>OZ220688.1:2847500-4889901 GCA_965116445.1 Thermoanaerobaculia bacterium | reverse complement strand
CTTCAGCCGCCCCTGGCTGCTGCTCTTCTCAGGCCTGTCCTTCGTGCTCCTGCTGGCCGAGAAGATCGCGCTGCGCACACTCGCGCGCGACCTGCGGCAACACGGTCTGAACCAGCGAGCCGTGCTCATCGCCGGCACACCGGAAGCGGCGCGACAGCTCGCGCAGTCGATCGAGGAACATTCCTACTGGGGCCTCAAGATCGTCGGCCTGATCCACACCGACGGGAGCAGGTCCGCGCGGGGCACGCAGCCGGTCTGGGGCGGCGTCGACGACATCCTGCGCGTCGTCTCAGAGCATGTCGTGGACGACGTGTTCTTTGCCGTTACCCCCAACGAGTTGCCCGCCCTGCAGACGATCTTCGAGGCGCTGCAGGAACACGGCATCCAGACCCGCATCGCCCTCGACCTGCTGCCCCCGCCCCACAGCCAGGTGCAACTCGACTCCCTTGCCGGCCGGCCCGTCGTCACGCTTTCGCCGGCGCCGTCCAGCCTTCCCCTGCTGCTGTTCAAACGCTTCTGCGACCTCTGCATCGGCATCGTGCTGCTGACGATCAGCCTGCCAGCGATCCTCGTGCTGGCGCTCTTGATCAAGGTCACGTCATCGGGCTCCGTGCTCTACCGGCAGACGCGCTGCGGTCTGAACGGCCGCCGCTTCACCATGTACAAGCTCCGCACGATGGTCGCGGACGCGGAGGCCCGGCGGGCCGAACTGAAGCACCTGAACACGATGTCCGGTCCGGCGTTCAAGATGGACCGCGATCCCCGGATCACGCCTCTCGGCCAGTACCTGAGGAGGTTCAGCCTGGACGAGCTGCCGCAGTTCTGGAACGTCGTGCGCGGCGACATGAGCCTGGTCGGCCCCCGGCCACTCGAGGAGAAGGAGCCCTACACGAGGCGGCAGCGGCGGCGCCTGTCGATGAAGCCGGGGATTACCTGTCTGTGGCAGGTCAGCGGCCGCAGCGATCTGGACTTCGACCGCTGGATGGAACTCGACCTCGAGTACATCGACACCTGGTCGCCGACGCTCGACTTCAAGATCCTGCTGAAGACCATCCCGGCGGTGCTGAGCAGGCGGGGAGCCTCGTAGGCCGTCGGCCGCTCCCGCTTCAACTCCAGACGGACGGTTCAGCTCAAGACGGGCAAGGCGCCGCCGTCGCGACCCCCCGACCAGGACCTCTCGCTCGGACGGCGACGACGGTAGTCGTCGTCCTCGTAGGCGAGGCAGCACAGGAGCCGGCCGCAGCTGCCCGAGATCTTGGACGGGTTGAGACTCAGGCCCTGTCGCTTGGCCATCTGGATCGAGATGGGCCGGAAGTCCTCGATCCATGTGGAGCAGCACAGCGTCCGACCGCAGATGCCGACACCGCCGAGAAGCCGCGCCTCGTCCCGCGGCCCGACGTGAACCAGCCGCACGCGGGACTTGAAGCGGACCTTCAGGTCTCGCAACAACTGCCGGAAGTCGACCCGCCGTTCGGCGGTGAAGTAGAACGTCGCGTGGCGGCTGTCCAGACTGAAGTCGACCCGTGACACCTTCATCTCCAGGCCGAGCGTCCGCGCCCTCTCGCGGCAGAACGTCTTGCCACGGACCTGGTTCGTCAATTGCCGTTCTCTCGCCTCACGGTCCGCGTCGTCGGCCCGACGGATCAGACGGCGGGCACTCGACTTCTGGCACGGCTTGAACACCGGCATGGGTGACTTTTCGACCCGGCCCCAGGCGGGACCCGGCTTCATCGACACGATCACTTCGTCGCCGCGGGCCAGCAGCTCGCCCCCGGTCCGGCACAGGGTGAGGTTCGTCTCCTCGCCGAAGCGCACACCGACGAACGTGTCCTCCACCGCGGTCGATTGACCGGCAAAGCTGCAGCCGCCGCAACTCACGACAGGACCGCCCCCGTCCCCAGCACTCGCCGGCCGATATCCGAGCGCATCGCCTTGGCCGGCCAGTGAATCCGGGCCGCACCCTCGTAGGCCCGCGCCAGCGCCTGGCTCAGGTCGTCGCCGACCGCGCAGACGTTCAGCACCCGGCCGCCCGTCGCGATGACCTGGTTGTCCCGGCGGCCGGTACCGGCGTGGAACACGACCACGCCGTCCCGCTCTCGCGCGGCTTCGATCCCAACGATTGCGTCTCCCGATGCCGCCTTCCCCGGGTAGCCCCGGTTGGCCAGCACCAGGCACGCCGAGGCGCCGGAGCTGAAGGCGAGTTCGGAACGTCCGAAATCGCCGTCGGCGCCGGCAGCGAACAGGTCGACCGGATCCTCCTCCAGCCTCAGCAGCAGCGCCTGCGCCTCGGGGTCGCCGAGCCGGACGTTGAACTCAAGCACCTGGGGACCGTCCGGGCTCATCATCAGACCGGCGTAGAGAACGCCGGAGAACGGCGTCCCGTCGGCGGCCATGCCGGCCACCGTGCGCTCCATCACGTCGGTCATGATCTCGTCGAGCTGCTCCCCGGTGACGATTCCCGCCGGGCTGTGGGCGCCCATGCCACCGGTGTTCGGTCCGGCGTCGTCGTCGCCGATCCGCTTGTAGTCCTTCGAGGTCGCAAGCGGCAGGACCCGCCGGCCGTCGCAGAACCCGATGAATGAGACCTCCTCGCCGAGCACGAAGGGCTCGATCAGAACCCGGGCCCCGGCTGACCCGAAGCGGCGGTCGACGAAGAAGACGTCGAGTGCGGCCTCGAGCTCTTCCGGTGAGGACACGATCAGCACACCCTTGCCGGCGGCGAGTCCGTCCGCCTTGAGCACGGCCGGCAGCCCGAACCGTTCCGCGGCGCTCCGCGCGGTGTCCCGGTCGTCGGTGACCACGAAGTCGGATGTCGGCACGCCGTGCCGATGCATGAACTCCTTGGCGAACACCTTCGAACTCTCCAGGCGGGCGGCGGCGCGAGAGGGACCGAAGATGCGCAGACCGCGTTCGCGAAATGCGTCCACGATGCCGAGAGAAAGCGGCAGCTCGGGGCCGACCACGGTGAGATCGATGTCGCGCTCGGCGGCGAACCGGCCAAGTCCTTCGATGTCCGAGACGTCGATCGGAACACTCTCGCCGCACTCCTCGGTGCCCGGACTGCCAGGTGCGCAGTAGAGCTCCGTCGCCGGCGCCCGCTGCCGGATGAGCCAGCAGATCGCGTGTTCGCGGCCACCGTTGCCGATGACCAGGACCCTCAAAGCGCGGCCTCCGGGGCAGCGAGCGACCCGGATGCCGGCGTCGGAGACGCAGCCAGCGACCGGATCGCGCCCTCGACCTCCTCGATCATCGAATCCGGGGTCGACGCGCCCGCGGTGATGCCCACCCCACCGCAGTCAGCAAACCAGTCCGCCCGCAAGTCGTCCGTACCGTGAACGAGGTAGCTCCGCGGCTGGGCAGCCCGGCAGATCTCCCACAGATGCCTGGTGTTCGCGCTGTGCCGCCCGCCGACGACGACGATGCAGTCGACCTCGGGATCGGCGGCGAGGGCGCGTGCCGCGTCCTGATTCTCCTTCGTCGCGTAGCAGATCGTGTCCGCCCGCTCCGCGTGATCCGCCCCGCGCTCGACCGCCCGCGCCACGTCCTCGTACTCCTCGCTGTTCAGCGTCGTCTGGTAGAAGATTTTCACCCTGGGATGGCGGTCGAAGTCGATGCGCTCGACATCCCCGGTCGTCAGCACGACGTCGTAGTCGTCAGGATCGAGATCCCGGGTGTAGCCGATCACCTCGCGGTGGCCGGAGTCGCCGATGAACACCGCGTGGAAGCCCGCCTCGAGCGCCTGCCGGGCCTCCTCATGGACGTCGTAGACGAAGGGGCAGGTCGTGTCGACCACCAGGAGGCCGCGTTCCAGCGCCCGGCGATGGAAGGACGGCGGCACGCCATGCGCCGAGAACACGATCGTGCCGGCCCGCACCTCCTCGAGCGAGGCCGCGGTGGCGAACCCCAGTTGGACGAGGTCCGAGACGACGCGCTCGTTGTGCACCAACTGGCCCAGGATCTTCCCGCTCCGGCCCTCTGCGGCCAGTTTTCGCACCGTCCGGTCGGCGATCCGCACGCCGGCGCAGAAGCCGTACTTCTCCGCGCGCCTGAGCGTCAATGGACCCGCCATCCCGGTCACCTAGTGTCGTGTCTCCGGCTCGGCTTGCCACATGAAGCTGTCCACGTGCGGACGACTCATGGCTCGTCTGTCTGAGAACTTGTAACGGAGACACGACACCAGTGGTACTCCCTGCGGCCAGCCGGTCGCGCGATGCTAACAGCGGCCCCGGGCTCAGGGCTTGGGGTACTCGAAACGGGCAGCCGAACTGCCGGCGGTCCTGCCCGGCTCGATCGCGGCCCGGACCCACCCGTCGCCACGCTGGAACGTCATCATGTCCCCCAGGGCCACACGCCAGCCCGTTGCCTGCGCCTCGCGCAGCAGCCATTCCCGCGCGGCCGGGGCGCCCAGCGGCAGCCGCAGGCTCACGAACTCCGCCGCAGGCGGTTCTCCGGCTTCGCCTTCCTGCGGGACGTCGCCGAAGTCGAACACCGTGGCTCCGTCCGGGAGCGGAAAGTCCTCTGGAAAAGCACCTGGAAGGCGGCCGCCGACCGCAACCTCCGGCGCCCGGCGCTCCTGCTGATCCTCGTCGGGCCGGAACACGGAGTCGCGCGGCGGCTCCACCGTCAGACTCTCCAGGTCGCCGTCGTCGGACGGCGGCGGGTCCGCGGGTACGAGGCACGACCAGGCGAACACCGCGACCGAAGCCAGCAACACCACGCAAGCGCTCCAGCCCCCGCCACGGCGCGACTGCCGCGACGCTCCCGGCCCGAGCGTCAGTCGCTCAGCACCTGCAGCGGCCGGCCCGGCGTCCCGTGGAGGCGCTCCGCCGGCAGGTCGTGCGGGATTTCGATCTTGCACTCGCAGACTTCCTGCTGGCGTTCGGCCAGATCGGCAAGGCTCAGGTTGCAGAGGATGTTCTCGACCGCCTCCTTCACGCTCAGGAAGACCTCGCGGATCGCGCAGTGCTTGGGCCCGACGCCGATCGTGCAGGGCTGGGCCAGGATGTGGTCGATCGACGTCGTGTGTCCCTCGAGCGCGACCAGGATGTCGTGCATCGAGATGTCACCCGCCGAACGTCCCAGGAGGTGGCCGCCCTGGGGGCCCCGGTTCGAGCGGATCAACTGGAAGCGGGCAAGCGCCGCAAGGATCTGGCGGAGGTAGGGCTCCGGGATGCCCTGGTTGATCGCGATCTCATGGCTCGGCACGGGACCGGCCTCCGAGTGCATCGCCACGTACAGCATGGCGCGGATGCCGTACTCGCCCTTGGTCGATATCTTCATCGCGCACTCTCCACCACAAGCCAGTGTAGCAGTGCAAGCTGTTAACTCCGCAGGTAGTCGAGCACCTCCTCCAGTGTCCCGATGTCGCCTTCGGCGGGGTTCAGCCACAAGGCCCGAAGGCCCGCCGCCTCGGCCCCCTCGCGATCCTCGACCTTGGCGTCGCCGACGTGGAGGACCGACGCCGGTTCCAGGTCGAGTTCCCGGCAGGCGGCAAGGAAGATCGTCTCGGCCGGCTTGGCCGCTCCCACATCCTCCGAGCACACGACGGCGTCGATGTCGCCGCCCAGGCCGAGGTTGGACAGCACCCGGGGCAGCCGCCGGTCCCAGTTGCTGGTCACCGCGACCCGCAAGCCCCGGCGCCGCAGTTCGGCGAGCACCGCGCGAACGCCGGGCCGAAGCTCCCAGGCATCGGCGCGTTCGAAACGGGCGAACAGCTCGGCGGCCGCAAACGGTCCGGGAGCTTCGTGGCCCAGCAGCGCACACGATCTCTCCAGCAGCTCCCGCCAGAAGCCACGAGCGCCGTCGGGATGGCTGCTGTAGCGGTCCTCGCCACGGCCAAGCCGGCAGTCGAGTTCGCTCCAGGCGGTCCGGAAGCTGCTCTCGATCTCGGTTGGGCCCAGGCGCAGTCCGTGCCGGGCAAGGACTTCGGCGTAGATCTCACCGCGACGCGGGCAGACGAAGAGCGTGCCCGTCGCGTCGAAGGACACGCCCCGAAGGGGCTCTGAGCCGCGGCGCGCGGCAAGGGCGACGGGCCGTGGTCGACGTTCGTTCACGAGAAACCGTGGCGACGGGCGAAGAAGTAGAAGGCGGTGACGACAAGCGAGTGACGGATCTCGCCACTTTCGATCCGCTCCGGGACCTCGCGCAGCGGCACGTGGACGACCTCCAGCTCCTCGCTGCCGTCGCCGATCGGATCGCCCGTGTCCACGAGGTCACGAGCCAGCCACAGTGAGCACGCGTTGTCCAGGATGGCGGGGTTCGGCTCGACCACGCCGAGGCGTTCGATCCGCCCGGCCCGGTAGCCGGTCTCTTCGTGCAGTTCCCGCCCCGCGGCGACTCCCGCGTCCTCGCCCGCTTCGACGATGCCGCCCGGAATCTCCAGCGACTCCGCGGCGCGCCCGAATCGCCACTGGCGAACGAACACGACGGTCGGCCCTTGCCCCTGCGACCCCGATTCGAGCAGGGGAATCACGTTGACCCAGTCCGCCGACCGCAGCACGAGCGCTTCGCGCCGGTCGGCGCCGGCCCGGAGTTTCTGGGTCTCGACCCTGAGCAGCGGGTGGTCGAAGATCGAGCGGTTGGCCTCGACCCGCCAGGGACGGACCTTCTTCACCTCTCTAGTCCTCCCGCTCGAAGGGCGGCCGGCGCCACTCGAAGCGGAGAATCCGCACGGCGCGGCCGCTGAAGAAGATCAGGAGAGCGACGCCGGCGGCGCTGGAAAGCGCCATCAACCAACTGAAGTCACGCCAGAGGATGAGGATGGCCGCCGTCAGCACGCCGGCGACGAGCGCCACAACAAGCAACCGGACCGCGATCCGGTCGAACGTCGGCGGGCGGATACGCGGTGGCTCAGCGTCCGGTTCGTCGGGCATGGACAGGAGTATGCCAAGCGGCGGCCGGCGTGGGCGCTTGGGCGGCAGGCCCTTAGGCCGCGTCGAGCTTCCTCAGGCACGCCTCCACGACCCGGTCGGCACCCAACCTCTCCAGGCACGCAAAGTCGCCGCGGCTGCAGGTACGCCGCCAGCACGGCTGGCAGTCCAGCCGCCGGTCGAGTTGCACGGAGACCGACCGCGGTCCGTAGGGCCCATTGCGCGCAGGATCGGTCGGTCCGAACACGGACACGGTCGGAACCTGGAGTGCTGCCGCCAAGTGGGCGGGGCCCGAATCGCAGCCCAGGAACAGGGCCGCGTGCCGCAGCAGCGTCGCCAGCTCGCGAAGATCGGTCGGCGGCGCGAGCAGGACGGGCGGGTTGTCCCCGGCAACGACACCGGCACCGGCAACGATCTTCTCCGCCGCCAGCCGTTCCGCCTCGCCGGCCCACACGACGACCACCGGCAGGTCGCGCTCCCGTCCCAGGCGCCGCACCGCGGCGGCGAAGTGGTCCGGCGGCCAGTGCTTCGTGCGCCAGATCGTCCCTGGCGAGACCACCGCGTAGCCCCCAGCGCCCAGGCCGTGGCGCTCGAGGAAATCGAGGGCCTCCGGCTCGGCATAGTCGGGCAGCCGCCACTCGGCGATCGGCTCGTTCGTTTCGGCCAGTCCTGAAGCGCCGGCCAGCGCCAGGTTGCGGTCGACCACGTGGGTCACCGCCGGGTCGACGGCGAAACGCCGGTTCAGAAACAGGGAGTTCAGTTCACGGCTGCCCATCGCCGAACCACCGCGGAAACCGACGCGCTGCCGGGCGCCGCTCAACCAGGCGACGAGGCCACTCTTGGTCAGGCCCTGGACATCGACCGCGGCGTCGTAGCGGCAGCTTCTCAGTTCGCGGCGGAAACGGCCGAACGACGTGAGCCGCGCCGCAATGCCGCGAGCGCGGCGAGGGTAGACGTGGAAGCGGTCGACGCCGGGACAGTCCCGCAAGAGGGTCGCGGCAGGCTCCTGAATCGCCCAGCCGATGAACGCATCCGGGTTCGCCCGGCGAAGCGCCGCCGCCACCGGGGCCGCGTGCAGGCAGTCGCCGATCGCCGAAAGCCGCACCAGAAGGATTCGGAGGGGTCTGGACGGGGTCGTTTCGGTGGTGGTCATCGGTGCCGGTCCGTCGCTGATCTGAGCATACGGCTCGCGCGTGGGGACTTGCACACCAAGGTGCGCCCGCTGCGCGGGGATTCGAACACTGGGTGTGCCGACGTCCTCGTCGGCTTTCTGAAGGGAGCGCGCGAGGCCTAAGGACTCGCTCCGCTGAGGCGGGGGGGCCGTGCGCAAACCAAGGCGGAGCCGGCCTACCGGCCGGCGCGTTCTTCTGGCCGCCTGCGGCGCAGCCGACGGGGACGTCGGCGCACCCAGTCCCGGATGCCGGCCAGAAGGCCGGCGCACCCAGTGTGAAAGCCGGCAGGAATGTGGTGCGCCCGAAGGGATTCGAACCCCTGACCTACGGCTCCGGAGGCCGTCGCTCTATCCAGCTGAGCTACGGGCGCGCGAACGGGAAGGATGCGGAAAGGAGGATGGGGTGGGTGAGGGGACTTGAACCCCCAACCACTTGAACCACAATCAAGCGCTCTACCGGTTGAGCTACACCCACCAGACCTCTCCGACCAGAATCTCAACGAGCTTGGCCTGCCTGGAGGGACTCGAACCCCCGACCCGCGGCTTAGAAGGCCGCCGCTCTATCCAGCTGAGCTACAGGCAGGCGAAAGCGACAGAGTAACCGAGGCCTGGGCATGCGAGCGATATCGGGGCGCCCAGATTTGAACTGAGGACCCCCTGCGCCCAAGGCAGGTGCGCTACCAGACTGCGCCACGCCCCGACAGGCAGGCGCCGGAGTGTAGCAGCAGGTGGGGCGTTGCAGGGGACAATGTCGTCGCCGCTTCGCGGCGCGGTTCTTCTTCGGAAGCCGACGAGGACGTCGGCGCACCCAGTGACGGAGGAAGGTGCAGACTGGGTGCGCCGACGTCCTCGTCGGCTCTCTGAAAAGGACGCGCGAGGCCAACGGCCTCGCTCCGCTGCGACGCCGGCGCACACGGTTCTGGGGCTCAGAGAACCTCCAGCGGGGCGTAGCGGCGGACGAGCTTCCGCTTGCCTGCCTTGTCGAAGAAGACCGTCAGCTTGGCGTTCTCGCCCTGGCCGTCGAGGTGCAACACCACGCCCTTGCCCAACGTCGCGTGACGGACGTACGCGCCCGGTCGCAAACCGCCGGCGGCCTGCTTCATGGGCCGTCCCGACGCTCGACCCTTCAGGCCCGAGGGCGGCGGCGACCGGTACGGGACGCCGGCGGAACGATCGGCGCCGAAGAAGCTGCGAACGCCCGCGGTCCGCGGCCCGGCGTAGATGTCCGGGCTCTGGGCGGTCTCCACGAGTTCCTCCGGCACGTCGATCAGGAAGGGCGAGGGCTGCTGGTCCTGGAACATGCCCGCGATCATCCGGCGACGGCAGCCGCTGAGGAACAGCCGCCGTTCGGCGCGGGTCATGCCGACGTAGAACAGCCGTCTCTCCTCCTCGATGTCCCGCGCGCCGCCACCGGCGTGGAAGTGCGGCAGCAGGCCGTCCTCCAGTCCGGTGACGAAGACGGCCGGGTACTCGAGGCCCTTGGCGCTGTGCAGGGTCATCACCGCGACGCCGAGGTCGGCGTTCAGGCCGTCCGTGTCGCTGACCAGGGAGACGTAGTCCAGGAAGTTCGTCAGCGGACTGGTCGGCGGCTCCTCGTCCGTCTCGCCGGCGCCCAGGGGATCGTCGAGGGCCGGAAGCGCCGAGGTCGGAATCCTGGCAGGCATCTCTTCACAGCCGTACCGGGTCTGGAAGTCCTGCGCGGCCGAAACGAGTTCGCCCAGGTTGTCCAGCCGCTCCTGCCCCTCCTCGTCGCCCTTCCCGTAGAGCGCGTCGAAGCCGGCCGCGACGATCGCCCCCCGGACGAGCTCAGCCAGCGGCTGCTGCTCCGCTTCCTTGCGGAGCGCCTCGATCAGGCCCCTGAAGTCGTCGACCGCACGGCGGTTCCGCGCCGGCAGCTCCTGCAGCGGGTCGAGCCTGATCGCGTCCCAAAGGGAATGGCCCATCGTCGCCGCCCGGGCCACCAGGAACTCCTCGGTCCGGCGGCCGATGCCCCGCCGCGGCTGGTTCAGGATCCGCCGCAGAGACAGGTTGTCCCGCGGATTGTTGATCACCCGAAGGTACGCGGCCAGGTCCTTGACCTCGGCGCGCTCGTAGAACCGAACGCCGGCGACCAGACAGTACGGAATCTCGCTCCGCAGCATCTGGTCCTCGATCGCCCGTGTCTGCGCGTTGGTCCGCACGAGGACGGCCATGTCGCCGAACTCGAAGCCGTTGGCGCCAAGCTCCCCCACCTGCCGCACGACCCAGCGCGCCTCGTCCTCCTGATCGGCGGCGAAGAAGAGCCGTAGCGGATCACCCGCACCGGTGTCGGTCCACAGCGCCTTGCCGCGCCGCTCCTCGTTGCGCGCGATGACGGCGCCCGAAGCGTCGAGGATGTTCTGCGTCGAGCGGTAGTTGCGTTCCAGCTTGCGAACCCGGGCGCCGGGAAAGTGGCGCTCGAAGCGAAGCAGGTTGTCGATCTCGGCCCCCCGCCAGCCGTAGATGCTCTGGTCCTCGTCGCCGACCGCGGTCAGCCCGGAGACCGAGCCGTCCGGGTCGAGAACGAGGTTCTTGATCAGTTCGAGCTGGGCCGCATTCGTGTCCTGAAACTCGTCGACGAGCAGGTGGCGGAAGCGTCCCCGAACCCGCTCGCCGACGTCCGCTTCCTTTCGCAGCAGCCGCACCGCGAGCGCGATGAGATCGTCGAAGTCGACGCCGCCCGCGCGCCGCAGGTCGCGCTGATAGCGGCGGTAGACGGCGGCGACATGACGGTCGAAGAAGTCCTCGGCCTCGCGTTCGAACGTGGCCGGCGTCAGGAGCCGGTTCTTGGCCGCGCTGATCCGGCCCTGGACCGCGCGGGGCTGGAACGTCTGTTCGTCCAGGTCCTCCGCCTTCAGAGCCGCCTTGATCAGCCGCAGCTGATCCGGCGCGTCGACGATCGCGAAGTCGGACTGGAGGCCGACGCGGTCCCCGTAGCGGCGCAGGAGTCGCACGCAGAACCGGTGGAAGGTGCCGACGAAGACATTTGCGTTGCCGCCGACCAGGTCGAGGGCGCGCCCGCGCATCTCGTCCGCCGCCTTGTTGGTGAAGGTCACCGCCGCGATCCGCCACGGCTCGATTCCCCTCTCCGCGACGAGCCAGGCGATCCGGTAGGTGATCACCCGGGTCTTACCCGACCCGGCGCCGGCGATCACGAGTTGCGGCCCACCGTCGTGGGTGACCGCCGCCAACTGTTCGGGGTTCAGGCGGGAGCGGAAGTCCAAGTCGGTCACCGCGGACGGCGCTTGATGTTCTTCTGACGCGCCCGGCCGACGGCAAGAGTCTCCTCCGGCACGTCCTTCGTGATCACCGAACCCGCGCCGGTGTAGCTCCCCGCGCCGACTTCGACCGGAGCGATCAGGATCGTGTCGCTGCCGACGAACGCCCCCTCGCCGATCACCGTGCGGTTCTTCGTCTTGCCGTCGTAGTTGCAGGTGATCACTCCGGCGCCGATGTTGGCGCCCGCACCGATCGACGAATCGCCCAGGTAGGAGAGATGGGAAGCCTTGACCCCGGGGCCCAGGGTCGACTTCTTCACCTCGACGAAGTTGCCGACTCGCACACCCTCGTCCAGAACCGCCTCCGGCCGCAGGCGCGCGAAGGGGCCGACGCTGCAGCCCGAGGCGACGCGGGCTCCGTCGAGAACCGAGTAGGGCAGGACGTCCACTCCGTCCGCGAGGACGCTGTCGCGGAGCCAGGCGCCGCAGTGAACGGTACAGCCGCGTCCCACCCGGCTGGCGCCCAGCAGGGTGACACCCGGGTGCAGCACCGAGTCGGGACCGACCGTCACGCCGGCATCCACCCAGACGCTACCCGGATCGAGGATCGTGACGCCGGCTTCGAGCAGCGCGTCGACGCTGCGGCGGTAGAGCACCCGTTGAACCGCCGCAAGTTCCGCCCGCGAGTTGACGCCGAGCGCTTCCGAGGCGTCCTCCACCCGGACGCAGGTCACCGGGTTCTCGAGCGCCGCGGCGGAGACGGCATCCGCCAGGCAGAGCCGGTCCCCTCCCCTTTCCGCATCGAGCTTCTCCAGCCAGTCGAAGATCGCCGGGACGGGCAGCGCGTAGTGTCCCGGACCGTCCGGTTCGTCCAGATCGGCTACCGCGACGCTGGCCCAGCCGCTACGAGCGCTGTCCAGGAGTCTCCGGAGAGTCGCCGGCCGAATCAGGGGCGCATCGCCGGACAGGACGAGAACCGGACCGTCGCTACCCAGGAGTTCGCGGACCAGCAGCAGCGCCTGTCCGGTCCCCTGCTCCTCGCGCTGCTCCTCAAGCTGCTCCACCAAGAGGACGTCCTCTCCGCCCAATCCCTCATCCTCGAGGACCTCCCGGATCTCCCGCGCTCCGCTGCCGACGACGAGGTGGATCGGGGTGCAGCCGGCTTCGCGCGCCGCCGCGACGACCCACGCCACGAGCGCTCGGCCGCCGGCGCGATGCAGGACCCGGGGCCGCTCGGAGCGCAGCCGCTCGCCACCGCCGGCAGCGAGAATGACGGCCGCGCCGGCCTCGGCAGCCACGTCAGTCGCTATCGTCATGGACGAGCTTGTCGAAACGCTCGTCCCCGTCCAGTAGAGAAAAGTCGCTGTCGTAGAAGGCTCGAACCCGGTTCTTCGTGTCGAGTTCGACGGCCTTCGCCAAGGTGTCCAGGGCGGCGTCCTCGTCTCCCTTCAGGGCATGCACACAGGCCACCAGATAGACGAAACGGTCGTCCTGGTCCCGACCGTCGCCTCCGCACAACTCGAGAACGCGCTCCAGGTCGCCGTCGTTCCGGGCCATCACGGCCTGAAGGAAGGCGTCGTCCGGGCCGCCGTCCGCCACGGCTTCCACCCGCTTGCAGGCGGCAAGGTAGTCCTTTGCACGAATGACGAGCCGGCTCTCGCCACTGCCCGCGACCACGTCTTCGAAGCGGCCCCTGGCTTCGGCGATCTTGTCCTCGTAGAACAACGCGATTCCTGCCTCGAGATTCTCAAGCGCGGAGTCGACGGCGTTCGACCCGGTTCCAGTGCTCACGATACGTACCTCCCCATGTGACGGACCAAGGCTGGCAACTGTAGCGCGGCAGCCCGCGGAGGGGCTAGTGGTCGCCGCTTCGCGGCGCGTCCTTCTCAGAAGCCGGCCAGAAGGCCGGCGCACCCAGTGCCTGCGGCGCACCCAGTCGCGGCCAGTTCCAAGCCGCCTAGCTCCTCGCGGGAATGTAGTCCTCGCGCAGGAGCGCGTACAGGTGGTGGTCGGTGCGGCGGCCCTGCAGCACGAAGTACGAGCGGAGCCGGCCCTCGTGAACGAATCCCAGCTTCTCCAGCACCTTCCGTGACGCTTCGTTGTCGACCGCGCATCTCGCCTCGATGCGCTCCACGGGCGTGCGGAGCAGGAGCTCCGGCAGCAACTGCCCCAGTGCCGCGGTCATCGTGCCGCGGCCGTGGTGGCGCGTTGCCAGGGCGTACCCCAGCTCGCTCAGCCCGTGCTCCCAGTTGACGATCGCCAACGTGATCCAGCCGGCACGATCGCCGTCCGCCTCGACCAGCCAGGTGTAGCGGTCGCCCCGGCCGCGGTAGATGTCCCGCGGCCGCTGCGACGCCAGGTCCGCTCGCAGTCGCGACGCGGACACGTTGTGCAGCGGCTGGAAGCGTCGCACGGCTGGCTCGGATCGCCACCGCCTGAGGAAGGGGGCGTCCGCCGGCGAGGCCGGCCGCACGACCACCTCCGCCTGCCTGGGGGAGACGGAAGCCGAGGGTCTTCCAAGGGGGCGAATCATGGACTACGGCAGCCTGGCGCGGCGTCCCCACCGAGGCAGAGTGCCGCCCAGCGCCATCAGGCTATACCCCTGCGCGAAGAGGTACAGAAAGGGAAGGGACCACCAGCGGCCACTCAAGCCGGCGGCGGCGATGCAGATCCAGAAGTAGAGCGCGAGCGTGGCTTCGCCCCAGAGGCTCCAGACGGCGCGCGACCGGTACTGCGCGGGAGGGTCCGGCGCTCCCGCCGGGAGCTTCGGCGTGCGCGCGAACACGCCGCCGCGACGAAACAGGCCAGTGACCACGGCGGCCGAGTTGTGAAGCGACAGGCCGATACCGACGGACATCGCAAGCGGCACTTCCAGCCACGCCCGGGAACCCGGGCGGCCGGCCCGCCGCTGGCCGGCGGTGTAGCAGCCCGCCACGGCGGCCGTGCCGAGCAGGAACAGCGGCGCGTCGATCCACAGCAGCAGGTGCGGAGACTCCTGGCGCAACAGGATGGCCGGCAGGAGCAGGAGCCCCAGCACGACGAGCAGCGGATAACAGAAGCCCGAGGTCAGGTGAGCCGTCGCCGCGAGCTTGACCCGCGGCTTCACCCGGCTTCGAAGGATCCGGGCCAGCAGCTTGCGCAGGGTCTGGGCCGTGCCACGAGCCCACCGGTGCTGCTGGCTCTTGAAGTCGTTGACGCGGGCCGGCAGATCGGCGGGCACCGCCAGGTCGGTCCGGAGCGCGAAGCGCCATCCGGCGAGCTGCACCCGGTAGGAGAGGTCGAGGTCCTCGGTCAGCGTGTCGAACTGCCAGCCGCCGGCGTCCTCGATCGCCTGGCGCCGCCAGACGCCCGCGGTGCCGTTGAAGTTGAAGAAGCAACCGGACCGGTAGCGCGCCTCCTGCTCGACGAGAAAGTGCCCGTCGAGCAGGACCGCCTGAGCGCGGGTCAGCAGGGAGTCCCCGCGATTCGTGTGATCCCAGCGCGCCTGGACCATGCCGAGCCCGGGATCGGCGAAGGCAGGCACCGTGCGGCGCAGAAAGTCCGGCCCGGGTACGAAGTCGGCGTCGAAGATCGCGATCAGCTCGCCGCAAGCCTGGCTCAGACCGGCTGCCAGGGCCCCTGCCTTGAAGCCCTCCCGTTCCGATCGACGGAGGTGCCGGACCGCCGGCAGCCGGCGCCCTCGCTTCGACGCCTCCTCCAGCACCGCCTCGATCCGATCGCCCGTATCGTCGGTCGAGTCGTCGAGGATCTGGACCTCCAGCCGCTCCGCTGGATAGTCGAAGTCGAGCACGGCCGCGAGCAGCCGCGGGGCGACATAGCGCTCGTTGTAGATTGGCAGTTGGACAGTCACCCGAGGCGCAACGACCCGGTCCGAAGTAACCTCGTCCAGGGGGACTTCCGTCTCCGCGCCTGCCGCGGCCGGGCCGCCGGCCTCCGCGGGCGGCCGGACCAGGCGCAGCACCAGCAGCAGAACCAGTCGGTGCACTCCAAAGAGTGCGAGTGTGCCGAGAACGGCGTAGTACACGGGAAGAAGCACGAACGCCGACGATATGGCAAGGGCACTCCCACCAGTGGCAGCCGCCTGGCCTCTGCTCGCCTGCTTCGGCGGGCTCCTCCTCCTGGACCGCACCGGCCTGCGACCGGCGGCGGACACACCGTGGACGAGCGTGCTCTTCCTCGCGGT
The DNA here is from genome assembly GCA_965116445.1 of Thermoanaerobaculia bacterium. Taxonomy (GTDB): domain Bacteria; phylum Acidobacteriota; class Thermoanaerobaculia; order Multivoradales; family Multivoraceae; genus Multivorans. The sequence goes on along the minus strand of OZ220688.1, from coordinate 4,874,442 downwards.
GCTCCTCCTGGCCTTCGGCGCCCTGTTTTGGGCGCTGAAGCGGTTCGGACCGGCGCGGCGGGAGGAAGCGAGCGAGCCACGGATCGTCGGCATCCTGGTCGTCGCCCTGGTGCTGCGCCTGCTCGCCCTGCCGCTGGCGCCGAGCCTGTCCGACGACGTCCACCGCTACCTCTGGGACGGCCGCGTAGCCGCTTCCGGCGCAAACCCGTATCGCCTCACTCCGAACGACCCCGGATTGACCACGCAGCGCGACGACCTGTGGCAGCGCACCGCCCACCGCGACGTCGCCACGGTCTACCCGCCGCTGGCGCTGAGCCTGTTCGCCGCCGCCAGCGCCACGCCGCAGCCGCTCACCGCCTACAAGCTGACGCTGGTCGCGGTCGACCTGATCGCCTGCGCCCTGTTGCTCGGGCTTGCCCGCCGACGCGGTTCGACTGTGAGCGCCCTGGCATACGTCTGGAATCCGCTGGTCGTGATCGAGGGCGCCGGCATGGGCCACGTCGACGTCCTGGGCGCCTCGCTCGTCATCGCCTGCGTCTGTCTGATCGCGGTCGGGCGCGGTTCCCCAAGCCCTTCAGGGCGTTCGCTCGCCGCAGGGGCCGTCGCCGCGCTCGGCGTGCTGGCCAAGCTGGTTCCTCTCGCGGCGATTCCCCTCTGGTGGCGGACGATTCGGCGCGACCGGCCGCAAGGCCGTCTGTTCGCGTTGGGCGCCGCCTGCCTGCTCGTCCCTACCGCCGCGGCCGTCCTGATCTGGACGGGCGGCGTACCTCCGGGCCTTGCCGTCTACGCGCTCCGGTGGGAGTACAACGGTCCGCTCTACGAACCCCTGTGGCGCCTGCTCGACGTACTGCAGCTCGACCACGTCGCCGCCGGACTCGTCCACGCGGTTCGCCTCGTCTTCAGCGGCGAAATCGACGCGCCGCCCTGGCGCACCTTGTACGCCCACACCTATCCCCAGTTCCTCGCCCGCACCCTGCTCCTGGCGGCCGGCGGCGTCGCGTGGCTTCGAGTCTGGCGGCAGCGCCCCGGGCCGACCCGCGCCGCCTTCGCCGCGTTCGGCGTCGTCCTGCTGGCAAGCCCTACCCTCTATCCCTGGTACCTGATCTGGATCCTGCCCTGGGCGGCGCTGCTCGGCGTGCGCAGTGTCCTGCTGCTGTCGGCGACCCTGCCCCTGGCCTACCTGCCGGCACTCGCCGGAGTCGACTACTTCCCCTGGGTCTACGTCGCGGTCTGGCTGCCGCCGGTGCTGCTGTTCATGATCGATCGGCGGCGCGCCGGAGCCGCGACCCCGAAGGTGTCAGGCTCGGGAGCCGAAGCCCGATGAAGTTCCGCCTGCGAATCGCCTATGTCGGCACGGACTACGCCGGCTGGCAGCGCCAGGACAACGCGCTCGCCGTCCAGCAGGTTGTCGAAGAAGCCCTGGCCCGAATCCTCGGCCGAAGCGTGACCGTCTACGGGGCCAGCCGCACGGACGCCGGCGTCCACGCCCGCGGCCAGGTGGCCCACCTGACGGTGGCCGCAAGCGCGCCGGCCGCGGAAACGTGCAGGGCGCTCGTCCAGGGCAGCAACCGTTACTTGCCGGCTCCGGTCCGCGTACTGGACGCCGACCCGGTGCACGAGACCTTTCACGCCCGCAAGAGCGCCGCCTTCAAGGTCTACCGTTACCGGCTCTGCCGCGCCCCGGTGATCGACCCGTTTCGGGCGCCCTTCGTCGTCCCGGCGCCGGGCGAACTCGACCTGGAGGCAATGAAGAGGGCCGCATCCCTGCTGCCGGGACGCCACGACTTCTCGGCCTTCGCCAAGTCCGGGGGCAGCCACGGCCAGCCGGAACGCACGATCCACCAGGCCGAATGGAAGGACGCCGGCGACGAGCTGAGCTTTCGCGTCGCCGGCGACGGATTCCTGCGCGGGATGGTCCGCGCGCTCGTGGGCACGACCCTGGAGGTCGGCCGCGGCCGCCGGTCGGTCGACGACTTCGCCGACCTCCTGGGCGGCGGCCCGCGCGCGGCGGCCGGCCCCAACGCACCGGCGCGTGGCCTGTGCCTGGAGCACGTGGAATACAGTCGGCGCCAATGAAACGCGTTGTCACGGGGAGCGTGACAACGGAGTCGGCAGAGCCGGCTCACGAAGCGGGCCTGGAACGGGTGGAATACAGTCGGCGCCAATGAAACGCGTTGTCACGGGAATCGTGACCGCGGCGCTGGCGACAGCCCTCGTCCTGTACCTGAAGCCCCCGTTCTTCGTGGCGGTCCTCACCCTGGTCGTCCTGCTGGCGGCCGCGGAGTACACCGCCCTGGTGCAGCGGATCGCCGACGCGCCGAGGTTCCGACTTGCGTTGTGGCTGGCGCTGGTTCTCGTCGCGCTGACGAACGGCGTCCACCTCCGGATCGTCCCCCTGCACCGGCTCTTCGACCTCGACGTCTGGTTCGCGGCGGCAACGGCCGTCCTCGCCCTGGCAACGGCGGTCGGGCTGGGCAACCGTGCCGAGTTGCGCGACCGGCTGGCGATCTCGGCCCTCTTCACCTTCGGCGCGCTGTGGTTGGGGCTGTTCCTCGTCGCCGCGGTTCACCTCCACCAGCTCGATCCCGCGCTCCTGCTCTGGGTTCTGGCGGTCGCCGCGGTGGGCGACATCGGCGCCTACTACGGCGGGCGAGCGTTCGGCCGCCGTCCTCTGGCCCCCGAAATCAGTCCGAAGAAGACGATCGCCGGCGCGGTCTGCGGCCTGATCGCGAGCGTCGGCGTCGGCACCGCGGGTTTCCTGCTTTGGCTCGGCCCGGACGACTTCGTGCCGGGCGTTTCCCTGGTCGCGCTGGTCTGCGGCGGCGCCGGCCAGGCTGGAGACCTCGTGGCGTCTCTGCTCAAGCGTGCCGCGAAGGTCAAGGACGCCAGCCGGCTGCTGCCGGGCCACGGCGGTCTCCTCGACCGGCTGGACAGCGTGATGCTGGCGACGCCGCTCCTGTACGTCCTCGTCGACATCGGCGCCCTAGGGCCGGCGATCCCGACCCTCTACGGGAGTGTCCTCTACGGGACTGGCACCGTCGGAGCCCTGCCTTGAGCCGCCGCAGCGTCGCCGTCCTGGGGGCCACCGGTTCGGTCGGCGAGGCGACCCTGGCGGTGGCGCGCAACCACCCGGACCGATTGCGGGTTTCGGTGCTCGCGGCCCAGGGAACCCGACCGGCCCGCCTGGCCGAGCTGGCGCGCGAGTTCCGGCCCGACCGCGTGATCGTTGCAAGCGCCGACAGGGCCGCCGCGCTGGGGGGCGAACTGCCGGACGGAGTCCGCCTGACGTGCGGCGACCAGGCACTGCTGGACGCGGTCGGGACCGGCGACATCGATCTCGTCGTGACGGCAATCGTCGGCGCGGCCGGTCTTCAGCCGGCGGCGGCGGCGCTTGCGGCCGGCGCCGACCTCGCGCTCGCCAACAAGGAGGCGATGGTCGCGGCCGGGCCCGTGCTGCGGCGTCTCGCGGCCGCCTCGGGCTCTTCCATCCTGCCGATCGACAGCGAACACGCCGCGATCCACCAGGCGCTGAGGGCGGGACGCCCGGAGGAGGTCCGCCGTCTCGTGCTGACCGCTTCGGGCGGTCCGTTCCTCGACCGCGATCCCGCCACCCTGGAGACGGCGACGCCGGCCGAAGCGACCGCCCATCCAACCTGGAACATGGGCGCGAAGATCAGCGTCGATTCGGCGACCCTGATGAACAAGGGCCTGGAACTGATCGAAGCGAGCTACCTCTTCGACGTCGCCGGTTCCCGCATCGACATCGTGATTCACCCGCAGTCCCTCGTTCACTCGATCGTCGAGTTTCGGTGTGGCAACGGGATCGCACAGATCTCGGCCAACGACATGCAATACCCCATCCAGTACGCGCTCTCGTATCCCGAGCGCTGGTCGCGGCCGGCCGGCTCGGCCTCGACCGACCTGACGGAGCTGCTGCAGACCGCCTCCAGGCTGGAGTTCCGGCAAGTCGATCGAGGGCTCTTCCCGGCGCCGTCCCTGGCCCGTGCCGCCCTCGCCCGCGGCGGTGGCGCGCCGGCGGCGCTGAACGCGGCGAACGAAATCGCAGTCAACGCGTTTCTCTGCGGAGGAGTGCCCTTCACCGCGATCGTGCCCGTGGTGGCCGGGGTGCTCGAGCGCCACGACCGGCAGGCGGGCGGGGGCGACCCGGAGACCGTCGACGAGGCCCTGGCCTGGGATTCCTGGGGTCGGAGCCAGGCCCGGGAAGTCCTGGCGCCTTTCGGCGGTTAGCATCGGCGGGAGCCTGCGTCTTCGCCCTTCGTCCGATGAACATCCTGAGCAACACCCTGGCCTTGCTGGTCGTGATCGGAGTGATCATCTTCGTTCACGAACTCGGGCACTACCTGGCGGCGCGGGCGTTCCGGATCAGGGTGCGGGTGTTCTCGATCGGCTTCGGCCCCCGGCTCTGGGGATTCGAGCGGGGCGACACGGAGTACCGGCTGGCTTTGGTGCCTCTGGGCGGCTACGTCGCCTTCTCCGGAATCGACCCCTCGAACCCCACGGGCGACGCCGGCGACTTCATCACGAAGCCTCGATGGCAGCGAATGGTCGTCCTCCTGGCCGGCCCCGCCGCCAACGTCGTGCTGTCGATCGTGCTGATCGCGGCTGTGCTCGTGGCCGGTACCGAACTGGCGGGGCCGCGCGACCTGAGCACCGAGATCGGTGCCGTGGCTCCCGAGTCCGCGGCCTCCGAGGCCGGATTGCAGGCTGGCGACACCATTCTGCGCCTGGACGAGGAAGATGTGTCCGACTGGCGCGAGGTCGCGAACATCGTCCTTGTGTCGCCGGAACGGCGTCTCGCGGTCGACTTTGAGCGCGACGGCATGACACTGAGCACGGTGCTCGTACCGCGCCGGGTTCCGCGTCACGAACTGGGTGACGCCGGCATGTACGCCAGCCTGCTTCCGCGCGTTCGCGAAGTGTTCGAAGGCACACCGGCCGAGCGGGCCGGCATCCGGTACGGCGACACGCTCTACGCGGTCGACGGACACCCCATCGCCGACGCGGACGACTTCCGGCGGCTGGTGGAACCGAAAGCAGGCGAAGAGGTCAGCCTCGAGATCGGCCGCGCCGATGAGCGCCTCGAGGTCCGGTTCGTGCCGGCGGATGAAGGCGGGGTCGGCCGGGCCGGCATCGCGATCAGCCACTTCTCGTACCAGCGTGTCGCGCCCGGCGCTGCCCTGATCGAGAGCGCGCGCATCAACTGGGAGACGACAACCGAGATCTTCGGCTTCCTGGGCAGGCTGGTCGAACGCCGCGCCTCTCCCCAGAGCGCCATCGCCGGGCCCATCGAGATCGCGCGGATCAGCGGCCAGGCGGCGCGCCGGAGCTTCAACGACCTCGTCTTCCTGACCGCCTTGATCAGCCTGAACATCTGCATTCTGAACCTGCTGCCGATCCCGCTGCTGGACGGCGGCCAGCTCGCCATTCTGCTGTTCGAGAGCGTCCTGCGGCGCGATGTCTCGATCCGTGTCAAGAACCTGGTGACCCAGTTCGGCCTCGTGGTGATCGTCAGCATCATGATGTTCGCGCTCTACTCCGACCTGGTGAAGAACCTGCCGTTCCTGGGGCGCTGAATGCGAAGGCACGAGATTCTCGCGCGCCGGCTCGCTGACACGCTGCGCAGGCGGTGGCTGAAGCGTCTCGTCGTGGGCGGGTTGTACGCCGGGCTGCTGACCGCCCTGCTCGGCGCTTCGTCCTATCTGGCGCTGTCCAACTTCGTTCGCAGCGGAGTGATCGCCGTGCCCGACCTGGTCGGTCTGGACGTGAGCGAGGCCGAGGACACTCTGGCCGCCGCCGGCCTGACCGTGCGGCGGGTCGAACAGGACCGCCACGACGAAACGGTCCCGGCGGGCCATGTACTTCGGCACGACCCGGCGGCCGGCAGCGCCGTCAAGCAGGACAGCGGCGTCGTGATCCACCTGTCACGGGGACGCCAACTCGTCGAAACGCCGGATCTGACCGGTCAGGTCCTGCAGACGGTTCAGGTCAGTCTCGCGGCCTCCGGCCTGCAGTTGGGCAGGAGCCGGAGCGTGTACGCGGAGTTTGGCGCCCCCGGCACCGTGATCCGTCAGAGTCCACCTCCCGGCAGCCGGGTCGAACCCTCTTCCCGGGTCGACGTGATGGTCAGCCTGGCGAACCCGGGCGCCTCGTTCGTCATGCCCGATCTGATCGACCTGCCGGAAGCGCCCGTGCGCTCCTACTTCGAGACACGCGGATTCCGCTTCGGAAGGGTAAAGTACGAGCCCTACGAAGGCGTCGAAGCCGGGATCGTTCTGCGTCAGTATCCACTTCCGGGCCATCCCCTGCGACAAGGCGATTCGATCGCCCTGGTCGTCGCCGCGCAGGAAAGCCACTGAACCCGTCCCGGTTTCCAAACAACCCGCCGCCTCAGAGAACCCGAACGATGAAGATCGCGCCTTCGATCCTGGCGGCGGACCTGGCCGACCTTGCCACGGCCGTCAAACACTGCGAGAACGGCGGCGCCCAGTTGATCCATGTCGACGTGATGGACGGCCACTTCGTGCCCAACCTCACCTTCGGGCCACCGGTCATCGCCGACCTGGCGAAACGAAGCCGAGTGGGCTTCGACATCCACCTGATGGTCTCGAACCCCGACGTCCTCCTCGACAGCTACCTGGACACCGAACCGACCTGGGTGTCGTTCCACCACGAGGCGACGCCGGAACCGGTTCGGCTGGCGGAGACGATTCGCGATTCGGGCGCCGGCGCCGGCGTCGCGGTCAACCCCGGTACGGCCCTGGACGAGGTCCTGCCCTACCTGGAGCACCTGGACTTCGTCGTCCTGATGTCCGTTCAGCCGGGCTTCGCAGGTCAGGCGTTCCAGCCCCATGTACTGGACAAGGCGCGTCGGCTACACGCCGAGATCGCTGCCCGTGAACTCTCGACTGCCATCGAGATGGACGGCGGCATCAAGCCGGGAAACCTCGACGAGGTGGCGGCGGCCGGAGCGGACGTGGCGGTCGTGGGCTCCGGCGTCTTCGCCGCGGAGAGTCCGGTCGAGGCACTAGCGGCTCTCCGCCGGCAGGCGAACGAATGACGCGGCTGACCGGAAGAACGCTGCTCGCCGCGGCGGGACTCGCGCTCGTCGTCGCCTGCGGAGGCGTCAAGGACGATCCGATCCTCCGGTTGTCGTCCTCCGAAGCGCTCGACATCGGCAAGCAGCTCATGACGGACGAGAAGTTCTCCCAGGCGCTCCAGCACCTCGTCCACGCCTTCGAAGTCGAGCCGAACTCGGAAACCGGCCGGGAAGGGCTGCTGCTGGCCGCGGACGCACTGTACCTGCGTGGCGGCTACCAGTCCTACGTCGAGGCGGAGCAGCGTTATCGCGACTTCCTGAACCGCTTCCCCACCTCCGAGCGCGCGTCCTACGCCCAGTTTCGTCTCGCCTCCGCGCTCGCCGAGCGGATCGAGAAACCGGACCGCGATCAACAGACCGCCCGCCAGGCGCTGAGCGAGTTCGAGAACGTCCGCCGGCTCTACCCGACCAGCCAGTACGCTGGCCAGGCCGCCCAGCGGATCGTCGAGGTCCGGAACCAACTCGCGGAGCACGAGTTCGTCGTCGGCAGCTACTACTACCGATCCCGCACTCCGAGGGCGGCCGGCGAACGCTTCAGGGGGATGCTCGAGCAGTATCCGGACTACCCGGACAAGGACAAGATCCACGCCTACATGTGCCTCACCTATGTCCAGGTGCTCAAGCGGGCCCGTTTCGACGCCGGGCTGGATGTGGTCGACTATCTGCGTGACGCGTGCGAACAGTTGTGGAGCGAGTACGCCGGCAGTCCCTGGATCAAGAAGGTGCCTTCGCCGGAGAAGATCCGAAAGATGCGAAGCGACCTCCCGCCAGCCCCGCCACGGCCGGCCCGCGGCGGCGAAGCAGAGCCCGAAGGCGAGGATGGTCCCGGAAGCTGACGTCGGCTGCCCGCGCCGCCGCGACGCGCCCGCGCGTCGGCCAGCGCCCCTCTGCCTGACGGTCGCGCTCGCCATCGGCGGCTTCAGCGTCGGCTGTGCCTCCACCGAGTCACCACGCGAGTTGATGAACCGCCTGGCGACCCCGAACGAGGGTGTCCGGGCCGACCTCGAGCTACTTGAAGAGCGGGTCCAGCACCTCGAAGGACTGCTGGCCGAGAGCGAATCGGAGAACGCCCGGCTGCGTGAACGCATCACGGAAGTCGCAACGGCGCTCGAGGAGGTCAGGACGCTGGCAACCGCGCCTCCGCCACCGGTCCCGTTCGAGCCGCCCCCTCCCGCCCGGGTGCAGGTACTTGAGGTCACGGAGCTCGACGACACGCCGGCGGAAGCGCCAGCCGACACGCCGCCCGTCGGCGCGGCCGAACCGGAGGACGGCGCCGGCGCGGACGAAACCGGCGCGCCAGCGACCATCGCCGAGGCGGAACAGGAAGTCGGCGAAGCGGGCCAGGAACTCTACGACCTCGCCCACGAGAAGTTCCTGGGCCACGACTACGTGGAAGCCGAACTGGGGTTCCAGCGCTTCCTGGACGACTTCCCGGACAGCGATCTGTCGGACAACGCGCTCTACTGGATCGGCGAATGCCGGTTCGCCCGGGGTGACAACCGGGGCGCCATGGCCGCATTCCAGACCATGCTCCACGAGTACCCGCTCGGCAACAAGGTTCCCGACGCTCTGGTCAAGGTTGGTCGAACCCTCGAGCGACTCGGCAACACGGAGGGCGCCAGGCGCCGCTTCCGGGAAGTCTCGAGACGCTTCCCGGACTCCGGAGCCGCCCGCCTGGCTACCGAATCGCTGTCGCGGCTGCAAGACGACGGCTGAGCGAACGGGCCGCGGCGCCGTCGGGGGATCTCGGCGCCTTGCGCCCGTGACCCAACGTCAGAAGCGCCCCCCGGACCTCCGATCTGTGCTAAAATCACCGTTTCGGTACGCGACTCGCCTTGAAGCAACGCAGCGCAGACGACGGCGTTCCCGAGGACGCGACGGGAGACCTGGGCGACCGGCTTGATCAGCTCGTCAGGCATCTGGTCAGCCAGGGCGTCAGTCTTGCTCAAGCTCGTCGGATCTTCGAACGGCAGTTCATCCTCGCTTCCCTACAACTCAACCAGGGCAATCTCAGCCGCTCCGCCAACAATCTCGGCATCCACCGGAACACCCTGCGCACCAAGGTCGACGCTCTTCGCATCCAGTCGTCCGAGTATCGTCCATCCGGCAAGAGGAACCAATCGAAATAGAACTCCGCCCCAGATGGTCGGCTGGGAAACGAGACGAGGTTGGCATACCGCTTGCTGCCAAGCGCAGGAAGACGTTCCCTCCGACCGCCGGCGAACGCCTCCAGCAACAAATCCGCTCCGCCGTTACCGGCCGGATCGTGCGAAGCCGAGAACGACCGTCCTCACGGCGGCTACCCGGGTCTCCGGCACACCGCACTCCACACTTCTCATGTACCTCTCGAACACCACCACCGGCAAGAAGGCTCTCGCGGTCGTTGTGGCCGCTGGCGCCATTCTGGCCGTCTCGGTGCGGGATACGGCGCCCGGAAGGCAGCCCGACACGCTGCTGCCGCCACCGCATCTTGGGGATGTCGCTCTGTTCGAGGAAATCCAGGCCTGGCTCGACCCGGCGTCCGGGACGGCCACGGCCCGCACATCCCCGGACGGCCGGCCGTTCTACGAGAAGATCCGAACACGGGGAGAGAGTTTCGCGCTCTTCATCGGCGCCGCCGACGGAGACGCGGTTCGGAACCTGCTGCGGCGCATTCCCTTCGGCGCCCAGATCGTTACCGTCGCGGAGCGTCACGAGATCGACCCGCTCCTCGTTGCGGCCGTCGCCCAGACCGAGTCCGCCTTCGACACGCTGGCCGTTTCACCGGAGGGCGCGCTCGGCCTCATGCAGATGATGCCGGCGACCGCCGAGCAGTACGGCGTCGCCAACGTGTACGACCCCAGTGAGAACCTGGATGCCGGGGCGAGCTACCTGGCCTCCCTGCTGCGCCGTTTCGACGGCGACCTGGTGCTGGCGCTCGCGGCCTACAACGCGGGACCCGGAGAGGTCAGCCGCTTCCAGGGGATGCCGCCCTTCCGGGAGACCCGGAAGTTCACGAACAGAGTGCTCCGCCTGTACGTCGAGCACCACCGCGCTGCCTGGGCGGCCGTCAATCCTCGCGGCCTCGACTTCGCCGTCCTCGCCGGCGGCTGAGCGCGGCAGAAGGTCAGAAGCCGGCGCTTCGCGCCGGATGCCGGCGGGGACGCCGGCGCACCCAGTTTCTGCCGCGCCTAGGACTTCTTCTCCTCCAGTTCGGAGGAGTCGTCGCCGCGCAGGCCCCGCTTGAAGTTGCGGATGCCCTCGCCCATGCCGCGGCCAAGGAGGGGCAGCTTGCTGCCACCGAAGATGACCAGCAGGATGACGAAGATGACGAGTAGCTCTTGGATGCCAAGGGAGGGCATGGCGTTCTCCTCTCGAAGTCGGCTTCGGATACTAGCAGTCAGCGCTGCGTGGACGCAGCGCTGACTTGCAGGGAACTGGGCGCATACTGGGTGCGCCGGGCTGCCATCGGTGCGCCCGCTGACGGGCGCACCGACTGGTTCGCGGGTGGCGCGGATCGCGCCACCCGGGTTCTGGCCGGCTTCCGGATCTTCTGCCGCCCTAGGCGAGAACCGGGGCCCACGCCTCGCCCAACCGGGGAGCCAGCTCGCGACCCTCGGGAAGAGCCTCGAGGGCATCCAGGAACCTGCGCAGCGCCGGTGGGATCAACCGCAGATAGCGGTCGCTGCCGACCGTGGCGAAGTACGCGAAGGTTCCCGCGATCTTCAGTGTGCGCTGGGCCGTCGCCGCAACGTACTGCGACATGCGGTCAGAGTCCACATACGCGGCAGGCAACTGCCGGCGCCGTTCTCGGGCCGATAGGGTCACGGTGTCATTAAGGAGCGAGGCGAGGTCGTAGCTCGGCGGGCCCAGCCGCAGATCCTGGTGGTCGATCACGACCAGCTCCTCGGGGCCGCCCTCCGCAGCCGGGCCGCGCAGCATCAGGTTCCGGGCCATGAAGTCGCGGTGACACGGCAACCTCGCCGCCGAATCGAGCCGCTCGCAGAGGGTGGAGCACACAGACCGAACCTGTTTCGCCAACCCCGGGTCCGCAACCAGCCCCCGCGGTTCCAGGAAACGCTCCCATGTCTGGTCGAGTTCAAACTTCAACAGGTCGCCATCGAGCGGCGGCGAGCCCAGGGCCCTAACCGCGTCAAGCGGCAGTCGCTGTATCCGCCCGATGAGTTCCCTGGCTTCCGCCAGTCGACGGCTCAGGTCCACACCGGCGCCACTGCCGCCTTCGATCCACCTCTCGTACAGGGTGCGCGGGCCCAGGTCCTCCTGGAGAACCCAGACCGGAGGTTCGAGCGAGTAGTCATCCAGCCTCGGTGTCGGCACGGCGACCGATGCCAGCAGGTCGGTAGAGCCGACAAACCGCGCCGCCACATCCCTCATCTCGGCGGGATAGGAGCAGACGATCCGCCGCTCGCCCGAAGCAAGACGCAGCCGGGCGTATCGCCGGGCGGAGACGTCGCCGGCCAGCGGCTCGAACGAGACCGGCGCCCAGCCCGCCCCGGCAAGCGCGTCGCGCACCGGCCGCCAGGCGGCCGCATCGTCCCGTCGCGAACCCGCGGTGTCATGATCGGCTGCGGTCTGGGATAATGGTCGTCGGCCCATGGAACCCCGGCTCAAGCAACTACTCGAAGAACTTACGCGGTCTCTCTGCGAGGCAATGGCCGAGTCGCCCGAGGTCCACGATCGGCTCGAGTCGATCCGGCGCGAAGGCTACACGCTGAACCTCTTCCTCGACTGCAAGAAGAGCGAGGACGACGATGACGGCGGGGTCGACGAGACCTCCTCGACCAGGCGGCCGCTGCCGCCACCGACGTTTCGCATCAACGGACGCGACCTGGCCTTTCTGCGGTCGCTGGGCATCGACCCCACTCGCAGGACTCACAGCCGCAGTTCGCGTCCCGCGGCCTCCGACGGGGACTCACGGAACTGATCGGCCGCCGCGGTGCGTCGGCGCGCCATCCGTGTCCCGGATGTCATCCGTACGCCAGATAAACGCGTAGTTCCGGCCCGCACCCGCGCCGTCGCGCCGGTAGCTCCACCACTCCGGATCGCAACGAACGCAGCGACCGCTGCTCGAGGCGCGGTCCACGCCCAACGCGGCAAGCTGCTTCGAAGCCGCCAGGACCAGATCGAGGTGCGGTTTGCGGCCTGGCCGGCGGATGACGACTTCGGCGGCGCTCGCTGCTTCCACCTCCCTTGCGACGTCTTCGCCAACCTCATAGCAGCACGGCCCGATCGCCGGACCGATCCAGGCCTCGGCCATCGCCGGATCGGCGCCACCGGCGCGCTTCATCGCCCGCATCGCCGAAGTGAGAACGCCCCCCGCCAGCCCCCGCCAGCCGGCGTGGACCGCCGCCACGCTCTCACCCGCGGCAATGAGCACCGGCACGCAGTCGGCAACGAAGACGGTCGCCGCGACGCCGGGGCGAGAAACGACCAGCGCATCGCCCTCTCCCCTGAAGCCCGGTTCCTCCACCCGCAGCGCCTCGGCGCTGTGCCGCTGCTTCAACCAGGCGGGCGAAGCCTTCTCGGCCGCCTTCACATCACGCGCCAGGAGTCGAAAGGCATCCTCCGGCCCAAGCCCCTCAGCGCCCGGCAGCGCGCCCAGGAAGGCAGCCCGGACTGCTCCGCAGCGGTGGACGATGGACGCCGCGACCGATGGGGGCTTCACCACCGGTAGCTGCTGTAGGATGCCGCGGCCATCGTGACGGACATGAGCGTAGCGCAGAGCACGGCGAATCCGGGACTCTCTCCCGCAGCCCTCGATGCCGCCTGGGAAACGGTCATCGGGCTGGAAGTCCATGTTCAGCTCCGCACCAGGACCAAGATGTTCTGCCGCTGCGAGAACCGGTTCGGCGCCGAGCCCAACGAGCTCGTGTGCCCGGTCTGTCTCGGCTATCCCGGCACCCTGCCGGTGACCAACCAGCACGCCGTCGACCTTGCCATCCGGCTCGCGCTGGCGCTGGGATGCGAGGTCAAGCCGCGGTCCGTGTTCGCCCGCAAGAACTACTTCTATCCCGACCTGCCGAAGGGCTACCAGATCAGTCAGTACGACGAGCCGTTGGCGGAAGGGGGATCGGTGCCACTGCCGTCGGGCGGCAACGTGCGGCTCCATCGGATCCACCTCGAGGAGGACGCCGGCAAGCTGCTGCACGAGGTGCCGGGAGGCGGTCCGCTGCCGGGACGGAGCCTGGTCGACTTCAACCGTTGCGGCGTACCCTTGGTGGAGATCGTCACCGAACCCGAGATTCGCTCGCCCGAGGATGCGCAGGCCTACCTGCAGACCCTTCACCAGGTCCTTCTCTACACCGACGCCAGCGACGGCAACATGGAGGAGGGCAGTCTGCGCTGCGACGCCAACCTTTCCCTGCGTCCGGCAGGTTCCGACACGCTCGGCACGAAGACGGAGGTCAAGAACCTGAACTCCTTCCGTCACGTCGCCAAGGCGCTCGAGTACGAACGGGAGCGGCAGTTGCACATTCTGGCCGCCGGGGCTCGGGTCGAGCAGGAGACACGCAGCTTCGAGCCCGCGAGCGGCGCCACGCGCACTCTCCGGTCCAAGGAAGAAGCACACGACTATCGCTACTTTCCAGAGCCCGACCTACCCACCCTGCTGCTCACACAGGGCCGCGTCAAACGTCAGGCGGCGTCGCTCCCCGAGCTGCCGTGGGTCAAGAGCGCACGGTTCCGCGACGCCTACGGGCTGCGCGCCGAAGAAGCCGTTCTTCTCTCCGGCAGCGTCGCCCTCGCGGCGTACTACGAGCGCGCGGTAGCCGCCCACCCAACCGGCGCGAAGTCGATCGCGAATTGGGTGATGACGGAAATCCTCCGCGAGTTGAAGGAACGGAAGATCCACCGTGACGCGGGCCTTCTGGCCCGCGATTCCGGCGATTCCCGCGAGTCGGGAAGGGGAGCGATCCCACCCGAGCGCCTGGCCGCCATCGTAGCCCTGGTCGACTCCGGCGACCTGTCGGCCACCGCCGCCAAGGATGTGCTCGCCGAGGCGTGGGACTCGGACGAGACTCCAGACCAGATCGTCGACCGTCTCGGGCTGCGACAGGTGCGGGACGATGACCAGCTCGAAGCCTGGGCCGACGCCGCCATCGCGGCCAACGGCAAGGCCGCCGACGAGTACCGCGGCGGCCGCAAGCAGGCCCTCGGCTACCTGGTCGGGCAGGTCATGAAGGCGTCCCGCGGTAGCGCCGAACCCCGGGCGGCGCAGGAGATTCTGCGCCGGAAACTCGCGTAGGGTCCTTGGGAAGCACCGACTCCCGAGGCGGTCGGCCAGACGCCCCTCTGGGGGGTTCTACCCCGAGGGGTGCCAGGGACTGCCGCGCCACTCCTTGAGACGGGACCTCAAGTCCTCCTCGGCGATCTGTTGCTCTTCCACCGCGATCCGTCGGCCCTCACGCACCCGACGAACACTCTCGAAGTCGCCAGCGTTCCCGAGGGCATTGGCGGCTTCGGCGTACCTTCCCTGACTCCAGAACACGTATCCGAGCTGCTTCCAGACCTCCTACCGACGCGGCGGTTCAGTCCCTCCGGGGAGTTCCTCCAGTTGCCGGCGGAGTTCCTCGCGCGTGCGCTCCAACTCTTCGATGTTCTTGTTGTGCTCGTCGGCTTCCAGGTTCTCCTGCTCGATCTGCTTGTTCTCGCGCACCCGCGCGGCACCAGCCGCGTTACCGGCACTCTCATACGCCGCGATCGCCAGGTCGTACTTGTTCTGCTTCGAGAGCACGAAACCGAGATAGCCCTGGATCTGCTTTCTCTCGGTCTCACCGGGAGCCAGGGGAAGAGCAGTGTTCAGCGGTCCTTCGGCCTCGTTGTAACGCTCGAGCGAGCCAAGGCCCTGCCCGAGGTAGTAGTGCGCGTGCCAATCGTTCGCTTTCTTCGAGATGGCCTGCTGGACGGTCGACACCACCGCGTCGTAGTTCTTGGCCCCCAACTGAACCTCGCCCAGAAGGAGCAGGTTGTCGTAGGACGGGCTGCCCGCCACCAGACTGCGAGCAAAATTCTCGGCCTTGGTGTAGACGCCGACCTTGGCCGAGCCCTGTGTGCTCCGACCCTTGACCTTCAGGGCGTTGACGAGCGCCTGCTTCCACTCCGCCTGGTTGCCGTCCATCGACACCGCACGCTCGTAGGCACCGATCGCAGCGTCGAGCTGAGCGTCGTTGTGCAGCATCCGGCCGTACTCGAACCGCGATTTGGCGTCACCCTTCAGGTCAGCGACCTTGCCCAGGTCGCCAGCCGCTGCACGGGTGTTGCCAAGCGTGGCCTGACTCGCGCTGCGCATCTGGTACACCTGAATCTGGTAGGGCTCCGGCAGGCTGCCGACATTCAACCTGTTCAACGTCGTCACGCAGTCCCTGGGGTTGCCGCTCTGATAGTAGGCCTGCCCCAAGCCGATCTGGCTTCCAACATCACCGGGCTTCAACTCGAGGTGCTTCTGGAAGGCCGCCACGGACTCCTTGGCCTTGCCGCCCCGGAGCAGGGACTGGGCCAGCATCTGGTACCCCACCACCTGCGCGTCTTCGTCAGTCCTCTCTTCGACGAACTGCTGGAACTCGGCGATGGCCTGGGCGTAGTTGCCGGCCTTGAATGCCGCTACCCCCTCGTCCCAGCCGGCGGATGCGGTGGACGCGGCGAGCAGTGCAAGGGCCGTTGCAAGGGCGCAAGTGGACAGGCGGTTGGCGGATCGGCGGTTGGTCATCTATCGGGCCTCCTTCATAGGGCGCCAGATACTCCCGGCTGCTGGAATCGGAAGTGGACGGTCACGTCGGGTTCGTTTGATGACGACGGCCGGCTCGGCGCAAGCGCCTCACCGGCCTGAACTCCCCAATACCCCGCTACTGGAGCTGGAAGTTGACAGTCAGGTTGTAGTAGACGGCTACCGGCTTGCCGTTGAGCGTCGCCGGCTTGAACTTCCACTGCTTGACCGCCGTCACGGCGGCCTCGCTGAGGCCCATGTGCAGGCCCTTCAGCACCTTCACGTCCGTGATGTCGCCGTTCTTGTCGATCGTCGCCTGAAGAATGACGACACCCTGGATCCGCGCCTTGCGCGCGATCTCGGTGTACTGCGGCTTGACCTCGTTGATCTTCGCGGGCTTCGTCACATCGCCGGTGACGTAGATCGGCCCGGTCGGCTCCGGCGGAGGCGGCGCCTCAGGGAGGTCGAACAGGTCCAGGTCGTCAACCTCGGGAATGTCGATCTCCTCGGGCTCGTCGATGCGGATCGGTTCCGGCTCATCGGGCGTCGGATCGGGGATCGGCACCTTCTTCGACTTGGGCTTCGGAATCTGCTGCTCGACTTCCGGCGGTGGCGGCTTGAAGCGCACCTGCTGGACCACGAAGACCTTGGGCTTCGGCGGTGGCGCCACGACTTCGCCGTAGAGGTCGGGCAGCTTGACGATCAGCAGGATCGCGTGCAGTAGCACGGCGAGGCCGAACGAGTAGCGGAAGGTCTTGTTGTCCTCCCGGGTTTCCTCCACGTAGGTCAGGAAGCCCTGCTCCGCTGACGTCAGCGTGTCCGCCTGGGCTTCTTCCGCTTGTGGCCCCTCTGCCGGGGATTCAGCCGCTTCGAGGTTCTCGTCACTCATCCGGGGTACCTCTTCGTTGTTCTGTTCGACGTGTGGTTTCCGCGTGTCAACTGTAATCGGGGTCGGGGTCGGTCCTATTCCGGAACGCCTGATCCAGCGCGGCAGAACATCCGGAAACCGGCGCTTTGCGCCGGATGCCGGATGACAGGCCGGCGCACCCTGTTCTTTCTGCCGCGCCCATTCCTAGTACCAGAAGCTCTGGATTTCGCGCTGAGTCGGCACGGAAATGTTGATCGGTTCCGACAGTCCGTGCTCTTCGCCCTGCCGTAACTCGTCGTAGACCTCGACCATGTACCTGTACTCCGTTGCGATATCCGGCCGGATGATCACAGGCTTCTTCGGATTCCGCTCCAGCTTCGGCTTCAGGTACTCGATGATCTCGCCGAGCTCCATCGGATTCTGGTCCACGACCAGATTCCCTCCCGGGAAGATCTCGATCAGCACGGACTCTTCCTTCTCGATGACCGGCGGGTTGTCGTCGTCCTCCGGTAGCGCGAAGTCGAGCCCGCGGGTGGCCGTGAAGGTGGTCGTCACCATGAAGAACACGATCAGCAGGAAGGCGATATCGGCCATCGACGAGGTCGGAATCTCGTCGTCCGGGCGGTCACGTTCAATCTTCATTCTGAGCCTCCATCCGAATCGTCAAGCTCCAGCATAGCCCTGCACGCCCTCTAGAGGTCGTCGACCGTTCGCTGATCGGACAGAAGGCGCAGGTCGCGCACCTTGGCCCGCTTGAGGGCATCCAGGACCTCGTCGACCTTCTCCCACGGCACGTCGCCGTCCGACTTGACCACGAAGGTCTTCTGCGGATCGGTCGCGATCACGGTGGCGGCCATCGAGAGCACCTCGTCGGCCGCACTGACCAGGGAACTCTGCGAGTTGCCGTCGGATACGCGGATGCGCCCGTTCGGATCGACCGACACGTAGGCGGCCTTCTTCGGGATCTCGTACCTGAGGGTCGTCTTCGGCAACTGCACCTGGGTCTTGTCGACCTCGAAGGTGATCGTCAGCATGAAGAAGATGATCAGCAGGAAGGCGATATCGGCCATCGAGGCCGTCGGGATGTTCGGCTTGTGCTCGATGGATGCCTTGAGCTTCATGTCGCTGTCCTCGCCTTGGGACCTGAAGAGACCCTAGTTGCCTTCGCCGCTCTCGGGCGAAACACCGCTGCGCTCCATCTCGCCGAACGTCTCGAGCAGCATGTTCGCGGCGGTCTCGATATCGCGCACGAACTTGTTGATCCGGCTCATGAAGTAGTTGTATGCGAGCTGCGTGGGAATCGCGACCGCGAGACCGCCGGCCGTCGTCGTCAGGGCCTCCTTGATACCCGTGGCGACCGCGCCCGGGTTGGAGAGGCCCTGCGCCGCGAGAGCGTCGAAACCGGCCATCATGCCGGTCACCGTGCCGAAGAAGCCGAGCAGCGGAGCGACGTTGGCGGTCGTCGCCAGAACGGCGAGACCGCGCTCCAGGCGGCCCATCTCGAACAGGGCCGCGTTCTCGATCGTCTTCTCGATGTCTTCCTTGGGCTGACCGTACTTCATCAGCCCCGCCTTGAGGATCGAGGCGACCGGACCCCGGTACTCCTCGCAGACCTTCACCGCGTCGCGGATCGACCGGTTGACCACCAGCGCCTTCCGCACCTTGGGGAGGAACTCGTGAACGTTGATCCGGGCGCGCCACAGCGCGTACAACCGCTCGGCCACCACCGCGAGTGCAATGACGGAGAATGCGAGCAGTGGCCACATGACGGGACCGCCCTCGTTCATCAACTTCCAGAACGTGCCACCAATGTTCACCTAGCTACCTCCTCAAAACCTGTGTACCCGCCAGGGACGGGCCGAATTGAACCGCCCGCCATCGGCGGACGCGATTCTGGACGGACGGTGACCCCTACACATGGTCTCTAATCCGAGAGAGGTGCCTGGCTCACCTTGGAACGGTGGAGCAATATAGCACACGGCTACCGCATTGGAACCGTGGATTCGACCCGGTTCAACGCGCACTCCGGGCCGCCTCCACGACCCTCTGCAGCGGACGCTGCTGCACGTAGTAGATCGCCACGGCCAGCGCATCCGACGCGTCCGCGCTGCGCCGGCCCGCTCCGGCACCCAACAACACGTCGACCATGCGCGCCACCTGGGTCTTGTCGGCCCGGCCGTTGCCGCACACCGCCTTCTTGACTTCCGCGGGCGAAACTTCCTCCACCTTCAAATCTCGGCGACCCAGCACCGAAAGGATGACGCCCCGCGCCTGGGCGAGCGCGATCAGCGAGCGGCTGTTGCGGCCGTGAAACAGGGTCTCCAGGGCGGCGCCGGCGGGCTGCCAGCGGTCGAGGGCCTGCTCGACGCCCTCCGCCAGGCGAGCCAACCGCGCCGCCATATCCGGTTCGGACACCAGGGAGATGCGACCCGAGTCCAACTCCCTCAGCCGTGACCCTTCCTGTTCCACCACGCCGTAGCCGGTGTACCGGCTGCCGGGATCCAGACCGAGGACGATCACGGCTACGCTGCGCCGCTCACGGCTGGGTGCGGCGAGCAGGATGCGGCGCGACGATCACGGCTGCGCCGCGGCCATCAAGAAGCCAGCCGCTCCAGCAACTCGTCGTCCAGGTCGAAGTTGGCCCAGACGTGCTGCGCGTCGTCCTGGTCCTCCAGCGCATCGATCAGCCGAACGAGTTGACCCGCCACCGCTTCATCGACCCGGACCAGGTTCTGGGGCTCCATCGTCAACTGGGCGACACCAGTCACGAGGCCGCGCGCCTCGACCTCGTCCTTCGTTGCGTGAAAGGCCTCGACCGATGTGTAGACGTTGTAGCTGTCCTTCTCGACCGAGAAATCCTCGGCTTCGAGTTCCAGCGCCAGCTCGACCAGCGCCTCCTCGTCGATCCCGGACTCCTCCATCGATTCACGGTCGAACGCGAAGAAGCCCCGCCGGTGGAACATCCAGGCGACGCAGCCGTTCTCGCCGAGGTTTCCACCGTGCTTGGTGAACAGATGCCGCACCTCAGACACGGTCCGGTTCCGGTTGTCCGTCAGCGTCTCGACCAGGACCGCGACCCCGCCGGGGCCGTAGCCCTCGTAGGTGACCTCCTCGTAGGACACGCCCTCGAGTTCCCCGGTCCCCTTCTTGATCGCCCGGTCGATGTTGTCCCCCGGCACGTTGTGGGCCTTCGCCTCCGACAGCGCGTGGCGCAGCCTGGGATTGCCCGCCGGATCGCCGCCACCGAGCCGGGCCGCTACGACAACCTCCTTGAGGATGCGTGTGAAGACTTTGCTGCGTTTGGCGTCCTGCGCCGCCTTCTTGTGCTTGATCGTGCTCCACTTGCTGTGACCGGACATGAGGCGCCTAGTGTAGCGGTCTGCGGGAATCTTGCGGCGCTATGCTGCGCCGCCACGTGACCGGCCAGACCAGACCTTCGGCCCAGGAGATCCTCGACCGGCTCGAGGTCTGGGGCCAGAAGTTCGGCCTCGACGCGATCCGCGACCTCCTCGGCGCCCTCGGCAATCCCCAACTGGGAGTACCCACGATCCTGGTCGCGGGCACGAACGGGAAGGGCTCGACGAGCGCGGCGCTGGCGTCGCTCCTGACGGCCGCCGGTTTCCGCTGCGGCCTCTACACCTCCCCCCACCTCGAGCACGTCGAAGAGCGCCTCCGCATCGACGGCGAGGCGATCACCGAGGCCGAACTCGGATCCCACCTCCGACGCGTACTCACTGCCGCCGGACCGGCGCCGCCTACCTACTTCGAGAGTCTCACCGCCGCGGCCTGGCTCCACTTCGCGAAACAGGAGGTCGACGCGGCCGTCTTCGAGGTCGGCCTGGGCGGCCGTCTCGACGCGACGAACGTCTCGGGCCCCGTGCTCTGTGTGATCACCCAGGTCGCCCGCGACCACGCGCAGCAACTCGGCTGGACCCTGACGTCGATTGCGGGCGAGAAAGCCGGCGTGATGCGACCCGGCCGCAAGTGCCTGACCTGGCGGTCGCCGCCGGAAGTCGAACGCGAACTCCACCGCTGCGCCGCGGTCTGCGGCGCCCGATTGGTCAACGCAGCCTCCGAGGTCACGTTCGATCGTCAAGCCGCAACCTCGTCGAAGCTCTCGTTGACCACACCGAACGCCCGGTACGCCTTCCGGGCGCCACTCGCCGGCGGCCACCAGCTCACCAACCTCGCCCTCGCGCTGCGCGCGGCAGAGGAGTTCTGCGCACTCGACGAGCGAGAGTTCGACCCCAAGGCGGCCAGGCAAGGGCTGGAGGCGGTGCGCTGGCCGGGCCGCCTGGAGTGGGTCGAGATCGAAGCCGATGCGGCTCCCCGCCGCGTCCTCTTCGACGCGGCCCACAACCCCGCCGGCGCAGCCGCGCTCCGCTCCTACCTCGACGAGACAGGCCTCGAGTTCGATCTTCTGTACGGAGCCCTGGCCGACAAGCAACCGGAACGCTGCCTGTCCCAGTTGGCCGAGCGAGCCAACCGGATCGTCCTGACGGCGCCCGACCATCGGCGGGCGGCGTCACCCGAAACGCTCTTGCCGCTCCTCAGGAACCGTCGTGCTGTCGTCGACCCCGACCCGGCAAGCGCGCTGGCTCGATGCCTGGACGCGCCCGCGGATCCGGCCCGCATCCTGGTCGTCACCGGCTCGCTCTACCTGGTCGGCGAGGTCCGAACCGCCCTGCGGGCCCGCTGCGGCGTGCCGGCGGCCGCACGAGACTTCATCACCGGTTACCGCGGTTGAAACTGCCCAGGGAACGTCCTCGGCGCCGACGCCCTCCAGCCTGTCCGGAGGCCTGAGGGTGTGCTACTCGGCCGCGCTGTCGATCTTCGCGACGCGACCGCTGTGGCGGTCGCCGTCGAAGGGGGTGTCGAGGAAGACCTCGAGCAGTTCGGAGGCCTGGCCGGGGCCGAGGGCGCGGGCCCCCAGGGCGAGGACGTTCGCGTCGTTGTGGGCGCGGGACATCCGGGTCGTGAAGCTGTCGCTCGGGTTGACCGCCCGGACGCCGGCGAAGCGGTTCGCTGACATCGCCATGCCGACTCCGGTGCCACACACCAGCAGGCCGCGGTCGGCCTCGCCCGAGGCGACGGCTCGCGCCACCGCCGCCGCCTTGTCGGGGTAGTCGACGGGGGCCGAACCGTCGGCGCCGAAGTCGACGACCTCGATGCCGCGGGCACGCAGAACCTCACCCAGATGGCTCTTCAACTCGACCCCGGCGTGGTCGGCGCCGAGCGCGAATCTCATGCGCTCTCCAGCGATTCGGAGTCCCGCCGCACACGCTCGTCGGCCGCCGCCACGCTCTCGCCCAGCCGGCGCCGGTGGTCGGCCACGGCAGCCGCAAGATCCGGGTCCCCCAGCCCGAGAATCTGAAGCGCCAGCAGCGCCGCGTTGTCGGCCCGGTTCACGCCCACCGTCGCGACGGGGATGCCCGGGGGCATCTGCACGATCGCCAGCAGGGCGTCGACGCCGTTCAGCGGACCGCTCGCCACCGGGACACCGACGACCGGCAGGATCGTCGCGGCCGCCACGACACCCGGGAGTGCGGCGGCGACGCCGGCGCCGGCGATCAGCACGCCGATGCCCCGCTCGGCCGCGCCTTCGGCCCACTCGGCCGTCTCCCGCGGGGTCCGGTGGGCCGAGAGGACCCGGGATTCGCAGCCGACGCCGAAATCGGCGCAGACCTTCGCCGCCTTCTTCATCGTCGGCCAGTCCGAATCGCTGCCCATGACGATCCCTACCCTGATGTCGCTCATTCGTTCGGTCGCTCCCCGTCGTTGTTCTGTCGTTGTCTTTCTCGTGCCCGGTCTTTCCGGTAAGCCGCCGCTCCCGCCTGTCCGTTAGAGCGGCACGCTGCCGTGCTTCTTCGCCGGCACGCCGGACCGCTTGCCCTCGAGTTGCCGCAGCGCCCGCACGATCTCCCTGCGTGTCGTGCGCGGCGCGATCACGGCGTCGACGAAGCCGCGCTCCGCCGCCACGTAGGGGTTGGAGAACTTCTCCCGGTACTCGGCGGCCATCCGTTCACGCAGCGCCTCGGGGTCTTCCGCGTCCCGGATCTGCTGGCGGTAGAGGATGTTGACCGCTCCGCTCGGCCCCATCACAGCGATCTCCGCGGTCGGATAGGCCAGGTTGACGTCCGTGCGCAGGTGCTTGCTGGCCATCACGCAGTAGGCGCCGCCGTATGCCTTGCGGGTGATCACGGTGATCTTCGGCACCGTCGCCTCGGCGAACGCGTACAGCAGCTTGGCGCCGTTGCGGATGATCCCGCCGTGCTCCTGCTGCACGCCCGGCAGGAAGCCCGGCACATCCTCGAAGGTGACGAGCGGGATGTTGAAAGCGTCGCAGAAACGCACGAACCGACCGCCCTTGACCGCCGCGTCGATATCGAGGACGCCGGCGAGGTAGTT
The DNA here is from genome assembly GCA_965116445.1 of Thermoanaerobaculia bacterium. Taxonomy (GTDB): domain Bacteria; phylum Acidobacteriota; class Thermoanaerobaculia; order Multivoradales; family Multivoraceae; genus Multivorans. Next base: position 4,851,348 of record OZ220688.1, on the reverse strand, counting down.
CGGCTGGTTGGCGACGATGCCGACGCTGCGGCCGCCGAAGTGCGCGAAACCGACCACGATGTTCTGGGCGAAGTGGCGGTGCACCTCGAGGAACCGGCCGTCGTCGACAACGGTCCGGATCAACTCGCCGATGTCGTAGGGCTTGTTCGGGTCGACCGGCACCAGTTCGTCGAGTTCAGGCGCTTCGCGGTCGTCCGGATCGTCGGTCGGCCGTCGCGGCGGGTCGTCGAGGTTGTTGCCCGGCAGGTAACCCAGAAGTTCGCGAACGGCCAGCAGGCAGGCTGTGTCGTCGGGGGCGGTGAAGTGCGCCACGCCGCTGCGCCGCGCGTGCGTCTTCGCGCCGCCCAACTCCTCCATCGAGACGTCCTCGTGGGTGACCGTCTTGATCACGTCAGGCCCGGTTACGAACATGTAGCTCGTGCCCTCGACCATCAGCACGAAATCGGTGATCGCCGGCGAGTAGACCGCGCCCCCCGCGCATGGCCCCATGATCGCGCTGATCTGGGGCACCACGCCCGATGCCAGCGTGTTGCGAAGGAAGATGTCGGCGTAGCCCCCCAGCGAGGCGACACCCTCCTGGATGCGGGCCCCGCCCGAATCGTTCAGACCCACGACCGGAGCGCCGTTCTCGACCGCCAGATCCATCACCTTGCAGATCTTGCGGGCGTTCGTTTCAGACAGCGACCCGCCGAACACGGTGAAGTCCTGCGCGAAGACGTACACGGAGCGCTGGTCCACCCGACCGTGCCCGCACACCACGCCGTCACCCGGGATGCGCTGCTCGGCCATGCCGAAATCGGTGCAGCGGTGAGTCACCAGCGCGTCGATCTCGACGAACGACCCCGGATCGAGCAGCAGATCGACCCGTTCCCGAGCCGTCAACTTGCCGCTCGCGTGCTGGCGATCGATGCGCTCGGAGCCTCCGCCCAGCCGCGACTCTTCAAGCCGCTGCTCCAACTCGCTTGCCTGCCGGCCGCGAACCGAGCCATCCGCTTCGACTGACTCCCGCTCCCTGGTCATCGCGCGCGGCTTTCTTACCACAGCTCTTTCGCCTCTAGAATCCGGGCCATGGAGACGACGGCCACCAACCGGGGGCCCGACGAGTTACTCGCAACGGACGTCAGCACGCTGACCGACGCTCTGGCGCGGCTTCCCGTGCACCCGGGTCAACACGCGGAGGCCTTCTTCGAACGTCTGGAGACGGTCGAGTTGCTGCCCGGAGGCACACATGATCGGCTTCGCCTGCGGCGAGAGCAGGGCCTTTCCGTGCGCCGGATCGAGGCCGGCGCCAGCCGTCTGGCCTCCACCGACGCGATCTCGGGATACACCTTCGCTTCCTGCTGCGACCGCGTCACCGGCACCGCCGGTTCGATCGGACCGGCGCCGAAGATCCGGATCGGTCGCTGGCCACCACTGCGAATGGCCGAAATCGAGCGCGCCGAGCGACAACTCGAGAAGGCGGTCAATCGGCGCCGCGTGGGCTTCCCCATGGAAGTCACCGTGAGGCGCCACCGCCGGCAGGTCCAGGTGATTCGCGGCCAGGTCTCCGCTCCCAGCCAGTTCGAGGAGTACTCCAGCCTGCGCGTGAAGACCCCGTGGGGCGTCTGGGGTGGTCTGCTGCCGTCGCTCGCCGACGAGGACCTCGATCCGGTCGCCACCTGCCTTGTCGATCGCCTGAGGTCGCGCAACCTGCCGCAACACGCCGATACGCCCAGCGTCATCGTCCTCGGACCCTGCGCCGCCGCGGTGATGTTGCACGAGGTCGTCGCCCACGCCCTGGAGGCCGACACACTGGCCCTCACCGGGGCCCCGGAAAGCGTCGTCGGTCTGAAGCTGGGTGAAGTCCATCTCGACGTGCTCGACGACCCCCGCCTCGCACCCGATGGTTGCGGGCGTTTCAGCGACGATGAAGGAACGGCGGTCATCGCCCGTTGGCTGCTGCGCAGGGGCCGGGTACGTCAACCCCTCGCCGACCTCGCCTGGGCCAGCCGGTACCAGCGCCTGATTCCCGGCGCCGCGCGCCGTGCCAACCGCCACCTGCTGCCGGGACCGCGCACGACGCACCTCGAGTTGCTGCCCAGCGATCTGCCCGAAACGGAACTCTTCCAGGAGGCCGCCGGAGGTCTCTACATCGGCGAGTTCGAGAGCGGCACCCTCAACCCGTTCGACGGCGGCTGCGTGCTACGAGCGCCCTGCGCCCGGCGGATTGGCGCCAGCGGTCCGGTCGACTACGTCGGGCCGGTCGAGATCCGTTCCCGCACCGTCGACCTCCTCGCCGCTGTGACAGCGGTCGGGGACCGGCCGCTGGCAGCGGGCGCCGGATGGTGCGCGAAGGGCGGGTCTCTCCTGCCAGTATGGGCCCGCAGCCCGTCCGTGCGCCTGGAGGGTCTCGCTTGAAGCCGCTCCGGCTGCCCACCATTCAGGCCCTCGGAACGGCGCTGAACGCGGTGGCCGACCGTACCGGCGCATCGAATGCCGAGTTCTACGTCAAGACCGGGTGCAGCCTCCGGATCGAAATCGACCCCTGGAGACCCGGCGCCGCTTCGCCGTCCGCCCCGGAGGACTGGCGCTCTCACGCCGGCGTGATCGAGGAGAGAGGCTGGGCTCTGCGCGCCGGAGGGACTCAGGGAGCGCTCTTCATCGCCGAGTCCGGCCCTCTCCCTGCCCCCGGCGGCTGGCGCCGGTTGAACCGCCACTCGCTCCGCGCCGGTTCGCTCAGGCTGCCGACACCTTGCCCAGGCAAGGCGTCGCTGCCTCACGTCGCCGGCAACGACGTGCCGAACGACGAGTCGGAAGCCCTCGGCCGTGACCTCATCCGCGATGTCGTCGAGCGAACCCGCGCCGAGCTCCCGGGCAGCCGGCTGATCCGGGCGAGACTCGAAGACGGCGCCAGTGCATCCGTGCTCGCAAACAGCGCCGGGGTCACCGGACGGACCGCAGTGCGCCTGGTGACGATCCAGTTGGAGTTCGGCGTCGAACGGAACGCTACCCGTGGCTCCTGCAGCCTCTATCGAGCGGCAGGCAACCTGACGGACCTCGACGCCACCGCCCTGGCCGCGGAAGTCGCCGACCGGCTGACGCTCGCCAGCGCCACATCGATGTCGTTCCTGCCATCCGGCGAGATCGCGGTGGCACCTTCGCTCGCCACCAGCCTGCTGGCCCTGCTCGGCCCGCTGTTCAGGGGCCGCGATGGCTGGGAGAAGCTCCAGCGCCTGAGTGCAGGCGATTCCCTGGGACCACCGGACCTGCAGATACTGGACGACGGCGCTCTTGAGGGGGGCTGGATCAGGACTCCGGTCGATGACGAGGGCGTACCCACACGGGCCGTGGCGCTGATCCGCGGCGGCGAACCCGCCGAGCCTCTGCTGGCCTGGGAGAATGACGGCTGGTCGGGCTTCTCCGCCTCCGGCTGCCGGCGCCGGTCCGGCTGGCGGTCACCACCCGAAATCAGCCACTCCCATATCTACATCGACCGCGGTCCGGACCCCGCGGATTCGATCCGGAGCGGAATCCGTCACGGCTGCTATCTGCTGGACCGCGCTCCGGGCGGCCGTAGCCACGTGACCTTCCCGCACTCGGACAACGGCGGGGAGGCCAGCTTCGAGATCGAAGCGACCGGCTTCGTCGTGGAACACGACCGCATTCTCGGCGCCATCCCGCGGGCGCGCCTCAGGGGTTCGATCCGGCAGTTGTTCCGGGGCATCCGAGCCGTCGGCGACGATCTCCGGTTCCTGCCCGTGCCCGGTGCGGTGGGGTCTCCGACCCTGCTGCTCACCGGGCTGCAGCTCGAGCCGGTCGTCTAGCTACGGCGCGGGTGCCGGCACCGGGAGGCGCCGAATCGTCACGTCGAGCTGAGCGCTGCTGCGCGCCGACGGCTCGAAGCGCCCCCCGCGAGAGCCGCCGAAGGTCCCGGGCGCCGGAGCGGTCGCGGGCTGCCTGCCGCCCGGGCCCACCGGCGTCCCCACCTGGATCGCTCCTCGCCTCCCCGAAGCGGGGCTCGATGACGGCTGCCGCCCGGCCGCCGGAACCACGCCCACACCGCCGGCGGCGACCGTGCGGCGGCGAAGGTCGTCCCGGGTGAACACGCGCGGCGCCCTCTCGGTCCGCCGGTCGGCCGCAGGCGCCGCCGGCTCGTCCTGCACACCAGCGGTGACGGGAGCTTCGAACGTGACCGAACGAACGGTGGGTTCCTGGAACAGGTCGGCATCGGAGCCTGCTGGGACCGGCGACCGGTCGACCTGTCCAAGCCCGTCCCGGTCGCCCGACTTCACGGCCTCGCCCCGCTCAGCCTTCGCGACCTCGTCGTCCGGAACTTCCCGGGATTCGGCCACCTCGGCGGGCCGCGTTGCCGTCTCCTCGACCGCCTCGTCGACGAGCGCCGGCAGAAGCAGGCCGCTGATCCGGCGCGGCTCGGAGTACGTCCTCGGCGGCAGGGCCTCGAGCGGCGTGCGGTCGGCGCGGAGCAGAATCTCGGTGGCGTACCGGTTCACCAGGAAGTGGGGATTCACGTCGCCGAAGGCCAGACGCGAATCCAGGCTGACCGCACTTATGTAGTGCTCCAGAGCCTTCCCGGCTTCGCCCGCGTCGTCCGCGATCCGGCCGAGCTGGTAGTGCGCCCAGGCGTTGCCCGGCTCGAGCTCGGTCGCCGTTGCGAGATGGCTGGACGCCAGGTCCGAATCGCCGGTCGTGTAAGCCAGAAGGGCCAGGTTGTAGTGCGCGGGCGCCCAGGTGTCGTCCGCCTCGATCGCGGCCCGGTAGTTCTCGAAGGCCGCCGCAATGTCGCCACGGAGCTCCAGCAGATTGGCGAGATCGTTCAGGGCCGTCGCCCGGGCGCGCGGGCTGTTCTGACTCTCCGCTCTCTTGCGCTGCTCCGCGATTGCCCGTTCGAGGATCGGATCCGGGGTCGCCACGGCGCCGGGCACCTGAGCCGCGAGGCCGGAGTCACCGCCGAAGGGGGCCGCGGCCCCGAGCAGAAGCAGGCAGAGGGCGAGCGCCTTCGCTCTCGACAGTGCGCTGAGGAGTGATTGCTTGGCGTTCATGGCTCTCCGCGCGGTAGCTGCGAGGAATAGGATCAGCGGGACGTGAGTCAACTGCGACGACTACCTGCAGTGGGACGTTTGCTGCAGAAGAGCCCGCTTGCCGAACTCACAGGATTATACGGAAGGCAAGCGACAAGGGTCCAAGCAGCCAGGGTCCTCGACGCGCTTCGCGTCGAAATCGGAACGGGCATCGGCGACGATGAACTGGAGGACCGAATCCGCCGGATACCCGAACTCGTCCGCGCCGCGCTCGAAGCCGAAGCGCCTCCGCTCCGGCGGGTGCTGAACGCAACCGGCATCTTCCTGCACACGAACCTCGGCCGGGCGCCCCTGCCCCGGCCCGTCGTGGACGACCTGCGGGACCGGCTCGACGCCTACTGCGATCTGGAGATGGACTTGGGGAGCGGGCGTCGGACGGACCGCAGTATCCGCGTCGAAAATCTGCTTGTGACCCTGACCGGAGCCGAGGCGGCCCTGGTCGTCAACAACAACGCGGCCGCCCTGGTGCTGGCGCTCTCGACCCTGGCTTCCGGCCGCGAAGTCCTCCTCTCCCGGAGCGAACTCGTCGAGATCGGAGGTTCGTTCCGGATTCCCGACATCCTGGGCACGAGCGGCTCCCGTCTCGTCGAGGTCGGCACGACGAACCGCACCCGGCTCGCCGACTACGAGCGGGCCGTGCGCCCGGCCACCTCCCTGGTCCTGAAGGTGTTCTCGAGCAACTTCCGCATCCGGGGCTTTGCGGAGCAGGTTCCAGCGACTCGCCTCGCCGACTTCGCCCACCGTCACGATCTTCCCCTCCTGGTCGACGAGGGCAGCGGCGTGATCAGCCCGCACGCCGGGCCGGCGCTGCGACGGCACGAGAGCTTCCGGGATCTGATCGAGGCCGGATGCGACCTGGTCTGCGGCAGCGGCGACAAGGTCCTCGGAGGACCGCAGGCCGGCCTCATCGTGGGCCGCAGATCGTTCGTCGACCAACTCCGCAAGGCGCCTCTCTACCGCGCAATGCGCCCGGGAAGACTGGTCCTGACCGCCCTGGACGCCGTGCTCCGACGCCACCTCGCAGGGCAGCCCATGCCGATCGAGGCTCTCTGGGACGAAACCGATGAACCTCGCAGGCGGGTCGAGCAGATGGCGGCGCGACTGGGGGGCCAGACGGTCCGGGGTGAGGCCTACCTGGGTGGAGGTTCCGCCCCGGACGAAGCGATCGAAGGCTGGGTGCTCGCACTGGACGCACCCGCGGAGACCGCGGGTCGGCTCCGTACCGGCGAGCCGCCCATCGTGGGATATCAGCGTGGAGGACGCCTCATCCTCGATCTGCGAACCGTGGATCCGGCCGACGACGAGGCGCTGGCCACGGCCGTCGAGCTGGCGCTGGGCCGTTAGTCAGGACCTCTCTTCCGCCCAGTCCACGTCGATACGGCAGACGGGCAGGACAGCCAGCCGTATCGGCGAGCCACCCGGACCCGGACCGGTCAGCCGCAACCGGCTGCCGTCGAACCGGCAGCGCTCCGGCATCTGCTCCCGGAGCCCCTCGAGAATCGCGACCTCGTCCGCCTCCAGCAGCGGAGTTGCCAGGCTGCCCGGATGGTCGATCTCGATCCGGGTCGGCGTCCCGAGGGCTGGCGACGGCCACGCTGCGCCTTGCTCGACCAGACGCGAACGGGCGCCGCGACCGGCGGCGTCGCCCGAGCCGAGGCGCAGGGCGTACCTCCGGACCTCTCCGCCGCCCGGACCGGCCGGGCGCCAGGTGTAGAACGTGAGCAGCCCGCCGGCGGAGAGCGGCGCCGACGCCGGACGCTCACCATCGGCAAGTGTCAGAGACCAACCTCGGTCCGCCGGCGCCAGACCCGGCGCCAGGCGATCGACGCCCCGGTGCGGACTCTCCGGATCGAGGCGAGGGAGTTCGTCCGCTGAACCGGCGCCGACGGCGTCGCCGTCCACGAACAGGAAGAACCGACCGGCCACGGATTCTTCGGCGCCGAACCCGGGGTCGGCACCGCCGCCGGCACCCAGCGCCAGAGCGTGGGCGCCCAGCGCCGGCACCGGGATCACCGCCGGTGGGTGGTGGATCGGCAGGGCACCGGCGTCGAACAGCCGCCGCGGGCTCCAGGCGCGAGGCGGAACGCGGCCGCCCTCGAGCTCCACCGGGGACGACACGTCGACGCGGTACAGGCTGCCCGCGGTCGTTCCCACGTAGATCCGGTCGGCCAGTCCATCGCCCACGGTGTCCACGGCCGCCGGGCCGGCAGTGACCGGAGCATCGAGCCGCCGCTTGTACAGCACCTGCCCGCCGTCGATCCCGACGAAGTACAGCCAGTTGCCCACCTCGCCGGAGCTCTCCAGGCCGAAGCCGCCTCCGAACACCGCGACCCAGCGAACGCGGCCGCCCATCCGCAACGGCAGAATCGCCGGCCGGGACAGTGTCAGGCCCAGATCGGCAGCACCGTTGCCGTCCTCGTCCGCGCCATCGCCGAAGCGCCACAGCGGGCCGGCATTCGGCGAGAGTTCGAAGGCGTAGAAAAGGCGACCTGCCCGGCCGAGTCCTCCGATCGCCACCGTCCGCGCGGCGCCGGTCTCCGGATCGACGACGCTCGCCACCGCCAAGGGGGCATCTTCATCGTAGCCGCCGATCTCGCTCAGGGCGGCATCCCGGATCAGACCGCGCGCCGCCGCGGCGGTTTGGCCAAGGTCCCATCCATCGCTCCCACCGGCCGGCCACGGCATCAGATCGACCACTGCGGTCAGCTCCCTTCCCGGGCCCGGCAGTCCACGCAGGCGCCCCGGCGCAACGGCGGTCGCGGCGACCAGGTGGCTGACCCGGCGCAGACCGCCAAGCGAGCTCAACGGGCCGTCCAGGTTCGCCATGCACAGATGGCAGGAGCCGTCCGCGACCGGCACCAGGCCGCTGACTTCGACCGTGATCACGGCCCCCGCCTTACCGGCGCCCACGGTTCGCGTGGTCCGATCGTTGGCGCCGGCGACCCCGCGTGCTACCGCGAGCTGCAAGCCGCCTTCGGCGGCAGCCAGCAGGCGCACCTGCAACTTCTGGCCGGAAGCGATCAGCATCTGTGTCTGAGTCGCCATCAGCAGGGCCAGGCAGGAGCCGCTCAGGAGCAGGAGGATCATGGTCACGAGCAGGGTGGAGCTGCCGCGGGCGGCCGCCAGCTGCTTGCCAGGATCCGGGTCAGCCCGCTTCGTCGAACTGTCTCGGAGCTTCCCCGGTTCCTGGTTCACTGGAAGTTCCTCACACGTAGCGTGGTCGTAGCCGTCCGAGGCACCCGCAGAGCCGCCGCGGCCGGTTCCCCGGAGAGGGCAGTGGTGGCCACGGTGATGGTCCATCCCGGGCCATCCCCCGGCTCCTCGATCGCGACCTCCAGGCCGGAAATGTCGTCCGCGACCACCTGGGCCAGGTTCGCGCCGCGACGACGCCAGGCGACATCGGTGCCGGGATAGAGGCGGGCCATCGCCAGTTGCGGACCCCTCCCCTCGCCCGGATCCGGCGGCCGGACGTAGAAGCGCCACTCCTCGAGCACGCCGACCCGTTCGACTCCGCCCATGTAGCCGGCTGGCCAACTCCCGCCGCTCGACATGGACAGAAAGCCGGCCGTGTACGAACCCCGCGAGGCGTCGGCGTGGAACTCGACCCGCAGCGTGCGGTTCCGGCCACGGCCGCTCGCGGCCACGTCGACGATCGGCGCCACGGCGTGGACTCCGGGCGCGTCGCCGGAGACCAGGAGCAGGGCGTCGTCACCGGCGTCGCCGGCCTCCTGGAGCATCTCGAGGGACTGAACCGAGCCGTACGCGGTCAGCGCACGCACGCTGATCGAGCCGCGCCTCGCTGCCGGGTCGAACGAAAAATCGTCGACCCAGTAGAGCGGGCCGTTGATCACCCCGCGCACGACGAGCACGTCGGTTCCCTCGGCCGCCGTCCTGGTGCCCACCGCATGACCTGCACTCACCCGCTTCTCGACCGCGAGCGCCAGTTCCGGCCGCGGCGCCTGTCCGGGCAACTGATGAACCAGGCCGCCGCGGCCAGCGGCGCCCAGCGCCCGCCTCAGTTCGAGATGGACCGCCCGCTGCGCATGCTGGAGCGACGCCGCCTCGAGTTGGGCCCGGGCCAGGCGCTGATGGAGCACGAACAGCGACAGCGCACCCACGGCGACCATCACGGTCAGACCGAATGCAACCAGCATCTCGATCAGGCTGGCTCCCGAGTCCGGGCGCCGAACGGTCACACAACGGCGCCGGTCGAGCTTCACGGGTCTCCCGCCGTGCGAAAGGTGACGAGGCGGATCGTCCTCTCCCCGGCGGCGCGGCCCGCCTGCAGGGCGGTCACTTCGACCGTCACCTCCTGCACTTCCACGGACTCTCCGGGAAGCGCCGGCACCAGAACCGGCACGGCATGCACCGAACGCCGGAACAGCGGCGCCTCCGCGCCGCAGTCAGCCCGCCAGTCCGATGTCGAGGGACACCAGACCTGCTCGACGTTGTCCGCCAGTCCGAGGTCGTCCAGGGAGGAGCGCGCCATGGCGGCCAGAGCGTCGGCGCGACGCGCTTCGAGGTTGTTCAGGCCCGATCGAACCAGAAGCGACATCACCGTCGCGGCGGCCAGCCCGAGCAGGGCGCACGAAACCAGCACCTCGACCAGAGTGAAGCCGGCACCAGTCGGCCGGTGCGGAACGGGACCAAGTGAACTGCCCATACCGACACAGACGCATTTCGGAGCGCCCGACCTCGGGTCGGGCTGGAGCTCGCGCGGCAGAGGGAACCGGAAGCCGGCGCTTCGCGCCGGATGCCGACGAGGACGTCGGCGCACCCAGTCTCTGCCGCGCAAGCTCTACAGCAGGGACGCGTAGGCGGCGATCAGAAGCGGCCCGAAGAACAGCGAAACGGCCGCGCCGATCGACAGGAAGACGCCGAACGGCAAGCGCGAACCCCAGCCCAGACGCCCGCGGACCATCAGCAGAAGTCCGAAGATCGCGCCGAACAGGCAGGCCAAGAAGAGGGTGAGCAACATCCCGTAGAGGCCCAGGAAGGCCCCCACTCCGGCGAGCATCTTCACGTCGCCCAGGCCCATGCCGCGGACTCGGCGGAGGAGGTACCAGACTCCGATCAGCAGCAGCAGCGCCGCGGCGCCGGCGGCGGCGCCGAGGGCCGACCCGAGCGGCGTCGTCCAACTCACTCCGAAAGACGCCGCCAGACCGAGGCCAAGGGTCAGGTAGGTCAGCCGATCCGGAAGCAGAAAGTGGGCCGCGTCGATCACCGCAAGGACCAGCAGGAGGCTCGAGAAGACCGCCGCAGCCAGACCGTCCACGGTCGGTCCGAAAACGAGCCACGCCATGAGCCAAAGCAGACCGGAGGCGCCCTCGACCGCCGGATAGCGCCACGAGATCCGCGCGCCGCACATCCGGCAGCGGCCGCCGAGCAGGACGAAGCTCAGGACCGGCAGATTGTCCCGGCCGGCAATCCTCCCGCCGCAACCCGGGCAGCGGGAGCGCGGCCTGACCACCGACTCGCCGCGCGGCAGGCGGTGGGCGACGACATTCAGAAAGCTGCCGACGCACAGGCCGATCACCGCCGCGTAGGTCGCGCCGAAGATCGCCATCGCCGGCGCCTCGCCACCCATCACAGCTCACCTCGACCGGGCGTCATGGCACACCTCATCGCTTCACCTCGCCCCCATCACGGCTCGCCTTGACCGGCCGCGGCGGAAGCCGCCGCGGGCTCACGATCCGCGAGCACGAGGGCGGCGACGACTCGCTTCATCATCTCGCAGCCACGGAGGAAGCCCTCGACGGGTATGCGCTCGTCGACGCCATGGATGCCGCCCGCATCGTCGGCGGAGAGCGTGAAGGGCGAGAAACCGTAGGCATCCACGCCGAGGCGGCGAAAGAAACGCGAGTCCGTGGCGCCGGCGATCATCGTCGGCCCCACCGGAGCACGCACTCCGAGAACGCGCTCCAGCGTGCGGTAAACGTCGCTGCTCGTGCTTGAGACCGGACTACCGCCCGACCGCAGCAGTTCCTCCGTATGAATGCCGCTGCCAAGCACCGTTTCCACCCGCCGGCGGAATCCCTCGACATCGGTGTCCGGCAGCAGACGCGCGTCGATCAGCGCCGTCGCCTCACCGGGCGCCACGTTGACCGGCCCGGCGCCGTTGTCGATCCGGGTGATCTGGACCGTGTCGCGGAAGCTCGCCGACATACCCGGCAGGAGGATCCTGTCCAGCCGGCCTTCGCGGAGCCGGCGGTCGAGTTCGGCCTGCACGCCTTCCAACGGCCGATCGAAGACGTCGGCGAACTCACCCGGACGGAGCGCGGCCAGGGCACGGTACGCCTGGTGGGACGCAGTGGTGACTCGCCACGCATGCTCCAGGTCGAGCACCCTGTTCAAGGCCCGCAGCAGTCGATGGGTAGGGCTCGCGGGGTTGAAACCCGAACCGTGGCCGCCCCGGCCGGCCGCGGTGACCCGCAACCAGAGCACCTGCTTCTGGGCCGTCTCGATTCCCCACCGCAGTAGCCGGTCCCCGGCCATCCGATTCACTCCGGCCTCGTTCAGGACCGCCTCGGCGTCCTCGAACAGTTCGCCGTGCTCTTCGAGCAACCAGCCGACGCCGCTCTCGCCGCCCGCTTCCTCGTCAGCGCTGGCCAAGAAGACCAGGTCCCGCCGGCGCGGTCGTTCGCTGTCCAGGAGATGGAGCATCGCATCCAGGTGCGCGATGCCGAGGCTCTTCGCATCGAGCGCGCCACGGCCCCAGATCCGTCCGCGGTGCAGCTCACCGCCGAACGGCGCGCGGCTCCAGCCCTCGCCCGCGGGCACGACATCGATGTGGTGCAGCAGGACCAGGCTGCGGCCGGCCGCCTCCACCGCGTTCGCCGGCAGTCGGGCGTAGAGGTTCGCGCGGCCGTCGGGGCTCACGAGAATCCGGACATCGATCTCGTCTAGCGGATCGTGCCGTTCGATCAGGGCTGCCAGGTAGCGAACGGCAGGCAACTCGCCGCCGGGCGGGTTGCTCGTATCGAAGGACAGGTAGGTCTGAAGCCAGGCGACCGGACTGGTGGCGGCCAGCCCCGGTGCCGCGACGAACAGCGCGGCCGCCGCCAGCCATCGCCGCAACCGCCCCGAGTCCGGAAGCCGGCCGGAAGGCCGGCGCACCCAGTCGCCCACCTCGACGATCCCGGCCGTCACCGGGACGTCTCCCCCCACCCCGGGGCCGGGTCGGACGGACCGTCCGGCCCGAGTGCCGCATCGAGCAGGTCGAGCACCACACGGCGATACAGCTCCGCGCCCTCGACGAAGGCGGGCAGGGCGATCTTCTCGTTCGGGCCCGCCACGGTCATCGTGTCGACGGACAGGAGGTTGAACGGAGTGAACCCGTAGGCCGCAATGCCGTGGCGACGGAAGAACCGGGCGTCGTTCGCGTACCGGGTCAGCAGGTAGGGACCGACCCGACCCGGTTCGACGCCGGTGCGCCGAACCAGCGAGTCGATCAACCGGACGTAGGCGGGGTGGTCCAGGGGACTTCCCCGCACCGCACCGCGGCGCTCATGAATCCGGATGTCGACGCCGTCCAGGAGCCGACCGGGCAGCAGCTCCGCCGCCGCGGCGTCCGCGTCGAGACCAGGCAGCACGTGGAGCACGATCCGCAAACGGTAGCCGCCCGAAGACGACTCCTCGACCGCGAACGGATGCGCCTCGTTGCGGAACAACGACTTGAGCAGATCCGGCAGGCGGCCGAAGAGCTCGGGATCGCCCAGCACCCGCTCGGGGTCGGCCAGCGCGGCGCGGTAGTCCGGATGGTGACGCGACGGCCCGTAGGCGGCGGCGAACGCCCTCACCTCCGGCACCACGGCGGTCGGCGGCGCCGTACGCAGCGCCCGGAGCAGGCTGGCGCGGAGTCGCTCCAGCCGCTCCGCGGACGGACTCGTCGCGGTCACGTCGAGGAACTGCTTCTGGGCGAACGAAGTGCCCCAGTACTTGACTTCACCGGTCCATGGCGCCTCCAGCACGCCGCCCTCCGTGAACACGGCCCAGAACCGGCGGGCCAGTTCCGGACGGTTGGCGAGGATGTGGCGCGTACCCAAGTCGCTGCCGGTCTCCTCGCTGCTGGTCGCGAGGAAGATCAGGGAGCGTTCCGGACGCCAGCCGGTCTCGTCCATCCGTTCCTTCGCCGCAAGCACCGCCCCGATCTGTGCCACGGTCACGCTCTTCATGTCGAACACGCCCCGCCCGATGATCCACGGCGGATCGATCCGGCCCTCGAACGGGGGCACGGCCCAGTCCTCGGGACGGCGTATCGGATCGACATCCAGGTGGTTGTGGAGGACGAGCGCCTCTTCGCTGTCACCTTCGAGGATGGCCCAGAGGTTCGCCTTCGCGTCCGGATGTTCTTCGATCTCGACCGCGAGGCCGGCCCGCTCCAGGATCCCCGCCAGGTAGCGGGCGGCGTCCACCTCGCGCCCCGCGTCGGAGGTCGTGTCGATCCGGACCAGGGCCTGCAGGCGCCGGACATCCTCGTTCTCCGCGTAGTCGACTTCGGACCAGGCAGTGTCGAAGACCGGCGCGGGCGTACTCGGCCGGAACACGGCGAAGGCGACTGCCGCGACGAGCAGCGTGCCGTAGAGCGCGATCCGGGACGCCACGGGGCGCCGCGCGCTCAGCTTCGCGCTACTCCACATCGATTGATTCAGCTTAGCAATCACTGGCGTCGTGGGGATCGTGCCGAACCGCGTCCCGTAACCCTGTACGGCTACCAAGCTGCTACCGTCCAACCCGCCTCCCGTGCCGCTCCCCCGCCAGCGTTCGAGCTCCGGCGAACCGACCCAGCCGTTCCGCGGCATCGGCCGGGGGCTGCTCGTCCTCCTCCTGCTCGGTACCGTGACCTTCGCGGTGCTCGGTCTCGTGGGCGACTTCGAGGAGATCAGCGCTCTGATCGCGGGCTTCGACGGCGGCGTTCTGGCCCTCGTGCTGCTCCTGTCCGCGGTCAACTACGGTCTGCGCTACCTGCGCTGGCAGTACTACCTGCGCCGGCTCGACGTGCATCTGCGGCCGGGCCGCAGCCTGGCGATCTTCCTCACCGGCTTCCTGCTGGCGGTCACGCCGGGCAAGGCGGGCGAACTGGCCAAGGCCTGGATGGCCCGCGAATTCGGGGCGAAGCGGGCGCGCCCCGTCGTCGCCGTGGTGGTCACTGAACGGCTACTGGACGTGCTCGCCGTCCTGCTGCTCCTCGCGTCGTCGGTGCTGGTCTTCACCGGCCAGCGTTCCTTCGTGGCGCCCATTGTCCTCGTCGCGGCGGCCGGCGTCGTCGCGGTGGTCTACCGACCCGTGGTCGACCGCCTGATCCCGCTGCTGGCGAAGACCCGGCTGGGCGCAGGGCGCGCGGCGGTGCTGATCGACATCCACCAGGCATTCAACCGCCTCGTCGAGCCGCGAACGCTGCTGGTCGGCCTGGCGCTCTCCACCGCCGCCTGGGCGGCCGAGGGGATCGGCTGCGCGCTCGTCGTCCGACACTACGAGCCCGCCGTCCCGATGCTGGCCGCGGTGTTCGACTACGCGGCTTCCAGCATGGCCGGCGCGATCTCCATGCTCCCCGGAGGCCTGCTGGCGGCCGAAGGTTCCCTGGTCCTCCTGCTGGAGCGTCAGGGAGTCGCCCTCGACGCCGCGATGGCCTCGACCGTGATCGTCCGCGCCGCGACCCTCTGGTTCGCGGTCGTCGTGGGGCTGCTGGCGCTGCCCTGGGTGCTGGCGCTACTGCGCCGGCGCTGACCGGAGGCCGGCGCTTCGCGCCGGATGCCGGCCAGAAGGCCGGCGCACCCAGTGCCTACTGCGCCGGCGGACCGCCGACGTAGACGATCAGGAGAACGGTCAGGCCGTAGAGACCCATGTTGATCAGGAACGGGGGATCGAACAGCAGTAGCTCGGTCGGATTGCGCTGTTTCGGGTCTTCCGCCTGGTGGATCAGGTACAGGTAGCGAAAGATGCCGAACAGGACGAAGGGAACCGTCCAGACCAGGCTGAAGGCGCCGAAGCGGGCGACCGTCTCGTCGGCCGTGGCGTACAGCGCGTAGGACAGCAAGGTCGAGGCGGTCACGACGTTCATCATCTGGTCGAGGAACGTCCGGCTGTAGTGGTTCAGCACCGACCGCTGCTCCCCCGCCTCGCCGAGCAGGAGCACCAGCTCGTGCCGTCGCTTGGAGAACCCCAGGAAGAGGGCCAGGAAGACAGTGCACAGGACCAGCCAGGCGGAGACCGCGACTCCCACCGCCGCGGCGCCTGCCAGCACCCTGATCACGTAGCCGCTCGACAGCACCATCACGTCGACGATCACGATCCGCTTCAACCACAGGCTGTAGCAGGCATTGACCAGGAGGTACGCGGCAACGAGCTGAACCGTGCGGTCGTTCAAGCTCCAGGCCGCGCCCAGGGAAGCCGCCGCCAACCCGGCGCAAACCAGCGCCGCCGGCGCCGCGCCCAGGGCGCCCGACGCGACCGGGCGCCTCCTCTTCGTCGGATGACGGCGGTCCTGCTCGCGGTCACGCAGATCGTTGAACAGGTAGACGGCGCTGGCTGCGGCGCAGAACGCGGCCAGCACGACCGCGCCCGCCCTTACCGTGTCCGGGGCAGTCAGGCCGCCGGCGAACGCGGCCGGCGCCAGAACGAACACGTTCTTGGTCCACTGCGCGGGCCGAAGCGAGCGGAGAATCGTCCCGAACATCAACAAATCAACCGGCAGCCGCCATTCAGGACCCCCGGGCCCTATCCCTTCCCGGGAACCGGAATCCCGAACTCGCGGAGTGTCCCCTCGAGCGTCGGCCGACCGAGGCGTATCCGATCGTCGGTCAGCAGGTAGGAGAAGAGGAAACCGCCACCCAGCATGAGGATGCCGACGAGGAAGCAATACATGACCGCACGGTCGGGGTAGACGTCCTTGAGGTAGCCCAGGTACACCGGACCGAAGATCCCGGCGGCCGCCCACGCCGTGAGCACGGCGCCGTAGATCGAGGACATCTTCTTCGAGCCGAACACGTCGAGCACAAAGGGCGGCATGGTGGCGAACCCGCCGCCGAAGCAGAGCAGCACGTAGCAGACGAGCGCGGAGAAGACCCACGGATCCGTCTCCGTCATCAGAATGCCGAACACGACCATCTGACTGGCGAGGAGGATCCGGAACACCCTGACCCGCCCGAGACGATCCGACAGCAGGCCCCAGAACAAGCGTCCGACGCCGTTGCACAACGAGCTGATCGCGATCAGGGTCGCGCCATACCCGGCGAGCGTCGCCGGCTCGAGGGAGGGATCGGAGAGTCCCCAGACCTCCTGCAGCAACTCGGACTGAAAGCTGATCACGGTGATCCCGGCCGCAATGTTGAAGAAGAACACGATCCACATGAAGACGAACTGCTGGGATCCCAGGTACGTCTTGACCGCCGTGGATTCGTCCGACGCCGGCTCCGCCCCGGAAGGCCCGGCGACCACGGTCTGCAGCGTCGTCGGGGCGGGTGGATCGCTCAGCAACAGGCTGCAGGGGATCAGCAGGCAAGCGAAGATGATGCCCAGCCACAGGAAGACCTGGGACAGGTCTTCGCCGGCGCGGACGACGAGCAGGGGCGCGAGGCCCTTGCTCAGCAGGAACGCCCCGACGCCGAAGCCCATCACGACGATGCCGGTAGCAAGCCCCTTGTGGTCCGGGAACCACTTCGCGACCGTCGCCACCGGCGTCACGTACCCCAGCCCGATGCCGGCGCCGCCGATCACCCCGTAGCCCAGGTAGAAGAGGGGCAGCATGTCCAGCGTCAGGGCGCCCGCGGCGATGATGTAGCCGCCCGAGAACAGGACGCTGCCGATCACCGCCAGCTTCCTGGGTCCGAACCGCGGCAGCATCTGTCCGGCCCACGCCGCCGATACGCCCAGCGAGAAGATCGTGATGCTGAATGCCCAGGCCGTTTGGGAGAACGTCCAACCGGCCTGCCGCACCAGCATGGTCTGGAAGAAGCTCCAGGCGTAGACCGTTCCGAAGCACAACTGCAGCGTCGTGCAGACCAGGGCGATGACGGTTCTCGGTACCCGCACGACGCCCCTACTCCTCGGCGGTGACGCCCGACGCCGAGGCCCGCCCCGTTCCCTGCCGCGCCACGTGAAGGAACAGACGGGCGAGGTGTCCCGCTTCGTCGTCCCGGGCCAGGATCTCGCGCTCCGCCAGGTCGTCTCTCTCCCCGTCCTTGGCCAGGTCCACCGCGTAGGCGAGGAGTTCGGCCAGCGGTTTCGCCGCCAGGTTGACGAACCAGATCGACGCCAGCACCCCGAGAACGAGGATCACACAGATCAGGTAGACCTGCTGTCCGATCGCCCGCTGGATCTTGAGCGCCACCACGTCCAGGTCCATGCCCACATGCACCGTACCGGCGACGCCGGCCAGGATCGGGCTGCCGACTTCGATGAAGTCGCCCATCCCCGGCAGGCTCCGCTGGACCGGCTCGGTGCTGCTGTGTTCGCTGGCGAGGATTTCCTCGGGAATGCCGGGAACGAACGTGTGTGCCAGGAACTCGCCCGTCTCGCTCGTGATGTAGATGTACCGGATGCCCTGAACCGCGAGAAACTGATCGACCAGCGACTGAAGCGTCGCGAGATTCTGGTTCAGGAGAATGCCGGCGCTCGAGTCCGCGATCGTCTTGGCGATGTTCTGGGCGTTGATTTCATACTCCGCCGACAACTCGGTATCGACGGTGTAGATACAGAGAATCGAGGTCGAAAGGACGATCACGCCGAAGACAGCGAAGATGCCGAACCTCGTCCACTTGAACAGCCTGCGGATTCTCATCTGTGGAGAACCGATCTCACGCGAACCGGGCGCCCCAGTCATCCAGCGGCACGAACCGGCCGTTGTCAACTACGGTGTGGTACACGCGCTGCAGTCCCTGCCTCCGGTCGGGCCCGAACGAGACCTGCTCGCTGATTCCAAGATCGAAGTCGCGAATCGAGAACACCGCCTCTTCCAACCCGGCGCGATCCGGATTCGGTCCCAACCGCCGGAGGATCTCCGCCAGCAGCTTCGCGTTCAGAAACCCCTCGAGACTGCCGAAGCTGTGCGGGAAGGGCGTGTACTCCTCCTGGGTCAACTCTTCAGGGACCTTGGAGTCGTACCGGGCCATCAACTCGCGATACTCCCTCACTGCCGGAATCGAGGTGTCCTCGTAGCTCGGAACGACCTGGGAGTTGATCAGCAGCCGGGTGTACTTCTCACTGTCCAGGCGGCCTTCAACGAGAAGCTTGAGCAGGTTCTCGCTACCCACGAAGGACAGGTTGGCGATCGGAACCTCCAGCCCCAGGTCCACCGCATCGCGCGCGAAGGCGGCGCAGGCCGCGTAGGCACCGACGCAGATCACCGCATCCGGCGAGACGCCCTGCAGAATCTCCACCTGCTTGCGCATGCTGCCCGTGAACTTCTCGCCCCGGCTGTAGGTCGCCTCGCCGGCGAGCTTCTCGCCGTGCTTCGCCAGGGCCGCCCTGACCCCCGCCCAGCCGCTGCGTCCGTACGCGTCGATCTGGTAGAAGACCGCGATCCGCCGCTTGCCGATGCGTACCAGGTTGTCGACGAGGCCCTCCGTCTCCTGGTTGTACGAAGCCCGCAGGTTGAACGCGAAATCGCCGTAGGGCGGCTCGCGCTGCGGTTGGGCGCCGGTAAAGGGGAAGAACAGGAAGATGCTCTCGTTCTGGAACTTCTTGAGAATCGGCAGAACGCGAGTCACCGTCGGCGTTCCCACATAGCCGAACAGGAGGAACACCTTGTCCTCCAGCATGAGCCGCATCGTGTTCTGAACGCACGGGTCCGGCTGGTACCCGTCGTCGTAGAGCCTCAGACTGAGCTTCCGGCCCTCGATGCCGCCGTTGTCGTTCACGTGGTTGAAGTACGCGGTGGCGCCCCGGTAAAGCTCGGCGCCCAGACCCCGCGACGGACCCGAGAAGGCGGCGGACACGCCAAGGACGATCTCGTCGCTGGTGGCGCCCGCACCCTGAGTCCGGCCCGAGGCTTCGGCCTCCGAATCGCCCGATTCCTGGCTGCCGCCGGCGCCGAGCGAAGACGCCGTCCAAGGCGCGACGAGCAGCGCGGCAAGGCCGCCTCGCATCAGAGACTTCCTGGTCACCGGAGGACCCCAGGTTCCACGTCCGCCACCATCCTGTCCGAGGCTTCCTTCCATGCTCATCGTCTCTCCTCCTGATTGGAGTAGACACTATAGCTCCCGCGTGTCGCGGAGCTTTCGGGGCTAGGATCGCCCCTCGCATGACGAACGGGTTGCAGAAGGTGCTGGTCGCGAACCGCGGAGAGATCGCGGTGCGCATCATCAGGGCGCTACGGGAGCGCGGCATCGTCTCCGTCGCCGTCTATTCCGACGCGGACCGAGACGGCCTGGCGACACAGATGGCCGACGAGGCACACTGCATCGGCCCGGCGCCCTCGGCCTCGAGCTATCTGCAGGCGGGCAGAATCGTGGACCTCGCCAGGGACATCGGGGCCGACGCGATCCACCCCGGCTACGGCTTCCTGTCCGAGAACGCCGATTTCGCGCGCCGATGCGAGGAGCGTGGCGTGACCTTCATCGGCCCGTCTTCGAGTGCGATCGCGGCGATGGGGTCGAAGATCGAGAGCCGGCGCCTGATGACGGCCGCCGGCGTGCCGATCGTGCCCGGCGGAACCGAGCCGCTCGCCGACGCCGGATCGGCGCGCGACGCGGCCCGGGAGATCGGCTACCCGGTAATGCTCAAGGCGTCGGCCGGCGGCGGCGGCAAGGGGATGCGCCTGGTGCGCGAGGAAAAGGAACTCGAGGCCGCGTTCCGGGGCGCCTCATCGGAGGCCGGCGCGAGCTTTGGCGACGCCTCCGTCTACATCGAGCGCTTCGTCGAGCGACCGCGCCACGTCGAGATCCAGATCCTCGGCGACCAGCACGGCCGCGTCGTCTCTCTCGGAGAGCGGGAGTGTTCGCTTCAGCGACGCCACCAGAAGGTCGTCGAGGAAGCTCCCTCGCCGGTCGTCGACCCGGACCTGCGCCGGCGGATGGGCGAGGCCGCGGTGCGCGCCGCGGAAACCGTGAACTACGTGGGGGCCGGCACGGTCGAGTTCCTTCTCGATCCCGAGGGCGCGTTCTACTTCCTCGAGATGAACACGCGGATCCAGGTCGAGCACCCGGTGACCGAGCTGGTCACCGGCGTCGACCTCGTGGCCGCGCAGCTTGACATCGCGGCCGGAGAGCCGCTGCCGGACGCCATGGTGGGCGGCATGGAACCCCGCGGCCACGCGGTCGAAGTCCGCCTCTACGCGGAGGACCCGTTCCGCGGCTTCGCTCCATCGCCCGGGAAGATCGAACTGCTCCGTCTGCCCGAAGGCCCGGGCGTGCGCAACGACTGCGGCGTCTACGAGGGCTGCGAGGTGTCGATCCACTACGACCCGATGCTCGCCAAGCTGATCGTCTGGGGCCACGACCGGAACCAGGCGCTGGCGCGGCTGCGACGGGCCCTGGCCGAAACTCGCGTCGAGGGCATCCGCACGAACCTGGCCCTGTTCGAGCTGTTGCTCGAGGACGAGGACTTCCTCGCCGGCAACATGGACATCTCGATGCTCGACCGCAAGCTGGAGAATGGCGACCTCCGGGAGTCCACTGCTGGCGGAGATGCCCTGGAAGGCGACCTGCCGGTTCTGGCCGCGGTCCTCGCCCATCTCGACCGGAACCAGGCGAACGACGCCCCGGCCGCGTCTTCCGACGCCGCCGCGCGGTCCAATTGGCGCCTCGCCGCGCGACGCGACAGCAGGAGGGCCTCGATCTGGAACTGATCGTGACCACCGCGGACCGCGAGGTCCAGGTCGAGGCGGAGGCCGGAGAGGACGGCAACTGGACGATCGCCGTCGACGGACGCAAGTACCGGGTCGATGCGGCCACCGCGGGCCGGCCGGACGTGCTGAGCGTGATCGTGGACGGACGTCAGACGACCGCCAGCGTGCGGGCCCTCGGCAAGGGAGTCTACGTCGTCGACGGCGACGAGGTGCGGGTGATCGACCCCCTGTCCCGGGACGTCGCCGCGGCCGCCGCCCGGAGCCAGGACGGCGCCTTTGAAGCGTCGGCCTACATGCCCGGCCGCGTCACCGCGTTGCTCGTCCGTGAAGGCGAGGACGTCGCGTCCGGCCAGGGCGTCCTCGTGCTCGAGGCAATGAAGATGGAAAACGAGATCCCGTCGGAGATCGATGGCCGCCTGGAGAAGCTCCTGGTCGAGGTCGGTCAGACCGTCGACGGCGGCGATCCGCTCTTCGTCGTGACCCCGACCGGCGAAGACACGGCAAGCTAGAAGCTTGCGCCGCAGAAACCGCGTGCACCACCCACCGGCTGCTCTCCGCCACTGGGTGCGCCGGCGTCCCCGCCGGCATCCGGCGCGAAGCGACGGTCTGGATCTTCTGCCGCACCACGAACCAGGACTAGGAGCCCACCTCGCGCACAAGAACCTTGGACGCGGCCGGGAAACCCAGGCTGAGCTGCCCGGCGCCCGAGATCACCGCGACGCTGCCGGCCGTTTCGTCCCGCGCCGCGACCTCGACCGACCTGCCCGGCGCCAGGCCCTCGCGATCGGCGAAGCGCAGGAACTCGGCGTCCTGATCGGTGACCCGTACCACCTCGACCGTGCAATTCAGCGGGCACTTCAACAGGCTGGGATGGTCCACGATCTCGATGTGACCGTCAGCGCTGGGGATCGGATCGCCGTGGGGGTCGACCGACGGATGGCCCAGCATCTCGTCCATCCGCTCGATCATCCGTTCGGAAACGGCGTGCTCGAGCAGTTCGGCTTCGGAATGGACCTCGCTCCAGTCGAACCCCATCACGTTCACGAGAAACAGCTCGACCAGCCGGTGCCGCCTGAGGACATGCGCGGCCAGCTTGCGGCCCGCGGGCTCCAGCCGGACGCCGCTGTAGGGCTCGTAGGCGATCAGACCGGACTCGGCCAGGGTCTTCATCATCGCGGTGACCGAGGCCGGGGCCACCTCCAGGAGGGCCGCGATACGGCCCATCGGCACAAGGTCGTCCTGCCCGCTCTGCCGCGCCTCGTGTTCGGCCCGGAAGATGCACTTCAGGTAGTCCTCGACGGTGCTGCTTGCGCGTACGGTCATGTTGCCGGCGGCCCCGTCATGTGGCGGCCGCGTCTGCCTACGCGGGCGAACTCCGCGCTCCCCGGTCGGCGCAGACGAGTGTACCGACGCCTTGTGCGACCCCTCCCGGATCGCGCAGCGCGGACCGAAGCAGCCCCGGCTCGCGGCCGTCCAGAATGAGCGACGGGACGCCGACCCGGGCCAGACGCCATGCGGTGACCAGGCGATGCTCCATGCCGCCGGTCACGTCGACTGCCGGCGAACCCCCGGCGGCCGTCCTGGCCGCCTCGATGTTCGTCGCATCGATGCGCGGAATCAGCCGGCCCTCGCCATTGAGAACGCCGGGTACAACGCCCAGCCACACGGCTCGTCGCACCGTGATCCCAAGGGTCGGCAGAGCACCCGCCAGGAACTCGAACCCCGTTTCCGTCGAGACGATCGCCGCGCCGCGGCGGCGATCCATCGCCACGTCGCCCATCGTCACCGGCACCATGCCCAGCCGCAGCGCCTCGGCAAGGGGTTCGGGAGGTGGTCCGTGGGGTTTCCCGTCGTCGGCGACCAGGAACCCGGACGGCGGTTGCGAGTACGCCGCCACGCCCGCATCGACCAGACTGGAGACGATCAAGCGGTGAAGAGCCTGCGCCGCGGCCTGCGTCCGCGCGATCCCCATGCGGTCGGCCGCCGTGCCGAGCCGGCGACCGCCCGCACCTCCCACCAGGCCGGCCGCTTTCGCCTCCGGGTGACCGAAGGAGCCGCTGCCGTGGCCAACGATCAGACCACCGCCTGACCAACCGGCGGCAATCTCGGCCGCCAGCCGCTCAAGGCGCTCCTTCCGGACGGTTCGCGGCTTCGCCTTGTCCGTGATCAGGCTGCCGCCGAGCTTGACCAGAGTCACGCTCAACCTGCCGGACGATCCACGACCAGACGCTCCGGAACTGGGTGCGCCGGCGTCCCCGCCGGCATCTGGTTCGCGCGCATCGTGCGACACCGGATGGCCAGACCCTCCGGGACTGGGTGCGCCGCCGTCCCCGCCGGCATCTGGTTCGCGCGCATCGTGCGACACCGGGTGGCCAAACGATCCGGGACTGGGTGCGCCGGCGTCCCCGCCGGCATCCGCCGAAGGCGGAGTTCCGCGCTCGGCCGCCAGGGACGCCCTGTCGCTCCCGTTCGGTTTCGAGCCGCCCGCCACCTTCAGAGCTCCGCTCCGCTGCGCCACAGCGGTGGCCCGCCGGTGCGGTCGCACAGCACGCGCTCGACGCTGCCCTGAGCGCCCAGCCGGTCCGCCACCTGGTCCGCGTCGACCGGCTGGCAGATCACATGGACGTTCGCGCCAGCATCCATCGTGGCGTACGCGGCCACGCCGTCGGCCCGAAGTCCCCGAACCGCCGCCAGCACCTCGATCGTCCCCGGCGACCAGTAGTAGACCGGCGGCCGAGACGACATCGCGATCAGGTGCAGGTCGATCCCCTCCTCCTCGACCGCACTGCCGAGGGCCTCGAAGTCGCGGCCCCGGAGCGCCTTGCGGACCCGCTCCAGCCTCCCGTCGAGCGCGGCCAGACGCGGCACGAAGTACGGACTGCTCACAGCCCGCCGGTGGCCGTCCCGCGACGAGACCTTCTTCGCTCCTGTTTCGACGACGGCGACCAGATCGCAGAGCTGCCAGGCCCCCTCGTCCAGGACCTGCACCCCGGCGTTGCCGTCGCCGCCGGGCCATTCCACGTAGCCGCCCCAGGCCGAGCGGGCGGCCGAGCCCGAACCGCTGCTCCGCGACAAGTCCGACAGCGTTCGCGGCGCCAGGTCGAAGCCCAGCGAACTGGCAACGGCAAGCGTCAGGGCCGTGAAGCCGGAGGCCGACGACGCGATGCCCGCCGCCGTCGGGAACGTGTTGTACGTCGCGATGCGGAACCCGCCTTCATACGGCGCGGCCGTTTTCCGCGACCACGCGCGCAGCCGGTCGAGGTGCCTCTTCGTGCGCTCGGCAAAGGCCGGGGGCGGCGACGCCGGCGCCCCCGGGCGGCCGCCGACAGGCTGGTCCAGCCACCAGATCTCGTCCTCCACGCCGTCTCCCAAGGGCGACGCCGAACAGACGGAACGGCACGCATCGAGGGTCATCGACAGCGACCGATTGAAGGGCACGGGGCCTTCGCCGCCTTCACCGCCGCCTTCGAGATCGCGGGCGCCCCAGTACTTGATGAACGCGATGTTCGACGGCGCCTCCGCGGTCACCGGACCCGGATCGCGCACCGGTTCGAGAGTGGACTCCATGACGCGCCGCCGAGCCTACCCGCCGTCCTCCGCCGGACGCGCACCTCCCACCGGGTGCGCCGGCGACGGCGCGTGTAGCGGCGGAGCGGCGGAGCGGCGGACGCACCCGCCCGTCTTGGGTCAGGAGGGGTCGGCTCCCAAGTGACGTGAGCGCATCAGAGGAGATGGGAGGGGGTGGCGCTCACTCCGCTTCACTCGCTCCGGTTGGGCATCGGTTCCGGGGAGGGCGTTGACCGTCGCTCGTTCAGAGGCACCTGGGAGCCGACCCCTCCTGACCCGACTGGGCTGGACGTCGGTGCCCTGAATGAGGCAGAGCCCCCACTCGCCTCCAGGTGACCTTCCGGGCCGCAACGGTCTCATGCCATCTGCCTGTGGAGACCGAGCCGTACCGGAACGGATCTCCGGGTGCGCGGACCCTCTGGTCCGCATCCGGGCGGCGCCGGGAAGCAGCGAGCGCGCTGATCAGTCCTCGAACCGCAGGCCATCCGCCCCGATGGGCGCATCGACCGGCGCGAGATCCGACAAGCCTTCGATCGTCCCCGAATCGCGCCCGCCGAGCATGCAGATCAGTGCTCCCGCCGAATCACCCTCGAGCGCCCCAGCGCCGGAGATCTTGCCCGTACCGTCGGCGGCCTCGATCCGCCCTATCCGCCGAGCGATTGCGGGCGGTACAACCCCCAGATCGACGAGACCGCGGTGCCCCGCCGCGATCGCCGCCGACGCCTGAGGTTCGCGGTCCGTGACGAGGGCTTCACGAAACGTCTCCGCCGCGGCGCCGATCCGATCGAGCGCCTCGGCAACTCCATCAGGATCCTGTTCGTAGTGGCGGCGAACCGTCGTCACAACGGCGCCCGTCGTCTGATCCGGCGTGCCGCTGTCGATGATCGAGAGGCCGTCTAGCAGCCAACGGGGCCGCGGTAGATCGTCGAACTGCAGTTCGCGCTCGCCACCGCGCACGAACAGGACGCCTCCACGCACAACCGTACCGCTGTCGATCCCCGACGGGAACCCGTGCTGCCGCCGTTCCACTTCGAGCGCCGCCGCCTCGATCACGGCGAGTTCGGTTGGCCCGGACAGTCCAACGCCACCCGCCACTGCTCTCACCGCCGCAACCACCCCCACCGCCGCCGCCGCGGAACTGCCCAAACCGCCGCCGACCGGAATCGCCGACCGCAGCCGCAGTTCTAGCGACTGCTCCCGCAATCGCTCCGACGCCGCCGGCTGAAGCGACGCAAGCGCCTCCCCGACCGCGATGCGAACCAGGCCACTGCGATCACGACTCGCACGAAAGGGCTCTCTCCCGGCCTGGAACGCCCGCCACCGCGAACGCGCCCGGTTCGCGAACGCCTCGATCTCGGGCCAGGAGTGCTTCTCCGTAACACCGATATCCGGCAGATCGAGCCGCACGTAGCCGCCCTTCGAATTGCTGCCCCCGGAACGCACACACGCCTCCACCGTCAGCCGCAGATCCACCGCCGCCACCACCGCCGACCGGCCATACACGGCCGCGTGTTCACCCATCAGGATGACCTTCCCGGGCACACTCAGCCGCACCGATTCGGTGTCGGCCATCGGATCTGATCAGTCCGTGTTCGCCGCGCTCGAGCGGCCGAGCCGTTCGTGGGCCCGTGCCAGGTCGCGCGACGTGAAGGCCGCGGTCAGCGACAGCTCGCCGGCCAAAACAACCGCGCCGACGATCTCGGCCAAACGGCGGACCGCCGCGCCCGGACGCTCCGGGTCGGGCCGCACGCCCATCACGGCGAGCGCCTCACGCTGGGTGTCGAGACCCGTACCGCCGCCAATTGCCGCCAGCGGGCAATCCGGCATGTAGACCGAGGCGTAGACCGAGCCGTTCTCCCGAGCCTCGAAGGAGGCGACCCCCATCGCCCCCTCGACGACGTGGGCCAGGTCCTGGCCGCAGGCCACGAAGACCGCCGCGAGCACATTCGCGAACTGCGCGTTGAAGGCGAGCGCACCGGCCGCCACCGAGCCGAGCAGGTTCTTCCGGTAGGCCACTTCCTGCAGGGCGTTCGCCTCCGACTTGAGGACCTTGCGCACGGTCGTCTCATCGAGCACGACCTCGGCGTGGATCCGCTTGCCGCGGCCGAGCTGGTAGTTCACCGCGGAGGGCTTCTTGTCGACGCAGTAGTTTCCCGAGAGCGCCACGCACTGAACGCCCGTCTCCGGTTCGATCAGCTCGGACACGACGCGGTCGCAGGCGATCGTCACCATGTTCATCCCCATCGCGTCGCCGGTGGCGAAACGGAAGCGCAGAAACACCGTGCTGCCGACGACGGACGGGCGGACCTCGTGAAGCTCCAGATAGCGGCTCGTCTCCTGGGCCTTGGCGCGGACCCTCTTTTCGTTCGCTTCCAGCCAGCGGACCAGCCGCCTCGTTTCTGCGATCCCCGTCGTGCGGAAGACGGGGGCGCGGGTCATCCCCACGTCCTCGACGAACACGGTGGCGCCGCCGGCAGCCGTGATCGCGCGACAGCCACGGTTCACGCTCGCGAGCAGCGCGCCCTCGGTCGTCGCCATCGGCACGCTGACCGTGCCGTCGATCTCGCTGCCCCGCACGTGGACCGGACCGGCGACGCCCATCGGCACCTGGGCGGCGCCGATGAAGTTCTCGCAGTTCTGCGTGGAGGCCCGCTCGCCGTCCAGCGAGTAGCCGCCGATCGCCTCAAGCGGGCCGCTGCCGCTTGCGATCTCCAGCGCGCGCCGACGAACCGCGGCCTGGCCGGCCGCGTCGAGCCCCGGCGGCGGGCGGTGGAAGCCGCGCTCGGCGCCCGCCATCTCGGCCGCCGCGGCCTCGAGTTCAGGACTCAGTTCCGTTTCGGTCGTCGGTCGATCAGCCATTGCCGGTCCTCCAGAAGCCCGGAGGTCGTGTTTCTATCGGATCGCGGCCCCATCTCGCAGCGGTACGCCTCGCAGAGCCGCGACGTTTGCCGCGCCGGTGCAGAACATGGAAACGCGCAGTTCGAAGGCCGTGCGAGCAATCCGGTCGGTCACCGCGGCGGTCGACTCGTTCGCCGCGTCGAGGAACGGGAACGCCATGCCGGCGATGTCCGCGCCGAGCGCCAGGGCCTTCGCCGCGTCGATGCCGGAGCGGATGCCGCCGCTGCCGATGACCTGGACGCCGGGCACGGACGCCAACTGCCGGATCGACTCCGGCGTCGACAGCCCCCACTCCGCGAAGGACTCGCCAAGCGGCGCGTCGTCGGCGCGCGCCGCCTCGATCCGCGCCCAGCTCGTGCCGCCGACGCCGGCCGAATCGAGGATGCGAACGCCCACATTCGCGAGTTCCCGGCCCACCGCACCTGAGATGCCGCAGCCGATCTCCTTGACGATCACCGGCGCCTCGAGCGCCTCGACCACGCGGGCGATCTTCGGCAGCAGTCCCCGGAAGTTCAACTGCCCCTCCGGCTGCAGGGCCTCCTGCAGCGCGTTCAGATGCAGCACGAGGGCGTCCGCCTCGATCATGTCCACGGCGCGGCGGCACTCGTCGACCCCGTAGCCGTAGTTCAGTTGCACCGCGCCCAGGTTGGCCAGGATCGGTACGTTCGGCGCGAACTCGCGGACCCGGAAGGTCGCCGCCGTCGCCGGATCGTCGAGCGCCTTGCGCTGCGACCCGACTCCCAGGGCAACCCGCGCGGCCTCGGCCGCCTCCGCCAGCCGACGGTTGATCCGCTCGGCAACGCCGGTCCCCCCGGTCATGCACGAGATGAGCAGCGGCGCCTCGAGTGCGCGCCCGAGAAACTCCGTGCCGATCCGCACATCGTCGAAGTCGATCTCCGGCAGCGCCCGATGCTCGAACCGGTAGTCGTCGAAGGCGCTCCGCTCCACCTGCATCCGCCGGTCCAGCGCCAGCCGGATGTGCTCCGCCTTGCGGTCCCGCTCCCCCTCGGCCACCGCGACCAGAGGCCGACCGCTCACCATCGCCACTGCGATGCCGCCACCGTTCGCATCCTCGTCACTGTACCGGAAGTCCATGGACCGCCTGGAGCGTCTGCAGACCGACGGTTACAGCAGAGCGCCAGGCCCGCTCGACGCCGTATCTCCGGGTGCGCGGATCTCCCCAGCATGGTCCCCTATGTCCAAGCTCTCGCCGGTTAGCCCGGTAGTCGGGTGCTCAGACCAGCACGGAGCGAGGCTGGCGCCTCGCGCAGTGTTTCTCTGAAAGCCGGCGGGGACGCCGGCGCACCCAGCGGAAGCCCCGATGCCTCCAGCCTGCCCAGGGGTCGGAGGGGAGGGTCCCACGCGCCTTCAGGCGCCCGGTCCCCCTGCCTACTCCTCCTGGCCAGCTTTGCCCGACGCGCCCTCGCTGTTCGCCACGGCTCGTTGCTGTTCGACCTGCGCCGGCGACGGTTGCCACGCCCTCAGGTGCTGGCCCACCTCCCTGTAGTAGTCGTCGACCAGCTTCTCCAGAGAGGTCACGAACTGCTTGCGACTCCTGAACTTCCCCGACAGTTCGCGCTGGATGATGACCTCGAATCTCGTCAACTCCGCACCGGTATCGCTCTCCAGCCGCCAGGGCTCCTCCAGAGTTGCTTGAGTGTGTTGACTCTTTCGGTGCCAGTACGCTCGGAGAAGGACCTCCGACGGTTCCGTCACCTTGCCAAGCTGCCTCTTCAGCCAGTTGATTCTGGCTTTAGGGCTCTTCACATTGCGCGGGGCGTCGAGTCGCATGACGCACTCGATCGTTCGCGAACTGAAGTCCGCCCTGACATCGATGTCGCTCGCAGCGTTCGGAACACGCAGCGTGGATTCAAGCGTCCAGGAATCCTTGAGTCGGGCGATATCGTCGGCAAGACGATTCTGAGCACCGTCCGCAGGGCGTCTGTGCTTCATCGGCAAGACGGAATCCACCCGAGCGTGGGTGCGGCGGCTGAGGATGAGACAGATGTCCCTCACTTCCTCGTGCCACGCCCCCACGGTAGCTTCAAGTACCTCCTTCCCAACCGGTGACCTCTTCCGACAGGCATCGACAACCGCGGGCCACTCCGGGTTCATCTGATCGAACGGAACGACGCCGGACCCCCCATGCCGGAGGTACGCGACGACCTCCTCCAGGATGTACCTCTGCTCCTCGTCGACCTCAAGTTCCCTGCTGTTCAGGATGAGGTCCGCTTCCGTGCGGACACTGGCCCAGGACGCATGGCGAAACGCGATCTTCTTCCTCTTGGGGGCCGAGTACGGCACATGGTCGGGCAAAGGCACACGCTGGTTGGAAACGGTTACGATCGCATCCAGGCCGTAGAGGTCAGCGATCTTGGTATAGCTCTTGATCTGCTCCTCCTCAATCGGATTCCGCCCTGCCTTTGCCTCAACGAGGGCCACCCAACGCTGCCGGCCCTTGACAACGACAAGGACTCCGTCCGGCCGAAGACCGCCCGAACGTGAACCGGATCCTGGGAACGTGACCTCCGTGTACGCTTCCAGCCGGGCACGCGAGCCGTACGTCCGTCCCGACCAGGCCTTCAAGAGGCGCTCCGCCAGCGGCCGCACGACAGTCATCGAAGCGAGAAGAACTGTCGTGAGCCTCTGCTCCTTCTGCTTCAGGTTGTAGCTGGGAATGAGCCTCGCTGGCTCCTGGTTCTTCAGGAGATCGTCGAGCGCGGGGAGAGGGGCAGGCATTGGCCGATCCTCACAGGAAGTCCAAGATCATCCGGGAAGCGTAACCCTACCTAACCGACCGCGGGCGTGCCGCCGAACCCGACACCCCACGCGTTGGCAGCAGTCGTCTTCGAACAGCGGCCGCGGTGAATCCGCTCAGACCTTCTTCAGGTCGAGCCAGACACCGAGGTGATCGGAGAGCTTCCTTCCGTCCGAAGCCTGCTTCGGGAAGATGCCGACGGTGGTTGCGCCTGTGCCTCCGGTTCGAGAGCCGGAATGCGACCTCAGATCCTTCGAGTGGGCAACGTGGTCGATGAACTGGCCTCCGGCGCCGCTCGGCTTGTCGCGCTGAAGACTTGCCGTCCAGGTCGACGAAGCAGCGGCTACCTGGCCGTCTGGCAGAGCAACGGACGCGACTCCGGCCGCTTCGTCCGCGCCGCCGCTTTGTCCTGGCGGGTCGGCTAGGAAACCGCCAGTCGCGATGTCGAAGCGCGCGAAGGCCCGCAGCAACTCCTGGTGGACCTTCTCCGGCGCCAGGTAACGGGGGATCCTCTGGTTGAAGTCTCCGAGGACGACCGTACCTGGTGTGGCCTGAGCGAACTCCGTCCGCTCGAAGCCGGCGAGCCATGCGAGATGGTCCTCCCACACGGCCCGATTCTTCCGTCCGGTCGTCACATGGGCTTGCTGCCACGGGATGCAGACACCGACAACGGCGAGGCGGCCTATCGGCGTCGTGGTGACCCCGGCCACGAGTCGGCCCGGCGGGAGCTCCCGCTGGACCGGGTCGAACACGGGGGTCCAGGGCTCACGGCTCCACAGCAGGACCTTCCGGCGCCCCGGAGCGGCGGGCGGAATCGGATAGCCCCAGTCCTTGCCCGCGTCGATCACATGGCCGCCTGCAGGGAGGACGCCCGCGTCGCCCTCCGTCACGCACAGGACGTCACATCCTGAGGCGTCGAGAATGTGCTGGATGAGACCGGACTTGCCTGTCCCGAGCTTTACCCACTCGACATTCCATGCGCCGACGCGGACTGACGCGGAAGCCACCCGCCGAACCCCGGCCGCGGCTCAGCCGAAGAAGTCGGCGAGGCGGGACAGGATGAGCAACGCACCGCCGCCGCCCAGAAGACGCCACAGCAAGCGGGATTCCAGAGCCGCGATCTCGCCTCGCAAGCCGGCCATCTCCGTGCCAATCCTGGCCGCGAGGATGTCCAGGTCGCCACGCGTGACCGGCTCGTTGCGCCACGCTCGGTCGGCGTGTTCTGACGTTTCGTCCAACGTCGTCATGAGCAGCAGACTAACGCCAGCGGCGACGGACGGTCAACGAGAGAACGCCCGCCGAAGGCAGATCAGCGACCGGTCAGTAAACCGTCACGCGCCAACGGCTCAGCCACCGATGCGGAACATCTCGACGCGTTCCGCGGTCGACTGCAGGCCGGCGCAGAAGCGAGTCCGTGTCGTGACCGCGATGCCTCAACCCACAAGATCCGCCGGTCACCATGTTAGCGTTCCGGTCGGACTGAGAACCTCTCATGACCAGGGTCGGCGTCAGCATCAAGTTCCCCGCGGAAGTACACCGCGAGCGAGACACATGGGTCGCCTCGTGTCCGCAGCTTCATGTAGCGAGCCAGGGCTCGACGCCGGAAGAGGCGATGGCAATGCTGCAAGAGGCCATGGCTCTGTTCATCGAGGGCTGCTGCGAGGAGGGGATCATGGACCGCGTTCTTCACGAGAGCGGTCTGGAGGTGCGGGTCACGGCGAACGCTGTCGACCACGCCACGGCACAGGACACGGTGTCCGTACCGGTCAACATGTTCCCCTACGACCAAGCTCTCGCCGGTTAGCCCGAAGAAGCTGGCCACAGCCTTCAAGAAGCTCGGCTTCCGCGAGAGCGGCCAAGTCGGGTCTCACTTGAAGCTGTCCAAACGTGGATGTCGCCCCGTCATCATCCCGACAAACGAGAAGGAAGTCGAGATCGGCATCATGCTGGCGAACTGCAAGACAGCCGGAATCAGCCGGGCGCGCCTCATCGAGTTGCTACAGGCCTAGATCGGCAGTCGGGTTGCCCGGACCAGCGCGGAGCGAGGCTGTCGCCTCGCGCGGTGTTTCTCTGAAAGCCGGCGGGGACGCCGGCGCACCCAGCGGAAGCCTGCGCCGTCCAGCCTGCCCAGGGGCTCAGGGGGAGGGGGCGGCCGACGACCTTCCGCCTCCGCGCCGCGACCGCAGCCACGTCGCGCAGCGCAGACGACGCTCAGCCGCCGATGCGGAACATTTCGACGCGTTCCGCGGTCGGCTGCAGGCCGGCGCGGAGGCGTTCCGCGCGGATCTCGGAGTAGCGGTCTTCGCGGTCGCGCCAGTGGGCTCCCAGGAAGGCGAGAAGCTCGTCGTCCGTGGCGCCGGCGCGGAGACGGTCCCGCAGCGACGGGCCGGTGTCGGCGAAGAGACACGTGTAGAGGCGACCGTCGGAGGACAGGCGAGCGCGGGCGCAGTCGCCGCAGAAGGGACGGCTGATCGAGGAGATCACGCCGAATTCGGTGCCGTCGTCGAGGTAGCGGAAGCGCTCGGCGACGTCGCTCGCCTGGGCGCGGTCGACCGGCTCGAGCGGCCAGCGTTCGGCGATTCGGTCCGTGATCTCCGAAGCGGTGACGACGCGGTCGAGGCTCCAGTCGTTCACGGTGCCGACGTCCATGAACTCGATGAAGCGGACGATGTGGCCGCGCTCCTTGAAGTAGCCCGCGATGTCGGCGATTTCGTTCTCGTTCGTGCCCTTCATGACGACCGTGTTGATCTTGATCGGGCCGAGGCCGGCGTCGGCCGCGGCGTCGATGCCGTCGAGCACCTGCGCCACGCCGTGGCCAAGACCGGTCACGCGGCCGAAGACGTCGTCCTCCAGCGATTCGACGCTGACCGTGACCCGGTCGAGGCCGGCATCGGCGAGCGCCCGCGCCTTGGCCCCGAGCAGGGCGCCGTTCGTGGTCAACGCCAGATCCTCGACTCCGGGCACGGCGGCCAGAATCCGAACCAGTTCCTCGATGTCACGCCGCAGGAGGGGCTCACCGCCGGTCAGCCGCAGCTTGCGGACGCCGAGCCGGACGAACAGCCGCACCAGGCGTTCGATCTCCTCGAACGTCATCAACTGCTGCCTGGGCAGAAACTTGTACTCGCGGTCCGCCGGCATGCAGAAGGTGCAGCGGAAGTTGCAGCGGTCGATCACGGAGATCCGCAGATCGCGGATCGGCCGGCCGAGGCGGTCGGTGACCGCGGCCGACGACATGCCGCCACTCGTGGAGTCAAGGGTCATGGGCGGACCATGCTACGCGAGCCCGGCGACGCCTGAGACGACACACTCCTCTCGCGCTTGACGGGCCTGTTCACTCAGGCCAGAATGGTCACATGAAACGGGCCAGCGTCAGCCAAACGAAGGACAACCTCAGCGCACTGCTCCACGAGGTACGCCAGGGAGAAACGGTATTGATCACACACCGCGGAGAACCCATGGCACGAATCGAGTCGTGCCGCACCGAGCACCTGGCTCCTGACGACGCCGCGGCGGACTTGATCCGTCAGGGCCTCGCGACCGCGCCGCGCGCTCCGCTGGATGTCGAGCGCGTGCTGCAGGCGAGGCTCCCGCGCCTTCCGGATGGCGTCAGCGCAAGCCGCCTGGTCGCCGCGGAGAGAGCGAACGAGCGCTGAAGTACTGGGACTCCTCCGCCGTGGTGGCTCTTCTGGTTGAGGAGCCGACCACCAACGAGCGCCGCCGGCTGATCCGGGAAGATCCCGTCATCGTCACGTGGTGGGGTAGTTGGATCGAATGCGAATCCGCGCTGAGCCGGCTTCGCCGTGAGCAGCACATCGAAAGCGCCGGACTCGATGTCGCTCACAGGCAGCTTGATCGCCTGCGCTCCAGTTGGCTGGAGGTTGAACCGCTTGAGCGGGTCCGCCGCCGCGCGGCACGGCTTCTGCGACTCCACCGTCTGCGAGCGGCCGATGCGCTGCAGTTGGCAGCGGCACTCACGGCGGCCTCGGAAGATCCGTCCGCCCTCGAACTTGTCTGCAGTGACGAACGGCTTTCCCAGGCAGCCCGCACCGAGGGTTTCTTCGTTCGCTAGCGCTACTGGCGATCGTCGCGCAGCCAGTCGTCGATCAGGCGGCGGGCGATCGAGAAGGGCGGCGGCAGGCGGACCTCGCGGGTCCTGAGCGCGTACCGGAGGTCCGCGCGGTTCACCCACACGGCGTGCTCCAGCTCTTCCGCGTCGACCTGCACGTCGCCGCCGGGGGACGTGGCGTAGAAGCCGAGCATGATCGAGGTCGGGAACGGCCACGGTTGGGAGGAGTGGTACTCCACGGTGTCCACCGCGATGCCGGTCTCCTCCATCACCTCCCGGGCGACCGCGCTCTCCAGGCTCTCGCCCGGCTCGACGAAACCGGCCAGGGCCGAGAACATCCCGGGCGGCCAGGAGGCCTGGCGCCCGAGGAGGCACGAGTTGTCGTCGCCCGTTGTGTGCACCAGCATGATCACCGCGGGATCCGTGCGCGGGAAGTGCTCGGAGCGGCACGACGTGCAGACCCGCAGATGACCTGCGTTGCGACTCTCGGTCGCGCCGCCGCACTGGCCGCAGAACCGGTGGCGCTGATGCCACGTGGCCATCGCACGGGCGTAGGCGAGCAGGTTGCCGTCGGCGGCGCTCATCGCGGCGCCGACCTGACGCAGCTCGACCAGTCGGCCAGCGCCGCGCAACGCTCCCGAGAGCGGATCGTCCCGATCCGAGAGGTCGACCGAGAAGTAGCTCCGGCCGGCCGCGTCGCCCAGGTAGACGAGTTCCTTCGTCTGCTCGACCAGCGCCGACGCCGCGGTCACGGGCACCGTCCCGGGCTCCGGGGGGCGATCGCCGTGCGCGTCGATGACCAGGCTGCGCTCCCGCCACACGACCGTCAGCAGACTCCCGGGGTCGGAGAGACGCCCGGCAAGCCAGTCCTCGTCGCCGCGTCGCTCCGAACGCCGGTCGACCGCCGGTTCGGCGAGCGCGTTGTAAGGCCTCATTCGTTCTCGGCGTCGGGCGCGTCGGGCGCGTCAGTCGGACCGCCGGTACGCCATCGCTTCCGAAACGCGTCGTTGGGCGATGCTCATCCCCGGCCGGTCAGGAGCCCTCGTCGGCTTCGAGCATCTCAAGCACGGCCTCCTCGAACTCCGCGTACAGCATGCGTCCAAGGTGGATGTTGGCCAACTCGCCGCCACGATCGAAGAACATCGTCGTAGGGAGCGCTCCCGGCCACTCGGGATCGAACGAAGTGACGAACTCCACCGAGTCGTCCTCGCCGGCGCTGGCCAGGTAGGAGACGAGACCCGGCGCCCGCTTGGCGAAGAACGGTCGCACCCGATCCTCCAGCTTCTCCGGATCGTCCATCGAGACGGCGAGGACGACGAGGCCGCGCTCGCCATAGCGCTCCTGCAAGAGGTCGAGTTCAGGCAGCTCCTGCAGACAGGGGATGCACCAGGTGGCCCAGTAGTTCACGACGACGACCTTGCCGCGGTGGTGCTCCAGCACGGCCTGGAACTGCTCCGCGGTCGCCGGGTGGATCGTGTCCGGCTCGAGCAGATGCTCCACCGACGCCGCTTCGTCCGCGGCCAGGGACAGCGGGGCGGCGAGCAGCGCCGCAATCAGAATCGAGGTCCCGGCGGCTGCGCGGGTCAGTGTCTTCACGGACAATCCATTCCTCCTGGCTGGCGCCTCGCGCGTGTCTTACGGAAGCCGACGGGGACGCCAGCGTACCCGGCGTGCTTGCGCGGCATGGAAACCGGGCGCGCCGGCAGTATAGACGCCCGGCGCCTCCGCGCGGAAGCCGGCGGGAACCCGCGTGGCGTGAACTCGCGCCACGCGCGAACCAGTCCGTGCACCCGTCACCGGGTGCACGGATGGCACGTCGGCGCACCCAGTGTCGGAAGCCGGCGGGAGGTCGGGAACGGTCCGCCGGAACCCGATCAGGCGCCCTGGCCGAGCGTCCGGTACGTCTCCCCCGCCCGCTCGACCCGGCCGTCGCGCTCGAGACGGTCCAGGTGGAGCTCCGCCGAACGCCGTTCGGCCTTCGCGATGCCATCGCCCTGATCGTGCGGTCGGTAGACGAAGCGGTGCGCCACGATCTCGTCCATCGTCCGCGGCGCTCGCAGGTAGTCGAGCAGCCGCCGCTCGCGGTCGGCGATCCGGTCGACGTAGCGTTCGAGGCGGTTCAGAAACGCGTCGCGGTCGGGGAGCAGGCCGATGTGATGGCCCGCGACGTAGTGCCTCGCCTCGATCCCGCGGACCTGCTCGAGCGACCGCTCGAACGCTTCGAGGTCGGACCAGGCGTCGCCGTAGTACGGGCCGAAGCCGGTCAGGTCGATGTCTGCCAGGAACAGGACGCCGTCCGGCTCGATCAGCAGCGCGCAGTGCCCGCGAGTATGTCCGGGCGTGTGGATCACCCGCACCGAGACGCCGCCGCCGAGGTCGAACAGGTCGCCGTCCCGAAACGGCACGGCGTCGGGCCGCGGCTCGAAGAAGAAGCGCGCCTGCAGATATCCCGCGTACTCCTCCCGGCGCTCCGGTTCCACGCCGAAGATGCCCAGGAAACCGTCGAGATCGAGCAGACCCGGCAGGTCCTCCTCGTGGACGTGGACCGGCGCGTCCCGAAACAGCGGCAGCGCGGCCGTGTGGTCCTCGTGGCAGTGGCTGAGGACCACGAGGTCGACCGTCGGCAGGTCGCCGCGGCCGCGGGCGCGAACGCCCAGCGACGGGTCAACCAGCATCGTCGACCCGGCGCCTTCCACCAGCAGGGCGTTGTTGTCGGGGTACTTGCCCCCGCCTTCGCCGAACAGGATCGTCGTGGCGCCGAGCCGGCGGTCTTCGAGCGAAGTCACCTGGCTTGGCCGCGAATCAGCCGCCCGACGCTTCGGCGCCCGACACCTGCGGGAACTGCCAGCCGTTGTGGTATTCGGCTCGCAGCAGCGCGTTCGCCTCGTCGTCGCCCACAACCCGTCCCGCCTCGTGGTCCCAGTAGACCCGGCGACCGGTCCGGAACGCGATGTTTCCCAGGTGGCCGTTGATCGCAACCAAGCCCCCCACGTCCGCGTTGCAGATCGGTTGTTCCCGCGTTCTCATGCAGTCGATGAAGTTCTGCGTGTGCTGATCCAGCCCCCGTTGATCACGGTCGGCGACCTGTCTCTCGATTGCCGGGGTCTTCTCGTAGCGCTCGCCGTCCTTGCGGCCGGTCTCGGCCAACACCTCCCAGCCGCCGCGGTCGACGATCAGGGTGCCGTTGTTGCCGGTGAAGGAAACGCCGTGACCACGCTGGTGCGGTCCGAGGCTGATGCCCACGCTGTGCTCCCAGGTCATCGTAAAGTCGTCGTACTCGTAGATGGCCTGCTGGGTGTCCGGGGTCTCCATCGCGCTGCCGGGATAGCCGAACGGTCCGCCGAGCGACATGACCGACTTGGGCGCCGTCGCCTTCATGCCCATCAGCACGATGTCGATCAGGTGGACCCCCCAATCGGTCATCAGGCCGCCCGCGTAGTCCCAGTACCAGCGGAAATCCCAGTGGAAGCGGTGCTTGTTGAAGGGCCGTTTCTTCGCCGGCCCCAACCACATGTCGTAGTCCACGCCCGCGGGCGGTTCCGAGTCGGGCACCGGCATCGGCGCGGCCCAACCCATGTAGGCCCAGGTCTTGGCGGAACGGATCTTGCCGAGCTCACCCGACCAGAGGTACTCCATCGCGTCCTGCCAGTGCTTGCCCGAGCGCTGCCACTGGCCGACCTGAACGACCCGGCCGTAGGCCCTGGCGGCCTGCTGCATCACCCGGACCTCCTCGATCGAGTTCGCCATCGGCTTCTCGACGTAGACGTCCTTCCCGGCTTCGCAGGCGTCGACCATGATCTTGCAGTGCCAGTGATCCGGCGTGGCGATGATCACGGCGTCGATCTCATCGTCCTCCAGCAGCTTGCGGTAGTCGCCGTGGCTGTCCGGCCTGCTGCCCGTCAGATCCTCGAAGGACTTGACCCGCTCGCCAAGGACGTTGCCGTCTACATCGCAGAGCGCGGCGCACTCGACACCGTCGACATCGAGCAGGGAACGCATGTCGCTCGTTCCCATGCCCCGGCAACCGATCACGCCGACCCGGATGCGGTCGCTGGCAGCCACCGCCCTGCCCCGAACCGGGCCAGCAAACGCCGCGCCCACGTTGCCGAGTCCGGCCGCCGCCGCGCCCAGCCCCCCCACGCCATGAAGAAAGGTCCGCCTGGTTGTCCTCATCGTCTCGCCTCCCGCCGTTGCTCGGCGTTACACTGAATCATGCAGACTGCGCATGTTACCCACTCGAACGTCCCGCTCCCCTCGGCCGACCTGATCGGCAAGCTCCCGAAGACCGACCTGCACGTCCACCTCGACGGCTCGCTGCGGCTCGACACGCTGATCGAACTCGCGCGGGACGCCCGCCTGGAACTCCCTTCGCAGACGCCCGAGGGTCTGCTGGAACTCGTCTTCAAGGAACGCTACGAGGACCTGGAGGACTACCTCCGCACGTTCTCCTACACTGCCCCGACGTTGTGCACCGCGGAGGCCCTGGAGCGGGCCGCGTACGAGCTCGGCGCGGACAACCTGGCCGAGAACGTCTGCTACGTTGAGGTGCGGCTGGCGCCGCAGCTTCACACCGGTCCCGACCTGGACATCGCCGGCGTGCTTGCCGCCGTCGACCGCGGGCTGGCCCGGGTCCAGCGCGAGCACGAAGCGACGGACCCGGTGCGAACCGGCGCCGAGCCGCCCTTCCGCTACGGGATCATCGCCTGCGCCCTGCGGATGTTCGGGCCCGGCCACAGCCCGTACTACGACGGGCTTTTCTCGGCGCTTCACGGCTGGACGAAGGACGAGATCCACGCCGCGGCCTCCCTGTCGCTTGCCCGTTCCGTCGTCGAGGCCCGCGACCGGCTCGGGCTGCCGGTCGTCGCCTTCGACCTCGCGGGCGCCGAAGCCGGCAACCCGGCGGCCGTGCACCGGGACGCCTTCCTCTACGCGCAGCAGCACTTCCTGATGAAGACGATTCACGCCGGCGAGGCCTACGGGCCGGAGAGCATCTTCCAGGCGATCACCCTGCTGCAGGCCGACCGGATCGGCCACGGCACGCACCTCTACGCCGCGGACCGGCTCCGCCTCGACAATCCGAACTCGGCGGCGGCACGGGATCCCGAGCGCTACATCCGCAGCCTCGCCCAGTACATCAGCGACCGCCGGATCACGCTGGAGGTCTGCCTTACCTCGAACCTGCAGAGCATTCAGCGCCTGGAGCGATTCGAGGACCACCCCTTCGGCCAGATGATGAAGGACCGCCTCTCCGTCACCCTGTGCACGGACAACCGCCTCATGTCCCGGACCACGGTGACCCGCGAGATCGCCTCCGCCTGCGAGGCCTTCCACTTGTCCCTCGAAGACCTGCGCAACGTGATCATCTACGGCTTCAAGCGCAGCTTCTACCCGGGCAGCTACCTCGAAAAGCGAGCGTACGTGCGGCGCGTGATCGACCACTACGACGCGGTGATGAAGGCGGAGGCGGCCTGAAGGCCAACCACCGGGTGTTCCGGCGTCCCCCGCCGGCATCGGGTCCGCCACTGGGTGCGCCGACGTCCCCGTCGGCTTTCCGGGAAGAAACGCGCCGCGAAGCGGCGACGATCAGTCAACCGGCCTGAAGGCCCTACCCGACCGCAACCCCGATCCGCTGCTGCCGCTGCCGCCAGCGTGCCCTCGCCTTCTCGGCCTCGGCCTCGCGGTTCCGCGGAGGCGCGGTCGTAGTCAGCTCGCGCAGCAACTCGCCCGTCGCATTGGCGACCGCGTCGACCGCCCGCTCGAAGGCGGCCTCATTGGCCCGCGACGGCTTCGTCGAGCCGCTGACCTTGCGCACGTACTGAAGCGCTGCCGCGCGGACTTCATCCGCGTCCGCGGGCGGCTCGAAGTTATGGAGGACGCGGATGTTCCTGCACATGGGTCGTCTCCTTGTCGACGGTCCGTTTGTCGGGTCCAGTGCGAGCGTAACGTTCGAACGGGCTGTGCAAGAGTCCGGGCATGTCTGCTGCCGCGGCGCCGCCCTACACGATCACGCCCGGGATCCTGGACCTGGTGGAACAGATCGGCGAGGCGATCGGCCGGGCGGAAGCTGCCGGTCTGGGCCTGGACTTCCGGCTGCGACGGGAAGCCCGCGTGCGCACGGTTCACGGTTCCGTCGCCATTGAGGGCAACGCGCTGTCGGAGGAGCAGGTATCGGCGATCCTCGACGGCAAGCGGGTCGTAGGGCCGCCAAAGGATGTGCAGGAGGTGCGCAACGCGAACGCGGCCTACGACCTGGCCGGGGATTGGACGCCGGCGAGCGAGGACGACCTGCTCGCGGCTCACCGAGCGCTGATGACCGAACTGGCCGGAACACCCGGTCGGTACCGTACCGCCGCCGTGGGCGTGATCGGCCCTGACGGCGTACACCACATCGGTCCGCCGGCAGGCCGCGTGCCGGGGCTGATGGCGGACCTCCT
Source organism: Thermoanaerobaculia bacterium (assembly GCA_965116445.1). Classification (GTDB taxonomy): domain Bacteria; phylum Acidobacteriota; class Thermoanaerobaculia; order Multivoradales; family Multivoraceae; genus Multivorans. Next base: position 4,810,763 of record OZ220688.1, on the reverse strand, counting down.
AAGCTGGCTGCGGGACACCGAGGAGCACCCGTTGATCGCGAGTTCCGTGTTTCACTACGAGTTCGAGTTCATTCACCCCTTCGAGGACGGCAACGGCCGCCTCGGCCGGCTCTGGCAGACCCTGATCCTCAGCCGCTGGAAGCCGATGTTCGCCCACGTGCCGGTGGAGAGCGTCGTGCAAGCTCGCCAGCCCGAGTACTACACGGCGATCGAAGAGAGTTCCAGGCAAGGCGAGAGCACGCCGTTCATCCGTTTCATGCTGGACGCGATCCTCACTGCGGTGCGACAGGCCACCCCCCAGGAAACCCCCCAAGTCACCCCCCAAGTAGAGCGGCTCCTGCTCGTGCTGGACGGGGACATGTCGGGACGGGAGTTGCTGGACGCCCTGGGCCTGAGCGATCGGAAGTGGCTGCGCGAGGCCTACCTGGCGCCGGCTCAAAAGGACGGGCTGATCGAGATGACGCGGCCCGGGACGCCCAGCGCGAAGAACCAGCGCTATCGCCTGACCCCGACTGGGCGGCGCGTCCGCGGCTAAGAGCGGGCGCTCGCGTAGGTGGGCCAGTCCGGCTCGTAACCGTCGCTCTGATCGCCCCAGACAGTCCAGCGGTCGGAGTGGCGGCCCCGGGCGAACAGCTCCAGGTACGGACCGGGGCTGCAGGCTTCGATGATCTCGTAGATCTCGTCCGGCTTGCGGGAATGCTCCCGCTTGCGGGTGCGCATGATGTTCACCTGCCGGCGGCCGGGAGCGAGGGTGCGGAGCTTGCCGCGGACGCCGAACAGGACGAGTTCCGTCGTGTTGCGGAAGTAGAAGCCGACGCCGCGGCCGTCCGGGCCGCCGTCCTTGCGCACCTTGTGCCAGACCAGGTTCGTCTTGTAGGTGAATCCCCAGCGCTTCATCACGTCCAGGCCCTCCTGGACAAGGGCATTGGGTACCCAGAGGTAGAGGTGGGCCGCGTCGGCGCAGGCGGCGGCGACCGGGATCGCCTCGATTTCGGACTGGCTGAGCGTCGCGTAGCGGCTAAGCCGCCGATGCTCCGGCGCCACCTTTCCGGTGCGGTTCTGGAATTGCCACGGCGGGTCGGCGAGGACGGTACCGAAGGCGCCGCCGGCGTGCGTCCGCTCGAAGTCGGCGGCTGCAGTGACGGTGCTGCCGAGCATCGCGCTGTGATCGTAGCGCCAAAGCGGAGCCGGGCCCGAGGCCCGGCGCGTTTCGACGCCGCCTAGGGCGGCAGCCGACGGGAACCCGGGTGGCGCGGCGGTCCACACTGGGTGCGCCGACGTCCTCGTCGGCTTTCTGAGGATCACGCGCGAGGCCACAGGCCTCGCTCCACAGGGCTGTCTACCTCTCCTCCACCATGTACCGCATGAGGAGCCAGCGGTCCGGGTCGATCCGGAGGCTGTCGGGCGATGCCGGCAGGAACAGCGAGGCGGTCGTCTGCTTGCCCTTGACGTCGACTCGTCCGCGCACCCTCCTCCCGCCGTCGAGCACAGCCTCGACCTCCAAAGGCAAGCGGTACGTTGTCACCCCCGTCTGTCGCACGGTGAGTTCGACCGACGAGGCCGCCTCGTCGAACTCCCATTCGATCTCCAGCTCCGGCACGCCAAGCGCCCGCAGCCACTGGTCGAAGAACCAGTCGAGCCCCCGGCCCGACACCTCTTCCATGACCGCGGCAAAGTCGGCGGTCGAGGCGTTCCGGTCGCGGAAGCGCTCGTAGTACGTCCGCATCCCCTTCCAGAAGGTGCCGTCGCCCACTTCGCCGCGCAGCATGTGCAACACCCACGCGGCCTTCTGGTAGACGTTCGGGCTGAGCAGGCGCCGGGGGTCCGGCACCGCCTCCGGCACGATGACCGAGTCCGGCGCCTCCTCCGCGTAGCCGAGGACCCGTTCGCGCGCCGCCGCCATCTGCTCCAGGAAGCGTTCGCTACCGTACGTCCACTCCAGGTAGCAGGCGGTGAGGTAGGTCGCGAAGCCCTCGCTGAGCCAGACGTGGGCCCAGTCGCTCTCGGTGACCGAATCGCCGAACCACTGGTGGGCGATCTCGTGGGCGACCAGGGTCTCGATGCCGCCCTCGCGATCGACCGCGTCCTCGTCGTAGAACACGTTGCCGGCATTCTCCAGGCCGCCCCAGCGGGTCGTCGTCTGCACATTGGCAAGCTTCGCGTAAGGGTAGGCGCCCAGGCGCCGCTCGAACGCGCCCAACACCCGCGGCCCCGGCGCGAACGCGCGCAAGCCGGCTTCCCGGTCCTGCGGATAGACCCAGGTCTCGACCGGCACGCCGTCGACGACCGCCTCGCGGTGACGGACGAAGCGGGCAACGCCGACGGCCATTACCTTCGTGGCGACCGGCGCCCTACTGCTCCACTCGGTTCGGCGCAACCCGTCCTCAAGGTCGACGGCTTCCACGAACGCCCCGGTCGCCACGACCTGGTAGTGCGACGGCGCCGTGACGACGAAGGTCACGTGCGCCTTGTCCGACGGATGATCGACGACCGGCAGCCAGTGGTGGGCCCGATTCGGCCAGTTGTCGGCGAAGAAGGTCCGCTCGCCGTGCCGGTTCGTGCCGATTGTGAAGCCGTCGGCAGGAACGCCCCGGTAGCGGATCTCGACACGGCGTCGCTCGCCCGCCGCCGCTTCGCGGTCCAGGGCAACGTGAAGCCGGTCGTCCCGCTGCCGGAACCCCAGTGCCTGGCCGGATTCGGGCGGCTGCGACGCCGGATTGCCGGTCCCGGTCCTCGTCCCGCTCGCCCGGGCGTCGCCAGCGCGATCGGCCGCCTCAGGATCGCTGCCGGCCGCCGGATCGCCGGCCGCAACAGAGAAGACGACCATGCCTCCGGCCTGTCCGGCCTCGCCGGGCCGCCCGCCCGGCGCCAAGCCACTGGCGGCCGCCGCGTCGTCCAGATCGAAGGCGACTTCGGCGGCCGACCGCAGGATCCGAAACGCGATCGTCGCCCGGCCCTCGATCTCGTCGCTTCTGTCCGAAAGGTCAAGCTCGAATCGGTAGTCCAGAACGTCGATGGACGCTCCCGGCAACTGCGAAGACGCGGGCGCAATGGGAACAGCACACACCGCCACGGCGATTGCCAGACCTTTGGCCATGTTGCCGGCCGAGCGGAAGGAGTTCATCTGTTCCTGGCGACACCGGGTGCGCCGGCGTGTCATCCGTGCGTCCGATGACGGACGCACGGACTGTTTCGCGGGTGGCGCGAGGTCGCGCCACCCGGGTTCCCGCCGGCATCCGGCGCGGAGCACCGGCCGTGTGGCCGCCGAACGGCGACTGGCCAGCAACCGATGGTAGCGTCTTCGGGTTCTTTCAAGGAGTCCGAAGAGATGAAGTCAAGAGCCGCCGTAGCCCATGAAGCGGGCAAGCCACTGGAGATCAAAGAGGTCGACGTCGACGGGCCGAAACAGGGAGAGATCCTCGTCCGCGTCGTTGCCACCGGCGTCTGCCACACGGACGCCTACACCCTGTCGGGCGCCGACCCGGAGGGGCTGTTCCCCGCCATCCTCGGCCACGAGGGCGGCGCGATCGTCGAGGAGGTCGGCCCCGGCGTGACCTCCGTCGTACCCGGCGACCATGTGATTCCTCTCTACACGGCGGAATGCCGCGAGTGCAAGTTCTGCACCTCGGGCAAGACGAACCTCTGCCAGGCGATCCGCGGAACGCAGGGCCAGGGCGTGATGCCGGACGGCAGCTCCCGGTTCAGGAGCGGCGGCCGGTCGCTGTACCACTACATGGGCACCTCGACCTTCTCCGAGTACTCGGTCATCGCGGAGATCTCCGCCGCCAAGGTGAACCCCGCGGCGCCGCTGGACAAGGTCTGCCTGCTCGGCTGCGGCATCACCACGGGCATCGGCGCGGTGCTGAACACGGCGCAGGTCGAGCCCGGCTCGACGGTCGCGGTGTTCGGCCTTGGCGGCATCGGCCTGTCCGTGATCCAGGGCGCGGTCATGGCGAAGGCCGACCGGATCATCGCGGTCGACACGAATCCGGCCAAGTTCGATTTCGCGCGCTCCCTCGGCGCGACGGACTTCGTCAACCCGGCCGACCACGACGATCCGATCCAGGACGTGATCGTCGACCTGACGGACGGCGGCGTGGACTACTCCTTCGAGTGCATCGGCAACGTCGAGGTCATGCGCTCCGCCCTCGAGTGCTGCCACAAGGGCTGGGGCGAGTCCGTGATCATCGGCGTCGCCGGCTCCGGCCAGGAGATCGCGACCCGCCCCTTTCAGCTCGTCACCGGCCGCGTCTGGCGCGGCACCGCCTTCGGCGGCGTCCGCGGCCGCACCGACCTGCCCGGCATGGTCGACCAGTACATGGCCGGCGACATCGAAATCGACAGCATGATCACCCACACGATGGGCCTCGACGAGATCAACCACGCCTTCGACCTGATGCACGAAGGCAAGAGCATCCGCTCGGTGGTGTTGTACTAACGAGGCTCCGCCTCAGACCGACGAGTGTGCAGGACCGGACCGGATGCCGACGAGGACGTCGGCGCACCCAGTGGCCGGAGACTTGCCTCAACTGTAAAGGCTACGCTGGTTCAAGGAATCTAGCCGGCGCGAACGACGTGCTACGGTCTTCAGAAGCGGAAGCTGGTTCCGAGCCGGACATCAACCATGAAGACCATGACCGTGGACGAGGGCGTGTACGGCGCCCTTGAGATAATCGCCACCAACAGCGGCCGGTCTGTCCAGGAGCTCGTCAACGAAGCGATCACGCACTGGTTGACCGACGCCGAAGCGGACCAGGCCGACCACGCCGCGATCGAGAAGGCCCGAGCGGAGGCCGCCAGCCAGGGCGGCGTCGAGTTCGAGGCGTTCTTCGACACCCTGGAACGGACCCGGAACTGATTGCAGGCTCCGTACCGGGTTGAACTGTCGCCGGCAGCGCAGCGGCAGACGCGGCGGCTCCCGCAAGATCAGGTGCACCGGATCAGGACCGCTCTTCACGGCCTGGCGGCCGACCCTCGTCCTCAAGGCTGCGTCAAGCTGGCAGGGTTCACCTCCGTCTGGCGCATCCGGGCCGGGAGATTCCGGATCGTCTACGAGATCTTCCCGCAAGACCGCCGCTTGATGGTCCTGCGGGTCGCCAGACGGGCCGAGAGCACCTATCGCGGGCTCTGACCTGAAGCTCAGCCGACAAGGCTTCGGCCCCATACGCCCGGCAGCGCCCAAGGCGAGACCAAGCGGGCCCGAGCGTCGAACCTCACATGTCCATGACCGCCGCGATGTCGCGGTCGAGTTCCGGCGGCTTGGACATGAGGGAAATCGCGAAGAAGAGCGTCAGCGAGACGAGGAGCGAGAGCGCGCCGACGTCGATTCCAAAGGGCACCGGGAGGCTGAAGAGCTGGACGCCGAAGTTGATCGCGAGGCTGGCGCCGATCGCGACGCAGGCGGCGGTCGCCGTGGCGCGCTTCCAGTTGAAGCCGATGGCGACCGCGGGGACGAGGGCGGCGGCGAAGGTGCCCCAGCCGAAGGCGCCGAGGAGGGCGACCATCTCCTGGCCGCTGTAGAGGGCGAACAGGGCCGCGGCGACCGCAAGGATCACGGTGACGATCCGGGCCCAGAGCAGTTCGTTCCCGAGCGAACGGCCGAGGATGGCGCGCGGAATGTCGTGAACGACGGCGGCGGCGCCGATGTTCAGGAAGCCGTCCGCCGTCGACATGATCGCCGCGAACAGGCCGGCGAAGACGACGCCGGCAAGCAGCGGGTGGGTGAACGCCTGCAGGAACTGGGGCGCGGCCGCGTCCGCCCCGGGGATCTCCGGGTGGCCTCCCTGGAGCACCAGCGCGCGCATGACGAGACCGATGCTGATCCAGAGCAGGGCCGAGACCGCGTAGGCAACGATCGAGATCGGCAGGATGCTGCGCGCGTCCCGGACCCGGCGGCACATCATCATCTTCGTGATGATGTGCGGCTGGCCGGCCAGGCCCAGCGCGAAGACGAAGTACCAGGAGAGGGAGTTCAGCATGCCCGCCGCGCCCCACGGTCCCATCGACTCCGCGTCGTCGGCCATGATCGTCTCGCTCATCCCGGCGAAGCCGCCGTCGATGGCCGCCATCGCCGCCAGCAGGACGAGCACCGCGGCGACCATCATGACGAAACCCTGGATCAGGTCCGTGTAGACGGACGCGATGATGCCGCCGGTCACGCAGTAGAAGACGAGCACCGCGCAGGAGAAGGCGACGCAGGCCTCGAGGCTAATCGGCCCGAAGGTGCGCTGGAGGATGTCCTGGAGGACCGTCGCCATCGCGAGGATCTGGGTCCCCAAGTAGCCCATAACACCGAGCAGGATGGCCAGGGCGGTCAGCAGGCGGGCCGCGTTGCTCCGGTAGCGCGCGGCGACCGCGTCCGGCAGGGAGATCGAGTCCCGCAGTTCCGCGAACAGCCGCAGCCGCTTGCCAAGCAGGTAGAACGCGATCACGTAGCCGACGGAGGCGCAGACGACCATCCACAGCGAACTCAGGCCCATCCGGTAGACGAGCCCGGGGCCGCCGACGAAGCCGAAGCCGGACAGGGTGCTCGAGAACACCGCGAGAGCGGTCACGATGATCCCGAGATCCCGCCCCGCCATGAAGAAGTCCTGGGTCGACTTCGTGCGCCGCAGCGCCCACAGGCCGACGCCGATGCAGACGGCAAGGTAGATGCCGATGCAGGTCAGGATGACGATGTTGCCGCCGCCCTCCATCATTCCTCTCCGTTGCCGCCGCCGTCAGCGTCGCGCCTCCGCCGCGCGCGTTCCCGCCTTGACTCCGCGACCAACTGCTCGAACTCCGCGACCTCGTCCTCGCTGATCACCCAGCGGTCGAAGTTCTTCATGTAGAGCAGGGCGAAGACGAGCGGAACCGGCCACAGGCCGTAGAGCATCCAGGCGGTCGGCCGCGGGAAGGAGCCGAACAGCTCCCGGTCGGCGCCCGGCTCGACGTAACCCCGGTAGCTCAGGACGAGCAACACGAAGACCAGGGCGTAAAGCCCCAGGCCGGTCCACAGGGCGCGGCGGCTGCCAGGAGGCAACCTGCCGCGGCGCCGGAGCCCGAGCGCCATGACCGCCACGAAGAGGACGATGGACAAGGCGCCGTACAGGAAGCCCCACGGGAGCACCCCGTCGTGGCGCTCGGTGCTGCCGCCCTGGCGCATCGTCTCGTACGCTGGGTGGCCCACGCCACGGCCGTCCGGCGGCTCGTCGAGGGTCGCCAGGACGAACACGACCCCGCAGAGCGCGACCAGGATCGCGAAGATGGCTACCGGGATCCGCATGTCCTTCAGACTCCGGCCGCGCCGCAGGTGCTCGCCGCCTTGCCGGTCGTCATCGCGGGAGCGGGACCCCGGGGCGCCCGGCGCGCATGGAGCGCGACTGCCGCGCCGCGGCCGGCTGGCGCCACCGACCGGTTACTCCGCCTCAGTCCTCCTGCGGCGCCGGGTTCAGGATCATCGTCATCTGACGGCCCTCGAGCCCGGAGCGGGTCTCGACTTCGCCGACGCCTTCGATCGCCGCGCTCACCTTGTCCAGGATCGCGAAACCGAGCTCAGGCCGGCGCAGTTGCCGGTAGCGGAAGAAGATCGTGACCTTGACCTTCTTGCCCTCGCGCAGGAAGCGCAGCGCCCGGTCCGTCTTGATCTGGTAGTCGTGCGGATCGATCGTCGGCCGGTACTTGACCTCCTTCAGATCGATCGTCGCGGCCTTCTTGCGCGACTCCTTGTTCTTCTTGTCGCGTTCAAACTTGACCTTGCCCCAGTCCAGAATGCGGACAACGGGCGGATCCGCGTTCGGACCCACTTCAACGAGATCAAGCCGTGCCGCGTTAGCGCGCGTCTTGGCCTGATCCAAGGCGACGACACCCAGTTGGGTACCGTCTTGATCGATGAGCCGTACCGGGCTTTTCCGGATCCGGTGGTTGATGCGCGGCTCTCTGGATGGGGGTGCGATCTCGAAGACTCCTTTAGGACGACTGGTCGATGCGTAACGCTGCTACTGCTGTTCCTGTTGCCGCGGCGCGGCCACAAAGCGATGCCAGCGGGCGACTGAGATGAAGCGCTACCTTAGCCGCTACCTGCCCGCGCAGGCGTGCGGATCCAGCGGATTGAACCGGCGCACTCAAGGTCGCGCCGGCACCCTCGCAGCGAGGGTTCACAGACGGTGGCTCACGTCAACCAACCGCGGCTCTGCGCGCCGGTTCCGTCTTCGCCCGGCGCGTACGCTTCTTCGTCACCGACTTCGCTGTACCGCCGCCCTTGCGGGCACTTGCCTTCGGCTGACGCTCGGCCTTCGCATCGGCCGTGGCGTCTCCGGCGTCGGTGTCGCCGTTCTTCGAGAGGCTCGCCTTGAGCGCCTCCATCAGGTCGATGATCTGCGCCTGCGGCGCCTCCGTCTCGTCCTCGGCGACTTCGCGGCCTTCGATCTTGCTCTGAATCGCCTCCCACAGCCGCTTGCGGACTTCATCCGTGTACTGGTCGGGCTTGAAGTCGTCGGAGGCGATCTGGTCGATCAACTGGACGGCGAGTTCCAGTTCGCCCGGCTTGAGCTCCGTCTCCTCGCCGAGCGGAACCTCGTCGAAGGACTTCAGCTCGTCCTCGTACTTCAGTTGCTGCATCAAGAGGCCCTGCCCGTAAGGCCGCAGCATGACGAGGTACTGCTTGCCGCGGGCCGCGTGCTTGGCGAGCGCCGAGCGGCCGGTGGCACGCATCGCCTCGCTGAGCAGCCGGTAGGCGCGCTCGCCGCCCTTCTCCGGCCCCAGGTAGTACGACTTCTCGAAGTAGATCGGTTCGACCTCGGCGAGCGGCACGAACTCGGCGATCTCGATCGCCGGCGCCGCCTTCTCCTGGAGTTCCTTGATCTCCTCGTTGCTGAACGTGACGTACTGCCCCTTGCCGAACTCGTAGCCCTTGATCGTCTCCTTCCGCTCGACGACCTCGCCGCTCCGCGGGTTGACCAACTGCTGCTTGACCCGCGAGTTGTCGCTCGGGTCCAGCATGTTGAAGCGGACGCTGCCCGAGGTCTCCGACGTCGAGTAGAGCCGGACGGGAATCGACACCAGGCCGAAGGAAACGGTGCCGGCGCCAACGGAACGAGCAGGCATAGACGGCGAATCCTAGCATCGAAACGGGTTCGGCGGTTGTTTCGGAAGGTTGGGTGGGAGGCCAGACGGTCCGGAAGCCGGCGCTTCCGCGCCGGATGCCGGCGGGAACCCTGGTGACGCGGACCCGCGTCACCAGCGAACCAGTCCGAGCGTCCGTCATCGGACGCACGGATGGCACGCCGGCGCACCCAGTCCCGGAATGCCGGCGGGACGCCGATGCCCTCCCAAGGCGTGAAGAAACTTGCACACTGGGTAATGGGATGGTCCGCCCCGCACCCTTACGGCCTCTCGTTGGGGCCAGAATGGTGTTTTCTTCCGAACAACAAGGAGGAGGCGGACCGTGAAGGAGGTTACTCGAGTCGGTATCGATCTGGGCAAGCATGTGTACCAGGTGTGCGGGATGGACGCGTCGGGCGCGGTGGTGTTTCAGCGTCAGTTGAAGGCACCGCGGCTGATGGAGTTGATGTCGCGGCTCAAGCCGTGCCTGGTGGGGATGGAGGCGAGCTGCGGCGCGCACCACTGGGTGGAGAAGCTGAGGGATCTGGGCCACGACGTGCGGATGATGAGTCCGCAGTTTGTCCGTCCGTACGTGAAGTCGAACAAGAGCGACTACCACGACGCGGAGGCGATCTGCGAGGCGGTGTCGCGTCCGACGATGCGTTTCGTGCCTTACAAGACGAAGGAGCGCCGGGCGCTGCAGCAGATCCACCGAAGTCGGGAGACGATGGTTGGTGTGCGCACGCAGTTGGCGAACCAGTTACGTGGTTTTCTGCGGGAGTACGGGATCGTGCTGCCTCAGGGTCTGGCGGTGATCAAGCGGGAGGTGCCTGCGATCGCGTCGGACCCGGAGCGGGCCCTGCCGGGCGACTTTCGGGCTCTCTTGTGCATGCAGCACCAGGCGCTGATGCAGGTCGACGATCAGGTGGCGGATCTGACGGCGATGCTGGAGCGGGAGTCGAAGGAGAACCCCCTGTCCGAGCGTTTGATGTCGATCCCGGGGATCGGTCCGATGGTGTCGACGGCGCTGGTGGCGTCGGTCGGCTCGGGCTGGGCCTTCAGCAGCGGCCGTCAGATGTCGGCGTTTCTCGGGCTGGTGCCTCGTCAGGCATCGACCGGCGGGCACACGAGGCTGTTGGGGATCAGCAAACGCGGGGACCGCTACATGCGGGCGCTTCTGATCCACGGTGCGCGGGCGGTGCTGCGCACAGCCCACAAGGGCGAGCGGACGCGGCTCAAGGAATGGGCTCTGGACGTCAAGCGGCGCCGGGGGGCGAACGTCGCCACGGTGGCCGTGGCCAACAAGCTGGCTCGAATCGCCTGGGCGGTGCTGCGACACGACGAACGCTACAGCGACGAACGCCATGTCGGCGGTCGAGCAAGGGACTCACGGGCCGCGGCGTAGACGGCTCGGGGAACAGCGAACCAACGATAGGAGAATCGCCCCACCAAGCAGTTTGCGGGGACTCATTCGAGCGATGGCGAAACAGGTCGGACCGGCGCGTTGAGAAGCCTGAGTCGGCGCAGGGCCCATCAAGAGGCCGTCTGGGTGTGAAGAGGCCGACGCGCGCGTATTCCATCGGGGCCAGGGAGCTCTCTCTCAGAGACTCCCACCAACAGGCCGAATACATGCAAGCAACTGCACCTACCTCGCCAGAAACCCGGAAAGAGCCCTTGCACAAGCGGGGCGGACCATACATGCGCCGACGTCCTCGTCGGCCTTCTGAAGAAAGCGCGCGAGGCCGAAGGCCTCGCTCCACGGGCACCCCATGCGGGACCGGGTCGCGCGTCTGGGAGAATGCACGCCTGATGCCGCACGGCAAGCTGGAGGCCTACCGCCGCAAGCGTTCGAGCGAAGCGACGCCCGAGCCGATGGGCTACCGGGCTCCCGCGGGCGGCGGTCGCTTCGTGGTCCAGAAGCACGCCGCCCGCCGCGTCCACTTCGACCTGCGCCTGGAGCTCGAAGGCACTCTCGTGTCCTGGGCGGTGCCGCGCGGCCCGAGCCTCGACCCGGAGGTCAAGCGCTTGGCCGTCGCCACCGAAGACCACCCGCTGGAGTACGCCGACTTCGAAGGATCCATCCCCGCCGGCAACTACGGCGCCGGGGCGATGATCGTGTGGGACAGCGGTCGCTGGCGGCCACTCGAGGATCCGGTGGCGGGCATGGAGAGCGGCAAGCTCCTGTTCGAGCTCCACGGCTACAAGCTGCGCGGCGTCTGGACCCTGTTCCGCACCGGCGGCAGGAGGCAGACCCCTGACGGCAGCCAGTGGCTGCTGATGAAGAAGCCGGACGCGGCCGCCCGCCCGCGACGGGAAGACGGCAGCGGCGGCGAGGACGACCTGCCACCCGAGTCCGTGCTCTCGGGCCTGACCGTCGAGGAGCTCCGGGACGGCTGCGAGCGGATCGAGGAGGTGCGAGCCGAGGTCGACGCCTCGGATGCCGAGCGCCGGCGCGTCGACCCGCGCTCGTTGCCGCTGATGCTCGCCACGGCGTCCGACCGGCCCTTCTCCCGCCCTGGCTGGATTTACGAACTGAAGTTCGACGGCTACCGCCTGGTCGCCGCCAGGGAGGGCGGCCAGGCCTTCCTCCGCTACCGGCGTGGCGGTGACGTAACCGCCCTCTATCCGGAACTGACCCGCGCGTTGCGGCGCCTGCCGGTGGACTCGCTGGTCCTGGACGGCGAGGTCACGGTCCTCGACGGCGGCGGCCGGCCCAGCTTCGCGCAGTTGCAGAAGCGCGCGTTGCTCAGCCGACCGGTCGACATCGCGCGGGCCGCGGTGCGCCGGCCGGCGACCCTGTTTGCCTTCGATCTGGTCGCCTTCGAGGACCGGGACTTGCGGCAGCTTCCCCTGCTCGAAAGAAAGGCCCTGCTGGCCCGGATCCTGCCGCCCGCCGGCCCGTTGCGCTACGCGGACCACATCGAGGAGCAGGGCGAGGCCTTCTTCGAACAGGTCGCCGCGATGGGCCTCGAAGGCGCGATGGCCAAGGACGGCGACTCCCCATACGTCGGCCGCCGCTCGTCCTCCTGGGTCAAGCTGCGCACCGAACGAACAGCCGACTTCGTGATCGTCGGGATGTCGCCTCCCAAGGGAAGCCGGAGCGGCTTCGGGGCCCTCCACATCGCGGTGTGGGACGCCCGGGGCGGGAGCCACGCGGCGCCACCGGCACGGCCGGGAGCGCGGCCTGCCGACGCCGGCCATGCCGAAACCGACAGCGCCGGAGACGACGCGACGACGGACGGCCTCGTCTATGCCGGGCGCGTCGGCACGGGGTTCAGCGACGCGGACCTCGCCGATCTGACGAAGCGCCTTTCGGCCCGGCGGCGCGACGATCCGCCGTGCCGGGCGCCGGCCGAGGCGGACGACGGCACGAACGACGGCGACAACGAGGACGAGACCGTGAAGGCCGCGGACCACGGCGGCCACACCGGGGACGACCGGCCGCTCACCGACGGGGACATCCTGGGCGGACGGCTGGACGACCAGACCTGGGTCGAACCGGACGACGAGCTGATCTGCGAAGTCCGCTACAAGGAGTGGACTCCCCACGGCCACCTCCGCCACCCGGTCTTCCTGCGACTGCGCGACGACAAGCCAATCGAGGACTGCGTGCGCCGCGCGGACCCGCGTCCGGACGGCGCCGAGCCGCCGGCGCCGCCCGGCCGTCACGTCGAGATCACGAACCGGTCGAAGGTGTTCTGGCCGGACGAGGGCTACACGAAGGGCGACCTGATCGACTTCTACGCCTCCATCGCCGACGCGATGCAGCCCTACCTGACGGACCGACCGCTGGTGATGACCCGCTATCCGGACGGTATCTCTGGCAAGTCCTTCTTCCAGAAGAACGCGCCCGACTTCGCCCCGGACTGGCTGCGGACCGTCAAACTCACCAGCCCGCGCACCGACAAGGACGTCGAGTACTTCGTCTGCCAGGACAAGGAGAGCCTCGTCTACATCGCGAACCTGGGGGCGATCGTCCTCCACGTCTGGTCGAGCCGGGTGCACCAGCTCGGCCAGCCCGACTGGTGCATCCTCGATCTCGACCCGAAGGACGCCCCGTTCCAGGACGTGATCGAGATCGCCCTCGCGATCCGCCGCCTGTGCCGGAAGATCGAGCTGCCCAGCTTCATCAAGACCAGCGGCTCGAGCGGTCTGCACGTCCTCCTGCCGCTCGGTGGCGCCTGCACCTTCGAGCAGTCTCGCGGCCTCGGCCAACTGATCGCCCGGATCATCTGCCGTCAGTTGCCCGACATCGCAACGATCACCCGCAACCCCGAACGCCGCGACGGCAAGGTCTACATCGACTTCGTCCAGAACGGCCGCGGCAGGCTGCTCGTCGCCCCCTTCAGCGTCAGACCGCTTCCGGCGGCCCCGGTCTCGACGCCGCTTCGCTGGTCCGAGGTCAAGCCCGGCCTCGACTTGCGCGACCACAACATCCGGTCGCTGCCCGAACGGCTCAAGAAGCTGAAGACCGACCCGCTGCGCGGCGTACTCACCGAGCAACCCGACCTGCTGGAGGCCCTGCGGCGGCTGAGCGAGTTGGTGTAGGGGTCCAGGAAGCCAGCCCGTGTTGACATCGAACCCACAACTGAACTAAGTTGCGGGCTATGATTCGACTCAACATGCACGAGGCCAAGACGCATCTCTCCCGCTACATCGCGCGGGTCGAGGCGGGAGAGAAGATCCTCCTCTGCCGACGGAACGAGCCGATCGCCGAGATTCGTCCTGTGCCGTCGGCCCGGAAGAAACCTCGCCCGATCGGACTGGACCGAGGCAAGTTCGAGATCCCCGACTCGTTCTTCGACCCCCTGCCCGACGAGTTCATCGACGCGTTCGAGAACGGGCCCGTGTTTCCCGAAGAGTGAAGCTGCTGCTCGACACCTGCGCGTTCCTTTGGTGGAGCCAAGGCTCCGTCCGTATCCCCAGGGAAATCCGAAAGCTCGTCGCAGACCCCACGAACGATGTCTACGTGAGCGCGGTCACGGCTTGGGAGTTGGCCGTCAAGCACGGACTCCGCAAACTCGAGTTGCCTGCGCCGCCCGACGTCTTCGTTCCCACACGGCGAGAGTGGTACGGCTTCGAAACCCTGCCGGTCGACGAGTCCAGCGCACTGCAGCTAGGACGGCTCCCGGCCCTGCACCGCGATCCCTTCGACCGCCTCCTGATCTGCCAGGCAATCGAGCACGGGATGACGCTGGTCACACCGGACCGGCTGGTTTCCCAGTATCCGGTGCGGATCGCGTGGTAGGGGGCCGAACGCCCCGCTCCTCCGCCAGCCAAGACAGCCAGATCAGTCAGAACTGCAGGCGCAATCCGGCCCGCACCCGCCGGCTGTTCTGGAACGCGGCCGGGAGGCCTTCGCGGCCGTCCGGCCTGGGCTGCTGCGCGGCGACGGCGTCGGCGACGTTGCCCGCGCCCGCACCGATCAGAACCGGATCGAAGTACGCGAGCGGCCAGAGATCGGTAGCAGCGTCCTGGTCGAAGACGTTCAGCGCCTCGGCGAAGAACGCCAGTCGCCGGTGCTCGGAGCGCAGCGGGATGCGGTAGGTCAGGGAAAGGTCCACCCGCTTCAGGTCCGAGCTCTTGACTGGTGCCTCCGGACCCGGAGGCAGCGGCGCGAGTCCCGTGCTGAGAATGCGGTTCTCCTCGTCAACCCGTACCGCCATCGTCCGCGGCACGTACGACCCGCCGGTGCGGAACCGGTAGACGAGGGCGGTCACCATCCGGTCCCCCGGAGACAGCACGAACCAGCCGGCGAACTGGTGCTCGCGGTCGACGTCGAGGCGCCGACTCTCGTCCGTTACATCGAACACATCGCACGGCACCGGCGATGAACAGAGGTCGAACGCTGCCAGTCCAGGATGAACGTCCGTTCCACTGATTGCCTGAAGCGCCAGTCCGCCGGCCTCGTGGTTGCCGGTCAGCCGACTCAGCAGGTAGGTGAAGTGAACGCGCCAGGCCGGGCTGAAACCGACGTTCGCGTTGAGCTCGGCGCCCCACCAGTCCTGCTGCAACCGCGGCAGATCGTCACTCGCACCTCCCCAGGGACCTGTACCGGCGCTCACACCGGGCGTCAGCAGCGTCGGCACGACCGTGCCGCCATCGACCGCGGGAACAAGTCGAATGCCGTCTCGCAACCGGCGGCGGGCGAGACGCGCGGAGATCACGACGTCCGGCAGGAACTGGTATCTCGTTCCCAACTGGACCTCCCGCACCAGACCGGGACGCAGGTCGGAACTGGCGGCGGCACGCTCGAAGACCAGAGGCGAACCGGAGTACCCCGCCGTCTCCAGGGTCGCCAGTCCGTCGATACCCGCCAAACCGGCAACGGGCCGGAAAGCGTCCAGGTGCCACCAGGCAGCGCCTCCGTAGAGCTTCCACTTTCCGCGTCCGGTGACGTCCCAGGCGAAACCCATCCGGGGTTCCGTGCGATCACCGAAACCGAGTTCGAGCGGTCCGGTCGACTCCTCCTCGGCACGCAGGCCCAGATGCAGGGTCAGGCGGCGGTCGAACACTCCCGCCAGGCGCCAGGCGTCCTGGACGTAGAGCGCCCGCTTCTTCTGCCGCAAACCGCCCGCTCCGAGAGGCTCGCCGCGCCATTCCGGCAAGGGGCCGCCCGGAATCCGCAGCTCCCGGCCAGGATGGTCGAAACGCTGCAGTTGCAAATCGCCGCGGGTACTCTGAATGCCGAACTCCAGGGTGTGATCGAACAGGAAGAACGACGGTTCCACTGCCCAGTTCCGGCGCGCCGCCAACCGCCGTAGCGGCCCCGCGGTCCGCGGGTACAGAGAGCCCGCAACGAGACCATCGGCAGGCGACACGAAGTAAGTGCCCGTGTCCTGCCAGGGGTCCGCCCGATCGCGAAGATCGGAGCGGCCGCCGAAGAGCCGGAGCCACAGCCGATCCGAAACACCCCACTCGACGTTCAGGCTCGTCGTCTGGTGACTGGAACGCCTGTTCTCCGCCCCGTTCGCGTCGGGTAGCACAAGCAGGGCAGGCCGACGGCCATCCAGTTCCGTGACCCCCTCGTGATGCTTCAGGCTCAGGTTGCTGGCCGAGCCGGCCCACCAGTCCAGTTTGCCGACCGACAACTCCGTTGTCTCGCGCCACGTCAACGGCGCACCTGCCAGGAACAGATCGAAGACACCCCTGGCCCGGCCCGTCGAGTGGCCGCCGAAAGCGCGCGCGCGCTCGTCGCGAAGCGGACCGCCAACAAAGACATAGGCCTCTTCGCCGGAAATCCTCCTGCTATCGGTGCCGCCAAAGGAGCCCTGGCCATCGGCCTGCTGGCGCAGAGCCAACCTCTTCGCCCTGTCCAGCGGCTCGACAGTCGACAGCCCGCCGTTCACCCGCCAGGCCGTATCGCCAGTCCGCGTAATCAGGTCGACATGCGGGCCTGCCAGCGCCGCCGAGAAGTCCATCGTTCGCACGCGCACCTGATCGACCCAATGGAGGTCCACCGCCGTCGCTTCCCGCGTGTCGACGGCCGTCGCCTGCCCGTCGATCCGATAGCTGGCGAGCCCGGGTGACCAGCCGTTGACCGCCAATCCTCCCGCCGCCGCGTCCAGACCGGTGGCCAGGTCCAGGTTCACCGCCGCGGTGGAGCCGGGCAGCTCCCGCAGGTCGTCACCGGCCAGCACATTGCCGTCACTGCCGGTAACCACGTCCAGCAAGGGCGACGTCTCGAGGTCGAGACTCGATGCGCCGCCGGAGCGAAGATCGAAGTCGACCCGCAGCACACCGCCCGTCACCAGGATCAGGTTCTCCGCCGCGGAGGTCACGAACCCCTCAACGCCCGCCTCAACGCTGTACTTGCCGGGAGGCAGGCCCGGCGCCCGGTAGCTGCCGCCGGTGCCGACGTGAACGACCCTGGGGCTGTACAACTGCTCGCCGATGATCCTGATCTCCGCGCCGGGCAGCGGCTCTCCAGTGGCCGCGCTCCGGACCTGACCGTTGATCTCACCGTTCAACTGGGCCCATGCCGCACGCGGCGAAGCCAGGACCGAACCCGCGACCGCGAGGACGATCACCGCCGAGACCGCCGGCGCCGCGGTCAGTCCTGCCTGCTCCCGTTTCGGCAGGAGCAGCGAAGCAAACGCGGACACCAGGCCAACGACGGCGCCCGCCTGCAGCACCGAAGTCAGTTCGAAGCGATCGGCGAGCCCCCCGATTCCCCAGGTGGCGAGCCCGCCCGTCGCGAACAGGAAGCCGAGCGCCGTCCCCGAGGCCAGCCCCCGGCGCCAGGGCAGCAGTTCCTGGGCCATGACGATCAGGATCGAGTGCGACGCCCCCAGCAGGGCCCCGCACGGCACTACGACGGCGAAAATCAGGCCTCCGGACTCCGGCACCAGCGCCAGGAGCAGCGAACCCAGCAACGTCGTCAGGAAGACGACCGGGCGTCGACCCCAACGATCGGCCCAGGCCCCCGCCAGAACCGCCGTGACCGCGCCCCCGAGCAGGAACAGCCCGCTGGCCAGCCCCTGAGCCAAGGAACTGTATCCCTGCTGGCTCAACAAGAGAGGCAGGAACGCCATCGTTCCGAACATGGCCCAGGACCGGCTGGCAAACACCAGGGCGAGAAGAGCGATCACGCCGCCGCGCATCGGTCGCCGGCGACCGGCGGGCGCTTCCGCGCCACCGGCCGGCCCGTCATCGGCAGACCGCAATGCGCCAGGCGCCGGGTGAAGTCGCCGCGGGCCCATCGCGAACGCCATGAAGATCGGCACCGGCGCCGCCAGCAGCACCAACCAGTAGATGCCGCTCAGTCCCGCCCAGTCGAGAGCCAGCCCGGCCAGAGCCGGCCCAGTTGTGAGCCCAAGCTGACCACAGAAGAAGAAGATGGCGGTGAAGGTGGCCGAGCGGGCGACGTTCACCGTACTGGAGTGCATCACTCCCAGCGGATGGAAGGCGCCCGAGGCGACCGCCGCAAGGGCGAACGGGATGAGGAACAGGACGAACCTCCCCGTGGCGGCGGCCACAGCCACGGCCAGCGCCATGCAGGCCAGATTGAAGGCGACGCTGAAAGGTCCGAGGAAACGGCTGCCGACCCGATCGACCAGCCAGCCGAAGGCCGGCTGCGTCGTACCGGCCAGCACCTGGAACAGTCCGACCGCCAGCCCGATCTGCGCGGCGCTGAGGCCGAGCGGCGCCTGGAGGAAGGCCAGCAGCACCGGCCCCATGCTGTTGAAGATGTCGATGCCGAGGTGACCCACCGTAACAGCGGCGAAGATGCGTCGGCCACTCATGGGTTCTCGTCAACGACCCTGCACGAAGGCACCGCGGCCACGATACGCCGAGCACTCATCCGCCGGCCCCGGCCGACCTGCCGCTCAGTGATCGTCGCCGGGCGAGTCCGGCGCGGCGGCGCCGCCCCCTCGCCTCGGGTCCGCCACGCCGAGCAAGCCCGACTCCTCCACGAGAATCGCGGCGACGTCGCCGCTCGGTCCCCGTTCGATCACGACGTGGCCGCGGCCTTCGAGCTCGCGAGTCACCTCGGCGACAAGTCCGCCCTCCTCGACGAAGATCTGGTCCGGCCACGCCTGATGATGCATCCGCGGGCTTTCGACCGCCCGGACAAGGGTCATCCCATGGTCGATCACGTTCGAGATCGTGTGGTAGACGGTCGTGATGATCGTCGGGCCGCCGGGTGTGCCGACGACCATCATCAGGTCGCCCGCCGCGTCGAGGACGATGCTCGGCGTCATCGACGACAGCATCCGCTTGCCGGGCACTATCGCGTTGTTCTCGCCCTCGACGAGGCCGAACTGGTTCGGCTGGCCCGGCGACGCGGCGAAATCGTCCATCTCGTTGTTCAGCAGGAACCCGGCCCCCGTGACCGTGACCGCGTTGCCGTAGCCGCTGTTGATCGTCGTCGTGATCGAGGCGGCGTTGCCGTGGCGGTCGACGACGGAGTAGTGGGTCGTCTGGGTGCTCTCCCGCGGCGGCGCGACCTCGACCGGCGGCAGCGCGGTCGCCCGCTCCGGGTCGATCCGGGCGCGCAGCCTGTCGGCGTAGTCCTGGGACTCGAACTGCCCGCGCGGCACGTCGACGAAGTCAGGATCGCCGAGCAGGGTGTTCCGGTCGCGGAAGGCGAGCCGCATCGTCTCGGCCTCCACGTGGATCAGCTCGGCGCTGCCGAACGGCGGCAGGGGATCCCAGCCTTCCAGCACGTTCAGGATCAGGCCGAGGGTCAGGCCGCCGGACGAGACCGGCGGCATCGAGTAGATCGTGTGACCGCGGTACTCGACCTCGACCGGCTCTCGCCAAACCGGGGCGTAGTCCAGAAGATCCCGGTGCGAGATGAGCCCGCCACCCCGCTCCATCTCGGCAACGATCAGGTCGGCGACCGGACCGCGGTAGAAGCCGTCCGGCCCCTGCTCCGCGATCGCCATAAGGGTTGCCGCCAGATCGGGTTGCTCCAGGAGCGTCCCCGGCGCCGGCGCCTCGCCATCGACGAGAAACTGCTCCGCGCTGGCGGGAAAACGGTTGAGTCGGGGCGCCGCCGACGCGAGGCTGCGCGACCGGACCTCGTCCACTTCGTGGCCCCGCGCCAACAGGACCGCCGGCGCGACGAGGTCGGCCCAGGGCAAAGACCCGTACTCCCGGTGCATCTCCCACAGCCCGGCCACGGACCCGGGAACGCCGGCCGCCAGGTGACCGATCACGGCGTTCTCCGTGACCTTGCCATCCTCGTCCAGGAACATGTCGCGAGTCGCGGCGCCAGGGGCCTTCTCGCGGTAGTCCAGCGCCCGCACCTCGCCGTCCTTCGACCTGTAGACCAGGAAACCGCCGCCGCCGATGTTGCCGGCCGCGGGAAGAACGGCCGCCAGCGCGAAGCCGACCGCCACCGCGGAGTCCACAGCGTTGCCGCCCTGCTCCAGGACGCGCGCGCCGACCTCCGACGCCAGACCGTGGCCGCTGACCACCATCCCGTCCTCCCCGCGCGCGGCCGGAGCGCTGCCGTAAAGCGGCCAGGAAGCCGCCGTGTCCGGCGCCGTGTCCGGGCCCGCCGCGGGCCCGCCGCAGGCCGACCCCAGCAGCAGAACGGGAGAAAGCAGCCAGCTCACCGCGCGGAGAACCCGCGGGCGCCGGGCGGTCGTCGCGGGCCGGCTCATGGCGGCGAAGACGCTATCAGAGCAAGTTGGCGGCGCCCGGCCGCCGAACGCTGCGGGCGCGGCAGTTCCCCCGGATCACGTTTCGGCGCCTTCCGGACGGCATCCGAACCCCGTCGGGGCTGCCGCTTCCATCTGCCGTAACATGCCCGGCATCCTCTACCAGCGGCCCGTGGCCCAAGTCGCGCAGGACCGAAGGAGCGAATCATGAAGGCGAGCCTCCCCGAGCTGACGATCGGGATCGAAGAGGAATACCAGATCATCGAACCCGAGTCCCGGGAGCTCAAGCCCTTCATCCAGAAGTTCCTGGATCAGGGGCAGATCGTGCTCCAGGAGCAGATCAAGGCGGAGCAGTTGCAGTGCCAGGTCGAGGTCGGCAGCGAGGTCTGCCGCTCGATCGACGAGGCCCGGCACGAACTGATCCGGCTGCGACGGTCGATCGGGCAGCTCGCCGCCCGGAACGGGCTCCGCATCGCGGCCGCGAGCACCCACCCCTTCTCCGCTTGGCGGGAGCAGGACGTCACGGACGCCCAGCGCTACATCAAGCTGCAGGAGAACTTCGGCGATGTCGCCCGGCGCATGCTGATCTTCGGGATGCACGTCCACATCGGGGTCCCGGACAAAGAACTCCGAATCGACGTGATGGACCAGTCCCTCTACTTCCTGCCCCACCTGCTCGCTCTGTCGACCAGTTCGCCGTTCTGGCAGGGCCGCAACACGGGACTCAAGTCCTACCGCTCGGTCGTGTTCGAGAGCCTGCCGCGCACCGGCCTGCCGCCGTCGTTCCGCTCCTACGCCGAGTACGGGCGCCTCGCGAACGTCCTGGTCGAAACGGGCTGCATCGAGGAGCCGACACAGATCTGGTGGGACGTCCGGCCCCATCCGAAGTTCCCGACGATCGAGTTCCGCGTCTTCGACCTGTGCACGAAGATCGACGAGGCGCTGTGCCTGACCGCCCTGCTGATGGCCATTGTCGGCAAGCTCGTCCGTCTGCGCCGGAACAACCAGGCCTGGCGCCGCTACCCGCGTCACCTGATCTACGAGAACAAGTGGCGAGCGATGCGCTACGGCATCGACGGCAAGCTGATCGACCTCGGCAAGGGCGAGGAAGTTCCTCTCCGCTTCCTGGCCATGGAACTCCTCGACTTCGTCGACGACGTGCTCGACGAGCTGAAGATCCGCAAGGAAGTCGAGTACGTCCACACGATCCTCGCCGAGGGCACCAGCGCGGACCGCCAGATCGCCCGCGCCGAAGGGGGCGATCTGAACGCGGTCGTCGACGGGCTGATCGAAGAGACCCGCGAAGGCTGCGGCTGATCACGGCCGCGGCAAGCCCGGAAACCCGTGTGGCGCGACCCGCGCCGAACGCGAACCTCGATGAATCCGCGCGTTCGCCGAGTCAGGCGAAAACGCGTGGCTTGAAGTCCTCGGCGTTGAGGATGGAGGAACTGCTGCCGGTCGCGCGAATGACGAAGAAGCCCTGCCGTTCTGCATGGATCGCCACTTCCTTCCCCGCCTGCAGGTAGGCCATGGCGCCGTAGACCCTGCGGTCCTGGTACTCCGGCCACCACTCCTTGAAGCGAGCCAGCTTGTCCCGGAAGTACTTGACGTTCTCCGGCCGAAGCGTCGTCTTGACTTCGACGGCCACGACTTCCTCGCCGTTCACCGCCAGAATGTCGAGTTCGTAGTGCTCGCCGCCGCGGCTGTGCTCGGTACGTTGCGCGAGCCTCTCCACCTCGACGTCCCGGCTCCTGAGCAGCTTGACCAGGTCCCCCTTGACCAGGCTCTCCATCAGCTTGCCCCACTGGGTCGTGAACAGGTCCTCGGCCCTCTTGAGACGCCGGTCGGTCTCCTTCATCTGGCGGTCGGTCTCCCGCATTCGCCGGTCCGTCTCCTGGAACAGCTCTCGAATCAGGAGGTCGGTTTCCCGCATCTGCTCGGCGGTCTCGGCCTGATAACTCCTGAGGTCGTCGTGGCTCTCGTTGATCCTCTCGATGTTCCTGGTGATCTCTCGCATGGTCTCCTGCGTGGGAGCCTCCGAACTCCCTTCGGGGGTTGCCGTCGTCACTCGGCGCCTCTCTCTCCCGGTCGCGGCGCGGGAAGCGCCGGGGGGCGGGTCTTCTGGAAGCGCGCACGGCCAGGGCGGCACCGAAGCACGCGGTCCGCCAGATTAACACCCCACGGGCAGCGGAGGGCGGCAAGCGCCGCCAACGAGAAGCAGCCGGAAACGGGCACGGGGATCCAACAACCGCCGAACGGAGGGAAAGCCGCATGTCCAGCTTCGAGAAAGCCGAGATGTGGCCGCCGTGCCCCACGCAGAAGACTCTGATCTTCGGCGGCGTCCCCACCTTCCGCTGAGGCGCGACCGCCAATGTCGCGGCACTTCAGTACCCAACAAGGCGACGTGCTTAGGCCACACGCGCGCAGCGGAACCGACTCCGAAGGCCCTTCCTGCCGGTCCCACGGAGATGAGTGGCCCTGTACAGGCAGCCGGAACAGAAAGACCTGACGTTGCCGCGTTCCCGGCTCATTCGCGCAACCCTACCGAGGCTTCGGCGGCTGCGCCAACGTCACTGTACGCCGCCGGAACTTGAACCAGACAAACGGCGAAAGAAGAGCGGCCAGCAGCAACCACCAAGCCAGACGAGGCCAAATCCAGATGCGGTTGCCACCGGCGGAGCTTTCGTAGGTGGGATTCGGGACTGCCCCTTCCTGCTGGAGGCGCTGGACCCTGTCCGCGGGGAAGGCGTGGCGAAGGCCGCCGTCGGAATTCCGAACTTCTGCCAGGACCGCCGGGTAGTAGCGGCTGAGGATCGCCTCTTCGGAGGCGGCAGTGGGCCAGTCTTCGGCGTCGAAGGCCTCGTTGCGGGCCTGGACGTGCCACGTGGCCTCGTTCAGGAAGTGGTCCTGGATCTGCCAGGGCTGGAAGGGCGGGTTGAGCGGTGGTTTCGTGGGCCAGCGGGCGAAGCGGTTCTCGTTGAGTCGTTCGAGCCGGTCGGGGCTGTAGTAGCTGCGGAAGCTGCCGAGTTCCGGGTCCGCTATGCGGTGGCCGAGGTTCGTGAGATCGACGAGGCCGAACGAAGCGACGACGAGAACGACCCATAGCGTGGCGATCGTGCGCCGTTCCGCGAGCGCCGGCGCCCTGATGTCGAAACCGAACAGGCCGGCGCCGAAGACGACGCCGCAGCCCCCGGCAGACGCGTTCAGCACACAGTCGTAGAAGTCGCCTACCCGGACCCAGACGAGCCACTGGACGAACTCGTCGGCGAGCCCGACGAGCGAGGTCAGGACGGCGGCGGAGAACGCGGCGGCGATGGCCGACCGGCCGCCGCGCAGGAAGGCCCGGTAGAGGAGCAAGGCGACGAGCCCGTAGAGCACGAGGTGCATCCGTTCGAGCGCGGACTCCTCGGGCCGCCCCCTGGCCATGGCCGTGGCCTGCATCGCGGCCCAGACCGCCCCTACGGCGAGCGCGGCGTAGTTCCTCCACCGCAGCTCGCGGGCGGAACGCACCACCCAAAGGGCAAAGGCCGCCGCCGCGATCCAGAACAGGATCGTCGGCACGGTGATCAGAAGCGAACGGTCGACTTCTTCCTGAATCCACCGTGTCAGGCGACCGAGGAACGGCGCCGAACCGACGAGCCAGAGCACAAGGAGGATCGGTGCGGCAAAGCCGGTCCGTCGCGTGGGCTTCCGGGACACACGGCTATCATGAACGAACCGGAAGCGGAAAGGAGCCCCCAATGGCCGAACCTGCACTGCGTGCTGCTCACGACACCACAGAGACCCGGCGCCCTCGTCCCGTTTCCGCGAACAGCGGAGGCGACCTGAGAGAGGCGCTCGACGACTTCCTCGAACTGAAGGAGATGGCGGCCGCCCAAGAGGCGGATCGCGCCCTGCACGATCAACCGCAGATGGTGAGTCGCTTCTACGATGTCGTCACCAAGTTCTACGAGTACGGCTGGGGCCAGTCGTTCCACTTCTGTCCCCGCCGTTCCGGGGAGGGCCTCCATGCGGCGCTGCACCGTCACGAGACCGGCGTGGGCGAACTCCTGGCCCTCGAGCCGGGAACGAAAGTCGCCGATATCGGATGCGGTGTCGGCGGGCCGTTGGTCACGATCGCCGGGGCCACCGGCGCCAGCATCACGGGGATCAACTTCAACGCGTACCAGATCGCGAGAGGCCAGCGATCCGTGCGCCGCGCCGGTCTTCAGGAAACGTGCGACTTCCTTCTCGCCAGCTTCATGGACGTGCCCCTCGAAGACGGCCACTTCGACGCCGCGTACTCGTTCGAAGCGACTTGCCACGCGCCCGACAGGGCCCTCTGCTTCAAGGAGCTCCATCGGCTGCTCAGGCCGGGAGGCGAGCTCGCCCTGATCGACTGGTGCCTGACCGACAACTTCGACGAGGAGGATCCGGTCCATCGCGACATTCGGGACCGGGTCGAGTTCGGAAACGCGACGCCCAACCTGCCCACGACCGCTCGCCAGCTCGACCTGGTCCGAAGCGCCGGTTTCGAGGTCCTGTCCAGCCGCGACCAGGCGCTCGAAGGCGACCCGGGCACTCCCTGGTACCGGTCGCTCCAGGGGCGCGACCTCTCGCTCGCCTCACTCGGACGGATTCCCGTCGGCCGATGGTTCACCGCCAGGGCGACCGGCCTGCTGGAGCTGCTCCGCATCGCGCCCGACGGCACCAGTGAGGCCGCCCGCATCCTCAACGTGGCGGCCGACGCCCTCGTCGAGGGCGGCGTGGCGGGCATCTTCACGCCCTCCTTCCTGATTCACGCGCGCAAGCCGGGCGGCAACCGGGTCTCTTCGTAGCGGTTGGAGTTTCCTCATGGGCTTCAGAACGCGCCGTTCAAACCACCGGGAGCCCCAAACCTCGGACGATCTCCGCTTCGCCGGCTATCCCCACCCCTTCCCGGACGGCTGGTACCGGCTGATGACCTCGAAGTCGCTCCGGCGCGGTCAGGTGCGCTACCTCGAGTGCCTCGGCAGATCGCTCGTCGTGTGGCGCAGCGAAGATTCGGACGACGTCCACGCGATGGGAGCGTTCTGCCCCCACCTCGGCGCGAACCTCAGGCATGGCCGCGTCCGCGAGGACCGCATCGAGTGCCCGTTTCACGCCTGGCAGTTCACGGGTGACGGGCGGCCGGCCTGCGTGCCCTACAGCGACACGGCGCCGACCCGCGTCGCGGCCGAGAGCTTCCCGGTACAGGACGTGCATGGGCAGATCTTCATGTATCACCGCGGCGACGGCGCCAGGCAGCAGGCGGGCGATGAGCTGCCGTACCCCGTCCCCCGGCTCCGGGAAGTCGACGACGGGAGCTTCGCCTACCGCGGACACTACGACGCGGGCCGCGTGCAGATGCACATCATCGAGTTCGTCGAGAATGCCGCCGACTTTGCCCACTTCATCTACATCCACGAACAGATGAACGTTCCGTGGACCGGAATCCCGGTCCCCGGCATCAAGATCGAACACACGCCCGGCGTGGAGTTCCCCGAGGACCGGCCGTGGACGATGGACTTCCTCGACGAAGCCGTGCTCAAGTTCCGCGGCCGTCCTCTGGAGCGGACACGGACACGGGCTCGGGCCACATTCACCGGAGCGGCCAGCATCGTGAACTTCAGGTTCTTCATTCCCGACGCGGGTGAGATCGATCTGTGCCAGACGCACTTGCCGGTCCGGCCGCTTGAGCAGCAGGTCGATTTCCACTGGTTCGCCGATCGAAAGCTCCCGCGCCTTCTGGTCTGGTACGTCGTCGGCAGTTGGATCTCGCAGTGGCGTCACGACATCGAGATCTGGGAGAACAAGACCTATCTCGACCACCCGACGCTCTGCCGCGACGACGGGCCCGTCGTTCGCATGCGGCGCTGGTACCGGCAATTTTTCCCGGACGCGCAGCCGGCGGCAGGGTCGCCGCGGGAAGCGCCGGGCGAACGAGCCGAACGCAGGCTGGTCGGAGTGGCCTCCAACTGACGTGCGCCGCTTGCTCACATGGAGCCGGCCGCCCACTGGGTGCGCCAGCCGCAAGGCCGGCTCCGCTTGGGCTGCCGGTTCCATGCGAGCAAACGCAATGGCGACGTGCCTCTTGCTCGCCGGCCTGGCCACACCAGCGCCCGCCGCCGACCCGGAGTCGAACCCGGTACTCCGAATCGAACGCTGGATCGAGGGCGGCGGCCGGGTCGACTGGTCCCGCCAGGGCGAGTGGCTGGCCTACGACAAGGCCGGAGAGGACGGCCGGTACGACGTCTACGTAACTTCGACCGACCGGCTCGCGGAGCGCTGCCTGACCTGCGAGATGTACGCGCTGCGCAAGGACAACGCGATGAACCCGGTGTGGCATCCGTCCGGCGACCGGCTGGTGGTCCAGGTTCAGAGCCGGCCCAAGCGGCTCAAGTTCATTGCCGACCCCCTGCAACTCCTGACAGCCGACCGAGCTGTCCACAGCGAGCTCTACCTGATCGACAGGAAGGGTACGGACTTCGCCCTCCTCACCCGGTTCGGCGACAACGGCGCCGCGGTGCTCGACCCCCAGTTCTCCTACGACGGTGCGCGGCTGCTGTGGAGCGAACGGACGAAGGCCCGCAAAGGCCACTACGGCGCCTGGCAGTTGCGAAGCGCCGAGTTGCGAATCAACCGCGCCGGTATCCCGCGGTTGCGGAAGATCCGGTCCTACGACCCGCCCGCCGACGCGCTGATCGTGCCCCAGGGCTACACCCCCGATGACCGGGGGGCCCTCGTCGCCGCCAACTTCGAGCCGGGCCAGTCGCCCGACACGCTGGATCTCTACCGGCTGCGCTTCGACGGCGGCGAGCCGGAACGTCTCACGCACTCCCGCGGCGGCGCCGAGGAGTACGTCCGGCTGTCGCCTACAGGCCGCCACCTCGCCTTCACGTCGAATGCCGAGATCCGCGGCACGGAGCCCGATCAGGTCGTGCCGCCGGCCGCCCGCCGCGAGCTGTGGCTGATGGACGCGGATGGCTCGAACAAACGCCGGCTCACCTTCTTCAACGACCCGCCCTCCGACCACAGCCTCGGGCACACCTACGTCGGCGACCTGGCCTGGAGCCCGCGCGGCGACCAGATTGCCGTTCACGTCCTCTGGGGCAGCGAGGATGGAGGACGACCGCGAGAAGCGGTGTACCGTATCGATCTTGTTCCGTCGTTTCGGCGCTAGCAGTATCGTCGCCGCTTCGCGGCGCGTGTACCTGGCCGCCTGCGGCGGCAGCCGGCCAGACGGCCGGCGCACCCAGTCGGTGCCGCTCACGCCTTGGACTCGCAGACGCAACACCACCCCACTCGAGGAATCCGCATGAGAAGACGTCCTGCCTCGTTCCTGCTCGCCGCCCTGCTGCCGGCGCTCCTTGCCGCGCTACCCGCGATGGCCCAGGACGACACCCACGTACTCCGCGGCGCCCGGCTCCTGCCCATCGCCGGTCCGCCGATCGACGACGGCGTCCTCGTCGTCCAGGGCGGCAAGATCACAGGCGTCGGCGGCCCCGACACGAGCACGCCGCGCGGCGCGGTCGAGCACGACGTGACCGGCAAGGTCCTGATGCCCGGCCTCGTCGACACCCACTCCCACGTCGGGTCGGTGTCCGGCGGCGACCGATCCGCGCCGCTCCACCCGGACGTCAGAAACCTCGACTCGATCGACGTTGCCGCGGACAGCATCTGGCGCGCCCGATCCGGCGGCATCACCTCGCTGAACATCATGTCGGGCTCCGGGCACCTCATGTCCGGCCAGACTGCCTACGTGAAGCTGCGTGCCGGCGCCCGCACGATCGAGGACTGGCTCTACTGCGACGATCCGCTGACCGGCATCTGCGGCGGCCTGAAGATGGCGAACGGCACGAACTCGATCGGCTCGCCGCCCTTTCCCGGCACCCGCGCCAAGTCCGCGGCCCTGGTTCGCAACCTCTACCACGAGGCGGTCGAGTACCGGGAGAAGATGGCCGAGGCGGAAGCGGCGGGAGCGGGTGACGAAGCGGACGACGACGCACCGGCGAAGCGCGACCTGCGGATGGAGGCGCTGGCCCAGGTGCTGGCGGGCGACCGGATCGTCCAGCACCACACCCACCGCCACAACGACATCGCGACCGTTCTGCGGCTCAAGGAGGAGTTCGGCTTCCGTGTCGTCGTCCAGCACGGCACGGAGTCCTGGAAGGTCGCCGAGGAACTCGCCGCCGCCGACGTGCCGGTCTCGATCACCTGGATCGACGCACCGGGCGGCAAGGAGGAGACGATGGACTGGAACATGGAGATGGGCGCGATCCTGGAGCAGGCCGGCGTCGACGTCAGCTTCAACACGGACGACTCGGTGACCGATTCACGTCTCCTGTTCCGGGCCGCGGCGATCGCGGTCCGCTACGGCATGTCGCGCGACAAGGCGATCGAGGGACTGACTCTCGCGCCGGCGCGGGCACTCGGGCTGGACGAGCGGGTCGGCTCGCTCGAAACCGGCAAGGACGCGGACTTCGTCGTCCTCTCCGGCGATCCGCTCAGCGCCTACACGAAGGTCGAACAGACCTGGGTCGAGGGGACAATGATCTACGACCGCTCGAACCCGGACCACCGCAAGTACGCGGTCGGCGGCTACAAGGTCTACCGGACCACCGCCCACGAAGACGAGTACCACCGCCAGTTGCTTGAAGGAGAAACACGATGACGCGCCTTGCAGCTTGCCGGACAGCAACCGGTTGCGCCGGCGCCGCGCCAGGCGCCACCTTCTTCGGGGTTCTGGCCACTCTCGCCGCTCTGGCTGCCCTGGCCGCCGCGCCGGCCGCGGCCCAGGTCGCGGTGCGGGCGGGCACGCTCCACACCGTGTCCGGCGAGCCGATCGAGAACGCGGTCGTCATCGCCGGCGCGGACGGCAAGATCGAGTGGGTCGGGCCTGCCGCCGACGCGAACATTCCCGACGGCGTCGACGTCCTGGAAGCGGCCGTCGTCACCCCCGGCCTCGTCGACGCCCGCTCGGTCGTCGGCCTCTCCGGCGCCCTGAACAGCAACGTCGGTCCGGTGCGCGACCAGGACCAGCTCGAACGGTCGTCGCCGCTTCAGCCCGACCTGCGGGCAATCGACGCCTACGACGCGACGGAGACCCTCGTCGAGTGGGTCCGCTCCTACGGCGTGACGACTATGCACACCGGGCACGGCCCGGGGGCGCTCGTCAGCGGCCAGACGATGATCGCCAAGACGCGCGGCCGGAACGTCGAACAGGCGGTCGTCGTGCCCGCGCGAATGCTCGCTTCCACGCTCGGCAACGCGGTCTCCTCGAACTTCCAGTCGCCCGGAACGTCGGCGAAGGGAGTCGCCATGCTCCGCAACGCCCTGCTCGGCGCAGAGGCCTACCTGGAGCAGGTGCGCAACGCCGAGGAAGCCGGTGCGGAAGATGACGACGAAGCCGCGGGGGACGAAGCTGACGGGGAAGAGGGCGACGCGAAACCCGCGCCCCAGCCCCCGCCGCGCGACCTCGCCAAGGAAGCCCTGGGCCAGGTCCTCAACGGCGAACTGTCCCTGCTGGTCACGGCGAACACCGTGCCCGAGATGGCCGCGGCGCTCCGGCTGCAGCGCGAGTTCGGGTTCGACCTCGTGCTCGACAGCGCCGCCGAGTCCTACCTGCTGCTCGACGAGATCCGCGAAGCCGGCGTGCCCGTCCTGATCCACCCGACGATGAGCCGGGTCCGGAACGGTTCCTTCGAGACGGCGGCCAGTCTCGCCGACGCCGGCATTCCGTTCGCGATCCAGACCGGATTCGAGGGCTACGTCCCGAAGAGCCGCGTCCTCCTCTGGGAGGCAGGCGTCGCCGCCGCGAACGGCCTCGGCATGGAGCGCGCACTCGAAGCGATCACCCTGAGCCCCGCCCGCATCCTCGGCATCGACGACCGCGTCGGCTCGATAGAGGTCGGCAAGGACGCCGACCTCGCCCTCTTCGACGGCGACCCCTTCGAGTACACGAGCCACATCTGCGGCGTGATCATCGAGGCGGAGGTCATGTCGGCGGAGTGCCGGTGAGGGGCAGCCTCCTGCACTAGGCTAGGAAGATGGCTACGACCCTTGGAATCGCGGCACTCCAGCGCTCCACGCACCAAGCCGCTCAAGCGCTCGCCCGGGTGGACTGGGACTTCCCCGAACGCTTGGCTCACAGTCCGATCGAGGGCCTTCACCCCTACCCCGCCAAGTTCGTAGCGGAACTCCCAAGCGCCGTGATCGAAGCGCTAGGCGTACCAGACGGAACCGGCGTGCTCGATCCGTTCTGCGGTAGCGGCACCACGCTGGTGGAGAGCCAGCGGCGAGGACTCAAGTCGGTGGGAATAGACCTGAACCCCATCGCCTGTCTCATCTCGCGGGTCAAGACTGCGCCAGCACCGCCCGATCTTGAACGGGTCGCGCTTGAAGTGGTCGACTGCGCACACGATCGCGCCCCCGTCAAGCTCCCTCGAATCCCCAATCTGGATCACTGGTTCCTGCCTTCCGTGCAAGGAGCTCTCGCCTCACTTACCCAAGCAGTGGCCGACGCGCCGCAAACCCATCGCGCAGCGCTGCGCCTTGCGCTCTCAAGCAACATTGTTCGGGTCTCCAACCAGGACAGCGATACCCGTTACGCAGCCGTCGAAAAGAACGTCACCGCCGACGACGTGTACAGGCTCTTCCTCCAGGCGGCACGCCGAACGAACCGCGTCCTGGAAGCACGCAACTACGACCTCGCTCCGACTGACGTTCTTGAGGCGGACACGCTGACGGTCGAGCCACAGCGGGTGAAACCTCGTATCGGGCTTGTAGTGACATCGCCTCCCTATCCGAACGCCTACGAATACTGGCTCTACCACAAGTACAGGATGTGGTGGCTCGGGTTCGATCCCATCGCCGTCAAAGAGCGAGAGATCGGGGCCCGCGCACACTTCTTCAAGCGCAACCACCACACGGAAGAGAACTTCGTGCGCCAGATGAGAAGGACTCTCAACCTTGTCCGGTCCCTGCTCGTGCCCGAGGGGCACATCTGCTTCGTCGTCGGCAACTCGCGTATACACGGCCGCATCGTCGACAACGCTCGCATCGTGGAGAACGCTGGACACGCCCTGGGATTTCGGCGCGTCTTTGCGGCGGAGCGTCTCCTTGCGTCCCACCGGAAGTCGTTCAATCTCTCTCATGCCAGGATCAAGACCGAGACGGTTCTCGTGATGCAGTACGCAGCGCCATGCGTTTGAGTTGGCACGACTATCGCTATTACCCGTACGAACGGAACCTCGCTGCCCGCGAGATCGCCTCACTGTTCGGGAACCCAGCCGTACAAATGGCTCTCGACGGAGTCGACGTAGCGTGCGATCCCGACGACGAGAGCATCTCCCGACTCACCTACTTTTCCCGAGCTGCAAACGGCCCCCAATCCGTCAGAACGGCCCAGAGCCTGCTCGAACACAG
This sequence comes from Thermoanaerobaculia bacterium, assembly GCA_965116445.1. GTDB lineage: Bacteria > Acidobacteriota > Thermoanaerobaculia > Multivoradales > Multivoraceae > Multivorans. The sequence goes on along the minus strand of OZ220688.1, from coordinate 4,779,147 downwards.
CGCTCGCCTCGGCAGAAACCGGCAGGTCACACGGTACTCCGTACACGGCCTCCACGAGTACAAGGGCAAGTTCAACCCCCAGGTCGCAAAGGCCCTGCTCAACATGTTCCGCATCAAGCGCCGCCAGAACGTCCTCGATCCCTTCTGCGGCAGCGGCACGACGTTGGTGGAATGCACCCACTTGGGCGCAAGAAGCTACGGCATCGACGTTAATCCCTTCGCGGTCTTTCTGGCGAACGCCAAACTGCAAGCGCTCACTACTCCGGCCCACCGCCTGAGGAGTGACCTTTCAAGGCTCACGGACTGCCTGAGCCACGCAACTCGTCCAAGTGGCCACATCGCCGACGGACCGAGAGAACACTACCTTCAGTCCTGGTTCGAGCCGCACGTCCTGCAGACCCTGGAAGCCGTCCGGTCGGCCATCGAGCGGGTCGCAGAAACGAATGCACCGGTCTTTCTGGCTCTTACGAGCGACCTGCTGCGGGCCTACTCTCTTCAGGATCCGAAAGACCTGCGTATCAGGCGCCGCCGGTCTCCGCTGCCGAGCACTCCCTTCATCGAGGCTTGGCTCTCCAAATGCAGCAGCGTCATCCAACGCATTGAGGCAACGCAAGACCTGCTCGGCGAAGGCCTGCGGCCGGGCCGAGCCGTCCTCCACGATGTTGCGACCCTCAAGCCGGCAGCCTTGCCAACGCAGTTCGACGCCGCCATTACGAGTCCGCCGTACGCCATGGCGCTTCCCTACATCGACACCCAGCGTCTCTCCCTGGTCTGGCTGAACCTCGCATCTCCGGAACGGGTTCCGGAACTGGAAGCCGAGTTGATAGGAAGCCGGGAGTTTCGCGGTCCCAGCCGCAAGGAGTTGACGAAAGCGCTCGGGGCGAACCGAGCACGGCTGCCGGACGGAGAAGCAGCCCTCTGCCAGAAGCTACTCGACTCGCTCGGTGATGGGGACGGATTCCGCCGACAAGCAGTACCCATCCTGCTCTACCGCTACTTCGTGCTGATGAAGCGGTCCTTTTCCGCCATCCGCGGTTTCATGCGCAATGGGGCTCCGTTCGGCCTCATCGTCGGCTGCAACCACTCAACGTTGGGAGGTGTGCGGCGCGACATCGATACGCCGAACCATCTGGCCTCTCTCGCGAGCGCAGAGGGCTGGGCCGTGGAGGAGCTGATCCCGCTACAGACATATCGGCGCTACGGCTATCACGTGAACAACGCAGTGAGAGCTGAGACACTCCTCCTGCTCCGCAACTCGTGAACGAGCTGACTCTCCACCCCAACGTCTACCGGACGGGCCCTAGCGACGGCCTCGTCCCGCTGCTGGAGCGGGCTTGGCTCCACGACCGCCAGAGTGGCGACGGAACGCTCTTCATCGTCTCCGGCTTCGCCAACTACAACGGCGGCGTTCGCTTCTACCCTGTCTTCAGACGCCACGTTGAAGCGGGCGGTCGGGTCATTGCCGTGTTCGCCGGCAGCACGGGTCAGAACCTGACCAGCCGCCAAGTTGTTCGGGAGCTGTTGAAATGCGGCACTGACGTGCATATCGTCAACCGCAAGCGACCAATGCACGCCAAGTGCTACGGCTCCGCGAGCAGCCAAGGCGAGGCCGTCGTGGTCACGAGCGGCAACTTCACCGGTCCAGGGATGGCCCAGAACGTCGAGATGGCCGTGCTGCTCGACCAGGAAACGACGCGTGGAATGGGGTTCTGCTGGGACGCGATGCTCAAGAAGATGCTTGCGCAGCGTTGGCAGATCGCACAACCCACGCTCGCGGAGCCGGCTACCGCGCCGGCTTGGCAATTGCTCTACGACGAGGAATCGTCTCGGATCGTGCTGGACAGGTCTGGAGAGGCGACGATGGTCGTTCTGCTGGGACACGCCGACACAGCCCGCATCAACGCGAGGCCGGGATCAACACAGGCCCTTGGGACACAGTACTTCTGGCTCAGTCGCGACTGCTACGATTTCTTCCCGGCTCTCACCGAACCCAACCAACGCGGCGACAAGAGAACGTACTCCTGCATCGTACAGATGAACTTCATCGCGCTGAAAGAGGTGAGCGAAGTTCGCGTCACCTTCGAGGCCGAGAACAACCTCGACTTCCGGTTGGGAACCGGGCCTCTGCGCCACACCGGTCTCGCTCGCAAGGGGGACATGGCCGCGATTTCACGCATCGAGGAAGCCAGCTACGAGTTGCGGCTGTATCGACAAGGAACACAGACACACCGGCGACTGCTTTCCTACGCGATCAACTTCGTTGGCCATCAGGGCAAGCAGTACGGTTTCCTGCCGAACCAGGACTTCGAGAAGATTTGTGGAACCTCCTTGAGCAACTGATTCGCCTCGCACCGCCTTGCCGGAGTCGGTCCGCCACGGGCCTGTCAACACGCGACCGACACCGCCGACGACTATTGGAGCGAGCAGGGAGACTGCGGCGGATGGTGATTCCGTTCCTGATAGGCCATCGTTCCTTGCATCGAAGCAGGCGCAAGCACACTGGCAACCATTGGAGACAACAGAAGAATGAACCGTCCCGCAACGCATCTCACCGTCTGCGCAACGCTGCTCGTGGCGACCATCGCCTGTGACGATGCCGAGCTGGCGTCACGCAACATCAGCAGAGCGTCCGACAACTTCGAGGTCGACCGGCGCATCGTGTTCTACAACGGCGTCACCGGCGACTACATGCTGACGATCGAGGGCCGATGCTCGATCGAAGACCAGACGACCCAACTGGAGGTCACATGTCGGGTCGGGCAGCAGGACTACCGCAAGCACTTCCTCGGCCTTTCCGACAACGTGACCTACTTCGCCGAGCAACTATCGCCGGGCGACGTGAGCGTCTTCCACCATCGGATCACGTTCAAGCCGCAGGTGATCGTCCCGGACTTCGACTTTCGGGGCAGCACACGCGCGTTGACGGAGAACGAGTCGGAGGCGATGCAGAACGGCGATCAGTGACCGCACCGTCACCGAGTGCAGCCGCTCTCGGCGGATGCGGGCCGGAAGACCCGCGCACCCCAGCATGGCGGTCGGGCAGCAACCACCTTCTTCATCGCCCGACCACTGCGCATTCGCCGGAGCCCGGCGCCACCGGCGACAGGACCAGAGGTCGCATATCGGCTAGACTGTCGCCGTTTTGCGACGTAAACCGGCAATAGCCTCGCGCTTCTGCAAGCTACCGGGACAGAGTTTCTTCCTCTTCGGACCCCGGGGGACGGGCAAGTCGACCTGGCTGCAAGCCCAGCTTCCGGACGCGCTCTATCTGGATCTTCTCGACCCGGCTCTCTATCGAGCTCTCCGGGGCCGTCCGGAGCGCCTGCGCGAGATGATCGCCGCTGAGCCGGACCGCGCCGACGTGGTCATCGACGAGGTCCAGCGCGTGCCCGAGCTTCTCACCGTGGTCCACGCCGTTCTGGAATCGCCGGACCCCAGGCGATTCGCGCTCACCGGATCGAGTGCGCGGAAGCTCCGCCGAGGGGGCGTCGATCTCCTCGGAGGCCGAGCCCTCTACAGGACGATGCACCCCTTCATGGCCGCCGAGACGCCGGACTTCTCGCTCGATCGAGCACTCGCCATCGGACTCCTGCCCCTGGTGACGCGCGCGCCGGACCCCGAAGAGATGCTCCGGGCGTATGCCGGGCTCTACCTGGAGCAGGAAGTCCAGGCCGAGGGCATCGTTCGCGACGTCGGCGCCTTCGCCCGCTTCCTCGAAGCGGTCAGTTTCTCGCATGGCGCCCAGCTCAACGTCGCCTCCGTCGCCAGGGAGTGCGAAGTGCCGCGCCGCACCGCCTCCGGCTACGTTGCCATCCTGGAGGATCTGCTTCTGGCCTTTCGCCTGCCCGTGTTCCGCCGGCGGGCACGCCGGAGGACGGTCGTCCACGACAAGCTCTACCTCTTCGATGCCGGCGTCTTTCGAGCGCTCCGTCCGACCGGACCGCTGGACAGCCGAGCGGAAACGGAGGGGCCGGCTCTCGAAGGTCTCGTGGCGCAACATCTCCGCGCCTGGGCCGCCTACTCGAAGGGGACGTCCAGGCTGTTCTTCTGGCGCACGCGCGGCGGTTCAGAGATCGACTTCGTCGTCTACGGAGAGGCCGGCTTCTGGGCCTTCGAGGTCAAGAACTCCCAGAACGCGCACCGGAGCGACCTGCGCGCTCTCCGGGCTTTCCTAGCCGACTACCCGGAAGCTCAGGCCGCCCTGCTCTACCGCGGTGCCCGCCGACTGCTGATCGACGATGTTCTTTGCCTGCCGGTCGACGAGTTCCTGAGACGCGTCGTTCCGAACCGTCCTCTGCTCTAGCAGCCAGACTGGTTCCCCGACACCCCTAGATGCTCGTTGAACCAAGCAACCAACGCACTCGCGGCGCGCTCGGCGTCCTCGCCGCGGAAGCCGTGGCCGGCGTGCTCGATGACGATCAACTGGGAGGGCACGTTCGAGTCATCGAAGGCGGCCTTGATCCGCTCGCTGTGGCTGATCCGGACGGTCGTGTCCTTGTCGCCGTGGATAAGCAGCGTCGGGGGATCGTCCTCACTGACGAACAGGATCGGTGAGAAGCCGGCGGTCTTGTCCCGATCGAAATCGAGTGCCGCAAAGCGCCGCTTCGGGCCGGTCAACTTCTGAAGACCTTCGACGAACTCACGGAGCGCTTCAAGGTCGGCGGGCGGGAAGTAGGCAACGACGGCCGCGACGCGGTTGCCTGTCTGTTCGACGGGATCTTCGCTCTCGGCGTTTCCGTCGTCCGAGGCGTTGCCGAGCATCAGGGACAGGTGGCCGCCGGCACTGCCGCCGGCCACACCCAACCGTTCCGGGTCGACTCCGAAGTCTTCTGCGTTGAGGCGGATGTAACGAACCGCGCGGCGCGCGTCGCCGACCGCGTCCGGCACCTTGAACAAAGGAGCCGAACCATGGCGGACCATGAACACGGCGAAGCCGTTGTCCAGGAGATCGCCGACCGGACCCGCCCAGCGACTGTCACCAGACACGATCCCGTGCGGGTCGGACCATTCGGAGAACCAGCCGCTGCTCACCATGAACAGCACGCCGGCGCCGTTCTGCTCGGCCGGCACAAGTGCATCGAAGGTCAGGGCCAAGCCCATCTTGTGGCCGTAGACCACGTCAGCGTGGACCTCGGGGTCGGCAGCGGCTGACAGCGGCGCGGACAGGAGGGCCACGACGACCGCGGCAAGAGGTGGGTGCTTCATCTGGAAGCCACTACGGCAGCCCGGCTAGCCGAGTTTCAACACACGATCTTCCCGTCCGGGCGCCGACTGTGGGTGTGCCTCCGTGCCTCCTCCGGAACCTTCCAACAGACGGGACGGCGACGTGCCGAGGCCGTCTCGGTAGCTACTGAATAGACCCCGGGAAGGTCGGCAAGCCACGCTCGAGCCATACACCGGCCTGCATCACGCGATCGATCTGCCGCGTGTTGCGGATGTCGGCGAGGGGATCGGTGGATAGAAGCACGAGGTCCGCGGCCTTGCCTTCGGCGACCGTGCCGAAGTCGGGGTCGTCGGTGAGTTCACCGGCCGCGGCCGCGCCGGCGGCGGCGAGCGCCTTGAGCGGCGTCAGGCCGCCGTCTTCCACCAGAGTTTCCAGCTCATGGTGGGTGCCCCAACCGTAGGCGATGTTCCCGGCGCCGCTGTCTGAACCGACGGTGATCACAACACCGGCTTCGTTCATGCGGTGGACGAACTTCGTCACGTAGTCGTAGGCGACGCGGCGCCTGGCGGTCGACTCGCTCTCCAGCATGGCGGCTCGGTTCTCGGGATCGAGCAGCCGCTCGAAGGCAGCCGGTTGGATGCCTGCCCGGAACTCCTCGTCGTCGAGCAGTTCCGGGTGCTCGGCGACCCACCAGAAGGTCTTCGCCTGGCCGAGCGCGGGCGCGAAGGTGAGCCCGTTGTCCTGCGCCATCGCGACGAACTCGTCGTCGACCTCCTGGTCGCGGACGCCGTGGACGAAGGACCGCACGCCGGCCCCGACGAGCTGCCAGACGTCGTCTTCGAAGAAGACGTGGGCCGAGACGGGAATGCCGTACTGCGCGGCTTCGTCGGCGATCGCGGCGCGAATCCCGGGCTCGATCTTCGGCCGCGTATCGAGGAAGGTGTCGACCCACATCTTGATCACGTCGACTTCCTGGGCAGCGAGTTCCCGCACCATCTCGCGGGCCTCTTCTTCGGTGGCGGGACCCAGCTTGCCCGGTGGGAAGCCCTCGGGGTGGGTGAAGCCGACCCCCGCGGTGAAGATGCGCGGCGCCGGCACGTTGCCGGCCCGTGCCGCGGCGATCATCCCAGGCGTCTGGCCGTGATCGGAGCCGAGGCTGCGGACGGTCAGCACGCCGGCATGGAGCTGCAGGCCCCAGGCCCATTCTTCGAGGCCATCACGGTAGTGGTTGTGGAGGTCGACGAGCCCGGGAATCAGGAACTTCCCGGTCGCGTCGATCACCTCGCCGCCTTCGGGCACGGGTACGTCCTGGCGCGAGCCGGCGCGTTCGATGCGGTCGCCGCGGACGATGACGACGGCGTCCTCGACGGGCGGCGCACCGGTGCCGTCGATCAGGGTGGCGCCGGCAATCGTGATCGTGCCCGTGCCGTCGATGGTGGGTTGGTTGGGGGCGCAGGCGGCAAGACTGCACGCGACCGTGACTCCGCCAGCAAAGATCCTGAACGGAGCCGGATGCCGGCCAGAGGGCCGGCGCACCCAGTGGCGGAGCGGTTCAGTCACTCGGAGAAGACCTCGGCGATCGCAATGCCGCTCTCGCCGGCGACGGCGTAGAGCAGGAAGACGCGACCGTCCTCCTCGTAGATCGCCGGGTCGCGCAACTGGTTCACGTGGCCGTAGGCGGTGCTCCGAACCGACGGCTCGAGTGGCGCGTCGGCGCCTTCCCAGTCGCGTTCAGGGCGCAGGACCTCGACGGGTTCGGAGTCCGTCCAGCTCATCCAGTCGCCGCTGAGATCGATGCTGCTGAGCAGAATGCGCTCCGGTACCTCGCCGACCTGGGTCCAGAACACCCACAACGTGTCGCCGCGGAGCAGCAGGGCCGAGTGGCGCATGTCCGGGTTGAACAGCAACGGACCCAACTCGAAGTCGGTGAAGCCGTCCGCCGACCGGTAGAACTGGCCGGGCATGGCCAGGGAGTGGGTCAACCCGCCGTAGTTGAAGATGCGCCTGTAGGTGCGGCCCAGTTCCTGGGGCTGCGCTTCGAAGTCGATGCCGTCGGTCGACGTGGCGACCCGGGAGATCTGGCGGCCCACGTCTTCCAGGCCATGGAAGTACATGACGATCCGCTGGTTCTCATCATCGACGTGAACGTCCGGCGACGCGATGTGAGTCGCCGTGATTTCCTTCACTACGTCGTGGGAGATCTTCAGACCCCGCCGCTCCTCCCACTCGGCGGCCATCTCCGGAGTCACCTCCGGCGGCTCGACGAGGAAGTGGGAGTGCTCGATCTGCAGGCTGCCGGGCACGTGGATCGACCACGGTCCGAGCAGGTCGTCGGCGTAGGCGAGCCGGATGTAGTGGCCCTTGTGGTCGGCGAAGTAGAGGTAGTAGCGGCCGAGCGGGTCGGCAACCCAGTCCGGCACGCGGATGAGTGACGGCCCCTGGATGTTCTCGCCGATGCTCGGGTCGAGGCCCGGGCCGATGATGGGGGCGTCGAGGAGGCGCTCGACGCGGACGGGCGCGAGAGTGTCGGTGGCGGCCGCGGGCTCGGCGTCGGGGGCCGGTTCGGGGTCGGGGGCCGCGCAGGACAGGGCGGCGAGGGAGGCGGTGAGGGAGAGGGCCACGAGGGAGCGCGCCGCTCTCATCGGCTGATCCGATTGTCTATGGGGTTCATTGCCCCTATGCTAGCCGTCGTGTACTTCCAACCCCGTTGGGTTCTCGGGACACTCCCGGCCCTCTTCCTCTGCACCGCAGCCGCCGCTCAGTACGGGGCTGCGAACGGGGAGTGGCGTCACCATGGCGGCGACGACGGGTTCACCCGCTACACGGCGCTCGACCAGATCGACGGCTCGAACTTCGGCCGGCTCGAGCCGGCATGGAAGTGGGCTTCCGCCGACTCGCGGATCGAGGAGAACTCGCCCTACCGGCGTCAGGTGCTCCGTTCGTCGCCCCTGGTCACAGGCGGCCGGCTCTACATCCCCACCGAGTTGAGCCAGGTCGCCGCGCTCGACGCCGCGACTGGCGAGCAACTCTGGGTCTACGACCCGAAGAGCTACGAGCGCGGCAAGCCGGCCCAGAACAACTACTACACGCGCGGCCTCGAGTACTGGACCGACGGTGAGCAGGAGCGCCTGTTCGTCGCCACGATCGGCAAGCAGCTCATCTCGATCGATCCGGCCACGGGGCTACCCGACCGCGCCTTCGGCGAGGACGGCGTGGTCGAACTCTCCCGGAACCTGGGCCGCGAGAACACGGAGCTCCGGAACATCAGCCACGGCCAGCCGGTGATCGTCGTCGGCGACACCATCGTCGTCGGTTCCCGCATCTTCGACTTCCCGCTCCAGAACAACAACCCGCCGGGCCACGTCCGCGGCTACGACGTGCGCACCGGCGAGTTCAAGTGGCGGTTCCACACGATCCCCCAGGAGGGCGAGGAATTCGTCGAGACCTGGGAGAACGACTCCTGGAAGACGACCGGCAACACGAACGTCTGGGCGCCGATGACCGCCGACCAGGAACTCGGCTACGTCTACCTCGCGACCAGCACGCCGACCAGCGACTACTACGGTGGTCTGCGGCACGGCGACAACGTGTACTCCGAGAGCCTGATCTGCGTCGACGCCGCGACCGGCGAGCGGGTCTGGCACTTCCAGACTGTCCACCACGGCGTCTGGGACTACGACATCGCCTCGGCGCCGAACCTGATCGACATCGTCGCTGGGGGTCGCCTGATCAAGGCAGTCGCCCAGGTGTCGAAGACCGCGTTCACCTACGTCTTCGACCGCGCGACCGGCGAGCAGGTGTGGCCGATCGAGGAGCGTCCGGTCCCCTGGGAGAGCACGGTCCCGGGCGAGAAGATGTCGAAGACCCAGCCGTTCCCGACCAAACCGCCGGCGTTCGACCGCCAGGGCGTCAGCGAGGACGACCTGATCGACTTCACGCCGGAACTCCGGGCCGAGGCGCTCGAGATCGCGGAGAAGTTCATCCTCGGGCCGATGTTCATGCCCCTGATCCGCCGCGGCGAGGGCGGCAAGGAGGCGATTCTCGTCCTTCCGGGCGCCGGCGGCGGCGCGAATCACCCGGGCGCCGCGGCCGACCCCGAGACCGGGATGCTCTTCGTCCAGTCGATGACCCGGCCCTCGGGGATGGCCCTGGTCAAGCCGGACGGGGCGCGGAGCTCCTGGCCCTACGTGCTGGACCGCGTCTCGACCGCCGGTCCGCGCGGCCTGCCGCTGCTCAAGCCGCCGTACAAGCGAATCACCGGCATCGACCTGAACCGCGGCGACATCGCCTGGCAAGTGCCCCTCGGCGACGGGCCGCGAAATCACCCCGCGATCCGGCATCTCAACCTGGGGCCGCTCGGAGGGCTTGCGTCGAGCGCCGTGACGGAAGGCGGCCTGCTCGTCACGAAGACGCTGCTGATCACCCATACCGCCCGCTTCGAGGTCTACAACGATCGCTCGACAGTGCTCGGCAGCTCGCTCCAGGCCTACGACAAGGCGACGGGCAAACTGCTCGCCGAAGTGCTCACCGACCGCGCCCTGCACGGCGCCCCGGTCAGCTACATGAAGGGCGGACGGCAATACATCGCGGTCACCGGCGGCGGGATGACCGAGCCGGCGGAGTTGATCGCCTTCGCCTTGCCGGAGAGCGAGGCTCCATAGAGCAACAGGAGGTCAAGCCAATGCGAACCCGTCTTCTTGTATGGAACTGGCCGCCAAAGCGGCGCCGGCCTGACGGCCGGCGCATGTCCCTGGCCGCCTTCGGCGGCAGCCGGCGAGGACGCCGGCGCACCCAGTACGCGGCCCTTGTCCTGCGAACGCTCCTGGTCGCCACGATCACCTCCCTGCCTGTGGCAGCCACAGCCCAGGACGACATCCCGCGCACCCCGAGCGGCAGGCCGGACCTCTCCGGCACCTACGACATCGCCACCCGCACGCCGATGATGCGCGATCCGAAGTACGGCGGCGACCCCTACATGAGCGCCGAGGACGCGCACCAGATCGCGGCCACGACCGAAGCCGGCAGGGTCCAGGCCGACATCCCCAGCGACCCGGACCGCAAGGCCCCGCCGGTGGGCGGCGACGGCCACCGCAGCAACATCGGCGGCCACAACCAGTTCTGGTTCGACTTCGGCAACATCCCCTTCGAGATCGACGGGAAGTACCGCAACTCGATCATCACCGATCCGTCGGGCGGCCGGCTGCCGCCCAAGACGGAGCGCGGTCAGGCCATCACCCCGCGCGGCCTCGGCGCCTACAACCGCAACCCGGGCGGGGCGTGGTGGCTCGAGGCCGGCGACAACCTCTACGACGAACCGGAGGTCCAGACCCTGGGCACCCGCTGCCTGTACGCGGGTGGCCCCACGGTGCCGGTGCGGCCCTCGGCCTACAACAACCTGAAGACGATCACGCAGACCGACACCCACGTGGCGATCCACGTCGAGTGGATGCACTGGACGCGTATCGTCCGCCTCGACTCGGAGCACGCGCCGCCAGGGGTCCGTTCCTTCGCCGGCGACTCGATCGGCTGGTGGGAAGACGACACCCTGGTCGTCGAGACGACGAACTTCCTGCGTGCGCCGAATGTCCCGCACGACGGCCTGCGCGTCGTCGAGCGCTTCTCCCACCTCGACGCGGACACCCTGTTCTACGAGTTCAGCGTCGAGGACTCCGACTACACCGCAGCGTACGCCGGCTCCCTGCCCTGGCCGCGGACCGACAAACGGCTCTACGAGTACGCCTGCCACGAAGGGAACTACGCGATGGGCAACATGCTGCGCGGCGCCCGGCTGCTGGAGAAGGAGGCGCGCGAGAAGCGCGAGCCCCGGATCGTCATCGACTGAAGGTGGACTTCACGGGTCTCACAGACCGAGTTCTGAATGGGATCCGAGGCGCACCAGTCGAAGCGTCCCGGGATCCGGCTTCTGGTAGATCAGCACCAGGTCCGGCTTCACATGGCAGTCTCTATGGTCGCTCCACTTGCCGCTCAACGCGTGGTCGTGGCGCCGGCGTTCGAGTGACCGATCGCCGGCCAAGGCCTTCAGGACGGGCACCAGGACGGCATCGAGTGATGTCCGATGCCGACCGCGAGACTCCCGCTTGTAGTCGCGCTTGAACTGCGTAGTCCGCTCAATCTTCCGCATGCAGATCGTCGAGGAGATCTTCGACGCTGGCGAACCGTGGAAGTCCGCCCCGACGAGCCTCCTTCATCGCTTCGATGGTGACGGCGTTGGGCACCAGCGGCGCGAACGGCAGCTTCTTCTCGTGGGCGACCTTGGTCAACAGGAGGCGCACCGCGTCGGAGACGGTCAGACCCATGGCGGCCAGGACAGCGGCCGCTTCATCCTTCACGTCCGGGTTGATGCGAGCTTGCACGAGGTGATTTGCAGCCATGGAGCTTCTCCTTGGTGCATGACACTATCAGTCACTGGCCACTGGCGTTGAGGCGCTCGAGGCGGCGTTCTGCGTGGGAGCCGAAGAGCCGCCGCCCCGGCTGATACCCTTCCTTCGCTCACCCAACAGACTGGCGCCTCCGCGGCGCCCCCTCAGACGCTCTGGAAGTCGCTCCTGGCTAACCAAGTACTCGACCCGTACACCGTCCGCCACGGCGAGGCCGTGGCCCCGCCGGTCAGGTTCCGGGACCGCCTGAAGTACCTGGGGCCGAGCCTCATCGTCACCGGTGCGGTAATCGGCTCGGGCGAACTGGTGCTCACGACCAGCCTGGGCGCGGTGGCGGGCTTCACGCTGCTCTGGTGGATGCTCCTCTCCTGCTGGTGCAAGTCCCTGGTGCAGGCGGAACTGGCGCGCTACACGATCGAGTCCGGCGACACCTACCTGCGCGCGATCAACCGGTTGCCGGGGCGCATCTGGAAGATCTCCTGGCCGATCTGGCTCGGGCTGCTCGCCTACGTCCCCGGCACGATGGGACTGGGCGGCATCATCGGCGGCGCCGGCCAGTCGATGTCCTTCCTCGCTTCGCTCGGGAACATCGAACTCGACGGGGTTCTCTGCACCGGCCTGATCGCCATCGCCGGCTCGATCATCCTGGGCACCGGCTCCTACAAGTGGCTCGAGCGGGTCATGCTGCCGCTGGTCATCGCGTTCACGCTCTGCACCCTGGTCTGCGTGATCGCGATGCAGTTCACCGAGTTCCGGACGACGCCGGGCGAGATTCTCGGCGGCATGAAGCCGGACATGACGCTGTTCGTCGCCGTCGCGGCGCTGGCCCTCTCCGCGTACGGCTACACGGGCACGACCTCGGGCGACATTTCGTCCTACACGTACTGGTGCGTCGAGAAGGGCTATCCCAGCCTGCTCGGCTCCGACCGCAGCGATCCGAACTGGGAGTCCCACGCCCGCGGCTGGATGCGGGTGCTCCATACCGACGTCTGGCTCGCGCTGATCATCGTGACCTGCGCCACGATCCCCTACTACATCCTCGGCGCCGGCGTGCTGAACAAGATGGGGCTGACGCCCGAGGGCAACGACGAGACGATCGGCGCGCTCTCCAACATCTTCACCCAGACGCTTGGCGTATGGGCGGTGTGGATCTTCGCGATCGGCGCCTTCAGCATCCTGTTCTCGACCGTGCTTTCGGGCGCCGGCGGCGGCGGCCGGACGATCCCCGACTACCTGATGGAGATGGGCCTGATCGAGCGCTCGAACCTGGCGCTCCGCAAGAAGATCATCCGCGGTTACCTCATCTTCCTGCCCCTCGCCGCGTTCGGCATCTACTACTTCGTCACGGACTTCGTCATCCTGATCATGGTCGGCGGCCTGACCTCGGCGATCTTCCTGCCGATCCAGTGCGGCGCCACGCTTTGGCTGCAGCGCACGCGGATGGACCCGCGGATTCGCCCGCGACGGATCACCCACATCGGCCTCTGGATCGTCTTCGTGTTCGAGGCCGCGATGGCGCTGCTGGTCATCCGCTACGTCGTGCTGAGGGACCAGTTCGACTGGCTGTTCGGCCAACTCTTCGGCTGACGCCAGGAACAGAGGCGATACCCCGCCACCGGGTGCGACACCACGCTCCCCGTGGCTGGTGCTGATGCGCCGGATGCCGACGGGGACGTCGGCGCACCCGGTGGCCGGATGCCGACGGGGATGTCGGCGCACCCGGTGGCCGATAGCATGGAGGCGCCATGATCCGACACGCCCTCGCCACAACCCTCGCCCTCCTCACAACGACCGTCGTCCTCGCCCAACGCCCCGGCGACCGCGCCGACCGGCTGCGGGAACGCAGCGAGCGGATGGACGCCAGCCTCGCCGACGACCCCTACGTCGGCATCCAGGCCAGTTCCGGCATCGAGCGCGGCCTGTACCGGATCGAGTCGACCGGCGTGTCGACGGCGCCGGTCCGCGAAGCCGCCCGGAAGCTCCTGACGGCCCTCTCCGCCGAACAACGCGCCAAAACGGCCTTTCCGATCGACGACGACGAGTGGCGCAAGTGGATGAACCAGCACTTCTACCTGCGCCAGGGGGTCAGCTTCGAGGAGATGGACCAGGCCCAGCGCGACGCCGCCTTCGGCATGATCCGCGCCTCGCTCAGCGCGGACGGACTCAAGCTGACCCGCGACATCATGAACCTGAACCGGACGCTCGGCGAACTGAACGACGACAACTTCGCCGAGTACAACGAGTGGCTGTACTGGATCACCGTGATGGGCGAACCCTCCGCCGATCAGCCCTGGGGCTGGCAGCTCGACGGTCACCACCTGATCGTCAACTACTTCGTGCTCGGCGATCAGGTCGTCATGACGCCGCTGTTCATAGGCTCCGAACCGGTGATCGCCGAGGCCGGAAAGTACAAGGGCACCGCGATCATGCAGCGGGAGCAGGACCGGGGGCTCGCGCTGATCCGCTCGCTTTCGCCCGAGCAGCAGGCCAAGGCGATCATCGAGACCTCGAAGGACGGGAACAACAACCTCGGCGAGGCGTTCAGCGACAACATCGTCCTCGACTACGCCGGCATCCCGGCCTCGGAACTGTCAGCCGACGCCAGGACGCGACTGCTCGACCTGATCGGCCTCTACGTCCACAACCTGCGCGAGGGCCACGCCAGGGTGCGGATGGCCGAGGTCGAGGTCCACCTTGACGAGACCCGTTTCGCCTGGATAGGCGGCACCGGCGACGACGCGGTCTTCTACTACCGTATCCACAGCCCCGTCATCCTGATCGAGTTCGACCACCAGCGGCCCGTCGGACTTCGGCATCTCGTCGAAGGCCGCGCGCCCATCCGCGAGCACATCCACGCCGTCGTCCGCACCCCGAACGGCAACGACTACAGCAAGGACCTGCTACGGCAGCACTACGAGCGGGACCACTGAAGGTCGCCGCTTCGCGGCGGCTGGCCCTGGCTGCCTGCGGCGGCAGCCGACGGGGACGTCGGCGCACCCAGTCTTCGCCGCGTCGCGGCGCGCTTCCCTGGCCGCCTGCGGGCGGCAGCCGGCGGGAACCCGGGTGGCGCGGTCCGCGCCATCCGTGAACCAGTCCGTGCGCCCGTCATCGGGCGCACGGATGGCACGTCGGCGCACCCAGTGGCGGAGCCCCGTGTGCGGATGCCGGATGGCACGCCGGCGCGCCCAGTCTTCGCCGCTTCGCGGCGCCCGGGCCTGGCTGCACGCCGCCCACTGACCAGGTCAGCCTGCCTGGTTCGCCTGTTCCTCGTCGGCGCATGCCGAGCACGAGGTGGCGTGGCAGGCACGGGCGCTCAGCACCATGGCGCCCGCGAGCGTCAGGCTGCCGGCGGACGACGTCACGGTTTCAGGCAACGGCGCAAGCCAACCCGCCAGAGAGGCCGCCCAAAGCGCCGCTCCCCCGGCAAAGACGAGAATCACGGCCGCGCTCTTGCGGGCCGGTCCCAGGAGTAGCATCGCCGCGCCGAGAAGAACGGTCCCGGCCCAGGCGACCCGTTCGACCCCTTCAGAGAGCGCGAACACCGGCGCCGCCACGACGAGGACCGGCGCGAGCGCGCAGTGCACGCCGCACAGGGCCGCGGCGCACGCCGCAAGCCGCGACCCGGAAGCCAGATACGGGCTTGACGGTACGGCTGCGAGTGAGTCTTTCATCGTGTCGGGCCAACGGCAGGAACGCGAAGAAGCGGCTGCGGGAGCGGGAGCGGGAGCGGGAGCGGGAGCGGCGATGCTATTGGATTCTCAAGTCCGCGTCATCACTGTGGCCTGCTACTCCACCGTGACCCAGATCGGCGACGACCAGGCCATGTTGCCGTCAACCTGGATCACCCGCACGTAGTAGAGGTGCTCGCCGGGTCCGACGTCGGCATCGACGAACTCGAGGCTGACGTCGGCCTCCAGGTTCTGGCGGTTGTAGAGGAACGTCTGGTTGCGGATGATGTCGATCTGGCGGATCGGCGTCGTGCCGATGACCCGGACGCTGAGCCGGAAGTCGCCGTCCGCGGTCAGGATGTCGCCCTGCAGGTACTCCCTGTCGCCCGTCCGCAGCCGGTAGTCGAGGATGATGTTGTCCGTCGCGCCGTAGCTGTGACGCTTCTTCATCGCGTCGAGCATCCCCTCGCGGGTGAACTCTTCGGCGATCGTGGCGGCGTAGGAGATATGGGTCGACAAGTGGTCCGACGCCGCCTGAACGCCGAGCTTGTAGCCCTTGGCCCACGCGTTCCAGACGTAGCCCTCCGGCCGGAAGCCTCCCGGCGCTGAGCGCAGGTTGCCCGTGCGGGCGGCGCGCGGGGCGCCCTCGTACTCGTTCGAGACCCGATCGCCCTGGTAGATCTCGACCAGGGGCTCGACCTCCGGGTCGTTGTCGCGCCAGTCGGTCCCCATGTTCGAGGCGGACGTGTGGGAGATCGCGATGCCGCCCTGCTCCTTCAGGTACTCGTAGAGCCTCTCCGCGCCCTCCTCGTGGGCCCGCTCCGCCTCCGTGACCGGCAGCGTCGGCTTGCCGCGTTCCGCGAACAGGATGTTCCGGTGGCCGTCCGGGTACGGGATGCTCCGCTCGTAGCCGTAGAAGGGCTGGAAGCGGCCCGAGACGGAGAACACGTCGACCGTCTGGTGGAGCAGCCAGTTGATGTACTCGATGTCCGGGCCGCCCAGGAAGTTGTGCTCGCTGGCCAGAAGGAAGTCGAGCGAGGCGACGTCCATCGCGTAGCGGTAGGTCTGAATCAGCGAGCCGTCGTTGTTCCCGTCCATCGAGATCTCGGTGTGGCGGTGGGTGTCGCCGCGGTAGATCCGGTACGTCTTCCCTTCGGACTCGATCTCGTAGCCGCGGATCCTCTCCAGGTCTTCCGCCTCGTTCTCGTGGATCACGTAGGCCGGCACTTCATCGACGACGCGGGCCACCAGCTTCGGCGGCACGACCTTCGTCATAAGCCGCGGCAGTTTCGCGGCGTAGACGTCGGCGTGCTCGAACAGGAACCCTGCGTAGTCCCGGTTGTCCGTCGGCCAAGCGGCCCAGACATCGCCGTTGCCGTCCGACGCCAGACCCCAGCGGGCGTCCTGCCGGAAGCGCGTCATCGGGACGTGCTGCGGCCGGAGCCAGCGGTCCCCCTGGAGGGTCGTGCTCCAGATCTCCCAGGCGGCCCGGTGGGCCGGGGACTCGCTGAGGATGTCGGCCTGGCGGGTGTTCCGGTGGCGGAAGTGGAGCCAGATGCGCCCGTCGGCGTCCGGGAAGAGGACGGGGAAGTCGTTGTAACCCACAAGTTCCTCGGGCAACGCCTCGCTCAGGTCCGCGGCCGGCGACCGCCACTCCCAGCCGTCGTGGACCGCGACGTTCATCGTGCGCCACTCGTAGAGCCGTGTGCCTTCCCGGTTGAGCACCCAGCCGGTGTCCTTCCCCCAGTTCACCCCGCTCTCGTTCCAGGCCGCCCAGACCCGGTCCTGTCCGTCGACGGCGAGGCTGATGTGCGCTTCGTACTTGGCCGTCGAGGCGACCGGCATCTCCTCGCCCCACTCGCCCCCGGCCCAGCGGCGGACCAGCACGTCGTAGTTGCCGGCGCCGTAGCTGTCCCAGCCGACGTAGACGCCGCCCTTCGAGTCGGCGACGATCACCGGCTCCCAGTCGTTCGCGGGCGACGACGAGACCTGCTCCGCCTCGGACCAGCGTGTGCCGTCGTAGCGGCGGGCGAAGATCTCCGCGGCGCCGTCGCGGAACCCCTGCCAGACCACCCAGAGATTGCCCTCGGAGTCCGTCGTCAGGTTGTGGAACACGTCCGGCTGCGGCGATTCGGTCAGCCGTTCGGCCGCCGACCAGGCATCGCCGTCCAGGACACGGGCGTAGAGATCCCAGTTGCCGTCTACCTGAGCCGCGTAGACGACCCAGGGACGGCCATCCCCGTCGCGGCCCATCTTCACGAGATAGTGATCGCCGGGCTGCTCCGTCAGGGTCTCGACCTCTCCCCAGCCCTGTCCGTCGAACCGCCGCGCGAGCACCTCGTTCGCGTTGTCGCGGTAGCCGAGCCAGGCGGCCCAGACCTCGTCGCCGTCACTGCCGAGGATCGTGGCGAAGTCGTTCTGGTAGTCGTCGGAGGTCATCCGCTCCACCCCCGGCACGCGTTCGACCGTCACGTCGCCGCCCAGGAACCGCAGCCGGCGACCGAACGCGACATCGGCGAGCCGGACCTCGAACTCGCCGTTGGCGGTGGCAAACATCAGGCGCGAGCCGCCGTTGCCTCGCACGTCGACGACCAGTCCGGGCGAGCGGTAGTACTCGACCGGACCGACGGTCTGGGTGTCGTGGATGGCGCCGGGCCTGTAGTTCGGCCCCTTGTAGCTGGCGAGCTTCCATGTGGCGCCCTCGACCTCGTTGTCGGGCCGTGGCCGCCAGTCGCGGAGGCCAAGCAGCTCGCCGCCCGCCACTTCGAGCGAACCGTCCCAGTCGCGGGCGGCGCTGTCGTTGACGCCGAGGCGCACGAGGAGAGAGGTGACGTCGTCGGCTGCGAGCGAGCCGGCTTCCTGCGCCGGGGCGGGCGGACACAGGACGAACAGAGCGGCTGCCGCTACGGCAGCCGAAGCGAGGGCGACCTTGTTGTGTGGCATTGCCGAGTAGCTTAGCGCTAACGAGAAGCCATCGGCGAGGCAAGGGAAAGGGCCCCGGCGGACCGGACGCGGCCGGTAATACGCCGGGGCAGGGACGTCGGGCTTCGGCCGTCAAGTCCAGATCCGGCCCTGCCAGCCCGGTGTTCGCTCGAACGCATCGAACTCCTCGTCCTTGGAGACCAAGGGGCAACGCAGTTCGAGAGCAGACGCGGCGATGAAGCGGTCGAACGGGTCGCGATGCGCCCAGTCGAGGATGCCCGCCCTGGCCGCGACGGCGCGGGTCAAGGGCGCCGGAAGAGTTTCCGAATCGGCAACAAGAGCGTCGATGTGGGGGGCGATCTCAGGCCACTTGCCCAGTCGCGCCTTCTGCGTGACCTCGTAGAGGCTGATCGGACTGACGTGGACCGCATCTGCGTCCACGATGGCGGCTTTCGCGACGACGGTCAACCGGCTCGAGTCCAGGGCGCTCCATACCCAGGCGTGAGTGTCGAGCAGAAGCCGTTTCAAGTCTCTCCTTCCCAACGCGCCAGTTCGGCTTCATCCATCGGTTCGTCGAAGTCGGGCACGGTGTCGACCAGATGCGCCAGAGTGTCGAAGCGGAAGGCATCCGAACGGACCGGGACCAGCCTCACCGCGGGTCTTCCGCGGCGCGCGATGACCACTTCGTCGCCGGCTTCGGCCGCAGCGATGAGCCTCGACAGTTGCGACTTGGCGGCGTGCATGTTCACGAGCATCTCTTCCTCCAAACTTAGCTAGTCTGGCTAAGAATCGTAGCGGCGACCTTCCGGCGAGTCAAGCGGGGGGCTCGCGCGCGAGCTTCCAACACCCGACCCGGAAGCGCCTCCGCCAGGCCGCGGCTACGCCAGCGTCCGCTGACTCGGTCCGGACGCGGCGGCGGCGCTGCCCTGGAGGTGGTTCTGGATCGACTCCAGGATCGATCGCTCCTCAGAGCCTTCGGCGGCGAGTTCGATGACGGCCTGGACGACCCGCGCGAACAGTTCGTGCCGCCACAGGCCACGATCGACCAGGTAGCGGTCCACGCGGCCTTGCTCGCCGGTCTTCCAGAGATGCATGAGCCGGTGTACGCAGTCGATGAGAGCGGGCGGTTCGCCGTCGGCGGAGGGCTGGCCCAGACCTCGGTTTCGACGCCGGTTCCACGGCTTGAGCCGGGCTTGGGACCCGGATGTCGTCGGCGCCGGCCCTTCGTCACCGTCATCTTCGTCCGAGGCTTCGGTTGCCGCCCCTGAAGCGCCGCGCGCCAGCAAGTCCAGACCGCCGGCGAGATCGGAGTCCGAGAGGTTGCACGACACAGCGTAGAGGATGCATGGGCCCACGGGGGCGGGTCCCAACCCGAAGTCGTGGCGGTGCAAGAGGCAGTAGGTCGTCAGGTCGTCAAGCTCCGTCGGCGCGCCAGGCTCGGCCTCAAGCAGCCGGCTCACGACGAAGGTCACTACGATGCGCCGCACCTGTCGCAGGAATTCCGCCACGGACAGCGTCTTCCGCGGCGAGTCCGCCTTCTTGACGACCGGATAACGACTGAACGCCTCAAGCGCTGGGAGCACGTTCGCATTGCCGCCAATCGTAGCCGTCGCGGACTCGGGTACGATCCGCCGCCGTGAACGGCGCCGAGTTCCTGAGACGCGCCCGGCGCCACGCTCGGCGCAACCGTCAGGCGTTTCGGTTCGGCCAGGCCGGCGAGGCACTCGGGCGGACAACGCCTAGAGCGTCTCAACACCGTCGCCGGCTACGCTCCACCAATGCCCAAGGTCCGCGAAGCCATTCGAGCCGTTGAACGCGACGGCTGGCGTCTCGCCACAATCAAGGGCAGCCACCGCCACTACCGACACCCCGTCAAACCCGGCAAAGTGACCATCGCTGGTAAGTTAAGCACCGACGTACCCCCGGGCACCTGGAACAACATCCTCAAACAGGCCGGACTCAAGAAGGTGAAACCGTCATGAAGTACACCGTCCTCATCGAGAAGGCGCCAAACAGCTACGGCGCCTACGCTCCCGATCTCCCTGGCTGCGGCGCCGCGGCAGACACGCGCGCCGAAGTCATCGAACTGATTCGGGAAGCCGTCGCACTCCATCTCGAGGGCCTGCGGCGCGACGGCGACCCCGTGCCGCCGCCCCAAACGACCGCCATCGAAGTCGACGTGCCGCTCGCCACCAAGGTCAACATGGCGGCGGCCGTCTAAGTCAAGCTGCCCAACAACGAGAACACTCGGCCCGTCGTCCCGCCTCTTTCCGGCGGCGGGTGTCGCCTTACGACGCGCCCAAGCCGGTCAGGATCACGGACGAGACACCCCCTTGTCCGGGCCGTTGCGCCCCGTAGCAGGTCGTTTCCTCACCCTCCGAAGAGAACAGGCCACGGGCTCCGCAGCCTCACTCGTACTCCGTGCGGTTCCCGCGGCGGAGCAAGTAGTCCGGGCTGACGGCCTTCAGCTTGACCCGATCCCGGGGCAGGCGACGATCTTCGCGCTCCCGCTTCGGCGTGATGACGATTCCTTCCCACATGTGAGTTCCCGAGATCGTGTCGGGGCCGTCCCGGTGCTCCGCGACCAGCTCCTCGCTGAACGGCGCCGTCGCGAGTTCCGGCACGCGTTCGAGGCCCCAGTCGGCGGTAGCCCGGCAGAGCGCATCGTGATCCAGGAACGAGCCGGTCGCCGGCGCCCCGATGAACACGTCGAAGACCCGGAGCGAGGGCGTCGCCACGCCGTAGTGGAGGTCCTGAACGCCGCGACCGAAGATCTCGGCCATGATGTGGACGGGCTGCTCCGCGCCTTGCTTGACCCGGCGCCAAGCGCCCGTGTCGCGCAACTGCTCCTTCCACGTTCGCAGGTACAGGTTGGCGCCGTTCTCCTCGGCGTCCGTGAAGGCCAGTCCCTTGGCGCCGAGACCCTTGGACGAGACCAGCACGTTGCCGTTCGGCAGCCCTTCCGGGAGGCCGGCCGCCCAGGGCGCCGGTATGTGGCTGAAACAGGCGTACGTTCCGTGCAGTTTCTCCGTGATCACGACAGTCTCCCCCGGCGCCAGCGCGTCCGGGTACTTCTGGATGTTCTCGATGTCGTAGGCAACGAGGAAGCCGCCCACGGCCGTCACCTGGCCCGACATCGAGGTCGGGATGCGCGGCACGTACTTCGTGATGCCGTGCTCCGCGGCCGTGTCGGCGCCCACCGCAGCGTCCGCATCCGCCTCGAAGACCAAGCCCTGCGAGAGCTCGCCCCGCAGCCTGACCGGCCGCACGCGGTCGCCCCGCTTGCCGCCGAGCCTGCCCTTGCCGGCGTCCTCGTCCCACAGCCCCATCCGCCGCAGCAGCGCCTCCGGAACGATCGCGTTCTCCGGTATGTAGACGACCCGCTGACCGGCGCGGTACTTCCCCTTGGGCACGACGGAGCGATAACCGCCCACCCGGGCGAGTTCCAGGCGGTCGGCGTTGGGATGCTCCTCGACCGCGTCGAGCAGCACCACGGGCACCTCGAACACGCTCATGGCACGCCCCCTTCGCCGGCTTCCCAGCTCTGCCCGAGGTCGACAGGGTTGCGAACGGTGACTTGAACATGGGTGCGTTCCATCTTGACTTGCTCCTTTCTCATTGGTTCAGCCCCCTCCGACGTTGTTGATTCAGTCGGCCTCCGGCCGGCACGTGTCTCCGGCCGCCTTCGGCGGCAGCCGGCGGGAACCCGGGTTGCGCGACCCGCGCAACCCGCGAACCAGTCCGTGTGCCCGTCATCGGGCGCACGGATGGCACGCCGGCGCACCCAGTCCCAGAAGGCCGGCGCACGCAGTGGGCCATACTCTACGGTTCCAGCCATACAGAAGAGGTGTACCGATGCCGAAGCGGTTCCAGTACCTGCTCGCTGCCACAGTCGTGGCTCAGATCCTGAGCGTCCCAATCGCAAGCGCCCAGTCCGGCGAGCCCTTCGTCCCGGTGACCGACGAGATGCTCGTGAACCCGGCGCCGGAGGACTGGCTCATGTGGCGGCGCACCGCGAACAGTTGGGGCTACAGTCCGCTCGACCAGATCACCCCCGAGAACGTCGGCGATCTCCGCATGGTCTGGACCCGGTCGCTCCACGACGGCAGCCAGACGGGCACGCCGCTGGCCTACCGGGGCGTGATGTACATGCCGAACCCAAACGACGTGATCCAGGCCCTCGACGCAGCGACGGGCGACCTGATCTGGGAACACCGGCGGGAGGTTCCCGATGACGCCAGGGAGTACGTGGGCGGTTTCCTGTCCGAGAACAACCGGAACATCGCGATCTACGGCGATCTGATCATCGACACCAGCGTCGACGATCACCTCTTCGCGCTCGACGCGGAGACCGGAAGAACCGTCTGGGAAACGATGGTCCTGGACTACCGGACCCACCCGGCCGTCCAGGGCGCCGGGCCGATCATCGGCAACGGCAAGGCGTTCTCCGGCCGGAGTTGCTCGCCGCGAGGCGGTCCCGACGCCTGCGTGATCACGGCCCACGACGCCCTGACCGGCGAGGAGATCTGGCGGCGCCGCACGATCCCCGCCCCCGGGGAACCGGGCGACGAGACCTGGGGCGACGTGCCCTTCGAGGAACGGGCCCACGTCGGCTCCTGGATGCCGCCGAGCTACGACCCGGAGCTGAACCTAGTCTTCGCCGGCACGTCGGTCACCGCGCCGGCGCCCAAGTTCATGCTCGGCGGCACGGACAAGACGCACCTCTACCACAACTCGACGCTCGCTCTCGACGGCGACACCGGCGAAATCGTCTGGCACTACCAGCACATGAACGACCACTGGGATCTGGACCATCCGTTCGAACGCGTGATCGTCGACACCGCGGTCGCGCCGGACCCGGACGAGGTGGCCTGGATCAATCCGAACATCGAACCGGGCGAAGTCCGCAAGGTGATCACCGGCATCCCGGGAAAGACGGCGCTCGTCTACTCGATCGACCGGGAGACCGGCGAGTTCCTCTGGGCGCGGCCGACCGTCTACCAGAACGTGATCCAGAGCATCGACGGCGAGACCGGCAAGGCGACCGAGAACCCGGAGGTCATCTTCCACGCTCTGGAAGAAGAGCGGCTGATCTGCCCCAACATGCACGGCGGCAAGGACTGGGAAGCCGGCGCCTACAGCCCGGAGACGAACACGCTGTACTACCCGCTGCGGAACATGTGCATGCCGACCCTGACGACGACGGACCCGAGCGCGTCCCACACGATCTACGCGCTGAGCGTCCGCCACGAGCTCGCGCCGGGCACGGAGAACCTGGGTACCGTCTACGCAATCTCGGCCGAGACCGGCAGGACGGTCTGGCGCCACGAGCAGCGCGCGTCGACGACCTCGCTGGTCGCGACCGGCGGCGGACTGCTGTTCGGCGGTGACGTGAACGGCCGCTTCAAGGCCTACAGCCAGGAGACGGGCGAGGTGCTGTGGGAGGTCAACCTCGGCGCGCCCGTGACCGGTTACCCGATCACCTATGCCACGGGCGGCACGCAGTACGTAGCGGTCAGCACCGGCATCTCGGCGACCACATCGAGCTTTCTCAGGCTGACCCCGGAGCTCAAGCCGGGCTTCGCGAACAACCTGTTCGTGTTCGCGCTGGAGTACGAGGCGCCGTAGGACACGATGCGGCAAGGCCGGGTGCGCGGTCCTTCCGGCCCGCATCCGGCGCGGAGTGTCGAGCTCCGAGAGGTCCGTCGCACGAAGCAGCCCTTCTCACCGGTACACATCCTGGCGATGCCCGACGCGAACCACGAGAATCGTCAGCTCGTCGTGAAACGCTTCGTAGATGATGCGGTACCGCCCCACGCGTAGGCGGCGCAGGCCTCCGAACTCCCCCTTGAGGGCCGCGCCCGCGGAAGGTTCCCGAGCGAGTCGGTCGATCGCCGCCACCAGCCGGGCGCGCTCGCGGGCGTCGACTCTCCTCAGTGCTTTGGCGGCGCTACTCTTGATCTTGATCGAATAGCTCACTCTTCACGTCTTCCCAGTCGAGGACCGGGTCGGCGGGATCGTTGAGCCGGTCCAGGGCCAAACGCAGATCCTCGAAGTCGTCGAGGTAGTACTCGAGTGCCTGTCTGACCAGTTGCGCTCTCGAGCGATTCAACCGGCTCGCGGCGCGATCGGCCTTCTCGACGAGGTCGTCGGGCAATCTGGCGGTCACTTGAACCATCGTTGCGCTCCTGATCCCACATGATGTCTTTGACTTCGGATGAAGTCAACACCGGCGCCCACGGTCGGAAGCTCGGGCTCGCCGCCTCGCCGCAGAGCAGCAGATGCCGGCGGGGACGCCGGCGCACCCAGCGTCTGCTAGCGGAACGAGAACGAGGCGCCCAGGAGCACCTGCCGCGGCGCACCGGGATCCGCCGACTCGGCCCGCGAGGTGTCGCCGTTCCAGTAGTACTCCTCGTCGAGCAGGTTGTGCGCCGACAGGGTGAGGCGAATCACGTCCGACACCCACCAGGACACGGCGGCGTCCAGCAGCGTGTAGGGGTCGAGTTCGAACGTGTTGCCCTGATCGACCGCCACGTCGCCGACGTGCTTCACGTCGACGCGCACCTTCCAGGCGTCGGCCGGCGAGAACGAGGCGCCGCCATTGAGGACCTGGTCCGGCGCGATCGGCAGGCGGTTGCCGGACAGGTCGGTGACCCCGCCGGAGCTCTCGATCCTGAAGTCGCCGAAGCGGTTGTCGTACAGAGCCGCGTTCGCGTACAGGGCAAACCGCGACGACGCCGCATAGCGCGCCCCCAGCTCGAAGCCCGTGTACTCGTGCTCGCCCGCGTTCGTCGGGACGAAGAACGGCCCCTGCCGGACGCTGTGCACGATGCCGTCGCGCGTCATGTCGAACCAGGTGCCCTCGAGCGAGAGTCGCCCGCCCGCCAGGCTGCTCTTGATCCCGACCTCGAAGTTCGCGATGTCCTCCGGGTTGAGCTCGATCTCGTCGTCGCCGGGTCGAAGACCGCTCGGACGGCGCGGCGGCAGGAATGCCTCGGAGTACTGCGCGTAGAGGTTCACGCTAGCGCGGGCGCCGTCGGGCAGCAGCTTGACGATCGCGCCGAACTTCGGGCTGAAGGCGTCGAAGCTGTCTTCCACCACGGGGTCGCCGTCCCGGAAGGTCAACGTGTTCTCGAGATCCAGCCGGTCGTAGCGGCCGCCGGCCGTCAAGTTCAGCCGGCTCGTCGGCTCGACATTGAACTGACCGAAGAAGCCGGCGACGCCGAGGTTGTAGTCGTTGCCGCCGAACCGGAAGAACTCCCACTCGGACCGGAGCGGGTGGACGGGATTCAGGTAGTCGAGCGGCCACCCGAAGGTGTCCGCATCCGTGTACATCAGGTTGCCGGCGCCGAAGCCGGTGGTCCGCTCGTACGAGCCGCCGACCATCAGGGACATGTCGACGTGTCCGGCCGACAGGTCGCTCTCGATCCGCGATTCGCCGTAGAAGATGTCCTCGTCCGTCTGCAGTTCGAACGGATACTGGGTGAGCGTGTTGGCGGCCAGATCGAAGGGGGCGCCGGTGATGTCGCCCGAGTCGATGAACTTGTACTGAATCTCGCGGAACCCCAGCACGTTCACCCAGCCGACCCGGTCCGTGAACTGCCGCGTGTAGTTGGCCGTGAAGCGATCTTCCTTCTGCCGGTAGTTCGTGCCGGGCACGTTCAGGTCGGTCAACCGGTCGAAGCGCGGGTCGATGTCGCTGAGGAACCGGCCGCCGATCACGGGAACGTTCGTCGGCAGGCTCTGAGCGGACCTGACCCGGTTCACGCTCACCTTGCCGAACGACTTCGCGTCCGCCACGAAGGTCAGCTTCCCGAAGATCGACGTCTGGTCGACTTCGAAGTCCGACGTCCCGGTGTAGAAGCCCGTGTTCTGCTCGCTCGACGCGGACACGAAGTAGCCGCCCCAGTCGCCGACCGGACCCGACGCCCGGGCCGCTCCCTTGAAGTAGTCGAAGCCGCCGCCGGTCACATCAAGCCCGTAGCGGCTCTCGGCCGTCGGCTCGCCCGTGCGGACGTTCACCGCGCCGCCAATGGCGGTCCGCCCGTAGAGCGCCGAGTTCGGCCCGCGCACGACCTCGATGCTGTCCGCGTCGTGAATCGGCAGGTTGATGACCCGCGAGCTGTTCCGCGAATCCGTCTGCGGCACGCCATCGACGAGGAGCAGCGTGTTCGTGAACTCGTTGCCGCCGCGCGGGAGCCCGCGCAGCATGACGGACTCGAACGAACCCGCCTGGGTGCTCACGATCACGCCGGGAACGTGGGAGATCGCCTGCGTCAGCCGCTGGTCTCCCCGCTCGTCGATCGCCGACCGCTCGACGATGTCCGCCTGCGCCGCGATCTCGCCGACGCTGAGCGGCGCCTTGCTCGCCGTGACCTGGACGCGTTCCAGGAAGTTCGGCGTGGCAGCCAGCTCGACAGTCACGGTCGCCGCGGAACCCGCGGTCACCCGAACGTCCGGGACCTGCAACTCGAGGTAGCCGGGCGCCCGGACGGTCAGCGTCGCGGCGCCCGACGGCACGCCGGCGATCTCGAAGCGGCCGACCGCGTTGGTTGTCGCGGAGGCCGCCGCCCCCTCGACCTGGACGAGCGCCTCGGCAACGGCGCGGCCGTCCTCGCTGGCAACCACCGTACCGGTGATCGAACCGGCTTCCTGGGCGCCCGCCTGGACGTGCAGGCCGAAGCAAAGACCAAGGAACAGCCCGGCGACCACCTGCCGCCTGGGCGGCCGGAAGCCAACGAGGCTCCGCCTCAGACCCACGAGCGTGCAGACCGGAGCGGATGCCGGCGGGGACGCCGGCGCACCCAGTGGGCGGAAACTTGCCTCAACTGTCAAGGTCAGGCCTGTTCAAGGAGTCTAGTGGTTCAGGGCCACTCATCGCGCTCACACCTCCTACCCGTGGATCGTTGGGAGCTGCCGCGCCTTTCCCCAAGGCTCCAGTCGGGGCCAGCGCGCCAGAGGGCCGCTTACCCTACGGAGGCATCCGCTCGACCGCAACTCCCTCCAGCAGTCTGGAGTCCGCGGTCAGATCCCGGTCGCCGGCCGGGTACCCGTTCGCGCTCAGCAGGAAGGCGACGATGTCGATGTACTGCTGGTCGCCGAGCGTCCCCGGCTCCTCCGGCGGCATGGTCGACTGGACACTGTCGTAGATGTCGGCCACTTTGAGCCCACGCCAGCGGAATCGGAACGCCACGCCGGTCAGGCCCGGCGCCATTTCGTCGCCGCGCAGCTCCTCGCCGTGGCACTCGGCGCAGTGCGCGTCGTAAGCGGCCCGACCGCGCGCGGCTTGCGCCTCGGTGAAGACGCCGTCGAGGACGGAGGTCGGCGAAGCGGCTGGTGCCGGCGCTGCGCGGGCCGGCGTCTCGATTGGCGCGCGCCGCGGCGCCGTGACCACGGCCGTCGAGCAAGCCTGCGCCGAGACCAGGAACAGAACCGCGGCCCCAACCGCCGCGATGAGAACCCTCACGAGACCTCGCGGAAGATGTCCTCATCCGTCGACCAGCCACGCGCTTCCGCGAGTGGCGCTACGCCGCACCGCAATTCCTCGAGACGCGCCACCGCCAACCGGCGTCGTATCGCATCACGCACGAACGTGCTTCTTCCAACACCGGTGCGGGCCGCCAGATCGCGAAGCTGAGCGTCGAGTCGATCGTCGATTCTGACAGTCAAGGTCGCCATGTCCGCCAACGTACTACGGCACCGACACGACCGTCCACACGACGATGGAGCTACGCGCCCTCCGGAAAACGGCTGCTATCGAGCGTGCAGGCCGTACAAGGTCACCGCCACCTCGTGGATTCTGGCCGACTCGCTGTGCTGGTAGGGCATGCCTGCGGGGACGCCGGCACACCCAGTGGCGGATGCCGGCCAGAGGACTGGCGGACCCAGTGTGGTTTATCCTCTGGTGTCCTCATGCCCAACAGAGCGTCCTGCTTGTTTCCATTCGCGATCGTTGTTGCAGTCTTCGGACCGGCAGCCTTGCAGGGAGCGCCTGTGGCCGAGCCGGCGCCCGGCGTCGACTTCCGGCGCGATGTCCGGCCGATCCTCTCGGACAACTGCTTCGCCTGCCACGGGCCCGACGAGGCGACCCGCGAAGCGGACCTCCGGCTCGACACCCGGGACGGCGCGTTCGGCCAGAGGCCCCCCGTCGGCCGCAGCAACCGGCCGCGCGGTCCGGCGGTCGTCCCCGGCGACACAGGCGCGAGCCTGCTCGTCGAGCGGATCAACCACACGGACCCGCTCCGGCGGATGCCGCCCGAGGTGTCGCAGAAGTCGCTCTCAGGCGAGCAGATCGAGACCCTGACCCGCTGGATCGAGCAGGGCGCCCCCTGGGACGAGCACTGGTCGTTCGCGGCGGTCGAACGGCCGGCGCCGCCTGTTGTCGACGACGAGGCCTGGCCGCGCGACCCCCTGGACCGCTTCATCCTGGCGCGGCTCGAAGCCGAGGGACTCACCCCCGCCGAGGAGGCCGACCGCCGCACGCTGGCCCGCCGCGCAGCCCTCGACCTGACCGGCCTGCCGCCCGACCCGGGCACGCTCGCGACCTTCCTGGACGACACGAAAGACGGCGCCTACGAACGGCTCGTCGACCGCCTGCTCGCCTCGCCGCACTGGGGCGAGCACCGCGCCCGCTACTGGCTGGACGCCGCGCGCTACGGCGACACCCACGGCATCCACAACGACAACTACCGGGAGATGTACGCCTACCGCGACTGGGTGATCGAGGCGTTCAACCAGAACCAGCCGTTCGACGAGTTCACGCGCGACCAGATCGCCGGCGACCTGCTGCCGGAACCGACTCTCGACCAGTTGATCGCGACCGGGTTCCAGCGCAACAACATCACGACGAACGAGGGCGGCGTCGTGATCGACGAGTACGAGGCGATCTACGCGAAGGACCGGGCCGAAACGATCGGCAGCGTGTTCATGGGGCTCACCGTCGGCTGCGCGAGCTGCCACGACCACAAGTTCGATCCGATCAGCCAGAGAGAGTTCTACGCGTTGACCGCGTTCTTCCGGAACACGACCCAGTACGTGATGGACGGCAACATCTCCGATCCGCCGCCGACCCTGGTCGTGCCGCGCGAGGACGACCGGGACGCCTGGTACCGGTTGCGCGAGGAAGTCGGCGAGATCGAGGACGCGCTGGCGAGGCGTCTCGGCGAGGTCGAGTCGCTCTTCGCCGACTGGCTCGCGGGCGACGCGCACCGTGCACTCGGCGCGCCGCTCGGCGCCGACGCCGAGCTTCTCCGTCTCGATCTCCCCGGGGACGACGGAGACGACGGGGACGCCGGGGCCACCGAACCCGCCGTGATCGCGGATGGCGAGCGAAAGCCGATCTCGCTCCATGGCGAGGTCCGCACCGAGCCCGGCCCCAACGGCCTGCCGGCCCTGCTGTTCGGCGACAAGGCGTCCGCCGAACTGCCGCCGCTTACGATCGACACGGACACGCCGTTCTCGCTGGCCATGTGGATCCATATGCCCGAAGCCGAGGGCAGCTACACCGTCGCCAGCCAGAGCGACCCCCACGACGCGGACCGCGGCTGGCAGATCACGCTCGGCGCGCGCGAACTGAGTTTTCGGCTCAGGGGCGACCGCGCCGGCCCGGGCAGAGGGGCGACGAGCATTTCGATCAACCCGAACAACACGCAGCGTCTCACCCCCGGCGAGTGGACGCACATCGTCTTCACCCACGACGGCGCCGGCGAACGCGGCGGGCTGCACATCTACCGCGACGGCGAGCGCGTGGCGGAGCAGGGCAGCGAGTTCTTCGCCCGGGTCGAAGGCAGCATCCTGACCGACCGGCCGTTCTACCTCGGCCGCCACGACCGGCGAACGGAGGGCAGCGCCCAGTACTTCGCCGGCGGCGGCATCGCCGACGTGCGCGTCTTCGATCGAGCCCTGTCGGTCGAGGAAGCCTCGGTTCTCTCGAACTGGGCCGCCATCCGGACCGCTGCCTTGAAGGCGCCCGGAGAGCTGACCGCCGACGAGCGCCGCAGCCTCCTGCTGAGCTACGCAAACACGCACGACGAGGAGTACCGCCGCCTCGCCTCCCGCCGGCTCGAGATCGACGCCGAGTGGCGCGAGCTCCGGCGCCGCGGCACGGTGACCCACGTCATGCAGGAGCGGCCCGGCAGCGAAGCGGCGGCGCACGTTCTCTACAGGGGCATGTACGACCAGCCGCGCGAGCGCGTCCTCGCGACGACCCCTGCCGCACTGCCGGCGATGCCGGAGGACCTCCCCCGCAACCGGCTGGGGCTCGCCCACTGGCTCGCCCATGAGACGAACCCGCTGACGGCCCGCGTCACCGTGAACCGCTTCTGGCAGCAGGTCTTCGGCGCCGGGCTCGTCACGACGAGCGAGGACTTCGGTGCCCAGGGCGACGTGCCGTCGCACCCCGAGCTTCTCGACTACCTGGCGACCGAGTTCCGCGACTCGGGCTGGGACGTCAAGGATTTCTTCCGCCGGCTGGTCACGTCGTCAACCTACCGGCAGGCCGCCACCCTGACGCCGGACAAGCTGGAGCAGGACCCGGACAACCGGCTGCTCTCGCGCGGCCCCCGCTTCCGCATGGACGCGGAGACGGTCCGCGACACGGCCCTCGCCGCCAGCGGCCTCCTGGTGCGCACGATCGGCGGACCGAGCGTCAAGCCGTACCAGCCGGAGGGGCACTGGGAACGGGTGGCGATGAACTCGAGCAACACGGCCCGCTACCGGAGAGATTCGGGGGACAAGCTCTACCGGCGCAGTCTCTACACCTTCTGGAAGCGCGCCGCGCCGCCGCCGTCCATGACGATCTTCGATGCCGGCAATCGCGAACATTCCGTGGTCCGCCGCGAGCGGACGAACACGCCGCTCCAGGCGCTTGTCACGATGAACGACACCCAGTTCGTCGAGGCGTCGCGCTACCTGGCCCAGCGGGCGATGCGGGAAGCCGGCGACGACTTCGACCGCCGGCTCGACTACCTGACGACCCGGCTCCTGTCGCGCGACTTCGGCGTCGCCGAGCGAGCCGTCGCGCGGCGGACGTACGAAGGCCTGATCGACCTCTACCGCGCCGACCCGGCGGCAGCCAGCGAGCTCGTCGACGTCGGCGAGTCTGCCCACGACGCGGCATTGGCCGCCGACGAGTCGGCGGCGTGGACGATGCTGGCCAGTCAGTTGATGAACCTGGACGAAGCCCTGAACAAGTAGCCGGCTACCTTGGAGGCGCCGAAGATGAACCCACTCAAGGAAACCGTTCGAGCCGAGACGAGGCGACAGTTCTTCGGCACGGCCGCCCGCGGTATCGGCGGCCTGGCGCTGGCCAGCCTGTTCGCCGACGACGCCTTCGCCCTCCCCGCGGCCCGCGACCGCTTCGGCGGCCTGCCCGATCTGCCGCACTTCGCGCCGAAGGCGAAGCAGTGCATCTACCTCCACATGATGGGCGCGCCCCCGCAGATGGATCTGCTCGACTACAAGCCGAAGATGAAGGAGTACTTCGACCAGGACCTCCCCGACTCGGTCCGCCAGGGACAGCGCCTGACGACGATGACCTCCGGGCAGTCGCGCTTCCCGATCGCGCCGTCCGTCTTCGAGTTCTCGCAGCACGGCGAGAACGGCGCCTGGTTTTCCGAGCTCCTGCCCCACACCGCGAGCATGGCGGACGACATCGCGATCATCCGCTCGATGCACACGGACGCGATCAACCACGAGCCGGGAATCACCTTCATCCAGACCGGCCAGCAGATCCCGGGCCGGCCGTGCATCGGATCCTGGTTCGCCTACGGCCTCGGCAGCATGAACGAGGACCTGCCGACCTTCGTCGTGATGAACGCGGAGCGCAGCCATCCCGCGGCGGGCCTCCAGGCAATCTCGGCGAAGCTCTGGAGCGCCGGATTCCTGTCACCTGAGCACGCCGGCGTCGGCCTCCAGACCGGCGACGAACCCGTGCTCTACCTCAAGGACCCGCAGGGCGTGTCGCCCGCCGTCCGCCGACGCGTGCTCGACGGGATGAGCGAGCTGAACCAACTGCGCCATGCGCAGGTCGGCGATCCGGAGACCCTGGCCCGGATCGAGCAGTACGAGATGGCCTTCCGCATGCAGTCGTCGGTCCCCGAGATGGCCGATCTGGCGAGCGAGCCCGAAAGCACGTGGGAACGCTGGGGCGAAGAAGCGCGGCAACCCGGCAAGTTCCAGAACGCGGCCCTGATGGCGCGGCGCCTGGTCGAACGCGGCGTCCGATTCGTCCAGATCTACCACCGGGGCTGGGACGTCCACCGCGTCCTGCCGACCGTGCTGCCGGCGCAGGCCCGCGACGTCGACCGGGCGGCCTGGGCCCTGATCCAGGACCTGAAGGAGCGCGGCCTGTTCGACGAAACCCTGGTCATCTGGGGCGGCGAGTTCGGCCGCACGATCTACTCGCAGGGAGCCCTCACCGCCGACAACTACGGCCGCGACCACCATCCCCGCTGCTACAGCATCTGGATGGCCGGCGGCGGTGTGAAGGGCGGCGTCGTCCACGGCGAGACGGACGACTTCTCGTACAACATCGTCAAGGATCCGGTCCACGTCCACGACTTCCAGGCGACGGTGCTCCACCTGTTCGGCATCGACCACGAGCGGTTCACGCACCGGCACCAGGGGCTCGACGCGCGGCTGACCGGCGTCGAAAAGGCGCGGGTGGTCAAGGAAGTCCTCGCCTGAAGGCGCGGCAGAGGGTCAGAAGCCACTGGGTGCGCCGGCCCTGTGGCCGGCATCCGGCGCACCCAGTGCCGCGCAGGCTTCCATGGAACAGATCGGGTACTGGGTGCGCCGGCGTCCCCGCCGGCTGCCGCCGCAGGCGGCCAGGTAGACGCGCCGGCCGCATGGCCGGCGTTCGCTTCGACGCGGTCGGCTCCAGGCGCTAGGAGCCGCCGGCGTAGCGTCGGCTGATCGCGGCCTGCCGGGCCGCCACGATCCGCGCGCGTTCCGCAGGATCGACCCTCATCGTCTCGGGGGGCAGGTGTCGATCCAGTTCGTCCAGCTTCACTACCTGCGCTGAAATCCCGGTCGGATACTGGGTGCAGTACGTCCACCGGGCACAGAGCGACCCCTCGGCCCAGCCGGCGGTATCCAGCCAATTCTGTACGCCGGGATCCCGGCGGCTGATCACGTAGCGCACGCGGCCGTCGGCGTCGGCCTGCGCGGTGCGGTGATTCAGGCTCGACTGGTGGCTCGCATAGTCGAGCGACTCCATCCACGGGTTGGCGAGCTGGATGTTCGTGTACCGGCAGTCGGCGACCGGCACGTCGACCAGCAGGGCCTCATCCTCTTCCAGCCGGAAGTAGCCACGGGAAGCGGCCTGGAAGGCGTCGGCCATCGGCAGGTTCGGATCGGCCTCTGCGGGCTGCGAGACCCTGTTGGGCCTGAGCGCGAGCTGGAACGTGATGCGATGCACGAGGGTCAGCAGCTCTCGCAGGGAGCGGGTTTGCGTCGCCGCGTCATCGAGCGTCCGGGCGACCGACTCGGGCGTCGGGCGGGGAGCGCCGGTTCCCAGCGTGGTCAGGTTGACGACCTCCCATAGACCCTCGTCGGTCTGCTCCCAGTCCGAGACCAGGCGCCGAATGACGACGATGTACGCGTCCGGTTCCAACTTGAGCCAATCCCCTTCGGCCCGCACGGAGCTAAGCGTCAGCACGAAGTCGCCGTTCTCATCCACGTCGAGATCGTCCGAGACGAGGCTCGACACCGTGCGTATCTTCCTGATCGGCGTATGGCCGAGCATGCCGCTGTAGACGTTGATCGTGACGAGGTCGAAGTTCGTGATGTTCCCTCGCAACCGGTAGACGTGATCGCCACGCACGGGAAAAGCGAGATAGGGATTGTCCGGGTTGTCCCAGCCGATGCGGGCGACGCTGTTGGGGAAGCGCGCGAACTGCGGATAGTCCGGGTCCCGAAGGTCCGTGAAGTCCGCCAGGAAGGTCGAAAGCAAGCGGGCGACGTGCCGGTACCCCGCAGCCGCGGTCCGTTCGTCGCGATTGAATGGCGCGCTTTCGACGGCCCGGCCGATTCCCGCGACTTCCTCGGCGAACCGGCTCCAGGCCGCGTTCACCTCCTCCTGCGCCTCGGTCTGCGGATTGAAGAAGAACACGAAGTACACCGTCAGCACGATGACGACGAGCGCAGCCAGGACGTAGAGGAGGATCTTCATGGCTGGTTCTCACGGTTGAAGCACATGCCGCCTATGTTCCTTGACGGAACGCTCCCC
Organism: Thermoanaerobaculia bacterium; assembly: GCA_965116445.1. Classification (GTDB taxonomy): domain Bacteria; phylum Acidobacteriota; class Thermoanaerobaculia; order Multivoradales; family Multivoraceae; genus Multivorans. The sequence continues at coordinate 4,744,767 of OZ220688.1, read as the reverse complement.
TGCAATCGGGCACTGGCTAGACTCCCTGAACAGGCCTGACCTTTACGGTTGAGGCAAGTTCCGCCCATTGTGTGCGCCGGGCTGCCATCCGTGCCGGCATCTGCTCCGGCCTGCACGCTCGTCGGTCTGAGGCGAAGTCTCTACGTCGAACCGGCGCTACTCAGGGCCCGAACAACCGAAGAAGCAAACAACGAAACCGTGGGAGAGGAGTCAACCCCATGATTCAGGCTGAAGAACGCGACGACATCACGCCCCTGTGCCCGCACTGCGAGCAACCCGTGGGCATCCAGTTCCGGGCCATCTCCGGAGTTTTCGGCAAGCGCTACGTCTACTTCTGCGCGCTGTGCAAGAAGGTCCTCGGCGTCTCGCACCGCAAGGGCTTCTTCATGGGTTGAACACTGGGTGCGCCGGCCCTCTGGCCGGCATCCGCCAGCAGACGGCTTCCGAGAAGCTTCAGTCGACACGAAGACGGTCGAACTCGTCCCAGGCGGACATATCCGACAGGACGACCTGGTCGCCCGGAACCAGTCCGTCGAGCACCTCGATCGTGTTCGCCGAGCTTCTGCCCAGGAGCACCCGGGTTCGAGTAGCGCCGCCCCCTTCGCCGTCCAAGAGGAAAAGTCCGACTTCGCTCTCTTCCTGGCCGACGACGGGCCGACCGACGAAGACCACATCCTCGAGCCGTTCGAGCTCGATCGTGCCGGCCACGGTCAGGTCCGGCCGGGCCCCGCGCGGCAGGTCGCCTTCCAGAGCGACATCGACCGTCACGGTTCCCTCTTCGACCGCCGGATCGATCCTGACCACCCTGCCGGGGACGACCCCGTTCCGCGTGTCGACCGACGCCACCTGCCCGATCTGAACGTCCTTCGCCTGCGTCTCGGCAATCCGCAACTCGGCTTTCAGCGCCGTCGGGTCGCCGACCCGGGCAAGGCTCGTGCCCGCGGTGACGCGCTGCCCCTCCTCGACCGGCACCTGCTGGAGGACGCCGTGCATGCCCGCCCGGACCTGCAGGGCCGCGACCTGATCGAGCCGGAGTTGCCAGATCGCACGCAGGCGGTCCACCTCCGTCCGCTCGACAGCGAGCTTGGCCGCCTTCGTCGTTTCCGCGATGCCGAGGCGCTCCTCCTCCAAGGCGAAGCGCGTTTCGTGTTCCCGCTTCGACGCCTGCGCCCGCTGGAGTTCGATGGCCGAAGCCAAGCCGTCCTTCGCCAGCTCGGCGTCGGCGTCCGCCTCGAGCCGGGCCACGACCAGCGCGGCCTCGACGCTGGCGAGCCCCGCGCGCTGCATCAGCAGTTCGCTGTCGAGCTCTACCTTCCGGTTCTCGTACCGGGCCTCGGCGGCGCGCAGGTTGAGCTCCGCTTCCCTGGCCTGGTGCTCGAGTTCCGGGTTGCTCAGTTCGACGATGACCGAATCCGGCGTCACCTCGGCCCCCGGATCGAACACGATCCTCTCGACGTTCCCCTCCGTCGTCGCCGGAATCCAGCGAATCTTCTCGGGCACCAGCGTTCCCCGGCCCCGCACCTCCCGGACCATCGGGCCCCGCCGCACCGTGTCGATGTACAGGGCGTCGCGGTCGACGCGCGGCGCCGACGGCTGTACCTGCTGCAAAGCGAGCGTGACCAGCACGAGCAGGACGCCCCCGGCGGAGAAGTACGTCACCCGGCGGAACTTCTTCTTCCGCGCCAGGTCCGGTCTCGCTATGTCCATTCCAGTCGCCAGGATGGCCTGACCGTCAGTTCGTCGCCCGCCCGTCGAAGAGATGGATCTCCCGCTCGGCATAGTCGGCGTACCGGGGATCGTGGGTCACCATGCAGATGGTCGATCCTTCCGCGTGGAGCGTCCGCAGCAGGTCCATCACCGCCCCGCCGTTCTTCGAGTCGAGGTTGCCCGTCGGCTCGTCGGCAAGCAGGATCGAGGGCTGGCCGGCAACGGCCCGGGCGACGGCGACCCGCTGCTGCTGCCCCCCGGAGAGCTGGCTCGGCAGGTGCTTCGCCCGCGGCGCCATCTCCACCTTCTCCAGTGCCTCGGCCACCAACTCGCGCCGCTCCCTCGGCCGGATTCCCCGGTAGGTCAGCGGAAGCTCGACGTTCTCGTAGACGGTCAGGTCGCCGATCAGGTTGAAGTTCTGGAAGATGAAGCCGATCTCCCGGTTGCGGATTCGCGCTCGCTCCGACTGCCGGAGCTGCGCCACCGGATAGCCGTTCAGCGTGTAGTCGCCGGCCGTCGGCGTATCGAGCAGACCGAGGATCGACAGCAGGGTCGACTTGCCGCAACCGGAAGGGCCGGACACGGCCACGTACTCGCCCGAGTCGATGTCCAGGGTGACTCCATCGAGCGCGTGGGTTTCGACCTCGTCCGTGTAGAAGACCTTGGAGACGTTCTCCAGGTGAATCAGCGTATTCATGGTGTAGACAATCTACGTCATATGGAGTAGCTTGTCTACACCATGACGCCAGCAAGTCCCCGCAACCAGCTTCTCTATGGAACCCTGGACCTGCTCATCCTGCGCACCCTCGTCTACGGCCCGGCGCACGGCCACGCGATCGCCGGGCACATCCAGCGCGTGTCGGAAGACGCGCTCCGCATCGAAACCGGATCGCTGTATCCGGCCCTACACCGGCTGGAGGCGCGCGGCTGGATCGCGGCGAAGTGGAAGACCTCCGACAAGGGCAAGCGGGCCAGGTACTACCGCCTCACCAGGACCGGGCGCCGGCAACTCGTCGTCGAGCAGTCGCGGTGGCAGCAGCTCTCGGTCGCGGTGACCAGGGTTCTTCGTCCGGCGGACTGAGCCGCGAGGAACAAGGCGATGCTGCGGCTGCTCCACAACCGACTGCACACCATCTGGTCCCGGCGACGCAAGGACGCAGAACTCGACGAGGAGCTCCGCTTCCATCTCGCCGAAGAAGCGGAGAAACGGATCGACACCGGGCTGTCTCCCGACCAGGCGCACGCCGAAGCCCGGCGCGACTTCGGCAACGTCACGCTGACCCGCGAACTGACCCGCGAAGCCTGGGGCTGGGCGCCTGTGGAGCGCTTCCTCAAGGACATCGGTTCCGCGTTCCGGATGATGCGACGCAATACCGGCTACACCTGCGCGGTGGTCCTCACGCTGGCACTGGGCATCGGGCTGAATGCGCCCATGTACGAGATGCTGTCGCGCCTCTTTCTCCGGGCGCCGCCCCACATCGAGAAGGCGGACGCCGTTCATCGCGTCTGGCTGAGCGAGCGAGACGACTCGGAGAATCGAGGCTCCTTCACTGGTCCCGCCGTTGCACGGGACCGGATGCAGTGGCCCGAGTTCAGCGCGCTGACCGCCGACAACGCGCCCATCGACAAGATCGCGGGCTACACAACGCCCCGGTTCACGCCGAACGGACACGGTCAAACCGCCGAGAACCTCAGGGTTTCCTGGGTCACCGGAGAGTTCCTGGAGTTCCTAGGCGTAAAGCCGGCTAACGGCAGGTTGATCGGCCCCGAGGACGACGACGCGGCGGCGACGCCCGTCGCCGTGGTCAGCGACGGCTACCAGCGGCAGAGCTTCGCCGGTCCGAATGAAGCACTCGGCGCGACACTCGAGTTCGACGACGTCACGTACGTCGTCGTCGGCGTGATGCCGCCCGGCTTCTCCGGACCGGATCCGGACAAGACTGATGTCTGGCTGCCCCTCGAACCAGCAGTAACGGCCATGCGCGGCAACCGCTGGAGGAACTTCGGGAACGGCTTCTACCTGACGGCGTTGGCCCGACTGCCGCCCGGTCCGACCGTCGAGGCCGCCGGCGCCGCGGCGACCGCCGCGGTGCGGGCGGCACGCGCCAACTCGCCGCTCGGGCGCTCCTGGGACCCCGAGGCGACCGTGGTTCTGGGCCCCATCCTGAGGACCCGAGGTCCCTCCTCCCTGCCCGGCGGAGAGCGCCTGACCCTGGTCGTAGGCGGCGTCGCGTTGCTGGTGCTCCTCATTGCGGCCGTCAACATGTCCGGCCTCCTGATGGTGCGCGTGGCGGCCCGGCGCCGCGAACTGGCCGTCCGCTACGCACTCGGCGCCGGCAGGTGGGGCGTAGGACGCCTCCTCGCGATCGAGAGTCTCGTGCTAGCCACAGTCTCCGGCGCCGCGGCGCTGACCGTGGCCGCGGTAGTCGGCCGCACCCTGCGCCTCACCCTGGTGCCGGGACATCTGCGGGCCGCAGACGCCCTGAACGTGACGGCCATCGGTTTCACGGGGATCGCCGTGCTCACGGTCGGCCTCTGCGCAGCCGTTGCACCCGCCATCTATGCGGCACGCAGCCGGGGAATCGAGAAGCTTGACGGCTCGCGAGGCGGTAGCGCGGTCGGAACGCCGGTCCGCACCGGCCTGATCGTTGTTCAGGCCGCGCTGTCGCTGGTCCTCCTCTGTGGAACCGCCCTCTTCTATCGCTCGTTTGAAGCGGCACGCCAAGTGGATATCGGCTATGCAAAGGAAGAACTGCTGACAGTGGAGTTGGGCGACTTCGGCCGTAGCCCGCTCGACGAAAGCACAGTCAGTGCAATGGAAGCCCGGATTCGGAGTTTGCCAGGGGTTAGGGAGGTGGCCCAAGGCACGAACACACCCATGGGGGCCGCTGCGGCCGTCGGCGGCCTACGCGTGGAGGGACACGACCGCCTGCCGCTTCGCTACGGGCCCTACGTCAATCTCACGTCGACCAACTTCTTCGACGTGGCGGGCCTGGAGATCCGCGAGGGCCGCGGCTTCAACGAGTGGGACAGTGAGGGAGCGCGGAAGGTCGCGGTCGTCAACACGACGTTCGCCCAGCCGGTCTGGCCCAGCCGGAGCGCGGTCGGCAAGTGTCTGTTCGTCGGCAGCGAGACGACCGATTGCACGATGGTCGTCGGCGTCGTGGAATCCGCTCTCGAGTGGGGCCTGCTGGCCACCGACAGCCATCCGGTCTACTTCCTTCCCATCTCCCAGACGACATCCGACGCCCCGTTGTCTGGATTCGCTGCCAGCCAGCGTGTGCTGATCGTCCGCACCCGTAGCAACCCTGGAGAGGTCGTGGCGCCGGTGCTCAGCATCCTGGCCGATCTGTACCCGGACCTTCCGCGCCACACGGTTCAGAGCCTTCCCGCCATCTTCGCGTCACAGCTCCAAACATGGAGGATCGGAACGCGTCTGTTCGGCGCCTCCGCCGCGCTGGCGGTGCTCCTCGCCGCCATCGGGCTCTACGCGGTCATCGCGTTCGGGGTGCGCCAACGCGAACTCGAGTTCGGCATCCGCCGGGCCCTCGGCGCCAGGGCGTCGCGCCTCCTGCGCATGGTGCTCGCGCGAGGCTTCGGGCTGGCGGCGGCCGGTGTCGTGGCCGGCACGCTCGCCGCGCTGTGGGCGGGCAGGTTCGTCGAACCGCTGCTCTTCGACGGCCGGACTCCCCGTGATCCGCTGGCATTCGCCGTCGCGGCGCTGGTGCTCCTGACTATCGCGGTTATGGCCTCCTTGCTGCCCGCCCGCCGGGCCTCTCGCGCCGACCCTCGTCGAGCGCTGGAGGCTGAGTAACACCGCCATACCGAATGCTGAAGCAGTTCCGGTTTCGCCTGCGTTCGATCTGGACCCGTCGGCGGCGGGACGCCGAACTCGACGAGGAGCTCCGCTTCCATCTGGGCGAAGAGACGGAAGAGAGGATCGAGACTGGCTTGCCCCCCGAACGGGCCCATGCCGAGGCACGACGCAACTTCGGCAACGTCACGCTGATTCGCGAGCGGACCCGCGAGACCTGGGGCTGGGCGCCCGCGGAGCGGGTCCTCCGGGACATCCGCGCCGCGTTCCGGATGATGCGCCACAACAGCGGCTACACCTGCGCCGTCGTCCTGACCCTGGCGCTCGGCATCGGGCTCAACGCCCCGATGTACGAAACGCTGTCCCGCCTCTTTCTCCAACCGCCACCCCACATCGAGGACCCGGACCGCGTTCATCGCCTGTGGGTCAGCGAGCGCATCGATCCAGGCGATCGCAGCGCCTCAACCGGACGCACCTGGGTAGTCGACGCGATGCAGTGGCGCGACTTCACCGCACTGACCGCCGACAGCGCACTGATCGACGGCGTCGCGGGCCACAGAGTCTCGTTCAGGACGAACGGCCGCGGTCAAGGCGCCGAGAACCTCACGATCTCCTGGGTCACGGGCGAGTTCCTCGACTTTCTTGGCGTCGAGCCAATGGTCGGAAGGTTGATCGCTGCCGAAGACGACGACCTGGCGGCGCAACCCGTCGGCGTGATCAGCGACGGCTACCGGCGGCAGCGGTTCGGCAGCGCGGAGGAAGCGCTCGGCACGACGCTCAGCTTCGACGACGTCACCTACGTCGTCGTCGGCGTGCTGCCGCCCGGCTTCTCCGGGCCCCGCTCCAACGCAGTCGACGTGTGGCTGCCTCTCGAACACGCGGCAACGGCCAGTCGAGGGGACAGTTGGAGGCGGTACGGAACAACCTTCTACCTCACTCCATTCGTGCGGCTGGCGCCCGGCGCGACGGAGGAGGCCGCCGGCGCCGCGGCGACGGCCGCCGTCCGGGCGGCGCGTGCCGGCTCGCGGCTCTCGGACTCCCTGGACCAGGAGGCGACCGTGGCTCTGGGCCCGATCCTTCGAACCCGCGGCCCCACCACGCTACGGCGCCACATGCGCCTGCCGCTGATCGCGGGTGGGATCACTCTTGTCGTGCTTCTCATCGCGGCCGTGAACATGTCGAACCTGCTGATGCTGCGGGTCGCTACCAGACGACGCGAGCTGGCGGTGCGCTACGCGCTCGGCCTGGGAAGATGGGGAATCGGACGTCTCCTGGTGGCCGAGAGCCTGGTGCTCGCCGCTCTCTCCGGCGTCGTTGCACTGGCCGTGGCGGCGGTCACCGGCGACGCCCTTCGCCGCACGCTCCTGCCGAGCTACCAGTGGGCCGAAGACCCGCTGGGCACAACGGCAATCGGTTTCACCGGAATCGCCGTGCTTGGGATCGGCCTGGCGGCGGCCCTCGCCCCTGCCGTGTACGCGGCGCGCAGCCGGGGAATCGTGAAGCTCGACAGCTCGCGGGGCGCCCGCGCGCTCGGAACGCCCGTCCGCACCGGCCTGATCGTGGTCCAGGCCGCGCTGTCGGTCGTCCTGCTCAGCGGGACAGCCGTGTTCTTCCGCTCATTCGAGGCGGCGCGCCAGGTCGACGTCGGCTACGCGAAGGAGCACCTGCTCACCGTGACGCTGGGGAGCTTTCACGGTGACACCCGCCTGGATGGCCTTGACGGCGACCCGCTCGACGAGAGCGCGATCCATGCGATGGAGGCCCGCGTACGGGATGTGCCGGAGGTGCTTGATGTCGCACAGGGGACGAGTTCACCAATGTCGGGAAGCGGTGCAGCGTACAGCGACCTGCGGATCGAGGGGCTCGACAGCCTGCCGTTCCGCTCCGGCCCCCATGTGAATCTCACGACGGCCAACTTCTTCCAGGTGGCAGGCCTGGAGGTGCGCGAAGGTCGCGCCTTCACCCAGTGGGACGGAGAAGGGGCGCAGAAGGTCGCGATCGTCAACACGTCGTTCGCCCGGCAGGCCTGGCCTGGTCGGAGCGCCGTCGGCGGTTGCCTGTTCGTCAGCGGCGACGCCGACTGCACAACGGTGGTCGGCGTGGTGGAATCCGCCGTGGAGTGGGGTGTGGGCGAGACTGGTAACGACCCGGCCTACTACCTGCCCATCTCCCAGGCGTCGTCCGACCCGGCACTGTCGGGATGGACGAGCATCCAGCGTGCGCTGATCGTCCGCACCGCGTCAAGTCCCGGGCGCGTCGAGGCGCCGGTGCTTGGCGCCCTGGCCGAGCTGTTTCCCGAACTGCCGCGACACCACGTCCGGAACCTCTCCTCACAGTTTGCATCGCGGATTCGCACCTGGAGAACCGGAACGCGCCTGTTCGCCGCCTCCGCGATGCTCGCCGTGCTGCTCGCAGCCGTCGGGCTCTATGCCGTCATCGCCTTCGGCGTCCGGCAGCGTGAGCACGAGTTCGGCATCCGTCGCGCCCTGGGCGCCAGGGCGTCCAATCTCCTGGGTATGGTCCTGACGCGGGGTTTCTCGCTGGCGGCGGCCGGTGTCGCGGCCGGCACGCTCGCCGCGCTGTGGGCGGGCCGATTCGTCGAGCCGCTGCTCTTCGATGGCCGTACTCCCCGCGACCCGATCGCCTTCGGAGCCGCAGCGCTGGTGCTCCTGGCCGTCGCCGTGATGGCCTCGTACCTTCCGGCTCGCCGGGCCTCCCGCGCCGACCCCCGGCGGGCTCTGGAAGCGGAGTAGCACAGCGACGACTCTCAAGCCTGCTTGCAGTCAGCGAAGCGACCGCACAGACTGCGTCGTTGTGGCCGAGCCCGCGGAAAGGAGCCTGATGAAGACGTTTACGATTCGAAACGTAGCGCCGGACCTCACGGTCGCGCTTGAAGCGGAGGCGCTTCAGAGGGGCCTGTCGCTCAACAGGACCGTGCTTGCTCTCCTGCGAGAGGCTCTCTGCCTCTCAGAGAAGACAGAGCGGGGAAACGGACTTCGCCGACTGGCCGGCTCGTGGACTGAAGACGAGTTCAGAGAGTTCGAGCGTGCAGTTCGATCTTTCCGCGAGACTGACGAAGAGCTCTGGCGCCAACGCGGCAGCTAGCTCAGGGCAGATCGGCCACCCACATCTTCGCCTGCGCGCCGCGGCCCGTCGCCGAGCCGCCCGCGGCGTAGAGCCGGCCGTCGATGATCGCGGCGGCGGGCGATGACAGGGGCATCGGCAGCTTGCCGAGAAGTTCCCACTTGCCGCCGGGCCGCAGCACGAGGATGTCCGGGTCGATCGACTTCGTACCGCCGGCCGGGGTCGTGTGGCCGCCCACCATGACGATCCGGCCCTCGTGGACGAAGGTGCCGGCCTCGCCGTGGGAGTGTCCCTTCGGCAGGTCGGGGCCGCGGCTCCAGGAGTCGGTGTCCGCGTCGTAGATGTCCACCCGCGCCTGGTCGAGCTGCTGGCTGTCGTGGTTGTATTGGCCGCCGATCGCGTAGATGTGGCTGCCGAGCGCGATGGCCGAGAACTGGTTGCGCGGGTCGGGCAAGGGTGCGGCGTCCTGCCAGCCCGCCGAGCCGGCAGCCCATTCGTCGAGGTCGAGAACCCAGTGGTCTCCTGAGTCCGTGTCACGGTCGGCCTTGAGCCCGCCGAAGTAGTGCAGCTTGCGGCCGACGAGAGCCAAACCGCCGCCGGCGCGCGGCTCGGGCAGCAGCGGCGCAGCGGTGTACCGGTCCAGGTCCAGGTCGTAGCTCCAGACCTCGGCGATCGTGTGGCCCTTGTAGCCGTCCTTGAAGCCGCCGGCGAACCAGACCGTGCGACCGTCGAGAACCGCGTTCAGGTGGGAGACCGCACTCGGCATGTCCTGGATCCGCGTCCAGCTCCCGTCCGCCGGGTCAAAGACGTCGACCCGCTTGCTCGACCGAACCGGGCCCTCGTAGCCGGCGAACAGGTAGAACTTTCCGTCGACCACGGTGGTCGCGGCTTCCCACTTGCCGGCCGGCATGTCCGGGAGTTCCTGCCAGGTGAGGTTCTGGGCGGCGAGGGGCAGCGCGGCGAGGGCAGCGACCGCCAGGACGGCAACACCGCCGAAACCTCGGCTCCGAGAGGAATCACGCTTCGCCGGCACGGTCGCGCCACTGTAGCAACCGGGCCTCCGCTGCCAGCTAACATGAACCCTTCCCAATCCACGAAGGAGAGTCGATGCAGATGAGGTTCGGCCTTTGACGACGGCCCTACTCGCCCTGTTCCCGATCGCCCTGGGGGCGATTCTGCTGATCGGTTTCCGGGTACCGGCGCGGCGCGCCATGCCGGCCGCCTACGCGGCCGCGGTCCTGGTCGCCCTGCTGATCTGGGAGATGCCGATCACCCGCATCGCCGGGGCGTCGATCCAGGGCCTGTTCCTGACCTTCGACCTGCTGTTCATCATCTTCGGCGCGATCCTGCTGCTGCACACGCTGGAGCGCTCGGGCGGCGTCGACGCGATTCGCCGATCGTTCCACGGGCTGAGCGACGATCGCCGGGTCCAGGTGGTCATCGTGTGCTGGCTGTTCGGCTCCTTCATCGAGGGCGCGGCCGGGTTCGGCACGCCGGCCGCAGTCGCGGCGCCGTTGCTCGTCGCGCTCGGCTTCCCCGCCGCGGCCGCGGTGATGCTGGGCATGATGGTCCAGTCGACGTCGGTCACGTTCGGCGCCGCGGGCACCCCGATCCTGGTCGGCGTCCAGGGCGGTCTCGGCGGCGAGGCCTTCTCGGCCGATCTGGCGGAGGCCGGCATCGGCATGCTCGACTACCTGGCCCTTGTCACGCAACGCGGCGTGGTCCTGCACGCGATGGCCGGCGTGCTCATGCCGACCCTGATGGTCGTCATGCTGACCCGCTTCTTCGGCGCCAGGCGCTCCTGGACCGAGGGTCTCTCGATCCTCCCCTTCACCCTCGCCGGGGGCCTGGCGTTCACGGTGCCCTACGTGCTGTTCGGGTTCTTCCTCGGACCGGAGTTCCCGTCGCTGCTGGGCGCGCCTGTGGGGCTCCTGATCATGGTGACGATCGCGCGGCGCGGCTGGCTGGTGCCGTCGGACACCTGGAACTTCCCGGCCCGCGATCAGTGGAAACCCGACTGGGTGAGCGGCTTCGAGGACGAGGCGACGGAGGCGAACGACCGCGGCATCGGCCTGGTCAACGCCTGGGCGCCCTACGCCCTGCTCGGCGGCCTGCTGGTACTCACCCGCTTGCCCGCACTGCCCCTCGGCGGCTGGCTCCGCTCACTGGCGATCAACTGGGACGACATCCTCGGCAGCGGCGTCTCGGGCACGACGACGCCGCTCTACCTGCCCGGTTTCATCCTGCTCGTTGTGGTGTGCATCACGGCTTTCATCCATCGGATGAACTTCGCCGACGTACGGGCCGCGGCAGCCTCTTCCGGCAAGGTGCTGCTGGGCGCCGGCTTCGTTCTCATCTTCACCGTGCCGATGGTGCGCGTGTACATCAACTCGGACGTGAACGAGGCCGGCCTGCTCTCGATGCCCCTGGTCATGGCGGACTTCGTGGCCGCGAACGTGGGCGAGGTGTGGCCGTTCTTCGCCGGGATGACCGGAGCCCTCGGCGCGTTCATCGCCGGCTCGAACACGGTCAGCAACCTGATGTTCACCGCCTTCCAGTACGGCGTCGCGGAGCGGCTGATGATGTCCACCGCGATGATCGTCGCCCTCCAGGCGGTCGGCGCGGCCGCCGGCAACATGGTCGCGATCCACAACGTCGTCGCCGCGTCGGCCACCGTCGGACTGCTGGACCGCGAGGGGGCGACGCTGCGCAAGACGATCCTGCCGACGATCTACTACCTGCTGGTGCTGGGGATTCTGGGGTTGGTCGCGGTGCATGTGATCGGGCTGCCTGATCCACTGATGGGGAGATCACCATGAAGCGTTCCCGAAAGCCGATCGCACCGCTGACCGTTCTCCTCGTTCTGGCCGTCGCCTGCGGCGGCGATCCCGACGGAACGGACTCAGCCGGCGCCGCGGACGCGGCATCCGACGCTGTCGAGAGCCGGTCGACGCGCAACGCCTACTTCGGCGACGTTCATGTCCACACGAAGTACTCCTTCGACGCCTACATCTTCGGCACTCGCGCCGATCCTGACGACGCCTACCGGTTCGCCAGGGGAGAACCGCTCACGCACGCGGCCGGAATCGAAATGCGCCTCAAGGCGCCGCTCGACTTTCTGGCGGTTGCCGACCATGCCACCTACCTGGGCATGTTCGAGGAGATGGACAACCCGGACTCCTCGGTCGGCCAGCACGCCCTCTCGATCGCCCTGCGGGATGCCGCGACGCCGGCGGATCGCAGCGCCGTGTTCCAGGAGATACTGCCGCGCGAACGGGGCTACGTTGACCCCGACGACCTGCTCGATCTCGACATCGTCAGGAGTGCCTGGCAGAAGATCGTGGAGGCCGCCGAGAGGCACAACGACCCCGGCAACTTCACGACCTTCATCGGCTACGAGTTCACCGCTGGAGGCCGGGGTGGCGAGAACCTCCATCGCAACGTCATCTTCCGGGACTCGAACGTGCCCGGCATTCCGTTCAGCCGGCTGGACGCGAAGAACAACCCGGAGCTGCTCTGGGACTGGATGGACGAGCAGCGCGCTCAGGGCATCGACTCCCTGGCGATTCCCCACAACTCGAACGGTTCGGACGGGTGGATGTTCCAGCTCACCGATCGGGCCGGCAACCCGTTCGACAGTGCCTACGCCGAACAGCGGATGCGCAACGAGCCGCTGGTGGAGGTCACTCAGGTCAAGGGCACGTCCGACACGCACCCGCTGCTCTCCCCCAACGACGAGTGGGCGGACTTCGGGATCATGGAGCGCACGATCGGCAGCGACAACCCGAGCCAACCGCAGGGCAGCTACGTGCGCGAGGCCTACCTCAACGGCCTCGCCATGGAAGAAGCACAGGGCTTCAACCCGTTTCGCTTCGGCCTGATCGGCTCCTCGGACACACACAATGCCGCCGGGTCCTTTCGGGAGGACGACTACTGGAGCAAGACCGGGCTGCTCGACATCACGCCCGAGCAGCGCGGGTCCGTCCCGCGTGAGGACACCGGCGAGTACGACGAACCGACCAGGCAGTACTGGGGAGCGTCGGGCCTCGCAGCCGTGTGGGCCGAGTCCAACACCAGGGAGGACATCTTCCGCGCCTTCCAGCGAAAGGAGACCTTCGCCACGACCGGCCCGCGCATGCGGGTCCGCTTCTTTGCCGGGTACGACCTCGATGAGACGACCCTGGCCGGCGACGATGGCATCGCGAGGGCCTACGCGGAAGGCGTCGCGATGGGCGGCGACCTGATGGCGAACGGAACCGGACGCGCGCCCCGCTTCCTGGTCTGGGCGGTCAGGGATCCGAGCGACGCGCCGCTGGACCGCCTGCAGGTCATCAAGGGATGGACCGAGGACGGCGCGAACCACGAAAAGGTCTACGGCGTCGCCTGCTCCTCCGGATCGACGGTCGATGGAACCCCGCACCGCTGCAGCGACAACGGGGCGGCCGTGGATCTGGAGACCTGCTCGACCACGGAGGGACAGGGAGCGGCCGAACTCGAGGCTCTATGGCGGGACCCGGACTTCGACCCGAACCAGCGCGCGTTCTACTACGTGCGCGTTCTGCAGAACCCCACCTGCCGTTGGTCCACCTGGGACGCGATCCGGGCGGGCGTACAGCCGAAGCCCGGCTTGCCGGCCACGATCCAGGAGCGGGCCTGGTCGTCGCCGATCTGGTACGTCCCCGGCGAGGGCGACTAGCGACGTCGACGCGCACTGTGTCTACCGCGCTAGCTATAGCCAGGCGCCGCGAAGTTGCCTCGCCAGGGCGGCGGCCTCATCCAGAAGCGTCCGCAAACCGCCGGCCTCCAACCACTCAAGTCGGAACGACCGGTAGCTGATCTCCGCCCGAGCCGCGTTGAGTCGGCGCAGCTCCAGTACTCCGGACTCGCTCGCGGACGACTCGCCGTCACTGTAGCCCTTCAGCAGATCGTCGAGGACGTTCGCGTCGTTCAGAGTGCCGAGCACGTCCTGGAGCCGCTTGCAGCGATCAACCAGGGCCGCGACTTCGCTTTCCGCGCGTACCGGTTCGACCAGGTAGCGGAGGCGCTTGCAGGCGATGCGCACCCTGTGCGGGCCCTGTTTCCGGTCGTCGCCAACGCCGTCGACGCGAGCCGCCAGCCTGTGAGCGATCCGATCCAGGCGCTTGGCCAGCGCTTCCGCGTACGGTGATCCAGCGCTTCGTTCCGGCGCCCCGTGGGCCATGCGTGACACGAAGGCGTCAGCCCACTCCGCGAACTCGCTACACACCGCCCGGTTCGCGTCGTCTGATGGCACCTCCGCTGCCGAGCGAAGTCGCGCCTCGACCCACTCGCAGCCAGGCCGGTGCTCCGGCTCCAACGCCTCGACCTGGTTTGCCAGCCATTCGAGCGCCACCTCGGCATCTCGGCTGGAGCCGGTCCGTTTCTGGAACCCGGCGAGCGTCCGCCGGTCACGCTTCTCCACGACGCCCCGGAGCAGCCCCTTCCAGGCGCTCAAGGTGCTCCGAAGCCGCCGGATCGAGACCCTGAAGTCGTGGAGGCCTTCCACGTCCTCCGGGTCCAGGCTGCGCGGCGCGGCCGCGCGGGCCTGGGAGACGAGATCCAGAGCGATCAGGCGCACCGCCTCTTCCGCGTCTCGCTGCAGCAGATCGGCCGGAAGAGGCATCCACTCAGTATAGGAACCGCGGTTGCGAAGGCTGTACGCGGCCAACACTGGGTGCGCCTACCCGGTCGTGCGGGGCAGGAGGCGGAACAGGCCGTAACCCGCCAGCAGGGCCACGGCGCCGAATGCGGCCGCCTCCAGCCCGCGTCCGTAGAGCGCCATTCCGGTCCCGAAAAGGGCCGCATACACCGCGGCGCAACCGAACAGCCAGGCAAGCAGCGCCGCCGTGGCGCTGCCGGGCACGTCCGGCCGCGTCTCGACGACTCTCCGCCAGCCCCGCGCGAAGGGTCGGACGCGGTCGTAGAACGACTGCAACACCGCCGTCTCGGTCGGCCGGGTGGCCATCGTCACACTGAACCAGACCGCCGTGGTCAGAGCAACGCCGAACAGGAGCTGCGCCGCGGCCGACGGCAGCGCCAGCCCAAGCCCTTCGTGGCCGAACTGGAACCACACGGCGACCGCGAACGAGACGACCATCGCCGAGATCTCCGACCAGGCGTTGATCCGCCACCAGAACCAGCGCAGCAGGAAGATCAGCCCGGTGCCGGCACCGATCTGCAGCAGGATCTGGAACGCCTGCATCGCGTTCTCAAGCCACAGCGCGACCACCGCTGCCAGCGCGACGAGGCCGATGGTCGACAGCCGCGCTACGAGGACGTAGTGCGCTTCACCGCGGCCGGGCCGGACGAAGCGCCGGTACACGTCGTCGACGATGTAGGAGGCGCCCCAGTTGAGATGGGTCGAGATCGTCGACATCAGCGCCGCCGCCAGGGACGCGACCACGAGCCCGAGCAGCCCGTGCGGCAGGAAGACCAGCATCGCCGGGTAGGCGAGATCGTGCCGGATGATCGACGGATCGAGGTGCGGGAAGGCGGCGGCGATCGAGTCCAGGGTCGGATAGACGACCAGCGAAGCCAGCGCGACCAGGATCCACGGCCACGGCCGCAGCGCGTAGTGGGCGATGTTGAACCACAGCGTCGCGCCCATCGAGTCCCGCTCGCTCCTGGCCGCGAGCATGCGCTGGGCCGCGTAGCCGCCGCCGCCCGGTTCGGCGCCGGGGTACCACGTCGACCACCACTGGACGGCAATGGGGATCAGGAAGACGGTGGCGGCCGTCTGCCAGTCGGCGAAGTCCGGCAGCAGGGCGAGGCGCGACGCGATGTCCGGGTTCGAGACGAGGCCCGAGAGCCCGCCGACGGCGGGATGCGCCAGCGCGTACCAGGCGGCCGCGACGGAGCCCACCATCGCGATGACGAACAGCATGAGGTCCGTGACGACGACGCCCCAGAGCCCGGAGGTCGCCGAGTAGGCAGCGGTGACCGCCGCCGCGACGAGCACCGTCGTGTACTTGTCCGCCCCGAGCAGGACGCCGCCGATCTTGATCCCGGCGAGCAGCACCGCCGCCATGATCATCACGTTGAAGAACACGCCCAGGTACACCGCCCGGAAGCCACGCAGGAAGACGGCAGCCCGACCTGAGTAGCGGAGCTCGTAGAAGCCGATGTCCGTGAACACGCCCGAGCGCCGCCACAGCTTCGCGTAGAAGAACGTCGTACACATCCCGGTGATCAGGAAGGCCCACCACATCCAGTTGCCGGAGACGCCGCCGTTCCGGACCAGGTCCGTCACCAGGTTCGGCGTGTCCGTCGAGAACGTCGTGGCGACCATGGAGGTCCCGAGCAGCCACCACGGCAGGTTCCGACCGGCGAGGAAGAACTGGCCCGTGCCGGAGCCCGCGCGACGGGCGAAGACGAGGCCGACTGCGAGGGCGAGCGCGCCGTAGGCGGCGAGGACGGTCCAGTCGAGGCTGTTCAGGCGCACGGCGCCCTGGCTCCACCAAGGGTGTCCTCGGCGCCAACTGGGTGCGCCGGCCTTCTGGCCGGCATCCGGTGCGAAGCGCCGGGCTTCGGGAACTCTGCTGAAGCGGGTGAAATCCGTGCGGAGTCAATATCCGGATCCCGCCTGCGGCGGATGCCGGCCAGAAGGCCGGCGCACCCAGTCAAGCGGGTCTCCGGGAGGATCGTCTTGCGAACCAGTCGCCCAGGTCGGCCGGGTAGTCGCCGGTTTCGACGCACTGCTGCAGGGTGGAAGCGACCGGGGGCAGGTCGCCGGGGTAGGTCAGCCCGGCGGTGCTCTGGGTCATTGGCAGAAGCCTGACGCGCGCCGAACCCTGGCCGATCAGGTGACCGACCGTCTCGCTGAGCAGGAACTCACTCGTCAGCGGATCGCCGAGGTTCGCGTGGAAGTCCGCGAAGGCGGCTTCCAGGAGCCCGAAGATCGAGGGCTGGAAGGCCCAGAGGTTCATCGAGCAGGGGCAGTCGGGGGCCAGCGATCGAGCCTCCCCCCCGCCATCGCGGCCGACGAGGCCCGCATCCGTGACCCGTACTTCGTAGATCTCGTCGATCCCTGCCAGGGTCGAGCCGGAGCCGGCCGTGAGGATGCCGCGGTTGACGCCGCTGGTGCGGGAGACGCCGGTGCGGTGGAGTTCGTAGGCGCCGAGGAAGTGCGAATCGTCGCCCGCCTCCAGCCCGTCAGCGGCACGCCGCCCGAACGACTCGATCGCCCTTGGACCGTAGAAGTCGTCCGCGTTGACGACCAGGAACGGTCCCTCGATCTTCTGCCGCAACGCGAACACCGCATGGCCGGTGCCCCACGGCTTCGCCCTCCCCACCGGCGCCGCCGCGCCGTCGGGCAGGTCATCCAGGTCCTGCGCCACGAAATCGACAGGCACGGCGCAGCCGGCATGCTCCGCGGCCCGGCTCATGATCTGCTCCGTCCAGTCCGCCGACGTCACGAACACGACCTTCCCGCAGCCGGCGCGGAGCGCGTCGCAGATCGCGTACTCGAAGAGCACCTCGCCGCTCGGGCCGACCGGCTCCAGCGTCTTCGGGCGCCCGAATCGCGCCGAGCGGCCGGCGGCGAGAATCGCCAGCGTGAGTTCCTGGCTCAAACGGCTCGATGCCTCTGCTCAGGCGGGCGCTAGGCCACCCGGTCTTCGACCACGAGACTGCGCCCGACGGCTCGAAGGGCGTTCGTGACTCTGCTGATATGGGAGTAGCGGTCCGGATCGAGAAGCTGGCCGACCGAAGCCTCGTCCAATCCGAGCTGCTCGGCCAGCGCCGCTTGGCTAAGGCCCTGTTCCCGCATCGCCGAATAGAGCGCCAGCTTTGCGGCGGGAACGGGTGGAACGGCCACGACTTCCTGACCCTCAAAGGCGGAGCTTGGGGTCGGAAGGTCCTCACCGTTGTGGACGTGAGTAGCGAGTATGGCTACCAGGGCGTCCGCTGCCATTTCCAGGGCTTCAGCCCGGGCGTCGCCACACGTCAGCGCGCCCGGAACGTCGGGAAAGACGACGAAGAAGCCGCCGTCTTCCTCCGGGTTGAGAACACATGGATAGGCATAGCGCATCGGTCAGAAGTCTCCTCTGTCGACCTTCAGATCTCTCAACATGGACGCAAGCAGCCCTCGGCCGATCTCCTTCTGTGGAACGGTCGTCCGGCGGTTGCCCAGATAGAGCACCGCGTGGCTTCCTTTCCCCCGGCGGGTGTCCAAACGGAAATCCTGCGTGGTCCTCCGCGCATATCGCCTAGCTCGTCTGATGAACTCCCGTCCGTTCATGCTCCCGCTGCCACAACGGAGGATCCTCCCTCAGAAGGGGAGATGAACTACGGTCGCTCGCAGACGACGCGAGGCTATCACCGGGTGATCGGCGGTCCGCCGTAGGGGATGGTGCGGCAGTACCGTCATGGCCGCCGCTGCCAGTGAACGGCGCTACTAGACTCCTTGAACAGGTGCCGTCTTTACAGTTGAGTCAAGTTTCGCCCACTGGGCGCGCCGGCGTCGCAGCGGAGCGAGGCCGTTGGCCTCGCGCGTCTTTTTCAGAGAGCCGACGGGGACGTCGGCGCACCCAGTGGCGGACTCCGCAGCGCTGTCGCGCAGGCTGGTCGCCGCTTCGCCGCGCGTCTCCTTTGACAGCACTCCGTGCTAGCATTTCGTCCGCATCGGCCGACGCTTCGTATCGACCGAGAGGCTGCTCACCGTGGGTTCCGTCATCACCGTCCGCGACATCGATCCGGGAGACAAGGCATGGCTGAGGCAGGAAGCCCGCCATGTCGGCCTCTCGATGGAAGAGTACGTTCGCCGCCTCATTCACGAAAAGCGTGAGAAGACGGAACGGCGCCTCAAGCCTTCCGAGGTGTTCAAGAGGCATTTCGGTCCGGAGCGCGGGGTCGAGCTGCCGCCGCGCAGGCGGTACCGGCACAAGCCGGTCCGCTTCGCTGACGACGGTGAGGCGTGAACCTTCCGATCGCGTGGCTTCTCGACACGAACGTCGTGTCGGAGATGATGCGTCCGCACCCTGAACCGCGCGTGTCTGCGTTCCTCGACAACATCGCCGCGGAGGGAATGGGCCTTTCACCCATCACTGTCTGGGAGATTCTCGACGGCATCGGTCGCCTCGACGCAGGAAAGCGCCGGGAAGATCTGGCCGCCCGGTTTCAGAACGTCCTGGACGAGTGCTTCGAGCAGAGGATCCTCAGTTGGACTGCGGAAGACGCCAGGGCGTGCGCGCGGATCATGGAAGAGAAGCGTCGGCGGGGCGAACCGCTCGACGATCACATCCCGGACGCGTTTCTGGCCGCTGCCGCTGGGACTCGCGGTCTCCACCTTGTCACGAGGAACACGAAGGAGTTCCGTAACACGGGCGTGGAAGTCGTCGATCCGTGGTCGGAACCTGTGCCGCTTCGCGACCAGACTCCATCGTAGGACCGCGAGCCGGCCAGGAGAGCAGCGCCAGCCGTGCGCGCCGCTTAGCGGCAGCGCCCGGATGCGGCGTCTCAGGTCTCGACCTTGCTCATCAGCCGGGCATCGGTCACCGGGTAGTGGCAGAGCGTCTCGTCGCAGGCCTGGTAGTCGACCAGGACCGTCGCCACGTCGCCCGCACCCTCTAGCGGCACCTCGACGCGGAAGTCGCCGTGGATCCGGCCCTCGCCGTCCGCTTCGGGCAGCACGGGGTCGCTGGCGACCTGGTAGGCGAAGCCGGATGGGGCACGGACGCCGAACTTGAACTCCGCGTCGGACCCGGGAGCGTAGATCCAGAACCCGGGTTCGAGCTTGAAGTCGAGGACGGCCAAGGTCGTCTCGCCGTCGGTCGTCACCCGCATCGTCACCTCGACCGCGGGACTCACGGTGACGGAGAGACCGTCCAGTTCGTCGCCGTCCGCCGCGAACCGGGAGGAACTGAGCAAGTCCGACCCTCCGGGGCCCTGGGCGGCCCGGAAGCGGTAGCCGGCCCAGTCGGAGGCGAACAGCGAGGCCCCGTTCTCGTCGAGCCAGCCCTGCCAGCCGTCCGCGGAGTCATGGCTCACGCCGGCGTAGCGGGCCAGCAACCGCTCGGCCCGCTCGGGCTCGACCCCTTCACGCAGGTTGGCGACCGCGCGTTCGAGCAGGGCCGGGTCGTTGTTCGCGATCCCGAGCGCCCTGGCGTCTTCGTCGATCCGGTACTTCCCCTCCAGCCGGAAGTAGGCCTTGCCGTCGTACTCGCTGCCGACCCGCCCGCCGTCCCAGTAGAGATACGGCTCGTTCTCCTCGTACCAGGCCTGCCGCTCCTCCCGGGCGCCGCTCGCTTCCGGCGGGACCGTTTCGCCGAAACTGCGCTCAAGAACCCGTTCCTGGGCTTCCTTCACCTTCTCCGGCGTGTCGTAGTACTCCTTCATCTCCTCGGTCGCGTAGTGGTCGAGGAGGGCGAGGCTGGTCGCCAGCGCCTCGCGGAGACTGGCCTCACGAGTCGCCAGGATCGGATGATCCCTGAAGCCGTGGATGTAGTGCACGGCGTTGATCAACAGCCGCTGGCCGGTCTCGGTCATCTCGTCCACCGTGCCGTAGAACCCCCACTGCAGCAGCCGCCCCTGGCGGCCGATGGCGAAGTAGTCCGGACCCTTCAGGTGCATGCCGCCGGCGATCCACTCGGTGTCGGGCGAATCGAGGAAACCGTCGCCGGTCGTCACCACGCCCGCTTCGCTCTTGTCCGGCCGCTCGCCGACGGGGAGGTTCAGGGTGTCCCACTCCTTCTTGAGGATCTTGACCGTGGCCATCGTGTCCGGGACATCGTCTGTCAGTTCGTAGTACTTGTACTTGGGTGGGGTCGGCGCCTCCTCAAGCTCCAGCTCAACCCTTAGAGGTCCGTGGAAGATCGGATGGCCGGAGGTCGGATCGGACGTGGACTGTGGCACGACAGCCCTGGAGAACAAACACAGTCACCCGTATCGCCAGCCGAGCAGCAGGTTCAGGTCGTCCGAGATGCGCGCGCCCTGTCCCCCGATCAGGACGGTGGGCATCGACAGGGTCTCCAGATCGACTCCCTCGACTCCCGGGATCGTTCCAATCCGCTCTTCCGACCGGTCGATCGTCTGGCCGTCGACGATCAGAACGTCCGCGTCGCTGAGGTCGGCCTTCGCCAGGTCGTTGCGCTCGATGCTCCGCACCTCGAAGTGCTCGGCCAGCAGCGCGTGGTAGCCCTCCGCGTGCGGCGTGCCGGCGTCGCCGGCGTAGACGACGCGCAGTTGCGGCGCCGGCTCGGCGCTGCATGCCAATGTGAGCAGAACTGCGGCCGCCGGCAAGCTGAACCGGATGCTTCGTCTCATGGGTACATCCTCATCGCGTTTGAATGAACAGCAGTCTAGACGGTGTAGCGTTTAGCCTGCGGGAGGAACTGGGTGCGCCGGCGTCCTCGCCGGCTTCTGACAAGAACGCGCCGCGAAGCGGCGACCACCCGGCATGGAAGTGGCTGCAAGAGCGGAGCCGGCCTGCCGGCCGGCGCCTGTTTCTGGCCGCCTTCGGCGGCAGCCGGCGGGGACGCCGGCGCACCCAGTGGGCGGCCACTTCCATGCGAATCGGCACCCAGTTTCTGCATCGCACGCTCCTAGCAGCAGCCGCGCCGTCGCTGATCGGACGCGGTCGGTGTGTCCAGCGAGTACACGTTGAACTGCCGCAATGGCGGCGAGTAGATGTGGAGCGTGATCAGGTCCTCGCCGGAAGGCTGCATGTTCGCGACCTGGTGGCAGTCGTCCTCTTCCGACGCGCAGACGCGGCCGGCCCCGTGCTCACGGCGGCCGCAGGGGCAGATGAGGCCGGATGCCGTCGGCTCGAACTCGGTCTCGGTCGCCACGCCTTCGACGACGCGGAAGGCGCAGCTCGAACCCCGGTGGTCGTGGATCGGGGTCCGCTGGCCGCTGGACCAGCACAGGCAGACGAGTTCGTACCAGTCCGACTCGGCGATCCGGTTCCGCTGGTACTTGTCCTCGCCGAAGCGGCAGGCGGCGCCGAGGTCGGCCCGCGTCACCGCGATGTCGCCCAGCAGACCGCTTAGGAGCTCCAGGTCGGCGCGGCCGTCAAGCGAGCCCAGGTAATCCAGCAGCGGACTGAGCCAGCCCGCGGACGACCCTGAGTTCGCAGCCCCCCTACATCGACCACCGGATCCCGAACTGGGTCGAACGCTGCGGTCCGCGGTTCCGGATAAGAGGAAAGTCGTCGCGAGTTATGGTGCCGGGCTCACCGAGACGGCCGCTGTTGTTGTAGCTGCGCAGACCGTCCACCTCGATCACGTTCGTCCTGTCGGTGGCGTTGAAGACATCGAGGAAGACGAGAAGACCGTGCCGCTCCCCGACGGTGAACGTCTTGGCCAGACGCACATCAGCCGAGAAGTAGTCCGGCGCATTTCTGCTGTTGAAGCCCTCGAAGAGAATCGCCGGATAGGCGGCGAAGCCCCCGGGTGATCGTATGAACTCTGAGTCCCGGGCGGTGAAGGGAGTGCCGGACCGGTAGTCCAGGAAACCAGACAGTTGGAGTCCCCAGGGCAAGTTCCCTACCGCCGAGAGCTTGTAGCTGTGCTCCACCTCGGTGTTGAGCGGCCCATTGAAGAGCGCGGGCGGGTTGTCCAGACCCTCGTAGCGAGCTGCCCGATTGAGGGTGGAGTTGCCCGAGATCAAGTCGAAGTACGAACTGCCGAAGGCGTCCTGATTCGTGTAGCTCACATGCACCAGGGAGCCGTTGGCAAAGCGGCGCTTGAACTCGACCTCGACATCGAGGACCTCGCTGTATCCCGTGTTGGTGTAGAAGAGGATCTGCCCCCTGGTGGGATCGGGCCGGGCGCCGTCGTGCTCGAACGACTCCCTGTTCTGGAAGTCCGTAAAGAAGAGGCCATCGCTGTCGGAGCCGAAGATGTGGATGCTCAACGTATTGCGGTCACCGAGCTCGCGCTCGTAGCCCACGTTCCACTTGACGATCTCGGGTAGGTGGAGGTTCGGATCAACGATTAGCTCGCGAGGGGTCGAGCCCGGTCTCGTCGGGTCCATTTCGAGAGTCACGGGATCGATCGGCACGTTGAAGAGGAGCGGCGGCCGGTCAGCCCCCGTATGGCCGATCAGGTTCGTCCGATCGTGATACAGCCCGGCGCCGAAGCGGAGGACGGAACGGCCGTTCCTCCCGACATCGACGGCAGCGCCCAGCCGCGCTTCGACGGTCTGGTCGTCGACAAGGTTGTTCCGGTCGTAGCGCCCGCCGAGGTTGAACGTCCAGCGGTCGTTCACGAACCAGTCGTCCTGGATGAAGAGATGGCTGTTCGTGACCGAGACGTCGATGTCGGTCGCGAATTGGTACACCCCACTGGCCGGAGGGACGGAGAAGTCGTCGACAAACCCATAGCCCAGTTGCGCCACGCCGGCTGCTCGGTACGCTGACCGAAGCGCTCCACGCCGGCGCCGGCGCGCAAGGAATGATCCCCACGGAGCCAGGACAGGCGTTCCTTCCACTGGAAGCTCTCGAGCGTGTTGTCGACTTCGGGGCCGATGCCGCCCTCGAGGTGAAAAACGAGGCCGCCATCGTCGTGGAAGTAAAGACGCAATCTCCGCAACGGATCCGCGGAGGATTCCATGCTCCGGTCGGCCTGAATCTGCCCCAGCACCGATTCAAGCGTCATGTCCGATCCCACGGCAGCGACATGGCGCACGGACAGGCCCAGGGAGTCGTTGGCATGATCCTGATGCTCTATGTCTTGCTGGCGAGAGCGGAAGAGCGAGTGCCCGACGGCGGCCTGCTCGCTGACCCAGTTCCCCGACACCGTCAGGTCGTTCGAGTCCGAGAGCTGGTGGGTCAGCTTGCCGGTCAGGCGGTCGCGGTTGGTCACGTTGGCGGTCAGCCCCAACTCGACCGGCACGGCGCGCGTGAATACATGACTCTGGTTGTAGTCATAACCCATTTCCTGGTCGTCGTGCTCGTAGCTGGCGAAGAAGTGGGTCGTGCCCCGGTTGACGGGGCCCCCCAGGGTCAGCGAGCCCTGCCTGATTGTGAAGTCCTGGCCCTCCAACTGTTCCGCGTCGTCCGCCGACGCCCCGGTGAACCCCGGTTCCACCACGCCGTCGTGCTGTTGCTGAACCGTCGCCGAGGCCGGTGGGACCCTGGCCGGCGGCCGGCGCCGCTGCCAGCAACATCACGGCCAGCATCATGGCCCAGCCCACCGCCTGCGCGTCTCGAGTTCTCGTCTGGTTGAACATCCTTCGCTCCCTTCCGGTTCCTGGCCTTCGCGATCTCGAAGCTGCCTGCACCGGAGGTCGTCCGACCCCGGTCACCGGGCACACTTCAAACAGTTTGGACAAGGCTATGGGCCGGCGCACCCGATAGCTTGATCCAACCCGGAGCCGAAGTTGATCGGACTCGAAGCGGTAAGCAACCGGAACGTGAGCCCGTCCGCTAGGATCCGTCGGTGATCTACTACTTCGGTCCCTTCGTGCTGAAGCCCGAGCAGTACGGCCTCGAGGTGGCCGGACAGCCCCGGCAGCTTCAGCCCAAGGTGTTCGAACTGCTGACCTTCCTGGTCGCGAACCGGGACCGGGTGGTGTCCAAGGAAGAGTTGCTCCGGAACATCTGGAAAGACGCCTTCGTATCGGACGCGGCGATCAGCCGCGCCGTCAGCGAGGCGCGAAAGGTCCTCGCCGCCGGCGGCAGCGCCGACTGGATCACCACCGTGTACGGGCGCGGATTCCGCTTCACCGGCCCGGTGATCGAGGACCTGGCCGCGCCGGAAGGCGACCCCTCGGTCGCCGTGCCACGGCCGCCGGAGGAAGAGCGGGGGCTCTCCATCGCCGTCCTGCCGTTCGCCGACCGGAGCCCGCAGCGGGATCAGGCGCACCTCTGCGAGGGGATGGCCGAGGAGATCCTCCACCGGCTCGCGCACGTCGTCGGCCTCCGGGTCACGGCCCGCGGCGTGTCCTTCCAGTACGACGCGCTCGCCGACCCGCGAGAGGTTGGACGGCAGATCGGCGCCGACCTGGTGCTGGAGGGTACGGTCCGCAAGGAGGGCGACGAACTCCGCATCGGCGTCGAGGTGACCGACGCCCGCACCGGAATCCAGGTCTGGTCCGAGCAGTGGCAGCGGCATTCGCAGCAGATCTTCGCGCTGCAGGACCAGACGGCGAGTCTGATCGCCGAGACCCTGGAACTCCACCTGGCGCCGGACGCGCCCCCGCACGAGGCGCGCCGCACGGCGTCGAGCAGGGCCTACGACCTCTACCTGCGGGGGCGCAGTCTCTACCACCAGGCGCGCAAGAGGACCTACTACGAGGCGCGGCGGCTGTTCGCGGAGGCGATCCAGCTCGATTCCGAGTACGCCCTGGCCCACGCTGCGTCCGCCCACTGCTCCGCCTGCCTCTACCTGTTCCACGAGCCGAGCGAGGAGAACCTGAGGCTCGCCGACGAGTCGAGTTCGCGAGCCCTGGAGCTGGCGCCGGAAGTCGCGGAGGCGCACTCGGCGAGGGCGATGACCCTCAGCACGAACGGCCGGCTGGAGGAGGCCGAAGTCCACTTCCGGCGCGCCCTGGAGCTCGACCCGTTGAGCTTCGAGGCGAATCACAACTTCGCCCGGCACCGCTTCGCACAGGGTCAGATGGAGGAGGCGGTCACGTTCTTCTTCCGGGCCATCGAGGCCGATCCGACGGCTTACGCCCCCTGCTCCATCTGCGCCTCGGCTCTCACGGTGCTCGGCCGGACGACCGAAGCGGCGCGGCTGCAAGAGCTTGGCCTGGCCCGGATACGAAGGCGCCTGCTGCGCTACCCCGACGACCAGCACGCGATCTACCTGGGTGCGGTCGCTGCTGCCCGCCAGGGGCGCAAGGAAGAGGCCCTCAAGTGGGCCGCGCGGGCGGAGTGTTGGGGGCAACTGTAAATCTCTCACTCGTGGCAACCGAGAACTGCACAGTCCGCGGTTTGCGGCAGCGGCTTCGTCGGTCGATGCTGTCGGCTTCGCCAACAGCAATGGAGCGACAGACGGATGTACGAATGGGAGATCAGGATGCAGTTGAGGCACTACCTGGAGCGGGGCATCTCGAAGGCCGAGTTGTCCAGGCGGTTCGGCGTCAGCCGGCGGACGATCCATGCGTGGATCGAGTCGGGCCAGTTGGACCGCGATCTGTCATCGGGCGCGGCTCGGTACTCGCGGCGGCCGCGGGTGGCGCACAAGCTGGATCCGTACAAGGAGTTGATCGAGGTGCGGCTCGGCGAGTTCCCCAAGCTGTCGGCGAAGCGCCTGTTCGACGAGGTGCGTGCGGCCGGCTACGACGGCGGGTACAGCCGCGTGAGGGACTATGTGCGGGAGGTGCGGCCGCGGGCTCCTCAGGAGGCGCCGGTGCGGTTCGAGACGCCGGCGGGTCTTCAGGGTCAGGTGGACTTCGGGACGTTCAGGCTGCCCTGGGGACGTCGGCATGCGCTGCTGGTGGTGCTCGGCTACTCCCGGCTCTTGTGGCTGCGTTTCTACGAGCGGCAGACGATGCCGGTCCTCATCGAGGGGCTTGAAAGCGCCTTCTGTCGGTTCGGCGGCGTGCCTCAGGAGCTCCTCTTCGATCAGATGCGTGCCGTGGTCGTGTCGGACGATCGCGCCTCGGGCGGCGAGTTGGCGCTCAACGCCGAGTTTCTACGGTTCGCGGCTCACTGGGGTTTCGTGCCGCGGTCGTGCCGCCCCTACCGGGCGCAGACCAAGGGCAAGGTGGAGCGGCCAATCCGGTACCTGCGGGAGAGCTTCTTCTACGGCCGGTCGTTCACAAATGACGCCGACCTGAATGAGCAGGCCTCGCGCTGGCTGGAGGGCACCGCCAATGTGCGCCGGCATGGCACGACGGGTGAGCGCCCGGTGGACCGTTTCGAGCGGGACGAGCGCCAGGCGCTTCGTCCCCTGTCCAGCCATCCCTACCGAGCTCTGGGCGCACGGCAGCCCGAAGCGGCGTCTCGGCACCGCTTCGTGGCGCCGACGGTACAGGTGCAGCGCCGTCCCTTGCGGGAGTACTCGGAGGCAGTCCGATGAAGGCGCCGGCAGGCGATCGGCGGGCTCGGCTACGAGAGATGCTGGCGGACTTGAAAATGCCCGGTGCGCTGGAAGCCGTGGACGGCATCCTGGCCCAGGCCGACAGCGGAGCGGTGACCGCGGGCGAAGCGATCGAGGAGCTGCTTTCCGCCCAGATCGTGCTGCGCAACAACCGCCGACTGCAGGCGGCGATGCGTTCGTCGCGCCTGCCGGCGGTCAAGACGCTCGACCAGTTCGACTTCAGCTTCCAGCCCAGCATCAAGCGGGAGCAGATCGAAAGCCTCCACGAGTTGGGCTTCCTGGCGCGGGCCGAGAATGTGATTCTCCTGGGGCCGCCGGGAGTGGGCAAGACCCACCTGGCGATCAGTCTCGCGATCTCAGCCGCCGAGTCGGGCCGCAAGGTCTACTACGGCACCCTGGCGGCCCTGATCGAGTCGTTGACCGAGGCGAAGGCCGCGGGCAACCTGTCGCGCCGGCTACGCGTGCTCACCCATCCAGCCCTGTTGGTCGTGGACGAGATCGGCTACCTGCCGATCAGCCAGGACGGCGCCGTGCTCTTCTTTCAGTTGATCAACGCCCGACACGAGCGCGCCTCCACCGTGCTCACCTCCAACAAGGGCTTCGAGGAGTGGGGCGGCGTGCTCGGCGACGAGATCATGGCCGCCGCCCTCATCGACCGCCTGCTGCACCACTGCCACATCGTCAACATCCGGGGCAACAGCTACCGGATGAGGGCGCACCAGGACCTCCTACGCCCCGCCCGCGAAAAGCGGCACCAGGAAGCCGGCTCGTGATCAGCCGCCAACCCCCTCGGCTCGGCGTGCGTCCGGTGTCGGCCTCCGGTCGCTCCGCTCCCTACGGCCGACACCGGAGTCCTGCCGCGCCATTCCCGATGCCTGATCCGGACCCTACCGCCCCCGAGGAAGTGTGCAGTTTTCGGTTGCCACAAGTGCGCAATTTTCGGTTGCCATTGACAGGTGGGGAGCACCCGGGAGAAACGAGGGCTGACGCGGACCGACGAGGGCGGGCCGTCGCAGTACCGGTGAGGTCCCCGTCGGTCGGCATGGAAGACTGAAGAGAACAGCATGAAGCTGGTCAGGGGCCGGGTGCGATCTCCCCACAGCCCTTCAGTGCCGTCGCCTGCACAGGCCGCAGACTTCACTGCGCGGAAGAGCACCCGTCTCTCGGATCGAGCACCACCGGTGTGAGAGTCGCTCCTGGGCTTCGGAGGGTCGTCGCAGTAAGATCCAGGCGCTCGGCGTAGAGCGTGCTTGGAGCCTGCTGAGGCAGGCCCGCCTCGGGACGTAGCGCAAGATGGGTTCCAAGTACCTTCACAGGTACACCATGGAGTTTGAGGGCCGCAGAGCGACCGTCGGCTTCACACTCTCGCTCGAATGGGGGTTGCATGGTGCGAGGCATAACCGGGAGCGGATCCCATGTAAGGAGCCACTGGCATGAGCGAAACGTGGATTGTTCTTAGCGCGGTTTCTAGCGCAGTGATGTTGGTCGCGTTCATTCTTCACCTTGAGGATTGGTGGCTTGTTCGCCAAGCCGCCAGTGGCTACAGTCATTTGCTGGGTTGCCTTCAATCAAAGAGACGAGCACGCCGCCAACTCGGGGATGTGGCGGCGTGGAACACTGGGACAAGAAGCCTGATTGACTTGCCGGAACGCCACCGCCAAGCGAAGCAACTGCGAGCAGAGATGGGCGAGGCTCTAGGCGACGCTGGCTATGGAGTGTGCTACCACCAGGTGCACGCTGCAATTCAACTCGGCATGCCGCCATCTCAGTACTTGAACTTCGATGCAAAGGACCGGCTTCTCATTGAGAGCTACCTTATGCGGCACGACGCAGACTACCGGCGTATGATCCACGAGGCGACTGGACGTTTCGATGCAGCGTAGCAAGAGGAAGCGTGACCGCCCCGAATCCTCAAACCCCCTCAGCCGACACCGGATACACGAGAGAAGATAGCTATGCCAATCATGCAAGGACCGCGAAAGGCTGAGGAGCGCTACCTAGAGAGGTACTTCGGGGAGGAAGGGGGCAGCTTGAGAGGCGTTGCGAAGCGGTTCTTCACGTCGAAGACCGAGTTTGATGTTGGATCGCGGGTCGGGTTGGAAGACGGCATCTTTTTCCTGGACGCCATGGATGCAATCAACCACTATGTGGCCGATGGCGGACACATGTTCGAAGTCGAAGTAGAGCCGGACAACTGTGAGCGTGGAACTGTCACTGAGTGGTTGGGCTCGGTCTCCGAGGTCAGGATGAGCCTCGACGAGAATGCTGCCTTCGAAGCTGTGCCGGACAAGAAGGAGATACTAGGGCGAATGGAGAAGAAGAGCCAGGGGCGCGCATTCGAGCACGACCCGGATGGGAGAGCAGGTAAGCGCTGGTTGCGCTCTTACAAGGAGGCTGCCACAGTTGCCAAAGAACTTGAGCGGATCATAGTTGCGCAAGCTGCGCTTCGCCGGTGAGGTATAGCAAAGAGCGCACACGCGAACAACTGGCGAGGAAGAACCCAAGAAGCGCCAGCGAACAGCACCACGCCAAATCGGCGGGCCTGACAGTCAGGTGACGATGTTGCCTCCCAGCGCGTCCCGTAGAGCGTCGATGCCCTGCTGGGCTTCCCACTTCTTCCGCATCGGTCCTTCGATGCTCACACCGAAGTCATGACGTTCCTGTTCGTCCCGATGAATCGGCAGGCGAAGCTCGCGCCATCTCTCGCCTAGATTGGGCAAGGTCGTATCGACGAAGTCGAGTCGGTGAATCTGTGCTTGGACCGGTTCCAATGACAGATAGCCGAGCAGATGAAACGGCGTCAGCTCGAAGCGGTTGGGCTGCTCGACTTCCAAGATCAGCAATTCGCTCATCACGATGGACTCCCGGTCCTTCTTCGACGCCATCGCGACCGTGCCGAGCCGATAGCTTCCGCGGCGTACGAACAGGACTTCCCCCCCGCGGAGGAGCTGCTTGTTGCGCGTGACGGCCTCGAACACCTCGCGACCCACCAAGGCAGTGGGGTTGCGGTAGAGCTCCCAGTTCACGACATCCGACGTGCGGAAGTAGGGGATGCTGCCGCTTCCCTTGGCGGCGCTCGGCGGTGAACCGTGCCCGTTTCGAGTTCGTAGGATCCCCTCGTCTTTGAGCTCACCGAGGGACACCCAGTAGGACCCTGCTGGCGGCTCGGCTTCGGGCGGATTGGTCCAATAGCGCGGCACCCAGTGACCAGCCTGGTCCATTTCGGCCCAAGAGACGGTCCTGACGAACCGGTTGTCCGGCGACCCAGGGTTATCGAGTTCTTCGGCCACGAGCGGAAGATCGTCCCACACTTCTTCCGTACCGGACCGGTGCAGTTCACGGCCCTGATGGTCGTGCCCCATCTGAACAGCTTCGGCCATGATGACCGTATCGGTCGCCCCCGCCTGCTCACCTTTCTTCACAACGAGGAGGCACGTCTTAGCGTTGCAGTAGGGTCGAAACGTGTTGTGGGGGAGGTCCACCACGGCGCAGACGCGGCCATGCTCGGCGATGTAGTCACGGAGTCGGGCACAGGATGTGCCGTGGAAGACGATCTCGGGAAGCACGATCGCCAGGCGACCACCGTCGCGGAGCATGTCGAAGCACCGCTCCACAAACAGGACGTAGGGATTCTGGTCGCGCGGCTGGCCCTTCTTCCACTCATCCCCAGCCCACCTCCACGAGTGACCGAGATCGAAGTCCGCCGCGTCCGTCTTGAGCACCTTGGTCTGTTTTCCGTAGGGAGGATTGGTCAGGATGCAATCAAACTGGCGGAAGCGGTCCCCATCGATCACGAAGTGGCGCGCCGACCGCGGCTGGAAGGCCTTGGCGTTGTGGAGCGAGTTGTCGTGGACGATGTTGCTCCGACCGTCGCCCGAGATCGCCATGTACGCCTTGGCGATCCGCACAAGATCCGTCTCCTTGTCGATGCCGAAGAAACAACGGCGCGCCATCTTCCGCTTCGCTTCGTCGAAAAGGTCGGATCGCAAACCGCGCCACTGTGCGGAGTCGGCCATTTCGGACCAGACATGGCGCATGGCGGAGATTAGGAAGCCTCCCGAGCCGCATGCCGGATCGCAGACGGTTTCCTCGGGCTTCGGTGCTATGAGCTTCACTGCTACGTCGATGACGTTGCGAGGCGTGAAGAACTCGCCCTTCTCCCCAACAAGTTTCGACTCGGCGAACACTTCGAAGGCATCGCCCACCACGTCCGTATGCGTATCGGTGAGGCTGCCGCGCTCAAGCTGGCCCACCACCCAAGCGACACCTTTGGCATCAAGCGTGATCGTCTCGTGCGGGTCGAACACCTCGTCGTCGGAGAGCTCGGACACCACCGCCTTGAAGAGGGTCACGATGCGCTTCTTCACCTCCTCGGGCCGCTCGTTGAAACCGACGCGAAAAGACGGTGGCCGGTTCGGGTACGTCTGTTCGTCGCGTATCTTGGCGAAGATCAGTTTGATCATCTCGTTGCCGAGCTTCTCGCGGCGGCTGATGTTCGTGTTCGCGTACAAGGTGTTGAGGATGCGCCGGAAGACGATCTTTAGCGAGGCGGCGCTGTAGGGCTTCAGATCCTCCCTCGTTAGCTTGCCGACGTCCTCTAGGGATTGACCCCGAACCGGTATGTTGTTCAGTACGCCGTCAAGCACCGCAGCTTGGCCGGGAGGCTTGCAGAAGTACTCGATGGCGGGGCCATTCGTCCACACCGCCCATGTGGCCGAAGTCGCGGTCATGTACGATTTCAGTTGGTCTTGGCCGGTCTGCTCCGTCGGACTCTTGGTCTCGACGAGACCCAGTATGTCGCGAGCCTGATCCCGCCCCGTCTTGTCGCGGTAGATGGCGATGTCGGCTTCATCTGAGACCTGGGAGCCTCGGCGAATCGGCACCCTGATGTCGAGCTGGTCCTTCCTGTACCCGTAGTCCTCAACGAGGATGCGTTCGTAGTCCTGACGAACCTTCTCTTCTGGTTCGTCAATGCGAACCGGCTTGCCGGTCGCGTAGTCGGGGCCGATTCGACTGCTCGCCACTACGCTCTCGCTGCCGACGGCGGAAAAGCCAGAACGGCCGTGTCGGGGCGCGCTGCCGGCCCTTCGGCCCCCAGTTCGATCATCATCACGATCAGCTTAGCGGATGCGGATGCCTTCGCGTAGTCGTGACGGCCCATCACACCCCCTAGCTAGCCGAATGCGCTAGCCTGCCCGGATCTTAGACGGTGGCGCAGCAAGGTGCTCCCCGTAGCGAACCGACTTCAGAGGTCCCGGAAAGACGATGCGTTGGAGCAACTACTACCTGATGACCGCCCGCGAGGCGCCCAGGGACGCCGAGGTGACAAGCCACCGGTTGATGGCCCGGGCGGGCCTGCTGCGGCGGCTCGCGGCCGGGATCTACACGATGCAACCGGCCGGCTGGCGGACCCTGCGCAAGCTGATGGGAAACGTCCGGCGCGAGATGGAGCGGGCCGGCGCGATCGAGCTCTCGATGCCTGCGATTCAGCCCGCCGAACTCTGGGAGGAGTCCGAGCGCTGGACCAAGTACGGAGTGGAGCTCCTGCGGATGGAGGACCGGCATGGCCGGCGGTTCTGTTTCGGTCCGACCCACGAGGAAGTGGTCACCGATCTCGTCCGGCGCGACGTGAAGAGCTACCGCCAGTTGCCGATCAACCTGTTCCAGATCCAGACCAAGTTCCGGGACGAGATCCGCCCCCGCTTCGGGCTCATGCGCGGCCGCGAGTTCCTGATGAAGGACGCCTACTCGTTTGACGCGGATGAGGAAGGCCTCGACCGGAGCTACCGGGCGATGCACGCCGCCTACTCTCGCATCTTCGAGGCCTGCGGGCTCGAGTACTCCGTCGTCGAAGCGGATTCCGGGACGATCGGCGGTTCCTCGTCGCACGAGTTCATGGTGCTCGCCGACACCGGTGAGAGCGCGGTCGCAAGTTGCGCCGCCTGCGGCTACGGCGCGAACGTCGAGCGGGCGGAGACAGGCGAACTGCCGGTGCCGGACGCGGGCGGTGGGGAGGCCCCGAGGGAGGTGTCGACGCCGGGAACGACGACGGTGGCGCAGGTTGCCGAACTGCTCGAAGTGGAACCGGCGCAGGTGGTCAAGACGCTGATCTACGAAACGGACGACGGCCTCGCCGCGGTCGCGATCCGCGGCGACCGCGAGGTGAACGAGGTCAAGCTGTTGAATGTCCTGGGCGGCCTCGGCCTGCGCCTGGCGACGGCCGAGCAGGTGGAGGCCGCGACCGGCGGTCCCCTCGGCTTCTCGGGTCCGGTCGGCCTTCCCGCGGACGTGCGTCTGGTCGTCGACGAGTCGGCCCGCGCCCTCGCCGGCTTCGTCTGCGGGGCGAACAGCGGCGACCGGCACTTCGCCTCCGTACGCTGGGACCGGGACGTCGCGAGCACGCGGCCGGTGGAATGGGTCGACGTGATGACGGCGGTCCACGGCGATCCTTGCCCGCGCTGCAGCGGCGGTGAACTCAGGCTGTCGCGCGGCATCGAAGTCGGCCACATCTTCAAGCTCGGTACGGTGTACTCCGAGAAGATGAACTGCACCTTCACCGACGACAGCGGCCGGCTGCAGCCGATGGAAATGGGCTGCTACGGCCTGGGCATCGGCCGCACCGCGGCGGCGGCGATCGAACAGGGCCACGACAGGGACGGCATCATCTGGCCGAAGCCCCTGGCGCCGTTCACGGTCGTTCTCAGTTCCCTTGACCCCGGCGACGAAGCCGTGAGCTCGGCTGCCGACACGCTCTACGAGGAACTCGTGGGCGCGCTCGCCCCGGGCGGTTTCGACGTGCTCTACGACGACCGCGCGGAGCGGCCCGGCGTCAAGTTCAAGGACGCCGACCTGGTCGGCTTCCCGGTTCGGGTCGTGGTCGGTGCGCGCTCACTCGCGAACGGGGGCGCCGAGGTCTCGAACCGGAGCGACGGCGAGCGCGAGGTCGTGGCGCTGGACGAGGTCTGCAAGGCCGTGCTCGGTCGGTTAGGCATCCTCAGCTGACCCCCTTCAGTGACCTGAGAGATGACCGCTACCGCGAGTACTGCCATGAACGGTTATCGCGCTTCGGCACTCTGGCCGCCCGGACTTCTACCGCAGTAACCAACGCAGTATCTCCTGCGTCGCCATGTCCGCCACCACGAACCTAATCGAGATGGAGACTCCGCTTAGGTCACGTCGCCGAAGCCCTCCTGCCACCAGCCTACGGCCTCCCTGGGAATGAACTTCGGGGCCTCCGGATCCCGCAGAATGAAGCGTGCCGGTGCCCGGTGTCGGCGGTGCCCTCTGAGGATCTCACGCTCCGGCTCGCGAACACCGCACTTCTCACAGTAGACGAACGAGCCTTCCTTCTCGGAGGCACTTCGTCTATCAAACCTCGCCGTGCGGCCACAGCCCGTACATTGGTACTCATCCTCGATGATTGTCGTCACGGTCTCCGAGTCCGGACTGTCGACCCAAACGAGCTGCGCTCCCGTCTCGGTATCCACAGCTCCTTCTGCGATGACTGGCGGATTGGCCGGGTCGGCGAGGGCTGAGTTGAGCTGTGATTGGCTGACACCACTGATCTCGAGCCTCGCGCCAGAGAGATTGCTCTCTTGAAGGTGGGCGCCAGTCAGGTCCGTCCGCTTGAACTCCGCGTGTGTGAGGTCGGCGGCTCCCAGGTGGCACCCTGACATCTCTTCGGGCATCCAGCAATTGACGAACCGAGAGTCCGAAAGAACTGCATGGCGCATCTTAACCTTGCTCATGTACGCCCCCGAGAAGTCTCCTTCAACGAAGTAGGATCGTTCTATCCTAGCGCCTGCCATCGAAGAGCCGGAGAACTCAGCGCGAATCCCTCCTGCTTCCGACAAATCCACTCCGTCTAGTCTGGCGTAACTGAACCTCGCCGCGTCCATCCGTGCTCCCTTCAGGTGAGCTTTCGTGAGATCAACAACGTACTTCGCCTCTCGCTCCAACTCAGATCTGTAGAAGTCGCGGTCGCCAATGAAGTGGAGGACCGTTTGCACGTCTTCTTGTATGGAAGCAGGTGTCCCATCCGGCTCTGCTGGCACAGGAGCTTGCCGGACAAACGCACACAGCAGTTCCATTACCCGGACGTGAAACGTGTCCGGGTGGTCTCTACTCAGCCGAGTCAGGGAGTAGATCCCGCCAAGCCGAGCCGAAATGGAGTCACTTCCGAGCATCTCGGACGCCCTCTGGTAACGCCCTACCAAGTAATCCTCCTGCTCTAGCCAGACCCGCTTTTCTGCTATACCGGCCTGTACTAGGGAGGCCTTGGACTGGCGGCCGGAACTCCAAGATCTCCAGAGCAGAAGCACAAGGCCAAGACCGCCCAGTACAATCGTCCCAAGGTTGCGAACGACCTCACTGCTGTCTACCAACCGCTGCAGGACTTCACTCACATGCGTGGCCCTCCTCCTAGCCGATCGACTTCTTGGGTCTTAGAGAGAATCAAGCGTTCTAGACACCGCATGAACAATACGTATCGGTCCCTCGCTACAAATTGCGCTGCGGACCGGTTGCCTGCGGCACGGACGCCGGCAGGGCTTGATGGTAGTCCTGGATTGGATCGCGAATGTGTCGGAGTTGCTTGCAGAGGCTGGCCATCTCGTGCCACCGCCACCAAGGTTGGTTGGTTCCGAAGGCAGCCGCCGCGGGCGATCCGGGATGTGACGCTGGGTTCCAATGGCCAAGCGGGAACAGGCTAACAGAGCAACGCCCTGAATCCCCGGGCCCGGCTGTTCCCGGTCACTCCACGCACCCCAAGGATGCCTGGCAGCGCCAACAGGTCCCGAACCGACTCCAGCGCCTAGTGACGGATACCGCGCACGACAGTCACAGTGCGATCCCCTCCAGGTCGGCCCAGAAGCCGGGGTAGGACTTGGCAACCACCGCCGGCCGGCGAATCGCCAGCCCTCCTCGCCGGAGGCCGACGAGAGCCATGCTCATCGCGATGCGGTGGTCGTCGTAGGTATCGATCAAGACGCGCGGCGCGCCCGGCGCCGCGGAAAGAAAGGGGTTTCCCTCGATGCGCAGACCGTCCGGCAGCTCTTCAGCCGGAACGCCCGACCGTCGCAGCTCCGTTCCGATCGCCGCCAGGCGGTCGCTTTCCTTGATCCGCAGGTGCGCCACGTTGCGAATGGTCGTCACGCCGTGGGCGAACGCGGCCACCGCGGCAAGCGTGGGCACCTGGTCGGGCATCCCGGAGAGGTCGCAGTCGAGCGCGCGAAGCCGGCCGTCGCCCTCGACCTCGATCTCGCCCGGCGTTGTGCGCACCGCGGCGCCCATCTGCTCGAGGAGCCCGAGGAACGCGCGGTCGCCCTGGGTCGAGGCGGAAGCCAGGCCGCGGAGCGTCACCCGGCCGCCGCAGATCGCCGCCGCCGCGGCCGGGTAGGCGGCCGCCGAGTCGTCGCCGGCGACGCG
Source organism: Thermoanaerobaculia bacterium (assembly GCA_965116445.1). GTDB lineage: Bacteria > Acidobacteriota > Thermoanaerobaculia > Multivoradales > Multivoraceae > Multivorans. The sequence continues at coordinate 4,708,731 of OZ220688.1, read as the reverse complement.
GTAGCGACCGCCCGGCGCCTCCGGCCTGTGGGGCTCGATCCGGAACTTCCGCCCCTCGCCCGCGTCGCCGGACGCTACGGAAGCGCCGAAATCCGCCATGACCTGAAGAGTTGTGTCCACATATGGACTAGAGACGAGAAACGGCGCGAGAAGCTCGACCGGCGCCTTCGCCCGCAGTGCCGCCATGAGCAGCGCGGACACGTACTGGCTCGACTCGCCCGCATCGATTTCGACCTTCCCGCCGGCCAGGGCGCCGCCGCGGATCCGGATCGGCGCGCAGCCGGGCCGGCCAAGTTCGTCGATGCGCGCACCGAGCCGGCGCAGGGTGGTGAGAAGCGGTCCGATCGGTCGCTCACGCAGCCGGGGCGACCCGTCGAGAATCCACTCGCCCGGCGTCACCGCGCAGCTCGCAACGAGGAACCTCAGCAGCGTTCCCGCGCTCCGGCAGTCCAGCCGCACCGGTGCTTCCGGCGGCCCGCCCGGCGGCGGTTCGACACGCACCTCCGCGCCGGAGACGCGCTCAAGATGCCAGCCCATGCGCTTCAGGGCTTCCCTGAAGGCCGCTATGTCATCCGCTTCCAGCAGGTTCTCGATCGTCGCCGGCCTCTGCCCGATCAACGCCAGGTTGAGCGCCCGGTGCGAGATGCTCTTCGAACCCGGAGGCTCCACGACTCCCCCCACGCGCTCGACCCGCCGAACCGGATACGGGTCCGGCAGGGACTCGCTCAACCCAGCCATAGCAACTCCCTGTCGTTGAACCAGGCGTTCGCGATCCGCACCTCGCCGCCTTTCTCGAGCCACCTGCGCGCGGCGTGGAAGTGCCCGAGCAGGAGCACGTCGTGACCCTCAGCGAGACGGCTGGCGGCGTACCGGCGGATGACCCTCTCCGGGATCCGGTGCTTGTGCTCCAGGTTGGTGCCCGAGAGCCCGCGTTCGGCCGAGGTCACGAGCCGGCGGCCAAGCGCGGACGGCAACCGGAACGTCAGCCACCGGCTGACCGGGTTCTTCGACAGCCTGCGCCAGCAGCGGTAGCGCCAGTCGCCCCGGTTCAACCCGTCGCCATGCACGGCGAGGTAGCGGGCCCCGTCGGCCTCAAAGCGAATCTCCAGGCCGTAGTCGTCGAAGAGGTCGTCGTAGGCGCCGCCGGTGAGGAAGAAGTCCCGGTTCCCCTCCACGTACGAAACCCGGATTCCGCGCCGCCTCAGATCCCGGATGACGGGCGCGAGCAGCCGCACTTCCGGCGTTTCGAAACGACGCGAACCGATCCAGAGATGGAACAGGTCGCCGAGAAACAGCACCCGCGCGCAGCGCGCGGGCGTAAGCGCCCGGAGCTGGTCGGCGAGTTCCTCGCCGCTGCCCCCAGGACCACCCAGGTGCGCATCGGCGACCACAACGACAGGCATTCCGCGACCGGCTCGCTCTAGACGATCGTCAACGTCGGTCGAGCGGAGGCCAGCTCCACGAGCCGGCGCTCAACCGCCGTGACGATGTCCTGGAAGATGCCGGCGTGCGCTCCGTCGGGCGCCGAGACGACGATCGGCACACCGGCGTCGCTGCCGCGCACCAGCGCGGCGTCGAGCGGAATCGTCCCCAGGACCTCGCAGTTCAGCAGGTCCGCGGTGCGCTCAACGCCTCCCCGCTTGAAGATGTCCGTCGTCTCGCCGCAGTGGGGGCAGACGAAGGTGGACATGTTCTCGACCATGCCCAGCACGGGAACCTCGACCTTGCGGAACATCGCGAGCCCCTTGCGGGCGTCGATCAGAGCCACGTCCTGGGGCGTGGAGACGATCACGGCCCCCGAAAGCGGCAGCTTCTGCGAGAGGGTGAGCGCCGCATCCCCCGTGCCTGGCGGCAGGTCGAGCAGCAGGTAGTCGAGTTCGCCCCAGTCCACGTCGCCGAGGAGCTGGCCCAGCGCCTTCATCACCATCGGCCCCCGCCAGATGACCGGCGTATCGGGATCGAGGAGGAAGCCAAGCGACATGACCCGCACGCCGTGGCGCTCGAAGGGCTGAATCTTGCCGCCGACGATCTCGGGCCGGCGGTCGATGCCGAACATCAACGGGATGGAAGGGCCGTAGATGTCCGCGTCAAGCAGTCCGACCCGCAGCCCGGCTGCCGCCATCGCCGCGCTCAGGTTGGTCGCCACGGTCGACTTGCCGACGCCGCCCTTGCCGCTCGCCACCGCGACGACGTGGGAGACCCCCGGCAGCAGGGAGGGGTCGCGCGCCGTGGCCGGAGCGGGCGCCGTCGCCACCTCCAGCGAGACCTGCACGTTCGAAACCCCGTCGAGCGAGCCGACGGCATCGACGATGCGGCGCCGGATGTCCCTGGCGGCGTCTTCGTCGCGGGTCGGCACCCGCAGATCGACCACCACGTCGCCTCCGCTCACGCCCACCCGCTGTACGAAACCGAATGAGACGATGTCCCGTTTCATGCCGGGGAACGTGATCGTCCGGAGGCACTCGCGGACCCTGTTCTCGATCGCTTCAGCCATCACCTTCTCCCGCCGTCCCCAAGTCCGCCAACTCACCGACCCGGCGCTCGACATCCTGCATGAACGTTCGACGCCCTCGCACTCCCACGCTGGCCGGATCCATCACCTCTCCGAAGAACACCTCGACGGTGGCCGGCCGCACGACCAGCGCTCCCTTGCGCCGGATGCGCCCGCTGCCGCGGATGCCGATCGGAGCGACCGGCGCTCGCCCCTTGAGAGCCAGCAGGAACCCGCCGCGCCGAAACGGCTTCATCCGGGGCCCGGAACTCCGCGTCTCCTCGGGGAACACGACCAGGGAGACGTTCGAGGCCAGCAGCTTGCCGGCGACCGCGAACGTCTCCGCCGCCCGGCTGCGATCCTCACGGTCGACCGGCACGAAACCCGCCGCCCTGAGCCCCCAGCCGAAACCCGGCACCCGGAACAGGCTGCGCTTGGTCAGGAAACGCACCGGCGATTCCAGAATCGCGAGCAGGGCCGCCACGTCGTACAGGCTCCGGTGGTTCGCCATGTACACGAGTGGACGGCCGGCCGTCGACGCGCGCCAGGCCTTCCGGTCGCCGCCCGCGTAGTCGAGGCGCAGGCGGACGCCGCCCGTCACCAGCAGCCCCCGGGCCCAGTACCGCGCCATCAGTCCGGCCCAGTCGCGGCCCGGCAGCCACGAGGCGATCGCCGCGGCTACCCCCATCACGACGCTGCCTGCGACCAGGTACAGGTTGCCGGTAACGGTCGCAACCGCCATCGCCCAGACCGGCGGACGCACCGACGACCCTCCACGGTCCTTCCCCCCAACCGGGCGAGAGTCCTCGTCCAGGTACGGCGTCGGACCTTGTTCCGAGCTTGCGACTGTAGGATTCCGGTTCGACAAGGTTCTGCTCAACGCTCCCTTGGAGGGGAAGCTAACACCAAGCACGCGCCGCGAGCACGACACGCGCGAAGAAGCTGGCCCGCAGGCTGATGCAACAGGTTGCACCCAAGATTCTGTTCGACTTCGTGGCCCCATTACGCCATGTCGGCGCCCTCGCTGTCCTCGCCGGGCGCAGTCTCACTGCTCTGGTCAGGCCGCCCTACGAGTTCCGGTCATGGCTTCATCAGATGGAACATCTCGGCGTCAGCTCACTTGGAGTCGCCGCGGTTACCACCCTGTTCACCGGCATGGTGCTCGCCCTGCAGACCGCCTACAGCCTGCCGGAACTGGGCGTCAAGTACTACATCGGAAGCGTGGTTTCCAAGTCGCTGACCAGGGAGCTCGGACCGGTCCTCGTCGCGCTGATCGTCGGCGGCCGGATCGGTTCCGGCATGACCGCCGAACTGGGCACGATGAAGGTCACCGAGCAGGTCGACGCGATGCGCTCCATGGCGGCCGATCCGGTGAAAAAGCTGGTCGTACCGAAACTTGCCGCCAGCCTGATCATGCTGCCCGTGCTCACCATCCTGGGCGACTTCCTGGGCATCCTCGGCGGCCTCTTCATCGCGACGAACCAGTTGAATCTGTCCTACGGCCTGTATGTGAACGACGTCCTCCAGGCCCTGACCCTGGGCGACGTGCTGAACGGTCTGGGCAAGTCCGTCTTCTTCGCCGGTTTCATCGCGATCATCGGCTGCTACAACGGCCTGACCGCCAGCGGCGGAGCCGAGGGCGTCGGCCGCGCCACGACCAGAACCGTGGTCTGGGCATCGATCATGGTGCTCGTATCTGACTTTTTCCTGACGAAGCTGTTCCATGTCCTCGCCTGAGCGGCAGCCGCACCCGAACGGTGCCGAAACGCTCTTTGCCGTCCGCGGGCTCTGCCGTCGATTCGGCGACCGGGCGGTACTCGACGATCTGTGTTTCGACGTGATGCGCGGCGAATGTCTCGTGATTCTCGGACGTTCGGGTTCCGGCAAGAGCCTCACCCTGCGGCAGCTCAACGGTCTCGACGAAGCCGAGGCCGGCACCGTGCTGTTCGAGGGAACGGACCTCGTCCAGTTGACGGAACGCCAGTTGTACCCGCTGCGGCGTCGGATCGCGATGCTCTTCCAGTCCGCGGCCCTCTTCGACTCGATCGACGTACTCGAAAATGTCGCCTTCCCTCTCCGCGAGCACGACCGGTTGAGCGAGGAGGCGATCCGCGAGCGCGTGGCCGGCTCCCTGGCCTGGGTGGGCCTGTCCGGCATCGAGGACCGCATGCCCGCGGCTCTGTCCGGCGGCATGAAGAAGCGGGTCGCACTGGCCCGCTCCCTGGTTCTGAACCCCGAGGTCGTGCTCTACGACGAGCCGACCGCCGGCCTCGATCCCGTGACTTCGGCAACGATTTCGAGTCTGATCCGCAACACCCAGCGAGAGTTCGGCACGACGTCCGTCGTCGTCACCCACGATCTGCGACTCGCCCGCGACGTGGGCGACCGCGTGGCCCTCCTCGACAGAGGCCGGTTTCGCTTCATCGGTACCTGGGCGCAGGCCGAACGAAGCACGGACGAGGCGCTCAGGGCGTTCCTGGAAGGTCGACAACCGTCAGCGGAGGAGGACATCGATGCAGCGTGATTCGAACACCGCCAAGGTGGGACTGACCGTCCTGGGCGCTCTCGTCGTCCTGGCCGGCTTCATCTTCGCGATCGGCGATCAGAGCTTCCTGTTCCGGGCCAGCAACTCCTACCGGATCATGTTCCCCAACGCCGCCGGCCTGGCCGAGGACAACCCGGTCCAGTTGAACGGCGTAACCGTCGGGAAGGTGGACCGCATCCTGCTGAGCGAGCGGCCGGAGAGCGAGATGCTGGAGGTCCAGATCAGCGTCGAACGCCGCTACGCGAACCGGCTGCGCCGCGACTCCCTGGCCAGGATCAAGACCCTGGGGCTGCTTGGCGACAAGTACGTCGAGATCACCTCGGGTTCCCCCGACGCGGTGCTCCTGAACCCGGGCGAGGAGATCCCGGCCGCTCTGCCCACCGATGTTGACGACCTGATCGCCAGCGGCGCCGACGTGGTCGATCACATCGTCTTGACCGCCCACTCGCTGTCCACGATTCTCGGACGGATGGAGCGCGGGGAAGGGCTGCTCGGGGAGCTGGTCACCGGCCGCGAGGACAAGAGGATCACCGACACCGTGATCCACACGCTGGAGTCGATCGATCGCCTGACCAGCCAGGTGGAGGCTGGCAAGGGCGTGCTCGGCCGCCTGCTGACGGACGAGGAGATGGGCGACCAGCTCGCTTCGTCCCTTGAGTCGATCGACGAGACCCTGACCCTGCTGCGGGAAGGCGACGGCCTGGCGCCGGCCCTGCTCCACGACGCCGACCTGAAGACCCGGTTCGAATCGACGATGGCCGACACGGAGGTCGCCGCCGCCGATCTGCGCGCGCTCGCCGCGGATCTCCGGGACGCGGACGGGCTGCTGCCCCGGCTGCTGACCGACGAGGACCTGAGCGAGTCCGTGACGACCGAGGTGGAGGCCCTCCTGGGGCGCCTGAACTCCACGCTGGAGCGGGTTTCCGAGGGCGACGGCACCGCGGCGAGGCTGATCAACGACCCCTCGATCCACGAGGCGCTCGACGATCTCGTCGTCGGCGTCAACGAATCGAGGTTGCTCCGTTGGCTGGTCCGGAACCGCCAGAAGGCGGGGATCAAGAAACGGTACAAGGACGCAAAGAACGAGGCCCCGGACGCCGGATCGACGGACCCGTCCGAGGAGGGACGATGATCGTCTGCGCACGCTGCGACCGCCAACGGAAAGCCCTGGGCGATCCCCCGTTCCCCGGTTCCCTGGGCGAAGAGATCGCCGCCCGCGTCTGCGCCGGCTGCTGGGACGACTGGATGGCGATGGAGATCAAGGTGATCAACGAACTCCGCCTGAACTTCATGGAACCCGAAGCCCAGGCGACCCTCTCCCGACACATGAAGGACTTCCTCTTCCCGGCCGACGCCGACCCCGCGGGGCGGCTCGACTTCGACACGATCGGCGAACCGGCGTAGCGGGCCGCCCGGCGGCGGCGGGCTGGCGCGGCGGTGGTGGCGGCACCCGCCTGCTTGTCGGGGCTCCGGAGGGAGGGGTCCCAGGTGCCACCCGTTCCCTGCGCGTCGGCGCAGCGGAAGGCCGCTGTCCCTACTTGCATGGAACTCGCCGCCCACTGGGTGCGCCGGCGTCCCCGCCGGCTGCCGCCGCAGGCGGCCAGAGAGACGTGCCGGCCGCCAGGCCGGCTCCGCACGGGCGGCTTGGCGCCGCAGAATGGTCGCCGCTTCGCGGCGCGTCTTGTCAGAAGCCGGCGAGGACGCCGGCGCACCCAGTTCCTGCGACGCAAACTCCAAGTTCCACGCAAGTCAGCGCGGCGCGGGCCTGCTCTCGGTGCTACCGCCAGGGACGGCGGGAGGGGTCTTGGATGCGGCGGATCATCCGGCGGCGGCGGTTGGCCGGGTCATTCGGGTCGTTGGAGAACAGCCGCATCACATCGCCGTCGCGGGCGAAGCGGTATCGGCGGGACGGCTTCTTGCCGTTCAGTCCCTTGCCCGTGCCCTTCGCGTACGTCCACAGTTCGATGTTCGGATCGTCGATGTTGCGGTGCTCCTCCCACTCGGTCTTCTCCGGGTCGCCAAACAGGACGTAGACCATGCCGCGATCCGTCCGCCGGCCGAGCAGGCCCGATTCCGAGTAGCGCTTGTCGGCCTCGGTGGCCCGCACCTCGAACTGCCGCTTCAACGCGCCGTCTCTTCGGCTCCAGAACTCTTCGACGAAGGCCACCGCCTCCTCGTTCGATTCGAGCAGCAGGAAGAGCGTCCGCTCCTCCTCGTCGGCGAGCTGGCCGACCGGCCCGACCAGCCAGCGGGTATAGGCGGGCCCCAGAAACGGGTTGATCAGGTCGTCCGGATGGAGCCGCTCGAGGCTGTCGGCAGCCACCGCCGCCGAGGTCGCGCCCAGAACCAGGGCCAGGACCAGGGGCACGGGGCGCCGCACTCTCAACGACCCTTCAAGAGATCCAGGAACTCCTCCCGGATCGGCCGCTCGTGGAAGATGCCGCGGAGCGCGGACGTGACTGTCATCGCGCCGGACTTCTCGACACCTCGCATCTCGACACAGAGGTGGCGGGCCTCGATCACGACCATCGCCCCGCGCGGCCGGAGTTCCTCCTCGAGGAAGCTGACGACCTGCTCGGTGAGCCGCTCCTGGAGCTGCGGCCGCTTGGCGTAGAACTCGAGAATGCGGGCGAACTTGGACAGCCCCAGGATCTTGTCGCCGGGAACGTAGGCGATGTGCGCGTGGCCGTAGAACGGCACCAGGTGATGCGAACACATCGAGTAGAAGGGAATGTTCTTCTCCATGACCATCGCCCGGTAGTTCTCGTCGTTCGGGAAGGTCGTGACCCGCGGCTGCGACCCCTGGTCGAGGCCGCGGAACATCTCCAGATACATCCGGGCCACCCGCTCGTGAGTGGTGCGAAGATTCGGTTCGTCCAGGTCGAGGCCGAGCTCGACAAGCACCTCGCGGACGCGCTCCGCAAGACGCTCCACCCGCTCGCCGTCCGGGCTCGCCGCCGCAAGCTCCTGCTGCCTCCGCTCGCGCTCCGCAATGGCCTCAACCGGCTCCAGAACTCGCATCGGCGCATGCTACCGTAGGCCGCTCAGGACAACTACCGAACCGGGACCGAAATGAGCCGAGTCACGATCGAATACTGCGTGATGTGAAACTACCGCCCCCGAGCCGCCGGTCTGGCGTCTCAGTTGAAGGAGCGGTTCAACATCGATTCGGAGCTGGTCGACGGCAGCGGCGGTGTCTTCGAGGTCGCCCTCGACGGCCGATCCGTGTTCTCCAAGAAGCAACTCGGCCGCTTCCCCGACAACGGCGAAGTCGAGACCGCGGTCGCCGACCTGCTGTAGCTCGGCCGGCGGACCGGCCCGAGGCTACGATCGGCCCGTGTCCGGCACGTTCTCACTTCGCCTCGCCAAGGAGGACTTCAAGTTCTCCGCCGCGCATTTCACCGTCTTCAGCGACAGCGAAGCGGAGACCCTGCACGGCCACAACTACCGCGTGACGGTCGAACTGAGCGGATCCGAACTCGATGACCTGGACTTCCTGGTCCCCGCCGCCGCCGTGAAGCGGGATGTTCGCGCCGAATGTGCCGTCCTGGACGAGAAGGTCCTGCTGCCGGCGAAGTGTCCCCACCTCGGACTGACCGACCACGGTGAGACGATGGCGGCGGTCTTCGACTCGCGGCGCTACGAGTTCCCGTCCCCGGAGGTCGTCCTGCTGCCCGTCGCCAACGTCACGGTCGAGGCGCTCGCGCGGTTCCTATGGCAGCATCTCCGGGATCGATGGGCGCACCTTCAGGACCGGATCGATGTCGTGGAGGTCACCGTGACCGAGACCCCTGGGCAGGGCGCCAGCTACAGGCGCAGTCTCTAGCTTTGCCAGCTACCGACCCCTCAACCCGCCCTTCAGAAAGGGGAGCAACCTTGACGACAAACTTCAACCCTGACGACAGCCAACTGGCAACTCTCGCGTCGCTCGATCCGGACGCGCCCGTCGCCGCGCTCAACCTGTTCCAGTTCAACGAACGCGCGCAGTACAGCCCCGACGACGAGGAGTACGGCACGGAAGCCGCCAACGTGTCAGGCCAGGAGGCCTTCTCCAGGTACGCGGCCGCCGCGGGCCAGGTCCTTGCCGACCTCGGAGGCCGCGTCGCCTTCAGCACGCCGGTGGAGCAGGTGATGATCGGACCCTCCGACCCCCCATGGCACGCCGCCGCCATCATGTACTTCCCCACCCGAAAGGCCTTCATCCAAATGACGATGAACCCCGACTTCCAGGCCGCCTCCCGCCACCGCAAGGCCGGGCTGGCAAACCACTACCAGGCCCACCTCGACGGCACACCCTGGGTGACGGACTAGCGCCGTCCAGCCCGCAAGAGAACTCCTGGGGGAGGGTCCCACGTGGCTCGGAGCGAGCGACGGCAGGGCACTCGCCCGAACGCGAAGCCGCCGCCTCCGGTTACTCCAGAGGCGGCGGCGAAGACGGAGCGGAAAACCCGTTCACGCCATCACAAGGCCCCGTGGCCTAGATCGGCGGCGGCTGACTGGCCAGACAATCCATGAGGTCGTTGCCGGTGTTCCAGACAGTCCAGTTCGCAAAGTCGCAACTCAGCGATGGCCCAGGTTCACAGACAGGGTCTCTGGCGCCAACCGCATCGAGATAGGCGCGGGCCCCGTCGGCGCAATCGCCCGCGAACGCGACGCCTGGCACCAGAACCGCCATAAAACACCACGAGTCCGATCAGAGCGGAAGCTCTTCCTTGGCCTTCGGGAAGCGCAGCCGTGACGCCAGCACCGCACTCTCGATGGGCTCCGCCGGAGACTGCTACGACAACGCCAGGGCCGAGAGCTTCTTCGCCAGCCTCGAGTGCGAGTTGCTCGACCAGAGCAGCTTCCGGAATCACGCCGAGGCCAAGGCCGAGCTCTGAAATCGCCCCGGTTTCGTGGACGGTTCAGGTTTGGGGTTCAGGCGGCTTCTCGAGCCATCGCTTCCGGTACTCCGACGGGCTGCAGCGCATGTGTTCGCGGAAAACTCGACGAAAGGTCCGTTCGCTGTGGAACCCCACGGCGAATCCGACTCGGCCGACAGGCTCCTTGTGCTTTCGCAGCAAGCGGCACGCCCGTTCGACGCGGCGATGAGCCAACCACACGACAAACGTCGTCCCGACGTGCTGCCGGAAGTACCTCGAAAAGCCCGTTGGCGACATTGCCGCGATATCGGCGACGGACTCGCCGTCCAGGTGCTCAGCCATGTGTGCGTCTACGTGTCGCTGGACTCGAGCCAGCCGCTCAAAGTGACTGAAGGGGTCGGCCCCGTGCGGCGGGGTGTCGTCCGTACCACCTGCATCGCCGGACACGCCTTCCCCGTCCTCGAACTCCGCGAGCTCCATCTCCGTGAACGCGAAGTCGTAGACCTCAAGCCGCCGCGTAGCGGCCACCGGAACTCGACGGTGCCAACCCGGCGCCCACTCCACGAACGTGTGGAACTCGCTGTTCTCGCCCACAGCGTCGACACCCTCTGGTAGGAGGTCCACGAACGTCTCGTCGTAGCGTCTTCCGGCGAGTTCTGCCGGAACGGCTCCCGTATCGACCGAGCACACCCACGCGGACACCCCGCCGACGGCCAACTCCTTTGAATGCTCGCGGGAATCGCGGCCCCAGAGGGGAAACACCGCCTCCATCCCGGCACTTCCGACCCCCAACGACAGGCGCTCACGACGCCTTTTCGACGCCAAGTCGCCGAACACCACGGCCTCCAGACCCTCCGCCCGGGCTGCGCTCAAGGCCCGCCGATAGGCGGCTTCACGTTCCTGCTGCGAAGTCGTCCAGTCGACTGGAACCACTTGCAGCGGCAGTCCTAACGCAGCCGCCTGACGCTCCAGCATCTCGCCACGGACGCCGTGAAGAAGAGCGCGACCATTCTTCTCGTTCACCGGCGCGATGAGACCGAGCACGTCCCAAGCAGGATCGTGCTGTAGTAAATGCAGAGCCCACGCCGAGTCTTTGCCGCTAGTCCACCAGACGAGTGCCTGCCTCGGACGCCATCGGAAAGAGTGGTTGGACATAGTCTCCGAAGCGTAACGCTCAGGTCGTCCCCAGGTGTCAATGGCAACCGAAAATTGCGCACTTGTGGCAACCGAAAACTGCACACTTCCTCGGGGGCGGTAGGGTCCGGATCAGGCATCGGGAATGGCGCGGCAGGACTCCGGTGTCGGCCGTAGGGAGCGGAGCGACCGGAGGCCGACACCGGACGCACGCCGAGCCGAGGGGGTTGGCGGCTGATCACGAGCCGGCTTCCTGGTGCCGCTTTTCGCGGGCGGGGCGTAGGAGGTCCTGGTGCGCCCTCATCCGGTAGCTGTTGCCCCGGATGTTGACGATGTGGCAGTGGTGCAGCAGGCGGTCGATGAGGGCGGCGGCCATGATCTCGTCGCCGAGCACGCCGCCCCACTCCTCGAAGCCCTTGTTGGAGGTGAGCACGGTGGAGGCGCGCTCGTGTCGGGCGTTGATCAACTGAAAGAAGAGCACGGCGCCGTCCTGGCTGATCGGCAGGTAGCCGATCTCGTCCACGACCAACAGGGCTGGATGGGTGAGCACGCGTAGCCGGCGCGACAGGTTGCCCGCGGCCTTCGCCTCGGTCAACGACTCGATCAGGGCCGCCAGGGTGCCGTAGTAGACCTTGCGGCCCGACTCGGCGGCTGAGATCGCGAGACTGATCGCCAGGTGGGTCTTGCCCACTCCCGGCGGCCCCAGGAGAATCACATTCTCGGCCCGCGCCAGGAAGCCCAACTCGTGGAGGCTTTCGATCTGCTCCCGCTTGATGCTGGGCTGGAAGCTGAAGTCGAACTGGTCGAGCGTCTTGACCGCCGGCAGGCGCGACGAACGCATCGCCGCCTGCAGTCGGCGGTTGTTGCGCAGCACGATCTGGGCGGAAAGCAGCTCCTCGATCGCTTCGCCCGCGGTCACCGCTCCGCTGTCGGCCTGGGCCAGGATGCCGTCCACGGCTTCCAGCGCACCGGGCATTTTCAAGTCCGCCAGCATCTCTCGTAGCCGAGCCCGCCGATCGCCTGCCGGCGCCTTCATCGGACTGCCTCCGAGTACTCCCGCAAGGGACGGCGCTGCACCTGTACCGTCGGCGCCACGAAGCGGTGCCGAGACGCCGCTTCGGGCTGCCGTGCGCCCAGAGCTCGGTAGGGATGGCTGGACAGGGGACGAAGCGCCTGGCGCTCGTCCCGCTCGAAACGGTCCACCGGGCGCTCACCCGTCGTGCCATGCCGGCGCACATTGGCGGTGCCCTCCAGCCAGCGCGAGGCCTGCTCATTCAGGTCGGCGTCATTTGTGAACGACCGGCCGTAGAAGAAGCTCTCCCGCAGGTACCGGATTGGCCGCTCCACCTTGCCCTTGGTCTGCGCCCGGTAGGGGCGGCACGACCGCGGCACGCATCTGATCGAAGAGGAGCTCCTGAGGCACGCCGCCGAACCGACAGAAGGCGCTTTCAAGCCCCTCGATGAGGACCGGCATCGTCTGCCGCTCGTAGAAACGCAGCCACAAGAGCCGGGAGTAGCCGAGCACCACCAGCAGCGCATGCCGACGTCCCCAGGGCAGCCTGAACGTCCCGAAGTCCACCTGACCCTGAAGACCCGCCGGCGTCTCGAACCGCACCGGCGCCTCCTGAGGAGCCCGCGGCCGCACCTCCCGCACATAGTCCCTCACGCGGCTGTACCCGCCGTCGTAGCCGGCCGCACGCACCTCGTCGAACAGGCGCTTCGCCGACAGCTTGGGGAACTCGCCGAGCCGCACCTCGATCAACTCCTTGTACGGATCCAGCTTGTGCGCCACCCGCGGCCGCCGCGAGTACCGAGCCGCGCCCGATGACAGATCGCGGTCCAACTGGCCCGACTCGATCCACGCATGGATCGTCCGCCGGCTGACGCCGAACCGCCTGGACAACTCGGCCTTCGAGATGCCCCGCTCCAGGTAGTGCCTCAACTGCATCCTGATCTCCCATTCGTACATCCGTCCGTCGCTCCATTGCTGTTGGCGAAGCCGACAGCATCGACCGACGAAGCCGCTACCGCAAACCGCGGACTGTGCAGTTCTCGGTTGCCACGAGTGAGAGATTTACAGTTGCCCCCAACACCAGGTCCGTATGAGTCAAGCCCTCCCCCTTGCCCACCTGTGTGACCGAGGCCAGGACGCCTTTGCTCCTGGAGCGAATCCTGGTTTGGCTGCCCATCTGTTGATGCCCGAGTTTACGTACAGACAATACCCCGACCAGCCGGACGGGTGCTCGGCGCCGCACGGGAGACGTTCCCCGCCGACCGCGGCGGGGATGATGACACCCCTGCCGCGGTCGGGTTCAGGGTGTTCAGGGAACAACCTGTCCGGGCCGGCCAGCCCCGCGCAGGTCCATTTGCGTTCAACTCCCTGAGCACTTCTCTATGTTGAAGAAGACCACCCACGCCGGGACGGAGCGCCCGTCCGCGAAGTGCGCGGGCGCCGAGTACCGGAACGTGTTTCCGTGCTCATCGTCGTGCGCGAGGTCGTCGGTGTAGTCGAGTTCGATCTCCGTCAAGCCGACCGAAGACAACGACACCAACTCACCGGCGTCTGTGTTCCCGTCGCGGTCGGCATCCAGCCACAGTTGCAAGGATCCGTAGATCTCGTCTTTCGCGCTGACCCTCCCGTCATCGTTGCCGCCGTTCAACGGGTCGTCGAACATCCTGAGCGCCCGAAAGCCGTTCGGCGTGCGACTCGGCTGCTGGGGCGAAATGTGGCTGAACAGCTCGCTACCGTCGTCGATCGATCCGTTGCCGTTCCGGTCCAGGACCAGAAACGCATCGTCCTCGCCGGCAGTCCACGGTATCTGCTCGGCTTCGCCGTCACCGTTGAGGTCAAACTCGACTCCGCTCTTGGTGTCCGTCAGCTCGTAGTGGCTATCCTCAACCGAGAGGATTACAGGATCCTCCAGGCACGTCCATATGTCGTCGCAGGTACCACAAGACTCTATCAGGTCGACCTGCTGTAATCCGCAACCATGGGTGTCGAGGCTTGTGGAATAGGCGTGTCCATTGGCTCCTCTAGCTCGAAACTCAGAACCGATGTACACCAGTTGGTATGGCGGAACATAGGAACAGTGTTCCCAACTATTGAGCCCCTCAGTGTCGTAGTAACACTGTCCGGACGTACTCATCGCGGTCTCGAAATACGTGGGGTAACACAGTGGATTACACTCGACGTTCCAAACCTTGAGCGTCCAGGGCCCGGAACTGGGGCAAGCCGGCCCTTCCGAATAGTTGGTCTGTAGGGAAGCAGCTACGCAGAGCGCGAGGAAGTTGACAGAAATGTCTTCTTCGTCAATCTCCGGCTGCGCCACGACAGGGGCAAGGCCACATGCCAGCATAGCCAGCAGAAGTAGGACCACCCTCATGGTGTGCGGTCAGCGATGCGGTCGATGTCAGACCGCAGCGCTATAGGCAAGTTCGCTTTCGCCAGACCCAGTTCCAACTGGTACTGGGAACTTGAATTCTCGGTGGCTGATCGCAGCATCGCAGGGCGAGTACTACTAATCGCTCTCAAGACCTCAAGGTAGTCCACGTCGCGGTTCCCGGCCTCGAGGCCCAAGCTCTCTAGCTCTGATCGCGAGCTGGTGCGCATCGCGCTCAGAAACACGGAACGCAGCCACTGCTGGGCCAACAGGCTCTCTTGGCGGCGTTGAGAATCCAGAATGGTCACGGGCCCTGATCCATCGGCGATTGCCGCAGCGACCGCCTGTTTCTCCTGTTCCAGAAGGTCCAGGCGGTCGTCAAGAAGCTCTTGCAGCGTCCCGGCCTGCAAGGCTGCATCCACCCGGCCAAGCAATCGCGACAACGCTGCGGCCCTCGCGTAGCGGTTCAGTACAAAGCGGAGAACGGAGCGCACATCGCGGCCGGCAACCGAGCCATCGTCGAACACGACGGCACCCACATCCACGCCAACAACCGAGTAGCCGTCTTGCGCGAACCCGGCGCCGGAGGCACCTGGGCTCGCGGGTCGGTACTCGACAACCCGCCGCTCGCCTGGACGCAGCGGAGAGTGTTGGGTGGGCACATCCGGTGAGAGCAGCCCGGTGTAGTTGTCCTCACCGCGACTGCTGGTGAAGCTGTCCCCTGAATTGGAGCCAACGGTGAGGTCAATAGACCAAGCCGTGATCGCCTTCGCGCTACCGTTGTGGAGTGTCATCTCCACGTTGCCCTGAGGAGTCAGAAAGACGTCGTCGATCCAGAGAGCACTATCGGCATGCCTAGGCCCAATCGGAATGGGGTTCGTCGCGTAGTGCGCAGCATCGATGAGCGCCGACAGGCTCCTCAGCGAAGGGTGTGCCTCCCTCGGGTCCTGAGCGGCTGTCGGTAGCGCGAACACGACAAGCAGCCCAACAGCACCCAAGCTCAGTGGGATGGTCCTCTTCCGTTTCCTGCCTCTTCTGTGTTCCATCACGCTTCTCCTTCCGTTGCGTAAGACGCCACGGCCAGCCGTCGGCGGCTCATCCGCGATGACTCGACCGTAGACTAATTGGTTCTGGCGGTTCTGTATGGGCTGAGCCCCTCTCGCGACGAGGCGGTTCGCTGCTTGCCGTTCGCTGGCAACAGTAGGCCGCCCCTGCATAGAACGGCCTTGGCGTTCCTGTCAGCCAGCTCCGCCGACCGACAATTCCTACATTGTCTTCGTTCAGCGTCGCGACGCCACGGTCGGCACCCTCCACCTCAAGACGAACGGACCCAACGGTAGCCGGAATGAGGCTGATCTCCCTTCGATCGGCAGAGACCATCAAAATGGGTGCCCACCAACCTTCGGCGCTGGCCTCAATCTCCCATGCCGGTCCGACCGCGGGCAGCGGTACCGCCGCGTGAAGGTCGACGCTGGGAACTCTTCCAGTCTCGACGCTGATGCTCACAAAGGACGCCCACGTCGCGGCTTCCACGAACTCCAAGGTGATTCTGTTCGGAAGTCTACCGTCCGCCGCTCTCTTGAACTCAACGTGAACAAGCAGCTCCGTTTTCAGCACTTGGCCCTCACCCGGTGCGGCGACTGCCAGGAAGAGAATCATTACAAGAGCGCCAACGGGGATGTGCAGGTGTTTTGCCATTGTTTCTTGTTCTGCTGCGCCCAGAGGCTCTGGGGAGAAAAACCTGTTAAACGACAGTAGCGGAACCACGGCCCCGAAGTCCGGCCACTTTCTAGCTGATGGCGGTCATGTTTGACTGAAACCGGTCAGATCCGCTTCCTCACCTCCGTCTCACGGTCCGCGGACCAACCCGCATGCGCATCCAAGCCTCCAAGGCGTCGCGGACGCCGTAGTGCGGGACCACGCGAGGTCGATTCTGGGTCGGGGACCAGAGCGGGCGGGTGCAACCGACGCCGGTGCGCCAGCCGCCGTCGCGGTGCAGCCGCTATCGCGGCGTCAGCCGCGCCGCCGCAACTGGACCACCGTCTCGAGGTGGGCGGTCTGCGGGAAGATGTCGAAGAACGTGATCGACTCCAGGTCGAAGTCGCGGGTCAGTTCGCCGAGGTCGCGCGCCAGCGTGGCCGCGTCGCAGGACACGTAGGTCAGCCGGGCCGGGGCGGCGCGTAGCAGGGCCCGTCGGACGTTCCACGACAGGCCGACGCGGGGCGGGTCGACGAGGACACGGTCGAGCCCGGGCTGCAGGCCTTCGCCACCCGTCTTTCCGTCGACCCAGCTCTCGATTGCCCCCCGCTCGACCTGGCAGTGGCGCAGGCCGTTCAACCGCAGGTTGTTCCGCGCATACCGGGCGGCCATCGACTCGCCTTCGACTGCCGTGACCGAGCGGTAGCGGTCGGCGAGACCCAGCGTGAAGAAGCCGACCCCCGCGTAGAGATCGACCGCCGTCTCGCCCTCGAAGGCGCCCACCGCCGATCGCGCCAGCGCCTCCAGCAATCCCCCGTGGGCCTGGAAGAAGCAACGCGCGTCGAAAGTGAGCCGACGTCCCAGCAGTTCGATCTCCAGTTCGCCGCCCGGCAGCACGCCCAGAGGCGGAGCCGCAACCACCAGGCTGTCTTCCTCGAGGCCGTCCGTGGCCAGCCTCAGGCGACCCGGCCTGGCCTGCCCGGCCTCCGCCGCCTCGTCGAGCAACCGCGGCAACTCGGGCAACCGCGCTTCGAGCGCCGGCGCCAGGACCGGGCAACGGTCGACGCGGACCAGGTCATGGCTGCGGCGACGGCGGAAGCCGACGCCGGTCGCCCCGTCTTCGCCCTGTTCGACGTGAACCTGCGCCCGAACGCGATAGCCCCATCGCCGGCCGGCGACCGGTTCTTCGACAACGCATCGCTTGAGCTGAGCCGGATCGATGCCGCCGAGCCGGCGCAGGGTCTCCAGGGCGGCGGCAGCCTTGAGCCTGAGTTGCGCTTCGTCTTCGATGTGCTGGAGCTGGCAGCCGCCGCAGCGGGCGTAGAAGGGACAGGGAGCTTCCCGCCGCAGGGGGCCGGCCGAGATCACCTGTTCGATCTCGGCGCGGGCGTAGCTCGGCCGGCGCTCCGTGATCCGCGCCTTCACCACATCGCCCGGCGCCGCGCGGGGAACGAAGATCGGCAGATCGCGCCAGCGCGCCAGACCGTCGCCGCCGAGCACGACCTTCTCGATCGTCAGCTCAAGACGGCTGATCCCCGCCAGCGCGGCGAGGGTCTCCAGGCGTTCAGCCGAAAGGGGCCGTCTCCGTGGGGCCGGCACAACTGTTCTCCGCGATCTCAGAGGCTCGAGGGACGGGTCAGTCGTGGCCGCCGCCAGTATGGCGCTGGCCGTGCCTCCAGGTCGGATCCCGATGCGCGAACTCGTCCAGTTCGCCCGGCACCTCGACCAGCGTGCGGCTCAACTCCGGGTCGCATACGTCGTTCTCGCACTCGTAGACGTACACGTTCCAGTCCTCGCGCCGGCGGTACGAGCACAGCGTCTGGTAGGTGTCGCAATGCCCGCACTTGATCGAGAGGTTGCGGATGTTGATCACGGCGCGGTGGACCTCCTGCGAGCGAACGCGGGAACCGGGCTGCCGGAACTCGGGCCTCAACCCGGGGACGCCGCGAGCGCTTCCTCGATCGCGTTCCGCACGACGCTCGCCCCGGTCAGACCGATCGAGACGTAGGACACCTCTCCGTGCGGGTTGAACACGAGGAGCGTGGGCAGAGCGGCGAACTCCGCGGCGCGCATCACCTCTTCCTCGGGGTCGAGCAGCACCGGGTAGGCGAACGGCTTCTCGTCGACGTGCTTCTGAACCGTCTCAAGATCCTCGCCCGTGTTCAGGGCCAGGAACGACACACCCTGATCGGCGTACTCCTCGTGCAGCCCCTCCAGGATCTGCGCCTGGACATCGCACGGCTTGCACCAAGTGGCCCAGATGTCGACCACCACGACGTCTCCTCGCAGGTCCGGCGGCCCCAGGCGCGACCCGTCCAGGGTGTCGAGCTGGAAGCTCGTCAGGAAGGGATCGAGCTCCGACACGTCCGGCGGTGCCACGGCGAGCCCGAAGAACACGACTAACACTGCCGCCGCCAACCCCAAGGCCACCAGCAGCCCGATTGCAAGCCCCTTTGTCACCGGCGCAGCCTAGCAGTCAGGGCAGCGCGTGCGCTGCGCTGACTCGCAGGGAACGGGCCGCGTACTGGGTGCGCCGGCCTGCCATCCGCGCGCCCGCTGACGGGCGCACGGACTGGTTCACGGGTGGCGCGGATTCGCGCCACCCGGGTTCTGGCCGGCATCCGCTTCAAGGCGGCCAGTTCCATGCAAGCCGGCGAGCCTCAACTGCAGCCGCTAGTGGAGCCGCAATTCATGCACTTGTAGCAACTGCCGTTGCGCACCATGATCGATCCGCAGTCGTGGCAGGACGGCGCGTCCTGCTGCAGCAGGAACGTGACCGGGGCCAGTTGGCCCGCCCCGTCTCCTGTCGCGGCCTCTTCCGCCGTTGTGCCGTTCTCCTTCTCGGGCGGCTTCGCCTGCGCTCGCGGTTCCGCGCGATGGATCACTCCCGCGACCTCCTGCGCTTCCGGCGACAGGAACTTCGACGCCAGCCACCTGAAGATGTAGTCCATGACCGACTTCGCCATCGGAATCTCGGGGTTCTTGGTGAACCCGGAGGGCTCGAAGCGACTGTGGGTGAACTTGTCCACCAGGATCTGGAGCGGCACCCCGTACTGGAGGGCCACGGACACCGCCTGGGCGAAGGAGTCCATCAGGCCGGAGATCGTCGACCCTTCCTTCGCCATGAGCAGGAAGATCTCACCCGGCTGACCGTCCTCGTACAGGCCGACGGTGACGAATCCCTCGTGGCCGTTGATCGAGAACTTGTGGGTGAGCGCCCGCCGCTCGTCCGGCAGGCGACGGCGCGAGATGCCGGCCGCGATGCGGGCGTCCACGGCCGCCTGCAGGTCGTCGCCGTCAGCCGGCGCGTCGCTCGACGTCGACAGGGGCTGCGAGCGCTTGCAACCGTCCCGGTAGATCGCCACGGCCTTCAGACCGAGCTTCCAGCCCTCGATGTAGGCGTCCTGGATCTCCTCGACCGTCGACTCCTCCGGCATGTTGATCGTTTTACTGATCGCTCCCGAGATGAACGGCTGCGCCGCCGCCAGCATCCGAAGGTGTCCGAGATGATGAATGGACCGCGAGCCCTTGGCCGGCTTGAAGGCGCAGTCGAACACCGGCAGGTGCTCGTCGGCGAGATGGGGAGCGCCCTCGATCGTGTCGTGGTCGTCGATGTACTCGACGATCTGCTGGACCTCGGACTTCTCGTAGCCCAGCCGCTCCAGCGCCAGGGGCACGGTGCGGTTCACGATCTTGATCATCCCGCCGCCGACCAGCTTCTTGTACTTGACGAGGGCGATGTCGGGCTCGACGCCGGTCGTGTCGCAGTCCATCATGAAGGCGATCGTGCCGGTCGGCGCCAGCACGGAGATCTGGCTGTTGCGGATGCCGTTCCTCTCGCCCTGCTCGACCACGCCGTCCCAGGACTTCTTCGCCGCGTTCAACAGCTCGAGCGGCACGTGGGCCGGGTCGATGTCCCGTAGCGCGGCGCGGTGGTTGCCCATCACGTTCAGCATCGGCTGCCGGTTCGCCTCGAAGCCCTCGAACGGCCCCTTGACCGCCGCGATGCGGGTCGACTGCAGGTACGACGCCCCGGACATCAGCGCAGTGATCGCGCCGGCGTAGTCGCGGCCGGATTCCGAGTCGTAGGGAAGGCCGCGGGCCATCAGCAACGCGCCCAGGTTCGCGTAACCGATGCCGAGTGGCCGGTACGCGTGGGAGTTCTCCTCGATCCTCGGCGTCGGGTAGCTCGCGTTGTCGACGATGATCTCCTGCGCCGTGATCACGATCTCGCAGGCGTGCCGGAACGACGCCGTGTCGAAGCCGGTGCCCGGGTCGTAGAACCGCATCAGGTTCAGCGACGCCAGGTTGCACGCCGTGTCGTCAAGGAACATGTACTCGCTGCACGGGTTGCTGGCGTTGATCCGGTCCGTGTTCGGGCAGGTGTGCCAGTGGTTGATCGTCGAGTCGAACTGCATGCCCGGATCGCCGCAGACCCAGGTCGACTCGGCGATCATGTTCAGCAGTTCGGCGGCCCGGTGGCTGTCCATGGGCCGGCCGTCGGTCACCGCCGTCGTCGTCCACTCCTCGTCGTCCACGACCGCCTGCATGAAGTCGTCCGTGGCGCGCACCGAGTGGTTCGCGTTCTGGTAGAAGATCGAGTCGTAGGCGCCGCCGGGGACGTTGAAGCCCGCGTCGTAGCCGGCCTCGATCAGGGCCCAGGCCTTGCGCTCCTCGACCTCCTTGCAGCGGATGAACTCCACGATGTCGGGATGGTCGGCATCCAGGATGACCATCTTCGCGGCGCGCCGGGTCTTGCCGCCGCTCTTGATCACGCCGGCGAAGGCGTCGAAGCCGCGCATGAACGACACCGGCCCGGAAGCCGTTCCGCCGCCGGCCAGGGTCTCGGCGGAGGAACGAAGAGCCGACAGATTGCTGCCGGTGCCGGAACCGAACTTGAAGAGCATGCCCTCCGTCTTGGCCAGACCGAGGATCGACTGCATCGTGTCCTCGACGGAGTTGATGAAGCACGCCGAACACTGCGGGCGCTCCTCGATCCCGACGTTGAACCACACCGGCGAGTTGAAGCAGGCGTACTGGTGGAGAAGGATGTGGGTCAGTTCCGCGTGGAAGGACTCGGCGTCCGCCTCCGACGAGAAGTAGCCGCCCTCGCGGCCCCATGCCGCGATCCTGTCCGCGACCCGGGAGATCAACTGCCGCACGCTCGATTCGCGTTCGGACGTGCCCAACTGGCCGCGGAAGTACTTCGAGACGACCACGTTCGTCGCGGTCTGCGACCAGGCCTTCGGCACCTCGACGCCGTGCTGCTCGAAGACGGACTCACCCTTCTCGTTCGCGATCACGGCGTCGCGGATGTCCCACTCGACGCAGTCGAAGGGGTGGACGCCCGGCCTGGTGTAGCGCCGCTCGATCGTGAGCCCCGCGGGTCTCGACGCCTTCGCCGGGGCGCTGGCGGCTGGCGTCGACCGCGCGGCGCCGACCGCGGCGGGCGCGGCGATCACCTGCCGACCGCCGGCTGAAGCCGCTCCCCTTGCGCTGCCGTTACCGCCCTCCCGAGCGCCTGCACCGTTGAACGCCATCTGCTCCTCCCCTGCCGACCTCACTCAAGGCGGCCATTTGTCGTGAATGAGCAACTGTAGCCCAGAAGGGTCCTGTGACGCAACCCGAATCGCCGCCCGAAACCACACTATGTAGAGACGATCGGCTGATCCAACCACTAGATATGGACGTTCATCGTCGTATAGCAGTACAGCGATGGATGCGGAGTGCGTTCGGAAAGAAGCCGCAGATCCTGCGGATTCGCCGCCGCCAAACCCGTCACGGACTCCGTGTTTGGCCCCAGCCTCCACCTCCCCAGGAGCTCGCTCCGCAGAACGCTCTGCTGCGTTCTGCAGAGCAAGCTCCTGGCCGGCGATAAGCTCACTTCCCGTGAGTACCCGCACGACGAGTTCGGACATCGAACTACCGTCCTTCTTCGCGCCGGACGATGTCCAGGACGACGCCGGCAGCACGGCGCCGCCAGGCTCGTTCCCCTTCACCCGCGGGCTCTACGAGGACATGTACCGCAAGCGGCTGTGGACCATGCGCCAGTACGCCGGGTACGCCAGCGCCACGGAGTCGAACCGCCGCTACCGCTATCTCCTGGAGCAGGGGACGACCGGCCTCTCGGTCGCCTTCGACCTGCCCACCCAGATCGGCTACGACTCGGACGCGGCGGCCGCCCGCGGCGAGGTGGGTCGGGTCGGTGTCGCGATCGACAGCGTCGAGGACATGAGGACGCTCTTCGACGGCATCCCGCTCGGCCAGGTGACCACCTCGATGACGATCAACTCGACGGCGTCGATCCTGCTCTCCATGTACCTGGCCGTCGCGGAGGAGCAGGGCGTTCCGTGGCCGGAGATCGGCGGCACGGTCCAGAACGACATCCTCAAGGAGTACATCGCTCGCGGGACCCACATCTACCCGCCCGCTCACTCGCTGCGCCTGGTCACGGACCTGATCGCCTTCTGCTCCGAACAGGTGCCGCGGTGGAATCCGATCTCCATCTCCGGCTACCACATCCGCGAAGCGGGTTCGACGGCGGCCCAGGAGATCGCCTTCACCCTCGCCAACGCGCTCTGCTACGTCGACCTCGTGCTGGCCCGCGGCCTCGACATCGACAGCTTCGCGCCACGATTGTCCTTCTTCTTCAACGCCCACAACAACTTCCTCGAGGAAGTCGCGAAGTTCCGCGCCGCGCGCCAGCTCTGGGCCGAGCTGGTCCGCGAGCGCTACCAGCCGCGCAACGAGCGCTCCTGCTGGCTTCGCTTCCACGCCCAGACCGGCGGCTCGACCCTCACCGCCCAGCAACCCGAGAACAACGTCGCCCGTGTCGCCATCCAGGCTCTGGCGGCCGTCTGCGGAGGCACCCAGTCGCTGCACACGAACGGCGCCGACGAAGCCCTCGGCCTGCCCACCGAAACCTCGGCGCGGGTCGCGCTGCGCAGCCAGCAGATCGTGGCCCACGAGACGGGGGTAGCCGACGTCGCTGACCCCCTCGGCGGTTCCTGGGCCGTCGAAACGCTGACCGCCGAACTCGCCGAGCAAGCACGAGGGATGATCGGGCAGATCGAGGAGCTCGGCGGCGCCGCCCAGGCCATCGAGGAGGGCTACCAACAGAACGAGATCGCCAATGCCGCGTATCGCCATCAACTGGCGGTCGAGTCGAAGGGCGAGGTGATCGTCGGCGTCAACGCCTACACCCAGGACGAGTCCGGCGATGCCCAGTTCCTCGCCGTCGACCCCGCCGCCGAAGCGCGGCAGGTCGAGCGCGTGCGGAAGGTCCGCGAGGAGCGGGACGCGAGCGCGGCGACTGCGGCCCTCGACCGGCTGCAGCAGGAGGCGGCCGGCGAAGGCAACCTCGTGCCGCGAATCCTCGACTGCGTCCGGCAGCGCGCCACCCTGGGAGAGATCTCCGACCGCCTGAGGGCGGTCTGGGGCGAGTACGAGCGATGAAGTCAGCCTACGAGAGGGCGCTCGAGAAGCTGGAGAGCAGCGGCATCGCCGCACCCCAGCAGGACGCGCTGGACGAGGACCAGCGCCGGCGCATCGAGGACGAGCGGAGCCGCCACCAGGCGAAGGTCGCCGAACTCGAAATCCTCCACCGCAAGAACCTGTCCCCCGATCCGGCCAAGCGTCACCAGGAAGAAGAGAACTACCGCGCCGAGAAGCGCCGGCTTGCCGGGCGGCTGGAGTCGAAGATCGAGCGCATCCGCCGCGGCGCCAACCAGCACTAGCCAGCTAGCCCGAAGCCCGAATGGCTCAGAGCCGGGATTTCGCTACTGGCCGTCCTGTAGGCGTTGAGACGTCGCCGGGACGAGGCCAGCCCCAAGCGGCGGTCATCCGAGCGATGCTGGAAGGCGGCAGGCCAAACGCCTTCTCTCTCAGCAGCGCATGAAGCACATCCTTGAAGTCGCCCGTAGACAGGCCCCGCAGGTACAGCATCGGAATCACTTCATCGACCTTCGGCTGGAACAGCCCCAAGCAGGGCTCTCCTACGTTCAACTCCCCGAGCACCTTTCTATCAGCCCGTGGCAGAAGTAGTCGTGCGGTCCGAGCGATGTGGTTGGTTCAGGCTTGAGGTTGGGTAGCGGCGAGGAAGACGAAGTTGAAGTTGGGGCGGCTGGCAGCGCGGTTTTCCCGCCATCGGGCGAGGAACCGGCGGAAAGCCCGGCCAAGACGCTCCCAAGGCGCCCCGTGTGGGCCGGCCAGGGCGTCGAGGAACGCCGCAGACCGTCCCTGCAAGGCCCGCGGCGTTCCGACTCCCACGAGCGTACGCATCAGCAGCCCGAGGTTGAAGCCGCAGGCCTGAAGGTAGACCCGCTTGAGCACGTTGCCGCACTCGCGCAGATGCAGCCGTCGCATGCCGCCGGTCTCGAACTGATGGGCGAAAGGCCGTTCGAGGCGCTCGCCGCGCTGGCGCTGCATCCGCTTGCCTCGATTCCCCCGGATTCGCCGACGGTTCGCGTACACGATGGCCTGCAGGTCCTTCTTGCCCTTCCAACGACGACGACCACGGTCCGGCTCCGCAATGTAGCTGCGAAGCTCCAACTCGTCGATGGAGGCGAGAACGGCGTTGCTGTGGTACCCCTTGTCCGCAACGACTTCCTCGATCACCGACGAGTCGCCGACCGCCGACTCGACCTGATCGAAGGTCTCCTCCAGCGTCGCGAAGAGAGACTCCGTGTCCCCCTTGGCGCCGCCGTGGATGGTCACGCCCAGGATGGTCCCGCACTCCAGGTCCACCGCCTGCTCCGCCTTGTACGCAAGGTGCGTGCGGCCATCCTTCATCTTCGTTACCTCTGCATCCGGATCGTGCGGATTCTCCCACTCCTTGTTGGACAACTTCTTCTTCCGCTTGCGGTCGAAGCGCGCCAACTCCGCCTTCGTCGGCGTCGCCACACCCGAGGCCGCCGCCAAGCCCCGAACGAACTCCTCGTACTCCGCGCCCGTGTCACGACGCACGATGCTTCGCAGCGCCGCGTTCGCCTCCAGAGTCGTCGCGTCCACCCCCACCGTCTTCCCCGACACCAGACCCGAATCCGCCAGGACGCCAAGAACCCACGAGAACACCTTCGCGTGAGTCTCCACCGCGATCAGCCGACGAGTACGCGAAATCGTCGAATGATCCGGGGCCGATTCAGTTACACCCAAGTCCAGAAACCGCCGGATGCTCAGCGAGTCCTGAGCCCGCCACGCGATGCCACGCTCAGAGTCCAAACCCTCGAAGTAGCCCAACAGCAACATCCTGAAGTACCGGCCCGGACGCAGACTCGGTCGGCCCATGCGCTCCGCGTAGAACTCCGAACACTCCGACTCCACGAACTCGTCGAAACCCCTCGACTCCAGCAAGCCGTTCAAACGCTCATAGAACGGGTGACCAGAGCTTCGCGGCAGATCGCCGCCCGACACCCAGAGAGGCTCCTGGCTCCCACCACGACGCTTTTTGCCCATAGCCATGACGACATTCTACTGCCCTGGCGAAATGGCCGCCAAGGGCGACTTTCACCACGGGCTGCTATGTTGAAGAAGACCACCCAGGCAAGGACCGATCGCCCGTCGGCGAAGTGCGCAGGTGCTGAGTACCTGAACGTGTTCCCGTGCTTATCGTCATGTGCGTGGTCGTCGGTGTAATCGAGTTCGATCTCGGTCAATCCGACCGAAGCCAACAAGATCAACTCGCCCGCGTCCGTCCTCCCGTTATGGTCGGCATCCAGCCAAAGTCTCAAGGACCCGTACATTTCATCGCTCGCGTTGATTCTCCCGTCCTCATTTCCGCCGTTCAACGGGTCGTCGAACATTGGCGGCAGATTCGGAACAAGCGAGATGGCTTGGTAACACTGCCCCCTGGTCGTCATAGTAAGAGACTGGTATGAGGGGTAACAGAGCGGGTTGCACGTAACAGACCATGTCGTGGTCGTGCTTCCCGGACCCGAAGGACAGTGTGGATCGACTGGATGCGACTCCGCCAAGGCCCCCGATGCACACATCGTCGGTATCCTCAATTCAACGTCCGTAGACGGCCCTTTCCCGTCCTTCTGCGCAACGGCAGGGGCCAGAGACCTTGTCAGCGCAGCCATCAGAAACATGAGTGCCCTCATCTTCGAGGGACCCCGAGGTCGTCGATTTCATCTTGTACCCTCTCTGCCAACGTACGTGACACAGCGGTCAATCCGTTGAATAGTGGAGGGCACACGTTGGCAAGGAGGATCGATGTCAAGACGAGAGCAGAGAGTGGATGGTGGCTCGGAGGTTCCGGCTCCGGGGGCTGAGGAGCGTAGCGACGAGGCCCCCGGAGCCGGCGCGCCGACCGCGGGGAGGGTTCCTGACGCCGAGGTGGTGGCGAGGCCGTCCAGGCGGCAGTTCACGGCGGAGTATCGTGTGCGGATTCTGGAGGAGGCGGACCGATGCGCGGACCGCGGCGAGGTGGGGCGTCTTCTTCGGCGCGAAGGCCTGTACAGCTCCCATCTGGCCAACTGGCGCAAGGCACGTCGAGAGGGTGCCCTTGCGGGTCTGAGTCCGAAGAAGCGAGGTCGCAAGCCTGTCGAGGCCAACCACTTGGCGCCGAAGGTAAGGCGGCTGGAGGCGAAGGTGAGGCGGCTGGAGAAGGAACTCGCCGCCGCCCACACGATCCTGGACGTCCAGGGAAAAGTTGCAGGGCTGCTGGGATTCAGCCTCAAAGACGGGAAGGACTGCTGATGGCGGCGGCGTCCCTGGCCCGGCAGGTCGGCATCGCGCCGGCATGCCGGGCCTTGGGCGTGTCGCGATCGACGTTCTATCGTCGAACGAGGCCTGCTCCCGGGCGACGGCAGCCCCGTCCCACACCCGCCCGGGCATTGAGCGAGGCCGAACGGCAACGAGTCGGAGACACGCTCGCCTCTTCACGGTTCGTCGACCGGGCGCCCGCTGAAGTGGTGGCCACCCTGCTAGACGAGGGCAGGTACCTGTGCTCGGAACGCACCATGTACCGCATTCTCGGCGCGAACCACCCGGTGAAGGACCGCCGCAACCAGCGGGTCCATCCGCAGTACGCCAAGCCGGAGCTCGTCGCGACGGCACCCAACCAGGTCTGGTCGTGGGACATCACCAGACTGCGCGGACCCCAAACCTGGAGCTACTACTACCTCTACGTCCTGCTCGACCTCTTCAGCCGCTACGCGGTCGGCTGGATGGTCGCCGATCGCGAGAACTCCGTTCTCGCCCAAACACTCATCGAGGAGACCTGCCTCAACTACGGCGTCAAGCCCGAGACGCTCACACTGCACTCGGACCGCGGCTCGCCGATGACCGCTCAAGGTACCGCCCAACTGCTGGCACGCCTCGGCGTCGTCCGCTCCCTTGGCCGACCACAGGTCAGCGACGACAACCCCTACTCCGAAGCCCAGTTCAAGACGCTCAAGTATCACCCCGGCTTTCCGCCCCGCTTCGCTGACCAGGACGCGGCGACCGCCTTCTGCAGGGCCTTCTTCCCCTGGTACAACACCGAGCATCGACATCACGGCATCGCCATGCTCACCCCCGAAACCGTCCACAACGGCCGAGCTCAAGCCGTGCTCAACCAGCGACAGCGCACCCTCACCGAAGCCTGGAACCGACACCCCGAACGATTCGTTCGAGGTCGACCTGCCCATCAGCCACCGCCCACCGAAGTCTGGATCAACAAGCCCGACCCTGAAACAACGGAGGAACCTCACTAAATCCAGAAACACCCTGTGCCATAGTCGTTGACAGGTTCCGGGCAGCTGTCTCGTGCGCCCCCGACGGCAGCCCGTTCGCCGCGATGAGGTCCCGGTATTTGAGTCGTTTCCCCACCAGCCACGCCGCCACGATTCTCATCTGATCCAGCGTATCAAGCTCGCGGATGTTCTGCCGACCCCCGAACTCGTCCGGGAAGGTTCCGGCATGTGCGTCACGGCCACTACCACTTGGAGCGACCCTATCGACCTCAGACCGAACTGACCGAGGACCAAGAACGGCTGCTGAGAAGGCTGCGGGGCGAGAGAACGCCCGATTCCCCGCTCCGGCCTGAAGACGTCGTCGTAGTTGACCTAGATCATGCAGAAACATAGCCTCCAATGAGTGGCGACCGAGAGCCGCAGAAAGGAATGAGAAAAGACATGGGGCATGATCGCATTCGGTTTTGGCTCAATGCCGTGGGTCATTGGGAAGGGATACGAGTGAAGGAGCAACTAGATCTCAAAGCGCTCTCTCTCGGATTCTCTTTGGACATGGCGAAGGAAGTGGAGGTGCTTCCGGGATTTCCTGGTTGGGATGAGGACACCGAATCTACCAAGTGGACGACTCCCATCGGGCTCAGCGAGGCCGAGCTAACTTCATGGACGAAACACACGTTGAACTTGGTCTCTTCTCCCAGGGGGACTTTTCGAGACACTCTCTACGGAATCGTGTACAACGCGCACCTGAAACGCGAAGAAGAGGTTGGGGGCAAAGAGCGCTACAGCGATGTCGAGTGGATGTTCAAGATGCTCGAAGAGGCGAAGAAGATCCTAGAGGCGAAGGATGGGGCTGTGAAGGTGGATGCCGCGGTGCAAGTCGCCATGCTCGCGACCAAGTGGCTAGAGAATGTGGCAGAGACTGTCTCAGTAAGATCATCGTCGGACAGAATCACCTAACTGCCACGGCTTCCAGACCGTCTGTGTCCTGCCCACCGCTTGCCCGTTCGGCCTCCCGGATCGCTCGCAGGGACTCCCGTCTCGCGGCGCGGCGCGGGCACTATTCGATACACTCCCCTTCCTGAATGTCGGCAACGCTCCGAAAGTGAGCCACCCAACGTTTGGAAAGTGAGCTACCTCGGCCGTGTTCGAGTGCACGCGAGTCTTCGCTCTCAGGGTCTCCTTGAGTCAGTCGCCGCCGCGGCTGCTGTAGCTGTGGGAAACCGGTCTGCCGGTCTTCCGAGGGGGTGCGGGAAACGGTCTGCCGTCTTCCGCGACGCCGGCAGCTTCCGCAGCCGCCCGCGGTTGCGGTCCCGTCAGCGGCGGTGCCGCGGCCGTTGGGTTTCGCGTCGTGCGCTCCGGATTCACGAGGTGCTCTTGCGCAGCCGTGTCCGATGGGAGGAGCCCTTGGTGGCGAGGATGTGGGCGTGGTGGGAGAGGCGGTCGAGGAGAGCCGTGGTCAGCTTCTCGTCGCCGAAGACATAGGTCGGAGGTGCCGATGGTTGGAGCGGCGCTCGTAGCGGCCGGCGAAGACGTTGAAGAGCAGCTCGCCTCCGGCGCGGTCGAAGGGGACGAAGCCGAGCTCGTCGCAGATCAGGACGTCAACCCTGTGGAGCTTCTGCTGGAGGCGGCCCAGCTCCCGATGGTCGCGAGCTTCGATCAGATCGCGGACGAGATCGGAGGCCTTGCGGAACCAGACTCGGCGGCGGCGCTTGCCGGCCTCGATGCCGAGCGCGATCGCCTTGGTCCTCCTAGACAAGACCAAGCTACCGGTGTCAGGGCCGAGGGTGGATCACTTTCTGCGCGATGGGTGGCTCAGTCTCCGAGCGATGCCTCCACCTGAGATCTCGAAACCACCACGGAGAGCGCGCGGGAGTTGGCGCGGCGCCCCTCTCGTTCACAGACTTCCGGAAGCGGCTCGATTGGCCCTGGCCCAGGTCGTTTTTTCGGCAGCCCGACCCCTAACCGCAGCGCAGCTACAGCTTGAACGTCCTGATGAGCTGGGGAAGTTGGCGCAGCGCAAAGTTGACGGCCGTCGCGAGCTGCTGGTCGACCGGCGGCTCGGCGAGCTTCTCGAAGAGATTCACTCGTGGCTACGGGCGGGAACCGCGAGGTCTTGGCGCAGATGTCGAAGGCGGTCTCGGCAGCCAGGACGTGGATCCGTCACTTCCACCCTTCCTCGGACAACCCGCCCGTCCTCGCCAACCGTGACCGCGACGCGAGGCAATCCCTCCTCAATGCAGTCTGCCCACCAGCGGAGATACCCAGGTAGCGCCGCTAGGCTGACCCCCTCTAGGTCAAGCGGGTCGGACTCGACCGAACCGGACTCGTCGAGTGCATGAACGATCAGTAGCGTGGCGGATACCGCGACAGCAGCCGCGACGCATCCTAACAAGATCAAGCGTTGCTTCATCGGAGTCCTCCCAACAACTGGTGCCGGCATCCGCCGCCGCCGCCCCGGACTTGAATGCCGGAATCAAACCTCAAGAAACCAACTGCTGTGACGCGGCGGGCCCATTCGCCGAAGCGAAACCGCCTCCGCCGGGTTTGGCCAGGCGGAGGCCGGTCAAGCCGAAGTGGGGCATCGTCAGTCGGCGCCTGTGCTCCGGCACGCGGGGCACGACTCCAGGTTAAAGAACACGACCCAGGCATCCACGATCCGACCGTTCTCAAAGTGAGCCGGGGCTGAGTACTTGAACGTGTTACCGTGGATGTCCGTATGGGAGTTCGCCGCCGTGTACGACAGGTTGAGTTCCGTCAAGCCAGCCTTCGACAGCGTGAGCAGTTCGCCACGGCCCGTGCTGCCATCGTGGTTCTTGTCGAGCCACAGACGTAGTGCGGAGAAGATCTCGTCTTCGGCGGTGATCTTCCCGTCGCTGTTGCCCCCGTTCAGCGGTTCGTCAAACACTGCCAGTGCTCGGAAGCCGTGTGGAGCATCGCTTGCCGGTTGGGGCGAGACGTGCGAGAACAGCTCAAATCCGCTGTCCACTTGGCCGTTGCCGTTTCGGTCCAACACCAAAAAGGCATCATCCGAGCCTTTAGCCGTCCACGGCACCTGCTGCAAGTCACCATCTCCGCTCAGGTCGAACTGCACACCGTCGGCCGTGTTCGTCAGACTGTAGTTTTCGTCTTCTAGGGACACAATTAGCGGGTCGTCGCAAAGCAGCGTGTCGTTACATCCTACGCCGCAACCGGTGAAGACGAACCGAGGTGTGGAACCGCACCCTCCCCACCAGAGGCGTTTCCCGTCAAAGCCACTTGCGGTGAACGAATCGTGCGTCACCGACCATATCAGGATGGAAGAAGGAGCGCAGTGGTCCCAGCCCACGAAAAGACGTCTAAAGCACTGGCCGACTACGGTCAGCCCCACGTAGTGAATGGTCTGGTTGTAGCAGAGCGGCGCACAACTGATGCGCCAAGTCCCAGTGGTGGTTGCGGGCGTCGGACAGTTCTCCGGCGTTCCGTCAAAGTGGACTTGAGTTGGATGGAGGCAGGGCCACGCGGGTATCTGCGCCGACACATCGCCGGCTCCCAGCGCCAAGCACAGAAGCGATGGCCCAACGATGACGCTGCACCTCCTCATCGTTCGATCCTCTCGTCCAAAATCCTCCCGACGTTCGGGCGAAGAGACTCGGGAAGGTTGGCTGCCAGGAGGTCCAGTTCCGTTTGGAGGAAGAAGCGGCTTGCATCCTCAACGGCTCGGTGCAGGGCGTCTGGCGCCAGGACTTGCGGGTCCAGTGCCCGCAAGTCCTGGGGGGCCTGTCCAAGCGCTGCGGCTTCATTCCACAAGGCCCTCCGGACCGCCACAGCCCACTGCTCCCCAACCGTGTTCTCTTCTCGGTGGATGAAGGCGGCTAGATCGAAACGGGTAGTTTCCTGGTGCCGTCCTATTGGTTCCAGCGGCGACCTAGCTGCGCGCGTGGCCGCTTCGATCTGAGCTGGTTCAAGAAGTGAGTCCGGCGTCCCACTACGCTGCGCTGAGTCAATGCGATCGAGCATTCGCACAATTGCTACGGCGCGGGCGTACCGCTGCTTCAGTATGTACTGCACAGGCTCGAGATTGCTGCCCGAGAAACTACCGTCGTCGAACACCACCGCCTGCACTCTCACGGTGGCAACCGAATAGTCACCTCGGGCAAAGCGGTCTTCAGATAGGCTGTAGGATTCAGGAAGTTCGTACTCAAGCTCCTGACTGTCTCCCGGTCTGATCGCCGAACGCTCTTCGGGCTTCTCGTCGAGCAGCGTGACGTAGTAGTCCGCCGCGTAGACGGAGTGTCGCGCCTGCCCCTCCCTGCTGCCGAACACGACCTCAACCGCCCAAGCGGTGATGGTTCTCCAGTCGTGGTTTCTGACTCTCACGATCAACTTGCTACCGCCTGGACTAACGAACGTGTCCTCAATGACTAGGGCCCTCTCGGCGAGTTCAGGCTCTCGGACATCCAGTCCGTCGATGAACGCCTGAGCGGTTTGCCCCGCATCCTGTTCCTGCCCAATGATGGGCAGTGAGAGCAACGCCGCCGTCGCGAGCAGCATCAGGGGGTACACGCACTTCTTCAGCATGAGCGCCTCCTGTGCTTGCAGTCGGTTCGTAGCGCCTCCAAGGAAGGTCGGCCAACGATGAACGTGACCCGATCAACGATCACAAAACACTCAATAGACATGCTCCTCTGTGTAAGTTCTCGCCAAGCCGGCCGCGCGCGAAGCGCCCGCGGCCGATCCCGTGTATTGAGGGACATGGACACGGCCTTGGACTTTGAACGGGTACTTTGAACGGGTACGGATTCTAGCCGAACTGACTCTCTCCGGCAACCACCAGCGCGCGGCAGCGTATGAAGATCCTCCGGTTTCGTGGGCGGCCTCTAGAGAAGCGTGCTGAAGTATCGCAGTCACAGTGCAATCCCCTCGAGGTCGGCCCAGAAGCCCGGGTAGGACTTGCCAACCACCGCCGGCCGGCGAATCGAGAGCCCTCCTCGCCGAAGGCCGACGAGAGCCATGCTCATCGCGATGCGGTGGTCGTCGTAGGTATCGATCAAGACGCGCGGCGCACCCGGCGCCGCGGAAAGAAAGGGGTTTCCCTCGATGCGCAGACCGTCCGGCAGCTCTTCCACCGGAACGCCGGACCGCCGCAGCTCCGTTCCGATCGCCCGTCGGCGAAGTGCGCAGGTGCTGAGTACCTGAACGTGTTCCCGTGCTCATCGTCATGTGCGTGGTCGTCGGTGTAATCGAGTTCGATCTCGGTCAATCCGACCGAAGCCAACAAGATCAACTCGCCCGCGTCCGTCCTCCCGTTATGGTCGGCATCCAGCCAAAGTCTCAAGGACCCGTACATTTCATCGCTCGCGTTGATTCTCCCGTCCTCATTTCCGCCGTTCAACGGGTCGTCGAACATTGGCGGCAGATTCGGAACAAGCGAGATGCCTTGGTAACACTGCCCCCTGGTCGTCATAGTAAGAGACTGGTATGAGGGGTAACAGAGCGGGTTGCACGTAACAGACCATGTCGTGGTCGTGCTTCCCCGACCCGAAGGACAGTGTGGATCGACTGGATGCGACTCCGCCAAGGCCCCCGATGCACACATCGTCGGGTATCCTCAACTCAACGTCCGTAGACGGCCCTTTCCCGTCCTTCTGCGCAACGGCAGAGGCCAGAGACCTTGTCAGCGCAGCCATCAGAAACATGAGTGCCCTCATCTTCGAGGGACCCCGAGGTCGTCGATTTCATCTTGTAGCGGCGCAGGCATGTTCTCTCGTAACAGCTCCAGCTCGGCCCGGAATACCGATTTCGCGTCGGCAACTGCCAGTCGTAGCGACGCAGGGCGAACGCTGATCGCTCTCAAGGCCTCGGTGGGTTCCAGCCCTGCCCCGAGGCCCAGATCCTCTATCTCCGACCTCGACAGAGTGCGGACCGCGGACCTGAACACTGCCCTCAGCCACTGCTGGCTCAGCATGGCCTCTTGCTGGCGTTGAGAATCCAGGGGGGTTACAGGTTCAGGCCCAGCCACAATGGCCGTGGCAAGCACCTGTTGCTCCTGTTCGAGAAACTCTAGACTGCCTTCCAGAAGCTGTTTCAGCGACCCGGCCCGCTCGGACGACTCCACTCGGCCAATCAGACGCGAGAGCGAGGCGGCCCTCGCGTACCGGTCAAGTACAAAGCCGAGGACGGGGCGGACGTCTCGTCCAGCAACGGTTCCATCGTCGAGCACAACAGCACCAACCTCTACACCAACAACCGAATGGTCGCCCCGCTCAAACCGGTCGGGAGCGGCCAGCCTCTGCTGCTGGGGTGAGACGCTGCTGACCGCGGGCAAGTCGTACTCGACACGCCGGATGTCGTTTGGACGTAGCGGGGAGTGCTCGACAGGTGCCTGGCCTAGCAGCCCGTGGCAGAAGTAGTCGTGCGGTCCGAGCGATGTGGTTGGTTCAGGCTTGAGGTTGGGTAGCGGCGAGGAAGACGAAGTTGAAGTTGGGGCGGCTGGCAGCGCGGTTTTCCCGCCATCGGGCGAGGAACCGGCGGAAAGCCCGGCCAAGACGCTCCCAAGGCGCCCCGTGTGGGCCGGCCAGGGCGTCGAGGAACGCCGCAGACCGTCCCTGCAAGGCCCGCGGCGTTCCGACTCCCACGAGCGTACGCATCAGCAGCCCGAGGTTGAAGCCGCAGGCCTGAAGGTAGACCCGCTTGAGCACGTTGCCGCACTCGCGCAGATGCAGCCGTCGCATGCCGCCGGTCTCGAACTGATGGGCGAAAGGCCGTTCGAGGCGCTCGCCGCGCTGGCGCTGCATCCGCTTGCCTCGATTCCCCCGGATTCGCCGACGGTTCGCGTACACGATGGCCTGCAGGTCCTTCTTGCCCTTCCAACGACGACGACCACGGTCCGGCTCCGCAATGTAGCTGCGAAGCTCCAACTCGTCGATGGAGGCGAGAACGGCGTTGCTGTGGTACCCCTTGTCCGCAACGACTTCCTCGATCACCGACGAGTCGCCGACCGCCGACTCGACCTGATCGAAGGTCTCCTCCAGCGTCGCGAAGAGAGACTCCGTGTCCCCCTTGGCGCCGCCGTGGATGGTCACGCCCAGGATGGTCCCGCACTCCAGGTCCACCGCCTGCTCCGCCTTGTACGCAAGGTGCGTGCGGCCATCCTTCATCTTCGTTACCTCTGCATCCGGATCGTGCGGATTCTCCCACTCCTTGTTGGACAACTTCTTCTTCCGCTTGCGGTCGAAGCGCGCCAACTCCGCCTTCGTCGGCGTCGCCACACCCGAGGCCGCCGCCAAGCCCCGAACGAACTCCTCGTACTCCGCGCCCGTGTCACGACGCACGATGCTTCGCAGCGCCGCGTTCGCCTCCAGAGTCGTCGCGTCCACCCCCACCGTCTTCCCCGACACCAGACCCGAATCCGCCAGGACGCCAAGAACCCACGAGAACACCTTCGCGTGAGTCTCCACCGCGATCAGCCGACGAGTACGCGAAATCGTCGAATGATCCGGGGCCGATTCAGTTACACCCAAGTCCAGAAACCGCCGGATGCTCAGCGAGTCCTGAGCCCGCCACGCGATGCCACGCTCAGAGTCCAAACCCTCGAAGTAGCCCAACAGCAACATCCTGAAGTACCGGCCCGGACGCAGACTCGGTCGGCCCATGCGCTCCGCGTAGAACTCCGAACACTCCGACTCCACGAACTCGTCGAAACCCCTCGACTCCAGCAAGCCGTTCAAACGCTCATAGAACGGGTGACCAGAGCTTCGCGGCAGATCGCCGCCCGACACCCAGAGAGGCTCCTGGCTCCCA
The DNA here is from genome assembly GCA_965116445.1 of Thermoanaerobaculia bacterium. Lineage (GTDB taxonomy): Bacteria > Acidobacteriota > Thermoanaerobaculia > Multivoradales > Multivoraceae > Multivorans. The sequence continues at coordinate 4,673,167 of OZ220688.1, read as the reverse complement.
CCACGACGCTTTTTGCCCATAGCCATGACGACATTCTACTGCCCTGGCGAAATGGCCGCCAAGGGCGACTTTCACCACGGGCTGCTAGGCTTCCCTGGCCACTCTCGGGGAGGACGATCTTCGTGGTTTGTGCGAGATAGGCCGCCATGCCGCTCAGGAGGAGGAATCTGAACCCGCGAGACCGGGAACTGCTCTCGGCGGCCCGCCGAGGAGCGTACGAGACCTTGTAGGGGACAGACGCGAACGGGACAGCACCGTTCGTTGTGGGTTTCTTTCTCGCGGGAGTCGTTCCGAGTCGAACGCGGACGAGCCCGTTGCCGCTCGTGGATTCGCAGAGGTGGGCAACCATGAGAGAGTCGAGGCCGTCGCTGTAGGGAACGACTGCGTGTGAATCGGTGGGCGACTGTAGAAGCTGCTGTCGTGGGGGCCGTTTCGTCGTGCGCCGTTCGACGAACTCGATGTACCAGTCGTCGCCGGTCACGAGGTTTAGGGCTTGGATCAAGGGGACGGAGACTTCGGGCGAGCTCCACCGGTCCGGCTCATGGACGGGAATTCGGACAGAGAATGACCTAGCCCAACTCACGGATGAGCGCGCCCTCGTGTGGTCGCAGTACTGAACGGTCGCCGCGAGGACGAGCGCATCGAAGACTCGGTTATCCCAGTTCTTTAGGCAGTAGCTAGCTAGCCGCGACGCGTCGAATCGCAGGTTGTGTCCGATCTCACAGCGTTCCCGGTTGCGACGCGGTTTGCCGCCACCCTCTACGACATCCACATGAAGTTGAGGTGCTGGCTTCGTCATGGGCTGGTGTCGAGCAAGGGGATTCCATCGTCGAGTCCCGTCTTTGCCGCGTGGGAGGTCGGTGCAGGAACTCGACCGGCATCAAGCAACCGTTGGACTGGATCGGCGAGACTCGCAGTTCGAAGCGCCTCTGCCGCCCGGGTAGGCACGAGTTCAGCTTGCGGTGAAGAGTGGCGGAGGCAATGCTCTTCGATCTGGCGTACCCGGCTGGCTCCTAGGTTCAGCAGGACTCTCCGCATGGCATGTGACAGGTCTCGTCGTTGGCCGCTTCTCGCTTTGAGGATTACGTAGTCCATGAGGTCGCGGGCAATGTCGGATCGTGCCTGTAGCCTGAGTTGCTTGAGACGCCTAATCTCGGCGTTTCGGTCCAGTGAGATCTGACGGTCGGCCAACCCGGTCGCAAGGCTCTTGAGGAGGCTCTTGGAAAGGGCCCTTCGAGCGTCGGCCTCCAGGGCGGTCGTCAGCGCTTCATGGACGTCACCCTGAGTGAAGTTAGGGTTGCCAGCGCGTTCGGTGAACCGCCTCCAACGTCGATCAAGCGGCAGGCTGCGGTGTGGTCCGTCACTCATCTTCGGCCCCTAATGTCAGCATTCTGTCTCCGCAGTCCAGACAAGGTCAAGTAGCTGGTCGACGAAGCACGGCGAACCGTTGACGCCCCTGGGGCCGGACAGAAGCCCTAGCTGGCGACCTGGCCGTCGAGTTCGAGCCCGGCCGCTATGCCCAAAGGCTCCGTAGCGGGTACAGGCGACGGCGCGCTTCAGGCGACGACGGTGCCTTCCCTACGGTAGATCGCGGAACTCGGGGCTTCTAAGCCAGTCCGTGGCGAAGCGCTCCGTGATCTCGTCCATCGCGGCCTGGGACCTGGGGTACTGGCCCTTGTCGTCCGTCTCTTCGATCCAGCGTGCCAGCGCGTCGCGCATCTCGTTCAGCACGTCGGCATGGGCGGGATCTTCGGCCAGGTTGACCACTTCGTCCGGATCGTTCTCGAGATCGTAGAGTTCTTCGGCGACGCGTTGTCCGTAGGGCGCGGCCTGGGCGGGCGTCAGCCTGCCTTCCTCGGCCAATCGCCGGATCGTCAGGAAACTGCTGTCGTCCGGATTGCGCATGATGTCGATCATCTCCCGGTGGCCCCAGTTGATCAGCGGTCTGTCCAGCATGAAGTTCCTGATGTAGTGGAAGCGCGGCCCCACCACCGATCGGACCCGGTCGATGACGTTCGACATGCGGTCTGCCGAGGTGAACACGTAGTCGCGGCGGTAGTCCGGATCGAAGATGTTCCGCGCGTCCATGAACCCCGGCACGTCGAGGCCGGCAAGCGCCAGCGACGTGGCCGCGATGTCCATCAGGTTGACGAGGTCGGACCGCCGCGTGCCGGGCTTCACGACTTCGGCAAGTCCCGGCGCGACGACGATCAGCGGTATCCTCAGGCCCTCGTCGTAGGAGAACTCCTTGCTCCGGGGCAGATCCGAGCCGTGGTCCGAGAAGAGCACAAGGATCGTGCTTTCCCGGAGTCCGTCGGCCTTCAATTCCGCCACCAGCTCGCCTACCTGGTCGTCCGTGCGCAGGATCGAGTTGTAGTGGTTCGCGATGTGCCGGCGCACCTGGGGAATGTCGGGATACTGCGCCGGCACTGGCACGTCCCCTGAATCCACGGGCGCCAGACCAAGCGCCTTCACTTCCTCGGCGATGTCCGCGACGACCTTGCCGCCGGATACCTTCATGTGACCGAAGAAGGGCTTGCCTTCGGGTACGTCGCGCCAGTGTCCACCGCCCTGCGGGCCCTTCCAGGACGGGATCTCCGACGGCTGGGGACCGATCGTGTAGAGCCTCGTGCGGTCGTACGTGAAGTTGAAGTCGTCCTTGCTCGCGTTGTAGGTCTCGTAGCCCGCAGCCTGGAAGAGTTCGGGAACGGTTACGACCCCTTCCGGCAGATGGATCTGGTAGCCGGGGACCCGCCCCGAACGATGGTCATGCGCCCCGATCCGAATCGCGTAGCTGCCGACAATCAGCGAGGAACGGGTCGGGCTGCACACCGGCGTCGGCGCGTACGCCCGCTCGAACAGAACGCCCTGTCGCGCCAGCGCGTCGATGTTGGGCGTCTCGACGAGGTCGTGCCCGTAGCTCGAATACCAGGGCGATTGATCGTCGATGTCGATCCAGAGGACGTTGGGTGGGGCAGCGTGTTGTGGCGCCGCTGCGGCCCCCGCGAGCAACGCCAACAGAGCCGGGAAGATCACTTCGCCAGGCGGCCGTCGAGTTCGAGCTGTGCTGCGATTCCCTGCATTGCCACGAGCACGTTGCCGGCGTGCTGCCAGAGTTCGAGCTCGCCGTCGAAGCACTCGCGGCTGAAGTCGGCGGTGACTTCCTCGACGTGCTCGCGGTCGACGCCAGCGGCGAAGGCCCGCTGCTTCCAGCGCTTGCGGACGGACTTGAGCGGGACGTCGCGGACGTCCTTGCTGGGGCGGATCAGGGCGGCGGCGCTGATCAGGCCGGTGATCTCGTCGCAGGCGAGCAGCGCGTAGTCGCGCGCGGCTTCCCGCTCGACGCCGGTCCCCTCCGTGTTGTGCGAGAGGATCGTGCGGATGATCTCCTCGTCCAGGCCGCGCTCGCGGAGAATCGCGGCGCCGTCCGCCGGGTGCTGCTCCAGGGTGGGGTGGATCTCCCAGTCGAAGTCGTGGAGCAGGCCGGCGAGGCCCCAGGCTTCCGGGTCGCCGCCGAGCCGTTCGGCGTACCAACGCATCGCGGCTTCGACCGCCAGCATGTGTTTTCGGAGCCCGGGCGCCTTGACGAACTCCTGGACGGTCTTCCAAGCGGTGTCGCGGTCCATTGTGGTCTCCGTGGCGTGATGAACTGAGGTGGCCGGTCGCGCGCTCGACGGATGATACCGACGGCGGCCGGGGGTGTTGGCGCGCGGTCCGAACGGATAGTGACTTGTCTGGTCACATGAAGGAGACTATATTGGTCTCCGTGACCGCGGTATCGATCTCCGACCTGAAGGCGAACCTCTCCCGCTACCTGCGCGAGGTCCGCCGTGGCGGCGAAGTTCAGGTTCTGGATCGTGGGAAACCGGTGGCCAGACTGCTGGCGCCGGCCGTGAAGGACGACGACGACCTGCGGACGCGCCTCGTCAGTGCGGGTGTGGTCCGTCCGGGCAAAGGGAGCGCGGCCCGGATCCTCGGTGAGCCGCCGCTCGCCCTCGACGCGAGAGTCTCCGAGGCGCTGACCGAGGACCGGGTCGACCGCCTCTGAGTCCAGGGTAGCCGTGAGACTGGGGCAGTGTGAGGTACTGGGATGCATCCGCTCTCGTTCCGCTGTTTCTTGCCGAGCGGGAGAGCCGACGGGTTCGAGAGTGGCTTGCCGAGGACGATCGCATCGTCACTTGGGTCTGGACGCGCACGGAGATCGTCAGCGCCGTCGAGAGGCGGGTCCGGGAGGGGGTGCTGTCTCGTTCGGAGCGCCGCCTGGTCCTGGAGCGGTTCCATGAGCTCGCTACGAGTTGGGATGAGGTGACGGACGTGCTGGCGGTCCGCTCCCTGGCGGACCTTCTGCTGGCGCGCCATCCGCTCCGGGCTGCCGACGCCGGCCAACTCGGGGCGGCCCTGCTCATCCAGAACCAGTTCGGCGGCGCGCTTCCCTTCGTGTGTCTCGACGAACGCCTCTCGGCTGCGGCGGAGCTGGAAGGCCTCCGGGTCATTCCCTAGCGAGGCTTCGCCTCAGACCGACGAGCCTGCGGCCGGACCGGATGCCGGCTGCGACGCCGGCGCGCCCAGTGGGCGAAACTTGACTCAACTGTAGAGACGACACCTGTTCAAGGAGTCTAGGTAAGGTCACGCCACGATGACGATGGGTGGAGGACCTTATGCGCGCCGAATGAGCTTCGGCGGCCTTTCCGGGCCGCACGCGCGGGATCTCCTGCTGCTCGTGGGGGTGCTCTTCGTCACCTTCTCGATGCAGTTCCTGCCCGGGCTGGCCTTCGTGCCGGACCTGATGCGCCTGTCGAGTTCCGTGTGGCAGCAGGGGATGCTCTGGCAGCTCGCGACCTACCCGGCGGCGGGCTGGGGCGGGCCGTCGATCTGGTTCCTGCTGGAGCTCCTGATCTTCTACATGTTCGCCGGCGATCTTCGGTGGGCTCTGGGCCGCCAGCGTTTCTGGAACCTGCTCTGGATGTCGGCGGGCGCGGCCGCCCTGGTGGCCTGCCTCGCGCAGGTTCTGCTTCAGTCCGCAGGGGCTGCCGGGACGACGGCGTTCGTCCTGATGCAGGGTCAGCGGATGCTGATCGCGATCGTGATCGCCGCCTTCGCCCTGATCCGGCGCGACGCGACGATCATGCTGTTCTTCGTTCTGCCGATCCGCGCCAAGTGGTTCATCTGGATCGAGATCGCGTTCGCCTGGGTGGGATTCCTCGCGACGACGGACTTTGCCGGGTTCCTCGGCATCTGCACGGCGGTCGGCGCCGTGTTCGTGCTCCTGCGACCCGGGCGTGCGAAGGGTCTGATGCGTGAGATGCGGCTCCGCTACGAGCGTTGGTACGTGAAGCAGAAGCTGAGCCGCGGCCGCCGCCGCTTCCGCGTCGTGCCCGGCGGCAAGAAGCCGAAGGACGAAGACGACAGCGTCCGTCGTGGTCCCTGGGTCAACTGACGTAGCGAGGCCGGAAGACGGGTCCGCAGGCCGTGGCGCGGGTCTTCTGACCCGCGTTCCCGGTATCGCACCCAGGTCCGGAATGCCGACGGGGACGTCGGCGCATGTATGGTCCGCCCCGCTTGTGCAAGGGCTCTTTCCGGGTTTCTGGCGAGGTAGGTGCAGTTGCTTGCATGTATTCGGCCTGTTGGTGGGAGTCTCTGAGAGAGAGCTCCCTGGCCCCGATGGAATACGCGCGCGTCGGCCTCTTCACACCCAGACGGCCTCTTGATGGGCCCTGCGCCGACTCAGGCTTCTCAACGCGCCGGTCCGACCTGTTTCGCCATCGCTCGAATGAGTCCCCGCAAACTGCTTGGTGGGGCGATTCTCCTATCGTTGGTTCGCTGTTCCCCGAGCCGTCTACGCCGCGGCCCGTGAGTCCCTTGCTCGACCGCCGACATGGCGTTCGTCGCTGTAGCGTTCGTCGTGTCGCAGCACCGCCCAGGCGATTCGAGCCAGCTTGTTGGCCACGGCCACCGTGGCGACGTTCGCCCCCCGGCGCCGCTTGACGTCCAGAGCCCATTCCTTGAGCCGCGTCCGCTCGCCCTTGTGGGCTGTGCGCAGCACCGCCCGCGCACCGTGGATCAGAAGCGCCCGCATGTAGCGGTCCCCGCGTTTGCTGATCCCCAACAGCCTCGTGTGCCCGCCGGTCGATGCCTGACGAGGCACCAGCCCGAGAAACGCCGACATCTGACGGCCGCTGCTGAAGGCCCAGCCCGAGCCGACCGACGCCACCAGCGCCGTCGACACCATCGGACCGATCCCCGGGATCGACATCAAACGCTCGGACAGGGGGTTCTCCTTCGACTCCCGCTCCAGCATCGCCGTCAGATCCGCCACCTGATCGTCGACCTGCATCAGCGCCTGGTGCTGCATGCACAAGAGAGCCCGAAAGTCGCCCGGCAGGGCCCGCTCCGGGTCCGACGCGATCGCAGGCACCTCCCGCTTGATCACCGCCAGACCCTGAGGCAGCACGATCCCGTACTCCCGCAGAAAACCACGTAACTGGTTCGCCAACTGCGTGCGCACACCAACCATCGTCTCCCGACTTCGGTGGATCTGCTGCAGCGCCCGGCGCTCCTTCGTCTTGTAAGGCACGAAACGCATCGTCGGACGCGACACCGCCTCGCAGATCGCCTCCGCGTCGTGGTAGTCGCTCTTGTTCGACTTCACGTACGGACGGACAAACTGCGGACTCATCATCCGCACGTCGTGGCCCAGATCCCTCAGCTTCTCCACCCAGTGGTGCGCGCCGCAGCTCGCCTCCATCCCCACCAGGCACGGCTTGAGCCGCGACATCAACTCCATCAGCCGCGGTGCCTTCAACTGACGCTGAAACACCACCGCGCCCGACGCGTCCATCCCGCACACCTGGTACACATGCTTGCCCAGATCGATACCGACTCGAGTAACCTCCTTCACGGTCCGCCTCCTCCTTGTTGTTCGGAAGAAAACACCATTCTGGCCCCAACGAGAGGCCGTAAGGGTGCGGGGCGGACCATCCCATTACCCAGTGTCGGAGAGCCGGCGGGGACGTCAGAGGCCGCCGCGTAGCGGCGTGCGCGAGGTTCCCGGGCCTCGGTGACGCCCCATCAACCGGAGGGCGACAAGGATCGCCAGGGCGGCCAGGACGTAGTGCCACCAGGTCGGCTGGTCCGGCAGCCGTATCTGCTCGACCCGTGCGCTGCCGAGCGCCAGGGCGTTGTGCAGGGCGTGCCAAGCCATCGCGGGGTAGATCGAGCCCGACCTGAGCACCGTGATCACGAGGAGGACGCCGAGAAGGGAGGTCCCCGGAATCCGGAACAGGTCGACGTGGAAGAAGCCGAAGGCGATGCCTGCAACCAACACGAGCTGGACGGGTCTGAACCGGCTCTTCAGACCGTGAAGCAGGACGCCGCGGAAGGCGATCTCCTCGAAGATGCCGGGGAGGATGGCGAAGAAGAAGAGCATCTGCCAGACCGGGATGTCCGTGCCGAACGCCTCCGCCATCGCTTCGATCCACTCTTCCGGGATCGGCATCGCCAGGCTGGCGAGGCGGACGACGCCGTCGGCCAGGAGGAGGCCTGCCGGCACGCCGATCAGGACGCCGAGCCAGGCCGCCGGAGGTGGCGCCCTTAGCGACAGCGTCTCGCGGATGGGCAGCCGGTAGCGCGCGATCATCAGCCACGCCGCGGCGCCGAAGATCGCCATGTTGATCACGATCAGCAGCCGACTGTCGAACCCGCCCCCGACGTTCAGTTGCCAGACCAGGAGCAGCGCCCAGAGCACCGCGAACCAGCGACCGACGCGGCGCGGGAAGAGGGCGGGGCCCCCGGTGAGGTCCGCGGCGTCGATGTCGCTGGCCGTGATCAGCTTCTCCGCCGAAAGCGCGCGTACCGAGGCGCGGGCGAGAACGGCGGCGGCAGCGGCGGTCACCGCCCAGGCAGCGACGATCAGCGGCCAGTCGTACTGGCCCGTCAGGATCTCCCTCGCGGCGACACCGAGGTTGGCGATCGGCACGACGACGATTGCGCTGCGCAGCGCGATGCCAGGCAGCACGGGAATCGCCGCGACGGCCAGGGAGACGAGCATCACGGGCGCGAACAGCAACTGCGCTTCCTTGTAGGTCTTCGACCGGCCCGAGACGAGCAGCAGGCTGCTCGAGAGAAGCACCGCTGCCGGCGCGTACAGGAACAGCAGCAGGAGGCCGGCGCCGACGGGAATGACGAGCTTCAGGCCGGCCGGCGCCGGGATCACGTCGAGCTGCATCCAGACGACGATGTTCGCGATGTTCAGGACGCTCGTGGCGAAGGCGACGGTCAGGATCGAGAGGTTCTTCGCGGTGACGATCTCGATCCGGCTGGCGGCGGTGGTCAGCAGGGTTTCGAGCGTGCCGCGTTCCTTCTCGCCCGCCAGCGCGTCGGTGGCGACGATCGAGCCGCCGGTCAGCATCATCATCACGATGATCGCGGTCAGGATGCGTCCCAGCAGGAGCCCGGAAGTCTGTTCTTCGCTCGCGGTTTCGATCCGATCGACCCGCAGCAGATCTTCGGGCGGCACCTCGAAGCCGGCGGCCGCCAGTCGTCCCTCGCGGACCTCTACCCGCGTGCGCTCGAGAGCTCGCCGCAGGTACCCCTCGGCGGCGTCCGAGGCGTCGAGGTCCGCGCGGTACGAGAGGACGGCTCGCGGGGCGCCGTCGTCGGTTACCCCGATCGTCTCCCGATCTCCGTCGACGGTTTCGTCGTCGGCTTGAGCGTCCGCTTCGTCCCCGGGGTCGTCGGCGGCGCCGGATTCCCAGGCCACGTGGACGTGGAGGCGTTCGTCGGCGAGGGCGGCCACGAAGTCGTCGGGAACCTGTACGCGCTCGAATCGCACCGCGGGGCCGTCTTCCGGGTCGGCTTCCGTTTCGGCTTCGGCGTCCGCTTGACTTTCCCTGGGCGAATCCCCGTCGCCGACGACAGCCAGGGCCCGTTCCAGCCAGGCTTGCGCGTCGGCGGCTGCTTCGGCGTCCGCTGAGTCATCCGCCACGGCATAGAAGTACGTGCGGCTTTCGATCCGCTCCTGCCGCCGCTCCGTGGTCAGCGAGGTCAGAAACCACATCAGCGGCCAGATCACGAGCGGCAGGGCGACGGCGAACACCAGCACCCGGGGGTTCCGGGCGAGTTGGCGCAGATCGTTGCCGACCAGCGCGGTGACGGTGCGGCGGTTCATCGGCGCCTGCTCAGGGAGTCGTCGCGTCGTTGGCGGTGACGTAGTGGACGAAGATGTCCTCGAGGTAGTGCCGGGACGTCGCCGTCCTCAGCCCCTTGAGGTCGTCGCAGGCGCGGATTCGCCCCTTGTCGATGATCGCGATCCGGTCGCAGAGACGCTCGGCCTCGCTCATGATGTGGGTAGAGAACAGGATCGCCTTGCCGTCCTCGCGCAGTTCCTGGATTGCCTGCTGGAGGTCGAGCGCGTTCAGCACGTCGAGGCCGACGGTCGGCTCGTCGAAGATGAGCACCGGCGGATCGTGGACGACCGTGCGGGCGATCGACACCTTCTGCTTCATGCCGCTCGAGAGCTTCTCGATGCGCACACCGGCGTACTCGCCGAGGCCGAACCGTTCGATCATCTCCTCGACCCGGCTCTTCGTGCGCTCGGCCGGGTACTTGTTGACCCGCGCGAACAGGGTCAGGGTCTCGCGGGCGGTCAGCCGCGGGTAGAGCGCGGTGCTCGCCGAGTAGAAGCCGAGGTTGCGACGCACCTCGACCGGTTCGCTCGCGACGTCGTGCCCGAGCACTCGGGCCGTTCCGGAGGTCGGCTGGAGCACGGTCGAGATCATCCGCAGCGTCGTCGTCTTGCCGGCTCCGTTGGCGCCGAGCAGACCGAGAATCTCGCCGCGCCGGCACTCGAAGTCCACCTGTTGGACGGCGTGGACTTCGCCCCGGGACTGGTCGAAGAAGTTCTTGGAGAGGCCCTGGACCTCGACCTGGACAGTGCTCACGGTTTACCTCCCGCCGGGCGAAGTTGCTGGCGCAGGAACTGGAAGAAGTTGCCATCGAAGGAGCCGGTGGCGATTTCCTCGACCCGCAGGACGCGCGAGGCGATCCACAGGCAGGAGACGATCGCGGCGGCGTTGGCAAACACCGTGATTCCGAGCTGCAGCCAGAGCATGTTGCCGGCGATCGCCTGACGAAGGAGCAGGACGACGTTGACGACCGGGATGCCGGCCAGCGCGGGCGTGAACGCCATGCCCGGGTCGTTCAGGACGACGACCGGGAAGACGACGACCAGAATGATGGGAGTGACCATGGACTGGCCTTCCTTGAAGGTGCGGGCAAAGGCCGCGAGGATCATCATCGCGGCGCCGATCAGGGCGCCCAGGAGCGCGGCGGTGAGGAACAGGATCGGCAGAGAGCCCAGGGGCAGTTCGAAGGCGAGACCGCCGCCGTCGCCGCCTCCCAGCCGGGCGAAGAGCGGCCCGAGGAAGGAGCGGAAGGAAACGACCATGGCCGCCGCGTTCAGCGCCCCGGCGACGGTGCCCATCGTGGCGACATAGAGGTACTTGGCGGTCACGACGTTGAGGCGCCGGGTTGCGAGCGTGCTCGTGGTTTCCCAGGTGTTGCGCTCGCGTTCCCCGGCCGTCGAGTCGATTGCGGGGTAGAGGCAGCCGTTCGCGATCATGAGGACGAAGAACAGCGGGATCATCATCCCCATGAGGAACTGCCCCATCTGCCGGCCGGTAGCCAGGTTGTTCGAGCGCACGTCGAAGACCTGCCAGTCGGTGCCGGCGAGCCCGTGCTGTTCCGCGATCCGGTCGAGCCAGGCGGTGCGCTCGGCGGACAGCGCGCGCTCCAGCCGGCCGCGAGCGTTCCGGGACTGGTCGCTCGAACCGTTGCTCAGCAGCGAGACCGCGGCGTTGCCGGGCGGGTCGCCGGTGGGTCTGAAGATCAGGGCCGCGTCGAGTTCACCGGCGAGAAGGCGTTCCTCGACTTCTTCCCGGTAGGCGGAGGCAGCGCCGGCCGGTGGTGCGTCGACTTCGTTGATCTCGGTTCGGCCGTCTTCGTCCAGGCTCTCGAGGATTCCCCGGTGCTCCGCGGGCAGGCCCGCGATCTCGACCCGCGAAGCGAAGCTCTCGAAGCGCGCCGTGACGAACAGGATGCCCGAGAACATGACCCACATCATCAGCGGGTACATCAGCAGGGGGACGAGGATCCCGTTGATCAGGACGGACCGCTCCCGCAGGGCGGAGCGGAGTTCGCTCAGGTAGAGCAGCCGGATGGCGGTCCAGTCCATTCAGAGTTCCTCTACGGTGGAACGGACCGCGAGGTTCAGGCGCGCTGAGCGACTTCCCAGGCCAGACCGGCGGTGCGCGGGACGGATTCGCCTACCTCCCTGGCGTGGGCGCTCGCGGCGGTGCCGTCCCGCACCCGTCCGGCGATGCCCTGGGCGATGCCCGCGCTCCGGAACAGGTTGTAGGCCAGGTAGAAGTTCCAGTGCGGGATCCCGTTGCGGCCGGTGCGCCGGCAGTAGGCGTCGCGGTACTGCTCAAGGGTCGGCAGGCCGATGGCGGCCAGATCGCGGCCCTTGAGGCCCCCCTTCTCCTTCGGGATCTCCCACTGCATCGTGTGGTAGCTGAAGTCGGCGAGCGGATGGCCGAGCGTGCCAAGTTCCCAGTCGAGGATCGCGATCACCTCGGCCCGCTCCGGGTGCAGGATCATGTTGTCCAGCCGGAAGTCGCCGTGGACGATCGTCGTCTCGTCGTCGCCGGGAATGTTCGCCGGCAGCCACTCGATCAGCGCGTTCATCGCCGGGATGTCCCGCGTCTCCGAGGCGAGGTACTGCTTCGTCCAGCGATGGATCTGGCGGGCGAAGTAGTTGCCCGGCTTGCCGTACGTGGAAAGCCCGACGGCTTCGTAGTCGACCGCGTGCAACCGGGCCAGCGTCCTGTTCATCGCGTCGTAGATCGCGAACCGCTCGTTCGGTTCCATCCCCGGCAGCAGCGCCTCCCAGAGGATCCGGCCCTTCACGTGCTCCATGACGAAGAACACCGTGCCGACGACCGACTCGTCGGCGCACAGGCAGTAGGTCCGGGGCACCGGGACGTTCGTGTTCCCGAGCGCCGTCATCACCCGGTACTCCCGGTCCACCGCGTGCGCTGAAGGCAGCAGTTTGCCCGGCGGCTTGCGGCGCAGCACGTAGCTCTTGCCGCCGGCCTCGAGCAGGTAGGTGGGGCAGGACTGCCCGCCCTTGAACTGGCGCACGCTGAGTTCCCCCGAGAAGCCCTCGACGTGCTCCTCAAGATACCGCTGCAGCGGCTCGAGGTCGAAGCTGAGGCGCTCGGCGACCTCCCTGGTGCCCGAGAACTTCTCCTGGCGACTTTCCGTCATCGGCGGCGCATCTTAGCGCGGCCGAGAGCTGACCAGGGCTGGCCTGCGAGGCCTTGCCCCGACACTCCGGACGAAGTCTGCGATCGGGTTCAGCGCCGCGTGGTCGAGATTCCAGAAGCCCTGGCGAGCTGCAACGCCGATATCGTCCCCGGGCCGTCTCCGTGTCGCGAGGTAAGCGTATGCCCGCGCCTTGTCCGATTCCCGGTGCAGTTCTCCGGCGTCGGCGGCGCAGGCCATGAACTCGTCGATGCAGGCAGCGATCGACTGATCGGCAAAAGTCCGGCAAAGGACAGTCTCCAGCATCCCGGTACCGGCCTCGGGGAGCACCAGAATGCCTACTCGCAGTGTCCTGCCGTCCGCTTCGCGGTGTTCCAGCGCGCCCGGTTTTGGGGGCGGCTCGATGCCGTTCGCCCTTAGTGCGTCCTGAATGCTCTCGAAGGCGGCGGCCGCATCCTGGTCTGCGTCGCGCAGAACCCCCAAGGATCTCAGGGCCTCGAAGCCTGGAGTCGCGACCAGGCCAGCCAGGAAGCGCCTGAAGTTGTCGGCGCCGTTGTAGGGGCGCACCTGAACGTGGGGCAGAGAGCGCGCCTTGATCAGCGCTCGAATCAGGTGCAGGTCGTCCCTCCCCTCGACCAGGAGCTGGGAAGAGCACCAGATCGACTCGGCGCCCGACGGCGACGACGCAGAGGCCGCTTCCGGGGCCTCCGGGCCGGTCACCGCACCTCCATGCCGAACTCGATTGCTCCTGCCAGCGCTTCTTCGGTGTAGTCGACGACGGGCCGCGATGCGACGTGGGGTTGGAGGCGGATCAGGCGCAAGTCATCCCCAACCGCCCGGCGAGCGGCGTGGATGGACTCCAGGCTGTGGGTTGCCGCGAAGATCTGCACGTCGCTAGCCGTCACGGCCTCGTGGACGGCCTTCCAGACCTTCTCCATGGCGGAATGGTGGATGCCGTTCTCGATTTCGTCGACGAGCACGACTCCCTTCGGCGAGGTGGCAATGGAGAGAACTAGCCGCGCGACACGGACCATCCCTTCGCCCATCACGTTCAACGGCACAAGTTCCGGTAGTCCGATGTCGCCGAAGATCATCGGTTCGCCTCGACCCGAGTTGATCTCGAGGCTGGTCAGACGTGGCTCGATCTTCTGGAGTGCGTCTCGTACGACCTCGTGCCCCCTTTTTCGTCGCAGTGCGCTGAACCGATCTGCGTCTTCCCGTACGTTCCCGTTACGCGTTGTCACGATGGAGACGGGAAAAGGCGGCAGGGCTTCCTGTCCAGAGGCGTCGAAACCGTCAGCCGTGCACCGGAGGGTTGTCTCGACAGCTTGGCGGCCGGACTGCCGAAACACGTAGCGGAGAGTGGCGTCGGGCCCGTTGATCGGCGCGGCGTCCTGGCCGTCGCCCAGCGGGAGCTTGGTACTGCCGTGAGACGCCAAGGAGATCTCGATGGATAGCTTTCCCTGTTCCGAGTGTTGCCCTTCGACGTCGACCGTCGTGCCGGTGTCTAATTCGTGGAAGATGTGGCCGAATCGGGTCGTGGCCCAGTCGGAGGGTGATGCGCCGGGCTGGGTCAACTCGCGGATCTGGTTCGATGTCAGGACCGCGCCCTGATGGCCGCCTCCGCACAACTGCAGGATTGCTTCAAGCAGAGTTGTCTTGCCGCTGTTGTTGCGGCCGGTCAGGACGTTGACTCGCCGCAGCGCCCCGATGTGAAGGTCGTCGAACAGTCGAAACCGCCGGATCCTGAGTTCTTCGAACATGCTCTGTTGGGTCCTGTCGCGCCAACCCGGCTCGCGGGGCTCAGCCTCTACTTCGCTGGCAGATACACCTCGCCGCCGGCCTTCTTGAACTCGCCGGCCTTCTCCTGAAGCCCTGCCTCGACGGCTTCCGCGTCGTCGAGGCCCTTCTCCGCGGCGTAGTCGCGGATCTGCTGGGTGATCTCCATCGAGCAGAACTTGGGGCCGCACATGGAGCAGAAGTGCGCGACCTTGGCGCCTTCCTGGGGCAGGGTCTCGTCGTGGAAGGCGCGGGCGCGCTCCGGGTCCAGCGAAAGGTTGAACTGGTCCTCCCAGCGGAACTCGAAGCGGGCCTTGGATACCGCGTTGTCCCGGGCCTGGGCGCCGGGGTGGCCCTTGGCCAGGTCGGCGGCGTGGGCGGCGATCTTGTAGGTGATCACGCCTTCGCGGACGTCCTCGCGGTTCGGCAGGCCGAGGTGCTCCTTCGGCGTGACGTAGCAGAGCATCGCGGTGCCGAACCAGCCGATCATCGCGGCGCCGATGCCGGAGGTGATGTGGTCGTAGCCGGGGGCGATGTCGGTCGTGAGCGGGCCGAGGGTGTAGAACGGCGCCTCTTCGCACCACTCGAGCTGCTTGTCCATGTTCTCCTTGATCATGTGCATCGGCACGTGACCGGGGCCCTCGTTCATCACCTGGACGTCGAACTCCCAGGCGCGGCGGGTCAACTCGCCCTGGGTCTTCAGCTCGGCGAACTGGGCTTCGTCGTTCGCGTCCTCGATCGAGCCGGGTCGGAGCCCGTCGCCGATCGAGAAGGAGACGTCGTAGGCGGCCATGATCTCGCAGATGTCGTCCCAGTGGGTGTAGAGGAAGCTCTCCTGGTGGTGGGCAAGGCACCACTTGGCCATGATCGAGCCGCCGCGGCTGACGATGCCGGTACGCCGCTTCGCCGTCAGGGGCACGTAGCGGAGCAGGACGCCGGCGTGGATCGTGAAGTAGTCCACGCCCTGTTCCGCCTGCTCGACCAGGGTGTCCCGGAACATCTCCCAGGTCAGCTCCTCGGGGCTGCCGTCGACCTTCTCCAGGGCCTGGTAGATCGGCACCGTACCGATCGGCACCGGCGAGTTGCGCAGGATCCACTCCCGCGTCTCGTGGATGTTGCGGCCGGTGGAGAGGTCCATCACCGTGTCGGCGCCCCAGCGAATCGCCCAGACCATCTTCTCGACCTCTTCCTCGATCGACGAGGTGACGGCCGAGTTGCCGATGTTCGCGTTGATCTTGACCAGGAAGTTGCGGCCGATCGCCATCGGCTCGAGTTCGGGATGGTTGATGTTCGCGGGGATGATCGCGCGGCCGCGAGCGACCTCGGAGCGCACGAACTCAGGCGTGATCGTCTGCGGGATCGCGGCGCCGAAGCTCTGCCCCTTGTGCTGGGCCGCGATCTCGGCGGCCGCCTCTTCGCGGCGCTGGTTCTCGCGGATCGCGACAAACTCCATCTCCGGCGTGATCTCGCCGCGCTTCGCATAGTGCATTTGAGTGACGCGGCTGCCGGCCCTGGCTCGCAGCGGCTTGCGGTCGGCGACGAAGCGCACATGGTCGAGCCGCTGGTTCGCGGCGCGCTCGCGGCCGTAGCTCGAGGAGACACCCGCAAGCTCCTGAACGTCTCCCCGCGCCTCGATCCACGGCCGGCGGATCGGCTGCAGGCCGCGGCGGACGTCGATCTCGACACGTGGGTCGGTGTACGGCCCCGATGTGTCGTAGACAACGACCGGCGGGTTGTGCTCCTTCGGCCCAAGGGCCGTCAACCCACTCGCGGCGGACGGCCCCGCGCCGGCGGTCGTCGGCGACTGGGAGATCTCGCGCATCGGGACGCGGATCGAGGGGTCCGACCCCTCCACGTAGACCTTGCGGGAGTTCGGGAGGGGATCGCGGCTCAGCAGGGGCGCCGCGGCTTGCGGGATTCGGTCGGCGATCGTCATCGTTGCCTTCCCTACGTCGGTGTCAACCGTTTCAGGTTCAAAGGCTCTCGTGCACAGGCCCGAAAGGCCAGCACGATCTCAGGCTGTCGTTTCAGCCGCACCCAGCGTGCGGACGACGATAGCAGTCTCTCCTCCCGCGTTTCCGAGCCTGCGGAGCGGACGCGGAGTTCAGCGACTCTCCATGAAGCGTCCCAGGTTCTCGATCGCCCGGCGCACCGTGTCCATGATCTGTTCCGGGGGCGCCGGGCCGTTGCCCTCGAGGAGCGCACGGAAGCCGGGTGTGGTCAGGCTGTCGAGTCGCGACCCCACCAACCACTGGAACAGTCCCGGGTCGGCAGCCCAGGCCATCTGAGCGCGCATGATGTCGCGCATCATGTGCAGGTAGTCGTCGGTGACGTCGGGATGAGGTACCGGAACGCAGAGTGCGTTCTTCTGCGCCTCGTCGGCATAGGCGCATTCGACGTGACCGATCATTGCCGCAGCGAAGAGCTGCTGGCACGGGCGAATCGTCTGCAACGTGATCTTTCCGTCGTGGAAGATCGGCTTGGTGGGACGCTTCTCGAGACCGTCGGCAGTGCAGTCGATGAAGAGGGTGTCGGCATCGTACGCCGCCTCGCCCCGGTCGAGCACGATGCGTGTGGTCTCGAGGCGCCGCACCCGGCCAAGCCGGACCACGTTCCTGATCCGGCGCAGGTCGGCCAGCTCGGCTTGGGACACGGTGGCGCAGCGGAACATTGTCGGCTCGATGTCCGGCTCGATGCGCACCAGAGCTCCACAGGCCTCAAGGCGCTGGAAGAGGTCGGCGCGCGACGTGGAGGCAGCGATTTCCTGGGCCTGCAGCAGGATGTAATCGAGAATCGAGTGATCGCCGAAGCCCTCCGGCTGCATCTGCGCCCGGTCGAACAGCCAGCTCTCGCGCGGCTTGATCCAGGTGATCCGGTCCGGCGCGACTCCCAGGTCAAGCAGGTAGAGACAACTGTCGACCGCGGTCTTTCCGGCGCCGACCACGACGAAGCCCCGGTATGCCTGCCGCATGGTTGCCAATCCGTTGGGCGGGACGCAGGCCACTCCCTCAGCCACTTCGAAGCCGGGCGGCGTGACCTTCGGAACCTGGACGTTCATGTAGGTGGCATCGACCATCTTCCTGGCCTTCACATGCCACATTTCGCCGGTTGCCGCCGAACGGAAGATGGAGTCGCCGAGGTATGCGCACTGTGGGTGCCAGGAGACCCTCCCGCAGGGGAGAAAGTCGCGCCGGAGGACGGTGTCGAAGTAGGCCAGGATCTCGTGGACACCGGCGAGTTCCATCATTCCCGCGTTGCGACCCGAGGCGTCGAGGCGATTCCCGCCGAGAGGGCGAGAGTTCACCCCGTAGTAGGCGGACGGTTGGTGCAGACGCACGAACGGGTAGGCGTGGTTCCAGTGGCCGCCGGGACGGTCCAGACGGTCGATCAGCGCGATCGTCGCGTCACTTTCGTGGAGAATCGTGTCGGTGAATGCCATGCCCATGGCGCCGGCGCCGACGACCAGGTAGTCGACTTCGCGTGGCATCTGGCTCATCAGGGTTCCTCCGCGGTGGCAGGAAGATGGAGTCTCCTGGCCGGGTGAGTTGTTTCGGCGCCGACGGCGCGACGACAGAAGGCCCGGACCTCCTGCCGGAGCGCGGCGCCTCGGTCCGGCAGGGCTTCGGCCTCAGGCGCCAGCGGCAGAATCAGTGCCTCCGCGAGCGCTCCGAGCGTGCAGGCGGCGGTGGTGGAGGCGTCCTGTACATCGAACGCCTCCTCTGCCATGCCGTCGTCGATCATCTGCCGGAAGAGTGCCACGAACCGCCGCCGGTAGCGCTGCCTCACCACCTCGACCTGGCGTGGAACCGGTTCGCCGATCACGGCGTACGACTTTACGCGACCTCGCAGTGCGCGGGCCGCGAATCGATCGACCGCAGCGTCAAGCCGCTCCGTGGCCGGTTCCGGGCCGTTCGCGACCTCCGCGATGACCTCGAGCTCCGTTTCCGCGATGCCGCGAAACACCTCGATGTAGAGATCCGCGATGCGGTCGAAGTGGGTGTAGACCGATCCCGTCGAGACGCCGGCGGCCGCGGCGACGGATTTGAGTTGGCAGGCCTTCCAGCCACCGGTCTGGACCAGGTCCGTGGCGGCGTCGATGATCCGCGCTCGAGTGGCGAGCCGCTTGCGCTCCACGAACTCCGTCTTGCGGTACGGCATGGGAGCTACGCTGTGGCGGTGACCGCGCGGTAGCCGCGCCACGCGCCCATCGCCAGGAGGACGAACGCGACGTGGGCTGCGATCATCGGGGGCCAGCCGGAGAGGAAGATCAGATCATTGGCCAGGCTTCCTCCGAACGGACCGCCGCCCATCGCCAGGCCGCGTGTCCCGAACCAGGCGTTTGCGATCGCCGGCAGGGTGAAGCCCCAGCCGAAGATCGGGCACGACCAGAACAAGACCCTTGCTGTGCGCGCGGAAAGCCGGAGGAAGGGCGCACAGGCGGCAACCGCCATCAACAGGACGCCGTTCGTGATGCCTTCGAGGTGGGCCATGTTCCAGGCTCGTCGGTCGCCGGGGATGTCGGCCGGGATCTCGTTGAACAGGGGCCATAGCTCGACGGAGCCAAGCAAATGAAAGAAGTAGAGCCAGCCGCTCAGGGCAGCCGAGATCACCAGGCCGACGCCATGGAGGACCAGGAGAGCGCGCTGCCTGCGGTCGAGGGAATGGCGAGACGGGGCTGCGGAGTCGCGTTGGGGGGTGGTTGGCATCAGTGCTTTGAGACGCGCGTCAGTTCATTAGACGATGAACTGAGATTCAAGTCAAGTCTTCCGGGGCCCAGTTGGGAGGCCCCGGGCGGATAGAATCGCGACGTCCAGGATCGCGCGGGCGTGGGCCGGAAACTCCTGGGCAGCAAAGACATGGACATGGACCCCAACCTCAAGGCGCGCCAGGACGTCGACCCGGCGGAAACCACCGAGTGGCTGGAGGCCCTGGAAGCGGTGATGGACCGCGAGGGGCCCGAGCGCGCCCACTTCCTGCTCGAGGCCCTGGTCGACCAGGCTCGCCGTTCCGGCGCCTATCTCCCGTACAAGGCGACGACCGCCTACCTGAACACGATCCCGGTCAGGGCGCAGGAGCCGTTGCCGGGCGACACGGAACTCGAGTGGCGAATCCGCAGCATCATTCGCTGGAACGCGATGGCGATGGTCGTGCGCGCGAACCACGACTACGAGGGGCTGGGCGGGCACATTGCGTCCTTCGCCTCCGCAGCCACCCTCTACGACGTGGGCTTCAACCACTTCTTCCGGGCGCCCTCCGACGACCAGGGCGGCGACCTCGTCATGATCCAGGGGCATTCTTCGCCGGGCATCTACGCCCGCGCCTTCCTGGAGGGCCGCCTGAGCGAGGAGGATCTGCTCGGTTTCCGGCGCGAGGCGGGGCCGGGAGGCCTGTCGTCCTATCCGCACCCGTGGCTGATGCCGCATTTCTGGCAGTACCCGACGGTGTCCATGGGTCTCGGGCCGCTGATGGCGATCTACCAGGCCCGGTTCATGAAGTACCTCCACGACCGCGGTCTCGTCGATACCGAGGGGCGCAAGGTGTGGGCCTTCATGGGCGACGGCGAGATGGACGAACCGGAGTCCCTCGGATCGATCTCCCTGGCTACGCGGGAGAAGCTCGACAACCTGATCTTCGTCGTGAACTGCAATCTGCAGCGGCTCGACGGCCCGGTCCGCGGCAACGGCAAGATCATCCAGGAGTTGGAAGCCGTGTTCCGCGGCGCGGGCTGGAACGTGATCAAGCTGATCTGGGGGTCGTACTGGGATCCGCTGCTGGCCCGCGACCGCCACGGGCTGCTGCGGCGGCGGATGGAGGAGGCGGTCGACGGCGAGTACCAGGCGTACAAGGCAAGCCAGGACGGCGGCTTCGTCCGCGAGCACTTCTTCGGCAAGTACCCGGAGCTCAAGGCGATGGTGGCCCACCTGACCGACGAGGACATCTGGCGGCTGAACCGCGGCGGCCACGACCCGCACAAGATCCATGCCGCCTACGCGGCGGCCGTGAAGCACACCGGGCAGCCGACCGTCATCCTGGCCAAGACGGTCAAGGGCTACGGCATGGGCGAGGCCGGCGAGGGGATGAACATCACCCATCAGCAGAAGAAGATGGGACTGCGGGCGCTGACGGGCTACCGCGACCGGCTGGACATCCCGGTGTCCGACGAGGACCTTGAGGAGACCCCCTTCTACCGGCCGCCGGACGACAGCCCGGAGATCCGCTACCTGAAGGAGCGCCGCGAGGCCCTGGGCGGCTATCTGCCGGTGCGGACGGTGTCCGCCACGCCGCTTGTCGTGCCGGACCTCGACGCCTTCGACAGCCTGCTGCGATCGAGCCGCGGGCGCCAGTTCTCGACCACGATGGCGTTCGTGCGCCTGTTCACGCTGCTCACGCGGAATCCGGCGATCCGCAACCGCCTGGTGCCGATTGTCGCCGACGAGGCGCGCACGTTCGGCATGGAGGGCATGTTCCGGCAGCTCGGCATCTACGCGCCGACGGGCCAGCTCTACGAACCGGTCGACGCGCACAAGATCGCGCCCTACAAGGAGGCGCGGGACGGTCAGATCCTCCAGGAGGGGATCAACGAGGCAGGCTCCCTATGCTCCTGGATGGCGGCGGGCACGTCGGCGGCCAACCACGGCTTCCACATGATCCCGTTCTTCATCTTCTACTCGATGTTCGGCTTCCAGCGGGTGGGCGACCTGATCTGGGCCGCGGCCGACATGCAGGCGCGGGGCTTCCTGATCGGCGGCACATCGGGGCGGACGACGCTGAACGGCGAGGGGCTGCAGCACCAGGACGGCCACAGCCACCTGGCCGCGTCGACCGTGCCGAACTGCGTCTCCTACGACCCGACCTACGCCTACGAGCTCGCCGTGATTCTCCAGGACGGTCTGCGGCGGATGTACGCCGAGGGAGAGCCGGTCTTCTACTACCTGACGACGCTGAACGAGAACTACGAGCACCCGAGGATGCCTGCCGGCGCGGAAGACGGCATCCGGCGCGGCCTGCACCGGATCCGGCCCGGCTCGCGCCACCGGAAGCGGGCTACGTTGCTGGCGTCCGGAGCGATCCTGCGCGAGGCGGAGGCCGCGGCCGAGATGCTCGAGGCGGACTGGAAGGTGTCGTCCGAAGTGTGGTCGGCGACCAGCTTCAACGAGTTGCGGCGCGATGGGCTGGAGGTCGAGCGCTGGAACCGCCTCCATCCGGGTGAGGAGAAGAGAGTGTCCTACGTCCGCAGGTGCCTGACCGGACGCGGCGGCGTGACGGTCGCCGCGAGCGACTACATGAAGGTCTTCACGGACCAGATCCGCGCCTTCGTCCCCGGCCCGTACCGCACGCTCGGCACGGACGGTTTCGGCCGCAGCGACACCCGCGAGCAGTTGCGGGCGTTCTTCGAGGTCGACCGCCGGCACATTGTGGTCTCCGCACTCGCCTCCCTGGCCGAGAACGGCCAGATCGACTCCGGGGCGCCGGCAAAGGCGATTGCCGCCTACCGCATCGATCCGGACGCACCGAACCCGGCCACCGCGTGATGGTGCGGACCCCGGCGGTGCGTGCCCACACCGGGAACACGGGCGTCTCGCCTGCATCCGGCAGAGGGCGCGGGTCTGGCTCTCTGGTGGTGCGTTAGCGAATGTCTGAACCCGTTCGCGTCGTCGTCCCGGACATCGGCGACTTCGATTCCGTCGATGTCGTCGAGGTCCTGGTGGGGATCGGCGACGAGGTCGCCGTCGATCAGTCGCTGATCACGCTGGAGAGCGACAAGGCCTCGATGGAAGTGCCGTCGCCGTCGGCGGGCAGCGTGGTCGAGATTGCGGTGGAGCTCGGCGGCCAGGTCGGCGAGGGCGATCTGATCCTGACGATCGAACCGGCGGGAGCGTCTGCGGAAGCCGAGGCTCGTGGCGCGGAGGATGAGTCGGAAGCGGCTCCGGCGGGTGACGGCGACGTCGAGGCGCAGGCCGCACCGGCGCCGGACGCGCCTCCTGCGCCTCGCGGGCCGACATCGGACGCGGAACCGCGGCCTTCGCGTCGCGGTCGCCGGCCGCCGCCGCCCGCGGCCGGCGGGCTCGCCAGGGCCTCGGCGCCGCCCCACGCCAGTCCGGGCGTAAGGCGTTTCGCCCGCATGCTCGGCGTCGATCTCCGCAGGGTCTCGGGCGGCGGCCCCAAGGGACGGATCCTGCGCGAGGACGTGGAGGGTTTCGTCAAGGAGGTGATGACCGGCCGCGGACCCCAGGTGGCCGGCGCCGGTATCCCGCCCGTGCCCGAAGTCGACTTCTCGAAGTTCGGGCCGGTCGAATCGAAGCCGCTCAGCCGCATTCGCAAACTGGCCGCGGCGAACCTCCACCGGAGCTGGTTGAACGTCCCGCACGTAACCCAGCACGACGAGGCGGACATCACGGACCTGGAGGCGTTTCGGAAGGCGCATCTCGGGGAGGCGCGCGAGCGGGGCGTCCGGCTCACCCTGCTGGCCTTCCTGATGAAGGCGGTCGCGGCGTCGCTGGCCGAGTTCCCGGAGATGAACTCGTCGCTCGCCCCGGACGGGGAATCCCTGGTCCTCAAGCGCTACTACAACCTGGGCGTCGCGGTCGACACGCCGGACGGCCTGGTCGTGCCGGTCGTCCGCGAGGTGGACCGCAAGAGCGTCTACGAACTGGCCGGCGAGTTGGGCGAACTGAGCGGCCGGGCGCGCGAACGGAAGCTCCGGCCCGCGGACATTCAGGGCGCCACGTTCACGATCTCGAGCCTGGGCGGCATCGGCGGCACCGCGTTCACGCCGATCGTCAACGCGCCGGAAGTCGGGATTCTCGGCGTGTCGCGCGCCGTG
The DNA here is from genome assembly GCA_965116445.1 of Thermoanaerobaculia bacterium. Lineage (GTDB taxonomy): Bacteria > Acidobacteriota > Thermoanaerobaculia > Multivoradales > Multivoraceae > Multivorans. The sequence continues at coordinate 4,650,243 of OZ220688.1, read as the reverse complement.
CGGCGTCCGGTCTACGTCGGCGCGGGTCTTGCGCCCCGGCTCATGTTGCCGGTCTCGCTGTCCTACGACCACCGGGTGATCGACGGCGCCTGCGCGGTCCGCTTCACGACCCACCTCTGCTCGGTGCTGTCCGACATCCGCCGGGTCGTTCTGTGAACACGCCGGGTACGCCGGCGTCCCCGCCGGCATCAGGCCGCGTCGCCCAAGACCCCCGAAAGGGAGTGGCCGTTCACACTGGGTGCGCCGGCGTCCCCGCCGGCATCTGCTGCTCTGCCGCGAAGCGGCGAGCCCGTACCGGTCTGGCCCGTTCCATGACGTCCTGGCGATGACCGAACCGATCCGCATCGCGGTACCCGACATTGGGGACTTCGACTCCGTCGATGTGGTCGAGGTCCTCGTGTCGCCGGGCGAGCACGTCGACGCGGATGCGGGCCTGATCACGCTGGAGAGCGACAAGGCGTCGATGGAGGTGCCGTCGACCCACAGCGGCGTCGTCCTGGAGGTCGCCGTCTCGCTGGGCGACAAGGTGGGGGAAGGGGACGTGATCGTGGTCCTCGACGCCGAGGACGAGTCGCACCCCGACCAGCGGGCCGAACGGCCTCGGCATCCGCATGCGCCGCCCGCGCCGTCCGGGGAGAGGGTGGCCGGAGAGGTCGGGGCGGAGTCGGTCGCACAGGGAGGGCAGCGCACCACACTGGGTGCGCCGGCGCCCCCGCCGGCATCCGGCGCGCAGCGCCGGCGCCGCGAAGGGACGGCGGCGCCTCGAGCGACCGCAACATCGGCAGCCCCTGCCGTGGCCACGCCGCGGGACGTCGACGCCGAGGTCCTCGTCCTGGGCGCCGGGCCGGGCGGCTACACGGCGGCCTTCCGCGCCGCCGACCTCGGCCGCCAGGTCGTTCTCGTCGAGCCACACGCGAACCTCGGCGGCGTCTGCCTGAACGTCGGCTGCATTCCGTCCAAGGCCCTGCTGCACGCCGGTCGGGTGATCGACGAAGCGGCGGAGTTCGCCGCCCACGGCATCGACTTCGGTGCGCCGGCGATCGACCGGGCGAAGCTCGGCGGCTGGAAGAACGAAGTCGTGGAGCGTCTGGTCGGCGGACTGGCCCAGCTTGCGAAGCGGCGGAAGGTCGACGTCGTGCGCGGACGCGGCCGCTTCACCGGTCCCCACGAGGTCGAGATCACAGCCGCCGCGCCGGGGTCTCTGTCGACTGCGGGCGCCGCGGATGCGGACGGCAGCCGCCGCACGCTGACCTTCGGCCAGGCGATCGTCGCCGTCGGCTCGCGTCCGGCGATGATTCCGGGCCTGCCGGAGGGCGATCCTCGGGTATGGGACTCGACCGACGCGCTCGGGCTCGACCCCGGTTTCGAGCTCGGCGGCAGGCTGCTCGTGATCGGCGGCGGGATCATCGGTCTCGAGATGGCGACGGTCTACGCGGCCCTCGGCTACCGCGTGACGGTCGTCGAACTCTTGCCGCAGCTTCTGACCGGCGTCGACCGCGATCTGGTCCGCCCGCTCGAGCGCCGCCTGGCAGGCCGCCTGGAGGGCATTCACACCTCGACCCGGGTAACCGGGGTCAAGGCGCAGAAGAACTGTCTCATGGTGTCGATGGAGGACCTCGACGGCGAATCGCGCGCTGGCCTGTTCGACCGCGTCCTCGTCGCGGTGGGGCGGCGTCCGAACAGCGACCGGTTCGGCGCCGAGGCCGCGGGCGTCCGGGTCGACGAGCGGGGTTTCGTCCCGGTCGACGACCAGCAGCGGACGAACGTGCCGCACATCTTCGCGATCGGCGACCTCGTGCCTGGCCCGATGCTGGCCCACAAGGCGACCCACGAGGGCAAGGTCGCGGCCGAGGTCGCGGCGGGCGAGAAGAGCGGCTTCGAGGCGCGGGTCATCCCGTCGGTGGCCTATACCGACCCGGAGGTCGCCTGGGTGGGTCTCACGGAGACCGAAGCGAAGCAGAACGGCACGGCCTACGAGAAGAGCGTCTTCCCGTGGGGCGCGTCCGGCCGGGCGCTGACGCTGGGCCGCGCCGAAGGTCTGACCAAGCTCCTGTTCGATCCGTCGACCGGGCGTGTCGTCGGCGCCGGCATCGTCGGCGTGAACGCGGGCGACCTGATCGCCGAAGCGGCGTTGGCGATCGAGATGAATGCGGACGCCGCCGACCTGGCGCTCACGGTTCATCCTCATCCGACCCTCTCCGAGACGGTCGCCTTCGCCGCCGAGGCCTACGAGGGGACGATCACCGACCTCTACCTGCCGCGTCGCGGGCGCCGTTGATGCCGGGCTGTTGGCCGGAGGATTGACGATCCAATGGAGGTCGCCACGTGACACTCGTGCGACTTTAGAGGCCGTATCAGGCCCCTAACGGAGAAATGCAACGGTATTGGGCCTGTTACGGCCTCTTGCAATATAGATGACCTGGCGGCATCATGGACTCCATCGCGGAAGGGCTTGCGAACGAAGGAGCGATTCATGGCCGAGGCAATACCGCGTCGAAGTTTGACTTCCCGTGCCCTGCGGATCGAAATGGGGCGACGTCTGGCGAAGCTGCGCCTGGCGAGAAACGTCACGCAGCAGGCGCTGGCCGAAGAGGCGGGGATCGGACTGCGAACGCTCCGCCGCATCGAGGCTGGCCATCCCTGCAGCCTGGACAGCTTTCTGCGCCTCACGATGGTGCTCGGCGTGGCGGAAGCCCTGCTGAGCACGGTGCCGTCGGGAGAGATCCGGCCCATCGAACGAGTGGACTCCGGCGGCCGGGAACGACAGCGCGCCCGTCGCCGGAAGGGGCGGTCGCCGAAGGAGCCGTGGTCGTGGGCCTAGCCGACCTTCCTGCCGCGCACGCTGCTGGCGCCGAGGACTTGAATGGCTGAAGTCTGCAGCGTGATCCTGTGGGGCCGCCGCATCGGTGCGGTGTTCTGGGACGCCGGCCGGGGAGTCGGTGTCTTTCAGTACGATCCGGCGTTCCTGTCGGCTGGCATCGAGCTCTCTCCGCTGGAGATGCCCGTTCGCGAGGGCACATACGACTTCCCGGCGCTCGGGCGATCTTTCATCGGCTTGCCTGGTCTTGTCGCGGACTCGTTGCCCGACCGTTTCGGCAACTTGCTGATCGATGCCTGGCTGGCGGAAGACGGACGGAGTCCCGAGAGCTTCAATCCCGTGGACAGGCTCTGCTACGTCGGCACCCGTGGCATGGGGGCATTGGAGTACCAACCGGCGGTACACAGGGGAGACCGGCGGGAGGAGGTTGAGATCGCTCGACTCGTCGATCTCGTGAATCGCGTCCTCGACGAGCGGAATCGACTGTCCGGCCGCCTTGGCGACACCGAGGCGCTCGACGACATTCTCCGCGTGGGAACGTCCGCGGGGGGCGCCAGGGCGAAGGCGGTGCTTGCCTGGAATCGGGACACTGGCGAGTTTCGTTCCGGCCAGGTGGACACGGAAGCCGGCTTCGAGCACTGGATCCTGAAGTTCGACGGCGTGACCGACAACCGCGACCGGGAACTGGCGGATCCGCTTGGCTACGGCCGGATCGAGTACGCGTATCACCTGATGGCGCTTGCCGCCGGGATCGAGATGGGCGAATGCCGTCTTCAGTGCGAGGGTGGAAGGACGCACTTCATGACCCGACGGTTCGACCGCGAGTGCGATACAGGTGGCAAGAACCACATGCAGTCGCTCGCGGCGTTGAGGCATTTCGACTACAACGACTCGGGGGCATACTCGTACGAGCAGGCGATGGACACGATCCGCCAACTGGGACTCGGGATGGTTGCGGTCGAGGAGCAGTACCGCCGGGCGGCTTTCAACGTGGTTGCACGGAACCAGGACGATCACGTGAAGAACATCGGCTTTCTCATGAACCGGGCCGGGGAATGGCGGCTGTCGCCAGCGTACGACGTAACGTACGCGTACAACCGGCAGGGCTCGTGGACCGGTCAACATCAGATGAGCCTGGCGGGCAAGCGCCACAGCTTCGAACGGGCCGACCTGCTCCGACTGGCGGAGACCTCCGGGCTGAAGGTGCCCCGGGCTGCGCGCGTCATCGAGGAGGTGCTCGAAGCCGTCGCCGACTGGCCTCGGTTCGCCGCGGAGGCGGGTGTCGGGAAGCGCGACGTGCAGCGGATCCGGAAGACGCACCGCCTTGGACTACGATGAAGCGAGCCGGCGGCACGCCATGGACGCGGCGCGCTCGGCGCCTGGAATCGGACCGTTGAACCGTCTCGACAAGTGGTTGCAGGTGTCGCGGATGTTCCGAACGCGTTCCAAGGCAACGGCGGCCTGCGCCGCCGGCCGGGTCACGGTCAACGGCCAGCAGGCGAAGGCGCACCGGCGCCTCGCAGTAGGCGACCGGATCGAGTTCCGAATCCGCGACTGGCAGCGGATCCTGATCGTCCGTGAACTGCGGGAGCGCTCGTTGCCGAAGGCCGAGGCGCCGCGACTGTACGAGGATCTGAGCCCGCCGAAGCCCGAACCGCCGCGTCGCGACGCTCAGGCCGTAGTGGTCCCCGCCCACCGGCGTCGTGGCGCCGGTCGGCCGACGAAGCGCGACCGCCGGTTGATCGACCGGCTGCGGTAGCGAAGTCGGCGCGCCGGCGCGGTACAGTTCCGCCATCATGCCTGCCAGATCGCCACTGCTTCGATTCGCCTCTGTCCTTGTCCTCGTCGGGCTCGCTGCGCTGTTCGCGGTCGCCTGCACCGGCCCGCTGCCTGAACGCTCCACCGGGCCCTCGGGTCCGGCCTACGATCCCACGACCGACCCCCTGGTCAACCCGCCGACCCTCACCGAGCCGTATCCCTTCGACCGGCCGGAGGTCGTCGCCCGGGACGACACGCTGGTCCGCTACATGCTCGGGGATCCGCGGACGCTGAACCCGATCTTCGCGATCTTCTGGGAGGACTACTACCTCTCGAGCGCCCTGTTTCAGGCTCTGACGACGCGCAACGCGGACATGACGACGGTGTGGAACCAGACGATGGTCGAAGAGGGCGTGATGGCCGACGATTTCATGAGCGCCCGAGTGCGCATCCGGCCGGGGTTGACCTGGCACGACGGCAAGCCGTGGACGATGCGGGACCTGAAGTTCACCTACGACGCGGTCGCTTCCGACGACGTGCCGGCGGCGATGTACAAGCACGACGTGGACCAGATCGAGCGGATCGACCTGATCGACGATCTGACCGTCGAGTTCCACTTCAAGGACGCCCTGGTCACGAACATGCTCGCGATGCGGGTGCCGCCGATACCGGAGCACATCTGGAACAACCCGGAAGAACTCGCGAATGATCCGACGATGCGGAGCAGCGAGTACTTCAACCACTACGCGCGCGAGGAGGTCATTGGCTCGGGGCCCTACAGGTTCGTGTCCTGGACCCTGACCGACCGGATCGTCGTGGACCGCTGGGACGACTTCCCGGACGCTGCACGGATCGCGCCCTTCAAGCGGGTGATCTACCGGCCCCAGAGCGACCGCAATCTGGGGCTCCTGCTGTTCAAAAAGGGCGAGCTCGACGAGTACTGGTTCACGCCTCAGCAGTTCGCCACCCAGAGCAACGACGAGGAGTTCGAGCGGCTGGGCGTCAAGGGTTGGGCGCCGGCGCGCCGGATCTCGCGGATCGGCTGGAACCAGGACGGCAGCAACCCGTTCTTCACGGATGTCCGCGTGCGGCGCGCGATGACCCACGCCTACGACCAGAAGCGGGTGATCCGCGACGTGGCCTACGGCGTCTACCTGGAGACGGATCAGCTCTGGGACAAGGACCACATGGGCTACAACCCGGACGTCCCGAAGTACCCGTTCGACCTGGAACGAGCCGGCGAGCTGCTGGACGGGGCGGGCTGGCTGCCGGACCCCGACGATGGCTGGCGCTACAAGGAGATCGATGGAGAGCGCGTCAAGTTCTCGTTCGAACTCGAGATCGCCCAGACCTTCGCCGACGCGGTGAAGATGGCCGACATCTACCGCGAGGACCTGCGCAGCATCGGCGTCGAGTTGACGCTTCGCATGTTCGAGAACGCGACCCACGAGCAGCACCTGCTGGAGCACGAGTTCCAGGCCCACGCCGACGCGGACGAGGTGACGACCGACCCGGACCAGTGGTCGATCCGCCTGCACTCGACGAGCTACGACAATGCCCGCAACTACGTCGGCTACAAGAGCGACCGCGTCGACGACCTGCTGGAGCGCGGCCGGCGCGAGTTCGACCCCGAGGCCCGCGCCGCGATCTACCGTGAACTGGCCCGCGTCGTCGCCGAGGACCAGCCCTTCACGATGATGTGGAACTACACCGAGATCCGGGCCTTCAGCAAGCGCCTCCGCGGCGTCGAGTTCGCCCCCTCCGGCGTCTTCCTGTTCCAGCCGACCGCGCCACCCGGCAGCGACTGGTGGACCAGCCCCGGCTGGTGGACCCACCGCGACGACGTCGTTTCGGTCGCCTCCGGCGGCTAGGCGTTGCGCGGCGCGGCGGCGTCGGCTGCCCCCCTGAGCCCCTGGGCAGGCTGGACGATGTGGGCGGATTGGAACGTCGGCGTCCTCGGCGACCCGCAACCGCGGGTCTTGACTTGGGAAGGGAGTGGGGCGAAGGGAGGGGGCCGGTGCGGAGGAGAGGACCGACATTGGGCCTTGCAGGAAGTGGTCGAGTAATGCAAACTGGAAGAATGAATGCAAGACAGCCAAACCGCTTGCCAGAATCAACGATTACTTCCCGGGGTCAGACCACCTTGCCCAAGGAAGTGCGAGAAGCGCTTGACCTGAAGCCAGGGGACAAGGTGAGGTACTTCATCCATGACGGGGAAGTTCGCGTTGCGGCCGTGCAACCGATCAGCCGCCTGTTCGGCATCCTGGAGTACGACGGGCCGCCGGCGAGCCTGGAAGACATGGAACGCGGCATCATCGAGGGAGCGTGCCGCAGCGCACTCGGGGAAGACTGGTCGCCGGAAACGGGAGAGGAAGCTGAGCGGATCGCCGCTGGTGGCGCTGGTCGCAAGTGATCGCGCTCGACACGAATGTCCTCCTTCGGTTCCTGCTCCGGGATGACGAGGAGCAGGCGGAGGCGGCGGAGAGACTGATGCTGCGATTGACGCTGGACGAGCCCGGCTTCGTCAGTCGAGAGGTTCTGGTCGAGCTGGTTTGGGCACTTGAGTACACGTTCCGCTTCGGGCGAAAGCAGATCGCCACCATCCTCAGTCAACTCCTCCACGTTGCGGCGGTCGAGATCGAAGGCGCGAGCGATGTAGTGGAGGCTGCCGGCGGCTATCGCCTCGGCGGGGCGGACTTCGCGGACCGCATGATCGCTGCCGCGGCGAGGCGGGCCGGGGCCTTGCCCCTCTACACCTTCGACAGGAAGGCGGCGCGCTTGCCGGGCGTCACTCTGCTGGAGGCTCGCTAGCCCGCTTCTCGTTCGTCCTTGCGTACTCGAGGATGTTCAGCAGGCCGTAGTTCCCTTCGTGGCAGGCGTACTCGAAGAGCGCCTGGTCGGACTTCTTCATCTCGAGGCGCGCGCTCCAGGGGCGGTTGAAGGACTCCGGGTCGTCGATTGTGTACTCGTAGATCAGCGTCGTGTCGTCGAAGCGGGTGAAGCGCTCGACGAGGCGCATGTTGCCGCCGGCGCCCTGGAAGCTGATCCGGGGTTCGAAGTTCCGGGTTTCGATGACCAGGGTTTCGCCGTCCCAGGTTCCGCGGGAATCGCCCTTGAACTGCCGCAGGTGCTCGGGGAGACGGGGCTGGTCGCCCACGGGGACGATCCGGGTGTCGTGGACCATCTCGTTCAGGAGCGCGACCGTGCCGGCCGTGACCAGGATCAGGACGTTGTTGTTGTAGGCCCCCGGGTTCATCGGCGGCCCCGCGTTGAAGCCCATCAGGCAGCGTTCCCAGAGGGAGCGATCCTCGGGTCCGTCCGGCGCTTTCTGGCGCTTGTCGCGTCGTTCCTGGGCGCGCCGCCGGCCGTCCTCCGTCATTGGCGGGATGCGGCCGTTCGGTGGGTCGAAGATCAGCGACGTGCGGCGTGACTCCTGCACGTTGCGGCCGTGGTCGAGCCAGTAGGGGGCGTGGACGCTGGGGCTGCGCGTCTGGGCCTCGGCTCGGCGCGCGATCAGGTCGCGCTCGAACCGGGTTGCCTCTTCGGCGCTGAAGTACTCCTGCTCCGAGTAGTCCGCGGGTCTCTGAAGCGGCGTTGCCGTGGCGAAGTCCCACAGACCCTCGATGTCGCCCGGCGCTTGCCAGTTCGAGCCAGCCTGGGCGCAGACCGGCGCGTCGGTGGACACGACGAGGAGGGTCGCGGCTGTGGCGACCCGGGTGCGGAGCAAGCTGTAGCGGGACACGATCTTTCAGGATAGCGCCTGGCTTGCGCCCGTCAACCGCCATGCGTTTGAAGTGGTGCTGGGGTAGCGTCCGCCGCCCATGACGAAGCCCCTTACTCTCGTGATCGGCAACAAGAACTACTCGTCCTGGTCGCTGCGACCCTGGGCGCTGATGACGGAGCTCGGCATTCCGTTCGCGGAACGGATGCTGAAGTTCGACTCGGAGGATTGGGACCGGAACATCGCCCGGCTGTCGCCCACGCGGCTCGTGCCGGTGCTCTGGGAGGGTGAGCCCGGGCAGGGCTTCGCCACCTTCGACACTTCGGCGATCGTCGAGCGCCTGGGCGATCTCTATCCAGACCGCGAAGTCTGGCCAGCAAACGACCGGGCCCGTGCCCGCGCGCGCTCCCTGGTCGCGACCTTCCACTCCGGCTTCTTCGCCCTGCGCTCTGCGATGCCGATGAACATCCGCTCGAGCCATCCGGGGAAGGGCCGTAAGCCCGAGGTCCTGGCAGAGATCGAACGGCTGACCGCGTTCTGGCGGGACGCCCGACGGGAGTTCGGCGCCGATGGCCCGTTCCTCTTCGGCAAGTACTCGGCCGCGGACGCCTGTTTTCTGCCGGTCGCCTCGCGGTTCGCGACCTACGAGCCGGCGCTGGACTCCGAAGCCGCGGACTACTGCGACGCGCTGCTCAAGACGAAGGCGATGCGCGAGTGGAGCCGGGAGGCGCGGCTGGAGACGGAGTTCGTGCCCGAGGACGAGCCCTACGCGGATCCGCCCTGAAGTGGCCTTGACCGCTTTCGCGGTGTCCATGCGGTGCATTCGGTGTCCGGTGCGACGAACTCGTACGCTGCGTTCGGGTTGTCCGGCACGCCCTGGCGAGGAGCCGAGTGATGGATCGGTGTCCCGCGGTACGATGACGGCGTCACTCGACGGGCGAACACGGACCGATGGCCGAACGTTTCTTCAACACCTCCGGGCCGGTGGTTCCGGCCAAGCACTACAGCATTCCGCCGCTCGAGCGCTTCGATCTCGACGAGGTTCTGCGCTTGATCAGGGACGAGCGCTACTTCGTGCTGCACGCGCCGCGGCAGACGGGGAAGACATCGGCGCTGCTGGCGCTGCGGGACTTGCTGAACGCGGAGGGCGAGTACCGCTGCGTCTACACCAACGTCGAGACCGCGCAGACGGCGCGAGGGGGAGTCGAGGCGGCCATGCGGGCCATCCTGGGCGGCCTCGGCGATCGGGCGCTGATCACTCTGGGCGACGATTTCGTGGAGGCCAATCGCGAGGCTTTCCTGGCGGCCGAGGGGCCTCACGGCGCGCTGAGGAGGGCGTTGACTCGGTGGTCGCTGAACGACCCCAAGCCCCTGATTCTGTTCCTGGACGAGATCGACGCGCTGGTGGGGGACGCGCTGATCTCGGTGCTGCGTCAGTTGCGGGCGGGGTACGACCAGCGGCCGGCCGCGTTTCCGCAGAGCGTGATCCTGTGCGGTATCCGCGACGTGCGTGACTACCGCATTCACTCGGAATCGGCCGGCGAAGTCATCGCCGGCGGCAGCGCCTTCAACATCAAGGCGAAATCGCTTCGACTGGGGGAGTTCGAAGAGGCCGAGGTGCGGTCGCTGCTCGGTCAGCATGCGGAGGAGACGGAGCAGGAGTTCACCGAGGGCGCCCTTGCCGCCGTGTGGAGCTTGTCGCGAGGCCAGCCGTGGCTGGTGAACGCGCTGGCCTACCAGGCCTGCTTCGAGAACAGGGCCGCCCGGGACCGCTCACTGACGATCGACGAGGAAGCGATCATGGAGGCCAAGGAGGAGCTGGTCCTCGGTCGGCAGACGCACCTGCACCAATTGGCGGACAAGCTGCGCGAGGAGCGGGTGCGGCGGGTGGTCGAGCCGGTCCTGAGCGGGGCCGACGCCGGCAGAGCCAGCCCGGACGACGTGGAGTACGTCCGAGACCTGGGCCTGCTGGCGCGGCGCGGCCCGCGCCGGATAGCGAACCCGATCTACCGGGAAGTGATCCCGCGGGAGCTGATGTACGCCCGCGAGGACTCGATCCTCCAGGAGACGGAGTGGTACGTGAAGCCGGACGGCGACCTCGACGTGGAGGGTCTGCTGGCGGCGTTCCAGCGGTTCTTCCGGGAGCACTCCGAGCACTGGCTCGAGCGGTTCCAGTACAAGGAAGCGGGTCCGCAGTTGCTGCTGCAGGCGTTCCTGCAGCGGGTCGTCAACGGGGGCGGCCGGATCGAGCGGGAGTACGCGCTGGGCAGCCGGCGGACCGACCTGCTGATCGTGTGGCCGCTCGGCCGTTTAGCCGGCGTCGCCGAGCCGGGCGTGCCCGCGCGCCGCTACGTCGTGGAGTGCAAGGTCCTGCGCGGCAGCCTGGACGCCACGATCCGCGAGGGCCTGGAACAGACTCTGGACTACATGGACCGCTGCGGCGGCGAGTCGGGACACCTTGTGATCTTCGACCGGGACGATTCCAAGTCTTGGGAGGAGAAGATCTTCCGGCGCGAGGAGTCGCTGGGCGGGCGGGCCGTTACCGTTTGGGGGGCTTGAGTGGCGGCCTCCCCGTCAACCGTCTAGCGAGGCTCCGCCTCAGACCGACGAGCGTGCAGACCGGAGCGGATGACGGCGAGGACGCCGGCGCACCCAGAGGGCGGAGACTTGCCTGAATGGTGAAGGCTATGCCTGTTCAAGGAGTCTGGAGGGTCCTGTCCAGTTCGAGCACCAGGGCCACGACCACGTCGTGAAGCCGCTTCATCGCGGCCTCGTTCGCACGTTCGATCGTGTCCCTGCTCGTGTGAATGACCTGGAAGACCTCAGGGCTGAAGCCCTCGCGGAGTCCGGACTCGGCGCCCGCGTTCAGGACGAGCCACATCTGGTGCGCTTCGGTTGTCCCGTTCATTCCGATGGAGACGTTGGGGATCCCGGCGGCCTGGAAGGCGCGGTCGTCGCTTGGCGGGTAGCGGGGGAAGTCCATGCACTGGGTCCCGCTGGCGGCGCACGCGCTGCGAAGACTGCGGTAGACGGCCTCGTTTCCCTCGTGGGAAGTCGGTCCGTACATCAACGCGCCGTCGCCGACGACCACGTCGACGTTGACCATGGCGGCGATGCGGTTTCGATCTTCGTCCTGCACCCAGGCGCGGGAGCCGAGAAGGCCGGCCTCCTCGAGGTCGAAGAGGACGACCCGGACGCGATGGCCCAACTCGTGTCGTCGCAGGGTCTCGGCCACCCTGGTGAGAACGACCGACGCGGCGCCGTTGTCCACCGCGCCGCCGACGACCGAGCCGTCCTGGAGGCGGACCACGTCGTAGTGCGCGCCGACCACGATGTCGCGGCGGCCCTGGCCGAGGGTGGCGATCAGGTTCCTGCCGGCTTCTCTCGGTTGGCGTTCCGACGGTGTGGTCGAGAACTCGTGAACGTCCGGATCGAACCCGCGTTCCCGGAACATGCGCAGGAGTTCGTCTCCGCGGTCGACGGTTTCGCGGCCGACGATGCTGGTCAGATCGGAGAGGAGATCGGGCAGCGTGCTTTCTTGCCGTGGTTCCTCGGCAGACGCGGGGACGTCCGGGGCCGGGACGGCGATGGTTGTACACGCCAGAGCCATGCCCGCAAAGAGCGCGGTGCACGTCAACAGGTGCAGGCGGGCGCGGCTGCTTGAGGTCGTCGGAGGTCCCGTGCGCCGACGCACCCGGTTCAGAAGCCGGCCAGAGGGCCGGCGCACAAAGTTCGTGCGCCGCAAGGTCAGTCCCGGATTCCGCCGACGATCACGTCCGCCTGGTCCTGTGGCGCGTAGAAGTACGAGCCCGGTCGGAAGTCGTAGCCGAGATCGCCGAGCAGCCGGCGCTGGCGGGGGGTGCAGCGCTCCAGGACTTCGGGCGTGGGCTCCGGGTCGTAGGTGCGCAGGAACAACTGGCAGTAGTTGTAGAGGATCGTCTTGCGGGCCCGCGGCGAGGCGTTCACCGACGGGCCGTGCCAGAGGGAGTGCGGGAAGAGGATGCAGTCGCCGGCCTTGCCCTTGAGCTGCACCGCGCCCGGGGTCTTCGGCCCCGGCGCCGGGTAGGGGCGGTCCGGGAACGGGCGCATGTGGCTGCCGGGGAAGACGGTGAAGTTGCCGCAGTCTTCGTCCGTCACGTCGGAGAGCAGGTAGAGGGCCTTCATCGCAAGGGGCAGGCTGGTCTCCGTGACCCGGACGCGGCGCAGCGCCTCACCGCCGTCGGTGTGCGTGTAGCCGGGCCACCTGGGGTTCGACGGTCGCACGATCGCCTGGCTCATGCTGAGCACGACGTAGGGGCCCATGATGTCCGTGACCACGTCGAAGACGGGCGAGGCGTCCATCAGGTCGAGGAACGCCTGGTCATAGTGGAGCAGCACGCGGCGGTCCATGAATCCCTCGGGATCCCGGTCGACGGCGTGGTCCAGCCAGGCGTAGTGGCCGAGGGGTCCGTCGGGGTTCGGCTCCCAGCCGGGAAGCTGGCGGATGCGGTCGAGTTCGGCGTCGAAGAACGCGACCTGTTCCGGTGACAGCGCCTGTTCGACGCGGATGTAGCCGTCGATTGCCCACTGTTCGCGCTGGGCCTGGGTCAGTTTCTGCATGACGGGTGTCTCCTGCCGCGGGCCGGGTTGGCTGTCGCGGTCTTCGAGTTCTGCTTCGGTTGCCTTGCCGAGAGTATGCCGCCTGGGCCGTGAAGGTCATTCGTCTGCCGCGGCGCCCTCGCGGGCTCGCTTCGCGGCCTCCGCGGCGTTTCGTGCGCGCTCTTCCGCGCCGGGGTGGCTGGCAAGCCAGTCCAGAGCGTTGCCGCCTGCGCTTGCGCTCGCTTCGCGGTCGGCGCCGCTGAGCCGCTGGATGATGTCGGAGAGTCGCGTTGGCGGAATACCGGCGCTGAGCAGGTAGTCGAAGGCGAAGCGGTCGGCGTCGTTTTCGAAGGAGCGCGAGTAGCGCTGGGCCAGCAGCCGGTCCGGCCCCAGGAAGGAGAGCGCGGCGACGGACACGTCGCCGGTGAATGCCGTCCAGAGAACGAGCATCGAGGAGGTCTGGGCGAAACGCCGCATCACGTGGCGTCCCGAGACGTGTCCCAGTTCGTGGGCCAGAACCGCAATGACCTCCTCGTCGTCCTCGGCCAGTTCGACCAGCAGGTCCGTCAGCACGACCGTGCCGCCCGGCAGGGCGAAGGCGTTGGGAACACCGACGGAGTGGAACCGGAGGTCCGCGTCTTCGACGCCGGTCTCCCTGCGCATCTCCTCGAAGGCCGCCAGGAGTTCGTTGCGGCGGTTCGGCTCGAGTTCGGAAGGTTTGAGGAGTTGCAGTCGTTCGAGCATGGTCAGGAAGTTCTCGCCGATGACCGCTTCCACTTCGGGAGGTGTCGCGGCGACGGCGACGGTAGCGACCGCCGGCGCGCCCCACTCGGTGAACGAGTAGAGGATCGCCGCCGTGACCGCAAGAGCCGCGGCCGCTCCCCGCCAGGTGCTGTCCAAGAGGTGGCGCAGGCGACCGAAACGGTCGGCTCGCGGTTCAGGGTCACGGCGAGTGCGAGCCTGCTCGCCGTCCAGAGCGTCGTTGTCCTGGACTTCGCACACCCCGCCGTCCGACAGGTGGATGTAGCGCGGCGTGTTGGCGACGCGACCGGGTATCCGGACGTCCTCGCAGGTGAGGTGCTCGTCTCTGCCCTCGCAGGCGATGACGAGCCCGCCTCGAGCGGTGAGCGCGAGAGCGGCGTTGTACCTCCGGGAAGTGCGCCCGTCGTAGTAGCGGCACGGAATGCCGCTCATATGCCGATCTCCAGTCCGAACTCGCCGGCAGCCTCCGCGCCGGTCGCGGCTACGCCTTGCGATTCGCCGGCCTCGAAGATCCTTGCGGCGTCGGTCCGGGTGACGGAGAACTGGCCCACGACATAGCGGAGGACGCGGATGCGGGCGAAGGGAATGAACAGGCCAAACGTGGCAATGATCAGGACGGCGTTGCTCGAGTACAGCCACAGCATCTCGGTGAAGGACAGATCGAGGCTGAACGTGTCCTCGCGGAGTCGGGTGTTGCTCCAGCGGTAGCTGAGCAGTCGGGTGCGCAGATACGCCAGGACGAAGAGGCTGACCGCGGCCACAATGGCCACCAGGCCGACAAGGATCAACCGCATGTCGGGTTCGGCGGCTTCCGCATTGGAACTCGTCGCGGCCAACACCGCGCTCAGGACGACGAACAGGGCGACGATTCCCCCGATGTACAGGACTCCGACGACGACCGCGGTGACCACGTACATCCCGTAGTACGGCCGCGGCTTGCCGGCGAAGCCGAACGGCTGGTTGCCGAAGCGGGATTCCGTGACCAGGTAGCGGTCGCGCCCGAACACTGTGAACGGTCTTGCCAGCCCCAGGGTCGCGATCGAGGCGGCCCATGAAAGGGGATACCAGACTGCGGCGTCCCAGTACTTGCCCTGGAAGTCGAGCGCAATGCCGCGATACCTGGAGTTGCGCATCTGGAAGGAACGGGCGCGGACGACGACCCACGGCACCAGGGGCATCAGGGCGAGAAGCGCCGCGTAGTAGTAGAGGATCGAGAAGAACTGGGCGAACGAGAGCAGCGCCAGGACGATCACAACCAGAATCCGCCCCCGCAGGATGGCCACCGGGTTGGCCGTGTAGTCGAAGGCAGAGCCGCCGAGCCAGACGTTGCCGTACAGGTAGCGCCGCGCCCGCACCTTCGCCCAGGCGGAGTAGATGCCGAGGGTCAGGAGCGTCAGCGCGACATTCACGATCCAGATGCGGAAGTACTCCCGGCCGCTCGCCGTGAAGCGGAGGCGCACGTTCGTCCCATTGTCCTGTGCTTCCTCGTGCATCGAGCGACTCGCTGCCGAATCGTAGAGGAGAAACCCTCTAACGGAACAGGTATCATGCCCGCACGGATTTCGGGCAGCGAGCCGGCTTGGCGGTGAACGGCGGGCTTCGCGGCGAACAGCCAGCGGAGGATGAGATGAAGCGACCTGCACCGATCGGCTCGGCAACTCGCGCGGGAACGGGGCGTCGCGCACGGAACAGGCGGCGAGCGGACCGCGTTCGTGCGTGTTTCGCCGTCCTGGCGCTTGTCCTGGTTGCCGGTGGCGGCTGGGCTCAGGAGGCGGAAGAACCCGGCGAACTCGACCGGGTGCTCACGATGCACCTCGAGGCCCGGGGCGGTCTCGAGAAGCTGCGCTCGATTCAGTCAGCGCGAGCCACCGGAACGATGTCCGTGCAGGGCATGGAGGCCCGCTTCACGATTCAACTGCGTCGACCGAATCAGGTTCGGGTGGAGGGCGACTTCGGCGGCATGGCCCTGATCCAGGCCTTCGACGGCGAGCAGGCCTGGGGGCAGCAGCCCGGCCAGCCGAAGCCGGCCGCCGTCGAAGGGGACGCGGCGGCCGCCCAGGCCGCGGACGCCGTGCTGAGCAGCCCCTGGTTCGAGTACACGGAGCCCGGCTACGAGGTGGAACTTGCCGGCCGCGAGGAGATCGAGAACGGCGAGGCCTGGAAGCTCGTGGTGACCGCGCCTGGCGGTGTGACGCACCAGGTCTTCATCGGCACGGAAGACGGGTTGGAGAAGAAGAGGATCTCCAAGGCGGACTTCGGATTCGGCCTGGAGGATTCAGAGACCCGTTTCGAGGATTACCGGGAGGTCGACGGCCTGATGCTGGCGCACCGGCAGATCCTGAGCAGTCCGATGGGTGAGATGCCGTTGACCCTGGACTCGTACGAGATCAACCCCGAGATCGATCCCGACATCTTCTTCATGCCGGGTCAGGCGGCGGACGCATCGCTCGACCTGGCTGCGATCCTGGAGCGCCACGGGGCGGCTCGCGGAGATGCGGCCGGCGAGGTGTCGACCCTGAGCGCTTCCGGTACCGTCGTGATGCTCGGCTTCGAGGTGCCGATGACGGTCGCGTTCGCGCGTCCCGACTCCTTTCGGATCGACATCGACATGCAGGGGCTGACGATGGTCCTGGCCTACGACGGCGAGACCGCATGGAACGTGTCGCCGATGCAGGGGATCATCGACCCGGCGCCGTTGCCGGACGAGATGGTCGGGGCGGTGGGCATCCTCTCCGACTTCCTGTGGGGCGGGCTCGCGACCAGCGGCGAGGCGTCGCTAGGCGGTACCGCGAAGGTCGAGCGCGACGAGACCTACCGGCTGGACATCGAGGCGGCGGACGGGGCGGCTCGCTCGCTCTACCTGGGCGGCGAGGACTTCCTGGAGCGGCGGATCGTCTTTGACGGAGCGTTCCTTGGGTCGTCCGGGGAGATCGCGGTGACGATCGGCGACTACATGGACGTGGGTGGACTCAAGGTGCCGGGCACGATCCGGATCGCCGTCGAGGGCATGGTCGCAGCCGAACTGAGGATCCAGGAGGCTGAAGCCGGCGCGGACATCGATCCCGCATCGTTTACGATGCCCGCTCCCGCCGACCCGGAGACGCCGGGTCCGGCTCTCTAGGAGCTTGCGCATGCCGACTCTGCCTGCCGCCTCGACAACGCGAATGCCCGCCGGTCGTCTTCGCGATCACTTTCTCCTCCTCGCTGCGGCGTTCGCCCTGGCGCTTCTCGCCTCCGCGGCGCCGGCTGCTGCGGACGCTTCGAGCGACGATGACGCGGACCCGGTCGAGGACCCCGCCCTTGCCGAGACGATCGTCGTCACCGCGGCCCGGGCGGAGCAGGAACTCGGGCAGGTGACCTCCAACGTCTCCGTTGTGACCGGCGACGAGCTCCGCGCGAGCCCGGCCGTGACCCTGGACGACACGTTGCGCCGGGTGCCCGGCTTCAGTCTCTTTCGCCGCAACAGCTCGATGGTCGCTCATCCGACCAGCCAGGGCGTTTCGCTGCGCGGCATCGGCCCCAGCGGCGTCAGCAGAACCCTGGTGCTGCTCGACGGGCTGCCCCTGAACGACCCGTTCGGTGGCTGGATCTACTGGGGCCGTGTGGGCCGCGAGAGCCTGGACCGGATCGAGGTGGTTCGCGGCGGCGGCTCGAGCCTGTGGGGCAACTCGGCCCTGGGTGGCGTGATCCACCTCGTCACGGCGACGCCGCCGGACTCGGGCCCCGGCCTGCGTCTTTCGGCGCTTGGCGGCGACCACGGCGTGCTCGCCGGCGAAGCCTGGTTGGGCCAGGGTTTCGACAGTGCGTCGTTGACCCTGTCGGCGCGGAGCTTCGACAGCGACGGCTACCCGGTCGTGCGCGACGACCAGCGCGGTCCGATCGACGTTGACGCGTTCTCGGAGCAGACCAGCGTTGGCGGACGCTTGGCGTTCTCGCCCAGCGAGTCGGTGTCGGTGAGCATCGGCGGCGATTCCCTCTCGGAGGACCGGGGCAACGGCACGCCGCTGACCGGCAACGACACGGAGTTGACGTCGTTCCGCCTGAGCGCGGACATCGTGAGCGGCCGGGGCGATACGTGGACGGTACGCGGGTTCACCCACGAACAGGAGTTCGCGAGCCGGTTCAGTGCCCAGCAGGTCGACCGCTCCTCGGAGCGACCGGCGCTCGACCAGTTCCTGGTCGACTCGGAAGCGACCGGCCTCGGCGCTCAGTGGCAGGGGGAAGTCGGATCCGGCCTGTGGGTCGCCGGCGCGGAGTGGCGGAGCGTCGACGGGGCGACGAACGAGGACTTCTTCTACACGACGCAGTTCAACCGCCGTCGCATGGCCGGCGGCGACCAACAGGTAACCGGCGCCTACGTGCAGCGCAGGGCGGAGTTCGGCGAACGGTTGACGTTGGAACTCGGGGCCCGCATCGACCGCTGGGAGACGGGTTCGGGCAGCCGGTTCGAGTTCAACAAGGCGGATGGCTCGGTTCGCCGGGACGATGCCTTCGAGGACCGGGAGGAGACGGCGGCTTCGCCCCGGGTTGGCTTCCTCTACGCCCTGGACTCTGGCTGGGGCCTGCGTGGCTCGGCGTATGGCTCCTTCCGGGCGCCGACGGTCAACGAGCTCTACCGGCCGTTTCGGGTCCGCAACGACATCACGGAAGCGAACGAGACCCTCGAGCCCGAGCGCCTCAGCGGCATCGAGTTCGGCGCAGTCCGCTACCAGGGCGGCTCCAGGCTGTCGCTCAACGCCTTCATGAACCGGGTCGAGAACCCGATCGCCAACGTGACCCTGGCCTCGATCCCCAGCAGCCGGTTCTTCCAGCCCTGCGGCTTCGTGCCGGGCGGCGGCTCCTGCCGGCAGCGGCTCAACCTGGACCGCACCCGCATCCAAGGTCTGGAAGCGGAACTCCGGCAGCGGCTGGGCGACGACTGGCGGCTCGACGTGTCCTACCTGTACAGCAATGCCGAGGTCGACAGCGCGGCGGAGTTCCCGGAACTCGAAGGAAAGAGGCTGGCGCAGACGCCCGAGCAGTCGGCGAGCCTCGGCCTCGAGTACACGAACGCCCAGCTTCTGCAGGCGCGGCTGGGCGTGCGCTTCGTGGGCGAACAGTACGAGGACGACCTGAACACGCGGCCGCTTTCGAGCTTCGCGGTCGTCGACCTGAGCCTGGCCCGCGCTCTCGGCAGCCGCTGGCAGGTCTTTGCCGGATTCGAGAACCTGCTCGACGAGGAAGTCCAGGTCGGCCTCTCCGGAACCGGTCTGATCACCGTCGGCGCGCCGCGCATGGTGCACGTGGGGGTGCGTCACACGCTGGGGCCCTAGACCCCCCGGTGATCCGCTGAAACAACCCATGACCCGAGTCACCGCCGAAACGCTCTCCCGACGCCAGCGGGAAATCTCGGTCTCGGAGTTCTTCGCGAAGAACCGGCACCTGCTCGGCTTCGACTCGCTGCGCAAGGCCCTCCTGACGACGGTCAAGGAGGCGGTGGACAACTCGCTCGACGCCTGCGAAGAAGCCGGCATCCTGCCCGAAATCTGGGTCGAACTCGAGGCCGCCAAGGGCACGAACCGCTACGTCGTCCGGATCACGGACAACGGCCCCGGCATCGTCCCCGAGCAGGCGCCGAAGATCTTCGGCCAACTGCTCTACGGCTCGAAGTTCCACAGCATGAAGCAGAGCCGGGGCCAGCAGGGAATCGGCATCTCCGCGGCCGCGATGTACGGCCAGTTGACGACCGGCAAGCCGGTGTCCGTGGAGTCCCGCACGGGTTCGCGATCGCCCGCCTACGCGATGCAGGTGTTGATCGACACGAACACGAACAAACCGAAGGCGATCGGACGCCGGGACCTTCCCGACTGGCACCTGGATCACGGCACGCTCGTCGAACTGGAACTGGAAGCGAAGTACCTCAAGGGCCGCCAGTCGGTCGAGGAGTTCCTGCACCAGGTCGCGGTCGCGAACCCGCACGCGACGTTGCACTACCGCAGCCCGAACGGCGAGACGGACTCGTGGGTCCGCACCGTGCAGCAGAACCCGCCAGCGCCGCAGGAAATCAAGCCGCACCCGCACGGCGTCGAGCTCGGCGTGCTGATGAAGATGCTCCAGTCGACGCGCCACAAGACGGTGACCCGGTTCCTGTCGCAGGACTTCAGCCGCATCTCGCCGCAGCTCGCGGGGGGACTGGTCAAGCGGGCCGGCATCAACCCGAAGGCGCGTCCGAACACCGTGGCCCGGCAGACGGTCGACGTGCTCTACAAGGCGATCAACGACAAGAAGACCCGCATCCGCCCGCCGTCGACGGACTGCCTGTCGCCGATTGGCGTCCAGGAGCTGTTGGCCGGTCTGACCCGGGGCGTCCGAGCCGAGTTCTACGGCGTGGAGACGCGCCGGCCGGCGGTCTACCGCGGCAACCCCTTCCAGGTCGAGGTCGGCCTGGCGTGGGGCGGCGACCTCGCCGGCGACGAGCTGGCCAAGGTGCTGCGCTTCGCCAACCGGGTGCCGCTTCAGTACTACGCCGGCTCGTGCTGCATCACGAAGGCGGTGATGGACGTCTCCTGGCGCAACTACGGCCTGACCCAGTCGCGCGGTGCGCTGCCCTCGGGGCCGCTGATCGTGCTCGTCCATCTCGCCTCGGTCTGGGTGCCGTTCAGCTCGGAGAGCAAGGTCGCGGTCGCCGACTACGACGAGATCCGCAAGGAGATCAAGCTCGCGGTGCAGACGTGCGGCCGCCGGCTCGGGCAGTACGTGAAGCGCAAGGCGCGGGCGAAGAGCGAGGCCCGTCGCCGCGAGGTGTTCAACCTCTACATCGAGGAAGTCGTGAACTCGGTCGAGGCGATCACCGGCAAGGATCAGAAGCTGTTCCGCGACCGTCTGCTGGCGATCAGTCGCAAGAAGACGGAGCTGGCGGGCATGCTGGAAGAGGCGAAGGGCGCCGCGGCCGCCGACGAACTGGAGGCCAGCGAGAATGTTCTCGTCGTAGACCCGGACGGTGAACCGCCGGCGCCGGCAGCCGCCGCGGCGACGTCCAGCGCCGGCAAGGTCGCCGAACCGCCCGAGGCAGCCCCGGCGGCAACGTCCGGAGGCGGCGAGGAGGCCGACTCGCCCGAGCATGCGACCTCTCCGCCGCCAGCGGGGAGCGAGCGGTTTTCCGGTGCGCAACTGGAACTCGTCTGATCGTCGGGAGAAGGGTGACGTGGCAACCGGAAACCCAGGCGCGGGTGCAAAGGAGGGGGCCGTCCCAGGTGCTGCCGCGGCGGCGGCCGAGCCGGAGCGGCTCCGGATTCCGGCCCGCCTCGACGCCAGGGCCAAGATCGAGCACCTGGCGAAGAAGACGATCGCGATGGCGCGCCGCGAAGTGGACCCCTACGTCGACATCCCGTCGCGGACCCTCTCGAACGTCACCTTCTCGAAGCGCAAGAGGATCATCGAGATGGGCGACGCGACCCAGCGCCGTTCGCTATTCAACCTGAACCAGGCGCGCAAGTACATGCAGACGCTCCTGGTCGCCCGCGGCTGCACCCAACTCCTCGACGAGCAGAAGACGACCAGCATCCGCGACCTCTACTACATGACCAAGCACACCCTGGCCGACGGCAAGGAGAACACCTTCGAGGGCCAGGAAGAATCGGACCCGATCATCGAGGACCTGGAGGTCACGCTTGGCGCCCTGCGCGAGGAGCTGCACCTGTTTGCGGCGAAGCGCGGCTCCGTCGTCGGTCCGCTCACCCTGGTCGATGCCGGCGACGTGATCGACCTGTCCCGCATGGGCTCGGGCGGCTGGTCGGTTCCCGGCATCGTCGAACCGGACACGATCCGCTTCGTTGGCCACGGGGCGAAGTTCATCCTCCTCGTCGAGAAGGAGGCCGTCTGGGCGCGGCTCAACGAGGACAAGTTCTGGAAGCGCCACAACTGCATCCTCGTCACCGGCCAGGGCCAGCCCCCACGCGGCGTCCGCCGGCTCCTGTTCCGCATGGTCCACGAGCTGAAGTTGCCGCTCTACGTCTTCGTCGACAACGATCCCTGGGGGTACTACATCCACTCCGTCGTCAAGCAGGGCTCGATCGGCCTCGCCTTCGAGTCGAAGCGGATGGCCGTGCCCAGGGCCCGCTTCATCGGCCTGTCCAGCTTCGATCCCGCCGCCTACGACCTCTCCGAAGACGTCAGCATCCGCCTGAACGACCAGGACCGCTCCCGCGCGAAGGAAATCCTGAACTACGAGTGGTTCAAGGCGAAAGCCTGGCAGAAGGAGATCAGGAACATGCTCCGCACCGGCGTCAAGTGGGAACTCGAGGCCCTCTCCAGCAAGGGCCTCTCCTTCGTCACGGAAGAGTTCCTGCCGAAGAAGATCGCCGATCGCGACTGGCTGTAGCCACTGGGTGCGCCGGTCCTCCGGCCGCCAATCCGGCCGCTCCGCAGCTCAGGGGGAGGTCCCAGGGGGCCGTGTCATCCGTACGCCCGATGACGGGCGCACGGAGTGGTTCACGGGTAGCGCGGATCGTGCTCAGGTTCGCAACGGGCCCGGCGGCGGGAGTTGACCCGCTACGGCGGAGCAACGGCCGCCTCGGAATGAGGGGGGGTGTCTTACTTCCAGCCCGACAGCCGGGCGAGGTCGCGGGCCGTAGCGGGCCACGTCCCAGCGTAGCAACCCCTTCCCTCCTGTGCTACGACCCGCGCCGTCTTACTTCCAGTCTACTGTCGGGTCGTTGCGGATGAGCCGCTGACGGGCGGGCTGTAGCACATTCCCAAAAGGGGCTACGAATGAGGGAACTGAACCGTGCCGCGCTGCTCAGCGTGCTGTTGACGCTGTTCGCGGTTTCAACACAGGGACAGGCGATCGTGTCGGGCGAGGATGAGGCTCGAGCCGTCGCGGCTGGCGCGCAACCGCCAAACGAAGGCGTCCCCACGCCGCTACTTGGTGCGCCCGTTGTCGAGAAGCTCTACTCTGATGCTGTCGCGCTCGGATTCGGCGACAAGCAGGTCGTTGACGCTGACTTTTCTGCTCTGGTTGCTGGTGCCGAGAGCTATCAACTCCAACGCATCTATGCCAACGCGGTCTTGGCCAACGCCGAACCGCTGTCCGTTGTTCGCCAGGCGCTTCGAGAACTCGGCCACAGGAGGGAAATCTGGGAGGAGTGGCCTGCCAAGAAGGCCAACGTCATTTATGCGCTGTCTATCGTGTCAGGAGGCGAACCGGACGCGGTGCTTCGTGAGCGCCTGTACGCCATTCGAGACAGAGACGCAGCCGAACCGCCAGTCGCCGCCGCGGAGGCGGAAGAAGCGGGAAAAGGAGAGGGGTTGATGTCCGTGCGCCAACCAAGCGGCAATAAGCGCTTCTGTGGCGCGGATTGCGGCCAGGATGACCCGGAACACCCCTTCAACATCTACGAAACAGACATGTACCAAGAGTGGCTGCTTTGGTACGAGTGGTATCACGGCGGCCCGTGCCCGAGTTGTTGGACGCCATGGGAGCTCCTGGCGGACGCTCAACGGATTGGGGCGATCATCTCAAGTGCGTGCGAGATCTCCGAAGAGTTGTCCCTCGTCTCCAACATCAACTCGCTGTATCAGATCATCATCACGAGGCCGGACTCGGCAGTGGGAAGATACTGGATCAGGAAGCTGTCATCGTGGGCGGCCAAAGCCGGGCGCAGATTCGTTCTCACCAACGTGACGGGACTCGGTGCCGCCGCCAACACACTTTGGGCGGTGTGCAGGATTCGCGACTTAGTGGACGAAGCCAACGGAGGCTCCTGAGGCCAAGGCCGCTGCTCACGATCCGAAGAAGGGCTCTCCCAAGCCATCTTGAACCAAGGTGCAGGTTCTTCCGATGAAGAAGCCGAGGCTCACTAGCCAAAGAAGTGTCATTCCAAGCCACTTGAGCCACTTTGGCAAGCGCGGTTCGTCAGCGCTAGCTTCGGCGACGAGCACCAGAGGATCGCCACTGGAACCCTGAGGGGCTCTTTCTCGCTGAGACACGCTACTGGTCTGTTCGGCCGCTTTCTGGCACGTTCGAGGCCTCCTGCTCATCGCTTTGTTACCATAGCAGAGTTGGGTGACCGGCAGCGCCCTGGCGTTTCATTGAGTCGGTTGGTAGTCTACGCTCGGGCGTTGACCTCTTGGCCCCCTCCGTCGGCGCACCTGACACAGCCGCCATTGCCGTTGGACTGCCGGAAGCAGGGATTGGCAAGGAGGAGCGCGATGAGGAGCCCAGAGGAGAGCAAGAAGAGATGTCGGACGACGGCTCGGAGCGCCCGGCCGCGAGGTTGAGGAGCGTAGCGAGGAGGCCTCCGCGGCCGGTTCCGAGCCCGCGACGGAGCGGTCCGCCGAGGAATCGTCCCGGTGACGGCTCCCCGAACCCCTCCGCACACTGAACGTCGTCGAGTGGAATCCGCTAGAGCAGAGTTGGGTGACCGACAGCTCTGAGCCGTCGCCAAGTCTCCGCTTTCGTCTTGCCATCGATCGTCCTTGCCAACGTGTGCCCTCCACTATTCAACGGGATGCCCGCTGTGTCACGTTACGTTGGCAGAGAGGTTAAGCGCGCTGACGCTCGGGACATTGAACACGACATTGCAAAGCGGCGTGCCCGAGCCTTGTAGCTTCAACTCCCGCCTCTACCATTCCCCCAACTCGACCTCCGGCGTCTCCGGCAGCTCATCGGCCAGCAGCCAGCGGGCGAGCAACGTCCCCTCGTTGTAGCCGGCGGTGCTGATCCAGTTCTTCGGCGCCTCCTTGTGGCTCAGGTAGATGACGTAGCTGCCGTCCGGCTCGGCGACGGTCGTCTGCTTGTTGATGCACACCGGGAAGTCGGCGTAGTTCGTCGACTGCATGAAGTAGTTCCACGTCTGGAGGCCCCAGTAGCAGGCTTCCGGAGACGTGAACTTCACCTTGAGGTACTCGTGCTCCTGCAGCCGGAAGCGGCAGAAGCAGTAGATGTTGTCGACCGTCCCCCAGCCGCCCTGCTCGGGGTCGAATTCCCAGGGCGGACAGAACTCGTTGAAGGGGAGATGGACCGGCAGCGGAGCGATCCACGTGGTGCACATGAAGAACATCGCCATGCTGCGGATGCGTCTCGCCAGTGCGACGTCGTCGAGTGGCAGGGCAGGCGGCTGCGGCGAGGCGTTCTCGATGCTGAGGTTGCTCTCCCGTGACGCCGCATGGTCGAAGAAGTACTCGCGGGTGAACAGCGACACCGAGTCGGGTTCGATCCGGAACTCGTTCGGACCCTTCGGGTCGTGCGTCAGCCGGATCTCGAAGGAGCCGTCGTCGTCGAACACGATGTCGCGCTGGTTGCCCGTTGCGCGTTCTCCAGAATCCGCTCCGCGTCCAGCTGCTCGCCTCCGACCCTCCGTTTCCGGTTCCGGCTCTGAGTCAGTTCGCCGCAGCCGCAGCAGTTGGGAACGCCTTGATGACCTCCCGCGTCATGTTCCAGCGGTCGAAGCCCTGGCGGCCCCAGTCGAGGCCGCGGCGGACGATGGCGAGGTCGTGGGAGGGGACGATGACGACGAACTGGCCGCGGTTGCCGGCGGTGGAGTAGGCGTCCTTCGGGACGTCGGTGCGTTCGTCGGGGACGAGCCAGAACTGGCCGCCGTAGAAGTTGCCGCGGTCAGCGGTTGAGGGGGCCGGCGTGCGGACGAAGTCGACCCACTCCTCGGCGAGGAGGCGTTCGCCGTTCCAGCGGCCGTTCTGGAGGTAGAGGAGGCCGAAGCGGGCGAGGTCGCGGGCGTTCGTGTAGACCTGACTGCTGAGGATGAAGTCGCCGAAGCGGTCGGTGCTGAGCAGGGTGTTCCTCATGCCGATGGGATCGAGAAGGCGCTTGCGGGGGAACTCGACGTACTTCTTCTCGCTGTCGAGGGCGCGCTTCATCGCGTACACGGCGAGCAGGGTGTCGTAGTTCTCGTAGTCCCAGTTCGTGCCGGGCTCGCGGATCAGGGCGCGGCGGCGGGCGCCCTCGACGGAACTGGCGCCGGCCCAGTAGGACATGCCGGAGCCGACGGCGTACTCGTGGCCGTCGTTGTCCACGGTCTGGAGGCCGGTCGACATGTTCAGGGCGTGACGGAGCGTGATCGCGGAGCGCGGGTCGGTTTCGGGCGCCCCGGCTTCCTCGGGCAGGAAGTCGAACCCGAGCGGCTCGTCGAGCGCCAGCCTGCCGTCGCCGACGAGCATGCCGATCAGGGTCGAGGCGATGCTCTTGGCCGTCGACCAGGTGCGTGTCCGCGTCGTCATGTCGACGCCGTCGGCGTAGCGCTCGTGGACGATCTTGCCGCGGTGGACGACCAGCAGGCTCAGTGTGACCTGGTAGGGCGACTCGCGGTCGAAGGACCAGGCGGAGGCAGCCTGGAGCGCGGCCGCGTCGACGTCGGCTGGCAGCTTGATCGGACCGGTCTTGTCGCCGTCCGGCCACGGGATCTCTGAGGCGACGCCGGGCGGGGGCGGCATCTCGATGGTGGGTAGACCGTCGATGTCGTCCAGGGTCTGGTCGGGCGCCATGACGATGCAGCCGATCCCCTCGCGGAAGACGGCCCGCATCTTCGGCACTCCGTGGCCGGAGCCGATGGTCACTGCCCTGCGTTCCCGGTCGACCTCGTAGTCGCCGCCTTCGGCCGTTCCGACCGGCTCCGGCAGGTAGGCCAGTTCCTGCGCGAACACCTGCTCGATCGTCCGGTTCGACGTGAACAGGCCGTTGCAGATGAAGATCGCCTGCTGGCCCTGGCGGACCATCTGCCGTTGCGGTTGCCAGTAGTCGTAGGTCTCCTCCTGCTGGGCGGCGACGGGGAAGGCCGTGAGCAGGATGGAGGCGGCCAGCGCGAGGCACAAGGACTTCATCGGTTGCGATCCTCCTTCACGGCAAACTAACAGCAGCATCGTCACGCGCGCCCAGCCAGTACAGGTTCTGCCGGTTCCCGGGGCCGTCAGCGCGGTAGCGGGCCACTTCGGCGAGCGGTAGATTGGCGACGAGGCGATCGAGTTCCGGTTCGTCGGTGTGGTGGCAGTAGCGCCGGGCTTGGGAGTCGGCCTGGCCCCAGCGCAGGAGGTGGTCGCCGGGTTCGATTTCAACCGGGTCGACGCCGGCTTCCGAACTCCAGTCGAGCCGGCGGCTCTCGAACCGGGGGTCGTCGGCGAACTGCCAGCAGGTGAAGGCGACGAGGCCGCTGGGGGCCACTGCCGAGGCGGCGCGTTCCAGAGCGCGTCGTCGGGAGCCGAAGCCCGGGAGGTGGTGGAGGACGCCGAAGAGGGTCACGAGGTCGTAGGCGGCGCGGTTGACCGTGCATTCCTCGATGTCGTCGACTTCGAAGCGGATGTGGTCGAGGTCGGCGGCGGCAGTTCGGGCGTGGTCGATCAACTCGGAGCTGAGGTCGATGCCGACGTAGGTGAACGGCTGGTGGCTGCGGAGTTCGGCGTTGCGCTCCAGGAAGAGGGCGAAGCGGCCGTTGCCGCAGCCGAGATCGAGGACGCGGAGGGGACGGTCCGTGGGCGGTGCCGCGGTCTCGACGACGCTTTGCCAGCCAAGCCAGCCGCCGGGGTGGCGGGTGCGGTCGAAGTCGGTGGCGTTACGGCTGTAAAAGTCGCGGTTGATCTGTCGGAGGGCGGCTTGGGTTGACGCGTCCAACCGGCCCTACCCGGAGCCCAGACTCAATCCACCGTCGACGGCGAGCAGGGCACCCGTGATCCAGTCGTTCTCGGGATCGCTGAGGAAGGCCACGGCGCGGGCGACGTCGTCCGGCTCGCCGATGCGGCCGAGCGGCACCTGGGCGCCGAAGGTGTCGAGGAAACCGGCCGCTTCCGCGGGCTCCATCACGGTCTCGAAGATCGGGGTGCGTACGACGCCGGGCAGCACCGCGTTGACGCGGATCCGGTCGCCGGCGAGTTCCGCGGCGAGGCTTCGGGTCAACGCGTCGACGCCGGCCTTGGCTGCGGAGTAGACGGAGCAGTTGGCGAGCGGCGACTGGGTCACCGAGGACGAGATGTTGACGATCGAGGCGCCGCCCGTGCCGGCTTTGCCGCGGAGATGGGGAACGGCGGCGCGGACGGCGAACAGCACGCCCTTGAGATCGACGTCGATCACCAGGTCGACGTCGTCGCCGGCCACGGCGGCCAGCGGGCCCGTGCGATAGACGCCGGCGCAGTTGACCAGAATGTCGAGCCCGCCGAGCTTGCGAGCGGCCTCGTCCACCATCGCCCGCGCGCTGTCCGCACCGGCGATGTCTCCGGCGACGGTCAGAGACGTGAGCCCGTGTTCCCCCAGTTCGCCGGCCGCCGCTTCAAGCACCTTCCGCCGCCGGCCGCCCAAGGCGACGCGGCAGCCGTCCGAAGCGAGGGTGCGGCCCACCGCGAGTCCAATGCCGGTGCCGCCTCCGGTGACCAGAGCCGTGCGGCCCTCGAAGCGACCCGCCGGTGCCGTTTCCGTCTCCACTGTCTTCACCCGACGAGGGTGGGCAACTGCCTGACGTGGCCGTAGTAGGTTCCCGTCATGGCGGCGACAATAGCCCCGAAACGCGTGGTGTGCGCATCGGACTCTGTGCGCCGGCCGTCTGGTGCTCGTAGCTGGCCACTTCGCGGGGTACTCGTTCGATGAACGCGGACAGCAGTGCGTACCCCTTCGAGCCCGAGGAACACGTGGCGGAGCTCCAGGCGATCATCGGCGCCATCGAGCGGGCGCCGCGGTTCGGGGAGCGCGACCTGGAGGACCTGCTCCGCCGCTACCCGAAGGACGGCAGGGGCTTCTTCTCCAAGAGTGAGCTGATCCGCGGCTACCGGGCGCTCCGGCCCGGTTCGGCGGCCGAGCACGCGTTCGTCGAACGGGTGCGGATGAAGCCGGTACGGACCCGCAGTGGCGTGGCGCCGGTCACCGTGCTGACCAAGCCGTTCCCCTGCCCCGGCCGCTGCATCTTCTGTCCCAGCGACGTGCGGATGCCGAAGAGCTATCTGTCGTCCGAGCCCGGCGCCCAGCGTGCCGCGGAGCATCAGTTCGACCCGTTCCGGCAGACCCTGTCTCGCCTCCGTTCGTTCCATCACACCGGTCACCCGACGGACAAGATCGAGCTGATCGTGCTCGGCGGCACGTGGTCGAGCTACCCGGAGGCGTACCAGATCTGGTTCATCCTGCGCTGTTTCGAGGCGATGAACCGATTCTCCGCGGCCATTGGGCCGGCTGCGCGCGACCCGCTCGCACACTTCGAACCCGAGGTCGATTTCCGTGAACTCGACGAAACGGTTGAGGGGGCGCTGCTGGTGCCGGCGGAGGCCGCGGGCGACGAAGCGGACTCCCACCGGCGCGACTACAACCAGGTCGTCTCAGCCTGGACCTCCGCGCATCCCCGAGTTTCGGACCAGGCCCGGCGGCAGACCGCGAGCTGGGCCGAACTTGAGAGCGTGCAACAGGCGAACGAGACGGCCTCCACTCGCTGCGTGGGCCTGTCGCTCGAGACCCGTCCCGACCGGCTCGACCGCGACGAGGCCCTGCGGATGCGGCGGCTCGGCGCAACCAAGGTGCAGATCGGTATCCAGAGCATGGACGACGAGGTCCTGGCGCTCAACAAGCGCGGCCACGACACGGCACGAACCAGGCGCGCGATCCGGCTGCTGCGCGGCGCGGGGTTCAAGATCCAGGTGCATTGGATGCCGAATCTCTACGGCTCGGCGCCGGACGCAGACTGCGAGGACTTCGACCGCCTGTTCCGCGATCCGGATCTTCGTCCGGACGAACTGAAGGTCTACCCCTGTTCGCTGATCGAGAGCGCCGAACTGATGGCCTACTACCGTCGCGGCGCCTGGCGGCCGTACGATCGCGACGAGTTGCTCGACGTGCTGGTGCACAGCCTCGGCGCCACACCGCGCTACTGCCGGCTGACCCGGGTGATCCGGGACATCCCGGGGACGGACATCGTGACCGGCAACCGGACGACGAACATGCGGCAGGTGGCGGAAGCCGAGGCCCAGGAGCGCGGCGTCGTCTGCCGGGACATCCGCGCCCGCGAGATCGGCGGTCGCCCGGTCGATCCGAGCCGGCTCCGGATGCGGCGCACCGACTACGAGGCGGCTTCGGGGCGGGAGACGTTCCTCGAGTTCGTGGACGCGGAGGACCGGATCGCCGGCTTCCTCAGGCTGCGGTTGCCGGCGGCCACCGTGTCGGCCGAGAGCCGCCCGGCGGAGCTGGCCGGCAGAGCGGTCATCCGGGAGGTCCACGTCTACGGCGCGGTGGTCGGCTTCGGCGAGCGAGGCGAGGGCAGGTCGCAGCACGTCGGCCTCGGCCGCCGTCTGATCGCCGAGGCACTGAAGATCGCGCGGGACGCCGGCTTCGAGCAGATGTCCGTCATCTCGTCGGTCGGCACCCGCGATTACTACAGGGGCCTCGGTTTCGCCGACGGCGATCTGTATCAGCACCGGCCGACGGCGCCGCCGCTCGGGGAGGCGCCGCCGTGAGTGCGCTGACCACCGACCTCTACCAGTTGACGATGGCTCAGGGGTACTGGCAGCACGGTCGCCACCTCGACCGGGCCAGCTTCTACATGTCGATGCGCCGGACTCCGTTCGGCGGCGGCTTCGCCATCGCGGCCGGCCTGGAACGGATCGTGTCCTTCCTGCAGGGCTTGCGCTTCGAGCCCGAGGACATCGACTACCTGCGTGGCCTTTCGGGCGGCAACGGCGGGAGGCTGTTCGCGCCCGAGTTCCTCGAGGCGCTGCCGGCGCTCGACCTCTCCGTGTCCCTGGCCGCGGCCCCGGAAGGCACCGCCGTTTTCGCTCGCGAGCCGCTGCTTCGGGTCGAGGCGCCGCTGCTCGTGGGTCAACTGATCGAGACGCCGATCCTGAACATCATCAACTTCCAGACCCTGGTGGCGACCAAGGCGGCGCGGCTCTGCCATATCGCCGCTCCCGGGCAGCCGGTGCTGGAGTTCGGCCTGCGGCGAGCGCAGGGCTTCGACGGCGCGCTCAGCGCCTGCCGGGCTGCCTACGTCGGCGGCTGCACCGCGACGTCGAACGTGCAGGCGGGTCAGCGGTTCGGCATTCCCGTGCGCGGCACGCATGCCCACAGTTGGGTCCAGGCGTTTGACTCGGAACCCGAGGCGTTCGACGCCTTCGCCGAGACGATGCCGAACAACTGCGTACTCCTGGTCGATACGTACGACGTCGACCGGGGCATCGAGAACGCGATCGCCACCGGGCGGGAACTCGAGCGGCGCGGGCAGCGGCTGCTGGGCATCCGTCTCGATTCGGGCGACCTGCTGCAACAAAGCCGGATGGCGCGTCGACGGCTGGACGGGGCGGGGCTCGAGGACGTGGCGATCGTGGTCAGCGACAACCTGGACGAGAAGCGGATCATGGAGCTGCGGCGCGCCGGCGCCGCGATCGACACCTGGGGGGTCGGCACGTCGCTCGTGACGGCCGCGGGCGCCGGCGCGCTGGGCGGCGTCTACAAGCTGTCGGCGATCAGACGTGCCGGCGACAAGCGGTGGCGGCCCGTGTTCAAGCTCGGCGCCGGCGTCGGCAAGGCGTCCCTGCCTGGGCGGCTGCAGGTGCGGCGTTACCGGTCCGGCGGAGGGGTGCTGGAGCGCGACGTGATCTACGCCGTTGACGAGGAAGCGGGGCCCCATGCGGTTTCCGCCCCGGAGGGCGGGCGGGACCTGCTGTCGCCGATCCTCGACCGGGGCCGGTTGGTGGAAACGCTGCCCACGCTCGAGATGTGCCGGGAGGTTGCGCGACGCGAGGTCGCCGCCTTGCCCGTCGGTCTGCTCGATCTCGACTGCCACGCGCCATCGCCGGTCGAGGTCGCGCCGGAGCTGCTCGGCCTGTGCGACGAGTTGGCAGCCGAGCATCGGGTTTCCGACCGTTCGGAGTGATCTGGGGACAACGCCCACCTGAGGCCGAAGTGTCGTGGTTTGAGGCGCTTGCCGGTTTGTCGTTCATAATCCCGCATGGCCGCTCCGGGTGCTGGTGGCGCTGCGCGCCGTTTCGACGACCTGTACGAACACGGGTTCGCGCGCGTCGCCGTCTGCCTGCCGCGGGCGGAAATCGCTGATCCGGCCGCGAATCTGGAGCGCACGCTCGAGCTCGCGCGGCGCGCCGACGAGGGCGGAGCGGCGGCAGCCGTCTTCCCCGAACTCAACCTGAGCGGCTACTCGCTGGACGACCTGTTCCACCAGTCGGCGGTGCTCGATGGCTCGCGGGAGGCACTGCTCGAACTGGCCGCGGCCTCAAGCGACATGCGGACGGTGCTGATCGCCGGCCTGCCCCTGGTGGCCGACGGCGCGGTCTTCAACGTGGCGGCGGTCGTCCATGGCGGGCGGATCGCCGGGATCGTGCCGAAGATCTATCTGCCGAACTACCGCGAGTACTACGAGAAGCGCTACTTCGCCGCCGCGGAATCGCGTCGATCCGAGGTCGTGTTTCTGGGTGGCGAGGAGGTGCCCTTCGGCGAGGACCTGCTGTTCGACGTAGGACCGACCCCCGGGTTCCGCTTCCACGTCGAGATCTGCGAGGACCTGTGGTCGCCGCTGCCGCCGAGCACCCACGGCGCGCTGGCCGGCGCCTCGGTCCTGTTCAACCTGTCGGCCAGCAACGTGACGATCGGCAAGGCGGACTACCGGCGGCTGCTGTGCGCGTCCCAGTCGGGACGCTCCGTGGCGGCCTACGTCTACGCCGGGGCGGGCGCTGGCGAGTCGACGACGGACCTGGCCTGGGACAGCCACGGTCTGATCTACGAGAACGGCGAACGGCTGGCCGAGTCGGAGCGCTTCAGCCAGGAGGCCCAGATCCTCACCGCCGACCTGGACCTGCAGCGGCTGGCGCAGGAGCGGCTCCGCATGTCGACCTTCCGGGACGCGGCGCGCCGGGAGTCGGCCGCGGGCCGGTTCCGTCGGGTCGAGGTCGCGGTGGAGCGTCCGGCCGCCGCGGTGGCGCTCGAGCGGGAGATCCCGCGCTTTCCGTACGTGCCGGCGGACAGCGGCGAGCGGGACGAGCGCTGCGCCGAAGCGTTCGACATTCAGGTCGCGGGCCTGGTCCAGCGCCTGCGCGCGACCGGCATCGAGAAGGTCGTGATCGGCGTCTCGGGCGGGCTCGATTCGAGCCACGCGCTGATCGTCTGCGTCCGCGCTGTCGACCGGCTCGGCCTGCCGCGCGAGAACATCCTCGCCTACACGTTGCCGGGCTTCGGCACTTCCTCGCGCACCTACGAGAACGCGAAGCGGTTGATGGCGGCACTCGGCGTCAGCGCGTCGGAGATCGACATCCGGCCGGCCAGCGAGCGGATGCTGGAATCGATCGATCATCCCTACAGCCGGGGCGAGCGCGGCGCGGAGGTCTACGACGCGACGTTCGAGAACGTCCAGGCCGGCGAACGGACGTCCCACCTGTTCCGGTTGGCCAACCTGAACCGCGGCCTCGTCATCGGTACGGGCGATCTTTCGGAGCTCGCCCTCGGCTGGTGCACGTACGGCGTCGGCGACCAGATGGCGCACTACAGCGTGAACTCGTCGGTGCCGAAGACGCTGATTCAGCACCTGATCCGCTGGGAGGTGGAGCGGGGCGAGTTCGGAGCCGAGGCGAGTGAAACCCTGCAGTCGATCGTCGACACGGAGATCTCGCCGGAGCTGGTGCCGGCCGTGGAGGGACAGGAAGCGGACAACGGAGAACCCGCCCAGTCGACCGAGGCGGTCATCGGACCCTTCGAGCTCCAGGACTTCCACCTCTACTACCTGAGCCGGTACGGCTACCGGCCGAGCCGCGTCGCCTGGCTCGCCCGTCAGGCCTGGGGAAACCGCGACCGCGGCGCTTGGCTGGACAAGATGCCCGGAGCGGAACGCCGGGAGTACACGCTCGCCGAGATCAAGCAGTGGCTGGAGGTCTTCCTGGTCCGTTTCTTCGGCACCAGCCAGTTCAAGCGCTCCGCGCTGCCGAACGGCCCCAAGGTGGGGTCGGGCGGCTCCCTGTCGCCGCGTGGCGACTGGCGGGCGCCGTCGGATGGTGGGCCGGCCGTGTGGGTGGAGGAGCTGCGGCGCAACGTGCCGTGAAGGCGCGGCCTTCGGCCGGCGCGCCTTCTCGGGCCGCCTTGGGCGGCAGGCGGCCGGAACCCGGGTGGCGCGGACCCGCGCAACACGCGAACCAGTCCATGCGCCCGTCAGCGGGCGCATGGATGGCGGGCGGGCGTACCCGGTCAGCCCCAGTCCGAGGCGTCGTCCTCCGAACTCGCGATGTCGACGCCGGCTTCCTGCCAGCGCTTCATTGCCGTCTCGACGTCGGGCGTGAAGTCCGCGGCGAACGCTCCCGGCGTGGCCGGATCGGGAACGGCGACGGCGGACATGCAGTCCGCGAGGATGTGGAGCTTTCCTGCGGAGACGCCGCGGGACTTCATTTCGGTGAGTAGGTCGTCTACGGTGCTGCGAACGCAGTGGCTGGCCGCCTGGCCGGCGACGATCAGCGCGTCGGCCCGGAGCAGCCAGTCGATCAGCGTCTCGTTGCGCTCGTCGAGCTTCTCGCCGTCGTGGCGGACGAGAACCTCGGGCGAGAGGACGGAGTAGTACTCGGTCAGGGCGTTCGTGCCCTTGATCAGGATCGGCGTCTCCGCGCCGCGGGCGTAGCTGAAGAAGAGCCGCGCCTCCTGCACCGCGCCGACCAGGCCGTGTCCCTCGCTGCCCAGGAAGCAGTGCGGCGGCCACAGGTAGAGACGGTACTTCCCGGTCGCCTCGAGCCGCCGGCAGTAGTCCAGGGCCTGGCGTCTCAGCCACTCTTCGGTGCCGTCGCCGAACCAGCCGGCGAGGGCCGGGTTGGGGATCGCCTCGCCTGCTTCGATGTCTGAGGCGAGCACTTCGCGGTAGCCGTCGAGCTGGTTGCCCGAGGCGTCGACCCAGAAGGAAGAGAAGAAGATCTGTTGCGGGGTGTGGCTGTCGAGGCTCGAGGCAATCTCGGTCAGGTTGCCGAGGTTTCTGTAGATGAAGCGGAGCACGCGGTCCGTGTCCTCGATCGCGCCACGGCCCGAGCGGCCGCCGACGTAGAGAGCGCCCTCGGGCAGGCAGAAGTCGCGCTGCTCGTCGACCAGCAGGAGGATGCGGCGCGTCTCGTCCGCGGAAGCGGGGGTGAGGTCGTGGCGGCTACGCCATTCGGCGGCCGCGGTCGCGACCCGGATCGGGTCGGGGTCGTATGACCAGTCGCTGCCCCGGTAGGGATCGGCGTCCGTGCCCGGGCCGGCGGGTAGAGGTAGGAGGGCCATGTCGGACGGAACGCTAGCAAGTTGTGGGGGGCTACGGGCCAGCTTTGGGCCGAACGTCGCCGGGACTGCTGCTACTCTCGCGGCCTTCCATGAAACGGCCACCTAGGCCACCGCAAAGCGAACAGGAGCAGGCAAGTGAGCTACGAGTTTCTCCAGGTCGAAAAGAACGATCACGTCTGGGAGGTGACTCTCAACCGACCGGAGCGCATGAACGCGATCCACCCGCCGACGAGCCAGGAGCTCGATTCGGTCTTCAACGATTTCGCGGCGGACGATGACGCCTGGGTGGCGATCCTCACCGGCGCCGGCGACCGGGCGTTCTCGGCCGGCAACGACCTGAAGTACCAGGCCGAGCACGGCAGCAAGGTGGTCCGCGCCGGGATGAAGGGGGTGCGCGGCGGTTTCGGCGGGATCACGGCCCGCTTCGACCTGCACAAGCCCCTGATCGCGGCGGTCAACGGCTTTGCGCTCGGCGGCGGCTTCGAAGTCGTGCTTGCCTGCGACATCATCATCGCCTCCGAGAAGGCGACGTTCGGTCTGCCGGAGCCGCGGGTGGGTCTCATGGCGGGTGCGCTGGGCGTCCACCGGCTGCCGCGGCAGATCCCCTACCACCAGGCGATGGGCATGCTGCTCACCGGGCGTCACATCACGCCCCGGGAGGCGAAGGAGCTGGGCATCGTGAACGAGATCTGCGCCCACGAGGATCTGCTGGACCGGGCCCGCGCCTGGGCGGCGCAGATTCTCGAATGCGCGCCGCTCTCCGTGCGGGCAAGCAAGGAGGCGGCGAACAAGGGCCTCGGCATGGCGCTTGAGCAGGCGGCGGGATCGATCTTTCCGTGGACGGCGGCGATGAACACGTCGGAGGACCTGGTCGAGGGTCCGAAGGCCTTCGCCGAGAAGCGGCCGCCGAACTGGAAGGGGCGCTAGGAACCCGGCCCGTCGCGCCGGGACGCGCCCTTCCGCCGTTTGCCGGGTGGCCGGTCGCGGCGCGGAGAATGGCCGTGCGAGTCGGCGCTGTCTGACCGGCAGGGAGCTACACGATGCGGATCGAAGGCAAGGTCGCCGTGGTTACCGGTTCGTCGTCGGGCGTCGGCCAGGCGACGGCGGAGTCGCTGGCGAGTCTGGGAGCCTCGGTCGTCGTCAACTACCACAGCGGGGCTGTGGCCGCGGAACGGATTGTCGGCGGCATCCGTGACGCTGGCGGCAACGCGATGGCCGTTCAGGCCGACATGCGCAAGGACGCCGACTGCCGGCGTCTGATCGACTCGGCGGTCGACGCGTTCGGCGCCCTGCACATCCTGGTGAACAACGCGGGGATGACCCACTTCATCGCCCACGATGACCTGGAGGGCGTGACCGACGAGGTCTGGGACGACATCCTCGGCGCGAACCTGCGCGGCGTCTTCAACTGCACGCGGGCGGCGGCGCCGCACATGAAGGCGGCGGGCGAGGGTGCGGTGGTCAATGTCGCCTCGATCGCCGGAATCGGCGGCGGAGGCAGCAGCATCCCGTATGCCGCGTCGAAGGCGGCGGTCATCGTGATCACGAAGTCGCTGGCGCGGGTGCTCGGCCCCGAGATCCGGGTCAACACGATCGCTCCCGGCTTCATCGAGGGGCGCTGGCTGCGCGGCGGACTCGGCGACGAGACCTACGACAAGGCCCAACAGCGGGTGAGCGCGGGGGCGCCGCTCAGGGGCGTGGCGACCCCCGAGACCTGCGCCGACGCGATCCTCGCCCTGATCGAGCGCAACGTTTTCGTGACCGGTCACACGGTGACCGTCGACGGCGGCTGGAGCCTGTAGCCCCGCGAGGCCCCGCACCGGCCCCACCGGCAGCCGGGTCCCACTGGGTGCGCCGGCGTCCCCGCCGGCATCCGGGGCCCACTGTCGCGTTAGCCTCTCTTCAGCATCTCTCGCTGCACCGTCAGCGCCTCGACCCGCTCGCGGTCGACCTCGACGCCGAGACCGGGGCCGTTCGGGACGTCGACCCAGCCGTTGGCATCCATCGTCCACTCGGGCGAGACGATGTCGCGTGCCCAGTAGCGGTTGCTGGGGCTGACGTCGCCGGGGATCGTGAAGTTCGGCAGCGACGCGAGCGCGACGTTGCAGGCGCGGCCGATGCCGCTCTCGAGCATCCCGCCGCACCAGACAGGGATGTCGTTCGCCTCGCAGAGGTCGTGGATGGCCTTCGAGGCCGTGAAGCCGGCGACCCGGCCCGGCTTGATGTTGATGATCCGGCCGGCTCGGAGGCGGATCATGTCCTCGGCGCGGGAGATGTTCGTGATCGATTCGTCGAGGCAGATCGGCGTCCGCATGCGGCGCTGGAGTTCCGCGTGGCGGGCGACGTCGTCCCAGGCCAGGGGCTGTTCGACCATCACGAGGTCGAAGTCGTCGAGCCGGAGCAGGTGGTCCGTGTCGTCGAGGGTGTAGGCGTTGTTCGCGTCGGCCATCAGCGGTGCGTCGGGGCCGAGCCGGTCGCGGACGGCGTAAAGGTATTCGAGATCCTGGCCGGGCTTGATCTTCAGCTTGATCTTTCGGTAGCCGGCGGCCAGTGCGGTTTCGGCCTTGTCGGCGAGTTCCTCGGGCGAACCCTGAATGCCGATCGAGATGCCGGTGCCGATCCGTTTGCGCGTGCCGCCCAGCAACGACGAGAGACTGCGGCCCTCCATCGTGGCCTGAAGCGTCCAGGCGCCCATCTCGATCGCGGCCTGGGCCATCTCGTGGCCTCTCAGGTCTTCCGACAGCGCGGCCGACACCTCCTGCGGCGTTTCGAAGCGCCGGCCGAGCACGCGCGGCGCCAGCCACTCGCGGATCGCCAGCGTCGCCGTGTCGATGCTCTCCGGCGAGTAGTTCGGGAAGTCGCCGGCGACGCACTCGGACCACGCCCTTGCCCCGTCCGCGTCGACCAACTCCAGAAGCAGGATGCGCCGCGTCGTCGTGACGCCCGACGAGATGCGGAACGGCTCGACCAGGGGCAGCCGGATCTCCCGCAGGGTGATCGTCTCGATCTGCAAACTCACTTTGCTTCCGTCCGTTCCAGCCGATAGTAGTAGCGACGCTCCGCCCCCTCGCCCCGCCACGTGAACCCGGTCACCTCGTAACCCGCAGCCAGGTGCTCCTGGAACTGCGCCCGGGTCCTGCGCCGCCAGTCGAACGCGGTCAGCGGCGATTCCCGCAAGACGCCGCCGATATCCGGCGGCGCCTCGACCCAAAGCGTCTCCGGCCGCGACTCATCCACGGGGAAGGGAGGTGCGGCCCGCGTCGGCGTGGAGGCCGGCGCTCCGTTGATCAGCCAGTCGACACGGGAACTCGCAATCGCCCAGGCGACGACGAAACGGTCCGTGCCCAGCCCGCTGTGCAGCACGCTGCCCGTGTCCTCGCCGTACATGTCCTCGACGTACTCGACCGGCAGCGCGCCGAGCCGGTTCAGATTCAGGTTCGCGTTGCGGGCCACCAAGGGGTCGTAGGTCCAGTAGACCGTCTCGACGCCGAGCGGCAGTAACAGCTCGCGTTGGAACACCTTGAGTTCGCGGCCCAGGCCGAGGCCGCGAGCATCCCGGGCTACGGCCAACATGTGGGACCAATGCGCCCGCCGCCCGTAGCGGAAGCCGCTCAGTCCATAGATGAATCCGAGCATGCGGCCGTTCCGGTCGAAGGCCCCGGCGAGGACGCCGCTCATCTTCTGCGAGATCATCAGAATCGTCGGAGGAACCGTGTCCTCGAAACCGACGCCCCAGGTCTCGCGCTCCAGGTCGACCACGGCCTCGTACTCCTCGTCGGAACGCACGTTCCGGAGCTCGACGCCCGAGGCAAGCTGCTTGCGCATGGTGGGGGATCGTACAGCGGTACGCGCCGAGGCGATGTGTTTGGGTGCCGCCGCGGCCGGTAGCGCGGGTTGACCCTGGATCGGCGTCACGCAGCCAGATGCCGTGCTCCGGGAGACAGATTCCGTCCTTGTCAGTGAGGGGCAAGGCCGACGCTGGTCAGGACGATGTCCCTCTCGGAAGCCCTGCCGGCTCGAACGGCAGGATCGTTGAACCCAGAAGGAAAGGAACAGGAGATATGAAGAAGACTCTCGCTTGTCTGCTTGGACTGCTCGCCTTGCTACCGTTGGCTGCCACCGCTAGTGGTAACTCGGCCCTCACGGGAACGGAGACGATACTCGACGAAGACCTCCAGATCGTGGAGGGCGGGCTGACGGAAAGGCAGTTCAGTTGCGGGATGGCCGTGGCTGGTCTCATCATTGGAACGGCCACCCTGGGGCCAGGCTATCTCGCGGCGTTCGGTTTGTCGCTCACGTTTCATGGCGCGCTCTTTGCATGCTTCTAGCCTCGGGAGGTGTCGCGCCGGGCTGATTCTTGCGACGCACTAGCAACCGTTGGCTCGTGGCAGAGTCGGGCAAGAGCTAGCTCGGGAGGCCCGACCGGCGGAGGAGCGTGGACTTGGGCGTTTGCGCTCCTCCGCCATTTCCCCGATGGGCGCCGGAGAGCGTTGGTCGTCCACTGGAGAAGTAGAGAAGACAGGGAGCCAAGAGGGTCTTGTTCGATGGAAGGAGGATGGGAACGGATGGAATCGTCACGGGCAGCACGTGGATTGGTTCGGCAGGGAGTAGCCGGCACGCTGTTGGCTGCGGTCAGCGGCGTGCAGGTGGGGTTTCGATTCTGTGCGAGGGACTTCGACTCGGTGTTCTGGAGCGCTTGCATGGCGGTTGCCGTCGGGGTGGCGATCTCGACGCGGTCCATGTTGAGGCGAGACAGGTCCGGGTGAGGGCGGTGCTAACCGGTTCCTGGTACAGGGTTGACCCTCGACCGGTGTCAGTCCGGTTAGATTCGCAACGGTCCGGGAAGGAGCGCAATCCCATGTCGAAGATCGGTGTGTTCGAAGCCAAGACCCACCTGCGGCGCCTGTTGACGCGAGTGCAGGCCGGCGAGAGGTTCGTAATCACGCGGCACCGTCGTCCGGTGGCGGAGTTGATTCCATACCGTGGGGCCGAGAAGGACCAGGTAGGCACCGCGATCGAGAACCTGAGGGAGTTCCGCAAGTCCCACTGCTTGGGCGGACTGTCCCGTTCGCGAGCTGATTGAGGAAGGGCGCCGCTGTTGATGACATTCGTCCTGGAGCTCGCCCTGCGTCAGTAGCAGACCTGATGGGTGGTCTATGGTCCGCGGGCGAGACCACAGGCGGCTGGATCCTGCGCGGCGACGGGAGGGCGGTAAACAGCCGCTGGGGAGAGTTGATGGAAGACCGATGACGCACTTGATCCTGACCGTCGTCCGCCTCCGTGCGCTGGCCGGGTGGCGCAAGGCGCTGAGCGAGAAGGCGAAGCTGGTGTTCGGCGTCCTGCTGGGCGGCTTCCTGATCGTGAACTACACGTTCAGCCTCAACAGCGTGGAGGAGTCGCCGTTCGAGAACGTGCCGGTGGACATGCTGTTCGTGGTGATTGCCCTCTTCGTGCTGGTGACGGTTCTTCAGGTGGCGCCGGTGGCCCATTGGTACAGCCGGCATCAGGGGGCGAGGTTCGGGCTTGCGCTGGAGCGGCGTGCGGCGTTGGCTGTGGGTGCCGGACTGGTCGGTCTGCCGATGGTCTTCGTGCTGCTGAACGAGGCGCTGGCGCTCGTGTTCGCGGGGAGCGGCTGGCCACGGGGAGCCGAGTGGGCGTTCGAGGGGATGGATGTCGTCGGCGGCGTGGGCGCTCTCG
Source organism: Thermoanaerobaculia bacterium (assembly GCA_965116445.1). Lineage (GTDB taxonomy): Bacteria > Acidobacteriota > Thermoanaerobaculia > Multivoradales > Multivoraceae > Multivorans. The sequence goes on along the minus strand of OZ220688.1, from coordinate 4,609,719 downwards.
TTGCGGCCGGCCCGCTGGGGGCCGTCATCATGGGCGGGCATGGTCGCAGGCGCTGGCTCGGGGTTGGACTGGCGATTGTGGTTCTCGGGTTGCTCGGCGCGAGCGCGGTGGAGCCGTTGTGGGCCGGCGAGGCGCTGTGGGCTGGTGCCGCCGTGAGCGGTGGCCGGCTCGCATTGCTGTTGGCCCTTGTAGCCGGAGCCTTCGCTCTGGAGCAGCGCTGCCCCGACGATCGCGGCGCGAAGACGAAGAAACGCCGCGGCCGGACGGCCGCGGAGAAACCGGGGAGGCAGCGGCGCGCGGCAGCCGCCCGTCCGGCGCCGACGGGCCTCTGGTCTCGGCCGATCTTCGTCGTCGCGCTGGCTGAGGCGCGGATGATGCTCCGTTTCCGTCAGGTGCGCGTGAACCTGGTCGTCAGTTGGATCATGCCGGTGTTCATGGCCGTCATGCTCAGGGGCGACGAGTTGCCGGACGGCGGCGGCCAGTTCGCCTTGTGGACGACAGCCGGCCTCGCGGCGTTCCTCAGCGTGTTCTGGATCGCGTTCTTCGCCAATCTGCTCGGGTTCACGGCCGACGGCGCCCGGCGGCTCTCCATGTCGGCGGAGAAAGCGCTTGCCGCCTGCATGCCCGGCAAGGTGTTGGGCGCCCTCGGCGTGGTGGGCGTTCTGGTGTTCGCGCAGACGACGGTCGTGAGCGTTGTGCTGGCCGACCAGATCCAGGCTGCCGACCGGGCGATTCCGTTCCTGGTCGCCGCCTTCTCGTTGCTCGGGTTGGTCGGGGGCGGGACGGTGGTTTCGATCTGGCTGCCGAGGAAGCCGAATCTGCACGAGCAACGTGACTTCTACTGCAGCATTCTGGCGATGGTCGCGCTGTTGGGTTGGTGGTTGGTCCAGGCGGTGGTCTTCGGAGGCGCGGCGGTCGCGGCGCGGCTGCTCGGTGGCCCGGGACTTGCCATCGTGACGATGACGGTGCTGCTGCTTCTCGTGGCGGCGGGATGCGCGGCCCTGGTGGGCGTGTTGTCCAGGGGCGACTGGCTGCGGCGGCGGCTGCGGGAATGGACGGTGACGGCATGACGACGATGTTGTGGTTCGACTCGGTCGACAAGGCGTATGGCGATCTGGAGGTCCTGCGCTCGGTGAACCTGGAGATCGGGTCGGGCGTGCAGTGCCTGGTCGGGCGAAACGGCGCCGGCAAGACGACGCTGATGCGCCTCGGCCTTGGCCTGACTGAGCCGAACGGCGGCGCCGTGCGGATGTTCGGGTTCGACCCGCGCGTTCACCCGGAGATCATGGCCCGAGTCGGCATCCTGCTGGAGGAGGACGAGTTGTTCGACTTCCTCAGGCCGCTCGAGTTCCTCGACTACTGCGCCGCGCTGTACGGCCTGGACGCCGGCGCTGCGCGCACACGAGCGGTCGATCTGCTGGAGGCGCTGGAGGTGCCGGCCTCGGGCCGTCTCTGCCATCAGCTCTCGACCGGCAACCGTCGGCAACTGGCCCTCGCCGCGGCGCTGTTGCACGAACCGGAGCTGCTGATCCTCGACGAGCCGTTCAACGGCCTCGATCCCGTTGCGGTCGCGCGCCTGTGCCGGATGCTGCGCGACTTCGCCGGTGACGGGCGCGGCGTCCTGCTGTCCTCGCATCGCCTCGAACTTGTCGAGGAGATCGGGGACCAGGTGTACTTCGTGGCCGACGGCGCGGTGACGCCGTGGTCCGCGGAGCGGGTGAAGGCCTGGTACGACGAGTTGAGGGTTGCGGGTGGCGGCGAGAGGCCGCCAACCGAGGCGAGCGGCTGAGCTACGCCACCTCCGCTTCCTGGAACGCCCGCGCCCGGAACAGGAAGTCGATGATGTTCCCTTCGTGCGGCTGCAGCCAGTTGAGCTGAATCGTCGGTACCGGGCCGAGGTTCAGACGGTCGATGCGGGTGGCGTCGATCAGTTGGCGCCGCCACTGTTCGTCGTTCGTGATCGCGCTGCACACGAGCGTGTCGCCGATCGAGCCCAACATCTTCGCCTGCGGGCACTCGACGACGGACACGAAGGGGAACATGTACTCGACGTTCGCGGCTTCGATCTCGGCGTCGGCGCAGTGGAGGACAGTCGGCAGCAGATAGTCGCAGCGTTCGCGTTCGTCGAGCCGGCCGTTGCCGCGGATCTCGGAAGTCAGGTCGCGCACGCCGGGGACGTCTACCTGGGCGTCGATCATGCCGTCGATCGCCTTCGCCATGCCCGGCACGGTGAAGGCGGCGAGCGGCGAATCGGGGTCGTCGGCAGGCTTGGGCAGGACCGGCGCCAGTCTCTCGGCGAGCGCCTGGACGATCTCCTCCGTGTGGCGCGAGGCCCAGACGCCGGAGCAGGAGATGCAGCTCCGCCCGCTGTTGACCAGCACGCTGTCGACCATCACGTCCAGGTACTTCTCCCAGTCGTCGACGACGTCGTCGCCGAGCAGGATCTTGCTGAAACCGGGGCCGTGCGGTTGGACCCGGGGGTCGTTCTGGTAGCGGGCGACGGTGTCCGCACCGCCGAAGATCATGCTCCTCGAGCAGGAGGCGAGAACCGCGGCGCCGATGTCGCCTTCGCCGGGGTAGATCGAGATCGCCTCGCGGGGTACGCCGGCCTGGGCGAAGGCCTCGGTCATCCTGTAGGGGGTCCAGGGTTCCTGGGGGCCCGGCTTGAAGACGAGGCCGACCTGAAGGGGAATGACCGGCATCCACAGCGTATGCACGCCTGGCGAGTTGGACGGCAGCACGAGACCGATCACCGGCGCCTGCGCCTGGTAGCTCACTGGCACGCCGCGTGCCTCGATGCCGTGTCCGCGGCCGAGAATGTCCAGATCGAGACCGCGGGTCAGGGCCTCCAGCACCTCGCCCATGTTCGTCAGGACGAAGTGGTTCTTGTCCATGTTCGCCCGGCACATGTGCTCGGGCAGACCGGTGGTCGCCGACTGGTAGTGGACGAAGTCCTCCGGTGTCTGCGTGCCGCTGCCCAGAGGCAGGTCCGCGTTCAGGTAGAGGTCGGCGGCCTCGATCACCATGGAGATCAGTTCGCTCGACGGGATCTCGCGGAGGATGTCGCGGGCGCGCTGGGCGCGGCGCATGTCACGCTGGACCAAGCCGGGGTTCGTCTGGTGGAGCGTCGCCAGCTCCTCGCCGGTCTCGAAGTGGACGATCGTCGCCTTCTCGAGCGACTCGTAGGGCTTGCCCCAACGGATGGCCGGGATGTCGATCATGCTGGGTACCTGTAACCGGTCCGAAAAAGGGCCGGAGGGTGAATTCGGGTGCTTGCGAAGAGGCGAGATCGTAGCACCGGGTCCTTCGCGTTGTTGCCAGCCACGGCCTGCCGCGACGGCCCCAGCAGCCCGTGGCGAAAGTCGCGCTGCATTCGAGCGGCCATGCATCCCGCCCAGCATCGTTGCTCTTCGGTCGAGTATGGCCCGATATGCTCCCTCATCGCGCCTTGCTGGACGGGCGCCTGACCGCTCTCGGTGCGACGCGCACTTCCACCACGGGCTGCTAGACGCCGCTCCCGTCTCGGCCCGGTCACCCTGACGGCTGCTGTAGCCTTGCCGGCCATGGAGGATCGCCGGACCGTGCTCAAGACTGCGCTGGCCTTCGGCCTGGGTGTGCGTGGTCTGAACGTGTTGCACGCGCAGTCCGACGATCCGCGGAAGGTCCGGCCTCAGGGGGGCGACCGGTTCGTGTTCGCCTTCGGGCCGCGCCAGGGAGAGACGGTCCGCGTCGAGGATGTTCCGCTCGCGAGCGAGCAGATCATCTGCTACGCGATCGATCCGGCGACCGGCGCGGTCCGCGACGGTTCGCGCCTGAACCAGGTCCTCCTGCTGCGCTTCGACCCGGACTCCCTGGCGCCGGAAACGCGGGAGGCGTCGGCCGACGGCGTCGTCGCATACTCGGGCGTCTGCACGCACACGGGCTGCGACATCGACGATTGGTCGGAGGCGACGGAGTTCCTGATCTGCCCGTGCCACGACTCGGAGTTCGACCCGCGCGACGGCGCCGAGGTGATTTCCGGCCCCGCGCCGCGCCGGCTGCCGTCGCTTCCGCTTCGTTCGGAGGATGGCGTGCTCGTCGCGGCCGGCGGCTTCAGCGCCACGATCCGTTTCGAGAAGGAGTTCTGAAGGTGGTGCAGCGATACGCAGTCTCTCGGTTGTTCGCTCGAACTCTCGTCCTTGCCGCTGCGCTGGCCGCGACGCCGGTCGTCGGACAGGAGCGGGCCTATCGTCCGGTGACCCAGGAGCGGCTGCTTGCGCCGGAACCGGAGAACTGGCTCATGTACCGGCGCACCTACGACGGTTGGGGCTACAGCCCGCTCGATCAGGTCGACGCCTCGAACGTCGGTTCGCTGGCGCCCGCATGGACCTTCTCGACGAGTGTCAACGAGGGCCACCAGGCGCCGCCGATCGTGAACGACGGCACGCTCTTCATCACGACTCCGGGCAGCCGCGTCCTCGCCCTGGACGCCCGGTCGGGCGAGTTGCTGTGGCGGTTTGTTCCCGAACTGCCCGAAGACCTGCAGCAGATGCACCCGACGAACCGCGGCGTGGCGCTGTGGGGAGACCGGGTCTACGTCGCGACGGTCGATGCGCGGCTGATCGCCCTGGACGCCGTGACCGGCAGGGTGGCCTGGGAAACCGCGGTGGAGGACTACGCCCGCGGCTACTACATGACCCTCGCGCCGCTGGCGGTCGAAGGCAAGGTCATGGTCGGCGTTTCGGGCGGTGAGTGGGGCATTCGCGGCTTCGTCGCGGCCTACGACGCGGACAGCGGGAACGAACTCTGGAAGACGTACACGATCCCCGGCCCCGGCGAGCCCGGCCACGACACGTGGACCGGCGACACCTGGCGGACGGGTGGCGTGCCGGTCTGGGTCACCGGCACCTACGATCCGGAGCTGCGGCTGACCTACTGGGGCACCGGCAACGGCGGCCCCTGGACCGGCGACGCACGGCCGGGCGACAACCTCTACGCAACGTCCGTGCTGGCGCTCGACGTGGACACGGGCGAACTCAGGGGCCACCACCAGTACCACTGGAACGACAGTTGGGACTGGGACGAGGTCGACCCGCCACTGCTGATCGACGTCGAGCGCGGCGGCACGACCCGCAAGGCCCTGGTCCATCCGGGGCGCAACGCCTACCTGTGGGTCCTGGAGCGGAGCGCGGACTCGATCGACTTCCTGGACGCCACGCAGTTCGTGTACCAGGACGTGTTCACATCGATCGATCCCGACACCGGCCGCCCCGAGTACGACCCGGCGAAGACCCCGGGCACCGGTGAGCGGGCGGTCTTCTGCCCGTCCTGGTCGGGCGGCAAGAACTGGCCTCCGGCCGCATGGAACCCGGACACGAAGCTGCTCTACATCCCGGCCAACGAGAACACCTGCTCGTATCTTGAGGGCGTCGAGCAGGACTACCGCCCCGGGCGCACGTTCATGGGAATGGAGGGCGGCTTCGTGTCGCGAGAGGGCGCTGACCACTACGGCGAACTCCAGGCGTGGAACCTCGACACGCGGGAGAGAGTGTGGACCGTCGACTTCGAGCGCCCCCTCTGGGGACCGGTGCTGACCACGGCCGGCGGCCTGGTCTTCATGGGTGGCACCAGCGATCGTTACTTCCGGGCCTTCGATGCCGCGACCGGCGAAACGCTCTGGCAGCAACGGACGAATTCCGGTGTCACGGGCGTGCCCACGTCTTACGAGGTTGACGGCGTGCAGTACGTCGCCGTCCAGTCCGGCTGGGGCGTCGACGCGCAGCGCGGCACGGCTCACCTGGACGGTGCGATCGGTACACGGACCTACGTACCCCAGGGCGGAGTGCTCTGGGTGTTCGCGTTGCCGGAGTAGAAGTCCTGACGCCGGCCGCCGGGCTGGCGCCGCGAGTGCTGTAATCTGCCGCCCGCCGCGGGCACCGCGGAACAGCAACTCCGAACGAGCAAGACCGATCCCGATTGGAGCCCGAAAAATGGAAGTCGCCAGCGCTGACGCCCAGGCCCAGGCCAGGGAACAACTCGACGCCCACGTCCGCGACATGATGGAGTGGCATTTCAACCCGGAGACCGGAACGCCCTTCTGGCTGGACTTCGCCTCGAAGCTCGATTTCGATCCTCGCAGCGACATCGCCGGCTACGAGGACCTGCGGAAGTTCCCACCCTTCGAGGACGAGTGGCTTCGCGGCGGCCCGGTGCGGCGATGGGTGCCGAAGGCGATGGCGGACGATCCCGTCTACGTGTTCGAGACCGGCGGCACGACGGGGATCCCGAAGAGCCGCGTCGCGCTGAACGACTTCCGCACGGACTACGAGCTGTTCAGCGCCAGCCTGCCGGACGAGCACTTTCCGCCGGGGTCCAACTGGCTGATGCTGGGGCCCTCCGGTCCGCGCCGCCTGCGTCTTGCGGTGGAGCACCTCTGCCAGTACCGGGGCGGCATCTGCTTCTGCGTCGACCTCGATCCGCGCTGGGTGATCAAGCTGATCAAGAAGGGCTGGATGGAGCACCTCGAGGCGTACAAGGACCATGTGACCGACCAGGCGCTGTCCGTCCTCTCTGCCGGACACGACATCCAGGCGATGTTCGCGACGCCCAAGTTGCTCGAGTCCCTGTGCATGGCACTCGAGGACCGCGGCCAGACACTCGCCGACACGGGGATCAAGGGCATCTTCTCCGGCGGCACGGAGTTCACGCCCCAGTGGACGCGCTTCGCCGTCGAGGAACTCCTGGACGGCGTCTACATGACGCCCACCTACGGCAACACGCTGATGGGCCTTGCGGCCTCAAGGCCGGTCACGGCCGAAGAGGGCTACACGATCGCCTACTACGCGCCCCAGCCCCGGGCCGTGCTCGAAGTCGTCGACCCCGACGACCCCGACCAGGTCGTCGACTACGGCGCCACCGGCCGCGTCCGCCTCACGACCCTGACCCGCGAGTTCTTCGTCCCCGGCTTTCTGGAGCGCGACGAGGGCGAGCGGGAGCAGCCCTACGTCGACTATCCCTGGGACGGCGTCAGCGGCGTCCGGCCGTTTGCGCGGTTGGCGTCGGCGACGACGGTGGGGGTGTATTAGATTCCCTGAACCGGCGTAGCCTCAGCAGTTGAGGCAAGTTTCGCCCACTGGGTGCGCCGACGTCCCCGTCGGCATCCGGCGCGAAGCGCCGGCTTCTGCGCCTCCTGCCAGCGCCAACGCTGGCGTCAGGCCTCAGGGGACTTCCCTGGCCTTGGCCTCGTCCGTCCCGACCACCCAGATCCAGCCTTCACGGCGAGCCAGGTCTTGATCTTCTGGACCCGCGGCTCGGCCTTCGATGAAGTCCTCGGCGGCGAGGACACAGACTGCGGCGTCCAGGGTGTCCGCGCTGCGGTGAAGTTCGCTGGCCAGGCAATCCGGGATCGTCATCCCTTGGCGCTCGAGGCCCTCGACGATCTCGCGACGCTCGTCGCGCTGATCGACCTTCTTGTAGCCGGCATCCCGGATTCGGTAGGCCTTGAGCGTCGCGGCAGGATACACCTCGATTGCCGCCGGTCCCTCCACACCGGTGGGGGTCCACGCAAGGGGAACAGATGTCCCCAGTTCTTCGCGCAGCTTGCTCAGGAAAGCCAGAGCGGCGTGGGTTGTCCGGGCAATGCGGTCCGCGCCGACCTCGAGCGGCTTCTTCCCGATGGCGTGTTGAACGAAGGCGTCGGTCCTTCGCCGGAACATGCAGTCGGCTGGCGTCTCGATGGCCTTGCCGGCTTCGTGCGACTTCAGGGCCTTGCCCAAGGGCGCCGGCCATCCCAACGGTGCGTCGACGGCAATCAGCGTGGCTTCCCTGGCTTCGGCCACCCATTTCGTGAGAACGTCGAGGAAAGGTCTGCGCCGTTTCCAGGTGCGATCCAGTCGAAGACAGCCGCGCTTCCTGGTCGCCAGGACCAAGCCCTTCCTGGCGTCCTTCGTCGCGAAGTCGATTCCGACAATTCTGGAGAAACCTGTAGGCGCTCCGGGATCCGGACCGGGATCCTCCCGGTTCTCCGCAGGTGTCTTGTCTGTCGTGAATTCGGCCATCTTCCAGGTCTGGTTCGGTCGAATCGCGAAGGAGGCCAGCCTACGCCGCGCGCCTGGCGGCTTGTTCCCAAGCGATGGCGGCCTTGAGCGCGGCCGGACTTAGTGAGAAGTCCTCCGCGATTGCCGGCAGTTCCTCGCCAGCTTGCAGCCGCTCATAGAGGACGTCGGTCCTGACTCCGACCCCGGCGATGACCGGTAGCCCCCAACCGTAGCGCGGATCGAGCATGACCTCTCGGCGGTCGTCGAGCCACAGCCGGGTGGGATCGCCACGGTCGTCGAAGTCGAGGGACTTGAAATGCGCCTGCACTGCCTCGGGCCACACGAGCTGGCCGCCGGCGCTTGCTTCCAGCAGCTTGGAACTTTCGCCAGCCTCCTGAAGCTGGATGAAGAGGGCCCTGCCGTCCGTCTCGAAGTCGGGCTTGAGCAAGGGGCGCTCAAAGCCGGCGAGTTTCTTGCTCACGAAGTCCAGTGCCTGCCGGATCTTCTGCATGGACACGCCGCGCCGCCGGTAGGCGTTGAGGAATCGTGCCTCGACGACATTGAAGAAGCTGAGTACCGGAGGTCTTCGGGCGCCGCCATCCGGGAGCAGTACGGCAGGCTTTCCTCCTGGCCAGCCGCAGAACCAGGTCCGCAACGTCGGTGCCGGCATTCCGATGATGATCGCCGCCTCGCTGAGCCGATAGCGCGGTTCCGGACCGGGCTGCATGGCGGTGTGTCCTCTCGCTGATGGATCCGGCCGAGACGCCCTTGACCCAGCCGGCATGTAGGTAGCCAAGATAGCAGATCAGCTATCGGTTGGGGTCGGCTCAGCCCGGTTTCGGTAGAGCGCCGGATCGACGATCTTCGCCATGGCCTGCTGATCGAGCCCATCGACGAGGCCAGCGATCCGGGCCGCGGCAGCTTCCGGGTTCTGTAACGCTTCCCGATACTCGATCTCGACCGACTCGAACTGCGGCGCCTTCCGAAGCAGGTAGTTCACCCGCCACATCTGGTCCTGCCAGAGCTCCATCATCCGCTCGTCCGGCGTCTCGTCCGTTTCGCCGCGGCGGTCGAGCATCTTCCGCTGCGAGGCCAGGACTTCGGTCAGGTCGCGGCGCATCAGGATGACCCTGTAGTTCAGGTTGGGAGGCAGGTCCTTGAGCAGGAAGGAGATGACCTTGACCGCGCGGCCGCGCGAGGCCCGGAGCCAGGACTTGTCAGTGGCTTTGGCCAGGTCCTTGACCCGCTCGTCCTCGTAGTAGCCCCGCGGGTTGTCCTCGTCGGCCTCACGCTCGCCGTCGGTCACGATCTCCATGCCGCCGGCCTCGAGCATCTTCATCGCCATCGAGGTCCCGGAACGCGGCAGACCGGAGACGACGACGATCGGCCGGCCGTAGCGGAGCCGGCGCCAGAGGGTGCGGAGGTTCATCGCGGGCGGATGCTAACCGGGGCGCCTGCGGCTCATCGGGCCCCCCGTCCGGGCCGGCCAAGGGACTCAACGACGTTCGTAGCTTATGGCGCGAATCTCATCCCAGGAGAGCCCGGCGAGAGGGTCTGGATCGTCTGGATTGCCATAGCTCAGATCCCGCATGCGGTAATCCCTCGTCCGTCCCGACCGGACCCAGATCCAGCCTTCACGGCGGGCCAGGTCTTCATCTTCTGGACCCGCGGCTCGCCCTGCGATGAAGTCCTCGGCGGCGAGGACACAGACCGCGGCGTCCAGGGTGTCCGCGTTGCGGTGAAGTTCGCTGGCCACGCAATCCGGGATCGCCACCCCTTGGCGCTTGAGGCCCTCGACGATCTCGCGGCGCTCGTCCCGCTGATCGACCTTCTTGTAGCCGGTATCCGGGATTCCGCAGGCCTTGAGCGTCGCGGCAGGATACACCTCGATTACTGCCGGTCCCTCCACACCGGTGGGGGTCCACGCAAGGGGAACAGATGTCCCCAGTTCTTCGCGCAGCTTGCTCAGGAAAGCCAGAGCGGCGTGGGCTGTCCGGGCAATGAGGTTCGCGCCGACCTCAAGCGGCTTCTTCCCGATGGCGCGTTGAACGAAGGCGTCGGTCCTTCGCCGGAACATGCAGTCAGCTGGCGTCTCGATGGCCTTGCCGGCTTCGTGCGAAGTCAGGGCCTTCTCCAGGGGCGCCGGCCATCCCAGCGGTGCATCGACGGCAATCAGCGTGGCTTCCCTGGCTTCGTCCACCCATTCCGTGAGAACGTCGAGGAAAGGCCTGCGCCGGTTCCAGGTGCGATCCAGTCGAAGACATCCGCGCTTCCTGGTCGCCAGGACCAAGCCCTTCTTGGCGTCCTTCGTCGCGAAGTCGATTCCGGCAATTCTGGAGAAACCTGTAGGCGGTCCGGGTTTCGGACCGGGATCCTCCCGGTTCTCCGCAGGTGTCTTGTCTGTCGTGAATTCGGCCATCTTCCAAGTCTGGTTCGGTCGAATCGCGGGGCGGCGTAGAGACTAGCCTCCAGCCGTCGGTGCGCCTACATGGGCCTTGCTATGCTCCGAGGCGCTTGGCGAACCGCCGCTTACTGCGCTCAGGCGGCGCCAGTCTCTGGAGAAACCGTTGCCAGCTCCGCGTTCAGTAACCGTCGCGCTGGCGCTCTTCGCGGCGCTCTTTGTCGCGGCGCCGGTGGCCGCCTACATAGGCCCCGGGGCGGGGTTCGCGCTGATGTCGTCCTTCCTCGTCTTGCTGGCGACCGTGGTGCTCGCCTTCGTCTCGCTGCTGGCGTGGCCGGTGCGGACGCTGTGGCGGGTCGTGCGGCGGAAGAAGCCGCCGAAGGCGCACGTGAAGCGTCTGGTCTTCGTCGGTCTCGACGGCCAGGATCCGCGGTTGACGGAACGGATGATGAAGGAGGGCGAACTGCCCAACTTCAAGCGCCTGAGCAAGCAGGGGAGCTACCGGCGGATCGCCAGCACCTTCCCGGCGCTGTCCCCGGTTGCCTGGTCGACGTTCGCGACCGGGGCGAATCCAGGGAAGCACAACATCTTCGACTTCCTCGACCGGGACCTGCGGAGCTACCTGCCAAAGCTGTCCTCGGCCCACATCGGCCGGGTCGAGCGGTTTCTCAGGCTCGGCAAGTGGAAGATCCCCCTGCAGAAGCCGGACATCCGCCTGCTGCGCCGGTCGAAGCCGTTCTGGACGGTGCTGGGCGAGCGGAACGTCTGGAGCACGGTGCTCCGGGTTCCGATCACGTTTCCGCCGGACCGGTTCTACGGCGCCCAACTGGCGGCGATGTGCGTGCCGGACCTGGTGGGCAGTCAGGGCACGTTCCTCTACTACACGACGCGGCCGGCGACGGGGACGATCCGCGAGGGCGGCGTGCGCGTGCCGCTGGCCTCGAACGGCTCGGGCCCCGACCACTTCGACAGCGTGATCGAGGGACCCGAGAACAGCTTTCTGGATGGTGACCCGCCGCCCCCGCTCCGCGTGCCGATGACGGTCGCGGTCGACCGCAAGGCCGGGGTCGCAACGGTGACGGTGGCGGCCGAGACGGTCGAGCTTGTGCGGGGAGAGCTTTCGGACTGGGTGCGTCTCGAGTTCCGCGCCGCCCCCGGAGTCAAGGTTCACGGCCTGACCCGGATGATGCTGACCGAGGCCGGCAAGCACACCTCGCTCTACCTGACGGCCATCCACATCGACCCCGAGAAGCCGGCGATGCCGATCTCGCACCCCTCGTACTACGCCCCGTACCTGGCGAAGCGGGTCGGCGAGTTTGCGACCCTGGGACTGGCCGAGGACACGACGGCGCTCAACGAGGGCGTGACGGACGATGCGACGTTTCTCCAGCAGTCCTACGACATCGACCGTGAGCGCGAGGAGATGTTCTTCGCCGCGCTTGAGCGCCTGCGCCGCGGCTCGCTCACCTGCGTCTTCGACGCGACGGACCGCATCCAGCACATGTTCTGGCGCTACACGGAGGATGGTCACCCGGCCGCTCCGGGAAGGAAGACCGGCAGGCAACGCCGGACGATCGAGGAGCACTACCGGCACAACGACGCCCTGGTCGGTCGGGTGATCGAGAAACTGGACGACGACGATCTCCTGATCGTGCTCTCGGACCACGGCTTCGCTTCCTTCCGGCGCGGCGTGAACCTGAACCGCTGGCTGCTCGACCACGGCTACCTCGTGCTTCGGGAGGATGCCGACGGCAGCGAGGAGTGGCTGGAGGGCGTGGACTGGTCGCGCACGCGGGCGTACGCGCTTGGCCTGGCCGGCGTGTTCCTCAACCTGAAGGGCCGCGAGGCCTCCGGCATCGTGGAGCCGGGCGACGAGGCGCGCTCCCTCAAGCGCGAACTCATCGCGGCCTGGAAGGGGCTCCGCGACGAGGAACGGGCCGCGGTCGGCGTGAACGACGCCTTCGACGCCGAGGATCTCTACACCGGGCCCTACAAGGGCAACGCCCCCGACCTGATCGTGGGCTACAACGACGGCTACCGCGTGTCTTGGGACTGCGCCGTCGGCGTCGTCGCGGGTCCGTTGTTCGCTGACAACGAGAAGGCCTGGAGCGGCGACCACTGCGTCGACCCGCGGCTCGTGCCCGGCGTGTTCTTCAGCAGCCGCCCGGTCGACCGCGGCGACGACCTGTCGCTGCTCGACATGGCGCCCACTGCCTTGGCCCTGTTCGGCGTCGACAAGCCGGACTACATGGAGGGCGAGTCCGTCTTCGACCCGGCGGGCTTTGCGAGCGGTGCGATGGGCGCGGGGGCCGCGGCCGGAGCGGCTGGAGCGACTGCATGACGCGCCGGCGCCTGGCCACCGCGGCGGCCATCGCTCTTCCGGTCGCCCTGCTGGCCGCTTGCGGCGGCGGTGGCGTGGGACCCTCCGAGGGGCCGAAGGTCGTCGTGCTCGGTTTCGACGGCCTGGACCCCGAGCTGACCCGGCAGTTGATCGACGAGGGTCGGTTGCCGAACTTCGCCCGCCTGGAGGCGATGGGGAGCTTCACGCCGCTCGAGACGACGATTCCGCCGCACAGTCCGGTCGCCTGGTCGAGCTTCGTGACCGGAATGGACCCGGGCGGACATGGCATCTTCGACTTTCTGCATCGGGACCCGGAGACGATGATCCCGTACTCGTCGACCGCCGCGGCGTCCTCGGGCGGTCGCTTCCTGAACGTGGGGCCGTGGCAGTTCCCGCTCACCAGCGGGGACTACGAGCAGTTCCGGCACGGCACGCCGTTCTGGGAGCTGCTCGAGGAGCATGGCGTGCGCACGACGGTCATCCGCATGCCGGCGAACTTCCCGGTTTCGGGCACGGCGAGCCGCGAACTTTCCGGCATGGGTACGAGCGACGTCCAGGGTACGGACGGCACGTTCACCTTCTACACGTCGGAGCTGTTCGCGGACCGCGAGATCAGCGGCGGCGACATCGTCGAGCTCGACATCTACGACAACGTGGTCGAGGCCGAGCTGCTCGGACCGGACAATCCGCTGCTGCGGGAGCCCGAGCAGTTGACGGTCCCCTTTACCGCCTGGCTCGATCCGGAGACGGAGAGCGCGAAGGTCGAGGTCGGCGACCAGCAGCTCGTGCTTCGGGTCGGGGAGTGGAGCGACTGGCTCACGGTCGAGTTCGAGATGATGCCGACCCAGTACCTGCGCGGGATCTGCCGGATGTACCTGCGATCGCTGGCGCCCGAGTTCGAGCTCTATGTGAGCCCGATCGATCACGATCCGATGGCGCCCGCGGCGCCCATCTCGACGCCGCCCGACTTCGCGGCCGAACTCGCGGAGGCCGTGGACCGCTTCTACACGGAGGGAATGCCCGAGGACACGAAGACCCTGACGGAGGGCGTCTTCACCCCCGACGAGTTCCTGGCCCAGGCGAAGATCGCCGGCGACGAGGTCGCCGAGCAGTACGGCTACGTGCTGGACCGCTACCTCGAACAGGAGGGCGGCCTCCTCTTCTACTACTTCGGCAACGTGGACCAGATCGGCCACGTCCGCTGGCGGTCGCGCGATCCGGAGCATCCCGCCTACGACCCGGCGGCCGACGCCATGCACGAGGATCTGATCCCGACGCTCTACGAGGGACTCGACGTCATCGTCGGGCAGACCCTGGATCGCCTTGAAGCGGAAGCGGGGCTCGGCGACGGCGGGAGCGACGAGCCGTTGGTCATCGTCATGTCGGACCACGGCTTCGCTTCCTGGCGCCGTGCCTTTCACCTGAATGCCTGGCTGATGGAGAAGGGCTATCTGGCGGCGAGGAGCGCGGAACCCTTCGCGGACGAAGGCTTCCTCCTGAACGTCGACTGGGAGAACACCCGGGCTTACGGGATCGGCTTTTCGGGTCTCTACGTGAACCTGCGAGGCCGGGAGCGGGACGGCACGGTGACGGCGGCCGAGCGGCTCGCCCTGGTCCAGGAATTGAAGGAGGAGCTGCTGGCGGTGGTCGATCCGGAGACCGGCGAACGCGCGATCACGGAAGTGCAGCTTCGCGAGGACTACGCCTTCCAGCAACAGACCGCGATCGGCCCGGATCTGGTCGTCGGCTACGCGAAGGGCTATCGCGGTGCGACGGAGTCGGCGTCGGGCGAGGTCACAGGCGAAGTCTTCAGCGACAACGACAGCGCCTGGAGCGGCGATCACATGATGGACCACCGGACGGTGCCGGGAGTGCTGCTGCTCAGTCGGCCGCTCGGCCGGCCGGCGCGGGGCATTACCGATCTGGCGGCGTCGATCCTCGCCGAGTACGGCGTGGAAGAGTTTCCGACACTGGGCGGTGGCGCCGCGACGGGCTCGCCCTGAACCGGGCCGGACGACGGCGCTCACGAAGGAGAAGAACATGTTCGGCGGCGGCAGGGTCAAGCTCGACAAGGAACTGATCGCGCGGGTCAAGCGCTACAGCGACATCGCGGGCTACTCGTCCGTGGAGGAGTTCATCACCCACGCGCTGGAGAAGGAGCTGGCCAAGCTCGAGGGCGCGGAATCGCGTGAGGAGATCGAGAAGCGGCTCCGCGGCCTGGGGTACATCTCCTAGGGCGCCCCGAACGGGTTTCCTCTTTGGCCGATGTCCTTCGTCAACGCCGTTCTCCGTGCTGTCTTCGATGCAGCGCTCGGCCCCTTCGCGGCTCTGTCGCCGATCGTGCCGGTCACCCTGGTGGCGTTGCTGTCGGGGATCTTCGCGTTGCTGGTCTACCGCTGGACCTCGAACCAGGAAGCCCTCGCCGCGGTCAAGCGGCGGCTGTTCGCCCATTTGCTCGAGGTGCGGCTCTTCAACGACGACCTGCGGGCGGTGCTTCAGGCCCAACTGCGGCTGCTGAGGGAGAACCTGACGTACCTGCGGCTCAACCTGGTGCCGCTGCTCTGGATGATCGTGCCCTTCATGCTGGTGATCGCCCAGCTTCAGTTCCACTACGGCTACGAGGGGGTCGAAGTCGGCGAGCGGACGCTGCTCGTCGTCGACCTGGCGGCGACGGATTCAGAGGATGCTGCGGCAGCCGGGGCCGAGCCGCGGCCGCCGATCGAGATCGAGGTGCCGCCGGGCGTTGCCGTGGAGACCGACGGTGTGTGGATTCCGAGCCTTCGCCAGGTCGTCTGGCGGCTTAGGGCCGAAGAACCCGGGGACCATGAACTCACCGTCAGCACCGGCGGCGAGGCGTTCACGAAGAGCCTGGTCGTCGCCGATCCGGAAGGTGGCGCCCGCTGGGTACGTCGCTCGCCCACGCGCCGCCGGGCGGCGATCCTCGATCAGTTACTCTACCCCGCGGAGCCCTCGCTTCCCCGCGGCGGGCCGGTCGAGAGGATCGACGTCCAGTACGCCTCAGCCTCGATCTCCTTCTTCGGTCTGTTCGATGTCCACTGGCTGATCGCCTTCCTGGTCCTGTCGATCGCGCTGGCGTTCGCATTGCGGAACCGCTTCGGCGTCACTCTGTGACCGAGGGCGCGCCGGCCGATCGGGGGACCGCGTCGTCGGCGTCCGAGGCCGGCGCCCCCGTGATCGACGTCGTCATCCCGGCGTACAACGAAGAGGATTCGATCGGCCTCGTGCTCGCGGACATTCCGCCGGGTCTTGTGCGCCGGGTCGTCGTCGCCGACAACAACTCGCGGGATGCGACCGCGGTTCGGGCACGCGAAGCGGGGGCGAAGGTCGTGCCGGCGCCGGTCCAGGGCTACGGCAGCGCCTGTCTGGCGGCGCTCTGCTACGTGGGCCGGACCGGGCCACCCGATGTCGTCGTGTTCCTCGACGCGGACTACTCGGACCATCCCGAGGAGATGCCGGGACTCGTCGAGCCGATCGCCCGTGGCGAGATCGACCTGGTCATCGGTTCGCGGGTGCTGGGAGATGCCGAACCGGGCGCTCTGCTACCGCAGGCCCGCTGGGGCAACTGGTTCGCCTGCCTGCTCGTCCGGTTGCTTTACGGCCACCGATACACCGACCTGGGACCGTTCCGGGCGATCTCCTGGCGAGCCCTGGAATCGCTTCGGATGCGGGATCCGAACTTCGGCTGGACGGCCGAAATGCAGGTCAAGGCCCTGCGGCGGGGCTTGCGCGTGGCGGAGCAAGCGGTGAGCTACCGCCGCCGAACGGGCGTCTCCAAGATCACCGGCACGGTCTCCGGGACGGTGCGGGCCGGCTGGAAGATCATCGCGACCGTTCTCCGTTACAGTCGCGGCCCGATATGAGTGGAATGAAGGGCACGGAAGTGAACTCCGTCGGCCGCGAGGTGCCGGCGAGCGAAGTCGACATCGAGGTCCGCTACAAGGAAACGGACCAGATGGGCGTGGTTCACCATTCGAACTACCTGGTGTGGTTCGAGCTCGCCCGGACTCACCACTGCCGTGTTGCGGGCATGGCCTACCGGAAGATGGAGGACGAGGGCTACTGGCTGATGGTCACCGGCGTTCAGCTCAAGTACCGGGGCTCGGCGCTGTACGGCGACCCGGTCCGCGTCCGCTGCTGGCTCGACCGGCTGAAGAGCCGCGCGATGAGCTTCGGCTACCGCGTGGAGGCGGGCGGCCGGGTCCTCGCCTCCGGCCGGACCGACCACGTCTGGGTCGACAAGAGGACCGGCAGCCACTGCCGGATGCCGGAGGTCGTCGTGCCGGTGTTCCGCTCGATGGCGGGCTAGAAGCAGGCGTAGCCGCCGTCGATCACGAACTCGTCGCCGGTGTGGTAGCTGGAGGCGTTGCTCGCCAAGTAGACGGCGATGCCGCTGAAGTCCGCTCCGACACCCCAGCGCCGCAGGGGAACGCGGCGCAGGACCTTGGTCTGGAAGGCTTCGGTGTTGATGGCCCGTTCGGTCATCGCGGTGTCGATCCAGCCGGGCAGGATCGAGTTGATGCGAATGCCGTGGCGAGCGTGCTCGACCGCGAGCCCGCGGACCATCGCGTTGAGGCCCGCCTTGGTCGAAGCGTAGTGTTCGCTGCGTGGTGCGCCGAAGATCGCGGACAGGCTGCTGGTCGCGACCAGAGACCCGCCTTCGCCGCGCTCGACCATGTGGCGGATGGCCTGCTGGAAGGTCTGGAAGACGCCCTCCATGTTGACCTGGAAGATCCGGCGCCACTCTTCCATCGACATGTCGACGAAAGGCGTGCCGCGACCGCCGATGCCGGCGTTGGCGAAGCAGGAATCGACCTTGCCCAGGAGTTCCACCGTGCGCTCGAACGATGCGGCCACCGCGTCGGCGTCGCCGACATCGCAGATGAGGGCCTCGACCTTCGTGCCGTGGCGCTCCAACTGCTCCCTGGCGGCCGCGTTCTTCGTCTCGTTCGTTCCCCAGATACAGACATCGGCCCCCGCCTGGGCCAGGCCTTCGGCGAAGCCCAGTCCGATGCCGGAGTTGCCGCCGGTCACCAGCGCCACGGTGCCGCTCAGGTCGAATGCGTTGTAAGCCACGGTTGATCTCCTTGCATGAGCCCTGTTTCCTGTGCGTGAGCGCGGCGAGGACGCCGCGACTCGATTCCTGTTCGAGAGTGCGGCGCGGAGCATAGCCGTGCCCGCGCGGTACCGCTCCTAGCCGAACCAAAGGCGGATCGCGAACACGATCACGGTCACCGTGACGACCCGGCCGATCCAGACGTGACCTTTGAGCACGGTCAGTCGGACGCCGAGCCACCCCCCCGCCATGTTGCCGACCGCCAGCGCCAGGCCGAGGGTCCAGTCGACCTTGCCTGAGAGCGCGAACAGGGCCAGGGAGATGGTGCTGAAGCACAGGATGCTCAGCACCTTGACCGCGTTGCCCCGGACGAGGTCGAGGCCCGCCAACGAGGTTGCGGCGAGGATGAAAAAGCCGACCCCCGCCTGGACGAACCCGCCGTACATGCCGACACCGAAGAAGCCGACCGCCAGCATTCCGACGCGCAGCGCCGCCGGTTGCTCCTTCGGTTGCGAGCGGCGGGAAACCAGGGTCCACAGGGTGACGACGACCATCAGCGCCGCGAGCACCCGGCGGAAGGCGTCGTCGCTGATCGAAAGCGCGGCCCAGGCGCCGAAACCCGCGCCGGCGGTCGCCGGCAGGGCCGCCCACACGACCGCCCTGGGGTCGAGGACGCCGTGACGGTGGAAGCCCCACGAGGCGACCAGGTTCTGGAGCAGGATCGCCACCCGGTTCGTGCCGTTGGCGACTCCGGGCGGCAACCCGAAGAAAATGAGAATCGGCAGGGTGAGAAAGGAACCGCCGCCGGCGACGACGTTCAGCGCCCCGGCGACGAAGCCGGCGAGCGCGAGGGAGGGGTAGACGATCGCTGGCTCGTTCACCGCCTCGGAGGTTAGCGCGGTCCGGGTCCACCGGGTACGCCGGCCTTCTGGCCGGCCTTCTGGACGGCATTCCGGCGGTGGGCCGCGGTTTCGGGCTTCCGATCCGCCGTTCGGTTTCGCTCCGGCGATAGAGTCTTACCTGATGCCCTCTCCGAATCCCGTGCGCGTCGGCGCGATTCTGCTCCCGTTCCTGGGCAGGTTGCGCTTCCCGCAGCTCTTCGTTCTGCTGGCGGTCATCTTCCTCGTCGACCTGTTCGTTCCCGATTTCCTGCCCCTCGTCGACGAGGCCGTCCTTGGCCTGCTCACGCTGATGACCGGCCTGTGGCGCGACCGGCGCACTCCGCCGGACAAACCTCCCGAAAAGAACGTGACGCCGCCGGAGGGGCGTGGATGAAGCTGCGCCGCCTCCTGCCGACGTTGGCAGTGGCGCTCGCGGCTCTGCCGTCGGTCGCGGCGGCTCAGGACTGGAGCGGCGCCAACGGCTTCCGTATTCTTGTAACCGACGATGCCGGGCAGCCTGTCCCCGAGGTGACGGTCATCGCGCGGCTGGCCGAGGCCGACCGGTCGGGAGGGCCGCCCCCGATGCTGACGGACGAAGCGGGCACGCTGGACGTGTCGGACCTTGCCGCCGGTGAATGGGAGATTCAACTGCGACGGCAGGGGTTCATGATCGTGAACTCCTACCTGAGGCTGGAGGATGGGAAGCGGCCCCAGGTCGGGTTTACCTCGCGCCAGCGAACGGGCCCGTTCTGGGCGCCGCTGAACGTTGGCTACTCGAGTCTCGGCGTCGCGACGGCTGCGGCCAGCGCGGGCTCGGCGCGAGCGACGACTCGGGCGCAACGCCGGGCGGAGCGCCGGGCCGAGCAGCGGGAACGACGGCTTCGGCAGGAGAATGTCGCTCGCGTCGTGGAGGCGCCAAAGGCTGAAGCACCGGCGCCGGAAACGCCGGCATCCCTGGTGGAGGAGCCGGCGGCCACGGAAACCGTTGCCGCGTCGGCGCAGCGAGGTGAAGAGCATCCGCCTTCGCCCGAGCCGTCTTCACCCGAGCCGGTTGTGGTCGCGGAGCAGACGGTCCCCGACCGGGCGCCGGCTGGCAGGGCGGAGCCGCCCGCGCCGCAACCCGAAGCCGCGCCGCAACCCGAATCTGAACCCGAACCTGAACCCTTGCCGGAACCTGAACCCGCGCCGGTCGTGGTTCGCCTGCTTCCGAACCCCACCCTGCTTCGAGCCGGAGCGTGCCCCGAGTGCGCGCCCGGGGAGTGGTCCGTGGCGAGCAACTGGCCGGCGGAACCCCGTACCGCCGGGACGACGGCGTGCGCGGCCGATCTGGCCGGGCGTCTGGAGCGCGCGGCGGGAATGATCGAAGGGTCGCTGCCGGAGGAGTTCCGTGTCTACATCGGAGCGCTGGCGTCGCCCGAAGGCAACGACGTCCTGCGGCTGTTGCCGGAGGCGACGCGGACGGAGGTCCGGGCATTGCTGGTCCCCGTCCTCGATCCGGAGCGCTCCTGTCAGGTCATCGGCGTTCTGCTGCCGAAGGATGTGAGGTTCGTCGGTTTCCAGTACGAGGCTGCCGATCTCAGCGCCCGGGGCGGCTGTTTCCCCGACCAGCCGTGCGAGATCGGCGAGGCGCAGTGGCGGGGGAATCCCGTCATCCACCGTCACGATCACGGCACGCTCGTGTACGGAGTGTTCGAGAACCAGTCGCCCGACGACCGGCGCGAAGCCAACCTGAAGGTGTACTTTCGGCCCCCGCGTGGATGGCTGCCGCCGCGCTGAGGCCATGCGGTACCCTCGTTCCTGTCAAGGCCCAGAGCATCCGCGTACCCGACCCGCCTTGTCGCGAGGAGAGCCGAGAGATGTCCAACCGCAGCACGAACCTTCCGTTCATCGTTCTCACCCTGGCGTCGCTTCTGGCCGCGCCGCTGGCAGCCGCCGGTGACGAGGACGTTCCACGTACGGCAAGCGGCCGGCCGGACCTCTCCGGCAACTATGATGTCGCCAACCTGACTCCCTTCGAGCGGGATCCCCGCTTCGGCGACAAGCTCCATATGACGGTCGAGGAGGCGGAGCAGATCGCCAGGGGGATGGAGGCGGCACGGGCCGCCGCGGACGCGGAGAGCGACCCGGGCCGGGAGGCGCCCCCGCCGGGAGGCGACGGTTCAGCCGGAGCCGCGGGCGCCGTCGGCGGCTACAACTTCTTCTGGCTCGACTTCGGCAACCGGACCTACCCGATCGACGGCCAGTACCGGACGTCGGTGTTGATCGATCCGCCGAACGGTCGCATGCCGGAGCTCACCGAGGCGGGCAAGGCGCGCAGGGCCACGGTCAACCCGTACATGTACCGCAACACGGGCAGCGCCTGGTGGATCGAGGCCGGCGACGACCCCTACGACGGCCCCGAGTCGCTGACGCCGGGAGACCGCTGCATCTACACGAGCGTGGCCACGACGCCGGTTCGCTCCCTGCCCTACAACAACCTGAAGACGATCACCCAGACCGAGGACCACGTCGTCATCATGGTCGAGTGGATGCACTGGGCCAAGGTCGTGCGACTGAACGCGGAACACCCGCCGGCCGAGTACCGCTCCATCGGCGGCGACTCGATCGGTTGGTGGGAAGGCGACACCCTGGTCGTCGAGACGACGAACTTCCTGGACAGCCAGAGCGACCCGCGCGACGGCCTGAAGGTGATCGAACGATTCAGCCGCCACGGACCGAAGGACCTTCTCTACGGCTTCACCGTCCACGACACGGATTACACAGCGCCCTACAGCGGTGAGCTGATCTGGCCGGGCACGGACGACCTCCTCTACGAGTTCGCCTGTCACGAAGGCAACTACGCGATGGGCAACATCCTCCGCGGCGCCCGACTGCTGGAGAAGGAGTACTACGAGAAGAAGGGCCAGGGGACGAGCACGGGCTCCGGCCGGGAGTAGGTCGGTGCGCGTCGGCGGTCGCCGACTCCCTTACGGGGACCAACGGACCGGGGCGAGCGTGCGCCAGCCACTTCAGTCGCCCCGCAGGAGATGCCGGAGACGGTCCGGTGCCGTCCTGGCGTAGAAGAACTTCCTGGTACCGCCGGACTTCTGCGGATCCAGCCGCCTTTCATGCGCATGGTTGGCGTCGCTCTTCACGGTCTTCATTGCCTCGTGAAACGCATGATTCTGCTTGAAGTTCTGGATCAGAGGCCGGCACTCCTCCACGAGCTCCTGGTACGTCAGCGGAAATCTCTCGAGAGCCTGCTCGTCCGTCAAGTTCAACTTCGGTGCTGCCGGGTCGTTCGTGAGGCCGATTGTGCCGCCGCCGGAGAACTCCGGGTTCAGCTGGACCTCGACACGCAGGCTAACGGCGAAGCCAGATTTTGATTGTGCCTGGTTTGAAGTCAGCCTCCTCAGATAGTCCAGGAGCTCTCTCTGCCGCACGTTCGCCGGCTTCACCAAGTTCGCTTGACCGAGGAAGCCAAGCGGCAGTAGATGGGGTGCCTCAATCTGCCTGCCAAACCACTGGCCAAAGGCAACAGTGAAGTTCCGAACCGCCGCTGAACCCAGCTTCAACGTCTGTTCCCTAAGTTCGACCCCGATGTTTCCGAGATGTGCCGCCTCGTCTCTGACTTCGCAGAGTCCCTCCAGGTTGCTCCGCACCTCTTTGGCCGCCTGAGCTTTCTCGGCAGCCTCCCGAAGGCCGACCGTGAGGATTCTCCCCGATCGGGCCTTCCTGAATCGCCTGGATCCTCCCTCCCGCCTGTAGATCGCCGCCAGATTGTTACCGTGCATCTGAACAACGCGGGCCTTCAGGAGAATCTCCCAGGCATTCACCAGCAGGAGCGCCAGCGTCTGCTCGCGGTAGGCGACTCGAGGCTTGTTGTAGATCTCGATTGCGGCGAGCAGGGCGTCTTCCGCACACAGAGCCATCTCTGCTGCTCGGGACCGCCGGCCCACTACTCGCCGTCCCGTTGTGTCGCAGGCTGGAACTGCTTGGTCCGCGCCCAAGGCACGCCTTCAACCCTCCCCTCCCGCAGTCGGTTGCTGTAGCAGCCCTGGTAGCCGATGGCGTTGAGCACCATGAGCTCCACGAGCCAACGACCCAGGGTCCAGGCTTGGAAGTAGAGGCTGTGTGCCATGCGTTCCATGGCGGCCTGCAGCAGGATGAGACCGCCGTCCACTCGGCTACTCTCCCAGTGTCCCGTGACGTACCAGTAGATTGCCCCGCGAAGGGCGGCCCACTCGTCGTTGGACGCCTCCCAAGTATGGAGAAAGCGGGTCAGAGCCTCAGAGAGAGCCTGCCCGTGCTCCGCGTCGAACCAGGAATCCGGTTCTGGACGCCACGGTGCTACCCGTCGGCAGCCCCACTGTTCCCAGACGACGGCGTCGTCGCGCGAAAACCTGCGCACAACTGCCGCGGCGCATCCGACGCCCCGCGCGAAGGAGAAGAACCGGTCGAGCGCCTCCAGAAGTCGCCGCGCCTCCTCTTGCTCGATCGGACCGCCATCTGCTCTGTCGATTCTCACTTCGGGCGTCGGCGCGAACCCGCGGCTGGCGTTCAGCTCCGCCCCGACGCCGCCTAACGCGGGTTTCTCCGTGAACTCGATCCTCCAGGGTGGCGCTTCAAGCGCGAGATGGCCGACTCGACACAATCCGCCGAGCAGCTGGACCGTCTTGGTCGCATCACCGCCGAACACGGGAGAGTTGAGGATCTCGAGTTGAAGTCGCCTAGCGGCTTCTCGACGCCTCTCAACGAGGATCGGCGCATGTCGGGGAAGAAACACCAGGTTCCACCTTGCCAGTTCCCTCGCATCGTCCGTGGGCCGACGACGGATCCTGCCTTGGCCGGTCGCCTCGAGAATCTCCCCGAACTGTCTGACCTTGTCCTCCAACCGTGAGGAAGGAGATGGCTGCGGCGTCACGTCGAAGAGCACTCCAGCGGCACGGGGTTCAACCAGCATCCAGGATTCCTTGACTGAGTCGAGGCGGAAAGGCGTGTCGTCCGCGACGAGTGCCAAGCGCGGCTTTGGCAGCATCCGAAGCTCTGCTCGCGCAACAACGTCCCGGTCGCTCACGCCACGATCAACCGCACTAGCCGGACGCAACAGCACCGAATCGTCGAGGAGAATCGGCTTGCTACCAACGGGCCCCTGGGACATGAACTGGACTCTAGCGCCCCGCCGGCGACCAAACGCGACTGTTCCAGGACCGCCAAGTCGCAGCTCTAGCTCGTCACGGTTTGGTGCTCCTTCTTCTTGGTCGGCGGCGCTTGCGGTTGCCGGCGGCTTGCGCCGCGATGGGTGCGTTCAATCGTTCGTAGAGTCCAAGCAGATGCTCCAGACGATGGCTCTCCGACTCGAAGCGGCGTTTGCGGTAGAGACGGTCGACGGCGCGGTCTACAGCTTGGTGGGCGCGGCGAAGGTCGGTGGGCATGAGGTCGGGGTCGTAGAGCTCAGCAAGGGTGGCGCTGGGGTGGTTGGCCCGGGCCTCGAGAACGGCGTCGGCGAGGGGCGTGAGGCTTTCGAGCGCCTCCGGTTCGGCCGGAGGCGGTGGGAAGGTGTTGTAGACGAGGCCGATGGAGTAGCGGTAGTCGCTCTTGAGGCGGCCGCCGATCTGGCGCAGCCAGGCCATGTGCATGGCGGAGGTGAGCAGCGCGAAGAGGGGCTTGGTGGCGCTTTCGATGATGCGGACCAGATTGCTGGGGATGGTCGGCGGTTCGAGCCAGCCGATCGGCACGTACTCGCGGCGCTCGGAACTGACCTCGGGCACGACGAGGAAGGGTCTTGTGGGCAGGACCTCGACGTTGTAGCGGTGGGGATAGTTGGCGATTGCGAGCGTGCCCTTTCTCCTGCTCTTTGACCGGAACTTCCTAACGGCCCTGATTCGCTGCACAACGGAGGGCATGGCTGCAAGTGCGGCTGGCTCGGCGTCCTGAAGGGCCAGGATCCAGCGGGGACGGCGCTGTATGTGCTCACGGGATCCAACGTAGGGCCGAAGGAACTTCACGGCCGCTGGTTCCTTTCGCAGGAAAGCAGTCCGCTGGTTCTCGCTGAAGATGTAGTTCCCGTCGTCGATGGGTTGGGAACCACTCAACAGGGGTGGCCAGCCGTTGAGCGCTTGCGCTGTCTCTCGCACGACGAGGTGTGGATCGCCGAGCGCGCTCGCGTCGAACAGGTAGGGCGAGATCGCGGCGTGTCGGCTCTCCTGAGCGTCGCCTTTGAGGTCGGCATAGGAGAAGAGCCTCCGGTCGGCCGGTGCGTTGGCCGCCAGGGTGAGACCGATGATCACCACGTGGACGTGCGCCATGCCCCGGATGTCGGACTGCCAGGAGAAGGTTCGATGGGCGAACGCGATCTCAAGGCCCAGCCGGTCGAAGACCAGCGGCCACAATTGGGCTACCTGTTCGCCCTGCGTGATCGAGTTCGTGGCGACGAAGCCGATCCGCATGGGTCTTGCGGCCGCCGCTCCGGCGCCCTGGTCGGATCCGCTCGCCGACCCGCGGCACCCTTCCTGGAGGTACTTGCCGGCGCGTAGGAACCACGCGGTGACGTAGTCGAGAGTGCCGCCGCTCTTGCCGAGGCCCGCGATCCTTCGCACCTGCGCCCGCTGTTCATCAGACTGGTACTTCGCGCCCCCAAAGGGCGGGTTGCCCAGTACGAAGTCGCACTCCTCTGGCGGCAGCACTTCGGCCCAGCCGATCTCCATGGCGTCGGCGCACACGATACGCGGGGAGCTGGTGAGCGGGATCCGCGCATAAGCCTCTCCGAACTCCAGGCTGAGTCGGTTGTTCATGATGTGGTCCATCATCCACAGGGCAATTTCCGTGATTCGCTTGGGGAACTCGTCGAGGTCGATGCCGTAGAACTGGTCCACATCGACCAGCGACAGCACGTCGGCGAGCAGGCCGAGCTGGCCCGGCGCGTAGAGCTCGCGCAGCACCTCGATCTCTAGCCCGCGCAGCTCGCGGTAGGCGATGACGAGGAAGTTCCCGCAGCCGCAGGCCGGGTCGAGGAAGCGCAGGTTCCCCAAGCGCTGCCGAAAGGCATGGAGTTCGGCGTTGCGCCGCGTGCCGCGACTCCGCTTGAGGCGCTCGAATTCGGCTCTCAGGTCGTCCAGGAACAGCGGCTCGATGACCTTCAGGACGTTCGCTTCGGAGGTGTAGTGGCTGCCCTTGATCCGCTGCTCCGCCGGCTCCATGACGGACTGGAACAGGGTTCCGAAGATGGCCGGCGAGATCGCGGTCCAATCGAAGCGGCAGGCGTCGAGCAGGGCCGCGCGCATGTCTGAGTCGAACTCCGGGATCGATAGCGTCTTGGCGAACAGGTCGCCGTTGACGTAGGGGAAGCGGGCCAAGTCCTCGTCCAGGGTCTCCTGGCGACTTTCTTCCGGGGTGTTCAGTGTCTGGAACAGGCGCGCCAGCCAGCCGCCGAGGTCACTGCCGTCTTCCGCAGTGCGCTGTTCGAGAAGTTCCAGAAGTTGGTCGCGGGGCTCGAAGATGCCGGTGTCGTCGGCGAAGAGGCAGAACACCGTCCGCACCAGGAACAGCTCGAGGTCGTGACCGCCATAGCCGGTCTCCCGGAGCCGGTCGTGGAGTTGGGCCATCAGTTCGGACGCCTCGACGTTGACCGGATCCTGGTCCCGGAACGTGCGGCGCTGGACGCCAAGGATGAAGCCGAACTTCTCGACGTGCCGGGGCAGTTCGGCGAGCGTGAACCGCGCTTCTTCGTCTTCGTCGAGGTCGAGCAGTTCGAAGTTCTGGAAGTCGCACAGCAGCAAGTAGCGGGGCCGCTCGTGCTCCTTCAGCGCGTCGAAGTAAGAAAGCGCCTGACGGCGCGCGGCGGCGAGATCCCGGCCGGCGCTCTTCTGCTCGACGAGCAACACTCCCGGCCAGAAGAGGTCGATGAACCCCTGGGAATCGTCGAGGCGCTTGACGTGCTCCTCGTAGCGGGCGACGCTGCGCCGCTCGACGCCGAAAATCCGGAAGAAGGCGTTGTAGAAGCTCTGTGTCTCGCCCTTCTCGTAGCCTGCATCGGCCCACTTGCGGGCGAATTCGGCGGTTCGGGGGCGGATCTCGTTCCAGGAGAGTCTCATCGGCGGCGATCAGTCGGCAATCAGGGGGCGATGTCGCCTTCGGCGATGTCCAGAAGTTCCGTGAACTCGAAGATGGCGGACTGGCGTCCGCTCGCCGGGCGTGTGAGTTGGAGGATGCCGCCTTCGCGGAAGGTGTTCAGGACACGACGTGCGGCGTAGGCCGGCAGGCCTCGCTGAGTGCTGAAGTCCGCGCTCGTGAAGATGGGGTTCTCGAAGATGAAGTCGAGAGCGTCGAGGGCGTAGCGAGCGTGGGTCAGGCCCGCTACGCGCCGCCTGGTCTCGTCGTACAGCTCGCGGCTTTTCCGGGCTCTGGCGGTGCTGTCCTCGGCCTGTGCGCGTACCGCTTCCAGGAAGAACAGACACCAGCCGGTCCAGTCATCGTCGCGGGATACGGCAAGAAGGCGTTCGTAGTAGACGGCCCGGTTCGCTTCGAAGAAGGCGCTGATGTAGAAGTTGGGCTGGTTGATGATGCCCATCTGCCAGAGGTAGAGCGGCACGAGCATGCGCCCCAGGCGGCCATTACCGTCGAGGAACGGGTGCAGAGCCTCGAACTCGGCGTGCAGTACGGCGAGTTGGACAAGGCGGTCCCGAGCCTCATGGTGGAGGTACTTCTCCCACCTACCGAGGCCATCGGTCAGTTCGCCTGCCTCGATGGGGACGAAACTGGCCGTGTCGATCGTGCTGCCGGGTGGGCCGATCCAGTTCGCGACGCGCCGGAATTCGCCCGGTGCACTGCCCTTGCCCCGTGCGCCCTGGAGGAGGACCCGGTGGGTTCTGCGGATGACCTTGAGGCAGAGCGGCAGGTCTTTCAACAGGTCCTGCGCTTCGCGCATGGCGGCACGGTAGTTCAGGACTTCGACGACATCGTCGCGAAGATCCGGCGAGGGGGGCGCCTGGCCGGCCTGATACTCAAGAACCTGCCGGGTGGTCGCCAGCGTGCCTTCGATGCGGGACGAGAGTACGGCTTCCCGTGTGCCCAGCGGGGCAACCAGGACATCGGGGTTGGGCACGGCCTCCAGGAGGCCGTCGTACCTGGCGACCGCGACCGACGTGGGGCCGATCAGGGGTACGAGCGCGGCCCAGTCGAGGCGGTCGTCGGGTGGGAAGCTCTCGGGTCGATAGTGAACTGGTGCCATGGCCTGCTCTCGAGTTCTCTGTACGGAATCTCTGTACGGATCCTCTTTGTGGAGCGTTTCTGCGCGACAAACCCGGTTGTCGAACACTCTGTTGCCCGAAGTGTCTCGCAAAACTCGTTGGCGTACAAGAGTGCACGACTAGAGATGGAGGTGGGTACGGGATCTTCTTGTCGAGCACATCTGTTCGACAAACTGGTTTGTCGAACACTTATTGCCCTCGAGTGTTGCATAAACCCGTCTTGACGCGCACAGGTGCAACACAACGCCGACGGGTGGCGGCCGGCGTCGGCTACTGCAGCGAGAAGTTGACGGTCAGGTTGATGTAGACGGGGACTGGTTCACCGTTCAGCGTCGCGGGCTCGTAGCGCCACTGCTCGACGACCTGTACGGCGGATTCGGTGAGGCCTTCGGGCAGGCCCTTCAGGACCTTGACGTAGCCCACGTTGCCAACGTCGTCGACCACGGCCTGGAGAATGACGACACCCTGGACCCGTGCACGGCGCGCCTCCTCCGTGTAGTTGGGCCGGGGGGCGAAGGTTCTCTTCGGCGGCAGGACGTCGCCTTCGACCCACATGGTTCCCGGCGGACCGGAAGGGGCGGGGGCTGGAGGGATTTCGAACAGCAGGTCGCTGATGCCGTCGAAGTCGACCTCGGGCGCGTCGAAGACCTCTTCCTCGATCAGCGGTTCGGGGTCGTCGGGGGTCGGATCCGGGACCGGGATCTTTCGTGCCTTGCGCTTCGGGATGGGCTTCGCCTGGGCGGGCGGCGGCGGCTTGAAGCGCACCGTCGTGACCATGAAGGTCTTTGGCGCTTGCGCCGCCTGGAGAGCCCGGGGCTTCGTTTTGGGGAAGCTGAGCAGGAACAGCAGGGCATGGAAGGCAATCGTGACGATGATGCCGACGCGGAGTGGGGTCCTGTTCTGCGGCGCGAGTTCGTAGGGCGAACCTCCCAGATGGAGAGATGAGGCCGCGGACTTTGACCCGGAGGTCTTGCGTCTCTCGAGTTTGAAGGCCATGACTTGCTTTGGGCTGGTCGTCCGTTGGCGGAAACGGGCGAAGAAGATGGGAGCTTCGCTTGCTGCCGACCGAGTCCTGGCGCCGGCAGGGCGGGCCGCCGGCAGCGCTCTAGGTTCTCAACACGCCGGGGGCCACCGGGCTTCCCGGATTCTACAGTTCGTGCGCGAGCGCCGCGTCCAGAGTCGGGTAACGGTACGTGAAACCGCCGCTCAAGAGACGCGCCGGGACCGCGCGGGCGCTGGCCAGCAGCGCCTCGCGCGCCATGTCGCCGAAGAGCGCGACGAGCGCCGGAGTCGGCACCGGGAACAGTGCCGGCCGGTGCAGGAGGCGGGCCAGCGATCGGGTGAGGTCCGCGTTCGTCACCTGTTCCGGCGCGGTGAGATTGACGGGCCCCTCGCCGTGGTCGAGCAGATGGCGGATCGCGCCTGCCGCGTCCTCGAGGTGGATCCACGGGAAGTACTGGCGGCCCGATCCGAGGCGGCCGCCGAGACCGAGGCGAAACGGCTTCAGCATTCGGGGCAGGGCGCCGCCGGCGGCGGAGAGCACGACGCCGAAGCGGAGCATCACGACCCGTTCGCAGATCGTTGCCGCGGCCGCCGCCGCGGCCTCCCAGTCGCGGCAGACGGAGGCCAGGAATCCGTCGCCGGCGGGGGAATCCTCATCGAGCAGCTCATCGCCCCGGTCGCCGTAGTAGCCGACCGCGGAGGCACAGACGAACACGCGCGGGGGCCGCTCGAGAGCGCTCAGGGACTCCACCAGCCGGAGGGTCGCCGGGGCGCGGGAGGACCGAATCCGGTCGCGTTTGGCGGCCGTCCAGCGGCCGCCGGCGACGCTCTCGCCGGCCAGGTGGACGACGGCGTCGAGTCCTTCGGCGGCGGCAGATTTGGCCAGGCCGCGCTCGGGACGCCACTCCAGTTCGCCGGCGCTCCGTGGCGCGCGCCGCACGAGTTGGCGGCAGTCGTGGCCCGACCCCTCCAGAGTCCGGGTCAAGGCGCTGCCGATCAGCCCCGAGCCGCCGCTCACCGCGATCTTCATCGCTTCAACGTAGTAACGGCAGGTGCGGGGAACGGCATGGGCTCAGGTAGCAGCGGTTGGTCAAGGGTAACGCCGTGACCGGCAGCGCTATTCTCGCTTCGCCGTGCCCGCTCCGCCGACGCCGCCATCGAACCGCCGTCTGGCGGCGATGCTGCGCCGCATCCGGCGGCGCCTGCAGGGCTCCCAGCTCCCGATCGTGACTCTGATCGCGGAAACGGAACGCGACCCGTTCAAGGTGCTCGTGTCGACAATCCTGAGCGCGCGTACGAAGGACGAGGCGACCGCGGCCGCGACGCGGAGGTTGTTCGACGCGGCTTCGACCCCGGAGGAGATCGGGGCCCTGCCGGCTGCCGAGATCGAACGGCTCATCTTCCCGGTCGGCTTCTACCGCACGAAGGCGAAGAACCTCCGGCTTGCGATGGGCGTGCTGCTCGATCGGTTCGGCGGCGAAGTGCCGCGGACGGTGGAGGAGCTGGTCGAGCTGCCCGGCGTCGGGCGCAAGACCGCGAACCTCGTCGTCACGGAGGGCTTCCGGCGACCCGGCATCTGCGTCGACACCCACGTCCACCGGATCACGAACCTGTGGGGCTACGTGGACACCCGTAGTCCGCTGGAAACGGAGATGGCCCTGCGCGCGAAGCTCCCGCGGAGTCAGTGGATCGACCTGAACAAGACGCTGGTCAGTTTCGGCCAAAAGCTCTGCGTGCCGGTCAGCCCGTGGTGCTCGCGCTGCCCGGTCGAGGAGTGGTGTCCGAAGTTGGGGATCGAGCGGAGCCGGTGAGCACGCCCGGCCCGTCGACGGCCGCCTCGAGTGACCACAGCCGCTCCCACTCGTTCAGCAGGCTGCTGTCGACCCCGTTGAGCAGGTCGTGGAAGTAGCCGAGCTGGTCGAACACGGCCTCCGTCTTGAACCGGTCCGGCACACCGCGGCTCAGGACCTTGAACAGCCGGCTCAGGTAGCGGAGCACGAGTCCTTCGGAGCGTTGTAGCCCGTAGCGGCCGATGAACTCGCCGAAGCTCAGGAAGTCCTCGTACACCTCCCGGCCGACTCGCTTCGGCCGGATCGAGTCGCCGCGGACCCAGGGGTGAGAGCGGCGGAACTCCTCGAACGTCGGCTCGATGAGCTCGATGAGCGGTCTGGGATGCGTGACCTCACGGAGCCGCTCCATCCGTTCCTCGAACGGCACCCTCCGGGCCTTGAGTCTGGCGGCCAGTTCGTCGCGCAGTTTCCGAGCCTGCTGACGGAGCACGATCTCCGGGTTCTCGAGGATTGCCTCGACCAGGCTGAGCAGGTCCAGGGCGTAGTCGGGATCCTCCGGGTCGAGCAACTCCAGGGTCGAGACCAGGTAGAGCGACAGGTTCTGGTGCATCGAGAACTCGAGCTGCAGGTCCCGGTTGGCCACGACCCGGTAGCCGTCGCCGTTCGACGGCGCCATGCTCAGGATGCGGCCGCGGTGCAGCGACCGGACGAGTTCCGCCGACTGGCCGAGGAGGCGTTTCTTTCGGGCCGGTCTCTCATGGCAGGCCGCGATCAACCGCCGGATCGAGGTGAAGTTCTGGCGGGACTCGCCGTCCGGTTCGTCGGCCTGGATCAGGTCGAGGACCATGCCGTGACTGAGGCGGAAGCGTGATTCGAGCGTCTCCGGTGGACTGTGGATCAGGCGGCGGAACGTGGGCTCGTCCCAGGGTACGAACCCGCGCGGCGGCGGTCGCTTGCGGAGTTGCCTGCGGTTCCTGCCGCGAGGTGTGGCCTGAGCCTTCGTCCGGCGGCGCTGGTTGTCGATCTCGTGCTCCGGCGCCTGGCACACGACCCAGCCCTGCTCGTCGAATCCCTTGCGGCCGGCCCGCCCGGCGATCTGCTGGAAGTCCCGGACCTTGAGGATCGCCACGTCCCGGCCGTCGTACTTGCTGAGCTGGCTGAAGAGAACGGTGCGGATCGGCACGTTGACGCCGACTCCCAGCGTGTCCGTGCCGGCAATGACCTTGAGCAGTCCGAGTTGGGCGAGCTTCTCGACCAGTAGCCGGTACTTCGGCAGCAGCCCGGCGTGGTGAACGCCGATCCCGAAACTCAGGAACCGCCGTACCTGCTTGCCGTAGGCGGTGTCGAAACGGAAGTCTCCGACGGCGTCGAAGATCGCCTTCTTCTCGTCCCGCGTGGAGAACCTCAGACTGGTCAGGCTCTGGGCGAGCCGGGCGCAGTCGCGCTGGGTGAAGTTGACCACGTAGATCGGCGCCCTGCCGTCCGCGACGAGTTCGTCGATCGTCGTGCCCAGGGGCGTTTCGCGGTACTCGTACTCGAGGGGCACGGGGCGGGTCCGGCTGCTGACCAGGGCGACCGGCCGCTGCGTGGCCCGCTCCAGAGCCTCGCTGATCGGCGCCATGTTGCCCAGCGTTGCCGACATCAACAGGAAGGTCGTGGCGGGGAGCGTGATCAGGGGTACCTGCCACGAGACGCCGCGTTCCGGGTCCGAGTAGTAGTGAAACTCGTCCATCACCACGTAGTCGACCGGCAGCGTCGCACCCTGGCGCAGGGCCATGTTGGCGAGCACCTCGGCGGTGCAGCAGACGATCGGGGCTTCCGGGTTGATGCTCGCGTCGCCGGTCAGCATGCCGACCCGCTCGGCGCCGAAGTCGTCGCACATGCGGAAGAACTGCTCCGAAGCGAGGGCCTTGACCGGCGCCGTGTAGAAGCTCCTCCGGCCTTCGCACAGGCCCTTGAACAGAAGGCCCATCGCGACGAGGGACTTGCCGGACCCGGTCGGCGTGTCGAGGACCACGTGGCGGCCGGCGATCAGTTCGAGCAGCGCCTCCTCCTGCGGTGGGAAGAGCTCGAAGTCGAGCCCGGCGACCCAGTCCAGGAACCGTTCCAGGATGTCGTCGGGAGAGATCGTCTCCGAGGTTTCGGGCAGTCGGTCGCCCAGGGTCATGGCAGTCACCTGTGTAGCCTACGTGGTGAGGGTGCGATGGCTGATCGAGGAACGCAGACGGAAGGTGTCGGGGCGGTTGCCGGCGAGCCGTCGGGAGGCACTGCGCCTTCGACGCAACCGGTGATCGTCCTGGTGGGCCCCCAGATGGGCGAGAACATCGGTGCGGCGGCACGGGCGATGCTGAACTGCGGGCTCGTCGAGCTGCGCCTGGTGGCGCCGCGCGACGGTTGGCCGAACGAGCGCGCGCAGGCGATGGCGACCGGGGCTGCGCGGGAGATCGTCGACCGGGCAGCGGTATTCGGGACCACCGCGGAGGCCGTCGCCGACCTTCACCGCGTCTACGCCACGACCGCGCGTCGCCGTGACCTGCTCAAGCCGGCGATCGGACCGCGGGAGCTGGCGACCCGGATGCGAGGCCGCGCCGCCCAGGGGCTGCGTTCCGGCGTGCTCTTCGGTGCCGAGCGGGCCGGACTCGACAACGACGACGTCGCCCTGGCGTCGCACATCGTTCACATTCCGCTCAACCCGGCCTACTCGTCGCTCAACCTGGCGCAGGCGGTGTTGCTGGTCGCCCATGCCTGGTTCGAGGCCGCGGCGGGTGACGGGGCGCCGGCCGGCGGTCCGAAGTCGACGACGCCGCTCGCTACCGCGGCGCAGCTCGTCAACCTCTTCGAGCACCTGGAGCAGGAACTCGACGCTTCCGGGTTTCTGCGCGTGACGGAGAAGCGGGGGATCATGGTCCGCAACCTGCGGAGTATCCTGCACCGTGCCGAACTCAGGGAACACGAGGTGAGGGCCCTTCACGGCGTGGTCAGCTCGTTGGTAGGCCGCCGGAAGGATGGCGGGTTGGTGAGGCAGCCGACACTCAAGATTGCCCGCGACCGGGAAGACGGCGAGCCTGGATCGGGTTGAACGAGCTAGTAGAACCAGACGATGAAGCTGCGCAGCCAACTTATCCTCGCCTTCCTGGTGCTGGCGGTCCTGCCGCTGGCCGGCATCGTAGGCTACTCGTACGTCTCGTCGGCCAACGCGTTCCGCGTCGCGGTCCAGGCCGAGTCGGTGGAGGTCGCGCGGCAGATCTCGGTGGGACTTCGCCGTACCCGCGAGGATCTGCGCAACTACGTGGGGAGGCTCGGCACGGCGCTGCCCTTCGACGATCCCCAGTACGCCGACCCGGATGCGCTCCGGGAGTTTCTCTTCGAGAACCTTGGCGACAGCGCGAACTTCGTCGAGGTGCTCGAGTTCGTGCCCGCCGGCGGGCCGGGGACCGAGGGAACGGTTCCTCCGGGCGATGCGCTCGGCGCGACCGCTCCCGGCGCTTCGGATCGGCCGAGGAGGCCGGACCGGCGCTTTCTGTGGTCGCGTTTGGGACGCCCGGAGCGACCGGAAACGACGGAGGGAGACGGCGAACCTGGTATGCGGGAAGAGGCTCCGGAATGGGTTCGCCGGGCTCAGGATCGCATGGCCCGGATCTTCGGCGGTCCGGTCTCGACTCCCGTCCACCGGGACGGGAGCCTGGTGGGCGAGTTGCACGCTGGCATCCGGCCCGAGAGGGTGATGCGGAACGTGCTGAGCCGGATTCCCCGGACGGGCGGCGCTGTGCCCTTTGCGATCGACGCGGAAGGCGAGATCTACACCTCCGAGCCGGAGGACCTCGAGTTGCTCCAGGGGGTGCGATGCCCGAACGGACAGCCGCTTCCCGAGGCCCTCGTTGCTGGGGACGAGGACCTGTGGCGGGCGATGAGCGATTGGGTGGTGGTGACCCAGGCCGCGGCCGAGGGCGACCTCGTCTACGGCATCGTGCGTCCGATCGGCCCCTCTCTGGCGGAGATGCGCAACGTATCGCTGCGGAACTTCGGGGTCGGCGTCGGCTTGATGAGCCTGTCGCTCCTGGCCGCGGCTCCGCTGGCCAACCGCCTCACGCGGCGGCTCAGCCATCTGACCAGACAGGTCGACCGTCTGGCCGGGGGCGACGCCGCGGCCCGGGCGCGTCTGGGTGGCCGCGACGAGGTGGGAAAACTGGGCGAGGCGTTCAACCGCATGGCCCGCGACCAGGAGAAGAGCCGCCGGCAGTTGCTGGAGCAGGAGCGCCTCCGCCGCCAGCAGGAAGTCGATCGCCGGCTGCTTGAAGCGGAAAACGAGCGGCAGACGGTGGAACTGGAGGAGGCGCGACGGTTCCAGCTCTCGTTGTTGCCCGGGGAGCTGCCGGAGCACCCCGACCTTGAGATCGCCGTGTTCCTGCGAACCGCTTCGGAAGTCGGAGGCGACTACTACGACTTCAGGCACCGCCACGACGGCTCCCTGATCATCGCGGTGGGCGACGCCACCGGGCACGGTGCGCGTGCCGGCACGATGGTCACCGTGGTCAAGACGCTGCTTGCCTCCGCCGACCTGGGCCTCGATCTGGCGGCGTTCCTGTCCCATGCGACGGCGACGATCCGGTCGATGCACCTTGGGCGCCGGGCGATGGCGCTGGTCCTGGCGCGCTATCACGAGGGGGTGCTCGACCTCGCCTCCGCCGGCATGCCGCCGGTGCTCGTCAGTCGCTGTCCGTCGGGTGAGGTCGAGGAGATCATGAGTTCCGGCGTGCCCCTCGGCACGATGGCCCACGCTTCGTACCAGGGACATCGAGTCCGGCTCGATCCCGGCGACGCGGCGCTTCTGCTGAGCGACGGCCTGCCCGAGATGCTGGACGCCGGTGGCGAGCCGGTGAGCTATCCGGCCGTCGCCGCTCGCTGGCGCGAGGTTGGCCAGCGGCCCGCGGCGGAGGCGGTTGCCGAGTTCGAACGCTGGGTCGAGGAACTTTCGCCGGGGGGAGTTCCCGCCGACGACGTGACTTTCGTTGTGGTTCGGCGGCGAGCCGAGTAGCGCGCCGCCTTCGGAGCACGGTACGCGCGCAAGCCTGCCGGCCGCTACGGCGGAGCCGGAAGCGGTGTAGAATCAGCGGTTACCATGGCGAATCCAGAGTTCTCAGCCGCTGCAGATCTGATCGAGCCGGCCCTGGCGGCGGTTCCAGCGCCTGCCGACGTGGAACCGGAACCGGAGCCGGAGGCCGGAGTCGAGCCGCCCGTACTTGAACCGGGCTTGCCCGAGCACTACATCAACCGTGAACTGAGTTGGCTGCAGTTCAACAGCCGGGTTCAGGGAGAGGCACGCGATCCCCGGCATCCCCTGCTTGAGCGGGTCAAGTTCCTGTCGATCTACGGCAGCAACCTGGACGAGTTCTTCATGGTCCGCGTCGCCGGCCTGGTGCGGCAGCTCGAACGGGGCGCGCTGGAGGCGCCGCCTGACGGCATGACGCCGTCCGAGCAGTTGGCCGGCATCCGTTCGCACCTGAAGGCCGAGCGGGAACTCGTCTATGGCTGCTGGCACGACGATCTGCTGCCGAAGCTTCGGGACGCCGGGATCGAGATCGTTTCCCACGACGACCTTTCCGTGAAGAAGAAGCGC
Source organism: Thermoanaerobaculia bacterium (assembly GCA_965116445.1). Taxonomy (GTDB): domain Bacteria; phylum Acidobacteriota; class Thermoanaerobaculia; order Multivoradales; family Multivoraceae; genus Multivorans. The sequence continues at coordinate 4,573,371 of OZ220688.1, read as the reverse complement.
AAGCTGCGTGCTTACTTCAAGCGCGAGATCTTCCCGGTCCTGACGCCGCTCGCCTTCGATCCCAGCCATCCCTTCCCCCACGTCTCCAACCTGAGTCTGAACCTGGCTGTGGTGATCGACGACGGGAACCAGGGGCAGCGCTTCGCCCGCGTCAAGGTGCCGACGCTCCTGCCGCGGCTGGTTCGCGCGCCTGGCGGTGGCAGGGACGAACTCGGCCTGGACGATGCGGCGCGCGGCAAGTTCGTGTGGATCGAGGAGCTGATCGCGGCCAATCTCGACCTGCTGTTTCCGGGCTTGGAAGTTGCCGCGGCCTACACGTTCCGCGTCACGCGCGATGCCGACATGGAGATCGAGGACGATGAAGCGGACGATCTGCTGACCGCGATCGTGGAGGTCGTCGGCCAGCGGCACTTCGGTTCGGTCGTGCGGCTCGAGGTGCGGGAGGACATGCCCAAGAAGATCCGCTCCATCCTCGTGCGCAACCTCGGGCTGGCGCCATTCCAGGTCGACACGTTGCCGTCGCCCCTGGGGCTCGCGGATCTGAGTGAGATCGCTTTCCTCGACCGGCCCGAACTGCGGGACGCGCCCATCCGGCCTGTCCGTCACCCGGCGCTGCGTAGCGACGAACCTCTGTTCCAGTCGATCCGCCGGCGGGACCACCTGCTGTACCACCCGTACGACAGCTTCTCGCCGGTGGTGCGGCTGCTGCGCGAGGCGGCCGCTGACCCGGACGTGATCGCGATCAAGCAGACGCTCTACCGCGTCGGGGCCAACTCGCCCGTGGTCGAGGCGCTGATGGAGGCGCGCGCCAAGGGCAAGCAGGTCTCGGTCCTGGTCGAGTTGAAGGCTCGCTTCGACGAGGAGTACAACATCGGTTGGGCGCGGGCGCTGGAAGCTGCCGGCGTCCACGTGGTCTACGGCGTGATGGGACTGAAGACGCACGCCAAGATGTGTCTCGTGTTGCGCCGCGAGGCGGGCAAGCTGCACTCGTACGTGCACCTCGCGACTGGCAACTACAACCCGGTCACGGCGCGCATCTACACGGACATCGGCCTGCTGACCGACGACGCCGAGATCGCATCTGACGTCGGCAAGCTGTTCAACTCGATCACCGGCTATGCCCGCGAAGAGAGCTACAGCCGGCTGCTGGTCGCACCGGTGCAGATGCGGCCGGAGCTGATCCGGCGGATCGACCGGGAGATCGACTGCCATCGGCGCGATGGCGGCGGCCGTCTGATCTTCAAGATGAACTCGCTCGTCGACCGGGAGTGCATCGACGCGCTCTACCGCGCGTCACAGGCCGGCGTCGAGGTCCTCCTCCAGGTGCGCGGAATCTGCTGTTTGAGACCCCGTGTGTCGGGCCTGTCCGAGAACATCTCGGTGACCTCGGTCGTTGGGCGGTTCCTGGAGCACTCGCGCCTCTACTACTTCCGCAACGGTGGCGACGAGGAGTTGTTCACCGGCAGCGCGGACATGATGCCGCGCAACCTGAACGGCCGGGTCGAGTTGCTGTGTCCGATTCTCGATGAGGATCTGCGCCGGGCCGCTCTGCGCGACATCCTGGCGCCCCACCTGGTCGATACGGCGAACTGCCGTCGCCTGGAACCGGACGGCACCTACACGCGGGTCGAGTTCGATGATCGGGATGAGCCGTTCGACTCGCAGCGGGCCCTGCTCCAGCCCGACCACGGCTGGCACCTGGAGTAGAGGGCTTCCCGGGAGAGAGTGGGCGCTCGCCGCTTCGCGGCATCGCGCCGGACACGGGCCAGAAGGCCCGCGCTACGGCCGGCGCACCCAGTCTTCTTCAGTCGACGTCGGCGAAGTTCGGCGCCCGCTTCTCCATGTTCGCGGTCACGGCCTCGACCTGATTGGGCGAGCCGATCAGGCTGACCTGTAGCCGCTCCTCCGTCTCGAGTCCCTCGCGGACGTCGGCCGTCCTTGCGGTGTCGAGGACCTGCTTGGCGGCGCGGATCGCGTGCGGCGAGTTGGCGGCGATCTCCCGCGCGAGGGCAAGGGCGTCGTCGAGCGGCTCTTCGGACAGTCGGGTGACGAGACCGAGCTCGGCGGCCTCGACGCCGCTGATCACCCGGCCCGTGAAGGTCAGCTCCTTGGCGATGTCGGACCGCACGACGTGCTGCAGCAACTGCGGGCCGGCCATGTCGGGGATCAGACCCCAGACGATCTCGCGCACGGAGAGTCTGGCTTCCGGGTGGACGATGCGCAGGTCGGCGCCGAGCGCGATCTGGAAGCCGCCGCCGTAGGCCACGCCGTGGACCGCGGCGATCACGGGAACGGGCATCGCATGCCAGCCCCAGGCCGCGAACTGAGCGCGGTTGGCGGGGTTCTCGTCGGTCCGCTGGACCAGCTCACGCGTCGAGGAGTCGCTGTCGCCGCTCTGCTGCATCGCGCGGAAGCTGCCGAAGTCGAGGCCGGCGCAGAAAGCGCGGCCGTTGCCGGAGAGCACGACCGCGCGCACCGAGGAATCGTCGGCAAGTTCGCGGGCGGTGGCGGCCAGACCGTCGAACATCGCGTTGTCCAGCGCGTTCATCTTGTTGGCGCGGTCGAGACGGACGTCGGCGACGCCGGCTTCGATGTCGACGGTGAGGCGGGGGCGGGCGGCTACATCGGTCATGAGGTTCTCCGGGTGCTTGTTTGGTGCTCTTGTGGCGCCGCCGGGTGCTGCGCGCGACGAAGCCGGGCCGGGATTGTCGAAAGAGCGAGAGCGTACCGCAGCTACGGCTCGGCCCAGCCCCGCGACCTCTCGACCGCCCGTTGCCAGCCCGCGGCGAGGCGTTCGCGCTCGGCCGGCGTGGAGTGCGGTTCGAACTGGCGGTCGAGGGCCCAGTTCCTTGTCACGTCGTCCTGGTCGGCCCAGAAGCCGACCGCCAGGCCGGCCAGGTAGGCGGCGCCCAGCGCCGTCGTTTCGCCGACGACCGGCCGCTGGACCCCCGTACCCAGCAGGTCGGCCTGGAACTGCATCAGTGCGTTGTTGACCGCCGCGCCTCCGTCGACCCGCAGACCGGTCATGCTGGCGCCAGCGTCGGCTTCCATCGCGCGGACGACATCGAGGCTCTGATACGCCATCGATTCGACGGTGGCCCGGGCCACATGGCCGGCAGTGGTGGACCGCTCCAGGCCGATCAGGAGGCCCCTCGCGTAGGGATCCCAGTAGGGCGCGCCGAGGCCGACGAAGGCGGGCACCAGGTAGACCCCGCCGCTGTCCTCCTCGCTCGCGGCGAGCTTCTCGATCTGCTCGGAACTCTCGATCAGGCCGAGGCCGTCCCGCAACCACTGCACCGCCGCGCCGCCGACGAAGACCGAGCCCTCGAGACAGTACGTGGGCTGCCCGTCGAGCACCCAGCCGACGGTGGAGAGCAGACCGTTGTCGGAGGCCACGGCCTGGCTGCCCGTGTTCATCAGGATGAAGCAGCCGGTGCCGTAGGTGTTCTTGCACGCTCCGGGTTCGAAGCAGGCCTGCCCGAAGGTCGCCGCCTGCTGGTCGCCCGCGATGCCGGCGATCGGGATTCGCCGGCCGAACAGGCTCTCCTCCGTGTGACCGAAGTCGCCGCTCGAATCCCGGACCTCGGGCAGCATGGCCCGCGGCACGCGCAGAATCTCGAGCAACTCGTCGTCCCAGTCGAGCTTGTGGATGTCGAACAGCAGGGTGCGGGAGGCGTTGCTCGCATCCGTGGCGTGGACCTCGCCGCCGGTCAGTCGCCAGAGCAGGAAGCTGTCGATCGTGCCGGCCAGGATCTCGCCCCGCGCCGCCCGCGCGTGCAGGTCGTGCTCGTCCAGCAGGTGGGCGATCTTGGTGCCGGAGAAGTAGGGGTCGAGCACGAGGCCCGTTCTGGCGCGGAACAGGTCCTCGCGGCCCTGTTCCTTGAGCTGCTCGCAGAGCGGCGCGGTGATACGGCTCTGCCAGACGATCGCGTTGGCGACCGGCCTGCCGCTGTCGCGCTCCCAGAGCACGACGGTCTCGCGCTGGTTGGCGATGCCGATCGCTTCGAGGTCCGAGGCTTCCGCACCGGCCTTCCTGATGGCGGCGCGCGCCGTGGCGAGCTGCGTGCCCCAGATCGCCTCGGGGTCGTGCTCGACATGGCCGGGGGAGGGGTAGAGCTGCGGGAACTCTTCCTGCGCGGAGGCCGCGGCGGTTCCCCGGCGCTCGAACAGGATGGTGCGGCTGGACGTGGTGCCCTGGTCCAGGGCGAGGATGTAGCTCATGCTCGCCGGTCTACCAGCCGAGACCCTGGAAAGCCAGGGCGCCGAGGACGCCCCCGGTCAGTGGACCCAGGATCGGTACCCACGCGTAGCCCCAGTCGGAGCCGCCCTTGCCGGGGATCGGCAGCACGGCGTGAGCGATCCGCGGTCCGAGGTCGCGGGCCGGGTTGATCGCGTAGCCCGTGGGGCCGCCCAGGCCAAGGCCGATCCCCCATACCAGGAAGCCGACCAGCAGCGGATTGATGCCGGTGGCGAAGACAGCCGAAAGGTCGATTCCGCCGCCTGAGAGCTCCGAGGCGTTGGCGGCGATCGCGAGCACGCCGAACACGAGCACCGCGGTGCCCACCACCTCGGTAATGAAGTTCGCGCCGCGACGCCCGGGAATCTCCGGCGCCGTGCAGAACACGCCCAGCTTGGCCGCCTGGTCGGAGGTGGCGCTCCAGTGCGGACGGTAGGTCAACCAGACGACGACCGCGCCGAGGAAGGCGCCGAGCATCTGAGCGCCGATGTAGGTCGGCAGCAGGGCGGTTTCGAGTTCGCCGATGGCCCACATGCCGGCGCTGACCGCCGGGTTGATGTGAGCGCCGCTGATCCGGCCGACGCAATAGACCGCGAGCGCGACGGCCAGACCCCAGCCCGTCGCGATGACGATCCAGCCGCTGTCGTTGCCCTTGGTGCGGGCGAGGACGACGTTGGCGACCACGCCATCGCCGAGGATGATCAATAGCGCGGTGCCGACCAGTTCGGCGACGAAGATGTCCAATGTGGGCCTCCTGGTTTGAGTGGATTCGAGAACACACTTCGCGCCGGCAGGTTGCCCCGGATCCGGCACCACGAGGAGAGACGCTATGGACCCATGGAAGAACCCGTTCTCGCGCCAGACGTTCGCGTTTCTGCGCGACCTCGCGGACAACAACGATCGGGACTGGTTCAAGGCGAACAGCGAGCGCTACGAGGACACCGTCCGGGAGCCGGCGCTTCAGTTCATCAGCGACTTCGGTACCCGGATCGACGAGGTGTCGAAGCACTTCGACGCGGTGCCGAAGAAGGTCGGCGGCTCGCTCTTCCGCATCCATCGCGATGTCCGGTTCTCGCGCGACAAGAGTCCCTACAAGACCCAGGTGGGCATTCACTTCCGCCACAAGCAGCACAAGGACGCCCATGCGCCGGGCTTCTATCTCCACATAGCGCCCGGCAACGTGTTCATGGGCGGGGGGATGTGGCGACCCCATCCGGAGGCGCTGCGGGCGATCCGGCGGCAGATCGTGGCCGATGGCGAAGGCTGGCGGGAGGTGACCGTCGATCCCGGGCTCGGCGACTCGCTGCAACTCGGTGGTGAGAGCCTGAAACGGGCGCCGCGCGGATTCGACGCCGCGCACCCGCGGATCGACGACATCAAGCGCAAGTCGTTCATGGCCGTCGCCACGCTGAACCAGACCCGGCTGCTCGGCCGCGGTTTCCTCGACGAGTTCACGGGTCTCTGCGGGGCCGCATCCCCGCTGATGCGCTTCGTTTGCCGGGCGACCGGCGTCCCATACTGAGGCCGGCGCCTAGCCCGCCTTCGCCTGGCGACCGTCGACGGCCGCCGACAGGTTCTCGAAGGTGACGCCGAGCCGCTCGGCGGTCAGCGCGGCCAGGGAGGTGCGCGCCACGCCGCCGGCAAACTGGTAGGTGCTCCGGCGCTCGTCGTCGAGTTGTACCTGGAGGAACTCGAGACCCAGCTCGGTGTGGTTCTCCTGGAGGGCGCGGGCATGGTCCAGGAAGTGGGTCGTGACATAGGCGACCGGCTCGACCCGCCGGAGGAGCTGGAGCACCAGGGTGAAGACCTCGATGCCCTCCGAAGGGTTGGTGCCTGAGCACAGTTCGTCCAGGACCACCATCGAGCCGTGCTCCATCTCCTCGAACAGCGTCCTGATCCGGACGAGTTCACGCCCCAGGCGGCCCTCGACCTGATCCGCGCTCTCGCGCTCGATCAGGGACACGAACAGACCCTGCTGGACCCGCAGCCGGGCGCGGCTGCAGGGTGCGTAGAGTCCGGACTGACCGAGCAGTTGAGTCAGTGCGATGGCCTGGATCAACCTTGTCTTGCCACCCGAGTTCGGTCCGGTGACGACGGTGATCGGCACGCTGCCCACCGTTCTCACCGAGGTGGGCACGGGTGCCTGCTCCTGGCTGAGCAGCAGCGGATTGAACAGGTCCTCGCACTCGAGCGCGGCGCCGCCGGCGTGATCCGGCCGGAACTCGGGGATGCACATCGTGAGGCCGCGTTCCGCGGCGCGGTCCCGCAGAGCCCGCGCGGCGAGGTAGAGCTCGAGCTGGCCGAGCATCTGGACGAGGGGAATCAGGGCGGGCGACAGGGACACGTAGACCCGCTCGACAACCCGGTTCAGGAGTTCCCGGTTGCTCATCGAGTGGCCCCCGATGCCGAGTCGCACGCGGCTCCAGAGGCGCTTGATCGGCCGGGTCCAGAAGGGATTGTCACGGCATTCCTCGAGTGACCGCACTTCGAGTCCGCGGATGCGCCCGTCGCCGCCGAGGGTGATGTCGAGGTTCAGTTCGGCAAGCCGGCTCTCGTAGTCGAGGAGGGCGGCCAGCGTCTTGTACTCCTCGGTTTCGCGGATCGCCACGGCGCCGTCGTACAGGCGTCGGAGGCCCGACCGGGCCGTCCCGAAGAGGTCGTGCATCAGGTCGATGACCAGCCGGCTTTGTTTGAGGATGTCCAGGTTGTGGGAGGCGGTATCCAGGACGCTGTGGTAGCGGGGCATGCGGTGGAGCGAGAGCAGGCCGAACAGCTCGCGGTAGAGGCGTTCGGCGGAGGCGAGGACCCTCTCGTCCTCGTCCAGCTCGCGCAGCACCTCCTGGCGGAACCGGGTCGTCTCCAGGTCGGTCGGCGTGGCGGTCAGGGCGCGGCGGAGGAAGCGCTCGTTGATCGGGTAGTGCACTCCGTCGATGCGCAGCTCGAAGCTTTCCTCGATCAGGCGTTCGACGAACAGGTCGTCTTCGAAGAACTCGGGCCGCCAGGTGGCCACCGGCGTGACTTCCGCCTCCGCCATCAGGTCATGGAACTCGGTGCCGATCTCACGACCGAGAATGGCGAGACCCAGCAGGTCCGAGAGAGCCTTCCCGTCGATGCCGAGGAAGGGCTCCCGGTTGAGCAGGTCCGGGATGGGGATCATGGCCGGTGGGTGTTGCTGGCTGTCGGCCCTATCGACGCAACGGTGAACGCTTGCGTCTTTCCTTGAGGGAACGCAGCTCGCGGTAGGCGGCCACACCCTCTACCTCGCAGCGGGGCAGGGGGTGTCCGAGCGCGGTCTCGACCTGCCTGATCAGCGACTTGTCGAGCCACGTGCCAATCGACGACACGACGCCTTCCGCGGCGCCGCGGGCGGTGCGGCCGGCCCGGTGAATGTAGTCCTCGGGCGTGTCGGGAAGGTCGTAGTTCAGGATGTGCTCGATACCCCGGACGTCGATGCCGCGTGCGGCGATGTTCGTTGCGACGAGGATGCGGTGTCGGCCGGCACGGAAGCTCTCCAGTGCCGCCACCCGGTGGCTTTGCGAGCGGTCGGAGTGGATGCGCGCGACGCTGTGCTCGCCGCGCTCCAGGACCCGGCAGAGCCACTCAGCGTCGGACCGGCGTTTGGTGAACACGAGCGTCGAGCCGGGTACCGTGTCGAGCAGGGCCACGGCGCAGCGCTTCTTGTCCCTCTCGTCAACGAGGTAGAGGCGATGCTCGATCCCCGATGCGGCGCCCTTGGGCGACAGGTCGATGCGGACCGGATCATTCATGTAGCGGTTCGCCAGACGTTCGATCGGCGGCGGCATCGTGGCGGAGAAGAGCATCGTGTGGCGCTGCCTGGGCAACTGGCTCACGATGCGTTGAATCTGAGGCATGAAGCCGAGATCGAGCATGTGATCGGCCTCGTCCAGGACGAGTTCCTCGACGCCGGCCAGACTCGCCGTGCCACGCTCGACGTGATCCAGCAGTCGTCCCGGCGTGACGACCAGCACGTCCGGGTCGGTCCGCAATTGGTCGAATTGCGGACCGATCTTCACGCCGCCGATCAGGCAGGCGGAGTTCACGCGCGGACGGCTCTCGCGGAACAGATCCAGGAAGGCCTTGGTCTGCAGGGCAATCTCCCGGGTGGGCGAGACGATCAGCGCGCGCACGCCGGTGCCGCGGCGCAGGCGCTGCACGATCGGCAGCACGAAGGCGGCCGTCTTGCCGGAGCCGGTTTCGGCCAGGCCGATCAGATCCGTGCCGGTGATGGCGTCAGGGATCACCGCGGCCTGGATCGGTGTCGGATGCTCGAAGCCGATCCGCTCGACTACTTCCAGAACCGCCGGTTCGAGGCCCAGGCCGACGAAGTCGCGGTCCGTCGTCTCCACCGGATGCTGGGGAATGCCGGCAAGGGCGCCCGGCGTTTCGGGATCCCCGTTTCCAGTCCTGCTACCGTCGGCCACGCGCGGGATCATACCAGCGCCCGAGGCGCTGCTAAGTGGTCTGAAATCAACAGGTTCGTGGTCCGAGTCGCGCCACCTGGGTTTCCGGCAGGGGGAGTCATCGGTTGCGGCGCAGCCCGAGGCGTCGCAGGAAGCCGCGCTTCTCCGGTGCGAGCTCATGCTCGGCGCTTCTTGCCGTGCGTCCGCCGCGGTCCACCGCCTCGGCCCAGAACTGCAGGTTCCTGCCCTGGTGCTCGGCCACGGTGATCCTGGCCTCGAGCTCGACCCGGCCCGGCCCGGCGTCCGCTGTGTTGGTCGACTCAGTCGAGGCGGGCCCGGTCGCTGACCTGAGAGGCATCTCGACGACTTCGCCGCTGCCGTCCTGGTCGAACCAGCGCCAGAAGAAGCGTACCGTCATGACCTCGTAGTCGTCACTGGCACGGACGCGGGCGACGACGTCCTCGTCCCGTTCGTACACGCCCTGTGTCGCCTCCGGTCGGCCCTGGACCAGGACCTCCACCTCGGGTCCAGTCCCGTCGAGGTCTTCCATCAACATGGTCAGGGTCGACTCCAACTGGGCGAAGCGCTCCCGGTTCTCCGGTGTGCGCTCCATTCGGGCCAGGAGGTCCAGCGCCTCGTGCGGCCGCTCCCATCCCAGGACCTCGATCTCCCGGACCGTGGCCTCGAGATCGTTGCGCCGCTGAAACACCTCGTCGATGGCTGCCAGCTTCGCCTCGACCCGGGGGCTCTCGCTTGCCTGGTCGCCGCGCAGTACCTTGAGTTCCAGCAGCAGCGCCCTGGCCTCGTCGAGGCGATTCGCCGCGATCAATCGGCCGGCGGTCTCGTCGATCGCAAGGGCGGCTCGACGTTCGAAGGCGAGGCTAGTGGCGAAGCGCGGATGGCGGCGCCGAAAGTCCTGGGCCAGGCGCAGTGCGGCCAGCCGGTCGCTACCGAGACGCGCTTCGATCGCGTCCACCTGGGCTGCCAACCGGCGCGCGTCGTCGACGCGACGAGCCGCTTGCGGATCGCGCCGCAGGGCGATCATCTGCTCGCGGGTGAGGGAACCCAGGGTGAGGCGCAGGCGGCTCAGGTCCGCGTCCTCGAAGCCGCCTTCCAGTTCCACCGCGGCTGCCAGGACCCGGTCGTTCGCGAGCCTGGCGAGCATTGCCGTCATCGTTTCGCGATGCTCGGGCGGCAGAGCATCGGCCTCCGGTCCGTGACTGAAGTCCAGCATCAGGCGCTGAGCCTCGCGCAGCCGGCCCTCCGCCATCAGATCGAGCGCCTCGCTGAGTTGAGTCGGGAGTGGCGCGATTGGCGTGGGTTCCGGCCTTGGCGGGAGAAGGGGTGGCGTGACGCCGGCGCGGTCGCCCGGAAACGTCGCGGCGTCGTCGGGCGCCGTCCACCTGAGGATCAGCAGCGCCGCCGCAACGCCGATCGCGGCCGCGGCCAGTATCTGTCGCGGTCGCGGCCGCGCAGCCGGATCGGGTTCGGGTGCCGGCATCCCGGTCATCCTAGCGGGAGGGCGCTGATAGTCTCGTTGGTCCAATCTTGACGACTATCGATCTCGGCAATTGCCTTGGAGGCGCCACGAAATGACGAAGAGACTCCTGTTCCCGCTGCTGCTCGTCCCGACGCTGTTCCTCGCTGCCCCGGTGCTTGGCCAGGATCCGGGCCCGGTCAACGTGGGCGGCGACCTGCGGGGCGGCGACGTGACGGGCGCGGTCGGCGGCCGCGACAACACCCGCGTCGTCGGCACGATCCTCGACTCGAGCGGCAACCCGATGTCGGATGTGGACATCTGGTACCAGAACGACAACATGCCGGCGCCCAGGCTGCGCGCCAAGGGACGCAAGACGGGGACCTACCTGCTCCGCAACATGGGCCGGGTCTTCAGTCGTGAGGACTACGAAGGGATCGTGCTTCGGATCACCTTCGAGCGCGACGGTCACCGGTCGGTTGTAGCGCGTGTCGCGGTACAGCGAGACGGACTTCAGCAGGTCTTTCCCATCCTCTTCCGGGAGGGCGAGTCGATGGAAGCCGAAGGCGTTCGCACCGTGCTCGTCGGCCGCGTCGAAAACAAGCGGGGCAAACCGGTCAAGGGTGGAGGCGAGGTCACGGTCACGTCAGGCGACGGCGGGTTCACCGCGACCGGCCCGATCGAGAAGAACGGCGAGTTCGCCGTGGTTCTCTGGGACGCGCCGGCGCGCGTGAACGCCACCTTCAAGATGACCAAGGGCGGCGTCCGCGACGAAATCCTCGAACTGACGCCCTCACCCCAGCCCGATCTGGCCGTGGCGCAGCACTACAACCCGGTGATGTAAGGCGGCGCTACCAGCGGGGCCGGCGCTCCTCGCGAGGTCTGGCCTCGTTGACGCGGAGGGTCCGGCCTCCGAACTGCTGCTGGTCCAATGCGGCGATCGCTTCCTGGCCGCCGCTCGCCATCTCCACGAAACCGAAGCCCCGGGGGCGCCCCGTCTCGCGGTCGTTGATCAGCGAGACTTCGGAAACCTCGCCATGTGAGGAAAAGAGGTTACGCACCGCCTCTTCCGTCGTATCGAAGGGCAGGTTGCCCACATAGATTCTCGTTGCCATCTGATGCTCCTGTTCTCGGCTCCGGGGTTCCACATCAATCAACGCTCGAGAACTACAGGCGCATCCTGGTTCGCTGCGTGAGCTCTGCACCCACTGCCTTTGGGAGCGGCAGGCTAACACAAAGAGCGCGACGGGCGTGCCGCGATGCTGAGTCTCCGGCCCTGACGAGGTCGGACAGCCGGGCTCAGCCGCCGCTACGCAGGTCCTCGTAGTAGGCGTCGAAGGTGTCGAGCCGGTCCTTGAGCAGACCCTGGATCACGCCGATCTCGTCTCCAAGTTCGAGCACCCCGTCGGCGTCCGGGTCGTAGACGGGCCAGTCGGGAAGACCGTCGCCATTCGGATCGCCGGTGGCGGCGAAGTTCACCCAGTAGTCCGCCATCGTGCTCGCGAGCGCCCGGTCGGTGTCGTCCCAGGCGTGGTTGAAGGGGCCGATCTCGTCGCGTGCTTCGCCGCTCAGGTGAAGGTTGTCGAAGGCGTAGATGATCTCGGCCGCGTGGTACGAGCCGTACGTTTCAGCTTCGTCCCAGGGAGGAACGCGGGAGAAGAAGTACATGCGGATGGGCCGGGAGCCGGTGCTGCTTTGCAGCCGGGCCCAGGTTCGCATCTGCCACGCGAAGAAATTGTCGGCCGTGTTCACGTAGGCGGCCTCGCGTGCCTGTTCGTCGGTCTCGGCGGGATAGACCGCGAACATCGCGTCGGCGTGCTCGCCGTAGGTGGCCTCGAGCGACTGACGATAGTCGGCGACCGTGACGTCCGCGGCGCCGGCGAACAGGGCCGTGCCCTCGTCGCTGTTGAAACCGACGATCGTGTCGACGTCGTTCTGCTCGCCTGCCGCGAAGATGTCGTGGACATCGCGCGGGAACACGTGGCCGTCGTTCAGGCCGACGAACTGGAGCGCCTCGGACTCAGCCGCCGCTTGATAGACCTCTTCGACGGAAGCGGCGCGCATCTCGCCGAGATCGTTCGCTCCGAGCCGTTCCGCGATGCGTGCGCCTTCGGACTCCGCGTCGGCAAGCTGCGGCATCGGCCAGAAGATGCCGCCGCTGTGACCGATCGCGCGCTGGAAGAGGCCTGCCGCCAGAGGGGTAGCGGTCAGGTAGTTCACGCTCCAGGAGCCTGCGGACTCGCCGAAGATCGTCACCCGGCCGGGGTCGCCGCCGAAGTGGGCGATGTTCGCCTGCACCCACTGGAGCGCCGCGACCTGGTCGAGGATGCCGTAGTTCCCGGACGTGCCGGTCCCATTTCCGGCCAGGAGTTCAGCCTCGGCCGAGAGTTCCGGATGGGCGAGGAAGCCCATGGGGCCGAGTCGGTAGTTGATCGTTACCAGGACGACACCGCGCCCCGCCAGACTCTCGCCGTCGTAGAGCGACGTGCTGCCGGTGCCGGTCTGGAGGCCGCCGCCGTGGATCCAGACCATGACCGGATAGGCGGCTTCGGCGTGTTCCGCGCCGGTCCAGACGTTCAGGTAGAGGCAGTCTTCGCTGCGCTCGATCTCTCCGGACGCGTAGAAGGCACCCGGCGGAGACAGCTGCTGCCAGCAGGCCGGGGAGAACTCGCTGGCATCGCGGGATCCCTCCCAGGCTGCGGCCGGTTGGGGAGCTTGCCAGCGCAGGTCGCCGACCGGAGGCGCGGCGAAGGGAATGCCGCTGAACTGGAGGATTCCGGAGTCGAGCTGGACTCCCTCGACGACGCCGAGTTCCGTCGCCACCGTTGGCGTCAGGGGCTCGACCGACTCGCCGCCGCCGCAGGCCAGTGCAAGTGCCAGTGCAAGGATTGCCAGCACCCCGGCTGTGCCACGGTGGGTGTTTGTGTTGGTCGACATGTTCAGTCCTCCTTGCCTGGGTTGGGGCCTCTCACCGGATCGCCATCTTCTCCCGCCGGGCGGAAGCGCAGGGCGATTCCGTTGTTGCAGTACCGCAGACCCGTTGGCGCCGGACCGTCGTCGAACACGTGTCCCTGATGTCCGCCGCAGCGGCTGCAGTGGTACTCGGTACGGGGCACGAAGAGCTTGAAGTCGCGCTTCGTCGAGACCGCACCGGGGATGGCGTCGCTGAAGCTGGGCCAGCCCGTGCCGCTGTCGTACTTCGAGTCCGACCGGAACAGTTCCGCGCCGCAACCAGCGCAGACGAAGACTCCGTCCCGGTGCTCCGCGTTGAGCGGGGAGGTGAAAGCCGGCTCGGTCGCCTCCTTGCGCAGAACGCGAAACTCGGCGCTTTCGAGTCGCGCGCGCCACTTGGACTCCGGGAGAGTGATTCTCTCGTCCTCGGCCGCCGGCGGAGAACCCGGATCCGGGCTCTTTGGGTGCTGGATCCTCGTCGTCATGCGCGGGCATCCTACCTTTGCGGGTCGAGTGAGGCAGAATCGGGAGCATGAGAACACCCGAGAGCCTGAAAACACGGAGGCCACCTGTCGACCACATCGTCCGCACGCGCGACCTGTACTCGAGTCTGGGCCACGAACCCTACCGATGGGTCCACAGCGAGACCCCGCCGCCGTGGACGGAGCTGGAGAAGCCGCTCGGGGATTGCCGGGTCGGTCTGGTGGCTTCGGGCGGCGTCTACCGGGCGGGACAGATCGCCTTCCATCATCGGGACGATGTCTCGCTGCGGGTCATCGACACCAGTGTGCCGGCGGCGGAACTGCGGACGAGCCACTTCGCCTACGACCAGACGGATGCCCGGATCGATCCGAACGTCGTCTTTCCCGTCGACACGCTGCGTGCCCTGGCCGTGGAAGGCGTGATCGGTGAGCTGGCGCCACGCGCCTACACGTTCATGGGAGGGATCTACTCGGCGCGGCGGGCGCGCGAAACACTGGCGCCCGAGATCAGCCGCCGCCTGGCGGCGGATCAAGTCGACCTCGCGCTGCTGGTCCCCGTGTGACCTGTCTGCCATCAGTCCGTGGGACTGATCGCGCGCCGCGTCGAGGCGGACGGCATTCCGACCCTGTCGATGACTTCGGCATTCTCGATCACGCGATCGGTCAATCCGCCTCGCGCCGTGTTTCTCGACTACCCGTTGGGTCACACGACGGGTAAGCCTCTTGAGGCTGGTCTGCAGGCGGGAATCGTGACCGCGGGGCTTGCCGCGTTTGAGGAGTTGGACAGGCCGGGAGCCGTGAAGATGCTGCCCTACCGCTGGTCGGAGGACGACGAGTGGAAACGGGAAGTGATGCTCAGCGGCGATGCGAGGACGGATCGTTCGGCTGAGCCCGTCTACCAGAGAGATGCCGATCGCCGGCTTGCGGAGGACGCCGGTGCATGCCCCACCTGCGTCTTCCTCTGAACCGCGGGCCATCGACCCACCGCCCGTTCAGGGAAAAGGCGCCGGGCGGTGCGACACGCTCGCTCCGCCCGGCGCCGGTCGAGTCCGCGCCTTGCCCCTTTAGGGCACGGACCCGACCTTGTGTACGAAAGGAAACAAGCAGGGTTACGGTCGGATTCCCCTGTCTGTTCGTTTCGGCGTCATTTTCTCAATAGACGGCGGCGGCTTGTCTGACCGGTTGCTGACCGGGGGATGACCGGAACCGGAAGGGCTACGCGAACGGCTTGTACATCGCGAGGTAGGACGCGATCGCGGCGAGTAGCGGCAGCGCGACGACCAATGCCCTGGCCAGGGAGGTATTGCGGTAGGGCAGGGTGAGCGCGGCCCCGAAGAACAGCCAGATGACGAGCTTTGCCCACGCCCATGGGGGCGGCATACCTGCTCCGAGCGTGGCAAGCAGCCCGAAGCCGGTGACGACACTCAGGATCAGGCCGACGCCGTGCATCGAAGCGAGGACGCCGCGTAGATCGTTGTCCTCACGCCGACCCCCCGCCGCGGCGTGGACGGCGACGCCGCCGGCGGCTGCCAGGACGAGCAGCACGCCGAGCACGTGCAGCAGCTTGTAGGCGAGATAGGACATCGTTCTCCCCGGTTCCTGGACTGGTGTGTGTCGACGCTGCCAACCGCCTGTGACTGCTAGCGTATCGCCCGTGGCGCCGCTTGATCGACTCGACGACTGGGACGACTTTGTGGCGGAACTCTACCCGGAACCAGCGGACGCCGGGGGAAAGCGCCGCGAGGACTACCGGGACTTCGGCTACTCGAAGCGCATCAGGGCGGCGACGGCCAGCACTGCCATCGCGACCAGGTAGAGCTTGACGACGGCAGGCAGGATGAAGCGCAGCCAGCGCTGGTACGGGATGCGGGCGAGGAGCAGCATGCCCATCAGCAGGGCGTTCGTCGGCACGATCAGGTTCATCAGCCCGTCACCGAGCTGGTAGGCGAGCACCGAGGTCTCGCGGCCGACGCCGGTGAGGTCCGCGAGCGGCGCCATGATCGGCATCGTCACGTACGCCTGCCCGCTGCCCGAGGGGATCAGGAAGTTGCACACGCTCTGCACCAGGAGCATGCCCCAGGCCGAGACGACCGCGGCGCCCGCGCCCAGTCCCTCGGCCTTCTGCAGCAGCGAGGCGATGCCGTGGATCACGGTGTCGATGACCCGCGCGTCCGAGAGCACGACTTCGATCGTGCGCGCGAAGCCGATCAGGAGCGCCGTGCCGGTCAGTTCGGCGGCGCCGGTCGTGAACGCTCGCGCTGTGCGGTTCGGCGACACGCGGCCGAGGGCGGCGGCGATGATCGTCACGCCGAGGAACAGCGCCGCGAGTTCGACCAGGTACCAGCCGTGGACGTTCACGCCCCAGATGAAGAGGCCGATCATCGCGGCGAACGCGACGAGGATGCCGAGGCGCGCCGGCGTCAGCTCGGCGGCCGTCAGCTCGTGGCCGCCGCCGCTGTAGTCCACATCCCGGACCAGACTCCGTTCGGGATCGGCGGCGATGCGCCGCGCGTACCGGAGCAGGTGGTGGACCGCGACGACGAGCATGACCGCCAGCAGCGCCCACCGGAGTCCGAAACCGGTACTCGGATCCTGGCCGGCGATGTCCTTGGCGATCATCACCGTGAACGGGTTGATCGCGGCCGCTCCGTAGCCGATCCCGGCGCCGAGGTAGACCATCCCCAGGGCCACGACCGCGTCCATCTTGAGGGCGATGCACATCGCGACCAGGATGGGTACGAAGGGCATGTACTCCTCGGCCATGCCGATCGTCGACGAGCCGACGGCGAACAGGGCTGTCATCCCGCCGACCAGCAGGATCGGTCGCCCCCCCAGGGTCCTGATCGCCCGCCCGATCGCCGCGTCGATCGCGCCCGTGGCGCGGATGACTCCAATCGCGCCGCCGACCAGGAAGACGAAGAAGATGATCTCGGCGGCTGCCTCGAGGCCCCTGGGCACCTTGGTCAGGGCGGCGTGCCAGGGCAGGGCCGCCGCTTCGACGGCGTGGTACGTGCCGGCCAGCACCTGCCGCCCCTCGCGCTCGTACTCGCCGGCAGGGAGCACGTAGGTGAGGACCTGCGCCGCCACGATCATGGCGAAGATCAGCACCAGGGCCTCCGGAAAACGGTTGCCGTTCGCGCTGGTCATGGCAGGGGAGCCGTCAATTCGCGTGGCGGCGGCTGCGGGCTTCCCGGCGTTCGTGCTGGCGACGTTCGATGTTGGCGATCGTGTCGTCCGGCACGGCCTCGATCAGGCGGCGTGTGTACTCCTCCCGCGGCGTCCTGTAGATCGCCTCGGAAGGTCCCTGCTCGACGATCTTGCCGTCGAGCATCACCGCCATCATGTCGGACATGAACTTGACCACGGACAGGTCGTGGCTGATGAAGATGTAGGTCAGGCCGTGCTCTTCCTGGAGGTCCTTGAGCAGATTGAGCACCTGCGCCTGCACCGAGACATCGAGCGCGGACACGGATTCGTCGCAGATGATCAGCTCCGGCTGCACCGCCAGCGCCCGTGCCACCGATACCCGCTGGCGCTGGCCCCCCGAGAACTCGTGCGGGTAACGGCGCAGGTGGTCGGCTTCCATACCGACTTCTTCCAGCAGACGGGCTGCGCGGTCGCGGCGGTCGCGCCGGCTGTCGCCGATCTTGTGGATCGCCATCGCTTCGGTGAGCATCGCCTCGACCGTCATCCGGGGATTCAGCGATGAGTAGGGATCCTGAAGGATGATCTGCATCTGCCCGCGAAGGGCGCGCAGGCGGCTGGCGGGAATCCTGGTCACATCCTGGTCGTCGAAATGGACCCTGCCGTCCGTGATGTCGATCAGCCGCAGAAGAGCCAGCCCGGTGGTCGTCTTGCCACAGCCGGACTCGCCGACGAGGCCCAGGGTCTGGCCCGAGTAGACGTCGAAGGAGATGCCGTCGACCGCCTTGACCTCGCCCACCTGCCGGCGCAGGAAGCCGCTCTTGATCGGGTAGTAGACCTTGAGGTCGCGCACCGTGAGCAGCGGTTCCGCGTCCTTGTCGATCAGGTCCCCGGGCCCGGGATCCTCCGAGTAGCCGAGGCTCTCCAGGGCGGGTCGCGGGTGGAGCAGGCGTCCGCGTCCGCGTCCGACGAGTTCGCCCAGCGCCTCCGCGCTCAGGTCGCGCTCGGTGATCCGGATCTCGCCGCCGTCGCCGTCCTCGTCGACATCCATGAAATCGGCGACGGTCGGCAGACGCCGGAAGTCCCGGTCGAGGTGGGGACGGCAGGCAAGCAACCCCTTCGTGTAGGGGTGCCGCGGGTTGTTGAACACGTCGGTGACCGAGCCGCGCTCGACGATCCGGCCCCGGAACATGACCGCGATCCGGTCCGCGATCTCCGCGATCACACCCAGGTCGTGGCTGATGAACAGGATGGACATGCCCCGCTCGTCGCGGAGGCGCCGGATCAGGTCGAGGATCTGCGCCTGGATCGTCACGTCGAGGGCGGTCGTCGGCTCGTCGGCGATCAGCAGTTTCGGATTGCAGGACAGAGCCATGGCAATCATCACGCGCTGCTTCTGGCCGCCCGACATCTCGTGCGGATAGCTGTCGATGCGGCGCTCGGGTTCCGGGATGCCGACCTCCTCGAACAGCTCGATGGTCCGTCGTCGCGCTTCCTTCCGGCTCATTCCAAGATGGACGCGGAGCGCCTCTCCCACCTGGTCGCCGGCCCGGAAGACCGGGTTCAGCGAGGTGCCGGGCTCCTGGAAGATCATCCCGATGTCCTTGCCGCGCAGGTCGCGCATGTCCCGGCTGGGGAGGTGGACCAGGTCGCGCCCGAACCAGGAGATCTCGCCGCTCTCGATGTTCGCCGTGCTCTCGAGCAGGCGCATGACGGACAGCGAGGTGACCGACTTGCCCGAGCCTGACTCGCCGACCAGGCCGAGCGTTTCGCCTTCCTCGATCAGCAGGTCGATGTCGTCAACGGCGCGAACCGTCTCGCGCTTGCCGTGGAAGTAGGTGCGCAGCTCCCGGATCTGAAGCAGGGGCGGGGCCGCGGCGGGTGGCGAGGTCGTCCCGGTCTCGGTCATTGCCGCGACTCTATCCGGGTGTCTGACCCGGGCATGCCAGAATCCGTCCCCATGGTCGACGTAAGGAGGGAGAATGTCCGCACCATTTCTGGCTTTCATCACGTTCCTGCTGCTGGGGTCGGAACCGGCTGCGGTCGGAACCGGCGCCTCGACTCCATCCGGAGCGGCCCGGAGCCAGATCGACGATCACGTCGATGACGACGAGCGTGATCACGACCACGAGCAGCAGGAGGGTTTCGAGCATTACGAAGGCGAGGATGACATCCACGCCTTTCACGCTCACGAGACGGTGGTCGTCACCGGTTCGTCGATCGAGTCGCCGGCGATCGATCTGCCGTATGCCGTCTCGGTTCTCGACCGCGACCTGTTGCGGGAGCAGGGCTCACCTCTGGCCATCGATCTGTTCAAGAACCTGACCGCCAACGGGGCGGTCATCGGGGAGGCGTTCAGCGGGTTCAACGGCCTCGGCTTCGGAGTGGCCGAGAATGTCGCCAACGTGAACCTGCGGAGCCTGGGCGCCTCCCGCACCCTGGTGCTGGTGAACAACCGCCGTCAGGCGCCCATCCCGGCCCGGCTGTTCGGCGGCCGGTTCGTCGACGTGAACATGATCCCGAGCATCGCGGTCGAGCGGATCGAGGTGCTCAAGGAGGGAGCGGCGGCGATCTACGGTTCCGATGCCGTTGCCGGGGTGGCGAACTTCGTCACCCGCGACGACTTCGACGGCTTCGAGGTCATTCTGTCTCACGAGTACTTCGAGGGCGCGGGGGACAGCATGGCCGGCTTCATCTGGGGTCGGGACGTCGGCTCTTCGCACGTCGTGCTGGCGCTCGAGCGCGCGCACCGCTCCCAACTGAGCGTGGCCGAGAGGTCGTTCGCCCTGAGGCCGCGCACCGAGACGCCCTGGGGCTGGTCGAACACCGGTAACCCGGGCGCCTTCCTGGTGCCGAACCTGACCGGCGACGAGACGGCGCAGGAGTTCGTCGATGCCCTGTCCCTGGCGCAGAGCGGCAACGCCGGCCAGGACTACTTCGTCGATCCCGCCTGCAGCGGGATGGGCGGTTTCGACCGCGGCTTCACCTGCGCCTTCCGCTACCAGCCGTGGTCCGGCAGTCTGGTCGAGAAGATGGCCCACACCCGGCTCTTCGCCCAACTCCACGGCCCGATCGACGAGCGGACGGAGTACCGGGTCGAGGCGATGTTCAGTGACGTGGCCGTCCCGCGCGTGCCGAACTCCCCGTCCTTTCCGCCGACCTCGCTGTTCGACGGCCTGCACCTCGTCTCGAACGCTCATCCGGGCCGTGCGGACTTCTGCGACGACTCCTACGTTTCGGGCGGATTCTCCTCGACGGAGGCCTGCCTTCAGGGTGACTGGTTCTTCTTCGGCCGGACCGTGGGCAACGCCGGTCCTGGCCGCAACGTGCGCCGGGACACCGATATGGCGCGGCTTGCCGCTTCGGTCGACCGCGACCTCACCCTCGCGGGCCGGGCCGCGAAGCTCGACCTGGGCGTCGCCTGGTCCCGTAGCGCCGGCAACATGAATCTCCCGGCCGAGTACGGCTACCGGAAGTTCCTGGCCTTTCGCGGGTACGGCGGTCCGAACTGCGGCGTCGGGGTCATCGCCGATCCGACCGCGCCTACGGGGATGCGGCTCGGACCGACCGGCGGCGCCCAGCCGGGAGTCGGCGACTGCGGCTACTACAACCCGTTCGGCAGCGCGGTCGAGTTTTCGGCTCAGCCCGGCGCGCCGTGGCGGGAGACGCCGAATCCCTTCTTCCGGCCGGGGCTCGCCAACGACCCGGCGATGATGGCCTGGCTAGGCGACGTAGCGGACCTCGACAACGAGGTCGAACTCTTCGTGGCCGACGCGACGCTCTCCGGCAACTGGATCGAGGATCGGGTGGACTACGCGCTTGGCTACCAGTTCCGGAGGCTCGAAGCACAAGCGTTGCCGAATGATGCCGCGAACTACGAGATCAACCCCTGCATCGTGCCGGGCGACCGCTCGTGCGTCGATCCGCGAACCGGCAGACAGACCGGTGCGCGGGCTGGTCAGTTCACCTTTGCGACCGGCTACTACCCGTACGAGGCCTCGCAGGCCGTGCACCGCGTGTTCGGTGAACTGTCGCTCGACATCGGCGACCGCGGCGACATGCAGGTTGCGGCGAACTACGAGCTGCACGACGAGGTTGCGAGCTTCGACCCGAAGTTGTCCGCCCGCTGGCGGCTCTCCGAGGGCGACCGGCACGTCCTGTCGCTGAGAGGCTCGGTACAGACGACATTCCGGGCGCCGTCCCTCGACGACCTGAACGAGAACGCCCTGACCGCGCTCGAGTTCGTGCCGCCGGTGGGGGCGTACCGGCCCTTCGATACGTCCGGCAGCCCCGATCTCATGCCCGAGCAGGCGCTCACCTACGACATCGGCCTCGTGCTCTTCGCCTCTCCGGGCTTCGACATGACGCTCGACTACTGGAGCTACGACATTGAAGACGTGATCGCCCGCGAGCCGGCGAGCAACATCGTCCGCCTGTATGGTGAGGGGCGCGGCCTCGACCCCGATCCGAGCCGGATCGTCGATCCGGTCAAGCTGGCGGCGGTGCGGGGCAACATCGTCTGTCCGGGCGGGCTGGCCGACGCCTCCTGCCTTCCTGGCGAAGTCGAACGGATTCTCCTGCGCGTGATCAACTGGCCCGGAGTCGAGACCTCGGGCCTCGACTTTCACCTCCACGGCGGCATGCCCGCGGGCAACGGCGCCTTCACCGTCAGCGCCAGCGGTTCCTACCTGCTCGAGTACCAGCTCAAGCCCCTCGTCAGAGAGGGCGTCGAGTACGTGAGCGGGGGCGATGTCGCGGGCCTGTTCAATCAGAACGTGCAGGCTGCACCCTCGCTGCCGGAATTCCGCTCCCGGGTGTCGGCGGGCTACCACTGGGCGGACTACGGCCTCGTCGCCTATCTGAACCACATCTCGTCCTACCGGGATGCCAACCCGAGAACGAACGTCCCGTACATCGACGACTTCCTGACCGCCGACCTCACGTTTCTCTGGAAGTTCCCGAATCTCGGTTTCGATGTGGCGGTGTCGGCGCTCAACCTGACCGACGAGGAGCCGCCGTGGGCCGACTTCGAGCGGGCCTTCGACGCGCTGATCCACAACGCAAAGGGCCGTCGCCTCAAGGCGGTTCTCACCTACCGCCTCGGTGTCTGACCTGGGCCGATCCGGCCGAGGACGCGTGTCACAATCTGTCGTTCACCAGTTGCCATCAGATGCGGGGAGGTCGGAATGACGGAGAAGGGATCGTGAAGCGGGCGCTGACGGGTACCGTGGCGGTTGCGCTCATCTGCGCGGTCGGCGCGTGCGGGGGCGGTGCGGAAACCGGCGCGGTCGAAGGGCGTGACAACGTCGCCGCTCGCGGCACGATCGGCTTTTCGGCGATGACGCTGACGAACCCGTTCTTCAAGATCATCGCGGACACGATGACCCAGGAGGCCGAACGCCACGGCTTCGAGGTTGTGGTCACCGATGCCGATCGGGACGTGAATCTCCAGTCACAGCAGGTCGACAACTTCCTGGCCTCCGGCGTGGCCGCGATCGTGCTCAACCCCGTCGACCGGATCGCGATCGGTCCGGCAGTGCGGAGGGCGAACGAAGCCGGTGTGCCGGTATTCACGTCCGACCTGCAGGCCGTCGCCGAGGGCGTCGAGATCGCGGGTCACGTCGGCACGGACAACTACCA
Source organism: Thermoanaerobaculia bacterium (assembly GCA_965116445.1). Lineage (GTDB taxonomy): Bacteria > Acidobacteriota > Thermoanaerobaculia > Multivoradales > Multivoraceae > Multivorans. The sequence goes on along the minus strand of OZ220688.1, from coordinate 4,551,018 downwards.
GGGCGGTCTGCTCGCGGGCGAGGCGATGATCGAAGCGCTCGGCGAGGCGGGCGGCGAAGTCCTGATCCTGCACTTCAAGCAGGCAAACTCCTGCGTGCTGCGCGTGGACGGCTTCCGCCGGGCGATCGAGGCGTACAACAACGACCGCTCGGACGGCCGGATCGAGATCGTCGCCGAACTCGAGGGCGGCGGCCTTCGTGACGAGGGGTACCGGGCGATGGCGGACGGCATCCAGGCCCACCCGGACCTCGCCGGCGTGTTCGCGATCAACGACCCCTCCGCGCTTGGGGCCCGGACCGCGCTCGAGCAGGCGGGACGGGCGGACCAGGTGAAGATCGTGGGTTTCGACGGTGAGATGGCGGGCAGGCAGGCGATCCGGGAGGGGAAGATCTACGCCGATCCGATCCAGTATCCGGACCGGATGGGGGCCATGACGGTGCGAAACATCGTGAGCTATCTCGACGGCGAGGACTTCGAGCGCGTCCACCTGATCCCGACGGAGCTCTACCGGCAGGCGGACGCCGAGCGGGACCCGACGCTCGACCAGGGCCCGTAAGCAGCCAGTTGCTCGAACTTCGCCGGACCTCGAAGAGCTATCCGGGCGTGGACGCCCTTCGCGGCGTCAGCCTTTCCGTGGGCGCCGGCGAGGTGCTGGGCCTGGTCGGAGAGAACGGCGCCGGCAAGAGCACCCTGATCCGGGTCGTCTCGGGCGCCGAACGTCCGGACGGCGGCCGGATCGAGTTCGATGGCGAGCCGGCGGCGTTCGATTCACCGGCGCAGGCGCGCCGGCGGGGGATCGCGGTGATCCACCAGGAACTCAGTCTGATCCCGCAGTTGAGTGTGCGCGAGAATCTCTTTCTCGGCGCCGGCTGGTCCCGGCGAGGCTTGGTCCGCCGACGCTGGGAAGAGCGCGAGGCGCGCCGGCTGCTCGGACTACTGGAGATCGACATCGACCCGGCCGCCTCCTGTTCCGGGCTGTCGCTCGGCGCGCGGCAGGCGGTGGAGATCGCGAAGGCGCTGGCGCAGGGGCCCAGGCTGCTGATTCTGGACGAGCCGACCGCGGCGCTGTCGCCGCGCGAGGCTCGCGCTCTGCTGCGCCAGGTGCGCGAACTCGCGGGTCGTGGGGCTGCCGCGATCTACGTCAGCCATCGACTGGAGGAGATCGAGGCGGTCGCCGACCGGGTCGCCGTGCTGCGCGACGGCGAACTCGTGCACAGCATCGACCGGCGCCTCCCGGCGGCGGGAGGTGGCGGCCTCGCGCCGCTCGATCGCGATGCGCTGATCGAGGCGATGGTGGGCCGGAGCCTGAGCGCGGAGTTCCCGCCTCGTCTCCACGAGGGGCTCGGCGAACCCCGGCTCGAGGTCAAGGAGCTATCGGCGGGACACCGTGTCCGCGACGTGTCCTTCAGCATCCGCCGCGGCGAGATCCTGGGGCTCGCGGGGCTGGTGGGCGCCGGCCGCAGCGAGGTCGCGCGCCTGGTGTTCGGCGCCGTAGCGCGCGACAGCGGCGAGGTCTGGCTCGACGGCAGGCGGCTCGACCCGCGGTCGCCGCGCCAGGCGATCGCCGGCGGTATCTGCTTGCTGCCGGAGGATCGCAGGGGCCACGGCCTGGTGTTGACAGAGAGCGCGCGGGCCAACTTCGCGCTTCCCAACCTGGATCGCTTCCGCCGCCTCCGCGGTGTGGTTGATCGCCGTCGCGAGGGGCGAGCCTTCGCCCGATGGCGCGGGCAACTCGACATCCGGCTCGCTCGATCCGGCCAGCGGGTGGCCACCCTGTCTGGCGGCAACCAGCAGAAGGTCGTGATCGCCAAGTGGCTCGAACGCGGCGCGGGGGTCGTGCTCTGCGACGAACCGACCAGGGGAATCGATGTCGGGGCCCGGTACGAGATCTACGAGTGGATCCGCCGCATGGCGTCGGAAGGCAAGGCCGTGCTCCTGATCAGCTCGGAGCTGGAGGAGGTTCTGGGCATGAGCGACCGCGTCCTGGTCATGCACGAGGGGCGGATCCGGGGTGAGATCTCGGAACCGGCGGGTGCCGATCCGGCCGGCGTTCTGCGGATCGCGGCGGGTGTCGGTCTGTCGGAGGAGCCCTCCGTTGCCTGAGGAGACGGGCCAGCCGGTTCGTGGCCGGATGCGTCGCCTGCTGTCGGGTCTGGTCGACCTGGCGGGCCGCCGACTCTCGGTCGTCGTGCTGCTTCTCCTCTGCCTGATCTCGAGCGCGGCGACCTGGCGTGAACAGAATCCGATCACGAAGCGCGCCGGTGCGGCGGTCGCCCGCCAGGTCCTGGAGGTTTGCCCCGCGCCGTGCGAGGTGCTCGTCGTCGTGCGGGACACGGCGGTCGACCGGGCGTTCGCGGCGGCGATCGAGCATGGCCTCGCGGACGCCGGCGCCCCGATCGCCGGCCGGGTGTTTGGCCAGCCGCGGGACGTGCGTCTGGAGCTGGAGCGGATTGCCCGCGCCGGCGGTTCGGTCGACGCGATCGCCACCCACCGGATCGCGTCGGAGTGGGGCCCGGTGCGGTCGGCCGGAGCGCCGGTCTTGGCGCCGGGGAGCTACTACTGGCCAACCTTCCTCACCCCACGCAACCTGCTCAACGTGGTGAACCAGAACGCGGACATCGCGATCATCGCGCTCGGCATGACCCTGGTGATCCTGACCGCGGGCATCGATCTCTCGGTCGGCAGCCTGCTGGCGCTGGCCGGAGTGATCGCCGCGGTGACGGCGCAGGAGTGGTTCGGCGGCGCCTCGGCCTCGCTGGCCGGCTTGCTGGCGGCGATGCTTCTTGGCGTGGCGGCCGCTGCCCTGGGCGGTCTGCTGAGCGGGACGATGGTCACCGCCTTCCGGGTGCCGCCCTTCGTCGCCACTCTGGGTCTGATGATGCTGGCGCGCGGCCTGGCCCTGATTCTCGCTGTCGGTCACCAGAGACGTCTCGTGGGCGGTGGCGCCGAGGGCACGCCCGAGGCGGTGCGGGTTGGAGCGCCCGCCTTCGCCTGGCTTGGCAACGGTTTCGTGTTCGGCGTGCCGAATCCGATCCTGCTCATGCTCCTCCTCTTCGTGGCCGCTCACCTGCTGATGACGCGGACCATGTTCGGGCGCTACGTCTACGCTGTGGGCGGCAACCCGGAAGCGGCGCGGCTGTCGGGTGTGCCGGTGACCGCGGTCCTGCTCGCCGTCTACTGTCTGTGCGGAGCGTTCGCCGGGCTGGCAGGCATCGTCGACGCTTCCCGGTTCGAAGGCGGCCGGCCCAACGCCGGCGAGCTCTACGAACTCCAGGTGATCGCGGCCGTCGTGGTCGGCGGAGCGAGTCTGGCGGGCGGTCGAGGCCGCATTTCGGGCACCCTGATCGGCGCGATGATCATCGCCGTCATCCAGAACGGCCTGAACATCGCGGGGGTCGCGTCCTACGAGCAGAAGGTCGTGTTCGGGGCCCTGATCCTGGCTGCCGTGCTGCTCGACCGGCTTCAGCCGAAGATCGCCTCCAGGCGGGCTCGCATGACCCGGGGGTCGACGTCGACTCCCGTCCAGTAGCGGATTCCGGCGACTCCCTGGTTGACGAGCATGCCGAGGCCGTCGAGCACTGTGCAGCCGCGCTCCGCCGCCGCCTGGAGCAGGCGTGTCTTCGGGGGATTCGGAATCACGTCGGCGACCACCATCGCAGGTTGGAGGCTGCCTGTGTCCAGCGGCAGTTCCGCGTCGACATCCGGAAACAGGCCGATCGAGGTCGCGTTGATCACGATGTCGACCGCCGCGGGGATCCGGTAGACGCCGCGCCAGGGCTCGAAGCGGGCCCGGGTCGCGGTGTGGCTGCCGATGTGCGCCGCGAGTTCCTCGCCGCGTTCGCTCGTCCGATTGACGACAGTGATCGAGCTGGCCCCAGCCAGGGCGAGTTCGACCGCGATCGCCCGCGCGGCGCCGCCGGCACCGAAGATCAACGCCCGCCTTCCGGCAGCCGGCGTGATTTCCTCGAGGGAGCGGAGGAAGCCCTTGCCGTCGGTGTTTTCGCCGATGAAGCGGCCGTCGTCGTCACGGACGACGCAGTTCACTGCCCCGATCAGCCGGGCCGACTCGCCGAGGCCGTCGAGGTGCTCGATCACGGCGACCTTGTGCGGCAGCGAGCAGTTGAAGCCTGCCCAGCCCATCGCGCGGGCCCCGGCGACCGCGTCGGCCAGCAGATCGGGCGGCACTTCGCAGTTCAGGTAGCGCCAGTGCAGGCCGTGATGGCGGAAGGCCGCCTCGACCATCGAGGCGGTCGGATTCTCGGCCGCCGGATCGGCGAAGGAGCCGACGATGCTGGGTAGAAAGTCCACAATGTAGCCAGGAGATACTCGATAGTTGGCAGGACGTTCATGTCCGGGCGGGCCTTGGGGGCCTTTGGGGGCATAGTGTAGGCAGTCGCGGGCGGAATCGACAGAGGGGAGGCCGGGATGGACGTACGCTTCGCATTCGCGCTTCTGATCTTGGCGGTGGCCGCCTGCGGGGGCCAACTGAAGACCGAACCAGCCACACCAGTTGGCGAAGAGGTGGCCGATGCCGGCCCGATCCATCTCGGCGGCTGCATTCTGCTGTCTCCCATCGGCGATGTCCCTGACGACGTGTACCAGCTCACGGACGTCACTCCGACCGATGCGATGCCGCCCTTCACCAAGGAACTGCAGGTCTACGGCCTCAAGCTCGCGGCACGCGACGACATCTCTGACGACTACATGCGACTGGTCGCGAGGACGATCGCCGAGTCGTTTCCGCAGGATGCCGGGCTCGACGCCGATCTTCAGCGCGAACTGCTCGCGAACCACTACCGCTACAGGGCGCTGATTCCGGTTCCCCTGGGGTTCGACTACAGCTTCATGGACGAAACGGACGAGCGCTGGGCGGCGATCGAGCGCGACAACTCGGTCTGCGACGTGATCATGCAGGACGTGCCCGAAGGCCAGGTGATGGAGGTGGTCGAGCACATCCTCCACTACGTGACGGACATTGGCCTGCACTACACGTTCCCGGACGTCTGGGGCATTTCGGAGGACTCGGAACTCGCGAGGGCGATGGCGAAGGCCGACGACGAGGGCTACTACCAGGCGAACCAGTACGAGGACTTCGAGGACGAGGAGGTGCGCTTCCGGGTCCAGATGCAGGAGTTCGCCTACTGGTTCATCTCGACGGCGTGGAATCTCCAGGCGCCCTACGGACCTGTGTGGGAAGAAGAGTGGACGATTCGCGACCGGGAGGACCTGCGGCAGAAGCTGCCGTCGATGTACGCGGCCTACGAGGAAACCGCGGCGCGTGTGATGGTGGCGCCGAGCCTGGCTACGCTGGCGGAGATCGGCCCGACCCGAGCGGAAGAGCGACCGGAAGGCGAGTAGAGTAAGCGGTTTATGACGATTCTGCTCAAGAGTCAGGCGGAGCCTTCGCGGGGAGCGGTTGACCCCCTGTTCCGCGACGCGGAGCAGCGGGCGCGGGCCTTCTCGCTGTTTCCGGAGTCCCGTGATCCGCATGTCGCCGCCGGCAGCGGCCGGATCGCCGGTCTGATCTCCGACCGGCGTATTCGCCGCACGCTCAAGAGCCTCGCCGTCCTCGAGGTCGACGAGTACATTCGCCGTACGGTTGCTCCCGCCGAAGCCCCGGGCCGCGTCGGCGCCGGGGAGGTCCTGGCCGCGACGAGTTGGGACCTGGTGGAGGAGCGCCACCACGGTCCTCTCTACGCGGCCGTGTTCGAGACCGGGATCGAGGGCTGGCGGCGCCGGTTCGGCGTTCTCGCCCAGGAACGTTCCGTGCAGAACGGTGTCTGGATGCCGGAGCACCACAGCCTGGCGGTCGACGTGATTCGCTCCTACGCGGGTCGCAACCTCCCCATCGTCGCCTTGATGGACACGCCGGGAGCGGACGCGGGCGAGCTGGCGAATCGCGGTAACCAGGCTCACGCGATCTCGCGGCTGATCGCGGAGATGGCTCAGCTTCACGCGCCGACGGTGGGCATCGTGCTCGGCAACGGCTACTCGGGCGGCGCCATCCCGTTGGCGACGACCAACGTGCTGCTCTCGGTGCGCGACGGTGTCTTCAACACGATCCAGCCCCGGGGCCTGGCGAACATCGTGCGCCGCTACGACTTGTCCTGGGAGGAGTGCGCGAAGGCGGTCGGCGTTTCGGCGTACGAGCTCTTCGACCAGGGTTACCTCGACGGTGTGATCGACTTCGTTCCGGGCGAGGGCGGCGACCGGCTGTCCTGTTTCGAGAGGGCGGTGGCTTCGTCGATCGCGGTGGTGGAGCGGCGAGCGAAGACCTTCGTGCGCGACGAGCCGGCCGTGTTCGAGCACTACCGCCTGAACACGCGACGCTACGTCGATCCCTCACGCAGTCTGCTGACCCTCGAGGAAGTGGCGCCGCTGTCGCGCCTGCGGAGTCCGGCGGAGCAGGTCAACATCTTCGGCGTCGCCTTTCGCTACCTGCGCTACCTGGGGTTGCGCCGGCGCCTGGTGTCGACCACCGTGTCCGGCTACGGTCGGCTGGCGGCGGCCGAGGTTCCGGCCGGGGCGGCCAAGGCGCGCCGGGACCGGCAACGCCGCCTGTCCTTCGAGCGCTGGTTCGAGAACCCGCTTGCCGTTCGGTACGACGATGTGCTCAACCGGACCTACAAGCGCTACGCCGCGGCCCGTGACTCGCTGCATGAGGGGCGGGGACGGCTCGCCTCGTTCCTGCTGGGCAGCCGCGAGTACCACTTCAATCGTGCTCGAGCCGAGCTGCTGCTCGAGTTCGGCTTCCACCTGTACAACCAGTGGAAGGACGCGGCCGAGGACAACTTCGGTCGGTTGCTGGAGGTGATGCGCGCCGTCGAGGCGGAGGCGCTGGAGGAGCCGGCCTCGGAAGCTTCCCGGGGCGCCGCTCGGGATACCACGGACCTCACCGTGCTCGACGTGATTCTCCAGCCGCAGCTCCTGGCGCTGTTCCGGCGCGAGTGCGAGAACTTCATTTCTTTCGACCGGCTCTACGATCACATCTTCCTGCACCTGCGAGACATCGCGGCTGAAGCGCGGGAAGAGAACGTGATCGCCCGCGAGTCGGTTCACCTGTTGCTGCGCCACTCGTTGAACGCGGCGCTCGGCGAGCTGACGGCGGGACTCGATCCGGAGGAGGCCGCCGAGGCGGAGGCGCGGTTACGCCGGCAGTTCCGTTCCTGGCTGCGGCACTTCTCCCGCCACCCCCGCCGGGGCCGGCTGCTCAAGTCCGTCGCGGAATGGAAGCGGCTGCAGATGCCCCGCATCTCCGAGCCGCTGTTCGGGCTGGTCACGTTCCTCTTCGAGCGCCTGCTGCCCAACTTCTACGAGGACGAGCAGGGGATCCGCGCCTACGACGGCCGCATTTCCCCGCGCAACATCGGCATCAAGGACTTCTGGAACCGGCTTGACGCGGCCTACCGCGATCTGCTGCTCGAGGACGTGCTTGCCGAGCAGAAGCGGAAGACGCCGCGGCGTCCCCAGGCCATCCTGGACCGCTTCTTCGCCGACGTGCAGGAGATCGAGCCGGACCGGATGACCGCCGATCCGGTGGGCTTCCCGGGGCTCCGGGTCTCGATCGAGCGGGCGCTTGAACAGGGAGTCACGCCGTGCGGAACGGTGGCGGCGCTGGCCCGCATCCGGACCGGCGCGGCGGGTGAGGCGGAGAGCGGTTCCGGAGGCAGCAGGGTCGGCGTTCTGGTCTCCAACCTGGCGTTCCAGGCCGGCTCGTTCGACATGGCGAGCTCGGAGAAGTTCTGCAAGCTTCTGCTGCGCTGCGCCGAGGAGCGGCTGCCGGTCGTGTGCTTCATTTCGTCCGGCGGCATGCTGACCAAGGAGGGCGCCGGCGCCCTGTTCTCGATGTCGATCGTGAACGATCGGCTGACGCGGTTCGTGCGCGACAACGAACTGCCGGTGATCTGTTTCGGCTACGGCGACTGCACGGGCGGCGCTCAGGCGAGCCTGGTGACCCACCCGCTGGTCCAGACCTACTACTTCTCGGGTACGAACATGCCGTTCGCCGGCCAGATCGTCGTGCCTTCTCACCTGCCGATGGCCTCGACGCTGTCGAACTACCTGGCCGAGGTCGAAGGTTCGATGGAAGGTCTCGTGCAGCATCCCTTTGGCGAGGATCTCGACGATCACCTGCGTCACGTCGATTCGCAGATTCCGGTGCCGGAGGAGACGGTCGAGGATGTTCTTCAGCGGCTCCTGCAGGAGGAGCGGCGGGTCGAGTTCCTGTCGGCGCGGCGGCGCCGGCGGGAGCCGGAAGCCGTCGAGCCCGCTCCGACGGTCGCTCCGCGCCCGGTGCGGCGGGCTCTGATCCATGCGCGGGGTTGCACCGCGACCAAGCTGGTGCGGGTCGCCCAGCGGTCCGGCGTGGAAGTTGTGCTGGTCCAGTCGGATCCCGATATCGAGTCGCCGGCGGCGGCGATGCTTCGGGAACGCGACAGCCTGGTCTGCATCGGCGGCAGCACCCCCGACGAGAGCTACCTGAACGCCCACTCGGTGATTCGGATCGCCGAGCGGGAAGAGGTCGACGCGCTCCATCCGGGAATCGGTTTCCTGTCCGAGAGCGCCTCGTTCGCCGACCTTTGCCGGGGGCACGGTCTGAACTTCATCGGCCCGACCGGCGACGCGATGCGGCGGATGGGCAACAAGTCGAACGCGATCCAGACCGCGGTGCAGGTGGGTGTCCCGGTCGTGCCGGGCAGCGAGGGCGTGCTCACCGACGCGGACACGGCGCTGGAAGTGGCGGAATCGATCGGTTTTCCGGTGATGCTCAAGGCGGTCCACGGCGGCGGCGGCAAGGGCATTCGCCGGGTCGACCGGGCGGAAGACTTCCGGGACGCGTTCGCGCAGATCCGCATCGAGGCGGAGAGCGCCTTCGGCAACGCGGACTGCTACCTGGAGAAGTGCGTCGTCTCGCTTCGCCACGTCGAGGTCCAGGTGCTCTGCGACCAGCACGGAACGGTGAGCGTTCTGGGCCTGCGCGATTGCAGCGTGCAGCGGAACAACCAGAAACTGATCGAGGAGTCGGGTTCCACCGCGCTGCCGGACACTCTGCGCGAGGAGAGTTTTCGCCATGCCGCCGCGATCGCCCGGCAGATCGGCTACGTGGGCGCGGGCACGGTGGAGTTCATCTTCGACCTGGAGGCGCAGAAGCTCTACTTCATGGAGATGAACACCCGCCTCCAGGTGGAGCACCCGGTGACCGAGGCGACGAGTGGTACGGACATCGTCAAGGCCCAGTTCGAGATCGCGGGCGGGTCGCGAATCCCGGACTCTTCGGACGCCGAGGACGGCTACGCGATGGAGGTCCGGATCAACGCCGAGCGTGTGGTCAACACGCCGGACGGGGTCGACCTGCTGCCGTCACCGGGGACGGTGAGCCGCTCCGAGTTCCCGCAGCGCTCCGATATCGACGTCCTGGCGACGATCGACACGGGAACTGTGGTTTCGCCGTACTACGACAGCCTCGTGGCGCAGATCGTCTGTCACGGCAAGGATCGCGCCGACACGATCGACCGGATTCGCTCCTACCTCGACGAGGTCACGATCGAGGGAGTCTGCACGAATCTCTCGTTGCTTCGCCGCGTGCTCGACGACGGACAGTTCCGTTCCGGCGAGTACGACACGCGATACCTGCCGGGCTTCCTGGCTCGCATCGATACCGGTGAGCTGGCCCGCGAAGTCGAGCGGTCCGCAGGCGTGTCCGCGACGATGGACCGGGCCGAGATCGAGATTGAGGGCAGCGACGAACTGAAGGTCAGCGCGCCGTCCGGCGGTCTCTTCTATGCCGCTTCCTCTCCCAACGATCCGCCGTTCGTTCGCGTCGGGGACATCCTGGGCACGGAGAAGACCCTGGGCTTGATCGAGGCGATGAAGCTCTTCCGCCCGGTGTCCCTGTCGTCGATCGATTCCGGCGGCGATCTGTATCCCCGCGACGCCCGGTACGAGGTGATGCGGGTCAACGCGGCGAACGGCCAGGTCGTGAACCAGGGCGATCTCCTGTTCGTCGTCAGACCGGTCGTGGACGGTTAGGAGCATGCGCGGCAGAGACCGGGTGCGCCGGGCCGCCATCCGTGCGCCCGATGACGGTCGCACGGGGCTGATCGCGGTGACCGTCTCGGCGCTGTTCCTGCTGACCCTCTTCCTGTCGCCCCTGGCCGCGGCGCCCCTGGCGGCGCAGGCTGACCGCGCATGCGACGGCGAGGACCACCGCGCCCTCGATTTCCAACTCGGTGACTGGCGCCTGGTCTCTGACGGCGAGGTGGTTGGCCGGAGCCGGGTCGAGAAGCTCGAAGACGGCTGCCTGATCGCCGAGATCTGGTCGTTCGTGGACGGCCGCGCCGGCCGGACCTACAGTTTCCTTGACCGGGCCGCCGGCGTGTGGCGACGATTCAGCGTGTCGAACCGCGGAGTCGTGGTCAAGTCGGCCGGCACGGTGGAGGGAGGCGAGTTGCTGCTGCGCGGCGAGCACGTCTCTGCCGGCGGCGAGACGTCGAGATGGCGCGAGCGCTGGGTTCCGGAAGCCGGCGGCCGAATCCGTCTTTCGGCAGGTGGTTCGGCCGCGCGAGGACGGGGCGATCGTGGCGGAGGCGCTCTGTTCGATGGCTACTACGAACGCGTTGGACCAGCCGTCACCGAGGTGCCCGCGCCCGCTGCGCCGGTGGAGGCGGAGACTGTGGAGAACGAACCGCCCTCCGCGTCCGACAGCCCCGCGGCGTCTCCGGCGGAGGCTGAACCCGTCGCGGCGCCGGTCGAGCTCGAACCGGCACTGGCGGTCGCGGAATCCGAAGCGACGGCGCCGTCCGCGGGCGAAGTCACACCGGCTTCGGCGCGCGCCACCGATGCCGAGATAATCGAGCGGATCGCGATGGCGTCGCCCATGGTGCTGCGCTTGCCGCTGGGTGCGGTCGAGGCGCTGCCCAGGGACTACGCGTGGATCACGCGGGACACGGCGCCGTACCTGTGTGACGGCGTGACGATCGAGCGCGTGGAAGTGGAGCGGCGCCGGCGGCGCGGTCAGGTCGAACTCAAGGTGGCGCTTGCGGTGCACGGCCGGCAGGTCAGCAAGGCGGTCGACGTCTCCGTCGACCTTGAGCGGTCCGGGCAGTCCACGGCCGAGGCCGTCGTGGCTTCGGGACGTGCCTCCAGCCGCGTCGGCCGGAGCATCCCGGAACAGGTTCAGTACGGCTCGGTGGCCGTCGTCGTCACGCTGTCGATGGACGCGGAGGTCTTCGACTCCGTCGTGGCGGACGTCGAGAGGCCCGATCTCGTGATCACCCTTGCCGTAGGGAAGTGAGCGCGAAGAAGCGGGGCGCGGAGGATCGGAAGTCCTCCGCGCCGGTACCGTTCAGCCGGCTCTTCGGGCTGGCGCGGCCCTACCTGCCAACGCTCTGTGTTGGGACACTCCTGCTCCTCGCAGGCAGCGGAGTCTTCCTGCTCGTGCCGATGCGGGTCGGTGAGTTCGTCGACACTGCGCTTGAGTCGGCGTCCGAAGGGGAGCTCCGGGAGCTTGTCGCGTGGTTGGTCGTCCTGTTCGCGCTCCTCGGCGTCCTTGGCTACTTCCAGACCAGGTTGCTGGGCGCGGCCGGGGCGTTGTTGCTGCGGGATCTGCGCAGGCGCCTGTTCGAGCACCTGGTCGGTCTGTCGATCGACTTCTTCGACCGACGTCGCGTGGGCGAACTTCTGTCGCGCATGAACTCCGATCTCACGGTCGTCCAGACGGCCTTGACCGAGCAGATTCCATCCGGGCTTCAGGCGCTGGCCCGCTTCGTCGGCGTGCTGGCCATCCTCCTGGTGCTTCATACGAGGTTGACGGCGGTTGCTCTGCTCATCGTCCCGCCGGTCGTCCTGTTCGCGATGATCTTCGGGCGACGACTGGAGAGGGTGGCGGTCGAGGAACGTGACGCCGTAGCCGAGACGTCCGCCTGGGCCGAGGAGGCTCTGGCCGGCGTTCGCACCCTGCAGGCCTTCTCGGCGGAGGACCAGGCGCGAAGCCGTTACGGGGAGCGGTTGAGCGACCTGCTCGGCGTCCAGCTTCGCAACGTCCGTCTCTACGGGGCCTTCACGGGTCTGATCACGTTCTTCGGCTTCGCCGCGTTCGCCCTGGTGCTCGGCTACGGCGGCCGACTGATGCTGGACGGGGCGCTGTCGGCGGGTCAGTTGACGTCGTTCCTGCTCTATACGTTCGCGATTGCGACCTCGGTCGGGCAGTTGGGATCGCTCTATGCCGGCTATCGGCGATTGCGGGGTTCGAGCGAGCGCGTCTTTCAGCTCCTCGACGAGGGTTCGGCGATCGTGGACTCACCCTCTCCCGTCCGGTTGGCCGAGGATGCCGCCGCCCTGAGTGTCCGTTCCGTCAGCTTCCGGTACGAGGGCGCGGAACAGCCAGCGCTTGAAGATGTGTCGCTGGAGGTCAAGCCGGGGGAACTCGCCGCTCTGGTCGGCCCGAGCGGCTCCGGCAAGAGCACCCTGTTCGCCTTGCTCCTCCGGTTCTACGAGGCCCGGTCGGGCGAACTCCTGATGGGCGGCCGGCCCCTCGCCGATGTCGCGCTCAGCGATCTGCGGCGGCGAATTGCTCTGGTGCCGCAGGAGATCTTCCTGTTCTCGGGGTCGGTGGCGGAGAACATTGAACTTGCACGTCCGGGCGCGGGCGAAGAGGACGTCCGTGCGGCCGCTACTGCCGCCGGTGCGACCGAGTTCATCGAACGGCTCGATGACGGCTTCGCCACCCAGGTCGGCGAACGCGGAGTGCGGCTCTCGGCAGGCCAGCGCCAGAGAATCGCGATCGCCCGCGCCTTTCTCCGTGATCCGCAGATCCTCCTGCTGGATGAGGCGACGAGTTCCCTCGACCCCGACTCGGAAGCGACGGTTCAGCGAGCGATCGAGCATCTGCTGGAAGGCCGGACGACGATCGTCATCGCTCATCGCCTTGCCACCGCCCGCCGGGCCCGTCGCATTCACGTGCTCGATCAGGGCCGGCTGGTCGCCGCGGGCAGCCACGAGGAACTGTACGAGACGAACGAGCTCTACCGGCGGTACTGGCTGTTGCAGAGCCTGGAGCGGGAGCGACCGGCAGACGTCTTCCAACCTGCGGCGGGTTGAACCGGCGTTTGTCCCGGGAGTGGTCCGGGCCGGCTGTCCGTGCTCGTGGCGATGCGGAAGGGGCCGACTGTGTCGGGAGTGTGGTCCGTGACCTCCGTCTTCGTGTAGGGCTGCCGGCAGGCGCCGTAAACGACGGTTGCGGGTCAGACCTGTACGTCGCGGAACAGGAGGAAGATCAGAGAGACGGTGGTGCCCGTATAGAGCGTCAGGCCGACACCCATGAACCAGAGCATGAGCTTCAGCCGGCCCCCCAGGCCGTCGATTTTGGCGTTCATCCTGCCATCCAGACCGTCGAACCTCGCGTTCATCTCGCTTCTCACGCCGTCGACCCGGCCGTCGAGCGTCTCGATCCGGCCGTCGAGCGCGGCGATTTGCCCAGTGACGCGCTCTTCCGACGCTTCGATGCGCGCAACGATCTCACGACGAAACCCGTCGAACTCGCGACGAAGACTCTCGAACTCGGCGCGAAGCCCGCTGAATTGCTCGCTGAGCAGGTCGGTCCGCTGGGTCAAGTCGGACACTCCCTGCTTCATCTCGGCTACGTCTGCCTTGATCGTGAGGCGTTCGGCGGCTGTTCCCGTCATGTCGATCAGTGCTTGAACCTGTTCGTCGTCGAAACCGGCATTTGTCAGGCTGCGCCTTGTCGAGGCCATGTCCGATGCTACTACTGCCGCCGTCCCATGCATGCTCTTGAGTTCCTTCCCGTGGGCCCGAGGCGCGAGGATTGTCCTCTGGCCTCCTGTGGATCTGGACGGAATTCCGAGCCGAAAGGCCGCGTGAGAGGCAACCCGACCTTGACGAACCCGAAGATGGCTTCGGTCGCCTCTCCACGGGACTGAGGTGGTCCAGAAACAGCTCACCCGGCGGGGTCGGGAGACCGCCGCCGGGTGAAGAAGTAGACGCTGAGGTCAGGCTTCAGCGCGGCAGAAGGTCTTGAAGCCGGCGCACCCGGTTTCTGCCGCGCAAGGTCCTAGAAGTTCTGGCCCCAGGCGTAGTTGAAGCGGACGTAGTAATAGGACCCGTTGAAGCCGAAGGGCGAGAACTGGCCGTACTGGTTGCCGACGCCGTCGGCGCCGCCGGGGTTCACGTCCGGGTAGGTGTTCAGCAGGTTCTGCACGCCGATGGCGATCGACGTGTCGTTCGGCAGCGGAATGCCGAGTTCCACGTCAAGCAGGAACTCGCCGCTGTAGTCGGCGTACATCGGCGCGTTGTTCCTGCCGAGGAGGTTCTGTGCGTCCTCACTGTCCCACCAGCCGTCAAAGTAGTTCAGACGGGTCATCAGGGACCAGCGCTCGGCGCTGTGGTTCATCGAGATGTTGTAGCGGAACTCCGGCAGGCCCTTCTCGATCGTCGCGATGCGGAACGGGCCGACCGTGTCGGGATTGTGGTCCGTGACCTCCGTCTTCGTGTAGTTGAACACGAGGCTGAAGGTCGTGTCGCCGCCGAGCTCCGGCGGCGCCCAGGTGCCGACCACGTCGAGACCCTGCGTCTCGGTCGCGAAGTCGTTCACGAAGAACCGGAAGTTCTTCAGGTTCCGCGCCTCGACGAAGCCGCCCGCGAGGATCTGTTCGATCTCCGCGTCCGTCACGCAGTTCGGTTCCTGGATGAGGGCGCATTGCCGGAACGTCTCGGACACGGCGAGCCGGTCGTCCACGGCGATGTGGAAGATGTCCGCGGTCAGGGTGAACTCGCCCCGGTCGACGACCATGCCGGCGGAGAGGTTCATCGCCTCCTCGGGCTGAAGGTCCTCGCCGCCCCGCAGAGCCGCCGGCGCGGAGGTCGAGGGCACGGTGCCGCTGTTCGACAGGCCGCCGGTCTCCGGGTCGAAGGCCGTCGTCACGTTGAACGCGTTCTGCTGGCCGGGCGTCGGCGCGCGGAAGCCGGTGCTGGCGGCGGCGCGCAGCGACACGACGTCGGAGACCTGGCGACGGCCGGAAACCTTCGCGTTCACCGTGTTGCCGAAGCCGTCGAAGTCCTCGACCCTGAGGGCCGCGGTGAACGTCCCCCTTTCGTCGGGCGAATCGATCTCGACGTCGCCGTAGATCGCGACGTTCGCGCGGTCCCAGGTTCCCGAGTTCTCGGGCCGGTAACCGTTGAAGCCGTTCGAACCGGAGCCGAAGCCCTGGGCGGCGTAGGCGCCGATCTCCCAGGAAGCCGGGTCGCCGGCGCCGATCCGGAACTGCTCGTTCCGCCACTCGAGGCCGGCGGCGAGGCTCACGTTGTCCCGTACCGGGTAGGTGATGTCGAAGTTCACGTTCGTGTCCGTCTGCTCGTAGATGCCGGGGCTGAACGAGGTCGGCGTGTCGTAGCCGAGGGAGGCGTTCACCGTGTTGTAGATGAACTGGTCGACCTCGCTGTTTCCGACGTTCACGCTGAGATCCCAGGTCATGCCGCTGTCGAGATAGCCGCGAAGGCCGGCGACGATCGAGGAGTCCGTCAGGTCGCCGCCGAACTGCGGGGTGAAGCCCCCGGGGAAACGGCTGTACAGCGTGAAGCAGTTCGGATCCGCCTCGATCGCGGCCAGGGCGGCGGCGTCCGGCCGGTGGTCGACCACGTTGAGCACCGGGCAACCGCCGGCGCCCGCGACGCCGGTTCTGGCCCACTCGCGGTCGCCGACCAAGAGCGTGCTGCCGCCGTTGTTGCTGAACACGCCCGACCGCGTGTGCGGGTTGCGGAAGTAGAAACCGCCGGTCGTGGTTCGCGTGGCGTAGTTCGCGTGGCCGTAGAACTGGGTGCCGTTGTTGAACAGCGAACCGAAATTGGCGAACACCTTCGTGTCGTCCTCGAGCAGCGGCGTACCCCAGACCTGGGCCGGGTTGCGGATCATCGAGTTGCCGGTGTTGATGATGTTGATCGCGTCGTTCCGCTGCACGCTGCGGCTTGTCGGGTCCGCGCCGCCATACTCCATGCTCAGGTTGAAGAAGCCGTTCTCGCCCATCGGCATGCCGATGTTCGCCGCGACCGCGTACGACGGGCCGTTCTCGCCGGCGAACGTGTACTGGCCGCCGAATCCGCTGCTGGAGCCGGGGTTCGAGTCCTGGAAGCGCCCGGTGCGGACCTCGACGCTGCCGCCGGAACTCGCGTCCTTGAGCTGGAAGTTGATCACGCCGGCGATCGCGTCCGAGCCGTACTGGGCGGAGGCGCCGTCCCGCAGGACCTCGACCTGCCGCAGGGCGATGGCCGGGATGACGGAGATGTCCGGTCCCTGGGAGCCGTCCGAGATCCCGTTTCCGAGCCAGGCGATGACCGCGGCGCGGTGGCGACGCTTGCCGTTCACGAGAATCAGGGTGTGGTCCGGCGCCAGACCGCGCAGGTTGGCCGGCCGGACCAGGGTTGCCGCGTCGCTGATCGGCTGCGCGCCGACGTTGTAGGACGGGACGACGGTCCGAATCCGGTTCGTCAGGTCGTTGTTGCCCTGGCTGACGAGTTCGGTCTCGGGAATCACGTCGACCGGCACCGGGGATGCGGTTACGGTGCGGCCCTCGGTACGGGTGCCGACGACGACGATCGTCTCTTCGAACTCGGTCTGCTCCTCATCTTCGTCGTCCGCATCCTGCGCGAGGACGGGCGCGACCAAGCAGAGAGCGAGGAGCCCAACAAGCAAGGGCATAAGGCGACGCTTCAGTTCTGGAGACATGGGGTTTCCCTCCGGGTTGTCGTCCGTGGATGTCACGGGCGAAGATGGATGAGATCGTTCATCGATTCCGCGCTCAGGCGATCCTACAGCACACATGCGCGAACCTCTATGAGAGTCCCGCAAGGCTTGAGTATAGCGACGGCGCCTCGTTCCCGTTCGTTCGCGAGCGGACGATCCAGGGTGCCGGCGATCGTGCGAGTCTGCTCATCTCGGTGAGCGGGGCGGAGCGCGGCGCCGTTCGCCCGGTGAAACGCCGTCAGCCGAGTCCCGCGGGCTGGTAGCGTCCGGGAACAGGATGAGCAGTGCCCCGAGCCGCGCGACGGGACTCCGGCCGGCGTGCCTCCGGTTGACCTGGCAGCGGGCGGTACTCTGGACGCTCCTGCTCGTGCTGGCGGCCGCGGCGGCCGTCTTCGATCCGTCCGACTGGCCTTACACCGTCGGCGACGAAGGGGTCTACGCGATGCAGGCCCAGAGCTTCGCCTTCGACTTCGACCGGCGCTACGAGGAGGCCGACTACCGGCGCTACCACGAGACGACGGGCAAGGTCCCCGACCCGCTGATCCTCCAGAGCGTCGACGACGGCGCCACTCTGGTCTACGCCAAGCCGGCCTTCTACTCGCTGTACCTGGCGCCCTTCGTCCGGGTGGCGCCCGAGCGAGGGCCGATCGTGGCGAACCTGCTGCTGCTCCTCGCGGCGGCGCTTCTGCTCGACTGCCTGCTCGCCGCCCGGGTCGGCGCGGACGGGCCGCTCGTGGCGGCGTTCCTGCTCTTCTTTTCGGTCACCTTCGGGCACGTTTTCTGGATCCACGCGGACCTGCTGTACCTGGTCGCCACGGCGTTCGGGCTCTGCTGCCTCGATCCGTGGCTCGATGGCCGCAAGCTCACCGCGGCGCGGCTTTTGGCCGGCGGCGTGCTGCTGGCGGTCGCCGGGGCCGGCCGGCCGTTCTACCTCGCGGTGCTGGCGGCGGTGCTGCTTGCGGCGTCGCCGACGTTGCGGCGGCCGTGGGGCCGACGGGCGGCCGCGCTCGTTCTGGCCGGCGCGGTCGTGCTGCTTCTCGGTTCAGCCTGGTTTCATCGCGCAAGCGGCGGCGCCTGGACGCCCTACCTGAGCGAGCGGCAGGGATTCAGCAGTACAACGGGCTACCCGGACGTCGACTTCGACCGGGGGCGCTGGTCGGAACGGCTGTCCGCGGGGGGCGACGCCTCCTGGGCCCGCGAGGGCTTCCTGTTGCCCGACCTCGACGCGGCGCTGCTCGGCCACAACCTGGTCTACGCGCTGCTCGGCCGCAGCATCGGGATCGTCCCGTACTTTCTGCCGCTCGTTTTGGCCTGCGCCTGCCTGCGGCCCGGGTCGCGGAGGCGGTGGCTGCTTCTCGGCATCGGGTTGGGGCTCCTGGCCTTCCTGGTCAAGAACCCGTACAACTTCTACGGTGGGGCGGGCGCGATCGCGAACCGCTGGTTCCTGCCGCTCTACCCGGTCTGCTGGTTCCTGATCGAACGAAAGCCGTCGAGGCGCTGGCTCGCGGCCGGCGGGCTGGCGGCGGCGCTGTTCCTGCTGCCGCTGTGGCGAACGGCGGCGTCCTTTCCGCTGGAGATCGATTCCGACCTGGGCGCCCGACGGTTGCGCTACGTGTCGGCGGCGGCGAAGGGCCTGCTGCCGCTTGAGACGTCCCAGGTGCACCTGGCGTCGACCGGAGTCGAGGTCCAGCACGGCGACCTGCGCGTCCGGCCGATCGGCGCCGGGGTCCGGCCGCATGGTCCGGACGGGATCCGCTACCGGCCGTCCGCCGACGGCGAGGTTCTGATCGGTTCGCCGGTGCGGCTGGCCCGACTCACGGTGGAACTCGCGCCGGTTGCGGCTGGCGCTGGCGAACCGCTGAGCGTGGTCGTGGAGCGGCCGCGCCGGATCGCCCGCCACGGTTACTGGTACGGCGGGACCGCGCTGAACTACTACCGGTTCGTCTTGCCGGAGGTCGCCGGCGGCGACCGGGACGTCACGTTTACGCCGGAGTTCGACTGGAACTGACCGGCCGATCGCGTTCCATGTCCGGAACGGACGTTCCCGGTGTTGGTAGTCTGACGTCGTGAACGGCGCCGGGCGGATCTTGAAGTGGGCGGCTGCGGTTCCGACCGCGCTGACCTTGTTCGCCGTCGCCCCGTTCGCGGCCGCCGCTCGGGCGCAGGACCCCTGCATCGACTGTCACGCCGCCCAGGAGCTCGGTGAGGTGGAGGAGACTCACCTGCGGCAGTTCCGGGACTCGGCCCATGCCTCGGCCGGCGTTTCCTGCGCCGATTGCCACGGCGGCAACACCTCGACCTTCGTCGAGCTGCGGGCGCACAAGGGCGTGCTGCACAGCGCCCACCGCGACAGCCCCGCCAACCACTGGAACCTGCCGCAGACGTGCGGCCGCTGCCACGGCGCCGAGTACCGGGCGCTGCAGGAGAGCGCCCACCATGCGCTGTTCGAACGGGAGATTCATGCCGCCCCCACCTGCAGGACCTGCCACGGCAGCGTCGCGGCCCAGACGCTGGGCGTCGAGGGCGGCCTGCAGGCGCGTTGCAACCGCTGTCACGGTCCACAGGCGGACCACGAGGCGGCGAGCGGCGTGAGCGAGGAGGGTCGGCAGGCGCTGGCGCGCGGCGGAACGAACCTGGCGCGGCTGCGGACCCTGGGCCGGCAGCGCGCCGAGATCACCCGTGCCGTCCTCAGGCTGCGGGACCCGTCGCTCCGCCACGAAGCCGCGAACGCGCTGTACGCGATCAACGGCCACTGGGACGAGGCGATCGAAGCCGGCCACGCCTTCCACTGGGAGGACTGGGAGAGAGCGCTCGAGGCGATGGCGAGCGAACTCGGAGAGCTCAGGTCGGCCATCGCGGCCGGAAGCGACCGCTGAGGGTTCGACTGACGACCGCCGTGGTTGCCAGCCGACGAGGACGTCGGCGCACCCAGTGCCGGAGTTTGACCGACGGCCGTCGGGGTTCGCCTGGTGCGCGGCGGTCAGGTTCCGGAGGCCGGCGCAGCCGGTGCGGGGCGGCTTGTGGGCTCGCGGTGCGCTTCCCTGAGCGAGCGCATCAGCGACACCGCCATCAGGGCCCCGACGACGAGCAGCGGCAGGGAGACGACGAGGGTTGCGGACTGGATGACCCGCAGTTGGTCGCCTCCTCCTTCCTGGCCGACACTGCCGCCCTGCTGACCGATGAACATCAGCGTGATCGGCAGGACGCCGACGGCGACGGCCCAGAACAGGCGGTGCCAGCGGGCCGGGTGCTTGCCTTCCGTCAGGTTGCGGGTCGCCGACGCAGCCAGGCAGTAGGACGCTGAATCGTAGGTCGTCGCGATGAAGACGATCGCCACGAGCGCGAAGATCACAAGGGCCGCGGTGCCGAGAGGCAGGAAGCCGATCGTCTGGGCGATCGCGTTCTCGTTGCCTGCGGCCTGGGCGATCTCGCGCACGGGCAAGGCCCCCGACAGGTCCAGGTACATGCTGTAGTTGCCGAAGATGCCGTAGAAGACGGCGCAGCCCAGGGTGCCCAGGATCAGCATCCCGAAGATCAACTGCCGTACGGTGCGACCGCGCGAAATGCGGGTCACGAACAGGCCCATGAATGGGCCGTAGGCGATCCACCAGGCCCAGTAGAAGACGGTCATGTCCTCGATGAACCCGGTCCGCTCCACCGGGTCGGTCCAGGTGTTCAGCCGGATGAAGTTCTCGATCATCAGGCCCATCGAGTTCGTGCCCGTGCGCAGGAGGAAGTTCGTGGGACCGACGATCAGGACGAAAGCGAGCAGGAGGATCGCCGCGATCACAGAGCCGTCGGACAGGGGCTTGATGCCGCGCTCGAGCCCCAGGTAGACGCTGACGGCGAACAGGGTGACGCAGATCACGAGGATGCCGACCTGGAGTCCGAAGGTCTGCTCGACGCCGAACACCTCGCTGACGCAGGCGGCGACCATCGGCGTGCCGAGGCCGAGCGAGGTCCCCGTGCCGCCGACCAGGGCCAGGATGAAGAGGACGTCGACGATCCGGGCGGGCGGGCGGTCGTAGCCTTCGCGGCCGATCAGGGCGTGCAGGCCGGTGCTCAGGCGCAGGGCCGGGGCGTGCTGGCGGTAGTAGGGGATCGCGATTGCCACCGCCGGGAAGCAGTAGAGCGCCCAGGCCGAGATGCCCCAGTGGAAGATCCCGTAGGTGGCCGCCCATTCGACGGCTTCCGTGGAATTCGGCGCGAGCCCGAAGGGCGGCGCGTCGAGGTAGGTGACCCACTCGATCGTGGACCAGTAGAGGAGTCCCGCGCCGATGCCGGCGCAGAACAGCATGGCCATCCAACTGAAGATGCTGAAGTCCGGTCGGCTGTCCTCGTCGCCGAGCCGCTTGTGACCGTGACGGCTGAAGGCCAGCCAGACCAGGAAGACGGTGACCAGCAGGGTCGCCCACTGGTAGATCAGGCCGAAGCGCTCGGTGAGCGACTCGTAGGCACGGACGACCAGGGCGCCGCCGGTCTGGGGCGACAGGGCGAGTGGAATGCAGACGAGGGCGATCAGGCCGGCGCTGACGCCGAACGCGATGCGGTCGACGCGTGGTGCGCGTTCCGCCACGCAGTCAGCGGACGACCGGCGGGGCGGCGGCCAGATTCTTCAATGCAAGTTCCACGGTATCGACCGCCAGCAGGTACTCGTCCAGTTCCAGATGTTCCTCGGGTGTGTGGTCGAGTGTACTGTCCCCGGGGCCGTAGGCAAGGATGGGGCATTGCCAGACGGGCCAGACGATGTTCATGTCGCAGGTGCCCGTCTTCACGACGAACTTCGGCGCGACGCCCTGAGCCCCGACGGTGCGGATGGCGGCGAGGAACGAGCGCACCAGGGGGGAGTGACGCTCGGCGCGGACTCCCACCTCGTAGCCGCGCAGGCTGAGTTCCAGGCTGGCGTGGCCCTGCTCGCAGCGGATCGTGCCGGTGGCTCGTTGCGGGTCCAGGTCCGAGAACAGGGGCCCGTCGATGTCCGCGGCGGCGCCGCCGAACCAGTCCTCGAGCTCGGCGATCAGGGCGCCCACGTCGAAGTCGACGGGCAGCCGCAGGCCGTAGTCGGCGCGGACCGTGTCGTAGAGGCCGTCGGTCGTCGTGTTGATCGTGCGCAGGCTGGGCAGGACGCGCTCGAAGGACGTTCTGCCGCCGGCTCGCTCGGCAACCGCCTCCAGGCGTTGCCAGAGTTCGAAGGCGGTGATGCCGACGCCCGCCTCGGGGCCGGCCGTGTGGCTGCTGGGCCGCCGGGCCAGCAGGTCAACCAGGAGGCGCCCCTTGTAGCCGAGCGTCACCCGGTGCCAGTGACTCGGCTCGCCGATGATGCAGAAGTCGGGCATCGGCTCGTTCTTGCCGTTGAGGCGTTCGAGCAGATGGTGCGCGCCCCGGGAGGTCGCCGCCTCTTCCTCCGTCGCTCCGGCGACGATCAGCCGCAGGTCGTGCGCGCGCGCCCAGTCGCCGCCAAGCCGGGCGGCCGCCGCGACGAATGAGGCGAGCGGCCCCTTCGCGTCGACCGAGCCGCGGCCGTGCAGGACGCCGTGGGTCGATCCGTCGTCCTCGATCCGGACCGGGATGTTCCCCGGGACGGTGTCGATGTGTCCGAGCAGGACGATCAAGCGGGACGCGTCCGGCGCGCCGAGTTCGCCGACCGCGTTCAGCGCGCCGTCGACCTGGCAGCGCTCCAGGCCGCGGGCGGCCATCTCGTTTGCGAGCCAGCCGCTCGCCGCCGCTTCGTGCCGCGAGAGCGACGGCACGGCGACGAGGCCGCGGACGAGCTCGATCTCGGCCCGGTCGCGGCTCGCGTCGCGGCGCCCTTCGGGTAGCGCGTCGCGCCGGCCGTCGCCGCGGGCGTCCGTCATGGGTCGCTCGCTCTTCGTGGCGGCGGCAACGGCGGTCTTCCCGGCATCGTCAACCCTCCCCGAGGACGGCGTCCAGGGCGTCGGCGGCCCGGTCCAGCTCGTCCTCGGAAATGACGAGCGGCGGCAGCATCCGGATCACGTTCGGCCCGGCCGCCAGCGCCAGGATCCGGTGCTCCTTCGTCAGACGGGCGAGATGGCGGCCGGCGCGCTGGCGCAGGACGACGCCCAGCATCAGGCCGCGTCCGCGCACTTCCCGCACCTGCCTGTTCGAGGCCAGCCGGTCGCGCAGCGCGTCGAGGAAGCGGGCGCCGACCTTTGCCGCCCGGGCCGGCAGATCGAGCGCCCGCAGCGTCTCGATCACGGCCAGACCGGCGGCGCAGGCGAGCGGATTGCCGCCGTAGGTCGAACCGTGGCAGCCCGGCCGAAGCGCGGCCGCAACGCGCTCGCCGTAGGCAATCGCCCCGAGCGGGAAGCCGCCGCCGATGCCCTTGGCGAGCGGCATCAGGTCGGCTTCGAGGCCGGGCGTCTGGCGGTGGGCGAACCAGGATCCGCAGCGTCCGAAGCCGGTCTGCACCTCGTCCAGGATGAGCAGGGCCCCGTGCCGGTCGCAGGCACGACGCGCCGCGAGCAGGACCTCGTCGCTCAGCACGTTCACGCCGCCCTCGCCCTGGACCGGTTCGAGGATGAGCGCCGCGGTGTCCCCGTCGACCGCTTCCTCGATCGCCTCGGCGTCGGGCTGGACGAACACGTTGTCGTGGAGCAGACCGGTGTAGGGCTTGCGGGCGGCGGGGTTCCACATCGTCGCCTGGGCCCCCAGGGTGCGGCCGTGGAAGCTGTTGCGCAGCGCGACGGTGCGGCTGCGGCCGGTGACCAGGGCGGCGAACTTGAGGGCGCCCTCGACCGCCTCCGTGCCGCTGTTGCACAGGAAGACCCGGTCGAGCGAGTCCGGCAGGACGCCGGCCAGCGCCTCGACGTACTCGGCCCGGTCCCGGCTGGGCATGTTCGTCGGGCACCAGGTCAGTCGCTCCGTCTGCTCCCTGAGCGCCTGGACGATCGCCGGATGGTTGTAGCCGAGGCAGCAGACGCCGTAGCCGGCCGTCAGGTCGAGGTAGCGGTCACCGTTCTCCGCGATGAGTTCGCAGCCCTCGCCGCGGACGATCGGGGACGTCGGCTTGCGCGGCACCCAGGCGCCGAGGCGTCGATCCTCGGCGCCGGTGAGGTCCTGGCCGTGGCTGGCACCCGGCGGCCCGGTTCCACTGGGTGCGCCGGCCGTGGCGCGGGTCTTCTGACCCGCGTTGCCGGCATCCGCCGTGCTGGCGTTCGTCACGAGTCCTCCTCCTGGTTCGCCGACCGGACGACGACGTGGGTGCCGGCGCCTTCAAGCGCGGCCCGCACCGGGCGTTCGATGCGGCCGTCCGCAAGGACGACCCGTGACAGCCCCCCACGGAGCGCCTCCGCCGCGCCCAGCACCTTCTTCTTCATCCGGTCCTGCGCGGCCTCCATCAGCGGTTCGAGCCCGGCATGGGCCTCGGGGCCGGTCAGGTCGTCGCGAGCGACGTCGAGGCGCGAGATCAGCGAGGTCTCGTCGGGAAAGTCGGCGAGCAGGCCCGATGTGCCCGACAGGTAGACCAGCGTCCTGGCGCCGAGTGCCGCCGCCACGGCGGCCGCCGCGCGGTCGCCGTCTACGTTGACCGCTTCGCCGTCGTACGACGATCCCGGAGGCGTCAGCACAGGCAGGTAGCCGCCGTCGAGCAGTAGCCGCAGGAGCTCCGCATTGACCCGGTCGACCGTGCCCGTCCAGTCGTCGCGCAGTACGAGCCGCCTTGCGCCGAGCCGGATGCGCAGCTTGTCCTTGCGCCGGCCTTCGAACAAGCGGCCGTCGAGGCCGGAGAGCCCGACCGCGGGAATGCCCCGGCGCTGCAGGAGTTCCACCCAGCGCTTGTTCAGCAGCCCGCAGTAGACCATCTCGAAGATCTCGAGCGTGCGCCGGTCGGTGCGGCGGCTGCTGTAGCCGCTCTCGCTGGTCACGAACTGCGGCGGATGCCCCAACTGCTCCGCGACCTCGTTCGTCGTCTCGGCGCCGCCATGCACGAGCACCACCGCGCGGCCTGATTTCGACAGGTCGGCAATGTCGGCGGCAATCGCGTCGAGGTCGAGCGACTTGCCGCCGCCGGCCTTGACGACGAGTGGCGCCTCGCGGGCGGCGCGAAGGCCGGTCGGCGCGTCGGTTGGGCGGGACTCAGACACGCGTGCTCCTAGACCGGGTGCAAGCCCGGGAAGGACAGACCCTCGGTTTCGGGGAGTCCGCACATCAGGTTCGCGCACTGCACGGCGTTGCTCGCCGCGCCCTTCATCAGGTTGTCGATCGCGCAGAGCACGACCAGACGTCCGGTGCGGGGATCGAGATCGAAACCGACCTCGGCGTGGTTGCTGCCGGCCAGGATCTTCGGTTCGGGGTAGCGGTGGATGCCGCGACGATCCTTGACCAGGCGAACGAACGGCTGCCGCCGGCAGAACGTCCGGTAGGCGCGGAAGAGCTCTCGCTCGGTGGACTTGCCGACGTCGGCCTGGTTCAGGAACAGGTGGCTGGTGGCGAGGACACCGCGAACCATCTCGACCGAGGTCACCGACAGGTGGATGCGGCCGGCGGCCTCGATGCCGCGCGCGGCGAGCGCCTGTTCGACCTCCGCGGTGTGGCGGTGGCCGGTGGGGCGGAAGCTGCGCACGACTCCGGAGCGCTCGGGGTGGTGAGAGGCGTCCGACGACGACGCGCCGCCCTCGCTGCTGCCGACCTTCAACTCCGTGACGACGCCGCGGCGCCAGTCGACGAGACCCTGTTCCAGGGCTTCGGATCCAAGCAGCGGCAGCAGGCCGAGCAGGGTGGCCGTCGCGTTGCACCCGACGCCGCTCACGTGGGATGCGCGGGCTACCGCCTCGCGGTCGAGCTCCGGCAGGCCATAGACGAAGCGGTCGAGCCACTCCGGCGCCGGGTGCGTGGCGTCGTACCAGTCCTCGTAGGCCGATCTTGAGCGGAGCCGGAAGTCGGCTGACAGGTCGACGATCCTGGGGGCGAGTCCGGAGTAGACGTCGATGTCGCCGGCCGCGCTGCCGTGGGGCACGCAGAGGAAGAGCAGGTCGCAGCGCTCGAGTTCGTCGAGCGTGGAATAGCGGAGGTCGGTGTGGCCGCGGAGGTTCGGGTGGGTGAAGTGGACGAAGGAACCGGCAAGACGCCTGGATGTGACCCCTGCGATCTCGAACTCCGGGTGGCCGAGCAGCAGACGGAGCAGCTCGCCGCCGGCATAGCCGGAACCACCGACGATGCTGACGCGCAAAGTCATGCCTGCTCCCGGCGCCGGGCGGCGGCTCGGCCTTCGCCGGCCACTCGTTCCACGAAGTCGATCATGCGGGCCGGGATGTCCACGCCGGTCGGCTCGACCGAGTTGCGGAACTCCATCGTGTGGTTGACCTCCAGCACCAGCAGTCCGCGATGTCTGTCCTCGACCAGGTCGACGGCCAAGAGCCCGCCGCCGACGGCCGCCGCAGACCGCCGGCACAGGGCGGCCAGTTCAGGGGTCACTGGACAGTTCGTCGCGCTTGCTCCGCGGGCAGTGTTCGTAACCCAATGCGGCGCGCGGCGGTAGATGGCGCAGATCGCTTCGCCGTCCACGACGAAGGCCCGGATGTCGCGTTCCGGCTTGTCCACGTACTGCTGCAGGTAGAAGATCGAGTGCTGGTAGGAGCCGAGGGTGCTCTTGTGCTCGACGAGCGCCTCGGCCGCGTCGCGGTCGTTGATCCGGGCGATCAGCCGACCCCAGGAGCCGACGGTCGGCTTGAGGACCACCGGGTAGCCGAGTTCCTCGATCGCCTGCAGCGCCGCTTCCGGCGTCGAGGCGACCCGGGTGTCCGGAGTGGGGATGTCCGCGCCCTGCAGCAGGCTGGAAGTGCGCAGCTTGTCGCCGCAATTCTCGACCACTTCGATCCGGTTCACCGTCGGAACGCCGCGGTCGGCGAGCACCCGCAGGTGGACCAGGGCCCGGCTGTGGCTGAGCGAGCGGTCGAAGACGACATCGAAATCGAAGGCCGGTTCCAGTGTGCTCGAGCCGCCGAACGAGAGGACGACCTTGCGGTCGTCGATCAGTTCGACCTCCGCACTCCGTCGCTCGAGCTCCCGGAACAGGAGCTTCTCCTCGGGCCGGACCCGGCTGTACAGGACTCCGATGCGCATCGCCTGGCCGGCTACTCGCCCCAGTCCTCTTCTTCTTCGGGAGCGAGTTCCAGGGTCACGGGGTCGAGCTCGATCACTTCCAGGTCGACGCCGCAGCCGGCGCACTGGACGATCTCGTTCTGCATCACGGCCTCGAGCTTGATCTCGTCGAAGCACTCGGGGCACTCGGATTGGGCGCTTACGGTCTGCAGTTCCATGTTCGTTTCCTCGGTTGGCGGTCGGTTGCGTCGCAAGGGGTCCGGTGAGGAGAGGCGGAGCGGTTCCGTCAAGAAAAAGGCCGGCTCATCCTCCTGGATGGCCGGCCGCTCAGAGAATGTCTCGTTCTCGATCTACCAGGTCACCCGGGAGTGTCCGCCAAGCGCTTCGCGCCCTTCACCCGGACCTTGCGGCGGCAAGCGGTGGTGGCGGGGCGAAGGGCAGGCTGGCTGAGCATCGGTCGGACTCCGTGGGGAGAGCGGTCGGAGAGGCTAAGGAACCGCCGCGTTGCTGTCAAGCGGCGAGGCGCTCACCGGGGTTCGCGTCCGTCCTCCGTCTTCATGACGGCTGCGTCGGCCTTCTTCCACGCGACCAGACCGCCGCCGATGTGGGACACGGGCGCCAGCCCCATGTCCTGGACCGCCTTCGTCGTGAGCGCGGAACGCCAGCCGCTGGCGCAGTGGAAGATGAACTCCCGGCCGCTGCCGAAGACCTGCTTGAAGTAGGGGCTGTCCGGATCGACCCAGAACTCGATCATGCCCCGGGGCGCGTGGAAGGAACCGGGGATGAAGCCGTCACGCGCTCGTTCGCGGATGTCCCGCAGGTCGACGATGACCGCTCCGGCCTGCTGCCGCTTGCGGGCCTCCTTGACGGTGACTGTCTCGACGACGGCCTCAGCCTCGGCGACGAGCTGTCGGATGCCCTTCGTGATCGCCATGGTCACGGACTCCCGGGTTACCGAATCTTGTGGGCGGTGTCGCCGACGCGTACGGCGCCGGGCAGGACGACGCGCGCGTAGATGCCGCGCAGGTTGCGCCGGCGGCCTTCAGGCGTGGCGGTGAACCTGAGCGCGTCGGCGCCGAAGCGCTCGGCGTACTTCTTGCAGCCGGTGTGGGGCAGGGCGGTGACTTCGATCACCGCTTCGCCGAGGCGGAGTTTCGTGCCGGGCGGAAGATTCTCCACGCCGAGGTCGAGGTCGACGTAGAGCTGGTCGCCGGCCAGGGGCCAGCGGTCGCGACTACCCGCGACGAGATCCGCGAAGCGGGAGTTCGTCAGCGTGAGTTGCGCGTCCGGATCGGGCGAGCCGTCTTCGGTGACGTAGCCTTTTCGACGGTCCCAGGTGTCGCCTAGAAGGCCCGCCTCGAACGTGAGCCGACCTTCGTGTACCGCCTCGCGGTGGTTCACCCCGGGCCGCCGGACGATCATCTCGAGCGCGCCGCCGTCGCCGGGCGAGTCGAGGACGTGGTCGAAGCCGGACTCGAGTTCGGCTGTCGTGCGGTGGTTCGCGGCGCCTTTGGTCGGGCCGCCGGCCGCGCCTGTCGCGCCCTTCACGTGGTTCTCCTGTGCTTCTCCGGCATCAGCGGACGTTGAACTCGCGGCGAATGTAGGAGCCGTTGCCGCCGTTCTCGTCCCAGAGCCCGATGGCCACCCGGTGGCTGCCGCGGGGAATGGGGTACTCGAAGTTCACGGCGAAGAACTGGTCCTTCGCCTGTGCCCAGTCGCGGGCCGGGATGGTCAGCGGCAGGACGATGTGGTTGGGGGTCAACTGTTCCCCGTCCTCGGTCAGCACTGCGGCGACGACACGCACCTGGTCGGTGCGATTCCCGGACTGTTCGATCATTGCCAGCCTGGAGAGCGGCACCGAGACGGTGAAGTCCACGTCGTAGAAGCCTCCGGCGCCGGTGTTCCACTCGATGCTGTCGATGTGCAGCGCATGCGGGTTCTCGGTCCAGCCCAGCAGAAGCGCGCCAATCGTCCGTTCGGCGATCCGTTCGCGCAACGAACGGGCGACGTAGCTCGCGCGGTGTCTCAGACGCAGTTGCCGCGGCCTCGCCTTGACGCGGATCTCGTGGACCGAGCCCTCGATGAACTCGTCCAGGACGTAGCCGAGCGAGTAGTAGGAGCGCATGTCCTCGGCCGCCTGGTCGAAGAACGTGTTCACGTTCCGGCCGGAAACCCAGGCCCGGCCGCCGGTGTCGCCGGCGAGCTGGTGGAGCACACCCCGCAGGTCGGAGAGGTAGGTCAGCTTCTGCTGGTCGGCCACCCGCTCGGAGAGGGTCGCGGCGGCGACTTCCGTTGCCGGCGGCTTGAACGCGTAGAAGGACACGCGATACGAGTTGGCGCGCGCGGCGATCTCGCTGAAGCGAGAACTGAGATCGAAGGTGGAGAGCCGCTGCTGAAAGGAGGTCGTCGTCAGCGCGGCGGTGCCCTGGATGTTCGAGTTCCGGGTGTACAGGTTGTTCGGCGCGTCGAAGCCCTCGGGGGCGTCGACGGCGCGGTTCTGCATCAGTTCGACGCCCGTCTCCTCCCGTCTGCCGGCGACCCGTTTCTGGACGTGTTGCAGGAGTCGGTCGAAGGGGCGCGCGGGGAAGCCGTCGCTGACCAGGAAGAACGCCTTGCGGCCGGGGACCAGGGCCAGGGCTTCGACCACGTCTTCGATCGCGTTCGCCGTCCTGGCGCTGTCCTCGTGGAGAACCCGGGCGTAGGCGACCATCTCGCCGAGCGTGGCGCGCAGGGCGCCGATGCTGCCGGCCGAGCGGCGCGGGTCGGCGTTCAGTTGGTCCATCAACTGGAGGAAGCTCTCCTGGGACCGACGTTTCAGGCTCTGGGCTTCCGTTCGGATCTGGTGGGCGGCTTCGACCTGGTTCAGACCCTGGGCCAGGGCGAGCGGATCCGTCGTCAGGTCCTGGAGCATCCGCAGTTCGCCGTCGTAGGCGACGACCATCGCGTGGACCGGGGCGCCGTCGACTCCTGCCTCGAGCTGACCGCGGGCGAAGTCCTTGATCTGGTCCAGGACCGCGGAGCGGCTGGCGACGGAGAGGTGGGTGTTGTCGAAGAAGAAGGCGATCGACAGAGGTTCCTGCAGCGGACCCGCGGCGGGGCCGTCACCGGCGCCTCCGCCGCGGCTGAAGTAGTCGATCTCGACCGGCTTGTTGTTGTCGAAGACGCGGAAGTTCTGCCGTGTCAGATCGCGGGCCGGCTGGCCGTCGCGGTCGGTGGCGAGGATGTCCACGTTGACGACGGTGACCTCGACGACGTCGCTCAGGTCGCCCACGCCCCGGCCCACGGAGATGTCCTGCGCGACCTCGGGCGTCGCGGCCGGCTGGAGCGGGGCGCCGAAGAGCAGAAGCAGGCCGAAGAGAGTTGCTCCGATCAAACGTCAACTCCTGCGCTAGCTGCTGGAGGGCGTGTGGTGTTCGAGGAAAGCTCTGACCTTCGCCGCGGCGACAGGCGCCGCGTCGTCGCTTGTCCACTCGAGGATCAGTTCGTTGTTCGGCGTCAGGGCGGCGATCTCTTCGGCGATCGGTCGGGGATGGTAAGCATCGTCCCCGGCCAGGATCAGGAGCGGCGTCTCGATGCCAGTGGCGAAGTCGCGGCCTGTGTTGAAGGTGAAATCGCCGCCGTACATCCGTTCGCGGAAGGGGGGTAGCGCGTCCGGCTTCACGTCGTCCCGCTGTTCTTGGAGCGCATCGGCCCAGGCGTCGAACATCGCGTAGAACAGATCCTGGTTCTCGTGACGGCCGATCGGGTTCTGGAGCACCGCGGCGCTGACCCGCGAAGCGTCCGCCTCGAGCACGCCCAGGCAGTACGAGGAGCCGATGCAGCCGCCCATCAGGTGGCACGTCTCGATACCCAGGTGGTCGAGCAGGGCGAGATGGTCGCCGGCGTAGGTATGCCAGCCGTCCTCGGCAGTCACCGGTGCGGTCGACCTGCCGGCGTTGCGCTGGTCCATCGAAATGACCCGGAAGGACTGCGCCAGTTCCCGGCGCGGGTCGAACGGGCTGTCGCCCCAGATGTCGGCGGCCGAGCGCATGCCGCCGGGCGCGAACAGCAGGACGGGGTAGCCGGCGCCGGTTTCCCACCAGTGAATTCGGACTTCACCTCGTTCAAACACAGGCATGGGGCAAGCGTACCAGCAGGGTCGGACTGCGAACCTGGCGCGAGCCCGATGGAACCTGGGCGGTTCGAGCCGCGTAGAGTGTTTGGAGGACTCGCACTGTTGGCTCACGGGGGACGATATGGAACATGAAGAGATGAACGAAGACACCGCGGCGCCGTCCCCGGGCTCCGAAGCCGAATCATCGGCAGCAGCGTCCTCCGGGCCGCCGGAGCCGCCACCTGCTGCGACACAAGACGCCGGGCCTACGCTGGCCGGCCAGGTTGCGGCGGGTCTTGCCCTGATCGTCCTCGGCGGTGCTTTGCTGGCGCTCGAGCGACTTGATGGCTCACCGGATCATCTGTTCCTCATTCTGGTCGGCGGCGTCTTCGCAGCGGGCTACTTCTACAAGAAGGCGTTCGGGCTGCTGATCCCGGGCGGAGTCCTGATCGGCCTCGGCTCCGGCCTGGCGTACGACGACCTCTACTCGGACTCGTTCCTGGACGGCGAGAGCGCCGCCTTCGGCCTCGGGATCGGGTTCCTCCTGATCTACGTTGTCTCCCTGCTCTACGAACGCACTCATCGTTGGTGGCCGCTGATTCCCGGGGGCGTTCTGGTGATCGCGGGATTTCCCGACTGGGACTGGGCGGATGAGATTCTCGACTTCTGGCCGGTTGCGGTCATGGCGGTTGGCCTGTTTCTGCTGTTCCGGGGAGTGGTTTCGCGGCAGAAAGCGGCAGACTCGCGGCGCTTCGATCCCTGATCGGCCGTCGTCCTCCCTTCGGTCCCGCAACTGGCCCCGCATGCGGATAACATCGGCTGCCGGTAACGGGAGGACGCTGCCAGGACGTGGGCAAGCTGCCACGACGGAAGGCGGCCTCCACCAACTACTCCGTCCGCTCGTCATTGGGCGTAAGGACGGCACCGGAGGAAAGCTGTTGTGGGCGTAGAACTGACGAAGAATTCAGTCGACCTGGGCATCGTGGTGCGTGACGCGGAGGCGTCGCTGCGCTTCTACCGTGACGTGATCGGCCTCGAGGACCAGGGTGAGATGCCGATGCCGGGCGGAACGATGCACCGCCTGCTTTGTGGCACGAGTCTGATCAAGCTCGTGTCCCTGTCGAAGCTGCCGGAGGCTTCCGCGCCGCCGGGAGGGATCGCGGGAGCGACCGGCTACCGGTACTGGACGCTGTCCGTTTCGAACCTGGACGAGGTCACCGCCCAGGCGGAAGAAGCGGGTCACAAGGTCGTCATTTCGCCGCGCGAGATTCGGCCAGGCATCAAGATCTCGATGATCGAGGACCCGGACGGCAACTGGGTCGAGCTGCTGCAACTCGGCTGACGAGTCTGCGGACTTGCCGCTCAGCGACAGACAAGCCGCTCGCTTGGGTTCGCCCCGCCGTCGTCGGCTGCCGTTGGCGGCCACCGCAGCGATTGTCGCGACGGTGATCCTCGGCGCGGTCGCGGTCCTCTGGTTGCGGGTCGGCCCGGAACCTGAAGTCGCGATGACATCCGATCTGCCCGGCATCGGTCCGCGCACGATCGTCACAGCAACGGCGCGGGCAGGCGGCCGCGGCCTCGGCTCAATCCGGGTCGAAGTCATCCAGGACGGGAAGTCGCTGCTGCTCGAAGAGCGCGCGCTCACGCCTCCAGGTCCCTGGTCGTTCGGCGGCGACCCGGTCCGGGAGGCGGTCCTGGAGACCGAAGTCGGTCGCGACAGGGTGCCTGACCTGGTGGAGGGCTTTGGCGTCGTGCGGGTCACCGTCGAGCGGCCGGGCACCTGGCTGAGGCGGCCGCCCTCCCATGTCGCGGAGCTGTCCTTGCCGGTCCGTCTGCGCCCGCCCACGCTCGGATCGCTCGGCGTGACGGCCACGCCCACCCAGTCCGGCAGCGGCGTGCTGCGCTACACGGTGGGAGAGAGCGCCGTCTGGAGCGGGGTCGAGGTCGGCGACTACCTGTTTCCGGGTTTCCCGGCGCCCGGCGGCGAAGTCCGGGACCGGTTCGCCCTTTTCGGCGTGCCGTACGACAGTGCGGATCCCGCACCTTTCAGGCTGGTGGCGCGGGACGACCTCGGCAACGAGGCGAGCGTACCCTTCCTGGGCGAGATCGAGCCGTCGCCGCTCAACTCCTCGACGATTCGCCTCAGCGACAGCTTCATGGCGCGTGTCGTGCCGGCGATCATGGCGCGGACACCTGACCTGCCGGACCGCGGCGGCTTGCTCGAGAACTACCTGATGCTGAACGGCGAACTGCGGCAGATGAACGCCGTGCGGCTGATCGAGCTGGCGTCCGGTTCGGTGTCGCGGCAACTCTGGAGCGGTCCGTTCCGGCAGATGCGGAACACCCAGGTGATGGACCGGTTCGCTACCCGCCGGCAGTATCTCTACGAGGGCCGCGTGGTCGACACGCAGGACCACCTGGGCTTCGATCTCGCATCGCGGCTTCAGGACGAGGTGCCGGCCTCGAACGCCGGCGCCGTGGTCTTCGCGGAGTACCTCGGCATCTACGGCAACACTGTGGTGGTCGATCACGGCTACGGCCTCATGACCCTCTATTCACACCTGTCGCGGATCGATGTCGAGGTGGGTCAGGAGGTCGCGGCCGGCGAACGGCTGGGTCTGAGCGGCGAGACGGGAATGGCCGGCGGCGACCATCTCCACTTCGCCGTCCTGCTCGGCGGTCTGCCCGTCAATCCGCTGGAGTGGTTCGATGCGAAGTGGATCAGGGATCACATCGGGGGCGTGCTCCCGCTCGAGTGAGACGCTGCCCCGGCGCGTTGGCGATTTGGAGAACTCGACCGGCTGCTAAACTCGCGCCCGAACAAAGTCGTATACGAGATGGTGGTCACGCCATCCGGCGGTCAGAGCCGGGCTGCGCCAAAGGTGAAGGATAGAACGATGGTCCCCAAGAGTCTTGCGGCCGCCCTTGTGCCGCTCCTGGTTTTCGTACCGGTCGCCCTTGCCCAGGGTCCGGGAGATTCCGCTCCGTTCTTCGAGGGCGTGGCGCCGCTGGTCGACCGGTCCTGCATTCGGTGTCACGGGGGCCGGACCGCGACGCCGCTCAGCATTCCGCGTCTCAGCCAGGATCTCTCGGATCCTAGGACGTTCCGCGCGTGGCAACAGATCCACGATCGCCTGGCGAACGGAGAGATGCCGCCTCCGGAGGCCCCCAAGCCCGAGGCGGAGCTGATCGAGGCCGCGCTCGCGTCGCTGAAGACCGCGCTGGTCGATGCGAATCTGGAGAGCCGTGACGGCCAGCGCGTTCCGCTCCGGCGCCTGACCCGGCTTGAGTACGCTTACACGATCCAGGACCTGCTCGCCATCGACGAGGCGGTGGCGATGGAACTGAGCCAGTCCCTCCCGGCCGAGGCCGACTCCGGGGGCTTCGACACCGTGGCGGCGAACCAGAGCATGTCGCCCCTGCATGTTCGGGCCTACCTCGAAGTTGCGGACCGGGCGCTCGACCGGGCGATCAAGGTCGGTCCGCGGCCCGCCACCGGCCGGCGGGAGATCGCCTACGCGGACTCGGGCTACCTGACCTACATGAGCAACGCGGAAATCCTGGGCGGCGGGATCACGAAGATGCTGGACGAGGCCGCGGTCATGTTCGTCGACGGCGGGTCCACGTACCTGATGCACAGCGAGACCGAGGGCTACAACGTGCCCTACGCCGGCCGCTATCGCGCGACGATCGAGGGCTGGGCGTATCAGCCCAGGGGACCCGTGACCCTGACCGTCTACCGAGGCTCGAAGCAGGCGGCCGCCGCTTCGCTCGACGAATTGGTCGCCTACTGGGATCTGGTCGGCGAGGAACCGCGGACGGTCCACTTCGAGACCTTCCTGCGGCCGGGCGACCTTCTCGCACCGTCGCTTGCCGAGGCGGATCCACCTCCGGGTGAGTACTTCGACTACTACGCTCCGGAGAGGAATGTCGAGGACTACGAGGGGGAGGGAATCGCGCTCCGCACGATGACGATCGAGGGGCCGCTGTTCGAGAACTGGCCGCCGCCGAGCACCCGCAAGCTGCTGGCCGGCGTGGACTTCGACGAGGCCGGCGAGGTCGTTCTGACGAAGGCCCCGTACGAGCATGTGGTGGACGTCGTCGCCCGGTTCGCGCCGCGCGCCTTCAGGCGGCCGCTGGCCGAGGGCGAACTCGAGGCCTACGCGAGTCTCGCCGCGCCGGCTCTGGAGAAGGGCCGGCCGTTCGTCGAGGCCGTGCGCCTGCCGCTGCGCGCCATCCTGAGCGCGCCGCCCTTCCTGTTCCAGTCGGGCGATCCGGGCCGGCTCGACGAACACGCGCTCGCGTCCAGGCTCTCCTACTTCCTGTGGCGGAGCATGCCGGATGACGAGCTGCTCGGCCTGGCCGCGGATGGCAGCCTGTCCGAGGCGGATGTCTTCGCCGCTCAGGTCGACCGTCTGCTCGACGATCCCAGGTCGAAGCGCTTCGTCCATGACTTCGCGGGCCAGGCCTTCCGGCTCTACGAGATGAAGGCGACGAACCCTGACGCCGGGCTCTATCCCGAGTACGACGATCGCCTGGGGCAGGCCATGGCCGAGGAGACGCAGCTCTTCCTGACCGAACTGATCGCCGAGGATCTCGGCGTGGGAAGCCTGATCGACGCGGACTTCACCTTCCTGAATCGCCGCCTGGCCGACCACTACGGCATCCCGGGAATCGAGGGCCAGACGATGCGCAAGGTGACCCTGCCGCCGGACAGCCCGCGGGGCGGTCTGATCACCCAGGCCAGCATCCACAAGATCACCGCGAACGGCACGATCACCTCGCCAATTCCGCGCGGCAACTTCGTGCTGGCGAACCTGCTCGGTCAGCCGGCGCCGCCGCCCCCCGAGAGCGTCACCGCGCTCGAGCCGGACACCCGGGGCGCGACGACGATCCGCGAGCAGTTGGCGAAGCACCGCAACGAGCCGGTCTGCAACAGTTGTCACCGGGTGATCGATCCGCCGGGCTTCGCGCTCGAGTCGTTCGATCCGATCGGCGGCTTCCGCAGCCACTACCGAGCGGATGGCGGCTCGGGCACGACCGCGGACGGGTTCGAGTATCGGATGCCCTACAAGCAGGGGCTCCCGGTCGATGCTTCCGGCACAACGGCCGACGGCGAGCCGTTCGCGGGAATCGAAGAGTACAAGCGGCTGCTCGCAAGGGACGTGGAGCAGGTGGCCCGCCACGTCGTCTCCCAGCTTCTCGTCTACTCGACCGGCGCCGAGATCGAGTTCGCGGACCGGGACGGCGTCGAGGAGGTCGTGGAGAAGCTCCGCCATGACGGGTACCCCTTCAGAACGATGATTCACGAGGTCACGAAGAGCGACCTCTTCAGGATGAGGTAGCGATGAACCTGAGACAGCCTTTGGACCGCCGCACGTTCCTCCGCGCTTCGGGCGTCGCCCTCGCGCTGCCCATGCTCGAGTCGATGAGCCCCGGGCTGGCCCGGGCCGCGGCCACCGAGCCCCGGCGGATGGTCAACATCTGCAACACGCTCGGGCTCTACAGGGAGGCCTGGTTCCCCAAGGCGGCCGGCGCCGGCTACGAGACGACGGAGTACCTGTCGCTGCTCGAGAAGCACCGCCGGAATTTCACCCTGTTCTCCGGCTTCTCGCACGAGGAGCAGACCGGTCGGCAGCCCCACAACTCGGAGATCACCTTCCTGACCGCGGCCCGGCGCCCCGGCCTCGACGGCTTCCGCAACACGATCTCGATGGACCAGGTGGCCGCGAACCATCTCGGCTACACGACGCGGTTCCCATCCGTCGTGCTCGGTACCGCGGCGCCGCAGAGCCAGTCCTACACCAGGAGCGGCGCGATGGTGCCGGCCGAGACGAGCCCGGAGAACCTGTTCCGCCAGTTGTTCCTGCAGGGTACGCCCGAGGAAGTGGAACGTGAGAAGCAGAGCCTGAACGACGGCGGCAGCATCCTCGACCGGCTCAAGTCGCAGACCTCGGCGCTGCGGCGGCGCGTGAGCCTGGCCGACCAGACGAAGCTCGATGCGTACTACAACGCGGTGCGGACCGCGGAACTCGACCTGGCCGAGGTCAAGGCCTGGCAGCAGAAGCCGAAGCCGGTTGTCGATGCGGAGGCGCCCACGGACATCCCCTCACGCTCCGACCTGATCGGTCGCGTGAAGCTCATGTTCCGGATGATCCCGCTGATCCTGGAGACCGATTCGTCCCGGGTCGTCAGCCTGATGATCCAGGACCACGGAGTCGTGATCGACCTGCCGGGCATCAACTCCGACCAGCACAGCCTGTCGCATCACGGCCAGGACCCGGCGAAGATCGCGCAGCTCAAGAAGATCGAAACCGAGATCGTCGAGAGCTTCAGCGACCTGTTGACCGACCTCGGCGAGCGCGGCGACGGCAGCGGTTCGCTGCTCGACAGCACGACCGTCCTGTTCGGCAGCAACCTGGGCAACGCGAACTCCCACGAACCCAGGGATCTGCCGATCCTCGTCGCCGGCGGCGGCTACAGCCACGGCCAGCACATCGTCCACGACGGCGAGCACAACGCCCCGCTTTGCAACCTGTACGTGACCCTGCTCCAGGGCATGGGCGTCGAGACGGACGCCTTCGGCCAGAGCAACGGCACGTTGACCTGGGCGTAGGAGGATCCGCCGCAAGAACTGGGTGCGCCGACGTGTCGTCCGTGCGTCCGATGACGGACGCACGGACTGTTTCGCGGGTGGCGCGGGGCCGCGCCACCCGGGTTCCCGTCGGCATCCGGCACTGGAGGGGCCTCTTCTGACGAGTGCCTGCCGGCTCAGTCGTAGTGAACGGACGGAATGCGCCCGGAAGAGTCCCAGGCGTCGCGCAGCGAGATCGTCGTGCCGTAGCCCGAGAAGACGCACTTGTTGTCGTCCCGGTTCGTTGGATACGCGCAGTGGACGAGTTGGTCCTCCCTTCCGCGCGGATTCTTGAACACGTCCTTCCCGAAGCCTGTAATCACGACCCACTCGTCTCCGGTGCCGCTGTGCGTCACGAGCGCGACCGAGCGCAAGTCCGAAGCGACGGCGAGATCCAACCACCAATGGCCGTTGATGCCTCGTCCGTCCAGGACCTTGACGAGAGCCTCGGGATTCTGGGGGTCGAACAGCCAGTACAGGATGCCCTGGTCGGACGACCATGAGGCGGAACGTCCGAAAACCGTTGAGCCGTTCGCCTTGGCCCGGAAGTTGACGCCGAACCGCGAGCTGTGGAGACCGCTCGCTACGGAAGCGATGCTGGCCATGGCCCCGGGGACTGGCTGAAGGTCAGCGCGGTCCGTATCCGCGGGCGCATGCGAGCCATCGGAGCGGTTCAAGTTGAAGAGTCGGCCGGCTGGAGATGCGGCCCTCTGGCCGCCATCAGCGGAGGCAGACGGCGACAGGAAGTAGCTCGACGGAATGCGCCCTGAGGAGTTCCAGGCGTCGCGCAGGGAGACGGTGGTTCCGTAGCCCCAGACCGCGCAACGGTTGTCCGTTCGGCTCGCGGGGTATGCGCAGTGGGCGAGGCGGTTGGCCGATTCGCCGGGGTCGCTGAACACGTCCTTCCCGAGGCCGGTGACTACCACCCATTCGTCTCCGGTGCCGCGGTGCGTCACCCGAGCCGCTGTGAGGAGGTCGGAGATCACGGCCACGTCGAACCACCAGTAGTCGTTCACGCTGCGACCGTCGAGCACCTTGACCAGGGCCTCGGGATTCTCGGAGTCAAACAACCAGTAGAGCACTCCCTTGTCGGATGACCACGGGGCGGCTCTTCCGTTGAACCATGAGTTGTCCGCTCGTGCACTGAAGTTGACGCCGAACTGCGAGCCCTGGAGGCTCCTCGCTTTCGTTGCGCCGCTTGGCATGGTGACGGTGACTCGCTCGCTGTCCGAGTAGAGGTCTCCGCGCCAGGAACGGACGAGGAAGCGGTAGCGCTCGCCCGGACTGAGGCCGTAGATGTAGGCCTCTTCCTCGTTCGGCGATGTACGCGCGGCCCGTGTCCATTCGGCGCCGTCTGGCTGCTTCCAGACGATGAACCCGTCCTCGTCGGAGGAGCGGTCCTTCCAGGTGATTCGGGCGGTTGTGCTGGTCGTCGGGGTTGCGGTCACGTCGGTTGGCGCCGCCGGCGGCTGCTCGCTCGCGGGAGCCGGGTAGAGGCGGCGGAGGATCGCCCGGTCGTCCGATGACAGGCGGGCGCCGCGGCCGTCACCGTGATGGGGTGTGCGCATCAAAGCCTCGTCCTTTGCCCGCGTGTCGCATTCACCGGACTCGTCGTCGCCGCACGGGTGGCCGAAGCCCAGCGAGTGCCCCACCTCGTGGCCAAGCAGTCGCTCCATGAAGATCCGTTTGTCGCTCTCTCTACTGAATCGCCGTTCAAGATAGTCGTCCAGTCCCCGCCGGGTCGTGACGTCGGACTGGCTGATTCGCACGTCGCCGTACTGCTCGTACGGCGGAGGGCGCCGAACCGGTGGCCGGTTGCAAGAGAACCAGACGCGGGCCCACCCGATCACGCCGCCGTCCGGTTCCAGCTCTCCCTTCTCGTTGAAGGGGTCGTCGAACATGATGAGGTTTCGTCCGTCCCGGTACCCCCTGACTTCAGGCTCCACTCGGTTCCGGAGGTAACGAAGATCGACGCGGCTCAGGGGATCGCTGTTCCAGGCCGACATCGCGTTGTGTACCGCGCGCCGCGTGGACTCCTCGGTCAGGCCGGGTTGCCCTCCTCGCTGGATTCCGAACGCCACGAACTCCCCGCGTTCGAACTCGACCCAACGGATGGTCCGGTTCGGGTACTCGCAGTCGTCGCC
Source organism: Thermoanaerobaculia bacterium (assembly GCA_965116445.1). Taxonomy (GTDB): domain Bacteria; phylum Acidobacteriota; class Thermoanaerobaculia; order Multivoradales; family Multivoraceae; genus Multivorans. The sequence continues at coordinate 4,511,335 of OZ220688.1, read as the reverse complement.
TGTCCGGATGAACCGGTACGGTTGCCGAACCGTCACTGGGCCGCGCACCACGTCGCGTTCCGGCACGAAGTAGTCCGCGGCGCGTCGGACACCGGAGGCCCGGTCCCGAATCCAGCGGCGAAACAGGTCGCCATCTCGCAGGCCGGCCAGTGTCTCTGCGGTCGCTCCGGCTGCGGTCTCCACCGCGTCCTCGCGGAGCGACGGCTCCCTCTCGAGCAGGGCGCCGCCTTCTACCTGGACCTCGAAGAAGATCCCCAGAGCGAGTTCCACGGTGCGGTAGATGCCGCCGCCGCTCTCGTCTCCGGGGTTCTGATCGGCAACAAAGAGCAGGACCCGCTCACCCTCCTGCAGCATGGGCAAGCCCGGGATCCGCATCATCAGGCCTCCCGGACGGGCGCCGCCAGGTTGGCGGACGACGATCGTGCTGCTGGCTACGTCGCCCTTGAGAACTTCCTCAACCTGGAGCGTGAAGTCCGTGGCGGGCAACCGCAGATCGTCCGGCGCAGGCGCGGCGGACAGGACCCGGCCGAAGACGATCGTCGCGGTGCGGTCGACCATCGACTCGTCGCTGGGCAGGATGTAGGTGATGGGCGCGGCAGGTCCCGCGGCCAACAGCAACGCCGCGAGTTGCAGGGCGATGACTACGCCAAATTGACGGGGGGGGGGGGGGGGGGGGGGGGGGGGTAGGTTGTCCGTGTCGTTGGGGTCATCCTGAACTCTTCTCCCGGCGGCGCCTGTGCACCGCACGATGTCCGCGAGCGTTCCAGAGGAAGGACGGATAGTACCGGAGGTACTCGCGAGGTTCCCTGGGCAGGCGTGGCCTTGCCGAGTCGCAGGTCGCAGGTCGCAGTATGCAAGTACAGGTTTCAGATTGTCAGCGGGGGCGGATCTCGTTCCAGGAGAGTCTCATCGGTCGGCGATGGGGCGGCGCATGGCGACGCGGTGGTTCAAGGCCTCTACAAAGTCGTCGCGACGCTCGGAAGAGGGCGCCTCCTGCCCGGCTTGGTACTCCAGGACTTCCCGGGTCGTCGTCTGGGTGCCTTCGATTCGGGCTAGTGGAGCGCTTCCGTACGGCAGACAGTGTTGACGAACACTTCGTTGCTGGAAGTGTTCCGCGAAACTTGTTGACGTACAAAGGTGCACCACAAAGAAACGCCGGTGGGGTCCGGAGGTACTCGCGAGATTCCTTGGGCAGGCGTGGCCTTGCCGGGGCGCTTCGCACAATCTGAAAGTGCAAGTTTCAGATTGCGCGGACCGCTGGTAGGATGCGGCGATGATTCGACGGGAAATCACGCCCGTTCTGCGGCGGCTCTTCGGGCAGTACCCGATGGTCACGGTCACCGGGCCGCGGCAGTCCGGCAAGACGACGCTGTGCCGTGAGACGTTTCCGCACCTGACCTACGTCAACCTGGAAGCTCTTGATCAGCGGGAGTTCGCGGAGCAGGATCCGCGGCGTTTCCTGGAGCAGGTGGGAACGGGGGCGATCCTGGACGAGATTCAGCGGGTCCCCAGCTTGCTCTCGTACCTGCAGGTCCTTGTCGACGAGCGGCGGGAGAACGGGCTCTTCGTTCTGACCGGGAGTCAGCACTTCGGCCTGTCGAGCGCAATCAGCCAGTCGTTGGCCGGACGCACGGCACTGCTGCGGCTGCTGCCGTTCTCGCTGGCCGAGCGGGTCTCGGCCAGGCCGCAAGGCTCGGTCGACGAGTTGCTCTACATGGGCTTCTATCCGCGCATTTTCGACCAGGGTCTTGAGCCATGGCAGGCGTACGGGGACTACCTTGAGACCTACGTCGAGCGCGACCTGCGGCAACTGGTCGAGATTCGGAATCTGTCGAGCTTCCAGCGCTTCGTTCGGTTGTGCGCGGGACGGGTGGGCCAACTGGTCAACCTCTCATCGCTTGGCGCGGACGCGGGGGTTTCCCACGTCACGGCGCGGCACTGGCTGACGCTTCTGGAGGCGAGCTACGTCGTCTTCGTCCTGCAGCCTTACCACGCGAACATCCGGAAGCGGCTGGTCAAGTCGCCCAAGCTCTACTTCCATGATGTCGGTCTGGCGGCCCACCTCCTGGGGATCGAGCACGAGGGGCAGGTCGCCACGCATCCTCTTCGCGGGCCTCTGTTCGAGAACCTGGTCGTCATCGAGGCGTTGAAGCACCGATTCAACCGGGGCCGAACGGCGAACCTCTCGTTCTTTCGCGACAGTCGCGGCCTGGAGTGCGACCTGCTGTGCCGGACCGGCAATCGCGTCGCGGCCATTGAGATCAAGTCGGGGGCGACGATCAACCCGGACTTCTTCTCGGCCCTGGGCCGTGTGGCCGAGCTGGTTCCGGAGGTCTCCACCAGAGCGGTCGTGCACGGCGGCACGCAGCGCCAGTCCCGGAGTGCCGGCGAGGCGGTTCCGATCGGCGATCTCCCGGCGTTTCTGGACCAGTTTGAGGCTGGCTCGTAGGTCGCGGCGGGCTGGCGGAGCCAGCCTCAACCGTAAGGGCCGCGCTCGGCTACCTTGCCGACCGCGCTCGTCGCAGGCGTTCGACGTCGGCGCTCTCAAGACCAGCGAGGTCGCCGGCGCCGCGCTTTACCTTGTGCACGGCTTCGACGATGTCGTCCACGTCGGTCTCGGCGCCGAGCAGGAGCTGGTGAGGCAACCAGACGGACTCCCGGTAGGCGAGACGTTCCGCTTGCGGGCAGGCTGCGGCGGGGCGCCGTGCGAGGGCGTCGCTCCAGACCGGGTAGCGGGCCGGGTCGGGGCGCAGCAGGTCGCTTGAGGGCAGCGACTCGTAGAAGCGGCCGTCGGCGGGTACCCCCTCGGCCTGAAGCGCGGCAACGAAGACGTCCCGGTCGAGTCCGGCGAAGGCGTCGCCGTCGAAGCGGAAGACGAACTGGTAGATCGCCTGGGTCGTCACCCGGTCGTCGATGCGGAGGTTCGCAAGACCGCTCGTGTCCTCGATCGCGGCCCGCAGGCGCCGGGCGTTTCGGGCGCGGGTCCGGTGCTGCTCGTCGAGCCTGCCGAGCTGGACTTCGAGAACCGCGGCCTGCAGGTCGGTCATCCGGTAGTTGTGGCCGATCACGGGCGCCGGCTGCGCTGCGCCCGGGCGCTGCCGGCCGCAGTTGACCAGGGCGTGGAGCCGGTCGAGTATCGCGCCATCCGACGAGGTCACGATGCCGCCCTCGCCTGATGTCAAGAGCTTCGTGGTCTGGAAGCTGAAGGATCCCGCATCGCCCCAGGAGCCGACCCCGCGACCTCGCCAGCGGGCGCCGTGAGCGTGGGCGCAGTCCTCGAGTACGGCGAGCCCGTGCTTCCCGGCCAGCGCGCGAATCGCGTCCAGGTCGGCGACGGTCATCGCGAGGTGGACCGGCACGATCGCCTGGGTGCGCTTGGTGACGAGCGCCGCCGCGGACTCGGCGTCGATCGTCCAGGTGTCCGGGTCGACGTCGGCGAACACGGGCACGCAGCCTGCGAACAGGGCGGCGGCCGCTGTCGCCTCGAAGGTGTAGGCGGGGACGATGACCTCGGCGCCCGGTTCGACGCCCATCGCCTGCAGCGCGACTTCGAGCGAGACGGTGCCGTTCGCGACACACAGGGCGTGGGCTGAATCGTGGCGCTCGGCGAAGGCGCGAGCGAAGGACGCGGTGCGTTCGTTCGGCAGCGGGAAGCCGCCCCAGTCGCCGCCGCGAAGCGCCGCGACGACGGCCTGTTCCTCCTCCGGGCCGCGCGCCGGCCACTGTGGCCAGGGTGCGGTTCGGACCGGCGTGCCGCCGAGGAGGGCCAGCCTGGAGGTTGCCGTGGCGCTCACGGCGCTACCACCGGGCGAAGGAGGTCTGCGTGCCGTGCCGGGTCACGGAGTCGCTGGCGTAGCGGACGGCGAAGGCGGCGGCCTCGCGGCTGTCGGATGATGCGAGCAGGGCGGCGGCGAAGGCGCCGTTGAAGGCGTCGCCGGCGCCGGTCGTGTCGACGGCTTCCACTTCGGGCGCGGGAACCAGGGTCGGCGTCGAGTCCGGCTCGGCCAGCAGGACGCCCGCTGACCCGAGGGTCAGAACGGCGCCGCCGTAGCCCATGGCGAGCAGCTCCGCGGCGGCGTCCGGAGCGCTGCGGGCGTCGATTCGCTCGCCGGCCCGGCCAAGCAGGACAGCGCACTCGACTTCGTTCGGCGTGACCCATGCGAGATACCGCGGATCGAGCCCCGGGTCGCTCGCGTCGTCGATGGGCGCCGGGTTCCAGACCACGGGCACGCCCGCGGCGTGGGCGCGTTCGACGGCGCTTTGGACTCCGTCGGCGGGTGTTTCGTTCTGGAGCAGGAGCAGCCCGGCCTCCTCGACCGGCGCCGAAGCGAGCGCGGCCGCGGTGAGTCTGGCGTTCGCGCCGGGAGAGTTCATGATCCGGTTGTCGCCGGTGGCGGCCTCGACCCAGACCGCGGAGAGGCCGGTGTGGCTGTCGCCCAGGACCTGCAAGTGCTCCGTGTTCAGGTCGTCCTCGGCGAAGACCGCGCGTTGGGCGGCGCCGTTCGCGTCATCGCCGACGGCGCCTGCGAAACAGACGGCCGCCGACTCGCCGTCGAGTGCGCCCCGGCAGCGAACCGCCGCCACCGCCTGGTTCGCTCCCTTGCCGCCGCAGGACTCGAAGAGCTCGGCCCCGGTAATCGTTTCGCCCTGTCGGGGCAGGCGGGGATGCCGGAAGATCAGGTCGTAGTTGACCGAGCCGATGACGAAGAGCGGGCCTGCCAAGGTTCAGTCCGCACTCCAGCGCAGCCGGGAGGCGCCGAAACTGAAGGCGACGACGCCGATCAGGACGAGCACGGCGCAGGGCAGGAGCATCTCGACCGGCGTGAAGCCGCGCCAGACCGCGCCCTCAAGCGCCAGGAGCGTCCACTTCATCGGGCTGATGTTGCTGACGACCTGCATCCATTGCGGCATCAGGTACAGCGGGAACATGACGCCGCCGAGCAGGGACATGGGAAGCATCACGCCCCAGCTCAACCCCGCCGTGCCGCCCTCTGTCTTGCCCAGTACGGAGAAAGCCATCGTCAGGCCGCTGAAGCAGACCGCTCCGCACAGGACGGCCAGGGCCAGCAGGAGGTACGACGTGGGCTGGACGCCGAACCCGGCGATGCCCAGGGCGATCAGGGCCGTCGTCACGGCAACCGAGGTGGTCATCGCGGCCAGCGCCTTCGACGTGAGCACGTGCCTGGTCGAGATTGGCGAAACGAGAAGCCGCAGCAGCGTGCCCCGACTCCGTTCGACGGTGAGCGACAGGCTGAAGGATGCCGAGCCGCCGATCAGCGCCCAGATCATCGCCTGGGGGAAGGTCATCGCGTAGGCGTTTGGCGGGCCGATCTGTTCCCGCTGGATCGTCGTCTGCTCGATCTGCAGCGGCGCCCCGGCGCCGGTGGCGGCAGTCGTTGTCTGACCCGCGATTCCCAACTCCTCGATCAGCGACGAGATGCGCGGCGTCATGTCCAGGAACGCCAGGAACTCGTCGCGGGCGGGGGAAGGCGGTAGCGCCGCGATGCCGCTCCGGTTCGCGGCGTTCGCGTCGGCCATCCGGGCGGGGTTCGTGATCAGGTCGCCGAGTTCCGCGCCGGCCGACTCGAGCAGGAGACCGCGAACCATGCCGGCCACGGCCATCAGGGAGGGATCGATCGTGATCCCGAGCCGCGGCGTGGCGACGAAGGGGTTGTCCAGGGCGGCGCCGAAGCCGGGTTCGAGCGTGACGAGGACGGCCACCTCTCCGCGACGGAGCAGGTCCAGGCCCTGTTCGCCGGACACCCGCTCCACGGCCAGACCGTCCGTGTTCTCGAGCCGGACCAGGTATCGGTCGGAGCCTGCGGTCCCGTCCTGGTCCACCACGGCGACGGGAACGCTTTCGGGACCGCTGGCCAGACCGGCGAACATCGCGCCGAAGAAGACGGCCATCGTCAGGGGCCAGAGGATGACAAAGAAGAGGCTCTGGCGATCCCGGAACAGAAGCCGGATGTCCTTTGCCGCCATCGTGACGATCTTGCTCACAGGCTTCTCCCGTCGTTCCGCTTGGGTGGTCTCAGTCCCGCAGCGCCCGGCCGGTCAGGTTCAGGAACACCGTCTCGAGGTTCGGCGGGAGGTACTGGAAGTCGTCCACTGCCTGCCGCTCCTGGAGTTCGGCGAGCGTCTTCAGCGGGTCCGTCGTCTCGTGGCGAATCTCCTCGTCGCCCGCGTGCACGACCAGACTGCCCGGGCCGCCGTGCTCCGCGATCAGCGCGGAGACCGAGTCGAGCGCCATGAGTCGTCCCCGGTCGATGATCGCGACCCGGTCGCAGAGCCGCTGGGCCTCTTCCATGTAGTGGGTCGTGTAGAGGATCTGTTTGCCCTCGTCCCGGAGCTGTTCGACGCGGTCGAAGATCGCGTTCCTGGACTGCGGATCGACGCCGACGGTCGGTTCGTCGAGCAGGACCAGGTCCGGATCGTGGATGATCGCGACCGCCAGGTTGAGTCGGCGCTGCATGCCGCCCGAGTACTTGGCGACTGCCTTCTTGCGGACCTCCGCCAGATCGGCGAAGTCGAGGCAGGCGGCGACCCGCTCGTCGAGGTCCGCGCCGCTCAGGCCGTGGAGGCGACCAAAGAAGCGCAGGTTGTCGGCGCCGTTCAGCTCCTCGTAGAGCGCGACCGACTGCGGCGCCAGACCGAGCGCCTGGCGGTTCCGCGCTTCGCGAGGGTCCCGGTCGAACGCCTCGCCGGCGAACCGGACGACGCCCTCGTTCGGTTCCAGCAGGCCGACCGCCATGTTGATCGCGGTCGTCTTGCCGGCGCCATTCGGCCCCAGCAGTCCGAAGACCTCGCCGGTCGCAAGTTCAAAGGAGAGGTCGTCCACCGCGCGCAGGTCGCCGAAGGACTTGCTGACGTGGTCGAACAGGAGCATGGGATGTCAGGAGCCTGCCATCTGTTTGCGGAGGGTCGCGTCTGGCGGTGCGGGGCCGTCCCCGCGACGACGCGTCGCCATTGGTCAGACGGCGAGCGTATCGCCCGGCGCCATCACCTTGACCTCGACGCCGGCTGGCGCGAAGTCGCCGGGGTCCTGGGCGATCGGCGGCCAGGTGTTGTAGTGGATCGGGATCGCGACCGGAGCGCCGATCATCTCGGCCGCCTTCGTCGCCAGCTCCGGTCCCATCGTGAAGCGGTCGCCGATCGGCACGCAGGCAGCGTCCGGTTTGTAGATTTCGCCGTAGAGTTCCATGTCGCCGAAGATCCCCGTGTCGCCGCAGTGGTAGACCGTCCGGCCGCCCATATGGACGACGAGCCCGCAGGGCATGCCCATGTACTGGCCTTCGTAGGAGGACGAGTGGAAGGCGTGGGTGAAGGCGACCCAGCCGAATCCGGTGTCGATCCGCCCGCCCGGGTTGCCGGGATTCACGTTGGCGTGACCCTGCTCCTGCAGGTAGTTGCACATCTCGAAGGCCGCGATCACGTTCGCGTTGTTGGCCTGGGCGATGGCGAGGGTGTCGCCGACGTGATCCGAGTGGCCGTGGGTCAGGGCGATCGCGTCGCACTGGACGTCGCCGGCCGCGACCGTCGCGACCGGATTGCCGGTGAGGAAGGGGTCGATCGCGAGCGTGTGCTCCCCGTCGCTCATCAGAAAACCGGAGTGACCGAGAAAGGTGAGGTCGAGGGCCATGGCGTGCTGTCTCCTTCGGATCGGGTCGCTGGGCGCGAGTCGGGGTCGGTTACTCGGCCTGTTCGGCGGGCAGGTGGACGACGAGGCCGTCGAGGGCCTCGGTCACGTCGATCTGGCAGCTCAGGCGGCTGTTGGGCCGGACGTCGATGCCCTGCTCGAGGACGAAGTCCTCTTCGTCGTGGCGCGGGCCGACGGCCTCGATCCAGGCTTCGTCGATGTAGACGTGGCAGGTGCTGCAGGAGCAGGAGCCGCCGCAGGCGGCGACGATGCCGTCCACGTCATTGTCCAGCGCGCCTTCCATTACGGTGTGTCCCACCGGCGCCTCGACCACGCGCGAGGTGCCGTCCTGGGCGATGTAGGTGATCCTGGGCATTTGGTCCTCAGGCCTCAAGGCGTCGTCAGACGCACCCGTTCCCCGTCGAGTTCGAGTGTGGTCTTGGAGTAGGTGAGCTTCTGAATGATCTTGCCGTCCTGGAAGTGCAGGACATCCAGGCCGCGCCGGGCTTCGTGTTTCTCCTCCTGGCCCTTCTCGAACGAGGGCGAGTCGAGCTGCCAGCGGTAGAGCATCTTCTGTTCGATCTCGTCGATGAAGGTCTCTTCGTCCGTGAACTTGAAGTCTCCATGATTGGCAAACCAGGGCGCCCAGGCCTGACGCAGCTCTTCCTTGCCCCTGACCCAGCCTCCGGTCCAGTTCTCGAAGTAGATCTCGTCGTGAAACAGATCCATCACGCCGTCGAGGTCGTGCTCGTTCCAGGCAGCCCCCCATTTCGCGAACGCGCTCGACATTTCTTCTCGTGTCAGCAATCGTCTTCTCCTCCTTCGTCACGGCACGCGGCCGGTTCCACGGTCCGGGCAGGTGATCTTTGGGCATCTGGACCCAACCTGTCGTCGTTCGGCCAAAGCCGACCTTCGCCGCCGCGGACGGAGTCTAGTCGACCGGCTCGGCGTTCAGTCGACGAACCGCTCGACGATCCAGCTTCCGATCAGATCGAGGACTTCGGGCGCCATCGTCTCCTCGATCTGCGCGTACTCGGCGGGCGATCCGGTGCCGGCGGTCTGGAAGAGGTGGTTCGCGTCGGGAAAGCGGCGAATCGTGACATCCGGGTTGCCGGACGCGGCGAGGGCCGCCTCCATCGCGGACTGGTTCTGGTCCGCGTCCACCTGGGTGTCCTTGCCGCCGAACAGGGCGAGCGTCGGCACGGCGAGGCCGCCGAGCGCGGGCGCCGGGTCGTAGCGGATGAAGAACCGAAACCACGGGCTCAGGTTCGATTCCACGGCGGCCGTCACGGTCGATTCGAGCGCTTCGCCGCTCAACTGCGCCGTCTCGGGCGAGGCGGCCAACTGTTCCCGGACGACCTGGCGCAGTGCGGCCTCGGCTTCCTCTGGAGGCATCTCGCCGCCGATGATTCTGAGAGCGCGGTCCTGCAGGGAGGCGAGTTCCTCGATCATCTCGGCGGTGGCGCCGTTCGCGGCGGCGATCCGCCGAAGTTGCTGGCGGAGCACGTCGCCGCCGGGGACGCCCGGGCCGGCGAGCAGCACCGCGAACGCGACGGTGCCGGGGGGAACCCGGTTGAGCGCCAACGGGGCGACCAGGCCGCCCTCGGAGATGCCGATCAGACCGACCCGTTCCGGGTCGATCCGGTCGTGTGCGCGCAGGAAGCGCACGCCGGCCAGAACGTCGGCGGCCTTGTGCCTGGACGTGGACTGCGACGTGCTGCCGGTCGATCCGCCGACGCCGCGATCGTCCACCCGCAGTACGGCGACGCCGAGGCGGGTCAGGTGGTCGGCCAGGACCAGGAACGGCTTGTGGCCGGCGAGCTCCATGTCGCGGTTCAGCGCGCCGCTGCCACTGATCAGGAGCGCGGCGGGGACCCTGCCGTCGCCGGGCGGCAGGGTCAGGGTGCCGGCGATCGTCACGTCGCCGTTCTGGTACAGGGCTTCCTCTTCGTCGTAGGGGAACGGCGGTTTGGGCTCCTGCGGACGGGAAGGCGCCTCGACCGCGACCGCTTCTCGGCCGAGCCTGAACGGGAGCCTGGCCGGGCCCTGAGTGAATTCGCCGGTGATCTCGCCACCCGACAGCCTGCCCTCGAAGGTCGGCTCGCCGGGCACGCCGCTGATCGTGAACTTGACGGTCTCGCCGTCCACGGTCACTGCCGACAGCGGCAGGCCGTCCGCGCCCTGGGCGGGAATGTCGATCGTCCCGGACCAGCCGCCGTCCGCCTGCTCCAGGTCCACCATGACCACGAGGGGCTGGCCCGGAACCTCGATCGAGCCTTCCCAGCGTCCGGCGGTACCGAACGTCTGAGCGGCAAGTGCGCCGGGAAGCAGGAACGCCAGCGCCGCCGTGAGCATCCGCTTCATTCCGAGTTGCTTCGCGGTTGTCTTCGGCATCGGCGAGAGGTTACAGCACCTTAGGGCGACTCCTCGATGCGGTACAGGTGCGTTCCCGTACGGATGAAGAAGGCGCCGTTTGAAACGGCGACCGAGGCGAGGGTGGAGCCGTCGAGTTCGTTGCGGGCCAGTTGTTCGAACTCCCTGCCTGGCGCGACGACGGTCGTGACGCCCTCTTCGTTCTGGAAGTAGATCTGGCCGCCGGCGTAGACCGGCGAGGCCGAGTGGTTGCCGCCGAGCCGCTGCTGCCAGTGGATGGCGCCGGTCAGCGCGTCGATGCAGGTCGCGATGCCGGTGTCGGTCACCGTGTAGAGGTCGTCTCCGACCAGGATCGGCGAGACGGTGAGCGGCGCGCCGCGGCGGAGCCGCCAGGCGACGTGGGACTTCGTCACGTCGCCCGTGCCGTTCGGACGCACGGCAAGCAGGACCGGCTCGTTGAAGCCGGTCGAGAGATAGACGAGCCCGTGACCGTAGACCGGCCGGGAGACGTTCGAGAAGCCGCCCGGATACTCGACCCGCCAGATCTCGCGGCCTGTGGCCGGTTCGTGCGCCGTGGTCCGGAACGCGCTGACGCCTATGATCTGCTCGGTTTCGCCGACCCGGATGGCGAGCGGCGTGGAGTAGGCCTGGGAGATCGGCGCCGGCCGTACGGACCGCCAGCGCTCCTCGCCGGTCCCGGCGTCCACGGCGACCAGGAAGGCCGTGTCGTAGCCGTCGATGCTCAAGATGACCAGCCCGTCGTGGAGGATCGGCGAGCCGCCGTTCCCGTGCTGGGACGTGTACGGGAAGCGGGTCCGCCAGAGAACCTCGCCCGAGGACGCGCCGTTTGCCGTGACCGCCGCCGTGCCCTGGGCGCCGAAGTGGACGTAGATCCGCTCGCCGCCAGGATCGATCACCGGCGTCGGCGAGGCGAAGCTGTTCTTCTGGTTCAGGAGGACCGTGTCGTCGATCGTGAACACCTCGGCGTCGACCGCGACGTCTCCGCTCCGCGTGTCATAGGCGAGCAGTCGCAGCGAGGTTCCGGCTTCGCGGTCGCTCACCGCGGTCGTGAGCCAGGCCAGTTCGCCGGCGATCACCGGCGACGACCACCCTCGCCCCGGTACCCCAACCTTCCAGGTCACGTTCTCCGCCTCGCTCCAGGTGAGCGGCGCCGACTCGCCGGGGGCATGGCCCTGCCCGGTCGGCCCCCGAAACTGCGGCCAGTCCGAGGCCGCTGCTGTGGCCGGAACCGTGACGAGGAGCAGCGCCAGCAGTCCATGCGTTGCGCCCCCCGCGGGCGCCCGGTGGCGCGCCCGGAGGTTCCAGTCCTTCATGGGTCCGGATCTTCCAGTCGTCGCTCTACGTCGATGTTCCTGAGCGCCCACAACAGGTAACTGTTGTAGTCATCGGGATCGGTCGTGCCCACGAGCGTGCGGCCGTCGCGGAACCAGGCCTCGAAGGTCACCTCGGAGCGCACGCCGCCCAGGATGGCGCCGAACAGGGCGCCCCACATTCCGAAGGCGAGACCGCCGAGCGCACCATAGCCGAACGCCCTTCCGTCGTCCTCCACCGTGCGCTCGTTCAGGATCTCGAGGTCCTCGAGTTCAGCCAGCGGCATGGCCGTGGCTTGCTCCGTGTCCTCGTCGACCAGATAGATCGTGCGCCGGTCGAACGTCGCCGAACCGCTCCGAAAGTCGCCGCCAAGTACCGTCAGCTTCGGCATCCCTCAAGAAGCCTAGCCCGAAGTCCTGAGCCACAGTTTCGCCCACTGGGTGCGCCGGCGTCGCAGCGGAGCGAGGCCGTCGGCCTCGCGCGTCTTCTTCGGAGAGCCGACGAGGACGTCGGCGCACCCAGTCTGTACATTCCTCCGACACTGGGTAATGGGATGGTCCGCCCCGCACCCTTACGGCCTCTCGTTGGGGCCAGAATGGTGTTTTCTTCCGAACAACAAGGAGGAGGCGGACCGTGAAGGAGGTTACTCGAGTCGGTATCGATCTGGGCAAGCATGTGTACCAGGTGTGCGGGATGTTGGGGGCAACTGTAAATCTCTCACTCGTGGCAACCGAGAACTGCACAGTCCGCGGTTTGCGGCAGCGGCTTCGTCGGTCGATGCTGTCGGCTTCGCCAACAGCAATGGAGCGACAGACGGATGTACGAATGGGAGATCAGGATGCAGTTGAGGCACTACCTGGAGCGGGGCATCTCGAAGGCCGAGTTGTCCAGGCGGTTCGGCGTCAGCCGGCGGACGATCCATGCGTGGATCGAGTCGGGCCAGTTGGACCGCGATCTGTCATCGGGCGCGGCTCGGTACTCGCGGCGGCCGCGGGTGGCGCACAAGCTGGATCCGTACAAGGAGTTGATCGAGGTGCGGCTCGGCGAGTTCCCCAAGCTGTCGGCGAAGCGCCTGTTCGACGAGGTGCGTGCGGCCGGCTACGACGGCGGGTACAGCCGCGTGAGGGACTATGTGCGGGAGGTGCGGCCGCGGGCTCCTCAGGAGGCGCCGGTGCGGTTCGAGACGCCGGCGGGTCTTCAGGGTCAGGTGGACTTCGGGACGTTCAGGCTGCCCTGGGGACGTCGGCATGCGCTGCTGGTGGTGCTCGGCTACTCCCGGCTCTTGTGGCTGCGTTTCTACGAGCGGCAGACGATGCCGGTCCTCATCGAGGGGCTTGAAAGCGCCTTCTGTCGGTTCGGCGGCGTGCCTCAGGAGCTCCTCTTCGATCAGATGCGTGCCGTGGTCGTGTCGGACGATCGCGCCTCGGGCGGCGAGTTGGCGCTCAACGCCGAGTTTCTACGGTTCGCGGCTCACTGGGGTTTCGTGCCGCGGTCGTGCCGCCCCTACCGGGCGCAGACCAAGGGCAAGGTGGAGCGGCCAATCCGGTACCTGCGGGAGAGCTTCTTCTACGGCCGGTCGTTCACAAATGACGCCGACCTGAATGAGCAGGCCTCGCGCTGGCTGGAGGGCACCGCCAATGTGCGCCGGCATGGCACGACGGGTGAGCGCCCGGTGGACCGTTTCGAGCGGGACGAGCGCCAGGCGCTTCGTCCCCTGTCCAGCCATCCCTACCGAGCTCTGGGCGCACGGCAGCCCGAAGCGGCGTCTCGGCACCGCTTCGTGGCGCCGACGGTACAGGTGCAGCGCCGTCCCTTGCGGGAGTACTCGGAGGCAGTCCGATGAAGGCGCCGGCAGGCGATCGGCGGGCTCGGCTACGAGAGATGCTGGCGGACTTGAAAATGCCCGGTGCGCTGGAAGCCGTGGACGGCATCCTGGCCCAGGCCGACAGCGGAGCGGTGACCGCGGGCGAAGCGATCGAGGAGCTGCTTTCCGCCCAGATCGTGCTGCGCAACAACCGCCGACTGCAGGCGGCGATGCGTTCGTCGCGCCTGCCGGCGGTCAAGACGCTCGACCAGTTCGACTTCAGCTTCCAGCCCAGCATCAAGCGGGAGCAGATCGAAAGCCTCCACGAGTTGGGCTTCCTGGCGCGGGCCGAGAATGTGATTCTCCTGGGGCCGCCGGGAGTGGGCAAGACCCACCTGGCGATCAGTCTCGCGATCTCAGCCGCCGAGTCGGGCCGCAAGGTCTACTACGGCACCCTGGCGGCCCTGATCGAGTCGTTGACCGAGGCGAAGGCCGCGGGCAACCTGTCGCGCCGGCTACGCGTGCTCACCCATCCAGCCCTGTTGGTCGTGGACGAGATCGGCTACCTGCCGATCAGCCAGGACGGCGCCGTGCTCTTCTTTCAGTTGATCAACGCCCGACACGAGCGCGCCTCCACCGTGCTCACCTCCAACAAGGGCTTCGAGGAGTGGGGCGGCGTGCTCGGCGACGAGATCATGGCCGCCGCCCTCATCGACCGCCTGCTGCACCACTGCCACATCGTCAACATCCGGGGCAACAGCTACCGGATGAGGGCGCACCAGGACCTCCTACGCCCCGCCCGCGAAAAGCGGCACCAGGAAGCCGGCTCGTGATCAGCCGCCAACCCCCTCGGCTCGGCGTGCGTCCGGTGTCGGCCTCCGGTCGCTCCGCTCCCTACGGCCGACACCGGAGTCCTGCCGCGCCATTCCCGATGCCTGATCCGGACCCTACCGCCCCCGAGGAAGTGTGCAGTTTTCGGTTGCCACAAGTGCGCAATTTTCGGTTGCCATTGACACGGAGGCCCTGGATCCCCAGGATGCCGTGGCGCTGTACAACCTCGCCTGCGTGGCCTGCGTGTGCGGCGATGCGGATGCCGGCCTCCGGTACCTGGAATCGGCAGTGAGGCATGGTTACCCGCACGTGCGCTGGATCGAGAACGATGCCGACTTGGCGGCGCTGCGGGAGGATCCGCGGTTCGAGGAGGTTGTGGCGCCGTTGCGGGGGGCTGCACGGCAGGCGGGCTGACTCGGTGCGCCGGCTACCGGGTGCGCCCGCCCACTGGATGCGCCGCCCTCTGGCTGGCCTGCCGCCGGATGCGGCCAAGTGACAGCACCGGCCGCAGGCCGGTTCCATTACACCCGTCAACTTCGAGAAGAGCTTCGTCGAAGCTGCTTGATTCCCTAAACACTAACTGTCCACGAAAACGGGCAACTCCAATTGGGAGCGGGTCGGGTACGTGGACGGCGGCAAGCCTCGAACGCCTGCGGCGAGACGCGCTCAAGACGGGATCCGCCTCAAGATTCCGAAGCCGTAGGCGGGGGCCAGCTGCGCACCAGCCTCGCGCTGAACGAGATCAAAGCGGGGGCGGCGCTTGGCAGCCGTCCGGGAACGCGGCCGTATCGGTGACCGCTGATGCCGGCACGCCAGCCTCGTTGCGATACTCCGCCAACAGGCCGGTCACCGTGTCCTCCACCCGGATCGCGTAGCCCAAGTCCGTCGTCGCAGTCGCGAATACCCAGATGGCGCGGTTCGTCTCGCAACCGTCCAGCACCTTCACCAGCACCTCCCAGTTGTTCCGGGCGAAGAACCTGAACAGCCCCGAATCGTTCGTGCCGGCGTGGACCACCGCGCCGCCGCCGCTCTCGCCGGTGCCCGTCCACCACTCAATCGTCACCGCGTAGCGCGAATCCAGGAGGCAGCGTGTGGAACTGGAACTCTCGCACGTTCCCGCAGGAACTGCCGCCTCAACCAGGAACATCCTCGACGACGTGAAGGTTCTCGCGCCGTCGCTTTGCCGAAGCACCACCTCGTAGAATCCGGGCGACGCCCAGGAGTGCTCCGGGTCGGGCAACGTCGACGTAGTCCCGTCGCCGAAGCCCCATTTCCACCAGCGGGTGGCTTCCGGCCCCCCGCCGACGAAGCGCACCTTCCGCCCGCTGACCGCGCGGCACAACCCTTCTTCGCAGGTCGCGTCCAGCACGGAAAAGGCGCCACCGTCATCGCCGCCATCGCCGTCATCGCCGCCATCGCCGCCATCGCCGCCATCGCCGCCATCGCCGTCATCGCCGTCATCGCCGTCATCGCCGTCATCGCCGTCATCGCCGTCATCGCCGCCATCGCCGTCATCGCCGCCATCGCCGTCATCGCCGCCATCGCCGTCATCGCCGTCATCGCCGTCATCGCCGTCATCGCCGTCATCGCCGCCATCGCCGCCATCGCCGCCATCGCCGTCATCGCCATCGTCGTCCTGAATCGCCAGTATCGCTTGGCCGTCTCCAACGACGCCGACCGGCAAGCCGCCGAAACGCAGAACAACCGCTTCACCGTCGTCGTCCTCCGTGTCGTCCGTCGCCGTGAACCGGAACGTCCGCATCGTCTCGCCCGGGCCGAACGTGACGCTCGGCGGCAAGCCCGAATAGTCGGCCTCCGTAACGCCGCCGTAGTGCATCTTCGCCAGCCCGACCGCAACGGCCGATGGTGGACCCCGGCTTAGAAGCACCTCCACGGTCACCGTCTCGCCTTCGACGAGGTCGTACTGACTTCGGCTGAACCCGACCTGAATGTCATCTCTAGGCGGATCCTTGTCGTTATCGATGACCCACACGCTCACCTCGGCGGTTGCCGAGTCGAAGGCGCCACCCGAGGCCGTGAGGACGAGCGCTTCCTCCTCGTCCACCAGGTCGGTGTCCTCAGCGGCCCAGACGGTCACGGACGCCGTCCGGTTGCTGTCCCCTGGCTGGAACGTCAACGCGGTCGGCTGCACCCTCAGCTTCGTTCCCTCATGGCCCGCGACCGCGACCGTGACCGGCACGGACGGTATCGCCGACAGCTTCACCGTGAAGCTGCGGAAGCCGCCCTCCGCCACCGCTAGCGATCCCGAAGACAGGACCAGCTCGGCGACTTCGTCGTCCCTGACCGTCACCATCACCTTGGCCGTCGCCGGCCCGTATCCGGAGCCCGTAGCCGTGAGGACGAGCGTCTCCATGTCGTGCACCGCGTCCAGGTCATCCTGGGCCGCCACGGACACCGTCAGCGGCCGATTCCACTCCGCCGGCGGGAACGTAAGCCTGGTCGGAGTCACCGTCAGGTCCGTCCGTTCATGGCCCGCGACCGCGACCGTCACGGCCCCCGACGGCTTCTTCGACAACCTCACCGTGAAGTCGGCTTGACCGCCTTCCGCCACGGGCAAGGTTGACGACGAGAGAAGCAGGTCGCCGGGCGGCGGCACGATTTCGGAATGCCCCGAGATCCTCAGACCCCACGACTTCAGGATCGCGGGCTTGACCCCACGAGTGAACACTTCGTCGGACACCCGGAGAGTCCATGTTCCGGCGGCCCTTTCCCCCAGATGTCTGGACGAGCCAAACGTGAAATCCGACGGTAGCCCCACGCCGGTCGACGGTGCTCTGTAGAGGTCCGGAAACCACAACGTGGACACCCGCCCTGCCGGAGAAACCAGCTCAATCCTCATCTCTTTGATATCGCCGCCCTCCAGATCCAAGGCAAGCTCAACGTGCTCGATGAAGTCGACTGGCCCCTCCACCTTCACTTGACTTGTGACCATCCCCGCGATGTTTGTGACATCTGGAACCACGAGGTTCGGATCCGCCTTCACCAAACTTGACTGAGCCAACGGCGGGAGAGGGGTCCAGCCCTTGGCCAAGTCGACCGCCGCCTTGGCGTCAACCACGCCGAAGCCGTACTGATGACTAAAGTGATAGTTGCCGTCCGCGCCATACCTCGGCGCACCAGCCAGCCAATCGCTGTTGGAGGGATCGTTCTTCCGTGCGGACGCCGCGAGAACAAGTTTCACATCCCGCCAGCTCAGACTCGGGTTCTCGGCACGAATCAAAGCCACGACGCCAGACACGCCCGCAGCAGCAGCCGACGTTGTCCCCGAAGTGTTCTTGTAGTGCGCGAAGTTGTCGGTCGTCAGAGCACCCCCCGCATAGCCGCAAACCCACAGGTGGGCCGCCTCTGGCGGGAACCAGGCTCCTAGCCCGCACACACTCACCACCCCGTGCAAGCCTTCCATCTCCCCGTAGGCGGCCGCCGCCTTGACGTAGACGACACCCCGCCCGCCGTAGCCTTCCCTCACCCCTGACTCGATCGCAGCTCTTACGGCGGGCCCCGTGATGTTCGCACCGCCGGCCGCCGACAGCCAACTGTTGTTCGAGACCGCCGTGACACCCATGTTGCGGGTGAGCGCATCGGCAAGAAGTGCGTCCGTTACTCCGGAGCCTCCCAAGGCCCAAAGGTTGAGGTCGACGATGTTGGCCCTGGGCGCCACCCCCCGGGAACCGATCAGGTTGTCTCGCGCCGCGATCAAGCCAGCCATGTTCGTCCCGTGCCCGGAGAAAGGAGAAGAGCCCTTCTCCACCACTTGGGGATGATAGTTGTGACCAAGGTCCACGGCGAGATTGTCTCTCAGGTCCGGATGTTCTTCCTCCACTCCTGTATCGACGACCGCCACTCGAACGCCCGCTCCCAGATTGCCGCTGCCCCATACATCAACCGCGCGGAGCCGCTCCAAGGTCAATTGACACTTGGAGAGAGCATCTGGAAAAGGTCCAGGGCCACTGCAGGCGGACCGAACCTCGCCGTAAGAAGCGTGGTCCACGACTCTCAAGGCGTACTCTCCCACGCCCCGGTCCGCCCCTGTCACCTCCAGGACGTAGCTTCCTGCGTCGAGCTCAGCGGTGAAGTTCGCCAGATTTAGATCATCGACAGGAATCCCGACCTTTCTCGTTTGAAGTCCGACGGACCTACCCTCCTCGTCGAACAGGCGCACATCGGGCTCAAACTCGAGACTCCCTACGCGCCCCAGAAGCGACAGCGCTCGCGGCAGCACGATCCGAAAGTGGTGGGAATCGCCAGGCGATTCGATCGCTCCCGCCGCGAGACCGTTGTAGAACGCGCTCAGATTTGATCGATCCGAGCCGCTGTGGAATAGGGATGCACCCACTTCCAACCGGCGCGCTTCCTGGGGTTCGACAGCGGGCTCCCCGGCCTCATGCACGTGAACAGAGTACCAGCCAGGGTGTTGTTGGTCACGACGATACCTTCGCGAGGACGCACCCGCCCTCAAGTAGTACGTTCCTTCTGGCAACGTCTTCACGAACATGAAGAGTTCAGGCACCCCAAGGATCCAGCCGTCGTCATTGCGGAGCAAGCTGGCTCCGCTACCGTCCAGCAGCTCCCCGGAAACGGCAGCCCCCCTGCCTAGCAGAGGGCCCGCCCGAACAACCACGGTGGTGGGCTTCGTCAGTCTGAAGCGGAAGTGGTCCCTTTCGTCGTCAGGGGGCACCACGGCCCAGGCGACGCTGCCAAGCTCAATCTCCCTCGCATCATCCAGGGTACCGCTCGTCGGCAGGTATTCAGCATGCACTGCGTACCGGCCAGAATGGAAGGGACTCAACCGGTCGGGATCTTCGTCGACACTCTCCAGAAGTAGCATCTCGGCGGCGTCCACGCTGTGGACATCATGAAAGGTGTGTGGACTGTTCACCGCAATTGACTCCAAAAGCCCTATGCGGCTCCCGAATCCTCTGCGAATGGCTCCCACCATGTTGAGTTCCCCGAGAGCGTAGATTCGTACACCACCACGTCCAGGTACCCGGATGATCCACTTCTCGTGGTCGCCCCCGAGGAGTCTGTAGCCTCCGATGGGTGTACCATCCGAAGGCAGGAAAAGGGGCGGGCCGCCCCCTTCGGGGTCTCGTGGCGTGACCGAGACGGCAGGAGACCAGCGGCCGGGAATGGAATAGCCTTCCCAAACGGTAACGGCCCGAACCGCGATTTCGTAGCTGCGGCGGTTCATCAGCCCCCAGAGCACCTCGGTCCGGACGCCGTCATCGCCGACGCCCTGCAGGAGGTTCCAGATGCGGTCGGGGCCTCGGTAGCGCAGATCGTAGGAGACCGAGCCGGGCGACGGCTCGGACGCTGGCCAGGAAACGGTTGCGCTGGTGTCGCCGACGTACACCTTCGGTTCGGGAGCGGCAGCGTCGTCGGCGACCAGAACATGCAACTCGGAGGTGCTCCCGTCGAGAGAGCCGCCGCCGGACGCCGTGATCGAGAGGGTCACGACTTCATGCGCCGCATCGGAATCCGTCGTCGCCGCCAACGTCACTGTCCCTGGTAGGGACCAGTTGCCGCGAGCATCACCCGGATCTGACGGGTGGGTGGGCCTGAAGTCCAGACTCACCGGCTCAGGGACCACGGCGGTGCCGGCGTGGCCCGAGATCGTCAGCGTCAGATCGGCGGTTGGTTCGGCTCTCAGCGCAACGCTCCACTGCCGCTCGGTTCCCTCCCGCACCCAAACAGCTCTTGCGGCGTCCCAGGCGGGGCCGTCCGGCTCCGGATCCCTATTGAGAGAGCTCCTGGACGAGGTCGCCGACCACGGACCCGGGCCGGCGCCGTTGACGGCGCGGACCTGCACGTCGTACAAGACAGCGCGTGTCACATTGTCGAGGACGTAGCTCAGCGAGTCTGGCCCTGAAGCGGCCTCCAGGACGAGCCAGGAGTCGTCGTCCTTGCTCTCGGCATCGCTTCGGATGAAACGCACGTCGTAGTGGCTGACGGGATCTCCGGACGCGGTTCCAGGGGGCGCGGACCACCTGACCCTCAGCAGCCCCTTGCCTGAGTCCAGGGCCGGCGCGCCCACCCTCCTGGGAGTCGAACGGTGGCCGTAGAGCTTGATGCTCCAAGAGTTCAAGGTCGCAGAGTCTCCCGCGACGTGGTCCGTGACCTTCAACGTCCAGGTTCCCCGGGCGTTCTCCCCAAGATGCCTCGCGGAACCAAATCTGTACTCTGCCGGGACGGTACGTCGTGCCCCCCCCCCCCAAGGATTCAGCACGGATACCGCGCCCGCGGGAGATACAAGTTCGAGCTCAAGATCGCTGAGAACGGCCTCCGAAGCACTATCGGTCTCGCCGATTTGAACGGTTACCTCGACAAACTCGACAAACTCGACGCCGCCACCAACCTCGATCGCACTCGTAGCCGTTCGGCCGGGACCAGACGAAGTTGCATCCGGCACCGCCAGAGCAACCGCTGACCGAACCGGGCCGTGCTTGACGAAGTCCGGGAGGGCGTTCCAACTCCTGGCGCAATCCACGGCCAATTCGGCGTTCACGACGCCAAAGCCATACTCGTGGTGGTAACGATAGTAGCTTGGTCCGCAACCGCCATAACTCGCGGCACCCTCCATCCAGCCTTCCTCTTCCACAGCATAGGGCCTTGCAGAAGCGGCCAAGATCAACTTGACGTCTCTCCACGTCAGACTCGGATTCGCCGTTCGCATGAGGGCCACTACGCCGGAAACCACTGCCGTGCCGGCTCGAGAGCCGCCAGTAAAGCCGTATCGGCCCTCGTCAATCGTAGTAGCAACCGGCTCATCGGCACTAAGCGGATACGGCGTGGCCAGCTCGTGCCGAATATCAAAGCCGATCGGTGTCAGATCATTGCCGGTAGGCGCACAAATCCAGAGATTGGCTCCGTCCCGGGACGAACCAAGAATATCAGCGCGAACCAAATGGAACGGCACGCTACAGACCGTTATCACTCCGTAATGACTGGTGTGGCTGTCATGATTCGCGTTCTGACTGATGCTGGGATCAGGCAGTTGTTCAAAAAATTCGTCGAAGTCGTATGGGTGATCGCCCGCACCGAAGACAAACACGACCCCCTTTCCTCCGAAGCCACTCTCGATGCCGGATTCTATAGCGTGATCGAACACCGCCGAAGCCGATGTGACGAGGTTTCCCGCATTGGCCCAGCCGTTGTTCGAAACCGCTGTATCCCGCATCTGGTGGGTCATCGCGTCGGCCACGTTGGCGTCCGTCAGGTTCATAGCGAGATTCAGGCCGTGAACCGTCGCGCGCGGTGCGACGCCGCGGATCCCTATGGCATTATCCCGAGCTGCGATCAAGCCGGCGGCTGCGGTGCCGCGATCACCGTCTCGGTCGCGCCCATGCCCATGCGGATTGTACAGACCCGCCAGGAACGAGCTGTAGTTGCGGCCGAACGCCTCATCGACGTTCGGCGCCAAGTCGGGATGCTCTTCGTCCAGCCCGTCGTCAACGATGGCCACACGAATGCCCGCGCCCAAGTTCCCGCTACTCCATACCTGCTCAGCGCCGATGGAGGTCTGGACGTCGTCTATCCCGACCTCAAGCAGGTGAGGCTGGCAAGCGTAGAGGGGATCGTCCGCGATTGTGGGTCCGACGTCGCCGAGCCACAACTGGCAAAGGTCCAGCACACCCTTCGCGTAAGCGTCCTCGAGCATGCGAATGGCGTAGCCGGAGTCACCGGAGGCCGTTACCTTGAGGTACCAAGTCCCGGCCGCGAGTTCGTCGGCCAACGTGAAGCCGGTGGTCGCTCCGTCAGCCCGGAGATCGTATCGGCGCACCTGCTTCGCGACGGACCGTCCCTTGTGATCCAGAATCTCGCCAAGAACGCCGCCGTCTGAGGTGACCGCTCGAACGAGAATGTGCGACGACGCCTCCAGGTCAATCCTGAGATAGTTCGCTTCGGCCAAATGGTCGATCCGGCCCGCGACCGTCTCATCGAAACGAAGTGGGGCGGCGGACGCAATCGTGCTCCCGGGCTGCGTGACCGCGTCGATCTGGAGCGAGTAGAGGCCGGCGCCCGATCCGGTCACCTTCACATAATGATAGCCTGGAGACAGCTGTCTCCGGAGCACGGGTGCGCTCGGAAGACGGTCGGCATGAAGGTCACCGCGCAGGAGTCCGTCATCGTTGCTGGCAATTGGCGTCCCGTCTCCGCTTAGCAACTCCGCGGCGAGGTTCATGTCGGGGAGCCTCTCGGATCCTGCACGGATCATCACGTCCGTGTGGGTCCCGAGCCAGAACCGGAAGAAATTTGCGCCGGGACTTCCCGGCAGGACTGACCACGTGAAGCTGTCTCGCCACGTTGAACTGCCGTCCAGGCCGACCTTCCTGGCGTCGGCAAGCCCGGTCCCGCCTGTGCTTGAGTTCCAGAAGAGCGCAATAAAGTCGCCATTCGGCCTAGGGGAGGCAACTTCCACCCGGTATGAGCCGTTGGGCAGGTGAACCCCTATTGACCCAAACCGACCAAGTACCTGTTCACCGAGGCTTTCAGCCATCACCACTCCACTACCGGCTGCGTGTACACCCACGTGGGTCGCGGACTCGCGTGCTGAGGACAGGATGACCAGCGACTGGCCGGCCGCTTCGGTTACGTCCAGTCTCCAGGCTTGATTGCCAATCACACGCGTTACAAAAGGAACGTCTGGCGGTGGCAGCGGGGAAGGGTAGGCGAGGTCCGACGGCGCGCCGGTCTCGGCCGCGGACCAGACGCCCCCTTGGCTGCGGACCTGAACGTCGTAGCTGGAGCCGTTCGCCAAGTCGATGAGATGGGAGTAGGGCCGGTACCTGAAGCCGTCCGGCGCCTTGACCGGGACGTGAGTCTGCCAGAGTGGCGGAGGTCCGCCGTTCCATACTCCGGGCTTCAGCGTCCAGTTCGAATCGATGGAGGAGTCGTCGCTTGCCAAGATGTATCGGAGATCATAGGAACCGCTCACGGGCCCGTCCCATGCCACGGTAAGCGCCTCGCTGCCCGCGTGGACGGTCAAGGCGGAGACCGTGTTCTCATCATCCGCCACGGTGACCGGCAACTCAGCTCTGAGTCCCTCCTTGGAGGCAGCGTGGATCAGGGTTGCGTAGTCGCCTTCCTTGTCGGGATCCTCCTCTGCCGAGACGGTGACCGTTTGGGGCTTCTCCCAGTCGGACGGCGTGTAGGAAAGCGTTGTCTTGTCCAGCCTCAGGTCGGTGCCGTTGTGGCCCGAGATCGTCACCGTCACGTCGGCCGAGGGCATCGCCGACAGCTTTACCGTGTAGGTCGCGTCGCCTCCTTCGGTGACGGCGAGGGCCGTCGAAGAGATGACCAGTTCAAGCCTGTCGTCGTCCTTCACGGTCACGCTCAGGCTGGCCGCGTTGTCGGCGTCGTAGCCGCCCCCGGACGGTGTGTGCTCAAGCATCGCCGCGTCGTCGGCGGCGTCGGCGTCCGAGCGAGCCTCAACCGTTACCGTCCGGCGCCGAGCCCAGTCGGCCGCCGGGAAGGACAGAATCGTCGGGTCCAATGTCAGGTCGGTGTCGGCGTGGCCCGAAATCGTCACGGTGACTGCCGCCGAAGGCTCCCGGAGCAGTTGCACCGTGTAGCTCTTCCTGGCGCCCTCCGCGAGCGTCAGCGACGACGGCGAAAACCTCAGCATGGGATCGGCGCTCTCCTTGGGCCACGTCCTGGCGACCGCGGAGCGCGACCAGGCGCCCGAACCCCTGGCGTCCACCGCGCGAACCTGCACCTCATACTCCGTGTCGTCCAACAAGCCGCCCAGCGTGTAGATCAGAGCGCCCGCGTTCCATACGTTCGCTTTCTCCGTCCAGCGGTTGTCGCTCGAACCCGCCGGGCGCCAGCGCAAGTCATAGCCCGTGACCGCGCCCGGCCCGTCCGGCGGCGCCGACCAGGTGACTGTCATCTCCCTCCGGGCCGCCGTCAGGTTTGGCGCCGCCGGGGCAGACGGCCCAAGTCGATGGCCGTAACCCCTGAGACCCCAGGACTTCAGCCTTGCCTCCACGCCTTCCCGGTGGTCCGTAACTCTCAGTGTCCAAGTCCCTTGGAAGCCCTCGCCCAAATGCCTGGCGGTGCCGAACACCACCGCCGAATCAAGCATCTGGTAGCCTACCCGCTGACCCCTCGGACTGTGAGGCGAAAGGATGGACACCGTGTTCGACGGCGACACCAACTCGATCTGAAGCTCCTTGGGGCGGGTGGTCTCCAGGTGGACCACGACCTCGACGTATTCGACAAAGTCGACCACATCGTCAACTGTCACCGTGCTCGTTACCGTCTCCACAGGCGATGCCGGCCTCTTGTCCGGGATGGACAGGTTCGGTTCGACCTTCGCCCAATCCGTCTTCACGAAAAGGGGAGCGTTTGTCCAGTCACTGGCGAGCTCCACGGCGGCCTTGGCGTTCACCACGCCGAAGCCGTACTCGTGGTTGAAGTGGTAGTTCCCCTGGGCTCCGTACTTCCCCGCGCCGTCAAGCCAACCCGTGTTGGTCGGGTCGTTCCTGCGCGCCGATGCCGCCAGAATCAGCTTCACGTCCCGCCAGGTGAGAGTCGAATTGGCGGCGCGGATGAGGGCTACCACGCCGGACACCATGGGCGCCGCGGCGGACGTTCCCCCAAAACTGTCGGTGTAGCCGAAGTTGACCGCGGCGTATACCCCGGGGCGCCCCTCTCTCCCGTTGCTGCTTGGAGCGGAAATCCAGAGGTTCGCGCCCTTCTCCGAGTATCTGGACCTGACGCCCTGGTCGCTCACTGCGCCGACCGCCATCACTCCATGGTGGCTCTCGAAGGCACCGTGGTTGGAGTTCTCGTCAGCTAGGACCGCTCCGTTCCCGGCCGCCCACACATATACAACACCCCTACCTCCGTACCCGGTCTCGATTCCGGCCTCGATTGCTAACCTGAAGACCTCGGGCTGTGTGTAGAATGTTCCGCGGTCGTCAGACCGGCCCCAACTGTTGTTCGACACCGCCGTCACATCCATGTTGCGGCTCAGGCTATCCGCCGCGCGGCTGTCGAAAACGCTCAGATGGATACCACCGGTCTCGGCAAGCAGGTTGTAACAATACAAGATAGTGCGCGGTGCGACTCCGCGAACCCCGATGTCGTTGTCCCGAGCGCCGATCACGCTGGCCACCTGGGTGCCGTGGGTGCTATCTGGTTGGAGCGTGCTGGCAAACTTCGTTGGAAAGTAGTTCCAGCCCAAATTCCTGTCGATGTTCTCCCTCAGATCCGGGTGACTCTCGCGGCAACCGTCATCGACCACGGCCACGTGGACTCCGGTCCCCAGATTGCCTCCGGCCCACACATCCTCAACCCGAATGTCCTCGCCCGCCTTCCCGTTCGGGACATCCTCATCCGGGAAATCGCCCCGGTTCTTCAGACCCCACTGGCACGAAGACAGCGGGTCACTGAAGAGGTGGGGGAACCTGGCGCAGTACCGCTCCATGTCCATCGCGATTGAGTCATCGAGAACTCGGAGGTGGTAGCCGCCGGTGCCTTGAGTCGAGCCGACCTGGACGTAGTAAGTGCCCGCAGCCAACCCGCCGCTCAACACGAAGCCGCTCGTATTATCGTCGGACCGATAGCGATCATGGGCGACAGTCACCGGCACCGAAGCGCCATCCTCGCCCACCAGAGCGCCAGTGACGGCCATTGTGTCGCTGACACCCCGAATGAAGACGTGCGTCGCCTTCGGCAGGCTGAACCGGAAGTAATGTGTCTCCTCTTCCTGGTCGATTCGACCCACGCCCAACGTGCCGATGTTCACGGCATCCTCAGTGCCGAACGCATGCGCTTCGAGGGCGGTCGCCGACGCTCTCGTGGTCCCTGGCTCGCCGACGGCCTCCACATGGAGCGAGTACGGCCCGATGGCGTCGTCGGACCTGACGCGGGCGACGTACGTGCCCGCGGGGAGCTTTCTTCGGATGATGAATGGTTTCGTCGCCCCAGCGGCCATGCCATCGTCATTCGTGGCAAGCGAAACGCCGTTGCCGTCCAGCAGCTCGCCGACCGTATCGACCGTGGGGTTCCGCAGAGGACCGGAGTGGATCACGACATCGGTTTCCCCTTCAAGGGTGAATTGAAAGAAGTCGTCCTCCCCTGGTCTCTCACTGAGACTCCACACCGGACTGCCGAGCTGAACCGTCTGCGCATCGGTCGCGTTACTCGTCTCCCGCAGCGTCCGAAAGAAAAGGCTGTAGGCCCCGCAGTCGTTCCTCTCGTCGGTGTAAACCTCCAGGTAGTAGCTGCCCGGGGCAAGGCGCCCATAGGCCAGAGCGCCACGGCCGAACCGGTCATCTGTGGCATATGCCCCTAGAGAGAACCCGAGAGGGTCCGGTTCGGCAATGAGGGGAAGGTCACCTAGCCGCGCCGCGGTATCGAGGCCTCCTCGAGTTTCGATCATGAAGCTGCGCCATTCCGTCAACGTGAATTGGAACAGGTCCGCGTCGCTTGCATCAACGCAGGACAGAGTGGCGCCGAGCGGAACACCGGGCGGCAGATCGAGGGCATCCGCCCGAGGCCCCTCTAGTCCCGGCGGGTCGTCGACCGGCGTCCCGACAACGGGCACGGACCACTTCGGGACGGGCGATCCGGCGACCACCGCGCGCACCTGAACGTCGTAACTCAGGCCGCTCGCGAGGCCGTCGAGCAACGCGTACGGCGACTCGTCGGCCGGGATCTCCTTCTTGAGCGTCCAGTTCGAGTCGACGGCCTTGTCGCCCGCACTCGAAATGTACCTCACTTCATAGGAGCTGAGATCCAGAACATCTACCGGCGGCCATGCAACCGTGAGCGCCCCCTCGCCCGCGTGGACGCTCGGAGAGGGAACGGAGGGATCAGGCAGCACCGCTACCTGGAGCGGGGTGGTCACCGAGTCGTAGTCGCCGCCGGACGCGGTGTGCGTGAGCGTCACCGAATCGTTCAACCGGTCGGCGCCATCGGCCGCCGATACGATCACGGTCTGCGCAACCTGCCAGTCCCCCGTCCCGAACGTGAGGCTGTCCGAGCTTAGCGTCAGGCCGCTGTCCGCGTGCCCGCCGATCGCGACCGTCACCGCAGCCGTCGGTCTAAGCCTCAGGCTCACCGTGTAGCTGGCCTGGCGGCTCGCGGCCACGGTCAGCGAAGTGGGCGAAAGCACCAAGCCGGCGATCGTATCCGTGACGGTGACCGGAAGATCGACCGCCCCGCCGCCACCGGTCGGGGTGTGGGTGAGCGTCACGGATGCGTCCACCGTGTCGGGATCCGCGTTCCCAATGACGCTCACGGCCAGCGCGACGTTCCAGTCGGCCGCCGGGAAGATGAGCTCGGACGGGTGCACACCCACGGCCGTGTCCTCGTGCCCGGTGATCGTCACCGTCACCGCATCCGGCGGCTCCGCGTCAAGCTCCACCTCATAGCTGACCGACTGCCGTTCGTCCAGCCTCAGCGACGTGACCGACAGGACCGGCGTGGCGAAATCGTCTTCGATGACGTTCACGCCCACGTCCTCGCCCGCCACCCCGCCGTAGTCGCCGCCGGACGCCATGTGCGTGAGCGTCGCCAGATCGTTCATCGCGTCGATGTCGTGGCGCGCCGCCACGGTCACGGTCTGCGCGGCGAACCAGTCCGACGTCGTGAACGTCAGGCTGGGCGGGTCGACCGTGAGGTCCGTCCCCTCGTGCCCGCCGATCGTCACCGTCACCGTGTCCGTCGGCTCCGTGCCCAGTTCCACCGTGTAGCTGGCCGAGCCGCCCTCCGTCACGGTCAGCGAGGTGTCCGGCAGGATCAGTTTGGGGAGCTTCGCGATATTGACGTTCAGATCTGCCGTGACCGCGCCGTAGTCGCCGCCGGACGCCGTGTGCGTGAGCGTCAGGGATTTGTCCTCGGCGTCCAGATCCGTGCCGGCCTCCACGGTCACGGTCTGCGTGTCGCCCCAGTTCACCGTCGTGAACGTGAGGATGGGCCGGTCGACCGTGAGGGCCGTCCCCTCGTGCCCGGTGATCGTCACTGTCACCGTGTCCGTCGGCTCCGTGCCCAGTTCCACCGTGTAGCTGGCCGAGCTGCCCTCCTCCACGGTCAGCGAGGTGTCCGGCAGGATCAGTTCCGCGACGTCGGGGTCGGTGACGGTGACAGTCACATCGCCCGTGACCGCGCCGTAGTCGCCGCCGGACGCCGTGTGCGTGAGCGTCAGGGATTCGTCCTCGGCGTCGGCGTCCAGATCCGTGCCGGCCTCCACGGTCACGGTCTGCGTGTCGTCCCAGTTCGTCGTCGTGAACGTGAGGCTGGGCGGGTCGACCGTGAGGTCCGCCCCCACGTGCCCGGTGATCGTCACCGTCACCGTGTCCGTCGGCTCCGTGCCCAGTTCCACCGTGTAGCTGGCCGAGCTGCCCTCCGCCACGGTCAGCCAGGTGTCCGTCAGGATCAGTCTGGGGACGTCGCCGCGGTCCCTCGTCTGGACGTTCAGATCTGCCGTGACCGCGCCGTAGTCGCCGCCGGACGCCGTGTGCGTGAGCGTCGCCGAATCGTCTTCCGTATCGCCGTCCGTGCCGGCCTCCACGGTCACGATCTGCGTGTCGTCCCAGTTCGTCGTCGTGAACGTGAGGCTGGGCGGGTCGACCGTGAGGTCCGTCCCCTCGTGCCCGCCGATCGTCACCGTCACCGTGTCCGTCGGCTCCGTGGCCAGTTTCACCGCGTAAAGGTCGGAACTGCCCTCCGCCACGGTCAGCGAGCGGTCCACGACCAGTCCCGCGACGTCGGGGTCGATGATGGTCACGTCCAGGTCCTCCGACGTCGAGCCGTAGTCGCCGCCGTACGCCATGTGCGTGAGCGTCAGGGATTCGTCCGCGGCGTCGGCGTCCTGATCCCGGGCCGTTTGAGCGGCCACGTCCTGCGCGATGTGCCAGTCGGACGTCGTGAACCAGAGGCGGGGCGTGAACAGGCTCAGGCCCGTGCTGGCGTGCCCGGTGATCTCCACCGTCACCGTGTCCGTCGGCTCCGTGGCCAGTCTCACCGTGTAAAGGGGGGAGAAGTACTGGCCTGCCTGGAGGGCCAGGGGGGTGGCGACATTGATGAAGAGCCCCCGAATGTCGTCGTCGGTGACGGTGACAGTCACATCGCCCGTGAACGCGCCGTAGCCGCCGCCGGACGCCGTGTGCGTGAGCGTCAGGGATTCGTTGTCCAGGTCCTGGTCCGTGCCGGCCTCCACGGTCACGGTCTGCGCGGCGTTCCAGTCCGAGGTCGTGAACGTGAGGCTGGGCAGGTCGACCGTGATGTCCGTCCCCCCGTGCCCGCCGATCGTCACCGTCACCGTGTCCGTCGGCGCCGTGGCCAGTTCCACTGTGTAGCTGGCCGAGCCGCCGCCCTCGAGCAACTTCAGCGCCGCGGCCGACAGGACGAGAGCGGGGGTGTGGATGTCTATGATGGCGACCTCCAGATTGGCCGTCACCGCGTCGTAGCCGCCGCCGGACGCCGTGTGCGTGAGCGTCACGGATTCGCCCACCCCGTCCTCGTCGTAGCCCCCAATCAAGTACACCTCCTCCGGCTCGGCCCAGTCCGACGTCGTGAACGTCAGGCTGGTCGGGTCGACCGTGAGGCCCGTCCCCTCGTGCCCGCCGATCGTCACCGTCACCGTGTCCGTCGGCGCCGTGGCCAGTCTCACCATGTAGCTGGCCCAGCCGGCCTCCTCCACGGTCACTGATGTGTCCGACAGAACCAGCCCGGGCGACTGGGACAGGGCTTCTCCAGCGCCGAACGGCGTTGCCAGGAAAAGCGCCAGAACGACTCGGTTCGCGGACACCATCTCATCCAGCCTGCGGGTCTTCGCTACTTGGTCTTGTAGTGCCGCCCCCAATTGGGACTGGCCAGCTTGATGCCGGGCGCCTCGGCGAGGGCCTTCGCCAGCTCCAGCGACGGAAAGCCGGGGTCGGTCGCGACGACGAAGCCGTTCGGAATCTCGCCGAGCGGCGAGAGCCGGTCCGCCGCGATGTTTCTGGCGGCGAAGAAGGCGTCGATGTCGTCGGCGGTCCGCGTCGCTTCGAAAATCACCAGCACGCCGCCGGGGAGGGTCATGACGTCGCCGCCCGGGGAGCGGAAGACGGGCAGCCCGCTGGCGCTACTCGCGCTGACGATTGCGCCGCCCGGCGCCTCCTGGGCCCGGCCGCGGGAGGAGACCAAGCCGCTCCGCGCCACGACGAAATCCTCCTGCAGGTAGACCTTCCGGGTGTACTCGCCGTCCTTGTAGGTGTAGACCTCGCCTTCCGGGGGAGTGGCGAGCAGCTTCTCAAGTTCGTCTTGCCTCTTTGAGGAGTCTTGCCATTCCAGGGCCGCCTCCCCTTCGGCCGGCAACTCCGGGCTCACCGTTTCGGGCCCGCCTTCCTCGGCGGCGCCCGGTTCCTCGGCGGCCTGGCCGACCGCCGCAGAACCCGGGGCCAGCAGGGCCAGTAGCAAGGCGGCCGCCGCCGCGGCAGCCCGAACAGCCGCGCCTCCGGGAATCGAGTTTGAGATCTCCTTCATCTTGTTCCTCTTGCCTCCTGATCTGCTGTTTCCGTTTCCTTGCTGGTCAGGCCTGCTTTCGTTTATCTGGATGAGTACAAGATTACAAGCTGATGACCAGCGACATCTTGATCCGACGCCCTCAGAACGTGAGCAAGTCGTCCGGAAGCGTGAACCGATCCTCTGCAAAACGTGACGTGACCTGCCGCAGGTACCGGAGCCGTGAGCCCGTCGGCTACAATCTGCCGGTGATCTACTACTTTGGTCCCTTCGTGCTGAAGCCCGAGCAATACCGCCTCGAGGCGGCCGGACAGCCGAGGCGGCTTCAGCCCAAGGTGTTCGAACTGCTGGCCTTCCTGGTCGCGAACCGGGACCGGGTGGTGTCCAAGGAAGAGTTGCTCCAGAACATCTGGCGCGGTGCCTACGTGTCGGGGTCGGCAGTCAACCGCACGGTCAGCGGAGCGCGGAAGGTTCTCGCCGACGGCGGCAGTGCCGACTGGATCACCACCGTGTATGGACGCGGCTTCCGCTTCACGGGCCCGGTCATCGAGGATCTGGCCGCACCGGAAGGTGCGCGGTCGGTCGCCGAGACACCGGCGCCGGAGAAAGAGCGGGGGCTCTCCATCGCCGTCCTGCCGTTCGCCGACCGGAGTCCGCAGCGGGATCAGGCGCACCTTTGCGAAGGAATGGCCGAGGAGATCCTCCACCGTCTCGTGCACATCGTCGGCCTTCGGACCGCGGCTCGCGGCGTGTCCTTCCAGTACGACGCCTTGGCGGATCCCCGGGAAGTGGGGCGGCAGATCGGCGCCGACCTGGTGCTGGCAGGCACGGTTCGCAAGGAGGGCGACGAACTCCGCATCGGCGTCGAGGTGACCGACGCCCGCACCGGAATCCAGGTCTGGTCAGAGCTGTGGCAACGGCACTCCCAGCAGATTTTCGCCCTGCAGGACCAGACGGCGAGTCTGATCGCCGACACCCTGGAACTCCACCTGGCGCCGGAAGCGCAACGGCACGAAGCGCGGCGCACGGCGTCCGGCCAAGCCTACGACCTCTACCTGCGAGGGCGCAGCCTCTACCATCAGGGGCGCAAGAGGACCTACTACGAGGCGCGGCGGTTGTTCGCCGAGGCCGTCCAACTTGATCCCGAGTACGCTTTGGCCCACGCGGCGTCCGCCCACTGCTCCGCCTACCTCTACCTGTCCCACGAACCGAGCGAGGAGAACCTCAGACTCGCCGACGAGTCGAGCTCGCGAGCGTTGGAGCTGGCGCCCAAAGTTGCGGAGGCGCACTCGGCGAGGGCGATGACCCTCAGCACCACTGGCCGCCTGGATGCGGCCGAAGTGCACTTCCGGCGCGCCCTGGAACTCGATCCGCTGAGCTTCGAGGCGAATCACAACTTCGCCCGTCACCGCTTCGGCCAGGGCCGGCTGGAGGAAGCTGTCACCTTCTTCTTCCGGGCGATCGAAGCCGATCCCACCGCCTACGCTCCCTGCTCCATCTGCACCTCCGCTCTCTCGGCGCTCGGCCGGACCGCTGAAACGGCACGGCTCCAGGAACTCACGCTGGCCAGAGTGAAGAAGCGCCTGCTGCGCTACCCTGACGACCAGCGCGCGCTCTACCTGGGCGCGATCGCTCTTGCCTGCGACGATCGGACAACCGAAGCCTTGGAGTGGGCAGCGCGGGCGGAGGCGGTGGATCCTCAAGATGCCGTGGCGCTGTACAACTTGGCCTGCATCGCTACCGTCTGCGGAGATGCGGAGAGCGGCATGCGGTACCTCGAATCGGCCATCACACAAGGCTTCCCGCACCTGAACTGGATGGAGAACGATCCCGACTTGGCGGCTCTGCGGGCGGATCCGCGGTTTGGGGAGGTTGTGGCGCCGTTGCGCGGGGCGGGCCGGCAGGCGAGCTGACTCGGCGCGCCGGCTTCGCCCCGGACGATTCTCCCCGCGCTCCTCCGCTCCGCGTCGTCGCGCGGAAGCCGGCCAGAGGCCGGCGTACCCAGCATGTGGCCCCGGTTTCAGCACCAGCGTTGCCCTGCCCCACCCCCCCCCGCTAGTGGAGCTTGCGCGAGCCGGCTCGGGGAAGGCACACTCCGGGTTCACACAAACATCTCAAAGGACGGAACGGATGCTGGAACTTGGTCTTGAAGGCAAGGTGGCGATCGTCACTGGCGGCAGCGACGGGATGGGACTCGTGACGGCGCGTCGATTCGCTAGCGAGGGCGCCCGCGTCGCGATCTGCGCGCGCCGGGCGGAGAACCTGGAGCGGGCCGCCGACGAGCTGCGCGCGGCCGGCGGTGGCGACGTGTTCGCGCAGCCCGCCGACGTCACCTCCGCAGCCGACGTCGACCGCTTCGTCGACGCCGTGACGGCCGAGTTCGGCGGGGTCGACATCCTGATCAACAACGCGGGCGCCTCGGCCGCGCAAGGCCTCGAAGCGCTCGACGACGACGCCTGGCTCGCGGACATCCAGCTCAAGGTGATGGGGGCGGTCCGGTTCTGCCGCGGCGTCGTGCCGTCGATGCGCGAGCGCGGCGGCGGCGCGATCGTCAACGCGACGATCGGCGGCGGCAAGGCGGCGCCAGCGCGGGCGCTGCCGACCAGCGTCACCCGGGCCGCGGGCATCAACCTGACGAAGTCGCTCGCCAACGAGCTGGCCGCCGACAACATTCGCGTCAACACGATCTGCATCGGCCTGATCAAGAGCGACCAGTGGGTGCGCCGGGCGGCGGGCCAGGGCACAGACGTCGACTCGATCTACGAGGCAATGGGCAAGCGGGTCCCCCTGGGCCGCGTCGGCGAGGCGGAGGAGTACGCCGACCTGATCGCGTTCCTCGTCTCGGAGCGCGGCGCCTACATCACCGGAACGGCGATCAACCTGGACGGCGGGCTGTGCCCCGTCGTCTGAGCCAACGAGGCTCCGCCTCAGACCGACGAGCATGCGGGTCGGACCGGATGCCGGCGGGAACCCGGGTGGCGCGACCCCGCGCCACCCGTGAAACAGTCCGTGCGTCCAGCGCACCCAGTGGGCGAGACTTGCCTCAACTGTAACGGCTCCGCCGGTTCAAGGAATCTGAAGGCCTGCCGAACAAGGAGTGGAACGTGAGAGTAGCGATGCAGAAGACCCCCTTCAATCGCGGGGACCTGATCGAGGCGCAGGGATTCGACGTCGTGGAAGGCGTCTGCCGCAACGAGGACGACCTCGCCGACCTGATGTCCGACGCGGACGGCGCCCTGGTCGGCGTCATGCCGCTGACCTCGCGCTCCGTGCTCGAACGGTGCCCGAAGCTCAAGGTGGTCAGCCGACTGGGGGTGGGCGTCGACTCGATCGACCTCGACGCAGCGACCGAACTCGGCATCCTGGCGACCAACGTGCCGGGATCGAACACGACCGAGGTCGCGGACCACGCGATGGCGCTGATGCTCGCACTCACCCGGCGCGTCGTCGACGCCGCCGGCACGACCCGCGAGGGCCGCTGGGGCCATCGGGAATCGATGATCGGGCTGCTCACCGGTGTCCGGCGGATCGCCGGCCACACGGTCGGCATCATCGGCTTCGGCAACATCGGCCGCGCCTTCACCACCCGGGCTCGCGGCTTCGGACCGGCGCGGATCATTGCCGCGGACCCGTACGTCGACCAGGTCACCGCCGACCTCTACGGCGTCCAGCTCGTGCCCCTCGAGGAGCTTCTGGCCGAGGCCGACTACGTGACGATCCACTGCTCGGCGACCGAGGAAACCCGGCACCTGATCAACGCCGACACGCTCGCCCTGATGAAGCCCACGGCACTGCTCGTCAACGCGGCCCGAGGGCCGATCATCGACGGAGCAGCCCTGGCCGCAGCCCTCGCCGAAGGCCGGATCGAAGCCGCGGCGCTCGACGTGACCGAGAAGGAACCGATCGACCCGGACGATCCGCTCCTGAAGCTGCCCAACTGCATCGTGACCCCGCACCTGGCCGGGTTCTCGCCAGTGTTCCTCGGCGAGTGCCCGATCCGCCAGGCCGAGAACGTGATCCGCGTGCTCACGGGACAGATGCCCCACGGCATCGCGAACCCCGAAGCGATCAAGACGATCGCGGTGATGCGGGCGACGGATCCGGGGCGCTGGGAGGGGGTACCGGACTTCTCGACCGCGCTGGCGTTGTAGGGAGGACACCATGATCGGCCAACCACTCGACTCGCGTCGACCCGCCACCAAAGCGGATGCCGGCCTTGCGGCCGGCGCGTCTACCTGACCGCCTCCGGTGACAGTCGGCCCTCGTCGTCGATCAGAACGACGCTGCTCGGTCGATCGGGTCCCCATTTCCATAGCACCAGGTTCAGATCGTTCGGGCCCGCGCCGCAAGCGAAGCTCGGGGCCACGATCCCCACCCGGCCGGCGGCGACCAGGCGATCGGCCAGAGCCTGCGAGCGCGGAACAGCCCGGGCCAGCATCTCGGCCTCCCAGGTCGGACACGCGAGATCCGCTTCGCTGACGCTCAACTCCGCCCGCTCACGGTCATCTCTCGTGTCGCAGACCGGTTCCGCGTCCACTTCGTAGGCGCAGAGCACGAGCGGCTGCATCGGCCTGCCCAGGGGTTGCGCTTCGCGGATCGCAGTCATCGGGCTGAGCGAGGTGTAGAGCGCCGCGACGCCGCGCCGATTGAAGCGTCCACCGTGACGGCGCGCGCCCTCGCCGGAAAGCGGCGTCCAGGACCATTGGGGATTGTGCGCCCGGTAGACGACGCCGCGGAATCGCACTGGCGGAACGCGGCCTCAGGCGTAGCCGCCTGCCACAATCCGGTCGAGATACGCGTGGACCTGGTCCGCCTTGCCTTCCCGTAGCAGGGAATCCGCCGTGGCGCCGCCAAACCCGGGCAGCGGTTCGGCCCGGAACCAGGCGTACGCGGCAAGCGGCGAGCCCGTCTGATCTTCGACCCGGTTCAGGATCTCCAGCATCTGGCGGAGCCGGACCTGAGTCTTGCGAGCCCGAACTCGTGACGACCGTGAGAACGCGTCCCGGCCCAGCCCGAGTGTGCCCGCGATCTCCGCCTTGGTCGTGCGTAGCTCGGATGCGATGAGCACCGGGGAGAAGACCTGATCCTTGACGAACTCCTGGAAACGCATGACGGCGACCTCGCGGTTCGTCACGCAGTATACCGTGATTCTGTGTGTCAGCCGCAACCGCCCAACCGGTGACCCGTGCTCCGTTCCGCCCCAGGTCACGACCCATCTTCCTTGGTCTCGGCGGTCAGTCCATCGCCGCGAGCCGGGTCATCGCCGTCGCCAGCGGCACGGCGGTCGTCGTCTTCGACAGAGGAAACTCCTCGTCTCCCGAGTACACCACGATGCGTCTTGCCGCATTCAGGTCGGCGGCGGCGAGTTCGAAGCCGCGGCTCGTGCGCGGCGCCGACGATCTCTTGACCTCGATCGCCCACAGTTGTTGGTCGGGCAACTGCAGCAGGAGATCGATCTCGGCGCCGGCCCGGGTGCGGTAGAACCACGGGATCGTGCCGAACGGCGCGGCAGCGATCAGATTCTCGATCGCGAAGCCCTCCCAGCTTGGCCCGACAATCGGGTGCGAAAGCACATCGTCAAAGGTCGTGAGGCCGAGAAGGGTGTGCAGAAGACCGCTGTCCCGGATGTACACCTTCGGCGACTTGACGAGCCGCTTGCCGACGTTCACGAAGTACGGCTGCAGCCTGCGCACGAGCATGAGGTCGACCAGGAGATCGACATAGCGACCGATCGCGGGCACGGAGACATCCATGCTGCGGGCCAGTTGCGACGCGTTCAGCAGGCCGCCCTGGCGGTGGGCGAGCATGGTCCAGAACCTGTTCAGGGTCTCGGCCGGAACGCGGACGCCGAACTGCGGGATGTCCCGTTCAAGGTAGGTACGGATGAAGCTGAGTCTCCAACGGGCCGCGGCCGCGTCGCTCTTCGCCAGGAACGGGTCCGGGAAGCCGCCCCGCACCCAGAGCCGGTCGCGCTCGGGGGCAGTCTCCAACACGTCGAGTCCAGGCAGCTCGTCGTAGACGAGGCGCCCCGCCAGCGACTCCGCCGATTGCCTTAGCAGGGTCTGGGACGCGGAACCGAGAAGCAGGAACTGCCTGGCGCGATGGCCCAGCCGGCGACGCTGGTCGATCTGCCCCCGCAGCACCTCGAATAGCCCCGGTATGCGCTGGACCTCGTCCAGGATGACAAGACGATCGGCATGGCGTTCCAGGTAGGCGGCCGGCTGGGCAAGCCGGGCAGCATGGGCCTGGTTCTCCAGGTCGAGGTAGATGCTGTCCGGCACCTGCTCGGCGATAGCGCGGGCCAGAGTGGTCTTGCCGACCTGGCGTGGACCCAAGAGCGCCACCGCCGGCGCTTCGTTGAGGCCACGGACGATTCTCTGCTCGGCACGACGCTGAATCATCCTCGTATATTCAACGGTAACCGTTAAATAAGCAAGGTCTACGAAGAGCCCGTCCTCCCCGGAACCACCGTAGTAGAGTCCGCTCTCACACCACCCACACAACTCCGGTAACCGGCACGCCCGGGCCCACGATGCGCGCAGCCGCGTCACATCACGAGGAGCAACTCATGCGCTACACCCTTTCCCTTCTTGCGGCGGCGGCGCTCCTGGCGCTGGCGGCCGTGCCGGCGATGGCCGGGTCGATGGACGTCGATCTCAAGGCCTCCGACGGGACGATGCTCAAGGCGACCTACATGTCGCCCGGCAAGCCCGGTCCGGCGATGCTGCTGATCCACCAGTGCAACATGGACCGGAAGTCCTGGTCGGGCATCGCGTCGCAGTTGGTTGACGCGGGCGTCCACGTGCTGACGATGGACCTGCGCGGCTTCGGCGAGAGCGGCGGCGACGGCATCCGCGAGGCCGGCGGGTTCCCGCCGTTCCTGCAGACGGCGACCGGCGACGTGGACATGGCGTTCGACTACCTCAGCAAGCAAGAAGGCGTGGACACGGGCCGGATGGGCGCCGGCGGCGCAAGTTGCGGCGCGATGCTGACGGCCGACCTGGCCGCGCGGCGGGACGTGAAGGCGCTGATGCTGCTGTCCGGGCCACCGAGCGCGGCGGCGGTCGAGAACATGGCCGCCAAGTCCGACCTCGCGGTCTTCGCCGCGGCGGCGACCGGCGACACGATCACGGCCGGCGTCGACAAGCAGCTCAAGGGCGCGGTGGACGGGTCGAAGCACCCGAACTCGACGGCGAAGATCTACGACGGCCCGGAACACGGGTTGCCGATGTTCGCGAAGAACGCGGATCTTGAGCCGGCGCTGGTGAGCTGGCTGAAGATGGAGCTGACGGGGAAGTAGAGCAACACTGGGTGCACCGGCCTTCTGGCCGGCTGCCGCCGAAGGCGGCCAGGAGGCGTCCGAACACTGGGTAATGGGATGGTCCGCCCCGCACCCTTACGGCCTCTCGTTGGGGCCAGAATGGTGTTTTCTTCCGAACAACAAGGAGGAGGCGGACCGTGAAGGAGGTTACTCGAGTCGGTATCGATCTGGGCAAGCATGTGTACCAGGTGTGCGGGATGGACGCGTCGGGCGCGGTGGTGTTTCAGCGTCAGTTGAAGGCACCGCGGCTGATGGAGTTGATGTCGCGGCTCAAGCCGTGCCTGGTGGGGATGGAGGCGAGCTGCGGCGCGCACCACTGGGTGGAGAAGCTGAGGGATCTGGGCCACGACGTGCGGATGATGAGTCCGCAGTTTGTCCGTCCGTACGTGAAGTCGAACAAGAGCGACTACCACGACGCGGAGGCGATCTGCGAGGCGGTGTCGCGTCCGACGATGCGTTTCGTGCCTTACAAGACGAAGGAGCGCCGGGCGCTGCAGCAGATCCACCGAAGTCGGGAGACGATGGTTGGTGTGCGCACGCAGTTGGCGAACCAGTTACGTGGTTTTCTGCGGGAGTACGGGATCGTGCTGCCTCAGGGTCTGGCGGTGATCAAGCGGGAGGTGCCTGCGATCGCGTCGGACCCGGAGCGGGCCCTGCCGGGCGACTTTCGGGCTCTCTTGTGCATGCAGCACCAGGCGCTGATGCAGGTCGACGATCAGGTGGCGGATCTGACGGCGATGCTGGAGCGGGAGTCGAAGGAGAACCCCCTGTCCGAGCGTTTGATGTCGATCCCGGGGATCGGTCCGATGGTGTCGACGGCGCTGGTGGCGTCGGTCGGCTCGGGCTGGGCCTTCAGCAGCGGCCGTCAGATGTCGGCGTTTCTCGGGCTGGTGCCTCGTCAGGCATCGACCGGCGGGCACACGAGGCTGTTGGGGATCAGCAAACGCGGGGACCGCTACATGCGGGCGCTTCTGATCCACGGTGCGCGGGCGGTGCTGCGCACAGCCCACAAGGGCGAGCGGACGCGGCTCAAGGAATGGGCTCTGGACGTCAAGCGGCGCCGGGGGGCGAACGTCGCCACGGTGGCCGTGGCCAACAAGCTGGCTCGAATCGCCTGGGCGGTGCTGCGACACGACGAACGCTACAGCGACGAACGCCATGTCGGCGGTCGAGCAAGGGACTCACGGGCCGCGGCGTAGACGGCTCGGGGAACAGCGAACCAACGATAGGAGAATCGCCCCACCAAGCAGTTTGCGGGGACTCATTCGAGCGATGGCGAAACAGGTCGGACCGGCGCGTTGAGAAGCCTGAGTCGGCGCAGGGCCCATCAAGAGGCCGTCTGGGTGTGAAGAGGCCGACGCGCGCGTATTCCATCGGGGCCAGGGAGCTCTCTCTCAGAGACTCCCACCAACAGGCCGAATACATGCAAGCAACTGCACCTACCTCGCCAGAAACCCGGAAAGAGCCCTTGCACAAGCGGGGCGGACCATACATGCGCCGGCGTCCCCGCCGGCTTCCGGGAGACGCCGCGGAGCGGTGGCGACCGAGATTGTCGCGAGGCCGCAGGCCTCTCCTTACTTGGAGCGGCAGAGACAAGGAGCGAGGCTGACGCCTCGCGCGTTCTTCCCGGAAGAGCCGACGGGGACGTCGGCGTACCCAGTCCCCGAATGTCGGCCGGGCCCAGTGGTTTACCGCAGCTCGGCGGTCTTGTTCCGCTCGATCAGGTCGAAGTCGATCTCGACGCCGAGGCCCGGGCCCATCGGGGCGTGGACGTAGCCGTCCGCGTCGACTTCGATGTCTTCGACGAGGCCGTACTTCTGCGCGCCGGCGGGCAGCAGAACCTCGAACCACTCGCAGTTGCGGATCGCGGCGCTGAGGTGCAGGTGGGCGACGTTGTTCAGCGAGTTACCGCCGTGGTGGATCTCGAAGTTCATCCCGAAGCCCTCGGCCAGGTGGGCCGCCTTGAGGCAGCCGGTGATGCCGCCCTTCAGCGCGACGTCGCCGCGCAGGTAGTCCGTCGCCTGGTTGTGGATCCACGGAGCGAAGGAGTCGTACCAGGCGCCGGGAAACTCGGTCGCCATGATCGGGATGCGAAGCTGCTGGCGTAGCTTCGTGTAGTTGTAGATGTCCTGGTCGCCGAGCGGATCCTCGTACCACTCGAAGTCGAGTTCCTCGATCACCTTCCCGACCCGCAGGGCCTGCGGGTAGTCGTAGCCCCAGGTCGAGTCGAGCATCAGCGGGAAGCCGTCGCCGACCGCCTCGCGGACGGCCCTGCAGATCCGCATGTCATCCCGCCAGACGCGGAACGGGTGAATCTTGTAGCCCTGCCAGCCCGCGGCCTGGTACGACCGGGCCTGCTCGACGTAGGCCTCGACATCGGGCTGCTGCTCGGAGCTCGCGTACGCCGGCAGCTTCTCGCGGTAGGTCCCGAGGAGCCGGTGAATCGGCGCCCCCGCCGCCTTGCCGGCGATGTCCCAGAGCGCCACGTCGACGGCGCCGACGACCCAGGGCTGGACGACCAGCCGCCGCTCCAGCATCTCCTGGTAGAGCTGTTCGCGGGCCAGCGGGTCGCGGCCCATGACGACCGGCTTCAACATCCGCAGCAGCGCCGGCGCCGCCAGGCTCGTCCCCATGCCGAGGAAGGAGTGGCCCTCGATTCCATCGTCGGTACGGATCGTCACCAGGCCGAGTTCGCCAGTCCGGTTCGGCTGGCCGGCCGGGTCGAACGGCCCGCGACCCAGATAGGAGTGCGGCGGAATGTCGTTCCAGGCGAAGAGGGTGATGCTGAGGTCTTCGATCTTCATCGGTGCGTGATCTCCCTTGAAATCCCGGCGGTCACCGCCGAATCTTCAAGCTAGCAGCCTCGTGAAAGCAAGCCCGGCAGGCCTCAACGACAGCGTATATGCTGTCATTCTGTGGGCAGGATCGTCATGGACACCAATGTTCTCGTCTCGGCGATCCTGTCGCCGGACGGTGCTGCCCGGGAGGTCGTTCGCCGATGCCTTACCGGCAACACCCAGCCCCTGATCAGCAATGCCCTGTTTCTGGAGTACGAGGATGTACTCGGCCGCCAAGAACTCTTCGCCACAGCTCCTATCGATCCTGAGGAACGGGCAACCCTACTGGACGCACTCCTCGGCTCCTGCCAATGGATCAACATCACTTTCTTGTGGCGTCCGAATCTGCCGGACGAGTCCGACAACCACCTCATCGAACTGGCCGTCGCGGGGAATGCGGAGCGGATCGTGACCGGCAACGTCAGGGACCTGGCGGCGGGCGAACTGCTCTTCGAGGGTTTCCGCGTTGTTACGCCGGGCCGATGGCTCAGAGAGGAGGACAGACATGGCCACCCTGACGATCAGGATCCCTGATGCTCACCGGGACCGGCTCGCTGCACTCGCAGCGCAGCGCAACCTGAGCCTGAACAAGCTGATGGAAGAGCTGTCCGTCAGGGCCTTGGCCGAGCACGATACGGAAATGCGCTTCAGGATGCGGGCAGCGCGAGGAGATGCGAAGCGCGGGCTCCAGTTGCTCGACGAATTGGATCGCCACTACGGAACGAGCCTGGAACAGGGACCGCGTCAGCGTGGCTTGGCAGACGGCCCGGACTTCGCCGAGCGCGTGAGTATTTCAGAGCCTGAGCCATGAGCGAACGAAGACCCCGTTCCAAGGCCCACGCCATCGGGAGAGCTGTGCTCGCTGTGCTGATCGGCATTCTCGCCGGTGCCGGGTTCAATGCTGCGCTCGGTGAAAGAGGCGCCGACACGCCGGCGCTCGCGTTGATCGGCGGCGCCATAGCGCTCGTCGTCGTGGTCGTGCAGGCTCGGCGGCGAGGCAAGGGGTCGCAGCCTTAGCGCCGCGAACTGACCGGCGCCCAAGGCTTGCAGCGCCGCCTCCGCTACGGCGTGTACCAGATCGGCGACGACCAGGCGCGTTCCTGGATCGTCGCCGGGAAGTCCTGCCGGGGAGCGGTGCCGGCACGCAGAGCGTCCCAGGACGACCAGCGGCAAGTGGGGTTCTCGAGGACCCGCGCGTAGTAGAAGGCGCGCTGGCCCGGGTCGAAGTCGGGGTCGGTCCAGACGGTCTTGAGTTCGCCGGCGCCGACGTCGGTGCTGGCGGAGCAGTCGCTGAGGTCGACGGACGCGCCGTTGTCGGGGCAACGATGGGTGGCGGGGTCCACTTCCAGGCCGTCCGAGCAGGCGACGTCGTAGACCATCTCGTCGGTCTCGCCGCCGGATTCCCAGCCCTTGACGAT
Organism: Thermoanaerobaculia bacterium; assembly: GCA_965116445.1. Lineage (GTDB taxonomy): Bacteria > Acidobacteriota > Thermoanaerobaculia > Multivoradales > Multivoraceae > Multivorans. Next base: position 4,469,307 of record OZ220688.1, on the reverse strand, counting down.
CTGGACGCGCTCAAGCGGCGCGGCCATCGTGTCCCGCATCGCCCAGACGAGGAAGCTGGGAGCGGCGTCGCCGTCGTCGCCGACGAGATCGCCGCCCATCGGCACGCCGGTTTCGTAGGCGGTGGCGACAAGGTCCGGGTCGTCCAGGTCGAGGCCGGCCAACGCCGCGCCGCCGAAGAAGCGGACCTTCATCCGTGTGCCGGACGTCGCGAAGGTCTCCTTGCGCCGGAAGGCGTCGAAGATGGACTCTCGCGTGTTCTCGTCGGCCCAGACGGCGGCGAGGCCCGATGCGCCGTTGGTGATCGCCGTCGTGAAGGGATAGATGCGGCCGGTGCCGTCGTCGATCGGCTGTGCGGCGGCCGTCGGATTCTGCAGGTCCGCACCCGCCGCGGGCTCGCTGGGCACCGAACCGCGCTGCTCCGCGGTCTCTTGCATCAGGCCCGAGGCGCCCCAGTAGTTCTCCTCGTCGAACGAGCCCGCGGCGACGTGCGTGTCGGACGAGCCGATCACGCCGAGCTTGTAGGGGTTCGACACGCCGCCGGCCTCGATCGTCAGGCCGCGGCGGAAGGCGTCGCGGACGTAGCTGCCCGGCGGCTCGCTCAGAATGCTGGTCGAGACGCGGTACGGCATGATCTCGAAGCTGGCCCACTCGTCGTTCGGCGACAGCGCCGGGTGGGTCTCCGAAGTCCCCTTGGTCTGGGTGATCTCGACGATCGGCTCGTTGCGGCTGCGGAGATCCGAGTACGCCTGGTCGATCGCGCCGCCCTCGAAGTACTCGTACTCGAACATCCGCCCGCCGGAACCGTTCGTGTTGTGGGGGATCGCGATCGCCTCGTAGCCGTCGGCACGCCACTCGTCCATCCGCGCCCAGAGGTCCTCCGGGTTGTAGGAGTCGAGCCGGGAGAACGGAATGTCCGGCGCCTCGGCGCCGCGGAAGACGACGCTGCGGTGCAGGTTCTCGTAGATTCCGCCGGCGCCGGCCGACGTGTATTCGTAGGCGATGAAGGTCGTGAACACGCCCGGCTCGTTGTGGCGGTTCGCTGCGGCGACGATCTCGCTCCACGCGGAACGCACCACGTCGTAGTCGAGATGCTCGCGAATGCTCGGGTCGGCGTCGGCCATGTAGCGCACGTAGGGCTGCAGGGCGGCGAAGATTCCCCGCCGCTCCTGGACGGTTTCGGCGTTCCGCACTGTCTCGCCCGCCGGGTGGTTGTAGGCCGGCGAGTCCGGGTCGATCATCGCGGGCAGCATCCCGAGGTAGTTCGCGTGGTCCGAGACGCCCTGGAAGTCGAGGGGCCGGTCGAGCTTCAGCTCGAACCCGGCCGGGTGCTCGATCGGGTTCCCCTTGGCGAACTCGTAGGCCTCGTCCGGACCGGCGCGGGTCGCGAACACGAAGGCGTCGTAGGAGTACTTCGTGTGGACGTGCAGGTCGCCGAAGAAGGCCTGGCGGTGGGCTGGCTTGCCGGCTTCGGCCGCGGAGGCGCCGGCTGGGGTCGCGGAGGAGTCGGAGGAATCGTCGGCGGCGCAGCCGAACACTAGGAGTGCGGCCAGACTCAGGATCAGAACGGCAATTCGGCGCACGGCGAACCTCCCTCGAGCAAGTGAGCCAATCAGTGTAGCGCCGCCAAGATCAGCGCAGATACTCGCTGAGGGACACGATCCGGGCACCGTCGAACTCACCCTTGGCCCGCATCGCCCGATCTCCAGTGACGATCAGCTCTGCGCCGGCGGCTTGAGCGCACTCCAGGATGCGGTTGTCCGGCTCATCGGCGAGGATCGAAACCGTGTCCAGCGGCTCGACGACTTCCCCAAGCTCGGTGAGAAACAGCGCGACGCGTGACAGCGCTTCACGGTCATAGCCGAACTTCCTGGCCAGAACGGAGAGGAGTTCGTCGACGATGGGCATCGACACGGCAAGCAAGTCCTCGCCACCGATGATCCGGCGCAGCGCCGCATCGCCTCTCCCGCCAGGCAGCGTCAGGGCCGATACGAAGACGTTCGTATCGAAGACAACTTTCACGCCTGGAGATACCGATCGAGGTCCTCCTCAGTCAGAACACCGCGCTCCTGCGCTCGGCGACTCCAGTAGCCCTGTAGTGCCTCAAGCTCTGCTCCGAAGTACGCGGCGCGAGCCCTCCGGAGTGCCTCCTGAACAACGGCGCTCAGGGTCTTCCCCTCCGCTTCCGCGATCTGTTCGGCGGCGCGGGCCAGGTCCGGCGGCAGGGAGATCGTCTTCCTCACGACGTTGGGCATGGTCGGGTGCTCCTTCAGGCGGTATGACTGAATCATACTGCAATCGTGTGCCCGCCGGACTCAGGGGCCAGGCCTGGAGCCAAAGGGGAGCCCGCGACAGGTTCGGCGGCGCTAGGATGAACGGCAACCCGTTTCCTGTTCGCCTCGTTTGGAGGAGCCATGGCTCGACAACTCGTCCTGCGCGCCGCCGCTATCTGTTGTCTCCTTGGCCTGGTGCTCCAGGCAGGCTCCCTCGCCGCCCAAGCCATCACACCGCTCACCGGCGACGACGTCGTCTCCGTCCGCGTGCGCTTCGGGATGACGGACACCGAGCCGCAGTCCTGGGACGGCTCGGTCGACGTGACCGGCGGCGACTTGCTGGCGCTCCGGAACTGGAGCGCGCATCCGTCGGAGTCGGTCGACGGCACGAGCTGGACGATGGCCACGCGCCGGGGCGTGAACTACCCACGCCGGGTCTACCAGTGGGAGGACCCTAAGGGCACGGTGCTCTACCTCAACCACCCCGGCATCGTCCTCGACGTGACGGCCCGGTCGGGGACGCGGCTCGCCTTCACGACACCGCGGGGCGACTTCGACCTGCGGCCGGCAGACGTCGAGGTCGGAGAAGAACTCTCCTTTCTCGACGGCGCCGTGCTGGCCGACCGGGTGGCGCCGGCCGAACCGCTCTCGTCGCCGGACACGGAAAACGACTTCGCAACGCTCGTGGGCGGCGAGGACGGCGAAGTCTGGGCCGCCTGGACCGCCTACCGGGACGGCGGCGCCTCGATCATGGCGCGCCGCTTCGACGGCTCGAGTTGGCAGCCGGCCATCCCCGTGACCGACGAACCGGGCGATCGCCTGATGCCGAAGCTCGGCCGCGACGGCCGAGGGCGTCCCTGGGTGGTCTGGTCCGAACAGGTGGACGGCAACTTCGACCTCTACGGCCGCTACCTGGCGAACGCCGACGACGGCTCCTGGTCGGCAACCGAGCGCCTGACCTACGCACCCCAGGCGGACATCGAACACGAACTGGCCAGCGACGCGGAAGGCGACCTGTGGGTCGTCTGGCAGGGCTTCCGCAACGGTCGTTCGGACATCTTCGCCAGCCGCCACAACGGCTCGCGCTGGTCAGCCCCGCAGACCGTCTCGACCTCGGACGCCAACGACTGGACGCCCGCCGTTGCAGCCTGCGGCGACGGTCGAATCCACGTTGCCTGGGACACGTACGACCAGGGCAACTACGACGTCCTGCTGCGGCACTTCGACGGCACGGCCTGGAGCGACGTCGTCCCGGTCGCTGACACACCGAAGTTCGAGGCCCACGTGTCGATCGCCTGCGATCGCCGGAACCGGCTCTGGGCGGCCTGGAACGAAAGCGGCTTTCAGTGGGGAAAGGACTCGGGCTTCGAGATCTACAAGGAAGCGACGCGCCTCTACGAGTGGCGGACTCTCGCCGTCGCGGTGTGGGACGGCGTCCGCTGGCAGGTTCCCGCGGACGACGTGAACGAGCTGCTCGAACGCGAGCTCCCGGAGTACATCCCGGGGTTCAACGACCTTCCCGTGCTGCAAACCGACGCCGACGGCCGGATGTGGCTGTTCTTCCGCCACCGCACGATCCGGGCCCGCGACACGCCGGACTTCACGCCGGCCCACCGGGCCGCCTGGCAAGTCTTCGGCACCGCCTACGTCGGCGGCGAGTGGACACGTCCGCTCCACCTGCCGTTCAGCCGCGGCCGCCAGGACGTGCGCTGGGAACTGGCTTCGGACGGCCGGGGCAACCTGTTCGCCGCCTGGCCGACGGACAACCGGGACTCGGAGGAGTATCTCTTCGACCACTCCTCGATCAACGCGGCGAAGCTGCCGGCGCTCGACGGGGAGGCCACGCCGCCGCGACTCGTCGACCCGGAGGAGCGCACCTACACGACCTACCCGGTGCACCCGAACGAAGCGGAGGACGTCGCACGCATCCGCGCCTACACGATCGAGTCGGAGGGCCGCACCTACCGCATCTACCGCGGCGACACGCACCGCCACACCGAGTTCTCGCACGACGGCCTGAACGACGGTTCCCTGATGGAGGCCTACCGCTACGCCCTGGATGCCGCCGAACTCGACTTCCTCGGCGTCAGCGAGCACAACAACCGGGGCGGCCAGGACATCCCGTACGTGAACTGGCTGCACCCCCAGATCGCCGACATCTTCCGCCTGCCCGGGAACTTCGTGCCCGTCTACACCTACGAGCGCAGCATCGGCTACCCGGGCGGCCACCGCAACATCCTCTCCGCCGAACGCGGCATGCCGACCCTGCCGATCACCGATGCGGAGCGGCAAAGCGAGGAAGGCGCGGCGCGACTGTTCGCCTACCTGCGGGAGCACGACGCGATCTCGATCCCCCACACCTCGGCGACCGGCATGGGCACGGACTGGCGGGACAACGATCCGGAGGTCGAACCGCTGGTCGAGATCTACCAGGGCGACCGCACCTCGGCCGAGTACGAGGGCGCACCGCGCGCTCCGACGGCCGAGAAACCGGCCGGCCAGCAGGGCGGCTTCCGGCCCGCCGGCTTCGTCTGGAACGCCTGGGCCAAGGGCTACATGCTCGGCGTCCAGGCGAGTTCGGACCACATCTCGACCCACATCTCCTACGCGGCGACGATCGCAGAAGACTTCACCGCCGGCGGCCTGCTAGACGCGATGAAGCAGCGCCACTCCTACGCCGCGACGGACAACATCATCCTCGACTACCGGATGCGCGCCGACGGCCGGGAGTACCTGCAGGGCGACATCGCCGAGGTCTCGGGGCGGTTCGAACTCGTGGTCAAGGTGATCGGCACCGCCCGCATCGAACAGATCGACATCATCCGCGACCAGACATTCCTCTACAACCGCCAGAACCTCGACCAGGAGGTCGACCTGACCTTCGTCGACAGCGACGTGACGCCCGGCGAGCACTACTACTATGTGCGGGTGATCCAGAAGAACCGCGAGATCGCCTGGTCGTCGCCGATCTGGGTGACGGTCGAGTAGAGTCGCCCTGCACAGCCCCGCGGCTGGCCGTGGCGCCCGTGCTAGGTTCGCTGCCAGCGTCTTCCCCGCGCCGTCCGACAGGCGACCCGAGGCTGTCGGCAGAAGGAACAGGAAGTCAATGGGAGAACCAGCCGGAATCATCTGGATGTTGAAGGTCCAGGTGGAAGCGCACCAGGAGGAGGATGCGTGGGTCGCTACGTGTCCAGCCCTCGACGTCGCGAGTCAGGGCGACTCTCAGGATCACGCCCTGGAGATGTTGAAAGAAGCGCTAGAGCTATTTGTCGAGGACTGCTCTGAACACGACACTCTCTGGGAGATCCTGGCCGAACGGAACTTGGCGCCAACTCCAACGTCCGTACGCACCGCGCTGGACGAACCAACGAACGCGGGAGCAACGTGGCTCGACATTCCCATCTGGTTCCTGCCGTATGCCACGCCGGCCCAAGCTGCCGTCGGTTAGACCGAAAGAGGTCAGGCGCGTCCTGGAGCGAGACGGGTACCGGCAATCGCGTTGGAAGGGCTCGCACCTCGCGATGAGAAAGCCCGGCAAGCCTGGTTCGGTCATTGTCCCGGTCCACGCAAAGGACCTGAAGCGCGGGACGCTGGCAAAGATCCTGCGGAGCGCCGGAATGAGTCGAGAGAGGTTCCTGGACCTTCTCCGATAGTCGCCGGCAGGTCCCCCGCTGCTAGCCTCGACGTTTCATGGACACAGTCTGGGTTCTGGTCTCGGCTGCGGTCGGCATCGGCTTCGTCCACACGCTGATCGGCATCGACCACACGCTGCCGTTCGTCGTGCTCGGCAAAGCGCGCGGCTGGTCGCTGCGCAGGACGCTATGGGTGACCGGGCTGTGCGGCGGCGGGCATGTCGCGTCGTCCGTACTGCTGGGCGGCGCCGGCATCGGCCTGGCGATCTTCGCGAGCGGGCTTGACCTCCAGGAAGGTCACCACTGGATGGCGGGCCGCGTCGGCGTCTTCGAGTCGATCGAGGCGTTCCGCGGCGATCTGGCCGCGTGGGCGTTGGTCCTCTTCGGCTTGACCTACGCAGGCTGGTCGCTGGCGCGCAGACGCCGGCAGCAGCGCCACGTGCACGAACACGCCGGCGGGCTCGTTCACTCCCATGACCATCCGGTCGACGGCGGCCACGATCATCCGTCCGGCAAGGCCGCCGGGGTGGCCGGCCTGACCGCCTGGAGCCTGTTCGTCATCTTCGTCCTCGGACCCTGCGAGCCGCTGATCCCGATTCTCATGGTGCCGGCGTTCCAGGTCGGCCTGTGGGCCGTCGTGCCGGTGACCGTGGCGTTCGGCGTGACGACGATCGGGACGATGGCTGGCGTCGTGGCGCTCGCTTACCGGGGCCTCGACTTCGTCCGGTTTCCCAGGTTGCAGGCCCATGTCCACACGCTGAGCGGGCTCGCGATCGCGGGTTCGGGCGTCGCCATGATGTTGTTTGCGATCTAGGTGAGCATGCGCTTGCCAAGGACACCGGCGCCAAAGCGGAGCCGGCCTTGCGGCCGGCACGCTCTTCCGGCCGCCTGCGGCGGCAGCCGGCGGGGACGCCGGCGCACCCAGTGCGGAGCCTCTCGGTGTTCCCGGAGAGCCGACGGGGACGTCGGCGCACCCAGTGGGGGCCTCGCGGTGTCCCCGGAGAGCCGGCGGGAACCCGGGTGGCGCGACCCCGCGCCACCCGCGAAACAGTCCGTGCGTCCGTCATCGGACGCACGGATGACACGTCGGCGCACCCAGTGGGCGGGTGCCGGGCCCGGCTACTGATGGGCGCGCCCAACTTCCAGGTTTACGGCCACGACGACGGGCACGGGCACTCCCACAGCCACGGCCTGCTGCAGCGGATCGGCTACATCGCGCTCTGCGGCGTGGTCGGCGTGCTGCTGCTGCTCTATCTGCTCGGCGTCGTCCGCACGGTCGCCGGGATCGACCTGGCGCTCGTCCTCACCCTGGTCGCCGGCTATCCACTCATCCGCCACGCGATCCTGGACCTGCTTGGCGGGCATTTCTCGTCACACCTGACGATCGCGGTCGCGGCCGGCGCGGCGGTGTGGATCGGCGAGTACTTCGCCGCCGCCGAGGTCATGTTCATCATGCTGATCGGCGAGGGGATCGAGCACTGGACGGTCGACCGGGCCAAGGGTGCGATCGCCGGCTTCGTCGCCAGCCAGCCGGAACAGGCGCGAGTTCTTCGCGACGGCCGCGAAGAACTCGTGGCTCCAGGCGAGGTCGAGATCGGCGATCTCGTGCGAGTGCTCGCCGGCGAGCGGGTGCCGGTGGACGGGACGATCGAGCGCGGCGAGTCGTCCGTCGACCAGAGCAGCGTGACCGGCGAACCGCTGCCGGCCCAGCTCGGCGTCGGCGACGCGGTGTGGAGCGGCAGCCTGAACGAGTACGGCGTGCTCGAGATTCGCTCCGAACGGACCGGCAGCGACACGACCGTCGCCCGCATCGCGAACCTGATCGAGGACGCGCAGAGCCGACGTGCACGGGTCGTCCGCACCGCGGACAGGCTGGCGCGCTACTTCCTCCCGGCCGTGCTGGTCGCGGCTGGCGGCATCTACCTCTTCACCGGCGAGATGATGCGCACGGTGGCGGCCCTGATCGTCGCCTGCCCGTGCGCCCTGGTCCTGGCGACGCCGGCGGCGATGGCTTCGGCGATCGCCCGGCTCGCGCGCGAAGGCGCCCTGGTCAAGGGCGGCGACGTGATCGAGTCGCTGTCGCGCATCGACGCCTGCGTGCTGGACAAGACGGGCACGTTGACCTGCGGGCGTCCGGCGCTGGCCGGGGTCGCGCCGGTCGCGGGCATGGACGAGGCTCGCCTGCTTCAACTCGCGGCGAGCGCCGAGTTGAGGTCCGAGCACCTGCTCGGCCGGGCGCTGGTGACCGAGGCGAGGCAGCGGCAGCTCGAGCTCTCGGAACCGGAGAACTTCAAGCTTCACCCGGGCCGGGGTGTTGTGGCATCCGTGGACGGCCACGAGATTGCGGTCGGCAACCAGGCGCTCCTGGCGGAGGTGGTTGCGGAAGGCGACCTCGAGGCCGTGGCGGAGAGACTCGTTCCGACGCCGGAAGCCGGCGTGGACGCCGGCGCACCCAGTGCCGGCGACCTCAAGACCGCGGCGGAGAGCCTCATCCCGACACCCGGCACTGGCGAGACCCGGCTGGCGGTCGCGGTCGACGGCGCGTTCGCCGGCGCCCTCGCCCTCGCGGATCCCCTGCGCGACGAGGCCGCGGACGCGGTCGGCGACCTCCGCCAGACCGGCGTCGATCCGATCGTCATGCTGACCGGCGACGCCGAGGCGACGGCACGCGCGATCGGCCGCCGAACGCGCATCGAACAGGTCCACGCGGAGCTTCTCCCCGAGGAGAAGGTGCGACAGCTCCGGGAACTCTCCCGCGGCGACCGGAACGTCCTGATGGTCGGCGACGGGATCAACGACGCGCCCTCGCTCGCCGCCGCGTCCGTCGGCGTGGCGATCGGCCACGGCGCCGCCGACCTCTCGGCCGAGGCGGCGCAGGTCGTCCTGCTGCCCGACCGGCTCGACTACCTCGCGCCCCTGCTCCGCTACTCCCGCCGGGTGGTCGCCCGGATTCGCAGCAGCATTCTGATCTTCGCCTTCGGCATCAACTTCGTCGCCGTCGGCTTTGCCGCGTTCGGATTGCTGCCTCCGGCGGCGGCGGCGATCGTCCACCAGGCGGCGTCGCTGCTGGTCATCCTGAACTGCGTCCGCCTGCTCTACGAGGGGCGGGCGGTGGCTGCCCGCGAAGGGCGCGGCTGGCGCCGCTTGCCCGCTCTGACCGGCCCGATCGAGGGTCTGATTGCCGGCTGGCGATCCCTGAACGCCGGACGGCGCGAGGCGGTCCACCGCATCGAACACGCGCTCGAAGACAGCCCGGCGCGGCTTCGCGCGTCGGCGCCCCGCCTGCTGCGCGCTGCGCCGTTCGCCATCGCCGCGGTCTGGGCGGCGAGCGGCCTGCGGATCATCGAGCCCCAGGAAACAGGCCTCGTGCAGCGTTTCGGCCGCCACGTCGGCAGCGAACTCGGTCCGGGCCTCCACTGGCGTTTTCCCTGGCCCGTGGACCGGGTGACCCGGGTCGAGCCGGAGCGCCTGCGCGTTGCCGCGGTCGGCTCGCCGCGGGCGGCCGCCCCAACGGAGGCCGGCGCCAGGCCGAGTTACGAGTGGAACGTCCGTCACGCCGGCTTCGACGACACCCCGCCCCTCGAGCGCCTGATGCTGACCGGGGACGAGAACCTGGTCGAGGTCGCGGCCCGCATCCACTATCGCGTCGCCGACGCCGCGGCCTTTGCCTTCGCCGCCGCCGATCCGGCACTCCTCGTCGAGGCGAGCGCCGAGCGCTCGCTCCGCACCGTGCTCGCCGGCCACTCGCTCGACGACGTGCTGACCGGCAAGCGCGACGGCATCGAGACGGCGTGGCGCCGCCACCTCGGAGCGCAGCTCGACACCCTCGGCGCTGGCGTCGAGGTGGTGAGCGCGACCGTTCAGGACGCCCACCCGCCGCTCGACGTCGTGGACGCTTTCCGCGACGCGGCGAGCGCGCTCGAGGAGCGGGAAACGTTGATCGACGAGGCGGAGGGCTACGCGCTGGAGCGCCTGCCCCTCGCCCGCGGCGAAGCGAGCCGGCAGCTCCTGGAGGCCGAGGCCTACAAGACCCGGCGCGTCGAAGCGGGCCTCGGCGAGAGTGAGCGCTTCGAGCTGCGCGCCGGGGAGTACCGCCGGGCCCGCGACCTGCACCGGTTCCGCCTCCAGTTGGAGACGCTGGAGAGTTCGCTCGCCGGCAAGCCGAAACTGATCACCGACGCCGACGCCGGCCGCAAGCGCTTCGTCTTCGTGGACGAAGCGGACGACCGCCTTCTCGATGTGTACGTGCCGCCACCGGGCGGCGCCCAGAACCCGGGTGGCGCGGAGCCGCGCCACCCGTGAACCAGTCCGTGCGCCCGTCACCGGGCGCACGGATGGAACGAGGTAGACCCATGACGAATCAAAGCCACGAGCACCAAGTCGAACATGACGGTCACGGTGGAGTAGCGCAATGACTGAACACAGCCATGGACATCACGACGACCGCCACGGTCACCCTCACGACCACCACGAGGAGGCGCACCGCCACGACGGCGGCGACGGTCACGAGCACACGACCGGCCGTGGCACGTCCTGGTGGCGCGCCGGCCTGGCCGTGCTGGCGATCGTCGCGCTGGCGCGGTCCGTGTTCGTCGTCCCGGAGACCGAGAGCGCGATCGTCACCCGGTTCGGCAAGCCGGTCCGCACGGTCGAGGCGCCGGGCCTCCAGTTCAAGTGGCCGATCGACCGCCGGATTCGCTTCGACAACCGCGTGCTCCTCTACGATCCCGCGCCGGCCGAGTTCCTGACCCAGGACAAGAAGAACCTGGTCGTCGACACCGCGGTCGTCTGGCGGATCGCCGACCCGGCCCGGTTCCTCGAGACGATCGGCGACATCTCGGGCGCCGAGATGCGGCTGCACGACGTCGTATGGGCGGGTCTGGCGGCCGCCCTCGGCCGCACGGAGCTCTCCCAACTCGTGTCCACCGAGCCGAAGGCACTGCGGATCGAACAGGTTTCCGCCGGAGTCCGCGAGTCCGCCGGCGCGGTGTCCCGCCCGCAGCTCGGGGTCGAGATCCTCGAAGTGCAGCTCACCCGCCTGAGCTTCCCCGAGCAGAACCTCGAGTCCGTCTTCGCCCGCATGCGGGCCGAGCGCGAGCGGATCGCGAAGGAGTACCGCGCCCAGGGCGAGGAGCAGGCGATGGTCATCCGCGCCGAGGCCGACCGGGACCGCGAGTTGATCCTGGCCGCCGCCTACCGCGAATCCGAGATCCTCCGCGGCAAGGGCGATGCCGAGGCGGCCGGCATCTACGGTGACGCCTACCGCCAGGATCCCGCTCTCTACCGGTTCCTGCGCACTCTCGAGTCCTACGAATCGATCCTCGACGATCAGACGACGGTCATCCTGTCGGCGGACTCCGAGCTCTTCTCGCTCCTGGGCGGGGGAACCCAATGAGGCTTCGCGCGCTCGCCACGACGGCGCTGGCCCTGGCCCTGATGTGGCTGGGCTGGGGCGTCTACTTCGTCGCTCCCGACGAAGAGGCCGTGGTGCGCGTGCTGGGCCGAGCCACGGCCGCGCCGGCCGGGCCGGGGGTGCACTGGAACTGGCCTCGACCGGTGGGCCGCGTCGACAAGCTGAAGGTGAGGGAGGCGAAGCGACTGACCCTCGGCTTCGCCGCGCCGGACCGGGTGCTGGGCGGCGAGTCTCCGGCGGCGGAAGCCCGGTGGCTGACCGGCGACCGGAACGTGGTTCACGTCCGACTCATCGTCTCGTACGCGATCCACGATCCGCTCGCCTACGCGCTGCGCTTCCGGAACGTCGAGTCCGTGCTGGAGGCCAGCGGACGCAGCGCCCTGCTCGAAGTGATCGCCGGCATGAGCGTCGACGAACTGCTGACGACCGGCAAGGTCGCCGTGCAGCAGAGCGTCCAGGCCGCGTCGCAGGGGCTGTTCGACCGCTTCGAGACCGGCGCCACCGTGCTCTCGGTGAGTCTCGAGGGAGTGAGCCCGCCAAGCCCGGTGCGCGAAGCGTTCAACGACGTGGCCAGCGCGCGCGAAGATCGCGACCGCCTGATCCGAGAGGCGGAGAGCTACCGCAACGAGGTCGTGCCGGTCGCCCGCGGCGAAGCGCGCACGCTGGTGGCGCAGGCCGAGAGCTTCCGGACCGCGGAAGTCGAGCGCGCGACCGGTGAGGGGGACCGCTTCCGGGCAATCGCCACCGCCGCCCGCGGCAACCGGGACGAAGTCCGCACCCGCTCCTACCTGGAGACGATGGAACGCGTCCTGCCGCGTATGCGGAAGACGATCCTCGAACCGGGGCGGAGCACGATCGACATCGACTTTCTGCGCCGCGAGCTGACCAGTCCCCCCTCCAGACAACCGCAGTGAGGATGACCCGAAACGCCGGCGCCACGGCACTGACCGCGCTGGTTCTGGCGGCAGGCCTGGCGATCGCGCTTCGCGACCGCCTGCCCGAGCGTTCGGCCGATGCAAGCGAACCGCGGGAGGTCTTCTGGCAGATGATCGAAGCGAGCGAGGACGGCGCCGCGGAGGCGTATCTCGATCTCTTCGCCGGAGAGGTCCGGGAACAGCTCGAATCCGTGCGCGACGAGATGGGCGACGCCCCGTTCGAGCAGTACCTGCGACAGCGCGTCGCCGGCCTCAAGGGAGTCGCGGTGACCGGCGAAGAGGAGCTGGGCGAGATCGTCCGCCTCGAGGTCGAGTACGTGCGCGAGGCGAGCTATGAGACGCAGTCTCTGGACCTTCGAGCGACGCGCGGGCAATGGCGCATCGTCGCGCTCGGCCCGACGCACGAGCGCGAGCCGCCGGTTCCCTACGGCACGCCGGTCGGCCCTGCCGAGTGACCCAGGCGCCTCGCGGTCTCGACTACCGGGCTGAAGAACGCCGTGAACCAACCGATGGCCGGCGCCTCCACGACAAGTACACGGCCTCTACCACTCCACCCTTCCGAGGCGCTCGCCGTCGGCCCTCGCCTCCGCATCCCGGTCTGCTTTGAGGGGCGGTTCCGGAGGCGCCGGATGAAGGGTCAACGCACGAGCGTGGACAGTAGCGACACCACGGGAGCGGCCCTCCTCGACAACGGCCGCGTGGCGGCCATCTGCACTAACGAAGACATCGTTGCTCCACGGGCTTGCGCTCGGCGCTATTCGCCGTTGCCGGCCCGCCGCGTCCTCGCTGTGGTAATCGCTATGCCACGCGGAGGCCCGACGTTCCTCAACTCCGGTCACCGGATCACGCCACGCGTGCTCCACGCGGTAAGCGCCCTCCCGACTACTTACTTGCACCACTCCTCGCTCAGGATGCGGCGCGCCCGACGACTTGTCGAGCACCCAGACCGGCTCTTCATCCACCCCGGACAAGCCGAGATCCGGCAACTCGTAGCCCTTCCAGTAGAGGGACGACTCGGCCCACAAGACACGTTCCTCCCATTGCCACAAGAAGTCGTACTCCTCAGCGCCATTGTCGAAGAGCGCCGGCATGACAAGTGGGGACCCGCTTTCCGCGAAGTGGACGATGTAGGCGCCCTTGTTCCAGGGCGCCAGGATGACAGGACCGGCCGAATCCAGATAGACGAAGTGGGGGAGAAAGTCCTCCCACTTGCGGAGGTCGGAGAGCTCTTGACCGGCCTCAAATCGTTCGTTCCGGACCGTCAAGACGCTAGTCCCTGTCGCGCCAAAAGAGAAGGACGCGCCACCGCCCGCGCCCCACGCGCGGCCATCCCCGGAGATGACCACGGGGAAGCCATGGTTTCCGGTCTCGACTCCAGGAAAAGCGTCTCTGCTGCTCCAACTCCAGGACGTCTCCAGGCGATCGCCGCGAATCTCGACGATGTCGTAGTGCTGAACTCGATCGTACATGGTCGTGGCGTCCTGGCTTTCCAGCAGAATCCGGCCGTCGGTAAGCACCGTCAAAGTGCGACCCACGCGCCTTGGCGGAAGGTCGATCTTGCCCTGGATTCCCCGGTCGTCGATGAGAACCAACGTGGAGGCTCGGCGTTCACCGCCGTCAACGAGCAGGGCGGCTCGACCTCCTGACTCCACAACACCCCCGGCCACTCCGCCTTGAAGTGGGATCAGACTCTCCGCCTGTGCCACGCCGGCCAAACAGCCAACAACCAACGCGAACGTCCAGAATCTCGTTCCTTGCCTAATCCTTTGCTTCATCTCTCTACTCCCCGGCGCAGTGCTCGGCGTCAGAACTGTTGAATGTGAACCCGGCGGCTGCCATGACGCTTTCCCCTCCAGCGGCCTCGACGGGATCTATCGGACGGTCGTTGGAGTCGGTTACCTTCAAGTGAAGGTGCGACCCGAATGTCACGCCCGAAGGGCCATACGATCCGATTCGATCACCCGCGCGGACCTCGGTCCCGGCGGCCAACCTATCGTCCTCGTCCATGTGACAGTACACATGCCGGCCGCCACTCGGCAGGCGAACCGCGATCTGGAAACCACAGGTCGCTGACGACGCATAGCTCGTTATGGTTCCATCGGCGAGAGCGAAGAAGCTGGCGTCGCGACTACTGACCTGGATGTCGAGGGCTTGGTGCCGCCGGGTTGTTCCATCGGAGTTCCTTCGTAGAGCATCGAATCCGTCGCCGTCGTCGATGTTCCAGCCTTGGCAGTTTACGTCACTCGTGGCCGCCGCCAGGGAACTTCCGCTTGGCGTCGGTGCGGGAGTGCCTCCACCCGGACCTGGTGGCGGTGGGGGTGGAGGAGGCGGTGGCGCTGGGGGTGGGGCCGTAACCGTGATCGACTCATCGATGCGAATCTCGGTGCAGGACTCTCCGCCCGCGTCATTCTCGTCGCAGATCGTTGCCGAGATGCCCGTCGGCGTGGCCACGTAGGTCAGCGTTCTCGTGGCGGTGACCGTGAGCGAGTAGTTCCCCGGTCCCTTCGCGTACGGGTACACCTTGACTGAGTGACTGCCGGCATTCAAGCTGCCGCTCCACGAGTCGTCCCGGGTGCTTCCGTGGTTCGTGCAGCGGTCGCCGCCCACCCTGCAGTCGAAGTCGATCGTCATTCCGGTCAACTCCACCGACACGTCCACGCTCGCGGGCAGCCTGAGCAGGTACGTGCGCGACTCGGACACGTCTTCAGACCAGAAATCCGGCCATTCCAGGGCAAGTGACCCGGCCAAATTGGCCTCTCAAGACCGCTGCGAGCGGTCGTCAACCCCGATTCGGGCCTTGACAAAGCCCGGATATTGGCGATACTTGCCATTATCTGGCCTATCCGCCCGACGATTCACTGGGACGACACAGCACGATGAGGACGACTCCACCAGCCAGACTCACGGCAGCGGAGTTGGAGTCGATCTCCAACCTGTTCAAGGACTCCTTCGCGGCGAACACGCACAGGGCCTACCGCCAAGCCGTGCAGCGCTTCTGCGCTTTCCTCGCCGACCGCGAAGCGGACGACGACGCGGTGGCCGCATTCCTCAGGGCCGAGGCCGAACGAGGTCTCGCGCCGGCATCCCTGGCGATTGCAGCCACCGCCATCGGCGCCGCGGCCCGGCTTGCCGGGGCAGGCGACCCGCGCGGACACGCTACCCGCCGCACTCTCGAAGGCCTGACGAGGGCAGGCGCGGGCAGGGGCCGCGGGCAGGTCGAGGGACTCAAGAGGGAACAGGTCGCCGCCGCAGCCCGGCGCGCGGAGGCCGACGGCACAAAGGCCGGACTGCGCGACGCGGCACTCCTCCGCCTCGGCAGTGACGGCCTGCTCAGGATCAGCGAACTCGCCGCGGTCCGGGTCCAGGATGTCGAATTCGCGGAAGACGGAAGCGGCAGGCTCGGTCTCCGCCGGAGCAAGACGGACCAAGGGGCGGAAGGCGAAACGCTCTACGTCTGCCGCGCCACGATGGCGGCCATCGCCGCCTGGCGCGAAGCCGCTGGAATCGCTTCCGGCCCCCTGTTCCGCGGCGTTGCCAGAAACGGAGGGACCATCAGCGACAGGGCGTTCAGCGAGAGCGGAATCCGCAAGGCCATCCAGCGGCGGGCGCGGGATGCGGGATTCCAGGGGCGGGTCAGCGGCCACTCACTGCGGGTGGGCGGCGCACAGTCACTCGTCGCCAGGGGCGCCTCGACCGCCGAACTCATGCAGGCAGGCAGATGGAAGGACCCCAAGATGGCCGCACGGTACGCCGCCAACGAACTCGCCGCCAGGGGGGCGGTCGCGAGGTACTTCGAGGACGACGAGGAATAGGCAGCGGCCGGAGCAGTGTTGCCTGCCGGGTTGCCGAACGGGTCGGTGGCGCTGGCCAGTCCGAACGCGCCACCAGACCTCATGGCATACCGACCTGGTTCCGGCCTCTCGAAGGCGTTCCACCACATCGTGGAGCTTTTCTCGCGCAAGCCGATGGCCGACCGGGTCGACATGTCGGACAGAAAGGTGATCGTCACCGGCGCGACGCCCGGATCGATCGGCTACCAGGTCGCGAGAACGCTGGCCCTCTGGGGCGCCGACGTCGCGGTCACCTGCCCGCGCGACAGCGACGCCGCCCGGGAGACCCTGCTGCGGGACCTGCCGGACGCCGGGCCGCGGCCGAACGGAATCGAGGCCCACCGGCTCGATCTCGCCGACGCCGGTAGCGTCGCCGACTTCGCCGCCTGGTACCGGGAGATGTCCGGCGGCCGCCTGGACGTGCTGGTCAACAACGCAGGCATCCTCCGCGACGTGCTCTGGCGCTGGCGCGAGCGCAGGGTTTCCGCCGACGGGTTCGAGATCCACTGGCGGACGAACTACCTCGGCACGTTCCACCTGACCCGCCTGATGCTGCCGATGCTGCTCGAGTCCGGCCGGCGGAGCGGCGATGCGCGGGTGATCAACGTCTCCTCGCACCAGCACGACAAGGGCAGCAACGCTCGGCTCTTCGCGGCCCCGGACGGGGCCGACTCCTGGACCGCCTACGGCCAGTCCAAGCTGGCCCTGATCCACCACAGCTTCGAGCTGCAGCGCCGCTACGCCGCGGACGGCAACCTCCGGGCGGCCGCCCTGCATCCAGGCTCGGCCTACTCGAACATGACCTTCGGCTGGCAGGACGAACCCCGACTGCTCAAACAGACGAAGCGCCTGATCACGCCACTGGCGCCTCTGATCCTCCTGACGCCGGCCCAGGCCGCCCAGACCACGATCCACTGCGCCACGGACCCTCGCCTGGAAGGCGGCCACTACTATGAACGCTGCGCGAAAGCCGAACCGATCCCTGACGCGCGCGACGAAGCAGCGTCGCGCCGCCTTTGGGAAGAATCGGACGGCTGGTTCAGGTCGCTCGGCCACGAATAGACACGACGAGGAGGCCCCCGGATGTTCAAGCGCGCCATCGATTCGGAACCGGTAGAGATCGACGCTCCGATCGAGGTGGCCTGGGACCTCCTCGTCGATCTCGACCGCTACCACGAGTGGAATCCCTTCGCCCGGACCTACACGAAGACGGATGTCCGCGTGGGCTCCCCCATCCACTTCGACGTCAAGCTGGACCGCTACAACCGGAAGCAGACCGAACGCATCGCGATCATCGAACCGCCGACCCGTCTGGCCTGGAGCACGAACGTCGCCCTCGGACTCGTCAAGGCGCTGCGCGTACAGCGACTCGAGAAGCGAAGCGAGACGAGCTGCACCTACTTCAACACGGACACCCTGGAAGGGCCTCTGGCGCCGATGGCCCGGCTCCTGTTCGGCGGCGCCATGCACCGCGGCTTCGCGGATGTCGGCAGGGCGCTCAAGCAGACCGCGGAGGAACGGGTCCCGAACACAGGGACCCGCCAGGCCATGGCCGAGGTGGACGAAACGGTGAAGAAGGGCAGCGCGCGGTTCGTCCACGCGGACGAGGTGCGTCCGGAGTTTGGGGAACGCAGCCGCCAATAGACGAGCCAAGCTGCAGCACCGAGTCGACGACGCGTGGCGGTTCGTCAAGCAATGGAAGCGCTCTCGCGCTCGGACCTTTCCGACACAAACCGGCCAGAGGCCCGCTATCTATCTAGCCACTGTACCTGCCATGTGGCTTGTGGTTCAGCACGTCGTGTATGTACTTTCCCCGTCCGGAGCCGGCGGTAAACTCCTGCCAGATGCGAGGCGGACAATTCGAGTATCTCCATTCCACGCCATTGGGGAAGCGAACATAGATGGTCTCGGTCGTCGGGTCGTAGGCTTCAGCGACTATCCTGCTAGAAGTCACAGGAATCCACTCAATCATTCATCAACCTCGTAAGTTCCTCTCCACTCGGCTAGGGCAGGCCCAACATCAGGTACCAGCGGCTCCTTGCGCCATGAATCGAGAGGAGGGTCATCAGCGTGGGGTCTTGGGTTAGGCATGTCCAAGAGAACGCGCGCAGGGAGGACGACTGATTCGCCACTGACGACACCCTCACCCGTGCGAAGAGACGGTAGCACAGCCGCCAAACCAGCGACCGTGTCCGGAAGCGCCGCCCGGATCGTGCCTTGGTCCTCAGAGTTCGAAAGACGCAAGGATAGGAGCGTTCCGCACTGCGCCAAGGCAGTGCCCGGTAGCTCAGTAGGCCGCTGAGTCACCAGCAAGAGTCCGACTCCGTACTTGCGTCCCTCCCTGGCGATCCTGTTGGCTGACTGTCGGGTCAGGGGACTGGCAGTCTCGCCGAGGTAGCGGTGGGCCTCTTCTAGCACCACGAGCACCGGGCTAGGCCGGCCAATACCCGAACCATCGAACTTGCTCCGGAGAGCGATTTCGAAGATCAAGTTCAGGATGACCCCGATGGCGAGGTCTGCTGCTGCTGCCGGGACGCCGCTAAAGTCGAGGACTGACACAGGCGCTCTCGCTCCGAGCCACTCCTGGACGACTTCGACCAAGGGGTCTTCTTCTGCAGCCAGCCCGTCTGGCTCCAGCAAGAAGCGCAGTTGGGGATCCAGAAGGCCAAGCCGAAGCTGATCCGGGGCCGTTCCGAAGACTGCGTACGACGGACCCTGGTTAGGTGGCTGTCCCCCAGGGCCGTAAGGCTCGAATGTCGCCGGAATCAGCCTGGCCGGATCGCCGTCGCACGTCACACACACGTTCTTTTCTTTGTCCAGCGTCGTGTTGTTCTCGTAGTCGAGATGATACCAAACTGACCGGAGATCGAAAGGAACCGGCGTGTCTGCCATGACGGCGCTCTCATCCAGCGCCAGCCAGTCGCTCTCTCGGACGTACTTCCGGCGGGCAGCTCGTACCAGCTCAGTGTACCGGCTTAAGAAGGACTGCCCGCCAGAGCCACCACAGAAGATCCGAGCTATGTCGGCGGCGGGTAGCGCCCAGAACGGCACTCGGAGCCGATCGCCCTTAGTAGAAAGTACGGTCCTGAGCGACGCGGTTCCGTCCAATGCTTGGGCATACTCGCCATGTGGGTCAATGAGAACAACGTTCGCAGCAGCCCATCCGCCTCGCACGAGACCCTGGAGAATCGAGGCAACCGCGCTGGTCTTCCCAGAGCCTGTGGATCCCACAATGGCCGCGTGACGCACGACGAACCGCGATGCGTTCACACAAACTGGAACATCCTCGTTTGCCGCCAAAGAACCTAACCGAAGACTCTCGGTTTCGGAGTGTGGAAACAACGCCACAAGCTCTTCGCGCGTCGCAAAGTGGACTGGGTCGTCGAGGCCAGGATAGGAACTGACGCCCCGGCTGAAAGAACCACTTCCCCGATCGATCTCGCCCAGCAACTGAACTTGGAGCCAGCGGTTGTCGTGTTGGATAGCTTCTGTTGGAGGTAGCGGAGTGGAAAGTTCCGCGATGCCGACCAAAGTCACCGTCGCAACCAGATCGACGGGACCTTGGGGAATCCTGACTAGTGAACCAATCTGACCGACCGGCTGCAGACGCCCACGGAAGACCGGCGCAGTACCCGCCAAGTCTGGGTCGAGAGCAACCGTGACGGTCGCGCCAAGAACGTGGTGTACTTCGCCAATCCGAGTCGGGTCCTTCTCGATCATGGCCGCCTTCGCCTACTCGTGGGCATCTTTCGAGAACCCTCGAAGGGCTTCCGCTAGGGAGAAGGCGCCGCCGTGGTCCGGCCTCGTGCTCCGGGCCAAGAACCCCGCGAGGTGTCGGAAGTCTGGAAGCAAGAACTTCCCGTCAGCCCATACGTCCGCCGGAGCGTCTTCAGGCTCCTTCCACTTCGCCCGCACACCGCCTACGATCGCCTCCTCCGGAGCGAGAATCTGTAGATTGGGGGTTCTTCGCGCGAAGGCTTCCAGCTGTTCTGGTATCCCCGAGAACGAGAACACGATGAACTCGGAGCGGGCCCGCCGGCTCGCGGCGTTCAGAATGTACTCATTGAGGTGCTCATCGCCAAAGGAATACCCCGCAACTAGGAGTAGCGTTTCGGGCTCGTGAAGTGCCCGTCGCAGCCGGTCTTGCAGGACGACGAACGGAACCCGCCTTGACTCTTCGTACTTGGCATCCGACGGGTAGATGGCCGCGGCTTGGCCACTCGGGACCGCTTGGCCGAGACGGACGATCTCCCCGCTCCCTTGCCACGTCCAGTTTAGGGACCCGTGTAGCTTCCAGAGCCTGACGAAGAAGCCGGGTACCGCTTCAGCCTCCCCGCTCGCCAGTGACTCCACCAGTTCGGCGTGGAAGCGAGCTCTCAACGTGCCCACGAAACCGTCGAAGTAGGGTACTTTTCTGGTCTCCAGCGCCTCCTCGAGCAGGAGGTCGTAGTTCACAGTGAACAGTTCAAGTGGTAGCCGGTAGTTTGAGCGACCTGCCCAAGCAGCGAGGTCTCGTGTCGCCGAGGGGTCGACAGTGGCGCCACTCAGCGCTCTCACAATGGCCTGACACACCGACGCATCCAGTTCCTTAGCCATGGCGGACGTCAGTTCGTCCACTGTGGCATCGCCCGTGACGAGAGCGGAAATCCTGCGAAGCCTGCTTAGCACCGCTTCGAGATCGCGCTTTGCGAGTTGACTCTCAAGTATGGTGCGCCCTGGCTCCTCTATGGCCTCTACGACTGCCTCCTGAAGTCCAATCACATCGGGTAGGCCACACGCTTTACCAACTCCGGCACCGAGGAACATACAAACATGACGCGACCTACTCGCGAGTTTTGCGCCAAGCGCCCTAACAAATTCTAGTACGTCGTGATCTTTCATCTGGGAGTCACATCGAAGAGGGCGCCATGAGCAACTGCGTCAGGAGGCGTCGTCGTGTCGTCAAGGGCTGAATTGTGTCGAAACAGGCTAGAGCTTGAACCATGGCGAGCGCAGAAAAGCCTCCGCACGGCACAACGCCAGAGCATAGACGTTCCGCGGCAGAGGCTGTGTCCCTACATCAGGAGCGTATCACTAGGAGGGTTGACGGGCCCAGCCTCTGAAGTCCGGACCGGCTCTGGAGGCGGCCCCCGCTAGTGGAAGTTCGGACTGCACGAGAATCTTGGGTACGAGCCTGCCAGGGACGCCAGACCAGTAAGAGTGCACCACCAAGGCGGGCAAACCGCCCGCCGCCAACTCAGGAACGGAGCACAGGCCGGCGTCGACGTTCTGTCATACGGACCAGTCAGCGCACAGCACTTCCGCCTGTTCGAGCACAGTCTGCGTTGCGCTCTCCTGCTTGTCGGGCGGGTAGCCGTGCTTCCGCAGTACGCGCTTGACCAGCCGCCTCAAGTTGGCGCGGACGTTCTCGCGGAGCGTCCAGTCGATCTTGACGTTGTTCCGTACGGTCTCGACCAGCTCGCGGGCGATGTCGCGTAGCGTCTCGTCACCGAGCACCTGCACGGCGCTGTCGTTCGTCTCAAGGGCGTCGTAGAAGGCGAGTTCGTCGTCCGAGAGCCCCAACGCCTCGCCACGGGCGTTCGCTTCGCGCATGTCGCGAGCGAGCTGGATCAGTTCCTCGATGACCTGCGCGGCCTCGATGGCTCGGTTCGCGTACCGGCGAACGGTACGGGCGAGCAACTCAGCAAAGGACCGCGCCTGGACGACGTTCTTGCGCTTCCTAACGGCCAGTTCCCCCTTGAGCAGCTTCTGCAACAACTCGACCGCGAGATTCCGTTGCTTCATGCCCCGCACTTCGACAAGGAACTCCTCGGAGAGGATGGAGATGTCGGGCTTCTCCAGGCCGGCCGCGGCGAAGACATCGACGACTCCTTCCGAGGCCACGGCTCGTGAGACGATCTGCCGGATGGCGTAGCTCAGTTCTTCCTCGGGACGCGCCTCGCCTTCCGCGCGCTTCGCCAGCACCGAACGGACGGCCTGGAAGAACGCCACATCGTCGCGGATCCGCATTGCCTCCTCGTGAGGAACGGCAAGCGCGAAGGCCTGTGAGAGTTCGCGCACGGCCCGCTGACAGCGCTCCTTGCCGTTTTCTTGCGCCAGGATGTGCTCCTGCGCCCCGGGCAGCAGGCCAACCCGTTCAGACGCCCTTCCGTTGATCCATCCGGAATGGTCGAAGCCGTGGAACAGGCCGCAGCACACCTCGTACTTCTCCAACATCACGGCCACAGCTTCGGACTGATCCACGGTGGTCGCGCCCGTGCCTCCACTCTCCGTATAGGTCGCGAGTGCCCGTTTGAGTTCATGTGCGAGCCCGAGGTAGTCGACGACCAAGCCGCCCGGCTTGTCCCGGAAGACCCGGTTCACCCGCGCGATCGCCTGCATCAGCCCGTGGCCCCGCATCGGCTTGTCCACATACATGGTGTGCAGGCTCGGCGCATCGAAGCCTGTCAACCACATGTCCCGCACGAGGACGAGCTGGAGGTGGTCGTCGGGGTCGCGAAACCGTTTCGCCAGCATCTCGCGGCGCGCCTTGTTGCGGATGTGCGGCTGCCAGTCAGGAGGATCCGAGGCACTGCCGGTGATCACGACCTTGATCCGGCCCTGGTCGTCATTCTCGTCATCCCAGTCCGGACGCAGCCGAGTCAACCCGGCGTAGAGATCGATGCAAATGCGGCGGCTCATGCAGACGACCATCGCCTTGCCGTCCATGGCCTCGAGCCGCCTGTCGAAATGCGAAACGATGTCCTTGGCGATGAGCCTGAGCCGGGGTCCGGTGCCGGCGACCGCTTCGAGTTGCGCCCACTTCGTCTTCAGCCTCTCCTTGCGTTCGACTTCCTCGCCCTCCGTCACGTCCTCGAAATCCGGATCGATCCTTGGCCGCTCGGCCTCAACCAGTCCGAGCTTCGCCAGCCGGCTCTCGTAGTAGATCGGCACCGTCGCGCGGTCCTCGACGGATCGCTCGATGTCGTACACGCTGATGTAGTCGCCGAACACTGCCCTCGTGTTGGCGTCCTCCAGCTCGATCGGCGTACCGGTAAAGCCGATGAACGAAGCGTTGGGGAGCGCATCGCGCATGTGGCGGGCGTAGCCGTCGATGAAGTCGTACTGGCTGCGGTGCGCCTCGTCAGCGATTACCACGATGTTCCGGCGCCTCGACAGTTCGGGATGCCGGTCGCCCTTCTCCTCCGGAAAGAACTTCTGGATCGTGGTGAACACTACGCCGCCCGATTCGACGGACAGTCTGGCGCGCAAGTCGGCACGGCTGCCGGCTTGGGTCGGCGGCTGTCGCAGCAGGTCCTGACAGCGTGAGAACGTGCCGAAGAGTTGGTCATCCAAGTCGTTGCGATCGGTCAACACTACGACTGTCGGGTTCTCCATCGCCGGCTCGCGGATGATGCGTCCGGCGTAGAAGGCCATGGTGAGGCTCTTGCCAGAGCCCTGGGTGTGCCAGACGACGCCGATCCGCCGATCGCCAGGCTCACCGCCCGGCTGCCGACCGGACTCGTAGCCACCGCGCGATTCACGCAGTTCGAGGCCTTGCCGTTGCAACCGGGTGGCCCGTAGCGTTTCGCGGACCGCCGTTCCGACGGCGTGGAACTGGTGATATCCGGCCATCTTCTTGGCCAGCTTCCCGCCGCCGTCATCCTCGAACACGATGAAGTCGCGGACCAACTCCAGGAACCGGTCCCATTGGCACACCCCTTCAAGCATCACTCGCAACTGAGGCAGATGCGGGCCGGCGAGGGCCTCCCCGTCTGTCGTGCGCCACGGCTTGAACCACTCCCGCCCTGCAGTAAGCGTGCCCAGACGCGCGTCGACTCCATCCGAAACGATGAGCGCCGCGTTGAAGACGAACAACTTCGAGAGCTCGGCCTTGTAGGTCTGGAGCTGGTTCCAGGCCGTCCACACCGTGGCCTTCTCGTCGGCCGGGTTCTTGAGCTCGATCAAACCAAGCGGAAGGCCGTTGACGAACAGCACGATGTCCGGCCGCCGCTCGCGCTCCCCCTCCACAACCGCGAACTGGCTAACTGCCAGCCAGTCGCTGTTCATGGGATCGTCGTAGTCGAGAATAGACACTTGCGCTCCGCGTAGTGGACCCCCATCGGTCCGGTACTCGACCGCTACGCCGTCCACCAGCATCCGGTGGAACGCACAGTTCCGGGCTTCCAGCGTCGCGCCTTCGGGCCCGGTCAACTTGCGGAAAGCGCCCCCCACGGCTTCGGCGGGCAGCCCCGAGTTCAGCCGGTCAATGGCGTCCCGCAGCCGATCCTCCAGAACAACTGCGCTGTAGTCCGCCCGCTCCGAACCCGTCGCATCCGGGGCAAGATGGGGACCGTGGGCCACCTGCCACCCAAGGTCTAGAAGCCATTCGAGTGCGGCGCCCTCAACATCCGACTCGGCGAAAGTCGCGAAGGAACGTGTCACTCAACGGCCTCCACATCCATCTCTGCATTCCCTACACAGATCTCCCCCGAAATCAGTTTGGGAAGAAGGCTGTCACGCAGGGCGGCCAAAGCAAGCGCTTCGTGAACATTCCCGACGATTCGTTCCAGCCACGGTGACGTGATGTCGCGAAACTTTCTTGCCACAGCATCCCTCGGCGTACAAAGTTCGTAGGAACTCATGGCCTGCCAATTCGTTCGAGGCATCTTCGTGCCCGTAGAGGTCTGACTTGTGTGCTCAACAAACGCTGACGACGAGACGCAGGCCAAGACGAACGCCGACCAACCGGGCTTCCGCTCCTTTAGGACGACGATATCCGTGGAGCAGATGCCATCAACCGGCGCGAGACCAACTTTGTGGAAGTAGGGCCGGAGCTTGCCGAACAGGATATCGCCAGCCCTGAACGCAGACTTCCGGCTCGAGATGCCTCCAGCCTCGCTCCAATGCGACAAAGCAATTGATTGCCGGGGCATGTGCTGAAGTCCAATACAGGGCGTATCTCTCGCCACACTCGCCGGATCAACTCCGCTTCGCCGTAACGTCGCGATGTCCCCAAGAGACCCTACGGACCACGTCTCCGGTATCTCGCCCATCTCGGAATCAACGAGCTGGCTGGGGAACAGGTCGGCGATGTCTTGCGGCAATCCCGTGGCCCGGCGCTCCATCTTCGCCCGTACGGGATCAAAGTCGACGAACCACGACTTGAACAGCGCCCGCGCCATCGCCTCCAGCGTCGCGGTCATCCGGCGGTTCAGTTCGATCCTGTCGTCCAGCGCGCCTAGGCAACCGGCGATGGCACGCTGGTGCCCGACGGGTGGAACGGGAACGGTCAGTTCGGAGAGGTCCCTACCCGTGATTCCAGCGACTGCAACTTGACGACGGATCGTGTCAAGCAAGTGCAACCCTGATGGAGAACTGAAGAAATAGTAAAGATAGAGAGAGTCCGATCGTTTCGAGTCCGGCCGAGCACGTATTATCGAGGATTCGAACGTTGTCGGCTCGTCTACATCGAGGACGACGCAGCACTTTCCCGCACCTTCAGCTACCAACGAACGTCGCGCAAAGAGCAGGTCGCCCTGTTCAACCGAGAAGCGGTCCATCTCGGATTCCGACAGATCCACTCTCCGCATCGGTACGGAACGGAGCCTCGGATGTGCGAAGAGTTCACCCATGTTCACGATCTTCACGCCACGGCCCCGATGTTCCTTACGCTTGTAAACCCCGTTTCGCACTGGTCCTTCAAGTAGCTCCCGAAAGCGGTGCACCGGCCAGTTCTCAGGGGAGCCGGAGGAGCTCGCCGACCGCGCGAACCAGTCAACGCCCTGGTTCCGGATGTGCTGCCGAAGCTCCCGATCACGAATCGAGTCGTACAGAACCAGGTCGACCGCCTGTGCCATCGGAATCTCGTACAATGCTGCGGCCAGTCGCGCCTGGTCCGTCAGCGTCAGCCGGTCGCCGAAGAGCGCGATGTCCACGTCCGATGTCGCAGTGTTCGTGCCGGTTGCCCTCGACCCGAACAGCACAGCTCGTTCCACGCGTTGGTTGGCTGCGAGCTGAGCGATGATCGCCTCGCGATGCTCGTCCTTGAGACCGTCCGTCATGCCGTCCGCTTCGCGTCCAGAGCCTGGTACAGCCGGAGAAGGACCGGGTAGTAGTCCTCCTTGATCAGCGACTCTGCCTGCCTGGCTACCTCCCGCCAATAGGTGTGGCTAAGGAGATTCCGCTTATCCAGCGCGTCGAGGAGGGTCTCGCAGTCGTCCTCGTCGATGTAGTCGGCTTCGAAGCTCTTGCGGATCACGGCTCGCGGCGCGTTCACGTCATGCCCCTCGTAGAAGAGCAGGTCCTTGAGCACCTTCCACGACAGCTCGAAACAGAACTCGAAAGTCTTGATCAGGCCGGCGCGCTCAAGGTCGTCGTACTTCTCGCGATCGCAGGCCTTCGTCAACTGAGCGAGCGCTGTCCCGAAGTTGTCGAGCCGTTGTTGCCAGCGCCGTTCGTCGGCGTTGCTCACCGCCCTGTGCCCCCAAACCCCAGCGCCTTCAGGTTCTCGGCGATCGCGGCATCGAGATTGGCGCCTTCAGCCTGCTGTTGGCGAAGCTCGGCGACCAGCCGCTTCATCCTGTGCTCGAACGGCTCCCCGTCATCTGCCTGAGGCGCCGCGCCAACATAGCGGCCCGGCGTAAGCACATGGCCGTGCTTTCGCACTTCGTCCAGCGAAGCGCTGTTGCAGAAGCCGGGAACATCGGCGTAGCCGTCGTCCTCCTCTCCCGTCCGCCACGCATGGTAAACGCCGGCGATCCGAGCAATGTCCTCCTCGGTCAACTCGCGGTGGGTTCGGTCCACCATCCGGCCAAGCTTCCGCGCGTCGACGAAGAGAATCTCTCCCCGGCGCTTGCGCTCGCGCGCCAGAAACCACAGACAGGCGGGAATCTGGGTCGAGTAGAAGAGCTGTCCCGGCAGGGCCACCATGCAGTCGACCAACTCGGCCTCGATCAGCTTCTTCCGGATCTCTCCCTCGCCGGACTGACTCGACGACAGCGATCCATTGGCGAGCACGAACCCCGCTACGCCCTTCGGCGCGAGGTGGTGGACCATGTGCTGCACCCAGGCGAAGTTCGCGTTGCCCTTAGGGGGGGTGCCGTAGTGCCAGCGCTTGTCTTCGGCCAGTCGCTCGCCGCCCCAGTCCTTGTCGTTGAACTGAGGGTTGGCGAGAATAAAGTCGGCTTTCAGGTCAGGGTGGCGGTCGTTGTGAAAGCTGTCGCCGTGGGAGATTTGCCCACCGATACCGCGTATGGCCAGGTTCATCCTCGCGAGGCGCCAGGTCGTGTAATTCGACTCCTGGCCGTAGATGGAGATGTCGCCGCGCGTCTTGCCGTCGTTGCCGTTCCCGCTCGCATGAGCGCGAATGAACTCGACCGACTGCACGAACATACCCGCAGATCCGCAGCAAGGGTCGTAGACCCGCCCACGGTAGGGCTCCAGCATCTCGACGAGGAGCCTGACGACGCAGCGCGGCGTGTAGAACTCGCCACCCCTCTTGCCCTCGGCACTGGCGAACCGCGAGAGGAAGTACTCGTAGACACGGCCCAGCACGTCCCGGGAGCGGGCTTCGGCGTCACCCACGCGGATGTTGCCGACCATATCGATGAGCTGACCGAGGCGCTGCTTGTCCAGGGCTGGACGCGCGTAGTCCTTGGGCAGCACGTCCTTCAGTACCGGGTTGTCACGCTCGATCGCGGTCATGGCCTCGTCAACCGTCTGGCCGATTGTCGGCTGCCGCGCCCGAGCCTTCAGATGCGCCCAGCGTGCCTCCTGCGGCACCCAGAAGATGTTCTCCGCGATGTACTCGTCGCGGTCCTCCGCGGCCTCTTCCCCCCACTCGGCCAGCACGGCCGCGTGGTGCTCCTCAAACGCGTCCGAGATGTACTTCAGGAAGATGAGGCCGAGCACGACATGCTTGTACTCGGCCGCGTCCATGGAACCGCGGAGCGCGTCGGCCATCGCCCACAGTTCGGCCTCGTAGCCTGTGGTTGCGCCGCTGTCAGATTCTCGGCTCGCCATCGTCGTCGCTGTGATCATCAATCACCTTCGTCTCTTACAACCACTCGGAACTGCCATCGTAGCCCCACAACGCGACAAGTGTCACGCCAGCGGCTCTCACGCTGGCACCGACCCAGTCCCGGTAGCTCTTGTGCAGCCATTGCGGAACCGCTACGGGAACTCGGACACGCTGCCTGACGGCCGGCGCCAACCGACCGTACCGGGGCCCGCCTTACCGTGCCCTACCGCAGCGACCTGTGGGCGGCCTCGACCCGCAATCTCCCCGCCGGAGCTCTCCGCGACGGCGCGCCACACATACGACTGCTCCACTTGGCTTCCGACCCAGTCCCCCGGAGCCTGCGCTCACTAGAGGACTCTCTGGAGCAAGCGACGGACATTCTTGAGTCGCTGCAGATCGTCTGCTGACAGGCCATCGGGGTCGAAGTGCATTACGTCGTTCCGAATCCTACGGACTTCGCCTAGCTCCACGACAAAGGTCTTGCGCTCCAGTCCCAAGCCAAGGCGCTCCCAATGCTCCGGCCTCTCCAACAAACGCGTGCACTCGCCAAACGTGAGGTCAGTCACGCCATCTACATCCCGCTCTTCGTCGTCCGGATCCTTCGCCGCCGCCAGCTCCTCACGCGAGAAGCGCCCGTTGATGAGCCGACGAAGCTGATTCTCTATCTCGCTCAAGAGAAGGAACGGTTCGGTCTGTTCCCGGAACATAGTGCTCAGGTCGGTGGACGTGACGATACCCACCATCGAACGATCAGTTGCCCGAACCAACACGGCCTCGTGGTCGACGATCTTGCGGAACGCCGTCAACAGCGGGTCGTCCGCCCTGACTTCTTCATGTCTTTCCATGCACTCGCCAACACGTTCCGGTGCCCCGCCCTTGATACGAGCCAGCAGAATCGATCGCCAACTGACCATGCCGTCAACATGGTGTGCGCTTTGTGCGACCGGCAACTGAGAGTAGTCGTGCATCGCCATAAGGCACAGCGCCCTTTCGACGGAGTCGTCTCGGTTCACTGTGACTGGCGGCCGATTCGCGGCCGGCAGCATCCGAACTCGTAGCACAGGGTCGTCGATGAGTGTCTCGGAGGCGCCCGCTTCCTCTTGTTTGCTTTGATGCTCGGTCTTGGCTTTCCTCCGCTGATCATCACCGACTTCGGGAGTGGCCTCCTTAGGTTGAGAAAGCGCGAACCTCAAGCGCCCATCGATATAGGCAGTTGCGAAATCTGGTTCCGTCGACAGCCCGGCGTGACGAAGCGCCCCTTTGATCGTTGCCACCACACGCCAGCCTCGACGATGTTGACCAAACCACGCCAGCAACTGCCGAACGGTCACGGCCGGGGACGAGTCGCCTTTTCTCAGGGACTCGGCTACTTCCTTTAGCTTGGACCGCCCAGCGGAATTCGACCGCCCGTAGGAATCGGTGTACATCGGCAGGCTCCGTCGTCGTGGCTAAACGCGCAGAGACGGACACCCTGCGCCGTGCATGAGGAACCAGCACCATAGCACCCGGTCCGACGGGTTCGAGATCCACTGGGGAACGAACTACCCCCGGGACGTTCCACCTGACTCGCCTGCTGCTGCCGATGCTCCTCCAGTCCGGCCGGCGGAGCCGCGATGCGGGCGTAGTCAACGTCTCGTCGCACCGGCAGGACAAGGGCAGCAACGATCGTCACTTCGAACCCCTTGGACGCCTACGGCCAGTCCAAGCTGGCGCTCATCCACCATGCCTTCGAGTCGCAGCGCCGTTCTGCTACTGCACCCGGGGACGCTAAGGTGTTCCCATGACCACCTTCAGGCTCACCCAGTTCGTTGTCGCCCCCGGCGTTCTCCTGGCCGTTGCCTGTACGCCGACCGAGACTGATTCCACAGTCCGACTCCCCGGACCTGACGGCTACATCAGCGGTGTCGTCCAGAGCGCCCAGGGCCCCGAAGCCGGCGTCTGGGTGATCGCGGAGACGGGAGACCTGCCCACGAAGTTCGTGAAGATCGTCGTCACCGACGACGAGGGCCGCTTCATGCTGCCGGAATTGCCTGACGCGAGCTACGCCGTGTGGTTGCGGGGCTACAGCCTGGTCGACTCGGAGCCGCTCGAGATGAGGCCCACGGCTGACCCGGTCACGCTCCAGGCAACCATCGCAACGACGCCAGCGGAAGCCGCGAGGGTCTATCCCGGCGACTACTGGCTGTCGCTGATGGCGCCGCCCGACGAGAGCCTCTTCCCCGGCACCGGCGACGACGGCAACGGCATGGGGACGCGGATGCTGTCCCAGGCCCACTGGCTTGACTCGCTGAAGTCGGACTGCAACTTCTGCCACCAGCTCGGGAGCCGCCAAACCCGCACCGTCGATCACGTCTTCGAGGCCAAGCCGGAACTCGCCACCCACAAGGAAGCCTGGGAGTGGCGGCTGGGGACCGGAGTACGCGGCAACCAGATGTACAACGTGCTCCGGATTCAGGGCATGGACGCGTCCCTGGACGTGTACGCCGACTGGACCGAGCGGATCGCGGCGGGAGAGCTGCCTCCGGCGCCGCCGCGGCCACAGGGGATCGAACGCAACCTCGTCCTCACCCTCTGGGATGTCGGCAGCGACAAGACCTTCATGCACGACCTCGTGTCGACCGACAAGAACAACCCCAGCGTCAACGCCGGCGGCCCCGTCTACGCGGCGAGTTCCGGCCACGGCCAACTCGTCGTGATGGACCCCGTCCAGAACGTGAGCTACGCCCGGAACATCCCCACCCGGGAACCGCGAAGCGTGGTCCCGTCGCGCTTCCCGCCGCCGATGCGGCCGTCCTTCTTCTGGGGCGACGAGCACATCTGGGGCAATCCGCCCTACAACCCGGCCGACCCGCACAATCCGATGATCGACAGCAAGGGCCGCGTCTGGCTGACTTCGAAGCTCCACGGCGCGCGCCGGCCTCCGGCCTGGTGCAGCGATCCGAACAACAAGTACGCGGCCTGGTGGACGCCCCGGCCAGCCGGCCGTCACGCCTCCTTCTTCGACCCGGTGACCCAGAAGTTCACGCTGATCGAGACCTGCTTCTCGACTCACCACCTGCAGTTCGACAACGACGCCAACGAAACCGTGTACTTCAACGGCGGCGGCGCCGGCTTCTCCTGGGTCGACACGTTGGTGTTCGATGAGACCGGCGACGAGCAGCAGGCCGTGGGCTGGTGTCCCCTGGTCGTCGACACGAACGGCGACGGCGCAATCACGAAGCCCTGGAACGTCGCGGTCGCTTCGGCGGGCGGCTACACCTACCGCGTCGATGCCGTCAGGGCAGAGGAGGAACGGGCCGCGGCGGGAGAGGTCGATACCACCCCCGAGCCCGACCCCAGGTACGACACGCAGGTCTCCTACGGTCTCTACTCGGTCATTCCGAGCCCGGTCGACGACTCGCTGTGGGGCGCCTCCCAGACCTATCCGGGCTACATCATCCGCCTGATGCGCGGCGAAGACCCGCCGACGAGTTGCCGGTCGCAGATCTTCCGCGTCCCGGAACCCGGCTTCGATCCGCGCGGGATCGACATCGCGAGCGACGGCGTCGTGTGGACGGCACTGGCCGGCAGCAGCCACCTGGCGAGCCTGGACGTCCGCAAGTGCGAGCCGCGGGACGAGCCGGACAGCGCGGACGGCAGTCAGTGTCCCGAGGGCTGGACCCTGCACCGGACCGAGGGCCCCACGATGAAGGGCACGGACGTGCCAGCGGACTTCCACTACTACAACTGGGTCGATCAACACGACATCGCCGGCTTCGGCGAGAACACCCCGATCGCCACCGGATCGAACTCGGACAGCCTGCTGGTCCTAGAGCCCGACACCGGCGAGTGGACGACCCTGCGGGTCCCCTACCCGCTCGGCTTCTTCTCCCGCGGCCTCGACGGCCGCATCGACGACCCCGACGCGGACTGGAAGGGCCGCGCCCTCTGGGCCAACTACGGCACGAACTACATCTGGCACACCGAGGGCGGCAAGGGCACCCGCGGCAAGTTCGTCAAGTTCCAGATCCGGCCGGATCCGCTGGCGCGCTAGAGCCAATCTGTGCCCGCGGATCGCGAGGCGGTTCAGGCAGCGTCGTGCCGCCTGATCCAGTCGCGCAGCGCCTCGTTGATCCGCGTCTGCCAGCCGCGGCCATCAGCACGAAAGTGGTCGATTACGTCCTGAGACAGCCGAATCGTGGTCGACACCTTCGGTTTCGCGAGCGGCGACCGGCCGCGCCGCACGGGCGCCTTAGTGAACTTCTCCGGCCAACCGTCCCGAGAGAGGTCCGGCGCGGTGTCGGGGTCAAAGCCTCGGGCCGTAGAGTCGTCGTTCTCGTTCATTGGCCTTCGACTCGTACAATTTATGTTACTACGGAAAACATGAGAAGCGCTGCGCGTGCCGCCTTCGGTGGACCAGTGCGATACTGAGGCGATGAGCGTCCCGCAGGGCCAGAGTGAAACAGAGTCTTCAACGAAGACGGGGCTGAGCCGGCGGGGTCTCCTTGGACTACTGGCAGCAGTCGTATCCCTGCCCAAGCGGATCCGACGGGCTGGGGCAGCGCAACAGGAGCCAAGTGTGGTCCCCGGCACCCGCGTCGATCGGTGGCACA
The DNA here is from genome assembly GCA_965116445.1 of Thermoanaerobaculia bacterium. Classification (GTDB taxonomy): domain Bacteria; phylum Acidobacteriota; class Thermoanaerobaculia; order Multivoradales; family Multivoraceae; genus Multivorans. Next base: position 4,436,633 of record OZ220688.1, on the reverse strand, counting down.
GGACCCATGACCGGGCGTGGCTCGGGGAGTCGTTCTGGGCGAATCCGATGGAGGACTGGCGGATCGTAGATGGGGCGGCCGAGGTGCAGACCTCGGGTGGCGACCGGAACGTGCACCTGATCGCGCATCGGTTGACGGGCGAGCAGGGGCGGTTTCGGATGTCGGTGCGTTGCCGGCGGGTGGAGGCCGGAGAGCGCGATGGGGGCGCAGGGTTTCGGATCGGTGTCCGGAATCTGATCGATGACCATCGGAGCAACTGCTTTGCGCGCGGTGTCGGGGTCGATGCCGGGCTCGTTGGTGGCCGGCTGGTGCTGGGCGTGACGAGCAGGGAGATCGACGCCACCGAGAAGATCGACACCGAGGGCGTGCTCCTGGTTCTCGACGGCCTGGTCGGGGACCGGAACTGCGCCCTGATGCTGACGGCCCTCGCCTCCGACGGCACCGAGCTAGGGATGACGATGGACACCATGTCTGCCGCCGACATCGCCGGCAACGTCGCCATCGTCTCCAACTTCGACCGGGAAATTCCGAAGGGCGAGGGCGCCCGCTACCGGTTCAGCGAGTGGACGGCCGACGGAAACGCCTTCGAGGTGGACCAGGACCGCCGGTTCGGGCCGATCCTGTGGTCGATGTACTCGATGAGCGACTCCCGCTCCGACGAGGGCTTCGTCGTCAAGATGACGGCGCTGCTGCCCCCGCTCGGCGAGGCCGACGACAGACGGGTCGAGTTGTTGACGCAGCACGACCGGGAATGGCGGCCGCACGGTTTCGCCGAACTCGACCCGGACGCCTGGACGGCGACGTTTCGCCTCCCCAACTGGAACGAGCGGGAGGCCGCGCCGTTCCGGCTCGTCTACCGCGAGCAGCACACGGACGACGGCGGCGAGACGGCGCACGAGTGGCGGGGCACGATCCGCGCGAACCCGGCCGGCCGGCCCCTGCGGCTGGCGGGACTCACCTGCCAGAACGACTACTCCTTCCCCTACGCCCCGGTCGCCGATCACGTCCTGGCGCGGGATCCCGACCTGCTCTTCTTCTCCGGCGACCAGCTCTACGAGAACCACGGCGGCTACGGCCTGATCCGCGAGCCGGCCGGGCCGGCGATCCTGAACTACCTGCGCAAGTACTACGAGTTCGGCTGGGCGTTCCGCGAGGCGATGCGCGACCGGCCGACGCTCTGCATTCCGGACGACCACGACGTGTTCCAGGGCAACATCTGGGGCGAGAACGGCAAGGCGATGAATACGGGCCAGGGCACGTCCTCGCTCGGCGGCTACCGGGAGCCGGCGCGGATGGTCAACGTGGTCCACCGCACGAACGCGTCGCACCACCCCGACCCGTTCGACCCGGCGCCGGTCGAGCAGGACATCAGCGTCTACTACGGCGAGTTGGTCTACGGCGGCGTCGGCTTCGCGATCCTCGCCGACCGGCAGTTCAAGAGCGGCCCGGAGCACGTGGACACGGGCGCGGGGCGGGCGGACCACGTGCTGGACGAAAGCGTCGACACGTCGACTCTCGACCAGCCCGGCCTCGCCCTGCTCGGCGCGCGCCAGGAGGAGTTCCTCGAGCAGTGGGCAGGCGACTGGCGCGGCCACACGATGAAGGTGCTCCTCAGCCAGACCGTGTTCGCCGGCGTCGCCACGCACCACGGCGCGTACGACGACTACCTGATTGCCGATCTCGACTGCGGCGGCTGGCCCCAGACTCCGCGCAACCGACTCGTCCGCATCCTGAGGGAGGCGAAGTGCCTGCACGTCTGCGGCGACCAGCACCTGCCGTCCCTCGTCCAGTACGGCGCCGATGCGCAACGTGACGGGTGTTGGGCGTTCTGCACGCCTGCGATCAGCGCCGGCTATCCCCGCTGGTGGCGCCCGGACGAGATCGGAACGCCTCACCGGAACCGGCCCCGCCACGGCCTCGCTCACACCGGGGAGTTCCGCGACCCACTGGGCAACCGGGTCTACGTCTACGCGATCGGCAACCCTGAGGTCGGCACGGCAGCCGATCCCTACGAGCGGGCGCACCAGAAGAGCAGCGGCTTCGGCCTGGTCACGGTCGACACGGCGGCCAGGACCTACCGGATCGAGGCCTTCCGCTTCCTGAGCGCAGCCGACGGTGCTGGTGCCGCCCAGTTCCCCGGCTGGCCGGTCACCCTGCACCAGGACGAGAACGCGGGCCGGAACCGGATCGGCTAGCGGCAGAAGCTCCAGGAAAGCCGGCGCTCCGCGCCGGATGCCGGCGGGAACCCGGGTGGCGCGACCCCGCGCCACCTGCGAAACAGTCCGAGCGTCCGTCATCGGACGCTCGGATGACACGCCGGCGCACCCAGTCCGGGCCGGATACGCTGCCCAGCGCCGTGTTCCGGAGGCCGGGACTCCGCCAGAACCCTGGCCCACCGGATCCGTAAGCCTCAGTGAACGTGCCCTTGACCAGCCTCCAAACCCTGCGCGGCGGCGCCCGCCGTTGCGCGACTGGCTGCCTGCTGGCCGCCTGCCTGCTGCCCGTCCCGGCGTGGGCGCAAGACGAGGCGCCCGGCTCGCCGGCGCCGCTTGAAGCGCCGCTTCACCTTCCCTTCGCCTTCGACGGGCCGCCGCCCCCCGCGCCGCCCGCCGTGGTGAACCGGGACGACGCGGGCCAGGCCACGGTCCGGGCCGTCCGCCTCGCCACGCCGCTCCGGCTCGACGGCCGGCTGGACGAGGTCCTTTACGAGACGGTGCCCGCGGTTTCGGACTTCGTTCAGGTCGAACCCCGACCGGGAGAGCCGGCGACCGACAAGACGGAGGTCTGGTTCACCTTCAACGAAACGACGGTCTTCGTGTCGCTCCGCTGCTGGCAGGACCCGGACCGGATTGCCGCGAACGACATGCGCCGCGACGCATTCAGCGGGGACGACTACGTCGACATCGCTCTCGACACGTTCTTTGACGGTCGCAACGCCGCGATCTTCACGGTCTACGCCTCGGGGGGCCGCTTCGACGCGCAGGTCACCGACGAGCGCCAGATGAACATGGACTGGAACCCGGTCTGGGACCTCAGAACGGGCAGGTTCGAGGGCGGCTGGACGGCGGAAGCGGCGATTCCCTTCCGGTCGCTCCGGTACCGTCCCGGCCGGGCACAGATCTGGGGCGTCAACTTCCAGCGCTACACGCTGTGGAAGAACGAAAGCTCGACCCTGACCCCCATCCCGGCCGCGCTGGGCGAGATGGGCATCATGCAAATGTCGCTGGCGGCAACCCTGGTCGGCCTGGAAGCGCCGCCGGCTTCGAGGAACCTCGAGATCAAGCCCTACCTGGTCGGCGACGTGGTGAACGACCGTCTGGCCAACCCGGAGATCTCGAACGAGGTGAACGCCGACATCGGCGTCGACATCAAGTACGGGATCAGCCAGAACCTCACGGCCGACTTCACCTGGAACACGGACTTCGCCCAGGTCGAAGCCGACCAGCAGCAGGTCGACCTGACGCGCTTCAGCCTCTTCTTTCCCGAGAAGCGGGACTTCTTCCTGGAGAACCAGGGAACGTTCAGCTTTGGCGGTCGGGGCGGTGGATTCGGGGGCGGAGGATCCTTCGACACGCCGGCCCTGTTCTACAGCCGGCGCATCGGCCTGCACCGGGGACGCGCGGTGCCCATCGAGGGCGGCGCCCGGCTGACCGGACGGACAGGCCGCTACACGCTCGGGCTGCTGAACATTCAGTCGGACGACGAACCGCTCTCCGGCGCGTTGGCCACGAACTTCGGCGTAGTCCGCGTCAAGCGGGACATCCTGCGCCGGAGCAGCGTCGGCATGATCTACACGCGCCGCTCGATCTCGCCGAACGGCGCCGGACGCAACGAAGCCTACGGCGTCGACGGGACGTTCGCCTTCTTCGACGACCTCACGTTCAACACGTACTGGGCCGAAACGAGCACGCCCGGACTTGAGGACGACGACGCCAGCTATCGACTCCAGATGGACTACAACGGCGACCGCTACGGAGTCCGACTCGAGCGCCTGCGGGTTGGCGACCACTTCAACCCCGGCATCGGGTTCGTCCGTCGCCACGACATGCGCCGTTCCTACGGCGAGTTCCGCTTCAGCCCGCGCCCCGCCGAAAGCAAGCTCGTGCGCAAGTACTCCTGGACCGGGGCCGTGGCGTACATCGAGAACGGCGTCGGCCTGCTCGAGACGCGGGAGGCCGAGGGCGAGTTCGGCATCGAGTTCCACAGCGGCGACGAGCTCGAACTGAAGGTCGTGCGGGCCTACGAGTTTCTGCCGTTCTCGTTCCCCATCGCCTCGGACATCACGCTCGGCGTCGGCGGCTACGACTTCGACTACGTGCAAGCCGAGTTGCAACTGGGCCAGCAGCGGCGGCTGTCGGGGCAGTTCTTCATCGAGTACGGCGACTTCTACAGCGGCCGCAAGACGTCCTTCGGCTGGGGCTGGGGGCGCGTGGTCCTGAACCCCCGGTTCTCGCTGGAGCCGAGCGTCTCCTGGAACGAGGTCGAGCTGCCGGAGGGCAGCTTCGACGTGGAGCTCGTGGACCTCCGCGCCGTCTACACGATGACTCCGCGGATGTTCGTGAGCGCCCTGTTCCAGTACGACTCCGAGAGCCGGGGACTCGCGGCGAACGTGCGGCTGCGCTGGGAGTACCGGCCCGGCAGCGAGCTGTTCGTCGTCTACAACGAGCAGCGCGACACGCTGACGCAGGGCTTCCCGGGGCTCGACAACAGCGCCCTGATCGTCAAGGTGACGCGGCTGTTCCAGCTGTAGCGGGCGAGATCCACATCGAGAACCTCGCATCCCGGTGACGCCTCGAAGCAGGCGAGGTCGCAACCCGGTCTGAGCGCAGTGCTGGGGCCGTTTCTCGCCGGCCCGACTGTCCTTAGCCTTAGCCTTGGCCAGCCGATGGCCGGACAGTGACGGTCACCGGGATCTCCTCCGGTCCCGATTCGAGCTCGAACTCCGCATCCCAGCGACGTTCGTCCGCCCAGAACGAAACCTCGTAGGCGCCCGGAGTCAGGCAGCCCACGCCCAAGCGGCCGTCATCTGAGAAGGTCGTGCCGGGGAGCACTCCGGGCAGGTGGTGTGCGACCTTGACCCCTGTGTCCGTGGTCAGCCGGACGAGCGAGAGGGTCTCGCCCGCACAACTCTGATCGGAACACCGGAGTTCCAGCAGGCGGCCCAGGTGAAGGGTCCGATCCAACCGCTCCGTCCGGGCAGCTTCCAGCGTCACCTTGTCGGCGCCGACACAGGCGCCGCCGTGATTCCACAGGACCGTAACCTCTCCCGCTGGCACATCCTGGGCTCGGAAAACGCCGTCTTCGACGACCAGGCGAGTGGCGGCAAGGGTCTCGTCCGGCCCCAGGACATGCATCCATGCACCGACCAGGGGAGCGCCTGGAGTACCCAGCCGCACCTCAACCTCACCGAAGCCGTCCTCGTCCGCCTGCAGAATCTGGAACGGCGGCGGTTCGTTCGCGTTCAGGTTGAGTTCTACGTTGGCGAGGCCTGCTCCCGTGTTGGCCTGTAGCCGATAGCGGCCCGGCGGTACCGAAGGCAGTACGAAGTACCCGTTCTCCGCCGTGGAGGCGCCGGCGACTTCAAGACCCAGATCGCCGATCAGGACGACACTGGCCTGACTGAAGGTGCGGCCCTCCGAGGGCCGCAGTTCGCCGGTGACCACGGAGGCCCCACCCAACTCGAACCGGGTGAGAGGCTGATCGGGCCAGATCCGACCGACACGGCTTCCGCCATCATCGGCGAACCATGTCATCCACAGGAACTCGTCGGGCGCTCCCTCCACCGTAAAGGAGCCGTCCGCAGCCACTTCCGCTTGGTGTACGGAAGCGCTGCCTGGCCGCAGCATCGTCGTGTGTGCGACCGTGTCGCCTCGCTGGGCGTTGATCTGGATGATTCCCGCACCCGCCCGCGACCCCAGAATCCGCTCAAAACGGACAAGTCCCCCACTCACCGGGACTCCATCCAGCGTCAGGATGCTCCTGATGGTGCGCCGTCGATACTCCACGTCCACCTCGACGCGGTCGGCGGGACCGTAGGCATCGACCTGAGTCTCCTTCGACGCCACGAGTTCGCCAGCGGAATCCTGAAGGTCGATCCGGTAGCGACCGGGCGCCAGATAGACCTCGGCGAACGAAGGCGCACCGCGGTTCGCCCTGCTTGTCGGTTGGAGAACGGCTGTCGCCAGAGGAGTTTCAAGCTCGCGAAAGCGGTCCATTACATGAATGGTGCCGCTGTCAGCCCCTTGCGCTCTAACCAGAACGGTGCGCGCCGCCGGCATCCAGATCTCCCCGAGATCGACGCGCTCCGAGTCGTCGAGAACGATGAGCCTGGCGGTGGGCGGTCCCGTCCTGCACTCTGTGCGGAGGTAGTACCTCCCCTCGGTCAGCCCGCCGAGAAGGAAGCCGCCCTCGCCGTCTGAGACCGTGACGTGCTGCCTGCCTCGCAGGCGGTGCAGGATCCGGGCACTTCCGGCCGGCTCCAGCTCAAGTACGCAGCCCGCAACGGGTTGCGAACCGCCGGCGTCGAACAGACGTCCTGTGACGACAGCACCCGGGGTCAGATAGACCACGCCGAGGTCCATGATGCGCCCCGGATTCGGGTACAGGCGGTAGGCGTCTGACAGGAGATGGTTCTCCGCCTGAAAGTGGATCTGCAGGAGATCGCTTTGTCCGATCTCGCCGGGAATCGGGACGACCACGGGAGACGCACCCTGCTCGGCCTCCCTGCGAAAAATGGAGTGTGAACGGGGCCGTTTGACCAGGACCCGCATCTTGAAACGATCGACGGGAACCCCGCCAGCGGAAAGCACCTGCACCTGGACGCTGCCCGACCTGGCGGCCAGGGTCGCCGCCTCGTCGCTGGTCGCCTCTGCGGCCAGCCGGAGAAGGAGCGGTTGTTCCGGCCAGGGAGCGCCGCCAATGTGTCTCGTCGCGCGGCCATGACCCTCAACCTCTGCCATGACCTCGGCTTCAGCGAACGCCGACAGGCCCGACACCACGAACCGACCGTCGGCGTCGGCATCAGTGCATCGGCGCACAACGTCGGCGGGGGGCGGCGCATTCTCATCTTCCCAGCGCACACAGACAGCAGCTCCCGCGGTCTCGTTGCCATCGGACGAGATGACCCTTCCCTCCAGAAATCGTCCTGGTCCGAGCCGGATTGTCGCCGGCGGTTGCCCGTCGGCGTAAGTGCCGACGAACCGCTCGTAGCGCGGGTGATCGACAACGATCGTCATCCCGCGAACGCTCGGCAGCCGACTCTCCGTTGCACCGTCGCTGGAGGTCCGTGTCCGAGTCAGAACCACGGAATCTGGACGTATCGCGCCTACCCGCGGCATCCGCAGTACCTGAACGGCCGCCCCCTCAATGCCGCGTCCTCCGCCGTCCACGACCGAAGTGGCGGTCGCGACAGGGGGAGACTCCTGCGAGAAACCCACGCCGGACGGGACGGCGCTTGCAAGCGCTCCCGTCACCAGAACTGATCCCAAGAGGCGAACCAGATCGCCTCCTGGGCAAACCAGAAGATCAGTTACACGAGAGTTTCTCACCGCTCCGAATGGCCTCCGCGTCCAAGAGCAACAAACGCGTTGGTCTCCGGCTTGCGTCCTCGGAGTAGCAGGAGGCTTCAAGGAGCGCCCAGTGTTTGGCCCCGGGCACAAGCGATATGTGCGCGGCCCGTGTCGGCAGACGAACAACATTCGTCAAGGACTCGGTTACCGGATCGATACCGTGCAGATCCCATACCGGACCGCCCCTCACTGCCAAGCGCATCAACAGGTAGAGGCGCGCCCCCTCAGCATAGAGACTGTCCGGAAAGCTCGCGTTCTCGACCGCCTTCCACCATAATGGGTAGTCTTCCATCTGCCTCACAGGGGGAAGGTCCGGCAACGGTCCGGGCCAATCCGGAAAGACGTCAAGGCGCTCCCCGCTCGCGGCGAGACGCTGGATGAAGGGGCCTTCTTCATCCACACGCAGTGCATAAGCCGCCGGACTCTCGCCGACCGTCGTCGCCAAGCGCGACGGAAAGAGTGGCACCCGCGCATGAGCCTCTGTCGGCATTTGGGGCCAGAAGCCGACTGGGGTCGCTGCGACATCCCCGCCTTCAGTGGACAACGCAAACCGCATGATGCCTTCACGCCGCGCAAAAAAGAGCCATGCAACGAAGCCGTCTGGTATGCCGTCGATTTCCTGGACCAGCGTGGGCAGACCGGACTCTCCGCCGTGCGCGTGCGTATCGTCGCCCCACTCCTTGGGCCAAGAATACGTGGCCGCCGAACCCAGAGCGGAGTCGAGCCACAGAACAGAAGCTCCCTCACGATAACGGCTCTCGTTCCGGTGCAGCCCAGCCATCACGAATCCGCCGTCCACGGGAGTCAGACCCAGAACCTGCTGCGAGTCTGGGCCCTCAGCGGTCGGATCAACACCCTGAACGGCACCCCGGTTGAGGTCGTAGACCAGGAACCGGTGCTCCTTGACGTCCGTCAGAGCGATCCGGGAGGGACTAAGCCACGCACCTCCAAGCCCACCGAGACGGGGGAGTTCCGATGTGTCGAACTGGCGGCAAGTATCCGCAGCCACGGGAGCCGTGCCCGCAGGCAGAAACAGAAACAATGCGGCCGCCCAAGACGCCCGCATCGCCACCGCTTTCGCGCGAAGGGCTGCTAGATGCAGAAAGTGCAGACCTGACACCACACTTCCCCGCCGCCACTACACCCGATTTCAAACCACGGGCTGAACGTGCTGTTCTCACACCCGGCCTCGCAGGCGTCGGCTGTCGTATCGGAAACCCTCCTGGAGCTTGCTACAGCCCGTCGCCAGCAGCGTATCCGCCACGATTCCGGATGTAGACTGAAATGACAACGGCGACCGTAGCACGAACCGCGCCACCCGCGAGCAGTCCGTGCGTCCGTCATCGGACGCACAGGCGCACCCAGAGGGCGGAAACTTGCCTCAACTCCAAGGCTACGCTTGTTCAAGATGTCTAACGCGACATCAGCACCGTCAACCGATGAGGCTCCGCGCTCGACGCGTGGTGCATCAGCACCTCCTGCCTGCCGTCCTGGTTCAGGTCGGCGAGCCACACGTACTCCTCGTCCTCGGGGACCGGGATCATGATCCGCTGAGGCTTCTTTGCGAACAGGCCTGGCCCCGGCGTACCGACGTGGAGGTCGAGCCGCTTCCGGTTGCGCGCCACGAGAAGGTCGGAGCGTCCGTCGCCGTTCAGGTCCCCCACGAGGACCGCGGGCCAGAAGGACCTCTCGCCCGTCTTCCTGGGCGACCTGGGCCGAATCTCGCGCACCGCGTCCGGGCGGTCGCCGTAGCGACCGTCTTTCAGGCGGTACATCTCGAGATCGAACGACCCGGCGCCGGTCAGCAGCGACATGACCAGCACGCGAATGGCCGAGAAGACCGTCGGGTGGAACGACGTCAGCATGACGTCGATCTGCCCGTCACCGTCGAAGTCGTGGCGGTCGAGGCCGGCGATGATCCCTTGGGACTCGACCACAGCGCCGGGCTCCGGCGAGAACTCCACGCCACCACCTCTTCCCCGGCCGCCGAAGTGGACCTCCCACGACGAGTGCATCTTCCACAGGCTCGACCCCTCGAGTGCAAAGACGACGAGGTCGGTCACGCCGTCGCCGTTCACGTCGGTCAGCGAGTGCAGCACCCTGCCCGTGCTCTCTCCTTCCGGCATGTGGTCCATGCGCCGGTTGCGGATGCCCACCGGTGCCGCAAGCGAAGCGATCTGGTCCGAGTCGAAGGGAATCGCGGTCGTGAACGTCGTGCTGGCCTTCGCTGGGAACAGACCGCTCTCGTCCTGCAAGCGGACCTCGAAGTGGTCCCGATTCCAGAACACGAGATCGGTTCGCCCGTCCAGGTCGTAGTCCATCTCGTGGACGCGGCCACCCTCCTCCCAGGGCCGATACCGGTAGCCGTCGGCGCCGTAGACCCGGTCGAGCCCGGTCGTTGGCCCTACCGTCACCGGGTCGGCGAACCGCCCGCCGGGCATCTGGACGAGGACCCGGAAGCCGTGGCCATCCACCAGCACGAGGTCGTCGCGGCCGTCGCCGTTCAAGTCGCGCGTGATGTCCACATGGAGGACTTCGCGCCTGTCGGACTCGTGGAAGTCGGACGCCACCCGGACCACGTCCCGCTCCGTCGCCGACTCCGGATCGAACCAGGTCAACCGGCCGGCGCCATAGGCGATCAGGCGGTCGCGGCCGTCGATGGTCGCGATGTCGACGAACGCCACATCGGGGCGCAGCGACGCCTCGACCGCCGGCGACCAGTCGCCGTCCAGGAAGCTCAGGATGCGCAGCCAGCGGTTCCCACCGTCGTCGACGCGCAGGGCGGCAATGTCGGCGACCCGGCCCTCGAGGAGAAAGCCCGTCAACACAGTCAGGCGCTCGGCGGCGCCGACGACGACCTCGTGCCGCGCCGGGGCGAACGCCGGGGCCGACGAAGAGCCCGGCCCCGCATGCCCTGGCCCCGGCATCACGCATCCCGCGAGGCAGACCCGCAGGACCAGCCAGGCTATCCGGCTCGGTCGATGGCGCCTGCCGCCGCCCCTGCCGCCGGCGGAGCGAGGCTTCTGCCTCGCGCGTGTTCTCCCGAAAGCCGGCCAGAAGCCGGCGGACCCGGCAGTGGGCCGTAGCGCCGCGCCACGCAGTGGCGAAACCGATGCTCTTTTCTTCACGATCCCTCCTTGAACCTTGCCTGGGCCCGTCGATCGCCTGCTTACTGGCGTGACGCGCCATGTTGACTTCGTCAACATACAGCCCTCTGTTGACGCTGTCAACACCCAGGCGGATAATCACCCATGGCCGAGCGGACACGGGGCTACCACCATGGCGATCTTCAAGCCGCGCTGGTCGACGAAGCGGCCGCGATGATCACCGAGGGCGGCGCCGACAAGGTGACGATGCGGGCGATCGGCAGACGACTCGGCGTCTCGCGGGCCGCTCCGTACCGTCACTTTCCGGACAAGGCCTCGCTGCTCGTTGCGGTGGCGGTTCAGGGGTTCGAGCGGCTTCGCCACCGCCTGGAGGCCATCGCCGCCGCGGACTCGTCATCCGGGGTGGATCGGCTCCTCGGCATGGGCGAAGAGTACGTCCGCTTCGCCCTGGAGCATCCGGCCCACTATCGCCTGATGTGGGGCAAGGAGGCGATCGCCCGCCAGGACGAACCGGAACTCCGCGAGGCGGCCGGCGCGCTGCTGCAGCACCTCGTGGACGTCATCGCATCGCACCAGCACAGCGGCGAGATCGGCCCCGGAGACGCACGCGCCCGGGCCTACGTGGCCTGGAGCGCGGTGCACGGCCTGGCGTCCCTGCTGATCGAGCGCCAGATCGACCCGAACGTCGACGTGGACGACCTGATCCGGCAGACCGCCCGCACCCTGCTGGGCGGGATGCGGCCCGCGAACCAGGCGCCTTGAGCAAGGGTGGCCTGAGCGGCCAGCGGCCCACTGGCGCGTCATGCTCGGCGGCGACCGGCCCGGATCGTCAAGGGTCAAGGCCGGTTCTGCCCGCTGGGACAGCGCTTCTGCCTCGCGCCCGATTCACCGCCGATCGGGAAGCGCGAAGACGTACAGATTGCCGCCGCGGGCACGCGCGGCGCCATCGGGCGTGTGGCGGAGACTTCCCGGCCCGGTGGATATCGCCACGTACTGGCGACCGTCGACGGCGTAGGAGATCGGATAGCCCATGGCCGGGGCGCCGAGGTTCACCTCCCACAGGACCTCACCCGTCTCGTGATCGAAGGCACGGAAGGCGCCGCCCGAATCACCGCCGAAGATGAGACCGCCGCCGGTGGCGACCACCGAGTAGGTCGCGCCTTCCGTCTCGAACAGCCACTCCGTTTCGCCGGTCACAGCCGAGATCGCGTACACCGTGCCGAGGTACTCCTCGCCGGGCGCCTGGATGTGGTCCGCGGCCAGGTTGTAGATCGCAACCTGCTGTTCGAACGCCTGCGCGCGCGGGCTGTTCGTGTCGCCGGTTACGAGCATCCGCGCGCACATGTTGCGCAGCGGGTAGTACATCGTCTGCGTCAGCGGGCTGTAGGAGCCGGCTTCCCAGTCCTTGCCGCCGATCCACGTCGGGCACACGAGCATCTCCTGGTCCAGTTCGGTGAAGATGATCTCCGTGTTCTCCACCGCGCGTCCCGTCGTCTCGTCGATGTCGACGACCACGTTCTGCGGCACGGTCGGCCGGGCCCAGAGGAACTCGCCGGTCTCGCGGTCCAGGGTGTAGACGAAGCCGGTCTTGCCCGGAATGCCCGTCATCACCTTGCGGGTCTCTCCAGGTTCGAGACCCTCGCGGATCCAGCGCACGGCCTCCGGATCGGGCGACACCGGAAGGTCGACGAGGATCCGCTCGAACGGATGATCCAGGTCCCAGTGGTCGTTCAGGTGCTGGAAGTACCAGCGGATCTCGCCGGTGTCCGCTTCGAGCGCCAGGGTCGAGTTGTGGTACAGGTGAGTCAACTCGACGCCGCCCAGCATGAACTTCGGCGCCGGCGACGTGACCGCGGTGCCGAAATAGATCAGTTCGAGCTCCGGGTCGTAGCTGGGCACCATCCAGGTGCCGACGTGGTGCCGCTTCTCGAACGGCACGTCGCCCCAGGTTTCGTCGCCGGGCTCGCCAGGCGCCGGCATCGTCCGCTGCCGCCAGATCTCCTCGCCGGTCAGCGCGTCGAGCGCGATCATGATGCACGACTCCGGTCCGCCCCAGGGGCGGCAACTGCGTCCCGAGATGACGCGGCCGTCCGCGACGATGGGGCCCGAGCTGTGGGTGGCCGGGTTGACCTCCCAGTCCAGGATCTGCGTCTCCCAGACCAGTTCGCCGGTCTCCGCGTCCAGGGCAAAGGCGTGGTTGTCGTCGCTGTTGTTCAGGATCAGGCGGTCGTAGATCGCGATGTTCCGGTTGTTCTTCGCGTTGAAGCCGACCTGCGCGTAGAGGCCCTCAGGCTGGTCCCGCGTGTAGCGCCAGATGAAGTCGCCCGTCGTCGACTCGACGGCCTCGATCGTGTCCTCGAACGAGGGAATGTAGAGGACGCCGTCGTAAGCCAGGGGCGTGATCTCGGACGTCCCGACCTCGACTTCGCGAGCCCACGCCAGGCCCAACTGTTGGACGTTCTCGCGGTCGATCTGGTCCAGGGGGCTGTAGCCCCAACTGTCGTGCGTGCGGCGGAACATGAGCCACTCCGACGCCGGCGGGCTCTCCAGCATCTCGTCCGTGACGGGCACGAAGGTCGATGGCTCGTTCTGGGCTGACGATGCGCCGCTCCACCCGACTCCCAGGGTGAGGACCACAACGATCAACCCGAGACCGGGCCCGGGTCCTGCCACGCTGGCCCGACTCACATCAGCACCTCCGCCTCCCCATTGTCTTCAGGCAAGCCGAGGACTCTAGCAGCGACCATCTGACGCCCCGACCCCGCGACCCCGAACTTCACGGCCCCGGCGCGGCCAAACCCGCCCCACGCGGTGCAGCAGCCGCGCAGTAGCCGTGAAGCAACCGTGAAGTAGCATCGCGCGTTCCGCATGAAGTCCTTCACGCGCCTTGTCAGCGCCTTGGCCGCGGTGTCGCTCGCCGGCGCCGCCCTGGGCGCCCAGGAGACCGGTTTCGTCCCGGTCACCCAGGAGATGCTGAACGACCCGGAACCCGGCCAGTGGCTGCACTGGCGAGGAACGCAGAACGCCTGGGGATACAGCCCGCTCGACCAGATCACGCCCGAGAACGTCGGCCAGCTCCAACTGGTCTGGGCGTGGGCGATGGACGACACGGGCCCGCAGGAGGCGGCGCCGCTGATCCACGACGGCGTGATGTACCTCCCGCATCCCGGCGCGGTGGTCCAGGCCCTGGACGCCGCGACCGGCGACCTGCTCTGGGAGTACCGGCCCGAGTGGGTCGGCGACGGCGCCGGCGCCTTCGGACGCGGCGTGCAGAAGAACATCGCGATCTTCGGCGATCGGATCTTCGGCGCCAGCCCGCGGGCAACGATCTTCGCGCTCGACGCCCGCAACGGGAAGTTGATCTGGGAAACGCAGACCGCCGACACGGCCCTCGGCTACCGCTACACCGCCGGCCCGATCGTCGCGAACGGCAAGCTGGTCACCGGCATCACCGGCTGCGGGCGCTACAAGGACGACGTCTGCTTCATCACCGGCCACGATCCGGACACCGGCGAGGAACTGTGGCGCACCTCGACGATCGCGCGGCCCGGAGAACCGGGCGGCGACACCTGGGGCGACCTGCCGCTGCGCTTCCGCGCCGGCAGCGACGCCTGGATCGCCGGAAGCTACGATCCGGAGCTGAAGATCGTCTACTGGGCCACGTCCCAGGCCAAGCCGTGGGCCCGCTCCGTGCGCGGCACGGACGGCGACGCGCTCTACACGAACTCGAGCCTCGCGCTCGATCCCGACACCGGCGAACTGCTCTGGTACTACCAGTACCTGCCCGGCGAGACCCACGACATGGACGAGGTGTTCGAGTCCGTCCTGATCGACGTCGACGGTCGCAAGCGGCTCTACAAGATGGGCAAGCTCGGCATCCTCTGGCAGCTCGACCGGGAGACCGGCGAGTTCCTGGACGCAATCGACGTCGGCTACCAGAACCTGGTCGACGTGGACCGGGAGACCGGCGAGGTGACCTACCGTCCGGAGCTGATCCCCGAGATCGGCGTCGAGATCAACATGTGCCCGAGCACGTCCGGCTTCAAGAGCTGGCGCGCGATGTCCTACGACCCGAACACCGGCGCCCTCTACATCCCGATGACGATGAACTGCGAACTGGCCACCTTCGGCCCGGTCGAGCGCGTCCTCGGCGGCGGCGGCGCGGGGCCGGTCAAGCGGATCAACACCCTCCACCCGTACTCGGGCGGCAACCTCGGCGAACTGCTCGTGATCGACGTGAAGGAGGGGGACATCATGTGGCGGCACCGCGTGGAGTCGCCGATGAACACGGCCGCCCTGGCGACCGGCGGCGGCGTCGTCTTCGCAGGCGACTACGACCGCTACGTGTACGCCTACGAGGCCAGGACCGGCAGGATCCTCTGGCAGACGCGGCTGCCGACCTCGGCCCAGGGATTCCCGGTGACCTACCTCGCCGGCGGCCGCCAGTACGTCGCGGTTCCGGTCGGGACCGGCGGCGCAAGCTGGGCGACGATGGTGCCGCGCGACCTGATCCCCCACGTTCGACGGCCGACGAACGGCAACTCGATTCACGTCTTCGCGCTGCCCGCGGACCTTCCGGTCGAGGCCGCGGACGACCCGGACCGGACCGCCGCAGCAGCCGGCGACGGGGCGGTAGCGGCCTCTGCCTCGGCAACAGTGTGGGACGGCGTCTACACGACGGCCCAGGCCGAGCGCGGCGCCGAGCCGTACCTTCAGAACTGCGCCACCTGCCACGGCGAGGATCTGGGCGGCGGCAGCAACTCGCCGGGCCTCACAGGCGTCAGCTTCCAGTTCCTGTGGGGCGGCAAGACGCTCCACGAGCTCTACGAAGCGATCCGAACCACGATGCCGACCGACAATCCGCAGAGCCTGCCGCGGGAGACCTACCTCGACATCGTCGCCTACATGCTGCAGGTCAACGGGTTTCCGCCAGGCGAGGCGGAACTGGAAGTCGATGTCGAGACCCTGGGCGGCATCCTGATCGAGGAGGAACCAGGCGCATGAGGATCCGAATGGGAACTTCGACCCTCGTCTTCCTGGTGGCGCTTGCAGCCCCGATCCACGCTCAGGAAACGACGATCGCCAACGCGAACGCATCGCGCTCCGTGGCGCCGGAGGCAACCGCGGACAGGGCTTTCGAGGCGCCAGCCCTGTTCGGTGAGGACACAGGCGGCCAGACCGGCAACCTGCGCGTGCCCGGCACGACGAGCCTCGCACGCTCCCCGTCCGCGGCTCAGTTGACGTCCGACGAGTCGCAGCCCCTGAGCGAGGTCGCGGAGCAGGGGGAGGCGACGAACCGGTTCATGTTCGAAGCCGGCCTCGTGGGAGGCAACAGCCCGGCCTGCCCCGGTCACTACGTCAGCGTTCACGGCCACCTCGCCGGCCCGGTGTCCCTGTACGCCATGCAGGAGACCTACCGCTGCGTCGACTTCGCCGGCTCGGCCAGCAGGCTGGGCGCCGCCGTCCGCCTCGGAAGCTCCGAGCGACTGATTCGCCCGGAACTGCGCGGCGGATTCGAGTACGACGGCGGGAACGTCTCCGAGACCCTGGGCGTCGGCCTGACGCTCGGCAGCAAGTACGGCGCCCGCATCTCCGTCGACCGCGGCTTTGGAACCGGCGGCCCGGACATCGTGCTGGTCCACCTCGGCGGCTACATCACGTTCTAGACTCCAACCATCCAGGCGAGAAAACCGTCCACCTTCCGGCGGAAGGCGCTCAGGACCGCGGGCAGATCGTCTTCAAGGGGGCGCATCCTCCGGTCCTCGAGGGCGAAGCCGTAGACGTTACGGAAGACGTGGCGAAACCGCAGGAAGTCACCGAGAGAGCGCTCGAGATCCTCGTCGATCACCGCCGGACGCAGACCGGGTATCTCGAGGCTCATGTCTCTGAGGAGTTGACGATGCCACTGGTCGCCCTTGGGAACCCCTCCGTTCAGTTCCTCCGCGATGCGGACGAAGACACGCTCTATGCCGTTGTAGAAGTCGTGGAGGATCGATCCGCGGGCTCGAAGCGAGAAGGTGTCGCCCGCCTGAGGCGCCGTCGCGCTCTGCTCCTCGAGAAGGGCGAGGCTCGCGAGTTCGCCGCGAATCTCCGCGGCGAGCCGGCGAGCGAGAGCCTCGTCCAGCTTCACAGATCGACCCCCTCCTCAAGAATCGTCTTCCGCATCCGTTCCGTAGCCGACTCGATCGGAATGATGTCGAGGGGCAGATCGGTCAACTCGGCGGCCCGTGCGGAAAGCTCGAAGAAGCGGTCGGCGCGGAGGCCGGCCACGGCGATATCGATGTCGGAACGCCAGGTGAACCGACGTCCCGGATCGAAGGCCGAACCAATGCCCACGACCCGACGAGCGCCGTGACGCTTGAGGAAAGCGGCGATTCGCTGCGCGTCGCTCTTCGCTCTGGCTCCGCGGCCAGGCGGCAGTCGGGTGCGGCGCACATGGTCCAGCAGAACGCGACGATCCATCGAGACCAAGTATAGGTGTCACAAACCAACACCGGCTGCCTCGACGGATAGCGCCAGCCTGCGAGGTTTCGCCTCGGGCCGACCAGCTGCAGGCTGGCCCGGATGCCGTCCTGAAGGCCGGCGGACCCAGCGGACGGAACTTGCCTCACGGCCCTTCAGTCGTCGACGGCTTCCGGAATCGCTTCGGCCAGCAAGGCCAGCGCCCTCTGCAACGCCGCGCCCGCATGGCCGCCGAACGATCCCTCGTACAGCCCGAGGCGGACGACGACCATCTCATGCGATGGCACGATGATCGTGCTCTGGCCGCCGGCGCCCTGCATGCTGAAGGCGCTCTCGGGCAGTGACGGATAGCGCCTGCTGCCGCCGCTCGGCGGCTGGTTGATCCAGAAGAAGCCGCCGTAGATGGGCCGGCCGTCGGCAACCCAGGCGGGCGCCGGTGTGCTGACAAAGTCCACGAAGCCCTCGGGCAACACCCGGTCTCCGGTCGACGAGACGCCGTCGTCCAGGTAGAGCTGACCCAAACGCGCCCAGGTGCGGCCGGAGCCGAAGCCATAGCCGTTCAGCAGGAAGTTGCCGTACGGATCCGCCTCGGCGACGAAGCGCCGTACGCCGATGCGGTCGAAGAGGTGCTTCTGCGGGAACTCGTGGTAGTTCTCGCCGCGCTCCTCGACCGCCAGGCGCACGAGGTGGTTGATCAGGATCGGGTCGCAGTTCCGGTAGCGGCCGATCGTGTCCGGCGGCCATTGCGGCGAACGCTCCGTGGCCCAGAGGTGGGAGTTCACCGTGCCGGTGTAGAGGTAGAGGTGGTCCGGGTAGCCCATCGCCGCCTCGTCGTACTCCGGGTCCCCGGCGTTCACGCAGCGCAGACCGCTCGACATGCGGAGGATGTCCTGGATCCGAATCGTGCCGCGGACGTCGTCCGGGTCCTCGTGCCAGGAGTCGACCGGCGCCAACTGGTCGAGCGTGTAGACGCCCTGCTCGATCAGTACCCCGATCAGGGTCGCCGACAGGCTCTTGTTCATCGACCAACTCTCGAGGGGCGTCTCCTTGTCGACGCCCTCGCTGTAGCGCTCGGCAACCAGGCGACCGCGGTGAAGCACGACGAAGGCGAGGGTCATCGCGTCCGGGTCGAAGGCAGCCTCGACGGCCGCCGCGAGCTTCTCCAAGTCGATGTCGTCCGGGAGCGGTTCGTCCGGCAGCGCGTCGCCCATCGGCCAGGGGGCGCTCTCGTCGAGCGTGCTCACAACGCGGACCGTCTCATAGAAGGGAGCGTCCTCACCCTTGGGCAACGCGACGCAGCCCTGATCGCCGTGGAGCACTGCGGTCCGGGTCACGCCTGTGTCCGTGGTGACGTGGACGCGCCGGTTCTCGCGGTCGAGGACACGCTCCGGCAGCCGGTCGCGATAGCGGTGCCGAGACGTGAACCCGCCGATCCAGGTCTGGGCGCCCTCGAAGTCGAGCCCGGTCAGAAAGACCGCCGAGCACAGGACCTTGGCGAAGCCGGCTGCTTCGTGTTCGATGAAGTCACCCGGCGGTGGCACTCGGACCGTCTCGAGCTCGTGTTCTTGTCCACGGGCGATGAGGCTTTCGCCCAGGGTCGGTTCCTGCGCGGCGACCGCGGTCGGGTTGCCGCCGGCGTCGATGCAGCCGGCGAGCAGGGCGGCGGCGAGAGCGAAGCATGGCGCGGCGGGGCTACGCGGACGATCGGGAACTCGGAGTTCAGACCGGCGCTTCGCGCCGGATGCCGGCGGGGACGCCGGCGCACCCAGTCCCGGAAGCGACGCGCCGTGCACCGCACCCTCCGGCGGGGACGACGGCGCACCCAGTTTCGGAGTCTCTGCCACGTTGCCGCCTACTCCGGCCGGTACCAGATCGGCGACGTCCAGGCCATCTCCTGGATCGTCTCGGGGTAGGAGCCGTCCGAGCACACGGCGGGACGGTCTTCCGGGGCCAGTCGCCGGCAGTCGTGCCAGCTCCAGCGCAAGCTCGGGTTCTCCACCACCCGCAGATAGTAGTAGGCGTGCAGGCCGGGATCGAACTCCTCGTCGCGATAGACGGTGCAGAGGCTGTCGTGGCCGTCGCCGCTTCGCTCGCCGGTCTGCGGATCGACGCTGGCCCCGTTGTCGAGCGACCCGGCGACCGGGATGACCTGGGTGCGGCCCATTCCCTCGGCGTCGACCCAGCCCTTGACGAGCTGAAGCTGCTGCAGGAGTCCGGCGCCGTCCGCCGGGTCGCGGGCGGCGAAGGCGAGAAAGGTCGGCGCCCCACCGTCGCCGGCCCCCGTCAGGTCGCCGCCCATCGGCACGCCGCCTGCGTAGGCCTGCTCCAGCAGGTCCGGCTGGTCACAGAGGTTCGCCGAGTAGCCCCAGCCGCCGAAGAATCGCGGACGGATCCGCGGACCCGAGGTGCCGAATACCTCGCGGCGCTCCATCGCCTCGAAGATCGCGTCGCGGGAGTTCTCGACCGCCCAGACGCCGGCAAGACCGCCGGGATTGCCGTCGATGCCGCTGGTCAGGAGACCCGGCTGAAGGCGTTCCTCGGGCGACTGCTCCACGGACACCGCGCCGCGCCAGTCCTCTTCCGCCACCGCCCCCGGCGTCGCCGTGTGCGTGTCGGTCGACCCGATGATGCCGAGCTTCACCGGATTCAACCCGGTCTCCATCTCCTCCTCCAGGCCGGCGACGAGCGCCGAGCGCACGAAGTCCGTCCGGTCGACGCAGCCGGCGCCAAGCATCCCCTGGTTGCCGTTCTCGCCCTCAGGGCATTCCTGGGTGACTTCGGTGAGGTCTCCTTGAATGAGGGACTGAACCGTCTCCTCGCGGCCCATCACCCGCACCGCCTCCACGTCGCACAGTTCGTCCGGCTCGGCGAACACGGTCGACAGCCCATTGATGCACTCGGAGCCGCCCTTGTGCTGAAAGATCTCGATGATCGGCTCGCGCTCCAGCCGCTTCTCGGCGTACCCGCGGCGCGCCTCGAGCGTTCCGTCGAGCCCGCGATACGGCGCCATCCGGCCGTTCGCGAGATTGCTGTTGTGCGGGATCGTCAGGTAGTCGCAACCGGGTCGGGCCGACCCGTCGCCGCAGACCGCGTCGAGCCCCTGCCAGAGCAGGCTGTCCGTCGGCGCGTCGACGTACGAGACCGGCAGCTCCGGCACCTCCGAGCCGCGAAAGATCACGTTCCGGTGGTAGTTCGAGATTCCCGGCGTGCCGGTGTACTCGTAACCGACGAAGCTGGTGAAGCTGCACGCCTCCGTCCGGTCGTACGCATCCTCCGCCGCTTCGATGATCTCCTGCCAAGGGCTCATCGCCCACTCCAGGCACAGCGCCCCGTCCTCGCCGCAGACCTCCTCGACCCGGCTCGGCGTCTCGGTCGTGATCACGGCGCCGAGCATCTGCATCCCCACCCGCTGGTCCGAGCGGAACGTGGTGCAGAACTCGCTGCCGTAGCGCGGCGATTCGGGATCCCGGCACAGGCGACGCTCGCCCAGGAACTCGCCGTGATCGGTCACCGCGACGAAATCGAGCGGCCGGTCGATCGTGATGCTGCCTTCGGGCGCGCCCTCCGAGCCGATCGGCCAGAACGGGATCGCTTCGCCCTTCGCGAAGCGGTACGCATCCGCCGGCGTAGCGCCGGTGCTGTTCGCCGCCGCGTCGAACGAGAAGCTGGTGTGCACGTGCAGATCGCCGAAGAGCGCCTGGCGGAGCGGCGACGCGTCGAGGCAGGCGGGCCGGTCTTCGGTCCGCACCACGCTGCCTCCCGGGGTGGCCGGGTCCTGCGGGGCGCCTTCGGCGGCGGGACCGGCGCAGGCAACCGCGGCGGCGGTCAGAAGGATCTGCAGGACTCGGCACGACTCGTTTCTCATTCAGTCTCTCCCTGTTCCATCCGTGCGGCCGCTGACAGCCGCACGGACTGGTTCACGGGCATCGCGGGTCGCGCCACCCGGGTTGCCGGGAATGGCGAACCGACGTTGCGGTCAGCGTCCGACGCTATCGCCCCTCGTCGTCGCCCCACCAGCGGCGCAGGCGCTCGGCGATCGCAGCCTCCGAGCCCTGGTCTGACGGTTCGTAGTACCGGCGGCCTGACAGACCGGGCGGCAGGTACTCCTGCTCCTCGAAGTGGCCTTCAAAGTCGTGGCCGTACTTGTAGTCCTTGCCGTAGCCCATGCCGCGCATCAGGCCGGTGGCGGCGTTGCGGAGATGCAGCGGCACGGGTTCGTGCGGAGCGTTCCGCACGTCCTCCATCGCGCGGCCGAGCGCCACGTAGGCGGCGTTGCTCTTGGGTGACGTCGCGAGGTACACCGTGGCCTCGGCGAGCGGGATGCGGCCTTCGGGCAGGCCGATGAAGTGGACGGCCTGCTGAGCGGCGACGGCAACCGGCAGGGCCCCGGGGTTCGCGAGCCCGATGTCCTCGGCGGCCAGGATGACGAGGCGGCGGGCGATGAACAGGGGATCCTCGCCAGCCTCGAGCATCCGGGCCAGCCAGTAGAGGGCGCCGTCCGGCGAGGAGCCGCGGACGGACTTGATGAAGGCAGAGATCGTGTCGTAGTGGCTGTCGCCGGCCTTGTCGTACTGGGGCGTGCGCCGCTGGAGAGCGTCCGAGATGGCCTCGATGCCGACCCGGCGGACGCCGTCCTTGCCCGCTTCGGCCGCCACGACCGCCATCTCCAGGGCGTTCAAGGCGACGCGCGCGTCGCCGTTCGCGATGTTCACGAGGTGCGCTACCGCGTCCTCCTCCATTTCGGGCGTCAGCAGCGCAAGTCCCCGTTTCTCGTCCTCCAGGGCGCGACGTACGATGCCGGTCATCGCGGCCTCGTCCAGGGCGTGGAGCGTGAACACCCGGCACCGCGACAGGAGCGGCGCGTTCACCTCGAAGGACGGGTTCTCCGTCGTCGCCCCGATGAAGGTGATCGTGCCGTCCTCGACGTGGGGCAGGATGACGTCCTGCTGAGCCTTGTTGAAGCGGTGGATCTCGTCGACGAACAGGATCGTCGGACGGCCGTAGAGGGATCGGAGCTCGTTGGCGCCGGCGACGGCGCGACGAAGATCCTTCACTCCGGCCGACACGGCGCTCACCGGCTCGAAGTGGGCACGGGTGGTCGTCGCGATCAGCCGCGCCAGCGTCGTCTTGCCGGACCCCGGCGGTCCCCAGAACAGAAGCGACGGCACCCGATCCGCCTCGATCGATCGCCGCAGCACCCTGTCCTCGGCGAGGATGTGCTCCTGGCCCACGAACTCGTCGAAAGTGGCCGGGCGCATCCGCTCGGCGAGCGGTGGCGCGGATCCGGTGCCTGGCTCGCCGGCATCCTCGTTGAAGAGCCCGCCGGTCCTCCGTCTACTGGTCACATTCGCAGACTACTGGCCGCTCCGCTCCAGGGCCGTCACGACATCGGCGTACTGCTCGAGCGCCGCATGGCCCTTCGGCGTCAAGCCGTAGACCCCGGGAGGCGTATCGGCCGCGCGTTCGAACCAGCCGTAGTGATCGGCGTACATGATCAACCTGGCGCGGGCGACGCCCGTTTCCTCGGCGACGACGGCAGCCTTGGTCGGACCGTTCAGGCGAAGATGGGCGGCACAGCGCAGGGCGTCCTGTCGGTAGGCGGTCATGATCGGGCGGCCGGTCGAGCCACCCTGGTTCGGATCGCCCACCCGGCGCTGGAACTCCCGCAGCAACCGTCCGATCGCGTGCTTGCGCCGGCGCGGCCGATACGGCGCCGGGTCGACCAGCGCCTCGACGAACGGCGCGGGCTCAAGCCGGACCGTCAACAGACCCAGGCCCAGGCGTCGGCACAGCGCGAGTGCCTCGTTGCGGCGGGTCGTCCGGTGGGAGAACGGCGGAACGGCGAGGTAGACGTTGTCGGAGAGGCCCTGGCGCGCGATCCCCTGGAACACCAACGGCAGGGAGAAGCTCGTCTTCAGTTCGACAACTACAGGCGGCTCCTCGCCCCGGATGGCGACGAGGTCGCAATCGTTGACCTCTCCCTTCACGTCGTATCCCTGCGCCTCGAGGAACGCCTTGACCGGCGGATAGAGCGTTTGTTCGCGCACGCTGGTCAGCAATGCGCCATGAACGGCTTGCGCATGGGTGCTGTGCGCCAAGTATACGATCGCCTCCAGCACCGTTGACGAAGGAGTTTCCGGCCCTGGTCGCCGCACCTGCAGGGCGCGACCACGGTCTTGACGCGCGACACGAGCTACGGCAATGAAAGCGATTCACCGGACCCGCAACGCGACACTCGCCGGCGCCCTGGTCTCCCTTGTAATCGCCGGCTGCGGCACGCCGCCGGGCGAGGTCGAGTCGGCCCCGCCTGGCGAGGACCGACGATCTCCGAACATCATCCTCATCATGGCCGACGACCTCGGTTACGGCGACATCGGCCCGTACGCCGGCTGGATCGAGACACCGAACCTGGACCGGCTGGCCGCCGCCGGCATGATGCTGACCGACTTCCACACCAGCGGCGCGGTCTGCTCGCCGACTCGCGCCGGGCTGGTCACCGGGCGCTACCAGCACCGGGCCGGGGTTCCCGCCGTCCTGCTCGCCGACTCCGACAGCCCGCTCTACCACCAGGGCATCGACGCCGAGGCCCACACGATCGGCGAGGGCTTCCGGGAGCTGGGCTACGCGACCGCCGTGTTCGGCAAGTGGCACCTCGGCTACCTGCCGCAGTTCAAGCCGCCTCTGCACGGTTTCGACGAGTTCCGAGGCTTCGTCAGCGGCAACATCGACTACCAGTCCCACGTCGACCGCATGGGCCGCCCCGACTGGTGGAACGGCGAGACGCTCGATGCCGAACACGGCTACCTCACCGACCTGATCGGCGATCACGCCGAGCGGTTCATTGCCGAGCACCGGGACGAGCCGTTCTTCCTGTACCTGGCCCACCACGCCCCGCACTACCCGTACCAGGGTCCCGGCGACCCGGCGGAACGCTACGAAAGCAACGACCCGTTTCCGGGCGTCGGCTCGGTGACCGACCGGAAACGCGCCTATCGCGAGATGGTCGAGTCGATGGACGACGGTGTCGGCCGCGTCCTCGACGCTCTCGAGGAGCAGGGCCTGTCCGGGAACACGCTGGTCTGGTTCTTCTCCGACAACGGGGCCACCCGGGAAGGCTCCAACGGAGCGCTCCGCGGCTTCAAGGCCAGCTACTGGGAAGGCGGCCACCGCGTCCCTTCGATCGCCGCCATGCCCGGCCGGATCGCTCCCGGCTCGACCTCCGACGCGATCACCTCGACGCTCGACGTGATGCCCACCGTCCTCGCCATGGCCGGCGGCGCGGCGCACCCCGACCTGCCCTTCGACGGCATCGACGTCCGTCCGGTGCTCTTCGACGGCGAGGAAACGCCGCCCCGCCAACTCTTCTGGAGCAGCGCCGGCCAGTTCTGGCGCGGCGCCGCGGTGCGCGACGGTCGCTACAAGCTGGTCATCGACCGGCGGACGCAGCGGGCAGCCGCGGCCGAAGGCGAGGAGGTCGCGGATCCTGTGCCCATGCTCTTCGACCTGGAAGCCGACCTCGGCGAGACGACGGACCTTGCCGCCGATGAGCCGCAGCGGGTCGAACAGATGATGGCGGCGCTTGCGAACTGGCGAGAGGACGTGGGCGCCCCGGTTCAGTAGCCATCGGCTCAGAGCAAGCGAGCCATCGACACCTGGGACCCGGACGGCTCGGCCCCAACCCTGCACACCAGCACGCAATGTGAGACTGCGACCGGCGCGCGGTACATCCGCCTAGAGCATGCGCGCCACGCGTCTCTGGAAGTCGGACTTGACCTCCTCCCAATCGCAGTCGACCAGCAATCGTAATGGTGGATCGCGTTCCGCGTCGTTGAAGTGGACGAGGCTGCGAATGACATGGCCCCGGTCTCGCACTCCGAACTTCTCTTCAAAGAGCTGCAGGTACTCGGCCAACGACCGGTGGCGATTCAACAGGATCCAGAGATCGACGAAGTCCTTGCGGCTGCCACGGTTGGCTATCGCCGAGAGCTTCATCGCCGCGATGTCATCTCGACTGGCTAGCCGCATGCCTTCGGAGTCGGACGACACGGTCGGACCCAAGAGCGGGTAGCCGTACTCGATCACCGAAACCTGCACGCCCAGCACTTCGGCGTAGACCGTACCTGCCCTCACGGACGTGACGGCGACTCCCGGCGCGTGTCTGCGAAGTCTGCCAAGGACCTCCTCGGTGTCACGCAGCAGTTCGGTGAAGACATCCAGATCGACTGAGATACGGTGCCCTTCCATCAGAGCGAGGGCTGTACCTCCCGCGAGATAGTAGTCGCCGCCGGTCAGCGCCCGCGAGACGATCCCGAGCGCTTCGCGCGCATTGGGTTCAAGCGCCTCCCAATGCAGCGTGCTCACCCCCGCCACGCGGATTCGCGTTCCCGGGCCTCCCGCACCCACTCGGTCGTCCGATCTTCCGGCACCGAACTGGCGAAGGCCCAGAAGTTGAGTTCGCGCGGCGGCAGTACCCTGCGGCCGCGTTCCTCCAGGAAGCGCCGTCGCCGTTCCGGACTGCACGCCTCAAGGAGCCAGCGCATCGGCTCCCAGCCACCCCGAGCCATGACGCGCTCGATCACGACCTCCGGCAACTCAGGTTCGACCCGCAGAGCCTGAAGGTCGTACTCCCAGAGAAGCCGCTCGACCGAAGCGGGGAAACGCATGGCTCATTCTACCGGGGCGTCACCCCGCCGACGACGCTGGTACAGGAAGGAAACGGCAACCAGCAGCGCGCCGACAATCAGGAAGGAGAGGATCCGATAGCCCTGGTCCAGGAAGGACAGGTCGACGAGGAAGGTCTTGGCGGCGACGACGAGCAGGAGCGCGAGGCCCTGCCAGCGGAGGGCAGACGCTTCGCGGCGGATGCCGACGGCGACGAGCGCAGCCGCCCAGACCAGCCACAGGGCAGAGAGGACGATCTGGGCAACGAGATTGAGGTCGAGATCCAGGTCGAGGGCCTGGACGAAGTCCCAGGCCTCGAACGAGACGGCGACGAGCCCGAGCACGTTGGCGATGACCGGGCCGGTTGCCCACAGCGGCCGCTCCAGCGACGCCGTCACCTTCAGGTGACGAAGCACGTGGAAGGCGGCGACCGCGATGCCGACCGCGATGCCGGCGAGGGTGAGGAAGCGCAGGTTGACGAACAGGAGCCCGTCCGGCGGGCCGAGAAGGGCCTGCGGCGCCATCAACAGGACGACGGCGAAAAGCGCCGCCGAAAAGACCCTCATCCAGAGGGAGGCCAGGCGGGCGCCGGCGATCGCCAGTGCGACGGCCTCCGCTGTCCACGCGACGGTGATCCACTCTCCGTCGAGCTGAATCGGGAAGGCGATCGTGGCCAGGAGCGCCGCCTGAACGGCCAGGAGAGTCCGCAGTCGCCGCTGCCGCCCGCCCTCGGCGGCGGCGGCAGGGCTCCCCAAGGCGCGCGACAGGGCAAAGTAGAGAGCCGCAAGCGCCAGCACGCCGCCCGTCAAGAGCCAGCGATGCTCTTCGTAGAGAAGCGACTGGAGCAGCACCACATAGAAGCCCAGCGCGACAACCAGCACGCCAACCTCGCCGGCCCGCAGCCGCCGGGCAAGCCGCGCGCGGGCCAGGGGCAGAGCGGTGAAGATGGCGAAGAAGAGGGTGCCGAAGAGGGCGGTCGAGACGAGCCGTCCGGCGTCGTAGAACTGGACGCTCCAGGCGATGAAGTACCCGACCGTCGCGATCAGCGCCACCGGCGCCAACGCCTGGAAGCCGCGCAGCAGGGCGAGAGCAAGCAGGCTCGCGCTGAGCAGGGCCAAGTAGCTGAAGAGCACGATCTGGGCGTCCTCGCCGGTGCTGAGCAACGCCGGCGTCAGGTAGCCGCCGGCCAGCGCAAGAGCCGCCAGCCGCTGCGAGTCCCGGCGCACGGACAGTCCGATCACCGCCGCGGTAACCAGAGCAAGGAAAGCGAACGCCGCCGGCTGCGGCGCCAGGGCGTAGAAGCCCCAGGCCGCATAGCCGGAGAGGTAGACCACCCCGACTCCCAGCGCCGTGATCCCCTCCGAGAAGTAGCGCATGCCGCGAGCGGCGAGCCACTCGCCGTAGATGCCTAGAGCGACGCCGCTGACGAGGCCCATCAGGACTCTTCCTGTCGGCCCGATCCACTCGTTCTCGAATGCGTAGCGGAGGAAGAAACCGGCCGCGAGCAGGAGCGTGAGGATGCCGATCCAGTTCAGCCAGCGACCGCCGATCAGCGCCTCCAGGTCGAGATCGCGCCAGGCGGCCCCGGGCTTCCGGGCCTGCGGTCCGGCACGGTCGGGGACGGGCTCCGCCGGGGGCGCCGGATCGGCAAGCGCGGCCCTGGCCGGCGTTGCCGCGGCAGGAGGCGCCGACACCGCCGCCTCCCCCGCTCCGGCCGGCTCGCCCTCGACGGCGCGCCGCAGCGCCTTGACCTCCTCCTGAAGGGCGCGTACCTGCGCTTCGAGCGCGTCTACGCGATCCTCCCCGTTGTGTGTTGGGCCAGTAGATGCACTCATCGTCCGGACCGTCGGGTTCCTCGAGCGTCTTGTCGATGTTGTGGGTGCGCCGGCTTCACATGCTCCGCCAGCCTACCGCCGTCGGCCGGCGCTTCGTTACTCTCGCCTCCACACAGTCGCCGGAACGCGACTGGAGAGTCCGAAGTGACGATCGGCACGACACGCAGAGCTTCCGCCGCGGCGCTGCTGGTCGTCGTCTGGGGCGCGTGTGGACCGAACCCGGACGGGGCGGAGTCCGCCGAGCGCGTCCCCTCGACCGTTCCGCCCAACGTCGTGATCATCCTGACCGACGACATGGGCTACGGCGATCTCTCGTCCTACGGTCACCCGCTCATCCGCACGCCCCACCTCGACCGACTGGCGGCCGAGGGCCAGCGCTGGACCTCGTTCTACGCATCGAGTCCGCTGTGCAACCCGAGCCGCATCGCGCTCGCGACCGGAAGGATGCCCGTCCGCATCCAGGGAGGCGAGCTGAACCGCTGGTCCAACCTGCCTGCCGACGAGACGACCCTCGGCGACATGTTCCAGGCCGCCGGCTACGCGACCGCCTACATCGGCAAGTGGGGCATGTCGGGCCGTTTCGAGGCCGGAGGCGTCCACCCCAACGACGCCGGTTTCGACACCTTCTACGGCGTCGAGGAGTTCAACGACGGCGGGCGACGGCCCGAGGTTCCCCACACCTACGAAGGGATCAGGAACGCGAGCAGCGACGATTTCGTGTTCTCGCTCTTCCGACAGAGGCAGGCCATCGAAACGCCGACCCACCAGCCGACCCTCACCCGGCGCTATACGGAGGAGTCCGTGGCATGGCTGAAGGAGCAGATCGACGCCGAGTCGCCGTTCTTCCTCTACCTCGGCCACACGATGCCCCACGTGCCGATCTTCCGCTCGCCCGAGTTCGAGGGTCACAGCAACGCGGGCATCTACGGCGACGTGATCGAGGAACTCGACTGGTCCGTAGGCCAGGTCGTCCGCGCGCTCGAGGAAGGCGGCGTCGCCGAGGACACCCTGGTCGTCTTCTCCAGCGACAACGGCCCCTGGCTCACCTACTACGACCTCGGCGGCTCGCCCGGACCCTTCCGCGACGGCAAGCACACCGCCTGGGAGGGCGGCTTCCGGGTGCCCGGCATCTTCTGGTGGCCGGGAACGATCGAGCCGGCGACGATCGACGACATCGGCGTCCAGGTCGACCTGATGGCGACTCTCGCCGCGATCACCTGCGCGGACCTGCCGGAACGCGAGCTGGACTCGCTCGACCTCTCCGGCACCCTTCTCCGCGGCACGCCCAGCCCGCGGAACGAGTGGTTCTACTACGGCACCCGTGGCCGCCTGTGGGCGTACCGGGTCGGCAGCCACAAGCTGGTCCTCGAGTCGTGGGAGTCTCTCGGCGGAGAGGGCGAACTCGCCTGGCGCGGCTTCGACAACGAGCAGGTCCACGATCCACCGCTCCTGTTCGACCTCAGCACGGACCTCGGCGAGCGCTTCGACATCGCCGCCGAGCACCCTGCGATCGTCGAGCGGATCGAGGATGCGATTCGTGAGCACCGCGAGTCGATCAGCGGACGGCGCTAGCGCGGCAGAGTGGTCGCCGCTCCGCGACGCGTCTTCCCGAAAGCCGGCGGGGACGCCGGCGCATGTATGGTCCGCCCCGCTTGTGCAAGGGCTCTTTCCGGGTTTCTGGCGAGGTAGGTGCAGTTGCTTGCATGTATTCGGCCTGTTGGTGGGAGTCTCTGAGAGAGAGCTCCCTGGCCCCGATGGAATACGCGCGCGTCGGCCTCTTCACACCCAGACGGCCTCTTGATGGGCCCTGCGCCGACTCAGGCTTCTCAACGCGCCGGTCCGACCTGTTTCGCCATCGCTCGAATGAGTCCCCGCAAACTGCTTGGTGGGGCGATTCTCCTATCGTTGGTTCGCTGTTCCCCGAGCCGTCTACGCCGCGGCCCGTGAGTCCCTTGCTCGACCGCCGACATGGCGTTCGTCGCTGTAGCGTTCGTCGTGTCGCAGCACCGCCCAGGCGATTCGAGCCAGCTTGTTGGCCACGGCCACCGTGGCGACGTTCGCCCCCCGGCGCCGCTTGACGTCCAGAGCCCATTCCTTGAGCCGCGTCCGCTCGCCCTTGTGGGCTGTGCGCAGCACCGCCCGCGCACCGTGGATCAGAAGCGCCCGCATGTAGCGGTCCCCGCGTTTGCTGATCCCCAACAGCCTCGTGTGCCCGCCGGTCGATGCCTGACGAGGCACCAGCCCGAGAAACGCCGACATCTGACGGCCGCTGCTGAAGGCCCAGCCCGAGCCGACCGACGCCACCAGCGCCGTCGACACCATCGGACCGATCCCCGGGATCGACATCAAACGCTCGGACAGGGGGTTCTCCTTCGACTCCCGCTCCAGCATCGCCGTCAGATCCGCCACCTGATCGTCGACCTGCATCAGCGCCTGGTGCTGCATGCACAAGAGAGCCCGAAAGTCGCCCGGCAGGGCCCGCTCCGGGTCCGACGCGATCGCAGGCACCTCCCGCTTGATCACCGCCAGACCCTGAGGCAGCACGATCCCGTACTCCCGCAGAAAACCACGTAACTGGTTCGCCAACTGCGTGCGCACACCAACCATCGTCTCCCGACTTCGGTGGATCTGCTGCAGCGCCCGGCGCTCCTTCGTCTTGTAAGGCACGAAACGCATCGTCGGACGCGACACCGCCTCGCAGATCGCCTCCGCGTCGTGGTAGTCGCTCTTGTTCGACTTCACGTACGGACGGACAAACTGCGGACTCATCATCCGCACGTCGTGGCCCAGATCCCTCAGCTTCTCCACCCAGTGGTGCGCGCCGCAGCTCGCCTCCATCCCCACCAGGCACGGCTTGAGCCGCGACATCAACTCCATCAGCCGCGGTGCCTTCAACTGACGCTGAAACACCACCGCGCCCGACGCGTCCATCCCGCACACCTGGTACACATGCTTGCCCAGATCGATACCGACTCGAGTAACCTCCTTCACGGTCCGCCTCCTCCTTGTTGTTCGGAAGAAAACACCATTCTGGCCCCAACGAGAGGCCGTAAGGGTGCGGGGCGGACCATCCCATTACCCAGTGTCGGAACCCGCAGCGAGCGCCGGATGCCGGTGAGGGCGGCTGCGCACCCAGTGCCGGAGCCGGCGCCGCCGGTCGGCGGCATCGTTCCCAACAAGTACAATCCCGGCATGAGTTGGTTCTTCGACAAGACCCGCATTCCGAAGCCGGGCCAGGCGCTTCCGGGCCGCGCCGAGAGTGTGCCCGTCCCTCCGCGCCACTGGGTGCTCGACGCGCCGCTGCCGCCGCCGTACCCGGAAGGCAGCGAGCTGGCGATGTTCGGGCTCGGCTGCTTCTGGGGCGCCGAGCGCAAGTTCTGGGAGGCCCCCGGCGTGATCACGACCGCGGTCGGCTACGCCGCGGGCGCGACGCCGAATCCCACCTACCGCGAAGTCTGTAGCGGCATGACCGGGCACAACGAGGTCGTCCGCGTGGTGTTCGACCCCGAGCGCATCTCCTACGAGGAGCTGCTCCGCATCTTCTGGGAGAGCCACGACCCGACCCAGGGCATGCGGCAAGGGAACGACGTCGGCACCCAGTACCGTTCCGGGATCTACACCTGCTCCGAAGACCAGCGCCGGACCGCCGAAGCATCTCTGGGGGCGTACCAGCAGCGGCTCTCCGCCGCGGGCTTCGGCCGGATCACGACCGAGATCCTCGAAACGCCGGCGTTCTACTTCGCCGAGGACTACCACCAGCAGTACTTGGCGAAGAACCCCGCCGGCTACTGCGGTCTCGGCGGCACCGGCGTGACCTGCCCGGCAGGAATCGAGCTACCCGCGAGCCAAGCGGTCTGAACGCCACACACAGGAGGCACAGCAATGGCGGATACCACGGTCGGCATCACCCGCGGTCTCGGCTGGCTGCTCTTCCTCGCCGGCGTGCTCGCACTGGGCGGCCTCGCGATCTACGCCCTCGTCATCGACGACGAAGCGCCGCTCTACATCAAGCTGGGCGTCGGCGGGGTCTACGCCGGGCTGGCGTTGCTGCTGCTTTCGGTACTCCGCCAGCAGTTGATCGCCCGCAAGACGGACAAGTACAAGGACGTTCAGCGATAAGGAGCCCTGCATGCTGATTGCCACCACCGAGACAGTCGCCGGCCGGAACATCACGCAGACGCTGGGGCTCGTGCGCGGCAACACGATCCGTGCCCGCCACGTCGGCAGGGACATCACCGCGGCGCTTCGCAATCTCGTGGGCGGCGAAGTCACCGAATACACGAAGATGGTCGCCGAGAGCCGCGAGCAGGCGCTTGACCGGATGGTCGCGGAGGCGGAGAGCCTCGGCGCCGACGCCGTCGTCGCAGTGCGCTTCACGACCTCAGTGATCACGAGCGGGGCCGCGGAGCTGCTGGCCGTGGGGACGGCGGTCAAGCTGGACTGACCCGGAGCCGGCGCTCCGCGCCGGATGCCGACGGGGACGTCGGCGCACCCAGTGCCGAAACCCGCAGCGAACGCCGGATGCCGGCGGGAACCCGGGTGGCGCGGCCCCGCGCCACCCGCGAAACAGTCCGTGCGTCCGTCATCGGACGCACGGATGACACGCCGGCGCACCCAGCTCCTGCGCCTCAGGCTCGACTAGCGCAGGCCCATCCGCTCCAGCACGCCGGCAACGAGCAGCGGCCACACCAGGGTGGCATCGGCGGGCACTTCCGCGAAGCGCCCGCCTTCCGAGGCGGGCACGAACTTGCCCCAGGACACGCCCTCGCTGTAGCCGCAGCCCGACAGGCCGCCCCAGTGCTCCGGTTCCGGGCAGATGCGGACGCCGTAGCGGAACCGCTGGGGATCGGCTTCTTCACCATCCCGGCGCGCCGCCGCCTCGAGATACGGCGCCACCTGCTGCGCCCAGTTCCGCGGCACCCCTCCGCCGATCGTGAAGATCCCGAGCCGTTTCGCGCTGGCAACGAGCTCCGTGTAGTGCTCCAGGTCGAGGAAGGGATCGAAGCGCACCGGCGCCCGCCCGCGCCGCCGGCGTGCCCGGTTGAAGAGCGCGAAGTCGAGCCCGATCTCCGAGTCGGTGAACGCCGGCACGTAGACCGGCACGCCGCGGCGCCAGGAGGAGGAAAGCACTCCGCGCACCGGCCGGTTCTGGCCCGGCTCCGCCTCGGCCTGTGCACCCGCACCTTCGCTCAGCCACCGCCCGAACGCCTCGTTCAGGGTTCGCGAACAGGCGACCTCGCCCTCGGGCCACTGCTCCAGGATGGAGTGGACGATGAGCTCCACCCGGTCCAGGTTGCTCTCCAGCTCCAGCGTGTCGTAGATGCGATCGAAACCGGCGTAGTACGCCGACCGGTCGTCCAGCCCGCCGTCGCCCGCCGGAACCTTGAAGTGGACCATCCCGACCGACTCGACGAAGCCGTGGACCATCAGGGCGCCGGTGCAGACGATCGCGTCGAGCAGCCCGTGGTCGATCATGTCGCAGAGGACGAGCCCCTGCTTGGCCGCGGTCATCGCGCCGGTGAACGTGCCGACTACCAGGCAGTCCGGATCCGCAGCCATGTCATGGAGCACGTCCGCCGCCTCGCCAAGCTGACGGCCCCCGAACGAGGTGGACTTCATCGCCGCGAGGAGATCGGAGAAGGACTCGACGGAGCTCAGATCGAGCGCCTCGAGCGGTTCCAGCCCCTGGCCGTCGGCGAACTCGGCCGGTCGCCGCGTGCCGCCTGAGGACTTGGAAGGTCGATCGCTCATGAAGCCGTACGCGAAGCTATCGCGGCAGGGAGTGGTGCAAGCCCGTCTCGGCGCGCTCCGGCAGCTCGCGCCGTAGAACGCAGCGAAGCAAGTTCTACGACGCGAACTGTCGGTCAGGTGGGGGCTGGGGCCAAACATGGAGCTTGCGACAGGTTTGGCGGCGCTTGCTCAGTCGACCCTCCATGCCCGACCGAACCCCGGCTGTGACAGGATCCGCGCAGAAGGCAACGAACGTTTCGCCGCCAAAGGAGGGAGAGGTCGGCCGCGATTCCGAGGTTGGCTCCGTACCACCTCGGATCCGCGTTCCGGCACGGGCGAGCCGCGTCCCGACTGCAGCGACGATGGGCTGGCTAGCTGTGAACTCGCGCGAACCCACGGAACTGGAGCTCCTCTACCGCCTGAGCCAGACGCTCGGTGAGAGCCTCGAACTGCGTGACGTGACCCAGCCCGCGCTCTCCACGCTGGCGGAGCACCTGAACCTCAAGCACGGCACGATCACGCTGCTCAACCGGAAGACCGGCGACATCCACATCGAGGTCGCCCACGGACTGACCGGCCAGCAGACCTCCCAGGTCCGATACCGCCTCGGCGAGGGCGTCACCGGCAAGGTGATCGAGACCGGTGAGCCGGAAGTGATCCCGAAGACGATCGAGTCCGAGACGTTCCTCGACCGAACCCAGCGCGGCAAGAGCGCGGAGGTCTCCTTCCTGTGCGTACCGATTCGCACGGGCAACGAGACCTATGGCGCGCTCAGCGTCGACCGGGCCTACGACCCGGACCACGATCTGAACGGCGACGTCCGCGTGCTCCTGATCGCCGGCTCCCTGATCGCCCAGGCGGTCAAGCTGCGCCGCACCGCCGAGGAGGAGAAGGAGCAGCTCGAGGAGGAGAACGAGCGCCTGCGCGCCCAGCTCCGTGACCGTTTCCGTCCCAACAACATCGTCGGCAACTCGCACGAGATGCAGGAGGTGTACGACCAGATCGCCACCGTCTCCGGCAGCAACACGAGCGTCCTGATCACCGGGGAAACAGGCACCGGCAAGGAGCTCGTGGCGCAGGCGATCCACTACAACAGCGCTCGCGCCACGAAGCCATTCGTCAAGGTCCACTGCGCCGCACTGCCCGAGAGCGTGATCGAGAGCGAGCTGTTCGGCCACGAGCGCGGCGCCTTCACCGGCGCGATCCATCAACGCAAGGGGCGCTTCGAACTCGCCCACACGGGCACGATCTTTCTGGACGAAGTCGGCGACGTGCCCCTGCTGATCCAGATCAAGATGCTGCGGGTGCTCCAGGAGCGGGAGTTCGAACGAGTCGGCGGCAGCCGCACCCTGAAGACGGACGTGAGGATCATCGCCGCGACCAACAAGGACCTGTCGGACATGACCGCGCGGGCTGAGTTTCGGGAGGACCTGTTCTACCGCCTGAACGTGTTCCCCATCCACGTCCCGCCGCTGCGCAAGCGCAAGTCGGACATCGTCCAGTTGGCCGACTTCTTCCTGGAGCGCTATGCGCGCGCCAACGGCGCCAACGTCCGCCGTCTCTCGAGCGCCGTGATCGACATGCTGATGAGCTACCACTGGCCCGGCAACGTCCGGGAGCTCGAGAGCTGCATTGAACGCGCGGTCCTGGTGGCAAGGAACGACGTCATCCATCCCCACCACCTGCCGCCGACCCTTCAGACCGCGGAGAGTTCCGGCACCGAGCCGCCGGGGAGCTTCCGCTACCTGGTCGAGAACTACGAGCGCGACCTGCTGCGCGACGCCCTGAAGGGCGCCCGCGGGAACATCGCCGAAGCGTCACGCAAGCTGCGCACCACGCCGCGGATCACCGGCTACAAGATCAAGAAGTACGGCATCGACCCGAACCGCTACGCCGGCTAGCTATAGCTAGCGAGGCTTCGCCTCAGACCGACGAGCGTTCAGGCCGGAGCGGATGCCGGCCAGAAGGCCGGCGCACCCAGTGGGCGGAACTTGCCTCAACTGTAAAGGGCATGCCTGTTCAAGGAGTCTAGTGCGGCAGACCTCCCGGCCCACGTTTGTCAGCCCACTATGCGGGTTGCAACAAAATTGTATGGCCCGGCTTGACTCCCGGCCCGGAACCGCCACGAAGGCGCGAGGCCGAACCCCTTGACGCGCAACGGTTTGACGTCGGAATTCCCGGTTCCGGATCGGTTGGCACCCGTGTTGCTACCTCAACACGGAACCGGCAACCATGCCCTAAGGAGGTCACCAATGATCCGGAAATCAGCAATCTTCGTTCTACTCGCCTTGCTCAGCCTCGCCGCCGCCCCGGCAGCGGGCGACGCTGAATACGCCCTCGACTTCGCGTCGGCCTACGTCTGGCGCGGCATCACCTTCACCGATGGCGCCGTGTGGCAGCCCTCCGTCACCGCCTCGAACGACAGCGGCTTCGCGATCAACGTCTGGGGCAACCTCGACATTGACGACGCGAACGACATGAGCGCCGAGTTCAACGAGATCGATCTCACGGCCTCCTACGGGTTCGGCTCGGACGCAGTCTCGGCCGAGATCGGCTTCATCGAGTACCTGTTTCCGAACACGCCCTTCGCCGGCACCCGCGAGCTCTACGCGACTGTCGGCTGGGATGTCACCGCGTCGCCGAGCGTGTCGCTCTACTACGACATCGACGAGGTCAAGGACTTCTACGCGAACGTCGGCGTCTCGTTCGGAGGCGACGTGAGCGACGCCCTCGCCTGGAGTGTCGACGTCTCGGCCGGCTACGCGGGCGACGACTTCGCCGCCGCCTACAACGGCCTCTCCGGTGGCATGTACGACGGCAACCTCACCTTCGGCCTTTCCGGCGGCGCATGGTCGGCGTTCGTCAGCTACGTCGACGCCCTGGACAGCGACGCGCTGCCGGAACAGCCCGTCGACTTCCTGGCCGGCATCGGCTTCTCGTTCTAGAAGAACTGGGTGCGCCGGCCGCCAGGCCGGCTCCGCCTGACGCCCGAGGCTCGAAAGCCTCGGGCGTTCTCGCGTCAGCGCCCCGTGAACCGCGGCGCCCGCTTCTCCATGAAGGCCGTAACGCCTTCGCGGTGATCGTCGGTCTCGCCGCAACGGATGTGAGATATCGCCTCCCGGTCGAGGATTGACCGGAAGTCCTGCGTGACCGCCAGGTTCACGTTCTCCTTCATCCAGCGATAGCTCACCAGCGGCCCGTGGGCGAGTCGCGACGCGAACTCCATCCCTTCCGCGTGGAAGCTCTCCGCGTCGTAGATCCGGTTCACCAGGCCGATTCGCCGCGCCTCTTCGGCATCGATGATGTCGGCGGTGAAGAACAGTTCCTTGGCCACCGCCGGGCCGACCAGCCGGGTCAACTGCCAGGTCGTCCCCCAGTCGCCGCCGAAGCCCACCTTCGAGTACGCGGTGCCGAACTTCGCCATGCTCGACGCCAGCCGCAGGTCGCAGCTCGCCGCCAGACCCAGGCCGGCGCCCATGGCGAAGCCGTTGACCAGAGCGATCGTGACCTTGGGAACGGAGTGAACCAGCCAAGCCGCTTCCTGACCGTTCCGCAGACCATCGATTCGTTGCTCGAGCGTCGCCGGCGCGCCGCCGCCGCCCGACTTTGCCATGCCGGATACGTCGCCCCCGGCGCAGAAGGCGCGGCCCTCGCCCGTCAGGACGATGGCGCCGACATCAGGGTCTGCCGCCAGCCGCGGCAGTTCCTCGTGGAGGCCGGCGGTGATCTCGCCGGAAAGAGCGTTCAGCTTCTTGGGACGGTTGAACGTCAGCAGGGCGACGCGATCCTGGACGTCGACCCGCAACTCCGGCTCGGGTGTGCTCTTCATCTCGGCTACGGTCATCGCGCTTCTCCTGTTCTTGATTCTCGAGGGAAGGCACGGAGTGTAACGGGAACCCTGGTGGCGCGGAACCGCGCCACCAGCGAACCCATGGAGCTCCCGTCAGCGGGCGCTCCATGGGAACCCTCGAGCGCGTTCGCGCGTTGTAACAGTGAGATGCCGGTGGCCGCGCTCAGGCCCGATCCGCTGGCGGTGCCCTCGAAGCCTCGAAGCACCCCAGCGCCGACGACCGCCCTTTCCGGCGCGGCAAGGGAGAACCGCGCCGCGGAGGATGGACGGCTCATGGCCCGGGTCCAGGCGGGCGACGAGCAGGCCTTCGCCGACCTGATGGAGCGCTACAAGAACCCCCTCGTGAACTACCTGACGCAGATGACCCGCAACCGCGAGCGTGCCGAGGACCTCGCCCAGGACGCGTTCGTGCGCGTCTACCGTTCTGCCGGCCGCTACCAGGAACGGGGCCAGTTCCAGGCCTTCCTGTTCCGCATCGCGACGAACCAGCTTCGTACCGAGGAACGCAAGGCCGCGCGCTGGCGGGGACTGCTGCCCTCTCTGACCGCGGAACACCAGCGCCGGACGCCGGTCCCTTCGCCGCAACGAACCGCCCTGGGTTCCGAGGCCGTGGACGCCGTCACCAAGGCACTGAGCCGTCTGCCCCTTCACTACCGCGCACCGGTCGTGCTGAAGGAGATTGAAGGCTGGCCCTACGCCCGCATCGCCAGGACGCTTGGCTGCCGTGAAGGAACCGTCAAATCCCGCGTCCACCGCGGCAAGAACCTGCTTCGCGACGCCTTGAGCGACTACTGGAACGGAGGAGAGAGATGAGAGATCAACTCGATCTGAAACACCTGCCCCGCGTCGATGCCTCGGACGGCTTCACCGCCGAGGTCCTGCGACGCATCCGAACCGACCAGCCGCACCGGCCGGCGCCGCGCTGGAGACTGGCCGTGGCCGCCGTCGCGGTCGTCGTCATCTCAACCGCCGCCGGCGCCTGGTGGGCCCGGCAGTCCGCGCCCGAGCCGGCGCCGGTGACCGCCGAGAGCATCGAACAACTGAAGTTCGAGCATCAGGAACTCATCCAGGAACTGGAGTCCCTGCTCCGCCTTGGCGAAGACACTCAGCCCTTCGTCCCGGTGTCCATCGACCCCCGGACCGAAGTCCTCTTCGACCTGCGGGACATCGAACCCCTTCCCGTCCGCTACGCCGCCGCTTCCAGCCGGCGAATCCAATAGGAGATCCCGTGATGACCACGAACCGATTCTTCGTTCCCCGGCTCCGGCCGAGTACAACCCCCACGCGCACGCTCGCGACCGTCCTGGTCGCGGCTCTGGCCCTGGGCTTCGGCCCCGCGGCCTTCGCGCAGGAATCCGAAGAGGAGGAGCGCACCGTCCGCGTCATGGTGCTCGGCGACGGGCAGGTCGAGGTCCTGGAGGAACGTCACCTGGGCCCCCCACCGGGCTCAGCCCGCTCCGATGACCTCACAACGCGCCTGTTCGAGATCGCGGTGTCGGCCCAGGGCGGCGCCTACCTGGGAGTCGAACTCGTCAATCTGAACGAGCCGCTCCGAGCCCACTTCGGAGTCCCCGAAGGCAGCGGCGTTCTGGTCTCCAACGTGGTCGACGACAGCCCGGCCGCCCGCGCCGGCGTTCACGTTGGCGACATCCTGACCCGCTTCGACGGCGAGGACGTAGCGAGCTCCCGACGGCTTACGTCAATGGTCCGGCGCTCCGAAGCCGGGGATCCTGCCGACCTGGAGATCTGGCGCGACGGTAAGGTCGAGACGCTCAGCACGACCCTGGACGAACGGCCTCGCCCTGACCTCAAGCCCGGTTCTTTCTTCTTCCTGCGCGGGCGCGAGGATCTTGACGGAGACGGCGAACTCGACGCGTTCGTCGGTCCGGAGAAGGTCCACGAGAAGATCCAGGAGTACTTCAACGGCGACGAATGGAAAGAGCGCCACGAACACGTACAGCGCTTCCTCGACGAACGGCGCCCCGACATGAAGGCCCTCGAGGAACGCCTGGAGGCCCTGAAGGCGCGGCTGGCCGAGCTGGAGGGCCGGCTGGAAGAGAGGACCGAAGAGAACTGATCGGTCGGCGCTACAGGACCGCGCTCTCCCATTCGGAGAGCATGGTCAGCAGCCTTCCCATCATCTCGTCCACCTGGTCGGCGTCGATCGAGAGGGGCGGCGCGACCCAGATCGGCAGGCCACGGGCCATCGCTGGATGGCGGGCGGCGCCGTAGAGCGAGCTGTACATCGCCAGGCCGTTCTTGAGCGCCAGGGACTGGAAGAGTGTCTGCGCGTCGACGCTCTTGTCGAAGAACGCCATCGTCTCCTTGTCGGCGACGAGCTCGACCGCCATCATCAAACCCCAGCCCCGGACATCGGCGACCGTCGGATGGGAGAGCAGTTCGTCGCGGTAGGAGAAGAGCCGCGGGCTCTGCTCGTTGCAGTTCTCGATCAGCTTCTCGTCCCGGATGATGTGGATCGCCTCGCAGGCCGCCGCGCAGCCCAGCGGGTGGCCTCCGAAGGTGAAACCGTGCACGAAGGAGTAGCCCTTCTCGAAGGGCGCGTTGATCCTGCGCGACACCGACACCGCGCCGAAGGGCACGTAACAACTCGAGATGCCCTTGGCCATCGCCATGATGTCGGGATCGACGCTGAAGTGATCCATCGCGAACCACTTGCCCGTGCGGCCGAATCCGGTGACGACCTCGTCGGCGATGATCAGCACCTCGTGGCGGTCGCAGATCTCCCGGATCGTGCGCCAGTAGCTGTCCGGCGGTACGCAGGCGTAGTCCGCGCCGCAGCCGTGCGGCGTGGCCAGGAAGGCCGCGACCGTCTTGGGGCCGGCGTAGTGAATCGCGGTCTCCAGCGCCCCGGCGCACTCGACGCCCCACTCCTCGCGGCTCATCCCCTCGGGCCGGTCGAAGTCCGAGTACTGCCGGATGCCCGGCCACTTCGGCAACATCGGCTCGAAGCGCGACTGCGTGGCGGGGTTATGCGAGACGCCCAGGGTCGCGAGCGTCATGCCGTGGTACGAGTCGCGGTGACTGACGATCTTGTACTTCGTCGGGTTGCCGAGGGCTATCTGCGCCTGGCGGGCCAGCTTGATCGCGGTCTCGACCGCTTCGGACCCACCTGAGACCAGGTAGGTGTGATCGAGGTCGGCCGGCGTGATCTCCGCGAGCAGGCGGCAGAACTCGGCCCGCTTCGGACTGGCGAAGGAGGGATGGGTGTAGGCGTAGTCTTCGAGTTGCGCCGTGATCGCCCGCTTCATCCTCGGATGGTTGTGCGGCAGGTTGACCGCCATCGGCCCACCCGAAACGTCGAAGTAGCGGTTGCCGTCCCGGTCGTAGATGAACACGCCTTCGGCCCGCTCGATCTCCACGTCCATCGGGTGGTACGAGAAGACGTGCCGCCAGTCGCCTTCGGGGCGGAGAGGGCTGGACAGCGGCTGCGTTTCTGGCACGGTTGCGGGCGCGGTTGCCATCGATGCTGCTCCAGGTCGGGAACGGGAAGAAGGCATCGTAGCAAGCTGCTACCGTGCCCTGCTCTGCGCCTCTGAAGGCGCGGAGTACGGTTCGCGTGCGGCGCAAACGCGCCACGCGGGTTCCGGCGGATCACGCGAAAGGAGCAGCGGATGTCCCAACCCACAGGCAGCGAACGGATGGAACGGATCGTGGCGCTGGCCAAGCGCCGCGGCTTCGTGTTTCCGGCGTCCGACATCTACGGTGGCATCAACGGCTTCTGGGACTACGGCCCGCTCGGCGTCCAGCTCAAGAACAACCTGCGCGACGCCTGGTGGCACGACATGGTCGAGAGCCCGCCGATCGGCCCCGATGGCTCGCCGCTCTCGATCGTCGGCATCGACTCGTCGATCATCCAGAACCCCCGGGCCTGGGAGGCGAGCGGCCACGTCGGCGGCTTCTCCGACCCGATGATCGACTGCCGGGAAACGAAGGCCCGCTTCCGGGCGGACCACCTGCACGTCCTGCGGCCGAAGCGCGACCTGGAT
Organism: Thermoanaerobaculia bacterium; assembly: GCA_965116445.1. Taxonomy (GTDB): domain Bacteria; phylum Acidobacteriota; class Thermoanaerobaculia; order Multivoradales; family Multivoraceae; genus Multivorans. Next base: position 4,395,413 of record OZ220688.1, on the reverse strand, counting down.
CCGCCGGCCTGCTTCGCCTACCTCGAGGGCGAACCGGAACCGGCGCTCAGAACGGCGCGCAAGGCGATGCGCGGCCGACCGAAGCTGGACGACTTCGAGTCCGTCACGCTCAGCGAACTCGCCGCGGCCGAGCACGACCACCTGTGGGCGCCCGGTGCCTCCGAACCGGGAACGCTGACCGAAGCGCGCGACTTCAACCTGATGTTCAAGACCTTCGTCGGCGCCGCCTCCGGAGAGGAGAACACAGCCTACCTGCGGCCCGAAACGGCCCAGGGCATCTTCCTGAACTACAAGGGCGTGCTGGACACGTCCCGCGTGCGGCTTCCCTTCGGCATCGCGCAGATCGGCAAGGCCTTCCGCAACGAGGTCACGCCGCGGAACTACATCTTCCGCACCCGCGAGTTCGAACAGATGGAGATGGAGTTCTTCTGCCACCCCTCCGAGGCGAAGGTCTGGTTCGAGTACTGGACCCAGGCCCGGATGGACTGGTGGAGCGGCCTCGGCCTGGCCGGCGACCGGCTGCGCCTCCGCCGGCACGAAGCGTCGGAGCTCGCCCACTACGCCCAGACCGGCGAGGGCACGTTCGACGTCGAGTACCGGTATCCGTTCACCGAGCCGGGTTTCGGCGAGCTCGAAGGGGTCGCCCACCGCGGCAGCTTCGACCTGGAGCAGCACCAGAAGTGGAGCGGCGTCAAGCTGGAGACCTTCGACCAGCAGACGCGCGAGCGCTTCGTGCCCCACGTGATCGAACCCGCCGCCGGTTTGACCCGGGGCGTGCTGGCGTTGCTCTGCGAGGCCTACTCCGTCGACGAGAGTCGCCCCTCATCCGAACTCATGCGCTTCCCGAAGCGGCTGGCGCCGATTCACGCAGGCGTCTTCCCCCTGGTGAACAAGGGCGGCATGCCCGAGGTCGCCGAGTCGCTCTACCTCGAACTTCGCCGCGACTACCGCATCCAGTACGACGCGAAGCAGTCGATCGGCAAGCGCTACGCGCGAATGGACGAGGCCGGCACTCCCAGTTGCTTCACCGTCGACGGCCAGACTCTCGAGGACCAGACGGTCACCGTCCGCGACCGCGACACCGGCTCGCAGGAGCGAATCGCCCTCGACGCCGTGTCGCGCTACCTGCACGACCGGCCCTAGCACCCCGCGCGGCAGAAACTGGGTGCGCCACCCGGGTCCTGGCTGGCAACCGCGCCATCCTGGCACGGTCGGAAGCTGCTGCCTGTCCACGCTGTCGTGTGCCGGGCAGCGGCTTCAGGCCAGTGAAAGCCCTCGGAGTCGTGGAAGCGGAGCGGAGGAGGTCCGTTGGAAGGTTCCTGGAAGGCTCGCAAAGAAACGCGAGTAGGAAGATCCGAGCAGGAAAGCTGAAACGGCAAGAGTGGCGCTGGCAAGCGGCTCGAACAAGCGTCGTGAACACGCGGCCGCGCCGCCGATCGGCTCTCTGGGTACTAGGCAGGAGAGTTGGAGAGGGACCTCCTCCGGGTGTGTTCCACATCTCTTGGGACGACGCTTGCAGTCCCGACACACAGGGATGCAGCAATCCCCGTGCCAGGATGGTCGCTACGGCCGCAGCGCTACGGGAGGAAGCGGCGCTTCGCGCCGGATGCCGGCGGGAACCCAGGTGGCGCGATTCGTGCCACCTGCGAACCAGTCCGTGCACCCGTCATCGGGTGCGCGGATGGCACTCCGGCGTACCCAGTGCCTCCTGGGCCGTGCGACGCGGGTCGACGGTGCGGATCAGCTTTCGCAGCGCCAACAAATGAAGGACGGTAGAGACGAGGAAGACGCTTTCGACCGGAGCCATCAGGCTGATCAACCCCGCACCCAGGAATCCCGCCACACCGGCCGCCTCGGAGAGCGAGTGGGTAGCCGCGATTCGCATCGGACGATCGCGCTCGCGGCCGAACTCGAGGACGAGGTTCTGCGACGCGAGCAGCACACCGCTCAGACCCGCTCCAACGAGCAGGAAGACCGCGTACGCGACCGGGAAGACAGGCGCCCAGAGGACGACCAGACTGCCGAGTATCCACGTACCGAGCGCCAGCACGTAGACGGCGCGGAAACCCGACCGGTCGCCCAGGAGCCCCCACATCAACGCGCAGACCGACTGCGCCGCCACGAAGACGACGGTCAACGCAGCGAGGCGCGTTCCGGTCACACCGAATCGGTCGCTGACCAAGACGATGTAGAAGGGCAAAGCACCGCGAGCAGCACTGGTCAGTAGTCGCGCCTCCAGAAAGCCCGCAAAGTCCCGGTCGGAACGGAGGAGATCCGGCAGCCTGCGCAGCCGCGCACGAAGGTTGAGGCCGGCCGCATGGACGTCGACGGCGGCGGGCTCCCGAATGAGCGCCATGAAGGAAAGCCCGACAGACGCCAGAATCGCGGCGCCCAGGAAGGTCAGACCGTAGCCCCGGGGAAATCCGTGGCGCTCCAGGACCCATCCGGCGACGACCGACAACAAGATCACCGAAACACCGGCACTCAGGTTGCGTGTCCCCTGTAGCCGCCCACGACGCCGGACCGGCACCGACTTCGCGAACAGCAGGTTGAACACGACCATCTGCATGCCGCTCGACAAGCCCCACATGACCAGGACCGGCCAGACCAGGAAGATCGCCACCTCGACCGGCGCGAACAACGCCATCAGAGCAAGGATGAGGACCTGCAACCGCATCAGACCGCCGAACAGCACGGTGGCCCACTTCACGTGGCTGCGGTGCTCCGCCAACGCGGCGCTCAGCAGCGGCGACACGAACATCCCCAGGCTCTGGCAGGCCGAAGCCGCGCCCACGGCCAGACTTGAACCCGTCAACAGGTGGATGTAGGTGGGCAGGAATGTCGGCGCCTGAAGGAGCCGAAAACCCGTCATGCCGAGCAGGCCATGGGCGAGCAGGGCAGCGTAGTTGCGCCGCCGGTCGAGGCGGCTGCGACCTCGATCGTCGGAGGACATGCTGGCCCGTCGCAGGTAGCAGAATGGGGAGGAAAGGCGGCATGCGCAGCGCGGCAGAACGACGGAATCCGGCGCACCCAGTTTCTGCCGCGCCACTTGCTAGTAAGGTTTCCTGCGATGACCGCGGCTGACCACCAGAGGCCGAACGGCGTTCACGAGACCTTCCACCGCATCGTGCGGTGCATCCCGGAGGGACGTGTCGCCACCTACGGCCAGGTCGCGGCTCTCGCCGAACTTCCACGCAATGCCCGGCAGGTGGGCTACGCCCTTGCGCGGGCGGGCGACGACAGCCTGCCCTGGCACCGGGTGGTCAACGCCCGCGGCGAGGTCAGCGAACGGGGCCTCGACCCCCTGGAAAGCGTGGTTCAGCAGCGCTTCCTGCTCGAAGAGGAGGGCATCGTGTTCGACCGGCGCGGCCGCATCGACCTGGACCGATACGGGTGGTCGCCATGACGGTGCGACGCCGCCGATGTCTGCCGGCGCTCATGGCCGCGGTCGGACTCGCGACCGTCCTCGGCTGCGGCGCCCCGCCGGATCCTCCCCCGGCCGCGACGCCCGAACCGAGCACGTCCGCCCCGCCGGAGCCTCCGCCCGAAGGGATGGTCCGCGTACCCGTGGGCGCCGTCTCCCGCTCGGGAGGCGAACTCGAGGTCGCGTCCTTCAACCTGGACGTTCACGAGGTAACGAACCGGGACTTCGCTGCCTTTGTCGACGCGACCGGATTCGTGACCGAAGCCGAGCGCTGGGGCTGGTCACTCGTCTTCCACCCAGAAGCCACCGACAACCCCGAGGAGGAACAGCGGGTCGCGGGAACGCCATGGTGGCTGGCCGTCAACGATGCCGACTGGCGGCATCCCCGCGGTCCCGGCTCAGAGGCCGAGCCCGATCTCCCGGTCGTCCACGTCAGTTGGGGAGACGCCGTCGCTTTCTGCGAATGGAGCGGAAAGCGGTTGCCGACGGAGGCCGAGTGGGACCTCGCCGCAGTTGCCGGCAACGACGGCGCCGGGCAGGCGCAATACCCCTGGGGCGACGAGCCCGCTCCCGACGGGCACTGGGTCGCCAACGTCTGGCAGGGTGATCAATTCCCGGCTCGGGACGAGGTGGCCGATGGGCACGCCTACCTGGCGCCTGTCGGTTCCTATCCTCCGAACGCGCTCGGCATCTTCGACCTGGGCGGCAACGTCTGGGAGTGGGTCGACGACTGGTACCGGCCCGGCGGGGCGGGCGGCGAGAGAGTCCTCAAGGGCGGCTCCTGGCTCTGCGCCGCGAGCTACTGCGAGGGCTACCGGAACGCAAACCGCAACCACTCGGCTCCCGACTCCGGTCTCGACCACACGGGCTTCCGCTGCGCCGCGAGCCTGCGCCAGAAAGACCTGGTGCGCCGGCTTTCTCGATGAACTTTCAGAAAGTCATGAAACTTCCAATAGTTCAGTATCTGTTCGAAAAGAAAAACCGTTGACGGCACGAGAAGTCGTGCTACCTTGTCCGGGCTTATTCTTTTCGTAGCGGACGACTCGACACCTGTTCGCCGCGATTCCACCGACCGCGGCGCCCCATGGGGCGCCGGAGTTTCAGGAGGAAGAACCGATGACCAACGTCGAAACAGGCATTGCCTCGATCGGTCTGCACCTGCCGCCTCTCGCGATGCCCGTCGAGGAACTCGCTGCCCTGCGGGGCGTGGATCCCGACAAGTACCTCATCGGCTTGGGCTGTTCTGAGATCTCGCTCTGCCCGCCCGAGTTCGGCATCGTCGACCTCGCTTCCGAGGCCGCCCGGCGTGCCCTGTCCCGCTGGGACGGCGAACTCGAGGACATCGGCATGATCGCCGTCGGCACGGAGACCGCGGTCGACATGAGCCGGCCCCTCTCCGCCTTCGTGGCGGAAGAGCTCGGTCTGGTGGGTCACATCCGTTCCTACGAGGTGAAGCACGCCTGCTACGGCGGCACCCTGGCCTTGCGCCAGGCCTGCGAGTGGCGGATGTCCGGCGCGGCCCGCGACAAGGCGGCCCTCGTCGTCGCCGCCGACATCGCGCTCTACGAGCAGGGCGACCCCGGCGAACCGACCCAGGGCGCCGGCGCCGTCGCCTTCGTCGTCGACCGCCCCGAGATCGCAACCGTCGGTCTCGACTCGCATACGTGGAGCGAGCCGGCCTTCGACTTCTACCGTCCGGTTGGCGAGTCCTACCCGCGGGTCGACGGCAAGTTGAGCCTGGAGTGCTACAAGAAGGCGGCGGTGGAGTGCTTCAACGCTCTGTCCGAGGGCCGCAATCCCGCTGAGGTGATGGAGCGATTCTCGGCGATCTGTTTCCACGTGCCGTTCCCCAAGATGGTCAGAAAAGCCTTCCACCTCGTCGGTGAAGTCGCCGGCTGGTCGGCAGAGAGAGTCCAGCAGCTCTACAGCGAGAAGGTCGAACCCTCCATGCTTTGGAACAAGCTCTCCGGAAACTCGTACACGGCCTCGCTCTGGATCGCGGTGGCGAACGCGCTCCAGGGCCTGAAGGCCGGCGAGCAGGTAGCGGCCTTTTCCTACGGCTCCGGCTTCGGCTCGGAGATCCTCTCGCTGATCGCAGGCCCACGCGCCAAGGAAGCCGACTGGGCGCAGGACATCGAGCGCGATATCGCACACCGGGGGCGGGTGGACGCGAGCGCCTACAACCTCCTGCGCGCGTCAGTTCGTACTGCGGCCGCGTAAAGTCGACCCGCGACCGCCGTCTGGATGGTCGCGGGTTACGGTTCCCTGGACTCCGTAGCCCGTGCCATCCGCTTTAGTTGCGCCGCGTACTCGTCCAGCACAAGCGCGGCGATATCGATCTGGTCCTGGGCCTTGTCCCACTCGCCCTCCTCGATCGCCTCCCGGACTCCCGGCAGCGTCTTCACGCCGTAGCCGGTGTAGAGACCGGGCGAGTACAGGTGGTGCCGGAACCAAGGGCGACCCGGCAGGCCGTGATCCCGCGTCAGCAGCCGTTCGCTGCCCACGATGAGTCCGTCGAGCTGCTCCTGGACGGCCGCGTCGCCGCCCACGGCCGCCGCGACCAGCGACTGGTCGGCCGACCGCGCTGCGCGCACGAGCCCGTTGTGCGCGTTCCTGAGCGGCGCGAAGTTCAGGTACGGCGCCGGCTCCCGCGCTTCCGGTTCCACGAACGGCCGCGTCGGATCGGCCGCCAACCGGAAGTCGCCGCTTCGCACCAGTTCACTCTCCCGCTCCAGCCGGTCCCGCTCGTTCGCCGCAAGCTCGACGACCTCGTCGACGTAGCGGCCTACGGTCGCCGCCGTCGTGCCGAACTCGAACGGCAACACGTCCGCGTTGGCCAGCCGAAGCGTCAGGCGCAACCCGGTGCGGGCCAGAGCCGCGCCGTAGACCGCGCCCGGGTCGACGAACCGGCGGTAGAAGTCGAAGGTGTCGAAGGCCGTGTGGTACTCGCCGCCCGACGACTCACCGCCGTAGCCGACGTTCAGCGACGACACGCCGAGGTGCTGGAGGAACGGCGAGTAGTCGGAGCCGGAACCCAGGGCGGAGATCCGCAGCCGGTCCGAGGCCCGAAGCCGCTGGTACTCGGCCGAACTGCCGCGTGCGCGTCGCGAGGCGCGCAGCCGCTCGCCGACGCTGACTCCGGTCTGCGGGTCCTCAACGTCGTTGGCGACCTGGTTGACCAGGGTCTCCAGGGCGTGCGACCCGCCGGCGCGCAGGAAGCCGCGGCTGTTCGAGTCCGAGTTGATGTAGACCGCCGCGTACTCGCGGAGCTCGTCGGCGTGGTGCTCCGCCCACTCGGTCGAGCCCAGGAGGCCCGGCTCTTCCGCATCCCAGGCGGCGTACACGATCGTGCGACGGGGCCGGTGCCCCTCTCTCGCCAACCGGCCGACGGCCTGCGCCTCGGCCATCAGGCCGACCAGACCGCTGATCGGATCCCGCGCGCCGATGACCCAGGCGTCGTGGTGGTTGCCGCGGAGGATCCACTGATCCGGCCTGTCCGTGCCCGGCATGCGGGCGATCACGTTGTGCGCCGGCGCGAGGCTCCAGTCGAACTCGAGCTGCAGCCGCACGCGGGCAGGGCCGGGGCCGATCCGGTAGGTGATTGGAAGACCGCCCCGCCAGGCGGCCGGCGCCGTCTCGCCGCCCAGGGCCTCGAGCAGCGGCTGCGCGTCCCGCCAGGAGATCGGCAGCACGGGGATCTGCATCAACGTCTCGGCGTCGCTCCGCTCGAGCCGGGTCGCGTCCTCCGTCGCGCCGCGCATCGGCGTCAGCGGGTCGCCGGGGCGAAGCGGCAGGTCCAGGACCGAGCCCCGCTGCACCGCGGTGGGGTGTTTGAACGAGCCGTCCGGGTACCCCGCGCCCTGGCTGTAGCCATCGTCGCCGGGATCGTTGAAGATCAGGCAACCGACCGCACCGCGTTCGAACGCGACCTTCGGCTTGATGCCGCGCCAGGAGCCGCCGTAGCGGGCAATCACGATCTTCCCGCGGACAGAGATCCCGAGGCGCTCCAGCACGTCGTAGTCCGCCGGGATTCCCCGATTCACATAGACGAGTTCGCCCGTTACGTCGCCGTCGGCCGAGAAGGCGTTGAACGGAGGCAGTCCCTCAGCGACCGCGATCTCCGCCGTGCCGTCTCCCGCCGCGGGCTCCTCGATCAGGGACGCCTCGAACCGGGTCGGCTCGAGCAGGGTCAGCGAACGGCGACGGGGCGTCGGGAACAGGACGTGGTACGTCTCGATCCGGGCCTCGAACCCCCACTCGCGGAAACGCTCCACCATCCAGCGCGCGTTCGCCTCGGCCTGGGGCGAACCGGCATGGTGCGGCCGCGGCGTCATCCCGCGGGTCCACTCCAGGAGATCCTCGGGCGCGATCCAGGCGTCGGCCCGCTCCTCCATGTCGCGCTGGGCAGCGACCCGGTCGGGATGGAAGCCGATCAGGTCCTGGGGAAACGCCGGCGCGGCAGCCACGGCCAGGGTAAGGGCCATCAGGAACCGTCTCATCTCAAGCCCCCCGATCCGCGGCCGCCAGCACTGTGTTCCGCAGCAACATCGCCACCGTGGTCGGCCCGACGCCGCCAAGCCGCGGGGTGATCCAGCTCGCCACCTCGCCGACCGACTCGTCGACGTCGGGCAGGAGCTTCCGGCCCTCCCAACTGATGCCGCCGCTGACCACGACCGCGCCGGGCTTGATCATCTCGGGCTTCACGAATCGCGGCACGCCCAGCGCTGCGACCACGATGTCGGCGCGACGGGTGAACGGCGTCACGTCGCGGGCGCCGGTGTGCACGACCGTGACGACCGCGTTCGCGCCGGCCTGCTTGAGCGTCAGCAGCAGGGCCAGCGGTCGGCCCAGCGTCGGCCCGCGACCCAGGACGACGACCTCGCGGCCGCCGATGTCGATTCCGTAGTGAACGAGCATCGCCTGGATTCCGGCGGGCGTGCAGGGCACCGGTCCGCGCTCCTGCAGCACGAGCTTTCCCAGGTTGGTCGGATGCAGGCCGTCCGCGTCTTTCCTGGGGTCCATGCGCGCCAGAGCCTCGTTGAAGTCGAAACCCGCGGGCACCGGGTGCTGGATGATGTAGGCGTCGACTTTCGGGTCCGCGTTGAAACGGTCAACGGCGGCGAGCAGCTCCGCCTGGCCGGCGTCCGCCGGAATCTCGGCGTTGAACGAGGCGATCCCCACCGCCTCGCAGGTCTCGTGCTTCTTGCGGACGTAGCCGGCAGAGGCCGCGTCGTCACCGACCAGAATCGTGCCCAGGCCGGGACGCGTGCCGGCCGCCGCGAGTCGTTCGACCCGCTTTGCTACGTCGGCAAGAACCGCCTCCGCGACGGGTTGACCTGCAAGCAGTTGCGCTGTCATTCGTCAGTCTCCGTGGAGACGGCCGCCGAGGCCCCGTGCGTCCGCCGCCCCGCCCGGTTCGGTTCGGGAAGAACTCCGTCGCTCGAGGGTTCGTCGTGATGGCCGTCGCCTTTGTGGTGGTCGTGATCGTCGTCGTGGTGATCGTCGTCGTGGTGGTGATCGCGGCCGTCGTGGCGATGATCGTGGCCAGCGTGGTGATCGTGGCCGTGGGGCCGCGCCGCAAGCCGCCGGGTCAGCCGGTCGATCTCCGCAGTCGCGACAAGCCCGGCCGCGCCCAGCGAGTCCTCAAAGGCCTCCCGCCAGCGCAGCCAGTAGTCCCAGGATTCCCCCGCACCGGCTGCGCCGGCATCCCCGCCGGCATGCTCATCAGTCGGCTCGCCGGGCCATCGCGGTGAAGGCCCTTCCGCAACGGCTGCGCCGGCGTCCCAGGCGGCTATTCGTGCGATCAGGCGCTGCCGGAACGCCTCCCAGTCCAAGCGCCCGGCCTCGACCAAGGTCATCGTCAGACCGAACAGCCGGCCTTCCCAGGGCGCGCTGAAGGCGAGCTCCCCGTTCTCGCGCGGCGGCGCGGCCGCGCCGTCCTCGTCCAGCCGGACCGGGAGACTCATAAGGGCCCCGGCTCTACCGCTCGACGCCGATCATCGAGTCGCGGGTGACCATCGCGGCGAGCTCGTCCGCGCCCAGACCGTCCGTGCCCTCCGGCCGCTGCGGCAGGACCATGTAGCGGACCTCGGCGCTCGAGTCCCAGACCCGCACCTCGACGTCCGGCGGCAGGTCGAGCCCGAGCTCCCCGAGCAGCCGCCGCGGTTCGCGCACCGCGCGCGACCGGTACGCCGGCGACTTGTACCAGGCGGGCGGCAGACCGAGCACCGCCCACGGGTAGCACGAGCAGAGCGTGCAGACGACCAGGTTGTGGACGGAGTCCGTGTTCTCCTTGACCACGAGGCGGGCGACGTGGGAGTCCGTGTTGTCGCCGAAGCCCAGATCCCGGATCGCCGGCATGCCGTCCTCGATCAGCCGTGCCCTGAACCCGGGGTCGATCCAGGCCTCAGCCACGACCCGGGCGCCGCGCAGCGGCCCGATGTCCTGCTCGTACCGTTCGACCAGGGCGTCGACGGCGGCGGACTCGACCAGGCCCTTCTCCACCAGAAGCGCCTCGATCGCCTCCGTGCGAAGCGCCATCCCCGCTCCAGGTGGCGCGGCGACGGGCCGAGTCGCGTTTGGCGCGGAAGCGTGTGCGCCGGCGTCGGCCGCCTCGCGCGCGCTCGAATGATCGGCGCTCATGGGGACACCTCCCGGGCAGTCAGATACGGCTCGAACAGATCGATGTAGACCGTGGTCCCGGCCTCGGCCTCTTCGCCCCAGAGCTCCCGGCTCTCGAAAGCGACCGTGTAGAGGTACTCCGGCGACTCGCCCTGGTCACAGGCGTTCGTGTCGGGATAGACGCAGGCCGGATGAACCTCCGCGATCACCCCGGGGCGGCCGCGGGCGTAGCCGGGCAGCCGGGTGTGCCCCCGCGGATGCCGGTTCCAGGTGCGCACCGGGTCGCCCACCGCGAACCGGGGCGCCCGGTCGACCTCCCGCGTCACGGAGCCCACCTCGGGCCGCTCCGGCGCGCCGCCGTCGCCCAGCCGCTCACGGGCCAGCGCCTCCAGGGCGTAGAGCCAGCGCCCGTAGTAGCCCTCGGCCAGGTAACGGTCCGGCGGCATCCGCTCGATCGCATGGCGGAAGGCGTCGATGTTCGCCAGACCGGCGCCCATCGCATGGCCTGCGAGCGCGCATACCCGCCCCTGCCAGGGCTCGGGGAACAGGGCGTCGTCCGCCCTGCGGTCCACGGCGCCGAAGCCATGCATGCCGCCCATGTCGTGGATTCCGTTCATCTGCGTGTGCTCAAGGATCGGCAGTCTAGCCCGCATGTCTCACCGATCTCCTGCTGCGGTCGCGGATCCGCTCGCTGCGGCGCGACCTTCTCCCTCGCGTCGGCGAGGCGTACAAGACATCCCGTAGCGCCGCGTGCTCCAGCCGCGGCCGGCATCCGCTCCACCCGGCGGGCGGGCGCCTGTGCCACAATCTCCCGGGTGACCGACGTCTCCTCTCCTTCTCGCCCGACAGCCGGCATGGCGCACGCCCAGGACTATCCGTTCCTCGGCCAGGGCAGGGCGCCGCTTGAGGTGGCGGCGGCCGAAGGCTGCTACATGATCACGCCGACGGGGCGACGGATCCTCGACGCCGCGGGAGGAGCGATCGTCTCGAACATCGGCCACGGCCGGCGGGAAGTCGCGGAGGCCTACGGACGGGCCGCGGCGCAGACCGACTACATCGTGCCTCCCTTCGCGACCCCGGCGCGGGCGGAACTCGTCCACCGGATGCGGACCCGCTGGCTGCCCGGCGACATCAATCGCGTCCTGTTCGCGAGCGGAGGATCCGAGGCGATGGATCTCGCGATCCGGTTCGCCCGCCAGCACCACCTGTCAGCGGGGCGCCCCGAGCGCTGGCGCGTACTCGGCCGCGAACTCTCCTACCACGGCGCCACGATGGCGACGCTCGCGGTCGGCGGACACAAGGGCCGCCGGGCAGGCTTCGAGCACTGGCTGGTCGACGAGCAGACCGATCAGCCACGGCCGCCCGCCCACTACTGCATGCGCTGTCCGATGGGGAAGACGTTCCCCGACTGCAACATCGCCTGTGCAGACGAAGTCGAGCGGGTGTTCGAGGAGATCGGCCCTGAGGAGATCGCGGCCTTCGTCGTCGAGCCGATCGTCGGTTCGAACGCCGGCGCCCTCGTGCCCCCCGGCGACTACCTCGAACGGGTCGCCCGGATCTGCCGGCGGCACGGCGTTCTCCTGATCTCCGACGAGGTGATGACCGGCTACGGCCGGACCGGCCGGAAGTTCGGCGTCGACCACTGGGACGTCGTCCCCGACATCCTGGTCGGCGGCAAGGGACTGACCGGCGGCTACGCACCCCTGGTCGCGATCTGCGCCCGGGACGAGGTCACGGAGCCGATCAGGGACGCGGGCGACTCCGTCATGTTCTTCACCTACGGCGCCCACTCGCCCGCCTGTGCCGCGGCGAGCGAGGTGCTGCGCATCCTCGAGGACGAACAACTCGTCGAACGCGCCGCGACCGTCGGCGCGGAGCTCGGCGATCGCCTGCGGGAGACCTTCGCCGATCATCCCCACGTCGCCGAGGTCCGTGGCCGCGGCCTGCTCTACGGCATCGAGATCGTCCAGGACCGCGAGACGCTCGAGCCGTTCCCCGCCGACCTCTCGCTCGTCAACGCCGTCGTGGCGGCCGGCCTGTCGATGGACGTCTTCTTCTACCCCGGCGGCAACGACCCGGCCCGCGACGTGATCTGCCTCGGCCCGCCCTTCATCCTCGGCGACGAGGAGATCGAGAAGATCGTCACCGTGCTGCCCAAGGCGATCGACAGCGCGATCACCCGCAAGGGGCCTGCGCCGTCGCTGCTGGGACCGCCGGTGCGGGAGTAGGCTGCACCGGCATTGAGTGCCCCAAGGCGCAGCACGGACACCGGACCTGAGAGCCCTCCACCAGCGAAGTCACGACGAAGCTGCTCCCGTCACCCGGCTGACTCGATAGCCCGCCGGCAAACTCCTGTTCCAGGAGTTCGCGTTGAACACGTGGCAGGCCGCCACCGGGAAACGCACCCAACCTGTGCTCGTAGGCACGGCAACCGGCAACTTCCTCCGCAGCGCATCTGCTCGCGAGAGCAGGTCGGCATCAGTCAATTGCTCCAAGCCGACGAGAACCCAGTAGTGAATCGGCTTCTGCACTCTGCCAAGCGCCCACTGGTACAGGAAGGAATCTCTGTACTTCTGGACCAGGTCTTGATCCAGACCGTCGGATTTGAAGCGCGCCGCCCACCTCTGTCGTTCTCGCGAACCGGCACGCGGGTTGTCCGGGTCCTTGACTTCAAGGAACAGCGTCCGGTCTTCCAACTCGACCACGAAGTCCACCGCCTTCATGCAGTGACTCAGCCCGTGTCTCGCCGGATCGTCGAACTTCGACACCCTGGCTGAACTCGGCAGCGCGATGCGGAGGTCGCCCTCCTGCAGCCGTGTCACGGCGGCGTATCCGCGAGACTACGCTCCACTTCCCGGTCGTAGAGATCGGTGAAAACCTGACCGATCATGTTCGGGTGGATTCCTGCGTATGTCTTCGAACTGTCGAATGCGATTCGACCATCAGAACTCTCACGATAGAGAGAATGAAACATCACGGCGCCGCTTCCGGCGCTTCGCAGGTCCAGTTCTTTCAAGACCGTGTAGTCGTGCGTCGCCAAGAAGATCTGAATCCCAGCTTCCTGGAGGCTGACGAAGATGTCAGCGAGAGGCCCGAAGAGACGCGGATGGAGGTTGGTTTCCGGTTCATCCCAGAACAGAACGGAGCCGCTGAGCAAGGTGCCGTTCTGGATCAGGAGCCAGAGGAGGCCGAGCTTTCTCATACCCTCGGCCAGAAGCGAGAACTCCAGGTTGCCCTGCTTGCCTCGAAGGAAGAACTCCTCGTTATTGACTTCGACCTTACCCGCCATGGGATCCTGGAGCGCACTGAGAAGTTTCCTGCGTTCTTTGTCCGTGGGACCTCGAAGCGCCGGTCGGTAGGCTCGGTCCAGAACATCCGCGTACACCTCTTCGAAATGGACTTCACGCTGCGAGTAGAGCGAGCGAAATCCGGGGGCGTTGGCGAGCATCTCCTTGACGGGGATGTACACGCTTTCCAGCGGCGCACCGCTCCACGGCTTGGCTCCCCGAACAGTGGCCGTCTTCGCCACGGATGCATGGTTGGAGAACGAGGCGCTCAGCTTGAGAGTCCTTCGGCCTTCGCGCCTCTGTACCTCGACCAGGCAACGAGAACTGCCACGCCGGCGCTTCACGAGACGGCCTAGAGCGCGGCCAGAGGGGAGGAAAACGCGGATCAGCTTCTCGGCGAAGGAAGTGCCCGTCTTGCTGACGTCGCAGGCGGCGTACGCGACCTTCATCAGGTGGGTCTTGCCGGTGCCGTTGGCGCCGATGATGGCGTTGATGCCCGGTACCGGAGCGAACTCTAGCTCGTCAAAGGCCGTGAACCGCTGCAGTCTGAGCTTCGTAAGCGGCATGACCCGGGCACTATACCCAAGCTATGGTCGCCCCAAAGAGGAGGCGGGCCTGATCGCCCGGAGAGTTCGGTCAGCGCCGCGAGAGCGCGAGTACTGGGGGTTCTCCTGTTCGGAAACCGACGCTACTACCGACCAGACGACTCCGCCCGCGCCGGCTCAATAGCTGGAGATCGAGATCTCCTTCTCGGTGATGAACTCGAGCAGGGCCGGCGTCCCGGACTCGGTCGCCTCGATGCCGCGGCGGATCGCGGGCACGATGTCCGCGGGGTTGGTGACCCGTTCGCCGTAGCCGCCGAAGGCTTTCGCCATGTCGGCGTAGTGGCCGGAGATGTCCGTGCTGCGGTACTTCTCGGTCGCCACCTGCATGATCGGCAGTTCGATGGCCATCGAGAAGTTGTTCAGCAGGATCGAGAGGATCGGCAAGCGCTCGCGCACTGCGGTCTCGAAGTCCATGCCGGTGAAGCCGATCGCGGCGTCGCCCCAGACGTTGATGCAGAGCTTGTCGGGCTGGGCGAGCTTCGCGCCCATGGCAAGCCCCAGGCCGTAGCCGAGCTGGGTCGTCTTGCCCCAGCCGATGTACGACAGCGGCGTCGTGCTGCGCCAGAACGGCGAGAGCTGGTCCCGCGGCGAGCCGGCGTCGTGGGTGATGATCACGTTGTCGCGGTCGACGGTGTGCATCAGATCCCAGAGCACGCGGTAGGGCGAGAGTGGCGCCGAGTCGGAGGTCAGCTTGGGCATCCACTCGTCGAGCCAGCCGGAGCGGACCCGCTCGATCTCGGCCGGCACGGAATCGGCCCGCGAGGCCGCGTGCGGCAGCGACTGGCCTTCGAGCTCCGCAATCAGGGCGGCCAACGTCAACTTCGCGTCGCCCGCGACGACGCAATCCGAGGCGACGTTCTTGTTCAGGTCGACCGGGTCGAGCGTCGCGTGGACGTACTTCGCCTGCGGGTACTTGCCGAAGTAGATGCCGAACCCCGTCGTCGTGAAGCTGCAGCCGATCCCGAAGATGACGTCCGCCGCGCCCAGGAACTCGTGCACCGTCTTCGGCACCGCACGGCCGCCGGACCCGAGCGCCAGGGGATGGTCCTCGTTGAACGAACTCTTGCCGCCAAGACTCGTCGTCACCGGCGCGTTCAGCAGTTCGGCCAGGTGTCGCAGTTCGTCCCAGGCCTCGGCGTAGTGGACGCCCTGCCCGGCGTAGATCACCGGCCGCTCGGCCGCCGCGAGCATCGCCGCCGCCTCGCGCACCAGGTCGGGGTCGGGCCCTACGCGCACTCTCCCGTTTGGCCGGGGACCCAGGTCGTCCGGAACATCCTCGCCGAAGACGTCGGCCGGCACCTCGACCATCACCGGACCCGGACTCCCCGAGCGCAACTGGCTGAAGGCGCGGCGCATCACCTCGGGCAGCGCCTTGCCCATGCTGAGCGGCTCGCACGACTTCGTCACATGCTGGAAGTTCGCCACGGCATTGAAGTTCGGCGCCACGTGCATCGTGCGACGGCTGTAGCCCATCGGCAACACGAGGATCGGCGCCGATTCGCCGTAGGCCTGGGCAACGCCGCCGAAGGCGTTCTCGGTCCCCGGGCCGCTCTGCATCGTGAAGACGCCGAGCTGCCGGCCTGAACTCAGCCGGCTGACCGCGTCGGCCATGTGCAGGCCGATGCGTTCCTGGCGGACGATCACGGTGCGGATGTCCGCGACCGCGGCGGCCTCGATGATCGGGTTGACCGGGTAGGCGACGATGAACTCGACGCCCTCCCGCTTGAGGTATTCGGCGACGCCCTGGGCTACCTTCACGCTGAACTCCTGAAACTCTGAGAGGGGGGAGGGGAGAGGGGCGGCTACGATACCCGGAACCGGCGCGATGCCAGAAAGCGGGCGAGACATCGTCCCGCACCGCGGCCACATTCGTGATCGCCGCGGCCGAACCATCCGGTTGCCGGCGGCATCGCCGGGAATGAAGAGAGGATCTGCCAGATGACGATTGCAACAGTCTTGATCACGCTCGTCGCGGCCTTCGCGACGACCACTGCGACCCCGGCGACCCTGTCCGGCCCCATCACGGGCGGGGAACGCGGCACGCCCTTCAACGCGGTCGACGTGACGGACCGCGGCTACCTGACCGAGGAGTACTTTCTCTCCGGCGAGGCGACCGCGTACAAGCTGAGCGACGGCGCGCATTCCGCGGACGGCCTGTGGAACACCCGCGCCTCCGCCGACAAGGCGGACTTCAAGACCCGCATGCTCGTGGTTCGACCCGAGGACCCGTCGGCGTTCAACGGCACGGTCGTCGTCTTCTGGCTGAACGTCACCGCCGGCTTCGAGCTGGGCTCCGCGGGAGGCGAAGCGCTGCGCGGCTATGCCTGGGTGGGCGTGTCCGCGCAGAAGGTCGGTATCGACGGCTTCCCTCAGAATCCCGGGGGACTCAAGGCGTGGGATCCCGAGCGCTACGGCTCGCTCGTTCACCCCGGGGACGCCTACTCCTACGACATCTTCACCCAGGTCGCGAGCGCCATCGGTCCGGAACGCGACCGGCAGGGCCTTGACCCCATGGGCGGTCTGGCGGTCGAGCGTCTGATCGCGGCGGGCGCTTCCCAGTCCGCCGCACGGCTGCGCACCTACATCAACGGCGTGCAACCGCTCGCAGGGGTGTTCGACGGGTTCATTCCGTACATCGATTTTGGCAGCATCGTGCCCTTCGCGTCCGAGCGTGGCGGCGGGCGCCGGGGGCGCAGCCTCGCGTCGATCCGGGCGGACCTGGACGTTCCCGTCATCGTCGTGAACTCCGAGACCGAGTTGACCAGCTACTACCCGGTCCGCGAGTCGGACTCGGCCCGCTTCCGGCTCTGGGAAGTGCCCGGGACGTCGCACGTATCCGTGGTGAGACCGGAGGAACGCTCGGTCGAAGGCTCCAACTGGCTGGCCTACACGCCGGTGTACGAGGCCGCGATCAGGCATCTGCACCGGTGGATCAAGGACGGGGTCGAACCACCGAAGATGCCGCGAGTTCAGATGAAGGCCGGAGACCCCCGTCCCGAAGTCGTTCGGGACGAACACGGCAACGCTCTAGGCGGCATTCGCCTGCCGGAGCTCGAGGCACCGACCGCCTCGCACAGCGGCTTCGGCACGCAGAGGGAAGGGACGCGGTTCGGGTTCCTGTACGGCGCCGTGACCGACTTCGACAGCGAGCAGCTTGCGGCCCTGTACCCGGACAGCAAGCACTACATGGATGTCTGGAATGCGGCCCTGAAGAGTCTGGTCGAGCAGGGCATGATCCTGCCCGAGGACGCACCCGCGATGCGGCAGCGGGCGGAGGCGTGGGCCGTGCGGCTGGACGGCGCTGCGCAGTAGGCGTCTGCGCCGCAGAGCGGTCGCCGCTTCGCGGCGCAGTTCTCTCAGAAGCCGGCCAGAAGGCCGGCGCACCCAGTGGGACGCCGGCCCAGCCAGTCTTGCTACAGGTCGTAGTAGCGGCGGTACCAGTCGACGAAACGGGGAATGCCGACGTCGATCGTGGTCGTCGGCTCGTAGCCCAGGGCTTCCCTCGCCGTCGTCAGGTCGGCCGCGGTCCGGACGACATCTCCCGGCTGCATCGGCAGGAACTCCTTCTCGCCCTCGCGGCCGCAGCTCCGTTCGATCTGCCGGATGAACGCCATCAGTTCCTCGGTCCGCCCCGCAGCGAGATTGCAGACCAGGAGTTCGTGGTTGCGGTCGATCGCCGAGACGACGCCGGCGGCAATGTCGTCGACATAGGTGAAGTCCCGGTGCATCCGGCCGTGGCCGAAGACCTTGATCGTCTCGCCGCGCAGCAGGGCGCCGGTGAACAGGAACAGCGCCATGTCGGGCCTGCCCCAGGGGCCGTAGACGGTGAAGAAACGCAGGCCCGTCACCCGCAAGCCGTAAAGGTGGTTGTAGACCGAGGCCATCAGCTCGTTCATCTTCTTCGTCGCGCCGTAGAGAGAGCATTGTGCCGACGTGCTGTCGCTCTCGCTCAGCCGCTCCCGCGTGCTGTCGCCGTAAACGGAGCTGCTCGAGGCGTAGACCAGGCCACCGACCTCCCGCTCGCGGCACAACTCGAGCAGGTGGGTGAAGGCCTGCACGTTGTCGCGGACGAAGGCGTCCGGATGCGCGATCGAGTGGCGTACTCCGGCCTGGGCCGCGAGGTGGCAAACCCTGGTCTGGACGCTGCCGTTCGCTCCGGCGACGAGTTCGTCGAAAGCGGCCGCGAGAGCCTCTCGATCCCCGATGTCCGCGCGGACCAGGCGGAAGTTCGGGTACTCCTCGAGGATCCTGTTGCGGCTCTCCTTCAGCCGCGGGTCGTAGTACCGGTTGAAGTTGTCGTAGCCGATCACCTCGTCGCCGCGGTCGAGCAGAGACTTCGCGACGTGAAAGCCGATGAATCCGGCGCTGCCAGTGAGCAGGATCCTCACGATGCACCCCCGGCAGTTGCGGCGGTCCCAGCGGCCCCACTCCGCCAGCGCTCCGCGAGCTGGGCCACGGGGTCGATCAGCAGGTCTTCGACCGGAAGTTCGGCCAGCAGCCGGTCGTCGAACTCCGGCGCACGCTTGAGAACCTGGTCGCGCAGGCCGGTGTAGCGCTCCCGGTAGCCGGAGAGCAGGCGGCGCAGCTCGGGCGCCGGCGCACGCTCCCGGAAACGCACATGGATCAGGTTGAGCGCCGACACCGCGCCGTCGGTGAACTCGGGCACGCCGATGAACACCCGGCCATCCGTCCGACCCCGCGCCGCCTTCAACCGGCCCTCGACCGCGACCGCGTACTTCGTGCCCTGGAGCAGCGGCTCCCGCACGGTCCGCGACTGCAGGTCCCGGCACAGGCCGCCGGCCCGCAGCACGCGGATCGTGGCGGCGTCGCCGGGCGCCGGCCCGTCGCCTCCGCACCAGAGCTGGTAGCGGACGTAGCCGAGCACCTGCTCGACGAAGGGATCGAGCGCGCTCATCGTGCACCGGTCATCGGAAGAAATCGCCTCCTCCGGCGTGCCGGCCTCGAGCAGGGCGGTCGCCAGGGAAATCCTGCCCAGGGTCTGGTCGTGGCGGGAGATGCCCACGGTCACCGTCTTGGCCTGGTGCTTGATCGTGTCGACGTGCCTGGTCAGATCGTCGATGGCCGGGCTCAGGGCGCTCCGCAGATCCCCCAGCAGCGCCGCGGTTCCGGCTTCGTCACCGCCGGCGGACCCGTCGCCCAGGCGGTCGAGCGCCAGGGCCAGCCGCACCGCCCTGCCGGTGTGCAGGTTGCCGTCGTAGCTGCCATCGGCCAGACCTTCACGAACCGTCTCGATCTCGGCCGCGACCTGTTCACGCAAGCGGGCGGTCGGTTGTGAGGGCATTCCGCCAACCGACTCCGAGCCGATCGCTGTGCGGATAGCCCGCAGCGGCCCAGCGAGATCGTCGATCGCAAGCGCAGCGTGGTAGCCGAACAGATGACCGGCGACCGTCGCCAGGACGTAGGACAACTCGGGCGCGGCCGCGGGTACTTCGATCACCGCCGGCGCGGCCCCAAAACCGGCGCCTTCCGAGGCGATGACGATCGGCGTCGCGCGGTGAGCCTGGTAGACGTCGATCTCCTTCCTCGTGTCCGCCGCAGTCGACCCCTGGACTCCCGTCGCACAGACCAGGATCAGCGGTTCGGAGGACAGGTCGATGTGCTTCTTGTCCTCCGTCGCGTCGCAGGCGATCGCCTTGTAGCAGAGTTCCGAGAGCTTGATCCGGATCTCCTCCGCCGCGATGCGGTCGAGCCCGTTGCCGACGACCGACCAGTCCCGAAGCCTGGGCGCGAACCGCCGCGCCAGGGCGGCGATCTGTTCGCGCAGCGCGACGGTGCGCTCCATCGCCTCCGGCAACGCGCGCAGCTCCCGCAGCAGCCGGTCGGCCGCGGGCCGCTCGTCCGTCCTGCCCGCAACCAGGTCGACGATCGCCACGGCGAGCAGCATGCCGGCCGCGATCTGGGAGTAGAACGCCTTCGTCGACGCCACGCTCATCTCCACGTCGCGGCCGTCCGAGGTGTAGAGCACGCCGTCCGCCCGGTCCGCGAGGTCCGAGTCGCGGCGGTTGACGATGGCGATGGCGCGCGCACCCCGGCGCTGAGTCAGGTTGAGGGTCCGCAGGGTGTCCGTCGTCGTGCCCGACTGACTGACCGGTACGACCAGGGTGTCCGCCATGTCCGGCAGCAGGTGGAAGCCCGAGAGTTCCGTTGCCGGCATCGCTTCGACCCGAAGCCCGCGGAGGCCCCGCTCCCGAAGCCGTCCCTCGATCGCGGCGGCGATGCCCTGCCCGGCAACGGCAGCCGTGCCCTGGCCGGTGACCACGATTCGGTTGATCGCGCCGCTGCCCAGGTCGCGCGCCACGGCTTTCGGGATGGTCTGCCGGCCCAACGTCACCCGGAGGCGTCCGGTCGCGTCCTCGTGCAACTTGCCGCGCAACGTCTTGCGTACCGATTGCGGCGCTTCGCTGATCTCCTTGAGCAGAAAGTGGGGGAACTCTCCCCGGTCGATGTCGCGGGTCGTGATCTCCGCCCGCTCCAGTTCATCCTCGTCTACCGGCAGCGGCACGCCCTCCATCCCGAAGCGCTCGATTCCCGCCAGGCCGCCGGCGCGACGCGCGTCCAGCACCGCGATCTGACCCCTGGCTACGCCGGGCGCCTCCGGGCCGGCCGCCGCCTCGCCGTCCAACCGGAGGTACGCGGTGGTCTCCTCCACCAGGCCGTACGGCTCGCTGGCAACCACGAAGGCGTGGTCCGCGACTCCTACGTAGAGCCCCTGCCCGCTGCCGCGGATTGCCAGGTAGAGACGGCCCGGATCGTCGTCGCAAAGCGCGCCGACCGCCAGAGAACCCTCGAATCCCGAGACCGTCCCGCGGAACGCCGACAGCGGTTCCTCGCCACCGGCCAACCGGCGAGACATGAGGACCGGCATGACCTTCGCGTCGGTCGTGATCCGCGGGTCGATGGCCAGACTCTCCAGCACACGCAGATCCGCATGGTTGTCTATGTCCCCGTTGATCGCCGCCGCGACCCGCGGGGGGCCGGGCGGTTTCGATCCGCAGGGCCTCGCCTCCGCCCCGTTCAAGGGATGCGCGTTCGCCTCATTGACCCGTCCGACGCTGGCCCAGCGAGTGTGACCCAGGATCGCCGCCTCGACGTCCGGACTCCTGAGGGCCGCGGCCAGCACCGGGTCGTCCGCCACCGCGGCGCGCAGGAAGCGGACGTTGTCGCCCAGCTCACCGATCTCCTCGGCGCACTTGTAGACCAGGCCCAGGCGTCCGTCGCCACGGACGATCGCGCGATGCTCGAACAGCCCATCCCCGGCCCGCCGGTCGAGCTCCGCCCGGACTGCCGGATTCCCTGCGTCGAGGTCGTGTACCGAAAGCAGCAGCAACAGCCCCGCGGAGTCGCGACCGCGGATCTCCAGCCGGTCGAGGGACGAGAGGGCCTGCTGGACGCCGATCAGCACGTCGAGCCCGGCGTCACCGGCGCCGGCCGGCGCCAGGGCGGCGACCTCGGCCGCGGTTCGCAGCCGGTCGCAGCGGATCGCCCACTCGGCGTCCGCCAGCGTGCCCGCCGCCCGGTTGACCACTTCCAGACCGGCGTCGCCGAACGCCACCCCGGCGACGTCCAGAGTCGACTCCAGGCGCCTCAGCGCTTCGAGGGTCGGCACAAGGGCGTCGGCTACCGCGGCACACAACGCCGGATCCCGCACCAGGGAACGTACTGTGGGACGGGCGCGTAGTCGCCGGTCCCAGTTCGCAATCTCCGACGCGGCGTCGGTCAGAGCCGAGGCCAGGGACTCGGCGTCCGCACGATCGACGTCGCGGATTGCAGCCTCTACGCAGCGACCGGTCGCGGCGAGCCCCTGTAGCAGTTTCCGCGAGTCGACCGCCGGTCCAGGGTGGGGGCGCATCAGGATGCCGACGATCCCGCACATGGGTGGCGGAAGCTTAGCCCGGATTGAAGCCGCGACGGCGGTAAGCTCCCGGCGAAGGGACCGAACCGGGATGAACGACACACAGACCTACCTCGCTGCCGTGGTCCAGATGGGCGCCACGTCCGACGAGCAGGCCAACTGGGAGACGGCCCGGCACTGGATCGAGACCGCGGCGGACCGTGGCGCGCAGTTCGTGACGACGCCGGAAAACACGAACTACCTGGGGCCGCACAAGGAGAAGGTGAAGCTCGCCGAGCCGACCTCGGGCAGAACCTGCGGGCGGTTCGCGGCACTGGCGCGGGACCGGGGCATCTACCTGCTGCTTGGCTCCTACAACGAACTCTCGCCGGAGGAAGACGGCAGCCGCTGTTACAACACGAGCGTCCTGTTCGACCCCCAGGGCGAGATTGCGGCCACCTACCGCAAGATCCACCTCTTCGACGTGGACGTCTCCGACGCGGTGCGCTTCCTGGAATCGAAGACGGCGGTACCCGGTACGGACACGGTCGCCGTGGACACGCCGCTCGGCCGCCTCGGCCTGACGATCTGCTACGACCTGCGGTTCCCCGAGCTCTACCTGAAGCTCGCCAGGGACGGCGCCGAGATTCTGACCGTGCCCTCCGCCTTCACTCTGATGACCGGCAAGGACCACTGGTACCCGCTGCTGCGCGCACGGGCGATCGAGACGCAGTGCTACGTCCTGGCGGCGGCGCAGACCGGCAGGCACGACGACCGCGGGCTGCGGCACAGTTTCGGGCACTCGGTGATCATCGACCCGTGGGGGCACGTTTTGGCCGACGCGGGGGACGCGCCGGGCATAGCGATCGCCGAAATCGACGGGCGGCGCATCGCCGAGGTGCGGCGCTCGATGCCGGTCGCCTCGCACCGACGGCTACCGGTCGCCTGAGCGATCCCAGGCGAACTCGTCCATGGACATCTGGATCCTCGTAGCCGTCATCGTCTTCACGTTCCTCGCGTTCAGCTTTGAGTGGCTGCGGATCGATGCGGTCGCGCTTTCGAGCCTGGGCCTGCTCCTGCTGTTCGGTCTGGTGACGCCCCAGGAGGCGATTCGCGGTTTCAGCAACGACGCCGTGATCACGGTGATGATGATGTTCATCCTGAGCTACGGGCTGACCCATACGGGGCTGATCGACCGCTTCGGCCAGAAGCTCGCTCAGATGTCGGGCGGGACCCACTGGGTCGCCGCGATCGCGCTGATCCTGGTCTGCGGCGTCCTCTCGGCCTTCATCAACAACACGGCCGCGCTGGCGATCCTGATGCCGGTCGGCATCCAGATCGCGAAGCACTACGGCGTGTCGCCGTCGCGGGTTCTGCTCCCGTTGTCCTACCTCTCGATCATCGGCGGCACCTGCACCCTGATCGGCACGTCGACGAACCTGCTCGTCAGTTCGATGGCGGCGCAGCACGGCTACGGCGCGTTCACCATGTTCGAGTTCCTGGCGCTGGGACTGGTCCTCCTGGTCGTCGGCTTCGCCTACATCGTCCTCGTGCCGATGCGCCGCCTGCCGGATCGCACCGGCGCCGCCGACCTGACGACGAAGTACCAGTTGTCCTCCTTCCTGACCGAAGTCCAGGTGCCGGAGGGGAGTTCGCTGATCGGCAGCAACGTGGTCGAGGCCCAGATCAACGAGCGCTTCCGCCTGACCGTCCTCGAGATCCTGCGCGGCGAGGAACGAATCGCGGTGGAACTGCGCTCCACGCCGATCCAGAACGACGACCTTCTGATCGTCGAAGGCCTGATGGACGACATCGTCCGCTTCCGCGACCACTACGGCCTGAAGCTCCTGACCGACGTGAAGGTCGACGACCGCGAACTCTCCGACCAGAACAACATCATGGCGGAGATTCAGCTCTCGCCGGTCTCCCGGTTGACCGGCTCGACGATCCGGGACCTCGACTTCCGTCGCCGCTTCGGCTGCTTCGTCCTGGCGCTGAACCGGACGGGCGAGCCGATTCGCGAGAAGCTGGCCCACATCGTCCTGAACAACTGGGACACCCTGCTCGTGTTCGGGCCCCGGTCCCGGATCGAGGCTCTCTACGAGACGGAGGACTTCATCCCGCTGCAGCAGGACGTCAAGCTGCGCCTCGTCATGCCGCGGCGCTGGTGGCTCGCCGTCGTGATCGTCCCGGTCGTCGTCGCCGTCGCCGCCACGGGCGTCACCTCGATCCTGAAGGCCTCGATCCTGGGCGCCGTCGCGCTGATCGTCTTCGGCGGCATCTCGGTGCAACAGGCCTACGAAGCGATCAACTGGACCGTCATCTTCCTGCTCGTCGGCATCCTGCCGATGGGCATCGCGATGGAGAAGACGGGGCTCGCGGCGATGATCGGCGAGGCGATCGCTTCCGCCGGCGCCGACTACGGGCCCTGGGCGGT
The DNA here is from genome assembly GCA_965116445.1 of Thermoanaerobaculia bacterium. Classification (GTDB taxonomy): domain Bacteria; phylum Acidobacteriota; class Thermoanaerobaculia; order Multivoradales; family Multivoraceae; genus Multivorans. Next base: position 4,371,187 of record OZ220688.1, on the reverse strand, counting down.
CATCGCGCTGGTCTACCTGGCGACGGCCCTGCTCTCGGAGATCGTCTCGAACAACTCGACCGCGGTGCTCATGGTGCCGATTGCCGGCACCGCCGCCGCCTCGATGGGCCTCGACCCCAAGGCGTTCATGATGACGGTCGCCTTCGCCGCATCCGCCAGCTTCCTGACCCCGATGGGCTACCAGACGAACGCGATGGTCATGGGCCCCGGCGGGTACCGCTTCAGCGACTACCTGAAGTTCGGCGCCCCGCTCAAGATCGCGTTCTTCCTGATTTCCGTGCCGCTGATCCCGGTAATCTGGCCGTTGACGTAGAAGCGGCGCCCGGGGCTTCCGGCCCGCGGCCGCCTCCGCTACCGCTGGCAGCGCGGGCAGTAGTACGTGCTGCGGTTCGAGATGCTTATCCGACGGATCAAAGAGGCGCAATCGGCCGGGCAAGCCTCGCCTTCCCGGCCATAGACGTCCAGCGAGACCTGGAAGTAGCCCGAGTTGCCCTCGCCGTCGGCGAAGTCGTTGAGAGTCGTTCCGCCCTGCTCGATCGCCTCCGCGAGCACCGCGCGAACCGTCACGGCGAGGCGTTCGAATCGGCGGCGTGCTATCCGCGCCACGGACCGGCGGGGGTGAATGCCGGCGCGATGGAGCGCCTCCGAGGCGTAGATGTTGCCCACGCCGACGACCACGGAAGCGTTCATCAGGAAGGTCTTCACCGGTGCCGTGCGGCCGCGGGCCAAGTCGGCGAGGACCGCGCCGTCGAACCCGGCGGAGAGGGGTTCGACGCCGAGGTGGCGGAAGTGCCGGTCGCCGTCGAGATCCCCGGTTGGCGCAACGAAGGCGACGCCGAAGCGCCGCGGATCGCAGAACCGCAGCCGGCGGCCCGACGCAAGATCGAAGCCGAGATGTTCGTGCGCCGCCAGCGGCGCGTCCCGGTCGATCAGGGTCAAACGGCCGCTCATCCCCAGGTGCACGACCAGCGTCTCGCCGCCTGAGGCATCGATCCACAGGTACTTCGCCCGCCGGCGCAGGCGGCGAATCGCATGCCCCTCGAGGCGGCGGAGCGCCGGAGCACTGAGCGGTTCGCGCAGGGTCGGGAAGTGGACGTGCACCGCGTCGAAGCGATCGCCCACGAGGGGCCGCTCCAGGCTCCGGCGCAGGACCTCGACTTCAGGGAGCTCGGGCACGCTCAGCGCCGGCCGCGCCCGCGACGCACGGCCGAACGGCGCGCTCCTGAACCGCCGCCCCGCGGCGAAACCGACACGCGAGCGCCGTCCCGTGGATGGAACGAAGTAGCTTTCCCGCTGCCCGCCATCTCTTCCCCGGCTACCGCCAGAACCAGAGCTTCGAGCGCGGCGGCGTCATCCCGGCTGCCGCCCCGCAAGCGCGTCTCTGTCTCGAGAACTTTCCAGGGCAGCTCACCCATCGCCGCGACCGCCTCCGGACTGCGACGATCCATGGCTGCCTTGTAGACGTTGAAGAGGGGCCAGGGGCCGGGCTTCTTCATCCCAGCGGGCCACTCCGCCATCAGTCGCGGCAGCACCCGGGCCTTGAAGCCGTTGAAGTTCCCCGCTTCCGGCAGGCCGTGGGCCATGGCGATACCGTGGACGGCGGCTAACTGCTGACAGCGGCCGGCCAGGAGACTCAGGAACCGGAAGCGCTCGCCTTGTGGGTCTGCCGCACTGTCGAAGTAGCGACGAAGTGCCGCCAGTGCCGCGCCAGGCCTCTGCCCTTCCATCGCATTGAAGACCTCCCACACATCCTGCTCGCCCCGGTCAACCACCGACTCTTCGACCGTAGCGCGGTCGATGCGTCGGTCACCCTCCGCAATACCGGCTGCGATCTTTCGATACTCGGCCGCGAAGCGTGCGGCCGAGGACTGATCCGCCTCGCCGGCGCCCCAGCCCTTCTTGCGCAGGGTACGGCGTGCCAATTCCTGGGCTGCGGCCCGGTCGATTCGCACACCCGTCTCCCGCTCCAACTCGGCTACGACCGGGTCGAGACCAGTGGCCTTGCCACTGCGATCCAGGCCCAGTTGCCCGACTTCGAAAACCGCGCTACGCCCAAGAAGACGGGGGACGAGGGGGTGCTTGCGATCGACGTTGCGCTCGGCGAACACCAAGGCATGGCCCTCCGGCAGGCCACCCCCCGCCACCCGGTTGAGTTCCGCAAGGTTGCTTGTTGACCATCCGGTCAGACCTTCCGCTCGCGCAGCCTCCAGCAAGGCCGTAAGCCCCTGGGCAAGTTGGATCCGCTCCTTCTTCGGCCGACCGCGGCGGCCGCCCTTGCGCTGGCTCTTTCCGCCCGCCAGAGCCGAGTCGGGAAGCGCGCCGATCACCTCCTCGGCGGGACCGGCACCTGGGTCGATTCCAAACAACCGCAACGTCTGAAGAAGCGGACCCGCCGCCTCTCTCGCGGCCACGGACAGTCGCTCGCCGGCCACGCCAACCACGCCGTAGTTGTCGCCAAGAGCCTCGGCCGCCTCGTCGATCAGCCCAGCCGCGGCATCTCTGTCGGCAAACTCCGCACTGCCTACAACCAGCGCGACCTTGGCCGGCTCAAACAGGGAGAAAGTGAACAGGTCGGCAAGAATCGAACCCAGATCTGCGCCGGCCGCCCCCTTGTGAATCGCCACCTCACAGCCAGCCGCAGCACCCAGCGCTTCCGCGATGCGCCTCGCCTCCCGCGTCGCCAGCACCTGCTCGCCGATCACCAGGTACAGCGGCTGGCGGTCACCGCTCTCGATGCTCTTGACCGCCGCGTCGATCTCGGGCGTCTTCACTCTTCGCTCGGAAGCCGACCCTTCTCCTCGAGCTCCTGGCAGTTGATGCAGTAGGAGGCCCAGGGCACCGCTTCGAGACGGGCGCGGCCGACGTCGGCCTGGCAATGGACGCAAACGCCGAAGCTGCCGTCGTCGAGGCGAATCGTCGCCTCCTCGATCCGCTCGAGCAGAATCCCGTCACCGTCGGACAGTGAGAAGTTCAACTCCCGGCTGTAAGCGTGGTTCGCCCGGTCGACGAGGTCCTCCGAGCCTTCGCCCGACGACGCCTTCAGGCCGGCAGTAAGGTCACGGTTGTAGCGACCGAACAGCTCGCGCCGCTTCTCCTCCAGCCGCTCCCGCACCAACTCCATGTCGATGTCGGCGCCCTGGCGGCGAGCGTTGTTCCCCGAGCCGTCGCCCGCGCGCTCCGGCCTGAGAAGCAGCGTCGGCGCCTTGCGCGGAGGCGCCTTCTTCCGGGCCGCCTTCCTCCGGGCCACCCTCTGCTTTGCCGCCAACCGGCGAGCGGCCTCCCGGTCGGCCTCGTCCTTGGCCGCTTTCGCCTTCGCCGCCGCGGCCTCCTCCTGAGGCCTCCTCGCCTCGGCTTCCTCCGCCGCCAGGGCCTTCGCGACTCGCTTCTCCGCGGCGGTTGCAGCCCCCTGGGCCTCCCTCGCCGTGGCCTTCGCCTCGGCCAGAGCCTTGGTCGCCTTCTCGAGGGCCGACGCTCGGGACGCCGCCGCGCGAGCGGCCTTGCGAGCGGCTACTCCCCTCGCCGAGGACTCCTTGGCCGCGGCCTGGGCAACCGCCTTTCGTTCGGCCGCCAACTTCGCCGCCTTCTCGGCAGCGGCGGTCGTTCTCTCGGCGAGTTTCGCCGACCGGACGGCTTCCTTCTGCTTGGCATTCGCCGCCTGCAGTCCCTTGGCCGCGAGCTCCGAGGTGGACCTGGTCTTGCGCTCAGCCCGCTTCGCCGTCGTTACCGCGGTGCGCAGGCGCGCGGCCGCCTCCTTCGCCAAACGCGAAAGCGCGGCAACCTTCTCGAGCGCCTTGTCCCGTACCGCCTCGCTCTCCGCTGCCTCCTCCCCGGCCTCGCGAGCCGCCGCGACCGCGGCCTGCTCGTCCTCGGCAGCCTGCTCGGCAGCCGACTTGCGGGCCGCGGCTGCCGCGACTGCCTTCTCCGCCGCCGTGTTGCCCGACGCGGCCGCACGTTCCGCCTTCCTCGCGACAGCTCGGCGCTCGGTGGCCGTCTTCGCAGCGGCCGCGGCCGATTTCTTCTTCGTCTCGGCGATCCTGATCGCTCGGTTCGCCGCGGTGGCCGTCGACCTCTTCTCCCGCGCCGCCTGCTGAGCGGCCGCCTTCTTTTCGGCAGCGGACTTCGCCGCGCGCTCGGCCACGGCTGCTTTTCGCGCCGCCTCGGCCGCGGCCTTCTCCGCCGCCGCCTGTTCCGCTTCCAGCGGGCGTACCTTGGCCGCAGCCTGCTTCTTCTTGTTGTCGGATCCGCCGCTCCGGGCGCTCTTGTCCGCGCTTGCCACTTCTTTTTCCCTCACGCGGCTCAATGAAACGGTCGCCGATGATAGTTGATTCCCTCAAGGATCGTGAAAGACCGGTAGATCTGCTCGAAAACAGTCAGGCGGGCAAGTTCGTGGGGGAGGGTCAGCGACCCCAGGGACAGCCCGAAACGCGACGACCTCAGCAACCGGGGATCCAGGCCCAGGTCGGACCCGACGATCCAGGCGACCGGCCGCTGCCAATCGCTCCGAAGCCGCCCCACCTCCGCCGCGAGGGCGCGTGAACTCAGGTTCCGACCCTTCCGGTCGAGGCACACCGTCCAGGCCTCAGGGGGCAGGGCGGCGCGAATCGCGTTCCCCTCGAGCCGAAGGCGGGTCCGATCGTCGCCGCGCGCGGGACGAACGACCTGCTCCCGTACCGGAGCGAATCTCCTGATCCGCTGCCGATACTCGCCGCAAAGGGACTCCCAGGGTTCGCGCCGGCGACCGACCCAGACCACAACGATCTCGAACGCCACTGAGCCATTATGCACGCCGTTTCGCCGCTCCCCACAACCCGGTCTCCCGGAAGGAATCAGCGTGTCTACGCTGTTATTGTCCGGGCCATGGCAAGGACCGCCGATCAGGAACTGAAGCGCCTGCGCAGGCGCCGTGTGACCCGCGGCCTGATTCTGGGCGGGGTGGCGCTCGGGGCGCCGGCCGTCATCAACACGCTCGTCGCGCGCCGGGCCGCGCGGTTGCCCCGGCCACGGTGGGGCGCCACCCGGCACGTCGAGATCGACGGTCAGCGGCTCGCGTACGTCCACATGCCCGGGTCCGGCCAGGGCTCCACACCGCCAATGGTCCTGCTTCACACGTTCGGGCCAGGTCACACGGGCCTTCTCTGGCGCGAGACGGCGGAACGCCTCGCCCGCGGCCACGACTGCTTCGTCCCCGACTGGCTCGGCTGGGGCGACTCGGAGCGCAGGGCCCAACGCTACACGGCCGAGCTCTACATCGATCTGCTCGACCGGTTCCTGGAAGAAGTCGTCGGCGAACCCGCGATCCTCGTGGCTCCCCATCGCGCGGCCGCCTATGCCGTCCAGGTAACCCTGGACGCCCCCCAACGCGTCGCCGCCCTGGCGCTCATCGCGCCCCAGGGCCTGGGCGCCGACGTCGTCCAGGACCGCGGCGACCCAGTCCTTCATGCGCTCCTGCGCGCGCCCCTGCTCGGCACATCCGCGCTCAACCTGGTGACCGGCAGGCGGGCGCTTGAGAACCATCTGCGTCGTGAGACGATGTTCGGGGCGGAGGGACTCGGCAAGCCGGTGGTCGAGGCGATGTACCGCGCCAGCCACTTGCCCGGCGCCAGCCACGCCCTGACGGAAAGCCTGTGCGGCCGGCTCGGCCACCAGCTCGAAGCCGGTTTCGGCAACGAACTCCAACAACCCGTGTGGCTGGCATGGGGCCGTCAGGCCACCCATCCGCCGCTCGAGACAGCCGATCTCTGGCTCCAGGAGCTGCCGAAGGCGGACCTGGAGGTCTTCGACGGCTGCCGCAATCTGCCCCACGTCGAACGGCCGGCCAAGTTCGCGGCGGCGCTGACGGCGTTCATCGAGCGCCAGCGTTTCGCCGCCTGACCGGGGATCCACCCCGAACCCCGTAGAGCGACCGTCCGCCGTGTCCAGGGAACCAGAGCAGAGCCGGCCAGAACCCGGGCGGCGCTCCGCGCCACCCGTGAACCAGTCCGTGCGCCCGTCATCGGGCGCACGGATGGCAGGCCGGCGCACCCAGTCCGCGGGCCCGTCATCGGCAGGCCAACGCACCCGGTCCGCCTTTCCGTCCGTTCCGGGCGGCTATCCGTTCCCCGGCCTCGAACGAGAGACCCTCGAGTTCTGGCGGCGCGAACGGGTGTTCGAGGCCTCGCTGGAGACCGGCGACGACGACCGGCGCGAGTTCTCGTTCTACGAGGGCCCACCGACGGCCAACAACGTGCCCCACGTCGGCCACGTCGTCACCCGCGTGGTCAAGGACCTCTACCCGCGGTTCCGCACGATGACCGGGCGGCGGGTGCCGCGCAAGGGCGGTTGGGATACGCACGGCCTGCCGGTGGAGATCGAAGTCGAGAAGCAGCTCGGCTTCTCCGGCAAACAGCAGATCGAGGACTACGGGATCGAGAAGTTCAACAGCGCCTGCCTCGAGAGCGTCAGCGCCTACGAACGCCAGTGGCGGAGGATGACCGATCGGGTCGGTTACTGGCTCGACATGGACGGCGCCTACCTGACCTACCGGAACACTTACATCGAGTCGGTGTGGTGGTCGCTGGCCGAACTCTGGCGGCAGGATCTGCTCTACGAGGGCCGCAAGATCCAGCCCTACTGCGCCCGCTGCGGCACGACCCTGTCGAGCCACGAAGTGGCTCAGAACTACCGCGATACGGAGGACCCCTCGATCTGGGTGCGCTTCCCGCTACGACCGGGGCAGACGCTTTCCGCGATCGGCAACGAGGCCGACGACGACGGCGACGGCGCGGCGTTCAGCACCGACCGGCCGATCGACATCGTGGCCTGGACGACGACACCCTGGACGCTGCTCTCCCACGCCGGGATCGCAGTGCATCCCGAGCTGACCTACCGCGCGGTGGCGGACCCCGGCGATCCGCAGCGGCTGCTGCTGATCGCCGAGGACCTCGAGCGACCCGTGCCAGTTCTCGTTCCCGGCGACGGCAAGCCGACCCGGGTCGACCTGCGGGAAGCGGCGACCGCGGCGCGCTTCGCGGGCCGGGCCCTCGAGAGCGTCCTCTACGACCGGCCTTTCCCGGTCGAGCCGAGCCGCCCGTACCGCCCCGCCGAGGTGTCGGACACCGCCGGTTTCCGCATTCTGCTCGCCGACTACGTCACCCTTGCCGAGGGCACCGGCGCGGTCCACACGGCGCCGCTCTTCGGCGAGGACGACGAGAAGAGCGGCCGCGAGTACGGTCTGCCCGAGTTGCAGGCGGTCGACGCGGAGGGCCGCGTCGCGCTCGATCCCGACGCCGGCGGCGACGACCCCTCCGTACGGTCCCTGATCGACGAGATCAACGGAGAGTGGTTCAAGGACGCCGACCCGAAGATCGTCCGCTCGCTGCGGCAGCGGGGCCGCCTGCTCCACGGCGAACGGCACACCCACAGCTACCCCTTCTGCTGGCGCTGCGATCAACCGCTCCTGTACTACGCGACGACGAGCTGGTTCGTCCGCACGACCGCCGCCCGCGACCGGTTGATCGAGAAGAACCGCGAAGTCCACTGGCACCCCGAGCACGTCGGCCAGGGACGCTTCGGCGACTGGCTCGAGAACGTCGTCGACTGGGCCCTGTCCCGCAGCCGCTACTGGGGCACGCCCCTGCCGGTCTGGAAGTGCGGCGACTGCGGCGAAACCGAGGTGATCGGTTCCTTCGAGGAGCTCTTCCGCAAGGTGGGCAGGCCCCTGCCGGAAGATCCGTACGACCGCGACCGCTTCGACCCGCACCGGCCCTTCATCGACGACGACTTCCAGTGGCCGTGCGCGGCTTCGGAATGCGCCGGCACGATGAAACGGGTCGAGTACGTGATCGACGCCTGGTTCGACTCGGGCGCCATGCCCTTCGCCCAGTACCACTACCCGTTCGAGAACCGGGAGACCTTCCAGGCCCGCTTCCCGGCGGACTTCATCTCCGAGGCGGTCGACCAGACCCGGGGCTGGTTCTACACCCTGCACGTCCTCGGCTGCCTGCTCTTCGACAGCCCGGCCTATCGCAACTGCATCGTCCTGGGACACGTGAACGACGAGAACGGCCGCAAGATGTCCAAGCGGCTCGGCAACGTCGTCGAGCCGATGGAGGTGCTGGCCGAGACCGGCGCCGACGCGCTGCGCTGGTACTTCTGCGTGAACAACCCGGAGCAGCCGTCCCGCTTCTCGGCCCGGCTCGTGCGGGAAGCGGCCCAGACCTTCCTGCTGCCCCTGTGGAATGCACTGTCCTTCTTCACCATCTACGCCAACCTCGACGGCTGGCGGCCGGGCCGGCACGAGATCCCCTTCGCCGAACGGGACCAGCTCGATCGCTGGATCCTGCTCCGGCTCTACCGGCTGGTTCGTGAAACCACCGGGCATCTCCGCGGCTACAGCACCGCGCCGGCCGCCCGCGGCATCGAGGCGTTTCTCGAGGAGTTGACGAACTGGTACATCCGGCGCAGCCGCGACCGGTTCTGGGCGCCCAACGACGAGCCCGGCGCCGGCGCGCAGGCCAACGCGAAGGAGAGCGCGTACCAGACGCTCTACGAAGTCCTGACCACGCTGCGCCTTCTCATCGCGCCCTTCGTGCCCTTCGTGGCCGAGGAACTCCATCGCCGCCTGCTCTCGAGCCAGGGGCTCGGCGCCGTCAGTTGCCACCTGGAGTCCTGGCCCGAACCTCCCGCCGACCGCGCCGACGAGAGGCTGGAGACGGCGATGGCGACCGTGCTCCAGGTTGCCCGCAACGGCCGCTCGGCGCGCAACGCGAACAGCATCAAGATCCGCCAGCCGCTGCGCTCCGTCACCCTGGTCAGCGCCGATCCGGAGCTCGAATCCCTGGTCGAGCCGTACGTCGATCTCGTGTCCGAGGAACTGAACGTTCACGAAGTGCGCTGGGCCGGCGACAGTTCCGAGTACGTTTCCTTCGACGTGGTGCCGCACTACCCGAAGTGCGGCCCGCGGTTCGGTCGCGCGATGCCGGCCGTGCGTGCCGCGCTCGCTGCCCGGGACGGCGCCGATCTGAAGCGAGAACTCGACGGGTCCGGCCGCATCGCGATCGAGTTCGACGGCGAGATAGCGCACCTCGAACCGCACGAGGTCGAGGTACGACTCGAAGAGCGTCCCGGCATTGCCGTGCACGGGGACAGCGAGCTGCTGGTCGCCCTCGACGTCGACCTGGACGACGACCTGATCGCCGAGGGGCTCGCGCGCGAGGTCGTCCACCGGGTCCAGAATCGGCGCCGCGCCGCCGACCTCGACTACGCGGACCGCATCGCCGTCCGCTACCGGGCGAACGAGGAGATCGAACGGGCGATCGAGGCGCACCGGGAGTGGATCTGCGGCGAGACCCTGGCCGTCACCTTCCAGGCCACCAATGGCGACGGGCCGGACGGCATGGAAGACGCTCCGATCGAGGGCCAGGCATTTGCCTTGGCGATCGAAGTCCAATCCCGCTAGTCAGGAGCGCACGAACCCATGGCAGGAATCTTCAAGGCCTACGATGTCCGCGGCCTCTATCCGGGACAGTTGAACGAGGCGCTGGCGCGCCGGATCGGGATGGGCTTCGGTCACCTCGTCGACCTCACGGGCGACCAGGGCGCGGACCGCCCCCGTACGGTCATCGTCAGCCGCGACATGCGTTCGCATAGCGTGCCGCTGTCCGAGGCGCTCTGCGACGGACTGACCGCGGCCGGCCTCGATGTCCTGGACGTCGGTCTCGCCACGACGCCGATGAACTACTTCGCCACCGGCCGCCTCGGCACCGCTGGCGGCATCCAGGTCACGGCGAGTCACAACGGGGCCGAGTACAACGGCCTGAAGTTCAGCCTCGCCGGCGCCGTGCCCGTGTCGGGAGACGACGGCATCCCGATCATCGAGGAGCACGCCCTCGGCCCGGAGCCGAAGCCGGCGGCGGCGCCCGGGCGGGTCGACACGACGAGCATCGAAGCCCCGTACGCCGAGCACGTCCTCTCCTTCCTCGACCGATCGTTCGAAGCCGCAGACGGCCCGAAGCTGCGACTGGCGGCCGACGCCGCGAACGGAATGGGCACGATCTACCGACCTCTCCTCGAAGCCTGCGGCGTGGAACTGCTGCCGCTCTACTTCGAGCTGGACGGGACGTTCCCGAACCACGAGGCGAACCCGCTGCTGCCGGAGAACCTGCGCGACCTGAGCGATCTCGTCGTCGAGCAGGAGGCGGACCTCGGCGTCAGCTTCGACGGCGACGGCGACCGCGCCGCCTTCGTGGACGAACACGGCGAGCCGATCGGGTCCGACCTGATCACCGCCCTGATTGCCGGCCAGATGCTCGAGCGGGAGTCGGGCGGCACCGTGATCCACGACATCCGCTCCTCCCGGGCGGTGCCGGAGTACATCCGCGAACACGGCGGCACGCCGCTGCCGGAACGGGTCGGTCACTCCTTCGTCAAGGCGACGATGCGCCGCACCGGCGCCCTGTTCGGCGGCGAACTCGCCGGCCACTACTACTTCCGCCAGAACTACTGCGCCGACAGCTCGATCCTGGCCGTCGTCGCCGTCCTCAACCTGATCCGCCGCTCCGGCAAGTCCCTCTCCGAGATCACCGCGCCGCTACGCCGCTACGCGAAGAGCAGCGAGATCAACTTCGAGGTCGAGGACAAGGACGCCGCCATGGCGGCCCTCGTCGACCGCTACGCCACGCGCCAGGGCGGCGCACTCGACCGCCTCGACGGCATCCGCATCGACTTCGACGACTGGTGGTTCAACGTGCGACCCTCGAACACCGAACCCCTGCTGCGCCTCGTCCTGGAAGCCTCAACCCCGGAACAGCTCACCGCGCGGCAGGCCGAACTGACGGCGCAGTTGGGCGAACCCACGTAGACGGCGGCGCGCCGGCGGTGGCGGCACCCGCCTGCCCGGGGGTCGCGGGGTGCGCCGGTATCCCCGCCCGCATCCGCTACTGGGTGCGCCGGCGTCCCCGCCGGCTGCCGCCGCAGGCGGCCAAGCAAACGCCGGCCGTCAGGCCGGATCCGCTCTTGGCGGCCAGCTCGCTGCAAGCTCGCCAGCTAGTCCCGACCGCCGAGAAGCCCTGCCCGCATCAGGAAGTAGACGAGCGTCAGCAGCGAGGTCACCGCGGCGGCCACGTAGGTCAGCGCGGCGGCGTTGAGAACCCGGTCCATGCCGACCCGCTCCGTCTGCAGGATCAGGCCCTGGCTGACGGCGAGGCGCTTGGCGCGGGCAGTCGCGTCGAACTCGACCGGCAGGGTGACGAGCTGGAAGAGGACGACCGCGGAGAACATGACCACGCCGACCATGAACATGCCCATGTTGCCCAGAATGAGGCCAAAGAACATGACGAAGTAGCCCAGGTTGCTGCCGATTCCGGCCATCGGCACGAGGGTCGAGCGCAGCCACAGGGGCGCGTAGTTCTTCGCGTGCTGAATGGCATGCCCCGCCTCGTGGCAGGCGATGCCGATCGCGGCCACGGAGTTCGAGCCGTAGACCTCTTCCGACAGGGCGAGCTTCTTCGTCACCGGGTTGTAGTGGTCCGACAGGCGGCCCCTGGTCGCGACGACCTGAACGTCGGAGATGCCGGCGTAGGCGAGCAGCCGTTGCGCCGCCTGAGCCCCGGTCATGCCCGTCACCGAGCGCACCTTGGAGTACTTCTTGAACGCTCGCTTCACGCGGAAGCTGGCCCACAGGGACAGCAGCAGGCCGGGGGCCAGGAACACAAAGTACATGGGATCGAAGATCATCGAACGAACTCCTTGGTGAGCGCCCGCCTTGAGTTACGGCGCATCACCGGCGGTGTTTCAAGGGGGCCCGCGGCACGACGAGGCGCCGCTTCCGGCTGTGCGAGGGGCAATCCGCGCCGTGGCGAAGTATATTCCGCGCGTCCCACTCCTCGAACTGTCGGAACATGCCTCGAATCACGCGTCTCGAACTGAAGGGCCCCGCCGGCCTGCTGGAAGCTGAGCTGCTTGAACCGGAGACGCCGCCGGTGTTCGTCGCGACCGTGGCGCATCCTCATCCGCTCTACGGCGGCGACATGGACAACCACGTCGTCGACGCGGCCGCAACGGCGGTGGAACGACTCGGCGGCACGGCGCTCCGCTTCAACTTCCGCGGCACCGGCCGCAGCGAGGGACGACACGACGCGGGCCGTGGTGAGGTCGACGACCTGGCCACCTGCGAGCAGGAACTCAGCCGCCGTTTCCCGCGGCTACCTCGCATCGGCGTCGGCTACTCCTTCGGCGCCGTCGTCACGATGGCGCGGCTGCCCCGCGCTGATGCGGCCCTCGATCCGCCCGCGGGCCTGCTGCTCATCGCGCCGCCCCTCACCCACTACGACTTCGAGGCCGCCCCCGACGCCTCCGTGCCCGTGGCCGTCGTCTACGGCCAGCTAGACGGGTTTACGCCTCCCGCCATGATCCGCCGCCTGCCAAAACGCTGGCCGACCCTGGACGGCTGTCGGGAGGTCTCGGGCGTCGGCCACGACCTGTCCTCGCCGGACCTCGGCTCGGCGATCCGTCAGGCGCTGCAGGGTCTGATCCCCTCCTAGCTAGGGCCGCCGGTGCGTCGCGCCAGACCGACGCCGTCCAGCCTGCCTGGGGGTCGCGGGGGGTGTTTCAACCAGCAGACTAACTGGCGCGGACTTCGTCGACCTCGCTCGACGAGCCGTAGCAGCGGCGGCAGCGGGCTTCGTACGACTCCACGTCGCCGACCAGGACCTGCTGTTCGCCGGCGGCGATTCTTAGCGAGTACTGGGCGGCGCCGCCGCAGCGCATGCATACGGCGTGCATCTTGTCGACGTACTCGGCGATTGCCATGAGCTCAGGAATCGGCCCGAAGGGGCGGCGGCGGAAGTCCAGGTCCAGCCCGGCGACGATCACTCGAACGCCGAGGTCGGCGAGTTCGGTCACCAGCTCGACGAGTCCCCCGTCGAAGAACTGCGCCTCGTCGATGCCCACGACCTCGACCCCGAGACTCAGCTTCTCCCGCATCTCGTCGCTGGACGTCACGGTCACCGCGGACAGGCTGCGGTTGTCCCGAGTCGTGAGCAGGTCTGCCTCGCCGCCGCGGGTGTCGGTTGCGATCCGGAACACCTGGACGCGCTGGCGGCCGATCAGGGCGCGGCGGAGCCGGCGCACCAGTTCCTCGCTCTTACCGGAGAACATGCCGCCGGTGATGACCTCAATGCAGCCGCCGTCGCTACGGCCTTGCTCCCGGATCATGGGAGATCCCCCGCGGAGCGCCCGAGGTGAGCGTGAACGCCTCCGTCGGGCCGTGTCGAACCGTCCGAAGTCCTTGCCAACACGGTTCGATGATACTCTCGGGCACCAGAGCCGCAGGCCCCGACGCAGTTTGGCCAGCCTGAGTTCAAGCCGCTCGGTCCGGGTCCGTGGAGGCCCACAGACAATGCCAGAGATCGATTTCCCGTCCCCACCCGCTCCCCCGCCGGCGCCCGGTCAGGCGCCTGACACGCTGCTCCTGACCGCCAAGGCGGTACGGATGATCAAGCTCACCCGTGAAGACGAGGGCCTGTCGCCCGATCACGGTCTGCGGGTCGCGGTCCGCGGCGGCGGCTGCAGCGGCTTCGAGTACGCGCTGGACTTCGAGACGAGCCAGCGCGAGACGGACGAAGTGTTCGACTACGAGGGCCTGCAGGTCTACGTCGACCCGATCAGCGCCCGCTACCTCAAGGGCACGACGATCGACTACCAGCTTGGCGTCGCCGGCACCGGCTTCAAGTTCTCGAACCCGAAGGCCGTCGGCACCTGCGGCTGCGGTTCCTCGTTCGCCGTCTAGCTCCAACGAGGCTCAGGCGGACGCCGAGGAACAGTCTCCGCGGCGGGATGAACCGGATGCCGTCACCGAACGCGATGCCTCCGGCGCCGGCAACGAGATCCTGGTCGCGAATGGCGCCCTGATCGTCCAGTACGTTGAATACATCGGCGAACAGCTCGAGCCAGTAGTTCCCAAGTTGCAGATCGTAGAGCACGCGCAGATCCAGGACGCCGTACGACGGGTTGCGGAGCGTGCCGACGGCGTCAGGCGCCAGCCACCGGCGTGTGATGCCGGCGAACTCGAACTCCTCATCGGCTTCGACCCGTACGGGCAGGTTGCGGCGGGAAGCCCTGAACGTGCGGCTCGCCAGCGTTCCCGAGTTCCAGCGTAGATTCGCGCCCACTTGGAGACCGCTCTTCCACCGGTAGGACGTACTGACCTTGAAGAGATGCTCGATCGAGCCGGGTTGCCTGCCTGCCTGGTGCGGCGCTCGCGGGTCAAGCCAGATCACGAGCGCCCAGTGCGGACTGCACGACCCTGTCGTAGTTCACGGCGCCGTGAGGGTTCCCCGCGGTGCTCGCGTAGACGAGGCCCATCGCCAGTTCGGTCGGCGAGATCACGCCGTCGCCGTTCAGGTCGTAGAGGGCGTAGAACTCGCCGCGATTGGCAAGGGCGTTGACGGTGCCGATGAAGCCGTTGTAGTCGCTGCTGTTCGTTGGGTCGAAGCGTGAGTCGCTGTAGCTGCCGCCGATCAACTCGCCAGCCGTGATCCCGGCGAGGGACCCGACGAGAGACGTGTACCGACCGTCGTCGAACACCGTATTGCGGAGATTCGTGTTCCGCATCCACTCGACTCCACCGACGATCGCATGCCGCCGCGCCTGCCAGTGGGCGGTTCCCTTGTAGCCCTCCGTGCCTCGGAGGTCGAGTTGGTTCAGCCCGAACGCGCCCAGTTGCTCATCCTCCAGCGTGCGGATGTCGGCCTCACGGAAGATGACGCTGTTGCTCGGTCCGGGCGCCGCCGCGAAGGCGGACACTTCGCCGTTGTGCTGGCTGTAGGCGCCCTCGAACAGTACGTCGCCGAGAACCCGCGTGTACTTCACGTGGTAGTTGTCGCCGCCAAGCAGCCGGCGCACATCGCGGGCGTTCGTCACCTCGCGGTCGCGGCTGCCGCTCCGCTCCGTCGGATCGTTCAGGAACGTGAACACGAGTGTGTCGGAGACGGTCGGCGACCATGTGCTCCGGCCGTAGAGCTGGTCCTGGGCCTCCCTGACCGCACGGATCACTCCGACGCCGTCCAGCGCCACGACCGTGTCGCGTTGCCCGAGCCGCCGGTAGCTGCCGAAGAACCACGCCTTGTCCCGAACGATCGGTCCGCCAGCGGTGATCGCCGAATCGAAGCGCGAGAACACCTGATCGGCGGCGTTCTCGTTCTCGTCAACAAGCCCGTCATTCTGAAAGAAGTAGTTGATCGATCCCGCAAGGCGGTTGGATCCCGACTTCGTCACCACGTTCGACAACAGACCCGGCGCCCCGACGTACTCCGCCGGAATGCCGCCGGTCAGTACCTGCTGTTCCTGGATGATCTCCGTGTTCAGGTTCGCGCCGAAGGTCCCGCTGACACCATCCGTCACGTTGATGCCGTCGATGTAGTAGAAGTTGTCTCGCGACACGCCAGCGTCACCACCGATATCGCGGTAGTTGAGCCCCGATCTGGACGCCGGGTTCCCACCGGAGTCCGGGTCGTCCGGCAGCACGCCCGGCACGAGCTGGAGATAGCTCTGGTAGCTGCGGCCGGTAGGCACAGCCTCGGTCAAGTCCAGCGTGATGTCCTCGGCCACGACCGCGCTCCGAACATCGATGACCGGAGGCGCGGCCGTCACGACCATCGTTTCGCTCACGCTGCCGGGAACGAGTTCCGCCACGATCGACGCGGTCTGGCCGGCCCGCACCAGGACGCCGCCTGGGCGAACAGTCGCAAAGCCGCTCGATTCGACGGTCACCTCGTACCGGGCGGACGGACTCAACGCGCGCAAGTCGGCCAGACCCTCAGCATCCGTGACCGCGACTCGCGTCGTCGCCGTGTCGTCGGACCGGGCGCTCACCCTGGCGCCGGACGCAGGCTGTCCCGCCTCATCGGTGACCGCGACGCGGAGCGCTCCCGTCGTCGTGACCTGCGCAACCAGGCCCTGGGCTCCCAGAGCCAGAGTCAGTCCGACGATCGCGCGTACGGCCGCGCTCATGGCGAACCGGTTACCGGAGCCTTCAGGGGAGTCGACATCCAGCAGGCAACACTACCCGGCCAGCGCTGACCCAGGGCGCCCCAGGCGCTCGTGCGCGAGTCACGCCTGGGCCCCGGAGGGCGCCACGGCGCCAATTCCTAATCCAGCGGTTCCTCCTCCCGCCAGGAGGACTTTCCGTCCGCGTAGTGTTCCCGCTTCCAGATCGGGACCTCTGCCTTGAGACGTTCCAGGGCCAGGCGGTTCGCGTCGTAAGCCTGCTGGCGGTGGGCGGATGCGGTCGCGATGACGACGCTGGCGTCGCCGACTCCAAGCGTGCCCAGGCCGTGGACGATCTCGACGCGGGTTCCCGGTTCCGCGGCTTCGAGTTCACGCACGATCCGGCCGAGACGGCGTTCGGCCATCGCGGGATAGGCGGAGTACGTGATCCGTTCGACCGGGCGGCCGGCGAAGGAGTCGCGGACGTTGCCGACGAAGACAACGACCGCGCCCTTGCCGGCGTCCTCGACGCTGGCACGCACGGCGGAAACCGTATCCGCGTCCACGGCGCCGTCCCGCAACCGGCCGGCGCCGGCGCCACATGAGCCGCCCGATACCGGCGGCAGGAGCGCGACCTCCGCGCCGCCTGGAAGCGTCGCCGCCCGGTCCGCGGCGACCTCCCCGTCCACGGCAATCGCCAGCCGCGGCCACAACGACTCCAGGCCCGGATACGCCGCCGTCAACCGTTCCACGAGATCGGCGATCGTGCTGCCGTCCGGGAGTTCGACTTCCGTCTCGGCGCGGCCGACGGCGTCCAACGCGGTGGCGAAGCTCAGCACCCGTACGATCAAGACGCGGAAGGCTAACAGCGTTCGCAGCCGTCAGGATGGCGCCGCCCTGGCGGCCAGCTCATGGAAGCCGCAGCCGCGTCTGCGGATAGTCTCCCCGCCTGACTCTGAACTCGGGAACGCGATGCGACTCCTGCTCTTCGACATCGACGGCACCCTGGTGCGCTGCGGACCGCAGATCGGGCCCATCTTCATGGGGGCTCTCAAGCGCACGTTCGGTCAGACGGGCAACGTTCGGGCCTACGACTTCGGCGGCAGGACGGACACCGAAGCGGTGATCGACCTGATGACCGAGACGGGCCTGCCGCGCGCCGAGGTCGAGGGCCGCATGGGCGAAGTCCGCTCCCACTACGGCGACCTGCTGGAACGGCTGGACCCCGGCCAGATGAGGTTGCTGCCCGGCGTCGTCGAACTGCTCGAGGAGCTCGCGGCCGCAAGGGACACCTGCGTGGGTCTGCTCACCGGCAACTGGGAGATTGGCGCCCGGGCCAAGCTCGAGCCGTTCGGCCTGAACCGATTCTTCGACTTCGGCGCGTTCGGCGAGGACGGCGTGCGGCGCAACGAACTCGTGCCGGTCGCGGTCGAGCGTGCAGCGATGCGGCTCGGCGCCCGGCCGGACGTGAGCGATGTCGTGATCATCGGCGACACGGTGCGCGACGTCGCCTGCGGCGAGGCGCACGGCATCCCCGTGCTGGGCGTCGCCACCGGCTTCACGCCCGGCGACCGCCTTCAGGAAGCCGGCGCCGACTGGGTCGCGGCCGACCTCCGAGACGCGACCGCCCGACGGGTGCTGCTGGACGACCACCGAACGGACCCCGCCCTGCGATGAACCTCGAACGCGACGTCAAGTTGCTCACGACCGGGACCGCCCTGTGCGAGCCGCCGCGAGCGTCCCGGCTGGAACTGATGGGCCCCGACCGGGAACGGTTCTTCGGCGGCATGGTCACCGCCGCGGTCGAGGGTCTGGAGGCGGGTCGCGGGGCGTTCGGCTTGATCACGGACGTCCGCGGGCGGGTGCTTGCCAGCGCCACCGTGCTGACGCTCGAAGACCGTCTATGGCTCGAGATCCCCAGGGGCCGAGGCAGAACGATCATCGAGCACCTCGAGAAGTACATCGTGACCGACCAGGTCGAGGTCCTGCCGCTCGGCGACATGGCCTCCGTGCGGGTTGCCGGCCCGACGAGCGTGGAGGTCCTGGCCGATCTCGGCGCCGCCGCCGTCCGCGACCTCGACGAACCCTGGAGCCACGCCCAGGTCGAGGTTCTCGACTACCAGGCCCGCCTGGTCCGCGAGGGCCACCGCCCGGTTCCCGCCTTCTCGCTCTGGCAGTCCTCCGCGATCACGCCGCTGCTGGCCGAAGACCTCGCCGACGCCGGCATCGCCCGGGTCGGCACGGCGGCGACCGAAGCGCTACGCATCGAACACGGCCACCCCCTCTGGGGCGTCGACTACGACGACTCGAACCTGCCCCAGGAAACCGGGATCCCGAACGCCGTCGACTACGAGAAGGGCTGCTACCTCGGCCAGGAGATCGTCGCCCGCCTCCACTACCGCGGCCAGCCGGCCCGCCGCATGTGCCGGCTCGTCTTCGAACCCGGGCACATGCCGGCCGCCGGCGTCGAGGTCGACTTCGACGGCCGCGCCGCGGGGAGCGTGACGAGCGTCGCTCCGTCACCGCTGGACGACGCCGCGGTCGGCCTCGCCCTCCTGCCGCGGCGGGCCGTGGAGGCGTTGCCCGAGGCGAAGGTGCTGGTCGAGGGTCGAGAAGCCCGTTTTGAACCGTGCGGGCGATAGCGACTCAGCCGCTCAGGACCTCAACGATTCGATCTCGCAGCTCGGCAATCTCGGGGCAAAGCCGAAAGAACCGACGGCGGTGGGCGATCGATTTCTCAGTCATCGCGCCCCGCCCGTGACCTGGCCGCCGAGGATCGCCATGCGCTTGCAGCAGCGGTTCAAAGACTGTCTCCTTGAATCGTGGGTGCGAACGCGCTTCGTCCCACGGACCGCGAATCTCGTCGCGATAAGCCGCACAGGCGTACACCTCGACTTCGGGCTGGGCTGGACAGCAGAGCAGGGCAATGTCCTGCTGCCGCAGACCAGCCTCCAAGTCGCGCATCGCGGCGTCGCTGGCCCTGTCCGCGTCGGGAAAGAACAGCCACAAATCCATGAAGCCGTAGCGGGAAGCCAGTTCGTTCCGAACGACCCTGACCGCATCGTCGTATCCGCGCACCCTGGGGTTCGGGAGCACGGTTACCTTGGCGGCGGGCTTGCCCGCTTCTCCCAGGACCATCTCCACCAGCGGCTTGAGAATGTAGCCGTTGAGCGTGGGATCTTCCGGGATGACCAGAACCCGCACACTCACAAGGCTGCCTCCAGCCAGCCTTCCGCGAACAGATCGGCAAGTGAGTGTGTCTTGGCCACGTCACGGAACCCGGGAACGTCGCGTAGCCGCGTGACCGTTGCTTCACTCGTGTCCTGGTCGCGCCGGCAGACGTAGGTCGACGCGTACTCCGCTGGCTTCAGCCACTCGAGAACAACCGGGGAGTGGGTCGTTGCGAGGATCTGCGTCGAACCGGCCGCGGCGTTGGCCCGCAGGAGTTCCAGGATCAGACGCGTTCGACTCGCGTGTATGCCGTTCTCGATCTCCTCAATCGTCATGATCTGCGGCATATCGGGCTGAAAGAAAGCCGCAGCGATAGCAGCGAACCGAAGCGTCCCGTCGCTCAGCACCGGCGCGGGAAACTCGCTGCCCCCCTCTCGCAACATGAACAACGGCTCGCCCATGGCACCCGACAAGGTCGCCACGCTGTCCACTTCCGCCGGCCGCAACTCGCGCAGCCAGTCGAGGTATCCGCCCTCCGAATCAGGGTCGGCGCAAATCCCCTTCACCAGGGCCCCGAAGTTCTCACCGTGTTCCCCCATGCGGGCGACGCGACGCGCCTGGGAGTAACCCCTCAGAACCGTCGGAGTCGGATCGATCCGCTGCATGTCGGCCAAAACGTCCGCCACGCGTGCGGTGATCGCCCAATCCCGCGGCTTGACTCGGCTCGCTCCTTCAAACTGCCGCAGAACGGGCCGCGAACGCTCAAAAGACAGGTGCGGGGGGCGGCCGCGTCCTCCGTGCTGATACTCGACCTTGAGAACCGGGCTCCCAACGCCGCCTTTGTTGGCCCACCGCGAGTCGTAGATGGAATGGCCTCCGTACCAGAGACTCTCACCCGCCACATGTCCGCGACTCGGAGACAGACTCACCGTGTACTGCCACAGCCTCGTCGCCCTTCCGACACTCAGCCGGCCGGCCGCAGTGATCGAGAAGGTCTCGGGCTGGCCGGGCCCCTCGAAACACGCCTTCGCACTGCCGCCTCGAACCCCCTCCCAAACCTCGCTGGTCGCGCTTCTCGGCTTGCCGTCAAGGATCTCGCTTACGGTGAAGCCGTTGCCGATTCCCTGCAGCACGCGAAGCGCATCGAAGAAGTTCGACTTGCCGCTGGCATTCGTACCGACGAACAGGTTCAATCCGCCCAAGTCGACGGTCACGTCGCGAAAACTCTTGAAGCCCTTGATGGCGATGCGGTTGATCATGCGCTGTTCTCGGGTTGCCGTGTCGCGGCGCAAACCGCAGCTTGACGAGGGCGTTCCCCTGGAACTGCGGGCGTCAGGCCGACTAAGCGACGCGAGAGAGCGTAGCAGCGTCCCCGCGAGCGGCACTATCGCCTCGTGCCGGCCGAGGCGGTCACGCCGGAGGAGCTGGGGACTCCCAATCTCCCGACTGACGCGCTCCCGTCCAAGCTTGTCTGTAGTCGTTCGGCGACTGCCTCGGACAGCCTCTACGGGAGCGCTGCCTCCGCTTCCACCAGAAACACAATGGCAGCCGCCGTCTGGTGCAAGACGAAAGCCGCGATGGGCTTCGGAACCACCGTCGGAACCGGACCCTGTCCGTGCCCGCCTTGTCGGTTCCTGGCGGTCGGCACGCCGGACTCCAGAACGCTGCGCAGACCCGAAAAGTGACTTTGCCAATACGCAGGAACAAGACCGTTCTGGAAGCACACATCTATGAGCTTCCCTGCCGTAGCTTGACTGCTAACGTTCCATTTGCGTCGGAGGCAGATGCTCTTCATCACGCTCTCGAGTGCCTTCAGACACTCGGCCAGGACATCCTTGGTCTCACCTCTTCGGAAGTGAGCATGGGCCTTCAGAAACTCATCTTGGGCACCAGAGTACCGCCGGCCATTCAAGAGGCGCAGGGCCGGCTTCACGACCTCAGCATGAACATACTGGGAGTCCATCCGCACAATCCTTCCAGCCGAGAGCTGGAAACCGACACCGTGCTCACCGAATCTCGCATTGAGTTCTCCGATACCGCCGTCAACGTTCTTGCAAACCCAGGAACCCTCAGTAACGGAGAGGAACCAGAGGAACGACACCTCGACGGCGTCCAGTACGCGCTCAACACAATCTTCGCTTAGCACGAACTGCAGGACGTCTTCCTGATCGGAAGCGTATCTCTCTGCGGCCAGACGAAAAACGCCATAGTCTCTCCGAAGGCACTTTGCAATCTCACCATAGGCCTTATCTTGTCCCCAGTGGCGAGGCCCCATCTGCAGATGCTCTGTCATCTCTTCGATGATCTGCACGATCTGCACTCTAAGTGCGTGCGGAATTTCGTCGTAGCGGTAGGTATCTGGAACCTCTCCACGGAGTTTCTTCTGGCGCTTGGAGAAGATGTCATTTACCGCCATGCGTTTCCTCGTCCGCTCACAAGAGCTTCCATGCTAGGCCAAACAGGAGACGATGAGAAGTCCGGCAGGTGCCACAGCAAGCGCCGATCAGCTTCAGGACAACCGGAGCGCTGGTTCCCGGCACCGGCAGCGATCCGAGTGCCTCAGCACCAGCCGAGCTTCGGCCCCTCAGTACCGCGGCAGCGACGGATCGACTTCCTCGGCCCAGGCGTCGATCCCGCCGGCGAGGTTGTAGGCCTGCGGGAAGCCGTGGTCGCGGAGGATGTTCGTCGCCCGGGTCGACCGCGGGCCGTGGTGGCAGTGGACGACCCAGAGCTTCGACGGATCGAGCTCGGCGAGGCGGCCTTCGAGCTCGGCGACCGGGATCAGGGTCGAACCGTCGATCCGGCAGATCGCGTATTCCTGCGGTCCGCGGACGTCCAGGATGCTGAACTCGCGGCCGTCGTTCATCCAGGACTGGACCTGGGTCGGCGTCACGTCGATCATGTCGTCGAGCGCCGGCTCTTCGGCGACGGCGGGGATGCCGCAGAACTGCTCGTAGTCGATCAGTTCCGTCTGGCTCGGGTTCTCGGAGCAGATCGGGCAGTCCGGGTTCTTGCGCAGCTTCAGCTCGCGGAAGCTCATCCGCAGGGCATCGAAGAGGACGAGACGGCCGATCAGCGGATCGCCCTGGCCGATGATCAACTTGATCACCTCGTTCGCCTGCAGGCTGCCGATGATGCCCGGCAGCACGCCGAGGACGCCGCCTTCGGCGCATGAGGGGACGAGTCCCGGCGGCGGCGGCTCGGCGAACAGGCAGCGGTAGCACGGGCCCTCGGCGCCCCAGAACACGGACACCTGGCCCTCGAAGCGGAAGATGGAGCCGTAGACGTTCGGCTTGCCGAGCAGAACGCAGGCGTCGTTGACGAGGTAGCGGGTCGGGAAGTTGTCCGTGCCGTCGACGACGAGGTCGTAGTCCTTGAAGATCTCGAGAGCGTTGCTCGAATCGAGCATGACCGGATGCGGCACGAGCTCGATGTGCGGGTTCACTTCGCGCAGGCGCTCGACCGCGGCGTCGATCTTCGGGCGGCCGACGTCCGCGTTGCTGTAGAGCAACTGGCGGTGCAGGTTCGACTCGTCGACGATGTCGAAGTCGACCAGGCCGAGGCGACCGATCCCGGCGGCCGCCAGGTACATCCCGAGCGGCGAACCCAGACCCCCGGTGCCGATCATCAGCACCTTGGCGGCCTTGAGCTTCAACTGCCCCTCGGAACCGACCTCGGGCATGATCAGGTGCCGGCTGTAGCGGAGGATCTCCTCGGGGCTCAGCTCGGTCGCGGGCGCCTGAGCGGCGGCCGGGGGTTCGGCCACTGCTCCGCCGGCGATCGACGGGATGATCGCCAGCGTCGCGTCGCCGGTGATCGGCGTCGCCTCCCGCTCCAGGTAGCGCACGTCCTCGTCGTTCAGGAACAGGTTGACGAAGGTGCGGAGCTTGCCGTCGTCGCCGAACAGGTGGGGGCGCAACCCCTCGTAGCGGGTGACGAGCTGCTCCATCGCCTCGCCGACCGTGGCGGCGAAGACCGCCACCTCGGCTTGTTCGTCGGCGAAGCCCCGCAGGGGGGTGGGGATCTGTATGAGTACGGTCATCTTGGCCTCCGGCCTACTCGGTCGTGTTCGTGCTGCCGGACGCGGCCGGCAGCGGACTGTGGATCGGTTCTTCGTCGAAGCGGGAGCGATCGTCGCTGAGCCGCCAGCTCCGCTCGTCACGTGCGCGGCCCTCGCGCACCGAGACGATCAGGTAACTGTAGCCCGGCCAGGCGTGGTCGCGGTCGAAGTCACTGGGGCGCGATGGATGGTCGGGATGGGAGTGGTAGTAGCCGACCACGTCCAGGCCGTCCGCCCTCGCCTTCCGCTCGGTGCGCAGGATGACCTCGGGCGGGATCAGGTAGCGGTTGTGCCGGTTCTCGTCCTCCCGGGTGTTCTCGGCGCCGACCAGTCGCACGACCCGGGCCCGCACCGTGCCGTTGCCGCCGGCGGCCTTCTCCGTACGGCCGACCAGGATGCCGCAGCACTCCTCCGGGTAGGTCGCCTCGCCGTGGGCGCGAATCCGGGCCAGGTCGGCCGGGGACAGTTCGATCATTCTCGAATCTCGGTGCGGTCGTTGCGCACGCCGGTTTCCGGCGGCTCAGTCTTCGTCCCAGAACGGCTCGGACAGGTACTTGTCCGCGCCGTCGCAGAGAACCGTCACGACGACGGCGCGCTCCCCGGCCTCGGCTGCCCGCTCGGCGATTCGCCTCGCCGCGACCACGTTGGCCGCGGCCGAGATGCCGACCAGAAGGCCGCTCCGGCGGGCGAGCGCCTTGACCTCGGCGTACGCGTCCTCCGTGCTGACGGCAGCCTCCTCGTGGGCGATCCCCGGATCGTAGATCGCGGGCACCAGGGCGCTGGGCATGTGCTTCATTCCTTCGAGCCCGTGGAACGGCCCGTCCGGCTGCATCGAGATGAGCCGGACCCGCGGCGCCTTCTCCGCCAGGTATCTCGCCGTGCCGCAGAAGGTGCCGCTCGTTCCGAGACCGGCGACGAAGTGGGTCAGCCGGCCCTCCGTCTGCGCCCGGATCTCCGGACCGGTCGTCTCGAAGTGGGCCCGCCAGTTCGCCGGGTTGCTGTATTGATCGACGTAGCAGAAGTCGCCCGGCGAGGCCTCGATCATTCGGCGCGCCTCGCGGATCGCCCCGTCCGAGCCCTCCATCGGATCGGTCAGGACGAGTTCCGCGCCGAACGCTCCCAGAATGCGGCGGCGCTCGATCGAGGCGTTCTCCGGCAGGCAGAGGGTCACGCCGACGTCCATTGCCGCTCCGATCATCGCCAGGGCGATGCCCGTGTTGCCCGAAGTCGCATCCAGGATGCGGCGGCCGCCCTCGATCTGGCCGGCGTCGCGCGCAGCCAGCAGCATGTGGCGCGCCGGGCGGTCCTTCACCGAACCGCCGGGGTTCGCCATCTCCGCTTTGGCCAGCAGCTCCGAGTCAAGCGCCCGCGCAGCCGGTCCGAGGACATGGCTCAGATCGAGCAGCGGCGTGTTGCCGATCCGCCGCAGCAGACTCCGCGCGGCCGCGCCCAGCCCCGCCGGAATCGGCGGGCCGGCCAACTGGGCCGCGGAAGCCGCGGTGAGAGGAGGTTCAGCGATCATTCTGCGAGTACCGTTTGCGGCGCCCCGCCCGGGCGGCGGAGCGGTGGCCGCGAATTGTTGACCAGAATACTCACATTTGACAACCGGTGGCCTGCGCGCCGAGTCCCTCAGGGCGCGGCAGACTCCCGGAAGCGCTTCGCGCCAAACGCCGGTCGGCACGCCTGTGCACCCGGTTCTGCCGCGCGAGCTTCTACCGATATTCTCCCCCGCGATGAACGACGCTCCCCACCACGGCGACGACCGCGTTCCTCCGGGCCAGTACGTCACGAAGAAGTGGCCCGTGCTGTCTGTCGGCGACACGCCAGAGGTCGACCCGGCCCGGTTCACGCTGCGCCTCTTCGGCCGCGTCGAGGCGGAGCGCGCCTTCGACTGGCAGGCGCTCCAGGCGCTTCCACGGCGCGAAGTCGTCGCCGACTTCCACTGCGTCACGCGGTTTTCGACGCTGGACAACCGATGGTCGGGGTTCTCGACGCGCGACGTCCTGGCCGCGGTGCAGCCAACGGCTGACGCCACGCACGCGATGATCCATTGCTACGGCGGCTACACGACGAACCTGCCGCTCGAGGATCTGCTCTCCGAGCACGCGCTCTTCGCAGACCTCCACGGCGGCGAGCCGCTGGCAGCAGACCACGGCGGTCCGCTACGGCTCGTCGTACCCCATCTCTACGCGTGGAAGAGCGCGAAGTGGGTTTCCGGGGTCGAACTCCTGGCTGGTGACGAACGGGGGTTCTGGGAGGAGAACGGGTACCACACGTACGGCGATCCGTGGGCGGAGCAACGGTTCTCGTCGCAGGAGACCCGGGAGGCTTGGCAGGTGCGGCGGGGAGTGAAGGGCTGAGAACTCGCGCTCGCCGCTGCGCGGCGGAGCGCCTGATGCCGACGGGGACGTCGGCGCACCCAGTGCCGGAGTCAGTCGCCTTCGAGGAGGGCCACCCAGTGCCGGAGTCAGTCGCTCTCCAGGAGGGCGGTGAGGGAGTCGCGGATGCGGTCGCGGTCGGCGGCGCTCTTCACGACGACGAGGACCGTGTCGTCGCCGGCGAGGGTGCCGGCGACTTCGGGCCAGTCGGTCTGGTCGAGGGCGACGGCGAGGGCGTTCGCGTGACCGCTTCGGGTCTTGAGCAGGATCAGGGCCTCGCCCTCGTCGAATCCGGTGACGAACTGGCGCAAGGCGCGCTCGATGTCGCGGCGGGGCGTCGTCGTCGCCTGCTCCGCGGGCGCGTACCGTGACCCGCCTCCGGCGAGCGGCACCTTGACTAGGCCGAGGCGGCGCACATCGCGCGACACGGTGGCCTGGGAGACGCGAATGCCCCGCCGGTCGAGCGCGCGTACGAGCTCCCCGTGACTCGACACCGGCCGCTCGCCGATGATGTCGAGGATCGCGCCGCGCCGGATCGCCGGGCTCATCCTTCGCTCCCCGGAGTCGCCGCGCGAGCGCGTCCCGTTGCTGCCGGAAGGTCCAGGCTCACGCCTCGCCTCCCGGAATCGCCTCCGCGAGCAGAGCGCCGTCCAGGTGGGCGCGGTAGACCGGCGGCGGCTCGCGTGACTCCAGCCAGCCGCGTTCTTCCTGCAAACGCGCCGCGAACAGTTCAATCTGGTCAGCGACCCGCTCCGGCGCCGGCCCACCGAAGCTCTTGTGCGCGGCGAGCGAAGCCTCCGGGCGAAGCGCCGCCAGCAGCGCGTCCGTGTCCTCGATCTCGGGAACGAGTTCCCGGAGCACGGAAGCGGGAAGTCGCCACAGCTCGACGCCCCGTTCCTGGGCGGCCCGGACCACGGCGCCGGTGCGCTCGTGGGCGCTTCGGAACGGCACGCCGGCGACGGCGAGCTGGTCGGCCAGGTCCGTCGCGGTGATGTTGGAACCTTCGAGCGCGGCCGCCATCGCCTCGACGTCGAATTCGAGGTTCTCGGCCAGCACGCGGGCCACGCGGAGCGAAGAGCCCACCGTGTCGAAGGCGTCGAACAGCGCTTCCTTGTCCTCCTGCAGGTCGCTGTTGTAGGTCAGCGGCAGGCCCTTGACCGTGACGAGCAGCGAGACGAGGTCGCCCACCGCGCGCCCCGACTTGCCGCGCAGGATCTCCGCGGGCTCCGGGTTCTTCTTCTGCGGCATGATGCTCGAGCCCTTGGCGGCGCGGTCCTGCAGTCGGGCGAAACCGAACTCGGTCGATGTCCAGAGGACGACTTCCTCGGCCCAGCGCGAGAGGTGCACCATGACGAGCGCGCACGCGAAAAGCGCCTCGGCGGCGTAGTCGCGGTCCGCCACCGCCCACATCGTGTTCGGGTACGGTGCCTCCATGCCGAGCAGCCCGGCGCTTCGAACCGGGTCGATCCCGTGCGGCGACCCTGCCATCGCGCCCGCGCCAAGCGGGCAGAGTCCAGCCGTTCGGTAGGCCCGCCGCAGCCGCCCGGCGTCCGCGAGAACGGACCAGCCGTGGGCCAGCAGGTGCTGGGCGAGGCTGGTCGGCTGGGCGCGCTGCATGTGCGTATACCCGGGAAGCGCGGTTCCCGTGTGCTGCCGGGCGTGTTCCAGAAGGGCGCCGGCGAAGCTCACGGCCGCCGTGACCGCGCGTTCGACTTCGGAGCGCTGCCACAGCCGCAGCGCCACCGCGGTCTGGTCGTTCCGGCTCCGCGCGGTGTGCAGCCGCCGGCCGGCGTCGCCGATTTCTTCGGTGAGTTGCCGTTCGATCCAGGTGTGGACGTCCTCGTCGCCGCCGCCGACCTCGAGCTCTCCCGCCTCGACCCGCCGCAGCAGGGAACTGAGACCTTCGAGGATCGCCCGGGACGATGCGGGGTCGATCACCCCGGTCTCGAAGAGCATCCGGGCGTGGGCCAGACACCCCACGAGGTCCGCCGCCGCGAGCCGGTGGTCGAACGGCAGCGACCGCGTGTACGCGTCGATGACCGGATCGACCTCCGATTCGAAGGCGCCGCCCCAGAGGCGGGGCGCGGCGGATCGACCCGCGCTTCCTGCCGGGTCCCGGCCGCTCAAGCCGCGGCTTCCTCCAGCGCGTGGCCGAGGATTCCGACCGCGCGCTCGATTTCCGGGTCGTGCACGACGAGCGGCGGCAGCATGCGAATGCTGTGCGGCCGCGGCGCGTTGACGAGCAGGCCGTTCTCCAGGCAACGGTTCGCCACGGCGGGCGCCTCCGGCGTGCACTCGATCGCGGTCATCAGCCCCTGACCGCGGACCTCAGTCACCAGGCCGCCGGCGCCGAGCTGTCCGAGCAGCGCCCGCAGGTACTCGCCGGCCCGGGTCACTCGCTCGAGGAAACCCGGATCGAGCACCGTCCGGAGCACAGCCGTCACCGCGGCGCAGGCCAGCGGATTGCCGCCGAACGTCGTGCCGTGGGTGCCGGGGACGAGCGAGGCCGCGACCTCTTCGCGCGCCAGGACCGCTCCTACCGGGACGCCGCCGCCCAGACCCTTGGCCAGGGTGATCACGTCCGGTTCCAGGCCGTAGTGCTGGAAGCCGAAGGCGCTGCCGAGACGGCCGATCCCGGTCTGCACCTCGTCGAGAACGAACAGCGCGCCCCGCTCGCGGCAGAGAGCCTGCAGGCCCTCGAGGTAGCCGGCCGGCGGCTCGATCACGCCGGCCTCGCCCTGGATCGGCTCGATGAGCACCGCGCAGGTCGATTCGTCGATCTCGGCCGCGGCCGCCTCCAGGTCGCCGAACGGCACGCTGGCGAAGCCCCCGGGCAGCGGCTTGAAACCGACCTGGTAGGCGGGCGTGCCGGTCGCCGCGAGCGCTCCGAGCGTGCGGCCGTGGAAGCCGCCCTCGGCGGTCACGATCTTGTGCCGTTCGTCCGAACCGTCGCGGTCGTAGGCGTAGCGGCGGCCAAGCTTGATCGCCGCCTCGACCGCCTCCGCGCCACTGTTGCAGAAAAAGACCCGGTCCAGCGCGCCGCCCGTGGCCTCCACCAGCATCCGGCCCGCCCGTTCCTGCTCCGGAATCCGGTACAGGTTCGAGACATGGAGATAGCGCCCCGCCTGGCGCTTGATCGCGTCGGTCAACGCGGGATGGTTGTGGCCCAGGGACGACACCGCGATGCCGCCCATGAAGTCCAGAACCTCGCGGCCCTGGCTGTCCCAGAGGAACACGCCGTCGCCGTGGCTGAACGCCACCGGCGCCCGTTTGTAGTTCGCGAACAGACTGTCCTCGGTCATCTTCAGGTCACTCCGGGTGTTGCGGTTTCCTTGATCATCGTGCCGATGCCGCCTTGGGTGAACAGCTCGACCAGGAGCCCGTGCGGCTCGCCCGCCGCCAGAATGTGCGCGCTCGTCACCCCGGCCTCCAGCGCGCTCAGGCACGCCCGCACCTTGGGCACCATGCCGGCCGACACGACGCCGGAGTCGATCAGCTCCTCGGCCTGCGCCGGCGTCAGGCGCGACCTGAACCTGCCGTTGTCGCTGATGCCGCGCACGTCGGTCAGGAGCAGGAGCTTCTCGGCCGACACCTCCGCGGCGAGTGCCGCGGCGGCGGTGTCCGCGTTGATGTTGTATGTCTCGCCGCCCGGCCCGACCCCCAGCGACCCGATCACCGGCACGTAGCCTGAGTTCGTGAGCTGGTCGAGCAGGGAGGTGTCGACCTTCTCGATCTCGCCGACGAAACCCAACTCGTCCGACCGCGGGTGGGGCCGCACACGCAGCAGGTCGCCGTCCTTGCCGGTCAACCCGACCGCGCGTCCGCCGGCGCGCTGGATCATCCCCACCAGGCGCTTGTTGACCGAACCGCCGAGCACCATCTCGACCACCCGCATCGTGGCCGCGTCGGTGACCCGCAGGCCGTCGACGAAACGGGGCTCCATCCCCATGACCTCTAGCGTCTTCGTGATCTCGGCGCCGCCGCCGTGGACGAGCATCGGCCGCATGCCGGCGCTTCGAAGCAGCACGATGTCGTCGATCAGCGAACCGAACTCGTCGCCGGCCATGGCACGGCCACCGTACTTGATCACCACGCGCTTGCCGCGCCACGCGGCCGCGTAGCGCAGCGCGGCGGCCATCTCCAGGCCCAGATCGCGTTCCCTGCCGGTTCCAGTCATCGTTCGCGTCCGTTCATGAGATCGCTGCGTTTCGTGCGATGTGGCTCGGTTGGCTTGAAGTCACCGGGGTTCACGAGATGTAGCTCGCGTTGATCTGGATGTAGCCCTCGGAGAGATCGCAGGTCCAGACCGTCCACCCGCCCGAACCGAGCCCGAGATCGACGTGGAGGACGGAGTGGGCCGCCAGCATCGCCCGGCCAAGGGGTTCCAGGTCTTCCGTGACGCCCAGCCCGCCGCGCACGACTTCGACCCGCTCCTCCGGCGTGGACACCGCGATCGCGATCCGCCGCTCGACGATGTCGACGCCGGAACGGCCGATCGCCCCCATGACCCGGCCCCAGTTCGGCTGACCCGTGCGATAGGCCGTCTTGACCAGGGGCGAGTTGGCGATCGTCGTCGCCACCTGCCGGGCCGCCGCGTTGGTGCGGGCGCCGCCAACGCGGATTTCGACCACCCGGTTCGCTCCCTCGGCGTCGGCGACGAGGGCGACCGCGAGGCGGCCAAGCAGACGTTCGAGTGCGTCCGTGAACCGCTCAAGGTCCTTCGCCGAGGCCGCTTGGACACCGGCGGCGCCGTTGGCGAGCACCAGGATGCTGTCGTTCGTGCTCGTGTCGCCGTCGACGGTGACGCTGTTGAAGGTCGGCTCGACGGCTCTGCGCAGCGCCTGATCGAGCGCCGCCGGCGCGACCGCGGCATCGGTCGTGACGAAGGCCAGGGTGGTCGCCATGTCCGGCGCCATCATGCCGGCGCCCTTGGCGACGCCGCCGATCGTCACTTCGCCGCCCCCGAGTTCCACCGTCTCGGCCTCGATCTTGGTCCGCGTATCGGTGGTCAGGATCGCTTCCGCCGCCCGCTCGCCGCCGTCCGCACCCAGTTCGGCGGCCGCCTGGTCGATGCCGGCCAGCACCTTGGGCATCGGCAGGGGAACGCCGATGACGCCCGTCGACGCGACGAGGACGTGCTCGGAATCGATCTCGAGCGCCGCCCCGGCGCACGCGGCCATGGCCCACGTATCCGCCAGGCCCGATTCACCGGTGCAGGCGTTCGCGTTGCCGCTGTTCGCCACGATCGCACGCGCCCGGCCGCTCGCCGCCACCTCGCGGCAGTAGAGGACGGGCGCGGCCTGCACCTGGTTGCGCGTGAATACGCCCGCCACGGTCGCCGGCTCCGCGGCCGTCGAGGCGATGATCGCGAGATCCAGCTTCTCCGGCTTCAGGCCGCAGTGGACGCCGGCGGCGACGAAGCCCCGAGGAGCGGTCACGCCACAGCTCACGGGAACACCGGGGCAGCCTGGAGGCCGGTTGTTTCGGGCAGGCCCAGCATCTCCGAGCGACACAGCCATGTTCTGCGCAGAACTGCGACTCTCACGGGAACACCGGGGCAGCCTGGAGGCCGGTTGTTTCGGGCAGGCCCAGCATGACGTTCATGTTCTGCACCGCCTGTCCGGCGGCTCCCTTGACCAGGTTGTCGATCGCAGCGAAGACCACCGCGAGCCCACGTTCGCGGTCGACCCGGACGGCGATGTCGCAGTAGTTCGAGCCAAGCGTCGCCTTCGTCTGCGGCAGAGCCGATCCCGTCAGGACGCGCACGAAGGGCTCGCGGGCGTAGCGATCGAGGAACACCGCCTCGAGCTCCTCCCGGCTCGGCGCATCGGCCATCGGCACGTAGCAGGCGGCGAGGATGCCCCGCGTCATTGGGGCCAGATGTGGCGAAAAGAAGACCTGGGCGCCAGCGCTGCCTCGGGCCGCCAGCTCCTGCTCGATCTCGGGCTGGTGGCGATGGGCGCCGGTGCCGTAGGGCTTGAAGTTCTCGTTCAGCTCCGTGTACTGGTAGCCGTCCCGCGGGTTCCTTCCCGCTCCGGAAACGCCGGACTTCGCGTCGATCACGATTGCGCCGGTCACCCGGTCACCGAACTGTTCGAGCAACGGCTTGAGCGCCATCGACGACGCGGTCGGGTAACAGCCCGGATTCGCGACCAGCCGCGCGCCCGCCACCGCGTCGCGGTGCCACTCGGTGAGACCATAGGCCGCCTCCGCCAGGAGGTCGGTCGCCGTGTGCTCGCCGCCATACCAGTGCCGATAGGCCGAGGGATCCCGGAGCCGGAAGTCGGCGCCCAGATCGACCACCCTTGCCCCCGCGTCGAGAAGCCGCGCTGCAGCCGCAAGCGCCTCGCCGTGGGGCAACGCGAGGAACACGACATCGGCCTCGGCGCCCACGAGATCCCAGTCCGTCGGGGCGAAATTGCCCTCGGCTACACCGGCCAGGTGGGGGAAGACGGCCTCAACCGGCTGGCCGGCGCTGCGGCCGGCCGCAAGCGCACCAAGCTCCACCTGCCCGTGGCCGCTCAGCCACCGGACCAGTTCCGCCCCACTGTAGCCGGACGCCCCGGCGATCGCAGCCCGAATCACAAGGCGGCGAATAATACACCACTTTGGCGCACGATTATTCGTGGCATGGAACTGGCCCGTTCCATGCGCCGCTCCTAGAAGGACCAGCTCAGGAACGAGAACGGGACCGCGAGCACCGAGACGACGAGCAGCACGAGAGCCGCCAGCACGTCGGCGGGAGTCTCCGGCTTGTCCGGGCTGTACAGGCTCGCCATCAGGTATCCGCCAGCCAGACCGCCGAGATGAGCCCAATTGTCGATCCCCGGCAGCAACAGTCCGAACAGGACCAGCGGAATGGCGATGCCGAGCACCTGCCTGAGGAACATGCGGCCGCCGGTCCTTCGCGAGTAGCAGAGCAGCGCGCCCAGCCAACCGAACACCGCGGCCGACGCGCCCAGGGTCTCACCGCTATGGGTCAGCGGCATCCACGGGGCGAAGACCGGCAGAGCGCTCGTGACCAGGAAGCCCAGCGCCGACGAAACCAGGTAGATGATGGCCGCTCGCCCGGTGCCGTAGAGCCGGGCCATCGCCGGACCGAGCTGATGCACCCAGTACATGTTGAAGCCGATGTGCAGCAGGCCGCCGTGCAGCCAGCCGGCGCTGAGGATCGTCCACCAGCGCCCGAACTCGAAGACGATGGGCCTTCCGCTCGCTCCGAGCCGGATAGCGACTTCGAAATCGGGCGAAAGAAAACCGAACCCCAACCGGGTGCCGACACCGCCCGGCGCCATCGCCAGCTCGAACAGGAAGATCACAACGCAGATCCCGATCACCAGGGTCGAGAACGCGGCCTCGTTGCCGATTCGCTGCAGCAACCGGGAGAAGCCGAACAGGCTGGGCCGCGCGCGGCCGCAGTTCCAGCAGCGCTCATCCTGAACGCCGACCAACCGGCCGCAGCCCGGGCAAACGACGGAACCCGTCTGCTGCCGCTCAAACATCAGGAAGGTCGTCCGTCCACATCAGAAGGGAATGTCGTCGTCGGAATGGTCGGCCGACAACTCGAAGCCGGAGGCCTGCCGCGGTTCGGCGGACGCCTCGACCGAGTCCGCCGCATCCTCCTCGATCGCCTCGACGATCTGCTGCACCTCGACCTCCGCTCGGCGAATCTTCTTGCGGCACATCTCGAGCAACTCGGCAGCGCGCCCCAACTCCGTGCCCAGCAGGTCGATATCGACCTCGTCGCCCTCGATGCGCCGGAGAACGCTCTCGAGCTCTTCCATCGCCTGGCTGAAACTCAGCTCGCCGGGAGCTTCACTGCTTGTGCTCATGTCCGATCCTTCTCGTCCAACAGGTCTCTCTGACGCGGCTGTTCCGTGAGGGCGTACACGCTACTTCCGATCGTGCCGCCATGCACGCTGGTCCGCAGTTCCGTTCCCACGTTGACATCCGCGATGCTCCGCACCAGCCGCCCGTCCGCCTTGCGGGTCAGGCTGAAACCGCGCGCCAGCGTCCGCTCCGGGGAGAGCTGGTCGCACAGCCGGCGGTGGGCCTCCATCCGCTCGAGCGCGCGGCGGAGCAACCGCTCGGCGGCGGGATGGACCCGAGCCTCCAACCGCCGGCACTCGCCCATCCGGGCCGCCAGCGACCTTCTACTCGGGCCGGGAAGGCGCTCCACGATCGAGCGGAGCCGATCCCCGGCCCGGACCACGGAGATCGTAGCCCGACTCCTCAGTGTCCGTCCCACGTGGTCGACCGACGCGCCAGCGCCGGCGAGGGCACGCTCGGCAGCTAGCAACAGACCCCGTTCGACTTCCCGGTACGCCGAAACGCGAGCCTGCAGGAGCAGGCGGCCGGGCGATGCGAGCCGGCGGCGCGCCTCCTCCACCTGACGAGCCGCCCGTTCCACCCGAGCGACCAGAAACTCGGCCGCCTCCGTCGGTGTCTTGCACGAGGTATGCGCGACGACGTCGGCGATCGACTGGTCGATCTGGTGGCCGATGCCGCAGACGACCGGCACCGGGGACCGCGCCACCGCACGGGCGACGTGGCGGCTGTCGAACGTGGCCAGATCGGCCCGTGACCCGCCGCCGCGGATCAGCGCGATCGCGTCCAGCCTCTCCCCGCCGCGAACGAAGGCGCCCAGCAACTCGAAAGCACGCCCGACCTCGGCTTCGGCGGCCATCCCCTGGACCGCGGAGTGGACCAGATAGACCCGGAAACCCAGCCCCGACTTCACCAGCGTGTCCAGGAAGTCGGCGTGGGCCGCGCTCCCCTCCGAAGTCACCAGTCCGATGTTCAGAGGCACCGGACCAAGTGCAAGCCGCTTGTTGCGCTCGAGCAGGCCTTCGGCCTCCAGAGCCCGAAGCGTCTCGCGGCGCCGCTGCTCCAGGGCGCCCAGCGAGAACACCGGATCGACCCGGCCGACCGTGAACTGGAACCTGCCGCCGCCGGGCCAGAAGTCGGGCTTGCCGCAGCAACGCAGGACGACACCCTCCACAAGTTCCACGCCCGCCTCCCGAAACGCCGCTTCCACCGCCTGACGCTCGTCCGCCCACAGCACGCAATCGAGCTTGGCCTTGACACTGTCGCCGCGTCCCTTCTCGACCAACTCGAAGTAGAGCTGGCCTCTGGCGGCCGATCGCAGCCTTTGCACCTCTCCCGCCACCCAGACATCGGGATAGGCGTCGGCGAGGAGTCCCTTCACCTCCCACCCGAACTGGGAGACGGTGTACGTGCCGGCCGGGAGTTCGAAACCGAGCGAACGGCTGGCAGTCCCGTGGCTCAGTGGAAGCCCTTGAGCTCGACCACCGACTCCATGGGAATCGCCTCGGCCCACTCGAGAGCAGTCTTGTCGCCGATCGTCAGCTTGTCCAGAAACTGCCGCGCCTCGTCGCGGTGCGTGAACAGCCGCCAGATGAAGGTGTGACCGGCGGGCGCGGTGAAGTACGTGTAGTTCCTCATCCCCTCGCTCAGGTCGAAGCCGAGGTCCGATTCGCCGTTGACGCCGACGCAGGCCATCGCGATCGCCCGGTAGGCGAGCGCGAGCGCCTTGAGCGGATCCTCGAAGTCGGACAACTCCTCGCGCGACAGCGGCGAGTGGTACAGGGCCACCCGTGAGCCGTCCTCCTCCGCGAGCAGGTTGTACGGCACGTCCGCCCGGTCGAGGGCGTCCCGTGTCTCGCTCGTCATGACGAACACATCGTCCGTGTCCTCGACCTTGTACGCGATCGCGAAGGTCTCCGAATCGAGACCTGCGAACGACTCGGCGAGGATGCCCTCATCCTCGATCGTGAAGTAGTAGAGGCGCGAGATCATCCGACGGGTAGCCATGCGTATTCAACTCCTGGGCGGCCGGAAGCGGCCGGGGCAGCGGCAGCAGCCGGGCCGCCAGGAATCCTACCGGAACTCGGACGTTTCGGGATCGAACCGAGCGCTCGGACTCCCTGGGTCAGCGGCTCGGGTTTTCGGCCAGAAAACGATCGAAGTCCTCGCGCTCCGCTTCCGTCGCGTCCTCCAGCCCGATCAGGTACTCGCCGCCCGCCTCCGGAAGCGGTGCCCGGATCAGGGTCACGGCCCTCTCGATCGCGTCGCAGTCCAGGCTGACCAGAACCAGCGCCATCTGCCGGCAGACGGTGAAGAGCTGCGTGCCCAACTCGCTCTCGATCCTCACCTGAGCCGCTTCCGGCATGCGCTCCGTGGTGATCCAGTAGCCCTCCTTCGTTCGCCGCACCGTGATCGCGCCCTCCAGGAAGAGGGTCTGTCGCGGCACGGTCAGTTCCTGGCTCAACCGGCTCTCCAGGCTGCCGATGGTGACGTCCGCGTCGATGCGGCCCGAACCGGCGATCTCCAGTTCGAGGGCGACATCGAACACGCCGCCCTCAAGGGGACGCAGCGTCGCCGAGTGACGGGTCACGGTCAGGGAGTGCTCGGGCGAACGCAGCATGACCTCGGCGGGGCCGATGCTCACCGGAATCAGGTCGTCGATCAGGCGCTCGTAGACCCGGTTGAGGCGCTCGAAGGACACCACGCGGGCACCCGGTTCGTCCTGAGCGGCCACTGGCGCGGCCAGGAACAGCAGAGGAAGCAACACCAGCACCGCCGGCGGCGGCACCGGCAGCCGGGCTATCTCGGTCACCTCCTCGGCCGCCGCCGCGGTCGATGCCGCCGGCAGCACCGAGCGCGTCATGGGTAGTAGCCGCTGACGGTCCGCGCCTTGAACCGGCCCTTGACCTTCACCTCGACCTGACGGTACTCGTCGCCGCCCCCGGTCCGGTTCGAGTTGTAGGCCAGCAGGTACTGCGACCGCAGCTCGCGCTCGATCTCGTCGTACACCGGCGCCAGATCCTCGGCCTTGGAGATGAAGAACGACCGGCCGCCCGTGACCTTGGCCAGGTCGTTCAGCTTGTTGCGCAGGATCATCTGGGTGCGGCCGACGCCGAGCCCGATCGTGTAGATCGCGACGGACGATCGGCGCGCGTACTCCTCGACATCCTTGAACTCGACTGTGCTCGACGTGTCTTCGCCGTCGGAGAGCAGGACCAGGGCGCGCCGGCCCCGTACGCCGCGAAAGTAGTAGAGGCTCGTGATCAGCGCATCGTGGAGCGCAGTGTTGCCGACGGCCCGCAATCTCTCGATCGAAGCCGCGACCGCGCTGACATCAGAGGTCCGGCCGATCAGCAGGGCCGGACGAGACGCGAAGGCGACCGCGAAGGAACGGTCCTTCGGCGTGATCAGGTTGGCCAGGAACTGCGACGCCGTCCGCCGCGCCTCGCCGAGGGACGTTTCCATCGATCCCGAGGTGTCGATCACCACGCCCAGGGTCAGCGGCAGGTCCTCGACCAGCTCGAACTTCGCGAGCTCTTGCCGCCGCCCGTCTTCGATCACGGTGAAGTCGCTCTCGGCGAGGCTCGTCACCGGCCGGTTCGCATTGTCGACCACCGTCGTGTAGAGCTCGACCAGGTCGACTTCGACCGAATCGGTGAACTCGGGCGCGTTGAGGAACCGCACGTCCTCCGCGCGGCTGCCGTCGTCCAGCGTGGCGGCGACGGTGAGATAGACGAGCTCCTGAGCGCCGGCTGCCGGCACTTCGATCTCGGCGCGCCACGGGGGCCTGCGCAGCACGGTCGGCACCTCTTCGCCGACCCGGAACTCGACCTCCTGGACAATGCGCTCCTCGGGCACAACGACGTTGGCGACGGCTTCCACCTTGCCCGCCACACGAATGCCCCGACGCGGTTCGCTGATCGCCACCCGCAACTCGCCGCGTTGCTGGTTCAGGACGATCTCGTCCGCACCGACGACCTCGCCGTTCTCGTCGAGCCCCTCGACCCGCACCACCTGTTCGGCCGGGTACTTCGCCAGCCGCACCTCGGCGCTGAACGGCGGCCGGCGGCGGGTGATCTGGAGCACACCGTCAACGTAGAACCGCATCGCGACGATCTCGCGCCCGGACACCAGCGTCTCGGCCCGCCACAACCCGAGCACGACGTCGCTTTCGGGCGGCACCAGCACCAGGCTGCTTTCGGCAGCCAGCGCGGTCTCCGGCAGGTCGGCCACCAACTGCTCCGCGGCCAGGATGAGGCGCCGGCGCTCTTCGGCACTCGCCGGCTCCGTCTGCGGCGCGTACGGCACATCGACCGGCACCGCCCCGTACGCCACGGCGCCGCTGATCTCGTCCCGCACCAGGAAACGCACCAGGACGACCGAGCCCGGGCGAAGCAGATGCTCCACCGGCAGCGCCAGCGACCGGTCCGCCGGCGGCGTGGCGGAAAGGAAGCGCACCTGGAAACCGTCGAAGATCCGGCCCGGTTGCTCGATGACGCCTTGCACGTTGATCCGGACCTGCTCTCCGCCCGTGTCATCCACGAAGGGCTCGAACGCCGCTCCCGGCGGCAGCGACAGGAGGATCCGGGTCAGGATCCGCTGGCCGTTCCGCGCCGGGAAGGTGACGATCGGGTCCTCGAGTTCCAGGGTGGGCGGAGCCGGCACCTGGTCGGCCGCGGCCGCCACGGCCCAGGCGTCGAGATCCTGCGGCGGCGTCAACCAGGCACGCACGCTGGTCGTGGTGGGCCGCTGACGCCGGAAGTCGAACAGGCCGTGAATACCCGTGACCCGGTCGACGCGCCGCGCTTCCTCGCAGACCTGCAGGTCGAAACGGCGGGCTCTGATGAGGCCGCGAAGCTCCTCGTACTGCTCGAGCCAGTACTCCATCTCGGGCATGTAGAGGGTCCGTTTCGTGAGCTCGGGCAACCAGAGCTGGAACGCCTCGTTCGGCTTCGGCTGGAAGAGAACCAGGTTCTCGTGCTCGCCCTCCTCAGGCCCGTAGCGCCAGATCTCAAGCGGCCGGAAGGTCTGGTCGCAGTCGACGTGCTCGACGTCGTCCGGCTCTCCGTGCAGAAACAGCAACTGCGCCCGGACATCGAAGAACGGGGCACCCACCTGCCGGACCCGCCGGCGGCGTTGCTCGATGCCCTCGGCTATCAGGTCGCGGCCCAGAAACGTCTCGATGTACTCGCGGCGGGCCGCGGCGTTGAGGTTCTGGACCCGCGCCAGCTCGGCCGGCGCCAGCAAGTACTGGGGTCCGTCGAGAAAGAACTCCCGCTCCTCGTCGCTCCAGGCTGAGAGCCGCCAGGCCGGCTCCTGGGCGGCCGCCGTCGCCGGTACGACGCAGGCGGCTACCAGGAGCAGACCGCGGAGCCGCGATCCGATCCCTTCCCGTCTCACCATGACATCCGGTACAGCATCCAGTAGACGACGACCCCGGTCACGGACACGTAGAGCCAGATCGGCAGCGTGAACCGGGCAATCTTCCTGTGCCGGTCATACCGGCCCCGAAGGCCGAGAACGACCGTGATGATCGCCAGCGGCGGCACCGCGGCCGCGAGCACCGTGTGCGTCAGGAGTATGCCCAGATA
The DNA here is from genome assembly GCA_965116445.1 of Thermoanaerobaculia bacterium. Taxonomy (GTDB): domain Bacteria; phylum Acidobacteriota; class Thermoanaerobaculia; order Multivoradales; family Multivoraceae; genus Multivorans. Next base: position 4,332,197 of record OZ220688.1, on the reverse strand, counting down.
GACAGTCCGCACGGTCCCCTCGCCCTCGAAGTGAACCGAACCGACCTGGTAGTGGTAGTAGAGATAGGAGACGAGGAACGCCGCCGAGCACCCCAGCGCCGACAGCATGAACTTCTTGTGCCGCTCGCGGCGACCCCGCCGGATCTGGACGTAGCCGATGACGAGCAGCAATGCCGCGGTGGCGTTCAGGATCGCGTTCAGGGTAGGCAGGTGCATGGGGCATGAGCTTAGCCGGGTGGATGCATGGATTGTGCCGGGTTGACGTACTGGATCGGGCGGTCGTCGGGAACGGCGTACGAGGAAGTCGAAGGGGCAGTTGTCCGACTGCAGAACGTGGAGGATGCACCCGTCTGGTCGATCGGCCAGTACCGTGGCGTGTGCTCCCGGATCGACGCCCTGTTCTCGGTTGCTTCGGCCGTTACGCAGAACAACCTGGACGGCTTCTTCGCCGTTGCCGAGAGCGTCCTCGCCGAGCGCCACCCGGCCCTTGACCTGCCGCCCGAAGACCGCTGGATGGCCGCGGTGCATCACAAGGTCCGGAAGCACTCGGAAGCTCTTCGGAACGGCATCGGAGACACCCTGATCCTGCTGGCCGAGTACGGCGACCGACTAATCGATCATCGACTGGGCAGCGACAACGAACAGAAAGTTGCGATGTTGGTGCAGCGCCTCCTGGCACCGCTCACACTGGAGACGCTCCTGTCCCACAAGAGCGATCTCCGGGGGTACGCAGAGGCGGCGCCCGATACGTTTCTCGATCTCCTGGAGGAGGATCTCGCAACCGACGATCCCGCCGTGTTCGAGTTCCTGAAGCCAATCGGCCGCGACGAGATACGGCAAGACTGCCCGCGCACCGACCCGCTGTGGGCGCTTGAGTGCCTCGCCTGGATTCCGGGCCGGCTGCCCCGGGTCGCCAGCGTGCTTGCTCTGTTGTCTGAGCAGAGAATCGCCGACCGCCAGATGAACACGCCTATTCGTTCTCTCTTCTCTCTCTTCCGGGCGGGGATGCCCCAGACGGCCGCCACGATTGACGAACGGCTCGGGGCGCACCTACGTGAGCTATCCGGCCAAGCGTATCGAGCCCGAGAGGCAGCAAGTGCGCACAGCGCCCGACGAGCAGCGTGACGCGACGCCCGAACTCCGGGCGACTGCGCCCCGCCCAAGTTAGCGCTGCGAAGCCCGCCGCTCGCGCCAGTAGCGGACCTGCCACCGGGCGACGTTGCGATTGTGCTCGGCGAGTGTCTCGGCGAAGACGTGGGTGCCGTCGTTGCGGCTGACGAAGTACAGGTAGGAGACGTCGGCGGGCCGTGCCGCGGCGCGCAGGCTGTGCTCGCCCGGCGAGCAGATCGGACCCGGCGGGAGGCCGGGGTGGACGTACGTGTTGTAGGACGAATCGAGCTCCAGGTCGCGCCGACGCAGGTTGCCGTCCCAGGTGCCGGCCATCTTCAGGGCGTAGATGATCGTCGGGTCGGCATAAAGGCCGATTCCGCGGGCAAGCCGGTTGTGGAAGACAGCCGCCACGAGGGGGCGTTCCTCGATCGCGCCCGCCTCTTTCTCTACGATGCTCGCCAGGGTGACGAGGGACCGCAGGTCGAGGCCCTGGCCGCTCGCGGCGTCCAGATGCTCCTCGACGCGGCGGCGGAAATTGCTGGCCATGGCCGCCACGATGTCGGCTTCGCCGGTACCTCGCGGAAACGCGTAGGTGTCGGGGAAGAGGTAACCCTCAAGGGATTCAGCGGCCGGGTCGAGGTCGGCGATCAGCGCCGGCGAAGCCATCGCGGCGAGAAACGCGTCGAGCTCGCCGAAGCCTCCGGACGCCAGCCGCTCGGCCGTCTCACGCAGGGTCAGGCCCTCCACCACGGTGACCGGCCAGGTCACGACCTCGCCGCGGATCACGCGATCGAGGGCGTCGACCGTGCTCATCGGCTGCTCGAACCGGTACTCGCCGGCCTGCAGCGTCTCGCCGCGCCGCCGGTAGTCGAGGTGGAACCGGGCCCTCAGCGGATCGCCGATCACACCGGCCGCCTCCAACTGCTCAAGGATCGAAGTCATGGGCGCGCCGCGCTCGATCGTGAGCTCGATGGTTTCCGTTCCCCGCGGCCGCTCGAGTTCCCGCTCCACCCAGGCGACCAGGCCGGCCGCGGTCACGCCCAGCACGATGAACGCAGCGACTACCACCGCAACCGACCACAGGAGCAGACGCCGGCGGCGCTTCGGGCGGTTGGACGTCATCCGCGCTCCCGATCCATCTCCTCCTGCAGGAGGATCTGCGCGGCCGTGGCATCGATCCGTTCCGGATGCTTGCGTGGGTCGACACCCGCCGCCCGAAGCCGGCGCTTGGCCTCGACCGAGGTGAGCGCTTCGTTTACCGTCCGTACCGGCAGTGCGCAGGCCTTGCCCAGCTTGCGGGCAAACGCCCGCGCCCTCTCTGCCGCGGGGCCCACGGAGCCGTCCAGGCGTCGGGGCTCACCGACCACCAGCACATCCGTGCCCGACTCGAGGGCCAACGCCTTGATTTCCGCGATCAACTGCCGGTCGCTGGTGCGCCGCAGCGTCGAGTGCGGCACCGCAATGCCGACCCGGGAGTCCCCTTCGGCCACACCGACACGCTTCTCGCCGATGTCGATGCCCAGGAAGCGCACAACAACCTCACTCTGAAGCGCCGCGCCAGGGCCTGTCAACTGCCCCTCCGACCGACATGGCCCACCGGCATAGCAATTGCTAGCATGCCGGGCATGGAGACGGTCCAGATCAACGCCCGCATCGATCCCGTTCTCAAGCGCGCCGTCGAAAGCTACTGCCGCTCGAATGGCATCGTCATGAACCACTTCATCCAGGAGGCCCTGATCGACCGCCTGGAAGAACTGGAGGACATCGACGACCTCAAACGGATCCGCCACGAGCCCACGCGCCCCCTCACCGAGGCGCTCGCCGCACTGGGGCTCGATGGCGATCCATGAAGTCCAGATCAGCCGCACCGCGGAACGGCAACTCGCCCGACTGGAACGAGCCACCCGGCAACGTGTCGCGACGGCGATGATGGGCTTGGCGCAGGATCCCAGGCCACGTGGCTGCAGGAAACTCCAGGGCTACGAGGATGTGTACCGGATCCGGGTCGGTCGCTACCGGTTGCTGTACAGCGTCTCCGACAACACCGTAGTCGTCGTAATCCTGAAGGTGGGCCATCGCCGCAATGTCTATCGCTGACTTCGCACGTCTGACCGTCGCACTGGCGCTGGGGTTCTCCCTGATCGCCCCGGCGTCGGCCCAGGAGCAGGTACCGCCTCCGGCCCAGGAGCAGGCGGCCGATGTTCAGCCGGTCGAGGATCCGGCGGCTGAGACGGGCGGCGAAGAACAAGAGGAACCAATCGCTGAAGCGGCGGTCCCCGAAGAGCCACCCGACCCCGGCCCACCGAAACCTCCCGGCGCCAGTACATTCTCCTTCCGCATCGAGGACGAGGCCGGGGGCGGCCAACTCACCGGCTGGGCCGGCGACATGCAGGGGCCAATCGACGAGCCGGGCGAACACACCCTGTCGGGAGGATTCTCGGTCCGCTTTCGCGACTACCGGGCCTGGGGCGACGACCTCTTCTACAACGAGGAAACCGAACAGATCCGGGCCGAGGGATCCGTCGTTCTCATGCGCGGCAACGAAGTCCTCAGGGGGTCTCGCCTCGAACTCGACCCAAGGACGGAAACGGCCTCGGTCTTCGACGTCGAGGGCAACCTGGGCACCGACTACTTCTTCACCGGCAGTGCGGTGCACAAACTCAGCGACGAGCGCTTCACGATCCTCGACGCCCAGTTCACCGCCTGCGAGGCGACGGACGGCAAGGTTCCGGACTGGAGCTTCCGCGCCAGGAAGGTCGACGTGAACGCGAGCGGCTACGCCAAGACCCGCGGCGCGTCCTTCCGCGTCAAGAACGCGCCGGTCGTCTACATGCCCTACATGCTGTGGCCGGTAAAGAGCTCCCGCGTCAGCGGCTTCCTGATGCCGAAGCCCGGCTTTTCCACCCGCCGGGGGCCCTCTCTCGGGCTCGGCTACTTCTGGGCAATCAACAGGAGCTACGACGCCACCTTCAACGTCGACCTCTACGCGGGAGCTCCGGCCGGCGCTGACAGCGCGTTCTCCGAGGAGTCCTTCTGGGGCTTCGGAACAGAGTTCCGGTACCACCCGACCGAGGCCACCGAGGGCACCTTCGACGGCTACTTGATCGACGACGTGGAGCGGGGCGAGCAACGCTGGAGGGTGCGCTGGAACCACGTGTCGAACGACCTGCCGGGTGGATTCCGCGGCGTGGTCCGGGTCGAGGACGTGTCGGATTTCGACTTCTTTCGCGACTTCGAGCGCCGGGTCGACCGGAACAGCCGGCGCCAGCTCTACTCGACCGCCTTCGTCAGCGGGAACTGGGGCAACCAGTCGCTCAACGTTCAGCTAGACCAGCGCAAGACGTTCATCACGGCGGAGCGCGAGGTCCAACTGCGCCAGTTGCCCGAGATCGAGTACAAGCTGCGCTCGACGCGCCTGGGCGAATCCCCCCTTTACGCCAAGGTGAAGAGCTCGCTGCACTATCTCGACACCAACCGCTCGGCGCGACGCACGGGCCGCTACGCGCGCGCCAATCTGGAACCGGAGATCAGCGTTCCCATACCGCTGGCGACCTGGCTGTCCCTGTCGCTCACCGCCGGCGGCCACCTGACCTGGTACGGCGACAGCCTGATGACCGCCCAGGAACGTCAGGCCACAATGACGGACACGGACTTCCGGGGCGAGGACCTGATGCGGCTGGTCCCCACGGCCCAGGCCGAGATCGTCGGCCCCGGGTTCTCACGCATCTTCGATCTCGGGGAAGGCGGGCGCTTCTCCCGTATGAAGCATGTGATCGAACCGCGTGCCGTCTACGCCTACTTCGATGACTTCGAGGATCGTCTTCGCATTCCGCTGTTCGACGAAGTCGACAACCTGCGCGGACGCAACGTCGCCCGTTTCAGCCTGTTCAACCGCCTGCTCGCCAAGCCAGCCAACCCCGAACAGGGTGGCGCCTTCGAGATCCTCTCGGTCGAGTTCTTCCGCGACCTGTCGCTCGACAGCGAGAAACCGCTGCTGCGCTCGCTCGACCGCTCCCTCACCAGCCAGAACGGCCCGATCGGCACCCTGCTGCGGTTCAATCCGTCCCGCCGCACAAGCATCCGTTTCGACGCGCTCTACGACACCCTGTTCTCCCAGTTCTCGTCGACCGGGATCTCGGCGACTCTAGGAGTCGGTGACACGAGCTCGCTCGGCCTTCGCTGGGCCGTGCGTCGCAACCCCGAACTGGACAGAACGCGCCGCCACCACGCACAAGTCTCGGCCGGCCTGGTCTTGATCCCGAGCAAGCTGCGCCTGAACAGCATGGTGAGCTACGACATCGAGCAGAAACTCCTGCAGATACAGCGCCACATCATGGACTACCAGGGTTGCTGTTTCGGACTCCGCCTGGAGGTCGCGAACTTCCGCACCACCCTGCGCACAGACACCCAGTACAGGCTGCTGGTCACGCTCAAGAGCGTCGGCGCCTTTTTCGACATCACGGGTGGCCAGAGCGAGACGCTGTGATCGCCCACACCGGTGGCAAGGCTCCCAGAGCGCTCGTGCTGGGGGCAGCGGGTCAGCTCGGACGCGAGGTCGCCGACGAACTGCGTCGGCGGGACACGGAAGTCCTCGCCGCCGACCGCGCCCGCGCCGATCTCCGAGACACGGACGCGACCGCCGCGATTGCCGCCGAGTTCAGAGCCCGTGCCGTCTACAACTGCGCCGCCTACACGGATGTCGACGGTTGCGAGAGCGACCTCGAACTCGCGATGGAAGTCAACGGCCACGCCCCCGGCCGGCTGGCCGCGGCCCTACCGTCCGACTGCCGCCTGATCCAGGTTTCCACCGACTACGTGTTCGACGGCCGTGGCCGGCGGCCCTACCGCGAAAACGACGCCACCGCGCCGCAAACCGCCTACGGCCGTTCGAAGCTCGGTGCCGAGCGAGGTGTTCTGGAGGCCGGCGGTCTCGTCGTCCGCACGAGTTGGGTCTTCGGCCCCGAGGGTCGGAACTTCGTTTCCGCGATCGCTTCGCGCATCGGCCGGGGCGAGTCCCTGCGGGTCGTGTCGGATCAGGTCGGCTGTCCCACCTACGCCCCCTACCTGGCGCGGGCGCTGGTCGATCTGGACGCAGCCGGTGCCTCCGGTATCGTCCACTACTGCAACACGCCCGCGACGTCCTGGCACGGTTTCGCCGTCGCCATATCCGAGGCCCTCGGACTGAACGTGCCCATCGCTCCCATTTCGTCTTCCGAGCTGACCCGGCCGGCCGTTCGGCCCGCGTACTCCGTCCTGGATACGGCGCGTTTCGAGGCTCTGGCACACCGTGAGGCCGAGAGCTGGCGACCCGGCCTCGATGCGTACCTCGACCGCCTGCGGCAAGGCAAGGCCGAGTCGTGACCCGCGTGCTCGTCACCGGCGCCGAGGGTTTCGTCGGCGGACGTCTCGTGCCCCGGCTGCTCGAAAGCGGCGCCAGCGTCGTCGCCTGCCATGCCCCCGGGACCGCCCCGCCCGAGTTTCAGCTATCCGCCTCCCTTCGGGACGGGTGCGATCGGGTCGAACTCGACATCTGCGACCGCGGCGAGGTGGAGCGGGTCCTCGGGGCGCAGGCGCCGGATGCGGTCGTGCACCTTGCTGGACTCTCGGATGTCGGCGCCTCCTGGCAACGAATCGACGACTACTACCGGGTCAACGTGGAGGGGTCCGAGTTCGTCGCCGCCGGGGCGCGCGCGCTTTCCGACTCCTGCCGTCTGATCGTCGCCTCGAGTGCCGAGGTCTACGGCCGTGTGCCCGAGGACGAACTCCCGGCCGGAGAAGAACGCCCCCTCCGGCCCCGGTCTCCCTATGCGGTGACCAAGGCCGCCGCCGAGCGGCTGGCCCTCGGCCAGGGCGCGGTCGCCGCGCGCTCCTTCAACCTGATCGGCCCCGGCCAGAGCGTCCAGTTCGCGCTCCCCTCCTTCGCTGCCCAACTGGCCGAGATCGACGCCGGGCGCAGGGAGCCCCTGCTTCGCGTCGGCAACCTCACTTCGCGCCGCGACTTCGTCCACGTCGACGACGGGGCGGAGGCTTACGCCATCCTCGTCGAGCGCGGCGAACCGGGCCGCGCCTACAACGTCGCGCGCGGCGAGGCCGTCGAGCTGGCCTCGGCGCTAGGCCGACTGATCGAGATCAGCGGCGTTTCGACCGAGATTCGCGAGGATCCCGACCGCCTGCGGCCCGCGGACGTTCCCGTCCTCTGCGGCGACGCAAGTCGCCTCCAGGCTCTGGGCTGGCGCCCGCGGCGTAGTTTCGATCAGGCCCTCGAGGCGATCTGGGAGGACGCGAGGAACGCCCCGCCCCGCTAGGCGCGGCAGAAGATCCGGAAGCCGGCGCTTCGCGCCGGATGCCGAAGGCCGGCGCACCCAGTTTCTGCCGCGCACGCTCCTAGGCCGCCGCGTTGCCTCGCTCCAGTGCGAGTAGCTGGGCCTTGCGTTTGGCGCCGCCGATGTAGGAACCAGGGCCGCTGCGGCGAGGCACGACCCGGTGGCACGGCACGAGGATCGGCAAGGGGTTCGCCATCAGCTTCGACCGGATCAGTCGATAGGCCCCCGTACGGCCCGACGATGTCGCCACGTTGCGGTAGGTGCGGGTCAGACCATAGGGAATCCGCGCCGCCTCCTCGAAGATCCGGCGCGAAAGAGCGTCCAACCCGATCCGGTCGAGATCGTAGGGCAGGTCGAGGTTGCGCCGGGCGCCCGCAAAGTACTCGGAAAGCCGGCCCAGCGCCTCGTCCATGAACTCCGTCGTCTCCACCGCGCCCAGGGTGGGGAACAGGACCTTCTCTGCGTCCGCCGGATCAATGACCAGCCGCGTCACCGACCGGCCGACGAACTCGAGTCCCAGAGAACCGAGCGGCGAAGGGATCAGGACCCGGTGTGGTTCAACCGTGCGCGGCGCGGGCCAAGCCGGCGCACCGGCCGGCGCCTGCGCAGGGCTCGCGATTCCTTGGGCCATAACAAATCATGGTAGCATGGCAACTTTTCTATGTCCAAACGGCCGCCTCCGGGACCGCCGGGCCGCGCAGGCTCATGCCTTTTGTCGGCGCTACACGAAGGCCGACACCGGTCTGCTGGCCGAGGTCGACGAGGCGCTGGGCCAACGTCACTCCTGCTGCTGGAGTTCGACGCGAAGCGACACGTCTTCGCCCTTGGTCGCGTTGAAGGCGCGCACCGCCGCTTCGTAACCTGGGCGTGTCACCTCCAGGCGGTGCGTACCCGGATCGATGATCAGGGGCGAATGGAGATTCGCCAGTTGGGCGCCGCTGCCCAGTAGTCGCCCGTCCAGGTACACGACCGCGTCGGCCGGTTGGACTTCGACCATCAGGCGTGCCGGCGTGCTGCGTTGATCCTGATCGATCGGCTGGCCGCGGTTCTCGACTCTCCAGGACTCGCCGGCAGGCGCGGTCCGTGCGCCGGCGGGCGCCGGCGCGGGCAGTTGCGGCTGCACAGCCTGACCGGGGACGAGGTCCTCGTCGATCTTGATCACCACGCCGGGGCGAACGCTGATGTTCCGCTCCAGGGTGACATGGCCCTCCATGAAGATCGCCAACCGGTAGCTTCCCTCACGCAGCCACAGATACCGGGGGAAGCCGTCGAACGCGCCCACGCGTCCGATCAACTCGCCATCGAGGTAGACCGATGCCTTCTTCGGTTTCGTGTTGATATCCAACGCGCCCGCATTGGGCACCGCGAAGCCGGCCCGCTCCGGTCCCCAGGCGTAGGCGCCGTAGTGACTGTACGGAGAGAAGTAGTAGGGCCAGAACGAACCGAAACCCCCGTACCAGCCGAATGAGCCGTAGTAGGGACGGTAGATCGCCCGCGACCGGGTTCTGCCTCTCTTGCGGGCGCCTTCCCGGCGTTCACCCCGGTCGCTGGCTTCGATAGCGACCGGCACCGAAACGGCCGCCGCCCTGGCGATCCCCGCCACGGCATCGTGTGCTCCCGGGGTCGCCTCCGCTCCCCCGGCCAGCCCAAGGCCCAACAGGAAAGCAATCGCCGGCGCCGACGCGCGACGAACCAGCGTGGTGCATCCGTGTCCTCTCATCACGTCCCTCCCTGGTCCAGACCGGCGCCGTCGGACCAGCCGTTCCTCAGTCCTTCCAGATAGTAGTGTCGCATCGTCTTCTCCCAGAGCCGGGGCAATCTGAACGGCATTCCCTGCAACGCGCGCGCCAGACACTCCTGGGCCCACAGCAGGGCGCGCTCCGCGGCGCCTCCCGCCAGGGGGGGCTGGCCGTTCTGCATCCCAAGAAAGGGCCCGAGCTGTTCGTGGCGGCGGAAGAACACGACCGCGCAGTAGCCGGATCGGTACTGCCGCTGCGCGAACCGCGCCAGATCGGTCGGGTGGTCGTGCGCCACGCGGGCCGCGGGCCGGTAGAGCAGCCGCAGGCCATGCGCCGTGAGCCGGTAGCCGGCCTCGACATCCTCCCAGGCCGCAAAGGGAAACGCCGGATCGAACGGCTCCGCCGCCATCGCTTCCCGGTCGACCGACAGGTTCGACGTGTAGAAGAAGTTGAACGGCACGTTGTCCTGATCCTCGATCAGGCCGAAGCCGAACTGAAGCCCGTGCTCGTTGATGTATTCGAGGAAGGGCGTGCGACGCATCCGAGGATGCCAATCCGTCCTGCCGATCACTCCGACGCATCCTCCTGCGGACCGAATCTCCCGCGCGAGTTCTCCCTCCTGAGCCCGGGCATGGGCCGCCAACCATCCCGCAGCGGGGACGGTGTCGTCACCGAGAAAGGCCACCCACCGGCCCCGAGCCACCGAAACACCCCGGTTACGGGCCACGGCAGGTCCCCGGTTCGGCTGGTGCAGAACCCGAAGCCCGGTCCCGCCGGCGTCGCTGGCGGCGGCCTGTTCGTCCAGCCAGTCCGCCGTACCGTCCGAACTGCCGTCGTTGACCACGATCACCTCGAACCGCGGTCCCTCCTGCCGGTGGAGTGCGTCGATCACCTCACGGAGCGCCGGCAGGCGGTTGAAGGTCGGAATCACCACGCTCCACCCTGGCGGTCCGGTCACTGTTCCACCTCCATCACTTCCTCCAGGCTGCGACGCACCAAAGTCAGCCCTTCAGGCCACATGGCCTCAAACCCGGAACTTCCGAACAGCTCTTCGTCGCCCGGATAGGTGGGCACGACATAGAGCGGGAAGCGCTCGAAGATCTCACCATCCGGGCGCCGGCGTCTCGCCTGGATCCGACGCCGTTGTTCCGCGGCGTTATCGAGCCCGCGAATGATCGAAGACACGGCTCGTACCTGGGCCAAAGTCTGATCGTCGACAATGGCAGGCACGCCAACTGGAAGTCCGGTGTGCGGCCGCGCGAAACGCCTCAGCCTGGTGCGGAGCGCGACGATGTACCGGAGCCGCTCCCATGCATCGCGCGCCGAGGAGCCCATGGCGGGCCTCCGCCTCGCACCGCCATCTCCGCCGCCTCCAGCAACGCCTGCGGCGACAACACCGCCATACCCGTCCATCGGGGCGGCGTACGGGTCGACGGCCAGTTCCTGACCGTGGGGGTTGCGGTTCGCGAGCAGGTGCTGGACCCGGCCAATCAGCGCCATCTGCACCACCGGCATCACTTGCGGCCACAGTTCCGCATCGTAGTTCTTGAACGCCGTGAGATAGGCGTTGCGCTCGAACAGGAGGCCACGGTTGGCATTCCCCAGCAGCTTGCTCGTGGCCATCGAGCGATGGTGCACAACCGCCCCGGGCGCCGACAGCACACGCTCACCAGCCGACCACAGCCGCCAGCCGAGATCGACATCCTCCAGGTAGGCGAAGTACGACTCGTCGAAACCGCCCGCCGCGAGGTAGGAGTCACGACGGACGATCATGTTCCCGCCGCATGGGAACAGCAGTTCACAGCCCTCCTCGGGCAGCTCGATCGCATCCAGCGGTCGGCGGTAGTCGAGTTGGAAGGCGTGGCCGTCGAAAGTCATCACGCCTCGGCCGAAGTCCAGTCGGTTGCCCTTCCAGTTGACGATGCCGCCCGAAACCGCGGCTACGTCGGCCGGGGCTTCGGCCAACCCGGCAACCAGTTGGGCCAGCCAGTCCGGCCGCGGCCGGGTGTCGTTGTTGACCAGTACCAGCGCACTGGCGCTGCTTCTCTCCGCCAGTCGGTTGTTCGCTGCACTGAAGCCGACGTTGGTCGGGTTGGCGATCACGTCCACGCGAGGATAGTTGGACCGGACCCAGGTCACCGTGCCGTCGGTCGAACCGTTGTCGAACAAGCTGATTCTCACCGCGACGCCGGGAACCTGCTGAGCCTCAAGTGCCGCCAGGAGGGTCTCCAGGTGGTGGCGACCGTTCCAGCTCACCACCAGGACGTCGACGCTGTCGATCCGTTTCCGGCCGGCGAAGGACCCCGTGGTCATCTGCCAGCCGCCATCGCGCTCGCAAGACGCGTCCGAAACCAGCGCCGCAGCCGGAACCCGAGTTCGTCGGCCGGAGCCGCCGTAGAGGGCCTGAAAGCGAACTCCTGCTTGGTGGGATCGACGCGCGGAGACTCGAGGAAGGCAACCAGCGGCGCCAGGCTGCGCTGCCAGGAGAAGGTCGCCAGCGCCCGCTCCCTGCCTCGAAGCGCTCTCGCCTCGACCTCCGGTCCGCCAGCGACCAACTCGGCAAGACCCGCTCTCAGCGCTTCGACATCGCCGCACGGTGCCACGAGACCGGCATCCCAGTCCTTCAGCAGGCGGGGCACGGTGCCGCCATCGGTGGTCAGTACCGGACAGCCGACCGCGAGGGCATCGACGAACCGGGTGCGCAGCGACAGATCGGTCTCCAGCCCGGGTCGATGGCAGGCCGTCAGCGCGTCCACGTCCCGCAACAGGTCGTAGCGCCGCTCGACTGGAACCCAATCGAGAAAGCCGATCCGTTCCGGATCCTCACGCCTGCTTCGCGCCTCCACTTCCTCGAGCAGCCGTTGCGGCGCCTGCGCGCCCGGAGGCTGCCGAACGAACAGGAGACGGGCGTTCGTCGCGGGCAGCGAAGCGAAGGCCTGGAGGAGGGGCTCCGGGTCGTACCAGTCGTACAGGCCGCCAAACAACAGCCGCCGCTCGCCCGCGGCCCGAGGCGGCAGCAACGGTCGGTAGTCAGGCAGCGGATCCGGAACGCCGAACGGCGCCTCGACGATGAGGCCGGAGAGACTCGGATCATCGCGGTAGCGGTGGGGGTTCACCCGGCCCAAGGCGGTCAGGAAGCCCAGATAGTAGGCGCGTTGTTCCGCCGAGGAGCAGAGGAAGAAATCGCCGCGGGCCAGCTGATGGACCCAGGTCCGATGATCGTTCCGGTACGGATCAAGTCCCAGCGTGTCGAAGTGGGTCAGGTTCTCCACCAGGAAGGGATCGTAGAGATCGATCGCGGTGGGCAAGTCGGGTAGCTCGTGGAGCACGTCGTTGGCCAACTGTCCCTGGGCCACGGCCACATCGCAGTCCTCCAGCAACACCGCCAGCGGCGCGGAGCCGAGCTGGCGTACCTCCGCCGACCGGCTCCCGACGTCCGGCGATTCCCCGGAACGCCAGGGAGACACAAGGACGGCGTGGAATCCGAACTCGGGAAGGCGGCGCGCCATCTCCAGGTAGCGGATTCCGATACCGGCTGCGCGTTCGCCGAGCGCCTCGCTGCACACCAGACCGACACGCGTCACCGGCCGACTCCTCCTGCCCTCACTCGCACTCCGAAAACGGCCAGCCGTCAGCCATCGGAGCCGCGCAGCGACTGCAGGCGTTCACGCAATCGCCAGGCTCTCGTCGCCTTCATGGCGTCGATCTCGGCTTGCAGGTCCCGTTCACGACCGTGAAGCCTGTGGATCTCGGCTTCACGCTTCTCCTCCAGAGTCTGTAGCCGCTTGATCTCCGCACCGCGTTCCGAATGCGACGACTCCAGCTCACGCTCGCGGGCCTGCAAACGCTCGATCTCCGCGCCGCGTTCCGAATGCGACGACTCCAACTCACGCTCGCGGGCCTGCACTTGCTCCAGGTCCCGCTGGCGTTCGCGAATCCGGGCGCGAGCCGCCTCGCCGGCCAGGACCGCCTGGCGGCGCATTCGAGTTACCGCTCGCGCCAGTGCATCCGGGCCGAGGTCCGTCGCGTGTTTACTCAGGACCTTCGCTTTCAGCGTTTCAAAGTCGGGACGCGCGGACGCCGCTCCACCAAGTGCATGACCTCCCGAGGGATCGTCGACCGCGCCGTCCAGGAAGTGCCGGTACTCGCAGGTCGTGCGGGCGAGGTGGACGAAGCTCGATGAGCGCGACACACGAATCAGCAGATCCCAGTCCTCGAAGATCGGCAACTGAAGATCGAACGAGCCCGCCCGCTCCAGCGCTTCCCTCGTCATCAGAACCGTATGGAACGGAATGTAGTTGTCGAGGAGGAGGATCGTCCGATCGAAGTCCCGGCTGTACGGGAGGCGCCGGCTGCTCTCTCTCCAACCGCTCGTACTCGGTTCGTAGCAGACGACGGCCGCATCGCTGTAGGCGACATCCACGCCGTCGCGGAGCATCGCAGTCAAGCTCTCCAGGTGTTCCGGCGCCAACAAGTCATCGTCGTCCAGGAAACCGACGCAGTCGCCAGTCGCCGCCTCCACACCGGCCTGCGCCGCGGCCGACCGACCTCGATTCCCCGCGAAGTCGACGCGACGCACTTCGAACGGGAAGTCCTGCGCCACTTCGGGGCGCCGGCCGCCGTCGTTCACGAGAACGACCTCTACGTTCCGGTAGGTACTCAGCGCCAGACTGTTCAGTGCCTCCGCCAGCCGCCGGGGTCGGTTGTACGTCCGGACCACGATCGACACCCGGCGAGGCGACGTGACTGCGACCAGCGAAGGTGCACCGCCCAGGTACGCGATCAGTTGAGCCGGACTTCGGGTGGTGAAGTCGCTGGCAGTCAACTGGCAGTAGCCCTCGGCGTAGCGGCATGAATCCGACAGCGTGAGCGACCGGTAACGCCGCAGACCTCGACAGGAGCCCATGTAGTCGTGGCGTTCCAACTGGCTTCGATAGTGGGACATCGCATCGACGACTCCGTCCAGCTCGGCCGTCACGTCGACGAGCAGATCGGGGTAGAAGGGGTGGTTCACCTCGTAGCAGAGAACCCGCAGCGCCAGGTCGCCGACACTTGAGTCGTCGTCCTGGCTGGCAAGCTCTTCGCCCCCTTCCGTTCGTCCCCGCCTGCGGTTGATCAAGGCCTCGTGCAGCGCGCGAAACGTCGCCTGATGATCCGGCGTCACTTCGAGAGGTGATGGCGCGAGCAGCAGGTCCGGCTGGTGTTCCTGGAGCAGGCTCTCGACATGGCTGGTCAACTGGTCCAGGGAGGAAGCCAGGGCGCCATCTTGCAAACCGTGGCGATGGCCCAGATGCTCCACACTGTCGATGCCGAGTGCAGCGACGGCCTCATCTGCTTCTTCCTTTCGCCGCTTGGAGTACTGCTCTGTCGTGGACCCCTCCGGGGGTCCTTCCACGCCCCCCGAGCCGTCGCTCATGAAGGCACAGACGATCTTCGCGCCGGCCGCGGCAAGTTGCAGGACCAGGCCGCCGCACCCCAGCACTTCGTCGTCGTAATGGGGTGCCAGCACGAGGACGCGGCGAGCCACCGGCGACTCGGCCGCGGTCGGCGGCAGCGGCCGCTTGTGACCCGTCATGGCACCGGCCCGGTGCAGGGTTGCGCCGGGAGCAGGACCGGCCGGACGGGGCTATGGCGGTTCTCGTTCACGGCGCTTCCTGGATCATCGAACATGCTACCGGAGACCGCGCTTTCCTCCGGTACACTCCGCGAACTCCGATGCTGCAGCGCAGGAAATCCCTGGTCGCCGACGCGCTGCGAAGCGCCCTTTCCCGCACCTTCGGAGTCGACCACGACCCGACCGTGGAAGTGCCGCCCCAGCGGCGGCTGGGGGACTTGGCCAGTCCCTGCGCGCTTCACCTCGCACGCGAGCTTCGCCAGGCGCCGCGGACGATCGCCGGACGCCTGATCGAGACTCTGGAACTGCCTTCCGGGTTCGACCGCGTCACCGTCGAAGGCCCGGGCTACGTCAACTTCCACCTCGACCGGACCGCGTTCGCGGCCGCGATGCTCGACGCGGTTCCCTTGCTGCCCTCTCCGACAGAGGGTCAACCCGCCAAGGTCATCGTCGAACACACGAACATCAATCCGAACAAGGCGGCGCACATAGGCCACCTGCGCAACGCGGTTCTCGGCGACATCCTGGCGCGCGCGCTCCGCAGTCTCGGGCGCACGACCGAAGTCCAGAACTACATCGACGACACCGGCGTCCAGGTCGCCGACGTCGTGGTCGGCTTCCTCGATCTCCGGGGCTGCTCGGTGGCCGACATCGAAGCCCTGCCGGAGCCGTTCGACTACACCTGCTGGGATGTCTACAGCGAGGTCGGCCGGTGGTACGGGAGCGACGGGGAACGGCTCGAGCTCCGGCGACGCACCCTTCACGCCCTGGAATCGGGCCGGGGCCGGCGGGCAGAGGCCGGGCGCCTGGTCGCCAGACGGATCGTCAGCCGCCACCTCGCCACGATGGGCCGCCTCGACATCGACTACGACCTCCTGACGCGCGAAAGCGAAATCCTGCGCCTGGACTTCTTCGTCACCGCCTTCGAGCAACTCAAGCAGAGCGGCGCCGTGCGCTTCGAGGAAACCGGCAAGAACGCCGGCTGCTGGGTCATGCCTCTCTCGGAGAGCCAGGAATTCCAGGGACTGGAGGATCCGGACAAGGTGATCGTGCGGTCCGACCGCACGGTGACCTACGTGGGCAAGGACATCGCCTACCAACTCTGGAAGTTCGGCCTGCTCGGCCGCGATTTCGAGTACGACCTCTTCCGGAAAGGACCTCGCCGGAGGGAACCTTGCCGGAATGGACCCTTGTGGGAAACCACAGCGGCCGGCACGGAGCAGGCGCCGGCGTTCGGCGCGGCTACCCGGGTGATCAACGTGATCGACGCCCGCCAGGCCTACCTGCAGCGGATCGTCCGCGCGGGCCTGGAAGCCCTCGGCCACACCCGCCAGGCCGGCCAGAGCATCCACTTCGCCTATGAGATGGTCGCCCTGTCCGCCCGCACCGCCGAACAACTGGGCTTCAGCGGCGACGCGGTGCTGGAGATGTCAGGTCGCAAGGGCATAGGCGTCAAGGCGGACGACCTGCTCGACCAGCTCGAGGCGAAGAGCCGGGCCGAGATCGCCGCCCGTCGCGGCGACGGCGACACCGAGGGCACGGCCGACCGGGACGACGAGCTCCTGGCCCGCCAGATCGCGACCGCGGCGCTGCGCTTCTTCATGGCCCGGGCCACAACTACGCGGGTGATCGCCTTCGACATCGACGAAGCCACGGCCTTCGAGGGCGAGACGGGACCGTACCTTCAGTACTCCATCGTGCGCGCAAGGAACATCCGCCGTCGCCTGGCGGAAGAGGGCCTGCCGCACGAAGTCGGCGGAGCGCGAGCCGCGCAACTCCCGCCCGAGGCCTGGCCCGACGACCTCTGGGACCTGGTGCTGCTCGCCTCGGGGTGCCAGGACACCGTCGAACGCGCGGCAGCCACGCTGGAACTCTCCCTGATCGCCAGGCACACGGTCGACTTGGCGCAGAAGTTCCATGCCATCTACCACCGGCATCCCATCCTGCACGAGAAGAACACCGATCTACGTGACGCGCGGCTTGCCGCCACGCAGATCTTCGTGCGCTCCCTCGAAGCCCTGGCCGAGATCCTGGGCGTCCCCCTGCCCGAACGGATGTAGGGAGGGACAGCTCTGCGGAGAGCTGGCGCCGCTGCGCGGCGGGTCTTTCCCGGAAAGCCGGCCAGAATCCGGGTGGCGCGATCCGCGCCACACGTGAACCAGTCCGTGCGCCCGTCAGCGGGCGCACGGATGGCAGGCCGGCGCACCCAGTGTTTGCCCCGAGCTGTCAGTCCATCTGCTTGCGCAGCACCGTCGGGATGTCGTAGTCGTCGACGTTCCTCCAATTGGGTCCGAAGCCACCCGGATCGATCTTGTGGCGCTCGGCCAGCAGGCGATCGCGAAAGTCTGCGTCGCCCGAGTCCCGGTCCTCCGCCGCGCCCCCCTCGGAAGCCTTGTCCTCCGCCTGGCCGGCGGCGAGGAGACCATCCGGTGAATCCGCTGCCACGTCCGTCTCGATGCCCGCGGGCTGAGACTCCAGGCCGTCCATCCGAGGCTGCCGGTTCTCGGCGAAGCCGGTCGCGATCACGGTGACCTTCATCTCGTCTTCCATCGTCTCGTCGACCACCAGGCCGGAAATGATGTTCGCGTTCGAATCCACCGCCTCGGTGACCATGCGGGCCGCCTCGGCGACCTCGTGGAGCGTCAGCGAGTTGCCGCCCGTGATGTTGATCAGGCAGCCCCCGGCGCCTTCGATCGAGGCGTCCTCGAGCAGGGGCGAAGACACGGCGCGCTGAGCCGCCTCGAGGGCCCGGTTCTCGCCCGACGCCACGCCGGTACCCATCACCGCGATCCCCTGACCGCACATGATGGCCCGCACGTCCGCGAAGTCGGCGTTCACCTCGCCCGGCATCGTGATCAGGTCGCTGATCCCCTGAACCGACTGGCGCAGAACATCGTCGGCCGTAAGGAAGGCCTCCGAGAGCACCGTACCCCGATCAACGAAGCTCAGCAGACGCTCGTTCGGGATGGCGATCACCGTGTCGACCGCCTTGTGCAGCTCTTCCAGGCCGCGCTCCGCGAGCCGCATCCGACGCCGGCCTTCGAACACGAACGGCTTCGTGACCACCGCGACAGTCAGCGCTCCGGCCTCCGCCGCCAGAGAACCGATGATGGGCACCGCGCCAGTGCCGGTCCCGCCGCCGAGTCCCGCCGCCAGGAAGACCATGTCGGCGCCGCCCAACACATCGAGGATCTTGTCCGTGTCCTCCAGGGCCGAGTTGCGACCGATGTCCGGGTCGGCCCCAGCCCCCAGGCCACGCGTGATCTTGCGGCCGAGCTGCAGCTTCGTCTCCGCCTCACAGCGGCGGAGCGCCTGCAGGTCCGTGTTTGCCGCGATGAACTCGATGCCGCTCAGCTTGCTGGCGATCATCCGGTTGACGGCATTGCCGCCGCCGCCGCCGACACCGACGACCTTGATCTTGGCCGGGCCGAAGCTCTCCCCGGAGGAAGTCGCCTCATCGATCGTCGGCTCCATCGTGGCCGGCTGCTGTTCTTCCATCAGAATCATGGCACTCTTCCTTTCGAACCCTTCGGTTCAGTAACTCAAGATCAGAGAAGATCGTTGAACATCTGGCGCAGGCTGCCCATCACTCTGCGCACTCCGCGGGCGGACACCTGACGTGCAAGCGGTAAGCGGGCCTGCTCTCCGGCGACGGCGTAGCGCACCAGACCGGCCGCGGTAGCCCACGTCGGATCGGTAAGACCCTCGATTTCGCTGACCAAACCGATCGGCACCCCGTACCGCGCGTCGCACGAGAAGAACTGCTGGGCAAGTTCCGGCAGACCGGCCAGCTTCGAACCGCCGCCGGTGAGGACGATTCCCGCCCGAAGCTGGTCGGCGCAGCCCGCTTTCTCCATCTCGACCTGGACGAGATGGAACATCTCCTCGGCGCGCGCCTGCAGGATCTCGGCGAGCCGCGCCCGTGCAATCGTCCGGCTCGCGCCTCCCCCCACGGTCGGCACCGCGACCCCCTCGTTGCCGTCAACCAGGCCGGGGAGGCAGCAGCCGGCGCGAAGCTTCAGCGTTTCGGCGCCGGCGAAGGAGGTTCGCAGCACGGATGCCAGGTCGGCCGTGAAGTGGCTCGCACCGAACGGGAGGACGCCGCTGTGTTGGACCTCCGCCTGGTGGAACAAGGCGAATCCGCAGGTGCCGGATCCGATCTCCAGCATCAGAACGCCGAGTTCGCGCTCATCGGGGAGCAGGACCGCTTCCGCCGTCGCCAGCGGTTCGAACACGACCTCCGCCGCCTCCACGCCGGCCTGGTTCAGGCATCGGACCAGCGTCCTCATTCGCGGCGCGTGCCCCATGACCAGGTGAACCTTGGCCTCGAGACGGCTGCCCAGCATCCCTTGAGGATCGGCGATGCCGCCGTGGTCGTCGACGGCGAACTCCTGCGGGATCGCGTGCAGGATCTCGCGGTCGGGAGGAAGCGGCACGTCCCGGGCGGCGTTCAGGACGAGATCGATGTCGGCGCGGGTTATGCCTCGGTCGCTACTGTCGATGTAGGCCGTGCCGTGACTGTTCGCGGAGCGCAGATCGCTGCCGCCGACACCGACAAAGGCCCGGGAAATCTCGGTTCCCGCCATCACCTCGGCCTCCTCGGTAGCCCGCCGCAGCGACTTGACCGTCGCGTCGATGTTCACGATGTGGCCCTTGAGCGTGCCGCGGTTGGGCGCCTTGCCAACCCCCACGACCTTCAGGCCGGGCTCCCCGTCGATCTCGGTGCGCTCGACGATCAGCACGGCGACCTTCGCCGAGCCGACATCGATGGCTACCAAACGCGTGTCTGTCTTCGGCATCGTCTCGTCCTCCCCTGCTAAGAGGGATCTCCATCCTTCACTCCGTCGGCGGAACCGCCGCTACCCGGCGCTTCCGTCGACAGCACAATCCGGTCCCTGAACCGCAGATCGACGACTTCGGGATCGCTGTGTTCCCTGATCGCCCCTTCGAGCAGTTCGAACACCGAGCCCTTCGCCGTCAGATCGCTTTCGCGGACCAGGACGGTCGCCGGCCGGCCGCTGCGTTCGAACAGATAGTCGTCGTCGTCGCTCAGCACCCCGACCGCGAACACCTCGCGGCCCCAGTCGAACGACTTCACCTCGCTCGACACGTCGATGGCCCGTTTCAGCGTCCGCGCGAGCACTTCGCCCGAGACGTCCCTCGAAGCGAGTCCCGAGACACCGGGATTCCGCGCCGGACTCTCCCCGACACGCTCCCCGAGCAGCGCGCTCTGAATCGACACCCGAATCAGGGTGTTCCCGGCGCCGGTGGCCGCACCGCCCTCGCAGAGATCGGCGGCGCGCTCGCAGGCCACGATCGCCCTGCCGTCACGATCAATGATCCAGGACCGATCTCCAGACTCGAACACCGCCGCCGGCTCGTGTTCCACGATCCGTACGTCGAGCTGGTTCGGCAGGTTCTTCACCAGCTTCGCTTCCCGCACCCACTGGTGCTCGAGCCGCGCCGCGGCGTCCTCCAGGGAGAGCATTGGAAGGTTGCGTCCCACCAGGCCGGCAAGCCGGGCGCGCACCCACTCCTCGGACACCCGCGCCCCGGCCTCCACACCGATATCGGGCTTCAGCTTGAACACCGGCGCCGTCGCCAGCCAGACGCCAACCGCCACGACCGGCGCCACACCCAGAAGCACCTTGCCAACGCCCATCGCAAACCACGCGACAGGCCGCGCGCGACCACGGCGCACGGGCCGGCGCCCGACGAAGGGTCGCCCGATCCTGCCGCGGCTCATGCTCCTTCCTCCCCGTCAGCCACGAGCAGTCGGGCCAACCGGTAGATGTCCCCGGCGCCGAGAGTGAGGATCATGTCTCCCTCGCGGACCGCCGAGCCGAGGCGCTCGGGCGCCATGTTCCAGGGACCGCAACCCCGGACGCTGGGGTGGCCACAGCCGGAGGCGGCCGCCACGACCAGGCTCCCGTCCACCCCGGGAAGCGGCTTCTCACGGGACGGATAGATGTCGGTGACCAGAGCGTTGTCAGCCAGCAGCAGGGCGCGGCCGAAGTCGTCCGCCAGGTCCCGCGTCCGGCTGAACAGGTGAGGCTGGAGCACGGCGTGAAGCCGCCGCGGCCGGCCCCCTTTCGGCCCGAGCTCCAACACCTCGCGAGCGGCCCGCAGCGTCGCCTCGACCTCGGTCGGGTGGTGAGCGTAGTCGTCCACGACGGTCGCTCCCCGCCAACAACCGACGAGCTCGAAACGCCGGTGGACGCCCGAGAAGCCGGAAAGCGCTTGAGCGGCCGTTTCGAAGTCGAGCCCGACAGCGCGGGCAGCGGCCACCGCGGCGAGCGCGTTCAGGACGTTGTGTCGACCAGGCATCGGCAGTGCGAGCGCACCGAGGCGGCCCGCGCCCGAGTCGACGACCTCGAAGCGCACGCCGGAGGCAGTGGGCTCGAAGTCGCTGGCCCGCAGGTCCGCCTCCGAGGCGAAGCCGTAGGTCACGATGCGCCGATCCGCGAGGCGGGGCAGCATGTCCCTCAGGTTCGGATCGTCGACGCAGGCGATGATCTGACCGAAGAAGGGAACCCGGCTGGCGAAGCGCACGAAGGCGTCCTTGATGTCGGCCAGGTCGCGGTAGGTGTCCAGATGATCGACGTCGATGTTCGTGATCACGGCGATCACGGGCGCCAGATCGAGGAAGCTGCGGTCGAACTCGTCCGCCTCGGCGACCAGGTAGTCGCTCTTGCCGTGGCGCGCTCCCGTGCCGGTCACCCGGAGCCGGCCGCCGACAACGACGGTGGGGTCGAGGCCCGCGTCGGTCAGCACACTGCCCACGAGCGACGTCGTCGTCGTCTTGCCGTGCGTGCCCGCCACGGCGATGCCGTACTTGAGCCTCATCAACTCGGCCAGCATCTGGGCTCGGCGCACGATCGGAACGCCGCGCCGGCGCGCCTCAACGACCTCTTCGTTGCCGGAGGGAACGGCAGAAGACACGACGATCAGGTCGGCGTGCTCCACGTTCGACGCCGAGTGGCCGACGAAGACGGACGCGCCGAGCTCGACAAGCCGCTGCGTGGTCTCGCTCGCCTCCAGATCGGAGCCGCTGACGCCCAGGTCGTGGTTCAGCAGTACCTCGGCGATCCCGCTCATTCCGGCGCCGCCGATACCGACGAAATGGATCCGTTCGAGGCCCGCGGTGCGCAGGAACAGCGGCATCAGCGCCTCCTCCCGCCGGCGGAAGCGTCCGCGATCGCGCAGACGCGCTCCGCGACGATCCGTGCCGCATCGCCCCGGCCGTGGGCGCGCGCCGCCCGAGCCATGGACGACAGCCGTCCTCGATCCGCGACCAGGCGCCCGCATCGCTCGGCGGCCGCCTCGCTCCGCAGATCGTCCTGCTCGACCAGGATCGCCGCCCCCGCATCGACCATCGCCTGCGCGTTGCCGCGCTGGTGCCCCGCCGCCAACGGCAGCGGAACGTAGACCGCCGGCCGGCCGGCCGCGGCCACCTCGGCGACCGTCACCGCACCCGCCCGCGAGACGATCAGGTCGTGAGCCGCCATCGCGCCGGCCGTGTCCTCGATGAACCCCTCGACCGTTGCTCGAAGCGATGGCGCATCCAGACTCAGGTAGTGGTCCCGGGTGTCGTCGACTCGGGCAGGTCCCGACTGGTGCGTCACCTCGATGGCTGCCCGTCGCGAGGCCTGGGCGAACAAGCCCGGCAGTCGGCGATTCAGAGCATCCGAGCCCTGGCTGCCGCCGAGTACCAGCACTCGCGTCCGGTCGGCCTCGAGCCGTGGCTCGCCGACCAGGCTGAAGGCCCTGCGCACCGGAACCCCGACCAGCCGCGCCTCGCACGCCAGCTGCTTCGCGGCGGATTCGAAGGCGGTTCCCGCCTCGGTGGCGAACCGCGAGAGCAGCCGGTTCGCCGCTCCGCTCTGCGCGTTCGGTTCGAGAAGATAAAGATCGGTTCCGTTCAGTCGAGCCCCCAGCGCGGCCGGGGCGCAGACGTAGCCACCCGTGGCGAACACGACCGCCGCACCGAGCCGGCGCAGCAGCACGGCGGCGCGCAGCGCGGAAGCCGCCAGAACACCCAGGGCGATCGCTCGCGCCAGGACACCGCGGTCCACGAATGCCCGCGCCGGCAGCGGTCTGAAGTCCAGTCCGGCCGCGGCAACCAACCGTTCTTCGAGACTCCGCCCGCGTCCGATCCACGCCGTGTGCCAACCGAGGCTCCGCAGTTCCTCGGCCACTGCCAGACCCGGGAACACATGGCCGCCGGTTCCACCACCGGAGAAGACCACCGAGGGGCGGCGAGTGGGAGTGCTCATCCATGCTCCGAAACGCTCAGGAGGAGGCCGCACGCGACCAGAGTCATGACGAGGGAGGAGCCGCCGTGCGAAAGGAACGGCAGCGGCGTGCCGGTGACCGGGACCAATCCGACGGTGACGCTGATGTTGACGAGCGCCTGGATGAGCACGGCCGAGGTCAGTCCCCAGGCGAGAAACCGGCCGAAGTTGTCCGGAGCCTTGTGCCCGGCCACGTAGCCCCGCCACGCAAGAACGACGAGACCGGCCAGGACCGCGGCGGCGCCGATCAACCCCAACTCCTCGCTGACGATCGAGAAGATGAAGTCGGAACTCGCGAGCGGCAGGAAGTACAGCTTCTGGGCGCTCTCCCCCAGGCCCTGACCGGTCACGCCGCCGGAGCCGATCGCGATCAGCGACTGGAGCACCTGGAAGCCGTTGCCCGACGGGTCGGTCTCCGGTGAAAGGAAGCCCAACACCCGTTCCACGCGGTAGGGCTCCGACCAGATAAAGAGCCCGAAAAGCGTCGGGAACACGAGCAACCCGGGCACGATCCAGCGCCAGGACAGACCGGCGAGAAACAGCATGATCGCCGAGATCCCGAGAATCAGCGCGGCGCTGCCGAAGTCCGGGGCCTGCAGCACGAGCAGGGTCACCAGCCCGACGGCGACTCCGCACGGCACCAGAACCCGGGGTTGACTGACTCCCTCGGGACAGCGGTGAATCTGGTAGGCGAGAAAGAGGATGACGGCGACCTTGGCCAACTCCGACGGCTGGAACGTCACCGGTCCAAGGGACAGCCACCGGCTGCTGCCGTTGATCGGCGGCGAGGCCAGCACGATGCCGAGCAGCCCGAGCGAGACGCCGAGACCGGCGTAGATCAGCGACGGCTTGGCCCAACTCCGGTAGTCGATGTTCATCAGCACCAACATCGCGCCCAGGCCGACGATGGCGGCCGCCAACTGGGTGACGAACTGCCGTTTGAAGCCGCCGTCGGGATCGGGGGGGTTGGCCGAATAGACCATGACCAGGCCCCCGACAACCAGCAGAACGACGACGGTGAAGAGCACCTTGTCCATGGCGAGTTTCCTAGCCATCGCTGCCCCCTCCTTCGGCGGCCGCCAGAGTCTTGACCTGACGCTCGAACTGGCGGCCACGGTCGGCGAAGTCCTCGAACTGGTCGAAGCTGGCGCAGGCCGGCGAAAGCAACACGCTCTGTCCGTCGGTCGAGGCTGCGGTCGCCGCCTCGACCGCCCGTTCCAGCGAGCCGCAGCAGTGACACACGGCGCTCTTGGGCAACACGGAGGCGATCGCCTCGGCGGCCTCGCCAATCAGGTACACCGCGGCCGCCCTTGCCGCCGCCATCGCGGCGAGCTCGGCAAAGTCGGCGCCCTCTCCCTTGGCCCGGCCACCGAGAATCAGGTGAACTGAGCCTTCGCCGAAACCGGCCAGCGCCTGCGTCGACGCGGCGGGATTCGTTGCCTTCGAGTCGTTGTAGTAGCGGACGCCGTCGACCACCTCGACCAGTCGCATCCGGTGGGGCAGAGCCCCGAAACCGCGAAGACCCGGCGCGAAACCGTGGGGGTCGGCGCCGACAGCGGACGCGAGCAGCGCGGCCGCCATCGCGTTCTCCACGTTGTGCAACCCATCCAGCGCCAGATCGTCGAGCCGGAACAGCTCACGCCGAACGTCGGGCCCGACCTCGATCACGCGATCACGGTCGAGGTAGCAGCCGTCCTCGACCTGACGGAGACGCGAGAAGAAGCGCCGCCTGACCCGGGCCGATGCCCCCTCGCTGTCGCTCCCGAGCCGTCGCGCTCCGGAGTCGTCGCCGTTCACCACGGCGATGTCACCGCACGCCTGATTGCCGAAGATGCGCGCCTTCGCGGCCGCGTACTCCGCCACGCCATCGTAGCGGTCGAGATGGTCGGGGCTGATGTTCAGAAGCGCCGCCGCCCGGGGACGGAACCGGTCTATGGCCTCGAGCTGGAAGCTGGAGAGTTCGACGACGAACACCCGCCCAGGCGGTCCGTCGACCCGAGCGGAAAGCGGGGTGCCGATGTTGCCGCAGACCTCGACCGGGTAACCCGCCGCCTCGAGCAGGGCGCCGGTGAGCGCGGTCGTCGTGCTCTTGCCGTTGCTGCCGGTGATCGCCACCACCGTCGGCGCGGCCGACACCTCCAACAGGCGGTAGGCGAGTTCGACTTCAGCCAGAACCGGCGTCTTCGCCGACCGGGCGCTCCGCAGCAACGGCCGGTTCGGCGGCACGCCCGGGCTCAGGACGACCGCGTCGAGATCGGACGGGAGCGCGGCCTGCTCGTTCAGCAACGTCTCGACCCGTCCGGTCCGCAGGAGTTCCCGCGCCTCGGACCCCAGATCGGCCGCCGAACGGCCATCTGCGGCGGCCACGCGGACACCACGATCGCTCAGTGCCCGCGCCGCCGCGACGCCGGAAAGGCCCAGCCCATAGACCAGCGCTCTCCGCCACGCGGAAACCGGCGGCGCCGGGGCCGGGGACATGCTGCTGCTCGACTCGATCAACGCCACTACCTCAACTTGAGCGTCGACAGCCCGAGAAAGGCGAAGAGCACGGCGAGAATCCAGAACCGCACGATGACCTGGTTCTCGCTCCAGCCGCGGAGTTCGAAGTGATGGTGGAGCGGCGCCATGCGCAGGACGCGGCGCCCGGTCATCTTGTAGGACGCCACCTGGACGATCACGGACAGCGCCTCCAGAACGAACAGCCCGCCGACCAGTACCAGCAGCAGCTCCTGCTTGGAGAGCACAGCAACCGCGCCGATCGTGCCGCCGATCGCGAGTGAGCCGACATCGCCCATGAACACCTGCGCCGGATGGGCGTTGAACCACAGGAAACCGAGGCTGGCCCCGACCAGGGCCGAGCAGATGATCGCGACCTCGCCCGCCCCCGGGACGTAGGACACCTGCAGGTAGCCCGCGGCGATCGAGTTGCCCGCGATGTAGGCGAAGATCGCGTAGGTCGCCGCCGCCACCAGGGTGGCGCCGATCGCCAGGCCGTCGAGCCCGTCGGTGAGGTTCACCGCATTCGAGGAACCGGCGATGAGGATGGCGACGAAGGGAATGTAGAACGGCCCGAGTTCGATCAGCAGGGTCTTGAAGAACGGGAAGCTCAGGTTCAGGTCGAGATCCGTCAGACCGACCAGGCCGGCGCCGAGCGCCGCGCCTACGGCAAGCTGCAGACCGAACTTCGCCTTCATGCCCAGGCCCTTGTTGTGGCGCCGCCGGACCTTGAGCAGGTCGTCGACGAAGCCGACCGCGCCGAGTGCGATCGTCGTGCCGACCGCGAGCCAGACGTAGACGTTGGACAAGTCCGCCCAAAGCAGCGTAGGCACGATCACCGCCGTGAGGATGAGCAGGCCGCCCATCGTCGGGGTGCCAGCCTTGCTCTTGTGCCGCTCCGGGCCCTCCTCGCGGATCGTCTGTCCGATCGAGAGGCGCCGCGCGGCGCGAATAAAACTGGGACCAAGCGCCAGGCTGAGCAGGACACCCGTTACCGCGGCGCAGGCACAACGGAAGGTGATGTACTGGACGACGTTGAAGGGCGCCATCGTCTCGCCCAGCGGCAGCAGCAGGTCGAGCAGCATCAGTTCGCCCTCTCCTGCCGCAGCGCCGCGACGACGTGTTCGAGCGCCGAGCCGCGCGAACCCTTGACGAGGACGACGTCGCCGTCCCCGATCAGGGCCGGCGTACCGGCGCTCGCGGCCTGCGTATCCTCGAACCAGACGGTCCGCGCGCCGCCCTCTGCCGCGGCGGCGACGAGATCGTTCGCCAACCCGCCGACGCCCACGACCAGGTCGAACCCCAGATCGGCGGCGACCCTGCCGAGTTCCCGGTGGTAGCGACGCTCGGCGCTCCCGAGTTCGAGCATCTCCCCCAGGATCGCCACGTGGCGCCGGCCGTCGAGCTGCCGTGCGGCCTGAAGCGCAAGCTGCGCGGCCTCCGGGTTCGAGTTGTACGAGTCGTCCACCAAGGTCGCGCCCGAGGACAGGACGACCACCTCGCCCCGCCCGGCGGCGGATGTCGGCCGTCGAGCTGCCTCGGCGACGCGCTCGATCGGCACGCCGAGGCGAAGGGCGCAGGCCGCGGCGGCCAGGAAGTTCTCCACGTTGACCCGGCCGTGCAGAGGCAGCTCGACGATCGCGGATTCGGCGCCCCGTCGAAGCAAGAAGCGCGTTCCCGGCTCCGCGTCCAGCGGCTCGAGGTCGCGCGCCGACACCTCGGCAACGGGAGTCTTGCCGGCTGCGGGCTCCACTTCGTACCAGGCGACACGCTCGGTCGCCCCGGTTCGACCGCTCTCCGGACATGCGGCCAGGTATCGCTCAACGAGGCCCACGACGTGGGGGTTGCCGGCGTTCGCGACGATGATGCCGTCGGGGGCAAGGCCCTCGAGCAGCTCCGCCTTGGCCCGCGCGATCGCCTCCACGCCCGCAGCTGCGCCACCCTCCCGCTCGAAGCCGGCGAGGTGCGCCGGACGGACGTTCGTGAACACCGCGACGTCCGGCCGGCCGAGCCGGCTGACAGCGGCCAGCTCACCGGGCACCGACATCCCCATCTCGGCGACCAGCCACTCGCAGTCGTCGTCCACGGCAAGCAACGTCAGCGGAAAGCCGAGCAGGTTGTTCAGATTGCCCGGACTCTTGTGAACCCGCCAGCACTCGGCGAGCAGCAGAGCGAGGAGGTCCTTGGTCGTCGTCTTGCCGGCCGAGCCGGTGACCGACGCGACCCGGATCTTCAGCTGTCTGCGATGGTCCCGGGTCAGATCGTGGAGCGCGGCGGTCACGTCGTCGACCCGGATCTGGCAGCCACCCGCGTCGTCGACCGGCACGGCGACCACGGCGGCCGCGGCGCCCGCCGCAAGGGCGTCGGCCACGAAGCGATGGCCGTCGGTCCGCTCACCCGGCAGCGCAAAGAACAGCTCGCCACCCTCGACCCGGCGCGAGTCGATCGCCGCGCCCCGGTAACAGGCCCCGGGTTCAACCTCACCGATCAGGCAGCCGTTCATCATCCTGACCGCATCAGCAAGGGGCCGTCTCACCCTCGAACTCCCGGTTCAGTGCGTCCAGGGCCGCCTCCGCCTCATCCCGGTCGCGAAAGGGCACCTTGCGGTCGCCAATGGTCTGTGTCGCCTCGTGGCCCTTGCCGGCGATCAGGACCGTCCAGCCGGGCTCCGCGACCGCGACCGACACGGCGCGCCTGATCGCCGCGCGCCGGTCCGCGACGACTTCCCAGGCGCAACCCCGAACGGCGTCGAGGCCGGCAACGATCGCCGCATGGATGAGTCCCGGTTCCTCGCCTCGCGGGTTGTCGTCGGTGACGATCGCGAGATCCGCGAGCTCTCCCGCCGCGCGCCCCATCAGTTCCCGCTTGCCGCGGTCGCGGTCCCCGCCGCAGCCGAACACGACGGCGATGCGCCGATCGCTGAGCTCCCGCACCGCCGCGAGAGCCGCGCGCAGCCCTCCGTCCGTGTGGGCGTAGTCGACCAGCATCGGAAAGTCCTGAGCCCTATCCACCGGCTCCAGCCGTCCCGCGAGTGGCGGCTGGGCAGCCACCGCGACGCGAATGGTCTCGGCGGAGACGCCGAGCGCACAGGACGCGGCAACCGCCGCGGTCAGATTCTCGAGGTTGAACCGGCCCAGAAGACGGCTGTGAAGCGCGATCGTCCCCGCGGGCGTCTCGACCTCGGCGCGAATGCCGGCGAAATCGAACTCGGCGCGGACCACTCGCACCTCGGCGGCCGGGCTTCCGGAAGCGCTGAACCGCACAACTCGGTCGCCGTCTCCGAGTTCCGCCGCCAGGCGACGGCCGTGTTCGTCGTCGACATTGAGGATCGCCCTGCCGCCCGACCGGAGGAGCGCGAACAGGCGGCGCTTGGCCTCAAAGTAGGCCTCGAGCGACGGGTGGTAGTCGAGATGGTCCCTGGTCAGATTGGTGAACACGGCGGCATCGAACCCCATGCCGTTCATCCGCCCCTGGTCGAGGGCATGGGACGAGACCTCGATCGCCGCCGAGCGTGCGCCCAGGTCCACGGCCCGGCGCAACATGCGGAACAGATCGCTGCTCTCCGGCGTGGTGCGGTCCTCGGCCGCCCGGCTCAGGGACTCGAAGGCCGGCGCCGCGGAACCTGGCCGGTGGACCGTCCGGCCAAGCGTGCCGACCACCGCGGCGGAACGACCCGACCGGGTCAGGCAGGCGCCGATCAACTGGCAGGTCGTGCTCTTGCCGTTCGTGCCGGTAACGCCGATGGCCAAGAGCTCCCGTTCCGGGTGGCCGTATAGCCGCGCGGCCACCTGGCCCATGCGGGCTCGGGGATCGTCGACCTCCAGCCACGGTACGCTGGACGCCGCGGGCGGCGGGCCGAACGCCAGGACCGCAGCGGCGCCCCGCGCAACGGCGTCCGGAGCGAAGACGCGACCGTCGTGGAGTTCGCCTCGCCAGGCGACGAACACGTCGCCGCCCACAACGCGCCGGGAGTCGTGCTGTACGCCCGTGACTTGTGTGTCGGCGGCGGCGGCGCCCAGCGGTGACCGCAGCGGCAGGTCGGCGATCGCGTCGCCGAGTCTCATCAACCCGAAGCCTTCGCCGTCCACAACTCGCCTTCCGTCTCCGTGTCCTCCCCCTTGTCGTCCTCTTCGCCGGCCGCCTTGGCGACCTTGACCTCCGCCGGCTCGGCCGGCCGCAACCACACCGGCTGGCTCCAGCCCATCGGCTGACGTGAAGGCGTCGCACCGAGATAGAACAACGCCTCGCTGACGATGCGCTGAAAGGCAGGCGCCGCGACTTCGCCACCACCGGTCGCGACGGTCGGCTCGTCGATCATCACCAGGCAGACCAGTCGGGGTGCCCGGGCCGGAGCGATACCCACGAAACCGGCCACGCGCCCGGTCTCCGAGTAGCCGCCCGAGTCCGACTTCTCCGCTGTCCCCGTCTTACCCGCTACCCGGTAGCCGGCGATGGCGGCCTTGCGGCCGGTACCGCTGACAACCACTTCCTCGAGCAGACGGACCACCTGGTACGCGGTCGACTTGGAGATCACGCGCCGGCTACGACCGGTGGGACGCGCGTCGACCGTCTCGCCCTCGTGCTCCAGGGCTCTGACGAGGTAAGGCTGGTTCCACGTCCCCCCGTTGGCAATCGCCGCGTAGGCATTCGCTAGCTGGAGGGGCGTCACGGCCAGGCCGTGACCGAACGAGGCGTAGGCCGTCGTCTCGATATCCCAGACCCTTAGCGGCACGATGCCCGGATGCTCCCCACCGATGTCGATGCCGGTCGCGGCACCGAAGCCGAAGGTCGCGATGAGCTGCTGAAGCGTCTCGCCTCCGACCAGTTGGCCGGCCTTGATCGCGCAGACGTTGCTCGACTTGGCAATCGCCGTGCGGAAGGTGAGTTCCGGGAACGGCTTGTGGTCCCTGATTCGCGCCTTGCCGACACGAATGAAGCCGTTGCCGCAGTCCATGATCTGGTCGGCATGAACCACCTGCCGCTCGAACGCTCCCGCCGCCGTGATCGTCTTGAACGTGGAGCCCGGCTCGTAGGAATCCTGGATCACCCGGTTCCGGCGCTCGTCGGGCCCGAAATCGCCGAACTGGTTCGGGTCGAACGCCGGATAGGAGGCCATCGCCAGGACCGCCGAGTCCTCTGGCGCCAGAATCACCACGTTGCCCGCCTTGGCCTTCCACGACTCGATCGTCTCGCGCAGGACCCGCTCCGCCAGGTGCTGGATCGTCGCGTCGATCGTCAGGTGAAGGTCCGCTCCCGCCTTCGGTTCGCCCAGCGAACCGGCGACGACGACCAGCCGCTGCTGGCCATCCCGGAGCACGTGTCTGCTCACCGCCTCGCCCGCGACCTCGTCGTCGTACCGGAGTTCGAGCCCCGCCAGGCTGCGGTCCGTACCGACGAAGCCGAGTACATGCGCCATCAGCGAGCCCATCGGGTACTCGCGCTTGCTCTCTGCCAGGAAGTAGAGGCCCGGAAAGTCGGTCAGATCGATCCCGTCCGCCACGTCGCGGTCGAGCTTCCGCGCCAGCGGCACATGCCCCGACTTCTGCAGCAGCGCCTCGATCCTCTCCTCGGAGCGGCCGACCAGCGGTGCGATCGTCGCAGCCAGCGACGCCGGATCGTCCACCTTGGCCGTTTCGGCATAGAGCGTCCGGGTCTCGACCGACACCGCCATCGTCCTGCCCCGCGCGTCGTAGATCGTCCCGCGCTTGGGGTTCAGAACGACTTCGCTGCGCTGCTGCCGCGCCGCGCGCTCCCGATACGTGTCGGCGTCCCGAATCTGCAGATCCAGGAGCCGCCAACCGATCGCGCCCATCCACACACCGGCAAACGCGACCAGGATGACCAACCTTCCGAAGTAGCGACGCCGGACGCCCCTGGCGCGAGGGCCGAGCGCGTTCACTGCCCAGCCTCCGACACCGTTCCGGCCCGGACCAGGGAGGCACTCTCCGAATTCAGGAAGATCATCTGGTCCAGCCTCGGAGGCGCCATGCCGAGTTGCTCCAGGGCCAGCGCCGACAGCCGCTCAGGCCGCGTGAGCCGAGTGGCTTCCAACTCGAGCAGGCGCTCCGCCTGGAGCAGATCCTCCAGGCGCTGTTCAAGCGCTTCGATCCGGTAGCCGGCCTCGAGGCCCTGTTCGTGCACCCAGGTGTACGCGAACACCGCGCCGGCGAACGGCAGGACGATCGCGACCAGCCGCCACAAGCCGCGGAGCCGCCCCGGATCGCGCTGGCGCACGAGGAAGAGATTCGCGATTTCCTTGCTGACGCTGTATCCGGTCTTCACAATTCACGAATCCCGTCTGTGCCGCTACAGCCTCCGGGCCGCGCGCAAGCGGGCGGACCGCGACCGCGGGTTGTACTGCACCTCGCTCGGCTGCGGTCGGATCGGCTTCTTCGTCATCAGTTCGATCAGCCGCGTCTCGGCGAACGGACGCCCGGTGATCGGATCGACCTCGCCAAGAGCGTTCGCCCGAAGCCGGTGCTTGACGATCCGGTCTTCCAGGCTGTGGTACGAGATGACGACCAGCCGACCGTCCTGCTCGAGCAGATTCACCGCCCGCTCGAGGGACGCCCCCAATCCGGACAGTTCCTCGTTGACCGCGATCCGAAGCGCCTGGAAGGTCCTCGTCGCGGCATCGATCGACCGGCCCCCGGGCACGCGGCGGCCGCGCCTCACCCTGGAGGCCCCGACCGTCTCGTGAACCAGATCCCGCAGCTCGTCCGTGGTCTCGATCGGACTGCGGCGGCGACGTTCCACGATCGCTCTGGCGATCCTGCGCGCCTGGCGCTCCTCGCCGTAGTCGCGGAGCACGGTCTCCAACACGCTCTGGGATTCAAGGTTCACGATGTCCCTCGCTGTTGTCGTTGCCGATCGAGTCGATTGATCCATCCGCATGTCGAGCGGACCCGAGTGCCGGAAACTGAAACCGCGACCCGGCTGGTCCAGTTGCAATGACGAGACGCCGAGGTCGGCCAGGATTCCCGCCGGCTTCCCGATGCCCGCCGCGGCCACGACCTCGTCGATCGAATGAAAGTTGCCGTGCACGAGGAGGACTCGTGAACCGAACTCGCGCAGCCTTCGCCGGGCGCGCTCCAGGGCTTCTTCGTCGCGGTCGATGCCGAGCACTCGCGCGTCGGGGAAGCGTCCGAGGAGCTGCGCGGAATGACCGCCAAGGCCGACCGTGCAGTCGACGAACCAGCCGCCGCGTTCGGGAGCGAGAAAGCCCAGGGTCTCGCCGACCAGAACGGGCTGGTGCCGGAGTTTCTGGCCGTCGCCATCCACATCACTTGACATCCCTGTTGCGAGACGCATTCAGCGCCTCGAGATCGTCCGTCAGTTCGTCCAGGTCGTCGTCGGTGAACGGATCCGCGTTCAGGTCGCTTTCCATCCGCTCGAGGTTCCAGACCTCAAGCCGGTCCGGGCGACCGAAGATGACGACTTCGCCCTCGATCCCCGCCGTGGCGCGCAACTTCGCCGGAACCATCAGCCGCCCCTGGGAGTCGAGTCGGCTTTGCTGGCCGAAGTAGCTGACCCGGGCTTCCCACTTGCGACGCAGCCTGTGAGTCGCGGGCAGGCCCGCCATCCGCTCCTCCTCCTGTTCCCAGAGCCGCAGGGGGTAGAGCCAGGCGCAGTCGCCCTTCAGCGAAGTCGCGAAGATGTCGGGGCCGAAACGCTCTTGCAACGGGCGCAGGAACACGCTTGGGACCTTCAGGCGGCCCTTGGCGTCGATCTTTGCTAGTGCATGCCCTCGGAACATCGCAACGTCCTGAAGGGTCAGGTGGGCCCCAATACCCACAAAAACTGACGCTCAGAAGGGCGACGTTACCACTCTTGGCCCATTTTTGTCTACTTCAGACCACTTCGCTCCACCCGACCTGAGACCAAACGCCGCGGCGACCACCCGAAGACGCTGAACGAGCAACCGGGCGCGAGCGACCGGCTGAAACGTCAGGGCTGCCCGTCGACCTCCTCGGCCGTTTCGGCAGAGGACTCCTCGGCCGCTTCGCCAGGAGACTCCTCGACCTCCGGCGCCTGGGCGCCGGGAGCGAACGGGGCGAGCAGCCCCAGCGCGTCGGCGTCGAGCGAAGGCGACTCGACGGGCCGGTATCCCTTCGCTTCTTCGGGAAGCCGCTCAACGATGTAGGCGGCATCGGCGAGTTCGGTCATGTAGAGGTCGTACTCCTCGGAGAACAGCCGGTTCCGTTCTTCCTGCTGGATCGCGTCGCGGACGTCCTCGAACGGCTGGACAGTCGCCGGCGTACGCTCCAGCATCTTCAGCACATGCAGACCGCCGCGAGCCGCGGTCGCTTCGGCAACACCGTCGACTTCAAGCTCCCAGGCGACGGCATCGAGGGCGGGCGCGAGATCGCCCGCCGTGACCCAACCGACATCGACGGCCGTGACCCCTTCGCCAAGCCCTTCCGCCACTTCGGCGGCCGTGCCGCCGGCCACCATCCGCGTACCCGCCAGCGCCGCCAACGGCGCCACACGGTCGGCCGGGACGACAGCCTCCAGGACGACGACCTCCTCGAAACGGGCCCGCTCCGGAATGCGGAAGCGCTCCTGGTTCTCGCGGTAGAAGCGTCGCAGGTCTTCGTCTTCCACGACCACCCGAGGCGCCACCTCCCGGCCGCGGACCACGTTGCCTCGCAACTGTTTGTGGATCTGCGACCGGAAGTCCTCCACCCGCATGCCCTGTTGCGCCAGTGCCTGACGAAACTGTTCGTCGTCGAACCCGACTCGCTCCTTGGTGGCGCGGAGTTGTTCCTCCACATCGCTCTCGTCGATGACGACAGCCAACTGGTCCGCCCGCGACATGATGAGCAGTTCTTCGAACAGAGCCTTCATGACGAAGCGGCCCGCGTCGGCGACCCGCTCCTGCCGCTCCTGCTCCGTCAGTCCGGGTGTGTTCCGGACGCCGGCGATCTTCTCGTTGACCGCCCTCTCGTAGTCGTACAGGGTCGCGATGCGGTCGTTGACCCGCAGCACGACGCGATTCTCCGCGCCCGGCGAGGACTGCCCGGCCACGGGGAGAGCCGCCAACACCAGCCAGGTCGCCAGGGAGCCGGCGAGTGGGCATACGACGCGGAGCGCGGCAAACCGTGACCTGCCTGAGTTGCGTCGAGTCATCCTCTTCTACCTCATTCTCCGGCGGCCGGATCCGCGAGCTCGCCGTTGTACTCGAAGGGCAGCCGCTCCACCGCGACGCGCAGATTGTACTCCTGCCGGGCTTCCGCCGCGGCTGCTCGAACAAGCTCTTCGCCCTGCGCCTCCTCCAACAGAGTCCTTATCCCCTGTGTCGCCTGAGCGAGCGTCAGGGTCTCTTCCGGCAGGTGGCGCTCGACCTGGAAGATACGGAAGCCGTAGTCGGCCTCGAGCAGCTCGCTCCATTCTCCCTCGTCAAGCTCGAAGACGACTTCCGCAAGTGCCGGCGGAAGATCCTCGCGTGACAGTTCGCCCTGAAGGCCGCCGGACGGCGCGCTGGGGCCAATCGACCGCAGCCGCACCACCTCGCCGAAGTCCACACCAGCTTCGAGTTCCGCCAGGGCCAGCTCGGCGGCGGTGCGATCCTGGACCAGGATCTGACGCAGGCGTACGCGCGACGGCCGCGCGAAGTCATTCCGGTGTTCGGCATAGTAGCGCTCGATCTCCGACAACGACACGACCGGCGGCGACACCTCGAGCAACCGCATCGCGGCCTGGTGGACCGTCGCTTCCCCATCCACGAGCCCGCGCTCCCGGGCCAGATGAACGAGCAGCCGGTCGTCGACGAAGCGCTCGAAGAGGCGGGAAAGCACCGCGCTGCCAAAGCGCGAAGCGTCATCGCCAAGGGACTCTTCCACGTAGCCGCGAAAGTCCTCGTAGTGAAAGTCCTGGTTGCCGATTCGCGCCACCACTCCCTCCGGCAGGTTGCCGCGGCCACAGCCCAGGGCCATTCCGAGCAGGAGACAGGTCCAGACCCGCCACCTCACCCGCGACTCCAGCCGCCCACTCAATGGACGGTCTCCGAACCGGCGAGCCGCGGCAACGGTTCACCCGACAGCAACTGCAGGAGCTGGAGCGTTACTTCAAGAGCCTGTAGCCCCGGTATCCCGGAGAGCGTCAGGACCCCATCCGGGGTAAAGCTGGCGCCTTCCCGCTCGGAAACGAAGTGGATCAGGCGGTCCACATCGACGTTCGCGTCGCGGCGAAGTCGAAGCGTCAGCCGATCGCCCCGGTGCGCGACCGACTGAACGCCCAGGGACTCGGCGATCCGCTTCAGTTCCGCGCCGCGAATCAGAGCATGCACCGCCTCCGGCGGCGGCCCGAAACGGTCCCGCAGTTCGGCCAGCAGGGTCTCCGGATCCTCGTCGGCGTCCGCCAGACGCCGGTAGATCTCGAGTCGCAGGGAAATCTCGCCGATGTAGTCCTCCGGAATCGACATCGTCGCCGGCAGGCTGATCGACGCCGACGGCCTGTCCGCCGGCGCCTCCCCCCGGAGTTCGGCGATCGCCTGCTCCAGCATCTTCATGTAGGTCTCGATTCCCACTTCCGCGATGTGGCCACTCTGTTCCGCTCCCAACAGGTTGCCGGCGCCCCGGATTTCCAGGTCGCGAGCCGCGATCCGGAAGCCCGCGCCCAGCTCGGTGAACTCCCGGATTGCGACGAGTCGCCTGCGCGCCTCCTCCGAGAGCACCGCGTCCGGGGGCGCCAGAAGGTAGCAGTAGCCCAGTTGATCGCTGCGGCCGACCCGGCCCCGTAGTTGGTAGAGCTGGGCCAGACCGAATCGATCCGCCCGGTGAACGAGCATCGTGTTCACGTTCGGGATGTCGATCCCGTTCTCGATGATCGTGGTCGCGAGCAACAGGTCGTACTCACCGGCAGTGAACGCCCGCATGCGCTTGCCCAGCTCCGCTTCCTCCATCTGGCCGTGACCGACGGTGATCCGGAGCCCCGGCACGAGTTCACGCAGATAGCGGAGCATGCCCTCGATGTCCTCCACCCGGTTGTAGACGTAGAACACCTGGCCGCCGCGCTCGACCTCGAACTCGATCGCCTCGCGGACGAGGTCGCCCGAGAACGGCAACACCCGTGTCTCGACTGCCATCCGGTCCCGCGGCGGCGATTCGATCAGCGACAGGTCCCTGACCCCCGCCAGCGACAACTGCAACGTCCGCGGCACGGGCGTCGCCGACATCGCCAGCACGTGGACGTTGCGCTTCAACTCGCGCAGGCGTTCCTTCTGGGCAACCCCGAAGCGCTGCTCCTCGTCGATGATCACCAGGCCCAGACAGGGCATGTCGATGTCGCGGCTCAGCAGCCGGTGGGTGCCGATGAGAATGTGAATCTCGCCAGCCGCCAGACGCTCCCGGATCTTCCTGACCTGGGCCGCCGAACGGAACCGGGAGACCATCTCGATCTGGTAGTCGAAGCCCTGGAAGCGCCCCCGGAAGACCCGCAGGTGCTGGTCGGCGAGAATCGTCGTCGGCGCCAGGACCGCGACCTGCAGTCCGTTGTCCACGGCCTTGAACGCGGCCCGCATCGCCACCTCGGTCTTGCCGAAGCCGACGTCGCCGCACAGCAGCCGGTCCATCGGCTGTTCGCGGCGCAGGTCCTCCTTGATCGTGTGCACCGCCGCCAGTTGATCCGGCGTCTCCTCGTAGCTGAAGGCGCTCTCGAACTGGAACTGGCGGTCGCTGTCCTCGTTCATCGGTACGGCCTGCGCAAGCCGTCGCTCCGCGTAGAGCTTCAACAGATCGGTGGCGATCGCCTTCAGGCTGCGACTGATCCGGCTCTTTTTCTTCGCCCAACTGCTGCCGCCCAACTGGTCGAGACGGGGCGCGAGCCCATCGATGCCGCTGTAGCGCTCGATCTCGTTCAGGCGCGTCAACGGCAGCAACAGCGTGCGGCCCGACGAGTAGAGAACTTCCATGACCTCCACCGCCCGCGATTTCCTGCGAGGCGCGTACTCCGCTACTTCGGGCCCGTCACCGGGCGGACCTTCCAGCGTCCTGAGCCCCAGGAACTGGCCGATGCCGTGATCCTCGTGAACCACGAACTCGCCGACCCGAAGGTCCCGAGGCCCGACACGAAGGGCCCCATCCGGCGGCGGCGGGGCGCTGCCGCCCGGCGTCTGAAGAGCTGCCCCTCGCCGAAGAGCACGAGACCGGCTGCCGGCAGCCGGAAGCCCCGTCCCAATTCGCCGTCAACCAGGCGCACTGCGCCTCCATCCCAGTCGATCTCGCGATTGCCGAGTATCTGGCGGAGCGATTCGTGACGCCCGGCCCGCGCGACCAGCCACAGGTCGTCTCCGCGAGCCGCGGCAGTCTCCACTTCGCGCGGAAAGCGGGGAAGCTGATCGATCAGGACATCCGTTGCGACACCGCCGAAGTCGACCCGGGTTCGTCTGCCAGCCCGCTCGTCCAGGGCGCCGCCGATCCGGAGAGTCGCGTCCTCGACGAGGTCGAGCACCTCGGCGCTGGGCACCGTCAATCGTTCGGGCTCGGCGACGATGTCACCGTCGTCGGACCGTCTCGCGTACTCGTCCCAGAGCATCTCGGTGTGCTGCTCGATCTCCCGTCGCACCCGGTCGAGCTCGACCACGACCACCGTGGCATCCGTCATCACCTCACCGAGACTCGTGCTCCGTTGCAACAGCGGCAGGTACTTCTCCCATCCCGGGAAGGGTTCCCCTTCCACCATTTCCTGCAACGTCGTGCGCGCAGGTTCCGCCAGATCGTCACCCCGTTCCTCCAGCAGCACCAGGGCGAGTTCGGCGGCCTGCTCCGGCGCGGCCGCAAAGGGCGTCAGGGGCCGCAGACGCAACGACTCGACCGCCTCCTCGGAACGCTGCGTCGAAGCGTCGAAACGGTGGATGCTCTCGATCGTGTCCCCGAACAGGTCGAGTCGCGCCGGCCGCGGTTCGCCGGGGGCGAAGAGATCGAAGACGCCGCCCCGCTGCGCCACCGCGCCCACCGCCGCGACCAGATCGGCGCGCCGGTAGCCGTGCGAAACCAGGTGGGTCAGAAGCTCCTCCAGGAGAACGTCCTCCCCGACCCGGAGGTCGACGACAGACTCCAGGAAAGCCCGCGGTTCGGCGAGACGATGGAACAGGGTCCGGGGCGTGCAGACCACGGTGGCCCGCGCAGCGCCCAGCAAGGCGTCGTAGGCGACGCTCTCCTGGGCCCGTACCTGCAACGACGCCTCGGCCTGCTGGTAAGGCGTCAGAGCCGGAGACGGAAAGGCGACGACCCGCGCCCCGTCCCGGCGCCCGAGCAGCCGGGTTCCCTCGGTCCAGGCCAGCACCTCGCTCTCGCTCGGTACGACGACGAGCTGGGCCGCGCCGCGTTCCTCGGCCAGCAGCTCGAACACCACCGACGCCGCGCGCACCGGAAGCCCTGTGACCGATGCGCGCTCGGCCGCCGCCAGCTCCCGGTAGTCGCCGCCGCGCCGAACGCGGCGGCGGAGTTCACGCCACGCGGACACCGGGTCAGAGCTGGATCAGTCGTCCGTCCGCGGCAGGACGACGACCGTGTCACCCGGTCGCACCAGGCCCAACTCTTCGCGCGCCAGACGTTCCAGCACCACCGGATCGTCCTGCAGCAGCACGAGCGTGCGTCTCAGGCTGCCGACCCGCAGCGCCGCCTCCTCGAGCTCAAACTCGAGCTCCGCCTCCCGCTCCGCAAGCTCCGCAAGCTCCGCGTAGTTCTCGGTGCCTGCCCTGGCGAGCAACAGGAGAATCAGGATCAACCCAAGACCGATCAGCGTCGACAGCGACCGCTGGGTCCATTCGCGCCAACGATCCATGCGCTCACGCAGCCGCCCAAGCCGGTCTGGAGGCGTCGCCGACACGGGCAAAGCCTATACGAGGAGCGGCCTGGAAGCCGGATCGACCCGCAGGGGACGGGGCGCCATCCCACCCGTCACGGGAGTGTTTTCCAATCCTGAAATGAGCGTGGGGCGGGTGGGGTAGAGAGGCTTCGATTCCGGTCGGTTCAGGGTTGGTTTCTGGACGCGGCAGACGGTTCCGTACCGTCTGCCGCCCAAGGGTAGCGCGCTCGGCACGGGGGGTTGGTTCTCGTGGCTCGGCGCCGCGGTCATGGAGTTGGCGGCTGTGGTGATCGGTGGCATCGTCGCCGCGGTCGGTTCAGGCGCGCCGGCGTCGCCGCGGATCGGACTCCCGGGCGATGAGTTCAAAGAGTCTGGCGCGAGCCCGCTTCAGAGCGACAGCGGCGTCGAGATCGCTGATGGCCGCGGCCTGGCCTTCGAGAGCGGTGATGGTGACGCCGGGCTTGAGGTGCCGCTCGACGTTCGGCAGGGACCGGAGCTTCTCGAACGGGGTCGCGACATCCTCGTAGCGGTAGCGCTTCCTGGCCTTGCCCTTGCGGTCCGTGACTTCGGTCGGGAACAGGCAGGGACGGTGGAAGTTGAGGAAGGGCGAGAGCGTGTCGCGGGCGAAGGCGTTGACTTCCCGGGCGAAGAGCTTGGGGATGTGCCCGTAGCCAAAG
Source organism: Thermoanaerobaculia bacterium (assembly GCA_965116445.1). Taxonomy (GTDB): domain Bacteria; phylum Acidobacteriota; class Thermoanaerobaculia; order Multivoradales; family Multivoraceae; genus Multivorans. Next base: position 4,292,135 of record OZ220688.1, on the reverse strand, counting down.
CAGCGGCGGATCACGTTGCCGTTCTTGCTCTCGACCAGGGCGTTGTCGTTGCTGCGGCGGGGGCGCGACTTCGTGAAGTCCGGGACGTGGAGCTTCTTCAGCATCTCGACCACCTTGTGGTTGATGTACTCCGAGCCGTTGTCGGCGTGGAAGCCCAGCACGTTGAAGGGACAAGCCTTGATGAGCTCCTCCAGCACGGGCACGAGGCAACGCTTCGAGATGGCGCGCACCGTCGCCACATGCTCCCACTGCGTCACCTCGTCCACGAGGTTGACGTGGTACACGCCTTTCTCGCCGTCCCGGTCCCCCTGGTGCACCGTGTCGACGCGCAGGAAGCCCGGCCGACCCTTCGGCCTGGGCTTTCGGCGCTCGCCGATCGAAACCGCGGTGGCTCGGGTCTCCCGGAAGGTGGTGCGGCGGCGCCGGTAGGTCGTCGACTTGCGCAGGTTGTAGAACTGCCCGTTCGACACCCCGGCCAGACGCTCGAAACGCTCGTCGCCGTACTCCTCGTGCATCCGCCGCATCACCGCGCGGGTGGCGTGCCCGCACAGTTGGCCCAGCGCCTCGTCGACCTCGGCCAGAAGGCCGATGTCGGCTTTCGTGTACCGCCGGCGGAAGGCATGAGCCTGCGCGCCCCGGCGGTCCCGGATGCGGCCTGTGTCCAGGTACTGCCGGATCAGCCGCGTCACCTGCGACTCCGACTTGCCGGTCATCTTCATCAGGTATGCCCGGATCGAGCCTTTGTCGCGTCGCGGCAGCGCGCGGTAGCGGAACTTGACCAGCGTCTCGAGGATGAACGAGTAGGCCGACACGCGGTCGGAAAGAACGAAGTCAACCGCCTCGCTGCCCGACAGGAAACGGCGAACCTCCTCAAGTGTCTGATGTCCGTGGGTCTGGAGAGTCAAAATCATCCTCCGATGATCCCCGATCCCAACCGCTCACGCTCACTTCTCGCTGGATTCACCCTCCCCGTTCACGCTCACTTCACGCTGGACAGCACGACGGGTTGACACCTCACCCGCGCTATGCCACGATTTTCCGTCCTGACGCGGGGTGGAGCAGTCTGGTAGCTCATTGGGCTCATAACCCAAAGGTCGCAGGTTCAAATCCTGCCCCCGCTACCAAGTCTTCGAAGGGCGCGGCGAAAGCCGCGCCCTTCTTGCGTCCAGCCCACACTCCCTACGGAACAAACGGCAGCACCGAGTACCGCACCCGCTTCGTGTAGCGCTCCCAGAGTTCGCCGTACTTCGCGCGGCAGCGCCGATCGTCGCGCCGGGAACGGTGCACCAGCAGCCCGACCAGCCACGCCGGGACCAGGAAGGGCGCCCAGGACACGAAGCCCGTGGTCAGGGTGAACGCGAAGTACACGCAGATCTCGCCGGTGTAGTTGAGGTGTCGCCCCTTGCCCCAGAACCCGGACACCAGCAAACGTCCGTCCAGGGTTTCGGCGGGGCGGCCCCAGATCTTCACGTTCGGATCCTGCTTGAAGCGGTGCTTCTGCTCGTTCGCGCCGCGGAAGAGCCAGAAGCCGAAGGCGGCGAGCAGAACGACTCCGACCGCCGCGACCGGCGGCAGAGTGTCCGGCGCGTGGACCAGCCACCACCCGGAAAGGCAGTAGAAGAACGGCACCAGGACGTAGTCGCCCCAGACCAGCCCCAAGCCGAAACGCTCGGCAATGATGTCCCAGGTGTGGACCATTCCGTACTCGAACTGGAAGTAGTTGAACACGTACACGAAGGTGATCGCCTGGTAGATCGCCATCGCCAGCGTCACCTCGCCGTAGATCTCGTGCTGGACGGCGGCGAACGACAGGTTGAACACCGCCAAGCCGATCAGCGAGGGCCGGTAGCTGAACATCTTCAGGTCCACCCCACAGCAGGTCGGGTTGAGCTCCGAGCCCATCAGGAAGCTCCGACGATCTCCCGCCGAGGCACTCCGCGGCCGTGCTCCCCGGAGATAGAGCCAGGCCGCGACAGCGAGGGCGAACACGTTCGCCATGACGAACAACGCGGCGAAGTGCGTGTGGAGCACCGAGAAGGAGAACCAGCCGGAGACATGGGCGACGACTCCCAGGATCACGGTGACCAGGAACAGCACGAGGCCGTTCAGCTTGTAGACGCGCGTCTCCCCTTCCAGCTCCGGCCCGGCGACCCGCCGCCCCGGCAGGACGATCGAACCCACGAAGAGAAAGCCGATGAACAGCAGCAGCATCCCCGCCGCCTCCAGCAGCGTGCTGCCCGACAGCGTGGACAACGAAAAGTCCGGCATGCCTGTACCTCCCTGTGCCGGGAAGCCTAGGGGCTTGCGCCGCAGAACGCTACGTGTGAGTCAAGGCGCAAGCCCCTAGGCGAGGACGGGATGGGCCGAAACACCGAACTTGCGAGGCGTTTCGGGGCGCTAGCGGGCCGGTGCCGCAGGCAACCGCGCGGACATCGCCGCCGCCACGATGAGCACCACCCCAATCGCGACGAACGGCGCCTCCGGCGACAGCGCCTGGAACATCCAGGTCGCGACCAGCGGCGCCGCGATCTTGCTGGCGTTGCCGTACGCCTGCTGCACGCCGAGCACTTGGCCGACGACATCGCTTCCGGGGGCGCGCTTCGAAACCTGGGACGTCGTGCAGGGGAAGAGCAGCGAGGTGCCCAGGGGGACGAAGAACACGGCCGCGCCGAGCATCCAGATGCCGGTGGCGAACGGAATCGCGACCAGGCCGACGCCGAAGCTCACGGCGCCGACGCGCAGGACGTTCAGCTCGCCGTAGCGCCGGACCGCCCATCCCAGAACGAGCACGCGAAACGCGATGGACAGCCCGCCCAGGTAGAAGAAGAACAGCCCGATGTTCGACTCGTCCACCCCGAACCGACGTCCAAGATAGAGGCCGATGATCGCCGTCATTCCCGCCATGCCGATCTGTCCGGCGGCGTAGATCCAGATCAGCAGATTCAGCGGACGCAGCGGCTGGACCGCCACGCGACCGACCGCGCCGAGGATCGAGTAGCGGGTCTTCTCGGCTTCCCCGCCGGCCCGGCCCGGCCGCGACTCCGGCAACCAGGCGAGCGCAAACGCCGCGGCCGCCAGGCTGAACGCCGCGGCCACGGCGCCGGCCCCGGCCGGATGAAGCCGGGCCGCGAGACTTCCCACTGCCGGGCCGATCATCGCCGCGGAACTCGTGACCGCCGTCACCCAGCCGATGCCCTCGGCGCGCCGCTCGCCGGTCACCGAGTCCGCGATGTAGGCGAACACGACCGGCACCGTGCCGCCGCCCGCTCCCTGCACCAGGCGGCCGACGAGCAGCAGCTCGAGCGACTGCGCCACGCCGAAGAGCAGGTAACCGGCAGCCGACACGATCAGGCCGAGAAGCAGCGCCGGCCGGCGGCCTCTCCGATCGGCGAGCCGGCCCCAGAGGGGCGCGCTCGCCATCGCCGCCAGGGCGAAGGCGGACACCAGGACCCCGACTTGAAGCGGCGTCGCGCCGTAGCGCTCGGCGTAGAACGGGAGCAGAGCCACGACCAGGAACTCGCCCAGCGTGCTGACGAAGGCGACCACCATGAGCGCCGCCAGGCGATGGCGGATCAACTGCGGCGCCTCAGAGGCGGGCGCCCGTGCGGTCGTCCCGGGCAATCGTGGATCAAGCGCGACACCGGACTATCCGCTCGACATCAGACGGCTCAGAGCCGGCCCCCGGCGCGGTCGTCCCAGGCGATGAAGGCGGCAGCGCTCAGCAGCATGAGGAGCACCCCGTACGCGGCGGCGATCCCCGTCTCCTGGATCCGAAGGCTGGACTGGATCTCGATCGAAATCGGCCGCGTGTCGTAGGTATAGAGCACGATCGAGGTCACGAAGTCGCCCAGCATCGTGATGAAGGCGAGGCCCGCGCCGGCAATCACCGCCGGCCGCAGCAGCGGCAGGACGACCTGGAGCACCGTCCTGAGCGCGCCGGCGCCGAGACTCGCCGCCGCCTCCTCCAGTCGCGGGTCGAGCTGGCGCATCCCGGCGAAGATCGACCGGCCGGTCAGCGGCAGCGAGCGGACCACGTAGGCCAGGGGCAGGATCCAGAGCGTCCCCACCAGCACGAACCGGCCGACCCAGGGTGCGTTCACGCTCATCGCGGCCGCCAGCGCGAGAGCGAACACGGTGCCGGGTATCGCCCAGGGCAGGGTCATCATCGCCTCGAGAGCCCGGCCGGGCAGACCGCCGCGACGGAGCGACAATCGTGCAGCGGCGACGCCCACGACGACCGCCGCCAAGGTCGCGGCGGCGGCCATCCACAGGGAGTTGAGTGCCGGCCGCAACCGCTCCGTCGACGACAGGAGATCGCCGTAGTTCACGAGGCCGAGCACCGGCGGGAACGCCTCCACGGTCCATGTGTTCGGGGGCACGAGCGACATCACGATCAGCGTCGCGTGGGGCAGCAGCAGCACGCCCGCCAGCACCCAACCGCCCGCCGCCGCCGCTATCCGGCCGCCTCGGCTCTGCAACCGCCTGCGCGCCGGCGGCGTGCCCCGAGCTCCCGACGCCAGGTCCAGGCCTGGATCGATCCGGCGCAGCAGCAACAGCGAGCCGAAGGCGAGCAACGCCAGCATCGTCGTTTCGACGTACGCCATCCGCAGCTCGCCGTTCAGCTTCGAAGCGACGATCTGGGTCGTCATCACCCGAAACCCGCCGCCGAAGATGTAGGGCGCCGAGAACGAGCCGAGCGACGTCATGAACGTGAGCAGCGTGGCCCCGGCCAGCGCCGGTCGCAGCCGCGGCAGGGTCACCCGGAAGAGGATCTGCGACCGGCTCGCGCCCAGACTCTGGGCGGCCTCGATCGCCGCTCCGTCCTGCCCCGAGAGTCCCGCCCGCGTGAACAGGTAGAAGTAGACGTACATGGAGTACGCGTGGACCAGCAGGATCGCCCAGGCCCCGGTGAGCCGCCACGACACGTCGAGACCCAGGGTCTGCAGCCCCCGCGCCGCAAAACCGCTCTCGCCGTAAAGAAACAGGAAGGCGATCACGCCGACCAGCGGCGGCAGCGCCACCGGCAGCGCAACCAGGGCGCCGAGCAGGCGCCGGCCCGGGATCTCGTTGCGCTCGAACAGGAACCCGAGCGGCACGCCGATCGCGGCCGCGGCCAGCGTCGACAGGACCGAGATCCACAGCGTCCGCCACATCGCCCTCCACTCGTCGGCGCGCGTGAAGAAGGCCCGGAACGCCTCCGTCGTCGGACCGTCGGCGTCCGGACCGCCGATGCCGAACGCCTCCGCCGCGACGACGAGCAGCGGATAGCCGACGAGCCAGACGAGGAACGCCAGCACGAGCCACGGCATCAGGGTCCGAAGCTGCGGAGTGCGAGGCCTAGCCCCCATGGTTCATCGATCTCCTGCCGCGGCCGCGGATCCGCTGGTTACGGACCTCGGTGCGCCATGCGGGCCTAGCCCGCATGCTCGACCCCGCCCCGCTCGGCGGGGAAGGCGCTCGGCGGCGGCTCGCCAGACCGCAGCCGGACCGAGCAGGCGCCGGTCAGCCCGGTCGCGGCGCCGGGCATCGCCACCTCGACGGTCGCCGTCGACGGCCGCCCGGACCGGGGCGCCCCGTCGCCCAGCGCCCGCGTCAACCGCACGGTGTAGAAGCTGTTGCTGCCGGTGTAGCGCTCCGCCTCGATCTCGCCGCGCAGACCACGGCCCGGTCCCGGCAGCAGCTCCAGGGACTCCGGCCGGACGCAGACGTGGACCGCGGCGCCCGCCTCGACGCCGTCCCCGCCCCGGCAGCGCCAGGCCTCGCCGGCGGCGCCAGGTTCGACTCGGCCGCCGGGCGCGTCGCCCGTGGGCCGTTCCTCCCCAACGCCCGGAATGGCCGGCGGCGACTCGATCCGGACGTCGAGCGCACCGTCGCCGGTCCGCTCCCGCACGACGCCCGGCAGCACGGAGCAGCGGCCGACGAAGGTGGCGACGAACCGCGAGGCCGGATCCCGGTAGAGCCCGGCCGGACCGGCGACCTGCTCCAGTCGGCCGTCGTTCAGGACGCCGATGCGCTCGCCGAGCTCGAACGCTTCCTCCTGCTCGTGCGTGACGAGGACGGTCGTGATCCCGGTCTGCTTCACCGCGCGGCGAAGGTCGGCGCGGGTGTCCTCGCGCAGCGCCGGGTCGAGGTTCGAGAGCGGCTCGTCGAGCAGGAGCACCCGCGGCCGCGGCGCCAGCGCGCGGGCCAGAGCGACCCGCTGCTGCTGGCCGCCCGAGAGTTCCGCGATCCGGCGAGATTCGAACCCGGGCAGGCGCACGAGGTCGAGCATCTCGGCCACCCGCGAATCGATCCCGGCCTGTCCGCCGCCCCGGACGTTCAGCCCGAAGGCCACGTTCTCCGCCACGCTCAGATGCGGAAAGAGCGCGTAGCTCTGGAACAGCATGCCGACGCCGCGGCGTGCGGGCGGCAGATGCTCCACCGACTCGTCCGCAATGAACAGCCGGCCGCGGTCGAGCTGCTCGAAGCCCGCCAGCAGCCGCAGCATCGTCGTCTTGCCGCTGCCGCTCGGCCCAAGCAGGGCGAAGATCTCGCCCGGCTCGACGGTCACCGAGACGCCCGCGAGCACGACCGTGTCGTCGAACGCCTTGAAGACGTCGTCGAAGCGGACGGAAACGCCGGACGCCGTCACCGCAGGCCGCGCCGGGTCATCCTCCGCCCTGACCGCGAACGGCCCGGTCCCACTCCGCCATCCACTCCGACCCGTTCTCCTCGATCATCCGCCAGTCCACCTCCGCCCGTCGCAGACGCGACTGCACGTCCGCCACCCAGGGCGCCAGCGCGCCGGCGTCGAGGTCCGGCCTTGCGGGCAACCGGAACGCCTCCCGCACCGCCAGACCGAGCGCTTCGGGCGAACCGAGCCAGTCCAGAAAGGCTTCCGCCTCGGCCGGCTGGTCGGACCCCGCGACGACGCCGACGGAGTCCTGGATCACCGCCGTGCCGCTCGCCGGGAACCGGTATGCGATCGGCGCGCCCCGGTCGATCAGGGACAGCGTGTCCGTCATCTCCCAGAGCGTGAGCACGCCCTCCTGGCGCGTCAGCTTCTCGTGCAGCACCGCCGGACTGTGCACGTACTCACGGGTCTGGCCGTCGAGCCGCCGCAACCAGTCGAAGCCGGCCTCCGTGCTGCCCGTCTCGACCACGGAGTCGGCGAGGATCTTGCCGAAGATCGTCCGCATCGTGCCGCTCGCCAGCGGGTCGCGGATCACGATCTCGTCGCGCCATCGCTCGTCGAGCAGATCGTCCCAGTCGGTCGGCGCCTCCTCCTCGCTGATCGCGTCGCGGTTGTACACGATGATCGTCGGCGTCTGGTAGAGCGTGTAGTAGAGACCCTCCGGGTGCCGGTCGACCGGATCGAGGGCGCCGGCCCACGCGGGCTCGGACGGCGCCAGCAAGCCCTCGGCGGCGCCCCGAGCCAGGATCGTCGCCGGACCGCCGAACCAGACGTCCGCCTGCGGATTCGCCCGCTCCGAGCGAATCCGGTCGTAGACCTCCTGCGACCCCATGTCGAGCCAGCGGACGTCGACATCGGGGCGAGCCTCTTCGTACGCCTGCTCGACGACCGTCAGCAGATCCCGGCCATGCGGCGAGTAGACGACGAGCGGCGTCCGCCCGTCACCGCCGCAGCCCGCCACGGCCGCGGCCAAAGCAAGCGCAAGCAGGATCGATCGACGGCCCAGGGCCAAGGCGTTCCGCATCGGCCGACAAGTGTACGCCGCTGGCCGCGCCGGCGGGGCGGTGGCGGGGGGGCTACTCGGCGTTGCACGAGCCTTCCGGGCTGCACTGGTTCAGTCCCTTATAGTCTTCGGGCCCCGAAAGGAGGACGCCCTTGAACCCAGGAGGCGCTTGGAAACTCACTCTTGAGATCGAGACGACCAGGGAAGGCAGGACGTGGGTAGCCACCTGTCCCGCCCTAAACGTCTCGAGCCACGGACCAACGAAGAAGGAATCCCACAGGATGCTCCAAGAGGCGCTCGAAGGCTTCTTCGAGGACTGCATCGAGCACGGAACGCTGTGGGCGGCGCTGGACCAGGCGGGCCTGACGCCGAGCGCTACCTCAGTCGTGGTCACGGAGCCTCCCACCGCCAGGCAAGTCGAATGGCTGGACATCCCCTTCTGGATGCTGGCGGGTGCCCAACCAGAAACTGCCCACGGTTAGGCCGACGCAGGTCAGGAGGGCTCTCGAGAAGGCAGGCTGGTCGAAATCTTGCGAGGCTCCGCCTCAGACCGACCAGCGTGCAGACCAGAGCGGATGCCGGCGAGGACGCCGGCGCACCCAGTGGGCGGGAACTTGCCTCAACCGTAAAGGCTACGCTTGTTCAAGATGTCCAGGCCCAACCCGTTGGCGGAGGCGAGCCGGTCGCTTCACCAGACTCGGATGGAACCGGCGCAGGTTGCGGAAGTAGGTGCGGTTGGCGGAGGCGAGCCAATCGAGATCGATCGTGGCCGGATCGCTGGTTCCGGCCTCCGCCATCTGGCCTTCGAGCAGCCGCCTGGGAAACAGCAGCATCGAGCCTATGACGAGCACCTGCTCGCCGTTCTCCGTGGCTTCCCTGACTTCAAGGCCTTCGGCTTTGAGCTCGCGCCGGAGCAGGCCGCTCAGCCGTCGCACCTGGTCGTCGAGGCAACGGCCAGCGCCCGATGCGGGCGAGACGCCCGCGTTCCCAGGTCCAGAGTGACCCGTCGCTTGACCTCGCGGACTCCTAGCCACCGTCAAGCCCCGCCACCAGATCACGTTCGGAGGGAACCCGCTTCAACTCGTCGTGCCGTGGCCGATGACGAGCTTGCGTCAGCAACGACACGACGACCATCGCGGCCAGGCTGAACACCGGGGCCAGCAAGGTGTCAAGGCCGCGATACGCGTCCGCAACCGCGAAGTGCAGAACGAGGCGCGCGGCGCTGCCGACGAGGACACCCGCAAGCGCCCCGGGCGTGTTCGCCCTGCGCCAGAACAAGCCGAGCAGGAGCGGCACGAAGCAGCCCGCCAGCACGATGTCGAACGCGAGGATCAGCAGGACGCCCGGTTCGGGTCGCAGGTAGGCGAAGACAACGGCGCCCGCCATCGTCGGCAGGGCGATCCAGCGGGAGACGTGAAGCATCCGGTCGTCATCCCACGTCGACCGGCTGTGGCGCTGCACGAGGTTGCGGGTGATCACGTTCGCGAGGTCGAGCACGACGCCGCTCGCGGTCGACATGCTGGCGGCGATGATCCCGAGCAGGATCGCCCCGCCGACGAGCATCGGCAGATCGCTGAGCGCGAGGTCGATCAGCAGCGAGGACCCCGCTTCGCGGCCGAAAGAGTGGGCCGCCAGGCCGATCAGGGACACGGCAAGTCCGACCGCCACGGTCACCCCCGCGGCGAGGTAGCAACCGCGCTTCGCCGAGCGACCGGAATCAGCGGAGATCATCCGCTGGATGAAGTCGATGGCCACGATGTCGCCGAGCGCCAGCGATCCCAGGGCCGCCCAGTTCACGAGGGCTCCGTGCTCGCGCGACAGCAGGCCGTCCAGGCTCATGCTGCCCTCGGGCGCCGCGGCGAGGAGGACGCCCCAGCCGTGGGCACCGCCCAGCCAGGCCACCGCGACGACGATGCTGACGATGAAGATCGACACCTGGAGGACGCTGGTGGCGATCGTCGCGTGGAGACCGCCTGAAACCGCGTAGGCGAGGATGCAGACCGCGATGCCGATCAGCATCGGCAGGTACGGCAGGCCGAACACGACCCGCAGCAGGAGGCCGAGCCCCGCCAGGTTGCCGGCTACCAGCACGATGTTGCTCAGGAGCATCAGGCACGCGGCGAGCGTCTCGGTCCTGACGCTGTACCGCCGCCGGTAGAAGTCGGCCAACGTCATCAGCCGCATCCGGTGCAGCGGTTCGGCGAACCAGGTTCCGGCGATGACCAGGCAGAGCGCCAGGCCGATCGGAATGACCGCGCCGGCCCAGAATCCGCTCGAATGGACGAGCGACGCGTTGCCCACGGAGCCGTTCGCGTCGAACGCCTGGGCGCACAGCGTGATGCCGACGACGCCGACCGGCATCGCGTTGCCGGCGACGTAGTAGTTCGTCGCACGGCCGCCGATCTTCGTGTACGTGCGGACGCCGACGAACAGCGTGAGCGCGACGAACAGGAGGACGGCGATGCCGATCGCTGACACGCCGGCAGTGTAGTTGGCGGATGCGGGCAGGGATGCCCGCGCGCCCGGGAACGGAGCACCCGATGCGGCGGGACGACCGCGTTGCCGAGACGGCTGTATAGTGCCGGGCGGCAGTGAACCCGCGCGGTGTCAACCGGTTGCTCGTCCCCCTCGCACTCCTGGCGATGGCCGCCACGTGCGGAGGGCCGGCCAGCGAGGACGGCGCCAGCGCCATGATCGGGACGACCGCGCCGGCGGAGACGGTCGATCCGGACGTCGTCGCCAGCCTCCGCGACGAGGGCTTCCATCGCTCACGGGTCATGGAGTTCGCCCGGGTTCTGACGGATCTCTACGGTCCGCGTTACGCGAACTCCCCCTCCTACGATGCCGCCTCCAGTTGGGCTCGCGAGACCTTCGAGGGCTTCGGTCTCGACGCTGTGCTCGAACCCTGGGGCGAGTTCGGCTACGCCTGGGAGAACCGCTACACGTCGGTTCACATCACGGCGCCGCAGTACCAGCCGGTCATCGGTTACGCGCAGCCGGGCACGCGGAGCACGAACGGCAGCGTCGCCGGGCCGGTCGCCGCGGTCGATCTCACAACCATCCGGACACGGGACGACCTGAACGCGCTGGGAGAACGGATCGGCACGACGATCCTCCTCATCTCGCCCGAGCGGGAGCTGGTTCCCAACTTCTCGCCGCAGGCGGTCCGGCTCTCGGACGAGGAGCTCAGCGGGATGACGCGGCTCGAGATCGACCCGCGAAACAACCCCACGCCGTCGACGGACGACGACGAGGCTGAACCCGAGCTGACGCGCCACGCCATCGAGACGTTCCTGGAAGGGCAAGGCGTCGCTGTCCTCGTCGAGGTCGGTTCCGAAAACGTCGGCACGATGGACAAGGGGATCGTCCACGTCTCGGGCGACGGCCCGCTGCCGCTCGACGAACCCCTGCCGATGCCGCGCGTCGTCGTCGCGGCGGAGCACTACAACCGGATGATGCGGCTGCTGGCCGCCGGAACGCCCGTCTCGATGGAGGTCGAGGTCAGGAACGTCCTCAGCGCCGACGACCCGCTCGACTACAACGTGATCGCCGAACTGCCCGGCGGCGACCTGGCGCACGAAGTCGTGATGATCGGCGGCCACCTGGACGCGGAGCCCGCCGGCACCGGCGCCACGGACAACGCCGCCGGCAGCGCGATCGTGATCGAGGCGATGCGGCTGCTGCGCGCCATCGACGCCCGGCCGCGGCGGACGATCCGCGCCGCCCTCTGGGGCGCCGAGGAGGCCGGTCTGCTCGGTTCCCGCGGCTACGTCCGCGAGCACTTCGGCGGCCGGCCGGCAGACGGGATCCCAACCGGCGCCGCGGACGGCCGCGCCGGCGAACGACAAGCAGGCGGCGACCCGAAAGCACCGGACAAGCCGGCCGCCCACGCCAACCTCTCCGTCTACTTCAACGTGGACTGGTACGGGCGCTTCCGCGGCATCTACCTGCAGGGCAACGACGCATCCCGGCCGATCTTCGAGGCCTGGATGGCGCCGTTCCACGACCTGGGGATGTCCTGGATCGTGCCCGGCAACACCTGCTGCACGGACCACATGGCCTTCCTCGAAGCCGGACTCCAGGGCTTCCAGTTCATCCAGGACGATCTCGAGTTCTTCAACGCGACGTTCCACACGAACATGGACGTCTACGACCGGTTGATCGCGGACGACCTGCAGCAGGCGTCCGTCATCCTGGCCAGCTTCGCCTACCATGCCGCGATGCGCGAAGGGCCGTTCCCGCGCGCGGACGGCCTGAACAACGGACGGCGCTGGCACAAGTAGCCAAGGCGACGCGAGCGCGACCAGGGACAGGAACAGGGAAGCATGGAATACCGCATCCTGGGACGGACCGGCGTGAAGGTCGCGCCGCTCTGCTTCGGCAGCGACAACTTCGCCGATCCGACGCCGGAACCGGAGTGCGTTCGGATGCTGGAAACCGCGATGGACAAAGGGATCAACCTGATCGACACCGGCGACGTCTACGCCGAGGGCGAGGGCGAGCGGATCATCGGCCGCGCGCTCAGGGCGAACGGCCGGCGCCACGACCTGCTGATCGCGACCAAGGTCGATCACGGACGCCGGGTGGTCGGCGAGAGCGTCGTGGACTACACGACCAGCATCGGTCCCAACGAGTACGGCCACTCGCGGCTCAACCTGATCCGCGCCTGCGAAGGGTCGCTCCGCCGCCTGCAGACGGACTACATCGATCTCTACCAGCTCCACCGACCCTCTCCCGAAATCCCTTTCGACGAGATCCTGCGCGCCCTGGACGATCTGATCCGGGCCGGCAAGATCCGCTACATCGGCTGCTCGACCCACCCGGCCTGGATGGTCGCCGAAGCGGTCATGACGAGCGAGCTGAAGGGCTACGCCCGCTTCGTCAGCGAGCAGCCGCCCTACAACCTGCTCGACCGCCGGATCGAGAACGAACTGATCCCGATGTGCCAGCGCCTCGGCCTGGGCGTGATCACCTGGGCGCCCATGGCGATGGGAGTGCTCGCCGGGCGCTACCTCAGCGATTCGGACTATCCGGAGAACTCCCGCGCGGCGCTTCGCGGCGGCTTCTACGCCGACCGGGTCACCCGCGCCGGCATCGACGTCGGCCGGAAGTTCGCCGCCATCGCGGCGGACTCGGGTCTCACTCCAGCCCAGCTTGCGATCCTCTGGTCCAAGGATCAGCCCGGCGTCACGGCGCCGCTGATCGGCCCGCGGACGCTCAAGCAGCTGGAGGACCTGCTGCCGGTGCTCGACATGTCGCTATCCTCCGACCAGCGAGCCGCCTGCGACGCGCTCGTGCCGCCGGGAAGCGTCGTCGCCGACTTTCACAACACGGCGGACTGGATGAAGATGACCGTCATGCCGCCCGCCGGGGCCGGAGCCTCCTGAGCGAGCATGCGCGTCTTGAGCGCACTTCACCGGGCTCTCCGATCGTCTCGCGCTGCCGTAGGCTGAGTTCCGCATGCATGTCTCCCAGGTGATCCACGCCGTCGACACGCACGTCTGCGGCGAACCGGGGCGCGTGATCGTCGGCGGCGTCCTCGACGTCCCGGGCAGGACGATGTTCGAGAAGATGCGCTACCTGGAGACCGAGGCGGACGAGCTTCGGCTGCGCATGCTGCGCGAACCGCGCGGCTATCCGGCGGCCAACTGCAACCTGATCCTGCCGGCGACCCACCCCGATGCCGCAGCCGGCTACGTGATCATGGAGCAGGTCGAGTACCCGGGCATGTCCGGCACGAACACGATTGCCGTGGTCACCGTGCTGATCGAGACCGGGATGGTCGCGCACAGCGAGCCCGTCACCGAACTCACCCTGGAGTCGCCCGCCGGGCTGATCCGGGTGCGCGCCGACGTCGAGCGGGGCAAGGTGAAGCGAGTCGAGTTCGAGAACGTGCCCGCCTTCGCCGTTCATCTCGACGCCGTGCTCGACGTCCCCGAACTTGGCAAGGTGACCGTCGACGTCGCCTATGGCGGCATGTTCTACGTGATCGCCGACGCGGACCAGGTGGGCCTGACCCTGGCGCCGGAGGAGGCCGCCGACGCCACCCGGGCCGGCGAGATGATCAAGGCCGCCTGCCAGGAGCAATTGCCGCCGCCCGTCCACCCGAGCAACCCCGAGATCCGCGGCGTGACGATCGCCCAGCTTTCCGCGCCGCCGCTGACCTCAGGCGCCCACCGGCGGAACACGGTGATCGTCTCGACCGGCAAGCTGGACTGGAACAGGCCGCTCACCTGGACCGGCGCCCTCGACCGCTCCCCCTGCGGCACGGGCACCTGCGCGAAGATGGCGGCGATGTGGGCCAAGGGGGAGTTGCCGCTCGGCCAGGACTTCGTTCACGAAGGCGTCCTCGGCACGACGTTCGCCGGCCGTCTGGTGCGCGAGGAGAACGTTGGCGGCATCGACGCCGTCGTTCCCACCCTGGCGGGCACGGCGTGGATCACGGGGTTCGCCCAGTACGTCGTCGACGAGGACGATCCCTTCCCCAACGGGTTCACGGTCGGCGACATCTGGGGCGGCCAGGAGGGCTGACGTGGAATGAGTAACTGGTGGAACTGGAGTGACCGACCGGCGGGCCTGGACCAACTGACGGGCAGGGGCTGGAATGAGTGAAGACAGGGTCATCGTGATCACCGGCGCCTCGAACGGCCTCGGCGCCGAACTGGCGGAACACTTCGCGCTCAAGGGGTTCCGGGTGCTCATCCACTATCTGAACGAGGCGCGCGGCCAGGCCGTGTTCGACCGCATCGCCGCCCAGGTCGACCCCGAGCGGCTGATGACGCATCAGGCCGACGTCGGGAGCCGGGAGCAGGTGCGGGCGATGTTCGACGCGGCCATCGACCGCTTCGGGCGGGTCGACATCCTGCTGAACTTTGCCGGCATCAACCGCGACGCTCCCTTCCTGGAGATGACCGACGAGATGTGGGACTCGGTCCAGTCGGCACATCTCAAGGGCCATTTCATTTGCTGCCAGGAGTACGTCTTCCACAATCCGGACAGGCCCGGCGCGATCGTCACCGTCGCCGCCGCCTGCGGTCAGATCGGCCGTCTGAACGGCGCGAACTTCTGCAGCGCCAAGGGAGGCATCCTCGCCCTGACGAAGTGCCTGGCGCGCGAACTCGCGCCGCGAATTCGAGTGAACTGCCTGGTGCCCGGCTCGGTCCGGACGCAGGAGGTGATCGACCGCTACGACCTGGACACGGAGGAGGGGCTGGCGCGGGAACTCGGCTCCCTGCCGATGGGCCGACTCGGTGAGTTCGAGGACGTGAACCGGATCGTCGAGTGCATGATCGAGGCGGAGTTCACGACCGGCGCCAGCTTCTACGTCAACGGCGGCCAGTACATGCATTGAAGCGCCTCGCCACCATGATCCGCAGCCTGGTCCGCCACCCGCTCGAGGTCGCGGTGTGCACGATCCTGGTCGCGCTGGTCGCGGTGACGTTCTCCCAGGTCGTCTTCCGCTATGTGCTGGAGGCGTCCCTGTCCTGGTCGGAGGAACTGGCCCGCTTCCTCCTGATGTGGCTTGCCGCGCTCTCCACCGCCTATGCGATGAAGACGGGCGCGCACTTCGCGCTGCGCTTCCTGGTCGACCGAACGCCACCGGCCGCTCAGAGGCTGATCGGAACGCTCGTCGCGGCGAGCGCGGCGCTCTTTCTCGCCGTCTTCGCCTACCAGTCCCTGCGTTTCGCGATCGAGGTGCACGACATGCTCGCGCCCGCGACCCGCATGTCGATGGCGATCCCCTACTCCTCCGCCTTCGTCGGCAGCACGCTGACCCTCTACTACGTCGTCGTCAACTGGCGCCGGGAGTTCCATCCGTGCGCCCGCTGACGGGCACACGGACTGGTTCACGGGTGGCGCGGCCCGCGCCACCCGGGTTCCTGGCGTCCGGAGCGGAGTAGGACGCCGGCGCCGATGGGAATCCTGGTCATCCTGACCCTGGTGGCGGCACTCCTGCTCGGCGTGCCGGTGGCCATCGCACTGGCCCTCGCGGCCATGGTCGGCCTGCTCTACAGCTCGCCCGAGTTTCTGATCGTGATGCCGCAGAAGTTCCTGGCGGGTCTCGATTCCTTCCCGCTGCTCGCGGTGCCGCTGTTCGTCCTCGCCGGCTCGCTGATCTCGCATGGCGGCATGGCGCGCCGGATCGTCGACCTGGCGATGCAGTTCGTGGGCCGCCTTCCGGGCGGGCTGGGGCTGGTCGTCATCCTGTCGACCATGCTGTTTTCGGGTATCTCCGGTTCGCCGAGCGCGAACACGGCGGCGATCGGCTCCGTCGCCCTGCCGGCGATGCGCCAGCGGAAGTACCCGCCGGCCTTCGCGACCGCCGTCTTCGCCTCGGCCGGCGGCGTCTCGACGCTCGTCCCGCCGGCCATCGACCTGATCATCATCGGCGTGGTTTCCGGGATGTCGATCGGCGCCTTGTTCGCGGCCGGCGTCACGCCGGCGATCGTGTTGGGCCTCGCCCTGATGGGGTTGACCTGGATCAAGGCCCTCGACCTGAACCTGCCGCTCGAAGCGAAGGCGTCCTGGCCGGAGCGCCTCCGCGTGGTCCGCAACGGCGTCCTGCCGCTGTTCATGATCGTGATCATCCTCGGCGGCATCTACGGCGGGGTCTTCACGCCGACCGAGGCGTCCGCGGTCGCGGTCGTCTACGGCGCCCTCGTGTCCTTCTTCGTCTACCGGGAGCTGAAGCTGGAGGACATTCCGAAGGTCCTGCTGCAGACCGCCTCGCTCTCCGGCGTCGTCCTGTTCGTCCTCGGGACGGCGTCCATGTTCTCCTTCGTTCTGACCTTCGAGCGGCTGCCGCACCTGCTGGCCGAGGGGATCTCGACCCACGCACCGAACTGGATCGTATTCATCCTCTTCGTCCACCTGGTCTTCCTCTTCCTCGGCATGGTCATGGACGCCCTGCCGCCGATCATCATCCTGATGCCGATCCTGCTGCCGGCGGCGCTCGCCCTCGGCATGGATCCGGTCCACTTCGGCATCCTCGTCGCGGCCAACGTCGGCATCGGGATGATCTCGCCGCCGGTGGGAATCTGCCTCTACGTGGCCTGCGGCATCGCGAAGACGCCGATCGAGAAGGTGACGCCCAAACTGCTTCCTTTCCTCGCGCTGCTGCTCCTGATGCTGATGGTGATCACCTTCGTCCCCGGGGTCACGCTGTGGCTCCCGCATGCGCTCGGCTATGAGTGACTCTGGCCGCGAAGACCGGGTGCGCCGGCGTGCCATCCGTACGCCCGCAGACGGGCGCACGGACTGGTTCGCGGGTGGCGCGGCGCCGCGCCACCCGGGTTCCCGCCGGCTTCTGAGAGAAGCCGCGCCGCGTAGCGGCGGCAGCGCCAAGCGCCACGCCGCACTACTCGGCATCTGCATCCTCGCCCTGCTACTCATCGGCTGCCGCGGCGGCGACGACGTCACCGTGCTCAAGGTCGCACACAACGGACCCGTCGGACACCCGTTCCAGGTCGGCTTCGAGGGGTTCCGGCGCGTCCTGGGGGATCGCACCGACGGCGCGGTCCAGGTCCAGATCTTCGAGAACGAGCAACTCGGCACAGAGGAAGAGGCGACCCTGATGGTGAAGCTCGGCGCGCTGGCCGCCTCGGCCGCCAGCGCCGGCGGCGGCATTGCCGCCTTCGTCCCGGAGGCCGAGATCTTCAACTTCCCCTTCATCTTCCGCGACCTCGACCATTTCTACCGGGTGCTCGACGGCCCGGTCGGCGAACGGGTCGCTCACCGAATCGAGGAGGAGCTGGACGTCGTCGTCCTCGGCTGGTGGTTCGCCGGCCGGCGCAACGCCTGGAACGCGGAGCGGCCGGTCGTCACGCCAGACGACCTCGAGGGCCTGAAGATCCGTGTGATCCCGACTCCGATCCTGGTCGACACCTTCAACGCCCTCGGCGCCCAGGCGACGCCGATGTCGTTCGGCGAGCTCTACTCGGCGCTGGAGCAGGGCGTGGTCGACGGCGCCGAGACGGACCACGTCGACCTCCACCAGGAGCGCTTCTACGAGGTCACGAAGTACGTGTCCTACACGCGGCACCTCTACCTGGCCGTCGCCCTGATCTTCAGCCGCAAGCTCTACGACGAACTGCCGCCGGACATCCAGGAGGCCGTGATCGAGGCCGGCAGAGCATCCGTCACGGCCGAACGGGAGGCGATGACGTCGATGACCGCGGCGGCCCTTGTCGAGCTGGAGAAGCTCGGTCTCGAGTTCAACGAGATCGACCGCGGCCTGTTCGAGGAGAAGGTGCGGCAGGTCTACCTCGACAACGCCGCCCGGGTGGGCGGCCTCGAGGCGATCGAGGAAGTGGGCCGGCAGTAGGCGCTCGCCCCCGCGCGGCCAGGCGCGCGGAAGTGGACTTCCTCGACGGGGATGCGGTGCGTGGCGCCCCCGCGGCCAGGCGCGCCGCTTGCCACTGGGTGGCGCCGACGTCCTCGTCGGCATCCGCTCTGCCCGCCTCGATCCGGCGCTCGCGTTCAAGCGACTGGACGGCTTTGACACGCCGCAGGCGCGGCGCTAACGTGATTGGCACACTGCTACAGAAACTCCGGCCGGCATCGCATCGTCGGTTCGTTGGCCCGCACATACGTTCTCAGGAGCCCCTCGACAGCAGAACAGGAAGGAAGGCACTAGATGAAGCACCGCGGAACCACCGGTTCTCGCGCACTTGCCCTCTCGGCAAGCACCCCACGGATGATCGGCTTGGGGGTACTTCTGGCTTTCGCCTGTGCGGCCGCATCGGCCCAATCGATCGAGCGCGGCTCGATCACCGGCACGATCACCGATCCGAACGGCGACCGGATGCCGGGCGTAGGCGTCACGCTCACGTCGACGGAACTCGGCGCGACGAGCGAGACGATGACGGACGCGAACGGCCGCTACCGCTTCGTCGCCCTCCTGCCGTCCACCTACACGGTTGAAGCCTCGATCGAGGGCTTCTCGACCGCCCAGCAGGGGGACATCGTCGTCACGGTCGGCAAGACCCTCAGCGTGGACCTCGCGATGGAGCTGGGGAGCGTCGAGGACGTGATCATCGTCGAGGGCTCGCCGCTCATCGACGTCCGCAGTTCGACGCTCCAGACGACGGAACTCAACAACGAGATCCTGATGGACGTGCCGACCGGCCGCAGCATCCGGAGCGTCGTCCAGTTGGCGCCCGGTGTCCACTCGGAGGGCACGGATGGAGAGCGCCCTTCCGCCTTCGGTTCGTCCGATCAGGGGGTCCAGTTCTCGGTCGACGGCGTGATCATCAACAGCCCGGAAGCGGGCGAGAGCGAGGTCCCTCTCGGCTTCTTCTCGGTTGAGGACGTCACCGTCCTCGGCGCCGGGGCATCGGCCGAGTACGGCGGCTACAGCGGCGTGATCGTCAACGTGACGACGAAGCAGGGCTCGAACGACATGAACGGCATGGTCGACCTGCAGTTCGCCGACAACGACTGGCAATCCCAGAACACGAACGATCCCGACCTCCAGCGGAGCGGCAGCGACCGCTCGGACACGGACGTCCACTTCGACATCGGCGGGCCGTTGCAGCGCGACAAGGCGTGGTTCTTCACCTCGGTCAAGTACCGCGAGGAGGATTCGGCGGCCAGCGGGGGCCACGTCAACGCCCCGAGCGAAGAGGCGCCCCGCTTCGTCGGCAAGATCAACTGGACGCCGACGCAGGAGAAGATCTTCAGCGGCATGCTCGAGTACAGCACCCGCGACTCGCTCTACCAGGGCGCGGACGAGGGTGACCTGGTCGCCCCCGGCGCGACCTTCAGCAACATTCAGACCCAGTACCTGTTCAACTTCAACTACACGGACATGCTGTCCCAGGACACGCTGCTCGACTTGAAGTTCGGCGGCTACCACCAGCGCCAGACCGAACTCCCCGACAGCGGCGACACTCCCGCCCGCTACGACGCCTTTGAAGACCGCCTTACCGAGAACTGGTGGGGGCCATTCAACGCCAACCGGGAGCGCTATCAGCTCCTCGCCTCGGTCAGCCACTTCACGGATGACTTCATCCGCGGCGAGCACGACTTCAAGTTCGGCGTCGAGCTGCAGAACACGCTGGTCAACACGCTGAGCGGGCTGTCGGGCGGCAGGTACTACTACGACTTCGCCGGCGAGCCCTACATCCTCTACGAGAGCACCGGCTATGACACCTATGCCGACACCGACAAGATCGTCGGCTACGTGCAGGACTCCTGGGGGATCAACGACCGGGTCCGGCTGAACCTCGGCGTGCGGGCCAACTACTGGCGCGGCGCCCTCGAGTCGGACGTGAACGCGGTCCGCTTCGACCAGGGCACCGTGTTCACGCCCGACCTCGCCATCGCGCCGCGCATCGGCCTGAACATCAACCTCGGCGACGACAACGATTCCGTGCTGAAGGCGCACTGGGGGCGCTACTACCACCAGGTCATCTCGCTGTTCTACAGCCGGCTGGCCCCCGAGAGCGACTGGACGGGCTACCTCTGGAACGCCGACGACGAGGTGTGGGAACTCGACTTCTCCGAAGCGCGAGGGCCCGGCCAGTGGACGATCGACGACGGCCTCAGCGTGCCCTACATGAACGCTCTGGACGTCGGCTGGGAGAAGGTCCTCACGCGTACCGTCTCACTCGACGTGACGGCGACCTACCGGACGAACCACGACTTCCTGGACGGCGTGAACCTCACCGGCGAGTTCGAACCCACGCGGTACACGGATCCGAACAGCGGTCGCACCTACAACGTTCTGAACCAGACGAACGAGGGCGAGAACCGGTTCTACTTCACGAACGTGGACCACTGCCAGGACTACGGACAGGCCTACAAGGAACTCACCTGCTTCAAGAAGATCCGCAAGTACGCCGGGATCACGGCCAGCCTCTCCAGGCGGTGGCGCAACAACTGGCAGATGCAGGCTTCGTGGACCTACGGCGAGGCAAGAGGCAGCGACAACAACACCCTGTCCGAGTTCTAGGACGGTAGAGGCTCCTCGCTCGGCGGTTCGACCTTCTTCAGCGACCCGAACACACAGATCAACGCCTACGGCAATCTGACGATCGATCCGACCCACCTGATCAAGGTCCTCGGCAACGCCCAGCTCCCGGGCGGGATCGTGGTTGGAGGGTACTTCCGCTTCTTCTCGGGCAACACGTACAACCAGCAGCTTCGAGTGGAAGACGTGGATCAACGCTCGCAGATCTACGGCTACCCCGCGGGCGCCTTCCGTGTGGACGACGGCATCAGCCTCGATCTGAGGGTGGAGAAGGACTTCACAGTAGGCGATGGCCGCTTGCTCGGCGTCGGCATCGACGTCTTCAACGTCGGCAACGCGGACACCGTGATCGAAGCGGAACAGTCCCTGGACAGCGACCGGCCCTTCGGCGCCCCGGTGCGGCTGGTCCGCGGACGGGTCTGGCGGCTGGGGGCGCGGTTCAGCTTCTAGGCGGCGGCACGGCAGAGGCTGCACCCGCCCGTCTTGGGGCAGGAGAGGTCGGCTCCCAGGTGACGTGAGCGCTTGGGAGGAGATGGGAGGGGGTGGCGCTCACTCCTTCCCGCTCGAGAACCAGGGAAGTCTCCGATACGGTGAGTACTTGCGGCGATTGACGGCTCGGAACCGTCCCCCAACATGGTCCCGCTTTCCGGGGTAGACCCAATCTCTAGCTAGAGCCCGCCCCGCTCGAGAGGAGCCGATCCGATGATTCGAGTTGATGGTCTTCGACAGTTCGCCACCCTGCTTTGTCTGCCGGTGCTGCTCTGGAGCCCGGGCGTTAGCGCTCAGGATCCGCCGCTGGAGCAGTTGGAAGAGCCGGAGGAGGAGTCCGTCGACATGCCCGTGGCGCTCGACGAGATCAATGTCACGGCCGGCTACAGCATCAACCGGGACGAACCGACTCCGACAGTCGCCCTCACCAGCGCGGAAATCCTCGAACTGCCTCACTTCGGTGACGATGTCTTCCGCGCTCTGCCGCTTCTGCCCGGGGTCTCGGGCAACGACGTTTCGGCCCAGTTCAACGTACGTGGCGGGCTCTACCGTGAGAACCTGCAGCGGATCGACGGCCAGGAGATCTTCGAGCCGTACCACCTGAAGGACTTCCAGGGGGTCTTCAGCATCGTCGATCCGGACACGCTTGGTGGGGTCGACCTCATCAATGGGGGCTTCCCCGCGGAGTACGGCGACCGGATGTCCGGCGTTCTCGACATGACGACCAAACGGCCCGATGCGCGCCGCTTCGATCTCGGGATCAGCCTGACGATGGCCAGGGCCAGCGCCGCGGGGCGGCTTGCCAACGGCAAGGGTGCCTGGATGACGTCACTGCGCCGCGGCTACCTGGACTTGATCCTCGGCCTGGTCGGCGAGGACGAAGAGGAGGAGCGAGAGGGCAGCGGGCCCACATACTGGGACCTCTTCGGGAAGCTGGACTACGAACTGGGGCCGTCGCAATCCGTGGCGCTCCAGGTCCTGGCCGCCGACGATCGTCTGGACGAGAGGGAGAGTGAGATCGAAGACGGCTTCCCGGAGCGGGAGGAGTCGGACACCGGCTACGGCAACACGTATCTCTGGGGTCGGCATCTGGGGATCGTGGGATCGCAGGCCTTCGTGGAGAGCGCCGTGTCACTCGGGCGTGTCGATCGCGATCGACACGCCTCGGAAGAGAGTTTCAACCGCGAGTTCGAGATCCAGGATGTGCGGAAGATGGATGTGTTCGGTCTGCGGCAAGACTGGAGCTGGCAGCCGTCGGACCGCCATCTCGTGAAGTGGGGCTTCGATGCGCGCAGCTATGACGTTGGCTACGACTACTTCAACAGACGGCTCTTCCTCGACGAGATCGCGACGCCGCCCGGTTCGTCCGGAAACGGCACCACACGGTTCGATCGGTCGTTCTCCGACGAGCAGTACGCGTTCTATGCGGCCGATCGAGTTCGGATCTCCGACCCCCTGGCCCTCGAGGTGGGGGTACGCTGGGACCGCCAGGGACTGACCGAAGAGGATCAGATCTCCCCACGGCTGAACGCTGTCTACGACGTGGGGGACGCGGGAGCTCTTCGCGCGAGTTGGGGCTACTTCTACCAGAGCCAACGGCCGCACGAACTGCAGGTGGAAGATGGCGAAACCCGGTTCTTTCCCGCCGAGCGGGCCGAGCACCGACTCGTCGGCTGGGAACGCAGTTTCCGCGTGGCCGGCCGCCGTCTCGATCTGCGCGTGGATGCCTATCAGCGCGAGATCACAGATCCTCGACCGCGCTACGAGAACATCTTCGACGCGTTCACTCCGAATCCCGAAGCGACCAACGACCGTATCCTGATCGCGCCCGAGAGCGCCTCCGCCGAAGGCATCGAGTTGTTTCTCAGCCGCCGCTCAGCCGGCCGTTTTGCCTGGTGGGTCGGCTACGCGCTCTCGGAGGTCACCGATCGAATCGACGGCCGTGACGTCCCGCGCTCGATCGACCAGACCCACGCGCTCACGATCGACCTGAACTGGCGCCCAGGGGACGAATGGAACTTCAACTTCGCCTGGCTCTATCACTCCGGCTGGCCGACGACCGCGGTCTCTGCCGTCGCCGTGACGGATCCCGACGGTTCTCCCGCAATCGTGCCGGTGATCGGCCCCCTCTACGGCGAGAGGCTCGGCGACTATCATCGCCTGGACATGCGGGCCTCCCGGGAGTTTCGGTTCCGCAGCGGCAACACGCTTGAGTTCTTCGTGGACGTGCAGAACCTCTACGGCCGAGAGAACCCGGCGGGTTTCGAGGTCGACGACCGGCGATTCACCTTGCTCGACAACGGTGAAGTGGAGTACCTTCCCAAGGAGGAAAACTATCTCGGATTCCTGCCCTCATTCGGGCTCCGCTGGCGATTCTAGGGGCTTGCCGAAGAAGTCCGTGTTGCACCGGGAGCGGTGAGGCGCGCGCCCAGCAAGGCGCGATGAGGAAGCATATCGGGGCCATTTTCGACCGAAGAGCAACGATGTCGGACGTGATGCATCGCCGCTCGAAGGCAGCGCGCAGGCCGAGCGGCTGACGGAGCCCTTTGGACGCCGCCAGGCAGCGATGGAGGTTCCAGACTTTACCGGTCCACGCCCGCTGTAAGGAATGCACGACAACCGCGTGCGGGCGACCTGCGGGACGCTGTATTCTCGGAGGCGAGGCGGCACGTTGCCGGACCCTCATCTGCCCCGGAACCCGTTCGAGGGAGCGCAGGTGTATTGAGCACGCCGGCCCACGAAGGACATTGTTCAAGCTGTTGTCGAGACGGCTGACGGCCTGCGCCGCGGCTTCGTCAAGGAGCCGAGGGTCCGCAACGACGCCCTTCGATTGAGTCTCGACCTGGGTGACCAGACCGTGCGCGGCCTGGTGCTGGACGCTTCGACATTCGAGCCGCTTGCGGGGATCCCCGTCTACGCCGAGAGTCTCGCGGCGTTCGCTGCCGATGACGGCGGTCAGGAGTACACCTTCTCGCCGTTCGCGGAGTCCCAGGACGACGGCTCGTTCGCTTTCGACGGTCTGGAAGAGGGTTCCTACCTGGTCGGCGCCACGCCCGACGGCTTCACCGAGGCTGAGGCGATCGCGGAAGCGTGGCCGCTCAAGGACAACGTGCCAGGCGACTCGCGGCACATCCGTCTTTACCTCGAACCAGCTGAGCCTCTGGACTTGCTGGTGAGGGCCGGCAGGTTGCCGCTGGCCGAGTGGGCGGGCTCAAGGCCGACCGGCCGTAGCATCCGGAGCGTCGTCCAGTCGGTGCCCGGCGTCCACTCGGAGAACGCGGAGGGCGGGCAACCGTCGGCCTTCGGCTCGTCCGATCAGGGGGTCCAGTTCTCGGTCGATGGCGTGATCATCAACCGCCCGGAAGCGGGCAAGAGCGAGATCAGTCTCGGCTTCTTCTCGGTCGAGGACGTCACCGTCCTCGGCGCCGGCCCGCCCTGGCTGGTAGCCTTCCGTCTCCGTCATGGGCCGCCCACGACCTCGCCGGGAAGACGCGCTAGGCCAGGAGCGCGCCTCGGGAGTGAAGCGCGCGGGGCGGGGGATCGGGCTCGCGGTTGCGTTAGCCGTGGCTATGGTTGTACTGATCGGCGTGGCGATCCGGCTACTGCCCGGCGGGGAGGTCACGGCGCCGTCGGGGCATGTGCTGGGGCGGCTTCCGAGCGGGGTGGATCCTGCTGACCTGAGCGTGCTGCTGATCACGCTGGACACGACCCGGGCGGATCGGATCGGTGCGTATGGCTTTGCCGACATCGAGACGCCGCATCTTGATCGGCTGGCGGCCGAGGGGGTGCTGTTCGAGCAGGCGCAGGCGGTGGCGCCGCTGACGCTGCCGGCACACTCGTCGATCTTCACGGGGGAGTATCCGCCCGCACACGGCGTGCGGGACAACGGCGGTTTCTACCTGGACGACGAGCACGTCGTGCTGGCCGAGATCCTGCGCGACGAGGGGCTGCGAACCGGCGGCTTCGTGGGGGCGTTCGTCCTCGACGCGAAATGGGGCATCGCCCAGGGGTTCGACCACTACTTCGACGACTTCGAACTCGGCGACACGGTACGGCTGGCGCTGAACGAGATCGAACGGCCCGCCGGCGAGGTGACGGACGCCGCGATCGCCTGGCTCGACGAGGCGCCCGGCGCGCGCTTCTTCTCCTGGGTGCACTACTACGATCCGCACTCGCCCTACGAGCCGCCGGAACCGTTTGCCGAGCGCTACCGGAACCGGCCCTACATCGGCGAGATCGCCTACGTCGACTCGCAGGTCGGCCGGCTGCTCGACTGGCTTGACCGGAACGACCGAGCCCGGGACACGGTCGTCATCGTGATGGGAGACCACGGCGAGAGCCTCGGCGAGCACGGCGAGTCAGGCCATGGCTTCTTCATCTACGAAGGCGCGACCCGGGTTCCCTTCATCGTCCGCGCGCCCTACGACACGATGCAGGGGCACCGGGTGGCGGAGGTGGTCCGCGCGGTGGACGTCTCGCCCACCGTCTTCGATCTGCTGGCGGTGGACGCGGGCCAGGAAGACCGGGACGCTTCCTTCCAGGGGGCCAGCATCGTGCGGCTCCTGACGGGTTCCGCGGGCCCCCGCCTGCCTGCCTACGCCGAGGCGGTCTACCCGCGCTACCACTACGGCTGGAGCGATCTCGCCTCGCTACGGGTCGAGAACATGAAGTTCGTCGCGGCCCCGCGTCCCGAGCTGTACGACCTCGCCGCGGATCCGGGTGAAATGAACAACCTCTATTCCGCTCGCCCGGACGAGGCCGATCGGATGGCCTCGATGCTCAAGGCGCTCGAGTCGAGGTGGACGGGCCGGGCTC
This sequence comes from Thermoanaerobaculia bacterium, assembly GCA_965116445.1. GTDB lineage: Bacteria > Acidobacteriota > Thermoanaerobaculia > Multivoradales > Multivoraceae > Multivorans. The sequence continues at coordinate 4,266,182 of OZ220688.1, read as the reverse complement.
TGCCAGCGCAGGTCGACGAGATCGACCCGGAAACCCGCGCGCGGCTCGCCGCACTCGGCTACCTCGCGAGCTTCGCCGGCGGCGGCTCAGCGGCGCCGGTCGACCGTTCGACGCTTGCCGACCCGAAGGACCGGATCCATCTCTTCAACCTGATGCGCACCGCCCGTGAGGCGTCGCTCAAGGGGAACCAGCCGGCGGCCGTGGAAGCCCTCGAACGGGTGCTCATCGAGGACCCGTCGGTGATCGATGCCTGGGTCCGGCTCGGCGACGAGCAGATGCGCGGCAACGACCCCGCCGCCGCAATCGAGAGCTACCGCAGAGCGATCGAACTGAAGCCCGACTACGCCCACGCCGTGATCAATCTCGCCACCGCCTACCGGCGGGCCGGCGCGGAGGAGGAGGCGATCCTCGGCTACCAGGAGTTCCTGCGCCTCGATCCACGCAACGCGATGATCCACTACGAGCTCGCGCGGATGCTCGTGGACCGCGGCGACCTCGACAGCGGCGAGCGCCACCTCCGGGAGGCGGCCGCCCTGGCGCCGGAGATGGGCGCCGCGGTGGTCAGCCAGGGCGCCGTGGCGCTCCTGCGGTCCGACCTTCCCGCCGCCGAGCGCCTGTTCGAGGAGGCGCTGGCGATTCAGCCGGACGTGCGCCTCGCCCGCTTCAACCTCGCTCTGCTGGCCGAAGAGCGCGGCGACCCGCGGGCCGCCGTCGACTTCTACCGCCGCGAACTCGACCTCCACCCGCAGAGCTACCGGGTCCACTTCAACCTCGGCCGGCTGCTCGACGGCCTCGGCGACCGCTATGGCGCGTCTGAAGCCCTGGAGCAATCGATCGAGATCAACCCAGAGTTCGCCGTCGGCCACTTCTTCCTCGCGAAGTCCCTCGTCGACCGCAACGAAGAGCTTGACCGCGCGATGGAACTGGCACGAACCGGCCTGGAACTCGACCCCGGCTCCGACATGGCGCCGATGGGTCACTACCTGCTCGCCGACATCTACACCCGACTCGGGCAGCCGCAGGACGCGCAGCGCGAGCTCACCGCGGCACGGGCTCTGGAACGCCAGGGTTGAGTCCCCACTGGGTGCGCCGGCGTCCCCGCCGGCATCAAGCGCGATGCCGCGAAGCGGCGAGCCCGTGTAGCTGCCCCGGCATCCCAACGCTCACCCTCATCCTCCTTCTCACCGCCTGTACCCCAGCCACCGACCCAACCAACGACCCACAGCCCCCGATCTTCATCGACGCCGCACCCGCCGCGAACCTCGACTTCGTCTACTTCAACGGGATGTCCGGCGAGCACTACTTGGCCGAGATCATGGGCGGCGGAGCGGCCCTGTTCGACTTCGACAACGACGGCGACCTGGACGTGTACCTCGTCCAGGGCCGGATGATCGGCCCCGGCCTCACGCTCGACGACGCCCTGTTCCCGCCGCCGCCCGGCACGCCGCTCACCGACCGGCTCTACCGCAACGACCTGGAACCCGGCGCCGGCAGCGCGAGCCTCCGTTTCACCGACGTCACGGACGCAAGCCGCATCAAAGCCGCCGGCTACGGCATGGGCGTCACCACGGGCGACTTCGACAACGACGGCTGGACGGACCTCTACGTGACGAACTTCGGCTCGAACCAGTTGCTGCGAAACCGCGGCGACGGCACGTTCGAGGACGTGACGGCCGCCTCGGGCGCCGACGATCCCCGCTGGTCCGTCGCCGCGTCGTTCTTCGACTTCGACCGCGACGGCTGGCTGGACCTCTACGTCGGCAACTACGTGGACTACTCGCTGGCGGACCACAAGCCGTGCCCGCTCCCGAGCGGCGTCCTGACCTACTGCGCCCCCGGCGCCTACCGGCCGGCGGCCGACAGCCTGTTCCGCAACCGGGGCGACGGCGCCTTCGAGGACGTCTCGATTCTGTCCGGCATCGGCGCCGAGCCCGGCTCGGGGCTGGGCGCCGTAGCCGCCGACTTCAACGGCGACCGCTGGCTCGACCTCTACGTCGCGAACGACCTGATGTGGAACCGGCTGTGGATCAACCGGGGCGACGGAACGTTCGCCGACAACGCACTGCTGGCCGGAGTCGCCGTGAACCGGGAGGGCCAGCCGGAGGCCGGCATGGGCGTGGACGCCGCGGACTTCGACGGTGACGGCGATCCGGACATCGTCGTCAGCCACCTGGAACAGGAGACGAACACCCTCTACGTGAACGACGGCGCAGGCCTGTTCCGGGATGAATCCGCGTCATCCGGGCTCGGCCCGCCGAGTCTCCCCTTCACCGCCTTCGGCATCGGCTGGATCGACTACGACAACGACTCCTGGCTCGACGTGCTCGTCGTCAACGGCGCCGTGATCGGCATGGACGCGTTGATCCGGGAAGGCGACCCCTACCCTCTGCGGCAGACGGACCAGCTCTTCCACAACCTCGGCGACGGCACCTTCGCGGAAGTCACAGCCGAGGCCGGCGCGGTCTTCGAGTCGTCCGAAGTCAGCCGCGCCGCCGCCTTCGGCGACATCGACAACGACGGCGACCTGGATGCCGTCGTCGTGAACAGCAACGCGCCGACCCGCCTGCTGCTCAACCAGGTCGGCCAGGACCAGTCCTGGCTGGGCCTGAGGCTCGTCTCTCAGAACCGCGACGCACTCGGCGCCCAGGTCCTGATCCACCGGCAGGGCGCAGCGCCGATCTGGCGCCACGTCCACACCGACGGCAGCTACGCCTCAGCCCGCGACCCGCGGATGCTGGCCGGACTGGGCGACGGCGCGAACGCCGCCGTCAGCCACGTCGAGGTCCGTTGGCCAGACGGCACGGCGGAACGCTGGACCGACGTACGCTCGGGCGAGTACCAGACGCTGGTTCAGGGAGAGGGAGAAGCGATCGGCCCGCAGCCCTGAGCGCCCACCGAAACCGCTACGGGGTGCAACGGCCTGTCATCCGCGCGGCCGATAACGATAACGATGACGGACGCTCGGACTGTTCCCGCCGGCCGCCGCGACAACCGGCCAGGGTCTCTTCCAGCAAAGGCTCAGGCCGCGTCGAAGCGCTCGACCGTGATCTGCTCCGAGCGCTCGCGCACCTGCCACAGATCGTAGGCCATCTGCATCCCGAGCCAGGTCTCCGGGCTCGAACCAAACGCCTTGGACAGGCGCACCGCCATTTCAGTCGAGATTCCGGCATGGCCGTTCACCAGATCGGAGAGTGCCTGCCTCGTCACTCCCAGGCCCTGAGCGGCCCGTGTGACGGACAACCCCAGAGGCTCCAGGCACTGCCGCCTCACGATCCCGCCTGGGTGTGGCGGGTCGTCTTGCGTCTTTGTCTGTATGCCCTTCACTCAATCCTCCCACTCACCCGACCGGGCGGCCGATGAGCCGGTCAACCATAGCCCAGCGAGAGCCGACCGGTCAGCCGGTCCACTTGACGATCGCGACACAATCGCGTCACTATCGTGTACACATAAACGTCCCCGAGGTGTGCACACGATGGAGTTCATCAGCATCCGCGACCTTCGCAGCCGCTCCGCAGCGGTCTGGAACTCCCTCAACGAAAAGCAGGACCTGGTCGTCACGTCCAACGGCAAGCCGGTCGCCGTCCTGTCGGCTGCGACCGCGTCGACCCTGGACGCCACCCTGAACGCTCTCCGGCAGGCTCGGGCCCAACTCGCAGTCGTCGAAATGCAGCGCCGCGCACGTGAGGCGGGTCTTGACCAATGGAGTCTCGAGCAAGTGAACGCCGAGATCCAGGCCGCGCGGCGGGAGCGCCGCGTTCGCGAATGAGGATCGTCGTCGACACGAACGTTCTGGTCTCCGGTCTGCTCTCACCCTTTGGCCCGCCGGGCGTCGTCGTCGCCCAGATCGTCTCCGGCTCCGTCTGCCTCTGCTACGACGGGCGAGTTCTCGCTGAGTACGCCGACGTGCTGAGCCGGGAGACGTTCTCGTTTTCGGAGACGAGCATCGCGGCACTACTCGGCTCCATTCAGTCGAATGGCGAACTGACTTCTGCGGCGCCAACACCGGTTCGGCTACCCGATCCAGCAGATGAACCGTTCCTAGAAGTCGCGGTCGCTTCGATGGTTGACTTCCTCGTCACCGGCAACGTTCGGCACTTTCCTGCCGGCGCCCGGCAGGGCGTTCGGGTCGTCTCGCCACGCGAGTTCGTCGATACCGGTCTGAGGTCCCCGTAAATCAGTACGGCGGGAATGCGTCGGCCGCCCGGGCGCAGCAGGCTCCGTTCCGTTCGTATCGCTCCAGGTTCCGAGCGAGCCGCCGCTCATCACCCGTCCGACCCTGCCGCCGCGCCTCCTCGACGAGGGTGCGCTGGATACTGACCGCTTCCTCGAAGCGGCCTGTCTCGGCCCACGCCATCGCGGCGGTCTCGGCGTTCGGCGCCGACTCGGCCGCTTGAAGTAGCGTACCCGCGATGGACAGGGCCCGCGGGCCGTCCCGGAGTGAAGGATCCGGCGCGGCGGCAAGCAGCCTCGCCAGGGAGTGGGCGGCCCGGCCGTCCGTCGCATCGACTCGTAGCCGCGCTTCGAGCACAGCCCTGGCATCGGCGAAGCGCCCCAGACCCATCAGCACGGTCGCCTCGCGCAACCAGGCGAGGCTCTGCGCCGGGTCGATTTCTCGGACCCGCGTGTAGTGCGGTAGCGCTTCCTCGAGCCGACCGGTGCGCACCAGGGCCTCGGCCAGGCCGAAGTGAACGCGCGGAGCCTGCTCGGCTTCGGGTGCGAGGCGCAACGCCTCTCTGAGTTCCACAACGGCCTGTTCGAAGTTCCCGTTCTGCGCCAGGACGGCGCCGAGCCCCAAACGGGCTTCGCCGTTCCCGGGCTCGCTCTCCAGCACCCGGCGGTAGGTCGCCTCCGCCTCGTCGAGCCGACCCAACCGGGTCCGGACGTTGCCGAGGGTCAGCAGCGCCTGCACCAGACCCGGTTCGAGTTCGACGGCCCGGCCGAGGTGCTCCAGGGCGCGGTCGTTTCGCCCCAGTTCAGCCAGGAGGACACCGAGGTCGGAGTGGGCCTGGGCATTCTCCGGCGCCAGCCGGACGGCGACGCCAAAGTGCTCGATTGCCCCCTCCGGATCGCCGCGGCGGAGCAGAAGCGTGGCCAGGCTCTCGTGCGCGCGCACGTTCGTTGCGTCGGCCGCCACCGCCTGCCGGTAGGCGGATTCCGCATCGGCGAGTCGACCCTCGCGGGCGGCGGCATGGCCTCGGGCAAGGTGGGGCAAGGCGCCGATGGCGAGCGTCGTCAACTCGTGCATCAGCGGATCGGCCATGGCGACACGGTTCGGCCCGCTCCGCGCCAGCGCTTCCTCCGCGCGGTCGAACTCGCCCAACTCGCGGTAGGCCTGGCCGAGGTGGTAGTGGACGACGGAAGCTCCCGGCTGGAGCGTCAGCGCCCGCTCGAACTCTTCGATGGCTTCCGTGTATGCGCCTCGCTCTTCGGCGACCCGGCCCATCCCGTAGGCCACGGCGGCCGAGTCGTCCACCACCGCTGCCCGCACGTAGAGGAGCTCCGCTTCGTCGACCTGTGCCTGTTCCAGTTCGAGGTCGGCGAGCCGGACAAGGGCTGGCGCGTCATCGGCTCGAAGATCGAGTGCGTGGCGAAACGCCGGCCGCGCGGTCTCGATGTCACCGGCGCCCGCCGCGAGAACGCCGAGGTAGTAGGCCCAGGCGAATGACTCGGGATCGAGCGCGTGCGCTTCCCGGTAGCAGGCGAGCGCCGGTTCCAGCAGGCGGTGGGCCTGGTAGAGCCGGCCCAGTTCGCCGAAGGCATGGGCCTGATCGGCGGCGCTCGTCTCCTCGTTCGCGAGCAGAGCGTCGAGTTCGGCCCGGCGGGCTTCGATCTCCCGGGCCAGCGGGGGCTCTAGCTCGGCGAGCGCCGGGTGGGGGATTCCGGCCGGCGGCACCGGCGCCTGATCTGGGTCGGGCGAACAGGTGAGCAGCACGACGAAGACAGGAGCACCCAAGGCTTTCTTCGCAACACTCACTGTCCGATCCTAGTTGCAGCGGCGTCGGCTCCTGTATGGTGAACCCTCGCCGGTTGAATGTTCCTTTCTCGCTCCATCGCGATCCTCGGTCTGGCCTGGGCCTGTACGGCGCCGCAGCCGGAACCAGCCGGAGCGAGCGCGAGAATCCCGGTACTGATCATCGACGGCGTGAACAACCACGACTGGGCGAGCACCACCGCCGCCGTCAAGGCGACGCTCGAGCGGACAGGCCGCTTCGCCGTTGAGGTCAGCACCTCGCCCGACCGGCGTGCGACGCGAGAGGAATGGGAGGCCTGGCAACCGGCCTTCTCCGACTACGCGGTCGTGGTCAGCAACTTCAACAGCGACTGCGAGCGGGAAGACGGGGGTTGCGAACCTTACTGGTCGGCCGACGCGCGGGCCGACTTCGAAGCGTTCGTTCGGGAGGGAGGCGGCTTCGTCTCTGTCCACGCTGCCGACAATCACGCCGCGGACTGGGTCGAGTACAACGAAATGATCGCGGTCGGCGGCTGGGGCGGACGCCGCGCCGGCGTTTCGGGCTCCATCCTGCGGAAGATCGACGGCGCCTGGGCCGCGACCTCACCCGACGAGGGGCTGAGCGGCCGGCACGGTCGCATCCGGGAGTTCCAGGTCATCCACGACCAGCCCGACCACCCCATTCTGGCCGGCCTGCCGACCGAGTGGATGCACGCGGCGGACGAGCTCTACGCCTCGCTCCGTGGTCCGGCCGGAAACGTCGAGGTCCTGGGGCACGCCAACTCCCTGATCACGGGTGAATCCGAGCCGATGCTGATGCTCGTCACCTACGGCCGAGGCCGTGTGTTCCATATCCCGATGGGGCACTACAACGACGAGTCGGAGCCCGCCGGCGCTTCCCTGCACTGCGTCGGTTTCCAGACCGTGCTTGCCCGAGGTACGGAGTACGTTGCTACCGGCGAGGTGACGATCGGCGTGCCGGCTGCCTTCCCCGGGCCGAACGAGCCGTCCGCCGTCACCCCCGATCACCTTGAGTGGCCACTGTGATCGGCCGTCGCGTGACGTACCCGAAGCGGTCCGGCTGGCTCGTCCGCGCTGCCGCGACCGTAGCGTTGGGCGTGGCGGCTCAGGCTCAGCCTGCGGCGCAGGCGGTAGCGACGCCGGTCGTGCCGGGCTACGAGCACCTTCGACTGGCCGGCGCCGGCGGCGACGTGGCGCTCGGCGAAGTCCTGCTCGGCGAGCTGAACTGCCTGTCCTGCCACGAGCCGGCCCCGGAGCTGTCCGGACGGCTGCTCACGCGGGCTGCACCCGACCTCGCGGCGCTCAACGAGCGGGTCACTGTTGAGTGGCTCACCGCCTATCTCGCTTCGCCGGCAACCGAGAAGCCGGGCACGGCAATGCCGGAGGTTCTTCACTCCCTCGAGGCCGCGGATCGCGACCGGACGGCACGGTTGCTTGCCCGCTACCTGTTCTTCGAGAAGGAGGAACCGGCCGTTGCGGTCCGAGGGTCGGCTGACGTGTCCGAGGAGTTCCCGGTGTTCCGGTTCCGGGCCACCGTGGAACGGGGACGCAGGCTGTTCCACTCGATCGGCTGTGTGGCCTGTCACGCGCCCGAGGCACCCGGCGCCGAACCGGCGATCCCCTCCGTCCCCCTGCCCGACCTGGCGGCGAAGACGTCGGTCGCGGCACTGACGCGCTTCCTCCTCGACCCCCGGTCCGTGCGGCCGAGCGGGCGCATGCCGTCCCTCTACCTGACACCGGGGGAGGCGGAGGATCTCGCGATCTACCTGCTCAGGGACCAGGAGCCGCAGGTCGTCGAGCGTCGTGGCGGTTTCGAGTTCGAGTACTACCTCGACTCGATGCAGGACGAGGACGCCAAGGGCTTCTTCAACCGACCGCCTCTTGACCTCGACACGCTCGAAGCGGCCGCCGAGGGCCGGATCGGCCGACTGTCACTACGGCTGCCGGTCGAAATGAACCACGGCAACCATGCCTTTCGATTCACGGGCCTGATGAGCGTGCCCGAGACCGGGCACTACACGCTCAGCCTGGCCTCGGACCGCCGCTCCGGCTCCTCGCTGGCGGTCGACGGCGAATTGGTCGCCACCAAGCCAGGTGGAAGCGCTCGCGAGATGGACGTCGAACTCCAGCTCGAGGCCGGGGACCATCCGGTCACGGTGACGTACTTCATTCGCGGCGACACGCAGGAACCGTTCCTTACGGTGGGCCTCGCCGGCGACGGCCTGCCCGTGGACGCGGCGCTTGAGGACTACACGACCTACGAGAACGTACGGCTGCGGCCGGACGGCGGCACGCTGGTCTCCGTGGAAGCGGAGGAGGCGGGCTGGGGCGCCCGGCTCTTCGTCCGTCACGGCTGCGCCTCGTGCCACGGCTACGCGGGAATCCAACCCGACCGGCGGGACGTCGCGACCCCACCGGCACTCACCGACCTCGATCCGGGAGCAGTCGAAGGCGGCGCCGCCATGCACACCGGCGCCTACTCGCCGCGGTACCGGCTCGCCGATCCGCAGAAGCGTGCGATCCGAGCGGCTCTCCAGGCTCTTCCTGAGCTCGCCGCGTCCCGGACACCGGCCGACCAGATCGTCCACACGATGGCGAGCACCAACTGCTACGCCTGCCATCGCCGGGAGGCCGGTACGGTCGCGGTGGGCGGCCCGGATCCTGTGCGCGCGAGCCACTTCGCCGTCGTCGGCGGCCAGGACCTCGGCGACGAGGGGCGGCTACCGCCTCCTCTCGACGGCGCCGGCGGCAAGCTGAAGCCGGAAGCGCTGCGCTCGATCCTGGGCAGCGACGAACTGCACGTTCGCCGCGACTTCATGGAAGTGAGGATGCCGAGCTTCGCCGAGGCAACGATCGAGCAGCTCTCCGATGCCCTGACGACCGTCGATGCCACGGCCGGCGACCTGCGCGAACCGGCGTTCTCGACCGAAGCGGCCTCCGACGGGATCGAACTGCTCGGTGAGCCCGGCATGAGCTGCATCACGTGTCACAACGTACACGTCCATCCCGCCCTGGGCGTGTCGACGATCGACCTGGCCACGGCCTACGACCGGTTGCGGCCCGGATGGGTCGCCCGGTTCCTGCGGGATCCGTCCGCAATCCGCCCGGGAACCCGCATGCCTGCCTTCTGGCCCGAGGGCGCCGCGAACTTCCAGCACATGGGCAGCGGCACAGTCGACGGCCAGATCGACGCGATCTGGAGCGCCCTCTCGCTCGGCACTTCCATGCCCGCGCCTGAGGGCGCGAACATCGGCTCCGAGTTGGTCCTCGTGCCGAACGACCGGCCGCTCGTGTTTCGCACCCACATGATCGATGTCGGACCACGGTCGATCGCCATCGGTTACCCGGAGAACGTCCACGTCGCCTTCGACGCGAACAACATCCGCCTGGCGAAGGTCTGGCGCGGCGGTTTCTTCGATGCCAAGGGCACCTGGCAGGGCCGCGCGGGCCAGTTCTTCGGCCCCTACGGCACGGACGTGCTGGATCTTCCGCCCGGCCCGGCCATAGCAAGCCTGAGCGACATCGACAGTCCCTGGCCTGTGGCGGGACGAGCCGACCGGAACGTGGGCGGCCGCTTCCTCGGCTACCGGCTCGACGACGAGGGCAGGCCGGTGCTGCGCTACCGCCTGCACGACCTGCTGATCGAGGAGGCGCCGGAGCCGCTGCGCAGCGGTGGCGGCACGGACCTGATCCGCCGCTTCCGCCTTGCCGCCGGCTCGGCCCCCCGTCCGCTCTATCTGCTGCTGGCCGAGGGCGAGGAGATCGCCTCGGAATCGGAGCGCTCCTGGAGCGTCGATGGCCAACTCGACGTATCGATTGCCTCCGAAGCGGACCTGGCGCCGTTCGTCCGGGAGTCCCAGGGCGTCCGCCAGCTCCTGCAGCGGATCGACCTCGCACCAGGCGAAACGCTCCAGCTCGACGTGACTCTGTCCTGGTGATCCTCATGGCCCTCCTGAGAGCAAACATGATGCAGCCCGGCCACGCCGGCGCCACGGTGCTGTTCGCCCTGCTGGTTTCCTTTCCCCTGCTCCTTCTCGCCCAGGAGCCCCTGGACGATGGTCTGCAGGAAGAGACGCAGAAGGAACTCCTCGCCCGGCAACGGGACGCCATCGGCGCGCACGCTGCCGCGGAGGAGCTGTACTACCGGCTGCTCACGATGCCCCTCCAGGAGGGGATGTCGATGGAAGTCGGCGGGCTGCTGCAGCTCACCGACGGCCGGATCATGGCGGGGACCCGGCGGGGCGAGATCTTCATCGTGGAGAACGCATTCAGCGATCCGCCGGCGCCGGTGTTCAAGCAGTACGCGTTCGGCCTCGGGCAGCCGCTCGGCCTGCTCGAGCTGGAGGGCTGGATCTACACGGCACAGCGCGGCGAACTGACCCGGATGAGGGACACGGACGGCGACGACCGCGCCGACGTCTTCGAGACCGTGACGGACGCCTGGGAGACCAGCGGCGACTACCACGAGTATGTCTTCGGCCCCCGCCTGACGCCGGACGGCAAGCTCTGGGTGACCCTGAACATCCCCTTCGGAGCTCAGCCCTACGGCTTCGCTCCCTGGCGCGGCTGGGCGGCACGCATCGATCCCGCGACCGGCGACACCGAGTTCGTGGCCGCCGGGCTGCGCTCGCCCGCCGGCGTCGAGGTCAGCCCCTGGGGCGAGGTCTTCTACACGGACAACCAGGGCGAGTGGAACAACGCCTCCAAGCTCTCCCTGATCGAGGTCGGGGACTTCCACGGCCATCCGCACGGCATGGCCTCCACCCACCGGCCCGAGTCGCAGGTCGAGCCGCCGCCCGAAGGCCAGCCGGAAGGCGGGACCTACATGAAGGACCTGCACGAACACATTCCGAACTACCGCATGCCCTCCGTCTGGTTCCCCTACGTGAAGATGGGGCAGTCCCCGTCCGGTCTCAAGTGGGACCCGACAGGCGGCAAGTTCGGTCCCTTCGAAGGCCAGCTCTTCGTCGGCGACCAGCACCACGCGATGGTCATGCGCGTCTTCCTGGAGAAGGTCGACGGTCACTGGCAGGGCGCCGCCTTCAACTTCCGTCGCGGCCTCGACAGCGGCGTGATCCGGCTTGCCTTCGCCGACGACGGTTCGCTCTTCGCCGGCATGTCGGACCGCGGCTGGGGCGGCGTCGGGCCCGAGCCGCACGGTCTGCAGCGGATCGTCTGGACCGGGGCCGTGCCGTTCGAGGTCCACGAGATGCGGGCTCAACCCGACGGCTTCGAACTGACGTTCACCAAGGTGGTGGATCCGGAGAGCGCGGGAAACCCCGCGTCCTACCGCATGCAGAGCTACACCTACCGGCTCAGCTCCAGCTACGGAGGACCGGAGGAAGACAAGCTCCGGGTCGCGATCCAGGCCGCCCGGGTTGCCGACGACGGCATGAGCGTCCGCCTGACCGTCGATCCGCTGCGCGCCGGCTACGTCCACGAACTCCACCTCGACGGCGTCCGCAGCGACGACGGCCAGGCCCCGCTCCACCCGGAGGCCTACTACACCCTCGTCAACATTCCCGAATAGAGGAGCTCCCAGCATGCGGCACATCCGACTCCGCCTCGCTCCGCTCACCTCCCTGCTGGCGCTGGCGATCGCCTGCAGCCCGGCGCCGCCACCGGCCGAAGATGCCGCGTCCGGCGCCCACGCCGACCTGCTCCAGCTCTTCGAGGAGTTCCGCGTCTTCCAGGAGCCGGAGATCAGAGGCGGCGTGCCCGACTACACCGCCGACGCGATGGACGCGCAGCGGCAGGGCCTGGAGGATTACAAGAGCGGGCTCGCCGCGATCGACATCTCGGAATGGACGGTCTCCGAACAGATCGACCACCACCTCGTCCGGGCCGAGATGAACGGACTCGACTTCCACCACCGCGTGACCCGACCCTGGTCACGGGATCCGGCGTTCTACCTGATGTCCCAGGGCGGCGCCGGTCCGGCGATGTCGGGCTTCCGGTCACTGTTCCGCCACGAACCGCCGCTCGACGACGGCGAACTCGAGGACTACCGGACGACCCTGCAGGCGGTGCCGCAGATCTACGAGCAGGCCAGGACGAACCTGACCGAGGCCGTTCCCGACCTCGGCACGATCGCGATCTGGGCCGCCCCGCGAGAGGCGCGCATCTACGACGAGGTGGCGGAAGAACTCGCCGAGCACCACCCGGAGCTCGTTCCCGACGCCGAAGCCGCGCGCGACGCGGTCCTCGCCTTCGGCGCCTGGGTCGAGGAGAACAAGCCGTCGTGGACCGGCGCCGCCGGCATCGGCAAGGAGAACTACGACTGGTGGCTCCGCAACGTCCACCTCTCGCCCTACGGCTGGGAGGAGAGCCGAATGATCGTCGAGCAGGAGTACAACCGGCTCGTCACCTTCCTGGCGCTCGAGGAACACCGAAACCGTGACCAGCCGCCGTTCGACATCGCCGACACGCCCGAAAAGTACGCCGACAACCTTCACGAGGCGCTCCGCTACGTTGTCGACTTCCTGCGCGACGGCGAGGTCATGACCGTGCCGGACTGGGTCGACCCGACCGACTACAGCGATCCCGACGAACCGCCGGAGCCGCTGCCGTCCGACACGAGCATCGATCACAAGGCGCGGGAGCGCGAGATCCTGCCCGGCGAGACCCACGAGTACGTCGGCCACATGCTCGACGACCAGCGGCGCCAGCGCGACAACCGGCCCATCCGCGGCGCCGACCGCCGCTTCAACATGGAGTGGATGCGGATGGAGGGCTGGGCGGTCGCCCTGGAGGAACTCATGATGGTCGCCGGCGTCCTCGACGAACGGCCCCGCCGCGGCCGCGAGGTCGAGTACCTGATGAACATCTCCCACATGAGCCTCGCGCTGCCCGACCTCGCGATGCACGCGAACCTGATTACGTTCGACGAGTCCAGGAAGCTCTGCGCCGCCCTGATGTCCAAGGGCTGGACCCAGGAAGACGAGCGCATGGTCTGGTACGAGATGGAATCCAACCTGCGATTCCCGGGCTTCCACACCGGGGTCGTCGTCGGCAAAGCCCACTTCATGAAGCTCTTCCGCGAACGGGCCATGCAACTCGGCGACCAGTTCGTGCTCCGCGACTTCATCGACGAGTTCCTGGCCGGCGGCATCATCCCGATCTCCCTGATCCGCTGGGAGATGACCGGCCACGACGACGAGATCCGGTTCCTCCTGGGCGAGGACGACGTGCCGAACCGGGTGTTCGACCCGGCACTGCAGCTCGCGGACCCGCTCTAGACTCCTTGAACAAGTATCGTCTTTGCAGTTGAGTCAAGTTTCGCCCACTGGGTGCGCCGGCGTCCCCGCCGGCATCCGCTCCGGTCTGCGCGCTCGTCGGTCTGAGGCGGAGCCTCGCCAGGTAGGCTGCCCGCCCTATGCACTACCGCACCCTCCGCCGCACCGGCCTGAAGGTCTCCCCACTCGGCCTCGGCACGAGCAACTTCGGCGACGTAACGCCCGAGGACGAGGCACGCCGGATCATCGAACGCACCCTCGACGCCGGCGTGAACCTGATCGACCTGGGCCACATCTACGGCGACGGCAAGGCCGAACGGATCGTCGGCAGCGTACTGAAGGAAACCGGCCGCCGCGACGAGGTCATCATCTCGACGAAGGTCTACCCCGGCGAGTTCGACGAGGACACGGGGCTCGCCCGGTCGGTCCATGTGCCCGGCCGCAATCCGAACGCGCAGGGGCTGTCCCGTGCAGGCATCCTGAACGCCTGCGACGCCGCGCTGCGCCGACTGCAGACGGATCACATCGATCTCTACCAGACCCACCGGCCGGACTTCGGCATCCCCATCGACGAGACGCTGCGCGCGTTCGACGACCTGGTCCGGGCCGGCAAGGTGCGCTACATCGGCTGCTCGACCTACCCCGCCTGGAGCGTGATGGAAGCGCTGATGATCAGCGAACTGAAGGGATACGTCCGCTTCTCGTCCGAGCAGGCGCCCTACAACCTGCTCGACCGCCGAATCGAGAACGAGCTGATTCCGCTGTGCCGCAAGCACGGTCTCGGCATCCTCGCCTGGGCGCCGCTGGGGATGGGGGTGCTGGCCGGCCGCTACTCCGATGCGCAAAGCTACCCGGAAGGCTCCCGCGCCGACGTGCTCGGAAAGTACTACGCGCGTCGCGTCACCGAGCGCGCCGTCCGCATCGGCGTCGACTTCGCCAGGCTCGCCGCCGACGCCGGGATCACGCCGGCCCAGCTCGCGATCCTCTGGTGCAAGGACCAGCCGGGCATCACGGCCCCGCTGATCGGCCCTCGGAGACTCGAGCACACGGGCGAACTCGTCGCCATCCAGGAGATGACGCTCGACCCCGAGATCGCCGCCGCCTGCGACGCCCTGGTACCGCCGGGCAGCGCGGTGTCCGACTTCCACAACACGTCGGGCTGGATGAAGACGCGGCTCACCTGGTAGCTGCGCCCGTGGCGGACTGCTAACGTTGTAGGAACTTTCGACAAACGACAGACCGAGCCGCCGCAGTCCGCCAAGGAGTTGCCATGACCTCTCGCAACCACCTTCTCTCCCGACGCGAAGTCCTCGCCTCCGGGGCCGCAGCGACCGCGGCCGCCCTCACCGGTTGCGGCGACGCGCAGATCCCGGGCCCGCGCGCGGTCAGGCGGCCGAACATCCTGCTGCTGATCTCGGACCAGCACCGGTTCGACTGGGTGGGGCGCAACCCGGAGATCCCGGTGCCGACGCCGCACCTGGACGCGCTGGCGGCCCGGGGCGCCGACTTCACCCGGGCGATCGTGTCATCGCCGGTGTGCGGACCGTCGCGGTCCTGCCTGGCGTCCGGCATGGAGTACGAGAACTGCACCGTGGCGAAGAACCGCGACGAGTACAACGCGGCGCTTCGGCCGACCTTCTACAAGCACCTCCACGACAGCGGCTACCACACGATGGCCTGCGGAAAGATCGACCTGCACAAGGGTCCCGCCGGCCGGCGCCCCGACGGCAAACTGCACATGGAGGAGTGGGGCTTCTCCGACATGCTGATCACCGGCAGCAAGAACGGTGGAGACACCGAGCCCTACGGGTTCTGGCTCGACTCGCTCGACCCTCCGCTCAAGGACATCCACAACGCGGACATCACCAAGCGGCGGCTGCCCCGGCACGTGAACTGGTGGGGAATGACGGACCCGACGCCGATCGGCGACCATGCCTACAAGGACAACTACACGGCCCGCACCGGGATGGAACTCCTCGACGGCGCCCCGGACGGTAACCCCTGGTTCCTGATCGTCAACTTCAACGGGCCCCACCCGCCGATGGACATCACGGAGCGGATGGAGCGGGAGTACCGGGGACCGGACCGGGTGATCGAGGACTTCCCGCAGCCGCACGACTACCACGGCATCGAGCGCGTCGGCCAGATGCTCGCGCCGCCGTCTCCGTTCACGCCGGAACACCACATCCGCATCCGCCAGAACTACGCGGCGATGATCGAGAACATTGACCGCTGGATCGGCCTCTACGAGGAGCGGCTCGAAGAACGCGGCGAACTGGACGACACGATCGTGATCTACACCAGCGACCACGGCGAGATGCTCGGCGACCACGACTACTGGGGCAAGGGCTTACCCCACGAGGCTTCCTGGAGAGTCCCCATGGTCATGGCCGGCCCCGGAATCGCCGCCGGCACGCGCAGCGACGCCCTGGTCACGAACATGGACCTGGCGGCTACCAGCATCGACTACGCCGAGACCGGCGTTCCCGAGGAGATGCAGAGCCGGTCGCTACGGCCTCTGCTCGACTCCGGAGCCGGCGAGCACCGGGAGCACATCCGCTCGGCGCTCAACTCGAGGAACGCGGCGACCGGCCGGCTCCGGGTGGTCCAGGACCATCGCTACAAGCTGGTGGACGGCTTCAGCGAGGAGAAAGAGCTGTACGAAGTCGAGGCAGACCCGTGGGAGGTCGAGAACATCGCGGCCGCCAGGCCGGACGTGGTGGCGCGGCTGGAGAAGCTGCTGGTCTGACCGCTGCGAGCGTCAGAAACTGGGTGCTGCGGCGTCCCCAGCGGAACGAGGCCTTCGGCCTCGCGCGCTCCCTTCAGAAAGCCGACGAGGACGTCGGCGCACCCAGTGGTCACTGAATCAAGATCAGCTCCGTCTGCGGCGGGGACAGGTACTCGATGCCGGCCTCGGTCGCCAGCGCCTCTTCGTGGGCCCACCAGAGCAGGTACTGGTCCTCGCCCTCCGGCGCCGGCGAGGGCATGTAGAAGAAGTACTCGATGACGAAGTGGTGGTGCGCCGCGAGCGGAATGTCCTTCGACCAGTCCGGGCCCAGGGAGCCGATCCGGGGGCCGAAGTAGGTCTCGACCGACCGGGGCCGGGCGCCCTTCGTCTGTCCGTGGGAGTCGATCGAGATGTGGGTCTTCGTCGCATCGAAGCCGGCGGCGTAGGCCGGGAAGTCGTTCTTGGCTGACACCATGTGGAGTTGGTTGTCCCGCACGACGATCCCGGCCTCCTCGAACTTCTGTTCGTAGTCGGCGATGATCTCGCGCGGCGTGAGGCCGGCACGGATCGTCTCCGCCAAGATCGCGTCGACCTTCAGGTACTCGGCCCAGAGCTCCTGGATCTCCGGCGGCGGCTCCGTCTCGCCGTCGCGTAGCACGTAGGCATACATGCCGATACTCGGGTTCGTCACGATGTCGCCGCCCTGGACGACGGCATCCTCCCAGCCGTGGCTGCGGCCGCGCTGCGACTGACCGGTTCGCATGCGTCGCATGATCGTCAGTTCGGTCTCGTCGATCCTGGTAACACCTGGCTCGATCGCGTCCAGCGCGTTCTCGAACAGCCAGATTTCGTCGCGTCGCATCCGCTTGAGCAGTTCGACCTCGCTCGGCACCTGATGGTTGGTGTAGTCCAACATCAGCCACTCGGACGAGATCAGCCGGCTCGCATACGACTCGCCGAGTTCCCCGGAAAGCAACAGGTAGTCGGTGTGCGAGAGGCCGTCGATTTCGCCCCGATAGGTCGGCCACGGGCCCAGCTCGTGCTTGAAGTTGACCGCGACGACGTCCGGGTCGCGCTCGGCAACGAAGTCCCTGAGCCCCTCGAAGCGGTAGTCGTACTCGGTTTCCGGGCCGCCGACCGGCTCCTGGACGCGGACCGCCGGGGCCACGATGTCGTAGGCGCCGCTCTGCTCGACGTACCGGTAGTCCGTTTCGCCCCAGCCGCGTTGGGTGGCGCCCCAGCGCCGCCCGAGGATGGCTCGCTCGATCCTGTCGCCGCCCCGATCCGTGAACACGAAAACGCCCGAGGCGCTGCCCAGTTCGTCGATGCCGAAAGAGTCGGGGATCGACTCCCGCATCACGTGGATCCACATGTCCACGCCGCGCTCCCTCATGATCTCCGGGAGAACGAGATCGAACTTGTCGCGACGGACCTTCCGGTTCGCCGCTTCGTAGGGGGAGCGGAGTTCATACGGCTCGATCACGAGCGGCGCGCCGTCGTACGTGCCGTCCGGAATGACCATCGGGATCCTGTATTCGGGGTCGCTCAGGATCTCGTACAGGACCGGCTCTCCCTCCTGCAGCTTCTCGGGCGTGTTGAGCGGCCACTCGTGGCCGATCTGGTCGAGCCGTCCCGGCAGGTCCTGAGCGCCGATGAAGGACGTGTACACCCAGTAGATGTACTCCGAGGCCATGCAGCCGTAATCGCAGGTCTCGTCGTCGTAGGTGTACCAGGCGCCCTCGGGGTACTCGTCCGGCGGGCCATCGAAGCGGCCGCCGCGAGCGATGTCCATCGCGTCGGTCAAGGCCGTGCCCGGTTCCGTCCCGAACACGTCGGGGTAGGCCACGCCGTAGCCGTTGTCCGAGACCATGTGCCAGATCTCTTCGAGCGCGATGTCGAACACGCCGCGCGCCCGAGCGTCGATCTCGGTCTCCTCGTCGTAGAGACCCTGGCCCCGGGGCGCGTTGGCCCAGTCCATCTCGTGCGCCTCGTCCTGCGTGCCCGTCATCACGATCGTGCCCGCGGTGTCCAGCATCGCCTGGTGGACCTTCGGGTTGTCGATCTCGCCGTCCTCGTCGTTGTCGAGGAACTGGGCCAGGACGCCCGCCGCGTGGAGGAGCTTGTCGTCGCCGGTCGTGTTCGTCGCGTAGATCGGCACGCCGTGGACGTTCACCTTCTTTACCCAGGCGATCTCGGCTCGGTCCGGTTCGGCCGCGTCAGGCGCTCCGGCGCAGGCGGCGACGACCAGGCAACAAAGCAGAGCAAGAAACCCACTGGGCGCGCCAGCGTCCCCGCCGGCTGCCGCGCCACTGGGTGCGCCGACGTCCCCGTCGGCTGCCGCCGCAGGCGGCCAGGGGAACGCGCCGGCCATCGGCCGGCACCCTTCGGTACAGGCGTCTTGCGCACGCCGCTTCGCGGCTGTGCGCCTGATGCCGACGGGGACGTCGGCGCACCCAGTGGTCTTCATGGCGCCAGGAGTTCGCGCTCGACGGCGTCTTCGATCAGTTCCTCGGCGTAGCGCCAGAGTTCGGGCGCGCCGTCTTCGATGCAGCCGTTGATCTCGCGCACCTGGTCGGCCCGGATGCCGTGCTCCAGCCACGGCCCGCCGCCGTTGATGTAGTTGAGCACCATCGGCTGCAGGCGGTCCAACGCCCTCGCGAACTTCGCCTCGGGACTCCGGCGTGCCTCGAATTCGTCCCAGACGGCGCGTAGCTCGGCCCCGCCCTCGGCCGGCAGGAGTCCGAAGATCCGCTCCGCCGCCCGCTCTTCGCGCTCCTCCTGGTCCTCGAGACCCACCTTGTCGTAGACGAACGTGTCGCCCGCATCGATCTCGACCAGATCGTGCACGATCAGCATCTTGAGCACCTTGAGCTGATCGAGCCCCGAAGCGACCGCGTGCTCGGACAGCACCAGCGCCATCAACGTGACATGCCACGAATGCTCCGCGGAGTTCTCGCGCCGGTCGTTGCCGACGATCGAGGTACGGCGCAGTACCTGCTTGAGCTGGTCGACTTCGACCAGAAAGCGCATCTGCTGCGCGAGTCGTCCGTTGGCTTCGTGCATCCCGCCACCGTATCCGACTCGTATGGAACTGGCCGCATCAACGGGTGCGCCGACGTGCCATCCGTGCGCCCGATGACGGGCACACGGACTGGCACGCCGGCGCACCCAGTCATCTATTCCTCCGAGCCCTCCAACTGGACGGTTTCGTCACGGAACTGCAGGGATTCGACGCCCCGCAGCATGTCCACGCCGTCCCGGTCCGGCTGCGAGTCCGTCACGGTCGTCACGTCGCCCTCGTTCGCGACCTCGTAGTCCGCCGCCGGTCCCGAGAAAACGGCCGTGTCGCTGCCTTCGCCGCCGTCCAGCATGTCGTCGCCGCCGCCGCCTTCGAGCACGTTCGCGCCGGCGTTGCCGGTCAGCACGTTGTCGTGCGCGTTGCCGACCAGGTCCGCGTCGCGGTCGCCGGTCAGCGCGACGTTCCGCAGATGCTGCGTCTTCATCGTGTACCGCACCTCCGGATCGAACGTCATCGAGAAGGTTCCGGTGAAGTCGAGCGGAAGTTCCGGCGTGTAGGTCAGATACGGCGGCACGAACTTGCGAATCAGGTCGAAGCCCAGCGGATCCTTCTCCTCCATCAGGACGCGGCTGCCGGCGAAGTACTCCCCGAAGTGCGAGTGGCCCTCCGGAATGTCGTCCGGCCCGATGTCTCGCCCCTCGTACTTGGTCGGCGGCACGGTCCACAGGTCGTAGTAGTTGTCGAGCAGCACGCCGACGTACTCGTTCGGGTGGTTCTCCGGCTCCTCTCGCGGCCAGCCCACCCAGCCCTTCCTCTCCGCCTCGTCGTTCGCCGTTCTCATCTCGGCGACCATCGGAGCGAGGGTCGGCACGACGCCGTAGTCGTGGATAAGGTGCCAGATCTCCTCGTAGGAGGCGTCGCGGGTGACGTGGGCCATGTAGTCCGCGTCGCCCGGGGCCGGCGACTCGTTCGCGCGAAGATCCTGCATGCTGAGGTCCGTCGCCCGCGAAAGCCCCGATCGCATCGCCTCGTTCAGGTCCTCTTCCGTGTCGAAGAAGACCATCGTCGCCTTGCGGTCCGCCATCGCGCTCGCGATAGCGGACTTGTCGTCGCCGTAGACCGAGCCCGGGACGTTGGCCAGCAGGTGCTCCATCACGTTCAGGCCGTGCTTGATCTGGTCGCGCGTCCAGCCGTCCGAGACCAGAAAGTGGATCCGCCTGCCGTCCGGCGTCGGGACGTAGGCGTACCGGTTGAAGTGCTCGCGGAACACCTCCGGGACGTCGGCGGGCAGGTCGACGATGCCGTCGGGCGAGCCGGAGGTGTCGATTTCGGGCAGCGTGACCAGCTCCTGCGAACCGCAGGAGGCCAGCAGAAGGACGGAAACCGTCACCAGTACGGACGTTCGAATGAGTCTCACCTGTTCCTCCGTTCCTAGTCCTGCAAGTAGAGCTCCCAGAAACTGGCCTGCCCTTCGTGGGGCGACCGGTTCACGATCTTCCCGTCCTTGATCACGATGGACAGGCTGCGCAAGTGCGAGATGTGCTCGAGCGGGTTCTTCTCCAGCACGATCAGGTCGGCCAGCTTGCCGACCTCGACGGTGCCCAGGTCGTCGAGCATCCCCATCATCTCGGCGCTGTTGCGGGTCGCGGCCTGGATGGCGCCCATCGGCGGGATGCCGTGGAAGACGAACTGCTCGATCTCGAGAATCCCGATCTCGGAAATCGGGTTCGAGTCGCTGCCGGTGGTCAGGCGGATGCCCGCTGCGTAGGCCTTGTTGATCACGTCGCGTGCGTGGTTCGCGTACTCGGGAGACCGCTCGTCGGCGTGGGAAACCCGCACCCGGCCAGTGGCGACCTCGGGCGGGGCGATGTAGCCGGCCTCCGCGATCAGCCGTTCCCGCTCGGCGATGAAGTCGGCGCTCAGATTGCACTGGATCGTCGGGTCGAGGAAGGTGCCGGCCTCGGCCATCATCCGGATCGTGTCGTCGGAGAGATCGTTGCCGTGCTCGATGCTCTCGGCGCCGGCCATCACCGCGATGCGGGTCGCAGCGTCGTCCGCGTGAACCGTGACCGGGATGCCGTGGCGGTGGGCTTCCTCGATCCCGGCGATCAACTCCTCCGGCGGCATCCGGCTGCCGAGGAACTTGATGAGCTGCACGCCGTTCGCGATGTTGTCGGCGACCACCGCGCGGATGCCGTCCAGTCCCTTGCCGGTCCGCACCAACCAGTCCGTGTCGCCGTCGGTCGAAAGCGGCGGACCGCCGGCGACGATCCGCGGCCCGATGAACACGCCGTCGTCGAACGCCTTCTTCCACGCCACGTCCATGAAGTCACGCTCGCCGGTGATCCGCAGCGTGGTGAAACCGGCCTTCAGCGCGTCCATCGCATTGCGGCCGGCACGGATCATCGCCCGCGGCAACGGCTCGTCCTCCAGCAGGCCCTTGGGGTCCGGCAGCAGGTCGCCGAGGTGGGAGTGGTTGTTCCACAGGCCCGGCAGGACGTAGGCGCCGCCGAGGTCGATCACCCGCGCGTCGTCGCCAGGATCCGGCGCGGACGCGGAGGGCGTGTGGATTGCCGCGATCCGGTTGCCCTCGATGACCACCGCAGCGTCCTCGATCGGCGGCGCGCCGGTCGCGTCGATCACCGTGGCGTTGGTGAGGACGGTGGTCTGGGCGGCGGCGGGGGCAGAGGCCAGGAGCCCGAGGAGCACCAGGCAGCACAAGCCGGCGGAGCTTCCGGAGGCCGGCGCTTCGCGCCGGATGCCGACGGGGACGTCGGCGCACCCAGTTTGCCCGGAGGCCAGGACAGCTCCGCGGCGCCTGTTCGTGTTCCGCTTCATTCGCTGTCCTCCTTCGATGTGCCGTCGCCGCTATTGATCGTCTGCCGTCGCGCCGCGCTGGAAGCCTGCCGCCGCCTCGGACTCCGCCAGGAAACCATCGGGGAGCTCCATCGGGCCGTAGTAGTCCCAGTAGGTCGCCGTCCCGAGCTGGCCGTCCAGGCCGACCATGACGCCGCCCTTGAGCACCATCACGGTCTTGCGGATGTTCGAGATGTTCTCCAGCGGGTTGTCCCCCAGGACGACCAGGTCGGCCAGCTTGCCCTCCTCGACCGTGCCGAGAACGTCGAGCACGCCCTGCACCTCGGCCGCGTTGCGGGTCGCCGCGAGGATCGTGTCCATCTCGCTGACCCCGGAGATGACGAACTGCTCCATCTCAAGGAAGCCCATCTCGCCGATCGGCATCGAGTCCGAACCGATCAGCAGCTTCACGCCCGCCTCGGCCGCCTTCGCCAGGATGCGCCGCTGTTCGCGGGCGAACTCCGGCGACCGTTCGTCCGCGAAGGCGACCATCGTCCGCAGCCGCACGATCTCTTCGTCGTCCGCGTAGCCCAACTCGGCCAACCGCGCCTCACGCTCGGCGATGTACTCGGCGCTCAGGTTGCAGATGATCGTCGGGTCGTAGAACGTCCCCTTCTCGGCCATCAGCTCGATCGTCTCGTCGGTGAGCCCGTAGCCATGCTCGAGGCAGTCCACCCCGGCCTCGACCGCGGCCCGCGCACCCGGCTCGCGGACGTGGGAGGTCACGTGAACGCCGAGGCTGCGCGCCGTCTCGACCGCCGCCTCGAGCTCGTCCGGCAGCATCTCGACGCTGAACAGCTTGATCACCCTGGCGCCCCTCTGGACGCGCCTCCGCACTTCCTTACGGATCGCGGCGACGCCGTCGGCGCCTTCATCGACCGAGCCGCGGTGACCGGCGGTCGGACTCACCGGCTCGCCGCTGGCGAAGATCCGCGGACCGAGGAAGAAGCCATGGTCGAACGCCTGCTGCCAAGCGACGTCGATGTAGTCCTCCTCGCCCACCGAGCGCACGCTGGTGAAGCCGTGCCGAAGCCCGTCGATCGCGTTCAGTCCCGCTCGGATGACCTTGGACGGCAACCGTTCGTCGTCCAGGGCGTGGTTGTGCGGGAACATCACGCTGAGGTGCGTGTGCATGTTCCAGAACCCGGGCAGCACCCAGGCGCCGTCCAGATCGTGGACGTCGGCCGCGTCGTCGGCGTCCGACGACTCGTACGGTCCCTCCGTCACCTCGGCGATCCGCTCGCCCGAGATCACGATCGTCATGTCCTGCTGAACGGCACCGCCCGTGCCGTCGATGATGTTGACGTCAGTCAGGACTGTCGTCTGCGCGGCGAGGCCGGCCGGCACGAAACCGGCGAGGAGTATCGGCATCGCCCGAACCAGACCGATCCGGTGCGTTTTCATCTCAAGGAAGCGGACCGCCTACTGTACACGCCGCTCCGCCAGATATCTTGAACAAGCGTAGCCTCTACAGCCGAGGCAAGTTCCGCCCACTGGGTGCGCCGGCCTTCTGGCCGGCATCTGCTCCGGCTTGCACGCTCGTCGGCCTGAGGCGAGCCTCGCTAGTTCGAGGATCCGTACGCGACCTCGATCACCCGGTCGAGGCCGTCGACGTCGACCGCCTGCCGGGCGCCATCCGGCCACACGACCTCCACGCGGACGAGCTCTTCGGCCGACGACGCGCCAGCCAGGCCGATCGTCACGACGGGCTCGACCTGGCTCTGGTAGCTGCGTGTCGGCATGACGCGGCGCCGTTGAAGCACGGGCCCGGCCGCTGTCTCGTGTTCCACCTCGACCCAGGCGCCGATCGCATCGCGGTTCACGTGCTCGCCGTCGCCGCGCACCAGGAAGCGCAGCCAGCGGTGCCCGGTCTCCTGGTCGTTGCGGAGCAGAAGCGGCCGGTCGCCGGTCTGGAGCAGCAGCACGTCGAGGTCGCCGTCGCCGTCGATGTCGGCATAGGTCGACCCGCGTCCGACGAGTTCGCGGGTCAGGCCGTCGCCGGGCGCGGGCGTCACCGGCACGAAGGTCGCCGGCGCGTCCGGACCGGCGTTCCAGAACAACTGCGGCGGTTGCCGGTAGCGCTGGCTGGGCTCGACGACCTCGATGTCGTCCTCCAGGTGGCCGTTGACCTGGAGCAGGTCGAGCCGGCCGTCCAGGTCGTAGTCGAAGAAGAACAGCCCGAAGCTCAGCACCCGGCGGCTCGGCGCACCGACGCCGGCCGTGATCGCCTCGTCGCTCCACAGCGTCGGGTCGCCCTGGGAGACGTAGAGCGAGGTCATCTCGTTGGCGAAGTTCCCGATCGCGAAGCCGAGTTCGCCGTCGTTGCGGAAGTCGGCGGCATCGGCGCCCATCGCCCCGGTCGCCGCACCTTCGCGGCTGTAGGCGAGTCCGTAGCTACTCGCCTCCTCGGTGAACCCGCCGTCGCCGTCGTTCACGAGCAGGAAGTTGCGCACCGTGTCGTTCGCGACCAGCACGTCGAGGTCGCCGTCACCCTCGATGTCCACCGGCGCCAGACCCAGCGTCTTCGCCACCGGCGTCTCCGTGGCCGGGTTCAGGATGTGCAGACCAGCTTGCTCGGAGACGTCGGTGAACACCCCGGAGCCGTCATTCCGGTAGAGGTCCATCGTCGTTCCGCCGTAGTTCAGCGGCGGTCCGTAGGCCCGGCCAACCCCGGTCAACTGGTAGCCGACCTCGATGTCGATCTCGCGCGACCAGCGGACGTAGTTGCCGACCAGGAGGTCGAGGTCGCCGTCCCCGTCGGCATCGAAGAAGGCGCTGCTGCTGCTCCACTCGGTCTCAGGTCCGGCGACGCCCGCCGCAGCGGTCACGTCCTCGAAGCCGACGCCCTCGACGTTCCGGAACAGCCGGTTCGGCCCGACCGCGGACAGGAACACGTCGACCCAGCCGTCGTTGTCCACGTCGCCGACCGCGACCCCGGTGCCGTAGAAGCTCGTCGCGAGGCCCATCTCGACCGTCCGGTCGGTGAACCGGCCCGCGCAATCGTTCTCGTACAGCGCCATCGTGGGGCCGTTGCCCGCCGCAGCGCTCCACTCGGTCGAGTTGACGAGCAGCAGGTCCTGGTCTCCGTCGCGATCGAAATCGAAGAACGCCGCTCCCGAGCCCATCGTCTCCGGCAGCAACGCCTCGCCCTCGGCGCCGTTGACGTGGACGAAGTCGATGCCGGCCTCCGCGGTGATGTCCGTGAAGGAGACGACCGGCACCTCGGGCGCCGCGGCCACAGGCCGCGGAGCCGCGACCTCGATCTCCCGTGCTTCCTCCGGCCCGGCCCGAAAGACGTAGCGCAGCGCAATCACGAGAAGCGCGGCGACTGCGAGCGCCCCCAGCACCTGCAATGAGCGAACGAACACCCGCCCGATGACGGCGTCGTCCTCGGCTACGAGTTCGTCGTCCCGCGGCGACGGTTCGGCGCTCAACCGCCGCCTCCGGCGACCCCGGCCCGGTTGCCCTCGAAGCGTTCGGGCCGATGCAGGTCGTAGATCACGATCGCTTCCGCCGCGTGATCGGCGGCCGGGTCCGCGCGGCGGGCGATCGCGATTGCCCGGTCGCGGGCGTTGTCGTCCGGCTTGTACTTCGCATGAAGCGCCTGGTGCCGGTCGGCCGCGTCGCGGTCACCGAGTTGGGAGTAGATCAGACCCAGGTTGTAGTGCGCGGTCACGTTCTCGGGGTCGATCGCGAGACCGCGCTCGAACGACTCCCGGGCTTCATTGAGCCGTGCCGCCCGCGCCTCGGCCCGGGCCGGCCCCCGCTCCCGCTTCGCGCGTTCGAACAGGGCCAGGCCGAGCTGGTTCTGGAGCCGCACGTCGCGGCTGAAGTCGAAGCCGCGTCGCCGCATTTCTTCGCTGTCGGCCTCGAGGATCGAGCGGAAGTTCGCGATCGCCTCGTCCACGGCGCCGTTCTGGAAGTCGACCAGCCCGGAGAACCAGGCTACCGACCACGCCGGGGCCGGCGGCTCGAAGGTGGCGGCCCGTTCGAGCGCCGCGATCGCGTCGTCGGTGACCGTGCCCTGGGCCAGGTAGACGCGGGCGAGGTTGAGCGGTCCGTCGGGACGGCCCAGTTCCTCCACGCGGGTGAAGGCCTCGATCGCCTGCCGCAACTCGCCGCGCCCCGTGCCGCCCTTGAGCAGCAGGCCGATGCCGTAGTCGTTCCAGCGCTGCCACTCGGGCTTTACCGGTTGGCGAACCGGCGAGGTGGACACGTCGGACCGGCCGACCGGGAAGGTCACCGAGTCGCGGGCCAGGTCGAGAATCGGCAGTTCGTTCACCGTCTCCTCGCCGTAGATGTAGCGCAGATACAACGTGTCGAACTTCCGGTAGCGCAGCGCCGCCTCGACCGTCAGGCTCGTGGTGGCCGCTCCCGGCGGCACTTCTAGCCGGTAGTGGACAACGTCGCCCGCTCCCGGCGGGATCTGGTGGTCATAGAGCGGCACGAAGATGTCCTCGGCGTTGCGGCGGTCGATCCGCGCGCCGTCGCGGTCGAGCATGTAGACGTTGATGAAGTGCGACCAGGGGTCGACCCGGTTGCCCTCGCCCAGTCCGCCGCTCCGCCCGACCAGCCGGCCGCTGTCGTCGAGCACCGCGACGTCGAGCCAGAGCTGGTTCGAGTCGACCGTGCCCTGGGTCAGGTGATGCCCGAGCCCCAGGGTCCGTACGACGACTTCCAGCAGATAGTCCCCGCCCACTTCGAGTGCCGGTACCTCCGGGCGAACCGGCGCGATCAGCTCATCCTCGATCGCGCCGCCGCGCTTGACGCCGAAGATGTCGACGTCGACGACGCCCTCGTTGAACTCGCGGTGCGCCTCGATCACCCAGTCCGGGAAGTCGAGCAGATGGGGAATGCCGGTGTTCGCGGAGGGGAACAGGTGGTCGTGCACCTGGGTCAGGGTCGGCTCGGCGCTCTCCGGGAAACGGCGGGAGCCGAAGTCCTCCGACGGCAGCAGCTCCATATGGCAGCCGTTGCAGTTCGGCTCCGCCTTCGGCGGGTAGTAGAAGCTCGCGACGCCGTGCCCCGACACGCCGGAGAGCAGGTGCGAATCGTAGTGGTTCTGCCCGCGCAGGAACTTGTAGTGGTTCAGCTCCTCGGGCAGGTGGACCTTGTGGCAGGCGCCGCAAAACTCAGAGGTCACATGGAGCGGCTTGAGGAAGGTGCGCTTGTGCAGCTCGGGCTTCGCCTTGACGAGTTGGTGGTTCACGAAGCGGAGCGCCGACGAGTCGGAGAACGCGAACGGGTAGTGCTGCGGTTCCTCGATCGTGTAGTCCGCGTTGCCGCGCGGGCTGTTGACGTGGGTGATCGCGTGGCAGGACGTGCAGGTGATCCCGGCGTGAGCCGCCGGCTGCTCGACGTCGAACTCCGGGTCGTCGAAGGCGCCCGAGAAGAAGACAACCGGGTCGTGGCAACCGGCGCAGAAGCGGGACGCCTGCACGTCGCCCGAGCGCTCGTACGCCTTGTCGCGGGTCTCCTGCACGGAGAAGCTGTACGCCGGGTTGTTGAAGGAGCTGAACCGGTGGGCGCTGTAGGTCCAGCGGCCGTGGATGTCCGCGTGGCACTCCACGCAGTAGGCGTCGTTGTTCAGCGCCCGCTCGGGGATGAAGCCGCCGCTCGCGGTGCGGGCCAGCGACGGGAAGAAGTACTGCTCGCCCGTCGCCGGGCCCTCGACGTTCCAGCCGCGGGGATCCTGGAACTGCAGCACCAGCGCGACCCCGACGAGAACCACCGCGGCGACCGCTACGCGGGCGCCGATCCGCCAGTTGATCCGCTTGCCCGCGAGCCGGTGGAGCACGAACAGCCAGGCCGCCACCAGCGGCGCCAGGACGTGGAGCCAGTAGGCCACACCCCGGACCGCCGGGTCGTTCACCGTGATGACCCCTTCGATCCGCGTCAGCACGATGCCGCTGAACAGCAGGACGACCGCCGTTCCGAACAGTGCGTAGCCGACCTTCACCGCGCGCCGGTTCGGACGGTTCCGCGCGTTCCTCATGTGCGCCAGGCCGAACCAGATGACCGGTACGACGAACAATCCCCCCACCGCCAGGTGAAGCAGGAACATCGAGATGTAGAACCAGTTCTGGTACGTCTCGCCGGTCGCCGCTTCCGCGACGCGCACCCCCGACAGGTAGAACGAGTTCACCGCCAGCAGGGCGAACAGGCCGAAGACGACCCAGAGGAGCGGCTTCAGCCGGGGGCCGATCGCCGGTCGGTATCGCCGGCGAGCGGGCCGCGTCCCGCCGCCCGCGGCCTTTGTCACTTGCTCGCTCCGGTCGCCCCGGTTGCTCGAATCAGCGGTTGCGGCGCCCGGGGCGCCGCGGCGATTTCCTCGCCGACCAGCCCATCGAGCGCCCGGAGGAGACGCTGCGTCACCGCGTAGCCCGCGCGGCGCACTCGCCTCGACGTCGGCTGGCCGGTGACCCGCACCGCGAAGGCGTACCGGGGCGGACGCTCCTCGTCCGAAGGGAAGAAGCCGACGTAGTTCACATGGAACGGCTTGTCCGGGTCGCGCGCCGTGCCTGTCTTCATCGCCACCCGCAGCCGCTGCGGCGCCACCCGGTTCGCCGTACCGCCCGGCGCCACGACGGCGCGCATCGACTCGTGCAGCACCGGCAGCCAGGACGGATCGAGCACCTGAACGCCCTGTCGCGGTCCGTCACCGACGGGTGTCCGCGGCGAGATCCCGAGCAGTCCATCCGCCTGCAGGACGAAGTTCGCCTCGCGTCGGCGGCCGTCCGAGAGGGTCGCCGCGAACAGGGCCGCCCCCAACGGCGTGATCGAAGCCTCGTCCAAACCGATCGAGAGATCGCCGAGTTGCTTGCCGGGCTGCCGGTACTCGTGCACCACGCCGACGGCATTCCTCGGCACCGGTTCGCCGTTTCGCCCCCCGATGACGAAGCCATAGCGTTCGTACTCCTCGACCAGCGCACGGTCGCCGAGGTCCATCGCCAGCCTGGCGAAGGCAACGTTGCAGCTTGTGGCCATCGCGTGGGAGAGGCCCCGGAGCCGGCCGCCTATCGCGCTGCAGTAGAGCCGCTCGCCGTCCATCAGGACCGAGCCGCGGCAGGTCATGTTCGCGATCTCCTCGTCCGGGTCGAGTCCGGCCCGCAGCGCCGCCGTCGTCGTGATCAACTTGGCGATCGAGGCCGGTTCGCGCGGGTCCAGGACGCTGTCGCCGTTCGACCGCCACCGTCGGCTCCGGCTTCGGTTGCTCACCGCGGCCAGGACCGCGCCCGAGGGAATCTCCACGATCGCGATCGCCCCCTCTTCCCGGCCCAGGGCCGTGTTCGCCGCTTCGCTCCAGGCCCGGTCGATCGTCAGCCGAAGGGCCCGCGCCCCGGCGGCGCTGCTCATCGCCCCCGGTCCGGCGGCGGCCAGGCCCGGAGGCTGGAGGGCGGGAGGAAGCAGGTCCGTCGCCAGCTCGACCGGCACGAGACCCGCGGGCAGGTCCTCCTCCAGCGTCAGCGCCCGGTCGTCGCCGATCGATCCCAGCGGCCGGCCGCGACGGTCGAAGAGCAATTGCTGCACCCCCGAAGCGTCGACCTGTTGCGCGCGGCGCAGGCGCCGCTCGAACGCCGACGCGGGAAGCGGTTCGACCGCGTCCGCTTCGGGTTCCGCCTCGGCCTCGGGCTCGGCCTCGCGCGCCGCTTCGTCGCCGGCCTCCTCCGCCGGCGCTTCCTCGTCGACGGAGCGGTCCCGGTTCAACCCGAGTTCCACCTCCGCCGCGTGCAGCAGGGCGGGCGGAAGATGCGCGGCGTGGTTCTCGTAGAGCGCGGCAACGTCCCGCCAACGGCCTTCGCCGGCCG
This sequence comes from Thermoanaerobaculia bacterium, assembly GCA_965116445.1. Taxonomy (GTDB): domain Bacteria; phylum Acidobacteriota; class Thermoanaerobaculia; order Multivoradales; family Multivoraceae; genus Multivorans. The sequence goes on along the minus strand of OZ220688.1, from coordinate 4,236,565 downwards.
CGTGCCGGGCGGCCAGGCTGAGCAGTCCAGGCGCCCGTTCGGCGATCCGTTCAAAGTCCTCGCCCGCCGTTGCCGCGTTCGCCAGACCGAGTTCGAGCCGCGCCTGTCCGATCTGCCGCTCTACCCGCCACGCCGAGAACGCCGCGACCACAAGGACGGCCAGAAGCGTCGCCTGGACACGGCGGCGCGGCGGCCACAACGCGCTCCAGCCGTCGCGACGGAAGACCGGCGCACGAGCGACGGCGGCCAGCGCCCGTTCCAGACCGCGGCGCGCCGCCCATTTGCCGGCGCCGCCGGCTGTCCCTCGCTCAACGCTGTCGGGTGGTCCGCTCATGTTCCAGCAGCGCAGCCGCCTGCTCGCTCAGAATACCAACTGCACCCACTCGCCATCGATCTCGGTGATCGTGGACCGAACGCCCGGCAGGATTTGCTCGGTCGCCAGGGTGGCCCGCCAATCGTCGAGTTCCGCTTCCAGGCGGGCGACGATCTCCGGCTGCTCTTCCGCCAGGTTGTCGATCTCGCCGACATCCGCTTCCAGGTCGTACAGAAAGGTGACCTGGCCGTGGGGCGAGTCGGTCGCCCAGCCACCCTCCGGCGGCTGAAGGCGGCCGTCCCGCCGCAGGTTCTCGGGGCGGAAGTCCGTGCGGTTCAACTTGATCAGCTTGTACCGGGCGTCCCGGATCGCCAGGCTCGGACCGGCCCGCCAGTACAGGTACTCGTGCGGCGCGCCGTCCGCCTCGCCGGTCATGTAGGGCAGCAGGTTCACGCTGTCCTCGGTCTCCGTTTCGTCGCCCGCCGCGGCTGTGAAGGTCGCCATGTAGTCGAGGGTGATCACGGGATCATCCAACGTCTGTCCGCCCTGGATCATTTCCGGCCAACTGATGATGAAGGGAACGCGCACGCCGCCTTCGTGGTGATAGCGCTTGAAGCCGAACAGCGGCCCGTTCGAGCAGGCGTTGCCGATGTAGCCGGCGCAACCGTTGTCGCTGGCGAAGGCGATCAAGGTGTTCTCGTACACGCCCTGCGCCTTCAGCGTCTCGACGACGCGGCGCACGCTCTCGTCGAGCGATGCGACCATCGCGGCATAGACACGGGTGCGCTGATCCTCGATGTGGCGGTACCCGCCCAAGTACTCGGCGGTGGCCTGTAGCGGCGTATGCGGCGTCGTGTGGCTGAGGTAGAGGAAGAAGGGCTCTTCTCCGCCGGCGCTGCGCTCGATGAAACCTGTCGCCTCGTCGGTGAACACGTCCGTCAGGTAGCGCTCGACCTTCTCCTCCTCGAAGCCGCGCAGGACCTTGTTCCGGCGCTCCGTCGGCCCCTCTTCGCCGCGACGTGAGCCGTACTCCACGCCGGGCAGCCTCGAATCGATGAAGATGCTGCCGCCTTCGAGCACACCGAAGTACTCGTCGAACCCGCGGCTCATCGGATGGTGGGGATCCGGATGGCCCAGGTGCCACTTGCCGATCATCCCGGTGCGGTAGCCCAGCGCCTTCAGACGATCGGCCAGGGTCGCCTCGTCGAGGCTCATGCCGGCGCCGACGTCCCGGCCCGCCGGGTTGAACTCCCAGCCGTGACGCTGCTGGTGGCGCCCGGTAATCAGCCCCGCCCGCGACGGGCTGCACACCGGGTGGCTGACGTAGCCCGCCGTGAAGAGAACGCCGCTCGCCGCCAGCGCGTCGATGTGCGGGGTCGAGATGATCTCGCTGCCGTAGATGCCGATGTCGGCATAGCCGAGATCGTCGGCGAGGATGAGAACGATGTTGGGCGGACCGGCGCCGGCATCCTCCGCGGGGGCATCAGCGTCGGGCGCGGCGCACGCGGCCAGGATCGCTGCCGCTGCGAGCACCGTTGCCAGCAACGTTGCGAGGCGAATCGTCGTCACTGGGTTGGAACAACTCTGTTCCCGTGGATCAGCGCGGCGCGGACGCCGCGACCCGAGTTGCCTCTCGAACCTCCCTACACGGACCATCGACCTGGAATCGTATGCCACCCGAACGACACGCTTGGGCTACGCTCCGCGCTGCCATGACGACCGAAGCCGCGAACCAGCCGGCGCCTCCCGACCTGCCCGCCTCCGTGCAGCGGCTCGAACTCGACGAACGGGAGGTCTTCCTGGTCGGCACCGCGCACGTCTCGCCGCAGAGCGTGCGTGACACGAAGGAGGCGATCGAGGCGCTCGAACCCGACACCGTCTGCGTCGAGCTCTGCGAGGCCCGCTACCAGAACCTGGAGAACCAGGACTCCTGGCGCAAGCTGGACATCTTCCAGGTCCTGCGCGAGGGCAAGGCGGCGCTCCTGCTCAGTTCCTTCCTGATGCACTCCTTCCAGCGCCGCATCGCCCAGCGCTTCGGCATCGAGCCCGGCGCCGAGATGCGGGAAGCGATCGCCCGGGCCCGCGAACGCGGCGCCCGCCTCGAACTGATCGACCGCGACATCCAGATCTCGCTGAAGCGCACCTGGTCCTCGCTCGGCTTCTGGCAGCGAACGAAGGTGATGACGCAGTTGGTCGGCAGCGCCTTCGTCGGCGACGACCTGAAGGAAGAGGACATCGAGCAACTCAAGGACTCGGGCAACCTGACCGACCTGATGTCCGCCCTCGCGGAGGCCCTGCCCAGCGTGAAGAGCACCCTGATCGACGAACGGGACGCCTACATGGCCGAGAAGCTGCGCCAGTCGGCCGGCCCGCGGACCGTGGCCGTCGTCGGCGCCGGGCACCTGCCCGGGATCACCGGCCTCGCCGACGCTGAGTGCGACCTTGCCGAGCTTGAGCGGGTGCCGAAGCCGCCAATGTGGCCGCGCGTCGTCGCCTGGCTGGTGCCCATCCTGATCATCGCGCTCTTCGCCTACGGCCTCGTCTGGGGCGACCGGGAGCGCGCGGTCGAGTCCGTGTACATCTGGGTCGCGCTCAACGGCGGGCTGGCTGCCCTCGGCGCCGCCATCGCTCTCGCCCACCCGCTGACCGTCCTGGCCGCCTTCGCCGCCGCGCCCCTGACCAGCCTGAACCCGCTGATGGCGGCTGGCTGGGTCGCCGGGCTCGTCCAGGCTCTGCTGCGCAAACCCCTGGTCGCCGACATGGAGAACCTCGCCGACAGCCTGAGTTCCGTCCGCGGCTTCTGGAGCAACCGCCTCACTCGCATCCTCCTCGTCGTCGTCCTGTGCAACCTGGGCAGCGTGCTGGCTACGTTCGTCGCCGGCTCGTGGATCGTCGCCCGGACGATCTGAACTCCCCTGCAACCCCCTTCACAGTCGAGAAAGCGCCCCCTGTCGACGGGCCGGTCTGCTGATCAGCGGCAAGCCGCTCACTGGGCGCGCCGGGCCCCGGCTGACCGGTGCCAGGCCGCCCACTTCGTGCGCCGGGCGGCTGAAGGGTGGCAAGCCGCCCACCGGGTGCGCCGGCGTCCCCGCCGGCTGCCGCCGAAGGCGGCCAAGTGACGCGCCGGCCGCCAGGCCGGCTCCGCTCTCTTGCAATTTCCACTCCGCAAGCTATTCTTGCCTTTCCCGTCACACCCCGGCAGGAGCAGCCACCATGCCCACATCACCGACCGGCACCCGCATCAAGGCGCTGCGCAAGCAGCACGGCCTCACGCAGGAGCAGCTCGCCGAGGTCTTCGGCTTCAAGGACCGCCAGACCGTCTCGGCCATCGAGAGCGGCACGCGCCGCCTGACGGCTGATGAACTGCTCCTCGTCGTGGAGACGTTTCCCGTCTCGCTGGACTACTTCACCGACCCCTTCCTGCTCGTCGGCGAAGGGAAGTTCTCCTGGCGCCACTCGGGACTGACCAACGAGGAACTCCGCGAGTACGAGCAGCGCGCCGGCCGCTGGATCGCCGCCTGGCGCCATCTGGCGCCTCAAGTCGGTGTGACATCTCCGCTTCTTCGCCGCTCGTTGTCGCTCCGACGGAGTTCGAGCTACGAAGCCGCCATGGAGGCTGGAGAGCGCTTCGCGGCCGAGTTCGAGCTCGGCCCGACGCCCGCACTGGGCCTCGCTCGGGTCATGGAGGAGAAACTCGGGATCCTGGTCCTGATGGTGGACGCTGAGCCAGGGATCTCCGGCGCGGCCTGCCGTCTCCCGGAAGTCGACGTCGCGCTCATCGCTCGCGGAGAAGTCGCCGGTCGGCGCCACTTCGACCTCGCCCAGGAGCTGTTCCATCTCCTCACATGGCGCGCCATGCCACCAGCCCATTCGGAGCGCGCGACAACTACCGGAGGCAGTCGGCCAGAGCAGCTCGCGAACAACTTTGCCGGCGCCCTGCTGATGCCCGCGGACGCCATCAAGCGACATGGCCCGTGGTCCGCGCTCGACGAGTCGGCCCTTGTCGAACGCCTCAACCGCGTGGCGGATGAACTCCACGTGACCTCGTCCGCCCTGCGCTGGCGCCTGGTTGCACTGAAGGAACTCGGCAAGAGCGCCGCCACGTCCCTGCCCGAGGCGGCGCTCAGAAACAACGGCCGCCCGAGCGTCGAGATGGAGGACGAGACCATCCGGACGACCAAGGAGCCGGCCCGGTTCTCGCGACGCTTCGCGGAAGTCATGGCCCGCGCCGTCAACAAGGGCCTCATCTCGCTTCGCCGCACCGCATCTCTGCTCGAGTGTCCCGTCGAAGGCGTCGGCGACCTGTTCGCCGAACATGGCCTCAAGCGTCCCGTCGAACTGTGATTCGCGATGCCTCCCCATCCCGGTCCGGTCCTGCTGGACACGAACGTCATCCTCGAGTGCCACCGCACGAACTCCTGGCGCGCCCTGGCCAGCGGTTGTCGCCTGGAGACCACCGAAGACTGCGTGACCGAGACCCAGACCGGGAACCGGCACCGAGAAGGCCGGACGGACGTCGATGAGACCCGACTGCGCCGATCGTTGACCACCGTCCACGGCGTCAGCGAGCGACAGTTAGCCCAGCTCCTCCTCCGCCAGGGGCCCGCCCTCGACCGTGGCGAGGCGTCGCTCTGGGCCCACGCACTCGACCGCGAGGACGACACCTGGTTGCTCTCCGGGCCCGACAAGGCGAGCCGCCGCTGCCGCGTCCTCCTCGGCTATCGTGACCGCCTCGTATCGCTCGAACGACTTCTGGTCGACATCGGCCACCGAGTTCGCTTCAGCCTGCGGGAGGCATACACGGAAGCTTGGCACCGGCGAGCGCTGAACGAGTTGGTGCTTGATCTCGGCCTGTAGGTCGCCGCGGGTCTGGGTCTCGGAACGGCGAGCCCCTCCGCCAGTACCGGGACCCTGGACGTCCTTGCGGTGCGGTATGCCTTGTCCGCCCGGCAGCAGGCCGCGCTGGGTCACGTCGTCGAGCATGTGCGCCTCACGATTCAGGACCTTGAAGCACTCTGCCCCGAAGCGAACCGTCGAACTCTCCAGCGAGACCTGAAGGCGCTCGTAGAGAAGGGCTTGTTCACCGAAGCCGGCACTGCGCGGACGGATCCAACGCGACACTACGAGCTCGCAGCAGGCGTAGTCGGCTGATCGCTTCGAACTACGACGAGCTGTGACACCGAGCTATGACGAGCTGTGGCACCGAGCTGTGACATGCCCGCATCTTGCCGTCTCCGCGCCTCACGACCAGCATCGTCCGCGAGCGGACCCTGACACCTACGCCCCTTCCCGTCGAGGCTGGACAAGCTCCACAACCCTGTTTATTGTCGCAAATCGCCCCTTTGGGAGTGAATATGCGACAACACACCGCCCGACAGCGCCTGCTCGACGCAACGCTCTGGCGACTCTCCCAGTCGCCGGTCACCGCTCTTCTGGGGGCTCGCCAAGCCGGCAAGACGACGCTCGCCCAGCAGATCGTGGCGGCGTGGGAGGGGCCTTCCACGGTCTACGACCTGGAGGCGCCGGCGGTACGCGAGGCGTTCCGCGCGACTCCCGAGCGGCTGCTTCGAGGCGGCGAGGGGCTGGTCGTGATCGACGAGGTGCAACGCGTACCGGAGCTGTTCGAGATCCTCCGTCCGATCTGCGACGACCCTGAACGGAGAGCCGTCTTCCTGCTCCTGGGCAGCGCCTCGTGGGACCTGATCCGGGGAGTCCCCGAGACCCTGGCGGGGCGCATCTCGTTCGTCGAGGTTAGCGGCTTCTCGCTCGACGAGGTGGAAGCGGAGAACCAGGACCGGCTCTGGATGGGCGGCGGGTTCCCGCTGGCCTACCTGGCCGAGTCGGATGCGGCGCGCACTCTCTGGATGGAGTCCTTCGTGGGCACCTTCCTGGAGCGCGACGTGCCGGGACTCGGGTCGAGGGTGTCGCCGGAAACGCTCCGCCGGTTCTGGACCATGCTGGCGCACGTTCATGGGCACGCCTGGAACGCGTCGTCGCTCAGCCGCTCGATGGGAGTCGGCGTCAACGCCGTGAATCGCTACCGCAACCTGCTCGCCGGGACGTTCATGATCCGGGTGCTGCCGCCGTGGTTCGAGAGCGTCGGCAAACGCGTGGTCAAGGCGCCCAAGGTCTACATCCGCGACTCCGGCATCCTCCACCACCTGTTGGGCCTGGAGTCGATGGACGACCTTGTCCGCCACCCTGCCTACGGCCCAAGCTGGGAGGGGTTCGCCCTGGAACAGACCCTGATCGCTTTCGGGGCGCGCCAGGCGTACTTCTGGGGCACCCACCGGGGCGCCGAGTTGGACCTCTTGCTTCTCCGCGGCGGCAGGCGCTGGGGCTTCGAGTTCAAGTGCGCAGACGCACCCAGGACGACCAGGTCGATGCACTCGGTCATCGAGGATCTCGGTCTCCAACATCTATGGGTTGTCTACCCAGGCGAGCTCGAGTACCCGCTGAAGGAGAAGATCACCGCGGTCCCGCTCACGAAGATCCGCGAGATCAAGGTGACAAACTAGCGCTAACGAGGCTCCGCCTCAGACCGACGAGCATGCAGACCCGGAGCGGATGCCGACGGGGACGTCGGCGCACCCAGTGCCGGATGCCGGCGGGGACGCCGGCGCACCCAGTCTGGGCCGCGCAGACAAACCAACGAGCGATGACGAACGAGGCCGCGAGAGACGGCGCCAGAGGAGCTGATTCATGACGGAACGAACCACCTACGAGCAGGTTGGCGACGTGGCCCTGGTCACCATGGACGACGGCAAGGCCAACGCCTTCGGACCGCCGATGATCGCCGCGGTCGACGCCGCGCTCGACCGTGCCGCGGACGAAGCCAGGGCCATCGTGCTGACCGGCCGGCCCGGCGTGTTCTCGGGCGGGTTCGACCTGAACGTTTTTCGCGATGGAGGCCCGGAGGAGGCCCGGGCCATGGGAGTCGCCGGCGCCCGTCTGATGATGCGGCTGTATGGCTGGCGGCAGCCCCTGGTCGTCGCGGCCAGCGGACACGCCATCGCGCTCGGCGCGCTCTGCGTGCTGACCGGCGATCATCGCGTCGCCGCGGACGGCGACTTCCGCTTCGGCCTGAACGAGGTCGCCATCGGCCGAACGCTGCCGCCTTTCGCCTGGTTGCTGGCCAAGGAGCGGCTCTCCAAACGCGCTCTAACCGGGGCCGCCCTGACCTCGAAGATGTACGACGCCGAGGGCGCGCGAGATGCCGGCTTCGTCGACGCCGTCGCGCCAGCCGGCGAGCTGCGCGACGTAGCCCTGGAGCGTGCCGCGCAGTTGGCCGAACTCGACGCCGATGCGTTCTCGACGATGAAGCGGGATCTGAGAGGCGAAGGCATCGCCGCCGTGCTCGCCGGTCTCGCGGAGGCGGCGCCGGATGGCTCTTGACGTCTACTTCAGTGCGACGCCCAACGGGTGGAAGATCTCGATCATGCTCGAGGAGCTGCGCGAGGCGGGAGTCGAACTGCCCGAGACGCGCATCCACATGGTCGATCTCTCGGCTGGCGACCAGTTCACGACCGCGTTCACCGCGATCAACCCGAACCAGAAGATGCCGGCCTTGGTGGACGACGTGGACGACGGTCGCGCCATCATGGAGAGCTGCGCCATCCTGCAGTACCTCGGGGAGAAGTACCCGACCCCGCTCTACCCGACCGACGAGCGACGCTGGGACGTGCTTCCCTGGCTCTACTGGCAGGCGGCCAATCTTGGCCCGGCGTTCGGCAACAAGCTGAGCTACACGCGCTACATCAACGTGCCCGATGAACAGAAGACGCATCCGCTGGAGCGATTCGGCAAGGAGTCGCTTCGGCTCGTGGCGGTCCTCGGCCGCCGGCTCGAGAAGCACCCCTACATCTGCGGGGACGACTTCACGGTTGCGGACATCGCCGCGTTCCCGTGGATCCGGGCGTACAAGTGGGCCAAGGTCGACATCACGACCGAGCCCGCCGTCGTCGACTGGCTGAAGCGCGTTCGCGCGCGGCCGGGCGTGGACCGCGGAGTCGCCTACGGTGTGCCGAAGGACGAGGTCGACAGCTTCAGCAAGGAGCGGCGGGAGCGCTACAAGGCGCGCGGCGCGCAGATTGCCGCGAATAAGAATCTCAAGACCTCCGTCTAGTGCGCCACATACCGACGAGGCTCCGCCTCAGACTGACGAGCATGCAGGCCGGCGCGGATGCCGGCGTCGCAGCGGAGCGAGGCCGTTGGCCTCGCGCGTCCCTTTTCGGAGAGCCGACGAGGACGTCGGCGCACCCAGTCGGCACGTTCCTCCGACACTGGATGAGCCGACCGCATGCTCGTCGGTCTGAGGCGAAGCATCGCTAGACTTGCCCAATCCTCGAATGGCGCAGGCGATGAACAAGGAAGCCACCGTGCAGCAGGTTCAACTCATGGGTCACCGGATCCGGCGGTTGCGCCGGAAGAACAAGCTGACCCAGCCGGCCCTGGCGGAGCGCGTCGGCATTCCGCCGTCCGACCTGTCGAGGATCGAGCGGGACGAGCTTCGGGTGAGCCTGGACGTGCTGATCCGCATCGTCGGCGAGTTCAACGTCGGGCTCGACGAGTTGATGGGAAAGCCGGTGAACCGGCGCGGCGGCCGGCGGCGTTAGCTTGCGCCGCAGAAACCGGGTACCCGCCCTCCCCCGGAGGAGGCCTCCTCCCTCTCTTCCACATGGCCGTCACCGTTCAACTGACCCATGAGTTTCGAGACTGGTGGACGACCCTGAATCCTCGTGATCGAAGCTCCTGCCTCCACGTCATCGGAGCCCTCCGCGAGCGCGGCGTTCGACTCCAGTATCCGCACACCTCCAAGGTCCATGGCTCGCGCCATTCCCGCATGCGAGAGCTTCGCGTCCAAACACGCCCGCCCATCCGCATCCTCTACGCCTTCGATCCAAGCCGTGCAGCCATCCTCCTCATTGGCGGACACAAGAGCGATGACCGCTTCTACCGCGACCATGTCGGCCGTGCTGATACTCTCTACGATCAGCACCTTCGGGAGCTTGCTCGAGATTCCCAGACCCACGAAGGACCACCCCGATGACCGGACGCATCCCCTTGGAGACACTGCTCGAGTCCCTCACTCCCGAGGAGCGCGCCGAGGTCGCTGTCGGTACCGCCCGCATCATCGAGGACAGTGACCGCCGCGAAGCCCTGAACGCCCAAGCTGCACCGCGGTTCCAGTCTGGCCAGCCTGAGGAGCCGCACGCAGCCTCCTCGCGACCGCTCCAACGAACTCGCTCACGCTAGCCGCCACCTTTCGTTCCCCTGAGCGCGAGCGGCCACGCTGCGAACGCTGCTACCGCTAGCCGACAGCTCTGACCAAGCGGCGGAGGCCGCTCTCCACATCACCGTCGATGTGGACGGCGAGCACGCGACGATCGCGCTCGACGAGCACTTCGTAGTCGCCCCAGGCCTGGGCGAGCTGGACCTGGCCGAAGGTCAGTCCTTCCCCGGGAACCGGGATGTCCGAGACGGGGGGCTCCGCCGTGATCTGCAGAAACAGGCCGCGGTTGGGTCCGCCCTTGTGCGCCTGGCCGGTCGAGTGCAGGAAACTCGGCCCGAAGCCGAGCACCGCGGCGCCGCCGGTAAGCCGGGCGACACGCCGCCGCAGAGCCTGAAGCAGTTCCCGGTTCCCGCTGCAGCGGTCGACGTAGGCCGAGATCACGGCGTAGCCGCGGTCCGGGATCGTCGCGAGGTGGGTACCCAGAAGCTGGGCGAGCCCGAGCTCGCTGACCTCGCTCAGCCGGACCACGCCGGCCGGCGTCGGGGCATCGCCGGCCTTCATCCGCTCAACGTAGCGCCGCGTGACGACCTTGGACGACTCGACGTCCGGCTGGTCGAACGGGTTCACGCCGAGCAGCGCGCCGGCCACCGCCGTGGCGAATTGCCAGCGGAAGAACTCGCCGCCGAGGTCGGCGGGCAGGTCCGCGCCGACGTTTGCCCGCGGTCCGCCAGCCGGCGCGGCACCTGTCGAACCGCTTCCGAGCCCGATGTCGAGCCGGCCCGCGCTCGGCTCCGCCGGCAGGCCGACCGCGTCGACCGGCAGTAGCAGCACCTCACCCTTGCCGAGCGACTCCGCGAGGAGCTGCTCGACCCAGGCGACCATCTCCGGGAAGCCATCCGGGGCATGGAGGTAGAGCTTGTCGCGCCCGCAGTCGTGCGCCGCGGCAAGCAGCAAACCCAGTTCGACCCCTGGGTTGACCTGCCCTTCGCCGTCGCGCTGGCTGCCGACCTCAAGGCCCTTGGGCCAGTCCGGCTCACCCCCCGTACTGGCGCGACCTTCCACGCCTTCACCGTGATCACGCCGGCATGCTGCGGCCATTCGCCGCGCGCTCAGAAGCAGCGGTCCTACGTCGACCCCGGCTACGGCCGCCGGCGCCAGGCCGAACGCGGAGAGCACGGAGAACCGCCCGCCGATGTCCGGGCGGCCGAAGACGACCCTGGCGCCGGCGGCCCGGGCGCGCTCTTCGAGAGCCGAGCCCGGGTCCGTGATCGCCAGCGCGGCCGACGAAGCCGCATCGCCCAGCCGGTCGAGCAGCAACTCGAACGCGAGCCGCGTCTCGATCGTGCCGCCCGACTTGGACGCCGCGATGACGCGGAGCGCCGCCGGGTCGACTCCGTCGAGCGCAGCGGCCATCTCCCGCGGGTCCGTCGTATCGAGGACGAGGAACTCAGCGTGACTCCCGCGCGGCAAGGCTCGCCACAGCAAGTCGGCGCCCAGAGCGGAACCGCCCATCCCGAGCAACAGGCAGCGGTCGAATGGCGGGCCTGCGAGATGCTCGACCAGCGCCGCCGCCTCCGTCGCGACACGTTTGCCGCCGGCGTCAAGGAACGCCACGCGGCCCAGGCGTTCGACGTCCAGCCAGCCGAGCCAGTCCTCCTCGCCCGAATCGGTCCAGAGCGAACCGTCACGCGCCCAGAGCCGGGCCGTGCCGTCGATTTCGCGCCACTGCCGGCGACGGCGCTCCAACGCTGCGGTGAGACCGGAGTCCGCCTCGACTTGCATCACGGTGCCGGATGGTAGCGCCCGAGCAAGTCACGCGGATTCCACCCGCAGGCGGATGCCGGCCGGAACGCGGCTGGCGCGAATCCACGCAACTCGGGAACCAATCCGAACACCCGTCGTCGGACGCGCGGATGGCCGGGCGGGCGCAGCCGGTCAGGGCACGAAGCGCTCGACGTAGTTCTCGGGCCCTTCCTGGCGAATGTCGCTGAGCCAGTCGCCCTCGTAGGGCCAGGCCTCGGGATCGTCCTCGCTCGGGCCCTGCCAGAAACGCGCGAACGGACCCTCGGCGCCCCGTTCGAGCGACCAGGCCTGACGGCGGTACGACCAACTGTCGGGGACCAGGCGGTGCGCCTCGCGGAAGTGGCGGATCGCGGCATCGTGGTGGCCCTCGAGCTCCAGGTGCGAGGCGAGTTCGAAGTGGGCGTGTCCGAGGGACACGTCGGCGTCGCGCGGCCGGGATCGTTCGACGACTTCTTCCGGAGAAAGCGCGAATCGACTCGCCGCGCCCTTCTCGACCCAGTCGCACAGCGCCCGGTGGTAGGCGTCGGTGTCCGCCGGGATCTTCGCCGCCTCCTCCAGCATCTCGCCAAACCGCCCCGGGGTACCGGAACCCGAACCCAAGCGGGGCATCCTGTCGCTACGCGGCGCCGGCGCGGCCTCCGCCGGCCGAACGATCGTGCCCGCTTCGTCGATCCAGACGGAACTGGGGATGTTCACGACGCCGAAGAGGCGCGCGAGCAGGTGGTGGGGATCGACCAGAGAGGGGTGCTTCGGCTTGGCGGCCTCGATGAAGCGCCGGCAGCCGTCCACCCCCAGCGTGTCCAGACCAACCGTGACGAGTTCGAACCCCTGCGGGTGAAGCTCGTCGCGCAGCTCCTGCCACACGGGCAGGTGGGCCGAACACCCTCAGTAGGGCGCCCAGGCGTAGACGACGACTTTCCGCCCCCGAAGGCTCGAGAGCCGGAAGGGCTTCCCGTCGAGATCGGGCAACTCGAAGTCGGCAGCAGCGGCCGAGACGAGTGCTCGCGAACCGGTCGACTCGGGGCCCACCGCCCACACGCCGTGCTCCTCGTCGTTCACGACCGGCAGACCGATTGCCTCGGCAACGGCAGGCCCGTCGATCCGATCGGCGGACGCCACGGCCCGGTCGGCGAGGGGTACGCAGACCGATCCCTTGCAGGCACCCTCCGGCTTCAGCTCCCAGCCCGTACCGTCCTCGAATTCCGTCCTGGACACTGCCCTTTCTGTGAGGATCATGCGGCCAGTGTAGCCCCTGCAACGGGAAGAACCCCGCCTCACATCCTGTTAGGTTTGACCAATGGACCGCGGAACCTCACCCGGACGCAACGGACGGCCGCGGCCGCGCTTTGCCGCCGCGTCGGGGCTTGTCGTCCTCGCCATTCTCGCCTTCACCTTCGGCTCCCGGTGGCAGGGCAACGTCCTGCAGGCGGACAGCCGCGGCGAGCCCCGGCAGGTGGCGCCGGCCGGCAACCTCCTGCCGGAGGAACGGACCACGGTCAACCTCTTCCGGCGGGCTTCCCCGTCGGTGGTGAACATCACGACCGTGACGAATCGCCGCAACGTCTTCGCCCGCCGCATCGACCGGGTCCCGGAGGGCACCGGCACCGGGTTCATCTGGGACGAGCGGGGCCACGTGGTCACGAACTTCCACGTCGTGTTCCGTGCACACGAAGCGCTGGTGACCCTGAGCGACCAGAGCACGTGGCCGGCCGAGCTGGTGGGCGGCGACCCGCACGTGGACATCGCCGTGCTGAAGATCGACGCGCCCGCCGACAAGCTGCGGCCTATTGCGGTCGGCAGCTCGCGCGACCTTCAGGTCGGCCAATCGGTCATGGCCATCGGCAACCCGTTCGGTCTCGACCACACCCTGACCACGGGTGTGATCAGCGCCCTGGATCGCGAAGTGTCTTCACTGACCAACCGCCTGATCCGCGGCGTGATTCAGACCGACGCCGCGATCAACCCGGGCAACTCCGGCGGCCCCCTGCTCGACTCGAGCGGCCGCCTGATCGGCGTGAACACGCAGATCGTCTCTTCCAGCGGCAGTTGGGGCGGCATCGGGTTCGCCATTCCGGTGGACACGGTGAACTGGGTCGTCCCGGAACTCATCGCGCACGGCGAGGTCGAACGACCGCTCATCGGCGTCGAACTGGACGATTCCCTGCTGAGGGCACGCGGCGCGAAGGGCGCGCTGGTGACGAACGTAGTACCCGGCTCCGGCGCGGACAAGGCGGGCATGCAGGCCAGCCGGCGGACACGTCGCGGCATCGTCCTGGGCGACCTGATCACCGCGATCGAAGGTCGTGAAGTCGCCTCGGTCAACGACGTCCACACGATCGTGGAGGACTTCCGCGTCGGCGACGTGGTCACGGTGACCGTCGTGAGACGCGACGGCGAAGAGGACCTCGAAGTAAGGCTCTCCTCGTCGCGCTAGGCCGGCGGAGGCGGAGCCGGCCTAACGGCCGGCGCTCTTCCTGGCCGCCTGCGGCGGCAGCCGGCGGGGACGCCGGCGCACCCGGTCCGGAGCGACCTCAACAGTACACACTGGGTGCGCCGGCGTGTCATCCGTGCACCCGATGACGGGCGCACGGACTGTTTCGCGGGTGGCGCGGATCGCGCCACCCGGGTTCTCGCCGGCTTCTGAAGAGAACGCGCCGCGAAGCGGCGACCGTCCTGCGGCACCTACTCCGCTAGAGTCGCACGTTCTGTGACTCAGCGAGGTTTCTTCCTTCGGCCGGCACTCCTGGCCGCCCTTCTGACGGCGGCGCCCGGTTCTCCCGACGCCGAAGCACAATCGGCGCCCTCGACCGACCGCGCTGACTTCGTCCCGGTCACGGACGCGATGCTCCAGAACCCGAGCGACGACGACTGGCTCATGTGGCGCCGCACGCTCGACGGCTGGGGCTACAGCCCGCTCGACCAGATCACGGGCGAGAACGTAGGCAACCTGCGGCTGGTCTGGTCCCGCGGGATGAGCGAGGGCCGCCAGCAGGGGACGCCGCTCGTCTACGACGGCGTGATGTACATGCCGAACCCCATCGACGTGATCCAGGCAATCGACGCGACCACCGGAGACCTCCTCTGGGAGTACCGCCGGGAGCATCCGGACAACATCCTCCAGCAGGTCGGCGCGCTGGCGGCCAACAACCGGAACATCGCGATCTACGGCGACCTGATCATCGACACGAGCGTCGACGAGTTCGTCTTCGCCCTGGACACCGCGACCGGCGAGCTGGTCTGGGAAACGATGATCCTCGACTACAAGACCCAGCCGGCGATGCAGAGCTCCGGCCCGATCATCGCGGACGGCAAGGTGATCTCGGGCCGAAGCTGCCTGCCGCGCGGCGGCCCGGACGCCTGCGTGATCGTCGCCCACGACGCGGAAACCGGGGCCGAGCTCTGGCGCCGCCGCACGATTCCGGCCCCCGGGGAGCCGGGTGACGAGACCTGGGGCGACATCCCGTTCGAGGACCGCACGCACGTCGGCACCTGGATGGTGCCGAGCTACGACCCGAGCCTGGAGCTCATCTACATCGGCACCTCGGTGACCTCGCCGGCGCCGAAGTTCCTGCTGGGCGGCAGGGATCTCCGGCACCTCTACCACAACTCGACCCTTGCGCTGCGCGCCGAAACCGGCGAGATCGCCTGGCATTACCAGCACCTGAACGACCACTGGGATCTCGACCATCCGTTCGAGCGCATGCTCGTCGACACCGCTACAGCCCCCGACGCGGACGAGGTCGACTGGATCAATCCGCGCCTGGAGCCGGGCGAGACGCGCAAGGTGATCACCGGCGTTCCCGGCAAGACGGGCATCGTCTACACGTTGGACCGCGAGACCGGCGAGTTCCTGTGGGCGCGGCCGACGATCCCGCAGAACGTTGTCGCCGCAATCGACGGCGAGACCGGCGCGGTCACCGAAAACACCGAAGTCGTGTTCCGGGAGCTCGGCCAGTCCGTCTACGTCTGCCCGACGTTCATCGGCGGCAAGGACTGGCAGGCGGGCGCCTACAGCCCGCTGACGAACGCGATGTACGTGCCGATGCGCAACACCTGCGCCCGGATGACGGCAGACCGCGCCGGCCGGCTCCCGATCTACGCCCTGGACGCGGAGCACGAGATCTCGCCCGGCACGGACCTCTCCGGCGCCATCCACGCCGTGTCCGCCGAGACCGGCGAGTCGCTGTGGACCTACGAACAGCGCGCCGGCCTGATGTCCCTGTTCACGACCGGCGGCGGCCTCGTCTTCGTCGGCGACGGCAACGGCCGGTTCCGCGCCCTCGACCAGGAGACCGGCGAGAGCCTCTGGGAGATCAACCTCGGCTCGCCGGTGACCGGCTTCCCGATCACCTACGCCGTGGACGGTCGCCAGTACGTCGCCGCCAGCACGGGCAGCCGGTCGGCGGCCCTCCTGTCCGGCCTCACGCCGGAGCTGCGGCCCAGCTCGGGCAACAACCTGTTCGTCTTCGCGCTGCCCTGAGCCGACCGCGCTGCTGTCTGCCGGGCGAAGAGACCGCGCAAGCGGACGGCGGGGCCGAGGCCGGGCTCGCGCGTCGCCGACATGAACAGTCGCTTCGCGAATGGCTGGGAGGCAGGGATTCGAACCCCGATTCTACGGTCCAGAGCCGTATGTCCTACCGTTAGACGACCTCCCAGCGGGTGCGGCAAGCGCGGTAGTTTAGCAGCGGCGGTACGCCCTGTGCCGCAGACTCAGCGGCGGAGCGTCCTGGCCTTCCGATTCTCGTCGGTCAGTTCTGATCGGGGCTGGTCCAGTCTTCGCAAGTCAGACCCGCCACACGGTCGAACCCGCGCCGGTTTGCGGTCACGAGTACGAGTCCGCGCGCCAGCGCCTGGCCCGCGATCAACAGATCGTACGGGCCAATGGTCTGCCCGACTGCCTCGAGGTCGCTTCGCACCTTTCCTGCTACTCGGGCATCCTCCACGTCGAAGGGCAGGACCTCAAAGCCGACGCTGTCGAGCAGGCCGAGGTTATGCCGGGCTCGGCGACTCTTGAAGGCCCCGTAGTACAACTCGTACGCAGCCGGCGCGGGTACACCCACCTCTCCAGGGCCGTACTGATCCAGCCGTTCCCGGGCCGCTGGCGAGGTGCCGTTGAGCAGGGCGATGCAGATGTTGGTGTCCAGCAGGTACCGCATCAGTCGAACATGTCGTCCAACGCCGGCCGGGACGGCATCTCAGGCTGGCATCTCCCTTCGGCGAAGAAGTCGTCGGAGAACTTCCCGGCAATCTCGTCAAGCCAGGCCCAGTCCGACGCGATCGGCTCCAGAATGACCGCTGCTCCCCGCTTGCGGATGCGGACTTCGCCGCCCTCCATCCGGAACTCCTTCGGCAGCCGCACCGCCTGTGAGCGGCCGGACCAGAACAGCTTGGCAGTCTTGGGCATGCGAACCTCCCGGGACGGTATATAGCGATGCAATATACCATCGGCCGCGCGCAGCACGCCTGACCGGGAGCGACGGTGTCGTTCGCCGTTCGGGACGACCTCTAAGGGCTTCCGGCTTCGAGAGCTTCCTGCAGCGGGGTAACCGTCGCCGTGTCGTATGTGCCGGTGAAGTCGGGCCATCCCGCTGCCGCGCACGGCTCGTTCTCCGCGGCGACGGAACCCACCACACACGCGACGAACTCCATGACCAGGACGGCCGCCCTCAACCTCTCATTCACTGTATGCTGAGCCAACAGGTTGCCGACCCGGAACGGCCGTCCACGGCCCCAGGACGCAGAGGAGAACGAACATGGCCATCGCCTTCACGCTCAACGGCAAGTCGACAACGGTCGACGCACCGCCAGAGATGCCCCTGCTCTGGGTTCTCCGTGACGAACTCGACCTGAAGGGCACCAAGTTCGGCTGCGGCCGCTCGTTCTGCGGGGCCTGCACCGTGCACGTCAACGGCGAGCCGGAGCGCAGTTGCCGCATGCCGGTGTCTCGCGCCGAGGGGAAGGAGATCACGACGATCGAGGGCCTGTCCGAGGACGGCGCCCATCCCGTCCAGCTCGCCTGGCAGGAAATCGACGTTCCGCAGTGCGGCTACTGCCAAGCCGGCCAGATCATGTCGGCCTCCGCGCTGCTGGCGGGCAACTCGCAGCCAACGGACGGGGACATCGACGAGGCGATGAGCGGGAACATCTGCCGCTGCGCGACCTACACCCGCATCCGGGCGGCGATCCACCGCGCGGCCGAGATGGCGCAGGCGCCCCCCACCGATCACGAAACCGCCACGGGAGCGGGAGGGAGTGAGGCATGAGCCACCTGGACAAGACGGGCAACCTCTCCCGCCGCGGCTTCCTTCACGTTACCGCCCTGGCAGGCGGCGGCCTGCTGATCGGCGCCCGCTTCTCGCTGGACGGCACGCGCGGCGCCGGCGCCGCAGCCACCGCCGACGGCGAGGCGACGCTGAACGCCTTCATCCGCCTGATGCCGGACGGCACGGCGACGATCATGGCCCAGAACCCCGAGATCGGTCAGGGCGTCAAGACGATGCTGCCGATGCTCATCGCCGAGGAACTCGACATCCCCTGGAGCCAGGTGCAGGTCGAGCAGGCGGACTTCGACGCGACGAAGTACCGCGGCCAGATGGCCGGCGGCAGCATGGCCACGCCGATGCACTACGAATCGATGCGCCGCGTGGGCGCCGCCGCCCGCGCCATGCTCGTCGCAGCCGCGGCGAAGGAGTGGAAGACCAAGCCCGAGAAGTGCACCGCCGAGGACGGCGTCGTCCGCTTCAAGAACAAGTCGCTGTCCTACGGCGAGTTGGCAACCGCCGCGGCGGACGTCGAGCCACCCAACCCCCGCACCGTCCCGCTCAAGGACCCAGGGGACTTCAAGATCATCGGCCAGGAGATCCCGGGCGTCGACAACCCGAAGATCGTGACCGGCAAGCCGCTCTTCGGCATCGACGTGACAGTGCCCGGCATGAAGTACGCCGTGTTCGAGAAGTGCCGGGTCCACGGCGGCAAGGTGAAGAGCGCCAACCTCGACGCGGTCAAGGCAGAGCCCGGCGTCACCGACGCCTTCGTCGTCGACCCGACCGGAAGCGCCACGCCCTCGCCCTCGATGTTCCAGGTCGGGCTGCCAAACGGCGTCGCCATCGTCGGCGACTCGTGGTGGCTGGTCAACGAGGCGCGGAGCAAGCTCGAGGTCACCTGGGACGAGGGCCCGACCGCGTCCCAGAGCACCGCAGCCTTCGACCGGCAGGCCGAGGAGCTGTCGAAGCAGGCGCCGGAACAGGCTCTCACGAACGACGGCGACGCGGCCGGGGCCCTGGCATCCGCGGCGAAGACGCTCGAGGCCGCCTACCAGTACCCCTTCCTCGCCCACGCGCCGCTCGAACCGCAGAACACGACCGCACACTTCCACGATGGCGAGCTCGAGATGTGGGCGCCGATCCAGACTCCACAGTTCGCGCGCGGTGACCTGGCCAAGGCACTGGGCATTCCCGAGGACGGGATCACGATCCACCTGACCCGGATGGGAGGGGGCTTCGGGCGGCGCTTGTACTGGGACTACATGCTCGAGGCGGCGCTGATCGCGCGGCAAGCGGAAGTGCCGGTCAAACTGGTCTGGACGCGCGAGGACGACACGCGCTTCGATTACTTCCGCCCCGGCGGCTACCACTTCCTGCAAGGCGGTCTCGACGACTCTGGAAGCCTCGTCGCCTGGCACGACCACTTCGTGTCGTTCGGCGAAGGCCCGCGCTTTGCACAGAGCGCGGAGATGGCCCGGAATGAGTTCCCGCAGGCGTTCGTACCGAACTTCGCGCTCCAAGCGTCGAAGATGCCGCTCGGCATCCCGACCGGAGCGCTCAGGGCGCCGACGAGCAACGCGATTTCGTTCGTCGTCCAGTCGTTCATCGACGAGCTTGCGGCCGAAGCCGGCAAGGACCCGCTTCAGTTCCGGCTCGACCTGCTCGACGCGGCGCCGGCCGGCACCCGAACGTCGTTCGACGCCGGCCGAATGAAGGCCGTGCTTGAACTCGTGCGCGACAAGTCGGGCTGGGGCAAGGCGGACCTGCCCGAAGGCACGGGCCAGGGCGTGGCGTTCCACTTCAGCCACCGCGGCTACTTCGCGGAGGTCATACAGGCCACGGTCAGCAAGGAGGGCGAACTCGGCGTCGACAAGATCTGGGTCGCCGGCGACGTCGGCAGGCAGCTCGTCAACCCGAGCAGTGCGATGAACCAGGTCCAGGGCGCCGCGCTCGACGGCCTCGGCCAGGCGCTCGACCAGGAGATCACCTTCGACGGCGGCCGCACGAACGAGAGCAACTTCCACAACTTCAAGCTGCTCACCATCGACCAGGCGCCACCCGTCGAAGTCCACTGGGTCATGAGCGACAACCAGCCCACCGGCCTGGGCGAGCCCGCGCTACCGCCGGTCCCACCGGCCCTGTGCAACGCGATCTTCGCCGTGACCGGCAAGCGCATCCGCTCCCTGCCGATCTCGAAGCACGACCTGAGCTGGGCGTAGCCCACCGGGCGCGCCGGCGTCCCCACCGGCTCCAACACCGGGTGGGGCGGCGTCCTCGTCGGCCTCCGGCACTGGGTGCGCCGACGTCCCCGTCGGCTTTCCGGAAGAAACGCGCCGCGAAGCGGCGACCACACTGTCGCATCGTTACAATGAGGCCCCCGTGCGCAACATCCCCATCGCAGCGGCCCTCATCGCCCTGATCGCGGCCTTCGTGGCCGCCGCCCAACAGCAGGACAGCCCCATCCCGCCCTCCCTGGAC
This sequence comes from Thermoanaerobaculia bacterium, assembly GCA_965116445.1. Lineage (GTDB taxonomy): Bacteria > Acidobacteriota > Thermoanaerobaculia > Multivoradales > Multivoraceae > Multivorans. Next base: position 4,216,476 of record OZ220688.1, on the reverse strand, counting down.
GGCATGGCCGTCCCCACCTACACCGAGGACGGCGACCTGATCCGCCCCGACGACTACCGCACCTGGGTCTTCGTCGGCGCGTCCCTCGGCCTCAGCTACAGCGAAGACGCCGCCGAGCGCGAGGGCCCCGGCGCCTTCACGAACGTCTACATCCAGCCCGAGGCCTACCGCTACTTCATGGAGACCGGCGAGTTCCCCGAAGGCACCATGCTCCCCATGGACATCTACCGTCCCGGCTCCCGCGAGTCGATCGGCCAGGCCGGCTACTTCGAGAAGGACTTCCTCGGCATGGAGGTCGCCGTCAAGGACAGCGAGCGGTACGAGGAAGGCTGGGCCTACCTCAGCTTCCGCGACCGCTCCGGCGGCTTGAGGGCGTCCGCGTCAGCCTTCCCGAAGGACCGCTGCTACGACTGCCACGCGGAGCACGCGGCGACGGACAACGTGTTCACGCAGTTCTACCCGATGTTGCAGCGGGGGGAGTAGGCGGGAGTTGGCTGGGGACGGGCGCCGGGTTCTTCGGCACCCTCCGAGTCGTCTGAGCGTGCGAGACGCAGTGCGATGCAAGACGCCTACGTAGGTGACATCGGCGACTTCGCCAAGTACGGCCTCCTTCGGGCCATCCGAGGCGAGAGACGACTGGGCGTCGCGTGGTACCTGCACCCCAGCCCGGACCAGACCGCCAGTCGACACACCGGCGACGGACAACACACGAAGTACCTGTCCGACAGCGAGACTTGGCACGACCTCGACCCCGACCTGTTCGAGACGCTCGGGGGACTTGTGAGGAGCGGGCGTCGCAAGGTGAGCAGAATCGAGGACTCCGGCATCCTGGGCGAAGCCGACTTCGCGGGCGAACTCCTCGACATCCGACGCGTTCCGATCGCCGGCAGAGCGGCTTGGCGAGATCAGTGGTTTCAGGATGTCAAGAGCAAGCTCGCGGACTGCAACCTGGTCTTCGCCGACCCGGACAACGGCCTCTACCCGGACGAGAAATTCAAGCCCACTCAGCAGGTGAGTGCGAAGAGAATCCCGGTCACCGAAGTCGAACAGCTTGCCGACGGGCGACCAGCCGTGATCTACCACCACAACACGCATTTCCGCGGTGGCCACCACAAGGAGATTCGGTGCTGGATGAAGCGCCTACCCGGCTGCCCATGGGCCTGGTACTGGCGCCGGTGGAGCAACCGCACGTTCTTTGTGCTGAATCCGGACCCCGAGATCAAGCAGCGTCTCATCTGCCACGCAAGGCGTTGGGCGGGCCACGGCGAGCTACTGCCCGCTCCGGAGTAGCCGTCCCCGCCCACTTCGTTCCGAGCCGCTCGGCGTCTCTGGCTGGCGGCGCTCGCGCTCAGAGAGTTCGCGCTTCCTCAAGCACTTGCTCCCGGAGGGCCGGGTGGAGCCCGCGGTTAGTGTTAGTCGTTGCCTTCATCCCGGGCTGAACCCGCGTCAAACGACAGCTCTCTCTGCGCCGAGTCGGCCAGTGGCAGGTCGGATGTCCGTACTACATTGAGTTCCGCCCCTTCGGCAAGCGTCTTCACATCGCCGTCATCCGAGTAGATGGTCTTCTCGCCTTCAACACGGGCGATTGCGACGATCTGTCGATCGAACTTGAGCTTCGCGCGCGTTGCTGACGTCCCGGCGCGAAGATCGCCCTTCTCAAGAGCCGCGCGGGTCATGACTGCCAGTTCCACCGCGGCGCGTTCGCCAAAGGGCACGATGCGAAGGCGTGCGGTGCAGTGCAGTATCTGCAAGTAGCCTGGGCCGGCCTCGTCAGCATGCACGAGCACCTCGCTAAGGACCGGTGTCGGCACGAGGATGGTCTCCTTGGCCTTCTGTAACTTCGCGACTAGACCCTCTATCCGGGCCTTGGCGTCGGGAACCGGTTCGCCGCTGGCCGGGTCCATCGCCGCTCGCGCGTCAGGTTCCAGGAAGTGCAGGAGCGTCGTCGCATCGAGAACGGCCATTCAGTCGTTCCTGCGTTGCCCCCCGCGAAGCCGCTCAAGCTCACGGGCCGGCTCGGGGATTCCTGACCAGCCGCTCCCCTTGACCGCTCGCAAGCGCCGGACTGCTTCTCCCAGCGGTACGTCGTCGAGCGGCTCGAAGTCGCGGATGTCGAAGCGCAACAGCTTCCAGTTGCCGTCCTCGTCGCGCTCCCAGCGTCCTTCGCCGTGTACGCGGAGGATCGGACCGAAGAGATTCGGCGCTAGACGACGTGCCACGTCCCGATTCGCGTTGCAGATGTGGACCTTGTCGCCGTCCAGCAGATGGACGGGCACGGTGTCATCCCTGCCACCCACCCGAATCAGAACGCCGTCGAGTGTTCCCCTTTCCCTGAACGGCCCGTAGGCCAGTCCCCGCGTTTGTTCGACGCCGGGGAATGGGACGATCTCGGCGCCTCCCGGCTCTCGCAGACTTGCGCGGGCGTGGTCCTTCGCGAGGCGCTCGTTCATGGCCCGAAACGCCTTGGTCACGTCCTTAGGTGCATCGTCGCGACCAACGGCGCCGAGCCGCTGCTCAACGGCTGGGACGGCAGCTTCGTCGACTTCGTGTACGAGGGTCGCACTACCTTCGCTGACGCGGTCAAAGTGCACGTGCTCAGGCTGGCCGAGGAGACTCGCCAGGTCGGCGATGTACCCGGCAAGCCGCGCCATCGGCAGCGTCCGCGGACTGAAGCCGTCAATCGCGAAGTGATAGGTGCGCGTGGTTTTGCTCATGGTCGAGTCGGCCGACGGAGTGCAGGAAGGGGACCAAGCGCGTCGCCTGCTCAACTCTGCCATATCGCCCTCAGACCGCCGGCTTCTTCGCCGGCATCCGCGCCGCGGCCTGCACGTTCGTCGGTCGGGCGCGAAGCCTCGCCAGCAGGCTGGTCGAGCGAGGCTTGGCGTCCCGCGCGCGTTCATCCGGAAAGCCGACCAGAGGCCGGCGGACTTAGCAGGGGCAGGGGTGCGATCCAACGCCCTGCCGAGGCCTTCCCGACTCAGGGCGGCGGCAGGGGCGCCGCGTCGCCGCGCCGGATGGCGTCGAGTTCCGCGGTCAGCCGCTCGACGATCTCGGGCCGGTCGAGGTAGAGATCGTGCGTCTCGGCCGGGTCGGCGACGAGTTCGTAGAGCTGACCCGCCGCGCCGCCCGGTTCGGGGGCGAGCTGTCGCGGCTCTGTGAAGCCGCCCGAACCGAGCCCCTCGATCAGCTTCCACTTGCGGACTCCGTTCGCGCCGTCCACATGGTGGGAGCGAAGGGCGAACATGCCGCGCGAACTGTGGTGGATCAGCGAACCGCGGGGCGGCGGAGCATCCTCGTCGCCGCGGAGCATTGGGCCCAGGTCCACGCTGTCCTCGGCGACTCCTTCGGGGAGTTCGGCGCCGAAGGCGGCTGTCACCGTACGGAAGACGTCGACCAGGCCGGCCAGGTCGTCTCGCACGGCGCCTGCCGGGAACCGCCCCGGCCAGCGGGCCAGGAAGGGGACGCGGTGGCCGCCCTCATGGATGTCGGCCTTCTGCCCGCGCAGCGCGCCGTTCGCTCGGTGAGCGAACTGCTCGATGTCCGAATCGAGCCAGTGGGCGCCGTTGTCGCTCGTGAAGAGGACCAGGGTGTTCGAGGCGAGGCCGAGAGCGTCGAGGTCAGCGAGCAGCCGGCCGACGCCGGCGTCGACCTGGACCACGAAGTCGCCGTAGACGCCGGCGCCGCTCGCACCCTCGAACTCCGGCAGCGGCATCCAGGGCGTGTGGGGGGAGGGAAGCGGCAGGTAGAGAAAGAAGGGGCGGCCATCTTCGGCCGTCGCCCGCTCCTCCAGGTAGCGCGCGGCGCGGTCGAACAGGATGGGCGTCACCTGGTGGAAGTCGAAACCGGGAGCAACTTCCCCGGCGCGCCAGTAGCCCTCGCCGCCGAACCGCCGCATCGAGCTGTCCCCGATCGTCTCGGTCGGCGCTTCGACCACGCGCTCGTCCTCGATGTAGAGGTACGGCTCCATGTCCAGAGATGCCGGGATGCCGAAGTAGTGCTCGAAGCCGGCACTGAGCGGCCCCGGGCGAAGCGGCGCCGTGTAGTCCGTGCGCCCTGGCTCCTCGTCGTCCGGATCCGGGTCGGCGCCGAGCCCCAGGTGCCACTTGCCGATGCCCGCCGTGGCGTAGCCCTCGTCCCGGAGGAGCGACGGCAGTGTGACCCGCTCCGGCTCGAGCAAGGCAGTGGACCGTCCCCTCAAGACTCCCCGCTTCAGCCTGGAGCGCCAGGAGTAACGGCCCGTGAGCAGCGCATAACGGGTCGGCGTGCAGACCGACGACGGACTGTGAGCGTCCGTCAGCCGCACCCCCTCGCTCGCCAGCCGGTCGAGATGCGGCGTCGGGATTCGCGAGTCCGGGTTGTAGACGCCCAGATCGCCATAGCCCAGATCGTCCGCGAGGATCAGCAGAACGTTCGGGCGTTCGGATCCCCGTTCATCCTCCGCCCCGGGCCCGACCGCGCAGGCTGAAGACAGCGCCGCCACGATCGTCAGGCAGCGGATCGTCGCCAGCGGCGTCCAGGTCGCTCGGCGTCGCGTCGATTCGTGCAGTGTCGGCTCCCTTCCGGGTTCGATGGTACCCGTTCCGGCGGCCGACCGTCCGGCGGTAGTAGGCTCCTTGATCGGGGTGCCCGCAGACCGGAGGAGGCCGGGCCTTGACCTCAAGACCTGACAACGGATGAGCAGCGCATGAGCGGTTACTCGGACGCGGAGCTGGCCGCCATGATGTCGGATCTGGAATCCGATCTCGTGGAACGGAAAGAACGGCTGCGGGGTGACGCGCCTGCCGCGGTCAGGCAGGCAGTCTGCGCCTTCGCCAACGATCTGCCGGACCACGGGCGACCAGGCGTCGTCTTTGTGGGGGTGGGAGACGACGGAACGCCTGCCAACCTCGAGATCACCGACGAGCTCCTGCGCCGGCTTGCCGACATCAAGGCCGACGGGAACACGCTACCGCCGCCTACGATGACGGTTGAAGCCCGTACACTGCACGGTGCGCCCGTTGTGGTCCTGACCGTCTGGCCCGCCGACACGCCGCCGGTTCGTTACAAGGGCCGGATCTGGATTCGCGTGGGCCCCCGGCGTGCGGTGGCCAGCGCACAGGACGAGCGGGTTCTGAACGAGAAGCGGAGACATCGCGACCCGCACTTCGACGGGCATCCCATGCCGAGGGCAACCCTCTCCGACCTGAGCGTCGTTCGCTTCGAGGAGGACTACCTGCCGAACATGCTCGATCCGGAGACCCTGGCCGCCAACGACCGTAGCCGGAACGAACGGCTGGCGGCCGCCAAGATGATCGTGTCGGCCAACGATCCGGTTCCCACCGTCGGCGGCATCCTCGTGCTGGGCAAGTCGCCGCAGGACTTCGTGCCGGGCGCCTACGCGCAGTTCCTCCGCGTCGACGGCCCGGAACATGGAGATCCCGTCATCGACTCGCAGGTCTGCCGTGGCCCGATCGCTGATGTGGTCCGCAGGCTGGACGAGAAGCTGGCCGCACACAACCGGGTCTCCGTGGAGTTCCTGTCGGCGCCGGTCGAGAAACGAACCTCGACCTACCCTCTCGACGCCGTTGGCCAACTCGTGCGGAATGCCGTGATGCACCGCGCCTACGAACAGACGAACGCTCCAGTCCACGTCTACTGGTTCGAGGATCGCATCGAGATCACCAGCCCTGGCGGCCCATACGGCGCCGTCACCGCCGCGAACTTCGGACAACCCGGACTCGTGGACTACCGCAACCCGCTCCTCGCCGAAGCCATGCGGGTTCAAGGCCTGGTGCAGCGCTACGGTTTCGGCATTCCGGCAGCGCGGCGACTGCTACGCGAAGCGGGCCACCGCGAACCCGAGTTCCAGGTCGACGCGAACCACGTTCGTTGCCGCGTATGGGCTCGCGGCTGAAGTAGCGCCAACGCCCTCAGCCGTTCGGGGCACGACAGGGTGGAGGGCAGTACCCGGAGTCTGGACCGCTATCGAAGCTCCCTCACGTACGAAGCCGCGCTCCCCCGGAACTCGGGAATCACCCACCGTGGAGGACTTCTCTGGATGCTCGTCTTGCCGTTGAAGTCCCCGAACACGCCTTGCATCTCGCTTGACAGCCGATGAAGAGGACGCCCCGCACTGTCCTTCCCCGGCGAGCTGATTCGAACCGCGCGTTCCAGCAAACGGCTGCCGGGGCCGCCCTTCACGAGAACCAGCCGGTCCCTCTGCTCCTCCAACACGGATCGATGACGGACGTGGAAGTTGCTCCCGAACACGGCTTCCAACTCGTTGGCGGAGAACGATGTCGCCACGCCGGCCCGCGCTACGTCGAAGTACCCAACGATGTACAGCGCGTCCGGGCAGTCGAAGCCCCACGACGAGAGGCCCGCATAGAACACGAGCAGGTCGCCCTCCTGGAGGCGAGCCAGCAACGCCTTGGGACTGGTCGGATCCCCGTAGGTGAACGTCTCGAACTCGGGATCCAGATGGAGCGAGCAGTCGGCCATTCGAGTGCGCCGGGCCTCCGGAAAGTACGTCGCCATCGGTTTCCCGCTGCGTCCCCGGGTGTTGCCGTAGGTCCGCTCGTCGACACCCGAGGCGTCGGGAATGGGAACGAACTCGAACGAATCGTCGGAGAAGATGGGTCCCAGGATTCCGCCCGACCCCTTGTCGATCCCGACTCTCAGCAGGACGACGCGGTCTTCCTCGGACGGCACGTTTCCTCTCCCTGCTCCCGTTTCAACTCACGAAACTCGACCCCGACCGAGCATTCGCACGTCTCATGCGCTGAGGGGCCAAAGGCCTCGTACTTGCTCACCAATGTGCTTCGGTAAGGAGCACGATATCGCGGAGCGGGGGATCCTCCCCTGCGCGAACATGTACTCGCCGAGGAGGGGCGCGCAGTCCTTGAGCAGAGGGCCTTCCTCGTTCATCAGGCGGAAGTGCTCGAACGTCACAAGCGGCTCGCTGCACGCATCCGCCGGCCCGTCCGGCCGCCGACCAACTCCAACCCAGGTCAACCGGCGGGCAATGCCCTTGCTCTCCTTCCAGGGCTTAGCGCCACCAATACCGAGGACCGCGTTGAAATGGTGCTTGCGCTTCGACCCCATGCAATTGCAAACGCCGAAGACGCCACACTTGCACGGATCATCCGTGTGAGTCCGCCGATAGATGAACACCCGTGGATAACCGAACATAGAGGCGACCCTGGCAGCCCTCAAGCCGCCCTTCTTCCGCCTCCGTCTACTCCGCCCGGAGAGCTGCTCCTTGTTCCTCGCGGCAAGAGACGCGATTCCCGCGCCTGTCTTCGCTGGGCCTCGGGCCCTCTTCCGCCAAGGCAACCCCAGCGGCTCCCCCGCCTCCGTGGTTGATTCAACCGTCGCGCCCGTCCTGCCAGAGGGCCATCCAGACGAATCGGGCCGAAAGCCCAGGCACTCCGCGACAAGGCATAGCGTGTGTAAACGGCCATGCCGGGCCCGATGGCGGCCTGGGCGAGGTCTACGGGGGCGACGTTGCCGGTCTGGAGAAGTCGGAGGGCCTGGGGGAGTTCAGCGCGAAGCGCGGACAGGAACTCGCGTCGAGTGGCGAGCGGGGCATCGGCAGCACGTGGTCGGCAGACCAGAACGATGCTGGAGGCGAGGAGGTTGGCACCCATTCCGATCTTGTTCAGGAGTTCCGTTCGCACGGGCCAAGTACCGGTGACGGCGAATCCGGAGCGCATCACGGCGTCCAGGAACGTCTCCCATCCGGTGCTGACGGTGCCCGTCTCTCTCTTCGTTTCGGACTGCTTGAAGGCGTAGTAGATCGTTACGGGAGAGGCTGGATGCGCCTGCTCGACGAGACGCTTCATGGCCTGCGTCATGCCGTCGAGGAAGAACTTCTCCGCCTCCTGCTTGCCGCCGTGGCGGTAGCGGCTAGCGATGAGTTCCTCGGCCTTCGGCACCGCCATGGTCGAGAACAAGTCGGGGAAGACCGGTCTCAGTGAGCGGCGAAGCCAGACGTAGAAGAAGTCCGAAAGGTCCGCGTAGCCGATGTTGTCGTAGTACGGAGGGTCGGTAGAGATCGTGCGGTCGAGCTCGGCCAAGACAGACTGTGCTTGAGCGCTGCCCTGCTTCGCCGATCCTCTTCCGCGGCATGGCAGCTTCTCCAGCGCCTTGACCATGTTCTCCAGACTGACCATGTAATCACCCGCTGCGCCGCCAAAGACGTTGTTCTCGGCAAAGTCCCAGATCATGGGAATCGCTTGCCGTCCGAACAGGTTGCGAACCTGGGTCTTTGTGACCTCCCACCGACATAGCCCATTGCAGATGTCAGAGAGGCGACTGAGTGCTAGTCCAAGATACACGCCTACCGCCTCGGCATACGCGGTCGGGCCGGTGCCGCCGTCGCGTAGCGGCCGGCCGTCGTCGGGCAGACCCGCAGCGGCCGCGTCGAGACGGATGCGAGCGATTGCCTCGCCGACCAGGTCGGAGAAGGTCGTCAGTGCGACGAGCTGCCGAGAGGTGAAGAGGTCTCCGAAAGCCGTGAGGCCATACTCCACAACGTTGGTTCTTCCTGGCCAATGACAGATGGAAACGTCTGGGGTCCATCCAGGAGCTGCGCTCTGGGCGGCTGCCTGTTGTTGAGGCAAGGCAGGGAGGTAGACCCGGCTGCGGTCCCCCTGAACGACGATGGCCATCAGTCGTGTACTTAGTCGCTGTGCTCGCCCTTCGGCTCTGAGATAGGCGAACGACATGGGCGTTCCCGACATCAAGCAGCGAAAGGCGCTATGGCTTCCGCCAGACTTCGTCCCGCGCTTCACAAGTGCTTGGTCCTGCGGCGCGCCTGCCCGCACCTCAAACCGATAGCCGTGCCCATCGATCACCGGCTCGACGTACGCCTCCTTCCCCTTCTTCGTCGACAGCATGAACGTCGACACGAGCGGCACGTCCACATCCGCGAACGCCGGGTTCGGGCTCTTGACCGTGCGCGCCCACAGCCAAGCGATCACTGTCAGCTTCCGGCCCTCGTACTGCTTCAGGTCCGGCCGTTCTCGCACCATCTCCGGCGTGATCTCGACCTTCGGGTACAGATGCCCGATGCGTTTCTCTGCCTCCTCCCGCATCCAGCGACCGTAGAACCGCACATCCTCCGCCAGCCCCTGTGCGCCCCGCCAATGCTCGCTGCCGATCGTCGCCTGCCCTCGCCGCCGCTTGCCGGCGGTCCGGCCGGTATCCGCGCCCGCGAGACTCTTGAAGTCCGGGTTCACCGGCGGCCTGCCAGCGAACTTCGGCGGAATCTCGATCATCGCCTTGTTGATCAGCACCGCAACCGGGTTCAGGTCACTGGCATGCGCCTCCAGCCCCAACCGCTGGGCCTCCAGCGGAAGCGCTCCGCCGCCGGCAAACGGATCGTGGAACGCCGGGAGCTTGTGGCGGTCAAACAGTTCCTTTGCCCGAGGGTGGTCGGCGTTCTCGGCACAGGCCCGCCGCCAGCTCTGCCGGATCTCTTCTCTGGCCTGTTCCAGCAGGTCCTCGTTCGTCGTGTTCTTCCACTTCACGAGCTCTCGGAGAATCCCGAACAGCCGCTCGCGCTCGAGTTCAGCCGCGACGTCGGCGAGCGCCTCTTCCTCGCCCACGGCGATGGAGTCCGCGCTGCGGGTCGCGCCGGCCTTCTTGCTGCGCTTCCTCCACTCCTTCTGCGCAGCGCGCCTCTTCGCCGGGTCCGACAGCAGCACGTCCACGTACTCCAACGGATCGTCCACCATCTGCGAGAAGATGACCGCCCGCGCTGCCGCCAGCGGTCGCCGAGCCCACCACAGGTGCAGCGTCGACGGATGCCCATGCCGGATCGACTTCTCGCGAGCCGATGCCGCGTTGATCGCATCCAGCGGCAACGCCACCTCAATCAGCTTCCTTCGCAACTTCATCCTCCCTCACTCTCGCGGTGGTAGCGCACCTGGGACGGCGGGAATCGGGAACCGGTCGCTCCCGCACCACCTTCACGGCTGGACCGAAGGCCGCCGCTTCTCCACACGGGAGCGTCGATGACCGCCGGTGGGTTCATTCCGATTGTTGGTCCCTGACAGCCGCGATGACCGCCATCCGCTCGACAGCCGCCGCCAATGCCGGGAGATCCTGTTCGACGACACTCCACACGGCCTCCAGGTCGATGCCGAAGTAGTCATGAACGAGCACGTTGCGAAAGCCCGCGATGGAACGCCAGGGGATCTCCGGCTCCGTCGCCCGGAGAGCCTCACTGAGGCGCTGAGTCGACTCGGCAACGGTCTGCAGGTTGCGGGTCACTGCATCCTGAACGAGCGTCGAATCGAAGAATCTCGAACTGTCGCCACCCGCGTAGTCGCCGATGCGCGAGATGCGGTCGCGGATGTGCTCCAGAAGCACCAGGTCGGTCGCCCCGCCGGCCTTCACAGGACCTGAGCTTCTTCCAGAATCCGGTGCCGAAGGGCGGGGTGCAAACTGCGCTCGGTCACCACCTCCACCCGCCGCCCCAGGAGGTCCTGGACGTCCATCAGCAACGCACCAAGGGCCAGCCCACTCTGGCCTTCCGGCAGGTTCACGAGGAGGTCCACGTCGCTGCTCTCGTCCGCGTCCCCTCGGGCCATGGAACCGAACACACGAACGCTGCCGAAGCCGTGACGGTCGGCAAGGGCGCGTATTTCGGTCCTGTGGCTCTGGATCAAGGAGTGCATGCGGGAGCCATTCGGCCGATGCCGTTCGGCTGGTGTGGCCAACCTGTTGGCGTTGCTGCCTCTTTGGCGCACCAACGGAGCCGCGAGCCTAGCAGCGGGCACCGTACGCCCCGGCCGCTTCCTTGGTGACGCAGCCACGGCGGACGCTGGTTTCCGGGCCGGCGCCCGCGCTGCTTTGTCCTCATCGGTCGACCCTCCCAGTGCCGAGGCAACGGCCAGGCCGACGCGCTCCGCGGCAGCCCCGGTCTCCCGGTCGCCCGTGTGAGCGTAGCGCAGGGTCATTCGACAACCGCTGTGGCCAAGCAACCGCGACACGACCGGCAGAGGCACGCCCTGCATCACGGCATGGCTCGCGAACGTGTGGCGGAGATCGTGGAGCCGCACATCCTCGATCCCGGCTTCGCGCCTTACCTTGCGCCAAAGCGACAGCTCCGGCGAGCGGGGCATCGACGAGTCTTTCAGCGAAGGGAAGACGAAGGGGCTGCCGGTTCGGGACTGGCGGGCGAGAATCCGCTGGGCTTGGTCGTTCAGGTACACGACGCGTGGGCCGGTCTTGCCGTCGCGGAGCCGCAGCGTGGCTTCGCTGACTTCCGTCCACCGAAGCTCCACGAGTTCCCCCTTTCGGCAACCCGTGAGCAGCAGCAGACGAATGATGTCGGCCTGTTGCCGGCCGGATCCTCGCCCCCGGTGCGCGCTGAGCGTCTCGTGCAGGCGGGCGATCTCGGTCCGCGAGAGGAAGCGCGTCCGCAACGGCCTCGGGTTTCGGGCGATGCCTCCGGCAGGGCTTCCGTCGCGGTGCCCACACGCGACAGCGTGGTTCAGAATCTGCCGGAGGACATCGAGCGTGCGGTTGGCTCCGCCGGGCGCCTTCGCGCTGTAGCAGTCAAACCAGGCGAGCACGTCTGCCGCCGCAATCCTGGTCAGCGGCGCGTGACCGAAGGTTGGCAGCAACTGTGTGTCCAGGGCGCTGTCCATCCGCGCCCGGGTGGAAGGCTTGCAGCGTTCGTAGCACGCCAGCCTCCAGGGGCCCTGGACGAAGTCTCGGAACGTCGGAACCGGCACGTCAGACTCCCAAGGCGGTGCCCACGGCCTCGACCGCCTCATGAGCCGAGGAATCGTCGAAGTGCGTGTATCGGAGCGTCGTTGCCGGGTCGCGGTGCCCCAGGAGACGGCCGATCGTCGGAAGAGTCTCACCCCGATTCAGTGCGATGCTCGCGTAGCTGTGCCGCAAGTCGTGCAACCGAACGTCGCGGAGGTCGGCCATCTCGCAGAGCGTCCGCCAGTAGCGATGGAGTGCATCGGAACGAATGGGACCCGGGCGGCTTGGGGCGGGGAACACCCACCGATTCCGGTGTGGAAGGCGGTTGAGCACCTGGCGTGCCGGTGAAGACAACCACACCGTTCTCGGCCCCGTCTTGCTGTCGCGCAGGAAGAGGTTGCCCTCCCGGTAGTCGCGCCACTGGAGCGTCCTGATCTCCCCCTGCCGGCAGCCGGTCAGGAGCAGCAGGCGGATCGCCGCCGCCGGACGAGTCGCCGAGTCGCCATGCTTCGTCAGAGCCCTTCCGAGGCGGCGCAACTCGCCGGAGGCCAGGAATCGTTCCCGGCGAGGGCTTGGATACCGCCGGATCCCAATGCATGGGTTACTCCCAGCCGGCCGGTAGCCGTAGATCTCGGCTTGCCTCATGATGACCGACAGGACGGGGAGCGCTCGATTCGCTGCGGCTGGCTTCGATCTCAGGGAGGCGAACCAGTGCATCACGTCCTCGTGGAGAATGGCGCCGATTGGAAGTCCGCCGAACCAGGGCAGGATCTGGTTCTTCAGGTAGGAACGGTTGACCTTGACCGTGCCAGCCTTCCAGGCCCGCTCATAGCGGAGGAAGACCTCGGCGGCTACGGAGCGGAACTTCAGGCGTTCGCCCGCCTCAACGAGACATGGCTCCTGGGTGGTATGGTTTGCCATATGAAGACGACCCTCAACATCGATGATTCCGTGATGCAGCGACTCCGGGAGGAGGCCGCCAAGCGAGGAGTGACGATGTCCGCTCTGGTGGAGGCCGGACTGCGCCGCGTACTAGCACCGGAAGTGTTGCCGGGCCAACCGGACGAACTGGCACCCTTGCCGACGTGGGACAGCGGCGGTCGTCTGGTCGACATCAACGACCGCGACGCCCTCTACCGGGCGATGGAAGAGGACGAATGAGTGCTGGTCTTCGATACGAACGTGCTCATTCATGCAGCGGACGAGCGCTCGACTCTCGGCGAAGCTTGCCGGAGCCGTCTTGACGCCGCGCGCCGCGATTCCGCGCCCGCGTTCCTCACCTGGAGTGTCTGCTACGAGTTCCTGCGGGTCACTACGCATCCCCGCGTGTTCCGGTCGCCATGGAAACCACTGACCGCCTGGTCCTTCCTTGAACGACTTCTTGCCGCACCCGGGTTCGACATACTCGTGGCGACCTCGCGCCACTTCGCAGTTCTCACTCAGACGCTGGCGGAGGTCCCGGGCCTTCGCGGGAACGTGTTGCACGATGTGCACATCGCGGTTCTGATGCGCGAGCATGGAGTCAGCCGCATCTGCACTTGCGACGCGGATTTCCGCCGGTTCCCGTTCCTGACGGCTCTGGACCCGCTCGGAGACTGGCGGTGACCAGGGAGGAATCGAAGCCGATGTCTGCGAGGAGAAAGCTGATTGAGGTGGCGTTGCCGCTGGATGCGATCAACGCGGCATCGGCCCGGGAGAAGTCGATCCGGCACGGGCATCCGTCGACGCTGCACCTGTGGTGGGCTCGGCGACCGTTGGCGGCAGCGCGGGCGGTCATCTTCTCGCAGATGGTGGACGATCCGTTGGAGTACGTGGACGTGCTGCTGTCGGATCCGGCGAAGAGGCGCGCTGCGCAGAAGGAGTGGAAGAAGCGCAGCAAGAAAGCCGGCGCGACCCGCAGCGCGGACTCCATCGCCGTGGGCGAGGAAGAGGCGCTCGCCGACGTCGCGGCGGAACTCGAGCGCGAGCGGCTGTTCGGGATTCTCCGAGAGCTCGTGAAGTGGGAGAACACGACGAACGAGGACCTGCTGGAACAGGCCAGAGAAGAGATCCGGCAGAGCTGGCGGCGGGCCTGTGCCGAGAACGCCGACCACCCTCGGGCAAAGGAACTGTTTGACCGCCACAAGCTCCCGGCGTTCCACGATCCGTTTGCCGGCGGCGGAGCGCTTCCGCTGGAGGCCCAGCGGTTGGGGCTGGAGGCGCATGCCAGTGACCTGAACCCGGTTGCGGTGCTGATCAACAAGGCGATGATCGAGATTCCCCCGCGGTTCGCCGGCAGGCCGCCGGTGAACCCGGACTTCCGGAGTCGCGCCGCGGCGGGTGCGGATGCCGGGCCGAGCAGCGGGAAGCGGCGGCGAAGGCAGGCGCGGATCGGCAGCGAGCAGTGGCGGGGCGCGCAGGGGCTCGCCGAGGATGTGCGGTTCTACGGTCGCTGGATGCGTGAGGAGGCAGAGAAACGCATCGGGCATCTGTACCCGAAGGTCGAGATCACGCCGGAGATGGTGCGGGAACGGCCGGACCTGAAGCAGTACGAGGGCCGGAAGCTGACGGTGATCGCGTGGCTGTGGGCACGCACGGTCAAGAGCCCGAACCCGGCGTTCGCGGATGTGGACGTGCCGCTCGTGTCGACGTTCATGCTGTCGACGAAGAAGGGGAAGGAGGCGTATGTCGAGCCGGTGATCGATGGGCGGGGGTACCGGTTTGAGGTGCGGGCAGGCGCGCCGCGGGACGTGGCTCGGGCGAAGCGGGGGACGACGGTTGGTAAACGCCAAGCTTTCAGATGTCTCATGTCGGATGTGCCTGTTGGGTACGAGCACATTCGAGGCGAAGGGAGGGCTGGTGCTATGGGCCAACGCCTCATGGCAATCGTGGTGGAGGGTGACCGAAGCCGTGTCTACCTGAGCCCCGCGCTCGAGCAGGAAGCCCTAGCCAAGGAGGTTCGCGGGGCATGGAATCCCGACATGCCGTTGCCGGACAACCCGCGTGATTTCAAGACTCCCAACTACGGGTTGGCGACGTTCGGTGACCTCTTCACCTCCCGGCAACTCGTCGCACTCACGACCTTCTCCGACTTGGTCGGGGAGGCAATCGAGCGCGCACGGCTCGACGCGGCGGACGCCGGTCTGCCGGACGACGGCCGACCGTTGCGCGACGGCGGCACCGGTGCGACCGCGTATGCCGAGGCGGTAGGCGTGTATCTGGCACTCGCGCTGTCGAAGACTTCGAACGTCAGCTCTTCGATTACGTCCTGGATGAGTGATCGAGGTGCCTTCCGCGAGACCTTTGCTCGGCAGGCGATCCCGATGGTCTGGGACTTCGCCGAGTCGAACTCGTTCGCCGGACTCGGGGGCAGCTTCGATGCCGCCATCGCCAAGGGGGCAATGGCGATCGAAGCACTCCCGGCACGGCCGGCTGCGCGGGCCAGGCAGATGGACGCAGCGCACGAAGCCTCATCCGCCAGTAAAGTCGTTTCGACCGATCCTCCGTACTACGACAACATCGGCTACGCCGACCTGTCGGACTACTTTTACGTGTGGTTGCGGCGTTCCGTACCGTTCGTCTTCCCAGATCTCTTTTCCACGCTAGCGGTGCCGAAGAGCGAGGAACTGGTTGCATCGCCGTACCGTCATGGAGGTAAAGCCGCGGCGGAGACCTTCTTCCTGGCTGGGATGACGCGGGCAATGCAACGGCTAGCCGATCAGGCTCATACGGGCTTCCCAATCACGGTGTACTACGCCTTCAAGCAGTCCGAGAGAAAGGGAGCTAGTGGAGTAGCGAGTACTGGCTGGGAGACGTTTCTTGGAGCCCTAATCGGGTCGGGACTCTCGATCACGGGCACTTGGCCGATGCGCACTGAGGGAGCAGGGCGAATCCTCGCCAAGGGCACGAACGCCCTCGCCTCCAGCATCGTCCTCGTCTGCCGACCCCGCTCCGCCGACGCCCCGCTCGCCACCCGTCGCGAGTTCCTGTCCGCGCTCCGGTCCGAACTCCCCCAGGCCCTCCGCCTCCTCCAGACTGGCAACGTCGCCCCCGTCGACCTGGCCCAAGCCGCCATCGGGCCCGGCATGGCCGTTTACACACGCTACGCGAAGGTGTTGGATGCCGAGGGCAAGGCGATGTCGGTCCGCGAAGCGCTCGCCCTGATCAACCAGGTCCTGGACGAGGTGCTGGCTGGCCAGGAGGGAGAGTTCGACGCCGACAGCCGTTGGGCCGTAACGTGGTTTGACGAGCATGGCTTCGGCGCAGGCGACTACGGTAGAGCGGAGACTCTGGCCAGTGCTCGGAACACCAGTGTTCGCGGAATGGAGGAAGCAGGAATCGTCCGATCAAAGGCCGGCAAGGTGCAACTGCTGAAGCCGGAGGAACTGCCTGGCGACTGGGATCCGGCCTCCGATTCCCGCCTCACCCACTGGGAAGCCGTCCACCACCTGATCCGGGTACTGGGCACGGGCGAAGAGAACGCGGCCAAGCTCCACGCCAAGCTCGGCGGCATGGCCGAGGCCGCCCGGGAACTCTGCTACCGCCTCTACACGATCTGCGAGCGGAAGAAGCGCCCGGCCGAAGCGCTGGCCTACAACGGCCTGGTCCAGAGCTGGCCGGAGATCAAGCGGCTGGCACAGTCCCGCGGTTCCGATCAGATCGAACTGCCGACCCAAACAGAACTCTGACCGACACCGCCTCTTACTGCCGTGACTCTCGGCCTCGACGCGGCCAAGCGGCTACTCCCGGAAGGAGTCCGATTCTCAAAACGTCCTGATGGCACCTTGGTGCTCCGCACCCGTTTCTCGTTCTCCGACGGAGACAGACTTCCCATACATGTGTCGAAAACCGAAGCTGGGCAGTTCCGGCTCTCCGACCGTGGCCACACCGTGATGCACGCCAGCTACGACCACGATGCCGATGCGCTCTCAAGGGCACCGGCCGAAAAGCGCTTGGAGGGGGTCCTGCGGGAAGCCGGCGTCGAACGGCATCGCGGCGTCCTCCACATCGCCACACGGCCGGAGGATCTGCCAGGTGCCGTGCTCCGTCTTGGCGAAGCCGCCATCAAGATCTTCAAGCTGACCAGCGCCCGCTGAACTTCTCTCGGCCGTCGAAGTAGCTCCGCGGAGCCGCCTTTCCGGACCCGCACCACGCGCCGGCCGAAGATCCGTACGGATAGCACGAAGGGTATCAACTGGACTCGGATCGCATCCGTCTGAGGTTTCGCGCCCAGGCTTTCCGCCCCTGCCCTCCCTTCAGGTAGACCGTGCCGTCGGCTCGTATTGACGATACGACCTCTGCTCTCTTGGGATCATGGACGTTGAACACCTGAACGCCCGGTGCAAGGCCCTCTGAATCGACGGCCTGCAGGTTCAGTTCAGTCATCAAGTCGTCTACTACTGCGTCGGCGACTTCTCGCTCCAACTCACGTATGTCGTACCCGTACCGTGACGCAAATTCGATCTGTTTCTGTGTTGGCCGGCGATCATCGCTCGAACCGCAGAAGCCCTTCTTCACCGCGAGACGAATCCGAGCTGCGGCGACGGAGATCGTACAACCCTCGAGGTCGAGACCCAGCTTGTTGCCGAAGGCCACCTGGTCTGCTGTGACTCTCCTGATATGCGCCAAGTCCCTTGTCTCGACCATGATCGCCCCCCTTCTACTAACCCTTGGCCTACTCCCGCTCGAAGCCGTGACTGCTGAACTTGAGCGTCCGGCTGTTCTCGGTCACGGTGCGGACAACGTTGTCCGGCGCCCCATCCGGCATGTTCGCCTCGATCTCCAGGGTCACCGTCACATCCGCTCCGACGAGGCTGGAGAGATGGGTGATGACCTCATCCGCGATTCGACTCGCATCGAGTCCGGCGCGCGCGGCGTCGAGCGAGACGCTGCCGTGAAACCGTCGGAGGGCCGCTTCGGCCGGTTCGGGGGGTATGGGCGGACCGCCGCCGGGAGTGACCGGCGTATCGCCGGGGCCATCTTGGCCGCCGGTCGGAGGCTGCGGCGTCACAGGTTCCGTCTCCGCGTCCAGTTGCTGGCGTGCAACGGCCGGCTTCACCAGAAGGCCCGGGGCAGCCGGATCCGCCAGGGTGATGACCTGGCCTGCGCGAAGACCCCGGTAGCGGCCCGAGTCCTCGTCGAAGCTGTCGGCGTAGGCGAATGCGTCGTTCTCCCAAGTCAGCAACTTCACTCCATCGGCCGCCGCGCCCAGGAGCACCGACGGACCCTGAAGGCGCGGCAGATAGACATACTGTGCAAAGTCGTCGACGAGCTGCGGGATCGACACATGGTCGCCGCGCCACAGCGGGACCCGTTCGAGTTCAAGTTGGAGACGTGTGCCTGAGAACGTGGACGCGAGCAGGTCGTCGCTCCTCAGACGATTGGCGGCCCGGACCGCCAGGCCGGCATGGGCCGTGAGTCGCGCCGCCTCCCACGAGATGGGCGCATCGGCAGCGTTCTGCACGGGAACCAGCAGCCACTGATACGTCTCGGGCAGCCGGGCGGCAACCGTCTCCGCGGCAGCCTGGCGCTGGGTCTCGGCCTGTTTGACCTGATGCGGCGAAAGATCAAGCGATTCGCGCTCCGCGAGGATGGACTCCCACGCCAAGTGCCGCCGAACCGCTTCGTCGAGGTCCTGGAGCCGGGTCTGGTCCGGTGCAAGGAAGACGAGCGTGTTGCGGTAGAGCCGTGGCGAGGCGCCCCGCGATTCGAGAATGGCCGCTGCGGCAGTCTCGGCCAGGGACCCTGGTCCCTTCGTGTACCGGTGATCAACGCCGAGCACGACGAGACGGGTTTCCCGCTCGTCCGGCACCTCGTGGCCGGACTGAGGAGCCGTGTGGATGCGGCTGAAGCCGCCCATTTCACGCAGTGCGGTTCGCAGACTACCGCCGATTGCCTGCGCCACCCGGTCCGGCTCTCGCCTCAGCTGCTCGGCCCGGTCTTCAGCCAGCTTCGTGACGGTCGGTCGGGTGTCGTACCAGTAGCGGTTACCGTCCTGATACAGGTAGGTCGCGCTGGCGGCCAGCCGCCGCAGAGCATCCCCGAAGACAGCCGGCGACTCTCCGGGGAACACGCAGCCGAGCTTGATTCGGCGGTCCTCAATGCCACGCTGGGCTGAGCCCGCGCTGGGGGCCGAACCCAGATAGACCGTCCGCGCCACCCGTCGGCAAGCGGAGAACTTCCCCAGATTCCCTACATCGCCATCAATCCGCGGAGGCAGCGCCTGCTGCCCGTCGACATCCTTCTCGATCACGGGCACCCAGTTCTCGGGCAGGTAGCGAGTCAACTCGAACTGCACCCGCGAGTCGTCGATTGAGAGGTTCGCCGGCAGAATGAGGGGGCTGCTATCGCCCTTCTGCCACAAGCTGTGGATCACGGCGGCCATCAACCGCAGCACGCCGCGGGTCCGCTGGAAGGTGACCAGGGTCGACCAATCCGAGTAAAGGCGGTCGAAGACCTCGGGGTGAATCGGGTAGGCCGCCTTCAGGCGTTGCTCGTAATCGGCGTTCCGGCACTCGGACGGAAACTCATGAAGCTGGCTGCGGTAGAGGTCGGTAAACGCTCGCGCCACGACATCGCGGTCCGTAAACTGCGCCGAGTCGGTGAATGGCTCGAACAGCCGCCTGCGAACGATCTCGAAACCCTCCTCGGCGCTGGCGGGCCGCCAGGAGGATTCGATGCGGCCGATCACATTGCGCAGTTGCTCGAGTGCTTCGCGACCGCGCCGGCCTCCAACTTCGACATCATCGGCCTGAGTATGGGGCGACCGACTCCTCTCGGAGGTGGGTAGGCTAACGACCAAGAGGCAGTTGCCGGCCGCCTTCGCACCCTCGGTCAACGCTTGGGCGAACGTGAACTGTGTCTCGAAGCTGCCCGCAATCGAGTCGTTCTGGTCGTGAAGCTGGCGCGCATAGGCGACCCATTCGTCAATCAGGATCAGGCAAGGGCCGTAATCGACCAGAAGCTGTCGCATTACGCGGCCGGGGTTCGAGGCGCTCTCGTCCGCCTTGGCAAGACGGGCATATGCCTCCGCGCCGCCCAACTGCCACGCGATCTCGCCCCATAGCGTCCGCACGACGGTGCCATCCTCCTTGGTGTCCGGAATGTCCGGCGGGATCGCCGTACCAACCAAGACGACCCGCTTGGCGGACGGGAGTGCCGGCGCTCCCGCTTCCCGCATCACCGCCTCGACGCCGGCCAACTCACTCAGAGGAACACCAGAACAAAGATGGTAAAGGGCAAGCATCGAGTGGGTCTTGCCACCACCGAAGTTCGTCTGCAACTGGACCACCGGCTCGCCGCCCACGCCGGCCAGTCGCTGCACAGCCCCACCCAGCATCCTCTTGAGGCTCTCCGTCAGGTAGGTACGGCGGAAGAACTCCACCGGATCGCGGTACTCGTCGGACCCTTCACCCAGGTACGTCTGCCACAGGTCGGCAGCAAACTCAGCCTGCTGGTAGCGACCGCTGGCGACGTCCTGGTGCGGGGTCACGACCTGCCGCCAAGGCTTGAGGTTCCTGGCCGCACTCTCGATAGCGAGGTTGGTCTGTCGGCGTCGTTGGCCGCGCGCCTGTTCGTCGAAGCGGACCCGGAGCAGTTCCATCTTCAGCTTGTCGAGTTCGGCCGCCTCCTTTGCGGACACCGCCGTCAGGAGCCGACTGGCCGTGTCGAGCGCTCGGTAGGCATCGTCGCTGGAGAAGAACTCCTGGTGCGCCCAGCGGTTCCGGTGCCCGCGCAGTTCGCCCACGAAGCTCCTGTCGGCTGGTCCCAAGACATTCCGGAACACCATGTTCCAGTTGTCCCACATCAGCTTGAGCAGAGCCGCAACATCCCATTCCACCAAGGGCCGCTTACGCAGATTGGGATCGTCGAACGAGTTCATCGCCGCAGCGCCCGCACGCTGGCTCTTGATCGCCCGCTTCAGTTCGCGGTCAACGAACGGGCCCAGACCCGCCTTCAGGAGATCGAGCGCCTTGCCGACGCGCTCGTGATTCGTTGTGGCCATACGGGTCGCGAGTCTAGCCGCCCAGCGTCTAATGCACTTGACGCCAGCCGCCGGGGAGCACTCGCGCGGGAGCAGCGGACTACCGCGGATCCTCCGCCTTGGCCAGAAGTTCCCGCAGGCTGTAGTTGACGCTGGCGGCGCCGAAGTCGGGCTCCCGCTGGAACGGCTGCCTCGCGTAGCGGACCGACGGGTGATCGCTGCCGTCGAAAAGAACGAGGGCAAGGATGAAGTCGTCCGGCTTGTTCAACGAGTAGAGAATCTCGTTCCTGGTGACGGTGACCGTCGAAGCGTCGACTTGCCGGCCCTTGACCTCGATGAACCGCAGCTTGCCCGTGGCCGGATCCCTGCTCTCGACGTCGTAGCCGAGCTTCTCCACCTCGCGGTCGACGGGTTGGAAGCCCAGCCGCCGCTCCGTCTCCATGACGAGACAGCGTGCCTCGGCGGCGGCCTCTTGCGTGTCGCGGTGCGTGGGAGTCGGCGCGTGCCCGCCCGTCATCGCATCGACCAGGCCCCGGGGGACAACGAGGAGGCCGCCGAGCACCAGCGGTGGGCGCGGAGAGATCTGCCGGTCCCGCTTGAGTTCCTCGAACCGCTTCTGGAGGCGGCCCTGCAGCGTGTCGGCCCGCCGCCGCGCTTCGCCCGAATTGAGGCGGGCGCCCGTCTTCCCGGCTTCTTCGGCCAACTTGAGTTGGGCGGCGCGGTGGTCCCAGTGGTTGATCTCCTTGGTCAAACGCTCCTTGACCGCGGCCTCCGTCTTGGCGAGCAACTCCAGACGTGCGCTGCGAACCTCCTTCAGGTGTTCGGGAACCACATTGGCGACGGCGTACGCCTGGGCCTTCTCTTCGAGGCCCCGGTCAATCCAGCCGCACTCGGGCCGATCCAGCAGTTCATCGACGGTGGGCTCGCCGTCGGCGAGCGGTCGATAGTCGAGGTACGGCGCATAGTGCAAGTGGCGCGCGACGCCATCGGCGTTGAGCTCCACGTAGAGGACACGCTTGGAGATGACCTGCCGCTCGCCACCGCGCGTGGTGTTCCCATCCTGGAGAGCATGCTCGATGGAGAACAGGACTCGCGGTTCCGTGCCGTGGTCCCGCTCGTCAACGAGGACGGCGCCACGCCGCAGAAGATCGCGGTGGCGTTCCAGGGTCAAGTCGATGACCGCGTCGAGCAGGGGATGGCCAGGACAGACGAAGTCCGCAAGCGGCTGACCGGGCGGCGAAACGAGCTGCTTCTCGAACACGACCCGTTCGTAGCGCGGCAGAACCGGCGAGCCTGTCCCGATGATTCGGTCTCGGCGCCGGATGGTCGCCGGCACGTTCGTCAACTCGAAGCGGCCCGGCTCTCTCAGCCAGAGCTTGCCGCCAAGCCGCTTGAACGCCTCCTGGAAGAAGGACTTGATGTAGTGGGGCTGCAGGCGGCGCGCTTCGGCCCGTTCCATGTCTTCACGGACCCGCTGAACGCCCGAAGCGTCCATCGCAGCCTGCGCCAACTGACGCTCCTCCAGCAACTCCTGGAGCGCGGCGTGGTCGAAGGCATGGTCAATGGCGGTGTCGAGCCGCGCCCGCACCTCCGGCTGCTCCCCGTAGCGGATCGCCCGGAGCAACAGGTCGCGCAACGGACGACCTTCGAACTCCAGCTTGCCGAGAACATTGAAGACCTGGCCACCAAGTGCCTCCCGGGCTTGCTCCAGCTTCTCCAGCAGGCGCCGATACACGTCACCCTCGCGAGTGTCCTGGGCGACGAGGTTCCAGAGGTGGCAAACTTCTCTCTGGCCAATCCTGTGGATGCGGCCGAATCGCTGCTCAAGCCGATTCGGGTTCCACGGAAGGTCGTAGTTCACCATCAGATGCGCCCGCTGAAGGTTGATCCCCTCGCCCGCGGCATCGGTCGCCAACAGCACTTGAACCTCCGGGTCGTACTGGAAGGCCTGCTGGATCTCCAGGCGCTTCTCGCGGCCAACGCCACCGTGGATCACCACGACGGAGCCTTCCCTGCCCAACAGAGTGCCAATCCGTTCGTACAAGTAGGTCAGGGTGTCGCGGTGCTCGGTGAAGAGCACGAGTTTCTGGCCCGGCGAGGACACAGGCGACGGAGCTGGACCGGACCCAGAGAGCTTTGCCCGCTCGCCGATCTGATCCGCGCGGCCGGAGGGGGTGAAGATCTCTGACAGCAGGGTGGCCAGTTCGCGCCACTTTGTGTCCTGGCCGGCACGACGCACCTTCAGCGCCAACGCCTCGAGTCTTCTTAGCGTCTCGATCTCGGCCTTCAGTTCGGCGATCGACTGAGCGGCCGTCGCCTGGTCGAGGATCTGCGCCTCGGTCTCTTCTGCTTCCTCTTCGGGGGCGTCCGCCAGATCATCGAGGTCGTCCTCGTCGAGTTCGGGAGCGAGGAACCTCATGACCAGCGAGTGCTGGCCGCCACGCTGCAGGATCTCAAGTTCGCGCAGGCGGCTCCGCAGTCGGTCACGC
Source organism: Thermoanaerobaculia bacterium (assembly GCA_965116445.1). Lineage (GTDB taxonomy): Bacteria > Acidobacteriota > Thermoanaerobaculia > Multivoradales > Multivoraceae > Multivorans. The sequence continues at coordinate 4,193,322 of OZ220688.1, read as the reverse complement.
CGGCGACGCAACGACCGATAGATGGCCTCCGGCGATGAGGCCAGCCGTCTCTGCAGCATGGTCAGCGCGAAGCCGACGGTGCCCGCTCGCTTCGCGTTGGCGAGTGCCTCCGCGCGATTGAACTCCTCGCGCACGTAGGCAGTGACGGCACCGTAGAGGCGGGCCTCGTCGTCGGACAGCCGAAAGGGCACGGTGTAGGCAATCCGCTCCGGAAAGAGCGGCGTTCCATCAAACTTGAGCAGTCGCTCCTTGACCATCCGCCGCATCAGATCGGAGACGTCCGCTGTGTGAACGCCATCGCGGAAGCGGCCCTCGAAGCGGTCGCCGTCGAGCAACGCCATGAACAACTGGAAGTCCGTCTCCTTGCCGTTGTGCGGCGTCGCGGTCATCAGCAGGAAGTGGCGGGTGAGGCCGGAGAGGAGTTGGCCCAGCCGGTAGCGCTTCGTGTACTTGATCTCGTTGCTGAAGTAGGTCGCGGAGAACTTGTGCGCCTCGTCGCAGACGACGAGATCCCACTCGGCATCCGGCGCCTTCAGCTTCTGTTGGACTTCTTCGTCGCGCGAGAGCTTGTCCAGCCTGGCAATGACGAGGTTCTCTTCCAGGAACCAGTTCCGCGTGCGCGCCGCTTCCAACTTGTCGTTGGTCAGAATCTCGAACGGGAGGTGGAACCGGCGGTTCAGCTCGTCCTGCCACTGCTCGGCCAAGCCACCCGGGCAAACCACCAGGCAGCGCTCAAGATCGCCGCGAGCAATCAGCTCCTTGATCAAGAGACCCGCCATGATCGTCTTTCCTGCTCCCGGGTCGTCCGCGAGGAGAAAGCGCAGCGGCTGTCGAGGCAGCATCGCCTCGTAGACGGCCGTGATCTGGTGAGGAAGCGGGTCGACGACCGAAGTATGTACCGCCAACACCGGGTCGAAGAGGTGCGCAAGCCGGATGCGCTGCGCCTCCGAAACCAGCCGGAACAGGGCGCCGTCTCCGTCGAAGGACCAAGCCCGGCCTTGCTCAACAAGCTCAAGCCGGAGCTCGTCGTCGCGGTAGAGAAGCTCGGCGGCCACAACGCCGTCCAGCTTCTTGTAGGTGAGTTCTACTGCCTCCGAGCCGTGCCACCGCACATTGACGACTTCGACGGGCTCCTCTGGATGAACTCCGCGGACAGTGCCACGCGGCTGGAGGTCTTCAAGGCGCATCGGCGGACGGTACCACTCTCCACTCAGCGCAGTTCACGCCGACAGGCCCTTCACAGCCGCGGCCAACGAAACTCGCGCTCCTCCCACTTGGCCGTCTGCGCGACCGCTACCGGCGTCGTTTGTTGATCGCCCGGAGCCACTCGTTCAGCGCTTCGATGTCCGGAAAATGCGCTCAACTACACGCGCCAGCAGCACCTCTTCAGTCTAGAGAGGTCAAGAGCCGCGACTGGCCTCGTGAACAGAAGCGGAGCTAGCCAACAATCGGGCTGGGGGGCATCACCTGCGTCATCAGGTCATCGTCCCATTCGCCTTCGACTCTCACGTGGGCCAGGGCGCCCAGTTCGACCGCTTCGATCAGGTTGTGGGAGAGGTACACGTAGAGACCGGGCTGGCGGAACGTGTAGATCGCCGCTCCGGCCGACCCTCCGCGGATGAACCAGGTCTCCAGCCCGTGAGCCGGGGGATCGGAGAAGGATCCCTGCTCCCAGACGTAGTCCCCGTGGCCGCCGATCAGGTGCGGCCTCGAGTCCCTGTTGGCCTGGGAGTGAATGAAGAGAACGGTCTCTCCCACCCGCGCCGTCATCGCGTCGTCCCCGGTCAAGGCGCCTGCCCGACCGTTGAACACGACGTGCGAGGGTATGAGCGTCCTCATCGACTTGAGCGTGTCAACAAACCCGGCGGCGCCATCAGCCGTGAAGTTGCCGTCCGCATCTCGCGGCACGTAGTAGTCCTGCTCGCCGATGTAGTACGCCTTGTCGTAGCGGATCGCGCTGCCGTCGCGGTCTTCCAGACCGGCGCGGGGCAACACCATCACGGCGCCGTTCATGCCCGAGACCACATGGTACGGGGTCATCGAGCCGCCCGGTGCGCAGTGATAGATGAAGGTGCCCGGCCTGGTCGCCTTCCACCGCAACACGACCTGCTCGCCGGGCCGGACCTGCGTCAGGGCGCCGCCGCCGAGCGCGCCCGTGGAGGCATGGAAATCGACGTTGTGCCGAAGGCGATTGCCGGCGGGGTTCTTCAGCGTGAGCTCAACGTAGTCGCCTTCGTGACAGACGATCAGCGGTCCGGGGATCGAGCCGTTGAAGGTGAAGGCACGTACCTCGGTTCCCCGATCGTCGACGACGCGCGTGTCTTCCCGGATGACCATCTCGACCTCGACGATCTTCGGGCCGCCCTCGGCGATCTGGGTGTGATCCGGAACGAAGGGCGGATCGACCAGTTGCTGCCGGACTCGCGGCAGCTGGTCCACATCGGACGGCGCGGGGTTTGCGGCGGTCGCGACCGTTCCGCTCACCGTGGAGAGAGCGGCCAACGGGCCTCCGGCCGCAAGGAATCCGCGTCTACTGAACCTGGACATCTGTATCCCTTCAGAAAGCCGACGGGGACGTCGGCGCACCCGGTGTCACCCCCGAGTGGCGGAGAGGGAGGGATTCGAACCCTCGGTCCGAGTCACCCCGGACAACTGCTTAGCAGGCAGCCCTGTTCGACCACTCCAGCACCTCTCCCGAACGCGGGAGTCTAGCAGCGCTGTGAAGCAGCGTGGGACGGGCGGAGGTCCGGTGGCTGACTACCGCGCCGCCGTTCGTAAAGACCCAGCGCGTGCAGGGGGAAGTACTGTCGATACAGGACGTAGTCCAGCAGCGCCGTGCGGAAGAAGACCCCGACCATGTCCTGTTTGGGCCATGCCCCGTCCTCTTCCTGGGACTCGACCAGGAACCGGGCGCCCCGTGAGATCGCGGTCCAGTCCGGCTCGTCCGCTTCCAGCAGCGCGATCAGCGCCCACGCGGTCTGGATGACCTGGCTCTGCTCGTGCTCCACGTATCGGCCGGTCAGGCAACCGCTGTGGTGCTCGCCCCAGCCGCCGTCGCTTCGCTGACGATCCAGCAGCCACCGGCAGGCCGAACGGAGTGCCGGGTCGTCGGGACCAACGCCCGCGGCGAGCAGACCCCGGATTCCGAACAGCGTGCCGTAGATGAACTGAACGCCCCATACGCCCCGCCATGAACCGTCGCTCCGCTGCTTTCGCCGCAGCCAGGCGTCGGCCCGTGAGATGGCGCGCGTCACATCCCGACTCGCGGTCGGCGACATGTGCTGCCGGCAAGCCGCGAGGGCCGCGAGGCAGGACCCGGTGCACTCCACGTACGAGTGCTCGGTCATCGACTCGCCGAACATCTCCGCCGGATTCAACCACTCGAGACCAATCACCGAGCGCCTCGCCTCGTAGCTCCCAAAACCTCCGTCCCGGTTCTGACCGCGCAGCATGAACTGAACCGCATCGCCGAGTTCGGGCCCGCTCGCCTCCTTCCCGCGGGCGGCGATGATCCCGAGCACCGCTTCCGCCGTGCAATCCGATACCGGCCAGCCGTGCCACCCGCCGGCAAAGCACCAGCCGCCCCGCGGGTCGACCCGGAACGCGTCGCGGAACCCATCGAAGCTGCTCCTGATCTGTTGCCGGTGCAGGAAGTCGGCGCCGTGCCGGAGGGCCTCCCGCGCACCGTCGAGATCCGGAACGGTCGCCAGCGCCTGCAAGGCGAATCCGGTATCCCACGAAGCGCTTCTGGCGCCGGTGACGCGGGTCCCACGCTCTTCGTCTTCCCAGATCCAGCCCTCCAGTTTCGCGAGCGCCTTGCGGCAGTCGGGGTCGTCCGGATCCCGAAGCCACAAGGCGAGAATGTTGAGGAGGCCGCTGACCGGCGAAATGCTCGTGTGGCTCGAGCTGCGCAGCTCCCATCTGATGCGTTCGATGATCACCTCGGTGCATCGGCGACGCAGGCGCCTGCCATGAAACCGCTCGACCAGCCGCGCCACTCCGTACGCAGCCCGTAGCCACACGGTGGGCCTCGCGAAGAGGTCGGCCTCCCGCAGACGCTTGCGCCCCGCCGGGAAGTCGACGTTGGCGTAGCCCTGAGGGAACAGCTCCTCCCGCACCGCCGCCGTCAGCGGCGTCAGGCGAGCCTGGAAGCGATGCGCGTACACCACGGCCATGGCCATGTAGATCAGGCGGGTATGGCAGTACCACTTCGAGGGATGGACCGCCATCCACCGCGGCAGGATCCACAGTTCCGGAAGAACCGGGTTGAGGCCCCGCCACTCGTAGAGGTTGAGGAGCGACAACCAGAACTTCCCCCAACTCGGGATGCCGAGGACTCCCTCCGCCTGCAGGAATCGCCGCGCGGGCGTGACCAGGGCATGCTCAGGCTCGACGCCAAGCAACCTGGCCGCCACGTAGACGAGCGTGGTGACGAACAGGTGGGGCTCCGAGTGCTCGTGCAGCCCCCACGTCCCACCCTCGAGCCGCGTGTGTTCGAAGGAGCGCAGCACGCGCCGACGCCGTTCGGGTTCCAGGGGGCGCTCCAGGATGTGGTGCAGCAACACGTACTGGGCGGTCAGCATGGGACACCAGACCATCTCTCCTTCCCATGAGCCGTCCCCGCCCTGCAGCTCCAGCAAACGCGCACCCGCGCTCTTCAATGCCGGACCGGCGTCGAGGTCGCCGACACCCGTCGCGGGAGCAGACACGCGGCCTACCCGCCCCTGGCGACATCGACGTCGGCGCCGTTCGCTGACGGGCCGGTTTCGTTCGTTCGCGCTCGCATGGAAACCAGGAACGCGCGCGCCAGAGTGCGCCGGGCCCGCTCGTCTCCTTCGCCGCCCGCACTTCTCGCCTTGTACGCGAGCCGGAAGCCGCGCCACATCCACCAGAGACGAGCAAGGAGCGCACACAGCGTCTCGCGCGCCCAGGGCCAGCCACCCTCCTCGTATGAGCGCCGAATCACCGCCAGGATCCCCCGCGCGGCCGTCAGGCCGAACGAAAAGCCCAGACGGACCGTGGAAGTATCTTCACAGGCAAGCAGGCGCGTCGTCCGGTAACGGAACCCCGGTCCGGTCCTCCAACCCCGATAGACCGCCTGCCTGAGAAACACCGCCTCGTCCCGACCGTCCGCAAAGGCTTCGTAGACGCCCATCGCGAGCAACTCCGGAGCACGCGTTGCCTGAAAGCGCCCCCTCGCGAACTTCCGGAAGTCCCCGTTCTCGGCCAAGGCCAGGGCGTCGCCGAAACCCAGGGTCATCCCCACCCCCGTCAACGGGTGGTAGTGCCCGGCCGCATCGCCCACGAGCACTCGCCTCGGCTGTCCGTACGAGATGCGCGGCTTCACCCCATTGGCCGCAACGGAGAACTCCCCGCCTCGGACGGCTTTGGCGAAGCTGGGCCTGAGCGCCTCGGGCATCAGCGCGCCGCACGCACTCGCCATGGTCTCTACGCGGTCCGGGCCGGCCCACCGTTCCGGGGGAACATCGAGGAGCACCCTGACGCGCTTTCCTCCCAGCGGGTACATCAGAATCGGTCCCGGTCCGCCGCACAGCATGTGCCCGTAGCCCTCCACCGGAAGCTCCGCATCTTCCAGCAGGATTCCGACCATCAGCGAGCAAGTCGTCGGGCTCGTCGACAAACCCAGAGACCTGCGTACGACCGAAGACCTGCCGTCGGCGCCGACGATCCGACTCGCGGTCACCGACTCCGAGGCGCCGTCGCGAGTGAACGTGAGCCGTTCGTCCTCTATCGAGCGCACCCGCGCACCAGGCATGAAGTCGATGCCCGCGTTCGCGACGGCTTCGTGCAGGGACGACACGATGACGGCGTGCTCGCATGCCAAACCAAGGGAGCTCCCCGGATAGGGAAGCATGATGGGATCCGCACCATCCTCGGGGAACACGACGAACCCCTTGCCCGCCGCGCTGTCGGGCGCCGACTCCAGCTCGACTCCGAAGCCGCGCAGCGTAGCCACGGCCGGAGGATGCAGCCACTCCCCCGCCAGACGTCTCGGGGCGCCGCGGTTCGCCTCGAGCAGCGCGACGCGGGCGCCTCTTCGCGCGTGGGCCAGCGCGCACACGCTGCCCACCGGGCCCGCCCCGACGATCGCTACATCGTAATGCCGGGACGCGCGGTCGCTCATCTAGCAGCCCGTGGTGAAAGTCCCGCTCGCACCGAGAGCGGTCAGGCGCGCGTCCAACAAGGCGCGACGAGGGAGCATATCGGGCCATATTCGACCGAGGAGCAACGATGTTGGACGTGATGCATGGCCGCTCGAATGCAGCGTGACTTTCACCACAGGCTGCTAAACGCGCTTGCCTGCGAACGGCGACGGTAGCGAACGCGACACGGTTCCTCGGGACCCGTCACCCAGCTACCGTAGTTCGGAGCGGGCACCGCGGTGTCGAGAAACCAGTCGAAACGATCCAGCAGAACAGTCCAGATAGCCTTCAATTGCGCGATCGCGAAGTGCTTGCCCATGCACAGGTGCTTGCCCCCGCCAAACCCGATCAAGGCGTAGCGGTGCTGCCTGTCCTCGCTCGCGGGGGGAGCGAAGCGATCCGGAACGAACCGCTCCGGATCCGCGAACACGTCGGGCAGCCGATGAGAAACCGCCGGCGACACCATGGCCAGCGCACCGGCCGGCACGTCGTAGTCCCCGAAACGAAGAGGCTTGAGCACTTTCCGAACCAGCAGGATCAACGGCGGGTGCAGTCGCTCGCACTCGCGTACGGCGTTCTCCATCAACGTCTGGCGCTTGAGACTGGCCAGGCTCAGCTCCTCTCCCTGCGCGTAGACCTCCTCGATCTCGTCCCGCAGCCGCGCCACATACGACGGCGCCGCCATCAGCTCCAGGCCCGTCCACGTTGCGAGCACCGCGCTCGTATGCTGGCCCGCGAACAGCACCGTCAACAGGATTCCCGTGATCTCGTCGTCGCTCAGCGCTCGACCGTCCTTGTAGCGGGCATGCATCAAGGTCTGCATGAAGTCCTCGGCCGCCGCATCGGTTCGCCGGCGTTCCGCGATGATCTCGCCGAAGAGCGCGGCCACCCGCAGGCGGGCGCGGTCCCGACTTCGGTGCGCCGCGGTAGGCAGCCTGGGAAGGAAGAACCCCAGGGTGTTGATCCCCTTCTGAAGATCGTGGTACGTGTCGGCGAAACCCTCGTCGACCTGCTCCCGCACTTCTCTTCCGAGGAGGCAGTGGCTCGCGATGTTGACCGTGAGCCGGTTCATCGCCGACGGCAGATCGATCTCTCCCTCCTCGCCGAGCCCGTCGGCGAACTCGCTCGTCTCCTTGAGCATGAGCCGAACGAACCGGCGCATCGAGGGCGCCCCGAGGGCCGGAAACAGAAACCCGAGCTGCTCGCTCATGATCTCCGGCGCCGCGTCGTATGCAACGCCGCGTCCGAAGATGGGCACCGTGAACTCGTAGACGGCCTTCGCATCCAGCTCGTCGTCCGACGCCTTGAAGTAGAAATCGTGAGCTTCGGGTCCGACGAACAGGACGAAATCGCGCGGGCCGAGCCGGAAGCGGAAGACGTCGCCGTGCTCTTGCCAGCCGTCGGTCAGGAACGAGACCGGATCCCGCTGGAAGGCGCCCAGGTGGCCCAGCAGGGGCCAGCCGCCCGGCACTCTCGGCGGCGGCGAAGGCGGGAGCTCGGCCTCAAGCGGGAGCATCGCCGTTCCGGGCGCCGCCGCCCGCCAGGTGCTCCCGCCACTTGCGAACGATCACCTTCTGGAACTCCCGCACCACCGGATTCAGCTCCACCGGCGGGGCGTTCCAGCTCTTCTCGTAGCCCTCCTGCTCGGCCTCGACAGCCACGCGGTCCTGGCCGAGCAGGGGACCGATAAGGGTCCGGTTCGCGATCTTCAGAACGGCCTTCATGGCGATTCGGGGAATTCGCACCGGCAGGAACGGAATCTTCAGCGACCTGAAGTAGAACAGGAAGAACGCCTTCGTGGTCCGCTCGTCCATCGGCAGGACGAACAGCCAGTGCTTGATCTCGTCGTCCGTGTTCGACCGCTGGTACGGGTACTCGAAGCACAACTCCATCTGATTCGTGTCGACCCGGTTGTGGTCCACGAACAATCCCGAAATCCGTCCGCGGCCGACCTTCGTCTCGTACGCGAGGTGGACGTTGTCGCCCAGCGTCTCGCAGTGGGTCAGCTTCGCGCCCATGAAGGGCCGGTACTTGCGGTGCAGGTAGGCGTGGGAAAAGTCACTGACGTTGTCGATGACCATCGAGTGGTGGGCCGAACAGGTGAAGCTGAGCGGCACGCAGGCCCATCGACCCGGCCCCTCGAGTTCGGGAATCTCCGGGATCTTCCGCTCGTCCGCCAGTTCCGGGTTGCCCGGGAAGATCCAGACCAGGCCGTACCGGACCTGCACCGGGTAGCTCCTGATCCCGAACTTCGGCAGGCCCTTGCGTCCGAAGAGGTCGGGGATGCCGACCACCTTCCCGTCTCCGTCGTACTCCCAGCCGTGGTAGGCGCAGACCAGCTTGCAGCCTTCCACCTCGCCGATGGAGAGCTTGATCTGCCGGTGCAGGCAGCGGTTCTCGACCGCCCGGAACTGACCGTCGTCGCCCCGAAACAGCGCGATGGACCGCTTCCAGAAGACGACCTCGACCACCTTGCCCCGCTTGAGCGCGTCGACGTCGGCAACGGCGTACCAGTAGTCGGGATCGAGACCGGCGGCGCGCGCCTGCTGGCGCAGACTGCCGGCCTCCTCGAAGGCGGGCGGCGGACCCGGCGCCGAGCCGGCGACGACGCCGCCAGCGGGCGGGTGCGACCGGGGCACGACCTTCGACAGCGCTTCATGGCTTGTGTCCATCATGTGGCAAAACCCTCCGGTTTTCTCGCTCGCGGATTCGTGATCGCACCACGCTGGTAGTGGAAGGCGTAGGCCTCCTGAACGGCCTCGCGGATACTCGTGGGCCGATAGCCGAGCTCGCGTTTCGCCTTGCTCGTGTCGGCGTGAAGGTGCTTGCGCAACAGCCGGATGGCGCCCGGCGTGAACCGCTGGGGAAAGCTCGGGTGGAATCGACTGAGGTAGAAGCTTGCCACTTCGGAGAAGGCGAGCATCAGGCCAGCCGGAAACCGGCGCCGCGGCCGGGGAACGCCCGAGACCTCCTCGAACAGGCCGACGATGTCCGAGATCGTCCTGTACTCCGTGCTGAAGATGTACTTCTCGCCGCAGCGGCCCCGCTCCATGCACAGCAGATGTCCCTGCACGATGTCCCGGGCGGCGACGAACTCGAAGCCGCCGTCGATGTAGGCGCGCAGCTTGCCGGCCGAGTAGTCGCACAGCGTCCTCCCCAGCCGCGACGGCAGGAAGTCCGCTCCGCCGACGATCGCGCAGCAGGTCGCGACGACGACGTCCTGCCCGGTCGCGGCGGCCCGCATGCACTCATGCTCGACGAGCACCTTGCTCCGCTCGTAGGGCATCGTCCGTTCCATCGGGTAGAACTGCATCGCCTCGTTGGCGGGCATCGACGGATCGTCCAGGTCGTAGCCGACCGCGCTGAAGGAGCCGGTGACGACCACCCGGCCAGCCTCCGCTTCACGCGCCGCCCGCAGCACATTGCGCGTGCCGATCACGTTGCACTCGTACACCTCGCGCCGATGCGCCGCGTTGCCGTCGATGGTCGAGACCTTGGCGGCGCAGTGGTAGACGCCCTTGCAGCCCAGGACAGCGCTCCTCGTGGCCTCGAGGTCGCGGATGTCGCCGAAGACCCGCTCGACGTCCAGGCCTTCCACCGCCTCGTCGTTGTCGCCCTGCCTGAGCAGGACGCGGACCCGTTGGCCATCCCGGAGCAGTCGCCGCACGAGATTGGCGCCCAGATGCCCGGTCGCGCCGGTCACGAACACCGGCAAACGCGCGCCGGCCGTGCTCGGTCCGGGGCTCGACTCGGGCTTCATGGCGTCTTCGTTGCTGGCTCGGACAGCTGATGCAACCTCCTCGGGACACTACCACTTGAGGTTCGGCGGAGCGCTGCCGGGGCCGGGGCTGGGGCCGGCTGAGCGGCACCGCCGCAGCCGCTGCTTCGCGGCCCAGTATGGTCGCCGCTTCGCGGCGCGTTCTTCCCGGAAGCCGGCGGGGACGCCGGCGCACCCAGTGACGGAGGCGGGCGGGGACGCCGATGCCCTCCAAGATGTGAAGAGATTTGCACACTGGGTGCGCCGACGTCCTCGTCGGCTCTCTGAGAAGACGCGCGAGGCCGAAGGCCTCGCTCCGCGGGGGCGCCGGCGCACCCGGTGGACGCCGGCCGCCGGTGCGGCTTCAGGCGCGGGCCGCTACGTCGACCCGGGCCTGCGCCGTGTCCACGCGGTCCTTGAGGCCGGCCTGCTCCTCGAAGCCGGCGCGGCCATACTCGGCAGCCAGCTCGTCGCGCTCGGTTCTCGCTGCCGCGGCGTCGATGTCCTCGGCCGGCGCCGCGGTCTCGGTAAGCACGGTCACGGTGTCGTCCGCGACTTCGCAGAAGCCCGGCGCCACGGCGACGAAGCGGCGCGCGCCGCCGGCCGCCGGCTGGTAGCTCAGCTCGCCCGGCCGCAGCGTGCTGATCAGCGCGGCATGGCCGGGCAGGATGCCCAGGTCGCCCTGCCGGCCGGGGAGGCCCACGTCGCTGCACTCGACATCGAGCAGCTTCTCAGCGTGGGTCACGAGGATGAGGTTCAAGCCGGCCATGTTCATTCGCTCCGCTCAAGGATCGCGCCGCCACCCTCGCGCTCACAGCCCTCGCACTTCAGGAGCACGCCGTGTGAGTAGCGGAATCTCTGCCTGGGCAGGACGTTCATTGGCGCCTCCTCGCTCGTCTCCACCAGGCAGCCTCTACGCCGCCAGCAGCTTCTTGGCCTTGTCGACCGCTTCGTCGATCGTGCCGACCATGAGGAACGCCTGCTCGGGCAGCTCATCGAGCTCGCCGGAGAGGATCGTCTTGAAGCCCTCGACGGTGTCTTCGATCTTCACGTAGCGGCCTTCGAGGCCGGTGAACTGGGTGGCGACGAAGAACGGCTGCGACAGGTAACGCTCGATCTTGCGCGCCCTGGCGACGACGAGCTTGTCATCCTCGGACAGTTCCTCGACGCCGAGGATGGCGATGATGTCCTGCAGGTCCTTGTAGCGCTGCAGCACCATCTGCACCTGGCGGGCGACGCCGTAGTGCTCGTCGCCGACGACGGCGGGCTCGAGGATCTTCGAGCTCGAGTCGAGCGGGTCGATCGCCGGGTAAATGCCCTTCTCGACGATCGCGCGGGACAGGGTCGTCGTCGCGTCGAGGTGGGCGAAGGCGGTGGCCGGCGCCGGGTCGGTCAGGTCGTCGGCGGGAACGTAGATCGCCTGCACCGACGTGATCGAGCCCTTCTTGGTCGACGTGATCCGCTCCTGGAGGGCGCCCATCTCGGTGGCGAGGTTCGGCTGGTAGCCGACCGCGCTGGGCATCCGGCCGAGCAACGCGGAGACTTCGGAGCCAGCCTGGGTGAAGCGGAAGATGTTGTCGACGAACAGGAGCACGTCGCGACCTTCCACGTCGCGGAAGTACTCGGCGACGGTAAGCGCCGAAAGGCCGACGCGCAGCCGGGCGCCGGGCGGTTCCGTCATCTGGCCGTAGATCAGCGCCGCCTTGCTGTCCTTGAGCGCCGCGTGATCGACCTTGGTCAGGTCGAAGTTGCCGGTCTTCTCGTAGTTCTCGAGGAAGTCCTCGCCGAAGGTGACGACCCCGGCCTCGACCATCTCCCGCAGGAGGTCGTTGCCCTCGCGGGTGCGCTCGCCGACGCCGGCGAAGACGGAGAAGCCGCCGCCCTGGACGGCGACGTTGTTGATCAGCTCCTGGATCAGCACCGTCTTGCCAACTCCGGCGCCGCCGAACAGGCCCGTCTTGCCGCCGCGGGTGTAGGGCTGAAGCAGGTCGACGACCTTGATCCCGGTCTCGAACATCTCGGTCGATGTCGCCTGGTCCTCGAACGCGGGCGCCTCGCGGTGGATCGGCCAGCGCTCCTCGGCCTCGACCGGACCCAGCGTATCGACCGGATCGCCGATCACGTTCAGCACCCGGCCCAGGGTCGCCTCTCCGACGGGCACCGAGATCGGTTCGCCGAGGTCCTTCGCCTCCATACCGCGCACGACGCCGTCCGTCGGCTGCATGGACACCGCGCGCACCAGGTTCGAGCCCAGGTGCTGGGCGACTTCGGCCGTCAGGTCGATGCTGCCGTCGTCGTTCTTCACGCTGACGGCGTTCAGGATCTCGGGCAGTTGCTCGGCCGGGTACTCGATGTCGAGCACCGGTCCGATCACCTGGACCACCTTGCCGGTCGCGCCGGACGTGTTGCTTGTGTCGTTCACGGTGTGTGCCTCTCTTGTCTACAAGGAGCTTGCGCCGCGGAACGTAACGGAGTGAGTTCTGTGGTGCAAGGTTCTGGTGAGGTTGGGGGCTTAGGGCCAAACAGCGAGTCAGCAAGCGGTTTGGCAGCGCTAGCCTTCCAGGGCGTTGGCGCCGGACACGACCTCGATCAGCTCGGTCGTGATCTCGGCCTGGCGCGAGCGGTTGTACTGCAGGGTCAGCGCGTCAATCAGTTCGCCGGCGTTCTTCGTCGCGCTGTCCATCGCGGTCATCCGGGCAGCGTGCTCGGCGGCCTGCGACTCGAGCAGCACGCGGTAGATCTGGAAGGTGACGAAGCGCGGCAGCAGGTCGTTCAGGATCTCGGCCTCGGACGGCTCGTACAGGTAGTCGCGGTGGTCGCCTTCCGAACCGCCACCGTCGTCGCCGACCACGTCCTCGCGGGCTATCGGCAGCAGCCGCTCCCAACTCACCCGCTGGCGCAGCACGGAGATGAACTCGTTGTAGACCGCGTAGACCGCGTCGTACTCGCCGTCCTCGTACGCCCCGGAAACCTCAGCCGCCAGCTCCTGGGCGATGCCGTAGTTCAGGTCCTTGAACAACCCCCGCCGGGCGCCGCGCATCGGGCTGCCGCGGTGCGTGAAGAAGTCGGCGCCGCGGTTGCCCAGGGCGAGAATCTCGCCGCCGCCGTTGAGCGTCGCCATCTCCTGTTCGGCCCGACGCTGGACGTGCGCGTTGAAGGCGCCGCACAGGCCCTTGTCGCCCGTGACGACCAGAACCAGGGTCTTGCCGGAGTGGGCTTCGGCCCGAACCGTGGCCTCCGCCCCTTCGCCTTCCCCGGCCGGCGTCAGCAGCGGATGCTCCACCTCGCCAGCCGACACGGCGGCCAGATGCTCCGTCACCTTGCGCAGTTCCAGGGCGTACGGGCGCGTGGCGAGGATCTGGTCCTGCGCGCGGCGCAGCTTCGCCGCGGCGACCATCTTCATCGCCTTGGTGATCTGCTGCGTGTTCTTCACCGTGCGAATGCGCCGGCGAAGATCGATCAGGCTCGCCATCTGTACCGGTCCTAATTCTCGTCCGTCGCCGCGTCGGGGTTCTCGGCCACGAAGCGCTGGAAGGCCTGCCCCATCGCTTCCATGATCGCGGCGTCCAGCTCGTCGCTCAGCTTGCCTTCCTCGCGGATGCGGTCGCGGAGCTCAGGCGCCTCGTCGCGGAAGTAGCCGTGCATGTACTCCTCGAACGGGCGCACCGCCTCGACCTTCAGATCGTCGAGAGCCCCGCGGGTGCCGGCCAGGATCGAGAGCACCTGGTCCTCGATCGACAGGGGTGAGTACTGGCCCTGCTTGAGAAGCTCGACCAGCCGCTCGCCGCGCGCCAACTGCTGCAGCGTGACCTTGTCGAGGTCGGAACCGAACTGCGCGAAGGCCGCGAGCGAGCGGTACTGCGCGAGGTCGAGGCGCAGGGTGCCGGAGTTCTTGCGCATCGCACCGATCTGCGCATTGCCGCCGACCCGGCTGACCGAGATGCCGACGTTGACCGCCGGGCGCACGCCGGAGAAGAAGAGGTCGCCCTCGAGGAAGATCTGGCCGTCCGTGATCGAGATCACGTTCGTCGGGATGTAGGCCGAGACGTCGCCGGCCTGGGTCTCGATGATCGGCAACGCGGTGAGCGAGCCGCCGCCATTGGCGCGCGAGAGCTTCGCCGCCCGTTCCAGCAGCCGCGAGTGGAGGTAGAAGACGTCGCCCGGGTAGGCCTCGCGGCCCGGCGGACGGCGCAGCAGAAGGGACACCTCACGGTAGGAGGCGGCCTGCTTCGAGAGATCGTCGTAGATCACCAGCGCGTGCTGGCCGTTGTAGAGGAAGTACTCGCCCATCGCGCAACCGGCGTAGGGGGCGATGAACTGGAGCGGCGCCGGCTCGGAGGCCGAGGCGGACACGACGATCGTGTGGTCCATCGCGCCGTTGTCCTCGAGCGTCTTGACCACCTGGGCGACGGTCGAGCGCTTCTGGCCGATCGCGACGTACACGCAGATCACGTCGCCGCCCTTCTGGTTGATGATCGCGTCGACGGCAACGGCCGTCTTGCCGATCTGTCGGTCGCCGATGATCAGCTCGCGCTGGCCGCGACCGATCGGGATCATCGAGTCGATCGCCTTGATCCCGGTCTGCATCGGCTCGGACACCGGCTCGCGGTCGACGACGCCGGGAGCGATCCGTTCGAGCGGGTAGTTGTCGGCAGCTTCGATCGGTCCTTTGCCGTCGACCGGGTTGCCCAGCGGATCGACGACGCGGCCGACCATTCCCGGCCCCACCGGGACCTCCATGACGCGGCCGGTGCGGCGCACCTCGTCACCCTCCTCGACCAGGCGGGACTCGCCCATCAGCACCGCGCCAACCTGGTCTTCCTCCAGATTCAGGGCCAGCCCGTAGACGTCGTTAGGAAACGCCAGCAGCTCGCCGGCCATGGCCTGCTCCAGGCCGTAGACGCGCGCGATGCCGTCACCGACACTCAGGACGGTGCCGACTTCGGCGACGTCGACCTCGGCCTCGTAGCCCGCCAACTGGCGCTCGAGGACCGCTGCGATCTCATCGGCTCTTACCTGCATGTTCTCTCTACTCCCTGTAGGTGCGCCCCGGGCTTCGGAGCGTCTTCGAAGTCCTGACTGCCTCTAACTCGCCGACTCCGCCGTCAATCTGGATTCCAGAGTGGCCAACTGGCCCCGAACGCTCGCGTCGTAGCGGTAACTCCCGAACTGCGCCACGAAGCCGCCGATCAGACTCG
Source organism: Thermoanaerobaculia bacterium (assembly GCA_965116445.1). GTDB lineage: Bacteria > Acidobacteriota > Thermoanaerobaculia > Multivoradales > Multivoraceae > Multivorans. The sequence goes on along the minus strand of OZ220688.1, from coordinate 4,178,203 downwards.
GGTCGACCTGGGCTTCCAACCGCACCTCGGCGCCGGAGAGCCGTTCGAGGGCGCCCAGGAGCCGCGCCTGTTGATCCGCATCGAGCTCCTCGGCCGCGGTCACGGTGGCGCTGACCACGCCGCGAGCGCGGTCGAGCAACTCGTCGATCGCTTCCAGGATTGCCGGCAGGTGGACCAGGCGATAGTTGTCGAGCAGCAGCCGGAGCAGCCGCCGCGTCAACTCGCCGGCTTCCAGCATCTCGGCGATCTCGTCGACCACTGCCCGCTTCGTCGCCGGCGGCACGCCCGGGTTCGAGGCCATGCGGCCCAGCCGCGGCACGGAGCGCATCGCATCGGCGAAGGCGGCCAGCTCGTCACGAGTGGCCTGGGCCGCGTCGAGCGAACCGGCGGCGCCCATCAGCGCCTGCGCGTACGGCCTCGCGTACCGGTAGATCATCGTGCGTCCACTCCGGAGGACGTTTCGTCGGCACGGCTCTCCAGGCTGAGCAGCCCGCGATCGAGGATGCGCCGGCGCGCGGCCGAATCAACCTCCCGCTCCAGGCGGGCGGTCGCAAGCGTTGTCGCGAGTCGCGCCGCGTGCTGCGCGAGCTCGACCCGGGCGCGGGCGGCGCGGCTACGGATCTCGGCGCGGGCCTGTTCGATCATCCGCTCGCGCTCGCGCTCGGCCAGCGAGACGATCTCCTGCGCATCGCGCTCGCCCTGCCGCTCCGCGCGCTCGACGGCCTCCGCCACCTCCGCCTCCAGCGCGGCCAGTTGACCGGCGAGGCCTTCGCGCAACTCCTCCGCGTCGGCGCGCTGCCGGCGGGCGGTCATCAGGCTGTCGCGGATCTGGACCCGGCGATTCTCGAGCGCCGCCGCGGCTCTGGGCACAATCAGGTAGCCGATTCCACCGAAGAGCACGAGCATGTTGAACCAGCGGAAGACCCAGCGCGGCAGGCCCAGGAAGTGAGTCGCTTCGCCGACCTCGGCGCCGAACGCCGCGCCCGCGCCGGCGAACAGCGTCCAGAGCAACACCGCGAAGAGTGTCCTGGCGGCCACCGGCCTCATGACGGCGCCCCAATCAGCTTCGCGGTCATCTCCGCGGCGAGGCGCTCGGCACGGACCTCGAGGGTCCGGCGCTGTTCAGCCGTCTCCGCGGCCAGCGAGGCGATCGCCTGCTGGAGCTCAGCGTCCGCTTCCTGCCGCGCCTCGGCGACCAACCGTTCGCGGGCCTGCTGCGCCTCGCGCCGCATCTCGTCGCGGCGGGAGGCCGCCTCGACCCGGGCTTCCTTCAGCTTCTCCCGTTGCTTCTCGATCCTCGCCTCGACTTCGGCCTGGGCGCGGTCGAACGTCTCCTGCGCGGTCACGATCTCGCTGTCCCGCTCCCGGAGCATCTTCATGACTGGCCCGATGAGGAAGATCCGCACCACCACGTAGGTGGCCCAGAAAATCGCCATGATGACCAGGAGGCTGGCGTCGAAATCCACAGCTACTCGTCCCGCGGTCCGTCCGGGTCTGTTTATCTCGGGCTTGGGGTGTTCCGGCGTTGATCCGGCTCGTCGTTCCGGGTCTTCCAGGTTCCTGCGGAGCCGATTCTCTCGGGCGGCTCGATACGCGAGCGCAGACCCCTACCAAGGGCTGCCAAACCTCTCTCGCCCAGAGCCCGAAAGCGGCGGTAACGTAACACGGCTGCCAGGGGTGGTCAACGGCAGCGGCGAGCGACGGATGCCAAGGCTTCCGAGCGGCACGGCGGCGGATGCGCCCCTGAATGGCGCCGCGAATTTCCACCACAGTCGAAAACGTCCGCGGATATTTTCGACTGCAGTCGAAAATCTTGGTAGTCTGACAAGCCGTGGCAACCGCAACCAGGTACCTGACCAAACAGATAGAGCGAGACCTCCAACGGAAGATGGTCTTTGTCGCCGGTCCCCGTCAGGTCGGCAAGACGACTCTTGCCCGCAGCCTGCCCGGCGCCGAGGACGGTTACCTCAACTGGGACGTCGCCGAGGACCGGGAGCACATCCTGAGACGGGAGTACCCGGCCGCTGATCTGTGGGTGTTCGACGAGATCCACAAGTACCGGGACTGGCGGAACCATCTCAAAGGCCTATACGACTCACAGGCTGCGGCGAAGCGCCGGATCCTTGTAATCGGAAGTGCCCGGCTCGACGCCTACCGTTTCGGCGGCGACTCGCTCCAGGGCCGCTTCCATCTCCTCCGGCTACACCCGCTGTCCGCGGCCGAACTCGGCCTGCAGACGGCCGGGGACGTACGCGACCTGTTGCTGCTCGGTGGCTTTCCCGAGCCCTACTTCGGCGGCTCCGAAGTCGAGGCCCGCCGGTGGTCGCGCGAGCACCGTACCCTGCTCATCCGGGAGGAGATCACGAGCCTCGAACGTATCCAGGACCTCGGCCGGCTCGAACTGCTCATGCTCCGCCTGCCCGATCTGGTCGGCTCGCCGCTCTCGATCAACGCGGTCCGCGAGGACCTGCAGGTGAGCCACAAGGCGGTCGCCGACTGGCTGGGGGCGTTCGAGCGGCTTTACGCCATCTTCCGGCTGTCCCCCTTCGGCGCCCCAACGATCCGGGCGGTCAAGAAGCAACAGAAGCACTACCACCTCGACTGGACGGTCGTGCCGGGAGATCCACCTCGTTTCGAGAATCTGGTCGCCTGCCACCTGCTGAAGTGGGTACACCACCAGCAGGACACCCAGGGACTCGACCTGGAACTCCGTTACTTCCGTGACACGGACGGGCGCGAGGTCGACTTCGTCGTCACCGACCGGCGCAAGCCCGTCCTCTGCGTCGAGTGCAAGTGGTCCGACGCGTCCCTCGACAAGAGTCTCCGCTACTTCAAGGTCCGGTTCCGGGACTGCGACGCCTGGCAGGTGTCGGCCACGGGAACGAAGGACCATGTGACGCCCGAGGGCATCCGCGTCGCGCCGGCGCTGAGGCTGCTGGAGCGACTGGTCTGACGGCGAGGCCGTCCTGCCCCAGCGTCAGTGCGCGAGCTCGCGCGCTACGCGGAAGTTCTCGCCCTTGAAGTAGCGCTTCTCCACCGGGCGGCGGAAAGCCGAGCGGAGTTCCGTCGGACCGTCCCGCCAGGAGCCGCCGCGGATCACGTGGTACGAACAATCGCCTTCCAGCCGGGCGCGGGCGTCGGAGGGAGCGCCCTCGTGGGTGTCGTTCCAGCAGTCCTCGACCCACTCCCAGCCGTTGCCAACGACGTCGTAGAGGCCCCAGGCGTTCGGCGGGAACTGACCCACCGGCGCCGAGAACTGGAACTCGTCCTCACAGGCCCAGCAGTTCGCGTGGTTGGCGACGAACTCCTCGCCCCATGGGTAAGGGGCCGTCGAGCCGGCCCGGACAACGTACTCCCACTCGGCCTCGCTCAGCAGGCGGTACTTCTCACCGGTTTCCTGAGACAGCCACTCGGCGTAGGCACGGGCGTCGGCCCACGACACCCAGCTCGCCGGGCTGACCCCTGGACCCTCAAACTGGTAGCCCTTTGCCGCTAGCCTGACCGCATGGTCCGCCTGGAATGCGTGCCCAACATCAGTGAGGGGCGGCGCGGAGACGTCATCGGCACCTGCGTGGAGGCCACGTCGATGCCCGGCGTGCGAGTTCTCGACGTGTCCTCGGACCCGGACCACAACCGGACCGTGCTGACCCTGCTGGGTGAGGGCGGCGATCTGGTGGCGGCTGTCGAGGGCCTTGCCGCCATGGCGATCGAGTGCATCGACGTTGCCCGTCACCAGGGCGCTCATCCCTTCCTGGGCGCCCTGGACGTCGTGCCGTTCGTGCCCCTGGAAGGTGACGCGATGCCGGCGGCGATTGACGCCGCACTCCGGGCGGCGGATGCGCTCGCGGCGCTCGGGCTACCGGTGTTCCTGTACGGCGATGCCGCGTCAGATGCCAGGCGGACAGCCCTTGCCGACCATCGCCGCGGCGGTCTCGCGCGGTTGGGCGAGCGGATGGCGAGCGGCGAGTGGCCGCCGGACCGTGGTCCGAACCGGCTGCATCCAGACGCCGGCGCGGTGTGCGTCGGCGCGCGGCCGCCGCTGGTCGCCTTCAACCTGTTGCTCGACACGGACCAGGTCGCCGAGGCGAAACGGATTGCGGCGTCGCTCCGCGAATCGGGCGGAGGACCGCCGGGCGTCAGGGCTCTCGGCTTCTCCCTGGAAAGCCGCGGACGGGCCCAGGTCAGCGTCAACCTGACGGACTGCGATCGGACGTCGCTGCTCGACGTCGTTCGGAGCGCCGACGAACTGGCGGCTGCAGCGGGCGTCCAGGTCGTCGAGACGGAGTTGATCGGGCTGGCGCCGCGCCGGGTGGTGCCGCCGGGTGGCGCGGAGGTGCTTCGGTTACCCGGGCTCTCTGCCCGGCAGATCCTCGAGACCCATCTCTAGCCGCCGGGGCATGCCGTCGAACGACCCGGACGACATCGTCACGAGAACGTCGCCCGGCCCAGCCTCCGCGAGCGCCTTCTCAAGCAGCACGTCGTTCGACTCGCAGGCCGTCGCTTCGGCCCCGAGTCGCTGGACGTCCGCCGCCAGCTTCTCCGGATCGAAGCCCTCCTCGCCCAGGCGTTCGCGGTGGAACACCGGGGCCAGGAAGACCCGGTCGGCCGACGCGAGCGCGGCCGCGAGATCGGCGGCGAACTGACGGCGGCCGGCGCTCAAACTCCGCGGCTCGAAGAGGGCAACCAACCGGCAGCCGGGGAAACGCTGCCGTAGCGCCGAGAGCGACGCGGCGACTTCCGACGCATGGTGGGCGAAGTCGTCGATCACGACGACGCCCGCCGCCGAACCTACGACTTCGAGCCGGCGCTTCACGCCGCGGAACGTGGCCAAAGCCTCCAGCACGGCCTCGGGATCGAGACCGTCGGCGCGCGCCGCGATCCAGACCGCCGTCGCGTTCGCCGCGTTGTGCTCGCCCCAGACGCCGAGTTCGATCCGCTGACGGTCGCCGGCCTCCTCCAGCTCGAACGAGATGCCATTCTCGCCGCTCTCGACCGGGCCGGCGAGCCGCACGTCAGCCGCTCCAGCACCGCCGGTCTCAGTGCCGCCGTTCCCCGCACCGTAGGTCACGACACGGCACGGGCTCGCACGGGCCACCCGCTCGACGGCCGGGCAGTCGGCGCAGGCGATGAGCAGCCCCTTCGCCGGCAGCCGCTCGACGAGCCCGAGGAAAGCCCGTTCGAGCCCCTCGAAGTCCGGATAGAGATCGACGTGGTCGTGCTCCAGGCTGGTCAGGATCACGGTCTCCGGCCGGTAGTGCCAGAACTTGGGGCCTCGATCGAAGTAGGAGGCGTTGTACTCGTCGCCCTCGATCGCGAAGCGCGGCCCGCCGCCGAGCGCGAACCCGGACGGCAGGCCGATCGGCGCGCCGCCGATGAGGTAGCCGGGATCGGCGCAGGCGCGGGAGTAGACCCAGGCCGCCATCGCGGTCGTCGTCGTCTTGCCGTGGCTGCCGGCGACGACCAGCGGCCGGCGGTCCCGGAGCACGAAACGGTCGAGCGCTTCGGGCATCGACAGACGCGGCAGGCCGAGTTCTTCGGTCGCCATCGCCTGCGGGTTCGTCCGCGGCACCGCGTTGCCGACTATCACCAGGTCCGGCCGCGGCTCCAGATGAGCCGGGTCGTAGCCCACCAGGGGTTCGATGCCCGCATCGGCGAGCAGTTCGCTGGTCGGCGGGTAGAGGGGTCCGTCCGATCCGCGGACGTCGTGGCCCAGGTCGCGCAGCAGGCAGGCGAGCGGCGCCATGCCGGTGCCGCCGATCGCGATCAAGTGGATGTCCAAGGCTACGACCGCGGCGGTCGCTTCCAGAGACTCGCCTCGTCCCGGGTCGCGGCCGGTCCTCGCCGGCGGCGTTCCAGCGCGCCGTCCACGTCGGCCAGCCGTTCCGAGAGGGTGCTCCGCTGCAACTCCGTCAGTTCGGCGATCCCCGCGAGGGCGAGATCGAGCAGGCCGTCGAACTCCGGCCGCGTGAACACCCGGCCCTCCGCCGTGCCCTGCACCTCGATCAGGCTACCTTCGCCTGTCGCCACGACGTTCAGGTCAACCTGGGCGTCCCGGTCCTCGACGTACTCGAGATCAAGCAGCAGCTCGTCCTCGCAGATGCCGACGGACACGGCCGCCACGGAGTGGACCAGCGGCCACTTCTTCAGGTCGCCCTCGAGCAGCATCTTCGCAAGCGCCGCGACGGTCGCCACGTAGGCGCCGGTGATCGAGGCCGTCCGGGTGCCGCCGTCGGCCTGGATCACGTCGCAGTCGATCGCGACCGTGACTTCCGGGAGCTGCTTCAAGTTGACCGCGGACCGAAGCGAACGGCCGATCAGGCGCTGGATCTCCGACGTGCGGCCCGAAGGCCGGCCGCGCGACACTTCCCGCCTCGAACGGGTCAGCGTCGCCCGCGGCAACATCGCGTACTCGGCGGTCAGCCATCCCTGGCCCTTGCCGATCAGGAAGGGCGGCACCCGCCGCTCGATGCTGGCCGAGCAGAGCACCCGGGTGTCGCCGCACTCGATCAGCGCCGAACCCTCCGCGAACTTCATCGCGTCCAGCTCGATCGTCACTGGACGCAAGCTGGAAGCCGACCTGCCGCCGCTCCGGACAAAACCGCCGCCTCGATTCGTCACCTTGTCTCGACCTCCTCGCACTGGGTTTCCGACTCGTCCACGTCGATCCAACGAAGCTCGACCTTCTCGCCGAGGATCCGCTCGGCCAGTCTGGCGAACCGCGGACCGGCGTCGGTGGCGAAGAGTCTCACACTTGCCGGCCCAGCCCCAAGGGGCGGCGGCCGGCCAGAAGGCCGGCGCGCCCGGTCTCGTTCGCTGGACCCGTCGCTCGATCCGAATTCACCAGTCAGGCGCCCGGTCGGCGCCGGAGAGGCGGAACCGTCCGCCCAACCGCGGTCGCGAAGCTCCCGTTCCACCAAGGCGCCGGTCGACTCGGCCGAGTCGACGAGCGTGACCTCCGGGCCGCTGACCCGCGCCAGCACGCCCCGCAGCATCGGATAGTGCGTGCAGCCCAGAAGCAGCGTGTCGACTCCCTCGTCCAGCAGCGGGGCGAGGTAGCGGGTGACGATCCGTTCCGTGATCTCGTCGTCCTCCCAGCCCTCCTCGACCAGGGGCACGAGCAGCGGGCAGGCCTGTTGACTCACCCTCAGCTCCGGGTTCAGCCGCCGGATCGCGTGCTCGTAGGCGCCCGACCGGACCGTCGACTCGGTGGCGATCACGCCAACGTGCCGGCCGGCCGCCGCCACCGCGGCCGACGCTCCCGGCTCCAGCACGCCCCAGTGCGGAGTCCGCACGACGAGGTCCTCGAGCGCCATCGCCGACGCCGTGTTGCAGGCGACGACCAGGGCGTCGACCCCGCGGCGCTCCAGGAAGTCCACGTTGGTCTGGGAGTAGCGCAGCACCGTCCGTCGCGACTTCGTGCCGTACGGCAGTCGCGCGGTATCGCCGAGGTAGAGGATCGAGGCGGCGGGCAGGCGCTGGCGCAACGCCGCGACCACAGTGAGGCCGCCGACGCCCGAATCGAAGACGCCGATCAGGGGCTCGGAACCGGACACCGTCAGATCCCGCCCACCGGCTCCGCGTTCCGCGACAGGTCGGCCATCAGGGGTCGCGTCGTGTCGACGTGCCCGGCGAAGGTCGGGCGCTGCTCGCCGTTCCACATGAGCACTACCCGGTCGATGCCGAGGTTGTTCGCGGTCAGACTGTTCACGAGACTGTAGACGGCCAGGAGCTCCTCCGTCAGCCCCATCGCCGGCCGCTCCAGGAACACCGCCGGCCGGCCCGCTGTGCCGCCGGCGCCACCCGTTCCGGAACCCACCTCGACGGTCGTCAGGTCGACGTAGGCCACGCCATCGAGAAGCTCCACCTCGAGCAGCCCGACCCCGGCCGGGAGAGCCGGCAACAACTGTTCGATGGACTCGGGCAACTCGCCGTCCTCATCCGAATCGGCGGAACTCGCAACCGGAACCGCGGCATCTCTTCCTCCCGGACCCGCGATGAGTGCTTCGATGATGACGGCCGCCGTCTCCTCAGCGCTGTCTTCGGCGCGGATCGGCTGCTGCTCGCAGCGAAGCAATCCAGCGGCACCCGGAAAGCACACCGTGGCCAGGAAGTCCTCGCCCGGTAGGACGAGTTCCACCTCACCGACACTGTCCCCGTTCTCGCCCGAGCCGCCGCAACCGGCTAGCAACACCAGGACGACGACCGAGCATCGGCCCCACCGCGGGCCGATCAAGAGCCGGCCCCGTCGACGGCGGCCTCGGCGGCGGCCTCGGCGGCGCCCGCGACGGCGCCACGGTAGAGCCGGATCGCCCGCCCGATCGCCTCGATCAACTCCTGACGGTAGGACGCGTCGAGCAGGGGCATCCCTTCGTCCCCGTCGCCGCCCAGCGAACCGAGTTCGATCAGAACGGCAGGCATCGAAGCTCCGGTCAGCACACGCAGCGGAGCGCGACCGACACGGCGGTTCGACTGCTCGAGCGCGTCGCTGACATGACTCTGGATCAGCCGCGCCAGCAGCCCGCTTCGTTCGAGCTGACCGTCCTGCACCCTCTCCCACAGTTCGAGCGCCGGGACGGCGACGGGGATCTCCTGCTCGTCGTCTGCCATCTCGTCGCCCGGATCGTCGAACCCGTCCTCCTCGAAAGCGCCCGGCTCGAAAGCGTCCTCCTCGAAGGCGTCCAGGTCGAGGTTCTCTTCTCCGCCCGACGCCATCCGTGCGCCCGCGGACGGGCCCACGGACTGGTTCGCGTCTTGCTCGTTCCCTCGCAAGCCGGGTTCGCCCTCCGCCGGCTCGAAGGGTGCCGGCGGCGGATCGAGGACGTAGGCCTGGAACCCGTCGTCCGAAGCCCACGGGGAGTCCGGACTCACGTGCAGCGACAGGAACAGGTCGGCCCGGCGCTGGTTCGCCACCGCGGTCCGGTTCTCGAGCGTCACGTCGCTGTCGCCGGTTCGGGTCAGCACGACCCGCGCGCCCAGGTTGCTCGCCAGGTGCGCTCTCAGTTCCTGCGCGATCGTGAGCACCAGGTCTTTCTCGGCCGCGCCTGAAGCCGACGTCACACCGGTGTCGGCGCCGCCATGGCCCGGGTCGAGGACGATGCGGAACTCTCCCGTTTCCCCGTCGCGCCGGGAGAGGGCGCGCGGCGTGCGTCCCGTTCGATCCCGGGTGATGTCCATGACGAGTTGAACCCGGGGCGGACGTCCGAGGATGTACGGCTCCGACGCCTCGGCTCGCGGCGCCAGGCCGATGTCCACCGAGCGCTCGCGCACTTCCATCCAGCGCACCAGGGGATCGTTCAGCCGTACGCGCGGCCGCGGCTCCATCACGCCGCTCAGGAGTCGGAGCCGCACGCCTCCGCGGTACTCCTCGACGCGGTAGCGGGGCCGACCCGAGAAGGTCACGACCAGCGTCGTCGCGCCAAGATCGTGGACGCGGTCCACCTCGACCGCGAGCCGGCGCTCACCGGTCCTCGACACCTCCAACCGGCCGCGTCTTCGATCGAACTCGAACCGGTAGCCCTGCTCCGCCGGCCAGGCGCGGGCCAGCGCGTCTACTGGAACGTACAGGTGCCACGGCGGCAACTCGGGCGCCGGCTCGTCGGCATCCGCGTCTTCCCCGTTCGAATCGCCGGCTGCCTCGTCGTCCGCCTCGTCGTCGGAATCGTCCCTTGGACGCCGGTGCTCGGGAAGTTCCGGTTCGGGCTCTAGCCACGGCCTGATCGACAGGGTGTGCATCTCGCCGTCCACCACGACGACCCGGCCCAGCGGCCCAAGCACGACCTCGCGACCGGCGACCCGCAGCGTGTGCGCCTGGCCCAGGGGCCCGACCTCCAGTTCGCCACCGAGGACCTCCACCACCGGCGCCAAAGCAACCAGCGGGCCGAACGACGACTCCGCCCAGGGCAGCGGCGCCCGCTGCCGGCCGACGACGATGCTCCCCTCGCCCCGCGAGAGGATCTCCGTCTCGGGCTCGTCGTCGGCCTGCGCCCAAGCCGGAGTGAGCGGCACAAGCGCCAGGGCGGCTGCTATCAGTCCCTGTTGAAGCGGCGAAACGCTTCGCCTCTTCGCGGCAAAGCAGCAGATGCGGACCAGAAGGTCCGCGCACCCAGAGACACGCCGTTGCCGAGCCACTACGGCAACCTAACACCACGGCCCGAGGCCGTGATTCCGAGCGATCGGGAAGCGCCGGCACCCGGCTCACTGTGCTAACTTTCGCGGCCCTGCGCACGCGTGGCCCGTTCGTCTAGGGGTCTAGGACGCTGGCCTCTCACGCCAGTAACACGGGTTCGAATCCCGTACGGGCTACCAACGCGCCGTCAGGCGCGTTTGCAGCCCGTACGGGATTGCGGCGGCTCATTGGCGCAAAGCGCCAATGAGGCGAACGAATCCCCCCAGCTTGCCAACCAAGCGCGCCGTCAGGCGTTTGCAGCCCGTACGGGATTGCGGCGGCTCATTGGCGCAAAGCGCCAATGAGGCGAACGAATCCCACTGGGTGCGCCGGCCTTCTGGCCGGCTCTCAGAGAAAACCGCGCGAGGCGTCAGCCTCGCTCCTTACCGCCCTAAAGCGGGCGGTCACCGAGCACTCCCGACAGCCACGCGGGTATCGGGATTCAAGTCCTGATTGGGGTCGACCAGGTGACCGGCCGGGAAGCTGACCGAAACCGCCGGGGCGGATGTATCGAGGCACAGGTGGTGGTTGTTGTCCCCATCCCCCAGGTCCGCGAGCGCTGCCGGAGCGATCGCGTCGCTGGAGCCGTCCGGACGCTCCACGGTCACGCGATAGAGAAGGCGCTCCGCGTCGCCGAGTTCGCCGCCATTCGGCAGTCGTACGCCACCGGCCCAGGTCGCCCGGACCACCTGCAGGACGCCATCCGGACAGCGGGATCCCCGGCCCTCGGTTGACCATCCGTCCTCGGGTACCACCTCTGCCAGCACGAGCGAGGGTCCGGCATCGAGCGGCGTGACCTGCGTCTGTGTTCCGCGGAAGTTCACCTGCTCACCCGTCACTCCATCCGAGAACAGATCGCCGACAACGAGCACCTTCATCGGCGGGTCGTCGGCCGCATCGCCGAACTCGCCGATCAGGAGCACGGTCCTGAGTTCACCCGGATCGCGGGCCGGCCCGAGGGTGGAGCAGATCGGCGTGTGTTCAACCCCGGACCGCGTGACAATCCGGAAGTCCTCGGGCTGCACGGTTCCCGCGTCAACGGTCTGAGACAGCACGACCGGCATGCCGTCCTGCCCGGCCGCACCCTGGCAGATGCGGTTTGCCCCGACCGGCAGACCGTTGTCCAACCCAAAGAACGCCGACAGCGGGCGCGCCGTCTGACTGAACGAAGCTGGAGCCAGACACAACGCCGCCAAGCCCACCGCGACAGCGGAGAAGTGCCCCTTCATACGCAGTTTCATGGCTCTTCCGACGCGGCGCCCACGCTCGACTCGGGCAGAGTCGGCACGGTCATCGGGCCGCAGTGCCGGGCTGCCGCCGCCACCTTGTGCTTGTGCAACATCCACCAGCTCTCGGGATGATCGCTCGGCTGGAGGAGCCTTGCGACTTCGCGCAGGCTGGGGTAGCGCACGATGTTGAGGCGCGTCCAGTGAGCGTCGGCAGAGTTGAGGGCGGCGGGCACTTCGGCGGTGATGATGAGCTCACGGGGCAAGTCCGCCAGCGGGCCACCGCCCTGGTAGCGCCGGTAGGCCTCGATGCCGGTCGATCCGGGGTACGAGCCGTCGCCGTACTGTGCCTGCTCGCGAATCTCGAGGTGGTTCATGATGTAAATCATCGTGTCGTTGGGGTCGTCCGGGCGCGACTGCCGCGTCGCCCTGATTGCCAGGGGCACGGCCACCACGACGTGATCCCTCGCTACTGCCGCCTCTCGATGGATGTACGCAGCCGCCCGCAACCCGCTGCCCTCGACTTCCTCCCACGCACGCCAACTCGGATAGTGCTTCACCACGACGATGTCCCAGTCGCAGGGGGTCCAGTGAACGTCGGGGCGTCTTCTGTTGCCTCCTCTCAAGACGCTGTTCACGAGCAGGGTCTTGACACCAGCCTCCTCTTCGACCGTGGCGAGCGTGGAGAGATAGGCCTGGTAGGCGCCTGCCGGAGTCTTCAGAGCGCCTAACGCTGCCCCCTCCGGGTAGGCGACGCTCTCGCGCAGCTTCACGTCCTCCAGGCGGAGGAAGGCCTCGTCGCCGTGATGCTCGACCAGACGCGCGCCCAGCTCGGTCCGGGGTGCCTCTTGCGCCGCGGCCCCGCCAACGGCGGCTGCCGAAGCGAGCACTCCTGCAGCCATCGCAGCCTTCAACAGAGATCGGTGATCCATTTTCGACTCCCGAGTTACTCCCCAGACTCCCATCTCTTCGGCGCCACGAAACCATCCCGGCCTTCCCAGAAGATCGGCACATTCTCCTCGGGCTGCAACGCGCGGAAAGCCAGCGCCTTCCCGGTCAAACGCTCCACGATCTCCGGGTGTTCGGCCACCACATCGTTCTGCTCGCCCGGGTCGTCTCCCAGGTGAAAGAGCATGGTCTGGGATTCGGCGAGGGCCGCGCGATCGAGCGGCTCGGGACCGATGACGATCAGCTTCCAGTCGCCTTCCATCGCCATGAGCTGCTCGCGCTCGTTGCTCAACTGGCCACTGTAGGAGTAGAAGTCGCGGTCACCGGCGACCTCGCCACCACGTAGCGCCGGCAGGGCATCGAGGCCGTCCAGCTCGAGATCCGGGCGGTCGGAAACGGCCGCAGCCTCCATCAGCGTCGGCAACACGTCGAGATAGTTGAGCGGCGCCTCGATGGCGCCGCCACCGCTCACGCCACCGCCGGGCCAGCGAGCCGCCGCCGCGACCCGGATGCCGCCTTCGAAGACGTTGCCCTTGGAGCCGCGGAACGGACGGTTCTCGCCGATGCCGGTGTCGCCGCCGTTGTCCGAGAAGAACCACACCAGAGTGTCGTCCGCCACGCCGGCCTCGTCGAGGGCATCGAGGATGCGGCCGATGCCGACATCCATCGAGTGGACCATCGCGCCCGTGATTCTGCGGTTGGCGAGCCTCCCTTCCACGTCTTCCAGGCGCGCCCGGCCCATCGCGTGGCCGCCGAACCACTCGTACTTCTCCGGCGGCACGCCCTCGCCGACAACCGCCTCGATCGGCACCGGCTCGAGGTCCGCATAGAGCGGCAGATCCTCTTCCTTCGCCTGGAAGGGTGAGTGCGGCGCGTTGTACGGCACCATCAGGAAGAAGGGCGCGTCCTCGCCGGCGTGCTCGCGCACGAAGCGGACGGCATGCTCGGAGATCAGATCGGTGCTGTAGCCGGGCTCGTCGACCGACTCCTCGTCGTGGAACCAGTCGACCTCTCCGTAGCGCTCGTGCGTGAAGTAGTCGAAGCCCCAGCCGAGGTGACCGACGAAGCGCGTGAAACCGCGCTCCAGGGGGTGGTACTCCCCGCGCGACAGACCCAGATGCCACTTGCCGACGAGGCCGCGGTCCTCGTAGCCGGCCTCGGCGAGCACCTGCGGGATGAGAGTCGCCTCGGGATCGAGACCGTAGTCGTGGTACCCCATAACGACCCCGCGCATCATCCCGTACCGGATCGGATGCCTGCCGGTCATCAGGCCCGCGCGAGTCGGCGAGCAGATCGGGGCCACGTAGAACCGATCGAGCTTGACGCCCTCCGCGGCGATGCGGTCGATGTTGGGAGTGGCGATGTCGCCGCCGTTGAAGCTGACATCGCGCCAGCCGAGGTCGTCGGCAACGATGAGCACCACGTTGGGCGGCCGTTGCGCCCGCGGTTCCTCGACCTCGTCGACCTCCGCGCCGGGCGTACAGCCGAGCAGGAGGAAGGTCGTGAGCAGGATCCAGGGGTTCGTCTTCCTCATCGAGCCCTTCTTTCGTGCGTCTTCTTCCGAACGAGACTCCTCCGGAGAGGCAGGAAGGCTAAGCCCTCAGATCGATGGGCTTCTGCTTCACGATCTTCCGGCAGATCGTGAGGCAAGGCTGGAAGCTGTCCCGCCCCGTCAGGCGCTCGACGAGGCCGGCCACTCCGGGCCACCGTGACTCGTCGAGCGGTCCGGCGACGAACTCGAGCTGAGCGAGCTGACACGCGAGCGAGATATCCGCGATCGTCAGCGCGTCCCCAACCAGGAACGGCCCGTCGCCGATTTCGCCCTCGAGATAGTCGAGCCGCCGTGGAAGCCGCTCGGCATACGTCTTCCTGGCCGTATCTACATCGGGCTCCTTGCCCGTGAAGCGGTTGAACTGGATCGGGCGGAAGATCCCGAGACCGAGCACTACCGCCAGCTCGGTGTCGCAATACTCCTCCAACCAGACCGCACGGCCGCGTTCGTAGGGGTCCGCCGGATAGAACGCGGGCGCCGGGAACTTCTGCTCGACGTAGGCGCAGATCGCGGACGAATCGGGGATCGTGCCGGGCGGGCCTTCCTCGCCGACATCCGTATCGCGCAACACCGGAATGCGACGCGCCGGGCTGATCTCCTTGAACCAGTCGGGCATCGGCATGATGTTCACGCTCTCGAGTTCGAAGGGCGCCCCCTTCTCGCGCAGCAGGGCATCCGCCTTTCGAACGAAGGGAGAAAGGGGGGCTCCGTAGAGGATCAGGCTCATCTTGAGTTGGTCTCCTTGGCGCCGCTGACCCAGATCGGCGACGACCAGCCCCGCTGTTGGGCGGTCGCCGGCACGTCCGGCGGTGGCGTCAACCCCGCGACATTCGCCAGGTGCGTGGTCCAGCGGCACTGTGGGTTCTCCAGGACCCGCACGTAGTAGAAGGCTGCCTGGTCTGCGTCAAAGCCCGGATCCGAGAACGTTGTCTGCAGCTCCGCGGCTCCGGTCTCGTCGCTCCGCTCGCAGGTGCTGAGGTCGACGGTCGCAGCCGTGGGCGCGCAGCGACCGGACTCGTCCGGTTCGCGGCCGCCGGAGCAGACGACATCGCGCACCTCGTGGCGCTGTTCTCCCTCCTCGATCCACCCCTTGATGACCTGGATGCGATCGAGAGCGGGACCGACCGGATCCTGGACCGCCCACACCCAGAAGCGCGGGTTCGCCACGTCCACCAGGTCGCTGCCCATCGGCACGCCGGACGCGTAGGCGCGCGCTACGTCGTCCTGGCTCGAACCGATGTCCGCCGGCAGGGCGCCGGCGAAGAAGCGGACGCGCAGACGCGATCCTGTGGTGGCGAAGGTCTCGCGCCGGCGCATCGCGTCAAACAGGTGCGCGCGGGTGTTCGACTCCGCCCACACACCCGCGAGCCCGCCGACGTTCGTCTTCCGGATGGGACCGACGACGACGTGGCTCCGCTCGAGAAGGCGTGCGGTCGCCTCGGCGTTGCCGATTGCCGGCCTCTGGTCGCTGCGCGCTTCGGGCTTGAAGTAGCCGGGATCCGACTGGTGGGTGTCGGTCGACCCGATCATGCCCAGCTTGAACGGATTGCCCTGCCCCTCCGATTCCAGGGCGAGGCCGTCGAGCAGGGCGTTGCGCACGAACGATGCCGGCCGGGCGCAGCGACCGAACTGGTCCTCCTCGCAGGGCGGGAACAGGATCCCGAAATCGCAGTCCTCGTCGGCCGCACCCACGCCGACCTGACACTCGGAGGTCCCCTTTATCTGGGTGATCTCGACCAGCCGCTCGATGCGCGCCCTCCGCTCGAGGTCAGCCGCCGTGTAGGAGGAGCCGTCCTCGTCGGTGCGCGAGAAGGTCAGACCCCAGGAGTAGTTCGTGTTGTGCGGAATCGTCAGCACCTGGCAAGGCGCCTCGCAGGCGTCGTCGAGCTGCGAGAAGAAGTCCGCCTGCGACTTGACGTCGAGCGAGGAGATGGCGTGCGGAATGACGTCTTCGCCGCGAAAGATCACGTTTCGGTGAAGCATCCCGAAGTCGCGCAGCAGGGCCGAGAATTCGTATCCGATCAGGGCCGTGAAGCGGCCCGGTTGGTCGAACTCGTTGGCGACTTCCTGCACTCGCTGCCAGGTCGACCGTGCCGCGTCGAGGCAGGCTTCGACATCGCCGCATAGGGCTGGATTCCGCGGCGCGGGACGGGCCGCACCGCGCTCGAACGCGCCCCGCAGGAAGTTCCCCTGCGCGGCCTGTCCCGACGTGGCTCCGCGTAGGGCCCGGCACGCCGGCGAGTCGTAGAGGCCATGGTCGGGACTGGAGAAGCAGGCGCCGACGGTGTCGAAACCTTCCGCGTGGTCGGTCAGCGCGACGAAGTCCAGGGGTGTCTGCAGTTGCGTTACGAGCCCGCTGGGCAGCTCGACCGCTTCGCCGCGCGCGAACCGGTACGCCTCACGCGGACCGACGCGGTTGCCGCCGGTGTAGGCGTCGGTCGACCAACTCGTGTGCACGTGCAGGTCGCCGAAGAACGCCTCACGGTTCGGGTAGACGCGAACGTCGTCGCCGGCTTCCGTCCCGGGCTGCGAGAGAGCCTCGCCAGCCCCTAACAACAGGATGCCGAGCAGGCAGGAGACAACGGCAAAAGGAAACTTCATGGTTGGCTCCGTGCTGCCCAACATCGAGTCGTGGCGGAGTGGTTTCGCGGCGCTTACCGACCCGGCATCACCAGCGGTTCGATCGGGGCCTTGAGCACGACCGTCTCTTCCTTCGGCACGTAGCAGACCGTCTCGCTGCAGGCCTGGTAGACCACGTTGACCGGAATCTCGATCTCGGTCGGCTTGTCCTGGATCGGCCAGTTGAGAATCTCGGAACCGAGGGCGACCGGGATGGCGACGTCCGTCGCGCCTTCCTCGTACACGTTGAGCGTCACGTCGAGCTGGGGGAACTCGCGCTCGGACGTCGGCGGGTAGACCGGCTCGCCCGTTCTCACCCCCTTGGTCGGCGCGACGGTCGCCGTCGAGGCGATGAAGCCGTCGGGCAGGGGATCCGCGTAGATGTGGTAGCCGTCGGCGACCTCGAACCGCACGTGGAGGGTGCTCGTGTACTCGAACTTGAGCGCCTCGTCTGCGAGGAACACGGACACCTTGACGTGCTCGTCGCCAGTTCGGCGACCGGCGCCTCGTGCTTGGCGAGGATGCGACCGATCGCGCTGTCGCGAATCGTCCCAGCCGATGTGCGCGTCGCGTAGTGGCGGTGGAAGAACTTCTCCGTCACCCGGCCGTCACGATCGACGACGTAGACGCCCGGGAAGGGAATCCCGTAGAAACCCCGCTCGGTGGCCCGGTTGAAGACATCCGCGTCCGGGTCGATCGTCGTGTTCAGGATGCCGAAGCGCTCGATGACCGCGGAGTCGTAGTCGGAGAGCAGGTCATAGGTGATGTCGTGCCCTTCGGCAAAGGCCTTCAGATGTTCCTGTGAGTCGTAGCTGACGCCGTAAACCTTGATGCCCTCGGCGTCGAAGAGCGAAATGTTCTCTTGCAGCTCGACCAGCTGCGTGCGGCAGTACGGTCACCAGACGGCGGAGCGATAGAAGACGACGATCGCCTTCGAGTCGCCCCGATGGGCATGGAAGTCGACGGCTTCGCCGTTCTGGTTCGGCAGCTCGAACTCGGGCAGGCGCTCGCCGATCGCGGGACCCGTCGGGAACTCATGTTCCGCCGGGTAGCGGCGACCCGGGTGGCTCGCAGGCACCGGCACCGTGATGCCGAGATCGTCCGTGCGCGCTTCGGGCGCCAAGTTCTCGTGCGCACCTTTCACCTTCTTCTCTCCCTCCTCGGCGTTGTCCTCGGCGAACGCGGGAACGGCCAGGAACATTGGGACAAGGGCGAGCAAGGCAAGTCGGCCTCTCTTCATGGTCGAACGCTCCCTCTCAACGTGTTCTTCAAGTATGGGGATCCACGACGGTTGACCGTACCAGCCAACCTCCTGAGCATCAACGGGCGCCTGCGCTCACATCAGGCGCTAGGCTGCCGCTTCGAACGACCAGAAGGGATGGGATCATGAGACGACGCCCCGGCACGACTCGACGCGGCCTGGCGGCCTTAGGGCTCGCCGCGACCTTCGCGGCAGGCGCCGCGGGCGCGGTTGCCTACCGGCAGGGCACAGTCCAGCCGGCCCAGCAGCAGCCTGCAGCCGCCGGTCCGACCCAGACGATCGACTGGCAGTCCGGTGCCGACCCGCAAGGACGGCCCGCCGCGGAAAGGCCCCCCAACATCGTCGTCATTCTCGCCGACGACCTGGGCTGGAACGATCTGAGCTGGCTCGGCGGCGGCGTCGCGGACGGCACCGTGCCGACCCCGCACATCGACTCCCTGGCCCGGGACGGCGTTCACTTCGCCAACGGCTACTCGGCCAACGGCACCTGCGCGCCGTCGCGGGCCGCCCTGATGACCGGCCGCTACGGCACCCGTTTCGGTTTCGAGTTCACGCCGACGCCACAGGGCTTCGCCACGATGGTGCCCCGGCTCTCGAGCCGGGAAGGCCGGCTCCGGCGAACCAGCGCGAACGAGAAGACGTCTTCGGTTCCCTACGAGGACAAGGGAATGCCGCCGTCCGAGATCACGCTCGCCGAACTGCTCAAGCCGGCCGGCTACCACACCGTCCACATCGGCAAGTGGCACCTCGGCGTGGGCGACGGCATGCGAGCACACGAGCAGGGCTTCGACGAGAGCCTGCTCATGGCGAGCGGCCTGTACCTGCCCGAGGACGATCCGAACGTCGTCAACTCGAAGCAGGAATTCGACGGGATCGACCGCTTCCTCTGGCGCATGTTGCGCTTCGCGGCGTCCTTCAACGGCAGTCCCGCCTTCGAGCCCGGTGGCTATCTGACGGACTACTACACCGACCAGGCGGTCCAGGTGATCGAGGCGAACAAGGACCGGCCCTTCCTTCTCTACCTGGCGCACTGGGCGGTGCACACGCCGCTGCAGGCGCTCCGCGCCGACTACGAGGCGCTGTCCCACATCGAGGAGCATCGCCTGCGCGTCTACGCCGCGATGGTGCGCTCGCTCGACCGCAGCGTCGGCCGGGTGCTCGAGGCGCTGCGCGAGAACGGCCTCGAAGAGAACACGCTCGTCTTCTTCACGTCGGACAACGGGGCGCCGGCCTACATCGGCCTGCCGCGCGTCAACGAGCCCTTCCGCGGCTGGAAGATCAGCTTCTTCGAGGGAGGCATCCACGTGCCGTTCCTCCTGAAGTGGCCGGCTCGCCTCAGTGGCGGCCAGGTCTACGAAGCCCCGGTGCACGGCTTCGACATCTTCTCCACCGCGGCGGCCGCGGCGGGAGTCGCTCTTCCCGGCGACCGGACGATCGACGGCGTCGACCTGGTGCCGCACGTTCCTGGGCGAGGTCGAGGGCGAGC
This sequence comes from Thermoanaerobaculia bacterium, assembly GCA_965116445.1. Lineage (GTDB taxonomy): Bacteria > Acidobacteriota > Thermoanaerobaculia > Multivoradales > Multivoraceae > Multivorans. The sequence goes on along the minus strand of OZ220688.1, from coordinate 4,158,946 downwards.
CGCACGACCGTCTCTTCTGGCGTACCGGCGGCTACCAGGTCGTCCTCGCCGACGGCTGGAAGCTCCAGGTCAGCGATCCTCCCGGGAAGACCTGGCTCTTCCACCTGGCGAACGACCCCACCGAGCAGCACAACGTCGCCGACAAGGAGCCGGAGCGGGTCGCGGCCCTGAAGAAGCTCCTCGCCGAGCACAACAAGGAGCAGGCGACGCCAATCTGGCCGTGGGCCACCCGGAGCCCGATCAACATCGACAAGACACTCCTCGAGCCGGACGCTCCGGACGACGAGCACATCTACTGGTACAACTGACCTTCTACTACCGGGACAGGTACCGGCCCGGCGGCCGGCCGCTTCCTCAACATTCCCGGGTCAGAAACCACGGCAGGACCCGGAAGCCCTTCAGGTCGAAGCTGCCAGCGCCGCCGTGAACCAGAACGCCGCCCCGGTTGGGATTCGCCGGAATCGAGGTCCACCATTCGAGGGCTGCGACGGCGTCCGCGGCCACGGTGCGGCCCGACTTGACCTCGATCGGAATCAGGCGATCGCCGGCATCGACAAGCACATCGATCTCGTGCCCGGCGGCATCTCGCCAGAAAAACAGCGGCGAATCGCGGCGGGTCGCCGAGAAGGCCTTGACGAGCTCCGCTACGACGAAGGACTCGAAGATCGGGCCGCGCAGGGGATGGCTCTCGAGCGTCACGCCGTCCCGAATCCCAAGCAAGTAGCAGATCAGACCCGTATCGAGGAAGTGCAGCCGTGGACGCTTGCGCAGGCGCTTCCGATAGTTGGCGTGGTGGGGAGGAAGCGCGGTAGCCAGGTAGCCGATCTCAAGCGCGTTGAACCAGCGGCGAACTGTCTGCTGCGTCACGCCGACGTCGCCAGCCAAGCCGCTCAGGTTGAGTTCGGTTGCCGTACGCGCAGCCGCCAGCCGCATGAACGTCTCGAACTGCCGCAGGTCGAGCACCTGCGTCACTTCACGCAGGTCGCGCTCAACGTAGGTACGGAAGTAGTCGGCCAACCACTCGCCGGCCGGGACACCGCGGTCGTGGATCGGCGGAAAGAAGCCCGTGACCAGGGTGTCCCAGAGCGCATCCTCGGCCAGCGGCTCAGCCGCGGCCGCGTGCGCCCCGCCGCCGCCAACGTCGGCCGGACGATCCAGGCTCAGCGGCTCCAGCGCCGGCAGGCCCCGCAGCTCCGCCAGCGAGAGCGGGTGCAGGACGAGTAACGCCATCCTGCCTGCCAGCGTCTGCGAAACCGACCTGAGAAGGAGGACGTTCTGCGATCCGGTCACGATGAACCTGCCGGCGCGAAGGTCGTCGTCGACGAGGCCCTGTACGTAGGAAAGCAGCTCGGGCGCTCGCTGGATCTCATCGAGGATCATGTGGTCCGCCTGAGCCAGGAAGGCGCGCGGATCCGCGAGGGCCCGCGCGCGCACGTCCGGTGATTCAAGCGACATGTAGGCGTGTTCGGGGAAGACGGCCCGCACCAGGGTCGTCTTCCCCGACTGTCGCGGCCCGGTCAGCGTCACGACGGGATAGTCCTCCGCGGCGCGCTTCAACGCGGGCGTGATGTGCCGGGAGATCATTGCGGCAGTCTGCTTCGCAACGGCGGCCATGTCAAATCGGTGATCGCATCATCGAAATGACATGGCTGGGTGCGCCGACGTCCTCGTCGGCTCTCAGAAAGGGACGCGCGAGGCCAACGGCCTCGCTCCGCTGCGACGCCGACGCACCCGGTACGGCCCCGTCGGCCTTGTCTGCCGCACAACAGATACTCGATAGATAGCCTCGTTCATTCCAATAGACCGCAGGAGAACTCCCATGAACCATCGAGTCGTTCGTCTCTCCGGATCCCTTGGCGCCGAGGTCCACGACCTTTCGCTGGCCGAGGTCGGCCCGGACGAGGCCGCAACGATCCGCGGGCTGCTGCTGGACCATCAGGTTCTCTTCTTTCCCGACCAGCACCTGACGGTCGAGCAGCACGTCCGGTTCGGGAAGCACTTCGGCGAGCTCGAGGGGCACCCGCACCTGAACAACCCGTTCCTCGACCACCCCGAGGTCTTCGAGCTGGTGGCCACCCGCGGCGGCGTCGCCGACGAGTGGCACAGCGACATCAGCTTCCAGGAGAGCCCGTCGGTCATGGCGATCCTGAACATGGTCAAGTGCCCCGAGGTCGGCGGCGACACGATGTGGGCGAACATGTACAAGGCCTACGAGGAGCTGTCGCCGCCACTGCAGGAGCTCTGCGAGGGCCTCACGGCGCTCCATGACGCGACGCCGCACGGCAAGCCGGAGAGGATGACGATCCACCCGGTCGTCCGCGTGCATCCGGAGACCGGCCGCAAGTCGCTCTTCGTCAACGAGCACTTCACCCGCCGCATCGTCGAACTGAGTCACGAGGAGAGCGATCACCTGCTCGGCTACCTGACCCGCTGGGCGACGAACACGCGCTTCACCGTTCGCTATCGCTGGCAGCAGGGCACCCTGGCCATGTGGGACAACCGCTGCACGCAGCACTTCGTGCTGAACGACTTCGACGAGGAGCGGATCATCCAGCGCGTCACCGTGATGGGCGACCGGGTCGAGGCGGCCGGCGAAGCCCGCTGGGAGCCCTACGTGCGCGACCGTCACGCCGGCGCCACAAGCCGCTACGACCGGCAGCTCAACAAGTACCTGAAGCGCAAGGTCCAGTCGCTGGAGTCGAACGCGAAGGAAGATGCTGTGCTGGAGATGTAGGGGAGCGTGGTGAGAAGAGTGGTCGCCGCTTCGCGGCGCGTCTTTCTCAGAAGCCGACGGGGACGTCGGCGCACCCAGTATGCAACCGTTTCCCTGCGCGGACGCCGACGAGAACCCGGGTGGCGCGACTCCGCGCCACCCGCGACACAGTCCGTGCGTCCGTCATCGGACGCACGGATGACACGTCGGCACACCCAGTACGTCGCGCTGCTTCTCGGCGTTGCGCTGGGCCCGGGTCTGGTGCAGGGCCAGTCCGCCGAACAGTGCACGCCTGCGGGCGCGAACCCGCCGATGCCGCGCAGCGCCAGCGCGTACGCCGCAATGTGCGAACCCCACCTCGGCGTCGCGCCCACTGTCGACTGCAGCCAGGGCGCGCGCATCCGCATCCGGCAGGACGGCCAGGAGACCTTCGAAGATCCGGGGCTCCACGCCTGCGACGACGGCAGCCTCCAGATCGGCGACTGCATGCCGGGCTCGAGCCTCCAGCGCCACGAAGGCAGAAACGCCGACGGGTCGCCGCGCCCCGAGGTCGTCTGGGTGAGCTTCTGCCGCCACGACGGTCGTGACGATGTCTTCACCGTCGACATCGGTGACTCGGTCCAGATGATCGGCTACAACTACGACACCGGCGCCACCTGCTTCTTCGAGTCCGGCGACAACAGCCCCTGGACCTCCGTCGGCGAGAACAACCGCCTGCTCGGCGTACTGCCCGGCCCGGACGACCCGGCGTTCGACGACGCGTACCTGCCCGCCGGAGGCATCCAGTGCGTCCGCTGCCACCAGGCGGACCCGTTCATCCACAACCCGTGGATCAAGTCGGCACGGCTTCCGGAGAACCCGCGCCAGCCCGTCGTCCCCGTCCTGCCGGGTCCGAACCCGCCCTACTACGTCGTGGGCGCGCCGGACTGGGACATGCGGACGATCCACATCGAGGGCAACGGCTGCGTTGGTTGCCACCGGATGGCCATGGAGACGCTCGAGGAGTTCACCGGCGACTTCTGGGACCCGAACGAGCACATGCCGCCGCACGATCCGGGTTCACTGGCCGCCGATCTTGAGGCGCTACAGAAGTGCTGGACCGACGGCCCGGAGAACACGCCCGGCTGCGACTGGGTGATCCCGCCGGCCGGCGAATGTGCCGGGGGTGTCGTGGGGCCGGACTATCCGCACGCGGCCGAGACGTTCAACCGCGGAGCCAGGGCCGCGCCGCACAGCTCGGGCAAGCGCTGGATGACGCCAAACCAGGATTAGGACCGGCCGTCGCGGCCCCGGACTCACGGCGCCGCGACCAGAATGCCGTCGAGGTCGAACCGATCGAAATCGGACAGGTTGTAGGTGAGGATCTGGTCGACGCCTTCCTTGCGGGCAGAGTGGGCATGGAGGGCATCGTAGATCGCCCCGCTGCCCAAGCCCTGATTCGCGACCTAGCGGAGAACGGCACGGTAGTCGGCGGAGTCAAGCGGAATGACAGTCAGGCGGCCGAGCACCGTGTCTTCGATGAGCCGTCGCGCCTCGTCCGGCGAGATTCGCCGTTTCAGCGGCAGGGCTGTCAGCGTCGCGTAGACCTCGGCCACCGCGTGCGTCGAGCAATAGCCCGCGTTCTCGCCCTGCGAACAGCGCCGGAACTCGCGGAAGGCAGCTTCGTGGGCTCCAAGCTGGTCCACCAGAGCCGCGACGACCACCGATGTGTCGAACAGCGTGCGCACTCAGTCGATGTCGCGGGCGATGCGGGCCCCTCGTGCCTTGCGCTCGGCGCGGACAAACTCGCCGATGTCCACCGGCGCGCGCGTAGACCCGTGATGGACGAGAATGCCCTGCTTGCGAACGAGAGCCGGTTCGATGTCGGTCCGGCGAAGGGTGATCCCTGTGGCGCCGGGTTCGATCTCGAGCTCACACCCGGGAGTCAGGTTGAACTGCTCCCGCAGTGCCTTCGGCACAACCAACCTTCCCGCGCCGTCGATGGTAACGAGCATGCCGGAATGGTATTTCAGATGCCAGAAGACCGTCAATTGGAAGCGCTGGCTACCTGCTCCACGACCAGCAACTCGTCAACCGCCACGTTCTCCCGCTTCGTCGTCGACCCGTCGGGCCACGTCACGACGACCGAGTCGACCGTGGCGGCGTCACCGAGGCCGAAGTGCTGGCGGAAGTCGTCCTGCGACAGATAGCTCGTGCCGCTGCGGATGTTGCGGATCTGGCGACGGTCGCCGGTCGTGACCTGGATCACCGCGCCAATCGCGTCCGTGTTCCCGCCGGCGCCGACGAGCCGCACCTGCAGCCAGTGGCCGCCGTCCGCCTCGTTGCGGAGCACCATGGGTGAACCGTCGATGTCGTTGACCACGAGGTCCGCGCGGCCGTCGTTGTCCAGGTCGCCCATCGCCAGACCGCGGCTCACCCGCTCCTCCAGGAAGGCCGGGCCGGCTCGGTCGGCGAGTTCCTCGAACGTGCCGTCGCCCAGGTTGCGGTAGAGCAGCTTGCGCTGGCGGTAGGGCGCCGAGGCGCCGAGCCTGGCGCCGTCGAGCTGAGGGTAGACGTGGCCGTTCGTGACCACCAGGTCCTCCCAGCCGTCGTTGTCGTAGTCGAAGAAGGCGGTGCCCCAACCCACGTACGGAAGGCTCGACGGCGCGGTTCTCGAACGGAAGGAGACGTCGCTCAGGAATTCGCCCTCGTTGCGGTAGAACGCGTTGTACTCCTCGGCGAAGTTGCTGACGAACAGGCTCAAGCGGCCGCTGCCGTCGTAGTCGCCCACCGCGACCCCCATGCCGCCCTGCTCAGCGCCGTCCTCGCTCACCGCGACACCCATGAAGAACCCCGATTCCTCGAACGTCCCGTCCTGCCGGTTGAGGTAGAGGTAGTTCGGGGTCGAGTCGTTCGCGACGTAGAGGTCGAGCCAACCGTCGCCGTCTACGTCGACCCAGGCGATGCCGAGGCCGAAGTACCCGTCCGGGTCGCGGACGCCGGCTTCCTCGCCGACCTCGGTGAAGGTCCCGTTCGCCTCCTGGCGGAACAGGAGGTCCGAGCTTCCCGGCAGACCCCGCGGACCACACTGGACCGAGATGCCGCGGTACTCGCAGGTCTTGTCCTTGCCGAACTCAGGCAGGTTGTCCAGGTCGAACTCCACGTACCGGCTCACGAACAGGTCGAGGTCGCCGTCGCGGTCGTAGTCGGCGAAGCCGCAGCCGGTCGACCAGCCGGAGGCCGTCACGCCCAGGTCCTCCGCCACGTCCGTGAAGACGCCCTCGCCGGAGTTCCGGTAGAGCCGGTTCCGGCCGACGCCGGTGATGTAGAGGTCCTGCCAGCCGTCGCCGTCGACGTCGGCGACGCAGAGCCCCATGCCCCAGCCGGGGTGGGCGACGCCGGCCTCGGCCGCGACGTCGCGAAACGTGCCGTCGCCCAGGTTGCGGTAGAGCGCGCTCGCCGACGACTCCGGCTCGTTCGCGGTGTCGACGGTCAGCGAGTTCACGAAGTAGATGTCCAGCAGGCCGTCCCGGTCGTAGTCGAAGAGCCCGACGCCGCCGCTCATCGACTCGACGATGTACTTCTTCTCCGGCGCCGAGTTGTGGCGGAATGTGATGCCGGCGGCTTCGGTGATGTCGCGGAACAGGGGCGCGTCGCCGGCGTCCTGGGCGAGGGCGGACGCGGGCCAGAGGAGGAGGGCCGCGACCGCTACCGCGGCAGGATTTCGGAGACCGGCGCTACCGCGCCGGATGCCGGCGGGAACCCGGGTGGCGCGACCGCGCGCCACCCGCGAAACAGTCCGTGCGTCCGTCATCGGACGCACGGATGACACGCCGGCGCACCCGGTGGGTTGAGCTGCTTGCGCGCTGGCGCTGCTCACGGGTCGGTCCTCGAGCCAAGCGGCGGCTGGCTGCGCAGACGCTGGATGCTCTGTTCGATCGCAGCCTGAGCTTCCCGGGAAAGCCGCAGGTGACGCTCCGACCCCTCACGGTCGCCGAGGCGGGCCAGGGCGAGGCTGAGTTGGTAGTGGCCCTTGATCGATTCCGGGTCGGCTCCGACCGCCCGGTCAAGCGCCTCCCGCGCGTCTTCGAAGCGACCTTCCTTCAGGCGGGTCGTGCCCAGCGCGACCAGCGCCGTCGGATGATCGGGTCTGGCGGCCAGCGCCCGCTCGGCGAACCGGGACGCTTCGGCCAGCATGCCCAGACCCTCGGCGGTCTCCGACATGGCGGCCAGCGCCTCGACGTTGTCCGGCTCCAGCCGCAGCGCCGCGGCCAGCGCGTCCCGGGCCTCGTCGAACCGGTTCACCTGGTTGAGCGCCAGACCGAGCGCGATGCGGGTCAGGGCGCGCCCCGGATCCAGGGCCGCCGCAGCCTGGAGCGCCTCGGCGGCTTCCGCCATCTCGCCGACCTGCATGCGGGCCACGCCGAGCAGATAGGCGTACTCGGCCTCCCTCGGGTGCATTCGGGTCAGCGGCTCGAGCGCCAGGATCGCTTGAATCGGGTTGCCGTGGCCGAGGGAGAAGCGGGCGTAGGCGCCCAGGACCTCCTCGGAGTTCGGCGCCAGGGCGATGGCCCGACCGAGAGCCTCGGCGGCAGCGCTGGCCTGGTTCCCCGAGGCATAAGAGCGAGCCTGTTCGAGCAGCCCGCGAACCGACGCCGCCTGTGCGGCTTCGGACTGGGCCCACAGACCGGCGGGCGCAAGCAGAAGCGAGAACAGCGACGAGACGACGAGGCAACGAGGCGGCGCTTGTGGAGGGCTGCGTCTGAAGGAGCCGGCCTGCGGCCGACGCGCCTTTTGGCCGCCTTCGGCGGCAGCCGGCGGGGACGCCGGCGCACCCAGTGGAGCAGACCGGCGCACCCAGTGGGGAAGGAGACGGCCAAACTGGGTGCGCCGACGTCCTCGTCGGCTTTCTGAACAGAGCGCGCTAGGCCGAAGGCCTGGCTCCGCTGGGTGCCGGGCCGCTCGATGTGGACCTCCCCAAGCGGAGCCGGTCTGCGGCACCCGGTGTGGGCCGTGGTCGCTCACGGTTCGGACCTTCCCTTGAGTCGCCGGAAGATCTCGAACTGCTCCTGCGCCTTCTCTCTCTCGCCGAGCCGCTGGTAGGCCTGTCCAAGCTGGTTGCGGATGTTCGGGTCCTCCGGCGCCAGTTCCGCGGCAGCCAGCAATTGCGCGGCGGCTTCGCCGACCCGGCCCTCCTCGAGCAGGACTTTGCCCCGGAGATAGCGGGCGTCGGCATAGTCGGGCATGGCCGCGAGAACGAGGTCGAGCTCGCGCAGCGCGGCCTGGGGCTGGTTGTCGAGTTCGAGAACGGTCGCCAGGATGTAGCGCGACTCTTGGTCCGCGGGGTGGGAGGTCAACTCGGCGCGCAGGGCCGCTCCGGCCTCGGCAAGCCGCCCCTGGCGCAGAAAGATGTTGCCGAGCGTTGCCTGAGCCTCGGCCACGTCGGGCCGCAGTTCGATGGCGCGTTCGAGATGCTCCACCGCCGCCTCGAAGTCGCCTTCCTGCGCCGCCGCCTGGCCGAGCAGCACATTGAGCTCGGGCCAGTCCGCATGCTCGGCGAGCAGCCGGTCGAAGATCGGCTGTGCCTCCGCGGTCCGGTCGCTCCGGACCAGGGCCAGACCGTAGGCGTACTGCAGGGAACGGTCGGAGGAGCGGCCCGGGTCGGTTGCCAGAAGCTCTGCCGCGCGATCGTACGTCTCGGCGTTCAGCCAGGCGAGAGCGAGCATCCGCCGGAGCGCCGGGTCGTCGGGCTGCTGCTCCAGCGCCGCGGACAGCGGCGACGTCGCCCGCTCGAACTGCCCGGCGTTGAAGCGGGCGACTCCCAGCGAGTACTGCACCCGCGGAAAGTCCGGATCCACGGAGGCCGCCTGCTCGAAGTGATCGGCCGCGCGGGTGAAGCGCCGGGACTGCGTCGCCATCACGCCGAGATTGAAGGACGCACGGGCCAGAGTCGTTCGCGCCGTTCGAGAGAGCTCCTCGCGAACCTCCGGAGAAAGGCCGGAGACAGCCGTCTCGCTGAACACGGACAGGCCGACAGCCGCGGCGGACGGATCCTTGCCGTGCCCGTCGAGGTAGTTCGACATGCGATCTCGCGAAGTCTCGGCCAGGGCAACCGCGAAGCGCTCGGCGGCCTCGAAATGAGGCGCGGCCCGCGCCTCGTCGCCCGTGCGGCGGAGAGCCAGCGCGAGCTGGTAGTGGAGGCTTTCCATCTGGTTCGCATTGAACGAACCGCCGTATGGACCTTCCGCCAACTCGACGGCGTTCTCGAGCACGGTCGCGGCTTCCCGCGGGCGGTCGAGCCCGAGAAGAGCGCGGCCGAGGTGATGCAGGGCGTTGGGGCGGGTGGACTCCGACTCCAGGGCGATCTCCAGCGAAGGCAGCGCCTCCTCGAAACGCCGGGCATCGACGAGCACCATTCCCAGGTAGAGCGAGTTCACCGGATCCTCCGGCGAGATACGGCGTTCCTCCCGGAAACGGTCGATGGCGAGGTCGACGGCGTCGCGGCCGCGGTCCAGGAGTTCCACGGTCCCCAGATAGAAACGAGCCCGGGGCACGAGTGGTTCTCGTTCGATGGCCCGTTCGAGCGCCTCGCGAGCCCTCTCGTACTCCCCGTAGTCGCGATAGGTCCTGCCGATCAGAATCCAGGTCTGCGGAATCGGACGCTCCTCGGCCACCATCTGCAAGAGCTTCTCGGCCGCCTCCGGGCGCTCCAGGAGGAGGTAACCGCTGGCGAGGGCAAACCGGGATTCCAGGTCTTCGGGCATCGCTGCAACAGCCCCCTCCAACTGCTGCACCGCCAACTCCGGCTCGCCGCTTGCGTTGAAGGCCCGCGCCAGGAGCCGCACGGCACGGCCATCTCCCGAGCTGCGGGCGAGCAGACGCCGGAGGTGGTCCGCCGCGCGTTCGGGCTCTCCGCGTTCGAGCGCGAGTTCGGCGAGGGCGAGCAGCGGGCGCCGCGCTTCGAGCGCCGAGCCCAGTGCCCGCTCGTAGGCCGTCTCCGCTTCGGCCGGGGCGCCGCCGGCGCGGTGCAGGTCGCCGAGCAGCAGCCAGCCCTCGAGCAGCGCTTCCCGGTACCAGCTCTCGGCTGCCTGCGGCTCGTCCCGGCGCAGCATGGTCTCGGCCTCGGCCAGGGCGCGCTGCATCGCGGCGTCCGGCGGCGGCTCATCCTGGGACTGCGTCGCGGCGGGTAGGCCCGCGGTCAGGAGGAGGGCGAGGGCCGGCGCCAAGACCCAAAACGGTCGCCGCTTCGCGGCGCGTCTTTCCCGGAAGCCGGCGGGAACCCGGGTGGCGCGATCCGCGCCACACGCGAACCAGTCCGTGCGCCCGTCCGTCGGGCGCACGGATGGCACGCCGGCGCACCCAGTGGGGATGCCCGTGCAGATGCCGGCGGGGACGCCGGCGCACCCAGTGGGGGAGCCCGTGTGGAGGCCGGCGCAGCCGGTGGGGCTCAGCGTTCCCTCCCGGCCCCTTCGCCGACGGCCAGGGTGGTCGAAACGAACGCGGTTTCGCGGGTGGCGTCGTCCCGCACGCCGACGGCGACCATGTTCAAGCCCTCGGGGATGTCGACGTGGAAGACCAGGTCGAGAAGGCGCGTTTCGCGATCCGGCGGCGCCTCGACCTGAAACGTCTTCTCGTCCCGAACGACCTTCGACGTGGCGGCATGGCGGCTGGCGACGAGCACTCTGATCTGGGCCATCTCCTTGTCCTGGACCGGCAGGAAGGCAACGCGGGCGGCCGGCACCATCACATGGAGGGGCAGCCGCCGCTTGCCGCCGACCGCCGCGCGCACCCGGCCGGCGCCGAGCCTCACGCCGAGCGGATTCTCGACCAGCCCGAGATAGAGCGCGCCGTCGAGTTGCTCGCTCAGTCGCAGATCGGAGTTCTTGTCGCGATACCCGCGGCGGTGACGAACCTGCAGGTTCCTGCCGCGGACCCGTACGCGAATCTGATGCTCGCCGCGGTCGCCGCCATGGGGCGGACGGTAGGCGAGGGAGTAGTAACTGGCCATCTCGTCGACGATCTGTGCCAGCTCACCTCCGAACTGGTTGCGGTTGAAGATGGCGCGGCCACCCGTCTCGTCGGCGAGCACGGCCATGCCGTCGCGTTCGGCCTCACGGATCGAACTGTTGAAGGGATTCGCGCCCAGAAAGTCGACCGATGGCTGCTCCGCGGCGCTCAGGAACCCGGCGCGGAGACCGCTCGTCTGGAGAGAGTAGATCGTCACGCGGTTCGCGTTGGCGTGACGCGTGAGTTCGTGGAAGGCCGTCGACAGCTCTTCGACGGGCTGGAGCGAACGGAACCGGTCACCGGCCGGACACAGGCCGGTAATGAAATCCTGCAAGTCCCTGCCCGGAGTCCGTTCGAGCGCATCACTGACGTAGAGCAACGTCTTGACGCCCGGCATCGCGGCCAGGAAACGCGCGGCGGTCGTCAGGTGATCGAGCGTGGCGGAGATTCGATCGCGGCCGATGCGAGCGTAGCTCTCGACCTCGGGCAGCGCCCGCCGCATGAACATGGGGCAGGGAGCCGGCTCCGTCGTCTGCCGGCCACTTCCCATTGACGCGAGCTCCCTGGAGTCCTTCCAGAGCTGGTTCAGGTTCTGGACGGCGAGCCGCTTCGCCTGCTGCGACTGGCCGCCCATGCCCGGCGAGGCTTCGATGCGCGCGAGCGCCGCGTCCAGGTCCTCGCGGCTGGACCCGAAGTAGGCCTCGGTGATGAGGTTGCGGTCCTGCCGGAAGATGAGCACCCGCTCAGCGGGGAACCTCTCCTCGTCGAGGAAGGCTCGCAGGTCCTCGATCGCCTGCTTGCGGCTGGCCGGGCCGAGGTGGAGTTCGTCGAAGTAGAGGACGAGATGCGCCGGTTCGGCCGCACCTTCCGCCGCGGCCGGTTCCGCCCCGGGTCCCGGATCGCCGGGCTCGCCAACGGGTCGGGCGGCGACGGCGTCGGTGACTTCGTTGAAGAAGTCAATCGTGACCGGATCGCCGTCCTCGCGCACCTCGAAGTCGTCCGGACCCAGGCCGGTGACGGGACGTCCCCGGTTGTCGCTGACCCAGACCTCGACGTTGACGAGCTGGACGTCGACGACCTCGCTGAAGGAGGGACGGTCGGCGTCCTGCGACTGGCCGGCGACGGTGGCCGGCCCGGCGGCTGCCAGTACCACGAGCAGGACGGGCGCAAGGAGGGCGCGACTTGGACTCTCAAGTGTCATCTGTTCTCAGTCTACTTTCGCGGTCAGACAGGTTGTGGTTGCGTCGTGCCGCCCAGCCGGCGCAGCAGGCCGAAGAGCAGGGCCAGGAAGACCAGGCCCGCCATCGGCGCGACGAAGCCGGTCGCCAGCCGGTCGGCGCCGCCCGCCAGCCGTGCCGTCAGCCAGGGCATGGCCGCGCCGCCCGTACCAGCAAGCGCGAACACCCAACCCGTGGAGCGCGACCGGCTGGAGGCGGTCAGTTCGGCGAGAAAGGAGATCGTGAGCGGAAAGAGGGGGGCCAGCCCGGCGCCGACCGCCACGGCCGACACCGCCACGACCTCCAGCGACCGGCCGCTCACCAAGCCGACCAGACCGACGCCGGCCAGCGCGATGCCGGCGCTGTAGAGCGCCGGCTCGGAGAACCGCCGCAGCAGCAGGGGCGCGAGCGCCCGGCCGGCGAGCAGCGCCGCCCAGAACCCCGACCCGATCCAGAGCGAAGTCGCGGCCCGTGCAGGCTGGAACTGGTCGGCCAGGCTGACCAGCCACCCACCGACCGCGTTCTCGATCCCCACGTAGAGAAACAGGATTGCCGCGATGATGGCGAGCGCCGCCGCCGTGCCCGCGGGCGCGGACGCCCGGCTCGAGTCGCCAGCACTTCCGGCGTCCGCCCGATCCTCCGCGCCGCCGAGAGCTCGGACCAACAGCAGGAGGACGAGTCCCGCGGCGACGGCCAGAACGACGAGCACGGCATCGCTCGAGGTTCCCCGCGGGCGCGCCGCGAACAACAGAGGGCAGGCGACCGCGCCCGCACCCCACACCAGGTTGAGCGACGAGAGCGCCGCGCCGCGCCGCGTCGGCTGGGAGTGGGCGACGCGGAGGTTGGTGGCCGGAATCGCCAGCCCGAGCCCCAGGCCGGTGGCGGCAACCGCCGCGAGAGCGAGCGGCCAGGTCGCGATCGCCAGGGACAACAACCCGACGGCGATCAGCAGGTAGCCCAGCACCAGGCTGAGGCCCTGCCGATAGCTGGACAGGAACGACCCGAGCGCGCTTGCCAGGAACTGGGCGACGAACAGCGGCGCCAGTCGATCCACGGGAAGACGCCACTCCCGGGACAGTTCGGGAAGCAGCGGGCCGAGAAGCACCGTGACCACACCCGTCAGCAGGAAGCCCGCGTAGAGCGGCGCCCGCGCCGGCGTGACGCCGGCCGGGCCGGGCGCTACTGGAGCCGGGTCAGCCATCGCCGGGGGGCGGGCCGGTCGAGTTCCGGACTACCAGGGTCGGCTCGATCGTGATCGCGGTCGGCGACTCGGCGCCGGGCGCACTCAGCTTACGTAGCAGTTCGGCGGCGGCCCGACGCCCCATCTCGTGCAGCGGCTGTCGCACCGTCGTCAGGCTGGGGTTCTGGAAGGCCGCGCTCAGGATGTCGTCGAAGCCGACGACCGAGACATCGTCGGGAATCCGCAGACCGTTCTCGGTGAGTGCGCGCATCGCTCCGATCGCCGAGACATCGTTGAACGCGAAGAGCGCCGTGAACCGCGCCCTCGTCTCGAGCAGCTTTCGACCGAAGACGTGCCCCTCGCGGTAGCCCTCTTCGGGCGAGAATTCCTGACCCGCCGCGTCTCCCGACAACTGGAGCGTCAGCCCCGGGTCGATCTCGAGGCCGAGATCCGCCGAGGCAGCGACAATCGCCTGCCACCGCGATTCGGTATCCGCCGAATGGGCGTGACCCTTGAAGAAGGCGATGCGGCGATGGCCGAGTTCCGCGAGGTGGCCCAAGGCCAGCCGGACGGCCGTCTCGTGGTCGATCACCACGTTGGTTACGCCTTCGATCTCGCGGTGGCCGGCGACCGCGACCGCCGGCAGAGCCAGGGCCTGCTCGATCGGCGTGTTGACCAGGATCAGCCCCTCGACCGAGCGTTCCGTGAGGAGTTGCAGGTAATCGTCGAACAGGTCGGGCTTCGAGTGGTGACCGGCCACCAGGTAGAAGTAGCCTTCCCGCAGGAGCTGGTCCTCGATGCCGCCGAGGACGCCCGCCGCGTACCCCTCGCTGATCTCCGGCAGAAGGACGCCGACCGCGAACGTGCGCTGGCGCCGAAGCGACCGCGCGATGAAATTGGGCCGGTAGCCGAGCTCCTCCGCCGCGGCGCGGACGCGATCCTGCGTCTCCGGAGGGATCCCCTTGGCGGCCGGCGAGCGGTTCATCACCAGGGAAACGGTGGTCGGAGACAGACCGAGATGGGCCGCCACGTCCTTGAGCCGGGCGGGTCTCCCGGAGTTCGGGTCGCCCCCGGGAGTTCTGTTTCCTCTGGCAGGACTCATCTTTCGTCGCTTGCTCTCACGCGCTCCTCCCGCCCCGTCGCTACGGCCGAGTCGAGGAGGGGGCAGTTCACAGGGTGCTTGACAAGGCTACGCGTCGTGTGCAGACTCAGGCTAGCATGCTAAAACGATTTAGTCCGCCCCTTCCGCCTGCAGCGGGAACTCCCCGGGCGTTTTGCGCGGTTACCGGCTAAATCGGTTTACCCGTTCAAGGAGGCACGAAGCCATGGCACGAAGACTCGCTCTCATCCTCATCCTCACCCTGCTGGCCGCTCCTCTCGCGGCGCAGCGGTTCACGGCCAGCATCCGCGGCACCGTCACCGACCCGAACGGGGACGCCCTGCCCGGCGCCACGGTAAACCTGGAGGGCACCGAGACCGGTCTCAACCGGACGACGTTCACAAACGCCTCCGGCATCTACACCTTCGGCGATCTGCCGGTCGGCGCGTACGAGATCACGTTCACCCTGGACGGCTTCAAGGCATCCGTGGTCAGCGACATCGCCCTGCACGTCGCCGACGTGCGAGAGGTGAGCGCCGCACTCGAACTCGGCGACGTGTCCGAGACGATCACGGTCGAGTCTGAGGCCATTGCCGTGGACACGCTCAGCGGCGAGGTCTCCGGCCTGATCAGCGGCGAGCAGATCCGCGAGCTGCCGCTAAACGGACGGAACTTCGTCCAGTTGACCCTCCTGCAGCCGGGCGTCAGCGCTCCCGAAGGCTTCGACACGAAGAACAAGGGCCTGCTGGCCGGCGTCGACCTGTCGATCAGCGGCAGCGGCACGACCGGCAACATGTGGACCGTCGACGGCGCGAACAACAATGACGTCGGCTCGAACCGCACGATCCTGATCTACCCCTCGGTCGACGCGATCGAGGAGTTCAAGATCCACAGCAACAGCTACAGCGCCGAGTTCGGCGGCGCAGGCGGCGGGCAGATCAACATCGTGACCCGGGGCGGCACGAACACCTTCAGCGGCAGCGCCTACATGTTCATGCGGGACGACTCCTGGAACGAGACGAACTACTTCCTGGAACAGGCCGGCCAGGACACCGAGCCTCTCGATCGTCAGGACTACGGCTTCACCCTCGGCGGCCCCATCCAGCAGGACAAGCTCCACTTTTTCCTCTCCGCCGAGTGGAACCAGGAGGAGCGCGGCATCGCCCGTTCCGGACTCGTGCCGACGGCGGCCGAGCGCGCGGGCGACTTCAGCGGGCCGAGGATCGAGGGTTGCTCCCCGCCGATTCCGGTCGATCCGGCGAACGGCCAGCCCTTCCCCGGCAACGTGATCCCGTCGGATCGGATCAGCCCTGCCGGCCAGGGAATGCTGAATCTCTACCCACTGCCCAACGCAAGGCCGTTCGGGGACACTTGCAACAACTGGGTGGAAGCCGTCGTCACACCGATCGACTGGGACCAAGCGAATCTGCGGCTCGACTACGACGCGACGAACCGCACCCGGCTGATGCTCCGCTACACGCGGGACAACTGGCTCAACGGCGCGCCGAACGCCGGTGAGGCGAACGGTCTGTGGGGCGACGACCCGTACCCCGTTGTGGACACGAACTGGGACCAGCCCGGCCATTCCCTGGTGGCCCAGCTCAGCCAGACGATCGGCGACGACAGCGTGAATACGATCACTTTCTCCTACTCGGGCAACGAGATCGGCCTGTCTCGTGGCGGCACGCGGCCCGAACTGAACAACCAGATCAACGCCAGCTTCCCGGCCATCTTCGGCGACAAGACGGGTGAAAGCGAACGCAGCCATCCCGTGTTCTGGGGCGCCGCCGGTTACGGTGCGCTATGGAACATCGCGCCTTGGGAGAACAAACAGGATCTGATGGTGCTCAAGGACGACTACTCCCAGGTCTTCGGCAAGCACTGGCTCAAGGTCGGCGGCCTGTACAGCGAGAACAAGAAGCTTGAGTACATTGGCGGCGCCTCGGCATTCGAGACGCCTCAGTTCTGGGGCGGACCCGGCGGCGCCGGGCTCAACGGTTGGGGTGCGACCACAGGCAACCTCCTGGCCGACTTCCTGCTGGAGGACATGACCTGGGGCTTCTCCGAGAACTCGCACCAGCCGTCGCCGGAGTTGAACTGGGAGGACATCGAGTTCTACATCGCTGACACCTGGCAGGCGAGCCCGCGCCTGAGCATCGACTACGGCGTCCGCTACTCGAACTACAAGTGGCCCTACGCCTCTGACGACCTCCTCACAACTTTTGTGCCGGATCTCTTCAATCCGGCTCTCGGCAACGACCCCTGTAACGGACTGGCCCACGTGCCGGGCACCGACCCCTGCGGCGAGGCTGGCTACCTGGGCGGCGCCGACGGCCCGGGTCGCGGCCTTGTCGACAGCGACACGGACAACTTCGCGCCGCGCCTGGGAGCGGCCTACGATCTCTTCGGCAACGGCCGAAGCGTGCTGCGGGCTGGCTTCGGCCAGTTCTTCCAGCGCGACCGCGTGAACATCCAGCTTGAGTTCGCCGGCAACCCACCCTTTACGTCCTCGCAGTCCGGACTACGCAAGTTCGACACGGCCGAGGAGCCCTGCGGTGGATGCTTCGCTCTGGCAGCCGGGGTTCCCAGGGTTGGAATCGACCCGAACTTCCAGACGCCCTACAACCTCCAATTCAACGTTGCGCTGGAACAGCGAATCGGCCGCAGCAGCTCGATCGAGGTCGCCTACGTCGGTAGCCGCGGGCGTCATCTCACCCGGCGTTCCGACGCCAACTACGTGGCCTCCGGCGACAGCAACGGCAACGGCGTCCCCGATCGCCTGGAGTTCATTCAGGCGGGCGAGGATCTCGGCCTCAAGGGCAGCCTGCGGCGCTTCGGCGTGTTCGGCAACAGCAACATCAACTACTGGCTGTCCAACGGCATCTCGGAGTACGACTCGATCCAGATGCACTACACGCAGAGGTTCGGCAGAGGATCGCAGTTCCAGGCCTCTTACACCTGGGCAAGCTTCAAGGCGAACGATCCGCTGACCGACGCCGGCGCCGGCCTGTCCGCCAGCGCGATCACCGACCCGGAGAACCCCGAACTCGACTGGGGTTACGCCGGCTTGCATCGGGATCACATCGTCAACGCGAACCTCATCCACAACTTGCCGACACTGGAGAACAGCGGCACTCTGACACGAGTCCTGTTCGGAAACTGGCAACTCAGCGGCATCGTCCAGTACTCCTCCGGGCAGGCACTTACCGTCGCCCTTCCTCTTGAGGATGCGAATGCCACCGGCTACGCCCAGAACCTTCGACCGATCCGGACCGGGGCTCCCTGCGGCGGCAGCGGTCTCCAGGTAATCAACCCGGAGGCCTACACCCTGGTCGGCTGGCAACTGGGAACCCTGGGCAACGGTCGGCGAGGCGAATGCGAAGGCGCCGACTTCTTCCAGGTCGACTTCTCGTTGACGAAGAACATCCGGATGACGGACCGACTGACCGGGCAGTTCCGCCTCGAAGTCTTCAACGTGACGAACCGGGACAACTTCGTCGGAATCAACTCGGCCTTCGGTCCGAGCAGCATCACGTACAACAGCGATGTGGCGTCGGAACGGACGGAGATCACGGGCTACACGTTGCCGAACAACTTCGGGCAGGCCCAGGCGGCCCGCGACCCGCGGCAGATTCAGCTCGGTTTCAAGCTCTTGTTCTAGCGCGAAACACCCGCCCCGACCAACCCCGCCAAGAGGAGCTTCAGACGATGAGAATCCTTGCCTTGACCACAGTCGCTTTCTGCTGGGCTTTGCCCCTGCTCGGCCAAGAGACCGCCCGCGACGAACTGAGGGACCTGACCTACGAGGAAGAGAGCGATCGGGTTCTATCGCATCTGGTTTCTCTTCTCCCACACGCTCGGGATGCCGCGCAGTTTGAAGCCGCCGTGGATCACTGGGTCGACGACCTGAGTCCAGCGGACACTGTGAGCGTCCGCCATCGCATACACGAACTGCTGCGAGAGGTGCCAGAACGGGATCTCTACGGCGTTCTTCTCGCCATCGTGCGACACCGCGCTCGGGACGCCGTGAACGAGACTGAGATCATTGGGATCTCGAGTGCGTCTTCGCAGTGTAGGCCCGGCTACTTTCTGCTCAGTGGCCGTTGCTGCCGTGGCGGTGGCCATCAAGCCTGCTACAACCCGAGTCCTGTTGGCCCCAGCCCAACGCCTCGTCCCAACCACGGAACACCATCGCAACCGCCCGTTCAGTCCTGGCAGATCATTGGCAGCGTAGGGGGCCAGCTTTATGGCGCCGCAGGAAGCTGTTCCGCATTGCGGCAACTCTCACAAGAACTCGCTGGCGCAACTTGCACCCCGGGGAACTTCCAACAACAAGCCACATGTCGGAACGCCAGATTTCAAGTCTGGACCCAACTGAACCAACTGTTGCGCGCGGCCAACTGTTAGCGCCTCCCACTTCCGGCGGCTGTGCAAGCGGACCACCCGTCGGCCGGAGAAGGCGCTGAGCCGCGATCAAGGCCCTTGAAGTGAGTCGTACCGGACCTCTTGCCGTTCATCGCGGGATAGAGTCCCATTCTGTCCCTGTCTTGCAGGTTACTGAAGCCGTACTACTCTGGCTGTTGCTCCTGCTGTCGGGTTCGCCACTCGAGGCAGTCAAGCAAGTCAATCATCGCATCGAAGGTGCGCCACAGGTCCGCCCGGAACTCTGGCCTGAGCTGACTCCGCCGCTTCCGGCCGACCCGGAGCTTGAGGCGCGAGTGGACGATCTGCTCGAGCGGATGACCCTGCGCGAGAAGGTAGGCCAGGTCATTCAGGCAGAAATCCGCTCGGTCACGCCGCGTGACGTGCGAAGGTTCGACCTGGGTTCGGTGCTGAACGGCGGCGGCTCGTTCCCCGGCGACGACAAGCACGCTACGCCGGAGGACTGGCTCGCGCTGGCCGACGACTTCCACGAAGCCTCGACCGACACCTCGGACGGTGGAGTCGGCATTCCGGTGATCTGGGGCGTGGACGCGGTGCACGGCCACAACAACGTGATGGGCGCCACGATCTTCCCCCACAACATCGGACTCGGCGCGGCCCGGAATCCCGATCTGATCCGCCGCATCGGCGAGATCACGGCCCGCGAAGTGCGCGCCACCGGCCTGGACTGGAACTTCGGGCCGACCGTCGCCGTCGCACGGGACGACCGCTGGGGCCGCACGTACGAGAGCTACTCGGAAGACCCCGAGATCGTCACCCTGTACGCGCGCGCGCTGGTCGAGGGGCTCCAGGGCGCAGTCGGCAGCCCGGAGTTCCTGGGCGAGGAGCGGGTGATCGCCACGGCGAAGCACTTCCTGGGCGACGGCGGCACTTTCGAGGGCCGCGATCAGGGAGACACCCGGACGAGCGAGGAAGAGCTCCGCGACCTCCACGGCGCGCCCTACATCGCCGCGCTCGATGCCGGCGCGCAGGCCGTGATGGCCTCGTTCAGCAGTTGGCACGGCCAGAAACTGCACGGCCACGCCGGGCTTCTGAGAGACGTGCTGAAGGGCCGGATGGCGTTCGACGGGCTCGTCGTCGGCGACTGGAACGGTCACGGCCAGTTGCCCGGCTGCAGCAACGAGAGCTGCGCCGACACGCTGCGAGCCGGGCTCGATCTGTTCATGGTCCCGGAAGACTGGAAGGCGCTTCACAGGAACACGCTCCGGCAGGCGCGTTCCGGCGACATTCCCGAGGCAAGGCTCGACGACGCGGTGCGGCGCATCCTGCGGGTCAAGGTCCGCGCCGGGCTGCTCGATCAGCCCAGGCCGTCGGAACGGGCGCTCGGCGGCCGGACCGACCTGCTCGGTGCTCCCGAGCATCGCGACGTGGCCCGTCAGGCGGTGCGCGAGTCCCTCGTTCTGCTGAAGAACAACGACGGCCTCCTGCCCCTCTCGCCGAAGTCGCTCGTGCTGGTAGCGGGGCCGGCGGCCGACGACATCGGCCGGCAGAGCGGCGGCTGGACGCTGACCTGGCAGGGCACGGGCAACACGAACGACGACTTCCCGGGCGCCACGTCGATCTGGGACGGCATCGAACAGACGATCGAGGCGGCGGGCGGCCAGGCCGTCCTCTGCCAGGGCTGCGCCTACAGCGGCGAGCTGCCGGACGCCGCGATCTACGTGACCGGCGAGACGCCCTACGCCGAGGGCCAGGGCGACCTGACGAGCCTCGAGTACAGCCCCGGAGACAAGTCCGACGTCGAGCTGATGGGTCGGCTCCGGGCCGCCGGCATTCCGGTCGTCACGATCTTCCTTTCCGGGCGCCCGCTGTGGGTGAACCCGGAGATCAACGCATCGGACGCCTTCGTCGCCGCCTGGCTGCCGGGCTCCGAGGGCGCCGGCGTGGCCGACGTCCTCTTCAGCCAGGCCGACGGCGCAGTCGCCCACGACTTCCGGGGCAAGCTCTCCTTCTCCTGGCCGCGTTCGCTGGACCAGACGGTCCTCAACGTCGGCGACGCGGAGTACGACCCGCTCTTCCCCTACGGCTACGGCCTGACCTACGCCGACGAGGGCAACCTCCCCGAACTGGACGAAGCGCGGCCGGAGGGGTCGCCGCCGGTTCGAACGACCGACGCCGGCGCGACGGGTGGCGCGTCGCCCGAGCGCG
The DNA here is from genome assembly GCA_965116445.1 of Thermoanaerobaculia bacterium. Taxonomy (GTDB): domain Bacteria; phylum Acidobacteriota; class Thermoanaerobaculia; order Multivoradales; family Multivoraceae; genus Multivorans. The sequence goes on along the minus strand of OZ220688.1, from coordinate 4,138,160 downwards.
TTCTCTTCGAAGGACGGACGGCGGAAGGGTGGCAGTTCTACGTGGGCGACGAGGCGGACTGGCGGGTTTCCGCTCCCGACGGCCGCGGCGAGACCCGCCGCCGCGTGTCCGGCGTCGCGCTCTCGGCCGTCGACCGCAACGTCCAGGAAGATGCGCGAAAGGCTCAGTGGCGAGGCCGCGACGAGGCCCAGATCTACCTGCAGTCGAGTCCCATCGACCTGCGCGCCGAAACGGCTGATGGCATGACTCTCGAGATCGACTTCCTGGTGGAGCAGGCGCCCGCCGGGAGAGTCCAGATGCGGATGGACTGCGGCTTCCCGTGTACCGGCGGTCTCCTCGTTACGCCCATCTTCGCGGCCGTTCCCGAAGGAGCATGGGACACTCTGCAGATTCCTCTCCGCTGCTTCCAGGCTTCCGGCGCCGAGATGGACCGCATCGACACGCCCTTCCTGATCACGACGGACGGGCCGTTCGAGCTCCGTTTCTCCCGCATCGCGATCGCGCCTGCCGATCCCGCCGCGCTGACGGCCGGTTGCTGATCCGACGAGGTACAACGCATTGCTGACGGCCAAGATCACCACCCTCGACTGGACCGTCGTCGCGCTGTACTTCACCGGCGTCTTCGCGATCGCGGTCTGGGCGATCAGGCGCGTCCAGCACGGCGAACGCACGTCGTCGAGCTACTTTCTCGCCGGCCGCAACGTCGGCTGGTTCGTCGTCGGCGCCTCCCTCTTCGCCTCGAACATCGGCTCCGAGCACCTCGTCGGCCTGGCCGGCACCGGCACCCAAAGCGGCCTCGTGCTCGGCCAGTTCGAGCTCCAGGCTTCGCTCATCCTGCTCCTTTTGGGCTGGCTCTTCGTTCCCTTCTACGTCAAGAGCGGCATCTTCACGATGCCCGAGTTCCTGGAGCGGCGCTACTCGCCCGCGGCCCGCTGGTACCTCTCGGTCATCTCGGTCATCGGCTACGTCCTGACCAAGATCTCGGTGACGATCTACGCGGGCGGCGTCGTCTTCGAGACCCTGATGGGCATCAACTTCTGGACCGGCGCCCTGGTGGTCGTCGTGATCACGGGGGTCTACACCGTGCTCGGCGGCCTGCGCGCCGTCGTCTACACCGATCTGCTGCAGGCGATCGTCCTGATCGTCGGCGCCTCCACGGTGACGATCCTCGGTCTCGCCGAGCTCGGCGGCTGGCGGGTCATGGTCGAAACGGCGGGCCCCGGCTTCTTCGACATGTGGAAGCCGATGTCGGACCCCGACTTCCCCTGGACCGGGATCGCCTTCGGCGCGCCGATCATCGCGGTCTGGTACTGGTGCACCGACCAGTTCATCGTCCAGCGGGCGCTGTCCGCGCGCGGCATCGACGACGCGCGGCGCGGGACGATTCTGGCCGGCTTCCTGAAGCAGTTGCCCCTGTTCCTGTTCGTCGTGCCCGGCGTGATCGCCTACTGCCTGTCGCAGTCCGGGAAGCTCGAGCTCGCCTCCTCCGACCAGGCGCTGCCCGCCCTGGTCGTCGCACTCCTGCCGGCCGGCTTCCGGGGCCTCGTCGTCGCGGGCCTGCTGGCCGCCCTGATGAGCAGCCTCTCCTCCGTCTTCAACTCCTGCTCGACCCTGATCACGATCGACATCTACAAGAAGCTCCACCCCGGCGTCTCGGAACGGCGCCTCGTCCTCGTCGGGCAGACGGCAACCGTGGGTCTCGTGGGCCTGGGCCTGCTCTGGATCCCGCTGATGCAGAACATCTCGGGAACGCTCTACCAGTACCTTCAGAGCGTCCAGGGCTACATCTCCCCGCCGATTACCGCGGTCTTCCTGCTGGGGCTGTTCTGGAAGCGCCTGAACGCCCAGGGCGCGATCGCGTCGCTCGGCGTCGGCTTCGTGCTGGGCATGGGCCGGCTCGTGGCGGAACTGAACAAGGACAGCCTGAGCGGCGCGCTCTACGCCTTCGCCGACATCAACTTCATGCACGTCGCGATCTTCCTGTTCCTGATCTGCTCGGCCGTCCTGGTCGCGGTGAGCCTCTGGTTCCCGCCGCCCTCCGAGCAGCAAGTCGCCGGACTGACCTGGAGCCGCGCCGGCAACGCCGATCTCCTCGCCGAGTCCGACCCGGCGAAGCGCAAGCTGGACCGGACGCTGTCGATCGTCCTGGTCCTGATCGTCGCCGCGGTGATGGTCTACTTCTCAGGCTAGGAACAGCGCAACGCACCCACCGCCCCACACTGGGTGCGCCGCGAAGCGGCGACCTGATTCCGGTGCACCCGCATCTCTACTAGCCCGGAGGCGACAGCAGCCAGGCGGCCGGCACCGCCAGGACCCCGGGCGCCAGATCGCATGCGTTGACAGCACGGCCCTTTGACATCATGATGTGTCCATGCGAACCACCGTCACGCTGGACGCCGACACCGAGTCCCTCCTGCGGGAGGCGATGCGGCAGCGGGGACAGACATTCAAGCAGGCCCTGAACGATGCGGTCCGGCGCGGCCTCGTCGGTGTCGCGGCTGACCCGGAGCGTCCTCCGTTCGTCCAGCGGAGCTTTCCAATGGGCCTCAGGGCTGGGTACGACCTCGGCAGTCTGTCCGCCCTCGAGTCGGATCTCGACGCGGAAGCGTTTCTCGAAGTCACCCGCCGGCTCATCCAGGAGAAGAACGGGCCGAAGTGATCGTCCCCGACGCGAACCTTCTCCTGTACTCGGTCGATTCGACGAGTCCGTTCAACTCGCGCGCGACGGAGTGGTGGGCCGGCTGTCTGAGCGGCTCAGTTCCGGTCGGGCTCTGCCAGCCCGTCCTTTTCGCCTTCCTGCGGATCAGCACGAACCGGCGCGCCTTCAAGGAACCGCTCCCGCTCGAGACTGCCGGCGATCTGGTGGCCGAATGGACCGCCCATCCCGTCACGCGCCTCCTGTTGCCGGGTGAAGACCATGTGCGGCACGTCGTGGAACTACTCGCCGCCACGGGATCCGCGGGCGGCGACCTCGTCACCGACGCGCAGATTGCAGCGCTGGCCCGCGCCCATCGAGGCGAGGTGCATACCGCCGATCACGACTTCCGGCGCTTCCCTGGAGTGACCTGTCGCTATCCGCTCACGCCCGACGATGCATAGCGGCTGCGGTAAGCTCGCGCGGATCCGGACTCGTTCTGCAGGAGGGTAGCGATGACGACTCGACGCCTGGTTGGTTTTGCTCTCTGCCTGGTCTTCGCCGCGGCAGCCTACGGCACCGCCGATGCCACGGACGGCCCCACATTCTACGAGGACGTCCTGCCCATCCTGCAGGAGAACTGCCAGGAGTGTCACCGACCGTCGGGCGGCAAGATCTACCGGGGCGGTGTGCCGATGTCGCTCACCACGTACGAGGATGCTCGCCCGTGGGCTCGCGCGATCGTCCGTCAGACGGCCTCGAAGGAGATGCCGCCGTGGGACGCCTCGGAGCACTTCGACGGCGTGTTCAGGAACGAGCGCGGCCTGACGGACGCTGAAATCGCGACGATCCGCCGGTGGGTCGAGGCGGGCGCCCAGCCCGGGCGGCCCGAAGACGGCCCAGAGCCCATCGACTGGTCAGACGACGAGGGCTGGCTGTTCCCCGATCCCGACCTGGTGCTCAAGATGCCCGAGCCCTACTACGTCGAAGACGACATCAAGGACATCTACACCAAGCACCGCCTTGTCCTGACGCCGGACCTCCTGCCCGAGGACAAGTGGGTGCAGGAGATCGAGTTCCGCCGCGGCAGCGAGCTCGTCCACCACTTCAACATCTTCGTCAAGGGGCCGAACGACGAAGAGACTCGCGGCGACGGCGACTACCTCGGTGGCGCCACCTCAGGCTCACCGCCCCACGTGTGGCCGGAGGGCTACGGCTCGCTGCTCGAGGTCGGCGCGACGCTCACCTTCGACCTCCACTACCACAAGGAGCCGGGCCCCGGCAGCGGCGGCTGGGACCAGTCGTCCGTCGCGCTCAAGTTCGCGACGAAGCCGGTCGAGCACCCGATCCACTTCTTCCCGATCAGCAACTTCGAGTTCGAGATTCCGGCCCGCCACGACTACTGGCACGACACCGCCGAGCGCACGTTCGACCGGGAGGTGACGGTCCTCGGCATGCTGCCCCACATGCACATGCGCGGCCGCGAGTCGAAGTACACCGCCTTCTACCCGGACGGCACGGAGGAGCTGATCCTCCACGTGCCGGACTGGGACTTCGACTGGCAGGAGATCTACTGGTACTCCGAGCCCAAGGTGCTGCCGAAGGGCACCCGCCTGCGGATTGACATGTGGTTCGACAACTCCACCGAGGAGGCGGAGCGCTGGGGCTTCAACGCGGACCGCGACGTGGTGTTCGGTCCGATGTCGACCGACGAAATGCTGATGGGCTTCATCTCCTGCGTCTACAGCGACGAGGAGCCGCCCGCGGCGCGCGGGCCTCGCGCCGTGACCGAGACCACCGGCGGCGAGTAGACGCCGCGAGGATTGTGCGCAGCCAAACCGGGTGCGCCGGCCTGCCATCCGCCGGCTTCTGCACTCTCTGCCGCGCCAGCCGCCAGACCCCAACCCGCGAGGCAGCCACAATGAGAGTCGGTTTCGTCCTCTGCCTACCGCTCGCAGCCCTCCTGGCTGCCTGCGCCACCGGCGACGACGCCGCGCCGTCGGCCGCACCCGGCGCCCAGGTCGTCCTTCTCAACAGCGACAACTTCGACCAGGAGGTCTACCAGGCCGGCGTCCCCGTCCTGGTCGACTTCACCGCGACCTGGTGCGTCCCCTGCAAGGTGGTCGACCCGATCGTCGAGAGCCTGGCGCCGGAGATGGCGGGCCGCGCGAAGATCGGCAAGCTGGACATCGACGAGTCGCCGGACATCTACCGCGGGCTGGGGGTCAACGGCGTGCCCCACGTCCTCTTCTTCAAGGACGGCAAGGAGCAGGACCGGATCGTGGGTGTCCACGCCAGAGAGACCTACGTCGACTACCTGGAGGCGATGATCGCCGGCAAGTCGGCGTTCGACGCTTCCCTCGCGTTTCTCGACGACGACGCGTTCCGCCGACACTTCGTGGTCTCACGGCCCGTCGAGGACCTCGAGAAGGCGCTCCCCGAGCGGCCGGACCTGCTCGTCGAACCGTTCGAGAACGGTCAGACGCCGCTGTCGCTCATTCTGCTCTCGTCCAGTGTGCGGCAGAACGCCCAGATCGATCTCGCGCTGACGCAGGATCCGACGATCTCCACCGCCGACCTGGCCGGCCTGGGCCGGTGCGACGAGCTTCAGGCCGCCCTTGCCGGCGATCCCGAGGCCGCCAGCCGGCCGGACCCCGATGGCGCGTCGCCGTTGTGGGTGGCGCTGATGCGCTCACACCGACTGGAAGACCGTAGCTGCCTCGGCACCCTGCTGGATGCCGGCGCCGACCCGTCGAGAGAGCAGGCCGACCGGTTCCACCTGGCCCGCCCGCTCGTTCTCCGGGAGGACGTCGACCTGCTGCGCGAGTTCCTCGACCGCGGCATGGATCCCGAGTCGACGAACGACGAGGGCTACAACACGCTTCACTGGGCCAGCGTCTACGGCATGGTCGACTCCGCGCGCCTGCTCCTGGAGCGCGGCGTCGACACCGGCGCGAAGACACTGAACGACCAGACCGCACTCGACATCGTCCGCGACCGGCGCGAGCGACGGATGGAGTCGCTCGAAGAAGTCGAGTCCGAGGAGCACCGGACCGTACTGGCCGAGTCGCTCCGGGACATCGAGGAGATGATCGCGCTGCTGGAGGGCTAGTTGCTAGCACTAGCGAGGCTTCGCCTCAGACCGACGAGCATGCAGGCCGGAGCGGATGCCGGCCAGAAGGCCGGCGCACCCAGTTTCCTGCCGCGCAACTCCTAAACTTGTCCAACGACCAGCAGGAGTCACGTCCATGAGCATTGCCGCCTCCGTAGACACGAGCGTCCCGCCGGCCGGCCCGGACCTGGCCGACCCCAAGCTGCTCCGCGACCAGGCCTACATCGACGGCCAGTGGGTCGACGCCGACTCCGGCGAGACCTTCGCCGTCGAGAACCCGGCCACGGGCGAGGTTTTGGCCGAGGTCGCCTGCTGCGGCACCGCCGAAACGAATAGAGCCATCGAGGCGGCCGAAAAGGCCTTCGAGCAGTGGCGGCACACCACGGCCAAGGAGCGCGCCGCGCTGCTCCGGCGTTGGTTCGACCTGATGATGGAGAGCCAGGAAGACCTGGCGCAGATGATGACGGCGGAACAGGGCAAGCCCCTCTTCGAAGCCCGCGGGGAGATCGCCTACGGCGCCAGCTACGTCGAGTGGTTCGCCGAGGAGGCAAAGCGGGTGTACGGCGACACGATCCCCCAGCCTTCCAACGACAAGCGCATCGTCTGCATCAAGCAGCCGGTCGGAGTGGTGGCCGGCATCACTCCCTGGAACTTCCCCAACGCGATGCTCGCGCGCAAGATCGCACCGGCCCTCGCGGCCGGCTGCACGGTGGTCTGCAAGCCGGCCAACGAGACGCCCCTGTCAGCCCATGCACTGGCCGAGCTGGCGACGCGAGCGGGCATCCCGGCCGGAGTGATCAACATCCTCTGCGGCAAGACCGAGGAGATCGGCGAGGAACTCACGTCCAACCCCACCGTCCGCAAGCTCACCTTCACGGGCTCCACCGCGGTGGGCAAGCTGCTCATGGCTCAATGCGCGGGCACGATGAAGCGGATGTCCATGGAACTGGGCGGCAACGCGCCCTTCATCGTGTTCGACGACGCCGACCTGGGGGCGGCGGTCGCCGGCGCCATGATCTGCAAGTTCCGCAACGCGGGCCAGACCTGCGTGTGCGCCAACCGCATCCTCGTCCAGGAAGGCGTCTACGACGAGTTCGCGGAGAAACTCGCCGCGGCCGTGGCCGGGATCAAGATGGGCGACGGCACCGAGGAGGGCGTCACCGTGGGTCCGCTGATCAGCACCGAGGCCGTGGCCAACGTGACCAGTCGCGTTACCGACGCGGTGGACCGGGGCGCCACGGTCGAGATCGGCGGGGGTCCGTCGGATCTGGGCGAGTGCTTCGTCCAACCCACCATCCTCACCAACGTGACCGACGACATGCGGGTCTTCCGCGAAGAGATCTTCGGACCCGTCGCGCCGCTGATGAAGTTCAGCACCGAAGAGGAAGCGATCGCCATGGCCAACGACACCGAGTTCGGCCTGGCCAGCTACTTCTACGCCCGCGACGTCGGCCGCATCTGGCGCGTCAGCGAGGCGCTGGAGTACGGGATCGTCGGCATCAACGAAGGCATCATCTCCAACGAAATGGCCCCCTTCGGCGGCGTCAAGGAATCCGGCCAGGGCCGCGAGGGGTCCAAGTACGGACTCGACGACTACCTGGAGATCAAGTACATGTGCATCGGGGGGATCGAGGGGTAGCTGAGTGGCCGTTCAGCTTAGGGTGACGGGGACGGAGCGTAGTCGCGGCGCCCTCAGAACAACCGGGCCAGCGCCTCTCGCGGGGTCACTGCCGGAATCGGCGACCGGACAAAGTCCCTCACGTTCCTCGTCACGATGTGCTCCGCCCCGCACGCCCGTGCGGCGGCAACCTGCATCGCATCCTCAAAGTCCGTCATCGGGAGGGAGATCGCGTAGCGGAGAGCCGCCGTATTCGCGGGCGCAACGGCCACGAAACGGATCAACTCGGCGATGAAGTCACGAGCGCCGCTATCTCCGCGCTCCGAAGTCACCAGGTAGTAGAAGTTCGACAGGCTGTGCCACGCCACGAAGACACGACGGGACGACTGCTCGATCCGCTCGAGGAGTTCGGTAGAAGGTCCCGAATGGGGCCTCCGATCGAGGGCGACGTCGATCAGGACGTCGGTGTCCAGCAGCATCAGAGGTACTTGCGGGCGAGCGCTGCGTAGCGGCCGTCCGCCCGCCGTGCCGGCTTGAATCGACCCCGCCACCGCGACGCAAACGAGGGTGTGTTCTCACCCGCCATCTCTCTCAGCGATGCCTCGATCAGAGACGACAGCGAGACGCCCCGAGCCTGCGCGTACTGCTTCGCTCTAGGCACCAACTCACTGTCTACGGTGACTGTCAGCTTGCTCTTCATGGTCTCGCCGTCCCCGCACGTCTACACGTATACCGAACATCGTATACGTGTAGACGCTTGACGGCAACCGAACCACCTGCCCTCCTGGAACCCGTCAAGGCAGGGCCACGCGCCTCGGGACGCGCCCAGCTTTGACAAGCTGTGACAGCCATCTGAGACATCGGCTCTACTGTCGGAGAACGTATGGGCGAATGCACCTCCGTCCCGTCAGCGTGGCGGGCGATAGGTCTCGACCGGAGGGAGCTGCGAGCCGGAGAGGTCGTCCGGAACGCTCTCCTCGGCCACGACGGTGTGGGTCAGCGTGCCGATTCCCTCGATGCTGGCACTGATCGTCTCGCCTGCCTGCAGGTATCCCGAGCCTGTCGCGCGCTGGACGCGACCGGCGCCGGTTCCGCCGGACGTCCCGCTTTGCAGAACGTCACCAGGGAACACGGTAATGAGCGACGACGCGTACTCGATCAGCTCCGGGATGTTGTGGATCATGTCTCCCGCCCTGGCCTCCTGGACGGTCACGCCGTCGATGACCAGGGTCTGGTGCAGGCGCTCCATCGGGTCGCCGTAGAACTCCTTCGGAACGATCCAGGGCCCATGGGGCGCGAACGTGTCATGGCCCTTGCCGACGAACCAGTCCAGGGCGGCGCGGAAGCCACCCGGCGGACGCCCGCCACGATCGGATATGTCCACGGCGACCATGTAGCCGAACACATGGTCGTATGCACGGCTCGCGGAGATGTACTTGCCCGTACGGCCGAAGACGATGGCCATTTCGACTTCCCATTCGATCCGGTCACGGCCGTAGGGCATCACGATGTCCTCGCCGGTGCCGATGATCGCGCCGCGGGTGGGCTTCAAGAAGAGATAGGGCACGCCCCGGTTCTCCTGCCGCTCCCTGGTCCGCGCCTTCAGCTCCTCCTCGGTGCAGCCCTCGCACGCGTGTGTGTAGAAGTTGACCGCCGCGTTCATCAGCTTGCTCGGATACAGGATCGGCGCGAGGATCCTGACGTCGTCGACGGGGTGGACGTAGGCGGCGCGCGTGCCCTCCGACAGCCGCTTCCCGGCGACGAGGTCGTTGACGATCTCGTAGAGCCGGTACTTGAGGCCGTACTCGTACCGGCCGATCAGCTCGAGCATGTCGGCCGGCATGGCGAGGCGGGGGTAGCTTGAATCCAGCTCCAGCTCGGTGTTCGCCGCGCCGATGTCGACGATCAGCGAGTCCCGCAGCACGAGCCCCACGACGGCCTCGCCGTCGATCTGGAAGGTGCCGACCTTGAACGGTTCGGCCGATTCCATGGCCTGGGCCTGGAGCCCGGCTGGAGCCGTGAGTACCACGAGCAGGGCAGCGAGAACAGTTGAGCGCATTCAGCCCTCCTTGTGAATCGAGTTCAGCGTTCCAGAATGACCGCTCGGAGGGCTGTCGTCAAGACCGGTATCCTCGTTATGAAGTGGCGCCCGGGGCCTACCTGGGCAGCATCGAACTCCGCGTCAGTAGGACAGGTTCTCGGTGACTCGCACCCACCGTCCGTCCTGTACCTGAGCGAGAAAAGACTCGTCCGTGCCGAAACGCTTCTCCGGCCCGAAGCTCAGGACCGGGCCGCCGAAGATGTCCTGGTAGTCGTCTATCGACTCAATCGCGGCGACCAGCGAGTCGACCGTGAGGTCCGGCCCGGCGTCGCGCAGAGCCCTGACCGTGAAGTCGGCGAACAACCAGCCGAACAGCGAGCCGGTGTTGGGCTCCTGGCCGTAGCGTTCCTTGTAATCGGCGACGAAGTCGCGGACCTCCTGGCGGGGATGATCGGCGTAGGGAAACTCGAACGACGTCATCGCGTAGAAGCCATTCGTCACGCCGCCCTCCGCCTCCGCGACCTCGGACTCGAACGTCGCGATCGGGCCGACGAATTCGACGTCCCAGTCGATCGCCCGTGCCGCTGAGATCGCCAGGATCGTGTCGCCGATGATCGTTCCGAGCACGATCAGGTCGCAGTCGGCCTGTCGGAGCCTGAGGATCGCCGCGCTGAAGTCGGTGTCGAGAGGCCTGTGGGCGGTCGACTCGGTGACCTCCCGTCCCATCTCGCCTAGCTGATCGTTCGCCGCGTCGGTCAGCTCCGTTCCGTAGTCGGTGTCCTGGGCCATGGTGCAGATGCGCTCCTTGCCCCTCTCCTCTACGAAGTACCTGATGGCGGCGCGCGTCTGTTCGTAGTAGGTGGAGATACCGGCGAACTTCAACGGATGCAGCGGTTCTCCCATCGAACGCGCGCCCGAGAGCGGGAAGATGTTGGGAACGCCCGCCTCCAACTGGCTGCTCATGACGGCGTTGTTCATCGGCGTCCCGAGGGCGCCGACCATGGCGAAGATCCTGTCGCGGTGGATCAACTTGTTGGCCGCCTGGACTGCGCGAGGCACCTGGTACTGACCGTCCTCGACGACGAAGCGGATCTGGCGGCCGTGGATGCCGCCTTCCTCGTTCACGCGATCGAAGATCATTCGCGCCGAGTTGATGCTGCCGACACCGATGGCCGCGGCCGGACCGGACAGGTCACTGTAGGTGCCGAGCACGATCTCCCCGGCCGCGTCCGCGGTCTCGCGATCGGGGCCCCCGCATCCTGCCAGGACGGCGCCGACAACCAAGCAAGCGGCGGTGAGGGAACGGTGTCTATCGGTCATGCCTGCTGTCCTCCGTACATCGAATCGATCAGGGGGCGGTACTTCTCGTTCACGAACTTGCGCTTGAGCTTCATCGTCGGCGTGAGCTCGTCGTCCTCGGGGGTCAGCTCCTGGTCGATGAGGCGGAACGTCTTCACCTGTTCGACGCGCGCGAACTTCGCGTTGACGGCCTCCACCTGAGCCTGGATCAGCTCGACGATCTCCACCGCGGCGCACAGACTCTGGTAGTTGGTGAAAGGCACATGATGATCCTGAGCGTACTTGACGACATTGTCGTGGTCGATCATCACGAGACATGTCAGGTACTTGCGCTTGTCGCCGATCACCACCGCGTCGGCAATGTAGGGCGAGAACTTGAGCTGGTTCTCGATCTCGCTCGGAGTGATGTTCTTGCCACCGGCCGTGATGATGATGTCCTTCATGCGGTCGGTGATCTTGAGGAAGCCCTCGTCGTCGATCTCGCCGACGTCGCCGGTGTGGAGCCACCCGTCACGAATCGTCTCGGCCGTCTTCTCGGGCTGGTTGAGGTAACCCATGAAGACGAACTCTCCGCGGATCAGGATCTCGCCCTCCCCGGAGATCCTGACTTCGCCGTAGGGAACGGCGCGGCCGACCGTGCCGGGCTTGATGTCGCCCGGCCGAAGCATGGAGGCGATGCCGGTGTTCTCGGTCTGGCCGTAGCCCTCCACCATGTCGATGCCGAGTGCGAGATACCAGCGGATCAGATCGGGCGAGATCGGCGCGGCCCCGGTGCCGATCCAGCGACAGCGGTCGAGGCCCAGGGACTTCCGAATGTTGCGCAGCACGAGGACATCGCCGACGCGGTAGGCGAGCTCCAGGACCGCCCCCGGCTTTTCGCCCTCGAGGCGTTTGTCCGCTCGTTTGAACCCGATCCCTATCGCCTTTCCATAAGCCCATCGCTGCAGGAAGGTGGCGTCGGAGAGGGCGATGCTGATGGCCGAGTAGAACTTCTCCCACACGCGCGGCACCGAGAAGAACAGCGTCGGCTGGATCTCCCGAGCGTTCTCCGGCACCGTTTCCGGATTCTCGACGAAGTTGAGCTTCGTGCCGGTGTAGAGGGAGCCGTAGACGAAGATCCGCTCGGCGATGTGGCACAGCGGCAGGAAGGCCATGCGCTCGTCGTCCTCACCTTGCGAAAGGACGTGCGGGGCGTTGACGCACTGAAACACGAGGTTGTGGTGGCTGATCATCGCCCCCTTCGGAGGCCCGGTGGTGCCGGAGGTGTAGACGAGGATCGCGAGGTCCTCGGGTTTCGCCAGCTCGAGGCACTCGCCCCAGGCCTCGGGGTGGAGCTCGTCCTGTTCGCGTCCGAGCGCGAGCAGGTCGTCGTAGCTCATGGCCTGCGGATCTTCGAAGTCCCGCAAGCCCTCCATGTCGAAGATGACGATCTGCTCGAGCGTGGAGCACTTTTCGCGCACCTCGAGCACCTTGTCGAGCTGCTCCTCGTCTTCGACGAACATCACCTTGCAGCTCGAGTCGTTGACCAGGTAGTCCACCTGCTCGGCCGCATCCGTCGGGTAGATCCCCGCGCACACGCCGCCGACGCCCAGCACCCCCATGTCGACGAACATCCACTCGACGATCGTGTTGGAGAGGATGCAGGCGACGTCGCCCTTGCCGAAGCCGAGCGACCGCAGCGCCAGCCCCGTATGGCGCGCCTTCTCGCCGAACGTGCGCCAGGAGACGTCCTGCCAGATGCCGAAGTCCTTCTCCCGCATCGCGATGCGGTCGCCGTACTTCTCGACGCGGCTCCAGAACATCGTCGGTACGGTGCCGGCGAAGCTGGTGTCGCGCCAGAGCTCGAGCTCGCGGCCGTCGTCGGCCGTGCGCGTCTCACGCAAGAGGTCGGGATTCGATTCGAGGCCGCCCATGCTCACCTCCAGGTCTTGCGCTTCTTCCACCGGCGGACCCCCCTCGGCATCTGGTCCTTCATGCCGAGATAGAACTCCTGGATGTCCGGCGAGCTCTCGAGCTTCTCGCACGTGTCGTCCATGACCACCCTTCCGTTCTCGAGCACGTAGCCGTAGTGCGAGTGTCGCAGCGCGACGTGGGCGTTCTGCTCGACGACGAGGATCGTCATGCCCTGCTCCTCGTTGATCCGGTTGATGATCTCGAAGATCTGGTGGACCAGGATCGGAGACAGCCCGAGCGACGGCTCGTCGAGCAGCAGCATCCTCGGATGAGCCATCAGGGCACGTCCGATGGCGAGCATCTGCTGCTCGCCGCCGGAGAGCTGGCTCGCCGGTTGCGAGCCCCGATCGGCGAGCGCCGGGAAGTAGTCGTAGACGCGCTCGAGATCGTCGGCGATGCGGGCGCGGTCGCGGCGACTGAAGGCGCCCATTCGCAGGTTCTCGCTCACCGGGAGGAAGGGAAAGACCTCCCGGCCCTCCGGGACGTGGCTCAGGCCGAGGCGCATGACGGCGTCGGGATCGCGACGTGCTATGTCCTCGCCGGCGAACAAGATATCGCCCTTCTGGGGATCCATCACGCCGGAGATCGTACGGAGGATGGTCGTCTTGCCCGCGCCGTTGGCGCCCAGAACGGCGACGATTCGGCCTTCGGGCACGACGAGGCTGACGCCACGGATCGCCATGATCGGACCGTAGTAGGTCTCGACGTTCCTGAGCTCGAGCAGCACCTCCGCGGCGGGCTCTTCGTGAGTCTGCGGTTCCACCATGCCGGTCTCAGTCCGCTCCCAGGTAGGCGTCGACGACGGCGGGGTTCTTCTGCACCTCCGTGGGGCCGCCCTGCGCGATCACACGACCTTCGTTGAGGGCGAGCACCCGCCCCGCCACCCGGCTCACGAGACCCATGTCGTGCGCCACCATGACGACCGTGACGCCGAGGTCGCGGTTGATGTCCTCGATCCAGAATCCCATGTCCTCGCTCTCCTCGGGGTTCAGCCCGGAGGTCGGCTCGTCGAGGAGCAGCAACTTCGGCTCCAGGCAGAGCGCGCGGCCCACCTCCACGACCTTGCGCACCCCGTAGGGCAGGTTCGCGATCGTCTGCTCGCGGTAGTGGGCGAGCTCGAGGAGGTCGATCACGTCTTCCACGCGGCGCCGGTGCTCGAGCTCCTCTCGCCTCACCGCGGGGAGGAACAGGAGATGGGACAGCGCCGTCGAGCGCCGGTGGACATGACGGCCGATGAGGAGGTTCTGCAGAACGGTGGCGTGCTCGAAGAGCTCGATGTTCTGGAAGGTGCGCGCGAGGCCGAGCGGTGCGATGCGATGTGCCGGCAGCGAGGTGATGTCGCGGCCCGCGAACCGAACCCTCCCGCCGTCGGGGAAGTAGATGCCGCTCACCAGGTTGAAGAGCGTCGTCTTGCCGGCGCCGTTCGGTCCGATGATCGCGAACACCTCGCCCTCCTCGATGTCGAAGCTCACGTCGTCGACGGCACGAATGCCCCCGAAGCTGATCGACAGGTCCTCGACGGCGAGGTAGCTCACCTCAGTCGCTCCGTGCGCAGGTAGGTCTTCTGGCGCCGGTGCGTCGCCCGGCGATAGAGCGGGAACATCTGGAAATAGCTCTTGATCTTGAGCCAGCGGCCGAAGATGCCCTGGGGCTCGAAGAGGATCACCAGCACCAGGATGAGGCCGAAGATGCCCGGCTCGAGGCCGGGAGCCTGAGCGATCTGAGCCGGCAGCGTGTCGCGGGCGATGGCGAGGAGCTGAGGCAGGAAGCCGATGAAGAGCGCGCCGAAGATGACGCCCCGCATCGAGCCGACCCCGCCAACCACCACCATCAGGAGGAGTTGCAGCGAGATGAGGAACGTGAAGGCGTCGGGCGAGAGGTAGCCGAGGCGATGCGCGAAGAGAGCACCGGCGAGGCCGGTGATGCCGGCGCTGAGAGCGAAAGCGAGGGTCTTGTAGACGGCCACGTTGATGCCGACGCTCTCTGCCGAGATCTCCGAGTCACGGATGGCGACCAACGCTCTTCCCGTCGAGGACCGCAGGATGTTGAGCGCCGCGAGGAGCGTCACAACGAGGAGCGCGAGCGTCAGGTAGTAGTGCTGCCAGCCTTGCGTGAGCGGTATCCCGAAGAGGCTCGCCTGCGGAACGGCGAGGCCGCGAAAGCCCCCGGTGAGCCACTCGGCGCGCGAGATCGTCTGCTCGGTGAGCATGGCGAAGGCCAGGGTGGCGATGGCGAGATAGATGCCCGTCATCCGGAGCGCGATCCACCCCACGCCGGCGCCGACGAGCGCCGTGACCAGGACCGCCGCGACGATCGAGAGGAGGAACGGGAGACCGGCGCCCAGAAGGAGCGAGTGGGTATAGGCGCCGATCGCCAGAAACGCCGCGTGACCCAGGCTCACCTGGCCGGTGTAGCCCACGAGCAGCATCAAACCGACGCCGGCGATGGCGTAGATCATCACCAGGTTGAGTTCGCCCAGATAGAAGGTGCCGAGGGCCGCCGGCGCCGCGGCGACCAGCACGAGGAGCAAGCCGTACCAGAACCGGTCGCCACCGTGCTTGAGGTGGTCGATGTCCTGGTTGTAGTGGGTCTTGAAGAGGAACCGCATTCTTTTGCTCGCCGGCCGTCAGACTTTCTTTCGCTGAATCTGTGCGAACAGGCCTTCGGGCCGCAGGATCAAGGCCAGAATGAGAATGCCGTAGGCGGCCATCTCCTGGAAACCGGCGGGCAGGTAGACCCCCGCGAACTGCTCGGAGACGCCGATGATCCAACCCCCGAGCAGCGCGCCGGGGATCGAGCCGAAGCCGCCGATCACCGCGGCAGCGAAGGCCTTGATCCCGATGAATCCCATCCCGGGCTGGACGAGCGAGACGGGCGCCAGAAGGATCCCGGCCACGGCGGCGACGCCGGCGGAGATTGCCCACACCAGAGAGAAGACACGCTTGACGGGGATGCCGACGTAGTAGGCCGCGAGCTGGTTCTGCGACGTGGCCTGCATGCCGATGCCCAGCCGCGTGTAGCGGAAAAAGAGGAACAGCACGACGCAAAGGACGAGGGTGCCCAGCAGGATCGTGAGGTTCTCGTAGCTCACGACGACTTCGCCGACACGCAGCGACTTGCCGGTGTACGGAGTGGGAAAGCTCCGCGGGTCGTAGCCCCACACCAGTCCCGCTACGGCGCGGAAGATGAAGCCCAGCCCGATCGTCAGCATCACGATGGCGAACTGCGGTTCGCCCAGAACGCGGCGTAGCACGAAGGCGTCGAGCAGATAGCCGAAGACCGCCAGCGCCAGGACGGACATGAACAGCCCCAGCACCCAGGGCAGACCGACGTCGCCGATCAGGGTCACCGCCACGAAGGCGCCCAGCATCATGAGATCGCCCTGGGCGAAGTTCACCATCTCGGTCGCCTTGTAGACGAGGACGAAGCCGAGAGCGATCAGGCCGTAGATACAGCCGACGGCCAGACCATTGACGAGAACCTGCAGGAGCTGACTCAGAGTGACTCCCTCCACCGGCCCGCGTCCCGCGTCTCGCGTGCCCGGCTCCCCGGTGCTGGATTTCGGAGCGGGCGGAACGGCATGACGCCTCAGCCGCCCGCCGCGTCTGCGGGCGAAAAGTCCGGCGAACCCAGCCGCGTCTGATCCCCCGCGATCTCCGCCAGCACCGGCTCGATGTACCCGTAGAACCGCTCCGGGTCCTCGGACATCGGGAAGTGGCCGAGGCCCTCCATCGTCTGGAAGCTCGCGCCCTTGATCTGGGCGGCGACGGCCTCGGACAGGGCGGGCGGGGTCGCGGCGTCGTACTCGCCGGTCAGCAGGAACACCCGCGTCTGCGAGGTGTCGATCTCGGAGGCCCTGTCGCCCAGGTCGTGGTCGGAGCCCCAGTAGAAGAGGTCGCCCCGGAACACCCGCGGCGCGCCCTGGCTGTAGCACCAGCCGACTTCGCGGCGATACGCCTCCGGCGCCTTGGGCGAGGTGATGCCGATCATCAGGTCGCTCTTGTAGCCGTTGTTGATCTCGGGGTGGTCGAGCAGGTCGATGTTGCCCGGATCCGATTTGATCGCCGCCTCCAGCCCGATGACGGCCTTGAACAGGCCCGGCCGGTGCAAGGCCAGGTCGAGGGCCAGGTGGCCGCCGATCGAACTGCCCATGTAGACCGGGTCTTCGAGCTGGAGCGCGCCTACGAAGGCGCCGACGAAGTCGAGCAGGAAGCTCTTGGTCAGCCTGTACTCCTGCTCCCACCACTCGACGCCCGTCGGCGGCACGGACTTGGCGTGGTAGGGCAGGTCGTAGGCCAGCAGGTGGAAATGCCGGCCGATCCTCTCGTCCTCCAGCAGATGGCGCCACTGGCGGCCGTCGGAGCCGGCGGTGTGCTGGAGCACCAGCGGGATGCCGTCCGGGTTTCCCGCCGACTCGAAGTAGACCTCGTAGGAAACGCCCTGGACGTCCAGGTCCAGGTAGCGGCCGACCCTCCGCGCGAACGTGGGCATCAGGCCGCGGCCCGCCTGTCGCCGAGGAGCATCCGCTTCACGTCGCCGTTCGTCTGCTGGCTCAGGATGAACAGATAGAGCGTGAGGATCGGCGCGCCGAGCAAGAGGCCCCCCACGCCGAGCACGAGCCCGCCCGGCGTGAAGTGGTTGCGCCAGGCCATCCAGAAACCGGAGAGCATCAGCATCCCCAGGAAGTCCAGGTTGAACTGGCCGGGCCACCCGGCCTCGGCGATGTCGCCGAAGAAGACGGCGAACAGGCCCAGGCCGTGTTCCAACGCGACGAATACCGTGTAGACGACGATCACGCCGAAGATGGCGCCAAGCAGCAGGCGAAACGCGTTCATGCGGAAGCTCCCTCGGTTGGGTTGGCGATCTCGCGCATCACCCCGACCAGCCGCCGCAGCGCCGGGTAGTACGCGGCGTACGCAAGCTGATCGCGGTTCAACTCGATGCCGTGATGCACACTGGCGAACAACGGATCCTGGTAGAACGGCCGCGGCACCTTGCGCAGGAGTTCCCGCCACTCCTCCTCCGGCCCGGCGAGGAAGACGTCGGTCGGCGTGTCCGCCTCGCACGGCTCGACCGCCGCGATAGCGCCGTCCTCGAAGCGGATCGCGTGATGACGGTCGCCCACACTGAGCCGCAGGCTCGCCGTCCAGTGCCGGATCGTGTACCGGAACTCGGAATCCTGCTCGAGAGTCGACTTCAGCTTGTTCCAGGGAATCATCCGGGAATCGTAGCGCGCAGACAACCGGATAAGCCACGCACCGGATGGGCCACACACTGGGTGGCACCACCCACTGGGTGCGCCGACGTCCCCGTCGGCTGCCGCCGCAGGCGGCCCAAGAAACGCGCGAGGCGCCAGCCTCGCTCCTCTCTTGTGCGGAACGGCGCCGCGAAGCCGCAACGACTCTGTGGTGCACCGCGTGGTAGATCTCCCAACCGCAATGCTTGATCCAGACTTCTCCGCACTTACGTCGAGCAGGACCTACTTCGAGGACTTCACCGCCGGCGAGAAGATGAAGCACGCCCGCGGCACGACGATCGAGGAGGTCGAAAGCCAGCTCCTGACCAAGCTCGTGATGAACACCGCCGACGGTCACTTCAACGAGGACCGGATGCAGAAGTCGCCCTTCGGGAAGCGCCTCGTGTTCGGCCTCGTCACCGGCTCGACGGTCATCGGCCTGGCGACCCAGGACACGGCCGAGAACGCGCTCGCCGAACTCGGCCTCGACAAGATGCGCTTCCGCGCGCCCGTCTTCCTCGGCGACACGCTGACCGCCTACACCGAGGTGCTCGAGGTCCGCGACGCCGACCGCGACGACGCCGGCGTCGTCCGCTTCAAGCACTGGGGCACGAAGCAGGACGGCACGATCGTCTTCGAGGGCGAGCGCGAGGTCCTGATCAAGCGCCGCTCGCACTGGGGGTCGTAGTGGGCGGGGGGTCGGGCCCGCTTAGCGACCTCGTGATCATCGACTGCACGATGGCGCTCGCCGGGCCGTTCGGCTCGGCCATCCTCGCCGACCTCGGCGCCGACGTGATCAAGGTGGAGCCGCCGACGGGCGACATGTCGCGCCCCTCGCCGCCGACGCCGCCGGACTTCATCCACCCCGCCCAGGGCAAGGCCGGGACGGACGGCGGCTGCGACTTCGGCGGCTACTTCGGCAGCATCAACCGGAACAAGCGCAGCATCTCGCTCGACCTGAAGGATGAGGCCGACCGCGAGACCTTCCTTCGCCTGTGCGAGCAGGCCGACGCCGTCCTCGAGAACATGCGCGCCGGCGTGATGGACCGGCTTGGGCTGGGCTACGAAGCGATTCGCGAGCGGAACCCGCGGATCGTCTACGCGGCGCTGCGCGGCTTCGGCGACCCGCGGACCGGCGAGAGCCCCTACGCCGACTGGCCCGCCTTCGACATCGTGGCCCAGGCCATGGGCGGCTTCGCCCACATCAACGGCCCGGCCGGCGACGGCGGGTCCGGAGGGGGCTACCCCGGGGGCGCCTCCGTGGGCGACCTGTATCCCGGAACGCTGATGGCGCTCGGCGTCGTCGCCGGCATCCACCACGCGCGGCGCACCGACAAGGGCCAGTTCATGGACGTCGCGATGGTCGACGGCGTGAACTTCCTCTGCGAGTCGCTGTTCGCGAACTACGGCGCCGAGAAGTCCAACCAGCTCGGTCCGCGCGGCAAGCACCATCACAGCCTGTGCCCGTTCGGCATCTTCGACGCGTTGGACGGCGGCGTCGCGATTGCGGCGCCCATGCCGGCGCAGTGGGAGATCCTCTGCGAGGCGATGGGGCGACCCGAGCTCGTCGACGACGAACGGACGAAGGACTTCGCGGCGCGGCGCAAGAACCGCGAGTTCGTCGAGGCGGCCGTCTCCGAGTGGACCGGCGCGCTCACCCGGGCCGACGTCACGGACGCGCTGGGCGGCCGGGTACCCTGCGGCCCCGTGCAGACCGCGGCCGACATCTTCGAGAGCCCGCACACCGCGGTCCGCGAGATGGTCGCCGAAGTCGAGCTGCCGGGCGAGAACGAGCCGGTCAGGATCGTGGGATCGCCGATCAAGTACACCGAAACGAAGACCGGCGTGCGCCGGCGCGCGCCCCTGCTCGACGAGCACCGCGACGAGATCCTCGCCCAATTCGGGATCAGCGCCGGCCTGGACGACGATGATGCCGGTTGAGCCCGCGAGCGGCCCCTGGAGAGCACCCGCCACTGGGTGCGCCGACGTGTCATCCGTGCGTCCGATGACGGACGCACGGACTGTTTCGCGTCTGGCGCGGAGTCGCGCCAGCCGGGTTCCCGTCGGCATCCGGTGCGCAGCGCCGGCACCCGGGTGGCGGGTCTCGCCCGCATCCGGCCAAGACCACCCGCCCAAGGAGAAACCATGCGACTGAGACGTTCCGAACTGGCCGTGCCGGCCAGCAACCCCAGGATGGTCGAGAAGTCGGCCGCAAGCGACGCCGACCTCGTCTTCCTCGACCTGGAGGACGCCGTCTCCCCCGAGAAGAAGGAGGGCGCCCGCCAGATCGCCATCGACGGCCTGAACGACCTCGACTGGGGCAACAAGGTGCGCTCCGTGCGCGTGAACGACCACACCACCCGCTGGGCCGTCGACGACGTGATCAGCGTCGTCGAAGGCGCCGGCGAGAACCTCGACATCATCATCCTGCCCAAGGTCAAGCAGCCGCGCGACGTGTGGTTCTTCGAAACGCTGCTCGACTGCCTGGAGCAGAAGCTCGGGCTGGACCGCCCGATCGGCCTGGAGGCCCTGATCGAGGAGGCCGAGGGGCTCGCGAACGTCGAGGCCATCGCCACATCCTCGCCGCGTCTCGAGGCGCTGATCCTCGGCTTCGGCGACCTCTCCGCGAGCATGGGTATGCGCTTCGGCCACGAGCTGGACAAGGACTACCGCTACCCCGGCGACATGTGGTCCGCCCACCGCGTCCGCATGATCGCCGCCTGCCGCGCCGCCGGCATCGACGCGATTGACGGCCCCTTCGGCGACTTCCGCGCCGACAAGGCCTACATGGCCCAGGCCACCTACGCCGCCACCCTCGGCGCCGTCGGCAAGTGGTGCATCCACCCCAATCAGATCCCTCTCGCCAACGACGTCTTCGCGCCGTCGCCCCGGGAGATCAAACGGGCGCAGAAGATGGTCGACCTCTACAACGAGTCCCTCGAAGCCGGGGCCGGCGCCGGCGGCAAGGGCGGGCAGTTGGTCGATGCGGCGACGTTGCGCCTGTTCCAGCCGGTACTGGACCGGGCGCGGGCTACCGGAAAGCTGTAGGGCCGGCCCGCCCGAGCATTGACGATGGCGCTCGCACGGGGAAAGTCGGCTTCGAGGTGGCGAACGTGCCCGCCGCCGCGCAGCACCGGCTCGACCCGCTCCAGGCCATGACGATCGACCTCACCTTCGGAGGCCGTCTCCGCATTCCTCTGATTGCGGCGCCGATGTTCCTTGTCTCGTCGCCCGAGATGGCGCTCGCAGCCTGCTCGCGGGGAGTCATGGGCAGCTTCCCGGCCCATTCGACGCGAACGCGCGAGGTCTTCGCGGACTGGCTCGGCCAGATGGCCAGCGGCATGCGGGCGCTGCGCGAACAGGGAATCGAACCCGCGCCCTACGCCGTGAACCTCGTCGTCCACCGCACGAACGAGCGCTACCCGGGCGACCTCGACCTGTGCATCCAGCACGAGGCGCCTGTGATCCTCACGTCCAAGGGCGCCCCCGAGAACGTGTTCCGGCAGATTCACGACTACGGCGGCGTCGCCTTCCACGACATCGCCTCCCGCCGCCACGCCGAGAAGGCGCTTCAAGCCGGCGCCGACGGCCTGATTGCCGTCTGCGGCGGCGCCGGCGGCCACTGCGGCACGCTGAACCCGTTCGCGCTGCTCAACGAGGTCCGCCAGATCACGGACAAGCCGATCGTCCTTGCCGGCTCGCTGAGCACCGGCCGCGACATCGTCGCCGCACTCGCGATGGGCGCCGACCTCGCGTACATGGGCACCCGCTTCATCCCCGTCCGCGAGTCCCTGGCCAGCGAGGACTACCGCGACGCCCTGTTCGGCGCGACCGCGAAGGATGTCCTCTTCACGACCGCCCTCGACGGTTTCCCGGCCAACTTCCTCGCCCCCAGCATCGAAGCCGCCGGCCTCGACCTGGGCGAAGTCAGGGCGACCCCACACGGCCAGACCGTCGACCGCAGCAAGGCACGCGGCCGCTACAAGAAGATCTTCTCCGCCGGCCAGGGCGTCGGCATGGTGAACAAGGCGCAGACCACGGCGGAACTCTGCGACGAGCTGATCGCGCAGTACGAGGAAGCGCGCGTGGCGGTGCGAGACCGGCTGGGCTGAGGCGGCGGATCGTCCAGCTCCGCCCACTGGGTACGCCGGCGTCCCCGCCGGCTGCCGCCGCAGGCGGCCAGGTAGACGCGCCGCACAGCGGCGACCACGGCCCCCGGGCCCGCCACGCGGCACCGCGAGGTCGGGCCGGGAAGGCGGCTGCCGCTTCCACGGCGCAGCCAACTGTTGTATCGTGTCAACGCGATGAGAGCACGGCATCCGAAGAAGGATGTCGAGGTGGCATGTCGGGGGCCCGGAGGCCAGGGAGGACTTGTAGATGCCCATCCAGCACTTCACTTTGATCGTCGACGGAACGGACCTGCAAAGCGAACCATCCATCGACGCCCTCTTCGAAGCAGGTTGCGACGACGCAACGGTCGGGCAAGTGGATGGCGTTCAGTACGTCGACTTCGACCGAGAAGCGGAGAGCCTCGGCGAGGCGATCATCTCCGCCGTACGGGACGTCGAGAAGGTCGACGGCGTGCAGGTAACTCGCGTAGCCGATGCAGGGCTCGTATCGATGACCGACATCGCCACCCGCCTGGGGCGTTCTCGCGAAAGCGTCAGGCTGCTTGTCACCGGAGCGCGGGGACCGGGTGGCTTCCCGGCTCCCGTCACCGATCCGCGCGGCCGCTACCGGCTCTGGCGCTGGTCCGACGTCACGCGCTGGCTCACGACGAGGCTCGGTGACGACACGTTGCCGGACGACCATTTCGTCACCGCGATCAATGCAAGCCTGGAACTTCGCCGCTACCAGCACGAGTTCTCAGGTGCTGGTCGGAGCAGTCTGAGGGCGCTAGCGGGCCTTTCCTGACCGCGCGCGCAACTTCCGCGATCCGAACCAGACGCCCACGGCGCCGACCAGCGGGTTGAGCCAGAGGAACCATGCCGGCTGGCTGGCGCCCGCGGTCGCCTCCATCATCGACACGTCGTCAGGGCGCGGTCCTGCCGCCACCTCCGGCGGGATCAGGCCGTTCACCACTCCGAGCACGTCCGCGAACGAGCTCGATGTCTTTCTCAGTCAAGGTAGTAGTTCCTTTCTTAGCCGCGCCAGGCGGGCCCGTACCAGGTCGATCTCACGCTTCGGAGTTCTGATACCCCTCGTCGACTTCTTCACGAACACGTGCAGCACCCACAGCGTGCCGGCTATCTCCTCGCAGCTATGGCCTAGGCGCCTCTGATCTCTACAACCTCTTGAGGTGCGGCTTGAGTGCCGATTCGAGCTTGGCCATCGCCTCCGCCAGCTCCTCGTAGACGGCTTCCCAGGTGTCTTCATCCCGGTACCCGCCAGTGGCGTACGTCTTCTGGATCCGGCACGCCCGTCGTCCTTCCTTGGTATCCCACTCCAGCGGGAAGCCACAGGCTTCTTCGATCTTGTGCCTCTCGCCGGAAAGTACCTCGAGAATACGCTGGTTCTCGTCACCGTCCCTGGTGTCGATGTACAACTCGACGCGAGCGTTGCGTTGGCCGACGACATAGTTAAAGGTGACGCCGGCGATCCCCGACCCTGCCCCGACCCACCCATACTTGTTGGGGCTGATGTTCGCGTGCAGTTGAGTTCTTGTCTTGGCGTGCTCCAGCAGTCCTTCGAAGAAGCGGTAACGCAGTCGCTCCCGTTCGGCCATTTCCCCTTTCTTCCGGCCTACCTCACGGGTTTCCTCGCTCGGGCCTACGATCTGAGTGAGGAGCGGCGCCGGTTCTGACCCACCGATCTGAATCGCTTCGAGCTTGAGCAGGTAGAAGTCCGCAGAAGAACTCTCGTTCAACCACGCGATCACCGCCACATGCTCAGGACGAGGATCCGCCACGATCCACAGTGCCTTCCGTGCCTGGATGCCTACGAAATAGGTGAGGAGCTTCCCAAGATGGTCATGGTTGCTCTTCTCTAACTGGTTCTCGATCACAACCGGACGACCGTCTTCGTCTTCCGCAATGAGATCGACGCTGAACGCGCCAGCAGGTTGCTCGCGTTCGACGCCACTGAGTTGAAGGCCCGTGGCCTCGGTAATGATCTCCGCGTTCTCCTCCAACCAAGTCGTGAAGTCAAGCGCTTCGTGGCTCCAGACCTCGCGGAGTCCGAGACGCTGAATACGGCCAACCCCTCGGCCCCGCTCCTTGTCCTCAGGATTCGGTTCACTCATGCGTTGACCTTGGTCGTCGTCGTTCGCCGCCACGGTGTTCTCCCCGGACCTTCTCACGACTTGGCTCGATGCGCTTCGGCGAGCCGCCACTCTAATCTATCGTCCAAACGGAGAACGTCGTACCAGCCGCCGTTCATCCGCAGCGCGGTCCCGGACGAACCGCTCGCTGTACCGCGTAGGGAGAGTCTACGGTCAGTTCGCGGTAGCCCGCGGGCTCGAGTCCCCGCCTTGCGAACACCATTACGACACCGTCGTACGACGACGGAAGGTGGCACGGGAAGCCAATCGAGTACCTCGACGGCGTCCGCGCTTCGACCGGCCATGATCTGGGCTCTCGGAGGCGTAGGCCGATCCGGTGTCAGTGCGAAGCAGCCTGCGAGGCTCTAGGGCTAGGATCAGTGGCCGCCACCGCATGGATCGTTGCGGGAATGCTGCGAGAAGCACGAGGAGGTCGACCGACGTGGAAGGAATCAAGCTCTGGCAACTCGATGGTTCGCGGGCCATTCCTCTGGCTTCGGCCAACCGGCTCAGGTCCGAACAGATGCTCGAAGAGGCCCTGGTCAAGAATCCGCACCTACTGATCGAGGGGTTGACCCTGGTCGGTCGGCAGACACCTACAGAGGGCGGGCCGCTTGATCTCCTAGGAGTAGACGGAGACGGCAGATTGACCGTCTTCGAACTGAAGCGCGGCACGCTGTCACGGGACGCGGTCGCGCAGGTGATCGACTACGCGTCTCACCTCGACCACATGGACCTCGAAGAGCTCGCCGGTCACATAGCGGCAGCGTCAGGTGCTCACGGCATCGACAAGATCGAGGACTTCGAAGATTGGTACGGTCCGCTGTTCGGTGAGTTGGAGTCCCTCAAGCCGCTGCGCCTGTTTCTGGTTGGGCTCGGCGTCGACGACAGGACGGAGCGGATGGTGAGGTTCCTCGCCAACAACAGCGCCATGGACATCTCCCTGCTGACCTTCCACGGATTCGACCAAGGTGGGAAGAGCTTGCTGGCCAAGCGGGTGGAAGTGCAGCCAACGGACAATGCCCAACGGACCGCACGACGCAGGCGCAGGAGTAGGCAGGAACTCCAGGAGGTCTTCAATGAGAAGCTCAGTCGATGCGGAGTCCCGGCCTTGTTCGACAAGGTCAAGGGCGTGTTCGAGGCAGACTGGCCGCGAGCGATGAAGAGGTCGAACTCCCACGGGCTCAACTTCAAGCTCCAGAGACTGAAGTCCTCGGGACGGTACAGCTCGGTTCAGTTCGCGCGGGTCGATCCCAAACAGGACGAAGTAGCCCTCGTCTTCTTCCCGCGCGCCATTCGCCTGTGCAGGGAGGAGTTCAGGCTACGAGTCGAGGAAGTCCCTTACACGACGTGGCCGCAGAACCGTGAAGCCTTACCAGCCGACGAGGATGAACAGCCGGAGATCCAGTTCCAACTAGCACCGGAAGTCTGGAACGACCATAAGGCGAGCCTGACGGAACTTGCCCAAGCCGTCTACCAGGCTTGGGAGGAAGAGCGTGCGAGTGGGCCGTAGGTGGTGACACGCCTACGACCTGCGGTGACGCAGGCCCGGAGTGTCGAAACACCTCGGCGTACTCCATGCCCTCGCGGGCTACGCGCGCAACTTCCGCGATCCGAACCAGACGCCCACGGCGGCGATCAGCAGGTTGAGCCAGTGGTACCACACCGGCTGGCGGGCGCCCGCCGTCGCCTCCATCATCGACACGTCGTCGGGGCGCGGTCCTGCCGCCATCTCCGCCGGGATCAGGGCATGGTGTTGGAGCGGGCGAGGGCTACGGGGAAGTTGTCGGAGCGAAGATGGTCTTCAAATCTTGCTGCAGGTCTTCTAGTTCGTACTGCGCGGGCACCTTCCTGCTGCGGGCATAGTCCATCATCTCCCACAGCGACACACCGGCATCGCGCGCCGCCCGCGCGAGCGTGACCTTGCCCTCGCCGTACTGCCGGGCGTAGTGCTTGAGCTTCCAGTCGTGAACGGCGCTCGCGAGCAACCGGCGCACCGTCGTCGAGCGGTCGGACTGCTCGACCTCCTCGATGAGCTCGAGTTCCCGGACCAGCCCCAAGGGCAACCTGGCGCCCACCGTCTGTTCTTTCTTCATGAGTCTGTCTCCCGTGCAAGTCTCATGATCTCAGCCACAACCGCAGGGGAGAGCCACAGCACTTCGCACAGCTCCCGCAGTGCCGTCTCCAGCTCTCCAAGGGTAAGCCGCCGCCGCACATGGGCTTCCAGCAACACGCCCGCAGTGCCCACGTACTCGACACCGACCGTCTCGGCGACGCGACGGGCCTCCGAGTCGTCTACGATCAATCTCATCCCGCGACTCCTCGCCAGCGCGATGGCCTCCGCTTCCCCCCGGTCCAAGCGCGAGAGCCGCGTCAGCCGTTCCTGCAGGCTCTGCTCCTCCATCGATACGTCCACGATTCGTAGCCACCCATCCTCCAACGCGGCCTCTATCTGCTCCACACCTGCTGCGCGGATGGCCTTGCCAGCATCGACGGCTTCGAGCTTCACCACGGGGCCCATCAACACCACGTCGTACAGGTCCCGGAGGAGCCACAGCCGGCGCAGCTTGGCCAAGACAATGAGCGGGGAAGCGTCGGCTACGAGCAATCGTCAGGCCTCCAAGGTCAGTCCGGGGCGTCACAAGCCTACGTTAGCAATAGTCTGGATTGCTGACACCCGACTGGGTTCAGGGCGCGTCGCCGATGCTGGGCTCGTATCGGAGCAGCCTGAGGGCGCTAGCGGGCCTTTCCTGACCGCGCACGCAACTTCCGCGTTCCGAACCAGACGCCCACAGCGCCGACCAGCGGGTTGAGCCAGAGGAACCATGCCGGCTGGCGGGCGCCCGCCGTCGCCTCCATCATCGACACATCGTCGGGGCGCGGCCCTGCCACCATCTCCGGCGGGATCAGG
This sequence comes from Thermoanaerobaculia bacterium, assembly GCA_965116445.1. Classification (GTDB taxonomy): domain Bacteria; phylum Acidobacteriota; class Thermoanaerobaculia; order Multivoradales; family Multivoraceae; genus Multivorans. The sequence goes on along the minus strand of OZ220688.1, from coordinate 4,111,096 downwards.
GCATTCACCACTCCGAGCACGATCACCAGGCCGATCAGGATCGTGGCGCCGCCGGCATCGTGCGCCACCCTGGCACAGACGTGCCCGCCGATGTACGCACCCACGAGCCCAAGTACGAGCTGGAGGATGACCCAGCCGCCGGGTACCTCCCAGGAACCCGGCTCGAAGGCGCGCGAGGGCCCCACCGTCAGCCACAGAAGCGAGAAGAGTGCGAAGAGCACGGCGGCCATGGCGATGTAGCCGGCGATGGCGGCAAGGATGTTCCTGAGCATCATGTTCCTCCCTGAGACGGCAGGTCAGCGATGGCGCGAGTCTCGCAGGCGGCTCCCCGGGCGGGTCAGGCCGAACTCGATGCGGCGTCCGGAGCCGACCGAGACAGGTCGACCTTGACCGTGACCCTGGCGTTGGCGTCCAAAGCGGCCAACATCTTCATCAGCCGGTCCAGCGTGAAGCGCCCGAGGTCGGCGTTGCGGATGCGGGAGAAGTCCGCCGCAGCGAACCCGGTGAGACTCGCCGTCTTCCGCACGGCGAGACCGCGGTCGTCCAACACCGCGATGATCCGCGCAGCAAGGACGGCCTTCGCATGCTTCAGGTCGGCCTCGGAGTCACCGAAGTCTCGGAAGACGTTTCCACTACCGTGCAAGCGCTTGATTGGCTGCGTGTCGCCGTCCACCTCGTCATGTTGTCAGATGGACAGCGAAGATCGAGAGCCTCGTCGAGGAGGACGGCCCGCTCCTGCTTGACCTGAGTGCGGCGGGTGGCGGCCCCGAGGTCAGGGCCACGCCAGCCAGGAGCGAGGTGCTGGTGACGCTGCCAGACGGCTGACCGGGCCGGCCGCGCTAGCGTGACGGAGGGAAGTTGATGGTCACGATCCGGTACACGGCTACAGGTTCCCCGTGAAGCGTCGCCGGCTTGAACTTGTACCGCTTCACGGCCCTCGCCGCCTCCATACCGAGTCCGTAACCGGGGTCCTGGAGAATGACCGGGTGCTCCACCCTTCCGCGTTCATCGGTGACGAATCCGATCACGGCAGCACCGTAGGCGCCCGCCTCACGGGCCCACGCAGTCTTCCTTGGCGCATAGGAGTGGGGGTTCTTCCGCACAGGCGACTTCATGCCCTCGACTGGCTTGCCGCCGACATTCAGCGTGTGGATCTCTCGGTCCGGATTGGCCAGACGTACTGCCTCGAGATCGGCATCGACAACGAGCTTCAGGGCGAATCCATAGTGCTCGGCGGCATTGCTGTTCCTCTGGTCGACATAGCGACGCGCGGATGAGACGGCCACGTCGCCAAGTCCCTCCTCCTCTGCTGCTGCAGCGCGGACAGCCCAGAAGAGCGGCGGCAGTTCCAGGTCGAGGTGGAGCGCCTTGAGCTCGGCGATCTCGTCCAAGGCGCTGAGCGCCTCGGGCAACTGGTCCAGTTGGACAAAGCGCGTCGCTTCGGCCCACAGGCGATCCACCTCCGTCTCCGGGGTCGGCTCTACCTGCGCCAGCACGGGCGCCGCGGCGATCAGCAGAAGAAGAACAGGGATGTGCAACCTCACTCTTCCGATGGGGTCCTGAAGGGCCGATTCATGCACTCGCGGTTCAGGCCGCAACTTCCTCGTTCCGAACGAGACGCGCACGACCCCAATCAGCAGGTTGAGCCAGTTGAACCATGCCGGCTGGCGGGCCTGAGAATGGTGGGGAGGAACACGACCGGGGGCCGAGTGCCGCTCTCTTGGACGAGCATCGCGTCGATGTCCTCGATCTGGTAGCCAGCGGCCACCGCCTCCTCGCGTGTGGCGTAGTGGCCCATGAGCTGGCGGCCGACGATCAGCAGATGTCGGCCCGGGTACCTCTCCTTGTACTCCTCAAAGTGCTCCTCGAAGAACTCTCGCTCCTCCATCAACGCTTCCGCCGCTTCGGGCATCAGCCGCTCCCATCTGACCATCCAGTCTGACCGCGCCACTCGGCCTAGTTTCCCTCACACCACCAACGTCATGTGCCGTGACGCCTCCATCGTGTGTACTCCAATGGGCGGTGTTCGGGAGTCGAAGTAGGCCAGATTGTAAGCAGGGACGGGTGAGACCGTCCAGGCTGAAGCTGTCTCCCGTGCAAGTCTCATGATCTCAGCCACAGCCGCAGGGGAGAACCACAGCACTTCGCACAGATCCCGCAGTGCCGTATCCAGCTCCCCAAGGGTAAGCTGCCGCCGCACTGTGGGCTTCCAGCAAGACGCCCGCAGTGCCCACGTACTCGACATCGACCGTCTCGGCGACGGCCTTAGGCGCATGTACGAGCGGGGCGACGCGCGCCGCGCGGGCGCCGGCATTGAGACAGCAACATGACGATGATCGACCCTCCCCACCCCGGCCGCAGCATCCGCGCGAACTGCCTTGAACCCCTCGGTCTGAACGTGACCGATGCGGCGAAGGTGCTCGGCGTTGCCCGGCACACACTGTCCCGGGTCTTGAACGGCCACGCAGGAATCTCGCCCGAAATGGCCATTCGACTGGAGAAGGCCGGTTGGTCCAATGCGGAGTTCTGGTTGCGGCGCCAGGCCACCTACGACCTGATGCAGGCGCGCAAGCTGGAAGACCACATCCATGTCGAGCCCTACCAACCGCAGCCGACACTGTGATGCGGCCGCAGCGTACCCAATGGGTGGGACCGGTCTCCCAGATGTTCCAGCATGGCGGGGAAGCGCTCCGGCGGCAGCTCGGATCAGTATGTGCTGTCCGCGGCGTCGCGCTCGGCGCTGAGCGACGGCGGACACGCAATCGCGGCGCGCATTCCGGTAACGCATCTGTTACCATGCGTCAGTGTTCGATGTTGGGGAGTTCGTCGATGCCCGAGGCACGAGCCCATTCGGTCGCTGGTTCAGTCGCCTTGATCGTCACGCCGCCGCGCGTGTGGCGACGGCGCTGTACCGGATGGAGATGGGCAACCTGTCCAATGCAAAGAGTGTCGGCGGCGGGGTGGTGGAGTACCGCATCGACTTTGGCCCGGGCTATCGGATCTACTTCGGACGGGACGGTGATGCGTTGATCATCCTCCTTGGCGGTGGAACGAAGGCGCGTCAGCAGCGCGACATCGAGGCTGCGGTGGCGTTATGGCACGAGTACAGGCGAAACAAGCGGCAGGAGGATTGAAACCATGCCACTGACGCGCGATTTCAGAGTGACGCTCCGGGAGCGGCTCGATCACGACCCCGGCTTCCGGGAGGCTCTGCTCGAAGAAGGTGTGCAGTGCCTTCTCGCCGGCGAGGTCGACGTCGGTAAGTCGGTTCTGCGCGACTACGTCAACGCGACCATCGGTTTTCGGGAACTCGGTGGGCTGACCGCGAAGTCCCCCAAGAGCCTGATGCGCATGCTCGGTCCGAAGGGCAATCCGCAGGCGCGCAATCTCTTCGAGATCATCAGATGCCTCCAGGAACGCGAGGGTCTGCACCTCAAGGTACGGGCGGTCAGGTGACTGCCCGTTCACCGCGGCGTTAGCGGCCTGCCGCCGCCTGATCCGCCGGCACGCGCAACCTGCCTGGCAGAGCACGACCCGCATCAAGGGCTGCCGGCCGTCCCCCGCACACGTTCCGCGCGCAACTTCCGCGTTCCGAACCAAGCGCCCACGGCCCCGATCAGCGGGTTGAGCCAGAGGAACCACACCGGCTGCCGGGCGCCCGCGGTCGCCTCCATCATCGACACGTCGTCGGGGCGCGGTCCTGCCGCCATCTCCGGCGGGATCAGGGCATTCACCACTCCGAGCACGATCACCAGGCCGATCAGAAGCGTGGCGCCCCTGGCATCGTGCGCCACCCTGGCACAGACCTGCCCGCCGATGTACGCACCCACGAGCCCAAGTACGAGCTGGACGAGGACCCAGCCGCCGGGTACCTCCCAGGAACCCGGCTCGAAGGCGCGCGAGGGCCCCACCGTCAGCCACAGAAGCGAGAAGAGTGCGAAGAGCACGGCGGCCATGGCGATGTAGCCGACGATGGCGGCGAGGATGTTCCTGAGCATCACGTTCCTCCCTGGGGCTGCGGGGATTCTACGTTCGTCCCCGAGACTCTCCCGGACGCCCAGGACTGGCTCGAGTTCCACACGCGCTTCTGGACGGAGCGCCTCGATGCGCTTGGCGCACTGGTCGAAACCGGCACCGACGAGGAGGGCGAACGGCGATGACGGACCTGACGCTGCGACGCGTGATCGACGCACCGGTCCAACGGGTCTACGCGGCATGGACCGACCCGGCGTTGCTGAGGCAGTGGCTGGCGCCGGGCAATGCCGTGGCCTCGCGCGCGGTCGCCGACGTCGCGGTCGGCGGAACGTTCCTCATCGAGATGCGCGGGACCGACGGACAGCGCTGGCTCGCCCGCGGCGTGCACCGGGAAGTCGCGCCGCTACGTCGCCTGGTTGCACACCTGGCGCTGGGAAGGCAGCGACACCGACACGCTGGTCACCATCGAGTTCGAACCCGAATCGGCCGACAGGACGCGCCTCACGCTCACTCATGCCCGGTTCACCCAGGACGAGGACCGCGACGAGCACGAGCGGAGCTGGGCGGACTGTCTCGAGAAGCTCAGGGAGCTGTGCGCCGGGTGAACGGGATCGCAGCGACCGCCCGGCCCGATTGGGTTTCGGACGACCTGTTTCCCTTCGAGAGCCGCTTTCTCGCCCTCCCGCCCGATCACCGGATGCACTACATCGACGAAGGCGAGGGCGAGCCGCTGGTGTTCGTCCACGGCAACCCCGCATGGTCGTTCCTGTTCCGGCATCCGGTCCGGGAGCTGCGATCGGAGTTCCGCTGTGTCGCACTCGACCACATCGGCTTCGGGCTCTCGTCACGGAGCGCACGGCGCGAGGACCATCATCCCGAGAGTCACGCGCGCCGCCTGGCCGCTCTGCTCGACCATCTCGACCTTCGCGAGATCACCCTGTTCATGAACGACTGGGGCGGGCCGATCGGCCTCGACTTCGCACGCAGGCACCCGGAGCGCGTCAAGCGTCTCGTCATCGCGAACACCTGGTGCTGGCCGGTCGCGAACGACTTCCACTTCAAGTCGTTCAGCTTCCTGATGTCGAGCTGGATCGGCCAGTACCTGCTGCTGCGGCACAACATCTTCGTGAACGGAGTGATGCCGAGGGCGGTGGGCGACCGCAGTGTCCTGTCGCCGGAGATCATGGCTCACTACCGCAGGGCACAGCCGTTGCCCGCAGCACGGGCCGCGAGCGCCGCGCTGCCGGCCTACATCGTGGGCGCGAGCGACTGGCTGCGCTCGATCTGGCAGGACCGCGCCGCCTTCGCGGACAAGCCGGCGCTCATTCTCTGGGGCCTGAAGGACATCGCGTTCCGGAGGAAGGAACTGGAGCGGTGGAGGTCGGCGCTTCGGGACGTCGAGGTCCGGGAGTTGGAGGACTGCGGGCACTTTCTGGCGGAGGAGGCGCCGGAGAGGGTGGTGGAGGCGCTTCGGGGCTTCATGGGCCACTCGTAGCCGTCGCTACGCTGGCGACATTGTGGCCCACCGACCAGGTTCGCATGATCGCCGGCTTGCCGGGCCTCTCAGACCCCATGCCGGATCGATCGGTGCGGCGGCCCCTCCTGTAGACTGCGCGTGTGAGGCTCGCACGGCGCGCATGATGGTGGCAGTGACATGGCTGCAGTGACGACAGAGACGAGCCTGCGCGAGGCTCGGGCGCCGGCAAGGCGCACTCTCTCTCACCGCGAGGCTCCAGCCCCCACCGTGAAGGAGGACCGACCGCCACCGTCGCCCTTCACCTTCATCGACCTGTTCGCCGGAATCGGTGGTATGCGGAAGGCCTTTGAGCCGCTCGGGGGCTCCTGTGTCTTCACCAGCGAGTGGAACCGGTTCGCCCAGGAAACCTATCTCGCCAACTATGCCTGCGAGGACGAGATTCGCGGGGAAATCACGAAGGTGGATACGGAGGAGATCCCGCCGCACGACCTGCTGCTTGCCGGTTTCCCCTGTCAGCCGTTCTCCATAGCAGGGGTGTCGAAAAAGAACGCCTTGCAGAGGCCTCACGGCTTTCGGTGCGAGGCTCAGGGAACTCTCTTCTTCGACATCGCACGCATCATCGAGAACCATCGGCCCAAGGCATTCCTGCTGGAGAACGTGAAGAACCTCGTCAGCCACGACCGCGGAAGGACATTCCGCGTGATCAAACGGACCTTGAAGGAGGAGTTGGGGTACTTCCTTGACTCGCGGGTGCTCGACGCGCGGCATTGGGTGCCTCAGCACCGGGAACGGATCTTCATCGCCGGTTTTCGGGAGCCGAACAACTTCTCGTTCGAGGACCTTGAGTTGCCCGATGGCGGACCGGTGCTCGGTTCCGTCCTTCATCCGGAGGATGGCACCGAGCTGGAAGAGCCCCCCTGGACGAACGGCTCTGAAGCCGCAGTAGGCGCCCGCTACACGCTCTCGGATCGACTATGGACCTACCTTCAGGCCTACGCCCGCAAGCACCGGGCGGCCGGGAACGGCTTCGGCTTTGGGCTCGTCGGTCCCGACGACGTTGCCAGAACACTCTCGGCCCGGTACTTCAAGGACGGCTCGGAAATTCTGATTCGGCAGACCGGGCAGAACCCGCGCCGACTCACGCCGCGGGAATGCGCACGCCTTATGGGCTTCGACGACGCCCGGGGGCGGGAGTTCGCCATCCCGGTCTCCGACACCTAGGCTTACAGGCAGTTCGGAAACGCCGTCGCTGTCCCCTGCGTCGAGGCGGTCGCAGGGCTGATGGTGCCCTGGATCACGGGCGCAGAGCAGTCGACCAGCGTGGCTCGACTTCGGCGATCGTTATGGTGAGGTGGCGAGGGGTTTCATTGAAGTGCACCACACGACGCCATTGTCCGCGTTGGAAGCCGACACGATCATCGATCCAGCGCGAGATCTAGTCCCATTGTGTCCCAACTGCCACGCTGTCGCCCACCGGCAGGATCCCCCCTACAGCGTCGAGGAGATTCGCGTGATGCTTGGGCAGTCTCACGAGGAGCCGAATCCAGAGCCTCGGCCCTAGTCGGCCCCTGCATGCCTGCTCATTGTATGGAGACCAACGCGACAACACTCACAGCGAGGGAGATCGTCGCAACCACAAAGGCCCCACTTGGCTTGGTCCGACTTCGCTCCGAATCCGACAAAAGCGGGAGACAGCCCGCCGTCGGCGGCGCTCCCTTGATTCCGTGGCAGTTGTTGCAGTACATTCACACAAGCTTTTCAGGTGGTATCTGCCGTTGTGCCGCTCTGACCGCCCTCGTCAGCACTTCGCTTGCAGGAGGGGCGACTCGCATACTCCCACAATCCGATCGGCCCAACGAGACCGCCGTAGTGCGTTCGACGAAGTTGAACGCGAGCTCTCCAACAGTCTGGTCGTCGTCGTACTTGTACCCTTTCACTTTCTGTTGCTCCTATACGGAGACCAGTTGGGTGAATCTGTCTCTTCCTCGATCCGTCGGGGGCGTCTTCAGTTTCGACCTGGTAGCGGGCGGGCCGGACGAAGCGCTTGGCTACTCCGGCCCTCCCCCAAACCGCCCCACAATCGCCCGTCCCGGCGCAACCCCGTCCACCGTCTCTCCGTCCCGCACCACAACCACCCCATTCACCATCGTGTCAACGATCCCCTCCGAGAACGAGAGCCCGTCCTCGAACGTGGCGGTGTCGAGCACCGTGTCGGGATCGAACACGACGATGTCCGCGTCGGCGCCGACCTGGATCCGGCCCTTGCGTCTCATCTGCTCGGACATCGAAGCCACCCGGTCGGCCGGCAGGAGGGTCATCTTGAGCAGGGCGGTCATCAGGTCGGGCGTGCCGCGTTCGCGGACGTAGCGGCCCAAGACCCGTAAGTGGGTGCCGGCCGTTCGAGGGTGCGCCTTCCGGGCGTAGGGCATGCCATCGGAGGCGACGACATGGCGTGTTCGCAGATGGCGACGCATTCGACATCGACTTGGTGGACTACCAGTAGTCAAGAACTGGAGACGGCAACATGACGATGATCGACCCTCCCCACCCCGGCCGCAGCATCCGCGCGAACTGCCTTGAACCCCTCGGTCTGAACGTGACCGATGCGGCGAAGGTGCTCGGCGTTGCCCGGCACACACTGTCCCGGGTCCTGAACGGCCGCGCAGGAATCTCGCCCGAAATGGCCATTCGACTGGAGAAGGCCGGTTGGTCCAATGCCGAGTTCTGGTTGCGGCGCCAGGCCAGCTACGACCTGATGCAGGCGCGCAAGCTGGAAGACCACATCCATGTCGAGCCCTACCAACCGCAGCCGACACTGTGAGGCGGCCGCGGCGTACCCAATGGGTGGGACGGGTCTCCCGTAGGGGGACGCGGTTCTTCTAACGCGGCTCCACATGCTGTCCGCGGCGTCGCGCTCGGGAGAAATCGGCTACCGCAGGCTGACTTCACGCCGTAGGGCGGAGGACGACTTCGACATCGTCCTGACGGCAGGGTTCGAGACGGGTCGTGGTCTCGCAGCCGTCGCACATGAGGTGCAGCCCATCGAGGAAATCCCGGCCGATCAAGGCGATGAAGCCCAAATGGTCGAGTTCGAGACCCAATCCCTGCTCAACTCGAAGGCTCTTCAGGCCCGGCACGACGATGTCGCCGTCGAGCAGCGGCACGTTGTATGTGCCCGGTCCGGCATGGCGGCGGAGAGACTGCCACCCGAGTTGCCTTACGCCTGCTCTGCCCGCTGCCACCATGTCGAAGCCGGACCTGAACGACCCGGTATCGATCAGGCCCCATCCACGCTCGACTCCAAGAGAGATGCCAGCCTCCGCGAGCTGACCTCGCCTCTCGGCCGGGAGACGCACTTCCACTTCCACGGCCGGATAGCCGTTGCGGTACGGAAACTCAACCACTGAGAATGGTGGGGAGGAACATGACCGGGGGACGAGTGCCGCTCTCTTGGACGAGCATCGCGTCGATGTCCTCGATCTCGTAGCCAGCGGCCACCGCCTCCTCGCGTGTGGCGTAGTGGCCCATGAGCTGGCGGCCGACGATCAGCAGGTGTCGGCCCGGGTACCTCTCCTTGTACTCCTCAAAGTGCTCCTCGAAGAACTCTCGCTCCTCCATCAACGCTTCCGCCGCTTCGGGCATCAGCCGCTCCCATCTGACCATCCAGTCTGACCGCGCCACTCGGCCTGGTTTCCCTCACACCACCAACGTCATGGGCCGTGACGCCTCTATCGTGTGTACTCCAGTGGGCGGTGTTCGGGAGTCGAAGTAGGCCCGATTGTAAACGGGGAGGGCGTACCGTCCAAAGCTGAAGCTGATGAGCCCTACCAAGGCATCGTCCAGGGCCGGCGAGCGGCTCGGCGACTCGGCGGTTCGCTCAACGGCCGGCTACTCCGGCTCCCCCGCAAACCGCCCCACAATCGCCCGCCCCGGCGCCACCCCCTCCACCGTCTCGCCATCCCGGACCACGAACACCCCGTTCACCATCGTGTGGACGATCCCCTCCGAGAACGAGAGCCCGCCTTCGAACGTGGCGGTGTCGATCACCGTGTCCAGATCGAACACGACGATGTCCGCGTCGGCGCCGACCTGGATCCGGCCCTTGCGCCTCATCTGCTCGGACATCGAGGCCACGCGGTCGGCAGGCAGGAGGGTCATCTTCAGCAGGGCGGTCATCAGGTCGAGCGTGCCCCGTTCGCGGACGTAGCAGCCCAGGACGCGTGAGTAGGTGCCGGCGGTTCGGGGGTGCGCCTTCGGGGCGTAGGGCATGCCGTCGGAGGCGACGATCACCCAGTCGTTGCCGAGCGCCGTTTCGACCCACTCTTCCTTCATCACGTGCAGGATGACGGTGCCGCCCTCGCGGCGGTAGCGCTCGAAGGTCTCCCTGGTCAGCCGCTCTCCCGTTGTCTCCCACTGAACGTCGCCGTAGTCGATGCCCAGGAGGTCTTGCCAGCCCTCGTCGAAGACCGAGCTCTGGAGGCTGGTCGAGCCGGCCGTGTAGGGGTAGGCCTCCGTCGTCACGTCGAGGCCCAGGCGGCGCGCGCCGCCGATCAGCTCGAGCACGGAGCAAGGACATGAGGCCCACGACGAACCTCCCGGACGGGACCGAGCGCTAGCTCCTCAGTGTGAGCCGCTACGACTTCAACTGGCAGACTGCCTACGAGTACGCCGAGCCGTTGGCGCTCCGGCCGGCACGCGGATGGAAGTCGTCGCCCACTGGGACTCGTGGGGTCGCCGGCCAACGACATCGTCTGGGACGGCAACCACATAGCGGCAACGGTGGGCCGACGCCAGACAGCGAAGATCGAGGGCCTCGGCGAGGAGGACGGCCCACTCCTGCTTGACCTGAGTGCGGCGGGCGGCGGCCCCGGGGTCAGGGGCGCGCCAGCCAGGAACGAGGTGCTGGTGACGCTGCCAGCCGGCTGACCGGGCCGGCCGCGCTAGCGTGACGGAGGGAAGTTGATGGTCACGATCCGGTACACGGCTACAGGTTCCCCGTGAAGCGTCGCCGGCTTGAACTTGTACCGCTTCACGGCCCTCGCCGCCTCCATACCGAGTCCGTAACCGGGGTCCTGGAGAATGACCGGGTGCTCCACCCTTCCGCGTTCATCGGTGACGAATCCGATCACGGCAGCACCGTAGACGCCCGCCTCACGCGCCCACGCAGTCTTCCTTGGCGCATAGGAGTGGGGGTTCTTCCGCACAGGCGGTTTCATGCCCTCGACTGGCTTGCCGCCGACATTCAGCGTGTGGATCTCTCGGTCTGGATTGGCCAGACGTACTGCCTTGAGATCGGCATCGACAACGAGCTTCAGGGCGAATCCATAGTGCTCGGCGGTATTGCTGTTCCTCTGGTCGACATAGCGACGCGCGGATGAGACGGCCACGTCGCCGAGTCCCTCCTCCTCTGCTGCTGCTGCGCGGACAGCCCAGAAGAGCGGCGGCAGTTCCAGGTCGAGGTGGAGCGCCTTGAACTCGGCGATCTCGTCCAAGGCGCTGAGCGCCTCGGGCAACTGGTCCAGTTGGACAAAGCGCGTCGCTTCGGCCCACAGGCGATCCACCTCCGTCTCCGGGGTCGGCTCTACCTGCGCCAGCACGGGCGCCGCGGCGATCAGCAGAAGAAGAACAGGGATGTGCAACCTCACTCTTCCGATGGAGTCCTGAAGGGCAGATTCATGCACTCGCGGTTCAGGCCGCAACTTCCGCGTTCCGAACGAGACGCCCACGACCCCATCAGCAGGTGTCGGCCCGGGTACCTCTCCTTGTACTCCTCAAAGTGCTCCTCGAAGAACTCTCGCTCCTCCATCAACGCTTCCGCCGCTTCGGGCATCAGCCGCTCCCATCTGACCATCCAGTCTGACCGCGCCACTCGGCCTGGTTTCCCTCACACCACCAACGTCATGTGCCGTGACGCCTCTATCGTGTGTACTCCAGTGAGCGGTGTTCGGGAGTCGAAGTAGGCCCGATTGTAAACGGGGAGGGCGTACCGTCCAAAGCTGAAGCTGATGAGCCCTACCAAGGCATCGTCCAGGGCCGGCGAGCGGCTCGGCGACTCGGCGGTTCGCTCAACGGCCGGCTACTCCGGCTCCCCCGCAAACCGCCCCACAATCGCCCGCCCCGGCGCCACCCCCTCCACCGTCTCGCCATCCCGGACCACGAACACCCCGTTCACCATCGTGTGGACGATCCCCTCCGAGAACGAGAGCCCGCCTTCGAACGTGGCGGTGTCGATCACCGCCTCCGGGTCGAACACGACGATGTCCGCGTCGGCGCCGACCTGGATCCGGCCCTTGCGCCTCATCTGCTCGGACATCGAGGCCACGCGGTCGGCAGGCAGGAGGGTCATCTTCAGCAGGGCGGTCATCAGGTCGAGCGTGCCCCGTTCGCGGACGTAGCGGCCCAGGACGCGCGAATAGGTGCCGGCCGTTCGGGGGTGCGCCTTCGGGGCGTAGGGCATGCCGTCGGAGGCGACGATCACCCAGTCGTTGCCAAGCGCCGTTTCGACCCACTCTTCCTTCATCACGTGCAGGATCACGGTGCCGCCCTCGCGGCGGTAGCGCTCGAAGGTCTCCCTGGTCAGCCGCTCTCCCGTTGTCTCCCACTGGACGTCGCCGTAGTCGATGCCCAGGAGGTCTTGCCAGCCCTCGTCGAAGATCGAGCTCTGGAGGCTGGTCGAGCCGGCCGTGTAGGGGTAGGCCTCGGTCGTCACGTCGAGCCCCAGGCGGCGCGCACCGCCGATCAGCTCGAGCACGGTCTCGATCTCGCCGAGGGCCATGCTGTTCACGTGCACGATGTGCAGGGGCGCCCCGGTGGCGACCGCGTTGGCCAGGACTTCCTGCATCGCCCCGATCGTCATCGAGCGGACGTGGGTGTGGATCGTGGCCCGCTTGTCGCCGGCGAACCGGAACACCTCGACGATCTCGCGGCGGCTCGCGCCCGGGTAGTACTGGACGGCGAGGCCGATCCCCAGGGCGCCTTCGTCCAGCCCTTCCTGCAGATGTTCCAGCATGGCGGGGAAGCGCTCGGGCGGCAGCTCGGAGTAGTACGTCCTGCCCGCGGCGTCGCGCCCGGCGCTGAGCGGCTCGTCGGCGGAGCTGGCCGCCGTGAAGGCCGCCTCGAGCTCCGGGCGTTCCTCCCGCGGGACGATCTCCAGGCCCCTCAACGCGCCGTGGTTCACCGTGGCGCCGTAGTTGATGAGCGACTTCCCGCGCCTGGCATCCAGGAACGCCCCCACGTCGGCGACGCCCCATTCCAGTTCGAGCGCGGTGGTCACGCCGTCCCTTGCCTGGTACTCGCGCGACGCCGGGCCCTGGCCGTGGGCGTGGAGGTCGACGAAGCCGGGCGCGAGGACGAGGCCGGACGCGTCGATGAGGACGCCGCCGTCGGCGAGCGAGTCGGCGAGGGGATCCTCGGTCAGGGCGGTGATCGTGTCGCCGCGGATGCCGACGTTGCGGATCTCGTCGAGGCGGCGCTCGGGGTCGATCACGCGGGCGCCCTGGAAGACGATGTCGAAGTGCTGGGGCTCCGCTTCGTCCGTCGCGTCCGGGGCGGGGGTGCAGGCGAGGAAGAGAAGGGCCGCGAGGAATGAGGCCGTTGCTGCTGTCGGCGGGTGGGTTACAACCATGGGGCGCTTACTCTACGGGGCGGTAGAAGTCTGAGGCCGGCGCTTCGCGCCGGATGCCGACGAGGACGTCGGCGCACCCAGTCCAGATAACAGCGCATCCACTCCAGATGCCGACGGGGACGTCGGCGTACCCAGTCCGGATGGCGGCGCATCCAGTCCGGACGTCGACGGGGACGTCGGCGCACTCAGTCTTTGCCCCCTACTCCCGACCGCGAGTCCGCCGATGGTATACACCCATGACCCCACGCGGCGGCGCACGGATGGCAGGCAGGCGCACCCAGTACACCCCGCCGCACCCACGTCCCATCGAAGGAGCCGCGAACCCATGCCGTCGGTTGGTGTACACACATGACCCCACCCCCGCCGGGATCCGGACTGGGTGCGCCGGCGTCCCCGCCGGCTGCCGCCGCAGGCGGCCAGAAGAACGCGCCGGCCGCCCAGCCGGCGACCTTGCCGCTCGGTCGAACACTGCTCCTCGCCGCGGTCACCCTCACCCTCCTCACCACCCCCCTCCCAGCCCAAACCGCCGACCCCCGCCTCGACGGCTTCGACCCCTGGGTCGAATCCGTCATGGCCGAGTGGAAGGTCCCCGGCCTCGGCGTCGCGATCGTCGAAGACGGCGAGATCGTCTACGCGAAGGGCTACGGCTGGCGCAACGTCGAGCAGCAGCGCCCCGTGACGGCGGACACGCTCTTCGCCATCGGCTCGAACACGAAGTCCTTCACCGCCACCCTGCTGGCCATGTACGTCGACGAACGCGCCCTCGCCTGGGACGCGCCGATCCGCACCGTGCTCCCCGAGTTCCACCTCCACGACCCGGTGGCGACGGAGCAGATAACCGCCGTCGACCTGCTGAGCCACCGCTCGGGCCTGCCCAGGCACGACCTGTACTGGCTGGCCACGGGCAAGAGCCGCACCGAGCTGATGGCCGGCCTCCACCACTTGGAGCCGTCCGCCTCGTTCAGGAGCAAGTACCAGTACCAGAACCTGATGTTCCTCACCGCCGGCGTGGTCGCTGAGCGGATCGGCGGCAAGTCCTGGGAGGTGCTCGTCGAGGAGCGCATTCTCCGGCCTCTCGGCATGGAGCGGGCCAACTTCTCCGTCGACGGGATGCAGCAGGACGACGACTTCTCCTACGGCTACGGCGCACAGCAGGAGATCGAGCGAGTGCCGTTCCGCAACATCGACGCGATCGGCCCCGCCGGTTCGATCAACACGTCCGCCCGGGAGCTCGCCCGCTACGTGCTGTTCCACCTCGCCTACGGGAAGGTCGGCGACACGCAGCTCCTGAAGCAGGAGTCGGCGCGGCTCATGCAGCTACCGCAGATGGTGATGACCGGACCGCTCCGGGAGCGGCTGAAGGATGGCCCGGAGATCAGCGATCCCAGCTACGGGCTCGGCCTCATGGTGGGCGGTTACCGGGGCCGCAAGCACATCAGCCACGGCGGCGGCATCGACGGCTTCATCTCCGCGATGGAGTGGCTGCCCGACGAGCAGGTCGGCGTCGTCGCCCTCTCCAACACGTCCCAAACCGGGACCGTGCCCGCGCTCGTCGTCCGCAACGCGTTCGACCGGTTGCTCGGCCTGGAGCCGATCGACTGGGCCGCCAGGGCGCGCAAGCGCGAAGCGGAAGCGAAGGCGAAGGGCGACGAGGCGAAGAAGGCCGATCTCGAGGCGGCGGTGGCGGACACGAGTCCGTCGCACGCGCTCGCCGACTACGCCGGCGACTACGAGCACGCGGGATACGGCAAGGCTTCGGTGCGAGTCGATGATGACGGGCTGGTCCTCGACGTCGTCGGCATCGAGATTCCGCTCCAGCACTACCACTACGACGTGTTCAGCGTCCCCTACGACCTTCCGGCCGACCGGCTCGCGGCGGGATTCGGCGGGCTCAAGGTCCGCTTCGACTACGACAACGCCGGGGCGATCAACGCGGTTTCGGCGCCGCTCGAGCCGGCCATCTCGCCCATCCGCTTCGAGCGCGTCGGCGACTGACCGCCGGGGCACCCGCGATGCCGGACCGGGCGCCGACCCGCTTCCACACCCTCGTCCTGCCGGCGATCATCGCCCAGTCGATGATCATCGGCGGCGGCTACGCCACGGGCCGCGAAGTCGTCGAGTACGCCGGCCGCTTCGGCAACCGGGGATGGCTGTCCGTCGCGATCATCACCGTCTGCTTCGCCGTCGTCATGGCCCTGTCCTTCGAGCTGGCGCGGCTCGCCGGGGCGTACGACTACAAGACGTGGAGCCGGAACCTGGTCGGGCCGTTGTGGTGGCTCGTCGACCTGCTGATCCTGAGCATGATGATGCTGGTCATCGCCGTGATGACCGCGGCGATCGGCGAGGTGCTGCAGCAGACCGTCGGGCTTCCGAAGCCGGTCAGCCTGGCGATCGCGCTCGTGTGCGTCGGGTTCCTGTCGTGGCGGGGTTCCGGGTTCATCGAGAAGGCGAAGACCTGGGGGAGTGTGGCGCTGTATCTGGGGTACTGCGCGTTCGCGTTGCTGGTGTTGACGGCGCCGGTTGAGCGGGTGGGTGTGGAGGCGGTGGCCGTCGCGCAGCCGGTGGCGGAGGCGGCGGGGACGGCGTCGGCGATGGCGACGGAGGCGACGCGGCCGGTGTCAGAGGCGGCGCCGGGCGCGCCCGCGACGGAAGGCGGCGTGCTGGAGGTGATCGTGGCTGCGGTGCTGTACGTCGCCTACAACGTCGCCGTCGTGCCGGCCGTGCTGTTCTGTTTGCATCGGCAGACCCGGCGTAGCGAGACCTTCTCGTCAGGCGCTCTCGCCGGAGTCGCGATGACCGTGCCATTCGCGCTGACTCTGGCCTGCCTGCTCCGGTCGCCGCAGGCCTCCGTGATGGAAGCGGAAGTGCCCTGGCTGCCGATGATCGGGGCCGCGGCCGACGGCCGCGCCGGCGGAGCGGCTCTGTGGATCGCGATCTTCGGACTCGTCGCCGGCTGGACGCTGATCGAAACCGCTGTCGGTTCGATTCACGCGCTCCTGAGGCGCGTCGAGAGCAATCTCGACGACCTGCCGCGCCGGTGGAGGCCTGTTTCGGGGAAGCTGACCCGGCGGCAGAAGGCAGGGACGGCGGTTGGCGTGCTCGTCGCCGCCGCGGGGCTGTCGACGTTCGGGATCATCGACCTGGTCGCCAGGGGCTACGGCACGCTGGCGTGGGGGTTCATTGCCCTGGTGGTCGTGCCGCTGTTTGTCGTGGTGCCGTGGCGGGCGCTCAGGAGCGCGGGCTAGCTTAGGTGGAGCGCGGGTCCTGCGGGCCACTCATCCGGACGATCTCTTCGTCCTCGAGCGCAGCGGCGAGCGAGAGCGCCTTGTCGAGATCGATCCGGGCTCGGCCCATGCGCGCGGTTGCCTGTCGAAACCTCGGCCGGCGGGCGGCCGCCGTCTCCGCGGCCAGGCCGGACCGCAACAGCCGGTTCAGCATGCGAGTCATGCTCAGGCCCTCCTCCTCGGAGCGAGTGCGCAGTGCCTCCATGAGGTTGTCGTCTATCCGCACCGGACTCCGCATGATGTCATCGCCTCCATGCTTGTGATGCCATGACATCACCAGTTGTTCGCCAGATTGTCAAGCGCGGAGCTCCGGCGGGCTCAGGGTCCACTTCGACTACGACAACGCCGGGGCGATCAACGGGGTTTCCGTGCCGCTCGAGCCGGCCATCTCGCCCATCCGCTTCGAGCGCGCCGGCGACTGACCGCCGAGACACCCGCGATGCCGGACCTGGCGCCGGTACTCGTCACTGCCAGTCCTCAACCGCCAGATCCGGGACCCTGCGGAACTCGCGGACATTGTTGGTTACCAATGTCAGGCCAAGAGCCCTGGCGTGAGCCGCGATCAGCAGGTCGTTGTGCCCGATCGGCTGGCCGACCCGTTCCAACTCTGTCCGAATCGCGCCGTAGTGCCGATCCGCAGGCTCCTCCAAGGCCAGTACGTCGACAGCCGACAACACCGCGTCCAACTGCATCGTCAGACGCCGGGAACCACGACGTTCGGCGCCGTACCGCAACTCGGCAGCCACGATCACGCTCGTTGCGAGACTCCCGGGCTCGAGAGCAGCGCATCTCCTGGCCAGTTCGCCATCGGGGCGCCGGATCAACTGGGACACGGCGTTCGTGTCCAACAGGTATCGCGGCACGGTCTACCGAATCAGAGGATCTCTTCCGGCTCGACCGGAGGATCCTCAATGTGCGGGAAGTCCTCTTCAAGCGGGGAGAGACGCGCGAGCACCTCTGAAAGCGATGGCTTTCGGTCGACTGGTTCGATGATCAGACGACGATCCTCCCGGTGAATGGTCACCTCGTCGGCCTGCAGTTCGAACTCGCGCGGGATCCGGAGCGCTTGATTGCGGCCGTTGCGAAACAGACGAGCTACCCGGAACGGCTGAGGTACTGACGGTCGTGCAGCGCCTGACATATGCCAAGCCTATGCCGCGAGTCCAGGAGCCGTCAAGGGAGTTCCTGAGGGCAAGAGGGCACCGAGCTACAGTTCCTCCGGCAGAGGCCACGGTGCTCTTTACCGCTTGACTTGTAGTAAAGAACACGGCTAGCCTTCGCTCTCATCGGCCATCCTGGGAATGGACGCAACATGCCGCGAGTGAGCGCCAAACGCCAGATCACGCTCCCAATCGCTCAATGCAGGGAAGTGGGCATCGAACCCGGCGACGAGTATCGCTGCTTCGTCGCCAACGGCCGCATCACCATTGTGCGGAAGGAGGCCGGCGCGGCCAGAGGCCTTCTGCGGCACGTCGCCGGCGACCCCGCGATGAGCGACGACGAGTCGCTGCGGAGCGCACTCGACGTGCCGAGGCCTTGATCGCAGTCGACACGAGCGTCCTGCTCCGCTACCTGTTCCAGGACGACGAAGTGCAGGCGGATCGCGCAGACGCGGTCTTCGGCGGCGGCGAGACGATCCTGGTCACCGATGTGGTCCTGGTGGAGACGATCTGGACGCTTTCCGGCAAGAAGTACGGACTTCCCAAGGCTCAACTGGCGGCCGTCCTTGAACGGTTGTTCAGCGAACCGGGAATCCGCTTCGAGGACGACCAGGTCGTCTGGCGAGCTCTCCACGCCTACCGCAGCGACGGGGCGGCAGCCGAAACGGGGTCGGGGTCCGCCAGGGGAGTCGGCTTCGCCGACGCGCTGATCGTGTTCAAGGCGCTCCGGACCGCGGCCAGCGACGGCGAACTGCTGGACGGCGTCTACACGTTCGACGCGGCCATGCAGCGCCTCCCCCACGTCGCGGCGCCCTGAGGCGCTACCAAGGAATCGTCCGCCCGCTGTACTCCCTCCCGACCTCCGCCGAATCCTCGCGGCGCCCGGCGCCGATCATTACGCCACGGTCAAGCTGCCCCGTCACGTTCTCCGGCAGCACGTTGTCCAGGAAGAACATCCCCCGCTCCTTCGTCAACTCCAGCACCATGTCGCCGGCGGCGACGACTTCGGGGGGAAGCGGCGGGTCGGCGCGGCCTTCGAGGTGGCCGTAGGAAAGGCCTAGGTCGCGCGGGCCGTGTTCGGCGAAGGCGAGGCCGGGGACGGAGAGGGTTTCGGCGGCTCGGTCGAGGGCCTGCTGGTCTTCCAACTTCACGCCGAGCATGATCTCGCCTTCGGGGTTGAGAGGCCACACGTCGGCTTTCTGGAGGTACTCCTGGGCGTTCAGGCCCCAGACCCAGGCGGCGAAGGTGTGGCTGCCCCAGCCGCGGAGGCCCTCGCCCACGACGTCGACGGCCTGCTTGTGGATCGGGTAGCGGGCGGCCTGGACGAAGCGCTTGACTCCCTCCGGGTCGCGGGCGCGGGCGAGGTGGACGCCGTGGACGCCCTGGGCCAGGGCCTGCTGGACCATCCAGCCGCCGGCGGTGACGGTCGCCTCGTCGAGGCCGAGCAGGGGCAGGGAGGCGATGACGGTGGGCGTGCGGTGGCCGCTCGGGGTGGGCCCGGCGTCGACGAGACCGCGCATGAACTCGCGCAGTGCCGCGAAGTCGAGTGCCACGTGCTCGACGTTGTAGATGATGTAGTCGCCCCAGGTGCTGGCCATGCGCATGCCCTCCTCGTAGCCGCCAGTGGAGGCGTCGTAGTAGATGGGCTGGCCGCGCTCGAGGAGCTCGATGGACTTGTTGATGCGCTGGGGCTGGTAGTCGGACGCGGCTCGGGCCGCGTCGAAACCCCTGCCGAAGCCGGGGGACGAAGTGGTCTGACGGTAGGTCGGAAGCAGGCGGAGCTCCCTGGCAGCACTGAGGTCACCCCAGAGGGTCAGGTCGCGGCCGGAGGCGGAGTGAACGACGCCCCAGCCGGCGTGGCTGGCAACGACGCGATTGGCGAGGTCGTCGGGTGGGAGGAGTGCTGAGACCTCGACCCGGGTCTGGTGGCTGGAGGCCGAGTACGAGGTTCCGAGCACCTGGGGTTCCCTGCCGTCTTCGAGGAACTCGGGCAGTCCGGCCGCGTTGCCTTCGCCCGCGGCGCCGTCGCGGACCAGAGACGCGGTCATGATCGCTGTGCCGTCGCTCTCCAGCGAGCCCGACACGATGTTGTTGCTGAGAAGAGTGGGCTCGAGGCCCTCCTTGGTCTCGACGAGCAGGGTGTCTTCGAGGATCGTGTTGTTGGTCACCTCCAGTTCGCTCCGCTGCAGGTAGAAGCCGCGGTTGAGCGCGGCGAGGTTGCCGTCGACCCGGCCGCGGCTCTCCATCGTGATGCGGGTGGCGCCGGAGTTGCCGGAGGGGTTCGTGTTGCCGAAGAAGCGGTTGCCGGTCACTTCGACGAAGAAGTCCTCGGGCGCGGGCATCGGGTCGAACGGCCGGTCGTAGCGGTGTTCCTGACCGCCGACGAACAGGCCGCCGCCGTCGTCCCCGCCCACGTTGGCGACGATCACGTTGTCGCGGACCTTGGCCGAGGACCAGTAGGCGACAAAGATGCCGCCGCCGTCGTTGTTGCCCCGCGCCCGGTTGCCGAGAACGACGTTGCCGCTGATCTCGGGCGACGACCAATTGAAGATGGAGATGCCGCCGCCGTCGCTGCTGCGCATCGTGTCGGCGGCGCCGGCGATGTTCGCGATGATCGCGTTGTCGGCGATCAGGCCATCGCACTCGCCGTCGAAGGCGATGCCGCCGCCGCGGCCGGTCTCGGTGCCGTTCTCGGCGATCAGGTTGTTGCGGATCTCGGGGCCGCCGCCGTTTCGGCAGTAGATGGCGCCGCCGTCGTGGGCGGTCTCGTGAAGGTGCTTGGGCGCCCAGCCAGCGGGAGTGAGGGTGGAGTTGCCGGTGAAGACGTTGTTCGTGAGGACGGGGGATGCGCCGTCGATGAGGATGCCGCCGCCGGGGGCGCGGATACGGCCGTTCTGGATGTGGAGGCCGTCGATGCGGTTGGTGGTGTGGGGTTCGGAGGTGGAGGCAGCGGCGATGTTGAGGACCCGGTCCTGGTTCTGAGCGTCGAGGACGGTCGGGTGGGCCTGGATGTCGCGGCCCGTCGACCAGTCGGTCGAGGTGGGGTCGAAGCCGCCGTAGAGGTCGACGTTGGGGGGCAGCTTGAGGTTGTGGGTTGGGTAGGCGCCGGCGGCTATGAGGATGGCGGTGCGGGTTGCGGCTGCGGTGCTGGTGGTTGTGGCATCGGCGGCGGCCAGGGCGGCGGTGATGGTGGCGTAGGGCGAGTCGGCGGTGCCGGTGGCTATGGCGTCGTCGCCGGTGGAGGTGGAAACGTGGAGGACTTGCGTGTAGGCGTCGAGGTCGACGGGGGTGGTTTGCGGGCCGGGGGTGGCGGACGCCACGGCGGTGACGGCTGTAAGAGCTACGGCAACGGCGAGGAAGAGGGAAGTGGTCGCCGGCCGTTGGCTGGCGCGGCTTGTTGGCCGCCTGCGGCGGCAGCCGGCGGGGACGCCGGCGCACCCGGTGTGGGACGTCAACGCAGTTGCAGACTGGGTGCGCCGACGTCCTCGTCGGCTTTCTGAAGAAAAACGTGCGAGGCCGAAGGCCTCGCTCCGCCGGGGATGGGGTTCTCTGCCGAGCATCTCTATCCTCCTTCAACGAATTGCATCGCGTAGAGCTTCGCGCCGCGCATGCGGAACACGACCTGCACGGTCCTGCCCGCCAGCGGTAACACGTCGGCGCCGGTCTCCAGCCAGTCAACTTCCTTCGCGATGAAGTCGCCGTTGACGTAGACGCAATCGTCGACGGTGTAGCCCTCGATCGGCTGGCCCTGCTCGTCCAGGAAGCCGACCTGCAGGTAGCCGACCGCGTCGGTGTCGACGTTCAGTTGCAGGCGGTTGCCTTCGAACACGAGCGGGCGGGTGACGACGGTCGTCTCGACGCCGTACGGACTGTCGAGCGAGATGAACCCGTCGAGGCGTTGGACGAGCCGGTAGACGCCGCGGCCGTCCGGGTCTTCCGTGTGGGGCGAGTGGTAGTGCGTCTCGCCGAAGTAGTACTGCCAGAGTTCCTCGCCGCGGCGGATCATGCCGTGGCCGATGTAGGCGGTGACCACGTCGCGCCCCTGGTGGCGGCCTATCCCAACGTAGGCCGGCTCGGGGCGCCGCTTCCAGTGGAGCCCGTTGCGGCTGACGGCAATCTGGGATTCGAGCGGACCGGAGCCAAGGCCGCGCTCTTCCAGGCCCAGCACCGTGCGCGCCTCGGGCCCGTCGCCGTAGTAGTGGAAGTAGCCCACCGGGAAGGCGAGGTAGGTGTCGGGGGCATAGGGGTACTTCATCGCCTTGGTGAGGTAGAAGTCGGTGCCCACCGGGTCCTCGGGGGTCGGATCGAAGAGGTGCGGGTACTCCATGCCGAACCCGCCCGGCGTCAGCGGGCCGTTGTCCACCCACCACGGCAGCGGGTCGCGGAGCGGGTACTCGGCGCGCAGGTCGAAGTACTCCTGCTGCGTCAGCGGGCTGAACGACTGGGTCGCGCGCAGGTCCTCATGCTCCGACACCACGGAGCTGCGCTGCGTCACGCCGCCGGGCGTGTGGAAGATGCCGGAGCGGTGGTAGGCCATGTAGACCTGCCGCTGGTCGTCGTAGTACGTGCTGCTCTGGGTGCCGGACCGGAACGGCAGGACGATGTTGCGCCGCCGCGTCCAGTTGTAGCCGTCGGCCGAGGTGTAGAGGTAGAGGCCGCGCCGCTGGTAGTCCGTGAGGTACTTCCAGCGCTCGTCGGGCGGCGCCTGCGGGTCCCAGAACGGATTGCCGAGGCCGCCCACCATGTCGGGGATCACGATGTTGCGGTGGCCGTTGATCTCGCCGCGCCCCTGGTCGGGCCGGTCGAAGTGGACGCCGTCGGTCGAGGTGTAGACGGCGAGGTGGTCCTCTTCCCGAGAGTTGTAGATGCGGATGACGCCGTCGTCGCCTTCGACGACGGTGAGGTGCTTGCGGAACGTGCCCTTGATGTTGTCGATGACCCGCTCGGCGCGCCGCGGCGGGTTGACGGTGAACTTCGCGTCGCCCACATCGGCCAGGAGGGCGTCGTCGATGAAGACGTGCTTGCGGGTGCCGAGCTGGAAGGGGGCGGAGGCGTCGTCGGTGGAGTCGTCGGCGAAGTCGTCAGCAAAGAGGAGTGGCGGGCCCTTTGTGAGTTCGACGGGTTCGAGGTGGGTCGCGAAGGTTGCCGGGGGGTCGAAGTCGGCCGTGTAGACGAGGCCGCGGCTGACGCGGAACTCGTCGAGCAGGCCGGTGAGGGGGTGGTTCCAGAGGCCGTCGGTGCCGAGGGTGAAGTAGGCCTCGTCCCCTTCGGGGAGGGCTGCGAGGGTGGCGGGTGGCGGCAGGGGTTGGAGGGCGCCGTCGACGTAGTGGCGGAGTTGGTCGGCGGTGGCGTCGTAGGTGAAGGCGTAGTGGTGCCAGGTGGGCGTGGCATCGGCGGCGGCGGTGGTGTCGGTAGCGGTAGGGATCTCGACGACCGCGCCGGCGGGTTGGTTGACCAGGACGAAACGAGAGCAGTCGCCCGACCAGGTGAGGCGGGTAACGATGTCGTTCTCGCCGCGCGGGCCGGTGCCGAGCTCAAAGATTGCGGCTTCGGCCCCTGTCGCGGACGAAGCGTCGGCCGCCAGGCCGGTTGACGAGTCGTCGTCGGCCGGTTCCGTGCGGCGTCCTGCCAAACCGCTGGCGACTCGGGCTCGCCGCTCCGCGGCATCGCGCCTGATGCCGGCGGGAACCCGGGTGGCGCGATCCGCGCCACCCGCGACCCGTTCCGTGCGCCCGTCAGTCGGGCGCACGGACGACACGCCGGCGCACCCAGTGTGGGAGGCGCCCGGGGAGTGCCAGAACTCGACGGTCCAATCGAAGTCGCCGAGGTTGAGGGCGCTCGTCGTGGGGTTCTTGTGGCCGACCTGTTTGCGGAGGTGGTTCTCGCCGGAGGTCATGAGAGCCGCGTAGTGGGCGGTGAACCAGCTCAGGGGCTCGACGGTGCGGCCTTCGGGTGTCGGCAAGCGGGCCATCCCGAACTCGCCGGGCTTCTCTTCGGCTGGCGGCACGTCGAGCGGGGGCTCGAGCGGCGCGAGGAGCAGGGCATTGCCGTAGCGGCCGGGGGCGACCTGAGCGCCGAGGCCGAGGGTGAGGACCATGTCGTTGTCCGACATGTCGTCCAGGGTGTGGCTCGGGTAGAGGCCGGCCGGTTCGTCGAAGAGCCAGAGGGCGGTGGTTTGCACCGGGGGCGGGGCGGTGTCGGGAGGCGGGGATGGGGCGCAGGCGGCCAGGGCGAGCAAGATGGCGAGGAGACCCCGCACTGGGTGCGCCGGCCAACGGCCGGCTCCGCTTCGTGCCAAGCCAAGCCGTCTACATCTCGGGCTCGCCGCTTCGCGGCATCGCGCCGGATGCCGGCGGGGACGCCGGCGCATGTATGGTCCGCCCCGCTTGTGCAAGGGCTCTTTCCGGGTTTCTGGCGAGGTAGGTGCAGTTGCTTGCATGTATTCGGCCTGTTGGTGGGAGTCTCTGAGAGAGAGCTCCCTGGCCCCGATGGAATACGCGCGCGTCGGCCTCTTCACACCCAGACGGCCTCTTGATGGGCCCTGCGCCGACTCAGGCTTCTCAACGCGCCGGTCCGACCTGTTTCGCCATCGCTCGAATGAGTCCCCGCAAACTGCTTGGTGGGGCGATTCTCCTATCGTTGGTTCGCTGTTCCCCGAGCCGTCTACGCCGCGGCCCGTGAGTCCCTTGCTCGACCGCCGACATGGCGTTCGTCGCTGTAGCGTTCGTCGTGTCGCAGCACCGCCCAGGCGATTCGAGCCAGCTTGTTGGCCACGGCCACCGTGGCGACGTTCGCCCCCCGGCGCCGCTTGACGTCCAGAGCCCATTCCTTGAGCCGCGTCCGCTCGCCCTTGTGGGCTGTGCGCAGCACCGCCCGCGCACCGTGGATCAGAAGCGCCCGCATGTAGCGGTCCCCGCGTTTGCTGATCCCCAACAGCCTCGTGTGCCCGCCGGTCGATGCCTGACGAGGCACCAGCCCGAGAAACGCCGACATCTGACGGCCGCTGCTGAAGGCCCAGCCCGAGCCGACCGACGCCACCAGCGCCGTCGACACCATCGGACCGATCCCCGGGATCGACATCAAACGCTCGGACAGGGGGTTCTCCTTCGACTCCCGCTCCAGCATCGCCGTCAGATCCGCCACCTGATCGTCGACCTGCATCAGCGCCTGGTGCTGCATGCACAAGAGAGCCCGAAAGTCGCCCGGCAGGGCCCGCTCCGGGTCCGACGCGATCGCAGGCACCTCCCGCTTGATCACCGCCAGACCCTGAGGCAGCACGATCCCGTACTCCCGCAGAAAACCACGTAACTGGTTCGCCAACTGCGTGCGCACACCAACCATCGTCTCCCGACTTCGGTGGATCTGCTGCAGCGCCCGGCGCTCCTTCGTCTTGTAAGGCACGAAACGCATCGTCGGACGCGACACCGCCTCGCAGATCGCCTCCGCGTCGTGGTAGTCGCTCTTGTTCGACTTCACGTACGGACGGACAAACTGCGGACTCATCATCCGCACGTCGTGGCCCAGATCCCTCAGCTTCTCCACCCAGTGGTGCGCGCCGCAGCTCGCCTCCATCCCCACCAGGCACGGCTTGAGCCGCGACATCAACTCCATCAGCCGCGGTGCCTTCAACTGACGCTGAAACACCACCGCGCCCGACGCGTCCATCCCGCACACCTGGTACACATGCTTGCCCAGATCGATACCGACTCGAGTAACCTCCTTCACGGTCCGCCTCCTCCTTGTTGTTCGGAAGAAAACACCATTCTGGCCCCAACGAGAGGCCGTAAGGGTGCGGGGCGGACCATCCCATTACCCAGTGGCGGACCCTGTCTCTGCGGCCGGTTGACAATGTGACGATGCGGGAGGATCCTGAACGCTGATGAGAACGCCGCTTCATCTTGTGGTCGAGAATCTGGTGCTCCAGGTGCGGAATGCGCTTCGGGGCAGGAAGAGGTACCCGTTCGTCCTGATGCTCGAGCCGCTCTACACCTGCAACCTGGCGTGCATCGGGTGCTCGGTGGAGCGGCATACCGGGAAGCTCAGGGACCGGATGCCGGTGGCGGACTGTCTCGACGCGGTCGAGGTCACGGAGGCGCCCGTCGTTTCCATCTGCGGCGGCGAGCCGACGATCTACCCCGAGCTTCCGGAGCTCGTCGCGGGCATCGTCGCCCGGCGCCGGCACATCTACCTGTGCACGAACGCCCTGCTGCTCGACACGAAGGTCTTCGGACGCGTGCCCCCGCACCGGCGCCTGACGCTGAACGTCCACCTCGACGGCATGCGCGAAACCCACGACTACGTCTGCGCGCGCGAGGGCGTGTTCGACAAGGCGGTCGAGATGATCCGGGCCGCCAAGGAGCTCGGCTACCGCGTGAGCACGAACACGACCGTGTTCAAGGAGACGCGGATCGAGGAGGTCGAGGAGCTCTGCAGCTTCCTGCGCGACCTGGACGTCGACGGGATGCTGATCTCCCCCGGCTACCAGTACGAGTCGGTCGACCGGGACATCTTCCTCACCCGGCAGGACACGGAGGACAAGTTCCTGCGCATCCTCGAGATCGCAGGCGAGTACAAGCTGACCTCGACGCCGATGTTCCTCGAGTTCGCCGCCGGGATCCGGGACTACTCGTGCTCGCCGTGGAGCACGGTGACCAGGACGCCGCTCGGCTGGAAGGGTCCGTGCTACCTCATCGGTAAACGCCACTACCCGACCTTCCAGGAGTTCTGGGACGACACGGACTGGAGCTACTGGGAATCCCGCGAGGATCCGCTGTGCGCGAACTGCTCGATGCACTCGGGCTTCGAGGCGTCCGCGGTGCGCGAGCTGCACAAGAGCCCGCGCGACCTGGCGCGGCTCGCGGCCTGGCAACTCTCGGGTTGAGCGGCGCCCGCATCGACGCACCCGGATCCGGATGCCGGCCAGAAGGCCGGCGCACCCAGTGACGACGGTCTATCTGGCCGCGATGCGGTTCGAGGCCCGGGCGCTGATGCGCCGGGTTGCGGGAGCTACCAAAGCCAGCGACACCGGGCTCCGGGGAGCGGTATCCGGGGCCATCGCAGGCCGACCGGTGCTGATCGCCGTGTCGGGTATCGGACCCCAGGCGGCCCGGGCGGCCGCCGAGGCGTGCGTGGACTTGGCACGCCAGGGCCGGTGTCGGCGCGTCGTCTGGATCGGCATTGCCGGCGCGCTGTCGCCCGGGCTGAAGGTGGGCGACCTCGTGGTCGCCACGAGCGTCACGTCCGCGCAAAACCGTCACTGTGTGCGCCCGCCGTTGCGCGGGCTCCGTCACTGGGTGCGCCGGCCTTCCGGCCGGCATCCGGATCCGGACGCCACGCCGAAACCGATCGCTCTGGACCGGGATCTCGCCACGACCGCCGCCGCCTCAGGCTGCGCCGAAGCCGTGGTCGTGACGACGCCGACACCAGTCGTGACCGCCGACGAGCGGCGCCGGCTGTGGCGACTGGTCGGCTCGCCCGACCGCGCGGCGGTCGACATGGAGAGCTACGAAGCGGCGCGAGTCTTCGACGCCGCGGGCCTGCCGTTCGCCGTGCTGCGTGCCATAAGCGACACTGCGGAGGACGACATGCCCGTGGCCCTCACGGACGCCGTGACCGCTGAAGGCGGAATCTCGATCCCGCGGCTCGCTCTGGCCGTTCTGCGACGGCCGCACGCCGCGGTTCCGCTGGCGGCGGTCAGGTTCCGGGCCGCCCGTTTCGCCGCTGCCCTGGCGGATGTCGCCGTGGCAGTTGCCTGACGGGTCGTCATACGTCGCCGCTTCGCGGCACGTCTTTTCTGCCGCCTTCGGCGGCAGCCGGCGGGGACGCCGGCGCACCCAGTGACGGAGCCGGACGGGACGGCTGGGTGCGGGGCTATCGGCCCGCCTGCGTGCGGAACGGCTCAGTTCGCACAGAGTCGCTGCTGCCGCAAGAGCCAGCGAGACAGCGGAGACCGCATCCGCGTCGAGAATGGCGCACACGGCGGCTAAAGCCCGATCGACCGATTGGTCTCTTCCAGAAAGAACTGCCTATAGCCGGGCGGCGCGTCCAGAACGTTCCCCGCCTCGTCGATCCGCAGGGAGTGAATGCGGACCTCCAACTCGCCACGCTCGAAGAACAGGAGCGACACGTCTTCGGGGTTCAGACCAGTGGTTCCATCCCGGACGTCCATGCGTACACGGTCGATCAGATGGTCGCCGTGGGTTTCGACGATCAACTGCCTGCCCTGCGCAGCCACGGTGCAGAAGAGCGAACCGAGCGCCGCTTGGGCACTCGGATGGAGGTGGACCTCGGGCTGCTGCAGAAGGAACATGTTCGGTGCGTCCGAGCGGAGAAGCTCCGCGATTACGGGAAGCACTTGGCTGACGCCGTACCCGACGTCGGTCAGATTGCGCCAGGGGCCCTTGAGTCGCGCGCTTCCAGACTTGCGGACCTGTATCTGGAAGGGCTCGCTGCTCGTCTTCCCGAGACGCCTGACGCGCATCTCGTCGAAGAGCCCGGAAGACCGCCCGAA
Source organism: Thermoanaerobaculia bacterium (assembly GCA_965116445.1). Classification (GTDB taxonomy): domain Bacteria; phylum Acidobacteriota; class Thermoanaerobaculia; order Multivoradales; family Multivoraceae; genus Multivorans. The sequence goes on along the minus strand of OZ220688.1, from coordinate 4,083,066 downwards.
CTCCTCGAGGGCCCGATGCAGCGCCTTCCAGGGCCGCTGGCTTCGATGCGCCATGTCGGCCAAGTACATGGGGACGGCCTCGCCCTCCGGATCCCGGGTCAACCGCGACGGATCGTAGGTGCGGCGCGGCCTGGACCGGACGGGAGCGCTGGCGTAGGGGCGGCCGGGAGATCCATCACGAAGCGGGGCCAGGCGCTGGAGGCGCTGCCGATCTTCCGCCGACGGAACATCCGGGCCGTCCAGGCAAGTCCAGTCGTTGGTTGAGCTGCCGTCGCCGCCATTGCCATCCCTCAGCAGGCCGCCCGCAAGGAACTGCCAGGGAATCACGATCCGGCGCTCTTCGCGCTGGAGGCTCAGCGCGAGGTCCGGCTCCAGCTTGAGGGACCAGCGACCTTGCGCCGTGCCGGCGAGCATCTCCGCCGACTGCAGGTCGAGCTCGATGAAGTCGGCGCGACGGCTGATTCGTCTCCAGGCGAGCGTGGGCTGGTTGCGATCCCGCTTGAACGTGAAGTCGAAAGAGCAGTCCTGAACGCTCCTCGACGAGCCGGCGCGCGACGAGGCCGCCGTGAAGCCGGCCTCGAACCTGGTCGCGCGGCTTCCACGGGCCCCCCTGTGATGGGCGATCTCGTCGAAGCTGCCGAGATCGTAGGGGGCTTCCTTGAAGTCCGGCAGTTCGTGCCGATAGCCAAGATCCCAGAGGGCGCGGATCAACGCCAGGAGAGAGGTCTTGCCGGTGCTGTTCTCGCCAACGAGCAGCGTCAGCGGGGCCAGACGCGCTGTCTGCCGATCGCGGAAGCAACGGAAGTCAAGGAGTCTGATCTCTTTCACGGTCACTGGCTCCCCGGGGCCGCGGTGATGCCGGAGCGGGCGGTTGCCGCCGCGGAACTGTTGGCGGCTTGGTTGATTTCCATGGGCGCCGCTGCCGGCCGCAATCGTACACTCCAGCGCGCATTCGACAGGACTGCTACGGTCGCTTGCCCCGCCCCGCCAGCCATGAGGCCCACACGATGCGAAAACTCGAGGCGAGAGCCACTGGTGACCTGGGGATGTTCTTCCGGGCCCTGGGAGACGAGGAATCAGCCGATTACTGGTCGCGGCAATGCGCCCGCGCGGACTACGCCCTGCCGAAGGTGGGGGTCGACTGCTCCTGGAACTACGGACCCTGTCTGCGCGCCGCCCGGGGCGACTGGCCGGCGGTACGCGAGGCGCTCGACCACTACTGGACGCACGGCGCCGGCAACGAGTTCAACTCGCCGCTCTACTCCGGCCGCGTCTACGTCGCCGCCGCCCTGAGCGGGCTCTACGCGGGCGGTCATGCGGCGTGGTCCTTCTTCCACCGCTGGACCGGCTTCCTCGCGCTGCAGGCGACCCTCGCTCCGCCGCCGCCGCGGCGCGAGACCTTCCTCTGGGCCGGTGAGACCAGGCCGCAGCGCCACCTGCGCACCGGACCCGGCGTTGCGATTCCACCCACCGGGCTGCGGACGAACGGCAACGCCCTCTTCAATCCGATGATCGAGCCGGTCCTGGCCCACGTCCTCGGAATCGGGCACGAAACGCGCCAACCCCGGCACTGGCTCAACTGGCGGGCGCCGCGCGACAAGGAGGAGTGGGTCCAGCGGGGATCGCCACCCAATCCGTTCGCCTACCTCGAGACGGTCCGGCAAGCCGAAAAGCGATCCGGCGCCCGGATCCGGGAGCAGCCCTTCAACAAGTTCTGCGCGCGGGCGGTCAAGGGAGACATGGAGGCGTGGCTCGAACTCGCCCGAGCGCTCGAGGGCGCCGACGTGCCCCTGCCCCGCGGCATCGCCCGGTTCGTCATCGAGCGCCGCCCGGACGCCGTGGCCACGTTCTGGGAGGGCAGGTCGCCGACCCGCCAGAAACCCTCCGTGGCGGCCGGGGCAATCGTCGGCAACCGTCGCCACATCCTGATCCCGGCAAAGTGGCAGATCCCGAGCACCCAGACGAGATCCCGGATCACCGATGCGGAAGTCCGCGCGCAGGCGGATGAAACGGACACCATGCCGCGACTGGAGGACCCCGTCGGGACGTTCGAGCTCACCTAGCAGCACGGTTGCGTCCAAGGCGGAGCGTCCCAGGGGAAGGCCCGCGGCTCCTCTTCGCCCGGCGCCGGAGAAACCACGCCCACTCGCTCCGCTTCGAGCGCCGGAACGAGTGTGCGGCCGGCGACGCCGAGGCCGTACCGTCTGCTCGTTGCCGCATTCTCCAGGCGCCGCACGGCGGAGAAGTGGACGCCTTCGCCGGTGACGAGCGGTCGCCCGTCCTCGTTCCGTTCGCCGATCGGCCGGTCGTAACGGCCCAGCAGCCGGTAGACGAGTGACATCGAGTTCCCCCGGCGACCGAGTTCGTCCGGAGCGAGACCCCGGGCCGCCTCGGGCCGGAGAGCGAGACCCGCGGCGTGAGCCTTGGCCCACATCCAGAGCAGGGCGCGATCGGAAAGCGCCGTGGCCGGCCGGCCGCCGCCGACATCGCTGTGCACGCCCGGGAACCAGAGTTGCGACACGTTCTGGCCCGGGGCCGGCCGGTTCGTCCACAGCGTGGGGGCGAACGGGCGGCGTTCCTCGTCGATCGCAATCGCGTGGCAGGCGTGGCGGATGTGGCGGTCGAGCCGCACGTCATGAAAGCGGTGGCGGCGGGCGCCGATCCAGTTCAGCCAGGTGACGGGCACGCCGAGCGCGCCAACCGTGTCCCAGACGCCGATGAAATGGACCGCGCTCAGCGCGTCGGCGTCGGCGTCGGCGTCGGCTGGCGGGCGGGCGGCGGCGGCGCCGCTCAGCGCGAACTCCTCCACGTGGCGCCCGGCGCGGTCGGTGCGTCCGGCGCCCGGACGTTGCCGGTAGATCGCCATGCCCTGGTGGGCGACCAGGGCGACAGGCCGGCCCGCCGAGGCGCAGCGATCCGGGTCCGGGACGCCGCACAGACCGATCAGGCCGGCCAGGGAGCGAGCCGTGTAGGCCCCGCGGCTGTAGCCGAACAGGAAGAGTCGGTCGCCCGAGCGGTACTTCGAACTCAGCCAGACGTAGGCGAGTTCCACGTTCCGGGCGAGGCCCAGCCCGACCACGCCGCCCCGCACGCGGTCGAAGCGGCCCGTGCCGACGCCACGGTCGTAGTAGCGGATCTGCCGCGTCCCCGCCGCGGTCGAGGCGGGGAGCGCCTGGAAGGTCTTGACGACGTTCGTGGGCGACGCCCTGTCGTCGCTGTTCCAGGTGCCGTCGAAGCAGAGGACGATGTTGCGCGGGCCGGCCAAACGGGCCTAAGAGTCAGGCGGGGCGCGCGAAGGTTAGCCCATGCGGAACAGGTTCTGCATCTTCATCGCCAGGCCCATGTCGCCGGCGATGCGCAGGCGGCCGCTCATGAAGGCCGTCATGCCGTCCAGGGTGCCGGAGGTGAGCTCGACGTAGTCGGCCGCCTCCATCGATACGGTCATCGTCGGCGCGTCGTGGGCGCCCTCGGTGACGGCGCAGGCGCCGTCGCTTATCGCAGCGTGCCAGACGCCGCCGCCGTCGCCGGCGAGGTCGAACTGGATGACGACGTCGAGCCCGGCGGCGGCCTCCGGGTCGAGACGGCTGGGCATCTGGGCGAAGATGTCGCGGATCGTGGCGGCGGTATCGGTCATGGGGGTTCTCCTGCGGTGGGGGGGGTAGACGTCGGGTTTGAGCCTATCGGGAGCGGCTTCGGCTCATGGCTTGTGCGCACCGCTTCGCGGCGACGCCGGATGCCGGCCAGGACCCGGGTGGCGCGGACCCGCGCCACCCGCGAACCAGTCCGTGCGCCCGTCAGCGGGCGCACGGAGGGCAGGCCGGCGCACCCAGTTGCTATGCCGGGCCGAGGAGGGTCACGGGCTCGATGGGGCCGGCGGGTTCGAAGCCGAGGACCTGGCCGTAGAAGCTGAGCTCGGCTTCGAGAGCCCGGACGATGTTCCCGGCGCGGCGGAAGCCGTGCTGTTCGCCCTCGAACAGGAGGTAGGCGACCGGGACGCCCCTGGCGCGCAGCGCCTCGACCATGGACTCCGCCTGGTTCGGCGGCACGATGCGGTCTTCCGCGCCCTGGAAGAAGATGACCGGGCAGGAGAAGCCGTCGCGGGCGGAGAGCGGCGAGCGCTCGTCGTAGAGGTCGCTCCGTTCGGGGTACGGGCCGACCAGCCGGTCGAGATAGCGGGACTCGAACTTGTGCGTGTCGCGGGCGAGGGCCGAGAGATCCGCGACGCCGTAGTGGCTGGCGCCGGCGGCGAAGGTGTCCTTGAACGCGAGCGCCGCGAGCGTCGTGTAGCCGCCGGCGCTGCCGCCGCGGATCAGCAGTTGGCGCGGGTCGACTTCGCCGCGGGCCGCGAGCGCTTCGGCGGCGGCCGCGCAGTCCTCGACGTCGACGATTCCCCACCGGTCGCGCAGGGACTCGCGGTAGGCGCGGCCGTAGCCCGTGCTGCCGCCGTAGTTCACGTCGACGACGGCGAAGCCGCGGGACGTCCAGTACTGCACGCCGGTGTCGTAGACGTGCTCGGCGGCTGAGGTCGGCCCGCCGTGACTCTTGACGATCAGCGGCGGCGTAGTACCGGCCGGCGCGTGGGCGTCGTCGTTCTTCGGCGGGTAGAAGAACGCGAAGGCGCGGCGGCCGCCGGCGGAGGGGAAGTCGATCGGCCGGCCGCGGGAGAGATAGCTGGGGTCCGGGGCAGGGCCGGTGGCGGCGAGGACTTCGAGCGCACGGGGTGCGCCGCCGCCGGGGAGGCTGAGTCGGACGAGTTCGGCGGGACGATCGGGGGCGGCGCCGAGGAAGAGGACGGCGCCTCCGCCACTGGGTGCGCCGGCCTTCTGGCCGGCATCCGGTGCAGAGGACCGCCCGCCGGGCCGTAGCCACATGATGGACGTGTACGGGGTCGGGATGGGGACGGCGGGCCCGGACTCGGGGAGGAAGAGGAGGCTCCACACGCCCTGCTCGCAGCAGGCGGCGACGATGCCGGAGGCGGTGTGGGCGTACGTGGACATGCCGAAGAGCCAGGGGGGCAGGCCGAATTCGGCGGCGCGGGGGTGGAGGGACTCGTCCAGGCGGTAGAGGTTCCACCAGCCGGTGCGGTCGGAGATGAAGGTGAGGCGGCCGTGGGCGTCGAAGCTAGGTTGCTGGACAGCCTCGGGAGCTTCGGGGTCGCCGCCGGCGACGGCGCGTGACACGGCGGGGCGCCCTGCGTCGTCGAGGTCGGCGAGGCGGAGTTCCGTGGCGTCCCAGGGCATGTCGGGGTGGTTCCAGCTCAGCCAGACGAGCCTGGCGCCGTCGGGGGAGAGGCGGGGGGAGCTATAGAAGTCGGCGCCGGAGACGAGTTCGGTGGGTGGGGGCGGGTCGGACGTCGGATCGGTGGACGGGGCAGCGGGCAGCGGGATCGCGACCAGGGCGGCGAGCTCTTCGCCGCCCGCGGGGTTGGGGCGCTCCTGGACGGCGATCAGGCGGCGGCGGTGCGGGTCGAAGACGAGGTCGGCGTAGTGGGCGCCGTCGTCGGGGGTGAGGGGGGTCGGGGGCGTGGTGGCCGAGGTGGCGAGGTAGACGCGCTGGTCCTGGAAGTTGACGAAGGCGTGGGGGAGGTCGGCGGGCGACTCGTGCCCGCCGCTTCGCGGCGAGGCAGCGGATGCCGGCCAGAAGGCCGGCGCACCCAGTGGCGGAGGTGCGCCCAGCAGGCAGAAGGCACCGCCGCCGTACTCGTGGACGCGGCTGCGGACGTCGAAGCCGTCGGGCGTCAGGGTGCGGGTTTCGCCGTCGGCGCCGCGGCGGACGAGGACGTTGCGCCCGCCCTCCTCCGGCCGTCGCTCGATCCAGCAGACATCGTCGCCGGCGGCGGCGATGTCGTCGATGCGGCGGGCCCCCTCCGCGACGTCCCGCGCCGAGATCGGCGACGCCCACGCGCCGAAGGGAGTCGGACTGGGCCGCGATGAGGCGTCGTCAGACACCCGGCGGACTGTAACGCGACCACCGGATGCGCCGGCCAACTGGGTGCGCCCGGTGGCGGCTATCGCGGGCCGATGTCCCCGCTGGAGGACAGGATCGCCCCGGTCAGCGGGTCGTAGACGGCGATCACGAAGGTGTGCTCGCGGCGGCGCAGTTCGAGGCCCGTCTCGTAGGTGAAGTACTGGCCCGGCTGCGGCGCCTGGTTACCGGCGATCCGTATCTTCTCCACCGGAGTTTCGGAACGGTTGCCGTCCTTGTCCATCACCGTGACGCGGAACTCCAGCTCGTTCTGCCACACGCCGGCGACGGGCAGAAGCGTCACTTCGTCGAGAGGAATCGCGACGGTGACGGGCACGACGATCTTCCCGAATCCGCCGCGCTGCGGCTTCCCGAAGCGGACGCCGAGAGGCTTGGCGCTCGGCGGATTGCCGAACAGCAGCGCGCCCTCGACCATCATCGTGACCTCGGAGGTGCGCGACATGTCCACATACTCCTCGCGCGAGCGCACGCGGTAGTCGGGATAGTCCACCAGGCGGACCTCGACGTCGTGGACGGCGTCGTCCTCGCGGCGCTGCGGCTCGAAGCCGAGCCAGTAGTACGAACGGGTGTCCGCCACCACGTCGGCCAGCGCCGTATCGCGTCCCGCGTTGATCAGCGGCACACCGCCGGTCGAGTGCGCCAGCAACTGGAGGGTGTTGTGCTGGAGCAACTCCCGCTCCTGGAAGGCGCCGGCGCCAGCGGACGGGTCGCTCGCCGAGTTGCCGTCGAGCCCCGCCGAGGCATCGAGTCTGAACGTCGGACGGAATCCCGGCACGTCGACCGGGTAGAGCGTGTAGCCGATCAGGTTCGCGGCGGAGACGAGCGGGCCGTAGAGGTCGTCATGGCTCATGATTCGGGTGTCGGAGGCGGCGCCGAGGCCCTCGGGGCTGATGCCGCCGCTGGCGATCGTGTAGAGCGCCGGCGACTGGGGCCAGCCCCCGGCGAGCAGGAGCATCACCTTGCGCCCCGGCCGGTTGGCGAAGCTGCGCAGGGTGGCCACCGCCGCCAGGACGGAACTCTTCAACTGGCTCTCCAGCTTCGTCGCGTACCGCAACTCCGTGCCGCGCAGGCTGGTCCGCATCGTCTCCTCGGGCGTCTCGAGGCCGCCCTCCTCGATGAACCGGTTCGAGATCGCGCGCAGTTCCGACTGCTCGGACCGCTCCTGGTCGTTCGTGCGCAATTCGCCTATCCGCATCAGGCCGTGAGCCCTGCGGCGGCGCGCCTGCTGCAGGGCGTCGGCCAGCTCGGTCGGCGAGTTGGTCCAGGTGGTGAGCATGGTGACCGTCTTCCCGTCGAAGGCGACGGCGGCCACCCGGTCGGCCGGACCGAGTTGGCCTAAGTCTTCCTCCAGGCGGTCGATCACCCGATTGCGGTCGCGCTGGATCGAGAAGAAGTCGTCGATGAACAGAAGGAAGCTCGTGCCGACCGGCGTATTCGGTTCCAGGTTCGGCACGCCCGCCACACCCGCCACACCCGCCACGTCCGCTTCGGCCGTCTCGCGGGCGAGGCCCTCCGCGATCTCCGTGAAGTAGTCGATCGGCGTCGGCTCGCCGTCAACGAGGAGTTCGAAGTCCGAGGCCACGAGATCGTGGATGCGGTTCCCCTGTTTGTCCGTGACGACGACCTCGATGTTCACGACCCGGACGTCGATCACCTCGGAGAACACGGCCGGCAGGTCGTCCTGCTGCCCGGCGACCGGGGTGACGGCGGCGGCCAGAAGGAGCAGGAGCGCCATCGCGGCGAGGGTGCGGGGGACGTCGGCGGTTCGTCGGAGCTTCGTCATGGGCTCGCTTCCAACTCGTTAGGGGCAACAGCGGTGCAGAAGACTACCGGAAGGCGGGCGTTGTGCCGCCGGGTGCGCCACTGGGCGCACCCGGTGGCTTCACTTCGGGCTGAGGCCGCCGGTGGAGGTCAGCACCGTGCCGGTCAGCGGATCGTAGACGGCGATGACGTAGGTGTGCTCACGGCGGCGGAGGCGCAGCTCGGTCTGGTAGTAGAAGAGCTGGCCGGGGCGCGGCTCTTCGGGGCCGGCGATCTGGATTTTCTCGATCGACATGTCGGCGCGGTTGCCGTTCATGTCCATCGCGGTGACCCGCACTTCGAGTTCGTTCCGCCACATGCCGCCGACGGGAAGAAGCTGGACCTCGTCGAGCGGAATCGCGACCTCGACGGGCACGGACATCCTGCGCCGACGGCTGCCGACGGGCTCGCCAAAGGTGACCTGGAGCGGTTGCGCCGCGGGTTGGCCGCCGAACAGCAGGGCGGCTTCGACGGTTATCGCGACCTCGCGTTCGCGCGAGATGTCCACGTAGCCCTCGCGGTTCCGGACCCTCAGGTCGTCGCGGTCGACCAGGCGGACCTCCACGTCGTGGAACGCATCGTCCTCCCGGCGGCTCGGCTCGAAGCCGAGCCAGTAGTACGAGCGGGTGTCCTCGACCGCCCTGGCCAGGGCCGCATCCCGCTCGGCGTTGATCATCGGCACGCCGCCGGTCGCGTGGGCCAGCATCTCCAGGGTGCCCTGGACGATCTGCTCCCGGTTCAGCGCACCCGCGGTGACGCCGAGGCTGTCCGGCCCCACATCCTGACCCAGCGACAGGGAGGCATCGGCGGCGAAGTCCGCGTTCGACCCCTGCAGATCGACGGGATAGAGCGCATAGCCGATCAGGTTCGCGGCCGACACCAGCGGGCCGTACAGCTCGTCCTCGCTCATCATGTAGCCGTCGCCTGCCGCGGCGGCGTTGATCGTGCTCTCGTTCGCCGCCGCGACAGTGAAGAGCGCCGGGGACCGGGGCCAGCCGCCGGTGAGCAGGAGCATCACCTTGCGGCCGGGCTGGTCGGAGAAACTGCGCATGCTCGCCACCGCGGCCAGCACCGAGCGGTGCAACTGCTGGTCCAGGCGCCGCGCGAACCGGCGTTCCAGGCCCGAGAGGGAAGAGCCCATCACGTCTTGTGTGCCGGCACCGTCCTGCCCGACCGTGGCGTCCGCGCTCGCCAACTCAGCCGCCTCGGAGCCCCCCAATCCGGCCGGGGCACTTCCCTGATTGGTGATCTCCTCCCTCCGTTCATCCCCTCCAAAGGCCAGGTCGGCTACCGACTCGAGGATCGCCTCGGCTTCCCGGTCGCCCTCCAGCATCTTCTGCTCGCTGAGCCTCTGCAGGCCGTAGGTCTCCCGGCCGCGGGCCCGGTCGAGCGCCTCAGCGAACCGGTCCTGGGAGTCCGTCCAGGCGGTCAGCGTCTCGATCGTCTTGCCGTCGAAGGCGACGGCGGCCACCCGGTCCGCCGGGTGCAGGAGCCACAGGTCCTCCTCCAGCCGGTCGAGCACCCGGTTCCGGTCGCGCTGGATGGAGAACAGGTCGTCGATGAAGACGAGGAAGTTCGTGCCCACCGGAGTGTTCGGGTCGAGGTTCGGCACGCCCGCCACCGCGCCGCCGGCGCTTCCCTGGGCCATGCTCTCGGCGATCTCGGTGAAGTAGCTGATCGGCATCCGTTCGCCGTCGACCAGGAGTTCGAAGTCCGACGCGTCCAGGCCGTGGACCCGCTCGCCGTCCCTGTCGGTGACGACGACCTCGATGTTCACGACGCGAACGTCGATCACCTCGGAGAAGACGGCCGGCATGTCGTCCTGCTGGGCGGCGGCCGGGAGTACCGCGGCGAGGAGCAGGGCAACCAGATGCCGGGTGCGCCGGCGTGTCATCCGTGCGTCCGTGACGCAGCCCGTCGTGCCGGAAGGAGCGAGGCTGGCGCCTCGCACGTTCTTTCCGGAAGCCGACGGGAACCCGGGTGGCGCGGCCCCCGCGCCACCCGCGAAACAGTCCGTGCGTCCGTCATCGGACGCACGGATGACACATCGGCGCACCCAGTGCCGGAAGCCGACGGGGACGCCGGCCGCAACTTCTGACTTCATAAGTCAGGCGTCCGTGACGCAGCCCGTCGACGCGGAGCTGACGGTCTTGATGTAGCGGTGGAGCGTGCCGCGCTTCGCCTTGAGGGGCGGCGCCTCCCAGGCCGCGCGGCGGGCTTCGAGTTCCGCGTCGTCGATCACCATGTCGATCGTGTTGCGGACCGCGTCGATCTCGACCCGGTCGCCGTCGCGGACCAGGGCCAGGGGACCGCCTTCCTGCGCCTCGGGCGCCACGTGGCCGATCAGGAAGCCGTGCGAGCCGCCGGAGAAGCGGCCGTCGGTGACGAGCGCGACGTCGTCGCCGAGGCCGGCGCCCATCAGCGCCGACGTCGGCTTGAGCATCTCGGGCATGCCGGGGCCGCCCTTCGGGCCCTCGAACCGGATGACGATCACGGAACCGGCGCGGATCTCGCCGCGCTCCAGGGCCTCGACCATCGCCTCCTCCGAGTCGTAGACCTGGGCCGGCCCGGAGAACCGCTCCCCCTCCTTGCCGGTGATCTTCGCCACGGAACCCTCCGGGGCCAGGTTGCCGCGGAGGATCTGGAGGTGGCCGGTCGACTTGATCGGTTCGTCGAACGGCAGCACGACATCCTGCCCCTCGGCGAGGTCCGGCAGCGAGGCCAGATTCTCGGCCATCGTGCGGCCGGTGACCGTCGGGCAGTCGCCGTCGATCAGGCCGCGGTCGAGCAGCATCCGCAGCACCGCCGGGGTGCCGCCGACGTCATGCAGGTCCTCCATCAGGTAGCGGCCCGAGGGCTTCAGGTCGGCGAGGAAGGGAATCCGGTCGCTGACTTTCTGGAAGTCGTCGATCGAAAGGTCGACACCGGCCGAATCGGCGATCGCCAGCAGATGGAGCACCGCGTTCGTCGAGCCGCCGAGCACCGTGATCAGCACCATCGCGTTCTCGAACGCCGCGCGGGTCATGATCGCGCTCGGCCGGAGGTCCAGCTCGAGCAGGTTCTTCACCGCGGCGCCGGCGCGGCGGCACTCCTCCAGCTTCCCTTCAGCCACGGCGGGCGTCGACGAGCTGTAGGGCAGGGACATGCCCAGCGCCTCGATCGCGACCGCCATCGTGTTCGCCGTGTACATGCCGCCGCAGGCGCCGGCGCCCGGGCAGGCGCGGCGGACGATGGTTTCCCGGTCGTCGTCGGTCAGGGCGCCGCTGATCGCTTCGCCGTAGCTCTGGAAGGCGGAGATGATGTCGATCTTGCCACCGCGGAACTCGCCGGACCGGATCGTGCCGCCGTAGATCACGAGCGACGGGCGGTCGAGCCGCGCGATCGCCATCATGCAGCCGGGCATGTTCTTGTCGCAGCCGGGGATCGAGATGTTCGCGTCGTACCACTGCGCCGCCATCACCGTCTCGATCGAGTCGGCGATCAGGTCCCGCGACTGGAGCGAGTAGCTCATCCCGTCCGTGCCCATCGAGATGCCGTCCGAGACCCCGACCGTGTTGAACCGCAGGCCCAGGCAGCCCGTTCCGTCGACGCCCTCCTTGGCCGCCGCGGCGAGGTCCAGGAGGTGCATGTTGCACGTGTTGCCCTCGTACCAGACGCTGGCGATCCCGACCTGCGGCTTCGCCATGTCGTCGGGCGTCAGACCGGCCCCATAGAGCATCGCCTGCGAGGCACCCTGGGACTTGTCCTGGGTGATGCGAGCAGAGTAGCGGTTCAACTGGATCATGCCCGCGGACTATGGCATAGCACCAACACCGGGTGCCGCAACACTGGGGTGCGGCAGACCACTGGGTGGTCTGCCGCACGCAGTGGTTCGGGCGGCGGGAGTCCCTTGTGGCCTCTTCCCTGTGCTAGTCTGGCCGCCACCACCGTACCCAACCCCGCCTCGAAGCAACTGGAGGACTCGGCATGAAAAAGGCACTGTTTGCGGTTCTGGCTATTTCGTTGATGGTCGGCGCGCCGGCGCTGGCTGGTGACACCTGGACCGGCGAGGTCCTCGACATGGTCTGCTTCGGTCAGGGCCAGAAGGGCGCCGGACATGCCGGCTGCGCTGCGACCTGCCTGAAGAAGGGCAACGACATGGGTCTCCTCGTCGGAGATGACGTCGTCAAGATCGACCGCGCCGGTTCCGACGCCGACGCGATCAAGGCGCTCGAGAACCTAGGCGGCAAGGCCGCCAAGGTCACCGGCAAGGCGATGAAGGCCGACGACGGCACGGTCACCGTGACCGTCTCCGCCGCCGAAGCCGCCTGACCGTCAGTCAGCGACTGTTCTGAAAGCGGGCCTCCGGGCCCGCTTTCTTCATTTGGGGTGCCTGGTGAGTGCACCCACTGGGTGCGGCAGGGCACTCGGTGGCACCCAGTCCTTCCTCAGAACCACAACCACGCTGCAAGCGCAGCCGCGGTCAACAGCAAGGCCGCGAGCGGTCCGATGAGCACCCGCCACAGGGCCGGCGCCGGCCGCTCGCGGGCGAGCCGGCGGCGATGGCGGCCGAACCGCGACATCGCGGATTGCCACTCCGGCTCGGCCGGGCCGGCGGCGGAACGATCGGTCGCTACCGCCGTCTTTCGGGCTTGCGTGCGGGCCACGCTGTCGACCGGCGGCCGGACCCGCGGAAGGAGCTCCGCCTTGACCTGGCGCAGTCGACCGATCACGTCATCCAACGCGGCGCGACGACGATCGGCATCCCGGTCCAGCGCCGCCGCGAACACCGCCTCGAAAGCCTCCGGCGCGCTTCCGGGAAGGGTGCCGGCCAAGTCCAGGGGCTGGACGGCTACGGCTCGTTTCATCGCGCCGTACGTGTTGGCCAGGAAGGGCAACTCCCCCGTCGAGAGCTCATAGAGCACGACGCCCAACGTCCACACGTCGTCCGCGGTGGTGAACGGCACCGGGGAGCCGGTGATCGCGGCCTCGGCACCATCGATCTGCTCGGGAGAGAGGTAGGCCGCGGTCCACAGGCTCGCCGATTCGACCGCCTCGTTGGCCACCGCCAGCGTCACCGGTCCCTGGCTCGACGGCGCCAGCAGACCGACCCTGCCGCCGTCCAGCAGTTGGACGTTCCCCGGACGCAGACCTCCGTGGACCACGCCGGCCCGGTGCAGACCCCGCAGTGAGCGGGCCAGCGCCAAACCCGTTTCGGCGGCCTGCTCGGGGCTGAGCGGGGAGCGCTGGAGACGCCGACGGAGCATTTCGCCGCCGCCCAGGGACCAGGCGAGATGCGCCGGAGGATCGAACGACCGATCAACGAGGGGCTGGAAACTGCGTTCCCCTTCGTTGTCGGTGACCGACGCGAGAACCTCCGCCCGCTCCGCGGCGGCCTCGACCTCGGACCGCGGCGCGTCCTCGGGAAAGCGCTCGACCAGCACCCACGATCGAGCGCCGATGTCCTGGGCCCGGTACAGCGGCAACGGCAATTCGCCCGGCAGGCACGGCAACGACCCGTGCACTCGAAAGCGCGAGATGATGTCGCCAGCCTTCACGGGCCTCGATGTTGGCACGGAACACCGTGGCACCGACCGGGTTCTGCCACTGAGTGTAATCACTGGGTGCGCCGGCCGAACCACTGGGTGCGCACCCGGTGGCTAGTTCGGCTCTCCGACTGTCTCGGTGACGCCGATTGTGCTCTCGAAGGGGTACTGCACGCCGATGCGCCGGCGGATCTCGTCCATGCGTTCCATCAGGACAATCGATTCGGCGTGGGGCAACAGGGGGCTTTCGATCGCCCCTTCACGCAGCCGGCGTTCGACTTCCATCGCCTGGTACTCGTAGCCGTTGGCGAGAAAGGGGAATTCGGAAGTCGCGGCGCGGATCGAGTTGCGGTAGAGGACTGCCCGCCGGGCGCGCCAGAACTCGTCGAGCGCGATGCCGCCTTCGGTGCCCTGGATCGCGGCGGTGTGGTCGGTCTGACGGTCGATCGAGCATTGGAGATTCGCCTCGGCGCCGGACGGGAACCTCAGCAGGATCTTGCAGTGCTGGTCGACACCGGTCGGGGCGAGTTCCGCCTCGACCTCGATTTCCGGGGCTTCGGTGCCGATCAACGCCTGTCCGAAGACGAGCGCGGCGAGGGAAAGCGTGTAGCAGCCGATGTCGAGCAGGCTGCCGCCGGCGAGCTCGGGGTCGTAGAGCCGGCTCTTCGGATCGAACGGGGCCCGGAAACCGAAGGAGGCCGCGAGCTTTCGCGGTTCGCCAATCGCGCCGCTGGCCAGCCAGCCCTCGACGCGACGGGTCGCCGGCAGGAAGCGGCTCCACATGGCCTCCATCAGCAGGACCCCGTTCTCGCGGGCGAGGTCGCACATCGCCCGGGCCTCCGACGCGTTGACGGTGAGCGGCTTCTCGCACAGGACCGCCTTGCCCTGCCCGAGCGCCAGCGAAGCGTGCTCCAGGTGGCCGGGATGAGGCGTCGCGACGTACACGGCGTCGACCGAGTCGCTGCTCGCCACCTGCTCGTAGCTCCCGACTTCGGCGCCGTAGTTGCGCTCGGCATTGAAGGCAACGGCCCGGTCGGGGTCGCGGCTGCCGGTAGCGGTGATCTGATGGCCCTCCAACGCATCGATTGCCGTAGCGAAGGAGCGCGCGATGGCTCCCGGACCGAGGATTCCCCAACGAACGCCTGGTTTCACGACTAGATCTCCCCTCGCAGCGCCTGGAGGACCAGGTCCCGTGCCCGGCGCGGCTCGTAGATGAGCACCCGGCGGACCTTCGGCCCGATCCGATAGCGCCACCGCGCGAACCGCCTGGCCAGGCCGCGGCGCGGACGGGCGACGCTGATCGCGTAGTGGGCTTTCGAACGGCCGGAGCCTTTCGCCAGGCGCTGCCGGTCGTCGGCGGACACCTGGCTCCAGTCCACGCAGGAACTCAGAGGGGCAAACAGATCGCCGCCGTAGCGGCGGGCGGATTCGACCTGGAAGCCGGTGCGGATCAGGCGCCCCAGGTCTCGAGAACGGATGGCGCGGGCGCAGTCACCCGCGATCGGAGGCAGCGGCAGGCGGTCGAGTCGGCGCGCGGCGGCCGGAAGCCGGCGAAAGGCCTCGGCGGCTACAACGCCGGCACGGCCGTTCCACTGGTGCCTGGACGGACCCACGTAGTCATCTACGATCAATCTGCCACCAGGTTCGAGCGCGTCGAGTATTGCAGTGAGCAGCCGCTCCAGCCGCAGGTGGGCGGAGAAGCCGCCGATGCAGCAGACGGCCTGGTAGGCGGCTGGGGGGAGTTCGGGGCGGCGGGGGTCGAGGATGAGGTGCTGGATGGGGGTGCGTTGCTGGTCGGGCGCGGCGGCTGCCGCCGGACCGCCGGATGCCGGCCAGAAGGCCGGCGCACCCAGTGGCGGAGCGGCCGCCGGCGCACCCAGTGGCGGAGCGGTCGAGGCCGGCGTGCCCGGTGGCGGAGTCCGGGACGCGGCGATGTCGACGTGGGTGGCGAAGCCGGTTCTGAGGAGTTCCGGGGCCCAGGCTTCGTCGCCGATGAGGAGGACGCGGTCGTGGGGTTGGGAGGGGGTGTGCTCGGCGATCCAGTCGGCGGGGGTGGGGGCGGAGGAGGCGGCGCGTAGCTCGGAGGGAAGGCCCCATGTCGGGACTGGCGGCTCGGGAGCGTCGGATGCGGGTCCGCCGGATGCCGGCCGGAAGGCCGGCGCACCCAGTGGCGGAGCCGTGGCCGCCGCACCCGGTGGCGGGGCCGTGGGCGGTGCAGCCGGTGGCGAGGCCTCGGCGGTCCCGACGAGGCCGGCGGCGCCGGGGCCGGGGCCGAGTTGTTCGAGGCGTTCTTCGACCTGCTGGCGCCACTGGAGGCGGAAGTAGAGGGCGTGCTTGCGTTCGGAGCAGGTGCGGCAGGTGCCGCAGGGATTGCCGGTGCGCAGGCCGTCGGTGATCGAGGAAAGGAGAGGCGAACGCTCCACTTCGGCGAGTGTCGTCTCGGGATAAAGGCCGATCGGCTGGTCTTCCCAGAAGATGCACGGCGAGACGGCGCCGTTCGGCCGCACGACGACGGTGTGGCGGGGCCAGGCGCAACCCGCGACCGCGGTGCGGACGCGGCCGCGCAGGCGGCGGCGGTCGTAGAGCCCGGCGCGCCAGCGGAGCAGGTGGCCGCGGAGGCCGATCGGGCCGCCGTCGTCGAAGTCCGGGTAGGAGACGAGCTTCAGGCCCCGGGCGGCAGCGTCCTCGGCGGTGGCCGCCAGCTCGGCCCGCAGGGCGCCCGGATCCTCGTCATCGAGCAGTTCGTCCTCGGCGGTGACGTGCGCGGTCGGCGTGACGAACCGCACATCGAGCTCGCTGGCGCCGATTTCCTCCGCAAAGCGCGGCAGATCGGCCAGGTCGGCGCGGTTCGTCCGCATCCAGACGAAGATCAGGCGCAGGCGGGTCGCGGCGCCGCGCCGGACGTCGTTCAGGAGGTCGAAGCAGCGCGTCAGCCGGGCGAACGTCGCGCCGACGCGGATCGCCTCGTAGGTCTCGGGCCGGGTGCCGTCCATCGACACGCCGACTGTCTTTGTGCCCGCTTCGCAGATCGCCTCCGCCTTGGGCGGGGTGAGCGGCAGCAGGTTGGTGGGAAACCAGAGGTCGGGGATGCCGTAGCTCCCCGCCTCGCGCACGATGTCGACGAACTTCGGGTGGACCAGGGGCTCGGCCGCGCAGCCGAGCGCCACGCGGTGAGCGCGTGGAAAGAGGTCGGCCGCGACCCGGCTGAAGGTTTCCGGCGGCATCATGCCGGTGCTCGACAGGCTGCGGTCGAAGGGCGGGAACTGCAGCCGGTCGACCGCCGAGAAGTAGCACATCTTGCACTTCAGGTTGCAGCGCTCGGTCGTGTCGAGGATGACCTCGAGGGGTCGGCGTTGGAGCAGAGACATGGACGTCACCCGGCTAGACATGGATGCTGGCGGAGCCGGCGCTGGGCGCCGGATGCCGACGGGGACGTCGGCGCACCCAGTGACGGATGCTGAACGGTCACGAGAGGGCCTCCAGCATCGCTTTGCAGACGCCACGGCCTGAGCTCCGGTCGCGCCACACGGCGGCGATGCTAGCCGGGTCTCGCTCGCCGCGGCGCCACGCAGCCTGCTCGTCGGCGATCGCCCTGCCCAGGGGACCCCCGCGGTGGGCGGAGGCGACCCGGCCGTACGCGCCGTCTTCGGACCAGCTCCGCAGGCTCGGGATCGGCGTGCCGACGATCGTCGCGCCCATGGAGAGGGCCTCGCAGCCGGCGTGAGGGGAGCCTTCCCAGCGCGAGGAGAAGACGATCGAGCGGCTGCCCGCGAGGGCCTCGGCCAGCACCGGCGGGTGCTGCGGACCGTGGTGGATCACGTTCGGGAACCGTTCGCAGAGGTCCCGGAAGTGCTCCTCCCCGCCGGCGCCGAAGATGTGCACGGGCGCGTCGCTCTCGTCGCCCGCTCCGTCGAGGTAACGGCGGAGCGCCCGGGCCAGCAGCGGCGCGTTCTTCTGCGGATCGTCCCAGCGCCCGATCGCCACCAGGCCGCGGCGCTCCCGGCCGAGGTCGGGGAACTCGCAGAAGACCCGATTGATCGCGAGCGGCGCCACGTGGACGCGGTCGGCGTCGTCACCGGCGCCGGCCTTGCGCAGGAACCGGCGGAAATGGTCGCGCGACTCCGCGTTGCCCAGGATGAGCACGTCGGAGAAGCGGGCGCTGCGCAGGAACTCGGCGTCCTGCGGATCCCGGCGCTGAAACGAGCGCGCGTAGCGCAGGGCGAGCTTTGCGAACTGCCGGCGGCGATGGCGGCGGTCGGAGACACCGGCGAAGACCGTACGCCTCATCGTGGCGAGCGGGAAGGCGCGCAGGCCCATCTGCCCGTCCGAGTCGCCCAACGCGATCGTGCGCACGCCGATGCCCACCAGCAGCTCGAGCAGGTGGGACATCTGGTGAAAGGACGGCACGATCGCGGCCTCGACCCTCAGGTCGAGCCAGAACTCCCGGTTCGCCAGACCTTCCCCGAACGGCGGGCTGAAGGTCGGCACGGGGAAGCCGTCGTCGGAGGACTCCGGGCAGACGACGAACGCCTCGTGCCCGAGTTGCTCCAGGCCGCGGATGTACTCCTCGAACCGGAACGAGCACTGGCTGAGGGGAGTGCCATGGTTCCAGACAACGGCGATCCGCATGGTCGGTGACGCTACAGGATGGGAGTGGAGTTGCGGATGCCGGCCGGAAGGCCGGCGCACCCAGTGGTTGCCGCACCCAGTGGTTTGCGGCTACTCGGGGCATTCGAAGGCGAAAGTGTCCCTTGCGGGGGTCGCCACCTGTCCCTAGCGGTTGCGATGTGTCCAGGGTTCACTTACTCCGTCTGTCACGCGGAGGTTGAAGGCGATGTCGGTCACCGGCGCTACGAACACCCATCGGTGGCCGTTGTGGCGGCAGCCGTTCAGCACCTTGACCAGGACCTCGGCGTTGCCGCGGCTGAAGAACCAGAGCAGGCCCGATTCGCCGGATGCCCAGATGCCGCCCTTGCCCTCTCCGATGTCGCCGCTCGGCGTCTCGTAGCAGAGCTGGACGTTGTAGCCGCCGTCGAACACGAGCGGCGTGGTCTGCGGCACGCAGTCCGTGTAGCCCTCTTCGGACGGCGGCTCCGGGTCGGGATCGGGGTCCGGGCCGGGATCGGGGCCAGGGTCAGGGCCAGGGTCGGGGTCGGGGTGGTCGACGGCGAGCCGAATGCCGTAGGCCTTGATGTCGGGATTCGCATCGGCTTCCCAGGCCAGCCAGTCGTCGCCCTCCTCCGGGCGCGCCCGGAAAGCGCGGCTGCCGCCGCCCGGTCCGTTCTCGTCCGCCATCAGGAACTTCGTGTTCTCGGGCGGCGTTGCGCGCTGCCAGGCGACAGCCATCCAGACGTTGCCGGCGTCAAGCGACAGACCCTCCAGATCGCCCTCAAGCCGGAAGCAAGTGTACGTCCCCGCTTCGAGTTGTGCGGCCACCACGAAATCGGCCAGCAGAGTTCCCGGCGTGCCGGCGCCGGAGTAGACGTTGAGCGAGAACTCCAGGTCGGCGCTCGTGTCGGTCGAGCCGCGGCCCATGCAGACCACCGCGTGGTCGACGGTTCCCGCCTCGGGCAAACGGAAGCGCTGAGCCAGCTCGAACTCGAAGAGCGGATCGTCCGTCACGTCGTCGACCAGGTACAGGGTCGCCTCGAGATCGCCATCGTCGTACTGGTAGAGCTCGGTGGCCGGCTGCGGGACGCCGACTACATCGCGGCTTGCCGACCGCACATCGCGTACACGCACGGACGCGGGAGCACCGTCGGCCGGGCGGATGAGGCCTGAGCGGACGGCGCGGATCTGCGCTTGTGGGTCCGTGCCGGCGGGAACCAGAAGATCGCGGCCCGTCTGGGCAGCGAGCGGCGCCGACACCGGTGTGAGCAGCAGGGCAAGAAGGGCGAAACAACGACGATCCAGTATCCGGCGCACCACGGTGGTCCTCCTCGGGGGCTGTGAACGGCCTCTGCCTGGGGGCGGCAGAGCCTGTTGCGATCGAGGAATCTAGCTCTGCACGGGGCGTGCCAGGGGGCGCAGGAGGGGTGCGTTGCGTGGGTGCGGCGAAGTCGTGCGCGCCGCTTCGCGGCTGCGCGTCGGATGCCGGCCAGGACCCGGGTGGCGCGGACCCGCGCCACCCGTGAACCAGTCCGTGCGCCCGTCATCGGGCGCACGGATGGCAGGCCGGCGCACCCAGCAGCTAGTTGCTACAGCCGAACGCCATGGCGCCGCGAATCGAGTCCCCGCCGGTACCACGGAACCGCATGAGGCTGTCGGACGTCGTGTCCCGGACAGCAATGGAGTACGTCATGTCCGATACGGAACCGGCATACAGCATCCAGTAGCCGCTGCCGTCGCAGTCGTCGACCATCCTCACCAGCAGGGACGGGCCAGCGTCGCCGAAGCTGAATACGCCGGCGGCTCCGCCGAGGCCGGCCGTTGCCTCAGCCGTGTGGCCCATCATGCCGTCGGAGTACCGCGTTCTCACCCTGAACCGGCCATCCTCCAGCAGGCAGGTCCCTGCGGCGCACGTGTCGTCAGCCGGGGTCGGGTCGGGGGTCGGATCGGGATCGGGGTCCGGGTCGGGATCCGGCTCGGCCGCATGCGTTCTCTCGACGATCAGACTGACGCCGATCGCCTTGAGACCCCTGTCGAGCTGGGTGCGGTCACCCATACGAGGATCCTGCCATCCGTCGATGGCCGCGCTTTCCGGTACCGGACGTGGACGCGTCCGGTACCTCACTTCCGTCTCATGGAGGGCCATGTTGGTTCTGTCGGAATCCGCCATGTCGTCGGCCGTGTAGTGGTCCCCGGCCAGACGCTTCAGCGTCGCTAAGTTCCACTCGATGCCGATCCAGTGCTTGCCCTCGTTGAGCGTCTTGCCGACAAGGTCGCCTCTCAGGAGGAAGCAGCGGTCATCCCCCGGGCGCCTGATGTCGTAGTTGTCTACGAGGTAGCGAAACCCGCTCACACGACCCGGGTAGTCCACCCTGTTCACCGGGTCGTTGCCGTAGAAGCGCAGATTGAAGTCCAGGGACCTGCTCAGGTCGGCTTCGGGCCGGAGGAAGCACGCCCTGACACTCACCACGACGGAGTCGGCCTCCACCTCGAAACGCTGCGCCCACTCCACAATGCCGCCGGTCGCAGGCGGATCCAGCAACTGGCCGTCCTCCTCGAAGTTCTCGAAGTCCCCGTCGTCGTACCCGATCGTGTCCCTATCGTGGGTCGCCTGAGCAATACCCGTCGGGGCCTCGGCCGCGACGGCCCGGAGGGTGACAGTTTCGTCCGAAGAGCCCCCAAGCAGAACCTGTTCCGCATTCAGCAGGTCGATTCCCTGCTGGGCAGCGAGCGGTACCGAGGCGCAAACGAGCAGAGCCGTCAGGCAGATCAGGTTTCGAACGATGCAGCGGTTGGTCGATCTCATGGTCTTCCCTTTCCGGCGTGGCGCCGGACGTTAGGTCAGAAGCGTAGGCCTGTCAGTAGATTACGCCCAATGTATCGAAAAAGGCAAATCGGTTCGGAGCCCGGGGGCGCCTACGGGGCCGAACAGGAGAACGCCTTGATGTCCTGGATCGGCTGGAACGGCGTGCCGGCGAGGTTCTCGTAGGGCTGCACTTCGCCTGTCTCTGTGTCCGTGACCGTCATCGTCACCGCCACGTCGGTCAGGCCGCCGGCGAACACCCAGCGGTGGCCGTTGATCCCGCATCCGTCGAGGACCTTGATCACCATCTCCACGTTGTTCGAGCCGAAGAACCAGTAGAGGCCGGTGTCCGCGGTGAGCGGCCAGGCCGTCGCGTCGCCAGCGCCATCGGCCGTTTCCCAGCGGGCGCGCACGGCGAAGCGGCCGTCCTCGAGACAGAGCGTGCGGGCGTCCGCCTCGCAGGCGCCGTTCCCCTGCGGCAACGCGACCCGGCCGGCACGCGGCGCCTCGGCGAGGGACGCGGCGAACCGGGAGGTCCGGTTCGCCCCCCCGCGCGCGGTGGCCATCTCGCCATCCGTCAGCAGGTAGCGGCTCTGGCCGTACAGGTTCCCGCCCTGGGAGCAGACGGCGAAGGACTCGTTGTCCTGAACCGGCCGGAAGGGAGTGCCTGGCGAGTTGTAGTACGTCGCGGCGACTCCCGTCTCCGAGTCGACCACGGTCATGATGACCTTCACGTCGGTCAGGCCGCCGGCGTAGACCCAGTAGCGCTCGTTGAAGGAGCACCCGTCGAGGACCTTGACGACGAGTTCGATGTTGTCGGGCGAGAAGAACCAGAAGTCGCCGGTGTCGTTCGTCAACGCCTCCGCGTCGCCCTGGTCGCCGTCCTGGGAGGTTTCCCATCGCACCTCGACCCGGAAGCGGCCGTCGCTCAGGCACAGCGTGTCGTCGTCCTCCACGCAAGCGGCGACCTCCGCGAAGGTCGTGGCGCCCGCTTCGGGGGTCGGGTCGGAGCTGCCGCGGTTGCTCCGCGCGACGACCTGGTAGGCGCGGTAGGTCTCCGGCGCGATGTTCTGGATCACGACCGAGGTGCTGTTCCGCTCCAGGGTGGCGATGCGCTCGAAGTCGCTGTCGACCATCCGCTCGTAGATGTCGAAGGCGGTCTCGTCGTCGGAGCGGTCCCGCCAGCGAAGTTCGAGTTCGGTCTGGCTGATCGCGGTGACCGTCAAGTGGGTCGCCGCCGCCGGCACGACCGGACCCACCGGACCGATCTCCGGGTAGAGGGCGCGCACCGCGTTCCGGTCGTCCGGGTTGAGCCTCGCGCCGCGACCGTCGCCGTGGACGGTCGCGCGCATCAGGGCCCCGTTCGTCCGCCCGTCGCAGGCGGGACCGTCGATCGGGTTGCAGGCGTGGCCGATCCCCAAGGCGTGACCGAGCTCGTGAGCGATGATCTCCTCGAAGTCGCGCCGGGGGTTCGCCTTGGTGGCCAGCCAGTCCTCGAACCCGTCCTGCGTCGTGATGTTCGACTCGACGATCGCCAGAGCCTGCTTCGCTCCGCCTCCCGGAATCCGGTGCGGCTCGTTCGCCTGACCGCAAAAGAAGAAGACCCAGTTGATCGCCAGGATGCCGCCTTCCGAGGGATCGAAGGAACCCGCAATCTCGTCGTGCGGATCCTCGAAGGTGATCGAGTTCCGCTTGTCCGCTTCGAGTTTGAACTCCTCGTTCCTCGCGCCCCGGCTGGTCAGCCGGGAGCGGCTCCGCGGGTCGCCGTTCCAGGCCCGCATGCCCGCCAGCACCTGGGACACGCCGCCGCCGGGCACGCCGGGCTGACCTCCGGCCTGGAGGAGGAAACCGACGCCCTGACCCCGGTCGAACTCTCGCCAGCGCACGGGCACGCCGACACGGTCGCACTGGCGCGGTGTCACGGTGAGCTCGTACGCCTGAGCCAGCGCCGCCGGGTTCTCGCCCCGCTCGGGCGCAAAGTAGTCCGCCTCCCGCTCGACGCCGCCGGCGCGGTCGGCGATCCAGCGCCGGAAGCGCTCCGCGTCGCGCGGGCCGTTTGCCTGGCGCCGGGCCGCCGGGCTGCCCGGCGGGGACACGTCCTCGTCCAGCGACGCCTCGCGCAGCAGCACCGTGCCGCCCGGCGCCGGCGCCTCGAAGAACATGCCGAGGGACAACTCGACCGTCCGGTACACGGCGTTCGCCGGATCGAGGAAGAGCAGCACGCGGTCGCCCTCGGCGAGTGCCGGCAGGCCGATGATCGAACCGACCAGTCCGTCCGGCCCGCGGCCGCCCGGCTGGCGAACGACGATGATGCTGCCCGGGACGAAGCCCTTCAGCACGTCCTCGACCTGGAACAGGAAGTCGGTCGAGAGCAGTCCCTCGACCGGCGCCGGCTCCGCGGCCAGGACCTCGCCGAAGACGATCACCGGCGACCGGTCCACGAGGGACTCGTCGGTCGGCGTGACGTAGACGATCGCTTCCGCGGACGCCGGGATCAGAGCGGCCGCGATGAGCAGCGCGGCGAGGGCTGGCGCGCCGCTTCGCGGCCGCGCCCGGATGCCGGCCAGAGGGCCGGCGCACCCAGTGAGTGCGGAGCGGAGAGACATGGCGATTAGACGATGTCTGGACATGGTGCGACACTCCGCCCAGCACGGAAGGCAGAGCGAAAGCGCTCGGATTCTAGCATTCCTTAGGATTCACCGGTGGGTTCCAGGGGTTGAACACATGGGGTTCAACGTCGTGGAAGGGGTGGTGGATTCCGGGGGCGTGTGGGTGTGGGGGTGGACGCGGTGGCGGGCGTGGCGGAGATCGGTGGCGGAGATCTTCTGTGGTCGGCGCTACGCGCCGGCGTTCTCTTTCCGGAAGCCGGCGGGGACGCCGGCGCACCCAGTGGCGGACCGGACAGTCGACCGGAGGGCCGACGCACAGAGCGGGAGGGTCGGTTGTTGCACCGGGGAAGGCGGTCCGACCCTACTGGGTGCGCCGGCGTCCCCGCCGGCTTCTGGAAAGACGCGTGCGAGGCGCCAGCCTCGCTCCTTGTTCCCCGCCGCAGCCACTGCTACGAGAGCAAGCGGCCCGCCCGCGCGGTCAGGTCGTCGAGCCGGGCGCCGAGTTCGAGCCGGGCCTCCTCCCGCTCGGCGTCGGTCGACGACCGATCGAGCACGATCGGCTCCCCTACCACGACCGCCACGCGGGTGAACGGGGCGCCGACGATCATCCGGTCCCAGCTCCTCAAACGCAGGCCGCGATCCGCGGCGAGCCCGGCGGGGACGATCGGCGCGCCGGACATGGCCGCCAGGACGATGCTCCCGGCCTTCGGGCTGCGCGCCGGTCCGCGCGGACCGTCGGGCATCAGCAACAGGGTCGACCGGTGCTTGACCAGCTCGCGATAGAGGTTGAGCGCCGCCTCCCGGCCACCCCGGGAGGTCGAGCCGCGGGTGACCCGGATGCCCCAGGCCCTGGCCACCCGCGCCGCGAGTTCACCGTCGGCGGAGTGGCTGGCGAGGATGGACACCGGGCCGCCGGCCGGCAGCAGGCGACGGCGCACGAGCAGCAGCGACAGGGCCGCCTGCTCGTGCCAGCAGGCCAGCATCGCGGGCGGCTCGAGCACGCGGTCGAGGTGCGCGGCGCCCTCGAGGCGGTGCAGGCGGTAGGTGGCGGTGAGGGCTCGGGAGAGGAGGCGGACCGCCACGGCGGCGGCCGGAACGGCGGCGCCGCGGACTTTCATGGGACGGTGCAACCTCGGGCCGCCGCGCCGGATGCCGGCCAGAAGGCCGGCGCACCCAGTGGAGCGTGGCGTTGCCTAGGCAGTTGCACCGACACCGGCGGCGTAGTCGAGGACATCGCCGACGGTCTCCAACGCGGCGGCGTCTTCGTCGCTGATCTCGACGTTCAGGGCCTCTTCGAGTTCGATCAGCAGTTCGAGCTGCTTGGGCGAGTCGATGCCGAGGTCGGCCACGAGGTCGAGTTCGGGGCGCAGGTCGCCTTCGCTGCGGCCGCTGGCGCGGACGAGTACCTTGCTCGCTGCTGCACGGTTGTCCACTGCTCTTCGGTTCCTGTGCCCATCCGGGGGCTGCCGGGTCCAGCGGGGCCCAGGTCAGAAGTCGGCCGCGAGGTCGCCTCGAAGGTACTGCTCGCGGAGCACCCGTCGCCGGACCTTGCCGCTGCTGGTGCGCGGAATCCTACCGCGTCGCACGAGGAGCAGATCGGCAAGCTGGATGCCCAGGGCGCGGCCGACGCTGCGGCCGACTTCGCTGCGCAGCAGCGCGGCGCCGTCCCCGCGGCCGCCGGTCTCCATCACGAGGACCGCCCGCTCGCCGTGCGGCGCGTCGACGGAGAAGGCGGCGGCGCGCTCCCTGCCGCCGGCGCCGAGGACCGACTCGGCCACCCACTCGATCTCGTGCGGCATCACGTTCGAGCCGCCGAGGATGAGCAGCTCCTTCGTACGGCCGGTGATGTGGACTTCGCCGGCAGGGCTCAGGAAACCCAGGTCGCCGGTGTAGAGCCAGCCGTCGCGCAGCACCTCGGCGGTCGCTCCGGGGTCGTTCCAGTAGCCCAGCATGGTCGAGGGCGACCGCAGCCGGATCTCTCCGACTTCGCCCGCCGGCAGGGCGCGCCCGTCGGGTGCCGCGATCTCGATCCGGGTGCGGTCCATCGGCGGGCCGTTCGACGTGACCTCGGGACCGCCGCCGGACGGCGCCGCGGTGTGCAGGCCGTCGACGGTCTGGCTGATCGAGATGAGCAGGGTGTTCTCGGCCATGCCGTAGGCGGCGCGCAACGCGCCCGGATCGAGGCCCGCGCGTTCGAAATGGCGGCTGAACTCCGACATCGTCTCTTGCCGGACCAACTCGGAACCGCTGCACACGTCGCGCCAGCCGCTCAGGTCGAGCGTCTCGAGGCGGTCCGCGCCGACCCGTTCGACGCACTGGCGGAAGGAGAAGTTCGGGGCCGCCGACATCGCCGTCTTCGTCCGCCTGAACTGCTCCAGCCACACCCAGGGCCGGGCCAGGAAGGCGCGCGGGTTGAGCATGATCAGGTCGGCTCCGGTGAGCAGGGAACCGAGCAGGCAGCCGCCCAGCCCCATGTCGTGGTAGAGCGGCAGCCACCCGACGAGGGCGTCCATGAGCTGCCCGCCGCGCGGGATGGCCACCGCCTCCATGCTGGCGCGGGCGCTCCAGGTGGCCGCCGCGTGGCCCACGACCACCGCCCGCTGGTGACCGGTGGAACCGCTGGTCATCTGGAGGAAGGCCGGATCGTCGCCGCGCGGCGGCCGCGTGGCCGGTACCGGCGACGGGCTCGTCGCGGCCACGGCGGACTGCGAGAGCAGGTTCGGTCGCGGCCCTCCCGCCGGCCCGGCGGAAGCGATCTCCAGGACCTGATCGCTGACGGCATCCGTACACACCATGTAGCGGGCATCGAGCAGCTCGTTCACCGCTAGCGCCTTCTCGATCTGGTTGCGGGGCGAGCCGAGCGCCCGCGGCGGCGCGACCGCCGCCGGCAGCGCGCCGAGGCGCACCGCGCCGAACCAGACTTCGAACCAGGGCCACGAGGTGGGCAGGCACACCAGGACGCGGTCGCCGGGACGGACGCCGAGGGTGACGAGTCGGCCGGCGGCGGCATCGATCTGGTCCAGCAGGAAGGGCCAGGTGCGCCGGCCCTCGACCCGGCCGCGGCTGTCGATCAGGGTGATGCCGCGGTCGGGCCACACCGAGGCCGCGCGTCGCAGCGCCTCCAGCAGGGTCTCGGGATGGTGGCTGACGTCAGTTGCCGGCACGGTGATCGTCGCCGCTTCGCGGCGCGTCTTTCTCGGAAGCCGGCGGGGACGCCGGCGCATGTATGGTCCGCCCCGCTTGTGCAAGGGCTCTTTCCGGGTTTCTGGCGAGGTAGGTGCAGTTGCTTGCATGTATTCGGCCTGTTGGTGGGAGTCTCTGAGAGAGAGCTCCCTGGCCCCGATGGAATACGCGCGCGTCGGCCTCTTCACACCCAGACGGCCTCTTGATGGGCCCTGCGCCGACTCAGGCTTCTCAACGCGCCGGTCCGACCTGTTTCGCCATCGCTCGAATGAGTCCCCGCAAACTGCTTGGTGGGGCGATTCTCCTATCGTTGGTTCGCTGTTCCCCGAGCCGTCTACGCCGCGGCCCGTGAGTCCCTTGCTCGACCGCCGACATGGCGTTCGTCGCTGTAGCGTTCGTCGTGTCGCAGCACCGCCCAGGCGATTCGAGCCAGCTTGTTGGCCACGGCCACCGTGGCGACGTTCGCCCCCCGGCGCCGCTTGACGTCCAGAGCCCATTCCTTGAGCCGCGTCCGCTCGCCCTTGTGGGCTGTGCGCAGCACCGCCCGCGCACCGTGGATCAGAAGCGCCCGCATGTAGCGGTCCCCGCGTTTGCTGATCCCCAACAGCCTCGTGTGCCCGCCGGTCGATGCCTGACGAGGCACCAGCCCGAGAAACGCCGACATCTGACGGCCGCTGCTGAAGGCCCAGCCCGAGCCGACCGACGCCACCAGCGCCGTCGACACCATCGGACCGATCCCCGGGATCGACATCAAACGCTCGGACAGGGGGTTCTCCTTCGACTCCCGCTCCAGCATCGCCGTCAGATCCGCCACCTGATCGTCGACCTGCATCAGCGCCTGGTGCTGCATGCACAAGAGAGCCCGAAAGTCGCCCGGCAGGGCCCGCTCCGGGTCCGACGCGATCGCAGGCACCTCCCGCTTGATCACCGCCAGACCCTGAGGCAGCACGATCCCGTACTCCCGCAGAAAACCACGTAACTGGTTCGCCAACTGCGTGCGCACACCAACCATCGTCTCCCGACTTCGGTGGATCTGCTGCAGCGCCCGGCGCTCCTTCGTCTTGTAAGGCACGAAACGCATCGTCGGACGCGACACCGCCTCGCAGATCGCCTCCGCGTCGTGGTAGTCGCTCTTGTTCGACTTCACGTACGGACGGACAAACTGCGGACTCATCATCCGCACGTCGTGGCCCAGATCCCTCAGCTTCTCCACCCAGTGGTGCGCGCCGCAGCTCGCCTCCATCCCCACCAGGCACGGCTTGAGCCGCGACATCAACTCCATCAGCCGCGGTGCCTTCAACTGACGCTGAAACACCACCGCGCCCGACGCGTCCATCCCGCACACCTGGTACACATGCTTGCCCAGATCGATACCGACTCGAGTAACCTCCTTCACGGTCCGCCTCCTCCTTGTTGTTCGGAAGAAAACACCATTCTGGCCCCAACGAGAGGCCGTAAGGGTGCGGGGCGGACCATCCCATTACCCAGTGGGCGGCCAGTTGCCGGCGGGGACGCCGGCGCACCCAGTGGGCGGCCAGTTGCCGGCGGGGACGCCGGCGCACCCAGTGGGCGGCCAGTTGCCGGCGGGGACGCCGGCGCACCCTGTGATGCGGCGTCTGTGTCAGCCATGGAACTGCAGGTCGTAGAGGCGCTTGTAGGCACCGCCCAACTCGAGCAGTTGTTCGTGGGTGCCTTCCTCGACGACGGCGCCGCGGTCCAGGACGACGATCCGGTCGGCGCGCACGACGGTGGAGAGCCGGTGGGCGATGACGAGTGCGGTGCGCCCCTCCATCAGGTTGTAGATCGCCCGCTGCACGACGACCTCCGACTCCGTGTCGAGGTGGGAGGTCGCCTCGTCGAGGATCAGGATCGGGGCGTTCTTGAGCAGCGCCCGGGCGATCGCGAGTCTCTGACGCTGGCCGCCGGAGAGGTTCTGCCCACCTTCGCCGATCACCGTGTCGTAGCCCTCGGGCATCGCCATGATGAAGTCGTCCGCGTAGGCGGCGGCGGCCGCCATCCGCACCTGCTCCAGAGGCAGATCGTCGCGGCCGTAGGCGATGTTGTTGCGCACCGAGTCGTTGAACAGCACCGTTTCCTGGGTCACGATGCCGATCAGGGAGCGCAGGTTCTCAAGCGGCAGGTCGCGGATGTCCGTATCGTCGATCAGCACCCCGCCGGAGACGGGATCGAAGAAGCGGGGCAGCAGGTTGACCAGGGTCGACTTGCCGGCGCCGGAGGGGCCGACGAGCGCGACCACCTCGCCGCGACGCAGGTCGAGGTCGATGCCGGTGAGGACGGACTTGCCGTGCCCCGTCTCTTCGTAGTCGAAGGAGACCTTGTCGAAGCGGACTCCCTGTTCGAGGCCTGAGACCGGCGGCGCGGAGGGCCTGTCGACGATCTCGCTCTCGACCTGCATCAGTCCGTGAATCCGGTGGCTGCACGCCACCGCCTCCTGCAGCACCAGGTTGACCTTGTTCAGCTTGCGGATCGGGTCGTACATCATCAGGAGCACAACGAGGAACTGCATGAATCCCTGGAACGTCAGGCGTCCGTCCCGGATCATCAGGCCGGCGGAGACGATCAGGACGGCGCCGCCGAACGCCGCGGTCGACTCGATCACGGGGCTCGAAAGGGTCGACAGGAACTGCGCCCGCAGGTTGGCGAGCAGGTGGCCGCGAGTGGCCCGCTCGAACCGGCCGCACTCGAACTCCTCCATGCCGAACGCCTTGACCACCCGGTTGCCGCGGATGCCCTCCGTCAGGAGGCCGGAGAGGTCGGCCATCCGCTCCTGGCTGCGGTGGGTGACCTTCCGCATCCCCTTGCCGAAGCGGAGCAGCAGGTAGCCGAACAGCGGCACCGCGAACAGCGACACGACCGCCAGGGTGAAGTGAATCGTGAGCAACGTCACGCCGAAGAACAGGAGCATCACGATCGACATGAAGATGTCGAAGAGCCGCGCCGCAACCGCGTTCTGGAGCTTGGCGACATCGCTGACCACCCGGCTGTAGAGCTCGCCCGAGGTGTAGCGCTGATGGAACCGGCTCGACTGGTGGATGATGTGGCGGTAGAGGTCGTTGCGGATATCCGTCGTGATGCCGAGCCCGGCGCGCTGGAACGAGTAGCCCGAGAGGAAGGCCATCAGGCTGCGCAGCAGCAGGACGAGCACCATCAGAGCCGGGGCGAAGAACACCTCGCTCCGGCCCTCGATACCGGCCCACCGCTTCGAAACGTCGTAGAGATTGGCGGCGGCCGCTCTCAGGCCCGCGGTAAAGCTCTCCACGGGCTCAAACAGGCGCGCCACCGCCCCGCCGTCCTCTTCGTCGCCGTCGCCGCCCAGACCGCCGATCCGGACCTCCTGGATTTCGTCCTCCGTGGCGAGCAGGACCTCCTCGAACATCGGGTTGATCAGCCCGACGAAGGCCAGGGTGGCGACGCCGAAGACCACGATCCCCGCCAGGGCCAGCAGTCCCCAGTGGATGTATCGGCGGACGTAGGGGAGGAAGAAGCCGACCAACTCCATGGGTTGGCAGCATACTGCGGCGGAGGTGGGGCGGCATTGATCGGCTCAGCGGCAAGAACCTGCGGGAACTGGTCGGCCGCGTTCCGGAAGGCTGGATGAGCTCGCCAGCCCGTGACTTCGCCTGCAAGCTCATGGAGACTAGTATCGAACAGCTCCGGAGGATCGACTCATGAGCGAGAAGACCCTGTTTCTTGCATGGCAGGCACAGAACGCCAGCCGGCAGTGGTTTCCGATCGGGCGACTCGATGCGGACGTCGCCCGGTCTCGCTACCGGTTTCGCTACACCGCAGGTGCGGAACGTGCGCAGGAGGAAGGGGACTTCCGGCTGATCACGGAGTTTCCCAATCTGAACCAGGACTACTGGACAGACAGGCTGTGGTCGCTGTTCACGAACCGCGTCCTCACGCCGCGCCGCCCTGACTTCGAGGTCTATCTGGAGAACCTCGGACTCCCCCAAGGAACCGTGGATCCCATCGAAATCCTCTCCGTGAACGGTGGCAACAGGGTAACCGACTCCTACGAGGTGTTCCCGAAGATCGACAAGCAACAGGACGGCTCCTTCGCCTGCCGGTTCTTCCTTCACGGGTGGCGGCATGTCTCTGGAGTAGCCGAGGACCGCCTGGAGTCCCTCCGGCCGGGTGACGAGCTGACCATCGCGCTGGAACTGACCAACCCCGTCACTCGCGTCGCGGTTCAAGTTCAGACGAGCGACTATCTCGTGTTGGGTTGGGCGCCGCGCTACCTGGTTCCGGATCTGACCTTGGCGGTTGCGGAGGCTCCCAGTGAGTACAGCGCGACGGTCGTGCGCGTGAACCCGCAACCGGCACCCTCCCGACAACGCGTGCTCATCGAAATGACGGGAAAATGGCGGCACCACCAGCCGATGACGGCGCCGGATTTTGAACCGCTAGCAGTCAACGAGCCCAAGTTGGCGGCGGCCGCGGAACGGTAGTCCGCCGACCAAGGGCGCAGACCGGACAGTGCGGCCCCAAGAACGCGCCAGAACGTCGCCGATGACGGACTCCTCCGAAGCCCGGGCCGCGACCCTGCGCGAGGAACTGCAGCGCCACGAGCGGCTCTACTACCGGGACGCGAAGCCCGAGATCAGCGATCGGGAGTTCGACCGGCTGATGGCGGAGCTTGCGGCGATCGAGGAGGAGCACCCGGAGCTCCGGACGGCCGACAGCCCGACCCAGCGAGTCGGCGGCGAGCCGACGGAGGGCTTCGAGCAGGTCGAGCACGCGCCGCCGATGCTGTCGCTCGACAACACGTACGACCACGAGGAACTCGAGGAGTGGTTCGGGCGACTGACCCGGCTGCTGCCCGATCGCGCTACCCGACCCGATACCGGCAGCGAGCCGGATGCCGGCCGCCAGCACACGACGGACATCGAGTTCATCTGCGAACTCAAGGTCGACGGCGTCTCGCTGTCGCTGCTCTACGAGGACGGCGTGCTCACCCAGGCCGCGACCCGGGGGAACGGCCGGGTCGGGGATCTCGTGACGGTCAACGCGCGAACGATCCGCTCGCTGCCGTTGCGGCTGCCGGCGGGAGCGCCGCCGCGGCTGCTCGTGCGGGCGGAGACCTACATGCGACGGAGCGTGTTCGCCGCTCTCAACGAGGAGCGCGCCGCGGCCGGCCAGGAGCTGTACGCGAACCCCCGCAACACGACCGCCGGCACGGTCCGCCTGCTTGACAGCCGGGATGTCGCGCGCAGGCGGCTGGACCTGGCCTGCTACGAGTGGGTTCCGCCCGCCGGCGCCGATGCCGAGGAGGGGCGCCGCTCGCACGGCGAGAGTCTCGCCGCCCTGGCCGACCTTGGCCTGCCGGTCGCCGATTCATGGCGGCGCTGCGCCAGCCTGAAGGAGGTCGTCGCCTACTGCGACGAGTGGCAGCAGAAGCGCGGCGAGCTGGACTTCGAGATCGACGGCGTCGTCGTCAAGGTCGATGACCCTGAGCTCCGCGACCGGCTCGGCGCCACCGCGAAGGCGCCGCGCTGGGCAGTGGCGTTCAAGTTCGAGGCCGAGCAGGCCGAGACGGTCGTGCGGGAGATCAACGCCCAGGTCGGCCGCACCGGCGCCGTGACCCCGGTCGCCGAACTCGAGCCGGTACTGGTCGCCGGCACGACGGTCAAGCGCGCCACGCTCCACAACTACGAGGACCTGGCCCGCAAGGACGTGCGGGTCGGCGACGCGGTCGTGATCGAAAAGGGCGGCGACATCATCCCCAAGGTAGTGACGGTGATCCAGGAGCGGCGGGGTCCGGAGTCGAAGCCGTTCGAGCCGCCCGGGCATTGCCCGGTGTGCGCCGAGAAGCTGTACCAGCCGGAGGAGGAGGCGCTGCTTCGCTGCGTCAACGCCGCCTGCCCCGCCGTCGTCCGCGAGAGGATCCGCCACTTCGCGTCCCGCAACGCGATGGACATCCTGGGGCTGGGCGACCGGCTGGTCGGCGCGCTGGTAGAGGGCGGCCTGGTTGCCGATCCGGCCGACCTCTACGGCTTGACGGTGGAGAAGCTCGCGGATCTGAAGAAGACGAACGACGCCCGGCTGGGCGAGAAGGCGGCGGCCCGAACGGTTGCCAGTCTGGAGGAATCGAAGCAGCGTTCCCTCAGCCGGCTGATCTACGCCCTGGGCATCCGCTTCGTCGGCGACAGCACGGCCTCGCTGCTCGCGCGTCGCTTCGGCAGCGTCGACGGTCTCCTCGCCGCGACCGTCGAGGAACTCGAGGAGGTCGACGAGATCGGCGACCGGATCGCCGAGTCGGTCCGGGCGTTCTTCGACTCGGAACGGAACCGGCGGCTCCTGGACCGTCTGCGCGAGCAGGGCCTTCAGTTCGAGGAGGAGTCGACCGGGGAGGATGCCGGCGACCGGCCGCTCGAGGGCAAGGTCTTCGTCCTTACCGGCTCGCTGGCCGGGACGACACGCAACGAAGCCGCGGCCCGGATCGAGGCGCTCGGCGGCAAGGTCACCGGCTCCGTCAGCGGCCGGACGGACTATCTCGTCGCGGGCGAGAAGGCGGGTTCGAAGCTCAGGAAGGCCGAGCAGTTGGGAGTGGATGTGCTGGACCAGGCCGGGTTCGACGCCCTGCTGGTGGCGCACGAGGACTGATACCGGGTGCGCCCAGTGCGGAAGCCCTAGTAGCTCAGATAGTGAACGGCAGCCAGAAGCGTCTCGTCCGGTCGGCCTTCGAACACCGCCCGCCAACCGGGCAGGTCCGGCCTTTCGCCGAACAGGACGATCGTCTGGCCGTCCCGTTCAGGGCCCGGCCGCAGCCCGGCCTCAACGCGCCATCCTGCGGCGGTACCCGGCGCAAGCGCGGCAGATCTCGCCCTGAGACCCGAACACCCAACCGACCGCAAGCGACGCGCCTCTTCCCTGCACGCGCGGTACGACCCCGCATCACCGGTCACGGTTTCCGCAGACAACTCGGGGCTGGCCAGCTCTTCCGAACCAATGTCGACCGCCCACAGCGACCGGCGCACATGGACCAGGTCTTCCAGGTCCCGAATATCCTCGTGCCGCAGGAATTCGGCCCACGCGCCGTCTGGCGTATCGCTCAGATACTGCACCGGCCCTTCTCCGTCCGCATGCCACCGGGCGCCCGGCTGTGCGCCCTCGCCCTCCTCCCACAGGAACGGAAAGCGGGGGTCTGCGTTGCGGTAGGCGATCATGTCGCAGGCGACCAGACCAGGGCCCTGGCCAGGTCGCGCACCCGCCGCGGGCCCGGATCCTCCGGCTGCCATTCGGGTTCCAGCAGCTCCGCCGGGCTCCGGCCGCCCAGCAGCGTACGCGGCCTATCGAACCAGCGCCGCACGCCGATGTCGTTGTAGGCCCCTGCAAGGTCGCCCGCGACCAGCGCCAGGAAGTGCAAACGCGCCGCAACGGCATCAGGCACCGACCTTTCGCCGGCCAGGTAGCGTCGCTGGCTCACCACCGAGACCTGGAGCAACCTGGCAAGGAGTTCACGCCCCAGCAACTTGTCGAGCCGCGGTCCCTCCGATGCCGGAACCGGCGAGGCCTCCAGCGCGTCGTTCAGTTGCTTGAGCTGCCGCACGAACCCCTCGCGTCCACCGGCGGCCGGCGGAACGATTTCGGGCAAGTGCCGACCCACGCCGGCACGCCGTATCCGGGCCAGCACGTTCACCCAGACCGACGCGTCCAGCCGTTCGATGGCTCCCTTACCCAGAATCCCCATCGCTTCCGCTCGGGTGAGGACCTGCACCCCGAGCGGCAGGGACTGGCGGTCATCGAACGGATCGCCGACGGTCCGAATACGGATCTCGCTCATAGGTCCGAACCGTATCCAAGTGCGTGCCAGACAGTCAACCCGTGGGTCACATCGCAAGAGTGAATTGCGCACGCCGCTGCGCGGCGGCGCCCGGATGCCGGCCAGAACCCGGGTGGCGCGATCCGCGCCACCCGCGAACCAGTCGGTGCGCCCGTCAGCGGGCGCACCGATGGCAGGCCGGCGCACCCAGTAGCGGAAGGCAGGACGACCGCCGATGCGCCCAGTGAGGGCGGCGTTAGGATGCGCGGCATGTCAGCAGCCCCATGGGTCATCGTGATCGATGACGAGGCCGGGTCGCGCCAATCGATGGCGATCGCTCTTGAAC
This sequence comes from Thermoanaerobaculia bacterium, assembly GCA_965116445.1. Classification (GTDB taxonomy): domain Bacteria; phylum Acidobacteriota; class Thermoanaerobaculia; order Multivoradales; family Multivoraceae; genus Multivorans. The sequence continues at coordinate 4,048,421 of OZ220688.1, read as the reverse complement.
GGGCCGGCCTCGGCGTGCGCGTGTTCGACGACGCGGAGCCGGCGCTGGCGTTCGTCGAGCGGGAGTCGCGGGTGCGCCTGGCGGTGTGCGACCTGCGCATGCCGGGCATGGACGGACTCGCGTTCCTGAACCGGGTGCGGGCCCAGGAGCTCGACCTGGCGGTGATCCTGGTCACCGGCTTCGGCACGATCGAGTCGGCGGTCGAGGCGATGCGGGTCGGCGCCGACGACTACCTGACCAAGCCGGTCGACCTCTACGAACTCAGGAGCCGGGTGCTCAAGCTGATCGAGAACTGGCAATTGCGCGACGAGGTGACGAACCTGCGCGAGATGCTCAACGAGCGTTTCGGCTTCGACGCGATCGTGGGCCAGTCGGCGGCGATGGAGCACCTGTTCCAGCAGATGCGCCAGGTCGCGCCGAGCCGCGCTTCGGTGCTCATCCTGGGCGAGAGCGGCACCGGCAAGGAACTCGTCGCCAAGGCCCTGCACCAGGCCAGTCCCCGCCGGCAGGAGCGCTTCCTGGCCCTGAACTGCGGCGCGATCCCGAACGAGATCCTGGAGAGCGAGCTGTTCGGCCACGAGAAGGGGTCCTTCACCGGCGCCGTCGGGCGCAAGATCGGCAAGCTGGAACTCGCTGCCCGCGGCACGCTGTTCCTGGACGAGATCAGCGAGCTCGTTCCGGAGCTCCAGGTCAAGCTGCTGCGCGTGCTCGAGGAGCGGCAGGTCATGCGGGTCGGCGGCAGCCGCAACATCGACGTCGACTTCCGGTTGCTGGCGGCGACCAACCGCAACCTGGAGGAGGCGGTGGCGAAGGGCTCCTTCCGGGAGGATCTCTACTACCGGCTCAAGGTGGTCACCCTGACCATTCCGCCGCTGCGGGAGCGGCTGGACGACCTGCCGCCGCTGGCGAACCACTTCCTGCGCGAGTTCGCGGCGCGGGAGGGCAAGCCGGAGATGCAGCTCTCCGGCAGGGCTCTCAAGTGTCTGTCGGAGCATCGCTGGCAGGGCAACGTGCGCGAGTTGCGCAACGTGCTCGAGACGGTCGCGGTCTTCCACGACGGCGGCAGGATCGGGGTCGGCGATCTGCCGGACGACGTCCATGGCGGCGGCGACGCGACCCTCGAGAGCCGGGTCCAGAACGCCTTCGGCGAGCCCCGGACGATGGCCGAGATCGAGCGCCAGGCGATCCTCGAGACCCTGGGCAGGACCGGCGGCAAGCGAGCGCAGGCGGCCCGGGCGCTCGGCATCGGCGTGCGCACCCTGCAGCGGAAGCTGAAGGACTATCGCGAGCAGGGGCTGCTCGAGGACGGCGAAGCGTGACCGCGCTGTCGGTGAACATCGACCACGTCGCCACCGTGCGTCAGGCGCGCCTGGTGGGCTATCCGGACCCGGTCGAGGCGGCGCGGCTCGCCGAGGAGGCGGGAGCATTCGGCATCACGGTCCATCTCCGCCAGGACCGCCGCCACATCCAGGATCAGGACGTCGTCGAGCTGCGGCGCGTTGTCAGCGGCCGGCTCAACCTCGAGATCGCGTCCGACGAACCGATGCTCGCCTTCGCCGAGCGGGTCGGCCCCGAGCAGGTCACCCTGGTGCCCGAGCGGCCGGACGAGGTCACGACCGAGGGCGGTCTCGATCTGATCGGGCGCGGCGACCAGGTGCGCGGCGCGGCCAGGCGCCTCGTCGCGGCCGGCATCCGGGTCTCCGTCTTCGTCGATCCCGACCTGGGCCAGATCGCGGCGCTGGACGACCAGGACGACGTGACGGGCTTCGAGTTGAACACGGACGCCTACACGCGGGCTTCGGGCGCCGGGGCGACGGCGGAGTTCGAGAAGATCGAGGCCGCCGCGGAGAGTGGGCTGGCCGTCGGCCGGGAGGCGTATGCGGGGCACGGGCTGACCGTGGCCAACGTCGGTTTGGTGGCGGCGCTGCCGGGTGTGAGCGAGCTGAACATCGGGCACTCGATCGTGTCGCGAGCGGTGTTGATCGGGATGCGGGCGGCGGTGGAGGAGATGCTGGAGGCGATGGGGGGCGTCAGCCCAGTTCGGTTTCGATGACCTCGGCGATCCGGTCGCATAGCGCTTCGATCTGCTGCTGGTCGGGGCCCTCGATCATCACCCGGGCGAGCGGTTCGGTGCCGCTGTAGCGCAGCAGGACCCGGCCGGAGGACCCGAGTTCGCGTTCCGCCGAGGCCACGGCGTCGGACAGACCGGGCACCGTTTCGAGCGGCAGCTTCTCCCGCACCACGACGTTCCGCAGGATCTGCGGGAAGCGCCGGAAGCCGGAGGCCAGGTCGGCCAGTGAGCGCCCGGACGCGGCGACGATCCCGGCGATGGCGGCGGCGGTGAGCAGGCCGTCGCCCGTCGTCGCCAGGTCCAGGTCGAGCAGGTGGCCCGATTGCTCGCCGCCGAGCCGGACGCCCTCGCGGCGCATCGTGCCGGCGACTTCCCGGTCGCCGATGCCGCAGCGCAGGACCTCGACGCCGCGCCGCTCCAGCGCGCGCTCGAGGCCCATGTTCGACATCGTCGTGGCGACGATCCGCCGTCCCGGGAGGAGGTCCCGGGCCGCGAGGTGCGATGCCCAGACGTAGAGCAGAACGTCGCCGTCGCAGATGCGGCCCCGGTGATCGCAGAGGATGGCCCGGTCCGCGTCGCCGTCGAGGGCCGCGCCCAGGTCGCTGCCGGTCTCCCGGGTGAAGGCGACGATCCGGTCGGTGCAGGTGGAGCCGCAATCGCGGTTGATGTTGCGGCCGTCGGGACGATCGCAGGTGACGCGGCAGTCGGCCCCGAGGGATCGGAAGAGGCGGTCGGCGTGGGGTGACGCGGCGCCGTTCGCGGCGTCGATGGCGACGCGGAGGCCGTCGAGGGGGAGGGCGCCGGGCAAGGAGGCCCGAAGGTGTTCCAGGTAGCGGTCGGCGAGTTCTGCTTCTTCGGTCGGTCCGCCGGATGCCGGCCAGAACCCGGGTGGCGCGTCCCGCGCCACCCGTGAACCAGTCCGTGCGCCCGTCAGCGGGCGCATCGGATGGCAGGCCGGCGCACCCGGTGGTGGAGCATCGGACGGCGGCGCACCCGGTGGCGGAGCATCGGACGGCGGCGCACCCGGTGGCGGAGCATCGGACGGCGGCGCACCCGGTGGCGGAGCATCGGACGGCGGCGCACCCGGTGGCGGAGCATCGGACGGCGGCGCACCCGGTGGCGGAGCATCGGACGGCGGCGCACCCAGTGGCGGCGCGCCGACGCGGTCTTCGATCGCCTGCTCGACGGAGGGATCGACCTTGAAGCCGTCGGGGCCGATCAACTTGACGCCGTTGTCCGTCCAGGGATTGTGACTGGCTGAGATGACGATGCCGCCCATCGCGCCGAGTTCGGTGACGAGGAAGGCGACCGCGGGCGTGGGCACGACGCCGGCCGAGCGCACTTCCGCGCCCGCGGAACGGACCGCGGCGGCGAGCCAGCCCGTGATCTCCTCCCGGCTGTCCCGGGTGTCGCCGCCCAGGATCAGCAGCGGCCGCGCGTCCGCAGACGCATCCGCAGGCGGCTCCGCCCGCCGCGCCGCCGAAGCCGAGTCGGCCGCAACCATGCTGAGGCGGGCGAACCAGTAGCCGACCCCCTGGACCGTCGACCGATCCAGCGGCGGCGTGCCGAACGCGGCACGCATGCCGTCCGTCCCGAAGAGGCTCAAGAACCCGCGTCGCCCTGCGGCTGGGGCGCCTCGATCATCGGCACCTCCACGCGAACGAAGGTCGGGAACTCGACGACGACGTCGTCGCTCTCGAAGCGCACGCGCGCCTGTTCCACGACGAAGTCGACGCCGCGGCCGTCCGTGTCGATCGGGCCGGCCAGCGCATACCCCAACCTGTTGATCTCGGAGCGCGACCCCTGGACCGTGGCCTGGGGCGGCTCGATCCGAACTTTGTCGTGATCGACGTTGAAGCCGCCGATCGGTTCGCCTGCCCACGCGACCTGCACCGGCACCTGAGCCGAGATTTCCTCGTCGAGCGTCAGAGTCAACTGCTCGGGCGTAAGCGACACGACCGCAATGCCCTCGGCATCCTCGGGGAGCACGACATTCTCCGTGCTCAGGATGATCACGACCTGCCGCGGGCCGCCGTACGTCGTACCGCCGAAGAGGTTCTCTCCGAGCGGCACCTGGACCCGGATCTGATCCCGGTTCAGAGATTCGATCGCGTCCTCGCTGCCGCGGATCAGAACGGAGAGTTCCTCCTTGGGATCCTCGGGCGTGCCGAGGATCGGCGAACCCAAAACGACCATCTGGTCGTGATCCTCCGTCGTCACGCGCGCCCGCACGCTCTCCTCGACCGGCGGCTCGGTCATCTCCCGCACGCGGGGACAGAACGACGCCGGCAACCAGACGCCGACCGCAATCAGGGCGGCGAGGGTTCGAAAGGCCCAGCGGTTGCCGCTCTCGCTCACGACGAAGCCTCCCCGGTCAGCAGCAACTCGAACAGGTTGTTGCGCAGTTCCCGCATCGTCAGATCGCCGGCCAGGCGACCCTCACGCACGATCGAGATCTTGCCCGTCTCCTCCGAGACGACGACGACGACGGCATCGGTCAGTTCGGTCATGCCAATCGCCGCCCGGTGCCGCGTCCCATGCTCGATCGAAACGCTCGCGCTGGTCGTCAGGGGCAGGAAGCAGGCCGCGGCGGCGACCCGGTCCTTCTGCACGATCACGGCGCCGTCATGCAGGGGTGTGCCGCGGGCGAAGATCGTCAGGAGCAGATCGTAGGAGATCGAGGCGTCGAGGACGATGCCGTTCTCCACATAGTCTCGCAGGCCGTCGACCCGCTCGATGACGATCAGGGCGCCCAGCCGGCGCAGGGATAGCGCCTGCGCGGCGAGCACGATCTCGAGAATCCCGGACTCCGGCGTCTGATCGCTCATCAGGCGCACCAGCGGGTTGCGCCCGACGCGGGCGAGAGCGCTTCGGATCTGGTTCTGGAACAGGACGACGATGACCACCGGCAGCACCGGCAGCAGGTAGTTCAGCGAGGCCTCCAGGGTGCGCAGCCTCAGGGTCGCCGCGATCCAGGAAGTGCCGAGCAGCACCAGGATGCCCGCCACGATCCGCATGCCCCCGGTGCCCCGGATGACCAGGAGCACGTTGTAGACGACCAGGCCGACGACCAGCAGGTCGACCAGATCCCTCCAACCCAGAAGGCCGAGCGGCTGTGCCAAGTCCATCGCTCCGAAACGCCCCTGGGTCGCTTGTTACCCGCGTTGGCCGGGAATCAGAATGGCTTCTTCGCCCGCAAGTCTCTAACGCTCCGGCTTCGGCAACGGGAGCGGCACCCCCTCGGGTTCCTGCCGCTCGGCGATCGTCGCCGGCTCGGGCGTCCCAGGTACATCGGCTACCGGCGCGTCTTCGGCGGCGGGGGCCGGCGCACCCTCGTCGGGCGGCTCGAGGTCGGGGATGGGAGTCGGCTTGTACACCGGGGCCACGTCGAGGCCAGTCGCCTCGTGGATCATCTCGTACACCCGGGCGCCCTCGATCGACTCGTACTCGAGCAACTCCTTCGCCAACTGCTCGAGCAGGCTTCGGTGCTCGGAGAGGATCTCCCGGGCCTTCTCGTAGCCGCGGTCCACGATGGCGTGAATCTGGCTGTCGATCGACTGCGCGGTGCTGTCGGAGTAGTCGGAGCGCTGCGAGAAGTCGCGGCCGAGGAACACCGGCTCGCTCTTCTCGCCGTAGTTCAGCGGTCCCAGGTCGGACATGCCCCACTCGCAGACCATCTGGCGCGCCATGTCCGTGGCGCGTTCGATGTCGTTGCCGGCGCCGGTCGTGATGTCGTCCTGGGAAAGCTCCTCGGCGACTCGCCCGCCCATCAGGATCGCGATCTGGGTGTCGACGTACTTCCGGCGGTAGGTGTGCTTGTCCTCCGTCGGCAACTGCATCGTCAACCCCAGGGCGCGGCCCCGCGGGATGATCGTGATCTTGTGCAGCGGATCGGCCTCAGGCATGAACGCGGCGACCAGGGCGTGACCGGCCTCGTGGTAGGCGGTCACCTCTTTCTCCTCCTCGGTGAGAATCATCGACTTGCGCTCGGCGCCCATGATCACCTTGTCCTTGGCGAACTCGAAGGAGGCCATGTCGACCTTCTTGTGGTTGCGCCGGGCCGCGATCAGGGCCGCCTCGTTGACCAGGTTCGCGAGGTCGGCGCCGGAGAAGCCGGGCGTGCCGCGCGCCAGCACCTGGAGCTCGACGTCGGGATCGAGCGGGATGTTGCGGCTGTGGACCTGGAGGATGCCGAGACGGCCGGCGATGTCCGGACGGTCGACGACGACGCGGCGGTCGAAACGGCCCGGCCGCAGCAGCGCCGGGTCGAGCACGTCGGGACGGTTCGTCGCGGCGATCAGGATCACGCCCTCGTTCGTCTCGAAGCCGTCCATCTCGACCAGCAACTGGTTCAGGGTCTGCTCGCGCTCGTCGTGCCCGCCGCCGAGGCCGGCGCCGCGATGACGACCGACCGCGTCGATCTCGTCGATGAAGATGATGCAGGGGGCGTTCTTCTTGCCCTGCTCGAAGAGATCGCGCACCCGGCTGGCGCCGACGCCGACGAACATCTCGACGAAGTCGGACCCCGAGATGGAGAAGAAGGGCACGCTCGCCTCGCCCGCGATCGCCCGAGCCAGCAGCGTCTTGCCGGTACCCGGCGGGCCCATCAACAGCACGCCCTTGGGAATCCGGCCGCCGAGCTTCTGGAACTTCTGCGGCTCCTTGAGGAACTCGACGATCTCCGAAAGCTCCTCCTTCGCTTCCTCGATCCCGGCCACATCCTTGAACGTGACCTTCTTGCCGCTGGAGTTCAGCAGCTTGGCCTTGCTCTTGCCGAAGGAGAGCGCCCGGTTGCCGCCGCTCTGCATCTGGCGCATGAAGAACACCCAGAGACCGATGATCAGGAGCAGCGGACCCCAGGTCATCAACACCATGGAGAGCGTGTTCTCCCGCTCCTCCTCCGCGTCGACCCGGACTTCGTGCTCGAGCAGCAGTTCGGCCAGGCCGGGATAGTCCATGAGCTGGGCACTGAAGCTGCCGTCGCCGACGCTGTCGCGGGGGGCGTTCTTGTAGGTGCCCTCGACCCGGTCGCCGGTGACCGTCACCTCCTCGATCCGGTCCTTCTTGACGTCCTCGATGAACTCGCTGAAGCTGATCTCCCCCCGCTTCGCGGCGCCCTGGCTGAACAGGTTGTAGAGGAGGATCACCATCACGAAGATGGCCGCCCAGAGCAGGAGGTTCTTGAGTGTCGCGTTCATCTACTTCCAGGCCTGCTCATCCATCTTCGGTTTGCCGGTCCACGTTTCGGTCCTGGCCCATCCGCGTTCGGTTTCCCGCATCGCGGAGAGACAACCACGATCCGGCCCGCGGGATTCCTGCCCCGCAGGCAGCCGGACTGCGGAGGCCGGCCGGAAGGCCGGCGCACCCAGTCGCTGCGGCAAGCCTGTCACTGTGTCCGCGGTTCTTCAAGCGATTCAATTCTTTGATCCGAGGCGAACGACGGGCGCCGCAGGACCCGCAGCCGGTCCCGGCGCTGCTCCCAGCGCCAGCCGTCGCCGCAGTCGCAACCGACCGAGGCGCCCGCCTGGTGCCGCCGCTCGAGCTGCCGGCGGAGTTCGCCCCGGGCGGCCCGCGTCGGCGGATAGGGGGCTCCGGCGAGACGGTGGAGGCGGGCGAGCGCGGCCGGCCACAGGGTCGCCGGGAGGCGCGTCAAGGCAGCCGTCTCAATCTCACAGCACTGCCGGCCCGGCCGCGGTTCGAGGGCCTCGTCGAGCAGACGGCTGATCGCCGGCTCGGCGCCCTGGGCGGCCTGAGCCACGCGGTTCAGCCGCGCGACGAGGTCCGGCGTCCCGGCCGCCAGCAGCGGCAGCAGACGGTGACGCACGAAGTTGCGTCGCGGCTCCGGCGCGCGGTTCGTCGGGTCGTCCACCGGGCAGACCCCCAAGTCGGTCACGTAGCGGCGGAGGTCCCCGCGCCCGACATCGAGCAGGGGACGGAGCAGCGGCAGCCCGAGACGGTTCGACACCGGGCGCATCGCGGCGAGACCTGCCGCGCCGCTGCCGAAGAGCATGCGCAACAGGACGGTCTCCGCCTGGTCCAGCCGGTGATGGGCGGTGGCGACCGCCGCGGCGTCCACGGACCGCGCGGCGACGGTCAGGAGGCGGTAGCGCTCGACGCGCGCCCACTCCTCGATGCTCCTGCCCGGCGGCAACGGTCGCGCCGCCAGGAGGTCGAAGGCGACCCCGAGTTCCCGGGCAATTCGCCGCGCCGCAAGGGCTCGCCGGCCGGACCCCTCGTCCAGCCGATGGTCGACGTGGACGGCGCGAGGGCTGAAGCCGAATCGGGAAGCGCAGTCGCGGAGGGCGGCCAGCAGCGCGGACGAATCCGCCCCTCCGGAGAAGGCGACGACTAGTGCGGCGCCGCGGTTCGCACGGACCAGTTCGGGACGCCGGGCGAAGAATCCGGCAACCGCCCGCTCGATCGTGTGCGAAGGCAAGGGATGGTGGCGGTGGAGGGACTCGAACCCCCGACACAGCGGATATGAGCCGCTTGCTCTAACCGGCTGAGCTACACCGCCCGATTCTTGGCGCACCCTACCGGAATCCGCCCCGGTTTCGGGACCGCGACGGAGCCCCCGAACGCGCCCGACCGGTGAACGACGCCCGCTCAGGGGGACCGTTTGCGCAGCGAATCCTGGCAGCTCCGAAACTGGCCGAAGAAACTGCGCATCGACTCGGAGAGTGCCTCGTCGTTCAACCGGTAGATCACGTTCTGCCCTCGCCGCTGGTCGATCACCAGGTCGGCCTCCTTGAGCACCGAAAGGTGCCTGGAAATCGTCGGCTGGGAGAGCTCGAACTCACCGACGATGTCGCCGACGCAACGCTGCTCGTCTTCGAGCAGGCGCAGTATCTCCTGCCGTGTCGAGTCCGACAGGGCCTTGAAGACCTTCGTCATTCTCCGGGAGCGACGATGCCGGGGTTCGAGTCCGCTCAGCGAACCACCGAGACGTACGGGTCGAGGCTCTGTGCTGTTGTCCACGGTCTCAGATCTCCAGAAGTTCGATGCTTGCCTGGCTCCGCCCTATCCCTGATCCGGGAAGGTCCGGCATGGAGGTGGGCCACAGGACCCAACGACCAAAGGGGCTAATGAACAGTTGCCCATTATGACATAAGTCGGGCGCCACGTCTCGCGGAAACGTGTCCGATGCGCCCATCGGGCGGACGGCGGAGGGCCGGTTTCAGGCCCGTGAGTTGAGCCTCCCGGGAACCTCGAGCCCCCTGCGCCGCAGTTCGCGCCGCATCCGGCTGAGCACCATCGCGACGGTCGCCGGCGCCAGTTCGACCACGCCGGCGGCTTCGTGCGAACTCCAGCCGTCGACCACCATCCGTTCGGTGATCCAGGTGTCGCGGAGGCCTGTCGCCCGCTCACCCACGACGCACCAGCATTCCCGCCGGAAGCGGTACCGGAGCTCCCGAACGTAAATGTCGTTGAAGGGGTTCGCCGCCGCCCTGGGCAGCTCCAGCCCGTCGCCCTCGTCCGCCAGCAGGTCGTGCAGGTCGAGGCTCAGCTCCGTGGCGGGGTCGCGCTTCAGCGCCCGCCGGGCGCGCAGCCAGTCGACAAGGGCGCTGCGCGCGACGCTGCGCAGGTAGGCCATGATCGTCGATTCCGTGCGCCCCTTGCATCCGCGCAGCACACGGCGGTTGTTCTGCAGCAGGCGGACGTAGGTCTCCTGAAGGACCTCGTCCACGAGGTCGCGGGTCAGGCGCAGGCCGTAAGTGCGCCCCAACCCGGCGAGCGCGCAGCGCAGCGCCGGTTCGACTCGCTGGATCAGGGGCGCCCAGTCGCCCTCACTCGCCGTGCACCTGTGCCAGATGGCTTGAAACTCCTGCGACTCCTCGACCTGCTGTTCCTCGATCTTTGGGTTCATGTTCCGCTCCAAGAAAGAAGGAGCGGAGGCACCCGTGGAACGGTCCGGGGATCCTGGCGATCGGGGCCGGAACGGCCTCGTCAGCGAGCTGGAAGGGGCCGGCGAGAGTAGCACTCTCGACGGCCCGATGGGGGGTTTGGAGGGTGGAAATTTGTGGGGGGCGGGGGGAGCCAGACCGGAGCCGCCGCTGCGCGGCGGTTGCCGGCCAGAACCCGGGTGGCGCGTCCCGCGCCACCCGCGAACCAGTCCGTGCGCCCGTCAGCGGGCGCACGGATGGCAGCCCGGCGCACCCGGTCTCTAGATTCCTTGAACCAGTGCAACCTTTACAGTTGAGGCAAGTTTCGCCCCACTGGGTGCGCCGACTGTCCTCGTCGGCATCCGGTCCGGTATGCACGCTCGTCGGTCTGAGGCGGAGCCTCGTTAGCCTCTGAAGCGGGCTGAGACGGCGTCCCAGTCGACGACGTTCCAGAAGGCGTCGAGATAGTCGGGACGCCGGTTCTGGTAGTTCAGGTAGTAGGCGTGCTCCCACACGTCGACGCCGAGCAGGGGGGTCAACCCCTCCATCAGCGGCGAATCCTGGTTGGGCCGGGCAATCACGGCGAGGCCGTCGTCGCCGCTCACGAGCCAACCCCAGCCGCTGCCGAACTGGCCCATCGCGGCGCCCTTGAAGCGCTCCCGGAACTGGTCGAAGCCGCCGAAACGGATGTCGATCGCGGTTGCCAGGTCGCCGCTCGGCGCGCCGCCGCCGTCCGGACCCATGGTCGACCAGAAGAGCGAGTGGTTGGCGTGGCCGCCGCCGTGGTTGCGGACCGCGCCGCGGATCGAGCCCGGCACCTCGTCAATGTTCCGGAGCAGGTTCTCGACGCTCCTCGCCGCGAGGTCGGGATGGCCTTCCAACGCCGCGTTCAGGTTCGTCACGTAGGCGGCGTGGTGCTTGTCGTGGTGTATCTCCATCGTCCGCGCGTCGATGTGGGGTTCGAGGGCGTCGAACGGGTATGCCAGATCCGGAACTTCGTGCATCGTCGTCGTAACTCCTGTGAGAAGGTGCCTGTGAGTAGGGTGATTCGGCTGGGGCGATTCTGCCATGGAGTCACCCGACCGTGCTCTTCGTTGACGATGGTCCGCGCCTGCCCTAAGATCGCGCGGCCTGCGATGTCCGCCGGGCGTCCGGAGGGCCGGCGCCGGGGAGGTTAGCTCAGGGGAAGAGCACCTGCTTTACACGCAGGGGGTCGCGGGTTCGAATCCCTCACCTCCCACCACGGAGGTTCTGCAGTACGCGCGAAGCAAGGAAACGGACACCAACGGGGTCGTAGTTCAGCTGGTTAGAATGCCGGCCTGTCACGCCGGAGGTCGCGGGTTCGAGTCCCGTCGGCCCCGCCATTCCGCTCCACCTTCCCCCCTTCGTCAGCCCTTCGTCAGAAACACATCGGAAACGCGGCATCAGAGGTGACCACGTGAGAGAAAAGATCAAGCTCGTATCAAGCGCTGGTACCGGGTACTTCTACACGACGACGAAGAACAAGAAGCTCAGCCGCGAGAAGCTGAAGCTCAAGAAGTACGACCCGAGGGTCCGGCGACACGTCGAGTTCGTCGAAGAGAAGATGCGGTAGCAAAAGGAGCGGGCGGTTCGTCGCCTGACGATTCGTGCGCGCCGCTTCGCGGCAAGCGCACCTGATGCCGGCCAGAAGGCCGGCGCACCCAGTCGCACCCCAGCTACTGGGCGGCGACCAGGCCGGTGCTGCGAGTGCGGCTTCGACCGTCCTCGTCGAGGTCCAGGCGCTGCTCGAGAAGGTCTTCCGCCTCGTCTAGCAGCTCCAGCGCCCGCGAGAGCTGGTTGTCGAGTTCCGCTCCGGCCTTGTACCCCGCGGTCAGGCCAAACGCGGTGTTGAAGATCTCGTAGCGAAGCCGGACCCGGGCGTAGCGGTCCACTTCCGGATCCTCCAGGGCTTCCTCGACTTCTTCGGCGGTGGCTAGTTCCTCTTCGACAACCCATTCCCAGAATCGCGCCAGGTACTCGTCGGACACCTGCCAGTCGGTCGATTCGACCGCTTCGCCGTTGCCGGCCTCGAACGGGAAGCGGTGGAAGACGCTCCGCGCCTGCAGGCGCCAGATGAGCGCGGGCGGCTGGTCCAGCTCGACGACGTAGTCCGGGGTCACACCGCCGCCGCCGAAGACCTCGCGGCCGAGGTCCGTATGGAAGACGGGTCGCCCCTCCGCCGCGGGCGGCTTGAAGTCGACGAGGGGCGGGTCGATCCCGTCCGCTTCCAGGACCGGGGCCTCCTCTTCACCATCCCCGTTGCTGCCATTCACGTCGTACTCGGTGTAGTAGTCCCAGTACGAGGAGTAGTCGCGCTGGATCAACCTTCCGGCCGGCGTGTAGTAGCGGGCCGTGGTCAGTGCGAGACCGGCGCCGTAGGACAGCTCGTAGACGGTCTGCACGAGCCCCTTGCCCCAGGTCGACACGCCGACCACGAGACCGACGTCGTGATCCTGGATCGCCCCTGAGACGATCTCGGAGGCAGATGCGGAGCCGCGGTTGACAAGCACCACGAGGGGCAGGCCGAGCGGCTCGTGTCGACCGGTGGAGCTGTAGGTCTGATGGGAACTCGGGATGCGGCCGCGCGTCTCGACGATCGCGCTGCCGCTGGGCACGAACTGGTCGGAAACTTCGATCGCCTGATCGAGCAGGCCGCCGCCGTTCTCCCGAAGGTCGAGAACCAGGCGCTCCATGCCCTGTTCCCGGAGATCGTCGAGGGCGCGGGCAAGCTCACCGCCGGTGGAGCGCGAGAAGTCGGAGATCAGCACGTAGCCGATCCCCGGCTTCAGCATGTGCGCGTGCCGCACGGTTTCCTGCGGAATCTCGGCGCGCGTCACGGTGACCACCAGGGGCTCCTCGAAACCGGGACGCAGCAGGGTGACGGTGACGTCGGTTCCCTTCGGGCCCTTGAGATTGCGGATCGCCTCGTTCGGGCTCATGTCCTCCGTCGGCTCGCCATCGATCAAGTGGATGATGTCGCCGGCGCGGATGCCCTTCTTGTAGCCCGGCGTGCCCTCGATCGGCGAGATGACGGTCAGACGGCCGTTGCGCGTGCCGACGTAGATGCCCAGCCCGTAGAACGAACTCTGCTGCCGCTCCCGCATGGAGTCGTAGGCGACCGGCGGCAGGAAGCTGGTGTGCGGGTCGAGGCTGCGCAGCATGCCGCCGATCGACCCGTAGATCAGGTCGCGGTAGGCGACATCGGGCACGGCGTAGTGCGCGTGCGCCGCCTCGACCAGGTCGGTGTACTCGCGAATGGGAGCGAACTCGCCGCTGCCCACCGCCAGCAGGTTTCCGCCGGCGACGCCGCCGACGAGAACGGCCGTGAGAAAGAGGACGAGTGCGAGGTTGCGCCAGGGTTTCTTCACGAGTCTCCCGCCATGATCTCCCGCGGCAAGCCGCGGCGGTCAGCCAGCCGCCCGACACGGCGAGCGGCGCGAATCGGCGGATTGTACCAGCCACGGCGGCGCGGGCCACGGAGGCGGAGGCGCGGAGGCGGAGGCGCGGCGGCGGAGGACGCACCCGCCCGTCTCCAGTACCGCTCTACTCAGCCCACTCCTCTTCCACCTCTTCCTCGAGGCGCTTGCGGCGGCGCTGCACCAGCGCCGAGGCGCCGACGCCGACCAGGTAAAGCAACAGCGTCGGCCCCGCCACGATCGTCATGTTCACGACGTCCGGCGTCGGCGTGATCGCGGCGGAGAGGATGATGATGATGAGCACCGCCCAGCGGAAGTGGCGCATCAGAAACCGCGGTGTGACGACGCCGAGCTGCGAGAGCATGAAGATGATGATCGGGAGCTGGAACATGACAGCGAGCCCGAGCAAAACGTTGACCGCGAAGCTCAGGTAGCGCTCGATCCGGATGTCGGCGTCCCAGTTGGCGTTGAGGCCCATGTTGACCAGGAATTCGACCGCGAAGGGCAGGGCGACGAAGTAGCCGAAGGCGCCGCCGCCGAGGAAGAAGAAGGAGCCGAAGAAGATGAAGGGGATCGCGTAGCGCTTCTCGCGACGGTAGAGGCCGGGCGAGACGAAGCCCCAGAGCTGGGCGACGAGATAGGGGGCTGTGACGAAGACCGAGGCCAGCAGCGCGACCTTCACGTAGACGATGAACGGATCCGCGACGCCGTCGAAGGCGAGCTGATCGACGTGGGGCGCGATCGGTTTCGCCAGCAGCGTGTAGATCTCCTCGGCGAACGCGAAGCAGCCGAAGAACGCGACGAACACGACGATCAGCGTGCGCAGGATGCGGCGGCGCAGCTCGTCGAGGTGCTCGAGCAGCGTCATCCGGGGGAGTTCCTCCTCGTCCGCCGCGGGCTCTCTGGTCGCCGGCTGCGTCGGGGGCAACCGCTTCGGTTCCGAGTCTTCGGTCGGCTGCGCCGGGGCGGGCTCGTCAGACTGCGGGGTCACTCGGCGAGCCCTCGCCCGAATCGCCCGGAGTCTTCGCACCGGCGGCGGCGCCCACGGTCGCGCCGGCGCCCGCGCTCACGCTTCGCTTGGGCGTGTCGACCCGGCGCGCGGGCGGCGGGCGCTTCTCTTCGTCGAGCTCGACGTCGATCGAGCGCTTCAGGTCGCTCGTGGCGCGCCGGAACTCGGCCATCCCGCGGCCGAGCGTACGGCCCAGTTCGGGCAGCTTCCTGGGCCCGAAGATGAGCAGAGCGGCCGCCATGATGAACAGCATCTCCTGCATGCCAATGGGGCCGAACATGGGCCGGCATGATACGCCAACCACCCGGAGAGCAGCCTTCGGCAGGGTCGGGTTCTCCGCAGGCGGGTACATCCTCCGCCACCGCGCGAGCCGACGACCCGCTCAGAAGGTCTCGACGGTCCGTTCGTCGCTGCCGCCACTCCCTCGCGCCTTGCCTGTAGTCTGCGCCGGTCGATCGGTCGACCGGCGTTTCGCTCCGAACCAGGGCGCCGCAACTGACGACGAGAGCCCCGTGAGACCTTAGGAAGGAGCAACCGACATGAGGCACTCAACCGTTTCCCTGACCCTCGTCGTCGTCGCCGGCCTGACGATCCTGGTGGTTCCGGTCGAGGCGCAGGCGCCGCGCACCGAGTGGGGAGACCCCGACCTCCGCGGTCTGTGGACGAACGCGACCGTCACGCCGATGGAGCGCCCCGATGAACTCGGGGACAGGACCCACCTGACGGAGGAGGAAGCCGAGGCGATGCGGGGCACGGGTCTTCAGGCGATCCTGGACCGGACCGAGAACACGGTCGAGGGCCGGACGACCGGGGAGCTGAACGAGATCTTCCTCGAGCCCGGCACGGAGGTCGTGCGCAGCCGTCGCACGTCGTTGGTCGTCGACCCGGCGGACGGGAAGATCCCCTATCTGCCGGAAGGTCGCCAGCGACTGGCGGCGAACCAGCTCCACTTCCTCAGCATCGGCATCAAGTTCGATTCGCACGAGGACCTCCACCTCGCCACGCGCTGCCTGTGGACCGGCGGCTTCTACACCCCGATCAACCTCTATCTCCAGTACCACCACATCTTTCAGACCCCCGACCACCTGGCGATCCTGAGCGAGAGCGGATTGACGCCGCGGATCATCCCTCTGGACGGCACAGGCCAGCTCCCGGAGACCCTCCGTCAATGGACCGGCGCCTCCCGCGGCCGCTGGGAGGGAGACACCCTGGTCGTGGAGACGTCGCACTTCAACGGCCGCAGCCCGTTCTTCGGCGCGACCGACGGACTCCGGCTGGTCGAACGGTTCTCCCGCTACGACGGGACGATGATCGACTACTCGCTGACCGTGATCGACCCGGACACCTACGAGCAGCCCTGGACGATCGAGAACACGCTGCGCTCCGCCGAGGGGCCGATGTTCGAGTTCGCCTGCCACGAGGGGAACTACGGATTGCCGAACATCCTGTCCGGGGCAAGGCACCAGGAGAAGCTCGCCCGCGAGGAGGCGGCCTCCGGGGGTGGCGACCGCCGTTAACGCCAGGTCGCTGCTTAGCGAGACTCGCACCGCCAGCATGTAGAACCCGCGTCTACACTCTGCTACCGTCTTCGGTCAAGATTCTGTCCCTGCCTAGGCGAACAGGTGCCGTTATCCCCCCCCCCCATTCGTTACTGACGTTTTGGCCGGGTCGTGACCCGGGACGTTCCCCGCGGTCGTCGCGGGGGCGCGCCCTTGCCTGCGCGGGTGGCGCACGGCTTCTTCTGGCAGCGGCGCTTGCTCTCGCCGGGACCGTGCTTGCAGGGGACAGCGCCAGGGCGCAGCAACTTCTGCAGTACGCGGGCCAGGGCCCCGGGATCGTCGCCGAAGCCGTCCGATCGACCGCCCGATCCACCGACCCGACGGCGCCCCGCGGCGCTCGCCGTTTCGAGGTCCAGGTCGACTTCGACCTGCTGCGCCAGGCGCCGGAGACGTTCGAGATCCTGACGCCGGACGGCGAGATCGTGAACGCCCGGCTCGTCGAGTTCAAGGACCGCGGCGAGGGCGACTTCCTGTGGTCCGGCCACGCGTTCGACGCGGACGGCGCCCGGACCGGCGTCGTCGTGCTCTCGATGGTGGGCGGCGGCATCTCGGGCGTCTTCGACCTCGCGGACGGAACTCCCCTCCAGGTCCACGCAAGCGAGGCGGAAGGGTTCGGCCTGGTGCTCGAACCCGAGGCGCTGCTGGCCCCGATCCGTGCCCTGGGCTTCGAGCCCATAGGCGACGAGGAATGGTGCACGATCCACCCCGGGGACCTGGATGAACCCGTGACGACGCCGGCCGAAGCCTCGGCGGCGACCGCTTCGCCTCCAAGCGGCCTGGGCGCCGCCCAGTCCACCCTGCCGGCGATCACGTTGACCGTGAGCCCCGAGGAGGTCATGGAGGACGCGGCCGCCCCCGTGGAGATCACGGTGACCGCGACGATCGAGGGAATGGACCGCTTCATCACGGACCGCGCAATCCGGATCGGCGTGGGCGGCGGGACCTCGGCGCCCGGCACGGACTTCACGGCGGTCGAGGACTTCGACCTCGTGATTCCGGCCGGCGACGCCGCCAGATCCGCCACCTTCGACCTCGCCCCGGTGAACGACGAGGTCGCCGAACCGCACGAGACGATCCGGATCACCGGCTTCCTGCCCGGCGTGAACGTGGTACCCGCCGAGATCGAGCTCCTGTCCGACGACAGGCACCAGATCGACGTGATCGTGTTCTACACCGACTACGCCCGGCAGGTCATCCTGCCCAGCCAAACCGATCGCCGGCTGAACGACATGCAGCGCAACGCCACGTGGATCTTCGACTATTCGAGCCGGATGCTGCAGGACGCCGGTGTCGCCGCCGAGTACAACGTCGTCCACATCGGCCAGGCGCCCAACGACGTGGAGGCGGCCCTCCGCGGCACTCGGGCCATCCAGACCATCCGGGACAGCCGGCAGACGATGCGACTGCGGGACGACCACGACGCGGACATCGTCCACATGGTGGGGTGCTGCGGTGCCGGCACTTGGGATGGCGGGCAGGCGTACTGGCGGCACTCCGTCCACGCCACGATCCGACAGTACGCGCGGCACGGTCAGAACACGACGAACCTGTTTCGCAGCAACGCGCATCGAACGACCGCCCACGAACTGGCCCACACGCTCGGCGGCCTGCACGAACGAGGCGAGGCCGGCCAGCAGGTGTTTCTGAATCGGGGGCTCAAGCCGCTGACGCCCTACGTCTACGGCCACTGGAACGCCGCCGCGAAGACCCGCACGATTCTCGCCTATGGAGGAAGCGAACCTCGCAACGTGCCCCACTACTCGACGGTTCGCCGGACCTTCGACGGACACGCGATCGGCGAGGTCGACCGCTCGGAAGTCGACCGTCTGCTCAGGCGCACCGCGCCGGAAACCGCCTCCCTGAGCGACTGGATCGCTCCCGGGCCGCCGAGCGGCATCATGGCAACGCCCGCCGTCGACGGCACGGCGAGCGTGGACCTGACCTGGACGGACGAGTCGAAGCGCGAGACCGCCCAGCGGATCGAGTACAAGACGAGCGACGCGGCCGAATGGTCGACCGCCGTGACGGTCGATCCGAACGTGGAACAGGTCAAGATCACGGGGCTTCTTCCCGGCACCAAATACGACTTCCGCATCCGCGCCTTGAACCATCTCCGGTCCTGGCCGAGCGTCACGGTGTCGGCCACGACGCCGGGGACCGGCCCGCCGCTTCGTCCCACGAACCTGCGCGCGACCGCCCCGGCCGACGCCACGGTCCGCCTGACCTGGAACGACAACTCGAACAACGAGACCGGCTTCGACTCGGAGTACCGGACGTACGGCGCGCCGACCTGGACCGCCGGGCCGAGCGTTGCCACGAACGTGAAGACGGTCGACGTGACCGGCCTCCTGGACGACACGGAGTACGAGTTCCGCGTCGGCGCGACGAACGCCGAGGGGACGACCTGGAGCGACGCCGTCGTCCTTCACACGAACGTGCCCGGCGACCCGCCGCCGCCGGACGCTCCGCTCGAGCCGGGCGAGCTGCTCGGCCGCCGGCTGACCGCCACGAGCGTATGGCTCGAGTGGATCGACCGCTCGGGCGACGACGAGACCGGGTTCGCCGTCGAAGTGCGGCCGGACGGCGGCGCCGACGCGGACTGGTCCGAAGTCCAGTACCTGCCGGCGAACGTGGAGACGACGATCGTCGCGGGCCTGCCCGAAGACGCGGCGCTTGAGTTCCGCATCGCGGCGATCGGCGGACCCGGCGCCTTCTCCTGGAGCGACCTTCTGCCGCTCGACCTGAGCGCCGAGCCGCCGCCCGCCGCCGAGCTGGCCGGGGAGATCGAGCGCGACGGCAACAGCTACTACGCGGACCTTGTGTGGGCGATCGACCGGTCGTACACCAAAAACCTTGGTGCTTACGACACCCCCCAGTATCCCTACGGCCGGTTTCGGCTCTGGCACAAGACGACCGGCGTCGACAGTTGGGAGATCGACGAGTACTGGCGAAGCCAGAAGTACCAGCGGCTTGAGGTGGAGTCCTACGACCACCACGAGCGCACCTACCGGATCGAGACCAGGGGAAAGGGCGGCAGCACCTTCAGCAACGAGATCCAGCTCGACTTCAACACGTTGCCGCCCGCCGCCGTGAAAAAGCTGAAGGCCGTGGTCGGCGCCCTCCCGACCGAGGCCAAGCTGACCTGGAACACGGCGAAGAAAGCGACCGGCTATCGCGTGAGCTACACCTTCAAGGGGAACGAACAGATCTACGCGGTCTATCCGCCGGACGAGACCGAGGCGAACGTGACCGGCCTCGAGCCCGGTTCGTACACGTTCACCGTGGCCTCTCTGAGCAGCACCGGGTACCACGGGGCGGACAAGAAGCTGAAGCTGCCGACGCCGAGACGCGCCGACGCCCCTCCCGAGGCCGCACGGCTCGTCAGCGTGCAGCACTACTACCGGAGCGAGTGCAACGAAGAGTCGCAGCGCTGCGAAGGGGAGGACCCGGACCCGAAGAACAACGAAACCGCAGACACGCCGATCGCCCCGCCCTTTTCCCACGCCGTCCAGATCCAGTACACGGACCTGTCGGACGACGAGGACGCCTTCCGCGCCGCCTTCCGGAGAGACGACGGGGACTGGCGGTACGCCGACACGAACGTGGAGGACCCCACCACGAAGGGCGAAACGACCCGCGCCGTCTGGGCTGGCCTGGAGCCCAGGACGGTCTACCACTTCCGCGTCCTTGCGCACCACGACGAACTCGGTTCCCACAACAGCGAGTTCATGACCCTGTACTCCTCCCAGGATCCGGGCGACGTGACCGTGACGCCCACCGGATCGGATTCCGTCGAAGTCACCTGGACGGACCGGGCCACGCAGGAGACGCGCTTCGTCGTCCAGTACAAGGGCCAGAGCGGGGACTGGACGGACGGCGGGACGGCCCGCAGCAACCAGACGAAGGCCACCGTGAACGAGAAGGCCGGGCTTCAAGCCGGCGCGACCTACGAGTTCCGCGTCCGGGCGCGGATCGAAACGGCGTTCGACAACTACTGGGAGGAGAGCGAGATCGTCGAGGCGACGATGCCGCCGCCGGCGCCGACCGGGGTCACGGCGACCGCGATGGACTCCACGACGGCGAACGTCCAGTGGACCCACGCCTCGAGCGCGGTCGGGTTCGTGATCGAGGCCCGGCTGGCGGGCGATGACGCCAGCGAGTGGTCCACTCACCGCACCGCCCCCGCGGGCGCCACCTCGGCCGAAGTCGGCAACCTGACGCCCAGCGCGACCCACGAGATCCGGGTGCGCGCGGAGCATCCCGAGAACGGCCGCTCCTCGCCGAGCGGTCCGGCCACGGTCACCATGCCGCCGGCGGCGCCCAGCGGTCTCGTCGCGACCGTCGCGAGCGCCACGAGCGTCACCCTGACCTGGGTGGACGAGTCGTCGGACGAGACGGACTTCGTGGCCGAGTACTGGCTGGAGGGCAACTCCTGGCAGACGTTCCCCACGGCCGCGGCCGCAGACGCGACGACCCTCACCGTGACCTCGCTCGCGGGCGGGAACTACGAGTTCCTGGTGAAGGCCAGGAACGCCAACGGCGTGTCCTCCCCGAGCAACGTCGTCCATGTCGCGTCGCTCGGCGCCCCGCTGGCCCCCACGGGTCTTGCGGCGACCGCGACCGGCCCGACGACCGTCGACCTGACCTGGGCCGACAACTCGAGCGACGAAACCGGTTTCGACGTCGAGCACCGCAAGAACGGCCGCGGCGACTGGGCCAGCGCGACGTCGACCGCGGCGAACGCGACCTCGGCCTCCCTGACCGGCCTCGCGCCGAGCACGGTGTACGAGTTCCGGGTCGGCGCCCGCAACGCGAACGGCGTCGCACCGGGAGACCCGGTCACGCTGACCATGCCGCCCCGCGAACCCCG
This sequence comes from Thermoanaerobaculia bacterium, assembly GCA_965116445.1. Taxonomy (GTDB): domain Bacteria; phylum Acidobacteriota; class Thermoanaerobaculia; order Multivoradales; family Multivoraceae; genus Multivorans. The sequence goes on along the minus strand of OZ220688.1, from coordinate 4,027,592 downwards.
GCAGGTCGCGGCCGTGGCCCAGGACACGACCTCGGTTCTGGTCACCTGGGTCGACCACTCCCGCGACGAGACGGGCTTTGCCGTGGCGCACCGGACCGGCGGCGGCGCCTGGTCGTCGCCTTCCACCGTGAACCCGAACGTCGAGCACGCCACGGTCCGCAGTCTCGTGCCGAGCACGCAGTACGAGTTCCGGGTCAGCGCGACGAGCGACAACGGCGACTCTCCCGGCAGCATCGTCTCGTTGACGATGCCGCCGGCGGCGCCGACGAACCTCGTGGCGACCGAGGCAAGCGCCACGAGCGTCACCCTGACCTGGGCCGACAACTCGAGCGACGAGACCGGATTCCTCGTCGAGTACCGGGTCTACCGGTCGGCCGATCTCTGGTCGACCTATGGAACGGAGGCGGCCGCGAACGCGACAACGATCACCGTGTCCGGACTTGTCGCGGGAACCGGCTACGAGTTCCGGGTGCTGGCGAAGAGTGCGGCCGGACCCCACACGCCGAGCGACCCGGCGGTCACCGAACCCCTGGGCGGCGCGGCGGCCCCCACGAACGTCACCGCGACGGCAACCGGGTCGACCAGCGCGACCGTCACCTGGACGGACAACGCGAACGACGAGACCGGCTTCCTGATCGAGTGGCGGATCGGAAACGACCTCTGGACGCCGGCCGCCGCGGCAGCGCCGGACCAGACGTCGGTCAACGTGGGCCACCTGTTCGGCAGCCGCACGTACGACTTCCGGGTTGCCGCCACGAACGCGGAAGGACCGGGCTGGAGCGCCCCGGCAACGCTCACGCTGCCGCCGCCCGCCCCGACGGAGCTTGCCGCGGCGATGGCGTCCACGACCAGCGCGACCCTGACCTGGACCGACAACTCGGCCGACGAAACGGGCTTCGTGATCGAGTATCTGGCGGCGAACACGCTGGCGGCCGCGGCGGCGGCTGTGGACGCAGCGAGCGCTCCGGGCGAGGCCGGCCTCGCTGGCGTCTCCGCCGGTCAGACCTCGGTCACATGGACGGCCTACGGAACGGTCGCCGCCGCCGACGCGGAAACGATCGTCGTGACCGGCCTCGCCTCAAACACGCCCTACGCCTTCCGGGTCCGGGCGAACCACGGCACGAACGGCATGTCGTCCCCGAGCAACCTGATCTGGCTGAACCAACTGGGGCCGCCATCCTGCACGACGTCTTCCGTGGCGGTCACGGCGACGAGTCCGACGGACGCATCGGCTCTGGCGGCGGACTGCGCGTTCCTGCTGGACAACAAGGCCACGCTGGAGGGCAGTGCGCCGACGCGGAGGATGAACTGGTCGTCGAGTCTGAGCATGACTTCCTGGGACGGCATCTCGATAACGAGCGACCGGGTGAGTACGATCCTGCTGGGGGCGGAGTGGGGCCTGAGCGGCACGCTCCCGGCGAGTCTGGCCCGTCTGAGCGGTCTGGCGTCGCTACGGATCACCCCCGGTCAGTTGACGGGCGGCCTGCCGACCCTGCCCGGGAGCCTGACGAACCTCGATCTTTCGCGGAACAGTCTGTCGGGGACGCTGCCGGATTTCAGCGGCCTGAGCAACCTGATCGAGCTTGGCCTGAACCAGAACGGTTTCACCGGCAGCGTTCCGGCGGCGGAGCGGCTGCCTTCCACGCTGACCCACCTGGAGTTCGTGGACAACGACCTCTCCGGGGCGATTCCGGACCTGAGCAGCCTGGGCAGCCTGGTTCAGCTCGACCTGACGGGCAACGACCTGACCGGGGGGATTCCGGCGCTTCCCGCGAGCCTCCTGTTCCTCCGGCTGATCGACAACGACCTGAGCGGGGCGATCGGAAACCTGAGCGGCATGACCGCCCTGAGGCACCTGCACCTGAACGACAACGGGTTCTCGGGCGCCGTTCCCGGGAACCTGCCGTCCGGCCTGCAGCAGCTCTACGTCCGCAACAACGCGCTGGACGGGAGCACGTTCCCCGACTTGAGCTCTCTTTCGAGCCTGAGCGACATCCGTCTAGACGGCAACGCGTTGACCGGATCGGTTCCGCCGGACGACTTGCTGCCGCCGAATCTGCGGATTCTCCTGCTGTACAACAACAGCCTGTCGGGCGCGCTCCCGGACATGAGCGACCTGTCGAGCCTGATCTACCTCTACCTGCAGGGCAACGCCTTGACCGGAGCGATCCCGGCGGCGACTACGCTGCCGCCGAACGTCCAGCGCCTCGTGCTGAGCGGCAACGCCCTGGACCAGGCGATCCCCGACCTGAACGCGTTGTCGGCGCTCGACTGGTTCTACGCGACGGGCAACGCGCTGACCGGCGCCGTGCCGACCGCGGCGACGCTGCCGGCAGGCATCGAGCGGCTCGCCCTGGGCGACAACGAGCTGACCGGAGGGGTCCAGGACTTCAGCACGCGGACCTCCCTGACCCACCTCTATCTGCAGGGCAACGCCCTGTCCGGTTCGATCCCGACGACGCTGCCCACGAGTCTCCAGGTCCTCCACCTGGGCGGCAACGATCTGGCGAACGCGATTCCGTCTCAGCTTGGCAATCTCGCCGCGCTCACGGAGCTCTCGCTCTGCGACAACGATCTCATGGGGGCCTTGCCTTCGGCGCTGGAGACGAAGCGGACGGCGAATCCGGCGACGGTCGCCGTCTTCTCCTGCGCGCACATCGCGGACGCCACGGCCACGGAGGGAACGCCCATCGAGTTCACGGTGACCCACGACACGTTCCCGGTGACGGGCTCGGCCGGCGCCGCGGACCTCGTGCTGTCCTGGGAGACGGCGGACGACACGGCCACGGGTTCCGACTACACGGGCACGGCCGGCACGCCGGGCAGCGTGACGATCGCCGGCAACACGGACACGGCAACGACCTCGAGCACGGCGACGATCTCCGTCGCGACGACACAGGACACGGCGGTCGAAGGGAACGAGGCGTTCACGGTGCGTGTTGCGCTGCCGGACCCGCTGCCTTCGGGGTTCAACGTGTTGGCGACAAAGGCATCGGCGGTCGGCACGATCGAGGACGACGACATGGCGGCGAATCCGACGGTCGAGTTGTCGGTGAACAACTCCGGCGCGGTGACGGAGGGCGGCACGCTGACCCTGACCGCGACGCTGAGCGCCGCGCCGTCCGCGAACGTCAGCGTGCCGATCCAGCAGGTAGCCGCGAACTCAACGGCGGTGGCCGGCGACTACTCCCTGTCTCCGGCGTCGATCACGGTCGCCTCCGGCGCCAGGACCGGCACGGCGACGCTGACGGCCGTAACCGACACGGCGGACGAGCAGGACGAGACGCTGCGCCTCGCCCTGGGCACGGTGAGCGGCCACGACGACGGCTCGGCGACCCACGTGGACATCGTGATCACGGACAACACGGCGACGACCGTCACGCTGTCCACCCCGGACACGGAGGCGACCGAGGGCACGCCGGCGGCGACCGCCGGCATCCGGGTCACGCTGGGCCGCGGTCTGGTCGCCGGCGAAGTGCTGGCCGTGCCGCTCGCCTTCGCTGGCGGTACGGCGGGCACGGACTTCACGCTGGCGCTCTCCGGCTCGCCGACCGGCGTGACGTTTGCTTCCGCCACAAGCACGGTGACCTTCACCGGCCCGCAGAGCGGCGCGACCGCGACGACCGCGAACGTCACCCTGACGCCGGCGGACGACGCAGACGCGAACGACCGGACGGTCACGGTGTCGACCGGCACGTTGACCGCGACAAGCCTGGACGGGGGCGCGTCCGCGAGCCGCACCGGCAACGGCGAGATCACGATCTCCGACGACGAGACGAAGCGTCTCGTCTTCTCGCAGACGACCGTGCCGGTCACGGAAGGAGGCGACGCGAACTACACGGTGAAGCTCGGCTCGGCGCCTACCGCCAGCGTCACGGTGACGATCTCGGGCCACGGCAGCACGGACCTCTCCGTGGACACGGACAGCGGCATGAACGGCGACCAGACGTCGATGACCTTCACGACGTCCACCTGGAACAACGCGCAGACCGTGACCGTGACCGCGGCGGAGGACGACGACACGGCGAACGAGGCGGCGATCACCCTCGGCCACGCCGCCTCCGGCGGCGGCTACGGCTCGGTCAGCGGCAACGTGACGGTGAACATCACGGACGACGACGATCCGAAGATCGATCTGTCCGTGAACAACAGCGGCGCGGTGACCGAGGCCGGCACGCTGACGATCACGGCGGAGGTCAGCCAGGCGCCGTCCGGCAAGAGTCTTGCGATACCGGTCCAGCGGGTGGCCGCGAACTCCACGGCGGTGGCCGCGGACTTTTCGTTGAACGGCACGCCGGCGGGGACGATCACGGTCGCGGACGGCGCTATGACCGGGTCCATCACCCTGACCGCGACGGACGATTCGGCGGACGAGGCGGGCGAGACGCTGCGGCTCGAACTCGGCGCCTTGCCGACCGGTTACGAACGCGGCGCGACGCCCGATGTGGACATCGTGATCACGGACAACGACGCGACGACCGTGACCCTGTCCACCCCGGACACGCAGGCGACCGAGGGCACGGCGGCGGCGACCGCCGGCATCCGGTTGACCCTGGGCCGCGGTCTGGTGTCCGGCGAGGCGCTGGCCGTGCCGCTCACCTTCTCTGGCGGCACGGCGGGCACGGACTTCACGCTGGCGCTCTCCGGCTCGCCGACCGGCGTGACGTTTGCTTCCGCCACGAGCACGGTGACCTTCACCGGCCCGCAGAGCGGCGCGACCGCGACGACCGCCAACGTCACCCTGACGCCGGCGGACGACGCCGACGCGAACGACCGGACCGTCACGGTGTCGACCGGCACGTTGACCGCGACGAGCCTCGGCGGCGGCGCCTCCGCCAGCCGCACCGGCAACGGCGAGATCACGATCGACGACGACGAGACGAAGCGCCTCGTGTTCTCGCAGACGACCGTGGCGGTCACGGAAGGAAGCGACGCGACCTACACGGTGAAGCTCGGCTCGGCGCCTACCGCCAGCGTCACGGTGACCGTCTCGGGCCACGGCAGCACGGACCTCTCCGTGGACACGGATAGCGGCACGGACGGCGACCAGACGTCGCTCACCTTCACGACGTCCACCTGGAACAACGCGCAGACCGTGACCGTGACCGCCGGCGAGGACGACGACGCGGCGAACGAGGCCGCGATCACCCTTGCCCACGCGGCGACGGGCGGCGGCTACGGCTCCATCAGCGGCAACGTGACCGTGAACATCACGGACAACGACGCAAAGGGTCTGACGTTCTCCTCAACCGCCGTCAGCGTGACCGAGGGCAGCGAGGCGACCTACACCGTCCGCCTGGCCACGGCGCCTGCCTCGAACGTCACGGTGTCGGTCTCGGGCCACGCCAGCACGGATCTCACGGTCGACACGGACAGCGGCACGGACGGCGACCAGACGTCGCTCACCTTCACGACGTCCAACTGGAACAACGCGCAGACCGTGACCGTGACCGCGGCGGAGGACGACGACACGGCGAACGAGACCGCGATCACCCTCGCCCACGCCGCCTCAGGCGGCGGCTACGGGTCCGTCACAGGCAACGTGACCGTGAACATCACGGACGACGATGATCCGAAGATCGACCTGTCCGTGAACAACAGCGGCGCGGTGACCGAGGCCGGCACGCTGACGATCACGGCGGCGGTCAGCCAGGCGCCGTCCGGCAGGAGTCTTGCGATTCCGGTCCAGCGGGTGTCCGCGAACTCCACGGCGGTGGCCGCGGACTTCTCGCTGAACGGCACGCCGGCGGGGACGATCACGGTTGCCGACGGCGCGACGACAGGGTCCATCACGTTGACCGCGACGGACGATGCGGCGGACGAGGTGGACGAGACGCTGCGGCTCGAACTCGGCGCCTTGCCGACCGGTTACGAACGCGGCGCGACGCCTCAGGTGGACCTCGTGATCACGGACAACGACGCGACGACCGTGACCCTGTCCATCCCGGACACGCAGGCGACCGAGGGCACGGCGGCGGCGACCGCCGGCATCCGGTTGACCCTGGGCCGCGGTCTGGTGTCCGGCGAGGCGCTGGCCGTGCCGCTCACCTTCTCTGGCGGCACGGCCGGAACGGACTTCGCGCTGGCGCTCTCCGGCGCGCCGACCGGCGTGACGTTTGCTTCCGGCACCAGCACGGTGACCTTCACCGGCCCGCAGAGCGGCACGACCGCGACGACCGCCAACGTCACTCTGACGCCGGCGGACGACGCCGACGCGAACGACCGGACGGTCACCGTGTCGACCGGCACGCTGACCGCAACGAACCTCGGCGGCGGCGCCTCCGCCAGCCGTTCCGGCAACGGCCAGATCGAGATCGCCGACGACGAGACGAAGCGCCTCGTGTTTTCCCGGACGACCGTGCCAGTCACGGAAGGAAGCGACGCGAACTACACGGTGAAGCTCGGTTCGGCGCCCAACTCGAACGTCACGGTGTCGATCTCGGGCCACGCCAGCACGGACCTCACGGTCGACACGGACAGCGGCACGAACGGCGACCAGACGTCGCTCACCTTCACGACGTCCACCTGGAACGACGTGCAGACCGTGACCGTGACCGCGGCGGAGGACGACGACACGGCGAACGAGGCGGCGATCACCCTCAGCCACAGCGCCTCCGGCGGCGGCTACGGCTCGGTCAGCGGCAACGTGACCGTGAACATCACGGACGACGATGATCCGAAGATCGACCTGTCCGTGAACAACAGCGGCGCGGTGACGGAGGCCGGCACGCTGACGATCACGGCGGCGGTCAGCCAGGCGCCGTCGGGCAGGAGTCTTGCGATTCCGGTCCAGCGGGTAGCAGCGAACTCCACGGCGGTGGCCGCGGACTTCTCGCTGAACGGCACGCCGGCGGGGACGATCACGGTCGCGGACGGCGCGACGACCGGGTCGATCACCCTCACCGCGACGGACGATTCGGCGGACGAGGTGGATGAGACGCTGCGGCTTGAACTCGGCTCGTTGCCGAGCGGTTACGCCCGCGGCGCGACGCCCGATGTGGACATCGTGATCACGGACAACGACGAGACGACGGTCACCCTGTCCGTGCCGGACGCGGCGGCAACCGAGGGCACAGCGTCGGCGACCGCCGGCATCCGGCTCACCCTGGGCCGCGGTCTGGTGTCCGGCGAGGCGCTGGCCGTGCCGCTCACCTTCTCTGGCGGCACGGCGGGCACGGACTTCGCGCTGGCGCTCTCCGGCTCGCCGACCGGCGTGACGTTTGCTTCCGGCACGAGCACGGTGACCTTCACGGGTCCGCAGAGCGGCGCGACCGCGACCACTGCGAACCTCACCCTGACGCCCGAGGACGACGACGACGCGAACGACCGGACCGTCACGGTGTCGACCGGCACGTTGACCGCGACGAACCTGGACGGTGGCGCCTCCGCCAGCCGGTCCGGCAACGGCGAGATCACGATCGACGACGACGAGACGAAGCGTCTCGTGTTTTCCCGGACGACCGTGCCGGTCACCGAGGGCAGCGAGGCGACCTACACCGTCCGCCTGGCCACGGCGCCTGCCTCGAACGTCACGGTGTCGGTCTCGGGCCACGGCAGCACGGACCTCACGGTCGACACGGACAGCGGCACGAACGGCGACCAGACGTCGCTCACCTTCACGACGTCGAACTGGAACAGCGCGCAGACCGTGACCGTGACCGCGGCCGAGGACGACGACACGGCGAACGAGGCGGCGATCACCCTCAGCCACAGCGCCTCCGGCGGCGGCTACGGCTCGGTCAGCGGCAACGTGACCGTGAACATCGCGGACAACGACGATCCGCCGACAGCGCCATCCGCGCCGACGGGCGTGACCGTTTCAGCGACGGGTTCGACGTCCGTGTCGGTGAGGTGGACCGACGCGTCCTCGGACGAGACGAGTTTCCGGGTCGAGTACCGGACGGGCTCGAACTCGTGGACGACGGGTACGACAACCGGCGCGGATGCAACTTCGGCGACCGTCGGGGGATTGTCGGCGAGCACGCCGTACGATTTCCGGGTCGCGTCCGTGAACTCGGTCGGTTCCTCGGAGAGCTCCGTCGTGTCGCTCACGATGCCGCCGGCGGCGCCGTCCGGGCTCGCGGCTTCCACGTCGTCGCCTGGCAGCGTCGCGTTGTCGTGGACGGACAACTCGTCGGACGAGACGGGGTTCCTCGTGGAGTACCGGGCAACGGGCGACGCGGACTGGACACAGTTCGCGACCCTGGCGGACACGAACGCGACGTCGCTTGTCGTGACGGGGCTGACCTCGGGGACGGCGTACCGGTTCCGGGTGTCCGCGACGAGCGCGAACGGTCTGTCATCGCCTTCGAACGAGGCGTTTGTGGGAGCGGCGGCGGTTCCCCTGCCGCCGACGGACGTCACGGTCTCGCCGACGGGTTCGACCTCTGTGTCCGTGACATGGACGGACGCCTCAACGGACGAGACGGGCTTCCGGGTGGAGTACCGGACGGGCTCGGACTCGTGGACGCTCGGTACGACGACCGTCGCGGACGCGACTTCGGCGACCGTCGGGGGATTGTCGCCGAGCACCGCGTACGACGTGCAGGTCGCGTCCGTGAACGCGAACGGTTCCTCGGGGAGCTCCGTCGTGTCGCTCACGATGCCGCCGGCCGCCGTGTCGGGCCTTTCCGGCGCGGCTGTGGACGCCGTGACCGTGACGCTTCAGTGGACGGACAACTCGTCGGACGCGACGTCGTTCGTCGTGGAGTACCGCGCAGCGCGCACAGAGGACTGGACGGTGTTCCCTGCCGAGGCGCCGGCCGGTGCGACGACGACGTTCGTCACGGGTCTTGCCTCGGGTACGAGCCATGACTTCCGGGTCTACGCGAAGCACGGCACGAACGGTCTGGCCTCGCCGAGCGAAGTGGTCCGGGTGGGCGCGTTCCGCGCTCCCGCGCCGCCTGTGAATGTGGCCGCCGCGCCGGCCGGCGCGAGTGCCGTGGTGTTGACCTGGACGGACACCTCGGACGACGAGACGGGCTTCGAGATCGAGTACCGGGAGTCGAACCCGGGCGTGTGGCGGAAGTTCGAGACGGAGGCGCCGGCGAACGCGGAGTCCATCGTGGTCACGGGTCTTGCGGCGGACACGAGCTACGAGTTCCGGGTGCTTGCGAAGAGCGCGGCCGGCCTGTCGTCCCCGTCGCCGGTGGACGCGGCGACGACGGGAAGCGGCGGGACGACTCCGCCGGTCGATCCGCCACCGGTCGATCCGCCACCGGTCGATCCGCCACCGGTCGACCCGCCGCCAGTCGATCCGCCGCCAGTCGATCCGCCGCCAGTCGATCCGCCTGCTCCGCCGCCGAACCGGGCGCCGTTCTTCGACCCGGCGACGCCGCTGGAACTCACGATCGTCGAGGGAACGACGGGCGCGGTCGGTTTCCCGGTCGACGCCAGCGACCCGGACGGCGACGCGCTGTCCTACGTCCTGAGCGGCGAAGACGCCAGTGCGTTTGCCGTGAACAACGAGACGGGCCAGATCCTGGTGCGGCGCGGCGTGACGCTGGACGCCTCGGTGCGGTCGTCCTACACGTTCTCGGTCATCGCCTCGGACGGTGCGCTGAGCGCGAGCCGCGAGGTGACGGTCGAGGTCGTCGAGCCGAGGCCCCCGGGCGTCTCGCCGACCGGTCACCTGCCGGATCCGCCGACCGATCTTGCGGCAACGCTGCTTACGTCCGAGGTCGTCGTGCTGACCTGGCTCGACCAGGCGGACGACGAGAGCGGGTTCGAGGTGCACTTCCGCGAGGACACCGGCGGTTGGGAGCAGGTGCGCTCGCTGCCGGCGAACGTGGAGACGGCGACGGTGGAGGAGCTTGCGGGCGGGATCGAGTACGAGTTTGTCGTGCTGGCTGTAAACCGTTACGGCCGGACGGCGAGCGACGTGGTCGCCATCGAGTTGTCGCTGGCGCCGCCGACCCATCTCGACGCCGTGCCGCTCGGCGAGACGAGCGCGCGGCTCGTCTGGCGGGACAACGCGACGGCCGAGACCGGCTACGAAGTGCAGCTCCGGCGGGCGGCCGCGGACGGTGCGGGAGGTGACGCGGACGGTGCCGGTGACACGGACGGCGAGGGCGGCGCGGCGACGGGCTGGACGGCCGTCGGGACGGTTGGCGCGAACAGCGCCGCCGCCGTGCTGGAGGGCCTGGAGCCCGGCGCCTCGTACCGGTTCCGGGTTGCCGCGCTGGGACGCGACGCGATGGCGCTCAGCGGCACGGCGCGCTTCACTCTGGCCGCGCCGCCGCCTGACGGCGCGAACACGGACTGCGTGCCGGCCGGAAACGTCGCGACGCTCGCCGGCGGCTACGACGTGCGGATGTGCGTCGAGATGCCGTCCGGTGCGCAGGTGGACGCCTCGGACTACCACCTGGAGTCCACGGCGTCCGGCCTGCTCTACTTCTTCGACCGGGACAACGTGGAGGTCCTGGTCAAGGTGCTCGACGGCTGCGCGATCAACGGCCACCGCTGGGTGTTCATCGCGCCCGTGACGACGCTGGCGTTCGACCTGGAGGTCGTGGAGCGGTCCACCGGGAACGTCTTCACCCACCGGAATCCGCGGAGCGTGGTTGCGACAACGGTCAGCGACACGACGGCCTTTGCCTGCGATCCGGCGGCGGTGGCGGAGCTGACGGTCGGTGCAGCCGGAGGAGATGGACGGCCTGCGGCCGGCGCTCCGGTTCCGGAAGCGGACGAGGAGGTCCGTGCAGCCGGCGGGTCGGGGGCGGACCGAATGGTCGGTGCAGCGAGTGGGTCGGATGCGGGTCGGGTCGTTCTTGCAGCGAGTGAGACGCCGGTCTGCGAGCCGGACGGCCCCGGGATCGAACTGGAGAGCGGCCACCGGATCGACATGTGCTTTGCGAACCCGGACGGCGCCGTCCTCGGCGCGAACGACTGGGGCCTGGCCCCGCGCTCGGCCGCGCTGCTCCACTTCTTTGACCCGGAAAACGCGGAGGTCCTGGTCAAGGTGCTCGACGGCTGCGCCGTGAACGGCCACCGCTGGGTCTTCGCCGCCTCGGCGACGGACCTCGCCTTCCACCTCGTTGTCACCGCGCCCGACGGGCAGCGCTGGACGCACCACAACAGCGCCGGACAGACCGCTGAACCGCGAAGCGATACTGCGGCTTTCCCGTGCCGGTGAAGGCAATGAGGAGCGAGGCTGGCGCCTTGCACGACATTTTCCGGAAAGCCGACGGGGACGTCGGCGCACCCAGTGGCATGCGCCACGGCGCGCTGCGCTACGAGACGGGCCCCAGGGCGTCGATGATCAGGTCGACGAGTTCGCGGGCGGCGCCGCGGCCGCCGGGGGCGTCGAGGACGAGGTCGACGTTTTCGCGGACTTCGGCGACGGCGTCGGCGGGGGCGGCGGACAGGCCGGCGGCACGGAGGACGGGCAGGTCGACCAAGTCGTCGCCGACGTAGGCGACTTCGGAGGCCTGGAGGCCGCGGCGCTCGAGGAGGTCGGCGAAGGCCGCGGCCTTGTCGCGGCAACCCAGGAGCACCTCGTCGAAGCCGAGATCGGCGGCGCGGCGCGCTACCGCCGGGGAGTCTCGTCTGGCACTCAGGAGGCCCATCCCCAGGCCGGCCTCGCGTGCTCGCCGCACCGCGAGGCCGTCCCTCGTGTCGAACGCCACCGCGATGTCGTCGCCGATGTAGTAGAGGCGGCCGTCGGTCAGAACGCCGTCGACGTCGAAGAGGAGGAAGCGGAGGCGCAGGACAACGGAGGAGAGCATGGAAGACATCGTCCTGGCCCTACTTGCGGCGCAGGCCCCAGAGGTCGTGAATGTGGACGAGGCCGCGCAGGCGGCCGTCGCCGTGGCAGATGAACAGGGACGTGATGCGGTGCCGCTCCATCGTCTCGAGGGCGACGGTGACCAGGGCATCGGGCTGGATCGTCTTCGGTTCCGGCGTCATGTAGAGGCGGACGGAGCGGTCGAGGAAGGCGCCGGCGGCAGAACCGCCCGCTGCCGGGTCCGTGTTCAGCAGGCGCCGCAGGTCGCCGTCCGAGACCACGCCGCTCAAGCCCCCGGCGTCGTCGACGATGGCGGTGATGCCGAAGGACTTCTCCGTCATCTCGAAGAGCGCCTCGCGCATCGAAGCCTGAAGCCCGACCCGGGGCACGGCTTCGCCTCTGTGCATGACCTGGTCCACCGTCATCAGCCGGCGGCCGAGCGCGCCGCCGGGGTGCAGCGTGGCGAAGTCTTCGAGGGTGAACCCGCGCGCCTCGAGCAGCGCCATCGCGAGCGCGTCGCCCAGGGCCAGGGTGGCCGTCGTCGACGCGGTCGGCGCGAGGTTCAGGGGGCAGGCCTCCTGGTCGATCGCGGCGGACAGGTGGATGTCGGCGCGCTCGGCGATCGGGCTGTTGGCGGCCCCGGTGATCGCGATCAGAGGCACGCCGCGGCGATGGAGCACGTCGATCATCCGCAGCAGTTCTTCCGTGCCGCCGGAGGACGACGCGGCCAGGACCACGTCGCCCGGCACGATCATGCCGAGGTCGCCGTGGATCGCCTCGGCGGGATGGATGAACTGGGCCGGCGTGCCGGTCGAGGCCAGGGTGGCCGCCACCTTCTTCATCACGTGGCCGCTCTTGCCCATTCCCGTGCAGACCACCCGGCCGCGGCAGTCGCGCATGCGGCGCACCGCATCGCCGAAGGAGTCCTCGAGCTGACCGATCAGGCCGCGGATGGCGGCCGCCTCGAGTTCGAGCACGGCTCGGGCTATCTCGAGGCTGCGGTCGCGGGTCACTAGACCCAGGGGCCTTCGGCGGCGCGGGAGCGGTGAATCTCGAGCGCCGACAGGAGCAGCTTCTCGGCGCGGGCCAGCGGCAACTGGGTCTCCCGGTCGCAGCGCGCGCTGTCGGGATCGGGATGGGTCTCGAGATAGAGGCCGGCGGCGCCGGCGGCAATCGCGGCGCGGGTCAGCGGCTCCGCGAACCGGCGGTCGCCGCCGCTCTCCTGCTCGCGGGCGCCGGGCAGTTGCAGCGAATGCGTCACGTCGTAGAGGACGGCGATGCCATGTTCCGCGAGGATGGAGAAGCCGCGCATGTCGACGACCAGGTTGTGGTAGCCAAAGGAGTTGCCGCGCTCGGTCACGGCGACCCTCGCGTTGCCGGTGGCGCGCGCCTTGTCGACCACGCGCACCATCTCGGCCGGGGCCATGAACTGGCCCTTCTTGATCAACAGGGCTCTGCCGGTCGCGGCCGCCTCGATGACGAGATCGGTCTGGCGGCAGAGGAAGGCGGGAATCTGGAGCACGTCGCAGACCTCGGCTGCCTGCGCGCACTGGTTCGGTTCGTGCACGTCCGTCAGCACCGCGAGTCCGGTCGCTTCCTTCACGTCGGCCAGCGCCGCCAACCCTTCGGTCAGCCCCGGCCCCCGGAAGCTGTCGCCCGAGCTGCGGTTCGCCTTGTCGAACGAGGACTTGAAGATCAACGGCAGGCCAAGGCGGTGGCTCATCGCCTGGAGCTGCTGGCCCACGCCCACCAGCCAGTCGCGGCCCTCGATCACGCACGGGCCGGCGATCACGGGCAGGCCGCCGCGACCGAGGGCGATTCCCGGAGCGAGCTCGAAGCCGTCTGCCGCCACCGTTGTCAGTTCGCCTCGGCGCCGCCGGCGGGAAGCTCGTCCCCGGCGCTCGCCGACGCCGCGGCCGTGCGCTGCTTCTGCTCGACCGCCGCCCGGATGTAGGAGATGAACAGCGGGTGCGGATCGGCCGGTCGCGACCGGTACTCGGGGTGGAACTGGCAGCCGAGGAACCAGGGGTGGTCGGGCAGCTCCACGATCTCGACGAACTTGCCGTCGGGGCTCCGGCCCGAGACGACGACGCCGGCGTCCTGGAGCGCGCCAAGGTACTTCTGGTTCACCTCGTAGCGGTGCCGGTGGCGCTCGCTGATCAGCAACCGGCCGTCCTGGGAATCCGCCGTCCCGCCGTAGACCCTGGCGGCCAGGGTGTCCTCCTCGACCACGCAGGGGTAGGCGCCCAGCCGCATCGTGCCGCCCATCTCCTCGACGCCGAGGAGGTCGCGCAGCTTGTAGATCACCGGGTCCGTGGCGGCTTCGTCGAACTCCGTCGACTGGGCGCCTTCCAGGCCGCCGGCGTTACGCGCCAGCTCGATCACCATGCACTGCATGCCGAGACAGATGCCGAACATCGGCACGCTGTGCTCGCGCGCGTAGCGGATCGCCCGGATCTTCCCCTCGACGCCCCGGGGACCGAAGCCGATCGGAACCAGCAGGCCGTCGACCTCGAACATCTCTTGCGGCCAGCTCTCCATTTCCAGGTCTTCGGCGTTGATGTAGACCAACTGGACCTCGACGTCGTTCGCGATGCCACCGTGCATCAGGGCTTCGTTCAGGCTCTTGTAAGCGTCGGGCAGTTCGACGTACTTGCCGACGATGCCGATCCGCACCTGGCCCTGGGGATGGCGAATGCGGTGAACCATGCGCTCCCAACTCGCCAGGTTGCGCGGCGATCCCGGCAGACCGAGCAGTTCCATGAGGGACTCGTCCAGGCCCTCGCGGCAGAACATCAGGGGCACTTCGTAAATCGTGTCCACGTCGCGGGCGGCGACCACGTTGTGCGCGTCCACGTTGCAGAACAGGGCGATCTTCGCTTTCATCTCCTCCGGCAGGTCGCGGTCGACCCGGCAGAGCAGGATGTCGGGCGAAATGCCGATCGCCCGCAGCTCGCGCACCGAGTGCTGGGTCGGCTTCGTCTTCTGCTCGTCGGAGGCGGCGATGTACGGCACCAGGGTGAGGTGGAGGTTGACCGCGTTGTTGCGGCCGAGCTCCTGGCGGAACTGGCGGATCGCCTCCAGGAAGGGCAGGGATTCGATGTCGCCGACCGTGCCGCCGATCTCGACCAGAACGACATCCGCGCTGCCCGCCAGCCGGCGCATCCCCTCCTTGATCTCGTCCGTCACGTGGGGAATGACCTGGACCGTGTTGCCGAGGTAGTCGCCGCGGCGCTCCTTGTTGATCACCGCCTCGTAGATCTTGCCGGTCGTGTAGTTGTGCTTCTTGCTCGTCTTGCAGGTCGTGAAGCGCTCGTAGTGCCCGAGGTCGAGATCCGCCTCGGCGCCGTCGTCGGTGACGAAGACCTCGCCATGCTGGTACGGCGACATGGTCCCCGGATCGACGTTGACGTAGGGGTCGAGCTTCATCATCTCGACGGTGAAACCGCGCGCCTCGAGAATCGCCCCGACGGAAGACGCGGCGACGCCCTTGCCAAGCGAGGAGACGACGCCGCCGGTGATGAAGATGTACTTGGTTGCCATCGCGTGTGCTCCCGTCGTCTCAGGGGTCTCTCAAGGATTCTCGTTCGTCTGCATCGCCGCCATCCGACGCTCGGCCAGCGCCAGGTCCGTCGCCGTGTCCACTCCCAGGGGCGCTTCGTCGACCGGCAGCACGCGGATGCGGATGCCGTTCTCCAGCGCGCGAAGCTGCTCCAGCTTCTCCGAGCGTTCAAGCGGCGAGGCGTCGAGGTCGGCGAGCCGCAGCAGGACGTTGCGGCGGTAGCCATAGACGCCGACGTGCAGGAGAACCGGCGCGGCCGGAGCGGAGTCCGCAGCTTCCCGGCGGTAGGGGATTCCCGCGCGGCTGAAGTAGAGGGCGTAGCCGTCGCCGCCGCGGACCACCTTGACCTGGTTGGGATCCTGAAGCGCCCGCTCGTCGACTTCGGCGGCCAGGGTGACCATCTCCTCACCGGCATGGGCGCGCAGGTGTTCGGCGAGGTGTGTGATCGCGGCGGGATCGAGCAGCGGCTCGTCGCCCTGCACGTTGATCACGGCGTCGGCGCTCCAGTTGCGCGCCGCCCAGGCGATCCGGTCCGTGCCGCTTCGGCAGTCCGCCGGCGTCATCTCGCAAGCGCCGCCGAAGCTCTCGACCGTCCGGCGAATGTCCTCATGGTCCGTCAGCACGACTACGGCGTCGAGACCCGAAGCTTCGCTCGCCCGTCGGTAGACATGCTCAATCATGGGCCGGCCGCAGATCGGCAGCAGGGCCTTCCCGGGTAGTCGGATGGAGCCATAGCGAGCGGGAATCGCGCAGACGACGCCAACCGCTTCCGATGCGGGCCGAGCACTCGACACGGACGACCCTACCCGCGCGGCGCGCCGCCGGTCAAACCTGCGGTCACGGTCGCCGCCGTCGGCCGCAGGGCGCCGGATACGCTCGCGGCGTGTACAGGACCCCGCGCGTTTTCGCCCTGGTCACGGCCTGCCTGCTGCCGGGCTGCGGGGACTCCTCGCCGTCGACCGGCGCGGCGGAATGGATCTGGCCCGACGTGGCGGCCGCGGAGGCCGGACTGCCGGCGGCCTACCTGCTGCTGGCCGACTTCGAGCTGGACGAGGCGCCGCAGGCGGCAGCACGCCTGTTCGTCACCGCCGACCGGGAGTACGCCGTGCACCTGAACGGCCACCAGATCGCGCGTGGCGGCTTCCGGCGCGGCGAACCGATCGACGAGTTCCAGGTCGCCCACCTGCTCCGAGCCGGGACGAACCGTCTGACGATCGGGGCGCGCACTCCCTACGGCGACGGCGGTGCGCTCGCAGGCATCGAACTGGCCGACGGCTCGATGCCCGTGGTGACCGACGGCGCCTGGCGCGTCCTCGAGGTCTGGGACCCGCCCGTCGTGAAGGGTGACGGCCCGGGCGGAGACATGGAGGCACTGGAAAGCGTCCGCGCCTGGGGCCGGCCCCCCGTCGGCCGGTGGGGCCGGGTGGCCCGCGGCGAACTGGCGAAGACGCGGCCGATCTGGCGCTCCGCGGCGGCCCGCCGCATCGTCGGCGTGTCCGCGGGCCCCGGTCTCGGTGTGTCGCTCGCGGCGCGGAGGTACTGGGTCGTGGACTTCGGCCGGGAAGTCACCGGTGTGCTCGAACTCGAGTTCCGACCGGAGGACCCGGGCGGCGACCGCCAGCTCCGCCTGTGTCGCGAGGGTGACTGCGAGCGGCGGCCGCTGGTGCCGGTCGCCGGCAGGCCGGCCTGGAGAGACTCGGCGGCGCGCAGCTTCGACACTGTGGTCGTTTACGGGGTGAAGGAGCTGCGGGCGGCGAGGGTGCGGAGTTAAAGGCACCGGATGCCGGCCAGAACCCGGGTGGCGCGATCCGCGCCACCCGTGAACCAGTCCGTGCGCCCGTCATCGGGTGCACGGATGGCAGGCCGGCGCACCCAGTCCGGCGCATCCAGTGGAGCTAGGGCTCCTCCCACTCGATTCCGGCGGGCGGTTTGAAGCGGCCGGGCGCGGTGCCGCGCCGGTAGTCGCCGATGATGAACCGGTTCTCGTTGCGCTGGGCGTCGTAGTAGGTCAGTTCGCGCAGGCGCTGCTCTTCCGGGTCGATCACGATCTGCACCAGGGACACCTCCTCGCTCGGTTCGAGCGGGCGCAGCACCAGACGCAGGCCGTCGCCGGACGCCGGGTCCAGCTCCGCCTCGTACCTGCCACGGAGATCGTCGGTGGTCAGCAGGAAGAAGTCGAGACCCGGGGCCGGCTGCTCCGACAGGTCATAGCGCTGGCCGACCGGCTCGCCGGGATTCCAGTGGTGCACCGTCCGGTCGCACAGCAGGAAGGCCGTCTCGAAGGGCGGCGAGTAGTCCCAGCGCAGGCAGCGAGGCAGGCCGATCGCGAGGTCGCCGCGCTCCATGTCGCCGTCCTCCGGATCGAATCCGTAGGGCACGTGGGTCTGGACGAACCCCGCGGAGAGCGGCGCCTGCGCCTCGAGTGAGCGCCGGAAGTCGTCGAGCACGGTCCACGGATCGTCGGCGAAGGCGGGGAAGGCGGCGAGCAGGCAAACCGCCGCGAGGATGGCGCGGGCGCCATGTCCGGAATGCCGGCCAGAGGGCCGGCGCACCCAGTCTGGAGGCCGGCCGGAAAGCCGGCGCACCCAGTGGATGGCGGGGCGCATCAGTGTTTGAAGTGACGGCGCCCGGTCAGGAGCATGGCGATGCCGTGCTCGTCGGCGGCCGCGATCACCTCGTCGTCCCGGACGGAGCCGCCGGGCTGGACGATCGCGGTCACTCCGGCTTCGGCCAGGGTGTCGACACCGTCCCGGAAAGGGAAGAAGGCGTCCGAAGCGGCCACCGTGCCGGCAACGTCGAGCTGGGCCTTGTCGAGCGCGATGCGGCAGGAGTCGACTCGACTCATCTGACCGGCGCCGATACCGACCGTCTGGTATTCGTTGGTCACGACGATCGCGTTCGACTTCGTTGCCCGGCAGACCCTCCAGGCGAAATCGAGCGCCCGCAGTTGCGCCTCGCCGGGCTGCGTCCGCGTCGGGCAGGTCCACTCCCGCGGGTCTTCCGGCGCCGCGTCGAGATGCTGGCCGATGAAGCCCCCGTCGACGGCCCGCAACTCGTAGGCGCCGTTCCCCGCGGTGAAGGGTGGGCATTCGAGCAAGCGGAGACTCTTCTTCCGCCCCAGCCGCTCCAGTGCGTCCGCCGCGAAGGAGGGGGCCACGATGACCTCCACGAAGAGCTTCCGCATCGCCTCCGCCAGGGCGTCCGTGAGGGGCCGGTTGACGGCGATGATCGAGCCGAACGCGGAGACGGGATCGCAGGCGAGGGCTCTCTCGTAGGCCTCCACCAGCGACGTACCACGGCCTACGCCACACGGATTGTTGTGCTTGACGATGACGACCGCCGGATCGTCCTCGGGGGCGCCGAACAGGGCGGAGAGCTTCCGCGCCGCGTCCGCGTCAAGCATGTTGTTCCAGGAGAGTTCCCGGCCCTGGAGTTGGCGGAACCCGCCCAGAACGCCGGCGCCGCCCACCTCCCGGTAGACCGCCGCGCCCTGGTGCGGGTTCTCCCCGTAGCGCGGCGCCAGCACCTGCTCGAGTTCCAGTTGGACGGACTCCGGCAACGACCCGGACGCCTCGGCGGCCGCCGGCGAAGCGCCGCCTTCCAGCCATTCGGCGATCGCGGTGTCGTAGTCCCGGGTATGCCGAAACGCCTTGAGCGCCAGTTCGCGCCGGAGCTCCTCCGACAGGCCGCCCTCGGCCCGGAGCGCTTCGAGGATCCTCGGGTAGTCCGCCGGGTCGACGACGACCGCCACGTTGGCGAAGTTCTTCGCCGCGGCCCGGACCATGCTTGGGCCGCCGATATCGATCATCTCCACCGTGCCGTCCTCCGTCGCATCCGGGGCCGAAGCCGCGGCGGCGAAGGCGTAGAGATTCACGGCCACCAGATCGATCGACGGAAGCTCGTGGCGCTCCAGCTCCGCCCGATGTTCCGGCCGCCGCCGGTCGGCGAGGATGCCGCCGAAGATGCGGGGGTGCAGGCTCTTGACCCGCCCATGGAGGATTTCGGGGTGTCCCGTCACCTCGGACACCGCCGTGACGGCCACGCCCTGTTCCCTGAGCCGCCGCGCCGTGCCGCCCGTCGAGATGATCTCGACGCCCAGATCGGCCAGTCCCGAACCGAGTTCCTCAAGGCCCGCCTTGTCGAAGACCGAAACCAGTGCGCGGCGAACGGGAAGCATCGGAGTCGGCGCAGAGTAGCACGCCAGGGAGGTACCGAAACCCGCCGCCCGCGCACTTCCATTGACTGGCTCGCCGCTTGCCTGTTAGAACACGCAGCGCTAGCGTCCCGTCTGGCGCGCGCGACCTGCCCAGGTAGCTCAGTTGGTAGAGCACCTGACTGAAAATCAGGGTGTCGGTGGTTCGAATCCGCCCCTGGGCACCATGCGCGCCCCCCAACAGGAGCTTGCGAGGATCCCTCCTCCGCGGCAGCCATCCGATTCCGCAGGAAATCCGCAGACCGCCGCGAACCGCTCAAACATCCGATCTGGCGCGTCAACTTCTTTAGGCTGAAAAGTTACCTCTCCCACCGGCATCGGGCCGAGCACCCGTACTGCTGTTGGTCTTGACAGAGTCTCAATGCGGCCTATAGGTTGTTTCGCGGATAGGGACTGTGACCAAGGATCGCAACCCAATCCACCGGTCCAAGAGCCGCGACCCTCGGATCGAAGCTTGAAGGAGGGCGAAAGTCACGTTCGCGTGGTGGGCGCGCTTCCAGAGTGAGGGTCGGAAAGGTCACGACTCGAAGCCGGGCTCGGTGGCAGGAGCCACTTGGAGCCGGGGGACACCGAGGCGCAAGCCGAAGAGATCCCCGACGCCAGGAAGTTCCAGTCGGCGAGTGGCTCCCGTAGCCGAAGGCTTCCCGGGGGGCGGTGCCGAGAGACGCAAGTCTGGAGGCGCTTGAACCAGGGAAGTGGCTTCAGGGAAGCGAACGGTCGGAAGTTGCCCGGCAGCAACGGAAGACCGATCGGCAACTGAAGCGCTTCATCGGCAGACGCTCGGGGGCTTCGTCGTGAGACCCGACCAGTTGAGCGACGAAGTACCCCCAACGGCGCCGAGCCGGCGAAGAGTGAGGCAAGGAGCCCCCGCGACAGCGGGCCGCAAACAGATCGGTTCGGAGGCGCAAGCCGATGAGCCGGCCAAACAAGCGGAACGAGGTCGCGGACCTTTCGGCCACCCGAGCCGGAGGGTTCACCGCGAAGGCGCAAGCCGGAGAGGGGAATCCGAAGGCAACGGGAGAAAGAAGGGGAGTCCCGGCGAATCTGGACGGGGCTGGAGGGGCCGCAAGGTTCCACCGCCGGAGCCGCAAGGCAAGGGCAGCCAGCCTGGAACGGAGGATCGGTGGCGCGCGAAGCGCTCCCCGACCGGATGCCTGCCAAGCTGAAGGGTCGAGGAAACGCGAGCGAGGGATGAGAGACTCAGGTCGATTCGGGTGGGAATCCCGGAGCGGTCCCTATCCTCTTTTTGTTTGGCCCGAAGAAGCTAGCACGACAACGAGGTAAGTGCAACCGCCTCAATGAGTTAGGTCGTCGCGGCGCCGGGCCGGGGAATGCGGGCCACCGGCCGCGCGTGGCAAATCGAGAAGCCAGGCCGGCCAGGACTCGGACACACGACGCTTCCGATGTTCCCTCAGAGCCAAGGGCCGCCGACCATCGGTACCTGACGCTCCGTCGCTCCCCTGGCGACAAACTCCACGTAGTGATCCGCGCCTGCTGCAGCAGGTGAACGGCACAGGCCATGGAGGTCAGCTATTCGTCACACAACTGTCACGCATCGCCCGGAACGGTCCGTGCGTAGTGTTCCTTTGTGTCCTCCCAATCCAGGGCCTCCCAGACGGAAGAGCCCATCGGGGCCTCGGCAAGACCGGACAACAGCTCACTCCCAACAGTCCCACAGCGACCTCATGCAGCGCGATAACGGCATGTCGCACGAGGAACGGCCAGGCACGAAGCCGGGCAACTTCCCTCCACGGCCGCGTCGCCTCCAGTTCGGAGAGTTCCGCTTCGATCCCGAGACCCTGGAACTCTCCGGCAGCGGCCGATCGGTGCGGCTTCAGCCCCAGCCAGCCCGACTGCTCGAACTGCTGATCACACACCGCGGAGCGGTGGTTCCACGCGAAACCGTCCGCCGCCATCTCTGGCCCGACAAGGTCCACGTCGAGTACGACCAGAGCATGAACTCGTGTGTCAAACGGATCCGGATAGCACTCGGCGACAATGCCGAGGCCCCCGAGTACATCGAGACGCTGCCGCGCCTCGGGTACCGCTTTCTGAAGCCCGTGAGCGAGATCAACGAGGGCAACGAGCCGGTCCCCGCCCGGAGCCCCGGGGCGCGCCTCTGGCGGCCAGGACCAGCCGCCGTGCTCGCCGCTCTGGGAGTGATCCTCGGCATCGTCGCCACGATCCTCGTGTGGGTCGCCCTGGACTCCGCCAGATCGGGCGCCGGCGACTCGACCCGGCAGGTGCTGGCGGTTCTGCCCTTCTCGGCAGTGGGCTCCTGGTCCGGCGCGGAGCCGTTCCGCCAGGGCCTGGCTCAGGAGCTCATCACCTCGCTCGGCCGGCAGGCGTCCGAACGGCTGGCGGTCGTCGGCCACGAGTTCCGTCCCTTCCCCGACTCGGGCCGCGGAGCAAGGGCGCTCGGCGCCGACTTCCTTCTCGACGGTCGGGTTCGACGGCAGGAGGATCGTCTCCGGGTCTGGGCCCGTCTGGTCCGGGCTGACGACGGGACCGTACTCTGGACGGAGGCCTACGACGGCGCGGCGAGCGACCTTCTCGTCTTCGGGGCGGACGTGGGCGCACAGATAGCCGACGCGGTCGTCGTCCGTCTGGCGCAGGTGGCCCCGTACTCCTGACCCGGGGTTCAGGGAGAGCGCCACGAACCAGGCCGGCCGGCCAGCAGGAGAGCCGCTCCGAGCTCGTCCAGAAAGCGGCTGCGCGGGACCTCCTCGGCGCCGAACCGGAGCAGATGCTCGGTGACCTGTTGACAGTCCACAAACGCGTAGCCCCACTCGTCGAGGCAGCGAACCAGGCGAACCAGCGCGATCTTGGACGCGTTCGATCGGCGGGTGAACATCGATTCACCGAAGAACGCGCCACCGATCGAAACCCCGTAGAGGCCAGCGACCAGCTCGCCGTCCTGCAGGCACTCGACCGAGTGGGCGTGGCCGCGCCGGTGCAGGCGCTCGAAGGCGTCGATCAGCGGAGCCGTGATCCATGTGCCCTGCTGTCCGGGACGGGGGTTCTCGGAGCAGGCCGACATGACCTCCCGGAAGCGCGTGTCGATCGTGACCTCGAACGGAGCGCGACGGAGTTCGCGGCGCAAACTGCGCGACGTTCTGAACCGCTCGGGATACAGCACGAGCCGCGGATCGGGCGAGAACCACAGCATGGGGCCGTCGGCGCCCAGGAGCGGCCAGGGGAAGACGCCGGAGCGGTAGGCCGCGAGCAGCCTCTCCGGCTCGAGGTCGCCGCCCACCGCGAGCAGGCCGCTCGGATCCGCCAGCCGCGGCGGAGGAAACGCGATCCGGCGATCGTCGAGCCGGAAGGGTCCAGCCTGCTCCATTGGCGACAGGCTACCGCTACCGTCGCGGCCGGATCCGGAAGCCGGCGCTTCGCGCCGAATGCCGGCCAGAACCCGGGTGGCGCGACCTCGCGCCACCCGTGACCCACTCCGTGCGCGAGTCAGCGAGCGCACGGATGACAGGCCGGCGCACCCAGTTTTCTCTAGACGTTGAACCGGAAGTGGACGACTTCGCCGTCCCGCACGGGATACCCCTTGCCCTCCAGCCGCAGAGTCGCGCGTTCGCGGCAGACGGCCAGCGACCCGGCGTCGATCAGATCCCGCCACGCGGTCACCTCGGCGCGAATGAAGCCACGCTCGATGTCGGAGTGAACCGCGCCCGCGGCGGTCACCGCGGTGCTGCCGCGG
Organism: Thermoanaerobaculia bacterium; assembly: GCA_965116445.1. Lineage (GTDB taxonomy): Bacteria > Acidobacteriota > Thermoanaerobaculia > Multivoradales > Multivoraceae > Multivorans. The sequence goes on along the minus strand of OZ220688.1, from coordinate 4,004,383 downwards.
CGAATCGTCCATGCGCGGACCTCGTCCTCGCCGACCGTGAAGAAGGAGATCAACCCCAGCAGCTCGTATCCCGCCTGGACCACGCGGACCGCGCTCGGCTGGTCGAGACCCGCTTCGGCCAGGAAGTCGCCCTGATCGGCCGGATCGAGACGAGAGATCTCCTCTTCCAGGCGGGCGCTCACGGCCAGCAGATCGGTACACGGCGGTGCATCGACGCCGGCCACGGCATCCGGATCGCCCGCCAACTCCTCGTCGACATTGAGGACCAGGAGCATCGGCTTTCGGGACAGAAGACCGTAGCCGCGGAGCCGCTTCTCCTCCTCCGCATCGAAATCCAGGCGCCGCAGCGACGTTTCCGCCTCGAGCGCCGGCAGGATGCGCTCCGACAGCAGCGCGCGCTCCCGCTTCTCCTGGTCGGTCAGCCCCCTCTTCTGCGCCTGAACGAGACGCTCCAGCCGCCGCTCCACCACCTCGTAGTCGGCGAGGATCAGCTCCAGGTCGATCGCCGCGATGTCCCGCTGCGGGTCGACGTCGCCCGCCGGGTGCAGCAGTTCCGCGTCCTCGAACGCCCGCACCACGTGGACCAGGGCGTCCATCATCCGCAGTTCAGCCAGGTCCAGCGTCTCTCCCCGGCCGCGATCGATACCGGGAACATCGACGAATCGGACCTGCGCCGGCACGTAGCGCTTCGGTCGGTAGAGGTCCCGGAGCTGCTCCAGGCGGCGGTCCCCCACCGCTGCGACTCCCACGTTCGTCGTGTTCGAGGCCCGGAACTTGCCGGTTGCCTGCCGGGAGGCAGTCAGCGCGTTGAACAGCGCCGTCTTGCCCGACTTGGGCAGGCCCAGGATGCCGAGTTGCATGTTCCTTCCCTTCTGCCCCTTCCCTCCGCCGGACTCAGACGCTGGCGCCGAAGTTCGCCGCGAGGATCGCCAGATCCTCGCCGTCCACCTGGCCGTTGCCGTCGAGGTCGGCATCCGCGTCGAAGCGGCGCGACCTCGGTCCCGCCCCGAAAGCGAGACCCAGGAACACGAGATCCCGGCCGTCCACGCGACCGTCCCGGTCGATGTCGCCCCGCGGCGGAACAGCGCCCTCGACGACAAACCGACCCACCGCGCGATCGTAGACGTTGCCCTCGGCATCCGCGGCGCGAAGGGAAAGCGTGACCACGCCGCCCAGCGGCGCTGCCGGCGAGAAGCGCCACAGCAGCCAACGACCGTCGCCGCCGACCCCGGGTTCCGGCGCCGGCAGACCATCGACCAGGAGCATCACGGAGTCCGTGTCGATCGCGCTGCCGAAGTCCCGCACGTTGACCTCCACGGCGCTCGTCGCCGGAATCCCCTCCGCGCCGTGCGCGGGGATCAGCCGCGTCGGCACCGGAGGCACCGTGTCTGCGGCCTGCAGCACGTCGGCGAAGGCGGAAGCGAGGAGGTCGTAGCCGGCTCCGTTCGGGTGCCCGACGGGATCCTCGGCTCCAGCGTAGTAGAGGGCGTGGAACAGCCGCCGCTGCGTCGCGAAGACCTCGAACGGATCGATCAGGCCGCGGCCCCGAATCGCCGCCAGTCGCCGGATCGACTGGACGAGATCCTGGTTCCGCAGATTGTTCGGATCGAAACGGGCATTCGGAAGGCGGGGAATCAGGGTGGCATGGTAGGGCACCCAGCCGGCCGCGGATGCCCGCGCGGCCATCTGGTCCAGGTTGAACAGGGTCGTTTCGGCTGAAATGCCGCGGCTGATGTCGTTCGTGCCCTCCATCAGCAACAAGCAGTCCCCCGGCTCCGCCAGCACGGCGCCGATACGGGCCAGACCTTCCGGCGTCCGCTCGGCCCCGACGCCCCGGTTGTCGACAACCAGGCCCGGAACCAGACCCTGGAGGCGGGACGGATAGCCGACTTCCGCGCGCTCCGGATCGTCGCCGACGCCAGCCGTGATGCTGTCCCCGAAAGCCTTGCAGTGACTCGGTTCCTGGGCAGCCGCGACCCCGCCCAGAGCGAGCAACGCGGCGCCCAGCGCGGCGACCCGCGAGACGGTTCCGAGGCGGTTACCGGTCAAGCGCGGAATGTTACAGGCGAGAACTCGAGACCTCGACACTGGTTCCCATCGCATAGGTTATCTGCTATTCTGCATGTTTCTACGTCCGCGCGAGATCTCCATTGGCAAAGGAGTATTCGACGATGAGACCAACTGGTCATCCAAGAGTGGCGGCAATCACCCTGGCGGCACTCCTGCTCGGCGTGCCCGCGACCCTGCTCGCGCAGGATACGTACTACGTCGTGATCGGGCATGACGACGAGGCCAGGGAGGTCCTGCTCAGCGTTCACAATCCGACGGACGAGGCGCAGCTCTTCGACATCTTGCCGATCGCCTCCGCGACCAACGGCACCCAGCGGCCCACCCCGCCGACCAGCATTTCGGTACCCGCCGGCCGCACGATGCAGTACAGCAAACTGGCCAGCGAACATCCCACGATGATCGAACTCGTCACCAACGGCGAGCTCACGTTCCAGGCCTACACGATGCCGATCGACTCAAACGGCAAGCGGGTCGGCCTGCGCGAACAGGTTCCGATCGTCGACTCGCAGAACCTGGTCCCGGGCGGAACCTGGGCCTTCGTTTCCGGGCTGCGGCGGGACAGCCGCGACCGCTCGGACTACGCGACGCTCAACCTGGCCCACGCGGCCAACACCTGCGAGCACCGGGTTCGCGGTCACGACGGCCAATGGGTCGTGGAATCCCGGGTCCTCGAACACCGGCCGCTGTCCTTGAACTACGTCGCCGATGTCCTGCTGGCGGTCGGCATCGAGTTCGGCGATCAATACACGATCTCAACGAGGTGCAGCGACAACTTCTACGTCGCCGGGCTGGTCGCCGATGACGACGCGGACCGCCTCACGATCCTGCAACCATCCGTGAGCCGCGGCTCCGCGCTGCGGCGGCCCGGCTACGACGATCCCCCTCCCACACCGCCACCAACCGATTCCTGTCCCACAGGTTGGACCTGCCTCGATCTCGAGCGCACAGGGCACACCGTGACCAGAAGCAACCTCCAGTACCGGCTCAGCAAACGTCTGGCGCCCGGCAACTACCGCACCGTCGAACTGCGCTTCGACCTGCGCACAACCTCCATCGATCCCGCCGGGGCTCAGATCTTCTGGCTGGGGATCAGCCGTCACCTGAACCTGATCGGGTTCACCGTTCAACGGCGCAACCAGCTATTCGTTCGTCATGGCATCGGACTCAAACACAGCGACAAACCCAGGTTCGTTCTGCCTCGCCCTCTGGCGCCGAATCAGAACTACTCGTTCCGCTTCAGCTACGCAGCCGGGGGGCAGGTGTCGCTGTGTGTGACGAACGGCTCGGGAGACGAGCGCTGCTCCCGGGAAGCGGCGAATGTCGATTCGCTCGTCTTCACCGCCGCCGACCAGCTTCTCCTCGTGGCGGGCGGTGACGGCACGGAGGAGATCGAGCCGCCTCAGTGGGGCTGGACCTACAGCAACATCGAGTTGCGGGTGCGAAAGGACTGAGGCAACCGGACGTCGCGGCCCGCTCGTCTACCGCGAGATCCCTCCCTCACGAATCTCCACGCCGTAGACCTGGAGCCCGAGTTTCCGGCTGTCCCGAGAACCGGGCAGGTGTTCGGCCGGAACGAAGGTGCGATCCGTGGCGAGCGTGAGCTCGAACACTTCGCCGTCGCCCGGAGCCCCGCCGGGAATCGCGACGCCACGTCTCTGGCGACCGGGAGCATCCGCGACGAAGGTCTCGAGCACCTGGTCGCCAACACTGACGGTGACCGTCCTCGGCCGGTCCCGGAAAAGGGCGGCCCGGCTGTCGTAGTCGATGTAGACCGTCGCCTCGACACCAAGATTGGGCGCCAGGACGCTGCCGGTCTGACGGGACCATCTCCAGGCCGCTTCGGGGGTCCCTTCCTCCGCGTACCAACCGTCGACATAGCGCACGGGAAACTCTAGGAGCCGCTTGTCCGGAATGGTCACAAGCCAGCCATCGTGCTCGACGAAGGCCCCAACCACTTCACGGAACAGATCTTCCTCGCCGGCGGAACGTGACCGGAACCCCAGTCCGCCAAGTTCCCAGAGAGCCACTGCGGAGACGGCCGCTCCGCCCATCCCGGCCAGGAGGGCTCTGCGTGAGAAACGGCGCTTCATGACCCCACCGGCCTCATGACTCTGACGCGATCGTATCTGCGAGACGCAGCGCCAGCGCCACGATCGTCAGCGTCGGATTCGCGTAGCCGCCGGAAGGAAAGACCGAAGAGCCGGCCACGAACAGGTTTCCATACCCGTGGACCCGACAGTCCCTGTCGACCACGGAACTGGACGGCGTCGCGCCCATCCGCGTCGTCCCCATCAGGTGGCCGCCGCCGGTGACACTCCGGTAGAGCCTCCCGTTGTCGATCCGTACTCGACCCTTCCCCGTCTCGATCAGCGATTGCCCGAGACGCCGCATGGTCCTGTCGACGCTCAGACGATCCTCAGCGTCGACGACACATCTCACATTCGGCCGGTAGAGCCCGGACCGATTGCGTTCCTCGGTCAGGAACACCCGATTGTTGGCGGCAGGCGACATCTCGGCCCGGATTTCCGTTCGGTAGTGGAAGAAGGGCTTCCCGTACTTCCAGGAGAGGTAGTCGATCATCGGATGATCGGTGGATCTGGCGTAGCAGACAACGCTGCACCCCAGCAGTCCGTGTGCCGCAGCCTGCTCGTCGTCCGCCACGAACGCATGACCCGCGTTGCCGAATGCCTCCGGCAGCGGCCGCTCATCGAGGTCTTCGTCGAGCACGAGCTCCACGGTCCTGCGAAAATGCGGATGCTCCATCAGAAACCTCCCGACGAGCCCGCTCTCGCTGCCAACCGGAACGCCGCCGTCCGGGCGCGGCTGAAGGAGCAGCACCGCGTTGCCGATGCCGCCCCCGGCGAGAACGACCGACTGTCCGGGCTGGACCGCGAGCTGACGGGCTACGTCGCTGGGGTGGTGAAGGCAGGTGAGGCCCCTGACCGCCGACCGTCCCGAGTTCGCGTCGAGAGCGAGGACGGAAGTCGAGAGCGCAACGTGAATGGCCGGGGAGTCTCGCAGCAGATCGAAGTACGTGGCGCCAAAGCGGGTTGCGGGAAGCAGCGAATACGGCCTGGCGAGGAACCCGGGAATCCACGGCGTCTCCGGGTCGAGAGTCGAGGGGCTCCGGTCCAGAACCGGAGCGGCGCGCCGGTAGTAAGGGGTCAGATCCGCTCTGGCGATCGGCCAGCGGACGCCGGCGGCAGGGTTGTTGAAGTCCCGCTCCATCAGGCTCGCGCACCAGCCGTGCCAGACCCGCGAGGTGCCGCCGAGCGCACGAACCGAATGCAGATCCCACCAACCGTCGCTGAAGTGGCCTACGTTCAGGGCATCCAGCATGCCCTCGCGCCCATCGTCCGCGTTCCCCGACTCGAAGAGCAGGACCTTCCTGTTCGCCCGGGCGAGTTCTACGGCCGTCGTGATGCCCGCTGGCCCGGAACCGATGACGAAGCAGTCGAAGGAGGAGGTCTCGGGAAACGAGCCATCCGAAGCGATGAACACGTCCCATAATGTAACGCGATGAGGGCGGGCCCAGGCGCAATCCGAATTTCTGCCGGGATCGTCGCGGCGGCCTTGTGGACGGCCTGCGCCCAGCCGCCGCCGGTCCACCGCGGGCCGATCGTCCTGATCACGATCGACGCGCTGCGCGCCGACCTGGTCGGAACGGGCCTGATGCCGCACCTCGACCGCCTGGCCGCCGACGCGGACTGGGCCGGTGCCGCAATCGCCAGTTCGAGCTGGACGGTGCCGTCCATGGCGTCGCTGTTCACGGGCCGGCAACCCTGGCGACACGGCAGTTGGCACGCGGCTCGCGCCAGCCTGCGTGACGACCTGCCGACCCTGCCGGAGATCCTGCGCGATCTCGGTTTCCGGAACGCGGCCTTCCGGTCGAACCCCTGGCTGACCCAGACCTTCGGGTACGTCCGTGGCTTCGAACGTTTCGGACCCGTGGCCCGGATGGAACGGGTCACCGGGGTTCTCCGCGCCTTGGACGGGGGACCCCAGTTCGTCTGGATGCACGTGCTGCCCCCCCACGCGCCATACCGCCTCCACGAGCCGTACATCGACCGACTGGCGGCTCCGCGCGACGACCTGCCGGAGCGGATCACGCCCCTGGAAATGCGGCAGTTCGCCGATCCGGCCCTACCCCTCGACGTGGACCTGAGGGAGCGCGCCTGGCAGCTCTACCAACTGAACGCGGCCCACGCGGACTCCCTGGTCGGCGCCATGGTCGAGGCGCTGCGCGAGAGCGGGCACTTCGACGACGCCCTGATCGCCGTGACCTCGGACCACGGCGAGGAGTTCGGCGAGAACGGCCAGGTCCTGCACGGCAACAGCCTGCACCGGGTGCTGATCGAAGTGCCGCTGATCGTCAAGCTTCCTGCCGGTTGGACCCAGCCACTCGACCCCGGACCCGTGGTCGCCAACTACCGCCTCTTCTCGACGCTCGTGGAGGCCGCGGGAGGGACTCCGCCGGCGGGCAGTCCGCCGAGCCTGTTCGAACCGAGCCGCGCCGGCGCGCTGTCGGAGCTCTACCTGGGCAACGGCACGAACGAGTTGTCCCTGGTCGAGGAGGGGCGCCAGATGGTGTGGAAGAGCCGGTTCGCCCCGACCGAAGACCGCTACTACGACGCGATGCTGGCGCTCGCGGACGGCGAACCGTCGGCGCCCCTGGCCGAGGAGCCGGAGGAGCTCGTGGCCCGGCTCGAGCGGCAGTTCGAGACAGCTCCGCCCGTGATGGGCGCTTCGGGAGCCGCCCCGCAGCTCGAGTCGTTCTCGTGGTCACCGCAAGGAACGGTCGAGCCGGTGCCGGTCGAGGACGACTTTGCGCGCCGCCTGCAGGGTAGCTGGCAGGCGGCGAACGGCGTAGACCGGGCCACCCGGCTCGCCGAGCGCGGCGAACCGGTCGCCACACCGGAGGAACTCGAGCGGCTGAAGGCGCTCGGGTACGTGGTGACTTCCCCGAAGCAGCCGGCAGCGGACGGGAGGTAGGTGTCGCCGCTTCGCGGCGGGGTGTCTTTCCAGAGCCGGCCAGAACCCGGGTGGCGCGATCCGCGCCACCCGCGAACCAGTCCGTGCGCCCGTCAGCGGGCGCACGGATGGCAGGCCGGCGCACCCAGTCTGGCAGCGCTGGCGCTGCGCTACAGCCGCGGCTTGGCGGCGGGCCGCAGACGCAGATCGTAGACCTCGGCCGAGGGGGGCAAAGCCGCCGCGTCGACGATCGCCGAGGCGACATCGGCGGGGTCGAGGAATCGCTCCGCGTCGTACTGCTGGCCCAGGCTACGGCAGACCTTCTGCTGCATCCGGCTGCGGGTGCGCCCGGGATAGACGCTCAGCACGCGAACGCCGTCCGCGTTGACCTCGGCGCGCAGGGCGTCGGCCAGCGCCCGCAGGGCATGCTTGCTGGCCGCGTACGCGGCGCTCCCCACACCCGCAAACAGGCCCGCCGTCGAGTTGACGAACACGACCAGACCTCCGCGCCGGCGGAGACCGGGAAGCAGCCGCCGGGTCAGCAGGTAGGGAGCACGCGCGTTGACCGCGAACTGGTGATCGAGGTCAGCGGACGGCGCCGTTTCGAAGGAACCCGCGCGAAAGGCGCCCGCGGCGTGCACCAGCAGATCGACGCCGTCGCCGAGCGACGCCGACTCCGCCTCGGCGGCGTCGATCACGGCGGCTTCGGCGAGGTCGCCGGCCACGGTCCGGACGATTCCGCCCGCTCCCTCCAGCTCGCCCGCGATCGCCCCAAGGCGCGCCCGGTCCCGACCCATGAGCACGAGGGAAGCACCCTCGGGCCCCAGCCGGCGAGCGACCTGTCCGCCGATCGCCCCGGTGGCCCCGGCCACGACCGCTATTTGCTCGCTGAACCTGCTTGCACCGCCGGGCACGCGCGCAGCTTACCGGCCCGCACCCGGCGAGGCTTCCGGTTCCCGCGGGGCGCCGCGCGGTGCAGCACCGTGCGGGACCGCCCGGTAAGCTGAGACCGATGCGAAGGCCGCTCTGCCTGACGCTGGCATTCCTTGCCTGGACCGCCGGGTTCCCGCCGGGCCTCGCCGCCGACGGGCTGACCGCCTATCGGGGACAGGACTGGGCTCACCTCCAGGCGACAGATGCAGAGCCGACCCTGTGGCTGGGTACCGAGCAGGCGGTGGAACTGCCGGTGACGGAACCCCCGGGAGTGCCCGTCCGCTACGACGACCTGGTGCTGCTCGGCAGGGACCCGGAGGGCATGCAGGAGTGGGCGGTCGCGGGAGTCGCCGTGGACAGGAACGGCCCCCGCCTGAGTCTCCACGGCGGTCGCGGCGATCGACTCCGCCCAATCGCTCCGCCCGACCGCGCGCAGGGCGCGGTCCAGATCGCCTCCGCTCGCTGGCTGGCGACCGAAGGGGCTGAGCCCTTGCGGGGCCTCGCGTGGCTCGAAGCAACCCGGCCCCGCGCCCAGGAGGTGTGGCTTTCTCCGTATCGCGAGGGAGAACTCCAGGCCGCGACCCGCCTGGTCGGCGCGGGGCCCGGATCGCAGACCGCGCTCGACGCCGTCGTACTCGCCGATGGCTCCTGGCTCCTCGTGTGGTCCGCCTTCGACGGCAACGACGACGATCTCGTCTGGCGGCAGGGTCGGCCGGACGGAAGCTGGACCGGAGGCCGCGTCTCTCCGGACAACCGGGTGCCCGACATCACGCCCCGGTTGCTGGTCACGCCAGCGGGTGCCGCGGTGGCCTGGAGCCGCTACGACGGGAACGTCTACCGGGTGCGGACGGCCCGGTTCGAACGGGGAGAGTGGCGGGCCGAGAGGTGGGCGGCGGCCCCCGATTCGCTCTACCCCGAATGGGTCGGCAACGGCGACACGCTCCTCTTCCTGCGAGGGTCGACGCGGGTGTGGACGGCCGTCGGACCCGTGTCGTCCGTGGAGTTCGCCGCGGCGACGGAAACGGCGCCCGTCGTCGACTCCGATCCTTCCTCGGGGCTCCCGCGCGCGCGCTGGCCGGAGGCCGGCGGCTGGCGCTCGGCGCCTGGGACGCCGCCCGGAGTCCGGCCGTGATCCCCGGGACCCGAGGGTTGACCAGGCGGCTGCGGTCCCTGCTCCGGAACCGCGAAGGACTGTTCGCCAGCCGGCCCACGGTCGTGACGCTGGCCGCTCTGAGCTGCTTCCTGCTGGCCGTGCCGCTGACTACGGCCAAACCCGGCCAGCCCGCGACTCTCAAGGCCGACGAACCCGCCTACTACCTGATGGCGCTCAGCCTCGCCCGCGACTTCGACCTGCGCTACGAACCCGCGGACGGCGACCGGCTGCTGGAGGAGTTCCCCTTCGCCTCCACGCACAACCTGATCCTGATGACGTCGGACGGCTGGAGCAGCGCGCACTACGGCAAGCCACTCGCCTACCCGCTGTTCGCGGCGCCCTTCGCCGCGCTCTTCGGCGCCAACGGCATGGTGTTTCTCAACATGGCGCTGTTCGTCGCGATGGTGTGGCTCGCCGCGGTCTTCCTGGCCCGCCGCACCGCGCCCGCGACGGCCGCCGCCTTCGCCTGCGGCCTGTTGCTGCTCTCGGCATGTTCGCGCTACATCTTCTGGCTGCAGCCCGAGGTGTTCAACATGTTCGGCGTCTTCGGCGCGCTGTACTGGGGCTTCGAGAACCGCCGGCGAGCTTGGTGGCTGACCGCCCTCTCGGGCGTACTGCTCGCGCTGCCGGCCTACAACAAGCCGATGTTCGCGGCCATCGCGCTGCCGCTTGCGGGCGCTTTCCTGCTGCGTCGGCAGTGGAAGACCGCCGCGGTCTGGACGGCCGGCTTCACCTTCACCCTGGCACTGCTGGCGGGAATGTCGCAGGGCATGACCGGCCAGCTCCTGCCCTACCTCGGGTCCGACGTACGGGCCGCGGTGCGCGTATGCGAGCCGGGAGACTGGCCGCCGGAGATCCTCGAGGCTCGGCGGATCGAGGAGGCGCGAAGCGCCGGCGAGCCCGATCCGGCTTCCGCCTCGACGACCACGAACGTGATCCCGGTGTCGCCGACCGGCAACGCCTTCACGTGGCTGTTCCGCATCCCGCGCCAGTCGGTCGGGGAGGTGGTCGAGAACGTCGGCTACTTCCTGGTCGGCCGGCACGCCGGCCTGCTGCCGTACCACCCCTTCGCCGGCATCGTCCTCGCCCTGTTCCTGCTCGGCGGTCGCCGCGACCGGAACCGCTGGCTGCTGCTCCTGTCCCTGGTCGTGATCGCCGGCTACTTCCTGCTCTTCATCGGCTGGAACTGGCAGGGCGGCGGCGGCTTCGTCGGCAATCGCTACTTCGTCAGCGTCATCCCGGCATTCCTGTTCCTGGTCCCGGGCCGGATCCCGCCCTGGACGATCCCGGCCGGCTTCACCGCGGCCGGCCTGTTCGTCGGCGCGATGGTCCTCGCGCCGTTCGGCGTCACCGTCCCCTCGCCGACGCTGCAGGCGCACACGCGGAACGCCCCGCTTCGCTACCTGCCGTTCGAGTTCTCGCTCCGCAATCTGCCCGGCTACGAACGCAGGGGCGTCGCCGGAATGGCGGTCCTGGGTCGCGCGGACCGGGTGCTGGCGCGGGGCGGCCCCTGGTGGGTCGCCGCCCGCGGGCCGAGCGAGCTCTTCCTCGAATCACGGCACCGCTACGACGACCTGGTGCTCTCCGTCTCCTCGCCGGTGGCGGGGAACCGCGTCCGTCTGAGGCTGGACGGCGGCCCGCCGGTCGACGTCGGGTTCGCGGAAGCCAACCAACCGCAACGGGTCGCCCTGCGCTCCCGCAAGCCCCACAAGACGAGGCGACGCGACGGGGCGCGGAGCTACGTCCACCGCGTACGCATCGAGACCACGCGCGGCGCGCCGACGAAGTGGACCAGGGTGCGGCCGCCGGCCCCGTGCGCCGTCTACGCCTGGAACCGGGAGACCGAGGAGACCTTCTACCTCGGCGCGGAGCTGCGCATCCTGGGCAGTGAGGAGCACCTGAACGCCGACGTCTTCGCGGCCCGGATCGGCACCGTGGGCCTGGTGCCGGCCACGCTTGCGGCGGGCGCCGAGGTTCAGCTTCCCGTGGGTGTGACGAATCAATCGGAAGCGACGTGGGAGCGCCAGGGGGCTGTCGGCGTCAACCTGGGATCCCGCTGGCGCCAGGGCTTCGCGCCGGCGGAAGGTGAGGACGCGGAACCCGGCCCCCAGGTCGGCCCGGAGGGCCCGCGCACTCTGCTGCCGCGGATGGATCCAGGCGCCTTCGAGACGATCATGCTCTCCGTCCACTCGCCCGATGAACCTGGCGAGTACACCCTGGAGATCGACCTCGTCTACGAACAGGTCGCGTGGTTCGCCGGGCGTGGGGGCATGCCGTTGCGCCTGCCGATCCGGGTCGTGGAGCCATAGCCACCGGGTGCGCCGGGCTGCCATCCGTGCGCCCGCTGACGGGCGCACGGACTGGTTCGCGGGTGGCGCGGATCCGCGCCACCCGGGTTCTGGCCGGCTGCCGCCGCAGGCGGCCAACAAACGCGCCGGCCGAAGGCCGGCACCTCTTCCTACTCCACTTCCTCCAGCAACCCCGCCTCCCGAAGCGCCTCGGCTGCCTCCGCGACCACGTCGACCGGCATCCCCGAGCGCTCCGCGATGTCGAGCAGCGAGTTCTCGCCGTCACTCTGGTTCAGCACCCACAGCCTCGCCATTTCGCGGTCCTTGCGCCCGGCGCCGCCCAGGCCGCCGTACAGGCCGCGGCGGCCGAGCTGGGGTTCGCCGAAGGGCTCCAGGTTGCGGTAGCGGCGGTCGCCGGCGGTGCGCCGAGAGCCCGCCGGGGCTGATCGAGCGTCCGGGCCGCTGCGGTTGGCGCCTTTCTGGCCGCCTTCGGCGGCAGCCGGCCAGAACCCGGGTGGCGCGGATCCGCGCCCCCCGCGAACCAGTCCGTGCGCCCGTCCGCGGGCGCGCGAATGGCAGGCCGGCGCACCCGGTCCTTCCTCGAGAACGGTGGCGGTGGCCAGGTAGGCGGCGAGCGAGCCGGCCAGCGCGTCGGCGCGGACGAACGACAGATCGTCCCCAGAGGTGTGGTACTCCGGGTACCGGCCCCAGGGCGTGCGGGTCAGGACGCCGACCGGAAGGTCGAAGCCGGGCGAGCAGTACTGGCGTTCGTCGTAGCCGAAGGGCGAGAAGTCCTCGGTGACGAGGTCTTCGCCGATCGCGGCCAGCGCCGTGGCAACCGCGCGGTCGACCTCCGCGTCGCCGCGGCGGCTTCTCTTGTAGTGGAAGCCGCCCGCGTCGCCAAGGTTCGCGGCGATCAGGCCGTGGCGGAAGGTGTCGAGCCGGTCGCGGTTCCGGGCCAGCCAGGCGATCGCGCCGATGCCTCCGGGCGCGAACAGGAAGCGGTAGCTGTAGCGGCGCCCGGGTACGGCGGCCAGGCCTTCGGCGAGATGGACCGCGACGGCGATCCCCGACAGGTTGTCGTTCGCGAGCCGGGGATGGCAGACGTGGCTCGAGATGACGACCTCATCCTCGGTTGCGCCCGGCAGCAGGCACTCGCCCCAGGTCATCGAGCCGTCTTCGAGCGAGGCGTCGATGAACACTTCGTACTCGCCGTCGGGAAGGGATTCGCGCAGCCGGTGGGGCAGGCAGAAGCCCCAGGTCTCCTCGTAGTACGAGGTGCGGTACGGGATCAGGTCCGGCTGCTCCGGCTGGCTGTGCAGGTGCGGCCGCAGGTCCTTCAGGGGAAGCCGACAATGGACAGGGGCGCTGTAGCCGACCAGGTGGAGGTTGTGGTCGGCAAAGTCGACGACCCGGCTGCCCGAGGGACCCCGGAGCCAGGCCTCGCGCGGGTTCCACTCCTTCGGCACGGTCCAGTCCAGGACGGGCGTGCCGGTGGGGAGTTCGTGGGTTTCCAACGGAATCCGGCGGGCGATCCGTTCGAGGGTCTCCCGAACGCCGTCGCCGGTCAGGCTGCGAGGGATGGGACAGAGCTCGGCGGCAAGGTCCATCATCGACCGGCCGGCCGCGTCGCGGTCGAGGGTGTCGAGGGCCTGTCGGACGGTGGACATGGGTCTATTCTGCGCGAAGTTGGATGGCTCGCCGCTTCGCGGTGTCGCCGGAGTGCGGCAAACGCGGACCAGAAGGTCCGCGCCACGGTCCGCTGCCGCCGAAGGCGGCCGGAAACACGCGCCGACCAACGGCCGGCACCGCTACAGGTAGCCCATCGCCTTCAGGCGCTCGATCTCCTGCCGCGTCCGTTCGGCGTCCGTACGGCCCACCGTGTCGACGGGCTGCCAGGCGTCGCGATAGGTCGGGATCCGCGCCCGCGACCCAGCGCTCAACGGCGCCGTGAACGCGTCGTCCAGGACGCTGCCCTCCGCGTCGTCCGGCACGGGCAGCCCCAGCAGGGCCAGCAGCGTCGGCACGACGTCCAGCACATGGCTGCCCTCCAGCCGGTGGCCCCGGCGAACGCCCGGGCCATAGAGCAACAACACGCCGTCCGGGCCGTGTCGGTGCTGCGTGTACAGCCGATGGACGAAGGTCGGCGACTGGCCGTGGTCGGAAGCGACGACGAAGACCGTCTCGGGGCCGAGGACGCGCCGCAGGTCGCCGACAAGCTCGTCGATCCGCCGGTAGACGTCGGCCAGCGCCTCGCCGTGCTCGTCGATGCCGGCCTGCGACACGAAGGGGAACCGCTCCGGCTCGGCCCAGCGCCAGCGCTGGTGAGAGACGGTGTCCGGTTCGTGCGTGTACAGGTTGAGGAAACGGGGCGGCGGCTCGCCCTCGCTGGCCCGCTGCTCCAGCAGGGCAACCGCGGTCCGGTGCTGCCAGTCGAGGTCCGGTCGGCCGGCGGCCGCGTCCAGGACCTCCTGAGGCAGCCCGGGCGGCTGGGCGAACCACTCAAGCGTCGTGTCCGCGCTGCCGGGGGCCGCCAGCGTGTCGTTCAGGCCGTAACCGAGGAGCCGGCTCGACGGCTCGAGCATCCGCTGAGCCGGGAACGAGTAGAAGTAGCCGTCGACGACGACCGTCGGCAACCCGGCGCGGTCCGTGATCTCCCATATCGGCGGCGACGCCAGGTCGAGGCGGTTGACGAAGCGCCGGGAGATCCCCGGCGCCCAGGCGAGGAGATCGATCAGCTCCTTGAAGTACGTGCGGTGGACGGGGAACAGGCCGGCGCCGGAACCGGGGAAGCGGACGCGGTAGAAGTCGTGGACGTGGTGGCGATCGGGAGACTCCCCCGTGTACAACGACGCCCAGATCACGGCCGAGTTCGCGCCGGGGAACGTCTCGAGCCGGCCGAAGGTCCCGTCCCGGACGAACTCGGCCAGGTTCGGCAGTTCGCCGTCGTCGATCAGATCCCGGAGCATGTCGGGATCCAGACCGTCGAAGCCGAGGTAGGCGACGGGCGCCGCGGGCCGGGCGATGAGTGCAGCCGGGTCGAACGGTGCGGGCCTGTCCCCGGGCTGAAGCCGGAATGCGATCGGCAAGCCGAGATGGGCGGCCCCCAGAACGACCGCGACCGCGGCCAGGAGCCGCCGGAGTCGCCCGGCGTCGGCGAGACGCCGGACACCGGCCGCGACGATCAGCGTCGCCCCCCAGACCAGGGCCCCCAACAACAGGCCGGCCGCGATAAGAAAGGACGCCATGCCGGCAAAGGTCCGCGGCTCGAACCCGGGAACCTGCCCGTAGGTCAGCCCGTAGAAAAGGACCGGTTGAAAGATCGCCAGGTTCAGCAGGCAAGCGGCCCAGACCGCCGGGGCGCCGGTCAGCCGGAAGCGGGGGAACGCCGCCAATCGCAGCAACCATCCGACGGCGCCGAGCAACGCTGCGACGCCGCAGCCGTAGAGCAGCAAGAACAGGATCAGCGCCGCGAGCGCCGCGAGCGGACTCTCGACCCGGTTGTGCACGACGTGGGCGACCGAGATCGGCCCGCCGAAGAGAAGCGCGCCGTACAGCAGGCCGACAGTTGAATCGCGTCGCCAGGCAGCGAAGGTCGCGCCGCTTGCCGGCGATGCGTCCGGGCGTTCGGGCACAGACCGGGATGATACGGCAGCGATGGGCGAGCACGGAGCTGGCCGCCCAAGAGTTGCCCGGTGCCGGCCGGAAGGCCGGCGCACCCAGTGGCGGCCAGCTCCATGCCCGCCCATCGCTGCTAGGGTCGCGCTCCCCGCGTCGCGGCGATGCGGGCCGAACCGCAAGTTGCTCCAGGGAAACGGACATGGCGAACGTAGTCGTCGTCGGCATGCAGTGGGGTGACGAAGGCAAGGGCAAGATCATCGATCTTCTGTGCCCGGCCTTCGACGCCGTCGTCCGCTTCCAGGGCGGCAACAACGCCGGCCATACCGTGAAGTTCGGCAGCGGCGAGGGCGACGAGCACTTCGCGCTGCACCTGATCCCGTCCGGCATCCTGCACTCAGGGCTCGCCTGCTACCTGGGCAACGGGATGGTGATCGACCCGGACGCCTTCCTGGGCGAGGTCGCCCAACTGGAGCGACGGGGCATCGAGACGGCCGGACGGCTGCGGCTCTCCGACCGGGCCCACGCCCTGACGCCGGTGCACGTGGCGCTCGATGTCGTGCGCGAGGAGGCGCGCGGCGCCGACCGCATCGGCACGACGGCCAAGGGCATCGGTCCCGCCTACGAGAGCAAGATCGGCCGCACCGGGATCCGCCTGGCCGAGCTCGTGGCCGGTGGCGGGGCGATGATGAACCGGCAGATCGTGCGGGTCGCGGACTTCGAGCGCACGGCCGCTGAGGGCGCCGAGCTGGACCCCGAAGCCGCCGCGGCGGACTTCACCCGCTGGGCCGAACGCCTGTCTCCCTACCTCTGCGACCTGTCGGTCGAACTGGACAGCCTGATCCGCAATGGCGGCGCCGTGCTCTTCGAGGGCGCGCAGGGCGCGATGCTCGACGTGGACCACGGGACCTATCCGTACGTGACGAGCTCGAACTCGACGACCGGCGGCGCCGCGACCGGCAGCGGCGTGCCGCCGACCGCAATCGACGGCGCGATCGGGGTGGTCAAGGCGTACACGACCCGGGTCGGCGAAGGGCCGATGCCCACCGAGCTCGTGGACGGCGTCGGCCTGCACCTGCGGGACCGTGGACACGAGTTCGGCACGACGACCGGGCGGCCGCGGCGCTGCGGCTGGCTCGACCTGGTCGTCCTGCGCCATGCGAACCGGATCAACGGGGCGCGCTGCTTGGCGCTGACGAAGGTCGACGTGCTCGACGAACTGGACGAGCTCCAGGTCTGCGTCGCCTACCGCATCGGCGGCGAGGTCGTGCGGAACCTGCCGGCGGTCACCGACCGTCTGGAGGCCGCCGAGCCCATCTACCGCACCTTCCCCGGCTGGAAGCAGGACACGCGGGGCGTGCTGGAGCGGAGCGACCTGCCGCAGGCAGCCCTCGACTACGTCGACTTCCTGGAGCAGGAACTCGACGCAAGCGCGGATCTGATCTCTTCCGGGCCGCGTCGCGAGGAAACGGTGGTGAGCGGCGGGCGGCGGCTCGAGGAGTGGCTGGGCGGGCGCTTCGGGGCTGTGCGGGCGGCGGTCGGCGAGTAGGGCGGAGTCCGCCTGCGGCGGATGCCGGCGAGAACCCGGGTGGCGCGATCCGCGCCACCCGCGAACCAGTCCGTGCGCCCGTCATCGGGTGCACGGATGGCACGCCGGCGCACCCAGTGACGGATGCCGGCGAGGTGCCGCGCCCCTGGCGGAACGGGAGCGGCCGGTGCGACCAGTGGCGGTCGTATACTGCGGCGGGCCGTTAGCTCAGTTGGTAGAGCAGTGGACTTTTAATCCAAGGGTCGGGGGTTCGATCCCCTCACGGCCCACCAGGGCCGATCCCCTGGCGCGGCAGACACCGGGTGCGCCAGCGTGCCATCCGTGCACCCGATGACGGGCGCACGGACTGGTTCGCGGGTGGCGCGGATCGCGCCACCCGGGTTCTCGCCGGCATCCGGCGCGAAGCGGCGGCCTCTGAAGCACCCGCCGCGCTACCGCGGGGCGTAGTACCAGATCGGCGACGACCAGGCCCGCTCCTGGATCGTCAGCGCGACGCCGCCGCGCGGCTCGACACCCGCCCGCAGCGCGTCCCATGTGGTCCAGCGGCAGGTCGGGTTCTCAAGCACGCGTACGTAGTAGACGGCGTCGGTGCCCGGATCGAAGTCCGGGTCCTCCCAGACCGTGGCCAGCTCGCCGGCGCCCAGGTCTTCGCTGAAGGAGCAGTCGGAGAGATCGACCGTCGCTCCGTTGTCGGGGCAGCGATGGGTTTCCGCGTCGACGACGCCGCCATCGGCGCAGGCCACGTCGTAGACCTGCTCCCGCGTCTCCTTGCGGTAGCCGCTGTCGTACCAGCCCTTGACGATCTGGATCCGCTGCAGCGGCGCGCTGTGCCGGTCCTGCTGGGCCCAGACGAGGAAGCGGGGCGCCGCGTCGCTGTCGGCGACCAGGTCGCCGCCCATCGGTACGCCGCCGGCGTAGGCCTGCGCGATCAGGTCCGGACTCGCGGTATCGAGGCCGTCGTAGTCGAAGCCGCCGAAGAAGCGCAACCGGATGCGGGTGCCGGAGGTGGCGTAGGTTTCCTTGCGGCGCATCCCCTGGAAGATGGAGTCCCGGGTGTTCTCTTCGGCCCAGACGGCGGCGAGGCCGGAGGCCGAGAACTGCATGCTGCGCATACCGAAGTAGGGCCCCTGCTCGTCGTCGACGACGGCGCCCCGTGCCCGCGCGGCGGGCGGCAGGCCGGCGATGTAGTCCAGGCGTTCCCGGGAGACCGGCACCGTACCCCGGTTCTCGGGACTCACCGAGGTCGGGGCGGAGCCGAAGTAGTTCGATTCGTCGAACGACGGCGCGCCGTTGTGGGTGTCGCTGGAGCCCACGAAGCCGATCTTGAACGGGTTGCCGCGCCCTTCCTGCTCGAGCGCCAGACCGCTGGCCAGAGCCTGCCGGGCGTAGCTTCGGCTCGGGTCACTGTGGGAAGTGATCTTGCCCTTCCGGGTGTTCAGGATCTCGAAGTCGGCCCATTCGTCGTCCGGCGACAGCTTGGGGTGGGTCTCCGAGGTGCCCTTGACCTGGGTCAGTTCGACCAGCGGCTCGTTGCGCATCCGCTGCTCGGCGAAGGCGTTGTCGACGGCGCGGCCATCCGAGTACTTGAGCCGGAACACCTGGCCGTGCGACTGGTTCATGTTGTGCGGGATCGCCAGGCTGTCGACTCCCTGCTCTCGCAGCTGGTCCATCCAGCTCCAGAGCTGTTCCGGCTCGTGCGAGTCGATGCGCGTGAAGGGCCGGGCCGGCGCCTTCGACCCCGCGAAGATCACGTTCCGGTGGTACGCCGCCGACTCGGGCGCCGGCGTCGAGGAGGTCCACTCGTAGGCGATGAACGTCGTGAAGTTGCCCGGGTCGTTGTGTCGCTCGGCGGCGAGGATCGAGTCCTCCCAGGCCGAGCGGTGCACCTGATCGTCGAAGGACGCGTACTGCATCTGCGGGTGGTTCGCCATCCGGGCCCGTTGCCGCCGCAAGAAGCCGCCGTCGGTCCGCATCTGGCGGCCGAAGCGTTCCCGGAACAGGACGGCCCGCATCTGCGACGAGTACGGGTTCAGGTTGTCACCTTCGTTCACGCCGTGGAACGCCTCCGCGCCCGGAACCTGGCCGACCCGGGTCGAAGAATCCGCCCACTGCGACACGACTCCCAGGAAGAACCCGTGGTCCGAGACGGCGAAGAAGTCGAGGGGCTCTTTGAGCTTCATCTCGTTGCCGAATGAGCTCTCGATCGCCTCCCCCTTGGCGAACCGGTAGCTCTCGTCGGGCGTGACCTCGGTGCCGAGCAGGTAGGCGTCGAAGGAGTACCGGGTGTGGATGTGGACGTCGCCGAAGTAGACGTTCCGGTGCTCGTTGTAGCCCTCCGTCGGCGACGCCGGCGGAGGCGCTTCGGCGTAGTCGTCGGTCGACAGAGAGGTATCGGTGCAGGCGAGAACGGTGAGGCTCAGGAACACCGCCAGGGCCGGCGGCGCGGCCCGGAGCGGGACGGCAGGGAATTTCGGCGAGGCTGCTGGACGCTTCGATATGGGCATCTCGACAGAGTAGCGCGCCATAGGATCGCCGCCATGCGCATCACCTCGACCACCGGATCGATCCTCCTCGCCGCGCTCGCCACGACGCTCGCTCCCGCGGCCACGGGCGCCGACGACCGCGGCGCCCTGCTCGACCGAATCGACGAACTCGTCTCCGACTCGATGGAGGCGACGCAAACACCCGGCATCTCCGTCGCGGTCCAACGCCACGGCGAGCTGATCCTGGCGAAGGGCTACGGCCTCGCCGACGTCGAGAACCGGGTGCCGGCGACGGAGCACACGGTCTACCGGATCGGTTCCGTGACCAAGCAGTTCACCGCCGCGGCCGTGATGAAGCTGGTCGAAGAGGGCAAGGTCGCCCTCGACGACCCGATCACCGAGTACTTCCCCGACTACCCGGTCGGCGAGTTCCACATCACGGTCGGACAGTTGCTCGATCACACGAGCGGCATCAAGGGCTACACCGAGATGCCGGCGTTCTGGGAGCAGAGCCGCCTCGACCTGTCGCACGAGCAGATGGTCGAGCTCTTCTCGGCCGAGCCGTACGAGTTCGAGCCGGGCGACCGCTACCAGTACAGCAACTCGGGCTACTACCTGGCCGGCCTGCTGGTCGAGAAGACGAGCGGCAAGTCGTACGCGGAGTACCTCGAAGAGACCTTCTTCCGGCCGCTCGGAATGCGGGAGTCGCACTACCTCTACAGCGGCCCGATCGTGCCCAACCGGGCCGAGGGCTACCGGGTCGAGGACGGCGAACTGATGAACGACGAACCGCTCTCCATGCTCCTGCCCTTCTCGGCCGGCTCCCTGGGCTCGAGCGTCCTCGACCTCGTCCGCTGGACGACGGCGCTTGGCGCCGCCGACATCGTGGCGCCGGACAGCGTCGAGGCGATGACGACCAGGCGCCGGCTGCCGGGCGGCGAGGAGATCGGCTACGGCCTCGGCTTGGCTGTCGGCGAGATGGCCGGCCGCCGGAAGATCTCCCACGGCGGCGGCATCAACGGCTTCCTGAGCCAGCTTTCCTGGTACCCGGACGACGAACTCATCGTCGCCGTGCTCAGCAACAGCACGTCGGCCGAACCGGGTCCGCTCGAGGCCCGGATCGCCCGCGCGGTCCTTGGCGTGCCGGAACCGGCGCACGCGGCAGTCGAGCTGGGCGACGACGAGCTGACGCGCTACGCCGGCATCTACGACTTCGGCCGGAACCCGCTCCCCGTCCTGCTCCGGGAGGGCAAGCTGATGATCGCGGGCAGGGAGACCGTGCCGATCGGCGGACATCGCTTCGCCGGCACGCGCGACAAGGAACAGATCGCGATCTTCGAGGTCGATGCGAAGACAGGCCGCGCCACCCACCTGCGCCTCGAGCGATGGGGCCAGGTCCAGCGCGGCAAGCGAGCCGGCGCCGATCCGTAGAAGCCCGCTAGATGTGCCACTCGATCGTGTCGCCGTTGTAGTCGGTCGTCGCGCGCCGGGCCGGTGGCGCCATCCGGCCGTCCTCGACTTCCTCGCTCCAGCGGGCAAACGCCTCCTTCAGCTTCGCGACGACCTCCGGGTTGGCGCCGGCCAGGTCCTCGGATTCGCCGGGATCCCGGTCCACGTCGTACAGGCGAACCTGATCGCCGGCCATCAGCAGCTTCCAGGAGCCATGACGGACGGCGGCGTTCGGGCCGGAGCGCCAGAACAGGTAGTCGTGCGGCGCGCCCTCCTGCTCGCCGGACAGGTACGGCAACAGGTCGACGCCGTCGAGCTGGTAGCTCTCCACGTTCGGTACCCCCGCCAGGCTCGCCGAAGTGGCGAAGATGTCGAGTGAGCTGATCGGTTGCTCGTAGACGGTGCCGGCCGGGATACGGCCGGGGAAGCGCATGAGAAACGGCACACGGATGCCACCCTCGTACAGGTTCCGTTTGTGGCCGATCAGCGGGCTGTTGTGGATCCGCTCCGTGTCCTGCGTGACCATCGCGCCGTTGTCCGAGGCGAAGATGACGAGCGTGTTGTCCGCCAGGCCGTGCTCCTCGAGCTTGGCCAGGACCATCCCGACCGCGTCGTCGAGCGCGCTGACCATGCCCGCGTAGACGCGCCGGTACGGGTCGTCGAAGTCCGGGAAACGCCGGTAGTGCTCGTCCATCACCTGCATCGGGGAGTGCACCGCGTAGAACGCGAGGTAGAGGAAGAAGGGGTTGTCCCTGTTCCGGTCGATGAAGTCGGTCCCCTCGCGGGCGAGCTGCGTGGTCTGGTACTCCTTCAGCTCGTCCTCCTCGCGGCCCTTGAACATCGCGACGATCCGGTCCGGGTTCCCCCGGGTGACCGGCTTGATATCGAGCGCGTGAGCGCCGGGCCAGCTCGGATCGACGTAGTTCATTCCGGAGGGCATGCCGTAGAAGTAGTCGAAGCCGCGGTCGAGCGGGTGGAGCAGCCGCCGCATGCCGAGCTGCCACTTGCCGATCGCCGCGTTCGTGTAGCCGGCGGTCCCGAGCGCGTCGGCGATCGTGCGGTGGTGGATGCCGAGCGTGCCCCGGGCAGCGCCGATCGGCGGCACGGTCTGGGAGTTCAGCTCCTTGCCCCAGCGCTGCTGGTAGCGGCCGACCATCAGGCCGTTGCGCGACGGATTGCACACGGGCGCGGTCATGTAGCCGGACACGAAACGCACCCCGTCCTCGCCGAGCGAGTCGATGTGCGGCGTCGGGATGCCGGCGCCGCCGTACGCGGAAACCGCGCCGTAGCCGAGGTCGTCCGCGAACAGGAGGACGATGTTCGGTTGATCCTCCGCGCCGGCGGCTGCAGCCGCCAGCAGGAGAAGGGAGAAGACACTGGCGAGTCTCTTCACGGAAACGTTCCCCTTTCTAACCTCGTTTGGATTTGTACCGCTCAGGATACACGCGGCTCCGACCAGGAACCAGTCTCCGGCGAGCAAGTACGATTGCTCGCCATGCGATCCGCTCAACCGGCCTTGAAGCTCGCCGCGCCCCTTCTGGCGGCGTTTCTGATCACCGCCTGCGGCCCCGCCGACGAGGACTGGCCCGTCTACCTTGGCGACTCGGGGCGCCAGCACAACAGCCCGCTGACCGAGATCGACCGGGACAACGTGAGCCAGCTCGAAGTCGCCTGGGTGTACGACTCAGGCGAACCGCGCGGGGCCGGCGCGACGATGTACACGAGCCCGCTCGTCATCGACGGGGTGCTCTACGCGCTGTCGCCCCAGCTCGACGCGTTCGCCCTGGACGCGGCGACCGGCGAGGAGATCTGGCGCTCCGATCTGGGCTTGCCCGGCAGTGCCCAGCGGGGTCTGATGTGGTGGGAAGACGGCTCGGACAGGCGTCTCTTCTTCACCCACGGCAAGGACCTGATCGCGCTCGACGCGGACGACGGCACGCCGGTCGAGAGCTTCGGCGACGGCGGCGGCCTCGACCTCACGCCGGACGGGGACAGGGACGGCGTCATCTACGTGACCGTCCCCGGCGTCGTGTTCGAGGACAAGCTGATCTTCGGCTTCTCGACCAACGAGGACGCGAACGCCTACCCCGGTTCCATTCGGGCGTTCAGCACCGTGGACGGCAGCCTCGTCTGGCAGTTCAACACGATTCCGGCCCCCGGCGACTTCGGTTCCGAGACCTGGGCCGAAGGGTCGCTCGAGCGGGCCGGCGGCGCGAACGTCTGGACCGGCATGGCGCTCGACGAAGAGCGCGGCATCCTGTTTGCGCCCACGGGGTCGGCGACGCCCGACTTCTACGGCGCGAACCGCCTCGGCGACAACCTGTTCTCGGACTCCCTGGTCGCAGTCGACGCTCGCACCGGCGATCTGTTGTGGCACTTCCAGGTCGTCCGCCACGACCTCTGGGACAAGGACAACCCCTCGCCGCCGACGCTGGTTCAGCTCGAGCGCGACGGCCGGGTGATCGACGCCGTGGCAATGACGACGAAGACGGGGCAGCTCTACGTGTTCGACCGGGAGACCGGCGAGTCGATGTACCCGATCGTCGAGATCGAGACGCCGATCCCGAGCACGCTGCCGGGCGAGGTGACGGCGCCGACGCAGCCGATGTCGGCCGTGGTCATCAGCCGGCAGGACTTCGAGATCACGAACCGCACCCCGGAAGCACGCGCGTTCGTCGAGGAGCGGATCAAGGACTGGGACTTGCGGCCCTGGGCTCCGCCCAGGGTCGGCACCGTGCTCTTCATGCCCTGGTACGACGGCGGCGGCGAGTGGGGCGGCTCCGCGTTCGACCCGAACACGAACCACCTGATCGTCAATGCGAACGACGTCGCCGGCATTCTGAACCTCACCGAAGTGCCCGTCGGCTTCAGCAGGTACGGCACCTACGCGATCCACTGCGGTCGCTGCCATGGACTGAAGCTCGAGGGCACGGACATGGCGGGGCCCCTGCTCGGCGTCGCCGACCGGCTGGAGCGCGCCGAAATGCGCCGCATCATCCGCGAAGGCAGCGGCCGCATGGAGGGATTCGCCCATCTGAACCGCGTCGAGCTCGGCGCCATCGAGGCATACATCCTCGATCCCGAGCCCGAAGAGGACGAGCCCAGAGGTGAGGTCGCCTACGTCCTCGGCGGCTACGTCTACCTGCGCGACCACGAGAACCTCCCGGGCAACTCGCCGCCGTGGGGCACCCTGAACTCGATCGACCTGGCGTCCGGGGAGATCGCCTGGAAGGTGCCCTTCGGCGACTACCCCTCCCACCCCGGCCTCGGCCTCGGCGCCGTGAACTACGGCGGCCCGGTCGTCACGGCGTCGGGCCTCATCTTCATCGCCGCGACGCCCGACGAGATGTTCCGCGCCTACGACACGGGGAACGGCGAGATCCTCTGGGAGACGAAGCTCTCGGCCGCCGGCTACGCGACACCGGCCGTCTACAGCGTGGACGGCAAGCAGTACGTCGTGATCGCCGCCGGCGGCGGCCGGACGGGCGGGCCTTCGGGAGGCGAGTACGTCGCCTTCAGCCTGCCGGAGTAGCTGCGCCACCGGGTGCGCCGGCCTGCCATCCGTGCGCCCGCAGACGGCCGCACGGACTGGTTCGCGGTGGCGCGGATCCGCGCCACCCGGTTCTGGTCGGCAGCCGCCGCAGGCAGCCAGAGAGACGAGGCGGCCGTCACGCCGGCACTCCACGGCAGCTCGTCTCGGCAGAAATCTATTGCGTGCGGGGAAAAACGCGGTTAGTTTACCCGCGTGTACGAACGACTGTTGGCTCCGGTTCTTCGCTCATCGCAGCGGAGTGCCCTGGTTCTCGGTCCCCGTCAGGTCGGCAAGTCGACCCTGCTGGCGGCCCTTGGGCCGGACCTCGTCGTCAATCTGGCTGATCCAGGGGCGTTCCGAGACTATGTAGCCCAACCGGAGCGCCTGTCTCGGGAGCTGGCCGCAGCGCCTCCGGGCACGACAACGGTGCTTCTGGACGAGGTCCAACGCGTCCCCGCCCTGCTCGATGCCGTCCAGGTGCTGCTCGACCAACGGCCGCCGCGCTTTCGATTCCTCCTGTCCGGATCGAGCGCTCGCAAGCTGCGGCGCGGACAGGCCAACCTGTTGCCGGGCCGAATCCACGTCCACTACATGCATCCGCTGCTCGTCACGGAACTCGGTTCCGACTTCGACCTGGACCGGGTGCTGGCCCACGGCAGCCTGCCGGGCATCTACGCGGAGGCCGACGACGCGACCCGCGCACTCGATCTGAGGAGCTACGTCGACACGTACCTGCGCGCCGAGATCCAGGCCGAGGCCCTGGTCCGTGACATCGGTGGTTTCTCCCGACTGCTCGACCTGGCGGCCGCCGCCTCCGGCCGCATCCTCAACCTGCACTCCCTGTGCAAGGACGCCGGCATCGCGTACGAGACGGCGCGCCGCTACGTGGACGTCCTCGAGGACACCCTGGTCGCCTTTCGTGTGCCCGCCTGGAGCGGCTCGGACCGCTCCTCTCTGGTCCGACACGGCAAGCTCTTTCTGTTCGATCTCGGCGTGCGCAACGCCTTGCTGCGGCGACCGCTGGACCGGCCGCTCGAAGACGAGCGCGGTCTACTGCTCGAACACCTCGTGGCGTACGAGCTGCACCGTCGGCTTGGAACTCTCTGGCCGGTAGCCGCGCTCTACCACTACCGGACCCGGCACGGCGCCGAGGTCGACTTCGTCCTGGAAGTGGGTCGCGAAGTCTGGGGGATCGAAGTCAAGGCGAGCCGGCGAGCGGATCGCTCCGTACTTCGGGGCTTCCGCTCCCTGGCCCGGAGGACCGGCCGGCTGAAGCGCCGGATCGTCGTCTATCTCGGAGACCGTCCGCAGCGGATCGAGGATGTGGAAGTGCTGCCGTTCGGGGAGTTCACCGGGCTGCTGCCGTAGCAACGAGCCGGTGAAGCCACCGACCCCCGACGCGGCGCCGCTTGTGAACACACCAACCGAGCGCTCGTAAGCGCTCGTGGGTCTACTGACGGAGTTGAGAAAGCACCTCCAGAGCACAGTCGAAGATGTCGAAGCGTCGGCAGAGAGCCTTGACGAAACGACGCTCGACCTCTCCTCGTCCTGAACGCCTCCTGCTGTGTTGCCCCGTCGGCAGATAGAACCTGCGGCCGCGGTAGTCGATGATCCACCGGTGCTGACCGAGCGCCTTGGTGTGACCCAAGGCACATCGGTCTAGCATCTTGAAGACCTTGTTCAGCTGTATCTCGGCCACGGGCTGCTAGGCAGCTTCTTCCCCAAGACCCGCCAAGCCCAGACCGTGAGGCTCCGGATTGTTCTCCGGCAACTGCTCCTCAAACTGCACGACGCGATGCCGCATGGCTGGATTCGCCTTCACGGGAAGATCACAGGCGACCTGTCCGGCGGCAACTTGCGTCCTCGCCTCCGCGAACGCTGCCTTCGCCCAGCTGTCCGTGTCGCGGAAGAAGTGGGACACGGAGCCCCGGAACTCGCTGTAGTCCGAGGCCTTGGCCGCGAGCTCGTAGAGCACGAGTTCAATGTTCGTCTTCAAGTCGAAGTACGCCTCGACCAGGGTCGCTCCGATACCTGCCACCCCACCGGGTTTGAGCCCGTGAGCCAAGTACCCATCGTCCTCCAATGTCACTACAGCTCCGCCACGGAACTCGACACCGGCACTGTAGTCGGTTCCCTGGACGACCACCTGGACCTTGAAGACGATCGGGTACACAGGAGCCGTGTCCTCTGGTTCTCGCAGCGCGCTCATGGAGTTTGCCTCCGGCGTACGCCGCTGCCGTCAACTCCGACACCAGCAACGCCAAGGTAACTTGAGATAGTACCTCCCACCTGTCCTTCAACCAACGCTCTTGCGACAGGTAGGTCTTCTTCCTGCCCGGCGGTGCCGCTCGCGCCGATCAGGCGCCCAGCAGTCGCCTCGCACGTTCCGCGATCGCCGCCGCGTTGATCCCCAGGTTCTCGACCAGGTCCGCGTAGGGCGCCGAGGCGCCGAAGCGGTCGAGGCCGAGGACGGCGCCGTCTGTGCCGGTCCAGCGTTCCCAGCCCAGGGTCGCCGCGGCTTCGACGGCCAGCCGGGGGCGGACGGCGGGCGGCAGGACTTCGTCGCGGTAAGACTGCGGCTGGGCCGCGAAGGCCTCCCAGGAAGGCATGCTGACGACGCGGACGGCGTGGCCTTCGGCCGTCAACTCTGCCGCGGCGTCGACTGCGGGAGCGACCTCGGAGCCGGTGCCGACCAGGATCAGGTCGGGCTCGGCGTCGCTGTCGGCCACGACGTAGGCGCCGCGGGCGACGCCTTCGAGCGCGCCATCGGCGGTCGCTTCAAGGACCGGCAGCTTTTGGCGGGTGAGGACGAGGGCCGATGGGCCCGGCGTCTCGAGCGCCAGGGCCCAGGCGGCGGCGGTCTCGTTCGCGTCGGCAGGGCGGACGACGACGAGCCCCGGCACCGCGCGCAGGTGCGCCAGGTGCTCGATCGGCTGGTGGGTCGGGCCGTCCTCGCCCAGGAACACGGAGTCGTGGGTGAAGACGTAGATCGCCCGGAGCTCCATCAGCGCCGCGAGGCGGAGGCTCGGCTTCAGGTAGTCGAGGAAGCAGAGGAAGGTGCCGCCGTAGGGCCGGAACAGGCCGGACAGGGCCAGGCCGTTCATCGCCGCGGCCATCGCGTGTTCGCGCACGCCGAAGCGGAAATGGCGCGTCGGTGCGCCGGCGGCGTAGTCGCCTTCGCCTTCGAGCAGGGTGTTGTTCGAGCCGGTCAGGTCGGCCGAGCCGCCGGCGAGCTCGGGCACCAGGTCCTTCAGGGCGTTCAGTGTGACGCCGGAGGCGGAGCGGGTGGCGATCGGACCGGATTCGGGGTCGAAGCGGGGAAGCGCGTCGCGCCAGCCGTCGGGCAGGCCGACGGCCAGGCGACGGTCGAGTTCAGCCGCCTCCTCCGGGTGGGCGCGGCGGTAGGACTCAAGCAGCCGGCCCCATTCCGCCGCGGCGTCCCGGCCGAAGTCGGCCGCCGGCGCGAAGGCCTCGCGGGCCGCGTCCGGCACCAGGAACGCGGGCTCAAGGGGCCAGCCGAGGGCCTCCTTCGTGGCCACGACTTCCTCGGCGCCCAGGGGTGCGCCGTGGGAGGCCGCGGTGTCCTGCTTGTTCGGACTGCCGTAGCCGATGTGGGTGCTGACCTTGATCAGGGTCGGGCGGCCGGTTTCCGCGAGCGCCGCGTCGTAGGCGGCGGCAAGGGCGTCTGTGTCGTTGCCGTCGTCGACCGACAGGGTGTGCCAACCGTAGGCCTCGTAGCGGCCGACCACGTCCTCGGTGAAGCTCAGGTCGGTCGGGCCGTCGATCGTGATCCGGTTCGCGTCGTAGAGCACGTTCAGCTTGCCGAGCCCGAGGTGGCCGGCCATCGAGCAGGCCTCGGAGGCGACGCCCTCCATCAGGTCGCCGTCGGAGGCGAGCACCCAGGTGCGGTGGTCGAACAGGGTGTGGCCGGGCCGGTTGAAGCGCGCCGCGAGGAGTTGCTCGGCGATCGCCATGCCGACTGCCGCGGAGATGCCCTGGCCGAGAGGACCCGTCGTCACTTCGACGCCTGATGTCAGGCCGTGCTCCGGGTGACCAGGGGTGAGCGAACCGTACTGCCGGAAGTTGCGGATCTCGCCCAGGCTCAGGTCGTAGCCGGCCAAGTGGAGGAGCCCGTAGATCAGCGCCGAGGCGTGGCCACAGGAGAGGACGAAGCGGTCCCGGTTCGGCCACTGCGGGTCAGCCGGCGCATGCCGCAGGTACTTCGTCCACAGTAGCGCCGCCATCGCCGCCTGGCCCATCGGCGCGCCGGGATGGCCGCTGTTCGCCCGCTCGACCATGTCGACGGCGAGGAAGCGCAGCGTGTCTGTCGCCACGTCGAGCGGCGAACGCTGGAGAGGCATTCCGGCGTCGGAGGCGCCGGCGGTCTCGACCTGACTCATCAGGGCTTCGTATCCAGATAGCGATCAACGGCCTTCTCGAGCGCCGCGCTGCGCAGACCGTTCTCCCTGGCGCGGGCGCGGGCTTCTTCCCGGTCCTCACCTTTCCCGGCCACGAGGTAGGCGTAGTAGAGGGCGCCGACCCGGTTGCCCGAGGCGCAGTGAACGAGCGTCGGACCATCGAGCTTCTCCATCGCTTCGATGAAGCGCTCGAAGGTCTCGGGCTGCTCCAGCCGTTCCGCGTCCACGGGCAGGTTGAGATAGGGAATGTCCAGGCTCTGGAGGGCAGCCTGCTCGTCGAAGCCGCGGTTCTCACCCTCGGCGCGCAGGTCCAGGACGAAGGACAGGCCTTCCGCGGCCATCGCCTCGAGTTGAGCCTCGGTCGGTTGACCGCCGAAGAGGACGTTCGGTTCCGGGTGCTTCGCGCCCCGCAGACCGTGGTCCTTCTCTTCGGCGAAGGCTGCGGGCGCTGCGAGGAGGAGAGCCAGGAAGGAGAGCGCGGTCGCGAGGGAGAGGTTACGCATCAGAAGACCTCCTCCGGATGCCGGCGAGGACGCCGGCGCACCCAGTAACGGATGCCGGCCAAAGGGGCGGCGCACCCGATGTCTTTCGGTGTGTTCATCAGAAGAATCCCAGTTCGAGTTTGGCTGCTTCGCTCATCATCGCCGGATTCCAGGTGGGATCCCAGACCACCTCGACTTCGGCGCCATCGACGCCCTCGACGCCCTGCACCGTCCGCTCGACGTCGCCCGGAAGCGACTCGGCGACCGGGCAGTGCGGTGAGGTCAGGGTCATCTGCAGCTTGACGTGGGCGCTGGCATCGATGCTCACGTCGTAGATCAGGCCGAGTTCATAGATATCGACCGGGATCTCCGGGTCGAAGACGGTCTTCAGGGCCTCGACGATCCGGGCCTCCAGATCGGCCGCCGTCGCGGGCATCGTGCTTTCTGCCGCCTTCTCCATCGCGCGTTCCTCCGTTCTGCGCCGGCGTGGCCATCTCATTCCGTGGACACCGCCTCTGTGTCGCCACCTTCCAACGCGGTGCGTAGAGCATGCCACGCCAGGGTCGCGCACTTGATCCGGACCGGATAGTCCTTCACGCCGCTCAGGACCTCGAGCTTGCCGAGCGGCACACCGTTGGCCCCTTCGCCGTCCCCGGTCATCAGAGCCAGGAAGGCCGCCAGCAGCGCCTCGGCCTCCGAGCGGTCGAGCCCGCGGACGGCCTCCGTCATCAGCGACGCCGAAGCGGTCGAGATCGCGCATCCGACGCCCTCGAATGTCAGGCCCTCGATCTGCTCGCCGTCGGTGCGCAGGTAAACCTTGACCTTGTCGCCGCACAGCGGGTTGTAGCCCTCGGCGCAGCTCGACACCGGCTCCAGCGGGCCGAAGTTTCGCGGCGCGCGGTAGTGGTCGAGGATGACCTGCTGGTAGAGATCACGGAGATCGGACATCGTCGTCGTCGCCTACCCTATGGCCCTCAGCCGAAGATCCGCCGCACTTCGTGCAGCCCGAGGACGAGTTGGTCGACTTCCTCGTGGGTGTTGTACATCCCGAACGAGGCGCGCACTGTGGCCGGGACGCCGAGCCGCTCCATCAGCGGCTGGGCGCAATGATGGCCCGCCCGAATCGCGATTCCCTGCTCGTCGAGAATCGTTGCCACATCGTGGGGGTGCGAGCCGTCGATCACAAGCGACACGACCGCCGCCCGCGCCGACCCGGCGCCAGGGGCGTGCCCCAGCACTCGCACCCAGGGTAGATCGTCCAGCTGTTCCAGAGTGTGGGAAAGAAGTTCCTGCTCGTGCCGCTCGATCCGCTCCAGCCCGACCGACTCGAGGAACGAGACGGCGACACCGAACCCGATCGCCGGCGCGATGGCAGGCGTTCCCGCCTCGAACCGGTGCGGCGGCACCGTGTACTCGCTGCGTTCGAACGTGACCCGGGTGATCATCGCGCCGCCGCCGTGGTAGGGCGGCATCGACGCCAGCAGCTCCGCGCGACCCCACAGCGCGCCGATGCCGCCGGGGCCGTACATCTTGTGGCCGGAGAAGGCGTAGAAGTCGCAGCCGAGGGCGGACACGTCGACCTCCATGTGCGGCACGGCCTGGGCGCCGTCGACGACGACGGCGGCATCCGAGCGCTCCCGAACCAGACGGGCGACGGCGGCGACGTCGTTCACCGTGCCGAGAGCGTTCGAGACGTGGGCGAGTGCTACCACTTTGGTGCGCCCGCCGACCATCTCGGCCAGCTCATCGAGATCGAGATCGCCGTCGTCCGTGATCGGTGCAGCCCGAACCCGGGCGCCAGTCTGCTCGCAGACGAGCTGCCAGGGGACGATGTTCGAGTGGTGCTCCATCTCGGTCAGCAGCACCTCGTCGCCGGGCTGAAGGCGCGGCCGGGCGTAGCTTTGGGCAACGAGGTTCAGGCTCTCCGTGGTCCCGCGCGTGAAGACCAGCTCGGCGCTGCTCGCGGCGCCGATGAAGCCGGCGACCTTGCCGCGGGCCGCTTCGTAGGCGTCGGTCGACTGCTCGGAGAGCGCGTGGACGCCGCGGTGAGCGTTCGCGTAGTAGGTGCGGTAGCAGTCGCTGACCGCGTCGATGACCGCCTCCGGCCGCTGCGCGCTGGCGGCGTTGTCCAGGTAGACAAGCGGGTGGCCGTGGACTTCCCGATCGAGGATCGGGAAGGACTCACGCAGGCGGTCGACGTCGAGGGCCGCGGCCGCTGCCGGCCGCTCCCGCTCCGCCAGCGGCGCCGGAGCCGTCATCGGCCTACCTGCTCCCGCCGCCGGCCGGGCCGCCGTTCAGACTCGCCCGCAATCTGCCCTCCAGGTCCTGCCGGAGCGGCTCGAAGGAGGCTTTCTCGACCAGCTCGCGGGCAAACGCGTAGACGAGCATGCCGTACGCCTCGTCGCGGGGAAGGCCGCGGGCCCTCAGATAGAAGAGCGCGTCCTCGTCCAGCCGGCCGATCGTCGAGCCGTGGGTGCAGCGCACGTCGTCGGCGAAAATCTCGAGCTGGGGGTTGCTGTTCGCGAGGGCGGACCTGGACAGCAGGAGGTTGCGGTTCGTCTGCTTGGCGTCCGTCTTCTGCGCGGCCTTGTGCACGTAGATGCGACCGTTGAAGACAGAGCGCGCCCGGTCGTCGAGAACGCCCTTGTAGAGCTGGTGGCTCGTCGTATGCGGCTGGCGATGCTCGACGCGCATGTGGTTGTCCACGAACCGGGCGCCGTCCACCACGTAGAGGCCGTCCAGGGTGCAGTGCGCACCCTCGCCGTCAAGGAGTGCAACAGCGTCGTTGCGGACAAGCCCGCCGCCGAACGCCAGGGAGCACGAGTCGAAGACGGCCGACCGTTCGATTTCCGCATGCTGAAAACCCAGGTGAAACGCGTCCGGCGCATCGGCCTGGAGCCGCGTGTGCCGGAGGACGGAGCCCGCCCGGCAGACGAACTCCGCGGCCGGGCAGACGAAGTAACCGCCGGCCTCCGGGTCCGCGGCATAGGTCTCGACGACCGACGCCTGGCTGTTCTCGCCGGCGACGACGAGCAGGCGCGGAAAGCTGACCTCAAGCCGGGCGGACGCGCCGTCGCCGGCCTGCCCGGCGCCGGACGAGGGCAGGCTGAGCCACAGCACCTGAATCGGCTCCTCGACGACCGCGCCTTCCGGGATCACGATCGCCGCTCCGTCTTCGAACAGGGCGGTGTTGAGCGCCGCGAAGGCGTGAACGCCAGCGTCCGCGCTGCACGATGCGAGACCGCAGGCGGTTGCTCCGAGGTGCTCCGCGATCACGTCAGCGTGTTCGCCGACCGCGGAAAGGTCGGCCAGGGGCGCAACCGTGACACCCTCCGGCAGGATCGACGCCTCCGGCGCGTAGCGCCCGTTGACGAACACGATCCGGTGGCAGTCGGGATAGAGGTAGGGCTCTGCTTCGCCCCCTCGGAGCGCCTGCCGCGCGGCGGTCTCCGGCGTCGCGCGCAGAAGCGGGCCGAGGTTCGTCTGCCGCCACTCCTCGTCGCGGGAGGTCGGGAAGCCCGCGGCCTCGAAACGCTGAAGCGCCTGCTGCCGCCGCGCGCGCAGGAAGCCGGGCTCCCCGGTACGGCGGGAGTAGAGGTCCAGGTAGGGACCCGTGAACGGGCCGGCGGTGGAGGTCACCCGATCTACTCCCCCGCGGAGCCGTTGGTCAGACCGGCGTAGCCCTTTTCCTCGAGCTCATGGGCGAGCTCGCTGCCGCCCGAGCGGACGATCCGCCCGCCCTGGAGCACGTGGACGTGGTCGGGCACAATGTAGTTGAGCAGCCGCTGGTAGTGCGTGATGATGACGAAGGCCCGGTCCTCGTTCCGGAGCGCGTTGACCCCGGCCGCCACCGTCTTCAGGGCGTCGATGTCGAGCCCGGAGTCCGTTTCGTCGAGCACGGCCAACCGCGGCTCGAGCACCGCCATCTGGAGGATCTCGTTCCGCTTCTTCTCGCCGCCGGAGAAGCCCTCGTTCACCGGACGCCGCAGCAGGGCGTCGTCCACGTCGACCAGCTTCGCGCGCTCGCGGAGCAACTGGAGAAAGTCCATCGCGTCGAGCTCCTGCTCGCCCCTCGCCTTGCGGGTCGCGTTGACGGCCGCCTTGAGGAAGTAGCTGTTGCCGACGCCCGGGATCTCGACCGGGTACTGGAAGGCGAGGAAGAGGCCGGCGTGGGCTCGCTCTTCCGGCGCCATCTCCTGCAGGTCGGAGCCGTCCAGCTCCATCGAACCCGCCGTGACCTCGTAGTCCTCGCGGCCCGCGAGCACCTGGGCGAACGTGCTCTTGCCGGAGCCGTTCGGCCCCATCACGGCGTGGACTTCGCCCGCCTTGACCTCGAGGTCGACGCCCCGCAGGATTTCCTGTTCTTCGACCCTCGCGTGAAGGTCACTCACACTCAGCATGCTTCATCTCTCCGTGCGGCGCCTGGGCAGCCGCTTGCGGTTCCGGCAGCATCCGGCCCCCTTCGCGGGGTCCTAGCCGACGCTGCCCTCGAGACTCACCTCGAGCAGCTTCTGTGCCTCCACCGCAAACTCCATCGGCAGCTCGCGGAACACTTCCTTGCAGAACCCGTTGACGATCATGGAAACGGCATCCTCGGTCTCGATGCCACGTTGATTGCAGTAGAAAATCTGGTCTTCGCCGATCTTCGACGTCGACGCTTCGTGCTCCATCTGGGCGCTCGGATTCGCGACGTCGATGTAGGGGAACGTGTGCGCGCCGCAGCGATCGCCGATCAGCATCGAGTCGCACTGCGAGAAATTGCGGGCGTCCTCGGCTGAACGCAGAATCCGCACCGAACCGCGGTACGTGTTCTGGCCCTCGCCGGCCGAGATCCCCTTCGAGACGATCGTGCTCGACGTCCGCTTGCCGACATGGATCATCTTGGTCCCGGTGTCGGCCTGCTGGCGGTTGTTCGACACGGCCACCGAGTAGAACTCGCCCACCGAGTCGTCGCCCTTCAGGATGCAGCTCGGGTACTTCCAGGTGACCGCCGAGCCGGTCTCGACCTGGGTCCAGGAGATCTTGCTACGCCGGCCCTCGCAGAGGCCGCGCTTCGTCACGAAGTTGTAGATGCCGCCCACGCCTTGCTTGTCGCCCGGGTACCAGTTCTGGACCGTGGAGTACTTGATCTGCGCATCCTCGTGGGCGACCAGTTCGACGACCGCCGCGTGCAACTGGTTCTCGTCGCGCATCGGCGCCGTGCAGCCTTCGAGGTAGCTCACGTAGCTGCCCTCGTCCGCGATGATCAGCGTGCGCTCGAACTGGCCCGTGTTCATCGCGTTGATGCGGAAGTAGGTCGAGAGCTCCATCGGGCAGCGGACGCCCTTCGGGATGTAGACGAAGGAGCCGTCCGAGAACACGGCCGAGTTCAGGGCGGCGAAGAAGTTGTCCCGCCGCGGCACGACCGTGCCCAGGTACTTCTTCACCAGTTCGGGGTGATCCTGCACCGCCTCGGAGAACGAGCAGAAGATGACCCCGAGTTCCGACAGCTTCTCGCGGAACGTCGTCGCCACGGAGACGCTGTCGAACACCGCGTCCACCGCGACGCCGGCCAGCATCTCCTGCTCCTTGAGCGGGATGCCGAGCTTCTCGTAGGTCGCCAGGATTTCCGGGTCGATCTCGTCGAGGCTCTTCGGTCGGTCGTCGTCGCTCTTCGGCGCGGCGTAGTAGCAGATGGACTCGTAGTCGACCGGCTCGTAGCGCACGTTCGCCCACTCCGGTTCGGCCATCTTCAGCCAGCCCCGGTAGGCGTCCAGCCGCCAGTCGAGCATCCACTGGGGTTCGTTCTTCTTCGCCGAGATGAAGGCGACGATCTCCTCGCTAAGTCCCGGCGGCGCCGTGTCCTGCTCGACGTCGGTGACGAAGCCGTACTCGTACTCGCGTTCGGCGAGTGCTTCGATCGTGTCCGCGGCGGTGGCCATCAGGAAGTCGTCCTCAGTGAAATCAGCGACTCGGCGACGCGGCCGGGGGCGCCGGCCATGAAGTCAGGCCGGGCCATCTCGGCGATCGTGATGTCCTCGAGCGCTCCCCTCACGGCGCGGTTGATCCGTTGCCAGTTGTCGCGGACGCGGCAGAACGCCTCGTACGAACACTCGTGCTCCGAGTGCTCGCTGCACTCGGTCAGGGCGATCGGGCCCTCAAGCGCGAAAATCACGTGCGCGACGCTGATTTCCGCCGCCGAGCGCGCGAGTTCGTAGCCCCCGTGCACGCCGCGATGAGACACCAGCAGGCCGGCCTTGGCCAGCAGCTTGAGAATCTTGCTGACCATCGGCGCCGGCAGGTGGGTCTGGGCCGCCAGCTCGGCGGCGGCGGACTGCCCGGTCGACGCGAGCTGCGTCATCAGGACGATGCCGTAGTCGGCTTGCTTGGTCAGTCGGATCATGACGGTGTGTCGTCGACGCGTGAGGCGGGCAATGCGGCAAGCGGAACCTGGGCGCTTCCGATCAAAGCCCCCGGCGCCTGACGCCGCTAAACCGGGACCCTTATAGTCCCGATTTGGAGACTAGCACGGGAAGGTCATGTGTCAATCGGGAGGAGACAGGTTTCTTGAGGGGCCGGCGAGCCTTCGCGCACCAATGTGCTACCGTGTGCGTCATCATGACCGAGCCAGCCGCCACGACCGAGCCGACCGCGAAAACAACCCGGGTCGGCATCCGCGAACTGCGGCAGAACCTCAGCGTGTACGTCCGCCGGATCCGCAGGGGCGAGCGCTTCGAGGTCACGGACCGGGGCCAGCCGGTGGGCCTGCTGCTGCCGTTCCCCAAGGAGATGTCGCCGCTGGAGCGCCTGATCGCCGAGGGGCGGGCGACCAGGCCGGTGGGAAACCTGCTCGATCTGCCGCCGCTGCCGGGCGAGCCGTCGACGGAGGTCAGCGATGCTCTGCTGGCGGACCGCGAGGACCGGCTCTAGCCAGGCAGCTCCCTGCCGGACCGTGCTCTATCTGGATTCCTCTGCGATCGTCAAGCTCGTCCTCACGGAAGCGGAGTCGGACGCGCTCCACGTCTATCTGGCGGAACACAGCGAGCACGTCTCCAGCAAGCTCGCGCAAGTTGAGGTGTTGCGAGCCCTGCGCCGGGCGAAAAAGCCGCCGCTAGCCTTGCAGCATGCACAGCGGATCCTGTCGAGGATGAGCCTCATCGGGTTCGGCGAACGGACTCTTGCCCATGCCGCCTCGCTCGAGCCACCAAATCTCCGCAGCCTGGACGCCATCCACCTGGCCACCGCCCTCTCCCTGGACGGGCTCGACGCCGTCGTGACCTACGACCGGCGCCTCGCGGACGCCGCCGCCGACGCCGGTCTCACGGTAGCGTCTCCGGCCTGAGCCTTCGACCGTTCCCGTGTCCTGGTTCACGCCCGCCGTCCTGATCTGGTGCGGGCTGAGCGTGCCCGTGCTGGTCTACGCTCTCGTGGGAAAGGACCCGACCGGCCGGCTGGGCGGCCGAGCCCCGGGGCCGACTCTCGACGCGCGCTGGGGCTGGGTCCTCATGGAACTGTCCGCCCTGGCCGTGTTCCCCGTCGTCTACCTCGCGGCCGGCGAGCGTCACGCGGTCGGCGACGTCCTGGTCGCCCTGTGGCTTGCCCACTACATCCACCGCACCCTGGTGTGGCCGTGGTTCGTCCAGCGCCAGGCGCGCCCGTTGCCCGCGATCACCGCCGCCTCGGGTTTCGCCTTCAACCTCGTCAACGGCGTGCTGCTGGGCTGGTTCAACGCCCGGATCGCCGACTATCCGCAGGACTGGTTCACCGATCCGCGGTTCGTGTCCGGCGCCACCCTCTTCGTCGCCGGGGCCGCCCTGAACATCTCCTCGGACTACCGGCTGGCCGCGTTGCGGGCGAAGGCCTCAGGCGGCGCCGTCCTGCCGCGGGGCGGCCCCTTCAACCTCGTTTCCTGCCCCAATCTGGCGGGAGAGATCGTCGAGTGGACCGGCTTCGCCCTGATGAGCTGGTCACTGCCCGGACTCGCGTTCGCCCTGTGGACCGCGGCCAACCTGATTCCGCGCGCTCTGTGGAGGCGCCGCTGGTACCGGGAGAGGTTTCCGGGCTACCCGGGACATCGGCGGGCTATCGTCCCCGGGCTGCTGTAGTGCAAGCCGCGCACGCCGGATGCCGGCCAGAACCGGGACTACTCCTCGCTATCCCCTCCCGACGCCGTCGCCATCCGTTCTGCCGCCCGGCTGTCGCCGAGCAGCACGGCGACCCAGCGAAACTCCTCCGTGTTCTCGAGCATGATCTTGAGCACCATCGTCAGCGGCACGGACAGCAGCATCCCGATCGGACCCCAGACCCAGCCCCAGAACACGAGGGACAGGACGACGACCAGGGTGGAAAGGCCCAGGCGGCGGCCCATCAGGTGCGGCTCGATCAGGTTGCCGATCACCATGTTCACGACCAGGTAGCCGAGCGCGACGAGGAGTCCGCGGCCGACGCCGATCTGAACCATCGCCAGCAGGGTGGTCGGCACGGCGGCGATGATCGAACCCAGGTTCGGGATGAAGTTCAGGACGAAGGCGACCAGACCCCAGAAGATGAAGAAGTCGACGCCGAGAAGCCCGACCCAGGCACCGATCAGCAGGCCGGTGGCGGCGCTGACCATCGTCTTGATGCCGATGTAGTGCCTGACCTCGTGCATGACCCGGGTGAACCGCTCCTCGGCCTCGTCGCCGCCGAAGGCGAGCCGCACCTTGGCGCGGAACGCGGAAGCCTCGAACAGCATGAAGATCACGATGAACGAGATGATCAGCAGCGACGAGAGCGCCGTCGCCGTGTAGCGGAGCGCCTGGTTCGCGAAGTCGAAGAGCAGGCTGGAATCCAGGCGTGACAGCAACCCGCGCGGCTGGGCGTTCTCGCCGGCAAGGTTCCCGGCCGGCGACAGGAACCGAATGCCGTCGGTCGCCGCCTGATCCACGCCGCCTCGCGACGCCTGGCTGCCGGCGGCGGCCCCGGGCGCGCCGTCGGTAGCGGACTCCGCCCCGTCGTCGGCCTCCCGGTCCGGAGGGACGAGCCATTCCGGATGGAGTCCGCGTTCCTCGAGCCAGGCCGCTCCGTCGTCGGCCAGCTCCATCAGCCGGCTCTGGTACTTGTCCATGTCGCCCGCAAGCTGAGTGACGGTCGTCCCCACCAGGGATCCGACGGCGGCGAGCACGGCGAGATCCATCAGGATCGTGCCGACGACCGCCAGCATCGTCGGCACTCGCTGGCTCAGCCAGAACAGGACCGGCAGGCTGAGAATCACGACGAACAGCGCGATGAGGAACGGCTCGATGACGGACGACGCCGCACGCAGACCGGCGACCAGGACGACGACGCAGGCGGCGACGACCAGAAGCCGTATCGGGGCGCCGAACCCGCGGCTCGGATCCGACCGTGCGCCGTGGCCGCGCTCGAACGGATCGTCTGCCTTCGCTGCCATGGTGCGGCTCCGAGTGTAGCCGCCGGCCGCTTCGCGCTGGATTGCGCGCCGGATTGCGCGCCGGACTCCGGCTCAGCCCATCGCGGCGCGATGGTCCTCGACCAGACCGTCGACGACCGCGGGCTCAGCCAGCGTCGTCACGTCGCCGAGGTCGTCGTACTCGCCGGCGGCGATCTTGCGCAGGACGCGGCGCATGATCTTGCCGGAGCGCGTCTTGGGCAGACCCGCGGCGACGTGGATGTGGTCCGGCGTGGCGATCGGCCCGATGACCGTCCGCACCTGTTGGCGCAGCTCGGCCACGAGCTCGGCCTGGTCCCGGCTCTCCGCCTCGGGCGTGATCAGGACGTAGGCGTAGATGCCGACGCCCTTG
Organism: Thermoanaerobaculia bacterium; assembly: GCA_965116445.1. GTDB lineage: Bacteria > Acidobacteriota > Thermoanaerobaculia > Multivoradales > Multivoraceae > Multivorans. The sequence goes on along the minus strand of OZ220688.1, from coordinate 3,965,658 downwards.
ATCTCGTGCGGGCAGCCGACGACGGCGGCCTCGGCGACCGCGTCGTGCGCGACCAGGGCGCTCTCGATCTCGGCGGTGCCCAGCCTGTGTCCCGACACGTTCAGGACGTCGTCGACGCGGCCGGTGATCCAGTAGTAGCCGTTCCCGTCGCGCCGACAGCCGTCGCCGGTGAAGTACATGCCAGGGTACGTGCTGAAGTAGGTCTCGACGAAGCGCTCGTGGTCGCCGTAGATCGTTCGCGCCTGTCCGGGCCAGGACCGCTTCAGGCAGAGGTTGCCGCTCTGGCCGTTGCCTTCGAGCTCGTTGCCGTCCGCATCCACGAGGACCGGCTCGACGCCGAAGAAAGGCAGGGTCGCGGAGCCGGGTTCGAGCGGCGTCGCGCCCGGCAGCGGCGTGATCAGGATGCCGCCGGTCTCCGTCTGCCACCAGGTGTCGACGACCGGGCAACGCCCGTCACCCACCACATCGTGGTACCACTTCCAGACCTCGGGGTTGATCGGTTCGCCGACCGACCCGAGCACGCGCAGCGAACCGCGGTCGTACGCCTCGACCCACTGATCGCCCTCGCGTGCGATCGCCCGCAGCGCCGTGGGCGCCGTGTAGAAGAGGGTCACGCCGAGATCGTCCACGACCTGCCAGTAGCGGCCCGGATCGGGATAGGTCGGCACGGACTCGAACATCACGCTCGTCGCCCCGTTGGCGAGCGGGCCGTAGACGATGTAACTGTGCCCGGTGACCCAGCCGATGTCCGCGGCGCAGAAGTGGATGTCGTCGTCGTGGTGATCGAAAACCAGCCGGTGGGTCATCGAGGCGTACAGCAGGTAGCCGCCGGTCGTGTGGAGCAGACCCTTGGGCCTTCCCGTCGAGCCGCTGGTGTAGAGGACGAACAGAGGCGCCTCGGCGTCGAGCCGAGCCACCGGCGCGGTCGGCCGCTGCTTCGCCGTCTCCTCGTGGAGCCACAGGTCGCGGCCTGCGGTCATCGGCACTTCCGTGTCCGTCCGCCGGGCCACGAGCATGTGCTCGACCAGGTCCAGACCGTCGATTGCCTGATCGCAGGTCGCCTTGAGCGGGATCGTCCGGCCGCCGCGAAGGCCCTCGTTCGCGGTGACGAGCAGCCGGCAACCCGCGTCGACGATCCGCTCGCGCAGGCTGTCCGCGGAGAACCCCGCGAAGACGACGGAATGCACCGCGCCGATCCGGGCGCAGGCGAGCATCGTGTAGGCCAGCTCCGGGATCATCGGCAGGTAGATGCAGACCCGGTCGCCCTGACCGATCCCGAGCGACGTCAGCACGTTCGCGACCCGGCAGACGTTGCGCTTCAGCTCGCGGTAGCTGATCCGCCGGTAGCGGCCCGGTTCGTCCTCGACCCAGATCAGGGCGGTCTTGTCTGGCTGCGTCGCAGCGTGGCGGTCGACGCAGTTGACGCAGGCGTTCAGCTCGCCGTCCTCGAACCAGGCGAAGTCGACGGCGTCGAAGTCCCAGCGCCCGGCGGACCCCGGCGCCGAGAACCAGTCGAGGGTCGCGGCCTGGTCGAGCCAGAACCGGTCCGGGTCCTCGATCGACTCGCGGTAGAGCCTCCGGTACGCATCCATGCCGTCCACATGGGCGCGGCCACTCTCCGAGATCGCGGCTTTGACGGGGATCATTCGATTCTCCTCAGGCGAAGGCTCAACCCTGGGCGGACACTCGCGGCGCCGCGGCAAGCACCTCCTCCGACACGGTGTCCTCGAAGCTCGCGAAGTTCTCGGTGAACATCCGCGCCAGCCGTCGGGCGTACCGGTCGTAGGCCTTCGCGTCGGCCCAGCTCCGGCGCGCGTCGAGCACCTCCGCGGGGACGCCGTCGAGGGCGGTCGGGTAGGCCAGGCCGAAGACGGGGTGGGTGCGCATCGACGCGTCGCGCAGGCTCCCGTCCAGTGCGGCATGGATCATCCGCCGCGTGTAGGCCAGCTCGATCCGCCGGCCCTCGCCGTACGGCCCCCCGGTCCAGCCCGTGTTCACCAGCCAGACGGAGGCCCCGTGTCGCCGCACCTTCTCACCCAGCAGTCGGGCGTAGGCGGACGGCGGCAGCGGCATGAAGGGGGCGCCGAAGCAGGCGCTGAAGGTCGCCGTCGGCTCGGTAACTCCACGTTCCGTGCCGCCGACCTTGGCGGTGTAGCCGGACAGGAAGTGGTACATCGCCTGCGCCTCGGTGAGCCGGCTGATCGGCGGCAGGACGCCGAACGCGTCGCAGGTCAGGAAGACGACCGCGCCGGGATGACCGGCAATCCCGCCGACGTCGACGTGCTCCAGGTGGCTCAGCGGATAGCTGGCGCGGGTGTTCTCCGTGCGCGAATCGTCGTCCAGGTCGAGTTCGCGCGATTCCTCGTCGAAGACGACGTTCTCGAGCACCGTACCGAAACGCCGCGTCGTTGCGTAGATCTCCGGCTCCCCCTCGGGATCGAGCCGGATCACCTTCGCGTAGCAGCCGCCTTCGATGTTGAAGATGCCGTCGTCGGACCAGCAGTGCTCGTCGTCACCGATCAGGGTGCGCTTCGGATCGGCCGACAGTGTCGTCTTGCCCGTACCCGAAAGGCCGAAGAAGAGGGCCGAGTCGGAGCGGTCGGCGCCGTAGTTCGCGCTGCAGTGCATGCTCAGCACGCCGCGGCGCGGCATCAGGAAGTTCATCACGCTGAACATCGACTTCTTGATCTCGCCGGCGTACTCGCTGCCGCCGATCAGGGTCAGATGCCGTTCCAGGTCGAGGGCGATGAAAGTCGTGCTGTTCGTGCCGTCCGTCTCCGGATCGGCCAGAACGCTGGGGATGTCGACGACGGTGTAGTCCGGTTCGAAGCCTTCGAGCTCCGAAGGGTCGGCCGCGCGCAGGAACATGTTGCGGGCGAACAGGCTGTGCCATGCCCTCTCGGAGATCACCCGCACGCTCAGGCGGCAGTCCGGATCGGCGCCGGCGAAACCGTCGAACACGAACAGGTCCCGCTCGGCGGCAGCGGCCAGCATCTTGTCGTAGAGCCGGGCGAAGTGCTCCGGATCGATGGCCTTGTTGACCGGCCCCCAGTCGACGGCATCCGATGACGGCGATCGGCGCACGACGAATCGGTCGTTCGGCGACCGGCCCGTATGCTCGCCGGTCGAGGCCACGATGGGCCCCTCGGCCGCGATCGCGACCTCACCGCGCCGCACGGCCTCCTCATAGAGCCGAGCCACGCTCAGGCGTGAGTAGCTAGTGCCCCGACAGGCTGTCAGGAACTCCCGGGAAACGTCGGCCATCTCTTCTACCTCAGGCGATCCGGCGCGAGAGGGTATCCCACGTCACCGCAAGCCGCGAGCCATGGCTCCTCGGGAGGGATTCGAACCCCCAACATTTCGGTTAACAGCCGAACGCTCTACCGTTGAGCTACCGAGGAAGAATCCGCCGGCTCCAGGCAACAGCGGGCGGGCGACATGTGGGTGATCTTAGGGATGCGCCGAGGCCACTGTCAATCGGCAGCAGACCACCGGCCCGGCACTAGCGCGGCAGAGAGGTCCGGAAGCCGGCGCTTCGCGCCGGATACCGGCCAGATGGCCGGCGCACCCGGTTTCTGCCGCGCACGCTGCTAGAGCAGGTTTCGGAAGGCCCGCAACCGCCGGGCCCGGCTCGGATGACGGAGCTTGCGGAGCGCCTTGGACTCGATCTGGCGAATGCGCTCGCGCGTCACGTTGAACGAGCGCCCCACGTCCTCCAACGTCGACTCCGCTCCGTCGCCGACGCCGAAGCGCATGCGGAGCACGAGTTCCTCGCGCGGACTGAGCGTCTGGAGCACCTCCGCGGTCTGCTCGCCCAAGCTCTTCGTCATCAGGCTGTCGAGCGGCGAAACCGCGTTCCTGTCCTCGATGAAGTCGCCGAGGTGGGAATCCGCTTCCTCGCCGATCGGTGTTTCGAGCGAGATCGGTTCCAGCGAGATTTTCATGATCTCGCGCACCTGCACGGCATCCATGTCCATGCGCTCCGCAATCTCCGGCACGGTCGGCTCCCGGCCCAGTTCCTGCACCATGGCGCGACTGGTCCGGGTCAGCTTGTTGATCGTGTCGATCATGTGGACCGGAATCCGGATCGTCCTGGCCTGGTCCGCGATCGCTCTCGTGATCGCCTGACGGATCCACCAGGTGGCGTAGGTCGAGAACTTGTAGCCGCGGCGGTACTCGAACTTCTCGACCGCGCGGATCAGGCCGATGTTGCCGTCCTGGATCAGATCCAGCAGTTGCAGACCCCGGTTCGTGTACTTCTTCGCGATCGAAACGACGAGCCGAAGGTTGGCCAGAATCATCTCGGAGCGGGCCTGCTCGCAGATCGCCTCGCCGCGCCGGACCTTGCTCAGGGTGGCGGTTACCTGGGCCAGGGTCGTCCCGTAGCGTTCCTCCGCGGCCCGAAGGCGAGCCCGGTACTTCTCGATTCGACGCCGTTGCAACGCGCCGAGTTCCGTGTCCCGCTCCCGGTCCAGAGCGATCTGCGCCCGCCGGATATCCCGGTCGTGGCGCGAAATCTCCGCGTAAAGCTGCTTCTGGATCTCGACCAGTCGGGCTCGGGTTTGTGCCGTCAACTCGATCGAGCGAATCTGCTCGGTGATCTTGCCCGCGGTCCGGTCGATCTCGCGCTCGATCTCCAGGAACCGTTCGCCACCGCGAGAGCACCGCTCGCGCTGGCGGCGCAGCCGGCGCACCTTCCGATCGAGTCCGTCGATCGCCTGGAAGATGCCGAGGTTCCTGGCGATCCGTTTGTTCGCCTTCTGGTCCAGATTCGCGCCGCCGTCGGCGAGCAGTTCACGCATCAACCGGTGATCGCGCCGCGCCAGTTCGTTGATCCGCAGCAGCTCCCTGAGCACGACCGGGTTGTCGCAGAGCGCCTCGAAGACAATCCACTCGCCGCGTTCGATGCGCTTCGCGATCTCGACTTCGCCCTCGCGATCGAGCAGGTCGACGCGTCCCATCTCGCGCAGATAGACGCGCACCGGATCCGTCGTCCGGTCCTGGCTGACGAAGGCGGGCGGGTCCGGTTCCCTTCGCTCGACGCCGCTGATGGGCGGCGTGGAATCCGAGTCGACCATGTTCACGAAGATCGATGGCCGGCCGATCAGGTCGACGCCGAGCGCCCCCAGGCGGGCTCTGATCTCGTCCATCTCCCTGGATTCGGCGAGCAGTTCGTCGGGCAACCGGTCGTTGAGTTCGTCGTGGAGCAGGTAGCCCTTCTCGCGGCCGAGGGCGAAGACGCTGCGGACCGAACTGTGGCGGTCTTCGATCGGTTCGGCCGGAGCGGCCTCGACGGCTGCGATGTTCAGCGCCATGCCAGGTCCTCAGATCCTGGGTTGCCGGTGCAGGACACGGCTGAGCTCCTGCTTCTCTTCGATCCTGCGGTGCAGGGCGTCCATGTCGCCCTCGCGCTGAGCGCGATTGATCTCCCGAGCGAGAAGGTGGAGCCGCTGTTTGGCGAAGCGCCGACCCAACTCGACGAGACTGATTCGGAGTTCCTGTTCAGAGAAAGCAGACGACCGTTGTAGCAAAAGGCCGGCGATGCGGTCAACAGGGTTGCCGGTCTCGTTCCCGTCGCCGGAGCGCCGCCCGAGTGCCCCGACCAGCGCCGTCGAGTCGATGGGGTCAACGCCCGCCTTGGCCTGTTCCCTGACGGCACGATAGATGGCTCGCAGGACGGGATCGAAAAACGCACCGGACTCGGGCCAGTCGAAACCGTCAAGCGACGGGGCGGCGATGATCAGCCGCAGCACCTGTTCTTCGATCGACGCCGTTGCCGGAGGCCTCCGCACCGCCCGCGTCTCCTCCGCGCCGGCGCTCGCGGACCGCTCGGGGACGGCGGCCGACTCACGAAGCAGCACCTCCACCTTGACTCCCAGCCGCTCGGCCGCGTGCTCGAAGTACCCCTGGCGCGCGATTCGGTCTCCTACCCGGTCGATCAGCACGCGCACCCGCGCGGCTTCCCGGGCCCTCAGCCGGGGGTCGAGCTCGCCCCGACTCGGCAGCTCGTCGATCTCCAACGCCACCGCGTCCCGGGCTTCCTCTACCACGCTCCGCACCGCCTCGGGCCCCTCGTCAAGTCGAAGCGAGTCCGGATCCTGGCCGGCCGGGAAGCGCGCGCGACGGACGACAAGACCAGCCTCGAGCATGAGCGACGCCGCCTTGCGCGCCGCCTCGATACCGGCCCGGTCACCGTCGTAGCCCAGCACGACCTCGTCCGTGTACCGGGACAGCAACCGCACCTGCCCCACGGTCAACGCCGTTCCCATGCTCGCCACCACCCAGTCGATGCCGGACAGGGCGGCGCCGATCACGTCGAAGTAGCCCTCCACCAGGAGGACGCGGCCCTGCTCCCGGATGGCCCGGCGAGCCGAGTCGAGTCCGTAGAGCAGGGTGCCCTTGCGGAAGTGGTCGGTCTCGTTCGTGTTGACGTACTTCGCCGGGTCGTCGCCCAGGGTCCGGCCGCCGAACGCCAGCAGCCGTCCCGATGGCGAGCGGATGGGAAACATGAGCCGGTTCCGGAACCGGTCATAGGGACGATCCGGGTTGTTCCGGCTGCGCGCCACCAGCCCCGCGGCCTCGAGGTCGGGCATCGCCAGGCGGCGACCCAGGTCGCTCACGAGCGTCTGCCATCCGTCCGGCGCGAAACCGACACCGAACCGGGCGATCAACTCCGACGACACCTTGCGCCGGCGCAGGTAGTCCTGCGGCACGGCCTCGGTCCGCAGCTTGCCGCGGAAGAAGGCGTAGGCCGCGTCGAGGGCGGCCTGGATCCGCTCGGACCGGTCGGCCCGCGCCTCGTCGCCGGGGGCCGGAGCCGCCCGCGGCAACGGCACCCCGTAGCGGTCGGCCATGTGTTCGATCGCGGTGGCGAAGTTGTCGCCCGTCAGTTCCATGTGCAGGCCGAGGGCGTCGCCGCCGGCGCCGCAGCCGAAGCAGTAGTAGAGCTTCCGCTCCGGATCGAGCGACAGGGAGGGCGTCTTCTCCTTGTGGAACGGGCACAGGGCGACCAAGCGCCGGCCCCGGCGCTCGACCTTCGTGTGCTCGCTGGCGATGTCGACAATGTCGATCGCCTCGCGCACAGCGTCCAACGCCTCGTCGGTGAGCTTGCCCCGCCGCTGCACGATCGCTCATGCTACTGCGGACAGCACCGTCAGCGCAGGATCACTTCGGTCGCGCCGTCGCCGCCCGCCGAGGGCGGTGCCGGATCGAACCCGGCTACCGCCGGATGTCCGCGCAGGTGCTCGCGGACGGCCCGGCGCAGCCGTCCGCTGCCATGACCGTGGACCACGCGCACCCGTTCCCGGCCCGACGCCAGGGCCCGGTCGAGCCAGGCGTCCAGCGAGTCGAGCGCGGGCTCCACCTTCTGGCCGATCAGCATCAACTCCGACTCGACCGCCGGCGCCGAAGACGCCTGGACCCGGACCCGGGTCGGCGCGGTTCGCTCCGCCGGCGCCACGGCCTCCAATGCCGCTGGCGACGTCCGCACGCGCTTGCCCCGCACGACGACCGTGGCCCGCTCTTCAGCCAGTTCCTGGAGTTCGCCGACCCAGCCGAGGGAGCGGTGACGCACCGCGGCCCCGGCTACGAGCGGCTGCGAGCGCGCGGGCGTGGCCTGGGACTCCGGCGTCGCGGCGGCCGCGCGGTCGTCGACGGCCGAGGCTTCGCGGTCGAGTTCCCGGTGCAGGCCGCCGGCGGCGCGAGCAAACGCCCGCTTGCCCGGTCGCGGCTGCGCCGCCAGCTCGGCCAGGGCCTGATCCAGCCGGCTGCGATTCGCCTTGCGCAACGCATCCACTTCGCGCCGCACCGCCAGGGTCAACCGCTTCCTGGCCGCCTGCAGGGACGCCTGACGGGTTTCGAAGCGAGCGCGCTCCGCTTCCGTCTCGGCAGTCAGGCGGGCCAACTCCGCTTCCCGTTCGAGCAACCGCTCCCGCAGCCGCTCGTTGCGCTCCAGCACCCTCCTCAACTGCTGGTGCTCCGAGCCGAGAAAGTGCTCCGCTCGCTCCAGCCAGGCTGCCGGCAGGCCAAGGCGCCGGGCCAGCGCGAGAGCGCGGCTGCCGCCGGGCGGGCCGATCACCAGCCGGTAGGTCGGCAAGCCGCTCTCCGGGTCGAAGCTCATCGCCGCACAGGAAGCCGACGGGGACTCGAGGGCGGCGGCGGCGAGTTGGGTCAGGTGGGTGGTCAGGATCCCGAGCGAGCCACTCTCGACCAGCCCCTCGAGCAACGCGATCCCGAGCGCGGCGCCCTCTTCCGGATTCGTGCCGGCGCCGACCTCGTCGAGCAGCACCAGGGTGCGCGGCCCGGCGCGCCGCCACACCTCCTGCAGACGCAGCAGGCGGGCGCTGAACGTCGACTGTTCGTCCAGAACGCTCTGGTCGTCGCCAACGACCGCCACGAGATGGTCGAACACCGGCAACCGGCTGGTCGGCGCGGCCGGCACCGGCATCCCCGCCTGGGACATGAGACAGAGCAGGCCCACCGTCTTGAGCGCAACGGTCTTGCCGCCGGCATTGGGTCCGGTCAGGACCAGCGTGCGGCTGTCGTCCAGCGCCAGGTCGAGCGGCACGACCTCGCCGCGGTTGCCGGCGGCGCCGAGGGTCTTTTCCCGGTGCTCCGCCAGCCGCGGATCGAGAAGCGGATGACGGGCGCCGCGGAGTTCGAGCGCGGCCGCGGCGCCGTTCGGGTCCGGCACCGCGATGCCTGCCGGCGCGGCCCCGACCGCGGCCGCGAAGCGCGCCACCGCCTGCAGCATGTCGACCGCGGCAAGGAACTCGATCCTGGCCAGGATCGCCGGCGTCAGCTCCAGCACCAGCCGCACGAGTTCGGCGAGGATGCGGGCTCGCTCGATCTCCCTGTCCGCGGCGAGCCGCTCGAGCTCGTCGTTGCTCTCCACGACCTCCGAAGGCTCGAAGTAGAAGCTGCGGCCGGAAGCCGAGCGGCCCCTCACCAGGCCGGAGAGGCGACCCCGGCTACCCGAGGGCAGCAGGACGGAGAACCGGCCGCCGCGCAACGGCGTCGAGTCGTCGGCGAGCCTGTGACCATGCTCCCGGACGTAGGCCTGTACCTGGGTCTCGACCGACGTCTGCACGCGGCGGGCCTCACCCACCAGTGTTCTGAGTCGGGGCGACGCGTCGTCCCGAACCCCGCCGCGGCGATTCAGGGTCCGCCGCAGGCGCGCCGCCAAAGCAGCGCAGCCGATCGGCTCGCCGGTCGCGCCGACCTCCAGGGCGCGCAACAGCTCGACCTCCGCCGCGAAAGTTGGCGTTTCTTCGTAGTCGTTCAGCCGTTCGAGCACCCCTTCGCCGGCCTCGATCACCGTCGCGAGGTCGAGCAGAGCGGCGCCGCCCAGCCGGCGGCCGCCGGTCTCCAACTCGCGCCGCAGGTCGAGGAGCTCCTGGTCGAGCACCGGTACGAGGGCGCCCCCCTCCTCGAGCACCCGGGCGATCTCGGTGTAGCGGACCCGGCGACCTTCGATCTCGTCAGGGTCCGTACACGGCGCGATGTTCTGGACCAGCCGCTTCCCGGCGTCGGTAACCGCAAGCCCCGCCACGACGCGGAGCAACGCCGGAAACTCGAGCGCCTCGGAAGTCGCGCTGCTGCAACAGCTCATCTCCGTCGCCGATCCAAGAACGGTGAAGTGGCGAGCGAGCGCAGTCTCACCCTGCTGTGGCTCCGCGCGTACAGGCGCGGCGCGGAACCAGGAACCCGCGCGGCAGAAACTGGGTGCGCCGGCGTCCCCGCCGGCATCCGGCGCGAAGCGCCGGCTTTCTGTAGTTCTGCCGCGCTAGACCAGACCGGCGCGGCGCTCCTCAGCCAGCTTGCGCAGCATCTTCTTGCGCGCCTGCATCACCTTGCGCTTGCGCTTGACGGACGGCTTCTCGAAGTGCTGGCGCTTCTTGAGCTCCGTCAGGATGCCCTCTTTCTCGCACTTCCGCTTGAAGCGGCGAAGCGCATTCTCGAAGCTCTCATCCTCGCGTACCTGCACTACCGGCATAGCCTGGACTCGTCCTCTCTTTGTGAACTCAGACCGGGGTCCGACCTGCAGCCGTCGGCGCACGACGACCTACAAGAGTTGGGGATTGTGCACCAGCAGCCCCGTCGCCGTCAAGGACTGAGGGGCAGCGGAGTTCGGCGCTACGCGCCGAATGCCGGCCAGAACCCGGGTGGCGCGAATCCGCGCCACCCGTGAACCAGTCCGTGCGCGCGTCAGCGGGCGCACGGATGGCAGCCCGGCGCACCCAGTCCTCCTGCCGCACTCGACCCGGGACTATTCCTCTTCGTCCTTGCCCTCGACCGCGTTGGGATCCGTGCGGTACACCTTGCGATCGCTCTCGTTGAAGAATACGCCGACAGCGGCGCCGCTCCCGTGCTGCTCCGGGTCCTTGGGGTAGAACCAGGCGAACACGTTCTCGTCCGAGAAGTTCCTCACATAGCTGTGGAAGGGCTTGCCCAGGACGCCCTCGACCTCGGCCTCCGTCATGCCCCGCTTGACCTCCGCGAGCCGCTCGGCCGTGATGTAGCGGTCTGCCTCGTACTGGGCGATCCTCGCCGCGAGGTCAGGGTTGTCCGGGTCGTTCACCGTGGCCCGCTGCAGAATCTCGATCGCCCGCCGGTAGTCGCCGCCCTTGACCACGTACTCGTGGGCCAAGTACATCTGCTCGCCGGACATCATCCCGAAGGCCGCCCGCTGCTCCTCGTTCATCTCCCCGTCGAGCTCCCACTCGGCCTCGTTGATGTAGTTGACCAGCTTCTGCTGAAACGCCTCGCCGTCCGCTCCGATTTCCTCGTCCAGGGCGTCGACGCGGGCGGTGAGAGCCTCGGCGTCCTCCCCCTCGGCGGGCGCCGCGACCTGCGCGCGCAACTGCTCCAGTTCGCCCCGCTTGGCGTTCAGGGCGGCCTGAGCCTCCTCCAGTTCGGCCCATGCCTCCGCCCTTGCGGTTGACGTCCGCTCCTCCTCGGAAGGGCCGCACGCGGCCAGAAGAGCGAATAGAAGAAGAGCGGCAGCGCCGGCGGCTGAGACCGCCCGACCCGGCCGCCTGACTGGAGTAGATCTCAACATTGCGGCGCCTCCTTGGATCGCTGTTCGCGTGCCGATGACTATACCCCAAGGGCGGCAGGCAGAGGCTCCCGAGCCTGCGTCGCAACGCGACGAGTCCATCCCAAGCGGCCCGCTCCCGGCGAGGACGGGCCGGGCCGGGATTCCCGGGCGAAGCCGGGTGATCCTGGGGCTATACTGCGGCACTGCGCTCGGGTCCGAAGGGTCCATAGCTCAGCGGTTAGAGCATCCGGCTCATAACCGGCAGGTCCCTGGTTCGAATCCAGGTGGACCCATACCGCGCGGCAACGGATCCTGCGATTGCCAACTCCTTGCAACTTCTCACAGAACGATGCTTCGCCGGTGGACGGCGCCAGACCGGCGGGTCAACATCGCGGCCAGGCCGCGGGAGCCTCGGAACGGATTTGAATGGAAAGAGTCCTTGACACGATCGTAGAACTACAGGAGGCAAGCGTGGAACTCGCGCGCAGCCTCGCCCTGCTCGACGGGGTTCCCGAGTCGATGCAGGAACTTCACGACGAGTACGAGAGCAGGCGCAGCGAGATCGAAGAGCTAGAGGAGGAGTACCAGCAGGCGGAGCTTGAGCGCCGCGCCGCCGAAGCCGAATCGGCCGCGGGCAAGGAGAGCGTCGACCGCTATCAGGAGCAGACCTCCCGGGTCACGACCCAGCGCGAGTACGGAGCCCTGCTGAGCGAGATCGACACCGTCCGCGCGCAGATGCGGGAGGCCGACGAGAGGGCGCTGCTGGCCCTGGAGCGCCAGGATCAGGCTACGACGCGGCTCGACGAACTCCGCGGAGCTTTCGAAAGCCTGGACGCGCAGTACCAGGAGGCCCTGGCCGCCTGGGAAGAGCAGAAGCCGGCCATGCGGGAGCGGACCGAAGTGCTGAAGGGGCGAATCGAGGTCTTTCGCGAGCGTCTGCCTCCCGCGACCCTGAACCAGTACCAGCGGCTGTTCGAGCGCCACGGCGGAGCGCCGTTGGCCGTCATCCGGATCATCGAAAGCGCCAAGGCTCCGATCCGGCACTGCTCGTTCTGCAACTACCGGATACGACCCCAGGTCGTCCTGCAGATCCAGACCCAGGGAGCTCTCGTTCCCTGTGACTCCTGCCAACGGATCCTCTACCTGGACGACGGAGAAACCGACTGAGCGAGGCGCCGGGGACGACAACCGCGGAGCGCTATGCCGCCTTGACGGAGCGGCTGTCGGAGGCGTGCCGGCGCGCCGGCCGGGCCACGCAGGACGTCGTCCTGGTCGGCGCCTGCAAGCGCCAGCCCCTCGAGCGCATCCTCGAGGCGGTCGGCGCTGGCCTTCGCGTCCTGGGCGAGAACCAGGTCCAGGAGGGCGAAGCCCATCGCGCGGCCCTGCTCGAGGCCGGTCACGACCAGGTCGAGTGGCACCTGATCGGACCGCTGCAGACGAACAAGGCGCCGCGGGCATGCGGTGTCTTCGACGTGTTCGAGGCGGTCGACCGGGTCAAGGTGGCCCGGCGCCTCGACCGGGTGCTGGAGAACCGCCGCGCAGGGAAGCGAGCCTGCCTGCTGGAAGTGAACATCGGCCGCGAGCCCAACAAGCACGGATTCCTGCCGGAGGACTCCGTGACGATGCTGGAACTCGCCGAGCTGCGGCACCTGCGGATCCGCGGGCTGATGGCGATTCCACCGCGACGCGCCGGTCCGCGGGAGTCCCGCAGGGACTTTGCGGCCCTGCGTCGCCTGCGCGATGAACTGGGTCGGCGCGGCCTGTTCGGCGGGCGGGAGGGGTGGCTGTCGATGGGGATGAGCGCGGACTTCGAGGCTGCCGTGCGCGAAGGCGCCACGCACGTGCGGATCGGTTCGGCCCTGTTCGGCCCCCGCGCGCCGCGCTAGCGCGACAGACTTCCGGAGCCGTCGCTTCGCGCCGGATGCCGGCGGGGACGCCGGCGCATGTATGGTCCGCCCCGCTTGTGCAAGGGCTCTTTCCGGGTTTCTGGCGAGGTAGGTGCAGTTGCTTGCATGTATTCGGCCTGTTGGTGGGAGTCTCTGAGAGAGAGCTCCCTGGCCCCGATGGAATACGCGCGCGTCGGCCTCTTCACACCCAGACGGCCTCTTGATGGGCCCTGCGCCGACTCAGGCTTCTCAACGCGCCGGTCCGACCTGTTTCGCCATCGCTCGAATGAGTCCCCGCAAACTGCTTGGTGGGGCGATTCTCCTATCGTTGGTTCGCTGTTCCCCGAGCCGTCTACGCCGCGGCCCGTGAGTCCCTTGCTCGACCGCCGACATGGCGTTCGTCGCTGTAGCGTTCGTCGTGTCGCAGCACCGCCCAGGCGATTCGAGCCAGCTTGTTGGCCACGGCCACCGTGGCGACGTTCGCCCCCCGGCGCCGCTTGACGTCCAGAGCCCATTCCTTGAGCCGCGTCCGCTCGCCCTTGTGGGCTGTGCGCAGCACCGCCCGCGCACCGTGGATCAGAAGCGCCCGCATGTAGCGGTCCCCGCGTTTGCTGATCCCCAACAGCCTCGTGTGCCCGCCGGTCGATGCCTGACGAGGCACCAGCCCGAGAAACGCCGACATCTGACGGCCGCTGCTGAAGGCCCAGCCCGAGCCGACCGACGCCACCAGCGCCGTCGACACCATCGGACCGATCCCCGGGATCGACATCAAACGCTCGGACAGGGGGTTCTCCTTCGACTCCCGCTCCAGCATCGCCGTCAGATCCGCCACCTGATCGTCGACCTGCATCAGCGCCTGGTGCTGCATGCACAAGAGAGCCCGAAAGTCGCCCGGCAGGGCCCGCTCCGGGTCCGACGCGATCGCAGGCACCTCCCGCTTGATCACCGCCAGACCCTGAGGCAGCACGATCCCGTACTCCCGCAGAAAACCACGTAACTGGTTCGCCAACTGCGTGCGCACACCAACCATCGTCTCCCGACTTCGGTGGATCTGCTGCAGCGCCCGGCGCTCCTTCGTCTTGTAAGGCACGAAACGCATCGTCGGACGCGACACCGCCTCGCAGATCGCCTCCGCGTCGTGGTAGTCGCTCTTGTTCGACTTCACGTACGGACGGACAAACTGCGGACTCATCATCCGCACGTCGTGGCCCAGATCCCTCAGCTTCTCCACCCAGTGGTGCGCGCCGCAGCTCGCCTCCATCCCCACCAGGCACGGCTTGAGCCGCGACATCAACTCCATCAGCCGCGGTGCCTTCAACTGACGCTGAAACACCACCGCGCCCGACGCGTCCATCCCGCACACCTGGTACACATGCTTGCCCAGATCGATACCGACTCGAGTAACCTCCTTCACGGTCCGCCTCCTCCTTGTTGTTCGGAAGAAAACACCATTCTGGCCCCAACGAGAGGCCGTAAGGGTGCGGGGCGGACCATCCCATTACCCAGTACGCGCCGCGCGGGTGACTGCTACCGTTCCACCCTTGGAGACCCTCTCCGACGTTCTCTTCCGTGTCGCGGAACGCTACGGCGACCGCGAGGACCTTCTCACCATCCGGCGGCATCGCCGGACCGAGTCGCTGTCCGCGGCCGGGTTCGTCGACGCTGTTCGCCGGACCGCAACAGCGCTCGAATCTCACGGGGTGGTCAAGGGCGACCGCGTCGCCCTGTTCGCGACCAACCGGCCCGACTGGCACGTGGTCGACTTCGCCTGCCACCTGCTGGGAGCGGTGCCGGTACCGATCTACCCGACCCTGACCGCCGCCCAGGTCGCCTACATCCTGCTCGACAGCGGCGCCGGGTGGGTCTTCTACGACGACGGGGCGAAGCGTGATCTTCTTGCCGGCTTCGTCCCCCGGGACGCGGGCGAGAACGGCTCGGAGCAGCAAGGCCTGCGGCTGGTCGCCCTGGACGCCGACGCCACCGCGGAGGGCGGAACGAACCTGGAAGCGCTGATCGGCGACCCGCCGCCCACCCCGGATACGGATCTCGAGGTCTTCCGCGGGCGGGTCGGCCGCGACGACACGGCGAGCATCATCTACACCTCGGGCACCACCGGCGATCCCAAGGGCGTCATCCTGACCCACTGGAACTTCGTGTCGAACATCCTCGCGTGCCAGAAGCTCTACCCCCTCGGCGAGGAGGACCAGGCGCTCTCCTTCCTGCCGTTGTCCCACGTCTTCGAACGCACGGTCGACTACCTCTTCTTCCACCGGGGCGTCGCGATTCACTACTCGCCCGCGATCGAGCGCGTCGCCGGCCTGATGCCGACTGTCCGGCCCACCGTCCTGTGCTCCGTGCCCAGGCTCTACGAGAGCGCCTACATGCGCATTCAGGCGACGTTCGCGACGCAACCGCGGGCCCGTCGACGCCTGATCGACTGGGCGCTCAAGGTCGGCCGGCGGCGGGCGGAGCGCGGCGGCGCGGCTCTCCAGGGCCTGATCGCCGACCGCCTGGTGTTCCGGAAGGTCAAGGAACGGTTCGGCGGCCGCCTGCGCTTCGCGATATCGGGCGGCGCTCCGATCGCCGACGAAGTCGGTGCGTTCTTCGACGCGATCGGCATCCGGCTCTACCAGGGCTACGGCCTGACCGAGACGGCGCCGGTGCTGGCCGTGGAATACCCCGGCGCGGCGCGGCGGGGATCGGTCGGAACGGCCGCTCCCGGCGTCGAACTCCGCATCGACGACGACGGCGAGATCCTCGCCCGCACCGATGGCCTGATGCGGGGCTACTGGAAGAAACCCGAGGCCACGGCCGAGGCGATCGACCCGGACGGCTGGTTCCACACCGGCGACATCGGCCGCATCGACGACGACGGCTACGTCTACATCACCGACCGCAAGAAGGACCTGCTGGTCACCAGCGGCGGCAAGAACATCGCACCCCAGCCCATCGAGCAGATGATGGTCACCCACCCGGCGGTGGCGCAGGTCGTCGTGGTCGGCGACGGCTACCCCTACCTCAACGTCCTGGTGGTCCCGAACTACGCCGAGCCGCCGCCGCCGTTCGAGGGATTGAACCCGGACGAGCTGCGGCGCGACCCGCGCCTTCAGGAGGCGATTCAGGGGTTGCTGGACCGGGTGAACGAGCGCTTGCCCGCCCATGAACGGGTGCGCCGATTCCGGCTGCTGGAGCGCGAACTGACGATTCAGGAGGGCGAGATCACGCCCACTCTCAAGGTGCGCCGAAGAATCGTCGGTGAGCGCTACCGCGACGTGATCGCCTCGATGTACCTGAAGAGCCAGCGAGTGGGTTAGTTCACGCGGCCCGACAGGTCGGTGGGGTCCGGCGCCTCCTCGATCACGCCGTGAACGTCCTCGTAGCGCCGGAGGTTGGTGCCCAGCGCCCTGATGATCCGCTTCAGGTGGCCCGGGCTGGTCACGATGCGGGCGCTGACGATGCCCTGCGGCGGCACCACGTTGATGAAGTCGAGGATGAACTCCTCGCGCGTGTGCGTAATGCGCAGCAGGTTGGAGTAGGCCCCCTTGAGTTCCGCATCGCCGATCTTCACGTTGATCGACGATGACGAATCCTGGTCGGCCTGTTCATCCTTGGGTCGCTCGCTCATTCCATCCTCCGTGAATCACTGGGTGCGCCGCCGCGAAGCGGGGGCGCGCTCTCTGAATGGTCTGGCGAACGCCAATCGATCGCCGCTTGCCGGTCGGCCGCTCCGTCACCGGCGCCGCCGCCCAACGCCTCCACATGCCACTCGTGGTCGGGCAGGTAGAGACCGATGCTACGCAACGCCGAACTCTCGGCAACCGTGAACCGCAACGCCCGGCGACGGTAGTCGTAGGCCCTGCCGTCGCGGGCGTGAACCGCGAGATCGACCGTGTACTCGCCCGGCGCCAGCCGGAGTTCCGGGCACGCCAGGCGTACCCGTACGGGGCCGCTCAGGCGGCGCGGTTCGTAACCGGCGAGATCGGTGTTCGTGCCCCAGCAGTCCACGCCGCGCGGCGTCTTGACACCGACCCCGAAGACGAAGTCGTCCAGTTCCTCCCGCGGCTCGACTTCGAGCTCGAACACCGCCGCCTCGCCGCAGTGCAGGTGATAGCGCTCCTCGCAGGCGGCGCCGGCCAGGAGGCGCGCCGCCACGATCCGCGCCAGGCCGGACCCCCAGCGCAGGATCTCCTGCTCCGCCTCCGGCGCCGTCTCTTCTTCCTCCGTCCGCGACTCGCCACCTTCGGCGGCCAGAGCCCGGCGCCGCTCGTGAGCCTCACCCTCGCGCGCGGCCACGGCCTCGAAGTAGGCATCGATCACCCGCCGCGTTGAACCGATCGCGCGAAGCCGCCCCCGGTCGAGCCAGACCGCCCGGTCGCAGAGTTCGTCGATCAACCCCATCGAGTGGCTCACGACGAGCAACGTGCCGCCCTGGGAGAGGTGCTCCTCGATGCGGGCGATGCAGCGGTGGACGAACTCCTCGTCGCCAACCGCCAGCACCTCGTCGACGAGCAGAATCTCGGGTTCGGTATGGATGGCCACCGAGAAGCCGAGGCGCACGTACATGCCCGAGGAGTAGTTCTTGATCGGCTCCTCGATGAAGTCGCCCAGTCCCGCGAACTCGACGATGTCGTCGTAGCGATCCTCGATCTGGCGCCGGCTCAAACCGAGCAGCGCGCCGTTGATGAAGACGTTCTCCCGGCCCGAAATCTCGGGATGGAAGCCGGCCCCCAACTCGATCAGGGCGGCAACGCTGCCGTTGACCGTCAGCTCGCCGGCCGAGGGCCGGAGCAGGCCCGCGACCAGCTTGATCAGCGTCGACTTGCCCGAACCGTTGCCGCCGATGATGCCGACCGCTTCGCCCGCGGCGACCTCGAAACTCACGTCCGCGAGCGCCTCGACCGCGTCCGAGGCGGCCAGGCCGCTGGTCAGGCTGCGCTCGAGGAGCGCGCTCTTCAGAGTCCGCAGCCGGTAGCCGCCCGCGGCGCGCCGGTAGCGCTTGCCTAGAGCCCGCAGGGCGACCGCCGGCCGGGCCACTCAGACCGCCTCGGCCAACGTGTCGCTCAGCCGCGAGAACAGGCCGGCGCCCGCGGCCCAGGAAGCCGCCGCGATCGCGGTCATCGTCAACCACACCTGGGGCGCCGGCAGGCGTCCGTGAAACAGCAGGTCCTGGATCGCCACGGTGAACGAGGTCATCGGGTTCAGTTGGACCAGCCGGGCGAGTTCGGGCGGGATGTCGCCGAGGGTGTAGATGATCGGCGCCAGGAAGAAGAGCAGAACGAGCACGTTGCCGAGCAGATCCCGCACGTCCTTGAAGTGGACGCCCAACGCGGACAGGCCGAACGCGAGGCCCGCGATCATGACGGTCTCGACGACCAGCACGAGCGGCAGCAGGACGCAGGTCCAGCCGCCGATCGGATAGCCGAGCAGCCTGCCGGCGACCAGGGCCACGGCCACGATCGGCAACGCGAGCAGGAAGTGCATCAGGTTGGACACCACCGCGACCGCGGGCAGCACCTCGACCGGGAAGACCGCCTTGCGGATCAACCCGCTGTTGCCGGTCAGCGACGAACAGCCTTCGAGCAACGACGTCGAGAACCAGATCCAGGGGAAGAGGCCGGTGACGAGGAAAACGCCGTAGGGCTCGACGTCAACCAGGTCGCCCCGCTTCAGGATCGTGCCGAAGACGAAGGAGTAGACGGCGAGCAGCAGCAGAGGGTTGAGCAGGGACCAGAAAAAGCCGAGCACACTGCCCCGATAGCGGGCCCGCAGCTCCCGCTGGACCAGGGTCCACAGCAGGCCGCGGTAGCGAACGAGACATCGGGCGACATCCATCATGAACAGCCGACATCTTACGTCCCGGCAGCGCCCCCGATCGAAGGACAGCCCCCATCATGGACAGCCGACATCTTACGTCCCGGCAGCGCCCCCGATCGAAGGACAGCCCCCATCATGAACAGCCGACATCTTACGTCCCGGCAGAGTCCGGCTCGATCTCCAGATACACGGGCGCGGGACCCGGCCGCACCGGGCCGGAAGCCAGTTCCACCCCATCCCGGTCGCGGGCGGCGCGAACGCCGAAGGGAGGGCGGTAGGCCCGGCCGCGCCGATCCAGCGCCCACAGCACCTGGACCTCGCGGCTCGGCGTGACGGCCCTATAGCCTCGCACTCCAGCCGGCAACAGCAGGCGTTCCACCCGGGCGCCGGCCAGCTCGCGCTGGAGCTGGCGCAGGGCGCGGTATGCCGGCCGCCGCCTCAGGGCGCCGCCCCGGGGATCGATCAGCCCGTAGCCGGCCGCCGACAACTGCCACCAGTAGACGCGCTCGGCGAGGCCGGTGCCCAGGGCCTCGAGGCAGTAGCGGACCAGGTAGCTGGCCTGGGTGTCCTCGTCCACCGCGACATCGCGTCCGGCAGGGGCGTGGGGCCCCTCCCTGAGCGGCCAGTTGAACTCGGTGACCCAGCTCCGATCCGACGCGCAGTCCGGAGCCCGGCGGGCGATCGCCCGCATCAGGGCCAGCTTTCCGGCCAGGTCGAAGCCGAGTTGACGGTTCTCGGGCGCCCCCCGCCGATCGACGTAGAGCTGGCTCGCGAGGATGTCGAAACGATGCTCGGGGAGACCGGAATGGACCAGTCCGGCCGTCGCGTGAGGCTCGAAGTCGATGACAGCCGGCGCGAGAACGCACGCATCCGGATTCCCCGCCCGCACCGCTTCGCCGCCCGCGGCCAGGAGGCTCCAGTACTCGTCCGCGCGCCACACGCCCCACTTGCTTCGATTGGGCGCCTGGCCGATGAGGAACCTGTCGCCGAAGGGAGAGAGAGCGACGACGGCCTCCTCCACGCGCCGTCGCCAGAGCCGGTTGTCCCGTACCAGCGACCGGTCCTGACAGAGCTGGAACACGGTTTCGACCGGCTGCGGCGCCGCTGCGCTGAGGAGCTCCGCCAGGCGCAGGAGGTCGCCGTCCACACCCTGCCAGAGATGGAAGCGCAGCAGCACGTTCTCCACCCCGAGATCGCCGATCGCCTCGACCAGGGCACCGACCGGCGCCGAATCCGGACCCACCGCGACGCCCAGGCCCTGGAAGGGCACCCTTTCCGGAACCCGTTCGAGCCGGCGGCGGAGGCGCTTGCCCTCGACGATCGATCTGAGCAGCGGCCCCGCGCCGCGAAGCAGGGGGCGGGCATGGTGGGCGGCGTCGCGCAATCGGACACCGAGGCGCTGGCCGCGCGTCGCTTGCTGATGCGGCTGGTCCGTGAGCGGATCCCAGACGGCCCGCTCCTGGGGCTTCGCCCCGCGGTCCGCCTCCGGTATGTGGGGATGGGCGCGGCGGCGCGGCAGCAGGAGATCGGCAAAGCGGCGCAGCCCCCGGCGGGCGCCTTCCTTCGATCGAATCTTGAGACGGAAACCGTAGTGCAAGACCTCGAACAGGAGCCGCTGATAGCGGGGCAGCCCCCCTGAGCGATAGCCGGACAGATACTCCGCCCGGTCGGCCGGCCGCAACACCGGCATCCTGCTCAAGTCCCGCAGGCGCTGGCTCAGGGACAGCCGGCGGCGGAAGCGGGCGCGGTTGAGGTCCACCAGGTACAACTCCGCGTCCGTGGCCGGCTCCGACAGCAGCACGTTGCCCGACGTCAGGTCACGGAACCAGATGCCGTGACGGTGCAGCGCCGCGGCCAGGCCGCCGACGCGCCGCAACAGAGCGGCGCCGTCGATCGCGGGAAAGCGCGCCGCGCCCTCGCCGGCATTCAGGGCTCTGAGCACGTAGCGCAACTCCAGGGCCTCCGGCACCAGCCGGCACACGAACCATGCGGGACCATCCGGCGTCTTCGACTCGGCGTAGAGAAGCGGTTCCGGCGTCGCGACGCCCAGCCGCCGCAGCCTGAGCGCGGCGTCGAAGCTCAGCCGCGCCCGCGTGCCCCGCCGGCGCCGGCGAAGCCTGGCCCGCAGGTCGTCGTGCCGGAACTGCTTCACGACGACGGCGAGTTCGTCCTCGTCCCGCCGCCGCCGCCACGCGGTCTCGTACAGGTAGCTCCTGCCCCAGTGCAGGCTGCGGGTGGCGTTCGCCGGCTCGAGAACGCGCCGAACCGCCGCCTCGAAGCGGGCATCCAGGTCGCCCGACACGGCCTCCGGGGCCACGGCGCCGCTCAGGCCGTCGAGTTCGAACCGGCGCTCCGGCCCGTCCGTTCCGGCGGTCAGCTCCGGTCCCCGGTTTGCACGTCGGTGACGACGAAGCGTTCGCGCTGCAGCTCCGGGTCCGCCTGCACCAGGACCGGCGCCTCGAACGCTCCCTGCAGGCCGTCCAGCACCGCCGACTCGGCGCCACGCAGACCGTCCAGGACCTCCGGGTGGACCCGCACCGCCAACTGGCGGACGCCCCTACCGGCCCGCGCGAGGCACGTCCGTCGCAGCTCCAGGCAGATCGTCGCAACCGACTTGATCCGGCCCCCACCCCCGCAGGTCGGGCATTCCCGGGTCAGCAGCGTTTCCAGGTTCGCGTGGCTGCGCCGGCGAGTCAGTTGGACCAGTCCGAATTCCGAGATTTCGAGCATCCTGTGCCTGGCGCGGTCCTTCTCGAGTTCCGCCTCCAGGCGGACGAACACCCGTTCGCGGTGGTCTTCGCGTTCCATGTCGATCAGGTCGATGACCAGGATGCCGGACAGATCGCGCAGCCGGATCTGGCGCACGGCCTCCGCGACCGCTTCCAGGTTGGTCCGCAGAACCGTCTCGTCGAAGTCCGCGGAGCCGACGTCGCGGCCGGTGTTCACGTCGATCGCGACCAGAGCCTCGGTCTGATTGATGACCAGATAGCCGCCGGACGGCAGCGGCGCGCGGGACCGCAGAGCGGCCTCGACCGCCTCGTCGATCCGATAGCGCTCGAACAGCCCTCTCCGCGTCCGCTCGACCCTCTCGAGGAGTTCCGGTTGCACCCCTCCCAGGTAGTCCGCGATGCGCCGGTAGGCGTCGGCGCCGTCCACCAGCAGCGAGTCGAAGTCCGCGGAGAAGAGGTCCCGGATCACGCGCAGGTCGAGCTCGTCCTCGCGCTGGACCAGAGCCGGCGCCGCGACGGCCGCCGAACGTTCCTGAATCCGCCGCCAGGTCGCGGCCAGCTCCGCGTACTCCTCCTGGATCTGTTCCCCCGCCACCCCCGCCGCGGCTGTGCGCACGATGCAACCCGGCAGGGCGGCGGACTCGGCACGAGCGGCCAGAACCTGTTGCCTCAGGCGATCCCGCTCGTCCGTGTCCTCGATCCGCCTCGAAATCCCCACCCGGTCACCCGTCGGCGTCAACACGAGATAGCGACCGGGAAGCGTGACCTGGCTCGTGATGCGCACTCCCTTTCCGGCCAGCCCGTCCTTGGTGACCTGGACGATCAGGTCCTGGCCACGCCGCAGCAGGCGGTCGATCGCCGGCGCGGTCTCCGCGTCCCCCGCGTCGTCGACCCAGAGGTAGCCATCCCGTCCCAGTCCAAGATCGACAAAGGCGGCTCTCATGCCGGGGAGCACCCGTCGCACCCGTCCCTTGAAGAGGCTGCCGACCAGGCCCCGTCGGCCGCGGCGCTCGAGGAAGAGCTCAACCAACCGGCCGGACTCCAGCAGAGCTACCCGCGTCTGGAGCACATCGCTTTCCACCAGGAGTTCTCTGTTCATGGAACGTCGGTGATCCGGGTCCGCGGGGCACAGGGCTTGCGGTCCGGATCGCTCATCTCCTTCAGGCAGGCGATCCCCGTCCGCCGGGGCGCAGGCCGATCAGACGTTGACAAACCGCCGCAGGTCGAGACCGATGATCAGTCCGGTGGCCGCGCAGCAGAAAAGCATGAAGGAGCCGCCGTAGCTCAGGAAGGGCAGCGGAATGCCGGTGATCGGCAACAGCCCGACCACCATCGCCGTATTGTAGAGAACGTGGCCGGCGATGAAGGCCAGGAGTCCGATCACGAGCAGCAGGCCCGCGGGATCCCGCGCCGCCAGTGCAACGCGGACGCCGTTCCCCAGATAGAGGAGGAACAGGACCAGGACGAGGGTGACTCCGAGGAACCCGTACTCCTCGGCCAGCACCGCGAACACGAAGTCGGTGTGAGGGGTCGGCAGGAAGCGCAGGTTGGACTGCGTCCCCTCGCCGAATCCCTTGCCGAGCGCCTGGCCCGAACCGACCGCGATCCTGCTCTGACGGACCTGGTACCCGGACCCCAGCGGATCCGCCTGGGGCCGGACGTAGCTCAGGACGCGGTCCTTTTGGTAGTCCTGCAGCGCAAAGATCCAGAGGCCGCCGGCCAGAACCAGCGCGACGGCGGCGGCGACGAGCGCCGACCGTACGCTGACACCGGTGACGGCCGCCATGGCGGCGAGCACCGGCACGAACATCAGGGCGCCGCCCAGGTCCGGCTGTCTCGCGATGAGCAGCACCGGAACCGCCACGATCGCCACGTTTGCCCACAGCCCGCCGGGCGGAGGAACCGGGCTCCGGTAACCGGCGAGACGTCGCGCCAGCAGCAGAACGGTCGCGATCTTGCAAAAGTCCGACGGCTGGCCCCCGAACCCCCCGATGCCGACCCAACTGCGGGCGCCGCCGGCCTCGTGGCCGAAGAACGTGACGGCGGCCACCGCCGCCACCGACACCAGATAGATCCAGAAGGCGTGCCGAAGCAGCACGGAGTAGTCGACCAGGGCCGCGGCGACCAGGACCAGCACCCCGGCGACGATCCACACCGACTGGCGTGAGACGTAGTCGGTCGTCAGTTCGGCCGAAGCGCTCGAGATCAGGACCAGGCCGATCGCCGACAGACTGAACGCCGAGCCGAAGAGCTGCCATGAGATGGGACGGACCTGGCGCGCCAAGGGTCCGCGGGTCATGTCTGGACGGGAGAACCAAAGTACGTCTCGACCATTCGCCTCGCCAGCGGCGCCGCTGCTTCCGAGCCTCGCCCTCCGTGCTCCACGAACACGACGACGACGAGTTCCGGTGTCTCGACGGGAGCGTAGGAGGTGAACCAGGCGTGGTCCGCGTGCTCGAACGGGAGATCCTCGGACCGCGTCCACGTCGCCTGGGCGATGACCTGGGCGGTGCCGGTCTTGCCAGCGACCTGAACGATCGGCGTGCTGGCGCCGCGCCCGGTCCCGTCCGCCACAACGTTCGCCAACGCCTCCCTGACGAAGGCGATGACGTCAGCATCCACCCCGGTCGGTTCCGGCGGCCGGGCTCCGCCTTCCAGCACGTGGGGTTGCACCAGAAAGCCGCCATTCGCCACCGCCGCGGTCATCACCGCGATCTGCAGCGGCGAAGTGAGAACCGGTCCCTGGCCGATCGCCACCGAGATCGTTTCACCCGGATACCAGGGCAGACCCCGGCTGGTCAGACTCCACTCGGGATCGGGCACCAACCCCTCCCTTTCGGCGGGGAACTCGATGCCGGTCCGCCGACCGAGGCCCAGCATTCGGGCGTACCGGGCGATCCTCTCGATCCCCATCTTTCTGCCCTGCCGGTAGAAGTAGATGTCACAGGAGTGCTGGAGAGCCCCGCGGAGGTCGAGGCGGCCGTGCCCTCTCGCCTGCCAGCATCGCCAGCGGCGGTCGTACAGCCGGGTGGAACCACCACAGTAGACCTCTTCCTTCGGATCGATCAGTCCATCGGCCAGCGCGGCCACGGCCATGGCGATCTTGAACACGGAACCCGGCGGGTAGGCGTTGTGGATGGCCCGGTTCTGAAGCGGTTCGTTCGGTGCGCCGACGATCCGCTCCCAGTCCTCCTGGTTGAGGCGGCCTGCAAAGCCATTCGGATCGAAGGACGGCGAGGAGACCATGGCCCGCACCGCGCCGTCGCGCGGGTCGAGGGCGACGATCGATCCGACCTTGCCCTCGAGGAGCTTCTGCGCTTCCTGCTGCAGCCCGAGGTCGACGGTCAGGGTGACGGACTCTCCCGCCCGGGCATCGGTTCGATCAACGTCCCCGCTCGCCGCGACGCGGCCGCGGCTGTCGACGACCACGGTCCGCTCGCCGGCGGTCCCGCGCAGTTCCCGGTCCCGCAACTGCTCCACGCCGCTGCGGCCGATCATGTCGCCGGCAACGAGTGTGGAATCCCGCTCCTGTTCAGCCGCCGTCGGCTCACTCAGGTACCCGAGAAGATGCGCCATCTGGTCGCCGTACCGGTACAGGCGGCGCCGCGTGGCGGCGATCTCGAACTCCGGGTGCTCCGGTATCGCAACCTCGAACAGCGCGACCTGGTTCAACTCCAACTCCTCGGCAAGAAGCACCGGCACATCGCGGGGCACCCCCCGGTAGCGCTGGAGCGACTCTCCAAGGCCCTCCTCGTCCCGATCCAGGATGTTCGCCGCGAAGACCAGGCTGGCTTCGAGGTCGGCACTCAGACTGCGGTCGATCAGGAGACGGAACGAGGGGGCGTTCTCCACCAGGAGTTGACCGGAGCGGTCGTAGATGAAGCCGCGCGGCGCCTCCAGCCGGAGAATCCGCAGCCGATTGTTCTCGGCCAGCCGCCAGTAGTGCTCCGAACGAACGATCTGGAGGTACCAGTAGAAACTCAGAACAACGAAGAACGCCACCGCAAGCGATCCGGCGAGCCACTTCAGGCGGGTCGCCATCAGCAGCACGACGCGGTCGGCGCTGTGTTCGTGGCCGGGAGTTTCCAGGTTCACCTTCCAAACACCGTGACGAGCCCAGACGGGAACCGATCAGCGAAGACGGGCTCGTCCCGGTTGCAGTTTACGCCGCTTCGTCCGCGTCTCCATCCAGCCTCGCGCCTTGCCCATCGCCCAGACCACGACCAGGCCCACCACCGTGGTCGCCACCACGCGCAGCAGCACGGCGACCGGGCCCGGGCTGAATTGCGGAATCTCGAGCAGCGCGAGCAAACCGATCACGATCACCTGGTGAACCAGTACCCCGGTCGCAATCAGTGCCAGGGTCACCGCCCTCTGGGCGGTGAGGATTCGCTGTGAGACGCGCGCCGCTCCATACCCGAGCACGCAGCACGCCAGACTGTGCAGACCAAAGACCGATGACGTGACCACGTCCTGTACCAGACCGGCGATCAGACCGCCTGCGAGGCCTTGAAGAGAATCGCCCCGCACGCCGTTCAGTAAGACCAGCAGCACGAAGAAATCGACGGTTTCGGCGGCTGCCGGAAGAAACCCGCCCAGCAGCAGTTCGACCAGGGCAACCGCCGCCAGGGCGCCGGCGAACCTACCGGCCGATGCCATCCGCCCCATCCATCATGACTTCGGGCAGAGGTTCGCGGCGCCACAGGAACGCATGGCTGAGCGAACCGAGATCCACGCTCGGGACGATCCGGATGTCGTGGAACAGATCGCCGTTCGACTCGACGGACGTGATCGTGCCGATCGGGACGCCGCGCGGGAACACACCGTCGATGCCGGCCGTGATCACCCGGTCGCCAGGCCGAACATCGACCTGCAGCGGCAGGAAGTTGAGGGAGAGCGTGCCGGGGTCGGCGGTGCCCCGAACGATGCCCTGGCGGCGTGTGCGCTCGATCATCGCGCCCACCGACGACGCCCGGTCGGTGACCAGGAGCACCCGCGCGTACGTGCCGGTCGAGGAGACGACACGACCCAGGAGGCCTTCGGTCGTGGTTACCGGCCGCCGAGCCCAGTCTTCCCGGTTCAGGCCATCAGGCAGGTGCAGGATGGCTGTTCGTCGCCACGACCGATGATCGACATAGACGATGTCGGCCCGCTGCAGTTCGGCGGCCGCAGGCAGTTCGTAGCGCAGCGGCTCGGAGACGAGGTCGGCCTCCAGCCCCAGGCCCACGATGGCCGCATAGGCGGATTCCACCTCGCGCAGCCGGGTCCGCAGCTCCTCGTTGTCCTTCTCCAGCGCGGCCCTCGACGAACGGTCCTCCCGGTACCGGTCGACGGCCCCGCCGACAGCCGCGACGAACCGCTCGATCGATCCCTCCAGCCAAAGCGCGACATCGCCCGCGCGCTGCGGCACCTGAAGCGTCAGGAGCGCGAGGAGAGCTGCCAGGGAGACGGCGAACAGGACCGCTACCCGACGCTCGCTCATGATGGATCTTCTCTCCCGTCAGGAACCTGCGAAACGTCGGCGGCGCTATCGAACGGAAACCCTTCGCAGCAGATCGATATCCCTCAACACCCGGCCCGCTCCGAGCACGACCGAAGCTAACGGATCCTCCGCGGCGAAGACCGGCAGCCCCGTCGCCTCGCGCAGACGCTGGTCCAGAGAGTGGAGCAACGCTCCACCTCCGGAGAGCACGATGCCCTTGTCCATGACGTCCGCCGACAGTTCCGGCGGCATCCGTTCGAGCGCCTGGAGGACCGAGTCGACGATCGCCTTCACCGGCTCGGCCAGCGCTTCCCGGATCTCTCCGTCGGAGATCTTCAGGCTGCGCGGCACGCCCTTGACGAGATCGCGACCCTTGATGTCCATGTGCAGCGCCTTCTGAAGCGGAAACGCCGAACCGATTTCCACCTTGATTCCCTCCGACGTCCGCTCACCGATCAGGAGGTTGTGCTTGCGCTTGAGGTGCTGAGCGATCGCGTCGTCCATCGCGTTGCCCGCCACGCGCAGGGATCGGCTGTAGACCGTTCCGGCGAGCGAGATAACGGCGACATCCGTCGTGCCGCCACCGATGTCGACGATCATGTTGCCGGAGGGTTCGGTGATCGGCAGGCCGGCCCCGATCGCGGCCATCATCGCCTGCTCGACCAGGTAGACCTCCGAGGCGCCGGCGCTCATCGCCGACTCCCGGACCGCGCGCTTTTCCACCGGTGTGATCTCCGAAGGCACGCCGATCACGATTCGCGGGCGGGCGAAGCGGCGGCCGTGGTGGGCCTTGCGGATGAAGTGCTTGAGCATCTGCTCGGTCATGTCGAAGTCGGCGATGACGCCGTCCTTCATCGGCCGCACGAGTGCCAGGATGCCCGGCGTACGGCCCAGCATCTCCTTGGCCTCGGAGCCGACCGCCTCGATGCGGTTGCTCTGGTTGTTCACGACCACGACCGACGGCTCGCGCACGACGATGCCGTTCGCCTGGGTGAAGACCAGGGTGTTCGCGGTCCCCAGGTCGATTGCCAGGTCGCTTGAGAACCAATGCAGGAAGCGCATCGGGCGGAACCTTATCCTGTTACCATCGGCGCCGCCTTCGTACGCGGCAGGAACCTGACCCGGTTCTTCCGACCCGCGCTTCCGGAACGCAGACAGCCGCCACCTCTTCGAGCATCCGGCAGGAAGCACTTCAAATGCTGAACGTCATCCGCAAGAACATCAAGAGCTTCTATCCGCTGGCTATCGGGCTGGCGGCCGTGTTCGTGCTCCTCGTCTTCACCGACTTCCAATCCCTGGACGGCACCCAGGCCAACCCGATTGCCGCCAAGGTGGGCCGGGAGGACATCACCTTCGTCGAGTTCGAGCGCAGCTACAGGAACGCCGAGAACCGCTACCGCGAGATCTACGGCGACGCGTTCACCGCCGATCTCGCCGACCAGTTGCAGTTGCCCGTTCAGGCGATCGAAGCGCTGATCAACGACCGCCTTCTCACCCGGGAGACCGAGCGGCTCGGACTGACGGTCAGCAGGGAGGAGTTGCAGGAGGAGATTCTCGCGATACCCGGCCTGACCGACGCCGCCGGCAACTTCATCGGCGCGCGCGAGTACCAGCAGCTCCTGCGCAGCAACCGCTACACCGTGGACGAGTTCGAGGCCGGGTTGCGCACCTCTCTGCTCGTAGCCAAGCTGCAGAACGCACTGAGCGAGGTGGCGCACGTGTCCGACGCCGAGGTCGAGAAGCATGCCCGCGACGCGGCCGAGCGGGCGGCCATCCGCTACATCCAGGTTCCCGCCAGCCGCTACGCCGCCGAAGCCGAACCCTCGGCCGAGGATACGGCCGCCTTCTTCGAGGCGAACCGCGACGACTTCCGGCTACCCGAACGCAGGCGGGCCGGCTACCTCCTGGTCAACACGAACACCGTCCGCGCGGAACTCGAAGTGACCGACGAGGAAGTCCAGGAGTATTACGCCGACAACAACGAGCAGTTCGAGGTACCGGAACAGGTGCGGGCCAGCCACATCCTCCTGCTCGAGACGGCGAGTCGCAGCGGCGAGCAGGCAAGAGCCCAGTTGAACGATCTGCGCCGGCGCATCGAGGCCGGCGAGGACTTTGCCGCCCTGGCCACCGAGTACTCGGAGGACGAGGCGAACGCCGCGTCCGGCGGCGACCTGGGCTACTTCGGCCGCGGCGCGATGACGGGGCAGTTCGAGGAAGCGGCCTTCGCGGCCGGCAGCGGCGATCTTGTCGGCCCGATCGAGAATCAACTCGGACCCCGTACCGGACATCACCTGATCCTCATCCAGGATCGTCGCGAAGGCGGCCGGCAGACGCTGGAGGAGGTGAGCAACCTGATCCGCGTCCAGCTCCTCGCCACGAAGGCGGAGGAGGAGGGCCGGAGCCGCATCGACGCCCTCGCGGAGAGGCTGGGCGAACAGCCGTTCGAGGGCGAGACGGAAGCCCGGGAACTGGCGACCGCCGAGGGGCTCAGCTTCGAGGTCACGGAGCCCTTCGCCGAGGATGACGCGATTCCCGGCGTGGGACGCAACTTCAACTTCTCCTCCGAGGCGTTCGGCCTCGAAACCGGCGCGTGGTCGCAGCCGGTACGCATCGCGGCGGGGTGGGCTCTGCTGTCGCTGCTTGAGGTACTGCCGCCCCGCGACGCCGAGTTCGCGGAGGTCGAGGCCGACGTGCGCGGGGCCCTGCGCCAGCAGAAGGAAGGCGAACTCCTGGCCGCCGCGCTCGCCGAGGCGAAGGCACGGCTGGAAGGAGGACTCGCCCTGGACGATGCGGCGAACGAATTCGACGCCGTGGTCGAGGAAAGCGGCAGCTTCGGCCTGCGCCAGCCGATCGGCGCCCTGGGTGCGGTGCCGGAACTCTCCCGGGAGGTCTTCGCCCTCTCCGCCGGTCAGTTCGGCGGCCCGGTCGATACACCGTTCGGCAGCGTCCTGTTCGAGGTCTCGGAACGGGACTCCTTCGACCCGGTCGGCTTCGACCCCGAGGCCACGCGCGGTCAACTGCTCTCCGAACGCACGCTGACCCTGCTGCAGTCCGTGCTTGGGCGCCTGCGCGAAGAGCTTGGCGTCAGCTACACCCAGGACTTCATCGAGAACTTCGGTCTCGGCGAGACCGAGGCGGCCGGAACCTGACCGCCGCCGGGCGGCCCACCCCCGCTTGATCGGCTACCTGCGCGGTCGTCGCCAGGCCCTGGGGCCCGAACTCCTGGTTCTCGACGTCGGCGGCGTCGGATACACGGTACGGATACCGCAGTCGACCTGGTTCGAGCTGGATCGGCTCGAGGCGGACGCCGAGTTCGGACTGCACATCCACACCCACGTTCGCGCCGACGCGATCGAACTCTTCGGCTTCTGGAGCGAGGCGGAACGGACACTGTTCGAGCACTGCCTCAGCGTCACCGGCATCGGGCCCCGGCTGGCCCAGGTCGTCCTCTCCGGCGGGTCGACCGCGGACCTGCTGACCGCGATCGCCAGCGGCAACGTCGCCGCCCTGACCCGGATCCCGGGTATCGGCCGCAAGACCGCCGAGCGAATGGTCCTCGAGTTGAAGGAAAAGGCGAAGCTGCTGCTTGCCGAGTCCGGCGCCGAACCCCCACCGGCCGAGCCGGAGCCGGAGCTCGAGAGCGAGCATGACCAGATCGCCGGCGCCCTGATCAACCTCGGCTACCGCCCGAGCGAAGCCCAGCGCGCGGTCGCCCGCGTCCTCAGCGAACACCCCGAAGTCGAGTTCCAGGAACTCCTGCGCCTGAGCCTGCGCCAGCTATCCCGACTGTAGGGAAGCGGAGCGCGCGAAGCGCGTGGCGCGGAGCGGAGCGGCGGCGGAGGACGCAACCGCCCGTCCTGGGTTCAGGAGGGGTCAGCTCCCTGCGCACGGACTGGTTCACGGGCGGCGCGGGGCACCACCCGGGTTCTGGCCGGCAGCCGCCGCAGGCGGAATCCGCGCGGTCGGACCTGCCACTGGCCGCGATAGCATCCGGCCATGGCCGAGACAGCCGGGACCGACGGTGAGCCCAACGTCCTCTCGGCCGCCCAGGACGCGGATGATCGCCGTGTCGAGCCGTCGCTTCGGCCTCAGCGCCTGAGCGAGTACCTGGGCCAGGAGAAGATCGTCGAGCTGCTCGACATCTACATGCAGGCGGCGCGTGGCCGAGGCGAAGCCCTGGATCACGTCCTGCTGTTCGGGCCACCCGGCCTGGGCAAGACCACTCTGGCGCACATCGTCGCCAGGGAGATGGGTTCCGCTCTTCGGTCCACTTCCGGTCCCGTCCTTGAACGGGCGGGCGACCTGGCGGCGATCCTGACCAACCTGGAGCCCGGGGATGTCCTCTTCATCGATGAGATCCATCGCCTCGGCCCGACCGTCGAGGAGATCCTCTACCCGGCGCTGGAGGACTTCCAGCTCGACCTGGTCATCGGCTCAGGGCCGATGGCCAAGACGGTGCGCATCGATCTGCCCCGCTTTACACTGGTCGGCGCAACGACCCGCGCCGGTCTGATCACACCGCCGCTTCAGGCGCGCTTCGGCATCGTCCACCGTCTCGACTTCTACAGTCCGGATGTCCTGAGCGTGATCATCCAGCGTTCGGCCGAGCTGCTTGAAGTGCCGGTCGACCAAGGGGGCGCCAACGAGATCGCCCGGCGCAGCCGCGGCACACCCCGCATCGCCAACCGGCTCCTGCGCCGGGTGCGCGACTACGTGCAGATCGAGGCGGACGGCCGGATCGACCGCGCCACCGCCAGTGAGGCCCTCCTCCAGCAGGAAGTCGACGAGTACGGCCTGGACAAGATCGACCGCAAGATCATGCGCCTGCTGATCGAACAGTACGGAGGCGGCCCCGCGGGCCTCAAGGCGCTCGCTGCGTCGGTCGGCGAAGACCAGGGCACGATCGAGGACTTCTACGAGCCGTACCTCGTCCTGAAGGGATTCCTCCAGCGCACCCCCCGCGGCCGCGTGGCCACCCCGCGCGCATACGAACACCTGGGCCTGCCGGTCCGCGGCACCCTCTTCTGAAGCGGCACACCCCGCACCCCCCTTCCATCTCCTCCCAAGCGCTCACGCCACCTGGGAGCAGACCCCTCCTGAACCCTAGACGGGCGGGTGAGCCCTCCGCCGTAGCGCGGACTAGGCGCGGGTGAGCCCCGCGCCATAGCGCGGGCGCTCGCGGGCGTGTACGCTATTGCGCCTTTCGCGCTCCTCGCGCACTCAAGACGTGACTGTTTTCGTATCCCACCATGATCGTTCTCAAGTTCGGCGGCTCCTCCGTGGCCGATGCACCCCGGCTCCAGGCGGCCGCCCGGATCGTCAGGCGACGGCTCGCTGGTTCTGCGGTGAACGGCGCGGTCGTCGTGTCGGCCCTGGGCGGGGTCACCGACCGGCTGCTGGCGATGGCCGCGAACGCCCTGGAGGGCGGCGATCCGGCTGAAGCGGCACGCGAGTCGGCGGCCCTACGCGTTCATCATCTGGAAATCGGGGCCCAGGTAGCGACAGACGACGATAGGCCGGCCCTGGCGGCCACGGTCGAAGCCCTCTGCGACGGCCTGGAGGCGGCGGTGCGCGACTGCGAGCCCGGCTCGAACACGGGGGGCCGGTCGGCCGAGGCCCTGGTCGACCGGGTCGTCTGCCACGGCGAACTCCTGTCGACCCGGCTCCTCGCCGCCGCCCTGCGCGCCGAGGGGCTGCCCGCCGAGGCTTGCGACGCGCGGACCCTGGTGTCGACGGACCGCTCGTTCCAGGCCGCAATCGTCGATCTGGAGCGGACCCTGGAGGCGATCGCCACCCACTTCAAGCACCTCGGGCCCGAAGCCCCGCTGCAGGTGGTGACCGGTTTCCTGGGCAGCAGTCCGGACGGTGAAACGACGACCCTGGGACGCAGCGGCTCCGACCTCACCGCCTCTCTCGTCGGCGCCGCGCTCGACGCCGAGCGGATCGAGATCTGGACCGACGTTCCGGGCGTCATGACGGCCGACCCCCGGCGCGTGGAGGATGCCCTGCCGATCCCGCGACTGAGCTACGAAGAGATGCTCGAACTCTCTCACTTCGGCGCCAAGGTGGTCTATCCGCCGACCGTGACGCCGGCGCGGCGCCACGGCATTCCGCTGCTGGTCCGCAGCACCCTCGATCCCGCGCACCCCGGAACCCTCATCGACGACGACGGCGAGGTCGGCGAGCGAGCCCGCGGCACGGCGGTCACCGGTATCTCCTCGATCGACGACGTCCACCTGATGCTCCTGGTCGGCGACAACCTGGTCGGCACGCCGGGAGTTGCAGCCCGTCTCTTCGACGCCCTCGCCGCCTGCGGCGCCAGTGCGA
Organism: Thermoanaerobaculia bacterium; assembly: GCA_965116445.1. GTDB lineage: Bacteria > Acidobacteriota > Thermoanaerobaculia > Multivoradales > Multivoraceae > Multivorans. Next base: position 3,932,382 of record OZ220688.1, on the reverse strand, counting down.
TCCTGATCTCCCAGGCCTCGAGCGAGCACTCGATCTGCTTCGCGGTGGCACCCGGCGCGTCCGAGGCGGCGCGGCGGGCGGTCGACGCCGAGTTCCAGGCCGAGATCGAGGCCGGGTCGGTGAGGCCGATCAGGGTCGAGCGGGACCAGTCGATCCTGGCCGTGGTCGGCGACGGCATGCGGACCCGACCAGGCATCGCCGGACGCGTCTTCGGCATCCTGGGCCGGCGCGGCGTGAACGTTCGCGCCGTCGCTCAGGGCTCGTCCGAACGGAACATCTCGATGGTCGTGGCCCGGGCCGACGAGGGCCGCGCGGTGCGCTGGCTCCACCGCGAGTTCTTCCACGGCGCCGCTTCCGGCCGCCTCGCGGTCTACGTGCTCGGCGTCGGCGGTGTCGGTTCGGCGCTGCTCCGGCAACTCGACGCCGAACGAGACGCGCTGGCACGGCAGGGAATCGATCTCCAGTTGCGGGGCCTGGCCAGCTCCCGCTTCATGCATCTTCAACCGCGCCGCGGCCGGAGCCTCGACGCCAGCGCCGCGAGCGACCCCGACGGCTGGCGGTCCACGCTCGAGCGCAGCGGCGAACCGGCCGACCTGGACCGCCTGCTGGAACACCTCGGCGAGACGGCGGCCGGCGGCGGGCGCACCGTGCTCGTCGATGTCACGGCCAACGGTTCGATGGCCGCCGTCTACCATCGCGCGCTCGCCGCGGGCGCCGCGGTCGCCAGCGCGAACAAGCTCCCCTTCGCCGGGCCGATCAAGGACTTCCGCGCCTTCCGGCCCTCCAGCGCTCAGAACGTCTTCCACGAAGCGACCGTAGGCGCGGGCCTGCCCGTGCTCCACACCGCCGACATGCTGCTCGGCGCCGGGGACCGCATCGACTCCATCTCCGGCGTGTTCTCGGGCACGCTCGCCTACCTGACCGGGAAGCTGGGCGCCCGCAGCGTGTGGAGCGAAGCTGTCCGGGAAGCCCACGGCCTCGGTTACACGGAACCGGACCCCCGGGACGATCTCGGCGGCCTGGACGTGGCCCGCAAGCTGCTGATCCTGGCCCGCATCTGCGGCTGCGATCTCGATCTGGAGGACATCGAGGTCGAACCCATGCTTGATCGGCCCGACCTCGCCGATCTGCCGCTGGAGGCCTGGTGGGAGCGACTTGCCGAAGCCGACGTTTCGATGGCGGGCCGCTTCGCCGATGCCGCGTCGTCGGGCCTCGAACTCGCCTACCTGGCCGAACTGGACACGACAGGCGACTCGGCCACGGCCCGGGTCGGACTGCGCGCCGTCCCCTCCGACCATCCGGTCGCCGGCATGCCCGCCTCGGACAACATGTTCGTCTTCAGCAGCCAGCGTTACCGGGAACGCCCCCTCGTCGTCCAGGGTCCGGGCGCCGGCACCGACCTGACCGCGGGCGGTGTCTTCGCCGACATCCTTCGCGCCTGGGCGGAAAGAGGAGCCTCGCCATGACGACTCGAAGCGAACCCTTCCGCGCCGCCGTTCTCGGTGCGACCGGCACCGTGGGCCAGCGGTTCGTCACCCTGCTCGAGGGGCACCCGTGGTTCGAGTTGACCGCGCTGGCCGCCTCAGAGCGTTCCGCGGGGAAGGCCTACCGCGACGCGGTCACGTGGATTCAGACCCGGCCGATCGAAGAAACGGTCGCGGCGATGCCCGTCCACACGATCGACGAGCTGAAGGACCGGGAGTTCGACATCGTGTTCTCGGCCCTGGACGCGAGCGTAGCCAGAGACATCGAGCCCGAGTTCGCCCGTCGCTGCCTGGTCGTCACGAACGCCAGCGCCCACCGCATGGACGAAGACGTCCCCCTGCTGGTGCCCGAGGTGAATCCGGACCACCTCGCGCTGCTGCCTCCGGCCAGGGGCGGCGCCGACCTGCCGCACGGCATCGTCGCCAACCCGAACTGCTCGACGATCGGCCTGGTGCTGGCACTCAAGCCGCTCGCCGACGCGTTCGGCTTCGAGCGCATCTCGGTCGTCACACTGCAGGCGGTATCCGGCGCCGGCCTGCCCGGCATCTCCAGCTACCAGATCCTGGACAACGTGATTCCCTGGATTTCCAGCGAGGAGGAGAAGCTCGAGATCGAGACGGGGAAGATCCTGGGGCGGGTCAGCGGCGGCACGATCGCGCCGGCCGAGCTTGCCGTTTCGGCCCAGTGCAACCGGGTTCCCGTGGTCGACGGACACACACTCTGCGTCTCGGTCGATCTGAAGGGGGAACCGACGCTCGAGGATGTCAAGGAGGCGTGGGGGTCGTTCCGCGCCGCGCCGCAGGAACTCGGCCTGCCGTCGGCGCCCGCTCAACCGATCGTCTATCTCGGCGACGACACCCCGCCGCAGGCGCGTGTGCACCGTGACCTCGGGCAGGGCATGACGACCTCGATCGGACGGCTGCGTGAGTGCCCGATCCTCGGCTATCGCTTCGTCGCCCTGTCGCACAACACCCTGCGGGGCGCCGCGGGCGGGGCGCTCCTGGCCGCGGAACTCGCCGTCGCCCGGTGCGGCCGGCACGGCAGCGAATGAGTCGCCCGATGAGCGCCTTCGCCCCCGCGTCCGTCTCGAACAGGGAGAGCCGCCCATGACACGGTGGGCGCGGGCCTTCGCTCCAGCGTCGGTTTCCAACATGGCGCGCGGCGAATGAGCCGTTGGACGAGAGCTTTCGCGCCCGGGTCGGTTTCGAACGTTGCTTGCGGATTCGACATCCTGGGCTTCGCCCTGCAGTCGGACGGCGACAACGGCGCGACTCCCGGCCCCGGCGACGTGGTCACGGCGAGGGCGCCCGGTGCCGGCGACGAAGCCCGCGGTCCGGTCAGGATCACGGCGATCGCGGGCGACGACGGACGGTTGCCGCTGCAGCCGGAACGCAACACCGCCGCGGTCGCCGTCACGGCGTTGATCGAGGCCGAGGCGCCCGAGGTCATCGTCGACCTGCAGATCGAGAAACGGATGCCGCTCGAGAGCGGCCTCGGCTCGAGCGCCGCCAGCGCGGTGGCCGCGGTCGTCGCCGTCGACGCCCTGCTGGGCCTCGACCTGCCGCCGGCCGCTCTGCTCCGGTACGCGCTGGCCGGGGAGGTCCTGGCCAGCGGCGGCGCCCACGCCGACAACCTGGCCCCGTCCCTGCTCGGTGGCCTGGTCCTGGTCCGTTCGCTGGACCCGGAGCCGGACGTCGTGGCGCTGCCAGTGCCCGAACGTCTGACCTGCGCACTCGCCCGGCCCCACACCCAGGTCAACACGCGTGAATCGCGCGCCCGCCTCGACCGCCATCTGCCGCTTGGGCGCGCCGTGACCCAGTGGGGCAATGTCGCGGCTCTCGTCGCGTCGCTCTACCGCAACGACCTGGAACTGCTTTCCCGATCCCTCGTCGACGTGGTCGCCGAGCCGGTCCGGGGGCCGAACGTGCCTGGCTTCCACGAGGCCAAGAAGGCCGCCATCCATGCCGGCGCCCTCGGTTGCAGCCTGTCCGGCAGCGGCCCGGCCCTGTTCGCCCTCTGCGACGGGCTGGACCGCGGCCGGGAGGTCGCGACGGCGATGGCGACGGCCCTCGAAGACGCGGTGGGCGTCGACTGCGACCGGCTCGTGTCGCCGCTTCCCGCCCCGGGAGCGCGGGTGATCGACCACGGCGACGAGACCCAAGGAGATTGACTGTGCGCTTTGTGAGCACCGGCGGACAGGCGCCGGCGGCCTCGCTGGGTCAGGCGCTGCTCGAGGGCCCGGCACCCGACGGCGGCCTCTACGTTCCCGAGCGGCTGGAGGCGCTGACGGCCGAAGAGTTGGCCCTGCTGAGACTGTTGCCCCTGACCGGCATCTCGAGCATCCTCGGCGGTCACCTGTTCGGGGCGGACGTACCGGAGGACGAACTCGCCTCTCTGCTCGAAGACGCCCTCGACTTTCCCATCCCCCTGCGTCAGATCGAGCCGGGCATCTTCAGCCTGGAGCTGTTCCACGGACCGACGCTGGCCTTCAAGGACATCGCGGCGCGGGTCATGGCCCGCCTCATGTCGCGCTTCGCCTGTGCCGACGGTCCGGAGACGACCGTGGTCGTGGCGACCAGCGGCGACACCGGCAGCGCCGTGGCCCACGCGTTCAGCGGCGTTCCCGGCTTCCGGGTCTGCGTGCTCTACCCGCGGGGGCTAGTGACGGAAGCCCAGCGTCGCCTGTTCACGACCCTTGGCGGCAACGTGACCGCGGTCGCCGTCGCGGGCACCTTCGACGACTGCCAAAGCCTGGCCCGGGCCGCGTTCGCCGACGGCGAACTCCGCCAGCGGCGGCCTCTCGCTTCCGCCAACTCGATCAACGTCGGTCGGCTGCTGCCCCAGGTCTTCTACTACTTCCACGCGTGGGCGCAGTTGCCCTCGGCGCCTCTCACCGACGCCGACAGCCCGCTCATTTTCTCAACCCCGAGCGGCAACTTCGGCAACCTGACCGCCGGCCTCGTCGCGAAGCGGATCGGTCTACCCGTGTCCCGTTTCGTCGCGGCCACCAACGTGAACGACGCCGTGCCCGCGTACCTCAAGAGCGGCCGCTACGCGCCCCGCGCGGCGGCCGCCACGATCTCCAACGCGATGGACGTGGGCGATCCGAGCAACTTCGCCCGCATCCGGCATCTGTACTCGAACGGAGACGATCCCCTCGAGGCCCTCCGCCGCGACCTGGCGGGCCGCTCCTTCGACGACCCGACTACGCGGCTCGCGATGCGCGACGTGCACGAGAGCCACGGCTACCTCCTGGACCCCCACACGGCGGTCGGCTACCTCGGTCTGAAGGAGGAACTCGAGGCCAGGGGCGGCGGCACCGGCGTCGTGCTGGCGACGGCACACCCGGCGAAGTTCGCCGAGGTGATCCGTGACGCCGTCGGCATCGAGCCGCCCCTGCCGCCCGCGCTCGAACGCTGTGCCGACCTGCCCGAGCGGATCGTCGAGATTCCGGCCGAGGAGCCGGCACTGCGCGAGGTTCTGCTGGCCTGAGGCCGCAAACGACCGGGTGCGCCGGTCTCTGGTACTCCGCAGCGCTATGCCGGATCCAGGGCGGTGTAAAGGAGCCCCCCCCGCTCTTGGGAGCCCGCGCCGGGGACCCGCCCCCAGTCCGCCGGCGTGACGAGCTGGCCGTCGAGGTCAAGCCCGGGCGCCACCTGTACCCCTGGCGCCACGACCGTGTCGCGGATCCTGGCCCCCGCGCCGACGCGAACTCCCGGCATCAGCAAACTCCGCTCCACCCTCGCTCCGGCACTCAGCCGGCAACCGCTCTCGACCACGCTGCGCTCGATGGTGGCGCTCGTGTCCGCCCTCACGCCGGACGCCACGAAACGCCGGCGACGCTTGCGCCCGCCGGCGGTCCGCCCCCAGTCGAGAGCTCCGTCCAGATAGCGGCGTGGCGTGCCGAGGTCGTGCCAGCGGCGACGGCAGCCGAAGCCGACGATCCGGGCGCCCGACTCCAGGAGCGGCTGGTAGAGACCTTCCACGATGTCGTTGGACGTCAGGGGCGACGGAATCGCCTCGAGGGCCCTGCGCGACAGGACGTGGAGACCCTGGAAGGTCCGCCTGCGGCCGCGCACCGAGCCGAGCCGCAGGTCGCGAAGCCCGGTGACGAGCCCTCGCTGATCGACTTCCACGCCGCCTCCCAGGCGCTGGTCCGGCGCTTCGCGACCCAGTTGAAGGGTGACGTCGGCGCCGCTGCGGCGGTGGCGGGCCAGCGCGTCACGGATCGGCCAGCGGCAGAGCGAGTCGCCGTTCACCAGGACGATGTCGCCGCCATCGGCCAGGAAGTCGCGCAGATTGACGACGGCTCCCAGGGTTCCCAGCAACTCCGGCTCGACGGCGAAGCTCAGCTCGATTCCCCGTCCCGCCGCTTGCGACTCCAGTCCATCCCGGACGGACCCCGCCAGGTGGTGCAGGTTGACTGCCGTCTCGCAGCCGGCGCGGTGGAGGATGTCGATCGTACGCATCGCGACCGGGCAGCCGGCCACGGGCAGCAATGGCTTCGCCACCTGCCGCGTCAGCGGCCGCAGACGTTCGCCGCGCCCGGCGCAGAGCACGAGCGCCCGAACCCGCGAACCCGTCCGAGCGCTGCTCACTGCCTGTCCAGAGGAAAAACCATATCCCTCGGCAGATCCGGCCGACCCCTGCGGTAGGCGCGGTAGAGAGCGAGGTAGTCCTCAGGCACCGAACGTTCGGCCTGGAGGCCGCAGAGCCGGCAGACCTCCTCGATCCGCCCTCGCGGCGAAACGTCGGCCAGCTCCTCCACTTCCACGAAGTCACCCATCGGCGTCCGGTCGAGCGCGATCTCGCAGTCGAGCAACCGCCACGTCTCGCGGACCTTCTCGTACCGCACGGCGACCCGGAACCCCAGCGATTCCAACAGCAGCCGCGCGGCGGCCGGATCGTTCACCTCGAACTCGTGCTCCAGCCGCTCCTTCACGCCGTCCACGAAGCGCGGCGCCGACTTGAAGGTCAGCCGGCTTCCGCCGCCGTCGGAGCGCAGGCGGAGCAGTTCGCGACGAGAGCGGAGACGCCGATCCACCGGCGCGTCGACCAGGTCGAACACCAGGTTCGATTCCAGGCCGGCGGGCCGCTGCGGATCCGCTCCAGCAACCTGCAACCGTTCCCTGACAGCATCCAGGTCGGCGACCGGGATCTTGACTTCGCGCTCGTTCAAGCGCCGGGATGGGCCGTGCCCACCGCGCAACCAGAAAGGCGGTCGAGGATACGGACCACGGTGCGAATGCCCTGGTAGAAGTTCGCCAGGTCCATCTTCTCGTTCGGCGCGTGCAGCCGGTCGTCCGACAGCCCGAATCCGACCAGCAGCACCGGCGCGTCAAGCACCTCCGACAGGGTCGAGACGATGGGAATCGACCCGCCCTCACGGACCCGCACGGGCTCCCGACCCCACGCCTCCTGGATGCCCTCGAGCGCCGCGTCGACCAGCGGCCCCTGGAGATCGACGAGGACCGGCGGCGCCCCGTTCAGGTTCTCCACCTCGACGTCGATGCCGGGAGGCGCCATCGAACGCATGTACTCCGCGAACGCGCGGAAGAGACGTTCCGGTTCCTGGTCGGGAACGAGGCGCATGGACACCTTGGCGCCGGCCTGATTGGCGATCACCGTCTTTGCGCCCGGCCCCTGGTAGCCGCCCCACATCCCGTTCACATCGCAGGTCGGACGAGCCCAGACTCTCTCCAGAGTCGTGTAGCCCGCCTCGCCCCAGAGGGCGGTCGCGCCGATCTCGTCACCGTACTTCGTCTCGTCGAACGGCAGCGCGGCGAACGCGGCACGTTCTCCGGCGCCCAGAGGCCGCACGTCGTCGTAGAAGCCGGGGATCAGGATCCGCCCGTCCTCCGGGTCGCGCAGCGCCGCCAGCATCGTCCCCAGGGCGTTCAGCGGGTTCGCCACCGCGCCGCCGAAGGTGCCGGAGTGGAGGTCCCGCGCCGCCCCGCGCACCCTGACCTCGGTGTAGAGCAATCCCTTCAGGCCGTAGAGAACGGAGGGCTGGCCCGGTCCGTACATCGAGGTGTCCGAGACCAGCGCCAGGTCGCAGGCGAGCCGTTCGGCGGCCGGGCTCCGCACGTACGCCTCGATCGCCTCTCCGCCGCACTCCTCCTCGCCCTCGATGAGGAACTTCACGTTGACCGGCAGACTGCCGGTCTCCGCCATCAGCGCCTCGACCGCCTTGATGTGGGTGAAGGACTGGCCCTTGTCGTCCGTCGCGCCGCGGGCGACGATCTGGTCGCCGCGCTCGCCGGTTTCGATCGTCGGCTCGAACGGGTCGTTCCGCCACTCGTCCAGGGGGTCTACCGGCTGCACGTCGTAGTGGCCGTAGAAGAGGACGGTCGGCCGCCCGGGCGCCCCCAGCCACTCGCCGTAGACCAGCGGATGGCCCGCCGTCTCGACGATCTCGGCTTCGAGCCCGGCGGTCTCAAGACGCTCCCGGACGAATCCGGCGCAGCGTCGTATCTCTCCCGCGTAGGCCGGATCGGTCGAGACGGAGGGAATCCGGAGGTACTCCTTCAACTGCTCGAGGCTGGCGCCGGTCTCCCGGTCCACGCGCTCCAGAACGGAGTCGATACTCATCTCGACCTGGCTCGGCGGCGGTCAGTCATCGAAGCTGCGCCCGGTCTTCTCCCAGTCGGCGAGGAACTGCTTCAGGCCGATGTCCGTCAACGGGTGACGGTAGAGCTGGCTGAGGGTCTTGAACGGCAGGGTGATGACATCCGCGCCCATTTCCGCCGACAACACGACGTGGACGGGGTGGCGGGCGGAAGCGACCAGGACCTCGGTCTCGAAGTCGTACTGGGAGTACATGACGATCACCTGCCGGATCAGGTCCATGCCGTCCTGGGCGATGTCGTCGAGCCGTCCGACAAAGGGGGAGATGTAGGCGGCCCCCGCCTTCGCCGCCAGCAGAGCCTGCGACGGCGAGAAGCAGAGCGTCACGTTGCAGCGGATGTTCTCCGCGGCAAGGCGCTGGACCGCCGTGAGTCCGGGTGGACCGAGCGGCACCTTGACGACCACGTTCTGGGCGAGACCGGCGAGCCGGCGCCCCTGGTCGAGCATGCCTTCGAGATCGGTGGCGAGAACTTCGCCGCTCACCGGGCCGGGCACCAGTTCGGCGATCTCGCGGACCGTCGGCAGGTACGGCTTGCCCTGCTTCGCAATCAGACTCGGGTTCGTCGTCACGCCGTCGACCATGCCCCACTCCAGGCCGGTCTCGATCTCTCCGATGTCGGCGGTGTCGAGAAAGAACTTCATCCGTGAATCTCTCCTGAAGCGGCTCTTAGTTGATCGGCTCCGTGTCTGCGGCGGCGTCCTCGGCGCTGTCCTCTTCGTCCTCGCCCCGATCCGGGATCCGGGCCATCGCGACGATGCGGTCGCCGTCGTCCAGGTCCATCACCTTGACCCCCTGGGTAGCGCGGCCTATCAGAGACACGCTGCCCGCGGTGATGCGAATGATCTTCCCCGCGTGGGTGATCAGCATCAGACCCGTGTCGTCCGCCACCTCGCGGACGCCGACGACCGTCCCGGTCCGGTCCGAGATCTTGAGGTTGATGATCCCGAGCCCGCCCCTCGACTGGCGGCGATACTCGTCGAGCGCCGTCCGCTTTCCGAAACCGCTCTCGCTGACGGTAAGGAGCGTCGTTTCCGGAGGCGGCGCCCCGGCGTCCTCGCCAGGCGGCAGGAGACACTCCATCGAGACGACCCGGTCTCCGCGGCGCAGACTGATCCCGCGCACGCCGCGCGTCGCGCGACTCAGGGAACGCAGGTCGTTCTCGGGGAACCGGACCGAATAGCCCATCCGTGTCGCCAGCACGAGGTCGCTGCCGCCGTCGGTCAACTTGACCGTCAGCAGCCGGTCGCTCTCGTCGATTCGAGCCGCGATGATGCCGCTGGCCCGGGGACGCGAGTACTGCGACAGCGCGGTCTTCTTCACCACGCCGGTCTCGGTGGCGAAGGTCAGGAAGCGGTCTTCCGGGAAGTCCCTGACCGCGACGGTCGCCGCGACTCCCTCGCCGCTGTCGAGCTGCAGCAGGTTGACGATCGCCTTGCCCCGCGCCGCCGGGCCCATCTGGGGTATCTGGTGCACCTTGAGCCAGTAGCAGTGGCCCCGGTCGGTGAACACGAGGATGTAGCTGTGGGCGGACGCGACGTAGAGCTGCTCCACGAAGTCGCCGTCCCGGGTCGCCATGCCGGTTCGACCCTTGCCGCCCCGGTGCTGGTCCCGGTACAGGCTGAGCGGCGACCGCTTTATGTAGCCCGATCGCGTCACCGTGATGACCATGTCCTCGTCGGCGATCATGTCCTCGATCGTGATGTCCGAGGAGTGGGCCATGATCTCGGTGCGGCGCGGATCGCTGTAGCGCTTCTCGATCGCCTCGAGTTCGCCCCGGATTTCGGCCAGCAGCAGCTCGTCCGATCCCAGAATGGCGCGCAGCCGACCGATCTCGGCGATCAGTTCCGCGTACTCCTCCTGGAGCTTCTCTCGCTCCAGTCCGGTCAACCGCTGCAGCCGCATGTCGAGGATCGCCTGCGCCTGGGGCTCCGTCAGGGCGAAACCCTCGATCAGCCGCACCCGGGCCTCCGGCGGGGTCTGGCTGGCGCGGATCGTGGCGATCACCTGGTCGAGATGATCGAGAGCGATCAGCAGGCCCTCGAGCACATGGGCTCGCTTCTCCGCCCGCGCCAACTCGTAGCGGCAGCGCCGGATGACGACCGTACGGCGGTGGTCCAGGAAGTGGCGCAGCACGTCGTGCAGCGTCAGCACCTGAGGCTGGTTGTCGACGATCGCCAGCATGTTCATGCCGTAGCTGACCTGGAGCTTGGTCATCTTGTAGAGCGTGTTCAGGATGACCTCGGCCACCTCGCCCCGCTTGAGGTCGATCACGATGCGGATGCCGTCGCGATCCGACTCGTCGCGCAGATCGCGGATGCCCTCGAGCTTCTTCTCGCGTACGAGCTCGGCGATCCGTTCGATCAGCCGGGCCTTGTTCACCTGGTAGGGAATCTCGGAGACGATGATCGACTGGCGATCCGAACCCCTGTCCACGATGTCGGCGCGGGCGCGCACCTGAATCGAACCGCGGCCGGTCTCGTAGGCGCTGCGAATGCCGGCCCGGCCGTGGATGAACCCTCCGGTAGGGAAGTCCGGCCCGGGAATGAGTTCCATCAGCTCGTCCAGCGATGCCTGCGGGCGGTCGATCAGCAGCTTGACCGCCGCGATCGATTCGCCGAGGTGGTGGGGCGGGATGTTCGTCGCCATGCCGACCGCGATGCCGGCTGAACCGTTGACCAGCAGGTTGGGTATTCGGGCCGGGAGGGGAGACGGTTCCTGCTCCGAACCGTCGTAGTTCGGTATCCACTCGACCGTGTCCTTGTCGATGTCCTCGCGCAGCATCTCCTCGGCGATCCGCGTGAGGCGCACCTCGGTGTAGCGCATCGCGGCCGGGTTGTCGCCATCGATCGAACCGAAGTTGCCCTGGCCGTCGACGAGGGGGTAGCGCATGGAGAAGTCCTGCGCCAGACGCACCACCGTGTCGTAGATGGGGCCATCGCCGTGAGGGTGGTACTTGCCCATCACGTCGCCGACGATGCGCGCCGACTTCTTGTACGCGCGCCCGGCCGTGTTGCCGGCCTCCCACATGCCGTAGAGCACCCGTCGATGAACCGGCTTCAGACCGTCCCGCACGTCCGGCAGAGCGCGACCGATGATCACGCTCATCGCGTAATCGAGGTAGCTCCTGCGCATCTCCCGTTCGAGCTGAACGGGCTCGGTCTGGCGGCCGGCTTCCGACCCGTCCGGAGGCACGTCCGGAGGCGGTGCGATGGGGGGTTCGCCCTTCGTCACGATTCGCCGATCAGATGTCGAGGTTCGTCACGTAGAGCGCGTTCTGTTCGATGAACTGCCGGCGGGGCTCCACCTTGTCGCCCATGAGGGTCTCGAAGATGTCGTTCGTCGCCTCGTCCCGCTCGTGGTCGATCTCAACCAGCAGCATGCGGCGGCGCTCGGGGTCCATCGTGGTCTCCCAGAGCTGCGCCGGGTTCATCTCACCCAGACCCTTGTAGCGCTGGATGCCAAGACCCTTCTTCGCCGCCTCGAACAGGGCGTCCAGCGCCTCGTCCAGCGACAGCACTTCACGGTGCTCCGCGCCCCCGCCGTTCACCTGCCGGAGCTGGATCGACGGCGAGTTCCACGCTTCGAGCGCCTGCCCGTTGGCTACCAGGGAGCGGAACTCGCTGCCGGTCACCAGTTGCTCGTCCACCGTCACGTACCGGTCCACGCCGTCCCTCCGCGACCGAAAACGAATCGAGAACAGTCCCTCGCCGCCTTCCTCCCCGCCTGCTACTTCGACGTCGTGGAAGCCGGATGCTTCGATGATCTGTGCAATCCGCTGCAGCCGTTCGCGGTCGGCGAGGCTGTCCCTGTTCCTGACTCCACCGGCGATCACCGCCCTCAGAGCATCCGCCGGCACACCGCGCGCACTCAGGGACTCGAGGGTTCGCCGGAAGGCCGCGAGATGGTCGAGCAGGCGACTCAGGCCCGCTCCCTCGAACACGATCGGATCGCCCACGTCGCCGTTGGGGAGCGCGACCTGCCAGCCCTTGAGGATTCTCTTCACGAGGTAGTCGTGGTACTCCTCGTCGTCCTTCAGGTAGCTCGACCGACGGCCTTCGGTGACCTTGTAGAGAGGCGGCTGAGCGATGAACAGGTGGCCCCGGTCGATGATCTCCTTCATCTGGCGGTAGAAGAAGGTCAGGATCAGCGTCCGGATGTGGCTGCCGTCGACGTCCGCGTCGCACATGATGATCAGCTTGTGGTAGCGGAGCCGGTCGACATCGAAGTCCTCGGAACCGATGCCGGTACCCAGAGCCTGGATCAGGGTCCTGATCTCCTCTGAGGAGAGCATCTTGTCGAGGCGCGCGCGCTCAACGTTCAGGATCTTTCCCTTGAGCGGCAAGACGGCCTGGAACCGCCGGTCGCGGCCCTGCTTCGCCGAACCGCCGGCGGAGTCGCCCTCGACCAGGAAGAGCTCCGCGAAGGCCGGATCCCGTTCACTGCAGTCGGCAAGCTTGCCCGGCAGGTTCGAACTGTCCAGGGCGCCCTTGCGCCGGGTGAGTTCCCTCGCCTTGCGCGCCGCCTCCCGCGCCCGGGCCGCCTCGACCGCCTTCTCGATCACGTGCCGGGCGTCGCGCGGGTTCTCCTCCAGGAAGTTGGCGAGCTGCTCTCCGACGGTCGACTCGACCCAGCCGCGCACCTCCGAGGAGACGAGCTTCTCCTTCGTCTGGCTGGAGAACTTGGGGTCCTGGACCTTCACCGAGACGATCGCGACCAGCCCCTCGCGGATGTCCTCGCCGGAGAGCTTCTCCTTCAGGTTCTTGCCGAGACCCGAGGAGGCCACGTAGTTGTTCACCGTCCTCGTCAACGCCGAGCGCAGGCCCGACAGATGGGTGCCGCCGTCACGATTGTTGATCGTGTTCGTGAAGCAGAGGATCCGTTCCTGGTAGCTGTCGCTCCACTGCAGCGCGACCTCGACCGACTCGCTCGAACCGGGTTCGCCCATCTGGCCGACCAGGTAGACCGGTTCCGGATGCAGCGGTGTCTTGTTCCGGCTCAAATGGGCGACGAAGCTGCTGATGCCGCCCTCGTACTCGAAGTCGGCCCGCTTGCCGGTCCGCTCGTCGACGAGCCGGATGGCGATGCCCCGGTTGAGGAACGACAGCTCCCGCAAACGCTGCAGGAGGGTCTGGTAGTCGAAGACGAGCTGCGTGAAGACGTCGGGATCCGGTGTGAAGCGAATCCGCGTACCGGTCGGATCGGCCGCCGCCAGATCGGATACCGCCTCGATCGAACCGACCGGTACGCCGCGGCTGTAGGTCTGCTGCCAGCGGTGACCGTCCCGGTCGATCTCCAGCTCGAGGCGTACTGAGAGGGCGTTGACCACGGACAGGCCCACGCCGTGCAGCCCGCCCGACACCTTGTAGGAGTTCTGGTCGAACTTCCCGCCCGAGTGGAGTTCGGTCATGATCACTTCTGCCGCGGACCGCTGCTCGCCCTCGTGAAGGCCCACCGGAATGCCGCGGCCGTCGTCGGTCACCGAGACGCTGCCGTCCGCGTGGATGGTGACCTCCACCTGGCTGCAAAAGCCCGCCTGCGCCTCGTCGATCGCGTTATCGACGAGCTCAAACACCATGTGGTGCAGACCCGAGCCGTCATCGGTATCGCCGATGTACATTCCGGGCCTCTTGCGGACCGCTTCAAGGCCCTTGAGGACCTTGATGTCCTTCGCCGAATACCCGGATTCGACCACCGTCTGAACACCGCCTGTTCCGGCGTCCGCCATGTGCGGAAAACTATCACAGGACGGCGCAGATCCCTAGTTTCCCAGGGCCGCTCGGAGCGGGCCTTAACTAGCTGAAAACAAGGGGTTTACGTCCGCGTCCAACGAGCGATCCAAGATGGCTGAAGCAGGAGAACCAGCGGAGTTCGGCGCTGCGCGCCGGATGCCGGCCAGAAGGCCGGTGCACCCAGTCAGATTCGCATCGGCATGATCACGCACAGATAGCGCGAATCGGCGCCGTCAACAGGGTGTCCGAGGCACTGGCTGTTCTCGTCCTTCAGCGCAAACTCGACCCGGTCGGTATCGACTGCGCCCAGGAAGTCCCGCACGTAGGCGGGGTTCATGCCGATCTCCAGATTCTCCGCCTCGTAGTCGCATTCGAGGCTCTCTTCGGCCTCCCCCTGGTCCGGGTTCGACGACGACACGAGCAGCGACTGCGCGTCGAACCTGAACCTCACCATCGGCGCCCGATCGCCGGTCAGCAGGGCAACCCGATGCACCACCTCGGCGAGCTCCTGGCGGGCGAAGGACGCCTTCCGGTCGTTGTCCTGCGAGATGACCTTCTCGTAGTCGGGAAACGTGCCCTCCAGGATCCGACAGGTCAACTCGCGACGCCCGATCACGAAGGCGAGATGGTGTTCGCCGCGGCGAAACGTGACGTTCTCGTCACTGTCGAACCGCAACAGTTCGAGCAGCGCCTTGCGCGGCGCCAGCACGCCGTCGGCCTCGGTGACGCCGGACATCTCCACCTCGATCAGGGCCAGGCGGTGGCCGTCGGTCGCCACCAGCTCGACTGCGCCCTCCTTGAGCTTGAGCAGCGCACCGTTCAACTGGAACCGCGACTCTTCGGCGGACACGGCGAAGATCACCTTGCCGATCATGCGCTTGAAGTCGGCGAAGGGCACCTCGAAAGAAGCCGAGGCGGAGTCGGGATCGACCGCGGTCAGGGTCGGAAAGTCCTCGGGCGAGAGACCGTTGATGCGGAACCGCGAGGAGCCGGCAACGATGTGGAGCGAGTTGGACTCGCCGGTCGACAACTCGACCGGACCATCTCCCAGGGCGCGAACGATCTCCAGGAGCTTGCGCGCCTGAACCGCCGTGGCTCCCGGCTCGCTGGCACCCTCTTCGGCCGCGCAGGAAGAAGTGAGCGAGACATCGAGATCCGTCGCCGCCAGTTCCAGCCGGTTCTCCCGAACCCGCAACAACAGGTGAGACAGCACTGGAATCGTCGACCTGCTCTCCACGACGCCGCGCATCGCGACGAGTTCAGCCAGCAACTCTCCTCGTTCAACCCTGGTCTTCATCTACGCTCTCCTCAAGAAGTCAATATACACCATCCAAGTAGTCGTAACAGGCGACCATGACGTCTGTGAACATGTCATGTAAACCCTTCAAGTAAAGGAACTTGCGGTCCAGATTGCCTGACGGTAAGCGGTGGACGAAGCAGTGGAGCCATTGTGCATTCTGCGGAGATTCGCGCACCAGTCGGAGTCGAGGCGATTTTCGTCCGCAGACAGGCCGAAGCGAACACCGGTCCAATCCGCCGCCACCACGCAACCGGCTCGTGATGGATCCGCCGGGATTCCGCAGGATGTTCGGCTGCCAGGCGGCCCCGGACGCGAGCGGCTGCGCAACAGAGTTGAAGGCCGGTTCAACTGCGACAGAGTTGAAGCCCGCTTCAACTGAGTTGGCGGGCGAAGCGCTCCAACTGAGCGGCCAGCCGCTCGTCCTCCGCGCGGCGCCGCTCGATCTGCTCGACGGAGTACATCACCGTCGAGTGATGCTTGCCGTTGAACAGCCTGCCAATCTCCGGGTACGACATCTCGGTCAGTTGCTTGCAGAGGTACATCGCGATCTGCCGGGGATAAGTGATCTGCCGGGAGTTGCTCTTGCTCTTGATCTCGCGCACCTTGAGCCCGTAGTGGTGGGCGACGGACTTGACGATCTGCGCCGCGGAGACGGGGCGGTCCTGTTCGGGCAGGACGTCGCGCAGCGCCTCCTTGGCGAAGTCCAGGTCGAGCCGGGCACCGGAGAGCGACGCGAAGGCGATGACGCGGTTGAGCAGTCCTTCGAGCTCCCGCACATTGGAGTGCACTTGCCGGGCGATGAACAGGGCGACATCCGTGTCGAGCTCCAGGCCCTGGAGCTGTCGGGCTTTGCGTTGGAGAATCGCGACCTTGGTTTCCAGGTCGGGAGCCTGGATGTCCGCCAGGAGACCGGATCCGAAGCGACTCCGTAGCCGCTCTTCCATGTCGGCCAGGTCCCGCGGCTGCGCGTCGGACGTGACGATGATCTGCTTCTGTCGCGTGTAGAGAACGTTGAACGTGTGGAAGAACTCTTCCTGCGACCGCTCCTTCTTGGCCAGGAACTGGATGTCGTCGACCAGAAGGACGTCGATCGTCCGGTAGCGCTCCCGGAAAGCGGGCATCCGCTCGAACCGGATCGACGTGATCAGGTCGTTCACGAAGTCCTCGGCGGCCAGGTAGACGACGCGCGTTCCGGGGGCGGTTCCGCGGAGACGGTTGCCGATCGCGTGCAGCAGGTGGGTCTTGCCCAGGCCCACACCGCCGTAGAGGAAGAGAGGGTTGTAGGCGATCCCGGGCTTCTCCGCCACGGCCTGGGAGGCAGCGCAGGCGAAGCGGTTCGAATTGCCGATCACGAACGAGCCGAAGCGGTACTGCGGGTTCAGGGAGCTGCCGGCTGCCGCGTCGTCTTCGACTGCCGCCGCCGGCTTCCGCGAAGAACTCGCCGGCCGGGCGGGTCGCCTGACCGCATCGCCGCTCTTGAAGAGAACCTGAAAGGTCGGCCCCTTGAGATCGGCGATCGCCCAGTCGACGATGGGCCGGAAGCCTTCCTCCAGCGCCGCGACGAAGCGGGAGTTCGGTGCCTCGAGGATCAACTGTTCGGCATCCTCCGAGGCGACCCGGAGCGGATGGAACCAGGTGCGGAACTCATCCGGCGGCAGGTCGGCACGCAACTGCCGGCGTAGAGTCGGCCACACGGAACTAGGCATGTCGCGCACTCCGTTCACGCGCGTCTTCCGCCGCCTTCAGGCAAGGTGGAATCGCGCCCTCAAGGACGACCGCCAACGGTTCTGCTCCCTCTTCTCCCTGCTCTTCCCAGAGACGCACCTGTCCCCCAGACACCAATCGCCCGGTCACCACCTGTTCCCCAAGCGGGTGCCAGGGGCCAGTCGCTCCTCAGAGCTATGTTCCGCAGGTTTTCCGCACTGTGTGGAAAACCTCGGGACGACCGGCACCGAAAATTCGGGTCTCGGACAAGCGAACGTCCTGTCTCTTCAGGCCGGGCGGTCTCCGTTACGCGAGAAGGGCAGGATAGCAGCGAGCCTTGGCGGGAACAAGAGGTTTCTTGGCACTTTCTCTGTCTTTTCTTTGGCTGCGAGGTCGGCTCCGATCGGCTCGGTCGGTCTAGGTTCAGGCCCTTGTTGGAGTTAGTTCAACCGGAGGGGCTCGGGGAAGAGCTGCTGGCCTGGTTCGACCGTTTCCGCCGCCATCTGCCGTGGCGCGACTCGGAGGATCCGTACGAGCTGCTCGTTGCGGAAGTCATGCTCCAGCAGACCCGGAGCGAGGTCGTCGCATCGCGCTATCCGGAGTTCCTCGACGCCTTCCCGACGCTCGAAGGACTGGCCGCGGCCGAAGTCGAGGAAGTCGAGGCCGCGTGGTCGGGCCTTGGCTACTACCGCCGGGCCCGGAACCTCCATCGGGCGGCGCGCCTGGTGGCCGAGCGGGGCGTGTTTCCCAAGAGTGCCGCGGAGTGGAGCGAGTTGCCCGGAGTCGGCGCGTACACATCGGCGATCCTGGCCAGCCGGCTGGCCGGGGAAAGTGTGCCGGTGCTCGACGGCAACGTGGAGCGCGTCCTGAGCCGCTTCCTGGCTTCGTCGCGGCCGCCCAAGCGTGCCGGAGCCCGACGGCTGCTGCTGGCTACCGCCGCGAAGCTGCTGGATCCCGGGAGGCCGGGCGACTCGAATCAGGCCTTGATGGAGCTGGGTTCGTTGGTTTGCCGTCGCGGACGCCCGGATTGCGCTGTTTGCCCGCTCGCTCCGGGTTGCCAGGCTTTCCAGAGCGCCGGGCTGGATCCCCGGGCTTTCCCCTCCGCGTCACGTGGGCGGGCTCGCGAGAAGGTCCATTGCTTCACGGCGGTGGTCAGGAGCGGCCACGGCGTGCTGTTGCACCGCCGCCCGGAAGACGCGAACTGGCTGGCCGGCCGCTGGCATCTGCCGACGGTTGAACTCGCGACCGGCGATGAATCGGCAAGCGAAGCGGCCGAGCTGCTCCGGGAGGAGTTCGGTGGGGCGTGGGATTGCGACGTCGACCGGGTCGCGGTGCGCCACGCCGTCACCTACCGGGACTTCCTCGTGCGGGTCGCGCTTGCGCGCTGGCGGCCGGCCCCCGGAGCGGCGGCGCCGCACGCGGGTTCGGATCCGGGCCGCCTCCGGTGGTTCGCTCCGGAGGAGGTTGCCGGCTTGCCGACTTCGTCGTTGCTCGGCAAGTCGTTGGCCCGGATGCCAATACACTCCGGCGCATGACGAACCGCAAGGTGCCCTCCGCCCGGGAGAAGCGGATTCCGTTCGTTGACCTGGCGGCTCAGTCGCGGCGGTTGCGACCGGCAATCGATCGACGGATCGCTACCGTCCTCGACCACGGCCGCTACGTGATGGGTCCTGAAATCGAGGAGCTGGAGGCGGAACTGGGGCGGCTGGGCGGCGCGTCCGCCGTCGCCGTGTCGAGCGGATCGGACGCGCTCCTGATCGCCCTGCTCGCGCTGGACATAGGGCGCGGGGAGGGTCGGCCCGAGGCGGTGTTCGTGCCCTCCTTCACATTCACGGCGACTGCCGAGGTCGTCCTGTTGGCGGGCGCCGTGCCGGTGTTCGTCGACGTGCGCGAGGATGACTTTCTGCTCGACCTCGATTCGCTCGATCAGGAGTTCGACCGGCTGATGCGCAGCGGAAGCGCTGTTCCCAGGGCCGTGATCACCGTCGATCTGTTCGGCCAGCCGATGCCCGAGCATCCGCTCGGTGAATGGGCGGCGGCAAGGGACCTCGAGGTGATCTCGGATGCCGCCCAGAGCTTCGGTGCGCGCCTCGGGGGCGTGCCCGTTGGATCGCTGGCAAAGCTGACGACGACGAGCTTCTACCCAGCCAAGCCGCTTGGCGGCTACGGCGACGGCGGCGCGGTCCTCGGCACGGAACCCGCGATCCTGGAGGTGGTCCGCTCGATCCGGGAGCACGGCCAGAGCGCCGACCGCTACGACATCGTGCGCCTGGGGATGAACGGGCGGCTGGACACGCTGCAGGCGGCGGTGCTGCTGGCCAAGCTCACGATCTTCGAGCAGGAGCTCGCGGCTCGACGCGCGGTGGCTGCGGGCTATACGGAAAGACTGGAGGCCGCGTCGAAGTCGATGAGCGCGCGCTGGCGCGTCGCGGCGCCGGTGTGCGGCGCCGGGGTGGAGTCGAGCTGGGCCCAGTACACGCTGCGCGTGGACGACCGGGATGGAAGGCCGTCGGCATCTACCCGGGATGCGCTGCGCGGCCATCTCGACCGCGCCGGGATTCCGACCGCGGTCTACTACCCGCGTCCGATGCACCTGCAGCCCGCGTACGAGCCGTACGGCCGCGGTCCGGGATCACTGCCGGCCAGCGAGAGCCTTGCCGACCGCGTCGTCAGCCTGCCGATGCACCCCTACCTCGACGAGTCGGCGCTGGACCGCATCTGCGACCGCATCGCGAACGCGTAAGCGTCGGACGCAGCTAGGGATCAGGAGCCATCGAGGAAACAGCCTGGATGAGGGAGTCCGCCGCGAAGTCCAGTTGGCGCTCGGTGACGACCAGGGGCGGTGCGATCTGCAGCACCGTGCCGGAGGCGCCGCCGGTCAGGGCGATCAGGCCGCGCTCGAGGAGGTGCCGGGAGAGGCGGAACGCGCGTTCGGGCGCGTTGAGTTCCACGCCCCACAACAGTGCCGTGCCGCGGACGTCGACGACGCCGGGGTGCTGCTCGAGCGGTTCGACGCGATGGGCGAAGCGGCGGCCCATTCGCTGGGAACGCTCGATCAGGCCTTCACTCCCGATCGCCTCGAGGGTCGCGAGAGCGGCAGAGCAGGCGAGGGGGTGGGCGACGAAGGTCGCGGTGTGGCGGGCCTCGCCGTCTGTTTGCCAGGAGGCCATGACCTCCTTCTCTCCGAGCACGGCGGCGATCGGGAGACCGCCGCCGAGGGCCTTGCCGCAGCAGATGAGATCGGGCTCGATGCCCGCCTCTTCGCTCAGGAACCACTCGCCGCAGCGGCCGAAGGCGGTGAAGATCTCGTCAACCGCCAGCACCACGTTGTGCTCGCGGCATGTCGCGGCCAATCCGGCCAGCCAGCCCGGAGGCGGCCATCGGGTCGCCTCGCGGCCGATCACCGGCTCGACCAGACAGGTTCCGATCGACGGCTGCTGTTCCAGCAGGTGCTGTATCTCTTCAAGCCTGGCGCCATGGGGCAGACGATGAACCTGGTTCTCCAGCGGCTCGGTGAAGGGAGTCCGAAAAGCCGGCCTCGAGGTGCCCTGGAGGGCCCCCAGCGTTGTGCCGTGGTAGGCCGGCGTGAAGGTGAGGATTCCGGGACGACCGCTGTAGAGATGTCCCGTCTTGAGAGCGATCTCCACCGCGTCGGCTCCCGAGGCGGCGAAGTAGACGCGGGGCTCGCGAAGAGGCGCCAGGGAACCCAGGCGCTCACTCAGTTCAAGGCGAGCCGGATGGGCATAGACGTCGCCGAGCCCGTGGAGTAGGCGATCCGCCTGCCGCTTGACCGCCGACACGACGCCAGGGTGCCGGTGACCAACCGCCGCGACCCCGAAGCCTGCCGTCAGGTCGAGATAGCGATTGCCGTCGATATCAAGCACATTGCTGCCTAGTGCCTCCTCCCACAGCATCGCCGTGGCCCCGCCGATCAGGGTGTTGATCCCAGGCGCCTCGGCCGCGTCCAGCCGTTCGGCTGCCTTCCGCGCACGTGGCCCCGGAGGCAAGGTCCGCATTCGCGGAAGCTGATCGCCACGGTCGAGTCGGTGTGAACCAGGAGAGACCATACAGACCGTCGAAGGCTAGCGTCCCTTCCCTCTTCCCCTTGCCGGAAGCCTGACCCGCTATCCGCTGTCGGGCCCTGCCCTCAGCCCAGCACCGTCCCCCATCCCGTGAGCCCGTCAGAAGATCCGGATGCCGGCCAGAAGGCCGGCAGGCCTGAGCACCGGGTCACCCGCCCCCATTCCGCTCCGGGGGCCGTGCTGCAGAAGGCCGGCGCACCCAGTGGGAGAGGTGAACCCAAGACGGGCGGGTGCGTCCTCCACCAGTCGGGTGCCGCGCAACGCCAAGCAGGTGACGGGCTACAGGGAGCGGCGGCCGGCCAACGACCGGGCGAGGGTGACCTGGTCGGCGTAGTCGATGTCGCCGCCGACGGGGAGGCCGAAGGCCAGTCGGGTGACGCGTACGCCGCGTTTGCCCAGGAGGCCGGCGAGGTAGAGGGCGGTGGCTTCGCCTTCGACGTTCGGGTTCATCGCGAGAATCGCCTCCTCGACGCCGTCGAGCCGGTCGAGGAGGGAGGCGACGGTCAGTTCGTCGGGCCCGACGCCGCGTTGGGGCGAGAGGGAGCCCAGCAGGGCGTGGTAGATGCCCCGAAACTCACCGGTGCGCTCGATCGGTTCGATGTTGAACGGCTCCTCGACGACGCAGAGCTTGGACTGGTCGCGCTCCGGGTCGCTGCAGATCGAACAGGGATCCACTGCGGTGATCTGATGGCAGGTGGAGCAGTGGATCATGCGGTCCTTGACGTCGATGACCGCCTTGGCAAGCGCTTCCGCCCGTGTCCGGTCGACGCGGAGAAGGTGGTGGGCCAGTCGCCGGGCGGTCTTCGGGCCGATACCCGGCAGGCGCGAGAGCTCCTCTACCAGGCTGGACAGAGGATCTGCCGCCATCAGGTCAGACCGGGGATCCCGGCGGCCATGCCGCCGAGGCGTTGGCCGACGTACTCGTTGACCTTGCGTCCGGCTTCGTTCACGGCGGCCTGCACGAGGTCCTGGACCATGTCCGTGTCCTCGGGGTCGAGCATTTCGGGATCGATGCGAACGGCGAGCACCTCCTTTTCGCCGTTCATGCGCACCTCGACCATGCCGCCGCCGACGCTGGCGGTGAACTCGGCCGTGGCCAGATCACGCTGCATCTGCTGCTGCATTTCCTGGGCCTGTCGCATCAGCTTCTGAATGTTCATCGTGGTTGTTCCTGTCGGGTGTTGAGCTCGAGAGCAGTCAGTGGGTTCGGGGTCTGACGTCGACCACGCGGCCGCCGAAGATATCGAGCACGGCGCGCACGGTCGGATCCTCCTCGGCGGCGGTGCGGCCTTCGGCGCCCGGCGGGGGCGTGCGGCTGGCTGGCGGCCGCGCTGGCTGGCCGGCGGGCGCGTTTCTCCGCGGCGGCGCCGGCGTGGAGGCTGCGGGGCCGGCCGCGGGCTCGGAGTCGCCTTCTGGCGGCCGCGGCGTGGCGGGGGTCGTCTTCCAGGCGGCCCCGGGCCCCAGGACCGCGCGTGCGGCGGCCTTCAGTTGGCCGGCCTTCGCCTCGTCGCGTAGCGCGTCATCGAGCGCCGGTACGGCCGTGACGACGAGCGTGCTGCCCTGAACGGCGAAGTGGGCCTTGTGGAAGTCGAGCAGGCCGGCCAGCGAAGGATGGTTCGAAGCGAGGAACTGGCTGATCTCGCCGGCCGCGTCCGACCCGACGCCGGGGCCGGCAACCGCGGGGGTGGCGTCCGTGCGCTCGTCGACGGGCGTCCGGCCTGTCTCGCGGGTGGCGCGGACGGCGCCATCCGGGCCTGGTTCGGGGTCCGCCGGTGCGGAGGACGTGCGCTGCGGTGGCGGTGCGCCGGCGTGGGGAGGGTTTGGCAGAGCGGCTCCAAGCTGCTCGATCCGCACCAGCCGCGGCAGTTCGGCCGCGCGGAGCAGGGCGACCTCGAGTGCGAGGCCGGGGGCGTCGGCGCGCCTCACGACGGTCTCACTGCTGAGCAACAGGTGCAGGAGCCGAAGCAGGTTCTCGTAGCCCGCGCCGGCCGCGACCCGCTCGAGTCCGGTCGCGGCCTCGGCGGGCAGGTCGAGTTGCTCCGGGTCGAGACCCTGCGCCAGATGCAGGGCGCTGCGCAGGAACCCGAGGAAGTGGGTGAAGACCTGCCGCGGGTCGGTGCCGTCGTCCTCGATGGACCGGATCGTCTGCGACACGCGCGCGCCCTCGCCGGCGAGGATGGCCTCGAGGAGGCTGGACAGGAGCACGGCGTCGATGCCTCCGAGCAACCGGCCGACATCCTCGTCGGCGAGCTTGCCGCCGCCGAAGGTGGCGAGTTGATCGAGTAGCGCCACCGCATCGCGCATGCTGCCTTCCGAGGCGCGCGCGATCAGGCGCAGGGTTGCCCGGCTGGCCTCGATCTTCTCCTCCTCGCAGATCCTCGTCAGGTGGGCAACCATCGGGTTGGCGGGCACGCGGCGGAAGTGGAACTCCTGGCAGCGGGACAGGATCGTCGCCGGCACGATCTCGATTTCGGTGGTCGCGAAGACGAAGGTGAGGTGCGCGGGCGGCTCCTCGACGATCTTCAGCAGAGCGTCGAAGGCCTGTCTGGACAGCCGGTGGATCTCGTCGAGTACGACGACCTTGTAGCGGTCCCGGGCGGGGCCGTACTTGAGGCTCTCGGTGAGATCGCGAACCTGTTCGACCTTGGAGTAGGTGGCGGCGTCGATCTCCAGTACGTCGAGGTCTCCGCCCTGCCTGATTTCCTGGCAGACGAGGCACTTGTCGCAGGGGTCGGCGACCGGGCCGGTGGTGGAACCGTTTTCTCCGACGCAGTTCAGGGCCTTGGCGAGGATGCGCGCGGCGGTCGTCTTGCCGACGCCACGTATGCCCGAGAACAGGTAGGCCTGGGCGATTCGCCCCTCGCGCAGCGCGTTCCCCAGCGCGGTCACGATCGCCTCCTGCCCGACCAGGTCGGCGAACGTCTGGGGGCGCCACTTGCGCGCCAGCGCCTGGTACGCCATGGCCTACCTGCCAGCCCGGAGGAGGAGTCGCGCGACGGATCGCGCCGGCGCCGGGACCGCGTCGGTCGATCTTGACGGCCTCATCGCCGACCGGGACAGAGAAGTCACTGAAGGGTTCCGGCTGAACTGCGCCCTCGAAACGAACACCCTATCGCTGCTCCCTTCCGGGCCTGACGAGGTTCGGGGCCGGTCGATACACAGGGCCCGAACCCTTCGGTCACCTCTCGACCCGCGCCACGGCGTGGAGGCGAGGATCGAACCGGATGGTAACAGCCCGCAGCGGGTCGTCGATGCGGCGCGACGCCGGAGTGGGTGCTGCTACGGTTGCTCGCCGAGTGGACGATCGAACGGCCATGGAGTCGGCCCTCGACGAGGCCCGTCTCGCGGCAGCCGCCGGAGAGGTCCCGGTGGGCGCCGTTGTCGTGCGGGATGAGGAGGTCGTCGGTCGGGGCCACAACCGCAGGGAGTCCTGGGGCGATCCGATGGCGCATGCCGAGATGATCGCGCTGGCCCAGGCTGCCGCGCGGCAGCAGGACTGGCGGCTCGAGGGTTGCTCGGTCTACGTCACCCTGGAGCCCTGCGCCATGTGCGCCGGCGCCATGGTCAACGCCCGAATCGACCGGCTCGTGTTCGGGGCGCGGGATCCGAAGGGTGGCTACTGCGGCTCGGTCGGGGATCTCGTCCGTGAACCGAGACTGAATCACCAAATCACGGTATGCTCCGGCGTCCTGGCGGAGGAGAGCTCAGAATTGTTGCGCTCGTTCTTCCGGCGTCTACGGTCGAGCGGGCGATCGAATTTGTAGGGGAGAGGTGACCGAGTGGTCGAAGGTGCATGCCTGGAAAGCATGTGTAGGGGCAACTCTACCGTGGGTTCGAATCCCACCCTCTCCGCCATTCCGGGGCAGGAGAAGGCGGAATACGCCGGAGGGGCGACGAACGAGGAGAGGTGCCAGAGTGGTCGAATGGGGCGGTCTCGAAAACCGTTGACCGTGCAAGCGGTCCGTGGGTTCGAATCCCACCCTCTCCGCCAACCATCGGACGAGACCGGGCGGTCTCACGAGAACCCCTATGACCGTGCAAGCGGTCCGTGGGTTCGAATCCCACCCTCTCCGCCATTGCTCCACCGACCCGCACCCTAGGAAGGAAAGAACGTGAAGAGGACATACCAGCCGAACAACCGGCGTCGCAAGAAGAAGCATGGTTTCCGCTCCCGGATGCGGACGCGGCATGGGCGGGCGATTCTCTCCCGCCGGCGCCGCAAGGGCCGCAAGCGCCTGACGGTCTGACGTTGGGCCGATCGAGCAGCCCGCGATGCGACCCCGATGTCGCACCGGCAGTCGAGCGTATCCGGTCGAGCCGCGACTATCGCAGGGTCTATCGCCGGGGCCGTCGTCTGCACGGCGACATCGCGGTGTTTCACGTGCGGGCGAATGACGTCGGCCATCCGCGGCTCGGGCTAACGGCCAGCCGGCGGGTGGGCGGTGCCGTGGTGCGCAACCGGCTGCGCCGGCGCGTGCGCGAGCACTACCGTCAGCAGGTCAGCCGGGATCTGCTGCCCGCGGTGGACGTCGTGGTCCATCTGAAGACCGCCGCGGCCGCGACCGACCGTAGCCGTTTCTACAGCGAGTTGACTCGTCTGTTTCGCGCGGTAGCCCGGCGCAAGGCCGGTCGCTCCCGCCGCGGGTCGCGGCGATGAACCTCCCCGTCCGGGCCGCCGTCGCGCTGCTGCGCGGGTACAAGCGGTGGTTGTCGCCGCTTCTGCCGCGCGCTTGCCGGTTCAGCCCTACCTGCTCGGAGTACGGGCAGATCGCTCTGCGGAGCCACGGCCTGTTGGCGGGGAGTTGGCTCACGGTCCGCCGCGTTCTGCGCTGCCAGCCGCTCGGCCGCGGAGGCATCGATCTGCCGCCTGCAGGGTTGGCTCTTGCGCGGTTTCAGGCGGCCCATCGAGATGAGGGCCGCGGCTGATGGATAGCCGACGACTTCTACTCGCGGCCGTCCTTTCCCTGGGTGTTCTGCTCCTCTGGCAGTTTCTCTTCGCGCCGCCGCCGCCGGTGGAGCAGTCGCCGGTTGCAATCCGCGAAACCGGCCAGGCGGTCGACGGCGAAGCCTCGGCCCAGCCGAGTTCGGCACCTCCGGTTTCGAGTGGAGGGACGGCGCCGACTCCTTCGCCGCCCGCGGTGGTGGAAAGGGCAGAGGCCGCCGCCGAGCAGCGCGTGGTGTTGGAGTCGGGCAACGCGACGCTCGAGTTCACGAACCGCGGCGCTCAATTGCTGTCCTTCGAGCTGCGCCGGCCGAACGGCGGCGAGCCGGTGGAGCTGGTGCGGAGGCGCGAGGCCGGCCAGCCCTATCCGTTCGGCTTCCAGGGCTCGCAGCGCGGTTCGGCGCTGAATGACGCGCTGTTCGTCGTCGAACGCACGTCCGAAGATGGCGACACGCGGCTCAGCTTCCGCTACAGCGGTGACCTGGGTGTAGCGACAAAGACGTTCCACATTCCGAAAAACACGGTTCAAACCGGGGGTCTGACCTTCCGGTATGAGATCGAGTCGCCCGGCGATTCCTGGGGGTTGGTGTTGGGTCCGGGAATCCGGAATCCGACCGTGGACGAGCTGGAGAGCCGACTCTCGAGCCAGCAGCGACGCGCGGCGACTTGGTTCGTGGATGGCGACCTGGAGTCGCTGGAGCCTCGCAAGGCGGAAGATCCGTTCGATCTGGGAGGCAATCCCCGCTGGGTTTCGCTCGAGGACCGGTACTTCATCACTGCGGTGATCCCGGCCGGCGCCCGTGGAACCGTTCAGGCGCGGCCGGTCGCGAACCTGGAGGAGATCGACGGCAACCTGGGCGGCTTCGCCATGTTCGAGGCCGCGGACGCTGCCACAGCGGGCCTGACAAGAGACCTGATGCTGGTTCTGCGCTCGTCGGGCGGCGAACTCGCGGGACGGGCGTACTTCGGGGACAAACAGTACGACGCCCTGAAGACAATGGGCGTGCAACTGGAGAAGACCGTGCGATACGGCTTCTTCGGTGTGATCTCGCGCCCGTTGCAGTTCGGTTTACGCTGGATTTACGACAACGTCGTCGCGAACTACGGGTGGAGCATCGTGTTGATGACCGTGCTCATCCGCCTGGTGCTGTTCCCGCTGACCCACAAGAGCCAGGTGTCCATGCAGCGGATCCAGAAGCTGAATCCGCGCATGGAGGCGATCCGTGCGAAGTACCGGCCCAAGCTCAAGGACGGGAAGGGCCGCCCGCGGATGGACATGCAGCGCAAGATGAACGAGGAGATTCAGGCTCTGTTTCGCGAGGAGGGCGTGAATCCCGCCAGCGGTTGCCTGCCGATCCTGTTCCAGATGCCGGTGTTCTTCGGGTTCTTCCGGCTCCTGAGTGAGGCGGTGGAGCTGTGGGACGCGTCGTGGCTCGGATGGATCCACAACCTGGCGCTGCCGGATCCCATCTATGTGTTGCCTCTGGTCATGGGCGCCTCGCAGTTCCTTCAGCAGCGGATGCTGCCGCCGCCCGCGAACAAGACCCAGAAGCTGATCATCAACACGATGCCGATCTGGTTCACGATTTTCTCGTTCAGCTTCCCGAGCGGACTGGTCCTCTACTGGCTGACGAACAATCTGCTGGGAATCGTGCAGACCGGGGTCTACAACAAGCTGAAGAAGGCGGGCTACCTGGGCGGCGAAGTGGCGGCGCAGGCGGCCGAAACCAAGAAGTGAGTCAGGACGGGAGTTGATGAACGCAACCACGAACAGCGTGTTCTTTTCGGGCGAAACGGAGGCTCGGGCCGTGTTGGCGGCCGCGAATCATTTTGGGGTGCCACCCGATCAGGTGGTGTTTGATCGGGTGGAGAAGCGACACGGCTTCGTAAAGCGCCGTCGCGTCGTGATCCGGGTCGATCCGGAACAGGTCGGAACGGGCGCCGGGGAGGAGGCCGAGGTCGAAACCCGTCAGGAGGCGGCGGTCGAGGAATCCCCGGCGGGGCCTGAACCCTCGGCTTCCGAAGACGCAACGCCCGGCCTCGAGGAGGAGCCGCCGGCGGAGCATTCGGCGGCGCACGAGGGATCGGACCAACCAGACCCGGACGCGGAGGAGATCCTGGAGATCGCCCGGAGCGCCTTTCGGCAACTGCTCGAGTTGGCCGACCTCGAGGTCTCCGCGG
Organism: Thermoanaerobaculia bacterium; assembly: GCA_965116445.1. GTDB lineage: Bacteria > Acidobacteriota > Thermoanaerobaculia > Multivoradales > Multivoraceae > Multivorans. Next base: position 3,904,331 of record OZ220688.1, on the reverse strand, counting down.
ACATGGTCCTCGCCGACGGGCGGCTGGAAGTCGAGATCGAGGGAGTGGACCAGGAGTTGTTGGTCGAGGACGAGGGTCAGGTTCTCCTCGCGCTCCAGCACCTTCTACCGCGGGTGATGTACGGGAGGTTGGGTCGCATCGTCCCGTGCCACCTTGACAGCGGCGGCTATCAGCAGCGAAAGGAAGAGCGCCTGAGAGGTCTCGCGCGCCGCGTGGCCGAGGAGGTCGTTTCCCGCGGCGGTACGCGCACTCTGCGGCCGATGAACCCGGCCGACCGCCGCATCGTCCACATCACTCTCGCCGACGACCCCGACGTCGAGACGGAAAGCCACGGCAACGGCTACTTCAAACGCGTCAACATCAGCAGCGTCTAGCGCGCCTCGGGTTGCGGCTGGCGCCGTCTCCGGCGGAGGTCGTGGGGTGTGCGTCGCGGGCTGGGGGTCGCCGGGGTCACCCGCCAGCTTGTGGGACCCTCTCCCCTCCGGTCCTGTAGCTGGCTGGAGGGCGTCGCGCGTTGCTTCGCCGCCGGCCTTTCAGGCACACACCACCCCACAACCTCACTGGGGTCGTCGACGGTCGGGCGCACCCAGGCGCTGCTCCAGAGGGAAAGGGGGCGCGCACTGCTTGCTTCGTTCGGCGAGAGGCCGTTGGTGGCTGCGGTCTTGAGATGATCTTGTTGGAGGGAGGGTTGTTGGATCTGTTGAGGAAGCAACTCGTGTGTTTCACGTGAAACAGTGGCGCTGTCGGGTTGTGAGCGTCTTGAGGTGTTTCACGTGAAACATGCGGATCTGTTTCGCCGGGAGTTTGGTGGTGAGCTGGCGTCGGAGGCGATTGACCGGCTGGTGCGGCATGCGGAGCTCCTGCAGCGGTGGAACCGGGTGGTTCGCCTCGTCGGGGAGGCGGGGCCGGAGGACTGGGTTAGGCGTCACTACGCGGAGTCGGCGGCGGCTCGGAGGTTCTGGCGGCCTTCAGAACATGCGGAGAACGGTGAGCCCCGCCTTCTCGATGTGGGTAGCGGCGCGGGGTTTCCCGGTCTCGTGCTGGCGGCGCTTCATCCCGACCGACGGGTGACGCTGGTGGAGGCCCGGGAACGGAAGGCGGCCTTCCTCGCCGAGGCGGCGCGCGAGCTTGATCTTCCTCGCGTGCGGGTTCTTCGGGACCGGTTTGACGCCGAACTCGCGGCGGGGCTCGCGGGGGCGGTAGAGTGCGCGACGATTCGGGGTCTTCGGCTTCCGGAGGCCACGATGACGCGCCTGGTCCAGGCTCTGCCCGGTGATGGGCGCCTCGTTGTCTGGGTGGGCCGGCAGCTCGGGTCCGGCCTGGTGGAGACCTGTGCCGTGGAAGAAGAGATGAGTCTGCCCAACAGCCAGCACCGGCGGATTCTGTGCCTGCGGCCCTTGCGTCGTGGCTGATCTTCTCGCGGTAGCCAACCAGAAGGGTGGCGTGGGCAAGACGACGTCGGCGATCAACCTGGCGGCGGCATTCGGTGCCCTGGAGCGGCGAGTGCTCCTGGTGGACAGCGACCCGCAGGGGAACGCGAGCCGCGGTCTCGGCTGGTCGGGCCGACCGCCGACCCTGTTCGAGGTGCTCTCGGGCGAGGCCGAAGCCGCGGACGTGATCGTTCCGAGTGGGTTTCCCTTCGTCGACCTGCTGCCGGCGAACCGCGACCTGGTGGGAGCGGAACTCGGTTTGCAGCGCGACCGCGCCTGGATACGGCGGCTTGGGTCGTCGCTCGGGAGTCTCGGCCACGAGTACGAACGCATCTTCGTGGATTGTCCACCAGCGCTGGGCCGGCTGACCCTGAACGCTCTCCATGCCGCGGACGCGGTCGTCGTGCCCCTGCAGTGCGAGTACTTCGCCCTCGAAGGCATCAGCGAACTGATGGCGACCGTTCAGCGAGTGCGTGAACTGGGTCGGCCGGACCTGGCGATCGCGGGTGTGATCCTCACGATGTACGACGATCGGACAAACCTGTCCCGGGATGTCGCCCGGGAGGTGCGCAAGCACTTCGGGTCGATCGTCTGCGATACGATCGTTCCACGTAACGTCCGCTTGGCCGAGGCGCCAAGTCACGGAATGCCGGTTCTCCAGTACGACATCAAGAGCAAGGGTGCCCAGGCCTACTTGGCCTTGGCGCGGGAACTTGCGACTCGCCGCCCGTGATCGCGCCGCCGGAGTCGCATGAGTAGCAGACGGCGGGGCCTCGGCCGGGGACTGGATGAGTTGTTCGCCGACAGCGGCGCCCGTTCTCCTGCCTCGCCGCGCCCGGAACGCGAGTTGCCGGTCGCGCAGCTCGAGCCGAACAGCCGGCAGCCCCGTGATCGCTTCGACGACGAGGAGTTGGCCGAACTGGCGAGTTCGATCGGGCAGCTCGGCGTGCTGCAGCCTCTCGTCGTCACCGGAGAGGCGGACTCCGGAGGCCGGTATCGCATCGTCGCCGGCGAGCGTCGCTGGCGGGCCGCGCGGAAGGCGGGGCTGGAGACAGTGCCGGTCGTCTTTCGGGACGTGGACGACGAGCGGGAACTGCTGGAGCTGGCTCTGGTGGAGAACCTCCAGCGCTCCGATCTGAACCCGCTGGAAGAGGCGGAGGCCTTTCGGTCGCTCGGCGACGAGTTCGGCCTCTCGCAGCAGGAAGTCGCTCGCCGCGTGGGCCGCAGCAGGACTGCCGTGGCGAATGCCCTTCGGCTGCTTCGCTTGCCTGACCCGGTGCAGGAGCAGTTGCGATCGGGAGCGCTGACCCCCGGACAGGCTCGTCCCTTGCTGGCGCTCGGCGACGAACGGAGTCAGGTCGAACTCGGCGCCCGCGCTGACCGCGAGTCCCTCAGTGCGCGCGAACTGGAGCGCATCGCGGCCAGCGGGCGGCGAAAGACCGCCACAAGGCGCCGAAAGGCTGCTCCAGAGAGCGATCCGCACACTGCGGATGCAGTTGAGCGGTTAACGCGTAGACTGCAGACTCGAGTCGAAATCCAGCGTCGCCGCCAGGGGGGTGGCGTCCTGAAGATCCACTTCCACTCCGAACCGGAGTTGATCCGCATCTACGAGCGGCTTTCGGCGGAGTGATCACTGCGAATCGGAGTAATGCCCGTATGTCGAAGATCCTCAAGAACAACTCTCCAGGCGACCTGAACGGTTTTCTCGATGTCGGCAGCGAGGTCCGGGGAGATCTCCGATTCGAGACCATGTTCCGGGTTCACGGTCGCTTCAGCGGCACGGTGGAATCCGAAGGTGAGCTGATCGTCGGAGAAGGTGGCGTGGTCGAAGGCGTCGTCAAGGTAGGCGAGCTCAGCGTCTCCGGCCGGCTCGAAGGGCAGGTCGACGCCTCGAAGCGGATAGAGATCGGCGTGAACGGCCACGTCGAGGGGGAGATTTCCTCGCCGGTGCTCGTTATCGCGAGTGGGGCATTCTTCCAGGGCCAGTGCAACATGACTCCTGCCGAGAAGGCCCGTCCCGCCAAGCCCTCCATCGTGGGCGGCGGTAAGCCGGCGTCGGAGGCAGAGGACTCCGATCCGGCTCTCCAGCGGTTCGCGCTTCCCGACCCCTCGACCGATTCAGCGGCCGCCGACCGAGCCGCCGGGTCGAAATAGCCGGGCCGTCATAGGCTGGTTCACGGCTGGCGTTGATCGCGCCACCCAGGCCCTTGGGCGGCGCCGGCGGCCGTTTCGTAGGACGGCACGAAGGCGATTGGCCGTCGAGCCAGCGTCGACGGTTCAAAGGCCTCGGTGATCACCCGGCCGTCGATGTCTAGCGCGGTCGGCAGGTTCAGTGCGTAGAGCAGGGTCGGCGCGACGTCCTGGATTCCGAGGCGCGTCAGCAGAAGGTCCTCGTTGATTCCCTGCCCTCGTAGCAGAAGCAGTCCGTCCGGCGTGTTCTGCGAGACGCCTGCTCCCCCGGGCGCCTTGCCCCGCAGGCCGAACAGGCTGCGCAGCGGTCCGGACCGCCTCCAGCCGTAGGCGCTGACGACCGCCAACGTCCTGGGCGGGGGCAGGGCTTCCCAGGCCTCGGCCAACAGGCCGTCCACGAACGCGTAGTAGGCGGACAGCCAGCGCGCCTGGTCGACTCGAGCCTGTTCCTGGTCGCCGTCGAACTGAACCGCCTCATAGGAGTCGTAGTACAGGTGCGACACGGCGGCGAGGCCGTCAATCACCGCGAACAGGACGAGCCCCGAGTCGTCTTCGCGCGACCTGGACCGCAGGATCTCCATCAACTGGGCCTGGGTGTCCAGATCGCGGAGCGCCGCGGTGTAGAGCGCGGCTGGCGGTCCGTCTCCGAGCCGCGCGAGTCGCTCGTCCTCCATCGCCGAACCGAGGGCCGCGGCCCGGGCGCCGGCCGATTCGGTGAGGCCGACGCCGAAGTCGAGTGCGAACACGTCGATACCGAACCCCGCCGCGATCTGCCAGAGCGAAGGAGCGGAAGGCAGAGCCGCCGGGCCGCCCTCGGTCATGCCGCGGTCGCCCCAGACGCCGAAGCCGATCGCGCGGGGCGCCAGGTGGAAGCGCTCGCCGCGAAGCGACGGCGCGCCGCGCGTCTCCTCGGAGACGACGCCGTGCCGGAAGGGGTACTTGCCCGTGACCACCGTCGTCCATAGAGGCAGACGGCTCGCGGGTTCGATCGATTCGGCGCGGCCGTAGCTGCCGCTTCGCATGGTCTGTGAGAAGAACGGGAGCAGCCCCTGCTCGGAGAGAGGAAGGATCGCGTCGAGCGAGGCGCCGTCCACGCCGACGATCAGAAGATTCGGCGGTGGCGTGGACTCGATCACGGCCGCTCGAGGCTTCCGCTGCGGCGGCGGCTCGAAGGCCTCGCGCCGCTCGAAGACCGAATAGACCGTGAGCACCGCCAAGCTGGCGATCCCGAACCGGCTGCGGGCACCGTAGGGTCTCTGTCGGCGGTAGCTGTGAAGGAAGGCCGTGTAGGCCGTGACCGCCGCCGCCAGAACAAGCCCCAGACCGGCCTTGACGAGGCGATCGTGGATCCCCGGCGGAAGGAAGTGATCGTAGAAGGCCGCATGCGCAAGGTCGAGGCCGGCCGCGGCGACGAACACGCCGGCCAGGCACCACGGCAGAAGCCGCCTGGCTCGCTCAGGCGCCCGCCAGGAGAAGGGGATGAACAGGGCCATCGTGGTGAGTGCCCCGAGAACTCCGTAGTAGACGCTGGTCCGGAAGACCGGTCCCGGTTGAAACGGCAGGTGGGGGTTGAGGAAGAACAGGAGTCCGGTCACATGGATCCCGGCCAGGAGCCCGGGTATCCCGCAAGCAGCGCAACTCAGCAGCCGTTCCCTGTTCACCGTGGGCAACTCTACCGGGGGACGGGGGGCCGTCGCCTTCGACCGGAACGCGCAGGGAATGCTACCCTCGCCTGCGCCATGGCGGCGCTGGACTCGAGGGGAAAAGTACTCGAGCTCCGTGCGTTGCCCCTTCAGCACTTCCTGCTTCGGATCCAGGTGGCCGGGATGGAGCCCGCCGCGCCCGGACAGTTCGTCATGGTGGCCGGCGCCAACCAGGCGGAGCCTTACCTGAGGCGAGCCTTTTCGGTCTACAACCAGGAGCCGGTCGGAACCGGCGCCCTGACCATCTCGCTTCTCGGCAAGGTGATCGGCCGAGGAACAGCGGCACTCGCGGCCTGTCTCCCTGGCCAGGACGTCCCCGTTCTCGGCCCCTTGGGGAGAGCGTTCCACAGTATGGGATCCAATGGGCCGCACGGCGGGCGCGCCGCCCTGGTGGCCGGGGGCATAGGATCGGCGGGTCTGGGATTGCTGGCGCAGGCGCTCGCGCGTGAGGGAAAGCCCTTCGACTTCTATTACGGCGGGCACGGCGCGGACGATCTGGTGGAGGCGGAGGAGTTCCAGCGCCTGAGCGAGAGCACGGGCGGGCGGCTGATCAGAACGACGGAGGACGGTACGGCGGGTGCTCGAGGAGTGGTTACCGAGGCGCTTGCGGCGACCCTCGAGGCCGGCGCGGCGCAGGCGGAGCGCGCGTACGAGACGCTCTACACCTGCGGTCCCCATGGTCTGATGGCTGCCGTGGCGCGGATTGCCGTCCAACACGGAATCGAGGGGGAAGCCGCGATGGAGACGCCGATGGGTTGCGGCTATGGCGCCTGCCTCGGCTGTGCCGTTGAGCTGGAGGAGGGCGGCTACGCCCTGTGCTGCCGGCAAGGTCCGGTATTCAATCTGAGAGAGGTGGCGTGGTGACGACGGACGCCGGCGCTGCGGTGACCGACCTGTCGACACGGGTGGGTCCGCTGTGCCTGCAGAACCCGATCCTCACGGCGAGTGGCACGTTCGGCTACGGCCTCGAGTTCGCAGAACGGGCCGACCTTCGGCGGCTGGGCGGTCTCGTGACGAAGGGGTTGTCGCTCGAGCCTCTGGCCGGAAACCCGCCGGTGCGGATCGCCGAAACCCGGGGCGGCATGCTGAACTCGATCGGCCTGCAGAACATCGGTGTCGAGCGGTTCCTGAACGATGTCCTGCCGGGCCTGACCGGACTGCCGCCGAAGGTGATCGTCAACCTGTTCGGGTACGACCAGGACGACTACGTGCGCCTGGCGGAGAGGGTCGATCCCCACCCCGGCGTCGCCGCGGTGGAGTTGAACGTGTCCTGTCCCAACGTGAGCAAGGGCGGAATCGAGTTCGGTCACCACCCGGAGATCCTGTGCGGCCTGGTCCGGCGGGTGCGCTCCGCCACCGGCAAGGCGGTCATCGTCAAGCTGTCGCCGAACGTGACCTCGCCGGCGGCACTGGGCCAAGCGGCGAGCGCCGGCGGCGCCGATATCCTGTCGGCGGTGAACACCTTCGTCGGCATGGCCATCGACACGAATACGCGGCGTCCGGTCCTGTCCACGGTTCGCGGCGGGCTGTCCGGGCCGGCGATCAAGCCGCTGGCTCTGCGGATCGTGTGGGATGTCGCGCGCGAGGTCGACTTGCCCGTCATCGGGGTCGGCGGGGTCGAGACCGTCGACGACGTGCTGGAGTTCCTGCTGGCGGGGGCCTCGGCGGTGCAGGTCGGAACGGCGCTGTTCCGCGACCCGCGGACGGCGGAGCGGCTTGTCGACGGCCTGCGGGACCGGTTGCAGGCGGAGGGCGTGGCCTCGGTCGGCTCCCTGGTCGGGGCGGCGGCGAGGCCGCAGTGAGCGGCAGGAGACTCGAACGGGTCGCCGTTGCGCTCGACACCGACGACCGGGACACCTTCAGCCGCTGGTGTTCCCTCTTCGGCCCTCGTGTCGGGGTGCTCAAGGTGGGGCCGCGGGTCGTCCTGCGCTGGGGGCGATCGGCGGTCGAGGAGGCGGCAGGGACCGGGGCCGAAGTCTTTCTCGACTTCAAGTTTCACGACATCCCGAGTGCCGTCGCGGGCGCGGTCGGCGCGGCGAGGGAACTGGGCGTCTCCTATCTCACGGTGCACGCGGGCGGCGGCCGGCGCATGCTGGAGGCCGCGGTCGAGGCGGGCGGCGACGAGGTCCGGGTGCTCGGGATCACGGTCCTCACCCATCTCGCGCCGGAAGACCTCGAGGAAATGGACCTGCCGGGTCTGGCCGCGGACCGGGTCCTGGCCTGGGCGTCGGCGGCGCAGCAGGCCGGTTGCGCCGGCGTGGTCTGCTCGCCGCTCGAACTCGCGTCCCTGCGCCGCCGACTTGGCCCGGAGCTGTTGCTGGTGAGTCCGGGGATTCGGTTCAGCGATTCCGCGGGCGACGATCAGCGCCGCGTCGCGACGCCGTCGGCAGCACTACGGTCCGGGGCCGACCTGATGGTGATCGGGCGGCCGCTGACCCGGGCCGCCGACCCGGAAGCGGCGCTGGCGGCGCTGGCGGCGGCCGGCGCCTGATCCAGCGCCGGCGCTGCCCCTGAGGCAGGTCAACGGGGGATGTGGAGAGTTCGCCGCCAGCGGACCGCCCATCTCCCGGCTTCCGCGTCGCGCGACCAGTAGACGAGCAACGGTCGGCCGCGCACGAGTTCGGTTCCGACAGGGCCGAAGAACCGGGAGTCGCGGGAGATGTCGCGGTTGTCGCCGAGACAGAACAGGGAGTCTTCCGGCACACGTTCGGGTCCATAGGCGTCGCGGCGCCAGAAACTCTCGTGGAGGAACTCCGACCGCGGATAGACCCGCTCGTCCGAGTGGTGGACGTAGCCGGTCTCATCGATTGGGCGGCCGTCCACCTGGAGCTTCTTCGAGTCGATTTCCACTTCGGCGCCCCCCGTCGCCACGCAGCGTTTCAACAGCTCGTGCTCCGGGTCTTCGATGCCGCGGAATGTGACCAGGTCGCCGGGCCGCACCTCGCGCTGGGGTACCAGCGGCCCCCAGCGACCGGCCCCGCCGCCGAAGATGAACTTGTTGATCAGGAGATGGTCGCCGACCATCATCGCCGGCTCCATCGACTCGGACGGAATGCGATAGGCCTGAACGAAGAAGGTCCGCACGAACAGGGCCAGGATGGCCGCGACGAGCAACACCTCCGCACCGTCGCGCCACATTCTGAGGCGCCCGGTGCTCAGACGAAGTCTCATCGGAGCCGAGGGCGTCTCTACTCGATCACCTTGAAGGTTCGCTTCCAGCGGGTCTTGGTCAGGAAACCCAGAGCCGTGTTCGCGAGCTGTTTCAGCCGGTGACCGAAGCCGTGCCAGGTGCCGTCCGAGGTCTCCCCTCCGTACGACCAGTAGACCATCACGGCCCGGCCCTTGACGTGGGAGAGCGGCACCGGCCCCCAGTAGCGCGAGTCATGGGAGTGGTCGCGGTTGTCGCCCAGGCAGAACAGGTGATCGTCGGGGACGAGGAGCGGCCCCCAGTTGTCGCGCCGCGCGTTGTACGACCCGAAGGGACTCGTCGAGCGGAAGAGTCTGTCGTCTGTGTTGATCGCGTAGGCGTCGTCGTCGATTTCCTGGCCGTTCAGGAAGAGCTGCTTGTCCGCCATCCGGAGCTCATCGCCGGGCAAGCCGATACAGCGCTTCACGAGGTCGATCTTCGGCGTCTCGGGCGACCGGAAGATGACGATGTCCCCTCGCCGCACCTCCCGCCCCGGCAGCAGCGCCTGTTCGAGCTTCGACGGGCGCGGCCCATAGATGTAGCGGTTCACGAACAGGTGGTCGCCCACCAGCAGCGTCTCCTCCATCGAGCCGCTCGGGATGTAGAAGGTCTTCAGGACGAAGTTGTTCGTGAAGCCCAGGAACACCGCCGCGACGATCAGGGCCTCGACGTACTCGCGGACCACGGAGGAGCGTCGCCCGCCCGCGGATTCCGGAGCCTTCTTCTCGGCGCTCGTCATCGGCTGGCTAATCTACACGAGCGGCCCCCCGGCAAGGCCGCCGCGGAGGCGCAATCGGCGACCCTTCGCGAGTCAACGATCCTGGAATCGGTCCAGCATTTCTGACAGCAGCCCCGGTCAGCCGGTTCTCCCGCCTGCAGCGTGACTTGCGTCGCGGAACCCGTAGAACGGGTCAAGGTCTCTTGACGGAACGGCCTCGCTGCCTTCTTCCGGACTCGGCGCAACCTATTGATTTACGAAGAATTTGCGAGCGTTCCCTCGGGTTGGCCGGGAACTTGAAACAAGTGGCGGCATCTAGCCATCCAGGAGCCAGGAGGTGTCCACGGAACAAACCAGGGAACCAAGTTGGCAAGGGATCAGGGGGGCGCTTCGGCGTCCCCCTGACATTCTCGATCCCTGCTCCAGGATGGACGTTTGACGAACACGAGAACCCCTAACGGGATGAACGGAGATGAAGATGACAAGAAGTAAGAAGACGGTGTCGGCGGTAGTGCTCATCCTTGGCATGCTGGGCGCGCTACCTGCCGTAGCGGCAGAAGGCGTAGTCAACATCAACACGGCGGATGCTGCCGCTCTCTCCCTCCTGCCGGGGGTGGGACCCTCCACGGCGGGGCGGATCGTGGAGTTTCGCACGGAGAACGGCGAGTTCGAGGCGGCCGCGGACTTGATGCTCGTCCGCGGTATCGGCGAACGGTCGTTCGAGCGCATGCGCTCGTACGTTGCGATCGAAGGCGACACGACGTTGACGGAGAAGGTGCGTATCCCCAGGGAGCGAACCGAGTCGCCAGGGTCGGATGGCCCCACCGACGGCCCGTGATCCGCGCGGAGTCGTAGAACTCGACGGCATGGAGGCGGGCGGGTTTGGCCCGCCTCCATGTTTCCGCCGGGACTGCCGAAAGGCGGAGAGCAAGGGTGGCTTCACTCTGCTCGAACTCCTCGTCGCAACGACGATCCTCGCGCTGCTGGCGACGCTTGCGGTGCCCCCGCTGCGCCAGCAGATTGCGCAACATCGCGTTCGGCTCGCGGCCGCGGAGGTTGCCTCGACGCTGTGGACGGCACGAAGCAGTGCCGTCCGCTACGGTGTCGCGGTCGCTGTCCGTTTCGATGTGCGAGAGTCCGAAGCGGGAACCACGGTCACGGCTTTCTCGCTCTACGCGGACGGCGACGGCGACGGCGTGCGGACCGCGGACCTGAGCACTGGGGCGGATCCCCGGATCGGGCGTCCGGCGCGACTCCTTCACGTCGGCAGCGGCGTGCGTTTCGGTATCCCCGAGGACCTGGAGCCGAGGGAGTTCACGGGCTCCGGCCGGCTCGATCGCCTGGACGATCCGCTGAGGTTCGGCCGCAGCGACATCGCCTCGTTCAGCCCGGCCGGCACCGCGAGCCCGGGCACAGCCTTCCTGACCGACGGCTACCACCTGTTCGCGGTGCGGATCTACAACCGCACCGGGAAGATCCAGATCCTCCGCTACGTCCGCGACCGCGAACACTGGAAGGGGCTGTAGCCGGACGCGTGCATGCCGGTGGCGCCTCGGTTGGAGCGCGCTACGCTTCACCGCATGAAGGTATCGAAGCCAGGAGCAACGGCGGAGGGCTTCTCGCCCATTCGGTGGTCTGGCGACGAACTCCTCCTGCTGGATCAGACGCTGCTGCCCGAGCAGGAGGTGTGGCTGTCCTGCCGCCGCCCGCGCGACGTTGCCGGGGCGATTCGGCGCCTGTCCGTGCGTGGCGCGCCGGCCATCGGCGTCGCCGCGGCCTACGGGCTGGTGCTGGGCGCCGGCGACTTCGACGCCGCCTACGACCTGCTCCTCTCCACGCGGCCGACGGCGGTCAACCTGCGCTGGGCCCTGGACCAGGGCCGGGCACTCCGTGACCGCTGCGTCGAAGCCGGCGAGAGGCATGAGCTGCGCGCCCGGTTGCTCGCGTGGGCCCGCGACCTGCACCGGCAGGACGTCGAGGCGAACCGCCGGATCGGCAGGTTCGGCCGGGAGCTGTTCGAGCAGGGCGACCGGGTTCTGACCCACTGCAATGCGGGCGCCCTGGCCACGGCGGGGTACGGCACGGCGATCGGCGTGGTCGAGGCGGCCTGGTCGGCCGGACGCCTCGCGAGCGTCTGGGTCGACGAAACCCGGCCGCTGCTCCAGGGATCGCGGCTGACGACATGGGAGCTCAGCCGGCTCGAAATCCCGCATCGGCTGATCACGGACAATAGCGCCGGCGCGATCATCGCCCGCGGCTGGGTCCAGAAGATCGTCGTCGGCGCCGACCGGATCGCCGCCAACGGCGACGTGGCGAACAAGGTCGGCACCTACCCGGTCGCCGTGCTCGCGGCCCGCCACGGCGTGCCGTTCTACGTCGCGGCGCCCCTGTCGACGATCGATCGCGACACGGCGTCCGGCGCCGACATCCCGATCGAAGAGCGAGACGCGGACGAGGTGGTCCACGCCTTCGGCAAGCGGATCGCGCCGCAGGACACGGAAGCCCTGAACCTGGCCTTCGACGTGACGCCGGCGGAACTCGTCGCCGCGCTGATCACGGACGCCGGCGTGCTGCGGCCGCCCTACCGCGAGTCGATTGACGCCGCGTTCAGCGAGCGCGGCCGCTCCGGCGGGGAGTGACCGCGCGGCGGTGAGCCCTACTCGAGGTCCGGTCGGGGCGGCGCTGCCTGGATGAGCAGGTCCCAGAACGCGTCGTTGAACGAGGATCCGTCGATCGAGCCGCGATCGCCCAGCCGTGTCACGACGAGATCAAGAGACGGCACGACGTACAGCTTCTTGTCGAGCGCGCCCTGCGCCGCGACCAGGTCGGGCGGTGCGCTGGCGATCAGCGGGCCGTCGTTCCGGGACGCGCCAGCGGCGCCCAGCCGGAACGATTGCCCGTTCAGCCACCAGAGGTAGCCGTACGTCGGATTCAGGTCCTGCGAAGGCCGGGTCGCCTCGTCGACGGCGCGCGCATCCTCGACGATGGCGGCGCCGTCCCAGGTGCCGCGGGCCTGCACCAGCAGCCCGAATCGTGCGAGATCGCGGGGGGTGGTCACGAAGCCGACGGCGATGTCGGCTTCGGCCCACGGCCGCGGCGCCCAGCCCGAGTCGCGCATCCCGATGCGGCCCGTCAGCCAGTCACTCGTCACGGCCTCGCGGCTCTGGTTTGCCGCGCCAGCGATGATCCGCAGCAGGTGGTGATATGCGGGCGTGTTGTAGCGCCAGCGCGTATCCGGCTCCGCCTCGTAGGCCAACTGCGGCGTCAGGCCGCTCGTCATCTTCAGGAGATGCCGTATGGAGATGGCGGCCTCCTGTTCCGCAGGCGCCTGGGTCCAGCCTGCGTCCAGGTGGTCGCTCACGGCGTCGTCGAACGTCAGGAGACCGCGCTCGGCGGCGATGGCGGCCAGCATCGCGACGACGCTCTTCTGGACCGAGGCCACATCCTCAATGGGATGGCCGTCGGCGGTCGTTCCCTGCCGCTGGTTGGCGTATCCCGGCCCCGGGTCCTCGACCGGCCAGTAGCGCTCGGCCATCATGCGTCCGCGGTGAAGCACCACCACGCCGGATGAACGGCGCTCGGCAGCCAGGTCGAGCGCCGCCTCGAGCTTCGCGGCGTCCCAGCCGACGTCGCTCGGGTCGACCGTGGCCCATGGGCCATCGGCCGGCGGGAAGTACAGCGGCGCGTCCGCCGGGGCCGCAGTCGACGCGACCTCCGCGGCGTCCTGGACCGGGGCGGCGCACCCGGCCAGCAGGCCGGCGAGCAGCACTGGGGGCCCGAGTACCGGAACGATTCGAGACGCTCTCATGCTGCACTCCTGGTGGATCGAGTGGGATTCTCCTGGCTCCACCCTACCTGGGCCGGTCGGCGCGAGGGATCAGCGCCGAGTCGGCAATGCCGAAGTCGCTAGAAGGTGATCCCGAGCTTCAGGCGGAACTCACGCGGAACGAGGTAGCCGCCGGCACTCGAACTCGGCCTTCCGTTGGCGAGATTCACCGACACCTGATCCTGCTCGTTGGTCACGTTCGCCACCTCGAAGCCGACTTTCCCCGTGAAGGCGCCGCGAATCGGAAAGTCCCAGGCAGCGGCGACTCCCAGCGTCATCGTGTCGGGGAGCTTCTGCGCATCGCGAGGCTCGACGTAAGCCCAGGTGTTGATCCGGGCGCCCGAAACGGGATGCAGCACGGCCGTGCTGGGCCTGAGCCCCCACCGCCGGCCCGCCTGAGCATTGACGATGGCGCTCGCGACCACACTCTGGTTGCCGATGTCCCAGCGCTTGACCCCGATGACCTGGGCTACGTATTCGCGATCCGTGTTCAGCCGGCCGTCGAGATTGAGGGCGGTGGGGTTGAGGACGCCAGTCCCGATCTGGACTCCGCCGAGGCCTTCGAACTCGTTGCCCTGAGCGTTGAGATCGTCTTCGTTGCCCTCCAGCTTGCCGACCGTCAAGTCGGTGCGCAGCGACCAACCCCCTCGGAAGTAGCGGTTGGCCGCCAGCATCAGCCCTCGGTACTCGCGGAACAGCTCGGGTCGATTGACGATCTGTCTGAAGATGCGGCCGTCCGCGTCATACTGGTCGTTCGCCTGGTAGAGGTCTTTCGACTCGTTCCACATCAGCCGCGAGGTGAACACCCAGTTGGGGGCGAACTGCCAGTCCACACCGATCGAGACCTCCTCCTTGAACCAGGGCTCGACTGACTGGATCTCGTTGTCGTTCGCCGCGATGAAGCTCCGCTGGAAGATGTCGTACCTCTGGGTCGCCGGGTTCCATCCGAACTGGTCGAAGGTGTTCAGGCCGTTGGTGCCGCGGGTGAAGTGACGGAAGGCGAGGTCCAGCGGGAAGATCCGAACGGCGCGCCCGGCGGTCCCCCGGAACAAGAGCTTGCCGTCGCCGTTGGCCGCCGCGTTGCCGTTGTACCTGACCCGGTCGTTGAGGTCCTGGTAGCGGAAGTTCGTGGCGAGCGGGCTATCCGGCGGAGCGTTGGGGTCGATCTCGCGACGATGCGTAACCCCCCGGGTCAACTTGTCCGTGCTGTCCGCGACCTTCACCTCCAGGAAGAGGTTCCGGGTGGCGCTGAAGTTCCAGGAGGCTGAGTAGAGCTTGCTGTCGATCTCTGTCACTGAGAGGGAGTAGATGTCCCCGCTGGATCCGGCGCCCTGCGAGTCGGACGGCGCCGTGAGGCCGGTGAACGAGAAAGCGTGTCGGTCTCCAGCCTGAGCGTTGAACTTGCCGACGACCGGCTCGCCCCGCGAAGCAGTCTCGACAACGAAACCAAGTGTTCGTCTCACTGTAGTAGCCGTCGAAGCTCTCACCGGTGGCGACGAAGAACCACGCCTTGTCGCGCCAGAGGGGGCCTCCGAGTGAGGCCTCCCAGGAGTTGAGCTGGTCGTCCGGGCGAGGAAGGTCCGGAGCGACCTCGGAGACGGCGCGCCAAGTCGGGTTCTGGCCGACATAGAGCGCATCGCCGTGAAAGTCGTTCGTGCCCGACTTGATCACCGTATTGACGATCCCACTGGTCGAGCGGCCGTACTCGGCGCCGTTTCCCGCGACCTGCACGCTGATCGCGGCGGTGGAGGTGGTGGGCAGGTTGAAGCGGAACTCGCCGCCGCGCCGGGTCTGGCTGATGTCGACGCCCTCGATGAACGAGCCCACTTCATAGGTCAGACCCCCTGGCGTGGCCATGAAGACCGGCCAATGTTCTTACAGCGTTCGATTCGTTCACTGTATTGGGGGGTAGGGCTGTCAAACCGAGAAGTCAGAGCGGCGCCCGAGAAGTGGCGCCTCGGGCGGGTGGGTCTTGCAACGGCCGCGTCGCTGAGGGCCTCGGCACTGCCGTGGGCTCGCTCTTCAACTCGGGCATTACCGGCACGACGCGTTTCGCCGGCACCGAGGAGGGGGGATGGTGGAGGCGGTGGGAATCGAACCCACGTCCGCGAGACTCGGCGCGAGGGATCTACGTGCGTAGCCTTCACTCGATCAGTCGCCGCCGGCTTGGGTAGAAGGCCACCACGGCCAACGGTCTAGCCCCGAAGTGATCCGGCCTGAGTTCAGAGCCTCGCTCAGACGTTCGATCCACTTTGAGTGTCAATCCTGACGGCGCCGTGAATCAAGGCTCCGGCAGGACCGTGACGGCTTCTAAGCCGCCAGTGCCAATTCGTCGTTGGCGAGTGTAAGTGTCCGGTTTACGAGTCGGACTCGGCACGCAACCCCCGAACCGCATGATCTCCCGTCGAAGCCATGCGCCCCCTGAGGACCGCCGATTCTACACCAGACGCTCGACTGCTGAGAAGGAGCAGCGGTACTCGGCAGCCGTTTCCTGCGGCCTCACGGGTACACCCGGCAGATTGTCGACGACCGCCGTCATCCGCCCTCAGGTGATTGGTGGAGGCGGCGGCTCACCCGGCAGCCAAAGCGGGCCCTTTGGCGGCCGCAGGATTGCTTCGATCGAGTCTTCGAGATCTTCTGCACGGCGTCGTGCGCGAGCCCCGAGATCGCGCACCTGGTTTGCTGCTTCGGGCTCATCGGCATACTCGAAGGCTGCCGCTGCTTCGGCGTATCTTCCCTGGTTCAGGTAGACGTGGCCGAGCCACATCCACACAACCAACCGGTCGTTCCCCGCAGCGAGGTCCAGGGACGACACGAGCGCTTTCTCGGCGGACTTGTGCCGGCGCCGGTAGAAGTGCGCTGCCCCAAAGCCCAGGTGCCCTCGCCAGTTGGTTCGGTCGATCGAGATCACGCGGCGGAACGCCGCGCCAGCTTTGCGGAAGGCTGTACTGCCGAGATGAGCCTCTCCCAGCAGGATCAGATTCTCGGACGTGGGGTGCGACCGGACGAGTTCCTTCGCTTCCTCCGCCGCCTTCGAGTAGAAACTCCTGCCGGCCCACACGCCCTCGGCGGTGCGGCCCGCCATGACAAGGGCCCTAGCCAGAGCGTGTCGGTACTCCTGGCCGTTGCCGTCGATCGACGTCGCCTGCTCGTAGGCGCGAATCGCTGCCCGGAAATCTCCGTCGCTCTCGAGCCAACGACCCTGAAGGAACCGGGCTTCCGCGTCGTCGGGCTTGAGGTCGGCCAGCCGGCCGAGATCGGCTGCCGCACTTCTCGCGTTGCCCGCGTGGGCGTGGCAGGCGCCGCGCAGCCTGAACATCGAGCGCTGGGCCTCCGTCGGCAGGGCTTCGAGGTCGAGCCGGTTCAGTGCGGACGCGCATTCGTCGAAGCGGTCCGTCTTGTAGAGCGCCCGGCCCAGGTAGATTCGGACGACATCGTCGGGCTTGAGTTCGAGCGCCTGCCGGTAGGGCGGCACCGCCTCAGAGGGTCGCCCGGCGGAGAGGAGGGAATGACCGAGCATGACGTGGCCGACGAAGGCTTGGGGCTGCTCCTCGACGAACTGCCGGAAGAGCGCGGAGGCTCGGTCGTAATCTCCGGCCTTGAAGGCGGAGAGGGCCTCCTCGTACCCGGCGAAGCATGCCGTGGCCACAAGCGCTGTGCAGACCGAAAGCCCCATGCAACGGGTGACCTTCATGGCCCCATCGTAGCCGAGCCGATTCGAACGGCCGGGCGCTGAATCGGGAGGGATCCTCGGGCCGCCTCAGAAATCGCTCGGTCGGTATGCGCGCACCGTGTGGGCCTCCACGTCGTCCCAGTAGAGCCACGCCTGCTTGAACCGTCCTTCCGATAGCAGGCGAGCCTGGTCGAAGAAGTGAGGTGACTCCGGTCGGTGGCTCTGGCCGTAGTGCAGGTAGCTCGCGCCTCGGGTCTTCTCGCCGAACTCGTAGACGGCCATGTAGGAGGCGCCGGTCGCGGCGTAGCGGAGCTTGCGGACCTCGCCGTCGTCGAGGGTGGTGGGCTGGGAGTGGTAGAGGGTGAACGCGACGCCGAGCGGGCCGCGGACGCCGGCGAGCGGCAGGCTCGGTTGGTCGTCGGAGAACGGAACGGCTCCCGCTGAGGGCTGGTTCGCGTGGCGCTGGATCCGGTGGATGTCGCCGTAGGGAATGCGCCAGTCGCCGTAGAGCTCGGTGAGCTTCTCCGCCGCCCGCTCGAGGGCGAGGAATCGGGCCGGCATGTCGTTCACGTACTCGAGCTTCAGGGTCTCGACGGGGTAGCCGCGACCGTAGAGCTCTTCGTACCAGCCGACCGCCAGGGTCGCCTGGGTGGATGTGAGCGAACTCCTGGCGTCCCAGTCGAGCAGATGCTCGACGTAGGGGCGGACACGGGCGGCGAGGTCCGGGTCGGTGCCTTCGAGCGTTCTGAGCCTGCGCGCGTAGGAAGGCAGCTCGGTCATTGGCCAGTAGAGCGTCGTGTCGTAGGCCAGGTCCTGGAAGTCCTCGAAGGTGAGATCGCTGGCGTTTCGCAGCAGGTAGCGGGCCATCTTGGCCCGGCGCTTGTCGTCGTGCTTGTCCTCGACCATGTAGGGCGGGAAGTCGAGCAGCGAGGGGTTGCCGTCGTCGGTCGTCGTGAACGGCGACGAGTTGCAGTTCTGGACGTAGCCGGACGGCGGGTTGAGAACCTGCGGCAGCTCTTCGACGGGGTGGAACGGGCCCCACTCGTTGTTCGGGTCGGCGCCGTCGACGGGCCTGGTCCAGTCGACCGAAGGGTCGCGGCGGGCAATCGCTCCGTTGTAGAGGTAGAAGATGTTCCCGTCGGCGTCGGCGTACGTCGTGTTGAAGGTCTGCAGCAGTTGCATGGACACGGCGGCGTACCACTCCTCGAAGGTCCGCGCCTTGGCCTGGGCCAGCGCCTGGACCATGCGGCTGCCCTCGTAGAGCCGCGGCACGCGGACGGCCAGGTAGTGCCCGTCGTCCTCGCGGGCGATGCCGTCTTCCCGGGAGATGATGGGGCCGTAGTGCGAGCGCCGGAGAACGACCTCGCGCGGTTCGAGTTCGCCGTCCTCGCCGAGCACATGGATCGTGGCGCTCCATTCCTCGGCGTCGCGGTAGCCGTCGCCGTAGCGGTATTTGAGAGGGTCGGTCGGATGGTCGAAGGTCAGGCGGTAGGTGTCCGAGATGTCGGCTGCGTTGACGGTGTACGCCCAGCCCAGCCGCTCGTTGAAGCCGGCGGTGGGCAACGGACCGCCCGGGTACATCGCACCCGAGAAGTTGAGGCCCTCATCGCTCACCACATGCATCTCCGTGAACATCCCCGAGCCGTACCAGGGCTGGTGGGGATTGATGAAGAGCATCGCGTTGCCGTCACGCGTCTTCGACGGCGCGACGGCCCACTGGTTCGAGCCCAGCGACGCGGCGAGTTCCTCCGCGAGTCGCGGAAGTCGCCCGCGCGGCGCGTGGGCGGCGCCGAGCAGCCGGCCGAGGATCATGTAGCGCTCGAAGGCGAGCACGTGGAACGGCTCCATCCGCGTCAGGAGACGCGGCTTCTCTTCGGGGTGTCTCTCCAGGTAGAAGTTGTAGCCGGCGCTGAAGCCCTCAGCGATGCGCTGAATGTTCTCGGGCAGGCCGGGGAAATCGCGGCGCGAGGTCTCAACCAGGTCGAAGAGGGCGACCTCCAGGTCGCTGCGGAAGCCCGACTCGCCGACGACCTCCGCGTAGCGGCCGAGCGCCTTGATGTAGGTGTCCTCGAGCTGGAAGAAGTGGTCCTCGCACTGCGCCCAGGCCGAACCGAAGGCGACCGCGGCGTCGGTGGAGGCCTTGATGTGCGGCACGCCCCACTCGTCGCGGTGAATCACGACGTCGGCGGCCCAGTCGGGCGCGGCCTGCGAGGCGGTAGCCGGCGGCGGCGTGCCTTGCCTGGTCTCCGTGTCGGCCAAGCACCCGATCGTCGCGAGTGTGAAGACCGCCGCGGCGAGCCGCTTCGTCCAGGGGTGTCTCAAGCGCATGGGAACTCGGGCGGTCGCCGGGAGCCGTTCAATGTGTCCCGGCCCGTCGACGAGCCGCCGGTCGTCGAGGAGCAGCAATCGACCACCGCATGGCCGACAGTATCGCGGATCGGGTCATGGCCACATCGTCGTCCGGGCGGCTCTAGGGCTGCTCGCCCGGGCGTGGGCCGAGACTGGCAAGAAAATCCGCGGCGCTCTTGTGACGAAGCCGTGAACCGACGACGAGCCAGGCCAGCAGTATCAGGATGAACCCGCTGCCTGCGAGGTTCGGCGACGTCCCTGGAAGCAGCGGCCAGGCGAGCATCGCCAGGACGCCCAGGGCGCCCAGGGCCAGGATGAGGACCGCCGCGGCGTTGGTCGAGTAGTCCGAGCGCTCGACGTGGAAGACGACGTGCACTCCCCCCGCGCTCGACCGCACCGAGACCGAGCCGTGCAGGATGCCGGTGCGGACCCCGGCGGCGACGGGCAAGGTCAGTTGGCCGCCGGTTCCCTGCCGGTTCCAGATGCCGTTCCATGCCTCCGCGCCGTCGGAGAGTGCCTCGATCGCCTCGTCCGGAGTCAGCTCCAGTTCGATCTCGTATTGTGAAAGCACGTTGACGCCCGGCGTTCGCCGCGGCTACGCGGCCATCTCGTCGAGCTGCTGGTGGAAGAACTCCTCGACCGCGACAAGGAACTTCTCGACCGTGTCGAGCTGCTGGATCTGCTGGCGCAGACGCTTGCCGTTCGGCAGGCCGTGGGTGTACCAGCCGGTGAACTTGCGCAGCTTGTGCAGGGCGAAGCGGTTCGCCTCGCGCTCCGCCACCATGTGGAAATGCCCCAGGATCAGGTCGCGCCGGTCGATCAGGGTCGGCTCCGGAGCCTCCTCGCCGAGCAGATGGCTCGCGATCTGGTGGAAGATCCACGGGTTCTTCGTCGCGCCCCGGCCGATCATCACGCCGTCGCAGCCGGTCTGGCGAAGCAGGCGTTCCGCGTCGGCTGGAACCACGATGTCGCCGTTGCCGATCACGGGAATGGACAGCGTTTCCTTCAGCCGTGCAAGGTGGGTCCAGTCCGCCTCGCCACGGAACATCTGCTTGGCGGTGCGCGCGTGCATGGTGACCGCGTCGACGCCGAGGTCCTCGCACATACGGCCCAGGTCCAGGTAGTTCGTCTCGGCATGGTTGAGACCCAGACGGAACTTGACCGTCAGGGGTATTCCGATCCGGCTTCGCACTTCGCCGATGATCCGGCCCGCGAGGTCGAGATCGCCCATCAGCGCGGCGCCGGCGCAGCCCTTGAGCACTTTGTTCGCCGGACAGCCCATGTTGATGTCGCAGACATCGGGACCGAATTCTTCGACGATCTCGGCCGCCTCGGCCATCGTCTGCACGTCGGAGCCGTAGATCTGGATCGCCAGCGGACGCTCTTCGTCCGAGAAGTACATGAGATCCCGCGTGTGCCGATTGCCGTCGACGATCGCGCGCGAGGAGATGAACTCCATCGACACCAGACCGACGCCGCCGATCCGGCGCACGATCAGGCGGAAGTCACGGTCCGTCACGCCCGCCATCGGCGCCAGGAACAGCGGCGGGTCGATGGTCACCGCGCGCTCGCCCTGCCCGAGGACGATGGGCTCGAGCGGCGGCATCGCCGAGGACGACGAAGTCATGGGAAGCCGATTCTACGCTCCTGCTGGAACTTCGGAGTGGGTGCAGCCGCGAGGGTGGGTTGGGCCGGAATGACTGGGACAGTCGATGTAGTCAGGGGCTAGGATCAGCCGCCGTGCCACACCGCTCCTCAATTCCCGCCGCAAGGGGTCCCGACCTGTGCGCGTGCGGGCTGTTGGGCAAGTTGCCGCGGCGGTTCCTCGACGGGCGTGACCTGGACCTGCTCGAGCCGCTGCGATTCGCGCTGCCGGGGGACGTGGACACCCTGACCGCGCCGGGCGGCCCGGCGCTCGATCGGGGGCCCGTCGCGGCAGCGCTCCGCGAGCGGAACGAGCGCTACGGCCACGTCGGCGCCGCCCGGCTCACCGGGGCGCTCGCCGATCCGGAAACGCTCGTCGTGATCACGGGTCAGCAGTGCGGGCTCGGGGCCGGGCCCCTGTTCACGCTGACCAAGGCGGTCGCCTGCACGCTCTGGGCCGAGGAGCTCACGCGCCGCGGCCGGCGGGCGGTGCCGTTGTTCTGGATGGCGTCGGAGGACCACGATTTTGGCGAGGTGGCGCGCGCCTACTTCCCGACCGCCGGGCCCGATGCCCTCACCCTGGGCGAGGATCCCGCGCCGCTGCGACCCGTCGGCGACCGGCCGTTGGGATCGGCCGCGGAGGCGCTTCTGGCACGGGTCCTGGACGCGGCCCCAAGCGACGACTACCGGCGCAGGATCGAGGACTGCCGGCAACACTTCGGAGCCGACCGTTGCTTCACCGACTCTTTCGCCCGGCTCATCGTGCGGTTCCTGGGCGACCGCTGCCCGCTCCTGGTCGACTCGCAGCTTCCCGCGCTCAAATCGGCCTCCGTAGCGGTGCAGCGCCGGCTGATCGAACGGCGGGAGACCGTCGACCGGGTCCTGGAGGCGGCGGCAGCGGAGCTGGGGCGCCGGGACATCCGGCTTCCGGTGCGTTCGAAGAGCGGCGAGGCACCGCTGTTTCTCATCGACGCCGCCGGCGAGCGGCGGCGGGTGGTCTGGGACGGCGCCGGCGGTTACCGGCTGCGCGGCGGCGGATCGGGGACGGTGGAGGAGTTGGCCGGCGCGCTGGACCGCGACCCGGAGGCCCTGAGCCCGGGAGTGCTGGCGCGGCCCGCGGTGCAGGATGCCGTCTTCGGCACCGCGCTGATGATCCTCGGCCCGGGTGAACTGGCCTACATGACGCAGGCGCGTGCCCTCTACGAAGCGGTGGACGTGGCGCCGCCGGCGATCACGCTGCGGCCGCAGGTTCTGTTGCTCGGCGCGCGAGAACGCCGGTGGCTCACGGGTCTGGAGGCGGAGGGAATCGACCTCGCGAACGTTCTTTCCCGGCCCGACGACCTCGAGCGACGTCTCGCGGAGCGTTGCGAACTCGACTTCATCGCCTCGGCCCGCGCGAAGATCGATTCCGCGATGGGGGATCTGGCCGGCGGCCACGACTCGGTCGATCCATCGCTGGCCGGCGCCTGGCGCAAGACGGGAGCGAACCTGAAGCGGACGCTCGACCAGTTCGAGCGCAGGGTGGTGGCCGCCGCCGCCCGTCGCGACGACGTCCTCAAGGGCAGGATCGACAGGTTGCGCGCGCATTGCCTGCCGAACGGCCATCTGCAGGAGCGCGAGTTCACCTCGCTCCACTGTCTTGCAAGCTACGGTTCGGAACTCGTGCGCCGGCTGTCGTCCATCGACCTGGATCCGCGGCGGCTGCAGCCGCTGGCCATGGACGGGCGCCCGTCGGCGGCCACTGCAACACCAGACGAAGAGACCGCGTAGAAGGGAGTCCGATGCGCGTTGGAATCTGCTGCTTCCCGAGTTTCGGGGGCTCCGGGGTCGTCGCCTCGGAGCTGGCGCTTGCGTTGGCCGAGTGCGGGGACGAGGTGCATGTCGTCAGTTCGACCCGTCCCCCGCGGCTGGCGGAGGCTCCGGGCGTTCACCATCACCCGGTCGGCGGTTCGGGAATTCTGGAGTACGGACTCTTCGATCATCCTCCCTACACGCTGGCCCTGGCGAATCGGCTCGCGCAGGTTGTCCGGGACAGCCTGCTGGACCTGATTCACGTTCACTACGCGGCGCCGCACGCGGTGGCGGCGCTACTGGCGCGGCAGATGCTCGCGCAAAGCGCGGCCGGGCCGCGGACCTGCCCGGTTGTGACGACGGTGCATGGCACGGACGTGACCCTGGTGGGCGCTCATCCGAACTACAGCGATGTCGTGGGTTGGGCGCTCCGGGGCAGCGACTGCGTCACCGTGCCCAGCCACGCCCTGCAGAGTGAGGTGTCTGAGCGGTTCGCTCTCGACGCGGTCGAAGTGATCCCGAACTTCGTGCCCGTCGCCCAGGGCCCCGCGTTGCAGGCAGTGGCGCAAGCCCCGGGAGCGGACAACGGTGTCGGCCCAGGGACGCCCGGCCCGCCGGCTCGTTCGGGCATGCAGATCGTCCACGTCTCGAACTTCCGTCCGGTCAAGCGGGTCGCCGACGTCGTCGCGGCGTTCGCCCTGGTACGGCGCCAACTGCCCGCGCGGCTCTGCCTGGTCGGCGACGGTCCGGGCCGGGCCGCCGCGGAGAGCCAATGCCGGGAGCTCGGGATCGCGGACGATGTCTCCTTCCTCGGCAACCAGGCCCAGGTTGAGCCGATCCTGGAACGCAGCGACCTCTTCCTGTCGGCTTCGGAAACCGAGAGTTTCGGGCTGGCGTCGCTCGAGGCGCTGGCCTGCGGCGTGCCCGTGGTGGCCACGCGGACCGGGGGAGTGCCCGAGGTCGTCTGTCACGGCCGGAACGGACTGCTCAGTCCGGTTGGCGACGTTGAGGCGCTCGCGGAGAGCTGCGTCGCTCTGCTCGCCGACCCTTCGCGCCGGGAGGCCTTTGCCCAAGACGGTCGTCGCTGGGCCCGGTCCAGCTTCGACCGCGACGCCATCGTGGCGCGGTACCGTGAGATCTACCGCGCTACACTGACATCTGGAGGCGCCTCCGCTCCCAGGCCCGGCGAGGCGCTCGATGGGAAGGCAGACGCATGACTGAACCGGCAGCGCCCCCACCAACACCGCCTCCTCCCTCTGCTCCGGCGTCGAACCGGAGCCTGATGGTGGTTCTCTCCTACCTGTGGATCCTGGTCCTGGTTCCGCTCCTGATCGAGGAGAAGGACGACGAGGTGAAGTGGCACGCGAAGCATGGCCTCGTCCTGATGGGCGCCGAGTTCACGCTGTGGATCGTGATCCAGGTCGCTCTGTTCGTGACCGGGGGCATCGGTTGCCTGCTGGCGCCGTTCATCTTCATGGCCTTCGTCGCCTTCGTGCTCGTGCGGCTCGCGTGCATCGTGAAGGGCGTGAATGGCGGTCGGCTCCAGATTCCCGTGCTTTCGCCGCTGGTCGACCGCTTCTGAATCGAGCCGGGAGGTTGGGCGCCAGGAACCGGGTGCGCCGGCGTCCCCGCCGGCCTCCGGGAAAGACGCGCCGCAAAGCGGCGACCGTTCGGGCGCTCCTGGTCGTTGGCCTGGTCCTGGTTGCCGCCGGGGTGCTCGACATGTCGCGGTCGCCGGAGAACCAGTACGCAGCCCGCGTCGCGGACGCTCTGATCGGGTCCTACCAGGTCGCTCTGTCGCCGCTTCTCGTCCGGATGGGTGTCCGTTGCCGCTTCGTGCCCTCGTGCAGCGACTATGCCCGGGCGCAGATCCGCGCGCGCGGTCTGGCGGCGGGTGGTGCGCGCAGTGCGGCACGTCTGGCCCGTTGCGGTCCGTGGACACCGTTCGGCACGGTGGATCCGCCGGTGGCCGCGGTGCTGGCGCCCGGGGAAGACCCCGCCGTGAAATGGCGGCCGCACGGATGACAAGCTGGCCTGTTGAAGTTCGGCGCGACCACGAGGCGCGGCTGCTCCGCGTCCGCTGGTACGACGGTCACGAAAGCGACTACGAGTACGACGTCCTGCGCGGCTATTGCCCGTGCGCGATGTGCCAGGGCCACAACGCGGGCCCGCTCCGGTATCAGCCGCCGCCGCGGCCGGTTATCGCCCAGACCGTCTCCCAGGTCGGCAACTACGCGCTCGGCATCGCCTGGTCCGACGGCCACTGGACCGGCATCTACCGCTTCGACCTCCTGCGCCGCCTGTGCCCGTGCGACGAGTGCCGGACGGCTCGATCAGAGGCCGGCGAGGGGAGGGTCGGCAAGGACGGCTAGGCGTCGAGCACGAGCCCAGTCGTCGGCCGTGTTCACGTTCAGCAACACACGCTTCGGATCGCCGAACCCGCCGGCGTCGATCGCCTGGACCCGGAGACCGGAGTCCTGGAGCGTCGGATAGAGACGGAAATCGCCCTTGGCGACCCGCCGTCCGAGCAACTCCAGGGCGGGCGGTTTCCACAGTGCACAAGCGGGGTTCATCGACCACGTATCCGCCGGATCGGAAGCCGCCGCCGCCAGATCAGCGCGGCTGCCGGCAAGAGCAGCCAGCAGCTCCACGGGCACGAGCGGCAGATCGCAGGCAAGCACCAGCAGCTCCCGGTCGGGCCGTGCGTGCCCGGCTCCAAGCAGGCCGGCGGCAGGGCCTGAACCTGGGCTATCGGCCGTTGTTGCTACAGGGACGCCCTCTATGGCCGGCGCAGGCTCGACTTCTGCTCTGCCCGCTGCCACCAGGATCTCCTCGACCCCCTCGACGGCCCCAAGCCGAGCCACCGCCCATTCGACCAAGGTCGGCCCCGTCTCTTTCCCCCGCCGATCCGGCAGACGCAGGCCTGCCTTGCTCTGCCCCAGCCGACTACCCGCACCCCCGGCCAAAACGACCCCTACCAGCTTCTTCATCAAGCGCAAGGATGGCACGGCCGCAGGGACCCTCCCCCAAGGGCCCGGTACCGGCGTGTGCAGGCAACGACCGCTCCACACCCCGCCGTCCGGCGCGGACTGCTAGGCTGCGCCGCGCCTGCGGCATGTGGCCTTAGGCTGATTCATCTCTGGAGACCCTTCAGATGCACAGTTCACAGGCCGGACCATGGAGTCGCTTCTTGATCTACGCTGCTACGACCGTTCTGCTCGCCGCTCCGGCCATGGGCCAGGACGCGGCCCCGAGGGTCGCCCTCGAAACGAACCACGGCACGATCGTGCTGGAACTCAATCCCGAGAAGGCGCCGATCACGGTCGCCAACTTCCTGCAGTACGCGGAGCGGGGTTGGTACGACGGCACAGTCTTTCACCGCGTGATGGACGGCTTCATGATCCAGGGTGGCGGGTTCACGGCGGACATGCAGCAGAAGATCACCCGCGGACAGATCGAGAACGAGTCGAAGAACGGTCTGTCGAACAAGCGCGGCACGATCTCCATGGCGAGGTTGCCGGATCCCCACACCGCGACAGCCCAGTTCTTCATCAACTCGGTCGACAACGACGGGCTGGACGCCTCCGGCGGCAACTTTGGCTACGCCGTGTTCGGCGAGGTGGTTGAAGGCCTGGACGTCGTCGATGCGATCTCGAAGGTGAGGACCGGGAGCAAGGCCGGCCATCAGAACGTGCCGGTGGAAGCCGTCACGATCATCAGCGCCAAGGTCCAGTAGCGCGCCACGTCCCCCGCGTGGCGCCGCTTCGCGCCCGGCGGGGCGCCCTGCTGTCTCGTGGTGGTGCCGAAGGCCGGACTCGAACCGGCACGGGTTGCCCCACACGGCCCTCAACCGTGCGCGTCTACCAATTCCGCCACTTCGGCTCAGTCACGTCGCTCGAGTCAGCCCTGGTTTCCGCTTCCGTCCCCGGCGTTCGGCTCGGCTGACTCGCCGTCTTCCGCCGGGGCCGTCGGAGGCTCGTTCGCCGGAGTGGCGGGCGCGGCGCCAGGCTCCGGCTCGGCGGCCTCGACATCGTCCAGGACGGAGCCGACACCGCTCATGACGGACGAAGCGCCTTGCTTCTGCACGATGTTGATGCTCAGCGTCGTCATGATGAAGAGCACGAAGCAGACGACAGTCAGCTTGTGCAGCAGGGTTGCCGCTCCCCGGGCTCCGAAGGCGGCCTGGGACGCGCCACCGCCGAACACGGACAGGTCGGCGCCCTTGCCCTGCTGCAGGAGCACGACGAGGATCAGAAACAGCGAGAGCGCAATATGGACGGTGTAGAAGACGAGAATCACGAGGGTCTCCTTGAGTCGGTTCCCGGTCGTCAGGGCGCTGCGGCGCCGCTGCCGGAACCCGCAGAAAGACGAATGATACGCAGGAACGAGGAAGGATCAAGACTTGCGCCGCCAATGAGAAAGCCGTCGATGTCCGGGCGGCTCAGCAGATCGCGGCAATTCTCCGCGTTGACCGAGCCGCCGTAGAGGATGCGGGCGGCGTCGCCGAGGCCGGCTCGGTGGCCGTTCAGCGCGCTCCGCAGGTGGCTGTGGACCGCGGCCGCGATCTCGGGTGAGGCGCTCAGGCCGGTGCCGATCGCCCATACCGGTTCGTAGGCGAGTACGGCCCCGGCGCCGGCCCCACCGTCGGCGGCGTCGAGCAGCGCCAGGGCGGCGGCCAACTGGTCGTCGAGGACGGCTTCCGTCTCGCCCTGCTCCCGTTGCTCGATCGTTTCGCCGACGCAAACGACGGGCGTCATGCCGGCGGCGAGAGCTCGCTCCGCCTTGCGTGCCACCTCGGTGTTCGATTCGCCGTGGTATTGCCGGCGCTCCGAGTGCCCGGCCAGAGCCCAGGTGGCGCCGGCGTCACGCGCCTGGGCGGCGGCGACGTCGCCGGTGTAGGCGCCCTTCTCCTCGGCATGCACGTCCTGGGCTCCGACCGAGACCCACGGCGGCATGGCCCGGGCGGCCCCATCCAGGTAGACCGGGGTCGGGAACAGGACGATGTCGACCTCCGCTTCGCCCGGCCCGGCAGCGGCGAGGGCCTCGGCGTAGGCGGCGACATCCTTTGCCAGAAGGTTCATCTTCCAGTTGCCGGCCACAATGGGTTTGCGTTTCATCGGTCTTCCCTCCGTGCCGTGCGCGACGCCGCCTCACGCAACGCTTCGACCGCTGGCAGTTGTTCCCCCGCGAGCAGCGCCAGGGAGGCGCCGCCGCCGGTCGAGACGTGATCGATGCGGTCGGACAGGCCCTCCTGCTTCACGGCGGCAACCGTCTCGCCGCCGCCGACCGCGGCGAAGCCCGGGCAGGCGGCGACGGCCTGCGCAACCGCGCGGCTGCCGGCGTCGAAGGGCGGTGTCTCGAAGACGCCCATCGGTCCGTTCCAGAACAGCGTCGCGGCGCCCTCGATCGCCGAGGCGAAGGCGGCTCGGGTCTCCGGCCCGATGTCGACCGCCAGCCATCCGGCCTGCACCCCGCCGTCGACCGGCACGGTACGGCACCGCCGTTCACTTTCCGGTGCGTCGAGCGAGTCGGTCACCACGAGGTCGGTGGGCAGGAGGAGTCGGGCGCCGTGGGCAGCCGTCCCGGTCTCGATCTCCCTCGCCAGGTCGAGGGCCTCCCGCTCCACCAATGACGAACCGAGCGGGACCCCCCGGGCGGCGAGAAAGGTGTTCGACATGCCTCCACCGACGAGCACCCGGTCGACCAGGGGCAGCAGCCGCCTCAGCGCGTCGATCTTGCCGCGGATCTTCGCGCCGCCGACGACAAGCACGAAGGGTCGCGGCGGATCGTCGAGCAAACGGCCGAGCTGCCGCAATTCGCGGTCCAGGAGCAGACCGCTGAAAGCCTGGTCCACCCGGCCGCAGATGGCCGCCGTCGATGCGTGAGCTCGGTGCGCGGTGCCGAAGGCGTCGTTCACGTAGATCTCGCCCAGGGCCGCGAGCTCGGCTGCCAGCGCCGGATCGTTGCGCTCCTCGCCGGCGTGGAAACGGAGGTTCTCGCACAGGCAGACGGCGCCGTCGCCGAGAGCGGCCGCGGCCTCGAGGGCTACCGCGCCGACGCAGTCGCCGGCGAAGCCGACGGGGTGGCCGAGCACCCGGGCCAGCGCCCCGGCCACCGGGCGCAGGCTGAGTTCGGGGTCGATCCTGCCGCGGGGCCGGCCCCGGTGGGAGAGCAGGACGACCCGGGCGCCAGCATCGCAGAGGGTGCGGATCGTCGGCGCCGCTTCGCGCAGCCTGGTCGCGTCCAGCACCCGTCCGTTCGCCATGGGGACGTTGAAGTCGACTCGTACGACGACTCGCCGGCCGCGAAGGTCGAGGGAGCCGTCGGCGAGCGCGGCAGAACATCCGGAAGCCGGCGCTTCGCGCCGGATGCCGGCCAGAGGGCCGGCGCACCCAGTTTCTGCCGCGCACATACCTAGCGCGGCTTGAAGGCTGGTGGGAGGAGTCACGGTAAGTCGGTTCGCACACGCTACCGGGCGCGAACCTGCGGAGGATAACGTCGCCGGCATGTCCGCCGGGTTCGGGAGTACGGAGGCGTTTCGGGGATTCGTTCTCGGCATCGAAACCTCCTGCGACGACACCGCCTGCGCGGTGCTCGACGGCGAGGGCCGGGTGCTCTCTTCCCAGGTCTCAAGCCAACTGGAAGTCCATCGCGCCTTTGGAGGCGTCGTCCCGGAGGCGGCGTCGCGCGAGCACCTGCGGAACTGGCCGGCGGTATCGGAAGCGGCGCTTGCCGAGGCCGGGATCGGCTGGCCCGACATCGGTGCGGTTGCCGCGACCCGTGGACCGGGGCTGGTGGGATCGCTCCTCGTCGGCCTCTCCCTCGGCAAGGCGATCAGCTACTCGCTGGGGGTGCCCTTCCTTGCGGTCCACCACCTGGAGGGGCATCTGTTCTCGCCCCTGCTGCGGTCCGATGGCGCCAGCCTGCCGGTCCCCGAGTCGATGCTGGGGCTGGTCGTGTCGGGCGGCCACACCAGCCTGCTCGATGTCGACGGAGCGGCGGGCGCCGTGACCAGCCTGGCCGAGACCCGGGACGACGCGGTTGGGGAGGCGTTCGACAAGGTCGGTCGCCGGCTCGGACTGCCCTTCCCGGGCGGCGCGGAAGTCGACCGGCTGGCCGAACTGGGCGATCCGTCCGCGCAGCGGTTCGGCACGGCGCGGATCAGCTCGAACGAGTTGGCCTTCTCGTACTCGGGCCTGAAGAGTCAGGCCCTGCGTGCGCTCGGAGAGATCGAGGCCCGGACACAGATCCCGCCTGCGGCGCTCGAAGGCGACGACGCGGCCTGGCCGCAGGAAGTGCTCAACTTGCTGGCGGGCTTCCGGGACGCCGCCGTGGCCCAGGTGGTCCAGCGCCTGGACCGCCTCCGTGACGAGCGGCCGGTCGCGCGTCTCTCCGTATCGGGCGGCGTCGCGGCGAACCGCCTGCTGCGGCGCGAGGTGACGGTCTGGGGCGAACGCCGCGGCGTCGAGGTCATGCTCGTGCCGCTCCGCTTCTGCGGAGACAACGCGGCGATGATCGCGCACGCCGGACTGCTGCGCCTTCGCACGGGCGACGCGGACGACCCGCGGTCCGCGGACGCGGAGAGCCGGATTCCCTTCGCGGCGGGCGCCCTGTGACCGGTCTTCTGACGCGGCAGAAGGGTTCGCACTGGGTGCGCCGGCGTCCCCGCCGGCATCCGGCGCAAAGCGCCGGGTTCTGGCGGCTCTAGCTGATCAGCCCCCCCAGCGGCGACGACGCCGTCGCATAGAGCTTTCTCGGGATGCGACCCGCGTTCGCGGCCAGCCAGCCGGCTTCGACCGCCAGCTTCATCGCCCGCGCCATCCGCACCGGGTCCTCGGCGCCGGCGACGCCGGTGTTCATCAGCACGCCGTCCGCGCCGAGTTCCATCGCCAGGGCAGCGTCGCTGGCGGTGCCGACGCCGGCGTCCACGATCACCGGCACATTGGCCTGCTCGACGATGATCCGGAGATTTGCGGGGTTGCGGATGCCCATGCCGGAACCGATCGGCGCCGCGAGCGGCATCACGGCCGCGGCGCCGAGATCCTCGAGTTTGCGGCAGGTGATCGGATCGTCCGTCGTGTAGGGGAGGACGATGAAGCCGTCGGCCACGAGTTCCCTGGTGGCCACGAGGAGCTCCTCGTTGTCCGGGAAGAGGGTCTTCTCGTCGCCGATCACCTCCAGCTTGACCCAGTTCCAGCCGCCGAGTTCTCGCGCCAGGCGGGCGGTCCGGATTGCGTCGTCGGCGGTGTAGCAGGCGGCCGTGTTGGGCAGCAGCAGGTAACGGTCCTGGTCGATGCGGTCGATCAGCGAGCCCTTCCCCAAGTCGTCGAGATTCACGCGGCGCAGGGCCACGGTCACCATTTCGGTGCCCGACGCGTCGAAGGCGTCGACCATCACTCGCTCGTCGCGGTACTTGCCCGTTCCAAGGATGAGCCGCGAGTGGAACTCGCGCCCGGCGACAACAAGAGGCTCCGGATTGGTCATGGCGGTTGAGGTGTCAGGTGCTCTGCGCGGGGACGACGTACTGGGTGCCCCGGATCGGTCGGGTGATCTGGTGGAGCAGTTCATCGAAGTCCGTGGGTTTGTGCTCGAAGTCGAGGTTGCGACTGTCCACCACGAGAAGCGGCGATTGATCGTAGTGGTAGTAGTAGTGGTTGTAGGCCTCGATCAACTCCGCCAGGTAGCGGCTGGAGATGTTCTGTTCGATGTCCCGCGAGCGCTTGTGAATGCGGGCCATGCAGGTTTCCACGTCGGCGGTCAGGAAGATCAGCAGGTCCGGTCCGCGTAGCTGTGGCTCGAGCAGGTCATAGAGCTTCTCGAACAGCATCAACTCGTCGTCGACCAGATTGAGGTAGGCGAACAGCTTGCTCTTGGCGAAAGTGTAGTCGGCGAGGCGGATGGGATCGAAGAGGTCGCCCTGGGCCAACTCAAGTTGTTGCTTGTAGCGGGTCAGCAGGAAGTAGAGCTCGGTCTGGAACGCTGTGCCGGGACGGTCGCGGTAGAAGGCCTCGAGGAAGGGATTGTCCACGTCCTCGAGGATCTTCACGCCCTCAAAGTGCTGCGCCAGCATCTCGACGAGGGTCGTCTTGCCTACGCCGATTGGTCCGTCGACGGCGAGGTACCGATACGGAAGCGCGTCAACGGGCACTGCGCGGACTATACAATCCCCGGCGGCGCGGGGGACCATCGGGGTGGTGGGTTCGTCGGGCCTGAAGTGGCAGCAAGAGGACTTCCGATAGGGGGACGAGTGACGTGAATCCCTGGTGGCGGAGACCGGCGGCGGAGGATGGACCTGTCCGGGCGAAGGTCAAGAGAGGCCGCGCCCCGGCGCCGGTCGAGCAGAAGGAAGAGAGCGAGACGGGAAAGGAACTCGCCGCCGGGCCTCACGCTCAGGCGGTTGCCGAGGCACCCGAAGAATCCGTCGCGGCGGAGCGCGCGCGGGCCGACGACTCATCGTCTCTGCTGGTCGATGCCGCGCCCCCGGCCGAGGACGCGAAAGCCGGCGGCGACGCGCCGGAAGCCGTGACCGAGCCAGCCGTTCAGGAGGACGCGGCTCCGGACGCGGCGGACGGCAAGGACGCCGGTGAAGGGCGTGTTTCCCCGGCTCTCGAGGCGGCAACCGAACCGGCCAAACCCGCCCGGACGGCGGCCGCCGACGAGGACAAACCGGCGCCGGCAAAGCGGCGTCGCCGTCGCCGCCGGCGTGGTGGCCGGGGTCGCGGTCGGGCGGCGCAACCGGACGGCGAGTCGAGCTTGAAGGAGCAGACCGCGCCGGCAGTTGCCGGGCGGCGCCGAGCAGCGAGTCCGCAGGCCGGACGGGGAGCCGTGCTCCTCGACCTGGGGGCTTTGCAGCGCGACCTGGGCGAAGCCGCCGTGCTCGACCCGGAGGGTCTCTTCGCGCGCCTTGACGGGGACCTCGGGAAACTCGTCCTGCGGCGGGTCTACGCGGACGCGCGGGACGGGGATCTGGATCGCGCCGCGCTCCACCGCGGGGGCGCCGAAGTCGTCGACGTTCCGTCGAACCCTGAGGAACGCGGCTGTTCCGCCGCGGTACGGATCGTGGTGGACGCCCTCGAACTCTGCTACACGAAGCGTGGCGTGAACACGATGGTGCTCGTCGCGTCATCGATCCAGATGCTGCCCCTGGTTGCCAAGCTGCAGCAGAACGGCGTCACGGTTGTCGGCCTCGGTGGCGGCGGCGCCAACGCCCAGGTGCGCGGCCAGTGCGACCGCTTCATCGACCTGGGCGGTTAGCAGGGCAGCGTAGTGGATGCCGGGTCCCGGTGGGCCCCACAAGCTGGTAAGGTGCCGCACTCGCGCGGAGCGGCGGCTCAGGGCACCCTTAGCTCAACTGGATAGAGCGTCGGACTACGGATCCGAAGGTTGGGGGTTCGACTCCTCCAGGGTGCGCCATTCCTTCGCCTGGTAGCGACCCGCGACGCCTACATGGGCTTGAGGCGCTCCTCCGTGCTGACCCGCAGCCTCTGAATCGCCTCCACGACGTCGACCTTCTTCGGGTCGAGCAGCCAGAGTAGGGTCGCTCCCCGAACCGCCGCGAGGACCTCGAAGGCGGTCTCGGCGTGGTCGAGGTCGGTCCGGATTTCGCCGGCCTCCTGGCCCTCGCGGACGGCCCGTTCGATCGCGGCGGCGAAGTTCTCGTTACCGGCCCGAAACAGGTCGATCTTCCCGTTCAGGGGGCCGAGCGAGTCCGTCATCAGCATGAACAGGGCGCGCATCCACTGTTCGGCATTGCGGAGTAGTTCGGAGTAGACGGTGAAGATGCGGTTCAGGCTGGCGAGGCCGGCCACTCCGTCTTCCCGATCGAACGCGTCGCTGCCTGCCCGTGTCTGCAGGCGGGCGACGATTGCTTCGGCGATTCCCTCCTTCGAGCCGAAGCGCAGCGAGACGAGGGCACTCGAGTAGCCCGCCTTCGTCCCGATCTGTTCCAGGGTCGTCGACGTGTACCCCTGACGTCCGAACAGGATCACGGCGGCGAGCAGGATCTCGCGTTCGGATTCGGCCCGACGTTCCGCCTGGGTGCGGCGGGGTCGGCTGGCGCCGCGATTCCTGGTTCCGGGACTCAAACGGCTGGACTTCGGCATGCCTGGCTTGGATCAAGCAAGATCGTGACTGTCACTCGTCATCGGATTGTGGCTCTTGGGAGCGTTCTCGACTCTATCCCCGCCCCGCTCCAGGCGAGGATGCCTCTTCGGTTACGCTGCGGACCCTGGTTTCCGGAAGCTGGGCCGTAGCGACTGGAGAAAGAAGCGTGCAGACGGAGTTCTCGAACGAGCAACAGCTTCTCCGCGATGTCGTGTCGCGGGCGCTTCGCGACAAGTCGCCGACCACCGTCGTCCGCGAGACGATGGCAACGGACAGGGGCCACGATCCGGCCGTCTGGCAGGAGCTCGGCGGGGATGCGGGACTGGCCGGCATCCACGTTCCCGAAGCCTACGGCGGCGCCGGCGGCGGGCCGGTCGAACTCGGCATCGTCGCCGAGGAGATGGGGCGGACGCTGTTCTGCGGTCCGTTCCTCGCTTCGGCCGTGATGGCCGGCAACGCGTTGATCGAGGCGGCGGAGGAATCCGCGCGGGCCGAGCTGCTTCCCGGAGTCGCGTCCGGTTCCGTGATCGCGACGCTGGTCCTCGACGATCTGAACAGCCCCTCCGGGGTCGGCGGCTCGGTCCGCGCGACGGACAGCGGCCGACTCTCCGGAACGGCCGCGATGGTCGTCGACGCCCATGTGGCCGATCTGTTGGTCGTGGTCGCGCGGGCGAACTCGGGCCTTGGTCTCTACGCCGTGGAGTCCGGCGCGGCCGGCCTCGAGATCGAGCCGCTCCAGGTCGTGGACCTGACGCGCAGGCTGTCCCGGGTCACGTTCGCCGACGTTCCGGGCCGCGCGATCGGCGAAGTGGACGGCGAAACGCTGGACCGGCTCTGGGACCTCATGTCCTCAACGCTGGCCCACGAGATGATCGGTGGCGCGCAGCACCTGTTCGAGACCACGGTGAACTACACGAAGGAGCGCTTCCAGTTCGGGCGGCCGATCGGTTCCTTCCAGGCGCTCAAGCACCGCTGCGCCGACCTGCTGCTGGAGATCGAGATCGCGCGTGCGCTGACCTACCACTCGGCCCGCTGCCTGGCCGCCGGCGAGGGTGAGCCCTACGCCGCGAGCATGGCGAAGGCGGCAGCCGCCGACGCCTACATGAGCGCGGCGCGAGCCGGCATCCAGTTGCGGGGAGGCATCGGCTTCACCTGGGAGAACGACACCCACCTCTGGTTCAAGCGCGCCAAGGGTTCCGAGGTGCTGCTCGGCACGCCGGCGATCCATCGCGAGCGGATGATGACGATCCTGGAGGGCGCGGCATGACTCCGGACCGGATCCGGCGCGACGTCTCGGCCTGGCTAGACGCGCACTGGCGCGTCGACCGTCCCCTGATCGAATGGCGAGAGATCCTGCTCGAAGGTGGCTGGGCGGCGCCCCACTGGCCCGAGGAGTGGTTCGGGCGCGGCTTCACGCTGGACCAGACCGCGGTCGTCGCCGAGGTCTTCAGGGAGCGGGACGTGGTGCCGGCCGCTCAGGTCGGCCCGCGCGGCCTCGCCTCCGAGACGATCCTGGCCTGCGGCTCGGATGACCAGAAGCGGCGCTTCCTCCGGCCCATCCTGACCGGCGAGCACACCTGGTGCCAGCTCTTCAGCGAGCCCGGCAGCGGCTCCGATCTGGCCGGCCTGAGCACCCGGGCGGAGTTCAAGGACGGCAAGTGGATCATCAACGGCCAGAAGGTCTGGAACACGAGCGCCCACCACGCGGACTTCGGGCTCCTGGTCGCGCGCACGGACTGGGACGTGCCGAAGCACCAGGGGATCAGCTACTTCCTGCTCGACATGCGGCAGCCCGGAGTCGAGGCGCGGCCGCTCCGGCAGATGAACGGTCACCAGTCCTTCAACGAGGTCTTCATGACGAACGCCGTCGTGGCGCCCGAGGACCTGATCGGGGCAGAGGGCAACGGCTGGCATGTGGCGAAGACCACCCTCTCCTTCGAACGGCGCGGCTTCAGCCGCCGGGTTCGGGGGTCCTCGCTCGACGGGCCGAAGCAGGGGCCCATCTACGCGGAGTACGAAGAGGAACTGCGGATCGCGACCGAGCCTTACACCTGGTACCCGCAGCGCGAGGGGCGGGTCGACCTCGTCCTGCCGCGCGCCCGGGAGACGGGTGCGATCCGGGATCCGGCAACCCGTCAGGAGATTGCGAAGCTCATCTGCCTGCACACCGGCGCGCGGCTCGCCTCCGACGGCGCGGAGGCGAAGCGGAAGGCCGGGACCACGGAGATCATCCCCGCCGGGTCGATCGGCAAGCTCGCGGCGAGCGCGATCGCGCGCCAGGCTTCCCACGTCCACACGATGATCTCGGGCGCCGACGCGATGCTGAGCGGGCCTGAGTCCGCCGCGGACGGGATCATCGCGGAGGTCCTGGTGTCGGTGCCCGCGATCTCGATCGCCGGCGGCACGGACGAGATTCAGCGCAACATCATCTCCGAGCGCGTACTCGGGATGCCGAAGGGCTACCGCGCCGACCAGGGCCCGTTCCGCGACATCAAGCGCAACGCGTGAGGGGAAGGCTGCTGTACCTCACGGTGGCGGCCGGCCTTGTGGCCGGCGCCTGCGGCAGCCCCCTTCCCGTCGTTGACGTCGGCGGCGACTACGACCCGCTGGCCGATCCTCTCGTCGATCCGCCGTCGTTGTACGAGCTGTATCCGGTCGCCGAGCCGGAACGGGCCGAGAGCGGGACGACGATCGTCCGCCACGATTTCTCCCAGCCGGCGACGCTGAACCCGCTCTTTCCGTCCGGCGCGGCGTCCGCCTGGACGATGTTCGGGATGCTCTTCGAGTGGCTCGTCGTCCGCCACGGCAGCCCGACGGACTACGACTGGAACTCGAACGTCGTCCTCGACGTGCAACCGTCGGAGGATCTGCACTCCGTCACGCTGGATCTGAATCCCGAGCTTCGCTGGCACGACGGCGAACCCTGGACCGCGCACGACATCGTGTTCTCGCTCGAGGCCCTGCGCGACGAGCGGGTGCCGGTGAGCTTCTGGCCGACGCCGCGGGATCTGATCCTCGGGGCCACGGCCGAGGGCGACCACCGCGTGCGCTTCGACTTCGCCGGGCTCCTGGCGCCGCAGCTCCGGCTGGAGGCGCTCGCCTTCCCGATCATGCCGCGCCACATCGTGGGCAACGCCGCCGAGCGCGCGGCCGATCCGACGCTCCGGTCCTCGCCCTACTACAACCGCTACGGCCGCGAGGCCGTCGTCGGCAGCGGACCGTTCCGCTTCGTGGAATGGCGGAACAACGACCGGGTGGTCCTCGAGCGGTGGGAGGACCACTACCTCTTCGACCGTGCGCCGCCGGCAGCGAAGACGATGATCTTCAAGTTCCAGCCGGACCGGAACCTCGCCTTCCTGCAGTTCCTCGGAGGCGAGTACGACCAGATCTACGTCGACGCGAACA
Organism: Thermoanaerobaculia bacterium; assembly: GCA_965116445.1. GTDB lineage: Bacteria > Acidobacteriota > Thermoanaerobaculia > Multivoradales > Multivoraceae > Multivorans. The sequence goes on along the minus strand of OZ220688.1, from coordinate 3,867,312 downwards.
TCTTCGCCCGGCAGGCGACAGGTCCGCTGTTCGAGGCGAGAGGCGTGAAGGGCCGCCACGCGTCGGCCCTGCTGCTCGGCATCGTCTGGAACATGGACGGCAGCAATCCGTTCTTCATCGACTCGCTGGTGCGTCGGGCGCTCGCCCATGCCTACGACGCGGACACGGTGCTTCGGCGCGTCGGTCACGGTCTGTACCGGCGCTCCTACGGCAACATGGTGAAGGAACGCTGGGACTGGGAACCGGCGGTCCTTGAGCGGGCCCTGGACTACGACCTGGAACGCGCCGCCGAACTGCTCGATCAGGCTGGCTGGCTCGCCGACCCGGACACGGGCTGGCGCTACAAGGAAACAGGCGGCGAGCGGGTCCGCTTCAGCTTCGAACTGGCGTACACCGCCGGCCTGACCTACGTGCCGCCGACGCTCGACATCCTGCGCGAGGACTTCCGTCGGCTCGGGGTCGAGATGGTGACCCGCGCCTACGAGAGCGCTTCGCTGAACGCGAAGCGCCTCGATCACGACTTCCAGGCGCTCGGGACGATCGTCGGCACGACCCAGGATCCGAACTCCCTCCGCAACCAGTTGGCTACCGACGCCTACGACGGCGGCCGGAACAGCGGCGGCTACTCGAACCCGAGAGTCGATGAACTCTTCGAACTGGGCAAGCGCGAGCAGGACACCGAGAAACGCACCGCGATCTACCGGGAAATCCACCGCGAGGTGTACCAGGACCAGCCGGCCCTGTTCCTGTTCCACGTCAGCTTCCTGTGGGTGATGGGCAACGACATCCGGGGCGTGGAGCTCGGTCCGATGGGCACGATCCTGCTGTGGCCGAAGCCGCCCGACGGCTGGCCGTCGCGGACCGGTCCGGGCTGGTGGCGTGAACGGCCAGCGGGAGATTGACTCCGGTGCCGTTCATTCCAACCGCAGAGGAGATGAGCGCCGAGTGGCTCGCGGAGCAACTCCATGCCGCGGGTCACGAGGTCGAGGTGCTCGGCTTCGAGGCTTCCGACATCGGCACCGGCCAGATCGGACGCTGCGTCCGCTACCGGCTGGAGTACGGCGAAGGCGCCGGGGGCGCGCCGCGCACGTTGGTGGGGAAGTTCCCCTCCGCCGATCCGACCAGCCGAGAAACCGGCGTCGTGCTGCGCAACTACCTGAAGGAGGTGCGCTTCTACCAGGAGATCCAGCCCCGACTCTCGATCTCGACGCCGCGCTGCTACTTCGCGGAGATCGAGGGAAAGGGCCCGCACTTCGCCGTGCTGATGAGCGACGAAGCGCCGGCCGTGCCGGGCGACCAGATCGCGGGCTGCGACGAGCAGGTGGCGCGGGCCGCCGTGCTGGAACTCGCCGGCCTGCACGCACCGAGCTGGAACGACGCCGCTCTGCTCGAAACGGGTTGGCTGGGCCGGCCGAGCGCCGAACTCTCGGCGGCCCTCCGTCATCGTTACCAGACCCTGCTGCCGGGGTTCCTGGAGCGATACGGTGACCGGCTCGAGGCCGACCGGCGGGAGATCCTCGGCCTGTACGGCGAGGCCGACTCGGCCTGGACCGGCGAAGCTCCCGAGCCCTTCTCCCTCGTCCACGTCGACTACCGGCTCGACAACCTGCTGATCGACCGGCGGACGTCGCCGCCCTCGATCACGGCGGTCGACTGGCAGAGCATCACGATCGGCCTGCCGCTCGGCGACGTCGCCTACTTCCTCGGTGGCAGCCTCCGGCGCGAACGGCGCCTGCGGTGCGAACAGGACATCGTCCGCGAGTACCATGCGCGGCTGATCGCCGCCGGCATCGCCGATTACTCCTGGGACGCCTGCTGGAACGACTACCGGCGCGGCGCCTTCGCCGGCTTCGGCGTCTGCGTGATCGCCTCGATGATGGTCCAGGAGACGGAACGCGGCAACGAGATGTTCGTCGCGATGACCAGGCGGCACACGCGCCACGCCCTCGATCTGAACTCCGCCGAGCTGCTGTAGAAAATTGGCACGAGGCCGCACACTGGGTGCGCCGGCGTGCCATCCGCGCGCCCGAGGACGGGCACGCGGACTGGTTCGCGTGTGGCGCGAGACCGCGCCACACGGGTTCCCGCCGGCTGCCGCCGCAGGCGGCCGGAAGAACGCGCCGGCCGGCAGGCCGGCTCCATGGAAGGATCGCCGCGATGCAACGAATGAACGAACTCGCCTTCTACACCCTCGCCGGCCAGCCCGAGTCCCCGGCCGAACTGTTCGAGGAGGTGCGCGCCGGCGAGGCGATGGGCTTCGGCTCCGTGTTCATCTCGGAGCGGTTCAACGTCAAGGAGGCGGCCACGCTCTCCGGCGCCGCCGCGGCCTGCTCGACGGAACTCGGCATCGCTACCGCCGCAACGAACCAGAACACGCGCCACCCGCTGATCACGGCCTCGTACGCGCTGACGATGCACCGCCTTACCCGCGGCCGCTTCTCCCTGGGCCTCGGCCGCGGCATCGCCCGCGTGTTCGACGCGCTCGGCCTGGCCCGGATCACGACCGCACAGATGGAGGACTTCGTCGGCCTGATGCGCCGGATGTGGCGGGGCGAGAAGATCGTCGGCCACGACGGGCCGGCGGGTCGCTTCCCGCTGCTGCGCCTGGGCGCGGAGGCGCACGACGAGACCCCGATGACCCTGACCGCCTTCGGCCCGAACTCGCTGGCGCTCGGCGGTCGGGTCTTCGACGCGGTGGTGCTCCATACCTTCTTCACCGACGAAACCCTCGCCCGCTCTGTCGACACGGTGAAGCGGGCGGCGGAACAGGCCGGCCGCGACCCGGCGTCGGTCCGCGTGTGGTCCTGCTTCGCGACCGTCGGAGACCATCTGCCCGAGGCGGTCCGCCTCAAGAAGACGGTTGGCCGGATGGCGACCTACCTGCAGGCCTACGGCGACCTGATGGTCGAGACGAACCGCTGGGATCCGAAGGTCCTGGCGCGCTTTCGCGCCGATCCCCTGGTCGCCGGCTTTCGCGGCGCGATCGACAGCTTCGCGTCCACCGAGGAACTCGAACGGATCGCCACGCTCATCCCGGAGGCGTGGCTGGCCCCCGCCGCCACCGGCTCACCCGAGCGCTGCGTCGAGAAGATCCGCGGCCAGTTCGACCTCGGCGCCGACGGCGTCATCCTGCACGGCGCCAGCCCGAGCGACCTCGAACCGATCGTCGACTGCTACCGCGAGACCCGCGACGTAGCCCCCTTCGCCCACCTGGCGCCAAACCCGGCAGCTTCTTGACCAACTGGGTGCGCCGACGTCCCCGTCGGCTTCCGAGAAAAGAGCGCCGCGAAGCGTCGATACGGCCCTTGGTCAGCGCGTCGGCTGCGAGCGCGAGGGCCTCATGCGTGACGAATGGACGCGCGGGCAGGGACCCGACCAGTCCAAGACGCCCGCGTCGGCGTTCCACCGTCTGCTCGGCTGCGGCTCGCGTCGACCCGGGCGGCCGCCCGCGGACTCAGCCGCCCCGCTGGGCCTGGAGCCGGGCGATCACCTTGGCTACGTCGTAGCGGTCGTCGCCTTCGTAACGCGGCGCCTGGTCGGCGAAGGCGGCCTCGACTTCCTGCCAGCGGCGCTGGGCGTACTCGATCGCGTGCGGGTGGGTGAGCAGGAAGTAGCGGTCTTCGCGGATTCCCTGGAGGACGATGTCGGCTGCCTCTGCCGCGGGCATCGCGAACTGCTCGGTGAGCGCGCCGGCGGCCGGGTCGACTTCCGTGGGACCGCCCAGGTCTTCAGGTCGCCTTTCGGCGGAGCGCCAGATGCTCGTGGCGACCCAGCCGGGGCAGAAGACGCTGACGCCGACATGCTCGGGCAGTTCCATCCGCAGGATGTCGGAGATCGCGAGGACCGCGTGCTTCGAGGCCGTGTAGATCGCGGTGCCGGGGAAGGGAATGCCGAGGCTGTGTTCGGACCCGGTGTTGATGATCCGGGATTCCCTGCCGCCTTCGATGAACCGGGGCGTGAATACGCGAATCCCGTTCAGCACGCCCTCGAGGTTCACGCCGAGCACCCATCGCACGTCGTCGGCCGTCGACTGATGGACGGGTCCGCGCGGCGCCCCGACGCCGGCGTTGTTGAACAGCAACTCGACCGATCCGAAGGCCGACCAGGCCTCGTCGGCCAGGCGCTCCAGGTCCTCCTCGCGCGCCACGTCGACGCCTGCCGCGATCGCGCGCACGCCAAGGGCCTCCACTTCACGGGCGACACTGGCCGCGGCGTCCTGCTCCAGGTCGGCGACCGCGACGTTTGCGCCTTCCCGCGCCAGGGCGAGGGCGAGGGCGCGGCCGATGCCGTTGCCGCCGCCGGTGATGACTGCCGATTGACCGTGGATCTCCATGCTCGGTTCCCTCCGTGGGGTTTGGGCCCGTGACGCCTGGAGCGTCGAGCTGCCGACTCAGCCCGCGGGCGGGCGGCGACTCTACTGGAGTGGAGAGGCCTGAGGGAGAAGGCGGGCTGCTAGCCCCGCAGCCGCGGCAGGACGTCGTCCGTGACTCGCTCGGCGGCTTCCCGCGCCGGGGGGCTCGGCGACGCGAAGTTGGGGCCGGTGACCGCGAACTTGTCGACCCCGAGATCGAGCAGCGCCTCGATCCGCGCCGCGCAGTGCTTCGGGCCGCCGATGATTGCGTAGCGGTCGATGAACTCGTCCGTCAGCGCGGCGGTTTGCTGCCCGCCCTCGCGGCCGTGGGCGGTCATGTCGTAGCTTTCGTGGAGCTTGCGGAACACCTCGGTCTCGCGCTCGTCGGCGGGTCCGGCGATCTCCCCGTACATCACGGAGAAACGGGCGAACAGGCCGGTCGTGGCCCGACCGAGCTCGCGGCCGACGGCCGGATCGTCAGAGCAGACGAGGTTCACATAGGCGCCGAACTTGAGCGAGTCCGGATCGCGGCCGGCCTCGGCGGCGGCCTTGCGCGCCGTCTCGATTCCCCAGGCGACGCGTTTCGGGTCGGCGCCGACGGCGAGCATGACGCGGTCGGCTTGGCGGGCGGCGATTCCGATCACCTTCGGTCCGGTGGCCGCGACCTCGACGGGCACCTTCGGCCCGTCGCCGATCCAGCGGATGGCGCTGGTCGAGGGACCGTGCGCCAGGCCGAGCTTCTCGGCAAGCGGCGCGGCTTCGTCCGCGATGCCGGCGTCCTCGAACGCGACGTCCTCGCCGCGCAGGTACGCCTGCAGGTTGACCATGTGGTTCTCGAACCATCGCAAGCGCGCGGGCGCACGGCCGAGGTGGGCCAGCGCGCTGTCACCTCGGCCGATGCCCAGGACCATCCGGCCGCGTGACAGCAGTTGCACGGAGAGGGTCGAGGATGCGGTGACCGCGGGGTGCCGCGTGACCGGATTCGTCACCGAAGTCGCGAGTCCCAGCTTCCTGGTCGTCGTCGACGCCAGGGCGAGAAAGACGTACGGGTCTCCGGAGAGGTTCTGCGAATCGACGACGTCGATGCCGTCCCAACCCCGGTCCTCAGCCTCGAGGGCGAACTCGGCGGCGCGGGTCGGTGCGGCGACGGTCTTGGTCCAGAACTCCATGGCGTGTGCTCCTCCGTGCTCGGTCCTGATGGTGAGCCGCACGATACCGGCTGGCGACTTCGAACGCCCACGCCGCTCGAGTACGATCCGGCTTCCGCGCGGTGGGCTTGGTACAATGCTGGCCGGCCAGCCAGTAAACGAAGGGGCGATCATGCGATCGATGTTCAGAACGGGAATTCGCCTGCTCGCGGCGGGCATGGTTGCGGCGGGATTCGGCTCTGCGGCCCACGCCGACGACTGGCTGCAGTGGCGCGGCCCCGACCGCGCCGGAATCTCGACCGAGACCGGCCTGCTCGACGAGTGGCCGCCGGAAGGCCCTGAGGTCAACTGGCAGATCGAGACGCTCGGCCACGGCTACGGGACGGTCGTCGTCGAGGGCGATGCGATCTACGTCCAGGGCACGCGGGACGGCCAGAGCGCGGTCTTCCGCCTGCGCGCCGGCGACGGCGGCGAGGTGTGGAACCGGAAGCTGGGCCCGCTCTACGACCACCCGGACAGGGGCGACGGCCCGCGCTCCGTGCCGACCATCGTTGACGACTCGCTTTTCGTCCTGAACGGGATGGGCGAGGTGGCGAGGATCGCGAAGGACTCGGGCGAGGTGGTCTGGCAGTTCAACATGCTCGAGCGCTTCGGCAGCCCGAACACCCGTTGGGGCATCAGCGAGTCTCCTCTCGTCGTGCGCGACCGGGTGTTCGTCATGCCGGGCGGCCGGGACGGTGCGATCGCCGCGCTCTCGGCGGCCGACGGCAGCACGATCTGGCGCTCCAGCGAACTCGGCGATGTGGCCTCCTACTCCTCCCTCATCCTGCGTGAGATCGGTGGCGCCGAGGTGCTGCTCGGCTTCACGGGGGAGGCCGGGGTCGGCGTTCGCGCCGACGACGGGAAGTTGCTCTGGCGCTACGAGCGGCCGTCGACGCAGAACGCGATCAACATCACGACTCCGGTGCTGGAGGAGAACCTGGTCTTCTACACGGCGTCATACGGCGTCGGCGGGGGCGCGCTCGCGATCACCCCGGAGGACGAGGGCGGCTCCTTCCACAGCGAGGAGGCGTACTTCGGGACCCGCCTCCAGAACCACCACGGCGGGGTCGTGGCTCACGAGGGAACTTTCTACAGCTTCTTCGGTCCGGCGCTCACCGCGGTCGACGCGAAGACCGGAGAGGTCCACTGGCGAGCCCGGAGTGTGGGCAAGGGTTCCCTGGTGATGGCCGACGGCAAGCTCTTCATGCTGAGCGAGCGCAACCAGGTCGGTCTTGCCCTCGCGACGCCCGAGGGTTACGAGGAGCGCGGCCGGTTCGAGATCGAGAAGCGCGGCGGCCCCACCTGGGCGCATCCCGTAGTCGCCAACGGAGCGTTCTACATTCGCGACCAGGAGTCGCTGACCTCCTATGACATCGCAAAGTAGCAGGACTCACGAGGCTCCGCCTCAGACCGACCAGCGTGCGGGTCGGACCGGATGCCGGCGGGGACGCCGGCGCACCCAGTGGGCGAAACTTGCCTAAACTGTAGAGGCTACGCTTGTTCAAGGAATCTAGAGGTGTCGGACCGATGAGTGTTTCCGTGCGCGACCGTCTCGGCTGGGTTCTGGCCGGCACGATGGTGCTGGCGGCCGCCGCCGCGGGCGCCCAAACCCTGCCGCGACTGGTGAAGCTGACCTCGAGCGGCTACGTCATCGGCTACGTCTCCGAGGACGACCCGTCTGTCCGGGTATTCCTCGGGGTTCCCTACGCGGAACCGCCTGTCGGGGATCTGCGCTTCCGTCCGCCGCGGCCCGCGACGCCGCCGGAGGTGCCCATCGACGCGCTCTTCGAGCCGCCGTCGTGCATCCAGTCGCCCTACCGAGAGGGTGGCTTCTATGCCCAGCCCCTGGAGGAAGTGAGCGAGGACTGCCTGTACGTCAATCTCTGGACGGCGGCGGAATCCGACAACGACCGCCTGCCGGTCATGGTTTGGATCCACGGCGGGGCGCTCACCCGCGGGTCGGGTTCGCTGCCCCTCTACGACGGGACGGCCCTGGCGCGGAAAGGCGTCGTCGTCGTGACGGTCAACTACCGCCTCGGGCCCTTCGGCTATCTCGCCCATCCCGCCCTGTCGGCCGAGTCCGATGAGGGCACATCAGGCAACTACGGCGTCCTCGACCAGGTCCTCGCGCTCGAGTGGGTGCGGGACAACATCGCGACCTTCGGCGGCGACCCGGACCGGGTGACGATCTTCGGGGAATCGGCGGGGTCCTGGAGCGTGAACGTGCTGCAGGCTTCGCCGCTGGCTCGGGGCCTGTTCCACCGGGTGATCGGCCAGAGCGGCGGGTTCTTCAATGGCCTGCCGTCCCTTCGCTCGTCGGAGGAGGAGGGATCGGCCGAGAGCGCCGGCGAGGCCTTCGCGAAGCGGCTCGGCATCGAAGGCGCGGCCGAGGCCGTGGCGGCGGGCCTGCGTGAACTCGACGCGGCGACGATCCTCGCCGAGGCCTCCAAGCAGGGCGCCTTCGCGACCAGGCCGAACGTCGACGGTTGGGTGCTGCCGAAGCAGGTCGCCGAGATCTACCGGGCCGGCGAACAGGCCGACGTGCCGGTGCTCGTCGGCTCGAACCGCGACGAAGCGACGAGCCTGATGGGCCGCATGCTGCCGTCCACGAAGTCCGCGGTCGAGTTCCTGGTCAAGAGCCAGTTCGCCGACGTGGCCGACGAGTTCTTCGAGGCCTATCCGGCGCCGACCGACGACGAGGCGAGGAGGGCCTTCATCGACGCGTTCTCCGACCGCATCTTCGCCTGGCAGATGAAGACTTGGGCGGCTCTCTCGGAGACCGTGCCGTCGCCGGCCTGGCTGTACTTCTTCACCCACGCCCCGCCGCACCCCGAGAAGGACTTCTACGGCGCCTACCACGCGGCGGAGATCGCCTACGCGTTCGACAACCTGGACAAGCTGGACTACGAGTACGCGGAGGAGGACCACGCACTCGCCGAGGCGATGTCCGGCTACTGGGTCGCCTTCGCGGCGAGCGGCGATCCCAACCCCCTGGGCGGATCGGATCTGCCGGCGTGCCGGAGTACGAGAGCGACACGGCCCGGCACATCGAGTTCGGCTCGACGATCGAGCCGGGGAGCAGCCTCCACAAACGCCGGATGGAGATGTGGGACCGCTATTTTTCTCGCGACCGGCCGAGCCCGTAGATCGCCTCGCCGCGCACGGCCCCGGGTAGAGTTGAGTGGCGGTAGCGTTCCACTGACAGACACTCGACCGATGAGGTGACATCCCGTGAAGCGACGCACTCACGTCCTGGCGACCTGCGCGATCCTCTTCCTCTCCATCGCGGCCTTCGGACAGCAGCAGGGAGATGGCCCGCCGCCGCTCAATCCGGTCGGCTTGATGGGCCTCGCCTGGGGCGCCTGGATCGAGCCGGACACGAAGATGGAGGACTGGGTGCAGATGGCGAAGTTCCTCTGCCGGGGCGAGGAGTTCTGCAAGATCAACGTCTTCGACGGTCCCGAACTCGCCACCCACATCGACCCGGTGCCCGAAGAGAACCGCAGCGGCCTGAAGTACATCCTGACGTACGAGGAAGGCGAGTCTCCGTCCGTGACGGTGCGCGAGGTTCATCCCGAAGAGGGGAAAGAGCCGCAGGAGTGGACCTTCGAGTAGAGGTCAGGTTCAGGCGGACGTCTCCGAGGAGGAACTTCCGCCCGTCTACCGGTTCCGCGGGAACCCCAGATCTACCTGACTCTCCGCCGGGTCCGGCCACCGCGCCGTGACGACCTTCGCCTTCGTGTAGAAGTGGACGCCCTCCGGGCCGTACATGTGCGTGTCGCCGAACAGGGACTGCTTCCAGCCGCCGAAGGAGTGGTAGCCGACCGGCACCGGGATCGGCACGTTGACGCCGACCATGCCGGCGTCGGCGTCCTCCTGGAACTGGCGGGCGGCGCCGCCGTCCCGGGTGAAGATCGCGGTGCCGTTGCCCCAGGGGTTCTGCTCGACGAGGCGCACGGCCTCCTGGTAGCTGTCCGCGCGGACGACGCATAGGACCGGTCCGAAGATCTCGTCGCGGTAGACGGTCATGTCGGGCGTCACGTTGTCGAGCAGCGACACGCCCAGGAAGAAGCCGTCGCCGTCGAAGGTCGTCTCGCGTCCGTCGACGACCACTGTGGCGCCTTCCTCCGCGCCGGCCCCGATGTAGCCGGCCACGCGGTCCCGGTGCTCCCTGGTGATCAGCGGGCCCATCTCGGACTTGCCGTCCATGCCGGGGCCGATGGAGAGCTTCCCCATCCGCTCCTGGATTGCGCCGACGAGGGGATCGCCCACGCCGCCGACCGCGACGACGACGGAGACCGCCATGCAGCGCTCGCCGGCCGAGCCGTAGGCGGCCGACACCGCGGCGTCGGCGGCCAGGTCGACATCGGCGTCGGGCAGTACCACCATGTGGTTCTTCGCCCCGCCCAGGGCTTGGACGCGCTTGCCGGCGCCGGTCCCCGTCTCGTAGACGTAGCGGGCGATCGGCGTCGAACCGACGAAGCTCACCGCCGCGATGTCCGGGTGCGTCAGCAGATGGTCGACGGCTACCTTGTCGCCGTTCACCACGTTGAACACGCCGGGCGGGAACCCGGCCTGGTCGAACAGTTCGGCCAGCAGCAGCGGCGCCGAAGGATCTCGCTCCGAGGGCTTGAGCACGAACGTGTTGCCGCAGGCGACCGCGTTCGGGAACATCCACAGCGGCACCATCGCCGGGAAGTTGAACGGCGTGATGCCGGCGACGACGCCGAGCGGTTCGCGCACGGAGTAGACATCGACGCCGGTCGAAGCCTGGGAGTTGTAGGACCCCTTCAGCAGGTCGGCGAGTCCACAGGCGTACTCGATGTTCTCGATGCCCCGCGCCACCTCGCCGGCGGCATCGGAAAGCACCTTGCCGTGCTCGCTCGTCAGCAGCCGGGCGAGTTCGTCCGTATGCGCCTCGACCAGATTCCGAAAGGCGTACATCAGCTTCGTGCGCGTCGCCAGGGAGGTGCGCCGCCAGTCGCCGAAGGCGTCCCGGGCGGCCGCCACCGCGGCGTCGACTTCCTCCGTGCTCGCGAGACCGACTGCCGCCGTTTGTTCGCCCGTGGCCGGGTTGAACACCGTGTGGGTCCTGCCGGAGGAGGCGGCGAGGCGGCTTCCGTTGACGTGATGCTCGATCGTCTTCATGGTGTTTGTCTCCTGCTGCCCAGCCTACAGGCCGCAAGAAGCGGGATCACCGGCCTGGTTCCTCTGAGAATGTCGATTCTGCACAAACTGGACATTTTGTACTAATCTCGGCCGTGCCCAGGAGGTGGCGAAGTGCGAACCGTCAGTGCAACCGAAGCAAAGCAGAGACTCGCGGCGATTCTCGACGCCGCTCAGCACGAGCCGATCATGGTTCGAAGGCAGAAACGGGAGGTAGCGGTCGTGCTGTCGCCACGGGAGTACGAACGCCTGCGGGGGCTGAATCTCCAGGAGCTCGACGAGTTCTGCAAGCGCATCGCCGCGCGGGCCGCAGCGCGAGGCCTGACCGAAGAGAAGTTGGCCGAGATCCTGGATGATGGCGACGACGAAGCGAATCGTCGCTGATACGAACCTTCTCATCAGCCGACTCCTTTTCCCCGGCTCGGTTCCCGGTCAGGCGGTGCGGAAGGCGGAGAGTGAGGGCTTGATCCTAGCGTCTCGGGCGACCCTCGGCGAGCTGGCCGATGTCCTGGGTCGGCGGAAGTTCGATCCCTACGTCAGTGTCGAAGAGCGTCAAGACTACCTGCGTCGGTTGGCGCGAACCGTCGACGTCATCACGGTCGGGCACAGGGTGCGGCTTTGCCGGGACCCAAGCGACGACAAGTTCCTTGAGTTGGCGCTCAGTGGTGAGGCGGACCTGATACTCACAGGGGATCAGGACATTCTCGCGCTGGATCCGTTTCGTGGCATTCCGGTCATCACGGCACGCGAGTACATACGAACTGATCAACCTTCTTTGTGATGCGCGTGGGCGTCTATCTGCTTCTTCACCTCGACCTGGAACGGTTGCCCGACAAGCCGGACGTATTGCTGGCGCTCGGGGCTGCGTTGTTCCAGGGCGGCTCCGTCTCTCTGGGCCGTGCGACCCGTGTAGCGGGCGTCTCCACGGGAGAGATGATCAGTCACCTGTCCCGGCTGGGCGTCGCAGCCGTTCAGGGAGACAGGGACGACGGCAGGTCGGACGTCGAGACCCTCGATCGATGGTGCGTCTCGTCCTGACGGACGCCACCCCGCACCAGGGGAAGCGCGGGCAGCCCCGGCCGGGTGTGCCAACGGGCCGGTCGCTACCCGGCCAGCGCGATCTCCTTGAAGCCCGGCATCAGCACGGTCTCGATGTTCAACTGACCGGCCAGCCCTGCCTCCCGATGGACGGCGGCCTTGCGCCAGGGTTCAGACGTCGACATCGCGACGAGGGCGGCGCGGTTCGGGTAGCAGGCGATCGCCACCTCGTCCCAGAGTTCGTCGACGCGGCCGAGCGAGAGGTGCGTCACGTCCGCGGCGAAGACGACGTGGCCGCCGAAGTCCTGAATGAGTCTGGACACGGCCTGGCCGTAGATCTGGTAGGCCTCGTGGCCGGTCAGGTTCGTCTCGCGGCCGTCGCTGTACTCGGCCTTGTCCTTGAACTTCAGCAGGTTGACCATGTAGATCGGCCCTTCGGGGCCGGGCTCCTGCATGGCGGCGATCTGTTCGGGGTTCCGGGGGTAGACGTCGTTCTCGAAGGTTGGCATCGATGTGCTCCTGGATGCGAAGTGGGTGGCGGCCGGTCGGTCGCCGCGGGTCGACGCTACTCGTCGCAGTCGTCGTAGCGCCAGTGCCAGGGCTCCCAGTCGAAGCCGCCGGCGTTGCCCAGGGGGTAGCTCTCGGTGAAGCAGAAGTCCGCCGCGCGGTCCTTCAGCCACTGGTACGCCGGCACGTCCTTGAAGTCCGCGTCGCTGGGAACGAAGTCGACTGCGCGGCCGGTGACGTGCTCGGAGTAGCCGGGCGGCGCGGTCCAGCGGACGGCGTTGAGGAACGGTCGGCCGGTCGCGAGGAGGCCTTCCAGGGCAGAGGCACGTCGTACGACTGGCCGTTCAGTTCGACCCGCTCGACTGCCGGCTCTGCCGGCTCTTGCGGCTCAACCTCCTTGGGGAACGCGAGGAACATCGCGCCGAAGCCGGCGGCCGCGAGGATGATTCGTTCGGGAACTCGCCGACGCGGTTCCCGAGGGCCTTCCTGCCTCGTCGTCACTTCCCGGTTCAAGCCTCCGCAACCCACTGTAGCCGTGTGAAACGCCGCGCTCGAGGCGAGTTCCTGAGCGGCTGGTCAGTGCTAGCATGGCGACCCGGTCGTCTCACGGATTCGCGTTCCCCAAGGGAAGGACTCAAGCCATGCGCAAGCTCACCCTCGCCTCGCTCGCCCTGTTTCTCATCGCCCTGCCGGTTCTGGCCGCGGAGGGAGACGGGATCAAGCGGATGCCGAACGGCAAGCCCGATCTGTCAGGCGTCTACGACGCCGGCACGGTAACCCCCGTTGACCGTCCGCCCCAGTACGGCGACAACCTCTACCTGGCGCCCGAGGAGGCGCAGGCGATGGAAGAGGAGAGGGAGGCGTTCTGGCGGGAAGTCGAGGAAGAGGGCAAGGGCGGCGGCGCCGAGCGGACGGCCCCGGTCAAGGGCGGCGACGGCGACAACCGCTTCGGCGGCGGCGGCGTCGGCGGCTACAACGCGTTCTGGATCGACCCGGGTTCCGAGGCGGTCGTCGTGGACGGCAAGTTCCGCACCTCGATCATCTACGAGCCGAAGAACGGTCGGCGGCCCCAGATGACGCCTGCGGCCATGCGCCGGATGGCGACGAATTTCGCGTCGTTCATCCACGACAACGACGGAACGGCGTCCTGGCTCGACCACGACGGACCCGGACCGTTCGACGGTCCCGAGACCCTGGCTTTGGCCGAGCGTTGCCTGCTCGGCTTCGTCGGCGGACCTCCGCTGCTGCCCAGCCTCTACAACAACTACGCACGGATCGTGCAGACCGAGAACCACGTCGTCATCATGGCGGAGATGGTCCACGACGCCCGGATCGTCCGCATCGACGACGAGCACAGCCCCGACGACGTGAACTGGTGGCTCGGCGACGGCGTCGGCCACTGGGACGGCGACACCCTCGTCGTCAACACGCGCAACTTCCGCAACCAGACCGGCCTCCCCGGCGGCAGCGAGACGATGCATGTGGAAGAACGCTTCACCCGCACCGAGGACGGCAACCTGCTCTACCACTTCAAGGTCGACGATCCTGAGTCGTGGACGGCGCCCTGGGCCGGCGAGTACACCTGGCAGGCGAAGGACAGCCGGGTCTACGAGTACGCCTGCCACGAAGGCAACTACGCGATGGGCAACGTCCTGCGCGGCGCCCGCCTGCTCGAGTCGGAGTACGACCAGCCCCAGAGCACCGGCGGCGAGTAGGTCCACCAGGTGCGCCGGCCTGCCATCCGTGCGCCCGATGACGGGCGCACGGACTGGTTCGCGGGTGGCGCGGGTCCGCGCCACCCGGGTCCTGGCCGGCATCCGGCGCGAGGCGCCGGTCTCCGTGACGGGCGGTGTTGGCGTACGACGCTACTCCCAACGGAACGCCCACACGGCGAGCCCGAAGCAGACGACGGCCCACGCGGCCAACCCCAGGATCGGCCCGCCCTGGCTGAACAGCGTCTCGCCGCTGTTCACCATGGCTCGCATCGCGTCGGCCAGGAAGGTCAGCGGCAGCAACTTCGCGAACCCGAGGAGCCAGTCCGGCAGGACCGCCTGAGAGAAGAACACGCCCGACAGGAACATCATCGGCAGCGACACGATGTTGGCGAGTGGCGCCGCCGTGTTCTCCGTCTTCGCGATACCGGAGATCGCCAAGCCCAGTGAGGCGAACACGAAGCCGCCGAGGAAGATGAGGGGGATCACCTCGAGCCAGAACAGGGGATAGCCCGGGGCGACGTCGACGCGGGAGACGAAGATGCCGACGAGCAGGAGGACGTTCGTCTGGATCACGAGCAGCAGGAGCCTGGTCGCGAGCGAGCCCACGAGGAAGTGATTCGGGCCGATGGGCGTGGCGTGCAGACGCTTCAACACGCCCTGGTTGCGCAGTCGGACGAGCGTGAAAACGATGCCGAAGAGCGCGCTCTGCATGATGGCCAGTGAGACGATGCCCGGCACGATGAACCCCTTGTAGCCCTGGCCGCGACCTGCGACTTCGTTGGGGGAGATCGTCGCCCAGTTTTCGACCCGGTACTCCGCGGGGACGTTCGCGACGGACTTGAAGACCCCTTCGAGCACTTGGCCGAGGATGGACCGGGCCGCCTCCGCCTCCTGGGCTTTCCTGCCGTCGAAGGTGAGGTCGATCGTCGAGGAGGCGCCGAGTTCGCCGAAGCCCTCCGGGATCACCATCACCGCCGTGAGGTTGCCCCGGAGGACCGCGGCGCCCAGGGCCTCGGCGTCGTCGGACTCGGGCACGTTGAAGAGCGGTTCACCGCCGAGGTCGCCCTTCAGCACGGACACCAGGAGGGTCGACGCCTGGTTCTTCGCCTGGTCGACGATGCCCACACTCGGCGGAGCGAAGCTGCCGAAGTCGAACAAGCCGAAGACGACCATCATCACGGTCGGAAAGGCCAGCGACCAGAAGAGCGCCGCCCGGTCGCGGAAGAACATCTTCAGTTCGGCGACGATGAATGCCCCGTAGATCTTCATGTTGTCGCGATCTTCAACTTGGCGCTCCTACTCGACGAGCTGGTGCCCGGTCAGATCGAGGAAGACGTCTTCCAGCGTCAGGGCGCCGTCCCGGCGGACCGACTGGCCGCCGCGGCCGGCCAACTGCTTGATCAGCGCCTGCGGTGCGTCCACCGCGATGATGGAGCCGCGGTCGATGACCGCCACCCGGTCGCAGAGCACCTCGGCCTCTTCCATGTAGTGGGTGGTCAGCATGATCGCCATGCCGTCGGACCGCAGGCCGTCGATCAGCTTCCACATGCTGCGGCGCGCCTGCGGGTCGAGCCCGGTCGTCGGTTCGTCGAGGAACATCGCGACCGGCTCGTTGACCATGGCGACCGCGATCGAGAAGCGCTGCCTCTGGCCCCCGGACAGGTGCTTGTACCGGGACTTCGCCCGATCGGCCAGGTCGACCCGGGCCAGCATGTCGTCCGGCGAAGCGTCCGTGCCGTAGAGCGTCGCGAACAACTGGACCGTTTCGCGGAGCGTCAGGTTGTCGAAGAAGGCGTTCTGCTGGAGCTGGACGCCGATCATGCTCTTGACCCGCCGCCGGTTCTTCTTCACGCCGACGCCGTCGATGAACGCCTCGCCGCCGTCCGCCTGGCGGAGGCCCTCCAGGATCTCGACGGTGGTCGTCTTGCCGGCGCCGTTCGGGCCCAGCATGCCGAAGATCTCGCCGCGATGGACCTGGAACGAGATACCGTCGACGGCTACGAGATCCTTGTAGCTCTTGCGCAGGTCCCGGACGTCGATCACGACGTCGTTGGCCATCGCCGCAGGTGACGGGGACGATGGAAGGGAAGAGACGCCTGTCATTTCAGCCTCAGGCCCTCCTACGCGGGCAAGGAGGCCCGGGTTTCGAGCGCTGCCTTGCACGGATGGCAGGCCGGCACACCCAGTAAGCGGCCAGTTCCATGTGCGTCAGCGCAGCGACTGCGCTGCGGACACTCCTAGTCGTCGAGGCTGGCCCAGACGTAACCGATCCAGACCGGTTCCGGCGACAGCGGGCCGTTGCCGTACGGCGCGAACTTCTCGGGCAGGCCGTCCTTCTGAACGTCCTCGAGCGACTTGCCGGCGCTCTTCTGCTTGTCGATGTGGTCGATCGTCTTCGCGACGTAGTCGTGGTACCTCTGCAGGTCGGCCTTCGTCGCCAGCGGTCCGTGACCGGGGATGATCTTCGTCTCGTCGTCGACGATCTTCAGCAGTTGGGCCATGTTGTCGCGGAGGCCGAGGGCGCTGCCGCCGACGTCGCGGTCGATGTACGGGTAGCCGCCGAGGTTCGGGAACTGGTCACCGGCGTGGACCACGTTCGAGTCACGGAAGAAGATCGCCACGTCGCCGTCCGTGTGGGCCGGGTTGCCGAAGTGGATCACGTCGATCGCTTCGCCGTTCCAGTGCAGGGTGACGCTCTCGTTGAAGGTCACGATCGGCAGCGCCTCGGACGGGAACGGCGTGGCCGAGAAGTTCGCGCCAGCGTGCCGGTTCTCCAGCAGCCGCTTGCGCACGTTGGCGTGCGCCACGATCGCTGAGTCCGCGCCGAACGCCGCGTTGCCGCCCGCGTGGTCGAAGTGGTAGTGCGAGTTCACGACGAAGTCGATCCTGCCCTCCTGGATCTTCGCCACCGCCGCCTTGATCTTCGGCGCCACCGGGACCATCGCGTCGTCGACGATCAGGATGCCGTCCTCGCCCGCGGAGACGGCCAGGTTGCCCGCCAGCCCTGGCTCGGGCAGGAGCAGGTAGACCGTGTCGCTCAACTGCGTCTGGTGCCAGACGATCTGCTCGCCCGCCTGTTTGGCCCAGTCGTCGATATCGAGCTGGGCGGCGGCAGGGACGGCGACCGCGAGGCTCAGGGCCGCGATCGCGAGGTATGGGCCGGCCGGCCGAGTACGGTTCTTCGATCTGTGTTCGATCATCGTTCCTTTCCCTTCCAAGGTCGTGACGGCCAACCCTACAAGGTGCGCTGGCGTTCGGCGGAGCGAGGCCTTCGGCCTCGCGCGTTCTTCTTCAGAAAGCCGACGAGGACGTCGGCGCACCCGGTCAGCGACTGGGTTGACGTCCCACGCTGGGTGCGCCGACGTGTCATCCGAGCGTCCGATGACGGGCGCACGGACTGTTTCGCGGGTGGCGCGGGGTCGCGCCACCCGGGTTCTCGTCGGCTCGCCGCCGCAGGCGGCCAGGAACAACGCGCGCGCCGAAGGCCGCCTCCATCACGGTGAGACGTCGTCGCGCCGCGAACCCGGCTGCAGCCCACGGCTCTCCTCCGTAGCAACCAACTCCACCGTCCCCTTCGCCCCCTCGATCACGACCCGCATCTCCGGCTCTCCCGCCGACACCTCCACCTCCAGCCCAAGTCCCGTCAGCACCGCCCCGAGATCCCCTGCATCCGGCGTCGAGATCCCGAACGACACCAACTCCCCGACCAACGGCGTCGTCGTCGCCGGGTGCGGAGACTGCCGCCAGTCGATGAAGAAGGGCATCCCGTACCCGCCTCCCTGCGGGAACAGCAGGTCCCACACCAGGAGCTCGCCTTCCGCCGTGCGCCGCCGCGTCTCAACCGGACCGGTCGACGGGATCCCGGCTTCCTCCAGCAGTCCCTTCGTGACGACGAGATCGCCCTGCGCCGCCCAGGTCACAAGCCCCCCGGCGCTCATCGCCGCCATGCCCGTCACCACCTGACTTTCGACCGATTGCGCCGGGTCCGGCGCGATGATCTCGAGGTACGTGTCGCCCAGGCTCAGTAGCGCGTTCCGCGTTCCAAGCCCCTCGTGCGAGCCGCCGTAGACAGGCGCCACGTCGAAGACGTCCTCGGCCCAGGCCGTGCCCTCTTCGAGATCGGCAACCGCGTACATGAAATGGTCGATCTTCACTTGGGTCCTCTCCTAAGGCGGGTGCTCGCCGGCCTCGCCAGCGCAACCCCGGCCGAACAGCAACAAAACGACGACGGTGGTCGTCTTTTCATCGAAGTCGCTCCATTCTAGGAGCGTGCGCCGCAGGAACAGACCCGCAACCGGAGGAGCCTCCAATGAAACAGTCCATCCTGATCGCCGCTTCCCTCCTTCTGGCGCTCGCGCCCGCCGCGCTGGCCGCCGACAACGCCCCCGTCCTCGGCAAGTGGGCGTCGACGACCGTAACGCCCCAGGGCACCTTCGAGGTCGTGTACGAGTTCACGGAAGCGGGCGGCGAACTCAAGGGCGCCTGGACGAACCCTCGCCGGAACGGCGAGCTGACGAACGTGTCCTGGGACGGCGAGACGCTCAAGTTCAGCCGCGAGGCCAGCATGGGCGGCCAGACCTTCAACCTCAAGTTCGAGGCGGCAGTCGACGGCGACACGATGACCGGCAAGATGATCGGCCCCCGCCGCGAGCGCGAGTTCACGGCCAAGCGCAGCGAGTAAGTCGCGCACTGGGTGCGCCGTCCCAACCGGCTTGCGATGCCCCAAGGCCGCTCCACACTGGGTGCGCTGGCGTGCCATCCGTGCGCCCGCGGACGGGCGCACGGACTGGTTCGCAGATGGCGCGGGTCGCGCCACCTGGGTTCCCGCCGGCTGGCTGTGCTCGGAGGCGCCCCACACTGGGTGCGCCGGCGTCCCCGCCGGCTTCTGAGAAGAACGCGCCGCGAAGCGGCGACGCTAATCCCCCCTACTCCAGGTGCTTCTTGAAGAACGCACTGACCTCCGCGAACACATCCTCCGACTCCGGTGAGCCCACGAGGATCAGGTAGTCCGCGTGCGCGACCCCCTCGTAGACGTGCAGGTCCGCGACGACCCCGGCCGCCCGTAGCTTCCGGTGCGTCCGCGCCGTGTCGCTCAGGAACATGTCGCGGGTGCCGGTGATCAGGTAGGTCGGCGGGAAGCCCTCGAAGTCCCCGTAGACGGGCGAGATCAGCGGATCCTTCAGGTCATGGCCATCGGCGTAGAGCCGTGCCGCCGCGCCCAGGAACCCGTCGTACGTCACCAGGATGCGGTCCAGCCCTTCGTTCGTGAACAGGCTGTCGCTGGTCTTGGTCAGGTCCGCCCAGGGCGTGCCGGCATAGATGGCGCCGGGTACATCCAGACCCAGGGCGATGAAGCGGTGCACCGCCGCCAGTGACAGCCCGCCGCCCGCGGAGGTGCCGCCGATGGCAACGGAACGGGCGGAATGGTGCTCGAGCACATGCCGGTAGACGGTGACGACATCCTCGACCGCGGCCGGGAACGGGTGCTCCGGCGGCATGCGGTAGTCCACCGAGAGGGCCCGGATTCCAGCGCGGGACGCGACCATGGCCGCTTCGGTGCCCGAAGCGTCGCCGCCGTTCAACACGTAGCCGCCGCCGTGGATGTGGAGGAAGACGTGGTCGGAGTGCCGGGGGTCGATCTTCTCGGGCGTCACGTGGTACACCGCCACACCTTCGATCTCGTCCTTCTTGATCGACACGCCGAAGCCGCTGGCAATCTGGTCGAGGTTGGCGTTGGCAGTCGCCTTCTGCATGACCAGCCACTGCTCGTCGCTCTGCGGCGTCTGCTGCTTCGACGCGGCGACGTTGGGCGCGGGCACCGCCGCGAGCGCGGCCTGGAGTTGTTCGCTGGCGCCCGCCGGCGGCGGGACGGCGCGCTCGCCGACAGCCCAGGCGCCTGAGCCGCCCGCCTCCTGGGACGGGGCAGGCGCGCCGGCGACGATGAACGCGAGAGCGAGGGTCAGCGGAACGATCGGGAAAACTCGGGCGCTCGATCTCTTCATTCTGAATACTCCTTCTGGACGACGCCGAAGTGATGTGCCGGCGACGATACCCTCTGCAACGGTTCACACTGGGTGCGCCGGCGTCCCCGCCGGCTTCTGAGAAAGACGCGCCGCGAAGCGGCGACCATACTGCGGCTCCAAGTCCGAGACTGACTCGTGAAGCAATCCCTGATCGCGTCCTCCGCCGCCCTCGCCCTGGCCGCCGCCCTCCCCTCGGCCGCCCAGTGGACTCCTCCGCCCCTCTACCCCTCCGCCGAGCCCGCCCGCACCTGCGAGAGCCTCACGACCGTCGACCTCGCCGACGCCACCGTCGAATCGGCGACCCTCGAGACGGCAGCCGCCAGCGGCCCTCCCTACTGCCGCGCCACCGTCGCCGCCACCCACCCTCCGGCCAACGACCGCATCACGATCTGGGTCGCCCTCCCCACCGAGAACTGGAACGGCCGCTTCCTCGGCACCGGCGGCGGCGGCTTCTCCGGCGGCAGTCCACGCACGCTCCCAGCCGCCGTCCGGGAAGGCTTCGCGGCCGCCGCCACCGACACTGGCCACGAAGGCGCGAGCGGCAGCTTCGCGCTTGGCGCCGACGGATCCCTCGAGTGGATGCTGATCCGCGACAATGCCTACCTCGGCATCCACGCGATGACCCGCGTCGGCAAGGAGCTGACCGCGGCCTTCTACGACCGGCCACCGAAGTACTCCTACTTTCGCGGCTGCTCGACCGGCGGCCGCCAGGGGCTGATGGAGGTCCAGCGCTATCCCGACGACTACGACGGCGTGCTCTCCGGCGCGCCGGCGATCAACTGGGACCGGCTGCACGTCGCCCAGATGTGGGGACAGTTCGTCATGCTGGAAGCGGGCCACTTCGTGCGCCCGTGCGCCTTCCGGCTCGCCCAGACAGGGGCCGTCGAAGCCTGTGACCTGCAGGATGGCGTCGCCGACGGCGTGATCCCGGAGCCGCGGCAGTGCCCGTTCGATCCCGCGGAACTCCTGGGCCTGGACTCCGAAGATTGCGGGCCGATCACCGAGGCCGACATCGCCGTCCTCAGGAAGATCCACGAAGGACCCCGCAGGCGCGACGGCGCCTTCCTCTGGTACGGCCTCGCGCTCGGGACCGACTTCCTGCCTCTGAATCAGACCGCCGGTGACCCCATCGACGGAGCGCCGATGCGGATCACCCTGGACTGGTTCCGCTACTTCCTGGCCCGCGAGCCGGACTTCGACTGGACCGGCCTCACCCGCGCCTCCTACGAGCAGTACTGGGATCAGTCAGTCGAAGAGTTCGGGCGCGTGTTCGGCACCGACCGCACCGACCTGTCCGGCTTCCGAGACCGTGACGGCAAGGCGATCGTCTGGCACGGCTGGAACGATCCCCTGATCTACGCCCAGGGAACGGTCGACTGGTTCGAAGGCGTCGAGCGCCGCATGGGCGACACCGGCGACTTCCTGCGCCTGTTCCTGGCGCCCGGCGTCGAGCACTGCGGCGGCGGCCCGGGTTTCGCGCCGGACAACCCGTTCGCCGCCCTCGTCCGTTGGGTCGAGGAAGGCGTCGCGCCCGAGATGCTGGACGCCGTGCGGCGCGGCGCCGACGGGGAAGTCGTCGAATCGCGGCCGATCTGCCTCTACCCGAAGTCCGCGGTCTACTCGGGTGACGGCGACCCCGGGGACGCCTCAAGCTTCGAGTGCAGGGAAGAAGTCCTTGACCGATGAACACGAACACTGAGAGCACAGGCGGCAGGCCGCCCGAGCGATCCCGACGGATCAAGCGCTGGCCCCGGATCACGATCCTGAGCCTTGCTGGCCTGTTGGTGCTCATGGTCGGCCTCTCGGCCGGGCTGTTTCTTCGCTCGGATCTGTCGAGGGAGCAGCTCAGCGAGTACGTCAGCGACGACTCGCGGTTCCTCGAACTGCCGTCCGGCGCGACCGCCCACTACCGCGACCAGGGAGCGCGGGAAGCGCCGCCGGTCGTACTGGTCCACGGCGGTCTCGGCTCACTGCACAACTGGGAACCGTGGATCCCGGAACTCCTGGGGAACTACCGAGCCATTAGCGTTGACCTGCCTGCGCACGGCCTGACAGGGAGAACTCCGGGAGGCATCTACACGCGGGAGTCGATGGTTGAGTTCGTGCGCGAGGTGCTCGACGAACTCGGCGTCGACCGCTTCGCGCTCGCCGGCCACTCGATGGGCGGCGGCGTAGCCCTGCTCTACGCACTGGAACACCCGGAGCAGGTCGAAGCTCTGATCCTGATCGGCCCGGAGGGTGTACCGGGGGACGATGGATACGACGTGGACGGCGTGTTCATCGATCCGGACGCAGCCCCGGACGAGACCGCGGTGGCGGATGTCGAGCTATCGCTTCTGGACCGGCTCCTGGCGCTGATCGGCAGTCCCTGGATTGTGGGAGAAACGCTCAAGTACATGGTGGCCGACGACGCGCTGGTCACGCCGGAGTTCGCGTCGCGCTTCGGCCGGATCCTCCGGCACCGGGGCAACCGCCACGCTGTCGCCCTGATGTTCCGTCAGTATGCGGCCGTCATGCACGACCCCCGAGATCTGGAGCCCCGGCTCGGCGAACTCGAGATGCCGGTCCTCATTCAGATCGGGGTCGAGGATTCCCTGGTGCCACCGGCAGTCGGAGAGAAGTTCCACGCCGGCATCGCGGGGAGCACCCTCGAGCTCTACTCCGGCACCGGGCACCTGATCATGGAGGAGGCGCCCGAGATGTCGCTCGCGGACGCCGTCACGTTCCTCGACCGCAGCCGCGAGCAGATCGAGGGCGACGACTCGCTGGTCGACGGCCGCATCGCGCCGTCTACCTCACGCTGACCGACACGCAATCTGCACGAGAGGACCCAATGGCCCGACTCCCTTACCTGGATGTGGACGACCTGGCCCCCGAAGACCGGAGGCTCCTCGATCCTCCGATGAACCTGTTCAGGGTCCTTGCCTATTGCCCTCCGGGCGCCCGAGCGTTCGGCCGTCAGGGCATCTGGATTCGGTTCAAGACCCGGCTCGATCCGCGCCTTCGCCAGATGGCGATCCTGCGGGTCGGCGCCGTGACCCGCACCGAGTACGAGTACAGCCACCACATCGAACTCAGCCGCGAGTTCGGTCTCTCGGACGACGACATCCGGGCCGTCGTCGCGGGGCCGGGGGCCGAGTCGCTGACGGAAGTCGAACGACTCGTCCTCACCGCGGCCGACGAGATGACGAACGGTGTCGGCATCGGCGCCGAGACCTTCAAGGCCTTACGAGGTCACCTCGACGAGGGGATGATGGTCGAGTTGACGATGGCCCTCTCCTACTACAACGGCGTCGTCCGGATGCTGAACTCGCTGGACATCGACGTCGAGCCCGACTATCAGCGCTACCTGGAGGAGTTCCCGCTGCCGGAACGTTGACGCGCACGGAAAGGCCGGAAACCGGGTGCGCCGGCGTGCCATCCGCGCGCCCGAGGACAGGCACGCGGACTGGTTCGCGTGTGGCGCGAGACCGCGCCACAGAGTTCCCGCCGGCTGCCGGCGCCGGCGGCCAGAGAAATGCGCCGCGAAAGCGGCGACGATAGGAGGTGCCGGACCGATGAAATCCCGTTTGGAACAGGTCCCCTCGACCGGGGATCGAATCGACTTCAGCGGCCGCACCGCCGTGGTAACCGGAGGCGGAGCGCGAGGCGACGGGATCGGCAACGGCCGCGCCGCGGCGATCCTCCTGGCCCGCGCCGGCGCCGACGTCGTCGTGGTGGACCGGGGCGAAGAAGCGGCCCAGGGCACCGTCGAGATGATCGAGAACGAAGGCGGCGCCGCTCGCCTCTTCATCGGCGACGTGACGAGCGAGGAGGACTGCGCGGCCCTGGCGGCCTTCGCGCGGGAAGGCTCCGCGTTGCCCACCGTGCTGATCAACAACGTCGGCATCGGAGCGCCCGGCACCGTCCTCGACACCGAGCCCGACTTCTGGGACCGCGTGATGAAGGTCAACGTCGCATCGATGTACCTGGTGTCCCGGGCCCTGATTCCGTCGATGGAGGAGGCCGGCGGCGGCTCGATCGTCAACATCAGTTCGATCTCCGCGATCCGTCCCAACGGCCTCACGCCCTACTCGACATCGAAGGGCGCGGTCATCTCGCTGACCCGGGCGATGGCCGTCGACCACGCCGGGGACGGGATCCGCGTGAACGCGGTACTCCCGGGCCCGGTCTGGACGCCGATGGTCCAGCGCCCGACGATGACGCCCGAGATCCGCGAACGGCGCAAGAACGCCTCGGCGCTGCGAATCGAGGGGACCGGCTGGGACGTCGGGCGTGCGGTCGTCTTCCTCGCATCCGAACACGCGCGCTACATCACCGGCCAGGCGCTCGTCGTCGACGGCGGCGTGACGGTACTCTCTCCCGTCCGTTGACCGGCGCTGGCGACCCCGACCCCGCCAACGACCTGAACCCCACTGGCGACCTGACCCGCAGGAGAGGACCGCGATGGCCCGACTTCCGTACCTGGACGTGGACGATTTAGCCCCCGAAGACCGGGAGCTGCTCGACCGGCCGATCAACCTGGCGCGAATGCTGGCGCACAGCCCCGGTGGCACGCGTGCCTTCCGCCACACGGGCGGCTGGATCCGCAACACGTCCCGCTTCGATTCGCGACTCCGCGAGATGGCCATCCTGCGCATCGGCGTCATCACCCGCGCCGACTACGAGTACAGCCACCACATCGAACTCGGACGCCAGTTCGGACTGTCCGACGACGACATCCGAGCCGTCATCGCGGGACCGGATGCCGAGTCGCTCCCCGAACTCGAACGCCTCGTCCTGACCGCCGCCGACGAAGTGACCGACGGCCTCAGCATCGGCACCGAGACCTTCGACGCCCTACGCCGTCACCTGGACGCCGAACTCCTCGTCGAACTGACGATCATCGTCTCCTACTACAACGCCGTCGTCCGCGTCCTCAACTCGCTGGAGATCGACGTCGAGCCCGGCTACGAGGGGTACATGGAGGAGTTTCCTCTGCCTCAGACTTAGAGGCCGACAGCGAAGACTGGTCGGTCCTGCGTGATCCGTCAGTCTGACGCGGGTTCGTTACTCACCGTTGGCTCTTTGGCGAGTCTGCGGCGCCACGCTGCGATCGTAGCTTCGTCGATGCCGAGTGCCAGCGCCGTTGCCGCGTCGATTGTTCGCCGTGCAGCGCAGTCCTGGGCTTGCCGCATCGGGAGTAGCTCCAGGTGGCACACGTCATCGTAGGCCGCTGCCAAGGTGTTCCAAGCGGGGTGGTCGGCCTTGGGGATGCGGATTGCCTGCCAGTGGGCCACGGACCACTTCGGGTAGTCCAGGGTCTTCGCTCTTCGGTTCAAGAGCATGAGTCGTGCCGGCGTCGAGTTCAGCCACAGGGTGAGCGCCTTGCTTCGGCACGACCATTGCAAGGTCGGTCGGTCGGTCGGTCGGTCGGTCGGTCGGTCGGCGCCACCGGTATCCAGCCGAACCCGAACGTTCGTCGGTCCGATCGGAGAGCTGTAAGCCGACCGTTTGTCGTCCTGAACCGCACGGAGACCAGGAGCGAGGATGCTTGGTCTCTAATGTTCTTGTAAAGATGGGAGCGCCTACCACCCGGCTTTGCCCACTGTTCAGGCTCAGCGGCCATGGTCTGGCGCAGATCTGCCGAAACCGAAGCGAAGACCCGGAGCGCGTCCGGGTCCGATGATGCTGCGACTCGATCGCACTTGCGCCAGGAATCCTGGGCGGCCTGTCCGGTGGGGCCGATACCGTGCCGCTCGCCGAGCGGCTCGAGGCAGTCCATCTGCTCCAGCACCGCGATGGCCCCCGCCAGTGATCCGTCGTACCACTGCACCGGCGTCCAGTCACCGGCTTGGACGCGCTCTGCCGGCCAGAGTTTGCGGCTGCCCCAGGCGTCGTTGCCGGCGGCGATCGCGTCCGCGGCGCTGAGAGCTTCTTCCGCCGTCGCCGGCATGCGGCGGAGCGACACGAATTCCGTCGGCGCAGTCGGCGTGCTGCTGCCCCGCCGCCGACAGACAAGTAGTGACTCGTGGATGCCGGTGTTCTCGGAGAAGTTGATCCGCTTCGGGTCATGCGAGGTGACCACGCGCTCGATGCGAAAGCGCTCGGCAAGAAAGCGCCGCTCGGATTCCCCAGAGGCGCCGATACAGGCAGTCGCCGGGAGCACCTTGGCGATGGTGCCGCGCTCGTCCCGAAGCACCTGATCGGCGAGCGGCGTGAAGAAGGTTCTGATGCTGTTCGTGTTGATCACGGTGCTGGCATCCTGATCCCTTTCCAGCAGGCCGTCCCGGATCCGAAGCTCGCGTTCCTGCATCCGCTTCTTGGAGTTACCCGCGAACTTCTGGCCGCGCTTGTCGTTAGCGGTGAACGGCGGGTTCATGATCACTAGATCGACATCGCTGAGCGGGAAGCCGCCGCCGGTCCCATCCGTTTCCCGGCGTGCGCCGAGGGTGTCCGTTCCCTGGAGCTTCGACGTCATCTGGAAGAGCGTTGGCTGGAGGCCGTCTTCGCGCTGCCTCAAGATCTCCAGCGACCCGGCGCGCACGGTCCCGTCGTCCTGAGGCCCGTGCTGCATGGTTTGCAGGTTCATCCGTTCGTAGTTCACTGATGGCGCGCCCAGAGTCAGGTTGCATGCGGCGAGCTGCACGCCGTGGCGGTTGATGTCGAGCCCGCACAGCACGTCCTCGACGAGCTTCCGGTGCAGGCGCTCGTCGCTCCCTTCGCCTAGCGAGCCGCTCTCTCGCATCCGCGCCTTGATCGTCCGCAGCGTTGCCATGAGTAACGTGCCGGTGCCGCATGCCGGGTCGATGATGCGCAGTTGGGCCACGGCTTCCGGGTCGGACCAGTCGACGAACGATTCGTCGAGGGCGAGGCGGGCTAACATGAGGGCGGAGACGTTGTTCGTGTAGAAGGCGCCGTCGCTCTTGGCCGAGCCGAGAATCCGGTGGTAGAGCGGGCCGGCATGGTCGTAGCCGAGGTCGTTCAGGCTGTCCGCCAGGTTGTCCGCGCACTCCGACAGGCCCCGCAGCGCGGTTCGGATTCCTTTGTTCGCGGGAAGGGCATTGAGCGCCGCGAGCGCCGGTTCGAAGACTGGTTTGTAGTCGAGATCGAGGATCGTGCTCCACGACGCCTTGAGTACGCTGGATGGATCGTCCGTGGCCCCGACCCGGCCGAGGCCGGGCAGCATCCTCATCTCAGGTATGTCGCGCAGGCGGCGGTGCATCAAGCAGGCGTTGCACAAGAGCAACGCCGCGATCGTACGAGCTGCCTTCCGGGCCTGGTCGTTGTCCGCCGGCAGGTCCAGGGCTTCGGCCAGCGGCTCTTCGACTTCCTCGTTCTGGAAGATCTGCGCGGCCCGCTGCACGGCCCATTCGATCTCGTCGGCGACCAACTTGCCCGGTTGGCCCAGGCCGGACGCCGCGGCGACATGGGCGAAGATGCCCTCGTCGGCGGGTCTAAGCTCAAGACCATCGAAGATGTCGGATTGGTCGTCCCTCGGGTCGCCCGGCGCGTCTGGACTGGGCGGCTTCGGTTCGTGGACTTGTACAAAGCGCGCGATGTCCTCGTGAAGCCGCTCGTCGTGCGCTTGCAGAGCCCGAAGCACCTTGCCTAGGGTGTGGTAGCCCTCGGGGCTATTCCGAAGGGCGTCCGCGACGTCCATGCCAGGCGGGACGACGACCGGCACGACGATGTAGCCGAACTTCTTGTCGTCGGCTCTCCGCATCACGCGGCCTACCGCCTGCACGACGTCCACTTGGCTGTCGCGCGGATCGAGGAAAGCCACGGCGTTGAGGCTCGGCACGTCCACGCCTTCGGTGAAGAGCTTCACGTTGCAGACGACGCGGAGCGTGCCGTCCTTGCCGGCTTGACTGAGATCCCTGAGCGCCAGGTTGCGCTGCAGCGCGCTCGCGGAGGCGTCGAGATGCTGCGCCTCGACGGACCAAGCTCGCTCTTCACCGTGAAGCCAACTGGTTGTCGCCCGCTTGACCTGGGAGTCCATCAACGCCGCGGTGAACCACTTGGAGCGCTTGATGCTGTTCGCGTAGGCCATCGTGCGAGCGAGCCGATCCGGACGCTCGATCTCCTTGCCTTCGCTCAACCCGTTGATTGCTAGAGAGACGCCGAGCACACGGGTGATGTCGGTCAGTGTCGGTTGGCTCTTCTTGTCGCCCTCGGCAAGGCCTTCCAGCCGAGCGCGAAGCCCAGGCGTGACGCGGGACTGGTCCACGCCGAGCACGATGACCCGGTAGTCCGAGAGCTTGCCGTCGTCCACGGCGGTCTTGAAACGCAGGCGGTGAAACTGGGGGCCGTAGGTCGCCTCGTCGCTCATGTCGACGACCTCGATCTCTCGCTTCGCCAGCCGGCTCTTCGACTTCCGGGTGTAGATGCGCGGCGTGGCTGTCATGTAGAGACGCTTGCCCGAGAGCAGCCGTTCCGCATCGTGGACGAGTTGGAAATCCACCTTCTCGCGCTTGCGATTCAGAACGCCGGTGGTGCGGTGCGCCTCGTCGGCAATCGTCAGGGCGAAAGGCGGCGACGAGTGTTCCTTCTGTGCCTCGACGACGCTCATGAGCGACTGGTAGGTGCAGAAGACGACCTGCGTGTACCGGGCGGCCCGGAGCTTGGCCGCGATCTCGCCCGGCTTCGACACGACCGGGCACTCGAGTTCTGAGATCCGGATGTCCTCCTGTTCGTTCCTGCCACCGGCGTAGGGGTCGGAGCAGACGACCAGAGAACTCAGCTTCCTCGTGGTGTGTGTCAGCCACTCGCGGCGCGCCTGGGAGACCAGGGCGATCGTCGGGGCGAGAAACAGGATCGCCTCGCCGTCCGGCACGAAGCTCTCCGCGATGCGGAGCGCGGTGAACGTCTTGCCGGTGCCGCAGGCCATGATGAGTCGCCCGCGATCGTGATGCTCCAGGCCTTCTAGCGCGTTCTCGATCGCTTCCTGTTGCAGCCGCCAAGGCTCCCGGACCGGGCGCTTGACCTCCTTGGCGGTTACCCGCCGGTCCTGGTAGCTGCGGAAGTCGATCCGGCGGACGTTCGTGTCCTGGATCAGGTTCTCGGCCGTCCGGCCCCAACGGGACGTGGTGACCATCCACCGCAGGTCGAAGATCTCCTGCAGCGAGCCAGCCAAGAAACTCTGCACGTCCGCCTTCGTCACGCGGTGGTGCGATGCGTAGCACTTGCATTGGATAGCAATCCACGTCCCGTCCCGGTGGAGCGCTACTAAGTCCACGCCCACGTCCTGGCCGGACAGGCCCGTTAGACGCTTGCGGTCCGGCCACTGCGCCCAACGCCAGACTCCTTCGAGTTCAAACTCAGGCTCGTTCCTGGCGAGCTGGGCGAACAGGTTCTCGAACCACTGGCCCTTCTCGGCCTCCGTGCGGCTGGTGTTTCGGATGCGCCGAAGCAGCTCACCGGCGGTGAGATCACCCCAGTCGAGATCTTGATCCGGCGGCGGCGCGCCCAGATCAATGGCCGTCTGCACCGGGAGGTCTTGCGGTGTAGTCACTTGCTCGGTCGCTAGCGCTAGCGCTTGGATCTACCGCGAGACGGCAACGAGCGGCTCGGCTCGCCTGTTGCGAACTCGAACGCCGGCTCGTTGTGGGGCAGCCGCAGGAACAATTCTCGAGACCGACGGCCCTTCTCGACTTCGGTGGGGCTGGTGTTTCGGATGCGCTTGAGCCAGTCACCAGCGGGAAGGGGCACGCCCAGGACGAGGGTGGTCCGGGATTGGAGGTCCGCGCGCAGGCGGGTCATGTAGTGTCTGTCACGCGCTTGGCGCCGTCTCGAATCACGGGCGTTTGACGACAGTCTGCAGCAGCTTGGACAGGCCGGTGATGACGGCCCACCCGGCCAGGGCGACCGGTACGGCGGTGGCGATCCTCGTGGCGGTTTCCCGCTGAACGTCGTTCCCCAAGAACGCCATGTAGAAGAGGAGGCCGACTGCTATGAGGAGCGAGGCAAGAAGCGCCCAGATGACCAACCGAGCGAAGCTAAGCCTCTCTCGCTCGCTGGTCGCTCCGACGTCCATGGCTCTGGAGTGGTACTGGAACTGGCGTTCGTCCTGAGCGTTCGCCAGCTCCAGCGCAAGCCGGTCCAGGTCGGTCCTGCGATTGTCCCGCTCGATTCGGCGTTGCTCGAGTTCGATGAGTTCTCTTATCGCGCCGAGCCTGGCCAGCCCCTTCTCCCCGGTCACTGGCCGTAGCTTCGCGCTAGCGGCCGGAGAAGTGGCCGAAGCCGCGGCCTGCTGAGGAACCCAAGAGGGACCGAGCGCACGACGTACCCGGCACCGTATGGCGACCGCTCGACGCGAATCACCAAGCCGGACTCGGTGGCGCCCCTCTTTCGCAGACGAGCCGCTTCCTCTGCGGCTTCCAAGGACTCGAAGAAGACCTGTCCCTCCTTGCCGGGCGGGGCATCTGGAAGCGCTTCACTCATTGGGTCGGGCTCCTCGGTGGTTCGGGAAGAGCAACAGCGGAGCCTAGCATCAACGACTACTCCGTGAGCAGACATGCCGCGTCGCGAACCTAGCACGCCGCGTGGCGGGGACCTCGGTACCGTGCCTCGTGGGGGCGGAACCGTCCGGATTCGGGATGGAACGGCGTTATGCAGAACTTCGACACAGCCTCTGGAGCGATGTGGAAGTCTTGCATAACCCTGCATTTTCGCCTGCAGTCAGTCACTCGATCCCGGTTCCTGGCGCCCCCAACCCCGTCTGCGTCAACAGAAACGTTGCCTCCGCCGCCACGAATTCGATCCGTTCCGACATCGGCAGGCCGCGACTGGCAGCGTGCCCGGCATACGGGTGGTAGCGCATGATCACCGGCAGGCCCGAGCTCGTCGTCGCCTGCAGTCGGGCAGCGACCTTGCGGGCCTGGAGCGGCGGCACGCGCGTGTCGCGGTCGCCCTGGGTCAGCATGACGGCGGGGTAGGCGACGTCGTCGCGGATCGCCTGGTACGGCGAGAAGCCGCGCAGGGACTCGAACTGGTCCGGAATCTCGCCGTCGCCGTATTCGAGCAGGGCGGGCATGTTGTTCGCTTCCGTGAAGGTGTAGAAGCGGATCAGGTCGAGTTCGGGGAAGCCGCAGAGGACGGCGCGGTAGAGGTCCGGCCGCTGGGTGAGGGAAGCGCCCACGAGCAGGCCGCCGTTGCTGGCGCCGTGGATCGCCAGACGATCCGGGTCGCTGTAGCCCTCGGCGATCAGCCATTCGCCGGCCGAGATGAAGTCGTCGAAGACGGTCTGCTTGTTGTGGAGCATCCCGGCTTGGTGCCACTCCTCGCCGTACTCGCTGCCGCCGCGGAGCGTGGCGACGGCGTAGACGCCGCCGGCCTCGAGCCATAGCGCCGCCAGGGGGTTGAAGCGCGGGGTCAGGGAGACGTTGAACCCGCCGTAGCCGTTGAGCAGGGCGGGAGTGCTCCCGTCGGGTTCGAAGTCGTCGCGATGGGCGATGTACATCGGCGCGGAGGTGCCGTCCTTCGAGGTGTAGCGCACCTGCTTCAGGACGTAGCCGTCGGCGGAGAAAGGCGCTTGTGGTTCCCGGAAGACCTCGCGTTCGCCCGTCTCGAGATCGAGCAGGTGCGTGACGGGCGGCTGCAGGTAGGAGACGAGCGACAGCAGTGCCCTGCCCTCGCCGGCCCCCCGAATGGTGGCGTTGTGGTGCTCGGGCACTTCGACTTCGCCGGCCGGCGTGCCGTCGAGCTCGAAGACGCGGATCCGGCTCGCCACATGGTGCAGGTAGGTCAGGTAGAGCTTGCCGTCGATGACGGACATGCCCTGCAGGACGTCCTCGGCTTCGGGCACGACCTCGCGCCAATCAGCAACCTCCGGCCGCTCGAGATCGACTTCCATCAGCCGGTTGAGCGGCGCATTCAGGTTCGTGCGCACGAACAACCGGCCGTCGTGGTGGTGGGTGTTGAAGCGTGCCTCCATGCCTTCGACGATCGGCGTTACGTTCCAGGTGCCGACCTCCACCAGGTAGAGGTCGCTCCGGGCCCATCCGTGCTGAACGCCGACGAGCAGTTTCGCGTCGTCGAGCTGCTCGGCGCGGACGAAGGCGCGCGGCCCGATCCCCTCGCCGAACACGAGGGCGTCCTCCGCCCGGTCGGTGCCGAACCGGTGCAAGCGGACGCGTGAACCCTCGTGGCGATCCCGGACCGTGTAGTAGATGCCGGTGCCGTCCTTGGCGAAGAAGGCCTGATCGTTCAGCGCCCGGGGAAGCTCGAAGTCGAGGTCGACGTTCTGCTCGAGGTCCCGCAGGCGGACCGTCGTCTCGTCCTCGCCGCCGATGCGGACGTTGTAGAGCATCTGCCCTCCGTCAGGCGAAACGCCGACGATGCCGAGGTGGGCGTACTCGCCGCCGGCTTCTGCCGGGTCGATCACGACCTCGTACTCGCCCGCCGGGTCGATCTTCGAGGACCCAGCGTCCGCATCCTCCGGCACCGATCGGCGCACGATGGACGCCAGTTCCTCGCCCGTCCGCCGCAGGGTGAAGAGCTCGTACTCACCCGCCTTGTTCGGCGAGCCGATGGTCGGTGTGTCGATCAGCTCGCCCAGCCGCCGCCTCGCCCACTCCCGCTCTGGCGGCTCGCCGACGATCAGCTCGGCGTACTCGTTCTGTCGGTCGATGAAGGCTCGGGTCTCCGGGCTGTCGTCGTCCTCCAGCCACCGGTAGGGGTCCTCGAACTCGACGCCGTGGAGCGTCTCGGTGAAGGGGATCTGTTCCGTCTGGGGCGGCTGCGGATAGTCGCCGCCGCAGGCCATGAGGCAGAGGAGAAGCAGGCTGACGCAGGTTGGCGTCAGTGTTCTTGGCATGGGCCAGGATCCGATCGACGGGCGTGTCAGGGCATCCGCCAAGGGCTCCGCGTGCCGGTCGAGTCTGCGACCTGGGAACGGTTGAACGGCTCTCGCGGGTCGAGGCATGTAGGATTTGGCCATAGGATCACCGATCCTATGGCGACCAGACCAAGCATGGACGAGCAAGCGGGGGTGCCGAGATGAGGAGCACCGGCAAGCTGGCGGAAGACGATGTGGTTGGAGTCGTGAGGGCGTTGGTAGCCGAGTACCTGGACAAGAGCTTCGGCAATCTCTTCGTGTTCAACCCGATCGTCGTGACGCCGGAGATTGACGACATCGACGGCGGTAAGTACCTCCGTGTCGACATCGTCTTCGACGGAGATCAAGAACACCTCGATCCGGACCGCACAATGGACTTGGTCCCGAACGTGCGAGGGAAATTGCGAACAACCTACGGCGAGAACACGATTCTCTGTCCCTACTTCAACGAGAAATCAGAGTGGGACCGCTATGTCGGGTCAAGCGGGGCTGAAGCCGGATAGCCTCATCGAAACAGCGCTTGAGTTGGCGCAGAGTAATCGTCGGCGACCTCGGCAGAGCAACCTGCGCCGGGCCGTCAGTACGGCGTACTACGCTGTGTTTCACTGCCTCGCGGCGTGCTGTGCGGACTGTTTGGTGGGTGGGCCGTCGGCTCAGCGCAGCGAGCGAGCATGGCGGCAGACGTACCGGGCGCTCAACCACGGCCCGGTCAAGGGTCAATGCGACATTGTTGTCGGCCGCGATTTCCCGCGGTCGATCGAGAGCTTCGCCGCGGCGTTCTCAAAGCTCCAGATCAAACGCCACAAGGCGGACTACGACCCTGACTGGATACCTCTCAAGTCGAGCGTGCTCGAGGACATCCGATCCGCGAAGAGGGCCATCGGCAGGTTCAGGGAGGCGCCGCTCAAGGACCGCCGGGCGTTTGCCGTTTGGGTGCTGCTCCAGGTAAGGAAGAAGTGACGGTCTGGCTCCATCGACCGTCTGGCGGTGTCCGCGTCGCCGGGACCCTCAAGCTGCCAGTCCAGGCCCACGAAGAGGATGGCGTTTGGGTGGCAAACTGCGCGGCACTCGACATCGCTAGCCAGGGCTGCGACCCAGAGGACGCGCTCCAGATGCTGAAGGAGACGCTCCAGCTCGTGATGGAGCACTGCCTTGAGGAGAACACCTGGACGGCCTTTCTGGAAGAGCGAGGAGTCACGCCGGTTCGCGCTCCCGCTCCTGGGTTGCGTTGACCAACCGTGGCGCGTCTGGCACAGTGACCAGTGTGAGTTCTCCGCTCCAGCGTGTCGTTGCGGTGGTCGTCCTGCTCGGATGCCAGACCCCGGGTGCGTTTGCGTTGGCAGCCGGGTTGGACCTGGCGGCCCACTTCTTCGCGCCCGGGCACGAGCACGACACCGCGGCTCTGGCGAGGTCGGCGACCCACGGGCATCACCACGACGACGAGGTCGTGCCGGACCATGACCACGACGTCACGCTGGACTCGGAAGCGGGCGTGCAGCGGCCCGACCCGTCGGCGACGGCGGTGCTCGCCTTGCCATCTTCGGCGTCCGTGACGATAGGCGAGGCAACGCCCTACGAGGTGGCGTCTAGACGCGGACCGCCGCCGCTCCTGTTCCGGTCTCACTGCGCGCTGCTGCTCTGATCCACGGCCTTGGGCCCGGGTGCGATTCGTGCCCGGAACCTGGACGTGGAAAGGAGTCAGCATGCATCGCTTCAGCCTGATCGGCCTCCTTGGAGGCTTCTTCGCCGTCGCCGGCTCGGCCCAGAACCCGCCGGGCATCGCCGCCGCCGGGTCTTTCGCCGTGCCCGACGAGACGGTTGCCGCCTCGTCACAGGATCGGCCTGTCGTCACCGAGGCCGAGTTCCTGTCGGTCCTCGACGAAACGCACCCCGCCGTTCGTGAGAGCGTCGCGGCCGTGGGGCGCGCCGAGGCCGCTGTGCTCGAGGCCAGGACGTTGAGCAATCCCGAGCTGGGGGCCGTGCGGGAGGATCCCGGCGGGCCGATCGGGCAGACCGACTTACTCGTTTCCTGGCAACTTCCGGGGGCCGAACGCGGACCGCGGATCGAGGCTCGGGAAGGGGAGGTTGAGGCCGCGCGGAGGCGTTTCAACCTCCAGTTCCTCGTCCACCGACTCGCGATGAGAGAGGCCTACGCCGGCTGGGCGTTGGCCGCCGCGCGCCAGAGTCGGCTTGCGACCCAGGCCGAGCGCGTCGAATCGCTCGCGCAGCGCGAGGCCGTGCGCGTGGAGAGAGGGGAGGCCTCGGGGCTCGAAGCGAGTCGGCTCCAGCTCGCCGCCGCCACGCTACGGTCCCGGGTTGCCCTTGCCGGTGTAGAGGGAGAACGGGCTCGAGCGGAGGCCGCGGCCTGGAACCCCGGTTTGCCGCCGGACGCGCGGCCGGTTCTGCCGGAACTGCCGGAGGCGCCTTCGGTGAACGGGGCGGATACGCGGGTGCGCGCGGCTGAGGCAACTCTGGCCGCGGCGGAGCTGGCCCGGCTTGCAACGCGCCCGGTCACCGCCTCGCCCGAGGTCACGCTGGGTTGGCAGGAGCAGGACATCGGGCTGGGCTCCGCCTCTGGCCCTGTCTTCGGCGTTGCCTGGTCCGTGCCGCTCTTCGACCGCAGGCAGGCCGCTCGGCGAAGATCGGGTACGGCTCTAGAGGTTGCCCGGGCAAGGCTTGAGCTCGTCGAGCGCGAATCGACCGCGGCACGAACCGCCGCGAGCAACAACTTCACTCGACTTGCCGCCGCTCTCGCGGGGGCTCGCGAAGAGCTCGGCGCCACCGAACGAATGCTGGACAGTGCCGAGGCGGCCTTCCGTCAGGGCGAGGCCGGGCTGACCGATCTGCTGGAGACGCACCGCTCCGTGACCGAGGCGGAGCTGGCGGTGCTCGACTTGCATGAGGCGGCGTTGGCGGCGCACCGGGAGCTGGAACGGCTCGCGGCGGTTCGGGAAGGAGGGCCGGGGTCATGAGGTGGAGCGACGCGCGAGTCGGTCGACGGCCTGCCGGCCGGCACGGCGACCTCGCCGCCTGCGGCGGATGCCGGCGGGAACCCGGGTGGCGCGACCCCGCGCCACCCGCGAAACAGTCCGTGCGTCCGTCATCGGACGCACGGATGACACGCCGGCGCACCCAGTGCGTAGCGAGTTGGCTGTCCCTGGCGCTCCTCTTTCTGCTTGCCTGCACCGCGGCCCCGCCGGACGAGTCGCACGACCACGGCGGCGACAACGGCCACAGCCACGGCGACGGCGAAACCTGGTCGGTCACGGTCCTCGGCGAGCGCTTCGAGGTCTTCCCCGAGATCGACGTTCTGGAGGTCGGGCACACGGCGATGGCCCATACCCACGTCACGCGCCTGGCGGACTTCGCACCTCTGGTGGAGGGGACCGTGGAGATCGTCCTCGTCGATGGCGGGGGAAGGCAGGTCTTCGGCGCCGACGGCTCGGCCGATCCCGGCCACTTTGCCATCGAGATCACACCGCGGCGGCCCGGCGAGGCGCAGCTTCTCTTCCGGATCGACGACGGGGCCGGGATCGAGGAGATCCCGGGCGGCTGGGTCCGGGTCGGCGAGGCGCACCACCCGGAAGGCCTCGTGCGGGCGCCGGAGCTGCCGGCAGGTTCCGACGGCGGCGAGCCCGTGGCGTTCCTCAAGGAGCAGCAGTGGCAGGGACGCTTCGCGACCGCGTGGGTCGAGGAGGGACACCTGGCCCGCAGCGTCTCCGGCGTGGCCACCTTCCGTCCGCCGGCGGGTGGCGAGAGCACGGTGACTTCCCAGGTGGACGGCGTCGTGCAGCCTGCGGCGGGATCGGACGCCTCCGGGGACACGGGAACCGCGGGTGCGTCCGCCGGCGCAACCTGGCCGTTCGTCGGACGCCGTGTGGAACGGGATTCTCCCCTGTTCCGCGTGGTTCCCCTGGTCGCTTCCGAGCGGAGTCTGGCGACGCTCGAAGCGGAAGTCGAGACCCTGGCCGTGGAGCTGGAAAGCGCGCGAGCGCGGAGCGCTCGGCTGCGTGAACTGCTGACGCTCGAAGCGGTCAGTGAGCGTGAGGTCGGGGAAGCCGGGGTCCGCGCCCGGTTGCTGGAGACGCGACATCGTGCGGCGGAGCGGGACCTGGAGTCGGCTCGTTCCTCGCGCGAAGGCGGAACGGACGGCGCCGGCATCTCCCTCAAGGCACCGTTCTCGGGCCGCATCGCCGCCGTCAGCACAACCCCCGGCGCGACGGTCGGCGCCGGCGACTCGCTTGCCCGGCTGGTTCGAACCGACGTCGTGTGGATCGAGGTCGCTCTGCCGCCCCAGGATGCGCGGCGTCTGATGGACGCTGGCCTGCAAGGCGTCGTGCTCGACGATCCGGAGAGTGGACCGGTGCGCATCGACGAGGGGCTTTCCCTCGTGTCCGTTTCGCCGGAACTCTCGCCCCGGACCGGCACGGTGACCGTCCTGCTTGAGGCCCCCGGTCTCGCCGGCACGGGTTTCGCGCTCGGGTCGACCGTCGACGCCCAGGTGCTGATGGCGGGCGAGGACAGCGGCATCGTCGTGCCCGCCTCGGCCGTGATCGACGACGGCGGCGTGCCGGTCGTGTTCCTGCAACTGTCCGGCGAGGACTTCCAGCGGCAGACGGTCACCGTGCTCCGTCGGCAGGGCGACCAGGTGCTCGTCGGCGGCCTTGTGCCCGGCCAGCGTCTGGTGACCCGGGGCGGCGACGCGATTCGCCGTTCGTCGCTCATGGCGAGCGGCGAAGCCCACGGCCACGTCCACTGAGACCGGAAGGATGGGCCCCCTCGAGCGACTGCTTCGATTCTCCCTGCGCCATCGGCTGCTGGTCGTCGCCGGAGCGGTGCTGCTCACCGTGGGCGGAGCGGTCTGGATCCTGAGTCTGCCGGTGGACATCTTCCCCGACCTCTCGGCCCCCACAGTGACCGTGATCACGGAGGCCCCGGGCATGGCCGCGGAGGAGGTCGAACTCCTTGTGACCTACGCGGTCGAGTCCGCGATCAACGGTTCGCCCGGAGTGCGGCGGTTGCGGTCGATCTCGGCCGACGGGACTTCGGTGGCGTGGGTCGAGTTCAACTGGGGAACCGACATCTACCGCGCCCGCCAGGTCGTCAGCGAGCGCCTGCAGCGGGTTGACCTCCCGGCGCAGGCGGAGACGCCCGAGCTCGGACCGATCTCGTCGATCATGGGCGAGATCACGTTCATCGCGATGACCTCGGCGCCCGTCGAAGAGGGCGGCGTCAGCTCGATGGAGCTTCGCCGGGTGGCGGAGACGGTTGTGCGGCGGACTCTCCTGTCGCTTCCCGGCGTCTCCCAGGTCGTCCCGATAGGCGGCGAGCAAAGGCAGCTCCAGGTCACGGTGCGCCCCACTGTTCTTGCCCAGAACGACCTTCCCCTTGCCGACGTGATCGACGCCGTGGCCCGGTCGAGCCGGAGTCTGGCGGCGGGCTTTCACGTGGAGTCCGGCGAGGAGCACATCGTCCGCGTGCGCAGCCGCGCGCGCAGCCCGGAGGAGGTGGCGGCCGCCGTGGTGCGGGTCGACGGTGGAATCCCGCTGCGGGTCGGCGACGTCGCGGCGGTCGAATGGGGTCCGGCGCCCGCCCGCGGCGCGGCGTCTTACCGCAACCGTCCGGCGGTCATCCTGTCTGTGCAGAAGCAGCCGGGAGCGAACACGCTCGACCTGACCGCGACGATCGACGAAACACTCGCGCGGCTCCAGCCGACTCTCCCCGCAGGCGTCACCCTGGAGGGCGAGAACTTCCGTCAGGCCGACTTCATCGAGGTGGCGATCGGCAACGTCGCCGAGGCGCTTCGCGACGGAGCGATCCTCGTGATCGTCATCCTGGCGCTCTTCCTCGGCAGCGTCCGGACCACGTTCATCTCGGCGTTCGCGATCCCGCTCTCCCTGGTCACCGGAATCCTCGTGATCTCCGCCTTCGGGCTGCAGATCGACACGATGACGCTCGGCGGCCTGTCGATCGCGATCGGCCTCCTGGTCGACGACGCGATCATCGCGATCGAGAACATCTTCCGGCGGATGAGAGACGAACGCCGCCTGCCGGAAGGCGAGCGCCGGACGCCGGAAGAGGTCGCGGCCACCGCGACCCGCGAAGTCCTGAGCCCGATCCTCCTCGCCACCCTGATCGTCGTCCTCGTCTTCATTCCGATCTTCTTCCTGCCGGGACTCGAAGGCCGACTGCTGCGGCCGCTCGGGCTCGCCTTCATCGCGGCGCTCGCAGCGTCCCTGGTCGTCGCGCTGACGGTGACGCCGGTGCTCGCGGTCCTGTTCCTGGGGCGGGGGCGGGCGCTCCGGGTCCGGGGGCCGTGGCTCCTGCGCGCCTTCCAGTGGGCTTACACGCCGACTCTCGACTGGTGCCTCTCGCACCGCTGGGCGGTGCTTTCTTCATCGGCCCTGCTGGTCGTGCTCGCGGCTGCCCTCCTGCCCGGGCTCGGGCGCAGCTTCCTGCCGCCGTTCAACGAGGGGTCGCTCACCGTGTCCGTGGTCAGCGCGCCCGGCATCCCGCTCGCGGAGAGCGATCGCCTGGGAAGCCAGGTCGAAGAGGCGCTCCTCGCCTTCCCGGAGGTGGTCTCGACGAGCCGCCGCACCGGCCGCGCGGAGAAGGACGAGCACGTGCAGGGCGTGAACGCTTCGGAGATGGAGGTCGTGCTCGCCCGGCTCGAAGACGGCCGCTCCAAGGACGAACTGGTC
Organism: Thermoanaerobaculia bacterium; assembly: GCA_965116445.1. Classification (GTDB taxonomy): domain Bacteria; phylum Acidobacteriota; class Thermoanaerobaculia; order Multivoradales; family Multivoraceae; genus Multivorans. The sequence continues at coordinate 3,827,804 of OZ220688.1, read as the reverse complement.
GCGGAGATGCGCCGTGCCGTTGCCGCGATTCCGGGCGCCACGGTCTCCTTCGGGCAGCCGATCAGCCACCGGATCGACCACATGATCTCGGGCTCGCGAACGAACCTGGCGGTCAAGGTCTTCGGTCCCGATCTCGCCGTGCTGCGATCGCTCGCGGCGCGGATCGAGCAGGTACTCGGGGGCGTGCCCGGAATCGTCGACCTGTCGAACCAGGAGCAGTCGCCCGTGCCGCAACTCGTCGTCGACTTCGACCGGTCGGCGATGGCCCGGTACGGGCTGAGTCTCGCGGACCTCGGCGAGGCGGTGGAAGCGCTCTTCCAGGGCGTCGTCGTCGGCGAAATCGTGGAGGAAGGTCTGGCCTCCGACATCGCGGTCCGCCTGCCGCCCAGCCTCCGGGCCGAGCCGGACCGGGTCGCGGCGCTTCCGGTGTCGACACCGGCCGGCGATCTCGTGCGCCTGGGTGCGGTGGGCAGCGTGCGCCACGCCCTGGGCCCGTCGCTCATCCGCCGGGAGAACGCCCAGCGGGTGGCGATGGTCACGGCGAACGTCGCGGGCGCGGACCTCGTCGGCACGGTGGAGCGTGCCGAGGCCGCGGTCGACGCCGAGGTCGACCTGCCGTCAGGCTACTTCGTGACCTTCGGCGGGCAGTTCGAGGAGGCCGGCCACCGCTTCGGGACGATGGGCCTGCTCGTCGCGCTCATCCTGGCCGGCATGTACGGCCTGCTCTACGTGGAGTTCGGCAGCCACCGGGACACCCTGACGATGCTGGTCAACGTCCCGCTCGCCCTGGTGGGCGGGGTGGTCGCCGTGGCTCTCGGCGGCGGCGTCCTGTCGCTCGCGACCGTCGTCGGCTTCGTCACCCTGTTCGGCATCGCGACGCGGAACGGCGTCCTGCTGGTCAGCAACTACCGGCGTCTCCTCCGCGAGGGGCTGTCGCTCGAAGCGGCCGTCCGGCGCGGCTCGGAGGAGCGGATGCCGCCGATCCTGATGACCGCGCTCACTGCCGGACTCGCGCTCGTGCCGCTGGTGTTCGCCGCCGGCGCCCCGGGCAACGAGATCCTGAGTCCGATGGCCCAGGTGATCCTCGGCGGTCTGCTGACGTCGACGTTCCTCAACCTGGTCGTCGTGCCGGTGCTGTATGTGCGATCCTTGAAGCCATGAGACCCACGTCGCCAGGAAGCCGTGCGGCGGAGACTGGGTGCGCCGGCCTTCTGGCCGGCATCCGGCGCGTAGCGCCGGGCTCCGGGAGCATTGCCGCGCTGGCGGGAGTTACCCTCGTCGTTCCCCTCCTGTCCGCCTGCGGACGGTCGACCGCCGATCCCGCCGACGCCGACCTGATCGCCGCCGCCGGCAGGAGGATGGCCGCATGCGCTTCCGGGGCAGAATCAGCCTCTGCGGCGAGTACTCCGCGTCGTCACCCTGGAGGAGGACGGTGAAACCACCAACGTCGTGTCGCGACCGCAGCTACCGCGAGGACGAGCAGTGAAGCTGCACTACTACCCCGACACCGACAGCCTTTACGTGGGACTCGGGGGCGAACCGAGCGTGGAAACCCGGGAGATCGCTGACGGTCTCAACGTGGATCTCGACGCTGGCGGCAACGTCGTCGGCTTTGACATCGACCACGCAGCCGAACGCCTCGATCTGGCGACCTTGGCGACCCAAGAGCGGCGTCCGTCAGGTGCTTGCGCCGACCCCCACGGTGGTACATGATTCCTGTACCCGTCGCTGAGGCCTGCGGTCGTCAGCCACGAGAGACTTGGCGGAAGCGGACAGGATGTCCGCGTTCCAGGGAACACGGAGCAGCGACATGATCAGGGAGACGACCTACACGGGTGCGCGGCAGAACTTGGCCTCGCTGATGGATCAGGTGACGGACACGCGGGAGCCGGTTTACATCAGGCGGCGCGGCAAGGAGGACGTCGCTCTCATCGCTGCGAGCGACCTGAACTCCTGGATGGAGACGGAGTATCTGCTCCGCTCGCCGAGGAACGCGGAGAAGCTCCGCGAGGCGATGGCTCGCGCGGACGCCGGCGAGGGGACCGTCATGGAGGTTGACGAACTCCGCCGGCAGTTCGGCCTTGAGGAAGAGTGACGGGATCTCAGCGCCGGGAGGCGGTGTTCGATCCTCAGTTCGTCAAGGACCTGGCCTTCTGGACGCGGACGGATCGCAGGCAAGCGCTGCGAATCCTCAAACTCGTAGAGGCCACAGTTCGTGAACCGTTCGACGGCGTCGGGAAACCGGAGCCGTTGCGGGGAGATCTCGCTCGCCGGTGGTCCCGCCGGATCGACAGGGAGCATCGCTTCATCTACCAGGTCAGCGCCGACCGCGTGTACTTCCTCGCGGCCCGCTACCACTACTGAGCCGGCTGCCGCGGCGCACCATGTCCGACAACCACACCCAATACGACTACGACGAGTTGGTCGAGCGCGACAAGCTGAACGACTGAACGGGCGCCAACTCCCGCACTCCCGCTGCCACGGCTACATCACCCGCCACCAGGGCACAGCGAGGATCCCGTCCGCCATCCGTTGCGTCTCGGTGCCCGCGTGCAGGAGGATGCCGCCAGCGCAGCGTTCTGCGTACTCGTCGCGGAACAGGCACAGGCCCCGCGTATCTCGGTAGCGGGGGCTGGTCGTCGTCTTCGCCTCGACCGCCAGCAGTCGTTCGCCCGTCTCGATGACGAAGTCGACCTCGATGCCGCCGATCGTCCGCCAGTAGAGCACCTCGGGCCGGGGGGTCTGGGCGTCGCGCCAGGCGAGGAAGCGCCGCCGCGAGTCGCGGCAGGGTGGGACAATCGCCCATGAATCGGGCGATTATCGCCCACCGTGCGGGCGATCGTAAGAAAGCGACCCTACGCACACGGGTTCCGCCGCTCGGACTTCTGGCTCAACCCGGACCGACCTCCGCTACATGCCGGATCGAATCGGTCAAGTAGGGATGGTCCTGCACTTTCCCGAGGAAGCGCGAGTCCGCGGTAACGACAGGGTGCTGCTCCTGGAGCGCGAGGGCGAGGTAGAAGCAGTCGTGCGCCGGGTGATCGAGATCCACGCTCAGCCGGGCGGCGGCGCTCGCGAGTTGACGCATCGGAACCGGGGTCGCCACGGGCGCCGTCCGCAGCAGCGCGACGGCGTTCGCCAGTGCGTCGCGGTCGATGTCACCGCGCCGGCACATGGCCCAAAGGGCGTTCGTCGCTTCCACGAACAGCAGGTCCGGCGCCAGCAGCGTCGTGCCGCCGGCGAGCAGGCTCGCTGCTTCTTTCGAGTGCTTCTCCTCCACCAGCCACTTCACGGCGACGCTGGCGTCGACGACGCAGCCCTTCACAGGCCGCTATCCCGGTCGCGTTCCTCCCGAATCGTGTCGGTGCTGTCGACGGTCGAGCGAAGGTGTCGCCGCATCGTGGCGGCGCGGTCGGCGAAATCGCTGCCATCCGCCAGGAGGGAGCGATACAGAATGTCTCTGTGTTCGGCCTCCGCGGACCGCCCGCGCGCGGCCGCCCGGGTCTTGAGTGCGGCGACCACCTGCGCGGGCACGTTGCGGACTGTCAGTTGGTGCATGGTCGCGGTTCCCTTCCCTTCGAGCCTTCATTGTGGCGCTGTCAATGACAGCAAGCGTAGGATCCGCCTTCAACGCAGTCAATCACCCGGCAGCCTCATCCTCCCAGGCCGCTCCAGGAAGCGTTCCGGAGGCGGTATTCTCCGCTACACCAGCTACCGAACAGGAGGATCAGCCATGCACCGACCCGGAATCACCTGCACCATCCTTGTGGCGTTCGCTATTGCCGTCGCTTTTCCGGCGTGCCAGACGGAACCTGCCGACGAGGTGGCCGTCGAAAGCGAGCCGGACGCTCATCAAGAAGAAAGTGCGGAAGGCCACGAGGTCCACTGGTCCTACGAAGGCGACACCGGCCCCGCGATGTGGGGCTCTCTCGATCCGTCCTTCGCGGCTTGTGACGACGGTTCGCGGCAGTCGCCGGTGGACATCGCCGGGGCTGTGGCCGGCGGCGAGAGTGAACTTGAGATCCGCTGGCAGCCCGGTGACGCCGAGGTGATCGACAACGGCCACACGATTCAGGTCAACGTGGCGGAGGGAAGCGCGATCAGCCTGGAAGGACGGGAGTTCGCGCTGCTGCAGTTCCACTTCCACCATCCCAGCGAGCACACGGTGGAGGGAAGCGCCGCCCCGATCGACATCCACTTCGTCCATGCCGCCGCGGAGGGTGATCTGGCGGTGATCGGAGTGTTCCTGGAGGCGGGCGAAGCCGACTCGACGATCCAGAGCATCTGGGATGCGATTCCGTCCGCCGGCGAGTCGCCCGGAGCAGTGGCGGCGCTTGATCCGCGCACCCTGCTGCCCGAGGGCGGCAGCCACTACCGCTACCCCGGTTCGCTGACCACGCCGGGCTGCTCGGAGATCGTCAGTTGGGTCGTGATGGCCGAGTCCGTCGCCGTTTCGCAGGACCAGATCGACGCGTTCGCGGCCCTCTATCCGATGAACGCGCGGCCGGTGCAGCCCCTGAACGAACGGACGATCGAACGGAAGGACTGACGGGGCCGGATCCGAGTCAGGAGTCGAGTCGCGGCGTCCTCGCCGCGCTGACGCACAGGACCAGAGCTTGTTCCAGGACGGCTGCGACAGGTTTGGCGGCTCTACATCAAGACGCCGGCGTACCGAACGGATCGAGAATCTCTACGCCGAAGTGCTCGAAGTCGCGGACGTTGCGCGTGACGACGGTCAGACCGTGAATCCTGGCGACAGCGGCGATCATCGCGTCCTGGGACAAGGCAGCCGACTGGCGGTGCATCAGACGTCCCCATTCCCGGAAGGTCACCCCGTCCAGGGCCAGGATCGCGTACGCCGCCATGACCTGGTCGAGCCAAGCCTCCAGCGCGCTGGCCTTTGCGGAGTCCTGCGCCCGAGTCTTTTCGATTCCTCCCTGGATCTCACCGACGGTCACCGCGGACAGGTGGAGTCGCTCCGAAGGAACGTTCCGGATCCACTCCAGAACTGCGGGATGCGGCCGGTTGCGTCGCAACTCGGAGACGACGTTCGTGTCGAGCAGGTACATCCCCTAGTCGAATCGAGGCGCTTCGCGGTAGCGGAAATGACGACGTGGCAGGGCCAGCTCCTCGGTCCTCGGTTCGGGCGCCAGGAGGAGTTCCTTGAGACCGGGCTTCGAAGCACTCGACAGCCTGTGCCACTGTTCGATGGGCACCAGCACAGCGGTCGGTACGCCGCGTTTCGTGACGATCTGCGGTCCTTCGGCCACGCTTGTCTCCAGGAACTCGCTGAACCGCGCCTTCGCGTCCTGCACCTGCCACACGTTGTCCATCGATTGCCCTCCTGGGCTGACCAGGCTTCAGACTAGTCTGGGGTGGCGAACGCGTCAAGCGGCCATGGCCCTCCTGAGGCCTCGACGCTTGGAGGCGACTGCAGCTCTCCCATGGAGCGAGTTCCGAACGAGTTGAGCGATCTCGGAGTATCCTCCGAAATGGTCGGACGGAACTCCTTGACGCTGAGGCTCGAATCAGAGAGCGCACCGATGAAGAGTGAGCTGGCGACAAGCGAGGTTGCGCTGAAGGCAGGCCGCCACTCCACGGTCTGGCGGATCGTGAAGAACCTGCTGCTCGGCGTCACGGCCCTGGTCGTCGCCCTTGTCGCGCTGGTCGTGTTCTCCTACAACTCCTTCCGCGGCGACCGCCTGGAGGAGCTCCGCTCGGGTAGCGAGGTGATCGAGACGCGCGTCGGTCCCGTGGAGTACGTCCTGGAAGGAGACGGCGACCGGGTCGTGCTCTCGATTCACGGGACGCCCGGCGGGTACGACCAGCGCTTCAACCTGGACGGCTTCCAGGTCCTCGCCCCGTCCCGGCCGGGCTACCTCCGCACCCCGATCAGCGCCGGCCGGACGCCGCGCGAACAGGCGGATGCGTACGTCGCTCTCCTCGATGCCCTGTCGATCGACCAGGTCGTCATCATGGGCCTCTCCGGAGGCGGACCATCGTCGATGACCTTCGCCGCGGCCTATCCGGAGCGGACCCGGGCTCTCATCGCGCTCGAGGCCGTGAGCAACGGCGACCTCCCGGACATCCCGGCTCCGGCGTTCCTGGCGGGCGACTTCACCGCCTGGCTGTCGCTGAGCATGCTCAAGCGGGCCGTCGGCACGGAGGGCCTGCTGGAGATGTTCTCGCCGGATCCCGAGAACCAGCGGCTCGTGCTCGAGAGCGAAGAGAAGACGGCGGCGTTCGAGGGTCTGATGTGGTCCTTGTGGCCTCCCTCGCAGCGCGGCGACGGTCTCGCGAACGACGAGGAGCAGTTCGACGCGCTGGAGCTGCCCCTCGCCGACATTCGGGTGCCGACCCTGGCGATCCACGGCACGGCGGATGCGGCGGTGCCGGCGGAGCACGCCCGGTTCCTGGCCGATAGGGTGCCCCAGGCACAACTACACATCATCGAGGGAGCCGATCACTTGATGCCGGTATCGCACCAGGAAGAGGTCGTCCGCGTCATCACCGAGTTCATCGACGGGCTCGATGACCAAGCCGACGAGGGCGCGGAGGAATCGCCGGAGAACGGCCAGTGAGAGCGCTCGTCTTCGGCGTGCTATGCCTCGTCTTCTCCCCGCTCCTGATCGTCGGTTCGATGGCGTTCGCGTTCAAGATCCGTTTCGTCAACATGCCGCTGGGCATCTCCGGCACGGCGTACGAGCCCTACATGGCCCGGCTGGCCCTCCACCTGATCGGAAGCCGGCGTGACGACGTTTCCGAGCGCATCGCGCCGCACCTGCCCGCGCTGTCGCCCCTGATCATGGGTCTAGTGATGAAGCCGATGGCCCTGGCTTCGCGGTGGAGCGGTTTCCGCGGTTCGTTTTTCGCCTATCCGGGCCCGCGACCGTCGACGTTGATGACCTTCATCAGCCACCGCACGCATTTCTTCGACACGGCCATCGCGGCCGCGGCCGCCGAGGACAGCCCGATCCGGCAGTTCGTCTTCCTCGGTGCGGGGTGGGACACGCGCGCGTACGGTCCGTTGTCCGAGGGCGCGGCCCGGCGGGCCTTGGCCGCTCGCGCGGGCGACGGAGGACTGAAGTTCTTCGAGGTCGACGAGCCGCCCACGCAGCAGGTCAAGGTCCAGGCTCTGCGAGCAGCCGGCGTCGACTGCAACAACGTCACATTCGCGCCGACCGACTTCAACCAGCAGTCCTGGCTGGATTCACTGAAGGAGCACGGCTTCGATCCGGACCTGCCGACGTTCATCCTCTGGGAGGGCGTGACGATGTACCTCGACGACGCGGCCGTCGCCAAGACGCTGGCCGAGGTCGCCGGACTCGCGCCCGGTTCGCGCATCGCGTTCGATTTCTTCAGCCGGGAACTCGTGCTCGGCCGAAAGCCCTACGCCGTGATGGGGACCTACATGAGATACACGCTGAAGTCGTTCTACGGCGAGAGCATGCACTTCGGCATCTCGACCGCCGCGCCCGCGCATCAGCAGGTGCTGGACTTCTTCGACGGCCGCGGCCTGGACGTGCAAGACTTCGAGTCACTCGGCCGGGAGGCTGGTCGCAGCACGCCGATCGGCGGTCTGGTTCTCGCAGCCGTGCCGGACCGGTCAGTTCCGGATCGGGCATGACGCCGAAGCTCCATCCGCTGAACCAGGACTTCCGCTGGGAACCCAAGGGCGGCCCGTACCGGCGCATCTCTTCCGAGCAGGCCCGCCAATGGAGCGAGCAGGGCTTCTTCGTGCTCGAGGATGCGGTCGAGCCCGCCACGCTCGAGCGCCTGATCGCCGAGATCGACCCCTGGGAAGCCGAGCGCGAAGAGTGGCTGCGCCAGCAACCGCAGGGGCGCCGCTTCATCGCTCGCGCCGACGAGATCACCTTCACCGTCCACCTCGTGCTGCGCTCGGCTTTCCTGCGCGACTTCTGTGCCGGGCCTCTCTTTCGCGATCTCGCCTGGGACCTCGTGGGCCCCGACGTGCGGCTCTACTGGGACCAGGCGGTCTACAAGAAGCCGAGCGTTCCAGCCCCCTTTCCCTGGCACCAGGACAACGGCTACGGGTTCCTCGAACCGCAGAGCTATCTCACCTGCTGGATCGCACTGACCGACGCGTCGACCAGCAACGGGTGCCCCCGGGTACTTCCGGGGCTGCACCGCCACGGCACTCTCGAGCACTGGACCACCGATCTCGGCTACTGCTGTGCGGACGAAGACGCCGAAGGACTCGCCGCACCGGCAAGAGCAGGCAGCATCGTCGTTTTCTCGTCACTCACTCCGCACGCCACCGGGCCGAATCTCACTTCCGAGGTCCGTAAGGCCTACATCGTTCAGCTCGCCCCCGACGGGGCTCGCCGCATGGAGCCCGACGGGAGCGCCGGCGGCTACCGGCCCGTTCTCCAGAACGACCCGGATCGACAGTTCTCCATCTTGACCGCCGGTCGGTCATCCGAAACCTGAAAGGTGAGGGGGAGCTGGCTCTGGCCAGACACCGCGGCTTCCGAGGTGAGGTTGCGAGCAAAAATGCTCGCATTGTATGGTTGAGCGTTGAACGGCCGGCAGTTCATCGGGCGCGTTCGCAGGTGGGCGAGGGGCCGGAACCTGGAAGTCCGCTTCGTCGCGTCCGAAGGGGCCGGATCGCATGGAACGCTCTACGCGGGTCGCCGCAAGACCACCGTCAAAGACCGGAAGAAGGAGATCGGCAAGGGTCTCCTCAACAAGATGCTCGCCGATCTCGGGATCGACAGAGACGACTTCCAGGAGAACCCGATGCCAGACGGCTACAACTATCCCGCCGACCTCCAGCGCGACGAGGACGGCCGGCATGTCGTTACGTTTCCGGACTTCGGCTGGGGTGCAACAGACGGCGCGACGAAGGAGGAGGCGCTAGCCGAAGCCAGGGATCTGCTGCGAGAGTTGATCGCCACCACGATGCGCGAAGGCGGCGATCTGCCCGAGCCATCGCCCACCGGCGAGGAGCGACCCACGGTCGTCCCGCCGGTGCAGATCGCCCTGAAGGCGGCCCTGTACGACGCCTGGCGTCACGCCGGGATCTCTCGGCGGCAGTTCGCCCGTGATCTCGATGTCGCCGAAAGCGAAGTGCGGCGCATGTTGAACCCCGATCACGCCACCAAGGCAGCTACGATCGACCGGGCGCTGCGCCGCCTGGGCAAGCGACTCACCGTGACCGTCAGCGAGGCCGCCTGACATCGTTTACACGCGGCCGCGGGAACGTCGAGCGTGAGCCCCCGGAATAGAGTGCGGCGCCGCGCTCTGCCTCCGGCCGCTCCGCTCTCTCTAGATCCAACGAGGCTCCGCCTCAGACCGACGAGCATGCGGGTCGGACCGGATGCCGGCGGGGACGCCGGCGCACCCAGTGGGCGAAACTTGCCTCAACTGTAAAGGCTACGCTTGTTCAAGGAATCTAGATCGCCAGGTCGTTCAGGTTGTAGTCGCGGATCACGCGCTCGAACGTCTCGTCGTTGAAGCGGAAGTCGTCCTCCAGACCGGCGAAAGGCTGGTAGACGAACGACCGCTCCTCGGGCCGATACTGGCGGCGGGCGTCGACCGCCACGGCGATCACGGACGAGCGATCGAAGATGCGCTGGGCGTCGTGGACGACCTCGTCGGCCTCGACGCCCAGCGCCCCCTTCTGTCCCTCCACCGACCTGCGGCGGTGGAAGCCGAAGGTGAGCGAGATGCGCAACTCCGATGACGTGTTGGCGAACGAGGCGTGGAGCATCTGGCGGTTGACGATCGTCACGTCGCCGGCGTCGCAGACGAGCGGCAGGGCGCCGGGGAGCTGCTCGCTTCCTCCGTTTTCCCGGACCCGCGCCTCGATGTCGATCTTCCCGAGCTTGTGCGTGCCCGGCACCACCCAGAGACAGCTCGCCGGCGCCGTGGGATAGAGCTGCACCTGGAAGTTGAAGCCGTGGATGCCCTCGTCCCAGTCCGGAGAACCCCAGTGGGTCACGCCGTCCTGGTGCCACGCCACGGAACTGCCTAACCCCGGCTGCTTGACGAAGATCGAATCGTTGAAGGGCACGAAGTCGTCGCCGTTGATCGCGGCGGCGATCTCGAGAAGGTGTGGGTGGCCGTAGAGCCGCAGCCCGGAGGGCATCGCCTGGCACATGGAACTCATCAGGAAGACGACGTCCGCGGGCGCGTCCTCTTCGGGCACGGGCTGGGTCATCTGCGTCGGGTGACGTCCGCTGAGAAGCCTGGTGCCGCCCCAGGGATCGGCCAGAGGCTTGGCGAAGAGATATGGCCGGCGGGCGTAGTCGAGGCCCAGAGCCGGGCGCCCTCGCGCATCCACGTCCGCATCCGGACCGACCGGCGCGCGCTCCAGCATCTCGTTCACGTCGCGCCGCAACTCGGCCACCTCGTCGCCGTCGATGAGCCCTTCGAAGACGTAGAACCCGTGCTTCCAGTACGCCGCCAGGATGTCCGGATGGAGTCTGCCGCCGTCGGTCAGCCGAATCGGGCCCCGGTTGCCGATCTCGTCGGCCAGGCGCAGCCCCGCTTCCTGGTACGCCGCCATCCCGGCCGCGTGCTCCGCTCGAGTCGGCGCAGTCACCGGGTCGCTTGCGCTCTGCGTGTCGTTCATTGGCGGTGGTGCGGATTCTAGCGCCGGCCTTGACGGCCGGGGATTGTGTCCCCGCCTGTCAGTTCAAGCAGCGAGCAGAACTGCTTGCCGGTGAGAGCCTTCACACAGCGATTTCGATGACCCGGTCCGTGTCGGAGACGGGGACTTCGACGACCTCCACGGAGAGGCAGCCCTCGACCGCTTCGTAGCGGTTGGTCAGCAGTTCCTCGATAGGAATCCCCCTGAGTGGCGCACCCCGGGATCAAAGGTACTTCCGCCCAGTATCCGCCCTCTTCGGCCTCGTGAATCACGACCTGTAGCTTCATCGTCGTGCTGTAGCGTAGCACTGCAGGCCCGGTTTCTGTGGCGTCCACAGTTACACGATCCGGCCGACGAGATGGTGCTCGAAACTGCCATCAACGGCGGAGCCAACGCTCTGGTGACGTTCAACCGGAAGGACTTCGGCTCGGTGCCCGAGCGCTTCGGCATCGCGCTGCTGTCACCCCAAGAGGCCCTGAGGAGACTGTCGTCATGAAGAAGCAACTTAGTACCTATCCGTTGCGGCTACCTACGTCGTTGAAGACGGCGGTCGCCGAGATCAGCCAAGCCGACGGCACGAGCATCAACCAGTTCGTGACGACCGCGGTGGCCGAGAAAGTCTCGGCGATGCGGACTGCCGAGTTCTTCACGGGGCGCGCGTCTCGAGCTGACATCGAAGCGGCCCGGCAACTGTTGCGCAGATCGGGCGGCCAAGCTCCAGATGCCGAAGACCGGCTGGAAGAATGAGACGACCCAATCGCCGCGGTGCCCTGCCTATCGGCAGTTGATGCCTGACGGCAACGACTATCCTTCCAACATCCAATGCGACGAGGCCGGCCGGCTGGCTACCGGCCCGGCGGCGACTCTTCAGCCGAACGCTCGAAAGCCCACAGCGCGCTTCGTGTGCGGAGGTACATCGTCGCCCCGTCGACCGCCGGTGTCGCCGTCGCCAGGTCGTCGAGGTCCGAGACGGCCAGCGGCTCGAGAGAGCCGTCGCTCGGCAGGACGACGAGCTGCCTGATCTCGACAGCAGGTAGAACTTGTCGTCGGCCGCGATCGGCGACGCGTAGAAGCTGTCGACCGCTCCCTCGAGTCGGCCCTGTTCGATGAGTTCGCCCGTCGCGGAACGGAGGGTCGTTGTGATGCCGCTGTCGTCGACCATGAGGAGGACTCCGTCGTCGACGATCGGCGACGGAAGCTGCGGGATCTTGCGGTGGTAGGTCCACCGGACGTGGCTGGCGGTCAGGTCTCCCCGCAGGCCCGCTTCCGGCATGTCGACGGCGAGGATGCCGTTGCGGCTGTCGAGCGCCGACTGGAAGTACGTCCAATCTCCCTCGTCGAGGAGGCCGTCGCTCGCCAGGTCGAAGAAGGAGAAGACGTTGCGGACCAGGCCCTCCGGCGCCTCCTCCTCGGAGATCTTCCCGTCACCGTCGCCGTCGTGCGTGGCGACGACTTCGCTGAAGGGATCGAGCCGGACGTGACGCCCTTCCTCGTTCAGAGGCATGGCGTAGCCGTTGATGAAGAGGACGCCGTCCTCTAGCGCCGGCGTCGACTTCATCTCGAACGAGAGGCCGCTCACCCACCACAAACGCTCGCCCGTCCCGGCCGAGTAGCTGGTGAGAAAGAACGAGCCCGGTACGACGATCTGGAGCTCACCGCCTTCGGGGTGGTGGAGCACCGGCGTCGAGTGGCCGCTTCTCGCGGCCGGCCGCTCGGCGCGCCATGCCATCTCGCCGGACCCGGCGTCGACGGCCAGGACGTAGGAGCCCCGTTGCTGGTCGACGACGAGGACCACGTTGCCCGCGGCGAGGATCGGAGAGGCCCCCATGCCGTATAGGTTGTCGAAAGGGCCGAGAGGATGGCGCCAGAGCTCTTCACCGTCCACGGTGTAGCAGAGAAGGCCGAAGTCGCCGAAGAAGACCCAGACGCGCTCGCCGTCGGTGACCGGAGACGGCGACGCCGGCCCGTTGCGATTGTCGAGCGTCTCGGCCCGGGGCCTCGGAGCCTCGCGTCGCCACAGCTCCCCGCCGGTCTCACGATCGAGGGCGATCGTGTAGAGCGCCTCGCCTTCCGAGGCCGTCAGGAAGATCCGGTCCGCGCTCAGAACCGGCGACGAGTCGCCGGCCGGGATCCCGGTCCGCCAGAGAAGGTTGCGGTCGGGTCCGACCTCGACCGGCAGGGCGCCCGCCTCGATCGCGCCGCCGCCGTTCGGCCCCCGGAATCGCGACCACTCGGTCGTCTCGCCCCAGGCGAGCGACGGGAGGGCAAGGGCGCTCAGGAGCGCGAGCGCGAGCGCCGCAGGATGGTCGCCGCTTCGCGGCGCGTCTTGCTCAGAAGCCGGCGGGGACGCCGGCGCACCCAGTCCTGCGGCGCAAGCTCCTGGCTGCCTCAAAGCAGATCGCCGCCGCAGGCGGAAGCACAGGTGCCGTGCGCCTCGAACGCCTGCACGACGTTCTTGCCGGTGCGCCAGCGATGGACCTCGTCCGGCCCGTCGACGAGACGCTGCGCGCGGATACCGCGATACCAGCCGGCCAAGGGCGTGTCCATGCTGTAGCCCAAGGCGCCGTGGAGCTGGAGCGCGGTGTCGACCACCTTGTGCACCATGTTCGCGAGGAAGACCTTGGCGATGCCGTTCTCGTTGCGCAGGTCCAACCCCTTCTCTGCCTTGTAGGCGATGTGGAGCAGCATGAGCCGGGCCTTGTAGAGCTCGGCGGCGCAGTCGGCGAGCATCCAGCGCACCCCCTGGCGGTCGGCGAGGCGTTTGCCGAACGTCACCCGCTTCACCGTATGCCCGACGGCGAGGTCGAGGGCGCGCTGCGCCATCGCCACGTTGTGCATGCCGTGACGGAGCCGGCCGTAGGCAAGGCGGTGCTGGCCCATCGCGAAGCCCTGACCGCGGCCGCCGAGGAGGTTCTCCTTCGGAACGATCAGGTTCTCGATGCGGATCTCCGAGTGCGAGCCTCCGAGCTTCAGGCCGAGGTCGGTGTGCGGCTGCATCGTCTCGATGTTGCGGACGATCCGGTAGCCCGGGTTTGGCAGTTCGACGAGGAAGGTCGAGAACTGCCGGTGACGGGCGACGTCGGGATCGGTCTTCGCCATGACGAGGGCCACGTCGGCGACGCTTGCTGACGAACTGAACCACTTCTCTCCGTTCAGCACGTAGTTGTCGCCGTCGAGGACGGCCGAGGTCTGCATGCCCGTGGCGTCGGCGCCGGCGGCTCGCTCCGTCATCGAGTAGCAGATGCGCTTTTCGCCAGCCAGGAGTGGCGTCAGGAAGCGTTCCTTCTGGTCCTCGGTGCCGTTCTCGAGCAACGTCAGCATCGTCGCGTCGTCGGGACCCTGCGTGTTGAGGGAGAGCGCTCCGAGGAAGCTCTCGCCGAGTTCCATCTGGACCAGCGCGTTGGCCAGCGGCCTCAGGCCCATGCCGCCGTACTCCTCCGGGATGAAGGGGCACCACAGCCCATGCGACCTCGCTTTCGTGCGGAGCCCGGCCAGCACCTCGTCGAAGTTCTCCGGCGTGCATCCCGCTTCGGCCGGGATGCACTCGTTCTGGACGAAGTCGCGCACCTTGGCGCGCACCGCCTTGGTCTCTTGTGGGATCTCGAAATCGATCATCTTCTCTCCTTCAGTGATTGCGTCGCGGACCGTCGCAGGACGACCGCAAAGTCGTTTCTTATGCGACCCTCAGAAGATCGCCAGTGCGTTGATCGGCGAGCCGGTTCCGGTTTCGACGGCCAGCGGCCCCGCCACGAGCAGGAACTCCCACCGACCCAGCTCGGCCGCCGTCTCGGCGACGGCCTCGAGGTCCTGGTTGTCGAAGATGTCGATGCCCATCGCGACGATCGTCAGGACGTGAACCGGAAGGTCGACGCCCTCCACCAGCGAGGGAACGACGTCGAGCGCCGCATCGGAGCCGATGAACGAGATGTCGCGGGAGCGAACCCAGGGCATTGTCGAGGCGTGGAGGCCGGCCGCGTGCTGCGACACGGCCCAGGGTCCGACTTCGGCCCGCCGCGCCCAGCGCCCGGTGCGGATGAAGACGGCGTCGCCCGCACGGACGCGGAGGCCGGCCATCTCCTCGAAGGCTTCGAGGTCCTCGGTGTAGATCGGCGTCCCCGGTTCCAGATACGGCACGCCCTTGAGGCGCGGGATGTCGAACACGATGCCCCTGGTGACGATGCCGCCCCGGAGGTTGAAGATCGAAGACCGCGTACAGCCCTCCGCGGTCACCGTGTCCTGCGAGTAGCCGTTGTACATCTTCCCCTTGTAGAGGATGTGGCACAGGGCGTCGATGTGGCTGTGCGAGTAGCCGTGGTAGCTGATCTCGTAGCGATCGCTCACGCCGCCGCGAAACGCGGGCTTCTCGTCGGGGTCGGGAAGCTGCAGGACCCTGCGCTCGAACGGGAAGGGCACGTCGACGGCTGTCTCGATGATCAGGGGATGGGCGAGCGAGACGGAGATGCCCTCCGTCGCCAGGGCCAGAGCCTCGAGGCGCTTCTCCGGCGTGATCAGGTTGGCTGTCCCCAACTGGTCGTCGTCGCCCCAGCGGCCCCAGTTGGAGAGCTCCTCCATCAGCCGCTCGATGTCCGCCTGGACGAGATTGCGCGATTCGGGCGAGTAGCTCGGAGCGGGTTCCGGCGAGGATGCCGCTGCTTCCGTGTCCGATGCCGGCTCGGTCTCCCCGTCCGGGGCGGTTGCACAGGCGCCAATCACGCCGATCGTCAGTGCGCATGCGATGGCGAGCCTCAGATGTGTGGTCTTCATGTGCTCTCCTCCCTGTTGCCGGATTGGCAGACTCCGAATCTCGGGGCAGGCTAGCGCAACGTTCCACTTGACCGGCTCGCCGCGTGAACCGCACCTTGGTTGCTCTTTCGGAAGTTATATCGTGGTATAACCCACACCATGCACACCACCAATCTCCGCAAGGTCGGCGGCTCGGTCATGCTCGCGGTGCCGCCGGTGCTTCTCGATCTCCTGAACCTCGGCGCCGGCGCCAAGGTGGATATCGGCGTCGAGGGCGACCGCCTGATCGTTGCGCCAAGAACCCGCCCAAGCTACACCCTCGACGAGCTGCTGGCGATGTGCGACGAGACGGCCCCGGCCGGCGACGGAGATCGGGCATGGCTCGATGGCCAGCCGGTCGGCAACGAACTGTTGTAATGCGCCGCGGCGAGATCTGGCTCGTCAGCCTCGATACCACCGCCGGCCATGAACAGCGGGGAACACGGCCGGTCTTGATCGCATCTCCCGCGCGCTTCAACGCGTTGACCAGGACGCCGGTCGTACTTCCCATCACTACAGGTGGGAACTTCGCGCGCCAGCGCGGCTTCGCGGTCTCGCTCGACGACGCAGGTACGCGAACGGTCGGCGTGATCCGCTGCGACCAGCCGCGCACTCTGGATCTGGCCGCCCGGAACGGGAAACGCCTCGAATCCGTTCCCGAACAGATCACGCATGAAGTGCTGGCCCGCCTCGCCGCGATCCTGACCTGAGCGGTCGCGAGGTTGAGCGCTGCTGCGAGGGGGACCATCCGTGGTAACCTGCCCGGTCAGAATGACCGGTGCCATGCGGGACGTTTCCACAACAGAGGCCAAGGCGCGCTTGGCGGAACTCTTGCGGGCCGTCGAGTACGGCCAGACGGTCGCGATCACGCGCCACGGCCAAGCCATCGCGCATCTGGTTCCGGCGCGGAGTCAGGATGGTGAGGCTCGGATGTTGGCCGTGGAGAGTTTCCGGAAGCGCCGTCGACAATGGCGACGCGTTCGGATGACGTCCGAGGAGATCGTCGCTGCGATTCACAAAGGCCGCCGCTAGGTGCCCGGCTTCGTGCTCGACGCGTCGGTGGCAACGGCATGGCTCCTGGACGATGAAGACGAAGAACTGTCGAGTGCGGCGTTGGCACGGCTTGAGACGGAAGAGGCACTGGTTCCGCAGCTCTGGCACGTCGAAGTACGAAGCGCTCTGCTCGCCGCGGAGCGACGTGGGCGGATTCGCGCGGACGAAGTCGACGAACGACTGCGCAGCTTGGGAGAACTGCCGGTTCGCACAGACACCGACCCGCGTTTTGGGGCGGCGCTCGCCCTGGCCAGAACGCACAATCTGTCGATTTACGATGCGATGTACTTGGAGTTGGCGCAGAGGCTGGATGCGCCCCTGGTGACGTTGGATAAGGCGCTGGCCAGCACTACTCATGCCACCGGCCTTGTGCCCGACTGGGACCCGAGAACATACGCCTGGTTGCGGAGGTAAGCGATGAGAAGCGCGAATGCCGAACGGAGCGGTGCGAAACGGGTCTCGCCTGTCGCCGCCCAGATGGCCGGCAAAGACAACGAAGCTCGTGAGCGGGTGCTGGCAAGCATTGCGGAGCTCGATCTCAACGAGAACCTGCTTGAGCTCGAGACCAAGGGGTACACGGTTCTTCCGGGCGTGCTGACCGAAGACCGGATCGAGCGCGCCAAGGCGGCCATCCTGCGGCGCGTTGAAAGGACAACGGGCAAGAAAGTCGATCCTGACACGGCCACGTCCGACGACTTCAGCGGTATGGCGTACCAGCACTACCTGATCTTCGAGGATCCGGTGTTCCCCGAGATCTTGCTGGAGCCGAAGCCGCTCGCGATGATCACCTATCTGCTTGGTGAGAGTTGTGTGTTGTCGTCCATGGGCAGTCACTTTCGTGGGCCCGGCGGCATGCCTTTGTCGGTGCACGCCGATGGGGTTCGAGTCGGCATGACCGAGACGTCCCTGGTCGCCAACTGCAACTACGCTCTGACGCCCTACAGCCGGGAAGCGGGCGCGCTGGTGCTCTTCCCAGGCAGCCATCGAAAGCAGCGCCAGCCCACGGCCTACGAGAACTGGATGGCGGGCCATGAAACCGTTCCGGAGATCATCGCGAAGAACCTCGATCCGGAAGAGCTGGACGCCCTCGAGTGGACGGTGCCGCGAGGTGCTGTAACCATGGACCTCAATCCGGGAGATGCCGCGATCTGGCATGGCAACGCGTGGCACGGCGGTTGGCGACGGGAGTTGCCGGGCACGCGCATCAATCTCGCGGCCTATTTCTGCCGGCCTCATCTCTCGACACAGGAGCGACGCGGCGATACCCGGTATCCCGAGGTGTTCGAGCGCTATGCCCACGAGCCCCGGTTTGCCCGTCTGATGGGAGAGAAGATCTTCAATGGCTGGCGTGAAGAAGGGCCGGATTTCACAGGCGCCAAGGCTTCGCCCAGCGGCTTGTTCGACTGAGCGCCCCGAGCAAGAGTGGAAACAAGCTACTTGCCCACTTGGCATGACGGCCTGCTGCACTCCCTCGCGTGATCCCGGCCGGCCGGCGAGCGGCGCGGGCTCAGCCTCTGCGGCGCCGGCCTCGCGACCGAACGACCGCAACCCACGCGGCGCGAATCCGCGCCGCGTGCGAACCAGTCCGTTCACCTGTCCGCAGGTGAACGGAGGGAACATGGTGCGTCTCGACGGCGGCCGCTTCCTCATGGGCACCGACGCGGCCGACGCCATACCGGGCGACGGCGAGACCCCGGTGCGCGAGATCTTTGTCGACCCGTTTCGCATCGACGCCTGTGCTGTCTCCAACGCCGACTTCAGTGCCTTCGTCGACGCGACCGGCTACCGGACCGACAGCGAGCGGCTGGGCTGGTCCTTCGTCTTCGAGGGTCGCCTGTCGCGCAGACTTCGGCGCACGGCGATCGAGGACCGTCTGCCGGGCGCCCGTTGGTGGTGCAAGATCAGCGGCGCCGACTGGCGTCATCCCGAGGGACCGGGATCGTCGATCGCCCGGCGCGAGGACCATCCCGTCGTCCAGGTGTCGCACAACGACGCCGTGGCCTACTGCGCGTGGGCGGGATGCCGGCTCCCAACCGAGGCGGAGTGGGAGTTCGCGGCGCGCGGAGGAGTGGAGCAGACCGCGCTGCCCTGGGGCGACGAGCTCGAGCCCGATGGCGAGCATCGCTGCAACGTCTGGCAGGGCAGCTTTCCCGATCGCGATCTCGGGCTCGACGGCTGGCGCGGCACCTGCCCGGTCGATGCCTTCGAGCCGAACGGCTTCGGCCTCTACAACGTCAGCGGCAACGTCTGGGACTGGTGCGCCGATTGGTGGAGCGCCCGTCCCGCCGCGCCGGGCAGTCGGAACCCGCGGGGTCCTGCCACCGGCACGGCACGCGTCACCCGCGGCGGGTCGTACCTCTGCCACGTCTCCTACTGCAGTCGCTACCGCCTGTCGGCCCGCACCCACAACACGCCCGACAGCGCAGCGGGACACACGGGCTTTCGCTGCGCCGCCGACGTCGGCCAGGCGCGGTAGTAGGCTCTGGCGGTCAGGTTGCAATCCTCCGCAGGATCGACTGCGGATGAGAGTTTCGCGTGGAGGCCGGGAATGAAGTATCAGGTAGCGCTTCAGGAGTCCGAAGAGGGCTTCAGTGTGTGGGTGCCGGGCCTGCCCGGCTGCGTGTCGCAGGGCGAGACGGAAGAGGAGGCTCTGGCCAACATCGCTGAGGCGGTCCGGGAGTACCTGGAAGTGGCTGCGGAGAACTCGGCCGGTATGAAGATCCGGGAAACAAGCTGCTGTAGGTGAAGATCCTCGTCATCGCCGACGTGCACGGGAACGCCGAGGCGCTCTCGGCAGTGCTCGACAAGGAGCGGGACGCCGATGCGACGATCTTCCTCGGCGACACCGTGCTCTCGGGACCGCAGCCGAACGAGACGATGGCCCTGCTCGGGGGCGTCGAGGGGGTGTTGATCGAGGGCAACCACGACGTGGAGATGCGAGAGCCGGAGCGGTTCGACGCCTGGCCCGCTCCGTGGCGGGCCTACACGCGGTGGATCCTCGACACGCTGGAGCCGGCGGGTTGGGAACTGGCTCGCAGCCTTCAGCCGGAGGGCGAGTACGAGGTTGGTGGTCTTCGCGTGTTCCTGCACCACGGCGTGCTGCCAGACGAGCCCCGGCAGGCGCTGCCGGACACGACCGATGAGCGATTGGCCGCGCTGGCCGGCGGCTCCGACTGCCCGTTGGTGCTCTTCGGCCACTCGCACATTCAGTTCCGGCGGCTGATCGACGGCCGGGAGTTCATCAATCCCGGCAGCGTCGGCCAGCCGCGTTGCGGCCGGCGGGTCGCCTGCTACGGGCTGATCGAGGACGGTGTGTTCCGCCACTGCCAGGTGGAGTACGACCCCGGGCCGTGGCTCAAGGCGCTTGATGGCATCGGGCCGCTGGGCGAACACCCGGAGTTCCGCGAGTGGCTGAAGCGGGCGTTGCTCAGTGGGTACGGGATCGGGGAGCGGGAGCCCTGGACGCGGTTTGCGCGGGAGGGCTACGTGTAGCGGAACTGCTGGGTACGCCTGCGTCCCCGCCGGCTGGACTACTGGGTGCGCCCGCGTCCCCGGCGGCCGGACTGCTGGGTACGCCGACGTCCCCGTCGGCTGCCGCCGAAGGCGGCCAGGAACACGCGCCGGTGGAAGGCCGGCTCCTTTGTGGCGCCCACCTACAGCTCCTCGACCGCAATCGCTCGCACCCAGGTCGCCTCCAGGCGTTCCACGTTGAGCGGCATGCCGATGTAGAAGGCGCGGTCCTTCTTCAGCTTCTCGACGTTCACCAGTGGGTAGCAGACCGGGATGTTGTTGCCCAGCATGTTGCGATGGGTGGGCGAGTTGTTGGGCTGCGGCGTCTGGAAGTCCGATTCGAAGCGGATGCCGGGATAGCCGACCGCCAGCAGCTTGATTCCCGTGTCGGCGAGCCACTTGCTCGTTTCCGCCGGCAGGGTGGGCTGCTCGTCGTCGCGGTAGGGGCTGCCGAGGATCACGATGTCGCCCTTGCCGACGTTCGTGAGGTGCTCGGGCAGGATCGGTTGGCCGACCTTGACGAGTTCGCCTTCGTCGTTTTCCTGCTCGACGGGTTCGAGCCGGTCGAGGTAGCAGACGGCCGCCGGGCCGAAGAACGTGTCGAGGGGCATCTCCCACAGGCCGAGGATGCCGTCCGGCAGACCTTCCCAGTGGTCCATGTGGCCCTTGCCGCCCTCGGTGTGCGATCCGCCGCAGTGGCCGCTGACCCGTCCAGGCGGCCAGTAGGAGTCCCCCTCCTTGCCGCCGATCAGCGTGTAGAGCGTGTCGTCGTAGGGGACGCGGCCCTCTTCGAGGATCCAGGGAAGCCCGAAGACGTCCTTGTTCCCCTCCTCGACCGTGCCGTCGAGCCGGGTGATGCGCCCGACCATCCGCGGGCTGAGGTCCACGACGTGGTGTCCTGCGAAGTCAATCATCGTCCTCTCCGTTCCGTGACTGGGCGTACCGTGCCGGGGGCTCCTTACCCCCGACTCAGGGTTCCCTTCAGTCCTCTGTTCCGTCTTCCATGTCCGCCGACCACTCGCCGAGAGCGGCCAGTCCGTTCATCCGGGCGCGGTGGCGAAGCGCCTTCTGCCCGCTCGATTCGTCGGTCTTGCCGTCCCAAGCCTCGACCGGCGCGCGGCCGATGGCGCGGCCGAACGAGAAGCTGAGCGCCCAGGGCTGGGGGTCGAGCCGGTTCATCGCGTCGAGGTGGGCCGTCGCGTCCCGGTCCGACTGTCCGCCCGACAGGAAGCCGATCCCCGGCAGGGCGGGCGGCACGACGCGACGCAGGCAGCGCAGCGTCTCCCGGGCCACTGTGTCCACGTCGGCCTGCTCGGGACAGTCACTGCCCGAGACGACCATGTTCGTCTTCAGCACGATTTCCTCGGGCAGGACGTCGTGTTCGTACAGGGCCTCGAAGGTGCGGTGCAGGAAGCGCTCGGTGACCTCGAACTGGCGTTCGATCGTGTGCTCGCCCTTCATTTCGACCTCGGGCTCGACGATCGGGACGAGATCGAACTGGTGCGCGAGCGCCGCGCACTCGGCGACGCTGCGGGCGTTCGAGACGAGCGCTCGCTCCGTGGGAAGGCCCGGCCGCACGCGCGCCGCGACCCGCCACTTGACGAAGGCCACGCCGCGTTCGCGCCAGGCTTCGAGCCGCTTCGCGAGTCCGTCGAGGCCGCGGGGCACGTACTCGTGCTCGGAGCCACCGAGGAACTGCCAGCCGGTCGTCGGCGTGATGCCGAGAAGCACGCCGCGCCCCGCGATGAGCTCGGCCAGCGGCGTGCCGTCGCCCGCGCGCCGGTCGAGCACGTCGGGGAAGACGATGATGCTCGACAGGTGCTCGCCGAGCTCGGGGGTGCGGCAGACCATCTCCTGGAAGTCGGCCGCGTCCTCCTCGGTCGAGGCGTGGCTCGACTCGCCCCACCAGCCTCGGACGAGGCCCTTGAGCGGCACGTCGGCGGCGAAGATGCCCTTGCCGGGCGCCACCATCCGCCGGGCGGTCGCGGCCAGGGTCGACTCGCCGGTCATGCGCCGCCCCCGTCCGCTGCCGACCCCGGCGCGCCAGCGCGACCGGAGACCGTCGCTTCGCTCCGGATGCCGGCAGGGGCGCCGCCGGCCCCGGCTTCCGCCGCCGCCAGTTTCTCCCGGTAGAACTCGAGCCCCTCGCGCGCGGCTTCGTCGAGGTCGCGGTCGTCCCTCATGTCCCGCCACACCGCGAGCAGGTTGCCGACGCCGCCGCCCATGTGGACGATCGGCTCCATCACGGTGTCCCGGTCGTAGTCGATCTGGCGCAGCGCGGCCACGACCTCGTCCCAGGGAATGTGCCCCCGGCCGGGCGGGCGGCGGTTGTTCTCGCCGATGTGGAAGGTGCCGAGCTGGTCGCCAGCGCGGACGATCGCCTCACCGAGCGAGTCCTCCTCGATGTTCATGTGGTACGTGTCGAGCATCATCTTCAGGTTCGGGCTGCCCACCTCGTCGATGAAGCGCAGCGCCTCGTCGCAGGTGTTGATCAGGAAGTGCTCGAAGCGGTTCAGGACCTCGATGTGGAAGGTCACGCCGAGGTCCTCCGCGGTCTTCATCGCTTCGCGCATCGCGGCCGCGGCGTGGGCCCAGCAGCGCTCCTTGTTGCGGCCGTCGAGGCCCTGGCGCATGACGCCGGTGATCGCGCCGCCGACGTCGGCGCCGCTGCCGCCTGCGATCTGCTCCATCTCGCTCGCCTTCTCGGCGAGGGCGCGAAGGTGGGCGACGCCGCGGCGCCGGTCCTCCTCCGAGTCGGAGTTGATGTCCTGCTTCGGGCCGAGTCCAGCCATGTAGTTGATCCGAATCCCGTGTTCGGCGCCGGCGCCGAGGAAGCGCTTCTTCTGCTCCGGGGTGTACAGGAAGAGAACATCCTGGGAGAAGGACATCAGGTCGAAGCCGATGGAGGCCGCCCGGGCCATCCGCCGCTCGTACTCCTCGATGTCCTCCATCCACTCGTTGCCCCAGTAGTTGAAGGTGATGCCGATTCTTCCCATGCGTCTCTCCCGGGTACCGTTCAGGATGAAGCTGCAGCGGGCGAACGCCCACCCGCCGGCTGCGCGGCGATCAGGGCCTCGACCTCGTCCATCGACGGAATCCCCTTGCGGTTGCCCAGCACGGTGCAGTGGAGCGCCGCGACGGCCGACGAGAAGGCCGCGCAACGCTCGAGATCCCAGCCCCTCGCAAGCCCGACGAGGTAGGCGCCGTGGAATGTGTCGCCCGCGCCCGTCGTGTCGACGACGTCGACCTCGAAGGCGGGGGTGTGGAACTCGACCTCGCGGGATCCGCCTCCTGGGGCGCCAGGTTCTCGGGCTGCCGTGTAGCTGCCCTCGGCGCCCTCCGTCTGCACGACGACGCGCGGTCCGAGCTCGAGGGCGGCGCGGCCCGCCTGCCGGACGTCGTCTTCGCCGGTCAGCATCGGCGCAAAGCCCGAGCCGCAAATCAGGATGTCCGTCTCGGCCACGAGGGCGCGGGCCGGTTCGAGGACCTTGTGGCTGGTGGCCGCCGCATCGAGCACCACCGTGCCGCCTGCCCGCTTCATCCAGCGCGCCGCTGCGAGGGCGGCTTCGGAGTGGCTGCCGTCCAGGTGAAGGATCCGAGCCGACTCGATGTACTCGCGGTCGAGTTCAGCGGGGCTCAGAGGCCGCGACAGGAAGCCCCGCCGGAACGAGAACACCCGCTCGCCCGTAGACGCGTCGACGTAGACGACGACCACGTGGTCCTCCGGCCCCTCGCGCGGCACGAGGCGGCTGGTGTCCACGCCGCCCCGCTCGAGCGATCGCCTGCGGTGCTCGCCGAGGTCGTCGTCGCCCACCGTGTCGACGAAGCCGGTGCGCAGCCCGAAGGTCGACGCGACGAAACACGCCGTGCCGGCGGGCCCACCGTCGGCGAGAGCGAAGTCCAGGAGACCGCGAGGGTCGTCCCAGTCCGGCATCCGGTCGACCCGCAGCACGACATCGACGATCGCGAGGCCGAGGCCTACGACCTCCAGGGGGCTCTTCAAACCCGTCTACCCTGCAAACCTGCGTGACCTGTCTACTCGACGCGCTTGCGGCGCGCACCCGCCGAGGAGTGCCTGCGTTCGAGACGGCGAAGCTCCTTCTCGATGCGGGGTCGCACCTGCGGTTCCGCGAAGGCGAGCAGGGTCACGTAGAAGCCGCTGAGGCTCCTGAGGCGGAAGGCCTCGTCGTCGAGAACGCCGAATGCCCAGAGGTCTAGAGCCAGTTCCCAGGCCACATGGAGTTGGATCTCGAGGAACTTCAGGCCGACCACGTTCCGCAGTTGGCCGCCTTCGAGGGCCGCGGTGATCGCGGCGCGAACCGCTTCCTTGGAAGACTTGAAGTGCGCGCCCTCGTCCTGCTCGACGAGTCTTGACCAGGAACCGGTCCGGAAGTCCGCCGCGATGAGCGGCCGCAGCAGGTCGCCGTTGTCGATCACGTACTGGAGGATGCCCTCCATGGCTCTCGACGCCCGTCGCAGCGGGTCGCGGGTACGGCGAGCATCGGGCGCAGGCTCCTCGAGCCGCCCGACGGAGTCCTTGATCAGCGCCTGCAGGATTCGCTCGCGGGAGCCCAGGAGGTTGTAGAGCGTGGTCACACTCAATCTGGCCTGGCGGGCCAGCTTGCGCATCGAAAGACCCTCGGGTCCCGACTCCTGGAGGAGCTCGCGGGCGGACTCCAGAATTCGCTGCCGCCGCGCCGCCACGTTGGCCTCGCGTCGGCCCATGGGTCCGTCAGCCGTCGGATTCTTGGCTTCGGGGTTTGTCATGTCTCGGGATTGGTCTGGCGATGATACTCGGGTCCGTTGGTCCGTCGAAACACGTTACACTGTTTCAAGTTTGACTGGGTGTGCCGGCCTCTTGGCCGGCTTCTGAGGAAGACGGGCCGCGAAGCGGCGACCTTTGCCCGTTCCGACCGACCAGCGGTTGGGCCGAATAGACCCTAAGGGGGAGGACGACGACTGTGACCGAAATCAACGTGGCCGAACTGAAGCCGGTAGGAGAGTTCGGCTCGAAGGCCTGGTGCGAGGCGTGCGCCCGGTACGGGGTGCAAATGCTCGAAGAGGGCGACCTTCCGGCCGACACGGAGTGGGGGTTCAGCGAGATCTACACCCATCCGCCGGCGAGGCTGCTCGAAGGCGGCCGCGAGATGTCCGCGTACTACATCATGGTCAAGGACGGCCGGATCACGGGCGGCGACGGCGCCCCCGAGGAGTGCCGCGCGCTGCCGGGCTTCCACGTCAAGCTCCCCTGGGCCTCGATCTGCAACCAGTCGCGCACGAAGTACGGTCGCGAGGGTCAGATGCGCCGTTCGGGCCAGGAGAAGGTCATGTTCCAGCAGATCGAGGAGTACGTCGGGCGGCCGAATCCTCTCGGGCTGGGTGGCGGCCCCAAGCACGTCTGGCCGAAGGCAGTCGGCATGGCGCTGGGCAAGGGCATGGAAGAAGGCGGCGGTCTGCACAACATCGCCGCGAGCCTGCAGAATCCGTCGCCCGAGTTCGCGGACTTTCCCGTGACGGACATGGCCGTCCCGGACTTCGAGGCGATGAGCGAGGAACAGAAGCAGCGGTTCCTGGCGCTCCTGGCCGTCGAGGTCTGACAAGGCTGGGTGCGCCCGGCCACCGGCCGCGCCGGCGGAGCGAGGCCTTCGGCCTCGCGCGCTTTTCTCGGAGAGCCGACGAGGACGTCGGCGCACCCAGTATGCGACTCCCACGCTCCGGGACTGGGTGCGCCGGCGTGTCATCCGTGCGTCCGATGACGGACGCACGGACTGTTTCGCGGGTGGCGCGAGGTCGCGCCACCCGGGTTCCCGTCGGCATCCGGCGCGAAGCGCCGGCTCTGTAGCTGCCCTGGCCAGCGCCGCCGGGCCTACCGTCCGTCCAGGTCGAAGCGCACGGCCGTCCTGTACGTAGCCCCCACCGGCTCCCCGTTCTCCATCGCCGGCCGGAAGACGGCCCGTCTCATCGCCGCGACGGCGTTCTCGGTGAGGCCGTGGGGCAACCGTTCGAGCACCTCGACATCGACGACGCAACCTTCCTCGTCGATCCTGACGCCGAGGCCCACGACGCCTTCGACGCCGGCCTGGATCGCTTCGTCGGTGTACTCGTGGGCGACTTGGTAGATCATCGCGCCCGGCCTGCGGTCTGAGTTGCCTCCCGCGTCCTCCGGCGGGTTCGTGGCCTCCGCACCTGCCGAAGCCCGCGAGTGACAGACCAGAATCCTCGCCCGGTCGGGGATCGGGCCTTCCGGCGAGAGCGCCAGGATGCCCCTGGCCTCGGCGACGCCCTCTTCCGCGCGGCCGGAGTCGACGAGCAGCCTGGCGAGGCTGTAGCGCGGCGCGACGGACGCCTCGTCGTCCATCACCGCGATCACGCGGCGGAAGGCATCTTCGGCTTCGACCACGTCCTGCGCCGTGCGGCCGGGCTTGTCGAAGAGGGCCACGCCGAGCGCGTTCCAGGCCCGCGTCCGCAGACGGAGGTCTTCTCCGGAGCTCGCGGCGGCGCCGCGATCGGTCAGTTCCAGCGCGCGTCGCGCGGCGTTGGCCATCTGTTCGAGTTCGGAGCGCTGGTAGTGGGCGGCCGCCTCGGCGAGCCACTGCTCGGGCGTATCCGGTCGAGGCGGCGCCTCGGTGACCGTGTCGGGGGCCTCGGCCGTCGCCGGCGCGTTGCCCGCGTCCAGGTCGAACGTGACGACGGAGGTCGTGGCGGCAAGATCGTCGCGCACGCCGACCGCGACGCGATGCGGTCCGGGCGCGGTGACCACGTCGACCGCGAAGGGCCAGGAGAGTTCCCGAGCGTCCTCGATCTCCCCCTCCTTCACCAGGACGGGGACGGGATGCTCCGTGACCTCGGAAACCCGCCCTTCCTCGTCGATCACCTGGACCCAAAGGCGGACCCGGGCCTCGTGACCGTCGGCTGTCGGGGCCAGGGTCAGCGGGCCGATCGGGATCGCGACGAGCATCCTCGACTGGACCTCGCCGCTTTCGAGCCGGGCCTCGCTGCCGGGGCCGCGGACCGGCGAGATCCGGACTCCCATCGGGTTCGCGGCCTCTCCCATCGAAAGGGCCGCCAGCGTCAGGTCAGCCATCCGGGCCGAGGCGGGCTTGTCGACATAGCTGTCGCGGTGGCGGATCGACAGGCGTCTCCCGTAGCGCCGCCGTGCCTCGTCGGTCAACTCGACCTCGATCCGATGGGTGTCCCCCCGTTCGATGTGGGTCGGCGAATACCCGAGCGAGTAGCGGTTCTGGAGGTCGCTCGCGATGCGGTCGAAGCCGCCAGCGAAGTTGCGTGTGTTGACGATCGCCCGCCCGCCGGTGCGATCGGCCAGGCGGAGCAGCGGCTCCTCGAGATTCGCGGCGCGGGTGAACTCGATGCTGTTGGAGAAGCGGAGATCCGCCGTGTTCATCCCGCTGATGCGCGCGCCGGCGGCGGCGACGCTGTGGAAGGTGACGCCGTTCGCGTTGGCGAGCGAGGCAAGCTCGTCGAATCGCCGCGCGAGGTCGTACTGGTAGGCCTCGAGGGAGGCGTTCGCCGCGTCGATGCTCCTCGCGTTGGCGAAGAGGGAGCCAGCCTGGGGGGCGGTGCGCCACCGCCCGCGCGAATCGCTGAACCGTTCCTCGATCGCCCGGAAGAGATCCTCCGCCGGTCGCATGGGCAGGCCGTTGCTGATGTAGAGGATGGCCTTGCGTCCCGGCAGTCCCGCCATCGTCCGGATCGCATTGTCGACGTTCGCGATCGAGGCGTCGACTTCGCTTCGGACCTGTGCGGCGAAGTCGCGGACCAGCTCGATCACCGCGTTGTAACGGACCATGTCGTCGTCGATCTCGCGCAGGATGTCGAGGCGCTGCGACTCGATGCGGTCGCGGCTGCCGATGACCCTCGCGACCTCCCCGGTCGCCTCGGCGACGCGCCAGGCCTCGGTGGTGAAGGGGAGCCCGACCTCGAAACTGCCCGAATCGTAGACGGCGAGCATCGCGCGGTCGTACGGACTGAGCTGGACGCTCAGGAAGTTGCGCAGGAAGGGCAGCAGGCGGTTGCGGTCCGTCGGCGTCAGGTTGTTGTTGTCGATGTAGACCATCAGGCTCAGCCGGTGCTCCGGGGGCGGTGGCTCGGCGGGGATGAAGCGGTTCAGGTCGCTCGGCTGACCGTCCCGCCGAGCGGAGGCGGCGCGTTCCCGCGCGCTCGCGTCCAGACCGTCCGTGAACTCGAAGAAGTTCGAAACCTCGACCGGGCGGCCGTTCTCCCGCACCTCGAAGTCGTTGGCCGCAAGGCCCGTCACCGGGTTGCCGTCGCGGTCGGTCACCCAGACGTCGACGTTGACGACGCGCACGTCGATCGTCTCGGCGAAGGTGGAGGGCGCTTCCGGCGCGGGTTCGGGTTGTGCCTGGATGGCGCCGGGTAGCAGGCACAACAGGAAGAGCGCGGCGAGGGTGGCGGGACGCTTCATCTTCGGCAGAGCGTATCTCTGGTGCTGTGCGCCCTCGGCGGCAGGTCGTTACGCACTGGGTGCGCCGGCGTCCCCGCCGGCTGCCGCCGCAGGCGGCCAGAAGACTGGCCGGCCGAAGGCTGGCGCCGCCTCGACGCCGCCCCCTCAAGCTTCCTCGTGAAGCGTCACCACTCCCGCGTCGCCATCGACGCTGATCTCCTGACCCTGCGCCACCCGTTGGGTGATGCTCCCCGTGCCGACGACGGCGGGTATGCCGTACTCGCGGGCGACGATCGAGCCGTGGCCGAGGATGCCGCCGATGTCGGTGACGAGGCCCGATGCGTGGGCGAACAGAGGCGTCCAGGCGGGGTTCGTCATCGGACAGACGAGAATGGAGCCGGACCGCATCCGATCGAACTCCGGCGGCGACTTGATCAGGCTCGCCGGTGCGGTGACGGTGCCGGGGCTCACCGGGACGCCGCGCAGCGTCGGGCTGGTCGGGTCGTTCCTGGCCTGCGTTTCCTTGAAGGCGATGGACGGGTGCTCGCTGGCCTCGGGCGGCACGGTGCCGGGCGGGTGCAGGCGCTTGCGCGCCTCGCGCAACTCGCGGCGTTCCGCGGCAAGCTCGCCCAGGTCCGGCCTCGCCTCGCCCCGCGCACGGGCCTCGATCGCCTCGCGGATCTCGTCCGTGACGCAGAAGTAGATGTCGTCGGGCCGTCCAAACGTACCGGTCTCGACCAGGCGCCGGCCCAACTCCGCCGCCAGCGTGCGCAAGACGGGCCAGGAACTGCCGAGGTAGAACATCGTCTCCTCGCGGATCGGGTAGAAGCGGTAGGTGAACCACAGGCGGAAGCGGAACTGCCAGTACTCGAGCCCGTCGAGCAGCCCTTCGATCCTGGCGAGCGCCTCTTCCTTCTTGCGACGCGCGTCGAGGTCGTGCTTCTCCGGGCTGTAGTCCCGGTTCGCGACCATCGTCTTGAGCGTCGCGAAGAACGGAGTCGGGTCCTCGGACTGCGGCGGTTCGACGAAGTCCAGCGTGTAGCCCTGGTGCCCGAAGGTCGCGAGGTAATCCTCGATCGCTTCGAGCGCCGGGCCGCTCGCCGGGTGCTGCTCCAGCGCGGCGTTAAGCCGTGATGCCGGGGTCACCATGACGAGTTCCCAGAGCGAATCGTCGGCGCGGATGCGCTTCGCGGCCTCATAGATCGCGTCGTTCGCTTCCATCGTCTTCGACTTGAAGCCGCTCAGGAACTGGCCGCTGGTGAAGTGGTGGTCCGGCAGGGTCTCGCGGAGGAAGCACTGGAGCTGGTCGTCGGTCGACTTGGCGACGCCGAACGTGTGGCCGGTGTCGTTCGACCAGTAGTCGCCCTCGGCGATGCCCAGGTCGACGATGCCCTTGAGCAGGGTCTCGTCAGACGCCGTGGCCGGATCGACTTCGCGCCATTCGTCGGTGATCCGGACCAGGCGCGGCATCGTCTCTTCCTGCCATTTCTTGAGCACGCCCTCGTTCCACTGGGTGCGATTGAAGGCGATGTAGGTCGGATTCCTGCTCTCGGGCATCGTCACCCGCTGCGCCAGCGCCTCGCCGAGTTCGGCCGACGCCGCCCAGGCGTCGAAGGCGCTGCCGTCCTCGTCGCTGAGCGAGTCCCGGAACAGCTTCAGGTCGTGCTCCGCCATGTCCAGGTTCTCCGCGGGGGAGTCCTTTCGCCGCTCGGCCATCGCGCGTTCCGCGGCTTCCAGTTCGTCCTCGGTCGGCTTCTTGATCTCCTTGTTGTTGCCGTCCGGGAAGAGCATTTGCCAGTCGCCGCGCTGGTAGGCGAAGCCGTGCATCGTGACGAAGACCGGGCCGCCGCCGATCATCATGCTCTTTCCCTTGCGGGCCTTCTCAAGACCGATCGTCAGGTAGAGCTCCTCGAACAGCGGGCAGATCGGGTCCGGCATGTTCTCGACGATCTGGCGCCGCGTCAGGACGCGGGCGGGAGGGGTCGGCGTCCACTCCACCTCGATCGGTTGCGGCGGCAGATTCGTGATCGGCCGCGACTGCAACAGGAAGAGTTCGCCGCCACAGAACGCCCACTCAATGTCCTGCGGCACGCCGTCGAAGCGAGCCTCGACGGCGCCGCCCAGTTCGACGAGTTCGCGGATGGCCTCCGGCGACAGGGACGAGCGGCCACGCTCGGCCTCGGCGATGTCCTCAAGCCGGGTGCCCTGCTCGCCGTCCTGGACGATCTGCTGTTCCTTCGTGCCGATCAACGTCTCCTTCGTCTTGCCCGACGCGCGGTCGACGACGAAGGTGTCGGGCGTGACCTGGCCGCCGACGACCGCCTCGCCGAGGCCGAAGCTCGCGTTGACGATCGCTTCGGAGCGCTCGCCGGTCGCCGGATTCGCCGTGAACAGGATGCCCGAGACTTCGGACGGCACCATGATCTGCACGACGACCGCCATCACCACGGCGCCCTGGTCGATCCCCATCTGGTGGCGGTAGGCGATCGCGCGCGGGGTCCAGAGGGAAGCCCAGCAATCGCGAACCGCCTGGACGACCGCGCCCTCGCCGCGCACGTTGAGGTAGGTGTCCTGCTGCCCGGCGAACGACGCCTCCGGCAGGTCCTCGGCGTTGGCCGACGAGCGCACGGCCACCGGCGCGTTGGCGGGCTCCAGGCCGCGGTAGGCCGCCGCGATCTCGGAGACGACGAGGTCGGAGAGGGCCGGTGTGCCCAGGAGCTCCTGAATCGCCGCCGACGCCTGGTCGAACGAGACGGCGCCGTTCACGAGTTCGGGTTTCGCCAGCGCCACGATGCGCTGCTGCAGGCCGTGCTCCGTGACGAAAGCCCGGTAGGCGTCCGCGGTCACGTGGAAGCCGCCTGGCACCGCGAACCCCGCGTTCGCCGCGCGCGCCAGCGACCGGCCCTTGCCGCCCAGAAGGTCGAGATCGTCGTCGGCCGTGTCGAGCGGCCGGACGAAGGGCGCCGTGGTTTCAGGCGCCGTCATCGGTTCGGTGCCGGCGCCGCTGCCGGCGCACCCGTTCTCTCGTGGCGCACGTTGCTAGTTCCAGAACCGGTCGAGCCGGGTCCAGGACCGGATCGGGATCACTTCTCCGGTGAGCAGATCGGACGCCTCCGAGGCCAGGAACAGGCAGAGGTCGGCGACGTCTTCCGGATCGGGCGGCCGCTCGAGACGCGGCACGTGCGTGCCGTCCTCCTTCTCGGCCGCCTGGATGACGCCCCACTTGACCATTGCCGGCGTCGCGATGAGCCCCGGCGCCACGCAGTTGACGCGGATGTTGTGCTTCGCCCACTGGAAGGCGAGGTTGTTGCTCAGGCTGATCACGCCCGCCTTGGCGGCCGAGTAGTGGAGCATGCCGGGGTGACCCTTCGTGCCGGCTACCGACGAGATGTTGATGATGTTGCCGCTTTGCTGCTCGATCATCTGCTTGCCGGCGGCGATGCAGCACAGCCAGGTGCCGGTCAGGTTCAGGTCGACGATGCGCTGCCACTCGTCGTAGGGCGTGTCCTCGGGCATGCGTGGCGTCGCCCCGCCGCCGGCGTTGTTCACGATCACGTCGAGCCTTCCGAAGGCGCCGACGGTCTCCGCGATCAGGCCGTCCACCTGTTCCGGCACGGTGATGTCGCAGCCGATGGCGAGAGCCGTCCCACCGGCCGACTCGACCTCGGCGACGATGCCGTCCAGGTTCTCCTTCTTGCGCGAGGCGACGACGACTTTGGCCCCGGCTTCGGCGTAGGACTTCGCGATGCAGGCGCCGATGCCACCGGCGCCGCCAGTGACGATGGCGACCCTGTCAGTCAGATCGAGTTTGGACATGCTGGGACTCCCGTTCAGTTCGAATCGCCGGGCAGCCGGCCCGTCGGTATGCGACCGCCCTCGCCTCCCTGGTCGGTTCCGGCGACGACACCCCCCGGGCAACCCCCGCCGGGTGGAATCAGCCAGTCGCAACCCGGCGTGTTCTCCGGGCCGTCGTCATGGCAGGCGAGGAGCGCCGCGTAATCCGCCTTCATGCTGCCGGGCCTGCGCGGCGGCATGAACTCGTTCACGTGGACCTGGCCGGCTTCGAGCAGCCGGGCGGTTCTGGTCGGCGCCCGGTGACAGTCCAGACAGGCGTTGCCCTCGATGTGCGGCGTTCTCATGTCCCAATGCGTTCCGCCGACGACCCAGTAGGGCGCCTCCGGATCCACCCACCCGGGCAGGACGGGCTCGCTCGGGTCGGACGGCAGCTTGGCGCCGTCGATCCAGGGGTCGTGCAGGAAGGCGTTGTTCTGGTGGCACTGCACGCACTGGACGCCCGGCGGCGGCGGGATGAAGGCGTCGTCGAAGTTGTCGTCGTCCGGCCCGGGAAGCTTGCCGGCCAGCAGACCCTGGTCGTCGAAGTGGAGGTACTCGGCCTGCCGGAGGTCGCCGATCCCGTCCGGCGATTCGAAGAAGCAGGTCGCGCCGGTCGTCTTGTTGTGGCCGATCATCTGGACGGACGCGATGCCCCGCTTGAAGAGCTCCTTGCCGGCCGAGCGGCAGAGGTACGCCCAGACGACGTCTTCCAATGGACTGCCGTCGGCCGCCTTGCCCTCTACCCTGCCGATCCGCGAGCCGACGTTGCAGTTGCCCTTGAAGTCGGGCGTGTCGCACTCGCGGGGGCCGACGCTGTCGAAGACCTCCACGCCGTCGACGTGAATCGGAATCCGCACTCCCGCGCCGCAGTCGACGGTCGGCGCGACGCCCACGTGCGGGAGGCACATCGCGGCGTACTCGGATGCCGTCTCCGGCATCGTCGTCACCTTGCCGCCGGGGATGCAGGCGTCTTCCGCCACTGCTCCAGGCTGCAACGCGAAGGCGAGCAGCACGGCGGCGCCGGTCCGGGAGATCGTTCTGGGCCTCATTCCTTCCTCCTTCCGGGTCCGGCAGTGTAGCGAACTTGTAACAGTGTCACAACTTGGGGTCGGCGGATCGCTGGGCCGCGAGGCCGTGGCGCCCCACATCCGGCACTTGCGGCAAAGGTGAAACGCTGTAACATGTTTTCCGTATCTTCAAACAACGGCAGCAGCAGCGCGACACGTCCCGAGGCCGTTTCGGCGGAGGACAGGGTTGGGCTGCTGGAGCCTGGGCGCTGAACCCTGGCGTGTGGCCGCGAATCCGCTGACCCCAGACACGAAACCGAGGAGCACAAGCATGGACGACGAGCATCGCGACGGTCTGAGGACTCCGAATCCCATCCTGCTGGCGGTTCTTTCGCTGGCGCTCCTGGCCCTTCCGGCCATGGCCCAGGACGGGAGCGTGTCCGGCACGGTCTACGATCGCGAGGGTGGCGCCCTGCCCGGCGTCACGGTCAGCCTCCAGAACGCGGACGGCCAGGACATCGGCAAGAGCACCCAGACTGACGCCGCCGGCGCCTTCCGCCTCGACGGCCTGGCGGACGGCGCCTACACGGCGACCGCGGTGCTCCAGGGCTTTCGGTCCTCCAGCGAGTCGGTCGAGGTTGCGGGAGGCGGAGCGGCGTCCGTCGACTTCGCGCTCGGCCTCTCCGTCGTCGAGCAGATCGTCGTCCAGGGCGAACTGGGCGAGGAGAATGTGCTGAGGCGGCCGATGACGGTCACCGGCTTCAACGAGGGCATGGTCGTCGAGCTCGGCATGAACAACAACAACGACCTCGAAGCGCTCACGCCGGGCCTGCAGATCGGCCACCAGTCGCCCGATTCGGGCCATGGCAACCACCTCTACCTGCGGGGCATCGGCTCGCAGCGGAACCAGGAGTTCTTCCAGGCCACCGCGGTCGCCACCTACGTCGACGGCATCTACACCGACGAGCTCTACGGGCTCGAACCCGGCAACCTCTTCGACGTGGAGAGCATGAACGTGGCGCGCGGCCCGCAGGGAACGACCGGCGGCCGCGCGGCGATCGCGGGGGCGATCAGCTTCAACACGATCAAGCCGACCGCGCAGTTCGACGTGAACGCGCTGGCCGAGTACACGGATCAGACCTCGCAGCGCGGCGACCTCGCGATCGGCGGCCCGATCGGCGACAGCAAGGTGAGCTGGCGGTTGACTGCCGGAAGCTGGCAGGGCGAGGGCGCGCAGCCCAACATCGGCCCCGGCGGCGACTACGACGAACCGGACAACACCCACTGGGCGCCGCAGCTTCGCTATCTCGGCGAGACGGTCGACTTCAACGTCCGTTACGCGGGGCGCGAGGACAGCGGGGCTCCCCGCACCTCGGTCGAGTTGACCGGACGCGACGTGAGCACGGAGTGCCTGCTGACCGGCACGGATCCGGAGGGCAACCCGACCTGCCTGTTCCCGAATCCCTTCCTCGGCGCGGCGAACCAGGCGCCGTCGGTCAGGGACTGCGACCTCAGCGATCCGAACCAGCTCATCTGCGACGGCGACGACCTGCGCAACGTGGTCGACTACAACACGCCCGGCAACGAGGACTCCGAGCTCCAGATGGCCGTGGCCGATCTGAACGTTCGACCCAGCCAGGGACTGTCCCTGTCCTACAAGGCCGGCTATCGCGAGACGACGGAGAACGCGCAGACAGACACGGACGGCACGTCACGGATGGGCGGTCCGAACGACCCCTTTCTCGACGCGAACGGCTATCCCTTCTCCGACACGATGACGAACTACTACCGCTACTCGGAGCAGACTTCGCACGAGGTGCGCCTGGCGTCGAGCTTCGCGAGTGACTTCCAGTTCGTCCTGGGCGCGTACCAGCGGGACGGCGACGAGCCCTACGACGCGCGCTTCTTCAACTTTGCCGAACCCGCCTTCAACACGAACACCCTGGCGACCTGTCAGGCGGCGCTTCCCTTCTTCGGGCTGCCCCTGCTGAGCGACTTCGGTACGACGTCGGCCCAATCGGGTCAGGGCGGCGTCTGGGCTTGCCCGGGCGAGCTGCTCAACTGGTCGAACGCGGGCGCCATCGGCGCGTACTCCGACGGCAACATGAACGGCCACTGGCTCGACTTCTACGGCCACTCGCGGTTCGAGACGCGGGCGTACTACGGGAACGTCGAGTACCAGCTCGGTGACAAGTGGACCCTGTTCGGCGGCATCCGCCACGACCAGGACATCAAGACCCACGTCCAGAACGACGTCCGGATCGGCCTCGACTTCGGGTTCGGGGTCGACTTGTGGATCTTCCGGAACGCGTCGGTAGAGGGCTTTGAAGGCAAGAACGACGCGGAGTGGAATCAGACCACCTGGA
The DNA here is from genome assembly GCA_965116445.1 of Thermoanaerobaculia bacterium. Classification (GTDB taxonomy): domain Bacteria; phylum Acidobacteriota; class Thermoanaerobaculia; order Multivoradales; family Multivoraceae; genus Multivorans. Next base: position 3,792,215 of record OZ220688.1, on the reverse strand, counting down.
ACGCGGGCTTCCAGTACTCGGCGAACCCCGCCAGCATGTGGTACGGCCGCGTCTCCAAGGGCGGCCGCCCGGGCGGTTTCGTGGGCTTCGGCAACATGACCGAAGTGACCTTCGACTCGGAGGAGTTGATCAACTACGAGGGCGGCTGGAAGGGCCTGCTGGCGGACAATCGCCTGCAACTCGAGGCCGCCGTCTTCTACAACGACTACCAGGGCTACTGGATCAACTCCAATCGTCTGCTGCCGGTCGAGAGGCGGATCCCCGGCGAGAGCATCTTCGAAGGCGAGATGAACACGGTCGACGGCAGTTGGATCAACGGGCTGGAACTCACGGCGGCGTACCGGGCCACGGACCGCTTCACGATCCGCGGCTGGTACAACTACCTGGACTCGGCGATCGGCGACTTCGCCACTACGTACTGCTGCGACCCGGCTGCGCCGACCGAGACGGTCGAGTTCCAGGACCGGGAGGGCAACACGTTCACGCAGGAGATCGCGAGCCTGACGAACTTCGGCGGCAACCAGATGCCGCTGCAGCCGAAGCACAAGTTCTCGTTGACCGCGATCTACGACATGGGCAACCTCCGTTTCCTGGGCACGCTCGGCCACACGACGGACAAGAACACGGACATCAGCAACCTGCCGAAGTACAAGATCCCCGAGTACACGCGGCTCGACCTGCGGGCGATCTGGTTCACGCCGCGCGAGGGCTTGCAGGTCCACGTGTTCGCCAAGAACGTGCTCGACCAGATCGCCGTGCAGCAGTGGCGGCCGAACGAGGGTTACGGCTTCGGCTCCGGCGTGATCCGCGGCTCGCTCACCGACGAGCGCGAGGTCGGCGTGACGGCGAGCTTCCGGCTGGGCGGCCGCAAGTCGCTCTACGGCCTCGGCGGAGGCATGGGGCCGTCTGCCGGCGGGAAGTAGAGTTCCAGAGCGCCCCGCACGGCGCCGCCAGTGGAGCGAGGCCTTCGGCCTCGCGCGTTCTCTGTCGGAAAGCCGACGGGGACGTCGGCGCACCCAGTATGCAAGTCCTCACTCGCTGGGTACGGCGGCCTTCCGGGACTGGGTACGCCGACGTCCCCGTCGGCTGCCGCCGCAGGCGGCCAGAGAAACGCGCCGGCCGGCAGGCCGGCTCCGCGTGCGTCCTGATTCCTTCGCTATTGTGCTGAGCCGTGTACGGCGCTCTTCCTGCCTCGACTCGCTGGTATGCCCTGCTCGGCGCGCTCGTCTGCCTGAGCACAGCCGGCCCGCTGGCAGCCCAGCCCAGCCATGCGATCGCCTACTTCGGCGAACCGAAGTACGCTGACGACGTCCCCCACTTGGGCTACGTCAATCCCGACGCACCCAAGGGCGGCGAGATGAGGCTCTTCATCCCGGGCACGTTCAACAACCTGCACCCGTACTCGGACAAGGGCCGCCCCGAGATCTACAACTGGTGGCGGCGCACGACGTTGACCCTCGATCGGCTGATGCTGCCGTCCGAGGACGAACTCTCGACCCTCTACTGTCTGCTGTGCGAGACGGTCGAGATCGCGGAGGACTACAGTTGGGTGGCCTTCACCCTCCGGCCCGAGGCGCGATGGCACGACGGCATGCCGGTTACGGTCGACGATGTCGTGTGGACCTTTGAGACCCTCAAGGCCGACGGCCCGGTCGGCTTCAAGGCCACCTGGCGCCATGTGGAAGGCATCGAAGCGTTGGGGGAGCGCTCGTTTCGCTTTCTCTTCGCCGCCGACAGGAGAAGCCGCAGATCGGTGATGGAGGCGGCCCTCTTCTTCCCGATGCCGAAGCACTACTGGCGGGACCGGGACTTCACGGCGACCACGATCGAGCCGCCTCTCGGCAACGGCGCCTACCGCATCAGCGAGGTCGACACCGGCCGGCGCATCGTCTTCGAGCGGGTCCCCGACTACTGGGCGAAGGACCTGAACTTCAGGCGCGGATACCACAACTTCGATCGCTTCGGCGTCCTCTACTTTCGCGATATCAAGGCGGGCATCCAGGCGCTCAAGGCCCGCGTGGTCGACTACTACCGCGACCAGGACGAGCGTGAGTTCGCCACCGCCTACGACTTCCCTGAGGTCGACATGGGGCTCTTCAACAAGGAGACCTACCGGATGCGGACGACCTACGGGATGCACTGGTCGGTCGTCTTCAACACGCGCCTGCCGCTGTTCCAGGACATTCGCGTCCGCGAGGCGCTGACCCTCGCCTACAACTTCGACTGGGGCAACCGCACCCTCCAGTACGGCGCCTTGCGGCGCAACACGACGTTCTTCCTGGGCTCCGGGATGGCGGCGCGCGGTCTGCCGTCACCAGAGGAACTCGCGCTGCTCGAGCCGTTGCGGGAACACATCCCCGAGCGCGTGTTCACGCAGGAATTCACCCTGCCCGAAACCGACGGCTACGGCCGCAACCGGGAGGCGCTCCTGCGTGCCGGGGAGCTGCTCGACGAAGCCGGCTGGGTTGTGCGCGACTTCCGGCGCGTCGACGCGGCGACGGGAGAGCCGCTCCGGTTCGAGATCATGGTCCAGTTGAGGGAGCACGAGCGCATGCTCGTGCCGTACGTGGAGAATCTGAAACGGCTCGGCGTCCAGGCGACGGTCCGCCGCGTCGAGGCGAACATCCACACGAATCGCGCGCGGCGTTACGAGTTCGAGATGACGATGCAGAAGATCTATACGCACCGCATTCCGCAGCCGACGCTCCTGCGCAACCTCATGCGGTCGGACGGCGCCAGTACGCCGAACCTGCTGAACTACGCGGGGATCGACAGTCCGGCCGTGGACGCGCTGGTGGAGGAGGTGATCGCGGCCGAGACGGAAGAGGAGATGAACGTCGCGGGCCGGGCGCTCGACCGGGTGCTCCTGTGGAGCTTCTACGTGATCCCCGAGGGCGCCCCGAAGGGCCGCCACCTCCTGTACTGGGACCGCTTCGGCCATCCGCCCCTGGGGCGCGAACACCTGAACTGGACCGGCTTCCCGCAGCTCTGGTGGTTCGATGCGGAGAAGAGCGCCCGGGTCGACGCGGCGCTGGGCGAGACCCGCTAGAGCGCCGAAGCGCGCCGGACGCCCTCACATGCTCGTCTACGTCCTGCGCCGGATCCTCCTCATGGCGCCGACGCTGGTCGGCGTGCTGCTCGTCAACTTCGTGATCATCCAGGCGGCGCCCGGCGGTCCGGTCGACCAGGCGATCGCCCGTCTCCAGGGAACCGGCCTCGACGCGGGAGTCGGCGTGCTGGGCGGCGGGGCGGGCGCGACCCTGGAGGCCGAGCTCACTACCACCGGCGGCATCGACCCGGCGCTGATCGAGGAGCTCGAGCGGCAGTTCGGCTTCGACAAGCCGGCCCACGTTCGCTTTTTCGTCATGCTGCGGGACTATCTGCGCTTCGACCTCGGCGAGAGCTTCTACCAGGACGTGCCGGTGATCGACCTCGTCCTGGACCGGCTGCCGGTGTCCATGTCGCTCGGGCTCTGGACCCTGCTCATCGTCTACTCGGTCTCGATTCCGCTGGGCATCCGCAAGGCGACCACCGACGGCTCCCGCTTCGACGTCTGGACGAGCGTGGTCATCCTCGTCGGCTATGCGATCCCGGCCTTCATCCTGGCCGTCCTGCTGATCGTCCTGTTCGCGCGCGGCGGGATGATCGAGTACTTCCCGCTGCGCGGTCTCGTGTCCGAGGACTTCGGCGACCTGGGGCTCTGGGCCCAGGTGAAGGACTACTTCTGGCACCTGGTGCTGCCGATCACGGCCCTCGTGGCGGGGAGCTTCGCCACGCTCACGATGCTCACGAAGAACTCGTTCCTCGACGAGATCCACAAGCAGTACGTGCTGACGGCCAAGGCGAAGGGCCTGACGACGCGGCGCGTGCTCTACGGCCACGTGTTCCGCAACGCGATGCTGATCATCATCGCCGGCTTCCCGCGGGCGCTCGTCGGCGCGTTGTTCACCGGCGTCCTGCTGGCCGAGATCATCTTCTCGCTCGACGGGCTGGGGTTGCTCGGCTTTGAGGCGATCGTGACCCGGGACTACCCGATCATCTTCGGCACCCTCTACATCTCGACCCTGCTGGCGCTGGTGCTGCAGCTCGTGACCGACATCACGTACACCTTGACCGATCCGCGGATCGACTTCGAGAGCCGCGAGGTTTGAGCGACCTTGGGCGCAGTGCGGCGGACGTCCCGGACGCCGGCGCTTCGCGCCGGATGCCGGCGGGAACCCGGGTGGCGCGATCCGCGCCACACGCGACCCGGTCCTTGCGTCCGTCACTCGGGCGCAAGGACGACACGCCGGCGCACCCAGTCCCGGCGGCCGCGCAACCGCCCACCCTTGGGCAGAGGCGATGGGCCGCGTTCAAGGCGAACCGCAGGGGCTACTGGTCGCTGCGGATCTTCCTCGTGATCTTCGGCGCCACGCTGTTCGGGGAGGTCCTCGCGAACGACGAGCCTCTGGTCGTCCGCCACGAGGGGCGCTTCTACTTCCCCATCGTCGCGACGTACGCGGAGACCGAGTTCGGCGGCGTGTTCGAGACGGAGGCCGACTACCGGGAGAAGTTCGTCCAGGAGCTGATTCGTGGCAGCGGCGGCTGGATGATCTGGCCGCCGATCCCCTACGCGCACGACACGATCGACTACGAGCTGCCCGGTCCGGCCCCCTATCCGCCGTCCGCGCGTCACTGGCTGGGCACGGACGACGTCGGCAAGGACGTGCTCGCGGGCCTCATCTACGGGACCCGGCTGTCCTTCCTGTTCGGGCTGGTGCTGACGGCCCTGAGCTCGATCATCGGCGTCCTGGCGGGCGCCGTCCAGGGCTACCTGGGCGGCAAGGTGGACCTCTTCGGCCAGCGGCTGATCGAAATCTGGGCCGGCCTGCCGGTGCTCTTCGTGCTGATCATCCTCGCGAGCATCGTGGAGTCGAACGTGTTCTGGCTGCTTGGCATCCTGGTGGCGTTCAGTTGGATGGCGCTCGTGGGCGTCGTCCGGGCCGAGGTCCTGCGGGCGCGGAACTTCCAGTACGTGACCGCCGCGCGTGCTCTGGGCGTGGTGGACCGGACGATCGTCCGCCGTCACGTCCTGCCGAACGCGATGGTCGCCACGCTGACCTTTCTGCCCTTCATCCTGACCGGGTCGATCACCCTTCTCACTTCGCTCGACTTCCTCGGCTTCGGCCTGCCTGCCGATTCGCCCTCCCTCGGCCGGCTACTCGCCCAGGGCCGCATGAACCTGCACGCTCCCTGGCTGGGCCTCGTGTCCTTCTTCACGCTCGCCACCCTGCTGACACTCGTCATCTTCATCGGCGAAGCGCTCCGCGACGCCTTCGACCCGAGAAGAACCTGATGACCGCAGCGGCCCCCTTCCTCCAGATCGCCGACCTTGCCGTCGCCTTCGACGGCGTCCACGTCGTCCACGGACTTGACCTCCGCCTCGACCGCGGCGAATCCGTCGCCCTCGTCGGCGAGTCCGGCTCGGGCAAGTCGGTCACCGCGCTCTCGATCCTGCAACTCCTCTCCTACCCGCGCGCGTCGCACCCGAGCGGCTCGATCCTCGTCGAGGGACGCGAAGTGATCGGCGCCGCCGAGCCGGAAATGCGCGCCATCCGCGGCAGCCGGATCTCCATGGTCTTCCAGGAGCCGATGACCTCGCTCAATCCGCTCCACACGATCCGGCGGCAGGTGGAGGAAGTGCTGGCCCTGCACGCCGGGCTCCGTGGACCCGCGGCCCTGGAGCGGACCGTCGAGCTGCTGGAACTCGTCGGCCTCCAGGAGGCGCGCGAACGGCTCAACTCGTACCCGCACCAGCTCTCCGGCGGCCAGCGGCAGCGCGTGATGATCGCGATGGCGATCGCGGGCGATCCCGACCTGCTGATCGCCGACGAGCCGACGACGGCGCTCGACGTGACCGTCCAGGCGCAGATCCTCGCGCTGATCAAGGAACTGCAGGAACGGCTCGGCATGGCGCTGCTGCTGATCACCCACGACCTCGGGATCGTCCGCGCGATGGCGGACCGCGTGTACGTGATGGAGCAGGGCAGGGTAGTCGAGGAGGGCGCGGCCGACGAGGTCTTCCAGCGCCCGCGGCATCCCTACACGAAGAAGCTGATCGACGCCGAGCCCCGAAGCACCTGCCCGATCCCCGAGGACGACGCGCCGGCTCTCGTCGAAGCGAACGACCTGACCGTGGAGTTCCCGCTGCGCGGTTGGCCGCGGAAGAAGTCCCTCGTTGCCGTCGACGACGTGTCGCTCCGCGTTCGTCAGGGGCACAGCCTGGGCGTCGTCGGCGAATCGGGAAGCGGCAAGACGACCCTGGCAATGGCCATCGTCCGGCTGCTCAAGAGCCGCGGCGAGATCGTCTTCGACGGCCGGTCGATCGATGGCGTCGGCTTCCGGCAGCTCCAACCGTTGCGTCGTTCCATGCAGATCGTCTTCCAGGATCCTTACGGCAGCCTGTCCCCGCGGCTGACCGTGGAGGAGATCGTTGCCGAGGGCCTGGGGGTCCACGAACGGGGGCTTGCCGCCGGCGAACGGCGACGGCGGGTCGCCGAGATCCTCGGCGAGGTCGGCCTGGAACCCGGGATCCAGAGCCGCTACCCGCACGAGTTCTCCGGCGGCCAGCGCCAGCGCATTGCCATCGCGCGGGCGATGATCCTGCGGCCGCGCTTCGTCGTGCTCGACGAGCCCACGTCCTCGCTCGACATGACGGTGCAGGCGCAGATCGTCGAGCTTCTGCTCGATCTACAGCGCCGCCACGGCCTGACCTACCTCTTCATCAGCCACGACCTGAAGGTCGTCCGCGCCCTCTGCGACGAGATTGCCGTGATGAAGGACGGCCGGATCGTCGAGTTCGGGCCGGCGGACCAGCTCTTCGACGCGCCGCGCGAGACCTACACCCGGGCGTTGATGAACGCCGCGCTGGACCTCGGGAGCGAGTTGTGAAGCGGCTCAGTCCGCCAACAACCTTCGATACTCATCCTCCACGACCCACAACCGATCCTGCCCCCACACAGCCACCGACCCGACGCGGAACGACGGCACGCCCCACAGCCCGAGATCGAACAGCTCCTCCCGGTTCCGCTCCGCCTCCTCCCGCCACCCGGGATCGCCGAGGCAGCGGCGCCCCTCCGCCCAGTCGAGCCCTGCGCCCTCGACGATCCGCCTCAAGCCCCGATCCGAACCCGCATCGACCGCCTGCGACCACACCAGCGTCATGAACGACCGGAAGTACTCGATGCCCCTTCCCTGGTCGATCGCCCACGGCAGCAGCGAGTAGCCGCGCTCGACCGGCTTGCCGACCGGGTCGGCGACGGGACCGAACTGGACCCCGTTGCGCCGCGCCTCACGGGCAGCGTCGAGGAGGATGTAGACACGCTTCGACCGCTTCACCGGCAGGCCGCGCATGACCATCGGCAGGACGAAGCGGATGCGCAGATTCACGCCGAACGCCTCGGCGAGACGGATCACCCGCTCGGTCGAGATCCAGGTGTACGGGCTGCGGAACGAAGCGAAGAAGTGGAGGTCGGGAAGGTCTGCACCTTCGAGGGCCTCGGCCGGCACCGGCTCCTCGAGCAGCCGCGGCTGCGCGTAGACCGGCGTGCCGCTCTCGCCCGCCGCGCCGTCGCCCGCACCGGGTGCGCCGGCGTCTGCGCTCGCCGCGCCGCCGCCCGCACTGAGTGCGCCGGCGTCCGCACCGGGTGCGCCGGCCTTCTGGCCGGCATCCGCCGCAGGCGGAATCTGCGCTGTCATTGCGCCGCCCGACCGGCGAGCCGCTAGATCGGCGAGCCGCTCCTCCAGGTACGCAAGCCGATCGATCCCCCAGGTCCATTCACCGCCGTAGAAGCAGGTGCCGCCCAGGTAGTGGCCCAGCTCCGCCCGCCGCTGTGTACCGGCCCGAAGTGCAGCTTCGAGCCCGACGTCGGTCGCCTCATCACCTCCGGCAGCCTGGCTCGCGTCCGACTCCATCTCCCAGAGCCCCTCCCCCAACGCCACAGCCGCCTCCAGCGTCGCCTTGGACCCCGGATCCCCCGACGCCGGCAGCGTTGCGGCCAGTTCTCGCTGAACCTCCAGCACCTTCTCAGGCCCCGGCCGCTCCTCCGAGCTCGGATGCAGCCCCGCCTTCACCGCCAACCGCCGCGCGTCGACGAGCGAGTACGACTCGAGCAGCGCCCGCGCCGGCGCCGCCCAGTCTTCGGGCGGCTCGACCAGCCAGGTCACCACCTCGACCTCATAGCGCTCGTGAAGCTTCACCAGCGCCTGAGCCAGCAGATGCGAGTACGGATCGTCGACCTGGTGGAAGAACTCGATCCGATGCGGCTCCCCCCGGCGCCGGCGGTCCCGTTCGGCACGCGCCCGGACCTTGTTCCGTCGGCCCTCGCCGAGCAGGTGGGTCGAGAACTGCTTGGAAGCGAAGGACTTGATCGACATGGTGCGTAGTCTGCCTCACTGGGTGCGCCGGCGGAGCGAGGCCTTTGGCCTCGCGCGTCTCTTTTCAGAAAGCCGACGAGGACGTCGGCGCACCCAGTGGCGATCGCCCGGGTGTGCCCGGCATCCGGCGCGAAGCGCCGGCTACTGGACCTTCTGCCGCGGGATTCAAGAACACTCGTCAGTATCCACACCGTTGGATCTGCCAGCCGCTGGGACACCTGGTGGCCGCCCCTGTGCTAGCTTGCTCCAACAGCGTTTGTGGCGGCTATCGCCCCGATAGCGCCCCCAAGGAAGCGATCAACCACTCCCGCCTGCGAGAGCGGAGGTGATTCAACCCATAACTACTTCCTGGGGGAGACTGCGCCATGAGAAGAGGTTCCGCAAACGTCATGAAGAGGTTCGGCCTCGCCGCGTTGGCTGTGCTGGTTTGTACCGGCACGGCCTGGGCCCAGGCCGGACCATCCGTCCAGGGCACGATCACCGAGAAGGAATCCGGCGCGCTGCTTCCGGGCGCCGAGGTCGCGCTCCAGGACACGCAGTACAAGACGCGCTCGGGCAGCGACGGCCGTTACCGGCTCGACGGCGTGCCGGCCGGCGATTACACCCTCGTCGTGAACTACGTCGGCTTCGAGGACTTCGAGGCCAGCGTTTCGGTGACCGCATCGGAAACGGTGACCCTGCCGATCGAGCTCGACGCCCGGTACGAGTTCGCGGACGAGATCGTCGTGCAGGCCGTCCGGTTCGGGCAGAGCAAGGCGCTGAACGACCAGAAGCAGGCGATCAACATCAAGAACGTCCTCTCCGAGGAGCAGATCCAGAGCTTCCCCGACCTGAACACGGCCGAGGTGCTGCAGCGTGTGAGCGGCGTCGCCATCACGCGCGACAACGGCGAGGGCCGTTTCGTCTCCATGCGCGGCACGCCCTCGGCGATGACGAACATCACGATCAACGGCCAGCAGGTCGCGTACTCGAACAGTGCGAATCGCATGGTCGAGCTCGACGTGATCTCGGCCGCTCAGTTGACCGGCATCGAAGTGACGAAGGTCCTGACGCCGGATATGGACGCCGACTCGGTCGGCGGCGCGGTCAACCTGAAGACGCGCAGCGCGTTCGACCAGCCGGACGGCGTGACGAACTTCACACTGGGCGTGGGCGACAACTCGATCGCCGAGGGCACCCACTCGCGCTCGGCGTTCAACTACTCGACCGTGGCGGGCAGGAACCAGAACCTCGGATTCTCGATCGGCGTCAACTTCGCCCGCACCGCGGCCGAGCGCCACAACAACGAGCACAAGTGGGGAAGCGAAGACACCGTCGACGGCGTCGAGATCCCCTGGGCCCTGACGAACACGGAGGCGCAGTTCTCGGCCAACGACCGTGACCGGTACGGCGCCAACGCGCGACTCGAGGTCCGCCTCAACGACAACCACAAGCTCGATTTCAGCGTGGTGCAGAACTTCCGCGAAGACGACCAGGACCGCCAGATCACGCGGATCCGCTGGGACAAGGGCGACTACATCAGCGCCACGGAGGTCGAGGGCCTGCGGTTGGTGAAGTCCCTGCACGATCGTCTCGAGGAGCAGGAGATCACGGCCTACAGCGTCAGCGGTGAGCACCGGCTGGGTCTGTCCGTGCTCGACTTCTCGCTGTCGACGAGCGGCGCCTTCACCAAGAAGCCGGAAGGGCAGCTCAAGCCGGAGTTCCAGGCCCGCGGGTTCGACCTGAATGTGACCGACATCGGCGGCAAGGAGCCGGGTTGGGATTCGAGCCGGCAGGACATCCATGACAGCGGCGTCTTCGAGTTCGACGCCGTGGACGAGAAGTTCGAAAACACGACCAGCACGATCGACACCGCCAAGCTGGACCTCACCCGGCCGATGCAGTGGGGCAGCGATACCGGCGAGTTCAAGCTGGGCGTGAAGCTCCGCTCGCTGCAAAAGGAGCGCGCCGACCTGCGCTCGAAGTGGAAGTGGGAGGGGGACGACCTGTTCCTCGACCAGTTCGAGGCCGGCGGCGCCAACATCACCGAGGGCGGCTACAACCTCGGCCAGGAGTACAACCGGTCGGGCTTCCGTTCCTTCTTCTACGCGAACCAGGGCCCGGGCGGCTTCGAGGAGGAAGTGCGCAACGACGTGAACCTGGGTGAGCCGTACAACGCCGAGGAGGACATCACCAGCGTCTACGCGATGACCACCCAAGAGTACGGACGACTGACGATGCTGGTCGGCGTCCGCGGCGAGTTCAACGACCTCGACTACGCGGCGGCGAACCTCGTCGTGAATGACGACAACGTGCTCAGGAACACGCAGGACAGCGTGTCGCGGTCCTACGACTTCGTCTATCCGAACCTGCAGTTCCGCTACGCCCTGTCGGAGGAAACCCTCCTGCGAGCCGCCTTCACGCGCGGCATGGCCCGGCCCAATTTCTGGGATTCGATGCCGTTCTCCTACACCCACACGGACGACGAGGAGATCATCCGCGGCAACCCGCACCTCGATCCGGCGCTCTCGAACAACCTCGACTTCCTGGTCGAGCGGTTCTTCGACAACGTCGGCATCATCTCCGGCGGCGTGTTCTTCAAGAGCATCGACGACTTCAACTTCGTCACCGCGACGACCCAGCGCGGCGGGGAGTTCGACGGCTTCGACGTGGAGGAGCCGGTCAACGGCGGCAACGCGGACCTGATGGGCATCGAGGTCGCCTGGCAGCAGCATTGGGATTCGGGCTTCGGCATCTACGCGAACTTCACCTACACCGACGTGATGAGTATCGATCTCGGTGAGCAGACGGACCGGGACGACGTCAACGTGCTGCCGGAGCAGAGGGAGGAGATGGGCAACCTCGCGCTCATCTACGAGAAGAACCGGATCCTGACCCGGCTCGCCCTGAACACGAGCGGAAGGTGGCTGAGCGAGGTCGGCGAGGAGGCCGGCTCGGACGAGTGGAACGACTCGGCGATGTACCTCGACTACTCGTTCACCTATCTCTTCGACAGCGGTCTCGAGCTGTTCCTGCAGGCGAACAACATCACGGAAGAGGTGGTCTACCTGTACCGGGGCATCGCCAGCCGGGCTTCCCAGTACGACATCACCGGCCGGACGTTCAACGCCGGCATGCGCTGGTCCTTCTAGGAGCGGGCCTGACCTGCTGGGTGAGTCGGGGTCTTTACGGAGCGAGGCCTTCGGCCTCGCGCGCTTTGTTCAGAAAGCCGACGAGGACGTCGGCGCACCCAGTGGGCAACCCCGTCGGCGCCACACTCTGGATGCGCAGGCCTTCCGGCCGGCTGCTCTGGGACTGGGTGCGCCGACGTCCCCGTCGGCTTCTGAGAGGAAACGCGTCGCGAAGCGGCGACCATACTGTTCTGCCCTAGCAGCCCAATGGACACTCCATCCCTCCACCTCCTCGACTACCTGATCATCGGGGCGAGCCTCGCCCTGTCGGTCGGGGTCGGCGTCCGCTTCGCGAAGGCCCAATCGACGACCGCCAAGTACTTCGCCGCCGGCCGCAACGTGCCGGTCTGGGCGATCGGCCTGTCGATCTTCGCGACGCTGATCAGCAGCATCACGTTCCTGGCCTACCCGGGCGACGGCTTCGCCGGCAACTGGGTGCGCCTGGTGCAGGGGTTCATGGTGCCGGTCGTCGTACTGCTCGGCATCGGCTTCATCGTGCCGATGTACCGCAAGGTCATCGGCCTCAGCGCCTACGAGTACTTCGAGCGGCGGTTCGGCTACCTCGCACGGCTCTACGCCTCGCTGGCCTTCGTGCTGGCGCAGTTCGCCGGCATGGGTTCCGTGTTCTTCCTGCTCGCGCTCGCGGTCTCCAGCATGACGGGCATCGGCGTCGTCACGGTGATCGTCGTCCTCGGCCTGGTGGTCACCGTCCTGACGCTCCTCGGCGGGATGGAGGCGGTCATCTGGCTCGACGTGATCCAGGGGGTGCTGCTCATCCTGGGCGGCGTCGTCACCCTCATCGTCATCGCCGTCAAGCTCGACGGCGGCCTGGGCCAGGTGTTCACGATCGCGGCGGCCGAGAACAAGGTGAGCCTCGGCTCGTTCGACTGGAACCTGGTCGAGCTGACCTTCTGGGTCATGGCGATCAACGGCATCTTCTACGCCGTCCAGAAGTACGGCACGGATCAGACGATGGTGCAGCGCTACCTGACCGCCAGATCGGACAAGGAGGCGATCCGGGCCTCGATCGGCGGCGTTCTGATGGTCGTGCCGGTGTGGGTCATGTTCATGTTCATCGGCACCGCGCTCTACGCCTTCTACCAGGGGTCCGCGACCCTGCCGGACGGCCTTCGCGCCGACGCCGTGTTTCCGCACTTCATCCTGAACGAGATGCCGGTGGGCGTGATCGGCCTCATCATCGCGGCGCTGCTCGCCGCGGCGATCTCGTCGCTCGACTCGGACTTGAACTGCCTGGCGGCGGTCGCCGTCGACGACTACTACAAGAAGCTCCGGCCGCGGAGCACCGAGGCCCAGCGGGTCCGCGTGGGCAAGATCGTCGTCGTGGCGTCGGGAGTCGGCTCCATCGTCGTCGCGCTGATCTACGCCGCCGTCGGCGACGCGGGCGTGCTGGCGACCGTGTTCGCCCTCTACGCGATCTTCTCGGGCGGCATCGCCGGGATGTTCCTGCTCGGCATCTTCGTGCCGCGCGTGAACAAGGAGGGCCTCCACGTCGGCATCGTCGTCTGCGTGCTCTTCACCGCGGCGTGCCTGCTCACGTCGACCGAGTTCAGCCTCGGCGGCGAGCCTCGCATCTGGCTCGACCTGGGTCCGCTGAACTACACGCAGCACAACTACATGCTCGGCGTCTACAGCCACATCGTGCTGTTCGTCGTCGCCTGGGCGGCCAGCTACCTGTTCCCGGCCCGCGACGTGGACCGCAACCTGACCTATGCTGGCTGGAAAGACCGAAAGCGAAGCGAGGCTTGAGGAGGGTGGCACAGTGAAGAAGCAACCACACACCGGGTGCGCCGGCGTGCCATCCGCGCGCCCGATGACGGGCGCGCGGACTGGTTCGCGGGTGGCGCGGATCCGCGCCACCCGGGTCGGCATCGGGCCCACCGGGTGCGCCGGCCCTCTGGCCGGAATCCGGCCCACTGGGTGCGCCGGCGTCCCCGCCGGCATCCGGCGCGTAGCGCCGGTTCTGCCTCTGCTCCTCCTCCTCGCCTGTGGCCCGGCATCCGACCCGGCGCCTGAAGCCGACACCCCAACCCCCTGGAACGTCGTCCTCTTCCTCGCCGACGACCTCGCCTGGAACCAGGTCGGCTACCACGGCACGACCTTCTACGAGACCCCGAACATCGACGCCGTCGCCGCCGCCGGGATGACCTTCTCCAACGCCTACTCGGCGAACCCCGTCTGCTCGCCGACCCGGGCCAGCCTGATGACCGGCAAGAACCCGGCCCGGCTCCAGATCACCGACTACATCCCCGGCAGCCCGTACCCCTACGCGCGTCTCCTGCGCCCGGCCGAAGTGCCCGGGCTGCCGCTCGAGGAAGTCACGGTCGCCGAACTGTTCAAGTCCCAGGGCTACGCCACCGGCCATTTCGGCAAGTGGCACCTGAACGTCGACAAGGAGTACGTGCCCGGCCGGCCGATGGACCCGGCATCCCAAGGCTTCGACGACATCCTGACCACCGTCAAGCCGGAGTACGAGGACGACCCGCTGGGCGACGCCCACCACGCCCGTGAGATCACCGAACGTTCGCTCGCCTTCCTCGACGCGAACCGGGACCAGCCGTTCTTCCTCTACGTCACCCACCACGTCGTCCATCGCCCGCTGCTAGAGGACCCCGAACTGATCGCGAAGTACGAGGCCAAGCCGGGCGCCGACGATCCGGTAAACAACCCGATGATGGGCGCGATGATCGAGACGATGGACACCGGTTTCGGGCAGATCCTCGACCGCATCGAGGAGCACGGCCTGACCGAGCGGACGATCGTCATCTTCTACTCCGACAACGGCGGCTTCGAGCAACTCCAGGCGCAGGACCCCTTCCGAGGCGGCAAGGCGATGATCTGGGAAGGCGGCATCCGCGTGCCGATGGCCGTCAAGTGGCCCGGCGTCGTCGAGCCCGGCAGCACGAACGACGAACTGATCACCTCGGACGACTTCTTTCCGACGATTGCCGGCATCCTCGGCGTCGACGACCTGCCCGCCGACATCGACGGTCTGAGCCTCCTGCCGGTGCTCGACGGTACCGACTCGCTCGACCGCGACACGCTCTACTTCCATTACCCGCACTACCACCACCTCGGCTACATGCCGGCCGGCGCCATCCGCCAGGGCGACCACAAGCTGATCGAGTGGTTCGAAGGCTCCATCGCCGGCATCGGCCCCGCGGTGAGCCTCTTCGACCTCAAGGCCGACCCGGGCGAAACGACCGACCTCGCCGCCGAGAAGCCCGAACTCGCCGACAGCCTGCTCCAGCAACTCGTCGCCTGGCGCCAGGAGGTCGGCGCCGGCGAGATGACGATCAACCCCGGCTACGAGAAGGCCCGCCACGACTGGCGCTTCGTCGACGAACACGGAGGCGACGCCAGATGATCGCCACTGGGTGCGCCGGCGTCCCCGTCGGCATCTGCTGCTCTGCCGCGAAGCGGCGAGCGCGAGTTGTTTCCTCCCGCGTCTTCGCACAAGGCGGAGCCGGCCTAACGGCGGGCCCGTTTCTTTGGCCGCCTTCGGCGGCGAGCCGGCGGGGACGCCGGCGCACCCAGTGGCGGAGCGGATGCCGGCCGGGGCGTCGGCACACCCAGTGCGTGATCCACGCGAATCAGCAAGCGCCGACCGCATGACCACCCTCAACCGTCGCGACGCCCTCCTCGCCGCCCTCGGCCTCGCCACCACGGCCGCCGTCCGCCCTCTGCGCGCGCAATCCCAGCAACCCGGCCCCCTCGAAAAGACCTTCGAAGACGCAAAGCCCCTCAACCTCCGCATAACCGACCTCAAGACCTTCCTCGTCGACGCCGGCAACGACGAGAACTTCGTCTTCGTCAAGCTCTACACGAACCAGGGGATCACCGGCCTCGGCGAGGGCACCCTCTCCAACAAGGGCGAAGTCGTCGCGGCCGCGATCGAGAATCACAAGCGCTACCTCGTCGGCAAGGACCCGACGGAGATCGAGCGCCACTGGCGCGGCATGTTCATCGGACCGCGCTACCGCGGCGGCCCCGTCCTCATGTCGGCGCTCTCCGCGGTCGAGATCGCGATGTGGGACATCCTCGGTTAGGCCCTCGGCCAGCCGATCTGGCAACTCCTCGGCGGCAAGGCGCGCGACAAGGTGCGGCTCTACTGCCACGAGGGCTACCTCGAACGGATCAGCCACCGCGAGAAGCGCCGTGCCGCGGACGACGAGGAAGCGCTCGACCTCTGGCGGCAGAAGAAGGAAGCCGGCTGGACCTGCGTCAAGGGCGGCTTCTACCCGGGCGGCCGGCCGATCAACCACCGCGTGTCGATCCGCCGCGGCGTCGAGCACCTCGCCAAGGTGCGCGAAATCGTCGGACCGGACTTCGACATCATCGTCGAAGCGCACGGCAAGCCGACGCCGCTCTCGGCCGTCGAGTTCTGCAACCGGGTGGAGGAGTTCCGGCCGTTCTGGGTCGAGGAGGTCACCCAGCTCGAGAACGAGGTGATCGAGGAGGTGCGCCAGATCCGCACCCAGACCCGGGTGCCGCTCGCGACCGGCGAGCGCCTCACCTCGCGCTACCACTTCGCGCCGCTGTGCTCCGAGCGGCTCGTCGACGTGATCATGCCGGACGTCGTCCACGTCGGCGGCATCTCCGAGCTGCGCAAGATCGCGATCATGGCCGAGACCTTCCGCGTCGACGTGTCGCCGCACAACCCGCAGAGCGAAGTCAGCACGCTCGCTTCCATGCACGTCTGCGCCTGCACGCCGAACTGCACCATCCTCGAGATCGGCAGCGGCCAGGACCCGTTCTGGCAGGACCTCTTCCATGGCGGCCACTTCTCCTACGACCGCGGCTTCGCGAAGCTCCCCAGCCGCCCCGGCCTCGGCATTGACCTCGACGAGGAAGTTGCCGCGAAGTTCCCCTACGAGCCGAAGTCATGGAGCACCCTGACGATCGAAGATGGCGCGTTTGTCGACCGCTGATTCCGCCCACCCGGAGGACCTCCACACTGGGTGCGCCGGCGCCCCAGCCGGCCTTCAGTCGCGAAGCTACGCGGTGTCACACACTGGGTGCGCCGGCGTCCCCGCCGGCCTCAAGTCGCGAAGCTACGCGATGTCACACACTGGGTGCGCCGGCGTCCCCGCCGGCATCTGCTGCTCTGCCGCGAAGCGGCGAGCTCGAGTCACCTGCACCGCACTGCTGGCAATCGCCGCCACCCTCGCCTGCGCCGACCCATCCGACGACTCCGACCGCGCCACCGAACTCGCCGCCCGCGAAGTCGGCAACCCCGGCGGCGAGAACTACGGCGAGTTCGGCCCGCCCGACGCCTTCGAAGGCGACTCCCCGCACCCGTTCTACGGGGCCGAGAACGAGTGGAGCCGCCGCATGTTCGACGAGCGCTCGGCGGACCTCTACTACAAGCGCCGCGGGCAACAGCAGCTTCTCGAGATCCTCGACGGCAACCCAACCCGGGCGATCGAACTCGCCGACGCCCGGCTCGCCACGGATCCGGCGGACGCCGAATCTCTGTTCATCAAGACGGTGGCGCTGACGCAGCTCGGCAGGATCGCCGCCGCCGAACAGGCGATGCACGCCGCCCTCGACGTCGGCGTGCCGGTCGGCCGCTTCCTCGCCGGACCGCGCGATCTCCTCGCGCCGCTCGCCGGGACCGAAGGCTTCGCGCTCCACGCCGCGAGCCCGAACAACGCGATCGTCCACGGCCCGATGCTCGGCGCCGTCACGGACACCGGCGCGAGCGTCTGGGTCCGCACCGCCGAGGCGACTCGCTTCCAAGTCGTCGCAACCGCCGACGGCGAGCGCCACACCGCTTCCGGCGCGACCGCGGCCGACCGCGACTACACCGGCACGGCAGTCCTGAACGGCCTCTCGCCTGACACGACGTACAGCTACCAGGTCGTCGTCGCTGAGAACCAGCGGCCGCCGCGGTCCCAGCCGCCCGGCGACGATCCGCGCACGCCACCCTCGCGACCGGCTGGCAGGAGCACTTCCCGGCGGCAGTCCCAGTCGCCCACCTACACCCTCCGCACCTCACCCCGCACCGGCAACCCCGGCACCTTCACGATCGCCTTCGGCGGCTGTGCCGGCTACACGCCCGCCAACGAGCGGATGTGGGACACGATCGCCGCCCACGCTCCGCAGGCTCTGCTGTTGCTCGGCGACAACGTCTACGTCGACCTGCCGGAGCAGCCCGGCCCGTTCCACGACTACACCTACTACCGGCGCCAGTCGCGCCCCGAGTTTCGGCGCCTCGTGAGCTCGACTCCCGTGTACGCGATCTGGGACGACCACGACGCGGCGGTCGACGACATCTGGCTCGGCCCCTACGTCGACCGTCCGGCCTGGAAACAGCCCATGGTCGAGCACTTCCGCCGCAACTGGAACAACCCCGCCCACCCATCCGACGTTCCCGGTCCGCTGCACGCGCGGGTCTCCCGGCCCGCATCCGGGTCCGCGTCTTATCCCGGCGTCTGGTTCCGGTTCTCCCTCGGCGACGTCGAGTTCTTCCTGCTCGACGGCCGCACCTATCGGACGAACCCCTTCGCCCCCGACCGCACGATGCTGGGCCCGGTGCAGAAGGCCTGGCTGCTCGACGGACTACGCACCTCCAACGCCACATTCAAGGTCATCGCCAGCCCCGTCGCCTGGGCCGACGGCGCCAAGCCCGGCAGCCGCGACACCTGGTCCGGCTTTCCCGAAGAGCGCGAAGAGATCTTCCGCTTCATCGAATCGAACGGCGTCAGCGGCGTGGTGTTCCTCTCGTCGGACCGTCACCGCTCCGAAGCCTGGGCGATCGAGCGCGAGAGCGGCTACGCCTTTCGCGACCTCCTGAGCGGGCAGTTGACGAACGTCCACACGCATCCGATCGAGCCGGGTGCACTGTTCAGCTACAACGACAAGGACTCCTTTGGTTTGCTCACGTTCGAGACCGAGGGTCAGGATCCGCGGGTGACGTACCGGATCTTCTCGATTGACGATGAGTTGGTCGAGACGCTGGTCATTCCGCATGCGGACCTCGCTGTACGCGACGGGGAGGCCCAATGACCCACCGGGTGCGCCAGCCTCCGGACTCTGGATACTGGGTAATGGGATGGTCCGCCCCGCACCCTTACGGCCTCTCGTTGGGGCCAGAATGGTGTTTTCTTCCGAACAACAAGGAGGAGGCGGACCGTGAAGGAGGTTACTCGAGTCGGTATCGATCTGGGCAAGCATGTGTACCAGGTGTGCGGGATGGACGCGTCGGGCGCGGTGGTGTTTCAGCGTCAGTTGAAGGCACCGCGGCTGATGGAGTTGATGTCGCGGCTCAAGCCGTGCCTGGTGGGGATGGAGGCGAGCTGCGGCGCGCACCACTGGGTGGAGAAGCTGAGGGATCTGGGCCACGACGTGCGGATGATGAGTCCGCAGTTTGTCCGTCCGTACGTGAAGTCGAACAAGAGCGACTACCACGACGCGGAGGCGATCTGCGAGGCGGTGTCGCGTCCGACGATGCGTTTCGTGCCTTACAAGACGAAGGAGCGCCGGGCGCTGCAGCAGATCCACCGAAGTCGGGAGACGATGGTTGGTGTGCGCACGCAGTTGGCGAACCAGTTACGTGGTTTTCTGCGGGAGTACGGGATCGTGCTGCCTCAGGGTCTGGCGGTGATCAAGCGGGAGGTGCCTGCGATCGCGTCGGACCCGGAGCGGGCCCTGCCGGGCGACTTTCGGGCTCTCTTGTGCATGCAGCACCAGGCGCTGATGCAGGTCGACGATCAGGTGGCGGATCTGACGGCGATGCTGGAGCGGGAGTCGAAGGAGAACCCCCTGTCCGAGCGTTTGATGTCGATCCCGGGGATCGGTCCGATGGTGTCGACGGCGCTGGTGGCGTCGGTCGGCTCGGGCTGGGCCTTCAGCAGCGGCCGTCAGATGTCGGCGTTTCTCGGGCTGGTGCCTCGTCAGGCATCGACCGGCGGGCACACGAGGCTGTTGGGGATCAGCAAACGCGGGGACCGCTACATGCGGGCGCTTCTGATCCACGGTGCGCGGGCGGTGCTGCGCACAGCCCACAAGGGCGAGCGGACGCGGCTCAAGGAATGGGCTCTGGACGTCAAGCGGCGCCGGGGGGCGAACGTCGCCACGGTGGCCGTGGCCAACAAGCTGGCTCGAATCGCCTGGGCGGTGCTGCGACACGACGAACGCTACAGCGACGAACGCCATGTCGGCGGTCGAGCAAGGGACTCACGGGCCGCGGCGTAGACGGCTCGGGGAACAGCGAACCAACGATAGGAGAATCGCCCCACCAAGCAGTTTGCGGGGACTCATTCGAGCGATGGCGAAACAGGTCGGACCGGCGCGTTGAGAAGCCTGAGTCGGCGCAGGGCCCATCAAGAGGCCGTCTGGGTGTGAAGAGGCCGACGCGCGCGTATTCCATCGGGGCCAGGGAGCTCTCTCTCAGAGACTCCCACCAACAGGCCGAATACATGCAAGCAACTGCACCTACCTCGCCAGAAACCCGGAAAGAGCCCTTGCACAAGCGGGGCGGACCATACATGCGCCGGCGTCCCCGCCGGCATCCGGCGCCCGGCGCCGGCCTCCGGGTCTTCGACGCGCCACCCGGGTTCCGGCCGGTCTCCGGCACAGAGCGCGAACCTCCGAATCCGCTCCCGATACGCCGCCAGCGCCTCCAACGGAAAGTAGAGCGCATAGCCGTGATAGCGAAGGTAGAACACCCGCGGGAACCCGACACCCGTCCAGTCCACGTCATGCCACCCGCCGTCCGCCTTCTGGCGCACCCGCAGGAAGTGGGCAGCCCGGTCGAGCGCCGCGCGAACCGCCCCTTCGTCTGCCGCCGGAAGCCCGGCAGCGGACGCCGCGATCAGCCCGAGCATCGCCCAGGCGGTCTGCGAGGCCGTGCTCCGGCCACACCCTTTCGCCGCCGGATCCTCGTACGAGCGCAGCGACTCGCCCCATCCGCCGTCCGTGTTCTGGACTCCGAGCAACCAGTCGCGGCCGGCGCGAATCGAGGGCGCGAGCCGGTCGTCCAGCTCGCCGGCGCCGGCTCTGCCGACCTCCGACAGCGCGGTCAGCGCCAGCCAGGTTCCGTAGATGTAGTTCGCGCCCCAGCGGCCGTACCAGCTTCCGTCGCTTTCCTGGTTCCGCAGCAGGAAGTCGACTCCGCGCCGCACGGCGGCGTCCCTGGGCCCGGCGCCGTGCGCGACCAGGGCGCAGACGGCGCGAGCCGTGATGTCCACGGTGCTCGGATCGATCATCGCGTTGTGATCGGCGAACGGGATGCGGGTCAGGATCTCCTTGTCGCACCGGCGGTCGAACGCGGCCCAGCCGCCGTCCGGGTTCTGCATGCCGCGCAACCAGCCAAGACCGCGGGACACGGCGGCCTGTCGGCGCCGTTCCAGCTCCTCGTTCTCTCCCTTGAGCCCGGCCAGCATCGTGAGGATCTCGGCGGTGTCGTCGCAGTCCGGGTAGAAGTCGTTGCCATACTCGAAACACCAGCCGCCCGGCGCCTGCTGCAGGCTCTTGCGCTGCCAGTCTCCCGGCGCGGTCACTTCCCGGTCCAGCAGCCAGCGGAGCCCGTCCTGTAGCGCATGGTCCCCGTCTGCGCCTTCTGACGCCAGCAGGGCGTTCATCGAGAGCGCCGTGTCCCAGACCGGCGAGAGGCACGGCTGGAGCCTCATCTCTCCCGCGTCCTCGATCTCGAACCGCTCGAGTGCCCGCAGTTGACCCTGGACGAGGGGGTGATCCTCCTCGTACCCCAGGGCGCGAAGCGCGATCACGGCGTTCACGATCGCCGGGAAGATCGCCCCCAGCCCGTCGTCTCCGCCCAACCGGGGGATCATCCAGGCCTCGGCCTTCTGCAGAGCCCGCCGCCGCCACCGCGACACCGGGCCGACCCGATCCACCAGCTTGATCAACCTGTCCACGCCGCTGAACACGACCTCAGCCACCGGGTGCGCCCCCCCTCCGCCCACCGGCTCCGGCACTGGGTGCGCCGGCGTGTCATCCGTGCGTCCGTGGACGGACGCACGGACTGTTTCGCGGGTGGCGCGGGGTCGCGCCACCCGGGTTCCCGTCGGCATCCGGGTCCACGCCGACGTCCGTTCGCCACCACGAAGCTCATCCAGATCCACCGCAACCTCCACGCGCGGCTTCAGCGCCCACACCACCGCCAACGGCACCACAATCGCCCGCGTCCACGCCGACATCTCATACAGATTGAAGTAGAACCACCGCGGCAACAGCACGATCTCCGGCGGCACCGCCGGCGCGTCGCGCCAGCTCCACAACCCGAAGACCGCGAGCAGCAGTTTCGTGTACGAGTTGCAGGCGCCCAGGCCGCCGGCCTCAACGATCGCGCGCCGCGCCGCGGCCATCGCCGGCGACTCAGGGTTGTCTCCCGCCAGCTTCAGGCACAGGTACGCCTTCACCGAAGCGCTGACGTCCGCCGCCCCGCCCGGATGGATCGACCAGCCGCCCGCCTCCAGCCGCGTGTTCCGCAGCCGTTCGCAGCAGGCGTGGACCCGGGGCTCGTCGCCGCGACCCAGGAAGTGGAGAAGGAGCACGTACTCCGATTCCAGGATCGTGTCGCCCTCGAGTTCGGCGCACCAGTGCCCGTCGCGCCGCTGTTCCCCCAGCAGTCGACCCGCCGCCGCATCGATCATCCGGTCGAGGGTCGAGCGGGGTTCGGCGGGCTTGTGCCAGACCGCCGTTGGCGGCGCCGCCGCGGGCATCGGAGTTCCGGAACGACCCATGGCAGCGGGCCACGATAGCAGTCAAGCCCACGGTTCCGCGATCTGGTGGCCGGGGAGACACCTGGCATCGTTCGCACTGCTTCTCGCCGGGACGGCGCCGAAGCAGGGCCCGCGGTCCCGGCGCGCCGGAGAGCGCCAAGGCGCCTCGCGCTACGATCGGACCGGAGTCGCCGAACCGGCGAGTCATTTGCCGATGGCTGAACGCTTCTTCAATACATCCGGGCCGGTGGTCGCCGCGGACCACTACAGCATTCCGCCGCTTCAGCGGCTCGATCTCGACGAGGTCCTGCGCCTCATCCGGGCCAAGCGCTACTTCGTGCTGCACGCGCCGCGGCAGACCGGCAAGACATCCGCCCTGCTGGCGCTGCGCGACTTGCTGAACGAGGGCGGCGAGTATCGCTGCGTGTACGCCAACGTGGAGACGGGGCAGACGGCCCGCGGCGACGTGGCGGGCGGCATGACCGCGATTCTCGCCGAGCTGAGGATTCGTGCGCGGATTACCCTTCCCGGCAGCGGTCTGGAGGATCTGGCGCGCGGCGCGCTCGAAGACGCCGGCGCCCATAGCGCGTTGCGCGAGACGCTGGTCCGCTGGTCGACCGCGGACCCGAAGCCGCTGGTGCTCTTTCTCGACGAGATCGACGCGCTGGTGGGCGACACGCTGATCTCCGTGTTGCGCCAGCTTCGCGCCGGCTACGACATGCGTCCGGCGGCGTTCCCTCAGAGCGTCATCCTGTGCGGCATTCGCGACGTGCGGGATTACCGCATCCACTCGGAGTCCGCAGGCGAGATCATCGCCGGCGGCAGCGCCTTCAACATCAAGGCGAAGTCGCTGCGGCTGGGCGATTTCGACGAGGCTGACGTGGGCTCGTTGCTCGCCCAGCATACGGGCGAGACGGGGCAGGAGTTCACCGAGGGCGCGGTCGCCGCGGTGTGGAACCAGTCTCAAGGTCAGCCGTGGCTGGTCAACGCGCTGGCGTATCAAGCCTGCTTCGAGAACAAGGCGGCCCGTGACCGCTCGCGGACGATCGACGAGGAAGAGATCATGGAGGCGCGGGAGGAGCTCATCCTGGGTCGCCAGACCCACCTGCACCAGTTGGCGGACAAGCTGCGCGAGGAGCGAGTGCGGCGGGTGATCGAGCCGGTTCTGAGCGGCGGCGCCGGGAGCGGTGCGGACAAGGCCAGCCCGGACGATGTGGAGTACGTCCGCGATCTGGGTCTGCTGGCGCGGCGGGGCACGGCGCGGATAGCCAATCCGATCTACCGGGAGGTGATCCCACGCGAACTCATGTACGCCCGCGACTCGGAGATCCTCCAGGAGACGGAGTGGTACGTGAAGCCGGACGGCGACCTGGACGTGGAGGGTCTGCTCGCGGCGTTCCAGCGCTTCTTCCGGGAGCACTCGGAGCACTGGCTGGAGCGTTTCCAGTACAAGGAGGCGGGTCCGCAGTTGCTGCTCCAGGCGTTTCTCCAGCGGGTGGTTAACGGCGGCGGCCGAATCGAGCGCGAGTACGCGCTGGGCAGCCGGCGGACGGACCTGTTGATCGTGTGGCCGCCGGGCCGCTTCGCGGGCGCCGCCGAGCCGGGCGTGCCCGCCCGTCGCTACGTGGTGGAGTGCAAGATCCTCCACCACAGCCTGGAGGCGACGGTCCGCGAGGGCTTGGAACAGACCCTGGACTACATGGACAGGTGCGGCGGCGAATCGGGGCACCTGGTCGTGTTCGACCGGGACGCATCGAAGCCGTGGGAGGAGAAGCTCTACCGGCGCGACGAGTCGCTGGAAGGACGGCCGGTCACCGTGTGGGGGGCCTGACGCGGACGTCACCTGCTTTCGCGTGTGGGTCTGGACACGGATCCGTTGACCCGCGTAGCTTCGCGACGCTGGCCCGAAGACGTGTGCGCTAGGCTGATAAGTCTGGAATCAGCGCCGTCTCCTCGGTGTTGGCGAGAGACGACGAGATGACGGTGCCTCCCAACATCATCGACCTCTTGGTTGAACAAGGCACACAGCTTGGCCGTATCGAAGGCAAGCTGGAAGCCTTGGATCAGCGCCTCGACGGTCTGGTCACCTCCAGTGAGTTCGAGTCGAGGATGTCGGCGGTTGAAGCCGCGCTCGCTACGAACCAGTGGTGGATTCTCGCTGCCCCCGCCCTTGTGGGCGCTGTGCTGGTGGTCGCCCGGTATCTTGACCGTCGCAGTCAGGAGAAGGCGACTGGGAGGCCCGCTGCCGTTGAGCCTGTCGATCGCCCTCCGGCACTGCACAGGGTGGAGACGCAGTCATGATGCCCCTCCACTGGAACAGGTGCACTGGTGACGCCTGGTGTGGGTTCCTGGAAGTCAACCTTGAGCACCCCCACTTCTTCAATCTCGAAGGGGTCTATGTGATTTGGCTTGGCGGCAGCGGGCAGACGGTCTATGTCGGTCGAGGCCAGGTCGCGGCGCGCCTGAAGGCGCATCAGCGCGCGTCGTGGGTTCAGAAGTACGCGCAGGGACACTTGCTCGTGACTTGGGCAGTCGTTCCTTCTCAGTTTCAGGAAGGTGTCGAGCGCTACTTGGCCGAAGCACTGAATCCCGCAGAAGGCCAGCGGCATCCAGCAACCGTCCCGCCCATCGCGGTCACTCTACCTGGCGTTCCACCACTGCCGGCGCCCCCTCCGCCGGCGCCGCCCCGCTAGGATAGCGGCGTCACCGGTGGTGGCTGGGTCTGAAGTCGAGCCCGTGAGCATCCGGTAGCGCTCAGGCGCATCCGGCCAAGTGAGCTCGAACGTTCCGGCGGGGTCCTTCGCAAACGGCGCGCACCGCCCGCGACGGTACGTTCCCCGGCCCGCGCTACGATGACGGCGGGAGTCGCCAGGACGGCGAGTCATTTGCCGATGGCTGAACGCTTCTTCAATACATCCGGGCCGGTGGTCGCCGCGGACCACTACAACATTCCGCCGCTTCAGCGGTTCGATCTTGACGAGATCCTGCGCCTCATCCGGGCCAAGCGCTACTTCGTGCTGCACGCGCCGCGGCAGACCGGCAAGACATCCGCCCTGCTGGCGCTGCGCGACTTGCTGAACGAGGGCGGCGAGTATCGCTGCGTGTACGCCAACGTGGAGATGGCGCAGACGGCCCGCGGCGACGTGGCCCGCGGCATGACGGCGATTCATGCCGAACTGAGGATTCGTGCGCGGATCACCCTTCCCGGCAGCGGTCTGGAGGATCTGGCGCGCGGAGCGCTGGAAGACTCCGGCGCCGATGGCGCGTTGCGGGAGACGCTGGTCCGTTGGTCGACCGCGGACCCCAAGCCGCTGGTGCTCTTTCTCGACGAGATCGACGCGCTGGTGGGCGACACGCTGATCTCCGTGTTGCGCCAGCTTCGCGCCGGCTACGACATGCGTCCGGCGGCGTTCCCTCAGAGCGTCATCCTGTGCGGCATTCGCGACGTGCGGGATTACCGCATCCACTCGGAGTCCGCAGGCGAGATCATCGCCGGCGGCAGCGCCTTCAACATCAAGGCGGAGTCGCTGCGGCTGGGCGACCTCGACGAGGACGACGTGCGCGCGCTCCTCGCCCAGCACACGGACGAGACGGGGCAGGAGTTCACCGAGGGAGCGGTCGCCGCGGTGTGGAACCAGTCTCAGGGTCAGCCGTGGCTCGTCAACGCGCTGGCGTATCAAGCCTGCTTCAAGTGCAAGGCCAACCGCGACCGGTCGCGGACGATCGACGAGGAAGAGATCATGGAGGCCCGGGAGGAGCTCATCCTGGGCCGTCAGACCCACCTGCACCAGTTGGCGGACAAGCTCCGCGAGGAGCGAGTGCGGCGGGTGATCGAGCCGGTCCTGAGCGGCGGCGCGGGGAGCGGCGCGGACAAGGCCCGCCCGGACGATGTGGAGTACGTCCGCGATCTGGGTCTGCTGGCGCGGCGCGGCACGGCGCGGATCGCGAACCCGATCTACCGGGAGGTGATCCCACGCGAACTCATGTACGCCCGCGACTCGGAGATCCTCCAGGAGACGGAGTGGTACGTGAAGCCGGACGGCGACCTGGACATGGAGGGCTTGCTGGCGGCGTTCCAGCGCTTCTTCCGCGAGCATTCCGAGCACTGGCTGGAGCGCTTCCAGTACAAGGAGGCGGGTCCGCAGTTGCTGCTCCAGGCGTTTCTCCAGCGGGTGGTTAACGGCGGCGGCCGAATCGAGCGCGAGTACGCGCTGGGCAGCCGGCGGACGGACCTGTTGATCGTGTGGCCGCCGGGCCGCTTCGCGGGTGCCGCCGAACCGGGCGTGCCCGCCCGCCGCTACGTGGTGGAGTGCAAGATCCTCCACCGCAGCCTGGAGGCGACGATCCGCGAGGGCCTGGAGCAGACCCTGGCCTACATGGACAGGTGCGGCGGCGAATCGGGGCACCTGGTCGTGTTCGACCGGGACGCATCGAAGCCGTGGGAGGAGAAGCTCTACCGGCGCGACGAGTCGCTGGAGGGACGGCCGGTGACCGTCTGGGGGGCCTGAAGTGAACGAGCCCAGCACTGGGGCGCGCCGGAGAGCGATCCGGCGCCGGACCGGCCGCGGATGGGCGAGGGGACCCATAACCCCAATACCCTCAGCAATTTGACTCCCACACACCAGCCCCTTGACGGATCTCGTCGGAGGCCCTATAGTGTCGTGCTTCGGAGGAGCTGAATTCGGTTGGAACGCCGCTTCTCGATCCGTTCGTGCCCCTGGGCTGATACCTCGGCGTCACTGGATCTTGACCAGCGTTTCCGCTACAGTTCCCTCACGTCTTGGACAGACGGCCTTGAAGTCTTTTAGCGGGAGGTGATGCGCAGCATCAGCGTGTGGGGCGGTCGGCGGCTCGGTTGAGCCAGGTTAGGGGCCGTCCCAGCCAGAAACGTCAGCGGTCGTGGCACTGCGGAAGTCCGCATCGTCATGGCCTGATCTTCGGATCAAGAAAGCTACCGGTTTCGGCATTCCGCCGGGGCCGGCAAACGAACGGCGGCACAAAGCCGCTCTAGGAGAAAACAAACTGATGAAGCTGATGAAGCACATCACGATCGCGCTGGTTCTCTGCGCGATCCCTGCAATGGCGTTCGCTCAGACCGCCGCTTGCGACGACTGCGACCACCAAGTCTCGGTCTACCACGGTACGGGCGGACTGATCGCCACGGCCGATGGCGCCGATATGGTGAACTACCGCGCCACCTGCGACAACGTCACCAGGACCGGTGAACTCATGCCCAACGACGACGGCGTCGTCTCCATGCTGTTCACCGGCGACCTTGCCTGCATGGAGGACGACGGCACCTTTGAGCTCGGCCCTGTCATGGATGGCGGCTGGTTCTGGATCAACGCCGGGGACAATTCGGCCGTTGGCAACCTCGTCGCGAAGGACGTTCTCGACAACATGGCGGTTGAACTCACCGACGCTGGCGACAGCATCACCGAGGTTCCGGGTGCCGGCGCCAACCTCCTCATGCACACCAGCGGTCGTGTCGGCCTTCTGCCGACCATCCTGCCGGAGCCTCCGGCGCCTGACGCCGTGACTTGCGGTCCGCGGATCACCCCGAACAGCAGGCCGCCTGCCTACACTACGCAGGTGGCCAAGTCCTGCATGCTCGGTGGCGGCGGCACGAAGGTCCGGGTGACCGGTCCGGCCGCCCATGGGCGGACCGGAATGATCTCCGGCCCGGTGACGCGGCCCGCCGTTAACACGATGACCCTCATGGTCGATCTCTGGGTCGACGAGAGCGGCAGCTACTACAGGGGCGACCTGACTTCCGACGCGGCGCTTGTGAACAGGGGCTGGGCCGGCAAGGGCGCTAGCAACTGGCTCGGGAACACCGGTTGGACGGCGAGTCTTCACGGCGCTACGCCGGGAGCCACTTTGGCGGGTGCGGGAGTCGAGATCGCCGACAGCGACAGCAACGGTCAGGCGGAGATTACGATCTCGCCGTCGGCCACCTACTGCCCGACCAGGGGTTCGCAGACCACGGCGGTCGTCAACGTCTCGGCATGGGGCAGCGGCGCGACGGTCGGTTCCGGTTCGGCCACCACTGGTACGGGTACCGCCGAGGAGATCTTCCCGTCCCTCGCCCCCCAGGCGACGCTGGGCGGTGCCTACGCTGCGGCGCAGATCCACATCGCCTGCCCGCCGCCAGCCGCGGCGAACAGGGGCCAGGAGCTCGTTCCTGACAACCCGTTCCCGACCGACAAGTAAGGGAACAGCCGATTTCCGGCCTGAAGGGCTCGCTTGAGCCCTTCAGGTTCGGAGAACGACTTCGAGGCGGCACCTCCGCGACGGGCCCAGTTCCGGTGCGGAGGTTGCCGCCTTTCTTCTTGGGATTCTGACTTCTCTGGACCTGCGAGTGCGTTTCCCGTAGGGTCTGATCGCGTAGGGCGAAAAGCCGCTCTTGGGGGGCGACCGACCGATGAAGCACATTCTGGCCGCGTTGGCGTTTTGCGCCGCTCCGGCAACGGCGTTCGCTCAGAGCGTCAGTTGTCAATCGTGCGACCACGTCGCTTCCTACTTCCGGGGTGCCGGCGGGTTCATCGGAACCGTCGCCGACGGCGTGGACGAGGTCGCATTCGTGGCCTCCTGCGGCGGCGTCACGGTGACCGGCCCCGCTCAGATTCACGGCGAGACGGCGAGCCAGTTGTTCAGCGATCGAAACGGTCTCGCCTGCGAACAGGAAGGCGGCTCCCTGGAGATTGCCGGTCTGAAGGACGGTGGTTGGTACTGGATCCACGACGACCTCAACTCGGCTGTCGGCAACCTGGTCGCCAAGGACATCCTCAGGAACGAGAAGGTCGATATCACCCCCGCCGGCCCCAGCATCACGATGACGGAGGGCGACGGCGCCGTCTTCCTCAAGCACAGCGGCGGCCGGGTCGGCATCCTGCCGAACATCCTGCCGGAGCCGCCGGATCCCGCGGCCACAACTTGCGGTCCCAGGGTGACTCCGAACACGAATCCGCCTGCCTACACTTCGCAGATGGCCAAGTCCTGCATGCTCGGTGACGGTGGCACGAAGGTCCGGGTGACCGGTCCGATCGGTCATGGGCGGCGCGGCCATCTCACCAGCAGTCTGGTGACGCGACCAGCCACCGGCGACGCCCTCGAACTCGATGTCGACCTTTGGGTCGACGAGAGCGGCAGCTACAACACCGGCGACCTGGCCGGCACCCCGGCGCTTGCGAACAGGGGCTGGGCCGGCAAGGGCACTGACAACTGGCTCGGTAACGTAGGCTGGTTTGCGGGGCTTTCCGGAGCTGGTCCCGGAACTGACCTCGCAGGTGCGGCCATCACGATCGCCGACGACGACAGCAACGGGCAGGCGACGATTTCGATCTCGCCGTCGGCTACCTACTGTCCGTCCGCGGGGACCCAGTACACAGCATCGGTGAACGTGCTTGCGTTTGGCAGCGGGGCGACGGTCCCCGACACCGTCCACGGTGGCGGCACGGCCACGACCGGCTCCAGTGACGCGGACACGATCTTCCCGCCTCTCGCCACACAGCGGTCGCTGGGCGGCGCCTACTCTTCGACGACGATCCGGGTCGCCTGCCCGCCCCAGGCGGCGGCCAACCTGGGCCAGGAACCCGTTCCCGAAAACCCGTCTCCGACCGACAGATAGGGCAACAGCCGCGCGGCCAGCGTTGGGCGTGATCGGTTGCGAGTTCAGCAGGAGGACAGCCGTGAAGAAGATCGTTTCTCTAGCAGTCATCTCGGGTGCGCTCCCCGCGCTCTTGTCGGGCCAGGCGGTGACTTTCAACTGCCCTGAGGAGCGGTGTCAGGTCGCCCCCTACTTCGCGGGGAGCGGGGGCTTCGTCGGTGAGTCCGCCGGCTTCGACGGCGAAGACGAGGTCACGTTCTCCGTGGTTTGCGGCAACACCACGATCACGTCGAGTGTGGAGCCCGACAGCGACGGGATCGTGCGCAAGGCCCTGAGCGCCGCGGACCGCCTCAACTGCGCGGCGGGTACCAGCGGCACGCTCGAGGTTGACAATCTGCTTCCCGGCGGTTGGTACTGGATCAACGACGACCTCAACTCGGCGGTCTCCGCCTTCATCCCCAAGGAAGCGGTGGCCGGCGACCAGATCGAGCCCACCGATCCGGGCGGCGTGATTCTCGATACCCCGGAAGACGGCATCGGCACCTTTGTCAAGCACTCGCCGACGGGCCGGGTAGGCATCATTCCGCACCTCGTGCCGACGAGGCCGATCAAGGGTTGCAGCGGCATGGTGGGGACCGAGAGCGCGTTCGACTGCCACCTGGGGTCGCCGGAGGACTGGCGCGTGACGGCAAGCCCCTCGTCTGTCAGACGGCCTCTTGCCGGGGCACAGACCAAGGTGGTGACGGTGACCCTGTACGGCGAGAACTTCGTCACCACGGGTGCCGTGTATGGGGAGGCGAAAATCGAGCACCACTTCAGCGTGCAGGGGATCCTCTTCAACCAGACCGTGGGTGTGGAGGCAACCGGGCGGCAGCCGGGGGTTATGACTTGGCAGGTGGAAGTGGCCGGCGACGACAACCGCTGTCTGCCCGCCAACAACGACCCGGACCGTGGCGCCGCGCAGACGATCACCTTCACGGTGGTGGAAGCCGACGGGTTCATACCGGATCCCCCGAGCGAGACCGTCATGACGACATTCACGGTCAACTGCCCGGACGCTTCGGCGGCCGCTGCGGGCGCGGAACTCGTGCCGGAGAACCCGTTCCCACCCGCGGTCGACTAGCGCTAGTCGTGGAGGGAAGCGGTGGCTCAGGTTGGCCCTAGAGGGGCCTTGTCTCAAGATGGGCAATTCTGAAGCGAGCGAGCAGCAGGTGACGATCGTTCACTACGTACGGGGGCCTTCTGCGAGCCGGTTTCGGTCCCTGTCACCTACGACAGTCAGTTGGTTGACGTCGCACTGCCGATAGGTCTTCGCGGCCGGTTGTTCATCCAAGCAACCGACGCCACCGTTGCCGCTCCGACCATTGAGCGTTTCTTCGTCGAGGATTTGGGGGAAGCCGAGTACCGCGTCAAGCGGCCGATCCCGGTTGAGATTGAGAGACTGGACGTCGGCGAATACGAGGCGCGGTTCCGCGAGGCGAACGTAGCGATCGGCGGCACCGATAGGCAGGACGCTTACCAGGCTCTCGTCGCTGACATCCTCGACACGTTCGACCTGCTCACGGAGAACGACAACCTGGGGCGGAACTTGGTGGAGCAGCGCCATGCGCTCCAGTCGTACATTGCCCGGACCTAGACTGCTTGATCGAAGGGCGGCGATGGCGACCGCCAAGAAGCTCGGCGCCGACATTGCCAACGGGCGCGCCCACCAGAACGCGACCGTGACGATCGGCGATACCATCGTCGCTACCTTTGGGATCCGGCACGACAGGCGATCCGGACACGGGCACATCCAAAACAACTTCACGTCAACCTGAGGACTGCCTTGGGCTTGGCCCGCTGCCCGATCTCCAGAGCGAACTACGAGAAAATCCTGCGGGATCAAGGCCAGCTGGCCGTGGATTCCGACGCACTGAACTAGGCTTCCCGGGCCCCTTGCGTGCGTTGCCGACGGACTGCGGTTGCCGTTCGGCACCGCAGGCAGCCTCCGGCCCGGCGGCAGGCGCGAGGAACCTGGGCGGGTTTTCGTCTTGGTCTGTAGAGGCGCGTCACGCGCTTTGCCCGCTTCCGGGCGGGCCACACTGCCAAGTAGACAGTCGCATGTACAGGTGCTATACAAAGTCGCGCCTTTTGTCGGCCAACAGGAAGGAGGATGCCTGTGACAACTGCCCAAGCCGAGTGGGGGTCTGCCCAGCCCCCAAAGGCCCCGAAGCTATCTGCCGGAGAGAAGTACCTGCACACGGAGTTGGGAGACCTCCGCGAGGCGGTGGAGCGGAACCACTCCCAGTTCAAGGTCGAGTTCGCCAAGCTGGCTACCAAGAAGCAGGTGGATCAGCGTTTTGACGCCGTGGATCAGCGTTTTGACGCCGTGGATCAGCGTTTTGACGAGTTGACCAAGCTGGTGGAGTCCCTGAGAGGAGACTGAGGCGAAGGCGAAGCAGGCCCTGCGCGAGATCCGGACCGCCGAGACGCGCAAGGACGCGGTCGCCGCTCAGGTCGCGCCGCGACCATGACCGGTGCTCTTGTAGAGCCGCACCCGCTTTGAACGGCCCCTTGATGGAATGGAGAGACTCCGCTTGAGAGGCCGACTGTTCGACTTCGGAAGCGGCAAGCTGATTCGGCCTCACGAAGTCCCACGGGAGCCTCCCGGCGGCGAGCCTCCAGACAAGGACAGGGGTGACCTCGACCGGCGGGTTACGAGACTTGAGGTCGAGCAACGACACCTAGCGTCGAAGGCCGAGGGCCTCTTCACCACGCAGTGGGGCAAGCTCATGGAGAGTCTGGTCGAAGGCGACCTGGCGCTCTGGTGAGAGCAGGGGAATCTGCCGGTTTTCCGTCTGAGTCTGTAGAAGCGCGCAACGCGCTTTGGCCCGCTTTCGGGCGGGCCACACTTGTCTCGGCTTGCGGAGATTCCTGTACGATGAACCAGATGAGCGTGGCGACGTTCGACACCCTCGCGGCCGTCCGCAACCTGGAGAAGGCCGGCGTGGGCACTTCCCAGGCGGAGGCCATCACCGAGACGATCCGCGTCGCGGTCTTTCAGGGGGTCGCCACCAAGGAGGACCTCGCCGAGCAACGTGAGGCGCAGAAGGCAGAGATCGCCGAGCTGCGAACGGAGCTAAAGGCAGAGATCGCCGAGCTGCGAACGGAGCTAAAGGCGGAGATCGCCGAGCTGCGTGCCGCCACCGAGCAGGTGCGTGGGGAATTGAAGGCTGACATCGCGGAGCTGCGTGCGGGGCAGAGGGCTGACATCGCGGAGCTGCACACGGCACTCGAGAAGCTCCGCGCCGATCTGACATGGCGCATGGTGTTGGCCGTCGGTACGCTGCTCGCTATTTTCGCCGCACTTGACAGGTTCGTGCTGAACTGACGCACGACGTCGAGCCCCGGTGTGAGGAGGGAGACGGCAGCCGCACGAATGTGATATAGCAGTTGGGCTATATGCGGCGCGGAGCCGCACCCGATTCGAACGGCGGCCGCTGAACTCGTGCCGGAGAACCCGTTCCCGGTCGATTGACCGGCGAGAACCGGGTGCGCCGGCTTCCGGGGACTCCGCCGCGCCAGCTCCGCGCCATGACCAGTCGCGCCAGACCCGACGCCCGCCGCTTCCGGCAGTCGCTGTTCCTGCTGCGCGAACTCGTCGTCCGCAACCTGCGCGCGCGCTACGCGGGCTCGGCACTGGGCTTGCTGTGGTCGCTGCTCAACCCGTTGTGGCAGTTGCTGCTGTTCACGTTCGTGTTCTCGTTCGTGCTGCGCTTCTCGCTCGAGGGAGAGCGCACGGACAACTTTGCCGTGTTCCTGTTCTGCGGGCTGCTGCCGTGGTTCGCCATCCACGAAGGGCTGAGCCGTTCCGCCTCGGGGATCACGGACAACGCGGACCTGGTCAAGAAGATGCGGCTGCCGGGAGAACTGCTGGTCGCTTCGCTGGTGCTGGGCGCCGTGCTCCACGCCGGCGTGGGCGGCCTGGCGTTCATTGTGGTCCTGGCTGTGGTGGGGGAGCTTTCCGTCGCCAGCCTTCCTCTGTTGCTGGTCGCTCTGCCTGTGCAGGTGGCGCTGACCTTCGGTCTTGGACTGGGACTGGCCGGAGCGAACGTCTACTTCCGGGACGTCGCCCAGGCCGCCGGCTTGGTCCTGAACACCTGGTTCTACGTCACGCCGATCATCTACTCCGTGAACATTGCCCCCAACGAGACGGTCCGGTTGGTGCTGGAGCTCAACCCGCTGACGGGGCTGGTCTACCTCTACCGGGCCGCCTTCCTGGGCGGAGGGCTTCAGGTCAGCCTGGTTCCGCTGCTCGCCTGCACCGCCGGGGCCGTGGTCCTGGGCGGGGCGCTGTTCGCCCGGTTGAAGGATGGTCTCGCGGACGAGATCTAGCGTGGCGGGAGGTGCGGAGGCCGGCGCTTTGCGCCGGAAGCCGGCCGGAAGGCCGGCGCACCCAGTAGGGCTTCGCGCTCGCACGGTTTCGGCGGTCATCGTCCACTACCGCACGCCGGCGATGCTCGAGGCGGCCGTCGACGCGCTGCACCGCGACGCGCGGGCTTCGGGCTTCGAGATGCACGTCATCGTGGTGGACAACGGCGCGAGTTCGGCGACGGGCGAGCGGCTGGACGGGGCGCGCCTCGAGGCCGAGGTGCTCGAGCCGGCCTCGAACCTGGGCTACGCGGCCGGGCTCAATCTCGGCGCGCGCGAGGCGCGAGGCGAGGTGTTGCTGCTGATGAACGCGGATGTCGTCGTGGAACCGGGATGTCTGCCGGCGCTCGTCGATGCGCTCGGTGAGGCGGACATCGCCGGGCCGCGGCTGTTCTGGGACCGCGGCTGCCGGCTGATGCTGCCGCCCCAGCAGGTCCGTACGCGGGCGGCGGAGCTGGACGCGGCCTGGGCCGAGCGATCGG
The DNA here is from genome assembly GCA_965116445.1 of Thermoanaerobaculia bacterium. GTDB lineage: Bacteria > Acidobacteriota > Thermoanaerobaculia > Multivoradales > Multivoraceae > Multivorans. The sequence continues at coordinate 3,757,423 of OZ220688.1, read as the reverse complement.
TCGTCTGGGGCCGCTTCTACCGTCGACGGTGGCGCCGCCGCGCCCGGGCGTTCTGGTCGGCCCGGGCACCGGTGCCCTGCTTCGAGCTGAGCGGCGCCTTCCTGGCGGTCCGAAGGGACTACTGGGAGCGGACCGTGCCGTTCGACGAGGGCTACCGGTTGTACTTTGAAGAGACGGACTGGTTGGTCCGTGCGCGGGGGCTGGGAGCGAGGGCGGTCCTGGCGCCGGCCGCGCGCGCGGTTCATGCCTACGACCAGAGCGCGAAGCGGGAGCCTCGTGCGCAGATGTGGTTCGAACAGTCGATGGCGCGTTTTCGGCTGCACTGGTACGGCGCCTGGTTCGCGGCGCTGCTCCGGCTGGTCGAACGGGCGCCCCGGCGCTTCGCCGATCCGGTGCCATTGCCGGCCGGGCCGGTGGAGGGAAGTGCCGGCGGGGAGACGTGGGTCGAGGTCACGCCGCTGCCCCTGGGCGTCCCGGCGGCGGGGTGCCGTCTGGAGAGCGGCGCCGTGCCGGCGGACTTCGAGCTGCCGGAGGATGTCGTGGAAGGGGCGAGGTCCCAGTTGCACGTCCGGGCGAGTGACGGCGCGTGCCGGGATGTCGGGTAGCCACTGGGTGCGCCCAGTCCCGGAGCCGGCCAGAAGGCCGGCGCACCCAGTGGCTGGCCTTAGTACCATCACGCCCGTGAACGCGGACCGCGGCTCGGACACAGGCGCTGCGGCGGTTGAGGCCTGGAATCGTTGTCTCGAGCGTTGTCGTGCGGGGGCGGAGCCGGAGGGCGGTCTCGACCAGGCGATGGCGAAGGTGCTGCCCCGGGGCGGCGTGGCGGCGATACAGCCGGAGGGGCTTCGCCTGGTGCGCGGCTCGGAGGCGATCCCGGAGGCGGAGGACCTGCCGGACGAGGTGGTGATCGGCTGGAGCTACGAGAGCGCTCCGGAATCCGGGCCGACCGGCTACGACCGGCTGATCCTCGATCTGCTGGAGGCGGGGTTCCGGCCGGTGGCGGAACGGGCCGGTCTGCCGGAGCCGGTCGCCGGTAGCGAGGCGGCGCCGCCGTTCAGAGTGGTGCGCGCCCGGCGCGACGGGTACCGGGTGCGGAGCTACCGTCCGGGTGACGAGCACGCGGTTTTCGGGTTGTTCCGTGAGACGTTCGGCGTCGACCAGGATCCGGAGCACTGGGCCTGGAGGTTCGTTCGCAATCCGCGCGGCGGTCCGCGGGTCTCGCTCGCTTTCTCGCCGGAGGGCGAGCTCGTCGGCCAGTACTGTGCGTATCCGGTGCGCTGGCGCGGCCTGCCGCCGACAAGCCCTGCCGACGGCCACCAGGTGGGCGACACGATGACCCGCCCCAGCGCCCGCACCGTGGGCCGCGGGCCCACGAGCCTGCTCGCGCGGACGGGGAGGCACTTCTATCTCACCCAGTGCCGGGGTCTGGTCGCGTTCAACTACGGTTTCAATACCGGCAACATCACGAAGTTCTCCTGCCGCTTTCTCGAAGCCGCGGTAGTCGAGGACGTTCCCTACCGCGAACTGCCGCCGAATACGCGCTTGCGCAGCAAGCGGCAGGAGAGAAAGCGCTTGCGCAGCAAGCGGCAGGAGAAAAGGCAGCTCAAGGGCGGCGCCCGGCTGGACGCCCGCTACGACGTGCGGCGGATCACGCAGGGCTCCGAGGTCGATGCCCGGTTCGATGCCCTGTTCGAGGCCGTGAGCGACCGTTACGGCCTGCTCGTGGAGCGCTCCGCCGAGTACGTGCGCTGGCGCTATCTCGACTGCCCGGCGAAGGGTCCCGAGCTGGTCGCGGCCTACCGGCGGGGCCGGCTTGCAGGGTGGGTCGTGTCGACGCGTCATCCCGACCGGGTGGAGTGGGGCGACGCGTTGGTCGACCCGGCCGAACTCCCTGCCCTGCGCGTGTTGCTCGGCGAGATCAGGGAGCCCGGTCTCCCGATCGTCGGCTGGTTCAGCGAGCGGCCGCGCTGGTGGTCAAGGCAACTGGACAGCCTCGGTTTCGTCCGGCGGCCGGAGCCGGACTCGCTGGTCACGATTCAGGTGCCTTTCGTGTGCGGCGATGCCCTCTCGCAGTTGCGCGGGGCCTTCTACACGAAGGGCGACAGCGATCTCTTCTAGAGGGCCGCGGCGGGCGGGACGGTCGGCCAGTGCCCGGGCGACGACACCCGATCTTCATCAGTACGCTAGAATCGGCCAGCTACGCAACAACGCTCGCGGGCTGCCGGAACGAAGGGGCCGGTGCGGCCCTTTGGCGGGCAGCTTTGGGAGTACGTTGTGGCCGTCAGGATGAACGATACGTTGCTCGAGTTGATCGAGGGCGACATCACGGAACTCGAGGTCGACGCGATCGTCAATCCGGCGAACGAGGAACTGCAGCTTGGCGGGGGAGTCGCCGGCGCGGTCCGCGAGAAGGGCGGCACCTCGATCCAGGACGAGTGCAACCGCATCGGCGGCACGCCGGTCGGTACGGCGGTGATGACAGGCGCCGGCACGCTGAAGGCGAAGCAGGTGATTCACGCCGTCGGCCCGCGCATGGGCGAGGGCGACGAGGACCGCAAGCTGGCCGCCGCGGTGCGCGCGTCGCTGGCCCTAGCCGACCGCAACGGCCAACGCACGATCGCCATCCCGGCAATCTCCACCGGCGTCTTCGGCTACCCGGTCGACCGCTGCGCCCGCATCCTGCTGACGGAGGTTCACCGCTACCTCCAGGGCGGCACGAAGCTGGAACGCGTCGTCGTCTGCCTGCACGGCGACCAGAACTTCCAGACGTTCCGCAACGAACTCCGCCGCGGCTTCCGGTAGCTGGGCACCCCACTGGGTGCGCCGGCCTGCCATCCGTGCGCCCGCAGACGGGCGCACGGACTGGTTCGCGGGTGGCGCGGATCCGCGCCACCCGGGTTCTGGCCGGCATGCGCTCCGCTACTGGGTGCGCCGCCGCTCGGCGTGGTACTCGGTGAACACCCGGGCCTGCTCCTCCCTGCTCAGCGACTCCCAATCGACGCCGAAGCGCTCGTTGAGGAGGTGGTAGAACTCCTCGAGGATCGTGTCGGACCCGTCGTAGCCGGGCTCCGCGTCGGTGAAGGAGACAACGCCGTACATCATCTCGGAAGTCGTCGGTTGGCCGTAGAGCACCGTCTTCGTCGGATCCGGGTTCGACGGATTGTCCGCGGAGTTGTCCCACGCCACGGTCAACTCGAGCTCGGTGCCGGCCGGGATCCTCTTGCCGCCCGCACGGTACTTGTACTGGGTTTGCCAGTTGAAATCGTAACGCGGCACGTCGAGCAGGACTTCTTCGGTGCCGTCGGGATACTTCGCCAGGAAGCGGGCCGACTTGCCGCGCAGGTGCATGTGCGGCGTGTAGCCGAGCAGGATCGCGTCGCGGTCGAACCGCGCCCACGTCGTCGCGACGTAGTTCGGGTCGCCGGGCGGGATCTCGAAGTCGAACTTGCCCATCGCCGCGTTCTTTATCGCGTGGTCGGGCCTGTAGCCCGAGGGGTAGAACTTCAGCGCCGCGGAAGTACGGTCCCAAACGCCGGTGCCGGGGCCCGGCTCCTTGTGGTAGTGCATGTCCCAGATGATCGTCATACCCGGCTCGAGCAGGGTTCCGAAACCGTCGTCATGCACGAGCGGATCGTTGCCCGGGAGGATGAAGCCCAACGGAGGCGCCAGGAGGTGGTGCACCGGACCGCTTGGACGGAACTCGGAGGCCTTGATCCAGCGCGGCTCGGGCAGCATCTCCTCCGTGATGACCGTCTGGAAGACGACGTTCCGGTCCTGGACGTCGTCCTCGATGAAGTAGTCCTCGCCGATGTCGATCACGAGGTCCGGTTCACCGATCGCCCAGGCGTCGTCGTCGGTCTTCCACACCTTGGCCGGCGCGCCGCCGGCCGGGTTGCCCAGCGGCGCTCCGCCCTTGGCCCAGGCGATCAGCATGGCCTTCTGCTCCATGGTCAGCGAGCGCTCGTTCTCGAACACGCCGCGGTGCCGCGGGTCGGCATGCCACGGCGGCATCAGGCCGGATTCGACCTGGCGGGCGATCGCGCGCGCCCAGGGCCGCGTCTGCGAGTAGCTCGTGAACGCCATCGGCGCCACCATGCCGCCCAGGTTGGCGCCGTTCGGCCGGTGACAGACTTGGCACTCCTGCTCCAGGATCGACTGCACGTCGCCGTACCAGGTCGGCGTAGGCTCGTTTGTATCGTTGTTGTTCGCGGCCGGGAGGGGAGCGGCGAGCGCAACAACCAGCAGCGAACCGAGCGCCTGCTTCATCGATCGGGTCTCGTCGGCTTGTGGGCGGTCGGGCACGAGCTACAACGGGAGAACAAACTACCACAGGGCACCGCCCGCCGAGGGTTGGCGAGCACTTCCTCGCGCTTCGCGGGGAAAGGGTGGCTGGTTCGGTTGATAGTGTCCGCCGCTCCGTCGGCGGTCGCCCCATGCCCACGGTTACCCGACGAAGATGAGCCAGAACGTCCGCCCTCTCCAGCCGCTCCACGTGGCCTTCACGGCCACGCCGGAGATCTTCGCCACCGACAACAAGGGGGCGTTCGTCTTCCCCTTGACGCACGAGCAGGGCGAGCGGGTGGAGACGCTCCGCTACGACGAGATGCGGTTCGTCGTCTCCGTGTGGCATCCGCGCGACGGCAAGAACATCGATCTGGACAAGGCGTACCTGGAGCTCCGGGCGAACTTCGTCGAGGACGGTCACTGGACGCGGCTGGCCGAGCTGGAGCCGGTCGTGTCGCCCTACCAGCGGGGCGAGACCTTCGACGGCTGGATCGTCCTGCCGGTGCTGTCGGGGGACACGGCGTTGCGGCTTCACGGCGGCGGCTTCCAGCCCCGCGCGCGGGTGCAGATCCGGGCTTCGGCCTACTTCGTGGCCTGAACGGTACCGCCGTGACCCGGATGGCGCTGCTGGCTCGCCTGGCGCAGCGGAACGATCGCCGGATCGTCCTGCTGGTGCTCGACGGCATTGGCGACCTGCGGACGGCCGACCAGCCGCGGACGGCGCTGGAAGAGGCGCGGACCCCGAACCTCGACCGTCTGGCCGCGCGGTCGGCGCTGGGCCGCCTCGTGCCGGTGGGAACCGGTGTCACGCCGGGTAGCGGCCCGGGCCACCTGGCGTTGTTCGGGTACGAACCGACTTCGTCCGATGCGGACATCGGCCGCGGCGTGCTGGAAGCGCTCGGCCTCGGGCTGGAGGTGCCTGCCGACACGGTTGTGGCGCGGGGCAACTTCGCCACCGTCGACGAGGCAGGGCTGCTCCTGGACCGGCGCGCCGGTCGCATCCCGAGCGCGGAGGGAGAGCGGATCTGCGCGCTCCTCGCGCGGCGGATCGAGGCCGACGGCGGAGTGCTCGGCGACGGCGTCCGGGTCGAGGTGCATCCCGGCGAGGCGTACCGCTTCGTGCTCCTGTTTCGGGCTGTGGAAGGGACGCCGCCGCTAGACGCGGAGCTTGCCGACACGGACCCGCAGCGGCTCGGCGTGCCGCCCCTGCCGGTCCGCGCGGACGCCGCGGACGCCGGGTCCGCGCGGACGGCCGAGCGCCTCACGCCGGTCGTCGCCACGCTGCAGGCGGAGCTTCGCGGCGAAGAGAAGGCGAACGCGTTCCTGCTCCGGGGCTTCTCCAGCCTGCCGGCCTTGCCCGGCGTCGACGAGCTCTACCGCCTGCGTGCCGCCGCCCTGGCCGGCTACCCCATCTACCGCGGCGTGGCGAAGGTCTGCGGCATGGACGTCGTCGACTGCGGCAAGCCGTTCGAGCAGGTCCTCGACCGGCTCGAAGAACGCTGGCGGGACTTCGACTACTTCTTCCTCCACGTCAAGGGCACCGACATGGCCGGCGAGGACGGAGATCTGCCGGCGAAGGTCCGCGTGATCGAGGAGGTGGACGCCCTGCTGCCGCGCCTGCTGGACCTGGCGCCCGACGTCCTGGCGATCACCGGCGACCACTCGACCCCGGCGCCGATGGAGGCCCACAGTTGGCACCCGGTGCCGCTGCTGGTGTCGTCGGAGTTGTGCTTCGCGGACGACTGCTCGCGCTTCACCGAAGTGGAGGCAATCCGTGGAGCAGTCGGCACGATCCCGTCGAGCGACCTGATGGGGCTGCTGCTGGCGAACGCCGGGAAGCTGGCGAAGTTCGGGGCCTGATCCACTGGGCGCGCCGGCCTTCTGGCCGGCTCCGCCGAAGGCGGCCGGAAGCAACGTCGCCGGCCTTGGTCAGGGCGACCTGGACGATGGCGCCGAAGTTCTCCTTAAGTGGGATTCTCGGCATCGGAGGGCGAGAGGGTTCTTGTCACGACGGGCATCGCCACAGTGGGAACAGCCGGTTCGCCCGCCTTGAGGACCAGGTAACCGCGACCCTCGGTTTTCGTTCGCCACACTTGCCGGTAGCCGTCGCAGTTGGCCTCCAGTTCATCCTGGTAGACGCCGATTAACTCGGCACCGTGAATCAGGAGGTACTGCCCGGCGTACTTCCGGCGGTACTCCTCAAAGTGCCCTTCGTAGAAATCGGTCTCTTCCGCGAGCGCCTTGTCGGTCATTGGGATCTCCTCTTCGACAGGACAGCGGCTCACGCCTGACGTCCTGCCGGTGCCTCCGTAAGGGAGGCCTACCTCTCCTTGGGAGGCGGCGGGGGCTTTGGCGGCTTGAGCTTCGCCGGTCTCGGTGGCTTTCCGGAAGAGGCGTTCCGGAGTTCGCTGCGGCTCTTGCCGGCGGTACTAGGCCTCTTGGGCGACATACCTTCCCACCATGAACTCGTCGGCCTCCTCGGTGCACTGTTCGTTCAGCCGCTCGTCCATCTGCAGGTCTACGTCACCTGCGCGTCCCGTCGTTCGCAGGATGCTCTGGGACAGCTCCGTCAGTTTGGCGATCACCTCGTGTTCCTGTAGCTGCTGTTGGTTGACCTGAAGCCAGAGCCGACGGTAGTCCTCGACTAGTTCGCTGCAACTCTGGCTGATTCCGAAGGACGTAGCAGCCTTCTTGGCGTGGTCTCCAAGGAAGTCCACAGCTAGCAGAACCCCGGCGAACGCGCTTACACTCCAGATGACCCACGCGGGTGCCTCCTTCAAAGCGCCGACGACGTTTCCGGAGACCGACAGGAAGATGAGAAGACGGATGGCTCGGCGCCAAAGCTGATAGCGGGTGTAGAGCCTGAAGTAGTAGCGCTCAAGTCGCACGGCGTCAAGATAGTCCAGCCACGCCTCGTTCCGCCACGACTCGCTGACTTGTTCTGTGGTTGCCATGGTGCTCTCCGTAGGGCCGGTGGGATCCACTAAAGCAGATTTGTCGTCACCGGTCATGCTAACAGCGGGGTGTCGGGAGCCGCCGATGTTCGGCGTAGTCAGTCACGGGAATCTCGACCCTCATACAGATCCAGACGGAATCAGGCCGCTACTTCTGTACGACTCGTTCGCTGGCAGAGGGCGGCGCCGGCATGCGGTCGGCGCACCCAGTGGGGCGCAGCCGGTGATTGCCCCCGGCTGGCAACTTCCTCCGCCCTACGCCCGCCGAAACGCCCTCACATCACTCCCCGCTCCCTCGAACAACTGCCGCACCGTCGGCAGCGGCAACCCCACGACGTTGCTGTAGTTGCCGTCGATCTCGTTGACGAACAGCGCGCCCAGCCCCTGGACGGCGTAGGCGCCGGCCTTGTCGTCGGGCTCGCCGGTTTCGGCGTACCAGTCGATCTGCTCGGGGGTCAGCTCGGCGAACAGGACGCGGGTGCTCTCGACGGCGTGCAGGGTGTCGCCATTGGGCGGCCGGAGGGCGACACCGGTGAGGACGAGGTGCCAGCGGCCCTGGAGACGCTTCAGCATGGCCCGGGCTTCGGTTCGGTCGGCGGGCTTGCCGAGGACCTCGCCTTCGGTGACGACGATCGTGTCGGCGGCCAAGACCCATTCATGCCCCTGACGGGCATCGCGAGCGCCTTCGGAGGACGCCTGTTCGCCGTTCCGGGCACCGGCCTCGGCCTTCTCGCGGGCGAGGCGCCGCACGAGGTCGCGGGGTCGTTCGCCGGGGTTCGGGGTCTCGTCGATCGGCGCCGGGCGGACGGTGAAGTCGAGGTCGAGGGACGCGAGGAGTTCGCGGCGGCGCGGCGAGGCGGAGGCGAGGATGAGGGGGCCGGGCGTAGCGGCGTGGCGGATTCCGCCTTCGGCGGATGCCGACGGGGACGTCGGCGCACCCAGTGGCGGACTGGATGCCGGCGGGGACGCCGGCGCACCCAGTGGCGGCCCGGATGCCGACGGGGACGTCGGCGCACCCAGTGGCGGCCCGGATGCCGGCGGGGACGCCGGCGCACCCAGTGGCGGACCGGATGCCGGCGGGGACGCCGGCGCACCCAGTGGGTTCTTCGGGGATGCCGGCGCACGCGGTGGGGTGGCGCGGCTCACTGGAAGTAGCCCGGGATGGTCTGGACCTTCAGGCCGCGTTTGCCGTGGGCGCGGGGGTCCTTCAGCTTCACCTCGACCTTGCGGAAGGCGCCGGGCTCGCCGTCGGGCGACTCGAACACGAGCAGGTACTGGGAGCGGACTTCCGTCTCGATCCGTTCGTAGACGCGCTTCAGTTCACCGGCGCCGGTGATGAAGAAGCAGCGGCCGCCGGTCTCGTCGCAGAGTTGCTGCAGGCGGCCGCGGACCAGGAGCTCGCGCTGGTCGATGTCGATGCCGATGCTGTAGATTGCGACCTGGGTGCGGCGGGCGAAGTCGAGCACGTCGTCGAAGCGGTGCTCGCTGCTCGAGTCGCCGCCGTCCGTGAGCAGGATGAGCGCCCGCTTGCCGCGCAGGCCGCCGAAGTAGTAGAGCGCGTAGAGGACGCTGTCGTAGAGGGCGGTCTCGCCCTCGGTCGTCAGGTCGGCGAGGCCGCCGGCCAGGGTCTCCCTGGAGCCGGTGAAGCCGACGGCGAGTTCGGGCCGGTCGTTGAAGGTGATCAGGCAGGCGCGGTCCTGCGGACCGAGGACGAGCTCGAAGAAGTGGAGGGCCGCTTCCTCGGCGGCGTCGATGCGGTCGACCATCGAGGTCGAGGTGTCGAAGAGGATGCCGGCGTGAACCGGCAGGTTGGCGGCGCGGTCGAATCGCTGCATGGACCGCGGCTCGCCGTCGACGAGGACCTGGAAGTCGCGTCGCCTAAGTCCGAGCAGGGGCGCTCCGGAGCGGTCGGTGACCGAGGTGTAGAGCTCGATCAGCGCGACGTCGACTTCCTCGTCCAGGTTGCTCGCGTTGACGAACACGAGGTCCTCGGCCCAGGCGTTGCTCTCCAGGTGCGCCACCGCGCGGACGTAGGAGAGGGGGTCGTCGGGATCGATCCGGATCGGTTGCTCGAAGGGCCGTTGGTAGAGCGTCGCCGTGCGGGTGTCGTTGAGGAAGAACTCGACCCGGTCCAGCCGCTCGTGGCGCGGCGCCTCGACCTCGGCGACGGCTCGCACGCTGCGCGTGTGGACGGCGCCGCGCTGGGGCGAGGTGAGGCGGACGGTGAAGCGGTGGGGCCCGGAGTTGACGAGCAGTTCGTCGGTTGCCAGCACGCCGCCCTGCTGGTCGTAGGCGTCGGCGCGCAGGGTGTGAACGCGAGGCGTCGGCCCCAGGTCGATATCGACCTGGTAAGGCGGCCGTCGCTTGCTGATCAGCTCCCGGTCATCCAGGGAGAAGGCGACGCGGTGGATGTCCGGACCCTCGGCATCGGCGCCGATCCGGACCCGGCCGACGACGAGGCGTTCGGGCAGAGGAAGGATGCGGACGATGTGCTCGTCCGACTCGACGTCGCGAGGAGCGGCCGCGTTCGCCTCGGCCAGCCACTCCGGCACCCGGTGCGCCACCGGGACCGGGTGCGCTTCCGGGACCGGGTTCGCCACCGGGACTGGGTGCGCCGGCCTTCTGGCCGGCTCCGGCTCCGCCGGCCCTCCGGCCGGCTCCACCGTCCGCGCCACGAGCGGCACCTCAATGTCCGCGTCCGCTGCGAAGTACAGCCCCGCATCCAGATCCCGCACCTTGACGACCAGACGGTAGGCGCCCGGGCGTAGATAGCGCTGCATGACCAGGGGGACCGCGCCGCTGTCCGCGTCGCCTGCCGCTTCGCCCGCCGCTCCGTCAACCCGGGTCCGCGGCTCGAAGCGGTAGCGGAAGTTCTCGAACAGCTCGCCCTGCCGCAGCACCTCGCCGTCGAGCACGAAGCGCCGGCGGCCCTTCTCGGCCTCGGGCAGCAGAGCCGGGTCGATGCCGACGATCGCCTGGACCACGGTGCGGCTGCCGCGCCGGCCCGGATAGCGCATCGCGATCTCGGCCGGGAGCTGCTCCGCGTCGGCGGGCGCCTCCGTGCTGCGGTCGAGGAAGGCGAGCGCCCATTCGTCGTTCGCCTTCCCGGGTTCGGGCTCGCCGCCCATCGCCTCCCAGTCGAGGGCGAGGCTCAGAGCGGTCAGCACGTCGCCGCCGCGCGTGCACTCCTGGCCGATCACCTCGATCCGGGAGGAACGGTCGAGCCCGCCCGCGGTGAAGATCATGATCGCGGACAGCCCGTCGGCCGCCGTCCACAGCCGGTAGCCCCCGCCCTCGCGCAGAAAGACGAGGTAGAACTCGCCGCGCACGACCGGGCTGTGCGGGTAGTGCCAGATCTCGAGCGTGCGGAGGACGCGGCACGTCGTGGTGAACGTCCGCTGCGGTTCCCCGTGCAGCAGCAGGGCCTCGAAGCGGGCGCCCCGCGCGTCGCCGAAGCGCTCTTCGGCCACTTCGAGGGTGCGCTCGAACCGCTCCCGGAACTCGTTCTGCGGCGTCTCGGGATACGGATCGCGGACGCTCCAGAACCGCTGGATGAACGCGTCGCGCTGATAGTCGTGGCGGAGCTCCCCGAACACGCGGCGCTCCGTTTCGGTCAGGATCGCGGAGGCCGTGTCGAGGAAGTCGGCGTGCCGGCGGTCGAGGTGGGCGGTCGCGGCGTCCTGGGCGAAGGCGGCGGTGGCGAGGAGGAGGGAGAGTGTGCACGCCCCGGCGGCGGTGCGCTCCCGGATGCCGACGGGGACGTCGGCGCACCCAGTGAAGCGGAGGAAGAGTGTGCACGCCGTGGTGGCGGAGCGCTCTGCTGCTGCCCTGGTCCGCCGCGCCCGGAACCTCACGGGTAGTACCCCTTCAGCGTCCGAATCGACACGCCGGGCACGTCGGCGTCGACCTCGACTTCGCGGAAGCGGCGGTCGCCGCTGGTGTTCGTCGACTGGTAGGTGATCAGGTAGCGGGAGCGCAGTTCGCCGAGGATGTGGCCGTAGACGCCGGCGAGTTCGCCGACGCTGCTGAGGAAGAAGGAGCTGCCGCCGGTCCGTTCGGCGAGCCGGGACAGGGCCCGCTTGGCCGGGCCGCTCTGGCGGCCGAGCCCGATCGCATAGACCGCGACCCCGGATCGCTGCGCGTACTCGAGCGCCTGGTCGAAGCTGAAGCGGCTGCTCTCGTCCTTGCCGTCGGAGAGCAGCAGCAGGGCCCGCTGGCCCTTGATCCCGTTCAGGTAGTAGAGGCCGAAGACGAGCGCGTCATAGAGCGCGGTGCCGCGTTCGGCCTTGAGTCCGGCGAGCGACCCGGCGAGCTTCGCGGGGTCGTTCGTGAAGTCGGAGGCGAGGTACGGATGGTCGTTGAAGGTGACCAGGGCCGCCCGGTCGCGGGGGGTGATCTCCGACTGGAAAAGGCCGAGGGCGGCTTCGCGGGCCGTGCCCAGGCGGTCGACCATGGAGGCCGAGACATCGAGCATCACCTGGAGGTGGACCGGCAGGTCGGTGACCCGCTGGAAGCGGAGGATGTCCTGCGGCGTGCCGTCTTCGACGATCGTGACCTCGTCGGGTTGCAGGTCCTCGTAGGGGCGGCCCGACCGGCGCAGCGCCGAAGCGTAGAGCTCGACGTACTGGATGTCGACGATCTCCAGGTAGTCCGGCGCGTTGACGTAGACGACGGCGTCGGTCGAGTTGCCGTCGACGAGGTAGGCCGCGGCACGCAGGTAGGTGATCTCGTCGCCGGGCGGCAGCTCGACCCGCTGGCTGAAGGGCGCCTGATAGAGCGTGGCGACCGGCTCGTCGTTCAGGAACAGCTCCAGGCGCTCGACCAGGCTGCCGTCCGGGACCGCGAGGTCGATCTCGACCTGGACGTCGCCTTCGTACTTGACGCCCTCGCGCGGCTCGGCGAAGCGCAGCGCGAAGCGGTTGCGGCCGGAGTTCAGGGAGATCTCGTCCGAGGCGACCTCGACGCCGTCCCCGTCGTGGGCGGTTGCGCGCAGGACGTGGACGCGCGGCACGGATCCCAGGTCGAGCTCGACCGAGAACGGGGCGCTGCGCTTGCGGGCGACCTGGTTGCCGTCGAGCCAGAAGCGCATCTCGGCGATGTCGCCGGTCGCCAGGGTGTCGAAGCGCACCAGGCCGGTCTGGAGTTCGCCCGGCGGTTCGAGGAGCTGCACGGTGGGCACGGTGCTGGTGAGCACCGCCTCCGCCTGGTCGATGATCTTCTGGACCGCGGGGTCGAGCTGGCGGGCGGCGGGCGCCTCGAGCGTCGGTACCTCGAGCGGCTGCTCCAGGCGGGCGAAGCGGGCGCCGTTCAGGTCTTCGATCTTCAGCACGAGCCGATAGTTGCCCGGCCGCAGCCGCCGTTCGAAGGAGAGCAGGATGGGCGCGTCGTCGCCGCTCTCGTCGTTGGTGCCTGCGGCGGCGTCCGGGTCCAGGCCCTCGTCGTCGGCGTCACCGTCGGTGCCCAGGGGCAGGTCGAACTTGTAGCGGAAGTTCTCGAACAGCGCGTCTTCGCGCAGCACCTCGCCGGTGAGGAAGAAGTTGTAGCTCGACTGTCCGCCGACCGTGTCCCGGTAAGCGGAGGAAGGATCGATCTCGACCACGGCCTCCACCACGGTGCGCGCCTGGTAGCGGGCCGGGTAGCGGACCTCGAGCGAGGCGTCGAGCGGCTCGGCGTCCTCCGGCACGTCCGTGGTGTACGCCTCGAAGGTGAGCGTCCACTCCGCCGAGGGCGCCTCGGGCGGTTCGATCAGGCGCGTCATCAGCATGGCGAACTCCATGCCGTTCGATCGCAGCAGCCAGTTGATCGCGGAGGCCGCGACGTCGCCGTCCTTGCAGCTCTGGATGTCGCCGGCCGCCGCCTGCGCGCTGACGCCGAAGTCCAGGAGACGGTCGAGGCCGTCGGAGGGGTGCCAGAGTTCGTAGTGGGGCTGGTTGGCGCGACGGTGGAACAGCAGGAAGAACTCGTGGCCGACCGTGTCGCTGCGCTGGTAGAACCAGATCTCGATCGGCCAGGTGACCATCGTGCACTGGAACTTGAGCCTCCCGCCGGGCTCGCCGTTGAGCAGGTACATGCGCGTCCGGTCCGAACGGGGTCCGTCGAACTCCTGCCGCGCGTAGAGCAGCCGCTCCTCCCAGCGGGCGCGAAACTCGTTGCGCGGCGTCTCGGGGTAGGAATCGCGAAGCCGCCAGAACCGCTCGATCCAGGCCCGCCGCTGGTAGTCCTGCGTGACTTCCAGGAACGCCTCGCGCTCCCCGTCGCTGATCAGGAAGTGGACATCGTCGAGGAAGGTCTTGAACTCGAGCGGCAGAGCCGCCTCGACTGCCTCGAGCGCGGCCCGGCGCTCGCGCCGCTCCTTGCGGGTCTCCTTCCGCTCTTCCTGGGCCGGCGCCGGCGTGGCCGACGTGGTGAAGGCGAGGAAGAGCCCCGCCGCCAGGGCCAGGATCGAGGCTCTGCGTGCGGCTTTCATCGGTTGGCAAGCGTACCGCCTGGCCTGAACGTACAATCCACCACGACCATGCCCACCCCTCCCGTCTACCTCGACCACAACGCGACCACGCCGCTGGACCCGCGGGTCGGCGACGCGATGGCGCCTTGGCTCGGCACGCGGCACGGCAATCCCTCGTCGGTCCATGCCTTTGGCCGGGAGGCGAGGGCCGCGGTCGAACTCGCGCGGGAGCAGGTGGCGGAGCTCGTCGGCGGGCTGGCCCCGGAGGTCGTCTTTGTCGCCTCGGGCACGGAGGCTAACAACGCGGCCCTCCTATCGGCGTTCGCCGGCAGGGAGGGCGGCCACCTGGTGATCTCGGAACTCGAACACCCCTCGATTCACGCTGCAGCCGACCGGCTGGAAGGGTTGGGCGTCGAGGTGACGCGACTTCGTCCGGGGGCGGACGGTGTCGTCGACGCCGGCGCCGTCGAGGCGGCGCTACGACCGGACACGCGCCTTGCCTGCCTCATGCTGGCGAACAATGAACTCGGCACGGTGCAGCCGGTCGCCGAGGCGGCGGCGGCGTGCCGGGAGCGCGGCGTGCCGCTCCTGTGCGACGCGGTGCAGGCGGCGGGAAAGCTCGCCGTCGACGCGGGGGCCCTTGGCGCGGATTACCTCGTCGTGGCGGCGCACAAGTTCAACGGGCCGGTCGGGGCGGCGGCGCTCTGGATTCGGGAGGGCGCGGCCTTCGAGCCGCTCATTCTCGGCGGCGGCCAGGAGCGGCGGCGACGGGCCGGCACGGAGAACGTCGCGGCCCTGGTCGGCTTCGGGGTCTGCGCGGCGCTCGCGTCGGAGGAACTGGACGCTCGCATCGAGCGGCTCCGTCGACTCCGTGACCTGCTCGAGGCCGGCCTCGGCAATGTCCCGGACGCCCGCCTGCACTGCACCTTGTCGCCGCGCCTGCCGCATACGACTCACGTCGCGTTCCCCGGGCTGATCGGCGAGGAACTCGTCGTCCGGCTCGACCTCGCCGGCTTCGCGGTCTCGACCGGCGCCGCGTGCGCCTCGGGCGTCGTCGAGCCGAGCCGGACGTTGCTGGCGATGGGCGTCGAGCCGGCGGAGGCCCTGGCGTCGATTCGCATCAGCCTGGGTACCACGAACGACGAAGCGGAGGTCGCGAGCTTCCTGCCGGTGCTGACACGCGAGGTGGAGGCGTTGCGGGGGCTGTCCGCGGAGCCGGCCGTCCGGGCGGTGGCGGGATGAGCGTCGTGGCACAGGCCGCGGTATCGCCGGCCGCCGCCGCCGCACCGGCGCCGCTGACCGCCGTGGCGATGAGCGGCGGTCTGGACTCGTCCGTCGCGGCACTGCTGCTGGAGCGCGAGGGGATACCGGTCGTGGGCCTGTCGATGCTGCTCTGGGACCGCTCGCCGCAGGTCCGGCACGGGCGCTGCTGCGGCTCGCTGGACCTCGGCGACGCACGGCGGGTGGCCGAGCAGATCGGCTTGCCCCACTACACGCTGCGCATGGACGGGGAGTTCCGCCGGCACGTCGTCGATCCCTTCGTCGACAGCTACGTGGACGGCCGCACCCCGAGCCCGTGCATCTCATGCAACACGGAGATCAAGTTCGAGGCCTTCCGGGAGCGGGCGCGGCGCCTCGGCGCGGACCGGATCGCGACCGGCCACTACGCGCGGATCCGCCGCGGCGGGGACGGCCGCTACGAACTCCACACCGCGGCCGACCGCTCGAAGGACCAGAGCTACTTCCTGTTCGAGTTGACCCAGGAGCAACTGGCCCGCGCGGTGTTCCCGTTAGGCGAACTGACGAAGACGGAAGTACGCGAGATCGCCCGCGAGGCCGGCCTGGCCGTGGCCGAGAAGGGCGAGAGCATGGAGATTTGCTTCGTCGACCGCGGCGTGCAGGAGTTCGTGGAAGGCGAGCGGCCGGACATCGCAACGCGCCCGGCCCGGGTCACCGCGAGCGATGGCGAGGAGCTCGGCGAAGGCGCGCCGTACTACCGCTACACGGTCGGCCAGCGCCGCGGCCTGGGCGTTGCCGCCGGCCGCCGGCTCTACGTGCTGGACGTGCAGCCGCAGGAGAACCGGGTCGTGGTCGGCGACCGCGAGGAGCTGCTTTCGCCGGGCCTGGTCGGCTGCGGCCTGCACTGGATCGCGGGAGCGCCGCCACGCCCGGCGGCCGGCGCCGCCGGTGGAGAGGCGGTCGAGGTCGAGGTGCGGATCCGTTCGCGACATCCCGGCGTCGCGGCGACGGTCGAGAGTATGCCCGGCGCGGATGATGGCGCGGACGTTTGCCGGGTCGATTTCAGCGAGCCCCAGGTCGGCGTGGCGCCCGGCCAGGCGGCGGTGTTCTACCGCGGCACGCAGGTCCTTGGCGGTTGCTGGATCGAGAGGGCGCTGAGCTGAATTCGGCGCGCCGTGAACGGCTGACGCCTTCAGAGGCGTTGGCTACTTCCGGCGCTCTTCAGAATGTTGTTCGCCGTGTGGCGGCTCTTCAAGTGTCTCGGTACGGTTACTGTCTTGTCTCCCCCCACTGATACCCACTTCTCGTGCGACCCCTTGCCGCCCTTTACTCGCACGAACGCCAGCAAGGTCAGCTGCCGGGTTACCTGTCGGTAGAAGCCGCGCGCCACGTCAAGCCGCGTTCCCCACCGGCTCTCGCGCACGCAGCACGATCGCCGGTATGAGATCGCCCAACGACATCCGCGCGATGTCCCTCGCCTTCAGGTGATTCGCGATGATCAGTTCGGGAGCGTGCTCGGCAATCAGACTCTGGAACTCGTCGAGGGTGTCTGCTTCGATATGCAGGCCTTCGATGTCGCTTTCAGAGTAGAAGACTTGAGCCTCATCGTCCCAGATGGCGGTGACGGAGTACATACGTCTCATGCGGCTCTCCTTGGGGCGTCCACGCAGCGTCTACTCTACCCACGCCGGCCACACCCGCCGACCACGACCGTCACCTCGCCGCGCAGCTTCGGGCGGTCCGCGACGTCGCCGGCGAGTTCGCCGAGCGGACCGCGCAGCACCTCTTCGTGGAGCTTCGTCAGTTCCCTGGCAAGCGCCGCCGGGCGGTCGGCTCCGAAGGCCTCGGCGGCGCCCGCCAGCGAAGCCGCGGCGCGCTGCGGGGACTCGAAGAACACGAGGGTGTGCGGCAGTTCGGCGTGCGAGTCGAAGAAACGTCGCCGCCGGCCCTTTCTTCTCGGCGGGAAGCCGAGGAACGTGAACGGGTAGGGGGGCAGGCCGGAGACGACGAGCGCGGCCAGGATCGCCGAGGGTCCGGGCAGGGCCTCGACGGCGAGGCCCTTGGCCACCGCGGCTCGCACGAGGCGGAAGCCGGGGTCGGAGACGAGGGGAGTGCCGGCGTCGGAGACCAGCGTCACGTCGCCGCCGTCTTCGAGCAGGCGCAGCACGCGGCCGATCTGCCGGTCCTCGTTGTGGTCGTGGAGCGGCAGCATCGCGGGCCGGCCGCCGGCGCCGGCGGCGCCGAGATTCTGAAACAGCCGGCCGGTGCGGCGGGTGTCCTCGCAGGCGACGAGATCGGCGGTCAGCAGCGCGTCGCGGGCGCGGGGCGAGAGGTCGGCGAGGTTGCCGATCGGCGTGGCCACGATCCGGAGGCGGCCGGGGGTCTTCGCCATCGCTCTACGCTACGGGGTCGTAGAGGTCGCGGTAGTGGGCGAGGTTGTGGAGGACGTGCTCCACGTAGTTCCTGGTTTCGCTGAAGCCGACCTTGGTGAAGTACTCGTCGGCGCCGCTGGTGTAGCAGTGGCGGCGCCACAGGCCGGCCTGCGCTTCGCCGGCGTTGTAGGCGGCGACCATGATGTGCTGTTCGTTGCCGAACAGGGCGCGCAGCTCCGCCAGGTACGCGGCGCCGAGTTCGATCGCGAGTGCGGGGTCTTCCAGATCGCGAGGCGTGCGCAGCGGCCTGCCGGAGTTGGCCGCCAGCCGCGCCGCGGTCGGGTAGACGAACTGCATCAGGCCGCGCGCCGACGCCGCCGAGACCGCCTGGTGGTCGAACCGGCTTTCCTGGCGCATGATCGCCGCCATCAGGAAGGGGTCCAGGCCGCGCTGGGCGGCGGCGGAGTCGATCAACTCGCCGTAGGCTCGCGGGTAGAGCGCCTGGCGGAGCGTGAGCGGGTGGAGCGGCTCCGGAACCCGGCTCGGCGCGCGCTGGCCGAGGATCTCGGCGATCAGGAGGGCGCGCCGCGGCCGGCTGCGGGCGAGGCCCTCGGCCGCGGTCAGGGCGAGGCGGGGGTTCGCCACCGGGAAGTGTCGGTTCACGACCTCGACCGCGTCTCCCCACAGGCCGAGCGCCAGCATCAGCTCCTGTGGGCTGGAGGTGGACTGGGTCCACAGCGGCCAACTGTCGGGGGGCACGCCGCGCAAGGTCAGGAAGGAACGAACGCCGGCGTCGGCGACCAGCCGACCCTGAAGAAGCTGCCGGGCGGCTACGGCTTCGTCGCCGCGCCGGCCGTAGAGCAGCCAGGCGCGGTAGAGCATCGTCGGGTCCTGCGAACGAGCCAGTTCGCCCGCGAGCCGCCGGGCGTGAACCGCGAGCGGCTCGGCGGCAAGACGCTTCCCGGCCTCCTGCGCCAGGGGGTGATAGAGGTCGGCCGCGAGCACGTCGACGTAGTTCTCGATTGCGCGGTCGAGGCCGCCGCGGGCCTCGAGCAGCCGGCCTCGCCAGTAGCGGACTTCGAGGGCGACGCTGCGACTCGCGCGCTCCGCGTCGGCCAGCCGGTCTCCAGCGCGGTCGAGGCGTCCCTGGACGATGTCGGAAACAGCGAGGAAGAGGCTGCCGCGGGCCACGATGGCACGGTCGCTCTGGAACTGGAGCAGCACCGAGTAGAGCTCGAGCGCCCTGTCCTCGAGCCCGCGCCGCCAGTCGAGGCGCATCGCACCGAGCAGCGCCGCGGCGGCGAAGTTGCCCTGGGGATGGGCCAGGTAGGTCCGCCGGAAGGTGTTGGAGGCGGCCTCCCAGTCGCCGGACAGCTCTTCCGATCTGGCCTTGTGGTAGAGCGCCTGCGCCGAGTGGTGCGCTGAGCCGACGTTCGTCGCCAGCACTTCGTAGTGCCGGGCGGCGTCGTCCAGGCGGCCCTGCCAGAAGTGGCTGCGAGCCAACCGGTAGTGGATCTCGAAGCCGGAGTTCGTCCGCACGTCGAGGTCGATGACGACTTGGCCCAGGAGTTGATTGGAGCGGTCGAACGCGCGATGTTCGTGGAAGGTCGTGCCGAGGAGCAGCAGTTCCTGCGGGTTCGGGGGCTCCGGACGGAGCGCGTGCAGCCGTTCGGCGGCTTCGAAGGCCACGACGTCGTTCGAGCGCTCCTCGAGCAGGTCGAGCAGCTCGAGAGCTCCCTCGTCCAGCTCGCCGGCGGCGAGCCGGCACTTGGCGCGGCTCAGACTCAGCAGCCGGCGTTCGGAAGCGGGCATGCGGGATACGGCGACTCCGCCGAGCAGCCGGCAGTCCCCGCCCCGGTCGAGACTCGACGCGAGGAGCTCGGCCGCGGGCCGGATCAGAACCCGCGGCGGCCGGTTGCCGAGCAGCGTCGCCGAGACGCCGGCCGCGATCTCCGGTGCGCCGAGCCGGGTCTGGGCGAGCGCCAGCCGGTAGCGAGCCCAGGGTTCGAGCGCCGGAGTTTCGGTCAGGCAGGTGGCGAACGCTTCGGAGGCGTCTTCGAGCCGACCGAGCTCCTCGAGCAGCCGTCCCTCCAGGTAGCAGAGGCCGTACCCGGCCGCGAGGTCGGGCTGCTCGCCGCGGATCCGCTGCGTTTCGTCGAGGGTGGCCTCGTGCTGTCCAACGGACTGGAGCTCGACCAGACGGATACGGGGATCGTCGTCGACCGCCAGCGCCAGCAGGGGCAGGGTCAGGGCGATCATCGTCGCGGCCATACGAAACGATAACCCGTGAGGCGGGATCCGGCATTCCGGCGGCAGCCGGCCAGAAGGCCGGCGCACCCAGTCGCGGCGGCAGCCGGCCAGAGGGCCGGGCGCACCCGGTGGCGGCTGCCACCGGTCTACCGTGGCAGGATATGGAACGGACTGGAGGATCTCGGGCGATGCTCGACAAGCTGGAACAGATTGAGCACACCTACGACGAGCTGACGGCCAGGCTCGCCGATCCGGACGTGCTGAAGAGTCCCGCTCAGTTTCGCGACACGAGCCGGGCGCTGGCGGAGCTGAACCCGGTTGTCGAGCTCTTCCACCGGTACAAGAGGACGAGGGACGAACTCGACCAGACGAGGGAGCTCCTGAGCGAGCTCGACCGCGACGACGATCTGTTCGAGGTGGCGACCGAGGAGAAGGGGGTGCTGCAGGCGGCGCTCGACGCGCTCGAGGAGAGGGTGAAGCAGGAGCTGGCGCCCAAGGATCCCAACGAGAAGCGCAACGCCGTACTCGAGATCCGCGCCGGGACCGGCGGCGACGAGGCGACCCTGTTCGCGGCGGAGCTTTTCCGCATGTACAGCCGCTTCGCCGAGGCCCACCGCTGGAAGGTCAACATCCTCGACCTGTCCGAGTCCGGCATTCGCGGCGTGAAGGAAGTGTCGGCGATCGTCGAGGGGCGGGGGGCGTTCGCCACCCTGCGCTACGAGGCGGGCGTCCACCGCGTCCAGCGGGTGCCGGAGACGGAGGCCTCGGGCCGCATCCACACGTCGGCGGTCACCGTCGCCGTGTTGCCCGAGGCGGAGGACATCGAGATCGAGATTGCCCCCTCGGAACTGCGGGTGGACACCTACTGCGCGTCAGGCCCCGGCGGCCAGGGCGTCAACACGACGTACTCGGCGGTGCGCCTGACGCACCAGCCCACCGGCGTGGTCGTCACCTGTCAGGACGAACGGAGCCAGATCAAGAACAAGGCGAAGGCGATGCGGGTGCTCAAGAGCCGCCTGCTCGAGATCGAGGAGGCGAAGGCCAGCGCCGAGATGGGCGAGGAGCGCCGGCGGATGGTCGGCAGCGGCGACCGCTCGGAGAAGATCCGGACCTACAACTTCCCGCAGAACCGGGTGACCGACCACCGCGCGGGGCTCTCCGTCCACAAGCTGCCTTCCATCCTCGAGGGCGACCTCGATCCGCTGATCGCCCCGCTGCACCGGCACTTCGAAGCGGAGCGGCTGCAGCAGTCCGGCGACAGCGGAGCGATCTGAGGAGGCTCTCGTCCGGTGCCGGACGGCCAGAAGCCCTCAGCCGGGGCCGCCCGAATCGTCGACCTGCTCGACCTGGGCGCGGGTCACCTGAGCGGTGCGGTCGACATGCCGCGCCGGGAGGCCGCGCGGCTGCTGGGCGAGGTGCTGGGACTCGAAGAGGCGCAGGTGTACGCCCGCTCGGACGAGGACGTCCCGGAGCCCGCCGAGGTGAGCTACGGGCAGTTGATCCGCCGGCGGGCGGACCGCGTACCGATGGCCTACCTGGTGGGGCGGCGTGAGTTCTACGGCCGCGGCTTCGAAGTCGATCCGCGGGCGCTGGTTCCGCGGCCGGAGACGGAACACCTGGTGGAGGCGACGCTTGACTGCGTCGGCGTCGGCCCCGGCGCCCGGGTGCTCGACCTGGGGACGGGGTCCGGCTGCATCGCGATCACGGTGGCGCTGGAGCGCCCGGAGGCCTCGGTCGTCGCGACGGACCTTTCGCTCGGCGCGCTGGCGGTGGCGGCGTCGAACTGCCGCCTCCACGAGGTGGAGGGCAGGGTGCGCCTCGTCCGCGCGGACCTCCTGTCGGCTCTGCGGTTGCAGGCGTTCGACGTGGTCGTCTCGAATCCGCCCTACATCGACGTCGGCGAGTGGCACTCGCTGATGCCGGAGGTGCGCGACCACGAGCCGCCGGAGGCCCTGTTCGCTGGCGACGGCCTGGACTTCTACAGGCGGTTGCTTGGAGCGGGCGAGTGGTTTGCGGTGGGTCAGCGGTTGCTGGTCGAGATCGGCAAGGGGCAGCTCGACGCCGTGCGGGAACTGGCGGAGGGCGGCGGGTTCGAGGTGGAAGCCGTGGTTCTCGACCTGGCGGCGATCGCGCGGGTCGTGCGGCTACGGCGCACCCAGTCTCCTCGTAGCCGGGGATGAACTGCCGGATCGTCGCGTCGTAGGCCTCGATCGCGACCCGCAGATGGCGGCGGACGGAGTGGGGCGCGGCGCCGGTCATGGGGTTAGAGTGTACGGATCCGCAGGGCCCGCTGCCGGAGAGGAGAAACGATGTCCCTATTGATTCGAAATGGTCGCATCGTGACGGCGGTGGACGACTACCGCGCCGATGTCTTCGTCGAGGACGAGACGGTTTCGCTGATCGGCCGCGACCTGGACGTCGAGGCCGACCGGACGATCGACGCGGCGGGACGGCTGGTCATCCCGGGCGGCGTCGATCCCCACACGCACATGGACATGCCCTTCGGCGGCACGACGAGCGCGGACGACTTCGAGACCGGCACCCGGGCGGCCGCCTTCGGCGGCACGACGACGATCGTGGACTTCGCGATCCAGACGAAGGGCGAGTCCACGCTCCAGGGGCTCGAGACGTGGCACGAAAAGGCGGCCGGCAAGGCGGGCATCGACTACGGCTTCCACATGATCGTGACCGACATGGAGGACGACCGCCTGTGGGAGATGCGGCGCCTGGCGGACGAGGGCGTGACCTCCTACAAGATGTTCATGGCCTACCCGGGTGTGCTCTACGTGGACGACGGCACGCTGTTTCGCGCGATGCGCAAGGCCGGCGAGGACGGCACCCTGGTCTGCATGCACGCGGAGAACGGAATCGTGATCGACGAGATCGTCAAGATCGCGCTGGCCGAGGGGAAGACCTCGCCCAAGTACCACGCCCTGACCCGCCCCACCCGGATGGAGGCGGAGGGCGTCCACCGGTCGATCGCGATTGCCGAGGTGGCCGGCGTGCCTGTCTACATCGTCCACCTGAGCTGCGCCGATGCTCTCGAGCAGGTGACGCTGGCGCGCAACCGCGGCGCCCAGGTGTTCGCGGAGACCTGCCCGCAGTACCTGTTCCTCGACCTGAGCCACTACGACCGGCCTTCCGGGCGGTCTCCGGGCGACCAGGACGACTTCGAGGGCGCCAAGTACGTGATGACGCCGCCGCTGCGCGAGAAATGGAACCAGGACCACCTGTGGCGGGGGCTCGGCTTCGGCGACCTGCAGAGCATCTCGACCGATCACTGCCCCTTCTGCTTCAAGGACCAGAAGGTGCTCGGGATAGACGACTTCAGCAAGATCCCGAACGGCGCCCCTGGAGTCGAGAACCGGATGAGCCTGGTCTACAACGGCGGCGTCGCGGGCGGGCGATTGTCGGTCAACAAGTTCGTCGAGCTGACCTCGACCGCGGCCGCCAAGCTGTTCGGGCTGTTCCCGAAGAAGGGGACGATCGCCGTCGGCAGCGACGCGGATATCGTCGTCTTCAACCCGGACCGGCGGGAGGTGATCAGCGTGAACAACCCGCACACGCACCACATGGCCGTGGACTACAACACCTACGAAGGCACCGAGGTCCAGGGCGTCTCCGAGATCGTGATCAGCCGCGGCCGGGTGGTCGTCGAGGACAACATCTGGCACGGGCGTTCGGGCGGCGGAAACTTCATCAAGAGAGGGCTGTTCGGTGGGCCGTTCTAGCCGGCGCACCGACAGATAGGGAGAGAGATGACATGAGCAGAATGTTGAAATCGGGCCTGATCCAGTTGTCCCTGCCGGAGGGCACCTGCGGAGACGGCGCGTCGGCCTCTGAGGTCGCCGCGACGGTCGAGGCGATGACGGCCAAGCACATCCCGTACGTCGAGGATGCGGGCCGGCAGGGCGTCCAGGTTCTCTGCCTGCAGGAAGTGTTCAATACGCCGTACTTCTGCCCCGGCCAGGACTCGAGCTGGTTCGCGGCCGCGGAGCCGGTTCCCGGCCCGACCACGGAGCGGATGGCGGAGTACGCGCGCCGGTTCGACATGGTCATCGTCGTGCCGGTCTACGAGCGGGAGACCGCGGGTATCCTCTACAACACGGCCGCCGTGATCGACGCCGACGGCAGCTATCTGGGCAAGTACCGCAAGACGCACATCCCGCAGGTTGCCGGCTTCTGGGAGAAGTACTTCTTCCGCCCGGGCAACCTCGGCTACCCGGTGTTCGACACCGCCTACGGCCGGGTCGGCGTCTACATCTGCTACGACCGCCACTTCCCGGAGGGCGCGCGGGCCCTGGGCCTCGCCGGCGCCGAGATCGTCTACAACCCGTCGGCCACCGTGGCCGGTCTCTCCGACCACCTGTGGACGATCGAGCAGCCGGCCCACGCCGTGGCGAACGGCTACTTCATGGGCTGCGTCAACCGGGTCGGCAAAGAGAAGCCCTGGGACCTCGGTTCGTTCTACGGCAGCAGCTACTTCGTCAGCCCGCGGGGCGAGATCGTCGCCCAGGCGTCAGGAGACGAGGACGAACTGCTCGTCGCGGACCTCGACCTCGGGATGATCGACGAGGTGCGGTCCGTGTGGCAGTTCTACCGCGACCGGCGACCCGAAGCCTACGACGGCCTCGTCAAGCCTTAGCCACTGGGTGCGCCGGCCTTCTGGCCGGCTGCCGCCGGAGGCGGCCGGAAGACGGGCCGGCCAGAAGGCCGGCGCACCCGGTGGGTCAGCTCGCCCGGCTCTCGACGGTGACGCGGAGGCGCTTCATCATTTCGTGGAGCGTCGTGGGCTTGACCTTGAGGCGCTCCGCGGCGCGCTTCTGGACGCCGCCGCAGGCCTGCAGCGCCTTGACGATCAACTGCCGTTCGTAGGCGCTGACCGCTTCCTTGAACGAGACGCCGCGGGTCGGCAGCGTCTCCGGGGGCGGCAACGTCGTGTCGGGCCTGCGGATGTTGCCCGGCAGCAGGTCGACTCCGATCTCCTCACCGGTCGAGAGGACGACCGCCCGCTCGATCACGTTTTCGAGCTCGCGCACGTTGCCGGGCCAGTGGTAGGCCATCAGCAGGTCCATCGCCTGGGAGGTCAGCCGTCGCGGCTGCCTCTCGTTCTCGCTCGAATAGGTGCGCAGGAAGTGCTGGGAGATCAACGGGATGTCCTCGACGCGGCGGGACAGGGGCGGTAGCTGGATCGTGATCACGTTGAGGCGGTAGTAGAGGTCCTCGCGGAACTCGCCGCCGGCGACCAGCGTCTCCAGGTCGGCGTTCGTCGCCGCGACGATCCGGACGTCGGCCCGCAGCGTTTCGAGTCCGCCGAGGCGCATGAACTCCTTCTCCTGGATCACGCGCAGGAGCTTGGACTGGGTGTCGGGCGGGATGTTCCCGATCTCGTCGAAGAAGATCGTGCCGCCATCGGCGACCTCGAAGAGGCCCTTCTTGTGCGAGACGGCGCCGGTGAAGGCCCCCTTGACGTGGCCGAAGAGCGTGCTCTCCAGGAGCTCGCTGGGCATGGAGCCCGAGTTCACGGTGACGAACGGTCCGTCCTTGCGCTTCGAGTTGCCGTGGATCGACTTGGCGACGAGTTCCTTGCCGGTGCCGCTCTCGCCGCGGATCAGGATGTTGCTCTTCGAGGGCGCGGCTCTGCGGATCAGGTCGAACACCTGGCGGATGGAGCGGCTCTTGCCGATGATCCTGTCGAAGCCCTGGCGTTCCCGCAGTTGCTCCTTCAGGTCGCGGTTCTCGGCGGTCAGCCGGCGGCGTTCGAGACCCTGGCGGATGGTCAGCCGGACCTCTTCGTTCTTGAACGGCTTGGGCAGGTAGTGAAAGGCGCCCTCGCGCATCGCCTCGATCGCCCCTTCGATCGAGGAGTAGGCGGTGATGATGACGACGACCTGGTCCGGCTCGCTCTGCCGGATCCGGCGCATGACCTCCTTGCCGTTCATGTCCGGCAGCATCAGGTCGAGCAGCACCAGGTCGATCTCCTCCTGGGCGAGCACGGCCAGCGCCTCCTGGCCCGAGGCGCAGCAGATCGGATGGTGCCCCTCCTGCCGGATCAGGGCCGTGAGAACGTCCTGCAGGACTTCTTCGTCGTCGACGACGAGTATGTTCATGGTCCGTGTTCCTCGGCCTGAGCTAGCGGCGGGGAGACCATCTGTGGCAGCCGGACGGTGAATCGGCAGCCGCGCGGGTCGAGGTTGGTTGCGAAGAGGTCGCCGCCGTGCCGGCGCACGATCTCCTGGCTGATGGAGAGACCGAGGCCGGTGCCGCCGCTGGCCTTGCGAGTGGAGAAGAAGGGCTCGAATACACGATCGAGGTGCTGTTGCCGAATCCCGGGGCCCGTGTCATCGATATGTACGTTGATCGTGCCGTTCGGGTTTTCCACGGCGAGGGTGAGCTGCCTGGGTCCGGAGCCACCGGGTGCGCCGGCCGTGGCGCGGGCCTTCTGACCCGCGTTTACGGCATCCGGCGCTCCGCCCGCCTCGGTTATCGAGTCGACGGCATTCGTCAGCAGGTTGGCGAGGACCTGGCCCAACTCCGTCTCGTTGCCGAGCACCCAGATCGCGCCGTCCGGGCCGAGGTCGACACGGACTTCGACGCCCGCTTCGGCGAACCGCTCGGCGAGCACGTCGCAGCTTTCCTGGATGACCGCTCCCATGTCGACGGCGGCCGGCTCGTGCCGGCCGCGGCGCGCGAAGTCGAGCAGGGTGTTCACGATGCGGGCGGCGCGGAAGGTCTGGCGTTCGACCTTGCGCAACAGTCGCCGACGCGGATCCCGGTCGGGCGTTTCGGCGAGGAGCATCTGGGCATAGCTCGAGATGCCGGTCAGCGGCGTGTTCACCTCGTGGGCGACGCCGGCGGCCATCGCGCCGATCGCCGCCAGCCGCTCGTTCTCGGCCAGCTTCCGCTTCATCGCCTCGCGTTCCGTGATGTCCAGTGCGACGACAACCCGATGGCCGTGGGCGGAGCCCAGGAACCTGGCCACGGACAACTGCAGGTGCGCTTTGCCTGCCGCTTCCTGCGGAAGCGCTTTCTCTCCTGCCGCTTCCTGCGGAAGCGCTTTCTCTCCTGCCGCTTCCTGCGGAAGCGCTTTCTGGTCGGAGTGAAGACCCTCGAACCGGACTTCGACCGGCGGGGCGCCCTGCTTCGGCAGGAGTTCGAGAGGGATCAGGTCGCCGAGCTCCCGGCCCTCGAGGTGGCTCCGGGTCAGCCCGACGAGAGCCGCGAAGGCGCCGTTCGCGGTCACGATGCGGTCGGCCGAGTCGACAACGGCGATGCCGGCGGGCGAGGACTCGATGATCTCGTCGCTGAACTGCTTGAGTTCGGAAACGCGGTCCACCTGCCGTCGCCTCTGCTCCAGCAGTTGCGCGTTCTCGATCGCGAGGGATGCCTGGTTCAGCAGTTGGCGAATCAGGGCCAGGTCGTCGCTGGACAGCGGTGCGCCGCCCGTGTGGTGGCCGACGTACAGGAGGCCGACCCGGCGCTCGCGCACCGCGAGCGGGAAGACGCAGTGATAGCCGAGGACGGACAGCCGCATCGGGGTGCTCTTCGCCGTGTCGGCGAGCGGCGCCGGCGCGAGCAGGACGTGCGGCTCGTTCCAGACGCCAGCGTCGACGTCGCTGAGTTCGAGCGAGGGCGCCTCCGGTTCCTCCCTGACCGCGACGAGGTGGTCTCCCTCGACCAGGAACAGGTTGCTCTGCTCCAGGTCCAGCCCCTCTTCGAGTTCCTTCAGCATGCTCGAGGCGAGCCGGTCGAGATCCCGCTCGTGGAGCAGTTCCTCGCCCAGCCGTTCCAGGGCGCGCCGGCTTTGCTGCGCCCGGTACTGGAGCCGCTGGAGGCTGGCTCCGATGCCGTGCCGCACCGGGATCGAGAGGGTGCCGATGAGCAGGAGAGCGCTGGCGTTGAGAACGCCCCTTGCCACGACCATGTCCTGGGGCACGCCGCGGCGGATGAGCAGGCTGAGCAGCGAGAACCCGAGCACGGCCAGCAGCACGGTCAGCGCATAGGTCGCCACGTCGCGGGCGATCACGGCCACGTCCCAGAGCCGGTAGCGCAACAGGGCGTAGGCGAAGCTCAGCGGCACCAGCGCCAGCGGCGCCGTCGCGGCGACGCTCAGCCAGGCGGGCGCCGGGAGCTCGAAGGAGAAGGGCACCACGTAGAGCAGCAGGAACGGCAGGTAGCCGCCGGCGACGCCGAACGCAATCCACTGGGTTTGGCGGCCCTGTTCCCAACCGTGGCGCGACAGCAGACTGCGTCCCAGGACCGCGGCCGCCGCCAGCGCAAAGGCGACGAGCAGAACGAGTTCGATGCGGTCCTGTCGCTCCAGGGTCGCCGCGCTCAACCCGCCGGTCAGCGTGCCGCTGCCGAAGATCTGATCGAACTGCACGACGAGGAGCGCCGTCGCCGGCAGGTAGAGCCAGGGGGCGGCCCGCCGCAGCCAGCGCGAGCGCGGCCGCGCCGGGAACATGAGGAAGAAGTGCAGCGTGAGCGGCGGCAGCAGGAGGCGGCAGACGCTGTCGGCCAGGTAGAAGATGCGGTCGATGCCGTCGAAGGGGGCGACCGGCGTCAACAGGTAGACGGCGGCCGAGGTCAACGTCCAGAGGTGGAAGAGGAGGATCGGCCTCGTGCGCTGCCGGCTCAGCGTGTAGAGACCGATCAGCAGGTAGGCGATCCCGGTCAGGGCGAGCACGATGTACGCCCAGTCCAGGGTCACGCCCGGCAGGCTGTGGCTGGCCGAAACGAGTTCGTCGTCCCGGAGCACCTGCAGGTCGCTCTCGCTGCAGCAGCGCAGCAACCGATCGAGTTCGTCGGCCGACAGCGCCCGCTCCCCGTTGACGAGAACGATGATGTCGTCCGTCTCGAGGTCCGATGCTTCGTCCGCCGACACGACGCGCAAGCCGCTGTCGGTCGCCTCCGCGACGACGCCGATCGTCTGGAAGGAGGCCACCTTGCGACCGACCGAGAACCCCCCCAGACCGACAACGAGGATCGTCAGCAGAAGCAGAGCCGCCGTGAGGCCGAGCCGGGCCGGTCGGGACTCGATGCGCATCACTGGGGATCCTGCTCGTTTGGGGTGTGGCGTCTTCGTCTCAGGCGCGGCCCGGGACTACCGTCAGGAGGGCCGATTCAGTATGTCGTAAGCACGTGCTGTGCCATCGAGGAACGGCCGTTGTCCCTTGATCCTAGGGCACATTACCCCTCCTGGGGGTCTAGCGCGAGTTCAATCCGTTGGTCCGGGCACGGTTTGTTGAACCGCACGCACGGACGGCACGGCCGCTTGGATGCCGGAGACTGGGTGCGCCGGCCTTCTGGCCGGCTTATCCGGGCAACTCGTTGCGCGCCGCTTCGCGGCGGCACACCGAACGCGGGCCAGAAGGCCCGCGCAAGGCCGGCGCACCCGGTGATTCCGCCTAGAAGCGGACCGCGATGCCGGCGAGGACGCGGCGGCGGAGCTGGTCGGGGTCGTTGCTCGACTCGATCGGGACGTGTCCGCGGCTGAGCTGCATTTCGAGTTGCAGGGCCCAGTTCTGCAGGCCCGTGACCCAGGGCAGGTCCTGGGTCAGCACGAGCTGGATGCGTTCCACGGCGAGCACGGTGTCCAGGCCGGCGGGCCGGAAGTCGGCGACGTCGTGGGTGACGGGCGAGAGTTCCTGTTCGACCCAGCGGTAGGCCACCAGGACGCCGGTCGAGCTGCGCTCGAAGCGTGTGTCCGCGCTCGCGACCAGGTAACGGACATCGTTGCGGAGACTGCCGCCGTCCTTGGCCCGGAGCAGACCGCCGCCGCCGACGGCGGCCGAGGTGCTGACGCGGGTCAGGATCTTCTCGCCCAGGCGCTGCTGGAGGCCGAACTGGACTTCCTCGACCTGGTCGCCGTCGACCAGCAGCAGGCTTTCCAACCGGTCGAAGATGTCGCGGCTGAAGTACAGCCGGACG
This sequence comes from Thermoanaerobaculia bacterium, assembly GCA_965116445.1. Lineage (GTDB taxonomy): Bacteria > Acidobacteriota > Thermoanaerobaculia > Multivoradales > Multivoraceae > Multivorans. Next base: position 3,727,949 of record OZ220688.1, on the reverse strand, counting down.
TTGTCGGCGAACTGCCGGCGGTTGACGCCGAACTCGAAGCCGTGGTCCTGGCCCGATGCGCCGAGCCGGCGGCTGAGCTTGACCCGATAGCAGTGCTCGTAGGTCGTGCTGCAGGTGTCGTCGTCCTGGTACTGCACGGGCAGGAAGTCGCGGAACAGGAACTGTTCGGAGTCGACCCGCTGGCTTGCCGCGATGCTGGCCAGCCAGTGTGGACCGAGTTCGACCACGAAGCCGGCCTGGGGCGTGAACGAGAGGCTGCCGTCGCTCAGGGTGCTGAACATGCCGTATTCGAGGATGACGGTGGGCTGGATCTCCCAGTCTCCCTGGCCGAAGACGTCGAAACGCTGGTGGGGATCCTCGCCCCAACTGGACAGCCGGCCGTCGCCGTAGGCCTGGCGCTCGCGGTAGCTGATGCCGGTCTCGAGGGACGTGCTGGCGGTGAGCTGCCGCTCGTAGGCGCCGCGGAACTCGAGGGTGGTCGACGACATCGGTGAATCGATCGCGGCCAGCGCCCGGCTGTGGACCCCGCTGGGGCCGGCGTAGAGGTCACCGAAGCCGTGGTGGAAGTTGTTGTCGGCGGTGTAGCGGGCCTCGAAGTGGGAGGCTCCGCCGCCGGCGGCCTGTTCCAGGCGAACGCCGTAGCTCTCCAGTCCGGCGGCCATGGAGTCCAGGTCGTCCCAGGCTCCGGCCTGCGGACCCTGGAAGCGGTGGCGTTGCGAGGTGAACTGGATGTTCGAACCCCGGTGGTTCACGTCGAGCGCGAAGGCCTGGCTGTCGCCGACCGGTTGCTGCGCGGCGTCGGCCATGAAGGCCTGACGCTTGAACTCGCGCAGGTCGGAGCGGAGGGCGAGCTGCGTTTCGCCGAACCGGCTGCGGAGATCGAGCTGGCTGCCCAGCACCAGGGCGCCGGCCTCGCCGGCCTCCTCGATGCCGGAGAGAGTCCTCAGTTCGGCTTCGAATCGCTCCCGCTGGATCGCCGTCTCGAGGGCCCAGTCGGAATCGTCGGCGATCGCCTCGGCGATCTGGATTTGGCGCAGGACATCGCTGGGGATGCGGGCGCGGATCGACCAGAAGTCCTCGTCGTCGTCCTTGCCGTCGTTGCCGGAGCGACGCGCCCGGGTTCCCAGCTCGAAGTCGAGAGACTGGACCGATTCGCCCGTCGTGCGCGTGAGTTCCGCCACCGCGGGGACGTAGCCCGGCCGGTGGGCGATCACCCGGTAGATGCCGGCGGGCAGGGGCTGGAAGGCGTAGCGCCCGAAGCGATCCGTCGTCGCGAGAACCTTGCTGCTGTCCGCGACGTCGTAGACGTAGACCTGGGCCTTGGGCAGCGGCGCCTTGCCGGCGTGGACGCGGCCCACCAGACGGCCGGCGGTCGGATCGCCGAGGCTGGGTACGTCGAGGCCCGCCCGGACGGGCGCGGCGGCGAACAGGGCGACCGCGGCGACCGGCGCGAGGACTCCCGCCGAGAGCAGGCGCGGGAGCGCCACGGTCGACCGGGAGTCGCCGGGATGGTTCCGGCAATTCATGTCAGCGGACCACTATAGCGGAAGAGTTGGGCGGTCAGCCCGGCGTTCGCGCGGGCGTGAACACGATGACCTCGGCCGCCCCGGCGGCTCGCAGGCAACGCGCGGCGCGAGTGGCCGTGGCGCCCGTCGTCACGACATCGTCGACCAGGAGCACGACGCGATCCCGGACCTCGGCCGGCCGGGGGCAGTGGAACATGACGGTCGGGTTGGCGAGCCGCTGGCGCCGGCTGCGACCGACCTGGGGTCGGCCCAGGGTCCGGCGCCGGAGAGCGGCGCGCCACGGAATGCCGAGCTTCCCGGCGAGCGGACGGGCGATCGACTCGGCGTGGTTCCGGCCGCGGACGAGGCGGCGGCGCCAGTGCATGGGCATCGGGACAATCAACTCGGCGCGGCCCAATTCCATTCCCAGGGCGTTCACGGTTTCGGCCGCGACGTGGTCTCCGAGGTACTCGAGCCGGCGGTGCTTGAGTCCCAGGATCACCTGGTCGAGCGGCGGCTGGTAGGCCCAGAGCCAGAAGAAGGCATCGCAGCCCTCGAGCCGGTCGCCGGCCGCGAGGGCGTGCCGGGGCGGCTCGAGCAGGCGGCGGCAATCGAGGCACAGACTGAGCTCCCGTTGGGCCGGAGCGGAGCAGGCGAGGCAAACACGGGGCAGGATGAGGTCGAGGGCCAGGGCGGCGCTCCTCCTCGCGCATTTCCGGAGGGTCCGGCGGAGGCGGACGGCCACGGACCGAAATCGGATACGGACGTTTCGCCGTCGAGATCCGTAGAACGAAGTAGGCAGTCTTCGGGTGGGTGGTTCGTTCCCGGTCATGTCTGTTGACCAGGACGGATTCCGCCCGAGTCATTCCGCCCCGAGTCATTCCGCCTGAGTCATTGGGGCACTGGTTGCTAGAGTGCCCGCCGCGCCGAAAGGAGATTCACTTGACCGCATCGGAACCTCATTCCCGCCCCGGGTGCGGGCGACCGCGGGCGCCGCGACCCGTCTACCGTCCCGTTGTCCTGTTGCTGGCGGCGCTCCTCCTCCTGCTCGCCGGTGCGGGCTCGGCCGCGGCCCAGGAGCGCTACAGCTACACGGTCACGCTCAGCCCGTCGATCGGCGGCAGTTTCAGTGAGGGAACCGACAGCAGCGGCGTGCAGGCGGCGTTCTCCTGGCGTACGCAGCCGCGCACCGCGGTCGGAGTTCGTTTCGGGAGCATCGGTCTCAGCGGTGATCAGGTCGGCACGCTGGAGAGCCCGACGTTCCGGTACGCGACGATTGCCGGTGAGTACCGCTTCCAGGAGCTCTACTACGAGTCGGGGGTGTTCTTCGGCCTCGGCCTTTACCAGCTCGGCAACGGCGTGGATTCGGAGGAGGGCCCCGGTCTGACGCTCGGCGTGTCCGGCGACTTCCCGATCAACAAGCGGCTCTCGGTCGTCATCGAACTGTCGGGCCACTACGCGGACATCGATGCCGCCAGCACGTACGCCGCGGCCCACGTCGGTTTGGCGTACCGGTTCTAGCGCCTCCTGGCGGGAGGCGCAGGTCTGGAGGCCGGCGCACCCAGTGATTGGCAGCTTGCGCGGGAGACTGCTGCCAACTGCTATCATCCGCGGCCGTCATGCCTCTCTACGAGTATCGATGCACGGATTGCGAGGCCACGCTGGAGGCGATCCAGGCGTTCGCCGCGCCGCCGCTTGAGGAGTGTCCCGAGTGCGGCCGGAGCAGCCTGAAGAAACTGCTCTCCGCGCCCGCGTTCCAGTTCAAGGGCAGCGGCTGGTACGTGAACGACTACGCCCGCAAGGACAAGAGTCCGGCCGGGGGAGGCGAGTCCGATCGCGCCGCGGCGAATGGCAACGGCTCGGAAAGCAACGGCAAGTCCGCGGCGAAGGAGTCGTCCGCGGACTCGGGCAAGAAGGCGGGAGCGTCCAGTTCTTCCGGGAAGAGCGACAGCTCGAAGACCGCCGCGGCCTCGTAGCGGCACCGCTTGCGCCGGTGGCGGAAGCGCATGGGAATCGAACCCACCCCGGAGACGCATTACGCCCCCGACAACGGTTTTGAAGACCGCAGGAGGCACCAGCCCCCGAGCGCTTCCGCTTGGCAGCATATCCTCAGCCCACCGGCTGTTCGCCCGAGTCCATGACCGCATGAGGAGCCAACGATGACGACGCCGACCGCTACTTCGCTACCCCGCGTGCCGGCGCTCGGCCTGGCTCTTCTGCTCCTGGCTTGTGGCCCGGATACGCCGGCCCAGGGCAACGCGGGCGCCGAGGAAGGAGCGGAGGCAGTCGAGCTGTCGGCGCCGGTGACCGCCAACGGCGTGTCGATCGCGCTGCCGGCGGCCTGGAACCGGCTCGAACCCCGATCGTCGATGCGCATGCTCGAGGCCGAAATCCCCGGTTCGGGGGGTGTGGCCGAGATCTCGATGTACTTCTTCGGGCCCGGCGGCGGCGGGGGCGCGGCGGCGAACATCGAACGCTGGAAGAGCCAGGTCGTTCTTGATCCCGGCGCTCCCGAGCCGGTCACGCAGAGCCGCGAGAGCGACGGCGTCCGCCGCATCTGGATCGAACTCGAGGGCATGGTCAAGGCGAGCACGATCGGCAGCTTCCCGACCACGGACCAGCCGGACTTCGCGCTCTACGGCGCGGTCATCGAAGCGCCCGGCGGCCCCTGGTTCCTTCGCGCCGTCGGGCCCGCATCCACGATGCGAGAGCAGCGCCAGGCATTCCTGGCGATGCTCGACAGCGCCCGCCCGGAGTGAGTGTTGCGACCGACCGGAATGGTGGAGCCGATGGGAGTCGAACCCACGACCTCTTGAATGCCATTCAAGCGCTCTCCCAACTGAGCTACGGCCCCTCCGGGTCGGCGGCGCGTGAGTGTAGCAGCAGGGCTGACGTTACAGCGGCAGGACCTCGCAGGGCTCACCCCGGCCAGCCGGAGCGCTGTGCTTCGGCACGCGCACGAGTCCGGCGCCGGCGCCGTAGGCGACCAGGTCGTGGGAGCCGAGGGGCGGTCGCGGGTCCGCGAGCACCTTCCCGGACTCGGTCCGGAGCCGGCAGGGAAGGAAGCGGTCGCGCCACTTCGCGCCCGGGAGGCTGCCTGCGAGACTGGCGCGAAGGGCGCCCTGCCAGTAGCTGTCGCCGGCGCCCGTCATGACTCGCAACAGGGGGCGCACGAACAGCCAATAGGTGACCATCGCCGAGGCGGGATTGCCGGGAAGGCCGAAGACCCATCCCCGGTCGTGGCGGGCGGCGACCAGGGGCTTTCCCGGCTGGATCGCGACCGCGTCGAACAGAAAGCGGCAGCCGAGACCCGTGTTGCCGAGAACCTGCTCGACGAAGTCGAACTCGCCCATCGAGACGCCGCCGGAGATCAGAAGCACGTCCGACTCCAGGCCGCGTTCGACTTTTGCCTGGAGCTCGGCGGGGTCATCCCGCGCGATGCCGAGCGAGCGGGCGCCGATGCCCAGTTGCGAGAGGGCGGCAGCCAGGAAGTCGCGGTGCGAGTCCCGAAGCTGACCCGGTCCCGGTTCCGCCTCGGCCGGCACGATCTCGTCGCCGGTCGAGAGCGTGGCGACGGTGGGCCGGCGGAACACCGGCGCCTCCCGGATGCCGTGTGTCGCCAGCACGCCGGCTCCGCCCGGCGTCAGCAGCTCTCCCGCCGCCAGCAGGGGCCCGCCGGCCGCGGTGACCTCGGCCTGCCGCCGGATGTGGCTGTCCGCCGGCACCGGTTCCACGATGCGGACGGCTCCCGTGGTCCCCGTTTCGTCGGCGGTATCGAACTCGGTCTGTTCGATCGGGATCACCCGGTCCGCCCCGGCAGGCGCCGGGGCTCCGGTCATGATCCGCATGGCCGCCCCGGACCTGAGCTCCGCTCCCGGCGGGTCTCCCGCGGCAACGATTCCGTCGACCGGCAGCGTGGTGCCCGGTTCGACGTCGGCGCCGAGGGCGAAACCGTCCATCGCCGACACGTCGTGCGCGGGTACGTCGACGGTCGCGGTGAGGCCCGCTGCCAGCACCCGGCCCACAGAATCCGCCCTGGTGACTTGCTCGACTTCGAGTGTCTGCGCTTCCGCGGCGATCGCGGTCCAGGCTTCTTCGGGTGACAGCATGCGGTGTTTGTAGCCGAGGGGCGGTCGGTCGTCAATCGCTTGGCGGATCCTTCGAGCGGAGCCGGCCTGCGGCCGGTCCGGAATGCCGACGGGGACGTCGGCGCACCCAGTCCGGATGCCGACGAGGACGTCGACTCCCGATCTTCGGGCTCTGGTCCGCATCCGGCGTGCTGCCGCGAAGCGGCGCGCGAATCGCCCTTACCCGATCTGCGTCAGCGCGGAGTACATCGGCAGGTACATCGAGATCACGATCGTGCCGATCACGATGCCGAGGATGCTGATCAGGGCGGGTTCGAGGAGCTTCATCATCGCGTCGACGTCGTTGTCGACCTCCTCCTCGTAGAAGTCGGCGATGCGGGTGAGCATGGGGCTCAGGGTGCCGGTCTGTTCGCCGACGTAGACGATCTGGCAGAGCATGGCGGGGAAGATCTTCGTTTGTCGGAGGGACTCGTGGATGGGGCGACCCTGTTCGACTTCGCGGCGCACCTTGTGGAGGGCGCTCGCGACGACGACGTTGCCGGCGGCCTCGGCGGCGATGGACAGGGCGTTCAGGATGGGAATGCCCGAGGAGAGCAGGATGGACAGGGTGCGGCAGGTCCGGCCGGTGACGATGCGCAGCATGAGCTTGCCGGCGACGGGCAGCCGCAGCAGGAGACCGTCGGCGGATTGCCGTCCCTGCCGCGTGCGGAGCAGCCGAGGCACGGCGAACCCGGCCACCGCGAGGAGCGCGACCAGCACGAGCACGTAGGCGCCGATGAACTCGCTCGTGCCGACCACGAGCCGGGTCAGGAGCGGCAGGTCGCCGCCCATGTCGTCGAAGAGGTGCTGGAACACCGGGATCACCTTCCACAGGATGAGGAAGACGACCGCGGCGGCGACAGTGAGGATGGCGGCCGGATAGGTCAGGGCGGAACGGACCTGGTTGCGCAGGGCGGCGACCTTCTCGATGTGGGTCGCCAGCCGGTCCATCACGGTGTGCAGGGCGCCGCTGGCCTCGCCCGCCGCGACGAGATTGACGTAGAGATCGCCGAAGGCGCGCGGCCGGCGCCTCAGTGCGTCGGCGAGGCTGGAACCCGCTTCGACCTCGGCGCGGACGTCGAGCAGGATCCTCCGCAGGCCGGGGTGCTGACCCTCGACGCTGAGGATCTCCAGGCTCTGGAGCAGGGGCAGACCGGCGTCGAGCAGGACCGCGAACTGACGGCTGAAGACGGCGAGCGTCTTCGGGCCGACGCGCCGGCCCGGCCGCCACCAGGCGGCCTGCCGATCGTGCCGGGGTACGTCCTCGGCGGCGTCCGGATCGGGTCCGAGAGCCTCGTCGTCGTCGAGCCAGCGGGGGAGCACCGGTCAACTCCTCCGGGAGGCGGCGGACTCAGTCTTCGGCTGGCGCCTCGCCCTCGGCCGCGGCGGCCTGCAGATCGTCCGAGCTTCTGAGGTTTTCCAGAAGCATGAGGAGATGGTTGTTGATCCGTGCGGCTGAGTCCGCGTTGTCGACCACCGGATGGTCATAGACGAGAGTGAGGACTCGGTTCTGCGTGGGGTGGACCATGAAGAACCGGATCCGCTGGAGCGTTGCGCCGTCCTCGGCCTGGAATCGTCCGCGGGTGTAGCGCGCGGCTCCGAAGGGGCCGTAGAAGAGCGTGCCGCCGACGCCCAGGAACTCGCCTCCGGGCAGCGCCTCGAACAGCGGACGCTGCTCCTCCCTGAGGGTGTCGATCGCGGAGACGTCCGCGAGCTCGATGTAGCTGTCGCGGGGCTCGCCAAGTTCGAGACGGATCGTGCCCACGGGTCCGGCCGACGTTTCCGTCGTCTCGATGAGTTCGCAGGCAAGCTCCAGCGGGTGCTCGCTGGGCTCGACCTGCGCGCAGCCGTCCGGCAGTTGGACGACGCCGAGGCCCTCCTCCTCCAGGAGGATGGGTCCGGTTTCCTCCGGCGCGGATTCGCTCTGGCAGCCGATGTGTACGGTCGAGACACCTGTACTGACCAAGACGAAAACGCCGGCCCGAAACACAGTGCGGAGCCGCCCGCGGCCCGCCGAACCGGGGGCCTTAAGGTGCCTGTACATCGCGGGGACAGTACCATGCGGCTTCAGGCCCAAGGCGGTCGTCCGGCGCCCGCCGCCCGTGGTGGACGGCGCCGGATGCCGGCGTTTCGAGGATCGGAGTTGGCAGGAGGAAGTCACGGTGGACAGACCGATCGCACGTGTTCTCAATCTGATCGACGACAGGGAACAGAGGCTGTGGAACCTGACGCCGGACGAGGCCCGGCAACGGTTGCTGGGCGGTCCCGAGGCGGTGCTGGGCATCGACGGGTCGTTCGCGCTCGCCGCGCGGCGTGGAGTGGACATCGTGATGGCCCGCAGCCTCGACCGGCCGATGCGCTACTTCCTGGCCAAGGAGTCGTCCGGGCCGATGCTCGTCATCGCCCAGCGGATCGACGAGATCCGGGATCGCCTCGAAGCCGAGGGCTATCTCGACCAGTTCCACCCGACCTATACGCGGATGGTCCCGGCGCATCACCAGACGACGCTGCGCCTGATCGGCTGCCCCGATCCGAACCCCACCCACGAGCGCTTCTTCGATCCGCCGCGCGGCACGTTGCCGCCGGACCTGGACCTGATCGGCGAGCGCTACGTCGAGGCCCTCATGTTCGAGATCCGCGGCTGGCTCGACGCGATGCCGGAGGACCGGGAGCGAGAGCCGATCGGGGTCTGCTTCTCGGGCGGCATCGACAGCGGCGCCGTGCTGGTGGGGCTCAACCGCGCGTTGCTCGAGCGTGGTGCGAGCGCCGCCCGGCTCAAGGCGTTCACGCTCCGCGTCGGTGACGGCGCGGGCGACGCCGCCCAGGCGCGCGAGTTCCTCCGGCGCGTGGACCTCGAGATGCTGGGCGAGGAGATCGCTGCCGGCGCCGAGGCGGTCGATCCGCTGCGGGCGGTCGAGGTGATCGAGGACTACAAGCCGCTCGACGTCGAGTGCGCCGCGGTCGGTCTGGCGCTGCTGCGTGGCATTCGGGAGCGCTACCCGGACTGGCGGCTGCTGGTCGACGGCGACGGCGGCGACGAGAACCTGAAGGACTACCCGCTGGAGGAGAACCACGAGCTGACGATCACCAGCGTGGTCGGCAACTCGATGCTCTACCAGGAGGGTTGGGGCGTCGACGCGATCAAGCACTCGCAGACCTACTCGGGCGGTCTGGGGAGGGCGACCGTCCGCACCCACGCGCCGGCCCGGCTGCTCGGCTTCGATGGCTTCAGCCCCTTCACGCGACCGGCCGTGATCGCCGTGGCCGAGGCGATTCCGTTCGACGCCCTGGTCGGCGGCTCGCACGAGGCGCTGTACGAACTGAAGGGCGAAGTCGTGCGGCGAGGGATGAAGCGGGTGCTTGGGCTTGACTTCCCGGTCTTCCCCAAGCGGCGCTTCCAGGAGGGCGCTGCGTCGGCGGACGTGTTCGCTGCCGCCTTCGACCGTCCGCCCGAGCAGTACCGCCGCCACTTCCAGTCGCTCCACGGGTAGCTGCTTGAGCGGAGCCGGAGCCGGCCGGAACCCGGGTGGCGCGGATCCGCGCCACCCGCGAACCAGTCCGTGCGCCCGTCAGCGGGCGCACGGATGGCAGACCGGCGCACCCGGTGGTCAGAAGGCCGGCGCACCTGGCGCCGTGCGGGCGCTTCGGCCGCCAAGGCCGGTGCTCGACCCCTGGCGGCCCCAGGGTGTGACGGTCGAGTTGGAGCGGGAGCCGGACGGCGAACTCCGTCCGGCGGCGACCGTGTTCCTGACCGGGGCCGAGTGTCCGTTCACCTGCGTCTTCTGCGACCTGTGGCGCTTCACGATCCCTGGGCCGACGCCGGAGGGCGCGCTGCCGGCGCAGTTGCGATCGGCGTTGGAGGACCTGCCCCGTTTGCTTGCCGAGGCGGATCTCGAGCGCTGCGACCGGCTCAAGCTCTACAACGCGAGCAACTTCTTCGAGCCGCGCGCGGTGCCGGAGGCGGACCTGGAACCGATCGCGCGGCTCGCGGACGGGTTCGAACGGGTGGTCGTCGAGTGCCACCCGCGCCTCGTGGACGGCCGGGTGCGCCGTTTCGCCGACCGGCTCGAGGGTCGCCTGGAAGTCGCGATGGGCCTTGAGACGGTTCACCCGAGGGCCCTGCCGCGGCTCGGCAAGCAGTTGACCCTGGAGCAGTTCGACCGCGCAGCCGCCCGGCTGCTGGCGGACGGGATCGACCTGCGGGTGTTCGTGCTCGTCGGCGTGCCCTTCGTGCCGGCGGAGGAGCAGGCTCGTTGGGCGGCTGCGAGCGTGCGGCATGCGGCGGAGGCCGGCGCGCGGTCGGTCGCGCTGATTCCGGTGCGGGGCGGCAACGGGGAGCTGGAACGGCTGCAGCGGCTCGGGTCGTTTCGGGCGCCCGACCTGGAGTTGGTGGAGGAGGCGTTGGCGCGGGGGGTAGACGTGACCGGCGGCAAGGCGGCGGTGCAGCTTGATCCCTGGGATCTTGAGGCGGTGGGTTCGGCGTGCGGCTCTTGCCGGGGTGCTCGGCTTGAGGCGATCCTGGAGATGAACCGGACGGGTATGCCGCGGCGGACGACGTGTGATGAGTGCGGACGTTGAGCGGCGCGAGGTGGTCATCGCGGGCGGTGGCTTCGCGGGGTCCATCCTGGCGCGGGCGTTGCGCGCGGAGGGCCGCGACGTCCTGCTGCTCGAGCGAGGCCGTCATCCGCGTTTCGCGCTCGGCGAGTCTTCGACGCCGCTCGCCAACCTGGCCCTGGAGCGGCTCGCGATGCGCTACGGGTTCGAGGATCTGTGGGCGCTGGCCGCTCACGGGCGCTGGCGGCACGGTTTGCCCGAGGTCGGTTGCGGGCTGAAGCGGGGCTTCTGTTTCTACGCGCACGAACCGGGCAGGGCTTTCTCTCCCGGGCCGTCGAACAGTCGACGCCTGGTCGTCGCCGCTTCGCCGGACGACGATGCCGCGGACAACCAGTGGCTGCGCGCGGACGTCGACCGCTTTCTGTTCGAGCGGGCGCGGGCGGAGGGCGTGGACTGCCGGGAGGAGACGGCGGTTGAGGTGCTGTCCACGCCGGAGGCGCCGGGCGAGGGGCCGGTCCGGATCCGGGCGGGCGACCGCGTCGTCGAAGCCGGTCTCCTGATCGACGCGACGGGTGGATCGCCCCTGGCCCGGGATCTGGGCGCACGTCCCCTGCGGCCGCGGCTGCAGACGACCCTGATCTACTCGCACTTCGACGGCGTCGCCACCTTCGACCGCGGCGCCTGGCCGGACTCGCCCTTTCCCGAGCGCTGGAGCGCCGCCCATCACCTGCTGGAGGAGGGCTGGATGTACCAGCTCGCCTTCGACGACGGTTCCCTTAGCGCGGGTGTGCTCCTTCCGGAGGACCGCCCGGCAGCCGCCGTGGCGATCGAAGCGCTCGGCGGCGGCGCCGCGGATGCGTCCGGTACCTCTGCGGTCTTCGCCGGGTTGCTCGATCGCTATCCGTCCCTGGCGAAGCAGTTCGCCGGCGCCCGCCCTCTGCGCGACCTGGAAGCGAGGTCGGGCGTCGCCTACCGCCGTGCCCTGGCCGCCGGCCCGGGCTGGCTGCTCCTGCCCCACAGCTTCGCCTTCGCCGACCCGATGTTCTCGACCGGCATCGCGTGGAGCCTCCTCGCCGTGGAGCGGATCGCCGATCTCTGCCGCGCAGGGTTGCCGGCGCCGGCGGCAGTCGAAGAGTACGGCCGGCGACTGGCCGCGGAGGCGGACCACATCGACCGGCTGCTGGTAGCCGCCTACCGGACGATGGGCGATCTCGAGAGCTTCACCGCGGTCGCCATGGCCTACTTCGCTGCCGCGAGCTTCGACGAGCTGCGGCAGCGGCTGCTCGACCCTCCTGACGGGGGCTGGTGCTGGCAGGGTTTTCTCGGCGCCGACGGGGAGGTTCGCCGCCGGCTGTTCGAGGAGCTTGACGAACGCTCGGCCGACCCGGCGAAGGCGCGGGAGTTGACGGACTGGATCGGTCCCGCGACCCTGTCACGGAACCTGATCGGCCTGGACGATCCGCGCAGGCGGAACGTCTACCCGGTCGACCTCGCGGACCTGAAGCGCCGGCAGGACGGGATCGCGGCCCGGCTTGGGGTGGAGGCGGCGGAGGTGCGGCGACGGTGGCAGCGGCTGCGGAGCCCGGAGCGGATGCCGTAGAGACTCGCCACCGGGCTTGGCGTTGCTCTGGGTGCGCGAACCTTCTGGTCCGCATCCGGCGCGCCGTCGCGAAGCGGCCGGCGCGTGTTTCGGCCGCGGCTACGGCGGCCCGATCAGTTCGTTCACGGAACTCTCGAAACCAGCCTCGGGCCGGTCCCGCCGCAGGCGGCGCGCGGCCAGGCCTTCGATAATGCGATGGGGCTGGATCGAGCGCTGCCGCAGGCGGTGGGCATCGAGCAGGTCGGCGGACAGGGCAAGCGCCGCGGCCCGGTCGGCCCGGTCGTTCAGGTCGCGGGCTGCGGCCGCCAGCGCGCCGGCGATCCGGGTCCAGCACTGGCGCGCGCGGATGTCCTCGAAGCCGCCGGCCTCAAGCAGGCGGGCGGCCAGGGTCGCGACCCACAGGGCGAAGGCGTCGTCGCCGGGCCGCCGGCGCCAGAGCTCGACCAGATCGGTCACCAGATCCTCGTCGACATCGCCCGCGGCATCGCCTGCGCCCAAGTAGACGGTCAATGACCGGCTGCGCAGCGTGGGCAGCAGTTCGTTCGCCGACGAGGCAAGCAACAGGAAGTTCCTGGGCGACCGGTCGGCCGGCTCCTCGAGGGTCTTGAGCAGGACGTTCGCTCCGGCTGGATGCAGCGTCTCCGCTTCGCCGATCACGAACACCTGGCCCCGTGCCTCGAACGGCGACACCTGGGCCGTCTGCACCATCGTCCGGACCCGCGCCACCGGCGTGACCGCTTCCAGCTTCTTCGGATCGTTCCTGGTGGGCACTCTGAAGCAGAGGACGAAGTCGGGATGGTGGGGCCTCTCGCGGAAGGTTTTGCCGCAGTGTCGGCAGGGCCTCTTCGGCGAACTTGGGCTGAGCGGCGCCGCACAGCATCCCAGGTCGATTCGCCGGCAGTGCCTGCAGGCGCCGCAGGGGCGCATCTCGGGCGCCCGCTCGCACAGCAGCGTCCGGGCGAGGCTCGTGGCGAGGTCGAGCCGCTCCGCCTCCTCGCCCCCGTGGAGGATCACCGAGGGATACAGCCGGCCGGAGGCAGCAAGTTCGCGGAGTTGGTCCGGGGCCCGAGTCATGCGCCGGTCGCCGGGTTGCGCCGCGGTAGATCGAGGATGTCGCCCAACGCTTCCTCGACCGCGTCCGCGACCGTTTCGATGGACGCCGACGCGTCGATCAGGCGGAAGCGGTCCGGTTCGCCGGCGATCCGTTCCCGGAACGCGGCATGGACTCGGCGGTAGAAGGCTAGGCTCTCCCGGTCGATGCGGTCCCCGGTTTGGCCGCGTCGCCGCCGCTGCGCCTCTTCGGGCGGCAGGTCGAAGAAGAGGGTGCAGTCCGGCGCACGGCAGCCGGTGGCAAGGCGGTCCGCCTTCGCGATCAGCTCCGGCTGCACGCCACGGCCGCCGCCCTGGTAGGCGTAGGTGGAATCCGTGAAGCGGTCGCACAGCACGACCGCCCCGGAGGCCAGGGCGGGCTCGATCACCTCGATCAGGTGCTGGCGGCGGCTGGCGAACACGAGCATCAGTTCGACCACGCCATCGACCTGGGCCGCCTCCCGTCTCAGGAACAACTCGCGCAGGAGGTCGGCGAATGGCGTGCCGCCCGGCTCCCGGGTCACCACGTGGGTGACCCCACGCGCCTCAAGGCGCTGCGCAACGCGTTCGAGTTGGGTCGACTTGCCGCTGCCGTCGAGACCTTCCAAGGTGATGAACCGTCCGGCCATCCGGCGGCCATGCTAGCCCGCATGTCTCATCGATCCCCAACTGGAGTCGCGGCGACTTCCGGCCGGCAGGGGATAGGCTTCGGTTCCTTGCCGGGCTCTGCAGCACCGTGAGATGACCTCAGCCTTCGCTCCGCTCCGCGACGCCTCCGACCGAGACGTTGCCTGAAGCAGGGAGAACAAGACGGACATGACGAGAAACGACACGCCGCCGCCGCCGCCGCCGCCGGCCGGTCCCGGCTCTTTTGCCGACATCCTGGCCTCCCTGGAGGCGCTCCGAGCCAGGGCGGTCGAGAATGAGGACCGTGCGATCAGGGATCATGCCCGGGCCATGAGAGAGATGGCGGAATGGAAGGAACGGCAGAGCAGAGAGACGGCGGAATGGAGGGAACGGCAGAGGGAGGCCGATCGGCGGCTTTTGAAGGCGGAGAGCATGTTCACGACGCAGTGGGGCAAGCTGATGGAGAGCCTGGTCAGGGGCGACCTGATTGCCCTGCTGAAGGATCACGGCATCGAGGTGGAGAAGACCCTCCAGCGGGTGGAGAGCAGGCGTGGCGGCGAGCACTTCGAGATCGACCTTCTTGCCGTGAACGGCGGGGAGGTGGTCGTCGTGGAGGTCAAGACGACCCTGCGGTCCGAGGCCGTCACGAAGTTCCTGTCCAAGCTGTCCTTGTTTCTGGACTGGTGCCCGGAGTATCGCGGAAAGCGGATCTTCGGCGCGGTGGCCTACCTGGACGGCGCGGACTCCGTGACGAAGTACGCCGAGCGTCGGGGGCTGTTCGTGATCCGGGCCACCGGCAGCAGCGCCAGCATCGTGAACGCGCCGGACTTTGTGCCGCACGCTTTTGCCCGATCGTGAAGCCACAGGAGGAAACACCCCTTGAGTACAGAGAGTTCCGAGAGTCAGAATGCCGACGGGGACGTCGGCGCACCCGGCGGGCGAGGTCGTAGCCGGCCTGCCTGGGGCGTTCACGCCGCCGTCTACGCTGCCTTGCTGGCGGTCATCGCGTTTCTGGCCCTGCGGCCCGAATCCGGGGCTGTTGCCCAGGAGGAGAGTGCCCAGGAGCAGGCCGCGGCCCGGCTCGACGGCGTGGACATCGGCCACGACGAGGCCCTGGAACGGGCTGCCGCGCAGTTGGATCAGTTGGAGGAGCAGCGCATCCAGTGCGAGCTCCAGGTGAACTCGGAGCGGCACCAGTTGCTCGAGCGAACGCTTGAGGGAATCGTCCGCGATCGCCTGGTTCACGCCGCGGCCGGGGAAGCGGACCTTTCGCCGGAGGACTGGCGTGAGGGGGAGATGGAGCGTCTCCAGGCCGAGTTGACGGACGAGGAGATCGACGCCTTCTTCACCGAGAACGAAGGCCGGATCCGCGGCGGGCGAGAGGAACTCGAGGACCAGGTCCGGGTGTTTCTGGCCCAGCAGCAGTTCGTGGAGCAACTCGAGGACGGGCACGAGATCGAGTACCTGCTCGAGCCGTACCGTCTCGCCGTCGATCCCGGGACCGGCCCGGCCCGGGGCGCGGCGGAGGCGCCGGTGACGATCGTTGAGTGGTCGGACTTCGAGTGCCCGTACTGCAAGCGGGTCCTGCCGACCCTGGAGCAGCTCTTCGAGGAGTACCCGACCGAGGTGCGCCTCGTGTTCCGTCACTTCCCGCTGCACGCGATCCATCCCAACGCCCAGGGCGCCGCCGAGGCCGCGGTGTGCGCCCAGGACCAGGGCGCCTTCTGGGAGCTTCACGATCTGATGTTCGAGGAGCAGGACACGCTGACCGCGTCAGACCTGAAGGAGAAGGCGGAGCGCGCCGGGCTCGACACGGAGGCCTTCGCCGCCTGCATGGAGGCCGACGACACGCCGGAGCGCGTGGAGGCCGACCGGCGTGCCGGAATCCAGGTCGGGGTCAACGGGACGCCGGCCCTGTTCGTGAACGGCCGGCCGCTCGCGGGCGCGGTCGCCTATGAGGATCTGGCCGGCGTGGTCGAGGAGGAACTTCTTCGGACCGCGGCGGGAGAACAGTCGTCGGAACCGGGGCAAGGGCCTTGACGCCGGAAGAGCGGGCGGGTGGCTGAGCCGGACGCTCCGATCTTCGTTTCCTACCGGCCCCCTCGGGTCGAGCCACCCGAAATGGAACGCCGGGCGGACCGGATCTTCGAGGAGTTCGACAGCCGGCGCAGCGTGCGCTTCTTCACCGACGAGCCGGTGCCGCGACGGCTGATCGAACGGGCGATCGAGGCTGCGTCGACCGCGCCCTCGGGGGCGCACCGCCAGCCCTGGCGGTTTGTGGCGGTCAGCGATCCGGAGATCAAGGCGCGGATCCGGGAGGCGGCGGAGGCCGAAGAGAAGCACAGCTATCTCGGCGGCCGGATGCCGGACGAGTGGCTGGAGGCGCTCAAGCCTCTGGGCACGGACTGGCGCAAGCCCTTCCTGACCACGGTGCCCTGGATCGTCGTCGTGTTCGCCGAGCTGTTCGGCTTCGACGAGCAGGGAGCGAAGCGCAAGAACTACTACGTCAAGGAAAGCGTCGGCATCGCCTGCGGCCTGTTCATCGCGGCCCTGCACGGAATGGGGCTTGCCACGCTGACCCACACGCCGAGCCCGATGCGCTTCCTGAGCGAGATTCTCGAGCGGCCGCCGAACGAGAAGCCGTACATCCTGTTTCCGGTCGGCTACCCGGCGCCGGATTGCGAGGTGCCCGACCTGCGGCGCAAGTCACTGGCCGAAGTCGCGCTGTGGCGCACCGATGGCGCCGGCGACTGACCAGGCGGCCTGAGCAATGATTGGTCCCATCCTGGCCGGCGGTGTCGGTTCGCGGTTCCGGCCGGAGGGCAGGACATGATTGGTCTCATCCTGGCCGGCGGCGTCGGCTCGCGGTTCTGGCCGGTGAGCAGACGGCGACGCCCGAAGCAGCTCCTCGACCTGCTCGGCGGCGGCTCGCTTCTCGAGGCGACCGCGCGCCGGATCGAGCCGCTCTGCGGCGCGGACGGGATCTGGGTCTGCACGACGGAGGAACTCGCGCCCGCGGTCGCGGCCGAACTGCCGGGGCTTTGCCCCTCGCGCATCCTGGGCGAGCCGAGCGGCCGCAACACGGCGCCGGCGATCGGCTGGGCGGTCCGTTCCATGCCGGAGACGGCGCGGGACGACGTGATCGCGGTGTTTCCGTCCGACCACTGGGTCGCCGACGAGGATGGGTTCCGGCAGGTGCTTCGCGTGGGCGCCCTGGCGGTCGAGCGCGGCGACCATAACGTCGTGACCGTCGGTATCGCGCCGGCCTGGGCCGAGACCGGCTACGGCTACCTGGAACTCGAGGCGCCCGCGCCAGCCGGGAGCACGGCGCCCGTCGCGCGGTTCACGGAGAAGCCGGACCCGGAGACGGCGGTTCGCTTCAAGGAGTCCGGCCGTCACTTCTGGAACGCCGGGATCTTCCTGTTCCGGGGCACCGTTCTGCTCGATCTCTACCGCCGGCACCTGCCCGAACTGGCCGCCGGCCTCGAGCGTCTGGCCGCGGAGGGGAGCGACGCGGAGCGCCGGCGGGCGCTCTACGCGGAGCTCGAGTCCGTGTCGATCGACTACGGATTGATGGAGCGGCTGTCCTCGATCGGATGCGTCGTGGCCGACTGCGGTTGGAACGATCTCGGCTCCTGGGCGTCGCTGGCGGAGGCGCTGCCCGAGGACGGCGACGGCAACCGGACGGTGGGCTCCACGTTCGCCGTCGATGCGCGGGACAACCTCCTTTTCGCCGACGCCGGCACGGTGGCGGCGATCGGCGTCGAGGGCCTGGCCATCGTCAGGACCGGCGACGCGGTGCTCGTCGTGCCGCGCGGGCGGGCGCAGGACGTGCGCCGTATGGTCGAGAAACTGCAGGCCCTTGGCCGCCGGGAGTTGCTTTGAACGCGCTGTTGGTCGCCTCGCAACTGCAGGCCCCGGGCCGCCGGGGACTGCTCTGAGCGCATTGACGCCAGTGGCCTGGAGCGGTGCCGGGTTCCGCGGCCTCGCGTCCTGCCGGTCCGAGTTGCTGGCGGCCTTCGGGGAGCGCTCGGACTGGGAGGTTGAGCTCGGCTTCGGCAAGGGCCGGTTCCTGCTCGCGTCGGCCGCCGCGGCGCCCCGGCGACCGTTTCTCGGTGTGGAGATGGTGTCGAAGTACTTCCGGCTGGCGGCTCGCCGGGCCGGGGCTCGGGCCCTCGACAATCTCGTCCTGCTGCGGGGCGAGGCGCTGTACCTGATTTCGACGCTGCTGCCCGCGGCGATGGCGCGTACCGTCCACATCTACTTCCCCGATCCGTGGCCCAAGAGCCGGCACCATCGTCGCCGGCTGCTCGACCCGCGCACGGTCGATCTGGTGCTCGCGCTGCTCGAGCCGACTTCGGGACGGCTGTGCTTCGCCACCGACCACGTCGAGTACGGCGAGGCGGTCGTGGAGACGCTGGAGGCCCATCCCGCCGTCGACGTCGAGCACCTGCCCGGGGCTTGGCCCGAGGGGCCGCGGACGAACTACGAGGCGAAGTTCGAGGTGGAGGGCCGCTTGATCGTGCGCCTGGTGGCGAGGCTTCGGCCCGATGCCGCCAGCCTGCTCCATCCGGTCGGGCGAGAGTCGATCCTGGTCGCTCCGGCCGGGGATCAGCCGGCGAGCGCCAGCTTCACTTCGTCGTAGACGGCCTCGCTGCAGTAGACCCTGTAGCGATCGATCCGCCGAAGAAAGCGCATGAAGTGACTGGCTTCCTCGAGCGGCACTAGCCGTCCGTTCGCCTGACGGACGGGCACCCGGCCGCGGCCGAGCCGGTGAGGGTCCTTGGCGGAGTTCGAGATCAAGAGATCCCGGCCGTAGCGCTCGCGCAGGGGTCCGAGGCGCCGTTCGAACGCGAGCTTCTGTTCCGGCGCCAGGTGCTCCTCGGTCTCGTGGGCGAGCCGGAAATGGGCGCGGTCCGTGATCGCGCGCGCGTGCAGGCTGTCCGAACGCCGCATCCGGGTCATCATCTCGCCGTCGTCGTCGGCCAGGAAGCGGTCGGGATCGCTGCTCCAGGTGATCCCCTGCTCGTGCAGCCACTCGTTCAGGTGGAGCTCCAGGGCCTTGCCGGTCACGTGGAAGTAGACCTGCGTGAACATGTAGTAGCGGGCCAGGATCAGGCTCTCGACCGCGTGCAGGCCCTCGGCGTCGATGCCCAGCCGGTGCTCGCCGGTCGCGTCGTCGACCAGGGGCCGCACGGTCGAGACGACCTGGTCGAGGTCGAAGTTGCCGTAGCGCACGCCGCAGAAGAGGGAGTCGCGCAGCAGGTAGTCCATCTTGTCGACGTCGAGTTCGCCGCTGATGATGGGCGAGAGCAACCCCTCCGGCCCGTCGAGCCGATCGCCGAGCAGCCGGATCACGTCCGAGCCCTCGACCCCGTCGCCGAAGCGTTCGAAGACGCCTCCGATCTCGTCGCCGGCGAGCAGGCGCCGGCTCATCTCCTCGTGGTCGATCCCGTCATCGAACAGGTCCTCGGCCCAGTGGCTGAACGGGGCGTGGCCGAGGTCGTGGAGCAGGGCGGCCGCCCGGACCAGGCGCCGGGCGCGCGCCCGCGGACCGGGGTCGAGCGGCATCTCGTCGGCCCGCGCCAGGGCGTCGTAGACGCGCCCGGCGAGGTGCATCGTGCCGAGGGCGTGCCCGAAGCGGCTGTGCTCGGCGCCGGGGAATACGAGATGGGTCAGGCCGAGTTGCCGGACCTGTCGCAGGCGCTGCATCGGCCTGGTCCGGATCAGCGCGGCCTCCAGCTCGTCGGCTTCGATGAAGCCGTGAATGGGATCGCGGAAGGCGAGCTTGGGAGACGCGTTCATCTGATGGCTCACTGGTTGCTACTCTACGGCTGGCTCCGGCCAATACGATGACGTACCTCGGGTTCAGGTCCAGCGGCAGCGCGTCGAGGCAGGGCGTGCTGTTCCTGGCGCTCCTGGTCCTGGTCGCGATTCCCGTGCTCCGGGCCCAGTCGCCGGAAGCCCCGGCCGCGCCGCCCGATCCGGGGGCTGAGGACATCGGCCTGCGCGAACGGATGAACCGGCTGGTGGAGCGAGTGAAGTACGAGCAGAACCGGATCGAGACCCTCCAGGCGCGGCTGGTGCAGTACGAGAGCAGCGAGCTGTTGCTCGAGCCGGAGGAGAGTCGGGGCTGGTTCCGCTACCGCCCGCCCGAGGAACTCCGCTGGGAGATCGTCGAACCCGATCCGATGGTGGTGACCGTGCGGGGCGATGTGGCGACGACCTGGTACGCCGACCTCGGCACGGCGAAAGTGGCGGAGGTCGGCCGCCTGTCGGAGCAGGTGCTCGTCTATCTGGGACCGGCCGGCAGTCTCGAGACGCTGATGAAGTACTTCACGGTCCGGGTGGAGTTTCCCGAGGAGGCGGGGGCTCCGTACTACCTGCACCTGACGGCCGACTACAGGAGGGTCGAGAAGTACGCCAGGACGATCGACATCTGGATCGACGCCGAGACCTTTCTGCCACGGAGTTTCAAGGTCGTGGGGGCCAGTGGCGACGAGCTCCTGATCGAGCTCGAAGACATGGTCCTGAACGAGCCGATCGACGACGAGGAGTTCATTCTCACGTTGCCGGATGACGTCGAGGTGACGAAGGTCGACCTCAAGAAGCCCTAGGGCCGCGGTGGTGGGCCAGGTTGAGGCGGAGTCGTCCGCCCGTTCCGGTCGGCTGCGGTTCCGCGTCGAGCGCCGGGCCGGGCTCGCCCGGCTGGGTCGTCTGACCACGCCGCATGGAGTCGTCGAGACCCCGGCGTTCATGCCGGTCGGCACGCTGGGCGCGGTGAAGGGGATGGGCCACGACCGGCTTCTGGCTTCCGGGGCGCAGCTCCTGATGACCAACCTCTTCCACCTGCTGGAGCGGGTGGGCGCAGAGCGCATCGCCGGGCTCGGCGGACTGCACGATTTCATCGGCTGGGACGGTCCGCTGGCGATGGACAGCGGCGGCTACCAGGTGTTCAGCCTGGCCGGCCTGCGGCGGGTCACCGACGGCGGGGTGAAGTTCCAGAGTCCCCACGACGGCAGTCGGGTGGAACTGACGCCGGAGCGGGTGGTCGAGGTCCAGGATCTGATGGGGGTCGACCTCGCGATGGTCCTTGACGAGTGCCCCCCGTGGCCGGTGGAGCATGAAGCGGCGGCCGAATCGTTGCGCCGCACGACGTTGTGGGCGCGGCGCTCCCTCGACCGCTGGTGTGCCGGCGGCCCGGGAGCGGCCGGCCTGTTCGGGATCGTCCAGGGCAGCTTCTTCGAGGACTTGCGGCTCCGCAGCGTGGCGGACCTGGCCGCGCTGCCTTTCGACGGCTACGCGATCGGCGGCGTCAGCGTCGGCGAGGATCGCGAGCTGGGCCGGCAGGCCGTGTCCTGGGTGGCGCCCGCGCTGCCCGAGGACCGGCCGCGGTACCTGATGGGTCTCGGTACGCCCGAGGACATCCTCCACGCCGTGGCTCTCGGCGTCGACCTGTTCGACTGCGTGCTGCCGTCGCGCAACGCCCGTCACGGCACGCTGTTCACGTCCGCCGGCATGGTGCGGATCAAGACCGCCCGCTATCGCGACGATCCGCGCCCGCTGGACGCCGCCTGCGGCTGCTCGCTGTGCAGCCGGCACAGCCGCGCCTTCCTGCACCACCTGTTCCGCTGCGGCGAGATCACGGGCAAGGTGCTGGCCACGGAGCACAACGTGCGATTCTTCCTCGACTTCATCGCCGGGCTGCGACGGGAGATCGCGGCCGGCAGGCTGGCGGGCCCGGCGCGGGGAGAGCAGCCGGAGGACACGCGGGAAGCCGAACGGCGATAGGGTACGCCCTGCGGTGCGGGCTGCGAGAGGCTCGGAGCCGGCCGGAAGGCCGGCGCACCCCGGTTGCCTGCCCGCACCACCCTAGGAGTACCCGAGATGATTCCTGATTCCAACCTGTTTGTGGCCGCGGGGGGCGCACCGTCGGGCCTCATCCAGATCCTGCCGCTGATCCTGATCGGCGGCATCTTCTACTTCCTGCTCATCGCCCCGGAGCGACGCCGCCGAAAGCAGCTCCAGGCGACGGTCGAAGCGCTGAAGCGGGGCGACCGCGTCGTCACTCAGGGCGGTCTCTACGGTGAGGTCGTGTCGACCGAGCCGACTTCCGTGATCCTCAAGATCGCGGACGGCGTGAAGGTCAAGGTGACCAAGGCGGCGGTGAGCGGCCTGGCGGAGGAGCCGAAGTCATGAACCGGAACCTGCTCATGCGGGGCCTGCTCGTCGTCGTCGTGGTCGCCACGTGCGCCTTCTGGGCGTTTCCGCTCGGCGACTCGATCTCGTTGGGGCTCGACCTGCGAGGCGGCATTCACCTCGTGCTCGAGGTGTTGACCGATGATGCGCTTCGGGCGGAAACCCAGAAGGACATCGACAGCATCGTCCAGGAACTCGACGAGAAGGGAGCCTCCGGGGTCACCGGCGCGATCGACTCACCGGTCGGCTTCCGCCTCACCGGTCTGGCGGCCGACCAGGACGAACTGCTGCCCGGCGTCCTCGAGGAGACCATGCCGTACTGGAACTTCCGGCGCAGCGGCGGGGAGGTGATCTTCGACCGCCGGGCGGACGAGGTGAACAACATCCGCGAAATGGCGATCAACCAGGCTCTGCAGACAATCCGCAACCGGGTCGACGAGTTCGGCGTCGCCGAGCCGGTGATCCAGCGTCAAGGCCTGGGCAGCAACCGGCTGGTCGTCCAGCTACCCGGGGTCGACGATCCGGAACGGGTGAAGAACCTGATCAAGAACACCGCCTTCCTCGAGTTCCGGCTCGCCGAGTATCCGCCCAGCGGCGGCGCGGCCGTGGACACCCAGGAGATTCTCGGTCAGTACGGCGGCACGCTTCCCGATCACCTCGAGATCGTGGCCCAGGACCTGCGGGGCGAAGACGGCAACGTGGTCGGCCAGGGCTACTACGCGCTGGAGAAACGTCCCGTGATTACGGGCCGCGATCTGAAGACGGCGCGCGCGAGCCTCGGCCAGTTCCAGGAGCCGGTGGTCAACTTCTCGCTCACCCACGAGGGCGCCCAGATCTTCGAGGACTGGACGGGTGCGAACGTCGGCAGGCCGCTGGCGATCGTCCTCGACGGTCGGGTGCAGTCGGCGCCGACGATCGAGAGCCGGATCTCGGACTCCGGGGTCATCACCGGGTCCTTCACGCAGCAGGAGGTCGAGGACCTGGCGACCGTGTTGCGTTCCGGCGCCCTGCCGGCCGGCATCGAGTACCTCGAGCAGCGCGCGGTCGGCCCGTCGCTGGGACAGGACTCGATCAACCAGGGCACGCGCGCCTTCGCCTACGGCATCGCTCTGGTCCTGGTGGTCATGCTCTTCGTGTACAAGGGTTCGGGCATCAACGCGATGGTCGCCCTGGCCCTCAACTTCGTCCTCGTGTTCGGCGTCCTCGCCTACTTCGGTGCCGCCCTCACGTTGCCCGGGATCGCGGGCCTGATCCTGACGATCGGCATGGCGGTGGACGCCAACGTGCTGGTGTTCGAGCGGATCCGTGAGGAGCTTCACAACGGTCGGACGGTCAAGGCTTCCGTCGTTTCCGGCTTCGGCAAGGCGTGGTCGTCGATTCTCGACGCGAACCTGACGACCCTGATCGCGGCTATCTTCCTGATCAACTTCGGTACCGGTCCGATCCGCGGGTTCGCGGTGACGCTCACCGTCGGCATCCTTGCTTCCGTGTTCACGGCCGTCTTCAACAGCCGGCTCCTGTTCGACCTGCTCCTCTCGCGCTCAGGCCGCGTCGAGCGCTTGTCCATCTGAGGGGAGGGGAATCCGTCGAATGGAGTTCTTTCGCAATACGAGTTTCGATTTCATGCGCCTGCGGCGCGTGTGTCTGGGTCTGTCCACTGTCGCGGTCGTCGCCGCGCTGGGCTTCATCTTCAGCCGGCAGTTGAACCTCGGCATCGACTTCGCCGGCGGCACGCAGATGATCGTGCAGTTCGCTGAGTCGCCGGATGTACAGGAGCTGCGCGGGTTGCTTGAGGACGCGGGGATCGAGAACGCGTCGATCCAGTCGTTCGGCACCGAGGAGGACAACTCGGTCATTCTCAGAACCCCGACCGCCGAGGAAGGCGGCCAGGAAGGGGCAGTCCGGGTCGAGGGGATGCTCCAGCAGAGGTACAACGGCGGCGTTTCCGGGTTCGACCTGAACCGGCAGGGAACGGAGGCGTTGGCGTCTCTGCTGCTCGAAGCCGATCCGGACGACCGGCGCGCCTCGGGCGACGACATCGCGGCCCGGGAGCACTATCGGGCGGCCTCCGCCGAGGTGATGGCGCACCGGCGGAACGAAGGCCTGATCACGGATTGGTCCGAGATCGAGCCGGGCGAGGCGCTGAGCAGCGCCGCGATCGCGGCGATCCGGGAACGCGCGACCTTCGGCAACTTCGCCGTGCTGTCGAGCGACAACGTCCTGCCCCAGATCGGAAGCGAGCTGCGGCGCAAGGGACTGCTGGCGATCGGGTTCTCCCTGGCCGGCATCCTGGCCTACATCTGGTTCCGCTTCGAGTTGCGATTCGGTATCGGCGCCCTGGCGGCGCTCGCGCACGATGTCGCCGTCTGCCTGGGCCTGTTCGCGTTCGCCGGCTATGAGTTCAACCTGACCACGGTCGCCGCGTTCCTGACCGTGATCGGCTACTCGGTGAACGACTCCGTCGTCGTCTTCGACCGCGTGCGCGAGAACCTGCGGCGCAGCCGTCGCGAGAACCTGGTGGACGTGCTGAACCGGAGCCTGAACCAGACCCTGTCCCGCACCGCCCTGACGTCGGGCACCACCCTGCTGGCGGTCGGCAGCCTGTTCATCCTGGGCGGCGACGTGATTCGCGGCTTCTCCTTCCTGCTCCTGATCGGGGTGGTCGTCGGCACGTACTCGTCGATCTACGTCGCGAGCCCGATCGTGCTGATCTGGGAGAGTTCGTTCGGCCGCGAGCGGCGTCAGAAGAGGGCGAACGCGGCGTAAGGGAGAAGCGATGGCCCCGGCGAACCGACCCCAGGATCCGCTGCCGGTGCGGGAGCCCGGGGCCGTGGGGATCGGCGAGGTCCTCCGTCGCCTCGAAGAGAACGAGCGCGTCTGCGACGAAGCCTGGCTGCGTCGCGCGTACGACTACGCCGAGCGATCTCACCGCGGGCAGGTCAGGCGTTCGGGCGACCCGTACATCAGCCATCCGCTCGGTGTCGCCCACATGCTGGCCGAGTTCAACTTCGATCAGACGAGCGTCGCCGTCGGCCTGCTGCACGACGTCCTGGAGGACACCGGGGCCACGAAGAAGGCTCTCGCGGCGGAGTTCGGAGACGAGATCGCCGACCTCGTGGACGGCGTGTCGAAGATCGGCCGCCACGAGTACGTGCGCAGCGACGAGGTGCAGGCTGAGAGCTTCCGCAAGCTGATCCTGGCCTCGGCCCGCGACCTGCGGGTCATCGTGGTGAAGCTGGTGGATCGCCTCCACAACATGCTCACCCTGGAGCATCTCGAGCCCGGGAAGCGGCGGCGGATCTCGCGCGAGACGCTGGAGATCTACGCGCCGCTCGCCCACCGGTTGGGGATGTCGCGGATTCAGCGCGTGCTGGAGGACCGGGCGTTCAGTTACCTGCATCCGCACCACTACGAGGACATCCGGAGACAGCTCGACGAGCGGATCAAGGGGGCCCGGAGCACGACCCGGCGAATCGCCGAGCGCCTGCGCGATGCGCTTGAGAAAGCGGACATCGAAGCCGAGATCAGTCACCGGGTCAAGGGCTACTACTCCATCTACCAGAAGCTCCGCCGCAGGCAGATCGATCTGCCGGACCTGTTCGACTTCCTGGCCTTCCGGATCATCACGGTCGACGTGAAGGACACCTACGCCGCGCTCGGCGTCGTGCACCAGGTCTGGCGTCCCATTCCGGGCCGCTTCAAGGACTACATCGCGATGCCGAAGCCGAACCTGTACCAGTCGCTGCACACGACGGTGCTCGGCCGCGGCGGGCAGCCGTTCGAGGTCCAGATCCGGACCCAGGCGATGGACCTGCTCGCGGAGGAGGGCGTGGCGGCGCACTGGCGGTACAAGGGGGGCCAGCTCGACACGGACGAGAACGACGTCAGCATCGTCTGGCTGCGCCAGCTCCTCGAGTGGCAGCAGGAGGTGCCGGACCCGCGCACCTTCCTGAGCGCGCTCAAGATCGATCTCTATCCCGACGAGGTGTACGTGTTCACGCCCAAGGGCGACGTGCTGTCGTTCCCCCGCGGCGCGACGCCGCTCGACTTCGCCTATCGCATTCACACGGAACTCGGCCATCACTGCAGCGGCGCGCGGGTGAACGGCCGCCTGGTGCCGCTGCGTACCGAACTGAACAACGGCGACATCGTCGAGATCACGACGAACCCGAACCGCGAACCCAGCCGCGACTGGCTGAACATCGTCGCCACGACGCGGGCGAGGAGCAAGATCCGTCAGTGGATCAACGCCGAGCAGAAGAAGCGCGCGATCGAGATCGGCCGCACGATGCTGACCAGTGAACTGCGCCGCTACCGGGTGAGCCCGCGCCGCGTGTTCGAGTCGAAGGAGATGGCGGACTTCGTGGCCGCCGAGGGCTACGGCAACGTCGACGAGTTGTTCAGCCGGCTGGGCTTCGGCCGCGGTTCGGTCAAGCCGGTGTTGCGCGCGGTCCTGCCGCCGGAGCGCCTGCGACGCCGGGACGAAGGGCCCGGCCGCCTGCGCCAGGCGGTGAGCAAGGTGCTGCCCCGCGACCAGGCCAGGCTGGTGGTCAAGGGCGAGAACGACATGCTCGCGTTCTTCGCCGGCTGCTGCAGCCCGTTGCCGGGCGAGGAGATCATCGGTTTCGTGACCCGCGGCCGGGGTGTTTCGGTCCACTCCGTGGACTGCCCCAACGTGCGCAACCTGCTGTACCACCCCGAACGGGAGATCAGCGTCGAGTGGGCGCGGCGCAACGACGCGATGTTCGCGGTCACCCTGGTCATCGAGACCCGCGACCGGCCCGGCGTGCTCGCCCGCGTCACGGAAGCGATCGCCAAACAGGGCAGCAACATCCGCCACATCGAGAGCCGCAGCCGCGGCCACGGCGAAGCCTCGATCGACGTCGTGGTCGACGTCCGCAACCGCAAGCACCTGAACCGACTCCAGCAGTCGCTGGAAGACCTGTCGGCCATCCGCACGGTGAAGCGCCGCCCGGGCGCACCGCCGGCCTTGGCGCCGCCGCGAAGCGGCGAGCGCTAGACGGAGTCGAGTGCGGAGCCGTAGACGAAGTTAGAGAGCTTGCCCAGGAACTCATGGAGGGAAAGAACATGAACACGAGTCGTCGAATCCACCTTGTTGTTGCCGCGGTGACCGCCGCGACGATTCTCCTGGGGCCTGCTGCTGTGGTGGCGGGTGCCGAGGCGCAGCCCCCGGAAAGCGTCCGGCGGGCCGGGTCCGTGACCATTCAGGCGAGTCCGAGCAGCGTGCCCGAGACCGGCGGCGAGGTCGAGTTGTTCGCTCTCGTACGCGACGACCAGGGACGGCCGCTCGGGAACGCGAAGGTGAACTTCCTCACCGAGACCGGCACGCTCGGCTCCGGAGGTCGGCTGCTCACGACCGGAGCGGACGGGGGCGTCACGGACCGGCTCACGGTGACTGCCGCTGAACTTGGCGTGGTACAGGAGAACAGGTTCTGGCTGACGGCGGCGGTCGGCTCCGGCCGCAGGGAGCTGGCCACGCAGAATGTCGGCGTCCGTATCCAGCGACTGCCGGAGGCGGCCTTCAAGTTCAGTCCCGGCGGTCTGCTCGTCGCATTCCGCGATACTTCTGTGGGTCAGGTGACGAGCAGACAGTGGGACTTCGGTGACGGCACGACGAGCACCGCCCAGAGTCCATCCCATACCTTTGCCAAGCCCGGTTACTACGCGGTGACCCTGCGTGCCAGCAACCCGGTGGGCTCGGACGAAGTGACCAGGCTGGTCTGGGCCGAAGGTCGCCCGGACACGAGCAAATAGACGCTCCCTTCGCAGCGTTCGTATACTGATTCGAGAGATGGACACCCGGCGCCGCTTCCTGCCTGCCGTCATCGTCGCCAGCTTGTGTCTGGCGCTCCTGGTGGCGTGTGACAAGACGAACCCGGTGGCCCCGTCGGGCACGCTGATCACGATCAGCGCGAATCCCGACCGAATCCCGTCGGACGGGAGTGCGGAGATCCGGGTCGTGGCGCTGCGGCCGAACGGCACCCCGGTCAGTTCCGGCACCCTGGTGCGGCTCGCGACCACGCTGGGTTCGATCCCGGCGAGCGTTCCCGCCGACGATCGTGGCGAGGCGCTGGCGATGCTGGAGGCCAACGGCCAGTTCGGCGTTGCCACGGTCTCGGCCAGCACCGGCGGCTCGGAGACGGCGACGGTGGAGGTTCAGCTCGGTCTTTCGCCGGCCTCGGTCACCGTGCAGGTGACGCCGAACAGCGTGCCCGAGACGGGCGGGGAGGCCGATCTGCTGGCCATCGTTCGCGACGACCGGGGCCAGCCGCTCGAGAAGGCCGAGGTCAACTTCCGCACCGAGGTCGGCACACTCGACTCGGGCGGGGGACTGATCTCCACAGGGGCCGACGGCACCGCGTCGGACCGGCTGATCGTCACGTCGGGCGATCTCGACACGGTGACCGGCGACAACTTCCAGGTCGGCGTCGACGTCGGCAGCGGCGGGGGCCAGTTGGTCACGACGAACGTGAACGTCAGCATTCAGCGCCTGCCGCGGGCGGACTTCACGTTCAACACGCGCAACTTGCTGGTTTCCTTCGAAGATACGACGGACGGCCGCACGACGAGTTGGCTTTGGACCTTCGGCGACGGCAACACGAGCACGCGGCAGAACCCGACCCATACCTATGCCGAGACAGGCACGTACGCGGTCACCTTCCGGGCGACCAACTCGCTCGGTTCCGATGAGGTGACGAAGTTCGTCCAGGTCACGGGTCAGTAGCGAGACCCGGGATGGCGGGCGAAGGAGGCCCGGTGGTTTCTCGATGGCCGGTGCCGACAGTGACGCTGGGCGAGTTGTATCTGGCCCAGGGACACCGCCGCGAGGCCGCGGAGATCTTCGAGCAGATCCTCCGGGGCGACCCGGGCAACCGCCGGGCGCGCGAAGGACTGGAAGGCCTGCGCAGGCGCGGCAAGGGAAAGCCCGCCGCAGCGGGACGCCGATAGCGGATACACTCCGCCGTCGTGCTGACCCATGAACAAGTCGACGCGCTGATCCGCTACATCGCCGAGGAGCGGCGTGGCGGCTCGGACCTCTCAGTGGAGTACCAGGTGGGCGGCCTCTACCTGCGGGTGGGCGGCGATCGTGGAGGTGCGTCCGGGGGGCCCCGGGTGGAACGTGCCGCGCCGGCGGCGAGCGCCGATTTGCCGCAGCCGGTGGCGGCCGAGGAGCCGGCCGCCGAAGAGGAGCCGGCGCTCGACGGGCACGTACTGACTTCCCCGATCGTGGGCACGTTTTACGTCGCCCCCGGCCCCGACGCTCCGCCTTACGCCGAGGTGGGCTCACAGGTCGAGAAGGGGCAGGTCGTCTGCATCGTCGAAGCGATGAAGCTGATGAACGAGATCGAGGCCGATGTCTCGGGAGTCATCACCTCCGTGATGCCCGCGAACGGCGACCCGGTCGAGTTCGGGGCGCCTCTCTTCGTGATTCAGACCTGAGCAGCCCCACTCCCTGAGCCCCTAGGATGCTCGTTGCCGTTCGGACTGTCAGCCGTCGTCCGGCGCATGCCTGGAGTTGAGCGACCGGTGACCGGCGACTCCGCGCGGCCGTTCCGCAGGATCCTGGTCGCCAACCGCGGCGAGATCGCGGTGCGAATCATCCGTGCGTGCCGGGACCTCGACATCACGACTGTCGCCACCTTCAGCACGGCGGATCGGGAGGCCCTTCACGTGCGCCTCGCCGACGTTGGCGT
The DNA here is from genome assembly GCA_965116445.1 of Thermoanaerobaculia bacterium. Taxonomy (GTDB): domain Bacteria; phylum Acidobacteriota; class Thermoanaerobaculia; order Multivoradales; family Multivoraceae; genus Multivorans. The sequence continues at coordinate 3,698,533 of OZ220688.1, read as the reverse complement.
CTGCGTGGGGCCGCCGTCACCCGCCGGGAGCTACCTGCACCAGCGCAACCTGCTGTCAGCGGCGAACATCACCGGCGCGGAGGCGGTCCATCCCGGGTACGGCTTCCTGGCCGAGAACGCCGACTTCGCCGCCGCCGTCGAGCAGTGCGGCCTGACCTGGATCGGACCTTCGTCGTCGTCGATCCGCACGCTGGGCGACAAGGGCAGAGCGCGCAAAGCCGCGGTCGCGGCCGATGTGCCCGTGCTCGAGGGCGGTCCGCTGCCCGAGGGGTCCGAGGCAGCGGCGGACTTCGCCGACGGGATCGGCTATCCCCTGATGCTGAAGGCCGCCGCGGGCGGTGGCGGTCGCGGCATGCGGATCGTCCGGGACCGCTCGGGACTCGAGAGCGCCCTCGAGTCGGCGGCGAGCGAGGCCCGCGCCGCCTTCGGCAGCGGCGAACTCATCGTGGAGCGGCTCGTGGAACGGCCGCGCCACATCGAGGTCCAGGTCTTCGGCGACTCCTTCGGCCGCACGGTGCAACTGGGCGAGCGCGACTGCTCGATTCAGCGCCGCCATCAGAAGCTCCTGGAGGAGGCCCCGGCCCCAGCGATAGGCGTCGACCTGCGGCGATCCCTGGGCGAGGCCGCGCTGCGGCTGGCGAAGCATGTCGGCTACGCGAACGCGGGCACGGTCGAGTTCCTGGTGGAGGGCGACCGCTTCTACTTCCTCGAGATGAACACGCGCATCCAGGTCGAGCATCCCGTGACCGAGTCAGTGACCGGCGTCGACCTCGTCAAGCTGCAGATCCTGGCCGCGGCCGGCGAGCCGCTGGGGTTGCCCGACGGCACGCCGACCAGCGGCCACGCGATCGAATGCCGGATCAACGCGGAGGATCCGGAGACCTTTGCGCCTTCTCCGGGTACGCTGCGCCGCTACCGCCCTCCTGCCGGCCCGGGCATCCGGGTCGACAGCCACGGCTTCGAGGGCGCCTCGATGCCGCCCTACTACGATTCGCTGGTGGCCAAGGTGATCGCCCACGGCGCGAACCGGGAGGAGGCGATTTCGAGGATGACCCGCGCGTTGATGGAGTTCGACATCGACGGCGTCCGAACCACGCTGCCGCTCATGCGGCGGATCGTCGGTTCGCGGGCGTTCGCTGAAGCACGGCTCGACACCGGGTTTCTTGGTCGGCTGGACGAAGAGTGAGCGAGCTCCGACCGCCCGCAAACCGGCTCTACGCGATCGTCGACACGGGGCTGTTCGGCCCCGAACCGGAGACCGTGACCTCCGCCGTGCGGACGCTGCTCGACTGCGGAGTGCTCTGGATTCAGCTTCGCGCCAAGGGCCTGCCGGACCTTTCGGCCTGGCGCCTGGCGGAGGCGGTGGGTCGCGTCGTCGAGGACGCTACCGCGTCAGGCAGCGGCGCCGCTGCGGACGCTCCGCTGTTCTGGATCAACGACCGGCCCGCCATCGCAGCCGCCCTGCCCGCGGCCGGCGGTCTTTGCCTTGGCCTCCATCTCGGCCAGGAGGACCTGCCGCCGTCCGTGGCGCGTTCGTCGCTGCCGCACGATCGCTACATCGGCCGCTCCACGCACAGCCGCGAACAGGCCGTCGAGGCCGACCGCGACCCGGCCGTCGACGCGGTGGCGATCGGCCCCGCCTTCGGCACGTCGACGAAGGACCGGCCGGACCCCGTCGTCGGCCTCGACGGCGTAGCCGCCGCCCGCGCCGCAACCGCGAAGCCCCTGATCGCGATCGGCGGCATCGACGCTGAGCGTGCCCCGCGCGTGATCGAAGCCGGCGCCGACGCGGTGGCCGTCGTCTCGGCCCTCGACCAAGGGAATCTGGAGGCCTCGTGTGGCCGACTGCTGCGGGCGCTGGCCTGAAGGCCCCGCCGGGCCGTCGTCAGCTGTCTTGATGGCGCGATCGCTCGCTTCTGAGCGCCCGCACGAGGAACACCGTGAAGCCACCCCATACGAAGCCGCAGATCAGAATCAAGACGAGGATGGCAAGTGGCGACATCGACTGAACTCGTGGGTCGACTATACGCCACGGGGTTCCAGGATCTTGTCGCAAAGTGTACACTTCAAAGACGACACTTGGAAGGGAGAAGACGATGGAGATCACTGCAAAGGGCTTGAGGAGTCGGGTAGGCGAGGTCCTCAGGTGCGTGGAGCGCGGAGAAACGGTGACCATCACCTATCGGGGCCGGCCCAGAGCAAGGCTCGTGGCCATCGAAGAGGACTCAGCCTCGGCGCCGGACGAGAGGACGTTGTCGCCTGCCTTCGGCATGTGGAAGGACCGCACCGACATGGCCGATGTCGCAGCTCATGTCAGGCGGCTGCGGGAAGGCCGCTTCCGTGCTGGTTGATACGGATGTCCTCATCTGGTTCCTTCGAGGGCGGGAGTCAGCTGTGGAAGCGATCGTGGCTGGTTCGTCGGTCGAGCTTTCGGCCGTTACCTACATGGAGCTCGTGCAGGGTGTTCGAAGCAAGGAGGAACTTCGCTCGCTGCGACTGACGATTCAGCGGAACGGGTGGCGAATTCTGCCCTTGACCGAGAACATCGGTCAGCGGGCCACGGTCTACGTCGAGAACTATGCGCTCTCCGACGGGATGCGGCTCGCAGACGCCCTGATCGCGGCTTCGGCCGTCGAGTCCGGAGCCGTGCTCCTGACCGGGAACGAGCGTCACTATCGTTGCGTGCCGGGCCTGACGCTCGACCGCTACCAGCCGATCGAAACGGGCTGAGGGGTTTTAGCCATGCGCGTCTTCCTCGTCGGCTTCATGGCGGCCGGCAAGAGCAGGATCGGCCGGCGGCTGGCACGTTCCCTCGGTTGGCCTTTCCGGGATCTCGACTCGGACATCGCCGCGCATGAGGGCCAGCCGGTGGCCGAGATGATCGTCGAGCGTGGTGAGGCCTGGTTCCGGGAACGCGAGACGGCGGCGCTTGAACGCTGCGCCGCACTCGACCGGGCGGTGATCGCCACCGGCGGCGGCGTCTTCACTCTGGAACGGAACCGCCGCCTGATCACTGAACTGGGCACCAGCGTCTGGCTGGACCCGCCCTGGGAGGCCCTGTGCCGCCGCGCGCAGCAGTCCCACAAGCGCCGCCCGCTGTTCGAAACCCCGGACCAGGCGCGGGCCCTGTACGAGAGTCGCCTCGACTCGTACCGCCAGGCCGACGTGAGGATCAGGACGCGGGGAACCGAACGCAAGCGGGACGTCGTGACCGAGGTGATCCGGAGACTGGGCCTTTGACGTCGACGCCTACATCGGGGTGTTGATGATTTCCTGGAAGGTCCTGCCTTCGCGGGCCATCGCGGTGACCTGCTGGAGGCGGGGGCTGGTGCGGGCTTCGTTGGCGTTCTGCCAGGTGGCGATCGCGCCGTCGCGGTCGCCGAGCTGGAGGAGGAGCAGGCCTCGCATCAGCGCTGCCTGCTCGTGTCCGGGGTCGCTCTGGAGCGACCGGCCGAGTGAATCCATCGCGACGTCGGCCTGGCCCATCGAGAGGCGGACAACGCCGGAGACGTAGTGGCCGTCGGGATCCTCCGGGTCGATCTCCAGGATGCGCTGGGCCTGCTGGAAGGCGTCGAAGGCGCGGCCGTTGGACAGCAGGAGCTGGGTCAGGGCGCGGTGAAGGTCGATGTTCGTGGGATCGGCTTCGATCTGCCGCCGGAGTTCCTCGGCCTGCCGGGCCATCTCGGGTCCGAGCGGGGCCTGGCCGCGGAAGTCGGCGCCGCCCTCGGTCTGCTGAGCGGCCATCTGCTGCGCCTCGGGATCGGGCCGGGCGTCCAACTGCGCCCAGATCACGAGGGCGGCGACCAGGCCGACCACGCCGCCGCCGAGGAGGACGCCGGAGAGCAGGGGGTGAGCCTGGACGAAGGACCGGCCAGCAGGTTGTGTCGCCTTCGGAGCGGCGCGGTGCCGGGGGGCGATGGTGGCGATCGCTTCTTCGACCTCGTCGAGCTCCTTGAGCACCCGGGCGGTCGAGACCTGGAGCCGCCGGCGGTCGGCTGCTTCGAGCCCGGCCTGCTTCAGCCGGCCGATGAGATCCTCGCGTCGGCTCAGGAGGTCCGCGCGCTGAAGCTCGAGCGCGGCCGCGCGCGTCGCGGCTTCCCGGGGCAGGAACGCGAACCCGAATCCCAGGCCGGCCAGGACGGCGGCCGCCAGCGCGACCGTCGCGACGATAGTCAGGTCGCTGTCTCCTGCTCCACCTGTTGCAGGTAGGCGTCGAGGGCCTCGTCGCCGCCTTGCCGGCGCAGCCGCAGCCGGCGCACGACCAGCAGGGCGCCGACCACGACGATCGACGCGGGCGCACCCCAGACGATCAGGTTGAGCCCCCGGGCGCGCGGCTCGAGCAGGACGAACTCGCCGTAGCGCTGCTCGAAGTAGCCGACGACCTGCTCCCGGGTGTAGCCGGCGGCGAGCAGGGACCGTGCTTCCTCGCGCATCGCCTGTGCCGACTGGGCGCCGGAGTCGGCGATCGAAAGGGCCTGGCATTTCGGGCAGCGGATCTCGGCCGCGACGCCGGCGACGACCTCGTCGAGTTCGGCGCCGGAGAGGGGTCGGCCGAGGGGGTCGCTTAGTTCATGGGATGCCTCGATGCCCAACTCCTGTCGACGTTCCCCTTCCGCCGGTGGCAGCAGCAGGTCGGGCTGCGTAGCCGGCGGCTGGGCCGAAGCCGCTGCGGCGAATGGAAACGCGGCGAGGAGCGCCAGGAGGACGGTCGACGAAGTCAACCGCCGGCCGTCCGGCCGGGGCGTCGAGCCGGAGCGCCGCATGTCAACCGGTCGCCTCGGCCGGCTGCGCCAGCAGGCGGTTGGCGACGCCAAGGAGCTGGTCCGGCGAGACGGCACCGATCGCCTTGTCGACGATCACGCCGTCGCGGTCGATGAAGAAGGTCTCGGGCGGTCCGTAGACGCCGTAGGCGATCGCGACCCGGCCGCCGTCGTCGACCAGCGATGGCCCCCAGCTTCCGTAGTCGGTGTTGAACCGCGCGATCTGGTCGGGGTCGTCCTGGAAGATGACGCCGAGGAAGTGGATCTCGCCCTGCCAGCGTCGCGCTCCGGCCATCAGGAGCGGGTGCTCGATGATGCACGGTGGACAATAGGTGGACCAGAAGTTGATGATGACCGGCTGGCCGCGCAAGTCCGCCAGGTCGACGACGTTGCCGTCGAGGTCGGCGAGGCGGAAGTTGGGCGCCGGCTTGCCGATCAGCGGGGACTCGACGATCTGGGGGTCATGTCGGAAGCCGAACCCGAGCAGCAGCAGCAGCGGCGCCGCGATGACGAGTCCGACGAGGAGGACCTTGCGGTTCATCGACCTCCCCCTGCGGGCGATGCGGCGAGATCCGGGACGGAGCGAGGCGGCGCGGCCGCCCGCCGTTCGGCGGCGGTCGGAATCAGGCACAGGGCGGTGCCCAGGACCATGATCACGACGCCGATCCAGATCCATGCGACGAGCGGCGTCCTGATCGCGCGCAGACCGATCGACCCGTCGCCGCCGACGTTCATCAGGGTGAGGTAGAGGTCGTGCCCCGCCGTCGTGCGGACCGCGGGCGTGCCGATCGGTTCACGCTGGTTCGGGTAGATGTTGAGGGACGGGTACAGGGTGCCCAGGCTCCGGCCGTTGCTTGAGACCTCGACCCGGGCCTGGTGGCGCAGAAGATGCGGCTCCTGGACCTGCTCGGCGCCGCGGAACGTCATCTCGTAGCCGGCGAGGGTGAGCGTCTCGCCCGCCCGCAGCGTGGACTCCGCCTCGCGCTGGAAGCTTGACGACACGGCTACCGCGACGAACGTGACGACGACGCCGAAGTGGACGACGTAGGCGCCCAGCTTGTCGGGCGCCACGAGAAGCGCGGCAAGCGGCCCCCTGCCGCCCTCGCGCCGGGGCCGCGTGCGCGCCGGTCGCAGGCCCTGGTCCGCGGTGACCCAGAGCGCGAAACCGGCGAAGGCGCAGACGAGGAGCACCGGCGCCGAGCGGGCGCCGAACAGCAGCGCCACGGCCAGGCCGACGGCGGCCGCGGGCAGCGGACGCAGCAGGGCGCGCCGCACGAGCTTCGGGTTGCTGCCGCCCCATGGCAGCGCCGGGCCGACGCCCATCATCAGCAGCAGCCCGCCGAACAAGGGTACGGCCATCCGGTTGAAGTAGGGCTCGCCGACGCTCACCTTCACCCCGCGCAGCGACTCGGCGATGATCGGGTAGATCGTGCCGACGAGCACCGTGAACATCAGGCTGACGAAGAGCAGGTTGTTCAGCAGGAAGGCGCCTTCGCGGCTGACCAGGCGTTCGTTCGAGGGCTCGGAGACCAGGGTGTCGATCCGCAGCGACAGCAGGACGACGACGGCGGCGGTGCAGAGGGCCAGGAAACCGAGGAAGACGGGGCCGATCGGGCTCTGGGTGAAGGAGTGGACCGAGTTCACGACCCCCGAGCGGGTCAGGAAGGTGCCGAGGATCGTGAGCAGGAAAGTGATCATGATCAGGATCACGGTCCAGGCCTTGAGCGTTCCCCGCCGCTGCTGGACGACCCCCGAGTGGAGCGCCGCGATGCCGGTGAGCCAGGGCAGGAAAGAAGCGTTCTCCACCGGGTCCCAGGCCCAGTAGCCGCCCCATCCGAGGACCTCGTACGACCACCAGCCGCCGAGCATGATGCCGGCGGTGAGAAACGACGTCGGAACCAGCAGCCAGCGGCGCATGGGACGCAGCCATGTGGCGCCCAGTTGCCCGCGAAGGAGCGCCGCGACCGCCATCGCGAACGGCACCGACATGCCGACGTAGCCCAGGTAGAGCATGGGCGGATGGATAGCCATCAGCAGGTGGTTCTGGAGCAGCGGGTTGGGCCCCGGGCCGTCCGGCGGAATGGGCGCCGGCGTGGGCGCGAACGGGTCGGCGACGCTGGCGATGAGGAACGTGAAGAAGGCGCCGATCGCGAGCAGGGTCGCCAGGGTGTAGGCCAGGTAGTCCTCGTGGCCCCGTCGCTGGAAGATGGCCGTGGCGGCGATGTAGAGGCCCAGGATCAGACCCCAGAACAGGATCGACCCCTCGAGCGACGACCACAGCGAGAAGATCGTGATGTGGAGCGGCGTCGCCCGCGACCCGACCTGGGCGACGTAGGAGACGGAGAAATCGTGGCTCAGGAGGGCGTACCACATGACCCCGCAGGCGCCGACCATGGCCACCGCGAACGCGTGGGCGAGACGCCTCGTCCAGCGCAGGCCGCTTGCCGACCGCCGCACACCGGCGATGTAGCCGAACGGAGCGCCGAAGCTCGCCGCGATCAGGCCCAGGAGCACGAACCCCTGGCCCAGGGCCGAGGTCACGTGTCGAACTGCATGGATTCGATCAACTCCTCCATGCCGCGCTGGTCATCGACGTGGGGGGCCTGGTACTCGTTGTCGTGCTTCACCATGAGCCGCGACGTGGCGAACTGGCCGTCCTCCCGGAGCGTTCCCTCGAGCACGACGCCGATGCCTTCCCGGAACATGGCTGGCGGCACCGCGGTCGTGCGGACGTCGACCTGCGATGTGCCGTCGGTGACCGTGAACTCGAGGGTCAGGCCGTCTTCGCTCCGGCTCACCGAGTCCTGCTCGACGAGGCCGCCGAGGCGGATGCTGGCGCCAACCGCGTCGGGCCCGGCTTCCTGAAGTTCCGTAGGACTCCAGTAGTAGACGAGGTTCTCGCCGACATCGCCGAAGGCCAGAACGGAGAGCGCGATGGCCACGACGCCTGCCGCGGCCAGCAAGAGAAGACGTCGGTTGCCGCGGTCAGGGGTTTCGCTGGTCGGGGTCGTGGGTTCCGTGCTCATGACTCGGTTCCTGCGCCGGTGCGTTGTCAAGGGCCCGTCGCCGGCGGGCGAACAGACTGAAGGTGTAGAGGGCAAGAGCCACCCCCGCCGAACCATAGGCGGCAACGACCCATCGCCAACCGCCGACTATAACGCCGTCCACCTTCGGTTTGCTCCTTTGCGTGGCGGGAAGCCGGGTTGCCCGCGGGCTCTCACTCCTCCATCGCCACGGCGGCCAGCACGCCTCCCAGCGCCCAGTAGATCACATCGAAGGCAAGCAGAATGATGAACCAGCTGCGTGTCTGATCCATCGGATCTCCGTGCAGCACGAGGGCCGCGCTCCTGACCGAGGCGATCAGCACGGGAATGACCAGGGGGAAGAGGAGCAGGGGCAGAAGCACGTCCTGGCTCGAGGCGCGACTGGTCATCGCCGCGTACAGCGTTCCCGGCGCGGCGAGTCCGGCAGCGGCCAGCAGCCAGACAAGCAGGAGCCCGAGCAGAGCGTTCAGCCCGGCGTCGACGCCGTAGATGATGATCGCCGAGGGCAGCAGCACGGGCGCCAGCAGGGCCAGGAAGATGAAGTTGCCCAGCGCCTTGGCGTAGAAGAGAACCGCCGGCTCGACCGGCAGCAGCAGCAGCCCCTCCAGGGCGCGGTTCTCCCGTTCGACGCGGAAGGACTCGGAGAGCCCCAGGGTGGAACTCAGAAGCAGGGCGAGGATCAGGAAGCCGGGCGCCATCGTCGCCGCCGCGCGGTCGTCCGCGTCGATGGCGAAGGAGAACAGGACCAGCGTGATGCCCCCGAAGAGCACGATGGACAGGAACCGGAAGCGTCCCCGCCACTCGACCCGCAGGTCCTTCGCCAGCAGCAGGAGAACGGGCCGCAGCAGGTTCAACGGCCAAGCCTCCTGGCCCAGGTGGCTTCCAGGGCGGAGGCGTCGCCCTGCCAGGCCACCTGGCCCTGCTCCAGCAGAACCGCCCGGCGGCACAGGCGGGAAGCCCGTTCGATCGCGTGAGACGCGACGATCAGCGTTCCGCCGCCGTCCACGAAGTGCCCGACCCAACGCTCGACCAGGGACTGACCTTCGGGATCGAGGGAGGCGAAGGGTTCGTCGAGAAGAAGCAGCCGGGGATTCTCCAGCCGGGAGCGGGCGAGGATCAGGCGCTTCCTCATGCCGGCGGAGAAGCCGCCGACGTGCCGGTCGGCGGCGGCCGAGAGACCGACCTCCGCGAGCAGGTCGTCGAGCCGCGTTTCGCTCGAGCCGCCGCAGAGCGAGTTCCAGAGCCGCAGGGTCTCCATCGCGGTCAGACGGTCGTAGAGATAGTCGTGATGGGAGACCAGGGCCAGGGCGCTCCGGGCCCCGAAACGGTCCCGGGTCGGGCGCCGGCCGTCGACCAGGAGTTCACCCGCCGCCGGTTGCCGGAGCCCTGCGATGAGCCGCAGGAGCGTGGTCTTCCCGGAGCCGTTGGCGCCCGCCAGCAGCAGACGGTCGCCGGGCTCGAGCTCGAGGTCGACGTGGGCCAGGGCCCACTGGGAGCCGAACCGGATTCCGAGTCCGCGTGCGTGGATCAAGGTCTAGCTGCCCGGCCCGGTTACTCTCTTCGGCGAATGCGGGAACGCGGGTTCCCGGGCAGAGGGTATAGCAGCAGTCCGGATGGCAGGCCGGCGCACCCAGTCAGGGGCGTCGGGCCGCGGTGTTCGCCGCTGCCGGGGGAGCCCGCAACAATCGGGCGCGGGAGACGTAGGAGAAGGCTGTGGAGGCAACTCGGGCGACCGACGAGGAGTTGGTGGCTGCGATTCTGGACGGCGAGGCAGCCCTGTACACCGACCTCGTGCAGAGGTATCAGGGGCGCATCGTCAACTACCTGAATCGCTTTCTCCGCAATGTCGACGAGTCGCAGGAGTTGTCTCAGGAAGTGTTCCTGAAGGTCTACAGGGCCCTCGACCGTTTCAACCCCAGGTACCGATTCTCGACATGGCTGTTTCGGGTGGCACAGAACGCGGCGATCGACCTGCTCCGCAAGCGGCGCCTCAAGCTGGTTCCGATGCATCGGGTCGGCTTCGACGGCGACACGCAGGAGCGGGAGTTTCCGAGTGAGGAGAGAGACCCTTACCAGGTGCTTCGCAACCTTGAGCGGCGCGATGCGATCGGGACTGCGATCGACGGTCTGAAAGGCGAGTACCGGGAGCTGATCCAGTTGAGACATTTTGCCGAGATGACCTACGAAGAGATCGCCGAGTTCAAGGGCATGCCCTTGGGCACGGTCAAGAACAAGCTGTTTCGCGGCCGCCGGATGCTGAAGGCCCGGTTGGCTGAATACCTCACCGACTGACGAACGGGAGGAAGTTCCAGCGATGACGAGTTCCGAGAGGACGGCCTGTTCCCACGCCGAGTTGATCGATGCGTACGTCGACGGCGCCGTGAGCGGGCCCGAGCGCGAGCAGGCGGAGCGGCACCTCGCGGCTTGCGCCGAGTGCCGTGACGAAGCGCGCGGTCTGGTCGCCCTGCGGGAGCTCCTGGCTGCGGAGCGTCTCGCGCCGGAGCAGGTCGGGACCTTTATCGGCGCGCCGGCGCGGGCCCGGGGGCGCCGGGCTGTGGCTGCTGCCGCCGCCCTTGCAGGGCTCTTCGGCGGCGCGCTGGCCGTGCTCGCCGGGCTGGCTCCCCGGGTCGAGTCCGCTGCCGCTGCCGCTTCGACGCTGTTTGACTTCACGGTCACGGTCGGGCTCGTCGGCGCGGGTCTGCTCGATGCCTCCTGGCGGGGGTTGAGCGCGGCGACATCGTCCGTCCTCCAACCCGCGGCGCCGGGCCTGCTGTTCGGCGGCCTGGCGGCAATGGGCCTCTCGGTCCTTCTGTACTCCCTGCTCCGACGCGGTTCCAGGGCGGCGGCGCGCCAACGGCAGCGGCGCTGACGGTCCCCCTCGCGGCGTCGTCGCGGCCGGCCGACGCCCTGTGCGGCGCGACCCGGTCCCCGTTTCCGCTCCGGCGTTACGATCGACGGCGTTCCGTGACCACGTTCGCCACAAAGCGCCGGCACTCCGCCGTCCCGGGTCTGGTGGCGTGCTTCTGTGTCGCGGTCGCGGCCGGTTGTGCGGCGGCCGATCCGGCGCCGGAGGGGGGCAGGGCGGCGGTCGTGGTCGAAGCCGACGCGGTGATGCGGGATCAGGTCGTGGCGCTGGGGCGGGACCTGGAGTTGCGCGGCGAGGCGCGTTCCGATGTCGTCGTCCTGAGTGGTGACGCCCGCATCGACGGCACGGTGGCGGGCGACGTGATCGTGCTCGGCGGCGATGTCCACCTGGGACCGCCGGCCCGGCTGCGCGGCGATGTGTTCGTGCTCGGGGGCGAAGTGAACGCCGGGTCCGGGGCGGCCGTGGAGGGTCGCACCGTGGCCTACCCGCGGGCGCCGTCTTCGTGGCTGGTCCTGGCCGAGGGGCCGCTCCTGGGCCGCTCGCCGCTGTCGTCCGCGGCGGCGCTGCTCAACCTCGCGCTATTGCTGGCCTGGTTGCTGGTGTCGGCGGTCCTCGTGTGGGGCTTCGACTCGTCACTGACGGTGACTGCCCAGAGCGTCCTGGAGCGGCCGTTCCGGAACTTCTTCGCCGGACTGGTCGCGGTGCTTGCCGTGGGTCTGACCTTCGGCCTCCTGACCGCGACGGCGCCGGCCCTGGTCGGAGCGCCGCTGCTCGTCGTCTGTGCGGCTGCGGCGATGGTGTGCAAGTTGTGGGGCACGGTGGCGGTGTTCATCGCGGTGGGAACGCGCCTGCTGCCGAATCGCCCGGGGGTCGCGGGCCGGCCGATGGCTGCCGTCCTCGTCGGACTTCTCGCCCTGGGTGTGGTCAAGATGACGCCGTATCTTGGCGGATGGACCTGGACCATCGTCACCTGCGTAGGGATCGGCGCCGCTCTGGACAGCAGGCTGGGCCGGCGGGAGCCGTGGTTTGACGGCCTGACCTGAACCGCGGCGCCAGGAGCGCCGGAGCGCCGCAGGAACTGGGTGCGCCGGCCTGCCATCCGGCTTCCGAAGGACCCGCCGCGAAGCGACGACCATCCTGCGGCGCTAGTCTCGCCCCGATGTATTGCCAGGTATGCGGCGCGCGCAACCAGGACGACGCGGAGTACTGCCAGCGCTGCGGGCAGAAACTCATGGTGCTGTCCGGCGCTTCCGTCCCCTCGGAGGAGCCGCTGGATGCCGGCGATGAGGAGTTCTCCTTCGACGAGCACCTGCTGGAACGGATCTCGATCCAGGAGGAGGTGCTGAAGCGCGTAGGCGAAACCGTGCAGAAGATCCTGAGCGCCCTGCAGCGGCAGGAGGAGAGCATCCTGGTCCACCACGCGGGCATGCTGGCCCTTCGCGATCTTCTCGAGCGTCAGGAGTTGATCAACGCGACCGAGTGGAGCGATCTCTGGGAGTCCAAGATGGACTACCAGTTCCTGGTGCTCGAGAAGCGGGAGCGGTTCGCGGCCGTCAAGGACCGCATCCTCGGGCTCTACGAGGGTCGACGGCGTTCTGCCTTCGAACGGCTTCTCGACGAAGCGGAGCGCGCCCTGGCCGGCCTCGATCTGGTCAAGGCGATGGAAGCCCTCGAGACGGCGGCGGAGGTCGACCGCGGCAACTTCGAGTTGGCGCACTTCCTCGGCGAGTCGCACTTCCAGGAGGGACGCCTCGAGCGGGCTCTCGACTACTGGAGCCGCGTGCTGGCAACGAAGCCCGACCACGTCCAGGGTCTGGTGTACAGCGGCGTGATCTGCCTCCAGAAGGGCGAGCAGCAGCGCGGCCAGGAATTACTGGAGCGGGCGGTCGTCCTCCACCGGGACGCCTTTCTGCCCCACTTCTGCCTCGGCGCGTCGCTGGCGGGCCGCGGCCAGGTCAAGTCGGCGGTGGCGTTCCTGGAGCGTGCGGTCGAGATCGACGGCGTGCCGCAGGCGCTCTACCTGCTCGGTCGCTGCCGCTACGAGATGGGCCGTCTCGGGTCGGCGATCGAGGCGCTCGGGCAGGCGGTCCACATTGATCCCTCGTTCGAGGAATGCCACCACCTCCTCGGCCTCTGCTACCTGGACCGGGGATGGAACCGCAAGGCCCTGGCCGCGTTTCGTGCTGCCCAGCAACTGAATCCGCGGCGAATGCGGTACCGCGATCTGGTTGCCTACCTCTCCGGCCGGACCGGCGCCGAGCTGCCGGCAACCAGTCCGGCCGCCGCCGACTGGGTGACCCGCGGCGAAGAGGCGATCGGCGCCGGCGACGCATCGGAGGCGCTGCGCTGTCACCGCGAGGCGCTTGCGCTCGACCCCGACAATCCGACCCTGCTGATGACCTGCGCCCTGGCCTGTCTCCGGCTCGACCGCGGCCAGGAGATCCGTCAACTGACCCAGCGCGTACTCGATTCGAATGCCGGCGAGATGCTGCGCGCGACGGCCTACGCCATCCTGATCGAGTCCCTGCGCGGCGAGGGGAAGTACCTGGAAGGGAACGAGGTCGGCCGCCGGCTGCTGGACGAGGGTGGCTCGAACTTCTCGAAGAGCATCGCCTACTACGAGATGGCCTACAACCTGGCCGAGATGGACGAGGACTTGGACGAGGCGCTCGACTTCGCCCGCCGGTCCCTGGAGCACGCGCCGGAGGAGTTGCGCCAGTTTCCGCTCGCCGCGCTGGGTTGGGTCCACTACAAGCGGCAGGAGCTGGACGAGGCGATCGACTTCCTGTCCCAGTCGACCGAGCTCGGGCCGTCGACGACGGTGCTCACCCGGCTGGGCATGGCGCTGCTGGCGTCCGGCGACGAGGACCGGGCACGTGGCGTGCTGGCGCGGGCGCGCCGGCTCGACGACCGGGGCGGCGCGATCGAAGAACGGATGATGGAGTTCATGAAAGACTCCGCGCGGATCATCGAACGCGTGCGCGGTCGCGCCTAGCAGCTTGCGTCGCAGAAACTGGGTGCGCCGGCGTCCCCGCCGGCATCCGGCGCGCAGCGCCGGTCTTCAGGCGTTCTGCGGCGCAAGCGGCGTGCTCCCCCGTAGCGAACCGACTTCAGAGGTCCCGGAAAGACGATGCGTTGGAGCAACTACTACCTGATGACCGCCCGCGAGGCGCCCAGGGACGCCGAGGTCGTAAGCCACCAGTTGATGGCGCGGGCGGGCCTGCTGCGGCGCCTCGCGTCAGGGATCTACACGATGCAGCCAGCCGGCTGGCGGACCCTGCGCAAGCTGAACGCAATCGTCCGCCGCGAGATCGAGCGGGCCGGCGGGATCGAACTCTCGATGCCGGCGATTCAGCCCGCCGAACTCTGGGAGGAGTCCGAGCGCTGGACCAAGTACGGGGTGGAGCTCCTGCGGATGGAGGACCGGCATGGCCGGCGGTTCTGTTTCGGTCCGACCCACGAGGAAGTGGTCACCGATCTCGTCCGGCGCGACGTGAAGAGCTACCGCCAGTTGCCGATCAACCTGTTCCAGATCCAGACCAAGTTCCGGGACGAGATCCGCCCCCGCTTCGGGCTCATGCGGGGCCGCGAGTTCCTGATGAAGGACGCCTACTCGTTCGACGCGGATGAGGAAGGCCTGGACCGGAGCTACCGGGCGATGCACGCCGCCTACTCTCGCATCTTCGAGGCCTGCGGGCTCGAGTACTCCGTCGTCGAAGCGGATTCCGGGACGATCGGCGGTTCCTCGTCGCACGAGTTCATGGTGCTCGCCGACACCGGTGAGAGCGCGGTCGCAAGTTGCGCCGCCTGCGGCTACGGCGCGAATGTCGAGCGGGCGGAGACAGGCGTTCTGCCGGTGCCGGACGCGGGCGGTGGGGAGGCCCCGAGGGAGGTGTCGACGCCGGGAACGACGACGGTGGCGCAGGTTGCCGAACTGCTCGAAGTGGAACCGGCGCAGGTGGTCAAGACGCTGATCTACGAAACGGACGACGGTCTCGCCGCGGTCGCGATCCGCGGCGACCGCGAGGTGAACGAGGTCAAGCTGTTGAATGTCCTGGGCGGCCTCGGCCTGCGCCTGGCGACGGCGGAGCAGGTGGAGGCCGCGACCGGCGGTCCCCTCGGCTTCTCGGGTCCGGTCGGCCTTCCCGCGGACGTGCGTCTGGTCGTCGACGAGTCGGCCCGCGCCCTCGCCGGCTTCGTCTGCGGGGCGAACAGCGGCGACCGGCACTTCGCCTCCGTGCGCTGGGACCGGGACGTCGCGAGCACGCGGCCGGTGGAACGGGTCGACGTGATGACCGCGGTTCACGGCGATCCTTGCCCGCGCTGCAGCGGCGGTGAACTGAGGCTGTCGCGCGGCATCGAAGTCGGCCACATCTTCAAGCTCGGTACGGTCTACTCCGAGAAGATGAACTGCACCTTCACCGACGACCGCGGCCGGCTTCAGCCGATGGAAATGGGCTGCTATGGCCTGGGCATCGGCCGCACCGCGGCAGCGGCGATCGAACAGGGCCACGACAGGGACGGCATCATCTGGCCGAAGCCTCTGGCGCCGTTCACGGTCGTTCTCAGTTCCCTTGACCCCGGCGACGAAGCCGTGAGCTCGGCTGCCGACACGCTCTACGAGGAACTCGTGGGCGCGCTCGCCCCGGGCGGTTTCGACGTGCTCTACGACGACCGCGCGGAGCGGCCCGGCGTCAAGTTCAAGGACGCCGACCTGGTCGGCTTCCCGGTTCGGGTCGTGGTCGGTGCGCGCTCGCTCGCGAACGGGGGCGCCGAGGTCTCGAACCGGAGCGACGGCGAGCGCGAGGTCGTGGCGCTGGACGAGGTCTCGGCCGCAGTCCTCGAGCGTTTGTAGCGGAGGGCGTTGCCAAGGAACCGGATCGGGGGTCAGAAGACCCCCGTCACCGGCTAGCCTTCTTCTTCGGCTGGCTCGCGCAACACGTGTAGCCGCAGCGACACGATCCTGTTGCCGTCCACCTCCATCACCTCCAGCCGGAGACGCCCGGCTTCGACCGTGTCGCCCGTTTCGGCGGTGCGGCCGAGTTCGGACAGCGCGATGCCGGCCACGGTGTCCTCCTCGCGCGCCTCGGCGATGTCGATCTCCAGTTCGTCCTCGAGATCCTCGATCAACATCCCGCCCAGGACCTGGTAGCCGCCGTCGTCGAGCCGGACGAACTCGGGAACCTCGGCGTCGAACTCGTCCTGGATCTCGCCGACGATCTCTTCAAGCACGTTCTCCAGCGTGACGATGCCGGCCACGCCGCCGTACTCGTCGACGACCGCCGCCATGTGGACGTGCTCGTGACGCATGCGAGCCATCAACTGGTCGAGCGGCAGGGTCTCGGGCACCGCGAACGTATCGCGGGCGATGTCGCGCAGCGAGGCCGGCGGCTCCTCGGCGATGAACAGGTCCTTGATGTGGACGAGGCCGATCAGTTGGTCGAGGTCGCCCTCGCAGAGCGGGAACCGCGTGTGGCCGCTGCTGCGGGCAAAGCCGAGATTCGTCTCCATCGGAGCGGTCGCGTCGAGGTAGACGACCTCGGTGCGGGGGACCATCACCTGACGGGCGTTTCGGTCGGAGAGTTCGAACACGTTGTCGAGCAGTTCCCGCTTGGGCTCGGAGAGTTCCGTGTCCTCCTCGGAGGCGAGCAGGCGGCGGATCTCCTCCTCGCTGTGGGCCAGTTCGCCGTGGCCGACCGGTTCGATGCCGAACAGCCGCAGGAAGGCGTTCGCCATCTGGTTCAGCACCCAGATTCCCGGGTACGTGGCCCAGTAGAAGGCCCAGAGCGGCACCGCCACCCACAGGCTCGTGGGTTCGGGCCTGCGGATCGCGAGCGACTTCGGCGCCAGTTCGCCGAGCACGATGTGGAACATGCTGATGATCGCGAAGGCGGCGATCAGGCTGATCGAGTGAGCCGCTTCCTCGGGCAACGTCGGCACGAGATCGAACGCGGGCTGCAGCAGCCGGTTCACCGCCGGCTCGCCGACGATGCCGAGACTGATGCTGGCGAGTGTGATGCCGAGCTGGGTCGCCGACAGGTAGGCGTCGAGATGATCGATCATCCGCTGCGCCATGCGGCCCCGGAGCGTGTCGACGTGGGGAGTGATCTGGGTCGGTCGGACCTTGACCAGCGCGAACTCGGCGGCGACGAAGAAACCGTTCAGGCCGACCAGGAAGATCGCGAGCGCCAGCCCCCAGCCGAGGGGGATGTCGAGACTGATGGGCGGCCCGGTCGCCGCCAGGACACTCGCCATCATCCGCGATCAGCCCAGGGGGCGGCAGGGGGCCGCAGCCGTGAAGATGACGAGTCAGGCCGCGGCGAGCCGCGCTGGTCGGAGTCCGGGTCGGGTTCGTCCAGACTGGAGCCGGATGGCGAAGGGTCCGAAGCTTCGTCGTTCACGCGCGAAGAGTCTAGCAGCTAGTCGTGCCAGTTCTGCGGCTCGGTCTGCCTCCGGACGTGGAGGCCGGCGGCGGCGATCGCCGCGATCAGCTCTTCCACGTGCTCCGGGCCGCGGGTCTCGAGCCGCAGCTCGATGTGCACCTCGTTCAGGCCGAGGGCGGTGAACGCGCGTTCGTGATGCGTTTCGATCACGTTGGCGCCGGCGTCGCCGACCAGGTTGAGCAGGGCGCCCAGGGCGCCTGGCCGGTCCTTGACGCAGACGTCGAGCTGCACCAGGCGGCCGTCCTTGGTCAGCCCGCGCTCGATGATGCGGTTGAGCAGGGTGACGTCGATGTTGCCGCCGGTCAGCACCATCGCCGTGCGGCGCCCCTTCGCCTGCGGGACGTGGTCGTTGACGACGGCGGCCAGCACGGCGGCGCCGGCGCCTTCGACGACCGCCTTCTCGCGTTCGAGGAGCAGCAGCACCGCGTTGGCGATTTCCTCCTCGTCCACCGTGACCAGGTCGTCGACGAGTTCCTCGACCAGCTTCAGGGTCAGGTCGGCCGGGCGCTTGACGGCGATACCGTCGGCGATCGTGTGGCGGCGGTCGACGGCCACCGGCCCGCCGGCGGCGAGGCTCTCCCTCATCGAGGGTACGGCCTGGGTCTGCACGCCGACGATCCGCGTCTGCGGCCGGTGCGCCTTGTACGCCGCAGCGATGCCGGAAATCAGGCCGCCGCCGCCGACCGGCACGACGATGACCTCGAGATCGGGCTCCTGGGCCATCAGTTCGAAGCCGATCGTGCCCTGCCCGGCGATCACCTGGACGTCGTCGAATGGGTGAACGTAGGTCGCTCCGACCTCCGCCTCCAGTTCGTGCGCGTGGGCCTGCGCGTCGTCGAACGTCTCTCCGGCCAGCCGCACGTCGGCGCCGAAGCTGCGCGTGTTCGCGACCTTGATCAGCGGCGTCGGCAGCGGCATGACGACGGTTGCCTTGAGGCCAAGCCGGCCGGCGTGGTAGGCGACCGCCTGCCCGTGGTTGCCGGCGGAGGCGGTGATCAGGCCCCGCCTGCGCTCGTCTTCGGACAGGGTGAGGATGCGGTTCAGCGCCCCGCGCTCCTTGAACGACCCGGTCATCTGCAGGTTCTCGAGCTTGAAGTAGGCCTCGAGACCGCAGAGCCGGGAGAAGTACTCCGACCGGGCGCAGGGACTGAGGTAGACGTGATCGACGATCCGCCGCCGCGCCTCTTCGATCAGTTCCGCCATCTGGAGGCCCGACGTCATCCCGGCATTCTGTAACAAGGCGGCTGCCGGGTCGTGTTCCAGCGACTGGGGGAAGGCGTCGCCAGGGCTGCCCCGGACCGGACGACGCGGCATCGCCCGCGTTGACAGGGCGACTGTCCCCTATGTACCGTTGCTCGTTCTCGCGGTCGCGAGTTCAGGCCCGTAGCTCAGTTGGTTAGAGCGCTACGTTGACATCGTAGAGGTCAGCGGTTCGAGTCCGCTCGGGCCTACCAGGGTTCGAGTCCGCTCGAACCTCCGCAGGGCGCAGGCGCTTAGCTCAGTTGGTTAGAGCGCTACCTTCACACGGTAGAGGTCAGCGGTTCGAGTCCGCTAGCGCCTACCATCGCGGCATCGGCCCGCGAGGGTACGCCCGCGTCTCCAGACGAACTCGCTCGATGATTGACCCATGCTTGACCTGACCCTGCCGGACGGATCGGTGCGCAGCGTCTCGCCCGGGACGACGGCGCTGGACGTGGCGCGCTCGATCGGGCCGGGTCTGGCGAAGGCGGCGGTCGGGGCCGAGCTTGACGGTTCTCTGATCGACCTGCGCGCGCCGATCGAAGCGTCTGGTCCGTTCCGGCTGTTCACGGCGAGGAACGAGGAGGCCGGGATCTTCTTGCGCCACACCGCGGAGCATGTGCTGGCCGACGCCGTCCAGCGACTCTGGCCCGGCACGCAGATCGACGTGGGTCGCCGCGATCACTCCGAGAAGTACCAGTACGACTTCCGCTTCCCGCGCGCCTTCGTGCCCGAGGATCTGGAAGCGATCGAAGCGAAGATGCGCGAGATCGTCAAGGAGAAGCACGAGGTCGAACGCGCCGAGATCAGCCGCGAGGAGGCGCGGGCGCTATTCGCCGAGATGGGCGAGGAGCTGAAGCTTGAGCGGCTCGCGGACATTCCCGAAGGGGAGCCGATCACCCTGTTCCGGCACGGCGAGTTCGTCGATCTCTGCCGCGGTCCCCACGCGCAGCGCGTGGATCAGGTCGGTGCGGTCAAGCTGCTCGAGAGTTCGGGCGTCTTCTATCGCGGCGACGAGAGCCGGGAACGGTTGCAGCGGATCTACGGCACCGCGTTCGCGACCCGTGATGGCCTGGACGGCTACCTTGCCGACCTCGAGCTGCGGCGGGCCCGCGACCACCGCCGCCTGGGTCCGGAACTCGACCTGTTCAGCTTCAGCCAGAACGCACCGGGCAGTCCGTTCTTCCACCCGCGCGGAACGGTGATCTACAACCTGCTCGTGGACTACGTCCAGGGCCTGAACCGGCGTGACGGCTTCGAGGAGGTGCGGACGCCCCAGATTCTCGATGTCGATCTTTGGCATCGCTCGGGGCACTGGGACAACTACCGGGAGAGCATGTTCTTCACCGAGGTCGACGAGCGGCAGTACGCGGTGAAGCCGATGAACTGCCCGACCCACTGCCTGATCTACAGGACCGGTCTGCGTTCGTACCGCGATCTGCCGATCCGCTACGCCGACTTCGGTCGCCTTCACCGCTACGAGCGTTCCGGCGTGATCACCGGGCTCACCCGCGTGCGCACGTTCTGCCAGGACGACGCGCACACGTTCTGCACCGAGGAGCAGGTCGAGGCGGAGGTGCTCCGTCCGGTGTCGACGATCCTGGAGATCTACCGGACCTTCGGTTTCGAGGACATCCGGATCGAGGTTTCCACCCGACCGGAGAAGTCGATCGGCAGCCCGGAACTGTGGCAGCGCGCCGAGGCCGCGCTGATGGGCGCCCTGAGCAGCCGGGATCTCGCGTTCGAGGTCAACGAGGGCGACGGCGCCTTCTACGGCCCGAAGATCGACTTCCAGGCCCGCGACGCGCTTGGCCGGAGCTGGCAGTTGGGAACCGTGCAACTGGACTACCAGATGCCGGAGCGCCTCGATCTGGAGTACACCGCCAGCGACGGCGGAACCCGGCGTCCGGTCATGCTGCACCGGGCGATGCTCGGCTCCGTCGAGCGCTTCCTGGGCATCCTGATCGAACACACGGGAGGCGCCTTCCCGGTCTGGCTGGCCCCGGTCCAGGCCGTCGTCCTGCCGGTC
Organism: Thermoanaerobaculia bacterium; assembly: GCA_965116445.1. Lineage (GTDB taxonomy): Bacteria > Acidobacteriota > Thermoanaerobaculia > Multivoradales > Multivoraceae > Multivorans. Next base: position 3,678,152 of record OZ220688.1, on the reverse strand, counting down.
TCGGACCGCTTCCTCGACTACGGCGCCGAGGTGACCCGCCGGCTGTCCGACGCCGGCGTCCGGGTCGAACTCGACGAACGCAGCGAGAAACTCGGCTACAAGATCCGCGACGCCCAGAAACAGAAGGTCCCCTACATGCTCGTGATCGGCGGCCGCGAACAGGAAGCCGGCACGGTGTCGCTGCGGCTCCGCGAGGCGCCGGAGGGCGGCTCCGCGGATCAGGGTGCTGTGACGATCGAGGATCTGGCGGTGCGGATCGCGGAGTGCGCTGCGTCGAAGTCGCTCGATTTGTGAAGGTTTGGCGAGGAGGGACGCAATGTTGACGGAACTCCATCTTGAGAACTTCAAGGCCTGGCGCGAACTGACGATCAAGTTCGGCCGGATCACGGCCCTGTTCGGGGAGAACAGCTCTGGCAAAACCAGCGTGCTCCAATTCCTGCTTCTCCTGAAGCAGACGAAGGACGCGACGGATCGAGGACTGGTTCTGGACTTCGGCGGCGGGCCGAACGAGCGGGTCGACCTGGGCAACTTTAGGGCGGCGGTGCACCGAGGTGCGGAGACTGAAGACGGTCCGCCGGACATGGAGTGGTCCCTGTCCTGGCAGCCGTACGGCACCGAGGCGATGCGTCTCCTTACGCTTGGCTTCTTGCAGCGGATGGAGCTGGGTAGCGACCGCGAGGTCCGGTCGACGTCTCGTGTGGGGTTCTTGACGGACCCGGATCGCCGGCTGGTCGTGAAGCGACTGGCGTACGAGTACTGGGATGTCGAGTTCGAGTTGAAGCTCAAGGAAAATGGCGAGCGGTTCGAACTCGCCTGTTCGGACGAGACCTTTCTCCCGGATGCGAGATCCTCGGAGTCCGCAACTCAGGAACTGCTGGCTACGCTCCGTGGCGGATCAGCTTCGCCGTCCGCCGAGGTCCCTGACCCTGAGCCAGGCCACGAAAAGGGTCTTCCTGGGCCCGTCAAGACGCACTTGTTCCCCGCTGAGACCCGGCAGCGGTCCCGAGCCTTCTTCGACGTCGTCGGAGGGCTTGAAGCGTCCTACGAGGGACTGATGGACCGGATCTTCTATCTGGGACCGCTCCGCGACCGGCGCCGGAGAAACTACACATGGTCGGGTGCGCGTCCGAAGGGCGTCGGCGACAGCGGCGAGTACGCAATCGAAGCCATTCTTGCGGCGAGCGCGCGCGAGCAGGACGATTGCTTCCAAGGTCGGATCGCTCGGAACCTGAAGGCGCTCGGCCTGATAGAAGCGTTCTCGCTGCGCGAATTCGGCGAAGGAAGAGGCTTCTACGAGGCGGTCGTGCAGAGGCACGAGGGTGGGCCGGAGGCGACGTTGGCGGACGTCGGAATCGGCGTCTCCCAGGTGTTGCCCGTGCTCGTCCTCCTCCACTACGTACCGGGAGGGTCGATCGTCCTGTTGGAGCAGCCGGAACTGCACCTGCACCCGTCCGTGCAGAGCCGCCTGGCGGACGTGATGCTCGACGTCGCTAGGGAGCGCGATCTGCAGATCGTCGTCGAGAGCCATAGCGAGCACCTCCTGCGCCGCTTCCAGCGTCGGGTCGCCGAGGAGAAGGCGGCGCCCTCGGAGCTGGAGCTTTACTTCGTCCGTTCCGGGAAAGAGGAGGCTGGCCTCGATCCGCTACGGCTCAACGAGTGGGGCGGCATCGAGAATTGGCCCGAGCACTTCTTCGGCGACGAGTTCGGCGAGATTGCCGCGACGAGCAAGGCTGAGCTGAAGAGGCGGATGCGGAAGGCCGAGTGATGAGCATCGCGCCGGGAGCCTCCTACGTGGTGGACACAAACGTCGCGAGGACTGCGAATGGGGACGCGACGCACGTCAACCTCGAGTGCCAGAAGGCGTGCGTGGACGCGCTTGAGTGCGTCATTGAGTGTGGAGTCGTCGTCTTGGATGATGGACGCCTGATCCTTGACGAATACGTGAATGGGCTGGAGAGAGGCACGAGAGGCATCGGAGTGGGCACTGCCTTCTTCAAGTACGTCTGTACGCACGCGTGGGTCGAGAATCGAGTCAGGCGGGTGCCAGTCGATCTGGATGCTCTCCCTCCGAACACTCTTGGTAAAGACCAGAAGTTCCTAGCGGCGGCCGTGTCGGGGTGCGCAGAGGTTGTGAATGCCACGGACAGCGATTGGGCGTTGAACGCCGCTGTTACGGCGAGCTTGGGAGTAAGTGTCGTCCAGCTCTGCCCTCGGTACGCGGCCAAGTCGGACACAGGTGCATAGGCCAACGTGGTGGTCGACACTCCGCCGAAGTACCCGCGAACCCCCTACTGGCCACACTCCCCGTCTGTTGATGCTGGCAGCGACCGTCTAGCCGACGCGTCCCGGTTCATCGGCGAGCCGATCGTCATCACTGAGAAGCTGGATGGCAGTTGCACCCTGCTTCATCGAGGTGCCGTCTATTCACGCAGCGTGGGCGCGCCAACCTCCGCAAAGTGGATGGCGATGGTCAAGAAGCACCACGCCTGGAAGGTGACCGAGCCCGACATCTTCCTCTACGGCGAGGACATTTATGGCGTCCACAGCATCGAGTACGAGCCGGTGCGGGAGGATGAGACGTTCTACGCCTTCGCGCTTCGCGACCGCAACGGCCTGTTCTCTTCATTCGGCTCGCTTGCTGATTACGCCGCGCAGCGCGAGATTCCAGTGGTGCCGGTTGTCTTCAACGGCACCTTCCGCACCGAGGACGACCTGCAGAACTTCATAGGCGAAGCCCACGCCCAGCCCTCGACGCTCGGTGGGCAACGAGAAGGTGTCGTTGTCCGGTTGGCACGCTCATTCCCTGCCTCGGAGTTCAGCCGCTCCGTCTGCAAGAGCGTCCGCGCGGGCCACGTTCAGACGGACCAGCACTGGACGCGGAATTGGAGGCCCTGCCGCATAGCGCGCGCCGTCGGAGAGCCCTGACAGCGGGCGGGTGCTGCCGACGCCCGCGCCGACGCCGCGTGCCGCCCCGCCGCCACAGTCCGCCGGCACACGCGCTGCGTTCCGGGGCGAAAGCTGCTAGGGTCCGCCGTTCGGCGGCTCTTCCGAGCCCCGCGAGGAGGCTCTGGAATGCCCAAGCAGAAGACGCACAAGGGAGCGGCCAAGCGCTTCAAGCTCACCGCCAAGGGCAAGGTGAAGCGCGGCCACTCGATGATGAACCACATCCTGACCAAGAAGTCGCAGAAGCGGAAGCGGAAGCTGCGCAAGCAAGGCGACGTCTCCGGCGCTTTCGCGAAGGCGGTCAAGGGGATGATTCACGGATGATCCGGCGGCTCCCCATTGAGGAGCCACGGGAGCACAAACGATGGCACGAGTGAAACGCGGCAGCCGGCGCGCGCGCCGGCGCAAGAAGATTCTCAAGCAGGCCAAGGGCTACTACGGCGTCAAGTCGAAGGGGCACCGCATTGCCAAGCAGGCGGTGGACCGGGCGCTTGCCTACTCCTATCGCGACCGGCGCCAGAAGAAGCGGCAGTTTCGCAGCCTCTGGATCGTGCGGATCAACGCTGCGGCGCGCCTCAACGGCCTGTCCTACAGCCGGTTCATGTCCGGCCTGCGGCTCGCCGGCATCGACCTGAACCGGAAGATGCTCGCCGATCTCGCGGTGCGTGACGCCGAGGGCTTCGCGGCCGTGGCGTCCGTGGCCCGTGGGGCCCTGGCTGAGGGCGCCGCCTCGAGTTCCGGCTCCTCGTCCTGATGGCCGAGGGGTCGGCCGACGCGATCGCGCGTCTGGAGGAAGTGATCGCGCGGGCCAAGGAGGCACTGGCGGCGGAGCGTGAACGGACGCGTGAACTGACCGCCGAACTGGAGGCCTCGGAGCAGCGGGCCACCGAGGAACGGGCCGAGGTCGGCCAGCGCGTCGAGGCGCTCGCGGAGGGTCTGGAAGAGCTTCTCGGCGGCGACGAGTCCTGAAACCACAGGGACTCGCCAGGCCGCTCAGCGGCCTTGTCAGCGGCCGCTCGGCTGTACCGGTTCGGGTGCGATCGAGTGCTATAGTGCCGGCCCTTGGGGGTTGTCGACGGGGTATCCAGGAGTGGCCGAAAGCGAACGCCAGGAAGATGTTGCGGCCACCGTGGTGGTCGAGATCTTCGGCGTCTCGTACACCCTCCGGGAGGACGGAGCGACCGATGCGGAGCGCATTCGGGAACTCGCCCGCAAGGTCGACCGCAAGATGCGGGAAGTGGCCGATCACTCACCCAGCCTGGATGCGGAGAGGATCGCCATTCTTGCCGCCGTCAATCTCGCCAACGAGTCGTCGTCTTCGTCCGAGGATGGCGAGGAGGTGGAGGATGGCCGGTTCGTGGAGATGGTTGAACGCGTGTCCAGCCTGACCTCCGAACTGGAGGCGGCGCTCGATTCCTGATTCACATGGAGACCTGTTTCGTGTGCGTCAGCGCGACGCGGACGCCGCGACTCGACTTGCATGGAAGCCTGTATTCTGTGCATCAGCGCGGCGCGGACGCCGCGACTCGATAACCACTTGAAGTAACTTTGACTTTGCATCCCCTGCGGGGTTCGTGATGAAAGCCGTGGTTGGAACCATCGCTCTTTTCAAGGGAGTCTCTCAACTGCTCGCCCGTGCCAGCCCCGCTCGAACGGGGACGCTGACGGCGTGTGGTGCGGACACCCACCTGGTCCCGCTCTGGTTCTTTGTCGGGGCGCGTTCACACGGCCTCGCGGGGGATGCCTTTCTGCCCGGATCGAGGGCTGATGACAGAAACTACTCTGATTGCCGTCGCGGTCGCGGCGGCTGTGCTCGTTGGGTCCTGGCTGCTCTGGAGCCTTGTCGGTCGGCGTAGGGCGGCGAAGCTGATTTCGGATGCCCGCCGCCGGGCGGACAGCCTGATCGAAGAGACCGAGCGCGAGTGTGCGGCCAAGGGTCGCGAGTTGGAACTGGCGGCCAAGGAAGAGGCTCTTTCCCTGCGTGCCGAGTTCGAGCGCTCGTCGGCGGAGCAGAGGAGCAAGCTCGAAGCGCGGGAGCGGGAAGTCGGCGAGGGCCGAGCCCGGGCGCGGGAAGAGTCGAGCCGGTTGGAGCGCCTCGCCGAGGAGTTCGAGCAGCGTCAAAGCTCGCTCGAAGACGGTGAGAGCCGTCTCGATACCGAGCGGAAGGAGCTCGCCGAGGGGCTGAGGAGAGTCCGTCTCCAACTGGAGCGGGTCTCCGGCCTGACCGTGCAGCAGGCCCGGGAGGAGCTGAGCCACAGCCTGGAGCACGAGGTACGCATGGAGGCGGCGCACCTTGCCAAGCGGATCGAGGACGAAGCCCGGGAGTCGGCTCAGCGAGAGGCTCAGCGGATCATCAGCCTGGCCGTCGAACGCTCGGCTTCGGACTACGTGTCGGAAACGACCGTGTCGGTCGTCATGCTGCCGAACGACGAGATGAAGGGACGGATCATCGGGCGCGAGGGGCGGAACATCCGCACCCTGGAGCTGACCACGGGTGTCGACCTGATCGTGGACGACACGCCGGAGGCGGTCATTCTCTCGGGCTTCGATCCCTTGAGGCGCGAGATCGCGCGAGTCACGCTGGAACGCCTGATCGCCGACGGCCGCATCCACCCGGCCCGGATCGAGGAGGTAGCGGCCAAGGTCGAATCCGAGTTCGAAGATCGCGTAGAGCGCGAGGGCCGCGAGGCCCTGCTGGAGCTGAACCTGTCGGGGCTCCACCCGGAACTCGTCAAGCTGCTCGGGCGCCTGCGCTTCCGTACGTCGTACGGCCAGAACGTCCTGCAGCACAGCAAGGAAGTCGCCTTCCTGGCCGGGGTGATGGCCGGCGAGTTGAAGGCGGACGTGCACGTCGCCAAACGGGCCGGGCTGGTGCACGACATCGGCAAGGCCGTGGATCGCGAGATCGACGGCACCCATCTGGAGATCGGCATCGACCTGCTCCGGCGTCACGGCGAGAGTGAAGAGGTGGTCCACGCGATGGCGTGTCATCACGGCGACTACGATCCGGAGACGGTCGAAGCGGTGCTCGTGACGGCGGCCGACGCCGTGTCCGCGGCGCGTCCGGGAGCGCGAAGGGAGATTCTCGAGAGCTACGTGAAGCGGCTGAAGAAGCTCGAGGAACTGGCCGCCGACTTCAAGGGCGTTCAGAAGAGCTTTGCGATTCAGGCCGGCCGCGAAGTCCGCGTGATCGTCGACTGCAAGGAGATCAGCGACGAGCAGGCAGTCTGGTTGAGCCGCGACGTGGCCCGGAAGATCGAGGGCGAGCTGACCTATCCGGGCCAGATCAAGGTCACGGTGATCCGGGAGTCCCGGTCGATCGAGTACGCGCGCTGATGGCCCGCTTCCTCTTTGTCGGCGATGTGGTCGGCAAGCCGGGGCGCCGTGCCCTGTCGGGCCTGCTGCCGGAGTTGGTCGACCGCCACCGCGTCGACGCGGTGATCGTCAACGTCGAGAATGCCGCCGGCGGCCGCGGCGTGACTCCGGCGGTGCTGAAGGAGTTCGATGCGCTGCCGATCGACTGCATGACCACCGGCAACCACGCCTGGTCGAAGCGGGAGGGTGTGCCGCTGTTCGACCGGATGCCGACGCTGCTGCGGCCCGCGAACTACCCGGAGGGGAATCCCGGCGTCGGGGTCTTCGTCGGCGAACTGCCGGTCGGGACGCCGTACGCGGTGGTCAATCTGGAAGGGCAGGCGTTCATGAAGCCGCTGCCTTCGCCGTTCGTCGCCGCGGACAGGGTTCTGGCCGGTCTCGATCCGGCGATCAGGCTGGTGATCGTCGATTTCCACGCCGAAGCGACGAGCGAGAAGCAGGCGATGGCCTACCATCTCGACGGCCGGGTGAGCGCGGTGCTCGGCACTCATACCCACGTGCCGACGGCGGATGAGCGCATCCTCCCCCAGGGTACCGCCCTGATCACCGATGTCGGCATGACCGGCCCGTACGACTCGGTGATCGGCGTGCGTGCCGACCGGGCCCTGAAGCGGTTCCTGCTCAATACGCCGTCGGGCTTCGAGGTCGCCAAGCGCGACGTCCGGCTCGCCGCCGTCCTGGTCGACGCCGACGAAGCATCGGGCCGAGCGACGAGTATCGAGCGCCTGCTCGTCAGCGTGTAGCCCGGCTCCCGGACCCTTCTGCCGCGCTAGTTCCCCGTGCCGGTCTCGAGCTCCGTCAGGCCGCGCCAGGTGTTCTTGCTGTCGTCGAAGGACGGCAGGGGCGGCTCGATGCCGCGTTTGTGGTTCACGTGCCAGGACCAGACGTAGGACCACTTGAGGTACGTGCCATAGGCCTGGAGCAGGCAGAACACCAGGCCGCGCATGCCGTCGAACACGCCGAGCTGAAGGCCGTAAGTGCGCAGGAAACGCCACAGTGAGCGGCCCAGGACTTCGGCCGGCCCGGACCTTCGGCCCTCGCGCCAGGCCTGGGCGGCACCCCACCAACTGTAGCGCTGGATGCGGCGTGAGTAGGAGAGCAGGTCGTCGACCATGAAGTGCTCCATCGAGTTCTTCAGCACAGGCGCCGGGCCGCGGGTCGACATGTCGGCGTGAACGCGCCGGTTCGGGTAGCGGCCCGCGTCGCGGCGCAGCAGCCGGACGACACGGTCGTGCTGCCAGCCCGAGAAGCGGATCACCCGGCCCAGGAAGTAGACCCGGCGCTTGATCGTGTAAGCGTCGTGAACCGGCTCGCCGTCCCGGAACATGTTCTCGATTTCCTGCCTCAGTTGCGGCGTGCAGCGCTCGTCGGCATCGAGGATGAGGACCCAGTCGTTCCGGGTCTGATCCATGGCCCAGTTCTTCTGGGATGCGGAGCCGTAGTAGGTGCGCTGAACGAACCGTGCGCGATCGCATGCCCGCGCGATCTCGGGAGTGCGGTCGGTGGAAAAGGAGTCGACGACCAGAACCTCGTCGCACCAGTCGAGGGACGCCAGACAATCCGCGATGTGGCGCTCCTCGTTGAAGGTCGTGACCAGGGCCGAGATGGGCGGCCGCTGGGCGTCTGCCGACGTTTCCCCCACGTCGCGCATTGTAGGCTACCCGGCCGTGCGCTTCCCCCGTCCGCGCCACGGAGCGCCCGTTCTGCTGGTGTTGCTGGGGGCCCTGGCCGACCCGGCCGCCTTCGCGTGCAGCGCGGCCTCGGAGCATGGTGGGCCTGACCGGGCCGCTGAGGCCGGCCTGAACGTCAGCACCGGCGTGATCGATTTCGGCAAGGACTACGAGACCGCGGAGGTCGGCATCGGATACCGGTTCCCGACCGACTGGTGCCTGGGCCTGGGACCCAACGTCGGCGTCTTCGTGACCGCCGACGAGTCCTTCTACGTCTACGCCGGCACCGACCAGCGGCACAACATCGGACGCTTCTGGTTCATCGACGTGATCACCTCCGTCGGCTTCTATGAGGCGGGGGACGGCAAGGACATCGGCGGCGAACTCGAGTTTCGCTCCGGGATCGCGGTCGGACGGCGGCTACGCACCGGATCGCGCGTGAGCTTCGGTTTCTTCCATCTGTCCAACTCGTCCTACTATCGTCGCAACCCGGGTGTGAATTCCCTCCTTCTCCGCTGGTCCAGGTAAGAGGTAGTCCCAGATGCCTGTGGATCCCGAACTGCTCGAACTTCTCGTGTGCCCCAAGTCGAAGGGCGCTCTGACCGTGACGCCGTTGCCGGCGCCGGTGTGCGAGCGGCTCGTGGCCCGCTACCGGGAGCACTTCGCGGGCGAGGAGCCGGTGGTTTCCGAAGGGTTGTTGTGCCGGGAGTCCGACCTCGTCTATCCGATCGTCAGTGACATGCCGATCATGCTGGTCGCGGAGGCTCTGCCGGCCGCGGAAGCCCTGCCGGAGGCGGCTGGGGAGAACGAGCGGACGAACGACTCGTGACGGACTTCCCGTCGTTCCTGTCCACGCTGCGTCCACAGGTCGACGAGGCGCTGGACCGGTTCCTGCCGGCGGCGGCGACGGAACCCGCCGCCATCTCCGGGGCGATGCGCTACAGCGTGTTCGCGGGCGGCAAGCGGGTGCGGCCTGCCCTGGTCGTGCTCGCCGGCGAGGCGTGCGGTGCTTTGCTCCGCGATCTCCTGCCGGGCGGCGCTGCGATCGAGATGATCCACACCTTCAGCCTGGTTCATGACGACCTCCCCGCACTCGACGACGACGACCTGCGGCGGGGTCGACCGACGCTGCACAAGGTGCAGGGCGAGGCGATGGCGGTGCTGGCCGGCGACGCGCTGCTGAACCAGGCGTTCGCGGTCCTGGCCGCGGAGCCGGCTTCGGCGTCGCCGGAGCGGCGGCTGCGGGCGGTGCGGCTGATGGCCGAAGCCGTGGGTGTCGCGGGGATGATCGGGGGGCAGGTCCTTGACCTGGAGCACGAAGGCGCCGTTGTCCCCCGCGGTCGATCCGGACGGGAGCGCGCCGCCCAGGTCCTCGAACGGATTCACCGGCTGAAGACGGGCGCGCTGATCGAAGCGAGCACCCGGCTGGGAGGGATCTACGCGGGCGCCGGGAACGATCGTTCGAAGTTGCTCGGCGGGATCGGTGCGGAACTCGGGCTGCTGTTCCAGATCAGCGACGACATCCTCGACGAGGTGGGCAGTTCGGAGCAGTTGGGCAAGACGGCCGGCAAGGACCGGCAGGCCGCCAAGCTGACCTATCCGCATTTGTTCGGTCTCGACGGCAGCCGAGAGAAGGCTCGTCAGGCCGCCGATCGGTGCCTGGCCCTGGTCGAGAAGCTCCCCGCGCGGCGCCGGCTCTTCCGGTCTTTGGTCGCTTTCCTGGTTCACCGGGGCTCGTGAGGATCCGTCTCGATCAGTTGCTGGTCGAGCGCGGGCTGTTCAGCAGCCGGGAACAGTCGAAGCGGGCGGTGATGGCGGGCGAGATCTGGGTGGACGGCGAGCGCCGCGACAAACCGGGCGCCGCCGTTGCGGCGGACGCCGGGATCGAGGTGCGGGGCCGTTCGGAGCCCTACGTGTCGCGCGGGGGCCGCAAGCTCGAGCAGGCGCTGCGCAGCTTCGGGGTCGACCCGGAGGGCGCCACATGTCTCGATGTCGGGGCCTCGACGGGTGGCTTCACGGATTGCCTTCTGCAGCACGGAGCGGTCCGCGTTTACGCGGTGGACGTGGGGTACGGCCAGCTCGACGCGCGGCTGCGCGGCGACCCCCGGGTGGTCGTGATGGAGCGGATCAACGCCCGGTACCTCCCGGCCGATGCCCTTCCGGAGCGGTGCCGGATCGCGACGATGGACGTCTCGTTCATCTCGGTGGTCAAGGTGGCCCCGGCGCTCCTGCCGCACCTCGGGTCCGGAGCCGATCTGGTCGTGCTGGTCAAGCCGCAGTTCGAAGCGGGCCGCGGTCAGGTCGGCAAGGGCGGTGTGGTGCGCGACGACGCCCTGCGTCGCCGGATCGCCGAGCAGCGGATCGGTGAACTGAGCGCGCTCGGGCTTCGCTTCGTTGCCTCGGTAGACTGCGATCTTCGGGGACCGGCAGGCAATCGAGAGATCCTCGCCCACTTCAGGACATGACCGTCCCGCCCTTCGTGACATGACGAACATCGACCAGGTCGCGGTCGTTGCCAAACAGGACAGCGAGCGGGCCGCCGCGACCGCTGCCGAGGTGAAGCGCTGGCTCCGGGATCGCGGCGTTTCCGTTGCCGACGCGGACTCGAGTCAGGTCGGCCTGATCCTGGTTCTGGGTGGTGACGGCACGCTGCTGTCGGTCGCTCGGAACCGTCCCGGAGTGCCGATCGTGGGGGTCAACCTCGGCACGCTGGGCTATCTCGCGGAGATCGGACGTGAGGGCCTGTACGCGAACCTGGGTGCGATTCTCGAGGGCCGGTTCGAGGTCGAAGAGAGGCTGCTGCTCGACGTCGAGCTGAAGCGCGAGGCGGGCACTGTGAGCCGGTACCGGGCGCTGAACGACGCCGTGGTCCACAAGAGCGCTCTGGCGCGGATGATCCAATTGGAGGTCGAGATCGACGGCGAGCCGGTCGCGTTCTACCGCTCGGACGGATTGATCGTTTCGACGCCGACGGGATCGACCGCCTACAGCCTCTCGGCCGGCGGTCCGATCCTCTACCCGACGCTGCCGGTCGCGCTGCTGACGCCGATTTCGCCGCACACCCTGTCCATGCGGCCGATCGTCGTGCCGGAGACCAGCACGATCGCGATGACGCTCGGCAGCCGGGACGAGGAGGTGTACCTCACTCTGGACGGCCAGGAGGGGGCGCGGCTGGGGGGCGGCGACCAGGTGGTCGTGACCGCGTCGGGGTCGAGGGCCCTGCTGGCACGAGTCGATGGCCAGACCCACTACGACGCCCTGCGCAGCAAGCTGGGCTGGGGCGGCTAGGTCGGTCGTCGTTCGTCCCCCGCGCCGCCTGTCGCTGCTACGATCGCGCCATGTCCAGACCTGACCGCGACGCGACTGTGTTCACGCCGATCGAGGAGGCCGTGGCCGTCTTTCGGGAAGGTGGCCAGGTGATCATCGTGGACGACGAGGATCGGGAGAACGAGGGTGACCTGGCGATCGCCGCCGACAAGGTGACGCCCGAAGCGATCAACTTCATGGCCACGAATGGCCGCGGCCTGATCTGCCTTGCGATGACCGAAGACCGTTGCGACGAACTCGACCTCCCGCTCATGGTGCGGGACAACACGTCGCCGTTCGAGACCGCCTTCACCGTCTCGATCGAGGCCCGGGGCAAGGTGACGACGGGGATCTCGGCGGCGGACCGCGCGGCGACGATCGAGACCGCGATCGATCCGGCCACCGGCCCTCAGGATCTGCTGCGGCCTGGTCATGTGTTTCCGCTACGGGCCAAGAAGGGCGGCGTCCTCAAGCGGGCCGGCCAGACCGAAGCGTCCGTGGACCTGGCGACGCTGGCGGGGCTGAAGCCGGCCGGAGTGATCTGCGAGATCATGAACGACGACGGCACGATGGCGCGGGTGCCCGACCTGGCGAAGTACAGCCGGACCCACGATCTGCCGATGATCACGGTCTCGGACCTCATCCGCTACCGGCTGAGCAACGAGAGCCTGGTCGAGAGGGTCGCCTCGCCGACGTTGCCCACCCCGTACGGCGACATGAAGGCGTACGCCTACCGGGCGGAGCTGACGGGCGAAGAGCACGTCGCCCTGGTGATGGGCGAGCCGACGCCGGACGAGGACATTCTGGTGCGCGTCCACAGCCAGTGTTTGACCGGCGACGTGTTCCACTCCGAGCGTTGCGACTGCGGCATTCAGCTCTACCAGGCGCTGGCCAAGATCGGGGCCGAGGGGACCGGGGTTCTGCTCTACCTGCTGCAGGAAGGCAGGGGCATCGGCCTGTTCAACAAGCTCCGGGCCTACGAGTTGCAGGAACAGGGGCACGACACCGTCGAGGCGAACCACAAGCTGGGGTTCCGGGCAGACCAGCGCGACTACGGCATCGGCGCCCAGATCCTGCGCGACCTCGGTGTCCGGCGGATGCGGCTGATGACGAACAACCCGCACAAGTACATCGCGCTCTCCGGTTACGGCCTGGAGATCGTGGATCGGGTGGCGATCGAGGTGGAGCCGAACGAGTCGAATCGCGAGTACCTCCGGGCCAAGCGCGAGAAGATGGGCCACCTGCTTCAGTTGGTATGAGCGCCGGCAGTTCCAGGCCTCGGGCGCTGGTCACGGGAGTGACCGGCCAGGACGGCTCCTACCTTGCGGAACAGTTGCTCGGCGAAGGTTGGGACGTCTGGGGTCTGGCGCGCCCGGCATCCCAGCCGGGCAATACGCGCTGGATCGACCACCTGCTGGAGACGGACGGCGTTTCGGCGCCCCGGCTGCGGCTGATCGCCGGCGACCTCGCGGACGCGTCGTCGCTCGACCGCGCGGTGGCGACCGTGGCGCCGGACGAGATCTACAACCTCGGCGCGCAGTCCCACGTCCAGGTCTCCTTCGAATTGCCGGGGGCGACCGGCCAGGTCACGGGCCTCGGCGTGTTGCGGCTGCTGGAGGCGATGCGCCGGCACTGCCCTCGAGCGCGCTTCTACCAGGCTTCGTCCTCCGAGCTCTACGGCATGGCGGAGGAGTCGCCGCAGCGGGAGACGACCCGCTTCTACCCGCGCAGCCCCTACGCCGCGGCGAAGGCGTACGGCTTCCACATGACCCGCAACTACCGCGAGGCCTACGGTCTGTTCGCGGTGAACGGGATCCTGTTCAACCACGAGTCGCCCCGTCGCGGCGAGACGTTCGTCACCCGCAAGATCGCGCTGGCCGCGGCGCGGATCCGGGCGGGCCGGCAGGAGCGGCTCTTCGTGGGTAATCTGTCGGCCCAGCGGGACTGGGGATTCGCCGGCGACTACGTGGAGGCGATGCGCCTCATGCTGCGGGCCGAAGAGCCTGAGGACTACGTGATCGCCACCGGGGAGACCCGCAGCGTGCGGGAGTTCTGCGAGATCGCCTTCGCCCACGCCGGGCTGCCGATCTCCTGGCGCGGTTCGGGAGTGGACGAGGAGGGGGTCGCCGCGGACGGCCGGGTGCTGGTCGCGGTGGACCCGCGGTTCTTTCGCCCGACCGAAGTCGACGCACTCTGCGGCGATGCGAGCCGGGCCCGGGAGGGTCTCGGCTGGCAGCCCCGGGTCACGTTCCGGCAGCTCGTCGAGATGATGGTCGACGCGGAACTCGAAGCGGTCGGTCTGACAGCCGCATGAAGTGGACGCGCTGCGCGGCCGGCGCAAGAAGCCGCCAGACCGCTTCGCAACGGGCCCAGGGGCCGTCTGTCATTCCCTTGTCTCGCGCCGGCTTCTCCACGGCGCGGCTTACGGCATGTAGGGCGTCGGACCGGGTCCGAGCTGGGTCTCCAGAACCGCCTGGGCGGTGTCGATGAAGTCGCAGACCATGGGTCGGGTCTCGCGGGGATCGATGATCTCCTCGATGTTGAACGCTTCGGCGGTGCGAAACGGCGACGCCAGGGCCTCGAGGCGGTCCTCGATCTCCTTCTGCTTGGCCGCGGGGTCGCCCGACTCCCGGATGACGCGCCGGTAGGCGGCGGTCACGCCGCCTGAGATGTGCATCGAGCCCCAGTGGCCGGACGGCCAGGCCACGCGCCGGAACATGCCGCTCGGGCGGTCGTGGCACTGGCCGGCGACGCCGTAGAGCTGCCGGATGATGATTGTGAGCCACGGCATGCGCGTCCTGAGCGTCGCGCAGAGCATCTTCGCGCCGGCGCGGACGATCCCCTGGCGCTGCTGCTCGGGGCCGACCATGAATCCGGGCTCGTCGGCGAAGTAGACCATCGGCAGATGGAACGTGTCGCAGAGCTGCAGAAAGCGGATCACCTTCGTGCCGGCGGCTACGTTCATCGAGCCGCCGAGGTAGCTCGGGTTGTTGATCATCGTGCCCACGGGGTAGCCGTTCACGCGGGCGAGTCCGACGATCCGGGAGCGTCCGTAGTGCGGCGTGATCTCGAAGAAGGAGTCGCGGTCGAGAACCGCGTCCAGGATCTTCCTCGGGTCGTAGGCCCGGTTCTTCTCGCGCGGGATGGTTGACAGGAGCGACGGCTCGCGGCGCCCCGGGTCGTCGCTCGTGTCGCCGCGCGGCGGCAGCTTCCAGACGCTGTCGGGCAGGTAGCTCAGGAACTGCTTGAGTTGTGCTGCCGCCTCTTCCTCGGAGTCCGCGAGATTGTCGACCACGCCGCTGCCGAACACCTGCGTGCGCTCGTCGCCGAGATCTTCCTTCGTGATGTCGATGCCGAGCGCGGCCTTGACGACGGGAGGCCCGCCCGGGAACACCTGACTGGTGCCCCTGACCATCACGTTGAAGTGGGCGAGGCACGCCTCCACCGCAGGCAGCCCGGCCACGGAACCCAGCACGCCGGCCACGACCGGCACCCGGCACAGCAGGTCCTCGATGCCCGGGGTCGCGGGGTTCGTCGGGATGTAGGTCCGTCCGATCTTCTCGAAGGTCTTCACGCTGCCGCCGGTGGAGTCGAGAAGGCGCACGTAGGGCAGGCGCCAGCCGAGGGCCAGCTTCTGGGCGTGGCCGCTCTTGTCGCCAATCGACGCGTCGGAGGCGCCGCCGCGCACGGTGAAGTCGCCGCCGTTCAGAACTACCTTGCGGTCGTTGAGGCGGGCGAGCCCGATGACCCGGTTCGAAGGCCGCACGTCCTGGAGTTCGTTGCCGTCGTAGGTCGCCACGCCGGCAAGCTCGCCGATCTCCTGGAAGGAGCCCTTGTCGGTCAACAGATCGATCCGTTCCCGGATCGTCAGCTTGCCGCGGCGGTGCTGCTCCGCGATGCCTGCTTCTCCGCCCATCTGCCGGGCGAACTCGCGGCGTCGCCTCAGCTCCTCGATCTCTCGCTCCCAGACCATGGCTTCCTCCCCGGGCGCCGATGCTACCCGCCTGACGAGGCGGCCAGCGGCGCACCCAGTGGCAGACCGGAAGGCGGCGGGGACGCGGTGCGTCCGGTCGCCGGGGCGGGGGCTGCTAGAGTGCCGCACCGGCCGGCGCTGCTGGGCCGCACTACCTCGACGTCGACGGAGCAGATGATGACCGAGCCGCAGTTGGCGCGGCG
Organism: Thermoanaerobaculia bacterium; assembly: GCA_965116445.1. GTDB lineage: Bacteria > Acidobacteriota > Thermoanaerobaculia > Multivoradales > Multivoraceae > Multivorans. Next base: position 3,662,682 of record OZ220688.1, on the reverse strand, counting down.
TGGCGGCTCGCCGCAGCCGCTGATCGCCGCCCCGGAACGCCTGAACGAACTGCGGGAGGGTTCCCGCGAATGGCCGTCCTGGACCCTGACGCCGCGGCAGATCTGCGACCTGGAGTTGCTGCTCTGCGGTGGCTTCGCGCCGCTCGACGGGTTCATGAACCGGGCCGCATTCGACAGCGTGTGCGAGACGATGCGCCTGCCCTCGGGTGCGCTGTGGCCGATCCCGATCACGCTGGACACGACGCCGGAAGCCGCCGACGGACTGGAAGCGGGATCGAAACTGGTCCTCCGCGATCCCGAAGGGCTGATGCTCGCCGTGCTCACGGTCGAGGACATCTGGGAACACGACCGGAACAAGGAAGCGGAACTCGTCTACGGCACGCTCGACCAGGCCCACCCCGGCGTCGCTCATCTCTACCAGCGGACGAACACCGTGTCTGTCGGCGGCAGGATCGAGGGAGTCCAACTGCCGAAGCACTACGACTTCCCGGGCCTGCGCAAGACGCCGGAGCAGTTGCATCGTCGCTTCGCGCAACTCGGTTGGAAGACGGCGGTGGCATTCCAGACCCGCAACCCGATGCACCGGGCGCACTTCGAGCTGACCCTGCGGGCGGCCCGGGAACTGGAGGCGAACCTGCTGATCCACCCGGTCGTCGGCATGACGAAGCCGGGCGATCTGGATCACTACACGCGGGTCCGCTGCTACCGCCGGATTCTGGCCCACTACCCGCGCCACACGGCGGAACTCGCGCTCCTGCCGCTCGCCATGCGCATGGCGGGACCGCGCGAGGCGCTCTGGCATGCCCTGATCCGCAAGAACTACGGTTGCACCCACCTGATCGTCGGCCGCGACCATGCGGGCCCCGGGATCGACTCCTCCGGCCAGCCCTTCTACGGTCCCTACGACGCCCAGGAGCTGATGGTCGAGCACGAGGCTGAACTCGGCGTGAAGATGGTCCCCTTCCGGATGATGGTCTACGTCGAGGACCGCGACTCCTACGAGCCGGTGGACGCCGTGAAGGAAGGAGAGCGGACGCTGTCGATCTCGGGCAGCGACCTCCGCCGCCGGCTGCGCCGGGGCCTGCCGATCCCGGAGTGGTTCACCTTCCCGGAGGTGGCCCGGGAGCTGCGCCTCAGCCATCCGGCGCGCAGCAACCAGGGGTTCACGGTGTTCTTCACCGGCCTTTCCGGCGCCGGCAAGTCGACGATCGCGAACGTTCTCCTGGTCAAGTTTCTGGAAGCTGGCGGCCGTCCGGTGACCCTGCTCGACGGCGACATCGTGCGCACCAACCTGTCGTCGGAACTCGGGTTCTCCCGGGAACACCGCGACATCAACATCCGGCGGATCGGGTTCGTCGCTTCCGAGATCACGAAGAACGGCGGTGTTGCCATCTGCGCGCCGATTGCTCCCTACGAGAGCGTCCGCCAGGACGTGCGCGAGATGATCGAGGATGTCGGCGGCTACATCCTGGTCCACGTCGCGACGCCGCTCGAGGTGTGCGAGGAACGCGACGTCAAGGGGCTCTACGCCAAGGCCAGGGCCGGGCTGATCGACTCGTTCACCGGCATCTCGGACCCCTACGAAGCGCCGGAGAACCCGGACCTGATCATCGACACGACGGACATCACCGCCGAGGAGGCTGCGCAGCAGGTCATCCTCCACCTCGAGAAGGAGGGGTTCGTCGGACCGCGCTGATTCCCCTCCGCGGCGCTTCGCGCTCAGGTGGCGACTGCTATCCGTGGTTGTCGCGGCGGTGGTCGCGTTGTTCCTGCTCCTGCCGGCGTCCGCCTTCGCCGACACGCTGGAGCGCGGCCTGCGGTGGCTCGCGGGTCTGCTCGGAGGCGATGCCCGCCGGGCGGCCGCGGAACTGCCCTGGGACAAGATCGTCCATGTGGTTCTCTTCGCGGGGCTGGCCTGGGTCTGGTGCCGGCAGCCGGCCCGCGCCGGCCGGGTCCGCGGCGTGCTTCTGGCGGCGCTGGGCGCGGTGGCCTATGGCGGCGCGATCGAGCTCTGCCAGATGCTGCTCGGCTACCGGGCGGGAGAGTGGACGGATCTGGCCGCCGATGCGATCGGCGTCGCGTTGGGCTCGTTGTTCGCCGCCCGGCTCCTCGTCGCGGCCCGCTCGGGCTAGACACCGGGTGCGCCGGCAAACACGGGGTGCGCCGGCCTTCCGGTCGGCTTTCCGAAGAGAAACGCGCCGCGAAACGGCAACCATTCTTCCGCGCTGCTAGCGTCCCATTCCGGCAAACCGACCGACCACCGGAACCAACGAAGTGAACACACCGCCGCAGGACCGCGCCTCCCGCGAGCGCACCCTCCTGGCCGCCCTCGAGCACCGGATCCTCGTTCTCGACGGGGCCACCGGCACGGCCTTTCAGGCGGCGAACCTCGGCCCCGAGGACTTCGGCGGCCCCGACCTCGAAGGCTGCAACGAGATCCTCGTGGCGACCCGGCCCGATGTCGTGCTCGACGTCCACCGCTCCTACCTTCAAGCCGGCGCCGACATCGTGGAGACGAACACCTTCGGCGGAACGCCTCTCGTGCTCGCCGAGTACGGCCTGCGGGAGCGCGCTCTCGAGCTGAACCGGCGCGCCGCGGAACTGGCGCGGCAGGCCTGCGCCGAAGCCGGCCCCGAGCGCTTCGTCTGCGGCTCGATGGGGCCGACGACGAAGGCGATCTCGGTGACCGGCGGCGTCACCTTCGAGCAACTGCGAGACGACTACCGCGTCCAGGCTCTGGGCCTGGTCGCCGGCGGCGCGGACTACCTGCTGCTCGAGACCTGTCAGGACACGCGCAACGTGAAGGCGGGGCTGATCGGGATAGAGCGCGCGTTCGAGCAGTTGGGCTGGAGGTTGCCGGTCGCGGTCTCGGTGACGATCGAGACGATGGGGACGATGCTCGGAGGCCAGGAGATCGAGGCGCTGGCCGCGTCGCTCTTGCACCGGGACCGCCGCGATCTCCTGTACGTGGGCCTGAACTGCGCCACCGGCCCCGACCAGATGTTCGATCATCTGCGGGCGCTGTCCGAGATCTGCCGCACGCGGGTGGCGTGCGTCCCGAACGCAGGCCTGCCGGACGAGGACGGCCTCTACACCCAGACTCCCGAGGACTTTCGGGCCGTCTTCTCGCGCTTTCTCGACCACGGCTGGCTGAACCTGGTCGGCGGCTGCTGCGGCACGACCGCGGCCCACATCGAGACGTTCAGCGACCTGGTCCGCGGCAGCGCCCCACGACAGCCGCCCGATCACGGGCGCTGTCTGGTTTCGGGCCTGGACGCGGCGGAACTGACCGAAGACAACCGGCCGCTCCTGGTGGGCGAGCGCACGAACGTGCTCGGCAGCCGCAAGTTCAAGCGCCTGATCCGCGAGGGCGAGTACGAGGCGGCGGCCGAGGTCGGTCGCGCACAGGTCAAGAACGGCGCCCAGGTGGTCGACATCTGCCTCCAGGACCCGGAGCGCGACGAGGTGGACGACATGGAGCGGTTCCTGGAGCGCCTGGTGCGCCGGGTCAAGGCGCCGCTGATGATCGACAGCACGGACCACGAGGTCATGGCGCGGGCGCTGACCTGGTGCCAGGGGCGCTCGATCCTGAACTCGATCAACCTGGAGGACGGGACCGAGCGCTTCGAGCAGGTGGTTCCGCTCGCCAGGGAGTTCGGTTGCGCCGTGATCGTCGGCCTGATCGACGAGCAGGGGATGGCGGTGTCGACCGACCGCAAGCTGGAGGTCGCGGAGCGTAGCTACGACCTGCTGACCTCGGCGTGGGGCCTGGAACCCCAGGACATCTGGTGGGATCCCCTGGTCTTCCCGTGCGGCACGGGCGACGAGGCGTACCTCGGCTCGGCGGCGGCGACGATCGATGGGGTGCGCGCGGTGCGCGAGGCGTTCCCGGGCACGCGGACGATCCTGGGCATCTCGAACGTGAGCTTCGGCCTGCCGCTCGCGGGGCGGGAGGTCTTGAACGCGGTCTTCCTCTACCGTTGCACGCAAGCCGGCCTCGATGCGGCGATCGTGAACACCCAGGGGCTGGCCCGCTACGCCGAGATTCCGGTGGCGGAACGGGTGCTTGCCGACGCGCTGCTCGATCTGCGGCCCGGCGCCGTGGAGGCGGGGCAGCGCGCGGTCGAGGCGTTTACCGCCGCGTTTCGGGAGCGGAAGGGTTGGCAGGAACGGGCGCCGCGCGATCTGCTGCCCCTGCCCGAGCGACTGGCGCGGTCGGTGGTCGAGGGCAGCAAGGAGGGGCTGCGAGCGGACCTGGACGCGGCGCTGGCGGACCCGCGCTGGCCCGACCCGCTCGACATCATCAACGGGCCACTGATGACCGGGATGGCCGAGGTCGGACGGCTGTTCAACGACAACGAGCTGATCGTTGCCGAGGTGCTGCAGAGCGCCGAGGTGATGAAGGCGGCCGTCGACCACCTCGAGCCGCACATGGAGCGGATGGAGGGCATGACCCGCGGCCGGATCATCCTGGCCACGGTGAAGGGCGACGTCCACGACATCGGCAAGAACCTGGTCGACATCATCCTGACGAACAACGGCTTCCAGGTCGTGAACCTGGGGATCAAGGTGCCGAGCGAACAGTTGATCCAGGCCGCGCGCAAGCACGAACCGGATGTCATCGGACTCTCGGGCCTCCTGGTCAAGAGCGCCCAGCAGATGGTGGCGACCGCAGGGGACTTCGCCGCCGCGGGCATCGAAACGGACCTCGTCGTCGGAGGAGCGGCGCTGACGCGGCGGTTCACCCATGGCCGGATCGCCCCCGAGTACGGCGGCGTTTGCACCTACGCGGGTGACGCGATGAGCGGACTCGACCTGATCGAGCGTTTGTGCGACAAGGGTCGAAGGGGGGCTCTGCTGGAGGAAGTCGAGTCGCTGCGCGAGCGGGACGCAGCCGCGTTCCGGGCTCGGACCAGGGCCCGGGCGGTGCCGGCGACGCAGCGGCGCAGTTCGACCGTCCGCACGGACGTTCCGGCGCCCCGGCCGCCCCATCTCGAGCGGCGCGCCGAGCGCTTCGACCTCGACGAGGTCTGGCCCCACCTGAACCTGCAGATGCTCTACGCCAAGCATCTGGGCCTCAAGGGCTCCGTGGAACGTCTGCGCGAAGCCGGCGACCGGAAGCTGGGCAAGGTCGAGGCCGTGGTCGAGGAACTCAAGGACTTCGCGCGCGGCGAGATGGCGGTGCGCGGTGTGTGGCGCTTCTTCCCGGCCCGGGCTGCGGGCAACCGGCTCACCCTGCTCGAACCCGGCGAAGGCGCCCCGAAGAAGGTCGCGGCCGAGTGGCTCCTGCCCCGTCAGCCACGCGAGGACGGCCTCTGCCTCGCCGACTACGTGCTACCGGCCGGCGATCACGTGGCGCTGTTCGTCGTCACCGCGGGCGCTGGCGTGCGCGATACGGCGGAGCGGTTCAAGCGCGAAGGCGAGTACCTGAAGAGCCACGCGTACGCGGCGCTGGCGCTCGAGACCGCCGAAGCCGCGGCCGAACTGCTGCACCAGCGACTCCGCGCCGAACTCGGCTTCCCCGATCCGCCGGAGATGACCCCCCGCGAGCGCCTGGCTGCGAAGTACCGCGGCAAGCGCTACTCCTTCGGCTATCCCGCCTGCCCCGACCTTGCGGGCCAGCGTCAGCTCTTCGCGGCGCTAGAGCCCGCCGACATCGGCGTCGAACTCACCGAAGGGGACATGATGGACCCGGAGGCCACCGTATCGGCGCTGGTGTTCCACCACCCGGACGCCCGCTACTTCGGGGTGTAGTTCGAGGGCCCCTTCCGGGCGACGAGCTACGGGGCTTCGTCCTCAGCCGTCAGAAGGCTGAGGGTCGGGCACGAGATCGACGCCCTGATGGCTGCTGCTGGCGACCGGCGGACAGGCGACCATGATCTCCACCTCCAGGTCGGCCGTGATGATCGGGGCGTCGCCAGCGATGTTGGCGTGCGCAAAGGTCCATTTGATCGGGAGGGCCGTCCCGCGGTCCGGATTACTTGCCTCGCAACGTTCCCCGGAGCCGTCCGCCGGCGCGATGTCAACCGTACTCATGGCTCCCGCAGCCGCCCCGATCTGGTGAACGTTGTCTCCTGTGACCGTCGGTGCCCCGCCAGCGTACTCGTCGAACATGACATCGGTCTGCACATTGCCGGCAGCGTCAATACCCGGCACAAGAGTCAACTCACTCCCGCCAGGTCCCTTGCGAGTGATCGTTTCGCCGTTCTGGTAGACGGACGTCATCCCTCCATCGTCGACGCTGATCTGCGCGGTGTACACGGCGTTCAGGTAGCACTCGTTCTTCGGAACGGACCCGTCGGGCAGCGCGTGCTCGCAGGTCGGCGACCTTCGAGTAGCGGCAACGTGGGGGAGCAGCCCCACTCTTCCGGTGGGATCGTGCTTGAAGAACGTCCCGATGTCGCTGAGGGTCTGATCGTTGATCGAGATGCTTGGGGCGGTCGCCACCGTCAGTCCGCCCGGATCGTACGGCGCGTGCGAACGGGCAGGGTCGCTCAGTACGGTGAGAGGAATCAGCGGCGCGACCGCGGAACTCGTCGTGTCGTTCATGTAGTACCAACCGCCGTCCTCGAGACCGCCGATCACCAGGACGCCATTGTCTCCAGCCGAACAGACATCCGGGGTGATCACCTTTGCGACCCGGCCATCGGTTCCTGGGGTGTACGAGTCCTCGACGGACCTGCCGCCGCAGACGATGAGGACGCGGCGAGACGTGCTACCGTTGAGCGCTTGGCCGACGAAGCCTCCGCCCCCGTGGAAGTACGGCGCTACATGACACTCCTCCTCAGGAGTGCAACTCAGATTGAGCACTTGGGCTGCAACCGGAAGCGGCAACAGAGCCAGTGCCGGAGCGATGACGAGAGCTTGTTTCAAGCAAGCGAATGGTCGGGGCAGCGTGGACTTCATCATGGCTACACCTTATAGCGCAGCCGGACAGAAGCAACCTGAGGTGGTCCCAGGAGCGGGACGCCTCCGGGCCGTTGCGGTGCCGCCTCCTATGCCTTCAACATGACTCAACCAACCTTCACGGCATGCGCCGCCGCCTTCTTCTCCCGCTTCTCGCGTTTCGCGCGCACGAGGGCGGCGGCCCGGTCCAGGTGGTCGTCGCCCAGGCGGTCCAGGTACTCGTCGTAGCTGCCGACGAAGTCGTTCACGCCTTCGGCGGAGATCTCGATGATCCGGGTGGCGAGCTGGCTCACGAACCAGCGGTCGTGCGAGACGAGGAGCAGGGTGCCCGGGTAGTCCAGGAGGCCGTCGATCAGGGCCTGGATCGCCTCCAGGTCGAGGTGGTTGGTCGGCTCGTCGAGGACCAGGACGTTCGGCTTGAGCACGACGTGGCGGCAGAACAGGAGGCGCGCCGCTTCGCCGCCCGAGAGGCTGCCGATCCGCTTGATCGCCTCGTCCTTGGAGAACAGGACTGCCGCGAGTTGGCCGCGGACGAAGCCGATCGGTTCGCCGGGGCAACAGTCCCAGAGCCAGCTCTCGACCGTCTTCTTCTCGGCGCCCTCGGAGTCGAGCAACTGCTGGCGGTGGTCCTGGGCGAAGTAGCCGGGGTGGGCCTCGTACCCCCAGTCGATCGTGCCGCGGTCGGGGCCGACTTCGCCGATCGCGATCTTGAGGAGAGTCGACTTGCCGATGCCGTTCGGCCCGATCACGGCCACCCGCTCGCCGCGGCCTATCTCGAGCGAGACGTCGTCGAGGACTTGGGTTGCGCCGTAGCTCTTCGAGATTCCCTCGAGGGCCAGTACGCGCTTGCCGGAGGGCCGGCGCGACTGGAAACGGAACAGCGGATAGCGGCGCGAGGTCCGGGGCAACGGCTCGATCGAGATTCGGTTGATCAGCTTCACCCGGCTCTGGGCCTGCCGCGCCTTGCTCGCCTTGTAGCGGAAGCGGTCGACGAACTTCTGGTGGTGGTCGATCTCCTGCTGGCGCTGCGAGATCTCCGCCTCCCGGCGCGCCCGTTCCTCGACCTTCTTCCGTTCGAAGTTCGAGTAGGAGCCCGGGTAGATCGTCAGGGTCTCGTAGTCGATGTCGACGATCTGGGTGCAGACGTTGTCGAGGAACCGGTGGTCGTGCGAGACGACGAGGACGACGCCCTTGAACTCGGAGAGGAACTTCTCGAGCCAGCGGATCGAGAGGATGTCCAGGTGGTTCGTCGGCTCGTCGAGCAGCAGGACATCGGGTGCGGCGGCCAGGGTCTGGGCCAGCAACACGCGGAGCTTGAAGCCGCCGGAGAGGATCGACAGCGGCTCGCGGTGGACCTCCGTTTCGATCCCCAGCCCCTCCAGGATTTCGGCCGCCCGCGACTCGAGCGAGTAGCCGTCCCAGCGCATGACGACTTCCTCCAGCGCGGCGTAGCGGTCGCCGTCGAAGTGCTCGTCGGCCCGCTCCAGCAGCCGGTCCTTCTCGACCATCGCCTGCCAGAGCTCGGCGTTGCCCATCATCACGACGTCGAGGATCGTGTCCTGCTCGTACTCGAAGTGGTCCTGCCCCAGCACCCCCAGCCGGCAGCGCTTCGGCACCGAGATCGAGCCTTCGCTGGTCGGCTCGTCGCCCGTCAGCATGCGCAGCAGCGTCGACTTGCCCGAGCCGTTCGAGCCCACGATGCCGTAGCGCTCGCCCTTCGTGAAACGCACGCTCGCGCCCTCGAACAGGGTCTGCTCGCCGAAGCTCTTGCCGAGGTTGGAGATGGAGATCATGGGGTAGTGCCCGCCGCCCTAATGCGGCAGACTAGCAACGGGATGGATTACGGACCGACTACAGCAAGCCATGCCGGGTAGGGCCCACAGGAAGACCCGGGCGGCAGCGCCGGGCGACCGCTCCGAGCTTGTCTTGAGCGTGGTCGGATGGGCCGGCGGCGCCTTCCTGGGCGCGGTCCTGGTCTTCGGCGCCGCGGTCAAGGCACTCGACCCGCAGGCGTTCGTGAGCCAGATCGAGATCGAGGGTCTCGACTTCCTGCTGCCGGCCGCAGTGGTCACCGTGATCGCGCTGGCGCTCGAAGTCGGGCTGGGCAGCGCGCTGATCCTCGGTCTGCGCCGGATCTGGGTGCTGGGGCCCTCGGCGCTCCTCGTCGCCTTCTTCCTGTTCCTGACCGGACGCACCTACTACCGCGACCTGCGCGGCATCGCGACCGAGGACGAGGCCGGCTGCGGCTGCTTCGGCAACCTGGTCGAACGCACGCCGGCGGAGGCCTTCTGGCAGGACCTGGCGCTCATGGTCCCGGCGCTGGCGCTGGCGTTCCTGGGCCGCCGCGCGGCTTCCGGCCTGCCGTGGCTCCGATTGGCGGTCGTCGGCACCTTGACCGTGGGTCTGCTCGCCTTCGCCCGCGCGGCGCCGGACCTGCCGCTCGACAACCTCGCGACACGGCTGAAGCCGGATCTTGCGATCGACGGGATCTGCAGCGGCGACGGCGACAGCCGGCTGTGCCTGTCGACCGTCGTGCCCGAGCTCGAGGAAGGGGAGCACTGGCTGGTCATCGCGGACCTCGACGAGGACCTGGGAAAGGCCGTCGACGGCCTGAACCAGCACGTCTTCGACGGCGGCCGGATGTGGGTGCTCAGTTCCGCGACGCCGGACGAGAACCGCACGTTCTTCTGGTCCTACGGCCCGGCCTTCGAGATCCGCGAGGCGCCGCCGACGTTCCTGAACCCCCTGTACCGGACGCTGCCCCGGTCGTTCCGGGTGAAGGACGGGGTGGTGGTCGAGACGGTGTCGGGGCTGCCGCCGTAGCTGGTCTTGGGTGGCGACCCGGGGGAGCGAGGTCGACGGCAGGGGGCTCAACCGGCACTTCTGGGTCTTCTGCGGCGCGCTGTCGGACGTGGAGTACACGCTTTCCGTGACCGACCGGGAGACGGGCGAGTTCAAGAAGTACCTGAATCCCCCGGGTCGTGTGTTCGATCCAGGCCACGCGTGAGCTTCGAGTCCCGGTTGTCGCGGCCTGCGAACTCGGCGGCCAGGTCGATGCCGCCGTTGCGCCAGGCGGCGTCGGTCGCCTGGAGTTGGCCGGCGGGGGCGAAGCGGGAGACGCCGGCTTGTTCGAAGGCTCGGCGGACCGTCGCGGGCATGCGGCCGGCGAACGCGATGCCCTGGAGACGACCGTTCCAGTCGACCAGGGTTGGGAGTTCGGAGACGCCGTGGATGCGGACGGTGCGGAGGCCGGGTGAGGGGCCGATCCTGGTGTCGGAGTCGACGATGACGGTGCCGGCGTCGAGGGCTTCGCCGCACCAGGCGAGGCTGCGGAGATCGGCGTCTTCGCGGCCGAGGCGGACTCCGGCGCGCTCGGCGGCGGTGCTGCGGCCGGGCGGGAGTTCGGTCGCCAGTGCCGAAAGGGCGTTGGCGAGGGCGTCGGCAAAGGGCTCGGCCGCGGTTTGCTCGACGAGCACGGCCTCGACGGACAGGCAGCCGCGCTGGTCGAAGAGCGCGATGTCGAGCGCCATGCCGCGGGCCGCTCGATCGAGGTCGGCGTCGGCGCCGACCCAGCCGAGGCTGAGCTTCGGGCCGAAGGCGATGAGCCGCCGGGTGGCGGCGGAATGGAGGGCGTCGATCGTGGCCTCCCCGCCGTAGGCCACGACGAGCCGGGCGGCGGCGCGGAGTGGCGTCTCTATCGCTTCGTTGCCGCCGGTCCACGTAGCGGCGGCGTAGCCGTCGCGGAGCGTGGGCAGGCGTTTGCCAAGGGCGGCAAGGAAGGCCGGGGCGAAGTAAGGCTCGGCGCTGGAGGCCTTGAAGAGGGCGGGTGCGCGCGCGGCCAGAGCCGGGAGGAGGGACTGCAGCATCAGGCCCGGTGGGCTTGCCGGCAGGATGACGAGGTTGAAGGCGTCATGCGGCTGGTGGTGTGGGCGGTGCAGTTCGGCGGCCGCGGGCTGGCCGCGCATGCCGGCGCCGATCGTGCGGAGGCCGCGGTCGAGGCCGGCAGGGGAGAGCCCGGTGGCGGCCAGGAGGTCGGGGTCGAGTTGGCGGCGCTCGGGGCTCGTGGGATCGAGGAAGGCCGAGAGTGTGTCGTTCCAGGCGGCGAGGAGGTCGTCGGCGGTGATGGCGCGGAGGGCGGGTGCCGCGGCGGCGAGGCGTTGGGCTGTAGCTTCGGGTGTGGTCATGCCGGACCGGCGCTGCGCGCCGGATGCCGGCGGGGACGCCGGCGCACCCAGTGGGCTTCGCAGGAGTCGCTCACGCTGCACCCAGTTCTTCGGCCGTCAGGGAGCAGCCGCGGAGTTCGGCGCCGGTGGCGCGGCCGAGCAGGCGGAAGGCGTCGCCTTCCCTGACGCCGAGGTCCTCCGTCAGGACGTGGCAGACGGAGCCGAGGTTGGCGAGGTCGAAGAAGGACAGCAGCCCGGTGCGGCCGTCCTCGACTTCCTCCAGGGTCTCCGGGTCGAGCACCCGGAACGGCATCCACGGCGGCGTGCGCAGCAGCTCGCCGCCGGGACGGGAGTAGGCCTGGCTGGTCAGCTCCGTCATGCCGTACTCGCGGACGATCGCGTCCCGGTTCAGGCCGAGCAGGGACCGGGCGCGGCACCGGACGTCCTCCGGCGTCGTCTCGAGGTGCTGGCCCTTGAAGCCGCCGGTCTCGAACACGCGGCTCCCGGCCGGCAGCCGGAGCGCGTTGGCGGGCTCGCTCTCCAGGTGGTCGAGCAGGAGGACGAGAGCAAGGGCGGTGGCGAGGATCAGCACCGGCTCGCCGTCGGGTCGACGCTGCAGCCAGCGGCGCGCGCGCTCCACGTCGATCCCGCCTTGCGACGCGGCCCAGGCGCTGCCGGACGCGGCGTGGCGCTCGAAGACATGGGCCGCCATGAAGGAGAGGCTCGAGTCGGGGACCGCGGCGCGATCGGGGATGAGCGAGAGGCTCGGTAGCCGCGCGTGGCCGGGCGGCAGGCAGGCGGCGGCGAAGGAGGCGTCGATCACGGTCCGGTAGAGGTCGGGGAAGGGGTGGTAGTGGACGCTGCGCCGCTCCGCCCCGCGGGTGGTGCCGCTGCTGCGGAAGACTTCCCGCGGCTCGGCAGCGGCGAGGCGCAGCGACTTGAAGGCGGAGGTCGGCGCCGGCGGCGCCGACCGCCAGTCGTCCAGGGCTTCGGAGGAGACACCGCGGCGCTGGCACAGGCGGCGGTAGGGCTCGACGCGCTCGTACCCGAAGCGGGCTGCGGCCGGGGCGAGTTCGTCGAAGCTGCCCTCGTCGGCGCCAACGAAGCGCTCGATGCGCTGGAGCAGGGCGTTCATCGTGGGTGTCGGCGGCGGGCGGATCCGGGATGCGGGCGGGGTGGCCGCGTGCCCGGCGTTCGGTCGGTCATGTGCCGAAGAAGGCCGCCGCGGCGGTGGCGGGGTGGCCGGCGAGGTCGGCGCCTTCGACGTCGGCGGAACCCGGCCACCACTCGGCCGGCAGGTGCTTCCGGTAGGGCCGCTGGAGGAAGCGGCGGTCGAACAGCGCGATCACGCCACGGTCGTCGGCGGAGCGGATCAGTCTTCCCGCGGCCTGGACGACGCGGGTCATCCCCGGCACGACGAAGGCGTACTCGAAACCGCGCTCGAAGCGCTCGTCGTAGTAGGCCTGGAGCAGCTTCTGTTCCACGGTCACGGCCGGCAGGCAGGGTCCGACGACCGCGACCGCGAGCAGCGCGTCGCCGGGGTAGTCGACGCCCTCGGAGAACACGCCGCCAGCGACCGCGAGCAGCAGCGTGTCGCCGGCAAGCGGACTCGTCAGGGCGTCGAGAACCTCCTGGCGACGTGCTTCGCTGGTCGTCTGCTGCTGTACCACCACGTTGCGGCCGCAGTCGGGAAGCCGTTCCTCGACCTCGGCGAGAAACCGGTAGCTGGGGAAGATCGCCATCGAGTTCCCGGGTACGGAGCGGGCGAACTCCGCCAGCCGCTCGGCGATCGGGCCGTAGTTGTTCTCGCGGGTGCGGTAGGTCGTCGTGACGGACGTGTCGACGACGATCTGGCGGTTCCCGGCGGGAAAGGCGCTCGGCACCTCGAGAGTGGAGGTCCGCGCGACGTCGAAGCCGAGCAGGTCGCGGTAGAACTCGAACGGCTGAAGGGTCGCGGACAGGCCGATGCAGGAGCGGCAGCGGTTGATCGTCGCGCCGAGGAAGGCGCTCGCGTCCTTGCACAGGAGGCTGAAGCCGGGTTCGCCGGCGGTGCGCCGGAAGAGGAAGCTGAAGGACTCGAGGTGCTTCGGCGAGGAGGCGAGCTGGAGCGTGTTGAGGAATCGGAGCAGCTTGAAGTAGAGATCGACGAAGGCGTCGTTCGCGGCGAACGAGCGGGTGTCGCGGCGGAACTCCAGGTAGTCCACGAAGCCGCGGTCGAAGGCCGGGCGCAGGCGCCAGAGTTCCTCCTCCGGGGCCGCGCCTTCGGCGACCGCGTCGCGGTTGGGACGATCGAGCTGCTCGTCGACCCGGGTGCGGATCAGGTCCTCGAGGTCGGCGCAGAGCTCGCGCAGGCGCCCGGTCGGCCCGCCCTCCGTGCCGCGGCCGACCGCGCGCAGCCCCGCCGCCGCGTCGCGGCAGCTCTTCGCGGTCAGTTCCGGGCTGTAGTAGCCGCGGCCGCGGTCGATCAGGTTGTGGATCTCGTCGACGACCAGGACCGTGCCCGAGAGGTCCGCGTCGCCCTGGAACTCCGTCAGCTTGACGAAGGGGTCCAGGGCGTAGTTGTAGTCGCCGACGACGACCTGGACCTGGCGGCCGAGTTCCAGGCTGACCTCGAACGGGCAGACCCGAGTGCCCTTCGAGGCGGCGTAGATCGCGTCCGGCTCCAACAGACTGTGCTCCTCGAGCAACCTCGGGAGGAGCTTGCTGCGTTGCAGCTTGACGTAGTAGTCGCGTGCGTACTGGCAGTAGTCCTCGTGGCAGATGATCTCGTCGTTGGCGCACATCCGCGCCTTGGCCCGCAGGTGAAGGGCGCGGAAGGCGCGTTCACGATTCAGCAGGTCGATGACCCGGTTCGCCATCGCGGCCTGAGTGTTCTTCGCCGTGAGGACGAACACCCGCAGGTCGCGGGCGAGAGCCTCGCGCAGCACCGGGAACAGGACGGCGGCGGTCTTTCCCAGACCGGTCGGCGCCTGGACCAGCAGGTGCTCGCGCTGCTCCACGGCGAGACCCGCGCGGTCGACGATTTCCTGCTGGCCGGGCCGCGGCTGGTGGAAGGGGAACTCGAGCCGTTCCGCGGCCAGTTCGCGCCGTTGGCGGTGTTCACGGACCGCCTCGTAGTCGTGGACGAGGGCGTTGAGCGTCAGCCGGATGCCGGTTTCGAGCTCCTTCCAGTCGAGCTCGACTTCGAGTCGCTCGATCTCGGCGGTACCGATCTCGATCAGGACCAGCTCGGCACGGATGGCGGGGAAGCCGTTGCCCTCGACGTGGCCGTTCGAAGACTGGTCGGTAACCGCGCGGGGGCCGTTCGCGTCGGACCGGCTCAGGATCCAGGCGTAGATCGCCGCCTGGCGCCTGTAGGTCGCGAGCAGTCCGGGCGAGGGCTCGGTGTTCGGCCGCACCGACTTGATCTCCTCGATGGCGAGCCCGCCGTCCGCGCCGCGGTAGACGCCGTCGGCGCGGCCGGTCAGGGTCACCCGCCAGCCGCGGTGGTCGAACTCGAGCGAAAGCTCGACTTCCCGCCGGTAGCTCGACTCTCGCTCCATCGCCCGCTCCTGGTAGCGGCTGTGGATCGCCTGGCCGACCCAGAGCCGCTCGAAGCCGCCGCGGTTGGCGAATCCGAGGTTTCTGGCGGCGCGGTGGTCGAGCAGGTCCGCGACGGACAGCCGGAGCGTCCTCGCGTCGTCGTCGAAGCGCGGCGGCATGGCGGCGAGCCTACCGCCTGGAGGCACGGGCGCGAGATGAGGCGGGGGCCCGCCCGATTCTCTTTCCGCGAGCGGGCCTTTCGACGCTTCATCGGTTGTCATCGGGGTGCCGATCGCATAGCCTCTGACCCTTATGACAGACAAGTTTCCCGGCGGCGACAGCCCGCTCGACCTGGAGAACGTGGGAAAGGTCCTGCGTGACCGGCTGGGCGGCCTGAAGATCGTCGCTTTGGTTGTGCTGGCAGGGCTTCTGCTCCTGTCCAGCGTCTACACCGTGCAGCCCGAAGAGGTGGGAGTGATCCTGCGGCTCGGGAAGTACGCCGGCACCACCGAACCTGGGCTGCGGTTCAAGATCCCGTTGATCGACCGGCTGACCAAGGTACCGGTGAGACGCCAGTTGAAGGAGGAGTTCGGTTTCCGGAGCGAGAGCGTTGCGGTGCGGAGTTCCTTCGTGGCCAACGCGGACGAGGCGAACATGCTCACCGGCGACCTGAACGCCGCGGTGGTCGAGTGGGTCGTCCAGTACCGGGTCGTCGACCCGTACCAGTACCTGTTCCGGGTTCGCAACCTGGACGCCACCTTCCGCGACATGAGCGAGGCGGTGATGCGCAAGGTCGTCGGCGACCGCACCGTGAATGAGGTCCTGACCGTCGGCCGAGCCGAGATCGAAGGCACGGTCAAGATCGAACTGCAGGACCTCTGCGATCAGTACGAGACCGGGATTCGCATCGACCAGGTAGTGCTCCAGAGCAACAACCCGCCCGAGCCGGTCAAGCCGTCGTTCAACGCGGTCAACCAGGCCGAACAGGAACTCGAGCGGCTCGTCAACGAAGCCGAGGCGGAGTACAACCGCGTCATCCCACGCGCCGAAGGCCAGGCGCTGCAGGCCATTCAGCAGGCCGAGGGTTACGCGCTCGATCGGGTCAACCGGGCCCAGGGCGACGCGACGCGTTTCAACGCCCTCTACACGGAGTTTCGCAGGGCGCCGGAAGTCACGCGCAAGCGGATGTTCATCGAGACGATGGAGCGGGTGCTACCGCGGGTCGGCCGGAAGATCGTCGTCGATGAGGACGTCGAGGGCCTGACCCCGATCATGAGCTTCGAGGGTGTCAGCGCGGCGAAGTCGACGCGTCAGGCGGCGGCTCAGCAGGCCGGGGAGGGATCGCCGTGAAGATCGTGGGCGTTCTCGTTGTCCTGGTGCTGCTGTTGGTGGCGAGCAGTGCGCTGTTCGTGGTTCCCGAGGACCGTCAGGCGATCAAGATCCAGTTGGGGGCGCCGGTGGGTGAGGCGATCGAAACTCCCGGCCTCAAGTTCAAGCTCCCCTTCATCCAGAGGGCGCAGTACTTCGACCGCCGTTTCCTGGAATGGCAGGGCTCCGCGGAGGAGCTGCCGACCCGGGACAAGGTGTTCATCTTCGTGGACACCTATGCCCGCTGGCGGATTTCCGACCCACTCCTGTTCTTCCAGCGTCTGCGCGACGAGCGCGGCGCCCAGTCGCGGCTCGACGACATCCTCGACGGCGAGACGCGCAACGCGATCGCCAACCATGATCTGATCGAGGTGATCCGCAGCTCCAACCGGGAGGCGGCGGCCGACGAGTCGTATCCGGAGGCCTCAGGCGGCCTGGAGGAGACCGCTGGCGGCCTGGAGGAGATCGTGACCGGCCGCGACAAGATCCGTCTGGACATCCTGGCCGCGGCCCAGGAGCGCACCGCGGACTTGGGCATCGAGGTGCTCGATGTCCAGTTCCGGCGCATCAACTACGGCGAGCAGGTCGAGCCGGACGTATTCAACCGGATGATCTCCGAGCGCCAGCGCATCGCCGACCGCTTCCGTTCGCAGGGTCAGGGTCAGGCGTCCGAGATTCTGGGCAACATGGACCGGGACCTGAAGCGGATCCAGTCCGAGGCCTACCGTGAGGCGACCGAGATCCGGGGTCGGGCCGACGCGTCGGCCACCGAAATCTACGCTTCGGCCTACAACCAGTCTGCCCAGTCGAGGAACTTCTACGAGTTTCTGCGCACGATGGAGGCCTTCGAGAAGACGATCGACCCGAACACCTGGCTGGTGCTCTCGACCAGCAGCGACTACTACAGTTTCCTGAAGGAAAGCGGTCCCTAGCTGCCGGCCGGCGGTCGATAGATGACCGGCCTCATTGGACTTCTCGTCATCCCGGGCATCGCCTGGCTGATCTCCACGAACCGCTTTCAGGTCCGCTGGCGGACCGTTGTCACGGGCATCGCGATCCAGTTCGCCCTCGCGCTGTTGATCCTGAAGACAGCCCCGGGCGAGGCGTTCTTCGCCGTCGCCACGGATGTGGTGACCACCTTCCTGACCTTTGCCGACGAAGGTTCACGGTTCGTCTTCGGCGAGGGATTCGACCACGTCCCATTCGCCTTCCGCGTGCTGCCGACGATCATCTTCTTCTCGAGCGTCGTCGCAGTGCTCTACCACGTCGGCGTCATTCAGCGCGTCGTCAAGGTCTTCGCCATCGTGATGACGAAGGTGATGGGCACCTCGGGTCCCGAGTCGCTGTCCGCCTCAGCCAACATCTTCGTCGGCCAGACCGAGGCGCCGCTACTGATCCGCTCCTACGTGGGCAAGATGACCCGCTCGGAGCTGATGGCGGTGATGACCGGCGGCTTCGCGACGGTCGCCGGGGGCGTGCTGGCGGCCTACGTCGGGATGGGCATTCCGGCCGGCCACCTGATCGCCGCTAGCGTGATGTCGGCGCCGGCGGCTCTGGTCATGGCCAAGCTGATGATCCCGGAGACGGAAACGGATCGGGTCTCGGCGGACACGGACTTCAAGGTGAAGACGCCGTGGGCGAACATGATCGACGCCGCCGCCCAGGGCGCGGGCGACGGGATGAAGCTGGCGATCAACGTCGGCGCCATGCTGCTCGCCTTCATCGCCCTGGTCGCGCTGGTCAACGGCCTGCTCGGGCCGGTGGGGGGCTGGATCGGGCTGCCCGGCCTGAACCTGGAGATGATCCTTGGCTTCCTGTTCCGGCCCCTGGCCTGGGTCATGGGGGTGCCGTGGGCGGAGGCGGACGCGGTGGGAACGCTCCTGGGCCTCAAGACCGCGGCCAACGAGTTCGTCGCCTACTCCCGCTTCGAGGACATCTCGGCCGAGAGTCAGTTGTCCGAGAAGTCCCAGGTGATCGCCACCTACTCCCTGTGCGGCTTCTCGAACTTCTCCTCGATCGCGATCCAGATCGGCGGCATCGGCGGCATCGCCCCGGAGCGCAAGAGCGAGCTGGCGAGCCTCGGCCTGCGCGCGATGATCGCCGGCACCCTGGCCTGCCTGCAGACGGCGACGATCGCCGGCCTGCTGATCTGAGCCGGACGCGTAGCGCTTAGCATGGCGCCTGGTCCATGCGCCGCGCCATCCTCAGGGAGAACCCCTATCCACGGGAGCCGAAGGAAGAAAGCGCTTCCGCAGGAAGCGGCAGGGAAGAAAGCGCTTCCGCAGGAAGCGGCAGGGAAGAAAGCGCTTCCGCAGGAAGCGGCAGGGGAAACCCGGGCCGCCTCATCCCGATCGCGCACGTCTTCGGTCTGTGGGCGTTTGCCGTAGCGCAACCGGTCCTCGACCTGATCGGCCGAGAGCCGGGCTTCCTGGTGGCTCACCGGCTGACGGGGGTTCCGCTCGCGGCCCTGGCGCTTGGCCTCGCGGTCGGCATCCCGGCGCTCCTGGCGGCGCCGCTCGCTTTCCCCGGCGTACATCGGAGCAGCATGGGGCGTTTGTGGCTGGACGGGCTGCGAGCCCTGCTTGCGACAGCGTTCCTGCTCCAACTGACCCACCGGCTGCCCGTCGCGGCGGCTCTGGTGCTGGCGGTTGCGGGAGGCGCCGGCGCCGTGTTCTGCCTGCGCCGCTACCGCCTGTTCTCGAGCCTCGTCAGCGTGACGGCTGCCGCGGCGGTTGTTGCTCCGCTTGTCTTCCTTCTCCGGCCGGGCGTTCACGATCTGTTCCTGACGGGACCCGCCGTGGATCCCGGCGGCGGGGTCGCCGAGGCGCCCGAGATCCCGTCGGACACGCCGATCGTGTTCGTCGTCTTCGACGAACTGCCCACAAGTTCGATTCAACTGCCGGACGGCTCGATCGACGATCGCCGCTATCCCTCCTTCGCCTCTCTTTCGGCAGGCGCCGACTGGTACCCGCGGGCCCTTACAACGTCCAGCCAGACGGCGAAGGCGATTCCCACCCTGCTGACGGGAAGGTTGCCTCAGCCGGATGCGATCGGGCACTACCGCGACCACCCGCGGAACCTCTTCTCATGGTTGGGCCGGGGCGGCTACAGGATTGTCGCGTACGAAGCGTTCTCCATCCTCTGTCCACCGGCCGTTTGCGACCAGCCGCCGCTCGCCGGCCCAGGGGCACGTCTTGCCGCCGTGGCCGACGACCTCGGCGTCGTGTACGGCCACCTGTTGCTGCCACCGGCGCTCCGGACCGGTCTGCCGGAGGTCGACCAGACCTGGACCGGATTCCGTGACCGGCGTCGACCGGGAGAGCCCGCGGAAGATGTGGGCCGCCGGGCCTCCACCAGGACGTTCCGCGTGTCGTCGACAGCTTTCTCCTCGAGCTGGAACGAAGTCGGGACGACAGGCCGGCGCTGTACTACCTGCACCTGAACCTGCCCCATGTTCCGTTCCGGTACCTTCCCTCGGGCCGGGAGTACGTTCCCGCCGGCGCGCCTGTGATTCCTCCGGGTCTCGACGATCCCGAGGTGCCCGAGGACGAGTGGCTCTACATCCAGGGTGTCCAGCGGCACATACTCCAGGTGGGTTACGCCGACCGAGTACTGGGCCGGATCATGGGCGGCCTCAGGCGCATCGGCCTCTACGATCGGGCCCTGGTCGTCGTCACGGCGGATCATGGTTTCCGTGCCGGAGCGCTACGCCGGGCGCCCACGGAAGCCGACTTCGAGGAACTCCTCGAGGTGCCGCTGTTCGTCAAACGGCCGGACCAGCAGGAGGGACGAATCGTCGGGCACGTGGTCCAGACGATCGACATCCTGCCGACGATCGGTGAGGTACTTGCCGCCGAGCCGCCCTGGGAGGTCGACGGGCGGCTCCTCGGCGACGCCTCGGAACGGAAGCTCACCGTGTGCTGCTATGCGCCGCCCACGCCACCGACGCTGAGCTTCGGGACGGATCCGGCCAGGCGCCAGGGCACGCTTGATCGGCTCCACCGGTTGTTCGGCGCGGATACCGCGTCGCTGCCCGGTTCCGGGGACCCGTTCGACGGCGTCTTCGCGGCCGGGCCGAGGCCGGATCTGTTGGGCCGCCCGGCCGCCGACTTCATCGGGGAAGCTCCGGACGGTGAGAGCTTCCGTGACGTTCGCGCCATTCTCACCGCGCGACACAGCTACGACGACGTGAACCCCGAGAGCGGCTTCGTGCCGAGTCTGGTCGGCGGTCGGATCGAACCCGATGTGGCCACTGGAACGGAGCTGGCGGTAGCCGTGGACGGCATCGTGCGCGCGACGACCGAGACCTTCACGCTCGGTGGAGCCAGCCGCTTCTCGGCGCTCGTGCCCGAGCGGTGGCTGCCGGCCGGCAGTCGTCGAGTCGAGATCTACGCGATCGAGGACGGCGCCGGGGAGTTCCAGGGTGCTGCCCGTACCGTGTTGCGGCTGTTGCCGGACGCCGGGTCCTCGCCCTAGCCAGCGTCGGCTGCGGCGGGGACGATCAGGGCGCGAAGTGGCCGGACGCTTCGGGCTATAGCGCGTCGGCTGCTGAAGGCACCACAATTAGAAGTTGGATCGCGTCGAAGAGCGCGTGCGCGACGATGGCGGGCCAGATGTTCCCTCGCCAACGGACCAGGAGGCTGAACGCGATGGAGAGCAGGGCGACGCCGAGGAGCAGGAAGGGCTGCTCGTAGTTCAGGTGCGCGAGCACGAACAGGACGTTCGACAGCCCGAAGCCGACCCGGGGCATCAGGAAACCGCGGAAGAAGAGTTCTTCGACGACTCCGGCGGAGAGACTCACCATCAGGCGCAGCAGGATCGGCAGGCTTCCGATCCAGAGAACCATCTTTGGCGCCTCGCTGGGCAGGTTCTCGAAGCCGCCGGCGAGGCCAACGGCAAGTGCAGCAACCACCACGACGGCCAGGACGGCGGCCCAGAGGAGGACGCCGGCCCCGATGCCAAGGGCCAGCTCCCTGGGCACGCTCTGGCCCGGTCTGAGA
Organism: Thermoanaerobaculia bacterium; assembly: GCA_965116445.1. GTDB lineage: Bacteria > Acidobacteriota > Thermoanaerobaculia > Multivoradales > Multivoraceae > Multivorans. The sequence goes on along the minus strand of OZ220688.1, from coordinate 3,641,723 downwards.
CGCAGTCCGAGCTGGCTTCGGATCACGGTCCAGGCGTCGTGCCCGCAGCGCCAGTAGCCGAGTGCCAGCCACACCGCCAGTGTCGCGACCAGAATCGCGTGCATCGCGAACAGATTGAGAGGCGACAGGGTCTCGAACTCGATCTCGTCGACGCGCGAGGGCAGGCCGATCTGGCCGATGGCCGCGAAGACGCCGAACCAGAGCACCAGGCCCAGCAGTGCCATCGCGATGAGGCGGCGCAGAACGCCGTCCTGCGAAGCGGCAGCGAACCCCGGCGGCAGCAGTCCGCGCGCCGCGGTCGAGCGGTCGATCCACCAGGCGCAGGCGCCGCCGGCGAGGAGCGGCAGCAGGAAGCGAGCGAGGGTCACGGCGGGCATCCTACGTTGCCACGGGCTGCTGCTAGGGTTCGGCGCTGCCGCAAACCATCCAGGAGGGTGCCTTGGAGCGATTTCCCGGCGTTGATTTCATGAAGTTCGACTCGCTGCTCAGCGGCGAGGAGCGGTTGATCAGGGATACGGTCCGCCAGTTCGTCGACGAGCGGGTCAAGCCGATCATCGAGCAGTGCCATCGGGAGGCGCGGGCACCGATGCACCTGGCGCCCGAGATCGGCGACCTGAACCTGTTCGGGGCCAACTTCACCGAGTACGGACTTCCGGGCCTGGGCGATGTCGCGTACGGGCTCGTCATGCAGGAACTCGAGCGCGGCGATTCCGGCGTCCGCAGCATGGTCTCGGTACAGAGCTCCCTGGTCATGTATCCGATCCTCACCTTCGGTTCGAAGGAACAGAAGGACCGGTTCATTCCGGGGCTCGCCAGCGGCCGGATGATCGGTTGTTTCGGCCTCACCGAGCCGGACTTCGGCTCGAATCCGTCGGCGATGCGCACCCGAGCCAGGCGCGACGGGGACTACTGGGTGCTCAACGGCGCCAAGCAGTGGATCACGAACGGCAGCGTCGCCGACGTGGCCGTCGTCTGGGCGCGCACGGACGAAGGCATCCGGGGCTTCCTGGTCGAGAAGGGCACCGAGGGCTTCGTCAGCGCCGAGCAGAAGGGCAAGTTCTCGCTGCGAGCGTCCGTCACCGGCGAACTCTCGTTCCAGAACTGCCGGATTCCCGCCGACAACATCCTCGCGGGCACCCGCGGCGTCGGCAGCGCGCTCCAGACCCTGAACCAGGCCCGCTACGGCATCTGCTGGGGCGGACTCGGGTCGGCGATGGAGTGCTACTACACGGCGCTCGAGTATGCCCGCCAGCGAGTGCAGTTCGCCGGCCAGCCGATCGCCAGTCACCAACTCGTCCAGGAGAAGCTGGCGTGGATGATCACCGAGATCACGAAGGGTCAATTCCTCGCCTACCAGTTGGCCGGGCTCAAGACGGCCGGGACATTGGAGCCGCAGCATGTCTCGATGTGCAAGCGGAACAACGTCTGGGTGGCGCGCGAATGCGCGAAGCTGGCGCGCGAGATCCTGGGCGCGAACGGCATCTCGGACGAGTATCCGGTGGTCCGCCACATGCTGAACATCGAGTCGGTCTACACCTATGAGGGCACCCACGATATCCACGGCCTGGTGATCGGCGCCGCGGTGACGGGCATCCCGTCCTTTAACCCGCCGATGAACCGCGATCAGGCGCGGGAGGCGGCCGCTGGCCCCCAACTCGCCGCGGTGGCGTCGGGGGCCGGCTCGTGACCGGGAATCTGGGCGAGCACGACTTCGTCGCCGTCACCGAAGCGGCCGCCGTCGCGGCGGCGAAGACGATGGGTTACGGCGACCGCCGCCATTCCGACCACGTTTCCGTCGAGGCGATGCGCGAAGCGCTGGCGACGATGGCGATCGACGGCCGGGTCGTGATCGGCGAAGGGGAGCGGGACAAGGCGCCGATGCTCTACGTCGGCGAGCGTGTCGGCCGCGGCGCTGACGGAGATCTGCCGGTCGATTTCGCGGTCGATCCCCTGGAAGGGACGAACCTGTGCGCCACCGGCGCCGCGGATGCGATGGCTGTGCTTGCCGCCTCCGAGCGTGGGGGCCTGCTCCACGCCCCCGACATCTACATGGACAAGATCGTGGTCGGTCCGACCGCCCGCGGCAAAGTCGACCTGGATGCGCCGGTGGAGGACAACCTGAAGGCGATCGCCGGCGCCTTCAACTGCGCGATCAGCGCGCTGACCGTCGTGGTGCTCGAGCGGGAGCGCCACCGCGACCTGATTCGGGACATCCGCACCGCGGGGGCCCGGATCAAGCTGATCGGCGACGGAGACCTGTCGACCGCGATCGCCGCGGCCGTGCGGGGCACCGGAATCCATGCGGTGATCGGCACCGGCGGCGCACCCGAGGGCGTGATCACGGCAGCGGCGATGCGCTGTCTTGGCGGGGAGATCCAGGGCCGGCTCTCTGCTCTTTCCGAGGAGCAGGAGCGCCGGCTCGAGGAGGTCGGCATCGGGGACCGCGACCGGATCTACACGACGGAGGAGTTGGCGCCGGGCGAGGACATCCTGTTCTGCTGCACGGGCGTTACCGGCGGCGACCTGCTGCGCGGCGTGCGCTTCTTCGGCGACGGGTACCGCACTTCCACGCTGCTCATGTCGCTGACCGAGGGCGTCATCCGCTTCGTGGAGACGATTCATAGGGATAGTAACGGTGGCCCCGTCTTCTTCTACTAGGAGTCTCTTGCAGGTGTGATCAAGCCCGACCACTGGATTCGCGACTGGGCCGAGGGCGGCGGTGTGACGCCGTTCGAACCCGACCAGGTGAACGCGGCGAGTTACGACGTTCGGGTGGGCGACCACTGGATCTGTCCGACTCGGGATCCGGAGGAGTTCCGTGGCGACAAGGTGAAGCTGTTTCCGAACGAGGTCCTGCTCGCCACGACGCTCGAGTTCGTGCGCATCCCGCGGTCCGTGGCCTGCGACCTGAAGCTCAAGTCGACCCTGGGCCGGCTGTGGATCAACCACTCCCTGGCCGGCTGGTGCGATCCGGGCTTCGAGGGGAACATCACGCTCGAGTTGCAGAATCTGGGACCGGTACCGTTCGTTCTCGATGCCGGCCGCCGGATTGCCCAGTTGATCTTCATCGCGATGGAGTCGGAGCCGGAGACCGCGTACGGCGAACCGGGTGCGGGGAGCAAGTACCAACATCAGCGCGGCGCGACGCGAGCCCGGAGCTGAACGGGACCGGCGATCGTGTCTTCACCCGTTCCGCAGACCATCCGGCTCCGGGTCGGCAGCCGGTACGAGAACATCGAGCTGGTGCAGGCGGTTCTGGACGAGGTGCTCGAGCCACTGGAGATCGACGAGGAGAGCAGCTACTGGATGGGGATCGCGCTGCGGGAGGCCCTGACCAACGCGATGAAGCACGGTAACAAGCTGAACGCCGAGAAGAGAGTAGAGGTCGGCCTGGAGGTGAGCGCGGACGCGATCGACATCGTGGTGCAGGATGAGGGCAGCGGGTTCGACCCGGCGGCGGTTGAAGATCCGCTGGCGCCGGACAATCTGCTGAAGACACAAGGCCGGGGAATCTTCTACATGAGGAAGTTCATGGATAAGATCGAGTACGACTTTGGCGCCGGGGGCGGCACGAAGGTCCGGCTTCACAAGAAGTTCGGCGGCCCGTCCGTGGGTGCCGAAGGAGACCAGGGAGGAGCGGAATGAAGATTGACAAGCGCCAACGGGATGGAGCGACGGTTCTCGATCTCCAGGGCAAGATCACGATCGGCGAGGGAGACGTTGCTCTGAGGGAGGCCGTTCACGAAGCGGTCGGCGCGGGCGCTGTGAACATTCTGCTCAACATGGCCCGGGTGCGAACGATCGACTCTTCCGGCGTTGGCGAGTTGGTCGCCGCCTACACCACGGTCACCAATCGCGGCGGCAAGCTCGGCCTGTTCGGGCTGCCGAGGCGGGTGCTCGGCGTGCTGCAGATCACCCAGTTGGTCACCGTGCTCGACATCTCGAAGGACGAGGACGAGGCGGCCGCGTCGCTGTCCTGACGGACGGGTGAGCGCAACCAGACAGGGACGCGAGCAGGAGCGTCCACGGCGGGACCGCCGGACGGAGACCCCACGCGGGGAGAGACTGGGCGGCAGACTGCTGTTCCTCGGCGTCTCGCTGCTTCTCGTCCTGGGCCTGGCCAGCGGCGCGTGGCTGGGCGCCAGCGACGACGAGCCCGGCACCGACTCGATCTACAAATACATCACGCTGTGGGAAGAGGTCCTGCGGCTGATTCGCGGCTCGTACGTGGAGGAGGTCGACGGCCGGGGTCTGATGGCTGGCGCGCTGGACGGCGTGACGGACGCCCTGGATCCCTTCTCGGTCTACGTGCCGGCGAGCGAAGTGGAGTCCTACCGGGCCGCGCGGGAGATCGGGCGTCGACGCAGCGGCCTCCTGGTGCTGAAGGAGCGCGGGACGGCCTACGTCGCGGCGGTGGACCGCGGCAGTCCGGCGGCCGAGGCAGGCCTCAAGCAGGCGGACATCGTGTCGATGATCAACGGCCGTTCGTCTCGCGAAATGCCGCTTTGGGAGGTACGCCGGCAGTTGGCCGGCCCTGTTGGCTCGGAGGTGTTCCTGGAGCTCGTCAGGCCGAGCGAGGAGGACCCGATCGAGATCGGGCTGGTGCTGGCCGAGAACGAGCCGCTGCCGCCGGAGTTCGAGGAAGTTCGCGGGATCGGCGTGCTCACGATTTCGAGCTTCGATGCCGGCACGGCGGCACTGGTCGCCGAGGCGGTCGCCGGCTACGAGGGCGACTCCCTGCTGGTCGATCTGCGCGGCGTGGCCGGCGGGTCGGTTGCCGGCGCCTACGCAGTCGCGGGCCGGTTCGTGCAGGGGGACCTGGGCAGTCTGCTCGACCGCGAGGATCGCGCACTGAAGAGCTTCGCCGGCGAGGGCGGCCTGTTCCCGGGCGATATCGCGGTGCTGGTGGACCGGAGTTCTCAGGGCGCCGCCGAAGTTCTCACCGCCGTGCTGCAGAAGGCGAACGGCGCCGCGCTGTACGGCGAGCCGACCTTCGGCTACGCGGGAGAGGTGGAGGAGATCGAGCTGCCGAACGGGGGCGGCGTGCTCGAGTTGACGTCGGCCTTCTATACCGGTCCGGAGGGCGAGCGGCTCAACGAGAGGATTCGGATCGACCGCGAGAACCGTCTCGGCGCCCTCTTCTTCGCCGATCCGGAGGACGGGTCGGATCCCGTCCTCAAGGGCGCGATCGACAGGATCCTGGAGGCTCCAGGGGAGTCCGCGAGCCTGTAGGTGGTTGTCGCTTCGCGGCGCGGCTTTCCGGCGCGGGTCAGAAGACCCACGTCACACCCGCTTCGCCTTCTCCCAGAGAAACTCCATGCGCTGGCGGCGCGCGGCGTCCGTTTCCGCGGCGGCTTCTGATTCGAGCCCCGCTTCGACGCTGGCGAAGCGACGCCGGAACTTCCGGTTCGCCGCCGCCAGGGCGCGCTCCGGGTCCACCTTGAGGTGGCGGGCGAGATTGGCCACCGCGAACAGCACGTCGCCCAGCTCCTCCTCGACCCTCGCCGCCGCGTTCGGCCCGTCAGCCGCCGCACCCCCCGTCATCTCCCGGTCGAGCTCCGCCAGCTCCTCGGACACCTTGGCGCGCACGCCGGCGGCCGCGTTCGAGTCGAAGCCGATGCCGGCCGCCTTCTGTCCGAGCCGGTAGGCGCCGACCAGGGCCGGCAGCGAGGCCGGCACGCCGTCCAGCACGGAGCGTCCGGTGCGACCCTGCTTGCGCTTCTCCCAGAGCGCCGCCACCTCGGCTGCCGACCCCGCTTCCTCGTCGCCGAAGACGTGCGGGTGGCGGGCCACCATCTTCTCGATCACGGTCCGGATGGCGTCGCCTACGGGAACATCCGAGAGCTCGGCGCTGGCGAGACGGGCGACGTAGACGGCCTCGAACAGCAGATCGCCCAGCTCCTCGTTGATCGCCGCCACATCGCGCTCGTCGATCGCGGCGGCCAGTTCGTGCGCTTCCTCGATCAGGTAGGCGCGCAGGTCCGCGAGAGACAGTTCGCGGTCCCATGGGCAGTCGACGCGTAGCCGGTCGATCAGGGTCGCGATTGGCGCCAGCGAGGAAGGGTCGGAGGCGCCGTCTGCTCTGTTACGATCGCCCATTGTTCGTTGAGGAGCGGGGTTCTCTGAAGAGCTTGGCTTCGCGGAGGAGGTCGCGTGTGAAGGTCACTGACAAGAGGATGTTCACGGACGACGGCGAACTGCGCGAAGAGTACCGGTTTCTCGAGCAACAGAAGGGAGCCGGCGGTCCCGGGACATCGATCCCGGCGGCCGATTCAGCCGAGCCGCCGGCCGCGGATCCCGTGGTCCGGGAGGCTCCCGCCCCGGAGAGCCGCGGACCCTCCGCGGTGCGAAGCCCGAGCGCCGACGAGGCGGCCGGACACGAGTCGCCTCCCGCCGGGTCGCGGCCGGGCCCCGGCTTGATGGACCTGGTCGCCATGCTCGCCGAGCCGATCGCCTACCTGCTCGGCGACGCGCAACTCCCGGACGGGCAGAGTGCCGAGGATCTTCCTCGGGCGCGTCTGCAGATCGACCTGCTGGCGGTGCTGCAGGAGAAGACAAGAGGAAACGTGACCGCCGAGGAGAGCGCGGTGCTGGAGAACCTCCTCGGTCAGCTCCGAATGCGTTACGTCGAGAAGAGCCGGAACTGACGACGTAGACGGAGGTTGCGCCGTTGCCTGGTGGGTCCAGGGCAGGCCTGTACCGGTCTTCACCGGAACATGAGTGTGTGAATATCAGATTATGACCCTGCGGGACTTGACACGGGAACGCTTAGGTCTTAGGGTGGTTGGCGCGCTGGGGCCGATGCCCGGTTGTCCGATGCCCGGAACGGGCCCTCCGGCGAACCAACGAATGCAACACCCGCTCGCGCCTCGGCGCGGACGATGAGGAGGCGAGGACTTGAGCAAGATCATTGGAATCGACCTGGGGACGACGAACAGCGTCGTCGCCCTGATGGAGGGTTCGGACCCGAAGGTGGTGCCGAACTCGGAGGGAAGCCGGACGACACCGTCGATCGTCGCGTTCACGGACAAGGGCGAGCGCCTGGTCGGCCAGGTTGCCAAGCGGCAGGCGGTGACGAACCCGCAGAACACGGTTTTCTCGATCAAGCGCTTCATGGGACGGCGCCTGGCCGAGGTCTCGGAAGAGCAGAAGATGGTCCCCTACTCGGTCGCGAGTTCGGGCGACGACGTCCAGATCGAGGCGGCGGGCAAGAGCTACACCCCGCCGCAGATCTCCGCGATGGTGCTGCAGAAGCTGAAGCAGGCGGCGGAGGACTACCTGGGCGGTCCGGTCGAACGTGCGGTGATCACCGTGCCGGCGTACTTCAACGACGCCCAGCGTCAGGCCACCCGCGACGCCGGCCAGATCGCCGGCCTCACCGTCGAGCGGCTGGTCAATGAGCCGACCGCGGCGGCGCTTGCGTACGGCCTGGACAAGGAGGGGGACCGCACGATCGCCGTGTACGACTTCGGCGGCGGCACCTTCGACATCTCGATCCTGGAGGTCGGTGAGGGCGTCGTCGAGGTGAAGTCGACGAACGGCGACACCCACCTCGGGGGGGACAACATCGATCAGCGGATCATCGACTGGCTGCTGGCGGAGTTCAAGAAGGACCAGGGCATCGATCTGGGCCAGGACCCGATGGCCATGCAGCGCCTCAAGGAAGCCGGCGAGAAGGCGAAGATCGAGCTTTCCGGCGTGCAGGAGACAGAGATCAACCTGCCCTTTGTGACCGCCGACGCCTCGGGTCCCAAGCACCTGAACGTCAGGCTGTCCCGCAGCAAGCTGGAGCAGATCACGGAGGACCTGATCAAGGGCACTCTCGGGCCGTGCCGTCAGGCGCTCAAGGATGCGGGTCTTGCGACGACCGACATCGAGGAGGTCGTCATGGTCGGCGGCCAGACCCGGATGCCGGCGGTCCAGAACGCGGTCAAGGAGTTCTTCGGTCGCGAACCGCACCGTGGCGTGAATCCGGACGAGGTCGTGGCGATCGGCGCCGCGGTCCAGGGCGGCGTGCTGGCGGGGGACGTCACGGATGTTCTGCTGCTGGACGTCACGCCGCTGTCGCTCGGCATCGAGACGCTGGGCGGCGTCTTCACCAAGCTGATCGACCGCAACACGACGATTCCCACGCGCAAGAGCGAGACGTTCTCGACCGCCGGCGACAACCAGACCTCCGTGGAGGTCCATGTCCTGCAGGGCGAGCGCGAAATGTCGGGCCACAACCGGACGCTGGGGCGTTTCCACCTGGTGGGCATCCCGCCGGCGCCGCGGGGCCTGCCGCAGATCGAGGTCACGTTCGACATCGACGCGAACGGCATCGTGAACGTCTCCGCCCAGGACAAGGGCACGGGCAAGGAGCAGAAGATCACGATCAGCGGTTCCGGCGGCATCGACAAGGACGAGATCGAGCGCATGGTCTCGGACGCCCAGGCGCACAGCGACGAGGACAAGAAGCGCCGGGAGGTCATCGACGCCCGGAACCAGCTCGATTCCCTGGTCTACGGCACCGAGAAGAACCTTGCCGAGCACAAGGACAAGCTGTCCGAGAGCGATGTGGGTGAGATCGAATCGGCGATCGAGGAAGCGAAGAAGAGCATGGAGGCGGAGGACGCGGCGGCGATGGCGAGCGCCTCGGCCAGCCTGACCCAGGCTTCGCACAAGCTGGCGCAGGTCATCTACGAGCAGACGAGCGCCGAGGCGCCGCCGGAGGGTGCGCCGGGAGCGGGCGCCGGTCCGGAAGGCCCGGCTTCCGGCGTTGACGACGATGTGATCGACGCCGACTTCGTCGACGTGGATGACTCTTCCGGGGACGACAAGGCAAACTAGGCCCTCTGGAGATGGTTCGGCCCAGCTCATCGCGGCAGCGCCGCCCCCCGTCACGCCGCCGGCGAGTGGGGGGCGGTCGCTACGTGATGATCAGCAAGGTGGCGGAGCGCTATGACATCCATCCGCAGACCCTTCGCCTCTACGAGCGGGAGGGACTGCTCCGGCCGCAACGAAGCGACGGCAACACGCGGCTCTACGACGAGGACGCCCTCCACCGGCTCGAGTCGATCCTCACGTTGACGCGCGATATGGGGGTCAACCTCGCCGGCGTCGAGGTCATTCTGACGCTCCAGGAGCGGCTGGCGCGGCTGGAGGCGGAGCGCGACCGGCTGCTCGAGATCGTCGAGCGCGACGTTTCGGACCGGCGCCGCGGCGTCCGGCGGCGTCACGCACTGGTCTGGGTGCGGAGCGGCGCCCTGGTGAAGGTCGAGGAAGAGGATTGAACGAGACGAGTTGCGAGTTCTGCCAGGACCGTGGCTGGATCGTCGACCTGGGGACGAACCGCGCGCGTCGTTGCAGTTGCTACCAGGCGCGGGTCCGCAGCCGCCGGCGGGACGATCTCGGCATTCCGCCGAAGTACCAGGGCTGCCGGCTGAGCAACTTCCGTCTCGCGGGTGACGTCGGCGATCAACTGCTCGAGGCGCGCCGCAGTTGTGACCGGTACATCGAGGACTTCCTGGAACGAGACGGATCGCTGCGGGAGACGGGCCTCGTGTTCGTCGGCCCCAGCGGCCGCGGCAAGACCCATTTGGCGGTCGCGGTGCTCTACGAACTCGCCGAGCAGTACGGCGTGCGGGGCCGCTTCGTCGATTTCACGAGCCTGGTCGCGGAGATTCAGGCCACCTTCCAGCAGGGCGCCGAGGTGAACCAGGCGGACCTGCTGCGACCGTTGCAGGATGCGGATGTGGTGGTCGTCGACGAACTCGGGGCAAGGCGGCCGACGCCCTTCGTCTCGGACACGCTCTACCTGCTGATCAACAGCCGCTACATGGCCAGGCGGCCGACCCTCTTCACCAGCAACTACTACCTGACCGCCGGAGAAGGCGGAGAGGACATCCAGGCCGACCGGATGCTCACCGGCCGCGTCCCGGCGAGCCTGGTCAGCCGTCTCCACCAGATGGCGAAACCGATCCCCATCGACGCCGTCGGCGACTACCGGCACGAACTCCAGGCCCATCAGCACCGGTAGGACCAACCCTGGTGCGCCGGCATCCGGCCGGCCGTGGGGCGGGCGTCCGACTCCGACGGAGAACCGCCGGGTAGCCGCCTGGGCGAGCTGTCCACTCAGTGTTTCGGCTATTTCCAATAACGTATGGAAGAGGCGGAATGGGAGAACGGATGCGAAAGCACTTGGGGCGGTGGGTCGCGATGGCCGGCTTGGCCGCGGCGGCCTGCCTGCTCATTGCCGCGGCTCGGCCGGTTCCTGCTCCCGAACCGAGCCTGGTCCCCGGACCGACCGCGCTGCCGGCGGAGATTCGGGTCGGACTGGCGACGGACCTGGACCGCCTGGAGGTTTCCTGCTGCGAGACGCCCTCCTGGTTGGTGGCCGAGGACGGCGAACGCCACGTGGTCGACGGGCGCTTCAGCGTGCGACCGGCGCCGGGCAGGGCGAGTCCGGGCGACCATCGGCTCCAGGTAGCGGCCCTCCGGGATCGGTGGCAGGCGGAGAGGCTCGCCGCCCGTCTCGCCGAGCTGCTCACCCAGGACGCGGACTCGGTCCTCGACGCCGCGACCGGCCTCTATCGGGTCCGCGTGGGCCGCTACGGTGGCCGGGAGCAGGCTGAGGAAGCCCGCGGCCGACTTCAGGTCGAAGGGTTCGACGACATCTGGATCGTGGTCGAGGGCGGGGTGCTGGAGGATCCCGCCTTCGAAGTCGACGGGATGGGCCGGATTGCCGGCAGGCGGCTCCGGCTCGAGTCGACCGGGGGCGTCGTGGACATTCTCGGCCGCCGCTACCGCGGCGCGCTCGAGCTGTTCGTCAACGACCGTGCCGGCCTCAACATCGTGAACGCGGCTCCGCTCGAGGACTATGTGCGCGCCGTCGTCCCGGTCGAGTTGGGACCGGAGCTCTATCCGGAGCTCGAAGCGACGAAGGCGCAGGCGGTCGCGGCGCGTACCTATGCGGTCCGGCATCGCGGCGAGTACGACGAAGAGGGGTACGACATCTGCGCTACGCCCCTGTGCCAGGTCTATGGCGGACTGGAGGTAGAGCATCCGCGGTCGGACGCGGCGGTGGCGGCAACGCGCGGAGAGATTCTGGTCGCGGCCGGAAGGCCGATCGAGGCCCTCTTCACGGCGAGTTGCGGCGGCCGCACCGAACTGGTGGACAACGTCTTCCCTCGGCTGGCGGGAGACGGTCCGACCGGCGCCCTGTGTGTCGAGGGCGGAGTCCTTCCGCTTGTCGGCGCAGCCGGAGGAGAGCCGGAGCAGCACCTGCTGGAGGCGCTGGGCCGGAAGAGAGTGCGCGCGCGAGGGCGCGCCGAGCGCCTGAAACGCGCCCGGTCCAGGGGATCCCTCGAGGTCGTGGCCGGGAACCTGGGATGGGTCGACGGCGGCTGGCTGCAACTGCACAGGAATGGCGTCCGGCGAATGGTTCGGCTGGCGGCCGAGGTCGACCTGCTGACCACGGAAACGCCGCCCGAAGGGTCGCCGGCGGACATGGGGGTTCCGGTCGAGGCGCTTTTCATGGCGCCCGGGGATCGGGTTCGGGCCTACCTCGTCGGCGGGCGCGCGGTCCTCGTGGTCCACGAGACGCCAGTGAGGGGAGGCCAGCCCGAGGCCGTTCCGTGGTCCGTGTGGCGATCCCGGAGCTCGCTGCGGGAGGCCGTCGAGAAGCGCTTTCCCGGCCTGGGGCTGGTTTCGCTGAGAGTGCTCGAGCGGGGCGTCTCGGGTCGGGTCGCGCGCCTCGACCTGGTCGGCGAACGGCGCTCCGTGGAGGTGGACGGCCTGGCCATCCGGTGGCTTCTCGACGTGCCGGAGAACGTGGTCCGGATGACCGAGGAGAACGGCGCCGGCGATGTCGTGGGCTGGCGATTCGAAGGCAATGGCCGGGGGCACGGCGTCGGCATGTGCCAGATCGGCTCTTTCCTCATGGCGCAGCGCGGTCTGAGCTATCGCGAGATTCTCTGGCACTACTACGGAGCGGTCGACATTGGACACTCCGGATCGTGAGCGGGATCGTGACGGCGGACGGAGCAGGAGAAGTCTGGCTGGACGGACCGGAGCCCTGGCGTCAGACCCGTCGTCTGGCTCGGGCGCTGACCGCGATCGAGAGCGGCGCCGAGGCCGCCTGGGCAAGGATCGCGTTCCCGCGTGCAGGCAATGCCGTGACGGTCGGTCTGACGGGCCCGCCCGGAGTCGGCAAGAGCACGCTGACCGCCGCGCTGGCCCGTGAACTCCGAAACCGGGGAGAACCGGTTGCGGTACTGGCGTTCGACCCCACCAGCCCGCTGACCGGCGGCGCGGTGCTCGGTGACCGGGTTCGGATGGCCGACCTGGAGACGGATCCGGGCGTGTTCATCCGATCGATGGCCACGCGAGGCGCCTCAGGCGGCCTGGCGAGGGCGGCGGCCGCGGCAGCCGACCTGCTCGACGCGGCGGGCTTTCCGTGGATTCTCGTGGAGACGGTGGGCGCGGGGCAGGCCCAGACGCAGATCCGCCGCAACTCGGACCTGGTCGTGCTCGTCACCGCGCCCGGCCTGGGCGACGGCGTCCAGGCGATCAAGAGCGGCACGATGGAGATCGCCGACGTCTTCGTCGTCAACAAGAGCGACCTTCCGGGCGCCGGCGCCGCGCGCCGCGCGATCGAGGATGCTGTTGGGCCTGGTCGCGGCGCCGGCGGCGAACGGCCGCCGGTCGTGTCGACGGTCGCGCGGGCGGGTGAAGGGGCGGCGGAACTGCTCGATGTGGTTTCCGACTGCTTCGCCGGGCTGAAGGCCGGCGGACACATCGCCGCGCGCCGTTCGGCGCGTTACCGGCGCCGGGTGCTCGATCTCTACCGGCACGCCGTGCTGCGGCTCGCCATGGACGCGGTCGAATCCGGCAGGTTCGCCGCAGGGTCGTCGCAGCCTGGCCCGGATGCCGGCCAGAAGGCCGGAGTACCCAGTGACCCGGACGACGGGCTGCCCGCCGCGCTGGACGTCGCGCCCGAATCGCAGCAGAATCGGGCGCCCGGAAACGCCCGACCCCGGGCCGTGGATCCGTACGATCTCGCCGACCGGCTGGTCGCCGGGTTCGTCGGCGGGTTTCGGCGAGACGGAGGACTACGTTCATGATTACCGCCCTCGACCACGTCGCCATCGCCGTTGTGTCGATCGAAGAGGCGAGGACCTTCTACGAGAACCTGGGCCTGTCGGTTGCCGGGATCGAGGAAGTCGAGCACGAGGGCGTGCGGGTCGCGATGATCCCGTGCGGTGGCACCCGGATCGAACTCCTGGAGCCGCTGTCGGAGGACTCGCCGGTCGCGCGCTTCCTGGAGCGTCGCGGTCCGGGCATCCATCACGTCTGTCTGAAGAGCGACGACATCGGCGCGGACGATCGCTCCCTGCGCGGGGACGGTGTGGAACTCCTGCGCGAGCGGCCGGGACCGGGCGCCGAGGGCGCGACGGTCCAGTTCGTCCATCCCCGGAGCGCCGGCGGCGTGCTGGTCGAACTCTCGGAGCCGGCGGGGTCACGGTCGTGAGCGGCCGCCTGATTCTCGAGGACGGCTCCGTGTTTCACGGAGAGGCGCTCGTCGAGGGAAGCCGCTTCGCCGAGATCGTCTTCAACACGTCGATGACCGGCTACCAGGAGATCCTGACCGATCCCTCGTACCGGGGGCAGATCGTGATCATGACCCAGCCGCACATCGGCAACTACGGCGCCTACGACGACGCCGAGGAATCGCACCGGGTCTGGGTGGAGGGATTCGTGGCCCGCGAGTTCACCAGCCGCCGCTCAGGTCTGGGGGACACCGACCTGGGCGCCTATCTGCGAGCGAACGACGTGCCGACGCTGGCGGGCATCGATACCCGTGCCGCCGTGCGCCGGCTTCGCGACTTCGGCTCGATGCGCGGCATGATCACGAGCTGCGAACGTCCGGACGCGGAACTGATCGAGGAGGTGCGCCAGCAGCCGACGATGGAGGGGCGCGCTCTCGTCGACGAAGTGACTTGCGCGGCCGCCTACGACATGGAGGCGGAGGGCGAGGAGAAGGTCCGGCTGGCCGTCTACGATTTCGGAGTCAAGCAGAACATCCTGCGCTCCCTGGTCCGCCGCGGCGCTCAGGTCACGGTGCTGCCCGCGCGCACGCCGGCCAGCGAGTGTCTGGCGTTGGGCGTCGACGGCGTGGTGCTCTCGAACGGCCCGGGCGATCCGGAGCCCCTGCATGAGATCGTCCGCGAGGTGCGCGAGCTGATCGAGGCCGAGGTGCCGGTGTTCGGCATCTGCCTGGGCCACCAACTGCTCGGCCTGGCTCTGGGCGGCAAGACCTTCAAGCTGAAGTTCGGCCACCACGGCGGCAACCAGCCCGTGCGGGACGAGGAGACCGGCCAGGTCTCGATCACGAGTCAGAATCACGGTTTCGCGCTCGACGCCGACAGCCTTCCCGACGACTGCAGGGTGGCGGCGGTCAACCTGAACGACGGCACGGTCGAGGCGTTCAAGGCGACGGGAAGACCGATCTTCTCGGTCCAGTACCACCCGGAAGCGGCGCCGGGACCGCACGATGCAGCGAGGCTGTTCGGAGAGTTCCTGGAGGTCTGTGCCTGAACCGGACCGGCAGGGCGCGTCGCGGGCGGGTCGGGGTGCGGCCGGTGTGGTGTGGTGGATCGCGGCGCGCTACCTGCTCGGAGCGCGCAGCCGGCTGCTGAGCGGCACGGCGCGTTCCGCTCTCGGGTCGACGGCGCTGGGCGTGGCCGCCATGGTCATCTCCATGGCGCTGATGAGCGGCTACAGCGACAGCGTGCAGAGCCGGCTGCTCGAGGCCGGTCCGCTGATCGTCTCGCCTCTCGGCGAGGCGGAGGAGGACCCGGCGGCCGCGGACCGAATCGCCGAGCGTCTGCGGCCCGTGGCGGGCATTCGAGGCGTCTCGGTGACCGTGGCCGGGACGGGCCTGCTGGCGAGCAGCGGCAACCCGGCGGGCGTCGATGTCTGGACGCGCGGTGTTCTGCCCGGCGCCTCGTCCTTCGGCGCGACGGCAGGCCAGCTCGCGCGCGACGATGCGGGGATCGACGCGATGGTTGTGGGTCGTGAGCTTCAGCGCACCCTTGGCGTGACGGAAGGGGACCTGGTGCTGCTGACGGCGATCGGGCCCCCGGGCTCGTCCGGACCCCGGATCGCGAAGCGCACGCTCCAGGTAGCCGGCGCCTTCGAGACGGGCTTCTCGGAGTATGACCGCAGCTACGCCGTCGTCCACCGGGACACGGCGATGGCTGTCGGCGGGGGCCGGGTGGTCCTCGAAGTGACTGCGGCGCCCGGCGCCTCGGTGTCCGTCGTGCAAGAGAAGATCGAGGAGCTCGTCGGCGCCGATGCGGTGGTCACCGATTGGCGGCTCAGCAACCGGGACATCTTCACCGCCTTCCGGCTTCAGAAGTGGGGCCTGTTCCTGATTCTGGGCCTGATCGTGCTCGTGTCGACGTTCAACATCGCGTCCGCGCTGGTCGTTCTGGTCCGGGAGCGGGGCAGGGACACCGCCGTGCTCGCCGCGCTCGGTCTCGGGCCGCGGCGGGTGCAGCGCGTTTTCCTGCTCGGCGGGATGAGTCTGGGCGCCGCGGGGACGGCCCTCGGCATCGGTCTCGGGGCCCTGGTCAGCGTGATCGTCACCCGCTACGAGCTCGTGCGGTTCGATCCGGGCGTGGCCGAGATCTACTTCATCAGCAGTGTTCCGTTCGACGTGCGGGCCCTGGACCTGCTGGCGGTGGCGGGCTTCAGTTTGCTGGTGACGGGGCTGGCCTGCTGGTGGCCGGCGAGGCTGGGGGCGGCGGTCGAGCCGGCGCGCGCCCTGCGCTGGGAGTAGCGGCAGCCAGGAGGCGGCACGGCAGACGCCGGAAGGCGGCGCTGCGCGCCGAAGCCGGCCAGAAGGCCGGCGCACCCAGTTCTGCCGCGCTGCTTCCCGGCTGACGTCAAGCTGAATTGGAAGGAGGGGTTGCTTTCAAGCAACCCCTCCCTGGTGTGAATCGCGCGCCGGGCAGTTCGAGCCGCCCGGCGCGGAGATTGAAGTTTGAGGCAGGTCCGGACGGTGTCCGGAAGGTGGGCTGCAGTTCCTCTGGCCGCGGACGCGGTCCAGTCGCAACCCGGTGGGTGACGCGACACGGGAGTCGGGGCCCAAAGTCGATTTGACGCTGTGCCGGCGACCCGGTGCCGCCTATGCAAGAACTATACGGCAGTCGAGGCCAAAGTGTTTACCCTTGGGGCGACATTCCTGCAGATTCTTCGCTCCGGGAGGTCTGCCCGGTTGGATATACACTCCGCGCGCTTATGGCGAGGCGTGAGGACATCGAATCGATCCTGATCCTCGGTTCCGGGCCGATCGTCATCGGCCAGGCGTGCGAGTTCGACTACTCCGGCACCCAGGCCTGCCGCGTTCTCCGCCGCGAGGGCTACCGGGTGATCCTGGTCAACTCGAACCCGGCGACGATCATGACGGATCCGGAGTTCGCGGACGCGACGTACGTCGAGCCGCTGGTGCCCGAAGTGGTGGAGAAGATCATCGAGCGGGAGCGCCCGGATGCCCTGCTGCCGACCGTCGGCGGCCAGACGGGGATCAACCTGACCCTGGCTCTGTCCGAGTCGGGCGTGTTCGAGGACTCCGGCATGACCCTTCTCGGCGCCAGCGTCGAGGCTCTGCGCCTGGGGGAGGACCGGCAACTGTTCAAGCGGGCCATGGTCGAGGCCGGGCTCGAAGTGCCGGAGAGCGGCACGGCGACGACGCTCAAGGAGGCGCGGGAGATCATCGAACGGCTGGGCTTCCCGGTCATCGTCCGGCCCAGCTTCACGCTGGGCGGCGAGGGGGGCGGCGTGGTGTTCAACCGCGACGAGATCGACGACGTGATCACCCGCGCCCTGCAGGCGAGTCCGGCGTCCCTCATCCTGCTCGAGCAGTCCGTCCTGGGCTGGAAGGAGTTCGAGCTGGAGGTGATGCGGGACGTGGCGGACAACGCGATCGTCGTCTGCTCGGTCGAGAACGTCGACCCGATGGGCGTACACACCGGCGACTCGATCACGGTGGCGCCGCAGCAGACGCTCTCGGACCCCGAGTACCAGGACATGCGCGACGAGGCCTTCACGGTGATCCGGAAGGTGGGCGTCGCCACCGGAGGCTCGAACATCCAGTTTGCGGTGGAGCCCGGGACCGGCAGGCGCGTGGTCATCGAGATGAACCCGAGAGTGTCGCGGAGTTCCGCACTGGCTTCCAAGGCGACCGGCTTCCCGATCGCCAAGATCGCGGCTCAACTTGCGGTCGGGTACACCCTGGACGAGATCACGAACGACATCACGGGCAAGACCTTCGCCGCTTTCGAGCCGACGCTGGACTACACGGTGGTCAAGATCCCGCGCTGGGCGTTCGAGAAGTTCGAGCGCGCCGACGGCACCCTGGGCACGTCGATGAAGTCGGTGGGCGAAGTGATGGCGATCGGCGGCAACTTCCGCGAGGCGCTGATGAAGGGCCTGAGCGGCCTGGAACTGGAAGCCGCGTGGCCGCGCCAGGAAGAGCTGGTGAGCGACCCGGTCAGTCTGCGCCGGCGCCTCAGCACGCCGAACTGGCAGCGGCTGTTCGCGGTCTTCGCCGCGCTGCGCCAGGGCTGGACGGTGGAGGAGGTCTCCGCCGCGTCCAGCATCGATCCGTGGTTCCTGCGGGAGATCGAATCGATCGTCGAGTGCGAAACGGAACTCGCCTGCTGGGATCTCGACTCGGTGCCGGATCCGCTCCTGCGCCGGTCGCGGCTGAACGGCTTGAGCGACCAGCGCCTCGCGACGCTGCTCGGCAGCGAGGAAACCATGGTGGCCCGGGAGATCACGAAGCGGAACCTCGATCGCGTGTTCAAGCGGGTCGACACCTGCGCCGCGGAGTTCTCGGCGATCACGCCTTACCTGTACTCGACACCCGGCGTCGAGGACGAGGCGCTGCCCACGGACCGCAAGAAGGTGATGATCCTCGGCTCGGGCCCGAACCGGATCGGCCAGGGGATCGAGTTCGACTACTGCTGCGTTCACGCCACCTTCGCGCTGCGGCGGGCCGGTTTCGAGACGATCATGGTCAACTGCAACCCGGAGACCGTCTCGACCGACTACGACACGTCGGACCGGCTGTACTTCGAGCCGCTGACCTTCGAGCACGTGATGGCGATCTATCGCCGCGAGCAGCCGCTCGGCGTGATCGTTCAGCTCGGGGGCCAGACGCCGCTCAAGCTCGCGCACAGCCTGGAGGCCGCGGGCGTGAACATCCTGGGCACCTCGCCGGAGGCGATCGACCTTGCCGAGGATCGCCGGCGCTTCGGCGATCTGCTCGCGGAAGAGGACATCCTGCTGCCGGCGAACGGCTCCGCGGCGTCGCTGGACGAGGCCTGCAGCGTGGCGGACGAGATCGGCTACCCGGTCGTCGTGCGTCCGAGTTACGTGCTCGGCGGTCGGGCGATGTCCATCTGCTACGACCAGCCGACGCTGATCAACTACATGCGTCGGGCCGCGGACGTCTCGCCGGGACGGCCGGTGCTGCTCGACCGCTTCCTCGAGGACGCCTTCGAGGTCGATGTCGACCTGGTTTCGGACGGCCAGCGCGCGGTGATCTGCGGGATCATGCAGCACATCGAGGAAGCCGGCATCCACTCGGGCGACTCGGCTGCGGTGCTACCGCCGTACCGGGTGAGCGAGACCGACCTCGATCGCATGCGCGAAATCGCGGTGCGGTTGGCGCTGCGGCTCGGCGTGGTCGGCCTGATGAACGTGCAGTTCGCGATTTACGGCGGCGAGGTGTACGTGCTGGAAGTGAATCCCCGGGCCTCGCGGACGGTGCCCTTCATCGCCAAGGCGGTCGGCCTGCCCCTGGTGCAGATAGCGACCCGGGTCATGGTCGGCGAGACGCTTGATGAGATCGGCCTGACTTCCGAACCGCCGGTCGACCGGTTCTTCGTCAAGGCGCCGGTCTTCCCCTTCGACCGTTTCCACGGCGTCGATCCTGTGCTCGGCCCGGAGATGAAGTCGACCGGCGAGGTGATGGGCATCGGGCGTTCCTTCGGCAGCGCCTTCGCCAAGGCCTGGCTTGGCGCCGGCCACGCGCTGCCGGACAGCGGCGCGGCGTTCCTTTCCGTCCACGACCGGGACAAGAAGGCCCTGCTCAAGGTGGCGGTACGGCTGCGGGATCTCGGCTTCGAACTGCTGTGCACGGCGGGTACGGCCGCCTACCTTGGCGCCCGCGGGATCGAGACGCGGCGGGTGAACAAGCTCGCCGAGGGCCGCCCGCACGTCGTGGATCACCTGATCAACGGCGACGTCAGCCTGATCGTGAATACGCCCCTCGGCGGCGAGTCCTTCGCGGACGACATGGACATCCGCACCACCGCGCTCAAGTTCGATATTCCCTGCGTGACGACGATCTCGGGCGCGATGGCGGCCGTCGACGCGATCGAGGCGCTGCGCGGCAGCCGCCTGTTCGTGACGAGTCTGCAGGAACTGGAAACGCCGAGTCTCGCCGGCTAGCTAGAGCCTCATGTCCAGCCCTCCTTCATGGCGCGCCAGGCCGACGTGGCTGTGTTGGTCGGGCGGTAAGGAAGCGGCATGGGCCCTGCGGGTACTGAGGGCTGGTCCTGCCTGGGATGTCCGCGGCCTGATCGGGCTGGTGAACGAGAGGAACGGTCGTGCGATCCTGCATGGCGTACGCCACACGTTGCTCGAGCAGCAGGCTGCGGCGGTGGGGCTGCCGCTTCGCTTGATCCCGCTCGATTGGACTGCTTCCGCGAGCGAACACGACGCGGCCGTGCGGCGGGGGCTCAGTGAACTGCGCGTGGATGGCGCCGAGTGTGTCGCGTTCGGGAACCTCTTCTCGCCGAGTGCCCGTGAACGCCGTGTGCTCGCGACGACCGGCACGGGACTCGAACCGGTGTTCCCGCTCTGGGGACTGGACACGCGTGACCACTGCGTGCATCTGCTGGAGGCGGACGTCTCTGCCTGGGTGTGTTCGGTGGACACCGGTTCGATTCCGGCCGATCTGGCGGGTCGACGTTTCGATGCGAGCTTCGTGGCCGCTCTTCCCCAGAGCGTTGACCCCTGCGGCGAGAACGACGAGTTCCACACCTTCGTCGAATGGGTGCCCGGTTGGAGTCACCGCGTCCGGGTCGAGCCGGCCGGAACGATCAGGGTCTACGACTCCGCTTTCGTGGAACTCGAACCGTCGCGACAGGTCGATGCCACACCTGGTGCAGGCGCGGTTGGCGAGCAAACTCCTGCATTCGGAACCGACCCATTCCGCCGCTTCGCGCGTCTTGCACGCGTGCTGCGCTACGTGGACGACCATCTAGCCGACGACCTGAATGTGGATGCCATCGCCAAGGTTGCGGTGATGTCGCCCTCGGGCTTCTCGAAGTACTTCCGGCAGCATGCCGGGGTGACGTTCGCAAGGTGGTTGGCCCGCCATCGAATCGAACATGCTTGCCGGTTGCTGCGCGAGACCAACTTCGCTGTGGCCAGGGTTGGAGAGTCCATTGGCTACAACAGCGAACGGACGTTCCGCCGTGCCTTTCAGGAGCATGTCGGTTGCAGCCCGTCGCAGTACAAGAAGGCCTCAATGCAGGTGGACGCGTAGGGGGCAGCGGCGGCTCCAGGACTTGGCGCAGCAGGCGCCCGGTCACCGGGACCAGGTCGCGCCTCTGGATCTGGCCGCTCTCGTGCGAATCTGACCGATATCGGCCAGTTTGTGGCCGGACATCTCTCACATTCGGCTCTAGGCTGGTTGGGCAGATGAAGAGGCCCGCGAAGCACTCTGTCGCCTACGGATGAGTCGTTTGGCGACGGGCTTCAGCACCTACACGAAGGCCTCCTGACGGAGGCATTGAGATGAAGAGAGGGCCGAAATGAAGAGATTGATCCGACGGAATTTGACTGCTCTTGGGCTCCTGATGGTGTTCGCGCTCCCGGCTTACGCCCAGGACCAGAGCGCGGAGCACCCTTCTCTGAGGAGCTTGTCGGCCCTCATCGATGCTGCGCACTTCGCGCCGAACCCTATTCCGATTGCGGCTGCGCCTGTCGATGATGCTCTCTTGATCGACGACGTGTTTGTGACTCCCGAGGGCAAGCTGGCGGTGACACTCCGCAACGGAGGCGAAAGGACGATTACCGCCTGGTCCGTTGACGTCGTGGTTGGAGGTGATTCGGGGGCCACTGCCGTCGCCAGCTACGCTACGGACAAGTACACCGGTCTACTAGCAGCCCGTGGTGAAAGTCGCCCTTGGCGGCCATTTCGCCAGGGCAGTAGAATGTCGTCATGGCTATGGGCAAAAAGCGTCGTGGTGGGAGCCAGGAGCCTCTCTGGGTGTCGGGCGGCGATCTGCCGCGAAGCTCTGGTCACCCGTTCTATGAGCGTTTGAACGGCTTGCTGGAGTCGAGGGGTTTCGACGAGTTCGTGGAGTCGGAGTGTTCGGAGTTCTACGCGGAGCGCATGGGCCGACCGAGTCTGCGTCCGGGCCGGTACTTCAGGATGTTGCTGTTGGGCTACTTCGAGGGTTTGGACTCTGAGCGTGGCATCGCGTGGCGGGCTCAGGACTCGCTGAGCATCCGGCGGTTTCTGGACTTGGGTGTAACTGAATCGGCCCCGGATCATTCGACGATTTCGCGTACTCGTCGGCTGATCGCGGTGGAGACTCACGCGAAGGTGTTCTCGTGGGTTCTTGGCGTCCTGGCGGATTCGGGTCTGGTGTCGGGGAAGACGGTGGGGGTGGACGCGACGACTCTGGAGGCGAACGCGGCGCTGCGAAGCATCGTGCGTCGTGACACGGGCGCGGAGTACGAGGAGTTCGTTCGGGGCTTGGCGGCGGCCTCGGGTGTGGCGACGCCGACGAAGGCGGAGTTGGCGCGCTTCGACCGCAAGCGGAAGAAGAAGTTGTCCAACAAGGAGTGGGAGAATCCGCACGATCCGGATGCAGAGGTAACGAAGATGAAGGATGGCCGCACGCACCTTGCGTACAAGGCGGAGCAGGCGGTGGACCTGGAGTGCGGGACCATCCTGGGCGTGACCATCCACGGCGGCGCCAAGGGGGACACGGAGTCTCTCTTCGCGACGCTGGAGGAGACCTTCGATCAGGTCGAGTCGGCGGTCGGCGACTCGTCGGTGATCGAGGAAGTCGTTGCGGACAAGGGGTACCACAGCAACGCCGTTCTCGCCTCCATCGACGAGTTGGAGCTTCGCAGCTACATTGCGGAGCCGGACCGTGGTCGTCGTCGTTGGAAGGGCAAGAAGGACCTGCAGGCCATCGTGTACGCGAACCGTCGGCGAATCCGGGGGAATCGAGGCAAGCGGATGCAGCGCCAGCGCGGCGAGCGCCTCGAACGGCCTTTCGCCCATCAGTTCGAGACCGGCGGCATGCGACGGCTGCATCTGCGCGAGTGCGGCAACGTGCTCAAGCGGGTCTACCTTCAGGCCTGCGGCTTCAACCTCGGGCTGCTGATGCGTACGCTCGTGGGAGTCGGAACGCCGCGGGCCTTGCAGGGACGGTCTGCGGCGTTCCTCGACGCCCTGGCCGGCCCACACGGGGCGCCTTGGGAGCGTCTTGGCCGGGCTTTCCGCCGGTTCCTCGCCCGATGGCGGGAAAACCGCGCTGCCAGCCGCCCCAACTTCAACTTCGTCTTCCTCGCCGCTACCCAACCTCAAGCCTGAACCAACCACATCGCTCGGACCGCACGACTACTTCTGCCACGGGCTGCTAGGTCCTTCGCTCATCCCAGTAGGTCAGGCCGCGAAGGACTATCGAACGCACCCGGTCTTCAGCAAGCTCATGGAGGACTTCCTTTCGGCCCTACTGGAGTATCGCCCGCGGTACGTCTTCCCTCATCTCTGGTCCACGAAGGGAGAGACTCTCCGCCTCTTCCTGGAGGAAAGACCGAGGGACACAAGTTGGAGAGCTACTCGATCGTGTTGGCAGGATCCAAGGCATGTCTCGGTGAAGAACAAGTGGCGGCAATGCGGCGTCTGCGCAGCCTGCATGCTGCGACGAATGAGCGTGCATGCGGCAGGGGCCAAGGAGCCCAAGAGGACCTACGTCTGGGAGGACCTGAGCGTCGAGCACTACAAGGCCGGCGCCGCCCGCACATTCAAGAAGCGCGAACCAAAAGGGGCAATGCATGACTACGCCGTTGCCGGCACACTCCATCTCGAGCACTTGGCTCGTTTGGGCCGTCGACTAGATGAGGACGCCAGCGAACTCGATCTTGAAGTCTTTCGGCTGGCCGAAGCCCTCTGTCCTTCGGATCTCACCGCGGAACAGAAGATCAGAACGCGACTATCCAGGATGTTGAAAGCACATGAACAAGAGTGGAATGCCTTCCTCGACTCCCTCGGCCCAGACTCCTTCGTTACGCGCTGGGCCAGCCGGTTTCGCCAGCCAGGGGTCGGCCCTCGACGCGACTGAAGTCGGTCGACGGCTGAGGAACGCCCGCGAGGCAGCGGGTATGACGCAAGCACAAGCCGCGGCCGCTATTCGAGTCGCACGGACGACACTCCTGGCCATCGAGAAAGGACAGCGGCGCTGGCAGCCCGCTGAGCTTCAGCAGCTCTCAGTGGCCTATGGCACGTCCGCGAACCAACTCTTGCGGCGCGAGTCAATGCATGTCGACCTTGCGCCCAGGTTCCGGAAGGATCGTCGTTACGTAGACGTGGAAGCCGGCAAGGCGGCCCGGATCCTGGTGGGCCTGGTCCGCGCGGAGGTAGAGCTCGAGAATCTCCTCGGCGTCCAACGGCCTAGCAACTACCCCGCTGAACGCCCTCTCCTCGCGGGAGACATTCGGACCCAGGCCCAAAGCGATGCTCTCGAACTCCGCCAGCGCGTCGGCCTGGGGCTAGCGCCGGTTCGCGACATCGAGAGCTTGCTTGAACTCGAGTTCGGAGTGCGCGTTTACGTGCGGCCGCTCCCCTCCCGGGTCTCTGGTCTCTTCGCCTACGACAAGGAAGTCGGAGCGTGTGTCCTGTTAAACGCGAACCACCCGTTGACCAGACGAGCTCTTACCGCGGTTCACGAGTTGGCCCACCTGGTCTCCGTTCGCCACGCTACGAGCATCTACTACCGCGACGACCGGCCAAAGTCGCGAGCGGAGTTCTACGCCGACGCCTTTGCCCGCACGTTCTTGATGCCGCCGAGAACTGTCATTGAGAAGTTCCGCGAGTACACGTCGGGATTCTCCACTCTGACTCGCCGCCACGTCATCCTGTTGAGCGACACCTTCGGCGTGTCGCGCGAGGCAATGGTCCGCCGCATCGAGGAACTGAAGCTCGTTCCGGCCGGCACATGGGACTGGTTCCAGGCGAATGGCGGCATTACCGACAAACAGGCGCTAGAGGTTCTTGGCGAGCCTGCGCCTGTCAAGACCGGTACCGCTCAATCGGGGCACTACATACCCCCCCGCATCGCCGCTCTCGCGGCCGAGGCGCATAGGCAGGAGCTTCTCAGCGAGGGACAACTGGCACGCCTCCTGGATCTCAATCGCGTCGCCCTCCGTGAGGTGCTCGACGAAGAAGGAGCGGAGGGCGAACCAAGTGCCGCCACGCGACTTTCTCTATGACTTTGCCGGCCCGTTCGTCGCGGACACCAGCGTCGTCATCAACCTGAACGCCACCGGGTGTTCGGAGGCTCTTCTGGCCGCTTTGCCGAACCAGATTCTCGTTGCTGAGCAGGTTGTGGGGGAGTTGCAGGACCAGCGGAGCCGCCAGCACCGCGACGGGGAGATGCTCTCCAACCTGGTAGCTCACGACCTCATCGAGGTGACAGCCCTGGCCGCCGACGGCTACCAAGTCTTGACCACACTGGTCAGCGGAGCCGCGGCTACGACCCTGGACGACGGCGAGGCCGCCACGATCGCCGCTGCTCTCGAACAAGGTGGCCTCGCAATGATCGATGAGCGAAAGGCCCTGCACATATGCGCATGGCGGTTTGACGAACTCCACACCGCCACCACGGTCGATCTGCTCCGCCATCCACGGATACAGGAGGCCCTGCCGAGGGATGAACTGGCCGACGCGGTCTTCAACGCCGCCTACAAGGCTCGCATGCGAGTACAGCATCATCATGGCGAGTGGGTCCTGGACCTGCTCGGTCGCAAGCGAGCAAGCCTGTGCAGCTCCCTCAACAGGATCCTGCGGAGCACAAGGCCGCAAGGACCGCCGCCTGCCAGTGAGGTCCACGAGGAACGAGCACCCTACGATTTCGGTAGCGGTCTCTGATCCTTCCGCCGCTGCACTTGCCAGAACGAACCGCGACCGCCGCCGCGTCGACGCTGACCGTGATCCGCACCTGCTCCGACGCGGTTTGCTTCACGCCAGCTTCAGACCGCTAGTCGCGAACCGGCTAAAGTCGCGTCTGTTAGACGTTGCGATTGCCGCGCTATCCGCGAGCGCAGCCGCCCCGATCATGCAATCAATGAGCAGTGCCCGCCGCCGTCCCGATTCGTTGAACAACCGCGCCGCGAGCGCGGCCTGGTCCGGCGTGAAGTCCCGTCGGCGTTCAATGAACCGGTTAGCCAGTTCCGCATCGCTGCTGCCAAGCGGCCCGCAAAGGAACTCCGTCCAGGCAACTGAACTCATGACCAGTGCCTCGCCCTGCCCGAGCCACCCACGCAGCTTCGCCTCTTCCGGCGTTCCCGGAATCAGTGCGCGAATGAGAAAGCTGGTATCCAGGTGAATCACTGCGACTAGCAGCCCGTGGTGGAAGTCCCGCTCGCACCGAGAGCGGCCAGGCGCGCGTCCAACAAGGCGCGATGAGGGAGCATATCGGGCCATATTCGACCGAAGAGCAACGATGTTGGACGTGATGCATGGCCGCTCGAATGCAGTGGGACTTTCACCACGGGCTGCTAGTAGGTGGCCCGCCGTTGGGCTGCCGCCTGCCGTCCAGCCTCCACATCTCGCGCCCACTGCTTGAGATCGACATCGCGCGCGCTCAGCGAGGCCTGAAGCTGATCCAGGGCTGCCACCGCGTCTTCACCCTGAGCGGGCTGCCGGCAAGCTTCATTCCGGATCGCTCGCCGCAACGCCTCGGACTTCGAAACCTGCTGCCGGCGGGCCAGGTCATCGAGCGCCCGCACGGACTCGACATCGAGCGAGTAGGTCGACTTGATCGTCATGGTGGCCATACCCTGAGAGTATGGCCGTACTTGCTCGTGGCCGTCAAGCCGAATCCAACGCTGCATTTCTCGCGTCGATTCGAGGAGCTTTCTCAACAGCTACCCGCGCGCCTCGGCACCAGACATGAAGAGAGCCAAGCAACTCCGACAGGGAGGCTCAGCGCGCCGACGCGACCCACGGTCACACCCTGGTCGGATACCGGCTCTCCACGTACTCCGCCACGATCCGGGTGAACTGCTCCGACAACTCGGCTGCGGTGCCGCGCAGCGTCGTGAACTGCCGGCCGTCGACGTAGACCGGGCAGGTCGGCGCCTCCCCCGTGCCTGGCAACGAGATGCCGATGTCCGCCGCCTTCGACTCGCCGGGGCCGTTCACGACGCAGCCCATCACGGCGAGCTTCAGTTCCTCGACGCCTTCGTAGCGGTCGCGCCATGCGGGCATCCTGGCGTCGATGAAGTCCTCGACTTGCAGGGCGAGCTCCTGGAAGGTCGTGCTGGTCGTACGGCCGCAGCCGGGGCATGCGGTCACGCTGGGCGCGAAGGCGCGCAGTCCGAGCGCCTGCAGGAGCTCGCGACAGGCCTGGACCTCCTCGCGCCGGTCGCCGCCGGGGCGCGGGGTCAGCGAGACGCGGATCGTGTCGCCGATGCCCTCCGCCAGCAGGACGGACATCGCCGACGAGGACCACACCAGGCCCTTGATGCCCATGCCGGCCTCGGTCAGGCCGAGGTGGAGCGGCTGTCGCGTCCGCTTCGCCAGATCCCGGTAGACGCCGATCAGGTCCCGCGGCGAAGACGTCTTGCACGAGATGACGATCTGCTCCTCGGTCAGGCCGCATTCGAGCGCCAGTTCCGTCGAGCGGAGCGCCGAGAGAACCATGCACTCGCCGACGATCTCCTCGGAGGTCTTGCCGAGGTCACGCTCGGTATTCTCCTCCATCTTCGCCACCAGCAGATCCTGGTCCAGCGACCCGCCGTTGACACCGATTCGCACCGGCTTGCCGAGTCGCCGCGCCACGTCGCAGATCGCCGCGAACTGAGGGTCCCTGCGTCCGCCGCGGCCGACATTCCCCGGGTTGATCCGCAGCTTCGCCAGCGCCTTCGCGCAGTCCGGGTGGCGCTCGAGAAGCACATGGCCGTTGTAGTGGAAGTCCCCGACCAGGGGCACGTCGCAACCCTCCGCGTCGAGCCGGGCGCGAATCTCGGGCACCGCGACCGCCGCCGCGTCGACGTTCACCGTGATCCGCACCAACTCCGAGCCCGCTTCCGCCAGCGCCAGCGCCTGGGTGGTCGTGGCATCGACGTCCGCGGTGTCCGTGCTGGTCATCGACTGGACGACGACCGGCGCCCCGCCGCCGACGACCACGCCGCCGATGTCGACCGGATGGGTCGTGCTGCGATCGGTTTCCGGCACGGCAGCCACCATGACGGCGGCAGGCTAGCAGCCAGGCAATCGCCGAAGGGCCCGTCCGGTTCGTGACCAGCTCAACGAGTTGCCCTTGCAGGGATACGGATAGCATCGCCGTCCATGTCGAAGTCGCGCCCGGTAGCCCCCGGACAAGACCGGAAGGACGAAGCGAACGGCGACGCGCCACCGGTACCTGCGCCGAGCACCGACCAGCTCCAACTGCACAAGGAGCTTGGCGGCGGCGTGCTGGCGATCGCCGGCCTGAGCAGCCTCGCCTTCGCCCAGCCGGTCTACGACGTGCTCAGACGGGCGCCCGAGTTCTTCGCCATCCGCAACCTCTACATGGGCGATCTTCTGGCTCTGGTCCTGATGGTCGCTATTGTCCCAACGCTGGTGCTTTCGGCACCGGGCGGCGCGCTCCGGTTCCTCCGCCCATCCTGGATGCGACCGGCGATTGCAGCCCCCGTCGGCCTGCTCGCCGCGGTGATCGCGCTGCAGGCGATCCGCAGCCTTCCGGCAGCGGTCGCCACGACCCTTGCGCTGGCCGCCGGCGCCGCCGTGGGTTGGACCT
Organism: Thermoanaerobaculia bacterium; assembly: GCA_965116445.1. Lineage (GTDB taxonomy): Bacteria > Acidobacteriota > Thermoanaerobaculia > Multivoradales > Multivoraceae > Multivorans. Next base: position 3,613,620 of record OZ220688.1, on the reverse strand, counting down.
ACATCCGTTTTCGGGGCGTCCGCTCGTTCGGCCTGCTGCTATCTGTCGCCGCGATCCTGGTACCGGCACTCCTCGTGTTCGACGGCCGCGTTCGTCAAAGTGCGGCCAGCCCCAACGAAGCGATCCTGGCCGACCTTGGCGATACCGGCGCCCGCGCACCGGTCATCCTGGTGATCTTCGATGAGTGGTCGCTGACTTCGATCCTCGACGCCGAAGGAACGATCGACCGCGAGCGGTTTCCCAACCTGGCGCGTCTGGCCGACCAGGCCACCTGGTATCCGAACGCAACGGCAGCCGCCGACGTTTCCGAACTCGCGGTGCCGGCGATGCTGACCGGCCAGGCAGCCGAGCAGGGCCGGCTTCCGACATTCACCGAGAACCCCGTCAACCTGTTTACCGTCCTGGCGCCAAGCCATGACATCTCCGCGATCGAGCCCATCACTTCGCTCTGCCCGCCCGAACTGAACCTGCTGGCCGAACAACGCCCCGCCTTCGGAGCACGCCTCAGCCTCCTGCTCTCCGACCTCCGCATCGTCTGGCTCAACCTGACACTGCCGGCGGCCTGGACTGAACGACTGCCGGAAGTCACGCAGACCTGGAGCGCCTTCGGTCGGGACCAGACCTCGACGCCGACCGACGACGCCAACGACGAGCCGGTGCGGCGAGCACTCCGTCACCTTCGAGAGGCCGACAGGGCGGCCGAGTTCCGCCGGTTCGGCGACTCGATCAAGCCGAACGGCCAACGCCCGGGTTTCTACTTCCTGCACAGCTTGCTGCCTCATCGCCCGTGGGAGTACCTGCCGTCGGGGCACACCTACCGCGTCACCCGGAACCGCGTCCACGGACTCCAGCGGGAGTTGTGGACGACCGACTCCTGGCCGGTCCGCCACCACCAGAAGCGCTACTTGCTGCAGGTGCAGTTCGTCGACCGCCTGATCGGCGAGTTGAACGAGAAACTGGAGGCCCTCGACCTGTTCGACCGGAGTCTGATCGCCGTGACCGCGGATCACGGCGTGGCCTTCGAGCCCGGCAAGTCCCGCCGGCTGCTCGACGTCAACGATCCGACCGGGAAGCAGCCCCTTGACCTCGCCACGGTGCCGCTCATCATCAAAGCGCCGTTTCAGAGCGAGGCGGCGATCGACGAAACTCCCCTTTCTCTGGTCGAACTGGCACCGCGGCTGCTCGAACTCGCGGGTGCCGACCCGAGCGCCGTGCCCCAGGCGCAGAACCCCGGGACGCTTCCACTGATCGGCAAGTACGTCGCCAACGTCGAGCTGCCGAACGACCGGGGACCCTGGCGGCGCGAGCGTCTGGCGGAGCAGGCCGCACTCCTGGGAGAAACGAACGATCCGATCGCTATCGGCGCGGTTCCCAGCCTCCACGGCCTCAGGATCTCCGAGCTGCGACGCGAAAGCAGCGAAATCGGCATTCGGCTGGAAGCCCCCGAGCGCTGGGACAAAGTCGACCCGCAAAAGGAGCGGCTGCCGGCCCTTGTTCAGGGAATCCTCGTCGGCCCGGAGTCCCTTCTCGAACGCACTGCCGCCCTGGCCCTGAACGGCGTCATCGCGACCACCGTTCGTCCCCACCAGACCAACAACGGAGAGATTCGGTTCACCGCCCTGCTGCCGGAACATCTCCTCCGACCCGGACTCAACCACATCGATGTCTTCCTGATCTCGGAGGGAGGCGACTCCCCTGAACTCGAACATGTGCAAGGTGCTCCGAGCTTCGTCTACGAGATCGCCCGGGGTGCGCCAGGAAGCCGCGACGACGCCCTGGTGCGCCGCTCCAGGAGTTCCATCGACGAAGCCGCCGTGCGAATCCCCGTGCAGCGGCAGACTGCCGACGGCGTGATCGGCTACCTGGAGGGCCCGCACCGCGCCAACGCCACCATTCACGGCTGGGCCGTGGATCTCGCCGATCCCGGGAGCACGCTGGAGGTCGTCGCTTTCCTCGAAGGAAGCCAGTTCTGGGCCGGCTCTAGGGACATCGAACGATACAGCGTCGCGGAACGCTACGGTCGGGAACACCTGTACAGCGGTTTCACGCGCAAGGGTCGAACCGTGAACGCGCGCGACGCGGAGGCTGCGTCCGAGACCATGGCAACGATCCGGCGCGAGGGCTTCGTCGTGTACGCCGTCTCCCCCCGGGGCACCGCGACTCGCCTGCGCTTCTTCTATGCGCCCCTCGAGGAAGAGAACGAAGCGGAGATTCTCCCGGTAAGCGATGGCCGCAGACTCCCCGTGCTGCAGACCGGCAACGGCTTCGAGGGCGCAGTCGATCTGGTCGTCAAGCCAGGACGGCGGACCCTGATCGAGGGCTGGGCCGCGAATCTCACCCACAGCCTCCGGCCGCGCCAGGTCGTGCTCTACCGCGACGGCCAGTTCCGGGCCGCTCTGGGCGTCAATCGGGAGCGCCCGGACGTGGTTCAGCACCACAACGACCCCGGATTGCTGCGTACCGGCTTCCGCGGCGCCGTCCCCGGGGCTCCCGAACCGGCATCGTTCGCTGAGGACTACCGGGTCTTCGCCCTGATGTTGAGCGGAGTCGCCGTCGAACTGCCGATCCACACAGCGTCCGGAACGGCGGAGTAGAGGCCGCTGCAATGCAGGACACGGCCGCCGCCGAAGCGCAGGGCCGGGACCGCGACAGCCCCGCCTCCACAGCCTGGATCGCAGCGGCGCATCTGCTGGCGCTCTGGACCTTCGCCGTAGCCCAGCCGATCCTCGACCTGATCGGCAGCCAGCCGGATTTCCTGGTCGCCCAGCGGTTGACCGGAACGCCGCTCGCGCTGTTGGTGCTTGGCGGCACCCTCGGAATCCCGGCATTGCTGGCATCTCCATTGCTCGTTCCCGCCATACGCACCAGTCGCGCCGGACGCCGGTGGGCCGACGGCGCAAGAATGTTGCTCGCCGCGGCCTTCATCCTCCAGTTGCTGCACTGGCTGCCCGGCGCCGTGGCAGTGGCTCTGGCACTCGCGGGCGGCACAGGGATCGGCATTTTCCTGAACCGCTACCGCGTCTTCTCGCACGCGCTTGCGATAGGCGGCGTCGCAGCGATCGTCGCGCCCTCCGTCTTCCTACTTCGGCCGGGCGTTCGAAGCCTCCTTGCGAGCGGCTCGGCGACTCAATTCAAACCCGACGCGGTAATCGCCGCGGCGCCGGCGCTGCGGAGCGACCTGCCGATTGTCCTGCTGATCTTCGACGAGTTGCCAGCGAGTTCCCTCCAGCGGCCCGACGGTTCCATCGACAGCCGCCGTTTTCCATCATTCGCCGGCCTGGCCGAAGGCGCCGACTGGTACCCCCGCGCGGTGACCGTCGGACTGCAGACGGCCAAGGCGGTTCCGGCGCTGCTCACCGGAGTCTTGCCGCTAAGCGACACGACGGCCCACTACAGCGATCATTCATCGAATCTCTTCTCGTGGCTGGCGAGCCGTGGCGGCTATCGCGTCGTGGCCCACGAGACCGTGACCAACCTCTGCCCCCCCGCGATCTGCGCCGAGACGCAACCAAACCCGTGGCGACAAATCCCGCGGGCAGCCGACGACATCGGCGTCGTCTACGGCCACCTCCTTCTCCCGCCCGCGCTGCGCACGAACTTGCCCTCCATCAGCCACGCATGGACCGGATTCCGCCCCGACCGCTCGGTCCCGGACGTCGACCGCGGGCCTGCCGGCGGTGGCGTCCTCGATCAGAACGTTCCGCGCATGGTTGACGACTTTCTGCAGCGCATCGACGAGGGGCCTGACGGGGCCACGCTCTACTACCTCCATCTGAACCTGCCTCACCGCCCCTGGAAGTACCTGCCGAGCGGACGGGAATACACGCCGGTCGGGACACCGATCAGCCCCCCAGGCTTCGAACCACGGACCCTGACCGACGACGAACCGCCAACGATTCACGGACTGCAGCGCCATCTTCTCCAGGTCGGCTACGCCGATCGCGTGCTGGGACAGATCCTCGATCGGCTGAGGAGAGCCGACATCTACGACCGCGCCTTGATCGTCGTGGCCGCGGACCACGGGCACAGCTTTCGACCCGGACAGCCTCGGCGTTCCCCTACCTCGGCGAACGTCGAAGACGTGCTCGAAGTGCCACTGCTCGTGAAACGTCCGGGACAGGTCCAAGGCGCTGTCTTCGACCACTTGGTCCGGACCATCGACGTCGTGCCGACGATCGCGGCGGAGATCGGCGGCGAGCCGCCCTGGCCCGTTGACGGCAAGCGGCTCTCCGATCGTTCTCCTCGCGAAGTCCGCATCTGCTGCTTCAGGGACGGCGACGCGATCCGCAGCTTCCGCACGGACTCCATCCGCCGCCAACAGACCCTCGACCGCCTGGACCAGATGTTCCGGGACCGCGAGGCCAGCGAGGCCAGCGATCCGTTCCGGGGCGTCTTCGCGGCCGGGCCGAGAGCCGATCTCCTCGGATTGTCCACCAATCGCCTGGTCGGCGGCGGCGCCTCGGGCAGCGACCCGGCAGGCGGCGGAACGGCCATCATCGAGGGACGGAGCGCCTACCGAAACGTCAGACCGGAGACCGGCTTCGTCCCGAGCCTGGTCAAGGGGCGAGTAGAGCCCGGCGTCGCCGATGGGACGCTGGTGGCCGTCTCGATCGATGGCACTGTACGAGCCACGGCGGAGACCTTCACGCACCGGGGAGCGAGCCGCTTCGCGGCACTGATCGAAGAGCGGTGGCTGACGGCGGGCGGCCACGAAATCGGCGTCTACGCGATCAGCGGCGGCGACCCACTGAGCGACCAGGACCGGACGGTGCTGATACCGCTCGCGAGCGGCGGCCGGGCTCCGCAACTCGCGTTGGAGGCCGGACGCCTGCGCGGCGTGAACCTCGGAAGCGACCTGTACCTGGAACAGGTCGATCACCTCTTCCAGAGCGAGGTGGAGGCACAGACCAGCGGCTTCCAGGGCCGGCTGCTTTCCAGACCCGGCGAGAAGCTGCTCCTCCCGGACGAGTTCTTCGTTTTCGGCGGCCCGGATCTCCTCTACCGGGGCCTGGACGACCCATCGCGACGGCGCGTCCAACGGCGCGGCGACGATCGGGAACAGATGCTGTTCCACATCTTCCTTCCGGCGGCCATGCTGGACGAGGAACCGGTACGCCTGCTCTCAAGGATCGGACACGAAGTCCAACAACTGTATCCGCCAAGACCACCCGGCACTGGCACGTTCGAACTGAGCCGCGACGCCGAGGGCCGCCAGGTGCTGCTGAAGCGCCCCCGGGACAACCCGGACGCACTGCCCGAACACATTCCCGTCCAGTCGGCCGGCAGCGGAATCGTCGGTTTCGTCAACGGTTGGGGGCGGGACCGCAAGAGAGTCCTCGGATGGGCCGCCGACCGGCGCGATCTGGGAAGCCACCAAGAGATCGTGGCCTTCCTCGGTGGACGTGAACTCTGGGTCGGAACGACAGGACTCCGGCATGCGAAGGCCCTTGAGCGCGCCGGACATCTCCAAAGCGGTTTCGGGGTCTTCGACCAGCGCGTTTCGACCTGGAATCGTCTCCTGACCGCCGCCGACGAGGGTGTGATTGAGCGCGAGGGACTCGTCGTCTATGCGGTCTCCCGCCGCCATGTAGCCGCCCGGCTGCCGTTCGCGTATCGACCGCTCGAGAGCGACCCGAGCGGCACGGAGTTTCTCCCCGTGAGTGACGGGCGGAGGCTGCCCGTGCAGCCACCGCGTGACGGATTTGACGGCGCGATTGACTCGCTGTCCAAGCCAGCTCGCCGCACCCTGATCGAAGGCTGGGCCGGCGACCTCGACCGGGGTGAGCGTCCTCGCCAGATCGTCATCTACCGTGACGGGACGTTCCTGGCCAATCTGGGTATCGACCAGAAGCGACCCGATGTCGCCGAACACCATGGCGACCCCCGACTACTCCGAACCGGGTTCCGGGGCGCCGTGCCGGAGCCATCCGATCCGAAGACCTTCAGCGACCGACACCGAGTGTTCGCGATCATGCTGCGCGGCGTTGCCGTCGAACTGCCGAACCTGGCCCGACCGGACCCGCCTCGATGACAGCGACCGTACCGGGACGCAACGAGGGCGACCCCGGAGCCTCGGTTCTTGCCGCCCGAAAGAAACGCCTGTTCGCAGCGAGCGCCTGGATCGCCTTCGCCATCTTCGGCGCATGGTTCGCCGCACGCCTGATCCCCAACCTCGTGCTGCGGCTGCAGTTCGAGGACCAGTTGATCGTCCTCCGGTACGCCCGCAACCTCGCGGAGGGCAACGGTCTGGTCTACAACGCCGGCGAGCACGTTATGGGCTTCACGACACCGCTATACACCGTGCTCAGCAGCGTGTTCGTCGTCCTCGGCAACGGTCAGGCCGCGGCATGGCAGAACGGGTTCGGACTGCTCTGCATGCTGGGCACGGCCGCGTTGGCGGCCAGACTCCTGGTTCGCCTCGGAGCCGGGCCAACCGCGCCTCTGGCGGTCGCCCTGGTCACGTTCAATCCCGCCGTCGCCTACAACTATCTCTACGTGGGGATGGAGATCCACCTCTTCGCCCTGCTCTTTCTGCTGGCGCTCGACTTTCACCTGAGCGATCGCGCCACCGCCGCCGCCGCCACAGCCGCATTGCTGTTCCTGACCCGACCGGAGGGCGCCCTGCTCGCGATCATGCTGATCGTTCACGGCTGGCTGCGCGATCGCAAGCCACCCGTGCGCCAGGCACTGGTGGCGCTGGCCGTGGCACTGCCCTGGCTCCTGTTCGCGTTCGCCTACTACGGCGACGTCCTGCCGAAGACGCTGGGAGCAAAGGAGGGCGAGAGCATCGTCTCGCTATGGCGCTATCTGGATCTGGTTCGGGAGATCTACGTCGAAGCCGGCAACAGCCTGCTGGCGGCGTACAACCCGTCGCTGGCGCAATCGATCGCCGGGCCATTGCTTCTCACGGCTCTTCTGATTATCGGCGCTACCGCGCTGTTGCGACGCCGGGCCGACCTCTGGCCTCTGATCGCCTTCCCGCCCGGCGCTCTCCTCGGCTATGCCGCCATCGGATCGCTGCCGGGATACACGTGGCACTACTACACGCTGAACATCCTCGGGGCGTTCCTGCTCGCGCTGGGCGTCCACGCCAGCCAGGTCGGGGTCGGTCGGCTCTGCCGGCAGGCGACGGACCTTCTTCCCGTCACCGCCCGCTCCACCCTCCGTCGCCCGCTAGTTGCCGTCCTGCTGACGGCAGTCCCGATCCTCTTGCTCACGTTGCCGGTGTTGCGCAACACGTCCCAGCAGACCGCATACCGCGTGGAAGCGACCGCCCGCCAGCAGCGGCTGGAAGACATAGGCCGGTGGCTCGCCGAGCGCTACGATTCGAGCACATCCGTTCTCGTCCGTGAGATCGGCCACGTCGGCTGGGTCAGCGGCCTGCGGATCGTCGATCGAGGGGGCCTGGTCACGCCCGGCCTTCGCTACGACGTCCCACGCCGCGTCGCCACGGAACGCTTCCTGCCCGACCTGCTGCTTCTGAGAGCGGACAACTACGGGGTCCAGGATCCACGAGAAGGCGCCGGATTCCCGTCGAACCTCGGCTACGAAGAGGTGGAGGACTTCGACCACGGCGAGGAGTGGAGCCTCCACTCGCTGACTCCACGCGATCCCGGGGCCCGGGGAGCAGGCGATCCCTACCGGTACGAGGTCGCACGAAGCGCCGCCGGCCACCTCGAGGCCGTGCTACGCTACCGCGTCGACGGGGGATCGGAGCCGCCGAGCCGCATTCCGGTCGCCCGCCCTCCAGCCGGCTTCGACGGCGCGCTCGATGCGGTCCTTCCGCGACCGGGAAGCGGGCCGGCGGAGGGTACGGCCGAGTTCATCGTCAGCGGCTTCATCCGCGACGAGCCGCCGAACCCGCAGGGGGTCGAAGCGGTCGTCCTGTTCATCGGCGGCGAGATGAGTGTCCACCAGCCCGGCCCCCACCGCCGGCCCGATCTGGTCGCAGCCTACGGGCCGTCCTTCGAGAACAGCGGCTTCGCCTTCTGGGCCTCGGCCGATCGAGGCCTCGTAGAGCGCGAAGGCGTCGTTGCCTACGCCGTGTCGCGGCGCGGCGTAGGCAGCCGCCTCCGCTTCTCCTATCTGCCTCTTGAGATCGAACCCGGCAATGTGGAGGTCATGCCGACCAGCGACGGCCGCCGCCTGCCAGTGCGCCGGACCGGCAACGGCTTCGAAGGGGAGTTCAGTCTGGTCAGGCAGGCCGATCGAATCGAGATCGAAGGCTGGGCGGCGGACACCCAGCGAGGCGAGCGGCCACGCCAGATCGTCCTCTACCGCGACGGCCACTTCCTGACCAACCTGGGACTCACCCGGGAACGGCCCGACATCGCCGAGCGCTTCGGGAATCCGGGTCTCCTGCGCGCCGGCTTCCGGGGAGCGGTTCCCGGCAAGGTCGACGCCTCTTCCTTCGACGAGCGTTACCGCGTGTTCGCCGTCATGCTGCGCGGCGCCGCCGTGGAACTGGCGGACACCAGTCCACCAGATGCAGTCCGGCCACTCTCGCCAATACCACCCGAAGCAGCGTCCGCCCCGTAGTCCATGCAGCCGTCACCGCACTTCGGTCCAAGGCGCCGGCCCAGCGGAGGAGCAGCCGCTACCCCAACAGCCGGTTCAGCGCCGTGGTCGCGGCAAGCAGCCCGCCGACGATCAGCAAGGTGCGCCAGGTCATGTCGGCGCGCAGCTTCTCGAGGTCAGCCTTGATCTCACCAAAGCGGCCATCGATCTTGCCGAAACGGCCATTGATCTCGCCGAAGCGCGCATCGATCTCGCCAAAGCGGGCTTCCATCTGGCTGAACCGGGTTTCTATCCAGGCCCGATCCTGTGCGCGCTCCGCCTGAAACCGGGTCAGCATCAAGTCGAACCGGGCATCCGCTTCCTCTCTCGTCATCAGCGGCGCAGCCATCTCGTCAAGCATATCGACTCCGCCCGGCGACGACGCCGCACAACGGCACCGGGACGCGAACGACTGCCTTCCATGACAAGGACGGATTCCGGCCTCGGGAATGCGAATGCGGCATCCGCGCTAACCTATGCCCAACCCCTCCAAAGGAGTACCGTCATGCGCCAGACTTCCTCGGCCATCGCAGCCATCCTCATCCTCTCGCTCGCTCTGCTCGGCTGCTCCACCGGAGGTGGCGACGACGCCGGCGACGTGGAGGCCACCGCCGACGCCGACGCGCCGAACCCGCTGAAGGACGCCTACTTCGGCGACCTGCACGTGCACACGAAGTACTCCTTCGACGCCTACCTGTTCGGGACGCGGACGAATCCCGATGACGCCTACCGGTTCGCCAAGGGCGAGGCGATCGAGCACGCGAGCGGCCACCAGATCCAGCTCCAGAGCGGCGCCCTCGACTTCCAGGCCGTGACCGATCACGGCCTCTATCTTGGCGCGCTCCCCGAGATGGACAACCCCGAGAATCCCCTCTACACGACCGAGCTCGGGACCGATCTGCGGGAAGGCGGCGGTTTCGCCCGCGCCATCCAGGGACTCCGCAGCGGCGAGTTCGCCGCACTACCGCAGGACGCGCAGGACGACGCCAAGCGCGGCGCCTGGCAGGCGATCATCGACGCCGCCGAGGCCCACAACGACCCCGGGAACTTCACCACCTTCGTCGGCTACGAGTACACGACCTCGTCGGACGACCGGGGCAACCTGCACCGCAACGTGATCTTCCGCGGCAGCAACGTGCCGCCCATGCCCTTCGCCTCGACCGACTCGCGCAATCCCGAGGACCTCTGGCGCTGGCTCGACGAACGCCGGGCCGAGGGCATCGAGGGCCTTGCCATCCCGCACAACTCGAACGGCAGCAACGGCCACATGTTCAAGCTCGAGACGGTCGGCGGCGAGCCGCTCGACGCGGCCTACGCGGAGCTGCGGATGCGTAACGAACCCCTGGTCGAGATGACCCAGGTCAAGGGCACCTCGGAGACGCACCCGCTGCTGTCGCCGAACGACGAGTGGGCGGACTTCGAGATCTTCCCCTACCGCATCGCCACGCAGCTCTACAGCGAACCCAAGGGCAGTTACGTCCGCGAGGCCTACGTGAACGGCCTCGTGCTCCAGGAGACCCAGGGCTTCAACCCGTTCCGCTTCGGCGTCGTCGGAGCGACGGACACCCACAACTCCGGCGGCACACCCGAAGAGGACAACTTCCACGGCAAGGTCGGCAGGGGCGACGGCACCGGCCAGCTTCGCGGCGCCGTGCCAGTCGACGAGCCCACCGAGGACGGCGAAAAGTACAGACCGAGAAGGTACTGGGGCGGTTCCGGGTTGGCCGTGGTCTGGGCCGAAGAGAACACCCGCGACTCGATCTACGACGCCTTCCGGCGCAAGGAGACCTACGCCACCAGCGGCCCGCGGATGCGGCTCCGGTTCTTCGGCGGCTACGGCTACACGGACGACTTGGCCTCCGATCCGGACATGATCGCCGCCGCCTACGAAGGCGGCGTACCGATGGGCGGCGACCTGCTCGCCGACGAAGGCCGGAGCCCTCGCTTCCTCGTCTGGGCCGCCCGCGACGCGGACAGCGCCCCGCTCCAGCGCCTGCAGATGGTCAAGGGCTGGGTCGAAGACGGCGAGGCGCGTGAACAGGTCACCGACATCGCCTGCGCGGACGGCGGCATGCCCTCCGGCGACCCGCTCCGCTGCCCTGACAACGGCGCCGAAGTCGATCTTTCCGACTGCAGCTACTCCCAGGACCTGGGCGCCGCCGAACTGTCGGCCATCTGGAGCGACCCGGACTTCGACGCGGCACAGCACGCCATCTACTACGTGCGCGTACTGGAGAACCCGACCTGCCGCTGGTCGACCTGGGACGCGCTCCGCGCCGGCGCGGAGCCCAATCCGGACATGCCGGCGACGATCCAGGAACGCGCCTGGTCGTCGGCGATCTGGTACGTACCGGGCGAGTAGCCGCGGTCTACAATGGCCGGCGCACTCGAAGGTCACCGCCAGGGAGGAGTTCGATGAGCATCAACGGTCGTACTCGTATCGCCTTCGTTCTCGCAGTCGCGGTCGCCGGCGCCGGAACCGCAGCCGCGGGTGACGACATCCCCCGCACACCGAGCGGCAAGCCCGACTTCTCCGGCAACTACGACATCGCTCATCTGACGCCGATCCAGCGCAGCCCCGAGCTGGGGAATCGGCTCAACCTGACCGCCGAGGAAGCCCAGGCGATCCGCGACCGGGAGGCTCAGAACATCGATCAGAGGTCGCGGGCCAGCGATCCCGATCGCAAGGCTCCCCCGGTCGGCGGCAGCGTCGGCGCCTACAACTACTTCTTCATGGACCGCGGCACCGGCGGCTTCCAGATCGACGGCAAGTACCGCACCTCGGTGCTCATCGACCCGCCGAACGGCCGCTTCCCGCCGCTGACCGAACGCGGCAAGGCCCGCCGGGAGGGACTCTACGGATTCTCGAAGAGGAACACCGGACCGGCCTGGTGGCGCGATCGGGAAGTCGGCCCCTTCGACGGCCCCGAGTCGCTCTCGATCGCCGATCGCTGCATCTTCTCGCTCGAAGCGACGATCCCGGTGTACTCGAAGAGCTACAACAACATCAAGACGGTGGTGCTGACCGACACCCACCTCATGATCCTGATCGAGTGGATGCACTATGCACGGATCATCCCGATCAGCCCGTCCCGGGACGCGGCGATCCATCTCCCGGACACGATCCGCTCCCGCGCCGGCGACTCTGTCGCCTGGTGGGAGGGCGACACGCTGGTTGTCGACACGACGAACTTCCTGGAAGAGAACTGGATCGCGACGACTCTCTTCGGCGAGCCTTCCCCGCCGGCCGACCAGCACGTGGTCGAGCGCTTCTCCTTCCAGGACGCGGACACTCTCCTCTACCAATACACGCTCGAGAGCGGCGACTGGGAGACCCCGTACAGCGGCGAATACACCTGGCCGGCCACCGACGACAAGCTGTACGAGTTCGCCTGCCACGAGGGGAACTACGCCACCGGGAACACCCTGCGCGGCGCGCGCCTTGAAGAGCGCGAAGTCGCGGCCCAGAGCAGCGGCGCCCCATGAGCATTCGGCCAGGCACCCGCGTCGTCGTCGCGCTCGCGATCGCCAGCGCCACGGCCGCCCTGGCAGATGACATCCCGAGAACGCCGGGCGGCAAGCCCGACTTCTCCGGCAACTACGACATCAGCACCCTGACGCCGATCGAGCGCAGCCCCCAGCTAGGCGACCGCCTCCACCTGACCGAGGAAGAGGCCGAGCGGATCCGGTCGCAGGAAGCGGCGCGGATCGACCTCAGCTACCAGGCCAGCGACCCGGACCGCAAGGCGCCGACCGCCGGCGCCAGCGTGGGCGGCTACAACTACTTCTTCATGGACCGCGGAACCTCGGCGGTCAAGGTCGACGGCCTGTACCGGACCTCACTGCTCGTCGACCCGCCGAACGGCCGCTACCCGCCGCTGACCGAGCGCGGAAAGGCGCGACGTGAAGGCGTCTACGGGTTCTTCCTGCAGAACGCCGGGAAGGCCTGGTGGCGCGACCGCGAGGTCGGCCCCTACGACGACCCGGAGTCGCTGTCGATCGCGGACCGCTGCATCTTCTCGCTCGAGGGGACGATCCCGATCTACCCGAAGTTCTACAACAACCTGAAGACCGTCACCCAGACCGAGACCCACCTGATGATCCTGATTGAGTGGATGCACTACGCGCGGATCATCCCGATCAGTCCGTCCCGGGAAGCCGCCCGCCACGCGCCGCCCGGGTACCGCTCGCGGGCCGGCGACTCCGTTGCCTGGTGGGAGGGCGACACCCTGGTCATCGAGACGACGAACTTCCAGGAAGAGAACTGGATGACGTTCGCCCTCTACGGCGACCCTTCGCCCCCAGCCGATCAGCGCGTCGTCGAGCGCTTCTCCTTCCAGGACGCGGACACCCTCCTCTACCGGTTCACCGTCGAGAACGGGGATTGGGAAGCGCCGTACACCGGCGAGTACACCTGGCCCGCGACCGAAGACAAGCTCTACGAGTACGCCTGCCACGAGGGGAACTACTCCCTCGGGAACACCCTGCGCGGCGCGCGGCTTGAAGAGAGGGAAGTCGAAGAGCAGACCGGCGGCTAGTGAACCGCTCGGCGACACCCTACGCCGACCGGCCGACTACCGAAACCCGACACGCCATGCAGGAAGGGAGCTCCAAGCCCACACGTGCGGCCCTGCCGTACCGGCGTCGGACGTGGTTCTGCTGCCTCGCATTTGCGGTGGCAGTGGCGCCAGCGGCCGGCCAGACGATCGTCCTCGACGCGATGGAAGCGGAACTGGAGCGGTCCATGGCTGTTCTCGGGGAGCAGGAGATTGCCCCCTACTTCCTGAGCTACGAGATCACCGAAGCTCAGAGCTTCTCGGTGGGCGGCTCCTTCGGCGCTCTCTGGGCGAGCCGCGAGGCCACGAGCCGATCACTCGACATCGACGTCAGGGTCGGCGACCACGAACTCGACAACACCAGGCAGGTCAGGGGTTCCGGAGGTCCTTCAATCAGGAACTACAGGCGCATACCGATCCCGGTCGAGGACGACGCGGATTCCATTCGCGCCATCCTGTGGGCAGAAACCGAGCGGCAGTACAGAAGTGCTGTGCAGCACCTCCATCAGGTGCGAATGGACGTCCAGGTCAAGGTCCAGACTGAGGACACCTCCCCCGACTTCTCGCGCGAACCTGCCTCAAAAGCGGTCGAGGAAACGAGACGGATCAGCGTAGACCAGGAAGAATGGGAACGGCGGGTCAGGAGCTACTCGGCGCCGTTCGCCGAGCACGGCAACATCTACCTGGGATCCGCCTCACTCAGCGCCACCGGCGAGACGCGGTGGTTTGTGAACACCGAGGGCTCCAGGATCCGGACATCGGCGACGGTTTATGTGCTGTCCATTTCAGCGAACACGAAAGCTGACGACGGCATGGAGTTGCCGCTCGACAAGACCTACCTGTCGTTCACGCCCGAAGGCCTACCCGACGACGGGACCGTCGATCGGGACGTGCGCAAGATGATCGACCTCTTGCTGGCCCTTCGCGATGCGCCCCTGGTTGACCCATACACCGGGCCGGCAATCCTCTCCGGACAGGCCAGCGGCGTGTTCTTCCACGAGATTCTCGGCCACCGCCTGGAAGGGCACCGGCTGAAGGAGGTCGACGACAGTCACACCTTCAGAGAACAACTGAACCAGCGGGTCCTCCCGGAGGCGTTCTCCGTGCACTTCGATCCGACCCGGAAGACTCTCGGGCCGTACGATCTCGCCGGCAGCTACCGCTATGACAACCAGGGGGTAGCTGCCCGACGTGTAACCGTGATCGACAGGGGAATCCTCAAGAAGTTCCTGATGTCCCGCTCGCCCATCGCCGGCTTCCCCAACTCGAATGGCCACGGGCGCAAGCAGCCCGGCCTCAGGCCCGTGGCGAGGCAGTCCAACCTGATCGTCGAGGTCGCCGAGCCGCTCACGAGTGACGAACTGACGGCACGCTTCAAGGCTGCTATCGAAGCGGAAGGCAGGCCCTTCGGCCTGCGCTTCGACACGATCGAAGGCGGCTTCACCTTCACCGGCCGCTCGATCCCAAACGCCTTCAACGTGACGCCGCAGCTCGTGTACCGCGTCTACCCCGACGGCCGCGAGGAACTTGTCCGTGGGGTGGACCTGATCGGAACACCGCTGACCACGTTCAGCCGGATCGTCGCCGCGGACGACCAGATCGATGTCTTCAACGGCTTCTGCGGCGCTGAGTCGGGCAGTGTGCCCGTCGCCGCGGCGTCACCCTCAATACTGGTTTCTCAGATCGAGGTCCAGAAGAAGGCAGCGTCCCAGGAGAAACTGCCGGTTCTCCCCGCACCGATAGCCGACTTCTGAACATGAAGCGGCCCCCCCATCGTTCGTACGAGTTTGCCGCCCGGGCAGCACTGCTCGGCCTCGTGGCGGCCACGATCCTGCCGTGGCCCCGGGTGAAGGCGGCGGCACAGGTTCAGGATGTCCTGCGCCAGAACATTCTGATGCAGGCCATGCGCGACGAACTGAAGCGGACTCAGGAAGAACTCCAGATGGAAGGACTCGACAAGCCCTACTTCGTCGCCTACACGGTCCGGCAGACTCGCGAAATACAGGCCAGCGCGACGTTCGGAGCGCTGCTGAGCGGCTGGAAGGAGGAAGGGCGCCGGCTCGACGTTGAAGTCCGGGTCGGAAGTCCGTCCTTCGACAACACGAACTTCGGGGTGAGATCGCGCTTCTTGAGCGTCCCGGGCGTCGCGTTCCTGCCCCTGGAAGATGACTACAGGGAACTCCGAAGAGAGATCTGGCTCGCCACTGACTCCGCCTACAAGGCCGCCCTCGATACCCTCGCCCAGAAGCGTGCGGCCCTGCAAACCCAGACACCCACCGAGAACACCCTCGCCTTCACGTCCGAAGAGCCGCTCTCGCTGGTCGGCGAGCCTGGGCCACCGGCGCCGTCCCAACAGGAACTCGAGTCTCTGGTTCGAACCCTGTCCGGATCGTTCAGGGATTTTCCCGACGTGTTCGAGTCAAGCGTGACGGCCTCATTTCGCGACCAGACAACGTTCTACGTCAATAGCGAAGGGTCGACCTTCGTCCGCCACGATCCGGCTGCATCGGTGTCCGTTCACGCTCAAACCCAGGCGAGCGACGGCACGCCGCTGAAGGACGAGGTGACGGCCAACGGCGCCTCGTGGCCCGGGATCACCGATCTCGACGTGCTGCAGGAGCGAGTCCGGGAAATGGGAGCGTCTCTCGCGGCAAGACGTTCCGCGCCTGGAATCGACCGATACATCGGCCCTGTCCTCTTCGAGGGAGAGGCGGCGGCTGAGCTCATCGCCGGGGTGCTTCTGCCCCGGTTGCTGGGCACGCCCGGAACCGCCAATCCGTTCCTGGACCGCCTGGGAGCCCGTGTCCTGCCGAGGTTTCTCAGCATCCGGGACGATCCCACTCTCAGCGACAGCGGCTTTGCCGGCGGCTACGAGGTCGACGACGACGGCGTGGCCGCGCGCTCGAAGGCAGTGGTCGAGTACGGGTTCCTGAACACTCTCCTGACGACGCGGAACCCGATTCCGGGAGTCGGCCGGAGCACGGGAAACCGCCGCGGCCAGGGCCCACGAGCGAGCAACCTGTTGGTTGAATCCACTCAAGGCCTGAGCAAGGAGGTACTCCGGAAGGAGTTCATGACCCTCGTCGAGGAACGAGGTTCGGATTACGGGATCGTCGTCAGGAGCCTGGACCACAGCCCTAGTCCTTCCTCCAGGTGGCCCTCGCTGGCCAGCCTGCTGGGAACACAACAGGAGCAGTCCCGCGGCCGCCCTGTCCAGGTCGCGTACAAGCTCCACCACGACGGCAAGGAGGAGCTGCTCACGACAGCAGAACTTGTCGCCGTCACCGAAGCCACCTTCAGAGACATCGTTTCAACCTCGGAAGCATCGACGCTGTACACGTTTCTTGGCGGATCGAGGGGCGGCACACGACGTTACCTCGGGAGCAGCACCTCTCTCGTCACGATCTCCACCCCCGACCTCCTGTTCGAGGAAATGACGGTCAAGAAGCCCGGCGGTCACGTCCCGCTCCCCCCGGCGGCGACGCACCCCTACTTCGACGACTGACGGATCCTAGGGATCCAGCCCCCACAGAGCCGGCGTCGCGAACTCCAGGCTGTTGCCGTCCGGGTCGCGGAAGTAGATCGAGCGACCCCGGTCCCCGCCCCAGTCGATCTCCTGCTCGATCTCGACGCCGTGCTCCTGGAGGTGCGCCCGCCAGCGCTCGAGTTCCTCGTCCGACACGCCGAACGCCAGATGACCCGGGCCATGGGCGCCGTGAGCGCCCAGGCCGCGCAGGCTCAGGTCCGGGTCGGCCGTCGCCTCGGGCTTGAACAGCAGGACCATCTGGTTGCCGCAGCGGAAGAAGACGTGTCTTGTCTCGAGCTTCGCGTGGACCGTCAGGCCGAGCACGCCTGCGTAGAACGCCTCGGCTGCCTCCAGATCGTCGACGTAGAGGCACGCCTCGAGAACGGAGTCGAGTCCTCTCGGCCGGTGCTCCCCTGGTCTTTCTGCCGCCGCGCTCTGCATCGTCCTTAGCCCTCCGCCGCCAACTCTTTCAGAAGCCGGGCTGTGTTTCCGGCCCTCCGCGCCAGGAATCCGGCTGTCTCGCCAAGAAGATCGGCGCGCCGCTCGTGCGCGAGTTCTTCCAGCGCGGCAAGAGCGGCAAGAGCAGTCAGAGTCGCCTGGGCGTCCTGACCGAGCAGGCCTTCGAGAGCGAAATGTCGTTCACCGGCACGTAGCCCCAGGCCGAGTTCGCGCGCCATCGTCCCGAGAGCCGCCCGAGTCAGGATGACGCCGGAGCGGACGGGCGCCAGCAGGCCCTTCAGGAAGGCCTCGCCACCCTCTGACCGCGGGTCCGGAAGCCCGGATGCCGCGCGCAAATGAGCGGGCAGGGCCGGCGGCGGCCCGAGCCGCTCGGCCTCGCGGGCGAGCGTCTCCCGCAGCAGCTCCGCCCAGCGTTTGTAGCCGCCCACCGCCAGGTCCCCGGCATGGTCGAGGTACGCGAAGACCCACGGCGCCAGGTGCTCGTGCAGAAGGGCACCGCAGGCTTCCGCCGCCAGGGCGGCGGCCGGACCGGTCGCCTGCTCGTGTTCCTCGCTCAGGGCAGCGTACAGGCCGAGCAGAACGCTCAGGTGGTCCGGCTCGGCGGAAGGGGTCCGGCCCACCGCGCGCCAGAACCCGGCAACCCGTTCCCGGGCCTCGCCGCCCATCCAGCCCTCGGGACCCACATAGATCGAGGCATACGGAGGCAACTGGAAGACGAAGAGCTCCGCGTACGCCGAGCCGTCGATGCCGTCGCCCAGGTCGAGCAGACCGGCGACCCGGGCGTGCTCCGGTTCCGGCGGTTCAGCGAAGATGGACAGCGCGCGCAGCAGCTCGGCCGGGATCATCGCGGGCCTCCTGCTGCTAGAACCGGTAGGCCTCGCGGGCGGGCCTCACCGGACGCAGCATCCACCAGGGTCGCCGCAACCCACCGGGCGAGTCCCGGTCGGCCGGCCGCACGAGTTCCAGCCAACGCTCGAACTGCGCGCGCGAGCCATCCGTGTCGACCGAGACGTCGCCGCGCCGGTCGCCTGCAGCGGCGGGGGTCACGCGAACCGCCTGGTGCCAGCAGTGCTGCCCGGAGACCGGGTCCGGGTGCACCGCGTGGGTCAGGTTCTGATGCACGCCGACGTCGGTCCACCAGACCCGCATCGTGTCCGGGTCGTTCGAGCGAAACGGGCCGCCGCTCTGCTTCGGCGTCAGCGACCACTCCGAGCCGCTCCGCGCGAGCGCGACGGTCATCATGCCGAGCCGTTGACCGGCTTGGCCCTCCGGTTTCCAGCGGCCCATGTGGTGGCTGCACGCGACGACGCCGGGCCGGATCCCCTCGGTCACCCACGCCTTGACCACGAAGTAGCCGAGGTCGGTCGTGACCCGGACCAGGCTGCCCGTGCCGCCGATACCGAGATGCTCGGCGTCGGTCGGGTGGATCCAGAGCGGGTTCGTGTGCGCGATCTCGTCGAGCCACTTCGAGTTCGCGCTCCGGGTGTGGATCTGCACCGGGAGCCGGAAGGTCGAGATCAACGGCATCTGCCCCGTCTCGAGCCGGCTCGGATGGACGTGGCTCTTGATGTATGTGGGCGCCGCCAGTTCCGGCCATCCCCACTCGGCCAGAGTGTTCGACCAGAACTCGAGCTTGCCGGAAGGCGTCGGCCAGCCCCTGAGCATCTCGCCGTCCACGCGCACGCCGACCCGGCGGCGGCCGTCTTCGTCCGGCTCGAGCGCGGTGCCTCCCTGCGCCTGCGGGCTCGCTGGAACCGGCGCGCGCGTGTAGACGCGGTCCCGTTCGTCGACGTGCGCATCCTCCAGCTCATCGTCCGGAACGGGTTGCTCGAAGACCTTCCCGACCTTGCTCGCCACCTCGAACGCGCCGTAGCGGCGCATGTACTGAAGCGGCGTCAGCCCTTCCCGCGCGGCGACTTCAGGCAGCCCGGGCACCGTGTTCGCGAAGATCCAGCCGTAGTACTCGTCGACGGTCATCTTCTCGCCCGGATGCTCGACCGACTCGAAGAACTCGCGTATGCCCAGAGAGCCGTCCGGATCGATTCGCCAGGTGAGCTCGATCCAGAACTCGTTCTCCTCCCACACTTCGCCGGGATTCACCTCGCGGGTGTCGCCGATCTGTTCGCCCAGGCGATCCCTGGCCGCCCTCAGGACCGGTTGACGGAAGCCGAGCCACTGGCCGTCGTACTGCTCGTAGGAGGTCAGATCGTGCCGCTCGGACGAGTGCCCCATCGGCAGGACGTAGTCGGCGAAGTAGGCGGTCTCGTTCCAGGTCGGCGTCAGCGCCACGTGCAAACCGATCCGGCCGGGATCGCTCAGCATCTCGATCCAGCTGAAGCCGTCCGGGTTCGTCCACACCGGGTTGTGAACGCGCGTGAAGTAGACGTCGAGATAGGCGTCCTGCGCTCGCATCAGGTGCGGCATGAGGAACGACATCTCGTTCAGGGCCAGCGGGTACTCGCGCGGCCACTGCACCTCGTTCCATTGCCCCGGATGGCCCTTCGGAAGACGCGGCGGCTTCGGCACGAACTTGTTCCACGCGTTGGGGAAGGTCCCGCCCTCGGTGGCCAGGGCGCCGAGGAGAGCGCTCAGCAACGTCAGCGTACGGGCGACCTGCCAGCCGCCGAGATTCCCGGCGCCGGCGCTGCGCCAGTTGTGCGTGGCGAGGCGGGTGCCGGCCGCCCCGATGACTTCCGCGACCTCGCGCAGCTCATCCGCATCGATCCCCGATTCGTTCGCCGCGTACTCGAAGGTGTAGTCCGCGTACATCTCGCGCAGCAACTCCTCGAAGCGCTCAAACGGCCCGCCGGCAACGCCTTTGGCGGCCAGGAAGTCCGGCCAGTTCCACCACCGGCGCACGAAGTCCCGGTCGTACCGGCCCTCGCGGATCATCCAGTTCGCGACCGCCAGGAAGATCGCCGCTTCCGAGCCCGGATAGGGCGACAGCCAGTGATCGGCGTGGGTCGCGGTGTTCGAGAGGCGCGTGTCGAGGACGATCAGCTTGGCGCCGCGCTTCTTGCCCTCCATGATGCGCTGCGCGTGGGGGTTGAAGTAGTGGCCGGTTTCGAGATGGCTGCTGACGAGGACGATGACCTTCGCGTTCGCGTGATCCGGGCTCGGGCGGTCCATTCCCATCCACCAGTGGTAGCCGGAGCGCGCGCCGCTCGAACAGACGTTCGTGTGCGAGTTGTGCCCGTCGACGCCCCAGGCCGCGAGCATGCGTTCGGTGTAGCCGTCCTCGCCCGGGCGGCCGACGTGGTACATCACCTCGTTGTGCCGGTCTTCCTCCAGGGACTTGCGGATGCGCGCCGCGATGTCGTCGAGCGCGTCGTCCCACGACACGCGCTCCCACTTCCCTTCTCCCCGGCCCCCGGCCCGCTTGAGCGGATGAAGAATGCGGTCGGGATCGGTGATCTGGTTCAGCGTGGCCGGCCCCTTGGCGCAGTTGCGACCCCGTGAGCCCGGGTGCTCCGGGTTGCCCTCGAACTTGCGTACCTGCAACGTGTCGCGGTCGACGTAGGCCAGGAGTCCGCACGCGGACTCGCAGTTGAAACACGTCGTCGGGACCAGCATGTAACGCTTCGCGACGCGCCGTGGCCATGCCCTGGAATCGAGCTCGACCCAATCGTTCCAACGCTCCTTCGGCGGATAGGACGCGAGGTGGACGCGGCTGGCGCCGGGATAGAAGGTCTCGCCGCGGGCTTCGGCGTCGGCCCGCGCCGCCGAGACCAGGCGTTCCAGCTTCTCCAGGTTGCGCCGCTCGGCCACGCGTCGCTTCAGGAGAGGGGCACCGACTGACCGGCTTGCAGGTAGGCGTGCTCGTAGAGCAACAGGGCCGCCAATCCGGCGGCCACGCCGAGATGCGCTCCCAAGCCCACGAGCACGAGCGCGGCCGCGGCGAAGAAGAAGCCGGTCCAGTAGGGGCCCGCGTAGCGACCGCGGAGCATTCCCCGGGCAGCCAGGCCGGCGTGGGCGGTCGGGTGCGTCATCGTCGCCTCGCTGAAGGCCAGGGCCACATGAACGGCCAGCGAGGCCTGGAAGATCCACACGGCGCCGACGCCGAGCGCCAGAGCCCCTCCCGTCGCCAGGTCAGCCAGGATCAGCGCGCCCGAGCCCGCCAGCAGCGCCTGGACCAGAAAGTGCGGCGGCAGGAGCGGGCTCTGCCAAAGGTCGCGCGCGCGCGCCTGGGCCAGGAGGTACGCGGTGTAGACCGCGGTCGCGACCGCGAGCGGCCCCCCGGCCCACGCCAACGCTAACGTCCACTCGGGCCGGCCAGCGACAACCGCAGCGATGTGAGCCGCCAGTAGCGCGCCGTAGGCCGTGATGGCGAAGCCTCCGCGCACCAGCCAACTTCGCCATTGCGGCCTCGTGAGCACCATCCAGAATCGCTCCGGATGCTCCAGATCCCAAACGAGGAGCGCGCCCGTCAGCACCAGAAAAGCGAGCGCCACCAGGGGCCCGACGAGCGTCCACACCGGCGACGACCAGGGGATCGTGCCGGCGACCGCCAGGAGCAACGGCACCAGATAGGCACCCGCGGCGACCGACTTGGTGAAGGTGTAGAGGCTCACCCGAAAGTCCCAGGGAATCTCGTGCGGGACGTCGTAGCTGAGCAGTGCCGCCGCGGAGCTGTTGCGGGGACCGGTGTGGCCGGAGGACACCTTCCCATGGCCATCGTCTTGCTCGCTCCACATGAACAGTCCGCCCTCGGGTTGGCGCGCGGCCAGGGGATCGAGCGTTGCCCGATCCCCGCCCTTGTAGAAGACCTTCGGCCGCGTCTCCTTCTCCGGCCGCCGCACCGCGACCGCCTCCTGGTGGACGATCCCGGAGACTTCCGAGAGCGGGTCGTTCATGTCGCCGACGATCAGCGCCTCGGTCGGACAGACGACGACGCACGCCGGCTCGAGGCCGATGTCGAGTCGATGCGCGCAGAAGTTGCACTTCTCGGCCGAGTGGTCGTCGGGATTGATGAAGATCGCGTCGTACGGGCACGCCGCGATGCACGCCTTGCAGCCGATACACGACGACTTGTCGAAGTCCACGATGCCGTCCTCCCGGCTGTACATCGCGGCGGTCGGGCAGGCCGCGACGCAGGGTGCGTCCTCACACTGGTTACAGCGGGTGACCTGGAAGGCGCGCCGCGCACGCGGGTGGCGCCCCACGTCGACGGACTTCACGTAAGTGCGCGTGACCGACAGCGGCACCTCGTTCTCCGACTTGCACGCGGTGGTGCACGCGTGGCACCCGATACAGCGCGTCTGGTCGATGACCTTGGCCCAAAGCGGCTGCGGCGCGGTTGACGCCTCGCTGATCGTGGGCACGTAGGAGTTGGTCGCCGGGGGGTGTCCGTCTGTGAGGACGGACAATCACGCTAGCACCCGACTCGTTGCCAATCCTGACCGCAGTCCTAGCTCTTCTTGATTCCACGGCCGGTTGCGCCTTCAGGCGGCGTGTCGCGCAGCATTCCGGCGCGTTCCAGCTCGTCCACGCGCGACGGCGGGAACCCGAGGACCTCGACGAGTACCTCCCGGTTGTGCTCACCGAGACAGGGGGCGCCGCGGCGGTACGTCGGCGGCGTCACGCTCAGACGGATTGGCAGCCCCGGGTACCGGCGACGGCCGACTTCCGGGTGATCGACTTCGGCCCAGAAGCCGCGCGCCTCGAGGAATGGGTCTTCGGCCATGTCGCGAACGTCGGCGACCGGCGCCGCCGTGACGCCGGCGCGTAGCAAACGGGACACCAGGTCGTCCCGCTCCCGGCTGCGGGTCCACTCGGAGAGCAGATCGTCGATCCGGTCCTCATCCGCCTGCCGCTCGGCCAGCGACCTCGAGGCGAGTACTTCCGGCAAGCCGGCGACGCCGCACAGCGCCCGCCACTCTTGATCGTCCTCGACGCTGATCGCGATCCATCGGTCCTCGCCCAGGCACGGATAGCAGCCCTGGGGCGCCCGCTCCGGATCGCGGTTGCCGCGCCGAGGAGCGGCCGCTCCGCGAAGCTGGGCCGCCAGGATGTGGTCGCCGAACATCGTCGCCATCGCCTCGACCATCGGGGTTTCCACCGTACCGCCCCGGCCCTCCGCCGACTGCGCGCGGCCGTACAGCATGGCCAGCGTCCCAACCGCAGTGTGCAGAGCGGTCATCGGATCCGGCCAGGCGATGCCGGACCGGTGGGGACCTCCGTCCCGGTAGCCGAGCGCGGACGTCAGCCCCATCGTCGACTCGATCAGCGGACCGTATGCGAGCCGATCGCGGTAGGGACCCGAGTTGCCGAACCCGGGCATCGAAACCGCGATGACACCTGGATTCACCTCGCGCAGCCGCTCCGGGTCGAGCCCCAGCTTCGGCATGACCCGCGGGCTGAAATTGTCGCAGACGACGTCCGAGCGCTCGACCAGAGCCTCGAAGATGCGTCGCCCCTCGGGGTCGGCCAGATCGAGCGTCACGGAGCGCTTGCTCCGGTTCATCTTGTTGAAGGCCGCGCCGCGGTTGTATGGGCAGTCCCCGGCGTCGTCTTCCGGGAACAGATGGGTAAGACGAGCGATTCTCGCGGACTGTGTCGCCGGGCCCCGGGCCCACGCAGCCTCGACCCTGATCACGTCCGCGCCGAGATCGCCCAGGATCCTGGTCGCCAGCGGCCCGGCCCAGACCCTGGTGAGATCGAGGACGCGGACGCCCTGAAGCGGGCCGTCAACCAGTGCGCAGCGCGACGTGCGGCTCCTGGCGCTCGGGCGAGCCGGCCAACCCGCATCCGGGGCGAGCGGCGGCGGCGTTCCGGCGACCGAGGAACGGATCGCAAGAGGCGCTGCGTCGCCGTTCAGCAGGAACGGCCCACGCGGCACGAGCGGCCCATCGGCCCCATCGATCGGCACGAAGAACCCGCGGGCCCGGAAGTGCGGGTCGTCCAACACCTCCAGAGCGTCGAGCACCGGCCCAATCGGCACCCTGACTCGCTCGCCCAACTCGATGATCTCGGCCGCCGTGTGGGCCATCATCCACGGATCGATCGCGGAATCGAATTCCTTCCGATGCTCCGCCCGATCCGCATCTTCCGCGAAGCGAGGATCCTCCAGGACGTGAGCCAGACCCGCCGCTTCAAGGAAGGGCTGGAGCATCTCCCGGCTCGGCATGGACAGAGCCACGTAGCCATCCTTGCAGCGGTGGACGCCGACCGGATGCCACGGCCCGCCCTGAGAGTTGCCGACCCGGCGGAGGATGTACCCGGCCTGGGTCCACATGACCGTCGTGTACTGGTGGAGCGAGGACAGCGCCTCGACATGGGAGACATCGACCGTCTGGCCTCGTAAGGCGCCGGGCCGCGCCAGGAGCGCCGCGAGACCGCCGATCACCGCGTGGGCGCCGGCCTGACAGCACGAGTGGAGTCCCGGCCGCCCAATGGGTTCCCGGTCCGGAGAGCCGTTCAGGTAGAGGTGGCCGGACCAGGCGTCGTCCGTGAA
This sequence comes from Thermoanaerobaculia bacterium, assembly GCA_965116445.1. Taxonomy (GTDB): domain Bacteria; phylum Acidobacteriota; class Thermoanaerobaculia; order Multivoradales; family Multivoraceae; genus Multivorans. The sequence continues at coordinate 3,589,070 of OZ220688.1, read as the reverse complement.
CCCGTTCGAACGCGGCGGGCCGGCTTCGCCCCAAACCTCGCGGGCCGCGGCGCCCAGACCGAACGGCGAGATTCGCAGCAGCACGGCCTGCGGCGCATCCGCCTCTTCAACCAGCGGTTCAAGCGGCCCTGGTGCGGAACTCTCGATCACGACGTCGACACCGCCGCGCTCGACCAGTTCCAGAATCTGCGCCTGACCGCGATCGGTGCTCGGCAGCAACCGTGCGACGCGCTTGCCGACATTCAGGTACGCGTACTCCGCTCCGACGCCCCGCCAACGCGCACCGACCTCCCGCCACGGATCGCCTCCGGGCGGCTCGAGTCGCAACACGTCGGCCCCACAGGCCGCCAGCAGCCGCCCCGCATAGGCACCCGCCGGCGAGCCCGCGACCTCGATCACACGCACGTTGGAACAGGGATGATCCGTCACGAAGCCGGGACGGTAGCAGCCGCCAGCCAGCTCCCCGAAGAACTCGTGTCCCTGATCGACAGGCCGCCCCGAACGCCCCGACCGTTGACCGACCCGGCGCGCCCGCCGCCACCAGCTTCAGGCGGCTCTCGTCGTATGCTCACGCGCCGAAACGGAACCCCGGTGGCGCGTTTCGCGCGACCAGCGAACCACTCCGTGCGTCCATCGTCGGGCGTGCGGATGCACACAGGAGACTCAGCCCATGCCCATCGTCGACTTCAGCCTCACCGACCAGGTAGCCCTAGTGACCGGCGCATCGCGCGGCATCGGCGAAGCGATAGCGCGCGGCTTCGCCGAGCAGGGCGCGACCGTGGTCCTCGCCTCGCGCAAGCAGGAGGGGCTCGACAAGGTCGCCGAGTCGATCGAGGCTGATGGCGGCAAGGCGGTTCCGATCGCCTGTCACGCGGGCAGCGTGGAGCAGATCGCCGCCCTGTTCGAGCGCATCGAGAGCGAGTTCGGGCGGCTCGACATCCTGGTGAACAACGCGGCGACGAATCCCTACTTCGGGCCCGCGATCGACATGCCCGAATGGGCCTTCGACAAGACACTCGAAGTCAACTTGAAGGGTTACTTCGTCCACATCCAGCAGGCCGCGCGGCTGATGAAGAAGCAGGGCTCGGGCAACGTGATCAGCGTCGCCTCGATCGCGGGGCTGCGGCCGGGGCCGAACGAGCTGACCTACGCGCTGACCAAGGCGGCAGTGCTCAACATGACCCGTGGCTGGGCCAAGGAACTCGGTCAGTTCGGCATCCGGGTCAACGCGATCGCACCGGGCGTCGTCGAGACCTACTTCGCCAGTGTCCTCGTGGACAGCGAGGAGAAGCGGCAGGCGATCGCCAGCCGGACGCCGGTCGGCCGTCACGGCCAGCCGAACGAGATTGCCGGCGCCGCCGTGTTCCTGGCGTCGAAGATGGGCAGCTACGTGACGGGGGCGACGATCGTGATGGATGGGGGTTCGTCGGCGTAGGATCGGCGACTCAAGGCGGAAACCGGCGCGACGCGCCGGATGCCGACGGGGACGTCGGCGCACCCAGTGCCGGATGCCGGCGGGGACGTCGGCGCACCCGGTCCCCGAACGCCCGGTGCCAGCGCAGCCGGTTTCAGAGTTCGGCGCGCAGGCGGTCGTCCTGGCCGTCAACAGCTTCGAGCAGGAATCCCAGCAGGTCGCCGTCGACGTAGTCGTTGTCGACGACGTTGACCAGGAAGTAGGTGTCGTGGATGCGTTGAAGCAGGCGCCGCGACTCGCTGTCCTCTTCGTAGACCGCGGCCCACGACGTCAGCCACAGGTCGAAGGCCTCGTCCTTCCAGACCACGAAGGACCCCGGATCGACGATCGTCGGCTGCCGGACCTCACCGCCCGGGAAGACACCCCAGGTCACCGCGTTGACCGTGTCGCTGTTGCTGATCGCGTTGCCGGAGCGGTCGATCGCGTGGTAGGTCAGGCTCTCGCTGGCGTCCATGGCCGCCAGCAGCGGAGGCACCTGCTCCGGCGCCACGAAGAACTCCACGTACGCCTTCTGGTACACGCGGCCGCCCGAGCCACCCCAGCCCACAGCGGGATCGTCGGACGGTGCGCCGTCGACCTGCGGCTGGGAGTTGATCGTCAGGAGACCCGACCGGTTCAACTTCACCAGCGCGTCCTTCAGCGGTTCGCTCTCCAGGTCGAGCGGCCAGTCGTACCAGGGGATGCCGTCGACATCGCCGCGGCAGAACCCCGCAAAGACTTCACGCACCTGATCGATCGAGCGCAGTTCGCGGCCCCATCGGTCACGGGCCACATCCGGCCTCACGGGACGGAACGCCAGGTGATGGTCGGCGAGGTCACCGAACGCCGGCGAACCTGAATCGCCCCAACGGCCGTTCGGGAACTCGTCCCAGTCCTGGGTGCGGGCGAGATAGCTCTTCGGCCGGTTGGCCCAGAAGATCGGCCGCACGTCCTCCTTGGGGCGGCGGACCGCGGCGGCGCTGCGCCACGGCAGCACCCGCTCGCTGTGCTGGGGCACAACTCCGAGCCGGTCGAGGATGACCTGCACGGAACGCTCGAGGTTCAGGGTGTAGAAGTGCAGGCCGGGAGCGCCACCGTCGAGCAAGCGGCGGCAGATACCCGTCAGAACATCCTGCCCGTACTCGCGGACCGATGCGTCGTGGAAACGGCGCGCCTCGATCTCGCGCGTGATCTCCGGCGGGGCGCTCGCGCCGAAGCCGGTGATTCGCTGAAACGACTGGTAGCCATTGATCGGCGCCAGACCCGGAACGATCGGACAGTCGATGCCGCGCTCGCGGCAACCCTCCACGAAGCGGAGATACAACTCCGGCTCGTAGAACATCTGGGTGATGACGAAGTCCGCGCCGGTCGCGACTTTCTCAGCCAGATGGTCGAGATCCCGCTCCCGACTCGGAGCCTCCGGATGGCCTTCCGGGTAGCCGCCCACACAGATGCCGAAGTGGTCTCCATGCTCTTCGCGGATGAACCGCACGAGGTCCGACGCGTACGAAAAGCCGTCTGCGATGGGCGACCAGGAACCGCGGCCGCGGGGCGGATCGCCGCGCAGGGCCAGGATGTTGCCGATGCCGCGCTCGCGGCAGCTATCGAGCACCGCTGCGATCTTCCGGCGCGGCATGTTGGTGCACGTCAGGTGCATCATCGTCTCGATGCCCAGCACGTTCTCGATCGTGCTCGCCAGCTCGAAGGTGAGTTCGGCGGTGCTGCCGCCGGCGCCCCAGGTCACGTCGACGAACGCGGGCTCCAGCCGCCCCATGCGCTCGATCCGCGCATAGAGGTTCTCGATCCCGGTCTCCGTCTTCGGCGGGAAGTACTCGAACGAGTAGAACGGCCGTCCCTCGGACGCCGCGGAGCGAAGTTTGTCGATCAGTTTCACGGCGGGCCGGATCCTACCGGCGCTGGCAAAGGACGAACACCCGCCGGGCGGCCGGGGTACCACCGCCTTGGCCGGCCTGCCGTCAGAGCCCGCGTTTCGCCCGGCGGTCAGGGTTCAGGCGAAGACGCGCGGCTTTGAAGTCCTCGGCGAGGCATGGTCCTCGTGGCTCGGCGCCGCGGCGGCCCATCGACCGCCTCCGCCGCGACAGGCCCGGAACGCCCGCGCCGAGGCCACCCGCCGCGGCCGGTCGATGAAGAAAGGGCGCCGGGCCTTGCGGCCCGGCGCCCCGGAAGTTTGGCAGCGACGAAAGAGCGGGTTATGCGCTATTCATCACTCAGGTTGTTTCGTTTGGACAGACGGCCTGAGATTGGACCTCCATCGCTGCCCGGCGGCGTGCGGAAGGAAGGAGAGGGTGCTGATGATCACCCCGTGAACCTCCCGGCGCTGCCGTCTGATCGCTTGACCGTTCCCTCCCTTACTCGCGGCCGGTCGGGAACGGGTTGTCGGGGACGAGTTCCACGCCCTGGTTGGCGGAGGCCGCCGGGCAGACCACGTTGATCGTCGTCATCGCTGCCTGCCTGCTGCCTGGATCGGTATAGATCATCGGCGTGACCTGATTCTCCTCACCCGTAGCGACGTACGCGCGGATGGTCACCGTCGCCGTGTGGTTCTTCGGAGGCTTGGCGGCGGCATCGCAGTAGTCGGTGTCAGGACCGATGGTCAGGGTTCCCACATTCTCCTCAACCGCGAAAGTCATGCCGGCAGGCCCTTCTGATGCCGGAATGGATGTCACGTTCCCTATGCTCACGGCGAGAGATGCGGTGAAACCAACCGTGTCATCGTTTCCCGAACCGCCGAGAGCAAGCGGAGTCCCTCCAGGGTGGTGTCCCAGCCGAGCGTCACCGTCAGGGGCTGATGTGAAGTGACCGGAGCCGTTGCCCCAGAGGTCCACCGTGACCTCTACGCTTCTGCCGGTGACTGTCGGCCGAGAGACCCTCTCACCGTCCGTGTTCTTGCCCGTGTACGGATCGCGCGGACCCAGAACGTGGATCACGGTCTTGCCGTCGCCGAGCATGCAGTTCGCGGTTTCCCTGTCGTAGGGAGCCTTGCCGGTGTACGAGCACCTGTTGACCTTGGCTTGTTCCATCGGCGCTGCCGGCAGGAGCGTCGGCAGGATGCCGACGCGGCCGCTCGCATGACTCAGCAGGACGGCACCCTTACCGCCAGTCGTCGTCACGCTGTCGCCGGCGTCCGTGGGGGCGACCTCGTCACCCAGGGGCTTGCCCTTGTCATCGAAGAGGCTCTTGGCCACCAGGCTGCCTACCGCCGAGTTGTCCGCGTCGTTGATCCAGAACCAGCCGCCGTCCATGACGGGGCCGATCTGGAAGGAACCGCCGTCCGCGTTGCACGCGAGGCCGTTTTCCATGGTGAAGAGACCCGACACGACGCCGTCGTCGTTCGGCTCCAGTTCACCCGAGGTGGTCACGCCGCCGCAAGTGGAGACCCAGGCCACCATGTCGGGGTCTTCCGACTCAGCGATGAATCCGCCGGTGCCCATATAGACGGACACCTCGTGGGTGCAGGTCTCGCAAGTGACGGTCACCTGACCGACGGCAACAGCGGGAATGGCGCAGATGAGAAGCGCGCCAATGAGATAGTTCTTCAACTCTTTCTCCTTAGACCGGCGCCCCAAGGACAGCCGGCTCAATCCGGGACGGCATCGGCCGTCCCTGTTTCAGGACGGCGGGAGCGAATCCCCCGCCGCAATCCGTGTTCAACTGCTTCCAGCGGACATCCCGCCGGACGGCCTTCTCAGCCGCGCATCACCTCCAGGAAAAAAAGTGCCGTGCTTGTCATCGCCCGGGTTCCGCAGGCCACGTCCCCGGCGCCCGCACGACCCCGCCGGCGAATCCGGCTGACGGCTGACACGAGGCCCTGACCTGTCGTTGCCAAGGCACGGTACTGCTCGATCAGTGGTGTTAGGACGCGCTACGAAAGCGCCGGAAACCCGCCTCGAACGACGCTCCGAAGCGGCTCGAACGGGGACCGCGGAACGGGGAGAGTCGCGCGCCCGGATCAGGGCCGTCGACCGGGAAGGCCGCGAAGAACTGATGACTGGCGGAAGGAAGGACTCTGGTGGAAACTCGACAACCGAAGAACCCGGCAGCAAGGGCGATTTCCGTCCACGACGCGAGACGCACCTCGCTCTCCAGGAACACGCGCAGCGCCTATCGCAAGGGCTGGCGGCGCTTCGCCGCCTGGTGCGAACGGCGACGCCTCGACCCGATGCAGGCCAGCCCCGACCAGGTCGCCGCCTTCCTCGTCGCGTTGGCCGGCGAACCCCGGTCGGGCCGGGCCACCACGAGGAGGGGTGAACCGCTCGCCCTGGCCACCATCCGGGTCACCGTCGCCGCGATCAACCGGACCTACGGCGACCGGAACCGCCCCTCGCCGGTCAGGGACCCGGACGTCGCCAACGTCCTGCGCGGCCTGTCGCGCCTCTCAACCGACCGGGGGCGCGCCAGGTCAAGGCGCTCTGCGCCCGCCATGTCGCCCGCGTTCTCGCCCGTTGCGACGAACTCTCCCGGCGCGGCAACGCGCGAACCCGGGCCGCGCGCGACGCGACCGTCATCGCCGTCGGCTTCGCCGCCGCCCTGCGACGCTCCGAGATCTGCGCCCTCGAGGTGGCCGACGTGGAGTTCACCGGCCCCGCCCACGGGCCGGACGGCATGTTCCTGCACATCCGCCGCTCGAAGACCGACCAGGCCGGCAAGGGCCAGCGCATCGCCGTGCCCGAGGGAGAACGGATCCGCCCCGTCAGCCGACTGCGCTCCTGGCTGCAACTTGCGGGAATCGAACACGGACCGCTGTTCCAGACCCTGCGGCGCGGCGGCCACCTCCAGAACCGGCCGCTGCACCCAACCGACGTCGGCCGCCTGGTCAAGCGCCATGTCGGCGGCATCGGCCTCGACCCGGCCGACTACTCCGGGCACTCGCTCCGCGCCGGCTTCGTCACCAGCGCCGCCGAGGCCGGCGCACGGCTGGACAAGATCATGGAGGTCACCAGACACCAGAGCCCCGGCATGGTGCTCCGCTACATCAGGCAGGCCGACGCCTTCAGGGACCATGCCGGCGACGGCTTCCTGTGAGGCGGTGCGGTTGGCGGCCTTTGGCGTCCGACGCTTCGCCTCGGACGCGGGCCGGGTTCCTCGCGTGACCGGACCGTGCCGGAGGAAGTCGAACGGCCCCGACCGACCTTGATTCAGGCGCGAAAACGGCGAAAACACGGCCCGCATGCCGAAAAGGGCTTGACAACACCACTTACCGAGCACAAGCCGAGGCGGCGCATCGGCAGGGCGGCACATGGCACCGGTGAGTCTCGCCGCGGCAACACCGGCTCGCAAGCCGGTACCCGCCCGAGCGCCAAAGCGTCAGGAAAGCGTCACCAGGGCGTCAGAAGAGCCCCGGCCCCGCTCACGCGCGGTCACGCGTTCTGGTGAAGGGAAGGCAGTACGGCTCAAAGCTCCGGCCCCGCTCAGTCACGCGACGGGCAGCCGGGCTGCTCTAACGCCGGGGCAAGTCCCGACCGGAACCGTCGGCCAGGCGCTCAACCTGCTGCACGAGCCCCGGCGCCTTCAGCCTCTCCGCAATGGTCGCCAGTTCCGGGGCGGGTCCCCGCCACCGCAGCTCGTCGACCGAGGCGCTGACCGGTGCGTCCCGCACCAGAGTGGCAAGTTCGCGGAACAACTCCGCGGCCTCCCGCTCCTCCCTCAGCGTCGCCGCCAGCCGGTCCCGGCTCCGCACCTTGACCTTCCACTTCCAGGGTTCGTCCGGTATCTCCTCCAGGTGGACGTAGTGCGCCAGCACCGCCGCCGCCGACTTGGCGCCCCAGCCCCGCAGGCCCGGGAAGCCGTCGGCACTGTCGCCGACCAGGGCCAGGTAGTCGGGGATCGACTCCGGTTCGACGCCGAACTTCTCCCGGATGCCGTCGGCGGCCCAGCGCACACCGCGCCGTCGGTCGACCTGGACGATCCGACCGCCCCGGCCCGCGTCCACGCACTGGGCCAGGTCCTTGTCCGGCGTGCAGATCCGAACCTCGACGACGCGCTCGTCCGCGGCCGCCATCGCCGCGCCGCTGGCCAGTCCGTCGTCCGCTTCGTGCTCCACCATCGGCCACACGGCGATGCCTGCAGCGGCCAGTGCTTCCTCAAGCAGCGGGAACTGGTCCAGCAGTTCCTGGTCGATGCCCTCGCCGGTCTTGTAGCCGGGCCAGAGATCGTTGCGGAACGACTCGATCACATGGTCGGTCGCCACGGCCATATGGGTCGCACCGTCACGGAACATCCCGAGCAGCGAGAAGACGACGCCCCGCACCGCGCCGACCTCCATCCCGTCATCGTTCTGGTAGCTCGGGGCACCGAAGTGGTGCCGGAAGAGCTCGTAGGTGCCGTCGATCAGATGGACGTACATGCCTGACTCGTGACTTGGGACATCGCGGGCAAGCTACCATCAGCCGCCATGCTCTCTTTCCGCTCCGTGTTGCTGCTCGCCTTCGCGGTGGGCGCCGCACCGCCCGCGACGGCCGCCAACCTTCCCGGCGATCCCCTGGCCGGATCGGGCGAGGTCGAGCGGAGCCTGCTGCCGGCGGCTCAACTGCAAGCCGGAGAGTTGCCGTCGCCGATCGACAACTCGGCCTTCGCGCTGCCGGAGAACGCCGCGGCGCCACGCCACGAGATGGATGGAACGCTCCAGCTCTTCGGCGGCGGCGCCTCTTCGTGGACCGTTCACCACGACTTCTATTCGCGGGCTCTCGAACCTCCAATCACCTCCGCGCTGCGCCGCATCCCGAGGCTCACCGTCGTTCTCACCCAGAGCGGCTCCCACCTGATCCCGGCCAACCGGGGTCTCCGCTTCACGGGCGACGCGTACTGGAACGCGATCGTCGGCGCGGGGCGCATCTGGAGCGAGCGCGGAGACGGCGGCAGCAGCCGGGCCTCGCTGCCGATCACCCTGGTCGAGCGCAATCAGAACTGCGCGTATCACGGCGTCGTGTCCTTCCTGTTCGACGGCAACAGCACGTCGCCGGCCGCCTTCCAGGTGACCCAGGAAACCTGCAAGTACTTCAAGTTCGACCTCTGGGACGCCGGCCCCACCCGGTTTGTGGCCGGCGTTGCGCCGGACGCCGGAGCGGTCGCGGCCGCCTACGCCGCCGAGGTCGCCGCCCGAATACCGGTGCGCCCGATCGACCGAATCCGGGACGACTACCCGCGGTCCCAGGTCTACCCGCAGTCGTTCGCCGGCGGCATGGACCGCGAACACATCACCGCCTACGGCGTCGCCTTCGACGGCGTCCACTACGCAGGCCCGGTCCGCACCCGGCACGGCGACTATCCCTACCCGGACCAGATTCGCCTGCCGTCCTACTCCACCGCGAAGACCGCCTTCGCCGCGGTCGCGCTGATGCGGCTGGCCCAGATTCACGGCGAGGAGTTCGCCGGCCTGCACCTCAGGGACTATCTGCCGAAGCCGCCCAAGGGCGCCTGGCAGGACGTGACCTTCGAGCACCTGCTCGACATGGCGACCGGGCACTACTGGGATCCCGGCGACCAGGAGGACGAGAAGGACACGACGACCGAGCTGAACTTCTTCGTCGTCGAGAACCAGAACCGGAAGCTCCGCGGCGCCCTGGCCTTTACCGCGAAGGAGCCGCCCGCGCGGCGTTGGGTGTACCACACGACGGACACCTTCCTGCTCACCTACGCGATGACCGAGTATGTCGGCCGGCTGACAGGCGCCACGAAGAAGAAGCCGGCCGACCTGCCGGGATTCGTCGCCGACGAGGTCTACATTCCCCTGGGTTTGTCGGCCGGCGCGCTGCAGCCGGTACGAACCGACAACCGTGCCGACGGCCGGCCCTTCGGCGGCTTCGGCATGTTCTGGACCCCGGACGACATCCTCAAGATCGCGAATCTGATGAACGCCCAGCGCGGCAAGATCGGCGACCGGCAGGTCCTCCATCCGGACATCCTGGCCGCGACCATGCAGGAGAACCCCGACGACCGCGGCCTCGACGCCGTTCACCAGGCCAAGCCGAACAAGTACAACAACTCCGTCTGGTCGCGACAGATCGAGGTGACTTCCAGCGCCGCCGGCACCGGGCAGATCTGGGTGCGCCAGATGCTGGGCTACGGCGGCGTCGGGGTTCTGATGCTGCCGAACGGGGCGGTCTTCTACTACTTCGGGGACGGCGACGACCACGAGTGGCTGCGCTCCGCGCGGGAGGCGTACAAACTGAAATGACGAATTCGGAGAAGGAAGCTCCCGAAACAGAGACAGCCGACGGACCGTTCGCCGGCTTCCGGGTGATCGAACTCGCCGAGGGCGTCGCCGGCCCGTACTGCGGGAAGCTGCTGGCCGACCTCGGGGCCGACGTGATCAAGGTCGAGCCGCCGGCCGGCGACCGGGCCCGTCGGGCGACCGGCGGCGACCCGGCGAAGACCCTCGACCCGGAAGGCTCGCCGCTATTCCTCTACTGCAACACGAGCAAGCGAGGGATCGTCCTCGACCTGGACGACGACGGCGACCGCGAGACGTTCGGCGCCCTGCTCGACGGCGCCGCGGTCCTGATCACAGACCGGCAACCGTCCGTCGAGGCGCCAGACGACTTGATCGTCGCCGCGGTGACTCCCTACGGCCTTGCCGGCCCGAGGGCCGCCGCCCCGGCCGGGGAACTGACCCTCACCCACGGCGGCGGTCTCGTCAACCAGATGCCGGTACGGTCCCGCGACGTCGACCGGGCACCGGTCACCCTGGGCGGTCATCAGGCCGGCTACCACGCCGGCCTGGTCACGGCGCTCGCCGTCGCGTCCATGCTGTATGGGCGCCGCCGCGGCGGCGACGGCGCCAGGGTCGATGTCTCGATCCAGGACGTGATGGTCAGCATGGTGGCGCCGCTCCTCGCCAGCGCCCGCTACCACGAGACGACCTGGTCGAGGGTGCCGGACCGGCCGCCCGCCATGGGCCGCCTGCGGACCAGCGACGGCTACGTGATCCTGAACGCCTTCGACGACCACCACTTCGTGCTCTTCCGCGAACTGATGGGCTCGCCCTCCTGGTGCGCGGGCGACGAGTGGAAAGACATGGCCTACCGCAGCCATCACCTGATGGAGATCGCCCCCGAGATCGACGCCTGGGCACTCGAGCAGACGCGCGACGACCTCTACCACCGCGCCGCCCGTCTCGGCATTCCCGTCGGCCCGATTCACGACGCCGCGGACGTGATGGCCTACGAGCAGTACGCGGCACGCAACTACTTCACCCTGGTCGACCACCCGAGCACGGGGCCGAAGCGCTACGCCGGCTGGCCGTACCGGATGAGCGCGTCCAAACCGCGGGTGTCCCGTCCGGCGCCGCTGCTGGGCGAGCACGCGGCGGAGATCCGGAGCGAACTGAACGGCAACGACCCCGGCGCGCGAACGTCGATCGCGTCATCGGTCGGCGAAACCGTCGCCGCCGCGGCCGGACCCGCCCTGCCGCTCGAGGGCATCCGCGTCGCGGAGTTCGCCTGGGTCTGGGCCGGGCCCTACGCGGGCGTCCTGCTCTCGACCCTGGGCGCCGAAGTGATCAAGGTCGAGGGGCCCAAGCGCCTCGACCTGACCCGTCGCTCCGTCGTCTGGCCGCGCGCCGAAGAGGCGCCGCAGAAGATCGGTCCCGACGCCGGCATGGCCTTCAACACGATGAACCTGAACAAGCGGTCCCTGGCCCTCGACCTGTCGCAGGCCGAGGGCCGCGAACTCGCCCTGCGCCTCGCAGCCGAGTGCGACGTGATCTACGACAACATGCGTCCCGGAGCCATGGTCAAGCTCGGCCTCGACTACGAGAACCTGCAGCGTGTGAACCCCGGGCTGGTCGTCGCGTCCTCGTCGGGCCGCGGCCACGGCGGTCCGGAAACCGAGTACCTCGGCTACGCGATGGTCCACCAGGGCGTCGCCGGCGGCGCCTACATCTCCGGCTACCCGGACGACCATCCGACGCACAGCGGCGGCGACGTCGACCTGATGAACGCGATCACTCTCGCCTTCTCGATCGTCGCGGCGCTCCACCACCGCGAACGAAGCGGCGAAGGCCAGTTCATCGACTACTCGCAGTGCGAGGGCGTCAGTTCGATCCTCGGCGAAGTGCTGCTCGAGTACGAGATGACCGGGAAGATCCCCGAACGCGCCGGCAACGCGCACCGCTCGTCCGCGCCCCACAGCGTCTATCGCTGCTGGGGAATCGACCGCTGGCTCGCGATCGAGGTCCACAGCGACGAGGAATTCGCCCGCCTGGCGGCGACGATGGGCCATTCCGAACTGACGGAGGACCCGCGCTTCGCCACCGCGGCCGCCCGCAAGCGGAACGAAGCCGAGCTCGACCGGATCATCGGCGACTGGACCCGGGAGCGTGACCGCGACTGGCTGGCGAGGGAACTCCTGGGCGCCGGCGTGGCCGCCGCGCCGTCGCGCGACGCTCGCGACCTGTACGCCGACTCGCATCTTCGCGCCCGCGGCGCCTTCGCCACGGTCCAACACCCCGAATGGGGCGACCTGGAACTCGTCGGACCGCCGTTTCGAATCGAAGGGCGGGATCTCCGCCCCCGCCGCGCGCCGCTGCTCGGCGAACACACCGACGCGATCCTCGGCGGCCTGCTCGGCCTGTCGGCGGAAGAGCTCGCCGATCACCGTCGCCGCGGGGTCATCGGCTGACCGGGTACGCCGACGTGTCATCCGTGCGTCCGATGACGGACACACGGACTGTTTCGCGGGTGGCGCGGGACCGCGCCACCCGGGTTCCCGTCGGCATCCGCCCTCGACGCAAAAGCTACACTCACCCTCCACCATCCAGAATCCCCATACGCCAAGGGAGGTCCCCGTGACTCGACTCCACCGAACTTCGCGCACGGCAGCGATCGTCGCCGCCTGCATCGCCGCCGCACTGCTCGTCACCGCCCCCGTCCTCGCCCAGGACGGCGACTCCGTGACGGTCGACATCATGAGCAAGTACCGCGTGGCGCCGAACATCACATACCTCACGGCCTCCGGCTACGAGTCGAAGCTCGACGTAATGACGCCGCGCGGCCAGGGGCCCGTCCCGACGCTGATCTACATCCACGGCGGCGGCTGGGTCGGCGGCACGAAGGAAGCGAGCGTGCTGCGCGCGCTGCCCTACCTGGAGATGGGATGGGCGGTCGTCAACGTCGAGTACCGCATGGCCCGCAACGAGCTTGCGCCCGGCGCGGTCGAAGACTGCCGCTGCGCCCTGCGCTGGGTCTACGAGAACGCCGAGGACTACAACATTGACACCAGCCGCCTCGTCGTGACCGGCGCCTCGGCCGGCGGTCACCTCTCGTTGACCACAGGCATGCTTCCGGCCTCCGCCGGCCTGGACCGGCTCTGCCCCGGCCGCGACGCCAGCCGACCGGGCTGGGCCGCGGCGGACGAGTACGAGATGCCGGTCGCGGCGATCGTGAACTGGTTCGGGATCACGGACGTCGGCGACCTGCTGGACGGCGTGAACGCAAAGAGCTACGCCGTCGCCTGGATGGGTTCCCGGTCCGACCGCATGGAACTCGCCAAGCACGTGTCGCCGATGACCTACGTCCGGCCCGGTCTGCCGCCGATTCTCACGATCCACGGCGATGTGGACAACGTCGTGCCCTACCAGCACGCCCTGAACCTGCACGCCGCCCTCGACGAAGCGGGCGTCACCAACAAGATCCACACGGTGCCCGGCAAGGGCCACGGCAACTTCTCAGCCGCCGAAGCGCAGGAGATCTTCCGCGTCATCCGCGCCTTCCTCGACGAGCACGTGACCGGCGGAGGCGGCGCAAGCACCGGCGCCGAGTAGCGTCCGCCACCGAGTGCGCCAGCGTCTTCGCCGGCATCCGCCACCGGGTGCGCCGACGCCCCCGCCGGCATCCGGCACTGGGTGCGCCGACGTCCTCGTCGGCATCCGCCACCGGGTGCGCCGACGTGCCATCCGTGCGCCCGATGACGGGCGCACGGACTGGTTCGCGTGTGGCGCGGATCACGCCACACGGGTTCTCGTCGGCATCCGGTGAGAACCACCTGTGACCCCCGACCCCGCATCCGGCGCTCCCGACCTCTGCACCCGCACCGCGGCCGACCTCGCCGCGCTCCTCGCCCAAGGCGAGGTTTCCGCGGTCGAGGTGCTCGAAACACACCTCGACTGGATCGACCAGCGCAACCCGGCACTCAACGCGATCTGCACCCTCGACCGCGACCGGGCCCGCGCCGACGCGCGAGCCGCGGACGACCTGCGCCGCCGCGACCCCGACGCCGCCGCCGCGAAACCCCTCCTCGGCTTGCCCACCGCGGTCAAGGACCTCGTCCCGACGAAGGGCATCCGCACCACTCTCGGCTCGCCGATCTTCGCCGACAACGTCCCCGACGTCGACGCCCTGATCGTCGAGCGCATCCGCCGTGCCGGCGCGATCGTCATCGGCAAGACGAACACGCCTGAGTTCGGCGCCGGCTCGCAGACCTTCAACCCGGTCTTCGGCAAAACCCGCAACCCCTGGGACCCCAGCCGCACCTGCGGCGGTTCGAGCGGCGGCGCGGCTGCCGCGCTCGCGAGCGGCATGCTGCCCATCGCCGACGGCAGCGACCTCGGCGGGTCACTGCGCAACCCGGCGAGCTTCTGCGGCGTGGTCGGCTTCCGGCCGACGCCAGGGCGCGTCCCCCGGGTGCCACCCGAGCAAGGCTGGGACGACCTCGCCGTGCTCGGGCCGATGGGCCGGACCGTCGCCGACGCGGCGCTGCTGTTCTCCGTCGTTGCGGGACCCGACGCCATGGACCCGATCTCACTCGGCCCGCCGGCCACACCCTTCCACCCGGTCGAGCCCGCCGACCTTCGCGGTCTCCGCCTTGCCTGGACGCCGAATCTCGGCCGCTACCCGATCGAACGGGAAGTCGTCCAGGTCTGCGAAACCGCCCTGCCCGTGTTCCGGGACCTCGGCGCGAAAATCGAAGAAACCGCGCCCGACCTCTCCGACGCCGACTCCATCTTTCGCACCCTGCGCGCGAACCTCTTCGCCGACAAGCTCGGCCCCCTGCTCGCCGACCACCGACACCAGATGAAGGACACCGTGATCGAGGAGATCGAACGCGGCCTGGCTCTCACGGGATCTGACGTCGCCGGCGCCCAGGCCGAACGCACCCGCCTCCACTGCCGCGTAGTCGACTTCTTCGAGCTCCATGACGCCCTGCTCCTCCCAACCGTCCAGGTCCTCCCCTTCGATGTCGACCGGCCCTACCCCACCGAGATCGAAGGCCACGTCATGTCCACCTACACGGACTGGATGGCCTCCTGCTACTCGATTACCGTGACCGGCTGTCCGGCGATCTCGGTCCCCTGCGGCGTCGGGCCCTCGGGCCTGCCGGTGGGCCTGCAGATCGTCACTCCAAGGGGCAGTGACCGCAGAACGCTCGCTCTTGCGGCGGCGTTCGAGGAAGCAAGCGAGCATTGAAGCAGCCCACTACAGTGTAGGAATGATCCGATCCGAACGCTGGTTCCGAGCAGATATGTCCCGACTGTTGCTGGCTCTCGGCTTGGCCGGGCTCACGGCCCCAAGCCTCCTCCTCGCCCAGTTCGCGGCACACCAGCCGCCAACCATCTCCGGCGCCCTCGTCGACGAGCGCGGCGCTCCCCTCGCCGAGGTCGACGTCGTGCTCAGGCCCTACCCGAGCGACTACGAGGTCGGCCTGGACCTCCTGGGCGTGCCCGACGCGCTGCCCGAGGAAGTGGACCGCACGCGCTCCGGCGCGGATGGCTCCTACTCCCTGTCGGCGAGGCTGGCCGGGCCCTACCGGCTGGAGTTCGAGCCGCCAACGCCTGCTGGCCAGCCCACTCCCGCACAGCCTGCCGTTGTCGGCAACCTCATGCCCCTCCAGGGACAAAGAGTTGCCGAAACGATCGAAGTGCCGAACCGGCACATGGTCGCGGTCCGGGTGCTCGACGCCGACGATCGGCCTGTCGAGGGCGCACTGGTGATCGCACACCCTACGGTCTGGGTATCGCCGCGCTACCTGAGAGCTCTCACCCGGATGGTCCGCGAAGTGCAGGCCGGGAACTTCACGCCCCCGCAAACGCAGCAGGTGTTCCCTTCCTACCATCCGTCCGCCTCCCGCACCGACTCCGAGGGGATCGCCCGCCTGCCGATGCCGACGGAGGACGCCCAGGTGCTGGTCACGGCGCCGGGGTTCGTTCAAGGCAAGGCCAGGACGGCATCCGGCCGAACCGCGTTGCGCCTGCAGCGGGATCCCGGTATCCGACTTCGCGTCCGGGGACCACGCGGCGCACCGGCGCCCGGGGTCCTGATCCGCACACCCGACGCAACGCCCCCTGCCGACGCTGCCGGCGCCCTCGGCATGCTCGGTACGGCCGGTGCTCTCGGAACTCCCAACACGCCCCTGGGCCTGACCGACGCCAACGGCGAGGCGGTCGTCAGCAGGGCCGTCGGCTCACAGGCAACCTGGGCCCTCGAAGGGGCAAACCACGCGTCCGCCGCAGTTTCGCCACCCGTCCCGGATCCCGCGAGTCCGCCCTCCGGAGAGCAGATCCTCGACGTTCGACTCGTTGCCCCGTTCCGGATTCCCGGCCGAGTCGTCGATACAGGGTCGGGCCTGCCGGTCGACGGCGCGGCGGTCTGGGTAGTGCGCCACCCCGGTCGCAACGTCTACGCCGGTCCAACCGGCGTCTTCGACCTGAACACCACCCCACCCCAAACGGCAACACGCCTGCAGGTATCGGCCGACGGCTACCTCCCCGTGACGACCGACGTCCCCGCCTCCGAGACTTCGAACCCCGACGAAGTACGAATCGGGCTGACGCCTGCGGCTCCAATTCGCGGTGTCGTCACCGACGGCTCCGCCCGGCCCGTTCCTGGTGCGAAGATCCGGGCCACACCGCGCGGCGCCGGCGCCGCACTCCGCTACTCGTTCAACTCGGGATCCGCCACCTCCGCCGCGGACGGTTCGTTCCGTGTGGAGGAGATTGTCTACGGACACACCTATCGGCTGATCGCAGACGCGCCGGGATATGCAAGGGCGTTCCTCGACGTGCCACCCCTGGAACCCGGGCAGGTCATCGAGCCCGTTCATCTCGTGCTGACTCGGGGCCGGAGCGTCCTGGGGAAGGTCGTCGACACGGAAGGCAACCCGGTCACCGGCGCTCAGGTCGAATTGCGTTGGCCACTGGACCAATCCGACTTCAGGTCGCCGTTGGATACACCTGCCACGGCCGCCGCAACGGACGACCAGGGCGCGTTCACACTCCCCGCCACCGCCCCGGGCGAGTACGAGGTGGGAGTCCGTCACACCGAGTACTCAGAGCGGCCAGTGACGCGGGTCGACGTGCCGGCCGGCGAGTCCGACTTCGAGATCGGCGACTTCACGCTGGTCGCCGGAGCGACGATCGACGGCGTCGTCACCGGCGCCGAGGGGAAACCGGTAGCGGGCGCTACGGTCCTCTCCAGAGGAGCGTACCGGGCGGGCGGAAGTCCAACCAGGACCGCCAGGACGGACGCGGAGGGTCGCTTTCGACTCGACGGACTCTCCTCGGACCTCGCCGATCTCAGCGTACGGGCCACCGGCTACCCGTTGCTCGTCCGGGCGGGAGTGCGCACGAACGCGGACGAACCCGTCCTGATCGAACTCAAACCCGGGGCGTCTGTCGGTGGCCGGGTGCTCGACAACGGCGGCAACGGCGTCGCCGGGATTCTCGTCTCACTCAGGATCGAGCGCAACTACCGTACCGGCGGCGATCCGCGACTCTGGGGCGCCCAGGACATGTTCCCACGGCAGATGACCAACGCCGAGGGCCGCTTCCGGTTCGACCGTCTCGTACCCGGCACCTGGTCGGCGGAAGCGAAGAAGGGCGCCGAGGGAGCGAAGCTCGACCAGATCGAGCTGGCTCCCGGCGCGGAGCGAGAGATCGAGCTCCTCCTGCAGACCAGGGACCGGTTGACCGTGATCGTCACAACGGATGGCGGCGAGCCAGTGGCCGGTGCGCAGATCACGATCCAATCTCCAGGCGAGCGCCTGCCAAGCGGCTACGGACAGACGGACGGCAGCGGTCAGTCGATCACGGACATCGCTCCGGGCCCTGCCACGGTCGAGGTAAGTCACGAGAGACTCCAGGACGCGTCACGGCAGGTCGACCTCGATCCGGGCGACAACGAACTCCGGTTCGAGCTTCAGCCCGGCCTGGAAATCAGCGGCACGGTTCGTTCGTACGACGGCGCTCGCCTCGCCCTGGCGACGGTGGAGGCCGTGACGGAGTACTCCTTCGACACCGACTTTCACCGGACGAACACGGTCTCCGATCAGAACGGCACGTTCCGTCTCACCGGCCTCGAGCCCGGTCGCTACAACCTCACCGCGCGTTCACCCGGCTACGCGGACGGTGGACCGGACGAACCGATCGAAGTCGGCGGCGGCGGCTCGCCTGACGGAATCGAGATCGTTCTGGAACCCGGGGCTTCGATCGTCGGCATCGTGACCGGTCTATCGCCGGCCGACCTGGCGCAGGTCGAAGTCCAGGTCCGCCGGGGTCCCCGCTGGCGAAGCACCAAGCCGGAATCCGACGGACGCTTCTCTGTCGACTCCATCGCCCCGGGCACATGGCAAGTCATCGCGAGGAAAGGCGACCCACCCGCCTGGAGGACGGTAGAGCGCTCCGTGACCCTTGAGCCGGGTGCAACCGAGGCCTACGTCGAGCTGCCCTACGAACGGGGACTTCGCCTCACCGGACAGGTGCTGGACGCCGGGGAACCTCTCATCGGCGGAAGTGTGAGGGCATACCCGGTGGGAGGAGGCCAGGGACAGACCGCGAACATCGACAACCTGGGCCGCTTCGAGTTGGAGGGTCTTGAGCCCGGCGCCTACCAGTTGACGATCAGCCGACCCCTGGGTGGCGGCATGGAGTACCGCTCGGTCGACCTTCAAGCCGACCTGGAGGGCCTGCAACTCGATCTGGAGCCAGCAACGGCGACTCTTGCCGGGGTCATTGTCGATGCCCGGACCGGCCAACCAATCGACTTCGCTCAAGTGACGGCCGCCGACGCGGCGACGATCGCCGCGCTGGCGCGAGCTGGCGACACCGCGCCCCTGGTCACCAGCGCCAGCGCCTCCTTCAGCCTCAACGAAGGCAGGTTCGAACTCAAGCTGCGCGCGAACGCCGAGCAGTTGTGGGTTACTCAGACGGGCTACGAAGGCCGGCAGATTCCCATCAACGTCGCTCCCGGCGAACACCGCGAGGGTCTGGTCATCGAACTGCAACCTGTTCCGTCCACGCCACCGAACCCGTAGGCCGCGGCGGGAACTTCTCCATGACTCAGGCCAGGCATCGGTTCCGGTTCGGCATTTCGCCATCCTTCTTCTGGCTCGTCCTCGCCGGCCTCGCCGCGGGCGGTCTTTGGGCACAGCCAGTAGCCGACCCGACGCTCACCGTCACCGGCGCCCTGGTCGACGAGCGCGGCGTACCCGCCGCCGGTGTCGAGGTCGTCCTGCGGCCCTATCCGAGCGCCTACGCCATCGACCTCGACCTGCTGGGCGAAGCGGATGCCCTGCCGGAGCCGGCAGACCGGGCCCTGACCAGACCGGACGGGACCTTCTCTCTGTCGGCGCCGGCGATTGGCCCGTATCGCCTGGAGATCCGGCCGAACCCGCCGACGGACAAAGCCCCGGTCACCCTCCCGCTCGTCTACCGCGACATCCTGCCGCTCAGGATCCCA
Organism: Thermoanaerobaculia bacterium; assembly: GCA_965116445.1. GTDB lineage: Bacteria > Acidobacteriota > Thermoanaerobaculia > Multivoradales > Multivoraceae > Multivorans. The sequence continues at coordinate 3,569,930 of OZ220688.1, read as the reverse complement.
CTGCACCTCGAACCAATCAAGTTGCCGGACCGCCACCACCTGACCGTCCGGCCGCTGGACCCGGACGGCCAGCCGATTGCGGGAGCCTTCGTGGTCGTGGAGCCCATAGCGGAACAACCGGCAGATCCGCCCTACCGGGAACCGCACGAGCAACCGGAACGGCTCTACCCGGAGTTCGACCGCGCGTCCACGCGCACGGACGCCGAAGGTTTGGCGCAGTTTCTCATGCCTGCCCGCAACGCCCGGGTGGCCGTTTCGGCAGCAGGTTTTGGCCACAGCACCGGCTCGGTGAGCGGTGGTCGGGCCGTCTTCCGACTCGATCCCACGCCGTCGGTCGCGCTGCGCGTCCGCGGACCGGACGGACGACCCGCAGGCCGCGCGCTAGTCCGCACGCCGGGCGAACCGGCGGTTCCCCTGGCCCTGACCGACGACCTCGGTGAAGCTACGGTCGGTGCGCCCGCCGACGGACGGCAGGCCTTTGAAGTGGAAACGGACGGCGGCGCATTCGCCCGGGTACTGGCGCACAATCGTCCATCCCTCGACGACGCGGCCGAGCCAGCGATCGTCGAAGTCCGACTCCTGGCCCCTGCGGCGACTCCCGGCCGAATCGCGGACGCCGAAACGGGGTTCACCGTCCCGAATGCCGTGGTGTGGGTCCGCTCCGACCCGGGGCGCCGCACCGTCGCAGATGGCTCCGGCGGCTTCGACCTGGCGGCGACTCCGCGGCGAGACCGCGCCGAGTTCGGCGTGGTCGCCGGCGGCTACATCTCCGCGACGGCAAAGGTCCCGTCCGATCAGATTGCGCGCGCGCAGGTGATGTCGATAGGAATCGTTCCCGCGGCGCCCCTCACCGGCGGGATCGTGGACGCATTCGAGCACCCGATAGCCGGGGCGAATGTCCGACTCGAACCCAGCGGCAGGGGATGGTTCTTCCAGCAGGAGACCGGCCGGTCGGGGCGAGCGACATCAGGGCCTGATGGTTCGTTCTGGATCGACAACGCGCTTTACGGAAGCACCTACCTGCTTACCGTTGAAGCCCCGGCCTTCGCCTCCGCCCAGCTTGACCTGCCTGCCTTCACACGCGACGCCCCGGTCGACGCGCTTCGGATCGTCCTGACCCAGGGGCGGCAACCCTGGGGAACGGTCGTCGACCTGGACGGTGTGCCGGTGGCCGGAGCGCAGGTCCGGCTGCTCTGGCCACCCGACGATCCCGAGGTCCGGGAAGCCTACGAAGACAGCGACGCCGCCGAACCGGTGACCTCGAACGAGCGGGGAGAGTTCGAGTTCCCAAGTGTCGCCCCCGGCCAGTACGGACTCGATGTCGTGCATCCCGAGTACATCGACCTGCTGAACAACGCCGCCAACGTGACAAACGGAGAGGGTTACGTCGACCTTGGCGTCTTCACCCTCACACCCGGGGCCGAAATCGAAGGAGTCGTGATCGGTCCGAACCGTCGTCCCGTCGAGGGAGCCGATGTCCGTGCCAGGCAACGAACACAAGACCTGTCCGGTCAGGTCCGAACCGCGACCACCGACCAGGACGGACGGTTCCGGTTGGGCGGACTGCTGCCGGCACTGGCCGACGTCACCGCGTCCGCCGACGGCTACGTCTCTTCGGTCGTCGAATCGGTCCGACCGGCCACCGGCGAGTCGCTTGTGATCGAGTTGGCGGAAGGAGCAGCGCTGGCCGGCCGGGTCCTGGAACCCGATGGGACGCCCGCCGCCGATGTTCAAGTACGGCTGAGACTGCCCACGAGCGAACTCTCCCGAGTGGCCCGCGGTCGCGGTCCAGAAGCACTCTTCCACCGGAGCCGGACCGACGACGACGGGCGCTTCCGCTTCGACACCCTGGTTCCCGCGCGGTGGACCGCAGAAGCCCGCGACGAGACCACCCGGGCAATCCTTGAGGGAATAGCGCTCTCGCAAGGGGAGCTGCGCGAGATCGAACTCGGTCTGGAGACTCCCGACCAACTGACCGTCCTCGTCACGAATCGACTCGGCGAACCCGTCGCGAACGCCGATGTCCGAGCCAGGCCGACGGATCGCTCTCGACGGACGGCATTCGGCGATACCGACGCCGGCGGTCGCGCCACGCTCTGGGTTTCGACGGGACCCGCGGAAGTCGAGATCGACCATCCCCACATGCTCAACGTCTCACGCGAGGTCGTACTCGAACCCGGGGCAAACGAACTTCACGTGCAACTCGGCCCCGGCGGGAAGATCAGTGGGGTCGTCCGGTCCGCGGACGGCGATCCGATCCCCGGAGTCGCCGTTGAAGCGAGCGAGGAGCTACCGGGTGTCGACGGAGATAGCGAAGCGGCCATCAGCCTCCGCAGGCTCAGGCGGTCGCTGGCGCCACCGACCCGAACCGTTTCCGACTTCGACGGCAGCTTCCAGGTGGCCGGTCTCGACCGCGGCCGCTACCGGCTCGTCGCCCGGCTGGCCGGCTATACGGAAGGGCAGTCGCCCGACGCGGTCGAGATCGACGGTCAGTCGATCTCCGGCCTCGAGATCGTCCTGGAACCCGGGGCTTCCATTCGAGGCTCCGTCACCGGCCTGGACAGCGCCGATCTGGCATCGGCCGAGGTGCAGGCCTGGAAGGGCGCCCTGTTTCGCAACTCCAGGCTCGGTATCGACGGCGACTTCGAACTCAGCGCCCTCGCACCCGGAAGCTGGCAGGTCTCGGCCACGACCGGCGAACGGCGGTCGCCCCTGCAGGAGGTGAATCTCGAGCCAGGCGGGCCGGGTGTTTCCGTCGAACTCCGGTTCGAGCCGGGACTCCAACTCTCAGGTCAGGTGTCGGCCGCCGGCCAACGCGCCAGCGGAGGTTTCGTCAGCGCCCAACTGCAAGGGCAAGAGCGCCCGCGTCGGGCAAGAACCGATCACCAGGGGCGTTTCGCAATCGATGGGCTCCAAGCCGGCGTCTACGAACTGAAGTTCCGGCACGAGCTGGGCACGGCAGAGCAGCCGCTCGACCTCCAGAGCGACCACTACAACCTGCTCGTCAACCTGCAGCCGCGCCCCGCCCAGCCGAACTGACCCGGGGGATCGCCCGGTCACCTCCGCTCGTACGTATACAACCGCCGCCCGCTCTCCGACACCGTCTCCACACGCCGAACCGCGGCATAGGGTTCCAGCGCTGCCTCCCAGGCCTCCGGCGTGTAGTCGGCAAACCGGTCGCCGCGTAGCGTGAGCAGATCGTCGACCCGCGGGTCGCCCTGGGGAACGAACTCGACCAGTCCACGGGGCGCCAGCGAGACGAGCCAGGCCGCGATCCGGGGCAGCGGCACGTTGCGGCCGATCGCCAGGTGGTGGAGGACGGCCAGCGCCACCAGGGCGCCCGCGCTTCGGGAACGGCGCCCCAGCGAACGCCTCTCGACCTGCGACCAGCCCTGGTCCGGCGACGGATTCGCGAGGTCCTGGTACAGCGGCAGGAAGCGCAGTCGATCGGACCGCGCCCGCGCACAGGCGCTCTCCAGCGCCCCGAAGTCGGCATCGAAACCGATCACGTCGCGAACGCCTTCCTCCAGCGCAATCGCGGAGAACTCGCCCGTGTTGCAGCCGAGATCCCAGAGCTGCTCTGGCGGCGCTTCAGCAACGAAGGCGCGCACCGCCTCCGCCTTGCGCGAGGCTTCGCTGGTGTCGTAGCTGGTCAGTGTCGAGTAGTCGCTCCAGGTCGTGTCGGTGCCCCTGGGCTCCAGGCTCTTGATCCAGCGCCGGAGTTGGGTCAGGAGACCGCGATAGGCGTTGCGCGGCAGAGGACGTCGCTCCGTCCGCTTCGCCGCGTCGCTGCGTGAGCCGGCCCGGCGTTCGAAGCGAAGAGGCAGCAGGACATGCGCCTGAATCCTGGGCGACCAGCGCATGCGCCGCGGCAGCAAGGCAGCCAGCTCCCGGGCCGGGATTCCCTCCTGCATTCCGCGGTACCACGCGTTGTGCGGGGCGCCGAGCTTCGCTGCCAGAAGCAGGGGGTTCAAAAACTGTTCGCAGAACTGGGAGTGACCCTGCCAGTACTCGCCTTCGCGGTAGCGTCGCATCGACAGCCAGTCGATGAAAACCGGCTTGGCGCCCTTGAACTGCACGTTGTAGGCACTCGCGTCCGAAAGCGAGATTCCCCGGTCGAGCAACCGGATCTGCATTTCCAGATGGTGCAGGGCGGCCGTCTTCAACAGCGAAAAGGGCCACTCGTACGGGTAGGAGATGAACGGCAGCCGGGGATGCTCCAGGACGAGGCCCCCGGGCGGCGGTAGAACGCCAACTTCGACCGGATCGACTTCCTCCGCCGCCACCAGCGCCCCCTCGACGACCAGAGCGTCGACGAGGCCGCACGTCCGCACGTGGCGATACTCCTCGACCGCTGCCGGGGCGACGCTCCGGAAAATCCGGCCGTCCCTGCCTTCGATCACCTGGCCCGCAGGGTCCCGAAAGGACGAAGGCTCAGCTTCGGACGCGGGGGTCTTCGCAGCCCCGGTTCGCACTACTCGGACTCTGGCTCGTCGCGGCTGCCGTAGCCGAAGAAAGCCAGAATGCGATGCCAGTAGAACTTGAAGGCAAGCGCCGCAGCCGCCACACCGCCGATCACCGCCTGCAGGATCATGCTGCCAGACGCCGGGTCCAGGTAAGCGTGGGCCGTCTGCGGCACGCTCAGTGCCACGATCAAGGCGACCAGAAGACTGGTTCGATTCTGCGGCAATTGTCTCACTCCACGCTGCCCGACACTGTGAACAGTCCGTGAAGCCGAACACATCGCGGGCGTTTCGTCAAGCGATCCGGGCCGCTCCAAGCCCTCGCCGACCGTGGAGAGATCGCCGGCGCAGTGGCGGCCCCTCAGCGGATCGGCTTGGGGACTGAGAGACGCCGCACGTCAGCCAGCGAAGCCATCCGGCGATCCAGGGTCAGAACCTCAAGCCCGGCACGCGAGTAGTCATCGGCGATCAGACGGTCAAACAGGCCGGGGCTTCCAGGCGCTGCCAGGGCCGCAAGCACCGCATGCCCGTTGAGTGGCGAGACGAGACCGCTGCGGAGCACGTCGAGCAGCCCGGCTCGGGCGTCCCGTTTCGATACCTGGTAGTGGTGCTGCACCGCAACGTAGGCCTCGCCGATCACCTGATTCGAGGCGAAGATCTCGCTCCCTTCGTGCTCGACCAGCGCGATCAGCCCCGCCACGCAGTCCAGGAACTCCTCCCTGGGCTCGCCGGTCAGCAAGCGGACCAGGATCGAGGTGTCAATCCCGAAGCGCGGGGTCATACCCTTGCGAGCGGAACGACTCGAGGTCGAACGGATCGATCCCCTTCCCCAACTTGCCGCGCAGCGGCGCGAGGCGCTCGCGGCGGACTTTCTGCGGCCGCAGGCGGAAGCCATCGGAACCCTCGACCAGCTCCAGCCGGTCTCCCGGTCCCACTCCGAGCGCGTCGAGTACGCGTGCCGGAAACGTGACCTGGCGTTTCGATGTGATCTTGACGATCATCGGGTCTCCTTACCGAACAGCCTACTCCAGTAAGGCAACCCGATCAACGCCGGACTGGCCGCCGCCGGTTCCCGACACACGCCTCAGGTCGTAGGATTGCGCGCCAACGTCAACGACAGCACACGGCCTACTGCCAGCCACAAAGGGAGGACACACAGTGGACATAGCGAACAGAATCATGGTCGTCACAGGCGGAGCTTCCGGAATCGGGAAGGCACTCGCGGAAGGCTTCCACCGCGAGGGCGCCCGCCACGTCGTCGTCGCCGATCTGGACGAGGCCGGAGCCAAGGAGGTCGCCGAGGCGATCGGCGGCACGGGCGTCGGGCTGGACGTGGCCGACGAGGGCGCGGTGCGCGACCTGGTCGCGGCGACGCAGTCGAACATCGGCCCGATCGACCTGTTCATGTCGAACGCCGGCTTCGTGACGATGGGTGGTCTTGAAGTCCCCAACAAGGACATCAACGACCAGTGGAACGTCCACGTGATGTCCCATGTCTATGCCGCGCGGGCCGTTCTGCCCTCGATGATCGAGCGCGGCGAGGGGTACATCATGAGCACCGCCTCGGCGGCGGGTCTGCTGACCCAGATCGGTTCGCTCGCCTACTCGCTGACCAAGCACGCGGCGGTGGCCCTGGCCGAGTGGATCGCGATCACGCACGGCCACCAGGGCATTCGCGTCTCGGTGCATTGCCCACAGGCGGTGAAGACGAACATCGGCGCGAACAGCCCCGACCGGAACCGGCGCCAGGGCCTGTCCGTCGGGGTCGCCTCCGGCGACGGCGTCCTGACCTCCGAGCAGGCGGCCGACGCCTGCATCGAGGCGGTCCGCGAGGAGCGCTTCTGGGTCCTGCCCCACCCCGAGGTCGCGGAGTACGTCCGCCGCAAGGGGACCGACATCGACCGCTGGCTCCACGGCATGAGGCGGTTCCAGGGACGCCTGTACGAGGGCCAGCCACTGCCCGGAGACTGGTTCGTCGACGCACAGAGAGCCTCCGAGAGCGACTGACGTGCCCTCCGTCGACGATCCGGTCTACTCGACCCGCGAAGGCGGCGTCGCCGAGATCGTGCTCAACCGGCCGGCCCGCCGCAACGCGGTGACCGGGCCGCTGGCGAAACGCCTGCACGAGGAGATCACAGCCGCGCACCAGGACGACGACGTAGCCGTCCTGCTGGTGCGCGGCGCGGGCGGCGCCTTCTGCTCCGGTCTCGACCTCGGCGAATTCCGGGCCGACCCGCCGCCTGAGTGGATGCCCGCCTTCAGCGGCCTCTGGCTCGACGTTCACGCGGCTCTCTACGACTGCCCGAAGCCGATCGTTGCCGCGCTCGAACGCTTCGCGATCAACGCCGGATCCGCGCTGGCGCTTGCCGCCGATCTCCTGGTGGCCGGCGAGCAGGCCTTCCTCCACGTCGGCGAGATCCAGATGGGCATGGCAGCGCCGATGAACATGGCCTGGCTGCGGCTTCGTCACCCGGAGAGCGTGGCGGCCCGCCTCGCGATCGTCGGCCGGCGCTACACGGGAGCAGAACTCGAGCGGATGGGCGTGGCGGCCGAAGTCACAGCCGACGATCAAGTCCTGAACCGGGCACGGGAACTTTCCGCGACGATTGCCGGTTACCCCGGGAACGGAGTTCGGTCGATCAAACAGACCGTCCTCCGCGGCCGGACCGCAGCGTCCGGTCACGAGTGGTTCGCCCGGATTCGCGGCGGCTCGTAGCGCCCAGCGCGGCGATTCAGAAAACCGGACAGCGGCCGCCCGGTCGCGGTAGGCTAAGGGGTAATGACGGCCTTCTCATTGGACGACAAGTACACGCTGACTGAAGGCCGCGTGGCGATCACCGGCATCCAGGCTCTGGTCCGGCTGCCGATGGACCAGCACCGCCGGGACCGCGAAGCCGGTCTGCGGGTCGGCTCGTTCATCAGCGGCTACCCCGGATCGCCACTCGGCGAGTACGACAAGCAGCTCATGCGGAACGGCCGGCTGCTGGCCGAACACGACGTGGTCTTCCAACCGGGGATCAACGAGGAGACGGCGGCGACGTCGATCTATGGCGCCCAACTCCTCGAGCGGTTCCCCCACCAGCGCTACGACGGGGTGGTCGGCATCTGGTACGGCAAGACCCCCGGCGTCGACCGCACCGGTGACGCCTTCCGGCACGGCAACTTCATCGGCACCGGCAAGCACGGTGGCGTCCTCGTGCTGGCCGGCGACGACACGGCCTGCAAGAGCTCGACGATTCCCGGCGACAGCACGATCAGTCTGTACGACCTCTCGATGCCGGTGCTGTATCCGGGCGACCCGGCCGAGGTCCTGGAGTTCGGCCTGCACGGCATCGCCCTGTCCCGGTTCTCCGGCTTGTGGGCGGCCCTGAAGATCGTGACGAACGTCGCCGACGGCGGCGCGGTGATCGACCTGCCCCGGACGGCGCCGCCGATTCTGCCGGATCTCGAAATCGACGGCCGGCCGTTCCAGAAGCACCTCGACATGCGGCTGCTGCCGCCGCATACGGTCGAGATGGAGCGCCAGATCTTCACCGAGCGTACGGTGGCCGCCCTGGAGTACGTCCACGCCAACGGCCTGGACAGCATTCGTTGCGCCAGCCCCGGCGACCGCCTGGGCCTGGTCGCGGCCGGCAAGCCCTACCGCGACCTGCGCCTCGCACTCCACCTGCTGGGCCTGGATGAAGCCGCGCTCGACCGCCACGGGATTCGCCTCCTGAAGCTCGGCTGCATCGCGCCGGTCGAGGCCCGGCGCCTGCGCGAGTTCGCCGACGGCCTCGAGGAGATCCTCGTCGTCGAGGACAAGCGGGGGTTCATCGAAACCCAGGTGCGACAGACGCTCTACAACCTGCCCGACCGACCGCTCGTGGGCGGCAAGGAGACGCCGGGCGGCGAGGCCCTGTTCCCGATGCACGGCGAACTGGAAGGCCACCAGATGGCGCTCATCCTCGGCGCCTACCTGGAGCAGCGGCTGCCGGGCGCCGTGCCGGCGGAGAACCTCTCGCGTCTGCGGACCGGCGCCGAGGCCACGGTCCTGGCGACGTCCCTGCCGGCCGCCCTGCCACGCACGCCCTACTTCTGCAGCGGCTGTCCCCACAACACGTCGACCCAGTTGCCCGAGGGCTCCGACTACGCCGGCGGCGGCATCGGCTGCCACGCGATGGCGATGTGGATGGACCGGGGAGTGAGCTGGCTGCCGCAAATGGGCGGCGAGGGCGCCTGCTGGATCGGACTCGCGCCCTTCACCGAGCAGGAGCACGTCTTCCAGAACGTCGGCGACGGTACGTACGCCCACTCCGCCAGCAAGGCAATCGAGGCGTGCATCGCCGCCAACCTCCACATGACCTTCCGCATCCTCTACAACTCGGCGGTCGCGATGACCGGCGGCCAGGACGCGGTCGGACTGCTGAGCTCGATAGGCGTGGCGAAACAGCTCCAGCTCCAGGGCATGAAGCGGGTCGTCCTCGTGACCGAAGACCTGGATCGCTTCCCCCACCGCGACGACAACGGCGTCGAGATCCGGCATCGCCGCGACTACGACAACGTGCTCAAGGAGCTGCGCGCGATCAAGGGCCCGACGGCCGTCGTCTACGACCAGCAGTGCGCGGCGGAGAAGCGCCGGGAGCGCAAGCGCGGCATCCAGGAGACGCCGAGCCAGCGGGTCTACATCAACCCGGCGGTCTGCGAGGGTTGCGGCGACTGCGCGGCGAAGTCGAACTGCCTGTCGGTCGCGCCGCTCGAGACGGAGTACGGCCGCAAGACCCAGATCCACCAGTCGTCCTGCAACCTGGACTACTCGTGCATCGAGGGCGACTGCCCCGCCTTCATGACAGTCGACCTGGGGGCGGCCACGAAGCCGGTGCGACGCGCCGCAGCCGCGCCGCTGGGTGAAGACGAAACGCCTGAGCCCGTCCGTCAACTGCCCGACGACGCCACCTTCAGAGCTCTGCTCGTGGGCATCGGCGGCACCGGCGTCGTGACCGTCGACGCGATCCTGGTCACCGCGGCGCTGCTCGAAGGCCGGTACGCGGTTCATCTCGACCAGACGGGCCTCGCCCAGAAGGGCGGCGCGGTGGTCTCGAACCTCCTGCTCAGCAGCAAGCCGATCGACCGGGCGAACAAGTTGGGCGAAGCCGAGGCCGACCTGGCCCTGTCGTTCGACCTGCTCGCCACGGTCGCCACGGACAACATCAAGCGGTTCTCGAAGGAAACCACGGCCGTGGTCGCGAACACCGCCGGGATCAGCCCAGCCGCCGTGATCACCGACAACGCCGCCCGCATGCCGCCGCTCGATGAGCTGCGCAAGCGGCTGGCCCTGTTCACCGACCGGGACCGGAGCTGTTTCGTCGACGCGGAGGCCGCGACGGAACGGCTGCTCGGCAACAGCGTCACCGGCAACATCTTCCTGGTCGGCGCCGCCTACCAGCAGGGGCTGCTGCCGCTCAAGTCCCGCTTCATCGAGGAAGCGTTGCGGGCGAACGGCGTGGCGGTCGAGGACAACATCCAGGCCTTCCGCTATGGCCGGCTCTCCGTCGCGGACCCGGAGCGGTTCCGAAGCGCCGCCGGCCTCGAGGGCCAGCCGGCACAGACCGCCGCGTCGGCCCAGGAGGCCGCCCGCGCAAGGATCGAGCGTTGGGCGCCGAAGTTCGGGACGGCACTCGCTCGCATGGTCCAGGGCGCTCCCCGGGGAGGCGAGCTCGATCGTCTCCTGCCCGGTCGGATCGCCGACCTGCTCCTCTACCAGGGCACGGGAATCGCCGAGCGCTACCTGGGGTTCGTCGACGAGATCGGGCAGGCTGAGGAAGCCAGACTCCCAGGCCACACGGAAGTGCGCGAAGAAGCCGCCCGCTACGGCTTCAAGCTGCTCGCGGTCAAGGACGAGTACGAGGTCGCGCGCCTGTGGCTGCAGGACCCGATCTGGGACAAGATCGCCAACGACTACGACGGTCCGGTCACTCGCCGGGTCCTCCTCCACCCGCCGACCCTGCGGCGCATGGGCTGGGGGCGGAAGATCAGGTTCGGCGCCTGGTCGCGGCCGATCTTCCGGCTGCTCTACGGGGCGCGCCGGCTCCGCGGCACCGTCCTCGACATCTTCGGCGCCACCCGCCACCGCCGGCTGGAGCGCGCCCTGTTCGACTGGTACCGAGAGCTTCTGTACCGCGCGATCGACCGGCTCGACGCGGAGTCCGCGCCGCTGGTCGTCGAGGCGGCGAAACTGCCCGATTCGATCCGCGGCTACGAAGGCGTCAAGGAGCGCACCGTCGCCACCGCGAAGACCCGGGCGAAACAGCTACTGGACGAGCTCGACGAGCAGTCCCTCGGCTCGCGCGTCGCCTGACCTGCTCCCCACGATGCCGCGCATCGCGGCGAGTTCCGCCACCGGGTGCGCCAGCGCCCCCGCCGGGCATCCGGTTCTCGGCCTCGCGTCCGCCACCGGGTGCGCCGGCGTCCCCGCCGGCATCCGGCGAGCATGCGATCCCCTGCGCTAGGATCCGCTCTCGTGAGGACTCCCCGCATCACGTCCGCGCTCGGCGCCCTGCTGGCGTTGCTGGCCGCGTTGGCTGCGCCGGCCCTGGCCCAGCCCGCCACCCACCCGGTGCTGAGCGCGTTCCTGCCGGTCGACGAGTACATCCTCGAGATCGACGGCCAGACCGTTTCCAGGGCCGAGCTCTACATGTCCCAGCGAGCCAGGGCGATGCTGATCCTCAGCGACTCCCTCGGCGGTCCCGTTCTCTTGTGGGCGGGAACCATGGCCGTCGACCACCTGCCGGCTACGGATCTGCTGGCCTCCGGCGGCGGATACGACGTGGTCGCCGAACCGAACAAGTCGTACATCGGTCAGGCCGAGGCGGACCAGACCGCGATCTCCCTTCCGATCGAGGGTCGGAGCATCCGCATCCTCCCCCGGCCACCCCTCCTGGGGGACCGCAGCCTCGGCGAACTGCTGGAACACTCGCCCGGCTACCGCGACGGGATGGCCGCCTTCCAACCGAACCCCGCGGCGATGACGGCACTCCGCGAAGCCGGACCGGTCAGGGTTCGCGTCTTCTTCGGCTCCTGGTGCGGCGTCTGCAAACGCGTCCTGCCCAACCTGCTCAACGTGAACGCCGGCCTCGAAGGCTCGAACATCGCCTTCGACTACTACGGTCTGGACTCTCCGCCGGCCGGCTGGGAAGACCCCGAAGTCAAGGACAACGGGGTCACGGGCCTGCCCATGGCGATCGTCTACCGCGACGGCGAAGAAGTCGGCCGCTTCGGCGGCGCAAACGACTTCGCGCAACCCGCGCAGGTGCTTCAAAGCCTGCTTGCGGGCTCGCGATAGCCCGCAAACTACAGCCCAGCCTCCCGGCCGTTGACGATCACCCGCTCCTCCGGATCCCCTCCGCTACTTGCCCTGACCTCCGCGCCCCAGCGGCGGCCAGCCGCCCAGAACGACACCTCGTAGGCGCCGGGCGTCACGCAGCCGAGGCCGAGCCGCCCGGACTCGGAGAAGCGGACGGCATCACCGACGCCGGTCAGGTGGCTCGCGATCTCGGCGCCGGACTCGGTTGTCACGCTGAGAAAGGAGAGCGGCTCGCCGGCGCAGTCGGCGGCCGGGCAGCGGAGTTCGAGCAGCCGGCCCATCGGGAGTGACTCCCGCAACGTCGAGGTACGGTCCGCTTCGACGTTCAGACCGACGCCACCGGCGCAGGCGGCGGCGTCGTTCCAGACCACGGCGACCTCTCCGGCCGGCACGTTCCGGGTGTTCTGCCCGCCGGCCGAGGCCAGGCCGCCGCCGACCACATCGCCCGCCGCGTTGACGAAGTTGAGCCAGACGCCACCGGCCGGGCTGCCGTCGGCACGCCGCAGCTCCACTTCGAGCGTGCCGGGCTCCGTCTCTTCGACACGCAGGGTCTGGTCAAGCGGCGGCTCGGCCGTGATCACCAGATCCTGGACCGCGGTTCCCGCCAAACTGCCCCTGCCCTCCCGAGCGCGGCTCGGGGACACCCCCGCACTGGCCTTGAGCCGGTAGTTCCCCGGCGGCGCCGGCGGCAGCACGAAGCGGCCGTCGTCGCCGACCTCCGCGAACGCGACGACGCGGCCCACGTCTCCGATCAGGGACACCTGGCCGCCGACCGGCGTGCCGTTTACGTCGAGCAGCGAGCCGCTCACCCGAACACCGTCCAAGTCCATGCGCGGCACCGGCCCGGCCGGCCACAACCGCCCGACGTAGGTGCCGTCACCGGCGTACCACGTCATCCACAGCAGGTCATCGGCGACGCCGTCGACCTCGAACGAGCCGTCCGCGCCGACGGTGGCGCGCACCGTGGGGCTTCCCATCCCCAACATCCGGCTCTGCTGGGCGCCGCCGCGGCGCTGCGAAGAGAGCTGGATCTTGAAGGTGCTGCGCGATGGCTCGAAGACGCTGCCGAAGGAGACGGCGCCGCCCGCCGCCGGGCGGCCGTCCAGCACCAGGACGCTGCGGATCGTCCTGGTCGCCAGCGCCACGTCGAACGTCTGCACGTCGGCCGCCCCCTCCTCGACCGCGATCTCCTGCGACACGCGGAGGCGGCCGGCACCGTCGACGACATCCAGCCTGTACAGGCCGGGAACCGCCAGGAACTCCGCTTGCACCGTCGAGTCCTCATCGCCGCCTCCGCCTGCCCCGGCCCCTGCCGATGACCGCAGCGCCGTCTCGACGATCGGGCTCTCGATCTCCTTGAACCGGTCCAGCACGCGCACCATCCCCGCGTCAAGACCCCGGACACGCACCGCGACCCGCCGGCCGGAGTCGATCCAGGACTCGCCCTGGTCAGCCAGTCCGTTGGCACCCAGCACGACGAGCCGATCCAGGACCGGTGCCCCCAAACACTGCAGCCGCAGGTGATAGCGGCCCGCCCCGAGGCCGCCGAGCAGGTACCGGCCCTCGGCATCGGAGACCGTCAGGTGACGCTGTCGCAACATCAGGGCCGCGATGGCGCCCGGGCCCGGATAGAGAAGCTCGACCACGCAGCCGGCGGCGGGTTCCGCCCCCACCGCGTCGAAGAGTCGCCCCTGCACCACGGCCCCAGGCTCGAGGGCGATCAGTCCGAGTTCGATCTCGCCGCCGGGAATCGGCGCGACGCGGACGAACCGGGACTCGAGGTAGTTCTCCGCCCGGAACGAAAGGTCGACCGCGGCATCGTCCGCGAAGAAAGCACTGATCGGAATCAGCACCGGACCTTCGGCGTCCTCCACATCGTGCGAGGAGCCGGCCATCCGGCCGACGCCGTTGGTCCGCATCGTGAAGTTCCGGATCGGCTCACCGGCGGCGCCCACGATTTCGACGCGCACATCGCCGGCCCCTGCCGGCCCCGCCGGCTGCTCGCTGGCGATGAGCTCGAACACGACGCGCGAGGCCCGGCGACCCTGTTCGATCGTGCTGGCGCCCGTCTCGAAACCGGGCGCCTCGGCCGTCACCTGGAGGTTCCCGGCCGCCAGGCCCGGAAGCTCGAACGCTCCGCGCTCGCCGCTGTCCGCGCAACGCCGCAAGGTTCCAAACCAGTCGGGAAGTGCCGCGTCGCGCCAGGACGCACACACGCTCGCTCCCGTCACCGTGCGACCGGCGGCGGCTTCCCGCACCACGCCCTTGGCCGTCCGTCCCGGCTGCAGCCGGATCACTCCCGGTGGCGGCCGGCTCGGGTACGCGGCCACAAACGGCAAATGCGACGAATCGTCGACGACCACCGTCAGTCCGTGCAGCCGCGGCACGGCGTCCTCGACGACGCCGTCCTGCGCCGTCTCGCTGCGCACCAGGAACGCGTCCATCGGCGACAGGCCGGCCCGGCTCGGCTGGAGCACCGTGACCGACGCGTCGGCGACCGGCTCGCCGTCCGCTCCCAGGACGACGAGCTGGCCCGGAGTAGGCGTTGGTGCCTGTTGAGCCGTGCCGAACGCCGCAAGCGGATGAAGAATGGCAATGCAGGCGAGAACAGAACTCAATCGCACGATGGAACCGCCCCGGCGCGAATCGCGGCTGCGTCCAGCAGGAGGAGCCGCATCGGCGGCCGGAACGGGTGCTCCAGCCCGCTGCTCGCCTCCTCCAGCACCCAGTATCGGCTGCCCGGAAGCAGAGCCACGTGAGGCGCGTTCGTGGGCAGGCGGAGTTTGCTCATGACGGCGTCCCGTTCCGGGTCGATGCGATGCAGGTCCCAAGCGACGCCATCGCCGGTCGCGTCCCGCATCAGGACGTGGAGAGACTCCCGATCGGCGTAGAGACCGGCGGGATAGCTCGAGGCTTCCAGGGGCCCCCATCCAGCCCAACCGCCACCGGCGGCGCGAAGCGACTCCGGGAAGGGCTCCGGCAGGTCCGGAAAGGCCTCCAGCCGCCGACCCTCGCCGACGAGTTCCTGGATGAAGGGATCGTCGGGAGCGAAACGGAGGGCGAACGCTGAACCGGCGCGATCGCCTGTCGCCACAAGGTCGGAAGCCGATCCAACCCAACCAAGCTCGCCAGCAAAGCCGGGCCAGGCGGCCACCTCCCGCAGTGAAGCGGGCGACGCGCCTGGTCGGGAATCCACCCTGAACTCTGCAAACTCCTCTTCGTGCTGCTGCAGTGGGTCCGAATGCCGTGCGTCATCCCACCGAACGCCCTCTACATAGATCCGGTCGCGCAGAGCGGCCAACTGCCTGATGTTGAACACCTCGTCGCCAGTATGGACCATGTACCGGCGCCCCTCGCTCGACACACCTGTCGTCCCCTCCACGTCGCTCTCCCAAAGCACGCGAACCGGTCGCAGCTTTCGGTCCAGTTCAAGGAAGCGACCCTGATCCGGGTAGCCGTCCGCCAGGACATACCCTCGTCCCCACGGCTGAACGTCCGTGGGGGACACGAAGTTCAGCGCCGGGTCCGCGCTCTCTCGGCCGTTGACGATCCGAACGAGTCCCTTGGTCACGCTGTAGACGAGCAAGCGGGACTGGTGCAAATCCACCAGCACGAACTGCTCCTCGCCCATCCATGTGCCACGGAGAAGGCCGAGAGCCGGCAGTTCGGCGGTCTCCAGCGGGCGGCAGGCGGGTTCGGGTGTGCGGACGGCCGAACACCCGCCGAGGAGCAGTGTGCTGAGCAGGGTCGCGGCGAACGGTGCTGCAGGACCTGTGAAACGTGCGGCCCAGCCACCAGCGACTCGTGCGCGCCGCTTCGCGGCAGCGCGCTTGATGCCGGCGGGGACGCCGGCGCACCCAGTGTCTGAGCGCCGTGCCGAAAGCCGGATGCCGGCGCGGATGGCGCGCTTCGACCACCGCATACAAACTGACCTCCCTGTTACAAGGCTTACTCCAGGGCCAACGCCACCAGGGCCGGACTTTGTTCCCCGCGGCCGGTCCCGACAGTAAAGGCCACGTACTGCCGTCCCTCGTGGAGGTAGGTCATCGGCGTGCCGTGCGGCGTCGGTTCCACGCGGTGCTCCCAGAGCTTCGCGCCGTCGCGCTTGTCGTAGGCGCGGATGTGGCCGGCGTCGCCCATGAAGGTCATCCGGCTCGGGTCGTAGTCGGCCTGGATGATGAAGATCAGGTCCTTCGTCAGCACCAGGCCGCCGTTCGAGAGGATGCCGTGGGAATCACTGCCCAGGTCCGGCAGGTCGAGGTGGGCGATCTCGGGATGGTCCTTCGGTCCCGGGCCGTGGGCGACCTGCCACAGGTGCTCGCCGGTGTTCAGGTCGATCGCGGTGATCCGGCTGTAGGGCGGCTTGACCAGGGGAAGACCGCGCGGCCCCTCCACGATGTCGATCGCGGCGACGTAGCGGAACCCGGAGCGGGCCGGATCGGCCGGCTGCACGCCGAAGCTCATCACCTTGGTGATCGACGGCACGTAGAGGACGCCGACCTCGGGATCGACCGCCGCGCCCCGCCAGTTCGCGCCGCCGGCAGCGGACGGCAGGGTCAGCGCCCCGAGCTTGCCGCCCTCCGTGACCTCCAGCGGCGGCGTGAAGATCGGGCCGAGCACGTAGTCCTCGACGATCTCGAGCGCCTCGGCCCGCAGTTCCGGCGTGAAGTCGATCAGGTCGTCCTCCGTGAGTCCGAGCCGTTCGAAGGGCACGGGCTTCGTCGGCATCGGCTGGGTCGGCGAACTCCATTCGCCGGGGACCGCCGTTTGCGGCACCGGGATCTCGTCGATCGGCCACACGGGCTCGCCCGTTTCCCGGTCGAAGACGTAGGTGATGCCCTGCTTGCTGACCTGGGCCACCGCCTTGATCTTGCGGCCATCTATCGTCACGTCGACCAGGTTCGGGGCGGAAGCGAAGTCGTAGTCCCAAAGACCGTGGTGAACGGCCTGAAAGTGCCACTTCCGCTCACCCGTGCGGGCGTCCAGCGCGACCAGGCTCTCGGCAAACAGGTTGTCGCCCGGCCGGTGACCCCCGTACCAGTCGTTCGTCGGCGTCGACACCGGCAGGTAAACAATGCCGAGCTCGTCGTCGCAGCTCATCATCGTCCACACGTTCGTGTTCCCTGAGTACTCCCAGGATCCGTCGAGCCAGGTGTCGTTGCCGAACTCGCCGGGCTGGGGAATCGTGTGGAAGCTCCAGCGCATCTCGCCGGTGCGCACGTCGTAGCCGCGGACATGGCCCGGAGGCATCTTCGGCCCGCGCGGACCGTCCGAGATGATCGAGCCGAGCACGATCACGTCGGCGCAGACGATCGGCGGCGCCGAGTGGGTGTACTGGCTCTCGTTGATCTCCCGGCCCAGGCCGAGGGCCGTGTTCACCATGCCGCCGTCGCCGAACGCCGGGTCCGGCGTGCCGGTCGTCAAATCGAGCGAGATCAGGCGCCGGTGGTGGGCCGCGTAGATCAGCCGGCTGGCTGGTTGTCCGTCGACTTCCCCGCTCCAGTACTCGAGTCCGCGCTGCTGGAAGCCGGCGTTGGCCGGACGGCCGGCGTCGTAGCTCCTCGGGTCGTACACCCAGCTCGTTTCGCACGTGGCCGGGTCGAGCGCCGCGACCTGACTGAGCGAAGTCGTGATGTACAGGGCGCCGTCGATGTAGAGCGGCGTGCTCTTGTACATCCCGCCGCGGTACTCCGTGTCGGCCTCCGTTTCGACCGAGGCCCAGCGCCAGACTTCGCGCAGTTGGTTGACGTTCGCGGGGTTGATCTGGTCGAGCGGCGAGTACTTCGTCGACGCGCGGTCGGCGGCGTAGTGGCGCCACTCGCCGACCGGCGTCTGGACGGCTGCATCGGCGTCGCCAGTGTGGTCGCCGCCGCAGGCCACCACAACGAGCGGCAGGAGGAGCATCGCGGCAAGCGAAGCGCCGCGGAAGCCGGATGCCGGCGGGAACCCGGGCGCGCCAGGCAGGAAGAGGTCGTTCGTGATCATCCGGCGAGTCTACGCGCGCATCCTGTACGCTATTCGGCCCTCAGGAACACGGCGCCACAGGAGACACGGCATGGCATGGGACTTTGAGACCGACTCTGAATTTCAGGACAAGCTGGACTGGGTGGACGAGTTCGTCCGGGACGAGATCGAGCCGTTGCGGTTCGTTCTCGGCAGCCCCTACGACCTCTCCTGCCCGAACCGGCAGAAGCTCATCCCACCGCTCCAGGAGGAAGTCAAGAAGCGCCAGCTCTGGGCCTGCCACCTTGGACCGGACCTCGGCGGCCAGGGCTACGGTCAGGTCAAGCTGGCGCTGATGAACGAGATCCTCGGCCGATCGCCGCACGCGCCGATCGTCTTCGGCTGCCAGGCGCCGGACTCGGGCAACGCGGAGATCCTCGCCCACTACGGCACGGACGAGCAGAAGGCGCGCTTCCTGCAACCCCTGCTCGACAACCAGATCGTCTCCGCCTACTCGATGACCGAGCCGCACGGCGGCTCCGATCCGAAGGTGTTCAAGACACAGGCCGTCCTCGACGGCGACGAGTGGGTGATCAACGGCGAGAAGTGGTTCTCCTCGAACGCACGCTACGCCTCCTTCCTGATCGTCATGGTGGTCACCGACCCGGAGGCTCCGCCCTACAACAAGATGTCCATGTTCCTGGTGCCGAAGGAGACACCGGGCGTGAAGATCGTCCGCAACGTCGGCGTCGGCACGGGGACCGAGGAGGGCTCGCACGGCTACGTCCGCTACACGGACGTCCGGATTCCCAAGGATCACCTGCTGGGCCAGCGCGGACAGGGCTTCGTCGTCGCCCAGACCCGCCTCGGCGGCGGCCGCATTCACCACGCGATGCGAACGATCGCCAAGGTCCGCACCGCCTTCGACCAGATGTGTGAGCGGGTGCTCTCCCGCGAGACCCAGGGCGAGCTGCTGGCGCAGAAGCAACTCGTGCAGGAGAAGATCGCCGACTCCTGGACCCAGATCGAGCAGTTCCGGCTCTTCGTGCTCCAGACCGCCTGGAAGATCGACAAGTACAAGGACTACCGGATGGTCCGCAAGGACATCTCGGCGGTCAAGACGGTCATGCCGAAGGTCTACCTCGACGTCTTCTCACGGGCGCTGATGATCCACGGCTCGCTCGGCGTCTCGAACGAGATGCCCTACTCCGCCGGCGTCATCGACTCGTTCCACATGGCCTTGGCGGACGGTCCGACCGAGGTCCACAAGATCACGGTGGCGCGGCAACTCCTGCGCGAGTACGCGGGCACGGACGACCTGTTCCCGACCACCCACCTGCCGAAGCTGCGACAGGCGGCGTACGACAAGTACGCCGAGGTGCTGGAGCAGGAAGTGGCGGCGCTGTAAGGCAGGCGCTGTAAGATAGACAAGGTCGCCGCTTCGCGGCGCGTCGTCTTCCAGAAGCCGGCCAGAGGGCCGGCGCACCCAGTGGCGGCGCTGTGGGCCGCGACTACGCGTGCGTCATGGCCGTGGCGCGGACGCCAATGCCGGCCACGACCGCGAACAGCAGCGCGAAGACCAGGTTCGCGATGCCGCCGCCTTCGCCCATCAGGCCCATCACCGCGAGGACGAGCAGCGCCACCGCGGTCAGAATCGAGAAGATGTTGCCCATCTTCTGGGCATCTTCCTCGCTGCCCCCCACGCAGCCGATGCGGACCAGGAAAAAGGTCAGCACGGCGAAGAAGGCCAGCAGGTTCCACCAGGAGCCGGCGGCGGCGTCGACCATGGCCTGACTGGCCCACCAGCCGGCGCCGAGAAGGTACGCGATCGCAAACAGAAAGTTCTTCAACATGGCGAAAGGGAATCTAGCCGACCGGCCCCGGATCGGCAAGCCCGGCGGGTCCCCCAAGCGCCGGGACCGCTCGACCGGGGAGCGGAACACGCACGTTCCTCACCGTACCTTCACACGCCAGCGTGCTAACGTCTCGCCTTCACCGAATCGTCACTCCCCGGGCCCCGGCCCGGTCTTCCGACGGAGGCACCCGACATGCTCCTCGATCTCGCCAAGAACCGTTCGATCCTCGTCGTGGCGGCAGCCGCGCTGCTGCTCTTCTTCGCCGGCTGCGCCGCGGAATCCGGCGAGGACCACGCGGACCACGACCACGCGGAAGGTGACATGGATCACGCCGAAGAAGCGGCCGACAACGGTGCGCCGCGGGTCTACTTCGTGGGGCTGGAGAACCACGCCACGATCCCGAGCCTGGTCAACCTGCGGTTCGCGGCCGAGAACTTCATCATCGAACCGGTAGGCGACGGCGCGATCAACGAGGGCGCCGGCCACTACCACATCGCGATCGACGGCGAGTGCCTGGAGCCCGGCATCGTGATCCCGACCGCCGACCCGTGGATCCACTTCGGCGACGGCTCGGACTCGATCGAACTTGAGCTGGGCCCCGGCGAGCACTATCTCTGCCTGCAGATCGGCGATGGCGAGCACCGCACGCTCGACGAGCCCGGTCTTTCGCAGTACATCATGGTGCACGTGGAGGAAGAGGAAGCGGCGGCCGAGTAGCCCCGCTACTCGAAGAAGAACGGGCTCGTCCAGGCGGCGCCGCCGTCAGTCTGGACGACGCGCAGGTAGAGGTAACCGCCCGACCGGAAGGCGGGCAGTGTGACCGTCAGGCTGCACTCGCGCTCCCGTTCCGGGCACAGGGCTTCGCCCGCGATCGCGCCGGCGCCGGTCGCACTCTGGCGGCTGATCACGTCGATCCGGGCAATCTCGGCCG
This sequence comes from Thermoanaerobaculia bacterium, assembly GCA_965116445.1. Taxonomy (GTDB): domain Bacteria; phylum Acidobacteriota; class Thermoanaerobaculia; order Multivoradales; family Multivoraceae; genus Multivorans. Next base: position 3,549,395 of record OZ220688.1, on the reverse strand, counting down.
GTGCCACCGCCCGCACGACCAGCGTTCCTTCCGGCACGCCGGCAATCGGCCCCACTTCACCGGCGGCTGCCGCGGCGGCCGGGATGTCGGCGCCGATCGGCCAGCCGGCGTAGCTCGCGCGCACCACGATCCGCGGACCGTTCGTCGCGTACGTTCGGCGAGCCCGTAGCGCCTCGTAGATCCCTTCCCGCGTCGCGTCGTCGGCGAGGATCGCCGCCACCCCGCCGCTGGGCGACGCGAGGTGTGCGAGACCGGGATGGCCATCATGGCCGTCGCTCGAGCCGACGAATCCCAGCCGGTAACCACGGTCGAGCGCATCGCGCACGTAGTTGCCCTCGACGGCGCCCCGGACCACCACGCCGGGTGAGTCCGCCGACTCGCTCGACCCGTGGACCGAGACGATCTCGGTGACCGGCTCCAGTCCGGGCGGAGGCCCCTGCGACCAGTCCGTGGGGATCGGATCGCCGGCCGAATGGTGGGCGAAAGTCAGTGCGCGAACCCCGTCAAGCCCCGCCCACAGCTCGTGCGCCTCGTCGTAACTCTCGTCGATCGAACTCAGGAGCAGTCCGGCCGCCGCCTCGGTGGTCGGTTCGAAGAAGACGACGTGCCGGTGACCCTCGACCCAGTTCGTCCACTCGTATCCCGCAAGCGCCACGAAGCGACCGGGATCGTGCAGGCGATCGACCGCGTCAAGCGTCCGCCGCCAGATCGCCGGTTCGCGGTCCATGAAGCGCATGCCCCAGTGGTCGTGGTCGGTCACCGCCGCCGCGTCCAGGGCCGCGATCTCGCGGGCGTACCGCAGGAGGTCGTCCGGGGCCCCGGAGCCGTCCGAGAGACCGGAGTGATTCTGGAGGTCCGCCCAGAGGATGCGCCGGCCGGCCGGTGAGACGACGAGCGGATTGCTCTCCGCCTCGAAGCCGGAAGGCGACCCGGCACCGTCCGCTCTTCCCTCTACCCGCACGACGCCGCCGGAATCGGCGGAGAGCCGGAGCGGGACGACGAGGTGGCCGCGGTCCTCTTCGCTCCACGGCAGGGAGACGACCGGCCGGGAAGCGCCGTCGCCGGCTGGCCTGTCGCGGCCGTCGTCCAGGCCAACGCCCGCAGGCAGCCGCAGTTCGAACGTGCCGCGAAACTCGGGCCAGCCGTTGCCCGCCGCATCGACCAGGGCCGCGACCAGGTCGACCGACTCGCCCGGCCCCGCCGTCGACGGCAGGTGCAACAACAGTCGCGCTGCCGGCCCGGGCAACACGTCGACCGCGGGGGACTCCGAGATCAGCTCCCGCACGCCATCGCCGTCGCCGTCGACGGCCACCCAGAACCTTGAGTCCCGCTCGGCATACCGGTCCGCCAAGGCGCCCGCCGGCCCTACGCCGTACGTGATCTCGATCCGCTCCCCGTCCCGCAGACGACGGCCGCCGACCTGGACAGCCAGCAACTGCTGATCGAGGGTCTCAGCCGAGAGATCGACGCCTTCGGCATCCGTGGCAATTTTCGTGTAGCCGAGAGCATCTTCGCGCTCGGCCTGAGGCGTGCTCCAGCCCCAGAAGGGCGACACCTGGAGATACACGGCGCCGCCGACCGCGATTCCCAGTGGCCCCGCCCGATAGACGACGCGCCACGTCCCCGGCCGGCCCGCGACCGCAGGCCCACCGAGCTCCTCGACCAAGGCGGTGCCGCCGCCGTCCGCCGCGGCCCGTGGCCTCGAGAGATCGGCGCGCAACTCCTCGACGATTTCGAACCGGGGCGACCGGTCAGGCCAGTCAGCGCCCGAGGCCTCATCCGGCGCCGGCCCACACGCCGCGACCGCAAGGACCAGGGCAATGGCGAATCCGAATGCGCGCACCCGGGAGATCCTCTCACGACCACGGGAACGGCTGTAGTCTGGCCCCTGTCAAATGCCCTTCAAGATCGCCTTCATCGGCACCCACGGCGTCGGCAAGACAACCCTCGCCTACGGTCTCGCCGCGCGCCTGAAACGCCGCGACATCAACCTCGACGTCGTCGTCGAGGTGGCGCGACGTTGCCCGTTGCCGCTCAACGAGGGAACGACCCTGGAAGCGCAGTCCTGGATTCTTCACTCCCAGATCGCCGACGAACTCGTGGCGGAAGCGCGCGCGCCCGTCGTGATCTGCGACCGGAGTGTGCTCGACAACTACGTTTACCTGCTGTTCGCCAGGGGCCGCCAGCCACCGCTCGAACCGTTGATCGAGTCCTGGTGCGCGACGTACGACTTGAAGATCTACGTACCCATCCTGCGTGGCAGCGAGGCTCAGGCCGACGGCATCCGCGCTACCGACCCCGCCTTCCGGCAGCAGATCGATGACCGGCTCTGGAACGAACTGAAGGATCGAAAGATCCCGGTCCTGGCCCTGCACCCCGAACAGCGCGACGGGTGGCTGGACACGGTGGAACAGGCCGTGGCGAACGAGCTCCGCATTCCCCAACTGGACCTGCTTTGAAGCGACTGCTGCACGCGTATACTCACGGCCCGAAAACCGACGCCGAAGACCGATACGCCTAGACGAACCCGACCGCGACCCCTCAGGCGAGCCGCAGGTCGACGAGCCCAAAGAGGAGCCGCCATGTCCCGTCCCTACCTTCGCACCGAACTCTGCGACATGCTGGGTATCGAGTATCCCGTCTTTTCCGCCGGCATGGGCCCGGTGGCGGGCGGCGCGGAACCCGTCGCCAAGGCCGAACTCGTGGCAGCCGTTTCCGAGGCCGGCGGCCTGGGCGTGATCGGAGGCGTCGCCTACAGCCCCGAGGACCTGCGGGCCGAGATCCGCAAGGTCCGGGCGAAAACGGACAAGCCGTTCGGGGTCGACCTCCTGCTCGCGTCGAACTTCCTGGAGAAGGCGGGCAGCGGGCCGACCTCGGCCACGGTGCCGACCCGCGACCTGGTGCCGGAGAAGACCCGCGACGCGCTCAGGAAGATGGCCGAGCACTTGGGTATCGAGTGGATCGAGGCGCCTCCCCCGGAGCCGAGTTGGGCAGTTCCCGAGGGCAAGAGCTACGCCGGCGCCCAGATGGAGGTCCTGCTGGAGGAGAAGGTGCCCGTGTTCGCCTCCGGTCTCGGTTCCCCGGCGCCCTTCTCGAGAGCGCTCAAGGACGCCGGCATCAAGATCGTCTCTCTGGTCGGCAACGCCCGCGCCGCGCGCCGGGTGGCCGACGGCGGTGCCGACATCGTCGTCGCCCAGGGCACGGAGGCCGGCGGCCACACCGGCAAGATCGGCACGTTGGCGCTTCTGCCCCAGGTCATGGACGCAGTCGCGCCCGTTCCGGTTGTTGCGGCGGGCGGCGTCGCCGATGGCCGGGGGCTGGCCGCGGTCATCGCCGCCGGCGCGATCGGCGGCTGGTGCGGCACCGCCTTCCTGGTTTCCGACGAGGCGAACCAGCCCGCACTGCAGAAGGAACGCATCATCGATGCATCGACCGAAGACACGGTCGTGACCAGGCTCTACAGCGGCAAGACGATGCGCAACATCACGAACCCGCTGATCGAGTCCTGGGAGCAGAGCGGCATCCGGGCCCTCCCGATGGGGCTCCAGGGCGTGCTCACGCGCGACCTGCTCCACTCCATCCGCACCGCCGGCAGGGACGACCTGCTGATGAACGCCGCCGGTCAGACGTCGGGCATGCTGACGAAGACCCGGCCGGCCGCCGAGATCCTCCACGAGATGGTCGCGGACGCCTCGCACCTCCTGGGCGCGCGGCTGTCCGAGCGGGTCCAGCTCCAGGTCGCCGTGTAACCACTGGGTGCGCCACCCGGGTTCCCGCCGGCTTCCGGCGAGAATGGCCCGCGTTCTCCGCCACCGCTTACCAGGTCCGCGCGTCGGGCTCGATCGCCTCGAGGTCGAAGCAGTAGTACCCCGCCTGATGCCGCCAGAAGCGCTCCCGGTACGGGTACGTCCGCAGGGACGCCTGGTCGGTCGGCGCGTCGAGGCTGAACGTCGCGCAGAGTTCGTACGCCTTCTCCCCCGTGGTCCGGAAGGCGTAGGGCGCCCGGGTCTGTGGATCGACGATCGACACGATGTCGATGTCGCGCTCGCTGCTGAGCGCTTCCAGACTCGCGGGCAGGGAACCGCTCCTCTCCCAGTAGACATCCACGCCCCGGACGACGTCCCGCAGGTTGCTCACGCGCACCACATCGAGGCCACGCTCCCGCGCTTCGCCCGGTGATCCGACGACCACCAGTCCCATGACCACCGCAACGACGACGGCGACCCCGGACGCTCCGGCGAAGATCGCGGGCAGCCTGGGCGTCCGGCCGCCCTCGGCCGTCTCGACGTCATCCTGTCGCAGGTCCCAGAAGTAGTAGCCGAAGACGCTGCCCGCGATCACGGCAACGACCGCGACCTTCAGCAGGAACCGCACGGCCAGTTCGCCGCCCAGGCCGAAGAAGACCAGGGCGATCAGGTCCCCGGCCAGAACGCCCGCCGCGACGAACAGGGTCAGGTACGTAAGCCACTTCCTGATCCTCGACGAGCGGAGATCCGGATCGCTTCGCAGCGTGCGCCGCACCAGCCGCTGGACGAGCAGGAACGCCGGGAAGGAGATGACGAGGTAGGCCAGCCCCCAGCGCAACATCTCCGCCGAGGCCGCGGCCGGCGGCGTGAAGGCAACGTCCGCGAAGGCCCGGTTGATCAGCACGAAGGTCACGTTGCCGAAGCTGATCGCCGCCGCGTACAGGGCCGCGAACAGCACGATGTAGAGGAACGCCTCCCGCGCGCCCAGGTACGGCCGCGGCCGTGGGACCGGCGCCACGAAGTCGCGGTCGACCCAGGCGCCGAGCGCCTTGTCGATATCCGCCTGCCGCCAGCTCGCGTCGGCCAGCGCCTCCCTGATCTCGTCGCGGCTTGCGCCCCGCGCCAGGGCTTCTCGAACGAAACGGCTCAGTTCCTCATTCACGGCGTCTCCTCGGCGTTGTTGACGGCGTCAACATACATCTCCACTCCTCGGCTTGTCAACCGACGACCGCCAGCCCGGTCTGTCGCACCCCACCCGCCTGGCAGGCACCGGGTGCGCCGGCGTCCCCGCCGGCATCCGGCGCGAAGCGCCGGCGCAGGTCACGCCCGCAGGCGCTGAGCGGGCTAGAATCCGCGCCATGACTTCGACAGCCCTCCTCGACGCCCTCCGTTCGCTCGACACTCCCACCGTCTGCAACGCGCTGGAGGTCGTGGCGCCGAAACGCCGCGGCCACGGCTACACGGTAGATCCGCTGGTCTGCGCGAAGCCCGAGCTGCCGCCGATCGTCGGCTTTGCCCGCACCGCGCGCATCCGTGCGCAGCACCCGAACACGGCGGACCCGAAGCAGGCCCGCCGGACGTCCGTGGGCTACTACGAGTACCTGGCTGCCGGCGAAGGCCCCACGATCACCGTGATCCAGGACCTCGACGACCACGCCCGCGGCTACGGGGCGTTCTGGGGCGAAGTGAACTCGAACATCCACCTGGGCCTGGGCTGCCTCGGCGTGATCACGGACGGCAGCATCCGCGACCTCGACGACGTCGCGGAGGGATTCCAGTTGCTCGCCGGCCGCATCGGACCGTCACACGCCCACGTCCACGTCGTGGACTACGGCGAGCCGGTGACCGTCGCCGGTATGGCGGTTTCCGACGGCGACCTGATCCACGCCGACCAGCACGGCGCCGTCGTGATCCCCGCCGACGTGGCCGACCAGGTCGAAGCGGCCGCCGATCTGATCGCCCGGCGCGAACGCGTGATCATCGACGCCGCGAAGCAGGACGACTTCAGCATCGACAAGCTGAAGGCCGCTTGGGGCGAGGCGGCGGAGATCCACTGAGCCGTCGGCGGGCAGCAGGACAGCGAGAAGATCGGCCCATTCGGGGCGTCAGTGTTCCCGTACGCAAGAGGCCGGCGACTTTCTGCGCCTGACCGCGCGCCGAAGTGCGGCCGCGAGAAGAGCCAAGGCCAGAACCATGGCGACGACCGTCAGGACCTGCCCGATGAGGGATTCCGGCCAGTACCGCTCAACGAATCTACGCACCGACGACACGGCCACGCCAAAGCCCATGCCGGCGTCTTCGAGCCAGCGAGCAGCGAGACCGAGCGCGCGTCGGATCGCTCCCATACGCTGACGATATCTCGACCTGGACGGATACCTCTGGCGCCGCTCTTCGTCGTTCGAGCCCCGGTTGATTGAACCTCATCCTCAACCGGGGTTGACAGCAGCCACATGCCCACATAGCGTTACCCATCGGGTAACGCTGAAGCCGTGGAGATCGCGTTCAAGACGAAGCGGCTGCAGAAGACGTGCAACTCTCACACTCAGCTCCAGAGGGCGTACGGCAAGCTCGCCAAGAAGATTGCGGTGCGCCTCAGTCTCTTGAAGAACGCCCAGAACCTGAGCCTGGTTCCAACGAAGCCGCCAGTGCGGCGACACCTGCTCCGAGGCGACCGTCAGAACGCGTTCGCCGTCGACTTGGGCCACCCGTACCGGCTGGTGTTCACGGCCAATCACGACCCGATTCCACGACGGTCCGACGGTGGCATCGCGACGGAGCAGGTCACCGCTATCAGAATCCTCGAGATCACCGACTACCACTGAACTGGAGATAGAGATGGCCACGGCAACCAACGCCTACCGGCCCGACCATGCAGTTCCGCCCGGCCATCTGCTGGAGGAGTACCTCGAGGCCAGGGCCTTCTCTCAAGCCGAGTTTGCACGCCGCTGCGGCCGGTCACCAAAGCTGATCAGCGAGATCCTGGCGGGCAAGGCGCCTGTCGAACCCAAGACCGCAATCGAGTTCGAGAGGGTGCTGGGACTGGACGCGAGCATCTGGCTCGGCATGGAGAGCGACTACCAGCTTTACGCCGCACGAGAGGCCGAGGCCTCGGCGCAGGCTGCCGAGTCCGCATGGGCCAAGGCCTTCCCGGTCAAGGAGCTGGCGAAGAGGGGCTACTTGCCACAAACTAACTCGCGCAACACTGTCTCCAATCTGCTGGCGTTCTTCAACGTGGCATCCGTTGAGGCTTGGAACGCGAGGCAGTCGACAGAGCAAGCCACCTACAGACATTCGCGGAGCTTCGAGAGCAGGCCTGAGGCACTCGCCACTTGGCTCAGACTGGGTGAGATCGAAGCAGAGAAACAGGACTGCGCCGACTACACTCGCAAGGCGTTCCTGACGGCCCTTCAGGACATCCGAAGCTTCACGGTCAACGATCCAGAAGAGGCGCTGGCGAAGGCGAGAAGCAGTTGCAACGACGCGGGCGTCGCCTTGGCACGAGTCGAGCCCCTACCTGGCACGGCGCTCAGCGGCGCAACTTGGTGGCTCTCACCGAGGAAGCCCGTCATCGCGTTGAGCCTTCGGCACCGAACAGACGACCATCTGTGGTTCAGCTTCTTCCATGAAGCAGCCCATGTCCTCCTCCACTCCAAGAAACGAGTCTTCGTCGAAGATGGCGGCAGCCGGTCAACCGGAGGCCAGTCCGAAACCCGAAGTCCGTACCAGCAGAGGGAGCATGAGGCGAACAGGTGGGCGGCCGACTTCCTTGTGCCACCGGGTCGTTGGCACAAGTTCGTCGCGGGCTTTCGCGGCAGCAAGGCGGAAGTGCGAGAGTTCGCCGAACACTTGACCATGGCGCCGGGCATCATCGTCGGTCGACTGCAGCACGAGGGTCACCTTCCCCACTCACACCTGAACGGCCTGAAAATCAGGGTCTCGCCATCTTCCTCGCGCAGGCTGTAGATCACCCCATCACCGGATCGATCGGCGTGATGATGCCCAACGCGTCTTCGATCGCCTGCCCGGCTTCCAGGCAGAGGCCTTCGCGGTAGCGGCCGCCGATCACCTCGACGCCCTGCGGCAGGCCGTTGGCCACGCCGGTGGGCACGCAGACCGCGGGTAGACCGAGCAGGTTGATCGCGACCTCGAAGCGCATCTGGCGAAGCACCGCCCCGGGGTCCTCCAGGTCGAGGCCGATGACGAAGGGCGGTTCAGTCATCACGGGGCCTACGACCAGCGGATAGTCCTCCTGGAACTCCTGCCAGGCGGTGGCGATCGCATGGCGGTCCTCGAACATCGCGACGTACTCGGTCGCCTGATCGACGCCGAACAGGTCAAGCGCCTCCGTGAGGAAACCGTACGCGTCTTCCGACATGATCTCCCGGAGCGCCGGACGGGCCAGGTTCAGCTCGTAGCCGAGGAAGACCTCCCAGGCCCGAAGCGCCTCGGCGGTCATCGGCGGTTCGACCTCCTCGACGGCGTAACCGGCTGCTTCGAGCGCTTCCCCCGCGGCACGGACGCCGGCGGCGACGTCCGGGTGGGTGGCGCCGCCGCTCGGTTCGGGCACGAGCGCGACCTTGACCGGCGACGCGGGAGGCTCCAGGTCGAGCGGCACGGGCACGGACCACGGATCGCTCGCGTGGTACCGCCCGAGGAGCTCGTACGCCGTGCGCAGGTCGGCAACCCGGCGGGCCATCGGGCCGTCGACGGCCATCAACTGGCCCGACAGGTCGCCGCCGGTCGGGCTGGCGATCCGACCAAGGGTCGGCTTGAGCGACGCGATGCCGTTGCACTGCGCCGGAATGCGGAGCGAGCCGCCGATGTCGTTGCCAAGTCCCAGACAGCTCATCCCGCTCGCCAGGGCCGCGCCTTCGCCGCCGCTCGATCCGCCGACGTTGCGGTCGGCTGCCCAGGGGTTCCGGGTCACGCCGTAGAGCCCGCTGTCGGTATGGACGCGCAGGCCCAGGTCGGGGAGATTCGTCCGGGTGAGCGGGATCGCTCCAGCCGCCTTGAGCCGGGAGACAATCAGCGCGTCCTCGTCCGCCATCGCATCGGCTAGGGCCGGAACGCCGTTCGTGGTCGGCGTGCCGGCGACGGCGATGTTGTCCTTGACCGAGACCGGCACGCCGTGAAGCGGCCCCAGCTCGGCGCCGGCGGCGACCGCCTCGTCGGCCGCGCGCGCCGCGGCCCGCGCTTCGTCGGCCAGCACGCGGACGACCGCGTTCAGGTGACCGTTCACCGCCTCGACCCGCGCGAGGTGGGAGTCGACGACTTCGAGACTCGAGACGTCGCCGCGCCGGATCGCAGCCGCCAGCTCGCCGGCGCTCGCGCGCCAGAGATCGTCCGGCATCGGGCCGGCGGCAACATCGGCGGCGGCCTCGCCGGCGGGGCCGGCCGCATCGCCGTTGCAACCGGCCAGCAGGCCGGCCGCGCCGGCCAGGGACAGGGCGTGGATCACCTGGCGCCGGGAGACGGCTGGAGTCTCCCGGGGTTCGGAATCGGGTTCGGGGGCCGTCATGGCTGATCTCCTGGTGTTGCTGCGGGGGCGCCACGCCGGAACGGCGCTGCGCGCCGGATGCCGGCGGGGACGCCGGCGCATGTATGGTCCGCCCCGCTTGTGCAAGGGCTCTTTCCGGGTTTCTGGCGAGGTAGGTGCAGTTGCTTGCATGTATTCGGCCTGTTGGTGGGAGTCTCTGAGAGAGAGCTCCCTGGCCCCGATGGAATACGCGCGCGTCGGCCTCTTCACACCCAGACGGCCTCTTGATGGGCCCTGCGCCGACTCAGGCTTCTCAACGCGCCGGTCCGACCTGTTTCGCCATCGCTCGAATGAGTCCCCGCAAACTGCTTGGTGGGGCGATTCTCCTATCGTTGGTTCGCTGTTCCCCGAGCCGTCTACGCCGCGGCCCGTGAGTCCCTTGCTCGACCGCCGACATGGCGTTCGTCGCTGTAGCGTTCGTCGTGTCGCAGCACCGCCCAGGCGATTCGAGCCAGCTTGTTGGCCACGGCCACCGTGGCGACGTTCGCCCCCCGGCGCCGCTTGACGTCCAGAGCCCATTCCTTGAGCCGCGTCCGCTCGCCCTTGTGGGCTGTGCGCAGCACCGCCCGCGCACCGTGGATCAGAAGCGCCCGCATGTAGCGGTCCCCGCGTTTGCTGATCCCCAACAGCCTCGTGTGCCCGCCGGTCGATGCCTGACGAGGCACCAGCCCGAGAAACGCCGACATCTGACGGCCGCTGCTGAAGGCCCAGCCCGAGCCGACCGACGCCACCAGCGCCGTCGACACCATCGGACCGATCCCCGGGATCGACATCAAACGCTCGGACAGGGGGTTCTCCTTCGACTCCCGCTCCAGCATCGCCGTCAGATCCGCCACCTGATCGTCGACCTGCATCAGCGCCTGGTGCTGCATGCACAAGAGAGCCCGAAAGTCGCCCGGCAGGGCCCGCTCCGGGTCCGACGCGATCGCAGGCACCTCCCGCTTGATCACCGCCAGACCCTGAGGCAGCACGATCCCGTACTCCCGCAGAAAACCACGTAACTGGTTCGCCAACTGCGTGCGCACACCAACCATCGTCTCCCGACTTCGGTGGATCTGCTGCAGCGCCCGGCGCTCCTTCGTCTTGTAAGGCACGAAACGCATCGTCGGACGCGACACCGCCTCGCAGATCGCCTCCGCGTCGTGGTAGTCGCTCTTGTTCGACTTCACGTACGGACGGACAAACTGCGGACTCATCATCCGCACGTCGTGGCCCAGATCCCTCAGCTTCTCCACCCAGTGGTGCGCGCCGCAGCTCGCCTCCATCCCCACCAGGCACGGCTTGAGCCGCGACATCAACTCCATCAGCCGCGGTGCCTTCAACTGACGCTGAAACACCACCGCGCCCGACGCGTCCATCCCGCACACCTGGTACACATGCTTGCCCAGATCGATACCGACTCGAGTAACCTCCTTCACGGTCCGCCTCCTCCTTGTTGTTCGGAAGAAAACACCATTCTGGCCCCAACGAGAGGCCGTAAGGGTGCGGGGCGGACCATCCCATTACCCAGTGGTACGGAGCCTGATGCCGGTGCAGCCAGTGATTGCGTTAGCCACTGCCACGCAGGTCATCGAGGCCGAGCGTCTCGGTGAGCGCCGGCTCGCCGTCCATGCCGCGGACTTCCAGCGTCACGGATCGGGAGGCCCAGTCGATCGTCAGTCCACCGTAGTTCTCGGGCCGGTAGGTCGGGCCGAGCCGGTACGGCCCGGCCTCTTCCCCGCTGGATGAGGGCGCGTTCAGCGAACTCGCGGTCAACTCGACCAGCGGATAGTCGATGGCATCGTCGTGGCGGTAGATGCCTGCCCGGTGCCGGTCGCCGGAGACGATGACCACGCCGTTCGCGCCGGTCTCGCGCAGCAGGCCGTAGAGACGATCGCGCTCGGCCGGGAGATGCCGCCAGGCCTCGAAGCCGTGACCGTCGGCGATGACCTGGATCGACGACGCGAGGATGCGCAGGTCAGCCTCCTCCTGGAGCACGCCGCGCAGCCAACTCCACTGCGCCTCGCCCAACATCGTCTTCGCGGGATCCGGATCCGGCAGGTAGCGCTCCTTGCCCGGTGCGCCACGCTCGTCGGTCGGCCGCAAAGCGGATCGGAAGTACCGGGTGTCGAGCAGAATGAGCTGCACCCGCTGGCCCGGCGGTCCGTAGGTCACCGCGTCGTAGACGCCAGGCCGGGATGCCCGCTCGGAGTCCGCCGGTACGCCCCAGAAATCCTCGAAGATCCGCTGCGCTTCCTCGCGCCCGAAGAAGTCCGCGCCGCCATCGTTCAGGCCGTAGTCGTGATCGTCCCAGGTCGCGGCGAGCGGCACCGCCGCGGCGCGCAGGCGGCTGAACCCGTCCGCTGCGGCCTGCATCGCGTAGGCGTCGCGCAGCTCGCGCAGGTCCTCCGACTCGACGTCGCCGTAGACGTTGTCGCCCAGGAACACGAACAGATCGAAGTCGTCGTCGAGGACGGCGTCGAAGATCGGCTGCGGTTCGTCCTGCTTCAGACAGGAACCGACGCCGATGCGCTCGAGCGCCGGCTCGGCCGGAGCAGCCACTGACTCCAACGCGGAATCTGCCGCGCCGCCGCAGGCCGCGGCGAGAAGAAGCACTGCCGACAGCAGAGCGGCGAACGTCCCGCCCTGTCTGGCTGGATGCGAGAAGGATGCCCGCGTCCCCAACAGCAGCGCCTCAATCCGCAGCTTCACGGCACACACTCTCGATCGTGAACTGTGACGGGTCGGGCAGCTTCCCCGCGACGACCATCTCCTCGATCAACTTTTCCGTCTCCGTGACCCGGTCCCTCTCCGCGTAGGCCTCGCGCATCGGTTTCACCTGTGGATGTTCAAGCATTCGACAGTATCCCAGCATCCGCTGCCTCACCTTCGGCCACTTCCGCCGCATGACGATGTTCGGCTGGTAGGACTCGTCCCATTCGGGGGTCACGTAATCGCGCAGATCGAACGGCCGGCGAAGCCGCCACACGCCTTCGTCATGGACGATGTGGGGGTCGTCGCCGGCGCAGAGGTGCTCGTAGAACCACATGCCCCGGTGGTTCGCCTCCAGGTCGGCGAGGGAAAGGACGCCCGAGACGGCCCGGCCGAGAATCGTGATCTCGTGACGCAGCCCCAAACGAACCGCGCGATCCTTCGCCGTCTCCGAAGGGGCGCCGCGGGCGCGAGCCCTGCGATACCAGCGGTGGTAGTACCAGGCGGTTCCCAGCAGGTGGGTCAGCTTGTCCGTGCCGAATCGTACGCCCGCAACCTCGACCGTCGGGCTCGCCGGCATCCAGCGGCCGGTGTCGAACAGCGGCGAGGTGCCGCCGTAGAGGTACTCCTCCTTGAACTCGCGGACCTCTTCCGCTCCCGACGGCGACCGACTGACCAGCGGCGAGTTGACCGCCCAGGTCTCGAAACCGTCGAAGAACAGCATCCGGTGACGCTTGAAGAACCGGAACCGGACCTTCTGGCAAGGGTGGTCGCGGCCCTCCCGGTTCAGTTCGGCGACCAGGCGCTCCAGTTCCAGGTTGATCCGGGCGTTCAGCACCCCGGTCATGTCCTCGAGGTGACGCCCCCAGGCGAAGAACTGGTCCGTCTCGAGGCCCGGGGCGGCGCCGACGCCGCCAAGACCGAGGAGCACGGCGACGACGACGGCAGCCAGTCCGAACCGCGCGGGCGTCCGGTGGCCCTTCCCCCACATCAGAAGCCCCAGCCGACGCCGGCGGTATACACGTAGCGGTCGGCGTCCTCGTGGGCTGAACTGATCCGCCGCAGGACGCCCAGGTTGAACGTGATGCGAGGCAGGGCGAACTGCCCCTCGAAACCGGCCAGGGTCTGTCGCGCCGGGTCGAGCCCGGAGTTCCCCCAGGTGCGGACTACAACGCCGCGGGCGCTCCAGCCGACGTAGACGTTGTTCAGGAATGCCGCACGCGGCTTGCGCGCACCGATCAGGCGGGCATAGCCGAGGCCCACCTGTCCGCCCGCCGTGCCCGGCTCAAGCTGCGCCACGAAGCCGCGGTACTCGCAGAAGACGGCGCAGTCGTAACTCGCCGGCAAACGCGCCACGACGGCGCCGCCGCCCACGGAGAACTCCAGGGGAATCGAGTACCGGACCCGCGTGACGGCGAGCCATCGCAGCGAGGTCTCACCTACATCCGCCCGCACTCGGTCCGCGAGTGACCGGGGGTCTTCCGACCCTGAAGCCGCGACGGGCCGGGCGTCTTCCGACCGTGGCCGCCGGTCTTCCGACCCGCGGTCCCGCAACTCCTGTGCAACCAGCGGCCCCGCCCAGAGCGAACAAAGCACAACGCCCGCGGCCAGGTGCAGCGAGCCAGCCGGAATCGATCGGAAAGCAGCTTGCATCACCGACGAGCGCGGAGACGAACGCGGCGGATCTCGGCCCGTTCTTCGTTCCGCGCCGATGCTACACCCGGCGGCCCGGTTTCCGATCCGGCGGCGCACCGCCGGACCTGAGCCGGAAAAGGGCGCCGAAGAGGCGAGGGGCCGGTGGCTACGAGCCGCCGCCGAAGCGGTAGCTCATGACCGCCTTCAGGCGGCGACCCTTCGGGTTCGCCGTCAGCGGATCGAAGGCCTGCTCGAAGAAAACGAGCGGCGGCTCCTCGTCGGTCAGGTTGAGCGCCGACAGGGCGAGATCGAAACCGAGCCGCGGGAAACGCCACAGGAACGTCACGTCGAAGGTGAGCCACGAGTCGATGGGCAGCAGTTCAGGCGGCGTCCAGGCGACGTTGCTGTCCTCGTAGGACGAGATGTAGTTGCCCCAGCCGATCAGGCTGTAGTCGCTCCACCGGTACCCGAGCGAGGCCCGGGTCTTCATCTCCGGCAGCGGCGGCGCAATCGGCGTGTCGCGGTTCAGCAGGCCGACGACGTCCTTCTGCTCGCGGTAGACGACCCCGTCGCGTTCCAGCTTCTTCAACTCGTAGCTGGTCGTGTACGTGCTGTCCAGGCCGAAGGTGAGCTCGCCCGGACCCGCGTCCAGGTGGCCGTGCAGGTGAAAGTCGAAGCCCGAGGTCTCAATACCCGGCCAGTTGATCAGGTCGATCCGCACGCGCTCGATGTCCCCGGGGGAGCAGGACCCATCCGCCAGGCCGCCCGGGCAGACGACGCGTCCCATGACCGCGTGGAGCGCTGCCGGGTTGCCGCCGTAACCTTCGTCGTAGAGCCGCACGACCTCCTGGTGCGGCAGCGGAGCGATCACGTCGTCGAAGTCGTAGCTCCAGTAGTCGAGCGTGACGTCGATACCGGGCGAGGCGAAGAGCACCAGACCCAGGTTGTAGGTGAACGCCTGCTCCGGCAGCAGGGACCGGCTGCCGAAGGCGTCGACCGCCTTGTAGACGCCGACCGTGTTCAGGTACTCCAGGGTGGTGCGAACCTCTTCGTTCAGATCGTCGACAGACGGCGCCCGGAAAGTGGTCTGGACCGACGTGCGGAACGACAGCACGTGATTCTCACCCGCCGAGAGCTGCCAACGGCCGGAGAACTTCGGATCGAAGCTGTCGATCTCATCGTGGAGCTCGTAGTTCGCGGCGAACTGCATGTCGCCCCTGAGCGCGTTGACGGAGAGTTCGCCGAACGCCCGGTGAACCGCTTGGGAATCGCCGTACGGGTAGTAGCCCGAAGAGAACGTGAAGGAGCCCGCGCGCGCGCCCGTCTGCCTGCCGGTGACCGGGTCGACGCAGGACCGGTCTCCCGGCACGACGCACGGATTCAGTGCGTAGTTGCCGACCGCGTTCGGGATCGCGCTCACGTCCACGTGCCGGTACTGGTAACCGAAGGCGTAGTCGAGCCGCTGCGGCAGCCAGTTCCCCGAGAGCGTCGCCTCGGCAACCATCAGTTCGGCCTCGTTCTCCACGTTGATCTGGTCGTTGATCCAGTCGAGAAGCTGCGGGCTGTTCCCGAGGCCGGCCCGGTACATCGGGTTCGCGCTGTTCTCCCACGGGGCGCCGGGCTGCACCGAGAACTCGACGCCGTTGCCGAACGGGTTGTAGTACATGCAGTCGCCGACGCCGGGCTGAGCCGAACCCGTGTTCCCGAGCCGCATGCCGGACGGACTCGCGTCGTCCGCCACCACGCCGACACCGCAGTTCGGACCGCCATAGCCGCGGAAGGCGAGGAACTTGCGGTACGCGTACTCCGCCGGATGATTCATGTTGCCCGTCGCGCGGGAGTAGTTCACGCCAACATCCAGGTTGGCCGCCTTGCCGCCGAGCGTCAGGTCGTGGTCGATGTTCGCCGCGAGCCGCGTCGTCTCCGTGCCGCGCCGCAGGCTGCGTCCGGGGCCCGCGTTGCCGACCAGGCGGCCGTAGAAGTACCAGTCGTCCTGCAGGCAGTCTTCCCCGGAAGCGAAGCCGCCTACGCCGTAGGAGCTGTTGCAGAACTCCGTGCGCCCCGGGTGTTCGTTCGAAATCAACTGCAGGCCGTCCAGCAGGGACACAGGCGGGAAGGAAGGCGTGGTCACGTAGTTCGGGATCATCGACTCCGCGAACAGGGCCTCCACGTGGTAGCTCGTGTCGTCGCCCAGCGGACCGTTCAACTCGGCAAAGAACCGGTTCGTCTCCGTCGCCTCGATCAGGCTGTCCCAGGGCTGATAGCGGAAGGCGCACGTCCAGCCGCGGTCGTAGCCGCCGAGACCGTTGCACGCGGGATCGACGAAGTAGTCCGTGCCTGCCGCGCCGTTGCGCGCCCGGGCCAACTCGTCGACGAACGCGGAGGACGATTCACCTCCCGTCAGGTCCGGGCGCAGGAAGATGCCCGGGTTGCCGGTGTTTGACCAGCCCCAGAACCAGCCCGTCGCGCGATCCTTCAGCGTGAACGGCCGCTCCCGGGCGCTCAGGTGCGAGCGCTCCGCCCGCTCGAGAGAGAAGACGAGATGATGGTCCGAACCGCCGAGCTTGCCGCCCCAGATCGCGCCCGCCGAAGAGTCGCCGGCGCCGTCCATGCTCTCGTGAGAGAGCGAGACTTCGAAGCCCGTGAACTCGTCGCGGGTGACGAAGTTGGCCACGCCGGCCACGGCGTCCGAGCCGTAGATCGCCGCGGCGCCTTCCTTCAACACCTCGATGCGGTCGACGGCGATCGAAGGGAAGGCGTTGATGTCGACGAAGCGCCCGCCGAACAACCGGGCCGGCAGCGCCGTCTGGCGCCGGCCGTTCAGCAGCACCAGGGTTCGCGACGCCCCAAGACCCCGGAGATTCACGTTCGCGACGCTCTCGGGCACCGCCGTCCCCTGGTCGTTGTACCAACTGTTCGCCTCGCCGATGACGCCCGACGATGCAGTCAAGTTCTTGACCAGATCGACCGCCTGGAGCGAGCCCTGCTCCTTCTGGGTCTCCCGGTTCAGCACCTCGACGGCGAAGGGAAGGTCGACCGCCGGTTCCTCGATCGCCGAGCCGGTGACGACGACCACGTCGTGGGCGTGGAAGTCGAGTACGCCGCCCTCGTCGCCCTCGTGATCCTCGTCGTGGTCCTCGTCCTCCTGGGACGAGGGAGTTGCGACCGGCTCGACCGCGGAGGCCTCGGCCGGCGCGGCGTCGTCGCCGTCACCGGCAGCGAAGGCGGCACCCCCGGCGGCAATGATGGAAAGGACCAGCAGGATCAAAAGGGGCCTCGGGCGCATTCTTGCCTCCTTCGTTCACTCCTCGCGGACGGTCGCGACCTGTCGCGAGGCATCTACCTCATATGCTCATACCTACCCTAGCATCCGTCTGGCGCCCGGAAAGCCGGCCAGCGGCCGGCGGAACCGACGAGAGACCTCGCTTCCAGGCAGATCCTGGTCTGGCAGCCCGGTTCCCGAGCCGGCGGCCACACGATCGACTAAGATGACGTCTCAACAGGAGGTTCAGATGTCCCGACGAGTCCAACGAGTCCTGCCCGCGGCCGTCCTCGCGCTGACCCTGAGCGCGGCCGGCCCCTCCCCCGCTCACCACGCGTTCTCCGCCGAGTTCGACGCGAACCTGCCGATCAAGGTGGAAGGCACGATCACGAAGGTCGAGTGGATCAATCCCCACGCATGGGTCCACGTCCAGACCACGCTGGGCAACGGCGACACCCTGACCTGGGAGCTTGAAGCCGGCACGCCGAACACCCTCGTGCGCCGCGGCCTGACCCGCACTCTGCTGAGGCCGGGCACCGAGGTCGTCGTCCGCGGCTACCAGAGCAAGGACCAGATGTGCACCCCGAACTGCCGCGGCAGCGGCCGGGACATGAAGCTCCCCGACGGCCGCAGCCTGTTCATGGGCTCCTCCGGCACCGGCGCGCCAAGAGACGGCACCGACCCGACCGAGCAGTAGCTCAGGCTGGCTACTGATCGCTCAGCGCCGGCTTCGATTCCTCGTTGTCGTCGATCAGACCGAACGCTGCAACGATCTCCAGGGCGATGAACGCCACTGCCAACAGAATGAAGAACTCGAAGTCACCCATGTGCCACCTGCTCCAAGTGCGGTCGGCGCAGTGAGCGCCAGAACCTTGGTCTCGGCGGATCATACGCCCTCCCGCGACGAAGCGCTACGGACGGGCTTCCGCCCGACTCGCCGGAGCGACGGAGCTATCGAGAAGTTACCCCGGTTTATCTCGGCACGATAAACCGGGGTAACCTCCCGATACATGGACCCTCGCAAGAACCCCTACGCCCCCGGCGCGGGCACTCCGCCCCCTGAACTCACGGGCCGGGACGAACTGCTTGAAGAGGCGGCCATCGCCCTGGACCGGATTCGAGGACGGCTGGCGGCGAAGAGCCTGATGATTGTCGGGCTCAGGGGCACGGGCAAGACGGTTCTCTTGAATCGCATCGCGAGAGATGCGGAAGCAAGGGGCTTCACGACTCTCTTCCTCGAAGCACCCGAGCACCTCTCGCTGCCAGCCTTGCTGGCGCCCGCGTTACGCACCGCGCTTCTGAAGATCAACAGGAGTCGAGCGGCCGCCGATGCCGGCAGGCGAGCCCTTCGCGCCTTGGGCGGCTTCGTCCGGTCGATGAAGGTCAGTTGCGCCGACGTCGCCTTCGAAGTCGACCTCGGCAGCGAGCCAGGCGTCGCCGACAGCGGCGACCTGCAACACGACCTGAGCGAACTCCTGCAGTCTTGCGGCGAAGCCGCCCTGGCCTCGGAGACGGCGATCACACTCGCAATCGACGAACTCCAGTACGTCGAGCACGACCAGCTCGGCGCGCTGATCGCCGCACTTCACCGCGCCGCTCAGCTTCAGCTTCCCGTGACGCTCGTCGGGGCTGGTCTGCCCCAGCTGACGGCCCTCACCGGACGCGCCCGGAGCTACGCCGAGCGGCTCTTCCGCTTCGTCCAGATCGGGAGCCTCGACGACGAGGCCGCGGCACTCGCGATCGAGGAGCCCGCCCGCCGGCTCGACGTTTCCTACACCACCGACGCGGTCGGCGCCATCCTGCGGCGCACCAGGTCCTATCCCTACTTCCTCCAGGAGTGGGGCAAGCACTGCTGGGACTGCGCCCAGGGCTCGCCAATCGAAGTCCAGGACGTCGAATCTGCAACCGCAACCGCCACTTCCGAACTCGACGCAAGCTTCTTCCGCGTCCGCTACGACCGCCTGACACCGAAGGAGAAGCTCTACCTGCGAGCCATGGCCGAGCTCGGCCCCGGTCCGCATCGGTCCGGCAAGGTCGCCGAGGTACTCGACCGGCCAGTCCAGTCCGCCGCCCCCGTCCGCGCCAACCTGATCGCCAAGGGCATGGTCTTCAGCCCCGCCCACGGCGACACGGCATTCACCGTGCCGATGTTCGACGAGTACATGCGGCGGGTCATGCCGCGCCGTCAGCGTCCTTCGCACAGTTGATCCGCGCACTCCCGGACGGTCCGGCCTGATCGAACAGCCCCGGCGCGGCGCGCTCGCCTACTCGCCGGCCGTTTCAGCCAACCGCGCCCCGCCGGCCCGTCGCCGGCCGAGCTGGCCAACCAAGGCGCTCACCTGCGGCAGGATCGCCGCGATGGCAATCAGGATGCCGAGGCTCCAGCCGGCTGTGGTCACCGTTGCCTTCAGCGCCGCCATGTCCGTCAGCAGAACGGCCATGTCGGAACGCAGCGCGGTCTCGAGCGCCGCCATGTCCGAGCGCAGCGCCAGTTCCAGGTTCGCCAAGTCGGCCTTCGTCGCCAAGTGCTCCTGCGTCGCTTCTATCGCGGTCAGCCGCCCGTCGAGGCTCGCCAGTCCGCCATCGGTCTCTTCCTGCATCTCATGCTCTCCTGAGGGGCACAAGGTCTTTCACGGAACGGAGCAAAGGGGCGTTGCCAAGACTAGCGGAAACGGCATGGCCACGGGTACGAAGCCCCCGTACGGCCCCAACCTGTTCGCGCAACTACCCCCCCGGCGCCGACGGAAGAAGGCACCCGCGGAGCCATCTTCGCTCTCGGCCCCGAGGCGCACCGACCGGGCACGGGCGCCGAGGCACTCGGAGGCCGGTGTGGTCCGCCGCTCCGGGCCGCGCCAACATGATCGCCAAGGACATGGGCTACGGCCCGACCACGGCGACACCGCGCCGATGTTCGACGAGTGTCTGCCACGGCAGATACGACAGGCGTCAAGCGAGGTCTTGCGCGAACTACGCCCCAAGCAGCCCGGCAGACGCCCGAACGCAGGGCAGCTCGTCCTTGCCGTTCCAGGCGCGTTACCGCCGGCCGCGTCAGAAGTGCTCGTCGAACAACTCCGCTGCTGCCGCGACATGCCTGGCAGAGGCCAGAAACTCCTCTGCATCCAGAGTCGCCAGGAGATGGTCGACGGAAGCGACCACGACCGCGGCGGGATCCTCCCTCCGCGTTGGTCTCATCCCGAAGCGGGCAAACGTCAGGAGGTCTGCGTTGAAGCGCAGCAGATCGCTCGCATTCCTCCGAACCCATCGCGACCATTCCCTCCTGCGAAGGTAACGACACACGGACTGGAAGGTCACGACCGCCCCCTCATTCGTCTCACCTGACGGAAAGACCTCGACTTCCCGCGAGCGGCCGTCCGGCGACGCCCATGAAACAACGAGTCCAGCGCCATCCTCGTCGACCCTTGCAGGCACTCCGGCAACAGTTGCGACCTGCAAGAGTTCCTTCAAGGCTTGGCGATTCTGCTCAGCCGACATGCTCCCCCTCCTCGCGATACTGGCCGTGCCGCGGGCGATGCCGCGCCGTCACCGTCCTCCGCACAGTTCATCCGCGCGCTCTCGGAAAGCCAATCCGAGTTGATCGATACGGCGCTGATTCTTGAAGGAGAAGAGGTCGTCGCGCGTCAGCCGGGTGATGTCCAACGCAAGATCCAGCATGTGCCCACGCAAGCGCTTGTTCAGCCACAAGCCCACGCCGAAGCCGGCCCCTCCACCCACGAGCGCCCCGGGGAGGCCGCCTCCAAGTACAGAGCCGCCAGCGCCACCAGCCCACGTGAGGACGGCATTGACACCGAATCTGGACATCATCGTCAGGGTTCGCACGACATGAATCCTGTTCTTCGCGGTTCGATCAGCGTCCTTGAACTCGCGTTCTGTCTTCAAGGTACTGCGAATCAGATTCACTGCCAGTACAGCGCCGCCCACATACGGAACCACATCGCCGACAGAGTCCGGGAGGTCAATTCCCTGGTTGTCCGCAAGCGTCTCAAGCCCATCCCGCACGTCACCGACCAACTCGTAGTCGGGGCCGATGTCGATGATCCCATCCGCATAGGCTGGATCGCTCTCGAGTATCTTGGCCGCTATCTCCGAGCTGACCAGGAACTCGACATCCGCTGACTCCGCAATGTCGGCCATGACGTCGCCGGCATAACCCTCCGCCCCCGTCTTGACCTGAAAGGAGACGGGTTCTCCAGCCGCGCTCAACGCGGAGATATCCCAAGTCTGCTGAACCGGACTGGCAGCTATGTTGACATCGCTGTAGCCACCTTGCTCGAGCATCTCGGCAGCCCGCAGTTCCGCCAACTTGCCCTTGAGTCCGCTGATCATCCCCTCGGCCGCGTCTGCCCCGTCGCCTTGCACTGCCTGCCATTGCTCTTGCAGGGATAGCTCCTCGGCCAAACCGGGATACTGGGCCTCATACGCCCGCTGCAGCGAGTCCGGCACGTTGACCTGGTCCCAAACGCCCCACAAAGCGACGGAACCCGCCGCCACGGCCTCTGCGGCCATCAGCCGGGAGTCGCCGTCTTGAAGAGCCTCGATCTTCTCCCGAAAAGAACCGTACTCCTGGTCGCCCGGCAGCTTCTCGAGTTCAGGGAGGAAGCGAACGGAGTTCAGGCCCATACCGGCTGCCCAGCCAGCAGACCTACGGGGCCGCGATGCTGGTCACCGACCCGATCACGGAAACGACCGAGACCAGCGCGCAGACCAGAGCAACGACCATCAGCCACCGGCACGCTCGAAGATAGCGGGCTTGCTTCTCCTGAGCGACCGACAACTCACGCCGGAAGAGCTCCTGCAGGCTCTCGTGCTCCTCGATGTGCGTTGTGAGTAGCTCGTGTTGGCGAATGACCTTTGGGGATGAGGACCTCATTGATCCGGTCCTGCTCTTCCCAGAAGCGAACCTTCTCGGCGATGCCGAGTGGCTTGGCGGTCTCCCCAGACTCCCCGTTCTTCGGCTCCCCGCTCTTCCGATCCCCACTCCCTTGTGAGGACGCGCCCATCAAGGGCCTCTCCTGCGGCTCGGTCATGGCTGGTCTTCCGCGGCTGACGATTCAAGGTCGAGAATGTCGTGAATGGACAGTAGTTTAGTCGCCCCAGGAGCGGCTGCTTCCAAGCTGGCAGGAGCTGGCGGCAGTGAGGCAGTCTAGGTTCCGACAGCGAGCACGGACAATGCCGCCGACTGTCGCTGCGCCTCCCCTACTGATCCTCTTCCTTCGCCGCCTCCAGGGCCTCCCGCGCGGCGTCGACACGGTTCTGGCCGCCGTACCAGCTCGCCAGCCAGTCCTTGCCGTCTTCGGCCTTGCCTTCCTGCTCGCGGTGGCGGGCGCCGCGGAGCATGAGAGTCATCGCGCGGTTGCCTTCGTGGCAGGCGTACTCGAGGACGGGGTCGGCGCTGCGGCGCATCCCCAACGCGCTGGTCCAGGGCGCCTCGAAGGACTCCGGGTCGTCCACGGTGTACTCGTAGAGCAGGGCGTCGGGACCGGTGCGGGTGAAGCGCTCGGTCAGCACCAGGTTCGGGCCCGTGCCGCGAAACGCGGTGTGCTCGGTGTAGTTCTTTGTCGTCACGACGAAGGTGTCGCCGTCCCAGACGCCTGACGAGTCGCCCTTCCAGAAACGCATGCTCTCGTCCGCGTGCTCGCGACCGTCGGTCGGGATGACCCGGTGGTCGTTGATCATCTCGGTCATGATCGCGACGTAGCCCGGCGACTGGAAGATCTCCATCATGTTGTTGTAGGCGCCGGGGGTCATCGGCGGACCGGCATTGAAGCCGAGGATGCAGCGCTCGAAGGAGTTGCGCTCCTCCGGGCCGGCAGGGGCCTGGCCCCAGAGCGCGTAGCGCTCGTTCACCCGACGGATGGCGCCGTCCGTCATCTTCGGCAGGCGGCCGTTCGGCGGATCGACGACCAGGGAGGTCCGCATCGTGCCGGAGACCTTGTCGCCGAGATCGAGCCAGAAGGAGTTGTAGCCGACGTCGACGTCGCCCTGGCTGGGGTCCACGTCCTGGACGCCGGACGTCGCCCGCGCGGCGCGCTCCTGCCGACGCCGCTCTTCGAACTCGGCCGCCTCCTCGGCGGTCAGGGTCGCCTTGTCGCCCAAGGCGGCGGGCCGCTCGAGCGGCGTGATCGAGCGGTAGTCCCAGGTTCCCTGCAGATCGGGAACGCCCCACGATGTCTTGAGTTCCGCGTCCTCGGCGGCAGCCGTGCCGGCGAAGGCAACGGCGACGACGGCGACAACGCAGAGGACGGTGCTGGCAAACAGTCGGTGCTTCATTCGTTCGACTCCTTCCGATTCTTCGGGCTGAAACCTTGCCGGGCCCTACTCCGGCGTCGCACCGCGGCGCAGATGACCGTACGCCGCATCCTCGCCGCCGAGCGGTATGCACTTGAACTCGAGCAGCCGCGCGTTCTCCTCGATGCGCCGGTAGAGCGGCATGCTGATCGTCCAGGGTTCGGTGAACACTTGGGGATCCGTGATCGTCGCCTCGTAGAGCATCGAGTTCGGGCCGGTCGGGGTGAACCGCTCCTCCACGACGAGTTCCTCGCTGTGGAAGTTCCCCGAGGCGTCGAACCAGGTGTCCGCGACCTGGTCCCTGACCTCCACGACAAGGGTGTCGCCCTCGAAGCGGCCAAGCGAGTACCCCATCCACGACGGCAGTTCGGCCCGCGTGCCCGGCCGGTCGAGACGGACGGCCCGGCTGTTGCCGCCCCACTCGTAGGCGAAGAAGATCGCTTTCGGCGTCTGCACGATCTGGAACGGCAGCGGCATGTAGGTGGCGCGCGGAATGCCGGGCATGAAGCACTTCGCGGCAGGGTCGAGGTTCAGCCAGTCGGCCCGGTTCGCGTTGCGCTGCTCGAGCGCCCAGTCCTGGTACGGAATCCTGCCGCCTTCGACCACGCTCAGCCCGGCCGGAATCGCTCCGAAGGCGCCGTACTCCGGCACCGGGGTGCGCCGCGCGTGGTGGGCTTCGAGGTCCCAGTGCGCGGTGTTCATCGTTTGCCAGATGCCGTTCAGATCCGGATCGCCGTCGGACGTCCGCGGCGCCTCGTAGGCGCCGTCCTGCGCCTGCGCTGCGGCGGACACGACCAGAAGCAGCATCGCTGGCAGCGACACGGCGAGACTGTGCTTTTGCATGATGGTGGACTATAGCGAAGGTCGCGTTTACGGCAGACGGAAGACGAACAGGCCGTTGCCGCTGCGGGGATAACGAATCTCGGGGCTCACCGCGGCGGGAACGAAGCGCGGACTGCCGCCGCCCAGACCGGTGGAGACCGCCACGTACTGGACGCCGTCGACCTCGTAGCTGATCGGGAACCCCTGGACCGAGGTCGGCAGACGGGTTCCCCAGAGCTCCCGACCGGTTGCGGTATCCCAGGCGCGAAACCACCGGTCGATGTCGCCGGCGAAGACGACGCCGCCGGCCGTGGTCAACGCGGCGGTCAGAAAGGACGCCCGCTGCTCGACGCTCCAGACTTCCTCCATCGTGTCCACGTCATAGGCCGCCAGCTTGCCGAGGCGGCCCTCCGTTGCGGGCATCTCGAACCACTTGCGGTCCGCTCCCTCACCGCCCGATCCTTCCTCGAACCGGACCTCGCGGCCCGAGATCTCGAGGCAGCTCTGGCTCAGCGGCACGACCAGCAGCCCATGCGGCGGGCTGTAGGAAGAGGCCTGCCAGTTGTGACCGCCGGCCGTGCTAGGGCAGACCGAAACCCACTCGCCGACCCCGGCCGAGGCGATGTCCTCTCGGTAGCGAACCTCGCCGGTCTCGCGGTCGATGTGGTCGAAGACGTTCTGGAACACCATCTCCGCAAGCGCGACGAAGGAAGCGTCGGACCGGTCGAGCTTCCACAGGATCCCGTGCTTGCCGGAGGTCAGCAGAAACCTCTGCCCGTCGCGGTCGACCAGGACCTGCTCGAAGGCCTCGTCGAGGTCGAGCGCCTCACCCGGCACGTGCTGGCGGTAGAAGGCGATCTCCCCGTTGGCGGGGCGCAGCGCCAGGGTGGAGTTCGTATACAGCACCTCGTGGTCGATCGTCAGGCCCCGGCTCGCCGGCACCCACGGCTTCGCCTGGGCCACCGGCCAGTAGAGCAACTCGAGTTCCGGGTCGTAGCTGCCCGGAATCCACGAATCGCCGCCGCCCCGCAGCATGAGCGGCAGGTCGCCCCAGGTCTCGCCTCCCGGCTCACCGGGGCGGGCGATCGTGTACGTGCGCCATCGTTCCTCACCGGTTTCCGCGTCATGGGCGGTGATGAAGCAACTGTCTTCGAAGTAGCGGATGCAGCCGTTGATCCCGTTGATCACGAGCCCGTCTCCTTCGGCGGCTCCTCGCTCCCCCGCGGCGCGCTCGCCCTCGGCACGGACGGCCGGCACGACGATCGGTCCGCTCGTGTTCCGGTAGCCCTTCGCCGGATCGGCGATCCGGGTCTCCCACACCGGGCGTCCGCTCCGGGCGTCGAGCGCGAGCATCGCGGCGTCCTTGGTGGCGACGAAGATCCTGTCGCCCCAGATCGCCAGATTGCGAAGCTGGTTGAAGCCGCGCGCCATGTCCCCCGAGAGCCCGCGCCGGTACTCCCAGATCAGCGTGCCGGTGTCGGCCTCCAGCGCCTGGACGATGTTGCGCGGGTTGGCGAGATACATCACACCGCGGTAGACCAGCGGCGTCGGCTGATTCACGCCGTCCGCCATCGCCCACGACCAGGCCAGGCGCAATCCGCCGACGTTGCCCGCGTCGACCTGATCGAGTGGGCTGTGGCCCTGCCCGTCGTAGGTGCGCCGGAACATCAGCCAGTCCGCGGGGTCGGGATCGAGCAGCATCTCGGCGGTGACCGGTTCGAAGTCCTCGATCTCGCGCTCCCCGGGAGGTCTGGCGTCCTCCTCCTCTGCCGGCTCCACCGGGACGCGGCGGCCACGGTCCGCGACGGCGGCCGGGGCCGCGGAACCAGCCGACGCCGGCTCGCCATCCAGACCCAGCGCGCCCAGCACTGCGTGCAGGCCCGGCGCATCGGCAACCAACGCTTCATCGCCGGCCGCGGCGCCGTTCGCCTGCAGCACGAAGGCGGCAAGATCGTAGGCCTGTTGGGGACTCAGAGAGTTCCGGTCCTCCGGCGGCATCGTGACCCGGATCGTGTCCGCGAGGTCGACGACGGCGCCCGTTCCCCAGGCGCCCAAAAAGTCCGCGCCACGCAGTGGCGGCGCCTCGTTCGCACCCCCGATCAAGCTCGACAGGTGGCAATCGACGCAAACCTCTTCGTAGAGTGCCCGCCCGCGCTCCGCCTGCTCGGTGGTGTAGACGCGCACCGGCTCCGCCGGCCGTTGTGCCGCCGCGCCTGCCGCGACCGCCGCGAGCAGGGCCACCCCCGCCGTCGACCCGCATACACTCCGCGCCATGGCACGCATACTAGTTGTCGGCGGGACTGGGCCGACCGGCCCACCGATCGTCAACAACTTCCTCGCCGCCGGCTGCGAGGTATCGATCTTCCACTCGGGTCGCCACCCGGTCGACTTCGACGGTCCCGTGGAGCGCATCCTCGGCAACGCCCGCGACCGGGACGACATCCGCTCGAGGATCGGCTCGCGCGAGTGGGATCTCGCCGTGTGCATGTACGGCCGGTTGCGCACGCTGGCCGAAGAACTCGCGGGCAGGACGACGCGCCTCGTGGGCATCACGGGTCAGCCGGTCTACCGGGGCTCGCAGCCGCCGACGCCCGAGGGCCGCATCCCGCTGCCCGTGCCGGAGTTCGCGCCGCGCCAGTACGACGCGAAGAACTACACCGGCAAGGTCGCGGCCGGGGAAGACCAACTCTTCGAGCAGCACGGCCGCGGCGACTTCGAAGTCGTCATCCTGCGCTACCCCGGAGTCTACGGCCCGCGCACACCGATGAACCACGAGTGGGCGGTGGTCAAGCGCATCCTCGACCGCCGGCCCTTCATGATCCTCCCCCACGACGGGGTCACCTACTTCCAGCGCGGCTACGCCGAGAACCTCGCCCGGCTCGTGTTCCTGGCCTCCACCCGGCCCGAGGCGGCGGGTCAGGCCTTCAACGCGGGCGACGAACGGGTGATCAGTTGCCGGGCCGTGGCGGAAGTCATCGTCGACGAGCTCGAGGCCGACATGGAGCTGATCGGCGTGCCGGCCCCCTTCTGCCGCGGCGTCTTTCCGCTCGCCGAGAAGTCGAACCAGATCCTCGACATGTCGAAGGCCCGGACGCTGCTCGGCTACCGCGACGTGGTCGACCCGGAGACCGCGACCCGCGCCACCGCCCGCCACCTCGCCGCCAACCCGCCCGACGAGAAGGACCTCTACGCCGCGGGCACGGGCCGCTTCGAGTACGAACGCGAGGACCGGATCGTCGAGCGCTGGCGGCAGGCCGTTTCCGTGATGGCCGCCGACTGAGGGGTTGGCTGTTACCCTTCTTTCACCGAACGCTGAAACGGAGGAGTCGTCGATGATCAGACAAACGATGATCGCTCTTGCCCTGGCTGCCGCTTTCGTCGCGGCCCCCGCACTCGCGGCGGACGACTGGCAAACACCGCGCACTCCCTGGGGCCATCCCGACCTCCAGGGGTTGTGGACGAACACCACCCTGACGCCCTTCGAACGGCCGGTCGAGATGGGGGACAAGGCGTTCCTGACCGAGGAAGAGGTCGCCCAGGCCGAGGCGGCGCGGCAGGCCATGATCGAGAACCGCGCCGAGCAGCCGGCGCAGAAGGCGGAGGCTGGCCAGAACGTCGGCGCCTACAACCTGCACTGGCTGGAGCTGGGCACGAAGATCGTCGGCAGCCGGCGAACCTCCCTGGTCGTCGATCCCCCGAACGGTCGCGTGCCGGTGCGCCCGGTTGCCCAACAAGTCCGCGCCGACAACCTGGTCAGGATGTTCGACTCCTACGAGTACATGAGCGTGTGGGACCGTTGCATCACCCGCGGCGTTCCCGGGCACCTGTTCCCGGCCGGCTACAACAACAACTACCGGATCGCGCAGACGCCCGAGTACGTCGTCATCTACTCCGAGATGATCAATGACGTCCGCTTCATCCCGGTCGACGGCCGGGAACGGATCCCCGAGGACCTCCACCTCTGGAACGGCGACTCCCGCGGCCATTGGGACGGCGACACGCTGGTCGTCGAAACGAAGAACTTCTCGGACAAGGGCTGGATCGCGACCAGCGGCTCTCAGGGCCGGATCAAGGGGATTCCGGTCAGCACGGAACTCGTCACGGTCGAACGCTTCACACGAATCGACGAACACACGGTGGACTGGACGGTCGCGGTCGACGATCCGGTCCACTACACGGACACATGGAAGGTGAACATCCCGCTCTACTTCGATCCGGACAACGAGATGTTCGAGTACGCCTGCCACGAGGGGAACTGGGCGGTCACGAACACGCTGAGCGGCGCTCGCCACCTGGAGAAGACGGGCGGAGAGAGCAGTCCGTGAGTTTCGACGACTTCCCCGTCCCCGTCCGCGAGGAGTTGGCCACCGCACTGCGCAGGTCGTGGGCCGACATCGGACGCCCGGGTACCTGGTGGACCGGCCCTGAGCGTGTGGCCATCGCGGCTCTCGCACGGGCCGAGCGCGTCCAGCGTAACGACCCGCCCTGGAGTCGAGACCACTCGCAGCCGCTGCTGGCGCCGCTGCCTGAGAAAGCGGTCGAGGCGGCGCGCAAGATCGGCGCCGATCCGACCCACCTCGACCGCGACTGGGCCGAAGCCACAATCGCCGAGCTCGGTGACGCCCACTACGTCGAACTCGCCTCGGTTGTCGTGACGACGGTCGCCGCGGACGCCTTCTGCGAGGCAATGGGGATCGAGCACGAGCCACTGCCTGAACCGGAGGCCGGCGAACCGACCCGGGAGCGCCCGGACGGCACGGGCGACATCGGCGCCTGGGTCCCGGTCCAGGTCGTCGACTGGCACCGCGCGAACGTCGCGCGAGCTCTGAGCCTGGTGCCGGAAGGCGTGCGCACCTTCTTCCGGATGGTCGCCGCCATGTACTCGGGGACGGCCACCGACTTCGAGAGAATGGTCTGGGACCACAGACCGCTATCCCGACCCCAGGTCGAGCTGCTGGCGGCGAGGGTTTCAGCCCTCAACCAGTGCTTCTACTGAACGACCGCCCACACCATGCTGCTCCGGGCGAGCAGCGACGCAGTCGGAGCGGAAGTCGACCTGAGCGCCGCGGTGGAAGATGCCGCTGACGGCGGCGTCGAGCACGGCGCGATCCTGACCGCCTTCGCGGAAGCCGTCGTCCGTGCCACGAACGAACTCGACGATGCTCGAGCCCGCGCCCTGGAGACCCTGGGACCGGCGCGGTTCGTCGAAGCCGCCGCCACCGTCGGCATCTTCAACGGCCTCGTCCGCGTCGCCGACTCCACCGGCATCCCAAGCGACCCGATGACCCTGGAACGCACCGCCGACGTCCGTGGCGACCTTGGCTTCAATGACTGGTCCGGCGCAAAGGCCTCGGGCGTAGCCGAAGCGCCCGCGTAGCGGCGGCCGTCAGGGGCAGGTGATCCGGTAGATCCTGGCCTCACTTAGGGCGGCGAGGGGTTCGAGGAGAGGGTACGGCTCGTGGTGGCCGGCGCGGGCGTCGGCGATGAAGGGGCCGAGCCAGTCGCTGGGGTCTTCCTCGGAGCGGCCGCCGCCGAGCTGGACGGTGGGGCGGACGACGAGGAGGAGGCGGTCGAAATCGGGGCAATGGCGGTCGGCGACGCGTTCGAGCGTCTGGTAGGTCAGGACTTCGGTGTACGGCAAGCCGGCGTAGGAGATCGCGTGGTGGCCCGGGAAGAGAAAGGGAACGTCCATCGTGCCGCCGCCGATGACGAGGTCGCCGGGAGTTGTGTGGTCGCGCAGCCATTGTTGGCGTTCGCTCCGGAACTCGACGGCCCGGGCGTCTCGGCCCGTCGACCACGCCACGGCTTCGCGTGTCAGCGCCGCGCCCAGGCCGAGCGCGACCAGCACGAAGGGCAGCCAGGCAGGGCGCCGCACACGAGAAGGCGCCCAAACCGCCAGAGCGCCCACCAGCGCCAACAGCGGCACCGTCGCGGGCAGGACGAGACGCACTCCGATCGGATCGAAGTTGGCGGTCGAACTGCGCCACACCAGGGCGCCAAGGTAGAGCACGGACCACAGGACGGTCAGCAGAGGCACGCGACCGATGGCTCGAAGCAACGACGCCAGCATTGTTTCGTCCGCAACGGGACCTTCGCGCGGCGACCGACCCCGCCTCTTCAACACCAGGCCCAGAACCAACGCAAACACTGTCGCAAGCAGCAGGGCGTCTGTCCAGTTGCCGAGAGCGGTCGCACGCCAGCCGCCGGCAACGGCCTCAATGGTGCGCGCAAGGTTCTCGCCAAACGATAATGAAGCCGGCATCGACGCCGGGACAAGACTACCCTCCAGCAACAGGTTGCGCCCGAGCAGTAGCGCCATCGGCAGCAACGTGCCGGCCGCCAGCATCGTTACTCGCACGAACCGCCTTTCGAGGCAATGGAGCCACAACGCCGCCACTCCGACCAACGGCAGCGGCCACAGCGCGTAGCGGACACAGAACGCGGCGCCAGCCAGGAGCCCCAAACCCAGGGGTCCCAGCAAGTCCCGCATGCCGCCCGGCTTCCCAGCCGGCCGTTGCAGGAAACGGTCGAGCAACAGCAGAAACAGGAGGACAACCGCGACGGCGAGGCACTCGCTCAACGCCGCCCGGCCGAGATGCGTCAACGGTCGAAACAGAACCGCGAAGGCCAGAGACGCGACGCCTGCCCCGGCGCCACCGATTCGTCGCCCAAGCAGGTAGACCAGCGCAAGGATCGCGGCGTAGGCCAACGCGGAAACAACCAGGGCCGCGTCCGCCGCGTCCATGCCGAGCCAGGAGAGAAAGGCGATCGCCAGGGGATAGCCCGGCGGTTGTGCGGTGAAGGCGGACGGCAGGTCGAGGTCGCCGGACAGGTAGAACGGCTGGTTGAAGCCGCCGGTGGACTGCACCAGACCGTCGCCGGCGACGACGCGCCGCGCGACATCGACGTAGTTCATCGAGTCCGCAGTGAACGTGCGGACGCGGACCAGCGAGTTCGTCGCGAAGAGGCCGCAGTAGGCGCTGGCGACCAGGGCCAGCAGGACCGTTGCCGTGGCGGGACGGCGCAATCTCCTAGCCTGCGAACTCCGGAACCCGAAGCTCCGCGAGGTGCCGGTGGCACATCTCGCAACTCGACACGCCGCGGGCATCGGCCGCAGGATCGAGTTCCTCGTCCACCCACCGCAGGAAGGAGCGATAGTTCCCGAACACGGTCTCGGACTTCGTACCGACCGCGCCGAGGTCGAAGTGGGGCGAGTCGATCTCGGCGGCGAACGGACAGGCGTGGAACCGGCCCTTCGTCGTCAGCACCGGGAAGCAGCGCACGCAGCGGTTGCCCATGCCGTGGTACTCCGACTCGCGGTCCCGGTCGAACTCCTGCTCCGCGCCGCCGCCCGCATGGAAGAGCACCTTGTAGCCCTGGAAGATGCGGTTCGGATTCTCGCGCGCCCACTCCTCAAGACGATCCCTCGCGTACCGCGGCATCGGTTTCGCGTCGCGGCCGTGGTAGATCGAGTAGTTGAGCACCGCCTCGCTCTTCGGATCGGACTCGAGAATCGCGATCAGCTTCTCCGCCTGGATCCCGTTCGAAAACACGGTGATCAGGCCGGTGAAGCCACGCCCTCGCACGTAGCGCATCGCGGCGACGATCTCCGGCGTGTGCAGCGTGGGCTCGCCGCCGTAGAACTTCAGGTTGCCGTCGGCAGCGAGGCTATCGAGCGCCTGGTCGAGCACCTCCGGCGTGTAGGCCTGGTACCGCCCGTCCGGCGAGCCCTGGATCGTGCACCAGGAACAGTCCCGGTTGCAGAAATTGCCCTCGTAGAGGTGGAGTTCCCGCAGTTCGCCGTCCGCCTCGGCGAAGTGCTCCACCGGCTCATGGAACGTGATCGGGCCGATGTTCGGGTCGCGGTGCGTGTCGTTCAGGCCCCAGTCGTAGGTGTTGTAGACGACTTCGTAAGCAGCGATCCGTTCCGCGTCGAGGCCCGTGTGCTCGGCGACGAACCCCAGCACGCCGCGGCGGTACTTCTCTGTCGAGCCGGCGCCACCGGCGAAGTCCTCCGCGTACATCCGGAAGATGCGCGAAACAACGATCTTCCCCGCCTCATGATCCACCCTGCAGTTCCACGGGTTGGCCAGGAACGCCTCCGTCGCCTGACGCAGCGTGTCGCGAAGACCTTCGCCGCGGTAGGCCGACGGCCGCACCGCCGGACAGCCGTTCGCGCCGCAGTTGATCGCGAAGTGAATCCGGGGTTCCGCGAAGTCCGAGCGCAGAATCTCGTGCTCGATGTCATCCAGGCTGAGCGAGGCGCCCCCCGCGATGTGGCGGCGGCGCTGAAAGAACCGGCCGTCGCGGGTCTTCCAGACCGACCGGATCGGGTACTCGTCGACGATCGCGTCCAGGGTGAACGCGTTGTAGGCGTTGATCCAGTACGCCAGCCCGTCCTCCTCGCTGCCGAAGAGTTCCGGACGGCTGTCCGGAGACGCCGCGCCGAGACCGGCGACGAACTCCTTGAGCAGAGGCCTCCGCGCCGCGAGACGCTCGTAGTCGACCTTGCCGTCCTCGGCGACGACCTCGGCCAGCAGCCGGTCCCACGCGTCGTAGGAGAACGTTTCCATCAACGCCTCAGCAGTCCGTGGCAGAAGTCCGTGTCGCACCGAGAGCGGTCAGGCGCCCGTCCGGCAAGGCGCGACGAGGGAGCGTATCGGGCCATACTCGACCGAGGAGCAACGATGCTGGGCGGGATGCATGGGCGCTCGAATGCAACGCGACTTCTGCCACGGACTGCTGGAAAGCTACTCGTGCCCCCCGGAGCCGGTGCTGCCCGCCTCCGCCTTCTGCTCGTGGTACTCGCTCTCGAGCAGCCGCGCGCCGCGCAGAATGCCGCCCATCGCGTAGTTGCCCTCGTGGCAGGCGTACTCGTAGTTCTGTTCGTCCGTTTGCGGCCAGATGAACTCGCCGCTGTACGGTGCCGTGTAGTCCGGATCGTGGACCGTGAACTGGTACAGGAGTTCGTCCTTGCTCTGGCGGGTGAAGCGCTCGACGACCTTCAGGCCTTCGCGCGGCACACGCGGCGCGGCGAGGAAGTTCGTCGTCTCGACGACCAGGGTGTCACCTTCCCACCAGCCGATCGAGTCGCCGCCGAGCGAGCGCACGTCGGCCGGCGCGTGCTCCGCGTTCAGGCGCACGACCTTCGCCCAATGCATCCATTCCACCAGGATGACGACATGGTCCTCGGTCTGCGTGAGCGTCTTCATGTTGTTGTAGAGGATCGGCCGCGCCGGCGTGGCGGCTGCGCTGAGATACAGGCAGCGATCCAGCAGGGACAGCGTCTCGGGGCCGTCGTACGGGTCATCGCCGGTCTCGATCCACCACGCGGTCCCCGTGTTCTTGTAGGCGTAGGGATGCAGGCCGGCGCGACGCGCCTTGCCCGCCTCCGAAACCGGCGGCATGCGGCCGTTCGGCGGATCCGTCAGGATCGAGGTCTGGAACTGGCCGTCGATCGCATGGCGCGTGCTGCCGCTGTCGGTCCAGAAGGCGTTGTAGCCGCCGACCGCGCCCGCGGGACCGCCGGAGCCGTCACCTCCGGCCGGAGGCGCCGACCGGTTGGGATCGCTGGCCGCGTTCGCTCTGGCTGTCGCCGCCGCGGTCGCAGCCATGATCCGCTCCGCCTCCTCGACGCTCATGTACTTCTTGTCGCCGAAACGGGAATCCCGTTCAAACGGAGTCGAACTCGCGATGTTGTACCGGCCGCTCAGGTCCGGCTTGCCGCTCGCGGTGCGCGGGATGTCGTCGCCGGCCGCCAGGGCCGGGGCCGCGACCAGAACCGCGGCGCCAATGATCGAGAGGAAGAAGAGTGCTCGTTCGATGCGCATGAGAGATGCCTCCGTTCGGTCGGCAGAAAGGGGCCGCGCCGCGACGACGCAGGCTCAGAAGACAGGCACGAATAGAGACGTTGAGCCTACCCCACCAGACCCGATGCGGACATCGCCCTTGGTAGAGTCAACACCTGATCAGCAACCGAAGCGTCTTTGGAGGACGAAGCGAATGAGGCCCCTGATCCGCAGCCCCCGGCATCGACTCACGGCGCTCCTCGCGACCGCCGCACTTCTCGTCGCAACGGCCGCCGGCGCCGCCGAAACGCCCACGTTCAGCCGCGATGTGATGGTCGCCCAGCCCGCGGGCCGGGCGCCGTCTACCGAGGCCACCGGGGCCGCTGCCGGAGAGTGACGACGGCCCGCCTCCCGAGCACCCGACCCCGGCGGCGCCTCGTCGCCCTGTTGCTGGCAGCGCCGCTGGCACTGCACTGCGGCGGGTCGAGCCTGTCCCAGCTCAAGGCGCTGGTGCGCGCGAGCTTCCCCGGCGTGCCCCAGATGAGTATCGAGGAACTCGACCGGCGGCTGGGCGAGGAACCGCAACCCCTCGTGATCGACGTCCGGGAACCGTTCGAGTACGAAGTCAGCCACCTGCCCGGCGCCGTCCATGCCCAGGGCAAGGACATCGCGGAGGTGATCGCCGAGGCCGAACCGGAGCGGCCGGTCGTCCTTTACTGTTCCGTCGGCTACCGTTCGTCGGCAGCCGTCGCCGATCTGATCCAGTTGAACGATCCGGATCTCTACGACCGACTCTGGAACCTCGAAGGCTCGATCTTCGAGTGGGCCAACTCCGGCCGCCCCGTCTACCGGGGGCGGGAGGAGGTCGACCGCGTTCACCCCTACGGCGAACAGTGGGGCAAGCTGCTCGAGCCGCACCTGCGGCCATGACAGGGAAGCGGGCGGCCAAAAAAAGCCCAACCAACGGGTCGGCGACGGTATACAACAACGCGATGACTCGACCGGCCCCCCTGGCACCCACGTTGGCGCTCGCGTTCGCCATCCTCTGGTGCGGAATCGGCACCCCGGGCGTAGCACAGAAAGCAGAAGCGGACGAAGTCGAAGCGGCGCCCGGTCAGACCTTCTCCGAGGAACTCACCGTGACGGCCCGCAAGCGCGAGGAGAACCTCCAGGAGGTTCCATTCTCCGTCGTCGCCCCGACGGAAGACGTCCTGCGAGACCGCGGCGCGGACAACCTGGAGGAGATCGCAGCCAACGTCGCCGGGTTCACCGTCCAGAACCTCGGCCCCGGCCAGAGTCAGGTCGCCATGCGCGGCATCGCCGCGGGCCAGATCGTCCGCGACCAGCCCGGCGTCAAGGAGCAGGTGGGCATCTACCTCGACGAATCCGTCATCTCGTTGTCGCTGTTTACGCCGGACATCGACCTGTTCGACATGTCGCGGGTCGAAGTCCTGCGCGGGCCCCAGGGCACCCTGTTCGGCTCGGGGTCGCTCGCGGGCACCGTCCGGTACATCACGAACCAGCCGGAGCCTGGTGTCTCGGAAGGGTTCGGCGAGTTCTCCCTCAACTCGGTCGGTGACGGTGGCAACGGCGGCAGCGCCAAGGTCGCGGTCAACGTTCCCGTCGGCGACACCTCGGCGATGCGAATCACGGCCTACCACACCGCCTTCGGCGGCTTCATGGACGCCGTGCAACCCGACCTGAGCGTCGACGAGAACGTGAACTCCGGCGAACGAACCGGGGCCCGCTGGGCCATGCGCTTCGAGCCCGGGGAGAACGTGACGGTCACACCCAGGGTCATGTTCCAGGAACTCACGATGGACGGCTGGAACCGCATAGACGACTTCAACATCCTTGCCAATCCCTACACGACGACCCGACCGGCGGTGGACCTCGGCGAGCGCCAACTCTTCACGCAGTTCGAGGAGCCGTACACGGACGAGTTCCTGCTCGCCGACCTCAAGGTCGTGGTCGATCTCCCCGACGGTTACTACTTCACCTCCATTACGTCGGCCACGGACCGCGACGTGCTCGTCGTGCGGGACTCGACCGCCCTCTACGCCAGCGTCGCCGGCGCGACGATCGGCCTTCCGGAGCCCGTCTATACCCTGGGCGCGCCACTCATCGACGCGACGACCGCGACCGGACTGACCCAGGAGCTCCGGCTGGCCAGCGGCGACGAGTTCACCCACTGGGTGCTCGGCCTGTTCTACAGCAGCAACGAACGGGACTACGGCCAGAGCCTGCCGGTCACCGGTTTCGAAGCGATGAGCGGGATTCCGACGATGGGCGCGTTCGGCGCCGCCACGGACGAGTTGTTCTACTCCGATCTCAGCTACGAGTTCGAGCAGACAGCAGCGTTCTTCGAGATCACCTGGACCGCCAGCGAGAGAGTCGACCTGACCGCGGGCGCGCGCTGGTACGACTACGAAGAGACGCGCAGCCAGGTGTTCGACGGCCTGTTCGCGGATCCGGGACCGACCGAGGGCGAAACCGGCGCGGACGGCATCGCTCCCCGCTTCATCGCCAGCTTCCAGGCCAGCGAAAACACGCAGCTCAACGCCCAGGTCTCCAAGGGGTTCCGGCTCGGCGGCATCAACGATCCGCTCAACACGCCCGTCTGCTCGCCGGAAGATCTCGCGACGTTCAGCGGCCGCGACAGTTGGGACGACGAGGAACTCTGGAACGTCGAGGTCGGATCGAAATCCACGATCCGGGGCGGCCGCGGCACCTTCAACGTCGCCGCCTTCACGATGGACATCGCGGACCTGCAGACGACCGTCACCGCGGGCTCCTGTTCGTCGAGGCTCGTCTTCAACGTTCCGAGCGCCCGCAGCACCGGCCTTGAACTCCAGCTGACGGCTCAGCCCACGGGCGCCTTCGACTTCGCCATCTCCGCCAGCTACGCGGACTCCCAACTCGGGTCGACTCTGACCTCGACGGCGCCGGACGGCACGACCAGCGTCGTGTCCGGCATCGAGAAGGGCAATCGCCTGCCGACGGTGCCGGAGTTCCAGGCCGCGGTCGCGGCGACTTACCGCTGGGAGGCCGGCAACTGGGCCGGCTACCTCTCCTCTGTGTTCCAGCACGTCGGTTCCCGCTACACCCAGATCGGCGACCATGCCACGGGCTTCGGCACTGTGGATCTGCTGGCTCTCTCCGCCACGAACCCGATCGGCGGTCCGCTGACGGGGTCCGTGTTCCGGTTCAATCCCGAGCTGCCGGCCTACGACCTCCTGAACCTGCGGCTCGGCTTCCTCAACGAGCGCTGGGACGTCGCACTGTTCGTCAACAACGCGCTCGACGAGCGGGCGTTGCTGGCCCTCGACCAGGAGCGCGGGACGCTTGCCCGGGTCGGCTACCTTACGAACCCTCCTCGGACGATCGGCATCTCGAGCCGCATCAACTTCTGATGCAGCACCAGAAAGGCCCGCGATTCAGGCTGGCGTACGTGTAGCCGCATCCGCTTCCAGGCCCTGCCACTGCTCAGTGCATATCGGGCTGCGCCGTGCTCGTGAGCACGCCTGTAGCAGCGAGTACGAGCACGGCGAACACGACTTCCAGGGCCACGGTCCTCGGCAAGGGGTCCGTGTGCGAGTCGGGCCGGAAGTGCATCGAAACCGAGTTCGCGGCGCCGCAACCAAGCACGAGCACGCTCAGTCCGACCTTCGCCAGAAGGATCTGGCCGTATGGCTCCGTCCACAGCGTCTCCCAGGCCGGCAGGTAGCGGAACGCAAGCAGCGCACCGCTTGCCACGAGCAGCGAGGCGGCGGCAATCGCCAGGGGTGAGAAGGAGCGCAGCCAGTAGCGCCTTATCGATGCCGACTCCGCCCGAGAGGTACCGCCGAAGCCCAACGGCACAAGGAGCACAACAACCAGGGTGCCGATCCAGAACCCGGCGGCCAGAATGTGCACGCTCTGGGCAGTCCAGGCCAGCGAGTCGCCGTACGCGTGGCCCGTCATCGGCAATGCGGCGGCCACACCGAACGCGCCGACCCAGGCGAGCACACCGCCGAGAACAGGGCTCCTCAGGGCAGTGAACATGCCGAGCGCCGTCAATGCGGCGGCTGCCGCCTGCCACTGCCACCTCATCCCCCATCGGCTCTCGATCGCCACCGTCCGCAGACTCTCGAGAGACAGCCCCTCGATCGGTCCCCAGACCTCGATCGACTGGAAGACGCACCGGAGCAACAGCGCCGCAAGCAGCACGAGGGACGACAACCAGCCCAGACTTCTCAGACCGACTCGAGGAGCCCGCACCAAGGGCGCGGCTCCCCGGGCAGCGACCAGAAGCCGCAGCCCCAGGACGCCGTACACCAGCAGGAGAGGCAGGTAGACTGACCAGCGGCCGGCCATCTCCCAGCTCATTGCCGGAAAAGCTGCCAGTTCAGCGACCGCCGCGGTCGACCGTGAAGGTCCATTCGCCGGTGAGAACGTGTCCGTCGTCGCCCGCCGTCTGCCAGCGCGCGGTGTAGACGCC
Organism: Thermoanaerobaculia bacterium; assembly: GCA_965116445.1. Lineage (GTDB taxonomy): Bacteria > Acidobacteriota > Thermoanaerobaculia > Multivoradales > Multivoraceae > Multivorans. Next base: position 3,511,129 of record OZ220688.1, on the reverse strand, counting down.
GTCGGGCATGCGACCCGTGACTCGAGCCATCAGGTCCTTCTCTCCCATCGAGTGAAGGCCTTCGACGTTCATCGCGCCGGCCGGCCCCTCGAGCTCGAGCTTGCTGAGCGGTAAATCCGGCTCCTGGTTGAACCAGACACGAACGGTACGCGCAGGGCCGTTCAGCGTTGCGCCCTGTTCCGGACTGGTCTTGAGCGCCTTCAGGTGGGCGAAGGCCGCCGCCGCGAGCAGTAACGCGAACAGGACGAAACCGAGTCCAACGATCCGGGGGAAGCGATTCCGGTCTCTCATCGAGATCGTCTCCGTACTTGCGTGGCGCCGACGCCAGTGTCGGCGCGGGTCATCCAGAGTAACAGCCCGCAGCGTGCCATCCGGCGGCTCCGGTGTAGAGTCCGGCCTTCACCCCCGATGAGCGACTCTCCCAGTCCGAGGAGCGATCCGTACACCGTCCGAGAGGGCGGTGCGGTCGAACCGCCGTCCACCTGGCGCAGCCGGCTGCGCTATCTCGGTCCCAGCATCGTCATCTCGGGATCGATCGTCGGCTCGGGCGAGATCATCCTCACCTCGGGCCTCGGCGCCGCCGCCGGCTTCGTCATGCTCTGGTGGGTGCTCCTGTCGTGCTGGATCAAGTCCCTGATCCAGGCAGAGCTGAGCCGCTACATCCTGGTCTCGGGCGACACGTACGTCCGGGCAATGAACCGGCTGCCCGGCAAGATTCCGCTCGGCAGGGGGCGGATCAGCTTCCCCGTCGTCATCGCCCTGATCGCGATCATCCCGGGGGTGATGGGACTGGGCGGGATCATCGGCGGCGCAGGACAGGCGTTTACGCTGCTGGTTCCCGACGTGTCGTCCGTCTGGGCCGCCGGCCTGATCGCCGCCGTGACGATCGCACTGCTGGTCACCGGCTCCTACAAGGTGCTGGAGAACGCGATGCTCGGGCTGGTCATGATCTTCACCGCCGCGACCTTGGTGTGCGCCTTCCTGATGCAGAAGACCCAGTACGCGGTGACCGGCGCCGACCTCCTGTCGGGCTTCACGTTCAGTTTCCCGCCCGAGTACCTGGTCGCGGCGATCGCCGTGTACGGCTACACCGGGGTCAACGCGTCGGAGACCTCCGCCTACCAGTACTGGTGCGTCGAGAAGGGCTACCCGAACTTCATCGGCCGCAGCGACGCACCGGGATGGGAGGCCAGAGCCCGCGGCTGGATCAAGGTGCTCCAGACCGACGTCTGGGTCACGCTGGCGCTCCTGACCTGCGCCACCCTGCCCTTCTACATCCTGGGCGCCGGCGTCCTGCGCGCCCGCGGCAAGGTGCCGGACGGCCTCGAGACGATCTCCATGCTGTCCGAGATGTTCACCGAGACGCTCGGAGCGTGGTCGCTGTGGCTGTTCGGCATCGGCGCCTTCAGCATCCTGTTCTCGACCATGCTCGCCGCGGTCGGCGGCGCCGCCCGTTTCATTCCGGACTACATCATGGAACTCGGTTATCTCAACCGGCAGAACCTGGTCGCTCGTCGCAACTGGATCCGCGGCTACTGCACGCTCATTCCGGTCGTCGCCTTCGCCATCTACATGACGATCCCGAACCCACGGCTGCTGGTGACGATCGGCGCCCTGACCCTGGCCATGCTCCTGCCGATCCAGAGCGGCGCGGTCCTGTGGTTCCAGAAGAACCGGATGGATCCGCGGATTCGGCCCGGCAGGTGGATTCGCGCTGCGATCTGGGGCATCTTCCTGTTCGAACTGGCCATGACCTGGTTCGTGGTCCGGTACGCCGTCTTCGGCTGAGCCGGCGGCCGACGCCGACCCGGCGCGGGCCACCGTCGCCTCACTGCCCAACTCGCTCTTGTCGTACCCGAGGAGTCGTCCACGATGAACCCACTGTCCTTCCCGAGTCGCCGCCTGACGCTGCCGATCGTCCTGCCCGCCCTCGCCGTGACCGCCTGCGGCGCGCCGGCGCCGGAACCGGAACCGGTGATTGAAGCCGCGGCGCGGACGATCGGCGAGAGCGCCAGCTTTCGCGGCATCAACGGCATCCTCTTCGGTCCCGACGGCGATCTCTACCTGTCGTCCGTGGTCACCCCGGCCGTAGCGCGGCTCGACCCGGAGACCGGCGAGATCCTCGACAACTGGGGCCGTGAGGACGGCGCCAAGTCGCCCGACGACCTCGCCTTCGGGCCAGACGGCTCCGTGTACTGGACCGACATCAGCGACGGCGAAGTCGCGATGCGCACACCGGAAGGCGAGACCCGCGTCGTCGCCTCGCCGGGCGTCGGGGTGAACCCGATCACCTTCTCGGACGACGGCCGGCTGTTCGTCTCCCAGTGCTTCATGGACACGAATCTGTACGAACTCGACCCGGCGGGCGCACGCGAGCCACGGCTCATCCGTGACGACCTCGGCCCCGGCTGCGGCCTGAACGGCATGGACTGGGGCTCCGCCGACGGCAAGCTCTACGGCCCGCGCTGGTTCCGCGGCGAAGTCGTGCGCCTCGATGTGGACAGCGGCGAGATGGAGACGGTCGCCAGCGGCTTCGACGTGCCGGCGGCGGTCAAGTTCAACAGCGAAGGCGTGCTCCACGTGCTGGACTCGCTCCGGGGCGAAGTCGTCCGGGTAGGCGAGGACGGCGGCAAGGAGGTCGTCGCCCGCGTTCAGCCCGGGCTCGACAACTTCGCCTTCGACACGGACGATCGCCTGTTCATCTCGAGCTTCGCCGACGGCTTCATCGTCGAGGCGCTGTCGCCGGAAGAGAACCGCATCGTGCTCGAGGGCGGACTGAACATGCCGGGCGGTCTGGCGCTGATCGGAACCGGCGACGAAACGCGACTCGTCGTCGCCGACTTCTTCGCCCTGCGACAGCTCGACCCGGCAACCGGCGAGGAACTCTCCGTCGTGCGCGACGTGATCGGCTTCTCCGACATCGGGACGTCGATGTCGGTCCATGCCGCGGACGACGGCCAGCTCATCCTCTCGAGCTGGTTCGACAACGCGGTCCGGCTCTGGGACCCGGCTGCGGACGCACTGGTCCAGATCTTCGGCGAACTGGCCGCCCCCATCGACGCGATCCAGTTCGAGGGCGACATCGTCGCCAGCCAGTGGGGCGCCGGCAACGTGATCGCCTTCTCTCCCGACAACCCCGACGAGAAACGGGTTCTCGCCGACAGTCTCGAAGGGCCGGCCGGTCTGACGGCGTTGGACGGCAGCCTCTACGTCACCGACAACCTCGTCGGCTCCCTGCTCCGCATCACCGACGCAGGCGCCGAGGAAGTAGCGAGCGGACTCGAGCAACCGGAAGGGCTGGCAGCGGCCAACGGCTCGATCTACGTCGTCGAAGCCGGCGCAGGCCGGGTCACGGCCATCGACCCCGTGAACGGAGCGACATGGGGCGTTGCCGAGAACCTCGAGCTCCACGTGCCGCCCAGCGGCGCGTTCCCCAGCACGATGCTCTTCAACGGCATCGCCACGGACGGCGAGACCGCCTGGATCGCCGGCGACGCCGCGAACACGATCTACGTGGTGGACCTGGAGTAGCGGCAGAGCCGCGTGTCGTGCAGTAAGCGGTTGGTTCGTCGCAAGCGACGCCGCAGCCATAACCCCAGCCATCTACGTCATCGACCTGCCCTGACTGGGTGCGCCGACGTCCCCGTCGACGTCCCGACCACTGGGTACGCCGACGTCCCCGTCGGCTTGCCGGCCCTGACTGGGTGCGCCGACGTGTCGTCCGTGCGCCCGAATGACGGGCGCACGGACCGGGTCGCGGGTGGCGCGGGTCGCGCCACCCGGGTTCCCGTCGGCTGCCGCCGTAGGCGGCCGAGAAGCTGCGCCGCGAAGCGGCGACCATCACCCTCCGGGCAGCAGCTACTCGTCCCCCATGCCGTGATCGCCGTAGGTGCTGGCTGCCCCCGTCCCGCCCGGCCCCAACCGGCCGCCCTCGCCGAAGTGCCCCTTGCCCGGGACGTGGTTCACCTCGACCCGGATGCCGTCCGGGTCCTCGACCAGGATCGAGTAGTAGCCCGGCGCGAAGCGTGAACCCTCCTCCGGGCCATGGATGATCGTCGCGTCGAGTTCCGACTCGATGAACCCGTAGATCGCGTCGACATCCTCGCGGCTCCGCGCCCGGAAACAGAAGTGATGAAGCCCCGGCCGATCCTGATCGAACCGCCTGTCCCGCTTCTCGGGCGGCGCCGCCCGCACCAGGATGCCGGTCCGACTGCCGATGCAGTACAGCACGTCCTCGCCCCGGATCAGGGTCTTCATCTCGAGGAAGTTGCAGAGCCGCTCCCAGAACGGCAGGCAGCGCTCCGCGTCGCGCACCGTCAACTGGATATGCGCGATCCCGTTGACGGCGACCGTCTGGCCGGCGCCGGCCTCAGCGCCGAACCGCGCAGAGTCGATCGCATGGCCCTCAGTCATGCCTTCGACCTGATCGGCCCTCAATCTCCCGCCGAACCCTCGCAACCTGGTCCGCGAGCTCTTCCCGCGACGGCAGGTACAACTGGTACTTCGACGCGTAGATGTTGGCGTCTTCGGGCAGCGTCAGCTCGACGACCGCTTCGTTCTTCTGGTCGCAGAGGAGGATCCCGATCGTCGGCAGTTCGCCAGGGGTCCTCACATGGCGGTCGAAGTAGTTCACGTACATCTGCATCTGGCCGAGATCCTGGTGGGTCACCTCGCCGCGTTTCAGGTCGATCAGCACGTAGCAGCGCAACAGACGGTTGTAGAAGACGAGATCGACGAAGAAGTGGCTGTCATCGAAGCTGAAGCGCTTCTGGCGCGCCTCGAACAGGAAGCCCTTGCCGAGTTCCAGCAGGAACTGCTGGAGGCGGTCGATGATCGCAGACTCCCAGGTCGCTCTCAGAGTAAGCGGGCTTCTCCTCCAGGCCGAGGAACTCCAGCACGACGGGGTCCTTGATCAGGTCCGACGCCTTTTCGACCACCTGTCCCTCACTGGCGAGGCGGCGGACTTCGTCCTTGTCGCGGCTGAGAGCGAGCCGCTCGTAGAGCGAACTGCCCAGTTGTCGCTTGAGTTCGCGGACGCTCCAGCCGTTCTCCGCAGCCTCGATCTCATAGAACCGGCGGGAATCGGGGTCGGCTACCGACAGCAGGGTGACGTAGTGGGACCAGCCGAGGGGAAGCTGCCCGGCGAGCTGTGCGAGACCTGGAGCCGTGGCATTCGAAAGGCCGGAGGAAATCCGAGACAGTGTCTCGGAAATCGGGCGGTCGCGAGAAATCCGAGACAGCGTCTCGGATCTCGGCTGGTGCCCTGAAACCCGAGACGGTATCGGAACATCCTCGCTGGCCGAGACATCGGTTATGACGTATTCGTAGCTTCGGTAGAACCGCCGCATCTGCTCCAGAGTGTCCACGGAGAATCCCCGACCGATGCTCGCTCGCAGAGCTGCCGAAAGTTCCGGCAGGACTCGCGCGCCATAGTCGGCCCGGTCCGCGCCGCCCTGCTCGTACTCCACGATGTACCACCCGAACAGCCAGTTCCGCACGACCAACGAGCGGTCGACGGCGCGGGCGGCCGAGTGGCGTGTCTCCTCGTGCGTACGCCGGCACAGCTCGACGAGGCGCTCGAAGTCGAATGGCTGGCTCACGCCGGCAAAGCCCATCCGCTTCAGACGGCCCTCGATCTTGACGAGTAGAGGTGGGATTTTCGGAGAGGCATGGCGTTCCCAAATCTTAGGCCAAGCAAGGCGGTTGTCGATCAAGGACGACCACCCAACCACCGAGTGTCGAGGAATCCCGACGCGTGACGTTACCGTTGGCGCCGACGGTCTGGCCGTCGCCGGTCACTCGCCGTCGGTGACTTCGCCGCCTCGCCCGGTCCAACCTCGATCAGCTCGAAGATGCCGACCATCATCTCGTCCGTCGACTGGAAGCCGAAGCCGACATCGCGGTTCGGATCCGGATTGACGGGGTTCTCCGCCGAGTTGTCGTAGTACGCCACGACCTCGACCACACTTCCCGCCGGCAGCAGTTTCGGCGCCTCCGGGTAGTAGAAGAGTTGCCAGTCGAAGTCGTACTCCGTCACGTCGAGGAGGATCTCGCGGCTGCCGTCCGGGTGGATCGCGGTGAATGACATCGCCTTGCCGCGCATGTGCATGTGCGGGAAGTAGGACACGATCCGAGACTCCGCGCCGAGTTCGTGACCTGCCTCGATCCGATGGTTCGGGGCGCCAGCCGGGATCGTGAAGGGCATGCCTGTTTGAGGAGTCTAGCGCAGCCACCAGACCGCTCCGCCCCGCATGCACGTGCAGGCGGACGGCGGAAAGGACAAGGAGGGAAGTCCGGACTCCGCCGTCCGCCCCACGGCAAAGACAACTCGGGAGGCAACCCATATGCCAGCACTGGCTGTCACGGCCTGAAGCCCCCGAATCCTCGGCCCGACTGCCCGATTCGGAGGTTCCGGGCTCCAGGGGAGCCGTCCCCGGGGCAACAAAAACGTAGGGCCAGGGGACCGCACCGACATGAACGTCCGAACCGCCCCTTGGCTCAAGTGCAGCTCCTCCGCCAGAAACGGCGCCACCCGCCCGTGAAACAGGACGCTTCCAACCTGAGCGAAGCACCTTCCAGTAGCTGCTAGAGTCCGCCACCGAACATTCCAGCACCCCTCTTCAGGAGAACCACCCAGAATGCACCGACACACCACCTGCCGCCTCCTAGTGCTCAGCTTGTGCCTCGCCGTCATGGGCTTCGCACCCGCCGCCGCGCAGGATCGACCCGCCAGCCCCGAGGGCATGGCCTCGACCCAGATCGGCGACGCCTGGATCGACATCACCTATTCTCGGCCGATCCTTCGCGGACGCACCGGCATCTTCGGCGCCGGCGACGAGTACGGCCAGGTGCTGAACGCCCAGGGTCCGGTCTGGCGCGCGGGCGCGAACATGACGACCCGGCTCAAGACCGGGGCCGACCTGATGATCGGCGACACGACGGTGCCGGCCGGCGAGTACAGCTTCTTCATCGAGTTGAAGGAAGGCGCCTGGACGGCGATCATCTCGAAGCAGTCCTACATGGAGACGTTCGACCGCGACAAGATGGCGGAAGGTCTCACTTGGGGCGCCTACGGCTACAACCCCGAGCACGATGTCGCACGGGCGTCGATGATGACCTCGACGGAGGACTTCTCGATCGACCAGATGACGATCCTGTTCTCCGACGTCTCGGACGCGGGCGGCGCGATCATCGTGATGTGGGACAACCAGATGGGCGTCCTGCCGTTCGGCGTCGCTCCGTAGCGGCACCCCCCGGCAACGTCAGTCTTCCGCGGCGACCCGGGCTTCCTCGGCCCGGGCGCCGCTCAGGCGTCGCACGCGCGATAGGCGTCGATGACCGCCCGCTCGCCCTCGCGGCCCGGCTTCGCGTTGCCGTGCTCCATGCCGACGATGCCGTCGAAGCCCTTGCTCTTCAGGTGCCGGAAGACGTTCAGGTAGTTGATCTCGCCCGTGGTCGGCTCCTTCCGCCCCGGGTTGTCGCCGACCTGGATGTAGGCAATCTCGTCCCACGCTCGGTCGAGGTTCGGGATCAGGTTCCCCTCCGTGATCTGCTGGTGGTACAGGTCGTCGAGGATCTTGACCGAGGGTGAGCCGACCGCGCGGCAGATCTGGTACGCCTGCGGAATCCCCGTCAGGAAGACCCCGGGGTGGTTCGTCCAGTGGTTGAGCGGCTCGAGCACCGCGACCAGGCCGGCCGGCTCCAGGATCGCCGCCGCCCGTTTCAGGTTCTCCACCGCGTTCGCCGTCTGATACTCCCATTCGAGGCCCGGGTCGAGTTGGCCAGGCACCACGGTGCACCACGTCGCGTTCACCCTCTTCCCGATCTCGACCGCCTTTCGCATGTCCGCCTCGATCGCCTCGCGCACCGAGGAGTCGGAGGAGGCGAAGCTCACGCCTCCCCAGGAGGTGTGGGCGACGAAGACGCCCATCTCCATGCCCAGCCGGTCGAGTTCGGCGGCGATCTTCTCCTGGAGCGCCAGCTCGCGACCGCCCATGCCGTTGTCCTCGAGAGCCCGGAAGCCCTCGTCGTGCATGAACCGGAGCTGGTCGATGTGGTCGTCGCCGGCGTGATGCCGGAACATCCCGAAGTGCGGCGCGTACTTGAGGCCGAAGGCGCCGTCCCCGGCAGCCTGCGCGGGCCGCGCTCTCGCCGGGCCCGGCACGGCGGCCTCGACGGCAAGCGCGGCGCCGGCCGCCGCGCCACCGGCAAGCAGTTCGCGACGGCCGATCGATCTCGCGCGGCGGCCCTTCGATTGACCGCTCCCGGCTTCGAACTCGGAGTCTCCATTTGATCGTCGCATCGTGGCAGAGTAGCAGCCTGCTTACCGCCACCGCGGACTGAACCGGAAGGAAAGGCATGATGAGCAACCCCTCCAGGCAACGCATCCTCTGGACCGTCCTGGTCGCCGCCGCGACGGCGACCGCAGCGCCGGCGGTCGACGTCGCAGACACCCGGCTCCTGTCCCAACCCGCGGTCAGCGACGAGCACGTGGTCTTCGCCTACGCCGGCGACCTCTGGATCACGAACCGGGACGGCGGCTCTTCCCGGCGCCTGACCTCCCACCCGGGCAACGAGACCAGCCCCCGGTTCTCGCCCGACGGCTCGCTCGTTGCCTTCAGCGGCGAGTACGACGGCAACGTCGACGTGTTCGTCATTCCGGCCGCCGGCGGCGAGCCGAAACGCCTCACCTGGCACCCGGGCGCGGACCTCGTCCAGGGCTTCACCGTCGACGGTTCGGCCGTGCTCTTCGCCTCCCAGCGCAGCATGTTCACGAACCGTCACTTCCAGCTCTTCACCGTCCCGCTGAGCGGCGGTCTGCCCGCGAAGCTGCCGATTCCGCACGGTCTGCGCGCCAGCTACTCCCCCGACGGCGGCCGGATCGCCTACATCCCCACGCCCGAGCGTTTCCAGCAGTGGAAGAACTACCGCGGCGGCACGACCTCGCGAATCTGGATCTACGACACCAGAGACCACTCGGTGCAGACGATCCCCCAGCCCGAGGGCCGCTCGAACGACACGAACCCGACCTGGATCGGCAGCCGTGTCTTCTTCCGCTCCGACCGGGACGGCGAGTTCAACCTGTTCTCCTTCGACACGGGAAGCGGCGAGATCGTCCGGCACTCGGACTTCGAGGACTTCCACGTCGAGAATCTCTCAGGGTCGGCGGACATGTTGATCTACGAACAGGCCGGCTACCTGTACCTCTACGACCCGGGTTCGGACCGCCACGAACGGCTACGGATCGGCGTCGCTGCGGACCTGACCGAAACCCGGCCCCGTTGGGTCGAGGGCCCCGAGTACATTCGCAGCGCCTCGATCTCGCCGTCCGGCGCCCGCGCGGTCTTCGGCTATCGCGGCGACATCCTCACGTTGCCCGCCAAGAAGGGCGACGCTCGCAACCTGACCCGAACGTCCGCCATTCACGAGCGCTTTCCCGCCTGGTCGCCCGACGGCGCCAGCATTGCCTTCTTTTCGGACGAGGGCGGCGAGTACGGGCTCCACATCCGCGACCAGGACAGCGGCGAGGTCCGCCGCCACGAACTCGGCGGCGAGCGCGGCGGCAACGGCTCTTACGAGAACCCCGAATGGTCGCCCGACGGCGAGCGGATCAGCTACGTCGACAATTCGATGTCCCTGTTCGTGATCGACGTCGAAAGCGGCGATGTCGCCAAGATCGCCAGCGAGTACTACTACGGCCCCTCCGCTCCGGCGCGCCCCGGCCACTCCTGGTCGCCTGACTCGCGCTACATCGCCTACACGCTGAACACCCGCTCCTACATGCAACAGGTCTTCGTCTACGACGTGGAGGCCGGCGCCTCTCACGCGGTGACCGACGGCCTGAGCGAGGTAGGCGAACCGGTCTTCGACCGCGGTGGCGACTACCTCTACTTCTCCGCCTCGACCGACGCCGGACCGGTCAAGCACTGGTTCGCCATGTCGAACGCCGACATGGAGGCGTCGAGTTCCATCTACGTCGCCGTCCTGCGTGCGGACGGCGAATCGCCCCTGGCCCCGGAGAGCGACGAGGAAGCCGTCGCGTCAGGCGGCGAGGAAGCGGACGGCGAAACCAACGGGGACGAGGAAGCCGACGCCGAAGGAGAAAGCGACCGCCACGAGGACGACGACCGGGTCGAGATCGACTTCGAGGGACTCAACCAGCGCATCCTGGCGCTTCCCGTCCAGACCGGCGGCTACGGCAACCTGGAGGCCGGCGCCGCCGGCAAGCTCTACTACCTCCGCAGTTCGCCCGCCGGCAGATTCGGAGGAGGCGGCGGCGATCTCGTCCGCTTCGACCTCGACGAGCGCGAGGAGACGGTCATGCTCTCGGGCGTGGTCGGCTTCTCCCTCAGCGCCGACAGCAAGAAGCTGCTCTACGCCGGCCAGAACGACTTCGGCATCGCGAACGCCGGCAGCAAGATCGACCGCGCCGGCAGCTCGATCCCGACCGACAAGCTGACGGTGCGCATCGACCCGCGGGCCGAATGGCAGCAGATCTACGACGAGGTCTGGCGGATCAACCGCGACTACTTCTACGACCCGGGCATGCACGGCGCGGACTGGGCGGCGATGGCCGAGAAGTACAGCGGCTTCCTGACCGACGTCACGTCCCGGGCCGACCTGAACAGGGTGCTGCGCTGGATGTGCAGCGAAATCGCGGTCGGCCACCACCGCGTCGGCGGCGGCGACCAGCGTGCGGACCCGGAGCGCGTCGGCGGCGGGCTGCTAGGCGCCGACTTTGAGGTCGCCGACGGACGCTACCGCTTCGCCCACGTGCTGGGCGGCCTGAACTGGAACCCGGAACTGCGGGCGCCGCTGACCGAGCCGGGCGTCTCGGTGACGGCCGGCGAGTACCTGCTGGCGGTCGACGGAATCGATCTGGTGGCGGACGAGAACGTCTTCGCCCGCTTCGAGAACACCGCGGGCAAGATCGTGGAACTGACTGTCGGCCCGAGCGCGGACGGCTCGGACTCCCGCACCGTGTCTGTCGTCCCCGTCCCGAACGAGTCCGCGTTGCGCAACCGGGAGTGGGTCGAGCGCAACCTGGCCAAGGTCGAGGAAGCGACCGACGGCAGGGTCGCCTACGTCTACGTGCCGAACACGACGACCCTCGGCCACACGTACTTCAAGCGCTACTTCTTCCCCCAGGTCCACAAGCAGGCCCTGATCGTAGACGAGCGCTTCAACGGCGGCGGCCAGGTCGCCGACTACTACATCGACCATCTCCGGCGGCCCTACATCAGCCACTGGGCAACCCGTTACGGCGCCGACTTCCGCACCCCGAGCGCGGCGATCCTGGGGCCGAAAGTCATGATCATCGACGAGACGGCCGGTTCCGGCGGCGACCTGTTGCCGTGGATGTTCAACAAGCTCGGTCTCGGCACCCTGGTCGGCAAGCGGACCTGGGGCGGCCTGGTCGGCACCCTCGGTTTCCCCGTCCTGATGGACGGCGGCTTCGTCACCGCCCCGAATCTCGCGATCTGGACGGAGGACGGCTTCGTGGTGGAGAACGTCGGCGTCCCGCCCGACGTCGACGTCGAGCAATGGCCCGCGGACATCATCGCCGGCCGCGACCCCCAGCTCGAAAAGGCGATCGAGATCGTCCTCGAACAACTCGAGGCGAACCCGCCCGCCGAGCCGGTCAAGCCGCCGTTCCCCGTGCGGGTTCGGCGCTAGATGCCTTGAACAAGCGTAGCCTTGACAGTTGAGGCAAGTTCGCCCACTGGGTGCGCCGGCGTCCCCGCCGGCATCCGCTCCGACCCGCACGCTCATCGGTCTGAGGCGGAGCCTCGTCAGACTCCTGGAGCAGGTGTGACCATGAACCTCGCCTACCTCCTGCCCCGCATCCGCGCCGAGTGGCGCAAGACGATCGGGCGCGAGCTCTCCGAGGCCGACGTTCGTCCCCACTTCCGCCTGCGGGAACGCCACTTCCGCTCGCCGCCGATGACTGCGGAGATGGTCGCCGCGATCGCCCGCCTGTCACCCCAGTTCCACCTGGAAACAAGGGAAAGTTCGCGGGCGTTCTGGGAGCTCACCCAGAACGGCTCGTGCTGGGGGGAGTTCGACGCCGCCGAACCGGTGCTTCGCGCCATGCCGCGCCCAGGCAAGGCGCTCGACATCGGCTGCGGCCTCGGCCGCTCGACTGCCTTCTTTCGGCGCGCTCTGGGATGGGACGACACCGAGTTCCACCTCTACGACGGCGACGGCCCACGGATCGACTATCCGCGCACCGCCGAGCGCACCGACCGCTCCTTCTGCGGCGACCTGACGACGCTCAGAGCCACACTGGAGCACAACGAGGTCCCGAACTTCCGCATCTTCGACGCCCACGACCTGGACCACCGCCTGGACGCCCTGCCGGGCCCCTACGACCTCGTCTACTCCTTCTACGCCGCCGGCTTCCACTGGTCGCTCGCCGACTTCTGGGACGAGTTCGAGGCGCTCTCGCACGAGAGGACGGTCGGCGTCTTCACGATCCACCGCAACTTCGAGGAGTTCCCGGCGCTGCGCCACTGGGCAACCCGCATCGTCCCCTTCGAGCGCAGCCTGATCAAGGACCGGCCGCACCGGCTGCTGATCGCCTCGCGCGACGAAGAACGACTGGCGCCCCTGGGATCACCAGTGGACTGAGGCGCGCGGCCAGACCGGGTGCGCCGGCGTCCCCGCCGGACAGACGCTACGCTAGTCCCAACTACAACAACCCAGGGAGGAACGCCATGCTCAACGCGCTCAAGAACTGCCAGCCCCAGACCTACGCCGCGCTGCGGATCTTCGCCGGCTTCCTCTTCCTCTGGCACGGGGCGCAGAAGCTGCTCGGCTTCCCGCTGCCCACTCCCGAAGGCGCCCCGGGCTTCATCCTCTACATCGCCGGTCCGATCGAGTTGATCGGCGGCGCGTTGATCATGCTCGGCCTGTTCACGCGTCCGGCGGCCTTCCTCTCGAGCGGCCTGATGGCGTTCGCCTACTTCATCGGCCACGTGTTCCGGCCGGTCGAGGACCCGGGCCTCGCGCACTACGTGTTCCCGCTGGTGAACCGTGGCGAATCCGCCGTTCTCTTCTGCTTCGTGTTCCTCTACATCGCCGCCAAGGGCAACGGCATCTGCAGCCTCGGCGGCGACGAGGACTGAAGGAGCCTCGACGGCCTATCTCTCGCCCGCCGCTGCAAGGACCTTCTCCATGAGCAGCGGAGCCAGCCGGTAGCCCGCGTCAGAGAGGGCTCGCAGGATTGGGGCAACCGCCTCTACCTCCTGCCGGCCCTTCGCCGCCAGGAGTACGCCGACCACGCCCGCTACAGGTACGCCACGGCTGCGGGCGATCCTCCGGCCCCTCGCGTCGTCGATGAGCAGGAGGCGAGCCTGCCGCTGTTCCGCCAGGGCAATCGCTTCAGCTTCGCCCTACCAAGCAGCTTGAAGAGGTCCTGAAGGGCAACTCCGTCCGGGATGCCGTCAACCCGAATCCAACCTGCGTCCAGCGCGCCCTCCAGGACTGTCGCTCCAGGGCGGTCGGAACCAATCGCCAACTCGGACTCTACGGCCGGCGGCACAGCAATTCGGCCGTACAGCCGCTGAAGCAGGTCAAGCCGACCGATACGCGCAAGTGCGATGAGCGGCCCAGTGTCCGCCACGACCGCTTCACTCACCCGGCTGCAGCGATCTCCTGCTCCACCTCTTCGGGCGGATAGTCGACGGCAGGAATGCCTGCCTCGCCCAGGAGCGAGACGAAGTCGTGGGCGATCATTCCCGCGACCTTCGCAGCCTGCGTCAACGTGAGATGGCCGTTCTCGAATAGATGCAGCGCCAGCGCTCGCTGAGCGCCATGGTCGAGAAGTCGATCATCGAACGGTACGGCGAGGATTGTCGGACGTCCGTGCTTGGTGACGATCGCGAGGCGCCCTTGCTCGGCGCCGCGCAGCAGTTCGCCCGAGCGTTGCCGCAGGTCTCGTACGCTGAAGATGCCGAGTTCAGTCATCGTGACCTCGCGGTCTGTGCCCACAAACCGTAGCACAAACCGCGAGATCAACTCACCGCGAAGATGCCGCCGTCGACCGGGATCGCGGCGCCGGTGACGTAGGCCGCCGCACGGGACGCGAGGTAGATCGAGACGCCGGCCATGTCCTCCGGGGTGCCGATCCGTTTGCGCGGGTTGCGGGCGCGGATCTCGTCGCCGAACTTCTTCAGGTTGTACTCCATCATCTTGCTCTCGAACGGCCCCGGGCAGACCGCGTTCACCGTGATGTCCTCGGACGCGAGCCGCCGGGCGAGGGCGCGGGTCAGGTGGATCATCCCCGCCTTGCTGGCGCTGTACGGGTAGTGCTCCGCCGGGTTCAGGTGCAGTCCGTCGATCGAGGCGATGTTGATCACCCGCCCAGGATCGTCCTCGGTGGCGGCGGCGCGGAGTTCCGGCAGCAACCGCACCGTGAGGAAGAAGGGCCCCTTCAGGTTGATGTCCATCACCTTGTCCCAGCCGGACTCGGGGAACTCCTCAAGCGGCGCGCCCCAGGCGGCGCCCGCGTTGTTCACCAGGATGTGGAGCTTGTCTTCGCGTTCCCGGAACTCGGCGCGGAAGCGCTCGACGCCTTCGACCGAGGCCAGGTCGTTCGGTAGCGAGATGCACTCCCCGTAGGCGGAGAGCTCCTCCGCCATCGCGTCGCAGACCTCAGCCTTGCGCGAACTGATGTAGGTGCGCACACCGTTCTCCACGTAGCCGCGGGCGATCATCGCGCCGATGCCGCGGGAGCCGCCGGTGACCACCGCCACCTTGCCGGAAACATCGAACAGGTTCTTCATCACTCTCCTCCCACGGTCAATGCGTCGGTCAGCACGGAACCCGACCGGGCCGTCTGATCCCAGAGCCCGAGCGCGATCCGCTGCCGACCCTCGGGCAGGCGAATTCTAAGGCCGGCGCGGTAGTGGCTCTCCAGCGCGTTCGCCAGCGCGTCGGACGGCACCTGAAGCGGTACCTCCAGGTGCTGGGCCGCCGTCAGTTCGTCGTCCTCGTTCATCGCGACGACGACCAGCCGCGTCGCGGAGGTGTGGACGCCGTCCATCTCGAACAGTTCCACGTTGCTGATCGGAAACTCGATCCACATCTGCACGTCGAACAGGTCCTCGCCCTCGACCGGCAGGACCTCGTCCACGCTGACTTCCATCCGGTGGGGGTTGTCGCTCTGACCAATGTAAGCGGCCGCCAGCGCACGCTCCGAGATGCGCGAACGCACTCCCTTCTTGATGTAGCTCTGCCGGTACTTCGGGTTCAGGCCCCGGCCCTTGACCCGGACTTCGATCGCGGTGAACTCGCCCTCGGCCTTGTCCGTCGAGGACAACCCGAGCGAATAGTAAGACTGCATTCCGCCTACGGCCTCCGGCAGGAAGCCGGTCAGCGCCCCGCCGCCGGTGCGGGCGAAGCCGCCCGTGCCCTCGGCCAGGCCGTGCAACGCTTCCCGGTAATCCGAAATCTCGAGCAGGGCGCCCCGCCCCTTCGACCGCCGCGCGCTCGTCGCCGCGTCGCCGGGCGGCGGCTTGGCCGCGAACAACGTGACGCCGTACGTGTTCGCCTCCGCGACGATCGCGCGGATCGTCGCCGTGGCCCGAAACTGTTCGACCTCCTGCTGAAGGCGACCGGTTTCCATGCTCGTGTCGCGGTTGAACACGCCGCCGGCGCCCGGAGAACCCCCGGCCAGCCCGCCCGAACGGCTCTCCACCAGGGCGCCGGACGTCGTCGCGCTGCCCGACAGGAGCTCCTGCAGATGCTCCATCAGGGAGCCGAGCGGCCGCTCCACGACACCGTCCGACACGTAGATCAGCGCCTTGCGGCCCTCGAGCCAGGAGAGGGTGCGCACGAAGTTGCCCAGAGCCTCGAAGCTGCTCTCCGAGTCCGCGTAGATCTCGCGCGCATAGGTCCGCATCTCACCGAGCAGCCCGTCGATCGACAGGGCGGCGTTCTGGCGGTCGATGCGGTCGGTGCTGCGCATCCGCTGGAACGCGGACGTCACGGAGAGCTGGGCGCTTTGACGCAGACCGTCGCGTGCGTCGCCCACGGTCCGCTGTCCCTTCAGGCTGCCCAGCGCGCTCCGGATCGCCCCCCAGTCGCGGGTGAAACCCTGGAGGACGCGCGGCTCCTGGTCGTGCGCCGCGACCATGACCCGCACGCGGCGATCCTCCAGCACGACGGGCAGGTCCGTCTCCAGTTCGGCCAGGGCCCGGTCCTGGTTCGCGGAGAGCATGTTGTGCTGATCGAAGTAGAGGACGAGCCAGATCGGCGTCGAAGCCTCCGGATCGTCGCTCACGACCTCGTAGAAGTTCACGGGATCGACCCGGCTCCCATGTTCGAAAACCTGGAAGTCCGCCGGAGACAGGCCCGTGACAGAAGCCCCTTGCCGGTCGACAACCTGCACGTCGATGTTCACGATCTCGACGTCGACGGACTCCTGGACAACGCCCGCGGCGGACACTGGCTCCTGGGCGCCGATCGACGCTGCCCCGGCAGGAAGGACGGCGAGAAGGAGAGCGAAACGGAAGACGAGGCCGGTTCTCTTGCTGTATCTCATGACAGGTCGAACCCCTCATAGTTGCTGGCCGCTACCTGATTGCATTTCTCCACGTACGGAGGAAAGCCCAGGTAGGGCATGAACACGCGCGGCTTGCCGGGCACGTTGGCCCCCAGGTACCACGAGTTGCAGGTCGGATAGAGCGTGGCGGACGCCACCTCGCCGACGTGCGCGACCCACTCGTTCTCCGCCTCGGAGGTTGCCTCGATCGCCGCGTGTCCGCGATCTCGCAAGTAGGCGATGCAGTCGGCGATCCAGTCCACATGCTGCTCGATGGACGGCAACATGTTCGAGAGCACGGACGGGCTCCCCGGTCCGGTCACGACGAAGAGGTTCGGAAATCCCGCGACGCCGAGCCCCAGGTAGGCGCGAGGGCCGTCTTGCCACTTCGCGCGCAGGGTCCGGCCGCCGCGGCCGCGGATGTCGATGCGGGTCAGCGCGCCGGTCATCGCGTCGAAGCCGGTGGCGAACACGATCGCATCCAGTTCGAAGTCGCGGCCGCCGGTGCGGAGCCCGGTCTTCGTGATCCGCTCGATTGGCGAGGAGCTGATGTCCACCAGAGTCACGTTGGGCCGGTTGTACGTCTCGAAGTAACCGCTGTCCAGGCAGATCCGCTTGCAGCCGATCACGTTGTGCGGACTCAAGGAGTCAGCGACCTCCGGATCGTGGACGATGCCGCGGATCTGCTCGCGCACGAACTCGGCGGCGGCGTCGTTCGTCTCCTGGCTCACCAGCATGTCCGCGAAGGAGGCCATGAAGGAGAAGCCGCCGTGCTCCCAGCGCTCTTCGAAACGCCGGCGCCGTTCCTCGGGAGACACCTCCGCGAACTCGTCGTGCATCGGGTTCATGTCGGCGCCGAGCCCGGCCGGCATGCGACTGTTGCGGGCCCGGAAGGCCGGATACTCTGCCTTGACCTCGGCCTCCCGCTCCCGGTCCATCGACGCGTTGCGGGCCGGAATCGAGAAGTTCGGCGTGCGCTGAAACACGGTCAGGTGGCCCGCCTGTTCCGCGATCACCGGAATCGCCTGAATCGCCGAGGACCCCGTGCCGACGACGCCGACCCGCAGGTCGGTGAAGTCGACCTCCTCGTGCGGCCAGGCGCCGGTGTGGTACGCGGCGCCCTCGAAGTCAGAGAGACCGTCGAAGGCCGGAAGGTTCGCCGCCGACAGGCAGCCGGTGGCCATGATGACGAAACGGGCGAAGACCGTCTCGCCCGCCTCGCCCTCGCCGCGCCCATCGCCGTTGCCGCGGGCGGCGCCCCGGAGCGCCGACTCGGCCGAATCGGCCGGAGCGACCTCGACCTGCCAGCCCGCCGCCGCCTCGTCGAAACGAGCGGAAAAAACGCGGCGGTTGAACTCGATGTCCCGCCGGAGGTCGAAGCGGTCGGCCACGTGATTCGCGTAGCGGAGAATCTCCGGCTGACCGGAGTAGCGCTCGCTCCAGGACCACTCCCGCTGCAGCTCCTCCGAGAACTGGTAGGAGTACTCCAGACTCTCGACATCGCAGCGGGCGCCCGGATAGCGGTTCCAGTACCAGGTGCCGCCGACGCCGTCGCCGGCCTCGAAGGCCCGCACGGTGAACCCGAACGACCGGAGGCGGTGAATCATGTAGAGACCGGCGAACCCCGCGCCGACCACGACCGCGTCGAACTTGCGCATCGCGCAGGATCGTATGCTACGCATCCCTTCCGCGTCCGGCGAAGCCGACCGGGCTTCCACTCCAGCGCGAACGCCAACCCATGCCCGCCCTCGACGGACTTCGCATTCTCGACCTGACCCGCATCCTCGCCGGGCCTACCTGCACCCAGTTGCTCGGGGACCTCGGCGCGGATGTGATCAAGATCGAACGGCCCGGTCACGGCGACGACACCCGCTCCTGGGGCCCGCCCTTCGTCCGGGACGCGAACGGCGAAGACACGAGCGAGAGCGCGTACTACCTGTGCGCGAACCGGAACAAGCGCTCCGTCGCCGTCGATCTGGCGAGCCTGGAGGGCGCCGACCTGCTGCGCCGCCTCGCCGCCCGCTCCGACGTGCTGATCGAGAACTTCAAGGTCGGCACCCTCCCGCGCTATGGCCTCGGCTACGACGACCTGAAGGACGACCTGCCGGGGCTCGTCTACTGCTCGATCACCGGCTTCGGCCAGACCGGCCCGAACGCGCATCGTGCCGGGTACGACCTGCTTGCCCAAGGCTACGGCGGCATGATGAGTCTGACCGGCGAACCGGACGGCGAGCCGATGAAGGTCGGCGTCGGCATCGCGGACATCGTCTGCGGCATGTACGCCTCGACCGCGATCCTGGCGGCGCTCCGCCACCGCGACCGCACCGGCCGCGGCCAGCACATCGACCTCGCCCTGGTCGACACGCAGATGGCCTGGCTCGTCAACGAAGGCTCGAACTACCTGACCTCGGGCGAGGCGCCCCGGAGGCGCGGCAACGAACACCCGAACATTGTCCCCTACGGCGTGTTCGAGACCGCGGACGGCCACGTGATCGTCGCGGTCGGCAACGACGCGCAGTACGAGCGGTTCTGCGAACTCCTCGGCGCACCCGAACTCGCATCGGACGAGCGCTACCGCACGAACGCCGGCCGGCTCGCGCGCCGCGACGAGCTAGTCGCCGAGCTGTCGCGCCGCGTTCGCAAGCTGAGCAGCGCCGACGTGCTCGGCGGCCTCGAAGCCCGCGGCGTGCCCGGCGGCCCGATCCACGACCTGGAACAGGCACTGGCATCCGACCAGGCGCGGGCCCGCGGCATGACGATCGACATGCCGCACCCGCTCGCCGGCAGCGGCAGCGTCAAGATGGTCGCCAACCCGATCAGGATGTCGGAAACGCCGGTGACGTATCGGCGGTCACCACCCGTCTGCGGCGCCGACACGGACGAGGTGATCACGGAGCTGCTCGGCGACGACGACTGAGGCGACTCGCTCGTATCCGGTGCGGAACCGGTTCCCCGGCGTACCCACCGCCTCGGTGCTCCAGGTGGTACCGTGACGGAGCCATACGGCGATCCCACGCCCCTAGGAGACCACTTGACGAGTACGGCCGTAGGAATCAGCGGCTTCGGCGGCTACGTGCCGAAGCGCGTGATGACGAACCAGGACTGGATGGAACACGTAGACACATCCGACGAATGGATCGTCGAACGAACCGGCATCCACCGTCGCCGCTTCGCGGCGGAAGACGAATCCACCGCCGACCTGGCGATCGCCGCTGCCCACTCAGCCCTCGAGAGCCGAGGCGTCTCCGCCGAGGAGATCGACGAGATCATCGTCGCCACGGACACGCCCGAGGTCTACACGCCGGACACCGCGTCCTTCGTGCAAGAGGGAATCGGCGCCCGGGAGATCCCCTCCTTCGACCTGGGCGGCAGCGGCTGCGCCGGCTTCGTGCAGGCCCTGGACGTCGCCCAATCGCGAGTGCTCACCGGCACCCGTCGAGTGCTGGTAATCGGGGTCGAGCTCATTTCGCGCCTGGTGAGCTGGAAGATCCGCGAGACCTGCGTGCTGTTCGGCGACGCCGCGGCCGGAGTGATCATCGAGCGCGGGCCGCAAATGGCCGAGATTCTCGGCGCCAAGACCGGCACCGATGGCAGCCAGTGGAGCATTCTTACCCTGGAGATCGGCGGCACCCGCAAGCCGTTCAGCCTCGAGTACGCGCAGAAGGAAGAGCATCTGAAGCTGATCATGGAGGGCCGAGCTGTCTTCCGTCACGCCGTCCACCGCATGTCGCAGGTCGGCCTCGACGTGCTGGAATCCGTAGGTGCAAAGCTCGAAGACGTGGCAATGATCGTGCCCCACCAGGCGAACCTCCGCATTGTCCAGGCAGTCGCGAAGAACCTGTCTGTGCCAATGGAGAAGGTCTACACGAACCTCCAGGACTACGGCAACACCGGCTCCGCCTCGGTGCCGCTTGCCCTGTGGGAAGCCCACCGCAACGGCCGCATCTCCCCGGGCGACCTGGTCCTCCTGACCTCCTTCGGCGCCGGCTTCCACTGGGGCGCCATGCTGCTGCGCTTCAACGGCTAGATCTGGAAACAGGCGACCCGCCCACCTTGCAACGTGATACGTCTCACGTTACAGTCGACCAATGAAGTTCGCTCATCGCGGACTGCAAAGACTCTACGACCGTGGCGACCGACGGAGAGTCAATCCAGATCTGGCGCCGCGAATCAGACGGATCTTGACTGCATTGGACGAAGCAACCGAGCCACGCCAAATGGACTTGCCGGGCTGGCGGCTCCATAGCCTGAAGGGAGACCGAGCCCAACTCTGGAGCGTCCGAGTGTCGGGCAACTGGCGAATCGTCTTCCGATTCGACGGCTCGGAAGCGGTCGATGTAGACCTGATCGACTATCACTGACAAGAGGGTGGTCATGGCTGGAATGTACGATCCCGCACACCCGGGTGAGATCATCCGGGAAGCCATTGACGCGGAAGGCTGGACTGTTTCCGACGCTGCCGCCCGACTTGGCGTTACCCGGAACACGTTGTCCCGCGTGGTCAACGGTCGGGCCGGAGTGTCCCCCCGGCTGGCCATTGCGCTGGAACGTCTCGGCTGGAGCGACGCCGGGCACTGGGTACGAATGCAGGGAGCGTTCGATCTGGCCAGAGCGCGCCGAAGCGAGTCGGCAGCATGACCAGCAAGAGGACGGCCGATCGGCACCCGCGCGGCCAGGATCTCCGAGGACATGAGGCCGTCCAGGACGGGCGATCTTTCGTGCGCGCCGTGGGAGAAGGCCTGGCAAGCGCCGAGGAAGGCCGGGAACTCACGCTGGCTGAGGTCAAGAGGCGCCTTCGCGAAGCCTGAATGCGGGTTCCCAAGGCTCGGATCAGCCGAAGCCCCAACCAGAAGAAGATGACCTGGTCTTGGATCACGAAGCGCATCCAGCGCCTGAACCGGCTCGCATTCTCCGGAGTCTCGCGGTAGCGGAAGCCGGTCTGGACCTCCGCCGTCTTGTGGGTGCGGAGCGGGTTCGCCAGCACCGGGATTCGCCCTCCCATGCCGGTGGAGCGGGAAAGACTGTAGCAGCGGGTACGTCGCCTGCACGCACCAGGGAGGCAACGGGTACCATGTCGCCGCCACCCGCAACAGACACGACCGTTCCCGCGAGGAGACCCGCCGATGACTCGACGCCTGATCCCGAACTGCCGCCTGGCCGCGGCCCTCCTACTCACGCTGACTCTCGCCGCCGCCCCGGCGCTCGCCGCGGCCGACGCGAACGTCACGGTCACGAAGCCCGAACAGGTCGGTCTCTCGTCCGAACGCCTCGCACGGATCGACGCCGCGATGAACGGCTACGTCGAGGCGGGCAAGATCGCCGGCGCCACGGGCCTGATTGCCCGCCGCGGCGAGATCGCATACTTCAACACTTACGGCTACCGCGACCTCGAGACGAAGGAGCCGATGCCGAAGGACGCCCTGTTCCGCATCTACTCGATGTCCAAGGCCGTCACCGGCGTCGCCGTGATGATCCTGCACGAGAAGTACGGCTTCCCGCTCCGCACGCCCGCGTCCCGGTGGATCCCCGCCCTCGGCGACATGGAGGTCGCCGAGTGGAGCGTCGATCCGGGAACCGGCGACCCGAGCATGAAACTCGTGCCCGCGAACCGCGACATGACGGTCCAGGACCTGCTCACGCACACCGCCGGCATCAGCTACGGCGGCCCGCGAGGCGCCCAGGGCCAATCGTTCTACGCAGAACTCGGCGTCAGCAGCCGCGATCAGAACCTCGCGGAGTTCGTGGAGAAGCTGGGTCAATCACCCCTCCATGATCACCCCGGCACGGTCTGGCGCTACGGCCTCTCCATGGACGTGCTGGGCCGCCTGGTCGAGGTGATCTCCGGCAAGACCTTCGACGTCTTCCTGGAGGACGAGATCTTCGCGCCGCTGGGCATGAAGGACACGGCGTTCTACGTGCGCCCGGGTACCGAAGACCGGCTGGCCGTGCTCTACACGCCTGATCGCGGAGCGGGTGACGGCACGATCGTCCGCTCGACCGCGCCGCCGCAGGACTCCTACTTGACCAAGCCAACAATCTTCTACGGCGGCGCCGGTCTCGTGTCGACGACGACGGACTACTTCCGGATGATCCAGATGCTGCTTGACGGCGGCCGCTACGAGGGCGGCCAGATGCTCAGCCCCAAGTCCGTCAAGCTCCTGTCTTCCGACCACATCGGCGACATGCCGCGCGTCGACCAGTTGATGGGACCGGGCGACGGCTTCGGCCTCACGTTCCGGGTCAATCAGAACCCGGGAATCAACGGCGCATTGGGTTCCCCCGGCGAATACAGTTGGGGCGGCGCCGCGGGCACCCGGTTCTGGATCGACCCGGACGAGGAGATGGTCGGCGTGTTCATGATCCAGATCCTCCCCCACGGCGGCCTGACGTACGGCACGGAGTTCCACCACCTCGCCTACCAGGCGATCGTCGACTGACCTGTCTGGAGAAAGAAACGTGACCGACCACAGCCTCGAAGTCCGCCTCGCCTCGCGTCCTGCGGGCGAGCCGGAAGCCTCGAACTTCGACCTCGCCGAAACCGACATGCCGAGCGCCGGCCCCGGTCAGGCTCTTGTGCGCAACGTCTACATGTCGGTCGACCCGTACATGCGGGGGCGCATGCGGGACGTGGAGTCCTACGTGCCGGGCTTCCAGATCGGCAAGGCGCTCGACGGCGGCGCTGTCGGCGTCGTCGAGGAGTCGAACGCGGACGACCTCGCGCCCGGCGACCTCGTGTCGAGCCGCTTCGGCTGGCGCAGCCACTTCGCCGCTTCCGCCGCGGAGCTCCAGAAGATCGACACCCACGGGGCGCCGCTATCCGCCTTCCTCGGCGTGCTCGGGATGCCAGGCATGACCGCCTATGTCGGCCTGCTGGACCTCGGCGAGCCGAAGGAAGGCGAAACGGTCTTCGTGTCGGCGGCCGCCGGCGCCGTCGGCAGCCTGGTCGGGCAGATCGCGAAGATCAAGGGCTGCCGCGCCGTCGGCAGCGCCGGCTCGGCTGACAAGGTCGCCCACCTGGTCTCCGACCTCGGCTACGACGCCGCCTTCGACTACCACGGCGACCTGAACCGCAATCTCGCCGACACCTGCCCCGACGGCATCGACGTCTACTTCGAGAACGTCGGCGGTCCCACGCTCGAGGCCGTCTTCCTGCACATGAACATGTTCGGGCGCATCCCGGTCTGCGGAATGATCTCCCAGTACAACGACAAGGAACCCCGTCCCGGTCCGAGGACCCTGATCTCGATCATCCCGAAGCGTCTCAAGATGCAGGGCTTCATCGTCTCCGACCATATGGACCGCCGCGCCGACTTCGTCCGTGACGTAGCCGGCTGGATCGCCGAAGGCAAGGTCGCCTACCGCGAAACGATCGTCTCCGGCCTCGAAAAGGCCCCCGAGGCCTTCATGGGCCTCTTTCGCGGCGAGAACACCGGCAAGATGGTCGTTCAGATCAGCGACGACCCGACGAAGTAGCAGCCATCACAGCCCACAGCGGCTGGCGCGCCGGTTCAGTTCGTACAACTCAGGCACCAACGCGCGAATTCGCCCGATCAGGTCTCGCTCCGACGCGGCTTCGGCGACCAGGCCGGGGAAGTCCGTGTCCGAGACGTACCAGACGCGGGCCTCGGGATCCCAAGAAATCTCAGCGAAGTAGGTGTGGTCCATGGCGCCTCCAGTTGCTGCTCGGCGGACAATGGACATTATGCCGTCCCGACCGTGTCGCGGCGAGGCTGTTCCTCGGCTTCGGGCGGTCCGGCGGTTACGGATACGGGTAGTCCAGATCGAGGAACGGCAGCGCGCTTAGCACGTCGGGCGGATCGACCGGCAACGCGCGGTGGAGGTAGGACTCGTCGAGTTCGTCCCAGCCAGTGACGCCGAGAAGGCCGAGACAGGTCGTGATCTCGTGTTCGAGGATGCGGAGCATCCGGACGACGCCTTCGCGGCCGCCGGCGGCCATGGCGATGCACTCGAGCCGGCCGACGCCGACGGCGTCGGCGCCTAGAATCTTCGCCTTCACGACATCCGTGCCGCGCAGGAAGCCGCCGTCGACGACGACCTCGGTACGACCGTCGACTTCCTTGACGACCTCGGGCAGGGTGACGAGGGTGCCGCGGACGTGGTCGAGCTGCCGGCCGCCGTGGTTCGAGACATAGACCACATCGACGCCGTGCTCGCAGGCGAGGCCGGCGTCCTCCGCCGTGGCGATGCCCTTCAGGATCAGGGGGATGTCGAACTCGTCCTTGATCCGCTTGACCAGGTCCCAGGTCATCCGGGCCTGGTAGTTCAGCGGCGCGGCGCGGGTCGTCGCCTCGCCGACCGACGGCGGACGCCACCGCTTGAGGATGTCCCGTTCACGCCGGCTGTAAACCTGGGTGTCGACGGTGAGGCAGAAGCCGTTGTAGCCCGCGCTCTGCGCCCGGCGAATCAGTCCCCGCATCCAGTCCTCGTCGTCGGCGAGATAGAGCTGGTACACCTTGGCCGAGTCGGATGCCTCGGCGGAGCCTTCGAGCCCGGGCAGACAGACCGAGCTCGTGAAGTTCATGATCCCGAAGTCCTCGGCCGCCTTCGCGGCCGTGGCGCCGCCGCCTTCCTCGAAGAGTTGCAGCGACCCGATCGGGGCCAGGATCACGGGGATGCGGAGATCATGTCCCAGGATCGAACCCGCGGGTTCGATTTCCGCGACGTTGGTCAGCACGCGCGGCCGGAAGGCGACCGAGTCCAGCGCCTGCCGGTTGCGCTTGACCGACGTCTCCGTCTCGGCGCCGCCGATCAGGTAGTCCCAGACGTCCCGGGTCAGCTTGCGGCGGGCCGCCACGACCAGTTCATGGAAGGTCAGCGCGCTCTTCGCGGCGGCCCCGGGTTCGAACGGGTCGTCGGTCAGGTATCGGCGCGGATCGGTCACGGAGTCGCTCGGTTCGTGGTTCGGCGGACCCTAGCAGCCGTAGCGAAGTCGCGGCGCGTTCTTCTCTGAAGCCGGCGAGGACGCCGGCGCACCCAGTCTGCGAGCGCTCGGTGGACAGCGTGGCTCGGGGAATGGAAGGCTAGCCGCCGATGATCGAGGTAAACCTGCCGCGATTCGAGCGGCTGCTCGCCAGAGCCCTGGACACGTTGCCGGCGGCTTTCGCCGAAATGCTCGACAACATTGCCGTTGTCGTCGAGGAGGAACCCACTGAGGAGGATCTGCGCCTGGTCGGCCTGGACCCGGAAGAGGACGACCTGCTCGGCCTCTACCACGGCGTGCCGCTCGACGAGCGCGGCGCCGGCTACAGCTCGCTGCCCGATCGCGTCGTGATCTACCGCCTGCCGATCCTGTGGATCTGCGAGACGGAGGCCGACGTGGTGCGCGAGGTGCGCGACACCCTCGTCCACGAGTTGGGCCACCACTTCGGGCTGGGCGACGACGACATGCCGTACTAGGAGCAACGGCAGGCCCGGAGCCCGCCGCTTCGCGCCGGATGCCGGCGGGGACGCCGGCGCACCCAGTAGCGGAAGGCCGGTGCACTCGGTGGCGGATGCCGGCGGGGCCGCCGGCGCACCCGGTACTGCTATGTTGAGTGCATGCCGAAAGCCGTCCCCTACCTGGGCATCGCCGGGGCGCTCCTCGCCGGTGCGCTGATGGCCGCGGCCGGCGGCAGCCACGGCGTCGAGGCGGCCGGCGTGCCGGCCTTCGCCGTGCTGATCGCCACCGCCTTCGCGGTCCAGTGGATCGCCTTCGTTCCGGCCTGGTTCCTCCAGACCGAGAAGTTCTTCGATCTTGTCGGCAGCCTCACCTTCCTCCTCGTGACCGGCAGCGCCGTGGCGCTCCGCGAGTCGCTCGATCCGCGCGCGCTGCTGATCGCGGGAATGGTCACCATCTGGGCGCTCCGTCTCGGCCCCTTCCTCTTCCGGCGGGTCCGCCGCGACGGTCACGACCGCCGTTTCCGGCACATCAAGCCGAACTTCCCGCTGTTCCTGATGACCTGGACTCTCCAGGGCCTGTGGGTCTCCATGACGGCCGCCCCGGCGCTCGCGGCCCTTCTGGCAAGGACGAGCACGCCGCCAGACTGGACACTCGCGGCCGGCCTCGCCCTCTGGATCTTCGGTCTGGCGATCGAAGTCGCCGCCGACGCCCAGAAGACCCGCTTCCGCGCATTGCCCGGGAACCGGGACCGCTACATCACGTCGGGGCTTTGGGCGTGGTCGCGCCATCCGAACTACTTCGGCGAGATCGTCCTCTGGCTCGGGATCGCGTTGACCGCCGCCCCCACACTTCAGGGTTGGCAACTCGCGACGCTCGTGTCGCCGATCTTCGTCTGGCTGCTGCTGACGAAGATCAGCGGCGTGCGGATGCTCGAAGCCCGAGCGAACCGCCGCTGGGGCGACGATCCCGGCTACCGGGATTACGTCCGGCGGACGAACGCCCTGCTGCTCCGGCCACCCCGCCGGACTTGACGCTCGCGCGGCATCTCCGGGCGGCCGCGTGCCTCGCCGCCATCGCGCTGAATCTGACCTTCTGGGCCGTTCTGCTGCTGCTCCTGCTGCCGGCCAAGGCGCTGTCGCGCACCCGACACGCGTTCCGGCGCGTGACGGATCGCATCTACCGGGCCGCGGTGCGGGTCGACAACGCGCTGCTTCGGCACGTCTCGGGCGCTTCGTGGAACGTCGAGGACCTGGCGCTCGACCCGGCCCGACCCCACATCGTCCTCGCGAACCATCGCTCCTGGGCCGACATCCTCATCGTCCAGAGCGTCGTCGCGACCCGGGGGCCGATCGTCAAGTTCCTCGCGAAGCGCGAGCTGATCTACATGCCGATCTTCGGCCTGATCATCGTGGCCTTCGACTTTCCCGTGCTGCGACGCCGCACGCGCCGGGGCGCCGACCCGGCGAATCGGCGAGACGACGACCGGCGCCGGGTGCGCGAAGCGTCCGCGGCCCTGATCGACTCCCCCGCCGCCATCCTGTCCTTCGCCGAGGGAACGCGCTTCACCGACGCGAAGCGGGCGGCCGGCGGTGCGCCGTACGACCATCTGCTTGCGCCCCGACCAGGCGGTCTGGCCGCGATGATCGAAGCGCTCGCCCCGGGCGGCGGCCAGATCGTCGATCTGACGCTGGCCTATCCTCGTTCCGTTTCCCTCTGGGAGTTTCTCGGCGGAGCGGCGGGACCGATAGAGATCGCCTGGGAGACCGTCCCGATCGCCTCCGTCGCGCCCGAAGACGCCCACGACTGGCTCGTCCACTGCTGGCGGCGCAAGGATGTCAGCCTCCAGGGCACGATCCTTATGTGAAAAGACTAAGATCTGGCCAACCTAAGCGAAATGGAATAAGATTTCTCGCCAGCCCTGTTGCGGGGTGACGACGGACCACAAACCGACCCTCTCAGAGGCAAGAGAACATGACGGAACACGACGACCTGCACGGCCCCCAAGCCCTCGACCCGCGCGACGCTCAGGAATCCAGGCCGGAAGGCCCGACCGCGGGTTCCGAGGGCGCCAGTGCGCCGCTCGCGCCGCGGGCCGGCAGCGGGAAACCCGAGCTGCCGGTCGTCGTCCTGCGCGACCTGGCGATCTACCCGGGGGTGACCATGCCGATGTCCGTCGGACGGTCGGACACCCTGAGCGCGATTCAGGCCGCGGCCGAGAGCCCGGATCGCGGGTTCTTCGCCCTGCTGCAACGGGAAAAGAGTGACGAGGTCGACCCGCTCGGCCTCCACACGATCGGCGTGATGGGTCGCGTCGTCCAGCTCCAGCAGGGTCTCGGCGGCACCCAGGTCCTGGTCCAGGGCGTGCGCCGAGGCATCGCGCTCCGTGTCGACAGCACCGCCGGGGATCCGGGGGACGGCCACCTTGTCGCCACGGTCTCACCGGCCGAGGAACTCATGCCGGTCGATCCGGACGACCTCGCCTTCGTCGCCCTCGACGAGGAACTCCGCAACCGCGCCGCCGAACTCGGTGAGCGCGCGGGCATCCCCAGCGACGTGCTGAACAAGACGCTGCGCGGGGTCACCGATCCCGGCCGCCTCGCCGACCTCGTGGCCGGTCACCTCGAACTGCCGGCCGGCGACCACCAGTCCCTGCTCGAGACGCTCGCGGTCGAAGAGCGGATGCGTCGGGTGCTCATGCTGGTCCAGCGGCGGATCAAGGTCCTCGACGCCCAGCAGGACATCAACACCCAGGTCGAGGAAGAGATCGGCGACCGTCAGCGCGAGATGTACCTGCGCGAACAGTTGAAGGCGATTCGCAAGGAACTCGGCGACGACGACGGCGCGGACGACCCGGAAGAGCTCAAGGAGCGGGTCGCCGCTCTCGAACTGCCGGCCGCGGCACGAAAGGAAGTCGACCGGGAACTGAAGCGACTCGAGCGGATGGGCCGCGAGTCGATGGAGTCCCAGGTGATCCGCACCTACATCGAAACGGTGTGCGAGTTGCCCTGGAGCGAACTGAGCGACGAGCGGCTGAACCTCGCGGACGCGGCGCGCATCCTGGACGAGGACCACTACGGCCTCGAGGACACGAAGGACCGAATCCTGGAGTTTCTCGCGGTGCGCGTCATGCACGATCGCCAGGCGCGCAGACGGGAGCGCGACGCGGAAGCAGCCGGCGACGACGCCGCCGCGGCCGGCGCGGAGGATGCGGGTCAGGGCGACGATCACGACGATCACGAACCCGGGCTCGACGACGCCGAAACGGAGCGCAGCCCGATCCTCCTGTTCAGCGGACCTCCCGGCGTCGGCAAGACGTCCATCGCGAAGTCGATCGCCCGCGCGATGGGCCGCGAGTACGTCCGCGTCTCCCTCGGCGGCGCCCGGGACGAAGCGGACATCCGCGGCCACCGGCGCACCTACGTCGGCGCGATGCCGGGCCGCATCCTCCACGGCATGAAGCAGGCCGGCGTGAAGAACCCGGTGTTCCTGCTCGACGAGGTGGACAAGCTGGGCGCCTCGCTCCAGGGCGATCCGTCGGCCGCGCTGCTCGAGGTCCTGGACCCGGCGCAGAACGGCGCCTTCATCGATCACTACCTCGGCGTGCCCTACGACCTGAGCCAGGTTCTGTTCATCGCCACCGCGAACTTCATCCAGAACATCCCGGCGCCGCTTCGCGACCGGATGGAAACCGTGGAGTTCTCGGGCTACACCGAGCACGAGAAGGAGAACATCGCCCGCCAGTTCCTGCTGCCCCGGGCGGTACGGTCCGGCGGCCTGCTGCCGGAAGAGATCGAAGTCGAGGACGAGGCGCTCAGGGAGGTGATCTCCCGCTACACCCACGAAGCCGGCGTTCGGCAACTCGAGCGGGAACTCGGCCGCATGGTCCGCAAGGTGGCCCGCCGCCTCGCCGCGATGCCTGAGAACGACATGGCGGACGGCGAAGGCGAGACGGACGACCGGGCCGACGGCGCAGCCGAGCCGACCCGAGTGGGCGCCCGCGATGTCCGCGAGTTCCTCGGCCGGCCCCGGGTGCGGCCCGAACGCGCACTGGAACGCGACGCCGTCGGCGTGGCGACCGGCATGTACTACACGCCGATGGGCGGCGACATCATGTTCGTCGAGGTCGAGACGACGAAGGGCAAGGGCCGGCTGGAGCTGACGGGCCAGCTCGGCGACGTGATGAAGGAGTCGGCCCGTGCGGCCAGGACCTACGCCAGATCGAACGCCGAGGCGCTCCAGATCCCGCCGGCCGCCTTCGATGCGGACGTACACATCCACGTTCCGGCCGGCGCGATCCCCAAGGACGGCCCCTCGGCCGGCGTGACGATGGCCGCGGCGCTGGTTTCGGCTCTCTCCGGCCGGCCGGCGAAGGCAAACCTCGCGATGACCGGCGAGATCACGCTGTCCGGCCGCGTCCTTCCGATCGGCGGAGTCAAGGAGAAAGTGCTGGGCGCCGTACGGGCCGGCATCCACGAGATCGTCCTGCCGAAGCAGAACGAGGCCGATCTCGAGGACCTGCCCGGTGACGTGCTCGAAACACTGACCGTCCACGCCGTCGAGGAGTTGGGCGAAGTCCTCGCGGTCGCGCTACCTGACGCCCGCTTCGTCGACGGCCGGCTTCTCTTCGAGGGCGACGACCCGGAACAGGTCCGCCGCCTGTCCTACAACTGAGTCAGCCCAGCGCCTGATTCAGCGCCTCTTCGTGGTAGCCGACGATCAGCGTCGTGCCCACGCGGACCACCGGCGCCCGCAGGTTGCCGGTCGGCCCGAGCATCAGGTCGGCCGCGCCCTGGTCGGCCGCCGAAAGCTCGGTCTGCTTGCGCCCCTTGGCGACGTACAGCGTCTCCGCATCGGCCAGTAGAGCTTCAGCGTCCGCCCGCCCCAGCTTCCGGCTCGCCGGAGTCCTGTCCGCAATCTCCGCACCGCGTGCGTCCATCAACTTGGACGCTCTCTTGCAGCTCGTTCAGCCGTTGCGGTGGTAGTACCAGTCGACTCTGCTCATTTGTCTCTCCTTCACCAAGTGTGACGCAACTCTAGCCTCACGCCGGTGGCTCGTCGACCGCCCAGTCCTCGTTCACGCGCCGGCCGTAGTAGGGGTAGTAGTCCCAAGGCGCGGGAAGACCCAGAGCGCGCGGATCGCCCGTCGCCGCCAGGTGATCCATCAGCCGATCGCGCAACTGGCCGACGACCCGCTGTGCCGACGGCTGGCCCGCCAGGTTGTTCAGTTGCCCCGGATCGCTGCGCAGATCGTAGAGCTCGTGCTCGGGCCGGGTGCCGAAGGAGAGTTCCGCCAGGTGGTCGATCCCGGGCTCGCCCCGCGACTCCATCATCAGCGTCTTCGTTGGCGACGAATCGATCTCGCCATACGGGATGCCCCGGGCACAGTCCTTCGCGTTCGGCGAGCCCGACGGCCACCGCGTTGGCTCGAAGTTGCGGATGTACAGGTGGTTCCCGGTGCGAATCGCCCGGCAGGGATAGCCCTTGCCGCCGCGACGGCAGCCGTCGTGCCTCTCCATCGCGATGAAGGCCGCGTCGCGCGAGGGCTCCACCTGGCCACTCGCCGAAGACTCAAGGAGCGGCAACAGGCTGCTCGCCGTCATCTCGGCGGGCGCCTCGAGACCGGCGGCCTCCAGGAAGGTCGGCGCCAGGTCGCTCAGGCTGACGAAGGCGTCGACGACCCGACCGCCGGGAATGCGATCTCCCCAGCGAACGGCCAGCGGTACCCGGCTGCCGTAGTCGTACAGGCTCGCCTTGGCCCGCGGGAACGGCATGCCGTGATCGCTGGTGACGACGACCAGGGTGTTCTCGAGCTCGCCCGCCTGTTCGAGGAGTGCGAGCGCGGCTTCCACCCTTGTGTCGAACCGCTCCACCTCGACGTAGTAGTCGAGGATGTCGTCGCGCACGACGGGGTGATCGGGCAGGTGCGGTGGAACCTCGATCTGCGCCGGGTCCTTGCCCGATTCCTGCCCCGATCCAGCCGTGTATGGCCGGTGGGGGTCGTAGCTGCCCAGCCAGAAGCAGAACGGCTGGTCTTCGCCGCGGGTCTCAAGGAAGGCCTCGAAGCTGTCGAACTTGTCGCCCGCCGGGTTCCGCGTGCGGCCTCCCGGCGGCAGCCGGCCCGGCCCCCACCCCTTGCGCGTGTGACCGATCGCGTAGCCCACCTGCTCCAGGAGTTCGGTGTACGTGGCGAACTTCGCCGGCAGGGTGCTGTGGATGTTCCCGGCCTCCTCGAGTCGCCAGATCGACTGACCGGTCACGAGCGCGCTCCGCGAAGGGCCGCAGGTCGGCGCGTCGCAGAAGGCGTGCGGGAAACGGACTCCCTCCTCCGCCACCCGGTCGAAGGCCGGGGTCCGGACGATCGGATCGCCTCCCGCCCCGGTGTGCGACCACGACTGGTCGTCGGAGATGCACAGGAGGATGTTGGGGGCGCGCTCCGCCTGCGGTCGTCTGGCGGGCAGCGCCGCGGCGCTCAGCATCGCCGCGGAGGAGGCAAGGAACGTCCTGCGCGTCTGCACGGCTCCGACTCTAGCGCCCCAGTCCGGCCCTGGCCCCGGTCCGGCCCTATAGTAGGAGGGTGACTCGAAGGCCAGCGACACCCATGATCCAGTTCCTGTTCGTCGCGCAGCTTGTCGCCCTGTGGGGGTTCGCCGCTCCGCCATCGCCCGCGCAGAATCGGCCTCCGAACATCCTGTTCATCGCCGTCGACGACCTGAACGACTGGGTCGGCCACCTGAACGGACACCCGCAAGCGAGGACTCCGAACATCGATCGGCTGGCCCGTCGCGGCGTGTCGTTCACCAGGGCCTACGCCCCGGCGCCCCTGTGCAATCCGTCTCGCGTCAGCCTGCTTACCGGCGTCCTGCCGTCGAACTCCGGCGTCTACGGCAACGGCGAGCGACTTCGCGAGAAACTGCCCGACGCCGTCACGCTGATGCAGCACCTCAAGGCGCACGGCTACTCGACGCAGGGCGGCGGGAAGATCTTCCACGGCGTACGCGCCGGCGATCCGGACTCTTGGGACGACTACTACACGCCGCCGCGGCCGAGGAGCGCCCGACATATCGGCGCCAGGCAGGAAGGCGTGCCGGACTCCGCCTGGGCCCCCTGGGGACCGCTCGACGTGGACGACTCCGAGATGTTCGACGTCCAGGTCGTCGACTGGACGATCGGGGAGCTCCGCAAGTCCCACGACAGACCCTTCTTCCTGGCCTGCGGCTTCACCAAGCCCCACCTGCCCTGGTACGTGCCGAAAAAGTACTTCGATATGCATCCTCTGGAGAGCATCGAGCTGCCGGAGACTCTGGACAGCGACCGGGACGACCTTCCCGCGTTCGGCAAGAAGCTCGCGGCGGAGGTGTACGCGGTCTCGGACGCGCGGAACTTCAGCACCCACGGCGAGGACCACAGGGTGGTCCTGCAGCACAACCAGTGGCGCCGGGCCGTGCAGAGCTACCTGGCCACGATCAGCTTCGCCGACGCGCATGTCGGCCGGCTGCTGGACGCCCTGGACGAAAGCGAGCATGCCGAAGACACGATCGTCGTGCTCTGGGGCGATCACGGCTGGCATCTCGGCCAGAAGCAGCACTGGCGCAAGCACGCGCTCTGGGAGGTGACTACCCGCACCACGCTGATCATCTCCTTGCCGGCGGCAACCCGGAGCGGCGCCACGAGTCCACGGCCGGTGAGCCTCCTCGACCTCTACCCGACTCTGGTGGAGTTATCCGGGGTGCCGGGCCGAACCGGACTCGACGGCCAGAGCCTCGTGCCCCTGCTCGAGAACCCGCAGTTGGAGTGGCCGCGGCCCGTGCTGACGACCTACGGCTACCGCAACCACGCCGTGCGCACCGAGCGCTGGCGCTACATCGAGTACCACGACGGCGGCAAGGAGCTCTACGACCACGACGCCGACCCGAACGAGTGGACCAACCTGGCTTCCCTGCCGGAATACGCCTCCGTCGTCGAGGAACTCGCCCGGTTCCTGCCGGCGACGAACGTCAGATAGGGCGCCGCAAGGCGGTGCGCCGCAAGACGGTGCGCCGCAAGACGGTGCGCCGCGAGACTGGGTGCGCCGGCGTCCTCGCCGGCATCCGGCGCGCAGCGAGGCGGTGCGCCGCGAGACTGGGTGCGCCGACGTCCTCGCCGGCATCCGGCGCGCAGCGAGGCGGTGCGCCGCGAGACTGGGTGCGCCGACGTCCCCGTCGGCTTTCTGACCGGCTCGGCCTCGTCCGCCCTCGCCCCCTCAGGCGGGGCGCTATACTGACGTCGGTCGCCGGGAGGATGCTCTCCCAAAGCAGAAAGGAGCGTACTCAGCCATGCGCAAGGACGTTCATCGATCAGCGCCGTCTCGCTTGACATGCGGACACGGCGCCAGCGGTACAATTCTGCCGAGCCGAGCCGAGCCGAGCCGAGCCGAGCCGAGCCGAGCCGAGCCGAGCCGAGCCGAGCCGAGCCGAGCCGAGCCGAGCCGAGCCGAGCCGAGCCGAGCCGAGCCGAGCCGCTCTTCCTGCGTCTTGGTGGCGCCGCCTAGGGCGCTCCGCCTCCCCGCCTGAATCTTCTTCCGCCCGCGGGCGTTCCGACGCCCGCTGGCCCGCTTCTTCCCCCAACAGCTTCGATACCACTCCCGCCCGCGCCGCGGCGGGTTCCCGTGCCACCGCCCGCAATCCGCGGCGCGTCCTGTTTTCGGCCCTGCTCTGCCTGCCGCTGTTCCTGGGGTTCGCCGCCGGGGAGGCGCAGGCGCAGACCACCCTGTCCATCAGCGCCCCCGCGGACGCGAACGAGGGCGATTCCAGCACGCGGGACCTCACGTTCACGGTGACCCGGACCGGAGGGACCGCCAATGCGAACTATCGAGTCTGTTTCACCGGCACGGCGACCATCGATTCGACCGCGGCCGGCACCATTCCCGACGCCGCCGACTACCAGCCTTTAACCATCGTCAGCGGGTCCGGTTTTCCAGCGGGCAGCAATTGCGTCACCGGCGAAACCACCAGCATCGCCGTCGATGGCATCCGCGTGAAGGGCGACACCGACGCCGAGTCCGACGAAACGGTAATCGCAACGCTGTCCTTGCGTGGTTCAAACCCCGGCGTCACCCTCGGCGCCTCCGTGGCGACCCACACGATCCTCGACGACGACACTCCGGCCCCGGAGATCTCGGTGTCCCTGCCGACCAGCGAGGGCGAGAGCCGCTCGGATGATGGCGAGAAGAAGGTCTCGGAGAGCGAGGGCGGGGTCGGCATCGGTTTCAACCTGGCCGCCAACCAGCCGCTGCCGAGCGCCCTGACGGTGTGCGTGCGGGTGACCGAGAGCGGCACCATCGACCGGGTGGCCTCGGCCGACGAGGGCATCCAGACGGCGAACATGCCGAGCAGCGTCACCAACGGCTCGGGCACCCACACGCTCACCTGGACCAACACCGCCGCGGACGACCCCGACAGCAGCGTGACCGTCGAGGTGGTGGCGCCCAGCACCGTGGGCTGCTCGGCGGACAACGACAGCTACACGGTCTCGTCCAGCGACGCCTCCGACAAGCTGCTCATCCAGGACGATGAGGACACCACGGTCGAGCTCACCAGTACGGACCCGACCATGACCGAGGGCGACGCCTCGGACACGGCGGTGCTCGCGGTCTCGCTGGATCGCCGGCTGTATGCCGGAGAGACCATCGGCGTGCCGATCGCGCTTGCAACGACCACCGGGGCGCGGCTGCCGGGAAGCACGGACAGCGGCACCGCCAACCACGACTTCACGGTCTCGGCCGCGGCGGGGACCGGGCACACGGGGGTGACGCTGGCGAACGCGTCGACGGCCAACCCGCGGGTGGTCTTCACCGGCCACGACACGAACACGGTGCAGACGGCGACGGTGACGCTCACCCCGGTGGCGAACCGCGACGACGGGGACGCGGCTCACGAGACGATCACCGCGACGCTGTCCTCGCTCGGCCTGTTGGACACCACGGTAAGCGGCGGCGTGACGGCGCATTCGTCAAACAACGCAGAGACCCTGACGCTGGAGGACGACGAGGCGGCGCCGGCGGCGTGCCCCGCCCAGAACACCGTCTTCAACGAAACCAGCCTTCGCATTCTCGAGAGCGGCGAAACGACCTACTGCGTGCGCCTGACCACCGCCCCCTCCGGCGGCGACACCACCGTCACCATCGACAGGGACGGCGCGAACAGATGGGCGGCGAACTTCAGCCCGACGTCGCTCACCTTCACGTCATCGGACTACATGACCCCGCAGCAGGTGACGGTGACCGGCGCTGACGAGCCCAATACGCATCGCAACCGGCCAGACATGAGGGTGACCCACGAGGCCAACGGCGGCGGCTATTCGAGCCAGAACCTGGGCAACGTCCAGGTCGAGGTGGACGACGCGCCCGAGCTGGAGGCGTGGCCCGACTACGATCGGGCAAACGGGTCCGTGCCCTTCCTGCGGCGGCCGAACACGGTGGTGTCCTCGGACGGGCTCACGCCCCATCGGAACATGTACCCCGGCTACGAGTTGACCTACGTTCTGCGCCTGTCGAACCGCCCGGAGCCGGGCGGCACGGTGACGGTGACGGCGACGGTGCAGTCGGACAAGCAGAATCTCATCGGCCTGTCGCTGACGGGGCCGTCCGATCCGCTGGACGGGCCGGCCTACCAGAACTGGGCGACCAACTTGCCGGGAACGCTGGAGGTGACGTTCCATGATGGCAGTCCCGGTGAGGGGACGGGATGCAGCAACTGGCACGGCGGGAGTGAGTTCGAGTACCACGACAGCAACGGTCGCTGGCGGACAGTGACGGGTGGCAGGAGAAGCGAGACCTGGGACAACACGGCGGACACGCCCTGGGAATGCTGGCGCAAGGTCTGGGTGGTCCGCAAGGACGATTGGCGCAACAACACCCCCAACACCTGCGCCGATATCACCCATACCGCCACCGGCGGCGGCGTGCGGCAGGTCACGGTGGACACGGTTCGCGTCCATCTTTTCTACGGGACGGATTTCACAAGGGCCAGAGACTGCCCCAAGCTGACCGGCAACACGCTTCCCCCGCAAGGATCCCCGGCGGAGGCCCCGCCCCCGCCCACCGATCCGGTGACCAATCTGCAGGTGACGGCGGTGGACGACGCCAGCGCCTCGGTCGCCTGGGACGCGGTGCCACACGCCACGTCCTACGACGTGTCCTGGAGCGCCGAAAGCAGCGACTCGCTGAACGCCTCCGCCGGCGCCTTGCCCGGCGTGACGGGAACCTCGGCGACCATTCAGCACGACGCCTCGGTAGCCATGACACTGACCGTCACGGTGACGCCGGAATACGTCGACGAGCACGGCCAAACCCGGCAGCTCCCGTCCCTCGCCGGCACGGCGACGCTTGACGTGGGCCCACAGGGCGGGGGCTTGGGCGGAGACGGCGGCACGGACGGGGACGGGTCAGACGACGATGGCCCGGTTGACAGCGGGGAAGGAAAAGTGGACCTCCCGTCGCCCGTCGCCCACTGGACGTTCGACGGCGACGCGGACGACGCGGCGGGGTCGAGCGACGGCACGGCGACCGGCGGCGCGGCCTTCGCGGCGAACGGCGAGGGCGAGGGCGTCGGCAGCCATGCGCTGTCCCTCGATGGCGTGGACGACCACGTGGACCTTGCTTCCCACGTCTCGAACTTCCCGCTCGGCGATGCGGCCAGGACGCTCACGGGCTGGTTCCGCGCCAACGCCGGCAACCAGGGCCAGAGCTTCTTCAGCTACGGCCCGAACGTGGCCGGACAGCGGTTCTCTATCGCCGCGGACCGGACCCAGGTCGTCGTCGGCGTGAGCAGCCACGCCTGGGGCACGAAGGGGCTGAGCCTTTCGGACGGCTGGCATCACGTTGCGGTGTCCTACGCTGGCGGCGACTCGGACGGCATCTCGATCTACCTGGACGGCGCGCTGCAAGCCGCCTCGACGCAGGCCGGCTCGCCCCAGGGGCTCGACACCCGCAGCGGCCCGGCCGCGATAGGCCGCAACGTGCGCGGCACGAAGCACTACGCCGGCTTGATCGACGACGTGCGCATCTACGACGTGGCGCTCCGCGCGGAGCAGGTGACGGCACTCTTCGACGAGCAGCAGCCTCCCCCGCCGCCGCCCCCGCCGGCGATCTCGATTCCGGCGCCGGTCGCGCACTGGACGTTCGACGGGGACGCGGACGACGCGGCGGGGTCGAGCGACGGGACGGCGAACAACGGTGCGTCGTTCACGACCTCCGCCAGCGTCGGCAGCCACGCGCTGTCGCTCGACGGCGCGGACGACTACGTGGATCTGGCTTCGCACGTCTCGAGCTTCCCGCTGGGCGATGCGGCCAGGAGCGTCACCGGCTGGTTCCGCGCCGCTGCCGGCAGTCAAGACCAGACCTTCTTCGCCTACGGCCCGAACGTGGCGGGACAGCGGTTCTCCGTCGCCGCGGACCGCACCCAGGTCATCGTCGGCGTGAGCAGCCACGCCTGGGGCGCGAAGGGGCTGAGCCTTTCGGACGGCTGGCGCCACGTTGCCGTGACCTATTCGGGCGGCGACTCGGACCAAGTCTCGATCTACCTGGACGGCGTTCTGCAGTCCGCCTCGACCCAGGCCGGTTCGGCCCGACGGCTGGACACGCGCACCGGCCCGGCCGCAATCGGCCGGAGCGTGAGCGGCGCCGCGCACTACACGGGCTCGATTGACGACGTGCGCATCTACGACGTGGCGCTCAGCGCGGAGCAGGTGCAGGCGATCGCCAACCATGAGGAATCCGCCCAGGCAGCGGCGACGACGCCCGGACCGGGTACGCCGACGCCGCTGGCGGCATCCGGACCGGGTGCGCCGACGTCCCCGTCGGCATCCGGACTGGGTGCGCCGACGTCCCCGTCGGCATCTGCGGGCGGTCCGGTCCATGTGCCGCTGCTGCCGGGCTCGTCGAACCCGCTGCGCGAAGGCCTTGTGCGGATCGTGAACCGGTCCGCGCAAGCCGGCGAGGTGCGGATCGTCGCGGTCGACGACACCGGCTGGCGGAGCGCGCCGGTCACGCTGAGCCTCGGCGCCGGCGAGTCAGCGCAGTTCACGTCGCGCGACCTCGAATGGGGGAACGAGGCGTTGGGTCTGACCGGCTCTGCTGGACCGGGAACCGGCGACTGGCGGCTTGAAGTGGCGAGCGACCTGGAGCTTGACGTGCTGCCCTACGTGCGGTCGCACGACGGCGCGTTGCACGCGATGGGCGATGTGGCGCCCGTCGACGACGATGTGCACCATGTGGCCCTGTTTGCTCCGGCGGACAGTCCGGGTGCGGCCGGCAGGCTGCGCCTGACGAACCGGGGCGGACAAACGCTGCGCGCGGACATCACCGGTATCGACGATGCCGGCGCCTCGCCGGGCGGCACGGTGTCGGTAGAGATTGCGGCGGGAGCATCGGTCGTGCTCACGGCGGCGGAGCTTGAGGCGGGTGGAGCGAACCTGCGTGGCGCACTCGCGCGATCCATTCAGAATGCCGACGGGGACGTCGGCGCACCCAGTCCGGATGCCGACGGGGACGTCGGCGCACCCAGTGGGTCAGACGTCGGCGCACCCGGTGGGGCGTCGGTGCACCCTGGTGGGCGAGACTTGCCTCGACTTGGCGACGGCCAGGGGCAATGGCGGCTTCGTATCGCCTCGGACGGCGACCTGGCGGTGATGAACCTGATCGAGACGTCCGACGGCCGGCTGGCGAACCTGTCGGGCGTCACCGCCACGGCTGTTTCGGCCCGCAAGGCCCATGTCGTGGCGCGCTTCCCGTCGACTGCCGAAGCATCGGTCGAGCGGGGCGTGGTCCGCATCGTGAACAGTTCCGGCGACCGGGCCTCGATCCGCATCGAGCCGCACGACAGCACGGGCTGGCGCTACCCGCCCCTCACGTTGACGCTCGGCGCCGGCGAAGCGGCGAACCTCGGCGCCTGGGATCTCGAGCAGGGCAACCGGTCCAAGGGCCTAGCCGGCAGCACCGGCCCCGGCACGGGCGGTCCCTGGCGCCTGGAAGTCACAAGCGACACGGACATCGAGGTCCTCGCCTTCTCCCGTTCCGCCGACGGCCTGCGGGGGCCCC
The DNA here is from genome assembly GCA_965116445.1 of Thermoanaerobaculia bacterium. Classification (GTDB taxonomy): domain Bacteria; phylum Acidobacteriota; class Thermoanaerobaculia; order Multivoradales; family Multivoraceae; genus Multivorans. The sequence goes on along the minus strand of OZ220688.1, from coordinate 3,471,109 downwards.
TGCCCGGGGGCGCGACGGCGGGGAGCGGAGTTCGGTAGGGGCGGACCGCCGAGCTTGCAGACCGGAGCGGATGCCGACGATACCCGGGTGGCGCGACCCCGCGCCACCCGCGAAACAGTCCGTGCGTCCGTCATCGGACGCTCGGATGACACGTCGGCGCACCCGGTCCAGATGCCGACGGGGACGTCGGTGCACCCGGTCCGGAAAGCTACCCGGCCACCGGGGCGCTGCGCGGTTCGCGCTTGACCTTCTCCAGCAGGGCCATCAGCCGCTCGACGACCTCGGGATGCTCGGCCTGGACGTTCCTCTGTTCGGCGATGTCCGCCGACAGGTCGTAGAGCTGGACCTCCGGCAGGCCCCTTTCGCGGGCCTCTTCGCGGGACACGCGGTAGTAGCCGCCCGAGCTCGGCGTGTCCTCCAGCTTCCAGCGTCCCTGGCGGATCGCGTACGAGCCGTCGCCCGCCTGGTACACGGTCGCCTCGCGGATCGGCGCGGAAAGCGGCTCGCCGAGGAGCGCCGGCAGGATGTCGTAGCTGTCCTCGCCGGCGTCTTCCCCTAAGCCCGTGCCGGTCATCGCGGCGCAGGTCGCCAGCAGGTCCGTCAGGCAGATGATCTCGTCCGAACGGCTCCCCGCCGGAATCCGCCGCGGCCAGCGGGCAGCGAAGGGAATCCGGTGGCCGCCCTCGTAGATGTCCGACTTGTAGCCCCGGTAGATGTAGCTGGGGTAGTGCCCCTGTTCGTTCATCTCCTCGACCCCGATGTAGGGCGCGCAGCCGTTGTCCGCGGTGAAGATGACCAGGGTGTCGTCGGCGACGCCCACGCGGTCCAAAGCGTCGAGCACCTGCCCCACCGTGTCGTCGACCTCGAGACAGAAGTCGCCATAGGGCCCGAGCTCGCTCAGGCCACGGAACTTCTCCGAAGGGACGATCGGGATGTGCGGCGCGGTAAGACCGAGAAAGACGAAGAAGGGCTCGTCGGGACTCTGGGCCTCGATCGTCTCCACGGTGCGCCGGGTCAGCTTCGGCATCACCTCGTCGGCGCGGAAGTCGACATGGGCAGGACCGAGGTTGTCGCCGTAGCGCTCTTCGCGGGTGTCCTCCGTGGTGAAGAGCAGGTCGTTCTCCACCGTGCACTCGCCGACGAAGCGATCGTCCTCGATGTAGATGTAGGGATGCATGTCGAGCGAGGCCGAAATGCCGTAGAACGTGTCGAAGCCGTTGGCCACGGGTCCGTTCTCGATCCGGCCCGCCCAGTCGACGTCGCCGGTGTACGAGCGCTGGTCGACGACTTCGTCGCCCTCGGGGAACCCGCTGCCTCCCCGCGCCGGCATGTCCATACCCAGATGCCACTTGCCGATGCAGTGGGTCCGGTAGCCGCTGTCCTTCAGGAGCGAAGCGACCGTCGTGCGCTCGGGCTCGATCAGGTGGCGGCTGTAGCCCCAGAGGACGCTGCGCTTCACCCGGGTGCGGAAGCAGTAGCGCCCGGTGAGCACGCCGTAGCGCGTAGGCGTACACAGGGCCGAAGGCGAATGGGCATCGGTGAAGTACCGGCCCTCGCGGATCAGACGGTCGATGTGCGCGGTCGGAATCTGCGAGTAGGGGTTCAACCCGGTGATGTCACCGTAGCCCATGTCGTCGGCCAGGATGAAGACGACGTTGGGCATCCGGCCCTGATCCCGCTCCGGGCGCAGACTGCAGGCGACCGCCGCGCCGGCCGTCACCGCCCCGACGGTCTTGAGAAATTCGCGTCGATGGGTGCGTTTCATCCCAAGTACCCCCTGAAAGCCTCGCTCAATGGATATCCTACGCGCTCATGTCCCAAACCGACCCCGAGAGCTTCGTGAACGAAGCCGCAAGACCCGCCCAGCGCTACCTCGTGCCGGAGGGCACGAAGCGCTTCGACCCTCGCAAATGGGCCACGGCGCCGCCGCACGACGCGCCTGGCCACAACGAGATGCGCAAGTTGCGCCGGCGCGCCGTGCGCGACATCAGCCGCCAACAGCGGCTCCTCTACGCCGAGAACCGCCGCGCCCTGCTGCTCGTCTTCCAGGCGATGGACGCCGCCGGCAAGGACAGCACGATCAACGCCCTGCTGACCGGCGTGAATCCGGCGGGCTGCCAGGTCTTCAACTTCAAGCAGCCCTCCAGCGAGGAGCTCGACCACGACTTCCTGTGGCGCACCGCCCGCCGCCTGCCCGAGCGCGGCCGCATCGGCGTCTTCAACCGCAGCTACTACGAAGAGGTCCTCGTCGTCCGGGTCCATCCGGAGCTGCTGCAGAAGCAGCAACTGCCCCACGTGGACCCCGACGGCGTCTGGCAGCAGCGCATGGAGTCGATCGTCGAGCACGAACGTCACCTGGCCCGCAACGGCACGGTGATCCTCAAGTTCTTCCTGAACATCTCCCGCGACGAGCAGAAGACGCGCTTCCTGCGCCGGCTCGACCGGCCGGACAAGCACTGGAAGTTCGCGATCAGCGACGTGCGCGAACGCGGGTTCTGGGAGGAGTACATGAGCGCCTACGGCGAGGCGATTCGCTCCACCACGAGGAGTCACGCGCCGTGGTACGCGATCCCCGCGGACAGCAAGCCGTACATGCGCTGGGTCGTGGCGGACATCGTGCGCGACACGCTCGCCAGCCTCGACCTGCACAACCCCGAGCCGTCGCTCGCGGATCTCGCCATGTTCGACGAGATGCGCAAGCGCCTCGAGAACGACTAGCGCGCAGACAGGAGCGGATGCCGGCGGGGACGCCGGCGCACCCGGTTGGAGCGGATGCCGACGAGAACCCGGGTGGGCGCATTCCTCGGCTATCATCTGCTACCTGCGCACCACGGAGCGAATGGACGCTCCATCCAACACGCTCGAAAAGACACGGGTCCCGACGGGACCGGAAAGGTCGAAATGAGACTTCGCAACACCCTGCTTCTGGCCCTCGTCGCCGCTCTCCTTACCGTCGCCTGCAGCGGCTACGGCGCCCCGGCTCTGCCCGCCGCCGTGGGCTCCTGGGACATGTCGATCGAGACGCCGCTCGGCACCCAGACGCCGACGATCGTCGTGACCGGCGACGCCAGCGGCCTCATGGCCAAGATGGTCTCGCCCGAGGGCGAGATCGAGGCCACCGACGTGATGTTCGGCGACGACGGCACTCTGAGCTTCACGGTCGAGATCGACGCCGGCGGGCAGCAACTCAGCCTGGCCTTCTCCGGCATGGTGGATGGCGATTCGCTCACCGGCAGCTTTGGCAGCGACTTCGGCGACATGGAAGCGACCGCGACCCGGATGGTCGAGTAGACCGGTCAGCCCCACCCGGCGCTTGAGGCGCCGGAACGTCCGTCAGGGCTTTCGGGGGCCAGGTTCCCGATCCGAATCCAGGGCCCGGCCAGGAGTCGATTCCGACTCCGGCCGGGCCTTCTTGCGTCCGTGCCTGCGGGCCCGCCACGTCTCGGCTTGACAAACAGGACCAAAGCGTTCCACTATCCGCCGCCATGAAACGTGACCGCATTGTCGTCGCGGCTCTGGCGATCGTCCTGGCGACCGGAGCGGCGATCGCCCAGGAGTCGACCCAAGACCGTCTCGACGCGCTCGAGAAGCAGGTCGAGACGCTCCGGCAGACGCTCTCGGAACTCGCGGCCGAAACGCCGGACGAGCGCGTCCGCGAACTGGAGCGACAGATCGAAGTGCTGGCGGAGGAGATCGAGGCGCTGACCCTTGGCGCGGCAACCGCCCCGAGCGTCGAGGACGGCCAGGGTCGCTACGGCCTCGGCATCGCGGCCTCCAAGGTCTACGCGGTCGAGGAGGGGCTGTCGATCGGCGGCTACGGCGAGATGGTCTTCGAGAGCTACGCCAGCGAGCGGGAAGGAGGGGCGCCAACGAACGTCGGCGACACGATCGACTTCCTGCGCGCCATCGTCTACGTCGGTTACAAGTTCGACGAGCGCTGGGTCTTCAACTCGGAAATCGAGTTCGAGCACGCCTCCACATCGAAGTCCGGCAGCGCGTCCGTCGAGTTCGCCTACGTTGACTACCTGTGGAAGCCGCAGTTGAACTTCCGCACGGGAATCCTGCTGCTCCCCATGGGCTGGCTCAACGAACTGCACGAGCCGACCCTGTTCCCGAGCGCCGAGCGTCCCTATGTCGAGACCGTCCTGATCCCCAGCACCTGGCGCGAGAACGGCGCCGGCATCTTCGGCGACGCAGGGCCGTTCTCCTACCGGAGCTACATCGTGAACGGGCTTCAGGGCGCGAACTTCACGGCGAACGGCCTGCGCGGCGGACGGCAGAAGGGCGCGAAGGCCGCCGCCGAAGACTTCGCCTGGACCGGGCGCCTCGACTACACGGCGACCCCCGGCTTGATCGTCGGCGCTTCGGCCTACATCGGGAACTCGGGCCAGGGAATGAAGGACCTCGCCGGCCAGACGATCGACGCCCGCACGGAGATCCTGGACGTGCACGTCGACTGGAACTACCGCGGCTTTCACCTGCGAGGCCTGTGGGCGCGGGCCGAGGTCGGCGACGCGTCCCGCCTGAACGAGGTCCTGGGGAACGCGGGCCGCTTCTCGATCGGCGAACGCCTGGAAGGCCACTACGTCGAACTGGCGTACGACGTTCTTGCCCGTCGCGGCGGTCGCGTGGCGCTCTCGCCCTTCGTCCGGGTCGAGACGCTCGACACCCAGGTTCGCATACCGGACGGCTTCGAGAAGAACCCGAACTTCGACCGGGACATCCTGACCTGGGGCGTCGCCTGGACGCCCATCGACCAGGTCGTGTTCAAGCTCGGCTACCAGGACTGGTCGAACGGCGCCGACCGCGGCTTCGGGGAGTGGAACCTGGCGATGGGATACCTCTTCTAGGAGTCTCTGTTGCACACGCAGAGCGCGAACAGTCGCCGCGCCTCGCTCGCGGTCGCGGCAGCCGGCGCCCTGGCGCTGTCGCTGTGGGCGCCGCAGCCGGCTGCCGGCGGACTGTTCCTGACCCGCGACGAAGCACTGGAACTCGCCTTTCCGGGCTGCAAGGTCGATCGCGAAACCCTCTACCTGACCCGGGACGAACAACGGCAAGCCGCCGATCTGGCCGGCGCCAGGACCCTTTCACGGCTCGTCGTTCGCTACCGCTCCGAGTGCGGAGGAATCGCCTACTTCGACGCCCACCGCGTCCGCACCCTCGCCGAGACCCTGATGGTCGTCGTCGACGCCGAGGGCCGCGTCACGCGACTGGAAGTCCTGTCCTTCATGGAGCCCGAGGAGTACATCCCGCGCCGCACCTGGTACGACCAGTTCCTGAAGCAACGCCTCGACTCGAGACTGCGACTCAAGCGATCGATTCACGCCGTCACCGGCGCCACGCTGACGGCTCGCGCCACGACCGATGCGGTGCGCAGGATCCTGGCGCTCGATCAGGTGCTCAGGGAAGCCGCGTCCCGACCAGAAGCACTCGTGCCGTGAACCGGTTGACCGCCTGGACCGTTCACGCATCGACCGTCCTGGTCGGCGGCACGGGGCTCGTCTACGCCTGGATGCGCTACTTCACCGCGCCGGCCGACGAGTTTGCGGTCGTGGGACACCCGTGGCAACCGCACGTCCAGCACCTCCACCTGTGGACTGCGCCCCTGCTCGTCTTCGCCGTCGGCCTGATCTGGCGCGACCACGCCTGGCGTCACTACCGGCGCAACGTCCGTGATCGTCGTCGTAGCGGGCTCTCCCTCCTCGTCGGCTGCGCGCCGATGATCGTCTCGGGCTATCTGATCCAGACCGCGGTCGCCGACTTCTGGCGACAGACCTGGATCGCAATCCACCTCGTCGCGTCGGCACTGTTCCTTCTCGGCTACGGCGCCCACATGGTCAAGCCGCTCCGGACCGCGTTCGCCCGCCGCCGGGCCGGCTGAGCCCGGTCACAGCCCACTGGGTGCGCCGACATCCCCGTCGGCATTCCCACTTAGGTGCGCCGACGTCCCCGTCGGCATTCCGACATCTGCCGTCAGCGCGCGGAGCCGCCCGGCGACAGCAGGAATCGGACCGGCGTCTACGACGCGGGGCCGGAGCCTTCCCCACCGTCCGGAGCGGACGCCGCATGCTCCGACGACTCGCCGTGGCCGCCGCCCGGCGGCCCGGGGTGCGGCGTGTTCGTCGTGATCAGGACGACCGAGATCAGCATGCCGGCAATGCCGACCCAGAGCAGCGGACTCACCTCGAGCTGACCCCGACCCCGGTACAGCGTGTAGAGCGCCGTGACCGTCACCGCGCCGCCGAAGACGACCGGCATCACGGCGTAGGGAATCCGCGCGCCGCCGCTGAACATGGCGAGCGTCAGCGAGAGCGCGCCGAAAGCTCCCAAGGTACCCGCGTAAAGGCCCCAGACGCCGGACGGACCCGTGGGTTCGAAGCTGTCGCCCATGACCCGCATGCCGATCAGACCGCCGACGATCGCGATCACGAGGTAGGCGATGCCGATGCCGACGTAGGGCTTGAAGGGAGACATCGTCTCGTCCACCAGGCGCGCCCTGCCCAGCACCGGGCCGTAGAGCCCCCAGCACAACGCCGTGCCGAGCGCGAAAACGAAGGGGAGGTAGTTCTTCATCGATGTCTCCAGATGCGCTTGTCTCAAGGTGCGTCGGGGGGCCTGACGCGGGGCCTGACGCCTGCCGGCGCCGGACCGAAGGGTTCGTGCGGTTGGGCTGAGTAATCCAGGTTCCGTCGCCGGAGGTTATCCCCTGAGCAGGGAGATGGCGGCGGTCATGCCCGGCAGACCGGTCAGGCCGCCGCCGGGGTGGCAGCCCGCGCCGCCCAGCCACAGGCCCGCAACCGGGAGCGGCTCGCCCGCCCAGGCCCGCGCCGACGGGCGCAACCAGAGGCTCTGGGACGGATTCATCTCGCCGTGGTGCAAGCTGCCGGCCGTGGCGCCGTAGTCCCCGGCGTAGTCGCCCGGCAGCAGCAAGGCGGACTCCCGGACCAGCTCGCCGACGCCCGGCGCCCAGCGTTCGAGCTCGGCCAGCATCCGCGAGAGCAACTCCGGGCCGCCCTCGTCCCAGCCGCCAGCAAGATCGAACGGCAGGTGGTGCGCGGTGGCCAACAGCAGGTGCCGTCCGGGCGGCGCCAGCGAGGGGTCGAGGGCCGTGGGCAGAGCCGCCTCGATCCACGGCCGCGCCGGCAAGAGGCGATACTTCGCGGCGTCGGCGGCCCGCTCGACGTCGTCCGGCGACGAGGCGAGAACGATCCGACCGGTCAGCGCCGGCCGCTCGAGCCCCCGGAACTCGGGCAGCCCGTCGAGCGACAGGGCCAGCCTCGCGGCCGTGCCCCGGTACTTCACGTTCCGCAAGCGCCGCACGAACCGGGGTTCGAGAAGAGGAGCGCCAACCAGGTCGAGGAAGGTGACGGCAGGCGTCGCGGTCGAGATGACGGCCCCGGCCTCGATCCGTTCGCCGTCGGCCAGGCGCACTCCGGCGACCCTCCCGGACTCGACCAGGATGCCGGAAACGGAGGCGCCGGTCCGGATGTCCGCCCCCGACGCGGCGGCGGATGCGGCCAGCGCGGCCGCGAGAGCGCCTGCGCCGCCGCGAGCCCGCACGACCGGCGCCAAGCGCTCGGAACCGCTCAGAACGCAGTGATGAACGAGCGGCCAGACGGCGCCGTTCGCATGCGGCCCGAGGCTCGTGGCCGGGAGCGCGATGCCCGAGAGCCCGGCGAGCAGCGCCGGGTTCCCGAAGCGTTCCCCCAGCAGTTCCGCGAGCGGCGACGTCAGGAACCGCAGAAGCTCGGGGGAGATCAGGAGACGCCCCATGTCGGCGAGCCCCAGCGGCCTGCGCAGAAGCGGCTCCAGCGCCGCCGCACGTTCCGCCAGTTCGAACACGAAGCCGGGCCAGGCGGCCGCGTCCCGGGGGCTCGTCCGCCGCAGTCCCTCGACCGTCCGCGCGACCTCGGGCCAGATCACGACCGCGCCGGCGTCGTCCATCGCGGGAACCGCCGCGACCGCGGGCGCCTCGATCGGTTCCAGGCCATGCCTCGCGACCTCGAGTTCCTCGATCACCGAGCGGCGGAGCATTCCGAGGTCGTTGCTGCCCACATCGACCCGGTGCCCGGGGATCAGTTCCCGGGTCGAGGCGAGCCCGCCGAGCTCCGGGCGCGCCTCTAGCAGGACCACGTCGCGTCCCGCCCGGGCCAGCAACGCCGCCGCGACCAGCCCGTTGTGACCGCCGCCGACAATCGCTATCCGGTCGCTCACCGCGCATCCCCTTCCCCGCCTGGGGCCGCCGTCCCGCCGCCGCGCAGGTCGTCGATCACCCGGAGCGCGGCGAGCCGCGCCGGCCCGCCCGAGATGCCGCCGCCGAACTGGGTCGACGAGCCGCACAGGTAGTAGCCGGGCAGCGGCGTCCGGAACGACGCCGCGGCCGGGTCGGGCCGCAGCAGGAAGAGTTGCGACAGCCGCAGCTCGCCGTGGAAGATGTTCCCTCCGGGGATGCCGGCGACGCGCTCGATGTCCGGCGGCACGAGCACCTGACGGTGCAGGATCCGGTTCTCGATGCCGGGCGCGTACTCCTCCAGGGTCCGCACGACGGCGTCGCCGAACGCATCTCGCTGGCGATCGTCCCAGGGGCCAGACGCCAGTTCGTAGGGCGCGTACTGAACGAAGCAGGACACGACGTGCTTTCCCGGCGGCGCCATGTCCGGATCGAGAACCGAGGGCAGGATCATGTCGATGAAGGGCCGCTTCGAGAAGTTGCCGTACTTCGCCTCGTCGTAGGCGCGGTCCACATAGTCGAGACCGGGGGCGATCGTGATCCCGCCCGAGAGGTGAGGCCCCGGCTCCGGCATGCACTCGAAGCGCGGCAGCCCGTCGAGCGCCAGGTTCACCTTGCCGGCACAGCCCCGGCTCCGCCAGCGGCCCGCGCGGGAGACAAGCCCCGGACCGGCGTCGCCGGGAACATCGGCCGGGTCGAGCAGGCCGCCGAGGCTGATCTGCGGCGCCGCCGAGGAAAGGACGACGTCGGCCTGGAGTTCGTCGCCGTTCGCCAGGACGACGCCGGCCGCCCGGCCGCCGTGGACCAGAACGCGGGCGACGCGGCAGTTCGTCCGAATCCCGGCGCCGTGGCTCCGCGCCGCCCGGCCAATCGCCGCCGCCACGGCGCCCGTGCCGCCCTTCTGAAAGCCCCACTCACGGTACGCGCCGTCGACCTCGCCCATGTAGTGGTGCAGGAGCACGTACGCCGAGCCCGGCGACCGCGGCGAGAGCATCGAGCCGATGATGCTGGAGCTCGACAGCGCCGCCTTCAGCACGTCGGACTCGAACCACTGGTCCAGGAAGTCCGCGGAGCTCATCGTCAGCATCTGGACGAAGGTCCGCAGCCGGGCCGCAGGCACGTCGAGGAAGTAGCGGACGATGTCGGCGACCTCCGCCGCCACCTCGACGTCCAGATGCTCCTGGCCGGCATCCGCCCGCCCGCCACCGGGGGCGCCGGCGTCCCCGCCGGCATCCGCGCTCTCGCCCACCCGGTCGCCAATAGCCGCGGCCAGCTCGTCGGGCGCCGCCCGCTGCAGGCGGAACATCAGGTGCCCCATCCGGCGCATCTCGAGCTTGTACTCGAAGAGCGCCTCCGCGTCGCGGCGGGAGTGCCGGGCGATGTGCCGGTACGTCCGCTGGGGGTCCGCCTCGCGGAACAGGCAGTCGCCTCCCGGCAGCGGGTTCAGGGTGCTCGCGGTGGGGACGAGGAACAGGCCGTGCCGCACCAGGTCGAGTTCGTGGATGACCTCCGGCCGCAACAGGGACACGAGGTAGGAAAAGACGCTGAAGCGGAAGCCCGGGAGAGCCTCCTCGCTGCGCGTCGCGCCGCCAATCGAAGGCGAACCCTCCAGCACGACGACATCGAGCCCGGCACGGGCGAGATAGGCCGCGGCGACCAGGCCGTTGTGGCCGGCGCCGATCACGATCGCATCGAAGCGACCGCTGCCGCGTTCCGGGGCGCCGCTCAAGGCGCCCCCGGTCGACATCGTTCCTGTCGACGTCATCCTGCCGCCTCGGGCGCCGGATCGACCGCCGTCTTGCGTCGCGGGTTGAAGAACGGCCGCCGCGCGACCCGCGCACCGGCACGCCGGCGCCCGTAGCCGACCGCGACCTCGATCTCGAGGACGGTCCCGAGCGCCGCCGCATCGGCTTGCACGGTCGCGAGACCGATGTACTTCTTGAGGAGCGGCGAGAAGAACCGCGTCGTGCACTGCCCCACTTGCGGACCTCCCGGCGCGAAGACGGGCGTCGGTTCCCGCGACGCCGGTTCGCCGACCACCTGCGGGCGCAGGTCGATCTCTTCCCACAACCGCTCCAGTTCGAACCAGTCCACCTCGAGACCGACCATCGCCCAGGCCGGTCCCCGCTCCCGCTCGCGTTCCAGCGCGCGGCGACCTATGAAGTCGGCCTCCTTGTCGAGCTTCACCGTGAAGCCCAGTCCGGCTTCGGCCGGAGTCACCTTGAGCGCCTCGAGTTCGGCGTGGGTCGCCGACACGTAGTCGACATCGATCAGCACGAGGCCCGCCTCGGCCCGCACCATGTCCAGCGCGAGAAGACCGGCCGGCCGCAGTCCGTGATCGGCCCCGGAGGCAGCGAGCGCATCCCACAGAGCCTCCGCGTGCTCCGCCGCAACCCAGAACTCGTAGCCGAGGTCGCCGGTGTACCCGGTCCGGGTCGCCGTGACCGGAACGCCCCGGTCCTCGCCGGCCGCGTCGCCGAGTTGACCCCTGGCGAGGTCGAAGTAGCCCATCCCGGCGAAGTCGACGCCCTGAATCGCCGCCTCGGCGATCGCCCGCGCCCGCGGCCCCTGAAGCGCGAGCACGCCCAGGTCGGTGGAGACGTCCCGCACAAGGGCGTCCATGCCGAGGCCGCAGTCCTCGAACCAGCGCAGGCACGGTTCCGCGGCACTGACCAGGAACCGTTCGCGCTCCAGGCGCTGTACGTTGCCGTCCTGCAGCAGATGACCGTCCTCGTTGCACCACGACGTGTAGATGACCCGGCCGACCCGGCACTTCGTCATGTCCCGCGTCATCACCCGGTCGAGCAGCCGTTCCGCATCCACCCCCGTGATCTCGTACTTGAACAGTGGCGACACGTCGACCAGCGCGGCCGCGTTGCGCACCGCCCAGTACTCGTAGTCCGGCTGCGGCTCGTAGTTCAGGGCGCAGGCGTAGCCCGACCAGTCGCGCCAGGCGTCGCTTTCGCACAGCGCCTCGGTGCGGCGATGAAACGGCGTCCGGAGCGGCTCCAGCAACCGCATGCCGTTGCGGCGGAACGGACGCTCGCCGCCGCCGTAGCCGCTCTCAGGCAGCCAGAGGTAGCCCTGCGTATCCGGATTGCGGCCGACCAGCCCCTCCGCTTCCAGCACACCAAGCAACCGGTGCGCCGTCGAGGGATGGAGTCCGTGTGCCGCGGCCAGGTCCGTCAGCCGATGCTCCGGCTGTTCAGGGGTAAACGACCGATAGAGCGACAGCGCCCGCTGAATGGCCTGTGTTCCCTGCGGAGCCCTGCGCACCATGGGCGGATAATCTCACATCGTGGGAGGGGCATTCCCCGTCTCCCCCCGGATTCCGACCCGATTCCGGCCTCCCAAGCTCTCCTGTGCCCCAAGCGCCAGATGACCTGCTCCTACCCTTCCGCCCTGCTGGCCCCCGCCTCGAACAGACCCTTCAACAGATCGAGCTTCTCCGACACCTCCGCCGGGATCGCGTCGCGCTCGGCGAAAGGCAAGAGGCGAAAGAAACCGCTCTTCCTCACCAACATGGGATGACCTAGCCGCTCACTCAATCGGCGATAGAACTCCTCCGCGAAAACACTGAGCTTCCGACGGTCCGTACTGCGCTCCCAAAGCAAGCGGGCCGCATCACCGGAGAGTCGCCTCCATGTCGAAAAATCAGCAACACTGCCGTCAAAGACGAACTCGAGAATCTCCGACTCCAGAACACTCCGAACCTCCTCCGAATAGCCGTCGAAAAGCGACGCCTCACTGTAGTGATCAGCGCAGTGCCTGAGAAGCAGATCGGGGGTGATGAAGTAGTTCTCGATCTCGTATCGCCTCCAGTAGAAGACCGATAGCCCGGCCTCCTCGAAGTCCTCGCGACTGACGCCATCGCTGTCCAGGATCGCCAGACCCCGCAAGTCCGGAACGAGCTCGCGCAAGGCCCGAAAGTGCTGCCGGGGCGCGACCCCGAAGCCACCCTCGACTCGCTCCAACTCCGCATCCAGGCTTGGCTCCGGATGATTGTCCGCGACATAGAACGCGTTCTCACGTTCGTCCCACACCTCCACGACCGGGTGCTCCAGCCGCTCCGCAAGCGCCCGCAGACAGTCGAGGTCGGTGCGGCCCTCCACATACAAGACATAGCCCCGTTGCCGCGCCCGGATGTAGTGTTCCGTGCCGTAGTAGCGGAGAGCCTTGACGATCCCGCTCCTGGTAGCCAGGTGATCCGCTCGACCTCCGAGAAGCAGCGTCAGGTTGTGATCGACTGCTTCGCCCAGAAGCACCTCCGAGTGTGTAACGATCACAACCTGGGATTCGCTCCGCTCCGCAATCTCCCGCAGAAGAACGTATACCTGTCTCTGGCGGAGGATCTCCAGATGAGCGTCCGGCTCGTCAATCAGCAACACGCTACCGCGATGGGAGTAGAGGTAGGCGAACACCAACAGCATCTGCTGAAAGCCCCGCCCTGCCTGGTCCACGCTTAGCGGCTGCATGGCGCCGGCCTGTCGGTAGAAGAGATCGATGCTGCCCCGAGCAGTTTCCGTCGGCTCACCCAGTTCTACTGAGAACAGCCGCGACATCCTCTCTGATATCTCACGCCACTTGTCGCGATCTTCCCTGAAGACCTGCAGGCACAGGTTGCGCAGGACCTGAGCCGTCTGGCCCTGACCCAGCAGAACATCGACACGCCCCGGCCTCAAGACCGCCTCCTCCGTCTCCAGGCCGGACATCGGGTAGAGCAGATCTACATTGATCCCCGCGGCTCGGGCGATCAAACCCCGACGCGAGAGTGTCGCATCGTCGGGCATGCAATAGACGAGGTCTTCTCCCTGGTTTCGGAAACACATCGTAACCGGAACCACTTCGTTCTCATGCAGCAGCCCGACTGTGATCTCGAGCGGGATGTCGCGCGCTCCCGTCCGTACCGCCAGGTTGTGCCAGAAATAGCGCGTCCTGCGCACCGGCACGGATACAATGCTGAGCCGGTTGAGGGACGTGGAGGGTCGCTTCTTCGGCGGATTCTCCCCCTTCGCATCGAACCAGGTCCTGACAGCTTGCGACCAGAGAGCGATCGCCTGGATCGCCGTTGTCTTGCCACAGTTGTTGGGCCCGATGAGAACGGTTGGATGATCCAACTCGATCCGTTGCTTCTCCCCGAAACGCTTGAAGTTCTGGATTTCCAGGTAGTAGAGCAACCTCATGGTGACCGGGCCTCTTGCTTGACTCCGCTTCCAGGTCTCCGGAACACGGCCGTGGATCCTCCCTCAAGCAGAGTTGAGATGAGCACTCTACCGCCGCCACGCAGCGGCGAGAAGGATCGGGAGCCGACCGCGGTCATTGCCAACGCAGAGTACAGGACGCCCCAGCAGCGGCTCGGCGCACGCCGGAGGGACGGTTGGACGGGCATAGTAGTAGCCGCAACTCAGGCCCCGTGGCGTGACCTGGCTGGAGGACAGGCCGAGTCGCCCGACTCGCAAGGTCGACGGCGCCGGATGCGCAGGCGCTCCGCCGCCGGATGATGGCGCATCAACAGCGCTAGGATCGGCCCATGATCCCGCGCAAGGCGCCCCGGCCACTGCACGGCCGGCTCTACACCGACCCCGCGGTCTTCGACGAGGAGATTGAGCGCATCTTCTCCCGCATGTGGATGTGCGGAGGTCGGCTCGAGGAGTTGGACGAATCGGGCAGCTTCGTGACCCGCGAGATCGGCGGCGAGTCGATTGTCGCGGTCCGGACCCGGCCGCGGGAAGAGGGCGCCGGCTCGAACGGTCCGTCCGCGACCGGCGGCGCGGCGCGACTCGCCGCCTTCTACAACGTCTGCCGTCACCGCGGGTCCCGGGTCGTCGACGAATGCGCCGGCCGGACGAAGGTCTTCCAGTGCCCTTACCACGCCTGGACCTACGGGCTCGACGGCCGGCTCGTCGGCGCGCCGCACATGGACGACAACTTCGACGCCGCGGGCGCCGGCCTGGTCCCGGTGCGTATCGACGCGATGGACGGGTTCTTCTACCTGTCCCTGGCGGCCGACGGGCCGCCGCTCGCCGAGGTAGCCGCCGACCTCCCCGACCTGTCCCGGTTCACGCCCGACCGGCTCGTCCGGGGCGACCGCCACGAGTACGAGGCCCAGGCGAACTGGAAGATCCTGTGCGAGAACTACAACGAGTGCTACCACTGCGCGGTCGTCCATCCGGAGCTCAACCGGGTGTCCGACTACCGGAACGGCGGCAACCTGGAGTTCGGCCGCTACTTCGTCGGCGGACCGATGACGCTGAACGACGGCTGCAACTCGATGACGGCGACCGGGCGCAGCGACCGGCCCGACCTGCCCGCCATCCACATCGCCGACCGGACCTCGGTTCAGTACTACCACGTCTACCCCAACCTCCTGATCAGCCTGCATCGGGACTACGTCGTGACCCACACACTGTGGCCGATCGAGGCGGGGCGCACGCGGGTCGTCTGCGAGTGGCTGTTCGATCCGGACACGGCGGCCGCGCCCGGATTCGACCCGAGCGACGCCGTGGACTTCTGGCACCTCGTGAACAGCCAGGACTGGGACGTCTGCGCCCGCACCCAGGCCGGCGTCGGCTCGCGCGGCTACCATCCAACCGCGTACGAAGGCAGCGAAGCCTGCCTCCAGATTTTCGACGGCTGGTACCTGGACCAGATGGGCCTGTGAGCCGGCGACCGCGGCCGCTGCCGGCGCCCGATCCGCCACGCGAGCACCAAGGCTGAAGACCTGACATGTGGTTCCGTGAACACGCGCTGATCCTCGTCCTGTTCGCCCTCTACACGGGCGTTCTGGTTCACCACGCACTGATCGGCCAGCGCCGGACGCGCGACCTGGCGGACTTCCTGGTCGGCGGCCGTTCGCTCGGCGGCATCATCCTCGGCGTCTCCTTCTTCGCCACCTACGCAAGCACGAACTCCTTCCTCGGCTTCGCCGGCAGGGCCTACGCCTCGGGCATCGCCTGGCTGCTGATCATCCCGACAGCGGTCATCCTGTCCTTCGTCGCCTGGGCGTGGCTGGCGCCGCGGCTGCGCGGCGTGACCGAGACGCTCGGCTCGGTGACCATCCCGGACTACATCGGCTTCCGCTTCAACAGCCGGCCGGCCCGCTTCGCCGCCGCGTTGATCGTCATCTTCTCGAGCTTCCTGTACATGACCGCGGTGTTCAAGGGCATCGGCTCGCTGCTGGTCGAACTCCTCGACCTGAGCTACGGCCTGTCGCTCTTCGTCGTCGTCCTGATCGTCTGCCTCTACACGATGATCGGCGGCTTCCACTCCGTGGCGCGGACCGACTTCGTCCAGGGCATCCTGATGACGATGGCCGCGGTTCTCATGTTCTTCCTCATCACGCGCGCCGCAGGCGGCATCGGCCGGCTCGCCGACCTGGCGCAGGTCGGCGACGGCTCGCTTGCCCGCTGGGACACGGCACAGCCGCTGGGGATACTGATCGGCGTCGTCTTCGCATCGACCGTCAAGCTCGTCGTCGAACCGCGCCAGCTCTCGCGCTTCTACGCCCTGGAGACCGAGAGCGCAGCGAAAAGCGGCCTCGTCGTGTCGACCCTGAGCTTCCTCATCGTGTTCAGCCTGCTCGCGCCGCTCGGGCTCTACGCCCACTTCGTCATAGGCCAGGGCGTCGCCGACACGGACCAGGTCATCCCGATGATGCTGAGCGATCCCGCCATCTTCCCGCCGGTCGTCCAGGCTCTCCTGTTCCTCGCCCTGGTCTCCGCCGCCATGTCCTCCCTCGACAGCGTCCTCCTGGTCATGGCCTCGACAGCGCAGCGCGACCTCCTCGGCCTGCTCGTCCCCGCCGACGACCGCCACGCCGTTCGCAACACCCGCATCTGCGTCGTGCTGTTCGCCGCAATCACCGCGATCCTCGCGATCGACCCGCCCGGCGGCATCGTCGAGCTGACGTCCTTCTCCGGGGCGCTGTACGCCGCCTGCTTCCTCCCTTCCCTGGCCCTGGGCCTCACCTGGCGCCGCGGCAACGGCGCCGCGGCTCTCTGCTCCTTCGCCGCCGGCGGCGGGACCCTGGGGCTGTGGATGCTGCTCGACATCCAGGGCATGCACGCGGTGTTCCCGGCGATGGCGGTCTCGTTCGCCGCCTACTGCCTGGCGGCCCTGATGGCGCCCGAGGCGAAGGCCGCGAAAGGGCTCTTCGGCTGAGGGATCGCGGCCGCCCCTGATGCCGCCTCGCCGGGGGCGCCGGCATCCGGCTGGCTCTCGGGGAACACCGCCCGAGGCGCAAGCTTCGCTCCTCCCTCGCCAAGAAAAGCTGTGCGATCGCAACGTCCTGCGACTAAACTAGTCTAACCAGTTGATTCGGTTTGGAGGACTGACCATTGCGAACCGTCGGCGCCTTTGAAGCCAAGACCCACCTCTCCAGTCTCCTCGATGCCGCCGAGAGCGGCGAGGTGATCACGATCACCAAGCGAGGGCGACCGGTTGCCTGCCTCGGCCCTCCTGAGCCGCCGGATCGGGCACGAGCTGAACGAGCGGCGCGGAACATCCGGGCATTACGCCAGGAGATCGGCTGGTCCGGAACCGTCGAGGAGATCCTGGCTCTTCGCGATGCCGGGCGCCGATGACTGCCCCGGTCCTTGACTGCTCGGCCGCCTGCGCTTGGCTGCTTGAGGACGAGAGCGTCCCCGGTGTCGACCGAACTCTTGAACTTGCGACAGCCCATGGCGCTGCGGCGCCGGGTCTGTTCTGGGCGGAACTGCGAAACGCACTCGTCATGGCCGAGCGACGCGGTCGACTCACTCCAGTCCAAACCGAAGCGGCCTTGGCCGAGGTGGAGGCTCTCGATATTGAACTGGACCACACGCCAGAGAGCGCGACCACCCTACGCCTGGCTCGCGAGCACAGGCTGTCGGTCTACGACGCCCTCTACCTGGAACTGGCGATTCGACAACGGCGAGAACTCGCTACGCTGGACACAGCACTTCAGCGGGCAGCAGAATCCGAGGGCGTCGGCGTCTGCCGTTAGGTCCAAGCAGTGAAGAGCGATCACAAACCCGGTACGGGCCAGACCAATGCAGTCGCGGCGATCGTCGGCGCCAGCCTCGTGCTCCTCGCAGTCGTGACCGGCACCGCGGTTCTCCTTTCTGCGGCCGGAGCAGGTTCGCTGGTCATTGCCACGACCGCCATGCTCATCGCAGGCTCGAGCGGCTACCTGTTCGCAACGGCCGAGACCGGCAGACCTGTCTTGGTGGGGGGACCTCTCGGAGCCGGAATTCTGGCCGACACCGGCGCAAGAATCGCCGATTCCCTGAAGGCCGGAAACGTGTTTGTCACATCAACGGATCCAGCGAAGCTCATGCGCTTGGGCACAGGCGTCGGCTCGGCGATCGTGGGACCCAAGGGCAAGATCGTCGGCCAAGCAGCGTTCAGGTCCGTCCCCGGCGCCGCGGTCGCAGCGCCCGCCCTGCTGTTCAACGCCATCTCGGCGATAATGATGGCAGTCCAGTTCAACCGCATCGAGAAGACGCTTGGCGGTATCTCCGAGGGAGTGAACCGCCTTCTCGAGGAGAGCGCCGCCAAGACCCTGGCGGAATTGCGGAGCGCATTCGAGCGCATCTCGGACATTCAGGCGGAGTACGACTGCGGTCCCGGCTTCACTACCGAGACGAGAGTGCGGCTCGCTCTCCTCGAGAGGGACGTGGCCATCCTGAGACACAAGCACCACGAACTCGCCACGTCCCCGGTAGGGACCACAGATCAGTCGCAGATCCGAACGACTGACCAGAGACTCTTCGTGGCTTCGAGCATCGCAGGTGTGCAAGTCGAGCGCCTCCGGCTTCTGCTCGCGCTGCAGGACAATCCGAACGTAGTGCAGAAGAGGCTCTCCGCCCTTGAGAAGAAGGCGGCAACATACCGGGACGACGCCCGGAAGCTGGCCCAAGACGACCCGGTCAAGCACCTCAGGAACGATCTACGAAGGTCCATCGCCGAAGTGAGCTGGTTCGACAAGAACATTCTCCGCAGGGGCAAAGCTAAGGAGAAGGAGCTCGGCAAGGTCGCGACTCCAGTCGACCCACTGGCGCTCTACGATGAAGGCAGCCCCAAGTCTGCAGGGCCCGCCATGCGCTACTCCATACTCACCTGGAGAGACCACGACGGCGCTGGAGACATCAAGGCGTGGTACACGAAGGACTACAACATCGAGCCTGCCGAAAGACCACGTGAAGCCAACAGGCCGGGCGCCTGAATCCACGGCCTCGCCGTCGACCTGTCGGCTGGCGCGACTCTTGGCCGCCTTGACGGCAGCCAGTCGACAAAGCCATGTACCAGGCGGCGCAGTGGCCAAGCCACTGAACGCCTCTGGATCAGCCAGCCGGACCGAACGTCCGCTCCACCGCGGCCCAGAGGGCGTCGACGTCGAGTTCGACGCCAGCCACGGCGGGGGACGTCCAGGACCCACCCTCCTGAGTGTGGACGACGAAGTGCTCGCCATCGTTCACGAAGAACTCGATGGTTCGCGCCGCGGGATCGACGAGCCAGTACTCCGCGACGCCGGCCTCGGCATAGCGGTTCAGCTTGAGCAGCCGGTCCATCCGAGCGGTACTGGGCGAGAGCACTTCGACCACGAGGTCCGGAGCGCCTTCGATCCAGGTCTGCAGGATCTCGTGCCGCTCCAGAGAGACGTACAGGACGTCGGGCTGTGCGACCGTGTGGTCGGCGAGGTGGACATCCATCGGCGCGACGATGGCCTCTCCCCCGGTTGCATCGGCTATGTCGTACAGGACCCGGCCGATCTGACCAACCATAAACTGGTGAATTCGAATCGGACTCGGGCTCACGTAGAACCGGCCATGGATCAGCTCGCAGCGGGGGTCGTCGGGAAGTGCGGCGTAGTCCGCCCGACGATAGGGGCCCGGCTCGCTTGGAACCGTCGGCGGTGGCTGATCGAACAGCGTCACGGACATGCAAGGGAGTATACGGAGCGGGCCGGCGGAGCATCCATCGGGGCGACGCCGGCCGCTGCACGTTCTCTCCAGAAGCCGACGGGGACTCCAGGTCTAGCAGCCCGTGGTGAAAGTCCCACTGCATTCGAGCGGCCATGCATCACGTCCAACATCGTTGCTCTTCGGTCTAGCCAGCCGGATCGAACGCCCGGTCCACGGCGGCCCAGAGGGCCTCGATGTCGAGTTCGACGCCTGCCACGACCGGAGACCGCCAGGTTCCACCATCTGGCGCTCCGGGAACGAAGCGACCGCCCTCGTTCACCAGGAACGAGATCGTTCGCGCGGAGGGGTCGACCAGCCAGTACTCCAGGACACCCGCCTCGGCGTAGCGGTGGAGCTTCAGCAGACGGTCCATCCGCGCCATGCTCGGCGACAGCACCTCGACGACCAGGTCCGGCGCGCCTTCGATCCATTCCTGGAGAATCCCGCGGCGAGCCGGCGAGACGTAGAGGACGTCAGGCTGCGCCACCGTGTGGTCCGCGAGGTGAACGTCCATCGGGGCGACCAAGGCTTGGCCGCCTCGTTCGACGGCTACGGTATGCAGGCACTGCCAGAATTGCGTGACCAGAAACTGGTGGATTCGGCGCGGACTCGGACTCACGTAGAACCTGCCATGGATCAGTTCGCAGCGGGGGTCGTCGGGAAGTGCGGCGTAGTCCGCCCGACGATAGGGGCCCGGCTCGCTTGGAACCGTCGGCGGCGGCTGATCGAACAGCGTCACGGACATGCAAGGAAGTATACGGAGCGGGCCGGCGGAGCATCCATCGGGGCGACGCCGGCCGCTGCACGTTCTCTCCAGATGCCGACGGGGACGTCGGCGTACCCAGTGCCGGAGAGCCGACGGGGACTCCAGGGTCAGCCAGCCGGATCGAACGCCCGGTCCACGGCAGCCCAGAGGGCGTCGATGTCGAGTTCGACGCCTGCCACGACCGGAGACCGCCAGGTCCCGCCATCTGGCGCTCCGGGAACGAAGCGACCGCCCTCGTTCACCAGGAACGAGGTCGTTCGCGCGGCGGGGTCGACCAGCCAGTACTCCAAGACACCCGCCTCGGCGTAGCGGTGGAGCTTCAGCAGACGGTCCGTGCGCGCCGTGCTCGGCGACAGCACCTCGACGACCAGGTCCGGCGCGCCTTCGATCCAGGCCTGGACGATCTGCCGCCGTTCGGGGGAGATGTAGAGGACGTCCGGCTGGGCCACGGTGTGGTCCGCGAGATGAACGTCGGACGGTGCGGGCAACGCGAGCCCGCCCGTCGCTTCCGCCAGATCGTAGAGCAGGCGGCACAGGTGGGCGACCACGAACTGGTGGACCGGACTCGGACTCGGACTCGGACTCACGTAGAACCTGCCATGGATCAGCTCGCAGCGGGGGTCGTCGGGGAGTGCGGCGTAGTCCGCCCGACGATAGGGGCCCGGCTCGCTTGGAACCGTCGGCGGTGGCTGATCGAACAGCGTCACGGACATGCAAGGGAGTATACGGAGCGGGCAGACGGAGCATCCATCGGGGCGACGCCGGCCGCTGCACGTTCTCTCCAGATGCCGACGGGGACGTCGGCGTACCCAGTGCCGGAGAGCCGACGGGGACGCCGGCGCACCCAGTGTGGGAACCGGGCCGCGCCCCATGTCGGCGGGAGCGCCGGCGCACCGGTCTCAGCGGCGGCGGTTCTTCTTCGCCCGCTGGACCGACTTGTAGAAGGCGCCCAGCTTGCGTTCCCCGGCACGGCGGGACGCTTCGTCGCGTCGCATGTCCAGGCGGCGCTGTTCTTCCCGGAGCTCGTTGTAGTTCCGCAGCCGAGCCGGCCCCAGCGAGCCGTTCCGGACCGCCGCCTGAACCGCGCAGCCGGGCTCCCGGCCGTGGCCGCAGTCGCGGAAGCGGCATCCGCGCGCGAGATCCTCGATGTCGTCGAAGGTCTCCTCCAGGCTGCTCTCGTCCTCAGCCCAGAGTTGGAGCTCCCGGATGCCCGGGTTGTCGATCAAGAGGCCGCCGCCCGGCAGTTGGACGAGGCGCCGGTGGGTCGTCGTGTGCCTGCCCCGATCGTCGCCTTCACGAACCGTTGCGGTACGCATCACGTCCTCGCCGCAGAGAGCGTTCAACAGGGTCGACTTGCCGGCGCCCGAGGAGCCCACCATGGCGACCGTGCAGCCCGGCTGCAGGTAGACGAGAAGCGGCGCCAGGTTCTCCCCCGCCGGCGCGTTGACCGCCACGACCGCGGTCCCGGAGGCCGCGTCGCGCGCCTCGCCGCAGAGCACGACCTGATCCTCGCAGAGGTCCTTCTTCGTCAGCACGGCGACGGGCTCGGCGCCGCTCTCCCTGACCATCGCGATAAAGCGCTCCAGGCGCCGGACGTTGAAGTCGCCATCCATCCCCATGACCAGAAACACGGTGTCGACGTTCGCGGCGACGACCTGCTCCTCGGTCCGCGCGCCGGCGGCCTTGCGCGACAGGCGACTGCGACGATCCAGGACGTGGACGATCCTCGGGTCGCCCCCCGCCGCGGACGTTTCCTCGACCAGCACCCAGTCGCCAACCGCCGGCGCGCCCGCGGGCTCGCGGCGAACTCGTCTCAGGAGGCGTGCACCGGCCTCGCCCGTCGCGCCGGCAACGTGGAACACACCCCGCGATATGGACACGACCCGTGCAGCGAACAGACGCTCGGGCGCGGCCGCCGACTCGAGAAACCGGTCGCGGGACGCGGCGAAGTCGGGTCCCCAGCCCCACGGCTTGAGCGCGGTTCCAGCTTCACGATCGGCCGCCCGTTCACCAGGAAACGCCACTACGTGATCCGCCGTTTCGGGTCGAACGTGTCGCGCAACCAATCACCCAGCAGGTTCGACGCCAGACAGGACGCCATGATCGCGAGACCCGGCATCGTGATCAACCACCAGGCGACCTCGATGAAGTTGCGGCCGTCGGCCAGCATGCCGCCCCAGGACACCTGCGGCGGCTGGATGCCGAGCCCAAGGAAGCTCAACCCCGCCTCGAACACGATCACGCTCCCGAACTGCAGCGTGGCCAGCACCAGGAGGGTGTTCAGGACGTTCGGGGTCAGGTGCCGGATGAGGATCATGGGACTCGAGACTCCCGCGACCCTGGCCACGGTGATGAAGTCCCGTTCGCGCAGGCTGAGCACCTCGCCGCGCACGATCCGCGCGTACCAGGTCCAGTAGGTCAGGACGATGATCGTGATCACCATCCCCTCGCCCGGCGGCAGCACGGCGGCGAACAGCATCGCAAGAGGAATCGCCGGAATGGACATCTGGATGTCGATCAACCGCGAGATCAGCGCGTCGGCGACGCCACCGAAGTAGCCGGCGGAGATGCCCAGCGCCGCTCCGAGGCCGCCGGAGAGCGCGATCGCGTACGCCGCCACGGTGACCGACACGCGGGCGCCGGCGATGATCCGGCTCAGGATGTCCCGACCCAGCATGTCGGTTCCCAGCGGATAGGTGAGGCTGCCGCCGGACCGCCAGAACGGCGGCGTCATCGACTCGGCGAGCGCGATCTCGGAGGCCTCGTGGGGCGCCAGCCACGGTCCCGCGACGGCGCACAACACGACGAGGCCGAGCACCGCGCACGAGACGACGGGAACCCTGGTGGCGCGTCCTCGCGCCACCAGCGTCACAGTCCGAACGCCCGTCTTCGGGCGGTCGGATGTCATCCGCCGCTCGTGACTGGAAGGTGACCCGCCGCGTTTCGCCGAGGGCCGCTCAGCCATGCCGGATCCTCGGATCGATCAATCCGTAGCTCAGGTCAACCAGAAGGTTCACGACGACGAAGATGACCGCCGACAACACGACCCCGGCCTGCACCACCGGGAAGTCGCGGGCGAAGACGGCGTCCACGACCGTGCGGCCCACGCCGGGCCAGGCGAACACGACCTCGATCACGAAGGCGCCGCCGAGCATGTTCGCGAAGTAGACGCCGATCATCGTCGCCAGGGGTACGGCGGCGTTGCGCAGCGCGTACCGCCAGATCACGGTGCGCTCCGGCAGGCCCATCACCCGTCCCGTGCGGATGTAGTCGCTATCCAGGATGTCGAGCATCGACGAGCGCAACGTGCGGGTCATCGCGGCGACCGGGTACCAACCGAGGGCGACCGCCGGCAGAACGAGGTGAAGCGGCCCGCCGCGGCCGAACGCGGGAAACCACTGGAGCCTGACCGCGAGATAGAGGATGAGCAGCAGGCCGACCCAGAAACCGGGCATCGCCTGGCCGAGGAGCGCCAGCACCTTCGCCAGCCGATCCACCCAGCGGCCGCGGTACACGGCCGACAGGACACCCAGGGGGACTGCCAGGAGCAAGGCGAACACGAGCCCCGCGAAGGCCAGTTCGAGGGTCGCCGGCAACCGTTCGAGGAGCAGCGGCATCGCCGGCGCCTGCCACTGGTACGAGTCGCCGAAGTCGCCGGTGAACGCGTCGCGCAGGAAGACGACGAACTGGACCGGCAGCGGCCGGTCCAGGCCCAGCGACGCCCGCATCGCCGCGAAGTCCTCCGCGGTCGCGTCCATCGGCAGCAGGAGAGCGACCGGATCGCCGGCCAGCCGCTGCGCCACGAAGACGATCAGCAGGGCGCCGAGCACCGCCACGCCGCCCTGCCAGAGACGGCGGATCAGGTAGGCGCGCATCGCTCCGTCGTCGTCAACGGCCCGGCGGCTCCGCGGCGGCGGACTCCGCCAGCCCGATATCCCGCATCATGCGCCAATTCGCTTGCGGCCAGGGCGCGAACCGCAGCGTGTCGCGCCAGGCCAGGGTCACGAGCGGCCGGTAGGTCGGTATGCCGCCCGCGACGCGTTCGTGCTTGAGCCGCGCGATCTCCCGCAATAGGCCCTCCTTCGCCTCCGGTTCGACCGTCACGCGCAGGGTCTGGACCATCTCGTCCAGCTCGGGATCGTCGTGGTAAGAGTACCAGCCCCAGCCGTCGCCATACGAGTGGAGGTGGCCGGACCACGCGTCCGTCGGATCGCCCAACGTGCCGTGGCCCCACATCCAGCTCGCAATGCCGTCCATCTCCGGGCGGGCGTCCCGGCGGCCGAGGTTGATCCAGGCGCCGTACTCGAGCTGGACGATCCGGCAGCGAATGCCGGCCGCCGAAAGAAACGCGAACATCGCCTCGCCGACCTCCTTGAGGTACGGCTCGCGCGGCGTCGTCAGGTTGTAGCAGTTCAGGTTCACGCCCCGGCCATAGCCGGCCTGGCGCAGCAGCTCTCGGGACCGATCCGGGTCGAAGGCGTAGGGCAGAAGCGCGGGGTCATGCCCCGGCGCGCCCGGCGTCAGTTGCGCGGTCCGAATGCCCTGCCCGTGGAGGATGTACTTGATGATCGCGTCGAAGTCGATCGCGTGGGCCACCGCCCGGCGCACCCGGACGTCGCCCAGCGGGCTCTTCGAGTCGAGAGCGTTCAGCGCCAGGAACAGGTTGTTCGCGGTCGGAAGCGACGCGACTTCCACGCCGGGCATCTGCTCGAAGTCCGCGACCTGGGCCGGCGGCACCGCGTCGATCCAGTCGACCGCCCCCGTCTTGAAGGCCGCGACCCGGGTCGTATCCTCGGGGATGATCTTGATCGTCAGCCGGCGGATGCCCGGCAACGCGGCAGGGTCCCAGTAGTCGTCGAACCGCTCGACGACGATCTCTTCACGCAGCTTGCGCGACACGAACTTCCACGGCCCGGTGCCGATCGGATGCGCCTGCACTCCGTCGTTGCCGACCTCCTCGTAGTAGCCGCGCGGGATCGCCCACATGTCGAGGTTGAGCGGCAGCAACGCCGAGTCCGGCAGGCCCTTGAAGACGATCTCCAGCTCATGGTCGCCCAGGACTCGCACGTCATCCACGTGCCGCCACCGGCCCGCCTGCCGCGACAGGCCCGGATCCCGCTGGCGGAGATAGCTGTACCGGAGGTCGTGCGCCGTCAGTTCTTCCCCGTTGTGGAACCGGACGCCGCGCCGCAACTCGACGCCGATGATCCACACCCCCTCGCGCTCGAACAGCCGCCACGACTCGGCCAGCCAGTTCCGCTGCTTGAGGTCCGGGCCCGTAGCCAGTAACTGCTCGTAGAACAGCGCCATGAAGTACTGGTCGACGCCGGCCGAGGTCCGCGTGGGGTCGATCTGGGTCGGCTCGGCGGCGAAGGCGACCACGACGTGCGCGCCATTGCCGTCATCGACGGCTGCGAGCGGCAGCGGCAGCAGGCAGGCACCACACAGGCACGCCACCGCCACAACTCCACGCCGCATGACGGAAACCTACCGCAAGGAGGGAGAGGCCTCGCAAGACGAGCCAAACACGACGGCGCCCCGCCAACCGGGTGCACCGAGCCACGCCCATCCATTTGGGGGAACCCGGGCGCAGCCCCCCTCGTGGTACGTTTGCGGTGGCGCAGCTTCCACATGCCCCTTGCGGGCAGCCCTTGTGTCTGCCCGGGGAAGGTGCGCCACTGCCTTGGTAGCGGAGTCGGGTCACCAAGCTGGTGAACGGGGTACGCTCGCAGGCTCCCATCCCGGCTCTCGCGACGAGGCAGACACGCACGTTCCCGTCTCTCACGCACAAGCAGCGATCGGTTACGCTCCGCGAAGCGATGCTCACGGGTGCCTGTCTCTGCGGCGACATCGAATTCGAGGTCGACGGCGATCTGATCGAGATCGCCCACTGCCACTGCTCCGCGTGCAGGAAGTTCCACGGTTCGACCTACGCCACCTTCGGCGCGGTCGATCCGAAGTTCTTTCGCTTCACCCGCGGCGAGGAGAAGATCGTTCACTACCGGTCTTCTCCCCATGGCGTCCGCCACTTCTGCCCGCGGTGCGGATCCGGCGTTCCGGCGAACCCGGAAGGCGGGCCGGTCGCTCTCGTCACGATGGGCAGCGTCGCCGAGGATCCCGGCATCCGGCCGGCGGTGCACATCTTCGCCGGCTCCAAGGCGCCCTGGCACACGATCGTCGACGAGCTGCTCCAGCACGAGGAGTATCCGCCCGGATGGGGCGCGCCGCCCGGCATCGATCGGCCGATTCGAGAAGCCGAAGCACCGGGCGCCACGCCGGGAAGCTGCCTATGCGGCAAGGTGCGCTACGAGTATGACGACTCGCCGGAGCGGATGGTGAACTGCCACTGCTCCCGCTGCCGGCGTCAGACGAGCGCCGCCTACGGCACCTTCGTCTTCGTCGCCGAGGACGCCTTCCGGTGGCTGAGCGGGGAGAACGCCATCGTCGACTACAAGATGCCGGAGGCGCAGATCAAGGGCACTGCCTTCTGCAGGCACTGCGGCAGCCTGGTTCCCCGGCTCCGGGACCCCGGCGGGATGCAGATTCCGGCCGGCTCGCTGGACGCCGACCCGGGCGTCAAGCCGGCCGTGAACATCTTCGTCGACTCCAGGGCGCCGTGGAGCGAGCTCGACCAGAGCATCCCCTGTTTCGCCGAGTACCCGGCGTAGCGCCCCTCCGCGTCAGGTAGCGGCGGCCCGCCCGAAGAGGCGGGGCTCGAAGCCCGGCTGGTTCACGATGCTGGCGCTGCTGCCGGTGGCCCGGATCACGAACAGGCCCCGGCGTTCCGCGTGCCGAACCACCGACTCGTCCGCCTCCAGGTACGCCACGGCCCCGTAGAGCCGGTGACCGCTGTAGCAGCACCCGGCATCGGCGCCCGGCGCGATCTGGACAAGACCCCCGGCCGCCGACACAATGCACTGGTCCAAACTGTCCAATCTTCTTGACTTCGGGCTCGTCGGCGGCGCTGTCCTGCGTGGATTCCGCCCTTGCGCCCGCGCGAGGTGCCCTCCTGCTCCGCCATCCATTCGTCGTCCGCTGCGGAGTTGCAGTCCTTTTCAGCGTCCTGGCCGCCGCCGCAGCGCCGGGCCAGTTCGTGGAACGGGTCGTCGACGGCGACACGATCATCGTGGAAGGCGTGGGCCGGGTTCGCCTGATCGGTGTCGACACGCCGGAGACCGTCCACCCGAACCGGCCGGTCGAGTTGTTCGGCCGCGCGGCGACCGCCTACCTGAAAGGACTCCTGGAGGGCCGAAAGGTCCGCCTGGAGTACGACCAGGAGCAGACCGACCGCTATGGCCGGACGCTCGCCTACGTCTATCTGGAAGACGGGACGTTCGCGAACTCCGAGATCATCCGCCAGGGCTACGGCCACGCATACACGCGCTTCCCGTTTCGCCACATGGAGCGCTTCCGCGAGCTTGAGCAAGACGCCCGGGACAGCCGTCGCGGGCTCTGGGGAGAAATCGTCGGCGGCTCGAACTCCTCGCCGACCGAGACGCCCGAAGCCACGCCCTCGGCCGGGAACGACGA
The DNA here is from genome assembly GCA_965116445.1 of Thermoanaerobaculia bacterium. Lineage (GTDB taxonomy): Bacteria > Acidobacteriota > Thermoanaerobaculia > Multivoradales > Multivoraceae > Multivorans. The sequence goes on along the minus strand of OZ220688.1, from coordinate 3,443,640 downwards.
CACCGTCTATGTCACCCGCACCGGTCGCAAGTACCACAAGGAAGGCTGCCGCTTCCTGAGCAAGAGCAAGGTCCCGATGAAGCGAAACGAGGCAGTGGAGCGCTACGAACCCTGCGGTGTCTGCAAACCGGACTGACGCTGGAGGCGCAGCTTCGACACGGCCCGGTTGACGCGGCAGCCGAAGGGCCGCGACTGGCGAGTCTTACGCGAGAACGCGCTGGCACTGGCGCCCGGACGAACCGCTTTCGCGCATAGACTCGGCGCATGGCTGAACCGGTCGCCAAACCCGTGCGACGAGTTCCGGGCGACTCTCCCCCGCCCCGTGCCGACGACTTTCCCGGCTGCCGCGAGGTATGGATCCCGCGCGCCGAAATCGAGGACTACGACGGCCGAATCGAGTACTGGGACGCCCGCAGCGAAGCCGCGTTCATCGCGGAGCCGACGACCACCTATCACGAGTACGGCACACGGCGTCTGACCCGTCTCATGGCGCTGATCGCGATGCGGCGCGGCGCGGCGATCACGGTCGTGGGATCTGCCGACCTCGTGGTACGGGAGAAAGAGCGTCATCGCCGCGTCATGCAAGCCGACGAGAGCGTGTACCTGCGGACGGCGGACGCTCCTGAAGACCCGTGGATCGAAGCCGGCGTCCACTGCCTTCCGGACGTCGTCCTGGAGGTCGACTACAGCACGGACGCGAGGCGCTACAAACTCGGCGTCTACGAGTCCTGGGGCTTCCCGGAGGTCTGGATCGAAGTGCCGGACATCCGTTGGCGTCACCGTCCCGGGAACCGCCGCTCGGCCCTCACGATTCATGTGCTGGAAGGCGGCCGATACGTCACGGCGCCTTCGAGCCGGGCGTTTCCGGGCTGGAACGCCGAGGAGATCCACGCGGCGCTGAACGAGAGCGAGCCGTCCGCTGGGACCGTCGCGAGCGTGCGCCGCGTGGCCGATGCGCTCGCCGCCGCCGGCGGCACGGGCCCAGACGACGATCCACTGCTGCGCCGGGAACGGGCCGACGAGCGCCTCGACCTCGTGCGAAGAACGGTTCGCGACGCGTTCGCCGCACGCTCTCTTTCGATCACGCCCGGCCTGCAGTCGTGGCTCAACGGGGCGAACCCGGCCCTGGACGCGGTCGCGCTGATCCGTCTGGCCTGGAAGTGCCGCGACGCGGACGATTTCCTGCGCCGCGCGTTTGCGTCAAGGTCGCCTGGAAACCACGGAGCACCGCCCGCTACCGACACGTCGCCGAGAACATAGATCATGACGAGCCCAAGAGTGGCCGACCTGACGGTAGGCGAGTTCAGAGAACTCTGCCGGGAGACGTTCACGCAGGTCGTGGAAGAGGTGCTGGACGATCCGGATCGCGGGCTGGCGCTGCATGACGACGTTGCGAAGAGGCTTGAACGCTCGCTCGCCGAAGTCGACGCCGGTGGAACCACCGTTAGCCACGCGGAAGTCGCTGAGAGACTCCGAACTTCCCGGTGACGGACGACGTTGTCTGGACTGCGGACGCCGAAGCAGACCTTCAGTGACTGGACGCCGCCGCGGCGGATCGGATCATGGCCTAGATACGGTGGCTGGCGGAAAACGCCGACAGCGTCAAAGTAGAGACGTTGGCGGGCCGCTGGCGAGGTGTCCGCAAGCTCCGAGTAGGGAGCTACCGCGTTCTCTACACTCGCGATTCGGTTGCAAGGCGGCTTGTCGTCCACATCGTCGGGCATCGCCGGGAGATCTACAAGTCCAGCCGGTACGGTTGAACCCGTGGCGCGGCGCGCTGCGGTCTACACGCGTTGCCCCTTCCGGCACATGGAAGCGTTCCACGACTTCGAGCGAGAGGGCCCGGAACAAGGACCTCCCGGTCGAACTTCCGGGCCTGCTCCGCCGGCCACGACTCGATGGAGCGCTGAGGAGTAGAGGGTCCGGGTCTGACGGGCAGCGACGTGCTGCCTACCCCTCAGCCGTCACTGCCCCACGGTCCTTGCCAGACCGGGCGGCAGCCCGGAGTCCTTCATGAGCAGCTTGTAGAAGGGCTGTTCAACCGTCTCCAACTGGTCCTTGTAGAGTTGCTTCTGGCCTGCCGCCGTGCGGTCGAAGACGCGAACGAAGAAGCGACACTCTGGGTCGCGGTCCTTGCTCCATTCGTGGAGGCCTCTCGTCTGCCGCAGAAACTGCTCTGGCCTCAGCACTTGTTGGCGCTGAACGCCTCCTATGGGTAACGACGCGCGCGCCTCCTCGGGCGTCCCCAGTCGGTCCCCGGACGCGCTGACCACTTCCTGCGAGGTTGCGGCGAAATCGAGTAAGAGGCCTCGAGAAGTCAGAACGACGTCGAAGAGGTAGGCGGTCGTGATGCCGTCACTTTGATACCAGCAGCTTGGGTGGTCCGTGCCGCTGCCCAGGGAACGGATGTGGTCCTGGAGGCGTTCGACTTCTTCGCGCTCGCGGTCGCGTTCATCGAGCGCCTCCTCGAGTCGGTCGGTCAGTGTCGACCCCTGTTCGCCGCCCATCTCTCGCCAGCGGCGTGCATCATCGATGGCTTCCTTGATCGCCTCCTCCGTCGCTTCGCCCACCTCGCCGTCCAGTGCCTCCGCAAACTCCTGCTGAGCCTCAACCGCGTTAGCCACCTGTTCGGGCGACAAACCCTGTTCAGCAGCCGCCCTGACCGCACCCAGCATGGCCCTCAGATCCTCCGGATCGGCCGACCGCCCCGTGTCGTCAACCGCCTCGTTCCAGGCGGCGCGGTTCTCGATGGCCTCCCGTACCTCCACGGGTGTCAGTCCTTGCTCGTCCGCGGCCCGCATCGCGGCCGCCATGTCCCGAGTCTCTCCCGGCGAAGGCGAGACACCGGCCTCCTGAAGCGCCTGTTCGAGTTCGGAATAGGCATCCGCCTGCTCGACGGCTCGACGAGCCGCCAGCAGTTCCTCCACCTCAGCCGGCGACATCGTGCCAATCTCCGACCGCTGGATCCGCTCGAGAAGTTGTTGCGCGGAGGGTCCCGGGACCCCCCGCTCCAGCTCGCGGACCAGCACGCGCCAGTTCTCGGCCGCGTGATGACGTTCAACGCGCTCCACCAGATACGAACGCAGGACCGTCGTATTCCGTGGCAGCTTCTCCTCCTCGAAGATCTCTCGCACTTCCGCGTACCGCTCCAATTCCGACTCCGCTTCCTCCCGTCTGTCGGACTCGCGCGCCAGCATCGCGGCCAGCACGAGTAGCAAAACGAAGATAATCAGAATCGCGATCTCGGCCATGGTGAAGCCGAGGACGAGACCGCGAGGGAAGGCGCGGCCCGTTTCCGACGGACTGTCGTCGAACGTCATCCGGTTCAGTTGCGACGAAAGGAACCGAAGATGCCGCGCTTGCGCTTCGACGACGAATCCGCCGCGGCAGCCAGGGAAGCGCCCGCGCTCTCAAGCGCGCCGCTGATCTGCCGCAGGCGTTCGCCTGTGGCCGCCGCCTCGCGAACTACAGCCTCCGACCGCGCCGATTGCCGCTCAAGCTGCTCGGGAACAGACTCCAGAGTGCTCGCCGCCCTGGCCAACGAGTCCGCGGCGTCCTGGCAGCGGCCCGCCAAGTCCTCATTCTGAGCGAACGCCCGCGACAACTCTTGGACAATCCGCCCGCTCTCCACGACGGCTCGTTCCTGCCCTGCCTGCGTGCGCTCCAGGCTCTCGACCAGAGGCTGGAACCCGTCGATCAACTGACGCAGGCGAACCTCCGCGGGATCCAGGACGCGGGCGGCAACCTCACGCTCGAAGTCCGCGGCGCGAAAGCTCTCCAACGACCGGTCCATCGTGCTCCGCAATGCACTCGCTTCGGCTTCGATCTCGAGCTCCGCGCTGCCGATCGTTCGCGCCATCGAAGCTGCCGAACCGTCCAACGCGGACGCCGCATCGTCCAGACGGGCCGCGACGTGATCCAAGACATCCCGCTGGGTCTCGACCATGCCGTCGCTCAGAGCCTCATGCTGAGAGGCGATGTTCCGCAGCGTCGCCATCGCCTCCTCCTTCATGTGGACCGCCAGTTCCTCCTGTCGTTCGGCAATCCTCCCCAACGCGCCTTCGGCCGCCTTGTCCAGCCTCAAGCCTAAGCCGTGGAGATCCTCGAGCCTGGCGGCCTCATCCGCCAACGCCTTGCTCTCCACCGCCGCAACTTCCTTCGCTCGCTCGACGGACTCTCGCAGTTCGCGCAGGTCCTCGCGGAACCGCTTGTAATCCTCGATCGCGTAGTCCATCTCGGCCCGGAGCTGGCGGTGGGCGGCTACCAGACTCTGGCGCCCGGCCGCTTCAACCCGGGCCGGTTCGTCGACGGACGACTGACTGACGTACACGCGGCCGATCAGACCGAAGACGGTGCTGCTTAGAGCGACGCCGAAGCCCTGAACGATGTCGTCGGTGTCACCGTCGCTGGTAAACCGGTAGAGCGATACCGCCAGGGAGATCAGGGTGTAGAGGAAACCGACGTAGTAGAGGTTGTCGCCCGCGTGCTCGAACTTCGGCCCATTGAACTCCCGGTCCCAGAGGACGAAGCCGTAGGCAACGATCAGAATCAGGGAAAGAGCTACCGGAGGCAACCAGTGACTCGTTGTCAACTTCAGGAGCAACAGCAGAAGCCCCCCTCCGGCCGCGAACCACAGAAAAGCAGCGCGGGGATTTGAACTCCAGTCGCCGCCACGGCGGCGGCTCAGCGCCATCAGTTCATCCCGTCAATGCTGACCACAGGTCCGACGATGCCGCCTTGGTCCTCAACCCAGCGCCCCCAGAACTCAGCCAGGCCGCGTGTACTGGGCAGTAGGCCGTGCGCCTCCCGCTGCACGAAGAGGACATCCACGGTAGTTCCGCGGAGGTCCGTACTGAGCGCATCAGCGCCTTGACTCCTCTCGAACGCGCCGTAGTCGACCCCCGGTTGCCGAAAGAAGGACAGATACTCGCTGTGCTGCATCAGGTCGGACACCAGGATCAGCCGCTTCGGGACGTCCGCGTACTCCTCGCGGCCGAGAAAGGAAACGGCGACGCTCTGGACACTCTCCATAAGCGGCGAGGTCGGCGCCTCCTCACGATTGAGCAGGTTCCGGAACAGAGCCTCAAGCGGTTGCCGGAACCGCTCCTCCAGCCGCCGCCGGATGAGTCGTGGATTCTGCGTCCACTCGCTTGCCTCCTCCGGGTCGCCGGGATGACAGACCGTGAGCAGCGGCTCGACGATCTCTTCGCCCACCGGCCTGGCCTCGAAGCCGATGACCATCTCGTCCTCGCGGCTCGCCGCGAGATACTCCTCCAAACGGGCCAGAACGTCGGCGCGGCTGATCGCTCCGATCCGGTCCGTTGCATCGATCATGATCGCGGTCAGCGCACTGGGTCCAGTTTCCGGGCACCCGGTCTCGGCGTCGCGCCCGGGAGGATTGGGGGCGAACACGACGAAACGGCCGAGCAAGACCAACACCGCAGCCGCCACGATCAGCCCGAGAGCAACGAGAGTTCTTTCCCGAGCCGACAGCCGACCGGAGCGCCCACGACGACGGGACCGGCGACGTCTACTGCGTGGCATTCTCACCGCCGGCGTTCCGGCCGGCGAGCCCGAGCCGTTGCTGAGCCGCCTCCCACTGGGCGTTCAGCACGCGAACCGTTTCCACATGCTCCGCTTGCAGTGCCGCCAGCGAAGAGTCGTCCACATGACGCGGTTCCCACGTACGCATACGATGAGGAGAAGGGGGGACGAGCTTCCAGGGCCCCGCATGTGACGCGGGAACCGCGCCGTCGCTGCGCACGGCGTGGTTGGCCACGCGGTACTCCTCGATCAGCGTGGCGCCGAAGCTCTGGAGCTGTTCCATGTGGTCTTCGAACGTCGAGAGGAGTTCTGCCTCGCTCTTCAGCAGCCGGCGCGTCTCGGCCGGCTGCATCCGTGCGCGGTCCAACGTCTCTTCCGCCTTGGCAAGCCACTTGAGCCGAACGTCCTTTAGCTCATCCGCAGCCTCAGCCCTGAGGTCGTCGAGCTGTTCCTTAGCTTCCGACATCCGGACGTGGACACCTCGGTAGCCGGGGTACGAGTCCCCCCAGAACTTCCACCCTTCGTAGAATGCAAGCACCGAGAAGCCTAAACCCAGAACGAAGAGAAGCCACGAGGCGGCCGTCTCCATGCCGAAAGGCTGTGTGAACAGGCGGGTCACCATTTCAGTGTCCGGATCATCCACCAGCGCCTCGGAAGCCTCCCGATAGTGGGCGAGCCCCAAGTTCAGAAGCAAGGCCAACCCGGCCCACGCCGACAAGCACGCCCAGCCAGCGACCTTGAGATTGAGCTTCACGTGGCGTACGTAGCGGCTCAGCGGTCCGAAGAGGCCGAACGGTGCCAGAATGTTCACGGCACTGAAACCGATCGCAACGGCCCAACCCCCGAAGAGACCCGCCTCGCTGCCCTCGGCCAAGAAACCAGCGTTCAGGCCGCTCTCCAATAGCAAGAGCACGAAGAGTCCGCCGCCGCCCATCCAGCGCCTGAACGTGGAGTGGTAGTCGGGTTCACGACTGATTCCGTTCTCCTCCTTGAAGTCGAGAAAGTCCTCCCGTCGCTTTCGCCATTCCTGGAGGTCGTTCCTCAGATTCTCGGAGTGCCCCTGCTCCACGTCCCCGAACTCGGCCATCGCTTGTTGCGCAACACTCTCTAACGCTCCGGGCAGCAACGGGTGGTCAAGCTCAGCCAGTCCCTTGTCGATCTCACTCAACCTCTCGTCTCGAAGTTGGACCGCCTCGTTCTTGTTCTGGGCGATGAACTGGTTGATCTTCGACTGTCCTTGGTCCTCGACCGCATCAAGCATCGGGCGGTCCCGTTCACCCAACTGGCGGCCAAGCGCCTTGGGTTCAACCTCAGCCCGCAAGTCCTCCAGATGCAGATCAGGGAATACGTTCATCGCTGTACCTCACCGTCGGCCGTCCGCTCCCCAAGATCCGCGATCCCCAGTTCGAAGGTGCGCTCATGTCTGGCAAACGCTTGAGCATACACGGTGTAGAGCGGGGACCTGTCAGCCGACTCTCATTCGCTCGGCAGCGCGAACGTGACAGCGCCCGGCCAGCGGCGATATCGCGCCTTGTTGGACGCGCGTCTGACTGCTCTCGGTGCGACGCGCACTTCCACCTCGGGCTGCTAGCCGTTCGCGGAATGTGACTCTCACGGTTCCCTCCGGCGATCGAACTCATGGATCGGCGGACTCCGGCTCTCAACGCTCAGTTGCGACCCGAAGCCCGCGCCGGGCCACCGCGGCGAGCGCCATCCGCTGGAGGTCGCTACCACGATAGCCAACAGCGAGCAGGTGGTCCGCGACCTCCGCGTCCGTCGCCACGGGATTCTTGACCAGCGCATTCATGGCAGCGCGAATGTCCGGCTGGTCGGCTTCCTCAACCGCAAGCCGGGCCGCCTTCGCTTGATGGTCAGCCTCGGCTTCGGCCCTAAAGTTGCGGGTAAAGCGGCGGCTCACGCCGACTTCCCACGGCTCTCAACGCGTTCGGACGACTCCACCCCTTACTCCGCCGGCAGCGCGAACGTGAACAGCGCCCGGCCGGCGGCGATCGTCACATGCTGCTGCCCGCCCGCCTCGTAGCTGATCGGCGCCGCGAAGACGTTGCCGCCGAGGCGGCGATGCCAGAGCTCCTCGCCGGTCTCCGCATCGAGGGCGTAGAAGATGCCGGCCACGCTGCCGCCGAACACCAGTGCCCCCTTCGTGGCGAGCAGGCCGGAGGTGGACCGGGGCTGCACCTGGTACTCCCACTCGCGATCGCCGGTCAGCGGATCGATCGCCCGCACCGCGCTCGTGTACTGGTCGCCGGGCCCCGCCGCCTTGCCGTAGCCGCCGACGAAGAGTTCGCCCTCCTCGTACTCGGCCTCGGCCATGTAGTAGAGCATCTCCGCGTCGTAGGCCTGGATGTAGAAGAGGCCGGTGTCGGGGCTATAGCTGGGCGAAAACCAGTTCGCGGCGCCCCCGATCGTCGGCGCGACGAGGGTTCCCTCCTCGCTCGGAAACATGTTCGGAACACGGATTGGCCGGCCGGTTTCCTGATCGATCCCCTCGGCCCAGGTCTGGCGCGCGAACTCCCTCGCGAACAGGAACTCGCCGGTCTCGCGATCCAGCAGGTAGAAGAAGGCGTTCCGGTTGGCGAAGGCCATCAGCTTGCGCTGCTCGCCCTGGTACTCCGCGTCGAACAGGATCGGCACCTGGCAGGCGTCCCAGTCGTGAACGTCGTGCGGCGTGAACTGGAAGGTCCAGACGATCTCTCCCGTGTCCGGACGGATTGCCAGTACCGAGTCCGAGTGCAGGTTGTCGCCCTCGCGGACCTCTCCGTTCCAGTCCGGCCCCGGATTGCCGGTTCCCCAGTAGAGGAGGTCGAGATCGGGGTCGTAGGAGCCCGTCATCCAGGTCGGCGCGCCGCCCGTCTTCCAGGAGTCGCCCTCCCAGGTTTCGTTGCCGGGTTCGCCGGGCCCGGGAATCGTGTACGTGCGCCAACGGAGCTCGCCCGTGTCCGCATCGTAGGCGTCGAGGAATCCGCGGATGCCGTACTCGCCGCCGCCGATGCCTGTGATCACCAGATCGCGGATGACCATCGGCGCGGCGGTGATCGACTGCCCCGTGCGCGGGCTGCCCACCTCCGTGTCCCAGATCACCGCGCCGGTCTTCGCGTCCAGGGAGACCAGGTGCGCGTCGATCGTGCCCATGTAGAGCCGGTCGCCGCGAATGGACACGCCCCGGTTCTGCTTGCCGCAGCATAGGGCGAGCTGGTCCGGCAGCTCGTGAGCGTAGGACCAGTACCGCCGGCCGGTACGCGCGTCGAGCGCGATGACGACGTTGTCGGCCGTCGTCGCGTACATCACTTCGTCGATCACGAGCGGCGTCGTTTCCAACCGACCCAGCGTCGGCATCTGATGGACCCATCGGAGCTGGAGCTTCGCCGCGTTCGAACGATCGATCTCGTCGAGCCGGCTGAAGCGCTGGCTGTTGAACTGACCCGAGTACATGAGCCAGTTGCCCGGCTCGTCAGCGGCGGCCTCGAGCCGCTCGTAGGACACTTCCGTCTGGGCGGAGACGGAGACGCCGCCGGCCACGAACAGAATCGCCGCAACAGCGACAAGACCGAACGGCTTCCTGAGAGGAAGCGCCCTGCGCCGAACCCGGGCGGCTCGACCCCGCGCCACCCGTGAAACAGTCCGTGCGTCCGTCATCGGACGCACGGATGACACATCGGCGGTTCCTGTGTTTGTGATCACGATTACTCCGGCCGCAGCGAGTAGAGGTAGGCCACCAGATCGTCCAGATCGCGGCCGCGGAAGAAGCTGCCAAGTGGCGGCATCAACGACTCTTCCGGTTTGTCGATTCCCGCCAGGTCCGCCTTCTGGAAGGACCTGAGGTTCTCGAACTCGTCGAAGAGCTGGATCGAGTAGCGATCCTCGTTGCGCAGCACCCCGCGCACGATGCCGCCGCTGTTCGTCCTGACCTCGACCGTCCGGTACCCGCGGTCGATCGACTCCGAGGGCTCCGCGATCGAAGCGCGGATGTGGTCGGGCGCCCGACGCCAGCCCAGGTCGCTCAGGTCGGGGCCAAGGCGACCGCCCGAGCCGTTCAGACGGTGGCAATCAGAGCAGGAGCCGCGGCTCATGTACAGCATCCGGCCCCGTCGCGGATCGCCCGGCACTTCCTCCTCGCCGCCGCCCCGGCTGAGCGAGCGCACGTAGGACACGACCTGCCAGATCGACTTGTCCGGCTGGTAGATGCCGCCCATGCCGGTGTTCGGGATGCCGGTCAGGATGTTGCGGAACAGGGCGGCGTCGCTGCTGCCGTGACGGAATACGCCGCGGGTCAGGTCGGGCCCGTCGCCGCCGGCGCCGCCCGCGCCGTGGCAGAGCGAGCAACTGCGCTCGAACACCCGGGCGCCCGCCTCGACGTCCGCCTCGGTCGTGTGCGGATTCTCCTGAACGCGATCCTGAAGCGCCCTGGAGAGCACGTTCTGGGCGGCCAGGTTGTCGGCCGACCAGAGGCTCGACGCGACGACAACTACGGCCAGTGCGAAGGACCGGGTGCGCCGGGCCTCTGGCCGGCATCCGGCCCGCAAGGTCAGAAACCGGCAGCCAGAAGACCTCCGGCTGCGCAGGGTCGAGGTACGCGGACCCGCTGTCCGAAAGAAGCCCCGCCCGCGTGCCGATTCGACCGAAAACATGGGATGGAGCGTAACACCGCGTTTCGCCCGGAAGCCGAAACCCGAAGCTCCGAGCGCCGTACAGTGGGGTACTGTCGAAATCACCTTAGTCACCGAGTGGAACACCCTGAGCTGTAAACGCAGCCGGCGGCCGCCGTGTTTCCGTGAACACGACAAGCGCCGCGTTCGAGGAGAGTCATGAACCGGATCCCCCTGCTCCGCCGCGCCGCAACGGTCGCCACCGTCGCGGTGCTCGCCATCCCCGCCGCCAGCCTCGCCCTGAACGTGGACCAGCCCACGTTCGTCGACGACATCGCGCCGATCCTCCATGAGAACTGCGCTTCCTGCCATCGACCCGAGGAAATCGCACCCATGGCGCTGCGCACCTACCGCGAGGTACGGCCCTGGGCGCGCTCGATCGCCCGAGCGGTCGAGAACCGCGACATGCCGCCCTGGGACGCCGACCCGGGCTACGGACCCTTCACGAACGACATCTCCCTGAGCGACGCGGAGATCGAGGCGATCACCCGCTGGGCGGGCAGCGGCGCTCCCCGCGGCGACGGAGACGAACCCATCTACCAGCCTCCGGCAAGCGCCGCCGAGTGGGCCTTCGGCGAACCGGACTGGGTCTACGAGTTCGATCCCTTCGCCGTCGCCGCGGACGGACCCGACGAGTTCGCGATGATCCCGGTCGAGACCGGCTGGGACCAGGACCGCTGGATCAAGGCCGTCGAGGTGCAGCCTGGCGACCGCGAAGTGGTCCACCACTTCATCCTCTGGCGCACCGCGCCGGGAAGCGACATCCAGGACGCCTGGATCGACGCCTGGGCCGCCGGCGCCGCGCCGAACACGTTCCCGGCCGGTACGGCACGGCTGGTGCCCGCGGGCCAGAACCTGCTTGGCGACTTCCACTACCACCCGAACGGCACAGCGTCGACCGACAAGACCCGGATCGGCATCTGGTTCGCCGAGCCGGAGGAGGTAGAGAAGGAACTGATCAACCTCTGGGTCATGAACTCCACGTTCAAGATTCCCGCCGGCGACCCGAACTACGAGGCGCGTGCCAACCACGTCTTCACCGAGGACGTCGTGGTCCGGTCGCTGACGCCCCACATGCACTACCGCGGCAAGAACGCGAACTACACCGCGTTCCTGCCGAACGGCGACGAGATGGACTTGCTCAGCGTCAGCCGCTTCGACTTCAACTGGCAGACCGGCTACGAGTTCGTCGAGCCTGTCGCTCTGCCGGCCGGCACCCGGATCGAGGTCACCGCTCACTGGGACAACTCGGCCGACAACCCGAACAACCCCGATCCGACGACCGACGTGACCTGGGGCACGGACTCGACGGACGAGATGCTGATCGGCTTCGTCGACTTCGTGGCCGCCGAGGGCGTGAGCCCCAAGGCGGCAAGCCCGGTCATCGCCAAGCTGGCGGAACTGGCCCAGACCCACCCCGGCCAGGCGTGGCGATTCGACGTCCAGCGCGAGCCCGGAAAGGGTCCCGAGCCCACGGCGATGCTCCTGCCCCGCGGCGGCGTCCCGGGCGGCTGGTTCGTCCAGTTCGGCACGCTCGTCCTGCCGGCGCCGATCGTAGACATCGTCTGGGACGGCAACGACGTGACCGCCACCGCGCAGACGCCCGGCAACACGATGGAACTCAAGGGTTCCATCCAGAAGGACGGCACGCTGCGGATGGACATGGGACCGGGCGAGATCGTCGGCACGCCGGCCGAGAACGAAACGCCGTCCACCCTGCCGACCGGGTAGAAACAGCGTGGGGGCCTATCCCCGGGTACAATCCGAGCACCATTCGAACAGTTCCGGAGAACACACGATGAACCGAACTCACCGCCCGATTCGCCTCGTGGCCGACGTCGCGGCCGTCCTTCTTCTGGCGCCGGCCATCGCCGCCGGCGTCAACCTGGACCAGCCCACCTTCGTCGACGACGTGGCGCCGATCCTCCACGCGAACTGCGCCTCCTGCCATCAGCCCGACGAGATCGGACCGATGTCGCTGCGCACGTACCGCGAGGCGCGGCCGTGGGCGCGGTCGATCGCCCGGGCGGTCGAGAACAGGGACATGCCGCCCTGGGACGCCGACCAGGGCTACGGACCCTGGGCGAATGACATCAGCCTGAGCGAAGACGAGATCGCGGCGATCACCCGCTGGGCCGCGAACGGCGCGCCCCGCGGCGAGGGTGACGAGCCCGTCTACGCGGAGCCGGAGAAGGCCAGCGAGTGGACGTTCGGCGAGCCGGACTGGGTGTACGAGTTCGATCCCCACGAGGTGGCCGCAGATGGGCCGGACGAGTTCCTCGACATCCCGATCAAGACCGGGTTCGACGAGGACCGCTGGATCCGCGCCGTCGAGGTCCAGGCCGGCGATCGCACAGTGCTTCACCACTTCATCCTCTGGCGGGCCGGCGCCAACAACCCGGTCCAGGAAGGCTGGGTCGGCGCCTGGGGCGCTGGCATCAGCCCACAGCACTTCCCGCCCGGAACCGGCCGCCTGCTGCCGAAGGGACGCAACCTGATCGGCGACTTCCACTACCATCCGAACGGCACGGCGGCGACCGACAGAACCCGCGTCGCCCTCTGGTTCGCGGAGCCGGAAGAGGTCGAGAGGGAGATCATCAACCTCTGGATCGTGAACAACAGGTTCAACATCCCCGCCGGCGAAGCGGACTACCGGGCGCAGGCGACCCACGTCTTCGACCAGGACGTCGTGGTCCGCTCTTTCACGCCCCACATGCACTACCGCGGCAAGTCGATGACCTACACCGCCTTCCTGCCAGGCGGCGAGCAGCGGGAGCTGCTCAGCGTCAGCCGCTACGACTTCAACTGGCAGACGTCCTACGACCTGGCCGAGCCCCTCCGGCTCCCCGCCGGCACGCGGATCGAGGTGCGGGCTTCGTTCGACAACTCGGCCGAGAACCCGTCCAACCCGGATCCGACCGTGGACGTCAGGTGGGGTGCCGACTCGACCGACGAGATGCTGATCGGCTTTATCGACTACGTCGTCGCCGATAGCGGCGCCGCCAAGGCAGCGACCCCGGCGGGCCCCGCCGGGCAGTGAACCCTTCGCCGGCCACCGTCGTCGCATCTCTGATTCTCGCGGCGACGGTGCTCGGCTGTGGCGCCGACGGGTCGCCTCCATCGGGCGAGGCCGCCGGCGCTTCGTCGGCCGTGGCGGCGGAGCCGGAGTTCACGGCTCCGATCGTCTTCCAGCGCTTCGCGAACACCGGCGCCACGCCGACCGTCCCCGGCTTCTACGGCGGCGCGGACATCTGGATCATGGAGGGAGACGGCAGCGGAGTTCGTCTGGTGCGCAGGGGCGTCCCTCAGCATCTGGACCACCCGTCCCTGACCTTCGACCTCCAGAGCGTGGTCTACGCCGAGTTCACCGACGCCGACGCCGGCGTCGAGGCCGGCGCCCGGATCTTCCGCGAGAGTCTCGCGACCGGCGAGCGCGAAGTGCTGCGGGAGGTCGAAGGCTGCGCCGTCCACCACGCGAGCATCTCGCCGATCACCCGGCAGCTCACCTACGCCCGGAACTGTCCTGAGGGCGACGGATTCAACAAGGGGCTGATCACCGAGTTCGGCAATCGCCGCCTCGACGCGTCGGTCACCACGGCGCTCGACGTGGGCAACGGCGTCGGCCTCAACCGCGCGGTCCTGTTCCAGGCCGAGAGCGAGCCCGAGAACGGCGAGCGGCGGATGGAGATCGCGATCATCCGCTTCGACGGCTACGGCCAGGGCACCTACACCGCCCTCACCGACCGCGAGCACCGCCATCGCCGGCCCGCGGTCTCACCCGACGGCCGGACGATCGCTTGGCAGACGAACCGCACCGGCCCGACGGACGACATCTTCCTCGCCGACATCGACGGCTCGAACCCACGCCGCCTGACCATCTCCGGCGCGAACGACGGCCATCCCTGGTTCTCCCGCGACGGCCGCTGGATCGTCTTCGAGTCGGACCGCTCCGGGAACTGGGAGATCTGGAAGATCGAGATCGAGACGGGCGAGGTCGTTCAACTGACGGACGACCCGGCCTATGTGAGCACGCGACCGCGCTGGTAGGGCGCGGCGCCGTAGCCACCAACCCGGTTAGTCCACGGGGATGAATACCCTCTTCAGCGGAATCGTCGCGCGAGCTTCCGGCTCCAACGCCTCGTAGTACCTCGTCAAGAGGCCGATGAACTCGTCCCGGTTCAGTGTCCTGACCGCCACGCCTTCCGGGGCTCGCTCGGCCTCGAGCAGCGCCTGCTGAGAAAAGCCGCCAGTCGAAACGAAGAGCCCTCTCTCCGGCTGCCGAAGCGTTCCCACCAAACTGCTCACCTCGTCTCGACTTGCTCGTTTGTTCCGCTGCTTGACTTGCACCTTGATCCGCGGTGCATCGAGTCCGAGCGCGTCAGACTGAGCGATCACATCGACGCCCCGGTCAGGGCCGCTCGGGGTCCGCGCTGCGTGATAGCCCATGGCCCGGAGTAGCGCGGCGACGAGTTCCTCGAACTCGAACGGGTCCATGCGTGCGATTCGATCCGAGATCAACTCCTCGGACTGACCGCGAACCTCCTCATACCACTCAAGAGTCGAGTACTCCTCGTCCTTCTCCGATTGCGCCCGGAATCCGCCTCCGTCTTCATCTGCCACCACCAACGTCTCAATCTCCTCGCCGTGCTCGTTCAGCGAGAACAGCGTCAAGCTGCTACCAGCGCTCCGTTTCGCCCTTTCTGTCAGGTCGTCCCGAGAGATCCTCCACCTGCACCACGTCACCCGCCGCACGTGCGGAAGTTGCTCGTTCGGCCGAAACTCGTAGCCCCCGGCACAAGTTCCGATCATGATTTCTCGCGTCTCGGCTACCGGTGTCAGGACCAGGTCACCCTCGCTAAGGTCGTTGGCGAACTTGTGGAGTTGGCTGGCCCAGTTGACCAACCGGCCCTTCTTCATGGTCGGGTGCTCTCGCTCCAACTCCAAGCGAAGAGCACCTTGGGACCCAAGGCGCGCAACGTCCCTCCTGAACGAAAAGTCGATAGCGACGATCTTCCTCTCCTCGAAGTCACCAGCCAGCACGCCACCACTACCGGCACGAACGACCCAGATGTTCCTCTGCATCAATTCCTCCCTCACCCACATGGCCCCCGACGAAGTCGGCAGTCTAGGACCGAGGATGAGATAGTAGCCAACGATCGGCAGGAACGCCAACCGTCTGGCGACGGTCCGGCTACGCAGCCGTGATCGCCGGCTCGACGAGGCCGACCTTCGTCTGACTCCGCTGGAGAAAGTGGTCCGCCACGCGGGAATCGCTGCTCGAACGAGTTCACCCACGAGACACAGCTGCCAACGGCGGCGATCAGGGGCTCAGGGAGCCCTGCTGTCATGATGCCCGAATGCGGACCACGTTGACGGCAGACATTGACCCGGATGTCCTAGCCGCGGCCGAGGCTCTGGCGGCTCGACGGCGCACCAGCTTGGGCAGCGCCCTGTCGGAACTGGCACGGCGAGGACTCAGAACTACCTGTGCCGCTAAAGAGGAGGGGGACGCGACGGTGTTTGCCGTGACTCCCGGTGGCAAGACGATCACCAACGAGGACGTGCAACGTTCCCTGAACGACTGGCCATGAGAGAAGAATCCCCATCGCGAACCAACCCCGCCTCAACGCCCCAACGACGCAGGACAGGACCCGTCATGACCGCTGACGCCAAGGGCCGCGCCCTCTTCATCGTCGACAACAGCGTGTCCGGTTGGACCGGTCTCCTCCGGCCCGCAAGAGGCCAACCTGCTCGCCGAGGATGGAGAAACAAGCATGAGAGAACGAGAGAACGAGAGAACGAGATCAAGGCCGATCTGAACGGCTGCCTGGAGGAAGTTGAGCAGGGCACGACTCTCGACCTGATGAACGGCGAGCACCGGATCGCACGGATCGTGCCGAAACCCAGGACATCCGAGTCGACCCAGGAGGTCGTCATTCTGCCGGGCAAAGGGAAGCTGACGGAAATCAAGCCCCTGGCGCGCCTGCGCGGCGGAGGCCGCATGACCGACATCGTCAGAGAGAACCGACGGTGACACTTGTCTACTTGGGCACCAGCGCCCTGTTCAAGCGCTACGTTGAGGAGGGCGGCTCGAAATCGTCAGCGGCGGCAAGGGTCACAAGGCCCCCGCCGTTCAGGCGCCTCACCGCGAACTCGACTCAACTGCCTGCTCAGGGAGTCCGGTCTCGCCCGGCGCGGAGAAGACGCGCCACGGAGTCACTCCGGAATTCAATCGCGACATCCAACGGCGTCTCGCCGCCGGACTTTCGCGCATCGACATCTGCGCCGTTCGCCAGCAGAAACTCCGCAACCGCCACCGAATCAAGCCCAGCTGTAACGTGTAACGGCGTCCAGCCGTCGCTGTCTCGTGCATCGATATCGGCGCCATTAGCCAGCAGAAACTCCGCAACCGTCAAGGCATCATAGAAGCCTGTAGTGTGTAACGGCGTCCCGCCGTCGCTGTCTCGCGCTTCGATATCAGCGCCACTAGCCAGCAGAAACTCCGCAACCGCCACCGAATCACTCAAGGCTGCAAAGTGTAACGACGTCAAACCGACGCTGTCTCGCGCTTCGATACCGGCGCCATTGGCCAGCAGAAACTCCGCGACCGCCACCGAATCATACAAGCCTGCAAAGTGTAACGGCGTCCAGCCGCCGCTGTCTCGCGCTTCGATATCGGCGCCATTGGCCAGCAGAAACTCCGCAACCGTCAAGGCATCAGCCCAAGCTGCAAAGTGCAATGGTGTCCTGCCGTCGTCCCATTGCGCATCGACCTCGGCACCATTCGCCAGCAACCAGGCTGCGGCTTCCGCGTCATCGATCTCCGCCGCTCTGTGGAGGTCAGTCCTGCCATGCGAATCCACGGCGGCCGGATCGGGCGGTCTCCCGAGAGTCTGCTGCAGATCGGTCACGCTGGAGCGCCATCCATCCTGACGACTCCAACAGCCGCTCACGGCGGAACTGAGGACCACCACAAACGCCACCAGCACGAGACCTATGACGACGAACCAATTGTCCGAACCCGCTGTCGGTGACGTCTGGCAGACGGCTCTTGCCGACACTTCCGCCGCGGGTAGGAGCACGGGCGGTTCGGGCGGCGTCATCGCCGCCTCGTCATCGAGGGGCGTGGCGGCCGGCGCTGTTTCGTCGCGCCGGGACCAAAGGCCGGCCCAATGCCCCAAGCTGGCCGGGCGCTTCGACGCCGCGAGTGCGAGGCCTCCGTCGACGGCCGCGAGAAGCCCCGGAGAGTAGCCTTCGGGGCTTTCCTCGGCCAGTTTCCGAAGCGGATCCGGCCGGTCCTGGACCAGACGGTTCATCCGCCGGGGCGCCTCGGTCGGGGCCTCGCCGGCAATCGCCCGGTAGCAGAGGGCGGACAGGGCGTAGACGTCCGTCCACGGCCCCTGTTCGCCGTTGGTCTCGTACTGTTCGGGCGGCGCGTAGCCGGCGGAAGCCACCGCCGTCAGGCTGCGCGATTTGCGGCCCAGGGCCTGACGGGCCGAGCCGAAGTCGAGCAGCACGGGCGAACCGTCGGACTTCCGCACATAGACGTTCGACGGCTTGACGTCGCGGTGCAGGAATCCCGCCTCGTGCACCTCAGCGAGGCCGGCGACGAGCGGCGAGAGCAGCCGGAGCAGTTCGTCTTCCGGAAGCCGGCCGCGGCGGTCGAGAACAGCGCTCAGTGGCTCGCCCTCCTCGTAGTCCATCACCATGTAGGCGGTCCGGTTGTCCTCGAAGAAGTCGCGCACCCGTACCAGGTTGCGGTGCTCGAAACGGGCCAGCGTCTTTGCCTCGTCAAGGAAGCGGGCGAGACCCCACTCGAAGTCCGGGCGGTCCGTCGACGACTTCGGCTGCACTGAAGTCCCGTCGCGTATGGCGAGTTCGTTCGGCAGATACTCCTTGACCGCCACCCGGTGGCCCAGCGAGACGTGCTCAGCCAGATAGGTGATGCCGAAACCGCCCACGCCGAGAACCTCCAGCAACCGGTATCGGTGCAGCTCCGCGCCCGGCGCCAGCGCCAGGCCGTGGAACTCCAAGGCGCTCACGGCAAAGTCCGCCTGAACCGCGCACGCACGCCTCGGCGGAGCGAGCCCGGGAGCCAACGAGGCGCCCGGCGCGCGCGAGCGACCGCCACCGAGATGTTGTCGCACGCCGGACCGCCCCGTCGGCGCGCTTCCTTCACCAGTCCGCGCACGGCCGCCTCCAGATCGGCCCCGTCGAAGACCCCCTCGAGGTCCGCATCCTCCGCGTTCTCCCACAGACCGTCGCTTGCGAGGAGGAAGCCGTGCGCCGCGCCGACCGCCTGGCCGCCCGTGTCGACCTCCGGCTGCTCCTCGCCACCCAAGGCTTCGAGAACGATGTTCCGGTCCGCGTGGCGCTTCATCTCTTCCTCGCTGATTCGACCCTGGAGACGGAGAAGCTCCACCATCGAATGATCCGTCGTACGCCCCGCCATCCGCCCGTTCTCGAAACGGTACAGGCGGCTGTCGCCCACATGGACCCAGGCGGCGCGACCTCCAGTCAGATGCAGCAGCACGCAGGTGCTGTGAGGGGAAACGCCGCGCTCGACGCCGGCCGCGTTAATCCGCTCGTGCGCGGTCAAGGCGATCGAGGTAAGCAGGTCCGCCGTGGCGCCGCCTGAACGCTCCGCGAACAACTCGCCGGCCACGTCCATCACCGTCTGCGCCGCCAGCGCCCCGCCTTCATGGCCGCCCATCCCGTCGGCAAGCGCCAGCAGCAGCGCCCCGCCGTCCCGCAACGCGAGGACCCGGTCCTGCTGCTCCTCCCGCGCGCCGATGTCCATGCAGACCGCCGTTTCGTACTTCATCCGCCCGACCCGCACCGGCCCCCGGTCAGCAAGCGCCCGGAGCGCGAACGATCGACCGTCACCCTGCCGCGCCCCTCGACCCGAATCTCGGCCGCCAGCCTGACCTCGCCGTCGCGCC
Organism: Thermoanaerobaculia bacterium; assembly: GCA_965116445.1. Lineage (GTDB taxonomy): Bacteria > Acidobacteriota > Thermoanaerobaculia > Multivoradales > Multivoraceae > Multivorans. The sequence continues at coordinate 3,424,490 of OZ220688.1, read as the reverse complement.
GAAGCCGCACGTCGGGCAGCCCGACCCGGCCCTCCTGCCACAGGACGCTGCCGCGGACGGGGACGGCAGCCACCGTTCGCTTGGAGAAGAGCTTGTAGCAGACACGATACCGTCCCGGACCCACGACCGGATGCAGCCACACCTCGTTCCCGGGCCCCTGGATGTTGTCCTCCTCGAGGGCAGCGTTCGAACCCGGATGGCGCTTGGCGGAAAAGTAGAACTCGCGCCCTCGCGGATCCACGACATGCAGGTCGACATCGTCGATCGACGACCAACTCGCCACGACCAGCGCGAACGTCCGCTGCAACTCCTGTCGGCAGGACCGCAGATCCCGGTCCGCCCGCTCCAACCGGCTGGCAAGCAGGTCCGACGACTCCGCTTCCGACTCGCAGCGCTCAAGCGCCTGCTCCAGTGCCGCAAGGGTGGCGGTCTCCTCGGTCGGGGAAGGCCGTTCGACGTTGCCCGGGTCCCGGAGGCTAGCGGCGAACGACACCATGAAGATCAGCGAGATCACAATGAAGGCGCCGAGCGCCGAAGCGAAGAGATCCAGCGCCGAGACGCTGAAGACGTTGACCTCGCGGTTGCGGCTCTTCACGGCGGAGGGGCATCCATGGTCATGGAGCGGTTCCGGTCACTTCTCGTAGAGCCGGTTGATCAGATTGTCGAGGCAGTACTGGCCGGCCCGGTTCAGCGCCGACTCTTCCCGGCCCTGGGCGAGATGAAGCAGGAAGACGAGAACGGCGGAGAGCAGAAGGGCCACCATCGTCGTGTTGAATGCCAGGGCCAAGCTGCCGGTCACGGCCTTGAGCCATTCCCTCAGAGCTTCCTGGTTGCCCATGTTCGGCATGTTGCCGGCCTCCCGCAGGGACAAGGCGATCCCCACGACGGTTCCGATGAAGCCCAGGGTCGGAATGAGCCATACGAGATAGCGAATCATGTTGTACTTCAGCTCGATTTCGTGCTGCATCAGCTCGAGGCTCGAGTTGAGGACGGTGCTGGACTGATCCACGGACCGGCTGCCCTGAAACTGGAGCGCAACTCTGGCGATCAGCCGTTGCAGAAAGTACGGCTCCTCCCCGTCCGTCGGTCGGACCCGCTTGTAGATCGCTCCGAGGTCCCGAGCCCGAAGCATGGTTTCCGCGTCTTCGGGCAGCAGCCCCTTTCCCACCTGCCGCGACTCGCCTCCGCCACGGGCGAAACGCCGAAGCACGTCTCCCATGCCCCCGAAGAACAGGAGCCACATGACGTTCTGAATGGTCAGCGGATAGGCCGGACTCGCACGATCCAGGAGTATCCCGCCGGCAGTGACCTGGCCGGGTTCCGGCGCCGACAGCCACGCGCTCAGCACGGCGAGGAACAAGCAGCCCGCAAGCAGGCCGCCGAGGACGGCCCGAACTCGCATGCCCGAGGCCCTCACCGAAACCGTCAAATCGCCGGAGAAGCCTGAAGCGGCTCGTCGCCCGAACTGGGGCCGATGCGACCTTGCGGCAACGGTCCGTCAGTCATCCAGGTCGGACCAGTCGAAGTCCGGCGAACAGAACGTCTGAAAGCGCAGAGTCGTGGAACCCAGCTCGATCATCGACCCCGGCGCGACCTCTTCCGGGCCGAGCACGACGCAGCCGTTGAGGTAGGTCAGATTCGAGGCGTCGCCGTGGCCCAGAAAGAACAGTCGGCTCCGCGGCTCGTACGTCAGGCGCGCGTGGTTCGCGCGCGCAATCTCCCGGTCGCCGAAATCGAGGCGGACCCGCGAACCCTCCCCGCGACCGATCGTGTTCATGCCGTAGCCAAGCGCCAGCGCCCTTCCCCTGCCCGGACCCTTGACCACCACGAGCCAGCCGACGGGGGGATCGTCCAGCCCGCCCGGAGCCTTCGAACCCGCGCGATCCGACGAACCCGACCGACTTCGGTGAACCAGCCGTGCGTGCTCGTCCGAAGTGGCGCCGGGATTCGAGAGGCGGCCGAGCAGGCGCGTTCTCTCCTCCGCCGCTTCTCCTCCGCGATCCGGGCGCACCAGCCGCGTTGGTTGCTCCACGACCTTTCCGTCAGCCTGACGTCGAACCGGCACGACCTTTCTCCTTTACGGACGAATCGTCGATAGTAACGCCTCACCGTCAGAGGGGTCGAACGGCGAACGACGAGTGCCGGCCGAACAGCGGCCGCTGTCCTCGGGAGCTTCGACGCGGAAGGTCTCTTCTCGCCGGAACTGGCAGGTCCTGCACCGAGAATCCGCCGACATCGCCATTCACTCCCTTGCCCGTTTGTCAGGGTTGGAAGGGCCCGCCAAGGCCCATCACCTCGCCCAGGATCGCCCAGAACTTCCGCTTTCTCGCGTCGGTTTCCCGTATGTCCTGGAAGTAGGCGTCGTGGTCGTCGAAGCCCCGGTAGTCGTCGATCTTCTCCGCCAGACCGGCGCAGGCCAGAAGCTGCCGCGACGCGTGCCGATACCGGGAAGATCGCGCGCTCCCGAGCGTGAAGCCGATCATGGCCCGCAGGGCAAGGGTCGCGGCCAGGGGATGCTCCGCAGCCAACGCCGCCGCGGCGCGGTTCAACAGCCTGTAGAAGTCCCCGTGCAGCTCGCTCGCCCTCTGCACGACGAGGTCGGCCGCTCCCGAAAGGTCCGGCCAGGCCAGCAGGAACCGCAGGGCCGTGTGCACGTTCCCGTAGCCGGCGGCGTGGTCCAGAGCTCGCGCGGTGCTCTCGTCCGCCTCGGACTCGCCCAACCGCTCCAGGTGCGCGCGCAGGTGCTCCTGGTCCAGTTCTTGCTCAAAGATCGCCCAGCGCGCAGCCTGAGCCTCTTCGCCGCGGCCCAGGGCGTCAAGGACTTCGATTCGAGTCTCGCGCCACTCCCGATCCAGCGCCGACCAGCCGTCCTCCCGCTTCAGACGAGCGTCCTCGAGGGCTCGCAGAGCTTCCCGGGCCCGGCCGGCGTCGAGCAGGCGACGGGCTATCTCGGCCGCAAACACCGGGATTCTCCTCTCCCGCTCGTCGTACTGTTCCATGAAGGCGTCCACATCGCCCCGGGCGTCGGCGATGTCCTTCAACGCTTGGGGAATCGCATACTTGAGCAGGACCGGAAGCTCATCGTCCTCGCTCGTGCGTTCCCGCGACCGGCCCCAGGGACCGGCGACGACATTGTCGGGGGCCTCGTCCACCGCGTCCACGCACTCCTCGTCCCGAAACGCAAGCACCTTCAGGCGCAGATGCTCCAGGCCCGACTCGCCCAGTCCCGACGCCACCTGGCCGATCAAACCGTCGTATTGCCCGAACCCGTTCCGCCAGAGCGCATGGAACGTCTTGTCGGCGAGCTTGATCGGGTCGGGTCGGGCCGCGGCGGCGGCCCGACCCAGGTCGGCGAGACCGGAGCGGAACACGTCGCCAACCAGGCCGTAGCTGTCGTCGCAACGGCCAAAGACGCGTTCGGCCAGGGCCATGAACCGCCACAGCAGTTCCAGCGCCAGGCCCTGGTCCCGTTCAGCCACATGCTTCTGGATCGCATCCCGCTGCTCCTCCAGATCGTCCGCCACGCTTGACGAGCCGGAACGGGGCACGAACTTCCTCGCCCGGCCGATCGCCGCCAGGCGCTTCCTGATCTCGCTGGCCGCCGCTCCGGGACCGTCCGCTGCGGCTATCTCCAGACGCAAGCGGCGCTTCGCCACCGCATCGTGGGCGCTGGCGTCCGCCAGAAGCTCCGCGAGTCTTCGAGCGCCCAGAGTCTCCAGCGCAGCCACATCGATCGGGCGTCTGGCCGCCATGTTCCTCCCTGCGTGTCGCCCCGTCAACCCGCAACAGTCATGGGATGACTCGATGGCGGGCGGAGTGTAGCCTCAACCTGCTGATCGCCCGCATGGAGGTTGCGGCCGCGCTGGCGAAGGCGGTGCGGACCCATCGCCTGGGGCCCTCGGAGGCACGGGACGTAGAACGTGAGTTCTGTCATGACTGTGCCACGCCACGCACGGCGGTCGGTTCTCGGGACTTGAACGCTGATGCGCCCTCATGAGCGGACCGAGGCATCGTCGGCAAACCGCAGTTCGTACGCGTTCGTCACCGACCGAAGTCTGGGCAGCACCTTGTCGGTGCACCGCAAGGGCGGTTGGGTGACCTGCCCCTCTACGGAGACCGGTTTCGTCTCGCCAAGCCTTGGCACCAGCCCCTGCACCTTGGCGTGTCTCGGGTCTATCTCGGTTTTTCGAGTCCCTCGGCTTCTTCCTGAATGGCTGCCACGGCTTCCTCGAAGGTGGTGTTACCCCACCGGTTCTGGAGCGCGGCGAGCGTCGGCGTGACGTAGTTCCGTAGCTCGTCGGCCACGGTTGCCCTGACCAGATTCTCGAGGTCCTCCTGGTCGGGCTTCGCGTCCAGCTTCTTCGAGATCTCATCGAGCCTCTCTGTGACGGCAACGTGAGAGTTGCCTGCCTGGTGTTGGCTCCAGACGCCGAGAACCTCGACGGCTGAGTATCCCGTCACACCCGTGATTCCTGCCACGACGAGACCACACAGAGCCCCTGACAGCACAGCGTGTTCTCGAATCCAGTCCTTCGCGCTCATGATTACACTGTTTTCGTGCAGCCAAGAACGGCCTCTGGCCGCTTGCTCAGGGAAGCTGCATCCGCCGGGGCTTCGGTGAAGCCAACTTCCCTGAGTGCGCGCGCAGCCTTCAGTTCATCAATCACTGAGCCAGTGTACATGCGCCGGGGAGCGTCGCGAAGTGGGGACAAGTTCCCTTTACGGGGTCGTCTCGCCCGAGCGGCCCTACTCCACCCGCGACAACAACCACCACTTCATCGTCGTCGCGACGAGGTCGGCCGCGTCCTCCTGGACGAAGTGGTTGGCACCCGGCACGGTGACCAGCGTCAGGTCGCTGTCCAGCCAGTCCCAGGTGTTGTTCAGGCCGTCCGAGTGGAGCGCGGTGTCGTCCAGGCCGTGGAACTGGAGCACCGGCATGCCCAGACGGGGCAGCTCCTGCCCTGGGGCCTGGCCGATGCCGCCGCCGCCTTCGCGCGGGTAGTTCTGCTTGTAGTAGGCGAGCATCGCGTCGAAGTCGGAGCGTTCGAAGGCAGCCTGGTAGTGCTTCTTCGCTTCGGGATCCTGGACCCAGAAGGCGAGGGTCTGGGGGTTCATCGGCATGCCGAAGAGGATGTCCGGGTCGCTGGCGCTGCCCTCCTGGAACTTGCGGGCGTAGTCGCTGTTCGCCTGCTGCTCCTCGTTGTTCGCGAGTTCCCGGGCCATGCCGTTCGGGTGCAGCAGGTTCAGGATGATCAGCCGCTCCGTCATCTGGGGCACGTGAAACGGTCGAGGACCTCCATTCCCGCCGTCCACGGAACGTGCAGCAGGAGGTCGACTCCATGGTGCGCGAGTTGGCCAGGAAACAGGCCGGAAGCAGCCGGGCCGCGGCCGGAGACGGAGAATGCTGAAGTTCAGGCGCATCGAGATCCGCAACTTCGCCGTCTTCGAGCAACTGGAGGTCGAGCCGTCGACGGATCCGGACCGCCCGCTGACGGTCATCCGCGCCGAGAACGGATCGGGCAAGACGACCTTTCTGCGCGCCGTCCTGTGGGGAATGTACGGAGAGAAGGGGCTGCCCGGAGCAAGCCCGAAACTCTACTCCGTGCATCCTGCCTGGTGGCGCCCGAACAAGGAGGGAATCCAGACGACGGTGACGATCGAACTCGAGACCGGCGGCTCCGACCGACACGATCCCGCCGCTGGCTCCAGGACGGACGCCTACCTGCTCAGCCGGTCGGTCACGACAGTTGGACGCGATGCGGCCCGCAACGACGAGCCGGACTTCGAGCGTCGCCACGAGATGCCCTCGCTGATGAAGCGAGTGGATTCGGGCGCCTGGGAACCCGCAAACGTGGGCGTGGCGGCGGCCGTTCAGCAGTTGCTCCCCTGGGACCCCCGCGACTTCTTCGTGATGGACGCCGATCAGGCGGCCGACTTCGTGGGCGGCACGGAGAACCGCCAGATCAGCGTCCACGAGGTCGAAAGGAAGACGACGGGCGCCGTCCGAAGCCTCCTTGGCATCGATGTGTTCGAGGCTGCGGCGGACCGCCTGCGGAAGGCTGCGCGCAACTTCGGGAGCGAAGCGACCAGGGCGGTCAAGAACCACCAACTCGACGAACTCCAAGGCGAGCAGGATCGCCTGGAGGATCGCGTGGAACAGGGCGGCTCTACGAAGCGGCCGCTCACCATCGGACAGCGAGGACGCCCGCGGACTGGTCCGAACGCAAGAAACGGCTCTCCGCCGACATCGCGAGCGCGAGCGCTTCGGCAAACGAAGCCAGCCTGGAGCTTCGGGATGAGGCCGAGGCGAGGCAGACCAGCTACAAGTTCAAGGACACCGCGTCCGTGAACATGTCGCCCGAACTGTGCGAGTTGCTCGCCGTGGTGGCCGCGGCCAGCCTGGGGCCAGAAGACGAACGCGTGACCGAACCTTCCGAGATCGTCAGGTACGCCAACCGCCTGGCCGCAGTCGGCTGCCCCGTCGTGATCGCCGAACTCAACAAGGTCGACCTTCGCCTGACTCCGCTGGAGAAGATGGTCCGCTACGCGGAATCGCTGCTCGAACGAGTTCACCCAGGAGAAGCACCTACTAACGGCGGCGATCAGGGGGCTCAGGGCGCCCTGCTGTCAGAACGCCCGAATGCGGGCCACGGTGACCTTCAGCGCCTGCGCCCGGAACACGCAGTTCGTAGGGGTTCGTCACCGAGACTCCACCGAGCGCCGCGAGCATCTCGAGAGGGTCGTCGGAGTTGATGCCCTTCATGACATCCTGGACGTCCTTCCGGCTGGCCGGCGGTTTCCGCACCTCGAAGAACGGCCACAGAACTGGACTCTTGTAGTTACGGCCTTTCTTCGGGAACGCTGAGATCGGCGGCCCGTCGTAGCTCGGTTCATAGCGAAAGACGAACCCGCCATCTTCGCAGTACAGTTCCCCGATCAGCTCCCGGCCGCGCGCTCTGCTCCGCCGGACGACCTCAAGCCGCTTCCCCGTCGTCTCGCCCGAGGCGACGCGCTGGCGACGAATCCCCGAGACCCGAAGTAGTTGGTCCAAGGCCCTCTGAACTGGCTTGCTCATGGCCGATTCTCCTCACGTAGCCGGCTAATCCGAAACTCCAGCAGATCCACGATGAGCTTGATGCGTTGTTGGGTGATGATGCGCCGGAACCGTCGCTGGAGCATCCTCTCGATCGTCGGAGCGGACACCGCGTCGAAGACGGCCTGCATCGCAGGGAAGAGATCCGGGTGTTCCCGGGCGATTCCCGCCACAAGTCCGAAGTGATTCTGGTTCACCGCTCCTCCCACCGAGAGAATCGGCCGCGAACGAAGAGCATACCGTTCGACGAACCCCTGTCCCAGTCGCTCTGCTTGCCGAGCCAAGTCGGCATCGGAGTGATTGACGAAGAGACCCCGGGCCGTGTCGAAGATCGGCGCGAATCGCACAGGTGCACCACCCGGGTCGAGGGACTCCAGGACTCCCCAGTTCATGCCGTGGCGATCCGGTGCACCGACGAACGCATCGAACGCGAGCATCTTGACGAAGTCCACTGCAAGCGCCCCCGAGTCCTCGCCATAGAGCGCCTTCAGAATCGTCAGCATGTTCCCCACCGTGTAGAACTGTCGCTCTTCCTTACGGTCGGCAAGCCCAAAGGTGGCGGCCACCTCCTCCGGTGTCGAGTCGAAGTAGGTAGCGGCAAGCTCAATGCCGTGGCGAAGCGCTTGGTGTTCGACGTGCACGAAGTCGCGAGAAAGGAACCGCACGTCGTCCTTCGCCACCCGAACGAGCCGCGACCGGGCCATCCGCACCGGGAGCATCGCTCCGATCTTCGAGATGATCTCCTCCGTGACGCACTCACGGGCATCCGCCCGGAACCGACCCTTCTTGGCGATGTAGCCACAGTCCCCAAGGGACAGGCTGTCCCGACGTTCGTCCTTTCCCGACAAGCGCGGAGCGCCATAGGCGAGGTAGTCCTTCGGCACCGTGCCGACCAAGGGCACCTCGTCGATGGAAAGGAGCCTCCATCCGCCAGGCTCCAGGAGAGGGATGGCACGGACGCTCACCTCCACCCTGCTCGGCGTGGTGGTGAAGCGATCCCTGCGCTGCCATGCCACGGCCCCGCTCGCCTGCTCTGGCCGCCGCTACTCCACCCGCGACAACAGCCACCACTTCATCGTCGTCGCGACGAGGTCGGCCGCGTCCTCCTGGACGAAGTGGTCAGCGCCGGGGACGGTGACCAGGGTCAGGTCGCTGTCGAGCCAGTCCCAGGTGTTGTTCAGGCCGTCCGAGTGGAGCGCGGTGTCGTCCAGGCCGTGGAACTGAAGCACCGGCATGCCCAGACGGGGCAGCTCCTGTCCCGGGGCCTGGCCGATGCCGCCACCGCCTTCGCGCGGGTAGTTCTGCTTGTAGTAGGCGAGCATCGCGTCGAAGTCGGAGCGTTCGAAGGCAGCCTGATAGTGCTTCTTCGCTTCTGGGTCCTGGACCCAGAAGGCGAGGGTCTGGGGGTTCATCGGCATGCCGAAGAGGATGTCCGAGTCGCTGGCGCTGCCTTCCTGGAACTTGCGGGCGTAGTCGCTGTTCGCCTGCTGTTCCTCGTTGTTCGCGAGTTCCCGAGCCATGCCGTTCGGGTGCGGCAGGTTCAGGATGATCAGCCGCTCCGTCATCTGGGGAACGTGAAACGCGAACTGCCAGGCGACGGCGCCGCCCCAGTCGTGGCCGACGATCGTCGCCTTGTCGCGGCCCAGGTGACGGATCACCGCCGCGACGTCGCCGACGAGGTAGCGCATGTTGTAGTTCTCTTCGCCGTCGGGCGAGTCGCTCTTGTTGTACCCGCGCTGGTCGATTGCGACGACCTGGAAGTCGCTCGACAGTTCCTCCATCTGGTGGCGCCACGAGTACCAGAAGTCCGGGAAGCCGTGGATCATGACGACCAGGGGGCCCTCGCCAATCGACGCGTAGTGGATCTTCACGCCGTCGGAGTCGGCGTAGCCGTGTTCCACGCGGTCCATCAGGTCACTGGCCATCGCGGCTCCTCCGGTCGTCGCCAGCAGTAGAACGGAGACGGCCACAACCAGCCACCCCCAGGTCGTCGTTTCGGGCAGTCGCTTCATGCTCGTTCTCCTCAGCTCGTCGATGTCGTTGCCGTCGCGTCATTGTACGCGCGCACTTCCTCGCCGTTGCATCCGGCCAGTTCCATGCGCGTCGGCTACGCATGCTCCCCGGTCTGCCTTGGGGCGGCAGAAGCCGGCGCTTCGCGCCGAGTGCCGGCCAGAAGGCCGGCGCACCCGGTTTCGCCCGCGCGACCTCCTACGGCAGTGCGTAGGCGATCAGTTCGGACGGGGCGCCGCTGCCGCCGACGGCGACGACGACGTACTGACGGCCCTCGTGCCGGTAGGTCATCGGCGATCCGCCGACCCCGGCGGCGACCTCGACGGACCACAACGTCTCGCCGGTCGTCTTGTCGAGAGCGGAGACGGTCGATGGATCGAACCGCCAGTCGCGGCTCGCGGCGACCTCGGCGACGAGCGCCGCGGTCGCCTCGTCCGCCACGGCGAGGTCTTCGAGCGCCGTCGACTCGAGATCCAGAGAGGCGGCTTCCATCTCGGCGTCCGGGTGTAGCGCAGCCTCCTGGGCCACGAACAGCAGTTCCGGCGTCAGGAGCACATGGGCGCGGGAACCCGAGCCCATCGGCGCCAAATCAAGGTCGCGGATCGCCGGATGTCCGGTCGGTCCCTGGCCCAGCGGCCGCATCCACTCGATCTCGCCGCGGTTCAGGTCGTAGGCCGTCAGCCGGCTGTACGGCGGCTTGACGATCGGCAGTCCGAACGGACCCGGCGGGCTGGTCTGGATCGAACCGATGTAGTCGAAGGACGACCGGTTCGGATCCGGCTTCTTGATCGTCAGCACGACCGGCCGGTTGAACGACGGCACGTAGAGCCAGCCGGTCTCCGGGTCGAAGGCGCCGCCGGGCCAGCTCGCGCCGCCGCCCCACCCCGGCAGGTTCCAGGTCCCCCGCAGCGACGGCGGCGTGTAGAGCGGACCGTATTCGTACTGCTCCAGGATCTCCTTCGCCCGGGAGAGGATCTCCGGCGTGAAGTCGATCAACTGGCCCTCGTGCATCCCCTGAGGTTCGTACGCCGGCGGCCGGGTCGGGAACGGCTGGGTCCGCGCCGAGCGCTCGCCGGGAACGGTGCTCCGCGGCACCGGACGGTCCTCGATCGGCCACACGGGCTCGCCCGTCTCCCGATCGAAGACGTAGACGAAGCCCTGCTTGCTGAGCTGCGCGGCGACCTTGACCTCACGGCCGTCGACCTCGACCTCGCCCAGGATCGGCGGCGTGACCAGGTCGTAGTCCCAGAGGCCATGCCGGACCGCCTGGAAGTGCCAGGCCCGCTCGCCCGTCTCGCAGTCGAGCGCCACGAGGGACTCCGCGAACAGGTTGTCGCCCAGCCGGTGGCCGCCGTACCAGTCGTTCGTCGGCGTGCCGAACGGCAGGTAGACGAGCCCGAGCTCCTCGTCCGCCGTGATCAGCGTCCACACGTTCGCGTTGCCCGTGTACTGCCAGGAATCGTTCTCCCAGGTCTCGTGCCCGAGCTCTCCCGGCTCCGGAATCGAGTGGAAGGTCCAGCGCAGTTCGCCGGTCACCGGGTCGAAGCCGCGGACGTCCCCGGGCGGCGCGTCCGGATGGTTCGGTGCGTCCGAGATCGACGCGCCGACGATCACGGTGTCCCGGCAGACCATGACCGGCGAACTCACCGCGTAGGCACGCCGCCGCCGCACCTCGCGGCGCAGCCCCGAGGTCAGATCGACCGCTCCGCCGTCGCCGAAGCTGCCGACCGGTTCGCCCGTGAACGGATCGACCGCCAGGAGCCGCGCGTCGCCGGTGCCGTAGAAGAGCCGCGCCGGCACCGCCTCCGCGCCGTCGGCGGCCGGTCTGCCAGGCCAGTAGCTGGCGCCCCGGTGAACGAAGCCGAGGTTCGTCGGCCGGCCCGCGTCGTAGGACTCCGGGTCGTAGACCCACTCCGTCTCGCCCGTCCCCGGATCGACCGCGGCGATCTGGCTCAGGCCGGTCGTCGCGTACAGGCGGCTGCCGATCTTGATCGGCGTGACCTGGTGGCCGCCTGGCTGCATCCGGCGGCTCCGCAGCCGTCGATCCTCCGCGACCCGATCGTTGTCGGGAGACGACCAGCGCCAGGCGATCTCGAGATCGCCGACGTTGCCCGCATCGATCCCGTCGAGCGGCGAGTAGCGCTGCCCGCCCTTGTCGCCGGTGGTCACCGACCACTCGCTGTCCTGGGCCGCGCCCGGAACGGCGGCCACGAGGAGGCAGAGAGTCGCCGCCAGGGTCTCCAGCCGCTTTCCTGGCTCCATCCGACTCCTCCCCTCTGCGTTGCTCGCGCGCATTGACGTGGACGTGCTCGGCCTTGACGTCAACCTGCTCACGCGCTCACGTGGACCTGCTCAGGCGCTCACGTGGACCTGCTCAGGCGTTCACGTCGATGACGACCCGGCCCCGCGTCTGGCCCGCCAAAATCGACGCCGCCAGTTCCTCGATCCGGCTCATCGGCTCGACCGATGTCATCTCGGACAACAGATCGGCGGGCAGTTCCGTCGCCAGCCGGCGCCAGGCCTCCAGCCTCAGGTCCATCGGCGCCATCACGGAGTCGACGCCCGCCAACACCACGCTGCGCAGAATGAACGGATAGACGCTCGACGGCAGGTCCATGCCGCCGGCCAGTCCGCAGGCGGCCACACAGCCACCGTAGCGGGTCTGGGCGATCAGGTTCGCCAGCGTCGAAGACCCGACCACGTCCACCGCGCCAGCCCAGTTCTCCCGGCCGATCGGCCGCGGCTTGGCGGACAGCGTGTCGCGGGCGATGAAGTCGGCGGCGCCCAGACTGCTCAGGTAGTCATGTTCCGCCTCGCGCCCGGTGGAGGCGATCACCCGATAGCCGGCCCGCGCGAGCAACGCCACGGCCACGGAGCCCACGCCACCGGCGGCGCCGGTCACCACGACGTCGCCGCTCTCCGGCACGACCCCGTGATCCTGCAGCGCCATGACGCAGAGCATCGCCGTGTAGCCGGCGGTGCCGATCGCCATCGCCTGCTGGTTCGTGAAGGCGTCCGGCACCGGAACGAGCCATTCCGACTTCATCCGCGCCCGCTGCGAGTAGCCGCCCCAGTGACTCTCGCTCAGCCCGTAGCCGTTGACCAGCACGCGGTCGCCCGGCGCGAACGAATCCGAGGCGGACTCGGCCACCGTGCCCGCCAGATCGATGCCGCAGACCATGGGCACGGAACGGCAGATCGGCGCGGCGCCGCTGATCGCCAGGCCGTCCTTGTAGTTCAGGGTGGAGTACTCCACGTCGACCAGGACGTCGTGCTCGGGCAAGTCGCCCGGAGTCAGGTCCCGGAGGCCGGCCGTGTGCTGATCGTCGACCTTGTCGACGACGACTGCTTGAAAGGTGTCGCTCATCCTCGGAGTTCCCTCAGTGTCTGGATTCAGGCTTGAAGCTTGGGCGCCAGCAATCAGAATCCGGCGCTTCGCGCCGGATGCCGGCGGGGGCGCTGGCGCACCCGGATTCTGCCGCGTCGGGCCGGCCAAAGGTTCTATCATTCCGCCATGACTTCCAAGACGCCGCCTCGACTGTTCCTCGCCGCCCTGCTGATCACGACGCTCGCCGCAGACCCCGCCACCGCCAGCGAGCGGGCGCGGATGACGCCTGCCGCCGCCGACCCCGCCGAAACCTGGCCGCAGTGGCGAGGTCCCAGTGGACAGGGCGAAGTTGTGGGCGCCGGCTACGTCGACCGTTGGGGACCCGAGGAGAACGTGCGCTGGAAGGTCCCGGTTCCGGGCAAGGGCAACTCCTCCCCGATCGTCTGGGGCGATGCTGTGTTCCTGACGACCGCCGAGGCGGCCGGCGCGAAACGCTCCGTGCTCGCATTCGACCGGGCGAGCGGTGAGCGGCTCTGGACCACCGCGGCGCCCAACGCGAACCCCGAGCGCGCCTACCCGAAGAACGGCCACGCCTCCTCGACCCCGACCACGGACGGTGAGCGGGTCTACGCGTACTTCGGCAACCACGGCTTGCTCGCGCTCGACATGGAAGGCGAGATCGTCTGGCACAAGTCGTTCGGCGAGTTGAACGCATTCCACGGCACCGCCTCGTCGCCGCTGCTTCACGGCGACCGGCTGATCCTGGTCCAGGAGCAGCAGCGCTCCGCGTCCTTCATCGCCGCGTTCGACCGCCGCACAGGTGACGAGCTGTGGCGCACGGAGCGCGACACGCAAGTCGGCTGGAGTTCGCCCGCGGCAATCTCGGTGACCACAGACGACGGCCACGAGCGCGACGAGATCGTCGTGAACAGCCAGCACCACGTGATCGCCTACGCGCCGGAGGACGGCCGCGAACTCTGGCGCGCCGGCGGCACGACCTTCGAGGTCATCCCGAGCCCCGTCGTCGGCCACGATCTGCTCTTCAGCACCTCGGGCCGCGCCGGACCGACCCTGGCGATCCGCCCCGGCGGCAACGGCGACGTGACGGACAGCCGGATCGTCTGGAGCGCCGCCAAGGGGTCTCCCTTCGTCGTCGCGCCGATGCTCGTCGGCGACTACCTCTACATGGTCAACGACATGGCGAGCGTGATCACCGTCTACGAAGCAAAGGCCGGCGAGGTCGTCTGGCAGGAACGCCTGGGCGAACGGATGCGGGAGGGCTTCTCGGCGGCGCCGGTCGCCTTCGAAGGCAAGATCTTCTTCACGAACGACAACGGCGAGACCTTCGTGATCAAGGAGGGGCCGGACTTCGAGCTTCTCCACGTGAACCGGATCGGCGAACGGACGATCGCCTCGCCCGCCCTGGTCGGAGGCGTCTGGTACATCCGCACCGACGGCCATCTGTGGGCGATCGCGGGAGAGGCCGGCTAGGGACTCAGGGCGCGGTGCACCCGCGCCACCTCGACCATGTAGCCGCGGTTCGGTAGCGAAGCGGCACGCTCGATCGCCTCGGCGGCCTTCTCCGCTTCGCCGATCAGTTCGTAGTAGAGCCCGAGGTAGAGATCGGCGTAGAAGCGGGCACCCACGCCTTCCGCCGTCGCCGCCGCCTCGACCTCATGGACCGAGCCCTTGCCCCGGAACAGCGCGTCGATCTCCTTCATCGGCCGGCGCACGTCCGGGCCGACGGGAAGCATCGCCTCCTGAGCGGCCTCCAGACCGTCCTCGGCGGCCACACAGAGCAGGTGCCACACCGCGTTCTCGACGTCGTTCGGGTTGACCAGGCGGTGGCCCTCGAACTGGCCGCGGCAGTCGGCGAAGCGACCGGCGTAGTAGTACGAGATGCCCCGCTGCCACAGGTACGGGTCCTGGGACGGCTCGAGGGCCACGACCTCGTCGAAGTCCTCGATCGAAGCCTCGATCTGACCGGCCTTGAAGCGCGCCGAGCCGCGCAGCAGGTAGAGCTGCCAGTCGCGCGGCTCGACTTCGAGCGCCCGGTCGTAGCCGGCGATGGCCGACTCGTAGTCGCCCCGGGACTCGTGGAGGCTCGCCTGACGGACGAGCATGCCGGCGCTGGGTTCGTCGTGGTGCTGCTGTGCCCGTTGCGCCCAGCTGCCGGTGGCGATAGCGACGAGGCACACGGAAACCAACGTTCCTGCGATGGGCCGCGGAACCGAGGTCGTCATCGACTGGGACTCTACCGGGAGTCCTTGCACCCGGCGTTTCCGGCTACACTTCGCGCGTTTTCGACGCGGTCGCGTACGCCAATGGCCGACTCCGGCGGCACGACAAACTCGACAATCGGACGACAAGGAAGGGGATACGCATCATGGGTCTGCTCGACGGAAAGGTTGCACTCGTTACAGGCGCCGGCGGCGGTCTGGGCCGCACGCACGCACTGCTCCTGGCGCAGGAAGGCGCAGCGGTCGTGGTCAACGACCTCGGCGGAGCGCGGGACGGCACGGGCGCCGGGACCGCGATGGCCGATCAGGTCGTCCAGGAGATCAGGGACGCCGGCGGCCGGGCGGTCGCCGACTACGGCTCCGTCTCGGACGGCGACGCCGCACGGGCAATGGTCCAGCGTGCCGTGGACGAGTTCGGCAAGCTGGACATAGCGATCAACAACGCCGGCATCCTGCGCGACAAGTCGTTCAAGAACATGACGGACGAGATGTGGGACATCGTTGTCGACGTCCACCTCCGCGGCACCTACCTGGTGACCAAGGCGGCCTACGACCAGATGATCGAGCAGGAATCGGGCGGCCGGATCATCATGACGAGTTCGACTTCCGGCCTGCTCGGCAACTTCGGCCAGACGAACTACGGCGCCGCGAAGGCCGGAATGGCCGGCTTCATGCGCTGTCTGGCGCTTGAGGGTGCAAAGTACGGCGTCACGGTGAACCTCCTCGCTCCCGCGGCTTGGTCCCGCCTGACGGAGGACGTCATGCCGGAAGCGACCGCCGAACCGCTGGCGCCCGAGAAGGTGTCGCCGGCCGTCGTCTGGCTCTGCACCGACGACGCCGCGGACATCACCGGCCGCATCTTCGCGGTCGGCGGCAACACGGTGACCCTGCTGTCCTGGCAGTCGCTGGAGATCGCCCGCCGGCCCAACGACCAGGATCCCTGGAGCGTCGCCGCGATCGGCGAGAAGATGCGCGCCGCTTCCGCCAACTTCCCCGCGCCCGTCCGCTTCCAGGACTTGATGTAGCCCACGGCATGCCGGCGCCCCGCGGCGGAGCTGCCGGCCTCGCCACCTTCACGCAACCGCCCGGTTGCAACGTTGGGCGGCGATCAGCGTAGAATGATGACCAATGTGACCATTATGGTCACGAATGCGCCGGCCCTGCCGTCTCCACTTGTGCGCTGGAGCGGGCGGTCGATCCCCGAACGAGCAAGCGAGAACCGATCGATGAGCCAACCCACCGTCGACTCCGCCACGACCTGGGCGGCCCGGCTCGAGGGCCGCATCCCGCCTCACCTCAGGGAAGAGATCGAGATCTTCGAGACCCAGATCGCGCAGAAGCGCCAGGGGAAGCTCGACGACAAGGTCTTCGCCGAAACCCGCCTGCGCCGCGGCGTCTACGGCCAGCGTTACGACAACGGCCAGCGCCACGACGGCACAGCCAGCCGGACCCTCGAGTTCCCATGCGACGACCTGACCAAGGGTCCCAACACGGTCTGGGACGCCCCCGGCATGCTGCGGATCAAAATCCCGTTCGGCGCGATGGACGCGGAACAGATGGAGGCACTCGCCGACCTGGCCGAGGAGTACTCGGACGGCATCTCCCACGTCACGACGCGCCAGGACATCCAGCTCCACTTCATCCACATCGACGACACACCGGACATCATGCGGCGTCTCGCCGCCGTGGGTATCACGACCCAGGAAGCGTGCGGCAACTCGGTGCGCAACGTGACGGCCTGCCCGTTGGCCGGCGTATGCCGCGACGAACCCTTCGACGTCTCGCCCTACGCCCACGCGCTGACCCACTTCCTGCTCGGCCACAAGGACGCCCAGGACTTCGGCCGCAAGTTCAAGATCGCCTTCTCCGGCTGCGCGCAACACGCCTGCGGTCTGGCGAACATGCACGATCTCGGCGCCGTCGCCCAGCTCCGTCCGACCGGCAACGGCGACGCCAGGGGCTCGGAGCGCGGATTCAAGGTCTTTGTCGGCGGCGGTCTCGGAGCGGTGCCGCACCAGGCCAAGGTGCTGCGCGAGTTCGTCCCCGAAGATGAACTCCTGCCCCTGGCCCAGGCGGTGTGCCGCGTCTTCGGGCGGCTGGGCGAGAAGCGCAACCGGGCCCGGGCCCGGGTCAAGTTTCTGGTGGCCAAGCTGGGGATCGAGGAGTTCACCCGTCTCGTCGACGAGGAACTCGCGATCCTTCCCCCCGACGATCGCTGGAGCGCCTTCCTTACCGACCTGTCCATCGTGGACGAGGTGCCCTCCCGGCCGGCGCTGGCGCTCGAACCCGGACCACGGCCCGAAGGCTTCGCCGACTGGCTCGGCTCGAACGTCCAGCGGCAGCGGCAGCCAGGCTACGTGGCGGTCGCGATCAACCTGCCCCTCGGTGACCTGACCTCGACCCAGTTGCGGGCGCTGGCCGATACGGCCCGGCACTTCAACGGAGGCCATGTGCGCAACACCGTCGAGCAGAACATCCTGCTTCGGAACATCAGCGAAGCGGACCTGCCCGCGCTGTACACGGAACTTCACGCCCAGGGCCTGGGCGAGCCCGGCGCCTCTTCCCTGGTCGACGTCACCTCCTGCCCGGGGACGGACACCTGCAAGCTGGGCATCTCGGCGTCGCGCGGACTCGCGGGCGAACTGCGCAAACGGATCGCCACCGCCATCAGAACGACAGGAGTGCTTGCCGACGAGGCGGTCAAGGACCTGCGGATCAAGGTTTCCGGCTGCTTCAACTCCTGCGGCCAGCACCACGTGGCCGATATCGGCTTCTACGGCGTCAGCCGCAAGAGCGATGGCCGCACGGTGCCGCACTTCCAGGTCATCCTGGGCGGTCAGTGGACCGAGAACGCGGGCTCGTACGGGCTGGCGGTGGTCGCCGTGCCGGCCAAGCGCATCCCCGAAGCGGTCGAACGGATCGCCGGTCTGTATGTCGCCGAACGCGAGAAGGGCGAGAGCTTTCAGCGCTTCATCGCCAGGGTCGGCAAGGCTCGCGTCCGGCAACTGCTCGACGACCTGACGAAGCTGCCGACCTACCTCGAGGACCGCACCCTGTACTCCGACTGGGGCGACCCGCGCGAGTACACGATCGGCGACCTCGGCGTCGGCGAATGCGCCGGCGAGGTCGTGACCGCGGTCGAGTTCGGCCTCTCGGCGGCCGAGCGGGAGGTGTTCCAGGGTCTGCTTGAGCTCGACCGGGGCGAAGCGGCGGCAGCAGCGGCCAAGGCCTACGCCGCGATGCTTCACGCGGCCCGCGCGCTGATCACGACGGAGAACATCGACATCGGCAACGAGCCGGACGAGATCGTCGGCGAGTTCCGGACCCGGTTCTGCGACACGGAGCTGTTCTTCGACCCGTACGCCGGGGCCAAGTTCGCCAACTACCTGTTCCGCATCCACGGCGACGCGGAGACGGACTCCAGCGAGGAAGCCCACCGCCGGATCGAGGAAGCCCAGTTGTTCATCGAAGCCGCCCACGCCTGCAACCAGCGGATCTCCCAGGTCCAGGCCGCCAGGGTGGCCTGATGGACATGGAAGGTTCCCCGGGCCACGCCCTCGACGATCTGGTCAAGCTCGACCTGAAGGTTCTCGCCCGGGAACCGGCCGGGGTGGATCCGGAGGAGTTCATTCCCGTCTTCCACCGCTGGATCACCGAGCGGGCCTTGCCCGAACTCCTGATCGACGTTGCGGACTACAGCCACGTCCACGAAGGGCCCGGCGTGCTGCTCGTCGGCCACGACGCGATCTACGCCTGGGACCTGAGCCGCGGCGAGCCGGGCCTGCTCTACAGCCGCCGGCGCGAGACGTCCTCGGAACTCGAAGGCATCGACGCGCTGGAGAGCCGGATCGAGTCCTTGCTCAAGTACGCGTTCCGGGCCTGCGACCTGATCGAAGCCGAGCCCCAGCTTGAGGGGCGGGTCGCCTTCGACCGTCGCCGGCTCGAACTCCGGGTGAACGACCGGCTGTTTCCTGCTGACGAGCAGACGGCCTTGACGCTCGCGGACGCCTTCCAGAGAGCGCTGGCCGAAGCTGGCGTCCTCGACGGCGATGCCCCGGTCGAGGTGAAGCGGATCGGAGAATCCCGAGAGCGGCTCACCTTCAGCACGGACCCGAAGCCGGGCTAGCGCCGCCAGGAGTCCAGAGCCCGACGCTTCGCGCCGGATGCCGACGGGGACGTCGGCGCATGTATGGTCCGCCCCGCTTGTGCAAGGGCTCTTTCCGGGTTTCTGGCGAGGTAGGTGCAGTTGCTTGCATGTATTCGGCCTGTTGGTGGGAGTCTCTGAGAGAGAGCTCCCTGGCCCCGATGGAATACGCGCGCGTCGGCCTCTTCACACCCAGACGGCCTCTTGATGGGCCCTGCGCCGACTCAGGCTTCTCAACGCGCCGGTCCGACCTGTTTCGCCATCGCTCGAATGAGTCCCCGCAAACTGCTTGGTGGGGCGATTCTCCTATCGTTGGTTCGCTGTTCCCCGAGCCGTCTACGCCGCGGCCCGTGAGTCCCTTGCTCGACCGCCGACATGGCGTTCGTCGCTGTAGCGTTCGTCGTGTCGCAGCACCGCCCAGGCGATTCGAGCCAGCTTGTTGGCCACGGCCACCGTGGCGACGTTCGCCCCCCGGCGCCGCTTGACGTCCAGAGCCCATTCCTTGAGCCGCGTCCGCTCGCCCTTGTGGGCTGTGCGCAGCACCGCCCGCGCACCGTGGATCAGAAGCGCCCGCATGTAGCGGTCCCCGCGTTTGCTGATCCCCAACAGCCTCGTGTGCCCGCCGGTCGATGCCTGACGAGGCACCAGCCCGAGAAACGCCGACATCTGACGGCCGCTGCTGAAGGCCCAGCCCGAGCCGACCGACGCCACCAGCGCCGTCGACACCATCGGACCGATCCCCGGGATCGACATCAAACGCTCGGACAGGGGGTTCTCCTTCGACTCCCGCTCCAGCATCGCCGTCAGATCCGCCACCTGATCGTCGACCTGCATCAGCGCCTGGTGCTGCATGCACAAGAGAGCCCGAAAGTCGCCCGGCAGGGCCCGCTCCGGGTCCGACGCGATCGCAGGCACCTCCCGCTTGATCACCGCCAGACCCTGAGGCAGCACGATCCCGTACTCCCGCAGAAAACCACGTAACTGGTTCGCCAACTGCGTGCGCACACCAACCATCGTCTCCCGACTTCGGTGGATCTGCTGCAGCGCCCGGCGCTCCTTCGTCTTGTAAGGCACGAAACGCATCGTCGGACGCGACACCGCCTCGCAGATCGCCTCCGCGTCGTGGTAGTCGCTCTTGTTCGACTTCACGTACGGACGGACAAACTGCGGACTCATCATCCGCACGTCGTGGCCCAGATCCCTCAGCTTCTCCACCCAGTGGTGCGCGCCGCAGCTCGCCTCCATCCCCACCAGGCACGGCTTGAGCCGCGACATCAACTCCATCAGCCGCGGTGCCTTCAACTGACGCTGAAACACCACCGCGCCCGACGCGTCCATCCCGCACACCTGGTACACATGCTTGCCCAGATCGATACCGACTCGAGTAACCTCCTTCACGGTCCGCCTCCTCCTTGTTGTTCGGAAGAAAACACCATTCTGGCCCCAACGAGAGGCCGTAAGGGTGCGGGGCGGACCATCCCATTACCCAGTGCCGGATGCCGACGAGGACGGCGGCGCACCCAGTGCCGGATGCCGACGAGGACGGCGGCGCACCCAGTGCCGGATGCCGACGTCCTCGTCGGCTCTCTGAAAAGAACGCGCGAGGCCAACGGCCTCGCTCCGCTGCGTCAGGCCGGCGTGCGCTGCGACGCCCGGTCCACGAGCGCCCGGAGTTCCGGCTTCAGATCGAGCGACGCGGCGGCCTCGCGGCCGGCCGCCGACATCTTGGGCCAGGTTCTGGCCAGCACCTCCGCCGTTCGGTCGGGGCCCAGCCGGCCCGAAAGCGCCTCCAGGTCGTGCTCCATGAACACGAGACAGGCCGCGTCCTCCAGCGTCTGCGCCTCCGCGGCGGCGCTCCGGCCCGCCCGCTTCAGCACGAGGTTCTGGACCCGCTCGATCTTCTCCCGCCGATATCCCGCGTCCCGCAGCACGGCGCCGGCCAGCCGGGCATGTTCACGAGCGGCCGCGAGACGCCAGGCGAGGTACCCCTTGCGACCCTCGGGATAGTCCGTCCGCGGCAGTTTGAACCGGCGCAGGTGCTGGCAGTGGGCCGCAAGCATCAGGAGCTCGCCAGCATCCGGATCGAGCCGCTCGACCCAGGCCGCCATCCACCGGGCGTAAGCCCATTCCCGCGGGACCTGTTCGCCGTCCACCGTCTCCTTCGCCGGATCCTCCCGGTGGAACAGGTCGAACCCCGCCACCGCGTTCTCGAAACGCGGCATCAGTTCGAAGCTCTTCACAGCCTTCTACTCGCCTGCCAATTCCCGCTCGACGACGAGCTTCTCCTCGGCGTTCCGCTGCAGCTCGGCAAGCCAGGCGACGTACCCCTCGGGGTCGACGAAGGGGTGAGGATCGCCGTCCGCCCGCGACGCCAACTGCTCGCCACGCTCGAAGATCCTTCCCATCGAGGCGTGGTTCGAGAGGTTCACGTCGATCGGATTGCCCTCTTCCGCGGAAAGCCTCTGGATCCGGGCCACGCTGTCCAGGTAGAGGTTCGTGCGGTGGACGCCCTCGAAGTTGAGCCCCACGCCCCCGAACAGGAAGGCGCGGTGCTCCTCGCCGTCGTCGCGCACCGGGAACTCCATCGACAGAACCCCCTCGGTGTGCCCGGGCGTCACGTAGAAGCGCAGCTCCGTATCGCCCAACTCCAGCGTGTCGCCGTCGGCGATCACCATGTCGTGAACCGGCACGTCGATCGCCCAGTCCGGGTTGTCCGGCGGCGTCTCGGCCAGCTCCCAGTCAGCCTCGGTCATCCCGACTCGCGCGCCCCAGGTCTCCTGGAATCGGGCGGCGCCGCCGACGTGGTCGAAGTGACCGTGACTGACCAGCACGTACTTCAGATCGGCCGGGTCGTATCCCAGGGTTCGGATGCCGTCGATCGCCGTATCGATGTGGTCGCCGTAAAGCGAGTCGATCAGGATCAGGCCGTCCGTGGTCACCAGCAGATAGCACGAAACCCACCGAATGCCTATGTAGTAAAGGTTGTCGAAGATCTGGAACGGCTCGACGCGCTGGGCGACCGGATCGTTCAGATCCGCGACCTCCGGCTCGTTGGGCGCGGCATCCGTAGCGGCCGCGTCTTCGGCTACCGGCGGAGTCGCCTCGCCGCCGCAGGCCAGTACGCCAGACGCGATCAGGAGGACCGCCAGGAGGGCTGGAACGAAACGTCTCATGCCGTGAAGTTACCACGCGGGCTCAGGCCGCTCGGAGGCGTCCGGGAGCCGCTACCAGGTCTCTCCGTACGGCCTCATCTCGACGTCGAAGCTCCAGGCCGACGGGTCCTGGTGGGCGACATGCCAGACGTTCTCGGCAATCGCGTCCGGCTTGATGAAGAAGTCGTCCGGCTGGTCGGGCATGCGCTGGCGAGTCCACTCCAGGTCGATCACCGCGTCGATCACGAAGTACGCGACATGGATGCCCTGCGGCCCCAGCGTCCTCGCCATGGACTCGGCCAGGATGCGCTGCCCCGCCTTGGTCGGCGCGAACCCGGCGAAGCGCGGCATGCCCCGGCGGGCCGCCGTGTTGCCGGTGACCATGATCGCCCCGCGGCCGGCCTCGATCATCGCCGGGGCCAGAGCGCGGGCCAGGTAGAGCAGACCCATCACGTTGACCTCGAAGTTCGCGCGCAAGCGCTCCGGATCCACCTCCAGGAAGTCGCCGAACGCGCCGCCGACCGCGTTGTGGACGAGGACGGACGGCGCCCCGAGATCGCCACGGACCCGGGCGACCGTTACACGCACGGCCTCCGGGTCGGACACGTCGCAGACGTACCCGCGCGAACCCTCGATCCCGGACTCCAGGGCGTTCAGACGCTCTTCGCCTCGCGCGAGCATCGCCACCCGGTAGCCGCCGGAGGCAAACCGTCGGGCCAGGGAGGCGCCGGTGCCCGGACCGACACCGGAAATCAGACAGACGGGATCGCTCATGGGCGGCCGAGGCTACTCCACGCCGTTCGCCCCGCGCCCGAGGCCCGCCACGGCCCCTACGGAGCGCCCACAGACGTATAGCGATTCCTGTATAGTTCGACCGCGCCAACCGGCTCATGGTCCGGGCCTTCGCGGGCCACGTGGCGGTAGACCAGGCGACGAACTCACCGTCCACACGTCAGGAGATCGACATTGGTCATCAGACAGGTTTCACGACGCCTCCTGCATGTTCCCTTCCTCGCCGGGGCCGCGGCAATGCTCCTCGGCCTTCTTCTCGCCGACCCGTCCCGGGCCCAGCGCGGCGACTTCTACATCGGGGGCCACCTGGGCATCGCGGATGTGAAGGTCCGTTCGGGAGGCGCCTTCGACCAGATCGTCGACGGCGACGAGAACGTCCTGAGCTACGAGATGGGCTACGACTTCAGTCCCCACATCGGGATCGAGGCGGCCTACCACGACCTCTCCAAGGTCGACGGCGCGATCCTGCCCTGTGCCCAGGACGTTCGCTGCTCCGAGATCGAAACGACGACGAAGTTCACCGCCTTGACGCTGGCCCTGACGCCTCGCTACCCCGTCACCGGCCGCGTCTCCGTGTTCGCCAAGATCGGACTCGTGGCCTGGGAAGGAGACGTCGAGAATGCGGTGGAGAATCTCGACGTAGACCTCGACGACCTGGACCAGGGCGACACGCTGATCGGAGTCGGCGTCCAGGTTGGACTGATCTCCCGCCTCGACGCGGTGACCCAGTGGCAGTCCTTTGGCGACATCGAGATCGTCTCGGCAGGCCTGCGCCTGACCTTCTAGCGAGGCCGTCGGCGACTCCGGGCGCGCCGGCGGAAGCCGGGGTGTTACCGTCCGCGCATGACGGACATCAAGCCCTACCGCATCGAAATCGACGACGAGCAACTGGCCGACCTGCGTCGGCGGCTTCGCGCCACGCGCTGGCCCGAACGGGAGACGGTCGACGACTGGACCCAGGGCATCCCGCTCGCATACACGAAGGAACTGTGCGAGTACTGGGCGTCCTCCTACGACTGGCGCAGACTGGAAGGCCGGCTGAACGACCTCGACCAGTTCAGGACCGAGATCGACGGACTGGGGATCCACTTCCTCCACCTCCGTTCCCGGCACACCGGCGCCGCGCCGCTTGTGCTCACCCACGGCTGGCCGGGATCGATCGTCGAGTTCCTGGAAGTCCTCGATCCGCTGCTCGACCCGACGGCCCACGGCGGCTCGACAGAGGACGCCTTCCACCTTGTCGTCCCCACCTTGCCCGGCTTCGGTTTCTCGGACAAGCCGACCTCTCCCGGCTGGAGCGTCGAAAAGACGGCCGATGCCTGGGCTCAGTTGATGGCCCGCCTCGGCTACGAGTGGTACTTCGCCCAAGGCGGCGACTGGGGCGCCGCGGTCAGCACGGCAATCGCGATCCAGGACCACGAACACTGCCACGGCATCCACGTGAACATGCCGACCGTTGGTGTCGACCAGAGCACGATGGGTGACCTGACGGACAACGAGAAGGACGCCCTCGCGGGGATCCAGCACTACCGCGACTGGGACTCGGGCTACTCGAAGCAGCAGTCCACGCGGCCGCAGACCCTGGGTTACGGACTGGTCGATTCGCCTGCCGGCCAGGCCGCCTGGATCGTCGAGAAGTTCTGGTCCTGGACCGACAACGACGGCCATCCCGAAGACGTGCTCAGCCGCGACCAGTTGCTCGACAACGTGATGATGTACTGGCTGCCGGCCTGCGGCGCCTCATCGGGACGCATCTACTGGGAGAGCTTCGGCAAGGGCGGCAATGACCCGGTCGAGATTCCGGTCGGCTGCAGCATCTTCCCCAAGGAGATCTTCCGCGCTTCGCGCCGCTGGGCCGAACGGCGCTACCGCCAGCTCGTCTACTGGAACCGGCTGGAGAAGGGCGGGCACTTCGCCGCCTTCGAGGTGCCGGACGTGTTCGTCGGCGAACTGCGGAAGTGCTTCCGGGAGATGCGGGCGTAGACGCGCTGGCAGCGAGTTGACGAAAGGCGCCGCCCGGCTTCAGGCGTCGTCGACGCTGGCGCGGAACCGCGGAGGCCGGCGGTGCGGCGCGGCCTGCTCGAAGGCCCAGGCGATGCGAATCAGCGTCGGCTCGCTCCAGGCCGGGCCAAAGAAGGAGACGCCGACCGGCAGGCCGTGGATGTGGCCCGCCGGGACGGTCACGTTCGGGTAGCCGGCGACTGCCGCCGCACCGGCGCTGCCGACCGAGAACGTGTCGCCGTGGACCAGGTCCGTCACCCAGGCCGGGCCGCCGCTGGGTCCCAGGATCGCGTTCAGGCTGTGCCGCGCGAGCGTCGCGTCGATCCCTTCGGCCCGTGACAGCCGGCTTGCCGTGTCGCGGGCCGTCCGGTAGGCAGCCTCCGTCAGCGGGCCCCTGGCCTCCGCTTCGATCAGGATCTCCTGGCCGAAGAAGGGCATCTCCTCGGCCGCATGCGCCTCGTTGAAGGCGATCACGTCCGCGAGCGTTCTCACCGGAGCGTCCTCCCCTGCTCCCGCGAGGTACTCGTTCAGACCGGCCTTGAACTCGTAGAGCATCGCCTCGTACTCGTGCCGCCCCGCCTCCCGGCGGTGGGCGATCTCGACCGGGTCGACGATCTCCGCGCCGAGGCTGCGGAGCGCCTCGATCGCCTCTTCCATCACCGCGTCGACGCGGCTGTCCCGACCGAAAAACTGGCGGCCGATGCCGATCCGCAGTCCGCCCAGGTCAGAGGCGGCCCCCCCGCCCGGATCCTCGCCGCCGAGGTGGCGCGTCAGGTCGGTGGGAACCGGCGAGCTGGCGGTCGCCGGGTCCAGCGGGTCCTCGCCCGTCATGCCGCTCAGGAGCGCCGCGGCACAGGAGACGGTGCGCGCCATCGGCCCGGCCGTGTCCTGGATCGCCGAAATGGGCACGATCCCGCCGCGGCTGACCATGCCGACCGTCGGCTTGATCCCGACCAGGCCGTTCGCCGACGACGGGCAGATGATCGAGCCGTCGGTCTCCGTGCCGACCCCGGCCGCGCAGAGGTTCGCCGACGTGGCGACGCCGGAGCCGGAGCTCGAACCGCACGGATTCCGGTTGAGGACGTAGGGATTGCGGCACTGCCCGCCACGCCCGCTCCAGCCCGAACTCGACCGGTTGGAGCGGAAATTCGCCCACTCGCTCAGGTTCGCCTTGCCAAGCAGTACGGCGCCCGCGCGCCGCAGCCGGGCCGCGACGAAGGCGTCCTGCCCGGGAATCGAGCCTTCAAGCGCCAGGGAACCGGCGGTCGTCGTGTTCCGGTCGGCGGTCGCGATGTTGTCCTTGAGCAGGATCGGAACACCGTGCAGCGGACCGCGCACGTTGCCCGCGGCGCGCTCCGCGTCAAGCCCCTCCGCGATCTCCAGCGCGTCCGGGTTCGTCTCGATCACCGACCGCAGGGTCGGCCCCTGACGGTCCAGGGCAAGGATCCGGTCGAGGTAGAGCCGCGTGATCTCGGCGCTCGTCCGCTCACCGGACGCCATCTGACCGCCCAGTTCGGCGATCGTCGCCTCCTCGAGTTCGAAGGCGCTCCCTTCCGACTCGGTCTCGTCCTCCGGCCAGGCGACCGCATCCCGCTCGGCAGGCGAACAGGCACCGCCGACGACCGCCGCCGCACCGAGAGCGCCGGCAGCGGCGATCATCTGCCGTCGCGTGGCCCCGTTCTTCTGGCTCATGTCACGACACTACAGCGGCATTGACGCGCGCTACCCGATGGCGTCACTATGGCGTCATGCCGAAGAAGATCCGGGAGTTGGCCAAGGTGCTGGAAAAGTCGGGTTTCCGGCGAAGACCCGGGAAGGGCAGCCATCGGAAGTACATCCACCTGGATGGCAGGCAGCTCGTGCTGTCGGGCAGGGACGGCGACGACGCCAAGCCCTACCAGGAAAAGCAGGTGACGGAGCTGGTGAAGCGATAGGAGGCGAGTCATGGACACGAAGCACTACAGCGTCTTGATCGAGCGGAGCGATGAGGACGATTGCTTCATCGGCAGCGCCTGGCCCCTTGTGGGCCAGTGCTGCCACGGGGAAACGCGGGCCGAGGTGGCGGAAAAGCTGGAGGCCATCATCGACGACTTGCTGGACGATCCGGACTGGCTGAAGAACGTGCCCGAAGTCGTAGCCAGGACGTACTCCGGCCGGATCACGCTGCGCGTCAGTCCCCAAGAACACAAACTGCTGGCCGCTCGGTCCGCATCGCGTGGAATGACGATCAACGGCTACCTCAAGGAGAAGGCGCTCGGATAGCCGGCGGCGTCACGCCCGGGCGACGGTGGTCTCTCGTTGCGGCCACTCAACCCCAAGCCCCACAGCCAGGCCACCGCCGCCCCCAGCGGCGTGTACCAGGGCCAGGCCAGCAGCTCGCCGCCCGGGCCCTCCGCCCAGCGCCACAGCGCGATGACCAGGGCAACGCCCGCGACCAGCAGCAAGCCGGCCCCCATCCGGTCGCGACCGGGCGAGCGCCACCAGGTCACAAGCAACACGGCGCCGCCAATCAGACAGATCCAGCCCGCGGCTGGCTGATGCCAGGCCACCGCGAAGACAGCCAGCGCGGATAACGGCCCGGACCACAGGAAGCCGCGGCCGTCCCGGCCAAGCGGCGCCAGGGCCAGCACGACCGCCACCAAGAGTGCCCCGCCGGTGTACCCCGCCATCGCCAGCGCCAGGTCGAGCAGCGCGTCGTAGCGCGCGGCCACCGGGTCCATCAACAGGGACACGGCGCCCAGCACCAGGCCCCAGCCAACGACGAGCAGTCGCGGCAGCCGCAGCCCCGCGGCCGCGCGCCGGCGGGAACCGACGAGCGACGTCGTCGTCTGCGCAAGCGCCGCGAGGATCGAGTCAAGGCTCGAGACCGCCGCGGCCAGCGCGCCGGCAACAACCAGCGCCTTCAGGCCCGCCGGCACGGCCTCCACCGCGAACACGGCGAACACGCGGTCCGGCTGTTCCGCCACGATCTCCGCTCCGGCGCCTCGAAGCGGCGCCTGCTCGTAGTACGCCCACAACCCGATTCCGACCAGGGCGAACGCGAAGGAAACGAGCACGGACACGCTGCTGGCCACGACCGCCCGCCGAGCTTCCCGCGCATTCCGGCAGCAGAAGATGCGCTGGGCCATCAACTGGTCCGTGCCGAAGGCCGCGAAGCCACCGACCGTGGCGCCGACGAGGGCGGCCCACAGTGTGTATGGGGTCGAAAGAGAGGCCGACAGGTCGAAGAGCGTGAACTTCCCCGCCGTCCAGGCATCCCCCAGCGTCGTCGAGATACTGGCCTCGATCTCCCGCACAACGACGCTCAGGCTGACCGCGACGCCGACGACGAACAGCAGGAACAGCACCGCGTCCGTCCAGACGACGGCCGCCATGCCGCCAAGCCAGGTCCAGACGACGGCGACCGCGACGACGGCCCCCACCGCCGCGACCAGGGGCGGCACGCCCGTCGCCCGCTCGAGCCAGCCCAACTCCCGGTGCAGCAGCACCCCGAGCACGACCGCCGAGAGGTAGACCCGGGCCGACTGGGCCAGTACGCCTCCAAGCCAGAACAGGCCGGTCGCCGTCTTCCGGACCGCCGCTCCCGAGCCGCCCAGCCGCCGTTCGATCAGGTCGTACGGGCTCATCACGTCGTACCGGTAGTACGCCGGCACGAGGAAGCGCGCCACGAGCAGGCGCGCGGCCACGTAGCCGAACAGCCCGATCTGCAGGTACGTCAGGTTGCCTCCGGACCGGTAGACGATCGACGGCAGGCTGATGTAGGTCACCGCGCTGATCTCGGTCGCGACCAGGGACGCGGCCACCGCGTACCAAGGCAGGTTGCGCGAACCCGCGAAGTAGTCCCGCTCCGTCTTCTGCCGCCGCGAGAGCGAACGCGACAGCAGGGTCAGGCCGACCAGAATCGCGACGAGGATCAGCCAGTCGAGCGGGCCGAAGCTGCCGCGTAGTCCCATCCGAGGCTATAGAGACATGCGAGGCTATAGAGAGCGGCGCGCCTGACTACTCTCCACTTGCGTAGACGTCGCCCCGGGTGTTCGTCCTGACCCGGTAGAGACCCGTCCGTGCGGTCATGTAGAGCGTGCTGCCGTCGCCGCCGAAGGCCGTGTTCGCGGGCAGCTCGGCCGGCGCGATCGTGCCCAGGTGGCGGCCGTCGGGCGCGAAGACCATGACGCCGCCCGGCCCCGTCGCGAAGACGTTGCCATCCACGTCGACGGCCAGACCGTCCGGCGCTCCAGGCGCCTCCATGTCGCTGGCGTCGAAGAACATCTCGCCTTCGCCCAACGTCAGGTCGTCGTTCACCGCGTACTTCTTCCAGTACCGGTTGGGCGGCGCGTCCGAGTTCGCCACATAGAGCATCTTCTCGTCGGGCGACAGACCGAGGCCGTTGGGGCGGGTCTGACCGGTCTCGAGCAGGGTCACCGTGCCGTCCGGGTCCAGGCGATAGATGCCGTTGTGCTCCTGCTCCTTGTTCTCCGAACCGTCCTGGCCGGCCAGCCCGTACGGAGGATCGGTGAAGAAAGCCGCGCCGCTCGAGTGGAACACGATGTCGTTCGGGCTGTTGAGCCGCTTGCCGCCGTAGCTATCGGCCAGGTTGACCCGCTCACCGTCGAGCGGCATCGCGGACACGACGCGGTTGCCGTGCTCGCAGAGGACGAGCCGGCCGTCCGGGTGCAGGGCGAGTCCGTTCGAACCGCCCGTGCCGCCGGTGCCCGCGTCGTCCGGCAGAACGGGCTCGAGGAATACGACCGCGCCCTCGCCTTCGGACCAGCGGTAGATCTTGTTCTCCGGAATGTCGCTGAAGTAGAGCCGGTCGGGCTCGCCCGGCACCCACACAGGGCCTTCGGTGAAGGTGAAGCCATCGGCCACCTTCTCGACCACTGCGTCCAGCGGAACCAGGTCGTCCATCGCCGGGTCGTTGCGCAGCACCGAGCCGTCCATCTCCACCGCTTGTGTCGCCTCATACACCATCGGTTCCGTCTCCTCGCCATTGCCGCCGTAACCGCAAGCAGCAACCAGTGCCACGCTCAGGACGATCGTTCCGTTCCGGAAATCCCTCATGGGCCTCAACTCCTCCTCGCGATTCACAGTCCTTCGTCACGATGAGCGTTCAGGCTATCAACCGCAGCGAGGCGGGTCGGAAGACCGGCGCGCGCAGCGGGAGACGCCCCTGCCGCCGATGGCGCTTCGCAGGGTGTGGCAAGCCCGGCCGAGTGGTTGCCGCTTTGCTTTCCTCCGCCCGACCTCCTATTCTGGCCGCGTTGCTCACGTCACTCGCGCAGAACTCCGCGCCAGGGCCAGAAGCCTGCAAGCCGGCCGCGCTCCTGCTGGCGGCCGGCCTGGTTCTCGCGGCATCCACCGCCTGCCTGCCCCCAAAACCCCAGGACTCCCCGAGCGCCCGCGCACCGTTGTCCCCCCGAAGGCCGGCCGACCCGGCAACGACCGCCACGGTCCTCCGCGATGCTCCGCCCGACGCGGCCGGTTTCGACCCGGAACGGCTCGAACGCGCCGCCGACCTGCTGAAGGAAGCGGTCGTGGACGGCGTGACGCCCGGCGGCGTCCTGCTGGTGGCCCGACACGGCGCGGTGGTCCTGGAGCAGGCCGCAGGCCGCCTGACGTACGACGAGGACGCCGCCACGGTGTCCCCGGCCACGATCTACGACCTGGCTTCCCTGACGAAGGTCATCGCGACGACCACGCTGATCATGCGACGAGTCGATTCCGGCGAACTCGAACTCGACGCCGAAGCGGCGTCCCTCCTGCCGGAACTCGCCGGGTCGCCGGTGGGTCAGGCCACGCTTCGCGACCTGCTCGCCCACGCGAGCGGCCTGCCCTGCTGCACCGAGCTGTTCCGGGAGCTCGGCGAAGGGCTCGACCGGGACGAGGCCCGCGCCCGCTACCTGGAGCACATCGCCGGCACGAGCCTGGAAGCCGGCCGGCGCGAGCGAGCGATCTACTCGGATCTCGGCGTGCTGCTCCTGGGCGAGATCCTGGAACGCGGTTCGGACCGCGGCCTGGCGCTGCAGGTCGAGAAGGAGATCCTGGAGCCGCTGGGGCTGGTCGACACCGGCTACGTCCCGGCGGACGAGCTGCGCGAGCGGATCGCGCCCACCGAGTTCGACGCCTGGCGCGGTCGACTCCCCCACGGCGAAGTCCACGACGAGAACACCCACGCGCTGGGCGGCATCGCCCCGCACGCCGGCCTGTTCGGCACGGCCCGCGATGTCGCCGTCTTCGGTCAGGCGATGCTCTACGGCGGCGTCTACGGCGAGCGGCGGCTTGCCGGCGTCAGGACGGTCGCCCTCTTCACCCGCCGCGCCGAACTCGTCCCAGGCAGCAGCCGCGCGCTCGGCTGGGACACACCCTCCGACCCGAGCTCCGCCGGCCGCTACTTCTCCGCGCGCTCCTTCGGCCACACCGGCTTCACCGGCACGTCTCTCTGGATCGACCCGGAGCTCGACCTGATCGTCGTCCTGCTGACGAACCGCGTCCACCCGACCCGGGACAACATCGCGATCAGAAAGCTCCGTCCGGCGATCCACGACGCGGTCGTCCTGGCGATCGAGGACGTAGCGGTCGAGCCGCGCGAGGCCGGCTCGGGTTAGCCCGAAGTTCTGAGCACCAAGTTGGAGAATCCCTTATGGGTAGGGGATTGATGGTGGATTCGGCGTGTACGGTACTGGGTACGGTCGTCTTTCAGGGTCGTACTTTGAGGAGTCCGAGGGCCCTTTCCTGTAGAGGCGTGGGCCGGGCGAGTATGTCGGCGAAGTCGTCTTCGGCGCCCGGCATGGCGACTCGGTTTCTGGTCAGCGTGGCGAGGTCTTGGAGGAGCGTCTGGAAGCTGTGGACGGGGAGTCCATCGTCGGTGCGTCGGGAGTTGACCTTGAGCATCGCGGCGTTGGATCTGCGCGCCGGGTCTACGGGTGAGTCCCGATCGTCGGTCTTGTGTTCATCGTCGAAGAGAATAGGCGCGAGCCGCCTTCTCATGTGCCATTCGACGTAGTAGGCGAGGGTGCAGAGGAGGACGTGTGCTCGCACGCGGCCGTCGAGTCGGTGGTGTACGGGTCGGACCTTGAGGTCGACGCTCTTGAGGCTTCGGAAGGCTCGTTCGACGCGGCTGAGGCTCTTGTAGGAGCGTACGGCGTCCTCGGCGGTCAGGTCGTCTTGCGGGACGTTGGTTCGTATGACGTAGAGGCCGTCGAGGGCTGCCTCGTCGTCGATGCGTTGCTGGTTGCGGCTGAAGCTGAAGCCGTCGTCTTCGATCTCGATGTCGTAGTGCTTGCCGACCTTGTACTTTCTCAGGGCTCGGTCGGCTCTGACAGCGATTTCCTTGCTGCCGCGAAGCGGCCTGTTCTTTCGCTTCGTGGCCTTTTGGACGGCTTCGAGGAGTTCGTCGGTCCTGTCGAGCAGTTCCAGACGCTTGCGGCGCCTCTCGGCCGCCAGGAGCGGGTTCCGGCACACGATCAGGCGCTCGTCGGGGTACAGCTCCGGGGCGCTGATCTCCGCCAGGTCTCGTTGGTCGAAGAGCGACAGTTGCAGCCATCCCTGCTCGGCCAGGGTGCGGATGGCCGGCGCGCGCAGGGCGCTGATCCAGGCCAGACCGGCGGGGTCGAGGTCTTCCTCGATGCGGGCGTTGGTGATCAGTCCGCGGTCGCCGACGACGACGACCCGATCCAGCGAGAAGCGGTCGCGGAGCTTCTGCACCTGGCTGTTCAACGCGGCGGGGTCGGCGGTGTTGCCCTCGAAGACCTCGACGGCTACCGGGCATCCGTCCCGGTTGCAGAGCAGGGCGAAGACGATCTGCAGCTTTCCCCGTTTCTTGTCCCTGGAGTAGCCGTGTCTGGCCAGCTTGCACTTGCTGCCTTCGAGGTAGACGGAGGTCAGGTCGCAGAGGACGAGCGAGCCTTCTTCGAGATGCCGCCTGGCGAGTCCGCGTTCGATCTTCGGCTGGCGTTGAATCAGCCAGTCCATGGCCTCGTAGAGGTCGTCTGCGGAGGCTTCTTCGACCCCGAGTTCTTCGGCGAGGGTGTGAGTGGCGGTTTCGCTGGCGAGTCCTCTGGCGGTGGCAAGCTTGGAACGCGGTTCGAGGATTCGCGCCGCGATCATGGCGACGACGAGGGCTCGTTGCTTCGAGGGGGCGCGGTCGAGCAGTCTCTCGAGTCCGAGCCGTTTCAGCGTGCCGAGCACGGCGGCGACGTGCCCGTGGGGTTTGGCTCGCAGGATCTCGAAGGCGGCGTCGAGGGAGGGCAGGGCGACGCCTCCCTTGAGCAGTGTTCTGAATCCTTCGACGAGATGCTCAGGCAACCTGGAGAGGTTGGCGAGTGTGCGTTTCTTGACCTTTCCGTCCAGTCGGTAGGACTCTCGGAGCAGGACGGCGGGCGGCGAGTTGCGGTTGGGCACGCGTTCGATGTACATGGCTTCTCATGTTAGCCGCGCCATCTTATGATGTCTACCTCATCTCCCGCTCTTACATGGGTACAAAAGGCAGGCGCGAGACAGTCCCCGAAGCAGGGAAACCCAACTGGAACAAGGCCTGCCGCACCGCGCGAGGCGCCCAAACGCTCAGAACTTCGGCCTAGCGCGACATCAGGCCCGGAAGCCGGCGCTTTCGCGCCGGATGCCGGCGGGGACGCCGGCGCACCCAGGGTCGGATGCCGGCGGGAACCCGGGTGGCGCGACCCCCGCCAAACCTACAGCTTCACGCCCAGGCCCCTCAGATCGCGCTCCGCCTGCTCTTCCCAGCCGCGATTCGCAGCCGGGCTGGCCGGGCTGGGATGGAGCATCCGGCCGACCGGCACGTCCAGTTCCGCGAGCGCGCGGCGCGCACGACCCTCCGCGAACACGCCAACGCCCACGACCAGCCGCGGCGCCAGCACCTCGACCGTCTGTTGCAGCGCCCGGTCGCAGACCTCGAACAGCGGCGCCTTCTCTTCCGCACGCAGCCGGTCGGGCGTCAGGTTTGCGCCGCTCTCCAACAGAAACGCCAGCGGGCAGTAGTTCCAGATCAGGAAGCGCGCGAAGAACGCCGCCGGCGTCTTGAAACGGCGCGCCGCCCAGGCCCAGACGCGGCGTCCGCTGACCTCGCTCCGCTGACAGTCGAAGCCGAGAATCGGCCGCTTCGCGTGCTGGCCTGCCGGCGACGCCACCGGCGCCTCGATGCCGAGCCAGTCCCGCACGAACGCCACCTCACCGAACGGCACGCCGGTCTGGCTCATGCCCCACGGACCCGGGTTCATGCCGAGCAGCACGACGCGGCCCGGCCCGTCGCCTGCCAGGTCCAGGTAGGCGCGGTGCACCGTGCGGGCGTAGACCAGCGGGTTGTAGACGTGTGCGACCGGCGGACCGAACCGGAGATCGTCGACGTCCCGCGCCAGGTCGTCCGCGATCGCGGTCAGCAATCCAGTCGCCGTCCAGCCACCAGCTAACGAGGCTCCGCCTCAGACCGACGAGCCTGCGGGTCGGACCGGATGCCGGCGGGGACGCCGGCGCACCCAGTGAGCGAAACTTGACTCAACTGCAAAGACGACACCTCTAGACGATCCTCGACGTTCGGCCCGTCCAGTAGCGGTCGCGCAGCAGGCGCTTGTAGAGCTTGCCGGTGGGCAGACGTGGAAGCTGCTCCTCGAAGTCGATCGACTTGGGCGCCTTATAGTGCGCGACGC
The DNA here is from genome assembly GCA_965116445.1 of Thermoanaerobaculia bacterium. GTDB lineage: Bacteria > Acidobacteriota > Thermoanaerobaculia > Multivoradales > Multivoraceae > Multivorans. The sequence continues at coordinate 3,390,071 of OZ220688.1, read as the reverse complement.
GTTCTCGCGCGTAGACCATCAGTTCCTCTGCCAGTTCCGTTCTCTCCTCGAATCCGGGCATCAACTGGACGACCGCCTTGACCTCTTCGCCCAGGTCCTCGTTCGGCACGCCGATGACCGCCACGTCGGCCACCTTCGGATGGAGGATGAGAGCGTCCTCGATCTCCTGCGGATAGATGTTCACGCCGCCCGAGATGATCATGAACGCCTTGCGGTCGGTGAGGAAGACGTAGCCGTCCTCGTCCAGATAGCCGACGTCGCCCAGCGTGCTCCACCGGGAATGGCGCGGATGCCGGGAACCGAGCGTCTTCTCCTCGTCGCCGTGATACTCGAACAGGTCCGCGTCCTCCGGCGGCTCGAAGTAGATCGTCCCCGGCTCTCCTGGCGGCAACTCCTCGCCGTCGTCGTCACAGATGTGGACAGTCGCCGTCAGGCACTTGCCGACCGTGCCCGGTTTTCTGAGCCACTCGTCCGTTTCGACCGCGCACATGCCGTTGCCCTCGGAGCCGGCGTAGTACTCCAGGATGATCGGCCCCCACCACTCGATCATCCGACGCTTGACGTCGACCGGGCAGGGAGCGGCGGCGTGGATCGCCCGCTGGTGGCTCGACAGGTCGTAGCGGGTTCGCGCCTCATGGGGGAGCTTCAGCATGCGGTTGAACATCGTCGGCACCCACTGGCTGACGGTAACCCGAAAGTCCTCGATCGCCTTGAGCGAGAGTTCCGGGTCGAACCGCTCCATCACGACCACCGTGCCGCCCAGCGTCTGCGTACCCGCGGTGAAGCCGATCGGCGCAGCGTGGTAGAGGGGCGCCGGCGACAGGTAGATCGAATCACTGTCGATGCCGTAGATGCCCGTCAACACCTCGAAGCGCTCGTCCGGCACTTCCTCCACCGACAGTCCGATGAGCGGGCGCAGGATTCCCTTCGGGCGGCCGGTCGTGCCGGAGCTGTAGAGCATCGTGCTGCCGCGCGGCTGCTCGGCGAGCGGCTCGGCCGGGAACGCGGCCGTGGCCTCGCCGTAGTCGTCCCAGCCGGGCGGGATGCCCAATCCGTCGTCGTCGACGATCAGCCGGCCGGGGCAGGTCGGGATCAGATCCGTCAGCTCAGCACACGCCTCGGCCAGCTTCACCGAAGCGACGATGCTCTTCGCACCGCAGTCCTTGACGATGTAGGCCGCTTCCTCGGCGCTGAGGTAGCGGTTGACGGTGGTCAGGTAGAGGCCCGAGCGGATCGCCGCCCAGTAGACGTCGAAGTAGCGCGGATGGTTCTCCATGAAGATCGCCACGTGATCGCCGGGCCGCAAGCCCTGTGCGTACCAGAGCCGGGCCAGCCGGTTCGATCGCTGATCGAGCTCGAGATAGCTGACCGATTCACCGGTTCCGGCCATGATGACCGCCGGCTTGTCAGGAGTCTCGCGCGCGTACCTGCCGGGATACATCGACCCTGTCTGGCGCCTGATCGCCCCGCCCGCGACTCAGGAGCCTGACGGCTCCATCTGCCAACTCACCATGAACTCGCCGCGGCAGGGAACCTCCCGGGTCACGTCGATCTCGATGTCCGCGTCGACCGTCGCGCTGTCCGGCGCCTCGAAGCGGCCGACCACCTCCGCTCGGATGTAGCCGCTGTTGTCGACCCGAACGTCGTTCGGCGTGCGGAAACGGAAGCCGCCGCCCCGAACCGGCACGCTGATTTCCAGATTGCCGAACCGGCTGAACGCGGAGACGACTGCGCTGCAAGCCTCCGCCTGACCCTCAAGCATGTCGGCGAGCCCGGGCAGCTCAACGATGAACGCGGTGACAACCGCTTCGTCGTCGTCGCGCTCGAGAAGGAAGCGCAGTTCTTCTCCCTGCGGGCCGGTGCCGACCCATTCGCCGACCGTGAACACGACGAGTTCGACGCCCAGCAGGTCGCCCCGGCTCTCGCAACCCCCGAGCAGCAGAACGAGCAGCAGCGACGCGGCCAGCAAGATCGCAGCACCGCGCCGCGGGCGGTCGGCAGACCCCGTGGGTGAAAGGTCTCGAACGGGCATCGAAGGGGTTCACCCTATCGCAGCGCCACGCAGCCGCCGCCACCGCGAAACCAGCAACCCCACCCCGAAGATCGTCAGCGTGCCGATGACCGTGACCATGTAGCTGTGGAGCGGGTTCCTCAGCATCGCCAGTCCCCCATCGAGCCGCGGTGAGGCGGTCATCCACACGATGACGAGCACGCCGACCGCCACACCCAACTGGGCGGCGGCCCGGCCCGCTCGCGGCGCCAGCCGGTCGAGAGCGAACAATCCCAGCAGGCCGCCGGCAAAGACGCCCGACCACGTCCACCAGACGTCGAGCAGGCTGCCGGCGCCGATCATGAGCAGCGCCGCGGCGGTACCGACCACGCCGACGCCGACTGTCGCACGGCGCAGCACCCGGAGGTCCTCCGCCTCGACGCCGTCGGGCCCGGGCTCCGGCCGAATGTAGGTGCGATACAGGTCGGAGAGGAACACGGTCGCCGAGCTGTTGAGCGACGTGTCGATACTGCTCATCGCGGCCGCGAACAGCGCCGCGATCAGGAGACCCGCGGCCCCGGCCGGCAGCCGGGTCGAAATGTAGTGCGGGAAGGCCTGGTCGCTGGCCACGCCAGCGACTTCCGGTTGCCCCTGGAAAACGACGAACAGCCCGGTGCCGATGAAGAAGAAAACCGCCGACACCGGCAGGTAGAGGCCCGCCGCCAGCCAGACGGATCGGGATGCCGCGCGGTCACTGTTCGCGGCGTGGTAGCGCTGCACGTAGCTCTGGTCGATGCCGAAGTTGTTGAAGTTGATGAACAGACCGTAGATCAGGACGACCCAGAAGGTCGAGGTCGTGAAGTCGAAGGCGAAGCTGCCGAGCGAGAACTTGCCGGCGGCGTCAGCCGTCTCAACCAGCCCGCTCAAGCCACCCGGGGCGTCGACGATCAGCAGCCCGACCACGATGAGGGCGCCGACGGTCAACACAACGCTCTGGATCACGTCGGTCCAGATGACCGCCTCGATGCCGCCGATCAGGGTGTAGATCGTCACCACGACGCCGGTGCTCAGGATGATCCAGGCCACCGGCCAACCCGTCAACGCGTTCATCGCCAGCGCCACTCCGAACAGAATCGAGCCGACGCGGGCGAACTGGGTCAGCAGGTAGCAGGCCACCGCGTAGGCCCGCGCCCAGCGACCGAAGCGGGCTTCCAGGTGCTGGTAGGCCGAGATGGCGTCGCCGCGGCGGTAGAAGGGGATCCACCAGCGGGCCGCCAGGAACGCCGCGACCGGCAACGACAGGGAGAACACGAAGGCGTTCCAGTTGCCGCCGAAAGCCTGCCCGGGCACCCCGATGAACGTGTTGCTCGAGAGGAACGTGCCGAAGATCGACATGCCGACCGCCCAGCCCGGCAGCGCGCCGCCGGCGATCATGAAGCCGCGCGCCGTGCCGCTTCGCCGGGCGAGCGACAGGCCCAACGCGATGACCGCCGCCAGGTAGACGGCGAAGACGACGAGGTCGGCGCCGGCGGTCACTCGGAGGCCGGCGGCAGGACCGGCGCTTCGGCCGGCCAGTCGACTCCGGGCATCGACCGCCGCAGCAGCCCGGCCGGGTCGAGCACGACGTGCCGGATCCGGGTCCGGCGGTGCGTGTAGGTCACGTGGACCAACCCGTCGTAGGTCTGGATGACCGCCGGATAGGAGTACTCGCCGTCCTGGTCCTCCAGCATGAGCGATGCGTCCCAGGTGTCGCCGTCGTCTGAGAGCGCAACGTTCAGGCGCGACCTGGAACCGGCCCAGGCGCCATCGATGCGGACCTTGTGGTTGTACACGAGCAGGTGCCGGCCATCCGCCAGGGTCACGCCGTCGACGCCGGCGTCGGGATTGAGCAGGCCGGTCGCGTAGACGGGGCCCCAGGTGCGGCCTCCGTCGGTGGAACGGGAGGCCGCGATGCGGCTCTGCTTGGAACGGAACAGCGCCAGAAGCTCGCCATCGCCAAGCGCCAGGATCGTCGGTTGGATGATCCAGAAGTCATCGCCGGCCGCCGTTTGGCCAGCCAGCCCGTCGGTGCGCGTCCAGGTCCGTCCCAGATCGCTTGAACGCTCGAAGTGAGCCCGCCAGACGGGCGGCTCCGGCGCATCCTCGATGCTCGATCCGGCCAGGAGAGCGCCGTCGGGCAGCGTGATCGGCTTGTTCTTGATCGGCCCCAGGATGCCGTCCGGAAGCCGGCGCGGTTCGCTCCATGTGCGCCCGTCGTCGGCGGACTCCATGACCATCCCCCACCACTCGGAGGGGCTCGGACCGACCTTGTAGAACAGGAGCAGCGGCGCGCCATCCTGCGGGGGCTGGTAGAGCACCGGGTTCCAGGTCGGGTAACGGGTGCCGTCAGCCTGGACGCCGTTGGCGACCTCCGCCGGAGGACTCCAGCGGCCGCTCGGCGATGAACCCGCGGCAGCCGGTTCCGCCCGCTCAGCCTCGAGCCGGCTGAACCAGATGCCGACGTCGGGGTTGCGCTCGGCCGTGCCACCGAACCAGGCCGCGACCAGGGCGCCGGAGGCCGTCTCGGCGATCGTCGAGGCGTGGCACTCGGGGTACGGCGCCGTCTCGAAGATGAACTCGGCGAGGACCACGCCATCCTGGGCCATCGCCGGCACCGCCGGCGTCACCGCCATCGTGGCCACTATCGCCGTGATGGCGACGGCCTGACTACGTTGGGTCAGGAGCCCGTCTCCCCGGCCTCGCCAGCGAGCACGAGTTCCTCCGCCTGGCGCACGATCTCCCCTGCCCGTTCGAGGAGTTCCCCGCCGGTCGCGCTGCTGATCGGATGTTCGATCACCGCGAACCGGTAGTCGGGTGCCCCGCATGCGTGAGCCATCAACTCGGCCCCGTCGACGAACGCCGACGTCATCACGCCGACCGCGGGCACGCCGGCTCGCTCGAACTCGACCGCGTCGTGCAGACTGCACGACGAGCAGCTCCCTCAGTCACCGACACCGGTGATCGCCAACCGCCGTCTGGCCAGCCGGCGCACCAACTCGGCCTCCGCCGGAGCACTGTAGTTCCCCTTCGTCGCCCGTTCGACCGTGGTCACTCCCCAGAGATTCCGGAGCAGAGTCTCGACGTGGTCGAAGAGCGGTTCGACGCCGGCCTTGCCGTTCGAGAGCAACGCAATGTCGATCCCTTCAAGGCCGGTGAGCCGCGGAGCCGTGGCAAAGGCCGGAGGCGAACCCTCCCAGGACGGGTCGAGCACCTGCATGGGAAGGGAGTGTAGCTGCCTCAGGCCAGCAAAGCGGCCATGAGAGGACACTTGTTCAAGGAGTCCAACGAGGCTCCGCCTCAGACCGACGAGCATGCGGGTCGGACCGGATGCCGGCGGGGACGCCGGCGCACCCAGTGGGCGGAACTTGCCTCAACTGTAAAGGCTACGCTTGTTCAAGGAATCTAGAACCGGTCCGCCTCCCAAAAGGCGAAGCGCTCGGGCGGCAGGCAGCGGACCAGGACGTCGCCTTCGCCGGCCTCACCCAGGCGCGAGGCCAACGCATCGTCGTCCAGGCACCGGACCATCCAGGTCGCCGGCGGCCGGGCGTCCGGTGGCAGCTCGTCCCAGGCCGGTTGGGTTTCGATTCGTGCACCGGCAGCGACGAAGGCCCCTTCCAGCACTTCGTCGCGAATCAGGGGCATCCGGATCGATTCGACCCTCCGCCCGGCCAGTACGGTACGCACCAACTCGCGCAGGGCCGACGCCGCATCCCGCTCGCGGCCCCACTCCAGAACGCGCAACCGGCCACTGAAGTCCGCGACGCGCAGGTAGGCCACCCTGCGAGATCCGCCATCAGCGATCCAGATGTCCTCATCCGGCGTCCCGGCAAGCCGGAAGCTGCCGCGCCAGTCCTCGGAGGAGCTCCGGTGAACGATGCCGTCAAGCGGCCGGCCGCCGGCGCCTTCCGCGTACGTGCCCCAGATGCGTTCCAGCTCGCCGCGATCGGTCGCCGGATCGTAGCGACGAACGCCGGCGACCGGAGAAACGACCGGGGGTTCGTGCGCGTCCGGCCAGTGCAACGTCCGCCAACCACGCGACCACGGCCGGTAGCCGTAAAGCCCATACCACTTGAGCCGTTCCGCGAGCAGGTAGGAGAGCACCATTCCCCGCTCCCGCATGGCCTCGATCGTCCGTTCGAGGAGTGCTCCCGCAACGCCCCGCCGCCGCGAGTCTGGCCGCGTGAACACGCTGCCGATGCCGCCCATCGGCAGCACGCGGCCGCCGACACGAACCCGGCGCGGGAAGATCTGAACGCAGGAAACCAGCTCGTCGCCCTGCTCCGCCACCCACAGGTTCCGCGGCTCGAACGCCGGATCGAGTTCGATGCAGCGGCGGAAGAAGTCCCGGCCACTCTGGCCGTCGGGAAAGGGCCAGCCGTCGAGCAAGTCAAGTACCGCCTCGATCTCGGACGCTCGGAGGACGCGCAGTTGAGTGCCAGTCATGGCGGCGACTCTGCCATGCGAGATGCGAATGCCCACTTGACGGCGGAACAGGACTTAGCCAGACTTAGCCAGGTCGTAACTCTGGAGGGGAGAACGGATGCAGGTGAACATGCACGAAGCGAAATCACAACTCTCGCGTCTGGGCAGGCTGGCCTGGGAAGGCGAGGAAGTCGTCATCGCCAAGGCGGGAGAGCCGTACCTGCGGCTGGAGCCCTATCGCGAGAAGAAGCTGGAGCCCCGCAAACCGGGCGGTCTGGAAGGGAAGATCTGGATGGCGCCGGACTTTGACGAGCCGGACGAGGAGCTCTTCGAAGAAATCATGAACCCGAAGATCTTCCCGGACGAAGCCTGACGGTGGAGCGCCTGCTGCTCGACACGCACGCGTTCCTGTGGTGGATCTCGGACGATTCGATCCTGCGGAAGGGCGCTCACGCGGCGATGGTCAACCCTCGAAACGAGATCTTCGTCAGCGCGATCACAGCATGGGAGATCACGGTCAAGCAACTGAAAGGGAAGATGGAAGCGCCCGACAACCTGGCGGCGTTGGTGGACGAAAAGGGCTTCGCTCACCTGCCGCTCTCGTTCCATCACGCCGAGCTTGCGGCGCGCCTGCCGAGGCATCACAAGGACCCGTTCGACCGGTTCCTGATCGCCCAGGCTCAGGCCGAAGGGCTGACGATCGTCACCCGCGACGCCCACTTCCCGCTCTACGGCGTGAGGACGCTCCGCGCCTGAGAGCACGCAGCGCCTCCGGCCTCGTCGCAGGCTCGTCGTCCCGGCAAAAGGCTCTCCAACTTGACGCACCTGTACCCTCCGACTACAGTCAGGAGAGACTCAACAACGGCACGCAGTGTCGGAAACTGCTGTCTGGAGAAGCGGTTCAAACGCCGGTACTGCGACGACTCCAGCCAAGGGAGGATGGATCACATGAAGCGCCCCGTCATTGTCTCCTCGATCGCCCTGTTCGCGTTGGTCGGCCTGCTGGCTTTCGCCTGGGCCGACACCGAACCGGCACAGGAACTCCCGCCGGAAGACACCGTTGCGATGACACAGAGCATCACGTCCACGGACTGCGTCAACGCCTGGTACGACTCGCAGGCAAAAGCGTGGTGCTCAAGTCAGGGCACGAGCGTCACCTCGAGCAACCAGTGCTACCTCGAGAGGGAGTGCAATGACAGGAACGTTACGTTCACCGGCAGCCTGAATCAGGTGAAGCAGCTCCACTGGTGCTCCAGCAACGCGAACTACAGCAGCCAGCAGGGCTGGCTGCAGGTCGGCGACTGCTGATCCCAGGCGCCGCCCCCCGGGGCGTGCCTCAGCCGACGTGATGACCGGCGCCGGGTTCCGGCTGTCGACCCGCGCCGCGATCCTGCCTCTCTGCCTGGCGTCGGTTCTGCTGGCTCCTCCACCGGTTCGCGCAAGCCAGATCGCGAACGGCGAAGGCGCCGCGACGATCGACCTCGCGGTCCAGGATGTGGTCGCACTGGCGCTGCGAAACAGCAGGACGCTCGCCAACGAACGCCTGTGGCGCTCCGTTGAACGGTTCAGGCTGAAGATTGCCGAGACCGAGTTCCAGCCACGAATCACGACCGGAGCGTACGCGGACCGCGACCTGACCGGCGCGACGCTCGAGAGCGCGGGACTCGAGACCGCTCTGCGGCTTCGGGTCCCGACGGGCGGCGAGTTCGGCCTGACTTCGCGGCTCGCCTATACGGGCGACGAACCGCCCGCGGTGGCGCCCCACGCGAGCGTCGTCGACCTGACGTTCACCCAGCCCTTGCTGCGCGGCGGCGGCATCCGTGTCGGCAAGGCGGCCCTGCGCACCGCGCGGCTGACCGAGGAGATGAACATCCACGCCTTCCGCGCCGCGATCATCGATCTGGCGACGAACTCGATACGCGCATACCGGGCGTACGCCCAGGCGCGCCAGCGTACGGGTATTGCCGAGCGTTCGCTCGGCCGGGCCCTGTCCCTGCTCGAGGTGAATCGGCTGCTCGTGGAGACCGGCCGCATGGCGGAGCGCGACATCGTCCAGACGCAGGCGGACATCGCCCGACGCCGCCTTGATCTCGTGGCCTCGGAAGGTCGCCTCGACGCGACTCGCCTGGCTCTGATCGACATCCTGGACATCGACGTCGATACCCGTTTCGGAGATCTCGGCGAGTTCGACGCCGAGGAACTGGCGCCGCGCTCAACCGATCTGCAGGAAGCGGTCCAGACCGCCTTCAGAAACCGCCCGGACTACCAGGCAACGCTGCTCGGCGTCCGGAACGCGGAGACGCGCGTCATCGTGGCAAGGAACGATCGCCTCTGGGATCTCTCCTTGATCCTGGGCACGAGCCTGAGCGGCGTGGGCGACTCGGCCGACGCTGCCTGGCGCAGGCTGGACAGAAGCGATCGCCGGATCGCTCTCGGTCTCTCCCTGCCGATCGGCCGACCGGCTGCGGGACCGGCCGAGCTGATTCATCGCCAGGCGATCGCCGAACACGAAATCGCGAAGAACCGCCTGGTCGAGTTCGAGCAGCGCGTCGTGATCGAGGTGACGAACGCGATCCGGAACGTCTCCTTGACCCGACAACGAGTCGACCTGGCCACGGAAGGCCGCCGTCTGGCCCAGGAAAAGGCCGAAATCGAGCGCGAGAAGCTGAACCTCGGGGTGTCCACGAACTTCCAGCTCGTCGCCTTCGAGAACGACCTGGTCATCGCCGAGATCGACGAACTGGACGCGACGGTCGCCTACCTGAACGCCGTGACCGAGCTGGACCGGACGCTGGGCACGACCCTTGAGCGCTGGGGAATCTCGGTCGAACGGCTGGAACAGGGGACAGCCGCAAACCCCTGATGGCAACGACGGACCAGGCGCCGGAAGGACGCCGTTCAACTCACGAGGCAATCCTGGAGACCCTCGCCAGCGCCGTGCTCTCGCTGGAAGCCGGCGGCGCGGTGACGACGTTCAACAGCGCCGCGGCGGCGATCACCGGATTGGCGCCGCAAGCAGTCATCGGACGCACCTTCGCCGAGATCTTCCTGCCCATCGAGGGCGCCGAGGGCTTCTGCGAGACCGTTCTGGACGCCGTGTACAACGGAACGCTCGTGCGGCGCCGCGTCGTGGAAGCGACCTTTCCCGGCGGCAAGCGCACGTTGTCGATGAGTGTTTCCGAGGTGGCGCGGGGAGCAGGCGGCTCGACCTCCCTCGCCGTCGTGTTCGACGACATCTCCGAGATCCGCGAACTGCGCCAGAAGGAGCTCTCGCTTGCCCACGAGGTCGACGAGCAGCATCGGCAACTCAAGGAGGCCTACCGCCGACTCGAGCAGCAGAACCGGGACCTGGCGGATGCCCGGAAGCGAACTCGTCTGGCCCGGTTCGGCGGAACCGCCGCGCTCCTGCTCCTGCTCGGGGCTCTCACCGTGTTCGCTCTCGATCTCCGGCCGGACCGTACGGCGCCGGGCGAGGGCCAGGCCGCGCCCGCCGAAACGAGGATCCATGTGGTCGAGCCGCAACCCCTCCAAGCCGTCGTCACGGTGATCGGCCAACTCGCGCCCCGACGCGAAATCGACGTCACGAGTCCGATGACGGGAAAGATCGCCGCGGTTCACGTGGCCTACGGCGCGAGCGTCGAAGCGGGTCAGGCCCTGGTCGAACTCGACGTGACGGAAACGACCGCGCAACACCGGGAGGCGGAGGCCACCTTCATCGCGGCCCGCGAGCGTCACGAGCGAGCCTTGAACTGGGAAGAGAGCGTCGAGGTATCCAGGGCACGCCGCAACGTGACCAAGGCGCGCATCGACCTCGAGGACAGCCGCAGTCAGCTCGACGAAACGGCCTTCCTCCTGGAGCGCGGCGTGATCCCGACCGCCGAGCACGAAGCCGCCGAGCGCAACTTCGAGAACCGCCGACTCGACCTTGAAGCCGCCGAGCAAGATCTCGCGGTCGTGACGGAGCAGGGCGCCTCCGATGGACAGATCGCGCGCCTGGAGCTTGCGAACGCGCAGGCTCGACTCGAGGAACTCGGCGAGACGCTGCGCCTCGCCGTGCTGCGGGCGCCGATTCCGGGCGTCGTCATGGGTCCGCGGGACGCGCCGTCCACCGAGGACCGCTCCCAGGACCGCCTCGTTGCGGGTTCTTCCGTCGTCTACGGCGAGCGCCTGTTGACGATAGGGGACATCGAAGGTCTGTCCGTCGTCGGCCGCGTCGACGAACTCGATGTCGCGCTGATCCGCCCCGGCGCCCCGGTCACGGTCCGCGGCGAAGCCTTCCCCGATTTCGACCTGCAGGCCGCCGTGGGCAGGGTTTCCTCGGAGGCACTGGCAACGAATCCCGGAGACTCTCCGCCCGCCTTCGAACTCGTTGCCGTCGTCGACGAACTGACCGAGCAACAGCGTGCCCTGGTCCGCATCGGCATGTCCGCGACTCTGGAGATCCTGGTGCGCGACGAGACGGACGTTCTGCTGGCGCCGGTCGAGGCGGTCGCGATCCGCGACGGCGAAACGACGGTGGAACTGGTCGAAGGAGACGCCGTGCGGACAGCAAAGGTCACGACCGGGATGACGACCTTCAGTTCGGTCGAGATCGTCGAAGGGCTCCGTCCCGGCGACCGCATCCTCTTGCCGGGGCGATGAGGCGACCCGCCTTCCTGCCGCACTCCGGCCCGGATGGGGGGGCCAGCCTCGCCCTGTCGGGTGTCCGCAAGCACTACACGGTCGGGCCGGTCACCACGGAGATCCTGCGAGGGGTCGACCTGGAGGTCCGCCAGGGCGACAGCCTCGCGATCATGGGCGACTCCGGAAGCGGCAAGTCCACGCTGATGAACATCATGGGAATGCTGGACCGCCCAAGCAGCGGCCGCTACCTGCTGGGCGACCGCGACGTGGCGACGACCGACGACGACGAGCGATCCGACGTTCGCAACCGGTCGATGGGGTTCGTCTTCCAGGCCTTCCACCTGCTTGCGCATCTGAGCGCGTGGCGAAACGTCGCGTTGCCGCTCGTCTACCGCGGAGTCAGCACTCCCGAGTCAAGGAGACTCGCGATCGAAGCGCTTGAACGGGTCGGGATGGGCCATCGAGTGGACTACCGCCCCAACCAGCTTTCCGGCGGCCAGCAACAGCGAGTCGGAATCGCCCGGGCCCTCGTCGGCCGGCCCGCTATCGTCTTCGCCGACGAGCCCACCGCGGCGCTCGATCGGGACACCGGACACGAGATCATGAACCACCTGCTCCGTCTGAACTCGGAGGACGGGATCACGGTCGTCGTCGTCACCCACGATCACGGCGTGGCTCGACTGTGCTCCCGAGTCGCCCGCCTCGATGACGGCGTGATCGTAGAGAGCGAGCTCAGGCGGCCTCGCACCCCTGCCGGGATGCCCTCATGACGATGCCCGCGGCCGCCCATCTGACGGAAGCGGCATCGAGGCTCATCGCGACCCCGCGGCGCAGCCTGCTCACCCTGGTCGGCGTCGCGATTGGCGCCGGTTCCGTGATCGCGCTGGTCACAATCGGCGCGATCGCCCGCGACGAGGCGCTCGAACAATTCCGGGCGCTCGGCACCGACATTCTTTCCGTGCACGCCTTCCTGCTGAAGTCGAACGCTCCCGGAGCGCGGAAGGAAGGTCTCGTCGAAGCGGACGCGGCCGACCTCGTGCGGCTGCCGTCGATCAGCGACGCCGCGCCGTATGCGATCTCCACGACCGAACTGCGCCTGGACGCCCGCAGGCAGACGCCGCTCATCGGAGCGACCCGGGCCTTCGCCCGGATCCAGAATCTGGTCCTGAACGACGGCAGGTTCCTCTCGCCGCTCGACGGCTCCCGGGCATTCGCCGTGATCGGCGCGGACGTCGCGAACGCCCTAAGCGAAGGAGGCATCGCGGCGAGGCCCGGCGCAACCTTTCGAACCGACGATGCGGTCTACACGATCATCGGCGTCCTTGAGCCCCGGCCTCGCGGACGAGGAGACATTCGCCCCGACGAGACGATCTTCCTGCCGCTCGGGCACGTCATGCGGAAGACCCCCAAGGCGACGTTGACCGGCATCACGCTCCGCATGGCGCCGGACGTCCACTACCTGACCGCGAGCGCAGCCGTGACGGACCACTTCCGGCGACTGGAGCCCCGGCTCCAGGTTCGCGTGGACAGTCCCGTCCAGATCATCGAACAGATGGAGGCGCAGATGCGGCTGTTCGCTCTCCTGCTTGGAACGGTCGGCGGCATCTCGCTCGTGGTCGGGGGTGTGGGCCTGATGAACACGATGCTCGGGGCGGTGAGGGAAGAACGCGCGGAAATCGGCCTTCGGCGCGCGTTCGGCGCGAGGCGCGCCGACATCAGGCGCCAGTACCTGACGCAGTCCGGCATGCTCTGCCTGCTCGGGGGCCTGATCGGCGCCGCGCTCGGCGTGGGAACCACCGCGATCATCAGCCAGTTCACGGGCTGGACCTGGCAGCTCTCCGGTCCCGGCATCGTCCTGGGGCTCGGCACGGCCGGCGCAGTCGGGATGTGCTTCGGCTTCTACCCAGCCAGGCACGCGGCAAGACTCGACCCGATCGAGGCGCTGCGCAACGGTTGATCGACTCCACATGCCGCTGCCGACCCCGGCAGTCCCGGCCCCGTCCACAGGTAGGCTCTTGCCCATGCATCTGAAGACGATGAAGCGCGACGATCGGCAGCCCCCCACCGTCGGCGCCGCCAGCCTTCCGGTCGGCATCGCGCACCTCGGCGCCGGGTCAGCCGGCCTTCTGGTTGGCATCGTGCATCTCGGGCTCCTGCTGACGCCGCTCGCCCTGGCGGCTCAGACGGACCTGCCAATCCGCGTCGATCCTTTCCTGCAGCAGGTCGCGGAGTACGAAGCGCCGGACGACAGAGACGCCGCGGACGACGCGTCCGCGGCGACGCCCGCCCGTGCCGCCGACGCCCCGGGCGATATCCGCGAAGTCGTCACGGATGCCGCGATCCGCGTTGCCGCCGCTTCGTCCGACGGCCTCTACGTGCGAACCGGCTCCGAGACGGACTGGCGACGCCTGTTGCCGCGCGATGGCGATCGGAGCTGGGCGCCGGTCGACGTTCGCGCCGTGGAGTTCGACTACGACGGCAGGCTGTGGTTCGCCTCGCCCCAGGGCCTCGGCTCTCTCGACGAGCTCACGGGCGCCTGGCGCCTCTACGACCGGTCCGACGGCCTGCCCTGGAACGACTTCACGGACCTGGCCGCCGCGCCGGACGGCTCGGTCTGGGCGGGCACGACGCGCGGACTGGTGCGCCTGATCCCGGGCGCCACGCCGGACGACCCGCCGCGCTGGCAGTACCGGCAGGGGCGGCGCTGGCTGCCCCACGACCACGTGCTGGAGGTCCAGGTCGACCGGGACGGCACGGTCCGGGTCGAGACCGCCGCGGGTTCCGGCGCGATTCACATGCGCCCGATGACCCTCCGGCAGAAGGCGGAGCGCTTTCACGGGGCGATCGACCGCTTCCACCGGCGAACGCCCTACGGCTACGTCCTGGGTGTGGCCCTCGAACAGCCGGGCGACACGTCGGCGTTCCGTCAATCCGACAGCGACAACGACGGCCTCTGGACCTCGATGTACGGCGCCGCGGAGTGCTTCCGCTGGGCCGTCACCGGCGAGCCGGAAGCGCGCGAGAACGCACGCAAGGCGTTCGAGGCGCTGCGCTTCCTGCAACTCGTGACCCAGGGGGGCGCGCCGCCGGCCGCGCCCGGCTTTGTCGCCCGCACGATCCTGCCGGCCGACGGTCCCGATCCGAACGAGGGTCGGCTCGAGAGCGACCGCCGGATGCAGGAGGAACGGGACGGCCTGTGGAAGGTGATCGACCCCCGTTGGCCCACGAGCGCCGACGGCCAGTGTACTGGAAGAGCGACACGAGTTCCGACGAGCTGGACGGCCACTTCTTCTTCTACGCCCTCTACCACGACCTGGTCGCGGAGAGCGACGCGGAACGCGCCGAGGTCCGCGAGACGGCGCTCGCGATCGTCGACCACCTGATCAACCACGGCGGCGCTCTCGTCGACCATGACGGCCAGCGCACCCGCTGGGCGGTGTTCGGCCCCGAGCAACTGAACTACGACCAGGACTGGTGGGAGGAGCGCGGGCTGAACTCGCTGTCCTACCTGACCTACCTGCGGATCGCAGAGCACATGAGCGGATCAGGCGGCAGTCAGCGCTACGCGGAGGCCGCCCGCAGCCTCCTCGGCGACCACGCCTACCTGGCCAACCTGCGCAACCCGAAGGTCCAGAGCGGCCCCGGCACCGGCAACCAGTCGGACGACGAGATGGCGTTCATGAACTACTACCACCTCCTGAAGTACGAGCGGGACGAGGCGGTGCGGAGCGTCGTCGCCCACTCGCTCCGCCAGTACTGGAAGGTCGTGCAGCCCGAGCGGAACCCGCTGTTCGACTTCATCCATGCCTCGGCCATCGACGGCGCCAGCTACCGCGACGCCTTCGACGACGAGACCTACAGCCGCACCGACTACCCGCTCGACGATGCGGTCGAGAGCCTCGTCCTCTATCCCCTCGACCGCTTCGATTGGGCGCTGTCAAACAGCCACCGCCTGGACGTCGTCCTGCTGCACGCGCAGGAAGAGCGCCGCGGCCCGCGAGGCCACCTGCCAGGCGGCAAAGTCCTGCCGATCGACGAACGCTTCGTGAACCACTGGAACCACGATCCCTGGCGCCTCGACCATGGCGGTGCGGGGCGCTACCTCGCCGACGGGGCGAGCTTCCTGCTGCCCTACTACCTGGGCCTGTACCACGGGCTGATCGAGGAAACCGGCAGCGCGGCGGGCACGGAGGCCGCCGAGTGACGACCGGCGAGGCCGCCGCGCCTCGCGTCGCGCTTCAGCTCTACACGCTGCGCCGCCAGGCGCAGGAAGACCTCGAAACGGCCCTGGACCAGGCCGTTGACGCCGGCTACCGTGAGATCGAGTGGTTCGGCGGCCTCTGGAACCGCACGACCACCGAACTGAGGCAACTCCTCACCGACCGCGGGCTCTCCCTCGCGGCGGCTCACGTGCCGCTGGCCGAACTCGAAGCGGATGCCGCCTCGGTGATGGAGACCTTCCGCGAACTCGACTGCGAAGTCCTGGCCTGCCCCTGGCTCGACGAAGACCAACGGGGCGACGGCAGCCGCGCGCACTACTTGGAGTTGGGCCAACGGCTCGATCTGCTGAGCTACCGGTTCCGCGCCGGCGGCTTCCGCTTCGCGTACCACAACCACGAATTCGAGCTGCTGCCGTTCGACGACGGCTCACCGAAGCGCCTCGGCGTGGATGGCCTGCACACGCTCGTCTCCTGCCGCTCACACAACGGCTGGGGGCTGGAACTCGACATCTACTGGGCCGCCTTCGCGGGGCACGACCCGGCGTCCCTCATCGACGAACTGGGCGACCGCGTCCACATCATGCACCTGAAGGACGGGCTGCTGCCCGGCCCGGCCGACGAGCGCGACCCTGGGCGGGCCACCGCCGAACGCTGGTTCAGACCGCTCGGCGCCGGGGACGTCGACGTCCCCGGCTGCGTCGAGGCGGCGCTCGACGCCGGCGTGCGCCTGTTCGTCGTCGAGCAGGACGAAACCGCGGAGGCGGAGGGTTCGCCCGCCGATGACGCGGCAGCAAGCCTGCGGTATCTGCACACAGCAACTCCTCTCGGCCATAGCCCGGCCGCGCGAGAAACCACATGACCTGGGGACTCTCCGGGCTCGACACGGCAATCGTTCTCGTCTATCTGGCGGGCATCCTGGTCATCGGCACGACCTTCAGCCGCTACGTGAAGACCAGCGGCGACTTCCTGCTCGCCGGCCGCGCCCTGCCGTTCTGGGCCATCGGCATGTCGATCGTCGTCAGCGACATCGGTGCCACGGACTTCATCGCCGTCGCCGGCGGGACCTACCGCTACGGCCTCGCCCAGGCCAACTTCGACTGGCTCGGCTCGATGCCGGCGCTGCTGATCGCCGCCTTCCTCATCGTGCCCTTCTACTGGCGAAGCGGCGTCTACACCGTGCCCGAGTTCCTGGGCCGGCGCTACGGCAGCGGCGTGCGCAGCTTCCTCGCCCTGGCCTGGGGCCTGATCCTGGTACTCAACCTGGGAATCATGATCCACGCCACGGCGCTCCTCATGCGCACGGTGCTGGGCTGGGATCCGCAACTCTCGATCTGGATCACGACCGGCATCGTCGGCATCTACACGATCAGCGGCGGTCTGGCGGCCGTCGTGATGACCGACGTGCTCCAGCTCATCATCATGTTCGTGGGCGGCGCCGCCCTCGTCGCGCGGGCGCTCTACGAAGTCGGCGGACTCGCGGCGCTGCGGGACGGCGTCCTGAACCAGGGACCGGCGTACGCGGACCACTTCTCGCTCTACCTGCCCCACGACACGGCGACGCCCTTCCCGTGGACCGGCATCGTCCTGGGCCTCGGCATCGTCCTCTCTGTGGCCTACTACACCGGCAATCAGACGATCGTGCAGCGGGCGCTCGGGGCGCGCAGCGAGTGGGACGCGAAGGCCGGCGTACTGCTGGCCGGTTTCCTCAAGCTGTTCATTCCGCTGCTCGTCGCCCTGCCGGGTCTGGCCGCGATCCTGATCGTCCCCGATCTGGCGAACGCCGACGAGGCGGTGCCGAGCCTGATCGCCCAGTTGCTGCCGCCGGGACTGCGCGGCCTGATGTTCGCGGCCTTTCTGGCCGCTCTCATGTCGAGCGTCGACTCGAACCTGAACTCGGCGGCGACGCTATGGAGCCGCGACCTGCTCGGCCGTCTGCGGCGGCGGTGGAGCGGCAGGGAACTCGGAACGGCCGCGGAGTTGCGTTTCGGTCGCATCCTCTCCGCGGTGCTGCTGATCGCGGCCGCCTTGATCGCTCCCGAAATCGAGCAGCGCTTCAGCAACATCTACAACGCGATCCAGACCGTCTTCTCCCTGATCCAGGGGCCGACCCTGGCGGTCCTCCTGCTCGGCATCCTCTGGCGCGGCGCGAACCGCTACGGTGGCGCCACGGGCCTCGTCGCCGGCGTCGGCTTGTGCCTGCTGCTGAATTCTCCCGCGATGGACGGGCTGTTCCCCTCCGAGGAACCGTTCCTCTTCGTCGCCTGGTGGTCCTTCGTGTTCACTCTCGCCGTGACCTGGATCGTCAGCCTCCTCTCGCCGCCCGAACCGCCGGAGCGCCTGCGGGGATTGGTCTGGGGCGAGGTGCAAAACGACGAGGCGGTGCAAGCCGCGCTTCGGAATCGGGTCGCCAGCCTGCAGGACGGGGGCGTGGCGCGATGAGAACGATCCTCGAGTTCGTCCTCGGACCGATCGACTCCGCGATGGGTGCCTTGCCGCTTTGGAGCGCGCGGATTGCCGTGGCGCTCCTCCTCGTTCTGCCAGCGGCCGCTGTCTGGCGGCTCAGCCGCGACTGGGTGCTCCGCGGCGCGCCCGACGGCGCCCGCTGGCGTGATCTGAGAATCTGGGCCGCCCTGTTCGTCGTCCCCTACCTCGTGATCTACCTTCTGTTGGCTTAGACTCCTTGAACAAGCGTCGCCTTTACAGTTGGGGCAAGTTTCCGCCACTGGGTGCGCCGACGTCCCCGTCGGCATCCGCTCCGACCCGCATGCTCGTCGGTCTGAGGCGGAGCCTCGTCAGACCCGCGGCTCGTAGAGCGCGATGACTTCTGACCACACCAGCCGCGACCGCTCCACCGCCCGCATCCTCGGCGTGTTCCTGGCCGTGCTGTCGATACCGGTTCTGGTCGGAGGCTTCTCGGCCGCCCTGACGATCGATCTCGCCCTCGGCACCGCCGCCGGAGCGGCGCTGCTGTTCGCGGCCGCCGTGCTCATGTTCTACGGAAGCCGCGGCCGCTCGAAGCAGCCGAGGAAGCGCTGAACGAGCCGCAGCAGCCGGAACCGGCCATCGCGCCGAAAGTGGCCGAGGACGAGGCGCGCCGGCTGCTTTCGGGCGGGCGGCTACGCCGGCTCCGGCGCAGCCGGCCCCTGGCCCTGGAACTTCTGTACCTGCCCCACATGCTTGTGATCTACGAGACGCTGGAGGCGGCCGCTGGCCCTCGCCTGGCCGGCAGCGGCTCGTCGCCGGACGAGCAACTTGCGGTACTCGTCTGCCGCTTGAGCGGTCAGGCGGCACACATCCGGCTGCAGAACGTCGACATCGCGCCGGGACCGCCGACCCTGCCACCCGCGCTTGAACCTGTCGAGGCGGAAGAGCGGGCGGTCGACTTCACCGCTCGCGTCCTGCTGATGGCGGCCCGCGGCAAGCGTCGTCGCGAACGCGGCGCGTTGCTCCGCTGCGAACCGTGCGGCTATCCCTACTGGGTCCAGTACGAAAGGCGTCGGCGCAACCTCGACTTCCGCGCCCTGGACGCCGTCTCCGGCAAGAAGGCCGGCGCCGCCGTCCGGAGCGCCATCGCTACGGGCCTACAACGAGAAGACGGACCGTCAGACGCTGTTTGAGGCACGGTCCCGCCGAACCTCGCTGAAACCAGCGGCCCGCTGGAGACTCTGTAGCGCCTCTCCCACTTCCGCTGCGCTGTCGCCCCCGCCGTCCGCCCCCCTTGTGCTCGGCGATCACTCGGAGGAGGCGTCACCGCCATGGACGCGCACGGCCCTGTCGACAAACTTCTCCGCCGCTTCGAGGGCTTCCTCTGCCATCTGTCGGGTGTAGGTCTCGGCCGGTATGCCCTCGTCGTGACCGTTCGGATAGCGGGCCTCGACGTAGTGGACGTCCAGGGACTTGCCCAAGGCACGCAGCTTGAGCAGGTCCGGCGCTCGTTCGGCGTACCGCTCGATCATGTCGACAAGCGAGTGGGTGCGGACACGCCGCTCGCCCAGACCGTACGCGATCGCCTTGACCGCCTTCTCCGCCGCCTGCTGGGCGATGAAGCAGGCTTGGTTGTAGTGCCCTCCGTCGAAGGCGTAGCGGGCAAACCCGAGGTCGTACTCGGCCATGCCCAGCCACCGCTCGGCTTCGGCCCGCGCCACCTCTGGCGGCGTCGGTACGGAGGCCGCCGCTCCCCCGCGAAGTTCCTGAAGCTCCCCCTCCACGAGCCTGGCCCAAGGCGTTTCAAGATGGACTGGTTTCGCCTCCAGCAACGCATCCACCAGGAAGGGCCTGCCCGCGGACCTCATCGCCTCGAACTCCTCGGGGGTGTAGACCAGGAGATCGACGGCACCGCCGGCCGCCGCGACCGCCGCGGAGTAGGCCAGCCGACGCATGGGCCGGGGCTCGTCGCTCGGCTGGACGACGATCAAGTCGATGTCGCTTTCGGCACCGGCCGTGCCCCGGGCCTGCGACCCGAAGAGCCAGGCGCCGTATGCGCCCTGCTCCTCCAGAAGCGGACGCATGGCGTCGAGAAGCGTCTCCAGCCGACTCATGGGGAGGATCCTAGCGGCATGCGCTGTGGAACGCGGCGACCCAAGTCACCGGCTCAAGCTCCCGGAAGAGGACGGAATGGGGGGAACACCGAGTCCGCAGAAGTCTCGGGGCGCCATCACCAGCCGGAAGCCGAATCCACCACCTCTACAACGTCAAGCTGGTCAGGATCAGCAGAGACCCCATGGCGATCACGATGCTGAGCCCGTGGACGAAGAGAAGGCAGAGCTGCTTGACGATCGTCCTGAACCTACCTTCTCCGAACGCCCGCCGGAGCGACAGGAAAAGCGCGACGAGAAGGGCGAGGAAGGCGATTTCGGAGAGCGGTTCCCAGAGGAGTGCCCCTGCTCTTCCCGCGCTGCTGATCAGGAACGCCGCGGCGTGAAAGTGAAGTGCGAAAACGAGGTGCGGCACATAGAAACGCTCTCGGCGGCGGTACAGCAGCCGCAGGAACATGGCGAACACCGGCACGAGGGCAAAGAACATCCAGGGGAGTCGCTGCACGAAAAGTGCCTCGAAGCCCTCCGAGTCCTCGACGATCGGCACGAGCACACGTTCCACGAACCATCCCATGTCGGCTTCCGCATCGGCGTCTTCCGAGAATCCGACTCGAACGGGTGCGTCCGGGTTCGTCCCCGTCGTGTCGAGAACGTCGCCCCGAGCCAAAAGCGCGAGCAGCAGGAAGGTAAGGAAGCTGACGAACAGGTAGAGCCGCAGCGGCGCAACGTAACGGGCGCGCCGACCCTGCCAGTACTCGACGGTCAGGAGGCCCGGTCGGAGAACCAGGGCAATCAACGTCCGCCAGACGCGCGAGTCGAACGAGAACAGGCCGTCCAACGCGTCGCGGGCGAACTGGCCGACCGTCGTGTGCAAGTCGCCGGCACGCTGGCCGCAGGCGGCGCAGTAGCTGTCGACCTGGTCGGAGCCGCAGTTCGGGCAGCGATCAACCTCGGCCGCCTTCCCCTCAAGTGCCGATTCGACGCTCCGGATGACGACATCCTCGCCCGGTATCTTCACCACGCCTCATCCTCTCACGGCGGCGCTACACTTCGCCCTCCCCCAACCGAGGAGACCCGAGAATGGCTGACGCTTTCGAGACGCCGACAACCATCCGTGGACCGCTACGGTCCCCGAAACAGATGCTCGCCGAGCAGGAGTACGGCGGACACATGTCCATCCACGACGACTCGACGGCCGAGCGGATGGGATTTGTGGCCGGCGGGCCGATCGAGGGCCCGACCCACTTCAGCCAGTTCGTGCCCCTGCTCCACGACCTGTGGGGACAGGAGTGGTTCGAGACCGGCTGCCTGAGCGCCCACTACCGGAACATGGTCGTCGAAGGCGAACAGGTGCGCGCCCTCGTCGAACAGCCGGCGGACGGCCAGACCCAGGTCCGCATCCGCGCCGAGAAGGCGGACGGCACCGAGGTGCTGATCGGCACCGCCTCGATCCGAGGCGACGTCGAGTCGTCGGAGATCGGCACGCGAATAGCCCGTCTGCGGCCGCCCGGGCCCTTGGTCATCCTCCGCGATCTCGAAGTCGGGATGAAGGGCAAGGGACTCGAGGAAGTGCGGATGGACTTCGACCAGCACATGGGCAAGCTCTATCCCTTCAGTCTGAACCAGAAGCTCGACAGGATCACGGAGCCTTCCCCCTGGTACACGGAGGACGAGGGCGCCTCATCGCCCTGGGGCCGCGCGATCATCCCGCTGGAAATGGTCAGCGTCCTGGCAGGCTACTCGAACCGCAAGGCAGGCTTCCCCACCCGCGGACCGGCGCTGGGCCTGTTCGCCGGCCAGCAGATCCGGGTGATCGACGGTCCCCTTTTCGTGGGGCAGGACTACCTGCTGGAGCGAGAGATCGTCGCCCTGAGCGAGAGCCGGCGCACCGAGTCGAACTGGGTCAGGACGACCTTCCTGGACGCCGAAACGAAGGCGCCCAAGGCCGAGATGATCCTGAACAACGCGACGCTCAAGCACTCCTTCAAGGGTTACGAGGAGGAATGGGCGGCGTACGAGAAAGAACGGGCGGCGACCGCATGAACGACATGAGCGAGAAGACCGCCGAGCCGATTCAGGGCCAGATGACGTACGACGAGTCGGTCGCCCACCTGACCGCCCCGGGCGCGGACTGGGAACTCGTTACGGAAACGGTCCGCGGCGTCGACTACAAGGTGTTCAAGAACCTGCCGCCGACGCTGCGTGACGTCTACGACCAGGCGCGCCAGGACCACGGCGACAAGGACTTCCTCGTCTTCCAGGACACGCGGCTGACCTACAACGAGGCCTACGAGCGAGCCGCCGCTCTCGCCCACCAACTGGTCCACCGCTACGGCGTAGAGAAGGGCGACCGCGTCGCGATCGGCATGCGGAACTACCCGGAGTGGGTCATCGCCTTCATGGCGATCACGTCATCCGGCGCGATCTCCGTGTCGCTGAACGGCTGGTGGTCGGGCGAGGAACTCGAGTACGGCTTCAAGGACTCGGGCGCCAGACTCGCCATCTTCGACCAGCAGCGCTACGAGCGCGTCGCGAGCCACCTGCCCGAACTCGGCGTGAAGAGCATCGGCGTGCGCTGGGAAGACGACCTGCCCGACGGCGTCGACGACTTCGACGAAGTGTGGCGCGAGGCCGCCGGCCAACCGATGCCCGATGTCGACCTCGGCCCCCACGACGACGTGACGATCCTGTTCACGTCCGGCACGACCGGCTTCCCCAAGGGCGCCGTCTCGACCCACCGCGCCGTGTTGAGCGGCATCGGCAGTTGGGGCTTCTACGGCACCCAGCGGATCGCGATGGGCCTGCTCGAGGAACCGGAGGAGAACCCGGAGTTCCAGCCTTCCATCCTGATGCCCCTGCCGCTGTTCCACGTGAGCGGCAGCCACGCCGGCCTGCTCGCGTCCTTCGGCGTCGGCCGCAAGATCGTGATGATGTACAAGTGGAACCCGGAACTCGGCCTGGAGTTGATCGAGCGCGAGCGCGTCACCTCCTTCAACGGCGTGCCGACGATGACCTGGGAGATGCTCCAGTCGCCTTCGCTCAAGGAGCGCGACCTGCGGAGCCTGATCGCCGTCTCCGGCGGCGGCGCGCCGATCCCGGGCGGCATGGTCGACCGGCTGCAGGCGAAGATGCCGGACAAGCACTGGTCCTTCGGCTGGGGAATGACGGAGACAAACGCCGGCGGCGCCGGCAACACGGACGAGGGCCTGGTCGAGAAGCCGGACAGTTGCGGCAAACCCTGCCCGATCGTCGAGCTCAAGATCATCGACGACGACGGCAACGAGCTGCCCTCCGGCGAGCAGGGCGAGCTGATCATGAAGTCCTCGATGAACATTCGCGGCTACTGGAACCGCCCCGAGGCGACCGCCGAGACGATCCAGGACGGCTGGCTGCGCACCGGCGACATCGCCGAGATCGACGAGGAGGGCTTCCTCTACATCCGCGACCGCAAGAAGGACATGGTCCTGCGCGGCGGCGAGAACATCTACTGCGCCGAGATCGAGCGCGTCGTCTACCAGCACCCCGCCGTCTACGAGGCCGCCGCGTTCGGCGTCCCCGACGACCGGCTGGGCGAGGAGTTGGCCGTCGTCGTCGTGCCGAAGGACGGCACAGACCTCGACGCCGCCGAGGTGCGGGCCCATGTCGGCGAGCATCTCGCCCGCTTCAAGGTACCCCGCTACGTCTGGCTACAGGACGAGCAGCTTCCGCGCGGCGCGACCGAGAAGATCCACAAGCGCACCCTGCGCGACCAGATGCTGCGGGAAGCCCCGGAATTCCGCTAGCCCTACCCGTCCGCGGGCGCCGCTGACATGACCACCGACGAAGTCCGAATCGAACCCGGCGACCCCGCGGGTCCCGCACTCCGGCGCCTGCACGAGGCGCTCGACCGGGAGCTCGGCGAGCTCTACCCGGCGGACAGCATCTACAGCGTCGAGCCGGACAAGCTGGACGCCCCGGGCTGCTGCCTGCTCCTCGGCCGAACCGCCTGCGGCGAGGCCGTCGCCTGCGGAGCGCTGCGCCGCCTCGGCCCCGACCAGGCGGAGATCAAGCGGATGTACGTGGCGCCGGAGCACCGGGGCAAGTCGCTCGGCCGCCGCATCCTGGAGGAACTCGAAGCACGCGCGGTCGCCTTCGGCTACCGGTCGCTGCGCCTCGAGACCGGCGAGATGCAGCCCGCAGCCGTCGGCCTCTACCGCTCGTTCGGCTACGTCCAGATCCCCTGCTACAACGAGTACGCCTACGACCCGCACAGCCTCTGCTTCGAGAAGAAGCTGCCACAGAACGAAGCGGCTGCACGATGACGACCGGGCGCGCCGACGTCCCCGTCGGCATCCGGACCGGGTGCGCCTGCGTCCCTGCCAGCATCCGGACTGGGTGCGCCGACGTCCCCGTCGGCATCCGACAGCGCTAACATCCGACCCGATGGCAAGGAGTCCAGCAAGCGAGACCGTTGGCCGACGACGCGCCCTCCAGGTGATCGGCGGCGCCGCCGCGCTGCCGCTGCTGCCGGACGGACTGTTCGCGAACGTCCACCTCGCGCATGTCCACCTGCACCCGCAAGAGACCACCGGTGAACCGGCGCCCCTCACCGTCCTGACCGAGCACCAGGCCAGGACCCTGGACGCAATCGCCGAACGGATCCTGCCGACGACGGACACGCCCGGCGCCGGCGACGCGGAGATTCCCGGTTTCGTCGACCGCCTCCTCGCCGGTTGGCTGCCGGACGCGGCGCGGGATCACCTGCTCGCCGAGCTCGACCGCTTCGACGCGAGCGCCCGCGAGCGCCACCCGGATGCGGACGGCTTCATCGACCTCGACGGTTCGGCCCAGGACGCCCTCCTGACCGAGGCGCAGGACGAGGCGCTCGTCACACGCGACGGCCGCAGCTTCTCGCGCAACCCGAACCGGCTCCACGAGCAACCGTTCTTCGACCTCGTGAAGTGGCTCACCCTGTTCGGCTACTACACCTCCGAAGCGGGCATGAAGTCGGAACTCGGCTACCGGATCGTTCCCGGACGCTGGGACCCCTGCGTCGACATCGAGGACGCCTGAAGGCGTCCGGGAGGCTCGCGCATGGTCCAGATCATCGAACGGAAGACCTGGGACGCGATCGTCATCGGCTCCGGCGTGACCGGCGGCTGGGCGGCGAAGGAGCTGACCGAGAAGGGCCTGGAGACGCTCGTGCTGGAGGCCGGCCCGCCGGTCGTACCCGAGCGCGACTACAGCGAGCACACACCGCCCTGGCAGATGCCGTATCGGGGACTCCGGGACCGCCAGCACCAGGCCGAGCGGCAGCCGATCCAGAGCCGCGCCGGCGCCTGCGACGAGTGGTCCGGCAAGTTCTTCGTCGACGACATCGACAACCCCTACTCGATCGGCGAAGACAGCCAGGAGTTCCTGTGGATTCGCGCCCGCGTCGTCGGCGGCAGGTCGCTGCTGTGGGGACGGCAGAGCTACCGCTGGAGCGACCTGGACTTCGGCGCGAACGCACGCGACGGCTACGGAACGGACTGGCCGATCCGCTACCGGGATCTGGCGCCCTGGTACGACTACGTGGAGTCCTTCGTCGGGATCGCCGGTCAGGCCGAGAACATGCCGCAGCTCCCCGACGGCCAGTTCCTGCCGCCGATTGCCCAGAGCTGCATGGAGGAGCGGGTCCGCGAGGGCCTCGACCGCGCGTTCGGGGGCACGCGCCGCTTCACCCCCGCCCGGGTCGCGGTGCTCACGAAGCACCACAACGGCCGCCGCCCCTGCCACTACTGCGGCATCTGCCGCCGCGGCTGCATCAGCCGCTCCTACTTCTCGAGCCTGAACGCGACCCTGCCGGCCGCCGAAGAGACCGGCCGGCTCACGGTGCGCCCCAACAGCGTCGTCTCCAGCCTGATCTACGACGAGGAGCAGGACCGGCTAAGCGGCGTCCACCTGATCGACGCCGAGACGAACGAGTCGATCGAGGTCCACGGCCGCCTCGTCTTCCTCTGCGCGTCGACGATCGAGTCGGCCCGCATCCTGCTGAACTCGGCGACGCCGAGGTTCTCCGAGGGTCTGGCGAACTCGAGCGGCCAGGTCGGCCGCAACCTGATGGACCACATCTTCCAGGTCGGTGCGAACGGAAACCTGGAAGGTCTCGAAGACAAGACGACCTTCGGCCGCCGGCCCAACTCCTGCTACCTGCCGCGCTTCGTGAACCTTACCGGCGACCAGGCCGAGGCCACCCGCGAGAAGGACTTCCTGCGCGGCTTCGGCTACCAGTGCGGCGCCCGCAGGCCGACCACCTGGCAGAGCGGCATCGGCCAGCCCGGCTTCGGCGCCGACTACAAGGCCAGTCTGCGCGGTCCGGGCGCCTGGCGGCTCGGCTTCACCGGCTTCGGCGAGAACCTGCCGAACCCGGACAACCGGGTGACGATCGACCCGGAGCTCGTGGACCGCTGGGGCATCCCGGCCGCCCGGATCACGATGAACTACGGCGAGAACGAGGCCGCGATGCGGGAGAGCATCCAGACCCGCGCCGCGGAGATGCTGGAAGCGCTCGGGGCGAAGAACATCCGCACCTTCAACCGGAACTCCCTGCCCGGCTTCGCGATCCACGAGATGGGCACGGCGCGGATGGGCCGCAACCCGGCGACCTCCGTGCTGAACGGCTGGTGCCAGTCCTGGGACGTGCCGAACCTGTTCATCACAGACGGCGCGGCGATGGCCTCGTCCGCCTGCCAGAACCCGAGCCTGACCTACATGGCGCTCACCGCGCGCGCCTGCGACTACGCCGTGCGCCAGATGCGCCGGCTGGAACTCTGATCTGCCGATTGCCGACGGACAACCGGCGAAACCGGCCCCGCAGGCTCTATGATTGCGATTGAACTGAAGGGAGAGGAGCCATTCCCATGCGCCCGAACCACCGACTCGTCCTGACCGGCCTCCTGGCCATCGCCCTGGCTGCCGGCCTCGCCGCCTGCGGCGGAGGGGAGGGCGCCAGCGGCGACGCGGAAGCCCCGGCAACCGCCACCGTGACGACCGACACCCACCGCTTCGAGGAGGTGGCCCCAGGCGTCTACTTCATCGTCGGCACGGGCACGATCTTCGTCCAGAGCAACGCGATGCTCGTTTTGACCGACGAGGACGCCCTGGTCGTCGACTCCCATGTCACGCCGGCCGCGGCGCGCGCCCTGCTCGCCTCGATCGCCGAGGTCACGGACAAGCCGGTGACCCACCTCGTGAACACGCACTACCACTTCGACCACGCCCACGGGAACCAGGCCTTCCCCGAGGGCGTGACGATCGTCGGCCACGAGTTCACCCGCGAGATGCTGATGAGCGACGTGCTCCAGCAGGGGACCTACCTGAACTTCTCCGGCGCGATCCCCGACCAGATCGGGGCGATGAAGGAACAGGCCGGCGCGATGGAGGACGGCGAGGAGAAGGAAACCCTGATGGAGCAGATCGCCGCCCAGGAAGCCCACTACATCGCGCTCGCCGAGACCGAGCCGACGCCGCCGAACGTGACCCTGACGAACCGGATGACGATCCACCGCACCTGGGAAGGCCAGGACCGGCCGATCGAGCTCCTCCACCTCGGTCGCGGCCACACCGGCGGCGACGTGGTCGTCCTGCTGCCCAACGAGCGGGTCGTGTTCACAGGCGACCTCGTGCTGCCCGGCGGCAGCGCCTACATCGGCGACGGTTACGTGAACGAATGGCTCGACACGCTGGACCGCTTCCAGGCGCTCGAGTTCGACCTCGTCCTGCCCGGCCACGGCCCCACGTTCAGTGACGTCTCGACCCAGCTCGGCCTCCTGCGGGACATGCTGAGCAGTTTCTGGAACGATGCGGTCAGCGCCCGCGACCAGGGTTTGAGCGCCGAGGAGGCGATCTCGACGATCGAGTGGCAGGGGTTCCTGACCACCGCTCCGGACCCGATCAAGATCCAGTGCGTGGAGCGCGCCTGGGCCGTGATGGACGAGTCCGCGGGTGGCGAGAACACGGACTCCGCGTAGGCCGAACGCCTCAGGGAAGAAGGCGCCGGTGTCGCTAAGTTCCTCATTTTGTGGTATTTACAGAGAAACACCGTTAGCATCCCGTCATGGAACAGCAGGACGTCGCCTCTCTCTCGGCAGACCTCGACGCGCTTGGTCGCGCGGTGGAGCGGGCGAGCGGCTGGCTGCTGGAGCGATACGCCGAAGAGGTCGAGTGGGCGATCGAGGACCAGTTCCTGATCGGCCTCGACGACCAGGAACGGATCGACCTCGAAGAGCAGTTGCAGGCCCGCAGCGGCAGCGATCAATCCATCTTCTTCGCGAACGCGATGAGTTGCCTGCTCGCTCAGGGCCGCTTCGAGCCGGACGCCGACGAGGGCGACTGTCGCTCCTTCAGCTTCGCCGAGAAGCTGCTCGGACCTGGCGGGCTGCTGCTGGAAGTCACGGAGCGACGCTGGCTCGAGGCTCTGGTCGGGAGAGCTCTGCGGCTCTACCGGATCAGCCACCTGGAGGGAGAGCTGATCGTGCTGGACGAAGTGACCAGCCGCCACCGGGTGTGGGTCGAACCTCATCCGGCGATGGAGAGCCTGATCGCGGGCGACCTCGTGGGCGCCCGGGTCGTCACGGTGGACGGCGAAGACGCCGCCAGGCTCTGCGGCGTCTTCGGCTTTCCTTCGGGCCACGCGGAACGGGAGCTCGTCGAGCTGGTGGAAACCGCCGCGTCTCATCGCCGCAGCAATCGCGGCGAGATCCTCGGCATCGCCGAGGTGGTCGCCACCGCCTGGCTGCGCTCCTTCCTGCCCGACGAGTCGACGCGGGGGCCCCAGGCCGTGGTGGACGGCGGCGCCGACGGCTCGGGCAGACGCCGGGTCCTTCAGTGGCCGGTCTCCGGCGACTGAGCGGAAATCTCCCCACCGCCGCCGGATCCGAACGCTGGGCACGCCTGCGTGCCATCCTGGCGGTCTCGTTGTGCGGACTCCTCGCGGGAATCTCGTCCGCGGTTGCCCAGACCGCAGCGGACGAGGTGGACACCGGTCCGGTCGCGATTCGCACGTACCAGTTGCTGACGCCACGGGCGCTGGCAGGCAGCGGTCTCAGGCCGGAGGTCGAGGTCCGAATCGAGATCGACGCGACCGGCGCCGTCGCGCAGGTCGACGTCCTGACGATCGATCCAGCGTCGCAGTTCGACGAGCTGCTCCGGGCTCACGTCGAGCGCAGCATCAAGGTGTGGCGTTACGGCCCCGCCCGCGACAGGGTCGGCAACGCCGTGCCGGCCACGCTCTCGTGGCGGATGAAGTTCGAGAGCCCCGAGCCGGGACGTCGAAGCGGTGCCGAAAGGCGTCACGTCGACCCGCAACTCGACGTACTCGTCTCGGCCGGCGTCCTGCCGCGGCCCAGGGAGCGCCCCTCTCCCGTACAGCGCGCCCGTGTTCTGACCCAGTACGTCGAGGTCGCGGAGAAGTACATCAATCGCGACCACCGAAGACGCCGGGAGACGCAGCGGTTCATCGTGGTCAGCGATGCGGAGGAGGAATCGACGGTCGACACCCTGGCCGGCAACATGGAAGCCGCGTTCCAGATCTTCCACGGCATCTTCGACCCGCACATCGAACCGATGCCGGACAACTCGAAGATCGTCGTCTATCTCTACCGAAGCCAGGACAACCTCATGCGACTCCAGGAAGAGATGGGAGGTCGGCTCCCCGGAGGCGGCTTCTACCGTTCACCCGGCTTCCTGGCCTTTCACCAGGAGATCCGGTTCTTCGACCAACTCCTCCACACGATGCTCCACGAGGCGTTCCACGCCTACAGCGACAGCCACCTGACCGCGCCCGGCAGGTATCTGCCGCGGTGGGCCGAGGAGGGCCTGGCCGAGTACTTCGGCAACTCGGAGATCGACGGGGGGCGGCTCGTTCCCGGCCAGGCGAGCCGCGGCATGTACGCCGTCGCCCATGGCGGAAGCGGACCCCGGAGACTGACGAGCATGTCGCGGTGGGACCTGGAGGAAGCGCGGTCCGCCTTGCGAAAGAACGAGGCGCCCACGATCTCGCACCTCTTCGAGGCCACCGAGGACACCTTCTACGGCGAGCGCTACAGGCACTACTACGGCTTCTCCTGGTTGCTGACGCACTTCCTGGTACACGGCAGGGAGGCCTGGAACACGCGGCAGCCGTTCGGCGAGATGCTGCTCCACCTGGCGGAGGGCTACTCTGGCAGGGACGCGCTCGCCGCTGCGTACAAGACGACCCCCGAAGAGTTGCAGGCCGAGTTCGAGCGCTACGTCCGCAGGCTCTGACGAGCTAGCGCGGAAGAACGGCCCTACCGTTCCCTCCCCCGCAGCCCGCCATACGCCGCCTGATGGCGGACCGCGTCTTCCTCGCGGCCCAGCAAGCGGTAACAGACCCAGAGCTCGTAGTGGACGTGCCGCCGCTCCGGGTCGAGTTCGAGCGTTCGCAGGAACCGCGGTACCGCGTCCTCCCAGCGCTCCAGGTTCTTGAGCGCCATGCCGCTGAAGAAGAACGAATCCGCCCGCTGATCGTTCAGTTCGGCGGCCCGGTCAAGGGCGGGCCACGCCTCGTCCCAGCGCTCCGCCCGATACGCCGCGAACCCCAGGTTGTACCAGACCGCTTCGATATGCCCCAGCTCCCCGGTGGCCCGCTTCAGGAGTCCGATCGCACGGTCGTAGTTGCCCGCACTCAACTGGTTGGCGCCCTCGTTCACGAGCGACTGGGGATCGGTCACGTCCTGCCACCGATCCGCAACCGTCTGCTGGTGCGCGGCCCGTTCCGCGGCCGTCCCGTACAGGTGAACCAACGCTCCCTTCGCTTCCACGCTGGCCCAGCTCCCCGTCGGGGCGCGTTCCTCCACCAGACGGAACAACGTCTCCGCGTCCTCCGGGCGACCGGCGTCACGGAGGTTCCACGCGGCCGCAAGCACCTCCGCCGTGTAGTCGTTGATCGCCAGTGCGTCGTCCGTGTCCATCTCGTCGGCCAGGAGTGCGAGTTGCCGGTTCGCTTCGTCGACGCGTCCGGCCCGAGCCAGTGTTCGCGCGTACTGCGAACGAACCGACGCGGCGCCATCCTCGGCCATCTCGCCCAGGAGGTCGGCGGCCGCGGACCACCGCTGCTGGACGTTCAGAAGTCGTACCAGCGCCCAGGCGATCTCTTCGCTTTCCGGCTCCAGGTCGCGGAGCTCGATCAGCGTCGCCGTCGCGTCCGCGCGACGATTCAGCCGCTGCTCGAGAAGCGCCTTCAGACGCAGGAACCTGCGCCGGTCGGCGGCCTCCTGCCCCAGTCGCCGTTCGACCAGCCCGAGCGCCGCGAGCAGAACGGACTCGCCCGTCTCCTCGCCGCGAGCGATGTACTCCAGGACCCCGGGAGGCGGCGCACTGCGGGGATCGTCGAAGGCCGCGATCAGTTCGCGCCGGTACTCCTGGACCTCCTCTTCAGGGAGAGGTTCGCGGCGGTGGACTCGCAGCAAGGCAGTCAGGGCGGCGACCGGCTCGTTGCATTCCGCTCGAGCCCGCTTCAGCCAGGCCACCTGTTCCGCGGGCCGTGACTCGAGTTCCAGCACCCGGGCACGACGCATCATGCGCAGACACTCCGCGTCGGGCAGTGTGCCGCCCTCCCCAGCCGCGGGCTGAGCAGGAGCTGACGCGGGTGCTGTCGCAAGCAGGAGCACGAGCCACAGACGGCGCTTCAAAACGCCGGGGCCACCCGCCGTGACGGCGGCGGGTTCGTCGCAGCGCTGCGACCGTTCACCCGTTCCCACCTCAGCACCACCCTCGTCAGGCGCTCTCCACCGCGGCTGCCATCCGCTCCAGGATCTCCTCGAGAATGGCGCGCGAGGTTCCGAAGTTGAGCCGCGTGCAGTGCTCGAAGCCAAGCGGCGAGTCCGGCGGACCGAACTCGGCCCCGTCGTTGAGCGCGACCAGAGCCCGCTTGAGGAAGAACCGGGACGCCGGCATCGGCAAGTCGAGGCCCCGGCAGTCGAGCCAGTACAGATAGGTCGCCTCCTGGGGTCCATGCACGACCCCGGGCAGGCGACGGTTGACGAAGTCGATCAGATACGCGCGGTTCGCGTCGAGGTAGGCAACGGTCTCCTCGAGCCACGGCCCGGCATCGCGCCACGCGACGCGCGCCGCCTCGACGCCGAGGATGCCGGGATGCGCCAGGACGAAGTGCGGCAGTTCGTCGAACCGCTTCTTCAACTTCTCGCTGCCAAACACGAGCAACGCGAGCTCCAGTCCGGCGAGATTGAACGACTTCGTCGCGGACGTGATCGTGACCGTCCGTTCCCTCACTTCGGGGCCCAGGGTCTCGAACACGGTGTGGTCGTGGCCCGGGAACACGAGTTCGTTGTGGATCTCGTCGGCGAGAACGATCAGGTCGTGCTCGATCGCCAGCTCAGCTACGGCCTCCAACTCCGCCCGCGTCCAGGAACGGCCGCTCGGGTTGTGCGGGTTGCAGAGCATGAACAGGCGGGTGTCCCTGTCGATCGTCGCCCTCAACTGGTCGAGGTCCATCTCGAATCGTTCCGCACCGCGAACCAGAGGTGACTCGACCAGCCGCCGACCGGTACCTGAAACCGCCTCGAGGAAGGGTGGATAGATCGGCGTCTGGATCACGACCCCCTCGCCCTTCTCGGCGCTCAGCATGACGGAGAGGTCGAGGCCCTGAAGCGCGTTGACCAGGAACCGGATCCGCTCCGGCTCCACCGTCCAGCCGAGCTGCTCCTCCATCCGCCGGCCGAAGATCTCCGGCAGATCGCCGATCTCGGGCGGCTCGCAGTAGCCCAGGTCGGACCGATCAACGAGGCTCCGTACGACACCCTGAATCGGCTCGGCGATCGGGAAATCCATGTCCGCCACCCAGGCCGGCAGGATGCCGCTGCCATTCGCGGTGTAGCGGCTCCACTTGAACCCGGTGCGGGCCGCCAGGTCCTCGATCCGCAGGGCGTCGAACTGGTCCTTCACCGACACGGGCGCAAGCTATCAAGCGCTGCTAATGTCCGCCGCCATGGCACTCAAACTTGGACTTCAACTCGGCTACTGGGGCGCGGGACCGCGTCCCGACTTCCTGGAAACCGCCGTCGAGGCGGAGGCGCTCGGCTACGACTGCGTCTTCACCGCGGAGGCCTGGGGCTCGGACGTGTTCACGCCCCTGGCGTGGATCGGCGCCCACACCTCGAAGATCCGGCTCGGCACCGGCATCGCGCAGATCTCCGCGCGCACCCCGGCCGCCACCGCGATGCACGCAATGACCCTGGACCATCTCTCCCAGGGCCGCGTCATCCTCGGTCTTGGCGTCTCCGGCCCCCAGGTCGTCGAAGGCTGGTACGGCCAGCCCTTCGCCAAGCCGCTGTCCCGCACCCGCGCCTACGTCGAGATCATCCAGAAGATCCTCGCCCGCGAGGAACCGGTGACGCAGCACGGCGAGCACTACCAGCTCCCCTACACCGGCGACGGTTCCTGGGGCCTGGGCAAGCCGCTCCGTTCGATCGTCCACCCGCTCCGTTCCGACCTGCCCATTTTCCTCGGCGCCGAGGGCCCGAAGAACGTGGCGCTGGCCGCCGAACTCTGCAGCGGCTGGATGCCGCTCTACTACTCGCCCTACCGGCCCGAGGTCTACGCCGAGTCGCTCGCCGGCCGGGGCGAACGCTTCGAGGTCGCCTACGGCGCCCGCCTCCGCGTCCACGACGACGTCTCCAAGGCCCTCCTGCCGATCAAGCAGTCCCTCGCCCTCTACGTCGGCGGCATGGGCGCCAAGAAGCGAAACTTCCACCGCGAACTGATGGCCCGCATGGGCTGGGAGGAAGAGTCCTTCCGCATCCAGGAGCTCTTCATGACCGGCAAGCGCGAAGAAGCCGTCGCCGCCGTCCCCGACGACTTCGCCGACGAGATCTCCCTCGTCGGCCCGCCCGACCGCATCAAGGACCGCCTCCAGGCCTTCGAAGGCAGCGACGTCACGACGCTGCTCGTCGGCGCCGCCAGCAAGGAGGAGTTGCGGCAGGCCGCGGAGATCGTGCTCGGCTAGCCGCGGGCGTCGGATACACCCGCCCGCTTTCGGGGCTCCGGGGGGAGGTCTCCCAGGTGCCGCGCGCGCTTGGTCGGAAGATGGGAGGGGGTGCGCGCGCTGCACTCCGCTCGCTCCGGTCGGGCGTCGTTTGCCTTGATGTCGTCGGCCGTCGCTCGCTCCGAGCCACCTGGGAGCCCTCCCCCCGGAGCCCCTGGCGCGGGCTGGACGGCGTCGGGCTGATCCAGGTCCCGGGAAGACGACGCGGGGCTCGTCGTGTCGCACCTCTACTACGACTCCTACGAGGCGGTTCTCTTCGACGACGGCACGCCCCTAAGTCCACCGGCCGCTGCGGCGTCCCCACGCACACCCCGACCACATCGCGTCCGGTCTTGCGAGCTAGGGAGACAGGGTCAAGTTGCCAGAGTTGACGGCCTTGGCCTTCGCCCATGCGATTCCCGAGTACGTACCGGAGGTGACCAGCGTGACGCCTGGACGGCCGCACACGCGGCAGTCACCATCGGGCCGGTTCTCCTTCCGCCACCTGAAAGCGAACAGGGTGTTCGGCTACCGGCTGCTCGATCTGGGCGGTAATCAGCGGGCGTTCGTGGCGACCCCGGAGAAGGCGCTGCTCGACTCCGTCTACCTGCAGCCCGGCGGCGACGACGCTACGTACCTGCGGGAACTTCGACTCGACTTCGGCGCCCTGGATCTGGACGCCCTCGACCAGGTGGCGGCGCGGTACGCCGCACCGAAAGTGACTCGAGCGGCCCGCCGCATCCGCAAGCTCGCCGCCGCGACGCCCGCATACGACCTGCTGTGAAGGATCACCTGAAGGCGCTGATCCGCCGGCACGATCCGTTGCGGGCCCGCAACGTGGTCAGGGAGTACCTGCGGGCGCGCGCCCTCCGGGCCATGCAGTTCTGCAACGCGGCTACGCCAAGGGCCGAGATCTGTACGACCTGATCTGGTACCTGAGCGATCCGGACTGGCCCGCACCCAATCTGCCGCTCCTCAACGCGGCGCTGCGGCAGTCCGGCTGGAAGGGCGAAGAGCTGACGCGCCGTTCATGGACCGAACCGGTCGCCGAGCGACTGGAGGCGCTGAACTGGGAGCAGGCCCTCGCGGACGTGCGGCCGTTCCTGGAGGAACAGGACGACATCGACCTGATCACCCGCGACAACGCGCTGCGTCTCCTCGCCAGGTCGGGTGCGGCCCGCCAAGTCTAACGAGGCTTCGCCTCAGACCGACGAGCGTGCAGACCGGACCGGATGCCGGCGGGGACGCCGGCGCACCCAGTGGGCGGAAACTTGCCTCAACTGTCAAGGTCCGGCCTGTTCAGGGAGTCCAGGATCTGCTGGGAGCCCCCTCCACCCGAAGCCCTTGGCGCAGGCTGGAAGGCGTCGGGATCAGGGCTGCCCACCGTCATCCGAGGAAGCAGTTCTCGTTGTGCCAAGCGAGAAGTGCCGGGTCCGGCCGGTGCACGGCCGAACCGGGCACCTCGATCTCCCCTTGCATGTCGTAGTAGTGGCGGCCGTTCTCGAAGTCTTCCCGGATACGGCGACTCGCTACGAACTCGTGGTCGGGGGTAACGGTCACATACCCCCGATCGAAGAGAGTGTGGATGTCTCCCCTCAACAGCAGCCCGTTTCGCTCTTCATGGCCACCGCCATCGCTGTAGGGACGAATATGAGCAGCCTCAAGGACCGGCAGGGTGCGCTCCCTGGTCACCGCACAGCGACGCCCATAGGCGTCCGTGATCAGAGCCCGAAAGGCCCCCTGGCCAAGACGCGGACGAATCAGCTGGGGCGCTCCGAAACGAGCGGTCCCTTCACCCAGAAGAGGCGCTCTCATCCGGTCCAAACGCGCATGCACCGCATCCCAAAGCAGGCGGCCGTCTGTCTCGTCTGTGCTGTACCCCTTGATGCCGACGATGTTCCGGGCCCAGTTCGGGGCCGGCATCCAGTCCCGCTCCTCGAAAAAGAACGGCGCCGTCAGAATGCGGCAACCGATGTCGGAGTTGACCCACGTAGGGACCGACCGGTTGCGCGCGATCAAATCGCGCAACCGGAACAGCGAGCCCGCACCGTTGGCCTCCCCGAAAGCGTCCCAGGCAAGCCAACAGGGCATCGTGTTCGCGTGGGCGAAGACGCCCCCGCCGACAATCAGGTTGCGCGGCGCCTTCAGTTTGAACAGGAACAGCTCCCCTGGCTCCAACGCCTTGAAGTTCTGGCCGGAGGGCTTCCAGAAGTTCACTTCCGCCAAGTCGGGCTTCTTGCGAAGGAAATCGAACCAGTCGCCATCCGTGACGGCAACGACGATCCTGACGCCCACTCCAGCCTCCTTCTCAGCGGGCGACGATCCGCCCCGCGCTGTCCATCTGAGTGGGAGGCACTGTAGCAAGTTCCCTTGACACGAGGATCGTCCGTCCTCCCGCTCGCAGCCGCCAGCTCCCGCGACGTCAGCCGCGCAGCTCTTCCGCGAGCGCGCGCAGGCCGATCCCCTCCGTCGTCGATGAGACCGGGAATCGGTCTTCCCCCGCATGGACGACGAGGGCGCGACTGGCGCCGATGTCCCTGCAAGCCGTGTGGAAGCCCCGGCTCGGCCTGGCGCTCAGGCTGCGCTTGATCTCGATCGCCCAGCGCTCGCCGCCGCCGTGTTCGATCACAAGGTCGATTTCGGCCCCCGCACTCGTCCGGTAGAAGAATGCCGTGGCCCGCCATGGAAGTACGGTGAGCAACGTCTCGATCACGAAGCCTTCCCAACTCCGGCCCACGACGGGATGTCCCGCAAGGGCGGTCAGCGTGGGAACACCGAGGAGGGCGTGGACGAGTCCGCTGTCGCGGATGTAGACCTTCGGCGACTTGACCAGCCGCTTGCCGACGTTCGCGGTGAGTGGTGCGAGGCGACGCACCAGCAGGAGGTCCACAAGCAGGTCGATGTAGCGCGTCACCGACTGAGCGCTCACTTCCAGCGCACCGGCAAGCGCCGACGCGTTGAGCAGCGTTCCCTGGCGGTGCGCAAGCATCGTCCAGAGACGTTCGAGGGTCGTGGCTGGAACGCGCACGCCGAACGTGGCGATGTCGCGTTCCAGGTATGTGCGGACGAAGTCCTTGCGCCAGGCGAAGCTGGTCTCGTCGTCAGATGCGAGACAGCTCTCGGGAAATCCGCCTCGCAGCCACAGTCGTTCGCGTACAGCTCGTCGATCCTCCACCTCGAGAACAGTGAACGGAGTCAGCTCAAGCATCGCGACACGGCCGGCGAGCGACTCTCCGGCCTGACGGAGCAGGTCGATAGAAGCCGAGCCGAGAATCAGGAAACGCCCGACTCCCCTGCCGGCACGACGGCCACGGTCGATGATGCCGCGCAAGGACCAGAACAGCTCCGGCACGCGGTGGATCTCGTCGAGGACGACAAGATGATCGTCCAGCGCTTCCAGGAACAGGGCGGGTTCCGCAAGACGCCTGCGGTCGTCGGGGTCCTCGAGGTCCAGATAGACCGACCTGCGCTGTTCCGCCACGGCGAGGGCGAGGGTCGTCTTGCCCGCCTGACGCGGGCCAAGAAGCGCGACAGCCGCCTGCCGAGACAGCGCGCGCACAAGCTCGGGCATCACCTGTCTGGGCCGCATTACCTTGCAATCTATCCACAGAATAGACAACTTGCAAGGTAATGTACGAGCAATCGCCCCTTGCTCGAGTCCCCGCCAGGGCGAGGGAGGACTACCGGCGGGCAGCCTGGCAGCGGGCGAACGCGGCGCCGACGTCCGGCAGGGACGTCTCCAGCAACGGCAACGACTCGATGGCCGGGCCGGCGCCGTGCTGGCCGCCGGCGAGTCGGGCGCTCATCTTCGTGAACGTCTCGAGCATCGTCTTCGCGGTGCGCGGCGTGACGACCCCGGCGCCAAGGCCGAAAGGCGGTTGCGGGTCACTGGCGGTTTCCTGGACGATCTCGACTGTCCCTGCCTCCTCGCCAGGAGCGAGGATCCACCGGGAGCGCATGCAGAGCACGCGCTTGCCCTTGTACGCCGGCGTGGAATCGTCCGTGCCGACCATGTCGCCGATGACGCGGCCGTCCGCGGTTCGCCACCAGGCGGCGCGGTTCATCGTGATGCGCCGGGTCATGCCCTTGCCGGAGACGCGCTGGCGGAGGGTCTGGAAGGGTGCGTCGAGTGGCGTCGCGGTTTCCTCGGTGCACATGGCCTGCCAGTCGGGGCACGCCGCTTCATCGTCCAGGAGGGCGATGACCGCCGACATGGCGCCCGGAACCGTCATCCCGGCGCGCACCACGGGGTAGTCGGCGTTCTCGATCGGGCAGGACTCGACGGTGACGGGACCGTCGGCTTCGAGGAGTTCGCAGTCGGCGGCTGCGGCGGTGGTGGTTGCCAGGGCGGCGAACAGCGCCAACGCGGCGAGCGAGACGCCCTGCCGTGCTTCGGTACTGCTACTCCTGATCAACCTGGCCTCCGATCTCGGCTTCCGGCAGTGCGAACGCGACCAACTCATCGGGGATCCGGCGGTTGCGGGCGCCGCCGGCGGCGATCACGATGTACTGCCGGCCTTCGTGAATGTAGGTCATCGGCGGACCGTGCAGCCAGAGGTCCGTTTCCACTTCGGCCATCACCTCTCCGGTCGCCTTGTCCCAGGCACGCAGGAAGCTGCCGCTAGCGGAGCGGGGATCGTCCGGGTCGCGCAAGGCAAAGAAGCCGATCAGCAGGGTGCGGGTGACGAGCAGGCCGCCGTCCGCCGGCATGCCGAAGTAGAGCGTGCCCATGTCCGGCAAGTTCAGGTGGGCAATCGCCGGGTGGTTCTTCGGGCCGGGACCGACGGGAGCCCGCCAGGCGTGCTCGCCGCGATTCAGGTCGATTGCGGTGATCGTCCGGTAGGGCGGCTTCACGAGCGGCAGGCCGTGCGGGCCGGCCGTGTCGACGTAGTCGATCACGTAGCGCCAGTCCGGACCACGGGCACGGTCCGGCTCGATCAGCGACATCCCGGTCGGGCGATTCTGCGAATCGACGAAGAGAAAGCCCGTCATCGGGTCGACGGACGCTCCGGGATGGTTCGCGCCGCCAGCGGCGCCCGGTACGACGAGCACGCCCTCCTTGCCGCCCTCGCCCTGAACGATCAGGGGCGGAAACATCGGCGCCAGCACGAGCTTCTCGGCGATCTTGAGGGCCTCCTCGCGCAGCTCGGGCGTCCAGTCGATCAGGTCGTCCTCGCTGACGCCCTGGCGTTCGAAGGCCGGCGGCTTCGTCGGGAACGGCTGGGTCTCCGACAGCTTCTCGCCCGGCACCGTGGACTCGTGGTTCACGGGGCGATCCTCGATCGGCCAGACCGGCTCGCCCGTGGCGCGGTCGAAGACGTAGGTGAAGCCGGTCTTCGAGACCTGGGCAACGGCTTTGATCAGCTTGCCGTCGACCACGATGTCGAGCAGGTTCGGGGCCGAGGCGATGTCGTAGTCCCAGATCCCGTGGCGGACGGTCTGGAAGTGCCAGACGCGCTCGCCCGTCTCCGCGTCGACGCAGACCAGGCTCTCGGCGAACAGGTTGTCGCCCGGCCGGTCGGCCCCGTAGTAGTCGTTCGACGGCGTGCTCGTCGGCAGGTAGACGTACCCCAGTTCGTGGTCCGCGCTCATCGACGTCCACACGTTCGCGTTGCCGGCCGTCCGCCAGGACTCGTTCTCCCAGGTCTCGACGCCAAACTCGTCGTCCCGTGGGATCGTGTTGAAACGCCACTTGAACTCACCCGTGTGGACGTCGTAGGCGCGCACGTGGCCCGGCGGCGCGTCGCTCCTGATCGAGTAGTCGAAGATCTTCGAGCCGACGATCACGCTGTTGCCCACGACGATCGGCGGCGCGCCGTGGGTGATGTGGCGGACCGAGTAGTCGCCGGGGCCGAGATCCTGCGCCAGGTCGACCACGCCGTCCTCGCCGAAGGCCCGGTCCGCCTCGCCGGTCGCGGCGTCGACCGAGACGAGCTGCCGACCGATCGTCGCGACAAAGAGGCGCTCCTTCTCACCGTCCGTCCAGTACTCGATGCCGCGGGCGCCGACCGGCCGCATCGTCGTGCCGCCGCGCTCCCAGGTCCTCGGGTTGTAGACCCACTTCTGCTCGCCGGTCGAAGGATCGAGCAACGCCACCTGGCCGAGGCTGGTCGGCGCGAACAGGCGTCCGCCGATCATCAGCGGCACGGAGCGGAACAACCCGGTGTCGTAGCCCGGCAGCACGTCCAGCGGCACTTCGTGGTCCGCCGTCCGCCAACGCCAAGCGATCTCGAGCCGGCCGAAGTTCGAGCCGTCGATCTGGGTCAGCGGCGAATAGCGACTTGAAGTGTGGTCGCCGCCGTGGTGCTGCCACTCGCCGTGTCTGGACTTGCCGTGCTCGCGCGTCTCCGCCAGGCCGGGAGCGGCGAGGAGCCCGATCGACCAGGCGATGCCCAGCCCAACGATGCGCAGCAAGTTCATCGGATGCGCTAACCTACCGCAGACTCACGACACATTGAAGCAACCGGGGAGATGCAAGCCGCTATGCCCAAGCAAGACATGACTCGTCGCAACGTGCTCGGCGCCGCAGCTGCCGGCGCGGGCTGGATGATCGTCCCCCGACACGTCCTGGGTCGCGGCCAGACCGCGCCCAGCGACAAGCTGAACATCGCCGCGATCGGCGCCGGCGGCAAGGGCCGGAGCGACATCGAGGGCGTTTCCAGCGAGAACATCACAGCCCTCTGCGACATCGACTGGAAGCGCGCCGAGCAGGCGATGACCGCCCACCCCGACGCGCCGCGCTACCACGACTACCGCGAGCTGCTCGACAAGCACGCGGACGAGCTCGACGCTGTCATGGTGTCGACCGCCGACCACACCCATGCCGTGATGTCGATCGCCGCGCTCGAACGGGGTCTCCACGTCTTCACCCAGAAGCCCCTGACCCGGACGATCTGGGAAGCCCGCATGGTCGGCGAGGCCGCCCGCAAGGCCGGCACGGCGACCCAGATGGGCAACCAGGGTCACGCCGGCGAGGGCTCGCGCCTGATTCGCGAGTGGATCGAGGCGGGCGTGATCGGCGAGGTTAACCACGTCGAGTACTGGACGAACAGGCCGATCTGGCCGCAGGCGATCAAGCGTCCCGAGGAAGTCCACGAAGTGCCGGAACACGTCGCCTGGGACCTCTGGCTCGGCCCGGCACAGGACCGTCCCTACCACCCGGACTACTACCACCCGTTCAACTGGCGCGGCTGGTGGGACTTCGGCACCGGCGCGATCGGCGACATTGCCTGCCATGCGATGGACGCGGCATTCTGGGTCTTCGATCTGCGCGATCCTTCGTCCGTCTACGCGGAATCGACGCCGCTGTTCAAGGAAACCGCCCCGGCCTCGACCCGGATTACGTTCGAGTACCCGGCCCGCGGCAACCGTCCGAAGATGACCGTGGTCTGGCGCGACGGCAACCTGACGCCGCCGAAGCCGAAGGCGTTCGAGGGAAGGTGGCCGCCAGGCAGGAGCGGCCAGTTGTTCATCGGCACGGAGGGCGTCATCACGGCGGACATCTACGCCGGCAAACCGACGATTTACCCGACGAAGCTCCACGAGAAGATCGCAAAGAACCCCGTGGCCCATTCCTACGAGCGGACCGAAGGGCACTACAAGCAGTGGATCGACGCGATCAAGGCGGGGACGACGAACCCGGACGGCTCCAACTTCCCAGATCACGCGGGTCCGATGACCGAGACCGCGCTGCTCGGCAACCTGGCGGTCCGTTCCCAGCAGGAGATCGTCTGGAACGCGAAGAAGATGAAGGTGACGAACGGCGTCGACGTGCCGCGGGAGTACATCCAGCCGACGTACCGGGACGGCTGGGAGTTGTAGCGGTAGACACGGCGTGCTCCGCCGCCTCCGGACCGACTCAAGGAAGCGACAGGATGACCAGTGACTCCTTCGAAAGAAGGCGAAGCGACAGCTTTGGGCAACCGATCGGTCTGCGGGCTCTGTTGACGCTGGCTCTGGCTGTTTCGTCGCCTCTGGCGGCCTTGGCCGAAGGCGATCCGCCAGCGGGAACGTCGGTCCGGATCTTCAGCGAGGCTCTCCTGGAGCAAGGCGCCGTCAGCAAGGTGGACCTCGACTCGATCCGGTTCGACGCAAGCGGCGGGCCGCTGGCCGACGCGGCGGCGGACCTGACCGGGGTCGCGGCGCCCGCCTCGACGGAGTACTCGTACGACGACGGTACGCCTGAGGCGTTCAGTCAGATCACCGGTGCGCATGAACAGCAGCCCGTGGCAGAAGTAGTCGTGCGGTCCGAGCGATGTGGTTGGTTCAGGCTTGAGGTTGGGTAGCGGCGAGGAAGACGAAGTTGAAGTTGGGGCGGCTGGCAGCGCGGTTTTCCCGCCATCGGGCGAGGAACCGGCGGAAAGCCCGGCCAAGACGCTCCCAAGGCGCCCCGTGTGGGCCGGCCAGGGCGTCGAGGAACGCCGCAGACCGTCCCTGCAAGGCCCGCGGCGTTCCGACTCCCACGAGCGTACGCATCAGCAGCCCGAGGTTGAAGCCGCAGGCCTGAAGGTAGACCCGCTTGAGCACGTTGCCGCACTCGCGCAGATGCAGCCGTCGCATGCCGCCGGTCTCGAACTGATGGGCGAAAGGCCGTTCGAGGCGCTCGCCGCGCTGGCGCTGCATCCGCTTGCCTCGATTCCCCCGGATTCGCCGACGGTTCGCGTACACGATGGCCTGCAGGTCCTTCTTGCCCTTCCAACGACGACGACCACGGTCCGGCTCCGCAATGTAGCTGCGAAGCTCCAACTCGTCGATGGAGGCGAGAACGGCGTTGCTGTGGTACCCCTTGTCCGCAACGACTTCCTCGATCACCGACGAGTCGCCGACCGCCGACTCGACCTGATCGAAGGTCTCCTCCAGCGTCGCGAAGAGAGACTCCGTGTCCCCCTTGGCGCCGCCGTGGATGGTCACGCCCAGGATGGTCCCGCACTCCAGGTCCACCGCCTGCTCCGCCTTGTACGCAAGGTGCGTGCGGCCATCCTTCATCTTCGTTACCTCTGCATCCGGATCGTGCGGATTCTCCCACTCCTTGTTGGACAACTTCTTCTTCCGCTTGCGGTCGAAGCGCGCCAACTCCGCCTTCGTCGGCGTCGCCACACCCGAGGCCGCCGCCAAGCCCCGAACGAACTCCTCGTACTCCGCGCCCGTGTCACGACGCACGATGCTTCGCAGCGCCGCGTTCGCCTCCAGAGTCGTCGCGTCCACCCCCACCGTCTTCCCCGACACCAGACCCGAATCCGCCAGGACGCCAAGAACCCACGAGAACACCTTCGCGTGAGTCTCCACCGCGATCAGCCGACGAGTACGCGAAATCGTCGAATGATCCGGGGCCGATTCAGTTACACCCAAGTCCAGAAACCGCCGGATGCTCAGCGAGTCCTGAGCCCGCCACGCGATGCCACGCTCAGAGTCCAAACCCTCGAAGTAGCCCAACAGCAACATCCTGAAGTACCGGCCCGGACGCAGACTCGGTCGGCCCATGCGCTCCGCGTAGAACTCCGAACACTCCGACTCCACGAACTCGTCGAAACCCCTCGACTCCAGCAAGCCGTTCAAACGCTCATAGAACGGGTGACCAGAGCTTCGCGGCAGATCGCCGCCCGACACCCAGAGAGGCTCCTGGCTCCCACCACGACGCTTTTTGCCCATAGCCATGACGACATTCTACTGCCCTGGCGAAATGGCCGCCAAGGGCGACTTTCACCACGGGCTGCTAGCCATCGAGCCCGGATCTTGGCGCGGTCCCTCGGACCCGGGCCTAGCGTTCTATACGATCCTCGACGGTCTGTTGAACCGAGATGGGGCCGACCATGTGTTGATAGAGCAACTCTCTACTACACCCCTCGCCGATCTTGGCATGTACGCGAACCGTTCGCTGATCTGGTCGTGCCTAGAGAGTGGCTCACTCGATCGTCTCCTGAGCAAGACGGCTCGTGGTTGGCTCCAGGAAGCGGGCCACACTGCCCCCCCGTTCCTACCTGAACACCGTCTCCAGGACGCCATACTCAAAGACCGGAAGCTTGAACAGGTTCTGGATGCCCTGGTTGCCAAGCGCTTGGGCGCGGCGGTACGAATCGTCCGCATACTCGATGGATACGGCCAGCACCAGTTTCTGGCCTTACTCAAGAATGCCATGTCCGCAGCATCTTCGCTGAGCATCCCTGCCGCCGAGGCGATCGGTCAATTGGTACTGGAGCGTTGGTGGAAAGAAGTAGCGGCGGAGCTGG
This sequence comes from Thermoanaerobaculia bacterium, assembly GCA_965116445.1. Taxonomy (GTDB): domain Bacteria; phylum Acidobacteriota; class Thermoanaerobaculia; order Multivoradales; family Multivoraceae; genus Multivorans. The sequence continues at coordinate 3,345,993 of OZ220688.1, read as the reverse complement.
CTTCTCTGTACACACGCGGACGACGGGACCTGAAGCCGGCGCTTCGCACCTGTTACAGAATGTTCGGATGGTGGGACAGGTTTGCTCTTGCGATCAGGCCGGTCTTGGACCACGAGAAGTGGGACCGCTTCCAGGAACTGGCGGCCCAACTCTATCCCGAAGGTCCGGACGCTCTCGAGGTATGGGAACGTGCAGGTGGAGCCAATGCCGAGCTGCCCACTACGGGCGAGGGCCGGACCCGATGGCGAAGGGCGGTACGAAACGTCCGCAACGGAAAGAGCCCAACACCTGCCGCGCTGCTGACCGCAATGATGGAGGACTATCCGAACAACGAACAACTCCCCCTCCTTGCCGAGGACCGCCTTTTCGAGAAAGCCGGTCCGGGACGACGCCGGAAGAGTATGTCGACGAAGGACTAGAGCGAAGTACTGCAGAGGCACCCTTGCCGAAATCGAAGAAAGGGACAAGAGGGTTTTCCGCTGGTTACGCGATCGTCATCGGAATCGCGAACTATAGAAATGTGCCGGCACTGCCCGTAGCTGTGCTGAACGATGCGCGGGATGTCGCGGCCGTGCTTAGCTCGAATGCCTACTGCGGCTTCGACTCAGCGAACGTTCACCTGCTACTCGACGGCGACGCCACACTCGGGCGGATTAGGAGCGTTTTGGCTAATCTGGCCGCCACCAGCTGCCCAGACGATACTGTGGTCGTCTTCTTCTCCGGCCACGGCGCCCGACTCGGCGACGCCACCGACCCTGAGAGTGTTCTCCTGCCGGTCGAATGCGACGGGAAGACCCTGCGTACCACGAGCCTGTCCGAAACAGAGCTCTCTTCCGCTCTTCAGGGGTTTGTCGCTCGGCGCCTGCTAGTCCTAATCGATGCCTGTCATTCCGGAGGCGCTGGGAGTTTCAAGAGCCGTCAAGGGTCGACTCTGCCCGCTTACGGCTTTAGCGAGAAATCTCTAGACCGCCTTGCTCAGGGCACTGGGCGGGTTCTCATTGCGTCGTCGCGCGCAAGTGAGGAGTCGCTAGTACTCCCGAACGCCCGCAACAGTGTGTTTACATCGCACTTGCTCGCCGCCTTGCGCGGCGGGGCTCACACGAGCGGAGACGGCGTGGTCCGCGTGTTTGAGATCTTCAATTACGTGGCCCAGATGGTGAACCGTGAGGTCCCAGGGCACCAACACCCTGTCTTCAAAGCAAGCGACCTCGAAGACAACTTTCCTGTCGCTCTCGACCGTGGCGGTGTCAAATCTGATCCGAGCGGAGCCGCTTTTGAAGCAGCGGCCGATGTTTGGGAGCAGTTGATCGAAGTAATGTCCGATCTGTACCCCCATGGGCCGATGGACCAGGATGTGTGGGCACGTGCAGGTGGCGATCCGTCCCGCTTACTCCTCACGAACACGGGGCGGGTGGCCTGGTTTAGAGCCATAGGTACGCTTCGGCGAGGCGGCGGTGGATCGCGAATCTCTAGGGGCAAGCTAGTCGCAACGGCGCTTGAGGACTACCCCCACCACTCAGTCTTGGCCAGCCTGCTGTAGGCAACGCGTTGCCTCACGTTGCCCACTACGGCAGAGGGAACTGGGGTCGCGTCTCGTAGCACTTGCTGGGTTGATCGGTTCCGTCAGTGACCTCCATATTTACAGACTCGGCCGGCTAATAAGCGTTCGCACCGAACCCCGTTACTCCGGTCACGCATCGGGCTGCAATTCACGCGGACCAAAGTGCGGTCGTTTGACAAACACCCGCTTTCCATTGGCCAACGTCCATAGACTGAGGTAGAGGGTCGAAGGGTCGAGTTGAAGGGCCGACAAGTAGAGTCCCCGGGCAGACACACTGCTGCGCGTGACGCCTCGTCGCTTCTTCGAGGAGTCGCGTGGTATCCGAGAAGGTACCGGGAGATCATCGATGAGCGGCATTCTCCGCAACGGACTGAGGCTACGGCGGAGATCCCGGGATTCCCAACCGGAGGAGGTGGGTGCTGAGTGATCCCGGATTCGGGAGAAAGCGGGCGGCGCTGCGCGACGACCGGCGCTGGCACTTACTGAACTGGGTGACCCCTTTGATGGAGGTTGGCCAGACCGACGAGGGAAGGGAAAGAGCGCCACCTCCGGCCGGCTCGTTCCGGCGGATGCCCAGCGGACGTGGTCCTTCAAAGGCCTAGTTCGCGGTACCGGCTGCCACGGGCTCGTGTACCATCCGACATGGTAGGTCCTGGTGATGACGAACTCGCGAACGGTGGGTAGCAGTGGCGGTTGACCTTGCGGAGTACGAGAGGCGAGCCCGCGATGCGGTCAGGGCGTTCTGGAGTGGCCGCGAGAGGGCCAAGGATAGGCAAGCTCAGACGGGCCTACCAGACCAGGGAGAGCGCGCAAGCGTCACCGCAGGCAAGAACATGGACGGCTTCGTCGACCTCGTTGTGGAGCTCGTGCATGCCAACGGCCTGCGGCATGCCTCGGTTCATCGAGAACGCCCTCTGGTAACGCTTCCGGGTTACTTCCGGCCAACCAAACTCTGGGACCTGCTCGTACTCAACAACGGCCACCTGGTGGCCGTCATCGAGATGAAGAGTCAAGTCGGGCCATCGTTCGGGAACAACTTCAACAATCGGGCGGAAGAGGCTATTGGGAGCGCATGTGATCTGTGGACTGCGTACAGGGAGGGAGCGTTCGGCGACGAGGCCCGGCCTTTCGTAGGTTGGCTGACTCTGGTCGAGGATGCAGCGGCCTCCCGGAAACCAGTCCAGCTTCATTCCCCGCACTTTCCGGCTTTCCCCGCCTTCGAGGGTGCCTCCTACCTAGAGCGGTACGACTTGCTTTGCCGCCGGCTTGTGAGAGAGCAGCTCTACACCACAGCGGCGGTGATCTCGTCTCCTAGATCAGCCTTCGAGACGGGAGAGCACGGAGGCCAGTCGGAAATGACGGGGCTGAAGACCTTCGTGACGACCCTGGCTGGGCACATCGCCGCCGAAGCGGCCAGGGCGTGAAGTTCGCAACTACACGACTACGGGTACGCCGCTCGTTGAATCGAGCTCGCCGGTCCGAACTTCCACCGTTCGAAACAGGCTAGTGGCCTCGCTTACCAGCCGTTGCGCTGCCTTCCCGTGGTACACCGGATCGACTTCGACTCCGATGCTATTGCGGCCACATGCGGCCGCTGCGATTTGGGTAGAGGCCGTACCCGTGAAGGGGTCCAGAACCGTGTCTCCAACGAAGCTGAACATCCTGATTAGGCGCTCGGCGAGAGCGACCGGGTAGGGGGCGGGGTGATGTCGGGTCGATGCTCCAGCGATGTCAGTCCAAATCTGTCGGAAGTATGTCTTGAAATTGGTCTCGGAGAGCAGGCTGAGCGTCCGGGCAGCCATGGTCGGCCTTCGGTAGCCGCCCGGCTTCCTCTGCATGAGGATGAACTCGATGTCGTTCTTGACGACGGCGTTGGGCTCGTAGGGCTTTCCCAGGAACCCGGCGGAGCCTCTCTGCACCTCATGGGCTACGTTCGCTATCTTGTGCCAGACAATCGGTGCCAAGTTGTCGAATCCCAGTCCCCGACAGCGGTCCTGAATGGAGGCGTGCAGGGGAACCACAGTATGTCGGCCGCTGTTCTTCCGCCGCGACAGACAGACGTCGCCCACTACGCAGATCAGTCGTCCTCCCGGCACGAGTGCGTGATGGCAGACGCGCCAGACGCCATCCAGTTGATCGAGGAACTCGTCGTAGTCTGCGATCCAGCCCAACTGGCCCGGGGTTCGGCGGTACTCCTTGAGCGTCCAGTACGGCGGAGATGTGAGGATGAGGTGAACCGATTCTGCCGGCAGGACTGCCCGCCGTGCGTCGCCGAGCAACAGCTCGTGGTACGTCGGCACTTGCGCGACCGCCGCTTCGATCATTTCCATGACCGCCGGGTCCTTCGCGATCCGCGGTAGCTCGCGGGCAGGATCCTCCAGCTCCTGTAGTGGTGGGGGAACGAGTGGGTCAAGCGCGGGAGTTGCGCTCGTGTGCGCTCTAGCCTGGAGACCCACGTTCATTCTCGCCGTGAAGACTATCGGGAGGGAGGCCACCTGTCGATGGCCGGCGCCATGCCTCTAGCGGCGCCCGCGGTGACGTTGGGGGGCCAGCCCGCGCTACGCGGCCGCCAGGGCGCGGTCGAGGTCGCGGATCAGGTCGTCAACCGTCTCCAGGCCGATCGACAGTCGAACCACTTCCGGCCCGGCGCCGGCGGCGGCGCGCTGCTCGTCCGTGAGCTGACGATGAGTCGTCGACGCCGGATGGATGATCAACGAGCGGGCATCGCCAATGTTCGCCAGGTGCGAGAACAGCTCGCAGGCCTCGACGACCTTGACACCCGCGTCGTAGCCGCCCCGCACACCGAAGGTGAACACAGCGCCCGCGCCGTTCGGCAGGTACTTCTTCGCCAGTTCTCGGTACGGACTGGTCGGCAGGCCGGCGTGAGACACCCATTCAACCTTCGGGTGCTCGGTAAGCCACTCGGCGATCGCCAGAGCGTTCCGGCAGTGGCGCTCCATTCGCAGGGCGAGGGTCTCCGTCCCGAGCAGCGTCAGAAAGGCGTTCATTGGCGCCATCGAAGCGCCCAGGTCCCGCAGGCCAACCGCGTGCGAGTGGACGGTGAAGGCAAGGTCGCCGAAGGTCTCGCTGAACTTCAGGCCATGGTAGGCCGGCTCCGGCTCGGAGAGGCCGGGGAAGCGCCCCGACGCCGTCCAGTCGAACCGGCCACTGTCCACCACCGCGCCGCCGATCACCGTTCCGCTGCCGGAGAGGAACTTCGTCGCCGAATGGACGATCAGATCGGCGCCCCACTCGAAGGGTCGGCAGAGCCAGGGCGTGGCCAGCGTGTTGTCGACGATCAGCAGAGCGCCCGCGGCCCGGGTCAGTCCGGCCAGGGTTTCCAGGTCGGTGACCACGCCGCCAGGGTTCGCGAGGCTCTCGACGAACAACGCCTTGGCGCCCTGGGCCAGGACCGCCTCGACCGCGGAGAGATCCTCCGTGTCGACAAAGTCGCAGCGCCAGTCGAACTTCGGGAACGTCCGGCTGAACTGCGTGACCGAGCCGCCGTAGAGCCGATTCGATGCCGCGAACCGTTCGCCGGCTTCGATCAGCGGAAAGAACGCAAGGACCTGGGCGGCATGTCCCGAGGCGGCGCAGGTCGCACCGCGACCGCCCTCCAGGCTGGCGATGCGCTCTTCCAACGTGGCGACGGTGGGATTCCCCAGACGGGAGTAGATGAAGCCGAACGTCTGGAGATTGAACAGGGACGCCGCATGATCCGCGTCGTGGAACGCGTAGGCCGAGGTCTGGTGAATCGGGGTCTGGCGCGAGCCCGAAACCGGATCCGGGCCGGCGCCGGCATGGATCATCCGCGTCTCGAACCCCCAGTCGGTACCCGCCTCGCTGCCGGTTTCCTGCTTCGCTTCCTCGCTCATCTCGATCTCCTTCTCCCCAGGGCCAGTGTCAACCGCGGGCGCCGGCTGGAGATGACCCCGCTGTCGACGCCGCCCCAGCCCAGCTCGCCCGACAGGCGACCGTACTCAATCTTGGGGCACCGGTCCATGACCACCGTCAATCCGGCCGCCACGGCCTCCGCCGCGGCCTCGTCGTTGCGGACACCGAGCTGCATCCACACGACCTCGATCCGCTTCTCCTCCCGCAGCCGGATCGCCTCGCGGGTAATCTCGAGCGCCGCATCCGAAGACCGGAAAACGTCGACCATGTCGACCGGCACCGGCACCTCGGCCAGGGACGCACAGGCCGGTTCTCCCAGGATCGAAACGCCCCCGGAAGCCGCCCGTGGATTCACCGGAATCACGCGGTAGCCCTTCTCCTGCAGGTACTTCATCGCGAAGTTTGAAGGCCGCTTCCAGTTCGGCGAAGCGCCGACCATGGCGATCGTCCGCACGCGGCGGAGAATGCCCGAGATCAGTGCGTCGCTGTAGTGGAGAGCGGAAGCCACGGCGCGGGATGTTAGCGACGGAGCGCGGGAAGGGCCTCAGCGCGGCGGATGGGCCGCAAGCCCCTCCTCGTCCGGCTCCGTGCCCCAGCCAGGCCGATCCGGCACGACCAGGTAGCCGCCGTCCTCAAACTCGGGCTCGTGGGTGAAGACCTCCCCGTCCCAAGGCAGGCGGTCGATGTCCGTCTCCATGATCCGCAGGTTCGGCACCGCCGCGCTCATGTGGGCATTCATCATCGTCGCGAGATGCCCGTAGTAGTTGTGCGGCGCGACGTTCACTTCGTACGCGCCGGCAAGCGCCGCGATCTTCATCGACTGCCAGACGCCGTTCCAGACCGCGTCGATGATCGCCACGTCGACCGCCTCGGCGCGCAGGAACGGCAGGAAGGCGGCGGGCGTGATCAGCGTCTCGCAAGAACTGATCGGGTGCGGGCTCTCCTGGCGCACCGTCGCCAGGCCCTCAGGTGACGGCGTGTCGATCTCGATCCAGAACAGGTCGAGGTCGGCGAGCGCCCGCACGATCTGGCGGTAGCCGGAGATCTTCGCGTTGAAGTTCAGGTCGAGCAGAATGTCCATGTCCGCTCCCGCCCCCTCGCGCAGCGCCCCGAGGTGCCGCCGCAGGTTCGAGATCACCTTGCGGTCGACGTTCTGGCCGGGCTCGAAGGGACGGCCGAAGCCCGGCGCCCAGCCGCGGGGCGAGCCGCTCGAATAGTCGAAGATGTTCGTCTTGAGCGCCGTGAAACCCCGCTCCCGGACCTCGGCGCCGAGCGCCTTGACGCCATCGATGTCCGTGATCGCGTTCCCGTAGTACTGCGGTAGCCCGATCCGCCAGGTCCCGCAGTGCGACCAGTAGACCCGCACGCGGTCGCGCACGCGGCCACCCAGGAGGTCGCAGCAGGGTACGCCGAGCTCCTTGGCCCGGGCATCCAGCAGCGCGTTCTCGATCGCACCGATCGCCATCGCCATGACGCCGGACATCGACTGCCGCGCCCTGGTCAGCAGGCGCTGGTAGATGCGTTCCAGGTCCGCGGCCCGGTAGCCAACGACTACCTCGCCCAACTGCTCGATCACGGTCGTCACACCGAGCGCGCCCTGGTGCTGGTCGTACTCGCTCCAGCCGACGACGCCATCGTCCGTCGTGAGCTTCACGAAGTGGTAGTTCCGCCAACCGGCGTCGCAGTGGCGGGTTTCGATGCGGGCGATCTTCATCGGGCACTCCTCTCATCAGATGCTTCACCGAGCCACTCAGCGATCACCGCGTCCGTGTCGCGGCCGAGTTCGGGACTCGGCTCGAGCGGACCCGAAGACCGGGCATCGAAACGGAGCGGACTCGTCGGCAGCGCGAGCTCACCCAGCGCCGGATGGTCGACGGTCTCGAAGAAGCCGCGCTCCCAGAGATGGGGATCCGCGTTCACCTCGGCGAGATCGCGGACCGGCGCGCACGGAACGTGGCACTCGCGTGCGATCCGGCAGACCTCCTCCCGGCTTCGCTCCGCGGTCCAGGTCGCGACCAAAGCCTCCGCCTCCTCCATTTGGGCCACCCGCGCTTCGTTGTGCTCGAAACGCGGATCCGAGGCGAGTTCCTCCCGACCCATCGCTCCCACCAGATTTCGCCAGTGCCTCTCATTGACGCAGATGATCGCGACGAAGCCGTCGTTGCAGGGATAGACGTTGTAGGGCGACACGCGGCCATGGCGGTTGCCGATCCGCTCCGGCGGCCGGCCATCCACGTGCATCAGGCCGAGCTTCGAGAGCATGCTCGGGTAGACGGCTTCCTGCATCGCCACCTCGACGAGGCGGCCGCGGCCGGTCCGTTCCCGCTCGTAGAGCGCGCTCACGATGCCCCCATACAGGTGGACGCCGCCAAGGAAGTCGATCAACGCGGGTCCGGCCTTGAGCGGCGGACGGCCGGCCTCACCGGTGATGCTCATCACGCCGGATGCGGCCTGGACCGTGATGTCCATGCCCAGCCGGTCGCGGTCCGGCCCGCTCAGGCCGTAGGCGGTGCCCGAGGCGTAGATCAGCCGCGGGTTGAGATCCCTGAGCGTCTTCCAGCCCACTTCGAGCCGGTCCAGGACGCCGGGCGCGAAGTTCTCGAGCAGCACGTCGGCAACGCCCGCCAGCCGGCGCAGCAGTTCGCGCCCCTCCTCCACCTTCAGGTCGCAGACCGCGGACCGCTTGTTCGAGTTCAGGAACGCGAGCGGGTAGGACGGCGGCCCGCCGTGGACCTCCCGGCGGCGCAGCGGTTCGCCTCCCGGCGGCTCTATCTTGACCACGTCGGCACCGGCCTGGGCGAGCAGGAAGCCGGCGTAAGGCCCCTGGTAGATCTGACCAAGATCGAGCACGCGCACTCCCGCGAGAGGCTTCGGGCTCTGCGCTTCACCGGTCACGGCGCTGCCAATCCTCAGTGGAAGGACCCGCCGATCACGTCGCGGGCGACGATCAGGCGCTGAATCTCGTTCGGCCCCTCGCCGACCCGGCGTATGCGCAGCTCCCGGTACCAGCGCTCGAGCGGCAGGTCCTTCGTCATGCCGTAACCGCCGTGAATCTGCATCGCCCGGTCGACGACGCGGCTCGCACCTTCGCTGGCCACCAGCTTGCAGATCGCCGCCTCGGTCCGGAACGGCCTGCCGGCGTCGGCCCGCGCAGCCGCCTCGAGGGTCACGGCCCGGGCGGTGCGGAGATCGATCTCGTTGTCGACGATCATCCACTGCACCGCCTGCCGGGTCGACAGGTAGTCGCCGAACGTCTTGCGCGTCTTCGCGTAGGCGATCGCCATCTCCTGGGCCTTGAGCGCCACGCCGATGCAGCCCGCCGCGTACGGAATCCGGTTGCGGCTCAGCCGGTCATTGGCGATCGCGAAGCCCTGGTTCACTTCACCGAGCACGTTGCGGCCCGGCACCCTCACCCGGTTGAACTCGAGTTCCGCCGCGTAGTGCGTCGAACGCAGGGTGTGGACGATGCGCCGGACCCGGAAGCCCGGCATGTCCGTGTCGACGAGGAAGCAGGTGATCCCCTTGCGGCCGAGCTCCGGGTCGGTGCGGGCGAAGACGATGCCGAAGTCCGCCTTGTCCGCGCCGGAGATGAACGTCTTCTCGCCGTCGATGATCCAGTCGTCCCCGTCGCGCACCGCCGCGGTGCGAATCGCGCGGGCCGGATCGCTGCCGCCCGAAGGCTCGGTCAGCGCGAAGAAACCGCGCTTCTCGCCCCGTAGAACGGGATAGAGGTAGCGCTCCTTCTGGTCGTCGTCCGCCTCGTACAACTGGGCCAGACCCGCGCCGCCGAACACGCCGTAGCAGGGCGCGTAGAGGCCGGCCCGGTGCTGCGCCATCTCGAACGCCATCAGGGTCCGGGTCACGAGATCGATGCCAGGGCCCCCGTACTCCTCCGGGATGTCCAGCCCGTAGAAGCCGAGTTCCTTCGTCATCGCGACGAGGCGCTCGCGGTGGTGCGGCGGCAGTTCGCTCGCGTCCGGGTCGAGGTCCGCTTCGAGCGGCACGATCTCCTCGTGCACGAAGCGGCGCACCGTCTCGAGGATCAGTCGCTGTTCGGTAGTGAGTTCGAAGTCCATTGCCTCACCTGACCTTGATTCGCTGGAAACTCCACACACGTCATCCCGCAAGGCCCCCCGGCCTTCTCGTCACGTCAAACCAACGCTTCGTTCCTGCGAATCAAGGCTAACCCGGCGCGGCGATCCGGCCGATCCGCCGGTCTCCCCGGTCCGCGTTCCCAACCGGCAACTCGCCGTGATCCGCGACGTAGACGGCCAGCAACTCCTCGAAGCGGCTCCAGTACTGCATCGTCACCTCGTAGCGGAACCTGGCCGCCCGTTCGTGCTTCGCGGCCGTCTCGGCGATCGCGCTGCGCATGCCGAAGCGTGAGTTGCCGCCGGCGAAACCAAGTTCCAACGTTGCGCCCTCGTCGTCGCCGATCTCGAAGACGCCCAACTGCCCCGGCAACGCGGCGATCGCGGCATCGTCCAGATCGCGCCAGGGCTTGGTGAGCCGGACTCCGGTCATGCTGGCTGCCGCCCGAACATCGGCGGAATCGTATCCCGCACTCCGATGTGTTTCGGCCCTATGTCACAATCCCGCCGCTCTGAATAGAAATCGCCAATCTCGGCACGGCGGGAAGCCGGCGTGACCTCAAGTTCGCTGGTCGACCAGCCGGGCGCCCTCCAGCCTGGCCCGGAAGGGGCCCTGCTCGAAGGCGTCCGCGTGGTGGAACTTGCCACGATCGTCATGGCGCCCTCGGCCTGCGCCATGCTCTCCGACTTCGGGGCCGAAGTGATCAAGATCGAGGCGCCGGGCCGGGGCGATCTCTACCGCTACTTCCAGGATCTGCCCGGCATGCCGGACTCGGAGATCCCCTACTGCTTCCTGCTCGACGGCCGGAACAAGAAGAGCGTCGTGATCGACCTCAAGGAGGAGAGCGGCCAGTCCGTAGCCCACCGGCTGATCGAGACGGCGGACGTCTTCCTGACCAACTGCCACAACTCCGTGCTCGGCGATCTGGGCATGACCTGGGACCGGCTGCGGGAAGTCAACTCACGGCTCATCTTCGCCCACGGCACCGGTTACGGGCACACCGGACCCGAGGCCGAGAAACCCGGCTACGACCAGGTCTGCTACTGGACCCGCTCCGGTCTCGTCGCGACGTTCACGCCGGTCGACGGCCACCTGGGACCACTAGGCTGCGGCACCGGCGACCACCCCACCGGTGTCACTCTCTTCTCGGCCGTGCTCGCCGGCCTGCTGAAGCGGGAACGGACCGGCGTCGGCTCCTATGTCACCACGTCGCTGCTCGCGGCCGGGGCATGGGCCAACGCCTGCGCCATCCAGGCCAAGCTGGTCGGAGCCGAGTTCCACGAGAAACGCCCGCGCGAACACACGATGAACTTCGGCCAGCTCTACTACCGCACGCGTGACGACCGCCTGATCAAGCTGAGCATCGTCGAACAGGACCGTGACTGGGAGCGCTTCTGCCTCGCCCTCGACCGCGCCGACCTCATCGCCGACGAGCGCTTCTGCACCACCCCCGAGCGGATCGAGAACATGCCCGAGTTCGTCGCCCTGCTCGACGCCGACTTCGCCAAGCGGGACTTCGCCGAGTGGAGCGAGCGGTTCACCCGCTACGAGATCGCCTACAGCCTCGTCTCGAACCTGGACGACATCGTCGCCGACGAGCAGTTGGAGGCCATCGGCATGTTCCGCGACCTCGACCACCCCGAGTACGGGCGTCTGCGCACGGTGGACAGCCCGGTGCTCATCGAGGGCGAGGACAAGGTGAAGCCCCAACCGGCGCCCGAACTCGGCGAACACACCGGTGACCTGCTACGGGAACTGGGACTCGACGCCGCGGAGATCGAAGGCCTGGCCGACCGGGGTGTCATCTCGGGCCGGCTCTGAACCACACCGCGAACCGGACTACAATCACCACTTCCCGGAACCAACTGCACCGCTGCCCAGGAGACGCTCCATGGACTTTCAGGACTCACCGCAGGAAGCCGCCTTTCGCGCCGAGGCGCGCGCCTGGCTCGAAGCCAATGCCGAACCCCTGGCTCCCGGCGATACGTCCCGCTACGCCGGGCTCTCCGAAGACGAGGGGCTCGCCGCGGTCAAGGAGTGGCAACAGAAGAAGTACGACGACGGCTGGGCCTGCATCACGTGGCCGAAGGAACACGGCGGTCGCGGCGCGACCTTCATGGAGGGCGTCATCTGGGACCAGGAGCAGGCGAAGTTCGACGTTCCCGATGGCTACCTCAACATCGGCCACGGGACCTGCGCGCCGGCGATCATGGCCCACGGCACCGAGGAACAGAAGCGCCGCTACCTGCCGAAGCTGGCGAGCGGCGAGGAAGTCTGGTGCCAGCTCTTCTCCGAGCCCGGAGCCGGTTCCGACCTCGCCGGCCTTCGCACCCGCGCCGAGCGGGACGGCGACGAGTGGATCGTCAACGGCCAGAAGGTCTGGAACTCGGGCGCCCACTTCGCCGACTGGGGAATCCTGGTCACCCGCCACGACCCGGCGGTGCCCAAACACAAGGGTCTGACCTTCTTCGTCGTCGACATGAAGTCGGCCGGCATCGATCCGCGGCCGATCCGCCAGATCCCCGGCACCGCCGAGTTCAATGAGGTCTTCCTGCAGAACGTCAGGGTCCCCGACCAAAATCGTCTCGGCAATGTCGGCGACGGCTGGCAGGTGGCGATCACGACGCTGATGAACGAACGGCACGGCCGCTACCAGATGACGCCCGACTGGAGCGACGCCTTGCGCATCGCCTCTGAACTCGAGATCGACGGCGAACCCGCGGCGGCCCAGAGTGCCGTGCGCGACCGGATCGCCGACTGGTACGTGCAGTGCCGCGGCGTCGAACTGACCTTCCTGCGCACCCTGACCGCAATCTCCCAGGGCAAGCAGCCGGGTCCCGAGAACTCGATCTGCAAGGTGATCACCGCCACCGCCCGGCAGGACATCGCCTCGTTCGCGGCCGACCTGCTCGATGTCGCCGGTTCCGTCAGCGGCCGCGACGATGCCCCCTCGGGCGGCATGTTCCACTACGCCTACCTGGCGGCTCCCGGCATGCGGATCGCCGCCGGGACGGACGAGATCCTGCGCAACATCATCGCCGAGCGCGTCCTCACCCTGCCCGGCGAGATCCGCGTCGACCGCGACCGGGCCTTCAGCGACATCCCGACCGGCTCGAACTAAGGCGGTTCCGTACCGGCCAGAAGGATAAGGCGGTTCCGTACCGGCCAGGAAAAGATCCAGGTCGTGGGACGGCCGACCGCGGGCCTGCGTCCTACCTAGCCGCTCTCCTTGCGGTCGTAGAACCGCTTGTAGGTGGCGGTCCCCCCATCACCGCCGAACTGGACCTGGTTCAGGACGACCAACTGGCCCTTCTTGTTCACGCTGTACTCCTGCACGACGAGCGCCTCCCCGCGACCCCGGTTCCTCGTCACCAGCTTCGCCTTCTTCCAGTAGGCCTAGATTTCGCGCCGCTCACCCACCTCGTACCACTCACGGTCCGTTCTCAGGACGAGGGCCAGCCCGCGTGAATCCGTGATCTGAACGCCCCCTTCCAGGATCTGGATCGTGAGTTCGTCAGCACCCGCGTTCATGCCGCGGCCCATCGCAGGTCCACCGCCAAGGCCGCCAGGTCCGCCGGGACCACCAGGACCGCCGGGGCCACCACCGGCAGCTCCCGGAGCGCCGCCTCGGCCGCCTCCGGCAGCGCCACCACCGACCGCACCGCCACCGCGGCCGCCACCACCAACAGCAGCACCTCCGCCGCCACGTCCCGCTCCACCACGACCCACGTTGCCACCGCGGCCGCTGAACCCGCCGTCACCGACTCCGCCGCTCGCGATCCTGTGACGCCGCATCGCCTGCAGCGGGTCATCGCTCTGCTCCACATTCAACACCCACTCGCCACCCAGATCCGCCGGCGCCCGTTGCGCCTCCAGCGGCGCCACCGTCCCGTAGGACACAGCCGCGCCCAACACCACGACAGCTCCCCACCGCACGACAGCCGTCATCGATGAACGCAACGCCCTCGCATTTTCCATCGTCCTGCCTCCGCTCTGTCTGTAGTGGCCTCCTAGCCTAACGCCTGGGCAAAGGGGCCAACACGCCAGCCGCAGCCGTCCGACGCCCTCCCCTCCGGCCGCAGGAGCGGACGGGCTAGCCCGAAGAAGCCCGCTAGCTGGCGACCTCGCTCTCGCTGCCCGGGAACAGGAGCTTGGCCATCTGGGTCTGCGAGCGGTGGACGAACAGGATGACCTGGTCGTCGGCGCGCAGCATGTTGCTGCGCTCCGGCATGAACACGCGGTCGCCTCGCACCACCGCGCCGACGATCAGGCCCCTGGGCGCCTGGAGATCCGCGAGTGTGGCGCCGGCTGCCGGGCTGGCTTCGTGAATCACGCGCTGGACGACCTGCAGCGCGCCGTCGGCCAGGTTGACGAGGTTCGCCTTGTAGCCGTTGGCGACGAAGTTCCGGACGTGGTCGATCGCCAGGGAGTGCGGCGACACGAGTTCCACCTCGCCGACCCGCTGCCAGAGCCGGCTCGTCGTGTGGTGGATCAGCGCGACCACCTGCGGCACGCCCAGCTCCTGGGCGATCAGCCCCGCGACCACGTTGCTGTCGTCGTGGCTGGTGGCCGCGATCAGCACGTCGGCCCGGCCGAGACCTTCGCTCTCCATCGTCGCCGCGTCGATCGGGTCGCCGTGCAGGACCTCGACGTCGGGGAACGACTGGGCCAGGAACTCCGCCCGGCGCCGGTCGCGCTCGATCCACCGCAGGCGCTTGACCTCGTTGCGCAGCGCCTTGACCACCGCGACCGCGGCCGAACTGCCGCCGGCAACGGCAACGGTGTGGGGATGTTCGACACGAGACGCGAACAACTCCTCCACATCGTGGGTCGACTGCGTCCGGCACAGGACCATGGCCAGCCCACCCGGCATCGCCTGCAGGTCCGGCCCCGGGATCGACAATTCGTGCTCCGCGTCGAAGTAGCCGACGACTCGTGCGCCCTCGGGTAGCGGCACCTCCCTGAGCGGCAGACGGGCGACCGTGCTGTTCGCCTGCACCTGGATCGTCCTCAGTTCGAAGCGGCCCTTGGCCAGGTAGTCGACTTCGTACGTATGGTGGCCGAGTACGACGTTCAGGATCGCGTTGGTCGCCAGACTCTGCGGCGACAGCAGCAGATCGGCGCCGAACAACCGCTCATAGGAGCGGCGGTAAACGGTCAGATCCTCGGAGGTGTCGAGCCGCACCACGCACCGCTTCGCGCCCAGGTTGCGGGCGATCACCGACGCGACCAGGTTCGCCTCCTCCGAGGAAGAGGCGGCGATGAACAGGTCCGCGGCATCGACGTGCGCCCGCTCGAGCACCGCCTGGTGGGCTCCGTTGCCGACGACGAAGGCGGCGTCCAGCTCCTCCTCGATACGGTGCCCCTTGTCCGGATCCGTGTCGATCAGGGTCAGACTCCGGCCCTCGCGCCCGAACGCCTCGGCGATGTGGAAACCCATGTCGCCGATGCCCATGACGCAGTAATGGCCCTTCCCGCTCACGACCAGTCGAGCATAAGCCACGTGCACGAGTCACTGAGCGCCCGGATGACTTGACCGGAGGTTCTTGGGGGGCTCGGGGGGGTCACGGTCTGCTACGGTTGCCCACTTCTTCTACAGAACCACTGCCTTTCGCAGGGAGGCGAGCGGCCATCACCGAGGATCGCTTGTGAGCGAACTGAAGACGAAGCAGAACGACGCCAGCGTCGAGACGTTCCTCGGCGCCGTCGACAACGAGCGGCGTCGCGAGGACAGCTTCACGGTCCTCGAGCTGATGAAGCGGATCACCGGCCTGGAACCCCAAATGTGGGGTACGGCGATCGTCGGCTTTGGAACCTACCGGTACCGCTACGCGAGCGGTCGCTCCGGAGAATGGCCGCGCATCGGCTTCTCGCCCCGCAAGCAGAGCCTGACGGTCTACGTCATGCCCGGGTTCTCGAGCTACGACGAACTCCTCTCCCGACTCGGCAAGCACCGGACCGGCAAGTCCTGCCTCTACATCAACAAGCTGGCCGACGTAGACATGGGCGTGCTCGAAGAGCTGATCAAGAACTCGCTCGAGACAATGAGCGAGAAGTACCCCGAGTAAAAGGGAAGTCAATGAACTACGAACGGATCCTGCTTGAACAGGACGGCAGCCTCGCCACGATCACGCTGAACCACCCGGAGGTGCTGAACGCCACGGACGCCACGATGGTCGCCGAACTGGGCGACGCGGTGCTGCGCATCCGTGATCCGGAGAGCGGCGTGCGCGCCCTCCTGCTTACCGGAGCGGGCCGCGCCTTCTGTTCCGGGGCCAACCTCTCCGGCCGCGGCAGCCAGGAAGAGGGGGCCGTGAACCCGACGGCCCGCGAGAACCTGCGCAACAACTATCACCCCCTGCTGCTCTCGCTGCGCGACCTGGACATGCCGATCGTGACGGCAGTGCACGGGGCCGCGGCGGGCGTCGGCATGAGCTTCGCCCTGATCGGCGACCTCGTCTGCGCCTCGAAGCAGGCCTTCTTCCTGCAGGCGTTCGCGCGCATCGGCCTGGTGCCCGACGGCGGCGCCACCTTCATGCTGCCGCGCCTGATCGGCTGGGGCCGCGCGGTCGAACTCTCCATGCTCGCGGAACGTCTGCCGGCCGACAAGGCATTCGAGTGGGGTCTGATCAACCGCCTGTACGACGACCAGGAGTCCCTGATGAAGGGGGCCACCGAGCTGGCCCAGCGCCTGGCCAACGGTCCGCGATCCCTGGCGATGATCCGGAAGGCCTACTGGGCCACGTGGCAGAACGTCTACGAGCAGCAACTCGACCTGGAAGCGAGGCTCCAGGCGGAGGCCGGCGCTACGGAAGACTCCCGCGAGGGAGTCCTTGCCTTCCTCGAGAAGCGGCCCGCCGAATTCAAGGGACGCTGATCGTGGTGCCGGCCCGCCTCATCCTCATCGCCTCGCTCACGTGCTCTACCGCGCTGGCGGCGCAGGAGACGGTCGAATGGCGCCACTACGCCGCTGATCGCGCCAGCACGAAGTACTCGCCGGCCGCCCAGATCGACGCCTCGAACGTGTCGGAGCTCGAGGTCGCCTGGCGCTGGGTCACTCCGGACAGCCGCGTCGAAGCGCAGACCCTGGCCGGCGACCTCAAGGGCACGCCGCTCATGGTGAACGACACGCTGTACGCCGTGTCGGCCATGAACCTGGTCAGCGCCGTCAACCCCACGACCGGCGAAGAGCTCTGGACCTACGACCCGTTGGCCTACGAGCGCGGCATCCCGACCCACGGCGGCTTCACCCAGCGCGGCATCGAGTACTGGGAGCACCGGGGCATGCAGCGCATCGTGCTGGTCACCGGTACCCACCAACTCATCTCGCTCGACGCGAAGACAGGCAAGCCCGATCTGGAGTTCGGCGAAGCGGGGATGGTCGACATGCGCGGCGACATCGGCCGGCCGGACCAGATGCGCCACACCGGCGCGAACTCCCCGGGCATTGTCTGCGGCGACACCGTTCTCATGGGCATGACGATCATGGACTTCTCCCTGACCCAGGAGATGCCGGCCGGGCATATCCGCGGCTACGACATCCGCACCGGCCGGAAGAAGTGGGTCTTCCATACCGTGCCCCAGGGCGACGAGCCCGGCGCGGAGACCTGGCACGACGAGTCCTGGCGCTACTCGGGCAACACGAACGTGTGGTCCTGGATGAGCTGCGACGACGAGACGGGCTGGGTCTACTTCGGCACCGGCACGCCGACGAGCGACTACTACGGCGGCCACCGCCACGGCGACAACCTCTACGCCGAGAGCCTGGTCGCCATCGACACGGCGACGGGTGAGAAGAAGTGGCACTTCCAGGCGGTGCGTCACGGACTGTGGGACTACGACTTTCCGTGCGCGCCGATCCTGCTCGACATCGAGGTCGACGGAAAGCGGATCGAGGCGGTGGCCCAGGTCAGCAAGCAGGCGTTCACCTACGTCTTCGACCGCAAGACCGGAGAGCCCGTGTGGCCGATCGAGGAGCGCAAGGTCCCCGAGAGCCTGGTTCCCGGGGAATGGACCGCAAGCATGCAGCCCTTCCCCACCAAGCCGCCGCCCTTCGACCGCCAGGGCGTACGCGAAAGCGACCTGATCGACTTCACGCTGGAACTCAACGCGAAGGCGAAGGAGATCTACCGCGAGACGCTCCTGGGAGGTCCGATGTTCACACCGCCGACACTCGCCGGCGAGGGCCGGAGGGTGATGGCTCAGTTGCCCGGCCAGGCGGGTGGCGCAAACTGGGGCGGCGCCGCCGTCGACCCGAACAGCGGCGTCCTCTTCGTCCCCTCGCAGACCCGTCTCGGCACGATGGCGCTCACCCCGCCGACGGCGCGCCAGCCCTCCGACCGCGACTACCTGCCCGCATTCACGTTCCCCGCCGGGCCCGAGGGTCTGCCGCTCGTCAAGCCGCCCTGGAGCCGGCTCACCGCGATCGATCTGAACCGCGGGGAGATCCTGTGGCAGACCCCGGTCGGAGACGGTCCGCGCGACCATCCGGCGATCGCCGACCTCGACCTCGGACCGCTCGGCGCCTGGCCGCTCGCCGGCCTGGCAGCGGGCTGGCCGATGGCGACCCGGACGCTCGTCTTCGTCGTCACCAGCGAGCAGGTGCCCGGCACCTACCAGGAAGGCCCCGGCGGCTTCGGGTCCCGCGGCCCCTCGACCGGCTTCCTCTACGCATTCGACAAAGGGACGGGCGAAGAGGTCTGGCGGACCGAACTGCCCGACACCCCGGGCGGCGGGCCGATGACCTACACCGTGGCAGGCCGACAGTTCATCGTCGTACCGGTCGGCAACCGTGGCCAGGATCACTCCCTGGTGGCCTACGCCCTGCCGCAGTAGAGCCGAATCAACGACGCTTCGACAACCGCGCATCCGGCGGATCGCTGATCCACTCGGCACCCTGTTCCCAGCCGTCGTCGAACACCGTGTCGCGGATCGGCCGCCGGCGCAGCGGGCCGTGGCGTCCGAGGGGCTTGCCGATCGTGATCGTCAGCGAAAGCTCGACGTTCTCCGGAATCTCCAGAATCTCCCGCAGCTCGTCCGCAACGGCATGGTGCCAGCCGCTGTAGCAGGCGCCGTAGCCCAGCGCCCGGGCCATGAGGAACAGGTTCTGGCAGGCCGGGAAGACCGACGCGCCCTCGGAGTGGGTCAACGGCCGGTACCGGACGTAGCAGGCGATGATGACCGCCGGAATCCGCTCGAAGTGATCCACGTAGTGCTGGATCGCGCGGTTCACCCGCGACTTCGGTGAGTTCGGATCGGCGGCCGAACCCGTGTTCCAGCCTTCCTCCGCCGTCTTGCGAGCCCAGCCGCGACGGAAGGACTCCCCGAGGAGGCGGCGGGCGCGCTGGGCGCGCGGTCCGTCGCGCAAAACGACGAAGCGGAAGGGCTGGCGGTTCGTACCGGACGGCGCGCGGCTCCCGGCGTAGAGGATCTTCGCGAGATCCTCGTCGGGGATCGGTTCCGGGCTGTAGCGGCGAACCGAGCGGGCAGTGGAGAGCAGTTCGAAAAAGTCGTCGGAGTCCATGGTCTGTACGATCCCCCACCCGCGAAGTCCGCGTCAAGCGCTAGAATCCGCAAAATCCCTCCACTCTTCCAAGTGAAGCGCCGGCCAGCGGGTGCGGCGGCCGAACCCGAGGTACCAGACGATGCAGAAACTCGCCCTTCGATTCCTTCCCCTCGCCCTGCTCCTCTTCGCCTCCGCCGCGACGGCCCAGCGCAGCGAGCTCACGCTGCAGGTGGTCGACGTCAACGGTGCTGAACTGGGCCCCGTGCAACTCACGTTCACGTCGCCCGAAGGCGAAGTCCTGGAAGCCGCAACCCGGAAGAACGGCAAGCTCAAGATCCGGCTCAAGGCAGCGGACGAGCCCTGGACGATGCTGATGCGGATGGAGGGGCACCCGGACCGGGAGATGCAGGTCCAGATGTCAGAGGGCCGGGACACCTCGTTCACGGCTCAGATGTGGGATGAAGCCACGATGACGAAGCAGCAGGCCGTCGACAACTTCAACGACGGCATTCGGGCAATTCAGGCGGGCGACGCCGACAGTGCTCTGCCGCTGTTCCAGAAGGCGGTGGAACTCGATCCCACTCTCTCCGCCGCCCACCGGACGATCGCCGCGATCCTGCATGGAATGGGGAAACCCGCGGAAGCGCTCGAGCCGCTCGACAAGTACCTTGAGTCAGAGGAACTGCCGCCCGAGTTCGTCGGCATGGCGTTCGACATCTTCCTCGCCGCGGGCGATCCACGGGTCGAAGACGCGAAGCAACGGGCAATCGAGGCCGGCATGGGCACGGAGATCGCGGCCGGCGTTTTCTCCCAGGGTGTACAGGCAGTGCGTGACAGCGATGACGAGCGCGCCGTCGAGCTGTTCACCGAGGCGGCTTCGCTCAATCCGAAGCTCTACCAGGCCTACCGCAACATCGGCACGATCCACTTCAACAACCAGAACTGGGAACCGGCCCTCGAGGCGCTGGAGAAGACGCTGGAACTCGATCCGAGGAACACCGAGGCGATGCGGATGAGGTTCTTCAGCTATGCCCTGCAAGGGCAACTGGAGGCTTCAATCGAGGCCGGTAGAGCCTGGATCGCGGTGAATCCGACGGCGGGCGCCCAGGTGCAACATCAGGCCGGCCAGCTCTTCGAGCAAGAGGTCTACGGCAACGCGAAGCTCTACGATCAGTCGCTCATCGCCTGGGACGACAACCACCCCCGCGCCCACCTGCGGCTCGGCGTGATCTACCGCCGCAGCGCCGACTCCGGGCCGGCCAGGGAGCACCTGACCAAGTACCTCGAGACGGCGGCGGAAGACGAGACCGATCGGTCAAGGGCGCACTACGAACTCGGCATGCTGGAGGTAAACGCCGGCAACGCTGACGCGGCCCGCGAACACCTGAACAAGTTCCTGGAGATGGCGCCGAACGACGAGAACGCGGACGTGGCGCGAGCGGCACTCGAGCAACTGTAGGGCGACCGGGCCGCCCTTGACTGGGCGACCGCCTACGCCGCGGAACCGCCCGAGAACACCCGGAAGAGCTTCTTCAGCGGATCGTAGAACTCCGACACGACGCGCTCCTTGAGCGGGATGATCGCGTTGTCGGTGATCGTGATGTGCTCGGGGCAGACCTTGGTGCAGCACTTCGTGATGTTGCAGTACCCGATGCCCTCGTCCTGCTTGAGCGCCGACAACCGGTCGCCGGTGTCGAGAGGATGCATCTCCAGAGCCGCGTTGTAGACGAAGAAGCGGGGCCCGACGAACTCGTCGTGCAGGTGGTGGTCCCGGAGCACGTGGCAGACGTCCTGGCACAGAAAGCACTCGATGCACTTGCGGAACTCCTGCACCCGCTCGACATCCTCCTGGGCGATCCGCCAGGTCCCGTCCTCGGCATCAGGCGGCCGGGGCTCGAAGGGCTGGATCTTCTTCTTGACCTCGTAGTTCCAGGACACGTCGCAGACGAGGTCCCGGATGACCGGGAACGCCCGCATCGGTTCGACCGTCACCGGGCGGTCCGCCGGCAGGTCGCTCATCCGCGTCATGCACATGAGCCGGGGGTCGCCGTTCACCTCCGCGGAGCAGGAGCCGCACTTTCCGGCCTTGCAGTTCCAGCGCACGGCGAGGTCGTTCGCCGACTCCGCCTGGATCTGGTGGACGGCGTCCAGCACGACCATGCCCTCGGTGACCTCCGTCGTGTAGTCCCGGTAGCCGCCCTCGCCTTCGGCGCCGTCCTGACGCCAGATCCTGAACCGTGTCGCGGCCATCTCAGCCCATCTCCTCGACCAGTCTGGTCAGTTCGTCGCTCATCGGTTCCACCGGAATCTCCTCCACGACCATCTCTCCGTCCGCTCCCCTGGCGACTCGGATGTTCACCTTGCCAAAATGTTCGTCCTTCTGCGGGTAGTCGTCACGGAACTGCGCGCCACGGCTCTCGCGGCGCAACAGGCCGGCCCTCGCCACCGCCTCGGAGACGACGAGCAGGTTGTGAAGATCGAGGGCCGTGTGCCAACCGGGGTTGTACTCGCGGTTGCCGGTCGCCGACACGGACTTCGCTCGTTCAGACAGGCCCTCGATCTCCTCCACCGCTTCCTCGAGTTCGGACTCGACGCGGACGATGCCGACCTTCTCCTGCATCAGGTCCTGGAGCTCGTACTGGATCTGGTACGGCCCTTCGCCGCCCTCCCGCTCGAGCGGCTCGAGGGCCTCGTTGATCCCGGCGTCGACCGCCGCATCGTCGAGACGGACATCGCCTTGCTCCTTGGCAAACGCGGCCGCGTACGCGCCGGCCCGCTGCCCGAACACGAGCAGATCGGACAGCGAATTGCCGCCCAGCCGGTTCGCGCCGTGGAGCCCCGCGGCGCACTCGCCGGCGGCGTAGAGGCCGGGGACGGTCGACATCTGGCTTTCCGCATCGACCCGGACGCCGCCCATCACGTAGTGCGTCGTCGGCCCGACCTCCATCCGTTCCTTCGTGATGTCGAGACCGGCCAGCTCCTTGAACTGGTGGTACATCGACGGCAGCTTCTTCTTGATGTGGTCCTCGGAGTTGCTGATCTTCTCCTTGATCCAGGCGATGTCGAGGTACACGCCACCGTGGGGGGAGCCCTTGCCGGACTTGATCTGGTTCACGATGCAACGGGCGACGTGATCCCGGGTCAGGAGCTCCGGCGGACGCCGCGCGTCCCGGTCGCCGATGACGTAGCGCCAGCCCTCCTCGGCGCTGTCCGCGGTCTGATCCTTGTACAGAGCCGGGATCTCGTCGAACAGGAACCGTTCGCCGTCCGAGTTCAGCAGGATGCCGCCCTCGCCGCGCACGCCCTCGGTCACCAGGATGCCGCGCACGCTCGGTGGCCACACCATGCCGGTCGGGTGGAACTGGACGAACTCCATGTCGATCAGGTCCGCGCCCGCGTCGTAGGCCAGCGTATGGCCGTCGCCCGTGTACTCCCAACTGTTGCTGGTGATCTTGAAGGCGCGGCCGATCCCTCCCGTGGCGAGCACGACCGCCTTCGCCCGGTAGACCCGGAACCGGCCTCGCTCGCGGTCGTAGGCCAGCGCGCCAGCGACCCGGCCGTCGTCGAGCAGTAGCCGGAACACCGTGTACTCCATGTGGAAATCGATGCCGTGGTGGATGCCGTGGTCCTGCAGGGTGCGGATCATCTCCAGCCCGGTCCGGTCGCCGACATGCGCGAGCCGCGGATAGCGGTGGCCGCCAAAGTTCCGCTGCAGGATGCGGCCGTCCTTCGTGCGGTCGAACAGCGCTCCCCAGGCCTCCAGCTCCAGCGCCCGGGCCGGGGCCTCCTTCGCGTGGATCTCGGCCATCTTCGGGTTGCTCAGGTACTGGCCGCCGCGCAGAGTGTCCGTCACGTGGACCTTCCAGTCGTCGCGCTCGTCCACGTTGCCGATCGCGGCCGCCATGCCGCCCTCGGCCATCACCGTATGCGCCTTGCCCAGCAGCGACTTGCAGATCACGCCGCAGGAAGCGCCAGCGGCCGAGACTTCGATCGCGGCGCGCAGCCCGGCGCCGCCCGCGCCGATGACCAGCACGTCGTACTCGTAGGAAGTCTGCTCCATCAGACGAATCTCAGGTCCGTCCAGATGCCCATCGAGCAGAGCCGAACGTAGATGTCGGAGAAGGTGACCCAGATCAGGCTGCACCAGGCCCAGGCCATGTGACGGCGGTTCAGGCAGGAGACGCAGCGGTAGCAGGCGCTCTGGAACGGCCGTCCCGCCATCACGTTGCGGAAGCCGCCGATCACGTGACGGGTCGAGTGGCAGCCCAACGCGTAGCCGCCGAGCAGCAGCCAGTTGATCAGGAGGACGAAGCTGCCGACGCCGATGCCGAAGGCGTGGCCGCCGGACGCTGTCTCGAACTCGAACGCCCGATACACGTCGATCGGGAAGAAGACGAAGATCCAGGCCATCATCGCGTACAGGAAGTAGCGGTGGATGTTCTGGACGATCAGCGGAAACGAGTTCTCGCCCCGGTAGGCGTTGCGCGGCTCGCCGACCGCGCAGGCAGGCGGGTCGGCCCAGAAGGCCTTGTAGTACGCGCCCCGGTAGTAGTAGCAGGTGGCGCGGAATCCCAGCGGCAGGATCAGGATGAAGAGCGCCGGCGACTGGGGAACGAAACTCGGCCACCAGCTCGGGAAGCCCTCGAACCAGGCATGGTGCGAGAGGCCGAAGACCTCGGGGGAGTACAGCGGCGACAGGTAGCCGCCGTACACGTAGTGGTCGGCCTGAAGCGCCGCCCAGGTCGCGTACACGCTCGCGAGACCAAGACCCACGACAACCGCGCCCGGTTGCAGCCACCAGGCGTCCTGACGCTGGGTCTGACCGAAGGATCGCCGCTTCAGCACGGCGGGGAAAGCCATCTCTGATTCTGTCCTCTCTGTGTCGAGTCTGTGGTTCGTGGGGGCGTTGGGACCGTCGGCCCGGCGGTGATCATAGCCACAAAGCGGAGGACGGTTCGACCCCGGAGACCGCCCCGGGTATGTCGGCGGCCGCCTGTGATCGAATCGCTGTCGGATGATCGGGAAACCGGAGCTCGGCACCGCCCTGCCGCCCCTGACCAGGCAGATGCGCGCCTGGACGGGAATCGGTCTCCTCTCGGCAGTCTTCCTGGCAACGGGATGGGCCTGGGGACAGGCTGCCGCCGAGCCCGGCGACACGCGCATCGTCCGCGCCTATTTCGACGATCCCTTGATCGCCGCCAAGGCGGTCATCTCGCTGGAAGCGCTCGAATCGGAGTACGAGAAGGGCTACATCATCATCCGGGCTACCGAGGAGGACATCGAGGCCGCCCGCCGGGCTGGACTGCGGGTCGTCGAGGACGATTCGTACGTCCCGGTCGTCGTGCCGTCCGAACTGCCCATCGCGGTCCCCCAGGGAACGATCGCCGGCTTTCCCTGCTACCGCACCGTCGAGGAAACCTATGCCAGCATCCGTGCGATCGCCGACCAGCACCCGACGCTCGCGACGTGGACCCGGATCGGCAGGTCCTGGAAAAAGGCGCAGAACGCAGCCGAAGGCCACGACGTCATGGTGCTGAAGCTGACGAACGAAGAGACCGCGGGTACGAAGCCGGTTCTCCTGATCACGACCGCGATCCACGCGCGCGAGTACACGACCGCCGAACTCGGCCTCCGCTTCGCAGAGCACCTCGTCGATTCCTACGAAACGGACGCGGACACGAGGTGGCTCCTGGACCACCAGGAAGTCCACTTCGTACTGCAAGCGAATCCGGACGGAAGGAAGCGCGCCGAGGAGGGAGTGCTCTGGAGGAAGAACGACAACACGAACCACTGTCCCGGCGGTGTTCCGGGCGTCGACCTGAATCGCAACTTCGCCTTCGGGTGGCACCACCCCGGCGGATCGAGCGACGATGACTGCTCTCAGATCTACCGCGGGCCCGGTCCCGCTTCGGAACCTGAGACGAAGACCGTCGCGCGCTACATGCGGAGGCTCTTTCCCGACAGACGGGGGCAGGCGGACACCGACCGGGCATCGTCGAGAACGAGCGGCGTCTATCTGGACATCCACAGCCACGGCCGCCTCGTCCTGTGGCCGTGGGGACACATCGACAAACCCGCCCCAAACGGGACCGCGCTGCAGACGTTCGGCCGCAAGCTCGCCTTCTTCAACGGCTACCTTCCGCTTCAGGGAGTCGGGCTCTATCCCGCAACCGGTACGACCCTCGACCACTCCTACGGCGAACTCGGAGTCGCTTCCTTCCTCTACGAACTGGGAACAACGTTCTTCCAGGGCTGCGGCTCCTTCGAGCGTTCGATCCTCGAACCCAACCTGGAATCGCTGCTCTATGCTTTCAAGGTGGCACGGACGCCGTATCGGACCCCGGCAGGCCCCGACGTTCGAGACCTGAGTCTGAGTGGCGGTGTCTCGGCGAACGCTGTCGCCGCGGGTTCACCCGTCACGCTGTCCGCGACCTTCGACGACACCCGCTACCGACACAGCAACGGCCGGGAACCCACTCAGACCATCGCCAGGGGCGAGTACTACATCGATGTCCCCCACTGGATCAGGAGAGCGAAGCGTCATTCCGTCTCCGCCGCCGACGGCGCCTTCGACAGCCGCTCGGAACAGGTCACCGCGACCATCGACACTTCGGATCTTGCCGGAGGGCGGCACACCGTCTTCGTGCGAGCGAGAGACGCGGACGGCAACTGGGGCGCGGTCAGCGCGGTCTTCCTGTTCATCGAGGACGACGATCGCGATGCCGGCGGCGATCCCGGGGATGGCGGCGACGACGGGTCGGACGGCGGCGACAACCAGGACCCCGGGAGTGAGGAAGGAAGCGGTTGCGTCGCGGACCGGAACACGCTGTGCCTCCAGGACTCCCGCTACCAGGTTCGGGCAACCTGGCGAACCGCGGACGAACGCACGGGAACCGCGAACGTTTCCGAACTGGCGGAAGACGACTCCGGACTGTTCTGGTTCTTCGCGCCGGACAACCCGGAGATTCTGATCAAGGTACTGGACGGCTGTGCCGTGAACGATCACGTATGGATCTACGGCGCCTCGACGACTGACCTCGGGTACGTGATTCGGGTGACAGACACGGTGACGGAGGCGGTGAGGGAGTACCGGAACGACCCCGGTGTGCCGGCGCCGGCGATCACCGATGCGGAGGCGTTCCCGGAGGGTTGCCGGCCCTGACGCGGCAGGCCCGCAAGCCTGCGCACAAGGTCTCTGCCGCGCAAGTTCCTGGTGCGCTGCAGCGTCGCGCGGCTCAGAGAGCTGGCGAGGATCGGAGGTCGTCCATCTCGGACACGCTCGCCGTTGCGCCGCTGCCCGCCCGCTCCGCATCGAGCAGAGAGGCGCCGCGTTCAATCCATTTCCGGCCGCGCACCCGGACAGCGAGCAGGCCTGCGAGCAGCGCGACATGGACGATGAAGCAACTCCAGGCGCCAACCAGGCCCCAGTTCCGCGTGGCGAAGAACACGAGCGGCACGAAGACGAGCCAGGCCACGCCGATGTTGACCACCATCGGGTAGGTCGTGTCGCCAGCGCCCCGAAGAGCGCCGGAGTAGATGTTGAACGGCAGCTCGAAGATCAGGCACAGGGTGGCGATGAGAAACAGCGGCCGTGCGTACGGCAAGAGCGCGGCGAGATCGCCGGCCTCCCGCGCGAACAGCTGCATGAGCCAACCGGGGAACCCGACGTAGACGACCGCCATGATCGCCATCGCCCCGTAGCCCAACCACATCACGCGACCCACCACGACGCGTACGTCGTCGAGCTGTCTGGCGCCCAGGCACTGTCCGACCAGCGTCGTGCAGCCGACAGCCAGCGCGACAGCAAGCATGAAGGAGACGGACCAGGCGTGAATCACGGCGTTCGTCGCCGCCATCTCCGCGTCGCCCAGGTTCGCCACGAGGGCCGTGAAGACACTGATCCCGCCCATCTCCATGAACACCTGGACGCCTATCGGCAGGCTGACGCGGAGCATCGAGCCGAGCAGGGCCGCCTCCGGCGGCCGAGGGCGGGTCGCACCGTAGTCGCGCCCAATCTTCGTCGCGAGCACTCCGGCCAGCAGGCCCAGCGCGACAAGAAACTGGGCGATGACCGTACCCACCGCGGTGCCCGCGGCACCTAGCTCCGGGAACCCCCAGACGCCGAAGATCAGCAGGTAGTTCAGACCGCAGTTCAGGGCCAACTGAATCAGCCCCGCGAACATGGGGATGTCGGTGCGTCCAAGTCCTCGGTAGTAGTTCTCCGCGACGAGGAAGATCATCAGCCCGACCGCGGCGCCCAGCCGCACCTCGGTGTATTCCGTGGCGATCGCCTGGACTTCCGCCGACGCCCCCATCACGCGGAAGGCCCAGCCGGAAAGCGGCGCGACGAGCAGGACGACCACGCCCGCGCCAGCGGCCAGGTAGAGACCCTGCCAGAAGGCGACGCCGACCCGATCCTTCTTGCCGGCGCCGAAGAACTGGGCGACGAACGTGTTCACGCCCTGGAGAAGGCCGACGAAGAAGCCGAGCAGCCACCAGGAGATGATCGCGCCCAGGCCGACCCCGGCCAGGGCGACGACCCCCAGACGGCCGACCATCATCGCATCGATCAACCCCATCGCCGTATGGGTCATCTGGGTGATGACGACCGGCCCGGTCAGCGCCAGGATCCGCCGATAGGAGATGTCGATGTTCATGGCTTGGGCTCGTCGCCGTTCGGTTCCGGGCGTTGTGGCTCGGACTCGCCCGCCGTGGCTTGGGCTCGTCGCCGTTCGGTTCCGGGCGTTGTGGCTCGGACGCGCACGCCGTGGCTTGGGGTTCGCGTGCAGTGGTTCAGGATTCCGTGAGCAGGGTCTCGAACTGCGCCGCCATGCGCGGCCCCGCCCCTTCGTCTTCGTGCTTGAAGAAAACGTAAGCCTCGCGCCAGGGTTGCAGGCGAATCCGGTCGGCCCAGGAGCGAAGCGCGGCCTCGTCGTAGTCCTCGCGGCGAAGCCGCAGATAGCCGAAATCAGCGGTGGACACGACCGGGGCGTCGTGGTCGCCACCGGCATCGGCAATGCACAACGCGGCGCCGGCGCCCTCGAGCAATGCGAACACATCGTCCTCGAACCAACTCGCATGGCGGAACTCGAACGCGGCGCGCATCCCGTCGGGAAGGACCTCCAGGAAGCTCGACAGCCGATCGACATCGCGTCTAAGGTACGGCGGCAACTGGAAGAGGAAGGGGCCAAGACGCTCGCCGAGCACCCCCGCGGTGCGAAACAGGTAGTCGACCGAATCCCCGGCGTCCCGCAGGCGTTGCTGATGGGTGATCCGGCGCGACGCCTTCAGCGCGAAACGAAAGCCGTCGGGCACCACGCCACGCCAACGCTCCAGCAGATCCGTCTTCGGCATGCGGTAGAACGTGTTGTTGATCTCCACCGCACCGAGTCGGGAAGCATAGAAGGCGAGCATGTCCGGCCGCTTCGTCCCGGACGGGTAGAAGGGTCCCGTCCACGCCGGGTAGGAGAACCCGCTGGTGCCGGTGCGTACCCGCACTGTTCAGTCTGGGTCGAGCCGGTCGAACGGAACTAGGCGCCGTCGTCCAGGAACGGACGGAGTTTCTGGGCCCAGTCCGGATGCCGGAGCTTGCGCAGCGCCTTCGACTCGATCTGCCGTATGCGTTCCCGGGTCACGTTGAACGACTTCCCGACCTCTTCCAGCGTGTGCTCGGAACCTTCGCCGACACCAAAGCGCATCCGCAGCACCAGCTCCTCCCGCGGCGAAAGCGAACGCAGAACGTTGCCCGTCTGTTCCCGCAGGTTGGCGGAGATCACCTCGTCCACCGGCGACGGCGAGTTCTTGTCCTCGATGAAGTCGCCCAGATGGGAGTCCTCTTCCTCGCCCACCGGCGTCTCCAGGGAGACAGGAGCCTGGGCGATCTTCATGATCTTGCGCACCTTGGAGGCGGGCAGGTCCATATGCTCGCCGATCTCCTCGGCGGTCGGTTCGCGGCCGAGTTCCTGCACGAGGGACCGCGACGTGCGGGTCAGCTTGTTGATGTTCTCGATCATGTGGACCGGAATGCGGATCGTCCGCGACTGATCGGCGATCGCCCGCGCGACAGCCTGACGAATCCACCAGGTCGCGTAGGTCGAGAACTTGTAGCCCCGGCGGTACTCGAACTTCTCCACCGCCTTCATCAAGCCGATGTTGCCCTCCTGGATCAAATCCAGGAACTGGAGGCCGCGGTTCGTGTATTTCTTGGCGATCGAGACGACAAGGCGCAGGTTCGACATGATGAGCTGCTCCTTGGCACGCTCACTCAACGCCTCGCCCCGCTTGACCTTCGCGACCAGAGCGCGCAGTTCGCCCTGGGTGATCGAATAGCGGGCCTCGAGCGACCGCACCGCTTCGCGGTACTTCTGGATGCGCCGGCGATGCAACGCCTTGAGCTCTTCGTTGCTTTCGCGCTCGAGCGCCACTTGGGCGCGGCTGATGTCCCGCTCGCTGCGCCGGAAGCGGTTGTCGATCAGCTTGACCAGGTCGACGACCCGGTTGCGGTCCGGACCGGTGAAGGCCAGCTCGACGATCAGTGAGGAGACCTTCTCTTCCAGCCGGTCGATCTCGCGCTCGATCTCCTGGAAGCGGTCGCCGCGGGGGCTGTAGCGCTTCTGCCGCCGGCGCGTGCGTTCGAGCTGCCCTTCCAGCTCCTTCATCTTCTCGAACACGCCGACGCGCTTGGCGATCCGCTTCAGCCCGTTCTCGTCGAGCAGCGACAGTGGGTGGTCGATCTCGACCAACTGCGACAGTGGCTTCGCGTTCTTGCGATCCGCCAGTTCGGTCAGCGCCAGCAGCCGGGTCATCAAATCGGGGTTGCCGGCCATCGCCTGGAAGATCAGCCATTCGCCGTCCTCGAGCGCCCGCGCGATCTCGACCTCGCCGTCGCGGTCGAGCAGCGGCACGGTGCTCATCTCGCGCAGGTACATCCGCACCGGATCGCTCGTGTTGACCGGCTCGCTGACCGTCGGCGTCGCCGGATCGTCGTCCGCCTTGTCGATCTCGAGGGTCACCGTCTCGTCGAGGTTGGCCACGTACCAGCCGGGACGCCGGATGACTCCCACCCGGAGCTCCCGGAGCCGGTCATGGAGCTCGCGGATCTCGCCATCCACCCCGACCATGTCGGCCGGCATCATGTCCTGGATTTCGTCGCCCAGGAGATAGGTCTTCGCCTTCCCCAGTTCCAGCAATTGACGGATCGAGGCGTACCGCGCCTCGATCGGTTTTCCTGTGTCTTTGACGGGAGCAACTGCCATGCTTCGTTCTCCGGAAGTTCGATTCGGCCGCGGGGCGTGTGTTCTCTCGGCGGGCCTTCAGCCTACAGATCAACCCCTCCGCTGGAGGCGCCTCTCAGCGGGGTTGCGGATCATCTCACGGCCGACGACGCGCAAGTGTACCAGTACGAAGACGATCAGCCACCCTCCGGTGTTTCGCTCCGTTCTCCTTCAGGGGCTGCGTGTGTACCCTCACCAACATCGGAAGCGCCAGCACTTCTTCCCCTTTCCTGAAGGACCTGACGGATCATGTACTCGATCTGCCCGTTCACACTCCGCAGTTCCGACGCCGCGAGGCGCCGGAGCTCCTCGTAGACGCGTGCGTCGAGCCGTAGCAGGAACGCCTTGCGCCGGGCCGCCACCAATCACCCCCTTGCTTACGGATAGAGCGTGCCGGTGTTCACGACCGGCTGCGTATGCCGATCGCTGCAGAGGACGGCCAACAGGTTGCTGACCATCGCCGCCTTGCGTTCGTCGTCGAGATGGACGACGTCCTTCTCGCTCAGCATCTTGAGCGCCTGCTCCACCATCCCGACCGCGCCGTCGACGATCTGGGCCCGCGCGGCAACCACGGCGGCCGCCTGCTGGCGCTGCAGCATGGCCGCGGCAATCTCGGCCGCGTAGGCGAGATGGCTGATCCGCGCTTCGATCACGTCCACCCCGGCGGCGGCCAGCCGCTCCTGCACCTCGCCGCGCAGCCGTTCCGAGATCTCGGCCGTATGGTGCGAGAGGGAGATCTCCCCCTCCTCGTGTGCGTCGTACGGATAGCCGGTGGCCATGTTCCGCAGCGCCGCCTCGCTCTGCACCTGAACGTAGTCTTCGTAGTCGTCGACATTGAAAAGAGCCTCGGCGCTGTCCACCACGCGCCACACGACGACGGCTCCGATCTCGATCGGGTTGCCGGCGTTGTCGTTGACCTTGAGCTTTCCGGTTTCGAAGTTCCTGGTCCGCACGGACACGCGGCGCTTGGTCAGGAACGGGTTCGCCCACCGCAAGCCGGTGTCGTAGACACTTCCCCGGTAGGCGCCGAAGAGCTGCAGCACCTTTGCTTCGTTCGGGTGGACCATGAACAGGCCGAACATGAGGAGGAGTAGAACGGGAATGCAAACCGCGCAGAAGATCACGACGGGGATGACCTGCCAGATCCCGAAGACGGCGGTCCCGGCAGTCGCGAGCAGGATGAGAAGGACGAGCAGGCACAGCATGCCCAGGCCCGACCTGACCGCGAGACGCTCTTCCCGGTGCTCTACCATCTTGTTCTCCATGAATGATGACTCCTATGGTCTCGACGGACACGGCCCCGACCGGCCGCGAGGACGTTTGATATGACGATGATAGCATCACAATATCTCCATGCAAGCTCTCGCTCTCCACACGCTCCTCCATGACGGCGAAGCGACGACCGCCTGAACAGGAGAGCGTCCTGCAAACCGCCGCCCGCTTCCAGCTCGACGGCGAGCCGACCGCCGCCGTTGAGCTGAAGAGTGGCCACATCAACGACTCCTACGTCATCACGAGCCGCGACGGGCGGCGGGGACTGCTGCAACGGATCAACGAACGCGTCTTCGCCGATCCGCGACGGCTGATGGAGAACGTCGAGCGGATCACCCGACACCTCGCCGAGAGGCTCGGTCCCGGAAACCGGAGGCGCCGGCTGACCCTGATTCCGGCCGAGACCGGTCGCTCCTGGATCGAGATCAGGAGCGGCAGGGGAGAAAGCGCTTCCGCAGGAAGCGGCAGGGGAGAAAGCGCTTCCGCAGGAAGCGGCAGGAAAAGGGACGGCAACGACGCCGACGGCTGGTGGCGGATGTACGAACTGATCGAGGACGTCACAACCCGAATCACCGCCTCGTCAGCCGATCAGGTCTTTCGGGCGGCGCAAGCGTTCGGACACTTCCAGGGCGTGCTCTTCGACCTTCCCCCACCGCCCCTGTTCGAGACGATTCCCCGCTTCCACGACACCGTCGGCCGCTTCGAGGCTCTGGACCATGCGTTGGCCGCCAAGGCGGCCGGCGCGGTCCGCGGCAAGCAGGCCCAAGCCGAAGTCCAGGCCGCCGCCACGCATCGAGGTCTGGCCGACCGACTGATGGGAGCCGCAGCACGAGGGCTACCCCGGCGCACCGTTCACAACGACTGCAAGATCAGCAACGTCCTCTTCGACCGGCAGAACGGCGAAGCGCTCTGCGTCGTCGACCTGGATACCGCGATGCCCGGTCTGGCCGCCTTCGATTTCGGCGACATGGCGCGGTCCATGGCCCATCGGACCGACGAAGATGCCCGCGATCCAGAAACCGTCGAGGTCGACCTGGAACTGTTCGGCGCCCTGGCCTCCGGCTATCTCGACGGAGCCCGTTTCCTGACCCCCAACGAGCGCCAAAGCCTCGTCGACGGCGCCCTGGTACTGACTCTCGAGCAGGCAGTACGGTTCCTCACGGATTACCTGGAAGGAGACGTCTACTTCCGCGTCGAGCGCCCGGAACAGAACCTCGAGCGCTGTCGCGTGCAGTTTGCACTCCTGGAATCGTTGCTCGACCGGGAAGCGGACCTGAGGCGGATCGTAGCCCAGGGGGAGAACTCCGCGGCTTCGGTCTAAGCGCGCCAGTCACACTTCTGCCGAACGAACTCTAGAAGGTCTCCGTGTCGACCATTCCGCAGATACTTCCCGGCTCGTTCCTGTAGGGCTCGCTGAGGCCGGTCACGGTATCGGTGACCGTCAGCGTGTACTCGACATCCGAGACCCCACCGTAGAGCAGCCAGAAGCGGCCGTTGATCGCCCGGCCGTCGAGCACTTTCGCCGCCAACTCGATGTTCGACGGGGTGAAGAACCAGAAGAAGCCCGTCTCCGCCGTCGTCAACGAGTCGACGACCGTCGCTGCCTTCTCCGGATCAACACCCGGATCCGACTCGTTGGGGTCGATGAACCGGACCTCGAGCGAGAAGCGGTTGTCCAGGACGCACAGACGCTCAGGTCCCGGTTCACAGTGGCCATCGCGTTCGACCGGCAGGACGACCCCGGTCGGTCCGAAGGGAAGTGCCTCGATCCGAAGCAGATCCACGCCCGTGGGACCCATGGAAGCGCCGTCCGCAGCCGTGGCCGCAACAGCGGAAACGCCACTCTCAGGGAACGCCTTCGTGTCGTTCTGACCGCAGATCCGGCCCTGCATGTTGTGGTAGGTGCGCCTGACGCCCGCCACGACGTCTTGCACCGTGATCCAGTACTCGACATCGGAGAGCGCGCCGTAGAACACCCAGTGGTGGTCGTCGATCAGACGGCCGTCGAGGACCTTGACCACGAGCTCGATGTTGTCCGGATTGAAGAACCAGAACAGTCCGGACTCATCGGAGACGTCGACCGGAACGCTGCGGCCGATCCCGTAGTCGCCCGCTCGATCATTGTTCTTCCAGTGGACCTGAACCTCGAAGCGCCCCCCCCGCAGACACAGGAACTCCTCGCCGGTGCGACACGCATCGCCAAAGGCGCCGGTCGTCGCGCTGACCTGTTCCGAGTACTCGAAACGGCCGCCGGCCCCTTGGCTGCGAAGCCGGAAGGTGTACGGCGCGCCGGCCTCCAGACCGTCGATGCGCACCTGCCCGTCCGGGGCGTAGGCGTCCATGAGCCGGGTCCAGTCGGTTTCCTGGCTGCGCGCCTCGATGCTCAGAACGCCCTTCCCCGGTCTGGCCCACTCACCCCGCCAGGACACAGTGACGGCGGTGTCGTCCGCCGGCGTCGCCGCGACATCGCCGAAGAACCGAACGTTCGGGTCAACCGGGTCACCAGGGCTGTCGGATTCGAGCAGCTCGAACGTCAGCTTCGCCATCGGCGCATCGGTGAACTTGCCCATTCCCCGAATGCTCGTGATCGTGCCCCGAGGCACGGTGGCCGCGTTCTCCAGAGAGAACTCGGTTCCCTCTTCGGTCCCGGCGTCGTACGGGAACAGGTTGACCTCGTGGTTCGTCAACCACTCGCGCCGATCGTCGAGGAGCGACAGCCGGGAGACTCCCACGAACCAGTCCGGACTAGGGGCGATCATCGTCACCAGGCTGACAAGCGGATGGTCCCTGTCGGCCTCGAACTCGATCGTCGTCCGTGCCGTACCGCCTCTCCCCGGATCCTTCTCGATCACCTTCAGCACGTGCGTGCCCCGGCGTTCCAGGAATGCTCGCATCCTTCTGTTGACGCCAATCTCCGCTACCTGCTCCAGTTCCGCGCTGGCTGTCCGGCCAGAACGCCAGACTTCCAGGTCGTCGTTGTGCAGGGCGCCGATCAGCGGCGAGAAGTGCGCGTTGCCCGGCAGGCCCCCCGGCGTGGCGGTGCGGGTCCAGGTGCCTTCGAATGTCAGCCGATACGTGGCCGACCCGCCACCCGAAGACTGGGCGACCGCGGGAGCAGCCAGCCAGCAGCACGCGCCCGCCGCAGCCAGCCATAGGCCCAGACGGCGAAGACGCGCCGATCTCCGCGGTACGGCAGCGATCCCGTTAGCCGCCATCGGTTGCCGAAGCGCCGCAGGGACGGATCGGCTCAACGAAGGTGGCAATCGCCTCGGCCGCTGGGGCTGTACCGGCCGCGTCGTCGTTCTCCGCTACATCCGCTTCCCGAACCTCCTCCGTTGGGCCGAACCAGATGCCCATCCGCATCCGCTCGTCCCCCGGACAGTCGAACTCAATCAACGTCACGAACTCCCCGATCTGTTCCGCAGACCCGAACATCGTGCTCCCACGGAAGTTTGCCCACCGCACGGCGATATCCGCCCGGTCCAGATCGCCACGCTCGAGGGTCTCCTCAAGATCAAGCTCCAGCCCCAAGTCCCGCAAGGCCGCCGCTTCCGTCGTCTCGCCGTCGAAGAAGGCCCTCAGGTCCTCACCCCCCCACAGCGCCTGGACGTAGTAGAAGCCCCGTTCCCCGAACTCCCCTGCCCAGGGCTCCGCCCCCGGAGCCAGGTCCGAGAAGATGGCCATGTCGAGCACGAAGGGAACGGAAACCACAGTCACCGCGTGGTAGCCGCCAGGCGCCTCACCGGCGCCCAGAATCTCGAGAGCCCGGTCGCGCCGGCGCTCAGGATTTTCGTTGTCCGCCGCAATGTTCCGGGCTGTTCGAACGCCGAAGAACACCAAGCCGCCGACGACCACGCCGATCAGGACCAGGAGACCCAGACAACCCAGGAGCACGTAGACCCAGGGTGAACGACGCTCCGCGACCATTGACGGCACCGTAGCACGCGCATCCGAGAGGACGGTCGGCCGCGCTATGCTTTGCCAATGACCGGAATCGGCCGTCCACTCGCCACGAACAACGCTTCAGGAAGAGCAGTGGTTCGCGGCACCGCTCTCGAACAGGCGATCCGCGCCAAGCTGATGGAGGCAACCGGCGCTGAGGTACTGGAGGTCCTCAACGAGAGCAGCATGCACAACGTACCGCCCAAGGCCGAGACCCACTTCCGGGTAGTCGTCGTCAGCAGCCGGTTCGAGGGCGCGACACGCCTGCGCAGGCACCGCGTCGTCCACAGCGCTCTGGCCGAGGAACTGGCGGGCCCGATCCACGCTCTGGCGATCGATGCTCTGACCCCTGCCGAATGGCGGGCACGGGGCGAGAACCGGAGCCTCTCCCCTGACTGCCGGGGCGGCTCCCGGGTCGACGCCGCGGACTAGCCCCGGAACACCAGACCTGGACCTGCGCCGCTACGGCTGCGGGATCACCCGGATGTACGGCAGCGGCTGCTGCCAGCCCTGCGGGTACTTCGCCCTGGCCGCCTCGTCCGACACCGCCGGCAGGATGATCACGTCGTCGCCCTGCTCCCAGTTCGCCGGCGTCGCCACCTGCTCCCTGGCGGTCAACTGCACGGAGTCGACCACGCGAAGGATCTCCGCGAAGTTGCGGCCGGTGCTCATCGGGTAGGTCAGAGTCGCCTTGATCCGCTTGTCCGGGCCGATGATGAACACCGATCGAGCAGTCGCGTTGTCCATCGGCGTGCGTCCTTCCGAGGTGTCGCCGGCACCCGCGGGCAGCATGTCGTACTGCTTGACGATGTCCAGCGTCGGATCGCCGATCAGCGGGTAGTTCACGGCGTTCCCCTGGGACGCCTCGATGTCCTTCGACCAGGCCTCGTGATCCGAGACGCCGTCGACGCTGATACCGATCACCTTGCAGTCGCGCCGGTCGAACTCGCCCTTGAGGCCGGCAACGGTTCCCAGCTCAGTCGTGCAGACCGGCGTGAAGTCCTTCGGATGGGAGAACAGGACGCACCAACCGTCGGCGATCCACTCGTGGAAGTCGATCTCTCCCTCCGTGGTCTGCGCGGTGAAGTTCGGTGCCTCGTCGTTGATTCTGAGCGTCATGGTTCCTCCGGTCTATATAGGGTCGACTGTTGTCGGTTCGGGTTGATGCGCCAAAAAGATGACCATTCTAGTCATGTTTAGGTCCCGCACGATAGAAACGGGCCATGCGCGGCGTACCCACGGCCCTGCTCCTCGCCGCGCTGACCGGAGCATGCGTAGCTCCTGAGTCGCCGCCCCGCCCGAACGTCGTCCTGTTCCTCGCCGACGACCAGGGCTGGGGCGATCTGAGCGTCAACGGCAACGCGAGCGTCCGCACACCGAACATCGACGCTCTGGCCCGTGAAGGCGCCGCCTTTACCCACTTCTTCGTCAGTCCCGTCTGCTCGCCAACCCGGGCCGAACTGCTCACCGGCCGCTACCACCTCCGCTCCGGGGTCTACGCAACGACCGCCGGCGGTGAACGGATCGACCTCGACGAGACGACCCTCGCCGAGATCTTTCGCGACGCCGGTTACGCCACCGCCGCCTTCGGCAAGTGGCACAACGGGTCGCAACCGCCCTACCACCCGAACGCGCGGGGATTCGACGAGTTCTACGGCTTCACTTCGGGCCACTGGGGCAACTACTTCGACCCTCCCCTGGACCACAACGGCCGCGTCGTGCAGGGGAACGGCTACGTCACGGACGACTTCACGGAGCGCGCGATCCGCTTCATCGAGAATCACCAAACGGAGCCCTTCTTCGTCTGGGTCGCCTACAACACGCCGCACAGCCCGATGCAGGTGCCCGACCGCTGGTGGGACCGTTTCGCGGGCAATCCCATCTCCCAGCGCCACCGCGATCCCGAGAAGGAAAGCCTCGCTCACACCCGGGCCGCCCTGGCGATGACCGAGAACATCGACTGGAACGTCGGACGCGTCACATCACACCTCGCGGCGCTGGACCTCACAGACAACACGATCGTCGTCTACCTCACGGACAACGGTCCCAACGGTTGGCGCTGGAACGACGGGTTGAAGGGGCGAAAGGGCTCGACCGACGAGGGCGGCGTCCGGTCTCCCCTGTTCATTCGCTGGCCCCGGTCCATCGGAGCAGGTACAGCGGTCGATCGGATCGCAAGCGCGGTCGACCTGCTGCCCACCCTCGCCGACCTGGCCGGGATCGCCCACGATACGGCCCACCCCGTCGACGGCCTCAGCCTGAAGCCGCTGGTCGTCGCAGAAACGGAGTCCGTCGCCTGGCCGGATCGCCATCTCGTGAACCACTGGCGCGGGCGAACGAGCATCCGTGGCCAGCGCTACCGGCTCGACCATGAAGGCCAACTCTTCGACATGGCCTCCGATCCGGGCCAGCAAACCGACATCGCAATGGAGCAGCCCCGCGCGGCGACCCGGCTCACGGCCGTCCGTGAAGCCTTCCTGTCCGACGTACTGCCCGAACTTCCCGAGCACGACACCCGTCCGATTCCGATCGGCCATCCGGAACACGAGTACACCCATCTGCCGGCCCGCGACGGCATCGCAAGCGGCGGCATCCACCATTCCAGCCGCTACCGCAACGACTCCTACTTCAGCAACTGGACCAGCACCGAGGACGTGATCACGTGGAACGTCGAGGTCCTGGTCGACGGCCGCTTCGAGGCCGTCCTCTACGCCACCTGCGCCGAAGCCGACACCGGCTCGATCGTCGAGCTGCGCCTCGGCGAACAGGCGGTCGCCGGCCGGATCACCGAAGCCCACGACCCACCCCTGATCGGCATGGAACACGACCGCGTCGAGCGCATCGAGTCGTACGTGAAGGACTTCCGGCCCATGGTCCTCGGTACCTTCGAACTCACGGCGGGCAGCGGAACACTCACCCTCCAGGCACTCGAGATCCCCGGCGAACAGGCAATGGACTTCCGCCTGCTGACTCTGCGCCGGCTCCGCTGATCACCTCGGACGCCGGTCCGTCCCGATGTCGACCTGCCGGCGCAGCTCCTCGAGTTCGCCGCGATCCGGCCTCAGGTTGGCCGCGCCGTGAATGTAGACGTGTTCGATCCCGGAGGCGGGCAGGGTCGTGTTCCAGTGCAGCAGGATGCGTACGCAGCGATCCAGGCCGCCCGGGACCGCCATCTCGTGAGCGCAGAGAAGGGCCACATCGCGCCAGCCCATCAGGCGGGCCGCCAGGGCCGGATACTCCGCGGTCAGGTCGGGTGTCGCCGTGAACATGGCGCTGGCCACATCCTCCGGCTCGATTCCGTTCTCCTGAACCATCCTCTGCAGGAGTTCCGCGGTCGCAGCCAGAATCTCCTCCCGGCTCGGACCCTCAACCGTCGTCGCCCCGCGGACGCCGCGGCAAACGGGGCGGCGCGAACGCCTGGCTTTCGTGCGCGGCTTGGGAGGCATTGAACGAGGTCAGCGGGTACGATCGATGACAGGCGACGATCTTGCGACGCTACTGATCCAGGTCCGCGCCCTCGTCCAGAAAGCGGATCAGGCTCGTCAGGTCGCTCAGGGTCATCGCGTCGAGCAGGCCCTCGGGCATGATCGAAAGCGCGGACGGCTCCTGGCTGCGAATGCGCGACCGATCCAGGTCGAGCCGGTTGCCGCCCGCGTCGATCAACGTCAGGCGCGTCGCTGCGTCCTCGACGACCATGCCGCTGTGGAAGCTGCCGTCGTCCAGTTCGACATCGACCGCCTGGTACTGGTCCGAGATCACTCGCGAGGGGAACATGATCGACTCGAGCACCTCGCGACGGCGGAACCGCTTGACAACGGTTGAGAGGTCCGGGCCGCCGCCACTGCCGATGTCACCGAACACGTGGCATGCCGAGCAGCGGGCGCGGTGGAACACCCGCTCGCCATGCTCCGGGTTGTAGCGCTCGTACGCCATCACGTCGTACTCCAGGTACTCCGCGAGTTCCTCGAAACTCATCTGGGCGAGGTCGCTCCTGCCCGGCCGATCGCCCTCGACGTCCGCGATCAGCTCGGCGGCGCGCCGGGCGCGCTCGGCGCGCTGGAGTTCCAGCCGTTCCTCCGCGGCGGCGCGCTCCTCGGCGGGGAACCGGGCCAGGACGTCGTTCCAGATCGCGTTGATGTACCCCTCCATGCTGGCCGCGCCCCGGAACTCCCGGGCGTCGTCGAACCAGGCCACGACCCGGCTCCGCAGTTCCGGCGTCCAGCCCTTGTCCATCGCGCGCAGGCAGTAGGCGGTGTGGATCTGCTCCTCCGGCGGGCGCTCGTCGTTCAGACGATCGACCATCTTCGATAGCGCGCCGTCCGGCTGCAGGAAGGCCAGCAGCCGCTCGAGCTGCCTGCTCACCCGGTCGTCGGCGTGCGGGTAACGCGCCAGCAGCATCGGGCCGAGGCGCGCCCGGGCGTCGGCGCGGCCGGGCGCCTCCGGATCCTCATCGCGGATGAGGAAGAGTTCCAGCATGCGCAGGTAGTCGAGCTCTCCCTCGACGTCCAGGTCGGTCCGGGCCACCTGAAACAGCCTGCCGGTCAGGAAGTTGTACTCCAGCTTGTGCTCCTGGCGGTAGATCGTCGCCACCATCGCCTCGAAGAAGCCGCGCGGACGTTGCTCGGGTGAAGCCATGAATGCCTGGTCGAACCAGTAGCCGTGCGGGATCCGCAGGATCGCCTCACGCGCCGCATAGCGCAGGAACCGGTCCTCGTGATCCAGCAGCTCGTAGAGGGCCTCGGAAGTTGCGACCTCCAGTCCCCGGACACGTGGATGCAGCCCCGACCGGGCGAGCGACTCGGCCGCGCGCCGTGCTACCAGCGGATCGGGGTCCGCGAGCGCTCCACGAAGCGGTTCCTGCACCTGCGCGAGGGTGTAGGAGCCGAGGAGCGACGCCGCCGCGGCGCGCACCAACGGCTCGTCGCTCGACAGCAGGGCCGACGTCTCGTCGAGGGTCGGCCTTGGGCCGTGGACCTGGAGCAGTTCGAGCGCGCGTTGGCGATCCAGGGCCTCGCTGCCCGAGTCGCGGACGATCCGCCACAGCTCCGGCGCCCACGCATCCCCGGCCTCCGCCCGTACGGCGACGATCGCCTCCTTGCCCCACCCGGACCGCGGCATGGGCTGCCGCACGGCGCGGAGTACGCCGGTCGCCTCCGAAGGCGCGCCCGGCTGCTCGTAGGTGACGCGGTAGAGGCCGCCCGAAGTCCCCCGGCCGCCGGTTGCGAAGTAGAGCCAGCCGTCGGGTCCGACATCCATGTCGGTCACGTTGAGCGGCTCGCCGAGCACGAAGTCGTGCGCTTCACCCGTCCATGTGGCCCCGGATCGTTCGGGAAACAGGACCCGGATGCGGCCCCGCGACCAGTCCCCCATGAAGTACGCGCCGAGGTACCGCTCGGGGTAGGCGGAGTGGTAGTAGAAGGCGACGCCGACCGGCGACCCGCGACCGATGTCGACGACCCCGGGCAGCGTGTCGATCTCGTAGAACGCGAACTTCCCGGAGCCCGTCCGCCAGCCGTAGTCTCCGGCCGGAATCAGGTGAACGACCCGGGTTGGCCTGAACCATGGCAGCCCCCGGTCCCACTCCATGTCGGCCTCGTAGGCGAAGACCTCGCCGGCCGCTCCGATCGCCAGATCGAACGGGTTACGCAGACCGCCGGAGAGCCGTTCCCAGGTGTTCGCCTCCGGATCGAAGCGGTACAGAGTGCCGCCGGGCGCACGCAAGCTGTTCGCGTGACCCCGGGGATCGAGGATACGCGGCAGGAGTTGATCCTCCTGCAGCTCGCGCAGCGCCGACGATTCGGCCAGCCGCACGTCGGGGCCGGAGAAGTTCCCGTACAGCAGGTAGAGCGCCCCGTCAGGACCGCGGGCGATCGTGTGTGGGCCGTGCTCCTGGATCCGGCCCGTTGCCCGGGCGATCCGTTCGATCTGGTCGATCCGGTCATCGCCATCGGTATCCCGCAGCCGGTAGAGCCCGGTGTCCTCGACGGACCCGTTGGAGCGCACCTCGCCCTCGACACCGGCGGCTTCCGCCAGACGGCCATCGCCGTTGGCGTGCACGAGCAGGTCGCCCGGGCCCATGACGTAAAGGCCGTGCGCCGTCCGGACCTGGGGCGCGATATCGATTCTTCGGTCGTAGACACCGTCGCCGTCGCTGTCCTCGAGCACCGCCAAACCCTCGTTCTCGAGCGCCAGCAAGGCTCGACCCGAGGCGTCGAAGGTCATGTTGACGACAGAGCCGAACAGCCCCGGCACCGCCGCCGACTCCACCTGGAAGCCCTCCGGCGTCCGGAAGCGATCGCCACCGTAGTCAAGCCGCTCCCGGCGCGAAGCGTCGTGATCCGGCATCACCTCCTGAGCGCTCGCCTCGGTGGCCAAGCCCAGAACGAGTACCAGACCGAGAGTCAGCGAGACGGCGTTGTTCATCGACTGCAGGATCAGGGAAGAGGTCGCCAATCGTCGCCAGCGCCGGTGCGGCGCTCCGTCCCGACATGTGCGCCGCATCCTCTTTATCCTACCCCCGAACGTCTTGTCTTCGGACGCTACTCCTCCGTAGGATGGCAGGGCTGTGCCCGACGCACCCTGCACGATCGCGGTCCTGGCCACCCTCGACACGAAGGGAGGCGAAGTCTCCTATCTCGTGGATCGCATCGTCGACGATTGGGGTTGTCGCGCGTTCGTCATCGACCTCGGCGTGTTCGGCGAACCGGCGCTCGACGGAAGCCGGCTTCCCGACGTGAGCCGCCGCGAGGTCGCCAACGCCGGCGGCGAGAAGATCGAGCAACTGGCGCAGGCGGCTAACCGCAGGCGGGCGATCGCCGCGATGTCCGCAGGCGCCGAGGAAGTCGTCCGCCGCAACTACGGCCACGGAAGCTTCGACGCGATCGTCGGTCTCGGCGGCCGCGCCGGCACGGCGATGGCGACGACCGCCATGCGCGCGCTGCCCCTGGGCGTGCCCAAGGTCATGGTCTCCACGATGGCCGGCGGCGACGCTTCGGGCTACGTCGGCGTCAAGGACATCGTCATGGTGCCTTCGATCGTGGACATCGACGGCGTCAACCGCATCAGCCGGCAGGTCCTGAGCCGCACGGCCGCCGCGGTCTGCGCCATGGCCCGGGTCGAGATCGAGGGTGACGATGACCGCCCGCTGATTGCTGCCTCCACCTTCCGCAGCGCCACACACTGCATGGACGCCTGCCGGCGTCAACTCGAGACCGAAGGACTCGAGGTGCTCGTCTTCCAGGCCACCGGCGCCGGCGGCCGTACGATGGAAAGCCTGATCGAAGCCGGTTTCGTGCGCGGCGTGCTCGATCTGACCACCACGGAGTGCGCGGACGAACTCGTCGGCGGCGTGCGGACCGCCGGCCCGTCCCGCCTGGAGGCCGCGGCGAAGAGCGGCACCCCGGCGATCGTCGTACCCGGCTGCCTGGACATGGTCAGCTTCTTCGCCCGCGACACGGTCCCCAACGAGTTCGCGGGGCGCGTGTTCCACCACCAGAGCGACAACATGACCCTGATGCGCACATCGCCGAAAGAGTGCGGCGAACTCGGCCAGGTCCTTGCCTCGAAACTGAACGCCTCGACCGGCCCGGTCGAGGTCTATCTGCCCCTTGGCGGGGTGTCCACGCTCTCAGCTCCGGGCGGCCCGTTCCACGACCCGACGGCCGACGCCGCCCTGTTCACCGCCCTGCGAGACCATCTGAGACGGGCAGTGCCAGTCACCGAGGTCGACGCGAACATCAACGACCCACGGTTCTCCTACGCCGTCAGCGACGCGATGCTGCGTCTGGTGCGGGACGCGAACTAGCGCCACTGGGACTTCCCACCATTTTGCAAGTGGTGTGAGTAGGTTGTTGGAGTCCGGTCGGTTTGTCTTGTGGTGTCACGTTCGGTTGGCAGTTCAGGTTGCTTCCGTCAGGAGTCGAGATCGGGCGGGGGCTCGATGAGGGTCGAAGAGTTCTCGGTCCCGGAGCATGGCGCAGGCGACGTGGATGAGTCGATCGGAGACCTGTCTGAGGGCTCGGCCATAGCGGTGTCCCCTGGCTCTCATGCGTTTGCACTTGGCGTTGCTGATGGGGTCGCGTTGTGCTGCGACTCGTGCCCAGT
Source organism: Thermoanaerobaculia bacterium (assembly GCA_965116445.1). Taxonomy (GTDB): domain Bacteria; phylum Acidobacteriota; class Thermoanaerobaculia; order Multivoradales; family Multivoraceae; genus Multivorans. The sequence continues at coordinate 3,302,351 of OZ220688.1, read as the reverse complement.
GGTGTGCGGCATCGGCGAGGCGCTCGTTGGCCGCGAGTCGCCGGACGACGCGGAGCTTGTTTCCGGAGCGTTTGGTGACGGGCGCGGCGCCGGCCAGGCAGCGCAGTGCCTGTGGGTCTTTTCGTCGCAACGGTTCGTGTGCTTCTGCGAGCAGTGTGGCGAGGACGACGGTTCCGACTCCAGGGATGGAGTGGAGGATGCCGGCGTCGGTATGTTTGAGAGTGGTGCTGCCGTCGGTTTGTTGGACGACGACGGGTTCGGCCATTTGGCGGGTCATCCTGTCCAGGCGTTGGTCGATGTCCGCGATCTGCCGGTTGACGATTTTCAGCACCGGCATCAGGGCGTCGATGTGGCTGGTGGCTGCATCGACGACGCCGTGTCCGACGGCGATCGGCTGCTGGCGCAAGAGGGCGAGCAGTTGAGCTGCGTCAAGGCGCCGGATGCGGTACTTCTTGAGCAGTTTCGCGATGGTCTCTTCTCGCACTCTGAGCGCCTTGGCCGGGGTTGGTACGAGCCGCCACAGGGCCAGTGCCCACTTAGCCGAGACGTCGTTCTTGACGGCCTCGAGCAACTGCGGGTAGTAGCGCCAGAGCAGGTCGCGGATCTGATTCGAGAGCCGCTTCTGGTCCTCGACCAACTGTTTTCTGGCTCGAGTCCAGGCGCGCAGTTGGAGAGTGACTTCGTCCGGCGCCTGAAGTCGCCGCAGGCACTCCGGGTCGGTGCGCAGGGCCGTGGCGAGGACCCTGGCGTCGCGCCGGTCGTCCTTGGCGCCGGCGACCGAGAATCGATCCCGGAACCGGTCGAGCTGCTTGGGGTTGATGGAATGCACGTTGAAGCCCCGCTCCATCAGGCTCTCGACCACCGGCCCATGCGGTACTTCGATCGCGACGCCGACCTCGGCAGGCGGTTTTCCGGTGCGGACCAGGAGCCAGTCGGCCATGGCGGAGAGCCCCTCGCCGCTGTGGTCGAAGGCGCGCTGCCCGACGACCTTGCCGCGGGCATCGAGCAAACACACATGGTGCTCTTTCGATCCCCAGTCCACGCCGACAAACCAAGCTTCTGTCATGTCACACCTCCTCGTGCGTTACTCTGTGCCTGTCGGCAACGCCGCGACGACGGCCTGGTACCTGTACTGGCGCTCGATGGCGCAACTTCCCACTGGGCCTCAGTCGCGGCGAAGCAGCCAGGGCACAGGTCCCAGTGAGGTGCTTCATGCACGGTGCGCGGAGGTCGCTCCTGGCTGCTTGCCGACTTGATCTGCCGGACTCTGGCCCGGTCCCGCCGGCCCGACGCCGGCTGCGGAAGCTGCCGGTCCCGCGGAAAACGGCAAGCCGTTTCCCGCCGGACCTTGGAAAACCGGCAGACCGGTTTCCCACAGCTACCGCAGCCTCGACGACTGCTCGCCTCTTGGAAGGCCTCGGACAGGGACCAGAATCCATCCCCCAAAGGTACAGGTGCGCCGGCCATCTGGCCGGCATTCCGCGTGCGTTGCCGGCCCACGGGCACTCTGCTGGGCGCGAAACTCAGCCTCGATACAACACACGCTCCCCGAGAGGCTGAACGGGCCGGTAGTTGTTCGGATAGATCGCCGCGAACGCTTCGATCTGGCCGGACGAGATCGACAGCACCTCGGTAAGGACCACCCATGCGACCCCTTCGGTGCAGGGCGGCGTGGTGAGCGAGCCCCGGTACCGCCACGAGGTCCGGTCGTCGGGCAGCAGTGACGCGAGGTCGAGGTCACTCGGCATCGCGTGCGGCTGCGTGAGTCGGGTCGGAAGATGATCCCAGACCGGCTTCAGGGCGTCGTTCTCCCCGCCTTCGTCGAGCAGAACACCGACGACCGCGAGCGCGCCGTCGGCGCTCTCGTGCACAAGATGCATCTCCAGCGCCAACCGCGCACCTTCGACCGTGTGCTCGCTTTCGCGGTGGAAGTGGAACTGGCGCAGTTCGTACCGGACCCCGTCGAGCACGATGCCGCTGCCGGGGACCGGGTTCACCTGGATGCCGTGCCCCGTGTTCTCGATCGTCGCGCTGGCCTGCCGGTAGTCGAACTCGACCTCCGGCAGATCGGCTCGCTGGCCGCCGGCCAGGTCGATCGGAGACTGCTCGGTTCCCAGGGCGCACGTCGCGTACGCCGGGTCAAGCCCGGCCCACAGCCCCGGACCATCGTCCGCGTCGTACCCCCACGGCGCACCCGCGCCCGGCCGTTCACACATCCACGCGCAAAGTACAACGAATCGCGGGACCTGTCATCCGTGCGCCCGACGGACGGGCGCACGGACTGGTTCGCGTGTGGCGCGTCCCGCGCCACCCGGGTTCCTACCGGTACGGTACATTTTGCGCATGCCGAGCCCGCTACCCCGCCTTCGGTCGCCTGGTTGGCTCTGCATCCTCCTGGGCCTTGTGGCGCCGGCCGCCGGTCCCGCGCGTGCGGCGGTCGCCGATCCGCTGGCGATCGAACGCGGCGCCGTGATCTACCGCCAGGGAACGTGTCCCGTTTGTCACCACTGGGAGGGGCAGGGGAACCGCCGCGGCCCGGACCTGACGGACGACGAGTGGCTCCACGGCGACGGCTCACTGACGGCCGTGCGCCAGGCGATCGAAACCGGGTTCCGGCACGGCGCGGGCCGTCGCTTCCGCGGCAAGTATGAGATGTGGCCGTTCGGCGGCATGAGGCTCGACGAACCCGACGTCGACGCTCTGACCGCCTACGTGTGGTCCCTCCACCGCCGCCGCCGCGCCGCGGACACCCTGACCCGGGAGGTGGTCCGCCGCGTCGCCTTCGGTTCCGGCGCCGATCAGGACCGGTCGCAACCGGTGTGGAGCACGGTGCTCGCGCTCCAGCCCCAGCTCATGCTGATGCTCGGCAACAGCGTCCTCGCCGGCACGGACGACATGGACGAACTTCGTCTCCAGTACGAGAAGCTAGCCGCGAAACCGGGGTTTGCCGAGTTGCGCGGACAGAGCCGCTTCCTGGCCACCTGGAACGACCTGGACTTCGGCCGCGAGGACGGCGGCGCCGACTTTGCGCAACGGGCCGAGTCGCAGCGGGTGTTCCTGGACTTCTGGGAGGTTCCTCCCGGATCGGCACGGCGCGGGAAGCAGGGCATCTACACGTCGCAGCGCTTCGGACCGCCGGGACGTCGCCTCCAGGTCATCCTGCTCGATACCCGCTACCACCGCGGACCGCTGTGGCGCGTTTCACCCAACGAGGCCGCGGACCGCGAAGCACGCGGCATGGGTCCCTACCTGCCCAACGACCACCAACGCGCCCGGATGCTGGGCGAGGAACAGTGGCGTTGGATCGAGGAGCAACTCCGTCAGCCGGCCGACCTGCGCCTGATCGTGACGAGCATCCCCTTCGTCATGGAGTTCAGCGGCTGGGAGAGCTGGGCCAACATGCCGCTCGAACGAAGGCGGCTGATCGACCTGATCCGGACCACCCGCGCGAACGGCGTCCTCCTGCTCAGTGGCGACACGCCCTGGTCCGAGGTCTCCCGCCTGGACGGGGAACTTGCGTACCCTCTCTGGGACATCACCTCGAGTTCGCTCAACCGCCGCGGCGCCGGCATCGGCCCCAACCGCCACCGCGTCGGCAGTCCGACCACGGAGCCGAACTTCGGCTACATGGAAATCGACTGGACCCAGGCCGACCCGGCGATCCGGATCGAGTTGCGCACCGCCGCGAACCGGAGCCTGCTGGGCAGGACACTGCGGTTGTCGGAGTTGCAGCCGAAGTAGGCGCAGCCTTGCATGGAACCGGCCGCCTTGAAGCGGATGCCGGCCAGAAGGCCGGCGCACCCAGTACGCGGCCGGTTCCCTGCGAGTCAGCGCAGCGCACGCGCTGCCCTGACTCCTAGAAGAACACGTAGGAACGAACGACGACGTTCCTCCGGCAGGGAGCATCGTCGGGCGCGGTCGGGTCGATGCAAGCCGTGTGGAACGACCAACGCGAGACGGAGCCGTCGGTAACCGAGTCGTAGCACTTGAGCATCGAGACCTCGGTGGGCGTCTGCTGGGGAAACCAGTACCACTCGTGGTGCGGGCGGTAGGTGAAGCGCGTGGTCTCACCGACGCGGTCATCGTAGATGCGGTAGTTCGTGATGTACGGCTGGTCCGCGAACGACGGCCAGGCGCAGAGCACGAAGGGATTCTGGCGCACGGTCTCCATCGGTTTCGCGAGATTGATCGACATGAACCGCGTCGACATCTTCTCATCCGCCTGCTCTTCGGTGTAGTGCTGCTCGCGCCCGAAGTTCCGCAGGTTCCTGGTGAGCAGCTCGCGGCAGCGTACGCGGCCGCTGTTGTCGTTCAGGTCGTTGTGCACGAGGTTCGCGTAGTTGGCGTTCACACCGGGGTTCTTGTTGTCCTGATCCTCCGTCCGGTCTCCCTGGTAGTCCTTGTCGAACACGTCGTGGTTGTACACGAACGCATCGGTCGCATCCGGGAAGAACTCCAGGAGGAGCTTCTCCATCTCCGGGTAGAACACGCGTTCCACCTCCGCCGCGTCGTAGAAGTTCTCGCACCTGGACTCACAGTGCGCCAGCGACAGGCCAAGCTTGTCCATGCACTCGGCGCTGTCGGGCTCAAGCCCCGGGTAGACCTCCCCGATTCGTCGCGCGTCGCGCATCACGTGCGGGAAGTACAGGCACCCCCGCGCGATGTCCCGTTCGTACTGGCGCAACGCTCTTGCGTCGGCCTGTCGCGCCGGATCCCGCCAGAGCGCGTTGGACGAGACGATCGAGTAGGAAGGCTCCTCGCGCACCGAGTAACGCAGCGGCAGCGCCAGGCCGCCTTCAGGAGCTTCGATGTTCTTCGCCCGGATGTACTCGAGACACTCTCTGTAGCGGCGAAACCCGAGGCCCCACCTGGTCTCGATCGGTCCGGAAGGGGCATTGTCGAGCATGTCCGCAAACACCTTCTCGTGCCCCTCGGCGACCTGGGTGAAGGTCGCCTCCGTCGCCGCGGCGGTTCCCGCATCCCCGTCCCGGTCGAACGACATGTAGGACAGGCCTCCGTTCGCGGCAATGGGCGGCGGCTGCCCCTTTGTGAGTTGCAGGGGAGGCACATAGGCCGGTGTGGCTGTCTCCATGGCCGTCGCAACGTGATTCGCACTCATTTCGCCAGCTCCTTTGCTTCCCATTCCCGCACCTTGCGGTTCGCTTCGTCGAAGATGCGCTCGTAGTTACCGATCGTCAACGCGTGCAGCGTGGCTTCGCTGAGCCGTTCCCGGAGCGGCTCGTAGTCACGCCACGTCTTCAGGTACCTGTCGCGGTCCTCCGGTGCAACGGAGTCCGTGCCGAACAGGAACCGGTCGGGGTAGCGCTCCAGCAGCGCAACCCAGGCCTCGAGCACGGCCTCGTCCCGGACGATGTACTTCGCCACTTCGTCCCATGACAGGTCGCAGTACACGTGGGCGAACGCCTTGTCCGAGAGCAACGCGTCAAGCAGGTCCATGTGATTCCCGGCGGGCGCCACGAACCGGCCCAGCCCGGTGTGTGCCCAGATGATCGTGACGTCGGAGTGCGTCCGAAAGAGCTCCCGCACGGGCTCCAGATGAACCGGCTCGTGCGCGTCCGTGGGCAGCACGACATCGATGTCGTTGTGGAAGATGACCGCCAGGCCCGCCTCGGCAGCGAAGTCGAACACCCGGTCTAGTGCCGGGTTCCGCAGACTCGCCGTATGGCCGACAATCTTCGAAGTCACGAACTCCTTGTGAATCGAGAACTCGCCGATTCCCGAGAACACGCCCGGATAATGCTCCAGCACGCGCCGGATGTGGTCCGCGGCGTACATGTCCGTCGGGTTGAACCCCGTGATCATCGGGTCGAAGCGGGCCTGGTCCTCCGGCGGCAGCAACTGGTACTCCTCGGCGATGATCGCGTCGACGAACGAGTAGTAGTAGAGCGCCGCATCCGAGTGCAGGTAGTAGTCCGGCGCCCGCTCGCCCGACTCGAAGTAGTCCCACTTCTGCTGCAGCGGGATGCCGAAGACGGCCGTGCGGCCGACTTCGCTGCCCGCTGTTTCGAGGAACTCGCTGAGCGAGATCCCGCGCTGGACGTAGTTCGTCAGGTGGAAGTGGACGTCGTGGAACGACGGCCCCTTCCCTCCCGGCTCCTCCGCCCCGGCCGCGAAAACCGCGGCCCAGGCGACGGCCAGAACGGCTACCGCGGCAACAGGAATCTTCAATGACTCAGTCTCCCACGCACAGAACGCCGAGTCCGCAGGCTTCTCTCGGCACTGCGGACCCGGAGCGTACAGGCTGTGCAGCCGTTAATCCGATCTCGCCGCGTTCCTCGCGCCCTCCTGGGCGGACCGTGCCTCCTCCATGTCGTCCTCGTCCGGCATGAGGATGAACTCGGGGTAGGACTCGATGCCGAGTTCGGCCATGTCCTGACCGAGCTCCTCGACTTCGGCCGAGACGCGGACGCCGATCGTCTTGTCGAGCACCCACCACACGAGGAGCGAGGCGCCGAAGGCGAAGGCGCCCACGGCCAGGATGCCGACGATCTGCGGAACCAGGCTGCCGCCGGCAGCGAGACACACGGCAAGCGTGCCCCAGACCCCGGCGAACAGGTGCACCGGAACGGCGCCGACCACGTCGTCGAGCTTCCAGCGCTCAAGCAGCATCATGCCGGCGACGGCGATCACGCCGCCGACTGCGCCGATCAGCAGCGCCCAGTGGTGACCAACGAGGTCCGGGCCCGCGGTGATGCCGACCAGGCCGCCGAGCGCGCCGTTCAGAACGCCCAGCAGGTCGACCCTGCCCAGGAGCGGCCGCGACACGAGGAGCGCGGCGACGACGCCGGCGGCGGCGGCGAGGTTCGTGTTGATCAGCAGGTTGCCCATCGCCGTCGCGTCGGCGACGCCGCCCAGGGCGAGCTGCGACCCGCCGTTGAATCCGAACCAGCCGAGCCAGAGGATGAAGACCCCCAGGGTGACGATCGGCACGTTGGACGGCGGCGTAACCTTCACCGTGCCATCCGCGCGGAACTTGTTGCGCCGCGCGCCGACGATGATGATCCCGGCAAGCGCCGCCCAGCCGCCGGTCGAGTGAACGATCGTCGAACCCGCGAAGTCCTGGAAGCCGAGTGCGTTGAGCCAGCCCTCGCCCCAGGTCCAGGCGCCGACGACCGGGTAGATGACCGCGGTCAGCACGGCGGTGAACAGCAGGAAGGACCAGAGCTTGACCCGCTCCGCCAGGGCGCCGGAGACGATCGAGGCGGTCGTCGCGACGAAGGTCATCTGGAAGAACCAGCTCGACATCTCCGAGTAGGGGCTGGCTGCGACCGCGGCGGCCTTCTCCGCGTCGCCGCCGAGCAGGGCCATCTCGTCGGCCGACGCCTCGAACAGCAGGCGCACCGAGCCGATCCAGCCGCTGACGTCGACGTACATCAGGTTGTAGCCGATCACGTAGTAGGCGATCCCGGCGATCGAGTAGAGACCGATGTTCTTCAGGCAGATGACGGAGGCGTTCTTCGTTCGCACGGAACCCGCCTCGAGCATCGTGAAGCCGGCGCACATCCACATGATGAACGCGCCCCAGACGAGGAATGCGTAGGTGTTGAAGATGTACGCCGTCTCCGAAGACACCTGGGCGCCCGCCGCGGACGCGACCAGCAGCAGGACAGCGCCCAGGAGCAGCACCTTCGGGACGATCGGTCGAGAGAGACGGGGCTTCGTGCGAGGGTTCATCGGTACCTCCCGTTGACGGTTCGACTGCGTGGCTTGCCCCGAACTCGTCCGCGCCGCGGGACTTCATAGGATGGCCGCGCCATGCCGGAACGAGACGCACGCGCACGACGACAGGCGCCTGAACCGGCAGGCGAACCAGGGGCTCGGGGCGCTATGGACGGCGAAAACACTCGGGGTGTGAGCATTGTAGCGCCCACGTTTCGCGAAGCGGGCAACCTCGTCCATCTGGCCCGGCGCATCGAGACCACGATGGCGGCGTCCGGCCTGCCCTGGGAGCTCATCCTCTCCGACGACGATTCGGACGACGGCACGCAGGCGCTCGCGCGGAAGCTGGCCGTGAGCCTCCCCGTTCGCCTCCATGTGCGGCGCAACCGCCCGCGAGACCTCTCCCGGGCAGTGCTCGACGGCCTGGCCCTAGCCCGCTTCGACCGCCTGGTCGTCCTGGACGCCGACCTCTCCCATCCGCCCGAGCAGATCCCCGACCTGCTGGGGCTTCTCGACGACGGCGCCGAGATGGCGGTCGGCAGCCGCTACGCGCCGGGAGGACGGATCGAGAGCCCCTGGAGCCGGCGGCGATCCCTGAACTCCCGTCTCGCCACCCTCCTGGCGCGGCCCCTGGTTTGCTGCAGCGACCCGATGTCGGGCTTCTTCGCTCTCCGCCGCGGGTCCCTTCCGCCCTTCTGCCGCCTCGATCCCACCGGCTTCAAGATCGGTCTGGAACTCATGGTGCGCGGCGGTCTGAGCGTGCGCGACGTCCCGATCCGCTTCGGGCAGCGCTTCGAGGGTTCGAGCAAGCTGACCTGGCGCCAGCAGGTCGCCTACCTGCGGCACCTGCTCCGGCTCTACCGCTTCCGGTACGGCGCTTTGATCCGCTCTCGCGGTTCCTCGGCCGGCTGCAACTCCTGAATCCGGGACCGGCATGACGACGAGAACGCGACTCCTCGCCCTCGCGATCTGCCTGATCGTCGCGGTCAGTTTCTTCCCCGCGTACCAGGCCGGTTTCGTCTGGGACGACGTCGTCTTCACCGAGGAGCCGGTCGTCCGGAGCCCGTCCGGCCTCCGGAACATCTGGTTCTCGCCCCGGGACATCGAGAACGAAGGCCATTACTGGCCCGTCACCTACACGACCTTCTGGCTGGAGCACAAGCTCTGGGGCTTCGAGCCGCTGGGCTTCCACGTCGTGAACGTGCTGCTCCACCTGGTGAACTCGCTCCTGGTCTGGCGCCTGCTGACGCGGCTCCGGGCGCCCGGGGCCTGGGTGGCCGCGGCCCTGTTCGCCGTGCATCCCCTGCACGTCGAGTCCGTGGTCTGGATCATCGAGCGCAAGGACGTTCTCTCGGGCTTCTTCTACCTGACCTCCTTTCTCACCTACATCGCCTTCGTGGAACGGGGCGGCCGGGGACGTCTTCTCGGCTCGCTGGCGCTCTTCCTCGCCGGGATGCTGTCGAAGACCGTTGTCGTCACCCTGCCTGCAGCGCTCCTCATCTGGCACTGGTCGCGTCGCGGGCGGCTCGAAAAGGAGGACGTCCTGCGCAGCGCGCCCTTCTTCGCCCTGGGCCTCGCGGTCGCGCTCGCGGACACCGCCTTCTACCGGACCCGCGAGATCCTCGAACTCGACTACTCCGTGCTCGAACGGATCCTGATCGCGGCACGAGCGCTCTGGTTCTATGTCGGCAAGTTGCTCTGGCCCGCCGACCTGGCCGTGATCTACCCGCTCTGGGACATCCGACCGAGCGATCCGCTGGCGTGGCTCTTCGTCGCCGGCGCGGTCGCCCTGCCGCTTGCCCTGTGGCTTGGCAGGGGCCGGTGGGGTCGCGGTCCGCTCGCCTGCGTCGCCTTCTACGGCGCCACCCTGTCGCCCGCGCTGGGCCTGATCCCCTACGGCTACATGCAGTTCTCCCTGGTTGCGGACCGCTTCCAGTACCTGGCGGGAATCGGGGTACTCGCCCTGATCGCCGGCGTGTCCGTACGGATCCTGGACCCGCTGCCCGCGGTCTGGACGACCAGTGCCCGGGTCGCCCTGGCGACCGCCTTGATCGTCCTGGGCGCTCTGACCGTCCAGCACGCGGCCAGGTTCCGCGACAACCTGACCCTCTTCAGCCACATCGTGTCGCGGAACCCTCTGGCGCGCGACGCTCACGTAAACCTCGGGCAGGCGCTGAACGAAGCCGGCCGGTTCGAGGAAAGTCTGAAGGCCGGGAGGACGGCCGTCGAACTGCGTCCCGCATCCGCCCCGGCACAGTCGAACCTCGGCCTCGCCCTGCTGGAGTTCGAGCGCTTCGACGAGGCGGACGAGAACTTCGCTCGCGCGATCGAGCTTCAGCCGCGACACCGCAGCGCCCACCAGAACCTGGCCGAGTCTCTGAAGCGGCAGGGGCGTCATGACGAGGCGGTTGCACGCTACCGCCAGGTCCTTCAACTCGATCCAGGCTTCAGCCTCGCCTGGGTCGGTCTCGCCGACGCTCTGCTCCTCGCCGAGCGCCACGAGGACGCCCTGAACGCGGCAAGGCGGGCGCTCGAGATCGAACCAGACTCGCCGAACCTCGCTCCCCTTCACCTGCTGATGGGCCGGGCGTCCCGGGAGACGGGCCGGCTCGAAGCCGCGGAAAGGCACTTCCTGCTCACGGCGGAACTGGTACCGGAGACAGCCGAACCGCTCCGGGAGCTTGCCAACCTCTACCTGTTGACGGACCGTCTGGACGACGCTGCCACCTACGCCGACCGCGCCCGACGGATCGAACCGGCAAGCGCGGCCAACCTCCACACGCGGGCCGAGACCGTCAGGCAACGGGACCGCCCCGACGAAGCCCTCGCCCTCTACCGCGAGGCCCTTCGGATCGAGCCGGACTTCGCGCCCGCGATCGCCGGTCTGGGCATCGCCCTGTTCGAGATCGGCCGCCACGACGAGGCGATCGAGCAGATGGCGCAAGCGCTCGCGATCGACCCGGACCTCGACGTCGCTTCGTCGCTCTATCGGCTGACCGGCCAGGCCCACCAGGAACAGGGCCGGATCGACGAAGCCGCCGCGGCGTTCGAGCGCGCTCTCCTGTTCGAGCCGCGCGACGCGGACGCGCTCGATCGCCTCGCCTTCATCCGATTCAACGCGGGCCGCGCCACAGAGGCCGCGGCGCTCTACCGATCGCTCGTCGACCTCGACGAAACGAACGCCCTGGCGCGGACGAACCTGGGCATCGCCCTGCTCAGCGCCAGCCGCCCCGAGGAGGCCGCACGCACGCTCGAAGGATCCCTCGAACTGAACCCCGACCAGCCGATGGCCCGTGCCGCCCTGGCCGACGCGCGACGCCTGAGCCCGGGCGGAGACGACTGAGCCTGCCGTTGGGCGAGGCGCCCCCTCGCCACCGATCGCGGCAGGGCTACGCCAGGACCTCCTCGACCACCCGGCCGTGGACGTCGGTGAGCCGGAAGTCGCGGCCGCTGTATCGGTAGGTCAGGCGCTCGTGGTCGATCCCGAGCTGGTGCAGGATCGTCGCGTTCAGGTCGTGGACATGGACGCCGCCCGAGACGATGTTGTAGCAGTGATCGTCCGTCTCGCCCCAGGTCTTGCCCGGCTCGACGCCGGCGCCGGCCATCCACACCGTGTAGCAGCGGCCGTGGTGGTCTCGGCCGTAGTTGTCCTCCGAAAGCGCGCCCTGGCAGTACACGGTGCGGCCGAACTCGCCGCCCCAGACGACGAGCGTGTCCTCGAGCAGACCCCGCTGTTCCAGGTCCGTGACCAGAGCGGCCGACGCGCGGTCCACGTCGCGGCACTGCAGGCGGATGTCGCTCGGCAGGTTGCCGTGCTGATCCCAGCCGCGGTGGTAGAGCTGGATGAAGCGGACGTCACGTTCGGCCAGCCGCCGCGCCAGCAGGCAGTTCGCCGCGTAGGTTCCCGGCGTGCGGGCGTCCTCGCCGTAGAGGTCGAACGTGCCTTGCGGCTCATTCGAGGTGTCGACGAGTTCGGGCACGGACGCCTGCATCCGGTAGGCCATCTCGTACTGGGCGATCCGGGCGACGATCTCTGGGTCGCCGAACTCCTCGTGGTGCTCCTCGTTGAGCCGGGCCACGACGTCCAGCATCCGGCGTCTTGTGCCGCGGTCGATGCCCGGCGGATCGGAAAGGTAGAGCACCGGGTCTTCCGCCGCGCGCAAGTTGACCCCCTGGTGCTCGGACGGCAGGAAGCCCGAACCCCACAACCGCTGGAACAGTGCCTGGGACTCGCGCTTCGCGCTGCCCTGGGAGATCAGGACGATGAACGCGGGCAGATCGGCGTTCTCCGAACCGATCCCGTAGCTCAGCCAGGCGCCGAGGCTGGGGCGCCCGGGCTGCTGATGCCCGGTCTGGAGGTACGTGATGCCCGGATCGTGGTTGATCGCCTCCGTACTCACCGCCTTGAGGAAGCAGAGCTTGTCGACGATCCTCGCGGTTCGGGGCATCAACTCGCTGACCCAGGCGCCGCTCTCGCCGTGCCGTGCGAACTCGAACATGGACGCCGTGATCGGGAACTCGGACTGGTTCGCGGTCATCCCGGTGACGCGCTGATCCCCTCGCACGGACGGCGGCAATTCCTGGCCGTGCCACTCGGCCAGGCGCGGCTTGTGGTCGAACAGATCGATCTGGGAGGGCGCACCGGACTGGAACAGGTAGATCACGCGTTTCGCCCTGGCCGGGAAGTGCGTTCCGTGAAGCGCACCCAGGGCCCGCGACGCTTCGCTCCGGGCGGCCCACGAGGGCCCGGGGTCGAGCAGGGACGAAAGCGCCGCGACCCCGATGCCCGTGCTCGCCAGGCCGAAGAACTGCCGCCGGTTCACCCCATGCGCGTAGTCGGCCCGGGGATCCGTGCCGTGGCGCGGTCCGCAGGTGGGGCACGAGGAATCGCCAGGGAGTCTTGTCATCTTCTTGTCACCGCTTCGTCCAGGTTCAACACCGCGCTCGCGGCCACGCTCCAGGCCGCGAGTTCAGCGCTCGGAATCCTCTCGTCAACCGGCCGCTCGCCGACGCGCAGCAACGCTTCCGCCGACGCCCTGTCCTTACCGTAGCGGGGCCTCAGATCGGCAACCAGATCGAGCAGCGCCTCCCGCTCCACCTCGGTCGCCGGTCGCGCCAGCACCCGCCAGAAGAGCCCGTCGACCAGACCCGCGTCGCCTGCTGCCGCATCCCGCCCGGCGACGACGGCCTCGGCCAGCACCCGGGCCGCCTCGACGAACTGCGGATCGTTCATCAAGACGAGCGCCTGCAGCGGCGTGTTCGAGCGCGACCGCTCCACCACGCAGGTCTCCCGATTCGGCGCGTCGAACACGAGCATGTTCGGCGGCGGCACGGTCCGCTTCCAGAACGTGTACAGGCTGCGCCGGTAGAGCGCATCGCCGTGGTCCTGCTCGAAGATACCGGCGGAGAACCTGCCCCGGCTCTCGTAGCCGATCTCCCTCCACAGGCCGGGAGGCTGATAGGGCTTGACGCTCGGGCCGCCCAGCTTCGAGACAAGCAACCCGGAGGCGGCAAGCGCCGCGTCCCGGATCACCTCCGCGTCCAGCCGGAAACGGGACGCCCGCGCCAGCAGCCGGTTCTCCGGGTCGCGCTCGATCAGTTCGGGAGTTGCCCTGGAACTCTGGCGGTAGGTCGAGGACAGCACGATCGTCTTCTGCAACGCCTTCAGATCCCAGTCCAGGCGGACGAACTCGGTCGCCAGCCAGTCGAGCAGTTCCGGATGGGACGGCCACTCGCCCTGGGAGCCGAAGTCGCCCGACGTTCCGACCAGGCCGCGGCCGAAGAACTTCTGCCACAGCCGGTTCGCGGTCACCCGCGCGGTCAGCGGATGATCTCCGCTGACCAGCCAGCGCGCGAGGCCGAGCCGGTTGCGCGGCAGATCCCCGGGGATCGGCGGCAGGACCGCCGGAACCGCCGCCTCGACCTCCTCCGTCTGCTGGTCGTACTCGCCGCGACGCAACACGAAGGTCGGCCGCGGCTCCTCCATTTCGCGCATGACCATCGTCGTCACAACGGCGTCCTCGATCTCCTCCAGGCGCCTCGCAAGCTTCCTGTAGCGCGCCTCGTTCGGCTGCCAGGAAGGCCAGAAGTTCCGCCGGAAGCGATGGCGAATCGTCGTCGCCTGCTCCTCGGTCCGCTGATCCCCGGGCAAGCCGACCAGGTACTCGAACGCGCGCGAGGCCGCGGCCAGACCAGCGTAGGGAGGAGGCAGGATCCTGGGCCCCAGGGACTGGAACGCCACCTCGGGCGCGTCCGTCAAGGAGAGGCGGAAGCGTCGCATCGTCTTCTGCGCGTAGGCCGACTCCTGACGCAGGACGATGCGCAGCCGGACACCGCCGGCGCCAGCCTGGTCGAGCGCCGGAGGCCGGGCGGCCCGGAACACGGCGGTCCGGGCCGTGGTCCTCGTCACGTAGCCGGCGCCCCAACCGGTTTCGCGGTCCCCGTCCACCGCGAGTTCCACCGCCATGGACGGGGTCGCGTAGTCGGCCCAGGCATCCGTCAAGTCCACATCCCTCGGCTGTCCGCCCGCAAGCGGCGTGGCCCGGAGCTCGATCTCGGTCAGCACGAAGCTGCCGTCCCCGGCGCGACCGATGCCCAGCGACGGGTCGGATCGATCCCGAAGCGCCTCCAGCCGCAACGCGCCGATCCGGTCGAGGTCCGTTTCCGCCTCGATCACATACACGTCGGTCGACGGATTCTCGCCCGACACCTCGATCGATCCGTCCTCGAGGACCGTCATCCGGGCGCCGGCGGTCGACTCCAGGGAAACCGGAACCAGGGGCCGCCACTTCGCACTCAACCGGCGGTTCCACTCCTCCTGCCACGTCGTCTGGGCCGCCTCCGCTTCCGCGTTCGCATCGTCCAGCAGCGCATCGAGCGGGCCGAGTTCCGCCCTGAGTTCTTCGAGCACCGCCCGCTGACCCGGGTCCGGCGCCAGCGCCTTCGGCTCCGCGTTGCCCTGACTGCCGTCGAGGCCGACCTCGTCGACCGTGTTGAAGAAGGCGGCGAACTGGTAGTACTCGCGCTGGCTGATCGGATCGAACTTGTGGTCGTGGCACTTGGCGCAGCCGGCGGTCAGCCCCATCCAGACCGTGGCCGTCGTATCCGTGCGGTCGAACACGTACTGAACGCGGTATTCCTCGGGAATCGCGCCGCCCTCGAAATTGATCATGTGGTTCCGGTGGAAGCCGGTCGCCAGCAACTGCTCCGGCGTCGGATCCTCCAGCAGGTCGCCGGCCAGTTGCTCGACCGTGAACTCGTCGAACGGCTGGTTGCGGTTGAAGGCGTCGATCACCCAGTCGCGCCACCGCCACATGTGCCGCTCGTTGTCGATGTGGTAGCCGTTCGTGTCCGCGTAGCGGGCGGCGTCGAGCCAGGTGCGCGCCATGTGCTCGCCGTAGCGCCTTGAAGCCAGGAGGCGGTCGACCAGGAGCTCGTAGGCGTCCGGCGACGCGTCGGCGAGGAAGGCCTCGACTTCGGCCGGAGTCGGCGGTAGTCCCACGAGGTCCAGCGACAACCGGCGGACAAGCGTGCGGCGATCCGCCTCCGGGGACGGTTCCAGTCCCTCCTTCTCGAGCCGCGCCAGGACGAACCGGTCGACGTCGCCGCGAACCCATGCGGCACCGGCAGGAACGGGCGGCGCCGATCGCACCGGCGGCCGGTACGCCCAGTGGTCCTCGAACTCGGCGCCCTGCAGGATGAAGCGCCCGAGAATCTCGATCTCGCGGTCGGACAGGTCGGAGTCCGCATGCGGCGGCGGCATGCGGTCGAGTGCATCCACCGCGGCAATCCGCTGGAACAACTGACTCCGGTCCAGGTCGCCCGGCGCGAATGCGCGGCGTCCCGACGGCAAGACGCCGTGGGCAGCCTCAGCCTGGTCCAACCGCAGCCCTGCCTGCCGTACGGCCTCGTCCGGGCCGTGACACGCGTAGCAGTTCTCCGAGAGGATCGGTCGCACGTCACGGTTGAAGGACAAGGGCTCGCCGGGCCCCGTGATGCCGTGCTCTACGGGCGGCACCTCCCGCGCCGCGACGTGTACTCCCCCAGCTTCCTCATCACGCGTCAGAGGCCACTCCGCCCCAGCCTGAATCCAGGCCTCGAGCAACTCGCGCTCCGCCTCGTCCAGCGCCCGCGGCGGCGGCATCTCCAGTTCGTCCTCGCGCCTGATCGCCGCGACGAGCAGGCTCCCCTCCACGTCACCAGGAACAATCGCCGCGCCCCGACCGCCGCCGATCAGCATCGCCGGCCGCGAGTCGAGCCGCAGGTCGCCCCGCTGCCGCAGCGGCCCATGGCAGGCGAAGCACCGGCGCTCGAGCACCGGCAGTACTTCGGACTCGAAGTCCGGCGGCGGCGCCGCGGTCAACGGCATGGCGGCCAACCCGATCTTCAGAACGAGAATCGAATGCGCGATCCGCTTTGCCGGTGAACTCATCGCCCTGGTCGTCCCGGTCAGTGACCCTCAGGCGGGCCGAACTTCTCCTCCACGGTCGCCCACAGGGCCGCGATGTCCAACTCGACCTCGGGCCGCACCGGCGAGGCCCACACCTCGGCTTCCGGCGCCTGGACGGCATAGGCGCCGTCGCGGAGCACGAGGAACGTGATGTGGCGCCGCCGCGGGTCGACGATCCAGTACTCGGGAACTCCCGACTCCCCGTAGATCTGCAGTTTGTGGACCTGGTCCCGGCTCGCGGTGGAGCGCGAGAGAACTTCGACGACCAGGTCGGGAGGTCCTTCGATCCACTTGTGGATGATCCCGAGGTTCTGCCTGGAAATGTAGAGGATGTCGGGCTGCAGGACAGAGTGTTCCGCCAGATGCACGTCCATCGGAGCGACCAGGGTCAAGCCTCCGGTGCGCTCGGACACGTCATCCAGCAGCCGCCAGAGCCGGGTGACAAGGAACTGGTGAAGGGGAATCGGGCTTGGACTCAGGTAGAACCTCCCGTGGATCAACTCGCACCGGGGCTCGTCCGGCAACACGGCGTAGTCGGCTCGACGGTAGGGACCGAGCGTCCCCTGCAACGTCGGCGGCGGCTGTTCGAGCAGCGTGACGGACATGCGTTGAAGTATACGGACCGGCGCCGAGAGCCGTCCATGCGAGCGTTACACTGCCGCCTTCCACTGAGGGAGGCACCCGAATGGACTTCGGCGTCTGCGTCGCCAGCAAGATCGACGACATCGGCTACATCGAGCGGGCGGAGGCGCTCGGGTACAGCCACGCCTGGATCGCGGACAGCCAGATGATCTGGTCGGACTGTTACGCGGTGCTGGCGCTGGCGGCGGAGCGGACGAGCCGGATCAAGCTCGGCACCGGGGTCGCGATCACGGGCACGCGGATCGCACCGGTGACGGCGCACAGCATCGCGACGATCAACCGGATCGCTCCGGGACGGACGTTCCTCGGCATCGGCGCCGGCAACACGGCGCTCCGTCTGATGGGCCACCGGCCCGTCGGCGTCGCCGAGTTCGGCGAGTACCTGCGTGTCGTACGCGCGCTGCTCAACGGCGAGGAGGCCGACTTCGCGTTTCGCGGCCGGAGGGAGCCGCTGCGCTTCCTGATGGAGGAACAGGGCTTCATCGCCACCGAGCCCCGAATTCCGATGTACGTCTCCGGCTTCGGCCCCAAGAGCCAGGGTCTGGCGGGCGAGGTCGGCGATGGCCTGGTCATGTCGATCCCGCCCAACGCCTCCCTCTTCGACCGGGCGATCGAGAACTGCCGCCGCGGCGCCGAGGCGGCGGGCCGCCAGTTCGACCGGGACGACTTCTACACTTGCTCGCTAACCACCGCCGTGATTCTCGAGCCCGGCGAGAATCTGACCTCCCCGCGAGTCATCGAGGAGTGCGGCCCCTTCGTGCTTTCCGGCCTGCACTACCTCTACGACCAGCAGCATCAGTTCAACCGGGCGCCGCCGCCCCACGTGCGCCCGGTCTGGGACGAGTACTGCGCCCTGGTTGAGCAGACGCCGGCGCGCGGGAGGCACCTGCGCGTTCACGCCGGGCACTGCACCTACTCCCTGCCGGAGGAGGAGAGATTCGTCACCCCGGATCTGATCCGGGCCTCCTGTCTGGCCGGAACGGCGGACGAGGTCAGGGCCCAGGTTCGCACCCTTGCCGGCGCCGGGCTGGATCAACTCATGCTGTTGCCGTCGCTCGCCACGCAGGAGCGGGTGATCGCACAGTTCCACGATCAGGTCATGGCCCACCTGTAACGGCTCTGCGCCCGCGATATGACCTGCCTGTTCCTCATCCTTCACGTCAGCGCACTCGTCGTGCAGCCACTGGCGCTGTTCGTGACGATCCCCCTCCACATCATCGCGTCCGTCATCGCGAACAAGAAGGACTCGTAGGGCCGTCGGGCCCGCGTACGATCGCTCCATGTTGCTGCTGGTCCTGCCCTGGGACGCCGAGGCCGAGGCCTCCGCCGAGTGGTGGTACCTCCGGCGCTGGCTCATCGGCGAGGCCCGCGCCGTCTTCGGCAATGTCGAGGTGGTGTCGGAGTTGCCGGTCAGACTGCCGGACGGCGCCCAGGCGGCACTGATCCTGGCATCCTGCCGTGTCCTGATCGGCCGCACCTCCCTGAGGCGAATGCGCGAGAAACTGACTAGAGACGCCCGCCCCGACTGCGGCGCCGTCTACGCGACCGACCTGACGACGACCGGACCGGAGGCGAGCAACGACCTGTTCACCCTGGCCGATTTCGAACTTGCCGAGGCCGCTTGGCTCGCCGGCGGCGCCCGGGAATCGTCGGTCGGACCGCCCCCGCAAGGTGCGAGTCCTGCCGTCCTGTTGTCTCGCGACGCCTGTGCCAGGTGGGCGGCGGGTGAACAACCGGGTGGACCACGCTCGGGCCTCTGCTACGAGTTCATCGACTACTACGGCGGCGAGCGCGCCGACGTCCTGCCGCTGCTGCCCGAGGACCTCGGACCCGCGGCGTCCGTGCTGGAAATCGGCTGCGGCCGCGGAGCAACCGCGGCGCTCATCAAGCAGCGCTTCGGCTGCCGGGTGGTCGGGCTCGAACTGAATCCCGAGGCAGCCGCGGCCGCCGAAAGCCGGCTCGACCAGATGATCCGCGGCGATGTCCAGGATGTCGAACCCGGTGAGACCTTCGACGCAATCGTCGCCTTCGAGCTGTTCGAGCATCTGACCGATGGGCAGGCGTTCCTCGAACGCGCGGCGACCTGGCTCCGTCCCGGCGGCCGGATTGTGCTTTCGGTACCCAATGTCGGTCACTACTCCGTCGTCGAGGACCTGATCGCCGGGCGCTGGGACTACATCCCCATGGGCCTGCTCTGCGCCACGCACGTCCGGTTCTTCACCCGCCGCACCCTGGAGGACTGGCTGCACGCCGCAGGCTTCGACCGCTATCGGATCGACGCCCAGACGACTCCCCTGCCGAAGCGCATCGATGCGCTTCCCGAGTCGCTTTCTCCTGACCGCGACAGTCTGACCACGGCCGGCTTCTACGTTTCGATCTTCAGGTAGGCGGGCACCGAAACGCCCGCATCAGCGCTTCGGCCGTCCGTCGCTCTGTGTACGTCTCGGCGATGGCGCGGCCGGCTACGCCAAGCCTGCCGCGCAGATCACGGTCGCGCCACAGCCGCTCCACCGCCTGGCGAAGGGCTGGACCGTCTCCAAACGGCACCTTGATCGAAGCCTCACTGTCTGGATCCAGGTCACGGTGGGAGGGAATGTCCGTCAGCACGCATGCCCGGCCGCAGCCCATCGCCTCGAGCCCGATCAGGCCGAAGCCCTCGAGGGGCGACGACGGGCCGATGCACAGGTCGACCCCCTGCAAGAGCGCAGGCACCTCCGCCGGCGGCACGTGCCTGTGCCGGGCCGCCTCGGGCCACAGGGCCACTTCCTCGTCGTCCGCGTCGAGGGACAGGCGCACCAGCTCGATCCCGCCGCCCGTCTGCTCAAAGAGGGGCCGGAGCGCCCGCATGCACCAGGCCACGCCCTTGACCTCCAGTTCCCAGTGCCCGCTGACCAGGACACGCAGACGGCCGTCGTCGGCGCGCTCCCCTTCCGGCGGACGAAACAGGTGCGGCTCGAAGGGCTGCGGAATCCACCGCGCTTCGACGCCGTGCCGGTCGCGCACCGTACGAAGAAGGTGCGGCGACACGACCAGCTTCAGTGCCGGCAGGTCGTAGGCCGCCCGCATCACCTCGCGAGCGCCCGCCTCCAGCGTGTCGTGGCCCGGCTCGTAGCCCTGGCAGAGGTGGCAGGCCAGCCGTTCCGCGATCTCGATCGCGGGGACGACGGTCGGCGCCAGCGTACCGACCGCCACCTCGACCCGCGGCAGGAACCGGCGTTCGAGCGCCGGCACCTGCCGGTAGAAGGCGCGGGCGCCCTCAAACCAGCCCGGACAGGGATCGGGCGAATGGACCGTGACCTCGACCCCGAGCCGACTCAAGGCCCGGGCGTGCTGGAAGACGACCTTGACGCCACCGTAGAGCGCGGCGCCGGGCAGAAGATAGGCGACCCTCAGACCCGAAGACTCCTCACGCGACGATTCCCAGCGGCGGCCGTGTCCGGTAGGCGCCACGCGTGAAATCCGGGAACTCGACCGGCTCGCTACCCCGAGCCACCGACAGCTCGCTCAGCTCGACCGGGGCCGAGAGCGCCGCCGCGTCGTAGACGTCCATGTCCGTCGGAGTGCCCTCCAGCAGACAGCGCACCAGCCGGTAGTCCTCCAGGTAGTCCATGCCGCCGTGGCCCGCACCCGCGGCGCTGTCCGCCTGCTCCGACCACAGCGGGTGCTCGAACCGCTCCCGGTAGGGCTCGACATCGCTCCAGTCGTGGCCCTCCGCCTCGCCCTCGATGAAGATGCGATCCGGAAAACCCGCGAAGACGCCGCGCGTTCCCTGGACCAGGTTCAGGCGGCTGTACGGCCGGGGCGTCGTCGTGTCGTGCTGCAACAGAATGCTGCGCCCGCGCCGGGTCCGGACCAGGCTCGAGTTCATGTCGCCCAGGGCGTAGCGGACCCTGGCACGCGGGTCGTCGGCGCCGAAGCGCTCCGCCGCGTACTTCGCCAGACCGCGGGCCGGGCTCGAGAGCGAAACGAGGTAGTCGAAGCAGTCGCCCCGGTTGATGTCCATGCACTGGGCGACCGGCCCGAGCCCGTGGGTCGGATAGAGGTTCGCGTTGCGCTCGACCGAGTGCTGGAGCCGCCACAGGCCCTCGTTCGCGTCCGAAAACTTGATCGACCGGAGGTCGTGAATGTACGCCGCCTCGCCGTGCAGAAGCTCGCCGAGCAGCCCCTGGCGCACCATGTTCAGGACCATCATCTCGCTGCGGCCGTAGTTGCAGTTCTCCATCATCACGCAGTGGCGGGCTGTGCGCTCGGCCGTTTCGACGAGCCGCCAGCAGCCCTCGAGCGTGATCGCGGCCGGAACCTCGACGGCCGCATGCTTGCCGGTCTCCATTGCCTCGACGCAGACCGGTACGTGCCACCGCCAGGGCGTCGCGTTGAACACGAGGTCGACGTCGTCCCGCTCGCAGAGCCGCCTGAAGTCCGTCTCGCCACGCGTGTAGAGATCGGGCGGTTCCTTCCCAGCGTCGGCCACCCAGGATGCAACTTCCTCCGCACGTGGTTCGTCGATGTCACAGATCGCGACGACGTCGACGCCGTCCAGCGCCAAGAAGTTGCGCACGTGCCCGCCGCCCTGGAGACCGACGCCGACGAAGCCGATCCGCACACGTTCCAGGGGCGGCGCGGCGAAGCCGGCACGGTACGCCTCGGCGGCCGCGTCGTCCTCCTGCGGCGCGACCGCCGCGCCGTCAGGTTCCTGTCCCGCCGTGGCTCCGGCGCGCAAGGCCGCAGCGGCCGCCGCAGGCCCCACCCAAGCCGCCTTCAGCAACTCGCGGCGGCCCCACTGGGGAATCCACCCACTCATCGCCCTGAGCGTACACCCAGCGGCAAGCGCAGGGCTGAGGTTCCTAGTTGAAGAAGTCGTCCGTGCCGCTGTCGCCGAGGTACGAAGCCTCTTCGTCGAGCCATGCCTGGAACTCTTCCTCCGTGTGGACGGTCAGGAAGCCGCGCATCGAGTAGTGGCTGTTGCCGCAGAGCTGGGCGCAGGCGATCTCATACACGTAGTCCGGATTGCCCGTGTCAACCCGGATCTGCGCCGTCGTCTTCGTCGGCACGAACCAGACCGGAATCGAGAGTCCGGGAATCGCGTCCTGCTTGATCCGCATGTTCGGCAGGTTGAAGCTGTGGATCACGTCCTTGGAGGTCAGGTGGATGATCGCCGCCTTGTCGACCGGAAGGTGCAACTGGTTCACCGTCCAGATGTCGTCCGCGCCGGCGCCATCCCGGTCCAGGCCGATCGGATTCGTCGCCTCGTCGGTCAGGTACGGATCCGCCTCCCCGAACACGCCGTCGGCGCCCGGGTACCAGACGTTCCAGGCGAACTGCTGGGCTACAACCCGCACGACCGTCGAATCTGCCTCGCTGGGGATCTCGTCCACCCGTTCGGCCCACATGGGAATCGAGAAGCCGAGGAGCAGAATGCCCTCCGCGATCGCCACGGCGACCTCTCCGTACGTGCTCATCTTGCTCTTGACGCCGACGTAGTCCGCCTTCGGGTTGCGGCCCGCGCGGAAACGCAGCAGCGTGTAGATGAAGAAGGCCCCCCAGGCAATGAAGAGAGCGAGCATCAGGTAGTGCACCGCGTCGATCATGTTGTCGATCCGGCCGGCGTGCTCAGACGCCGCAGCGGGAAACATCGCATCCATCATGATTTGAGAGGCTCCTCAACTGTGCTCCACCAGGGAGGCACTGGGTCTTTCCGAGAATCTTCGCGGTAGCGACGCGCGCGGCGCCGGAGATAGAGGAAGAAGAGAACGAAGGCGCCCTGCATCAGGAACACGGCTCCGAGGAGGAACCAGACGCCCGCCCGGGCGGCGTCGATCATGGAGCCCTCCGCGGCCCCGTAGCAGACGGAGCAGGCCCACGCCGCCTGCTCGGATCCGAACAGCCACAGGCCGACCACCACGGGCACCGTGCGGAACAGCTTGCGGCGGCGATTCCACTCCTCTTCCGGGGTCGTGACCTTGCGCCAGAACCAGAAGCCGTACCACACCAACACGCCCGCGACCGCGAAGGACAGGAATGCGCCGACGGCGTACCCACCGCCCTGCGCCAGGCACCAGCCTCCAAAGAACAGCGCCAGCAGAACGGCGCTGCCCACGAAGACGATGTGGATGACCTTGAGGTTCATGGCTGGTTCAACGAGTTCTTGGCCGGATCAGTGCGCCGCCGGTGCTCCGCTCGACGTGAAGTGCCCGGCCTGGTCGATGACCGAGGTCAGAAGGGGTACCGCCATCAGCACGATGAAGAACGCCACGGTCAGGAGCAGCACCCAGTAGATCAGCCTCTTCTCGGCGATCAGGTGCATGAAGTAGCAGGCGACGAGCGACGCCTTGACGCTGGCGATGAACAGGCCGATGATGATCGCCACCGGCACCGAGACCTCGAGTCGCGCCGCCAGGACGGTGATGATGGTACCCACCATCAGGGCGCCGAACACCATGAAGTACGTACGGACGGTCTTGTCGATATCGACGTGGTCACTCATGGGATGCAACTCGCTCCAGGGTAGCTATCGGATCGGGCGAAAACGGTGCAGCTACAGCAGGTAGAAGACGGGGAAGAGGAAGATCCACACCAGGTCGACGAAGTGCCAGAACAGGCCCGAGTGCTCGACGCGGTCCGTCAACCACTGGCGGTTCGTGTGGAACAGCTTCGATCCCGGTCCCGAGAAGTAGGCGTTCCACGCCATGCCGCCGATCACGTGCAGGGCATGGAGGCCCGTCATCGTGAAGTAGATCGCGAGGTAGGTGTTCGACGACGGGAAGTGGTCGTGCGCGAACTTCGCCGTGTACTCGAAGTACTTGATGACGAGGAAGATTGCGCCGCAACCTACGGTCAGCCAGCCGAACAGCCGGAACTTGTTCAACTGCCCGCGCACCAACGACGCCCATGCCATGACCATCGTGAGACTCGAGAAGATGAGCACCGCGGTGTTGAGCGTCGCCAGCGGAATGTTCAGCTCCGCCTCGGCCTGCATGTGCGCCCACTCGCCGTCCGACCCGATGCGGAGCATGATGAAGGTCGCGAACAGCGCGCCGAACAGCATGACCTCCGAGGTCAGGAACAGCCAGATCCCGATCTTGCCGTTGTTGAGGCCCGTCTCGGGGTGGGCTTCTACCGTGTAGGGGATTTCCATCTCTTCAGGTCCTCGAACGGTCAGGTGGAGGCCGGTTCGGCCTGTGGAGCGTAGTCCTTGTCGCTACCCGGGACGCTGTACTCGTACGGCCCCCGCGTGACCTCGATCGCCTGATCGAAATTGCCGTGCGGTGCCGGCGAGGGCGCCAACCACTCGAGGGTGGTCGAGTTCCAGGGGTTGCGGCCGGCCTTCTCGCCGTTCCGGATGCTCATGAAGAAGTTGATGATGAACGGAATCTGGGCCAGCGCCAGACACCAGGCCGAAACCGACATCATCCGGTTCAGACCGGCAACCTCGCCCGCGAAATCGTAGGTGATGCCGCCGTCGGCGAGTCGCCGGGAGACGCCGTTCAGGCCCTGGATCATCATCGGGAAGAAAACGCCGTTCATGAAGACGAGCGAGGGCCAGAAGTGGAGTTTGCCCAGGAACTCGTTCATCTTGCGGCCGGTCACCTTCGGGAACCAGTAGTAGACGCCCGCGAACAGCGCGAACAGGGTTCCCGGAGCGACCACGTAGTGGAAGTGCCCGATCACGTAGTACGTGTCGTGCAGGGGAATGTCTGCCGCCGAGAGCCCGAGCGGCAAGCCCGTCAAGCCCCCGATGCCGAACATCGGCAGGAAACCGAGCGCGAACAGCATCGGCGTGTTGTAGCGGATGGAGCCGCCCCAGAGCGAGATGAACAGCGCGCTCAGGATGATCACCGACGGGATGGAGATGATCATCGTCGTGGTCTGGAAGAACGTGGACATCACCGAGCCCATGCCGGTGATGAACATGTGGTGCGCCCAGACGATGAAACTCATGAAGCCGAGGAAGATCAGCGAGTACACCATCGAGCGGTAGCCCCACAGCGGCTTCCGGCTGTTGTTCGCGATGACCTCGGCGACGATGCCCATCGCCGGCAGGATGAGGACGTAGACCTCCGGGTGGGCGAGGAACCAGAACAGGTGCTGCCAGAGCAGCGGACTGCCGCCACCGCTCACTTCGAGCACCTCGCCGCCGACGACCAGCCCGTCGGGCAGGAAGAAGCTGGTTGCAGCGACCCGGTCCATCAACTGAAGCACACCCGCGGCCTCGAGCGGCGGGAAGGCGAGCAACAGCAGGAAGGCGGTGACGATCTGGGCCCAGCAGAAGAACGGCAGACGCATCCAGGTCAGCCCGGGCGCCCTGAGCTGGACCGCGGTGGTGATGAAGTTCACCGCGCCCAGCAGCGACGACGTAATCAGGAAGATCATCCCGATCAGCCACGCCGTCTGTCCGTTGAGCGCAATGTCGGCGAGCGGCGAGTAGGAGGTCCAGCCGTTGCCAGCCGCGCCGTTGGGCAGGAAGAAACTGGCGAACATCGTCACGCCGCCCAGGAACAGGCACCAGTAGCTGAGCATGTTGATCCGCGGGAACGCCATGTCCGGCGCGCCGAGCTGCAGCGGCATGACGAAGTTGCCGAAGCCGCCGACCGCCAGGGGCACGACGCCCAGGAACACCATGATCGTGCCGTGCATCGCGCCGAGCTCGTTGTAGAAATCCGGCAGCATGATGCCGCCCGGCGCCCGGTTCTCGCCCAGGAGGGAGCCGATCAACGGGATCGGCTCGCCCGGGTAGGCGAGTTGCCAGCGCATGATCATCATCAGACAGAACCCGAAGAACAGAAACGCCAGACCCGTAACGGAGTACTGGACGCCGATCACCTTGTGATCGGTCGAGAAGATGAACTTCCGCCAGAAGCTCTGCTCGTGGTGATGTTCTTCGTGTGCGTGTGAGGCTTGAACGGGCTCCGCCATGGACGCCGCTCCTTTCCTGATCCTTCTAACTCGATCCGGTCGCTATGCCTGCGGACCTACTGGGGGCCCTGGAACACGAAGTTCAGGGTCTGCGTATCGCTGGCGCCGACGGTCACCGTCTCAGTGAGGGCTCCGCCATCGCCGAACCTCTCGACTTCGTGGCGCGCCTCGATCGTGTAGGTGCCGGCCGGCACGTTCTCGATCCGAAACGAGCCGTCCGTGCCGGTCACCGCGTAGAACGGATGGTCGACGACGGTCACCCAGGAACCCATCCAGGGATGGACGTCGCACTTGATCCGGAAACGCTCCGTCTTCGCGAACTCGTAGTCGGCCTCGGTCACGTTGGCCGGCATCGCCCGGTTGAAGGGGGGGTTGTCCTTGGACAGCGAATGGACGTTGTGCAAGAGGCCGTCCGAGTTCTTCACCTTGAACTGCTGGCCGACCTGGACACCCATCACGTGGGGCGTGTAGATGCAGCCGTTCTGGTCCATGACCACCGGCTCGGACGGCACATCGAAGCTCTTGCCGTCAAGACCATTCGTGATCATCACGAAGACGTTGGCAAGGGCCTGGTCGGCGCCGAGCACGAGCGTTTCCGGCTTGACCGCGCCGCTGTGCTTCGCCTCGCACTTGGGATCGGCGCCCATCTTGAGCGGCGGGAAGTTCGGCACGCGGCCGTCGTACGTGATCTTGCCCACGATCGTGCCGCCGAAAGCCATCGAGGACGAGGCCAGGGCGATGGCGAGAAGAACAGCACAGACGCGGATCGTCTGCTTCGAAATCATGTCGATGCTCCTTGAGGGGAGGTGGTGTTGAGGTTGATGAACCGGGTGGCGGCCGGCTGACCGCGCCTACCGTGACGGCGTGGCGCTCAGCAACTGCCGGATGACTTCCCCGGATGCAGGAAACGTTCTCCTAAGACCGGAGGGCAGCGTAGCAAGGACCGGGACGCGGAACAAGATGGATCGGCGGTGCGGCGGGTCGGGCGACGGGGCGTCAGATGTTCTCGAAGGCCAGCGACTCGACCAGGCGCGGATCGCGCGTCGGCAGCAAGGCGCCGCGAGAGAGAAGCCAGCCCGTGACCGCCACGAAGAGCCCTCCGACTCCAAGCAGGGAAGTCAGGTCGAGGAAGCTGAAGGACATCTCCCTGTGCAGGTTCGGCATGACGAGCCAGAACACGTCCCAGAAGTGCATTCCCAGCATCCACAGGGCGCCGACCATCAGCAGCACCCGATTTCGCTTGATCGTCCGGGGCATGAGGAAGAAGAACGGGATCGCGAAGTGGCCGATGGCCAGCAGCAGGGTCGCCGGACGCCAGTTCGCCGGATTGTCCGGGGTGCCGTGCAGCCGGCTCAGGAACCAGTTCGTCTCCTCCGGAATATTCGCGTACCAGATCAGGAAGAACTGGCTGAAGGCGATGTATGCCCAGAACACGGTGAAGGCGAACAGCAGCTTGCCGAGGTCGTGCAGGTGCTCTCCGGTGATCACTCCGCGGAAGTAGCCCGCCGATTCGAGCAACAGGGTGAGAACGGTCAGGGCCGCCAAAGCCGAAACGATCGCGCCGGCGAAGAAGTAGACGCCGAACATCGTCGAGTACCAGTGCGGCTCGAGCGACATGAGCCAGTCGAATCCGGCAAAGGTCAGAGTCAAGGCGAAGAGGGCGATGGCCGGCGGGCTGAATCGGGCCATCCGCCGGGAGAGCGCTTCGTCCCCGCTGGCGTCCTGCCGCCGCGAGGCGTTCCGGAAGAACAGCGCCAGTCCCGTCCAGACGGCGAAGTAGACGACCGCGCGAAGCCAGAAGCCGCTTTCGTTCAGCCAGGGCTGCTTGCCCTGGAGCAGCCGGTCGTGCGCCACCGCGTCGGCGTGGGTCCAGTGGAACAGGTCGTACATCCCATAGAAGACGACCGGGATGAAGAGCAGCGCCAGCAACGGCACCGCGCATGCGAGGTTCTCGGCCAGCCTGCGCACGACGACGCCCCAACCCGCCTTCGCCGCATGGTGGATCAGCACGAAGAAAAGGCAGCCGAGACCGATGCCGAGGAAGAAGATGACCGCCACCAGCCAGGAGTGGAAGAACTGCTTCGCGTTCTCCTCGGAGCCCATCGCCAGGACGACGGAGATCACGGTGAACACGACCCCGACCGCGCCGGCGTAAAGCGGCAGGCGAGCCCACAGGCTGCCGGGCCGGATGACGAGCTGGTCCAGACGAACGATGCGCGGTCCGTGGCTCATGCGTTGCCCTCGTCGTCCGGCGGGTCCTCGATCGGCACATGCTCGACCTCGACCGCGCCCAGGCCGCTCAGGAAGTCGGCCGTACCCTGATCGTCATACTTCGGATCCCAGGACTCGATCGCGATGAAGAGGCCGTCATCGGTGACCCGGGCGAACGTCTCGGAGCGGAACAACGGATGGTGGTAGGTGGGCAGCTTGTTCAAGGCGAACATGCCGAGCACCGCGCCCAGCGCCGCGCCGAGCACGCCGAGCTCGAAGGTCACCGGCACGAACGCCGGCCACGTGAACAGCGGCTTGCCGCTGATGACGAGCGGATAGGCCATGATGTGAACCCAGCTCTGGAGGCCGAACCCCAGCCCGGCGCCGGTCAGGCCGGTCGTCAACACGAGGAACGGCAGCTTGGACGGCTTGAGGCCCATCGCCTTCTCCAGGCCGTGGACCGGGAAGGGAGTCAACGCGTCCCACTTCGAGTAGCCCGCGTCCCGAACCGCCTCGCAAGCACGGTAAAGCGCCTTCGCCGTCCTGAAGCGGGCCAGCACGCCGTAGTGGCTGTAGCCGCCGGACGCCTCGGGGACTTCGAGGTGCATCAGACCCATGTCAGGCCCCTCCCCCGCCGGCCGGCGCCGGCTGCGCCGCCGCGTCTGTGTCCGAGCCGCCCCTCACGACGCGGACGAGTTCCTCGCCCTGGTGCGGATCCGCCTCCGGCAGCACCGTCTTGACCTCCGCGGTCGCCACCATGGGCAGGAAGCGGGCGAACAGGCAGAACATCGTGAAGAACAGGCCAAAGCTGCCGATCAGGGAGGCGAAGTCCCAGAACGTCGCCTGGTAGTAGTCCCAACTCGCGGGCAGGAAGTCGCGGTGCAGGGACGAGGCGACGATCACGAAGCGCTCGAACCACATGCCGATGTTGATCAGGATGGAGGAGACGAACAGCCAGCCGATGTGGTTGCGCAACTTCTTGAACCAGAACAACTGCGGCGTGATCACGTTGCAGCTCACCATGATCCAGTAGGCCCACGCGTAGGGTCCGAGGGCCCGGTTGGCGAAGGCGAACTGCTCGTACGGGTTGCCGCTGTACCAGGCGATGAACATCTCGATCGCGTACGCGTAGCCGACCATGCAGCCGGTCAGCAGCATGATCTTGGCCATGTTCTCGAGGTGGCGCATCGTGATGATGTCCTCCATCTCGAACAGGACCCGGCAGATCAGCATCAGGGTCATGACCATCGCGAAGCCGGAGAAGATCGCGCCGGCGACGAAGTAGGGCGGGAAGATCGTCGTGTGCCAGCCGGGCAACTGCGCGGTGGCGAAGTCCATCGACACGACGGAGTGGACCGAGAGAACCAGCGGCGTCGCCAGCCCGGCCAGCATCAGGTAGGCCCGCTCGTAGTGCAGCCAGTTCCGGTGCGAGCCGCGCCAGCCGAGCGCGAAGGTGCCGTAGACGAGCTTGCGAATCCGCGTCTTCGCACGGTCCCGGATCGTCGCCAGGTCCGGGATCAGCCCGACGTACCAGAACATCAGCGACACCGTGCCGTAGATCGAGACCGCGAACACGTCCCAGATCAGCGGACTGCGGA
Source organism: Thermoanaerobaculia bacterium (assembly GCA_965116445.1). Classification (GTDB taxonomy): domain Bacteria; phylum Acidobacteriota; class Thermoanaerobaculia; order Multivoradales; family Multivoraceae; genus Multivorans. The sequence goes on along the minus strand of OZ220688.1, from coordinate 3,272,858 downwards.
AGTTCGGCCACATGTCCATCTGGTTCGGGAGCGGGAACATCCAGTACGCGACCCACACGCGGCCGACGTGGATGCCCGGGAACACCATCGCGCACATGACCGCGAAGATGGTCATCGCCTCGGCGGCGCGGTTGATCGACGTGCGCCACTTCTGCCGGAACAGGAACAGGATCGCCGAAATCAGGGTGCCGGCGTGGCCGATGCCGACCCAGAAGACGAAGTTGACGATCGCGAAGCCCCAGTTGACCGGGTTGTTCAGGCCCCAGATGCCGGTGCCCTCCCAGAACAGCCAGCCGATCGAGACGCCGAACAGGCCAAGCAGCGCAAGCGACGGCAGGAAGAAGAACCACCAGCCGAGCGGCGTCTTGCGTTCCACCGGGACCGCAACGGCCTCCGTCATCGAACGGAAGTCGTAGCCGCCGACAATCAGCGGCGCACGTCCGGTGACGGGCTCGTGAGTGTTGTCCTGACTCTGTGCCATCGAGGGCGAAGAAGTAGGGCGTCGTACCCCCTGAGGGCGGGTCGGGCCACGAATCGCGGGGAAGCTAACACCGGCCCCCATCCGGGTCAAGGAAAACGGGCCGTGGAGCCCCGATTCCGCCCCCACCGGCTGAGGTGAAGGCCCATAGAATAGCCGCCATGATCGACTTCAAGTACTCCCCCCGTGGATTCGCACTTCCCATCCTCCTTCTGGCGCTTGCCGGCCTGAGCGGCTGCGGCGGCGAAGGCGGCGACGCCGGCCAGACCGAACCGGAGGCTCAGGCGCCGCCTACGGAGCCGCTCGGCGGCAGCACGATCGCCGGCGCCATCCGCTACGACGGCGACCTGCCCGCGCTGCAGCCGCTGAACATGGACGCCGACCCGGCCTGCGCCGCCAAGCACACCGAGGCCGTCTACCCGGAGATTCTCGAGGTCGACGAACAGTCCGGTCTCGCCAACGTTCTCGTCTACGTGGTCAACGGCCTCCCCGGCGGCCCGTATCCCGTCGCGGAGCCAACCCTTATCGACCAGCAGGGCTGCAAGTACACGCCCCATGTCGCCGGCATCATGGTCGGCCAGGAACTCGAGGTCCTGAACTCCGACGACCTCCTCCACAACGTCCATTCGCTGTCCGAGGTCAACCGCCCCTTCAACCGTGCGATGCCGGGGGCCATCAAGCGGGCCACCTTCTCGTTCACCGACGAGGAACCGGCCTTCCGGATCAAGTGCGACGTTCACCCCTGGATGTCGACCTACCTCGGCGTGTTCAGTCACCCCTACTTCGCCGTCACCGGGGCCGACGGTTCGTTCGAGATCCCCGGCCTGCCCGCCGGCACCTACGAGATCGAGGCGTGGCACGAACGCCTGGGGACCCTGAAGTCCCCCGTCACCCTGCTCGACGGGATCGCCGCCATGGTCGAGCTCACGTTCACCAGGCCCGAGTAGCGCTGCGCGCCAGATGCCGGCCAGAACCCGGGTGGCGCGATTCCGCGCCACCCGCGAACCAGTCCGCGCGCCCGTCAGCGGGCGCGCGGATGGCAGGCCGGCGCACCCAGTCCCGGAAGGCCGGCGCACCCAGTCTCAGCCGCTCAGCGTCCGCCAGAGCTCGGCCAGGGCCTCATCCGGGTCGTCCACCTTGATCGTCGTCATGCCGAGCGCGCGCGCCGCCTTCAGGTTCGACCCGATGTCGTCCAGGAAGACCGCCTCGCTGAACTCCACCCCGATTCGACCGCAGGCCAACTCATAGATAGCCGGGTCCGGTTTGCGCAGGCCGACGACGCTCGACTCGATGTAGTGATCGAACAGGGCGCGGACTTCCGCCCGCATCGCGGCCTCTTCGGCGTCCTTCGGTTCCCTCTCCTTCTCGCTGACCCAGTTGTTCGTCAGCGCCGCCACCGTGTAGCCGTCCGCCCGAAGCCGGCGCAGGGCGTCGATCATCTGCGGCCGCGATCCGGACTCCTCGGCGATCGCCGCCATCATCGCCTCGGCCGAGAACCGCTCGGCGACCGCCGGATCGACCGCCCTGACATCGCGGTCGAAGGCGGCGAAGAAACCCGGCCCCATGACCAGTTCGCCCCGCTCCATCCGTTGCCAGGATCCCGCCGGCCCGGCCGAAACGACCAGACGGTTGACGAAGTTCTCCTCGATCCCGTTCGCCAGCTCGTAGCGCCGGATCGCATGCAGGGGAGATCCGAAGACCACGCCCCCCAGGTCGAAGATCACAGCTCGGTACTTCATGCGCAAATCACTCCGTGTCGCCTCCGGTCCAGTGCGCCGCTTTCTATCTCAGCAACCCCCTCTTATCTCAGAAGGGTCGCCGGCAGCGGCGGAAGAGCCTCCGGCGTCGCTACGACTCCGGAGACGATGGCCTGCTCGTTGTTCCAGCGGTAGTCGAGGATGTGAATCCTCGGGTCGACGTACCTGTAGCTCCCATCGCGCCCGCGCTTCAGGACCGCGTAGTGCAGGTTCGGCTCCACGCTCCAGCCGGTTGCCCCGACCGAACCGATCGTCTGGCCGCGCTCGACATTCCGTCCAGCGCCGATCCCGGTCGCTTCCAGGTGACCGAAGATGGTGATGAAGCCGTCGCCGTGGCGAATCCCCAGCATCCGACCGTACCGTCTCCACCCGGGTCCCAGCGCGGAGCCGCGACCGGCGAAGGTCACCCGGCCATCCGCGGTGGCCCGCACCGGCGCGCCGGCGGAAGCCGCGAGATCGATGCCGACGTGAAACTCGGCCGCCCCGGTCACCCGGTTCGTCGTCTCTCCGAAATGGGCGACGAGAACGAAGTCATCACCAGCCAGAGGAGAGGCGAACGGCGTGACCTCGACCAGGTCAGGGCGCGAAGCCTCGACCTCGACCGCGGCCTCCAGCCGGCTCGCGAAGCGAGCGGCGACGCTCTCCACGTCATCCTCGATCGCGGTCCGCACGGAGCGCACCCGGTCCTCCGAGATCGTCGCTCCCGTTGCGTTGACTGGACCGGGAGGCCGGCCGCAGGCGTCCGCGGCGACGCCTGCGACACCGTAGGCGAGCACCACCTTGCAGAGCCGGTTGTCGAGATCGGAGGCCACGCGACGCATCTCCCCGTAGCGTCCCATCAGGGCGTCGAACCTCTCCCCGAACCGCTGGCGCGCCTCGACCAGCTCGACCTGGTCAGCCCGAAACAATGCGACCTGCACCACGCCCGGCGCCGCCACGACGGCGTTGACGAAGAACCCGAGAAAGACGACGGCAACCGCCAGGGCGAGCTGCAGGGACAACTTCGTCAGCGTCAGGTAGCGCACCCGGCCGCGAGGGCTGTGGAACTGGATCTCCCAGAGTCGCGGGTCGCCGTCAGGGGTCCCCTCAGCCATCGTGTCCCGCCGCCCCGGCCCCGGCGATCCGGCCAAACACCGCGCCGGCCGTCAGGCCGGAACCGCCGGGGTAGTTGTCGTAGAAGAGCCCCCCGACCAGTTCGCCGGCGGCGAACAGGCCCGCCAACGGCCGGCCGTCTTCGTCCAGTACCCGGGCGAGCGGGTCGACCCGGAGGCCGCCAAAGGTGAACGTGATGCCGCAGGTCACCGCGAACGCCTCGAACGGTGGCCTGTCCAGCGGGTTGGCCCAGTTCGACTTGTCCGGGACGAGCCCACGGGTCGAGCGGCCGTCGCGGACGCTCGGGTCGAAACGCACGTCCCTCCGGACGGCGGCGTTGAATGCCCGCACCGTGCGCAGAAAACCCTCTTCATCGACCCCGTCGAGGCGTCTCGCGAGTTCCTCCACCGAGTCGGCCGTCACCCGGCTCGCATGGGACCGGCGGTACTCGTCCCGCAACAGGCCGGAAACCCGGGAGTCGAAGACCTGCCACGCGAAGCGCCCGGGCTGCTCCAGTACCTTGCGCCCATAGCGGGCGTAGGTGTAGTTGCGAAAGTCCGCACCCTCGTCGAGGAAGCGTTCGCCGCGCGCGTTGACGACGATGCCGAGCGGATAGCTGTGTTTCTGGTAGCGGTGCCGAACCTCGAGGTTGCCAACCTCGGGCGCGTTCAGGTCCCAGGCGACCGCGTGACACCCGGTCCACTGCCCGGCGCGCGCGGCGCCGGCTTCGAGCGCCATCCGAATGCCGTCGCCCGTGTTGAAGCGGCTGCCCCGCACTTTTGCCGCCTCCCAGCCTTCGCCCAGGTGCTGCCGCCGCCACTCGCGGTTCGCCTCGAAACCGCCGCTGGCCAGCACGACGGCGCCGGCCGGCAGCGTACGGGAACCCGAAGGTCCCTCCACCTCGACGCCGCGGACCGACCCGCCCTCCACATGCAACCGGACCGCGCGGCTCTCGTAGAGGACCTCGATCCCGGCCCGCTCCGCGGCCCGCTGAAGCGACGCCACCAAGCCGGGGCCGCCACCCCGGGCCTGCAGGGTCAGGCCGCCCCAAAACCTGTGCTTGCCGTCGACCTCGAACGCCTGACCCGCATACAGAGGGACGAACTCAAGGCCCAGCCGGCGCATCCAGCGCAGCGTCGGACGACTCCGGGAAACCAGGGTGGCTACCAGATCCGGGTCGGCCCGGCCGCCGCTCATCCGCTCCAGATCACGGACGAACTGACTTTCCGGGTACGACCCGAAGTCGCTCGTCGCGGTCTCCTCGGCGCTCAGCCGCCCGGCGACTTCCTGTAGTTCGTCCAGGCCACCGTACGCGAAGCGCATGGACGCCATCGTGAATCGGCTGTTGCCGCCGTGCTCCGGGCGCGGCGCGCGTTCGAGCACCGTCACCGCGGCTCCACCCTCCCGCGCCGCGAGCGCCGCGCACAGCGCCGCGTTCCCCGCGCCGACGACGACGACACGCCGCTTGCCTGGTACTTGATCCCGCATCATCCGAAGCGGCGTCCGCCGCCGCACGGTAGCGTACGCCAACGCCCGGGTGGCGCGAATCCGCGCCACCCGCGAACCAGTCCGTGCACCCGTCAGCCGGTGCACGGATGGCACTCAGGGAGACCACGACGATGAACGACGGGAAGACCGGCAAGAACCCCACGCTCAGCCGCCGCTTCGCCGGCAAGGTCGCCGTCGTGACCGGCGCCGCCGGCGGCTTCGGCCGGGCGATCGCCCGGAGATTCGCCGAGGAAGGCGCCGCAGTCGCGCTGGCCGACATCGACGCCGCCCTGGGGAACCGGACCGCGGAGGAACTCGCGGACCGAGGCGCCAGCGTCCTGTTCGAGACCGTCGACGTCTCGCGAGGCGACGACCTGCGGCGGCTGATCGAGCGCACCTGCGACACGCTCGGCGGCATGGACATCCTCGTGAACAACGCGGGCTACTGCCACCGGGCCCGCCCCCTCTGGAAACTCGCCGAGGCCGACTACGACCGCGTCTTCGAGGTGAACACGAAGAGCGTCTACCTCGGCGCCGTTTACGGCGTGCCGCGGCTGATCGAGCGCGGCGGCGGCGTGATCGTGAACACGGCCTCGATCGGCGCAATCCGTCCGCGGCCGCTGATCACCGCCTACAACGCGACGAAGGGGGCGGTGATCACCCTGACCCGCGGCCTGGCGACGGAACTCGCGCGCCACAACATCCGCGTGAACGCGGTGAACCCCGTCGCCGCGGACACGGACTTCATGAAGGGCCCCTCCGGCGGCCGTCCCCTCGACGCCTCGGGACGCGACACCCTCGAGGCGACGATCCCGCTCGGGCGCCTCGCCGAACCGAAGGACGTCGCCGCGGCCGTCGCCTATCTCGCCTCCGAAGACGCGGCCTTCCTCACCGGCGTCTGCCTCGATGTGGACGGCGGACGCAGCATCGGGTAGCGCCCCTTCAGGGCAGCTCGATCACGCGGCCGCCGACGATCGTTCCGGCCGGCGCGCCGCGGAGCGTCCAGCCCGCGAAGGGCGTGTTGCGCGACCTGCTCTGGCAGGCGGCCGGGTCGACCTCGACCTCACGGTCCAGGTCGATCAGGGTGACATCACCGGGTGAGCCGGGGGCCAGGCTGCCGCCGGGCACGCCGAGGATGCGCGCCGGCGACGCCGACAGCAAGTCGACGAGGCGCGGCAGATCGATCACGCCCTTCCCCACCAGGCGGTCCAGGCACAGGCTGAGGGTCGTCTCGAGTCCGACGATGCCGTTCGGGGCGGCGACGAAGTCGAGTTCCTTCTCGTCCGGGTGATGGGGCGCGTGGTCGCTGGCAATCGCGTCGATCGACCCGTCCGCGATGCCGGCGACCAGGGCGTCCCGGTCGTCGGCGCTACGCAGCGGCGGGTGCATCTTGAAGTCCGGGTCGAGCCCCGAGTCGTACACGTCCTCGTCCGTCAGCAGCAGGTGGTGTGCCGACACCTCGCTCGTCACTCGGCGGCCGGCCTCCTTCGCGCCCCGGATGAGTTCCAGGCTGCGCGCCGTCGACATGTGCGCCAGGTGGTAACGGCCGCCGGTGTCGGCGGTCAGGATGAGGTCGCGGGCGACCATCGCGTCGTCGGCAGCGCCGGGAATGCCTTCGACCCCGAGCCGGGTCGAGAAAGCGCCCTCGTGCATCACGCCGTCGCCCGAGAGTTCGAGTTCCTCCGCGTGCTGGATCACGGGCAGGTCGAAGTGCCTCGCGTAGCGAAGCGCCTGCCGCATGAGAGCCGCGTCCCAGACCGGCCGGCCGTCGTCCGAAACCGCGACCGCGCCGGCCCTGCGCTGGGCTCCGAACTCGGTGAGCTCCCGCCCTTCGAGGCCCCGCGTGACCGCCGAGATCGGGTAGACGCGGGCCCTGCCGGCACGCGCCGCCCGGGCGAGGATGAACTCGGTGATCGAAGGATCGTCGTTGACCGGTTCCGTGTTCGGCATGCAGGCGACCGCGGTGAATCCGCCCGCGGCCGCAGCAGAGGTCCCGCTCTCGATCGTCTCCTTGTACTCCTGGCCCGGCTCACGCAGGTGGACGTGCATGTCGATCAGGCCCGGCACAACAACCAGACCGGACACGTCCATCCGGCGCGCCTCCTCCGGCGCCTCGAGGCCAGCGCCGCAAGCGGTCACCGCGCCGTCCTCGATCAGCACGTCCGTCGTGCCGTCCAGGCCCTGGCTCGGGTCGACGACCCGGCCGCCGCGAAGGACCAGCGCCGCGCTCAAGCCAAGCCCTCGCCGCTCTTGACGCCGGCCAACAGGTAGAGCACCGCCATGCGCACCGCGACCCCGTTCGCCACCTGTTCGAGGATCACCGACCAGGGGCCGTCCGCGACCTCGCTCGCGATCTCGATGCCGCGGTTCATCGGCCCCGGGTGCATGATGATCACGTCGTCCGCCGCGGCTTGCAGCCGGCCGGCGGTGAGACCGAAGAACTCGAAGTACTCGCGCTCGGAGGGAAAGGACGCCCGCGCCTGCCGCTCCAGTTGCACCCGCAGCATCATGATCACGTCCGCTCCCGCGATCGCTTCCTCGAGCGAGTAGGCGACCCGCGCGTCGAGCGCTTCCGGCTGCTCGGGCATCATCGTGCGCGGGCCGGCGATCGTCACTTCGGCGCCCAGCTTGCGCAGGCAGAGGACGTTCGAGCGAACCACGCGGCTGTGCGCCACGTCACCGACGATCGCCACCCTGAGTCCCTCTACGCGGCCCTTGTGACGGCGGATCGTGAAGGCGTCGAGCAGCGCCTGGGTCGGATGCTCGTGGGCGCCGTCGCCCGCGTTGATGACCCCCGCGCCGACGCGCTCCGCAAGACGATGAGGCACCCGCGGGTGCGCGTGGCGGATCACGACCAGATCGGGCGCCATCGCCTCCAGGTTGCGGGTCGTGTCGAGAAGGGTCTCCCCCTTGGACAGCGACGATCCGGAAGTCGAGAAGTTGATGTTGTCGGCCGAGAGCCGCTTCTCGGCAATCTCGAAACTCGAGCGGGTGCGCGTCGAGGCCTCGAAAAAGAGGTTGATCACCGTCTTGCCGCGCAGCGTCGGCACCTTCTTGATCGGCCGCGTCGCAACCTCGACGAACGACTCCGCCGTGTCGAGAATGTGAACGACCTCCGCTGTGGACAACCCGGCGACCCCGAGCAGGTCGCCTCGCTGCCACTTGTGTTCGCTCACGCTTCGCGCTCGAGAAGCTCGACCAGCTCCTTGCCGTCGTCCGTCGCGGCGTAGGAGACCTTGATCACTTCGGTGTCCGTCGTCTGGACGTTCTCGCCGACGCAGTCGGCGTGGATCGGCAGTTCCCGGTGGCCGCGGTCGATCAGCACCGCGAGCCGGATCGCCTTCGGCCGGCCGTAGTCCATCAGCGCGTCCATCGCGGCGCGGATCGTCCGGCCGCTGTAGAGCACATCGTCGCAGAGCACGACGATCTTGTCGTCGATCGCCACCGGCAGCACGCTCTCCTTGACCACCGGCTGCGGCGCGATCGTCGACAGGTCGTCCCGGTAGAGCGTGATGTCCAGCACGCCGACCGGAAGATCGACGCCCTCGGTGCGGGCGATCTCGGCGGCGACGAAGTCCGCGAGCGGCACGCCGCGGGTGCGCACGCCCACCAGCATCAGCGTCTCCGTGCCGCCGGCGCGCTCGACGATTTCGGCTGCCATCCGGCGCATCATGCGAGCCATCTGGCGGGCGTCGAACAGCGTCCTCTTGACGGTCAGTTGGCTCACTGGCGCGGCAGCGTATCAGCCTGCGTCGCCGGCCGCTACATGTTGTGGAAAGCGAAGCGCACGGGCACAACGAGTTGTGACTTATGCGCGAAAGCTGCTAACTTCCCCCATGGCGACGGCTTCCCTCTCCACTGCCGATCGTACCCCCGGCTGAAGCAACCAGGCCCTCCCGTATCAACCGAGCCATGCTCAAACTCGAACGCCTCGAAGTCAACGGCTTCAAGACCTTCGTCGAGCCGGTGGTGAGCCACTTCGCGCCCGGGATCACGGCGATCGTCGGGCCGAACGGTTGCGGCAAGAGCAATCTGGCCGAGGCCGTCACCTGGGTGCTGGGCGAGCAGAGCGCCAAGTCCCTGCGGGGCAGCTCGATGGAGGAGGTCATCTTCAACGGAACCCACGAGCGCAAGCCTTTGGGCTTCGCCGAGGTCAGCCTCTCGTTCCGGACCGACGGCAGCATCGAGGAGGCCGAGGACGGCCGGATCACGATCGGACGGCGCATCTTCCGCGGCGGCGAGGGCCAGTACCGGCTGAACGACCGCGTGGTCCGGCTGAAGGACATCCGCGACATCCTGATGGACACCGGCCTGGGCATCCGCGCCTACTCCGTGATCGAGCAGGGGCGGATCGGAATGATCCTGTCCGGCAGGCCCCAGGACCGTCGCAAGCTGATCGAAGAGGCTGCCGGAATCACCCGCTACAAGAACCGCAAGCGGCTGGCGACGCTCAAGCTGGAAGACGCGACCGCGGACCTGCTTCGTCTTGACGACATCATCCTCGAAGTGGAGAAACGACTGCGATCCCTCAAGCGACAGGCGAACGCCGCCCGTCGCTACGGCGAGCGCCGGAAGGTCTACCGGGAGTTGCTCGAGATCGTGCTCCAGGAACGCTGGGGCCGGCTCCACCTGGATCTGGACGACCTGGCCACGAGCCTCAAGGAGGAAACGGATCGTGAAGCCGATCTCGCGGCCGACCTGGCACGCGCCAACGCGGAACTCACCGAATGCCGTGAGGAAATCGACGTCCGCACGCAGGATGCCGTTCGCTTCCACGAGCGACAGGCGAAACTGCTCGCCCTGATCGAGGGACGCCAGGAACAGATCAAGGGCGCCCGCACGACGCTCGATGAGATTGCCGAACGGCTCGAATCCGGCGGCGAGAGCGCGGCACGGCGCCGGCGCGATCTTGCAGCCGCCCAAGAACAACTCGAGAAGCTGCTCGGCCGGCGCGAGAAGCTCGAATCCAGGCGCGAGCAGGCGCTGTCCGACGTCCAGGAGGATCGGCGTCGCATCGGCAACGCGGACGCCACGATCGCTCAGGCCCGCAAGGAGCAGCGGCGGCTGCTCGGCGAACTCGCCACATGCCGGGCGGGGCGAGGCGAACTGCGCCAGCGACTTATAGCCGAGCGCATCGGCACCGAGAAGGCGACGGACCGGCGGGACCGGGCCCGGACAACCCTCGACCGCAGCCAGCGCGACCTGGACGCGATCAACGACGAGATCGACGCCGTTCGCTCCAGCATCGAGTCTCTCGCGGGCGCGCTGGACGAGGAAACCGAAACCGCGCGGCGCGTGAGCGACGACCTGGAAGCGAACAGGAATCGCCGAAAGCAGGCGCAGGGCGACCTGGAAGCCCGGCGCGAGGATCTCGTCGAGGCGCAAAAGAGGGCGGCCGTGCTCGATGAACTCGGCGAGCGCGACGCCCGGCAGCGAAACGAGATGCGCCAGGCCCTGGTCGATCTCGGCCTCGCGGAGCCACGCTTTCTCGGGGATGAGGTCACCGTGCCCGAAGGCTGGGAGAACAGCCTCGATCTGTTCCTGGGCCCCCTCCGCAACGCCGTGATGACGCCCGAAGACGAAGACGCCCTGGCGATCGCTCGCTCCATCGGCGGCTCGGACTTCCAGGCCACCCTGCTGCGCTCCGGCCACCTCGCCAGGCCCGTGCCGGCGGTCGAGGATCCGGCGATCGTCAGCGATCTCGCCGAGGCGCTCGGACTCTCCGGGGAAACGCGCGGCGCCCTCCCTCCCGCGTACCTGGTCGAAAGCGCGGAAGATGCAGAGCGTCTGGCGCCCGAGCATCCCGGCATCGCCTTCCTGTGCCGGGATCGTCTCTGGATCGAGGCCGGACGGGTCACGGTACGCGGCGAACAGGCGGCGCTGGGCGCCCTCGGGCGTCAGCGCGAGATGGACGACCTCCGCGTGCGAATCGCCGAACTGGAAGAGCAACGCGAGGCCCTCGCCGACGAGATCGAAGACGCCGACGAATGCGCTCGGCAAGCCGCCGCCGAAGGCCAGCGCCTGGAGCGGGTAGCCGCGGAACTTCGCCAGGATCTGGCGGTGGCCAAGTCGCGCCTTCAGGACATCGGCGAACGCCGCACCACGGTCCGTGGCGAGTACGACGCGGCACAGTCCGAGTTCGACGAAATGGAAGGCGCGATTGAGGAGAGTGGGGCGCGCCGCCAGGAAATCGAATCGGAACTCGCGGACACCGAGCAACAACTCGCCACCCTGCAGGAGGCGGCCGACGAAGCGAGCGCAGCCGTCGAGGAGGCCCGCGAGGAGCGCGAAGAACACATCACCGCCGGCGCCGGGCGCCAGGGCGAGCTCGACCTGATCGACGAACGCGCGTCCTCGGAAAAGGGCGAACGGAAACGGATCGAGGATCAGATCACCTCGCTGAAGGAGGAGAACCGGGCCTGGGCAGGGGAAACGGAGACGCTCCGCGGGAGGATCAGCGAGCACGAGACGGCCGCGGCGACCGCCCGGCGCGAGCTGGACGAGGCTCTCGCGGAACGCACGGACGCCGTGGACGAGGCTGCCGGCGCCCAGCGCGCTCTGGACGACGAGCGGGAACGGGGCCGGACCCTCGATGCGCGCATCCGGGAACTGGGAACGCGTCGCGACGAACTGCGCGACGTGATCGAGGGTCTTCGTGTTCGCGAGGCCGGTCTACGGCAGGATGCGGAGCACCTGGGCCAGGACTACCGCCAGGAGTTCGGCCGCGACCTGGCTGAGCAGGAACCACACCCGGAGGCCGACGGGGACGTCGGCGCACCCAGTGCCGGACGGGACACCGGAACGGGCGAACCTCCCGACCTGGAGGCGATGACCGCGGAACTCGACCGGCAACGAGCCCTGCTGGAGCGGATGGGCCCGGTCAACGTGCTCGCCGCCGACGAGTACGACGAGCACCAGGAGCGCCACGAGTTCCTGACCGGACAGCGAGCCGACGTGACGGAGTCGATCGAGAGCCTGCGACGGACGATCCGCGACATCGACAAGACGTCCTCCGAGCGCTTCGTCGCCGCGTTCCGGGAGGTGAACGAGAACTTCGGGCGCATCTTCACCGAGTTGTTCCGCGGCGGCGAAGCCGAGATGCGCCTGATGGACGAGGACGACCCGCTGGACTGCGGCATCGAGATCACCGCCCGGCCACCCGGGAAGCGAGTGCAGAACATCATGCTCCTGTCGGGCGGTGAGAAGGCCCTGGCCGCGATTGCCCTGCTGTTCGCCCTGTTCCAGACGAAGCCGTCGCCCTTCTGCATCCTCGACGAGGTCGACGCCCCGCTCGACGACGCGAACATCCTGCGCTTCATCGAGATGCTGAAGCGCATGTCGGGTGAGACCCAGTTCCTCGTGATCACGCACAACAAGCTGACGATGCAGGCGGCGAGCACCCTCTACGGCGTCACGATGGAGGAACGGGGCGTCTCGAAGATCGTCGGCGTCGACGTTGACGAGATGCACCCGGAACAGCAACTCGCGACCGCCTGAGCGCCAAACCCGCTACACCGGCCTTCCGGGGCGGGATGCACCGACGTCCCCGTCGGCATCCGACACTGGGTCCGCCGACGTCCCCGTCGGCATCCGACTGGTACTCTCCCGCCATGAAGCTCTCGACCTCGCCCGGCCCGCTCCTCGCTCTCGCCCTCCTCGCCACGCCGGTCGTCGCCGCCGACCGCGACGCGCCAACCTTCTACGCGGACGTCCTGCCGGTGCTCCAGATGCACTGCCAGGACTGCCACCGGCCGGCCGGCGCGAACTACGGCGGCATGCGCGCGCCGATGGCGCTGACGACCTACGCCGACTCGCGGCCCTGGGCCCGGTCCATCGCCCGCACCGTCGCGGCTCGCGAGATGCCGCCGTGGGACGCCCACCCCCGGCACGACGGCACGTTCGCCAACGAGCGCGTGCTGAACCAGGCCGAGATCGAGACCCTGGTGAACTGGGCCACGACCGGCGCCGCCCCCGGCGACGTCGCGGACGCTCCCCCGCCGCGCGAGTTCCCGAGCACCGGCGGCTGGGTCGTCGGCGAGCCCGACCTGGTCGTCACGATGCCCGAGCCCTACTTCGTCGAGGACGACGTGGAAGACCTCTACGCCGCCTTCTCCTACGTCCTGACCGAGGAGGACCTGCCGGAGGACCGCTGGGTCGTCGCCTTCCAGTGCAAGCCGGACAGCGAGATCATCCACCACTTCAACCTGCACCTCCTGCCACCGGACGAGAACGGCGAACTGCCGCCGCCGCCCGAGTTCCCGAACCAGGACCAGATCGCCCCGTCGCCCGACAATGCGGGCAGCTACATGGGCGGCGTCTCCTCGGGCAGCGACGCGAACCGCTACCCGGAGGGCTACGGCTTCCTGCTCAGGAAGGGCTCGCGGGTCACGTTCGACATCCACTACCACAAGGAACCCGGCGCCGGCACCGGCGTCCGGGACCAGTCCTCGATCGGCTTCGTCTTCGCCGACGAACCCGTTGAGCGTTCGCTCGGCTCCGGCCTCCGGCCGATCATGAACTTCACCTTCGCGATCCCGCCGAACGACGGCAACCACCAGGTCGGGCCCTACGCCACCGTCGCCCAGCGCGACACGGACATCATCGCCCTGATGCCGCACATGCACATGCGGGGCAAGGCGGCGCGCTTCGAAGCCTTCTACCCGGACGGCACGACGGAGGTCCTCCTCGACGTGCCGCAGTTCGACTTCTCCTGGCAGACCGTCTACTACTACGACGAGTTGAAGCGGATCCCGAAGGGAACGCGGGTCGAGTACACCGCCTGGTACGACAACTCGGCCGAAAAGGCCGCCCGCTACGGCTTCGACTCGACCCGCACCGTCCGCTTCGGCCAGCCCTCGACGGACGAGATGATGATGGGCTTCATGATGAGCGCCGCCGTGCCGGAGCAGTAGCCCCGGCACGGAGTGCGCGAACACCGGGTGCGCCGGCCTGCCATCCGTGCGCCCGCTGACGGGCGCACGGACTGGTTCGCGGGTGGCGCGGGTCCGCGCCACCCCGGTTCTGGCCGGCATCCGGCGAGGAGGGACGGTCCCCGTGCAGGGGCCGCCGCACTGCGGTCATTGCCGCCTGGAGTCCTGGCTCCGCCGCCGCGACAGCCGGTGCGCGGCAACCAGGCAAGCCCCCGCTATCACCAGTCCCAACAATTCTCGGCTGTGCTCGATGTACATCCGGTCCGTCGACATCGGCGCCCAGAGATCACTGGTCGGGCGGTTCAGAATCCAGTCGGCAAAGCCCGGCAGGGTAAGCACCGCGCCGGCCGCGGTCACCGCGGCCAGGCCCACGAACGCGACCGTGGGAAGCGGCCGGTAGGCGGCGACCGTACAGGCGCAGGCGATTGCCGCGTAGTAGCTCACCCAGATGAGGGGATCCGGGTCGTTGAGCTGCAACAGGGCAAAGACCAGCATGCCCAGACCCAGAAGCAGGGGCAGGAGCCCGGGGCTCGAGCGAGGACTTGAGGACCGCATCGTCGCGAGCCTACCGCCCCGCCCCGGACCGGCGCCCGCTTTCCGCGAAGCGGCATCCGTTCATACCGTTCACCTTGTTCAGTCTTGACAAAACAAACCGGACGTTCCAAACTCCCTGACCAATGACCGTCTCCGAACCGATTCCCGTTCCGGACCGATCCGCCGAGCCCGCTGCCGCGGCCGAGTTCGCCCTTCACGCCGCCGAGGAGCGCTTCATCGAGGGCATGGGGCTGGCGCTCGAAGAAGACCGCCTGCCCCGGATCGCGGGCCGCCTGGTCGGCCTGCTCATCGTGTCGCCCCAGCCCCTTCGCTTCGACCACCTGGCCGAGCGTCTTCGCGTCAGCCGCGGCAGCATCAGCACGAACACCCGCCTGCTGGAGAACATGGGCGTCATCGAACGGGTCACCCGCCCGGGCGACCGCCGGGACTACTTCCAGATCAACGAGCAGCCCGGCCTGCTGCAACGGGTCGCGGACCGCTTCCGCGACCGGCAGGCCATGGCCGAGGAGATGAAGCAGGCGCTCCCTCCCGACACCGACGGCGGCGACGTCGTCGGCGACCGCCTGGACGGGCTCATCCGCTTCTACGCCGTCCTCGCCGACAGCCTCAACTCCATGCTCGCAGTGATCGAGGAAGCTGGCGGCAACTCCCCATCCGGTACTCCGTAGACCATCCCGAACGGCTAACAGTCTGTCGGACTTGGGCTGTTGCGGAGAGGCTCGGGTAGGCCTGGCAGGTGGTTCGGGCGAGTGGCGTGAGCGACGGTGGGGCGGACTGAGCGGCCGCGCGTCCGCATTCGGCGGCTGGCAGGGTCCGTTTTGGCGGTCGAATGCGATCGAGGAGTTTCGGAGAGCGGAGACAGGGCGGCCACGAGCGTTCAAGCGGCCAACAGGTTGTGCAGGCGCTTGCAGTTGTACGCCAGCATGACGAGCTTCCACTCTCCGTCGACTTTTGTCAGTCCGCGCAGGTGAAACTGCCGGAATCCCAAGACGTGTTTGACGATGCCGAATACCGGCTCCACCGTTTGCTTGCGCAGGCTGTACCTTTCGCGATTCGAGTCCTGAGCCAGCTTCTCCTGCATCTTCCGCACCCATTCGGACTTCGGCTTCTTCCGAGGCTTCTCTGGCTTCTCGGGCCGGAAGTCGTGCTGGCGACGACGATCCTCCCTCCGGGTCGACACCAAGACGTCGATGCCCCGGTCCTCGAGCGTCTTCACCTCGCTGCCGGTGGCGTAACTGTTGTCCGCCAGCGCTCGCTCGACCGTTCCCGCAGTCTCCGGCACCGAATCCACGTCCGCGACCAGTTCGTGCTTGTCGTTCGCACAGCCGCTCACCCGGGCGCCCAGCACCAACTGACTCCCCTCGGCGTCCACCACGGCCTGAGCGTTGTAGGCCTGACGGTATTCGGAGCTCTTGCTCTTCTTCATCAGGCCGCTGTCCTTGTCGACGAGATTGATCTGCTGCTTCGCCTCCGGCGCCGCGCTCGGAGGCTTCGGCTCCGGACCACGACGATTCGGCGGCCGCTTCTCCCGCTCCGCCAGCTTGCGCTCGTACTCGGCTCGCTCCCTCGCCGCCTGCCGGCGCGCGCGGCGCTCAAGCGTCGCGCATGCCGCGTCCAGCTTCGCCTTCAACCGCTTGCGACGCTTCAACTCCGCCGGCAAGCTCTGCCCGTCGTCGGCAGCCTCGCCGTCCGCACGCTCCGCCTCCTCCAGCAAGGCCGCGATCTCAGTCTGCAACTGCTCGCGCAGCTCGGTAGCCCGGTCGTAACGCAAGCTGTTCCGCTTGCTCGCGCTCGCGTCAACCTTCGTGCCGTCAACGCTCACCATACCCACACGCAACAGCTTCAACTCCCGAGCGATCAACAGCACCTGCTCGAATGCCGACGCAATCGCCTCTGTGTTCTTGCGCCGAAACGAGCAGATCGTGTCGTGGTCCGGATGCAGATTCGCCGCCACGTAACGCACACCGATATCCCGATACGTCGCCCGCTCGATACGACGCGAACCGAAGATGCCGTTCGCGTAGCTGTACACCAGCAGCGCCAGCATCAGACGAGGCGGGTACTGCGCCGAGCCAGTACCACGCTCGTTCACCAAGAAAGACTCCATCGGCACCCGCTCTACAGCCGCCAACACGAAGTGCGCCAAGTCGTCCTCCGGAACCCAGTCGCGAAGGTCCGGAGGCAGCAAGAACGGCTGGTCACGGTGAGCTTCCTTGAACTTCGGCATCCTCTCGCCCTCCCTCGACACCCAAACTAACCCACACGCCGCTGAACTTCATCCCCCAAGTCCGACAGACTGCTAACCCGAAACAACCCGAGAGAACCACAACCATGGCGATAGTCCAACCCGAGGGCGCCGGCCCCGCGCCGCCCCCCTCCCGACCACCCGCCGGACAGACGGGGCACACTCCCGGCTTCAAGCGCCCCGTCCCGGCCGCCGCCAACGCCGGCGTCAAGCCGCCAGGGCGGATCAGCGGTCCACAGATCGCCGGCATTGCGGCCGCGGTCGTGGTCCTGGCTGCCGCCGCCGTCATCGCGTTCGGCCGCCCGTCGCAGTCCGGAGCCGCGACGACGGGCGCCGACGCCCTGCTGGCCCAGTCGGTGCCGGTGCGCGCCGAGGCCGCCCGCAGGGGCAACCTCTCCGTTCGCACTGCCTACTCAGGTGAACTCGTCGGCGAGGTCGCCGACATCGCGCCCCAGGTCTCCGGACTGCTGGTCGACGTGCCGGCACGAATCGGCCAGCGGGTGGCGGCCGGCGCCGTTCTCGCCGTGATCGCGGATATCGACCTCAAGAACCAGTTGCAGGAAGCCCGCGGTCAACTCGGCGTCGCCGAGGCGAACCGGGACAAGGCGGCGGCCGAACTCGTCGGCGTCGAGGCGAACTACCAGCGGGCGATGGAGCTCTACGAGCAGAGTCTGCTGTCGGAGCAGGAGCAACAGCAGGAGACGTCCCGGTACGCCACCGCGAGGGCGAACCTCGCCGCCTCCGAAGCCCAGGTCCGGCAGTCCGCGGCGCGCGAGGCCCAACTCGCTGAGGCATTCGCGAACACACGGATCCGGGCCCCGTTCAACGCCGTCGTCGCCGACCGCTATCTCGACCGCGGCGCCCTGGTTCAGCCCGGCACGCCGGTCCTGCGACTGGTCGAGGAAGCGCCGCTCATGGTCCAGTTCCGCGTGCCGGAGCGGGACCTGGCCGCGGTCCGGGCCGGCGCGGCATTCGACGTTTCCACCGAGGCCACGGGCGAGCAGACCTTCTCCGGCACCGTGCGCCGGGTCGCCGGCGAGGTACGCCGCAACGATCGCACCGTCCTCGTCGAGGGCGAACTCGTCGAGAATGACGAACTGCTGCGGCCCGGCATGTACGCGGACGTATCCGTCAGCCTGCGCGATCTCGACGACGCGCTGATCATCCCAGGCGCCGCCCTGCTGGAGCGGGTGGCGATGGACGGCGCCCGTTCGGTTGGTGTTCTGGTACCGGTCGATGGCCTGGCGGAGTGGCGGCCGGTCACCGTCGCGGGCAGATCCGGCGAATTCAGCGCCGTCGACGGCCGCCTGGTGGCCGGCGAGCTCGTGCTGACCCTGGGACACGACCAACTCGGCAACGGCGCGCCGGTGCGAGTGGTAAACGCGGTCAACGAGCCGGGCGGGGCATCCCCGGCTGGCGCAGCAGGACCCTAGGAGCGGCCGATGAACCTCCCCCGTCTCTCCGCCAACCGCCCGGTCGGCGTCGGCATGCTCTACGTATGCGTCGCCGTGCTCGGCCTCGTCGCCGTCCGCCAGCTTGCCGTGGACCTGATGCCCGAAGTCGACATGCCACGGATTTCCGTCTCCACGACCTACGAAGGAGTGGCGCCCGAGGAGATGGAAACCCTGATCACGCGGCCGGTCGAGCAGGCCCTCTCAACCGTGACCGGTCTCGACAAGTTGACCTCCATGTCCGCGGAGGGCATGAGCAGCATTCAGGCCCAGTTCGACTGGGGCGTCGACCTGAACGAGGTCGTCAACGACATCCGCGAGCAACTCGACTTCGTGCGCGGAATGCTGCCGGAAGACGCCTCGGAACCGACCCTGTTCAAGTTCAACCTGTCGGACATGCCGGTCGTCTTTCTGGGCCTTGCCGGCGAAGGCGATGCACGCCAGGTCCGCCACCTGGCCGAACAGACGATCAGCCGACGACTGGAACGCCTTCAGGGCGTCGCCTCGGTAGAGGTCCAGGGCGGTCGCGTGCGGGAGATTCAGGTTCAGCTCGCCGCCGACCGGATGGCCGCCCTCGGCATCACGCCGAGCGAGGTCACGAGCGCCCTGTCACGGGAGAACCGCAACGTCTCCGCCGGCGACATGCTCGAAACCGGCCGCGAGGTCCTGATCCGCGCGATCGGAGAGTTCGAGCGCAAGGTGGATATCGAGAACACGATCGTCGCCATCCGCGACGGACGGCCGATCCTGGTGCGGGATGTCGGACGGGTTGACGACGGCATCCGCGAGATGACCAACGAGCTGTGGATCAACGGCGCCGAAGGCATGCGGATGTACGTGATGAAGCAGTCCGGCACGAACACCGTCGAGGTCGTCGACCGGTTGAAGCGCGAGATCGACGCGATCAACCGCGACTATGCCGGCCGCGCCGAGATCTCGGTCCTCATGGACGGTGCCGAGTTCATCCGGCAAGCCGTGAACAACGTCCAGATGGGGGCGATGTTCGGCGCCGTGCTGGCCGTGCTCGTCCTGATGTTCTTCCTCCGCGACCTGAGAGCGACGCTGATCGTGGGCGCCGCCATCCCGATCTCCGTGCTGGCAACGCTCGCCCTGATGTACTTCAACGGCTTCACGCTGAACGTGATCTCCCTGGCCGGCATCGCGCTCGGGGTCGGCATGCTGGTCGACGGCTCGATCGTGGTGCTCGAGAGCATCTACCGCCGGCTCCACGAGGGCGACCGCCCCACCGCTGCGGCGATCGCCGGCAGCAACGAGGTGGCGATGGCGATCGCCGCCGGCACGCTGACCACCGTGGCCGTCTTCCTTCCGGTGGTCTTCATCTCCGGGTTTGCCGGCATCTTCTTCAACCAGTTGGCGATCACGGTCAGCTTTGCTCTCCTTTGCGCCCTCTTCGTCGCCCTCACGCTGATTCCGGCCGCCGCGGCCCGCTGGTTGCGGCAGGTCCCGAAGAGCCGCCAGGTCGACGACGAGTGCGTCGCCGAGCTCGGACCGATCGACATGGCCTACGGCCGGCTGATCGAGCGGGCGCTTGCACGGCCCGGCCTGGTGATGGCCACGGCTGTCGTGCTGCTGTTCGGCTCGTTCGCCCTGGTGCCCGTGATCGGCCTCGAGTTGATGCCGGAGAGCGACGAGGGTCGGCTCAACATGCAGGTCGAGATGCCGGTGGGTGCTCCGCTCGACGTGACGACCGGCACGATGGAAGAGATCGAGGCCCGGGTCCGCGGCGCTCTGAGATCCGATGAACTCGACAACCTGATCACCACCGCCGGCCCCGAGAGCTGGTGGCGGCCCGCCCAGTCCAACCAGGGCTCGATGGAGATCCTGCTCACCCCGCTGACTGACCGGAGTCGAGGCCAGGAGGAGATCCTCGCCTCGATCCGCCATGCGATCGCCGACGTGCCGGCGGCCCAGATCCAGCTCTACGCCTCGTCCAGCAACATGATGATGCGCATGATGCGCGGCGGAGGGGACGCCCGCCTGGTGGTCGAGATCCGCGGCCACGACCTGGACCAGGGCGACGAGCTCGCCCAGCGCGTGATCGACGCAATGGCGGCGGTACCCGGGGTCGTCCACCCCCGACTCGACCGCGAATCCGGGCAGCTCGAACGAACGCTGCGGGTCGACCGCGCCCGACTGGCAGAGTTGGGCCTGAATGGCAGCCAGGTCGCCAACGCCGTCGAGCACTACGTCCTCGGGCGGGTAGCGACGAAGTTCCGCGATCAGGGCGACGAGTTCGACATCCGGGTCCAGCTCCAGCCCGAGGACCGGTTGCGCATCGAGCAGTTGCCGCAACTGCCCATCGTCACTCCGCGCGGCGACATCGTGCCCCTGGGTTCGATCGCCAGCATCAACCCCGGCGAAGGGCCCCTGTCCATCAACCGCGAGAACCAGGAGCGCTTCATGCAGGTCCTCGCCGGTATCGACGGTCGCCGTTTCAGCGACGTCGCGAGCGACGTCGAAGCCGCGCTGGCCCGCGTCGAGACGCCCTACGGCTTCTCGATCGACATGGGCGGCGAGCTGGAAGAACAACGCCAGGTCTTCGTGGAACTCCTGATCGGCGTGCTGCTCGCGGTCTTCCTCGTCTACACCGTGATGGCGGTCCAGTTCGAGTCCCTGGTCCAGCCGCTGGTCATCATGACCGCGGTGCCCTTCTCGCTGCTCGGCGTGCTGCTCACCCTGGCGATCACCGGCACGACCCTGAACATGAACTCCTTCCTCGGCCTCGTCGTCCTGGTCGGCATCGTGGTCAACAACGCGATCGTCCTGGTCGACAACGTGAACCGGATGCGCCGGGACGTCGGCTGCACCCTGCACGAGGCCCTGATCCGCGGCGCCAGGCGTCGCCTGCGGCCGATCCTCATGACGACGCTGACGACCGCGCTCGGCCTGCTGCCGCTGACGCTGGGAATCGGCGAGGGCGCCGAACTTCAGGCGCCTCTGGCCCGGGTGGTCGTCGGCGGCCTCCTTGCCTCGACCCTGATCACGCTGATCTTCGTGCCCTCGCTCTACCTGCTGGTCGAGCGCGGCCGCGAGCGCCGACGGGCGATTCGCGGCCGGCGGAAAGCGGCCCGGAGAGCCGGCGTCCACCTCCCGCAGGCAGCTCCGGCGATGCAGCGGTCCCGGGTTCAGGCCTGAAGCCGCGAGCGACTCAGCTCCCGCCGCCCCAGCGGTACTGCAGCCGGGCGTAGAGGAAACTGCCGTTCGTGTCGAACGGTGACCGCGAACTGTACCGGTTGCCGAGCAGGTTCGCGTACGGACTCGGTTCCCCGTACTCGCCCAGGACGTTGCGGCCGCCAAGGACGAGTCGCGTCGAGTCGTCGAGCCGGATGGCAGCCTCCAGATCCAGCAGGTGCGCTCCGCGGTAGGTCCTGTCGTCCCACGGGTCCCACCAGCCGTCGAAGTAGCCCAGTCGGCCGAGCAGCTCCACCCGGCCGACCTCGTGGTGCACGGTCAGGTTCCAGCGGACCTCCGGCAACGCCTCCTGCAGCTCGCGCACTCGCTGATCGTCCAGGGTCAGCGGGTTGTGCGCCACGACGTCGTTGCTCGTCAGGTTGAGCGCCAGATCGATCGCCGTGTCCCCGCGGGCCGCCTCGGGCCGGTAGGTCACGACCAGATCGACGCCTTGGGTGCGGGTTTCGAAGTCGTTGGCGAAGAACCGGAAGTTCGCCAGGTTCCTGGCGCTCGTGATCCCCTCCGCGAGAAGCTGCTCCACCTCGACCGGCTCGAGCGAGAAAAGCCGAGTCACGCCGAGGCGGTCCCGCAGGTCGATCCGGAAGCCGTCCACGGTCACGGCAACCGGACCCCGATCGAACACCAGGCCAAGCGCCGCTCCCAGCGACTTCTCGGCGTCGAGCGCCCGGCCGCCCCGCAGCTCCGCGACCCGGGAGGTCGAGGGAATCGTGCCGTTGTTGACCAGCTCCAGGAGCTTCGCGTCCCACTGGGTCGACACGTTGAACGCGTTCTGCTGGCCCGGCGTCGGCGCCCGAAAGCCCGTGCTCACACTCCCCCGTAGCCCCAGCGAGGGACGCACCTGCAGGCGGCCGGCGAGCTTTCCGTTCCACGTGGAGCCGAAGTCCTCGTAGTCCTCGAATCGAAGGGCCGCCCCTACGGTCCAGGAATGATCCGGGGGGCCGTACTCGAGGTCCGTGTAGACGGCCGCGTTCGCCCGGCTCCATTCTCCCGCCGTGATCGGGCTGAAGCCGGGGAAGCCGTTCGATCCCGCACTGAAGCCCTGGGCCGCGTAGGGACCGATCGTCCAGGACGCGGGATCGCCGAGGCCGATCTCGAAGCGTTCGCTCCGCCATTCAAGCCCGGCGGCCGCATGGAGGCGCTCACCGACCTGGCGGGCCAGGTCGACGTTCGCCGAGAACTCCTCCTGGCCGTAAAGCCCCGGATCGAACGTCGTCGGCGAATCGGGCCCCAGCGACGCGTTCACGCTGTCGATCAGGTAGAAGTCCGCCTCGTTTCGGCCCGCGCTGAGGCTCATGTCCCAGATCGTGCCGCCCGAGGTCGCTCCGCGAACGCCGCTCACCAGCGAGGCGTCCGTCCGGTCGCCGCCGAAGGCCGGCTGGAAGCCCCCGGGGTAGAGCTCCTGGAACGTGAAGCAGTTCGGGTCTGCGAACACCCGGGCCAGCGCGGACGGGTCCGGCACATGGTCCGTGATCGAAACCGCGGGACAGCCGGCCGAGCCGTCGACGACGCCGTCCCGGGCGTCCAGGGCGTCGCCGACGAGCAGCGTACGGCCGCCGTCGGCGCTGTAGACGGCGGCTCGCGTGTTCGGATTGCGGAAGAAGAAGTTGCGTCCGCCGATCCGCCTGCTGGCGTAGTTCGCGTGACCGTACACCTGCGCGGCGCGGCCTGCCGGACGCCCGAAGTTCACCCACAACTTCAGGTCGTCCTCGACCCTGGGGGCTCCGTACACCTGTGCCGGATCGGAGACGTCCAGGTTGCCCGCCGCGATCAGGGCGGCGGCGTCCGAACGCTGGATGCTGCGATCGGTCGGTCTGGCGCCGCCGTACTCCACGCTCAGGTTCACGAAGCCGGCCTCGCCCCACGGCAGGCCGACGTTGCCGGCGAACGTGACCGATTCGCCGTCGCCCTTTCCGTAGGCGCCGGTCAGAAGCTCGAACGAACCGCCCGAACGGGCGTCCTTGAGCTGGAAGTTCACGACCCCCGCGATCGCGTCCGAACCGTACTGGGCCGCCGCGCCGTCGCGCAGCACTTCGACCTGCCGCAACGCGATCGCCGGAATCGACGAGATGTCCGGCCCCTGCGCCCCGTGCGACACGCCAATCTGCGTCCACACGATGACCGACCCCCGATGGCGTCGCCGCCCGTTGACCAGGACCAGGGTGTGGTCCGGCGCCAGCCCCCGCAGATTGATCGGCCGGACAACGACGAGCGCGTCCCCGGTGATTGCGCTGATGTTGAACGACGGCACGACGTTGCGCAGGAGCATGTCCAGGTTCGTCTCCCCCTGGTGCGCCACATGCTCCGCCGAGATCACGTCGACCGGCACCATGGACTCGGTCAGCGACCGCTGCCGCGCCCGGCTTCCGACGACGACGACCTCCTCGTGGATGTGGGCCGCGGGGTCTTCGGAGTGCCCTTCGGCATGGGTCTCTTCGTGCGCGACATCCCGCTCGCCCGCGCGCGACGCCGCCTGGTCCTCGACCTGCTGGGCCCACAGGGGACCGGGCCCTGCGAAGCCTGTGACGAGCAACACAAACGCGGCGAGCCAAACGCCACGGCGAAGGGAAGAACCGTCACCGCCCATCCGGCGGGGACTCGCTCCAGTAGCGGTCATGGAACCGCAACAGGTCCACACCGCGGGTTTCGTAGAACCAGACCGGGTTGTGATCCACACCTGGTGCAATCAAGCGCTCTGCGGGAACACCCAATCCATCCAGGTAGCCCAAGTACTCCAGGCTGGCCTCGTAGTTGAACCCCTTGTTTCCCAACCAGATCATGATGTTCAGTGGCGGCTGCATTCCATCTTGCGCGTAGGACCGGGCAAGGCTGTACGCATCGTTGCCCTTGCCGAAATCAAGTGACCTGGCGCTCTCCGCTGGCCGCGCCCTTGGGTCCCGTTCAACGCCGTCGTTTTCGAAGACCAGCTTTTCAACCGCATAGCCGGGGCCACCAGGTGCGGCGGAGATGAACAGGTGGGGATACTTGAACATGATCCGCGTAGTCCCTCGTCCCCCTTGGGAAAACCCCTGCAAGCCACGCCCACCGCGGTGTGCCAGGGTGCGGTAAGTGCGGTCGATGTGTGGAATCAACTCCCGGACAAAGACCTCTTCCCCCCTGGACTCCTCGTAGTCGTACCAGCTCACCTGGCCACCGTTCCCCCAGACGAAGATCACCGGGCGCACGGCGCCGGAGGCAACGGCGGCATGCACGTGCTCCGCTATGCCGATGCTCCTTGATTCGTTGCCCGGTCGCCCGCCGTGCAGGTAGTAGATCACCGGATAGCGGGTGTTGCGATTCGCGGCATCGTCGTACCCTGGCGGAAGGTAGATGTTGTAGCCCACCGGAGTACCCATCGACGGACTGTCGAACGTCGCGTGAATCACTCCCGGAATCCTGCGATCCTCGGCAGGCGGGTTGACCCAACCGAAGGGTCCACTCTCGCGCCCGCGAGCAAGAAACGCGCTCACCTCGCCGGGGTCCGCTCGGCCGTCTCTGTTTGCATCCAGCAGTGAGAACGCGCCTGGCATCACTTCGTCTTCCGTCAGCACGCCATCGCCGTTGCGATCGACCATGAAGGCGTTCTCCGCCAGGCCATTCGCATCGTCGTCCGGCTCTTGAGTCTCCGCCTGGAGACTGCCGGTTTGGACCTCCTCGGTCTGAATACCGCCGGTTTGCCTGACTGTCGTCGCCAGTAGCGGTTGTGCAGCCGCCAGCACCAGGAGCGCACCGGCGAGGTAGCGGCCTGGCCTGAAACCACCATCACTTCTGAAACGACAACTCGAACACGACTTCCAAGGCATCATCAGGGACCTACCATTTCCGAAGTCTCTACCCGGTTCGTGCCGACCCGCGAGGACCCTACTCCGTCGCCAGGCCGAAAACAAAGACGACGTTGCCCATCGAAAGGAAGAGCACCCGGAAACCCCCTTGTTTTCAGCGGTTTACGGACACTATCTGCCGTCTGTCCCCCCCAGCGCCCCCGCCTCACCGGAGCGTTGACGACGCCCTTGGAGTTGCCTTGATGGCGGCTGACGCTCTTGCCCCGGTAGTGCCGGCCAAGTCATCCGCGAGGTCGTGAAGGTCGCGGCTGTCGGTCTGGCCAGCACTTTGCGGCAGCCAAGGACAGTCCTGGCCGGTTGGCGGGACCTTGCTCGCTGTCCGGCCAACACTAGTACACGCCTTCCGGAAACTGGTTGATGGCTGCTCACCGCTGAGCACACCGAGGTGCTCTCCGAAGCCGTCTGCAACGTAGTACGGGGCCCGAAGGCTCAAGGGAGCTTTCGCTGGGGGCGCCCTGCCGAGTGCGGTTGCGGCCAACGAAGTCACGGAACGCCTCACCCTGCAGCCAGCCGATGCGGCGTCCGCGAAGGCCGGGAGTACTGGAGGCGGCAGCGGGGACTGAATCCACCAAGCCGAAGGACACAGAAGGAGAGGCCGAAGGCAAACGGGCTCCAGCCAGTCTCCTAGCGTTCGCTAGCTCGACGCCCGCCGGCCAGCCTCAGGAGATCCCTTCCGGGCCACTAGCGCCGTTCGGCCGTCCTTCCCCTGTCTGGCGCGCTTACCGCTTCCGGGATGGAGAATCCGATGACTCGAGTGCGGCAGAGCCGCCTATCCAAACGAAGCGCTGCGAGTCACCGCTTCGCTCCCGCTTCCTGATGTCGCTCTTGACAGCCCATGCCATTGAGGCGCTTGGGTTTGCCGCGCTGGACGTTATGTAGCCACGGTCGATAGCGACCTCGACGATCTCACGGAAGGACAGCCGGCGGCCAGCTTCGCGCAGAACCGCCTCAGCGGCGTCGGCGAAGAGCAAACCGTCAACCTCCCAGTCGTCGCTGGCGACTGGCATCCACCAGCGCGCGCAGAGTGTTCTGGATCTTGCCGGCGTCGTGCGCGAGCGTCTTGGCCCGATTCGCGCTCGGATGCAATGGCCTCTCTGCGGCCTTCTGGAGTTGGTCGCAAAGACGTTCGCAGTTCTTCAGAGCTTCTTCCAGGTAGACCACCATCACGTCCTCCGACTGTGTCGCGGTCATCGTTCCAGCCCCCAAGATCCCGGCGTGGTCTCTGGCTCTGGAGAGAGTAGTAGCGTCTCGCAGAGGTCTCGTTGCGGCTCGCGCTCACCCGCTGTTGGGATCGAATGCACCTGTAAAGCTGCCAGTGCACAACGCATACCATTCTCCTCCGTACCGTGGCTGAGGTCCGGCGGAAGGTAACACGCCCCAGCGGAGCCGTCCACCACTCCGCCAGACCATAGCGACACTGACGCCGACAGGCAGCGGACCTTCCGGAGAATGGTTCTCCGATGACCCCGCCAGAAGAGCTACGCGCCGGCACGGAGCGGAGCGTGCCGGCTGGTGGAAGGTCATCCCGGGCCTGGCGCCGTACTTCCGAAGTAGTATCGCGCGCTGCAAGACTCTTGTCACTCCATGTCAGACTCCCGACTTGCAGAGCTGCGCGGCGAGCGCAGGATCGCGATCCCCATCGATCCAGACCTGGATCCGAACCTCGGCCCGGACGCCGCCGTGATCCTGGGAGCCGACCCGTTCGGTACAGGTCTTGAGGTCCTCATAGCTGAGTGGACCGGAGCCGGAGAGCCACCAGTCACTCTCCAGCGGCGGCTGCACGAGCGCAGGCTGGGCAAGCGAACGTCCCCGCTCGTAACCGTGATCAGGCGGCGCACCGCGATTAACGAAGTAGGCCAAGCGCAGCCCGGTTCCCCACACGAACCTGGTGCCAGTCGCACCCTCTCAGAGCAGCCGGCGACGGAACCGAACCTCCTGGTCGATGGAAGCCGCGACTGGCGAGCTTCCCGGGGGCGGCTCGATGCCCGAGACGGATCAACGCAGTCGACAGTGGCCGTCTGGCTGCTCGGTCCCGAAGGCGGCGCACCGCGCCTCAGACTCTCCGAGAGCCAAGCCGCTTCCATGCTGAACGCTGCCCTGGAGGAGAGGGAGGGCGCGGCGGCTCGGCGGCGGATTGTCAGCCTGCTGAGTACAGCTGAGGAGCACGGCGACCACGCCGGCCTCACGAACAGCGGCCTGTTCTCCTCCTACTACCTGCTCGAGAGACTGCCCGAAGAAGAGCGGTGGGGAGAAGCCCAACAACGTGCCCGCCCGATGCTCAGCACTCGTGGCTACGACCTGATTCGTGCTCTCGGTTTCCGCATACTGGAGCCAATCGGCCACGCGCGCGTCCTCGCGAGCGCGCAGGATGAGCAGCGTGCCGTAGCACTGCTGGTCAACCGAAACGAGACGTTCGAGGCGGAGAGCGAGCGGTTTGGACGGTCGCCAGCCGCGTACGGGCTGGCCAAGGCCCGACAGCGGAACGCCGACTGGCTGATTCTGATGCGGGGTGCTCAACTCCGGCTCTACTCGGCCGAAGCTGGTGTCGGCGTCGGCAGCCGCAGCCGAGCGGAAACGTGGCTGGAACTCGACCTTGACGTGCTGCCCGAACGGCAGGCCGGCTACCTGGACCTCGTTTTCTCAGCCACGGCGCTTGCCCGGGAGGGCGCCGTTGTCGACCTGCTCTCGAAGTCCAGCCAGTTCACCACCGACCTCGGCAGCCGTCTTCGGCAGCGAATCTATGAGCGTGTCGTACCAGACCTGGCGGTCGGCGTCGCAGAAGCACTCGACAGACGGAGCCACCGGGGCCCTGCGGGCGATCTTCAGTACAGCTACCGCCTGAGCCTGCGCATCTTGTTCCGCTTGCTCTTCCAGGCTTACGCTGAGGATCGGGGCCTACTGCCGTACGGCAGGAACAACCACTTCGATCGGCACTCGTTGAAGAAGCTTGCAATCGACCTCGCGAACGAAGCCGAACGGAGCTTCGACGCTGGAGCCACGACGTTGTGGTCCGACCTTCAGACGATCTGGAGCGCGATTGACGGCGGCAATAGTGAGATGGATGTGCCGGCTTACAACGGTGGACTGTTCGACGCGGATCCGAGCTACCGGCCGGAGGGCGCCGACCTAGCGTCTATCGAACTGACGAACGATGTCATAGGGCCGGCGCTACGTGACCTGCTGGTCGACGAGACGCCGGACGAAGTTCGAGGGCCGGTTGACTTCCGCTCGCTCTCGGTGCGGGAGTTCGGGACCATCTACGAAGGCCTGCTCGAGTCCGAACTGAGCCGGGCCGAAGTCGATCTCACGGTAGACAGGAAGGACGCCTATCGGCCGGCAAAGGGTAGCGACGAGGTCGTGGTCTGCGCCGGCGAGGTCTACTTCCATAACCGTTCCGGCGAACGGAAGGCGACCGGTTCCTACTTCACCCCGGAGTTCGCGGTTGAGCACCTACTCAACCAGGCCCTTGAGCCGGCGCTTGGGGAGCACCTGACCAGGGTCGCGAATCTCTACGACCACGGCGACGAAGACACTGCCGCGGAGGTCTTCTGGGACTTCCGAGTGGCCGACATCGCGATGGGTTCCGGACACTTTCTCATCGCTGCCATCGACCACATCGACGTGCGGATGCAGGAGTTCCTGGACGAACGGCACTTGCGAGAGGTACACGCCGAACTCGTGAGGCTGGAGCAGAAGGCGCACCAGAATCTTGGCAACCCCGACACCGAGATAGAGCGCTCAACCCTCCTTCGCCGCCAGATTGCCCGCCGCTGCATCTACGGAGTCGACTTGAACCAGACTGCCGTTGAGCTAGCGCGAGTTGCGGTCTGGATCCACACGTTTGTCCCTGGGCTGCCGATATCGACCTTGGACCACAACCTCGTATGCGGCGACTCTCTGACCGGGGTGGGCACGGTGGAAGAGGCACTCGACGTCCTGGATCCGGACCAAGGCGCGCAGCAGATGTCGCTGTACTCGCAGCCGATCCTGGACGCCATGCAGAACGCTGCTCGTGCCCTCGCGGATATGGGAGCCGCCCTGGAAGCGGATACGGCGGAGGTCGCGCGCAGCCGAGAAGACTTGGCCGAGGCGAAGAGGAAGGCGGAACCAGCGCGGCGGCTGTTCGACTCTGCCGTAGCACTGCGACTGAAGCTGACCGACCTACCTGCCGGCCGCAACCTTGAGGAGATCGCTGCCATCGCACTTCGGCCCGAAGTCGCGGCCGAGATCGAGAGGATCCGGCCGGCGCACATGCCCTCCTTGTTCCCGGAGGTATTCACCAGGGAAAGACCGGGCTTCGACGTGCTGATCGGGAATCCGCCATGGGAAGAAGCAACCGTCGAGGAACTTGGTTTCTGGGCCGCGAGGTTCCCTGGACTGAAGAGCCTGAGACAGAAGGAGCAACAACCCGAGATCGAGCGAATCCGGAGCGAGCGCTCGGACCTGGTCGTTCTGCTTGCTGACGAGTTGGCCCGTTCGGAGTCTCAGAGACGGGCGCTGCTCCGTGGGCCGTACCCGGGCATGGGCACGGGCGATCCCGATCTCTACAAGGCGTTCTGCTGGCGCTACTGGCACTTGGCTCGTGAGAATGGGGCGGCCGGCGTCGTCCTGCCCAGATCGGCCCTGTCGGTGAAGGGGTCCGGCGAGTGGCGCAAGGCAGTACTAGGCGGTGGCGCGTTTTACGACGTCACGCTGCTTTTGAACAAGGGGCGATGGGTCTTTGACATGGAACCCAGGTACACCATTGGCCTCATTGGCCTGCGGAGAGGACCTGATCATCGGGGCTGTCTGCGACTAAGAGGACCATACGACAGCGAGCAGCACTACGAGGCCGGCATGGCCGCCGGCGTGCCCGAAGCGATTCCGGTCGACGAGTTCCTGACCTGGTCGGCTTCGGCCGCCTTGCCGTCGATCCCGAGCGACGCGGCACTCCGAGTCTTCCGCAAGATGCGTGCGCACCCTCGCCTGGACTTGTCGGTCGAACCGGTTTCTGCTAGCCGCTTCAAGGCTCAAGGCTCAAGGCTCAAGGCTCAAGGCTCAAGGCTCAAGCGGACAGCGGAGAGCCGAGCCGCGCGGAAACCGTCTGGCGGGCCAGACCGGCGACCGATCTACACGCGACGAACGACAAGCCACTACTCCGGCTCGACATTCCCCCGCGTGGCGCGCCCGGCCGCAGCGGGAACTCGACGCAACGAACGACAAGAGGCGCTTCACGACCATGACCGACGGGGGAATCTGGCCGGTCTACGGAGGCCGTTCGTTCAACCTCTGGCAACCGGACACCGGCGATTACTACGCTTGGGCTGAACGCGAACGCATTGCCGGTGTTCTCCAGAATCGGCGGCTGCGCGGCCAGAAGAACCGCCGCTCCGCCTTCAGCGAGTTCCCTCAGGACTGGGCTGAGGATCACACGACTTTGCCGTGTGTCGGGCCCCGTATCGCCTTTCGCGACGTCACGAATCGGACAAACAACCGCACTGTCATCGCCGCCCTAGTGCCAGGCGGCCGCGTACTCACTAACAAGGCGCCGTATCTGTTGTGGCCGAACGGAACGCCATCGGACCAGGCCTACTTACTTGGCGTCCTTTCGTCGATGATCCTGGACTGGTTCGCCCGGCGGGTCGTCGAGCTGGCCATGAACTTTCACATCTTCAACAGCCTTCCGATCCCGCGCCCGCCCAAGGACGACCGTGGACGCCTACGGACCATTGAGATAGCAGGTCGCCTAGCGACCGCAGAACCCGATCATCCAGGCTTCCGCGACTGGGCGACGGCAGTCGGCGTCGAAGCGGGTTCCGTTCACTCCGACGCCGAAAGAGAGGACCTCATCGCCGAACTCGACGCGGTCGTCGCTCACCTCTACGACCTTGATGAGGAAGACCTCTCGGTTGTCTACGACACCTTCCACACAGGAGCGGACTACACCGAACGTCACGCTCGGGTGGTCCGGCACTACCGCATCTGGCGCGAACGCGCTCATCGCAGGCAGAAGGAACGGCGTGAGTAGCGACGACGCGCTAGGTACAGCCGCGGTCTTTCCGCCCGTCTTCGCAACGAACCGTCCAAACCGAGGTCAAACTGTAGCCGCCGAAGTCAACCGGCTTCTGGCAGGAAAGCGACGGTCCCTCAAGGTCGCGCCCGAGATCGCCATTGCGACCGCCTACCTCAACCCGGCGGGAGTCGTTCTGCTGCTGGACGAGCTTGAAAGAGCACCTCGAGTGCGCCTGCTGCTAGGCGCCGAGCCGGACCCGGCGGCTTCCCAACCAAGAAGCCGGCAGCTCAGTAGAGAAGAGCTCCAGGAAGCACTCCGTCGTCACGAAGCCTGGCTGGCGGCGGAGCGCGATCTCACTGGCTTCAACCGCGAAGCCGACGGCGCAGCCCGAAGGATGGTCGACTGGCTAGAGGCCAGGGACGAGTCCGGTGAGCGCCGCGTTGAAGTGAGGCGCTACACCGAGGGTTTCCTCCATGGCAAGGCGTTCCTCGTTGACCAGGAGTACCAACGAGCGGTGCTCGCGGGCTCCTCCAACTTGACCTACGCCGGGCTCATGACCAACGCCGAACTGAACCTCGGCTACCCCTCCGGCCAGCACACACACTTGGTGCAGCATTGGTTCGAAGAGTTCTGGCAGCGATCGACCAACTTCCCGCTGGACGAGCTCTACGCATCGCGTTGGGATGAACATTCGCCCTGGCTCATCTTCTTGCGGATGCTGTGGGAGTTGTACGGTCGGGACTTGGGCTCGGCCGACGAGATCGCGACAACCGACGAGTTGAAACTGACCGGTTTCCAGCGGGACGGAGTCCAACGGCTGCTGCGACTGCTGGAAGCCAACGGCGGTGTCTTGGTCGCCGACGAGGTGGGGTTGGGCAAGACCTTTATGGCCGGCGAAGTAATCCGGAGAGCCGTCGAAGCACACCGGCAGCGTGTTCTCGTGTTGGCACCGGCGGCGCTGAAGGAAGCCATGTGGGAACCGTTCCTCGAGGAGTACGCCTTCTCACGCCGGGTCCAGGCCATGTCTTACGACGAACTGCGCCTCAGTTGGCAACGCGACCAAGCCGACGTGCGCCGAAGACTGGACGACTACGCAGTGGTTGTAGTTGACGAAGCCCACAACCTCCGTAATCCCCAGGCGCAACGCACAGAAACGGTGGCTGCCCTGGTAGGTGGTGCTCATCCGAAGCAGGTCATCCTGCTGACGGCGACCCCCGTCAACAACAGCCTCGGAGACTTGCACGCACTGGTTTCGCTCTTTATCCGTAACGACGCGTTCTTCGCCGATGCCGGCATTCCCTCGATCCGGAAGTACGTCGCGGCAGCCGAGAGACTCGACCCCGAGTCGCTCTCGCCCGAGCACCTGTTCGACCTTCTCGACCGGGTCGCCGTGCGCCGCACTCGCCGCTTCGTGCGAGAGCACTACACGAACGACCGCATTCCTGGGCCGGACGGTACCGAGCGGACGATCCGATTCCCCACGCCCAAGCTCCATCGCCTCGACTACGAGCTGGACGCCGTGGGCGATGCGTTGCTCACCGCGGTGATCCGCGCGCTCGAGGAGCCGGATGAGGGTGACTTCCGTGCAAGCGATCCCGAGCGCCTCATCCTGGCCCGCTACATCCCGGACGCCTACCGGCTCGGACCAGCACGAGAGCACCACTACCAGTTCGCGAATGCAGGACTTCTCCGTTCCGCCTTGCTGAAATGCCTGGAGTCGTCCCCAGCCGCGCTTCTGTCGACCCTGAACACGCTGATTCGATCGCACGAGGCCTTTCTCTCGGCCATTCAAGGCGGCTGGGTCCTGGTCGGGGATGCACTCAAGGACTGGATTGCCTCGGATGCCGAAGATCTCGAATCTCAACTCGAAAGGCTCAACGAACGATCGCTGTCGGGAGCCGCGCCGACGTCGGACTACCGGATCGAGGACCTGACCGCTGATGTCGAGGCCGACCTTCTGCTCCTTAGGCACCTGCAGGGCCTTGCAGAGGTCGCAGCAGACAAGGAGACGGACCCCAAGGCTGACCAGCTCATCGCGAGGCTCCGCGAGATCGCTTCTGAAGCGCGAACGACCAGTCCACACGGCCTCAACGACTCGGACCGTCGCAAGACCATCGTGTTCTCGAGCTTCGTCGCGACGGTGCAGGACCTGCAACGCAGGGTGAAGTTGGCTATCGACGCGGCCGCGGCCGACGATCCCCTC
Source organism: Thermoanaerobaculia bacterium (assembly GCA_965116445.1). Taxonomy (GTDB): domain Bacteria; phylum Acidobacteriota; class Thermoanaerobaculia; order Multivoradales; family Multivoraceae; genus Multivorans. The sequence goes on along the minus strand of OZ220688.1, from coordinate 3,239,615 downwards.
TCTGATTACGGGAACCGCCTGCCTGCCCACCCGATTCACGGTTCGAAGACCGGGGTCGATCAGCAGAACCGCGCCCGAGTCATCGGCGGCTTCGCGCCGGAGACGGCCGGCTCGCACTACAGCGACAACCTCTACGACCTGCTCTTGACTACCGATGTCCTCTCCGAAGGCGTCAACCTCCAACAGGCCGGGCGGATAGTGAACTACGACCTGCCTTGGAATCCGATGCGGGTCGTGCAGCGTCACGGCCGGATCGACCGGATCGGTTCTCCCCACAGGCGCATCGTCCTCGACTGCTTCTTCCCCGCTAGTCGGCTGGAGGAGTTGCTTGACCTTGAGCAGCGCCTTCACCGCAAGCTCGCCATGGCCGACGCTGCTGTTGGTACCGGGCCGGTGCTACCCGGCTTCGACGCAGGCGAGGGTCAGGTGTTCTCTGATACTCGTCGGCAGATCATGGAACTGCACGCCGAGGACGCAGGGATCCTGGAGCGGGGCGGGCAGCACCGGGCACTCTCCGGTGAGGAGTACCGGCACCGCCTTCGGAGGGCCATTCAGCCCGGAGCGGATCGTGCTGGGATCCTGGAGTTGCCATTCGCTTCCGGCTCGGGATTCGTGAATTCGGCATGGAACCAGTCCGGCTATGTCTTCTGCATCCGCGTCGGCCACTGCCTCCGTGGCGCCGCCAACGGTTCGGTGGAATCGCGCGGTAGCCGAGCCTGCCTCGAGAGCGACTGCGAAGTCTGCCGACGAGACCCACATTTCCGGTTCGTTCCCGTCGACGCAGAGTGGCGACCACTCCAGAATGCGGAGGGCGAACCCGTCGTCGTGGCCGAAACCCTGCAGGCACTGATTGCGGCCGATCCGTTGGATGAGGCCACCGAGCGCGAACTGAGTCGCGAGACCTACGAAGGTGCCTTCGACGCTTGGGAGATCGCTCGGAGACATGTCTGGGAGCACTGGATGCGCCTCACAGACCCGGCCAACCTTCAACCGGACGTTCCGAAGGCGTTTCGCGACGCGTCGGAACTGCTGCACCGCCATGGTGCCGAAGTTCTCGGCGTCAACGAGCTAGCCAGGTTGATCGCCTGTTTCAACACCGTGCCGTCCGCCCGCGTGCAACGCGAGGTTCGAGTGCTTCTGAACGCGGACGAGCAGAGGACGGAACAGGTCGAACGACTCCGAGATCTCGCGAAAGACCTTGGACTCCAGCCGCCGGAGCCGGTCCGGCCGTTGCCTGCCGTCGACGAAGAAGAGGTGCATCTGATTGCATGGATGGCAGTGAAGGCTGGACGCGTAGCCACGTAGCCAGCGCCCCGACCAAACCTGCCTTAGCGCTGAAGAGCGATGCTGAGGGTCGACGCGCACTGGAGCCTACGCTTGCACCGGCCCGTTGTACTCCACCGGGATCCGAACGCCGGGCCACCGAACTCGGCCCCGCCATCAAGCGGTGCCAAATGACCGCCGGGAGCCCTCAGTGCCCCCCGCGACACACGCCGTACCGGGCGGCCCCTCGCTCAGCAGGCAGCCAACTCACGCCCGACCGCGCAGAGAGACTGTTGACGGCCCTGGCTATGCCTCTCTTGGGGACAGATCGATGCGCAACAACGGCTCAGACTCCCGCAACATCTCGGGGCTACAACGCTCTAGCAGAAAGGCCATCAGGTCGTCCTGCCGCGGCTGCCCGAAAACCATCCGGTAGACCGCGAGGGACCGCTTGAGCACCTCGAGTTGAGACACGTCACGACTAAGAGGAAGCGCCGGGACGTGCCGCTCGATGTACGCACCGTCCTCAAGCGGAAAGAGCCAGTACGGTACGAGGCCACCCCCGTTTGATGACTGCTTTCGGGCGGCTTCGAACAGGCCGCGCCACACGTCCTTTGCGCCGCCATCGAGCACCTCCGCTCCGAGTTGCTGCGCGACGTTCTTGCGCACGGCGTGCCCCTTGTAGCGGTGAACGCGGCCCTCGCGCTGCTCCAGATCAACCGGATTCGACGGCAAATTCCAGTGCATGACCGAGTGGCAGTAGGCGTGAAAGTCCAGGCCCTCCTGGCCGACGGAGGTGGACGCCAGGACGAAGGGCCAGAAGGGAGAGTTGAACGCTTGGCGGACCTGACCCTCGCGTGCGCCCGCCTTACCATCGGCGCTCTCCTGGGCGCCGAAACGCATCGCGAAGTGGTTGCGTAGCCGGTGATGCTCGAGGCGCACGATGTCGCCGACGGTCCGAATCTCATCCACTCGCGGCGCGCCGGTGCGAAGCGACAACGCCGCGGTCACCGTTATGGCCAGCTTCTCCCAAGCCTCCTCGTCGTCGACTGCGAACAGCCCCTCGAGATCGCGTAGGGTGTGAATGTACTCGTCCAGTACCGCCTGGAGGTTGCCCGCCGCGCAGTAGTCCACGACCTGTCGCCAGTAGGGCGTCTCGTCTCCGGGCCTTTCTCCTCGGATGAGCGCCATCGCCTCGGGGAGGTTGAACAGCGTCCGGAAGCTCCACGCGATGCGGGCGGCGGCGTCGCGGGCCCCGGTGGCCGCCCGGGTTCTTGGGCCCGATGCACGCGTAAGGGCCCTCAACGCGCTCGTCGCCGGACCGGCTACCGCTCTTGTGGCAAGAGCCTCCGCGAGATCTTCGGGTGGACGTCCGAAGCCGCGAACCGCTGCGTCGACCCCTGCTTCGACCAGCTTCTTCACTGTCCCGACGTGATCCTCCCACCGGGAGCCCTCGTCCTCGTCCTTCTGCGCCCCGTTCCACACCCTAGGAAGGTCCCAGCGATCGAACCACTCCTTCGTCGACTTGCCGTACCTCTCAAGATCGAGGAGGACCGGAGCCGCCCAGTACCAACTCTCGTCTTCTCGATCGGCGGCGAGATATGGCCCCGTGAGCCTGCGCAGGAGAGGTTCGAGTCGCGCCTGGGCGTGGGCAACCGCCGTAGTCAGGGTTGCTTCACCCTCCGGCACCGAAACGGGGTCGCCAAACTCCACCAAACTCGGACTCGGGTAGAGGATTCCGAGCACGGGCATGCCCGTAAGCCGCCTATTCGAGTAAGCGAACCGAAGCAGGGGGCGCCGTTTTCTACGCTCCTCGAGCGTGTTGCGGATCGAGTCGTCGAAGCGCTGGAAGACACGGCGTTCCACGTCATAGCTCGCAACGCTCGCAACCGCCTTGGGCACGACTTGCCAAGTCGAGAAGATCAGACGCTTGGAGATCTGCTGCGCGCGCGCCGTCTTCCAGGGTCCCGACTCCGAGTAGTAGGGAAGCGAAGGCGGCAACCAGAGCAGCTTCCACACCTCGGCGCGTTCCATCCACTCGAGGAGGCTACGCAGCCGCGCGTTAGCCGGGTCGAGTTGCCCGTACGCCTCCACTTCTTCCCATGAGAGGAACATCCGCCCGCCGTTCTTCAGGAGTTCAGCGACGCTGCCGTCAGGTGAAGAGTTCAGGCTCTCGTCGACCTCATGCTTCAGCTTGTAGCCGTCCATGAAGCTCAGCAGGTATGGAGCCGACTTCCAGTATTCGAGAACCTGCGGTTGTCCCACCTCGCGGCCGATCTTCTCAAGTAGCAGGAAGTCGGCGACATCCCCCGCGGTGAGCTCCACTCCCCCACAAGGAACCTCGCGCATCATCCCGTGCGCATCCGTGGATGCCCGCAACCGTTCGGTCCGCGACATGACCCGGCGAAGCCGCGTCTCGACGTCCCCCTTGATCTGCTGGAGCGCCTCTGTGCCCGAGTCGATGCGATACATCGCCTGCCGATAGTCGTCCAAGAGCCGACGAAGTTCTCCGTTCTCCTCGAGTCCGGGGTCGAGGAACTCGACTGTCCGCAGGAAGTCGCGGTAGTGGTCATCTTCGGCACTCTCGTGGTGCAGCGTGTACATCCGGTAAGGAGTCGCCGAGAGCAGAAGGAGACGAACGTCCGACGTATCGTCGGAGTAGTTGAACAGCCGTTTCGCGAGTTCCGCGGTGGCGTGCTCCCCGTCCAAGAGGTCCTTGAAGCGTTGGAACTCATCCAGGATCACGAGATCCGGTTCGAGCGCTGTGACGCAAACCTCGGCCAACATCGAGCGCAGTTGACCAATGAAGTTGGCCTGTTTCCTGCGGTCCTTGGCGGGGACCCACTTCCGAAACCGCATAAACCGTGTGCAGAGGCGTTTGTACTTCCTCCGGAAGCTCTTGCCTTCCCTGCGAACACGGCGCTCGAAAGCGCTCGCGAGGTCCGCGTCGATACGGTGCCAGTGCTTGAACTCCTTCAGCGCCTCGCGGAAGCGGCCTTTCTTCCTCACGTACCCCTGGAACAGGTTCTTGGGACCGGCATGTCTATCCGGCCACATCCGTTGAACCAAGTGATAGAGGAGGACCCGCTCGTCCATGCGCCCCATGCTGCTCCTGAGATCGAAGGAGGTACCGGGCGTGAGCGCGAGGTAGTTGACCCTGTTCCCCTTCAAGCCGTGGATCTCTCGCGGCAGGAGGGTCAAGCGGTCGGCGCGCACGAACCGGCCGCCTCCGATCTCCAAGCGGCGAACGTTCTGCCTGGCAATCTGGGCGTTGGAGCAGATGTAGACGATGTCAATCCGATCGGCCTTGTGCGGCCCTTCCCACAGGTGATCGAGCGCTTTCGCGATCAGGCCACGGGCAACGAGCGTCTTCCCGAGCCCCACCTCATCGGCTACCAGGAAGCGCCGCGTCGAATCCGGGGCCCGGTAAAGCCGCTCGAACGCGTACTCCACCGTGTCGCGCTGGAAGTCCTTGAGGCCCTCAAGGACACGCGCCGTGTCCGGACGTTCACTCGACTCGCACGGACTCATTCCCGAAGGGCCTCCCGCGCCGCCCAGACCGGCTCCCATATCTCGTTGAAGCCCTCCGGAAGCAGGTTTTGCCCTTCCTCCGTGCGCCCAAGGTCTGAGATCAACCGGGCAGCTTCGTCGATCCGTCCCGGGTTACGGCTCAGGCTCCGCAGGAGGACCTCCAGCAGACCCGCCTCATCCCATCCCCCGAAGGACTTCGCGGACCCGGTTTCGCCCTGGTGAGCCGCCTGCACCAACGCCGACACGTCGGCGCCCTCATCCATCAGGACGAGGAGGAGGAGCCGGAATACACGACGCCGATCCTTCAGAAGCGAGCGCAGCAGACGCTGCTTTCGGTCTTCAGGCGCTCCGACCAGTTCGGCCGTCACGACGAACCGCTGCCGGACCGTGTGTCGCCCTTCCCCCAGGGCTACCTCGAACGCGAAGAATCCGGTCAATGCCTCGAAAGACATACCCTCGAACTTCGCGATCAGGTCTGACGGACTGTCCGGTCCGCGCCGTTCCATGATCTGTTGCGCCGTTTCTGGCGGGAGGGTGACCGGCCACACCTTTACGGCCGCGCCATCCGGGATCTCTGGAACTTCTCCCGACAACGCAGTATCCCAGCGTTGCCGGCCGTCCGCATGACCAACGGTTGCAATCAGACAAGACGATCCGAAGCTGCGCGCCAACTTCTCGACCCTTCTCTCCAACTCCTTCTTCGGGTCGTCCTCGAGATCCAGGTCGCCGGGAGGCCTGTACTCCTGGAGGAGCGATCGGAGGGTCTCGAGCCGCAGGTCGTGGTCGGACCCGAGGAGGGAGGTGATGCCACAGTTCTTCTTCTTTCCAACAAGCTCGACCAGCACTTCAACATTGAGTCGAAAGGCGCCGACCGTCGCGTTGGCCGAGCCCGTAAACAACCGGGCCTCCCCGCCGTTCTCGAACAGGAATAGCTTGGCATGGAGTCCTGCCAGTTCGACCTGATCGTCGACCGACGGCGATCCGTCGGGTTCCTCCTCCTGCGCCTCGCGGGCGTCAAGATCGGCCCCGGGCGACAGCACGTAACACGCCTTCGGGAGAGGTTCGTGCCTAAGACTGCGAATCACCTCCTCGAACGCCTCCGGCCTGGAGATGAGCACGTCGAGCCCATGCTTCTCAGCGAGCCTTCGAACGACCGAGGCGGCGAGATAAGGCGATACTACGAGGCTCCGCGAGGCAGGAGGCCATGGCAATCCGCGGCTGGGCCGTAGGCCCAGGTGGTGGATGCGAAAGTCTGTGAATGGCTGCGGCGGCCGAAAATCCACCCTTCGAACCTCGTACGCCATCCGATCGAGATCTTTGCGCAACTGGGCCTGTAACGGACGGGTGGCGAGTCCCGGAAGGGCCAGGAGCAGTTCGACCAGCGGTTTGTTCCTCGAGTAGCCCCGTTGCCGCTGTTTCAGAGGTCCCTCGAGGGAAAGGCATGTGTCCCAGGAACGGGCGAAGGTCAGGTTGCGGGACAGGCACAGCACGCGATAGATCGGTGACCGGTCGTCCGCTTCGAAGGCAAGCACCCAGAGCTTTGGGTGGAAGATCCCTTCGGCGTGAGGCGGCTGTACTTCCACGACTGAATCTTCCAGATAAGCCAGCAACGACTGCTCCGCTTTAGGCACCGCGATCGCCCCGGCCTGACAGAAGAGCGTCACGTTCTCGGCGTGTCGCCGAAGCGCCTCGACCAGCGCCACCGGGTCGGCCACAGGCACGCCGTCCTCGTCATGCGCGTCGAAGAAGGTGAACGCGAGAGGCGCCGTCAGCAGGGCGATCAGATCCAGCGTGTAGCTAGTTCCCACCGCGCGACGCAAGCGGTAGCCGGCCGGCGGACGCAGGCTCTCGAGGAGCAGTCTCCGGTCACGGGTCCCGAGCATCGCCCTCACCCCGCTCCAGCCCTTCGAAGATGTCCTTGAGGAGAAGCCTGGTGCCCGCTAACGGACTTCCACCCCACCGATAGCTCATCCGTCCGGTGCCGGATTGTCCACCCCAGAGTTCAAGGTGTCGCGGGCTCACCAACCGTGCGCGACCGCGTTTGATTTGAATCTCTCGCTCCCGCACGAGAGCACGGGCTACGGACCCTTCGGGGACGACAGCTTCAGGCCCACGCTGCTTCAGGTTCTCGATCCAGCGGGTCACGAAAGTCTGCGTCGGAAAGCCGAGCGAGCGGCCTTGTGCCCGCACCACGCTCCACACCCCATCCAGTTGCCAGGCTGATAGATCGGGTCCGAGAGCTTCAACGTCGACGGCCCAAGCCACCAACTCGCTTTGGTATTCGCCCACGCGCCGCGCATGCTGCTGCAGCTCGGAGAGCATCAGGTTGTAGAGGAGGGCAGCCCCCTGCATGCAGACGGCGAACAACCTGGAGTCGTGAAGCCGTCCTCGCAGAACCGGAGGTATCTCGTTGAGCTGGGAGAGATGCCATGGCTGATCGAGCTGGAGATCCGCCGGATTGACGCGGCCCGCGAGCAAGGCCAAGAGGCTCTCGGGATGCCGAGCCTGGATACGGTCGCTCAGATACTCGGCATCCTGGCGGCGCAGTGCAACCGAGACGTTCTTGTAAGGGAATCCGGGCGGAGGGCCGGGGATGTGCGGGTGCCAGTTCGTCGGGGGCGCGCTCCTGCCTTCAGGGTCTCGCGGGGTGCTGCGGAACCTGGCCGCGCGCCGGTAGAAGCCATCGAGCGATCGGAAGTACGCCCGCTTGTGGCCCGAGAACGTGCGGAGACCCCAACTTCCAAGGCCACCCCAGTAGGCCTCGCTCGGAAGCCGCTTGAGGGCCATCCCCGCCTGGGTTCCGAAGACGCCCTGCTGGTCCTTCCCACCAACCATCCGCCTGCTGAGGTTGAGCTCCGCCTGCCGAGCCCTCGCCGAGACCTTCTTCGCCGAGATCCCCAGACGTTCGATGCGCAGGAACGTCCATGGCACGAGCAGGAAGTAGCAGGCCCGAGTCTGGATCGTGCTTGTACCGGGGAAGAAGAGATCAGAGAAGCTGTCGCGAACAGCCGCGAGGCCAAGTTCGTCGACGGTTCCGGTTTCCCGAAATAGGTCGACGACGTCCAACGCGCGACGTCGATCACGCTCGGAGTAGTCGAGCCAAGTCAGTGTAGAGGTCATTGGATCGCTAGGGTCCGGTGGACGGTAGCACCCGACACACAGCGCTCGCCGCCCCGGTCAGGTGTGCTTCGTCTTTTGCGTCCCCAGCCCCCGGGATCTCGGATCGAACTCGAGCTAGACCCTCGACGTCCAGTCGAAACAGGAGGACGCAAGAGCGAGAGTTAGGACTCTCGGCGGTGTAAGTCCTTATTCTGCAGTGGTTTAGAGAACCGTCTCACCCAAGGGTGCCACACTCTGACCCAGCCCTCAGGCGCCATGCTTAGGCCAGACCACGGGAGGATGGCGGCGGCCCGAGCGTGAGGCTTCAGGGTCGACCAGCCCCCACGCTCCGCCGCGGCAGCCACGCCCGTGAGACGGCCCGTAGCGGACGCCGGATCCCGCGGTCCTACAGCGGGAAGGCACCAAGGCCAACGGCTCAGGGGACTGGCTCGACCCCGAGATCCAAGCAGATCTTCCGCGCCAGTATCCGGTTGATCTCGGTATGCCGTGGAATCGCGCTGCGGCGATCGTCAACTCGGTTCCGCCACCAGGAATGCCGTCGCCCCTCGCGCACCAACTCGCAGCCCCGTCTTCGAAGATGCCGCAGAAGGGCTCTGCGCTTCATGTAGCGACGACGACCTTCTCCAACGTGTAGCCCTCACCGGCCGCGGCCAGCGCCGCCTGGCGATTGAACTCCAGCGCCTCGCCCAGAGTGATGGTCAAGGTCTCCAGCAACTCCTCGCGGCTCAGTTCCTGGCAGTTCACGCCCGGCACTTCTTCGATCCAGCCGATCCACCAGTCGCCGGCCCGTTTGACGACCGCGCTGTACTCCTGCATCTCTTCTCCGTCTCCTCTCTCGAAGATACCTGTGGCCAAAGCCCGTGCATCTGGGCCGCCCCTAAAGCAGACTCTACCCCCGTGAGCAGTTCCTGGCCTCTCCCCTCGCCTCCTTTCCGCCAAAGCACGTCCTCACCGCTCTCCTCCCGGTCGCCGAGTCTTGGCATAGCACACCACCATTCCGGAGTCGTCCCAGTATCCGGCGATCGCCACGGCCGCGGCTCTTGCACCACGCTCTAATCAGGTACAGCGCGTTCCCTACCTGGCAGCTATGCCCGGTCGGTCCCTCGAACGCCTATCGCGGCCGGTCCCGCACGCTAGCGCGCACCGCGTTGCTCGCCAGCGGCTCGTGGCCTGACACACCTCAGGGCACACCGAGGCTATGCATTGGGACGACATTCATCGAAACGGAGCCAAGAGGCAGCGACTGGCGCATCGGGCGGCCCCAGACGTGACTGCGGCGGCCGACTCGTGCAGCAGTCGCGCACAGCACCCTACGCATACGCGAGACTCGATGCCTCAAGTGTATGTACCCGCCGGTACGACGGGCGCTTTCCCGGATCATGCTCATAGAGGTGACTAGCCGAGAACGTGTTCAGCTTCTGTCCAACTAGGACCGCCATCGCCAACGGGCACGCAAGGAACAGGTGCAGGTTCGACCGTTGCATACCGAGGTCGTCCCGGACCTCCCGCATCTTCTGGACCGCCGACAGCACGAAGCCCACGCCCTCTTCGGGCGTCAGGACCCGGCCCGGCATGTACGACCCTGTCACCGGTGCGCAGTGCACGCAAGCTCGGGGTTCCAGTCCCTGGGCTTCCAAGCACTCCGCGACGGCCGACTCGATGTCCGCCGATACGCCTACCGCCAAGACCAGCTCCTCCGACGCCGGGTCGCCGTGCACAACCCGGCTCTCGATTGCCGGAACGCCGCTTGGCAGGTCGAAAGACCAATGCTGGGGCTCGCTCCCCTCGACAGGCTGAACCCACTCCAACTGGAATCCCGCTCTCGCCGAGTACACAGCGCCCACCAACACTCCCAACGGCAGCGGTGCCATGCCTCGGCCAAGAAGACGCGGACTTGGAGAGGCCGCCAACACGCGACTAGCCCCGTCCAACAACGCGTTCTCAAAGTCCGCGTATGCCCCTTCAGCCACCGCTCGGCCATTGAACTGCGCCGAGAAATCATGTGTGAGACTCTGAGTGTCTCCCGGTGGCCGACGCGCGAACACGCCGATGGACAAGCTTCCGTCGCCGTGCGCCTTCAGAATCGCCCGCAGGCGCGCTTCGACCGCTCGGCGGGCTATGGCCCTCCCGTCCGCCGACGTGAGCGTGTCGCCCGCCGTCCTATGCATCTTCCATCGGTCCAGCTTCTGAAAGCCCGCCGGCGCCCCCAGCACGGAGTCCGCCTGGGCGTAGTCAAGGCCGACCAGAACCGGGAGCACCCAAAAACCGTCGCACTTGGCGTGCCGGCGGAAGATCCGAAGAGCCTCGACCCGGCGCACCATGGGCGACTCCTCCACCTCCGGCGAGATCAGCAGGACGGCACCCGCAAGCGATGGATCATTGATTGCGGCAACAAGCGCTTCCTCAGTCGGCTCGTGCTCGAGGTCGTCCAGATCTCGCCACGTCGGTACACCAACGCGCCGAAGCGCGTCGCGTACCAATGCGGCCTCGTTGTCCCCGGCCGGACGGGCCGGGGATCGCCGGTACGAAATGAACGCACTCCCGGTCGGGTCCGTCACGCTACGGCTCCTCCTCCGCGCCCCGCTTCGCCGAACGGTCGCGTCGGACGCATACTGCGAGCGATCTCCAGTGCCGCTTCGGCCTCTACCGGACTCGACGGGAAGGCGCGGAGCACGATCCTCGGCAGCAGCCGCTGAGTGAGGTCCGAGAATGTGAATCCGTAGTCACTGGGGACACTTCCGCCACCATCCGCTGAACCGGTGGTCTCGACGATTGCCTCGATAGTGGCATCACAAAGCCCGAGTTCTCGGAGCGGTGCAGCGAGCACCGCTTCACGTTGGTCCCAATCGGGTCGATTGAAGTCGAGGATGTCAGCCGCACGGCGCTGCACGGCCGGGTCGAGGGCGTCGGGCCTGTTGGTGCACATGATGACCGCTACCGGCAGTCGCGCCTTGACCAAGCGGTCGACGCCCCGAATAAGCGCGTTGACACCAGCGCGGTCCTCGTGGTGCATCTGTGCGGCCTCGCGCGACTGCGCCAGCGCATCCGCCTCGTCGATCAAGAGGATCACGGCACCGCGCGCAGGCCCGCTGGCGTCGGCGGCAACTTTCGAGGCCTCGGTGTACGTACGGTCGAAGGCTGCGGACAAGAGCTGCGTCATTTCGCCAACCGCTCCTTTGCCCCGTGCCGACAAACTCAGCGGGAACAGCGTAATGCCGATGTCCTGTTCGCGCGCCACCGGATCCGCGATCGACTCGGCCAGCGCCGTCTTCCCGCAGCCTACGTCCCCGGCAAGGACCACGAGCGGCGGTCTGGCCAGTACGGTATTGACCAGGCTCAATGCACCATCGTGGAACCGGTCGGCCCAGTCCCGCAGTGCCCTCGGTACCACAAGGAGCGTCAGCGTTTTGCACAGCCGCTCCTTGTGGTCGTCGAGACCAACCAAGCTGTCCAGGCGCTCCTTCGCGTCCGAGTCAGGGTATGTCAGAGGTAGTTCGAACAGGCCCTCCGTTTCCACTGGCTCCATCATCCCCAACTCCTCACCGTAGCCCGTTGTAGCCCGCGGCCACCTGCGGAGTAGGCGAGATCCTGCTGCAGGTAGCCGTCGACACCTGGTTCTCGGGCGTCTCCGCGCTGGAACGGGAGGCTCTTCTCGAACGCCGCTCGCTGGGCGGCGGTAAGCGCACCCCACGCACTCGAGTAGATCATGAAACTGTAGAAAGATGCACCGGTGATGTTCGCGCCTGCTGGGACGCGCCCCGGGTCGTCGCCGGAATCCGGTTTGGCGAGCTCGAAAGCGGTGTAGTGAAGGCTAGGCTCAATCCAGTTATCGCCGCGCCTGAAACCGTACGACACCTTCTCCAGGAACCCCGCCGTCAGAAACTCAACGAGTTCGTCATCGTAGTGTCGGATCTCCGTGTCCGTCGGTTTCCCGTACAGCCTCTGCATCCGCTTCAGGTCGGTGGCGACCCGGTACGAGATCTTCTTGGCATGCACGCGCGTGAAAGTCTGGCTGGCCGTATATGTGTATGTGCTGCTCATGGTTCTTCTCCCTCAGACATGGAACGAGGGCCCGAAGACGCGCCGCCAGTAACGGAGGGTTTCCTGCTTCGTCGGTGCCTCTAGCGCAGCATCGACGGCGTCGCCGGCGTCCGACGCGGCGCCGACGATAGCGTCCGCCTGGCTGTCGGTGTAGAGCCGCGCGACGTTGTTCTCCCCGTTGACCGGGTCGATGATCTGCACCGGTTCGGCGAACGTCCCCACCTTGCTCGCGGGGTAGTAGTCCGTGAAGACGATTCTCTCGCGTAGGTGACTTCGGGCAACGTACGTGAAGAAGTGCTGCAGCGCCTCCGGATAGTCGGAAAAGTCCAAGTTCTGGTCGCAGAGGCGCGAGAGGATCATCTCGACCATGAACGACTTGAATCGGAAGGTGGGGTCCTCTCGCTTCAGGTTCCCCACCCAGAACTTGATCAGGCGCACCACCTGGACGAAGTCCTGAGGCTGCGCTGCCTTGCGCTTCTTCGCGAACTCCAGGTGACGAGGGATACTGGTCTTGAGGTATGAGCCGTCGTCCTGACTGACTAGGTTGCCGTACCAATCGGCGTCGCCGGCGTAGAGGATCGGAACTACATCCACATCCAGCCCGGTGCCGCGGAACGACACCTTCACGCTGTAAGTCTGCCGTTGCACCTGGTCGGGCTTCAAGTTCGGGAACGCGGTCTGGAGCCTCCTCGCTAGGTACTCGATCAGTTTCGCCACCTCCGACGGTGCATCCGCGCCGGAGATGTAGCAGGCCACGTCTATGTCGTTGAGGGATCTGAGTGCCGTCCCCTTTGCCAAGCTTCCGGACAAGAGCATCTTGCGCAGCGTGAAATCAGGGTTCTCGGACAGGTAGCTCTCCAGCCGTTCCCGCAGCCGGCCTGCTTGCGCCCCGTACATCTGTTCCTTCTCCCGCGGCAGGTTGACGCGGTGCTGGGCAAACCGAACGATCTCGCGGTGGTCGACGTGGTGGCGGGCCATGGTTCTTCCTTCCTCCTGCTCGGGCTGCACGAGGGGCGGCGGTGCGTTCCATCTCCCGGACAATGGCAGACACCCTCCGCAGTCCTGCGGGCTGTTTGGGGCCGCGACTCTACGCCAAAAGAACCCTATGTGAGTCGCCGATTCCTGGCTGGCTAGAAGCCACCCCGATTTAGCGGCCTTCGCGCTGGCGTCATCTCTTGCCGGGAGTCACCGCTCCGAGATGGAAGCGAGTAACAACAGGCCGGATGCGACCGCGCCACCTAGACCCGCTCCTGCCGGCCGTTCGGCGGTGCCGGACGTCTGGGCGTTCGGCCACGAATAGGCCGTCAGGCGCCGAAGTAGACCCGCACGGGCCAGTTCTGCGGCCAACGATGAGGGCGTCTGCGGCGAGGGTCACGAATTCGCGGCCACCCAGGGGGCGCGGAGGGTGTTAGCGGAGGGACTGCGGAAACCGGTGGAGGAGGAGGCATCTACGGTGAACAACTTGAAACGAAGCACCGCTCTCCCGAAGTAGAATCCAGAGCTAGAATGGAACGGCAGGCAGCACCGTCCGCGCGTAGTCGAACAACTCGGTATCTAGGACGAACGTCTCTGCCATCCCGTCCTCGGTAAAGCTCGAGCGGAGCAGGCCTCTGTTGCTCAACGACTCAACGCCGGTAACCGAGAACTGCCCGAAACGGTCGCTCTCCCCCCAAGCGACGGCGACACCCCCATGCCACACAAATGCCTGAACCACGGCCCGCTCTTCCGAGCCGAGACTGTCGAAGAGATCCCTGATCGCGTCCTGGCTCCGACGGCGTTCTTGCGACCGAATCCACCGGGATCGAATCGGAGCGGCGACGATCTTGACGAGAGGAAAGGCGATGAGGGCAGCGAAGGCCGCCGTCACGCTGTCGTCGAGTTGCAGATAGATGAGCAGGCCCACGACTCCAGCAACGCTTGTGGCGAGATTCCTCTCAAAGCCGCCTTCGGTGTAGATCCTCTCAATCCACCGGCCTAGGTTCATCTTCTCGCTCACCCTAAACCCGGCCCCCGCCAGTGTCGCTACCACTCGTCGGCGTCGCCCTGGACCGTGTCACCGGATGGCCGCCCACCGCCTGGTCGACCAGGGCCAAATCCGGGCGGCCGAGCCAGTCGGCCGACTCGTCGTCACACTCCAGAACGCCGAAGGCGTGCAGGACCTCGATCGGGGCTAGCGCCCGGCCGGTGGCGATCGCTTGGTCGAACGCCGTAGCGAACTGGGCCTCGGCCCAGGCCGTGAGGTCCGCCACCGGAGTGCAGCCAGCGCCTACGGATGTGAGGTGGTCCGTGTTGGTCATGGTGTCGTCTCCCATGTCACCGCTCCAACTCGAAGCCGCGTTCCCGGTCACGCTCTCGGGCTCGGTCATCCCCGGCGATCTCCCGGAGCAGGTTCACCGTCCGCTCGACGCCTGGACGATTGCGTTCATGTCGGCTTCGAGCAGCATGTACGCGGACGCCAGCTTCTCGTACTCGCCCACGAGCTGTTGATAGTCGCTCTGCAAAGCGTCGACCCGACCGTTCAACCGCGAGACGGACGCGCTCAAGCGCGCGACGGATGCGGCGTGCTCTTCGTCGAGCCTCTTCAAGGATGCGGCGAACAAGCGCTCCAGTTCGGTCATCGTCTACTCCACCTCCTGGCTCAGTTCGTTGAGCGTCCGATTCCGATCGTCGATCAGCCGGTCGAGGTACTCCAGGCTGTCGAGTTTCTCGTTGATCTGGCTCTGCTGCCACCGCCCGACCGCCCAGAGACTCGACCAGATGGCCATGCAGATTCCCAGGCCGATCACCACGGTCCGGATCCACTGCGCCGCGAGCTTCCGGTCGGCGTGGCGCTGGATAGCGAACGCGGTTCGCGCGATCTCGTCCTTGGCATACCGCGTCAAGTTCGCGCCAAACTCGCGCAGCTGCTCTCGCACCACTGCCTCCATCTGGCGCCTGTAGGCCTCGATCACCTCGTGGTCTTTCGCCGCCTGCTCGTTCAACGTGTCGGCGAAGCTCGGCGGCCTGGAAGTCTTGCTCATAGAGGGTTCCTTTCAACCGCAGCCGCTGCCCGGTCTCCGGGTGGGCCACGGTGAGGTAGTTCTTGCCCTGGCGCGGCACCTCGTAGCCGGCCTCTTCGAACGCGGCGACCACGCCGGCCCGGTCTTGGACGAGGCCGGCGGCGACCCGCTGGCGCAGGTAGCCGTCGATGGCGTCGCGGTCGGCGACGTCGGCCGGGAACCGGCCCGGACGGGTCGTGCGGGCGCGGTCCGGATCGTTCGGCCGCGCCCAGCCGTGTTCGTGGTTCAGCGCCCGCTCTAGCAGGCCGTAGGTCCTCTCCCAGCCGGGCGGCGCGATGTTGTGGCTCTTGCCGGTCTCGAGTTCCACGCGGGCGACAAGGACATGGACGTGCGCGCCGCCGTCCTCGTCGCGGTGGAGCACGGCCGACCAGGCGTAGCGGTCCGGGTCGAGACCGGCCCAGGAGACGCGCTCGAAGTGATCGAGCGCCTCCTCGATCTGTTCGTCGGTAGGGCGGTCCTCGGGTGCCCAGGCGAGGACCGCGCTCCGGTAGCGGTGCTCGAAGTCGAGGGAGTCGGCGACCTCGGCGACCAGCCGCGTATCGCCGCGCAGCTGGGTGACCTCCGCCCGCTTCTTGCCGCTGTGATCCCGGTCGGCGAGAAGGTAGTCGGCCGCGGCCGCCGCGCTGCCCTGGCCGTGCTTTAGGAAGGTGATCAGCACGGCCCTTCCTCGTCGCGCGGCGGCAGGTCCGGATCGCGGGTCAGCAGCAGCCCGCGGACCTCGCGGTCGAGAGCGACCAGGTGGGCGATCACCTGGGCCGCGTCGGCGGCGCCGCGGTAGCGGTTCGCCCAGCGCGCGATCTGGTTCAGGTTGACGCCGATGCGGGCAACCTGCCGGGTGCGCTCGCGCACCGCCGCGGAGTCCTCCGCGGTCCATGTGCGGGTGCGGCGCATCGCCGCCCGCATCAACTGCGAGAGCGTCGTGCCGGCGCGCTCGGCCATGGCCCGCCACTCGTCAAGCTCGGCCGCGGTTATGCGGCAGTGAGCGATCGCTGTGCGGTGCGGCGTGGCCATGTCTGGGCGGGGGGTTCGAAGGGGGGCCGCAGGCCCTCCCTCGCTAGCTCCACGGGCGGAGCGAGCGCAGCGAGCGTAGCACGTGGAGTCTGCTAGCTTACGCCTCTAACTGCGAGGCAGCGCGGGCTCCGCGGACCACAGGGGGACGAAAGTCGGCCCGAGACCGGTTGTGCAGTCCGCGACAGCGCTCCACCGAGCACGGCCCCTTCACTCTCCACTATGAGCCGTCGCGCCACAGTTGCTCGAACATCACAAGCCACCTCCGAACCGAATCCGGAAAGAGCGTCCTCCGCGGATCGGCAGTCGGCCAGCAAGCCCTCGGCTTCCGGGGAACTCCAAAGCGAACCGCGATTCCTCAGCGTGAACTCGGACCCGACGTTCGCCCTCTCGCTCGACCACGTAGAGGCGACGGCCCCGTACTACCCCGACCGCTAGACCCTCGCCACCGGCGCTCGACCAACAAGTCCATTCAGGCCACGGGCCGACCGATGCGCTCGACGGCGTCTTGTTGGACGGGGTCAATCGCGTCAGAGTCCGGGCGTCGGCCCGCAGCCTCTAGCTCTACCAATTCCTCCATCGTCAGGCCGCCGCGTTGAACACAGCCGACAGTGGCGTCCAGGGCGGGCGCGATCCGGCCCAACAGGTCGCGGGCGGCCACCGGGGGGCCGTCCCAGGACAATCGCGCGACCGCGCCTTCGAGAATCGCTTGGGCGCGCTGGAGGGCCTCGGTCGCGTCCGCAGCCAGCCGCCGCCATTCGGGCCGGCACGGCGCGTCATCGGGGATTGCGGCCAGCACCTCGATTGACGCTTCGCGGACGACCGTGACGGCAGAGTACGCATCCTCAAAGGGCGAGAGGACTACATCGGCGATCGCAGAACAGCCGACTAGGGGCAGGGCGGTAACAGCGGCGATGGTCGCCCAAGCGTAGGTCAGCAGGAAGCGGCGCATACGGGGAGACTCCTAGATGTGCAGGCTCTTGCGACCCGTACACTATACAGCCGCGCGCGATGCGTCCTAGCGCGATTCGCTGCCTGTCGCAGACTCCCGGCCGGCGAGCCTCGCGGTCCGACCGCGGCGGACCCGAGCGAAGGACCGACGCGGGCAGCTTGAAGTCAAGCCGATGGACTCAAGCGCGAGGCTGCCGGTGGCGGCCGCGCGGTCCACTGCCGACCTGCCGGTGGCTTCGGCGCGTTGCAGCGTCTCCGTCGGTGGCGGCCAGCACCTCGACAGACGCCTCGCGGACGGTCGAGACCAGGGCAACCGCGTTCTGCCACTGAGTCCGCCCCGGGTTCGATCAGAGGCTCCAGGCGCGGCGCAGCCGACCAGGGGGAACGCGGCGCAGGCCACGAAAGCGAGCCTCCGGGGCGTCATGCAACATGCGGTGTACCAACCCGCCGGCAATCTCGCTCATACGCAAGGCCGCCGCCGCCGGATGAACCGGAGGCGGTGGCAATCAATTGGTCGAGGTCTGAGCCGCTGCCCCAGTCGATGCGGTAAGCCTCCCCGTAGACCGGCCAGAGCCTGATCTGTGGCGGATCGTCCGCCGGGCGGGGGATAGGCCGCTTTCTTGAGCCCCTACGCTTCCGCTCTCAGAGATCGTCCGGGCTCAGACCCGTTCTCTTGGCGATCCGAGACAACATGCGCGGCCCAATCTCCTCACCGGAGCGGAACGCAAACACGTACTTCGGCCAACCGTGACGCGAGAGAGTCTTGTGAGATCCCGAGGAGCGTTCGACGCGCCAACCGATGCGCAACAGGGCCGCCAGAACGCGTCGAGCCTTGGCGGCTGGCCAAGTACTCACGCAGCGGCGAACTGGATGGTGTTCGGCCTCGGCGAAGGTTCGCCCTGTTCCAGCCGCTCGGCAAGAACGCGAAGCGCCAACGCCTTCACTCGCCTCGTTGCGTCTTCGCGGCTCTCGCCGTAGGCCATAACGCCCGGGAGTTCAATGACCTCCGCAATCCAGCGGCCATCGTCCTCGCGCTCTGTTTCGATCGTCAACCGCATCTGCCTGGCCGGGTCGGTCAGGAGGGACACTCTAGCAACATCGCGCACCAGCAGGTAGTGCGTCAGTTTGAAATGCGGTCACGGGTCCACTAGCCTCCGCCGACGTTATAGGCCGCAACGGGCCGGGGAGGACGAGATGGACGGCGGAACCGAATGGGTCGAGGCTTGCCGGGGCTGGACCGCTAAGGCAGTGATGGAGAAAATGCGGCTTCTGGCTCTCGAAGCCGTGTCGGCGAGAGACACTCCTCCAGCCAGCGGCCGCGAATCGTCCGATCAGCCGTACGTCAGCCAAGAGTTGGTGGACTCGGGGCCAGGGTCAGTGTTTGTGCTGGATTTCCAAGCTCGCAGCATGTTCGGCCGCCGCAACACCGAGATTCAGTTCCACTCTGTTCGCAGCGAAGACGAGACACTTGGAGACCCCAACTGCATCGTCGCCAGTACATCGTCAGTCGGGTACGACAACGAGCGAGTCCTGATCGAGAAGCTGGCCCGCTTAGCCTTTGACTGCCGGACCGAGACACCGTGCCTTCTGGTCGAGCAAGATACCGACGGTCGTCAGATGGCCGATGGTCGACGCCAAGTCACGGTCGAAGAGTTCGTCCGCGAGGTCTTACTGCCCGTCCTGTTCCCCGATCTCGTGGCCGTCGACTACTCGCGCGACAAGCCAGAGTGAGGCGGAGCGGGGCCGACCTGCTAGCGTAGGGGCATGAGTACGCTGAGTCGGTGGCTACAAAACGCTCGTCTTGTCCTCGGTGAGGTGGGGCGGTTCCCTCGGCATCTGGTCGCGGTTGTCACTCGTCGTTCGCCTCACCGCGCGCGGAGAGAGCGGAGAGAAGCGCGACAGCGTCTGGAGACAATGACGCGGCTGGCGCAGTTCTGGACTTCCCTCCAGCCCCGAGTCCGTAGCCGATAGCCAACAGGGCGACCCTCCAGACCCACTCCAAGATGAGGTCGAGAACCTCGAGAGCATTGGTCTGATAGTCGCCAGTTCCGAATACTGAGACTCCGAAGAGGCCGACGGAACACATCAGGATGGTCGCGAACGTCCATGCGACGACGTGCCATGCAAGTCGTTCCATGTTGGGGCCGGGGCGGTCGTTGTTCATCGGGTCTCTCCTAGGCGACGGCCGACTCGCGTCAGCGAGTCGGCCGCATCTTCCGGTAGGTCTTCGGTCGGTTGGGCGGCGGGGTTCGGGCGTTGATGAGTTCGACGATCCAGCCAAGGTCACGGAGCGACGTCGTGAGGCCAGCGGCCATCGCGGGGGTCACCCGCAGCGTCGAGTGGATCCGGCACCAGTTGTAGTACGTGTACCAGAGCGCGACCATCGCGGCGTGCTTCTGGATCCGCTTTGAGAAGCCGTTGGTGCGCCGGATGAAGCGCCGCATCCCCATCCGCATCGTGAGATTCTGACGCTCGACGTAGGACGTGCCGGACTTACCCTGGACGTGCTTCGCCATGTAGCCGAACGTCCACTGCGCGGCCTCGACGTAGGACGGCAACGCGTCGCTCACGATGATCGGCGTGCGCGTGAGCCGCCGCGAGAGGTCTAGCATAAACTCGGTCGCGCTAAAGACGATCAGCACACCATGACCGAAGCCCCACTGCAACTCGAGTCGCTTGCCCACCAGTTGAAGCACCCGTCGCGGTTGCTGTACGTCCGGGACCTGCTTTCTTGGTACGGCCGCAAACGGCGGTCCGGTGGTCTGTGTGCCCGAATCAGCCGAGACTTGGCGGCGCTGGGCCTATACGTTCACCCGTCACCGTGGGACTGGAACACGATCGACGATCAAATCGCCATCCGGCCGAGGACTCCGCCCTCAAACTGAGACCACACCCCGCCTTCCGGGGTTCCCGGCCCCCTCAGCGGGTCGGGTGAGCGGCGTCTAGGCAACGCTTCAAGGTGCCAGCCGCGCTCTCGAAGTAGACGGGCAGGTCGGGGTTGCCCGCGAGCGCGGCGTAGAGACTCGGCCAGTCTTCGGGGTCGGGCTGGAGGTTGAACTCTGTCCACTCGCCGGCAGGTCGCCTCTCACCCCAACGGAGGCGCTTGCGCTGTTGCGTGTAGACGAACAGCGACAGGTCGGCCAAGTACGCGGCTTCGCGTTCGCAGGGACAGCAGTCGGTTCCGCCGGATTGCTGCGCTCCCAAGGAAGCGATCACGGCCACCAAGAGCACCGCCACGACTCCCGCGACGACGTACCGCCCTCGAGGAGACATGGAGCGCTATCGGCCCTGCGTAGCGCGCTGCGGCTTGACGCTCAGGTTCTTTGTCCTGATCTTGACCCGACGGCGCTTCTTCGGCCTCGGGTCCTCGTCGAGGCGAACGAGTATCCGGCAAGCCCGAACAGCCGCGCTAGTCGGGCTCGCGGGAGGCTTCTGAACCTTGGTCTTCGCCATGACTGGAGGCTAGGGGAACGAATGGACTACTGTCAAGCGAGACGCCGCCGGATTTGAAACTGACGCACTACCCACCAGCACCTGCTTCCGGCCCGCGCGGGAGAGGGGAATCCGGTGCTCCCTGCGGGACTTCATCCGCGAGACGGGAACGCCCCCGGCAGACTCCAGATCGTCCTCGTGTCACCTCTCCTCGATCCTCACCGCTGCGCGTGACCGTCAGCGCGAGGACCGGAGTACCACTCCTATTCCTCCGATCCGTGCCAAGGGCTGTCCACGTTGGCCAGCGCCTTCCTGCGCAGAGTCTCATTGCGGCTCGATCGCATCCGCCCACGCCTGCATGACCTCTCGGCGCTGGTCCAGCAAGTCACTTCGCATGTACGCGCGCTCTACCGGGTTCTTGACCTGGTGGCCCAAGGCCCGCTCCGCAAGCTCAGCCCGAACACCCTGCTCGGCAGCCCAAGAGCGGAAGGAACTTCGCAAGCCGTGTGGAACCGCCGCGATGCCTAGCCGGGTGAACAACTGCGGGACGGTCGCCCGGTGAACGACGCCGCCGCGATTCGACGGGAAGACGAATCCGCTCTCCGACTCCAAGCGCGCCGCCTGGTCAAGCACGGCAGATGCCTGCCGGGAGATGGGAACTCGGTGTTCTCTCTCCACCTTCGACCGTTGCGCCGGGATCATCCAGGTACCTGACTCGCGATCGAACTCCTCCCACTTCGACATTCGGGCCTCGCCAACCCGGACCGCCGTCAAGGCCACGAACTCGACAAGCAGCCGCGTTCCCAACCAAGCCCCGGACTTCCGGATCGTGCGTAGTGCTCCAGGGATTGCCGCAGCCCTTAGCGCCTTGTGATGTTTGGGCGCGACCTTCCGCTGCTTCGGCAGTACGGCGAGAACGTTGGCCGACGGATCGTCCTGTCGGAAACCCGCCGCTATAGCCCACCGCATGACGGCACCCGCCCTCTGACGAACGCACTGCGCCACGACGGGCTTCGTGTGCCAGATTGGCAGCAGTACGCTGACCACGTCGGTGGCGGTGATCTCGTCGACTGGCAGGCCTCCGATCCGTGGCAGAGCGTAGGTCGCCATGGACCGACGCCATTGTTCCTCGTTCCTCGATGTCGGCTTCCATGATGCCGACTGGATTCGAATCACGATTTCCAGCGCCTCGCCGAAGGTAGGGGCTTTGGATCGGCTCTGCCGCGGATCGACGCCGTCCATACTGATCCGGCGGTACTCAAAGGCCATAGCCCGCGCCTCAGCCAGCTTCCGGTATCGGGCGCTGCCCAGACCCAGCTCAATCCTCCGGCCGCGAACTGTGCCGCGCCAGACGAAGCGCCGGGAGCCGGTCGGCTCGACTCTGAGAATCAGCCCGTGTCCGCCTGTGTCGTAGTGCCGCCCCGGCGGAGCCGCCTTCACAAATGCCGCTGTCAATCTAGGCATATCCGCTCCTCTCGGCGACGACTATAGCACCCTATGACCCCAATACTGTCCCCCTTTGTCCCCCGCTAGCTCCCGAAAGCCCCTGACACTCTCTGACACGATACGACACGAACAACGGCGATAAACCCTAGGTATTGCAACGGTTTCTCTTGTTCCTACGATAGCTAGTGAGCCAATCCGAACACAAAGACGACGTTGCCCATCGCGACGACGATCCGCTGCTCGCCGCCGACTGCGTAGCTCATCGGCGAGGCGTGCGGTGCGGCGCCCAGGGAAATCCGCCACAACGGCTCACCGGTTTCCTCGTCGAGAGCGAAGAAGTAGCCATCGACGCTGGCGCTCCAAACCAACCCCCCCGCGGTGGCGAGGACGCCGCTGCGGGTCCGCGGCGTGATCGGAAACTCCCAGCGGATCTTGCCCGTCGTCGCCTCGATCGCCCGGATGGCGCTGCGGTAGCGATCGGCCTCACCCGGCATCCGGTGGCCGCCGCCGAGGAAGATGCTGCCCTCCTCGTACTCGTCGTCCCGCTGGTAGTAGATGCCCTCCGCGTCGAAGGAGTTCACGTAGAGCAACCCGGCGCGCGGACTGTAGGCGGGCGACCACCAGTTTGTCGCGCCGCCGGCGATCGGCGCGACGCGGGTGCCCTCCGTCGTCGGCAACACGTTCTCGCGCAGGATCGGCCGGCCGTTCTCGTCCAGGCCGTGGGCCCAGGTCTGGAGGGCAAACGGCTCGCCGAGCAGGAACTGTCCACTCTCCCGATCCAGCAGGTAGTAGAAGGCGTTGCGGTTTGCCCACAGCATCACCTTCCGCAACTCGCCCGACAGCTCGACGTCGGCGAGCACCGGCACCTGGATCGCGTCCCAGTCCCAGACGTCGTGGGGCGTGAACTGAAAGTGCCAGACGATCTCCCCGGTCTTCCCGTCGAGGGCCAGCACGGAAGACGAATACAGGTTGTCGCCAAGCCGCAGGTCGCCGTTCCAGTCCGGCGCCGGATTGCCGCCACCCCAGTAGATGAGGTCGAGTTCCGGGTCGTACACGCCGGTGAGCCAGGTCGGCGCTCCGCCCGTGCGCCACGAATCGCCCGCCCAGGTCTCATTGCCCGGCTCTCCCGGTCCCGGCACCGTGTACGTGCGCCACCTGCGCTCGCCGGTCGCCGCGTCGTAGCCGTCGATGAAGCCGCGGATGCCGAACTCGCCGCCCGCGATGCCGGTCACCACCGTGTCGCCGACGACGAGCGGCGCAGCCGTCTTGCTGTAGCCCTTCGTGTGGTCGGCAACTTCCGCGTCCCAGAGCAGGGACCCGGAACGCGCATCGATCGCCACCAGGTGGGCGTCGTTCGTGCTCATGTACAGGGTCTCGCCCAGGATCGCCACGCCGCGGTTGTTCCGGCCGCAACACAACCGGATGTCGTCCGGCAGGGGGTGCTCGTAGCGCCAGTAGGCCCGCCCCGTCGCCGCATCGACCGCGGTCACGTTGCTCGGCGACTCGGTGATGAACATGACCCCGTCGACCACCAGCGGCGTCGTCTGGTTCCGGTCGAGCTGCTGGATCTGGTGCGCCCACTTCAACTCCAGGCGGCCCACGTTCTCGCGGTCGATCTGATCCAGCCGGCTGTAGCGCTGCCCGTGCAGCGCCCCGTGGTACATCAACCAGTTGTGCGGCTCGTTGTCCGAGTTGACGAGCCGTTCCCAGGTCACCGGCGAGAGAAGCGGCACGCCCTCGCCCCGGGTCTCCTGGGCCACCACCGACTGCGCCGCAACGAAGAGCAGCGCCGCTCCGCACCACGCCAGCCGCATCACGATTCGCTCCCCCGCAGCGAGGCCAGGTAGGCGACCAGGTCGTCCCGCTCGTCGTCCGACAACGGCTCCGCAGGCATCGTCGATTCGAGGATCCGTTCCACGGACCGCAGACCCGCCTTGGCGAAGGAACGCAGTCGCTCCTCGCCGTCCATGATCCGAAGGTTGAACGTGTCCTCGCCCATGCGCAGCCCTTCGACCACCGTGCCGTCGGCGCGAGTCACCCGCACCGTCCACCATCTCGGCGCGACCTCGGCGCTCGGCGCACTCAGGTCCTCGGCCAGTTCGTCGGGACCGCGCCGCTCGCCCACCCGCGAAAGGTCCGGGCCCAACCGGCCGCCACGCCCGTCCACCATGTGGCAGCTCCCGCAGTCCAACCGCCCAAACACCTGCCGACCAACTCTTGGCGAACCCGGTAGCGAGTCCACGTCGACCCTGTCCGAGAGAGTCCGGAGATAGGTGATCAACTGCCAGACCACCTGCTCCTTCTCACGCCGCAGACCCCGCATCGAGGTGCCCTCGATGCCGTCCCGGATGACCCGAAAGAGCCCGGCATCCGTCGTCGCATGCCGGAAACTCCCTGTCGTCAGATCCGGGCCGTCCGCCTCAACCCCGCCCTTCGCGTCCACCCCGTGGCAACTCGCGCACTTCGACAGGAAGAACCGCTGCCCCATCCGCACATCGATGCCACCGGTGTACGGGTTCTCCAACTCTTCCGCCTCAAGACGATCCGCTAACGCAACCGGGAACATCGCCCCAATCACCAAGCCCGCAACGAGCCGACCGGCAGCCCGACGCCGTCCAGCCGGTCCGGGGCCCCGAGGGGAGGGTCCCAGCGAAGCTGTCGGCAAGCGACGGCCGACGACCTCGAAACAACCTGCGCCCAACCGGAGCGCAGCCGACCGCAGCGAGCACCAGCCTCCCTCCATCCGAACAAGTGCGAGCGGTCGCTGGGACCCTCCCCTCGGGGCCCCGGACCGGCGGGTGCAGCCCGTGCCGCCAGTGCCGCTACTCGCCACCGCCCTCCGGCTCCGGCCGCCGTTTCGGCTCCACCCCAGCAACCGCCAGCAGCGATTCGACGCAGTCGCGCAGCGACTCGTCGAAGGGTCGGAAGGTGACTCCGGTCGCCTCGCGCATCCGGTCGTTGCGCAGTTCGACGCCGGCCCAGATGCCGCGCAGTTCCTCTTCCCGCTTCTGGATGTGCTCGGGATGGCCGTCCTCGACCTCCGGCGTGTCATGGCGGAGTTCCGGCAGCAGACGGTCGATGCCGTTGTTGATCTCCTCCACCCGCACCGCGTCCGCCGACCAGGCGATGTAGCGCTCGCCGTTCTTGACGTTGATGCTCTCGAGCAGCCGGATGTGGCACTCCGCGTCGTCGCGCACGTCCACCGTCATCCACGGCCGGTAGGCCTGGTTCTGCGCGCACTCGCCGAGCAGCATGAGCTCGATGTTGTGCTGCCAGGGGCCCTTGTCCTTCTGGTGGGCCGACAGGATGGGGCCCACGTTGTCGCCCGGGCAGCACGTGATCGCATCCCAGCGGCCGCTCTTCTCCGCCGCCTCGCTGAACGCCTTCTGAGCGTAGATCTTGCTCATCGAGTAGCCGTGGCCACGCTCCGGCGTCCGCTTCGGATTCGACTCGTCCGGATAGCGGTCCTCGTACAGGACGGGCCGCCGAACGAACTCGTATATGTCGGCCTCCATGATCACCGCGGCGATGCTCGAGGTGACGACAACCCGCGTGACCGAGCCCGACTTCTCGATGCTCGCGACGATGTGGTCGCACACGTTCTTCACGTAGTCGAAGTCGTTGTAGTCGCTGACGTGCGCGATGTGGGCGACGCCGTGGCAGCCGGCGAAGATGTCGTCGAAGCAACCCGCCTCGTCCAGGTTCGCCGAGTGAATCGTGAGCCGGCCCGAGGCGAAGCCGTTCATCTCGCGAAGAAACGTCGTCTTCGCCGGATCGTTCGCGTCACGCACGCAAGCGCGCACCCGGTAGCCCTCGTCCAGGAGCAATCGAACCGTCCAACCGCCAACGAAACCAGCGGCGCCGGTCACCGCGACCGTGCCGCCCTTCGGAATCGGAGCCATGCAGTTTCTCCTTCGTTTGGTTCGCGCGACGATACCCGACGGCGAACCTGCTAGCTTTGCAGTGTTTGACCGAGCGGCCCGTGAACACCGAATCCGTCGAAAAGGTCCAGTGCGGCGACCGCACATACGACCTGCGCCGCCTGCGACCCGAAGCCCGCGACGACATCGTGGGTCTGGCCCGCGCCCTGCCCGAGATCGACCTGCAGTTCCTGCGCTCCGACCTCACCGACCCGGACGTGGTCGAGGGCTGGATCCGCGACGCGAGTTCAGGCAGCCGCTTCACGACCCTGGCCTACTACGACGACGAACTCGTGGGCTATGGAAGCCTCAATCTGCGAAGCCTGCAGTGGATGAGCCACATGGGCGAGATCCGGGTGATCATCGCCGAGGGACACCGCCGCTCCGGGCTCGGACGGGTCCTGACCCAGCGCGTCTTCGATATCGCCCACGATCTCGGCCTGCTCAAGATCGTGGCGCAGATGACGCGCGAGCAGATCGGCGCCCGCCGGCTCTTCGAACGGCTCGGCTTCTCGCCCGAAGCCCTGCTCACGGACTGGGTGATCGATCGCTCCGGGCGCACGCGCGACATGATGATCATGTCGTACGACGTCGACCCGGGGGACCGGAGCGGCAACTGAGCCCCCGCCACCGGCGCCGCATCCGCGTCGTCTCCTGGAACGTGAACGGTCTGCGCGCGTGCGGGCGCAAGGGCTTCCTCGACTGGCTGGGAACCAGCCGGGCCCAGATCGTCGGCCTGCAGGAGACGAAGGCCCGCGCCGAACAGTTGCTGCCGGAACTGCGAAAGCCGACCCGCTGGCACACGAACTTCTTCAGCGCCGAGCGCCCCGGCTACTCGGGCGTCGGCCTCTACTCGCGCCTGAAGCCGACCTGGGTGCGCACTTCCCTCGACGAGCACCGCTTCGACGCCGAGGGTCGTCTTCAACTGGCTCTCTTCGGGCAACTGCTCGTCGCCAACGTCTACTTCCCCAAGGGCAGCGGCAGCAAGCGGGACAACAGCCGCGTCCCGTACAAGCTGGACTTCTACCGCGCGCTGTTCGATCAGCTCGATCAGGCCAGGCAGGCCGGCTACCGCGTCCTCGTGATGGGCGACTTCAACACCGCGCCGCAGCCGATCGACCTGGCGCGGCCCAGGCAGAACCGGAAGAACTCCGGGTTCCTGCCCGAAGAATGCGAGGAACTCGAGCGCTGGCTCGACGCCGGCTGGGTCGACACCTTCCGCAGCCTGCACCCGGACACGGTGCGCTATAGCTGGTGGAAGCAGGCGTTCCATGCCCGTGAGCGCAACGTCGGCTGGCGGATCGACCTCGTGCTCGCCTCCGAAGCGGCCATGCACTTCGTTACGCGCGCCTTCATCTCCACCCGGGTCACCGGTTCCGACCACTGCCCCGTGGGCGTCGACCTCTCGGCCGAGGTGCTGGAGTGAACGGCTCGACACCGCGCCGCGCGACCACCGCCGACGGTATCCGCCGCCGCATGGCCGGCTTCTCCACACGGGAAGGGATCGAAAAGGGGCTGAACTTCCGACTGCAGCCGACCGACGTCCTGATCGCCACCTACCCCAAGGCCGGTACGACCCTGATGCAGCAGATCGTCCACGGTCTCCGCACCGGCGGCGACATGAACTTCGACGAGATCACGGAGGTCGTGCCGTGGCTTGAGCTTGCCCACGACCTGGGCCTCGACCTGGAGGCCCCGCAGCAGGCCGAGCCGAGGGCGTTCAAGACCCACCTGAGCCGGGACCTGGCCCCGAAGGACGGACGCAACATCTTCGTCGTCCGCGACCCGGTCGATTCGCTCGTCTCCTTCTTCCACTTCTTCAGCGGCTGGGTCTTCGAGCCTGGAACCGTCTCGATCCGCGACTTCGCCCTCGACTTCGTCCTCCACGGCACCCGCAGCGGCCGCTACTGGGAGCATCTCGTGTCCTGGTGGCCCGAGCGCCTAAACCCGGACACGCTCTGGCTCTGCTTCGAGGACGTCGTCGCCGACCTTCCGACCGCTACCGCCCGCGTCGCGCGGTTTCTCGGACTCGACCCGGAGCACCCCAACGTCCGTATCGCGGCGCGCCAGGCATCGATCGACTTCATGCGGGAAAACGGTTCCAGGTTCGACGACCACCTGGTCCGCAACGCCCGCAACGCCGCCTGCGGCCTGCCCGCCTCCGGCACCACCTCGAAAGTCCGCGAGGGCAAGTCCGGCGAAGGTTCCCGTGAGGTACCACCCGAGGTCCTCGAAGTCTGGAACCGGGAGTGGAAGCGCATCGTGGAACCGGCCACAGGTCACGGGTCCTACACGGAACTCCGCAGCGCAGTTGCGAAGCTGTCGAACGGCTGACTGACTTCGCCGGGCGCGTCTCGCGCTCGCCGCTTCGCGGCATCGCGCCTGATGCCGGCCAGAGGCCGGCGTACCCAGCGAAACGCAAGTTGTCGCGGCGAAGCGCTCTACTGCAACCCAGACGACGTAAAGGCTGCTCGACGACGTCCAGCCCAGTCGGGTCAGGAGGGGTCGGCTCCCAGGTGCCTCTGAACGAGCGACCCTCGACGACGTTGCCCTAACCACCGCCCAACCGGAGCGAGTGAAGCGGAGTGAGCGCCCACCCCCTCCCATCTCCTTCTCAGGCGCTCACGCCACCTGGGAGCCGACCCCTCCTGACCCAAGACGGGCGGGTGCGTCCTCCGCTCCGCCGCTGCGGCACTCCGCCGCTGCGGCACCCCGCTGCCGCGGCGCTCCGGCTCTGCGGCGCCGCTACAGCAGGCCGCCCTCCGGCGCGGGCCGGGCGCGCTGGTTGTAGAGCAGCCTCTTGAGGCGTGCGCGTTCCTCGTCGGAGAGGTTCGCGTAGTCGATCGCTTCGCCACTCGAGACGTCCATGCCGCGCTGGACCGCCGGTCGGGCGCCGACTTCCTCGAACCAGCGCTTGAAATACGGGAACTCATCGATGTCCTGCTCCTGGTTCTGCCAGCGGACCGTCCACGGGTAGCAGATCATGTCGGCGATCGTGTACTCGTCGCCGATCAGGTACCGGCGGTCGTATAGCCGGTTGTTCATCACGCCGTACAGACGGTTCACCTCGTCGGTGAAGCGGCGCACGGCGTAGCTCTGATCGCCCTCCGTGTCGCGCAGGCGGCGGAAGTGCCCGCACTCACCCGACTTCGGCCCCTGGTTCGCCATCTGCCAGATGAGCCACTGGTTCACCTCGTGACGCGCGCGCAGCTCCCGGGGGTAGAACTGCCCGGCCTTCTCCGCGATGTACATCATGATCGCGCCCGACTCGAAGAGTGCTATCGGTTCGCCGCCGTCCGCCGGCTCGTGGTCAACCATCGCCGGCATCCGGTTGTTCGGCGAGATGGCCAGGAACTCTTCCTTGAACTGGTCGCCGAAGCCGATCCGGCAGGGCACGATGCGGTACGGCAAACCGCACTCCTCGAGCAGGATGGTGACTTTCTTGCCGTTCGGCGTCGGCCAGTAGTGCAGATCGATCATGGGCGATGCTCCCTGGGCAGAGCCCGGCGCGGCGGCCTCGACCGCCGACATTCAGATGAACGCCGGAGGTTAGCGGACTCGCCGCCCCGGCCGCGATACGCTGACTCACTCACCCGAAGCTCACGCTGCAACAGGAGATACACGGTGCACGCAATGACGAGAACCTTGAGAACGACGATCACCGTGCTCGCAGTGGGCTGTATGGCGACGGCCTCGGTGGCCGCGGAGCCCTCTGACGCCGAGGCCCAGCTTGCGGCCGCGATTCAGGCCGCGCCGGACGACCGGCGGGACGGAGCGCGTGTGCTCGGCTGGACGGCCGACGGCAAGGTCGTCGAACTTCGGGCCGGCAGCAACGACCTGGTCTGTCTGGCCGCCATGCCGGGCGCTCCCCAGTGGAGCGTCGCCTGCTACCACGAGTCGCTGGAGCCGTTCATGGCCCGCGGTCGTGAGCTGACGGCCCAGGGCATCGAAGGCCAGGAACGAATCGACATTCGCGAGCGCGAGATTGCGGAGGGCAAGCTTGCGATGCCACGCGAGCCTCGCACCCTCTACGTCCTCCACGGCAGCGGCTTCGATGCGGAAGCCGGCGAAGTCACGGACGCCTACCTGCGCTGGGTCATCTACACGCCCTTCGCGACCGCGGAGTCGACCGGTCTCACGACTCGGCCGGTGCCCGGCGCGCCCTGGTTGATGTTTCCCGGCACGGCCGGAGCACACGTCATGATCAACCCACCCAGGCCCGACACCAGCGGCCAATGACAGATCTTCCTGCCCCGCCACGGGAGGGCGCCCGCGCCCACATCATGATCGCAACAACCTCCGAACCCAGGCCCGACGCTCCGTGAGCACAGCCTTCAGCGACAGTCCCTTCCGGGACATCGTCGGTCCGTCTTCCCAGTTCTACATCTCGCAACGCCTCCGGCTCCACTACTTGAGCTGGGGCAACGAGGACAAGCCGCCCCTGGTGCTGATTCACGGCGGCCGGGACCACGCCCACAACTGGGACTGGGTGGCGAACGCGCTCCGCCGCGACTACCACATCGTGGCCCCCGACCTCCGCGGCCACGGCGACAGCGAGTGGGCGATCGGCGGCATGTACGCGATCACCGACTTCGTGCTCGACATCGCGCAACTGCTCGAGGCGCTCGACCGCTTTCCGGTGCGGATCGTGGCTCACTCCCTGGGCGCGAACATCGCGCTCCACTACACCGGGTTCTATCCCGACAACGTCCACAAGCTGCTGGCGATCGAAGGCATGGGGCCGCCTCCCCGCATCCTCAGTGACCGGGTCAACGCGGCGGTCGATGAGCGCATGCGAGGCTGGGTCGGCAGCATGCAGAAGCTTGCCGGGCGCCAACCGCGGCGGTACCCGTCACTCGACGCGGCGGCCGAGCGGATGCAGGAGGTGAACAGCTTCCTGAGCCCCGAGCAGGCGCGGCACCTCACCGTCAACGGGATGGCGCGCAACGAGGACGGCACTTACACCTGGAAATTCGACAACTACGTTCGCTCCTTCCCGCCCTACCGCTACGACGAGGAGGAACTGCGCAGCATCTGGGGCCGGATCACCTGCCCCACGCTGCTCGTGCGCGGCACGGAGAGCTGGGCCAGCGACCCGGTCGAGGACGGCCGCATCGACGCGTTCCAGAACGCGGAACTGCGCAACTTCGAGGGCGCCGGGCACTGGGTCCACCACGACCAGCTCGACAACTTCGTCGCAGTCGCGCGGGACTTCCTCGCCGGCTAGCGCCGGGGGGCCACACAATGGCCATGACAGCAGCCGACCGACCCACCGAAGCCGCCGCCGCACCGAAGGCCGCCCCGGTCAGGGCCGGCGAACGGATCGCGGCCATCGACGTCCTGCGCGGGTTCGCCGTGCTCGGCATCCTGGCGATGAACGTGCAGAGCTACTCGATGATCTCGGCGGCTTACTTCAATCCCACGGCGAACGACAAGGCGGAAGGCGCCGGTTTCGCGGTGTGGCTCCTGTCCCACGTGTTCTTCGACACGAAGTTCATGTCGATCTTCTCGATGCTGTTCGGCGCCGGCATGGCGCTCATGGCAGAGCGAGCCGCCGCCCGCAACGCGTCGGCCACCGGCGTCCACTACAGGCGGCAGTTCTGGCTGCTGGTCCTGGGCCTCGCTCACGCCCACCTGATCTGGTACGGCGACATCCTGGTGCCGTACGCGTTGTGCGGCTTCATCCTGTACAGCCTGCGCAACCTGAAGCCGAAGAAGCTCTTGATCGCGGGCTTCGCCATGACCGCCGTCACGCCGGTCATCTTCCTGTTCACCGCGTGGTCGATGCAGTACTGGCCTCCAGAGGTAGATGACGCAATGAAGCAGGGCTGGGCGCCGGCGGCGGCGGCAGCGGAAGCCGAGATCGCGGCCTACCAGTCGGGCTGGCTCGGCCAGATGTCCGAGCGGGTCCCGATGGCCATCGGGTTGGAAACGAGCGTCTTCCTGCTGGTCTTCCTCTGGCGCTCCGGCGGCCTGATGCTGGTCGGCATGGGGCTCTACAAGCTCGGCGTGCTCTCCGCGAAACGATCCTCAGCGTTCTACCGGCGAATGGCGTTCGCCGGACTCGGACTCGGGCTGCCAATCATCGTTGCCGGCGTCGTCTACAACACGCACCACGACTTCGCGTTCGAGCACTCGCAGTTCCAGGGACAGACGTTCAACTACATCGGCTCGCTCGGCGTCTTCCTCGGCTACGTCGCCGTGGTCATGCTTGCGGTGCTGAACGGCTGGCTGCCGGGCCTGCAGCGCCGGCTTCAGGCCGCCGGACGGATGGCGTTCACGAACTACATCACTCAGAGCGTGATCTGCACCCTGATCTTCTACGGCCATGGCCTCGGCCTGTTCGAGCAGACAGGTCGCCTCGGCCAGATCGCACTCGTCGTCCTGATCTGGGTGCTCCAACTGCTCTGGTCGCCGTGGTGGCTGGCTCGCTTCCGCTTCGGACCGCTGGAGTGGCTGTGGCGTTCGCTCACCTACATGAAACTCCAACCGTTGGCGGCTAGATCCGCCTGAAGTCTCACCCCAAAGGAGCCGCCATGAACCGCAAGCTCTCCGTCGCAACGTGCATCGCCTTCTTCGTCGTGGCCACTCTCGCCGCCGGCACCGCCGCGACGGGTCAGATCGCCTCCCGCCCCGATCAGATCGAGGAACTCCAGAAGGGACCGGCCGACGGCCCGGTCGTCATGGTCAACCTGCTCCGGTTCAAGGACGAGGCCGACGCTCCCGACGAAGGCCTCTCCGGCGAGGAGGCCTACGGAAGGTACGGCGCCCAGATGGTTCAGTGGATCACCTCCCAGGGCGCCCGTGTGATCTGGTCCGGCCGGGTCGACTCGATGGTGATCGGAGACACGGAGGAGCGCTTCCACTCGATCGCCCTGGTCGAGTACCCCTCGCGCGCGGAGTTCCTGCGCATCGTGGGCGATCCGCGCGTCGCCGAGTACTCCGTCCATCGCACGGCCGGCCTCGAAATGCAGTGGCTGATCGCGACCACGACACGGGCCGAACCGACCAGGAGTCCGGCCGCCGAAACCTCGAACGACTGAGTTACACTCCCGGCTCGCGAGCCCGCGAACCACCTCAACAACGCTGTTCCCTTTTAAGGGAAGGAGATCCGCAAATGCGCTTGAGCAAACTGGCGCCGATCCTGGCCGCGGCAGTGTTTCTCGCCGCCTTCACGACGATCGCCGCGGCACCCGTCGCCGCCTCCGAGACCGAGGAACCGGTCGGCAACCTGGCCGAACTGATGCGCGCCATCCTGTTCCCGAACTCGAACTTCCTGTTCGACGTCCAGACGACGGATCCGGGCGCCCCGCCCGAAGCCGGCAACCAGGACGATCGCTCCGCCTCGTCCCTGTTCTCCGGCATCTACACTGGCTGGAAGGTGCCGCAACAGGCGGCCCTGGCGCTGGCCGAAGTCGAGCCGCTGATCATGAACGCCGAGCGCAAGTGCGAGAACGGCAAGGACGCTCCGGTCGCCAACGAGGACTACCAGAAGTGGGCGAAGCAGTTGACCGAGGTCGCGAAGCAGATCTACGCCGCGGCGCACGAGGAAGATCAGGAGAAGGTAAGCGATCTGACGAATCAACTGGCCGGCGCCTGCGAGGACTGCCACGCGGTCTACCGGAAGTACCAGGACCGCTGCCGCAGGTAGGACCGGACCGGCTCCGGCCGGCTGAGTCGACTTCCTGACCATGCGTAGCGCCTTCGAGTGGGTCGACGCCCTTCCCAGCAGCATCGCGCTGCGGGAATCGCTGAACGCCTACCCCACCCTGCTGACGACCCACGTCGTCAGCATGTGCCTGTTCGCCGGCCTGATCGCCTTCTGGGACATGCGGCTGGTCGGGTTGACGCTCAAGAAGGTACCGGTGTCCAACATCCCGACCCGGCTCTTCCCGTGGGCTCTGACCGGCTACGGAATCAACCTGATCACCGGCGGACTGCTGCTCTACAGCCAGCCGATGCGCTACTACGACAACTTCTACTTCTGGGCCAAGATGGCGCTGATGGTGGTCGCCGGCATCAACATGCTCTGGTTCCACTACGCGACCTACAAGTCGGTCCAGGCGTGGGACCAGGGGCGCGAGATCCCGATGAGCGCCCGGCTCGCCGG
Organism: Thermoanaerobaculia bacterium; assembly: GCA_965116445.1. GTDB lineage: Bacteria > Acidobacteriota > Thermoanaerobaculia > Multivoradales > Multivoraceae > Multivorans. The sequence continues at coordinate 3,205,734 of OZ220688.1, read as the reverse complement.
CGTCGTTTCGCTGGTGCTGTGGGCAGGTGTCGTGGTCACCGGCCGCATGATGGCCTACGCCGGCCTGATGCCCGAGTGGTGGAACAACCTGAACATCGGCGCCTGAGCCGACCGCGGAGGATGGATCAGTGACGCAGTCCTTTTTCGAGTGGATGCAGGGTCTGTCCTTCAGCGCCTGGATGCTGGAAGAGACCTGGGCGTCGCCGATCATCCAGTGCGTGCACCTGGTCGCTCTGGTGGCATTCGCCGGCGCCGTCCTGGTGGTCGACATGCGACTGATCGGGCGCGGCCTGATCAAGACGCCTCTCAACCAGCTCGCGCGCGAACTGGACCGCTGGATGATCTGGAGCTTCGTCGCCCTGTTCGTCACCGGCGCGCCCCAGGTGCTGTCCACCGCGCTCAAGCAGTACTACAGCCCGTTCTTCTGGTGGAAGATGCAAATCATCGTCATCGGGCTGCTCTTCACCTTCACGATCCGCCGCCGCGTCGCGTTCGCAGAGGAAGGAACGCTGGGGCACTGGCCCAAGGTGGTCGGCGTGCTGTCGATCGGCATCTGGACCAGCGTCTCGGTCTGGGCCCGCCTGATCGGCCTCCTGTCCTGACCAGGCACTTCACTTCAAGCCTCGCCGCGGCCGGTCTTGCGCTCGCCGCGGCGCTCGCGAGCCCGCCGCTCGCGGCCCAGGCAGGAGCCTCCGGCGACTGGCCGGTCTTCGGCGGCGATCCCGGCAACAGCAAGTACTCGACGCTCGACCAGATCGACCGCGACAACTACCAGGAGGTGGAGATCGCCTGGCGCTGGCGATCGATCGCCGCGGACACCGAGGTGCCGAGCAACGTCCGGCGCGGTCAGTTCAGGGCGATCCCGCTCGAGGTCGGCGGCCGGGTCTTCGTCTCCACTTCCCTCGGCCAGGTCGCCGCGGTCGACGCCGGGAGCGGCGAGACGCTCTGGACCTGGGACCCGGAGAGCTGGCGCGCCGGCCGGCCCGCGAACCTCGGCTTCCAGCATCGAGGCGTCGCCTTCTGGACGGACGGCGAACGGGAGCGGGTGCTGATCCCCACCCACCACCGGCGGCTCGTCTCGATCGACGCCGCGACCGGCAAGCCCGATCCCGACTTCGGCGATGGCGGCGCGGTCGAGATGACGCCCCACCTGGGCCGCAAGGTGATGGAGCGTCTGACGACCCACAGTTCGCCGCCCGCGATCTGCGGCAACACGGTGATCGTCGGCTCGATCGTCGCCGACTTCGCCACCCACAAGGAGGCCCCGCCCGGCTTCGTCCGCGCCTACGACATTCCGACCGGCGATCTCGCCTGGGTCTTCCACACGATCCCCCAGGAGGACGAACTCGGCGTCGAGACATGGGAAGACGAGTCCTGGCGCTACAGCGGCAACACGAACGTCTGGTCGATGATCGCGGTCGACGAGGAAGCGGGAACCGCCTACCTTCCCATCGGCACGCCGACGAACGACCTCTATGGCGGCCACCGTCTCGGCGACAACCTGTACGCCGAGAGCATCGTCGCCGTCGATTGCGAGACAGGCGAACGCCAGTGGCACTACCAGTTCGTCCACCACGGCCTGTGGGACTACGACCCGCCGACCGCGCCGAATCTGTTCGAGGCGACAGTGGACGGAAAGCCGGTACGCGGAGTCGTCCAGGTCACGAAGCAGGCCTTCGCCTTCGTCTTCGACAGGACGACCGGAAGGCCGGTGTGGGAGATCGAAGAGCGCGAAGTGCCGCCCAGCGAAGTGCCGGGCGAGCGCGCGGCGCCGACCCAACCCTTCCCCACCCGGCCCGCTCCGTTCGACCGCCAGGGCGTCACCGAGGACGACCTGATCGACTGGACGCCCGAACTCCGCGCCGAGGCGCTCGAGATCGCAGCCGACTACGACCTCGTGCCCCTGTACACGCCGCCGCGGATCGAGGGGGCCGGCAAACCGACGGTCCAGTTGCCGGCCGACGGCGGCGGCGCGAACTGGACGGGCGCCGCCGTCGACCCGGCGACCGGCGTGCTCTACGTCTTCTCCCACACCCGAGCGGCCAGCGTCTCCCTGATCAAGCCCGACCCGAACCGATCCGATCTGAACTTCGTGCCCGACCGCTGGTACGCGACGGTCGAAGGACCTCAGGGGCTGCCCCTGGTGAAGCCGCCATACGGGCGGATCACGGCGATCGACCTGAACACCGGCGAGCACCTGTGGATGGTTCCGCATGGCGTGGGGCCGGTGAACCACCCCGCGATCGCTCACCTGGAACTCGGGAGGCTGGGCCATGCCAACCACACGGCGGCACCCCTGGTCACGCCCACGCTGCTCTTCGTCACGGCAGCGAGAGAACCCGGCGTACCGCCCGAGATCAGCGTCTACGACAAGTCGACCGGTGAGTACCTGGGCGGCATCGAGTTGCCGGAGACACCGAACTCGAACGTGATCAGTTACGAACACGCCGGCCGGCAGTACCTCGCCGTCGCCACCGGCGGCGGCAGGTTCGGCGCCGGCGGCGGCGGCACGCCGCCTGAACTCGCCGTCCTGGCGCTGCCTGCCGCCGCGGAGGAACCGAACGCATGAGAGTCCACACACAGGTCGCCACGCTCACTGCACTCCTTCTCGCCACTGCCGCGGCCTCCCAACCGCCGCCCCGCCGCGCCGAGGCCGCCTACGCGGTCGACGACGCCGCCCTCGTCGGCGCCGCCGGGCGCACCGCCGACTGGCTGACCTACGGCGGCACCTACAAGGAGCAGCGCTACAGCCCGCTCGACCAGATCAACGACGGCAACGTAGGCGAGCTTGGCATCGCCTGGGTCCAGGAGACGAACACGAAGCGGGGCCTCGAGGCCACGCCGCTGATCGTCGACGGCGTGATGTACGCGACCGGCGCCTGGAACGTGATCTACGCAATCGACGCGGTGACCGGCGAACCGCTGTGGACGTACGACCCGGAGGTGCCGCGCGCCATCGCGATGAAGACCTGCTGCGACGCTGTGAACCGCGGCGCCGCCCTGTACCGCGGCAAGGTGATCTCGGCCACTCTCGACGGACGCCTGATCGCCATCGACGCCGAGACGGGCGAACTCGCCTGGTCGACGATGACGGTGCCCGAGGACTCGATGTACACGATCACCGGCGCCCCCCGGATCGCGAAGGGCAAGGTGATCATCGGCAACAGCGGCGCCGAGTACGGCGTGCGCGGCTACGTCGACGCCTACGACGCGGAGACCGGCGAGCGCGCCTGGCGCTTCTACACGGTGCCGGGCAATCCGGCGGACGGCTTTGAGAACGAGGCGATGCGGATGGCCGCCGAGACCTGGACCGGCGAGTGGTGGACCGGCGGTGGCGGCGGCACCGTGTGGGACTCCATCGTCTACGACCCGGAACTCGACCTGCTCTACATCGGCGTCGGCAACGGCGCGCCCTGGGACCGCAACCTCCGCAGCCCCGGCGGAGGCGACAACCTGTTCCTGTCGTCCATCGTGGCGCTCAGGCCCGACACCGGCGAGTACGTCTGGCACTACCAGACGACTCCCGGCGACACCTGGGACTACACCGCCACCCAGCCGATCATGCTCGCCGAGCTGCCGATCGGCGGCCGCGTCCGCCAGGTCCTCATGCAGGCGCCGAAGAACGGCTTCTTCTACGTCCTCGATCGCCGCACCGGCGAGTTGATCTCGGCCGAAGAGTTCGTCACCGTGACCTGGGCCAGCCACGTCGATCTCGCGTCCGGGCGGCCCGTCGAGCTCGCCGGAGCGCGCTACACCGACCAGGCAGTCGCCGTCTCGCCCGGGCCGCTCGGTGGGCACAACTGGCACCCGATGGCGTTCAGCCCGGACACCGGGCTCGTCTACATCCCCGCGATGGAGATGTCGAACTTCTACGTCCCCGACCCGAACTTCAAGCGCACCCCGGGCCAGTGGAACCTCGGCGTGCGCCCCGCCGCGCCCGAGGACATTCCCCAGGCCGTCGTCGACGCGACCGGCCTGTCGGGCCAGATGCTGGCCGAAGATGCCCCGGCGGCCCTGCTCTCCGGTCACCTGCTGGCGTGGGATCCGGTCGCCCAGCGTGAGGTCTGGCGCGCCCAGTACACGATGCCCTGGTCGGGCGGCGCGCTGGCCACGGCCGGCAACCTCGTCTTCCAGGGCACGCCCTTCGGACAACTGACCGCCTACCGAGCCGACGACGGCGAGAAGCTCTGGGAGAGCTACACCGGCAGCGGCGTGATCGCGCCGCCGATCACCTTCGAGAGCGGCGGCACGCAGTACATCGCGGTGATGTCCGGCTGGGGCGGCGCCTTCGGCATCGTCGGCAGCCGCTCAGCTCGGCAGGCCGTCGAGTCGGAGGGCCGGATCGTCGTCTACGCCCTCGGCGCCACCGGCCGGGCGATCGAGCGGCAGGAACGCCGCGAAATCCGAGTCTCCCGGGTCGACCACGGTGCCTCGACCGAGGACATCGACGCCGGCCGCCGGCTCTTCAACCAGTACTGCCTCGTCTGCCACGGCTACGGCGCCGTCTCCGGCGGCGTCACCCCCGACCTGCGGCAGTCCTCCCAGCGCGTCTTCGACTCCTACGAGGCAGCCCTGCTCGAAGGCGCCCTCGTCGACCTCGGCATGCCGAGCTTCGCGCCCGTCCTCGACCGCGACGACGTCGCCCTCCTCAAGTCCTACGTGCTGCACCGTCGCAACATGCTCGCCGACGAGCAGGCCGTTGGCGAGGCGCCCTGATCGTGGAGGCCTGGCGGCGGTACCTGCTGTACATCCTGCTCTTCGGAGCAGTCGGTCTAGTGGCGGAGCTGTATCTGCTGAGCCACTACGAGGATCGGAAGCAGTGGATTCCGCTGGTGGTTTTGGGTGCGGGTACGGCTGCCGGTGTGTGGTTGGCGGTGCGGCCGTCCCGGGGGGCAGTACGAGTCTTTCGAGTTCTGTTCGCAGCCTGCGTGGCAGCGGGTCTGCTTGGCATCTACTTCCACTTCCAGTCGAATGTCGAGTTCGAGCGTGAGCTCCACCCGAACTCCAGCGGATTCGAGCTCGTCACGGAGAGTCTCGGTGGCGCGATGCCGACGCTGGCGCCAGGGGCGATGATCATGCTCGGCATGCTCGGTATGCTCATCGCCCTCCAGCACCCGGCTGCCGGCAGCGACTCCGCCGTGGACGACTAACACCGCGGACGCCGCCGGCCCCACAACCTACCTACACCACGAGGGACTTCGTGATGAATCGACGCAACACAATCTGGACCGTGACAGTCCTGCTCCTCGTCTCGTTGCCCGCCTGCGCACAGGTCGGCGCCAACGACGGCCTCCTCAACCCGAACCTCGCCAGCGAGGAGGAGCTGTCGGCAGTCGACGGTCTCGACGGTGATGCGGTCGAGGCTCTGGTCGACGGCCGGCCCTTCCTGCGCGCCGCGGACCTCCACACCGTGGTTTCGGCCCACGTCGCCGAAGACCAGCACGACGCGATCTACGCCGCCATCTGGGTCCCCATCGACCTGAACGACGCGACCTCCGAGGAAATCGGCCTCATCCCGGGCGTCGGCGAGCGGATGACCCATGAGTTCGAGGAGTACCGTCCCTACACCGCGCTGGCCCAGTTCCACCGGGAGATCGGCAAGTACGTCGACGACGACGAAGTGGCGCGCCTGGCGCAGTACGTCTACGTCCGCATCGACCTGAACACGGCCTCGGGCGAGGAGATCCTGAGCATCCCCGGCGTCGGCCTCCGGATGCGGCACGAGTTCAGGGAGTACCGGCCCTACGAGGCGATGGCCCAGTTCCGCCGCGAGATCGGGAAGTACGTCGACGACGACGAAGTCGAACGGCTCGCGCGTTACGTCGAGATCCGGTAGCTCGCAGAGCTTCGTCCGCAGAAGTCGCTCACCGGTCTTCCGTCCAGTCGAACTGGACGTCCAGCGCCCGGAGCATCTCGAAGACGTTCGGGTGCTCTACGCCAAATCTCTCGCACACATCGGGCAGCTTGATCTCCCTGCGGGACTCCGGCGCCTCTCGCTCATTCGTGACCACTGCGGCGCCCCTAACCCGTGCGCAGGCGACCAACCAGCCGTCCGCGCCCGTGGCGAACTTCGCCTTGGCGTGGTCGAAGTACCTCCCGTGGCGCTGCACCCACATCATGATCTCCGTGTAGGCGGTCACGACGTCATCGGCATCCACCGGGAGGAAGAACTCCTGTGGCACGTCTTCCTTGACCCACCGCACGAGATCCTCTGTCTCGGTGCCCACGAGGAGTTCGCTGCGAACCCTGTCAACGCTGAAGATCCGGCCCCTCCGGTGGTGGTGCAACACGCTCTTCCAGAACCCGGGGCACAAGCCGAACGCGTAGTACAGGTTCTTCGCCGTGATGAACACATCCGAGTCCACGAGGTAGGTCGTGCCGTTCGTCACGGGAGATTCACCCCCAGTCGCCTCGCGTACTTCTGGAAGGTGCCTCCACGCAAGCCAGTCAGGTCATAGGCTTCCTTGAATCCGATGCGGCCCTCCATCGCCGCACGGAGTACATGGGAGGCGAACAGCTCGCCGACACGGGTGTTCTGGTTGTTGTAGAAGTTGCCCCCGGTGGAACTCGCGCCACCCGCGAGATCCCGTCTGACGTACTCGCGGTAGAAGTCGCGAAAAGCGGCGCGGTCGACAAGACTCAGGTCGAGAGCCCGACGGGCGGCGACAACCGGACTCACCTTGAACGCTCGGGCGAGCGTCTCGAACGGCCTTGGCCCCCTTCTCGCCTCCTGCCAACGCGACGCCAGTTCCACCGAAGGGGCGAGGAGCTCAGCCGCGGCCGCGTTGCACCAGTCCTCCACGTCCGAGCCGCCGGGGAACAGGGACTCGAAGCCGGAGACGCCCTCCCTGCCGAGCCAGATGTGGGCCAGCTCGTGGGCGAGGGTGAACATCTGCGCCGACTTGGCGTCAGCGCCGTTCACGAAAATCAACGGCGCGTAGGGATCCGTGAGCGCAAAGCCGCGGAACTCTTCCACGTCCAGCTTCCGACTCGTATTGTTCCCAACCACTCCGTTGATCACCGCCATCACGCCGACCTGCTCGATAGCCCGGCGAAGCTCGCTCACGGCGTCCCGCCAGGTGCTCACCCCCGCGGCCCAACCGCCGTCGAGCCCGAGTGTCCGCCGCATCTCACGGCCAACGGAGTGCGGGGCATCCGTCAGGCGAGCGCTTCCAGCAAACGACAGCGGTTCCGCGTCGCTCTCGAAGAGGCACTCCCGGAGCCACTCCTGGCGACGTCGCATGCCGTACAGCGTGTCCAGCAAATCGGGGCTCGGTCTCGCCCGGGAAGCACCCCCCAGGGTCCGGAAGTCAGGAACCGGAAGACGCTCCTCCGGAGGCGTGGCCAGGAACAGATAGCCGAACGGCGTCCGCGTCGCCTTCGCGAGCCTCTCCAGTTGCTTCAGCGTCGGCTCTCTCTCTCCCCGGACCCAGGCCGGAAGCTGCGGAACGCGAACCGCAAGCTCAGCCATATCGCGGCCGGACCGCTCGCACGCCCAGCTGAGAATCTCCGGGGCGACCGATACGCGAGTCATGTCCCGGCCCTCGCAACTCCAGGAGCATCCCTGCTCCTCACGTTCTGTTGAGAGACCAGTGACTCATGGAGCAGGGCTTCGAGCAGCCGACCTCGGCTTGTCTCCGCGACACCAAGTCCTGCCTCCAACCGGTCGCAGAGCGCCATGAGTTGATCGACCTTGGCCACGATCCGCTGCTGCTCGGCGAGCGGCGGAAGGGGCACCATAAAGTCCCGGTAGTCCGCGCCCGCGATTCGGCACGTTCCATGAGTCGAACGCTGTACTCGCGCCAGCATCTCAGGCTTCAGGGCTTTCAGCGCCCGAAGCAGATACTCAGCGGTCTCCGGCGACTTCAGCGTGATGGCCTTCATGTCCTGGTTGATGGTCAGCGGGACCCGAGACACGGCCACCGGGAAGCTGTGCGCGAGGATCATGCCGCGAACCACGAAGAGGACGCTGTCGGGTTCGATGACGTTCGCTGCCGACCCGCCCACCGCCGCTTCCGTAATCCGCGTCTGGGCTCCGGCAATGTAGTCGCGCTTCATATCCTTGGGAGAAACCCAAGGTATGCAACCGCCCCAGAAGTCCGCACGAGCCTTGGAGGGAGTACCGCCGCCCTTGAGATCACCAAGTGCGCAAAGACGCGACCATCGCCAGTTTCGCGGCACCCGAAACGGGAGTTCCGGTTGAGTCCTACCGTCCGAGCGAAACACCGGCTCATCCGCCGGGTCCTGCTCCACCAGCTTCCCACGCACGGCGAGGCTGAGGATCGTCTCTCGCAGGTGCTTGAACTGATCCGCCCGCGCGGTCAGCGCGGGCAGGGAATCGACTGCGAAGCGGACCTGAGAGCGAAACGCTCTCGAAGTCGTGCTGACAGTCTCGGGGGCGGTCAAGCGAGTCAGACTGGCCCTGGTCAATCGGCTACGGGCGTCCTCACGGGCGGCGCGGGCCTTCTCCAACCGATCGCAGAGCGCCATGAGTTGATCGACCTTGGCCACAATGCGGTGCTGCTCGGCGAGGGGCGGCAAGGGGAAAGGCGTGCCTGCCATGCTCCGTCCTGACACCTCCTTGAACGTCGTTCCCGACGCGCCCGCCTCGATCTCGGAGGCCAGGGAGCGGAGCGCCAGAGCTATGTACCTGGAGCAACCAGACTCATACGGGACAACGGACTTGAATCCCTGGTTCGTGGCCACCGGGTTCGCGGCGATGGCCACGTATCCGATCGGGGCACGGCTACTGAAGACAACGGTTCCCACAGGCATAAGGGTGGCCGACGAGCTGTCAAGGCCTCTTGGCGACAGATCCCGGCTGCCGTGGCCAACGTACCGGCTTCGGCAACCGCCGAGATCCTTCGGCGTCAACCACGCAACGCCGTCCCCCGGAGCCGCGAAGTTCCGGGAATCGCTAGCAGGCGGTGTGCCGCCACCGACGATTGCTCCAATGGCATCTAGGCGACACCAGCACCAAGTTGCCGGAATCTCGAAGGCCGCTTCCAGGGCCATGCCGTTCGCGAAGCTACGGGGCTTCCGAATCTCCCCCGCCTTCACCATTCGCGCCTTCTCGGCCGCCATCCGCGTCAGCAGCTTCGACGCCGGCTCATCCGCCGGATCCTGCTCCACGAGCGTTCCGCGTACGGCGAGGTCCAGCACGAACCGGCGTAAGCGGCCTAAAGCGTCTGGCGCGTCCGCCACACGGTCGTAGAGGGCGAGCAAGCGGTTCGACCTCACCGCAGGAGCGCCTCCACCAGGACACGCTTCAACTGATCCCGAACAGCTACCACCTCGGCCTCGGCGCTCGTCAGTTCCCCTAGAAGCACCTCGGGGTCGCCAAGATCCTCTTCCTCGGCGAAGGGGTTCTTGAAGTCGAGATTGTAGCCCCGTGCCTCGATTTCGTCGGCACTCACCTTCCAGGCACGGCCACCCTCTTCCCGGCCGGTGCGCTCCGTGCCGCCCCACCATTCAGCGCAAGCGTTGAGATGTTCCACGCGAACCGGCCGGGTCTTCGAGTAGTGCTTCTGGCCTTCCGGCACCAGGTGCTCCCAGAACCAGACAACCGTCGTTGGTCCGCCCTTCTCGAAGAACAGCAGGTTCGTGCGGACCGACGCGTAGGGCTTGAACACCGAGTTCGGGAGGCGCACGATCGTGTGAAGGTTGCACTCCTCCAGCAGGTGCTCCTTGAGCCGGGTCTTGACGTCTTCTCCAAACAGGAACCCATCCGGCAGGACGACAGCAGCACGGCCTCCGGGCTTCAGCAACCTGACAATCAAGGCCAGGAACAGGTCGGCCGTCTCGTGCGTCCGGAAGTGCTGCGGAAAGTTCGACTCGATGCCATCCTCCTCCTCGCCGCCGAACGGCGGATTGGTCAGCACGATGTCCACCCGCTCGGCGCGGCCCCAGGAGATGTAGGGCCGCGCCAGCGTGTTGTCGTGCCGCAGGAAGGATGGGTCCTCTATGCCATGCAGGAGCATGTTCGTCACCGCGAGCATGTGGGGAAGCGGCTTCTTCTCCACCGCGCGAAGCGAGACCTGCATGCTCGCCTCGTCCTCCGGCCGCTTCACATACCGCTCGCGCATGTGTTCCATGGCGCAGGTGAGGAACCCGCCGGTGCCGCACGCGGGGTCAAGCAGGGTCTCGCCCGGTTTCGGATCGATCATCCGGGCCATGAAGGTGGTCACACCCCGCGGCGTGTAGTACTCGCCCGCGTTACCGGCCGATTGCAGGCCGTTCAGGATCTGCTCGTAGATGTCGCCGAAGTGCTGACGGGCGGCCAGGTTGTTGAAGTCGATGCCGTTGATCTTGTTGACCACCTGCCGCATCAGGTGCCCGGACTTCATGTAGTTGTACGCATCCTCAAACACGGCGCGGACGACGTTCGCCCGGGGGCCGGACCGGCGCGGCAGGTCCTTGAGCTGCGGAAAGAGGGTGCCGTTAACAAAGTCGAGCAGCGCCTCGCCGGTGATGCCTTCCGCGTCGGCGGCCCAGGTCCGCCATCGCAGGTCTGCGGGAATGGGCGAGCGGTAGCCTTCGTCAAAGAGTTCGAGTTCCTGGTCCTGATCGTCGATGATCTTGAGGAAGAACATCCAGCACAGTTGGCTGATCCGCTGCGCGTCGCCATCGACGCCCGCGTCCTTGCGCATGATGTTCTGAATGGACTTGACCAGCGTGCTGACGGACATTCCTCAGGCGACCTCCTGGTAGAGCGCCGATTGAAGATCGCGCACGGCACGCTCGAAGCCGGGCTTTCCGCCGAAGGCTCCGACCAGCTCGACCGGAGTGCCGAGACGGTCGAGCGGCGGGATCCTGAGCACGTTGGCATCGTCGAGACTGATGACGCCCTCGTCGGCATACTTGTCGAGCAGCGCGTCGAGCACGGCACGGGCCTGTCTTCCGTACTTCGTGAACACGTCCCGCTTCTTGACGTTCTCGGCCCGCTCCCGTCGGGTCAGCGGCTTGGCGTCGAAGGCGATGTGACAGACCAGATCGAAGGGGTCGAGGTTCTTGTCCACTTCACCGCCAATCACGGCCATCGGCAAGCCCTCGGCCGCCATCTCGTCGAGGATCGCCTGCTTCCGCTCGGCGGCATTCCAGCGCTTCAGGAAGTCGTCCAGGCACGCGAACCGGGTACGCAGGGCCTTTCTCGTGAAATCGCGCAGCGACTCGGTGATCAGCTTGCCGTGCTCGTCGAGGTACTCGACGCGCTCGGCGACGATGGTCGCGTCGATTCCATCGACAAAGATCTTCTTCAGGGGATCCGTCTCCGTGGACGGCAGGCCGTTGCCGCCCCTGATCGCGGCCATTTCCTCTTCACCGAGGTCTTCGGCGTCCTGCGTCTCGGGAGGAAGCATCGGATCCCCTTCCCCTGGCTCGTAGATCTGCACAGGCTCGCCGTCGAAGTCCGGGTCCGCGAAGTGGCCGCTTGCGTTCCGAAAGTCGATGAGCGTGAAGTAGCGCTTCCCGGTGTCCTCGTGCACTCGGGTGCCACGACCAACGATCTGCTTGAACTCGGTCATCGATCCGACTGCCCGGTCGAGCACGATGACCCGGCAGGTCTGGACATCGACGCCGGTGGACAGCAGGCGCGACGTGGTGACCAGCACCGGGTGAGTCGATTCCGGGTCGATGAAGTTCCCCAGTTCGGCCTTCCCGGCCTCGTCCGCTCCCGTGATCCGCATGACATACCGCGGGTTGCGCTCGACGAGATCGGCGTTCTCGTTCACAAGCGCCTGACGCATCCGGGCGGCGTGCTCCTGATCGACGCAAAAGACGATCGCCTTCTGAAGGCGATCGCCGCTCTCCTTCAGGAACGCCGTGACCTTCTCCGCGACCAGTTTCGTCCGCCCGTCCAGGACGAGTGTGCGGTCGAAGTCCCTGACGTTGTAGACGCGGTCCTCAACCTCCTCTCCGTCGCGGTCGAGCTGGCCCTTTTCGGGACGGTAGCCCTCGACGTCCCGGTCGATGTGGACCTTGACGACCTTGTAGGGCGCGAGGAAGCCGTCGTAGATGCCCTGTCTCAGAGAGTAGGAGTACACGGGATCGCCGAAGTACTCGATGTTCGAGATGTACTTCGTCTCCTTCGGCGTGGCGGTCAGGCCAATCTGCGTCGCCGAGGAGAAGTACTCGAGGATCTCGCGCCACGCCGAATCCTCGGCAGCACTGCCCCGATGGCATTCGTCGATCACGATCAGGTCGAAGAAACCCGGAGAGAGGTTCCGGTAGGCCTTGTCGCGCTCCCCGGGTCCCGTGATCGCCTGGTAGAGCCCGAGGTAGACCTCGAAGGAGGTATCGATGCTTCGGGACAGCTTGGTCATCGCTCCACCAAACGGCCGGAAGTCGTTCGCGATCGTCTGGTCGATGAGCACGTTGCGATCGGCAAGGAACAGAATGCGCTTCTTGAACCGCGCCCTCCACAGCCGCCAGATGATCTGGAAGGCGGTGTACGTCTTGCCCGTGCCTGTTGCCATGACGAGCAGGACGCGGTCCTGTCCCTTGGCGATGGCTTCGACCGCCGCGTTGACCGCGTTAACCTGGTAGTAACGTGGCGTCTTGCCGCCGCCGTCCTCGAAGTAGTCCTGCAGGACGATCTCTTCGGCTTCCGGCGTGAGGCCCTTCCAGGCCCGGTAGCGCGTCCACAGGTCCGCCGGCGATGGGAACGCGTCGAGAGGCAGGTTCGTCTCGCGAAGCGTACCGGCTCCGGTGCGGTCGTGAAACACGAAGCCGTCACCGTTCGACGAGAACGCGAAGGGGATGTTCAGAGTCTCGGCGTAGTCCAGCGCCTGCTGCATGCCGTCGCCCATGCTGTGCTTGTTGTCCTTCGCTTCGATCACTGCGACCGGGATGTTCGGCTTGAAGTCGAGGATGTAGTCGGCGCGCTTCCGCTTGCCCCGCGAGACGAGCTTCCCTCGCACGGTGATGCGGCCATCGGTGAAGCTCACCTCTTCTCGGAGCTGCGACATCTCGTTCCATCCGGCCCGGCGCAGGGCGGGCGTGATGAACTTCGTGCGGATGTCGTGCTCCGACATATCGCGCTTGTTCATCTGGCCTGGCCGACCTCCCGTAGCGTCCGCGCCCGTCACTCTCTACCCGAACCAATCACCGTAACGGCGACAGACACCGCCAGCCGGGCGCCGTCGATGGCGCGCCTCGCGTCCTCGCTGGTGTAGCGCTCGGTCGGAATGAAGTCGTCGTCGCCGTAGAAGGCGAGTTCCCGGTTTTCGCGCAGCCATTTGGAGAGTTCGGCGAGACTGTCGATCGTGGCCCGCGTCACCGCTGGAAACCGACCCGCGTGCTCGCGCAGCACGCCGCCGACGTCGTGCCAGTGCGGCGCCTCGATGCCCGCCTGACGCAACATACCCTTGAGCGCGAGTTCGACGATCTCCTGCGCCTCGCGAACCACGTCCGAGTAACCCGCTCGCTCGAAGAGCACGGGCAGGATGTCGAGGCGCAGCGTCGCCTTGGCCAGGTAGCTGGCGGCGAGCGAGCCGTTCGTCACGGTCCGAACAGCTCGAAGATCTCGCCCGGCCGGTAGTCCGGCTTGAGATCCCAGTACCAGCGGCGACCCCGCCAGATGCGCCGCGAGCCCAGTTCGCGGAGCCGCCGACGAAGCCGGTCGAGCGCGGCCGCGAGCAGCCCTTGCGGATCGTGCAGGATGAGAGCGTCTTCCGTCATGTCGAGCAGGAGCGGCGTGCCCCGGTCAAGCTCGGCGCGGGTCTTGATGATTGGCGACAGTTCCGGGTGCAATCCCCTGGCCCCGAGCGCCTCGAGGCTCGGGGCCAGGGCCTTCCTGACAGCTCGGAACTCCTCGTTGCGAGCCACCGGCCCGTCCGGCAGGTCGGCTGCAACGAGCAACAGGTCGATATCCGAATCGGACCGCGGCGTGCCCCGGCCGACCGATCCGAAGACGGCGAGAGAGAGCAAGCGCTCGGCGTAGAAGCGGCGGCACGCGGCCGTGACCTCGCCAAGCAGGCGGTCGTACACGGCGTCCATCGCGCCATTATAGGCGGACCGGGAAGGTCGGGCACCGGTCGGCGCGCAGCCCCCGACGTCCCGGCCGATGTGGGCCTTTGACCACCTTGCAGGGCGCCAGGAACCGTCACGGATGCCCTGCCTCGGAGAGCGGGAGAACCGGCGCGGATCTACGTCACGTCGAACACCGGCAGCGCCGGGAAGTCTCCCTTGAGGATGGCCGAGGCATCGTCCATGCCCATCCAGCCCTCGATCATCGATGCGTAGACGCGCCGGAAGTCGGTCGTCATCTTCAGGTTGCCGTCGTCGAGGTCGACCAGATCAGGCGTGTCGCCGTAGAAGCCTCCGGCGACGCCCTTGCCGGCGACGAACATCGGGCCGGCGGTGCCGTGGTCCGTGCCGAGGCTGCCGTTCTCCTCGACCCGGCGGCCGAACTCGGTGAACATGAGCACAGCCACGTCGTCGGCGCGGCCGATCCGCTCGACATCGCGAATGAAGCCCGCGACGGCGTCGGACATGTACATCAGCAGGCGGGCGTGCGTGTCCGCCTGGTGGACGTGGGTGTCGAACGAGTTGCCGCGGAAGCTGACGTAGTAGATGCGCGTGGGCAGCTCGGCCTGGATCAGCGCCGCGACCTTGCGCAGGTCGGCGCCGAGGCCGCCGATGCCGTAGTCCACCGGCGTGCGGTAGCCCGACCAGGCGTCGCGCACCAGCGCCGCGCTGGAGGCGGCGTTCGAGGCCGTGCCGCGCAGGAAGTCGAGGGCGTCGTTGCCGCTCGCCGCCTCCGTTCCGAGCTGCTCGAGCGCGTGCTTCTGCCGCGGCGTCCCCTGACGGCGAAGGCGGCCCGGATCGTCGAACACAAGGGGCGAGTGCTGGGCCGCTCGCACAGCCAGGGACTGCGAGTTGGCCACGTTGACGATGTAGTTCGGCGTGCCGTCGGGACCGTGGTCATCGGCGAGGCGGCCGAGCCAGCCGAGAGCCTCGCCGCCGTTCGGCACGCCGGTGTGCCAGAAGCCCATCGACGAAAAGTGGGAGAGGCTCGGGTTCGGGTAACCGCAGCCTTCGACGACGGCCATCTGCCCCTCTTTGTACAACCGCTCCATGCCGACGAGCGAGGGATGAAACCCCGCCTCGTCCGTGAGCCCGAGCACCTGCCGCGGGCGAATGCCCAGGTTGGGCCGCACCCGGTAGTACTCGTCGTTGCGGAACGGGACGACCGTGTTCAGACCGTCGTTTCCGCCGGAAAGTTCGACCACGACGAGGACACGCCGCGATGCATCCGAAGCACCGGTTTGCAGTTCTTCGAGCGCGAGCGCCGCGGAAGTCCGGCCGAGCATCGCCGGCAGGCCGGCTGCTACGCCGATGCCGTACAGGCCGCGGCGCATGAAGTCGCGCCGCGAGCAGCCGCAGGGTAGTCGTTCAGGCATATCGGCTCCTTCTCCCTAAGTCTCGGGCGGCTCTAGCCCAACTGGTACTCCGGCGAACTGAAGATGAGGTAGAGCGCTGAGCGCAGCGCCTCCTCCACCTTCTCCGGCGCTCCCTCGGCATCTTCGTCCAGCGCGACCGAATCGAGTTCCGCGGCAAGGTAGTCCACCAGCGCGCCGCGGCCGGCGTCGGTCAACGGCACGCGCAGGAACCGGCGCAGCAGATGATCGACCGCGCCCTTGGCGTCGGTCGCTCCGGCCGCCAGCACGATCGTGCGCAGGTCGACGTCCAGGACATGCCGGGGAATCAGCTTGACCCGCTCGTACGCCATCGCGTAGCCGCGGTAGCCGCCGTAGCGCGTGTTGTACTCCTCGTCGGCATCGGCCATCGCGTTCGACGCCGCATCTCCCTGCTTCGTCGCCGCGGTGATCGTCATGCCCTGCGCCAGCCGCTCCTCGACCTGCCGGTAGATTCCCGGAAGACGCCGGTCCGGGTGGCCGAACTCTTCGGGACTGGGAGGGAAGAGCACCGAACGCATCGCGTTGCCGCGCTCCAGCAGCGTCGCCGGCGTGATCCAGGTCCGGCCGCCCGCCCAGCCGGCGACGTTCGGCGGGTAGAGCAGTTGCTGTCCCAGGCGGCCGGTCAGACTGTTCATGTCAGGCACCGTGGGCGCCTTCCCGACGCCGAGCTTGCGGTAGGTCGAGACGACGAGCTGGACCGGACTCTTGATCTGCGTGGCGACCGATGGCGGGCTGTAGAAGTCGCGCGACGAGAGGATCTTTCCCAACAACGCCTTCAGCTCGTACCCGGACCCGCGCAGGTAGCGACCCAGTTCCGCCTGGAGCGCGGGCTCCAGGTCCTCGCGAACGAGGTAGCGGTACACCTTGCCGGCGATGAACTCTCCGGTCGCCGGCTGCTCGAGAATGATGTCGAGCACCTCCGCCCCGCCCAGGTTCCCCTCGCGCCCCAGGAAGGTCTTCGGGCCGTCGTCGTGGAGCTCCGCGTCGAACTGGAAGTCGAGCACCTCGTTGGTCCAGCCGGTGAACGCCCGCGACGCCTCCCGGATGTCCTGCTCCGTGTAGTTGCCGACCCCCATCGTGAACAGTTCGAGCAACTCGCGGCCGAAGTTCTCGTTCGGGTGGTCCTTCACGTTCTCCCGGTTGTCCAGGTAGACCAGCATCGCCGGATCGCGCATCACTGCGAGCACCAGGCTCTTGAAGTCGGCCGTGGCGTGCGCGCGCAGGGTCCGGTTCTGCCGGTGCATCTTCCGCACGTCGCGGACCTTGACCTCCGACGTGGCGAAGTGGTCGTGCCAGAAGAGGGTCATCTTCTCTTCGAGCGGCCGCGGCGTCACCACCATCCGGTCGCCCCACCAGAGCGCCAGCCGCCGCGTCTCCAGGACGTTGCTGCGCAGGCCGTAGAAGAACTTGTCGACCACCGGCTGTAGCGGGCGCGAGGAACCTTCCGGCAGCACATCGACGCCCAGGGCATGGCCGTTCCGGCGCCCCCTCCTCACCGCCGCGGCGCGGCTGGGCGGAAACGGGTCCATCCCGGTGTCCCAGATCCCGGACTCGTCGAACGGAAGAAGATCCGAGTCGTCTACCTGCTCATAGTCCACGAGCCGCGAGACCGCGCCGTGGAGGCCCAGGGAAACGAGTTCCTCGATCTCAGCCGGCGTGCCGCCGAAGCCGGCGCGTTCCAGCAGGTGCGCCGCCTGTTCGTAGCCGAAGTTCGCTTCGGCGAGAGGCTCCAGGTCGCCGATCCAGGCGTGACCGGCCGAGTCGACCGGTGCACCGAAGGCTGCCGTCGCGAGTGCGAGCGCGCAAGCGACCGTCACTGCCCCGCGGATTCCTGGATAGGCGCGATGCTGCAACCGGGGTTCCCCCTCCCTGTCGGAGTGCGAAGACCGGTGCCGATGATAGCGCCTGGACGGCCGCCGCGCTGCGCTCGCGGCAACGGGTGCGGTCCGTGCCGCGCCGCACACAAAGGCCTCGATATCGCACTGGGCCCCGAAAGGGGAACCCTCCAGGTTCCGGCACGTCTTAGCTGCTCCGGACTCACTGTCCCGCATCGCAGGCAAAGGCTGTCACGTCGAACATCGCGGGAAAGTGCGTCCCCTCGAGATTCCGGTACATCCTTGCCCTGCCCGACTCGCTGTCGGTCACGGTTACCTCCACGCCGACGTCAGTCAAGCCGCCGATGAGCACCCAGCGGTGGCCGGTCTCGCGGCAGCCGTCGAGCACCTTGACCACCAGTTCGACATTGTCCGCCGTGAAGAACCAGAACATCCCGGTATCCGTGGTGCGCGGAACGGCGGTGGCGATGCCGCTTCGACCATCGACTTCCCAGTCGGCCCGCACCTCGAAGCGCGAATCCAGCAGGCAGAGAGTCGCCTCGCCCGCGGCACAGGCGCCGCCGGCCGAGCCAGCCACGCCGGCAGTGTTCAGGCTGGCCGCGTACCGCGCCTCGCCCGGTCCCCGCGGGGCGCCGCTCAGGACGCTGACGCTCCGGCTGCGCACGCTCGATCCGTTACCGCACGTGGCGAACGCCGAAGCGTCCGCGATCGGCCTGAACCGCGTGCCAAGCGGGTTCGTCCAGCTCTTCTCAACACCGGAACGGAGATCGCGCACCGTCATCGCCACTTCGACATCCGTCAAGCCGGCGGCATAGACCCAGTAGCGATCGTTGATCGCGCAGCCGTCGAGCACCTTGACCACCAACTCGATGTTCGCCGGATCGAAGAACCAGAAGTCGCCGGCGTCGGCCGTCAGTCGCTCGGCAAACCCTCGGCCCACCCGGCCCTTGCCGTCGTCCCATTCGACCTCCACCTGGAAAGCTCCGACGCACAGAGAGTCATCGTCGCCGCACCGGGCGGCGTCCACGGTCCAGGTGGTCGCCGTGGATTCGGGCGTGCGCTCTGAGGGAAGCAGCCCATTCAGAGCCTCCACGGCGAAGCTGTAGGTGACGTCCGGTACGAGTTCGTTCACGACCGCTGAGGTCGCGTTCGCCGGCGCCGTCCCGATCATCCGCAGCTTCGAGTCACCGGGACCCTGGAGGAAGACGCCGAATCCCGTCTCTCTGTCCGAGTTGTCCCGCCACCGGAGTTCGACCTCCATCCCGCTAACCGCCGTCGCCTCCAGATGGGACGGCGGCGCAGGCCGGCCAAGGGGCAGGATCGTCTCCACCGTGTCGTCCTGAGGCCTGGGATCCGCAATGTCGCCGGCGGCGCCGCTGTAGGTGAGTGAGTTCCGGCTCGCGGCATCGATCTCGACATCGATCGTGAACGACTCCGACTCTCCCGCTTCGATGCCGCCCAGACCGCACGCCGGGACACCACTCGGGTCCTCGCGGCAACCGGTTGTCGAAGTCGCGAAGGAGCCTCCCGCCGCCATCAGAGAACTGGTCACGACGACAGTCGAGGCGTCGTCGGGACCTGCGTTGCGGACGCTCACGGTGAAGCGGGCGAGTTCCTCCGAAACGACCCGTCCCTCCGCGTGGACACTCAGATTCGCCTCGGCCCAGGTGGTCGCGGTCGCTGTCGGCGTGCGCTCGGAGCGGAGCTGTCCGTTCCGCGCTTCGACCGCGAAGTTGTAGGTCACGTTGGGAACCAGGCCGGTCACCTTCGTCGAACGGCTGTTCGCCGCCGCCGTCCCGATCAGACGCAGCTTCGAATCGCCCGGCCCCTGCTGGTACACGGCGAACCCCGTTTCCGTGCTCGAGTTGTCCTTCCAGCGCAGTTCGATTTCCGTGCCGCTTCGCGCGGCGGCCACGAGGTCGGTCGGCGCAGCCGGCGGCCCGAGCGGCAGCGTGGTCGTCACCGTGTCGTTGCCGGGTCGCGGGTCCGGCGTGTCGCTCTTCACCGCCCCCGTGTAGCCGAGCGACGGCCGGCCCGCCCCCGCGCTGGGGACATCGATCGTGAACGAGGCCGAGCCGTCCGCGGCCAGGTCACCGAGCGTGCATCTCGCCAGGCCGTCAGGATCCTCCTCGCAACCCGACGTCGAAACCCCGGCCGCGTTCCCGGTTCCGCTCAGGGCGCTGCTCACGAGGACTCCACGGGCGCTGCCCGGCCCGGCGTTTCGAACGGTCACCGTGAAGCGCGCGCGGCCGTCCGCCACGAACGGACCGGCGACGGAGAGGCCCAGATCCGCCTGGGCGGCGCCGGGCGGCGTGACTCCGCCACCGCCGCCGCCACCGCCGCCGCCACCGTCCTCGACACGCCCTGGGGCCTTGAGCCACACGACGAAGCCATCGTGGTCGGAAGCCGCCAGCGGCGAATCGATGTTGTTCTCCTCTCTCTCCGGAGCGTCCACGTTGCCGCGGGCGTAACGCATCCCGACCACGTTTGGCAGCATCCGCGCGTTCACCAATGCGTGATCGAGCACCTGGGCGTTGTTCCGGAAGGAGTAGGAGTAGCGCTGATCCGCCGGCACCCGGTCGATCAGGTTCGTCAGATTCGGATCGACCAGGTCGGGACCCGAAGACACGTTCTCGCTCGCCGTCACGTTGCCCATGATCTGGCCGATCACGTCGACATAGCCGTCCGTGAACTGGAAGGCGTTGAAGTCACCGACGATGACCAGCGCGCGGTCCTGAAGCGACTGCGCCAGCCGGGCCACGGACTGCGCCTGGGCGAGACGCTTCGCCTGCACCCGCTCCGTGTTGACGGAAATGAGCGACCGATTGTGGACGACGACCACGGAGAAGTTCGATCCACCGACGGACGCATCGAGCCGGAGCGGCGGCCTGTCGTGCAACAGGTCCTGCATGTTCGTCGACGGGTTCAGGTAGGTCTCGCTCTTCCCGTACTGGGTCACCGCCTGAACCGTGACGCCGGACCGGACGAGGAATGCAACGTTGATCCCCGGGTCGCGGTTTCCCACCTCCAGGTAGGAGGAGTAGCGAACGTTCGGGTCGTCCCTCTGGATCTCCAGGGCGAGGCCCTCGAGCGAGGCAAGCGAGTACACCTCCTGCACGCCGATGATGTCCGGCGCCCGCAGAACCTCCAGGATGTACTGCGACAGCTTGTCCCGTTTCGTGCCGTAGGACGAGGCGTCCCGGTCAAAGTTCAACATGTTCAGGGAAGCCACGGAGACCTCCTTCTCCGCCCTCCCGCGCACCGGGTGCGGCAACGGCGGCGCCATGCGGAGCGCCCTCAGTTCAGTGGGCCAGATCTCGTAGCCGCTGAACTCGTAGCCAAGCACGCCGATGGCCGTAAACGTGGTCCCCGGCACCCAGGACTCGTTCGGTAGTCCAAGCTTGTCCGGGTCGAGCTCGAACACCTCCGGATTGCCGTCCCAGACCGGGACGCTCGGATGCATGGGATCGCCGGGGTACTCAAGACCCTTCTCCCGGAACGCCCGCGCACCGGTCGGCGTGATGTGCATCTCGGCGACCGGATCGCTGCCGAAGTACTGGCTCGGTCCGCTGATCGTGCCGGTGGCGATCCGAATCCGCATGCCCTCGTAGCACTCGTACTCCATCGAGCAACTCGGGTTCGCCGGGTCGGGCGAGGGAATCCCGGCGCCGAACTCCACCGGCGCCGGCAGCGGCTGGTTGCTTGCGTCCACCGTGACCGAGGCGTCGTCCACCGTTGCATCGAGACGTGTGAAACCGAAGAACTCCTCCACCGTTCCCGTCACGTCGACCTGGTCGCCGACCTCGATCATGAGCGTTCCGTCGTAGAGGACGAAGATGCCGTCCGACGTGTCCGCGTCGTTGTCGCTGTTCGCGGTGGGCGTCTGGATGAAGAACCCGCCCGCGCCGACGGCGGTCACGACGTTGTTCTCGGTCGTCGCCAGCGCGCCAAGCTCGGGGCTCCCGCCGCCACTGCCCTGGATCTCGTAGATCGCGCCGGAGAAGGTCGTCGGGCCGGACATGCAGTCGTTTGCTGCGCCCGGCGTGCCGCTGTCGCCGGCGCTTCCCGGCCAAGTGTTCTGCGATTCGCACCAGTTCGCGCCGACACTGTTGTCGAGGTAGTTCCCGTTCATGTCGGTCATCAGCGCCATCGAGGCGCCATTCGGATCCGGGAACGTGCTGCCGTTGTCCCAGACCACGCGATCCTGTTCGACATCGGAACCGTCCGTCAGCACCAGACCGTCCGTACTGTTGCCGAGACTGATCCTCGAATAGGTGTAGGCCGCCGTCACGCCGCCGTTCGCGTTCGAGTCGGCGTTCAACGCAAGGACGATGTAGCCGCCCGCCGGAATCGAAAGACCGCCCTGCTTGCTGATCGTGTGCGTCTCTTGCGCCGACGAGTCGTCCTTGATCTTCCAGCCGTCGATGTCGACCGCCGACGAACCCGCGTTGTGCAACTCGAACCACTCTCCTGCGCCGTCGCCGACGGCAGACGGATTCTGGATGATCTCCGTGATCACGATCTGCCCGAAGCCGGCCCCCGAACCCAGCACGACAAACACGCAGCACACAACGAGGCGCAACAACACAGACCCGGAATTCGCCTTCATGACCTACATCCCCTCTCATGGTGAACCTCACCGGTTTCGTAGCCGGCAAGGGACCAGACGACATGAAACGCCGCTGCCCTGCCGGCAGGCCCGCCAATCCCCGTCGCATGCGGGGTACTTCCGGAACTCTCCCGTCCGCCGGAGAAGTCCCGATAAAGCCCTGCCAAGGATGAGCCGCCGTTTCCGGTGACTCCGGCTGCCCGTTCGGCTCGCGATCCCCCGCGCGGCTCTCATGCGCCGTGGAGCGATCCGACCCGGAGCTTCATCAGTGGCCACTGAACCGCGCCGCAGACCAAACGACGCCAGCAGCCTGAGCCCGAACAACCGTCCGGAAACAGCCTAGCACCTGGCAGCCTTGTCCCTGCGCGGCGTGCTCGCTCCCTACCTCAACTACCACCGGCCCTGCCACTTCCCCGTCGAACGCGAGCGATCAGCACCAGGGTCGCTCGGTGGCGCCGGCCTGGGCGAGCCCTCGCGGCAACGGGTGCGGTCCGTGCCTGCAACCCTCTCAGGAGTGACCGAGCGAAAGCAGGTTCTCCACCGGCTGGTACAGTTCCTCCAGGTAGGCGACGTCCTCCGCATCGAGCTCGATCGCCGTCGCCTCGACGAGCTGCTCGATCTGGGAGACCTTCGACACGCCGACGACGGGAGAGGTCACCTCGGGCTTGCTCAGCAACCAGGCAAGGGAAACCTGCGCCGGCGTGCGGCCGTACTTCTGCGCCACCTCGACCACCCGGTCGGCGATGTCGAAGGTCGCGGCGCCGCGGTAGAGCATCTCCGTGCGCGACCGGTCGCCGCCCTTCGAGCGGTCGGTGCCGCCCTCATCGAAGCTGCCCTTGTAGGAACCGGTCAGGATGCCGCGCGCGAGCGGCGACCATGGGGTCAGCGCGACGCCCGTCCGGGCGCAGTACGGGTTCATCTCCCGCTCTTCCTCGCGGTACACGAGGTTGTAGTGGTTCTGCATCGAGACGAACTCGGTCCAGCCGTTCTGCCGCGCCGTCATCTGGAGTTCGACGAACTGCCACGCGAACATGGACGAGGCGCCCAGGTACAGGGCCTTGCCCGCCTTGACGACGTCATGCAGGGCCTCCAGCGATTCCTCGATCGGTGCTCTGACCTGCCCCGGAATCCCGTGCGGATGGCGGTGGATGATCAACTGGTCGATGTAGTCGAGACCGAGCCGCTCCAGGCAGGCGTCGACCCCTTCGATGACGTGCTTGCGCGACAACCCGCCCTGGTTCGGGGACCGGCCCATCGGCATGGACACCTTGGTCGAGATCACGTACTCGTCGCGAGGCAACAGCTCGCGCAGAAGCGACCCGACGACCCGCTCGCAGGCGCCGATGCCGTAGGTGTCGGCGCAGTCGAAGTAGAACAGGCCACGCTCGACCGCGGCCTGGAAGATCGGCCGCGAAGCATCGATGTCGAGCGTCCAGTCGCCCTGGTGGCCGCGGCCCGGCTCGCCGAAGTTCATCGTCCCCAGGCACAACTCGGACACCCGGAGCCCGCATTTCCGTCCCAGTTGAACCGCCTTCAACACGCTCTCGCCATCACCCACTCGGCCACCTCCGCGTTTCGCGCGGCGTGAGTCCGCCGCCATCGACAGGCCGACGATAGCCCACCGGCGACTCGCACTCACCCGCTACCCCGCTCACCCGTCGGCGCTGCACGGGAAGGCCTCGAGATCGAACCTCGTCGCGAAGGGCGAGCCCTCCAGGTGCCGGTACGTCTCCACGGCGCCGGACTCGCTGTCCGTCACCGTGATCTCGACGCCGACATCGGTCAACCCACCCATCAGCACCCATCGGTGCCCGGTCAGATGACAACCATCCAGGACCTTGACGACCAACTCGATGTTGCCGGGGCTGAAGAACCAGAACATTCCCGTGTCCGGCGTGCGGGGAACGACCGTGCCGACGCCCGCTCCGTCGCCGGTCTGCCAGTTCGCCCGGACTTCGAAGCGCGAGTCCTCGAGACAGAGCGACGTCTCGCTGGCCACACATGTGCCGGCGACCGCGGCGGCCTGAGCGGCGGTGCTGTGCCCGGCGAGGCGCGAGAGTTCCGCCGAATCCCGAAGTGCTCCGCCAGACACGGACCGGCCTTGGCCCCCCGCACCCGATTCCGGATCGCAGGTGTCGAAGGCCTCGGTGTCCCTGATCGGCTCGAACAGCCGGCCCAACGGATTCACCCACTTCCTGCGGGCACCGTTCCTCCGGTCGCGAACCGTTGTCGTCACCTCGACATCCGTGAGACCGGCGGCAAAGACCCAGTAGTGGCCGTTGTTCGCACAGCCGTCCAGCACCTTGACGACCATCTCGATGTTCGCCGGCTCGAAGAACCAGAAGTCCCCGCTCTCGCCGGTCAGTTTGTGGGCCACGCCGCGGCCGGTCCTGCCGTCGGAGCTACGCCAGGCGACCTGGACGTCGAAGTGCCCTACGCAGAGAACGTCGTCGTCGCTGCACTCGGCGACCTCCGGTGGCTCGGGGTCCGGATCCGGGTCCGGCTCGGGCTCCGGGTCGGGCTCCGGCTCGGGCTCCGGGTCGGGCTCCGGCTCGGGCGCCGCGACCTCGCACGGTGACCGACTCACCGGCGGCCCTGCGTCCGGCGAGAGGTACACGACGAGGCCGTCGTGGTCCGCGGCGAAGAGCGCGTTCGTCGCGTCGTCCTCGTTGTGGCGCGCGGCGTCCGCATTGCCGCGCGCGTACTCGATGTCCACGACGTGCCGCTCCAGGGACTGGTTCACCAGCGCGTGGTCCAGGACCTGAGCGTTGCCGCCGAAGAGGAACGAGTACCTCTCGGAGTCCGGCACGCGGTCGACCAGGTTGCACAGATCCCTGGTCACGAGATCGGTACCGGCCATCAGGTTCTCGCCCGGCGTCACGCGTCCCCTGATCTGGCCGACGACATCGACGTAGCCGTCGGTGAACTGAAACGCGTTGAAGTCGCCCACGACGAGCGCGTTCTCGTCCTGAAGCGACTCGACAAGCCGGGCCACGGACTGCGCCTGCTCCAGGCGCTTCGTGCGGACCCACTCCCCTCGGGCCGCGTCGTCGACATCGATCAGCGAGCGGTTGTGAACCGCTACGACGGTGAACGTCAGGCCGCTCGACGTCGCCTCGAGCACGACCGGCGGCCGGTCGTGAAGCCGGTCGACGGTTCCGTCCCGGGGGTCCACGAATGTCTCGCTTCGGCCATGTTCAGTCACCTGGACGACTGCCAGGCCGGAGCGCACCAGGAAGCCCACACCCGAGGACCTTCCCGGCGCCCCGACATGGGCGGTGTAGCGCACGTTCGAGTCGTCGCTGCGGATGCGCGCGGCGAGGTTCTGCAGCGCAGTCCGCCCGGAGACCTCCTGTACGGCGACGATGTCGGGCGCACGCAGAACCTCCCGGATCAGGAGCGACAACTTGCCCAGCTTGGCCGCGTCGGCGTTCTCCCGCAGGTTCAACAGGTTCTGCGACGCCACCGTGATCTCGCGCGGCGCCTTCGCGCGGACCGCGCGCGGCAACGCCTCGGCCTCGGTTCGCACAGTCAGCTCGGTCGGCCACATCTCGTACCCGCCGAACTCGTAGCCGAGCACGCCCGTCGCGGTGAACGTCGTGCCGGGGACCCAGGAGGCGTTCGGCAGACCGAGCTTGTCGGGGTCGAGTTCGAACACCTCGGGGTTTCCATCCCAGACCGGCAGACCCGGCCGGCCGGGATACTCGATGCCGGGCTCGCGAAAGCCGCGGGCGGCCGTCGGCGTGACGTACATCTCGGCCACCGGGTCCGAGCTGAAGTGCTGGCTGCCGCTGGACACCGTTCCCGTCGCGATCCGGATGCGCATACCCTCGTAGCACTCGTACTCCCTCCGGCAACTCGGGCTCGAGGGGTCCGGGGACGGTCGAGAGCCGTTGAACTCCACCGGCGCAGGCAAGGGCTGGTTGCTGGCGTCGATCCTGACCGAGCCTCCGGCAACCGTCGCGTCGATCCGCGTGAAGCCACGGAACTCCTCCACGGTACCGACGACATCGACCTGGTCTCCGGCGTTGATGGGAGGCGTTCCGCCATGGAGCACGAACACGCCGTCCGACGTGTCGGCTTCGTTGTCGCTCCGCGCGGACGGCGTCTGAATGAAGAAGCCGCCGGCGCCGACGGCGGTCACGACGTTGTCGTGCGTCGTCACCGTCTCGCCCACCCGGGAACTGGAGAACCCACGGCCCTGGACCTCGTGGATCTCAAGAACCGCTCCCTGGCCGAGCCCAGCCTCCGGGCAGGCCGAGGCGACGACGAGGCCGATCACGAGGCTCGGCGCGAGACGGCCGAAGCCGACCAACATCTCGCCCCGCTCGCTATCGGTCACGGCGACCTCCACGAGCCTTCCTAGCTCCCGCCCAGACTGCGGAGAATCTCACGGGCTCTGGTGTGATCCGGGTCGATCCGGAGCGCCTGCTCCAACTGTCTCAAGCCCTCTTCGGCGCGCCCCGTCTTGATGTAGGCGATCGTGAGGAGAGCATAGGCGTCGGCCCGGTCGGCATCGATTTCGATCGCCCGTTCCAGTGCGGTCGCGGCCTCCTGGTTGCGATCGGCGAGACCGTAGAGCACGCCCAGGTTGAGGTGGGCGTCGTACGAATCCGGATCGAGCCGCAGGACCTCACGATAGAGGCGCTCCGCAGCCTGATGGTCGCCGTCCGCCAGGCGTTCGTTCGCGGTTCGGATCATCGTCCGGGTATCCCGCACCAGGACCTGGACCGCCTGCATCATCGGGTCGTCGAGGCTTGACACCTTCGCTTCCTCCAGGCCGCGAAGCAACTCTTCGGCGCGCGCGGCGTTACCGAGCTGCCGCTCGGTCATTGCCAGCAGATAGCGCGTCTCGCGATGCTCCGGGTCGACCGCCAGGGCCGAGCGCAGGTGCTCGGCGGCCTCCTCGAAGCGCCCCCGACGTCGCGCCGTCTTGCCCATGCCGAGTTCGCCCCAAGGAGTGGCCGGCGCCGCCGAACGCGTCGCCTGGAAGGCCTCGTCCGCGCCGTCCAGGTCGCCGGCAGCGAGCAATGCGTTGCCGAGGCGCACGCGCGCCGCCCAGTACGACGGACGAAGCTCGAGAACGCGTTCGAAACGGCGTGCCGCCTCGATGTGCGCACCGCGGCCGGCGGCAAGAAAGCCCAGGTAGTACGGCCATTCCGCAGTCCCCGGATCGAGTTCCGCGGCGCGTTCGTAGCAGCGGCGAGCCTGATCGGCGTACCGGTGCGCTTGGTAGAGGCGGCCCAGACCGCCGACCGCGCGCCCGCTCGACGGGTCGCGTTCCACGGCCGCCACAGCGTCGCGGACGGCGGTGGCGAAGCCGGGATCGAGTTCGTTGAGGTTCGGGATGCGGGGAACTTCGGCAATCGCCGCTACCTGTGGCGGCGGTTCGCTGCACGCGAGAAGAAGCGAAGCAAGAATGGCCAGCCCCCCGCGATCAATGCGCATCACGACACACTCCCTCAGCCGGTGCGGTACCGCCCGGCGCGAGCAGCCGCAGAACGCTGTTCACCGGCAAACCCGACCGTTCGGTGACCCCGCCGTGCGACCAGTTCACCCTGATGTGATCGACGCCCGGAATGTCGCCGAACGCGAAGTGAATTCGGGGACCGTTGGCAGCGGCGAAGCTCTGCGCCGGCCTCACGTCCCGGGTCCAGCTTCTGCCTCCCCCGCGGACGGTGACGCGCGAGCCGATGGCGGAACGGTCGAGGATGCCGCCGCCGCAGAGGTCAACGATCAGCCAGGGCGCGGTGTTCCCCACTTCGTTGCGGAGCAGCCGGGCCGGCCCCTCGTTGTTCACGACGACGATGTCCACGTCGCCGTCGTTGTCCAGGTCGCCGAACAGCGCCCCACGGCTCACCTCGAGCAGCTCCAGGACGGCGCCGGCCCGGCCCGAAACGTCTTCGTAGACGCCGAAGGGCGTGCCGCGCAGCAACTGATTCGGCTCGCGATAGTCGAAAACGGCGGTATCCCCCGGCGTCACCTTGCCGTTGGCGATGAACAGATCGAGCACCCCGTCCCCGTCGTAGTCGAACCAGGACGTGCCGAAGCCGGTGTATGGCTGGCTGACGCCGCCCAGCCGTACTTCGTCGGTCGCGTCCACGAAGAAACCGGCACCGTCGTTGCGGTAGAACGTGTTCGTTTCCCCGCTCAGGTGGGTCAGGAAGAGGTCGAGGTCGCCGTCGCCGTCGGGGTCTGCCAAGGCGATGCCCATCCCGGCCTCGGGCTGACCCAGCTCGTTGAGCGCCGCACCGCGGGCAAGGCCGTCCTCCCGGAACGCGCCATCGCCCCGGTTCAACCACAGGTGATTCGGCGCCTGGTCGTTCGCCACGTAGAGGTCGACGAGGCCGTCGCCGTCGAGGTCGGCCGCGACGACGCCCAATCCGGGGCCGGCGACGGAGCGGATTCCCGCGGCCTCGCTCACGTCGACGAACCGGCCGTTCCCCTCGTTGCGGTAGAGCGTGTCCGGCGCTGGCGGATACTCTGCCGGATTGCAGTAGTTGCGGAGGCCGTTCGGCCCGATGCAGGGGCGCTCCCGGTCGGCGCTCCAGACAACGTAGTTCGCAACGAAGAGGTCCAGGTCCAGGTCACCGTCGTAGTCGAAGAAAACGGCGCTCGATGACCAAGAGGCGTCGCCGACGCCGGCGCGTTCCGTGGTGTCCTCGAAGGCGCCGTCGCCGAGATTGCGGTACAGCCGGTTCGCGCCAACGTTCAGTATGTAGAGATCGACCAGGCCGTCCCGGTCGTAGTCGGCCGCGGTGGCCCCGGCGCCGTAGCTCGTATCGCCGACGCCGGCCGCGGCCGTCACGTCCTCGAACGTGCCGTCACCCAGGTTGCGGTACAGCCGGTTGCCGGGCCGGTCGGCGGCCGGGCCGCCGGATGTGGGCCGGACGCCCGCGTTCCCAGCGGTTCCGGGTACAGGACCGCTCTGGACGAGGTAGACGTCGAGCAGGCCGTCGTCGTCCATGTCGAGCAGCGCCCCGCCGCCCACCAGGAGCTCGGGGTAGTTGTAGTCGCCGGTCGCGCCGCTTTGATGGAGGAAGTCCAGCCCCGCTTCGGCTGCGCGCTCGACGAAGATCGGCGTCGGCGAGGGAGCCGCTGTCGATGGTTTCACACCACCGTCCGCTTCGCCGCAAGCCCAGAAAGCCACAGCCAGACCGATCGAGACAAGCACGGAAGAACGTCGCATGACCGCAGCAGACACTATCCGCGAGTTGTCGCCGCCCGTCGCGGGAGTGGCTCCCCAAACGTCCCAGGTTCAACCAGGGCGGCTCCGTTGACAGAAATCTGGTTCCGATGGTACAGATTTCTGTATGAAGACCACGCTGAACTTCGACGACCGCCTGATCCGGGACGCCAAGATACGCGCGGCAGAGGACGGCGAACCGTTGACGCGCCTGATCGAACGGGCGATCCGCCAGTATCTGCAGCCGCCGCAGCGAGCCGAGGCTCCCTTCAAGCTGAACCTGGTAACCAAGAAGACGCGCACGCTGCCGGGCGTCGACGTCGCCGATCGAAACTCGCTCTACGACATCATGGACGGTCTGGAGTGATCGCTGTCGACACGAACATCCTCGTCTACGCCCACGACCCGAGTTCACGCATGCACAAGGCCGCCTGCGGCCGCCTGACGGCGCTCGCCGGTTCCCTGTCCAATTGGTCCCTTCCCGCGCCCTGCGTGGTCGAGTTTCTTCGCGTAGCGACGCATCCCAAGGTCCTCAATCCACCGTACACGGCGGATGAGATCAGCACGAACGTCGAGCGCATCCTCGCGTCACCGAGCCTGACGCTGCTGCGGCCCGGCCCGCACTATGCCCAACTCCTCCTCGAAGCCATCCGCGAAGTGAACGCCGTTGGGAACCTCGTCTTCGATGCCCAGATCGTCGCGCTCTGCCGTGAGCACGGCGTCTCCAGGCTATTGACCCACGACCGCGACTTCGATCGCTTCAAGGGACTGCAGACGGAGAGACTCGAGATCTGAACGATAGCCCGGCAGAAGGTCAGAGACCGGCGCTTCGCGCCGGATGCCGGCGGGGACGCCGGCGCACCCGGTTCTGCCGCGCAAGCTCCTGGCCTCGGTCTTCCTGGAGGAGTTCCACCCCGACTGAATAGACTCGCTCCAGGGGAGGAGTTTGCTTCATGTTCAGGTCACAGCGCCCCCGCCATCGTGCTCGATGTGCCCGCAGAACAGCCATCGTCGCCTTCGTCGTCAGCGCCGCACTGGCGCCGATTCCGGCCGCCGCCGCCGAGAAGGACCCGATCTTCGCCACCCGCGGAGATCTCGCAATCCGCGGCTACGACCCCGTGGCCTACTTCACGGAAGGGGAAGCAGTGAAGGGCCGCAAGGAGTTCACCCTCGGCTGGCAGGGCGCCGACTGGCGTTTCGCGAGCGAGGAGAACCGCAACCTCTTCGCCGACGACCCGGAGAAGTACGCGCCGCAGTACGGCGGCTACTGCGCCTGGGCGGTAAGCCGCAACTACACCGCGCCCACAGACCCGGACGCATTCACCGTCGTGGGCGACAAGCTCTACCTGAACTACAACAGGAAGATCATGGAGCAGTGGCTCGAGGACCGCGACGCGAACATCGAGAGTGCCGACGGGAACTGGCCGACCGTGCTGAAGGAGTAGGCGTCGATCCCCTTTCCCGCCGGCCACTCCGTCACATGCTCCGACCGCTGCAGCAACCCGCACGCTGAGGTGCGCAGATGAAGCTCATCGCCTTCAGCGACGTCCACCTGGACTCGAAGTTCGGCTGGGCGAACCGACACGTCGCCCGCCGGCAGCGGCAGCGGCTCCGCGAAGGCGTGACCTGGGCCTTCGAGCAGGCCAGGCACGAAGACGCCGCGGCAGTACTGATCGCCGGCGACCTGTTCGAGCACGACCTCGTGTCGCCGGACACGGTCGAGTTTCTGCGCCGGACCTTCGAACGGTCCGGGATCCAGGTCTTCGCCGCACCCGGCAACCACGACTACGCGGACACGGCGAGCCCCTACCGGCGCGTCGACTGGCCGGGGAACGTCCACATCTTCCTTGAAACACACTTCGTGTCGAAGGCGCTCACCGACGGCGTGACGATCTGGGGCGCCGCCCACCGCAAGCCAGCCGACACCCCCGGCTTCTTCGACGACGGATTCCGAATCCCGGACTCGCAAACGAACGATTCCGGCATCCACATCGCCCTGTTCCACGGCGAGGAACGAAACGCCGCGTTCCAGGGCACACACCGCCACGCCCCCTTCGACGCGGAACAGGTCGCCGCCGCGGGCTTCGACCACGCGGCTGTCGGCCACTCGCACAAGGCTGCCGACGATTCGACCTGGACCCGCCTTGGCTCGCTTGAACAGCTCACGTTCGGCGGCGCCTGGGGCAGCGCGGCCGTTCTGGAAACCGGCGGCAACGACGTCACCGTGCGGCGCCTGAAGCGACCGCCGGCCCTCCACCGGGTCGACGTGGACGTCACCGGCGCGGAGTCGATCGATGAGGTGCGGGGACGGGTCCACCGGGGCATCGAAGCGGTCCGCGGCCCGGTTCGCGTCCGCCTGCATGGCGTGCTTCCGACGGATGTCCGGATCCACGCCACGGACTTTGAACCACCGGCGTTCGCACTCCCTTCGGGAACGGACCAGGTTCTGCCCGACCACACGGCCGTTCGCCGGCCGTTCGACCTCGACGAGATCGCTCGGGAGCCCACCGTCCGAGGCGCCTTCGTCAAGCAGCTACAGACCGCGGAGATGGAACCGGAAGTCCGGAGGCTGGTCCTTCTCGCCGGGCTCCGCGCCCTGGAAGGTGAGACCGATCCCCGGATCATCGACGACCTGCGTTTGAGCCGGGCGCCCGACGAGGCGGCAACGGGTGGGTCGAGAGGCATCTCTTCCCCGGCCGACGAAACGCCGCCGCGCGATGGCCCGGCCCAAGGGACGACGTCCCGATGAGGATCGATCGGATCAAGGCCGAGGACTTCGGCAAGCTGAGAGGCGAGCTTCGCTTCGCGCCAGGAATGACGGTGGTCACCGGATCGAACGAGGCCGGCAAGTCGACCTGGCTGCAGGCCGTCTACGCCGGACTGTGCGGGCGCCGGCGTGGGCGAGGCAGCGGCGCAAACACCGAGAGACACTTCGAACACCGCTACGCGCCGTGGAACGGTGGGCCCTGGCGTGCGGCGGTCGAGCTGGAGCGGGACGATGGCCGGCGAATCGAGATTCTGCAGAAGGACCTGCGCGCCAAGGCGGCCTCGGCATTCGAGTTGGCCACGCGTCGCTCGATCGAGGACGAGATGCAGTTCGAGGGCTCAGCCGACGGTTCGACGCTGCTCGGGCTGAACCGCCGGATCGTCCCGTCCGTCCTGTTTATCGCCCAGAACGACATCCAGCGCCCGCGCCAACCCGACAGCGACGAAGCCTCGGCATTGCGGACGACATGGGAAGAGGCGGCGGCTTCGGCCTCCGGCGCGGCGACCGCCGAGCGGGCCCTCGGCATCCTGAGCGCCTACGCTCGCGACCGGATCGGCCAGGCGCGCCGTGGAACGACAAAGGGCCTGCAACGCGCCATCGACGCGGAAACCGCTGCGCGGCGGCGTCTCACCGAGGCAAGAACGGACCACGAGGCGCACCGTAAATCGGTCGCCGACCTGCAAGAGGCCCGGCGGGAAGCGGCAGCCCGAGAAGCGGAGGCGAAGCGCTGGCGGAAGGCCCTCGCCGCAAGCGACCTGGCGACAATCGACGAGGAACTGAGCCGAATCCGCAGCTTGCAGGCAGAGTTCCCGGACGGCGCCCCGCCGGCCACGAGCACCCTTCCGGACGCCGCCATAGCAAGCGAGCTTCGGGAAGCACTGGCGCTCTACCGGAATCGTCCTCCGGCCCCAGCCGAACTCGAGGGTCCTGCTGCGGCAGAGCTGGAAGCGCGCCTCCTGGAACCGGCCGTCGACGTGACGGGCGACGCAGAGCCGGCCTCCTCGGTCGCCGCGGCGGTCGATGCATGGCGCGCCGCCCGGGCCGGGGTCGCGCTGGCCGAGCAGCACGACGCGACCCCGGCGCCCGCCGCCTTGCTCGATCCGAAACACGAGCCGGCCATCCGCGGCGCCCTTGCCGCGATCGAGCAGCCGGAACCCGACCCGCAACTGCTGGCCCGGGCGAAGCAGCAGGAACAGGTCCTCGTCGACGAGCAGGATCGGTTGGCGGAAGCAACCGGACGCCGACCGGCCAGGCATTGGGCGATAGCCGCAGTGATCGGGAGCCTCGTGGGTCTTCTGGCCATGATCGACCTCCTGCCACGGCCCGTGGGCGTTGTCGGCTTCCTGGTGATGGGCCTCGCCCTGCTGGTGGACCGCCGCCTGCGCCGGGGACGCCCCAGGATCGACCAGGAGCGCGCCGCCAAGACTCCGCTCGATCTGGCCGATGCACGGGCCGACCGAAGGGATCGGGAACGAAGTGTTCGCGCCTGGCGGAACGCGGTCGAGCCGGCGCGCCAGACGCTCGAGCGGTTGGGCGTCGAGCCGACGCCGGACGGCGCCAGCGCGGCTCTGGACCGCCTGGCCGAGACGAGGGCCTGGCTGTGGCGCAAGAAGGAATGGCAGCGTCGACTGGACGCGGTGCGCGACGCGCACCTCGGGGCCGAAGGCCGCCTCCGGACAGAACTCGCCCGTCGCGGCGTGGACGACCCGGACCGGACGGTGGAAGAACTCCTGAACCGTTACGAGGACCTCTGCCGCCGCAACCGGGAGCAACGCGCCGCGAACGAACGGCGGGAGAACCTGCGAGGACAATTCGCGGCGCGCCGCGATGCCGAACGGAACCTCGTTGCCCAGAAAGACCAACGAAAGCGCATCGAGCAGCGGTTCGCCAAGGCACTCCACGCGGCGGGACGGCCCGACGAAGAGGAGGGAGATGCGGAAGCCTGGGCGACTTGTCGCCTCCGAGAGCTCGAAGAGGACCGGACCGCGATGCGCCTGCGCTGGAACCGTCTGGCCGATCTTCTCGCCGGCAGAACGCTCGAAGAGGTCGAGGCCGAACGAGGACAGTTCGCCGACCGGCTGGAAGGCCTCTCGGCCGGTCTGGAGAACGAGGACGAACACGCGCTCTTCGAGGCAACGCTCGACCGAACCGCGATCCAGGGCGAGCTGCAGGATGTGGACGCCCGGCTCCGCGAGATCCACAAGAAGGTTTACATCCTCACCGGTCAACTGAAGGAGTCCGATCGACTCACCCCGCTCGCGGAACTCGAGGAACAGGTGGAGGCAACCGAACGGGAGCGGCGGCTGCTGGAGGAGGCCGCCCGAATCGTCCGGCTCACCCGCGACCATCTGGAAACTGCCCGGGACCGGGTCCACGAACGACTCGCACCCGAACTGGCGAGCGCGTTGAGTCGACGCCTGAGCCGAATCACCGACGGCCGCTACGCGGACGCCGCGATCGACCCGCAGAAGGGCATGGAAGTGCGCATCCTGACCGCGGACGGCGAATGGCGCGCCGCCGCCGACCTTTCCCACGGCGCGGCGGATCAGGTGTACCTCTTGCTCCGCGTGGGTCTGGCCGAAACGCTGGGGAACAGACACGAGACCGCGCCCCTGTTCCTGGACGACGCGACGGTCCACTGCGACGCGGAACGTACCCGCGGCATTCTCGATCTCCTGCTCGATCTGAGCGAAGAGCGCCAGATCGTCTTCTTCAGCCAGGAGGATGAGGTGCGGGAGTGGGCCTCGGACCGCCTGACCGCAAGTCCCCGTCACCGGCTGATCGCTCTCGGTGCGAACGGCCTTCCGGTCGCGGCCACCTGACGGCCCGGACGCGGACGCTTCGGCGCCGCAACCGCGACGGCGGCGCTCGCTCCTATAATCCCCGCGCCATGCCTCTCATGAAGCTTGCGATCCAACGCGCGGCGTCGATGCCGCCTCAGCCGGGCGGACCGCGCTAGCCGATGCGCCGTCTCCTGATAGCGAACCGCGGCGAGATCGCGGTACGGATCGCCCGCGCGGCGATGGATCTGGGCATCCACACGGTCGCGATCTACTCCGAAGACGACGCGAACGGACTGCACCTCCGAATCGCCGACGAGGCCGTCCCGCTTGGCGGCCGCGGAGTGCCCGCATATCTCAACATCGAGGATGTGGTGGGCCGCGCCGTCGCCGCGGACTGCGACGCGATCCATCCCGGCTACGGCTTCCTGGCCGAGAACGCCGACTTCGCCGCTGCCTGCGCGGATGCCGGGATCACCTTCGTCGGCCCGCGGCCGGAGGTCCTGGAACTGTTCGGCGACAAGGGCCGGGCACGCGCGGCGTCGACCGAGGCGGACGTCCCGGTGCTGCGGGGAACGGACCGGCCGACGACGCTCGAGGAGACGCGGGAGTTCTACGCCGCCCTGGCTC
Source organism: Thermoanaerobaculia bacterium (assembly GCA_965116445.1). Lineage (GTDB taxonomy): Bacteria > Acidobacteriota > Thermoanaerobaculia > Multivoradales > Multivoraceae > Multivorans. The sequence goes on along the minus strand of OZ220688.1, from coordinate 3,170,508 downwards.
CGGGCAAGGCAATGATCATCAAGGCTCTTGCCGGCGGCGGTGGACGCGGAACCCGGATCGTCACGTCGGGCGACGAGATCGAGCAGTTCTACGAGCGCTGCCGGTCCGAGGCCGAGCGCTCGTTCGGCAACGGCGGCCTCTACGTCGAGGAACTGATCCCCCGGGCGCGCCACATCGAAGTCCAGCTTCTGGGCGACGAAAACGGCGGGCTGGTCGATTTCGGCGAACGCGAGTGCAGCGCCCAGCGCCGGCACCAGAAAGTCGTCGAGACCGCGCCGGCGCCCAATCTCTCCCCGACCCTGCGCACCGCGATCATCGACGCCGCCCTGCGCCTCGGTCGCGCCACGCAATACAACAGCCTGGGCACCTTCGAGTTCCTGGTCGACGCCGGAGGGTCCAGCGAGGGCGGCAACGGCGGCAGCCCGAAGGACGAAAGGCGCACCCGCTTCGCATTCATCGAGGCGAACGCCCGCCTCCAGGTCGAGCACACGGTCACCGAAGCGGTCACCGGAGTCGATCTGGTCCAGGCTCAACTGCGGCTCGCCGGCGGCGAAACCCTCGCGGACCTGGGCTTCGGGACGCCCGACGTCGCCCGCCCCCGCGGCTTCGCGATCCAGGCGCGCGTCAACCTGGAGACCCTGGACGCCGACGGTAACGTGCGGCCGTCCTCCGGCGTCCTCGCAGCCTACGAACCGCCGAGCGGTCCGGGTGTCCGGATCGACGGCTGCGGCTATGCGGGCTACGAGGCGAACCAGGCCTTCGACTCGTTGCTCGCCAAGGTGATCGCGCACTCGCCGGCCGGCGACTTTGCCAGCGCCGTAAAGCGAACCTCGCGGGCGCTCGACGAGTTCCGGATCGCAGGCCCGGACACGAACATTCCCTGGTTGCAGGGCGTCCTCGGCCACCCGGACTTCACCGCCGGCAACCTGTACACGCGCTGGCTCGACGACCATGCGGGGGAACTGGCCGCGGCCGCCGGCAACGGCCGGAAGCAGCGTTTCGTTCCGGCTGCGGGCGCTGCCGGCGCGGCGTCGGGCACAGGCGACGTGCCGAGCGACGACACGCACAGCAGCGGCTTTGCCGGCGCGCGCGTCGACACGGCCGATCCCCTCGCCCTGTTCGCGTACGACCAGGAAACGAAGGCCGCTCAGGCGGGTCAACCGGATGCCCTCGGCGAAGGGGCGGCCGCGGCCGCCGGCGCCGAAGGAGCGGTCGGCGTCACAGCACCGATTCAGGGCACGATCGTCAGCATCGACGTTGGCGAAGGCGACGAAGTGCTCCGTGGCCAGCAGGTCGCCGTGGTCGAGGCGATGAAGATGGAGCACGTGCTCCGCTCCGACACGAGCGGCGCCGTAAGGCAGGTCACGATGGCCGTCGGCGACACGATCCGCGAGGGCTATCCGCTGGTCTTCGTCGAGCCGGCCGAGGGCGGCGAAACGGCCGACGCGGCCGAGGAGATCGACCCCGACTACATCCGGCCCGATCTCGAAGAGAACATTCGCCGCCACGCCTACACCCTGGACGAGAACCGGCCGGAGGCCGTCGCCCGGCGCCGGCGGTTCGGCTTCAAGACGCCCCGGGAGAACATCGAGCAGCTCGTCGACCCGGGTTCCTTCAAGGAGTACTGGCCGCTGATCGTGGCGCGGCAGCACCAGAAGTACAGCGACGAAAAGCTGCGCGAGTACACGCCCGCCGACGGCGTGGTAGCCGGCACCGCCGCGATCAACGGCGACCTGTTCGACGACGAGCACTCGCGCGCGATGGTCCTCTCCTACGACTACACGGTGCTTGCCGGCACCCAGGGCGGCCGCAACCACTACAAGCAGGACCGCCTGTTCGACCTGGCGAATCGCTTCCGGCTGCCGCTCGTGTTCTTCACCGAGGGCGGCGGCGGCCGGCCCGGCGACGACTACACCGGGCCGCGGGTCGCCTTCGACACGTACACGTTCACCCAGTTCTCCAAGCTCTCGGGACTCATTCCCCTGGTCGGCGTGAACAACGGCCGCTGCTTCGCGGGCAACACGGCCCTGCTCGCCTGTTGCGACGTGATCATCGCGACCGAGGCGTCGACGATCGCGATGGGCGGCCCGGCGATGATCGAGGGCGGCGGCCTGGGCGTCTACACGCCGGAGGAAGTCGGCCCGATGTCCTTCCAGGTGCCGAACGGCGTCGTCGACATCCTGGTCAAGGACGAGGAAGCGGCGGTCGAGACGACGAAGAAGTACCTCTCCTACTTCCAGGGACCGGTCCAAGGCTGGGAGGCCCACGACCAGCGGCCGCTCCGCCACGTGATTCCCGAGAACCGGCTCCGTCTCTACGACATGCAGGAGATCGTGCACCGACTGGCCGACATCGGCTCGGTGCTGGAGATCCGGCCGAAGTTCGGGATCGGCGTGATCACCGCCTTCATCCGGGTCGAGGGCAAGCCGATGGGGGTGATCGCGAACAACCCGCACCACCTGGCCGGCGCGATCGACTCCGACGGGGCGGACAAGGGCGCCCGCTTCCTGCAACTCTGCGACGCCTTCGACATTCCGGTCCTCAGCCTGATGGACTGCCCGGGGATCATGGTCGGGCCGGACCACGAGAAGACCGCCCTGGTCCGTCACTGCGCGCGCATGTTCAACACCGGAGCGAACCTCTCGGTGCCCATGTTCGGCGTCGTCGTGCGCAAGGCCTACGGCCTGGGCGTCCAGGCCATGTGCGGCGCAAGCGCCCTGGTCGGCTTCTTCACTGTCGGCTGGCCAACAGCCGAGTTCGCCGGCATGAACATCGAGGGCGCGGTCAAGCTCGGCTACCGCAAGGAACTCGCCGCGATCGAGGATCCGGAGGAACGGCGGCTGGAGTTCGAGCGACGCGTCGAGGCCTCCTACGAACGCGCGAAGGCGGTCAACGCGGCGGCCGGCGGCGGTCTCGACGACGTGATCGACCCGGCCGAGACCCGCTCCTGGATCGCCGAGAGCATGAAACGGCTACCGCCCACGCCGCCCCGCACCGGCAAGAAGCGGCCCTACATCGATACCTGGTAAACCGCACGGTAACCCGTCAACACGCACCGTACCTGGCAGCCGGCACGATCCGGTACCGGTCCCTTCAACCTCTTACCCCTTCAATCGGGAGAGCTCATCCGAATGTCCTATGAACCGCCCAAGGTCTGGAAGTGGGACGCCGAAAGCGGCGGCCGCTTCGCAAAGATCAACCGGCCGATCGCCGGCCCCACCCACGAGAAGGACCTGCCGGTCGGCGAGCACCCCTTCCAGCTCTACTCGCTCGCCACGCCCAACGGCGTGAAAGTCACGGTGATGTTCGAGGAGCTGCTCGCCCTCGGCCACAGCGGCGCCGAGTACGACGCGTACCTGATCAACATCGGCGAAGGCAACCAGTTCTCGAGCGGGTTCGTCGCCGCGAACCCGAACTCGAAGATCCCGGCGCTCGTCGACCACAGCACGGAACCGCCGACGCGCGTCTTCGAGTCCGGCGCGATCCTCCTCTACCTGGCCGAGAGGTTCGGCGAGTTTCTGCCCACAGACCACGCGGCGCGCACGGAGTGCCTGTGCTGGCTCTTCTGGCAGATGGGCAGCGCCCCCTACCTGGGCGGCGGATTCGGCCACTTCTACGCCTACGCCCCCGAGAAGTTCGAGTACGCGATCAACCGCTTCACGATGGAGGTCAAGCGGCAGCTCGACGTGCTGGACCGCCACCTGGCCGACTCCGAGTACATGGCGGGCAGCGAGTACACGATCGCCGACATGGCGATCTGGCCCTGGTACGGGGCGCTGGCCGCCGGCAAGCTCTACGGCTCCGCCGAGTTCATCGAAGCCCACACCTACGAGCACGTGAACCGGTGGTCGAGCCAGATCGCCAGGCGCCCGGCGGTCAAGCGCGGCCAGATGGTGAACCGCGCCTTCGGCCGGCCCGAAAAGCAGCTCCGCGAGCGGCACGCCGCGAGCGACTTCGAGACCAGGACCCAGGACAAACTCGAGCCGGCCGAAGAGGACTAGCGGCCGAGCGAGCGGCTACGCGGGAAGTGCCGATTCGACGTCCGTCAACGAGAAGTCGTTGCCCTTGAAGAGAAGCGGGAGGTCCTTCTGGCGCGCGAGGGCGTAGGCGAACGTGTCGCCGAAGTTCAGGCGGGCGGGATGAAGGCCCTTGCCGAAGCGTCGATACGCTTCGACGGCTACCAGCGCCTGTTCCGCGTCAACCGGTTCGATCTCGACGAAAGGAAGCAGGAGGAACTCGTCGAAGGCGGCGGACGCCTGTGCCTTCCCTGCGGTAACGGCAGCCAACTCGACCACCGAACCGGCTGAGAGAACCGCGCCGCCAGCACCCAGGATGCAGTCCAGAAAGGCCCGGAACTCCGGCTCCTCATGGAGAATCGCCACAACCGCCGAAGAATCGACCGCAATCACCTCGGTAGTCCCCGCTCATCGTAGAGCTTCTCAAAGAGCGTCTCGGACAGGGGCCGGTCCGGGTCAAGCGTCGGGTCAGCAGCCAGGGCCTCGGCCCGCAACTCGGGCCCCCTCTCGGCGAGCTTCGTCAGGGCCGCCCGAATCTCCTCTGGACTGCACTTCCGGACGCCCCGCTTCTCCTCGAGCGCCTCAATCGCGCTCTCGATCACCTTGACCTTGCTACCGCGGGCGCCTCCGTGCAGGACCTTGGCCAAGTACTCCACCCGCTCGTCGAGGTCAGGTCTGTGCGCAATATTGATCGCCATGTCGAAGTCTCCGCTCTGGTCTCTTCTTTCTCTCTCTCTCTCTCCAGAGGACTTCATTGTAGCATCGCTCGTAGCAACCAGACGGACGGATGTCGGCCACCGGAGCGGGCGCAGCGACGCGGCCCTGCCTCCCCCCGGACAGGGCCGTCACGAAGGCAGCGGACGCGGCTTTACTCGGCCGTCCCCTCCAGCACCATGTACATCCTCTGCACTCCGCGAAGGTCCACACGCACTCGGGCCGCCGGCAGGTTCTCCGCGTGGTGGGACAGGTCGATCCGTTCCACGGCATCCTCGGCAGAGACGCCCTCGGCGTGAAGGGCGGAGACGACCTCCCAGAGCTCCCTGTGGAAGGCCTGGACGTAGTCGATCAACTCCCGGTCACGGAAGTGCGGGCCGTGGCCCGGCAGGATGAGATCGAAGTCGAGCTGCTTCAGGCGCTCCAGGGTGGCCGGCCACTCGTTGACCCAGCCGTCACCGGGCCAGGGCGGCCCGCCGAGCATCATGTCGCCGGTGAACACCAGCCGCTCCGCGGGCAGGAAGACGACGACATCGCCCCCGGTGTGGGCGCGGCCCAGGAAGTGGAGCTGGATCTCCCGGCCGCCGCGAAAGAATGTCATCTTCTCCGCCAGCGTCGTGTCCGGCGCGACCGGATCGATCTCCCCGGTCGATTCCACGTGAGCCGCCTGGATGCTGATCCGGGTCTCGAGGGCCGCGCGCTCCTCCTCGGGCGCATCCACCAAGGCCGCCCGCAGTTCCTCCAGGGCCCGCCTGTCCCGCTCGCTGGAACCCGCGAAGGTGTGCTCCTCGAGAGGCGCCGTCGCCATCTTGTGGCGGGTGTACTCGTGTCCAACCACGCGCACGTCGGGCCCGAACGCCTGGTTGCCATGGGAGTGGTCGTAGTGGAAGTGCGTGTTGACCAGGGTGCGGATCGGCTTGTCCGTGATCTCGCCGATGCCCTCGACCAACGCCCGACCGGCGGCCGGCGTGATGTGAGAGTCGACGACGAGGACGTCCTCCTCCGTGACCACGACCATCGCGTTGCTCCTCGTGACCATCGCCCCGGTCCCGGAGACGAAGTAGACGCCGTCGGCCACCTCCTCGAACCGGTGCGTCTCCGTCTCGACGACGTGCTCCTGGGCGGCGAGCGACAGGGCCGCCAACGCCACTACCGAAACGCAAACAAGGCCCGACTGCAACCTCATCGCCTCTCCCTTCGTGTCCTTCTGCTTCTCGCCCGTACGAACGCCCGAAGAGTACCGCTGCCAGAGGAGACAGCAACCGCCCGAGCGCCAGTGCCGCAATCGCCAGCCTGCCCGTTCGAACCCTCGGGAGCGGTAGAAGGCGACTACGACCGGACCCAGCCGAGCATCCGGGCCCGGTGGACGATCTGCTCCGCGGCGCCCTGGAAGCCGAGACGCTCCGTGTTCAGCACCAGGTCGTAGTGCCGCGGATCGTCACAGTCGCGGGCGTAGTACTCCTGGTGGTAGCGAGTCCGTTTCGCGTCGCGGCGGGCGACCGCAGCTTCTGCGTCCCCCGTCGAGACGCCCAGCGTCTCCACGGCGTTGCGCTGCCGGAAGGAGGGGCCAGCCACGAGCCGCGCATGGAGCGCATCCTTCCGCCAGGCCAGCACCGCCGCCGAGGCCCGTCCGACGAACACGCAGCGCCCCTGGGCCGCGATCTCGCAGACCACGCTGCGCGTGACGCGCACCAGGTTCTCCTCCCGAATCGTCTGACCGATCGGCAGCGCGGGCAGAAACAGATCGGGAAGCTGGGCGCTGGCGACCCGCGCCAGACGCTCGACGAAGGCGGGCGGCTCGTCCTCCCTGGCCTCCACCTCTTCCGGCGGCACGCCGGCGCGGCGAGCCACCTCGTCGATCAGCGAATTGCCGACCACGCGCCAGCCCAGTCGCTCGGCCACCAGCCGCGCCACCTCGACGCCGCCTGACGCGACCTGCCGCGAAATCGTGATCAGCATCGCGCCACTCCTCCTTGTCGATCCCGGCCGCGGTGCGTCACGGTCAGGAACCCCCGCCCCGCCCGGCAGCCGGCGGCGCCGTCGCGGCCGGACGCTCCAGCCGGCCGGCGTCCGCCTGTGTCGCGGCCCGGAACGCCTTGCGAATGAGCAGGTCCATCCGCCGCAGATCGGCGCTGGCCAGATAGAAGACGATCGCCACGATCACAGCCAGCAGCGAAGCCAGTCCCACCGCCAGCGGTGCACCCCAGACCTCGGCGAGAGCGCTGATCGGCGCCACGCCGAGCATCGGCAGGGAGAAGGACATCGTCAGGAACCCCGACACGCGGCCCCGCACCCGGTCCGGGATGAGCAGGTGAATCGCCGTGTTGTTCAGCGTCGTGTAGATCGCCTGGAACGTCGAACCCGCGAGCACGAGCGGAAGTCCCAGCCAGAACCACGGGCTGAGCGAGAACCCCATCATCAGCAGGCCAAAGGCGAAGACGCTGGCCATCATCAGTCGCAGACGGCGGGTCGAGTTCGAGCGCCAGGCGACAAAGACCGCGCCCAGCACGCCGCCCACGCCGGACGCTCCGCCGAGCAGGCCGAGGCCCCGCGGTCCCACCTCCCAGATGTCCTCCGCGAAGACGACAAGCAGCGTCTGGAAGGGCATGACCAGGAACATCGGCACCAGCCCGAAGAACAGCAGGATGAGCACCAGGCGGTTGTCCGCCACATAGCGGAAGCCCTGCGCCATGTTGTGGAACATCGACTCCTTCGGCTGCACGGCCGCGGGCGCCCGATGCACCCCCATCATCGCGACGAGCGCCAGGGCGTAGAGGCAGGCGTTGACCGTGTACGCCGCATTCACGCCGGCCGCCGCGATCAGGACCCCGCCCACGGCCGGCCCGACCACCCGGGTCACGTTCACGGCGGTCATGCTGAGCGCCAGGGCGTTCGTCAACAGGCGCCTCCCCACGAGGTCCGCCACGATCGCGTTGCGGGCCGGCATGACGAATGGAAAAACGGCGCCGGCCACGGTGACCTGCACGAGGATGTGCCAGTAGTCGAGCTGTCCGGACAGCAGGAGGTAGAGGATGACCGCCTCGGCCACCAGCACGGTCGCCTGACCGCCGACGACGAGGGAGCGGCGCTCGAACCGGTCGGCCGCCGCGCCGCCCAGGGGTCCCAGGCCAAGCATCGAGATCGCGATCATCAGGCTGACCAGGCCCAGCGCGAACTCGCTGCCGGTGATCGAGTAGACGAGCCACGAGCGGACGACCATCTGCCCCTGCATGGCCAGGAAGAAGGTCGTGTTCGACAGGTACAACCACCGGAACTGGGAGATCCCGAGCGACTCCCACACGCCGCCGCGCCCGGGCGGCGGGCGGCCCGGCTTTCGGGGAAACGGCTGGACGGTCATCGGGTCGGCGGGAAGTCGGCGTTCGGCGTTGCGGCGTGGTGCGTCCGGTGCGGGCGGCATCCCGCGCAGCCGTCCGGCTTCGGACAGCGCACGGCAGGAACGCAACCTCGTCTAGGCTATTGGCATGAGTGACACCGCCAGGATCGAACGCCTGCTCTACGACATCGTACGCCAGCTTGACCAGTTGAACCGCGAACTGCGCTCGCTGACCGCCGCCGTCAAGAAACGCTGAACCGCTGAAGCCCGGCCCCGGCGGCGCGCTGCTACACTCCGGCGTCCTCGCACGGAGACCGGCAGGTCTCGCCCGGTCGTGCCGACGTAGCTCAGTGGCAGAGCAGCTGATTCGTAATCAGCAGGTCAGCGGTTCAAATCCGCTCGTCGGCTCCACTTCCGCGAGTCCAGCAGTGCCCCCATGAACGACGCTCTATCGCAGCTCTCGGACGCGATACGCGTTGGGCTCCCCGGACCGGGTGACGGCTGCAAGCCTCGACTCTCTTGACCGGCACCGTTCTACATGCAATTCTGCATGTATGAGCACGAAGACGATCGCACTAGAGTCCAGCATCTACGGGCGTCTCGCGGCGTTGAAGAGAGATGGCGAGTCCTTCTCCAAGGTCATCGACCGTCTGTTGTCCGCGGTAGCGAACGCACACACGGGCCACGACATTCTCCGAGGCCTCGACGACTTCTCGCACCTGACCGAGAGTGACGCGGACCGGTTCCTGGCCATTGTCGCCGAGAATCGCGACAGCGAACGCTGGAAACAATGATCTGCTTCGACACGACTTTGCTGGTCGATCTCTGGCGAAGTCACGAGTTCGAAAACTCCTCGGCAAGGTCGCTACTCGAGCGGCACATCGGGGAGGAGTTCGTCGTTCCATGCCACGCGGCCGGGGAGTTCCTTGAGGGTGGCGCTTTGATCTCCGAGGCACGCCTCGCGGAGTCGCTGCGCTTTCTGCGACTCTTCCGGATCGGCAACGTCACGATCGAGACGGCGCTGCGCTACGCCCGCATCGTCTCTCACCTGAGGACGAGCGGCGGTCTCACCGGGCGTTCCAAACCTGATCTATGGATCGCGGCCTGGGCAGCGCAGAACGCCGCCCCACTGGCCACTCGAAACACGAAGCACTTCGACGACATCCCGGGCCTCGAGTTGTTGCCCTACTGAAGCCACCGCGACCGCCGGAGCAACGGCTTGAGCGGAGCCACGCCGTGGTAGCTTCCCGGCAGTTCTCCAACCGATCGAGGAGGTGGTCCCATGAGGCTGCACCGGCTTCTCCCTTTCGCCGCCGTCGTTCTCCTGACCCTCGTCGCTGTGGCGTGCTCCCAGCAGGCCGAAGCGACGGACGCCGATGTCTCCGCCGAAGCGCCGGAGAACGCGAGCTTTCCGCTGAGCGCGAAGGGCTCCTGGACGATGGAGCGGTTGCTGGCGCTCGACCACGACAGCACGGTCGCCCTGTGGAAGACCCTCCCGGCCGCGGACATGGCGGAACTGAACGGCCACTACCAGGGTGTCATCCCCAACGCCGGTGACCCCGAGCGTCAAGCGAGCAGCTCCGGCTTCATGTACGACGAAGACTCGCCGCGCGGCTACTGGCTCGGCAAGGCCTACCGGCCGCTGACCGAAACGGAAGGCGAGGGCTACAACCGCTGGCGCTTCCCGGAAGGCAAGATCGTCCGGAACGGCCGCTTCGCCACCCGTATGGGTCCGTCGCTCATCGACGGCAAGCCGACGTACATCATGGACTACAGCGCGTTCAACGACACGACTCTCGTCGACGAGATCCGCAAGCTGGACGAGGGCGTCTACCTGGGCGTAGGCACGACGGCGACCGACGACGGCGGCCGCAGCGCGCCCGGCCACTTCGCGTTGGTCGGACCCACGGACGAGTGGGTCGGCGCCGAAGAGTGACGCGGCAAGGAGCCGGCGCACCCGCGGTCGCGGCTTGCCTCGCGACCGTCGCCGCGCTCGCGTGCGGCCCGGGCGACGGGCCGGAAGACGACGCCGAGCCACGCCCGACAGGCCTGAACTACGTCACCCAGGAGTGGAACCCGCCGAGTTCGCCGGCCGCTCCTGCCGACCTGGTTTCACGACAACCTTGTGCGCAAAACGACCCGCTCCGACAGGCGTTCTTCGGCGATCTCCACACCCATACCGCCTTCTCGCTGGACGCCCTCGGCCGGGGCGGCTTCCAGACCCCTGACGACGCCTACCGCTTCGCACGCGGCGAGGCGATCGGTCTCGGTCCGCTGGACGACGAGGGACAGCCGACGCGCACAGCCCAGCTCGTTCGGCCGCTCGATTTCGCCGCGGTCACCGACCACTCCGAGTGGCTGGGCGAGGTCTCCGTCTGCACCGATCCATCCTCACCTCTCTACGACGAACCCGCCTGCCGCGGGATGAGGCCAGGGGGCACCGCGGAAGAACGCGCCGCCTGGATGGACTACCGGATCACCGGCCGTGTGCCGGGGCTCTGCGGCGAGGACACGAGTGTCTGCCGCAACGGTCTGCTCACCGCCTGGGGCGCGACCCAGGCCGCAGCCGAACAGCACTACGACCGGTCGAGCGACTGCTCCTTCACGGCGTTCCATGGCTGGGAGTACACGCGCATGCCCGGCCTGTCCAAGGTGCACCGCAACGTCATTCTGCGCAACGAGATCGCGCCGGAGCTGCCCATCTCCTGGATGGACGCCGCCGAGCCGCTGGACCTCTGGACCCGGCTCAAGGACCGTTGCAACGACACCGGCACCGGCTGCCAGGCACTGACGATCCCCCACAACTCGAACATCTCGAACGGGCAGATGTTCACCGTCGACTGGGCCAGCATGCCGCTGGACGAACAGCGCGCACGGGCGGCGCTCCAGGCAGAGATGGATCCACTGGTGGAGATCATGCAGGCCAAGGGCGACTCCGAGTGCCGGCGCGGCATGTGGGGAGTCACAGGAGGAGAAGACGAGTTCTGCGACTTCGAGAAAGTGCGGTACATCGAAGGCGAGAGGCCGCCAGACTGCGAGGAGGGCGCCGGCGCCGGCGGGCTGCGCGGCCAGGGTTGCCAGTCCCGGCTCGACTTCGTGCGCTACGCGCTGATCGACGGTCTGGCCCAGGAGGAGCGCCTGGGCGTCAACCCCTTCCAGTTCGGGATCATGGCCTCGACCGACGGCCACAACGGTCTCCCGGGCGACACGGATGAGTTCGACTACCAGGGACAGAACGCGAACGTCGACTCGGACCTCGAGAAGCGGCTCACGACACCCGCCTACGCGCCGCACCGACTCAGGAACCCCGGCGGCCTGATCGGCATCTGGGCCGAGGAGAATTCCCGGGACTCGCTGTTCGACGCGATGCTGCGCAAGGAGACCTTCGGCACCAGCGGCGTGCGGATCAAGGCGCGTCTCTTCGGCGGCTGGGACCTGCCCGATCTTTGCTCCAGCGGCGACATGATCGCCGACGCCTATGACACGGCGGTGCCGATGGGCGGCGTGCTGCCGGAAAGCGGAGGTTCCGGGGCGCCGTCCCTGTTCGTGTCCGCCATCGCCGACCTGGGGACCGCCGACCACCCGGGCACGCCCCTGCAGCGCATCCAGATCGTCAAGGGCTGGGTCGGCGACGACGGCCTGTTCCACGAACGGATCTTCGACGTCGCCGGCGACGCGGACAACGGCGCCGACGTCTCGCGATCCACCTGCGAACGAAGCGGCGACGGCGCCGCGTCCCTCTGCGCCACGTGGACTGATCCCGAGTTCGATCCGGCCCGCTCGGCCGTCTACTACGCGAGAGTCCTCGAGAACCCGAGTTGTCGCTGGAACGCGCTCCAGTGCGCGGCCCTGCCCGAAGCCGAACGGCCGGCGGCCTGCGCAGATCCCGACCAGCCGTGGCGGATCCAGGAGCGGGCGTGGACTTCGCCGATCTGGTACCGGGCCTCGGAACAGTAGCGTCGAGAGCAGCGAGGGTCAGTAGCCGCCACCAAACGCTCCTTGGTTGATCCCAGGCGCCCAGGCGCTTAGGCTACTAGTGAACTACGCGAGGAGCTTGCGCCATGGCTACAGCGACAGTCCGAATCCCGGCCGAGAAACGGGATGTCCTGAGGATCATCGCGGGTATCGAGAGAACTGAGATGAAGACGATTCTCTCCGACCTGATCGACGAGTACATCGAGCGCCACAAGGAGACGCTCGACCTTCTGTCTCGTCCCGAATGGGTGGAAGCGATCGAGCAGGGAGAAGCCGAAGTGGATGCGGGAGTCCCGGGCAAGGGGCTTGATGACCTGGAGGATTGAAGTCAAGCCTTCCGCGCACAAGCACTACCTCAAGCTGGACAGCACGACTCGGCGCCGGATCAGGGAAAGTCTGTACCAACTTGAGAGCTACAAACGGCCGTTGGCGCACCCACGGATGCGCCCTCTGATGGGCAGGCTCAAGGGTCGCTACCGAGTGCGCGTGGGCAACTGGCGGATCCTCATCAGACCCGATCGGGAACATCGGACTCTCCACGTCTACGCGATCCTCCCCCGCGGCGCCGCCTACTGAACACCTTCTCACCGAGACGTCCCGCACCCCTCATGCGACCGTACCCCAAAGACCCTGACCGTTGACAGCGGACGCTCAGGCACTTAGGTTGCCAGCGAACTTCTGAGGAACCTGAAGATGAGCGAACCGACTGCGACATCACGGTGGGCGACCCGCGCCCCCCTTCTCCTTCTGCTGGCAGCCGCCTGCGGCGGCGGCAACGGCGGCGACACCGGCATGGCCCCAACCGCCGGCAACGTCGACGACGAGCGGATCATCCGCGCCGCCGAAGCGGAGCCCGGCAGTTGGCTGACCTACGGCCAGACCTACAAGGAGCAGCGCTTCTCCACGCTCGACCAGATCACGCGCGACAACGTGGCGGATCTGAAGCTCGCCTGGTCGAAGCCTCTCGGCGCGGCCAGCGAGCGGATGCAGGGAACGCCCCTGGTCGTTGACGGGGTGATGTACGCGACGAACGGCTGGGGCGTGATCTACGCGCTCGACCCCGCGACCGGCGAGGAGATCTGGACCCACGACCCGCAGACGGACCGCACCTACGTCAAGTACTCCTGCTGCGGCGGCGTGGCGAACCGCGGCGTCGCCGTCTACAGGGGCAAGGTCTACGTCGCCCTGTTCGACGGCCGGCTGGTCGCGGTCGACGCGGCGACCGGCGGGGAGGTCTGGGACATCGACACCTGGCATCCCTCGGCGCTCGGCCGCTTCAACATCACCGGCGCTCCGCGCGCCGCCGCGGGCAAGATCTTCATCGGTCAGGGCAGCTCCGAGAGCGGCAAGCGCCGCGGCTACGTCTCCGCCTACGACGCGGAGACCGGCGAACTCGCCTGGCGCTTCTACCTCGTCCCCGGCGACCCGTCCAAGCCGTTCGAGCACCCCGAGATGGAGATGGCCGCCAAGACCTGGGGCGGCGAGTGGTGGAAGATGGGCGGCGGCGGCACCGCCTGGAACTCGCTCGTCTACGACGAGGAACTGAACCAGCTCTACATCGGCGTCGGCAACGGCGCACCGTGGTCGCGCCAGGTCCGCTCACCGGGCGGCGGCGACGACCTCTTCCTGACCGCGATCGTGGCGGTCGACGCGGACACCGCGGAGATGAAGTGGTACTACCAGACGGTTCCGGGCGACAACTGGGACTACAGCTCGGCGATGGACATCGCCCTCGGCGAACTGACCGTCGACGGCACGGACCGCAAGGTCCTGCTCCAGGCGCCGAAGAACGGGTTCTTCTACGTGATCGACCGCGAGACCGGCGAGTTGCTCCGCGCCCACCCCTACACCGACAGGATCGACTGGGCGACCCACGTCGACATGGAAACCGGCCGCCCCATCGAGAATCCCGACGTGGTCTTCGAGGAGAAGCCGCAGTGGATCACGCCCGCGAACGCCGGCGCGCACAATTGGGAGCCGATGTCCTGGGACGAGGACAAGGGCGTCATGTATTTCTACTACCACGACTACTCGAACTTCTACGCCCTGCCCGAGGAGTTCGTGGAGACCGGCGCCTACACGATCCGGGAGTGGGGGCTGAGCCTCGGCGTCGCCTCCGGCGCCTACCGCCAGAAGCTCCAGGAGCAGGCGGGCCCGCGCCCGGAGGACAGGGCTTTCCTCGTCGCCTTCGACCCGTTGTCAGGCGAGAAGGCGTGGGAAAAGCGGCTGTCCTCCGCCTTCAACGGCGGCGTTCTCGCGACGACGACCGGCCTGCTCTTCCACGGCGGTGGCGGAGGCGACTTGAACGCCTACGACAAGGACACGGGCGATGAGCTATGGACGTTCGACGCCTACGGCTCGTTCTCCTCGTCGATCATCAGCTACATGGAGGGCGGCACGCAGTACGTCGCGACGATGGTTGGCGGGAGCACGCGGTACGACCGGCCCGGCGAGCTGCTCATCTTCTCGCTCGACGGCGAGGCCGCCTTTGCCGAACCGCCTGCGCGCGACTACTCCATCCCGGAACAGCCGCCCCTGGTCGCCGACGCCGAGACGATCGATCACGGCAACACGCTGTACCACGAGCACTGCGCCCTCTGCCACCGTGGCCTCGGCCAGAGCTCGATCGTCGCCACCGCCTCGCCCGACCTGCGCCGAATGTCCACCGAAGTCCACGACGACTTCATGGCTATCGTCCAGGACGGTCTGCTGTCGCTCGGAATGCCCGGCTACGCCGAGGTCTTCGACGAGGAAGCGACGACCGCGATCCACCAGTTCGTCATCTCGAAGGCGCTGGAACTCAAGAACGCGCAGGCACCGTAGAAACCGGATGCCACCCGGTGCGCCGGCATCCGGGGCGCTTCCGTAGAGCACTCACTCAATCGGGTCAGCGATCCGCCCAGCCCGCTGATCCATGTCATTCTGGTGCAGCACCAAGTGGTCGACGGCGCCGTCATCACCGCGCCCGAACGTGATCTGCGCGTCTACGACACGGTAGAAGTACTTCGTCTCGGACTCCGGGAACACCTGGACCCGCGGCTGCCCGGTGATCTGGACGTACAGCCCGTCGCCCTGCCGGCTCACCGTGAAGACGACGTTCTCGGCAAGCTCATACCGGCCGACGTAGTCGTCGTAGATCGCCGGATCGACCTCGACCACCGTCCGCAACGCTGGCGGCACGACGAGCCGGTAGCGCGAGTCCAGCAAGTGGAAGCCCAGGTCGTCGACGCCGTCCCCGGAGTTCGACAGCACGACGACGCCGGTCTGCGATTCCAGGTCGAAACCGAGGAAGGAGCGGTAGCCGCCGGTGCCGCCGTTGTGCCAGTGGAGCTCGCGGCCATGCCCGCTGCGAGTGATCCATCCGAGACCGATCTGCATGTTCGGGTCCGCAAAGTCCCGTCGCGGAGCGTGAGTAATGGCCATCGCCTCCCGCAGCGCCGACTCGCGCAGACCGAGATTCGCTTCGACGAACGTCAACATGTCGTTCACCGTGGAACGCAGCGCCCCCGCGCCGGCAAGAGTCGGAAGGTCCCAGTTCGCAACCGGCCTGAGCTGCACGCTGTGGCCGACGGCCAGCCGTTCCTGCTGCGACGGCGACAGCGTGATCGAGGTGTCCGACATCCCGAGAGGTTCGAGAAGCCCTTCGGACACCAGCGTCTCGTAGTCCGTCTCCTGGCTCAGAGCCAGTGCGTGGCCCAGGAGCCCGGCGCCGAGGTTCGAGTACTCCACCGTCTCGCCGATGTCCCGCTCCAGTTCGTAGGACGAGAGGAACTCATAGAGCTGGACGACCGTGTAGTCCGCGTAGGGGTTCGCCGCGTTGCCCGGCCGCATGTTCGAAGGCAGCCGCGGCAATCCCGAACTGTGGGTCGCGAGGTGAAGCAGCGTGATCTCGGCGCCGTTCCGCGTCGGCACCGTAACGTCTGGCCCAAGCAGACGCTGAACCGGCATCTCGAAGTCGACCGCGCCCGCCCCCACCAGGTCGGCCAGCAGGATCGCAGTGAACGCCTTGGTGATCGAACCGATCTCGAACACCGTGTCGCCGTTCACGCCGGTCGGGCTGTCCGTTGCAAGCTGACCGTGGCCGACGATTCGACGCTCTCCCGCCTCCACCACGCCAACGACGATGCCGACGCTGCGTTTCTGTTCGTCAATCCGGTTCGCGAGAATCCCGCGAATTTCCGCTTCGGTCGGAATCGGGCCGGCGGGCTGAAGCGCGAAGCCGGTTACACCACCAAGCAGCAAGCCGACGATAGTGCCCACCACGATCGCGATCGGTTGGATCGAGCCCCAAGCCCTCAAGCGAGTGGATCGGGGTCTTGACGCGCGGTTGGGCTCGTTCATCAGCCCGCCCGAGCCAGTACTTCGACCTGGGTCTCAAGCAACTCCCCGAGACGGTCCTTCTCCACTTCGAGATCGAAGCGCGTCTGGAGATTAAGCCAGAACCGATCGCTCGTGCCGAAGAAACGCGATAGGCGAAGGGCAGTGTCCGCCGTCACGGCCCGCTTTCCGTGGACGATCTCGTTGATCCGGCGGGGAGGCACACTGATGCCCTTGGCGAGCCGGTACTGGCTCAGGCCCAGAGGCTCCAGGAACTCCCTGAGCAGAACCCTGCCCGGATGGATTGGCTCCAGTATCTTCTTCGCCATCATGCGCTCCTAGTGGTAGTCGACGATCTCGACGGCCTCAGCGCCCGCGGCCGTCCAGGAGAAGCAGATCCGGTACCGGTCGTTGATGCGGATGCTGTGTTGGCCCACTCGGTCACCCTTGAGCTTCTCCAGTCGGTTTCCGGGTGGCACCCTCAGATCCTCGAGCTTCTCGGCAGCGTCCATGATCAGCAGCTTCCGAAGCGCAACCTTCGTCAGGCTCCCTGGAACCGCGCGGCTCCTCTCCCGTCGGAAGAGCTTCTCGCTCTCTCTGTCACGGAAGCTCCTGATCACTGCCGGATGATAACGCGCCTCGACATCATTGGCGATACCGGGCCAGGCAAGGCCTGTGGGGTCGCATGCCGAACCGGACGAGCCGTATCATTCCTTTCCTGCCGCTTCCTACGGAAGCGCTTCTTCCCATGTGCGGCCGTTACACCCTCCGCTCCAAGGCCCGATCCGTAGCCGACCACTTCGAGCTGGACGAGCTGCCGGACCTGGAGCCCCGGTACAACATCGCGCCGACCCAGGACGTTCCCGTGGTTGCCCTGAACCGCGAAGGCCGACGCGCCCTGGGCACGATGCGCTGGGGCTTCCCGCGAAAGCGCGGCGGCCCCCAGATCAACCTCCGTGACGACACCGCGGTCGAGGCGCCCAGGTTCCGCACCCTCCTGAGCCGGCGTCGCTGCCTCGTCGTCGCCGACGGCTGGTACGAGTGGCAGGCCCAGCCCGACGGCTCCCGCCTTCCCCACTACATCCGGCTGCCCGGCGGCGGCCCCTTCGGCTTCGCCGGAGTCTGGAACCGCACGCCGGACGGCCTGGCCTGCACGATCGTGACCTGTCCCCCAAGCAGGGTGATCGCAGCGATACACGACCGGATGCCGGTCATCGCGCGGCCGCCGTACGAGCATTGGCTGGGCGGTCCAATGCAGGAACCGGAGGCCCTGAGCGAGCACCTGGCGACGTACACCGGCGACCTCGACTTCTTTCCCGTCTCCAACCGGGTCGGGAGCTACAAGAACGATGATCCCCGGTTGATCGAGCCGGCATGACCAGGAGACGAGCCTCGACTGAGCCCCGACCTCAACCGACCGCCTTCACGCCTCCGCGCCTCAGACCAATCGACCGCCAGACGAAGTAGAGCGCCGGAAACACGAACGTCACGCCGAGGAACACGGTCACCAGCCCCCCAACCATGGGCGCGGCGATCCGCTTCATCACGTCGGCGCCGGCGCCGGTCGCCCACAGGATCGGCACCAGGGCGACGAAGGTCGTCAGGACGGTCATCGTGATGGGCCGCACCCGCCGAACGGAGGCCTCGATCACGGCCTCCCGAAGGTCGCGCAGAGTGTTCAGCGTCCCCGCGCTCCTTCGTTCGCCGTAGACCAGGTCGAGGTAGAGAAGCATCACGGCGCCCGTCTCCGCAGCCAGCCCCGCGAGCGCGATCATCCCGACCCAGACGGCGACGGACCAGTTGTAGTTCAACTGATCGAGCAGCCACACGGATCCGACGAGAGAGAACGGCACGGCCGAGACAATGAACGCGGTCTTGATCACGGAGCGCGTGCTCAGATACAGCAGGGCGAAGGTCAGGAGGAAGGTCAGCGGCACGATGAGCAGGAAACGGTCGCGCGCACGCACCATGTACTCGTACTGCCCCGACCAGAGGAGGGTGTAGCCCGGAGGCAGCGCGACCTTGTCGGCGACCTCTTCGCGCGCGTGGCGGATCCAGCCGCCGATGTCGCTGGTCTCGAGGTCCACGTAGACCCAGGCGTTCGGCCTCGCGCCTTCCGACTTGATCCCGGGCGGTCCGTCCCGGAACACGATCGCCGCTACTTGACCGAGCGGCACCTGCGCGCCGTCCGGAGCCGTCACCAGGATCCGCTGCAGTGCCTCCGGATCGTCCCGCAGCTCCCGCGGATAGCGCAGGTTGATCGGGTAGCGCTCCAGACCCTCGACGGTCCAGGAGACGTTCATGCCGCCGACCGCGGACTGGATCGTGTCCTGGATGTCGGCGATCCGCAGGCCGAAGCGGGCCGCCGCCTCCCGGTCGATGTCGAAGTCGAGGTAGGCGCCGCCCATGACCCGCTCCGCGTAGGCCGTGAGCGTACCCGGAAGCGGCTTGACGACCGCTTCGACCTGCTCCGCCAACCGCTCCAGCGTCGCCAGATCCGGACCGCCGAGCTTGATCCCGACCGGCGTCTTGATCCCCGTCGACAGCATGTCGATCCGGGTCTTGATCGGCATCGTCCAGGAGTTCGTGACACCAGGGAACTGAAGCGCCCGGTCGAGTTCGGCGATCAGGCCGTCCGGGGTCAGCCCGGGACGCCACTCGTCCTGGTCCTTCAGCACGATCGTCGTCTCCAGCATCGAGAGCGGCGCCGGATCCGTGGCCGTCTCGGCGCGGCCCACCTTGCCGAACACGGTCTCGACCTCGGGGAAGCTGCGTATGATGCGGTCCGTCTGCTGGACGATCTCCCGAGCCTTCCCGATCGACACGCCCGGCAACGTCGTCGGCATGTAGAGCAGGTCGCCTTCCCACAGCGGCGGCATGAACTCGGAACCGATCCGCTTGATCGGCGCGAGGCTCGAAGCCAGCACGCCGATCATCACCACGATGACCAGCCAGCGCAGCCGTACCGCTCCGGCCACGAGCGGGCGATAGACGAAGCGCAGCAACCGCGACACCGGATTGCGCCGTTCCGACACGATCCGGCCCCGAACCAGCCAGAACATGAGCACCGGCACCACGGTCACGGCGACCACGGACGCCATCGCCATGGAGTACGTCTTGGTCAGCGCCAGCGGCTTGAACAGCCGACCCTCCTGGGCCTCCAGCGTGAACACCGGCAAGAAGGAAACGGTGATGACCAGCAGGCTGAAGAACAGCGTCGGGCCGACTTCCTGGGCGGCCCGCAGGACGATCTCGAAGTGGGACCGCTTTCCCTTGTCCGCCGCGAGGTGACGGTGGACGTTCTCGACCATGACGATCGAGGCGTCGACGAGCACGCCGATCGAAATCGCGATGCCGCCCAGCGACATGATGTTCGAACCGAGCCCCTGGGCCCGCATCACGACGAAGGCGAGCAACACCGACACCGGAATCGCCAGGATCGGCACGAGGGCGGAACGGAAGTGAAACAGGAAGACCAGGCAAACCACCGCGACGACGATCGACTCCTCGAGCAGGGTGTCCGTCAGCGTCTCGATGGAGCGTTCGATCAGTCCGGTCCGGTCGTAGGCGACCGAGATCTCGACGTCGTCGGGCATGCCGCCGGCCAGCTCGGCCAGCCGCTCCTTCACCCTCTCGATCGTCGATCGGGTGTCGGCGCCGGAGCGGACGACGACGATGCCGCCCACCGTCTCGCCCTCGCCGTTCCAGTCGACCAGGCCGCGGCGGATCTCCGGTCCGATCGTCACGTTCGCCACGTCCCGGACCAGCACCGGCACGCCGCCGGGGCCGGACGCCAGAACGATCGTCTCCAGGTCCCGCAGTTCCCGCACGTAGCCGCGGCCGCGCACCATGTACTCGCGTTCGGCCACCTCGATCAGGCGGCCGCCGACGTCCGCGTTCGACTCCTGGATCGCCCGCCGCACGACCGGCAGGGAAAGACCGTAGGCTCGGAGCCGGACCGGGTCCACCTCGACCTGGTACTGGCGCACGAAGCCGCCGATCGACGCGACTTCGGAGACTCCTTCGACGGCGAGCAAGCCGTACTTCAGGTACCAGTCCTGGAGCGAACGGAGTTCGGCCAGGGACCGCGACTCGGAGTTCAGCACGTACATGAAGGCCCAACCGACGCCGGTGGCGTCCGGCCCGAGTTGCAGCGAGACACCCTGCGGCAGCCGGCTCTGAAGCCCCGCCACCGACTCGAGCACCCGGGAGCGTGCCCAGTAGAGGTCCGTGCCGTCCTCGAAGATGACGTAGACGAAGGAGAAGCCGAAGAACGAGTACCCGCGGACGACCTTCGCGTACGGAACCGAGAGCATCGTCGAGGTGATCGGGTAGGTCACCTGGTCCTCCACGACCTGGGGCGACTGGCCCGGGAACTCCGTGTAGAGAATGACCTGGACATCGGAGAGGTCGGGGATCGCGTCGATGCGCGTGGTCCTGACCGACCACACGCCGGCCGCAATCGCCACGACGAGCCCGGCCGCAACCAGCAACTGGTTGCGCAGGGACCACTCGATAAGCCGGTTCAGCACCGGCTCACCTGCCGTGGTTCTCGTGCATGTGCTGGGGTTCGGCCGCGTTATCGGGTTCGGCAGAGTGACCCTCGTGGTTCGTGCCGCGGTCCATCCCACCCATGTCGTGGCCCTCACCGTTCATCCCGCCCATGTCGTGGCCTTCATGACCCGCCGCCGGCGTCGCGGCTCCGCTGAGCATCTGTTGCACCGCCGCGCGCAGCTTGGACTCCGAGTCCAGGAGGAATTGCGATGACGTCACGATCCGGTCGCCCGCCTCGAGGCCCGAGTGCACTTCCACCAGCCCTCCGTGCGCATGACCCAGTTCGACTTCCCGAGACTCGAACCGACCGTCCCCCAGCGCCACGATGACCACGCTGCGGCGTCCGGTCCGCAGAACCGACTCGCTCGGAACCGTCACTGCACCCCGCACGATCACCGGGTCGAAGACCACGGTGGCGAACATCCCCTTGCGTAGGCGGCCGTCCGGATTCGGCACGGCGATCTTGACCGTCAACGTCCGGGTCTGTTCCGACAGTTCGGGTTCGATGAACTCCACCGTGCCGCGGATCGACTCGCCCGGGAAGTAGGTAAAGGTCACCTCCGCCTCGGTACCGGGACGGATCCACACCACCTGGTCCTCGAAGACCTCGACCGACAGCCACAAGGAGGTGATGTCGGCGATGTGGTACGCCTCCATTCCCGGCGTCACCGCCATGCCCTCGAGGCCCGGCATCCGTTTCATGACCAGTCCCCCTGCCGGCGCGGTCACCGTCAGCGTGCGGAAGATCTCTCCCGTTTCCTCGAGGCGGGCGATCTGATCCGCGGAGATGTCCCAGAACGCAAGCCGCGTCCGCGCCGCCTCGATCAGGGCCTCGGCATGAAGCCGTGCGTCGTCCGGCGCGTTGCCCAGTCTGGCCGCGTACCGGATGGCCGACAGCAGTTCATGCGCGGTCTGGACCAGCTCCGGCGAGTAGACCTCGAACAGCCCCTCGCCTTTCGCCACCGGCTCGCCGACGTAGTTGACGTGGACCTTCTCGACCCAGCCGTCGTACTTCGTCGTCACGGTGACCATCCGCTCCTGGTCGTACTCGAGGTAGCCGACGGTCCTGATCTCGTGCCGGAGATCCCCCTTCTCCACCATCCCCGTCCGGACGTTCATGTTCTGGACCACGACCGGGTCGATCGTGACGGTCGTTCCAGCGCCGAGCGCCCGCTCCGCCTCGTCGGCGTAAACCGGCACGTAGTCCATGCCCATCTCGTCCTTGGCCGGTACCGGCGAGGTGATCGTGGGATCCATCGGATTCCGGTAGAAGACGACCTCGCGTTCGCCGCTGGACGCCGAGGCTCCCTCACCGCCGCTCGTCGCTATCGACCCCGTCTGGTAGCCGATCGTCCGCTGCAGCCAGCCGTCCACCGGGTGAACGCCCAGCGGATCGAAGAAGAAGATGTAGAAGGCCGCGAAGCTGCCCGCGACCCACCCCGCGGAGCGGAGCCAGGTTCGGACCGCATGTCCGGCGCTGTTCGTCTCGTTCGTCATTGCTCCGTCCCTCCACTCGCTGGCGCCGGCAGCGGTCTGCCGACAGCACCCTCCAGTTCCGCCAGGCCGATCAGATAGTCCACCCGCGCCTTGTCAACCGCCGTCAGCGCCTCGAACAGCACCTCCTCGGCGTCGACCAGGTCGAGAGTGTTCAGAACGCCCGCGATGTACGCCGCCTCGGCCGACTCGAGCGCCTCGTCCGCCTGGACGACCAGCAGGTCCTCGAGCAACCGCAATCGGCGCCAGGCCAACGGCAGCCGTTCAGTCAGATCGCCCACTTCCGTTTCGACCGACAGTTCCGCGTGCCGTTTCTCGTCCACGGCGTGCGATCGCAGGTCGAGCGCCTCCTGGATCGCGGCGGCGCGGCTGCGTTTCCGGACCGGCAGGGTGACGCCACCGCGCAGGCCGAACACGTCGTTCCCGTCACCCTGAATCGGCAGCAGGCGCGCGGCATCGTCGTCGCGCGATGTGACCAGCGTGTACGTGACGCCGACCCTGAAGTCGGGACGGCGCGCCATCCGCGCCAGACGTTCCACCAGGTCGGCACGCGCCAGCCGTGCATCGGCGGCCTGCAGCTCCGGCCGCGTACTTCGCGCCCGGTCGAGTAGACGCTCCGGCTTCAGGTCGACCTCCCCTATTGCCTCCGGCAACGTCCCCCGTGTCACCGGCGTCGCCGCCGGCCGATCCCGCAGGCCATTCAGCCGCGCGCGAAGAGCGGCTTCCCTGGAGTCGAGGTCCAGCAACTCCTGGCTGGCCCGCGTCATCTCCGCCTGCAGCTTCAGCACCGCCTGCGTCGAACCGACGCCGGTCGCGTAGCGGGCCTGGGCAACTTCCTCGTGCTGGTCCAGGTCTTCCAGCAGGCTGGCCACCGTGGTCCGCGAACGATCCAGAAAGAGGAGTTCGTAGTACAGCCGCCGCACGTCGGTGACCAGCCGCAGGCGATCCGCCTGCACTTCGCGTTCCAGCGCGACCGCCTCCTGGAGTGCGGCGGCTTCCTTCAGATCCAGCTTCGCCAGCCACGGCAGAGCCTGGCTGAAGCCAAGCATGAGGCGCTGAGGACCGACGCGGGTCTCCGGCGGGAGGAGAAAGGCCGTCGCTTCGGCCGTCGGATCGGGCAGCGACGCGACCTGGGGGGCCTTCTGCGCCGCGGCACGGGCACGGGCAAAGCCGGCTTTGAGACCCGGATTGCGCGCCAGTGCCTCCTGGACGAGCACACGCAGCGACTCGTCCGTGATCCCCTGGGCGACCCGGTCCGCCGGCGCCCGATCCGGGGCCGGTGGGCCTGTCTCGGCCATCGATGTTCCCGCCCAGGCGACCGTCCACAGGACGGCGGCGAGCAGGCAAGGCGTATGTCGATCAAACAGGCGCCCGTGCCTGCCTCTGTTGCCTGTGTAGTGACCCTTGCACAATTGGTACATCTGATTCCTCCGCGGAAACGTGTTTCCCGCGGCCGCCCGCTTCCGGGGGCGACCGCTGCGACTCGCTTCAGCGGAGGATCAGAGCAACAGGGCCGAGTACAGCCTGTAGCGCGGTACAGCGGGCGGCGGGTCCCCGTCGCAAGGGAGTACCGAGGTGCCGGAGCTTTCGTCGCCGGGCGCGTCCAGCCGGCTGTGCGCGAGCGCGGGCAGGTCGATGTCGCCGGCCGGACCGGGGAGGATCCCGGCCGCGGCGGGGTCGACGGAATCGGCGCTGCAACAGGCCGTCATTACCATATCGGTGTGCCCGCACGACACGACTTCATGCGACTCCCGCATGTCGCAGGGGTCCTCGGGCTCGACGAGCGCGGCGCACATTCCCGCCACCGGCGCCGCCAGCACGGCGAGCGCCAGTAATGAACCTGCCAACCGGAACGCGGTGCTCATCGCGACCATTGTACGCCTCTTTGCCCGTTCCTCCTGAAGTACTCCGGTCACCCTCACGAAAACGCTCCGCACCACATCCCCGATTCCGGAGGCTCCGATGATCCACTCCCCCGTCCTGTCGCGCCGCGCCTTCCTGCACACAACGGGAGTCCTGGCCGGCGCCCTGGCACTGCCCCGCCTCTCCC
Source organism: Thermoanaerobaculia bacterium (assembly GCA_965116445.1). GTDB lineage: Bacteria > Acidobacteriota > Thermoanaerobaculia > Multivoradales > Multivoraceae > Multivorans. The sequence goes on along the minus strand of OZ220688.1, from coordinate 3,146,054 downwards.
ATGGTGCCGAGGTCCGACCGGCGCCCGGCATGCCGTCACCCCGATTCGTCCAGACGAACGGCATCCGCATGGCCGTCTACGAGCAGGGATCAGGCGTCCCCGTCGTCCTCTGCCATGGCTTCCCCGAACTCGCGTTCTCCTGGCGATTCCAGTTTCCGGCGCTGGCCGACGCCGGATTCCGGGCCATCGCCCCCGATCAGCGCGGCTACGGTCTGACCGACCGGCCGGAGGACGTAAACGAGTACAGCCTCCGCTACCTGTGCGACGACATGGCCGGCATGCTCGACGCGCTCGAGATCGACAAGGCCGTCTTTGTCGGCCACGACTGGGGCGGCGGCGTGGTGTGGATGATGGCGCGGCTGCACCCGGACCGCTGCCTCGGCATCGTCGGCGTCAACACACCGGGCGGGCGGCCTCCCGGCATGCCGCGACCGGAGCCGACCGAGGAACCGCTGATCGTCCGGTCCGGGAACTACTACACGGTCCAGTTCCAGGAGCCCGGCCGGGCCGAGAAGGCGCTGTCCGCCGACGTGCGCAAGACCTTTCAGATGATGCTGCGACGCGGTTACATCTGGGACGTCGAGGCGTTCAAGGCGATGCCAGCGGACTCCCCGGAACGGCAGATGGACCTGCTCCGGATGCTCGACCGCGACGATTTCCCCGGCGAGGTGTTCCTGTCCGAGGAGGCGCTCGATTACTTCACCGAGACCTTCGAGATCACCGGCTTCACCGGCGGCCTGAACTGGTATCGCAGGGCCGGCCGCCCCTTCCCGGGCATCGAGAACGCGAAGTGGGAGATCGAGGTGCCGTGCCTCTACATCGGCGCGGACAACGACGTCATCCTGAGACCCTCCTCCGCCGACGGGATGGAGGACTTCATCGACGACCTCGAGAAGTACACGGTCGCTGACTGCGGCCACTGGACGCAGCAGGAGAAACCCGAAGAGACGAACCGGGTGCTGATCGACTGGCTCCAGCGGAAGATCGCCAGGACCGCGTAGCAGTCGGCTCTTCTACTCGCCCATCCGCCTCCAGACCAGCGAGTCCTGCACCATCTGGCCGTCCACCTCCCGGGCCGGTGGCTGAAGCGTCAGAGTCCCGTCGCCGAACTCGTAGAAGCGCTGGGCGTCGGTATCCATGCAGCTCGGGTACCAGCAGCCCGACCGGTGGTGGACGACGTAGCCGTCGTCGGCGTGGATCGTGTACGGCCCGAAGTAGCTGATGTAGGTGCGGATCGCGGCCGTGGCCTCATCCGCGGTCGGCCGCTCCTCGAGGAAAGGCTCACGATCGGGCCGGACGAGGTGAACGGCCATGTGGCCGGAGGCGGCGTAGATGATGAACCCGTCGATCCAGGTCCGCTCGACCGGTAGCGCGTCTCCTGCTTCGTTCCGCCGCTCGAGCCGGTCGAACTGCCAGAAACCGACGAAGCGCCGGTGCTCGTCCGTCAGGTCGGCGAGGTCCGGCAGCTTCCGCCAGGTCAGCCGGACGGTGCCGCCGTCCGCGCCGGCCGGCGGCTGCAACGTCAACGTGTCCTCGGAGAACTCGTAGTTGCGCACGTTGTCCGCGCCCGCCGCGTTCGGGTTCATGCTCGCCCGCAGGTGGTGGGTGACGGCACCGGCTTCCGGGTCGACCGAGAACGCACCGAAGTAGGCCGTGTACGACCGGTAGGCGGCGAGACGGTCCTCCGGCGTGGGCTGCCCCTCGGCGGACGGCTGACGGTCCGCTCCCTGGATGACCACGCCCATCGTTCCGGCCGGGTCGTACATGATGAAACCGGTCGACATCTCGTTGCGCGACAGCTCGTCGCCGTCCGCAGAGTGGCGGACGACCGAGGCGAGTTCCCAGGCGCCGTGGAATGGAACGCCGGGATCGTCGGCTAGCGGCGCAGCCGCCGTCGGAACCTCGTCCTGCGCCGGACTCGCGCAGCCACCGAGCAAGACGGCGACGGCGACGAAAGAACAGTGACTAGCAATGGGACGCATGGTCAGAATCCTACCGACTCGGTGTCATCGGCGTCCGGAAACTGCCAGTTCGGCGGCGGCTCGAACCCTTCGCCGCCTGCGCCGAAAGGCTCCACCGGGTTCGGTGGCTGCAGGGCGCGGAACTCTCGCGCCTTGTCGAGGAGACGCGCCGCCACGTCCGGATGATCCGCAGCCAGGTCCCGTTCTTCGAACGGGTCCTCCTCGATCCGATACAGGAGCTGGTCGGACGCCTCCGCCGACCCCGGCCGATCGAGCGGCGGGCCGATGACGACGAGCTTCCAGGCGTCAGACATGACCGACACCTGCTCCCGCGCCGGGTTCTTCTGACCGACGAAGGAGTACAGGTCGCGTACCGGCCCGTCCAGGTCCGAGCCGGCGAGGACCTCGCGGACGTTCCGGCCGTCGAGCTCCTTCCCGCCGTGATCCTCGAGGCCCGCGATTCCCATCAAGGTCGGCAGGACGTCGATGTAGGCGACCGGCGCCTTCACCCGGCCGCCGCCGGAGATGCCGCCCGCCGGCCAGCGCGCCGCCGCGGCGACCCGTGTGCCCCCCTCGAAGACGGTGCTCTTCGCGCCCCGATAGGGACCGTTGTCGCCGACGTCGGCGCCGCCGCCGTTGTCGCTGAAGAAGAGGACGAGGGTGTTCTCCGCGATGTCGTGGTCGTCGATCGCCTGAAGGATGCGGCCAACCCCCTCGTCCAGCGCGTGGACCATCGCCGCGTGGACGCGACGCCTTTCGCGTCGTTGCTCCTCCGGCGCCAGGGGCCCGCCGGCGGTGATCTCCTCCCAACTGCGCGGCGGCTCGATCGCCTCAAGGTCGGCGTAGAGCGGCAGGTCCTCCTCCTTCGCCTGCAACGGAGAGTGCGCTGCGTTGAACGGAACGTAGAGGAAGAACGGCGCCTCGCCGCCCGCGTGGCGGTCGATGAACCGGACCGCGTGCCCGGCCACCAGGTCCGTGACGTAGCCCTCCTCGGAGGCGGGCTCGTAACCGTGAAACCAGTCCCGTTCTCCGAACCGCTCCTTGGTGAAGTAGTCGATCGAGGTGTTGTGACCCACGGACTCCGTGAAGCCTCGCCGCAGCGGGTGGTACTTCCGGCTGATGTGACCGAGGTGCCACTTGCCGAAGACGCCGCGGTGCTCGTAGCCCGCCCTTGCCAGCACCTCGGGAAGCGTGACCTCCTCGGTGTCCAGCCCGAAGTCCTGCCAGGGCGAGATGACGTTCCGCATCAGCCCGTAGCGGATGGGATAGCGGCCCGTCATCAGACCTGCCCGGGTCGGCGAGCAGATCGGCGCCGTGTAGAAGCGCTCGATCAGCACCCCCTCGGCGGCGATCCGGTCGATGTTCGGGGTCGCGATCTCGCCGCCGTGGAAGCTCACGTCGTGGCGGCCGAGGTCGTCCGGCACGATCAGGACGATGTTCGGAAGCCGGGGCTCCGGTGGAGGCGCCGGCCCTCCGCAGGCCGCCATGGCGAAGGCCGCGCCGGCCACACCCGCGAGGTAGCGGCCGCGACTACTCACCAAGGCCCTCAACCATCGCGGCGCGCAGTCTGGCCATGGCCGCGGCTGCCTCTTCCGTCAGGTCGTCGCCGTCCAGGGGGCTCTGTTCCCGCACGTCGTTCTCGAAGTCGAAGAAGCGGCCGTCGTCGTACAGCTTGTAGCGGCGATCGTGGACGAAGGTCACTTCCGGGACGTTCAGGAAGCGCGGCCGGAAGTCGGTGAAGATCCAGTCGCGGGCCGAGTCCACTGCGCCGCGCAGGACCGGCAGGAAGCTCCGGCCGTCGAACACTCGGTCCCCCGGCAGCGCGGCGCCCGCCGCCTCGACAGCCGAGGGCAGGAAATCGCTGAAGTCGACCAGTGCGTCCGACACCCGATCGCCCTCGAACCCGGCCGGCCAGTAGGCGATGAACGGGACATGGCTGCCATAGTCGATCGTCGCGCCCTTGCCGCCGGGGACCACGGTGCCGTCCTGCATCGTGCTGGTGATCTGGCTGGGAGTGCCGTTGTCCGCGGTCAGCAGAATCAGCGTGTTGTCGCGAACTCCCAGCTCTTCGAGCCCCGCAACCGTCCGGCCGATCAGCTTGTCCGTGTAGGCGACCATGTCCCCGAAGTAGGCCGGGTCCCGGGCTTTGCGGTTCGCGGTCCAGTCCGCGCTGTCCGGCGTCGGCACGAACGGGTCGTGGACCAGGGCCATCGAGTAGTAGGCGAAGAACGGCCGGTCGGAGTCAACAGCGACCTGCGACCCGATTCGGTCCAGCAGGAAGTCCACGAACAGGTCGGGACCGTACTCGCCCTCGTGAATCCCGCCTTCGCCGCCGGGGCCCCACAGCAGCGGATCGGCGTAGCGCTCTCCCTTCTCGTGGTAGTGCCACACGAGATAGTCGTCGAAACCGGCCTCCTCCGGCGTCTGCCCCTGACCCTCGCAACAGTCCTTCCCCGGCGCCCAGACCTGTTCGAAGCCCGACATCTGCCACTTGCCGGCCATGAAGGTCGCGTAGCCGGCGTCCTGGAGCAGGTTGGCGACGGTCACTTCGTCCGGCGGCAGGACTCCCCACTCCGTGTAGTTGCGGCTGTTGTACCTCCCGGTCATCAGTTTGAGTCGTGAGGGCGCACAAAGCGGCATCGCGTAGGCGTGTGTAAAGCGGACCCCGTCCGCGGCGAGTCGATCAATGTTCGAGGTCTCGTAGGACGCGCCGCCGTAGGAACCGATCGCTTCGAAACCCAGGTCGTCGATCAGGACGAGGAGGATGTTGGGCCGCTCCTCCCCGAACTGCCAGTTCGGCGGCGGCTTGAACCCCTCGCGGCCCGCGAAGAACGGCGCCACCGGGTTCGGCGGCTGCAATGCCCGGAACGCGGCCGCCTTCTCGAGCAGGCGAGCCGCCAGATCGGGATGTTCAGCCGACACGTCCCGCTCTTCGAGCGCATCCTCCGGCAGTTGGAACAACATCGTCCGCGACCTGTCCGCGGCGCCCTCCCGCACCAGCGGCGGCCCGACGACGACGAGCTTCCACTCGCCCTCCGTCACGGAGACCTGCTCCCGCTCCGGGTCGAGCTGGGCGATGAAGGAGTAGAGATCTCGCTCCGGGCTTGCCTCGGCCTCACCCGACAGCACGTCGCCGACATCGACGCCGTCGAGCGGCTTGCCGCCGTGTTCGTCGACGCCGGCGATCCCCATCAGCGTCGGCAGCACGTCGACGTAGGACACCGGCGCCTCGATCCGGCCACCGCCCTCGATGTTTCCGGCCGGCCAGCGCGCTGCTGCAGCGACCCGGGTGCCGCCTTCAAACACGCTGCCCTTGGCCCCGCGGTAGGGACCGTTGTCGCCGATCCCCACGGAGCCGCCGTTGTCACTGAAGAACAGGACGAGCGTGTTCTCGTCGATGCCGTGGCCGTCGAGCGCGTCAAGGATGCGGCCGACGCCCTCGTCGAGCGAGTGGACCATCGCCGCATGAACGCGACGCCCGTTGCGCCGCCGCTCGTCGGCGGCAAGCGGCCGGCCGGCCGTCGACTCCTCCCAGCCGCGTGGCGGCTCGAGCGAATCGAGGTCGTCATAGAGCGGCAGATCCTCCTCCTTCGCCTGCAGCGGAGAGTGCGGAGCGCTGAACGGCACGTAGAGGAAGAACGGCGCCTCGCCGCCGGCGTGCCTGTCGATGAACCGCACCGCGTGTTCGGCCAGCAGGTCCGTGACGTATCCCTCCTCGTCGACCGACTCGTAGTCGTGGCTCCAGTCCCGCTCGCCCTCGCGCACCTTCGTGAAGTAGTCGACCGCCGTGTTGTGGCCCACGAACTCGGTGAAGCCGCGGCGCAGCGGGTGGTACTGGCGCTCGAAGTGGCCCAGGTGCCACTTGCCGAAGATGCCGCGTTGCTCGTAGCCCGCCCTGGCCAGGACCTCCGGCAACGTGACCTCCGAAGTGTCCATCCCGTAGTCGCGCCAGGGCGCGATGACCGCCCGCATCAGACCGAAACGGATCGGATAGCGGCCCGTCATCAGGCCGGCTCGCGTCGGCGAACAGACCGGCGCGCTGTAGAAGCGCTCCAGCCGAACGCCCTCGGCGGCGATCCGGTCGATGTTCGGCGTCGCGATGTCGCCGCCGTGGAAGCTGACGTCGTGGCGGCCGAGGTCGTCGGGAACGATGAGGACGATGTTGGGGAGGGAGTTGTCGCCCGAAGGAGCCGGGGTAGCCCCGCAAGCTGCCAGGAGGAGAGCGGAGGCGGCGAGTGCGAGAGCCTCTAAGGGACGGATCGGAAGCGAAGGCACTGTCCGACTAGGTTACACGCGGCGTGTCGCTCGCCGCTTCGCGGCGGCGCCCGGAATGCCGGCCAGAGGGCCGGCGCACCCAGTCTCTACGCTTCGCGGAGGAGATCCGTGATCTTCTGGCGAGAGGCGCCGAAGGCAGGCAGCAGGCCGCCGATCACGCCGGTGATCGTCGCCAGGAAGATGCCGGAGAACATGGCGAACGGCGTGGTGCGCAACTGGAACGTGATCTCGCTGAACGTTACCTGGTTCATCGTGCCGGTCTGAATCGCGTTCAGGGGCAGGGCGAGGAGCGCGCCGAAGCCGCCGGCCACCACCCCAAGGAGCACCGCTTCGAGGAAGAAGCTGCCCATGATCGAGCGCCGCTTGAAACCGAGGGCGCGCAGGGTGCCGATCTCGCGGGCGCGTGCCGCGACCTGCGCGTACATCGTGTTCGCGGCGGCGAAGCAGGCGCCGATCGCCATCAGCACAGCCAGCACATTGCCGAGGATGATGAACTGACCCGATGACGTTTCCGACTGGAGCTCGTAGTACTCGGGTTCCGTAAGGGCCTGCACCTGGAGCCGCTGCTCGGCCTTGACCGTCTCGATCAGGTCTCGGGCCGCCGCGGGCGACGCGGCCTGGAGCCGGGTCGAGGAGTAGTAGCCGCTGCGGCGGAATGAATCTCCCAGGTCGCGGTAGTCGCCCCAGATCTCGGAACCGTGGGCGCCCACGCCGGTGAACAGGCCGACGACCCGGAACCTGTTCCGCCCCAACTCGCGCTCGTCGCCGACGCGCAGGCCAAGCCGGCCGGCCAGGCTGCGGCCAACGATGATCTCGCCTCGGCCGGGCTCGAACACCCGACCCTCGGTGATCTCGAAGCCGGGCCTGAGTGCGAAGGCTCCGGGCTCCACGCCGCGGACCATCACGTTCGTCTCCGTGCCGTCGACCCGCTCGAAGATCTGGATCGTCACCGTCTCGCCGGACGCCGCCACGTCGCCGTCGGCCGTCCGCTCGACGCCGGGCATCGTGGTCAACAGGCGGTGGCTTTCCTGCGCGTAGGAACTCTCCATCTCTGCCCGCGTGCCATCCCTCATCACGATGACGACAGAGGGATCCCCGGTGTCGGCGAACGCGGCCCGCAGGCCGCCGGCGAGAGCGAGCACGCCGATGTAGACGAGAACGACGAAGCCGATCGAGGCGAGCGTCATGAAGGCCACGCCGCGGCGTTCGAACAGGTTGCGGTAGGTGTACTTGATCGGGATCATGCCGTCTCCTTGCGCGCGTCGCCGTCCATCGTCAGAGCCGCCTCAGGCCGTCGACGATCTTGAGCCGGGCCGCCGCGACCGCCGGGAAGACGCCGCTCAGCAGGCCCACCGCGATGCCGATCGTGACCGCGGTCACCAGGACCTGAGTATCGAGTGCGAACCCGCCGAAGCCGAAGCCCATTTGCTCCAGAAACGGCGTCGCGGCCCGGATCGCAACCGCCGTGACTCCAATACCGAGCACCGAACCCAGGACGCCGACGGCGAGGGACTCCCCGATCACCATGCCGAGCACCTGATTGCGCCGGAAACCGAGGGTGCGGAGCACGGAGACCTCGGTGGTCCGCTCGCGCGCCGCCATCGCCATCGTGTTCGCGGTGATCAGGAAGATGGAGATGACGATCGCGAGACCGATCATCGAGAAGAAGAACGAGATGTTGCCCAGCATCTCCGTGAACGAGGCCGCGAACGCCTCTGCCGTCTCCGCCCGCACCTGGTTGTCCGAGTTCTCGAACATGGCCTCGGCCGCCGCAATGACGGCGGGAGCGGCTTCCGGGTCGTCGAGCAGCAACCAGTACGTTCCGTTCTGGCCGGGATTGCCCATCGCCTCCTCGACGTAGCGCCGGTGGAAAAAGATCTGCCGCTCCTGGCCCGGTTCGTCGAAGTCGAAGATCGCGCGCAACTGGAGTTCCACATCGATTGGGTAGATGTCCCCCTTGATCGTGATCACATCACCGAGCGACCAACCCTGGATCTCGGTCAGTTCGCGGCCGGCCGCGAAGGCGGTGCGCTGCGCCGCGAAGACCTCCCACTCCTCCTCGTTCCACTCCAGGTCGTAGAAGACGCTCCGGAACGTTTCCGGATCGATCGTGAAGCGCGGGAAGAAGTTCTCGGGTCTCTGGTCCTTGTAGACGCCCTGAAACCAGTTCTGGGGCGTCACCCCGACCACATTGTCGATCGTCCGCAGCCGCTGCTCGTACGCTTCGGGCAGAGGAAACGTCAACGAGATCGCATTGCGCACGACCAGCCGGTCGGGGATCGCCGACTCGTCGGCGAAGCTCATCGCGTCGTTGACCACGCCCAGCAGGGACAGGATGAACAGCGCCATCGCCAGGCTGGCCATCGTCAGGAAGGTGCGACGCTTGTTGCGCAGCAGGTTGCGGCGAATCAGCTTGATCATGCTCCCGCTCCTCCTCCCGGCTCCGACGCGACCAGCCGCCCCTTGTCGAGCCGCACCAGGCGTTTTGCGCGCGCCGCGGCGTTCGGATCGTGCGTCACCATCAGGATCGTCTTGTTGAACTGCTCGTTCAACTGACCGAGCAGATCGAGCACCTCGCGGCCGGACTCCGCGTCCAGATCGCCGGTCGGCTCGTCCGCGAGGAGCAGGGTCGGGTCGGTCACGATGGCCCGCGCGATCGCCACCCGCTGTTCCTGGCCGCCTGAGAGCTGCCGCGGGTAGTGCTTCATCCGGTTCTGCAGACCGACGACCGAAAGCGCCGTCTCGACTCTCTTTCTGCGCGCCGCCCGCGACGATTTCCGCAGGGTGAGCGGCAGCTCCACGTTCTCATACGCCGTGAGCACAGGGATCAGGTTGTAGAACTGGAAGATGAAGCCGATATGGCGCTGGCGCCACAGCGCCAGCTTGCTTTCGCCGAGTCGGCTCACCTGCTGGCCAGCCACGGTCAGTTCGCCGCTCGTCGGCTGGTCGATGCCCGCGAGCAGGTTGAGCAGCGTGCTCTTGCCGGAGCCCGACGGGCCCATCAGGGCGACGTAGTCGCCCCCCTCAACGTCGAGCGTAATGCCCTGCAGCACCTTCAGCTCGAAGGCGTCGCGCCGGTAGTTCTTCGTCACGTCCCGCAGTTGGACGACAGTCTCAGCCATGAATCGACTCCTCCATCGCGTCGTGTGTACTCGCGCCTCTTCGCTCCGCCTCAGCCATCAAGCAGTGCCTCCATGGCGCCTCCTGTAACGAACGCTCTTCGTTCAGCTTCACTCGATCTTCCCTGCGCAGTCAGGAAACCTCGCGCACCCGCATCCCCTCGACCAGTTCAGTCGACGGTTGCCGCACGACCGTTTCGCCGCCGCTCAACCCCGACAGCACTTCGAAGTCGTTGTCCTGCTCCAGCCCCAACTCGATCGACGAGCGGACCAGGGCGCCATCCCGGACCACCCACGTGTAGCTCCGGTCGCCCTCCGTCACGATGGCGGCCGCCGGGATCAGGACCTTCGGTTCGGCCTCGAGCGCGGCCTGGTCCGTGCCCTCCTGCAGGAAGGTCACGGTGCAGCTCATGTCCGGCACCAGACGGTCGTCGCGGTCGTCGATCGTGACCTTGACCTGAACGACGGCGCGCTGCCGGTCGGCGGTCGGCACTATCTGGCGCAGGCTGCCGGTGTACTCGTGGTCGGGCACGGCATCGACCCGGATCGAAGCCGGCTGGCCGAGCTCGATGCGGGCGATGTAGCTCTCGTTGATGTCCGCCTCGACTTCGAGCGAGGTCGGATCGGCAATCCGCACCAGGGCCCCTGTCGCCTGCTGGCTCGTGAACCCGCCCGGCGCGACCATCTCGCCGACCTCGACAGTCCGTTCGATCACCACGCCGTCGACGGGAGCACGGATGATGGTGTACTCAAGTTGGGCCCGGACCGAGTCGAGATTGGCGCGCGCCGTGCCCACCTGCGCCCTGGCGACCTGGAGCGTCGTAGTCGCAGCGTCGAGATCGGCGCTGGGTGCCACCCCCGCCTCGACGATCCGTCGCTGCCGGGCCTCCTCCCGGACGGCGTCGGCGAGGCGTGCCCTCGACTCGAGCAGGGCCGCTTCGGATCGGCGCACGGCCGCCTGGAGATCCTCGCTGTCCAGCACCGCGATCATGTCGCCGGCGGCCACGGCATCGCCCTCGTCGACGTACAGCTCCGTGATCCGGCCGATGATCTTCGCGCCGACCGCGGCGCGCACCCGTGCATAGGTGTAACCGGTCGCGTTCAGCACCGCCGACGCCTGCTCGGCGGTCAGCCGCTGCACGGTCACCGTTTCGACCTCCGGCATGAGCCACGGCGCGTACTGCTCGAACGGCACCGTGCGCCACGCGTAGACGGCCGCTATGGCGAGCACCAGGAAGATGCCCCACTTGATGTAGCGCCCCCGGCGTGGCCGGTACTCGTACTCGTCGTCGGCCCGGAGGATGGAGAGATCCGGCCGCGGCGGAGACGGCTCCGCGCCGCCGCCCTCACTCGCCAGGGCGCTCACCGGCGCACCGGTAGCACCGGCGGACGCACCCCACCGGCTGATCGTCTCATGCCGCGCATTCTATGGTCCTACCTACGCGGAGCCGGCGCGAGGGTTTCGGGCCGCACCGGGACGACACGCGAAGTGGTGCTCGCTAGCTCGTCGCCTCGTCCAGCGACATCAGCAGATCGAAGTCTGAATCGGCGGTCTCGATGGCAGCGCCATGATGCGCCGCGCACGCAGCAATGAGGATGTCGGCTACCGGCACCGTTATCCCTCGGGCTCGAGAGCGAGACGCCAACTCGTACGCCGCCAGCCAGACATCGCCTTCGATTGGCAGTTCCGGGAGCGTATCGGCAAAGCGCCGCAGGACCTTTCGCTCATGATCGCCGCGGGCGCCGTTCCAGAGTTCAAGCAGGACCACCGGACACCAGCAGGCCTCTCCAGACGTCAGGGCGGCTTCGACCCGAGCGCGAGCGGCCGGGTCGCCATGCGGACGCAGCAGGTGGATCCAGGACGATGTGTCAACGAGAATCACCCACTCTAACCACGGCGGCGAAGCGCCTGGAGTTCTTCAGGCGTCATCAGGTCTTCGCAGGTTCCGGCGAATCGAACCAGCTCCGCCATGCGCATGCGTCGGTTGAAGTCGGAAACGGCCCCGACGATCGCCTCGCGTTTCGTCTTCGCATTCGTGAACTTGATCGCATCCTCAAGCTCACGGCGAGGAATGTCAACGGTGGTCTTCATGATGCAACACTAGTCCCCGTTGGAATCTCCGTCAACGTCTGACGGAATCTCCCTCGCCTCATCCTCCCCGGCCGGCTACTCCCGGCGGGCCTGGCGAACAACGTCGTCTGTCATGAACAGATACTCCGTCACCTGCCGGTATGTCTCGCCGGGCCGAAGAACGGTGCTCGGGAACCCCGGCTGGTTCGGCGAGTCGGGGAAATGCTGCGTCTCGAGGCAGAGGCCTCCTCGGTGCACGTACGCTCGGCCGCGCTTGCCGACCAGAGTGCCGTCGAGGAAGTTTCCGGTATAGAGCTGCAGGCCGGGGGCGGTGCTGGTGACAAGGAGCAACCGGCCGCTCTCCGGTTCGTAGAGCCGGGCCACGGGTTCCGGTTCGGCAACGGCGGCGCCGGATTCCTGCACCACCCAGTTGTGGTCGTAGCCGCCGCCGAAGCGAAGCTGTTCAAAGTCGTCGTCGATCCGGTCGCCAATCCGCGTCGGCTTGACGAAGTTCATCGGCGTGTCCACGACAGACGCGATCTCGCCGGTTGGGATCAGATTGGCGTCGACCGGTGTGTATGACATGCCGCTCAGGTACAGCTCGTGGTCCAGGATGTCCCCTTCGCCTTCCCCCTTGAGGTTGAAGTAGGAGTGGAAGGACAGGTTGACTACGGTGGGCTTGTCGGTCACGGCCTCCGCTTCGATGCGGAGTGCACCGAAACCCAAGACGTAGCGCACTTCGAAGTCGACGTTGCCCGGATAGCCCTCCTCACCGTCCGGACTCCGGTAGCGGAGCGCTACCCCCCTGCCGTGCTCGGTCAGGATCGGTTCGCCGTCCCAGACGACTCGGGTCAGCCCGCGGACGCCGCCGTGAAGGCTGTTGTTCCCATCGTTCCGCGGCAGGTCGTAGGTCTCCCCGTCGAGCGTGAACCGGCCCCCGGCAATCCGGTTCGCGTACCGGCCGACGATCGCGCCGAAGTACGGGTTCGTGTCCGCCAGGTAGGACTCGAGATCGCCAAACCCCAGGACGACGTCGGCGTACTCGCCGTCGCGGTCCGCGGCCGTCAAGGACACGATCGCGCCGCCCAGTTCGGAGATCTCGACCATGGCGCCCGAACGCGACTCGAGGCGGAACAGTTCGACCTCCTTGCCGTCGATTTCGCCCCACGGGCGCCGGGTCACTTCCACGAAGAGCCCCGGACCAGGACAACCGCCGGCGAGCGCCGCGGCAAGCAGGAGAAGGGAAACAGGTCTGCGCATGGCACGCCGCAGGCTACCAGCGGTACTTCACCGGCAACCGTCATCCGGGCTAACCTCGCGCCATGCCTGACTTCCGCCACCAACACCTCTTCGAACACCGCGGCGACGAGCCGGAGTACCGCCTGCTGACGTCCAACCACGTTCGCGTCGAGACGGCCGGCGGCCGCGAGACGCTCCACGTCGAACCCGAGGCACTGCGGCTGATCGCCCGCGACGCAATGGACGACATCGCCCACCTGCTGCGCGCCAGCCACCTGGAGCAGTTGCGCCGCGTCCTGGACGATCCGGAATCGTCGGCGAACGACCGCTTCGTCGCGATGGAGCTGCTCAAGAACGCGAACATCGCCGCCGGCCGCGTGCTCCCCGGTTGCCAGGACACCGGCACCGCGATCGTCCTCGGCTACAAGGGTCAGGACGTCTACACCGACTGCGACGACGAGGAGCTGCTCTGCCGCGGCATCTACGACGCCTACCAGGAGCGCAACCTGCGCTACTCCCAGATGGCGCCGCTGTCGATGTACGAAGAGAAGAACACGGGCACCAACCTGCCCGCCCAGGTCGACCTCTACGCGGCGCGCGGCGACGAGTACCGGTTCCTGTTCGTCGCGAAGGGAGGCGGCTCGGCGAACAAGTGCTTCCTGTACCAGGAGACGAAGGCGATCCTGAACCCGATTTCGCTGATGAACTTCGTCGACGAGAAGCTCCGCACTCTCGGCACCTCGGCTTGCCCGCCCTACCACATCGCCCTGGTCGTCGGCGGCACTTCGGCCGAAGCGACGATGAAGACGCTCAAGCTGGCGACCTGTCACGCGATGGACGATCTGCCGACCAGCGGCAACGAACTCGGCCGCGCCTTCCGCGACCTCGACCTTGAAAAGCAGATCTTCGACCTCTGCACCCGCATCGGCATCGGCGCCCAGTTCGGCGGCAAGTACTTCGCCCACGACGTGCGGGTCATCCGGCTGCCCCGCCACGGCGCCTCGCTGCCGGTCGGCCTCGGCGTCTCCTGCTCGGCGGACCGGCAGATCCTCGGCCGGATCAACCGCGACGGCGTGTTCCTCGAACAGCTCGAAGAGAACCCGGCAAGGTACCTGCCGGAAGTCGAGGAGGACGAACTAAGCGGCCAGGTCATCGCGATCGACCTGAACCGGCCGATGGACGAGATCCGCGCCGAGCTCTCGAAGTACCCGGTCGCCACGCGGCTCTCGCTCACCGGACCGCTGATCGTCGCCCGCGACATCGCCCACGCGCGCCTCAAGGAACTGCTCGACTCGGGGCAGGACTTGCCCCGATACTTCAAGGACCAGCCCGTCTACTACGCCGGCCCCGCGAAGAAACCCGAAGGCAAGGCGTCCGGCTCCTTCGGTCCCACGACGGCGGGTCGCATGGACCCGTACGTCGACCTGTTCCAGAGCCACGGCGGCAGCATGGTCATGCTGGCCAAGGGCAACCGCTCGCCCGAGGTGCGGCGCGCCTGCGAGAAGCACGGCGGCTTCTACCTCGGCTCGATCGGCGGCCCGGCGGCCGCCCTCGCCGAGCACAGCATCCGCAAGGTCGAGGTCCGCGAATTCGAAGACCTCGGGATGGAGGCGATCTGGCAGATCGAAGTCGAGAACTTCCCCGCCTTCATCGTGGTCGACGACAAGGGGAACGATTTCTTCGCGCCGTTCGCGAAAGCGGGTGCGGTGGCGATCGGCGGCGGACGGACCTGACGAGATCCTGCAAGGGGATTGCCGAATATTTTCATTGCCAGTACATATTTCCGTCATTCGCGGCGTAGAATCGCGGTGTGCAGTACCCACGGAAGGCAGAGCAGCGCGTTCGACGGCTCAGTGAGACGTTCCCGGCCGTCGTGATGACGGGCGCTCGTCAGGCCGGCAAGACGACCTTGCTCCGAATGGCCTTTCCAGACCACGACTACGTGTCGCTGGACCTTCCCGCCACGGCCAACCAGGCCGAACGGAACCCCGACGCGTTCCTCGAGGCGCATCCGGGACCGGTCGTCGTTGACGAGGTCCAGTACGCCCCCGGGCTGTTTCGGAATCTGAAGGCCGCCATCGACCAGCGTCGTCACGAGATGGGCCGCTACCTCCTGACGGGCAGCCAGCACTTCGTCCTGATGAAGGACGTCTCGGACAGCCTCGCCGGACGCTGCGGCATGTTCGAACTGGAGAATCTCGCTCTGGGTGAGATCGAAGCGCTGACACCGGTCGGCGACGAGCCGCTCGACGTCGCCCGCCTCCTCGTGCGGGGCCAGTTCCCGGAACTCTGGCGGGCGCCCGACACCTCGGCCAGGGACTTCTACACCGCCTACCTGGCGACCTACCTCGAACGGGATGTCCGGCAGATCCTGAACGTCCAGAGCCTCCGGAACTTCGAGCGCTTCCTGAGGGCGCTGGCCGCGCGATCCGCGACCCAGCTCCACAAGTCGAACGTCGCCAGCCAGGTCGGCGTCTCGGTCGGTACGGTCACGAACTGGCTGAGCGTTCTCGAAACCTCCGGGCAGATCGCGCTGCTCGAACCGTGGCACACGAACCTCGGCAAGCGAGTTGCCAGAACACCGCGGGTCTTCTTCAGGGACACGGGCCTGCTGTGCTTCTTGCTGAACGTGGAAGACCCGGCTCTCCTGCTCCGCTCGCCCTTCCTGGGCGCCGTGTGGGAGACCTTCGTGTTCGCCGAGCTGCGCAAGTGGAACGAGGCACGAGGCCGGCCCGTGAACATCTGGACCTACCGCGACCTCGGCCAACGAGAGATCGACTTCGTGATCGAACGGGCTGGCGAGCTCAGCTTCGTCGAGTGCAAGTGGGAGGAACTGCCGGGCGCCCGAGAATCGAAGACGATCCGCAAGGTGTCCGCCGACCTCGCGGAAACGAACGGACCCTGGTATCCCGGAAACCACTACGTCGTGGGCCGACCGAGGACCACCTACGACATCGCTCGGGGCATCCGCGCGATCGGCGTACGCGACCTGGCGATCATTGCGCCGACTCCCGGCGAGCAATGATTCGGCTCAGTGGCGCCGGCCCAGGAAAGGGAAGAGCAACGATGACCGCAATCCACCGCAGTCGAACCGGCGCCGGCCGGCCCGTCGGCTGGACACTCGTCGCCGCACTCAGCTTCGTCACGGCCGCAAACGCCCAGCGCGCCGCCTATCCGCCGGAAGAGTTCACCGAACGACGAGCCCGCCTGTGCGAACGCCTCAACGGCGGCGCGGTCCTCATGTTCGCGGAGACGATGCCGCGCTACGGCGCCCGCTTCCGCCAGGACCACGACTTCTTCTACCTGACCGGCTACGAGGGCCGGAACGCCGTCCTGCTGCTGGAGGTCGACGGCTGCGAAGCGCGTCTCTACCTGCCCCACCAGGGCGACCGCGAGAAGTTCATCGACGGCCCGAACTGGCTCTACGCGCCCGAGCAGGCCGAAGGCGCCGGCTTCGAGATCGACCACCTCGCCTACCTGCCGGAGCACCTGGCCCGCCGGCGCGGCCGGCTGCCCGGCGAGAGCGGCAAGCTGCTCTGGATGCGCCTCGGCGAGCGAGACGAACTCGACCTCGCGCGCAACGAGAAGGGCCTCTACCTCGGCCGGCGCGAGCAGAACCCCTGGGGTGGCCAGCCGACCGAGCAGGCGCACCAGATCGCGACGATCCGAGGCCGGTACCCCTACACCAAGCTACGCGACCTGACGCCGCACCTCGACAGCCTGCGCACGATCAAGACGCCGCGCGAGATCGGAGTCCTCCGCCGCGCCGGCAAGGTCAGCGCCGAAGGCATCGCCGCCGCGATCCGCGCCACCCGCGCCGGCGGCTGGGAGTACGAGCTGGAGGCCGCGGCCAAACACGTCTTCCTCAAGCAAGGCGCCGAGATGGAGGCCTACCCGGCGATCGTCGGTTCGGGTCCGAACGGCCTGATCTGGCACTGGGTGAAGAACGACCGCCAGATGGCGGACGGCGACCTCGTCGTCATGGACTACGGCGCTTCCTTCGCCTACATGACGATGGACATCACCCGCACCTGGCCGGTTACGGGCAAGTTCGACGAGGTCCAGGAACGCGCCTACCGCGCCGTCCTCGAAGCCCAGAAGGCGATCATCGCCGCGATGCGACCCGGCGTCACCCGCCGCGAGACCACCGCAATCTGCCGCGAGATCTACGACCGCTGGGGCTTCGAAGACAAGCCCGCCCACGGCGCCGGCCACTTCGTCGGCCTCTCCGTCCACGACGTCGGCGACGGCTCGCTGCCCTTCGAGCCCGGCATGGTCATCGCCGTCGAGCCGATCATCGAGATCCCCGAACGGAACATCCACATCCGCATCGAGGACACGGTACTGATCACCGAGGGCGAGCCGGAGATCCTGAGTGCGGCCGTGCCGAAGGAAGTGGACGAGTTGCTAGCGTTGGTCGGGTCGGCGAAGTAGAGCCTGACCTCGGTCGTCGGTCTCACGCCGCAGTTCCAGCGAATCGCCGAATCGCAGCTTGGCCCGGCTGTCGAATGGCGAGTCCTATTCGGTCATCAGGCGGTCTGCGAGTACTTCCAGCGGGTCCCCACCCTGCCGAACCTCAGCCAACCGCTGATGCCAGCGCCTCGGAATCGCGTTCAGGCCGAACCGGGCGCCTAGCACGGCGCCTGCCACCGCCCCGTTCGTGTCCGTGTCTCCACCCGCGCTGACGACGGCGACCAGCGCCTCCTCGAAGTCGGCGGCCCGGTCCGCGCACCAGAGTGCCACCTGCATCGCCTTGAGTGTGTAGCCCATGTCGTGGCCGTCGAGCACCAGGTCCGCCGGTGCGATGCCACTCGGGATGGAACAGGCCTCCAGGACGGCTTCCGGAGCGGCGCCGGCGACTCCGAAGTCCGCAAGGGAACCACCAAGTCGCCCAGCCGTCCGCTGGCAGCGAGCAACGAGACCAGGTACCTCGACCGCTTCGCCTCGAAGGAGCATGGCGACCGCGAGGTTCACCACGACCGCCGACCAGATGCAACGGGGATCCGCGTGGGTGACGACCACGCTCAACGCCGTGTTCCTGGCCAAGGCAACGTCGTCCCCCATCCAGCGGATCGCCAGCGGCGCACAGCGCATGACGGCGCCATTGCCGGCCGAGTACCGGCCCGACTCCTCCCATACCTGACGCGCGGCCTGGGGCGCCGGCAGGCCGCCGGGCTCGCGCGCCTGAACTCCGGCGCCACCAGCGCAACGAGGCATGCCGCCGCCGATCCGGGACAGGACGTCCGCGGTTTGAATCCCGATGCCGCGGCCGTTCTCCTCGGCCCAGACCCAGAATCGGCGGCCAATGACCTCGACGTCGAGTTCGCCGGCCCCGGAGTCGATGGCCGCCTCGGCCAGGATGATCGCCTGGGCCAGGTCGTCGTCGTCCGGCTCGCCGGTTTCGACTTCGATGTCGCGGATTCCGTTCGGGTACGACGCATCGACCGCAGAACGCGGCCAACCCTCCTGAGGAACGCCAAGCACGTTGCCGACGCCGAGGCCGACGATGAGGCCTCGGCAGCGGTCTTGAGAGTGCTCGTACAAGACAGACCCGCCCGCTATCGGCATCCGATTCCGAGGGACCGCGAGCGACTCACGAACCGGCGCCTTCGTCGTGGCGATCGTTCCAGCGCTCCTTCTCCTGAAACGGGGCGGCGCCCCGATCGGCCGCCTGCCAAGCCTCCTTGACGGCCAGAACGTGCCCGCTACGCCACTTGTCGAACGAGACCCATGGCTTCCCCGCAGCCTTCCATTCCTGGACCAGTCCCTCGAAGCGCTCGTCCTCCTCTCTCTTCGCCTCGCGTAGCTGCCTCAGGTAGTCCGGGACAGCCGGATTCGCGCTTGAGAGCTGATCGAGGCAGTCGCCGTAGTGCTCGTTCCGGCCCAGCCCCTCCTTCGGCTCTCCGTTCTTGATCAGCAGCCCCTTCGGCTTCGCGTGGGCCTCAACCCTGCGTCGGGGTTCCGACCGCCAGACGATCGTGGAGCTGTTGGCGTCGAACTCGCGGACATCGTCATCTTGCGGGGGATCGTCGGGGTCTCCGCGCCAAGTGAGGTTGACGGCAGCGTTCTGGGGGAAGAACACCATTTCCGAGTACGGCAGGTGGTCGTGGATGAACCACGCGAGGACTCGCCAGTCCCGCCCCTCCCCCTCACTCATCCAGTCGACGAACCATGGGATGACGATGCAGGCCGTAGCGCCCATGAAGCGGTCGCAGTCCTTGTGGTCCCAGATGTGATTCGCGTAGCTCGCCTTGTTTGAGGAGCAGTTCATGTTGTGGCAGTTGCAGAAGCCATTGACGTTGGCGCTGCGAAAGGCGGAGCGGATGGTGATGTGACCGAAGATGTGCCGCAGCGGCTCCAGGAGGTTCTGGCAAAGTGCCTTCCCTGCCCTGACGGCCAGTTCGGCGTCGTCCGGTACGTTCGGAATGCCGTGAGCTTCGGCGACCTCGGAGTACAGGAAGTCCCGCATGAAGTAGTGCTTCGAGAGTCGCTCCCAGCCGAAGTCCTCGAGCGCTCTCAGGACCGAGCCGTTCGGCTCGATGACTGAACCGCAGGTGCAACCGGTGCAACCGTCCTTGCCGCACTTCTCCCCGGCGAGTCTCGAACACGTCTTGGCCCGCTGCTCTTCGGCGTAACTCCGCAGCGTGAACCCAGTCATCGGTTTCATTCCTTGCCCCCTCGTCCAGCCGTGTTGCCTTCCGCTGCTACGCCCGGAAACCGCCGTTCTCATGACTCAAGCCAGTTGGCCTACCCCACCACGCCGCTCTCGCGCCAGCCAGATGCCGGCCAGAACCCGGGTGGCGCGCTCCGCGCCACCAGCGAACCAGTCCGTACGCCCGTCATCGGGTGCACGAATGGCAGGCCGCCGCACCGACAGTCGGCGCGGCGCGACCCTATGCCGAGATTCGCCTCGACGTTGCCGCGGCGTGCGGACCAGAAGGTCCGCGCACCCAGAGACACGTCGTCACTGCGATCGAAACACCCTGCTAGCGCGCGACGCACAGGGCGTCGCGACGGACACCTACGACGCGGCCGGCGAGGTGACCTACGAGGGCGCCAGAGTCCGAAGTAGAGCGCGTCCGCGGCGGCGGCGTCGACTGTCGCGTTCAGGGCGTGGGCCAGGTCGGAGCTCCCGTCACACGTCATCCCGCTCGGCACCGACTTCCAGCCCAGTCGGGTCAGGAGGGGTCAGCTCCCATGTGCCTCTGAACGAGCGACGCCCGATGACATTGAACCAACCGACGACAAACCGGAGCGAGTGAAGCGGAGTGAGCGTAGCCCCCTCCCATCTCCTCTCAAACGCGAACGCCACCTGGGAGCTGACCCCTCCTGACCCAAGACGGGCGGGTGCAACCACCGCCATCGCGCCGCCGACGACTTACTCGGCGCCTGTGCTCGCTCCGCTCAGGGCGTCTGCCTCAAGGATTCGAGCTCCTCTAAGCGTGCCGCCCATCGAGTAGTTGCCTTCGTGGCAGGCGTACTCGTAGACCCGATCGTCGCTTGCCTTCCAGAGGTACTCGCCGGTCCAGGGCGCAGTCCAGACGGTGTCGTCCTCGACGGTGAAGTTGTAGAGGACGTTCCCGTCGTGCTGCACGCTGAAGCGCTCGACGACATGGGTGCTCTCCGAGCCGCCGCGGAATCCGCGTCCGTCGCCACGGAAGTTCGTCGTGTCGACGACGAGGGTGTCGCCCTCCCACCAGCCGATCGAGTCGCCCAGCCACTTCGTGACCTCGGGACCGGGATGCTCGGAATCGAGCCGCACGATCCGGGCGTCGTGGACCATCTCAAGGAGGATGAGGACGTGGGTCTCGGTCTGCACGATCCGCTTGAAGTTGTTGTAGAGGCTCGGGAACGTCGGTGCGGCGCCGGTAAATCCGACGAGGCAGCGCTCGCTCGTGGGCAGCGACTCGGGGCCGTCGTAGGGGCCGGGCCCGTCGTGATCGACCCACCAGGCGGACCCGTCGTTGGGCCGAAGCAAGCCAGAGAGGGTGGTCCGCAGCCGCTGCTGCGCCTCTTCCGTCATGGCCGGCATCCGGCCGTTCGGGGGATCGATGATGATCGAGGTCGGGATCTGGCCGTCGACCCGATAGGTATCGGTGCCGCGGTCGATCCAGAACAGGTTGTAGCCACCGACGTTGCCAGCGCCGAACTCGTTGCCCCCTCCGGCGGTGTGCTCCAGCCCGACAACCTTGGCGCCTCCTTCGGGCGGCGCTTCACGGTTCGCGTCCGAGCGCTGGACCGCGCCCTCCTGGATCGCGCGCTCTTCCTCGGCGATCTCAGCGGCTTCCTCGGGCGTCAGGTAGGCCCGTTCGCCCAGGTGCACCGGCCGCTCGAGCGGCGTCAGGGTCGCGGCGTCGAAGTTCCCGTTCAAGTCGGGGCGACCGCTGGCGGTGCGCGGAATGCCGTCGTCCTGGGCGACCAGTGCCGGGACACCAACGAGAAGGAGTGCGGCTACCGACAGCAAGCTTGTGAGGCGCTTCATCTTTCGGGACCTCCGATCGAAAACTGAAATGGTCCGTCGAGTCTAGCAGCCGGCGGTAGCAGCCCCCTCGCCTGGCCTTCCGGCAGAGCTCGCCGAGATCCGAGGCTCCGCGCCCGATGCGGGCGCGACGCCTGCGTTCCCGGGTTCTCGGGGGGGGGGGAGGCCAGCTACTCGGCCGAAGTCCCGCCGGCCTCCGCGGCGCGAAGGACTCGGAGGAAGTTGCCGCCCCAGATCTTCGCGATGTCCTCCTCGCTGTAACCGCGCTCGAGCAGGCCCACGGTCACACCCAGAGCCTCGCTGGCATCGGCGAACCCCTCGACTCCGCCTCCGTGGTTGAAGTCCGACCCGATGCCGACATGGTCGACACCGATCCGGTCGACGATGTAGTCGAGGTGATCGAGCATGGAGTCCACGCTGCCGGGGCCGAGGAGATCGCTGATCGACTGCGTGAAGGCCGAGCGAGCGTCGGGATCGTCGATCTCCCAGTACAGCTCGAACGGATAGAGGTAGTCCTCCAGGACGCCCGCGGCACGCCGCGCCTCCCGGATCGCGGCATCCAGGTCCTTGTCCGCCGAGTCGAAGAGGTAGCCCCGGAACGGACACAGGTGGATCACGCCACCGGTCGCCCCGATGCCGTCGATCTCCTCGTCGCTCAGGTTCCGGGACGCCTCGGTGAGCTGCCGCACGTTCGAGTGGCTGGCGATGACCGGCGCCGTGGAGGTCTCGAGCACCTGCAACACCGCGTCCCGCGACAACTGGGACACGTCGACCACGCCGCCGAGGCCGTTGATCCGCTGGATCGCGGCGACACCCAGGTCGGACAGGCCTCCGTGCTCCGGCGGTTCGTGCGTACCCGACGCCGCGTCGAACACGGGGCGCGACGAGTCGGCGAAGTCGTTGTTCCCGAGGTGGGTGAGCGCGAACACCCGCGCTCCCGCAGCGTAGAAGTCGTCCAGCGCCGACACGTCACTGCCCAGGATCATCGCGTTCTGGAAGCCGAGAATGAGGGCCGCCTCGCCCTGCTCGTGGGCCGCGACGATCTCGTCGGCCGACCTGGCGATCACCGCGTTGTTCGCGGGGTCCGCAGCCAGTTCCAGAACGGCCGCGACCTCCTCGTCCGCTCTCGACCGGGCAGCGGCGTAGCCTTCCGGCGTCCGCGGCCCCGAGCCGACCGCGACGGACATGACAACCGCATCGACGCCGCCCTCGTGCAGCTTGGCCGGGTCGACCTGGGACAGCCCATCGTCGCCGACGTAGGGGGAAGGCGCGTCCGGAAGCTCCGTGTCCGCGTGCGCGTCGAGGACCAGCACCCGCTCGTGGATGGCCCGCGCCTGTTCGAGCAGCGCCTCGGGCGACGGGTCGGCATCGACCGTCCGCTCACCCGGCGCGCCGGCGTCTCCGCACCCAAACGTCAGCCCGAGGCCCGTCGTCAGGACCACTTGAGTCATCGTCACTCGCATGCTTGAAATCCTCCTGCCTGCTAGCCTAAACCGGTTAGCGAGACAGCGCTTGCCCCGCAAGGGAGGACGACCGTGGCGGCCTACACACTGGACTACTGGATCGACGATGGCTGGTACGTCGGCAGGCTCAGGCAAGTCCCGGGAATCTTCAGCCAGGGCAAGACGCTGAAGGAGCTCAAGCGCAACGTAGAGGACGCTTATCGGCTCATGTTGGAGGAGGAAGCGCCGCTTCCCACGCCGGACTACGAGTCCGTCGAACTCCAACTCAGCGCCACGTGAAGCGACGACGCCTCCGGCAACACCTGAATGCCAGCGGATGTCGCCTGAAGCGCCACGGACGCAGGCACGACATCTACCTCAACCCTGAGAACGGCCGAAAGGCACCGGTTCCCAGGCATCGTGAAGTCAAGGACAGTCTGGTTCTGCTGATCTGTCGCCAGTTGGGGATCGAGCGGCCATAGCAAGGCGGCCGGGCACTGGTCGGAACCAAGGCCGTCCAACTACAAGGCGACCCGCACGATCCGGGTGCCGACGTTGCCGCCCGCCAGCAGGTCGACGAAGGCCTCCGGCGCCTTCTCCAGTCCTTCGAAAACGTCCTGCTTCGGGACCAGCTTCCCGGCCTCGACCCACTCACGCATCCGGCTCCAGGCCTCCGGATAGCGCTTGGCGTAGTCGAAGACGAGGAAGCCCTCCATGCGGACACGGAAGTTGATCAGGAGACCCGGAACGCCGAACGGCGCCGGCGCCGGCTTCGACGTGTCGTACTGCGAGACGACGCCGCAGCAGACGATGCGGCCACCGACTTTCATCCGCCGGAGCGCGCCGCCCAGGACCTCGCCACCCGTGTTGTCGAAGTAGATGTCGATCCGCTCGGGCAGCGCTTCCTTGAAGTCGCTCCGAAAGCTCGGGCTCTTGTAGTCCACCGCAGCGTCGAAACCGAGTTCGTCGGTGAGCAGGCGGCACTTCGTCTCGCCGCCGGCGACGCCGACAACCCGGCAGCCGGCGATCTTCGCCATCTGGCCGACGAGGTGGCCGACCGAACCGGCAGCCGCCGAGACGAGGACCGTCTGGCCCTCCTTCGGCTCGCCGACATCGAAGAGCCCGAAGTAGGCGGTCAGCCCGTTCGTGCCGTAGACGCCGAGGTGATGCGCCGGGTCACCGGCGTCATCGCCATCATCGACGACGCGGACCTTCGCCGCGGCATGCACCGAGTAGTCTTGCCAGCCCGCCGGACAGACGACGCGCGCGCCGACCGGCACTCCGCCGTCGTTCGACGCCTCAACCCGCGCCACGGCGCTGCCGCCCATCACCACGCCCGTCCGGGGCGCCCCGGCATAGCTCGCGCTGCCCTGAAGACCGGCCCGCTGGCCGGCCCCGATCGTGATCGCCAGGGTGCGGCACAGCACCTCCCCGTCGCCAGGCGCCGGCGCCTCCACCGTGCGGAGCGCGTAGTTGCCCGGCTCGAGCCTGTCCGTCGGCAGCGAGTCGATGATGATCTGGCGGTTCTCGGTCATGGTCGGCTCCGGGTCGTGGCTTCTAGACCGGTCTCGCGCCGGTCGCGGCACACTATCCTCCGCCGCCGTCAGCCTCGGGCGCCTCGAGCCTCAGGCCCCGTCGTCCCCCGAGGTCCCCTCCAGCCGCCGTTCGATCCGCAGCAGCGCGTCCCTGATCTCCGTCAGCAGCTTGCCGGACTCCACCGCCGCTTCGCCCGCTGCCGCTGGTGACGGAGCCGACGCCGCTTGGCCCGCGGCTCCGATTCGCTCGCGCTGCGCGAGCACGGCTGCACGGAACTCCTCCGTACCCTCGATGCCGACCAGCTCGATCAGGCTGCCCGGGCCGGACTGCCCGGCCGTCTCGACGGAAAGCCCGCGCAGGCCCAGATGCCGCATGATCGGCCCGTGGGACATCGCCAAGTCCGTGATCTTGTCGAGCGGAACCGTCTTCTCCTGACGGACCAGCACGCCGCGGGCAACGTGGAGGTTCTTCTCCGTCAGGACGCAGCGGAGGCGCGCCATGTAGCGCCCCGTCAGCGCATTGCCGATGGGAAACCAGAAGATGAGGAGCGGGATCCCGACAATCGTCATCGTCAGGATCAACGCTCCCTTGAGCAGCCAGTAGGTCCGCACCTTCGGATTGAACGTGGCCTCGCGAAGGACGGCCTCATCGCCCGTGTGGAGTTCCGGATCGGCTATGGCGACATCGTTCATGCGTGGTTCCGTTGGTCGGATCGTTCGTCCCTGGCCGGCAGCCGCTCAGCTTGAAGCCTACACCGCGGCCCGCGCCCATGAAGGGCGCCGCGCCATGCCGGCGAGGGTCTCAAGCGCCCATGTGGCGCCCCGGCCACAGCGGCGTTACCGCCGCTGCGCCACGAAGTCCCGGATGGTCAGACCAACGTCGCGGGCGATTCGGCGGAGTAGCACCGGCGAGAGGTCGCGGCCCTTGTGGACCGGCACAGTCGTGATGCGGCCATCCGGATGCCGGAACCGCTTGTGCGAGCCTCGCTGGCGCGCTTCTTCAAAGCCAAGGCTGACGAGGATCCGAATGGTCTCACGCGCGTTCAGAACGGGAATCGGCGGCACCCGGCGCCTACGCGACCACGACGACCTGGGTGCCGACGAACTCGCCGGTGATCGAAGGCGGTCCGTCTTCAAGGATCAGACCGATGACCTCACGGAGATTCGCGTTGAGCTCTTCGAGTGTCTCGCCCTGGCTGTGGGCGCCGGACAACCCCGGTACATAGCCGACGTAGAGACCTGTATCGGGACAGCGTTCCACGACGGCTGTGTAGGTGGAACCTCGGCTAGCGACTCGACGTTGCGTCATGGCCCCCATCGTACAACCTCGGCCTGCCATGCAACCTGCTGCCGGGACGATAGGATGCCAGCCTGTCTCAACCACAGGCCTTCGCGTTCCAGGGAGGAAGTCCGGCATGAGAGTACCGGCCACGTTGGCATTCGCATTCGTCGCCCTCGCGGCGCTCAGCATCGGTTGCACCGAGAGCACGGGCGCCGAGGGAGCTGAAGCCCAGGAGTCCGAAAACGCGGTTCCCCTCCGCGCGGTCCACGACGAGGAGACCGGCTCGATCGCGATCTACCGCGAGGGCGAAGACGAACCGATCGTCACGCAGAACGCCGGCGCCGAGCACCGTCCCTTCCTGCACCCGATCGCGGCCCCGGACGGCAAGGGGTTGGCGACGCAGTACAGCCCGGGGCATCATCCCCACCAGACCGGGCTCTACTGGGGCTTCACCCGGGTCAACGGCGAGCCGATGGACGAGGACACGCTCCGCCAGTGGTTCTACCGCCGCGACAAGCCGGAAGACATCGCCAAAGCCGTCGGCCGCGACTACTTCCACAACCCCGGCGGCGACTACTGGCGCCGTGATTCGGCGACCGTGGTCACCGAGTCCGGTTCCGAAGTCCAGTGGCAGACGGTTTACGGGATGCTGGACGCCGACGGCAGCGCCTTGATGACGGAGACCCAGAACTGGACGATGCGGGCCGAGGCGGACCGCTTCATCCTCGATCTGGAATGGGCCGGCGAGGCGCACACCGACGTCTCGATCAACGAGATGTCCTACGGCGGCATGTTCCTGCGCATGCCCTGGCACAAGGACATCGCCGGCGAGGCGGTCAACGCGGCCCGCCAGCGCAACAGGCAGGCCGAAGGTCAGCGCGCGATGTGGGTCGACGTCGGCATGCAGGTCGAGGGCCGCGACGACTTCCTCCACGTCGCCATCTTCGACCACCCGATGAACGCCGGCTACCCCCAGACCTGGCGCGTTGACGGCCAGCTCGGCGTCGGGCCGACGCGGGCGCGGATGGGCGACTGGCACATCCCCGAGGGTGTGACCGAGGTCATCCGCCACCGGCTGATCGTCTACACCGGCGAACTGAACGATCTGGAGCTCACGGAGGACTGGCACGAGTACACGGGCGCGGGCGAGGACGCCTACTCCACCGCGTCCCTCTGGGGCATCGCCCAGCAGGAGGCGAAGCAGGAGAAGTTCCTGACGCCGGAGGAGGCGGTCGACGCGATGACGGTGCGCGACGGCTTCCAGGTGAACGCCTGGGCCTCGGAGCCGATGATCACCCAGCCGATGGCCTTCGCCTGGGACGACCGGGGACGCATGTGGATCGCCGAGAACCGCGACTACGAGACCCGCGGCCGCGGCTTCTCCGGGTCGGGCGACAGCCGCATCCTGATCCTGGAGGACACGGATCGCGACGGGACAGCCGACAGCAGGAAGGTCTTCGCGGAGGGCATCCCCTTCCCGGCGGCGCTGGCGGTCGGCTTTGACGGCGTCTTCCTCGGCGCCCCGCCCCACCTGCTCTTTCTCCCCGACCGCGACGGCGACGACGTCGCCGACATGGACGACGCCGAGATCCTGCTGACCGGCTGGGGCATCCGGGACCGTCACGAGACGATCAACAGCTTCCACTGGGGGCCCGACGGCTGGCTCTACGGCCTGGAAGGGTTCGCGACGCCCTCGAGGATCCGCAAGCCGGACCCCGACGAGACGATCTACGGCCACAACGATCCCTTCCCGGACGACATCTTCGAAGCGGAAGGGGTCGACATCAACGGCGGTGTGTGGCGCTACCACCCGACGAAGGACCGCTTCGAGGTCGTCGCCCACGGTTTCAGCAATCCCTGGGGCATCGACTACGACGCGAAGGGCCAGATCTTCATCACCGCCTGCGTGATCCCGCACCTGTTCCACGTCGTCCCCGGCGGCATCTACCACCGCCAGGGAGGCAGCCACTTCAATCCATACGTCTACGGCGACATCCGCACGATCGTCGACCACCGGCACCGCTCCGCGCACGGCGGCGCCCGCGTCTACCTGTCGGACGCGTTTCCCGAGGAACATTACGGCCGTCTGTTCATGGCGAACATCCACGAGCACGCCGTGCTCTCCGACGAGCTCGAACCCAGAGGTTCCGGCTTCGTCGCCAGTCACGGCGAGGACTTCCTGCTCGCGAACAACAAGCAGTGGGTCGGCTTCAGCATGGAGATCGGACCGAGCGGCGATGTCTACGTCCTCGACTGGCACGACGCGGATATCTGCGGCAACGACGTCCAGCACAAGGAGACGGGGCGCATCTTCCGCATCACGCCCGAGCAGTCCCGCGCGGACAACTGGGAGGGCCGCTACGACGACATCAAGGAAATGTCGAACGAGAAGCTGGTCGAACTCCAGCTCTCGAAGAGTTCCTGGCACGCGCGACGGGCACGGGTCGTCCTGCAGGGCCGCGCGGCCAGGGGCGAAGTCGACGCCTCGGTTCACGACGCGCTCCACGAGATCTTCGCGTCGAACCCGGACGGCGACCTCCGTCTGCGGGCGATGTGGGCCCTCCACGTGACCGGCGGCTTCTCGCCCGACCAGTTGACCGAAGCACTCGACGACCAGGACGAGTACGTCCGGGCCTGGGCGATCCAGCTCCTGACCGAGGACCACGACGCATCTGCCGCGGCCACCGGGAAGTTCGTCGAACTCGCGGAGCGGGACCCCTCGCCGGTCGTCCGTCTGTACCTCGCGTCGGCCCTCCAGCGCATCGAGCACGACGTGCGCTGGCCGATCGCCGAGCACCTGGCGACGAAGGGCGACGACGCGGACGACCACAACATCCCCAAGATGATCTGGTTCGGCCTTGAGCCCCTGGTTCGGAAGACCCGCAGCGCGCGCTCCGGCTCGCCCGGACCTCCCGGATCCCGATGCTCTCCGAGAACATCGCGCGCCGCGCCGTCGCCGCGAACGAACTCGAGCTCCTCGTCACCTCGCTCGACGACCGGTCCGAGGCCCGTCCGGCCCTTCTGCGCGGCATGCGGGACGGGCTGGAAGGCCAGTTCGAGCTCGACCGGCCGGAGGACTGGGCTTCCATCTACCGCAAGCTGAAGAGGGACAAGTCGCTCGCCGACCTCGCCGAAGAAGTCGACCAGCAGTTCGGCGGCGTCGAGGTCGCCCGCCGCTTCCTCGCCACGCTCGACGACGAGAGCGCGCCGGTCGAAGATCGGCGGGGGGCCATCCGCGGCCTCGCCGACCAGCAGCACTCGGAGCTCTTCGAGCGGCTCCCGGCCCTGTTGGAAGTACCGGAACTGCGCCTCGCCACGATTCGGGCCTACGCCGCGTTCGACGGCCGCTGGGAGTCCGCGTTCCTGCTGCTGGGGCACTACGACTCCTTCAACGCGGACGAGAAACTCGCCGCGGTGCAGACGCTGTCGTCCCGCCCCATCTACGGCCGGGTACTGATGGGCGCGATCAAGAGCGAGAACATCCCCCGGCGCGACGTGCCGGCGTACGTCGCCCGCCAGCTCCACCGCGTCGTCGGCAGCGGCTTCCTCGAGGTCTGGGGGCCGATCACCCGGGTCTCCAGCGAAAAGACCGCCGCCATCGCGAAGTACACGACGATCCTGAACGACGAGGCGATCGCCGCGGCTGACACCTCTCACGGCGAGCAGATGTTCAGCGACGTTTGCGGTGTCTGCCACCAGATGTTCGGCGAGGGCGGCATGATCGGACCCGACCTCACCGGCTCGAACCGCACGGAGCTGGACTACCTGCTGACGAACATCATCGACCCGAGCGGCGACATGCAGGACGCCTACCAGACCCTGATGGTGACTACCCGGGACGGCCGCACCTACTCAGGCACCGTGGCCACGAAGGACGCCCGAGCGATGACCCTTCGGGTCGTCGGCCAGGACGAGATCGTCATCCCCCATGCGGACATCCAGTCGCACGACTACTTCCCGCTGTCGATGATGCCGGAGGGACTGCTCGACGGGTACGACGACGACGAGGTAACGAACCTCGTCGCGTACCTGATGACCGCCCAGGACGAAACGAACCCTCAGGGCCCCTGAGGCAGCCCTGAGCCTGAGTTCCTGAGGACACCGAGATGACGAACGTCGCGATGATCGGACTCGGCTTCGGCGCCGAGTTCATTCCCATCTACCAGGCGTACCCCGGCGCGAACGTCCACGCGATCTGCCGCCGCGACAAGGGGGAGCTGAACAGGGTCGGCGACCAGTTCGGCATCGAGCGTCGCTACACGGACTACGACGACGTGCTCGCCGACCCGGCCGTCGACTACGTCCACATCAACACGCCGATCCCCGACCACGCCTGGATGTCCCTGGCCGCGCTCGACGCCGGCAAGCACGTCATGTGCACCGTGCCGATGGCGACGACCGTCGACGACTGCCGCAAGATCACAGAAAAGGTTGAGGAGACGGGCCTCGGGTACATGATGGCCGAGACCGTCGTGTACAGCCGCGAGTTCCTGTTCATCAAGGAGCTGTACGAGAAGGGCGAGCTCGGCCGGATCCAGCACCTCGCCGCCTCGCACCCGCAGGACATGGACGGCTGGCCCTCCTACTGGGAGCGGATGATCCCGATGCACTACGCGACCCACGTCGTCAGCCCGTGCCTCGGACTCGTCGACGGACTGGCCGAGTACGTGAGTTGCTTCGGCTCGGGCTCGGTCCGCTCCGACATCGCTGAGAAGTCGGGCAACCGCTTCGCCGTCGAAACCTGCCACATCAAGTTCAAGGACCGCGAGCTCACTGCCCACATCTGGCGCTTCCTCTACGACGTCGCCAGGCAGTACCGGGAGAGCTTCGACGTCTACGGCACGAAGAAGAGCTTCGAATGGACGCTGATCGAGGACGAGCCGCACGTCCTGCACACGGCAAAGAAGCCCGAGCACGAGATCCCGGAGAAGATCGAGGTTCCGGACTACGCACACCTCCTGCCGGAGGAGATCCGCCACTTCACCCTGCCGCAGGAAATCCATGACGCGGAGCACCTCTCCTTCATCCAGGGCGGCGGCCACGGCGGCTCCCACCCCCACCTCGTCCACGAGTTCCTGAGCGCGCTTCGTGACGACCGCGACCCCTGGCCGAACGCGACAACCAGCGCGAACTGGACCTGCGTCGGCATCTGCGCGCACGAGTCCGCCTTGAAGGGCGGCGAGATCGTCCGCCTGCCCGGCTTCACGCTCGGACCATAGGACCCCAAACCAAACGGACCGGCTTCAGGAGGGCCAATGAACAACACCAAGCTACTCATCGCGAGCTTCCTCACCATCCTGGTCGCCGGCCTTGGCACGGCCGTTCGGGGCGGCCTCCTCCTGGAGTGGGGCACGGAGTTCGGCTTCACGCAGACGGAACTCGGACAGATCACCGGCGGCGGTTTCGTCGGCTTCGGACTCGTCATCCTCCTGGCCAGCGCCTTCCTCGACCGCTACGGCTACAAGCCGTTCCTGATGGGCGCGGGCGTTCTTCACGTGCTGTCGGTCATCATCGCCCTTGCGGCCACCTTCGTCTACAACGGGGCAATCGACACGGACCCGGACCTTGCCCGCGCCGGGGCCTACTTCTGCCTGTTCTGGGGCGTCTTCATCTTCGCGGTCGCGAACGGCATCTGCGAAGCGGTGATCAACCCGCTGGTCGCGACCCTGTACCCCAAGGAGAAGACCCACTACCTGAACATCCTGCACGCCGGCTGGCCCGCCGGCCTGATCGCCGGCTCCCTTCTGGGTATCGGCCTGATCGGCCGCGTGCGCTGGGAGATCGTCCTCGCGCTCTATCTCGTTCCGACCTTGATCTACGTCCTGATGATGGCGAAGGAGAAGTTCCCCAGGTCCGAGGCGGCGGCCGCCGGCGTCAAGTTCAAGGACATGGTCAAGGAGTTCGCGGCGCCCATGCTGCTCTTCCTGCTCGTGCTCCACGTCTGCATCGGCTTCGTCGAGCTTGGAACGGACAGTTGGATCGTGAACATCATGGACACGGTGCTCGGAGGCAAGGGGCTGTTCATCCTCCTCTACACCTCGATCCTGATGTTCGTTCTGCGCTTCTTCGCGGGCCCAATCGTCCACCGGATCAACCCCCTCGGGCTGCTGTTCGTGAGCGCCTGCGTCGCCGCTATCGGCCTCTACTCGCTCGGCTCCCTGGCCGGCGCGGTCACCGTGATGATCGCCGCCACGATCTACGGCGCCGGCAAGGCGTTCTTCTGGCCAACGATGCTGGCCGTCGTCTCGGAGCGCTTCCCGAAGGGCGGCGCCCTGACGCTCGGCGCCGTCGGCGGCGTCGGCATGCTCTCGGCCGGCCTCCTCGGCGGCCCGGGCATCGGCTACCTGCAGGACCGCCACGCCTCGAACGATCTGCAGGCGAAGGCGCCAGCCGTCTACGAGGAGTACAAGGCCGAGGGCACGAACAGCTTCCTGTTCTTCGCCCCCGTCCAGGGGCTGGACGGCTCGAAGGCCGGCCCCGTCATGGAGAAGGCGAAGGACTTCAGCATCGAGCTGCCCCCGGACGAGCAGGCCGTGCGCGACGCGTCCTTCCACGGCGGCCAGACTGCTCTGCGGATCACAGCGGGCGTGCCCGTGTTCATGGCCCTCGGCTTCTTCTACCTGATCATTCACTTCAGGCGGAAGGGCGGCTACAAGCAGATCGAACTGACGTCGTCGAACGAGGCCTGATCCTCGGACCAGCCGGAGACGGGTTCCGTCGCGCCGGCTGCCCCGCCGGCGCCAGCGTGGCCCCTTTGTCTTGCTGTGGTCAGGACGCCGCGATAGCGTCGGTCTTGCCCCCCGACGGAGGAGACATGACCGTCAACCGCGACCGACCGCCAGCGACGGAGAGCGAGGTCGCGCAATGAGCGTGAAGACCGACACCCTCCGCACTGCCCAGACCCTGACCGAAGCCGGCGTCCCCGAACGCCAGGCCGCCGCCCATGCCCGAGCAATGGACGAGGCAGTGAACGACGCGGTCGGCGACCTGGCCACTCGCGCCGACCTGCGAAACGGATTGGCCGAACTGCGAGCCGACCTGTACCGGGCTCTGTGGATACAAGGCGGCGTGATCATCGGCGTCGTGGTCGCCCTGATCCGCCTGATCCCCTGAATGGCCCGCAACTGAGCGCGCGGCTCCGACGGCGGACTCCGTCCGTCTTCGCGACGCCTTGGACCGCAGCGAGCGGTTCAGGCCCCGGCGATGGGCCTTGAGGCGAGACGCGCGCAACCTCTTGGCGACGGCCGCGCGCCGGCAGAGTCCGCCGTCCGACTGCGCGTAGGCGACGTAGCGCGGCGGCGGAGCGCGGTCAATGTGGGCTTCCTGTAGTCTCTGCCGTCAGCCTACGCTCCAACATGTCCGATTCGCCCCTCAGTGAGCTGCGCGGCAAGCGCAGGATCACGGTTCGCCTGGATGCCGGTCTTGCCCCGGCGCTGGGTCGCCATGCCGAAGTCGTGATCGGCAGGGACCCCCACGGCACCGAACTACAAGTGCTGATCGCGGAGTGGTCGGACGCCGGAGAA
Source organism: Thermoanaerobaculia bacterium (assembly GCA_965116445.1). Lineage (GTDB taxonomy): Bacteria > Acidobacteriota > Thermoanaerobaculia > Multivoradales > Multivoraceae > Multivorans. The sequence continues at coordinate 3,113,128 of OZ220688.1, read as the reverse complement.
CCGCCGATTCAGGCACTTCGCGAGCTGCACAAGTGGCGGCTCGGCAAGAAGGCGTTCCCGCTGGTCACCGTGATCCGGCGGCCGGAAGAGGTCCGCCCTGGTGGTGCAAGCATCGCACCCACATCCGGCGAGCGGGGCGCCGTCGAGCCACGGACGGTCAATGAACCCGGCGGCGTCATGAATCTCGCGGGCACCGCGCAATCGCCGCTGCAGCCAAGCCTGCTGACCGACAGGGCTGACCGGGAGCCCACCGTGGTCGAGCGCTGGCTCGGCGGACGCAAGGGTGCAACTGGCGAGCAGCGAGGCGCGCTCGTGATGGGTCCCGACGCGGACGTGCGGCCAGTTTGGCTCCCGGAGGATCAGTTGACGCAAATGCTCCGGGCCACGCTCGACGAGCCGTCCGCCCCCTCGGCGCAGGAGCGGATCGTCAGTCTGCTGAAGCAGGTCGAGACAGCCAGGACTGCCGACCGCCCCCAGGCCGGCATCGACAACAGTGGCCTGTTTTCCCGCCACTATCTGACGAAGTCCCTGCCCGGCGAGCAAAGCTGGGCGCTAGCACAGGACCGATCCAGACCGCTCCTGGCCCGTCGCGGCACGGACCTGATCCGGGGTCTTGGCTTCCGGACCGGCGAACCCCTCGATCAGGCAATCGTCCTGATGGGGGAAGGCGGCGACCATCGCGCCGTCGCCGTTCTGCTCGAACGAACCGAGACCTTCGACGCCGCGAACCGCCGACTGGGCATGTCGCCCGCTGCCTACGGTTTGGACAAGGCCACGAAGCGCGGCGCGGACTGGCTCATCCTGCTTCGCGGCGCCCAGATTCGCCTCTACGCAACAAGGCCGGGAACCGGGGTCGGCAGCCGGAGCCCGGTCGAGACTTGTTCCAGCTCGACCTCGCCGCCGTCGCCCCTGAGAACGCCGGCTACCTGGACCTCGTCTTCTCCGCCGCCGCGCTCGGCGCCGAGGGTACTGTCGTCGACTTGCTCGCCAGGTCGAGGCAATTCGCCGCCGACCTTGGCGGCCGCCTGCGGCAGCGCGTGTACGAGCGGGTCGTCCCCGGCCTCGCCGTCGGCGTGGCAGAAGCGCTCGACCGACGCGGGGTCGATGGTCCCGCGACGGACCTCGCCTGTGCCTACAGGTTGAGCCTCCGTATCCTCTTCCGGCTCCTGTTCCAGGCCTACGCCGAGGATCACGGGCTTCTGCCCTACGGCCGCAATGACCGCTTCGATTCCCACTCGCTTAAGCGCCTCGCCACAACCCTCTCTGACGAACCCGGACCACGGTTCGATCCACCTGCCCTGACCCTCTGGCGCGACCTTCGAACGATTTGGCGGGCGATCGACAAGGGCGACGAAGGTCTGGGCATCCCGCCCTACAACGGCGGCCTGTTCGCCGAGGATACCGAGGTGGAAGAGCAGGGCGCCTACCCGATGCCGGGCCAAGCGGCCTCGATTGCCTCGACTCCCGTCGCGCCCAGCGCGTCGAGCCTCGCCGGACTTGAGTTGGCCGACGACTGCATCGGTCCGGCCCTACGCGACCTGCTGGTCGACGAAACCCCGGACGGCGACATCGGCCCCGTCGACTTCCGGTCGCTCTCCGTGCGCGAGTTCGGAACGATCTACGAGGGTTTGCTCGAGTCCGAGCTCAGCCGAGCCGAAACGAACCTCACGACTGACCGGAAGGGCGCCTATCGGCCAGCACGGCCCAAGGACGAGGTCGTCGTCCCGGAGGGTGACGTCTACTTCCACAACCGCTCCGGCGAACGCAAGGCGACTGGGTCCTACTTCACGCCCGAGTTCGCGGTGGAGCACCTGCTGGACCACGCGCTCGAACCGGTGCTCAAGGAACACCTGGAGCGCGTGGCAAGCCTCCACGACCAGGGCGACCAGGCCGGCGCCGCCGAGGCCTTCTGGGACTTCCGCGTTGCCGACATCTCGATGGGCTCCGGCCACTTCCTGGTCGCGGCCGTTGACCGCATCGAGCGCGGGATGCGGAGCTTCCTCGCGGACCGCCCGCTGCCGAGCGTGAACGACGAGCTCGCCCGGCTGGAGCGAAAGGCGCGAGAAGCGCTCGGCCCCGACACTCGCCCGGCGCCCGAAATCGAACAGACGAGCCTGCTCCGCCGGCAGATCGCCCGCCGCTGCATCCACGGCGTCGACCTGAACGAGACCGCCGTCGAGCTCGCCCGCGTTGCCGTCTGGATCCACACGTTCGTGCCCGGCCTGCCGATGTCAACGCTCGACCACAACCTGATCTGCGGCGACTCGCTGACCGGCATCGGCACGGTGGACGAGGCTCTGAAGGTGCTGGATCCCTCCAGCGAAGAACGGCAGCTAGGAGTCTTTTCAAGCAAGATCCATGACGCCCTTGACGACGCCGCAGCGACGTTTCGCGATCTGGCCGCCACGCACGAAGCGGACATCAAGGAGGTCAGCCGAAGCCGCAGGGCAATCGAGGAAGCACGGCTCCGGTCCAGACCGGCGAAGGATCTCTTTGACGCGGCCGTCGCCGCGCGGCTGAACCTCGCCAACTTCCGGGGCGCCCTGGACCCCGAAGGCATGGCCGCGATCGTCTCGTGTCGTGAGGTGCGTGAGGATCTCGATCATCTGAACCTGGCCCACATGCCGGTGCGCTTCCCGGAGGTCTTCATCCGAAGTCGGCCGGGCTTCGACGTCCTTCTCGGCAATCCGCCGTGGGAGAAGGCGAAAGTAGAGGAACACGGTTGGTGGGCCGCCCGCTCGCCGGGGTTGCGAAGCCTTCGTCCGGCTGAACGAAGCGCACGGATCGGCGAACTCCACGAAGATCACCCTGACCTTCTTGCCGCATACAAAGACGCGGTCAAGACCAACGATCGACTCCGTCGCACCTTGCTGGCAGGCCAGTACCCCGGGATGGGCACGGGCGATCCCGACTTGTACCACGCCTTCTGCTGGCGCTTCTGGCAGCTCGCGCGCCACGGTGGAGCGGTCGGCGTTGTCCTGCCCCGGTCCGCACTCTCGGCAAGGGGGCCGGCGACTTGGAGAAAGACGGTGCTGAAGGAAGGCGCCTTCACTGACCTGACCTTGGCCCTCAACAAGGGGCGCTGGATGTTCGACATGGAGCCTCGCTACACCATCGGCTTGGCCTCTATCCGCAAGGGCGGTCAACGGCCGAGGCTCCTCCGCCTGCGCGGTCCATACGACAGTCGCGGCGCCTTCGACGCCGGCCTTCAAGCCCCGGGTGCCTTGGTTCCAGTCCGGGAGTTCCTGACCTGGAACGACACAGCCTCCATCCCGTCCCTCCCGAGCGAACAGGCACTCCTCGTCTTCCGTCGCATCCGTTCGCACCCACGCCTCGCACTCAACACACAATCTTCATCAAGATCGACTAGGCGCCTGTCTAATGGGACGGACGGACGGACGGACGGACGGACGGCAAGGCGAGCCGGGCCTTGCCACCGCGCCGCGGCGTAGGAAGGACCTGGCGGGCGCGACCGCTGACCGAACTCCACGCGACGGGGGACAGACGCCGCTTCCGTCCCGACCTACCTGCCGATGGCGCGTTCGACCTCACCGGGAGCTCGACGCGACGAATGACAAGGGACACTTCCGCACTCGAGAGAGAGAGAGAGAGAGCGGAACGGAACAGCCTCTGGCCCGTCTACAAGGGCCTGTCCTTCAATCTCTGGCGGCCTGACACCGGCAGCTACCTGGGCTGGGCAAAGCCGCGAGAGATCACTGACCTGCTGCGGGAACGACGGCGACGTGGGAAGGCCAACAGACTCTCCGCCTTCAGCGAATTCGACGGCACCTGGATCGAAGACCCGCAGACACTTCCCTGCCTAGGGCCCCGCATCGCGTTCCGCGACGTCGCCAGAGCGACCGACAACCGGACAGTCATCGCGGCGCTGATCCCGGGCAAACGGGTCATCGTCCATCTCGCACCGTCGGTCCTGTGGCCACGCGGCGGGAACACCGACGAGGCCTACCTGTTGGGCGTCCTCTCGTCGATGATCCTCGACTGGTTCGCCCGCTGTGTCGTCGAGTTGCACCTGACCTACGATCACTTCAACTCTCTTCCCATCCCCCGCCCTGAACTTGACGATCCGGACCCGAGCTCCCCCGGCCTTCGGCTGCGTAACCGGGTGATCCACCTTGCCGGTCGCCTCGCGACGGCCGAGCCGGATCATCCCGGGTTCCGGGAATGGGCCGCAGCGGTCGGCGTCGAAGCGGGCTCCGTCCGCTCGGAGGAACAGAAGACCGACCTGATCGAGGAGCTCGACGCTGTGGTCGCGCTGCTCTACGGGCTCGACGATGCGGACCTGCGGGTCATCTACGACACGTTCCACACCGGGGCGGACTACTCCGCTCGCTGCCGCCGGGTGATCGATCACTGCCGGACATGGCGGGAACGCCTCAAGAGAACGAGGCTTGGCGGCGCCCCGTGAGGTCCGCTCGGAACCCTCGCTGGCGTATACCCCTGGCATTGCCCGGGCAGAGGCCGTTAGCGTTAGCGAGCCCGGCCGAGTCCTCCGACCCACGCATGGCCGCCACCGGCTTGATACTCTGCCGATTCAGGTGGCCGGATCGAACGCCCCAGGCTGGTCAGGGGAGAAGAGACTGCTCACAGATTGGCACGACGCCGAAGTTGGCGCGATTCCGGTCCCGAAGAGCCGGCCGGAGACAACAAGACGCCGCCGCGACCACGGCTTCAGCTTCACGTTCCGCTCAGGCGGCTGCGCGGAGGCCTCACAGTGACCGGCGTGACCGACACGCTCCGCACTGCCGAAACGTTGCCCCGGGCCGGTGTCCCCGAACGTCAAGGGACGGCTCACGCGCGGGCGCTCGACGAAGCGGTGGGCGCCCTCGCGACGCGGGAGGATCTGAAGGCAACCGTGTCGCACCTCGATGCCCGCTTCGCGCAGTTGGAGGCCCGCGTGTACCGCGCCCTGCTGATCCAGACCGGGATCATCGCGGGCGCAGTCATTGCGCTGCTTCAGTTGACTTCGTAGCAGGTCCCTCGCGGCGCCCCTTGCGCCAGGCGCAACCGGACGATTTCCTGACAGCAGCCGGCCCGCAGAATCGCCGTGGCCCCTGCTCGCCACGGCCCCCTTCCCCAGCGGCTCGGAAGAGGAGAACCGAGCCTTGACCGACGGTACGGGGAGCGAGGCTCGCAGGATCTTCCCGCCCGTCTTCGCGACGAACCGGCCCGGACGCGGCGAGACCGTCGCGGCCGAGATCAACCGGCTGCTCCGGGGCAAGCGAAAGGAACTTCGGACGGCGCCGGACATCGCCATCGCCACGGCGTACATCAACCCGGCCGGTCTCGCGCTGCTCCTCGACGAATTGGAACGCGCGCCGAAGGTGCGCCTGCTGCTGGGCGCCGAGCCTGACCGGGGCGCGGCCCGAACCGTCGCAAACCCTCTGACCGGCGACGAACTCCAGGATGCGCTCCGGCGACATACCTCCTGGCTCGCCGCCGAGCGCGACCTGACCGGTTTCACCCGCGAGGCGGATGGCGCGGCCCGACGCCTGGTCGACTGGCTGCGCAAGGAAGTGCCGGAACGAGAAGGACGAAACGAAGAAGACGATCGTCGCGAACGAGGCGACTCTCAACCGCCCACGACCGCGAGCGAGCCCCGCGTCGAGGTGCGCCGCTACGAGGCCGGATTCCTCCACGGCAAGGCATTCCTCGCCGAGCACGAGACCCATCCGGCCGTACTCGCGGGCTCCTCGAACCTGACCCGCGCGGGGCTGACGACGAACGCCGAGCTGAACCTGGGCTACCCCTCGGGCCAGCACACCCACCTCGTCCAGGACTGGTTCGACGAGTTCTGGGAGCAGTCGGCGCCCTTTCCGCTCGCCGACCTCTACGCCTCGCGCTGGGAACCGCATGCCCCGTGGATTGTCTTCCTGCGCATGCTGTGGGAGCTCTACGGGCGGGATCTCGACGCGGACGACCAACAGTCCCAAACCGAGGACCTCGGCCTCACCGGCTTTCAGCGGGACGGCGTGTTCCGGGCTCTCCGCCTGCTCGAAGCGAACGGCGGCGTACTGATCGCGGACGAGGTCGGCCTGGGCAAGACCTTCATCGCCGCCGAGATGATCCGGCGAGCGACCGACGAGAACCGCCAGCAGGTCCTCGTGCTGGCGCCGGCAGCGCTGGCAAACAGTATGTGGAAGTCCTTCCTGAACGACCCGGCGCGAGGATTCTCCCGCCGGGTCCAGTGCATGTCCTACGACCAGCTCCGCAGCGATTGGCAGAAGAACGAGGAGAGGACGCGGCGCGAGCTCGACGACTACGCACTGGTCATCGTCGACGAAGCCCACAATCTGCGCAACCCCCAGGCGCAGAGGACCGAGACAGTCCAGGCTCTGGTAGGCGGAGAACACCCGAAACAGGTCGTGCTGCTGACCGCGACGCCGGTCAACAACAGCCTTGGCGACCTCCATGCGCTGGTGTCCCTCTTCATCCGCAACGACGCCTTCTTCGCCCACGCCGGCATTCCGTCGATTCGCGGCTACATCGCAAACGCCGAGAGCATCCACCCGGAGTCGCTCTCGCCCGAACATCTCTTCGACCTGCTCGACCGGACGACGGTTCGCCGGACCCGGCAGTTCGTGAAGGCGCACTACGCGAACGACCGGTTCCCGGGACCCGACGGCACGGAACAGACGATCGTGTTTCCGACGCCGACGTTGCATCGCCTGGACTACGAGCTTGACGGCGCAGGCGAGGCGTTGCTCGACGCCGTGACCCGGGCGCTCGATCAGCCGGATGACGAGACGACGTCTGTGGCCGACCCTGATCGCCTGATCCTCGCCCGCTACACGCCCGACCGCTACCTGTGCACCACGAACGGCGAGAACCGCACCCAACTTTCAAATGCCGGCCTACTCCGCTGCGCGCTGCTGAAGTGTCTCGAATCCTCGGCGTCAGCGCTCCGATCCATGCTGGACACGCTGATCCGCTCGCACGAGGCGTTCCTGAAAGCCCTGGAGCAGGGCTGGGTACTGACGGGCGAAGCGCTCAAGGACTGGATCGCTTCGGACGCGGAGGATCTCGAAGATCACCTCGCCTGGATGGACGACCGTTCGAAAGCCGGCGCGGCGCCCGCGTGTCTCTATCGCATCGCACAACTGACCAGCGCGATTCGGGACGACCTCTCCCGGCTCCAACGACTGCGCGGGCTGGCCGACGCGGCCGCCAGCCAGGCTGCCGAGCCCAAAGCCCGGCAACTGATCGAACGGCTCCGCGAGGTCGCCGCCGCCGCCCGCGCCGTGAGCCCGGACGGCATTGCCGCGTCGGACCGCCGCAAGACGATCGTCTTCTCAAGTTTCGTCGCCACGGTCCGCGACCTCCAGGAACGGGTTGAACGGGCCGTAGCCGAGGCCGGCCCCGAAGATCCGCTGCGCGACTTCCACAACCGGCTCCCGGACCAGCCCATCCACGGCAGAAAGACCGGCGTCGACCAGGGGCAGCGCGCACGGTTCCTCGAAGGGTTCGCTCCCAGGACGGCCGGCGCCCCTCACAGCGAGGACCGCTACGACCTGCTGTTCACGACGGACGTCCTCTCGGAAGGCGTGAACCTCCAGCAGGCCGGCCGAATCGTGAACTACGATCTGCCTTGGAACCCGATGCGGGTCGTGCAACGGCATGGGCGAATCGACCGCATCGGCTCCTCGCACCGGCGGATCGTCCTCGACTGCTTCTTCCCCGCCAACAGACTCGACGACCTGCTCGACCTGGAGCAGCGCCTGCGCCGGAAGCTCGCCCTGGCGGACGCCGCGGTGGGCACGGGTGCGGTGCTGCCTGGCCTCACCCCAGGTGAAGGCCAAGTGTTCAGCGACACCCGGCAGCAGATCATGGAGCTCCACGCCGGGGACACGTCCATCCTCGAACTTGGCGGCCAACACCGGGCGCTCTCCGGTGAGGAGTACCGGCACCGCCTGCGCCAGGCGATGCAACCGGGCGCCGAACGCCGCGGCGTGCTCGGCCTGCCGTGGGCATCCGGCACGGGCTTCGTCAGTCCGGGGTCCAGGCAGTCCGGCTACGTCTTCTGCATCCGGGTCGGCCAGTGCCGGCAAGGCGCACCGAACGGCGACGGCGACTCAGGTTCACGGCTTGCCTGCGGCCGAAGGGACTGCGAGGTCTGTCGACGCGCCCCCTTCTTCCGCTTCGTACCGACCTGGCCGGACTGGCGACCCTTGAGGGATGGCGACGGCGCACCGATCGTTGCGCGCGACAAGCTGCAGGCCCTGGTCGCGGCAGACCCGGGCAGGGAGGACGCCGCACGGGAACTTGGTCCGGAGGCCTACGACCGGGCCTTCGACGCTTGGGACATCGCCCGGCGCGATGTGTGGAACGAGTGGAACCGGCTCGTTGACCCGGTGAATTTGCAGCCGGATGTGCCGAAGGCGTTCCGGGACGCGGTGGAGCTACTGCACCGCTACGGCGCGAAAGTCCTCGGCACGGACGAGCAGGAGCAGTTCATTCCCCGCTTCCGCTCGGTCCCCGCTGTGCGCCTCCAGCGCGAGGTGCGATCCATCCTGAACGCCGAAGACGGAGCGGCCCGGAAAGTGGAGCGTCTGCGGGACTTCGCCCGCCAGGCGGGACTGAAAGCCCCGGAACCGGTCGAACCGCTGCCGCAGGTCGTCGAGAGCCAGGTCCACCTCGTCGCCTGGATGGCCGTTCGAGCCGGCGAGTAGACCGCTTCCAGGACCCGCTTGCCGGGCTCGTCAGACTCTGACGGGCTGAGCGCCCCGGTTTGTCAACCGCCGTTGGCTGCTCGTTTCGCGTAAAGGTCGACAACGGCGACGTCCATGGCTTCCGCAGCCTCCGCCATCCGCCGATCGTAGGTCGCGAGTTCGATTCGCCAACCCCGAGTCTTTCTCAGGTAGTCGAGCGACGCGAGATGAATCGAGTCGAGCGTGCGCAGTGGCACGGCGAACGGCTCGAGCGCTCTCTCAAGCATCGGCGGCGCCAGTCTCAGCAAGGCGACTGGAGACGAGCGCGTTCTCCCACAGCCGCCCTTGGGGCCGCCGAGGTTCGGCCAGGAGTTCCGCGAGCACCACAGAACTGTCCACATAGATCAAAGCCGGTCGCTTCTAGTTTCGTCGAGAAGTTCCATGAGTTCCTCGAGCTTCATGACCGGCTTCGGCTTTGGCAACGGACGCGACCCCGGCTCAATCGAGCGTGGCGTCAGGATCCCCTCCCGGACCATCTCGGCGAACTCCGCGTCCGCCAGCCTCGGACTCCTGTCGGGACGCGGCGGACCGAGTTCGGCGACGACGCGGTCGCGGTTCGTGACCAGCACGGTCTCACCCGCGGCAGCGATGCGGACGTATTCGCTGAGCTTGCTGTTCAGCGTCTTGAGGCCCACGGATCTCATCGCTACGAACGTAGCTACTAGTAGCTCCTTCGTCAAGGCCCATCATCGAAGCCCACGCCTACCCTCGACTCCGGTGTTTGGAACCGAATGCAGGGCTTCGAACCAGTGCGGGGCAAAGATGCCCGCGTTCCCGGACCCGGAGAACTGCTCCGCCTCCTGGCTACTGCGACGGCGCCTGGTACAGCTCGATCTCGTAGCCGTCCGGGTCGCGGAAGAAGATGATCGTAGGCGGATTGTCGCCGGGAATCGTGACGTGACGCAGGGTCGAGCCTGCAGCCTCGGCCCGCTTCGCCAGGGCCTTGGCGTTCGCGGTGTTCACGATGATCCGGCCGTACCGGCCCTTCCCCTCGGGCAGCGGATCGTCGTTCAGGTGCGCAAGGGCGAGGCCGGCGCCACCGCCGGGCGCCACCAGACCGATCTCGATCGGATCGTCCGAGTCCGGCGGGTACTGCCAGGCACGAGTGAAGCCCAGCACCTCGGCGTAGTACGTCTCCGATCGCTCGAGGTCTGCCACGTTGATGGCTACGAGCCCCAGCTCAGCATCCGAGTTGTCATCTCCGGCCAAGAGCGGGGCCGCCAAGCACACAAACATCGCCACTACCAAGGCCCGAACGGTCCACTTCACCATGACAAGCTCCTTTCCGAGCACCGATTCTCACTGTAAGAAGAGGGGGCGGAGCATAGCGCGCCGCTCACAGCCCTACTCCACCGGATTCGCGGCGATGAACTCGTTGATGATTCGGGCGAGTCCCTCGCCGTGGGTCTCCTGGATGAAGTGACCCGCGCCCTCGACGGTCACGTGGGGCTGGCCCTGGGCGCCCGGAACCCGGCGCTGGAACGGTCTCTCGCCGCCGCGCGTTACCGGGTCGCTGTCTCCGTAGGCGGTCAGCAACGGCTTCTCCCAACGCTCGAAGACCTCCCAGGCCTTGCGGTTCGCCTCGTTCGCCGGATCGTCGGCGAAGACCGGTACCCGCTGAGGCATGATCAGCGGGCCTGCCTTGTAGGCCGGCTCGGGGAACGGCGCATCGTAGGCGGCCGCGACCGACGGGTCGCCCGTGTTGTTCGCCAGCATGCCGCCGGTGGGAATGTCGCCGCGATCGATCATCGCCTGGTTCCTGCGCTTCCATCGGATGAAGGCGCTGTTCTCCGGGAAGTCCTCCGGGCCGGCCGCCCCGCCGACCGGCAGGCCGGTGTTCGACACAACGACGCGCGCGAAGCGCTCCTCGTTCTCCGCCACCACCCGCAGGCCGATCAGTCCTCCCCAGTCCTGGCCAAAGAACGTAGCGTCCCGCAGGTCGAGCGCCTTGACCAGTTCGGTCATCGCGTCGACGTGGAACTTGTAGGTATGGGCGTCCATGCTCGCCGGCTTGTCAGAGCGCCCGAAGCCGATCAGGTCGGGCACGATGCAGCGGTGGCCGGCCGCGACCAGGACGGGGATCATCTTCCGGTAGAGGTACGACCAGGTCGGCTCCCCGTGGATCAGCAGAATCGGTTCGCCGTCGGCCGGCCCCTCGTCGAGGTAGGCAACCCGGTAGCCGTCGACCTCCAGGTAGTGCGGCGCGAAGTCGAAGTCGGGCAGGTTCTCGAACCGGGCGTCGGGGGTGCGGTAGACGCCGGGACGGATCTCCTCGCCAAGAGCTGGCGCCGCCATCGCCGCGATGACCAGGGCGATGACGCCCAGTCTCGCCACAGCTATGGGGGTTCTCCGTGATCTCTTCATCTCGCGTCCTCCGTTCTCTCGGGTAAAGGCTGTGGCACTGTCGCGACAGCCTATCGGGCGCTATCCTCTCCGCGCCCCCAGAAGCGGAAGTAGGCCTCCATGACTCAAAACGGAACCGCAGTGCGCCTGACCGGCGTCCGCAAGACGTTCGGCGCCCACACGGCCGTTGACGACCTGGACCTCACAATCGAGCCCGGCACGATCTACGGCCTGCTGGGCCCCAACGGCTCCGGCAAGACGACCACGATCCGCATGATGATGGGCATCCTTCTGCCCGACAGCGGCCGGGTGGAGCTCTTCGGCGGCGCGCCCGACTTCGAGCGACGCAGCCGGGTCGGCTACCTGCCCGAGGAGCGCGGCGTCTACGAGAAGATGAAGGTCCTCGACCAGCTCGTGTTCTTCGGCGAGATCCGCGGCGTCGCACGGTCGCTGGCGCGCACCCGGGCCGAGAAGTGGCTGGAGCGCCTGGGCCTGACCGAATGGGCGTCCAGGAAGGTCCAGACCCTGTCGAAGGGGATGCAGCAGAAGGTCCAGTTCATTTCGACGGTGCTCCACGACCCGGAGCTGCTGATCCTCGACGAGCCCTTCAGCGGCCTCGACCCGATCAACCAGGACGTGCTGGAACAGATCGTCCTGGACGAGAAGGCCCGCGGCAAGACGATCCTCTTCTCGACCCATCTCATGGAGCAGGCGGAGCGGCTCTGCGAGCGGGTCTGCCTGATCTCGCGGGCCCGCAAGGTGCTTGACGACGACCTGAAGGAGTTGAAGCGCCGCGAGCGAACGGGTGTCGTGGCCGTCGAGTTCGACGGCGAGGCGCCCCGGATCGCCTGGACGGGCGTGACGGACGTCGAGCAGGTGGGCGATGCGTTCCACCTGTCCCTGCAAGACGGGGTGCGCCCGGAGAAGATCCTGGGGGCGGTGCTCGCGGAAGGCGTCAGCCTGCGCCGGTTCGAACTGCTCGAACCGAGGCTGCACGAGATCTTCGTGCGCCATGCCGGTGACCCCGGCGACGACGACTCGGTCCAGCCGGCGGGAGGTGCGTCATGAAGCAGGTCTGGTCGGTCATCCGGCGGGAGTACGTGGAGCGGGTCAAGACGAGGGCGTTCATCCTCTCGACGCTCGGCATGCCGCTGCTCATGATCGGCATCATGGCGGTGGTCGGCTTCGTGGCGTTTCTCTCCGAGCAGTCGGGGCGGCAGATCGTCCTCGTCGACCAGAGCGGGCAACTCGGTGAACGGGTCCAGCAAGCCCTCGATCAGGCGGGCTACGACGTGGAACTCGCGGCGCCCGGCGCCGCCACCGAGGAGCTGGACCAGCAGGTGCTCGACGACGAACTCGAGGCCTACATCCTGCTAGGCGATGCGACGGCCAGCGAAGCCGTCTTCCACTACCGGGCGAAGGAACCGCCGGGGAGCATCCGTTCCCAGTTGATCCGTGCGGCGATCGTCGAGGAAGTCGTCGACCTGCGCCTGGGCCAGATGGAAGACGGCGAATCGGTTCGGCGGCTGTTCGAGGGCGGCTCGCTGGAGTACGAGCCCGTGGGCCTCAACGAGGCCGAAGCGGAGGAAGCCGAAGCCGAACGCATCTCCGGGATGATCACCGGCATCGCCGGCGGCCTGATCCTCTACATCATGATGCTCGCCTACGGCGCGCAGACGCTGCAATCCGTGCTCGAGGAGAAGCAGAGCCGGGTCGTCGAACTCGTGATCTCGTCGCTGCGGCCGTGGCAGCTCATGCTGGGCAAGATCGTCGGAGTCGGCGCCGTCGGGCTCACCCAGGTCGCGATCTGGATCGGCTGCGTGGCCCTGCTGGCCGGGCTTGCTCTTCCCGGCCTGATCTCCGCGGCGCCGGAGTTCGAAGAACTGGGGCAGGTCCGGCAGTACATGCCGGGCCCCGGCGCGATCGTCCTGCTCCTGATCTTCTTCCTGCTCGGTTACTTCCTCTACTCGAGCCTGTTCGCCGCGGTCGGCGCCATGTGCAAGAACCTGCAGGAGGCCGGTCAGGCGCAAGCGCCCCTGATCATCGTGATCGTCGTCCCGTTCATGATGCAGATGATGACGCTTCAGGGAAACAGCATGCCCTGGATGAACTGGGTCGCCCTCTTCCCCTTCTTCAGCCCGATCATGATGTACCCGCGAGCCGTCATGGGCGACGTACCCGCCTGGATGGTCGCCCTCTCGATCGTCCTGATGGCGGTGACCGTCTGGGGCGCCGCCTGGGTGGCGGGCAGGATCTACAAGGTCGGCATCCTCAGTCAGGGCAACCGGCCCAACCTGCGGGAGCTGCTGCGCTGGATCCGGGAGGCGTAGGCGGCTTCGCGTCGGCACCACACATTGACCGTTTGACCGTGGCGGCCTGCCGCCGAATGCCGGCCAGAACCCGGGTGGCGCACCCAGTGATGGCGCCCGTCACCGACTCGGCAGGATCGGCGGCATCGGGCAGTTGATCCAGGCCGACACGACGCGCAGGAGCTCTCCCTCCTCCACTGTGACCTTCCGGTCAGCGATGATGCATGCGACTGCCGCTTCCAGGGTGCGTTTCTTGACCTGCGGCGCGGCCCGGTCCAGTTCAACGAGAGCCGCATCCAGCTCGGCGAAACCACAAGCTTCGTGCGGAAGCAAACCCCTGTCCGGAAGCGGCAGAGCACGCCAACCTTCCGCGAACGCGCCTTCGGCCGCTCGCCGATCCCGATGGCCGACGTACGCCAGCACCGACATCAGCACCGCCAGCGAGGACTGCACCGCTTTGACCGAACGGTGCCGCACACGCGTCGGCCCGGATCGCCCGAAGGATGCCTGCATGTCTCGCAGCAGGATGCGCTGGAGCGACCACTCGAACAGGTCGATGACCTCATCCGCTTCCACGAGCTCGACCACGTTCTCCTGGAACCGCTCGCACTGCCGCGGGGTGAGGGCCCGCAAGGCCGGGAGAGCGATCTCAAGCACCGGCAAACGCATTCTCGGGTCGAGCTGCTCGACGACCGGAGCCAGCCGCACGGTCTCCTCATAGACGCCGTCGTCCGCCGCGGCTTCCAGGCGGGCGAGCTGCAGCCGTCGCGGTCCGGGATCACGGTCGAGCAGAAGCGCGTAGACCAGGGCGCGGGCGCCGTAGGGCTCGTGCGCAGCGGCGACGACCGGGTCCGGCAGAAGGTCGATCAGCCTAGCCGCGTACTCGACGTGCGCCGGCGTCGGCTGGCCGACCTGGTTCACCGCGTTCGAGATTTCCGGACCGACCGACCCGCCTGCCTCGGCGCCCGCGAAACCAGCGGCCCCCGGCGAGCCAACCATGCCGGGAGCACCGTCGCCTGTTTCAGGCAGCTCCGGAAAGTCACCGTCCCAGGACGGATCGATCCGCCTGATCCGCTCCCCTAGCGGCGGATGGGTCGAGAACATCGCGCTGAAGCCGGAAGTCGCCCGGCCGAAGAACATGTGACTGGCCTGCGGAGCGTTCGGGTTCTCCACCTTCGAGCCGGTCACGAAACCGCCGATCTTCTTCAACGCGCCGGCGATTCCCCCGGGATGCCGTGTGAACTGCACGGCCGAGGAGTCGGCCAGGAACTCCCGCTGCCGGCTGACCGCGGCCTTGATCAGGTTGCCGAAGAACGTGCCGGCGAACCCGACGACCGCGAGACCCGCGCCGAACGCGAGGATCGGCAGGGCGCCCTTGTTGTCCCTCGATCGTCCGCCGCCAGTGAAAAACGACATCCTCAGGACGAAGTAACCGATCATTCCGATCAGGAAGATGCCGTGCAGCAGGCCCATCAGCCGGATGTTGAGGCGCATGTCGCCGTTCAGGATGTGGCTGAACTCGTGGGCGATCACGCCCTGGAGTTCGTCGCGGTCGAGGGTCGTCGCCGCCCCGCGCGTCACGCCAATCACCGCATCCTGCGGCGCGAATCCGGCGGCGAACGCGTTGATGCCCGCTTCACCGTCCATGATGTAGACCGGCGGCGTCGAGGCGCCCGAGGCGATTGCCATCTCCTCGACGACGTTCAGCAGCTTCCGCTCGACCGGGTCCGACGTGCTGCCGTCCACGAGCCGGCCGCCCAGTTCCTCGGCAATCACCCTGCCGCCGCCGCGCAACTGGGCAATCTTGTACAGGCTCCCCCCGCCGACGACGACCAGGGTGCCAAAGATGGCCAGGATCAGCAGCCGCGGATCGGCGACGGCGGTCCAGTCGATCTCGTTCGTCTCGGAATCGCGGCCCAGGAACCCCATCGCGGCGGCCAGCAGAAGCTCGACGGAAACCACGATCGCCAGCACGGCAAGCGAGAAGAGCACGACCAGACGGGTCGTGCCTCGCCTTGCCGCGTCCTGTTGCTGAAAGAAGTCGGTGG
The DNA here is from genome assembly GCA_965116445.1 of Thermoanaerobaculia bacterium. Classification (GTDB taxonomy): domain Bacteria; phylum Acidobacteriota; class Thermoanaerobaculia; order Multivoradales; family Multivoraceae; genus Multivorans. The sequence continues at coordinate 3,097,702 of OZ220688.1, read as the reverse complement.
CCATCGTGCCCCCGGAACGGGAAACCCGGTCTACTCGCGCCCCGAAACGCCTCGCAGACTCGGCGTTTCGGCCCAGCCCGTCCTGACCAGTAGTCCTCTCCCGTAACTCACTTCGCTCTGTTCCGCGAGCGGACTACTGAAACGAGATTTCTGGCGCTTCGGCGATCGCCTCGCTGTCAAACTCGAGCAGCGTCGCATCCTGGCCGTGACCGAACATCCCAGCGGCCATGACGGCCGGGAACTTCTGCTTGAACGTGTTGTACACGGTCACGGCGTCGTTGAAGGCCTGGCGGGAGAAGGCGACCTTGTTCTCCGTCGAACGCAGTTCTTCGCTGACCTGCATCATGTTCTGGTTGGCCTTCAGATCGGGGTAGGCCTCAGCCAGCGCGAACAGGCGGCCGAGGGTGCCGGTGAGGACGCCTTCGGCCGACGCCAGGCCCTGGATCGCCGCGGCGTCGCCCGGGTTCGCGGCCGCCTGATCCAGTCCGCCGGCCGCCATGTTCCGGGCCTGGATCACCGCCTCCAGGGTTTCCCGCTCGTGACTCATGTAGCCCTTCGCGACCTCGACCATGTTCGGGATCAGGTCGTAGCGACGCTTGAGCTGGACCTCGATCTGGGCGAACGCGTTCTGGTAGCGGTTCTTCAGCGTGACGAGCTTGTTGAAGGTCCCGATCAGCGACGCGCCGAAGATGACGGCGAGGAGGACCAGACCCGCCAGAATGACGATCGTCAGAATGCTCATCGCCGCATGCTGTCACAGGCGGAACGTGTACTGCGCCTTGACCGCCAGCCTCGAGTCCTGCTGCCGGAAGTCCGTGCCGCGTCGTCCAAGCTCCTGCACCCAGCCCTGGCCGAAGATGAAGAAGATGTCGTTCCCCTGTTCGAGGGTCCAGCGCACCCGGCCCTGAAAACCGAGATTGCCCGAACGGTTGTCGAACTGGACCAGGTTCGCGAACGACAGCCTGGGCGAGACCGCGTAGTTGACCTCCGCCCGGTGGATCCTGGCGACGAACTCACCCTGCGGCAGGCGCGCGAAGGTCTGGTTCGTGTTCACGCTGATCGTCAACCGTGGGGGCGCGGAGTACCGGAGGCCGGCACTGAACGTCTCGGCATCGCCCGACCAGAAGCTGCCGAAGGTGACTCCGAAGCTCCCCTGGAGCCTGCGCTTCTGCGCCGAGGTGAAGAAGATCCGAAGCGGCGTGAAGTCGTACTCGCCCGGCGGAAGAACCACCCCCGGAGAGATCTCGAACGGCTCGAACAGCCGTTCGTACGTCGGGTTCACGTCGAACAGGCTGTGGAGCGAGTCCCCCGACTGGAAATGCCAGTCGACGATCGTGAAGTAGAAGTCCCGGCTCTCGACCAGGCCGTTGTCGAGCCGCGTGAACTCCGTGTAGAAGATGTCGTGGTACATCTGCTGAATGCCCAGCCACTGGTTCTTCGGCCGCGGGTTGAAGCTGGCGCCGAGCCGCAGCATCTGCACGTTGCGGCGCTGGACGAACCCGAGCGCGGGATCGAAGTTCTCCTGGATCTCGCGCCACTGCACCTGGGCGTCGTACCGGTCGTTCGGGAAGGCGGCCGCGAAGCCGAAGGCCGCATCGTTGTCCGAACTGCCTTCCCCGGAGATGGCCTCGTTGTCGCTCTCGAGTCCCCAGGCGTTGAAGACGAAGTTCCGGCCGCTGCCCAGGATGTCGGACGTGGCCAGGCGCAGATCCACGCCCATCGTGGTCGCGTCCGCCGAGAGGGCGGGGTTGCCGGCAGTGACGAGAGCCCCGACGTAAGACTGCTGCCAGAAGTTCTGCCGGACCCGCCCAACGAAGAGGCTCTGCTCGTCGACGAAGGAGGTGTCGCGCGCGCCGACGTTGAGCACGCCGACCTCGGTTCGCCCCATCCTGCCGGTCAGCTTGACCCCGTAGTCGAGCGGCACTTCCCGCCCTCCCAGCAGGCCGATCCGGCGGCTGAAGAAGGGGAAGATCTCCGCTCCCGTACTGGGAATGCCCCCCGGCTGGCTGACCCCGGTCGTGGCGAAGTTGAAGACGCCCGCGTCCTGCAGGAAGAAGGACCGCTTCTCGGGAAAGAAGATCGAGAAGCGCGTCAGGTTGATCTGGCGGGCGTCGACCTCCGTTTCGCCGAAGTCCGTGTTGAAGGTGGCGGTCAGCTTCAGGTTGGGCGTTACGTTGTAGAAGAGATCGAGGCCGGGCTTGCCACGCAGACTGTCGTCGCCGCTGCCGGCACGGTGATCCCAGCGCCCCGCGACGAACGGCCGGAGGTCCAGGCTGAGTCCCTGCTCAAGGCCTTCCATGCCCGTGATCTCGCCCGCCTCCGAGACCTGGAAGAACTGCGCATCGAAGCGAGCACTCGCCCAGCGAGCCTCCTCGAACTTCCTCTGGATGTTCCGGCTGATGTTGAAGCCCCAGACCGCGCCGTCCGGCGGGAAGTTCAGACTCTTGAAAGGGATGGCGAACTCCGCGCTCCAACCCTGATCCGATCGCTGCGTCGCGACGTTCCAGATGGCGTCCCAGTCCTCGTTCGTCTCACCGTTGGCGAACACCAGCCCGTCGACCAGCGCGCCGTTCGGGTTCGTCGAGAAGTAGAACGCGTTGCTCTGATCGCGAAAGGTGTCAAGCAGCAGCTCGACGTAGTCGTCTGGCCTGAGAGACGCATCGCGGGCCATCTGCGACGCGAGGATTCGGTCCCGCTCGGAGTCGTAACACATCACCCCGATGTAGAGGTTGTCCGCGTCGCGCAGCAGGGTGACTTCCGTGCGCTCGCTCGGCTCGGCGCCCTCCGTCGGGATGCGTTGAACCAGGGCGCCGATCTGCGGTGACGATCCCCACGCCGGCTCGTCGAGGGCGCCGTCGAGGAGGATCGGCGCCGTCACGGTCGTCACGACGGCCGTCCGGGTCGGCCTGTCCGACTCGTCCTGGAGCGGGGCGGCGGCGGGCGCGGCCGGCCCGCCGAGGGCCAGCAAGCAGTACACCGTCACAACCGCCACCAGCCGCCCGCTGGGTACGCCGACCTCCGGTCGAGAACCCGGCACGGCCCGGAGCCCGGTCGAATCGGTAGCTCCTCCTGACAACCCGCTGGTCCGTCCCGGCTTCAGCGTCGTCTCACGACGACGGCAGAAGTCCGTCCCGGTCCACCCACTCGCCGCGCAGCATGACGCGGTCGATCTGCAGGGTGTTCCGGATGTCGGCCAGAGGATCCGCGTTCAGCACGATCAGGTCCGCGCTCATGCCGGCAGTCAGCGTGCCGAAATCGGCTTCGCCCACCGGCGGCACGCGGCCGGCGCCCGTGGCCGTCGCGGCGACGAGCGTTTCCATCGGCGTCAGGCCGGCCTCGACGTAGAGCTCGAGTTCATGGTGGGTACCCCACCCCATCGGCACGTTCGGCGTACCGCTGTCGGTGCCGAGCGCCACCTTGATGCCGTGGTCGTGGAGCGTCTTGACGAAGTCCTGTACGTGGCGGAAGGAGAGCTTGCGCCCCTCGAAGCCATCCGCAGCGAGAACCGCAGCGCGGGTCTCCTCGTCGCTCCACCGCTCCAGCACCGCGGGGTTCATCACCGCTCGCAGTTCCGGATCCTCCAGCAGGTCCGGGTGTTCGGCGAAGTGCCAGTTGTTCTGGATGATCGACAGGGTCGGCGCGAAGGCGCAGTCCTTCTCCAGGCACAGGTCGAGGAACGCCCGGCTGGGCGCCGGATCCTCCATCGGCACGCCGCCCCCGGGCCCGAACGTCCGCACCGTGCTGTGCATGAACTCGTTCAGGCCGACCTCGAGGAGCTGGACGCCGTCCGCCTCCTCGTTGATGTGGGCAACCGGAATGAGCCCGTTCCTGTAGGACTCGTCGACGATCGCGGCACGGATCTCATCCGGAATCTTCAGCCCGGGCTCCGCGACCTCGTTGATCCACATCTTCGTAAAGTGGACGCCGAGGGCCGCCTGCTCCCGTACCATCGCGCGCGCCTCGCCCGGGGTCGTCGGCGTGTTCGGAAAGCTGGAGTTGAATCCGCCCGGGTAGGAAAAGCCGAGACCCGCGGTGTAGGCCCGCGGCAGGTCCGGGCGGCCGGCGTTCGCCTCCAGCATGAGGGCCACTTTGTCCGGGCCGTCGGCGCCGATGCTGCGGGTGGTCGTCACGCCGTAGTAGAGCTGGGAGCGAAGCGCCTGCTCCGTGGCCTCCACCGGGCCGCCGTAGTGGGCATGCAGATCGACCAGGCCGGGAATCACCGTCTTGCCGGCCGCGTCGACGACCTCCGTGCCGTCGGGTACCTCGACGGCGTCGCTCGGACCGGCCGCCCGCACGCGGCCGTCGTCGATCAGGATGACCGCGTCGGCGACCGGCTCGCCACCCGTGCCGTCGATGAGCCGGGCGCCGACGATGGCCAGGTCGGCCGGCTCCGCAGGCGGAGCGGCCGAACCGCCGCAGCCGGCTAAGAGCGCGACCGCCGGGAGTGCGAGAACCTGAGCTGCAGTGTTTCGCGTCATGGTGCGGGCAGGCTACCAGCCGCCCTTACAACGCGGGCACGCCTAGCGCCCCGGAGGCTCTCCGAATCGCTGCAAGAACGGCGGGGTTCCCTAGAGCGCGCCGAACGGCAGCGCCGTTGCGCCCGGTCCCAGAGGCAAACGCACATCTCCCGAATGCACGACGTACCCCGGGGCGGCAGCCTCTCCAAGGTCCCGCTGCAACGTTCTGATCGAGTTGGCCATCCCGGGTCGCGGCGTGGCGGAGGCCTTCACCTCGACCGGCACGAGCCGATCGCCGGCCTCGACCACGAAGTCCACTTCGCTACCGGCCGTCGTCCTCCAGAAATGGACCCGCGGCTCCTGGCCGCGATGCGTGAGGGCCTTGACGATCTCGGTCAGGACGGCGGTCTCCATGATCGCTCCGCTCATCGGCCCGGCGGCGGCATGGCTGGGGTCGCTGAGTCCAGCCAGGTGACAGAGCACGCCGACATCCGTGAAGTACACCTTCGGCGTCTTGACGAGCCGCTTGCCCACATTCGCGAAGTAGGAACGCAATACCACGACCTGGTACGTCGCTTCGAGCGCCGACAACCATGCCTTCGCCGTGTTCACGGCGACTCCGAGATCTCGCGCCACGTCGGTCAGGTTCAGCAACTGGGCGCTCCGTGCCGCCAACACCCGCAGGAAGCTTTGATACTGGTTCAGATCGCCCACCTGCCGGACCGTGCGGATGTCCCGTTCGAGGTACGTCTGTATGTAGCTTCCGTACCAGAGAGACAGGTCCCGGTCAGGGTTCCCGGCAAGCTCCGGATAGCCCCCCCGAAGGTACGACTCCCATAGTTCGGCGAAGGCGGTTGGGGGCCGCGACGGCTCCTCTCGCCCATCTTCCCAGGGCAGGGAGAGTCGTGGACAGCCTTCAGCCTCGCGCCTCGAAAGGGGAAACAGGCGCAGAATCGCCGCACGCCCGGCCAGCGACTCCGTCACCTTCTCCGCGAGCAGCAGGTTCTGCGATCCTGTCAACAGGTACTGCCCGGCCACGGCACGATTCGCGTCGATCCGCTCCTTGACGTAGGGCAACAGCTCCGGCGCGTACTGAACCTCGTCGAAGATGACCGGTGGCGCGTACGACTCCAGGAAGCCCCGCGGGTCGGCAAGAGCCGCCGCCCGAACATCCGGGATCTCGAGCGAGGCGTACCGATGGCTGCCCCCGAAAAGATGCCGGAGCAACGTCGTCTTGCCCGCCTGCCGCGGACCAGTGAGGACGACCGCCGGGAACTCGGAGACGGCCCGTTGAAGAACGGGTTCCAGTGATCGTTCGATGTAGTCCGGCATGGGTCGGCGGGCTCTTGAAGTCAACATTATGCACTCTAAGTGCACAATGTCCATCACCTTCCAGTTCTCGGGGCCGAAGAGCCGGAGGAGGCTCGAGTCGTTGCCGCCCGCCTAGCGCTAGACCACCCGCGCCGGCGCGACGCCCAGCAGTTTCCGTTGCGCTGCTCTCGGCGGCTAACACCACTCAATCCCTCGCGCCGCGACCCTTGGCCGCCGCGGCTACAAGAGTCGAAATTCCCTTCTTGTACGCGCACCGGATGCTGCAGCCCCGGGGCGCGGAAGCGCAACGCACAGACGCACCCATGCAAACTCAGGGGAGCGTTGGCACAACTTGCGACGGCGCGCGCCGTTCAGGCCACCGCCGTCCGGAAGTTCGGCCCCAGCGCCGGCCGGCTGGTCGAAGAGGCTAAGGCCCCGCGCCGCCTGCGCAGGGCTGAGCGAACGCCTTCGTATCAACGATCGCCGCGGCTGGCCCGGCTCGTTCTCGTACGACCGCGACTCACCGGTGACCGTGTCGGTGACCACGATCCGGTACCCCAGATCCGTCGTCGAAGCGCCGAGCACCCACGTTCGCCCGTTGATCCCGCAACCGTCCAGCACCTTGACCAGGATCTCCCAGTTCTCGGGGTCGAAGAACCGGAACAGGCCCGAGTCGTCGGTGCCTTCCCCGACCACGTTCGCGGCCCCTGCCTCGCCATCGGCCTTCCACCAGTTCGCTTTCACTTCAAAGCGCGAGTTCTGAAGGCAAGTCGTTTCCTCGTCGACACGGCAGGAACCGGCGGGCACAGCCGCCTCCACCAGCAACGTGCGCGTCGCCGAGTCCGCACTCGAACCGTCGCTGACCGTCAGCGTGACATCGTAGAACCCCGGCGTGGACCACACGTGCGCCGGCGACCTCAGATCCGATGTGGCGCCGTCACCGAAGCTCCAGCGCCACTCCGTCACGTTGCCGCCGCTCGTGTCCGTGAACGACACCGGCGCGTCCGTGAACGTCCGGCAGAGGTCTTCCTCGCACGGAATGTCCAACCGGAAGGAAGCCTTGAGGGGCACGCGCGCCGGCGCGCCTCCACCACCACTCTCCGCGACGCCGAGTCCGAACTCGAGCCGTCGCTGACCGTCAGCGTCACCTCGTAGAACCCCGGCGTGGACCACACGTGCGTCGGCGACCTCAGATCCGATATGGCGCCGTCACCGAAGCTCCACAGCCACTCCGTCACGTTGCCGCCGCTCGCGTCCGTGAACGACACCAGCGCGTCCGTGAACGTCCGGCAGAGGTCTTCCTCGCACGGAATGTCCAACCGGAAGGAAGCCTTGAGGGGCACGCGCGCCGGCGCCTCCACCACCACTCTCCGCGACGCCGAGTCCGAACTCGAGCCGTCGCTGACCGTCAGCGCCACCTCGTAGAACCCCGGCGTGGACCACACGTGCGTCGGCGACCTCAGATCCGATATGGCGCCGTCACCGAAGCTCCACAGCCACTCCGTCACGTTGCCGCCGCTCGCGTCCGTGAACGACACCAGCGCGTCCGTGAACGTCCGGCAGAGGTCTTCCTCGCACGGAGTGTCCAACCGGAAGGAAGCCTTGAGGGGCACGCGCGCCGGCGCCTCCACCACCACTCTCCGCGACGCCGAGTCCGAACTCGAGCCGTCGCTGACCGTCAGCGTCACCTCGTAGAACCCCGGCGTGGACCACACGTGCGTCGGCGACCTCAGATCCGATGTGGCGCCGTCACCGAAGCTCCACAGCCACTCCGTCACGTTGCCGCCGCTCGTGTCCGTGAACGACACCAGCGCGCCCGTGAACGTCCGGCAGAGGTCTTCCTCGCACGGAGTGTCCAACCGGAAGGAAGCCTTGAGGGGCACGCGCGCCGGCGCCTCCACCACCACTCTCCGCGACGCCGAGTCCGAACTCGAGCCGTCGCTGACCGTCAGCGTCACCTCGTAGAACCCCGGCGTGGACCACACGTGCGTCGGCGACCTCAGATCCGATGTGGCGCCGTCACCGAAGCTCCACAGCCACTCCGTCACGTTGCCGCCGCTCGTGTCCGTGAACGACACCAGCGCGTCCGTGAACGTCCGGCAGAGGTCTTCCTCGCACGGAATGTCCAACCGGAAGGAAGCCCTCACCTCTTCGCGCGGCGGCGGCTCGACCGGCCGTTCGGGCACGCGGGGACTGCTAGCGGAGAATCCGCGATCGTTGTAGGCAAACACCCGGACGACGTGTTTGCCCATCTGCGGCCGGCCGCGCGCGCCGGAGACGTCCGTCACCGTGACCGATTCCGTGCCCGGAGGCACGATACCCACCCTCCACCAAAACTCGGTTCCGATTGGGGCCGACTGGATTTCGAAGCCCAGCTCGTCGTTCGAGTTGTCCGTCCAACTCAAGACGTTGCCCCCTTCTTCCTTCGTCCAGGAAACGCCTGAAGGCGCCTCCGGGCCCATCCCGCGCTCGCCCAGGGTCAGGAACGCATGGGAGCCCAGACCTGCCCAAGGTTTCACAGAGAACTTGTAGCGGCCGCCGCGGGGCAGACCTTCGAAATCGACCCATGCGGCGCTCACCGAGCCATTGCGCGGTGGAAACCAACGGCGTGACTCATACCAACCTCGAAGCTCCGCTTCGAGGTCGTAGCGCTCAACCTCCGGGTCGGGCGTCCACGTGACGCGCACCGTCGTCGGACCGGTGGCCGTGGCCGCGACATCGGCGACCGGGCCCGGACCGGAAGGGTGCTCCCACCGGAAAGACACCACTTCGCTGCTCTCGGAGTAGCCCGACGAGTTGTAGGCGAACACCCGCACTCCGTACTCCGCGCCGGCTTCCGCGTCCACTTCGTGGGCAGGGAACGCGGCACTCGCGTCGTCTTGCCAGTAGTAAGAATCTCGTTGGATCGGCTCGCCGTCCTTCAGGAGCTGAACTTCGAACGCCCATTCGTTGTCCGAGTTGTCGGTCCAGCGGACATCGACTCGACCAAGGTCGCGGGCGACCACGACGGAGACGTCCGACGGCGCGGCGATCGGTTCGCCGGGGACGACCAGCCAGACCTCGCTGCTGTCCAAAGACCGGACTTCGCCCTTTACCGCACGGACATTGAACCTGTACAGAGAGCCCGGTTCCGTGTACTCGAGAGGCAGGATTGCCCCGGTGCGGCCTTCGACCGTCACGATCCGGTGCCCGGCGCGCTCACGGTCCTGGGCTTCCCACAAATACTCGGATTCCCACAGATACTCAACCTCATACCCGTCCGCGTCCGGAGCATTGTCCCGCCAGGAAAGGTGCGCAACGCCACCGTCGAACCGGACCTGAAGACCGCTCGGCGCCGCTGGAACACCTTCCAGCGACCGCAGGTAGTCGCTGTAGCGCACTCCGATGTGGACCGTCTCGCGCACCGTCCGCTCGTTGTCCGCCTGGTCGGCGACGCCGACCCCCGCGCCCCAAGGCCGGATCCGGGGAGTCGAGAAGAACGGCTCAGTCTGGCCCAGGTAGCTCATCGCCGTTCCAAGGCTCGGCATGACGTCGAAGTTCGGATAGCCGAGAGAATCCGGCCTGAACAGAGACTCCAGCTCCCTCCTCCGCGCTGAATGCGATGCGAACCCAACGAGGTTGGCGCGATCGTGGTGGGCGCCCAGGCCGTGGCCGATCTCATGCGCGAAGGTGACAACGTAGTCGCCGCAAACGTCAGGGTGGTTCGTGGTCCAGCCCCGGGCACGGCCGGAGAAACTAGCGGCCGTATACCCCTTCCGGAATTGTGTGTGGGCGCCGCAAAATCCCTCAAGCAGGAGTCGATGCTCGCCCGTGAAGACGTGCACGAAGTCGGCCCGGTGCTCGTGCTGAAGGCCCCGCAAACCACCGTCCCGGAACATCTGTTTGTCCAGGGGATTGTAGTTCCTCCACATGTCGTGGCGTTCCAGAACTCTCCCAGCCCGATCCAGAGCGGCCGGCGCCTGTGCGATGTGGAGGATGTGCGGCTCGACCGGGATACTGTTGTTCCGAAACACCATCTTCAGGTAGTCGCCGGCGTGGCGAATCGCCGCCAGGGCGCCGCCGCGGGCCGGCCCAGTTCTCGGCCGCCGTCGCCGTGTAGACCACCAGGATGTCAAGCCGGTCGTGGCTCTGCGGATTGCTCACGGCCTCGGGAAGGTCCGCCGAGAAGGCTCCTGCCCGGGAATGGGCATGAGCGTCATGGGCGCCCTCCGCATCCATGTCCACCCCGCACCAGGGTTCGGACCCGTCCGAACTCGGCCCGACGACCGGCGCCATGCCGCCGCGGCCGTCCCGCTCCGCGTGGATCTGGTACGCCCCGCCGCCCGCCGCGCCGAACCGCCCAACCAGCCGGCCGCCCTCCACCGTCAGCACCACCGTGTCGTACCCCGCGCCGGGCTGACCGCCGGACCACATCAGGTCGCCGCCGCCACGGTCCTCGAACACGCTCCGCTCAGCCGACAGGACGCTGCCGTCGGGCGTCGGCACTTCCAGCCGCAACGGCGCAGCGCGCAGCAGGGCCAGATCGACCTGCACGACTGTGGGCACTGGTCCGATCGAAGGGCCGGGATCGCCCGTTGATGCCGCCTGGCCAACGCCCGGCATCAGAGTCAGAAGCCGCTGCCCCTGAGCCGCCGAAGCCGGCGGCAGCAACGCGATCAGCAGAAAGAACCCCGAAGTCGTCACCCGTTTCATCTCGTCTTCCTCCGTGGACCTACCGTTCCTTCTTCGTGGGCGGCACCCTCTAGCTCCTTCCGAATCTGGCTCTCCACGGCGGCCCAGTCGGCAGGCTCGATTTCGCGCACAAGATCGCTGATCGTCGCCTCCGTTTCACCTTGGGCGGTGCACACCAGCACTGGGCCGAGCCCTTGCCCGAAGTTGTTGGCACCGCTCGGAATGTGAGCCACCCAACGTTTGGAAAGTGAGCCACCTCGGCCGTGTTCGAGTGTACGCGATTCTCAGTCCCCTTGAGTCAGTAGCAGTAGCGGCTGCGGTAGCTGTGGGAACCGTCCTACTGGGTGCGCCGGCGTCCCCGCCGGCTTCCTGGGGAGACGCGCCGCGAAGCGGCGACCATTCTGCGGTTTAGCGTGCCGCCCCCGCAGCCTGTTTCCTGACCACGAGCATCTCAATCGGCCGCTTCTCTTCCACTACCGCCAAGCCCAGCGTGTCCTCGATCGCCTGGAAGATGGCTGCCGGTTCAGGTGCATCGAACTTCAAGAGGATCTGGTAGCGACCCGTGAAACCCGTCTCGTTCACTGTTGGTCGCTCCAGCAGACGGGCGACATTGTCCGCGAGGCCATCCAGGTCCGTCGCCCCAAGCGAGTCGGAGGACGACGCTTGATAGCCGTACCGGGCGCCGTCGGGAAGGGGCTCCAGCCTCGGCTCACCCTTCAGGACTAGTACGTAGGCATCCACTACCCGTTCTTCCCAAACGGCCTCGATTCCCAAACCCGCCGAGACAATCTGGCGAAACATCGGTTCTACGAGCTCAGGCCTTCCGCCAGTCATCACCGCGACGTCGTACTTCTGATCGGGCAGCTCTGCTTCCATCAAGAACCGGCCCGGCCGAACACCGTAGGCAACGCGAAGGATCAGGGCTGGATCGGCCGCGACCATCCGGACCTCATCCGGACTTCGACTCATCGCGGACTCCGCTTTCTCCGTCGGAGCGAAGAGCGTCCGAAGTTCGCCTCTCGATCCCCTCACGACGACATGATCGCCGTCGTCGCGAGCGGTCAACTCATCCAGCGCCTTGAGCTCGAGCATCGCATCGATGTCCTGAATCTCCGGAACATCGGGCCGCCGCCCGGCGATCAGGTCGAGCAGGTCCTCCTTCGTCAGGTCGTGCGCCCGAGTGACCGCCTGAACCACTCCCTCCTTGTCCACGAGGAACGTCGCCGGTATCGACCGGACTCCGTAGTCCCGGAAGGCCGACCTGTCGAGATCGAGGCCGACCAGACCCGAGATGGGGATCGATTCGAGGAACGGCGCGACGATTCCTTCCTCCTCGTCCGTCAAGGAGACGAATCGGATGTCCTCCCCCGACAGGTCGTCGGCCAGCTCGTTCAGATGTGGGATGACCTGAACGCATGGTGCACACCAGGTCGCCCAGAACTCCAGAACGGTCGCCTTACCCTTGAGCGCCGCCCAGTCCGCGTCGCCTTCGACGAGATCGCCCAGGGTCTCCTCGATCGCGAGCGCCGGCGCCTGGTCTCCCGGACCGGGCGCGTCGGGGTTCGCGACCGCCCAGCTCAGGTCCACGCTGGAGGAATCGTTCCCCTCTGCCACGGTCCCGGACTTTCCGTTCGCTCCACACCCCAGGGCGAAAGCCATCAGGAGACTCGCCAGCGCTCCGACGGAGATTCTCCAGATCGTGGTCGCTCTTCGCATCGCGGTTCCTTTCTCCTGGTGGGTCCTCAAAGCGGCGCCCCGTCAACTGTTGATCAGACCCCGCAGCGCGTCGATCTCGTCCTGCAAGAAGCGCTCTCGCTCTGCGGCTCTCACACCGGCCTCCAGACCCCTGAGTTGCTGCTCACCCCAGACGAGCCCTCGAAGGCCGCCGTCCGGGCCGAAGGCACGCTGCCAAAGCCCTGGGGCACTACCCTGGAGCAGGGCAAGCATCAGGTCGCGCCATTGCCGGGCTTCGTCGTCAAAGGCCCGTTCGCGCCCGTCGATGCTCCAGTCGTGTCGAAGACCATCCCGCCCCTGAGTCATGACCAGGCGGTGCGCTCGACGGCCGGAGGATTCCAGCACGACGGAGCCGGCGGCACTGATCGTTAGCACTTCCTGGCCATCGTCGCTCATCACGACGTCACCGTTGACGCCAATGCAGCGCGCGTACTCGGACGGCCGCGTGCCAGCGGCCAGCACCTCCTCGTCGCAGGCCTCCTCACGGCTCGCCCCCGCCAACCGGGACCCGACCCAGCTCAGCGGATGGAACCAGTAGAGAGCCAGCACGACACGGCCCACGAGCTGCCGGAGCGCGTCGCGCCTCCGTACGTGAACCAGTTCATGGGTCAAAACGACGGCGCGCCGAGCAGCGGACCAGCCGGACGCCGAAGTCGGGAGCAGGATGACGGGGCTCCACAAACCGCCGGTCATCGGCGTTACGGTTTCTCCGCCAAGACGCAGGCTTACGTCGCTGCGGAAACCCAACTCGCCCTGAACCGCTTCCAACTGCCGGCGCCACTCCGGGTCATCCACGGGCTGAGCGGAGCGAACGAGCTTCCGGAATCTGAAGATCCCGACTCCAACGGAAACGAGGGACGCCCCACAACCGATCGCCCAGAGCAGAAGCGGCAGGGAAATCGAACGCCACGACGGTCGCACCTCAGTCGTCGCCGGAACGGCGGCATCGATGGTGGCCGAGAGCTGCGAATCCCCAGCCGGCGCGACAAGCTCGATCGGTCCCGTGGGGTCCCCCGCCCGCTCCGGAGACGGGAGCAGGGGCACGTCCCAGGAAGGCCCCGCGAGAGTCAGAACCGGCAGCGCGAGCAAGAGCGCGAACGTCAGCGTCCACAAGTGATGGCGGGCCGTCGCGGACCCCTTCCGCATGAGCCACGCGAAGGCCAGCGCAACGCCGAACACGATGGTCGCACGGCCGGCCAGCTCCAGCAGGCTCGACAGTTCAGGCATGACGACGAGATCGGTCACCGGCCCTCCCTTGACGCCCGCTCGATAAGCGCCTCGATACGCGCTCGTTCTTCCGGCGTGAGTCTCGTGTCCTCAAGGTCCAGGAGCGCAGCCACCGCGCCCTCCACCGAGCCGCCGAAGAAGGTCCTCACGACGTGCCGCATGGCCGAACGCCGCGCCCGTGAGGCCGGGACCGCGGGCGAGTACAGGTAGCGGGCGCCGTCCTGCTCACTGACCAGGTGCCCCTTGTTGACGAGGATGCGAAGCACCGAACGGACAGCCGAGTACGTAGGCGGCTCGGCCATGCGGTCGCGGATCTGAGCCGCCGTAGCGGTTCCAGCTTGATGCACGATGTCCATGACTTCGCGCTCTCGTCTGCTGAGCTGGGGTAGTTCGTTCACGATCCCCTCGCCTGCTCGATTCCAGGTCTCGGAGCCTTCATCCCGACGCCCTGGAGACACCATAGCCGACAAGTGCTGAAAATTCACCACTCTTTGGAATGAGTCTCGGCCGTGCTGGGTTCCGTCGCGGGCCTGCCGGCCGTGCAGGCGTGCCTCTGCCACTTCAACGTGCCGGCGAGCGTCTGGGCGGCGCCGCCGGAGCGGACGCCGGACGACGATCCGGACCGGCGCGCCAGAGTTCACACGTCGGTCAACCGCCTGGCGGCCAGCTATAGCTCGCTAACGCCACACCTTCAGCGGCACATGCGCGGCCGCGTGACGGAAGTCCCGATCCGTAGTCAACAAGACCAACTCGTGTCGAATCGCGAGCTGAGCCAGGAGGGCGTCGATCGTCCCCATCTGAACACCATTGCGCCGGCAGCGGTTGCGAACCTCGGCCGCTCCGACATGGTCGTCGCGGTCGGGCGTGATCGTTGGCAGCGCAGAGAAACGATGCAGGATCGCGTCCCGCTGACGAGGGCCCCTGAACCCCTGCAGTAGCTCCTGCAGGATGAGCCCCGTGGTGTAGATCGACTCTCGCGCGAAGAGCGCTTCACGAAGCCGCGCCACCTCTCTCTCGGCTCCGGGTTCGCTTCGACGCAAGGCCAGCGACCAGACGCTCGTGTCCACCAGGAAGTTCATGCGCCGACGGCTTCGGCGTCAGCCCTGGTCGACCTCAGGCGACCTCAGCCTTCTCGATCGCTCCTGCTTGTACTCACAGGTTTCGTCCCACTCCAGGGTTCCGAACAGATCAAGAATGCCGGCCTGCTCCCGTCGCGCGAGGAACTCGCGGAGGGCAACGGTTACGGCAGCCGTCTTCGTCTTCTCACCGCTCACTTCGAGGGCTCTGGCCAGGAGTTCAGGATCGATCGCGAGGTTCGTCGCCATGTGCGGATGCTCGCACAACGAGGCGCACAGAGCAACGCCTGTGTAGTCCGGCACACACATGGCGCAGATCGCCGCCGCTTCGCGGCGCGGTCCTTCTCGGAAGCCGACGGGAACCCCGGTGGCGCGAACTCGCGCCACGCGCGAACCAGTCCGTGCACCCGTCATCGGGTGCACGGATGGCACGTCGGCGCACCCAGTGGCGGATGTCGGCGGGGACGTCGGCACACCAGTGGGCGGGTGGTGGCGCTAGCCCAGGACCGCCCCGGTGACGCCGCGTACGAAGAGGTCGTCGATCTCGGCGCCTGAGAGACCGAGGCGCCTTCGGAGCAACTCGCGGCTGTGCTCGCCGAGGCGGGGCGGCGGGAGGTCGGAGCGTTCCAGCAGACCGTCCATCCGCCAGGGGTGGCCGGCGTAGCGGTGCTCGCCGACATCCGCGTGCTTGATCCGGCGGAACCAGCGCCGCTGGTCGAGATGGGGACAGGCCAAGACTTCGGCGGTCGTGCGCACCACGCCGGCAGCGATTCCGGCGGCCTGGAGGCGCTCCATCAGGTGCTCGGCCCGCTGGTTAGACGTCCACGCGGCGAGCGCCTGCTCAAGCTGCTCCGTGTTGGCGATGCGGTCGGCGTGTCGATCGAACCTGGAATCCGCGAGGGTCTCGGAACCCGAGACCGCCACCAGCCGCCGCCACAGCTCATCGGACTCGACCGCCACGGCGATCCAGCGGTCGTCCCCGGCACACGGGTAGACGCCGTGAGGTGCGTGGTCGAGGTCGCCGTTGCCCGGGGGTGTCTGGTTCCCTCCGACGGCAGCATCGAGAAGCACTTCGCCGAGGTAGCCCACCGCCGCCTCGACCATGCTGCCGTCAATCGACTGCCCCTCACCCGTGCGCCGGCTGTGGAAGAGCGCGACGAGAGTCGTCGCCGCCATCTGCATGCCGGTGATTGCATCGGCCTGGTAGAAGCCCATGACCATCGGGTCGCCGTCGGGATAGCGGTGAAGCCAGTCCCAGCCGGCGAGCGCCTCGATCGAGGTTCCGTTCGCCTTGTAGTCGCTCAGCGGTCCGGTCTTGCCGAAGCCGGACCAGTGGGTCATGACGAGCCCCGGGTTCTCCGCCGAGAGCTCCGGCCATTCGAGCCCGAAACGCTCCATGACCCGCGGCGTGAAGTTCTCCATCACCACGTCGGCGCCGGCGGCCAGGCGTCTCAGCAGGTCCTTGCCCTCCTCGGTCTTGAGGTCCAAGGCAAGGGAGCGCTTGTTCCGGTTCACGCTGTTGTAGTTCGGGCTCGTGTTCACCAGGCCTGGAGGCGGGTTCACCATCGGCACCGGACTCGCCAGCCACCGCCGCCAGACGTCCGGCCGGTTGTGAGACTCGATCTTGATCACGCTGGCGCCGAGGTCGGCCAGGAGCATCGTGGCGAAGGGACCGATCCATGCCTGGGTCAGGTCGACGATCAAGGCGCCGGCCAGCGGCAGCGACTCGTCCTCCTCTCCCAAACAGGCCCGCGGCTCGACGGGCTGCCAGTCGAGTGCCGACGGGTCCACCTGTTCATGGACTGCCGGCGCCCGCGCCGGCGGCGCCGCATCCGTCCGTCCGAGTCTGGCCGAGGGTCCGGCAAGTGGAAGATCGCCGTGCCGCGGATGGTGGAGGGTTCGGAAGAAACCGCGAGCGGCCAAGTGCTCGTCGGCGAGCAGGTCCGCGGGCTTCAGAACCTTGCCGCAGACGATCTTTCGCTCCAGGAGACCGTGGAACACCTCGTCCGTCGTCTTGTCACGGACGCGACGGGCCAGGAACGGAAGCAGGCGCCGGATACGCGCGACGGGGTCCTCGCCCTCCACCGGCTGCGGCCACTCCTCGTCCTCGACGCCCAGCGCCGCGCCGTAGTCGGCAAGTTGGTCCTCGGGCGGCGGAACGAACGTCACCCATCCGTCGCGGCAGCGATGGGCGCGTACGCCGGTCGAGGGACCGCCGTCGCGCTCGGGGTGCACGCCGGTGTACTCGATCCGCAGCAGCGGCAGGATGGCGGCCAGCGTCTCCATCTCGGACACTTCGATGAAGCGTCCTGTCCCGTTGCCGAGGCGCGCGATCAGGGCCGCGAGCGCGGCAACGAAGGCGCTGACCCCGCAGGTGTAGCCGAGGATGTGGCCGGGCGCCTTGAGCGGGGCTCGGCCCTTCTCACCGTTCAGGCCGGCGTAGCCCGACAGCGCCTGGACCACGAGTTCGGAACCGGAGAGACCGGCGTACGGGCCGTCCAGGCCGAACGGGGAGACTGACACCAGAACGAGGCCCGGGAACCGCTCGCGCAGATCCGCGAACGTGAGACCCCAGCGGCCGAGGTCGGCGTCGGTCCAGTCGGTTACGAGAACGTCGGCGCGCCGCAGCAGATCGAGCAACGCGTCCTCGCCTGGGCACGCGGAGGACAGCGAGATCGCCCGCTTGTTCGCGGCGACGAACTGCCATAGAAGCGACTCTCTGGCGGTTCCTTTCCTGCCGCGCGGACCCATCCGTCGCAGCCGCGAACCACCTTCGCGCTCCAGCACGACCACATCGGCGCCCCACTGCGCGAACTGCCGGGCGCAGGACGCCGCAGCCACGCCGTCGGCGAGTTCGAAGACGCGGACGCCGTCAAGCGGCGGGCGCGGTTGCGATCCAGTCACGCGCCAATCGTCTCAGAAACGGTTCGCCAGCGCTGCCCGGTGGTCGCCGCTTCGCGGCGCGTCCCTCTCAGAAGCCGACGGGGACGTCGGCGCACCCAGTGCCGGAGGCTGACGAGGACCCCGGCGTACCCAGCTCTCCAGAGGGCCGGCGCGCCCGGTCTGCTGCGCGGAGGGCCGGCGCACCCAGTGTTTGGCTCCGCCTACGACCAGGTCAGCGAGCCGCTGCTCTGGCCGAACTGGTCCGTCTCGACACCCATCGCCTGCAGCAGCGTGACGTAGAGGTTGCTGAGCGGCGCGTCGTGGTCGCCATCGTGACGGTGGTGCTTGCCGTGCCTGAAGCCGCCGCCGGCGACAAGGATCGGCAGGTGCCTGGGCTCGTGGGAGTTCGCGTTGCCGAGATTGGAGCCAAAGAGCACGGTCGTTGCGTCGAGCAGCGGGCCGTGGCTGTCGCCGCGTTCCCTGAGCTTCGTCAACAGCCCGTCGAACTCGCCGATGAGCTGAGTCTCGATCTTCTTGAGCTGCGCGATCTTCGCCTCGTCCTGACCGTGGTGCGACAGATTGTGGTGAGAGCCGTTGACGCCCTGGACCTTCGGCACGACACCGTGATCCTGGATCATGATGCTGATCACGCGCGACGAGTCGGTCTCGAGGATCAGCGGAACCATGTTGAACAGCAAACGGACGCGGCCGATCAGGTCCGCCTTGTCGGGAATGTCGGTCGGCTGGTCCTCCTCGACCACGGGCTTCGGCCGCTTGAGCCATGCCCCGGCTTCGCTCAGTTCCTGCTCGGCCGTGCGGACCGCGGCGTAGTAGGCGTCCAGCCGCACCTGGTCGGCGGAGCTCACCCGGCGGCGTAGCGCCGAGGCCTCGGCCTTCACGCGGTCGAGAATGCTGCCGCCGCTCGCCAGGTTGCGCGACTGGCGCTCGACTTCCTCCGGCTCGCCGGCGAGGAACATTTTCCTGAACAGTCTGGCAGGGCTGGTCTCGGCAGGAATCATCACCCCGTTCGCGGTGTACGACTGGCTCTGCCCGCTTGCGGTCCCCAGGGTGACCGACGGAAAACGCGTCACGTAGCCGAGATGGTTGGCGGCCGCCTGGTCAATCGAGATCGTGTTCTTGAATCCGTCCCGGCCCGGGCCGCGGGCGGCCGTCAGGAAGGTGACCTCCGAGTTGTGCGGCTGGCGCCCCGTCTGGTCCTCGCGCGAGTAGTTCGAGAACAGCGAGAAGTGCTCACGGTGCTTGTCGATGAGCGACAGGTACTCGGTCGTCTCGTAGCCGGCGCCGGTCTGCTTCGGCCGCCACGCCTCGGGATAGATGCCGAGCGTGTTGCAGACGTTGACCATCCGCCGCGGCGCCCCGCCCGTCGCGGCATGCAGGAGCCCGGGCTGCATCGTCTCGAGCAGCGGCAGGGCGAGTGCGACGCCCGACGCGCGCAGGAAGGTCCGTCTGTCGATTGGTTTGACCATGTCGTGTTCCCGTGAGTGACTTCTGACCAGTATCTAGAGATTGGCGAAGAGATCGCTCTTCACAACCTCCCGGATCATGCTGCGGAGCGGGTATCCCTCGCCCTCGAGCTTGCCGAGGAGGCCCTCCACGTCGTCGCGGTCCGCGAACTCGACGGGAGCGCCCGTGGCGAAGGCGATCAACTGGGACGCCAGGTGGCGCGCGACCTGGTCGAGCTCGTTGCCGTAGAGCAGCTTCTTGTACTCCTCGATGCCGATGAAGACCTGTCCTTGCGGTGTGATGCCCGTCACGTCGACCGGTTGCCCCTTGCGATGGCCACCGGCGCCCTCCTCGCCCGGTATGCGGTACGCCTCGCGGAAGCCGCCGATCGGGTCGAAGGACTCGAGCGCGAAGCCCGGCGGGTCGATGTTCCGGTGGCAACTGTTGCAGACCGTGTCCGTGCGGTGCCTGTCGAGTTGCTCGCGGATCGTCGTGGCGCCGCGGGTGTCCGGTTCGAGGCCCTCCACGCCCGCCGGAGGCGGTGGCGCCGGCTGACCGAGCAGGTTCGCGAGCACGAAGTTGCCGCGCGGCACAGGCGACGTCGTCGTACCGTTGGCGGTGATCTTGTGAATGCTGGCCTGGGTCAGCAGGCCGCCGCGCGGACTGTCCTCGGGAATGGCCACCTTGCGCATGTGCTGGCCCGTGATCCCTTCGATGCCGTAGTGCTCGGCGAGGCGGCGATTGAGGAACGTGAAGTCCGAGTCGATCAGGTTGCCGACGCTCCGGTCTTCCGCCACGAGCTCGGCCAGGAAGAGCTGCGTCTCGCGGGCCATCGCCTGACCGAGCCGGCTGTCGTACTCGGGATAGAGCGCCTTGTCGGGCGTCGTCGCGTTCATCTCGTAGAGCCGGAACGCCTGACCGGCGAAGTCCGTGGTGAAGCGCTCGCTCTTCGGATCGTCGAGCATCCGGTCGACCTGGCGCCCCAGTACGTCCTCATCCGACAGCCGGCCGGCGGCCGCCAGATCGAAGAGTTCCTGGTCGGGCATCGACCGCCAGAGGAAGTAGGAGAGCCGTGTCGCGATCTGGAAGTCGTCGAGCGCCGTCCCCTGGCTGCCCACGTGGTAGATGAAGGCGGGGGCGATCAGCAACGCGCGCAGCGGCTCGCGGAGGGCCTCAAGGAACGGCAGTCCATCTTCGAGGGCGGGTTTCGCCAGGGCCGCGTAGGTTTCGAGTTCGCCCTCCGAGAGCGGCCGCCGGAACGCTCGCGGACCGAACCGCGCCACGACGTCGACGACGTGCTCGTAGGGCGCCTTGGTGAGCACCGCGTCGCCGGCCTCGTCGAACGAGATCCCCGCCAGCAGTGCCCGCACACTGCGCGGCGGCCAGTCGTCGAAGAGCGGCCCCTCGATCGTCATCGTCCGGAACGCGATGCCCTCCCACGGGTAGTCCTGCACGTTGCGGTCCGCCGCGAAGTACGACACCTTGTCGTCCGGCGGCCGGTACGCGTCGGCCAGCGAGGGAGCGACCAGGTCGCGCGGGCGCAGGTAGGGTGTGACTTCGACGACGCGGCCCTCGGGTTCCACCAGGTCGAAGGAACCGATCAGGCTGTTCAGCGCGGCGGTCGCAACGCCCTGCTGGTTGCCGTGAAAGAGGGTCAACGTGATCGGCGACGTCGCCTGGTACGGGTAGGCGTCGATCGTCACCCGGTACCGGCCCGGCTCGTCGACGAGGAAGCCCTCGGTCATGCTGTGGAAGGTGTAGGTCGAGCCGCCCTCGAAGAACATGACCGCCGCGTCGTCGACGATCTTGACGATGCCAGCGCCGAGGTACTTGCCGACCGCGTTCCCGTTCAAGTAGGGCGACTTCCGGTAGTCGATCTCTACGGTCCGCGTCTCGGGCCGCGGGCCGGTCCTGAGCGCCTCGTCCAGCGCGCCGGCCGCGGCGGAAAGGAAGCTGCGGACGTGGAGCGGCGAGATGCCCTGGTTTTCGGCCACCACATCGAAACCGCCGGTGTCCGTCTCCTCCGGCAGGTCGTTGGCCAGACTCGCGGCGACGTCGGGATCGATCCCCAGCAAGTCCTGGATCGTGTACTCGTACTCCAGTCTGGTGAGGCGCCGCAGCGGCGTCCGCTGACCGTCGCGCTGCGCGCGGTTCGCCTCGAGCAGAGCTTCCTTCACCGCGCCGAGCGCCGAGTCGACGATGCGCCGGGCCGGCCTGCGCGCGCCGGGCGGCGGCATCTCGCCTTCGGTGACCCGATCGAAGATCCGCTCCCACAGGCGGAAGGTCTCCCGGTCGGCCAGGTCATGGCCGAGGGCGGTCAGGTCGAGCGGCGTCGTCTCCGTTCCGACATGGCACTTGAGGCAAGACGCCTCCAGGAGGGGCGCTACGTCCGCCTCGAATGAACCGGCGTCGGCGCCGCCCGGGACGAAGCCCGAGATCAGCAGCGCCAAACACGCCAGCAGCGCTGACTTTCTTCCGTGCGTGGCTGTCTCCTTCGTGGGTCGGCCGATCCTACAACGGCGTTCCAGCAACGCCGAAGCGCGCCAGACACTGAGTGCGCCGACGTGAAGCCCTTGCGTCGGTTCGTTGAACGGATGGCGTCCACTTCGGCCCCTGCGGGCGTTCTACGCCTTCGACCCCCCAAAAGGCCGACGCCGATAGACTATGGCCATCGTGTCTTCGTCACGGCCACCAACTGAGCCACCCCACAGGCTTGACAGGGCCAGAGCGCTCGTGCCACGGAACCCCATCGGACCCTTGTCCGCCCACGACCTGGCCAGAAAGGAACGACAATCATGTGGTTGAGAAAGTTGGGAACGCTCAGCGCACCGGCACTCCTCCTGGGAATCGTCCTCGCATTGCCCCCTGCTACCGCCGGACAGGTAGCGGAGGCGGAAGCACTTGAACCTGAGGAGATCTCCTATACCTACGTCAGCCTGGAGTACGAGGTCTCGAATACTCATGAGGGCTCCGAGGGACTGACCTGGGCTTCAGCTTCCAGATCGCTGAACCGTTCCATGTCTTCGGCGGTTACCAGTCAACTCTCATTGATCTTGGAGACGTCGCTCCCGGCGTCGAAGGAGACCGCGCGGGCTATCTCGTCGGGGTGGGGGTAAAGCAACGGATCGGCGAGCGCGTCACCGCGCAGTATCGGCTGGGCTATCTGAACTCGGAAACGGACATCGACGTTCCCGGACTCGGAATCGTCGCAACTGACAAGGGGGACGGGCACTACGTCGAGGCCGGGATTCGGACTCTGCCGAGGCCCAAGTGGGAGCTTGACGGCTTCGTAGCAAATTTCTCGCTCGGTGACTTCAACAACAACATGGTGTTCATCACCCTGGAGCGCCGCGTAACCGAGAATCTCGGCATCAACGTCAGCTTCAGGAAGATCGAAGGAGACAACCCCAGCGACGGTTGGATTTGGGCCTTGAGGTATCACCTGTGATCTGACCAGCGCCTCCCTGCAGGGTGGGCCGGGCGCTGTCTGCCACGCTCCCGGATCCACATGTTGAAGCTTCTCGCAGTCGTCCTCTTGCTTGCCACGGCGCCCTTCTCCGCCGCGGCGCAGGAAAGAGACCCGGCACCTGACGATCCCGAGCCGGCGGCGGAAATCGAGGAAGAGGTGACCGTCGTCGCCAGCACCCGCACGGGCCGCCGGATCGAAGACCAGCCGATGCGGGTCGAAGTGCTCGACCGGGAGGAGATCGAAGAGAAGATGCTCATGACGCCCGGGGACATCGTCATGATGCTGAACGAGATGGGCGGCATGCGGGTGCAGGCCACCTCGCCCTCGCTCGGCGCCGCGAGCGTGCGCATTCAGGGCATGCGGGGGCGCTACACCCGCATCCTCTCGGACGGCTTGCCGCTCTACGGCGCTCAGCCCGGTGGCCTCGGCCTGCTCCAGATTCCGCCGATGGACCTGGGACAGGTCGAGGTGATCAAGGGAGTCGCGTCCGCCCTGCATGGGGCCGGCGCGATGGGCGGAGTCGTCAACCTGTTGTCGCGGCGGCCCGGCGACGAAGCGGAACGGGAGATCCT
Organism: Thermoanaerobaculia bacterium; assembly: GCA_965116445.1. GTDB lineage: Bacteria > Acidobacteriota > Thermoanaerobaculia > Multivoradales > Multivoraceae > Multivorans. The sequence continues at coordinate 3,074,838 of OZ220688.1, read as the reverse complement.
GCTCAACCAGTCGACGCAAGGCGGCACGGACAGTGTGCTGTGGCCGTCTACCCCACTGTCCGGCAACTGGGGCATGACCCTGGTCGGCGGCGGACACTGGCAGAGCCTCACGGACATCGACGGCGACGGTTGGGCGGACATGGCCCGCTACGCCCGCGGCGTCGTGCGGCCGCGCGTGTTCTGGGACGACGGACAGGGCCGGTCGCTCCTGCTCACAGCCGGTGCGACCCGCGAGAGCCGTAGCGGCGGCACTGAGCCGGGCCACACGCTCACGGCTACGGGTTCGCCCTACCGGGAGGCGCTCGACACTCGTCGCCGCGACTTCGGAGCGCTGTGGCAGACCGTGGCCGGAAGCTCCGTGATCAACGCGCGCGCCGCGATCGCGCAGAATCGGCACGAACACCGGTTCGGAACGACCCTGGAGCGCGACCGCCACGAAACCGGCTTCGCGGAAGTCACGGTGCGGCGAGCGGCGGGGCGGCATACCTGGGTCGCCGGCGCCGCGGTCGAGCACGACACGTACGAACCAAAGGACCTTCCCCGCTTCGACTACTCCTTCACGACGCCGGGCGTGTTCATCCAGGACGACGTCGACGTGAACGAGCGCCTGGCGCTGTCGATCAGCGGCCGAGTGGACCGCCACAGCGAGTACGGCTGGTTCTTCAGCCCGCGCGTCTCCGCGCTTCTCCGCTTCGGCGACTGGTCGACGCGCGTGTCGGCCGGTACCGGGTTCTTCGGGCCGACGCCGCTCACGGAGGAGACGGAGGCGGCCGGACTGACGCGGCTCACCGTCGACGGCCCGCTGCGGGCGGAACGGGGACGTAGCGCCTCGATCGACCTCACGCGCACCCACGGTCCGCTCGCCTTCACCACGACCCTGTTCACATCGCGCATCGCCGACCCGCTGCACGTCGACCGCGAGACGTTCGTGCTGCGCAACCTCGATCTGCCCACCACCAACATCGGCGTGGAAGTGCTGGGAACGTATCGGCGGCCGCCGTTCGGCGTCACCGTCACCTACACCCATGTCCAAGCGCGCGAACGGATCGGCGACGCGACCTTCGACGTGCCGCAGACCCCGCGCCACAGCCTCGGCGCGGTCGCGATGGCCGAGAACGAAGACGGCCGGATCGGCCTTGAGGTGTACTACACGGGAGAGCAACGCCTGGAGGCCAACCCGTATCGCGACACCAGCGAGCCCTACGCGGTGGTCGGGGTCCTGCTGGAGCGCCGGTTCGGAGCGGTTCGCCTCTTCGTCAACCTGGAGAACCTCACCGACGTGCGGCAGCACCGGTGGCACTCGTCCCTGCGCCCCGACCGCGCAATCGACGGACGCTGGACGGTCGACGCCTGGGCGCCCCTGGACGGACGCGTGATCAACGGCGGCCTGCGGGTGCGGTTCTAGCTCCTACGAGGCTCCGCCTCAGACCGACGAGCATGCGGGTCAGACCGGATGCCGGCGGGGACGCCGGCGCACCCAGTGTCGGAGGAACGTACAGACTGGGTGCGCCGACGTCCTCGTCGGCTCTCTGAAAAAGACGCGCGAGGCCAACGGCCTCGCTCCGCTGCGACGCCGGCGCGCCCAGTGGGCGAAACTTGACTCAACTGTAAAGGCGACACCTGTTCAAGACGTCTGGTGTCGAGGGCCGCCCTTTACCGGCGTGGCGCTAAAGTAAGCTGATCCAGTGACTTCCAACGGCAGCAGCCACGGCGAACGGTCCGGACCGATCGCCTACATGGCGAGCAACGGCGTCGCCGCCAACCTGTTGATGTGGGCGATCATCGCCGCGGGAGTCGTGTCGCTGACCGGTCTTCAGCGGGAGGCCTGGCCGGAGGTGCCCTTCTTCCAGATCGAAGTCTCCATGGCCTACCCCGGCGCGACGCCGGAGGAGGTGGAGGAGTCCATCGTCGTCAAGATCGAGGACGAGGTCAGCGGCCTGGATGACGTGAAGTCGGTCAAGTCGATCGCGGCGCCGGGCATGGCTTCCGTCCGGGTGGAGGTGAAGTCCGGCGCCGACATGGGCGAGGCGATGGACGAGATCAAGTCCGCGGTCGGCCGCATCCAGTCGTTCCCCGGCGAAGCCGAACGTCCCCAGTTCCGGGAGATGACGAACCGCCAGAGCATGATGCGGCTCATCGTCCATGGCGATGTCTCGGAACGCTCGCTGAAGGAACTGGCCCACCGGATCGAGGATGAACTCACATCCCTTTCCGGTGTGTCCCAGGTCGAGATCAGCGGCGTGCGGAACTACGAGATCTCGATCGAGGCGCCGCTGCGGCAGCTTCGGGCTCTCGGACTCACCCTGAGCGACATAGCCGGCGCGGTTCGCCGCAGTTCCCTGGACCTGTCCGCGGGCAGCATCGACACCCGCGAATCCCAGGTTCGCGTCCGTACCCTCGGCCAGCGCTACGAACAGCAGGAGTTCGAGGACGTCGTCGTCCTCAGCCGACCCGACGGCACGGTGGTGCGACTCGGCGACATCGCCGAGGTCCGCGACGGCTTCCAGGACATCGACCTGATCGTCCGGCACGAGGACCAGCCGGCGGTCTTCATCGAGGTCTACCGGGCCGACGACGAGAAGGTGATGAGCGTCGCCAACGCGGTCCAGGAGCACATCGCGAACGACGTGACCCCTTCCCTGCCCGACGGCGTCGGCGTCACGATCTGGAACGACGAATCCTCCGTCTACGCGGAGCGGGCCGCCCTCCTGATCAAGAACGGTCTTCTTGGGCTGTTGCTGGTTCTCATCGCGCTGGGTCTGTTCCTCGAGATTCGGCTCGCGGTGTGGGTCGCCGCCGGGCTTCTCATTTCGGGCATCGGCGCGCTGGCCGTGATGTTCGCGCTCGATCTCGCGATCAACACGATCTCCCTGTTCTCGTTCGTCCTCGCGATCGGCATCGTCGTGGACGACGCGATCGTCGTGGCCGACCACATCTACTCCGAACGGAAGCGGGGCACCCCCGGCGTCGTGGCCGCGATCCGCGGCACGCGGCGAATCGTGGTGCCGTTGACCTTCGCCGTCCTCACGTCCGTGGCGGCGTTCATTCCGTTGCTCTTCATCCCCGGAGGCATCGGCGAGATATGGGGCGCCCTGCCGGTCATCCTCATCTCGATGCTGCTGTTCTCGCTCGTCGAATCGGTGTTCGTGCTGCCCAACCACCTGTCCCACCTGCGCGACCCGGCGAGAGCGCCGACGAACCCTGTCGAGCGGCTCATCAAGCGGATTCAGGGCGGGGTCGACTTCGGGCTGAACAGGTTCGTGCAAGGCCCCCTCGATCGGGGGCTGCAGTTCGCGACGGACCAGCCCGCCGTAACGATGGCGGGCGCCGTCGGACTGCTCATCCTGAGCATCTCCCTGCTGCCGGCCGGCATCGTACCGACGACGTTCGCCGATGTGGTCGAGGGGGACTTCGCCACCGCAAGTCTGGAAATGCTCGACGGCACAACGGCAGAACGGACCTACGAAGTTGCGCAGGAACTGGAAGCGGCCGGGCGCCGGGTGATCGAGCGACTCTCCCGCGACCGGCCACCGGACGCGCCGCCGCTGCTGTCGGGCGTCACGGTGACCGTTGGCCAGAGGCCGCGGGTCGAAGGCGGCGGCCTCAGCCCGGAGCCCAGCCTGAATCCCGAAGCCAACGTCGCCACGATCGACTTCAAGCTGCTCAGCGCGCAACAACGACAGATCTCCAGCGGCGAAGTCGTCCAGGCGTGGCGCGAGGAGGTCGGCGTGCTGCCGTACGTGCGCGGCATCACGTTCAGCGGCGAGATCATCGACCTCGGCAGCCCGGTCGCGGCCGTCCTGTCCCACCCGGAACCGGCGAGGCTCGTCGACGCCGCCGAAACCGTAGTGAACGGCCTGCAGGGACTGGGCGGCGTGTTCGACATCCGCTCGGACCACACGCCCGGCGTTCCCGAGATCCGGCTCGAGCTTCGGCCTGAAGCGGAGACCCTCGGCCTCACCGTCGACCAGTTGGCCGGGCAGGCACGCGACGCCTTCTTCGGCTCGGAGGCCCTGCGGGTACAGCGCGGCGGCGAAGAGGTTCGCGTCTACGTGCGGCTGCCAGCCGATGAACGAAACGCGATCACCGACATCGAGGGCTACCTGCTCCGCACGCCGAACGGGGCCGAGGTCCCACTCCACCAAGTGGCGAGCCTGAGCTCCGGGAAGTCGCCGCCCGCGATACGGCGCGAGGACGGCCAACGGGTCGCTACCGTCACCGCGGACGTGGACTCCACCGTGATTACCGGCGGCGAGGCCAACGGCATCCTCGAAGACACGATCCTTGCGGAGCTTGTCGCCGCCGACCCGGAGCTGAGCTACAGCTTCGGGGGCGAACAGCAGCAGCAGATCGAGTCCCTGGACTCCCTGTATCGCGGCTTCGCGATCGCCCTCCTCCTGATCTTCGCGCTGCTGGCGATTCCTCTGCGTTCCTACACGAAGCCCTTCATCATCATGGCCGTCATTCCATTCGGATTCATCGGCGTCATCCTCGGGCACCTGATCCTCGGAATCGAGATGAGCGCGGTTTCCTTCATGGGGATCTTCGGCCTCAGCGGCGTCGTCGTGAACGATTCGCTCGTCATGATCGACTTCATCGACCAGAAGCTCCGCGAGGGCGCCCCCGCCCGGACCGCGATCATCGAGGGTGCGAAGGGACGTTTCCGCCCGATCATGCTGACTTCGGTGACCACATTCCTCGGCTTCACGCCGCTCATCCTCGAACCGGCCATCCAGGCGCAGTTCCTGGTCCCCTTCGCCGCGTCGCTCGGTTGCGGCATCGTGATCACGACGGCCATCCTGATGTTCGTCGTGCCGGCGCTGTCGGCACTCCACCTGCACGTGACCGGCGCCCACCGGGACACCCTTGCTCCCAAGGCTGCGGCGGAAGCCCAACCGGCGGGCTAGCGCCGCAGGATGGTCGGCCGCTTCGCGGCGCGTCTTCCTGGCCGCCTCCGGCGGCAGCCGGCGAGAACCCGTGTGGCGCGGACTCGCGCCACACGTGAACCAGTCCGTGCGCCCGTCATCGGGCGCACGGATGGCACCCCGGCGCACCCAGTGCCTGCGGCGCAAGATCTCAGGGATCAGCCCTTCGCCTTCCTCAACCTCCAGCCGTACATGATGCCGCCGTAGTGGTTGAACGACGCCCGCGCCTCGGCGTCGTCGAAGGGGTAGTCCGCGCCGATCTGCCGCGCCGCGGCGAGCCCGGTAACGAAGCAGGTCTCCTGGCTGTTGATCAGCGTATGGGCACCGCAGTGCCAGGCGCCCTTCTTGCCCTGAATGAAGCGGAAGAGGGGCACCAGTAGCGCTACCTGGCGCACGTCATGGACGACGTGCTGAAACCACCACCTCTTGACGACCTTCCGGTCATCGATCCGGCTGATCGGGTTGTACGTCACGAGACAGGGCCTGTCGGAGCCATGGGCCCACGGCTGCTGATTGTGCATGATGTACGTGATCTCGTAGTTGTCCGGCCTGGCGCCGTACTGCTCGATGTGGTTGCTCCGCGTCTCTAGCGCCTTCACGTCGCTCACCGGCAACACGGACTCATCCGAATGGACGATCGCGTGGTTGTGGAGCTCGCTCTCGTAGCGAATCGACGAGAGGAGGTAGCGCTCGAGGAACGTGGGCTTGTCGAGCATCATCAGGGTCTGATTCGCGTTGCACGCGAAGATCACCTCGTCGAAGGTCTCCTCCACGCCGTCCTCGTCCTTCACGACGACGCCGGATGACTGCCGATAGACCTTCCGCACCGGGCGGCTGAGGTAGATCTTGTCCCGGAAGCCGGCGGACAGATTCTCGTAGATGCGGCGGGTTCCCTGGTCCCACGTCTGCATGGGAGTCGCGCGTTCGATGTCGAAGAACTCCAGGTACCTGCTGAACAGCGACGCCGGCATGTCGAACACGTTGGTCGCCATCAGAAAGTTGACGAACATCGGCTTGAGGACCTTGTACCTGAAGTCGCCGGAGAAGCCGCCCCAATTCAGCACCGTCCCCATGCTGATGTAGTTGTACGGGTTGAGGGCGTTCAGGAACTTCGACCGGGAATGGGTCAAGCGGCCGAACCAGTGCAGACGCTTCAGGAGCCGCTGGAACTTCGCGATCTCGACCTGCAACTCCTCCCGGATATCCGAGTCGAAATCGTGGGCATAGACCTGGCCGCGGTACTTCACGCTGTAGCTGAACCTGGTGTCGAGCAGGTCGATGCCGAACTTCTCCATCAGCAGCACGAGGTGGTGGTACACCGAAGGAATGCAGGCAGTCACGGAGATGTCGAAGGGGATCGTGCTGCCGTCGTCCTGCGGCATGTCGGCGGTGATCGCATTGCCGCCGAGCTGGGCCTGGGCTTCGAACAGCCGGAAATCGAACCGGTCCGAGCTGTGGTGGAGCGCCCAGGCGGCGCCGAGCCCCGAAACGCCGCCGCCAACGATGGCGACTCTGCGAAGACGTGTTGTCCCTGCTTCCATCGCTCGCCCCAGGATTCTTGCTCGGCCTACTGGCCCCTTACGAGCGGATGCCGGTGTCCGGTGACCCGGAACTTGAACTTCTTGTTGACGCTGTTCTTGGGCAGCGGGCTCCGCTTCAACGTGTAGTCGCTGGGCGACATTTCCAGTTCCAGGTAGCGGGCAAGCGCCAGCACGTTGACCACCATCTGCATCCGGGTCCAGTTCGCTCCACCGCAGACGTGCGTCCCGACGCCGAACGGAGCGTAGATCCCGGCGCCCTTGTGTTCGTTGCGCGGCGCCAGATAGCGATCGATGTCGAACTTCTCCGGCTCCGGGAAGTACTGCTCCATGTGGTGCGGCGCGGAGAAAGCGATCAGCAACGTGCTGGAGACCGGCACTTCGATGCCTTCGATCTCGAACGCGTTCATCGCCGTGCGCATGTGCATCGGGACGACTTCGTGGAGCCGCAGCACCTCCATGATGAAGCGACGAGACGCATCGGTCGCTTCCGGAGTCAGGTCCGCCGCGGTCGGGTCTCCGTCCGCGAACAGCGCGTCCGCTTCAGCGACTATCTGCTCCCGGTAGTCCGGGTGCCTCAGCAGTTCGTAGATAGAGAAGGCAACCGCGCTACCGGTGTAGTGGCCGGCGATGATCGGAGCGATGAACGCGAAGCCCAGGTCGGTCTCGGGCAGGAACTGCGGGTCCGCGTGGTGCAGCTCCATCAGGTCGTCGACCAGGTCGCGGCGTTTGCCCGCACGCTGCGCCTCGGTGTGGGTTGCGTGGATCATGGCGTAGAGCTCCAGCACACGCTGCTTGTAGCGCTTCATCCTGCGCGTGCGCAGGATGAACTCGGGCAGCAGACGATGTGTATGGACCAGCAGCGCCCGATACTCGAAGTGCATCAGTTCGTCGAGGAGGTCGGTCGGGGGATCGAAGCTCACGCTGAGCCGCGCGATCTGCGCACCGACCAGCCGCTGGCAGGTCATCTCGCCGGGAAGCACGTTGTCGATTCCCCACCGTCGGTAAGAGACCCGGCAAAGTGTCAGAACCTCGTCGAGTCGGTCCTCGACGACCTTGCGGGAATTGCCGGCTCGAACCGCCCTGCGCATGCGGAAGTGGTCCGCCCCGTCCATGCTGGCGATGGAACGCGCCGTACCCCACTCCTGCTGGAAGTCCTCCAGGTAGTCGCGCGTCCGGAGATGGAGGCGGCCTTTCCTGGCTACCCATCTGTTGACCTCGACCCCGGCGAGAACGACGAACCGCTTGCCCGGGAACCTCAGCTCGAAGACCGGGCCCAATTCCTCAGCCGTCTCCGCGAAGAACTTGGGAAGGTTCCCGCCACGGAACGCTTTCGAGGCCAGAGCGTCGCGGAGTCCCACCCTCGGCATGGCCCGCCGCCGCCGCGACGCGCGTATGCTGGCCGGCGGCCGGTACGAGCTGCGCACGGCAGGACCGATCGCCCTGCCGATCAGATCCATGTTGCTGTAGAGTTCGATGAGCTCCTCGGCGGCCTCGTACTCCTCCGGCTCCATCATGGCCTTGAAGCCGTCGCAGTAGTGGACGAGACCGATGATCACGATGTCCCCGGGATCCGGGAACTCCTTGTCCAGAAGGGTGCGGAAAATGCGCCCCTTGATCTCCTCCCCCGCCCAGCCGTCGACCAGCGGATAGCGGCCCGTGCGGGTCACCTTCTTCGAGAGTGTCCAGAAGCCGCCGGCGTCGGATTCGAAGATGCCCTTCTGGACCAGCCTCCCGATCGCATCGTCGCTGATCTCGTCGCCCCGCCGGGCCAGCCGCTCCACCCAGTACTGCGGCGGATGAACCTTGTCCTCGCTGGCGAGTTCCTCGAGCGAAGGATCCAGCAGGCTGTCTCCCGTGGGAGTCGTATCGACGACGGTCAGTGTCTCCACGTCCGAGTCGATCCGGTTCTCCATCGCGAGATCCATGAGCACCGCACCCGCGAGCGCACAGGACATCCGCCACTCGGGAATGGGCACGAAGTACCCCGTGTCCTGGCTGTGCAGCAGCAGGAGGAGCTGTTCGGCGAATCTCATGTCAACTCGCGTTCGGAGGAACTCGGAAGCGTCTCTCCCCTATCGTGGCCATGGGTGCAACCCAGGTGCCGACCAACTCGCCCGCCTGTAAGTCCAACTATTCTAACAACATAGCTCCACCGGCGCTCTACCGACCCGCGCCGACCGGTCGCCGCCGGTCGAGAGGCGACACGGTCAGCGTCCACGTCAGCGAGCCAGATGGAAGCTGCCGACGGTGATCGCAGGATCGCTCTGCGAGGCGTCGGTCTCGAGATGCGCCGTCTCGCCGCTGGAGCCAGCGATGCCGGAAATCGGCGTGCCGAGCTTCGGCATGATCTTCGCCGCGGTGCTCGCGGCCTTCCGAGAGGCTCGGCCTACTGCGTTACCTGCCTTCCAGCCGGCGCCTGCCAGTTCGGATGAGGAACATGGGCCTGTTCCATGATCCCCTCGATCTCCTTGACGACGTCCGGGTAGTTCCGGGCCACGTCGTACCGTTCGCCCTCGTCCCGCAGGACGTCGTAGAGCTCGAGGCGGCCGGTCAGCATCGGCTTGCGAACGCCCTTCCACTGACCCATCCGGACCGCCTGGGATGATCCGGCTTCGTAGAACTCCCAGTAGAGGTAGTCGTGCGTCCTCTGCTCGCCGGCGCGGCCCAGGAGGGTCGGAGCGAGGCTGATCGAGTCGCTGTTCGCGGGTGCGTCTCCGCCAGACAGGTCCGCGACGGTGGCCATCAGGTCGCCGAAGTAGCCGATGTGGTCCGACACCTGGCCTGGCCGAATCGTTCCCGGCCACCAAGCCAGAAAGGGCACGCGGATACCGCCATCGTAGAGGTCCCTCTTGATGCCCCGCAGGTTGCCGGACGGGTTGAATCGGAGCAGGTCATGGTTCGACTCGTTGTGCGGTCCGTTGTCCGACGAGAACATGACGAGTGTCCTGTCCTCGATCCCCAGCTCGGCGAGCAGTTCGAGCAGCGCGCCCACGTCCCGGTCCATTCGCGTGATCATCGCCGCCTGGCCCTTGTCGGGATTCGGCCAGTCCTCCACGTCGTAGACGCCGTACTCCGGGACCTCCGCTCCGTCGCCTGTGGCCCGCGTGGCTTCGTTGTTCGCGTGCGGAATCGTCAGGGCGAGGTAGAGGAAGAAGGGCGAGTCCTTCTGCTCGTCCACCCATGCCAGCGCCTCGCGCATGATCAGATCGTGGGAGTACTCGCCACGCTCCGTCGCCCACCCGCCCTCGAAACCGCCATAGGGTCGCGGGGTCCTCTCGACCTTGTTCCGGAGCGGCGCCTTCTCCAGACCCCGCCAAAGGAACTCCGGGTAGTAGTTGTGGGCGTGAACCTGGTTGAGGTAGCCGAAGAAGGCGTCGAACCCCTGGCTGAGGGGATGGCCCTCCATGCCGACTTCGCCGAGGCCCCACTTGCCGAACAGACCGGTGGCGTAGCCGGCGGACTGGAGCACCTCGGCGACTGTGACGTCTTCGTCGCGAAGCGACTGAGCGGTTCCCCTCGCGTTGCCCCGAACGTGCGTGCGCCCCGTGTGCTGCCCGGTCATCAGGACACTGCGTGACGGCGCGCAGACCGTCGCCCCAGCGTAGAACTGTGTGAACCGGATCCCCTCCGCCGCCATCCGGTCCAGCACAGGCGTCCGGATCACCTGTTGCCCGTAGGAACCGAGATCACCGTAGCCGAGGTCGTCGGCGAGGATGAAGATCATGTTCGGGCGATCGGCAGCGCCTGCGGTGCCGGCCGCGACACCGAGCAGGACCGACAGACCGAAGAGGGCGGACCGGGTTCGAAACGTAAACACCCGACTCTCTCTTACCGGACGCGGCGGTAGGTCTCGTCGAGCGGCGGCAGGTAGACCGGCGGACTGCCGTAGAAGTGGCCGCGCAGGAACCGCACCGATGTCTCGAGCGTAAGGTCGCGCCGGCGCTCCAGCGCTTCGACGCACGCCTGGTAGTCCGGGCCGTTGCCGCCGAGCCGCGCCATGACGGCGGGCCGGGTCGCCTGCCAGTGCTCGTAGCTGGCGTATCGAGCCATCATGTAGACCTCGTCGAAATCCGCGCTCTCCGTTGCGCCGAGTGCGGTTCCGCCGCGGTCGAGCGCATCCGGTGTCGGGTAGACGCGCCGCCATTGCCCCACGATCCGCGTGCCGTTCTTCTCGAAGTACGGCCAGACTCCTTCGCGGCTCAGTCGGCTGAACTCCTCGAAGGTGCCCTTGCGGATCCTGAAGTGGCGCAGCGTGACAATCTCCTCGCCCCGCCGGGCTCTGGCGCTGCGCACGGGAAGTTCGCCGCCGCCACCGGCCGCGCCTTCCGACTCGGCGACCTCGTAGTCCTCGTCGAGACCGGGCATGTAGTACGGCCCGCCGGGCGCCATGTCACCAACGAGGTAGACCGGACCGTCCGAGTCCAGCAGCAGTTCGTTTCGAGCAGCAATCGCCTCCCGAAACGCCTGCCAGTCTTCGCCGTTGCCGCCCAGGCGATCCGAGGCCCGTGTGGCGGCCCAGTGGTTGTAGCTGCGATAACGCGCAAGGCGGTAGCCCTCGTCGAAGTCCGCGCTGCCGCCGCCATCCGGGTGGACGACCTGCCACTGCCCCACCACGCGGCTGCCGATCTTCTCGAAGATCGGCCAGACACCGTCGCGGCTCAACTCGAAGAACCGCTCGTGTGCGCCCTTTTCGAGCGTCTGGTGGCGGAGGACGAGGAACTCCTCGCCGGCCCGGGCAATGTCGTTACGGACCGGGCGCAGGGTTTCCTGGGCCGGGAGGATCGGCGCGCCGGCCAGGAGTGCAGCGGAGGCGAAGGAGAACGCCAGTCGCATGGTGGTCGCCGCTTCGCGTCGCGCTTTCCTCAGAAGCCGGCGGGGACGCCGGCGCACCCAGTGGGCAGCCAGTTTCATACAAGACCGCTCAGCGCGGGGCGGGCGGCTTGTCCGCATCGTCCTTCTTCGGCTCGGCCTCGGGCAGTTTAGGCGCAGGCTTGGCGTAGATGTCGACCGCCTTCGCGCCTTCTTCCTCTTCCGTGGGCGGACGCACACCCTCGGCGCGCATGATCGTCTCGATCGCGGCGACGGTGACCGGGGACGGTTTGAAGTTGCCGAAGCGGTAGCCGCGGGCGATCGTCAACGGAGTCCAGCCGTACTTGTTGCGCTGGTTCCAGACCTCGATGTCGGCGCCGTTCTCGGCCAGCAGATGGACAACGCGCGGCAGGTTCTTGAATGCGGCGCCGTGCATTGGCGAGTCGCCGTTCGCGTTCGTCGCATTGATGTCGGCGCCGAACTCGAGCGCCGTTTGGACCGCCGCGAGCACTTCCTCCTCGGTACCCGCGTCCTCGCCGGGCGAGCGGGTGCCGAGGCCGGCGGCCGCCATGAGCGCCGTCGAGCCGTCGTCGGTGCGCGTCAACGGATCGGCCCCGACCTCCACCAGGACGCGCATCAGGTCCGCGTCGGCGACGAGTGCCGCGAGGACGAAGGGAGTCGCACCAAGCTCGTTGAAGGAGGTGTTGTTCAGGCGCGCCCTGGTCGTCATCCGGGCCTCGAGATCGGCGCCGTGCGCGACGGCGTCGCGGACAAAGTCCAGGCCATCCATCGAACCGGAACCGTCGGGCCGCGGGTTGTTGTCGCCGGTGCCCGGCTTGCGCACCCGCGGCAGCATGTGCAGCGGCGCGTAGCCGGGGTGCGCCGCATTCGGGTCGGCGCCCGCGTCGAGCAGCCGCGACGCGAGCTCGAAGTGGCCGTTCGTCACGGCGACCAGGAGCGGCGTCGATCCGGGGCGCACCGAGCGTCCGCCCGGCAGGGGACGGTCGCGCTTCACGGGCGAGCGCGGCGTCACCGCGTTCACGTCGACGCCCGCCCGCAGGAGGGCTTCCATCACGTCGATCCGGCCTTCGCGCACCGCGAACAGGAGCGGCGTGAAGCCGGAGTCGAGTGTTGCGTTCGGATCGGCGCCGACCTCGAGCAGCAGTTCGACCACGTCCAGGTTGCCCTCGGCGGCCGCCCACATGAGCGCCGTCTGGCCGCGCTTCGGCTCGCGGAAGTGGATGTCGGCGCCGGCCTCGTAGAGCGCTTCGACTACCTCGATCCGGCCCGTCCGCGCCGCGGTCATGAACACCGTCTCGCCTCCGGGCAGTACGGAATTCGGATCGGCGCCCGCCGCCAGGAGCGATTCCACGACTTCCGAATTGCCGTTGGCGCAGGCCAGGGACAGGGGGATGACGCCGTAACGGTTCGCGGCGGAGGCGTCGGCGCCGGCGTCGAGCAGGCGACGGACGAGGTCGCCGCGGTCGTGGTAGACGGCCCAGTGGAGGGCCGTCATGCCGTCGACCTGGGTGGCGTTGATGTCGTCGGGGGTCGGTGCGGCGGCGAGGAGGTGCTCGAGGGTGGCGGTGTCGAGCGCTTCGGCGGCGTCGGCGAGGGGGGCGGTTGTGGCGGCGGCCGCAGCCGGGACGGCAAGAAGGAACGTGAGGACGAAGCAGCGCACTCTCTCGTCCTCAGCCTGCCAGGTGGACCGGGTCGGCCAACGTGTCGATCCGGCCCGTGCTGTCAGCGAAGGAGTCGAGCCGGACGCCGACGCTGTCGAGCAGGGTCAGGTGAAGGTTGGCCATGGGCGTCGGCTCGTCGTACACGATGTGCTGGCCGCCCCGGACGTTGCCGGCGCCGCCGCCGGCGACGACGATCGGCAAGTCCACGTGGTCGTGGACGTTCGGGTTGCCCATGCCGCTGCCGTAGAGGTAGAGCGAGTTGTCGAGCAGGGTGCCGTCGCCCTCGGGCACGGACGCCAGCTTCTCCAGGAAGTGAGCGAACAGCGAGACGTGGAACTCGTTGATCTTCGCCAGCTTCGCCACCTTCTCCGGGTCGTTGCCGTGATGCGACGTCGGATGGTGGGGGTCCGGCACGCCGATCTCGGGATACGTCCGGTTGCTCGACTCGCGGGCAAGCTGGAACGTAACGACCCGGGTCACGTCGGCCTGGAGGGCCAGCACCTGGAGATCGAACATCAACCGGGCGTGGTCGGCATAGGCCGGCGGTACGCCGACCGGCCGGTCCACGTCGGGCAGGGCGCCGTCGTCGGCCTGCGTCTCCGCCTTCTGGATGCGCCGCTCCACCTCTCGCACCGTGTCCAGGTACTCGCTGACCTTGACCCGGTCGCCCGGGCCGAGCATGCCCTGGAGGCGGGTGATGTCCTCGTGGACCCAGTCGAGCAGGCTGGCCTTGCGGTTCAGCCCCGCGCGCCGCTCGGCCGCCGTGCCGCCTTCGCCGAACAGCCGCTCGAAGACGATCCGCGGGTGCGCTTCGGCCGGCAGCGGCGTCGTCGGCGACGACCAGGAGAGGTTGTTCTGGTAGACGCAGGCGTAACCGTTGTCGCACTGGCCAACCATGTCCATCAGGTCCATCGCCAGCTCGAGCGACGGCAACTGCGTGTCCTGTCCGATCTGCTGGGCCGCGATCTGATCGACCGTCGTGCCCAGGTAGTAGTCCGTGCTCTCCGTCCACTTCGCCTTCGCCGCGCTCAGGAAGGCCGCGTTCGAGGTCGCGTGGGTCCCGGGGTAGGCGTTCTTGAGTTCCAGGTTGCTGATCACCGAGATCTGTTTCCTGAAGCTCTCCAGCGGACTCAGGGACGGCGAGAGTGCGCCGAGCGGACCGGCGCCGCCGGCCGGACGCCAGCGCGTGATGTCGGAGCCCATCGGCACATAGACGAAACCCAGTCGCCGCACCGGTTTGGCCGCCGTCTTCGCCCAGGCCGTCATCGAGGGCACCATCGCGTCGAGCAAGGGCAGGGCGATCGCCGCCCCCATGCCGCGCAGGAATGTCCGCCGCGGCAGCGACTTCTTGGTCAGGATCATGACGATGCTCTCCTCAGTTCGAACGATTCGGCTAGCGCTTGAAGTCGCAGCCGCGGGCGCGGCCGTGTCCCTCAGATGACTTCCTGGTCAGGATCATGACGATGCTCTCCTCATCTGGAAGGGGTCGCTGGCGACGACGGCCTGGATCAGAGACGACAGGCGGTAGTCGTCGGGCTCGGCGCGGCGCAGGATCCCCCGCACGGCGGGCGCGTCGGTCGCGGTCACGCCGCGGCCGGTGCCGAACACCAGGAGCTTCTCGGTCAGCGTGGTCAGGAACAGCTCGGGCCGCGCCAGCATCGCCGACTCGAGTTCCTTGACGCCGCCCAAGGGCGTGCCGTCCCACAGTTCGCCGGAAGCGTCGATCGCGAATCCCGCGTCTGCTGTCCGCCAGCGGCCAATCGCGTCGTAGTTCTCGAGCGCGAAGCCGACCGGGTCCATCAAGCGATGGCAGCCCGAGCAGGCCGGGTTGTCGCGATGGGCCGACAGCCGTTCGCGCATCGGCAGTTCCCTGGCGACGATCTTCGCTTCCGGCAGATCGGGCACGTCGGGCGGGGGTGGCGGCGGCGGCACGCCGAGCAGGTTGCCCAGCACCCAGTTGCCGCGCACGACCGGCGAGGTGCGGGTGGCGAACGAGGTCACGGTGAGGATGCTGCCGTGGCGCAGCAGACCGCCGCGCACGCTGTCGTCGGCCAGTTCGACGCGACGAAAGCGGCTGCCGTAGACGTGCGGGATGCCGTAGTGCCTGGCCAGCCGTTCGTTCAGGAACGTGTAGTCGGCCCGCAGCAAGTCGAGCGCGCTCCGGTCCTCCCGCAGGATGTTCTCGAAGAAGAGCTCCGTCTCGCGTCGCAGGGACTGGCGGAGGTTGTCATCGAAGTCCGGGAACAGGCGCTTGTCCGGCGTGACGCCCTCCAGGTTGCGCAGGTGCAGCCACTGGGCCGTGAAGTTCGTGACCAGGTTCGAAGCCCGCGGGTCGGCGAGCATCCGGTCGACTTGGCGCTCCACCTCTCCCGGTGCGCTTAGTCGGCCGGCCGACGCGACCTCCAGCAGTTCGTCGTCCGGGATGCTGCTCCAGAGGAAGAAGGCCAGCCGTGAAGCGAGTTCCAGGTCGCTGATCCGGTACGGCTCGCCCGGCGAAATGCCGGCCGGTTCCCGTTCGAGCCGGAACAGGAACTCGGGACTCACCAGCACCGCGGCCAACCCCATCTCGACGCCGGCTTCGAACCCGTGCTCAAGGCTCGTTTGACGGTAGAGGGCAAACGGCCCGTCCACGTCCTCGGCCGTCACCGGGCGGCGGTAGGCGCGGCGCATCAGGTTGCCGAGGATCTCCCTCGCGCAGCCGTACTCCTCCGCGGCGCTCTGCGGCTGGCAGACGAACAGCCGCTGCCGACTCGGCGTGTCGCCCGCCCCGAGCGGCAGGTAGGGCCCGACGATCGACACCGAGAAGATCGCCGGCTGCACCCGCGGGTGCCGGTAGTAGTTGAAGTGCGATTCGTAGGGCTGGCGCGCGGTTTCCAGCAACACCCAGGGCCGGGCCGGGAACGTGACGCCGACGTCGTGCGGCCCCGCCGTCACCGGCACGCGGACGACCAGGTGATCGTCGACATCGTCCTGCGAAGGCTGGTAGTTCAGCGCCACGTCGTCCATCAGGTCGGGCGGCGCGACGGTGAACGTCTCGAGCCGCTCCCGGTCGATCAGGAGTTCCAGCTCGTGCGGCTCGCGCAGGCCCTCGACGTGCTCGTTGCGGTCGCGGGCCAGCCGGATCGAGAACTCGTAGACCCCGTCGGCCGGGAAGTTCCAGGTCGCGAGCAGGCCGCCACGGGTGCCGATCGGCAGACCCTCGACGTGCTTCTCCTGGGTCAGATCGGGATCGGTGCGGAAGGTGACGCCGGTCGGCTCGGCCACGCGGCCCACGGCGAGCCGGCTGATCTTCTCCGCCGCGCCGACGTAGCGCTCCAGCAGGGTCGGCGAGAGGTCGCCGACCGTCACGTTGTCGAAGCCGTAGCTCGCGGAATCCGCCGGCAGCAGCGAGGCGACGTCGACCTCCAGCCCCAGCAGGTCGCGGATCGCGTTGTGGTACTCCGTGCGGTTCAGCCGGCGGAAGGTCTCCGTGCGGCCCGGGTCGGGCTGTTCCGCAGCGATCCGGTCGAGCTCGCCCTCGAGAGACGACAGCGCCTCCCGGTACGCACTCTCGTCAGGACGGCGACGGCCCGGCGGCGGCATCTGCCGCGCACGGAGCTTGCGGGCCACCTTCTCCCAGGTCGCCCGGTCCGTGCCCGTGTGCTCCTCGACCAGCGCATCCAGCTCGAGCCCCGCCGTCTTGAGCCGGTTGTTGTGGCAACCGAGGCAGTGGCGGGAGATCAGGACGCGGTGCGGCGCGTCGGCATCGAACGCCGGGGCGGCCACCGGCGTCGCCGGCGGACCTGCCGCCGCGACAGTCGCGGCTGCGGTGCCTGCGAGAAGCCAGCAGACACACACGGAGACCACCCGAATCGCCCGCGGGCGACGTCTCGAACTCGGTCGTGACTGATGCATCTCCAACTCCCGGGCTGAAGATCGGAACTCGGCTGTGACGCTAGGCGCACCAGTCTAACAGTCCGTTCGCCGGTCCCAGGCTTCACGCCGGTAGGATGGATGGACCGTGGCCGCCATCGACCATCGAATCCCGGCGCTGCTGGTGGCCGCGGTCATCCTCGCTCAACCAGCGACGGGCGAAGAGTCGGAGTTCGCCCGATACGAGAGCGCTCTCGCCGAATGGCGTGCCGAGCGGGTGGCAAGCCTCAAGGGCCCGGATGGCTGGCTCAATCTGGCGGGCCTGTACTGGCTCGAAGAGGGCCCGAACAGCTTCGGCGCCGCAGCCGGCAACGACCTCGTTGCGCCCGAAGGCTCCGCGCCGCCGAAGCTCGGGAACTTCGTCGTCGAGAACGGCGCGGTCCTCTTCCGGGCCGAGCCGGGCGTCGAGATCCTGCACGGCGAATCACCCGTCACCGAGATGCTCCTCGTCGACGATCAAGAAGAAAACCCCACCCTGCTCACCCACGGCTCCCTCGCCTGGACCGTGATCCGGCGCATGGACCGGCTCGGTGTCCGCCTGCGCGACTACGAGCACCCGGCGATCGCCGCCTTTGAAGGCATCGAGTCCTACCCCGCCGACCCGGATTGGAGGCTCAAGGCAAGGTTCGAGGCCTATCCCGAACCCCGCAAGATCCGTGTCGCCACCGTTGTCCAGGGACTCGGCTGGGAACCGACCGTTCCGGGCACGCTGGAGTTCGAGGCCCAGGGGCAATCGTTGTCACTGGAGGCCTACCGATCCGACGACGGGTTCTTCATCGTGTTCGCCGACGGCACAACCGGCGATACGACCTACCCCGCCGGCCGCTACCTCGCCGTCGACCTTCCGGACGAGGACGGCACCACGGTCCTCGACTTCAACAGGGCCTACAACCCGCCCTGTGTCTTCAGTGAGTACGCCACCTGTCCGCTGGCCACGCCGCGCAATCGGTTGCCTGTCGCCGTCGATGCGGGCGAGAAGTACGCGCACGCTCCACTACCGGACACGGTTGACTAGGATCGGCGCCTCTAAAGATCTCGCTCGACAAATACGCCGGTATTCGGTATTTTTCTGGAGTGGAATCCCGACAAAGTCGCCAGAGGGCATCCGATCTGCTTCGTGACTGGGCCTCCCGCGGTAGCTATCACTTCTCGACAGAGGAACTCGCCGACGAACTCGGAGTTTCGCTGACGGCAGCGAGGTCAGGGCTCAGACGTCTCAAGAAGAAGGGGCTCGTGGCGACGCCCTACCGAGGCTTTCACGTCGCAATCCCGGCGGAGCACCAGGTACTCGGCAGTCTGCCCGCCGAGCAGTTCGTGCCTCAACTCATGGACCGGCTTGGAATCCCCTACTATGCCGGGCTCTTGACAGCCGCTCGATACCACGGAGCTGCACACCAGCAGCCGCAGGTCTTCCAGGTCGTCGTCCCCAAGAACCGGCCGCCGATCCGCTGTGGACTAGTCAAGGTCGCGTTTGTCGCACGCCGAAACGGGGCCGCGATGCCGACAAAGAGGGTGAACACGCGGCGGGGTTTCCTCCGGATCTCGTCCCCCGAGGTCACGGCCTACGACCTCGTCGGCTACCAAGCGCACTGCGGTGGTCTCGAGAACGTGGCCACCGTTCTCTCGGAACTGGGAGAGAGTCTCGATCCGGCAGAACTCGAGTCGCTCAGTCAGTTCTCGCCTATCCCCTGGTCCCAGCGGCTCGGTTTCCTCCTCGACCTGGTCGGGCACTCATCCCGGAGCAGGGCTCTGGCCGACTTCGTGAAGAACCGCCCTACAGAAACAGCAGTACTGGTCCCCGGCGGGAGCGAGGCCCCTGCCAGCCGCAATACCCGCTGGAAGCTCCTGGTCAACACCGACCTGGAACCGGACCTTTGATCCCGGCAGACTTCATCGCCGAATGGCGGGAGCAGGTACCGTGGGTCCAGGACGCGCAAGTGGAACAGGATCTGGTCATCAGCCGAGCTCTGGTCGAGATCTTCGCCAACGATCACCTGGCCGGTGCTCTCGCCTTTCGAGGAGGCACCGCGCTCTTCAAGCTCTATCTGGCTCCACCACCGCGCTACTCGGAAGACATTGATCTCGTCCAGACGGTCGCCGGGCCGATAGGCCCGACCATGGACCGTTTGCGCCATCGGCTCGACTCCTGGCTCGGCGAACCGAGGCGCTCCTTCAAGGAGGGGCGAGTAACCCTCCTCTATCGGTTCGCGTCGGAGGACGCTCCTCCTCTTCCATTGCGTCTCAAGATCGAGATCAACTCGCGGGAGCACTTCAGCGTCCTGGATCTGGCTCACAAGCGCTTTGGAGTCCGATCCCGTTGGTTCTCGGGCACGGCCCGGATCCCGACGTACGCACTGGACGAGCTACTCGGAACGAAGCTGCGGGCCTTGTACCAGCGCAAGAAGGGTCGTGACCTGTTCGATCTCTGGTGGGCTTCACGGCAGGTCAAGGTCGACTTCGATCGCGTCGTTTGTTGCTTCGTCGAGTACCTCGCAGCAGAGGGCCACGGCGTTTCCCGAGCCGAGTTCGAAGCGAATCTGGCGGGCAAGCTCCAGGACCCGGTGTTTCTCGCCGACCTTCAGCCTCTCCTGGCTCCCGGCATCACGTGGGATCTCGACGTCGCGGCTGAATGGACCTTCGGGGAGATCACTCCTCGGCTCAGGGGAAACCCCTGGAAGGGAATCAGTGAGAGCTGACGATCCGGCGCATCGCCCCGACGGCTTCGCCTCCCTCGCCTGGAGCGTGCTCGCCACCTGCCCACTGGCGACGCCACGGAATCGGCTCACCGCGGCCGTGGAAGCGGGGGAGAAGTACGCACACGCTCAGCCACCGGACACGGTTGACTAAGTCGGGCCCCCCAAGCAAGCGCTACCGATGCGTCCGACCCGCTACGCCGCCGGACGGCTTCGGACAAGCCGGCCCGGCAGGGCGCCGGTGACTTCGTCGTTTTCCAGAACGACTTCGCCGGCGCAGATCGTCGCGTCGTAGCCCTGCGGGCGCTGCATGTAGCGCTTCGCGTTCTCGGGAAGGTCGTAGACGAGGTAGGGGGCCTCGGACGACAGGCGGTCGAAGTCGATCACGCTGATGTCGGCACGCTTGCCGGGTTCCAGGACGCCGCGGTCGGTCAGGCCGTAGAGCGCGGCGTTCGCGCCGGTCTGCTTGTGGACGATCGTCTCCAGCTCGATTCGGTCGCCGCGGGTGCGGTCGCGTCCCCAGAAGGAGAGGTTCCAGGTCGGCATGTGCGCGTCGCTGACCGCACCGACGTGGGCGCCGGCGTCGCTCAGGCCGTTGCAGGTCAGCGGATGCCGCATCAGGCCGGCCATGTAGTCGAAGTTCCGCTTCGAGTAGCCGTCCAGGTAGAAGAGCAGCAGCGTGCTGCCGTCGCCCTGGGTCAGGAGATCGTAGAACGCCTCCGGCCCGGTGAGGCCGTGTCGCTTCGCGTAGGTGGCGACGCTCGCCTCGTCGTCCGGCTCGTAATTCGGCGGGTCGCCGAGAACGTAGACGGCCTCCGGCTGCGAGTGCATGAGTTCCAGAAGTCCCGGCAGAAGGCTGCCCGGCGTCGCGTCGACCAGGAACGGGTGGTCCACATCCTCGGGGCTGTTCCGCCGGGCGTCGTTCGTCATGTCCCAGTCGCTGGCCAGGATCTTCGCCCGCACTTCCGGGTCGCGCATCCGCGCGAGGCGCTCCGGCATCGGCAGGTCGCCGACCAGCTCCCGGAAGGCGTAGTTCAGGACGTAGGGATGCAGCGACCCCTCCAGGTTCATCAGCACCGTGGTGCCGCGGCCCCGGATCTGCGGAAACACCCGGATCCCCTTGTAGCGACGCGCCTCGAGCGCGGTCAACGTCTCCTGCGCCGCCTCGCCTGAGAGATAGGTCACGGTGATCCCGTCCTTGTGGCCGAGGCCAAGCAACCACTCGCGTTCGAACGGCCCGACGAACTGGAACACGCCCCCGCCGGCCTCGCTCATGCCGGTGGCGATCGCCTCGAGCTCCGGGTAGCGGGCGAAGGTGCCCGGGATCATCTCGCCCTCCTTCGTGCGGTGGGCCAGCAGCCGGTTGGACGAGACGCCGAAGGCGCCGGAGCGAACGCTCTCGCGCACCAGACGTGCCATCTCGGCCAGTTCGTCATCCGTCGGGTGGACGTCCTCGGCGCCGCGCTCCCCCATCACGTAGGTGCGAAGCGCGCAGTGCGGCACCTGGGTGATCACGTCCATGATCCGCGGCTTGCCGTCGATCGCGTCGAGGTACTCGGGGAACGTCTCCCACTTCCACTCCATGCCCGCCGACATGGCGATCGCCGGAATGTCCTCGACCGCGTCCATCAACTCGAGCAGCCAGTCCCGGTCCTTCGGCTTGACCGGCGCGAAGCCGACGCCGCAGTTGCCCATGACGATCGTCGTCACCCCGTTCCAGCAGGACGGCGTGAGGTACGGATCCCACGACACCTGGGCATCGAAGTGGGTGTGGATGTCGATCCAGCCCGGGACGACCAGCTTGCCCTCCGCGTCGATCTCCCGGCGCGCCTTGCCGGTCCCGTTGCCGACGGACGTGATCGTCGTGCCGTCTATCGCGATGTCGCCGTGGAACTCGGGGGCGCCGGTGCCGTCGATGATGCGGCCGTTACGGATGGCGATGTCGTGCATGGTCGGTCCTCTCGTGCAGGGTCGCGGATTTCAACTCAGGGGGGCAGCGATGTTATCTGTGCCGAACTTGCCGCCCGGCGACCGATCGCCCTTGACAGATCCAAGGTGCCACTTTGAATCTGTCAGCCAGAGTTTCTGTTCCTCAGAAGTAGAGCTGGATCGCCTGGCCGTGCAACTCCGCCAGCGTCGAGCGCTTGCTGACCCACATCGGCTCGGCCAGTTCCGCTTCCCAGGCGGCCAGGGCCGCTTTGAGGCGCTCGACGACCTCCGGGTGCTCGTCGGCCACGTTCTCCCGCTCGGCGATGTCCGCCTCGAGGTCGTGTAGCACCGTGATCTGGCCATGAGCCGAAACCGGCGGGTAGTCCTCCTCCGCCAGCAAACGGCCGCCGCGGCTGAGCACGAAAGCCGGATCCTGGTCGGTCAGGTCGACCCGCCACAGCTTCCACTTCCCCGAGCGAACCGCCGAGTTGGGCAGAGACCGCCAGAAGAGGAACTCGTGAGGCGGTTCTTCGATCTCACCGCGCAGGTACGGCAGGAGGTTCACGCTGTCCTCGGTACCTGCTTCCGACCCGGCTGCCGCGGCAAACGTCGCGTACAGGTCGAGCGCGCTCGCCGGCTGGCTGTAGACCTCGCCCCGGGGCAGACCCGCCGGCCACTTGACCAGGTACGGCACCCGGATGCCGCCGTCCAGGTGATAGCGCTTGCCGCCGGAGAGCGGCGAGTTCGTGCAGATGACGGCGGGCATGTAGTTGATGCAGCCGTTGTCCGAGAGGAAGACGACGAGCGTGTTCTCCTCCAGCCCGTGCTCGCGGAGCGTCGCCGTGACCCGGCCCACCATGTCGTCGACGGACGAGACCATCGCCGCGAAGATGCGCGCTCCCTCTTCCTCGATGTGGGCGTAGCGGGAGACGTACTTGTCCGTGGCCTGGATCGGCGTATGGGGTGCGTTCGGCGCGAGCATGAGGAAGAAGGGCTCCTCCGCGTGGCGCTCGACGAATGAGACCGCACGGTCGGCGAACACGTCCGTCAGGTACTCGTCAACCTCGACGACCTCGTAGCCGTCCATGATCGCGCGGGGGCCGTCGCCGCGGTCACCGGTGACGGGCGTTGCCGGGCCGATCGTGTGAGGCTCCGTCGCGGCGGGCGCCCTCCGCGGCCAGCTATGGGCGGTCGGGTCATTCGGATCGACGTAGCTCGTGCCGCCGCCCAGATGGCCGAAGAACTCGTCGAAGCCGCGCTTCAGCGGGTGGTACTGCTCGCGGAAGCCCAGATGCCACTTCCCCACCAGACCGGTCGCGTAGCCGGCTGCCCGCATCATGTCGCCTAGCGTCGTCTCGTCCTCGGGCAGTCCCAGTTCGGCATCGGCGTTCCGCGCGTAGTTCGCGGTCGGGTTGTACTCGTAGCCGAACCGGTTCTGGTAGCGGCCCGTGTAGAGACCAGCCCGCATCGGGCTGCAGACGGCCGCCGGGACGTAGCCGTCGGTCAGCCGAACGCCGTTTGCCGCCAGTTCGTCGATGTGCGGCGTCGAGATGACGGTCGAGCCGTTGGCGCCGATGTCGCCGTAGCCGAGGTCGTCGGCCAGGATGACGATCACGTTGGGGGGAGGCGGCGGCTCGTCCGGCGTGTCCGGCGTGTCCGGCGCGTCAGGCGCGGGAGCGCAACCGGCCACCGAGACTGCCAGAGCGATGGTCGAAGCCGTGATCGTCCAGCTACGCGTCTTCATCCCGGGTTCCTCCCTCTGTTTGCCGTGGCGCCAACTACCTGCAAATCCAGTTCGCCGCGTCGTTCACGTCGCCCTCGCCGTTGTACTTCGCGGCCTCGGGATACGCGCACAGCGGCCGCGTGAACTCGGGCGCCGGTCCTGGACGACTCGCCTCGATCCGTTCGGGCGCGACGCCCTTCTCCGTCCAGGCGACCAGCGGGTCGACGTAGTCGGCGACCCAGGCGCCAGGGCCGCGGGCGCAGTGGATCATGCCGGGGACCATGAACATGCGGTAGAACTCCGCCGCCGCCTCGGCGCCGCCGTTCTCCTTCTCCACCGCGTGCAGGTATTCGATCGCGCGCTGCGGACGCAGCGGATAGTCGTTCCAGCCCTGGTACATCAACAGCTTGCCGCCGCGTTCGCGGAACGCCGAGAGGTCCGCGGTGAGCACGTCGAGCGGCGTTGTGGCCGCGGCGAGCAGGTCGCGGTCAGCGACCGGATCGAATGCCTCGACGTCGAAGTCCGGCTCGAACCGCATCAGGGCGTCGAGCAGCGCGTCCATGCCGGCGATCAGGGACTGGTCCCCGCCGAGCGCCCGCGGCAGCACCCAGTTGGCCCAGTCGCCCGCGTCCTCGGCGCCCGGCGGCACGCCCGGCGAGAGGATGTTGCCGCGCGCGTCGACGACGTCTTCGTACATGTAGCGGGCGGTCTGGAGCTGGCCTGCGGTCAGGCAGTTCTCCGTCGAGTCCGGCGGGCACTGCAGCGCGTTCAGGTCGAAGAGGTCGGCGGTGCAGTTCGTCGGATCGTCGATCACGCCGTCCTCGACGCCGTCCAGGGCGTCGCACGCCTCGCGGGACGCCTTGCCGAGCAACTGGAACGACTCCTCGGTCAGCGGATGCTCCGCCTGGAGCCGCGCGCCGCCGATCATCCAGGGCACGAACTCCTGGAAACGGAAGGCCGGCGCTCCGGCCAGAATGCCGTCGTAGTCGTCCGGGAAGCGGGTCGCTTCAAGCATCGCCGCCCGGCCGCCGTTCGAGCAGCCCTTGACGTAGGAGTAGTCGATCTCCCGGCCGTAGTAGTGCTGGATCACCCGCTTGGCGGCCACGGTTGCGAGATGCACGCCGCGATAGGCGTAGTCGAGCAGCGCCTCGGCTGCCTCACGTAGTCGCGGTCCTGGCCCTCGTGGCCCGTGTCGGTCGAGGCCATCGCAAAGCCGCGGCCGAGCAGGCTCGTCGTGTCGCCGATAAAGCCGGCGGCGCCGCCGACGGTGCTGAACATCATCCGCCCGTTCCAATCGTCGGGCAGGGTGACCTCGAAGCGGATCGCGCGGTTGACGACGCCGCGCACCCGGCAGTGGGCCGGCGCCCCTTCCGAAGCAGGCACCCGGAACCCCGGCTCGACCGCGTGGTCCAGGTCGGTCAGAGCGACCAGGCCGCGGCAGTCGCCGCCCGTGTCGTTTGCGGCAAGGGGCGCTGCGGCAACCAGGAGAAGCAGCGGCAGCGCGAGGGCGGAAAGTCGGGTCGTCATGGGTGCTCCTTCTACCGAGAAGTGTCGGGAATCAGGCTGCAACGCCGGCGCGGGCGATCAGCGCGATCGTGCCGTCCGCCTTGGCGATCCACACGAAAGCCGCGGTGCGTTCGGGATCGCCCGGATCGCGGCCGGTGACAACGCCGTTGACGGTGATCGCGTCCCCGGGCCACACCGGGTTCGTGAACTTGAGGTCGAAGGCGCCGCTCCGCCACCACGCCTCGCCGAAACGCTCCTCCAGGATGTGGCCCACGTAGCCCATCGTCATCCGGCCGCCGACCACCACGTCCTGAAAGCCGAGCTCCCGGGACGCTGCCCGGTCGGTGTGGTAGCTCGCGTTGCCGTGGAAGAACTGGCCGCACATCTCCAGCGAGATCGTGCGCTCGAGGCCGCCGAATCGTTCGCCCTCCGGCACGTCGAACCGCCGCGCTCCCGGCTTCTTTCGCGGGTCGCGCAGTTCGACGTCGCCGGCGTACTCCTGGTCGCGCAGGAAGCTCTGGTGATGGTGGGTCTCCAGGACCCGGCGGCCGGCGCCGTCCCCGAGTCGGACGCGGTAGTCGACGACGACGCGGTTGCGCCGGTCATAGATGTCGCAGATGTCGCCCTCGACGCCGTACACCGCGCCGGTCTCAAGCGGCGCGGAGAGCGCCCACTCCTCGCGCATCCAGAGATGGCCCGTCTGGTTGGCGAACGCGATCTCGCGGAAGTAGTCGCCGTCCGGGCCGCTTGCGA
Organism: Thermoanaerobaculia bacterium; assembly: GCA_965116445.1. GTDB lineage: Bacteria > Acidobacteriota > Thermoanaerobaculia > Multivoradales > Multivoraceae > Multivorans. The sequence goes on along the minus strand of OZ220688.1, from coordinate 3,049,365 downwards.
TCGTCGACGGCAGGAAGCCGGAACTCGGCGGTTCGAGTTCCAAGCCGCCGTAGTAGTCGGCGAGCACGGCGTCATCGACGACGAAGGTCCCCGTGCTCAGGCGCTTGCCGACGTATGGCCCGTTCCCGTTCGACTGATCCATCACGTCCTCCCGAGTTCCTACTTCGCCTGGACCAGTTCGATGCTCACGTTGTCGGGCGCCGCGAGGTAACAGAGCAAGGTGCCGGGCGCGAACTCCCAGGGCTCGACCGCGAACTCCACGCCCTTGCTCCGCAACTCCTCGCAGTACGCGAGCAGATCCCCGTGGTAGGTGAAGCCGAAGTGATCCGTCCCCCACTCGTCGTGGCTCGAGTAGCCCTCGTACTCGCGCATCGGCCGCGTCGAGACCGGCTCCTCCCCTGGCCGCCTGCCGCGCAGGAGCACCAGGACGCCGCCTACCTCGATGCGGATCTGGGGGGCGCCCCGGACTTCGTGCTCCCCGGCGATCACCGCGCCGAGCGTGTCCCGGTACCAACGCGCGGAAGCGTGCGGGTCCTCACAGATGATGTGGACGTGCTCGAAGGTCAGTGCCATCTACGGGCGGCCTAGCTTAGGTGTAGCCGGAAGCCTATCGCTGCCAATCGACGACTACGCACCGGCCAGCAACGGCCACAGACCCGCGCCACCGGCTTCGACCGCCAAAGAGCCGACCTTCCGCTGCCAGTAACCCTCGTCGCCGTCGGTGTCGCGCCACGTCCAAAGCCGGCGAGTGAAGCGGTGCAGATCGTGCTCGCGGGTGTAGCCGATCGCTCCGTGGAGCTGGTGAGCGATGCGGGTCACCTCGTAGCAGGCCTCGCTGGCCCGGGCCTTGGAGCAGGCCGCCATGAAGGCGGCGTCGGCGCTGCCGCCATCGAGTGCGCCCTCGATGGCCGCGATCGCTGTGTCCGATGCGACACCGACCACAGCCGCCTGACTCGCCATGACGGCAACCAACTGCTGCACGGTCTGAAACCGGGCCAACGGCCGCCCGAACTGGACTCGGCCCTGGACATGCTCGATCGTCAGGTCGAGGATGCGCTCCATCGCCCCCGCGATCATCGCGCTGCGGGCGGCGGCCATCAGAATCGAGGCCGATGGCCCTCCGGCCGAACTGCCCGTCTGGCCCTCCGGGATGGACGGCGGCGCACCCAACCGACCCACCGGCTCGTCGGCGCTGTTCGTGCCGGGCTCGAAGTCGACCTTGCCGGCAGCGACCCAGCCCACCGCGTTGTCCCTGTCGACGATCACCAACCCGCTGATCTCGTCCGGCCAGAGAACGTTCGCCGCACCGGCACCGGTGACGAGCCCCAGCGGCCCGGACGGCGCCTCCAGACCGGCATCTGCGAGCACCCGCCGACTGATCATTGTCTCGACGAGCGGCAACGGCACAGCGAAGGCTCCAGCCGCCCGCGCCACGGCCATCGCGTCGCCGAAACGGGCGCCGGCGCCTCCGGCCTCCTCGGGCAACAGCATGTCCACGAGACCGTTCTCTTCGACCGCCCGCCAGTGCTCGGCGGGGAAGCGGCCAGCCTCGACACTCTCGAAGACCGCGTCTTCCGTCGCCGCCTCGAAGAGCCGGGAAGCGGTGTCGAGCAGGAGCTGGCGCAACTCGCTCACCGCAGCCTCAGCCCGCGGGCGACGATGCCGCGCAGAATCTCGGTCGCACCACCCTGAATCGTGTAGGAAGGCGCCGCCAGAACCACCTGCTGGAGGATGTCGAGAAGGGCTTCGTCGCGGATCCCCTCGTCCGCAACGATCCGGCGCACAGCCTCCGGCACTTCCTGCTGGAAGTTCGTGCCCAGATCCTTGACCAAAGCCGACTCGACGTTCGGGGTTTCGCCGGCCTCCAGAGCTGCCGCCACCGAAACGGAGGCCGCGCGCAGCGCCCAGAGCCGGCTGACGAGCCGTCCCACTTCGCGCTGCGCCGCCGGGGACGCGCTCTCGCGGAGCACATCGACCAACGCGTGCAGCAAATGGAAGTTCGTCAGAAATCGCTCCGGGCCGCTCCGCTCATAGGCCAGCTCGGACGTGACCTGCGCCCAACCGTCGCCCGGATTGCCGAGCAGGCAGTCGTCCGGAACGAACGTGTCTTCGAAGAAGACCTCGTTGAAGTCGTGGCGGCCCGACAGGTCGATGATCGGCCGCACGGTGATTCCGTTCGAGTTCTTCAGGTCGATGACTACCTGACTCATCCCGGCGTGCCGCTTGTCCGACCTCGGCTCGGTGCGAACGAGGGCAACGCAGTACTCCGCCACGTGCGCGTACGAGGTCCAGATCTTCGATCCGTTGAGCCGCCAGCCGCCGTCCGTGCGCTCGGCGCGGGTGCGAATCGAGGCGAGATCGGACCCCGAGTCCGGCTCGCTCATGCCGACCGCGAACGCGATCTCGCCGCGGGCGATCCGCGGCAGGAAGCGCCGCTTTTGCTTTTCCGTGCCGTAACGCAGGATGCTCGGACCGATCTGGCGGTCGGCGAACCAGTGGAACGCGGTCGGCGCCCCAGCCGCCAGCAGTTCCTCGGTGACCACGTAGCGCTCGAGGTAGCTCCGCTCGGCGCCGCCGTACTCCGCCGGCCACGTCATGCCGATGAACCCCGCCTCGCCCAGAGCCCGGCTGAGCGCCGGATTCCGGCCCCACCAGGAGAGTCCGTCGGGTAACCAGATGCCCTCGGCGCGCGTTTGTGCCAGCAGGCCGCGAACCTGCGCGCGCAGCTTCGTTGCGCTCTCCGGCAGCAGGGCCGGCGAAAAGCGAAGGTGGATGCTCGGTGGCTTCACAGCGGGACGGCAGCGTAGCAACGATGACTGGAGACCAAACCAGTAGGATGCCCGGCAGATGACCAAGACCAAGAAACGAAGCCGCTTCCTCGCCTTCCTGAAGTGGACCGGCATCACCGTGGCCGGACTCGCCGGACTGGCGTTGGTGCTCAACCTGACCACCGGCATGCACCTTGAGATGACCGGCAACTTCATGCCGCAACTTGACTTCCATCACGAGGACCGTCACTACCGCGCTCTTGAGGCGCATCGCGGCCGGACTGCGGAAAGCGCGCCGGTCGCCGCCGCATCGGAGCCGCCGGAGTCGGAAGCCGAGCCCCCGGGCGCCGTCGTCGCGTCGGAACTCGAGACGGACGAAGCCGGCGCCGCGGCCGACGGGCCAGGCGAGAGCGGAAGCGGGGACGCCACCTTCTCGATTGCCGAAGCGGAAGACGTTGCCGAGCCGGATCCGCCCGTCGAAGAAGCGCTCCCCCCGGACTCCTGGCCCTACTACCGGGGCCTCCACATGGACGGCCACTACCCCGAGCCGATCAACACGGCCTGGCCAAGCGAAGGCCCGCCGGAGCTCTGGCGCATCCCGGTCGGCGGCGGCTACGCCTCCTTCGTGGTCGGTCACGGCCTCGCCTACACGATCGAACAGCGGCGCGAACAGGAGGTCGTCGCCGCCTACGACCTGCTGACCGGCGTCGAACGCTGGAACGTGAGCTGGGACGCGCGCTTCGAGGAGAGCATGGGCGGCGACGGCCCCCGCGCCACGCCCGCCCTCTACGGGAACACGCTGGTCGCCCTCGGCGCGACGGGCGAACTGCGGGCGCTCGACGCCGCGACCGGCGATGAGATCTGGCGCGCGAACATCCTCGACGACGCGGGCGCCACGAACCTGATCTGGGGCATGGCCGCCTCACCTTCCATCTTCGACGGCGCCGTGCTCACCGCCCCGGGGGGCCCGGACGGCGCGGTGATCGCCTACGAACTGGACACCGGCGCGATCCGCTGGCGCGCACTCGACGCGGAAGGCGCCTACACGGCGCCCGCCGTCTTCACCCTGGATGGCCTTGCCCAGATCGTCCTGATCGGAGCGGACCAGGTCATCTCGCTCGCGACCGACGGCGCCAGGACCTACTGGAGCCACCCGTGGACGACGATGAACGGCATCAACGCCGCGCAGCCACTCCAGGTCGCCGACGACCGAGTCTTTGTCTCGTCCGGCTACGGCCAGGGCGCCGCCGTGCTCGAGGTCGACGCGAACGTCGAGGCGGGCACGGCGACCGTGACCGAGCGCTGGTACAACAACCGGATGAAGAACACCTTCTCCACGTCGGTGCTTCACGACGGCTACGTCTACGGTCTGGACGAGGGCATCCTCGCCTCTGTCGATCCCGAGACCGGCGACCGGATGTGGAAGGGCGGCCGGTACGGCCACGGCCAACTCCTGCTCGCCTCGGGCCACCTGCTGATCACGACCGAGCGGGGCCAGCTCGTCCTCGTGCGCGCAACGCCGGAAAGCCACCAGGAGATCGCCGCCCTGCCCGCCGTCTCGGGCCGCACCTGGAACAACCCGGCGATCGCCCAGGGCATCCTGCTCGTGCGAAACGACCGCGAAGCCGTGGCCTACGACCTGCGTCCGCAGACGTAGCGCTACGGACCGGACTCGTTCCCGGGCACTGTTCGAGCTGCCAGGCGCAACCCTCCATTTCTGCCCCTGAGAGTTCGCCATTTCTGACCCCATACAGGCGGCGTTTACACCCTCGATTCGTATCCAAATTCACCTCTATAGACTCGACAAGCGTGCCCATGCACACACGCCAATACCGCCCCTGTGGCACCGTCGTCATCGAGGGCCCGAAGACGTGCGGCAAGACGGCTACCGCTGTCATCGAAGCCACAGACGGGCAGTGGGCCGCGTTCGAGGTCAAGCTGGGCGAGCGCTGGGTCGAGCAAGGTGCCCGCAACCTCCGACGATTGGCAGACCGCATCAAGATGAGCCGCCACCTCGATCCCGAACCCTGCGCCCTGGCTGTCATCGTGTCGAACGGCTACGGCTACACGGGGAAGAGCGATGTGGGCGTCATACCGGTCGGAGCATTGGGGCCGTAACACCTGAAGTCGTGGGGTCCAGGCGAACCCGCAATGTGGTCGCCGCTTCGCGGCGCGGTTCTCTGGCCGCCTTCGGCGGCAGCCGGCGGGACGCCACGATTCGTGAAGGAGTCGAGCAGACGCTCGACTACATGGACCGCTGCCAGGCCGAGTCCGGCCACCTCGTCGTCTTCGACCGGTCCGAGACCGTGCCCTGGGAGCAGAGGATCTTCCGCCGCGAGGAGACGTCAGACGGCAGGCCCGTAACCGTCTGGGGCGCTTGAGCCCAGGCAGAGGGACGACGCGACCGCGCTTCCGACACCTGAAGGCCCCCCAGAGGACCCGATACGTGTCGAGCCACCCGGTGGCTGACCCCGGCTTGCACTCGCCGTCGCCACGTGTAGGGTGCCACGACTCCCCGTACCCTCCTGCTCGCTCGGAGAATCTGTCATGCCCCAGGAACAGATCCGCCTTCACCTGCAGCCCGGAGAAACGACCGTCGGCCAGGTGCTCGGCCGCATTCGTCTCGAGTCCCGCGACGAGTCGGAGAAGGGGCGCTGGTTCGAGGAACTCGTCGCCCGAGTTCTGACGGAGAACCCGGAGTACGAAGTCGCCCGGGTGCATCGATGGCGCGACTGGCCCGAGCGGTTCGACCTGACCGGCAAGGACGCCCGCGACCTCGGCATCGACCTGGTGGCGCAGCATCGCGACGGGAGCTGGACCGCGATTCAGTGCAAGTGCTACCAGGAGAGCGACTCGGTCGGCAAGACAGCCATCGATTCCTTCCTGGGCTACTCAGGCAGGGCGCCGTTCAGCCACCGCTGGGTCGTCGCCACCTGCCGCTGGACCGCCGCCGCAGAGGAAGAGATCGACGACCTTGAGCCGCCGGTCCGCCAGATCGACTTCCGGCGCCACCTCGACGACCCGATAGCCGCCGAAGCTGCGGAACGTCCGGTCCAGAACCCCCTGCCGCTCCAGGAAGACGCAATCGAGAACGTCGTTCGAGGGTTAGGAAACCACGCCCGCGGCCGACTGATCATGCCGTGCGGAACGGGCAAGACGTTCACGTCGCTGCGCATCGCGGAGCGGCTCATCGCGGACGGCGGACGCATCCTGTTCCTTGCGCCCAGCATCGCCCTCGTGTCGCAGGCCCGAAGGGAGTGGCTGCGGCACACGACGCGGCCGTTGACCTGCAGGGTCGTCTGTTCCGACCGAACCGCCGGAGGCCGTGGCGAGACGGAAGACATCGGCATCCACGAACTGGAGTGCCCCGTGACGTCGGACGGGGAGGAGATCGCAGCTCTGCTGCGCGACGACGACTCCCAAGTCCGCGTCATCTTCAGTACCTACCAGTCGCTCGAACACATCACCGCTGCCCAGTTCGAACACGACGCGCCCGCGTTCGACCTCGCGATCATGGACGAGGCCCACCGAACTACCGGCGTGGATAGGCGAGCTTCAGGAATCTCGAACGACGCCGGATTCCAGAGCGTCCACCGGGACGACCGGCTCAAGAGCCGAAGACGGCTCTACATGACGGCCACACCACGGATCTACAAGGAGTCCTCGGTCAGGAGGCTCAAAGCCAAGGGCATCGAGACGGTCGACATGGGGGATCTCGATACCTACGGCCCGGAACTCCACAACCTGACCTTCAAGCAGGCGGTGAACGCCGGCATCCTCTCGGACTATCGCGTGATCGTCCTCGGCGTCCACGAGAACCTGGTAACGCCCGGTATTCGCCGGGGGCTCATATCGCTCAGCGAAGAGCAGGATGCCGAGGGAGGAAGACCGATGATCCTCCGCGAGGAGGACATGACCCGCGTCATGGGGACCTCGTTCGCAATCAACGGCATGGTCGAAGGTAAAGCGATCGACAAGCCCGGGCCGCTGCTCCGCACGATCGCCTTCGCCAACTCGATTCCACGATCGAGGTTCTTCTCGGCAGCCTTGGACCATCCCCTCGTGCGCGGCATGACGACAAGACGCCTGCGGCGCCGGGACCAGAGTGCGACAGCCGCGCTGCCGCTGAAGGCCCAGCACCTGGACGCCTCCGACAGCGCACTGGAGCGCAACCAGGCTCTCCGCCGCCTGAAGAGCGCCACGGATGAACGCGTCCTGCATCTGCTCTCGAACGTCAAGTTGTTCGGCGAAGGCGTGGACGTGCCAGCTCTCGACGCGATCGTCTTCATGGAGCCTCGCGACAGCCAGATCGACGTCGTGCAGGCGGTCGGCCGCGTCATGAGGAAGTCGGAAGAAACGGGCAAGCGCTTCGGCTACATCGTCGTGCCGATTCCCATAGAGCCCGGCGGCGACATCGCCCGATCTCTCTCCGCAGGGCAGGCCGGCTACCAATCCGTCGGCAAGGTGCTGCGGGCCCTTCAGGCGCACGATGGGCGCCTTGCCGAGGAGCCCCTCCGCTTCGTTCAGTCTTACGCCACCCGCGTCAACGGGAAAGGCAACGGGCACGCCGACAGCCCCGAACAGGTGGTATTCGATCTTGAAGACGTGAGCCCCGGCCTGTTCGCCCAGGTCGTGGCGGCATCAGGGCTCGGGAAGCCGGGACTGCGCACGTCCCAGGACATCGAAAGCGTCGTGAGGTTCGCGGGCCGCGCGCTGGGCGACGCCGGCTTGGCCGATGCCCTCGCCGACGCTCTGGGGCTTGCCGCAGCCGAAGAACGGAGCCGTATCCCGGTGATCGCGGCGCTCCTGCTGGCGAACGCCTGCCTGCTCCACAAGAGACTCGGCGACGTGCCCGGTATGGAATCCCTGCCGAAGCTCAGCGGCCTGGGCGCCACCGAAGACCCGCTCGCCGAGTTGCGGAGTGCCTGGGAGACGATTCTCGACCGCGACTATGCGCCCGTGTTCGAACCAGCGCTGGCGGTTCTGGACGAACTGGACCTCCCGGAGCCTCCGAAAGATCTGCGGCGACGGCCGCTCGTCACGAACGCCCTCCTCAGCCTCGTGGAGTGCGCGAACCGCGTCGCCGACTCGCTGAGCGAACTCGGCTACGACCATGCCGGCCCGCTCTACCACCGCATCCTGCCGTCGGCGAAGAGCGAGGGCGCGTTCTACACGAAGAACCTGTCGGCCCTGATGCTGGCGCGCCTCGCCCTCAACCAGGAGTTCGTCGACTGGAGCGACCCGGAGGCCGTGGCGAAGCTCCGCATCATCGACCCGGCTTGCGGCACCGGCACCCTCCTCATGGCCGCGCTCCATGTGATCAAGGGCCGGGCCCGCGAAGCACAACAGCTCGACGACGGCGACGTGGCGGCCCTGCACCGACAACTGGTTGAGGACACGCTCTGCGGGCTCGACGTCAACCGGCACGCCGTGCAACTCGCCGCCTGCAACCTGACGCTCGGCGCGCCGACCGTCAACTACCAGCGGATGAACCTGCTGACCGTCCGGAACGGGCCGCAGGAGGATGGGGATGTCCGCTCGGGGTCTCTCGAGATCCTCGTCGCGGCAGACCGCGAGGACTCCCTGCGAGCGCTCAGCCGGCCCCTCCGGAACCTGACCGGAGTCGAAGCCGAGCAGGTGAACCGAAACCGCGAGATCCGCTTCCCACTCTCGGAACTCGATCTAGTCCTGATGAATCCCCCCTTTACCAGCAACGACAAACGTCACCGTCAGTTCGACAAGGAAACGGTCCGCCGGATGCAGCAACACGAGATGGCGATCCGCGATGACATCGAGGCGCGAGACGGTGCCGCTGGCGGCGTGATCGATGCGAACAGCATCCGCACCTTCTTCACGCCTCTGACGGACCGACTTCTGAATCGGCAAACCGGCACCTTGGGGAATGTCCTGCCCACGACCGCTTGCACCAGCGCGTCTGGCCAGCCGGAGCGGCGGTTCCTGGCCAGCCGTTTCCACGTCGAACTGGTGATCACGAGCCACGACCCGAAGGCAAAGAGCTTCTCGGAGAACACGAGCATCAACGAGTGTCTCCTGGTCGCCCGACGACGGCAAACAGGGTTAGTCGAGAGAGAGAGAGAGAGAGAGAGAGAGCAAGACCGAAGCCAACCCGGTTCTTCTCACTTCGCAAGATGCCTCTCACTCCCGAAGAGGCACTTGCCGCAGCCGATGCAATCGCGAACGACGAGCCGTCCGAGTGGGGCCGATCCAAGACCTGGCCCACAGACCTCGTCGCGGCCGGAATCTGGACGCCCTGCCAGTGGTACGACGGCGGCTTGGCCGAACTGGCCCAAGCGGTCAAGACCAACCCTGAAGTTGAAGCGGTTGGACTACATCATCGGATCGGTCCAGCGGGCAGGCGAATCCAGGACGCCTTCTGCTCCTGCGAACCCAACGCTCCGGGCGCAGTTCGCATGTTCTGGTCGGTTGATAGCAAACTTCGCCGAACGATGATCGGGCAGCCGGAGGCGGTGCGCGCCACCAAGCCCCGGAAGGAGCAACTTGCCGCCCGTTACTGGCGACAGAGAAGCCATCTTCTGGTTGCGCAGCGCTACCGGACTACAACCGGACGAATCACCGCTCTCTGGGCAAAGGAAGCCACCGTGGCATCAGGTTGGACCCCGGTCGCCGTAGCGGACGCCGAACAGGCAAAGCCCCTGGCGGTCTGGTGGAACTCCACGCCAACCCGACTGCTCCTCCTGAACCAGCGAACGAAACTCCTCGATTACCCAAGCTGGTCCTTGGCCCAGCTCCAGCGCATCCCGATTCCGAAGCCCGACAACCCGGCCTGGCCGGCCCTCGCCGAAGCGTTCCGAGAGACCGGCACGATGGAACTCCTTCCGCTCAGGGACGCCGAGCGGTGTCGAGCCCGCCACATCATCGACGAGGCCGCCGCGTCGGCGCTCAACGTCTCCCCACAGGAAGTCGCCGACTGGCGGCGTCGGTTGGCTGCCGAGCCGACAATCACGAACAAGCGGGCGCCAAGAGACTGACTTGGCGAGCGGTGCGCCGGCCTGCTGACCGGTGTTGACCACAGCAAGGCAGGGCGGTCCGTTTCGCCCGCTGGACTGCGTCCGTTCCTCCCGTTATAGTTTGTCCGTTTCGCCCGTTACGACTTGTCCGTTTCGCCCGTTGCACTCTGTCCGATTCGCCCGCCTCACTTCCTTGATGCACTATCTCCCGCGAATCGTCGAAGGGGAACTCGACGAGTGCCTGGCCGCTGCCGGAGCCGTCGTCGTGGAAGGCCCAAGGGCCTGCGGCAAGACCGCCACCGCGAGACAGAGGGCTGCAAGCGAGGTGCTGCTCGATACGGACCGCAACGCGCGACGACTTGCCAGCATCGATCCCGCCACCGCGCTCGCCGGCGCAACGCCGCGGCTGATCGACGAATGGCAACTCGAGCCGTCGCTCTGGAACCACGTTCGTCGCAGCGTCGACGATCGGACCGGCCCGGGCCAGTTCATTCTCACAGGCTCCGCCGTACCCGCCGACGACGTGACGCGGCACTCAGGGGCCGGGCGTTTCGCCCGCCTCCGCATGCGGCCTCTGTCCCTCTTCGAATCCGGCCGTTCCAGCGGCGAGATCTCGCTCGCCGAACTGCTGAACGGCTCGCCACAGGGCGCCGAAGCGTCCTCCCTTCGTATCCCTGAGCTTGCCGAACTCGTGGCCGTCGGCGGTTGGCCGGTCAACCACGACCGTTCGACCCGCGAAGCCCTGCGGCTGAACCGGGGTTACCTGGACGAGATCCGGCGTACGGACGTCTCCAGAGTCGCCGAACGTCGGACGGAACCGGTCCGGGTCGGCCGGCTGCTGCGCTCGCTCGCACGGAACACCGCTACGGAAGCGACTCTCTCCAGGCTGGCGGCCGATGTGGTCGCCGACCAGATCGGCATGAAGCCAGAGACCGCGGCAGGCTATCTGGACGCGCTGGAACGGCTCATGGTCGTCGAGGACCAACCGGCCTGGTCACCGCACCTGCGCTCGCGGGCCATCCTGCGGAAGGCGGCCAAACGCCACTTCGTCGATCCGTCGCTGGCCGTGGCCGCTCTCCGGGCCACGCCCGAGCGACTGCTGGGGGACCTGCGCTTCCTGGGCCTTCTGTTCGAGTCGCTCGTCATCCGCGACCTCAGGATCTACGCACAGGCCAACGACGCGGAGGTCTTCCACTACCGGGAGAAGGGCGGACTGGAGGTCGACGCGGTCGTCGAGGCCGCCGACGGCCGCTGGGCAGCCTTCGAGATCAAGCTCGGGCCACGCTGGATCGACGAGGGCGCGAAGAACCTGCGCCGTCTTGCTGCGCGGGCGCCGCGAGCCATGCGGGACACGCCGAGCGAACCAGCGGCCCTCGCGGTCATCGTGCCGAACGGCTACGGCTACACGGGGAAGAGCGATGTGGGAGTTATTCCGATTGGTGCGTTGGGGCCGTAACGCCTGAAGTCGTGGTGTCCAGGCGAACCCGCAATGTGGTCGCCTCTTCGCGGCGCGGTTCTCTGGCCGCCTTTGGCGGCAGCCGGCGGGGACGCCGGCGCACCCAGTGACCGGACTTCGCGCTGCGGATGTGTCCGGCACCGGTGCGGTCCTTTCTGGGCGGGGACGTCGGCGCGCCCAGTGGGCAGCGACTTGGCGGTGCAGTTGCTAGCCCGGGATCTCGACGACCACGTACTCGCCCTCGCGGGTGACCGAGTAGGTCTCGGCGGTGTACGGGCCCTTGACCATGCCCGGGGCCGGGGCGTCGGGGTCATCCGCAGGCGCCGCGCCTGTATCCGCCGCTTCGGCTAGTTCCTCACCGGCGACGGTCTCCACCTCGTAGCGGCGCACACGCAGGCGCTCGGGCGCGCACCAGGACTGGCCGGTGCGGACGTGAAACTCCCAGCCGTGCCAGGGGCAGCAGAGGATCTCGCGGCTCGGGCGGTACTCGTAGGCACCGGGTTGCTCCGACCGGATCACGCCCCAGAGCTTGCCCTCGCAGAGGCGACCGGCCTGGTGCGGGCAGCGGTTGCGGAGCGCGAAGAACTCGCCGTCCAGGTTGAAGACGCCGATCGAACGGCCGGCGACGGTGACGATCTTGCGGCCGCCCGACTCGATCTCGGACGCCTCGGCGACGACGTACTTCATCCGCGGAACGCCTGAGCCGACGTCGAGTCGGAGACTGGCCCTGCCCCAGTAGAGGCCCCGAAGACAGACGCTTCGCGCCGGATGCCGGCCAGATGGCCGGCGCACCTAGTTCCCGCCCCCACTCCTACAGCCCGTAGAGGGCGCGGGCGTTCTCGCACTGGATGCCCTTGACCAGTTCCTCGTCGAGCCCCGAAGGCAGCACGACATCCGGGTTGTCGCCGTCCCAGTGCGGGTAGTCGCTGGCGATCAGGATGTGGCTCGAAAGCTCGCCGAAGTGCTCGATCAGGTTCAGGAAGTCACGGCGGCGAGGCGGCTCTTCGATCGGCTGGGTGGTCACGTAGACGTGCTCGGAGATCACCTCGGACGGCAGGCGCTCGAGGTGCGGCGCCTCGTCGCGCAGCAGGCTCCAGGCGGAATCGAGGCGCCAGATCAAGGGCGGCAGCCAGGCGAAGCCGTTCTCGACCGAGATCATCCGCAGGCTCGGAAATCGGTCGAAGACGCCCTCGACGACCATGCTCGTGATGTTCGCCTGCACCGCCTGGGGCGGGCTCGTGTGGTCCTCGATGTAGTACGAGGCGTGGCCGGCGCCCGTGATCGGGTGGCCGTAGGCGCCGAAGGCGTGCGAGGCGACGTGCATTCCCGTCTCGACGCAGGCCTCGTAGATCGGCCAGAACCTGCGCCGGCCCATCGGTTCCTGCAAGCGGCCCATGAACAGCACTTGGGCGAAGCGCCCATCGGCGCCGCAACGCCTGATCTCCGCCGCGGCGGCTACGGGATCCTGCGGGGTGACGACGACCGAGGCCCGCAGCCGCGGCTCGGGATCGAGCCACTCCGCGATCTGCCAGTCGTTCGCGGCACGCGCGAGCGCCGCGCCGAGTTCCAGGTCGAGCGCCGAACTGACCGGAGAAAGCGGGTTCAGGATCGCGTACTCGACGTTGTAGGGATCAAGAAAGTCCTCCCGCGCGAAGCCGACTTCCGAACCGGGGGTGCGCCCCGATGGCGGTCGCGCTTCCTCGCGGTGGTCCATGAAGCGCGGGTAGTAGCCGCTGTTCGGGTGACGGATGCCGAACGTCTCGAGGTGGTCGCGCCACCGCTTCGACAGGTACGGGTACAGATCCTTGATCGAGTCGAGCTCGTTGTGGAAGTCGCAGTCGATGATCGGCGGCCGCTTCGGCGCCACCGCGGTGGGAAGCGCCGAGGCCTCCGTGGATGGCTCGATCAGGGTCACGGTCATAGCTACCCTCCTTCCGGGAGACGGTAGAAGCTTCGCGCGTTCTCCGACCTGATCTTACGCCCAAGCCCATCCGGCAGCAGCCGCAGCAGCAGATCGCCGGCGTCGCAGGCGTGGACGTGGGGATAGTCGCTGGCGTAGAGCAGCAGGTCGTCCGAGCCGAGCTGGTCGACGACTTCGGACAGGTGAACCGGGTCGGACGGCGCGTCGAGCGGCTGGATGCCGACGCGGACGTGCTCGCGGAAGTAGTCCGACGGCGGGCGGCGCACCCAGGGCACGAGCCGCCGCAGATTCCGCCACTCCTTGTCCATGCGCCAGAGGTGGGCCGGTATCCAGGTGAACCCGGACTCCAGGAAGACGACCCGCAGATCAGGACAGGCGTCGAACACGCCTTCAACGATCATGCTCGTGAGCTGGGTGGCGAACACCTGCGCCATCGCCGTGTACTCCTCGAGGAAGAAGGACGGCCAGCCGGTCGGCGTCGGCGGCATGACGGGAGCGCCGCCGAAGTGAATCGCCGCGACCAGGCCGCTCTGCTCGATCGTCTTCCACAGCGGGTGGTAGAGGCGGCTCCCGAGCGGATGCTCGGTGCGCACGGGAATCAGGACCTGGACGAACCCGGGCCGGTCGGCGCAACGCTCGATCTCCTCCGCCGCCGCGGCCGGCAACTGGATCGGCGCGACGACCGAGCCGCGGAGCCGCGGTTCCTGCTCCAGCCACTCCCGGGACTGCCAGTCGTTCGTGGCGGTCGCGAGCGCGATGGCGACGTCCGGATTGTGGACGCTGTCGACTGCGTAGAGGCAGCTCGAGATCGCCAACTCCGCGCCGCCCTGCTCGAAGACGGCATCCCGGAGTTCCGCCAGGCCGCCGCGGCGGCCGGCGACGGGCGATCGCGGAGGGTAGTACTCCTGGGAGGCGCCCTTGTCCACCGTGTTGTTGAAGTGCTCGACCCAGTGCTCCGGCAGGAACGGCCGAAGGTCCCCGAGCCGCGGATTCGGAATGTGGACGTCGGCGTCGATCATGGCAGCGCCAGCGCGACCAGTCGGGGCGTCGTCCCCCGCGCCGACAGCGCGGCGATCTGCCGCTCAGGGAGCTCGGCGCCGGCCTCTTCCAGGAGCTCGCGAATGCCGGCGATCGCCGGACCGCCGCCGACCGCGACGACGATGTACTGCCTGCCGTCCACCATGTACGTGACCGGGTTGCCGTTGGCCGTGTCCGGCAGCGGCACGTGGCCGAGCAGCTCACCCGCCTGCTTGTCGAAGACGTTGATCCGCGGCGAGTTGTCTTCGCCCCAACCCTGCCGCTGGGTGACGAACAGCAGGGTGCTGGTGAGCATCGGCGCTCCGGAACCACCACCGAGCATCGGCAGCTCGAGACCGGCCAGCGCCGGGTGGTCCTTCGGACCGTGACCGTTCGGCGTCATCCACAGGTGCTCGCCCGTGTTCAGGTCGATCGCGGTCACCCGGCCCCAGGGCGGCTTGACCAGGGGCAAACCTTGCGGGTTGCCGGAGGGGGCGAAGAAGGAGCCGACGTAATTCAGGTTCGAGCGTGCCGGATCGGGCTTGCTCAACGGATGGACGCTGATCGAGGTCGACGAGGGGACGTAGAGAACGCCGGTCTCCGGATCGACCGCGGCGCCCGGCCAGTTCGCGCCGCCGCCCGCGCTCGGCAGCATGAGAACGCCGCTACCCGTGCTCGGCGGCGTGAACAGCGGCCCCATGCGGAACCGGGAGGCGATCTCCTTCGCCTCAGCCAGCAGTTCCGGCGTCAGGTCGATCAGGTCGTCCTCGCTGACCCCCTGGCGGTCGAAGGGCGGCGGCTTCGTCGGAAACGGCTGGGTCGGCGACGCCCGTTCGCCCGGGACGTCCGACTCCGGCACCGGACGCTCCTCGATCGGCCACACCTCTTCCCCGGTCACCCGGTCGAAGACGTAGGTGAACCCCTGCTTGGAGACCTGGGCGAGGGCCTTGATCTCCCGGCCGTCCACCGTGATGTCGACGAGCTGCGGCGGGGTCGGGAAATCGTAGTCCCAAAGCCCGTGGTGGACGGCCTGGAAGTGCCAGACCCGCTCGCCGGACTCGGCGTCCAGGCAGACGATGCTCTCGGCGAACAGGTTGTCGCCCAACCGGTGGCCGCCGTAGAAGTCGTTCGTCGGCGTCGAGACCGGCAGGTAGACGTAGCCGAGCTCCTCGTCGACGGCCATCATGTTCCAGACGTTCGTGTTGCCGCTGACCTTCCAGGAGTCGTTCTCCCAGGTGTCCACGCCGTACTCGCCCTCCTGGGGAATCGTGTGGAAGATCCACTTCAGTTCGCCAGTGCGTACGTCGTAGCCACGGATGTGGCCCGGCGGCGCGGCCTGGCGGATCGCGCCGTCGCTGACGACGGAGCCGACGACGACCGTGTTGCCGACGACGGCCGGCGGCGAGCTGTGGGTGATAGCGCGCGGATTGACCCTGCGTCCGAAGTCCGCCTCGCCCCGGTCGGCCAGGAGGTCGACCTCGCCGCCCTCGCCGAAGCCGCCGATCGGCTCGCCCGTCCTCGCGTCCAGGGCAATCAGCCGCCGATCGTGGGTGGCGAGGAAGATCCGCGTCTCCTCCCGCTCGCGCTCCCCGTCGGCGACCGTTCCCTGCCAGGACACGACGCCGCGGTGCTGGAAGCCGATGTTCGCCGGACGGCCGGCCCGCCAGGATTCGGGATCGTAGGTCCAGAGCGTCTCGCCGGTGGCCGCGTCGATGGCGGCCGCCTGGGCCACCTCGGTGGCCACGAAGACCACGCCGTCCAGCATGATCGGGACCGGCTTGAACTGGCCGGGCTTGACCGCGGGATTCGCTTCCACCACGGCGGTCGATGGGGACTCCCACTCCCAGGCGACCTGGAGTTCCTGGAAGTTCGACCGGTCGATCTGATCGAGTGCCGAGTACTTCGTGTTGTCAGGGCCGTTGCCGAAGGACGGCCACTCGACGGTCGCACCCTGGTCCTGGGCCGCCGACGACGACGCCTGGACGGGCAGGACAGCCAGAAGGAGCGCGATCCCCGCAACGGGGTGCAAGTGAATTGCGCTCGCCGCTACGCGGCGGCGCCCGGATGCCGACGGGGACGTCGGCGCACCCAGTCCGGAGGCCTGGGCAAAGCGACTTCCGATCTGCATCCGACATCCTCCTGGAGATTCCGCCGGAGCCTATCGCCAGCTCTGCGCCGTCCTCCCCGGAACGGGTTATCGTATGCGCCCGCAAGGCACAGCCAGGAGGCCACTCATGCCAGCACTCGACGGTCTGCGCATTCTCGATCTGACGCAGTACGAAGCCGGGACTTCGTGTACCCAGGCCCTCGCCTGGCTGGGCGCCGACGTGGTCAAGGTGGAGCGCCCCGGCACCGGCGATCCGGGGCGCGGTCTCGCCGGGGGACGGACCACGGACGACTCCGAGTACTTCATGAACTGGAACAGCAACAAGCGCAGCATCGCGATCAACCTGGCCTCGGCGGAAGGCCGCGACCTGCTGCTCAGGCTGGCGCCGCGGTTCGACATCCTGGTCGAGAACTTCGGACCCGGCGTCGTCGAGAAACTCCGCCTCGACTACGACGCGATCCGCGAGATCCACCCGGAGGTGATCTACGGCCGGATCAAGGGCTTCGGTAACAGCGGGCCGTACAGCGACTACAAGTGCTTCGACCCGGTGGCCCAGGCCGCGGGCGGCGCGATGTCGATCACCGGCGACCCGGACGGACCGCCGCTGCGGCCCGGCACGACGATCGGGGACTGCGGCACCGGCGTCCTGATGGCCCTGTCGCTGTGCGCTGCCCACGCGAACAAACTGCGCACCGGCAAGGGCCAGCTCGTCGAGATGTCGATGCAGGAGGGCGTGACCTGGTTCATGCGCACGGCGGTCGCGATGGGCGGCGAGTTCGGCGCCAGGGCGGCCCCGCGCAGCGGCACCGGACGCGGCGCGATGATGAACCTCTACCCCTGCAAGCCGTTCGGACCCAACGACTACGTCTACATGCTCGTGGTCAACGACCGGATGTGGCGGGCACTCTGCGCGGCGATCGATCGCCCCGACCTGGCCGAGGACGACCGCTACGCCACACCGAAGCTCCGGCACGACAACAGCGAAGAACTGTTCGAAACGATCTCCGAGTGGACCGGCCGCTACACGAAGCACGAAGCGATGGCGATCCTCGGCGAGGCCGGCGTGCCTGCCAGCGCGGTCCTCGACACGCTCGACCTGTTCGCGGATCCCCACCTCAACGAACGCGGGTTCGTGCATACCGTCGACCACGAGGCCAAGGGGCCGGTCAGGGTGCTGGGCTCGCCGATGAACCTCAGCGACAGCCAGGTCGAGATCGAGGCGGCGCCCCTTCTGGGCCGCCACACGGACAGCGTCCTGGCCGACGAACTCGACCTCACCCAAACTGAAATCGACCGGCTGCGCGCGGACGGTGTGCTGGGCGCTCTGCCCTCACCCGCCGCCGACAGCCAGGAGACCACGACATGACCCTGACCGGAGACGCCCTGATCGCCCGCAGCCTGAAGCAGCAGGGTGTCGACTACATGTTCGGCATCGTCGGCTTCCCCGTCTACGGGGTCGCCCACGCCGCGCAACAGGCGGGAATCCAGTACTACGGCTTCCGCAACGAGCAGGCGGCAAGCTACGCCGCCGGCGCGGTCGGCTACCTGACCGGCCGACCCGGGGCCTGCCTCGGCGTGTCGGGCCCCGGCATGGTGCATGGCATCGCGGGTCTCGCCAACGCGGAGAAGAACTGCTGGCCGATGGTCCTGCTCGGCGGCGCGAACGACCGCTACCAGAACGGCCAGGGCGCGTTCCAGGAGTGCCCCCAGGTCGAGGCGGCGCGGCCGTTCTCGAAGTACTCGGCGGAAATCGACGCCGCTCACCGGGCGCCGTTCTACGTGGAACAGGCGGTCCGCACGTCGATCTACGGTCGTCCCGGCGCCGCCTACCTGAACCTGACGAACGACGTGCTGACAGCCCAGGTCGACGAGGAGGATGTCGAGTTCCCGCCCCGCTGTCCGGAGCCGCCGACCTCGCTCGCCGACCCCAGGGAAGTCGAGCGCGCCGTCTCCGTGCTGCGCGAGGCGAAGAACCCGCTCGTGATCGTGGGCAAGGGCGCGGCCTACGCCCGCGCCGAGAGCGAAGTGCGCCGCTTCGTCCAGCGCACGAACCTTCCCGTGCTGCCGACGCCGATGGGCAAGGGTGTCGTCTCCGACGACGATCCCCACCTGGTCGCCCCGGCGCGCTCGTTCGCGCTCCAGAACGCCGACGTGATCCTGCTGATCGGCGCGCGGTTGAACTGGATTCTCCACTTCGGGCAGCCGCCGCGCTTCAAGAAGGGCGTCCGGGTGCTCCAGATCGACCTCAATGCCGAGGAGATCGGCACGAACGTCCCAACCGAGGTCGGCATGGTCGGCGACGCGCGGGCGGTCACCGCGCAGTTGAACGAGGCGCTCGACGCGGATCCCTTCACGCTCCCGGCCGACAACGAGTGGCTTGTCGCGCTGCACGAGAGCGCGACGCAGAACCAGGCTGCCGTCCAGGCGATGCTCGAGGACGACAGCGAGCCGATGGGCTACTACCGGGCCCTGCGCGAGATCGCCGACCGCCTGGAGCCCCAGGACATGCTGATCGCCGAGGGCGCGAACACGATGGACATCTCGCGCACCGTGCTGCCGAACATGGAACCGCGCAAGCGGCTCGACGCCGGCACGTTCGGCACGATGGGCGTCGGCACGGGGCTGGCGATCGCGGCCGCCGTGGTCCATCCGGACCGGCGCACGATCTGCGTCCAGGGCGACTCGGCCTTCGGCTTCTCCGGCATGGAGGTCGAGGTCGCGTGCAGATACAACATGCCGATCACCTTCGTCGTGATCAACAACAACGGCATCGGCGGCGGGGTCAGCGAGTACCTCCCCGGCAAGCCGCTGCCGCCCTCCACCTACACCCTGGGCGCCCGCTACGAGCGCGTGATCGAAGCCTTCGGCGGCAAGGGCTATCTGGTCGAGAAGGTGGCCGACCTCGGACCGACACTCGACAAGGCGCTCGCATCCGACCGGCCGGCGCTGGTCAACGTGCTGATCGACCCGAAAGCGCAGCGCAAGCCGCAGAAGTTCGCCTGGCTCACTCGCTGACGCACAGGTACCGAAGCCGCGGCTCAGAGCATTCAAGCAGGAGAGGTCTACCCATGGGCATCAAGATCGGCGACGTATCGATTACCCCGATCATCGAGATCGACTATCCGGTCCCGGCGTCCTTCCTGCTGCCGGACGCGACGCCGGAGAACCTCGCGCCGGACCTGGACTGGCTCGAACCTCACTTCGTGACGCCTGGCGGCGAGCGGCTCAAGATGATCATCCAGGCCTTCCTGGTCGAGTCGCGGGGCCTCAAGATCGTCGTGGACACCTGCGTCGGCAACGACAAGAAACGCGCCCTGCCGGCCTGGAACGAGCTCGACGGACCATTCCTCCAGGAGATCCGCGACGCCGGGTTCCCGCGCGAACAGGTCGACCTCGTCGTCTGCACCCACCTGCACATCGACCACGTGGGCTGGAACACGATGAAGGTCGACGGCGAGTGGGTGCCCACCTTCCCCAACGCCCGCTATGTCATGGCGCGTCCCGAGTTCGAGTACTGGCGCGACGAAGGCGAAGCGAACTGGGGCGACGTCTTCGGCGACTCGGTGGCGCCCGTGTTCGAGGCCGGCCTGGTCGACCTCGTCGACTGCAACCACCAGATCAACCCCGAGCTCCAGTTCTTCCCCACCCCTGGGCATACGCCCGGCCACTGCAGCATCGCCGTCTCGTCCGGCAGCGAGGAGGGCGTGATCTCGGGCGACGTGATGCACCACCCCTGTCAGTGCGCTCACCCGGAGTGGTGCTCGATCGCCGACATCGACCGCGAGGCGGCGATCGCCGCGCGCCGCAGCTTCTGCGAGAAGTTCAGCGACAGCGGCATCACGGTCGTCGGCACCCACTGGGCGCATCCGACCGCCGTGCAACTCACGGCGCACGGCGACGTCTGGAAGACCCGAGTCGATTGACGCCTGAGTAGCGCCGGCCACGCCCGGCCGGCGCCCGGTCGAGGCGCCTGCTCACTCGCCGGAGCCGCCGCTTCGCGGCGCGGTTCTTCTTCGGAAGCCGACGAGGACGTCGGCGCACCCAGTCCCGGGAGCCTCGCCACACGGACTCCGTTACACTCCGCGACCGTCATGAACCTGCCCCGGAACACGAGGAATCTCATCGGCCTGCTTGTCCTCTTCGCTGTGACCGTGCCGCTTGTGTCCTGCGCCGCCGAGGAGACCGGACCGCCCTTCCGCGAGGTCGCCGGCGCCCGGCTGCTCATGGCGTCCGTCATGGAGCCGGCCGCCGATCACCTCTGGGCTTCCGTCGGCTGGATCATCACGCCCGAGGGCGAAGAGAACGTACAGCCGCAAACAGACGAGGAGTGGTTTCTCGTCCGCAACGCCGCGGTCACGATCGCCGAGTCGGGCAACCTCCTGATGATGGACCGGCGCCGGATGGACAACGAGGACTGGGTCGCCTGGAGCCGGGACCTGATCGACGCCGGCGACGCCGCGATGCAGGCCGCCGACGCCCGCGACGTCCAGGGCGTGTTCGACACCGGCGAGCAGGTCTACTTCGCCTGCGCCGGCTGCCACGCGCAGTACTGGGCCAACGACCCGAATCAGTTCCGGCAGTAGGCCTCCTTACGGCAGGTTCTCGAGGGAGCCAGGCGATTTGACACATCTGCGTTGACACTCCCGATTCGCCACACTATGCTCCAGGGCATGTCCCGGCGCACCCACAAGGTTCAGGTCACTCTGGATGAGGTCGAGTACGCGGCGATACGGCGGCAGGCGAAGGCGGAGGGCAGGAAGCACGCAGCGGTCGTGCGTGAGGCCATTCGACGCCACTGCGTGGAACCGGACAAGCGACGGCGACAGAGAGAAGCGCTGGCTGTGATCGCCGCCTTGCCGCCGGCGCCGGTTCCATCCTCGTGGTCGGACTGGAAGCGGGAGTACAGCGCGATGAAGACGGCGCAACTGCCGGGTGAGCGGAGCTCCCCCGAGGAATCCGGCCGCGTTCGTGTCACCCGAACGCCCGGGCGCGACCGTGCCGGTTGACCGCCGCATCTTCGTGGACACGAACATCCTGATGTACGCCGGCGGGAACGACCCCGAATGGCGCGCGATCTGCGGATCGGCATTGAACCTCCTCCTGGACGGCGACCGCACTCCGGTCACCAATGCGGAAGTCCTGCAGGAGATTCTGCACCGTTACGTTTCGCAGCGCCGGATCGCGGACGCCCGAGCAGTTCATGACGCCGCCGTGGACCTCTGCATCGAGGTCATTCCCGTAACCTCCCACCACACGGCCCGCGCCCTGGAACTCCTCCTGGAGCATCCGCGCCTCGCCGCCCGCGACGCGCTTCACGTCGCCACCATGGAGGAGCGGGGCATTCGCGCCATGCTCTCGGTGGACCGGGACTTCGACAGCATGCCCGGAGTGGATCGCCTGGACCCGCGCGACTTCGTGCGAAGCGCTTCAACTGCCTGAGCCGAACCGGACCTTCTTGCAACGCGCGCTGATCCTTCTCCACCGCTGGCTCGGCATCGCCGGCAACCTGCTGTTCGTCGTCTGGTTCGCTTCGGCGCTGGTCATGATGTACGCGCGGATGCCGGCGCTCGACCCTGGCGACCGTCTGAACCGGCTGCCGCCTCTCGACCTGGACGCGGTTCAGGTAGCGCCGCGGCAGGCAGCGGAAGCAGCCGGTCTGGATGCTGGCGGCCAGGAGGCCTTCCAGGTCCGCCTCGGCATGGCGGGCGATCGGCCGATCTACCGGTTCCGCACGGCAGCCGGCTGGACGGCGGCATACGCGGACACCGGCAGTCCGATGCTGCAGCTCTCCAGGCGGCAGGCGACGGCCATCGCCGACCAGTTCGTTCGGCCGCAGGCAGACGCCACCGTGTCGCGGTCCATCGAGTACGACCGGCTTCTCTCCCGCCCTGACCAGTGGACGCTGCAGCTTCCTTCCCTTTTTCCGCTCCACCGTCTCCGCGCCGGCAGCGACGTGCTCTACGTCTCCGACCGCACTGCCGAGGTCGTGTTGGAAACGAGCAGGACGTCCCGGTTCTGGGGGACAAGCGGCGCGGTCTTCCACTGGCTCTACTTCACCCCGCTCCGCTCCCATTCGGTGTTCTGGTACCAGTTCGTGATCTGGGCCTCCGTGGCCGGTTGCGTCCTGGCCCTGTCCGGACTGGCCGTCGGCGTGATGCGCCTCAACCGGCGGAAGCGATCGCCGTACTCCGGCATCATCCGCTGGCACCACTACAGCGGCCTTGCCTTCGGCGCCGCGGCGTTCACCTGGGTGCTGAGCGGCGCCCTGTCGATGGATCCACTCGGCTGGCACGCCGGGAGAACGGCGAGCCAGGGTCAGCACGCCGCGGTCGCGAGTGGCGGGCAAGGGCCTGCCGAGTTCGACCTCGCCTCGATCCGGACGAGCCTGCGGTCAGTCTCCGAGTCGTTCTTGTTGCGCGAGGTCGAACTTCTCTCGTTTGACGGCGAGCCCCTGCTCCTCGCGTACCAACCGCCCGGCGCCTTAGGTGGGGATCGTGACCGGCGCTACGTCAGCAGTCCGTCGGCCTTTCTGGCAACGGTTCAGCGTTTCGAACATCGGCTGGTCGCGCTCGGCAGCCGGCGGACCCGGCGGTTCGGTCAGCCTGAGCTCATGGCCGCGGCCACCGCGGCGATGCCCGGGGCGGCGGTCGTCGACGCGGACGAACTGTCCGAGTACGACGCCTACTACGGCGACCGCAGCCACGGCCGCGATCCCCTGCCGGTCCTCCGCGTTCGTTTCGACGATCCGGACCGGACCTGGCTCTACCTCGACCCGGCGCTGGGCCGCATCGTCCACCGCGAACAGCGCCGGAGCCGCGTCGACCGCTGGCTCTACCGCGGCCTGCACCGGCTCGATTTCCCGGGCTTCTACGACCGGCGACCGCTCTGGGACGTCGTCGTGATCGTTCTGCTGCTGGGCGGCCTGTTCTCGGCGGCCTCTTCCTTCGTCCCGGCGGCAAACCGCCTCAGGCGGCATGGAGCACGCCTGAGGCGCAAGCAGCTACAGAACAACTGAATCCGGCTACGTCACGCCACGGACCGTGCGGCTCCGGCCCCGGGAACCCGAGCATCGTGCTCGCATTCCCGGAAGCCGGCGCTGCGCGCCGAGTGCCGGCCGGAAGGCCGGCGCACCCAGTGGTTTACCGGGGCGGTTCGGTCGGGTCCCGACCGTCGCGCGGGGCGCCGGTGCCCGAGGAACCCATGAAGATCTTGCTGCCGTCCTCGAAGGTCACGTCACGGCCGTTCGCGCGGCGTGAGCGGTCCTTGCTCTGGTAGCCGTCGACGATGATCACCGTGCCGGGCTGGAGGTCGTCCCGGGAGAGGCCGCGGCGCAGGAGGGTGTTGGGCGTACCGCCCTCGACCATCCAAACGTGCTCCGTGCCGTCTTCCTCGGTGTGCGTTATGTGAATCCAGGTGTGCGGATTGACCCACTCCACCTTGACGACCGGGCCCTTCAGCAGCAGCGGACGGTTGGGATCGAACTCGGCGCCGAACGCGTGGTGAGCTACCAGGGGCACCGCCACCGCGATTGCCGCGACGACAAAGCCGACCCCCGTGATGATCATGGCTCGCTTACTCATGGACGTCTCTCACTCCTCTGTTTGTGTCAGTGGGTTCGGTTCGGACAACAGACTCTAGCAGGATCCGGGCGCGGCTCTACTCGCCTGAGCCGCCCGTACTGGCGGACTTGGCCAGGGCGTCCTCCTCCAGAAGGCGGGCGCCGCGCATGATGTTGCCGAGGGCGTAATTGCCCTCGTGGCAGGCGTACTCGTAAACGAGGGCGTCGCTGCGAGGCCAGGCGTACTCACCGCTCCACGGCGCCGTCCACACGTTCGGATCCTCGACGGTGAACTCGTACCGCAGGTGATCCGGGCCCATCGGAGTGAACCGCTCGACCACGTGCAGGTCGCGGGTCGCCGAACGTAGCGCCGGCCGGTCCGCGAAGTTCGTCGTGTCGATGACCAGCGTGTCGCCTTCCCACCAGCCGATCGAATCCCCCATCCAGCGGCGCTCGGTTGCCGGAGCGTGCTCGCCGCCGATGCGGACGACGCGGGCATCGTGGACCATCTCGACCAGGATCATCACGTGATCCTCGGTCTGCACGATCCGCTTCAGGTTGTTGTAGAGGGCCGGCAGCATCGGCGGCCCGCCGGTCGAGCTGAAGCCCAGCAGGCAGCGCTCCGCCAGGGGTCGCAGTTCCGGATCATCGTAGGGGCCCGGCCCCTCCCGCTCGAGCCACCAGGCCTCGCCCGTGTTGGCGCGGAAGAAGCCCCTCCGGGCGGCGAAACGTTCCCGGACAGCCTCGGTCACCGGCGGATGACGGCCATTCTTCGGATCGACGATGATCGAGGTGCGGAACTTGCCGTCGACCTCGAAGACATCCGTCCCCCGCTCGATCCAGAACGCGTTGTAGCCGCCGACGTTGCCGGCGGCGCCGGGCGAGCCGTCGCCGCCCTCGGGGGGCGCTTCGCGGTCGGGATCGCTTACCTGAGCCTCTGCCTGCATGCGTTGGCGCTCTTCTTCCGCGATCCTGTCGGCTTCCTCCCGCGACAGGTACAGGTTGTCGCCGAACGCCTGCGGCCGCACCAGCGGCGTCAGGGTACCCACGTTGTAGTAGCCGGAGATGTCTGGCCGGCCGGAGGAGGTCCGGGCGACCTCCTCGTCGCCGGCCGCGGCAGGCGCGGCGAGTCCGACCACCGCAAGAAGAACAACAGCAACCTTGAGTCCGGATTCGCGCATGCCTGACCTCGCTTTAGCCCTGGCGGAAGCGGCGCGACACCAGGGCGCGACTCCCAACGGGCGGCTCCGTTTCTAGTCGACCAGCTTCATCCGCGGCAGTGGATTGCGGCGGTACTCACCGTACATCAGCTCCTCGACGAACTCGACGCACCGGAAATCCATCAACCGGGCGTTCGGCTCCATCCGCCGGTAGAGCGGCATCTCGATCGTCCACGGCTCGGTGTACGTCATCGGATCGGTGAGCGTCGCCTCGTAGTGCATGTGGTTCGGGCCCGCCAGCGTGTACCGCTCCTCGACCTGCAACTGGTTGCTGTGGTGGTTGCCCGAGCGGTCGAGCCAGCCGCCGCAGCCGGGCATGTCTTCCGCGCGCTCGGCGCAGTCCTTGGCCAGCAGGCCGCTGACATCCACGACCAGCGTGTCGCCATCCCAGCGGCCGTAGGACGTCCCCATCCAACTGTCGACCTGCGAAGGCTTCGGATCCTCCATGTAGATGTCGCGGACCGCGCCAGCGTACTGGTAGGCGATGAAGACCGCGTTCTCGCTGTGGAAGATCTGGAACGGCTGCGGCATGTAAGTCGCACGCGGCACGCCGGGCAGGTAGCAGAAGACTTCCTGGTCGCGGGTGGACCAGTTCGCCATGTTCTCCATCTTCTTGGCGGCCGCCGCGTCCGTGTACGGGATGTTCCCGCCACCCTTGATCACGCCCATGCCCGGGGGTACCGAGCCGACCGCGCCGAAGTTGAGGACTTCGGCCGCGGGCAAGGGGCCGTGAGGACCCTCACGCAACTGCATCGAGGCGCGGGCCATGTGCAGCTCCAGGTCATAGTTTGCTTCGTTCAGGGCCTGCCAGATGCCGTTCAGATCGGGCTTGCCGTCCGAGAGCCGGTTCGGCTCGAAGTCTTGGGCCGCGAGCGGAGCCACCGCCACGGCGAGCGCCGCGGCCACGACCACGGCAATACGAGAAGACACGCTAGTTCCGAGTTTCATGACGTTGGCCATACTCCTCTTCGGCGAAACGCCGAGTTGTCTGAACGGAAGGAAGGCGAACCCTGTCACCTTAGGCGAACGGGGTCAACCCCGAAGTGGTCCGCCTGCCGCAGGTTACCCAGTGCGGGCGCCGACTACTCCCGCCCGTGGTGCTGGTCGTACTGCTGCTCAAGGTACCGCGCGCCGCGGAGCGTGTTGCCCATCGAGTAGTTCCCCTCCTGGCACGCGAACTCGTAGAGGCGATCGTCGGTGCGCGGCCAGGGCAGCGACCCGCTGTAGGGAGCGGTGAACTCCGGGTCGTTCACCGTGTACTCGTAGAAGAGGTTGTCCTCGTCCTGGAAGCTCAGCCGCTCGACGACATGGGCGCCCTTGCGGTGGAAGCCCCAGTCGCCCAGCAGGTTCCTCGTCTCGATGACCAGCGTGTCCCCTTCCCACCGTCCGACGGAATCACCGGCGTAGGAGCGGTAGTCCTCCGGAATGTGCTCCGCCCCCAGGCGCACGATCCGGGCCCAGTGCATCCACTCGATCAGGATGACGACGTGGGTGTCGGTCTGGACGATCGTCTTCAGGTTGTTGTACGCCCTCGGGCCGATCGGCATCGTCGAGCCCTGGTGGAACACGCAACGGTTGCCCAGCGTGAGGGACTCGGGCCCGTCGTACGGGTCGTCGCCCTTCTCGAGCCACCACGCCGTGCCGGTGTTCTCGTAGCTGAACGGCGGCAACGTGTCGAAGCGCGCCTGCCCCGCCTCGGTTCGGGCCGGCAAGCGCCCGTTCGGCGGATCGGTGATCACCGATGTGCGGTACTTCCCGTCGACCTTGAAGGCGGACGTGCCGCGGTCGAGCCAGAAGAGGTTGTAGCCGCCGACGCCCCGAAAACCCTCATCGGACAGGCCAGCGATCACGCCGCGGCTCGATTCCCGGACCTCCAGGTCGCGGGCGTTGGCAGCCGCCGTTCCGTCGGCGATCGCCTCCGCTTCCTCTTCGGTCAGGTACATCCGGTCGCCGAACCTCGGATCGCGCTCCAGCGGAGTCAGGAACGAGACGTCGTAGTTGCCGGAGAAATCCGGCTTGCCGCTCGCCGTGCGCGGAATGTCGTCGGCGGCGAGCCACGGCACGAGGAGCAGGCTCGCGGCTGCACAGAGAGAGAAGGCCCTGGTCTTCATTCTCCACCTCCTGGTAAGGCGCTGTTCTTGGATCAAGAGGAGCCTACCAGTGCGTCTACCGCTACCAGGCCAACCGGTCCGGACCTCAGGCGGCGTCACCCTTCCTGATCCACTCGAGAAGCGCGGCATCGATCCGCGTCTGCCATCCACGACCGCCGGCCTTGAAGTGGTCCACCACCTCCCGGGAAAGACGGATCGTCGTCGACACCTTCGGGTTGGCGCTCGGCGGACGACCCCGGCGAACGGTTGCCTTCGCGAACTTCTCCGGCCAAGGGTCGGCGGAGAGGTCCGGCGCAAGGTCCTGCTCAGAATCTGGGGCCGTAGAGTCCCTGTTCGCGTTCATTCGCCTTCCTCATGCTGATGATCCGATACGCCCCGTCGCGTGGCGTCCAGACAAGGACTACCATCCTGGCGTCGAGGAACCCGATCGTGATGCACCGTCTCTCGCCATAGTTCTTCCGGTCGTCCTCAACGGTCAGCGTCGCACCCGCGAACACGTCCCCCGCGCGGACCATGTCGAGACCCCTCGCCTTGAGGGTTGCCGAACGCTTCGCCGCGTCGAACTCGATCCGCACAATTGATGTTACTACGAGAAAGCGGCTCGTCAGCGCACAAGACGCCCACATCTCGCTTCCACGCCGCCGCCCAGAATCGGCGTCCCTACACCGACGGCCTCGGTCCCCGACCTGCTGGGGTACCCTTGAGGCCAACACCCGCCTGCTATCCGGCAGCCCCTTGGAAGACCAAACAAGACAGAGCGGATCGTGTCGAGGTTAACCACCCTCCTTCGCGAGGTCGAACACCAGAACCCGCAGCTCGCGGCGGATCTCAGACGCGAAGTGGACCGTGCCCATTGGACGGCAATCTGTGGCGTGTCCGGCGTGTCCGCAGCACTCCCCAAGGCCGCGTAGCTGACCTGGTCCGGCAAGCTCCCCAGCCAGCCGGAGAGGAGACCGATTCCAGAACTGCAAGCCGCACCGTCGATGACCTGATCGTCGTCGCCGAGTTCGGCGACCCGGTCTACCCAGGCCTCGTGTCCACTGGCAGGGTAGAACGAGGCGGCGACAAGCCGTTTCATACGGTGATCAACGCCGAGAACTACCATGCCCTCCAACTCCTGCTCTACACCCACGAGGGCAAGGTAGACGCGATCTACATCGACCCGCCCTACAACTCCGGCGCACGCGACTGGAAGTACAACAACGACTACGTCGACAAGGACGACGCGTACCGCCACTCCAAGTGGCTCGCGATGATGGAGCGGCGGCTGAAGCTGGCAAGGAGACCGCTGAATCCCGAGAGTTCAGTGCTAATCGTCGCCATCGACGAGAACGAAGTCCATCGCCTCGGCCTGCTTCTTGAGCAGACATTCGCCGGCTCTTCCGTTCAGATGATCACGAGTGTCGTCGCCGGCAGCGGAAGGGTACGCCAAGGCCAATTCTCACTCGTGGAAGAGCACTTCTTCCTCCTGACGATAGGACAAACGCGAATCAGGCCCTGGGACCGCAACATGCTCGACGCCCTACAGGGCGACCAGGGCGAAGCGATCCCCGTGGAGTGGAAGGGGCTACGCCGTCGAAACCGGGCGAATCGACGCGGAACTAGGCCAAACCAGCTCTACCCGATCTTCGTTCGCACCGAATCTCCTACGATCCACTCCATTGGTGATCCGTTGCCGAATGAGATCGACCGGCATTCGGTGGAGGCCCCTGCGGGCACGGAGGCTGTCTGGCCACTCAAGCCGGACGGAACGGAGATGCTCTGGGGCCTCACACCACAAACCCTACGCCGCAACTTCGGGAAGGGCTTCGCACGAGTCGGTAAGAAGGGGACGATTCAGTACCTGGAAACGGGAACGATCGCCGAAATCGAGAACGGCAGCATCGCTGTTGCGGGACGGGAGACCGATGGCTCCGTTTGGACTACGACTTCGAGCACGACCCTGGCGCCGTCGTGCTGTGGTTCACTGACGACCCGTCTCTCAACGAGCAGACGCGATTTCGGCTCAAGGACGCTTCCGATCGGGTAGCGCACCACCGCCTCATCGTGATCGGCAACACCTTCACCAGGGAGACTCTGGAACCCGGAAACGTGTACTTCCTGAACACCCAGAAGCTGGGCAAGAACTCCCTGCTAGTCCGCGGAGCGCCCGAACCAGACGAAGACAACGTACAGAGAGGCATGCCGAGACCCGACACCCGCGCCTACACCATGTGGGACACGCTGGCGAACACGATCGCCGACAAGCGCCTCACGCTCTACCTGATCCTCGACGAAGCGCACCGCGGCATGCGAACGCCGAGCAAAGCGGACCGGGCCGAGAAGGCAACCATCGTGCAGCGGTTGGTCAACGGAACCAACAGCTCGCCGCCCGTACCGGTCGTATGGGGGATCTCCGCGACGGTCGAACGGTTCAACCAGGCGATGGAAGCAGCCAAGAACCGGACAACGTACCCATCCATCGTCGTCGACCCCGCCCGTGTGCAGGAGTCCGGTCTGCTCAAGGACGACATACGCATCGATTTTCCGACAGGGACGGGCCAGTTTGACACCGTCCTCCTTGCGCGGGCAGCCAGAAAGGCGAAACAGAGCACCGACGCTTGGCGCGTCTATGAGGAGACGGAGAGCGGTCGGGCTGAGGCGGTGGTGCCCTTGCTCGTCGTACAGGTGCCGAACAAGCCCTCAAACCAGCTCTTGCTGACTGCCTTCACGACGATTCGCGACGCTTGGCCCGATCTCGAACCGGATGCCTTGGCCCACGTATTCGGTGATCACAGCCCGATCGAGCTCGGCGCCTTCACCGTGCCACACATCAGTCCTGAAACGGTGCAGGACCGCACTCACATCCGGGTTCTCTTCGCGAAGGACGCCATCTCCACCGGCTGGGATTGTCCCCGCGCGGAAGTGCTGGTGGCCCCCGCGTGCGCACCGAAGAGACAGAGGACGAGCACGGCGAGAACCTGCCAACCCGGGCCGGACACCTCATGTGCGACGAGGACGGCAACTTCCCGGTCGAGTCTCTGAACGAGTGGGAGATCGAGGTACTCGATACCGAAATGCGGCGGCCGGACTTCCTCGCGTGGTACCGGAACCCGTCACGGCCTTCGGCCGACGCTCTCGCCATCGCCTACCAAGACACCCAAGGGAACTGGCGACGAATGTGTCCCGACTTCATCTTCTTTCACGGCGGGACCGAGGCCGTGAATGCCTCCATCGTTGATCCCCACAGTCCCCACATCTCCGACGCCCTGGCAAAGCTCCGAGGCCTGGCCGCGTTCGCCGAGACCCACGGAGAGTTTTTCCACCGGATCGAATCCATCGCACGGATGCCCGATGGGTCATTGCGGGTGCTCGACCTGAAGATGCCCAGCATACGAACCGCGGCCTCCGAGAACGACGATCCCGGCGATCTCTACGCAGGCAGTGGTTCCTCCTATGGCTGAGACCGAGAGAGCAGCACAGCACTGCCCCCAAAGACGATGGGACCGCGCCTTCAGGCCGTTCGGCGCCGAACCCTGCTCAGCGGCGCGCCCTTCTGGTTCCCTGCTTCCCGCGGATCCACCAAGCGCATGCCGGCCAGAAGGCTGGCGTACCGACACGAAGCGCACCGAGCGGGCTCACCGCCACGAAATCGACTGTTCGGGCAGCGCGAACACGAACAGCGTGTTCTTCGAGCTCGGACGGAGTTCCGCCGTCAGCCTCCTGAAGGTCGTCGTCGACCCGCCCTCGGCGCCGGTGCCGACAGCCACGTACTGCCGTCCGTTCACTTCGTAGCTGATCGGGAAACCGGTCACCGAGGAGCCGAGGTTGATCTCCCACAGCACCTCGCCGGTCTCCTGGTCCAGGGCCCAGAAGCGGCCGCCGACGTCGCCGCCGAAGACGAGACCGCCGCCGGTCGCGGCGAGCGACATCGTCGCGGGCAACCGCTCGTGGAGCCACTTCGTCTCCCCGGTCTCGGCGGAGATCGCGTAGACCGTGCCGAGCAGTTCCTTGCCGGGCGCGAACCGGGTGTCGTTCACCAGTGCGTAGTGCATCGCGCCACGGCCGACGCGCGTCGTCATCTGGGAGCACAGGTTCCGGAGCGGGTAGTACATCGTGTTCGTCAGCGGACTGTAGGCGCCCGCCTCCCAGTCCTTGCCGCCGAGGAGCGACGGGCAGATCAGGCGTTCCTGTTCCAGCTCGGTGAACACGACTTCCGGGTTCTCGACCACGGCGCCGGTTTCGCCGTCGATCCGCTCGATCACGTTCTGGGGCACCGTCGGCCGCGCCCACAGGAACTCGCCGGTCTCGCGGTCGAGGGTGTAGACCAGGCCGGTCTTGCCCGGCACGCCGGTGACGACCTTGCGCATCTCGCCCGCTTCGATCCGCGGATTCCGCCACGCGACGGCCTCGGCGTCCGGCGCGACCGCCGTGTCGACGAGCAACCGCTCGAAGGGATGGTCCAGATCCCAGTGGTCGTTCAGGTGCTGGTAGTACCAGCGCACCTCGCCGGTGTCGATCTCCAGGGCCAGGGTGCTGTTGTGGTACAGGTGCCTCTTTTCGTGGCCGCCGAGCAGGAACTTGGGCGCCGGCGAGGTGACGGACGTGCCGACGACGAGTAATTCGAGTTCCGGGTCGTAGCTCGGCGCCATCCAGGACCCCACATGGTGCCGGTCCTCGAACGGCAGATCGCCCCACGTCTCATTTCCGGGCTCGCCCGGTCCCGGAATCAGCGGGCGACGCCAGAGCTCCTCGCCCGTCGCCGCGTCGTGGGCCGCGATGAAGCAGGCCTCGGGGCCCCGGTGCGGCCGGCAGCTACGCCCTGAGATCACGCGACCCGCGGCAACGATCGGCCCTGTCGAGTGCCTCGCGGGCTCCTCCTCGTAGTCGACGATTCGGGTCTCCCAGACCAGCTCGCCGGTCACCGCATCCAGGGCGTAGGCGTAGCCGTCGTTCGCCGTGTCGATGATCAGACCGCCGTAGATCGCGAGACTGCGGTTCACCGTCTCCAGACCGCCCACGTAGGTCGCGATGTCGTCGGGGATCGGCCGCTTGTACTCCCACAGGAGATCGCCCGTCGCAGCGTCGATCGCCTGGGTGACGCTGCTCGGATTCGGGTAGTACATGACGCCGTCGTAGACGAGCGGCGTTCCCTGCTGGCTCCCCTCCTCCAGCCCGCGCGACCAGGCCAGGGTGAGGTCCGCCACGTTCTCCCGATCGATCTGGTCGAGCGGGCTGAAGGCCCAACCGTTCTGGGTGCGACGCCAGTGGAGCCAATCCGCCGGGGCCGGGTCTTCCAACATCGCGTCGGTGACGGGAACGAACGAGCCGTTGGACTGGGCGCCGGCAGGCAAGCCGATGGCCAGCAGAAGCGCGGGGACCCCGACGATCCGTAGCGTCAACCGAAGGACAGGCTCTCGACTCATACTCGGACTCCCAGTTCCCGTGCTCGACGCCCCGCGGCTCGAATCCGGCCCGGAGGCCGGCGCACGCGGTGCGTCAGTTCAGGCTTCCTGTGGAAAGCAGGGAGCGTAGCGCAGGGACACCGGCTCACCACCGCCCGGGCGCCGGAGGCCGGCCAGAAGGCCGGCGCACCCAGTCCCAGCGGACCGCCGCAGGAACGGCGCTATCCTCGCGCGATGCCTGCGACCGACAACGGCCGGATCGTGATCACGGGGCTCGGCGCCGTAACGCCGGTTGGCAACAACGTGCCGACCTTCTGGCGGCGGATGAAGGCCGGGGACTCGGGCGCCGGCCCGATCACCGCGTTCGACACGGAGGCGTTCAACGTCAAGATCGCCTGCGAGGTACACGACTTCGACCCCACCGAGTGGCTGGCCGGCAAGGCGGCGCGCAGGATCGCGCGCTCGACCCACTTCGCGGTGGCCTCGGCCAAGCAGGCGGTTGCCCACGCGGGCCTGGCAATCGACCCGGCCGTGGCGCATCGGCACGGCGTCGCTTTCAACACCGGGGGCGGGGGCGCGTCGAGCATGGAGAGCGGCACGCGCCGGCTCGTCGCGCGTGGTCCGCGGAAGGCGAACCCGTTTCTCGTCACCGACGTGATGCCGAACGCGGTCTCCTGCCTGATCTCCATCGAACTCGGCGTCACCGGGCCGACGACGACCTCCACCCTGGCCTGCGCAAGCGGCAACTATGCCCTGCTCGAGGCCTACCGGCTGCTGCGCTCGGGCGAAGTCGACGCAGTGATCGCCGGCGGCACGGAGGCGGCCATCACACCGCTGATCGTCGCGACCTTCTCCCGGCTCCAGGCTCTCTCCACGCGGAACGACGACCCGCCGGCCGCCAGCCGGCCGTTCGACGCCGACCGCGACGGCTTCGTCTTCGGCGAGGGCGCCGCCGCGTTCGTCGTCGAGACCGAGCGTCACGCAGAGCAACGCGGCGCCCACATCTACGCCGAGGTGCGCGGGGGTGCCGTGACCGCCGACGCGCATCACCTGACCGCTCCGCGTCCGGACGGCGCCGGCGCGGCGGCCGCGATGACCCGAGCCCTCGAATCGAGCAACACGGACCCCGGCGAGGTCGACGCGGTGTTCGCTCATGGCACGGCCACGCCCCTCGGCGACGTCGCCGAGACCCTGGCGATCAAGGCCGCTCTCGGGGACCGGGCTCGACACGTCGCGGTGACCGCGACGAAGTCCCAGGTCGGCCACATGCTGGGCGCCGCCGGAGCGGTGTCGGCCCTCGCCGCGGTCAAGACGATCGAGGAGGGCACGATCTGCCCGACGATCAACCTCGATCGGCCGGACCCGGACTGCGACCTGGACTACGTGCCGAACCGGGCCCGAGCCCACCCCACCGGTGTGGCGCTCGTCAACGCCTTCGGCTTCGGCGGCCAGAACGTGGTCGTCGTCCTCGCCGGCACGGAGTAGAACGCCCCGCCCCGAACTCACTCGCCCGCCAACACCCGGTCCCGAACCGCCCCCAGCACGCCGCGGAGCGTGCGGGGCGCCGCGTAATCGACAATCCAGGCCGGGAGTCTGCCGCCAGGATCGGTCAGAACCCGGTAGATGACCACCGTGCGATCTGGCTCGACGGGAAGAAGCGTCCAGGAACCAACGCTCTCCCGGATGTTCCCGGAGCCTTCCACGTGGTTCCAGCGGGCCTGCCAGCCCGGGCCGGAGTTGGTCTCGAAGCTGTGGGTCTCGACCCGCACCGTGTAGTGGCGATCCTCGGCGGGAAAAGGCGTGTCCAGGACCTGCCGGTTCAGGTACACGCCCGGTGCCACCGGCTCGACCTCGGACTCGAGCATCCGGGGCATGAACTCGTCAAACTCCGCCGCGGCGTCGATCACCTCGCGCACTGCGGCCAGCGGCGCCTCGATAAGCCCGGCGCCGCAGCCCTCACGGATCCGCCTGCCGACATCCCGGCTCGATATGCGCCACTGTCCGGCGGGAGGTAGATCCCGGGCCAGTTCAGGCCCACCACCTTGCGCGACTCCACCGGCCGGGGTGAGGTCGGTTCTACAGGGATCGACTGCCGGCGCAGGCGCGACATTCAGAGCCAGACAAACCGCGACCGCGCTGGCCGCTCTCTTCATGCTGCCGACACTACTGCGGAAGAACTCACCGTCCTCGTCGTGTCCTGGCATGCCGTCATACGAATATCCAATCGATCGTGATACCGTTGCACGCCATGACCGAAGTGACTCTCTCGCCCAAGTACCAGGTCGTCATCCCGCTTGAGATCCGCACCGCTCTGCGACTCAAGCCAGGCCAGAAGATCCAGGCCATTCGCGTCGGCCGCTGCATTGAGCTGATCCCGGTCAAGCCGATGCGGGAGTACCGGGGGTTCCTCAAGGGCATCGACACCACCGTCGACCGCGAACCTGATCGGCTGTGAACGTCGTCGACTCGTCGGCGTGGCTCGAGTTCTTCGCCGACTCCGAGCGTGCAGATCTGTATGAAGAACCAATCCTCGACACAGGGAGGCTCCTCGTACCGGTGATCTGCCTCTACGAGGTGTACAGGGTCATAGCCCGACAGCGTTCCGAGGCCGCGGCATTGGAGGCCATTGCGGCCATGCAGCGAGGTACGGTCATCGATCTGTCGGCCGAACTCGCGCTCAGTGCGGCGCAGTTGTCACTTGAGCACTCCCTGCCGATGGCCGACGCCTCGATTCTCGCAGCCGCCTACGCCGAAGAGGCGGAGCTGTGGACTCAGGACGCTGACTTCGAGGGTCTGCCAGGCGTGCGCTACTTCCCGAGGTAGCGATCAACTTCAGCCACGCTGACCCCTTCGCTCCGCCCGCAGCCGGTTGAAGTGATCGGTCGCCGCCGCCTTCACCTTCGGTGCCAGCAGTAGCGTCGCGATCAGGTTCGGCACCGCCATCAGGGCGGTGAGGTATTGCCGAAAGTTGTGGATCGTCGAGTTGATCAGGCAGCGTTCCTGACCTGAGTTCCGTTGGTGAATGGTACTCCTTCTCTGACCAGAGCGACGAGGTGCGGGGCGGTGACACGCCGCCAGCGTTTCTGGGCCATGTCGAGCAGCTTGAAGGCCATCAGCAGGGCCTTGGTCCGTGAGCCGGCGCCCTTGGTGACCCGCTGTCTCAGCTTGACGGTGGCAAAGGTCGATTCGACCGCGTTGGTGGTGCGCAGGTGCTGCCAGTGCTCGGCCGGGAAGTCGAAGAAGCTGAGGAGGCAGTCCTGGTCCCTGATCAGCGACTCGACTGCCTTGGGGTGCTTGGCGCCGTAGTCCTCGGCGAAGCGCTCGATCTCGGCCTCGGCGTCCTCGCGGCAGTCGGCGTACATGATCTCGTGCAGCGCCCGTTTCGCCTTCGCCTGGAGCCGCTTCGGCAGCTTGTCCAGCACGTTCCTCAGCCGATGCACCCAGCATCGCTGCTCTCTGGTTTCGGGCCACAGGTCGCGGATTGCCCGCCACAGGCCCAGAGCGCCGTCGCCGATGGCCAGGGCCGGCGCTCGCAGGCCGCGGCGCTTCAGGTCCCGCAGGACGCTTGCCCAGCTCTCCGCACTGTCCCGGTACCCGTCCTCCACCGCGATCAGCTCCTTGGTCCCGTCACGGCGCACGCCAAGCAGGACCAGCGTGCACAGGCGATCGTCCTCCAGACGGACCCGGAAGTGCACGCCGTCCGCCCACACGTACACGTAGTCCTCGTCGCTCAGGTCTCGTCGCCGGAAGGACCGGTACTCCTCCTCCCACGACGAGGTCATCCGCGCAATGCTGGATGCAGACAGGCCCGAGGCCTTCTCCCCCAGCAAGGCGCCGAGCGCCTCCTTGAAGTCGCCCGTCGACAGACCCAGGAGGTACAAGACCGGCAGGACCTCCTCGACCTTCGGCGAGCGACGCATGTACGGCGGCAGGATCGAGCTCGTGAAGCGATGGGCAGGGCTCCGGTCGTCGACCCGGGGAGCCCTGACCTCCACCGTGCCGGCGCCCATCGTCACCTGCCGCGCGCGGGCACGGCCGTTGCGCACCACCAGTGCCCGGCCGTCCTCTCCACGTTCCCCGCGGTGTCTCTCCAAGTACTCGGAGACTTCCACCTCCAGGGCCTCCACCAGCATCCGGCGAGCCCCCTCGCGGAAAAGCTCGTCGAGAGGCACCGCGGTGTTCCCCTCCGAAGCGGTTTCGACTATCTTGAGCATGGGCGGCGTGTCCTTTCTCCCGGCTTCCGACCGGGCGTTTCGTTCAACACCCAGGAGGATACGCCGCCTGATCTACATCAACGGATCCACAACTTCTGGCAGTAGCTCAGCCCGTCGCGCTTGGCGCCGAAGAGGTAGCCGAAACAGCGCTTGCCGTAGTACGAGTAACTCACCATCGTCGAGATGGCGAAGAGCATCACGATCAGCACGAGAAACGCACGGCCGGGCATGCCGAGCGCGCTCTCGACGGAATCCGCCGTCAGAGAGACGCCGCTGACCTCGCCGACGGTCTCCAATCATCACGGGCCGCACTCCTGCGGATCGTCCAAGTGCTCGGTAACACTTGAATCATCCGCGGGAAGAGGCCCGACCTCAAATCACCCCCTTACGACATGCGGGCTAGGCGTGCAGGGCCGCGCCCGTTGGAACGGCCACCTCGGAAGGCGGGATCGTCCCCGAACGCGAAGACCCGCCGCCCCGGGGTCAACCGGAGACGGCGGGTTAGGTGTCCAGCGGGTTGAACCCGCCTTGGTTGCTGGCTTCAGTCAGCCGCCGCCGGAGTAGCAGAGGACACGCACGACCTCCGTAACCGTCGGCGTTTCGGGCGGATCATCCGGCGTCGGTACGCCGCCGGCGGCGAAGCAAATCAGCCAGCCAACCAGGACGAAAAAGCAGCCAGGAAACACCGGATCCACCGTCCACGGCTGCAAGAGCGGCGCGCGAATGAACTCGCACTCTGCCGCCGCCGTCCCCGGAACGGCCAGTAAGAGCGCGACGATCAACACCGCAACTACGAAGCGGCGCAAAGTAGCAGCAACTCTTCTTCTACTTCGCTCAGGTCGTGCGCTGCGGCTGCACGAGCGTCCGGGTCCGGAGCCGCGGCTGCCCCAGCGTCCGCGGCCCGGGCTGCGGCTGTACGAGTGTCCGAATCCGGGGCTGCGGCGGTACGAACGCGCGCGTCCGGGGCTGAGCCTCTCGTTCTTGCCATCATCCCCTCCCAGTTGCGACACAGAGACCGCGAGCTACGCGCGTCAATCCCCAACCAAGAGCACCGGCTGCCACCGCCGACAGGCCTACAGGCCCCATCGATGCGCCGAACCACAACTTGGCGAGAGCACCGGCACCACCGGCAGCAGCAGCGGATCCATAGACGATGTCAGCCGCTCCGCTATCGACGAAACTGCCTACATCCCCGCAGAATCGGTCAGCGGCTTCGCCGGGCGACACATCCTGCATGCACTCCCCAGAACGCGCATTCTGAGAGTACCCACTAGGACAACCGCCGGCAGCGCTCTGAACGCTGGTTGGCGATGAAGCCGCCACCATTGTCGGCGCGCCGCCGATCAGCAGCGCGAAGAACAGCACGCTCAGCAGCGCGCCCCGGAACCAACTTTCTTTCCTCATGGAGGACCTCCTGCTGTGGAGGACCTCCTGTTGTGTGTGGCGTCAGATTATCAGAAGGGCATAGCGATCTGTCAAGGCCGCGCTGTCCAGCGAGAAGTGAGCGTGAGCCGGTTGGGCTCGGGGATCATCGGAGGATGATCTTGCGACTCGATTGTCGATCGGCTTCGGCCCCCGGACGAGGTCCGCGACTTCATGGCCGGAAGCGCATTCCTGGTCCTCCTCTCGGTCGAGGAGTACACCTTAGTCACCTGTTCAGTCTTCCCGGACCATCTCACTCTTGCCAACCCGCACTCGGTCGAAGTAGTCGAACGCCGCCTGTTTGACCTTCGGCGCGAGCAGGAGCGTCGCGATCAGATTCGGCACGGCCATGAGCGCAAGAGCCGAGTCGATCAGATTTACTACGGTCTCGACGTCGACGATGGCACCACCAAACAAGCCTATGAGGTACAGCCAAGTGTACAGCCAGTCCGATCTGGCGCCGAACAGGTAGCCGAAGCACCGCTTGCCGTAGTACGAATAGCTCACCATCGTCGAGACGGCGAACATCATTACGATCAACACCAGGAGTACCCGGCCTGGCGTGCCGAGGGTGCTCTGAACCGCGTCGGCGGTGAGCGAGACTCCCGAAATCTCGCCGACGGTCTCCAGGCCGCTGGAGAGGATGACGAAGGCGGTAAGAGAGCAGACGACGATCGTGTCGATGAACGGGCCGAGCATCGCCACCAAGCCCTCGCGCACGGGTTCGTTCGTCTTCGCCGCGCCGTGTGCGAGCGGCGCGGTGCCGAGTCCCGCCTCGTTCGAGAAGGCGGCTCGACGGACACCGATCATCATCGCTTGCTGGAAACCGATGCCCATCGCGGCGCCCGTCGCGGCCGTGCCGGTGAACGCCTCGCGAAAGATCCGACCGAACACGTCGATAGCCACGTCGGAGCGGGCGACGAAAATGCAGAGCGCCATTCCCAGGTACAGGAGGCACATCACGGGAACGAAACGGGCCGTCACCGCGCCGATCCGTTCCACGCCCCCGAAAGCGACCAGGGCGACGAGTCCCACGCAGGCCGCGCCCGTCCAGAGTGGCGGTACCGCGAGCTGCGCCTCCAGAAGTTCCGCTACCTGGTTGCTCTGGAACATCGGCAGGCAGCCGACAAGCCCGAAGGTGCAGAACATGATCGCCAGCGGCTTGAACTTCCGCCCCAGGCCGAGCTCGATCGTGTACATCGGCCCGCCCTGGAGCGCTCCGCGCTCATCTGGACGGCGGTAGATCTGAGACAGCGTGCAGGAGCAGAACTTGGTCGCCATGCCGACGAAAGCAGCCACCCACATCCAGAACACGGCGCCCGCGCCGCCCTGAGTAACCGCGATCGCGACACCGCCGATGTTGCGACCCCGATCGTGGCCGCCAGCGCCGTCGACAGGGCCTGGAAGTGGCTGATGTGCCCCGGATCGTCGTCGGAGTCGTACTTCCCGAGGGTGACCGCGGTGGCGTGCCCCATATGGAAGAGGGGCCGCAGGCGCAGGTAGAGACAGAAGAAGGCACCCGAACCGATCAGCAGGACGACCAGGGGCATGCCCCAGGCGTACCCGACGACCACCTCCAGGAAGCTGTCTAGAGCCTGCAAACGATCACGGTCCGTTCAACGCCGGCTGCCTGGGCTCAGGTCTCACTGCTCCACCAATTCCAGACTCACTGGATCGCGCACCGGCAGCATGGTGACCCCGCCCCCGATCTTGCCCGCGACCTCCGCCATCGTCGCCCGACCGTCGCTGTCGCCCGGCTCGATCGCCTCCCAGTCGCCGACGATCAGCATGACGAGCCGGTCGGGCGAGAGGTAGCGCCTGGCCACCCGTTGCACATCTGCAGTCGTCACGGCCTCGACGTTCTCCCGGTAGGTCCGCCAGTAGCTGTGCGGTCGGCCCAGGAACTCGTCCTGCGCGAACACTTGCGCCACGGCCAAAGCCGAGTCGAAGCTGGTCGGGAAGGTCTCGACAGCGGCCGCCTTGACCGTCTGGAGCTCGTCCTCGCCGACCGGCTCGGCGCGGATGCGATCGATCTCCTCGAGCGCGATCTTCGCCGCATAGGCCACCGTTTCGCTCTTCGACTGGAAGGTGACACTGAGGTTGGCGGGCCAGTAGTTGCCGATGCGGAAGCTCGAGTAGGCGCCGTAGGCCAGACCTTCGTCCGAACGGATCCTCTTCATCAACCGGGTCGTGAAGCCGCCGTTGCCGAGAACACTGTCCATCATCGCCAGGGCGAAGTGATCCGGGCTCCCCCAATCCTGGCGCTTGAACGTCCGGTGGCCGATCTGCACTCGCCCCTGCGGAATGTCCTGCCGGGCGACGTACACACCCGGCGCGGGCTCGTACGCCGCACCCTGCGGCGGCCACGACGCCTGCTGGCGGCCTTCGCCGTCGAAGCGGTCGAGCAGCGCGGACAGCTTGGCGGCGAGTTCGTCGCTGTCGAAGTCTCCGGCGGCCGCGATGACCATGTGACCAGGATGCACGTAGCCGCGGTGGAAGGCGGCGAGGTCTTCCCGCCCGATCGCCGAGAGCGACGAATCGGTGACGAAACGCGACTCGACGTGGTCCCGTCCGTAGAGCAGCCACTGACCCTCCCTGCCCGCGACGGAAGCGGGATCGTCGTTGCGCTGCTTCAGGTTCTCGAGTTCGTTCTGCTTCGCGAGATCGAGTCGATCGGCATCGAAGCGGGGCTCGCCGAGCATCGAGAAGAACAGGTCCAGGCACTCGTCGAGCACCGTGGACAGACAGTTCATCGACATCCGGCCACTCGTGCTTCCGATGAAGGCGGAGAAGTTGCCTGCCACCGCTTCCACCGCCTCGTCGAAGGCCTTCGCATCGAGCTCGCCGGCACCGCCCGTGCGCATCAGGGTGCCGGTCAGGTCGGCCAGCCCCGCCTGCTCCGCCGGCTCCAGGTACGAACCGATGCGGAGACGCACCGTGATGTCCACCAGCGGCAGCGCGCGGTCTTCCACCAGGTACGCCGGAACGCCGCCCGTGAGCTCGCGCCGGTAGGAATCGGCATCGGGCAGCTCGAAATCGAGCGGGCCGTATGTCAGTTCGGTCGGGTGATCGACGATCTCGGCGCCACTCTGGGCGCCGCCGGGAACGACCAGCCCGAAGAGCAGGGCAAAGCAGGCCAGTGTCCTCAGGTGCGACCGGTAGATCATTCTTCTCCTCCGTCGTCTTCCCGCAGTTCGGCGAGCCGTTCCTCGATCACACTCCGCATCCACTCGAGCGCGGGCCGCATCTCGTCAGGCACCTGGCCCGCCTGGGCGTCGACCTGCTGCAGAACCGCCTCCAGTTGGGCCGGATCCTCGATCGCCGCGATCGCCTCCGCCTGGGACATGAGAGCCGTCCGCATCTCCGGCGGCAGAGCCTCCAGCTCGGCGGGCGTCTCCTCCGCCTCGGTGCCCGCCTTGCGGTAGTACAGACTGACCAGGCGCTTCGACGGCTGGAGATACTTCGCCGCCACCCGCTGCACGTCTTCGGCGGTGACCTGGTTCGTGCGCTCGGCGACCGTGTTCAGGTACCGCCAGTCGCCCATCGAGTCCATGACGGCCAACTGGATCATCAGGAAGAACGGCTCCCGAAGCTGCCGGTAGGTGTCGGCCGACACCCGGTTCTTGACCTTGGCCAGCTCGTCTTCCGGGACCGGCTCGGCGATCAGCTCCGCGACGACTTCATCCCAGGCGGCGAGGAGCTGCTCGGGAGCGGCATCGCCCTTCGTCTCGGCGCGCAGGTTGAACACGCCGGCGTACTTCCTCGCATCGAAGAAAGCGCCGGCGCTGGACGCAATCTCGGCGCCCTCGACCATCTCCTCGTACAGGCGCCCGGTGCGGCCGTTCAGGACGCCAGCGATCACGTCGAGTGCGTAGCCGTCCGCGTGGCCGAACGGCACCGCGTGATAGCGGAGCTGGAGCTGCGGCTGGCAGTCGCACTCCGCGGTGAGCCGCTTCTCGGCCAGTTGCTCGGCCTCGAGGGTGACGACGTCGGGAGCCTCACGCTGGCCCCGTCCCAGACGGCCGAAGTAGCGCTCGGCGAGTTCCCGAACCTCGGCCGGGTCGAAGTTGCCGACCAGCACCCCGGTCAGGTTGTTCGGCGCGTAGTAGGTGGCGAAGAACTCGTCGGCCTGGGCCTTGCTGATGACCTCCAGGTCGGACGGCCAGCCGACGATCGGCCAACTGTACGGGTGGGACTGCCAGAACATCGCGTCCGCCTGCTCGTCGTAGCGGCCCGTCGGCGTCGATTCGGTGCGCAGGCGACGCTCTTCATAGACCACGTCGCGCTCGGCGTAGAACTCCCGAAAGACCGGATTCAGAAGCCGGTCGGACTCGAGCCAGAACCAGAGTTCGAGCCGGTTCGCGGGCAACTGGTTGATGTAGACGGTGAAGTCGTTGCTGGTGAAGGCGTTGAGGCTGGTCCCTCCGCCGTCCGTGTAGACCTTGTCCAGCTCGTCCTTGACCATGAGTTCCCGCTGCTCCTCGACGAGCTCCTGGAACTCCGCCCGCAGGGCGTTCAGGGTGTTGGTCCGGTGGGCCGGATCGTAGGGGTCGTCGATTTCGCCCAGCCTGTAGCGACGACGCTGCTCCCGCAGTTCGGCGCGGATCTTCTCCTGGACCGCCTCCTGCTCCGCGATGATCTCGAGGTCCCGTTCGATGTCCTTCGTGCCGATCGTGTGGGTGCCCTTGAACATCATGTGCTCGAAGAAGTGGGCGAGACCGGTGATTCCCGGCCGCTCGTTCGCCGAGCCCACGTGGGCCGCCCAGGCGGCCGCCACCGTCGTCAGCTCCGGGCGCCTGACGAGCAGGAAGCGCATGCCGTTGTCCAGTTCGAACTCCTCGACCGGCACCGCCGCCGCGGTGGCGCCGTCCTGCGCCCCGACGCCGGTCGGGGCGATGAGCGGCAAGGCAAGTGCGAGCGCCGCGACCGGGATCAAGCCGGCAACCCCCGCTCCGCCGCCGTTGTCAGTAAACCTGCTCAAGACCGGTTCCTCCATCTCTGGTCCCCAAACCGCGGCGCCAAGGATGTCCGGCGCGCGGCCGAGAGACTCTACCGCCTCGACCGGAGCGGCGCCGCATCGGTGGCCGCGGGGGTCGCGGAGGGCTCTGAGAGGTCACGAGAAGTTGACATTCGCCCCGCAACCCCCCTATTGTTAGCACTCGTGCGGGACGAGTGCTAACAGCGACTGCCGCCAGAGCGCCGGCGACGCCGGCTTCCGCAGCTTCGCACAGCAGTTCGCCCAACCGCAACGAGCACATCCCACCGACACCAATCCAAGGAGGAGTTTGCTGGTGAGTGTACGTCCGCTTCATGACCGGGTTCTCGTCAAGAGGCTCGAGGAGGAGCAGGTCCGGGGAGGCATCATCATCCCGGACGCTGCGAAGGAGAAGCCGCAGGAGGCCGAGGTAGTAGCCGTCGGTCCCGGCAAGGTACAGGACAACGGCGAGCGTTCCGCGCTCGACGTCAGCATCGGTGACCGCGTACTGATCGGAAAGTACTCGGGCAGCGACATCAAGGTCGACGACGAAGACATGGTCATCCTGCGCGAGGACGAGATCCTCGCGGTCGTGGAATAGACCGGAACCGAAGGCTGGAGAACAAGATACATGGCAAAGCAGATCGTCTACTCCGAGGAGGCGCGCGGCGCCATCCTGCGCGGAGTCAACAAGCTGGCCGACGCGGTCAAGGTGACGCTCGGTCCCAAGGGCCGTAACGTCGTCATCGAGAAGTCGTTCGGCTCCCCCACGATCACCAAGGACGGCGTGACCGTCGCCAAGGAGATCGAACTGAAGGATGGACTCGAGAACATGGGCGCGCAGATGGTGCGCGAGGTGGCCTCGAAGACATCCGACGTGGCCGGTGACGGCACGACGACCGCGACCGTTCTGGCGCAGGCCATCCTGCGCGAGGGCGCGAAGAACGTGACCGCCGGCGCGAACCCGATGGAGCTGAAGCGGGGCATCGAAATCGCGGTGAACGCCGCCGTCGGCGCGATCGACGCCCTGTCGACGGACGTGAAGGACAGCGAGGAGATCGCGAACGTCGGCACGATCTCAGCGAACAACGACGCCGAGATCGGCCAGATCATCGCCGAGGCGATGGACAAGGTCGGCAAGGACGGCGTGATCACGGTCGAGGAGGCCAAGGGCCTCGCGACCGAGCTCGAGGTCGTCGAGGGCATGCAGTTCGACCGCGGTTACCTGTCGCCCTACTTCGTCAGCGACGCCGACCGGATGGAGTGCGTGCTCGAGAACTGCGTCGTCCTCCTGCACGAGAAGAAGATCAGTTCGATGAAGGACCTGCTGCCCGTCCTCGAACAGGTGGCCAAGCAGGGCCGGCCGATGCTGATCGTCGCCGAGGACGTCGAGGGCGAGGCTCTGGCCACGCTCGTCGTCAACAAGCTGCGCGGCACGCTGCAGGCGGCCGCGGTCAAGGCGCCGGGCTTCGGCGATCGCCGCAAGGCGATGCTCGAGGACATCGCGATCCTCACCGGCGGCCGGGTGATCACGGAGGATCTCGGCATCAAGCTCGAGAACGTCCAGTGGCAGGACCTCGGCGACGCGAAGAAGGTCGTCCTCTCCAAGGACGACACGACGATCGTCACCGAATCCGGAGACACGAGCCGCCAGGCCGCGATCGCCGGCCGGGTCAAGCAGATCCGGAACCAGATCGAGGAAACGACCTCCGACTACGACCGCGAGAAGCTCCAGGAGCGCCTCGCGAAGCTGGTCGGCGGCGTCGCCGTGATCCGGGTCGGGGCCGCGACCGAGACCGAGATGAA
Organism: Thermoanaerobaculia bacterium; assembly: GCA_965116445.1. Classification (GTDB taxonomy): domain Bacteria; phylum Acidobacteriota; class Thermoanaerobaculia; order Multivoradales; family Multivoraceae; genus Multivorans. The sequence continues at coordinate 3,004,417 of OZ220688.1, read as the reverse complement.
GGAAAAGAAGGCTCGAGTCGAGGACGCGATGCACGCGACGAAGGCGGCGGTCGAAGAGGGCGTCGTCCCTGGAGGCGGCGTGGCGCTGCTGCGGGCCATCGACGCCGTCGGTGAGCTGGACGAGGAAGGCGACCTGGGCATCGGCGTCGCGATCGTGCGGCGGGCGCTCGAGGAGCCGACCCGTCAGATCGCCGACAACGCCGGCGTCGAGGGTTCCGTCACCGTGCGCGACGCGCTGCAGGAGACCGGCTCGACCGGTTACAACGCGGCGACCAACCAGATGGAAGACCTTCTCGCTGCCGGGGTGATCGATCCGGCCAAGGTGACGAAGACGGCGCTGCAGAACGCCGCCTCGATCGCCGGCCTGATGCTGACCACCGAGGCCTTGGTCTCCGAGATCAAGGAAGACAAGCCGGATGCCCCGCCCGCGCCTGACATGGGCGGCATGGGCGGCATGATGTAGGCCCTTCAGCATGGGCGACCGACTTTCCCGGTCGAGCGCCCATCCGGGTCCTGCCGGAACGAAACAGGGCGGCCCTTCGGGGTCGCCCTTTTTCTTTGGAGCCGCCTCCTCCGCGACGCGCTGAAGGAGCCGGCTCGGCCGCTACAACGAGGCCACCGGCCAGCTGGAGGACCTACTGCGGCTCGGCTGGCGACATCACTCTCCGCCTCGGGGCGGCAGATCACTTCGACCATCCGTCAGAGCCGAATCGGCGCAGCGCAACGCAGCTTCGTTCCTTGCTGCCAGGCCTTCGGGCGGACCGGCAGGAACCACGACCACTGAACGGCTCCGACCTTCCCGTCGGAAGCCGAGTTCGACAGGAATCCCCTCGCTGACCTTGCTCCCCACGCTAACCAGCGCCTCGAGATGTGACGCGAATCTCACTTCGGCACCCGCAACACTCGTGAGGACATCAGACTCTCTGATGCCGGCTGCTTCAGCAGGGCTGCCCTGTACGACGTACGCGATGGTAAGCAGCCCCGAGTTCAAGTCGACCTCGAATCCAACTCCCAGGCAGCCGGGCTTCTCGGATGCTCCGACAGCCTGTGCTCCACCAAGGCAAAGACCAAGAACCACCACAAGACGGATCATCGATTTCTGCATCTGGAATCTCCTATTGCTCTATCTGACTCTCGGCCCACGGCAAGACGCTGGCCGGCTTACACACGGCGTGGACAGAGGCGCACCACAGGTACTGTCCGGGGGACAAATCGCGGACGACAATCTCGTCTCCATCGTCCAGGACAGCATGGCCGGCGAGACTCCTGAGGCGGTCCAGTTCGATTCCTGCTCCCGACTCGGTGACGAGCCGGCCCCCCAGCCGCTTCGCCAGCCGGAGGCTGCCTCTGCTCCGGCCCAATTCCACGGTGATCACGCCGCCAGGTGTTACGTTCCGCCGCACACCTGTCGCGCCGTATCCGTCCGCCCAAACGAAGATATCCACAGTCGAAACCGGCGGCGGAAGCCAGAACACCCCTTGTCCGCCCGAAGACAGGGGCGATCTCCCATCGATGGCTGACCCGGATCGGACCCATACGGCCACTCGGTTGACTGGCGCCCCGCCCGAACGGACCGCCACTCTTACCGCCTGCTCCTCTCGTAGCCGCAACTCCAAGTCGGGGGGCGAAAGCCCAGTGTTAACGCGGAATTGGACCTCCCCCGACGCGCGCTTGCTTTCCCTGTTGTCCGGCGCTTCGGCGACGGCCGTGTAGTTACCGGCAGGCAGCCCCTCGACCACGAAACTGCCCGACTCCTCGGATCGCGTCTGCCAGGGGCCTATGCCGATGGCCCCCTGCCGGAACGTCGCCTCTGCACGCTTGATCGTGACCCGAACCCCCTCGACTCCACGGAGGCCATCCTCGCCGACAGCGACAACACGACCGTTCACACGCCCAGCAGGCAGATCGATCTCCATGCGGACCACACCGTCGTCGTCCGCCTCAGCCGCGACGAACCCGACGCGCTCGACAGTCTCCGAGTCGAGTCCCTGCCAACCTTGCTCCCAGGACCCCTCGCAGGGGTTGCAGAGCGGCGCAGCGGTGAGCTCCACGAACCAATCGTCTTCCTGCGGCAAGAATCCTCGGAAGACGCCACCCTCCAGACTCCGCATTGCAACCCGCCGGCTGCCCCGCATGCCACCGAACCACAGCATGACGCCTTCCACCGGGTCGCCACCGCGGCGCAGGACGCCCTCCACCCGCAGCAACTCGATGTCCAGAACCGTGTAGTCCATGCCCAGGAACTCGATCGACTCCTGGTGATACCTGTCTCCCTGTCGGCTTGAGACGTCAAGTTCGTAGCGACCCTGCGGAAGTCCATCCCATGTGAAGAGACCGACCTCCTGCAGTGTTCCTTGGACCGACGATCCGTAGTTGACGACTTGATTCTGGCCATTCAGGTCAACCGGTGTAGCGGCCACGGCGAGATCCGGAAGCGAAGAGCCATGAGCGCCCCTGACCTCGACCGTCAGGCGGTTCGACGCCGCACTCCGCAGGTCGCCCAAGTCGACCCAATCCTCAAGAGACCGGATGCGAACAGGCCACCGGTCCAGTGGAGAGTTGACCAGCCTCAACGAAAAGTGCCCAGGGGACAGTCCTTCGAGCGTGAACGAACCTGCCGAATCCGTCCACGCCGCCGACGGAAGGCGCCCGTCGTCCGCGGCCAGCAAGACTGCGGCCGGCGAGCCGGACAATCGCCCGGTAACCGTTGCTCCGAGCCTCGGTTCATCCAGGTCGAAGGCCAAGTCTTCGAAATCGTCCGTGACGGTCGTCGTCCACGCCTGAAAGGGGCCCAGCCAAACGCGAAGGCGCGCCGTCTCACCGCCAGCGAATGGGCACGTGACGAGAAACTCTCTCCCCTCGTCCGCCCATTCGCCGTTGCAGGGCCCACGATAGAGGCCGGGCGCCAGCCGCCTTCCCGGCGCCCAGACCCGACCAAGGATGTAGAGATTCTCGTGAGCAAGACGTTCCAACGCTCGCTGTGAACTGCGGACCTTCAGAACGATCCTGCGCTCTGGAACCAGCAACAGTGGCTTCAGCACGCCACCGGGCGGTACGAACACCGATGGCGACCAGGCTCCTGGAGCCGTCGCCCGAACCACTACGCCGACCTCAGACGCGGGAACTTCGACCCGCAGGCCCTCCAAGGCGACCTCCCTGGGAAGCTCCCAGGAAGCAGTCCCTTCGCGAGTAATCGGGTCTAGTACCTCGAACGTCGCTGACTGTAGTTCTGGCAGCTCCCGGTCGGCAACGGCCTTCAACTCCAACGGCATCTGCGCCATACCAGAGGCAGCCATCCAGGAGAGCATCAAGCACGATGCGGCAAAGGCGGCCGGTCTCACAGTTCAGGCGGCCCGAAGTCTCCGCAAGCACCAGTGATGGTCTCACAGGTGGTGATCGTCTTGCACTTGACGACCAGGGTCTTCGGGTCCTCCTCACATTCCCTGGTGGACGTCGTCATACAGCCACCTTGGCCGGTATACGAACCTGCCGCCAAGCACCCACTCTCGTTGCAGGTGTAGTTGCAGTCACCGGCAACGGCGAACTGGGTGGGAACCAAGAGCCCAAAGAACAGAATGAACAGGATCAGGTCACGCATCGGCGTCGATCTCTTGAAGAACACTCGCATAAAGCCTCCTCCGGTTGGGTTGTTGCAGCTCGTCGAGTCCCGAACTCGTCAACGGTAATCACGATAGCGCGCCTTCCGCTCCTGGGGACATGCTCGGCTGAAGCACGAACCGGACAAGAGACGACTCGAACCGGACAACAGCGAACCGGAGCCTCTCGCCAGCCAGACTCTCGCAATCTCCGCCAGTCGTCTCGTCACTTCCACCTCCGGTTCCGAAGTTGGTATCGTCCGTCCATCTCCGAGCGGTCCCTCGAGAACAGAGACTTCAGTCCCCATGTCGCCGGCTCGCCACAATCAGCCCGTCTGGCTATGGTGGAGTGGCGGCAAGGACTCCGCGTGGGCCCTGCGCACGCTGCGGAACGGTCGGAAGTGGGAAGTGCGCGGGCTCGTAACCCAGATCAACCGGCACAACGGTCGGGTGGCCATGCATGGAGTCCGTCGACCCCTGATCGAGCGGCAGGCGGCCGTGGTCGGCCTTCCGCTCCACGTCATCGAGTTCGACTGGTTCGCCGCCGGGAACGATCACGAGGCCGCCATCGAGGAGGGCCTCCTCCGTGTGTGCCATGGCGACCACGGGAAGTCCGTTGCGTTCAGCGAGCTTCTCCCGGGTCGGGCCATGCGGCGCCGCTCGGCGCTTCTCGACCGCATCGGACTCCACTCCGTAGGCCCTGGCGGCGGCTCGCAGCGACAGGAGTAACGCGCACTGCCCTTGATGAAACCGGCGTAGCACATCTTGAGCGCCGACGCGGCGCCGACCTCCGCTTCGAGGTCGATCGCCTCGAGGGCCGAACCCTCGAACAGGGCGATCAGTTCCCTCGCGGCGTCTCCCGAAAGATAGAGCCGCGTGGTCCCTGGCCGGATGGCCGGCGGTCCGACGATGCCGCCGTCCACGAACCGCGCGCCGCTCGCCGTGGCCGCCCCTTCGATCTCGATCGCCGTGGCGGGCGACACCGCATTCCCATCGAGGAACAGGCCGCCAAAACCGGTCGCCGCGACGGCCTCGGCAAGCGCCAGGGCGCCGTGGGGAGGACAGACGGAGAGCACCGCATCGGCCGTAGCGGTCACTGCGCCCAGCGTTCCCACGTCCTCAAAGCCCGCGCCTTCGGCCCGGGCACGGCTAGCAGCGCTGCGTCCCTCGGAGGCCCAAACCACCCGGGCCGAATCCGTCACCGCGGCGCCGACGGTGACACACATCGCTCCGGGATGGAGCAGACCGACAGTGGCGATCGTCGGCGCGATCGACGCCCTGTCGACGGACGTGAAGGACAGCGAGGAGATCGCGAACGTCGGCACGATCTCAGCGAACAACGACGCCGAGATCGGCCAGATCATCGCCGAGGCGATGGACAAGGTCGGCAAGGATGGCGTGATCACGGTCGAGGAGGCCAAGGGCCTCGCGACCGAGCTCGAGGTCGTCGAGGGCATGCAGTTCGACCGCGGTTACCTGTCGCCCTACTTCGTCAGCGACGCCGACCGGATGGAGTGCGTGCTCGAGAACTGCGTCGTCCTCCTGCACGAGAAGAAGATCAGTTCGATGAAGGACCTGCTGCCCGTCCTCGAACAGGTGGCCAAGCAGGGCCGGCCGATGCTGATCGTCGCCGAGGACGTCGAGGGCGAGGCTCTGGCCACGCTCGTCGTGAACAAGCTGCGCGGCACGCTGCAGGCGGCCGCGGTCAAGGCGCCGGGCTTCGGCGATCGCCGCAAGGCGATGCTCGAGGACATCGCGATCCTCACCGGCGGCCGGGTGATCACCGAGGATCTCGGCATCAAGCTCGAGAACGTCCAGTGGCAGGACCTCGGCGACGCGAAGAAGGTCGTCCTCTCCAAGGACGACACGACGATCGTCACCGAATCCGGAGACACGAGCCGCCAGGCCGCGATCGCCGGCCGGGTCAAGCAGATCCGGAACCAGATCGAGGAAACGACCTCCGACTACGACCGCGAGAAGCTCCAGGAGCGCCTCGCGAAGCTGGTCGGCGGCGTCGCCGTGATCCGGGTCGGGGCCGCGACCGAGACCGAGATGAAGGAAAAGAAGGCTCGAGTCGAGGACGCGATGCACGCGACGAAGGCGGCGGTCGAAGAGGGCGTCGTCCCTGGAGGCGGCGTGGCGCTGCTGCGGGCCATCGACGCCGTCGGTGAGCTGGACGAGGAAGGCGACCTGGGCATCGGCGTCGCGATCGTGCGGCGGGCGCTCGAGGAGCCGACCCGTCAGATCGCCGACAACGCCGGCGTCGAGGGTTCGGTCACCGTGCGCGACGCGCTGCAGGAAACCGGCTCGACCGGCTACAACGCGGCGACCAACCAGATGGAAGACCTTCTTGCTGCCGGCGTCATCGATCCGGCCAAGGTAACGAAGACGGCGCTGCAGAACGCCGCCTCGATCGCCGGCCTGATGCTGACCACGGAGGCCCTGGTCTCCGAGATCAAGGAAGACAAGCCGGAAGCCCCGCCCGCTCCCGACATGGGCGGCATGGGCGGCATGATGTAGCGAAGCCGGCTACCGGCTACGAACCCGGCTGGCGCGTACCCGCGCCAGCCGGGTCACAGTCCGAGCGCCCGTCTTCGGGCGGTCGGATGTCATGGGGGCGGCCTTTCGGGGCCGCCCTTTTTCGTCCCGGCGCCGTTCCGCGACGATCACAAGGGCGGTCCGTCCGGGCCGCCCTTGTGCTGCATGCGCGCCGCGCGGACTTCGGAGCGGTAGCGGGACGGCGTGCAGCGGAAGCGCTCGCGGAAGGCCCGCCTGAAGGTCCGTTCGCTGCCGAAGCCGACCGCGGCCGAGACCTCGCCGATCGCCTGGTTGCGATCGCGGAGGAGCTCCGCGGCGCGGTCCAGGCGCCGCGGCCCCACAGCGGAAAGATGGCCTCGGCCTCGAGATTCGCGACCAGCCCCGACCGGTGCTCCCGGCTCGGAACGGAGGACAGGTCGGAGAACGCGGCGAAGCCCGCATCGCCGCAGGCCCGCGCCAGCCCGCGGCTCATTGCCGCGTTCGACGCGCCCCGCGAACTCGCCCAGTCGAAGGGCGCAAGCCGAAGCGGCAGCCCGACGGCCGCCGCCTGGCGCTCGATGAGCCAATGGCGGACCCCATGCATGAACACCCGGCCGTTCGCCTCGTTCACCGGGGCGACCAGCCCCCGGACCTCCCATCGCGGGTCGCTCCGCAAGAGGTGCAGCGTCCGCGCGGAGTCCTTCCCGCCCGTCCACCACAACCAGATAGGCCGATGTCGTCCAGTGCCACCGGCAGACGACGCCCGGCATCGTCGCCCACTGGAGCGGCAGCGCCCACGCCGAGACCGGCGTCGCCTGCGTGGAATGCCACCGCGCAAGCGAGGCGGAGCCCGACAGCTTCACCCACTACGGCGAGACGATCGCCACCGTCGTCACGCCGCTCGACTGCTCCGGCTGCCACGAGACGGAGGCCGCCGAATTCGCCGTCAGCCACCACGCGAAGGCCGGCAACATTCTCGCCTCGCTCGACAACTTCCTGGCCGAAACCGTGGAAGGCGCCCGCGTACCCTTCGACCCCCACTCGCCGACGCCGGGCCGGATGAGCGAACCGGTCAACGGGCTCGCCAGCTCCTTCACCGGCTGCCAGCAGTGCCACGGCTCGAAGGTCGGGCTCCAGGCGGTCGACGGCGGCATGATCACGGTCGACCACCTCGCCCCGGACGCGGACGGCCTCCCGACCAACCGGGAAGCGATGAACCGGGTGGTTCGCGGTGAGGAGGACAAGCCGCTCTACCACCCGGGAACCTGGCCCAACACCGGCATCGGGCGGTTCAACCTGGACGGTTCGCTCCGGTCGTGCTCGGCCTGCCACAGCCGGCACGACTTCTCGCCGCGCCGCGCCCGGCAACCCGAGAACTGCGGCAAGTGCCACCTCGGACCCGACCACCCGCAGAAGGAGATCTACGAGGAATCGAAGCCTGTGGCACCACGAAGGCCGCCGGGCGCGCCACGGCGCCTCGATGATGGCGCCGGACTACACCCACTCGCACGGCATGTTCGAGGTCGCCGAGCGGTTCTACATGGAGCTCGTCCCGCAGGCGCAGGAACTCGTGACGCACGCGACAGGCGCCGAGAACGGACTCGCCGCCCAGCGCGCCGAACGGGTGATCGAGGACGTGCTCCACCGCCCCGAGCACGCCTGGTTCGTCGAGGGCGCCGAGGGCGAAGCCGCCCGCATCCGCGCCGAGATGGAACGCCGCTACGGCGCCGATGGACGGTAGCCGGCGCCAAGCACCGAGTGCGAGACCGCACGTCCCGGGTTCCGAAGCGGGCCGTCAGTGGACCATCATCTCCAGGTAGACCTGTTCAAGACCAGCTCGATCGAGGTCGCCGCGGTCCAGAATCGCCTGCATCGCGCCCTGCCGCATGATTCCCACCCGGTCACAGAGTTGCTCGGCGCGGAAGATGTCGTGCGTGCAGATCAGGATCGCGGCGCCCTCTTCGCGCATGCGAACGAGCAGATCGAGCAGGTCGGCGGCCGCTTTCGGGTCGAGTCCCGAAGTCGGTTCGTCCATGAGAACGGCGGGGGCCTGGCGGACAACGGAAACGGCCAGGCCGGTCTTCTGCCGCATGCCCTTCGAGAAGCTGGACACTCGGCGGTCGAGCGCCTCGTCGGCCAAGCCCATGCGCAGCAGGGCGTCGCGCACTCGCCGTCGCCCGGGATTGCCGCCCAGCCCCAGGGAACTGAAGAACTCCACGTTCTGAACCGCCGTCAGCGTCGGGTAGAGCGCCACGTTCTCTGGAATCAGCTCCACGTAGCGCTTCGCCCTGCGCGGATGCGCAGCGACCTCGATGCCGTTGATCAGCGCCTTGCCGGCGGTGGGACGTATGAAGTCCAGAAACAGGTTGATCGTCGTCGTCTTGCCGGCGCCGTTCGGGCCGAGGAGGCCGAAGATCTCTCCTTCGGAGATCTCGAAGCCCACTCCATTCACCGCCCGGGTTCCGTCCCCGAACTCCTTGGTCAACTCGATCGCCTGGATCATCCGCTCACCTTTCTCCATCTCCGGTTCCTGCCCCTGCTCCACGCCGGCTAGCGTCGGCTCAGGCGAATGGCGGCCCAGATCAAGCCCGCCAGCACAACCACTACAGCAAGGAAGATCCCACCCATCAACCAGGGATTCCCGGTTGGGACGACATGCAGACGGATGGTTTTCGGCTCGCTCTGCACGAGCCGGTCGCCCGATAGGCTTCCCGCTCGGATCTTCCCCTCGTAGTCGCCAAGAACCACGTCCACGGGAGGCGCAAGGCGAACCACGGCTGATTCTCCACGCGCCGGACTCAGCGACGGGAACAGCGCGGGCTCGACTGCAGCGCGCCAACCGAACGGCACATCCACCGAAAGTTCGACCTGCTCCAGGGCTCGGCTTCCCGTATTGACGACCCGAACCTCGAACGACAGCCAGGCGCCGCGCTCCATCTCGTGATAGAGATTCGCCGCTTCGAGTTCGAGTTCGGCGACACCGCGCGGGATGACCAGGAGATCGAGGCGTCCCGCCCCTCCGGCGAGTCTCTCCCCCGTTGCACGGTCGGGTTCCAGCAGGACCACGAACGGAATGGGCCGACCGGGAGCGACGTCGCCGGTCGGCCTGCTGGGCATGGCCAGCGTGAGGCGCAGTTCCCGATCGGTCATTCCCTCCGGGAAGAACACCTGGCTGAACGACGCGCCCGATTCGGGGTCGGCAACCTGAAACGCGACCTCCCCCGGCAAGCCCTCCATGCTCAGATCGTAGATCGCGCTCGCGTCGTCGAAACGTTCCAGGCTCAACTCATAGACCGCTTCACCTCCCAACTCAGCGTCGAGAGTTATCTGTTCGGAGCGTATCGACAGGGGGCCGCCGGTGTTCGCTCGTTTGCCAAGGAGCACCTGCCGCTCGTGAACGGCGTCGTTGTACCGGAGCTCCACCAACAACTCCTGAACGTCGGTCAGGAGCAGCCCGAAATCGACCGAAACCGGATCGTCGAAGCGCATGAGCGAAACGCGCCGTTCGTATGGCGACGAGACGATCGTCGGGTCGAGCAGAACGCCGTCCCGGTAGCCCCGGACCGTCTTCAGACTGACAACGACATTCGAGATGCCTTCGACCGCCGGCAACGCCAGCGACGAAGCCCCGCTCTCCGCGACCGACGTCTCCAGGCCGGCTGACCAGCGGGCAACCAGATCGAGTTCCACTCTCACGCCTCCCGCAGCACTCTGGTACTTCCGCGCTTCCCGAAGCACGACTTCGGGCTCGGCGAGAACCAACCTCAGGTAGACGCGCCTCAACTCGAGATCGGCGAGTTGCAGCTTCGCCTCTTCGGCTTCGAGATCCGCCTCCGAAATGAGACCGTTCCGTTGCAGTTCCCTTGCCCGCTCCAGCCGCCTCTCGGCATCTGCATGGCCGATCGTCGCTTCGGCGAATTCCAGCCGCCGCTCCTCGGTGCTCCCGACCTGGTGCGGTGCCGCGACGCCTGGCGCGGCCGCCAGCAAGAGGACGGCGGCGACAGCGGTCGGCCACCGATCGATCGGGGGGCGCCGCCGACCTGCGTCATTCATCGGCAGTCGTACCTCTGGAACCGCAGGAACGCGTAGGAGAACAAGGCGGTCATGAAGACGAACATCCAGAGGATGTCGGACGCCGCTTGCCCCACCAGGACAGCGGTCGCGGGCGGACGCCAGTCGAACCGGGGAAACTCATGGGCCTGCACCGGCACCCTGGAGTAGTCCAGCAGTGACAGCCCGCGCAGCTCGTACGTCTCGCCATCCTCATCCGTATGAAACGCCGCGCCGCCCAGTTCACGCGCCTCCTCCCGGTGCAGTTCCCGTTGACTCATGACGAACGACGTGAAGACCGGCTCGAATCGAGCGACCTGCCGACGAAACTCCCTCCGACCGCTGGCGCCCGCAAGCGCCAGACGATCAAGCGATGTCCGCAGCAGGGTGTGGGGGGACAGGGCGCTCCAACGGTCGACCCACTCTTCCTGGAGAGCGGACCGCCGCAGATGTTCACGCCTAAGATCCGCATAGCCCCGTTCCATCTCCACCAACGCCGCTTCCTGGTCCGTCCGCATATCCGCTTGCAGATCGGCGATCCGGCGTCGCTTCTCCAGGGGAGTGAGTCCTGGAGTTCTGACGATCTTCGTCAACGGCACCGAGGACACGCTCAGCCGCATCCAATAGCCCTGCTCATGAAGCGTGAGATTCCGCTGGAACGCCAGTTCCGACTCGGCTGGATGAAGCGCTGAACCCGCTACCGCGACCAGGCCCGGAAGGCCGATGGCTAGAACCGTCCAGGCGCCAAGCGCACGCTGCAGAGCCGTTTCCGGCGCCGAAGCGCTGACCGAGGCCGCGATTCCCAGCAGGACGTTCACGAACAGGAACGCCAGCACCAGCAACACCGCCAGCACCAGAGCGGCGCCCTGCCGCCGGGCGTCGAGAGCGAATTCCGGCGCGGCGACCGCGACAGCGAGCCCGGCCAGTGCGCCGAGCCCGAACGAGCCGGCAACCACCAGAAAGCCGCCGAGGATCTTGCCCAGGATGACCTGCCCGCGCCCGACAGGTCGACTGGCCAGGAGCCGCAACGTGCCACTGGCCTTTTCCCCGGCAACGGCATCGCAGGTGAGAGCAACCGCCATCAGACTGTAGAAAAAGATGACGACGGCACACCAGTCGAGCGGCGCCGCCGCGAACAGCCAGGAACGATCGGAAACGCCTGCTTCCGGAGCGTCCACTAGGTGCGGGCGAACGATGGCCGCCTCCCCGCGCTCTTCCCGAGGCGCGGCTCGGAGAAAACCCAAGGCCGGAAAGGGCCGCGGTATCACCATCTGTTCCAGATTCGTGGCTCGCTCGGCCGCCTCGGCCAGGCGCGACCAGTCGGAACGCTGCACCCCGATCTCGCCGAGGTGGGCCAGCGTCGCGGCGACCATCAGCGCGGGACCGCCCAGGTAGAGGACGAGAAGCCGGTAGTTGCGTAAATGCCGCGCGAGTTCCAGGCGGATCAACAGGAACAGCGTTCGGTTCGGCATCTCTTCGCTCCAGTCAGCGCACGTCCAGCCTGTCGAAGCCCAACACGGCGCCACCGAGAAGAGCGGCGGCGCCCAGCAGGAGCGTGCCAGCAGGCAGCGCCGCCTGACCCAGGGATCGGTCCATGGGCAGCGGCTCGTAGACCGGCGCCGGCAGACCGTCGATGTCGAGCGGCTCTCCGAGCACAACGGTCCGGTCGCGGCGCGGATGCCGGGCCAGCTTCCGGGCCTGCCAGGCCTCGAAGGATCGCTCGGCGCCGTCCACGTTGCGGAGAAACTGCTCGTGGTCCGCAACCGAGGTGCCCGCCACCGCCTGCCCGGCATCGAGCAGGGCAGTGACCGGCAGCACCGCGGCGAGTCGTCGATACTGCCGGTACTGCCGCGAAAGCGCGTTGCGGCGAGTCACGAGCCGGTCCCGATAGCCGGAATCCTCGACGGGCGCGGCGACAAGGAACTGCTCGAACTCACCAGGTATCGCCGGCGCCATCCTGGACGCCGTCCAGCCGGCCACCTGCGGGTAGACCGCAGCCGCCAGAACCCAGGCCAGAACACCCAGGACGAGGGACGTCTCCGGCTGCCGACAAACCACTGACAGGCACAGCGAAAACGCCATCCAGAAGCAACCGTAGGCTACGAGGAGCCCGAAGAAGAGCGCGACTCTCAACCAGTCCTCGCCGCCCAAGACAGGCCCCCGAACGACAACCCAAGCCGCAAAGCCGACCAGAACGAGCGCACACGACAACCCAAGCCGCAAAGCCGACCAGAACGAGCGCACACGGCAACACCACGGCGAGAAGCCCGCCCACGTACTCGCCGAGTAACAGCTTGGACCGCGGCAACCCCTTCGCAAGCTGCTGCTTGAGGGTACCCCCGAGGCGCTCGCCGTTGATCATCCCGTGACCGAAAAAAACGCTGGCGAAGCCGACAACCAGAGCCAGCACCCAGGCCAGGTCCAGATTCAGTCGGCGAGCGCTCTCCGCAACCGGCCGGTCCCGCCGCGAAAGCGCCGTCTCGCCGTACCGACCCGGAATCAACGCGCTCGAACCCAACCTCTCGCCCACCCCCCGGCTCAGCAGGCTGAGCGGAGTCGGCGGACGCTCCAGGCCGAGTTCGAGCTGAGAATACGCGCCGGCCCGGCCAACCTCCGCTTCGTTGCTCGTGCGGGCGGCATCGAACAGGCCAACGCGTTCCTCGTACTCAATCCAGGAAACCCAGACAGCGGCCGCCGCCAAGACGGCAGCCACTGCCCAGGTCCCCAGGAACCAGCCGTTCCGAAGACTGAGCCGCCAGCTCTTCAGAGCTACCGCCCACATGGAGACGGCTGCCGCCGGTCCGGCATCAGTAGTCGCAAGGCCACTCGATGCAGAACTGCCTGATGGCCGCGCAACACAGGCCATCCCCGCCACACACGTGCCCCTGGTAGGTGACGCAGACGCTCTGAGCCGCCACGAACGACGACAGCCCCAACGTCGCGGCCATCAGCGCGGACGCCGCCAGGAGCGTAATCCTCCTCGTCACTTGCTTCTCCTCTCTCCCGCCGACATGGCGGTAAACCTGTCTATGTCCGTCTGCAGTCATTCCGGATCGTGTTCCCATGCGGACGAACCGCTCCCAATCACCGGCAACTGCGCACGATATAGTTCCGAGTACCTAGTGAGCCAAGCACTGCCATCGACCACTGTTACACTTCCAAAACCCTTTCCGTCTTCGTCTTCAGGCCTCAGGATCGCCAGTCGATCACCGGACATCGAGAGAACGTGAAGCTCCTTGCCGCCCACAAGACAGTAGACAAGTCCAGATCGCGGGTCGACGGCAACCCCATAGAGCATGGTCAGCGCGCTTACGTTGTCGGAACCGATGTTCGTACCCGCAATGTACGGAGTCCATGAATCACGATCACCCATCGCCATGGGTAACAACTCTTCAATCAGCCCCCCCTGAATCACGGTCTCGAACTCCAGTTCACCACTCGCGGCGTACCGCCGAACGACCGGCGCCGCCGTGAAACCAACGATAACTGAGTCGTCCGCCGCTACCGAAAGAACGGCGCGGTTGAGCCGGATGGCGAAGCGCGGATTCCTGCAACGACTGTGCGACTCGCAATCCTCGAAAACACTGCCGGGACTTAGCAGCTCCCCTACGGCGGTTGGGTTCCCGGCATCCCCGGAGTATCGACTCAGGACCGACCCTTGGCGCGGCTGATTGAGGTAGTACCGTCCGCGAGAATCGGCAGCAATCGTGAGACTCGCCCAGGCTTCCGCCTCCTCGGCTGACGACCCTTGGTGCACCACGCCCAGAAACTCGCCATCCGGCGCGAAGCTATGCACCATGAAGAGTCCCATGGGTGCGACGATGCGAATCGCGTCAGAGGCCGCAGCCGAGTAGTCCATAGGGAACCGGAGTTCTCCCGGCCCCTGCCCGACCTGACCAAACTGCCGAGCAATGGAACCGCCCGCATCGAGCTCAATCAGCCGATGGTTGAAACGATCCAGCACCAGGAATCCATCCCCATAGGGGGCGAAACGGTATGCGCCCTCCAAGGGCACCTCGTCGAATACGCGCACCGCCTTGTAGGTGCCCCTCTCGACAGCTGCCTCAGCAGCCGCGCCATCTGCGGGCATGCTCATCATCAGAACGGCACAGGCCAGTGCAGGCCGCACCGCCGACTTACTGCTGATCGTGCACACGTGTTGCCTCCTTCTGAGACAGAGTCGACACGTCGACTACCTGGCTTTCGAGACCAACAAGCAGAACCAGCGCGTCGGGCTTGGCCTGCTGACCTCTGGTGAAGTACTCATCCTCCAGGCCCGTCAGGGTGCCGAGCGCCTGAAAGACGCGAGGCCGCCCGAGGCCTCGGCGATGAAGATGGGAGCGGAGCTCGTCCAGTGAGTATCCGGCGGTGACGAGCAGCTCTATGCGACAGCGATCGCTCACGCCAGGACACTCATCGGCATAGAGATCGGCCACACGCTCGTGGAGCCTGGCCTGGCTACATGCCGCACAGAGTTCGGCCGGAAGAACCACAACAGAGGTACCCGGTCGGGGCGCATAGGACTGCCGGGTCCGTTCGCCCGTCGCCCCAACGCCGACGACATCGCAGGCGGGCAGTGTCGCCGCTGGGCCAAGCAGCGAGATGGGTGAGGGAGCGTACTCGATCACTCCGAGCAAGTGCTTCTCGACATGCTGCCGCAGCTCATGGCGGCCCAGGAGGTCGCCGGTGGAGAGAACGATGCGTCCGTCGTTCCCCACGAGGAAGCTGTGGTCCATATGGGGTGAAAGGCCAAGGCGCCGACTCAACAGCCTTTGCGAGTCGTAGATGATCGGGTACCTGACCCGACCCGCCATGTTTTCCGCCTCGGCCCGCTCCACATGATCGGGTCCGAGAACGAGAACCACTCGGATACCGCCTTCAAGGTCGTAGTAGCGATCCTGCAGCACCTGCAGGTACCGAACAAGCGGAGCGCCCGGGGCTTGGTGTGCGTACAGGAGGACGCCGAGATGTCCATCCATGACCTTCTCGTTTGAGAGGGACTGTCCGTCGACGCTGATGGAGTGCCACCGGTCCAGCGGCTCGCCATAGCTTGGCGGAACCGCCGACTTCGAGCGGCTGGAGAGGAGGCGCTCGCCGACAAAGAACGCAGGTGCCACGACCATGATTACCGCGAGTGCTGTGACTCCCATGTGCTTCTTCCTTCGAACGTCCGACGACGCTTGGTCGTTCTTCGCTGCTCTCACGTAGTTCGGTTGCTTCACTCGGCCAAGTCTCCAAAGGTCCTGCACTTCGGTTTCACGAGAGCAAGCCTGTCGGTAGTTGTCGGCCGGTGGCAATACCCGTTCGGGAGTACCCAAATGGGTAGTCTGTCGTTGCGGCCCCGCATATGCCACGAAGGACGAGGCTCGGGTCACGTCAAGGAAGACTTGTCTTGCCTGCAAACGGAAGGTGGTGACGTGCCGCTGTCGGTACCGCGGACCGGCGAGGACCACCCCAACCTGGACTGTCGGAGGGCCGGCGCCAGCCTTCACCACCCCCGGAACGGACCGCTCAGCCTTGAGGCACGGGCAATCGGGAAACCGAAAGGGCCAGCCGGACCAGGTCCGCCTGGCGGGAACACCACGTCTTGGCCAGAGCGCGTTTGACCAATTGGCGCACGGACTCCGTACTCCGGTTTCGCGCCTCCGCGATCTCGCACACGGCCATGCCTTCGGCCAATGAGGCAACCACGCATCCCTCGGCTGGCGTCAGGCCAAGCGATCTGGCGACTCGGACCGCATTCACCGGGGTCTTCTTCCACGGATCCACGATCGCGACCACAGCAGCCAGGCCGACACGGCCTCGCGACATGCGGCGAAGAGGAATCACATACACGGTAAGCGGCCGCTGATTGGGCCAGGCGCCGAGGGTCGCGGAAGCGCACGGCGTCGGCTGCCCCGTTCCGTCGAGCGCTGCCCTCAGGAGGCCGTCGAATTTCGGACCGTCCGCGCGGCGATGGGCGCACAGCCGGCCGTTCCGTTCGCACAGGCCGCCAGCGGCCGAGAGCTCCTGACGCCCGCGCGGATTGGCTTCGACGACGGCGCCGCGGTCATCGACAAGCAGCAACCCGACCAGAGACTCGTCGACCAGGGCGCGGACGAGTCCGAACCCCTCGCCGCCGTCATTCCGCGACGCCGGGAGCGTCACGGCTCGATCAGGCGGCGAAGAGCCTGCCGCCTGCCTTCCAGCAAGCGAGTGATGTCGTTCTTCCGGTCTTCGCCCTCTCCGGAGACACTCGGCTCGCCTTCCATCCGCCAGGGCCGGCGCGTACCGGCGTAGTTCAGATGCGTCTCGATCATGGACAGCATCAGGGCCAGCCATTCGCGGGCGTCAGCGTCGTAGCTCCCAGGACTCCCCTCAATGCTCCAGTTGTACTCGATGCCGTCGGCGCCGGGGAGGACGACCAGCCGATGCCGGCGTTCGAGGACGGACTCCAATGCCAGCCAGCCGTCCGGATCCAGTGCAATGATCTCGTCGCCGCTCTCGGCGACAAGGACGTCGCCCGCGAAGCCGACACAGAGCAGCACTCCGGCGGGACTCCCCTTGAACTGAAAGTCGGACCACCGGCCGTTGACTTCTTCGACCTCGCAGTCCGCCGTGACTGGCCTGGACAACGCCGCCGGACCGGCAGCGGCCGGTACGTCGGCCTCTTCAACGGTCGCCCCCTCTTCCGACGGCACCGGAACCGCGACGGACACGGAGAGAACGCCGATACCGAGCGCAACCGCAGCCAGCACGGTGACGAGCCTTTGTCGTCGCGGCCTGCGGGCCTTCATGATCCATGCGATCCTCCGTTCCAATCGCGACCGCTGTACGACGGGCAACGCCGCCACGGCCGGGGCCCGGCCAACCTGGTCGGCCAGGGCAAGCAGGTGCCGCGCGTACTCGGACGGCCGAGTGCCCGAGGCCAACACCTCCTCGTCGCACGCCTCCTCCCTGGTTGCTGCCGCAGAACGCGACGCCACCCAGCACAGCGGATGGAACCAGTAGAGGGCCAGCGCCATGCGGCCCGCAACTACGCGCAGCGCATCGCGTCTACGTACATGCACGAGTTCGTGGGTAAGCACGACCACGCGTCGCGCCGTCGACCACTGCGCGGCAGACACCGGCAACAGAATGACCGGCCGCCACAGGCCGCCCGCCATCGGCGTGCGGGCGTTCCGCCCAACGAGAAGACGTACCGGCGCAGATACATCCAACCGCTTCCGGAGCGACTCCAGGCATTCCAGCCAAGCCGGATCGCACACCGGGAGAGCCGCCGACACGAGCCGGCGAAATCGAATGACGCTCACGGCCGTCAAAACGAGAGCCGCGGCGCAACCGGTCGCCCAGAGCAGCAGCAGCATGGTCCCGGCGCGTCCGACAAACGTGGCGGCGCCAGTCTCACCGACCACATCCGCCGCCGTTCCCACCGAAGCCGACCGTCCAATCGAACCGCCCTCGCGGCTCATCGTTTCGAAGGTCGCCAGCCTCGTCCACCCGTCCGAGGCCTGCGTCGGCGCCGCTGGCAGCAACGGCAGTTCCCACGAAGGGCCGAACCCGCTTGCGAGAGGCAGGCAGAGCAGCAGCGCGAACGTCACCGTCCACAGGTGGTGGCGCATGGAGGCGGAACGCCGCCGCGTCAACCACGCCAGACCCAGCGCCAGCAGGAGCACGACCGTGACGCGGCCCGCCAGCAGGAGCCCACCCGGCCCCCCCATTCCCTCGAGAAGATCGTTCATCGTCCTTCCTCCGCCCCGCTCTCGATGAGCCCGCGGATGCGCGCACGTTCCTCCGAGTCGAGATTCCCGTCCTCGAGCTCCAGCAACGTCGCCACCGCGCCCTCGACCGAACCTCCAAAGAACGTCCTGACGACATGGCGCAGCGCCGTTCGCCGCGCCAGCGCGGCCGGCAACGCCGCCGAGTAGAGATGGCGCTTGCCGTCCGATTCGCTGGTGAGATGCCCCTTCTCCACCAGGATTCGCAGCGTCGACCGCACCGCCGAGTAGCTGGGGGGGTCGGCCATCCGCTCACGAATCTGCGCCGCCGTCGCCGTGTCAAGCGAATGCACAAGGTCCATGACCTCGCGTTCCCGACGGCTGAGTTGCGGCGGCGCCGCCGCCTTCGCAGCGTGCCGCAGCCCCAATGCCCGAACTTGGCCGTGTGCTTGAGAATGCGTCATGCCGCGAGCATATACCGGTACTGCTGAAAAATCAACAGCACCACGAACCGGCTGTTTCGACGCGCCCCTCACCGACAGTCGCGATGGTCAAGGGATCGCTTGCCGCCGTCCGGCCGGCGTCAGCCGCCCGAGGTTTCCGCCGCCTTCGCGGCCGCCTCCGCGTCCTCCGCCCGGGCGCCGCGAAGCAGGTTCAACATGCCGTAGTTCCCCTCGTGGCAGGCGTACTCGAACATCGGCAACGGGTTCCTCGTCATCGGCACAGCCGCCGTCCACGGTGCGGCGAAGGACTCCGGGTCGTCGATCGTGTACTCGTAGACGAGCCGGTCCTGCTCCACGCGGGTGAACCTCTCGGTCAGGCGCATGTTCGGGCCCGAGCCCCGGAAGCTCGTCTGGTCGGTGAAGTTCGTCGTCACGACGACCAGGGTGTCCCCGTCCCAGTGGCCTCGCGAGTCGCCCCGCCACAGGCGGACGTCCTCGGGCAACGGGGAGCGTCCGTCGAGCGGCACGATGCGCGAGTCGTGCACCATCTCGACCAGCAGCACGACCGTCTCCTCGGTCTGGAAGATCTGGACGTTGTTGTTGTACGCGCTCGGGCTCATCGGCGGTCCGGCGTTGAAGCCCAGGATGCACCGTTCGGCGACGCCGCGGTCCTCGGGTCCGTGGGCGGGTCGGCGACGCGCCGCGGTTCGCTCGGCGACCCGCTGCTTCGCCACCTGGGTCAGCTCGGGAATCCGGCCGTCCGGCGGATCGACGATGAGCGACGTCCGCCAATCCTCGGTCAGCTTGTCCCCGTAGTCCCACCAGAACTGGTTGTAGGCGTTCGCCACGTCCGCCTGGGCCGACAGACCGTCCTCGGTACGCCGGTCCTTGTCTCGCCGCGCCAGCGTCCGCTGCTCGAAATCGGCGGCCTCCGCGCTGCTGAACCTCTCCTGCTCGCCAAGCTCCTCGGGACGCTCGAGCGGCGTGATCGTCCGGAAGTCCCAGACCCCGCGCAGGTCGGGCGCGCCCCAGGGAGTGGGCTCCAGCTCCGGCGCGCCCTGCTGCGCGGCGAGGGGCGTTCCAACCAGCGCGACGATGGCGAACACTGCTACCGGCGCCTTGCGCTTGCCCATGCGAGTTCCTCCTTCGTGGGGCCCCGGCAGTCTACCGCCCCGTCTGTCCCTCGCCCGTCAACAGGGATCGGTCCGGCGGCCGGCAGAACCAGATCGACGCCGCACCCAGGACCGCCAGGGCGACGAGGAACCAGAGCGTGCCCGCATAGGAACCCGTTCGGTCCGCCGCGGCGCCGGCCAGGATCGGTCCGAGTGCGCCGATCACGCCGATCAGGGCGAGCCGGACGCTGGTCGTGCCGACGAAGGCCGCCCGCCCGAAGAACCAGCCGAACACGACGACTTCGCTCGTGTAGGCAAGGCCGTAGGCAACGCCGATCGCGATGACGCAGGAGTACGCCACGACCGCGGAGGTCGCCGACACGAAGACCGACAGACCGACAGACCGACAGACCGACAGACCGACAGACCGACAGCGTTGACCAGCAGGGCCAGCGCGAGGACGCGCGTCGGCGCGATGAAGTCGCCCAGCGAGCCGGACAGCCGGCCGAACAGGCTGGCGCCCACCCGGAAGCCCAGAATGGTCGACGCGGCAAGCGTGGTGAAGCCGAGCGCCGACGAGCGAGTAGCCGACGTACAGCTCGGCCGCGCTCGCCGCCTGGCTCGCCAGCCAGAAACCGCTGGCGGCGCACAGCGCGCCCGCGGTCACCGTGGCCCAGATGCCCCAGCGACGGATGACCGCCGCCGCGACCACGGGATCCGGCGTCGGCACGGAGGCCAGGAGAGCCTCGGTGTACGGATGCCTCGGCCGCTCGAACAGCTCGTCGCGACCCGCGATCTCGACGATCCGACCGAGGTACATCACCCCGATCCGGTCGCTGATGTGGCGCACGACCGACAGGTCGTGGGCGATGAACAGGTACGTCAGCCCCAGCTTCGCCTGCAGGTCCATCAGCAGGTTGAGCACCTGAGCCTGGATCGAGACGTCGAGCGCCGACACCGCCTCGTCGCAGATCAGCACATCGGGCTCGAGCGCCAGAGCCCGGGCGATGCCGATCCGACATGGGCGGCATGGGCGGCATGGGCGGCATGATGTAGGCAAGTCGGCTACCGGCAACGAACCCGGCTGGCGCGTACTCGCGCCAGCCGGGTACAGTCCAAGCGCCCGTCTTCGGGTGGTCGGATGTCGTCAGGGCGGCCTTTCGGGGCCGCCCTTTTCGTCCAGTGATGGCGCCGCAGCCGCCCCTCAACTCCCAGCCACCGCCGCAACGCGGCTACGAGATCGCTTCTTTCGCGCCTTGGTCGGCGGCTTCGCCACCTCGACCGGTAGTCGAACGAGAGACATCTCGCCACTGGTTTCGTCGCGAACCCCGACCGCCACGTCGTACTCGCTGCGCGCGAGCTTCATGGACACGTTGAACCAGTAGACCCCGCCCTTCGCGGTCACGCCACGCCGGCCCACCGTGACGACTTTCTCGCGCGCGGC
The DNA here is from genome assembly GCA_965116445.1 of Thermoanaerobaculia bacterium. Taxonomy (GTDB): domain Bacteria; phylum Acidobacteriota; class Thermoanaerobaculia; order Multivoradales; family Multivoraceae; genus Multivorans. The sequence goes on along the minus strand of OZ220688.1, from coordinate 2,983,558 downwards.
CGTACGTACGCCGTTCTCACGGTCCAGCTCGAGAAGCCAGAGTCTGAGTTGGGCCCGCTTCCGCCCCGGACCGGGCAGCAACAACACTGCCTCCTCGGGAACGACCACGTTGACGCCGAGCTTGAACCGCTTCCGGCCCATCTTCCTCGGCGGATCGAAGCCGACCTTGATCGAGAGCGGATTGTCGAGATCGCCAAGATACGCCGTGGCGAGCAACCGATCGGCCAGCCGCTCCGACAGACGCTTGTCCCGGTAGTTCTCGCGGTGTTGCAACCTTCTGCCCGCGGCCGCATGCGGAGCGAGTTCGACCCGGACCTTCCGCATCTTGCCAGGACGCCGTTCCGCCGGCATGAAGCCGAGCGAGTAGGACGCCTCGAGCTGCTCCGACGCCTCCAGCAGCAGTTCGACCAGGTCGTTCGAGTTCGCCAGCAGCTTGCCTCCGGTCTCGGCGGCGATCGCGTGCATGCCGCTCTGAGCGCTCAGGCGGTGTACGGAGTCGTTCTCGAACAGGGAAGACGACATGCCCAGGGGCAGCGACGCGTCCCCAGCCAATCCGGCGCGCACGCCGGCAGCGTCCACGGCGTAGAACGTAACCCTGTTCGCGTTGGCGTGGCGCGCAAGCAGGTCGAAGCGTCTGCTCTCGTCAGAACCGGTCATCTCCGAGATGAGTCGCGAGGCCACCCGGCGGTCGCTGGCGCAATGCTGATGCGCCAGAAAACTCCACACCGCCTCTCCCGGTTGCCGAGGCAGACTGTCGCTCACGTAGATCACCGCTTTCTTGCCCGGAACGCCTCCGAGTACGCTGACCAGGTCGGCCAGACCCGCAACGGCGGTCGCAACGCGGTTCGCTTCCTCCGCTGCGTGGCGACGCGCGATCGCCATGGATGGCCCTTCGCACGCCGGATCCGTCTCAACGATTTCCAGGATGGCCCTTCGCCTCGCCACGTGCTGAGTCAGGCCGCGGGTCGTTCCCCGGCGCCGAAGCGACGCCGCCTCCAGAACCCGGTCCAGATCCTGCGTCGGCGGCGTCACGATCTCAAGGCGGTCGCGGAACGTCGCCAACATGTAGCGAGCGCCCCAGTCTCGCCAAGGCGCCACCGCCTCGGCAAGCCGTCTGAGCGCCCGCGTCCGGTGCGGGCCATGGAGATTGGCGTCGTCGAAGTAGAGAACGACTGTCAAGTTGCTTGCGGCGCCGGTGGGCGGCGCGCCGGAACTCCCGGACCGCGGGCCCCCGGCAGGCTTCGCTCCCAGAATCGACTCGAACTCCGCGAAGTTGCTGATCTCGACGCGCTCACCGTCCGCGTAGAGTTCGAAGTCATCCCGGCCGAGCCCTCGCACCGGCCGACCCTTGCGGTCCGTCACGACGACATCGACTTCAATCACCTCGACGTCGACGGACTCCACGAAGGCCCGATCCGTCCCCTGGCCAGCGACCGCGCCGGCGCCGAAGAGCGACGCCAGGACCAGGACCAGCCCTTCGGCCCTTGCCCACTTGTCGGAAGTCACTCTAGAGTGTCGCACTGTATGGCTCCGGGCAGTAGGCCTCGCCTTCGTCGATATCCGGCGGCGTACTCATGCAGGCGCGCCTACGCATCATCCTTGACACAACCGGCCCATGCCGCAACTTCGGGATGCGTTCGACGAAGAAGCCTGGAGAACTTCCTGCTCTCTTCGCAAAACAGCCCGACCATCCCTATCGCCGCCTCGTCGAGCGCCTCCGGGAGCCGCGACTCGAGATCCCAGAGAAAGCGAACAGGCTCCCCATCGAGGATTCTGGCCCCCTCAGGATAGAACGTCATCTCCATGTGAGGAAGATAGGCGTGTGCACGCCGTATGACTCCGCCCCATGCTTCGGCGCACTCCCCCTCGCGGCCGCGAACCTCGTAGCCTGAAGGAAGATACGCATAGCCAGGGCCACATAGTGGCGCGGAAGCATCGAAATCCGGGCCCGTCCAGAACCCGACAAGCCTCCTGAACTTCCCCCGGCCCAGGTCTCGGCAGATCTCGACGCTGTCTTCGTGGTACTGCCATCTACCGAAGCCGCCCAATGAATGTCGGATGCGGCCGGTTCGCAACTGCAAGGTCAACCAGAGGAAGCCATGCGCCGATCCGTCCAAGGGGCCGTCCTGCCTCGCCATCTCGGCTCTCCAGGACAGACACTCGGGATCCACCCAGAGGCAGGCCGTAAAGAGCATCCCAGCAGAAAGCCCGGTCAAGAGGAGGACGGGAAGCGGCCGTCCGCTGCGAACAACTGATGTTCTGTACATCGGCTTCATAGACGTAACCATATGTTGGCCCCCGTTACCGGCGCCCGTCGGTGCTCTCCACTATCGCCCGGGCGGGGTTGAGCCGCATGTGCACTTCAGCACGGCCGCCACCTAGCACGACCTCGCTCGTCCGAGCGGCCAGCTCCGGATGGCTGACGTCGACCCTCGCGGCGCCAAGGCCTACCTGAAGTCCGGCGCGACCGCTGGCGTCGGTCCGACCAAACGCAGGCAGCCAACTGGCACTCTCGGGATTCGCTCTCACGTAGGCGTTCGCTACCGGTTCGCCGAGGTGATTGGTCACGTGGATCACGAGCTGATTCGCCGCCTGGAGCCTAAGGTCCAGCTCACTCACTTCGCCTCGCGACAGGTCGACTCTCTCAATGCTCGTCCGGCCCGCCTCGTCACGGGCCTTGACCAACCAGGATGATGGGGCCAGATTACCAAAACGGAAGCTGCCGTCTCTGCCTGTCCATACCTGAAACAGGCCTTCTCCCGGAAGCACTGAAGTGGGGCGCCTCGACTTTGCTGTCCGCCGGAACAGGACGACTTCGACACCAGCAATCGTCTTGCCCAAGGGATCTACCACTCGCCCGGCAAGAACCGCCCCTTCGACGAGTTCCATCCGAACGAGTTCCTCGGTATCCGGTCTGACGGACTCGACAACGAATGGAGGGTAGTCGTCAGCCGTAGCGGTCAGTGCCGTTGGAACCGGAAGCAGTCCGGTTAGGCGAAAGCGTCCTTCGTTGTCCGTAACCGAGGTCCGGACTTGGCTGAGCATATTGTGGGGCATTTGGCGAGAACTGACTTTGGCACCGGCGACGGGTCGGCCCGCCGGATCCACAACCACGCCCTGGATCTCCTCACCACGGGACAGCACGAAGACGCCCAGATCGTATTGGCCGGTACCGGGAGGCACGCTGGTAATGGTCTCTTGCATCTCTGCGAACTCGCGATGCGAGATGCTGAGACGGTACTCCCCGAGAGCGACCCTCGGCAACACGAACTCGCCATGGGCGCTCGAGGCCGTTGTAACTGCCGGGTGCTCCATGAACGAGAGTCCCGCGACTTCCGGCAATCTCCGCTCAACGGGCCGCCTGAACAGCCGAATCAGGGCACCGGCTACGGGTGCTCCGTCCGGATCGAAAACAGTGCCCCACGGCTGCCTGCCCCTTGAGAGTACGACTTGAAGAGGTTGCGCCATGCCGTCTCGCCGGAAGGGCGGCAAGGCGTCCGCCGCAGACGCGTATCCTTCAGCTTCGACTGTCAGCCGATACGAAGTTCCGTAGGGCGCGTCCGAAATCCAGAACGAACCATCGGGCGCCGAGATTGTCCGCTTGGGGTTCCGGGACGAGAAGCGAAGGGGACGTCCCTCGCCGTTGGGCTCCGCCCTGACGATCGCGCCTTCTACCGTCTGGCCGAACTCGTTGAAGACCACGCCGTTGAGGGGAGCTGCCGGTTCCAGGACGATTGCCAGATCTAACGAGGCGCGTAGTTGACCGGCGCCGATAGCCGCGTTGGCCGACATGAAGCCGGTAGCCGCTATCGCAAGGCCTATGTCGCCCCGGTGAGCCGCCGCACTCACTCTAAAGAAGCCCGAAGAGTCCGAACGCGCCGAGCGCCCCGGATCCGAACGGATCCAGACCGCCGCGCCGGACACCAAGCTGCCGGATTGAGCATCAACGATGCCGCCCTGGATCCCGGCCGCTTCTCCCAATTGGACGTCGACGATCTGCTCTTGGTCCAGACCGTCGCCCGAAGACCATACTCGCGGCGCGATCTGAGCGGACTCTCCCCAAGCACCCTCGAACACAAGAGCGAGTGGCTGCTCGGCGGGAACGCTCACTGCCGCCTCGCCATTTCTGTCCGTCAACGCCAGCGGGAGCTGGAACGAGCCGCGTGTGCGAATCACGACCTCTGGCGCTCGCCTGTCGCGCGCATCGCGGACACGGAAAACGGTTGCCGCCGCACGTTCGAGCCGGAGGACGTTACTGCCCGACCTGGCTCTTGCTACATGAAGGGCGAAGCCAGCCGCGGAGACGATCACGTCGGCCTCGCCGGAGGGAAGTGCGAACCGAGCCAAGCCGTCGAAGCCGGTTCGAGTGACGGCGAGACCGAACCTCGGATGGAGGCTGTTCGGCTCACGTCTCGGGGAACTCGCGGCGTGAGTATGGCGTCCCCACTCCTCAACGGCAGGATCCAGGAGGACCAAGGCACCCTCCACTGGCTGGCCGTCGGGGTCCGCCACCTTGATGACGAGCGGATGCCAGACGGGCAACTCGATCGGATCAAGAACAACGGGAGCCACGAGTGGTAGCAGCGGAAGGTACAAAGGCGCCGCGACGGTCGGGCGCTCAGCCGTCTGGGCAGGAAGCGCGAACTCCAGCCGCCAAGGACCCACCGCCGCGGCAATCAGCGAGAAAGAGCCATCCGGGCCGGACCGGACGCTGTCAGTATCGCCGGAAAGCGCTCCATCTCCAGTCAGGTATGCGACGTTTCGTTCCCACTGGCTCCGGTACGGTCGTAACGTGACCTCAGCGCCGGTCACCGCCCGGCCGCCCTTGTCGACCAACGTGCCCGTGACCGTCAGTGGTTGGTCCACGGCGTCTTGGGACTCCAGCGGACCGGTGATCGAGGCGAGAGTCAGCGCGACCGCCGCGGCGGCGTGCCGTGAGAGCCACATGACTCGCGCACTCCGCAACCGGCAATGGGGCTTTGCCTCGGCCCTTGAAGTGACGGTGTTCGTCATGAACCGAAGTAGCCCTCTAACAGTCATCACAGGTAACGATCGGGTCGTCCGGAGGCGGATCTGGACAGTCTGGAGGGCAGCAGGAATCCGCCTTACTCAGCCAAGCGTCCCGCTCGCCCACGTCCCTGGCGTTGTTCGCAAGGAACCGGCACATCGGTGGACTACACGTTGGCGAGTACGCATCGTGATTGGGCGACGGGGCAAGTCGGCACTGCGCCTCCGCGTATCGCCGAAGGTTGAGAGAGACTCCCGTGTATGCGAGCAGCGCGGCGGCTCGGCAATCCTCTCTGAACTCCTCGACCGCCTCTTTGCTGGATCCGGCAGCTGCCATCAGTAGAGCCGTTCCCGAGCAGACAGCCTCAAGGTCAGCGAGGAACCAAAGATCGCACCTGGCTTTATCGGCAAAGGTCGTCGGCGCTGCGCAGGTGCTAGGCGATTGCCAGCAGAGGTCATGTCGCTCACACGCCTTGGCGACGAGGTGATCGAGTCCGTGCTGCACGATTGGCCGCAGGCCCAGCGAGCAGCCGTTCGGCTGAGCCAAGGAAGCGCTTGGCCAAGAGAAGCACGCAGTAACCAGCGCAGCGATCAATAGACGCCTCATGTAAGCTGCCGTGGAGGACCCGCGACCACGGCGAGCAAGCGATCGACCAACCGCGGGCAGAGGCGGTTGCCCCGGTGACTCTCGCGGCGCGGGCCTCCCCTGCCCGCTGCCGTCCGTAACCCGGGTCGCGTTGGTGCCGAAGAGGTACGCCGAGAACGGGACCAGCCCCTCCGCTGTCAGGAAGCCCGAAAGAGCGGCGGCGCGACACCAAGGAACGTACATCACGAGGATCCTCCTCTGTTCGCGCCTCGGCAGCATCAGGCCTCCGTCGAAGCCGTGAGCCGAGGGTTGTCTTGTCCCATTCACGCTAGCGAGCCGGCGACAAGCAGTCCGGCCAAGAGAACACCAGTTGCGGCCAACTGGATACAAGAACCGGCCAGGAGCACCGGCCAAGGTCCACGGCGCGGCCGATCGGGAAGCGAAGCGCATGCAGAAACAGGCAACGTAGAATCGCCGCCTCCATGCTGTCGACGAACCGCCCAGGCCCGCGCAATCAACCCGTCTGGCTCTGGTGGAGCGGCGGCAAGGACTCGGCGTGGGCCCTGCACATGCTACGGAACGATCCGCAGTGGGAAGTACGCGGGCTCGTGACCCAGGTCAACCGGCGCAACGGCCGGGTAGCCATGCACGGAGTCCGCCGACACTTGATCGAGAGGCAGGCGGCCGTGGTCGGCCTTCCTCTCCACACCATCGAGTTCGACTGGTTCGCCGCCGAGAACGATCACGAGACCGCCATCGCGGAGGGCCTCCTCTGTCTGTGCCAGGGAGACCACGGAGAGTCCGTTGCGTTCAGCGAGCTTCTCCCGGGCCGGGCCATGCGGCGCCGTTCGGCGCTTCTCGACCGCATCGGACTCCACCCCGTGTTTCCGCTGTGGGGCCGCGACCCGGCCGACCACGTCGCGGAGCTAGTGAGGGCCGGTCTGAAGGCGAGGGTGTGTTCCGTGGAAGCGGACCGATTGCCGGCAGATCGGGCGGGTTGCCGCTTCGACGAGGACTTTGTGGCGGCGCTGCCCGGAGGCGTCGACCCCTGTGGCGAGGACGGCGAGTTCCACACGTTCGTCGAATGGGCCCCTGACTGGCCGTCGCGCGTTCCGACGATTTCCGGCGGCAGGATCGAGTGCTACGGCTTCGCCTTCGCGGAGATGGAGGAATCCCATCGAGAACCGAAGGTGGAAGCGGACCGACGTCCAAAGGTCGGCAACGACCCGTTCGACTACTACGCCAGGCTGCGCCGGGTTCGCGAGCATGTCGATCAACATCTCGAGGACCCTCTCGATCTGTCCACGCTGGCGCCCGTCGCTGCGATGAGTGTCGGGGGGTTCGGGAGGTTCTTTCGCGAAGCCACAGGCCAGTCGCTCCACGATTGGGTGGTCGGCCGTCGCCTCGAGCGAGCCGTCGCCCTCCTCCGCGACCACAACGAACCAATCGGTCGAGTGGCCGAGGCCGTCGGCTTCGGCTCAGAACGCACGTTCCGCAGGCTGTTCCAGGGGAGATTCGGTTACACTCCGTCCCGGTTCCGGTCGCAGCTACGGAATGAGCGCAACTGATCCTAGTCCTCTCGGGCAGTCCTGTTGCCGCCCAGCAGAGCCGCAACCACGTCCTCGACCGACACGCCCTCCGGCTCGCCCCGGAATACGGCCAGCCGGCGGTAGGCCTCGGCCGCGGCCCGGTGAAAGCCCTCAGGCAGACCGGCTGCCGCCAGCGTGTCGGCGATCTCCTCCATTTCGCCGGCAAAACGCCATGCCTTCGGCGCCGTCGCCGAGGCCGACCGCGTGCTGCGCTTCTCCAGGTCAGGCTGAGAGCGGGCCCACTCGCCTAGCAGGCCGTCCTCGACACCGTAGGCGCGCGCGGCGGCGCGCAGGGCCAGCAGTAGCGCCGCGCTCCCCTTGGTGAATCCCGCGTAGCACATCTTGAGCGCCGAGGCGGCGCCGATCTCCGCTTCGAGGTCGATCGCCTCGAGCGGGGAACCGGCGAACAGGGACGCCATCTCCGGTGCACCGTCGCCGGAGAGGTAGAGGCGCGTCGTGCCGGGTCCAACCGCCGACGGGCCGACGATGCCGCCGTCCACGGGCCGTGCGCCGCTCCCAACGGCGGCCTGTCCGATCTCGAGGGCGGTGGCCGGGGACACGGCGTTCGCATCGAGGTACAGACCGTCGTAGCCGGTCTCCGCGACCGCCTCGGCAAGCGCCAGGGCGCCGTGGGGAGGACAGACGGAGACCACGGCATCGGCCGCCGAGGTCACGGCGCGCAGCGTCTCCACGTCCTCGAAGCCGGCGCCCTCGGCCCGGGCACGGGTGTCCCGGCTGCGCCCCTCGGAGGCCCAAACCACCCGGACCGTTTCCGCCACCGCGGCGCCGACCGTGACACCCATCGCTCCGGGATGGAGCAAACCGAGAGTGGCGATGGTCAAGGGATCGCTTGCCGCCGTTCGGCCGGAGTCAGCCGCCCGATGTCTCCGCCGCCAGCCAGCACGACGATGGCGAGCACTGCTACCGGCGCCTTGCGCTTACCCATGCGAGTTCCTCCTTCGTGGGACCCCGGCAATCTACCGCCCCGTCTGTCGCTCGCCCGTCAACAGCGCCCGGTCCGGCGGCCGGCAGAACCAGATCGACGCCGCGCCCAGGACCGCCAGTCCGGCGAGGAACCAGAACGTTCCCGCGTAGGAGCCCGTCCGATCCGCCGCGCCGCCGGCCAGGATCGGTCCGAGAGCGCCGATGGCGCCGATCAGCGCGATCCGGACGCCCGTCGTGCCGACAAACGCCGCCCGCCCGAAGAACCAGCCGAACACGACCGCCTCGCTCGTGTACGCAGCGCCGTAGGCGACGCCGAGGGCGAAGACGCAGGCGTACGCCACCGCCGAAGAGGTGGCCGACACGAAGACCGACAGAGCGGCCGCGGTGACCAGCAGGGCAAGTGCGAGGAGGCGCGTCGGCGCGATGAAGTCTCCCAGCGCGCCGGTCAGCCGGCCGAAGAGGCTGGACCCCACCCGGACGCCGAGGATGACCGACGCGGCAAGCGGCTCAAAGCCGAGATCCTCCAGGTGGAGCCCGCCGTGGGCGGACACGACCCGCCACGGAACGCTGTTCCCCGCCGTCGCGAAGGTGGCTACCCAGAACTGGGGAGTGCGCAGAGCGCGCACAACGACGCCCTTGGGAACCGACCCGTCGGCCGCTTCCGCACTGCTCGCCGCCGGCCGACCCGGCTCGCCGAAGTCACTGGGTGCGCCGGCCATCTGGCCGGCATCCGGGAAGGAACCCGCCGCGGCCGGACCGCCAGCCTCGACCGGCGGCAGTCCGTCGCGACGCTGACCGATGTCACCAGGCTGGTTCCGGATGAAGAGAACGGCGATCGCCGCGACGAACAGGGAGATCCCGGCGACGATCTGCCAGCCGACCCGCCAGTCCCACGACTCGAGCACGAGCCCGGCCGCCGGCGACCACAGCATGCCGACGATCGCGGCGCCGGACAGAACGATCGCCATCGCCCGCGCCCGGAACTTGCGGAACCAGAAGACCGGGATCGTCTGGGCGGGCAGCAGCGTCGAGAAACCGATCCCGATGCCGCCGACGAGCGAGTATCCGACGTACAGCTCGGTCGCGCTCGTCGCCTGGCTCACCAGCCAGAAGCCGCCGGCGCCGCATAGCGCACCCGCGGTCACCGTAGCCCGGATGCCCCAACGACGGATGACCGTCGCCGCGACCGGACTGACCAGGCCGTACGTGAACGTGAACGCCCCGAACATCTGGCCGATCTGCTGGCGGGTCAACTCCAGATCGGCGATCAACGACGACGCGAAGATGCCCAGGCCGTAGTACGCCGGAGCGATGCCCAGGCCGTAGGTCAGGAAGCCCACGGCGACCATCGGCCAGCCGTAGAACCTTCGTCCAGATTCGGGCGAAACGGTCAAACCACCAGGTCCCCGGCCTGGCCGGCGCCGCCGGCGAGCGGCGACGAATCAGGGTACAGGTGGCAGGCGACCCGCGCCGGCCCGACCGCCTCGAGCAGGGGCTCCGTGCGATCGCAAACGTCGAGCGCCTTCGGGCAGCGCGGGTGGAAGCGGCAGCCGGACGGCGGGTTGCGGACGCTCGGCACTTCGCCGGCGATCAGGTGGTGCGCCCTCGCCGCCTCCACCGCGGGATCCGGCGTCGGTACGGAGGCGAGGAGAGCCTCGGTGTACGGATGTCTCGGCCGCTCGAACAGCTCGTCCCGCGTCGCGATCTCGACGATCCGACCGAGGTACATCACCCCGATCCGGTCGCTGATGTGGCGCACGACCGACAGGTCGTGGGCGATGAACAGGTACGTCAGCCCCAGCTTCGCCTGCAGGTCGTTCAACAGGTTGAGCACCTGAGCCTGAATCGAGACGTCGAGCGCCGACACCGCCTCGTCGCAGATCAGCAGATCGGGCTCGAGTGCCAGAGCCCGGGCGATGCCGATCCGCTGGCGTTGACCGCCGGAGAACTGGTGCGGGTAGCGATCGGCCATCGACGGCAGCAGGCCGACCAGGTCGAGCAGTTCCGCGACCCGCTCCCGGAAGCGGCGGCGGCTCCCCGCCACGCCATGGACCTTGAGCGGTTCGCCGACGATCTCCCGCACCCGCATCCGCGGATTGAGCGACCCGAACGGATCCTGGAAGACCATCTGCATCCGCCGGCGAAGCGGCCGCAGCCGGCTCTGGCTGGCTTGCGTGATGTCCTCGCCGTCGAAGACGATGCGGCCCGCGGTCGGCTCCTGCATGCGCAGGATCGCAAGCGCCGTCGTCGATTTGCCGCAGCCGCTCTCCCCCACCAGGCCGAAGGTCTCGCCTCGCCGGAGGTCGAAAGACACGCCATCCACCGCCTTGACGGATCCGACGCGGCGCCGCATGAGCACCCCTTCGGTGACCGGGAAGTGGACCTTCAGATTCTCGACCCGGAGCAGTGCGCGCCGGCCGGAGGAGGAAGCCGCCCCGCCCTTCTCGCCGGCGGGCGCCTTGACTTCCCCGATCAAGACGCAGCTTCCTGTTCGTAGCCGTAGCAGGCCCAGGCCCGCCCGCCGGCCGCAGCTTCGAGCGGCGGCGGCGCGACGAGGCAACGATCGTGTGCATACGGACAGCGCGGCGCGAAGGCGCATCCCGCCGGAAGCGCGGCAAGATCGGGCGGCTGGCCCTCGATCGAGTCGAGGCGGCCGCCGCAGTCGCCATCGAGCCGCGGGACGGACCGCAGCAGCCCCTGGGTATACGGATGGCGCGGGTCGGCATAGAGGGCCGCCGCGGGCCCGCTCTCCACGATCCGGCCGCCGTACATGACCGCCACCCGGTCGGCATAGCGCGCGACCACGCCGAGGTCGTGGGTGATCAGAATGAGCGCCGAATCGGCCTCACGGGTCCGCTCCTTGAGCAGTTCGAGGATCTGCGCCTGCACCGTCACGTCGAGCGCCGTCGTCGGCTCGTCGGCGATCAGCAGCCGCGGATGGCAGGCGAGCGCCATCGCGATCATCACCCGCTGGCGCATGCCGCCCGAGAACTGGTGGGGATAGTCGCCAAGCCGCTTCCGGGCGTCGGGAATGGCAACCGAGTCGAGGTGTTCCACCGCCTGTTCGAGGGCCTCCCTCCGGCTGAGCCCGCGGTGCAGCCTCAGGGGCTCGGCGACCTGCCGGCCGATCGTCAGCACCGGATTGAGCGAGGACATCGGCTCCTGAAAGATCATCGCGATCCGGTTGCCCCGCACCGATCGGATGCCGGCATCGTCGAGCGCCAGGAGGTCCTGGCCCTCGAACAGGATCGTGCCGTTCTCGATCCGTCCCGGGTCGGGAATCAGCCGCAGGATGGAGAGCGCCGTGACGCTCTTGCCCGAGCCGCTTTCGCCGACGATCGCCAGCGTCTCGCCCGGCGCGACATCGAGCGACAGCGACGTGACCGCCCTGACCTTCGGCCGGTTGCCGAAGCCGCCGCGGAACGCGACGTCCAGATTCTCGATCCGGAGCAGAGGTTCCGTCACGACGACTCAGACGCCTCCACCGGCGACAGGCCGCCCAGAGCTCCCCGCCGCCATCAGAAGCCCATCTCGCGCTTCATCTCCTGGTCGATCCACAGCCGCGCGTAGATCGGACCGGGGCGCACCGCACCGGCGCGCAGCTCACCGCCGTAGTTCTTCACCCACGGCCACCAGGCCGTGTAGATGTAGGGCACGGGCAGCCAGAGGTACGGGGCCTCGTCGAGCATCTCCTTCGTGATCTGCTTCACGATCTCCTGCCGCTCGACTTCGTCCCGGGTCAGGAACATCTCGTGGATCCGGCGGTCGAGTTCCGGATCCGACCACATCGACGGGTTCCAGGTCTGGCCGGTGACGAAGTTCTTGCGCAGCGTCGTCGTCGGATTCACGTGGCCGCTGCCCATCAGGTAGCCCGGGCCGTGGGTCCGGGTCGTCATCATGGACAGGTAGGCCGCGTACTCCATGACCTCGATCTCCATCGTCACGCCGATCCGGTCCAGGTAGCTGGCCAGGAGCGGCGCCAGCTCCATCCGCATCGAGTTGTTGGCCGACACCTGCATCCTGAACGTGAAGCCGTCGGGGTAGCCCGCCTCGGCGAGCAGGCGGCGCGCCTTCTCGGGCTTGTACTCGAACAGTTCCTGCACGGAAGGCGGCATCGCCTCGAGCGGCTCGAAGTAGCCCTCGAACGTGGGGTGCTGCGGATAGGCGAACAGCTCGGCGTTGCCGCCGAAGAACAGGTCGACGATCTCCCGCTGGTTCACCGCCAGGTTCATCGCCCGCCGCACTCTCACATCGTCGAACGGCGCCTGGTCGACCCGCATGACCATGAAGGTGCCGCCGGTCGACAACCACCGTGACCAGCGCAGTTCCGGCGTCGTCTTCTTCAGATGATCGACGGCGATCCAGCGGATGTACTCGAGGATGTCCAGCTTTCCCGTGCGAAGGGCCGTGAGGTAGGTCGCCTCGTCCTTGATCGTGCGGTACGTGAGTTCGTCGATGAAGGGGATCTCGTAGCTCTCCCCGCCGATTGTCGTCCGGTCCCAGTAGTCCGGCCGGCGCAAGTAGGTCTGCGAGTTGCCGGCAATGAACCGTTCCAGCGTGAAGGGACCGGAGCCCGTCAGGTTGCGCCAGTCCTTCGGGTCCACGTCGCCGAGTTCACGCGGCACGATGCCCGAGAAGTAGCCGTAGCCGAACCGGTAGTCCCACTCCGCGTTGAACTCGCCGAACTCGAAGACGACCGTGTGGTCGTCGCGGGCCACCACGCGGTCGAGGTGGTCGAAGTAGGTCGGGATCGCCTTCGGGCTGTCCCGCTGACGCTCGAAGCTGAACACGACGTCGTGGGCGTCGAACTCCCGCGACTTCATGACATCAGGCTTGTCCGGGAAGGTCACTCCCCGCCGAAGCCGGATCGCCAGGGTCAGCGGATCTTCCCACTCCCAACTCTCGGCCAACTCGCCACGAATCGTCTCGGGGGCCAGGTACGCCTCGGAAACGAAGCGCTGGTCACCGCCCCGGACCGTCGCCTGATCGAGGTCGGCGACAAACAAATGCTCGTAGAGCATCCCCGTGTCGTGGTTCTGCTTCCAGTTCCAGTCCCTCGTGTCCCAGGACAGCGCGGACAGCGTGACGTAGACCGTGCCCACGTTCAGTTCGCCGCCGTAGCGGGGCGACTCGACCGGCGCGGGACCCGGTTCAAGGGACAGGTCGCCTGCCATCGCGGTCCCGCCGGCCGGCGCCGCCGAATGACCGCCCGCCGCCTCGCCGCAGCCGCTCGCCAGCAGGCCGAGGACGACCGGAACGACAAGGTAAACCAAGGGGGCCGCTGCGTGTTCTCGCGACTCTCGCATCGTCAGGTTCCTCTCATCCGCGGGTCCAGCAGATCCCGCAGCGCGTCGCCGAAGACGTTCGCCGCGTAGACCACGACGGTCAGGCAGATCCCCGGCGCCAGCGCCAGCCAGGGGCCCAGGTACAGGTAGGCCCGGCCATCGCCGCTCAGCATGCCGCCCCAGGTCGGCGCCGGCGGCGGCACGCCCAGACCGAGGAAGGACAGCGCCGCCTCCGACAGGATCACGGCGCCGACGCGGGTCGTGAACAGCACGATGACGACCGGCATCACGTTCGGCAGGATGTGACGGCGCAGGATGTGGAACGTCCCCGCGCCTATCGACTGCGCGGCCTGCGTGTACACGTGCTCGCGCACCGACGTCACCGCCCCACGCACGATGCGCGAACCGGCGATCCCGTAGAGCAGCCCCAGGATGATCACGATCTGCGTGATCCCGGGACCGACCACGGAGACGACGACGATCAGCAGGACCAGGTCGGGGAAGGTCATCCAGGCGTCGACCATGCGCTGGGTCAGCATGTCGAACCAGCCGCCGAGGTAGCCCGACAGCACGCCGATCACGATCGAGACGACGGTGGCCAGCCCGGCCGCGCAGAAGCCGACGATCATCGACAGCCGCGCGCCCATCAGGACCCGCGAGAACAGGTCGCGGCCGAGGTGGTCCGTACCGAGCAGGAACTCGCGGGACGGCGGTTCCAGCCGGTGCGCCAGATCGGTCTCGTTGATGCCGTACGGCGCGAGCACCCCGGCGAAGATGCCGCTCAGCAGAAAGATCACGAAGACCACGGCGCCGGCCGCGCCGAGCGGCTTGGTACGGAACAATCGGACCGCGAACTCCGACCAGGGCGACCGGGCCCGCGTCGGCAGGGTCTCGGGCGCCGCCGTGGCGATCGTCGTCATGGAGCGTTCGACTCCGACTTGCACGGGCCCCGGGCACAGGAGCAAGGCGGGGGCCCCCCGTACTCGCGGCAAGAGTTGTCCTGCCGACGGCTCATCCGTACCGCACCTTCGGGTCGAGCCAGCCGTAGCTCAGGTCGACCAGCAGGTTGATCAGGAGCACCGCGACTCCGACGACCAGGAAGACGCCGGAAATCACCGGGTAGTCCCGCTCGTAGACGCCCTCGAGCAGGAGCAGCCCCATGCCGGGGATGACGAAGATCTGCTCCATCACGACCGTGCCGCCGATCAGCAGCGGCGCCTGGAGGCCGATCAGAGTGACCACCGGGATCAGCCCGTTCTTCAGCGCATGCTGGACGACGACCGCCCGCTCCCTCAGACCCTTGGCCCGCGCGGTGCGCACGTAGTCCTGGCGCATCACCTCGAGCATCATCGTCCGCGTCATCCGCATGGTGATCGCCGACATCGACAGTCCGAGCAGGATCGCCGGCACGATCAGGTGGGTCAGGTTCGCGACCGGGTCGACGAGAAACGGCGTGTACTCGAGCTCCGGCGCCCACCGCCACCAGACGGAGGGAAAGACCATGACCAGGGTGCCGAGCCAGAACCCCGGGATGGCCAGCATGACGAGCGAGAAGGACCGCGCCGTGTAGTCCATCGCGGAGTCCTGGCGGGTCGCCGACAGGATGCCGACCGGCACCGCGACGGAGAGCGCCACGATCAGGGCCAGGAGGCCAAGCTCGAACGTCACCGGCAAGCGTTCCAGGATCTGCTCCGTCACCGGCGTGCTGCGCCAGAGCGACTGGCCGAGATCGCCCTGCAGCGCATTGCCGGCCCAGCGAACGTACTGCGAGGCCATCGGCTGATCGAGCCCCATCGCCGCCTCGAGGGCCTCCCGGTCGAGCGAGGTCGAGACGTCGTTCTGCGCCAGCATCAGGTCGATCACGTCGCCGGGAATGACCCGCATCGACACGAAGACGATCAGGCTGGCGAAGAACAGCGTCGGCGCCATCGCCAGCAACCGCCGCAGGATGTATGTCTTCATGGGAAGTGCCAGAGGATACAGGCGCGCGGAGCCTGTTGGGGACGCCGGCGTCCCCGATGGGCGACAGACGCCCGGTTAACCTCCGCGCATAACCATGCTCACCCACGCCCCGACTCCGCTTCGTCCCTGGCGTGCAGCCTCGCTGGGGGCCTTCTCCCTCGTCCTCACCCTCGGAGCTGCCCTTCCGTCAGCCTCGCGCGCCCAGGTGGAGCCTTCCCGTGAGGGCCGCGGGCCTGACGCCGCCGGCCTCTCCGCGGCCCTGGCAGGTTCCTGGGTCCGAAACGAGGAACTGAGCGAAGACCCGTTGCCGGGCCCGCCGAGCGACTTCATCGGCGGCTTCGCCCCGGGAGCGCTGCGCCAGTTCGCCGACGGTCTCGCGGGCCGCCGCGACAGCCTCGACATCGAGTTCCCGGAGCGGCACGTTCTGATCACGAATGCCGCGGGCGAGAGAGTCCGCCTTTCGATCGACGGTTTGCCCAGGGCCGACAGAACGAACAACGTGAGCAGGGCCCTGATCGCCGAGGATTCGCTCGAAATCGTCACCGCCGGAGCGAATCAGGCCTGGCTCTGGATCGAGACGTTCTACCGCCAGGGCGACCGCCTCGTCCACCTGACCGAGACCCAGAACTTCTCGATCCCCGACCTGCGCTTCCGTACCGTGTACGACCACGCGGACGGCCTGCCGGCCCCGGTGCGACCGGGCAGCGTCGAACCGCCGGCGGGGACGGCCGCGATTCGGATCGTGCCGCCACGACGGCCTTATCGGGGACTGCTCTCCGGTCCCGTCGAGGTCCAGACCCTGGTCATCGACCCGCTCGTCCGGTCGGTCGAGTTCTTCCTCGACGAAGCCCCCGTGAAGCAGGCGAGGAAAGCGCCCTTCAAGGCCCGGATTCGCCTCGACGAACCGCCGAGGCCGCAGACGCTGGAAGTCCGGGCCTACCGCGACCCGGGAGGGTTCGCCGGCTCCGACCGCATCGTTCTCAACCGTCTCGACTCGCCGTTCGGAGTTCGCATTGCGGAGATTCGCCCTGAAGGCGAGGACGACGCGGCGCTACACGTCGCGGTGAACGTCTCCGTGCCACGTACCGCGGCGCTCGAACGGGTCGCGTTCTATCGCGGCGACCAACCGGTCGCGACCTTCGAGGACCTCGACGCGGCCGCGAATCGCGGCGAAGCGCGGACGATTCCGGTCAACGCGCTGATCGAGGGAATCTCGCCCGGTGACTTCGTTCGGGTCACTGCGCGGCTCGCCGACGGCCGCGAGCTGGAGGACGCCGAGCTCCTCCAGGGAACGGAACACCGCAGCGAAATCGATGTGCAGCTCGTGCAACTCCAGGTCCTCGTCGTGGACCGCAAGGGCAATCCGGTAGGCGACCTGAAGGCAACCGACTTCGAGGTACGCGAGAAGGGCGCCTGGCGCCCGGCCGAGAACCTGCACGTCTCGGATGACGTCCCTCTGGTTCTCGGAATCGCGATCGATTCCTCGGAGAGCATGCACTTCGTCTGGCGCCAGTTGCACGATGTCGTACGGGTCTTCTTCGAGGGCGCCCTGGCGGTGGACGATCGAGCCTTCCTGGTCGACTTCGACGACACGGTTCGGGCCGTCCAGCCGTTGACCGCCAGCCGGCCCCTGCTCAAGGCCCGGCTCCATCGGCTGCTTGCCCAGGGCGGCACGGCGCTGAACGACGGGCTCCTGTTCTCCCTCCTCCAGTTCCGGAATGAACCGGGCCGCCGGGCCTTGATCGTGGTCACCGACGGCGACGACCACCACAGCCGCGCGAAGCGCGCGCAGGTCACGGAGTATGCCGAGCGAGTGGGTGTCCCGATCTACTTCATCACTCTGGGCTGGAGTGAACCTCGCGGCCCCCTCGTCAAGAGGCTCAGCCGGCAAACCGGCGGCCGCCTGTTCCGAATCCACCCCGGCCAGTCGCGGACCGCTCTGGGCCGAGAGATGCGGCAGGTCTTCGACCGGATCAACGAAGACCTGCGTCACCAGAATGTGCTGACCTACTACACCGAGCAGCCGCCGGGGGCGGGCATTGAACCCGAGGTCCGGACAACACGCACGGGGCTAAGAGTCAAGAGCGTCCTGCCGCTCGAAGCGCTTCGCTGACGCTCCCCGATGATCGCGACCGCCATCCTGCTGACGGTGCTCGCGACGGCGATCGTCTCGGGCGTACTCGGCATGGCCGGGGCCTGGCGCTGATGGCCGGGCGCACCCAGTCCTGTTGGCTTGTATCCTGCATTCATTCGTCTCACCTTTGTCTGATGATGACCAGGAACACCGACAACCGGAGCCGACGGCGGCGCGCGCACTGCGTTCGATCGGCAACGCTGATCGCCGGCGTCCTCGGCTGCACCCTCCTCCTGCCCACCGGAAACCCGGCAGGCGCCCAGGAACCCGCCGACCGGGAACAGCCCTCGACCCCCGTTCCGGTCGATCCGATCGTCGCGATCCCCGGCATCTGGATTCGCGACGAACGTTTGAGCGAGGACCCGACCTCGAAGCTCGAGGAGACCTACGGCCAGACCTTCGGCGGCGGACCCGGACGCTCCCAGGGCGCTACGCCCGGCAGCGGCCGCACCAGTGGCTTCGGCCGAGGAGGAACCGGCGGCCGCGGCGGCCAGGGCGGCTTCGGCGGCGGCCAGGGGGGAACTGGCCGCGGAGGCGGCGGCGGCCAGGCCGGCAACCAGGACGGCCCGTCGACGATGCGGGAGATTGCGCGCGAACTCGCCGAACGACTGGATGTCCTCCTGATCCGGATCGACGACCCGCAGCTCCTCATCCGCAACGCGAAGCGCGAAGACCGTGTCCTCTTCCTCGACGGCCGCGAGGTCGCGGACGGCTTCGGCGGCCGCAGCCGGGCCCGCCTCGTCGGCGACTCGCTCGAGGTGGAGACCTCTTCCCAGGGCCGTCAGCGGATCGAGACCTTCTACCTGGAAGGCGAACAGCTCGTCCTCGTCACCGACCTGCAGGGCGGACGCTTCGCCGACCTCTCCTTCCGCACGGTCTACGAGCGCACAGGCGACGCGCCGACCGCGACCGTGGCTCGCTCAGGCGGAGCGGATCGCTCGAGCAACCAGGGCGAGGCCGCGACCCGGCTAAGCGGCGCTACCGCACGGCAGGCGCCCGTTGTCGGCCAGGCGACCGAAACGGGAAACCCGCCAGAGTCGGGCTTCGACCCGGCCGACCTTCTGCCGCCGGTCGAGGGCGGCAGCGGCCGCCGGCGGCCGGACCGCGCGAACACAGCGCAGAGCGCCCGGCCGGCGACGATCCGCCTTCTGCCGCCCGAGAAGGGCCACCGGGAACTCCTGAGCGGCCGGGTGTTGATCCAGACGCTGACGATCGACCCGCAGATCGCCGTCGTCGAGTTTCTGCTCGACGGCGAGGAAGCGGATCGCTCGACCCGGCCACCCTTCGAGGCCCGGATCGAACTCGCCGACCCGCCGCGCGAGCACACGATCGAAGTCAAGGCGTACGGCGCCCGGGGCGCCTACGCGGGCAACGACAGGATCGTCCTGAACCGCCTCGATCCTCCGTTCGCGGTACGGCTGGCAGGCATCAGCCCGATCCGCAGCGGAGGCGAGCAGGCAGTGCGGGTCGAAGCCGGCATCTCCGTCCCCCGCGCCGAGACCCTCGAGCGGGTCGAGTTCTACCGCAAGGAAGAACTCGTCGCGGTCTTCGAGCACTTCGAAGGGCAGACGGGACCGAGCGGCGTGCGCAAAGTGATCGCCGACGTGCCCACCTCCGGCGTCTCGCCCGAGGACTTCATCCGGGTCGTGGCGCGCCTCGGCGACGGCCGCGAACTCGAGGACGTCGAACTGCTCCAGGGCGCCGAGTTCAGCAGCGAGATCGACGTCCAGCTCGTCCAGCTCCAGGTTCTGGTCGTCGATCGCGGCGGGGACCCGGTCGCCGGCCTCCGACCCGAGGACTTCGAGGTCCGCGAGGACGGCGAGCGGCGCCAGGTGGAGAACCTCTACGTCTCGAACGACGTACCCCTTTCGCTCGGTCTTGCGATCGACTCCTCCGGCAGCATGGAGCCCATCTGGCAGCAGACGAACTCGATCGCGGCGGCGTTCTTCGATGGCGCTCTGTCCTGGCGCGACCAGGCGTTCCTCGTCGACTTCGACTCCACCCTGCGCCTCGTGCAGCCACTCACCGGCAGCAAGCCGCAACTGGTTCGCGGCCTGGAGCGGCTCTACCCGCAGGGCAACACCGCCCTGTACGACGCGATCCTGTTCTCGCTTCTCCAGTACGGCGACGCGCCGGGCCGTCGCGCGCTGGTCGTCGTCACGGACGGCTACGACTCCAACAGCCGCTCCGACCCGACCCGGGCGATCGACTTCGGCAAACGCCTCGGCGTCCCCGTCTACGTCGTCGCCATGCGATCGGTCGGCTTCGGGCCGACGACGATTGAAGACGCGAACCTCCGCAACAGCATGCGGCTGATCGCCGGGCCGACCGGCGGGCGTCTGTTCCAGATCGATTCGGTCGACCAGATGGCGCGCGTGTTCGACCACATCGAGGAGGAACTCCGGCGCCAGTACGTCCTGACCTACTACAGCGAACGTCCGTTCGGCGCCGCCCTGGAGCCGGAAGTCCGGGTGACGAAGAAGGGGCTCAAGGTACGGAGCGCCCTGCCACTCGAGGCGATCGAGTAGCCGGAGCCGGGCGGACGCCAGTGACGGCCGCGGTCCCACTCCGACCCGATCTCGCCAGGCGGGCCCGATCGGGCGCGTTTGTCCTGGCGCTGTGCTTCCCGGCCCTCGCACCGGTTCTCGGCCAGGATGCTTCGACGACGGGCGGTCCTGGTTTCCGACCGCTCGACCCGCTAACCAATCTCCTCGGCCCCTGGATCCGGAACGAGCAGCGAAGTGAGGACCCGGGCCTCAAGGTCGAGCGAATGGGGCTGGTACCGGAGGCCGCGTCGCCGACGATTCACGAACTGGCGGAAGCTCTCGCCGACCGCTATCGCACGGTCATGATCCGGACTCTCGGGGACGCCGTGGCGCTTCTCGATGGGCGCGGCGGTACCCGGGTCCTGTCGCTCGACGGCCGCCAGCATCCGCTCGGCCGCGGCGTCAGAGGGCGCGTTCTCGAAAGAGGCCACAGACTGGAGATCGAGATGGTCGCGTCGGACTGGCAGCGCTTCGACACCTTCTTCCGCCAGCAGGACCGGCTCGTACGGACGACCGAGCTGCAAAGCGGCTCGCAACCCTGGGTGGAGTTCCGCACGGTGTATGACCGGCCGGTGAGCGTGTCCTCCGCGGATCTCGCCGTTGCACGCCTTGCCGACGGGGCCCGGCCGAGCGCCATCCAGATCGTGCCGCCCGAACAGCGGTTCGGTGAGCTGCTGAGCGGCAGAGTCGAAGTGCAGACCCTGGTCATCGATCCGCTCGTCGCCGAAGTGGAGTTCCTGCTCGACGGCAAACGGACCCGGCGCCTTCGCAAGCCGCCCTTCACAACCAGCATCGTGCTGGCCAACCCGCCTCGCGAGCACAGGCTCGAGGCTCTGGCCCACAACAGCGGCGGTGAGTACATCGGCAGCGACGAGATCCTCTTGAACCAGCTCGACCAGCCCTTCGTCGTGAGGGTCGCGGAGATTCGCAGCGTGCATGCGGAGGAGAAACCCACGATCCGGGTGGCGGCCTCCGTTTCACTGCCACGAGCCGCGACTCTCGAGCGGGTCGAGTTCTACCGCAGCGAGCAGCTCGTATCGGCAACGAACACCTTCGGCCCAGAGGCGGCGCCCGGCACAGCGCGTACCGTTCCCGTCGAGGCGTTGATCGAGGACGCACGAGCGGACGACTTCATCCGCGTCGTGGCGAAACTCGCTGACGGCCGCGAGCGGGAAGACGCGGAACTCCTGCAGGGAGCGGACTACCGGAGCGAAATCGACATCCAACTGGTTCAGTTTCAGGTGTTGGTAACCGACCGAGACGGAAATCCCGCCAGCGGCCTCTCGCCGGAGGACTTCGCGATCCGGGAGAGAGGAAAGAAGCGTCAGGCCGTGGGCGTCCACACCGCCAGGGACATTCACCTGGTCCTCGGACTGGCGATCGACTCGTCCGACAGCATGCTGCCGACGTGGGCTCGCCTGAAGCAGATCGCCCGAGGCTTCCTCCAATCCACCCTGACGCCAGAGGACCGCGCTTTCCTCGTCGACTTCGACGACACCGTGAGCCTCGTGCAACCAATGACCGGCGACCAGTCGTTGCTGTCCGGGCGGCTCGACCACCTCATTCCGTTGGGCGGCACGGCTCTGAATGACGGACTGCTGTTCGCCCTGTTGCGCTACCGGCGGGAGCCCGGCCGTCGCGCTCTCATCGTCATCACCGACGGCGCCGACCAGCACAGCCGCTCCCGGCCCGATCAGTCCGCCGACTTTGCAAGGCGGCTGGGGCTGCCGATCTACTTCATCGAACTGGACGCCGCGGCCGAATCCGCAAGGAACGCGATCGGCGGTTTCGTCGCGACCAACCCCACGTCGAGGCGGCAACGACTCCAGGCGCGGAAACGGCTCATCCAGATCAGCGAACAGACCGGCGGACGCCTCTTCCACATTGCACTCGACGCCGGCACGCCTGAATGGGCCGACCGCATCGAACAGGTCTTCGGCCTGATCGAAGCGGACCTGCGGCACCAACACGTGTTGACGTACTACAGCGACCAGCCGCCCGGCTCGCCCATCGAGCCGGAGATCCGGATGACCCGTCGAGATCTGACGCTCCGGAGTGCGGTGCCCCTCGAGGCAATCGAGTAGCCGACGCAACCGTCTGCGACGAGCTGCCGCCCGCCTACGGGCCGCCGCCGGTCGCTGCCGCTTCCCGCTCCTGGGCGCGGGCGCCGGAGAGGATGTTCGTCAGGCCGTAGTTGCCCTCGTGGCAGGCGTACTCGAAGATCGGGTCCTCGGTGCGGGCAAGCCGGATCATCATCGTCCAGGGCCGGACCCACGTCGCTTCGTCCTCGTAGGTGATCTGCCAGTCCAGCACGTCCGGCCCGGTGCGGGTGAAGCGCTCAACCACAGTAAGGCCCTCGGTCGCCCCCGATCGGGAACTACCCTCCGCCGTGTAGTTCTTCGTCTCGACCACCAGCGAGTCGCCCTCGAACCAGCCGCGCGAGTTGCCGTGCCAGAGCCGCAGGTCGCCGGGAAGCGGCGCTTGTTCCACCAGCGGAATGATCCGGACGTCGTGAATCAGTTCCTGGAGGATGGCGACATGATCCGCCGTCTGGAGGATCTGGAAGTAGCTGTTGTACCCGGCCAGAGTGTTCGGAACGCCGTAGCTGATGCAGCGCACGCTGACCGGCATGTCCTCCGGGCCGGCGGGCGCCTCGTCGCCGTAGGCCACCGCCGCTTGCATGCGCTCCAACGCCTCGTCCGTCAGGGCCGGGATGCGCCCGTTCGGCGGATCGATCACGAGCGACGTGCGGTTATCCTCCCCGCGCCATTCCCTACAGGGAGGACACCGCGATGCAGCTCAGCCAGTCCGTAGCCGTCGAACGTCACGAGGAGCCGGGACTTGGCGTCGTCGGCGCGATCTGGATCGACAATCCACCGGTCAACGCGCTGAGCCAGCACGTCCGCGAAGGCCTCGCGGCGGCGGTGCCGGCAGTCGCCGACGATCCCGAGATGCAGGCCGCGGTACTCGTCTGCCGCGGCCGGACCTTCATCGCCGGCGCCGACATTCGCGAGTTCGGCAAGCCGCGGTTGCCCCCGGACACGAACGAGGTCCGTCGGATGATCGAGAAGTCGCCCAAGCCGTTCGTCGCCGCGATTCACGGCACCGCGCTGGGCGGCGGACTCGAGATGGCGATGGCCTGCCACTTCCGGGTCGCCGACGCGAAGGCGCGGCTCGGCCTGCCCGAAGTCAAGCTCGGCATCCTTCCCGGCGGCGGCGGCACTCAGCGCCTGCCCCGCCTGGTCGGCGTTCCGAGGGCGCTCGAGATGGTCACCAGCGGCGAGCACATCACCGCCGCCGAAGCGCTGGACCTGGGCCTGATCGACGGCGTCGTCGACGGACTGGCGAACACGAGCCTGGCTGTCGGCGCTTTCCGTTTCGCGCTCCGGGCCGTAGCGGAGGGCCGCGGCCTGCCCCGGGTCCGGGACATCGAGAGCCACCGCGACGCCGTGCGGGAGAACCCGGGGATCTTCGACGACTTCCGCCGCCGGATCGCCCGCAAGACCCGCGGGTTCCACGCTCCCGAGGTTTGCATCCAGTGCATCGAGGCGGCGGCGGAACTGCCGTTCGACGAGGGTCTGAAGCGAGAGGCGGAATTGTCGCGGACGCTCCACGGCGATCCGCAGTCACGGGCGCAGCGCTACTACTTCTTCGCCGAACGGGCGGCGCGCAAGATCCCGGACATCCCGGCGGACACGCCGGTTCGGGACATTCGCCGCGTCGGCGTACTGGGCGCCGGCACGATGGGCGGCGGCATCTCGATGGCCTTCGCCAACGCCGGCCTGCCGGTCCAGATTGTCGAGCAGAGCCGCGACGCGCTCGACCGGGGCTTCGCCACCGTGCGGCGCAACTACGAGCGCAGCGCCTCCCGCGGACGCTTCACGGCCGACCAGGTCGAGGAGCGGATGGCGCTGCTCGACGGCGGCACGGACCGGGACGCGCTCGCCGAGTGCGACCTGGTGATCGAGGCCGTGTTCGAGGACATGGATCTGAAGAAGCAGGTGTTCGCCGAACTCGACCGGATCGCAAGACCCGGCGCGTTGCTCGCGACGAACACGTCCTACCTCGACGTGAACGAAATCGCCGGCGAGACGGAGCGGCCCGAGGACGTCGTCGGCATGCACTTCTTCAGCCCGGCGAACATCATGAAGCTGGTCGAGGTCGTGCGTGGCGAGAAGTCCGCGCCGGACGCGATCGCGACCGCGATGTCGATCTCCCGGACGATCGCCAAGGTGCCGGTCCTGGTCGGCGTCTGCCACGGCTTCGTCGGCAACCGGATGCTCTTCCAGCGCCGACTGCAGGCGGACCGCCTGGTGCTCGAGGGAGCACTGCCCTGGGACATCGACCGTGTGCTCTACGACTTCGGCATGCCGATGGGTCCCTTCCGGATGAGCGATCTCGCCGGGCTGGACGTGGGCTGGAACGCGGCGACATCGTCGTCCAGCACGTTGCGCGAAATGCTCTGCGAACGCGACCGGCGGGGTCAGAAGACAGGCCGCGGCTACTACGTCTACGATCCTGCCACCCGAGCCGCGGCGCCGGATCCCGAGGTGTTGCACCTCGCCCGCGAGCTGGCCGGCCGGCTGGGTATCGAACAGCGCGAGATCGACGACGACGAGATCCTGAACCGCTGCCTGCTCTCCTCCGTCAACGAGGGAGCGAAGATTCTCGAAGAAGGCATCGCCGTCCGCGCCAGCGACATCGACGTGATCTGGATCAACGGCTACGGCTGGCCCGTCTACCGGGGCGGCCCCATGTTCTGGGCCGACGAGTTCGGCCTCGACAAGATAGTCAACATCCTCGACGACTACGCCGCCCGCTTCGATCCCGACCAGTGGGAGGCTGCGCCGCTGCTCCGCGAAACGGCTGCCAGCGGCGGCCGGCTGAGCGGCTAGCCCAGCGGCGGCGGGCTCACCCGCCCGTCTTGGCTCAGGAGGGGTCGGCTCCCAGGTGACGTTCGCGCCGCTGCTACTGTTCGTCGATGCTTGAACAAGGGTGTTGTCGAAGCCTGAGGTGGCTGCCAGTCGGGCTTCCGATGGCGATCGGGGCGACGGTGGCCGGGTTGGCCCAGGGACCCGCCGACACGGACTGGCTGGTCACCACGGGCAACAACGCGAGTCAGCGGTACGCGCCGCTCGATCAGATCGATCGGGACAACTTCGGGGAACTCGAAGTCGCCTGGCGCTGGTCGTCGCCGGACAACGAGTTGATGACCGGGGATGGCGAAACGGGCGGGCGGCGCATGGTGCCGCGGAACCATGAGGCGATTCCGATCAAGGTGGGTGACCGGCTCTATGTGACGACGGGCTACGGGCAGATCGCGGCGATCGATATCGAGCAGGGGAAGAGTTCCTGGACCTTCGATCCAAAGGCCTACGTTCACGGCCGGCCGACGAACCTCGGCTTCACGCACCGGGGCGCCACGTACTGGAAGGACCCGGACCTGCCCGGCGAGGGCGGCCGGCTGGTATGGGCTGGAGGCGACTCCTTCCTGCGCGCGGTCGACACGCTGAGCGGCGAACCGATCGCGTCGTTCGGAGACGGCGGCGGTGTGGACCTCACCCTCGGTCTGCACCGGGAGGTGTCGCGCCGTGTCTACAGCGTGAGTTCGCCGGTCACGCTGTGCCGGGACGTGGTGATCGTCGGTTCTTCGATCTCGGACGGTCCGCGCGCGCCGGAGGCGCCGCCGGGGGACGTGCGTGGATTCGACGTCCGCACCGGGGAGCAGCTCTGGACCTTCCACTCCGTCCCGCAGGAGGGGGAACCCGGGCGCGATACGTGGGAGAACGGTTCGTGGAAGGTCAGCGGCAACACGAACGTATGGACCCTGATGAGCGCGGACCCGGAACTCGGCCTCGCCTACTTGCCGTTCGGCACGCCGACGAACG
Source organism: Thermoanaerobaculia bacterium (assembly GCA_965116445.1). Lineage (GTDB taxonomy): Bacteria > Acidobacteriota > Thermoanaerobaculia > Multivoradales > Multivoraceae > Multivorans. The sequence continues at coordinate 2,957,616 of OZ220688.1, read as the reverse complement.
ACTGGTACGGCGGACACCGCCTCGGCGACAACCTCTACGCCGAGTCGCTCGTCGCGGTCGACTGCGAGACCGGTGAGCGGCGCTGGCACTTCCAGACGGTCCACCACGGCCTGTGGGACTACGACCTGCCGACGCCGGCGATCATCGGCGACATCGAGGTCGAGGGCCGGATGGTCCGCGCGGCGATGCAGCTCTCCAAGCAGGGTTTCCTCTACGTCTTCGATGCCGAAACCGGTGAGCCCGTCTGGCCGATCCTGGAGCGGGAAGTGCCGCAGACCGGCATCCTCGGCGAGCGGACGTCGCCGACCCAGCCCTTCCCCACCAGGCCGCCGGCCTTCGAACGCCAGGGCATCGGACCGGACGACCTGATCGACTTTCTGCCGGAACTTCGCGCCGAGGCGATGGCGATTCTCTCCCGCTACCAGTACGGACCGATCTTCACGCCGCCCTCGGAACGCGGCACGTTTCTGATGCCCGGTTTCGGCGGCGGAGCAAGCTGGCCCGGTGGCGCCTTCGACCCGGAGACGGGCATGCTCTACGTGCCCTCCTTCACCTGGCCCGTCGTGAACACGCTTCGCAAGCCGGATCCGAGCCGCTCGTCCTTCGACTACGTCGGTCGGATCACGAGCGATATCCGCGGACCGCGCGACCTGCCCCTGGTCAAGCCGCCCTACTCCCGGATCACCGCCTACGAGTTGAACCGCGGCGAGATCGCCTGGACGGCGCCCCTGGGCTACGGCCCGCGCCGCCATCCGGACCTTGCCGCGCTCGACCTGCCGCCGCTCGGTTCCGGCGCCCGCGGCCACGTCGTGGCGACGAAGACGCTGCTGTTCGTGACCGCCGGCCAGTCGCTCGCCTTCCGCGGGATCGACCGCGAGGCGCTCGCCGAGGGCGCCGGCCGCGACGACTGGCGCATCGAAACCCCGGCGCTGCGGGCGTTCGACAAGGCGACCGGCGAGCTTGTCGGCGAGATCGAGCTGCCCGCCCACACGGACGGCAGTCCGATCACCTTCCTGCATCGCGGCCGGCAGTACCTCGTGTTCGCGCTCGGCGGGCGTGGCGCGCCGTTCGAGCTGATCGCCTACCGGCTTCCGGCCTGACCCGTTCGGGCGCCCTGGCGATCGCTCCGGCTCAACCGCATCGCACCGGCAGGATCGAAGAAAAGCACGAGGAGGAACAGGATGAGAACCACGAAGCACCTTCACCGCCAGGCTCCGGGCCTGGTCACAACCGCAACCCTCGTCTCCCTTGCCGCATGCGCCCCCGGCGGCGACCCGACATCGACCACCGAGGAAACGTCAAGCAGTTTCGGTGCCTACACGCGGGACGCGACCTACGACGGCGCCAACCGCTACTCCGTCTACGTGCCGATGCCGGACGGCGTCCGCATTTCGGTCGACTACTTCATCCCGACCGCCGGCGGCACGGAAGCGTCGGAACCGCTGCCGACGATCCTCCACTACACGCGCTACACCCGCGCCTTCCTGATCGAGGACGAGGACGGCTCACCCCGGCTCATCGCGACGGGCGAACGGGACCCGGTCCTCCAGCACATGCTGCACCGCGGCTACACCGTCGTCGTCGCCGACGCCCGCGGCACCGGCGCTTCCTTCGGCGTCCACAACGGCGCCTTCTCGATCGAGGAGACCGCGGACTCGTTCCACATCATCGAGTGGATCGCGGCCCAGCCCTGGTCGGACGGCAACGTCGGCATGCACGGTCGTTCCTACCCCGGCATGACCCAGTACCAGGCCGCGACCCAGGCGCCGCCGGCGCTCAAGGCGATCTTCGCGGAGATGGCCGGCCCGACGCCCTACGACTTCGTGTTCCGGGGCGGCACCTACAAGAACGAGTTCATCGACACCTGGGGGTCGGGCACGAAGGAGGCGGACCTGTCGACCGCGCCCGCCCCGGTCGACGACGATCCGGACGGCGCGCTGCGCGACGCGGCGGTCGCCGAACACGCGGCCAACGTGTGGGCTCAGGACCTCGTCGGCACGGACGCAGCGGCCGTCCGCGACTGGTCGTACGAGACGGAGAACGCCCGCGCGGACTGGGACACGACCGGCACGATCGACGACCTGGAAGCGATCGACGCGTCGGGGATCGCGATCTACCACCTCGTCGGCTGGTACGACATCTACACGTCGCAGCAACCGATGCTCTACGCCAGCCTGGAGGCCGCGCCGCAGAAGATGATGATCGGCCCCTGGGTCCACAGCGGCGGCTACGGCGGTGACGTCCACAAGGCCGAGTTCCTGCGCTGGTACGACCACTGGCTCAAGGGGATCGAGAACGGCGTGAACGACGAACCGGCCGTTCACTACTACGTGATGGAAGGCAACCACACCCTCCCCGACGACCCGACGATCGAAGCCAGTCTGGACGAAGAGCGCTCCGAGGACGGCTCGACGTGGGTCGGCACGGACGTCTGGCCGCCCGAGGGGCTGGTCACGCGGCGCTTCGAGCTCGCCGGCGGCGGCGCTCTGAGCGACAGCACAGGCGATCCCGGCCAGGACGACTACACGGTCGACTACACCTCGGCCATGGGCGCCTTCTCGCGGTGGATGAACGGCCACGGTTCGAGGCGCCAGGACCGCCCGGGCGCCACCTTCTTCGACGAACGCTCGGCCGAGAACGGGAAGGCCCTGACCTACACGACGGAGCCGATGGTCGAAGCGATGACGATCACGGGCTACCCGGTGCTCCGCCTTGCCGTCACCTCGACTCACGACGACGGCGACTTCTTCGTGTACCTCGAGGAGATCGACGCCGACGGCCGCTCGCACTACGTCACGGAAGGGGCGCTTCGCGCCTCCTACCGGGCGGTCGGCGAAGCACCCTGGGACGACTTCGGTCTCCCCTTTCACCGCGGCAACCGGGAGGACCTCAAACCCCTCCCGAACGAGCCCGCCGAACTCCTGATCGACCTGATGGGGACCGCGATCACGATCGACGAGGGCCATCGCCTGCGCCTGACGATCGCCGGCGCCGACGCCGCGAACCACGCGCTCTATCCCGACCCGGAGGGCGTCGACGCACCGACCGTGACGATCCATCGCGGCGGCGACGAAGGCTCCTGGCTGGACGTGCCGGTGGCGTCCGTACCCGGCCTCCGGACCGCGCGGATTCCTTACCTCCACGGTGGCCAACCTGCGGTCGCGCCGAAGAAGGAAATCGACCTCGCGCTTTCGGTCGCGCCAGTAGCTCAGGCGGATCCCGTCCGTCGCCACCTCGTTGGCGGGATGTGCGCCGACTGCGGACTCGACCAGCCTCCCCCCAGGTCGCCGAATCCAACCGCACGTCGTCCATCGTCCGGACGAATCGGCGCTCCGGATCAGGAACGGGAAGTCGCCCCGCCGACGCCGCGACCAGAGTGGCGCGGCTGCCTGACCCCAACGGGACATCCGCCTGGCGGCGCATCGGGTCACGGAAAGAGACGCCGGTCCCACCAGACGGGGGTCTCGAGTCCGACCTCGATCGCCAGACCTTCGTAGTCGGGGTGAAGCGTGTTGATGACGACGTTGCTGTCCGTGCGGGCCACGACGGAGGGAACGAGGAGGATCACGCTTCGGCGTTCCCGGTACCAGTCACGGCCGAAGCCTCGCGCCGACTTGCAGTCGAGCCGGTGCCAGTCCGGCAGAACGTCGGCCGTGACGACCTCGTAGCTCGTTCCCCAGGGCAGTACGGTCTCCACGTAGTGCTGGTTCGGGGGAACGCGCCCGGGCCAGCGAGCCATCCTCTCCAACATCGCCGTCGAGTAGTTTCGCGAGGCGTAGATGACTTCGGCACCGGCGTCGTGCCACCTGCCGGCAACGCGCTTGGCGCCTTTCGCGCTCCACACCGGGAACCTGCCGTCAGCGTCGCCGATGCGGTACACGCGCATCGGCGTACTCAGCGTCCGCACATCAGACGGGGAGTCCCGCCTCGGCCCGGCGAATCTCATCCAGCACCGCCCGAGCGCCCGCCGAGCTGGAGCACGCGAGATCGAGCGGCCTCTCGCCCTCCAACAGGGGATTGCGGGCCGTCAAATAGGCCTCGATTCCATCCCGGTCTCCGTGGTAGACGCGGCACAACGCATTAACGATGCGGCTGAGCTCGTAGAGCCTCTCGCTCATCTCCCTCGACAGCGGCTTGCCCGCCTTTCGCGCCCGACGGAGGGTAGCCTCGGGGATCAGCGGCCCGACGATGTTACGGGCCCCGACGATCTCCATCAGCACAGACACCGCGTCCGTCGGAAGGCCTCGCCCCACCCGGAGCGCGAGTTGCACATCGCTGAGAACTTCGGTGTCTTCGAGCCCGAGGAGCGTTCCCAGACAGGCGGCCTCGGTTACCGGCAGGTCGGCCGGGTTCGCATAGGTCTTCAGTACGGCGGCAGCAGCGGTATTCGTCATTTGACGACGATACCCCGGTCAGTTGACGCGAGCAAGGGCCGATCCCTTCCCCGGTCCTGTCCCGTACGCCCCGGAGGGGTACGCTCCGGCAGTCTCCCCCGGGCGGAGCTTGCCGCCCGCGGTCGGATCTGACAGGACGACGGTCCACATGCGACGGGTCGCTGCGCCGTTCGGACCGTCGGAGTCGCAGGTGACTGCGTACCAGCCAGCGAGGGTCGCTACTGCGCCCGCATCGCGGTCGATCGTCGCGCGGAGCCGCAGGTTGCCGACGCGCTCCGTTCCCTGCAGACCTTCCCGGCGTTCGAGTTCGACATCCGGGAACCCGAGCACGCGGCGATGGACCGGAAACAGGGCCTTGTACGCGCTCTCCTTGGCCGAGAACGCGAGCGTGAACATCTCCTCCTCGGTCAGGCCGTCGTTCCCGCCACGACGAAGCTCAAGCTCCCGCTCGGTCAAGACCCTCGGCCCGAGACGCGCGGCCTGTCGGGCCGACACGACCCGCTCCACATCGACGCCGAGCCCCGCATAGCGGTTCGCCGGCGCGACCGCGGCAAAGCCCGTGCCGGCGCCATGGGAGATCGAACCGACCACGCCCTCGGGCCACAGCGGTACGTCGTCCCCGTCGGCGTCGAGCCCGCCCCGCGACGCACGCCCTCCCAGCATCTCGCCGAGGGCAAGCCGGGCGGCAATCCGGCCGGCCAGGTACTCCCGGCGGCGCTTACAGATCGCGGCTTCCAGAGCGTTCGGCAACTCGATCCCCAGACGACGCGCCTCCCGGAACAGCTCGTCCAGGCCCCGTATCTCCCTCGCGACCGCGACCACGTCCCGCGGGAACATTCTGACCAGACCCGGCGGAATCCCCGTCGGCCGGCTCACGCCAGAAAATAGCGCCGCTGCTCCGGCGTCGGGACAGGGCACTCGGCCAACCGCCGACCGACGCGCTGGCGGTTCCTCGCCACGAGCCGGTAACCCCAGTCGAGGACCCGTCGCGGCGCCACCCGGGGCAGCAACGCCAACCAGCGTTCCGGGCCGCGCGACCGGGACGCGAGCCAGACGACGGCCTCGCTGCGCAACCGGATTTCGCCTTCCTCCGCGGAATCCGCCGAATCGTCCAGGCCGGCCGACACACCGTCCGGGCCGGTCGGGTCGAGAGCGGGAGGCCGCTGGATCACCAGGCTGTCGACCCCGGCAAGATCGGGCCGAAGACCGAGGAGGCGTTCGAAGAGTTCGCCGTCCTGGGGCGCGAAGCGAACCCCCGGCGGCACGCCCCGGGCCAGGCATCGCGCCACCGACCAGTTGCAGAGCGCGCAGTCGCCATCGTAGTAGACGATGACGCTCGCCGGCCAGGGCTCAAGCCGCTTGCCCATGGTGAGGCTAGGAGCTTGCGCCGCAGAACGCTGCGGAGCGAGTTCCGCGGGGCAAGCTCCTGGTCAGGTGGGGGCTGGGGCCAAACATGGAGTCTGCGACCGGTTTGGCGGCGCTACCGGTTGGCCGCCTCGTCGAGGACCCGCAGAAACGTCCTGCCGCTCATCAGTTGCGGGGAACCGTCGACCATTTCCATGCGCTCGACATAGGACGCGGTCCGGCCATCCGCGCTGTACACAACAAGGGTCGGATAACCGCGCACGCCGAACCGTCGGGCGAGCTGGCTCTCCTGACCTCCCGACTCGGGGTTGAGCCGCACGGCAAGGACCGCATCGAGGTAGCTGTCGACCTCCGCATCCGTCAGCAACTCCCGCTCGAACTGGCGGCAGTAGGGGCACCAGTCCGTGTAGATGTAGAGAAACAACGGCAGGCGATCACGCCGCTGGACGTCGAGCGCTTCGGCCAGCCCCGCCGCCCCCTCGTACCAGCCCTCGAAGTCCGGGAGCGCCGACGGCGAGTCCGAGGCGCCGACCGGCGCCGCCAGCGAGTGCGCCACGACCGTCGCCACGCCGACAACGAGAAGGACCGCGAGCGCCCCCCAACCGATCCTCAAGACCCCCGGACAGCACTTCATCGCGGGTCGGAGCGTATCAGCGCGCGGCCGTTGCTCCTGAGCCCGCCGCCCCGGGCAGGAGCGGCGCGGCCCGCCCCATCGCCTCTTCGGCACGATCGATCAACCGACCGAAACCGGCCCTCGTGCGGGCGCTGACGGCCACCGCGTCGAGTTGTGCCGCGACCAGCGCGGCGCGCTCCTCGGTCACCAGGTCGCACTTGTTCAGAACGACGAGGAGCGGCTTCGAGCGAAGCGACAACTCCTCGAGCAGCCCGTCCACCGCGTCCACCTTGGTCCGCCACGCCGGATCGGAACCATCAACGACGTGAAGCAGCAGGTCCGCGTCGCCGAGTTCCTCGAGCGTGGCCCGGAACGCCCGGACCAGGTCGGCAGGCAGTTCGGCGATGAAACCGACCGTGTCCGTGATCACGACCTCGCCTTCACGCGGAAAGCGGATCCGCCGGCTGGTCGGGTCGAGCGTCACGAAGAGCTTGCCCGCGGTCTCGACCTCGCTTCGGGTCAGCGCGTTCAGCAAGGTGCTCTTGCCCGCGTTCGTGTAGCCGACCAGCGACAGCACCGGCACGCGCCGGTCACGCCGCCGGCTGCGAGCCACGTCCCGCTGGCGCGAGAGACCCTCGACCTGCTTCTCCAGCTTGCGGATCCGGTCCCGGATGCGACGTCGGCCCGCTTCGAGAACCGTCTCGCCCGGTCCTCGGCCGCCGATGCCTCCCGCGAGCCGGGAGAGGCCCTTGTCCTTCTCGGTCAACCGCGGCAGGGAGTACCGCAACTGGGCCAGTTCGACCTGGAGCTTGCCGTCGCGCGAGCGGGCGCGCTGCGCGAACACGTCGAGGATGAGCTGGGTACGGTCGATCGCCTTCAGGCCGGTCGCGTCCTCGAACGCCCGAGCCTGCGCGGGCTTCAGGTCGATGTCGAAGATCGCGACCTCGGCGCCCGCGCGCATGCTCTGCAGCACGATTTCCGTCAGCTTGCCCCGCCCCACGACGGTCCGCGGATGAATACGCGAACGGCGCTGACGCATCACGCCCGCGACTTCGACACCGGCCGAGCGCACGAGCTCGACCGTCTCCCTGAAGTGGCCATCGTCCGGTCTGACACCGATCACGAGGGCCCGCTCCCGCTGCGCTTCGCGGCCGCCGCGCCGCCGGCCCATTTCCCGTTCGACGGCCCGGATCGTCGCCGCGAAGTCGAGGTCCAGTTCGTAGACCTGCGGCGCGTCGACGCGAAGGAACTGCGCCGACCCGGCAGTGACGTCCGCCGCGGGTTCGGGCGCCAGGTAAGCCACTTCGATACCGCCCGCGGAACCGTCCTCGAGGGCCTGGACCACCGCGACCATGTCCAGTCGCAGCAGGGCCAGATCGTTCAGGTCGTCGGCGGTCAGACTCTCGCCCCGCAGGTGGGTATGGACGAGACGCAGCCGCCGGAAGCGTCCCGGACCTCCCCTGAGGCGGCCGATGTCCGGAATCTCGAGCTGCCTGGCATCGCCGACGATCACCTTGCTGACCGCGCCGTCGCGGGTCAACAGCACGCCGACCTGGCGTCCGATCTCTCGGGACAGCGAGCACAGATGACGGGCCAGCTCGGTCGACACGACCTGGTCCGGGCGGACCTTCCGCCGGTAGGTGCGCTCGAGAGCGCCTCGCTGCGCGGCCCTGAGTCCGCGAACGTCGCCGTGAAGGGGTCTCATTCGGGCCAACCGCCGGTTTTGAGTCGCAAAGTCAAGAAACTGCTATGCTTGCCGCCTCGGCGGCGACGCTGGCCCCACTTGGCACGCGCCGCGCACTCGACAGTACGAGTCAGCGCTTGGCTTCAGCCTTTGTCCTTTAGACAGTCCGTCCATTCAGAGACGACTCAGGTCGCCCGAGGGCCGTCTAGACAGCCCGTGGTGCACTCAAGGCTACACCCGCCGCCGACTGGAATGACGATCCGGTTCTTCAAGCTTCTCGCGCAGGTGGAACTGCAGCGAACGCGGGGCAGCCGCCCAGCGGATTCCGTTCACGGAATCCCGCCGTGGCCCGGCGCCCGCGCAACCGGAAGCGTCCCACCCGATTCAACCGACGGCGCACTCGCCGTCACCCGGAGATTTTGTGACCCGAAGAATGCTCATCAACGCGCAGAGCTCGACCGAGCTCCGCATCGCCATCGCCAACGACTCGGTACTCGAAGACCTGAAGGTCGACATCGCCGAGCGTGGTCTGACCCGCGGCAACATCTACTACGGTAAAATCGCGAACATCGAGCCGAGCCTGAACGCCGCGTTCATCGACTACGGCGCTCCGAAGCACGGCTTCCTGGCCATTCAGGACGTGGTGCCCGACGCCTACTACCAGGCGGTCTCCAAGTCGAAGCGGCCGAAGATCGAGGACGTGCTCGTCCGCGGCCGTCCGATCGTCGTTCAGATCACCCGCGAGCCCGAGGGCAACAAGGGCGCCGCCCTGACGACCAACCTGAGTCTGGCGGGCCGCTACCTCGTTCTCTCTCCCTTCGACAAGACCTGCGGCGTCTCCCGCAAGGTCGACACGGAGGAGGTCCGGCTCAAGTTGAAGGCGTTGGCGGAGTCCTTGCCGGTACCGGACGGCGGTGGCGTGATCGTGCGGACCAACGCCCTGGGCCAGACGAAGACGGCGCTCAGCCGGGACATGAACGCACTGCTGCGCCTGTGGAAGCGCATTTCCCGCGATGCTCGCGACTCGAAGGGTACGAAGCTCCTCTACAGCGACCAGGACATCGTGCTCCAGGGGCTCCGGGACTACCTGGACAGCTCGATCCAGGAGGTCTGGGTCGATGAGGACACCGCCTACGGCCGCGCCGAGCAATACATGCGGGCCTTCATGCCGCGCAGCAAGACGTCTCTCAACCGCTACACCGGCCGCCGGCCGCTCTTCTCGGTCTACGACCTGGAACCCCAGATCGAGAACATCTTCGAACGGCGGGCCGAGCTGCCCTCGGGCGGTTCGATCGTGATCGACCCGACGGAGGCGCTGACCGCGATCGACGTGAACTCGGGCCGCTCCAAGAAGGGGTCGAGCCAGGAAGAAACCGCGGTGAACACGAACGTCGAGGCCGCGGCGGAGGTCGGCCGGCAACTCCGGCTGCGCGATATCGGCGGCCTGCTCGTCGTCGATTTCATCGACATGCGCAGCCCCCGCAACCGGCGCAAGGTCGAGAAGGCGATGAAGGACGCGATGAAGGCGGACAAGGCGCGCTTCAGCGTCGGCCGGATCAGCGCCAACGGACTGCTCGAAATCAACCGCCAGCGCATCCACCAGGCGCTCCAGTTGCGGACCCACGGCGATTGCCCCAACTGCGCCGGCACCGGCCGCGTCGCCAGTCCGGACCTCGTCGCCCTGCGTCTGCTGCGGAACATCGAGTCCCACGGCGCCGGCGGCTACATGCGCGGCGTGCAGATTGCCGCGCAACCTGAGCTGGCCGACTTCGTCCAGAACCGTCACCGGGAGGCCCTCGTCAACCTGGCCAGGGAGTTCGATCTCGAGATCGAGATCTCGGGGCAGCCGCATCTGGACGGCCGCGAGCCGGACATCAGTTGGATCGCGCGCGACCTGGCCGACGTGAAGAAGAGGGAGAAGGAAGAGGCCAAGGAGAAGAGGCTCGAGCAGGAAATGCTGGCCACACCCTCGATTGGCGACACCGACGACGAAACGGTCGAAGCCGAAGCCGAGGACCGTGCCGCCGAAGCCGAGGCCGAAGCCGAGGACCGTGTCGCCGAAGCCGGCGAGAGCGCGACGGAGAGTGCGCCGAAGCGACGGCGCCGGCGCGGCGGACGAAGGCGGCGGTCCACAGCCGCTCGCAAGGCGAAGGCGAAGGAGGAGGCGCCCGGGGAGAAGGCCCCCAAGGAAGACCGCGCCGCCAAACAGGACGGCGCCGGAAGGGCGAAGAAGAGCACGAGGAAACCCGCCGCCAGGACGAAGAAGACGTCCGGGACGGAAGCGATCAAGGTGCCAGGCATCGACACTCCCGCAGCCGACGCCGCGGACGGAAGCGGCAAGGGCAGCGAGTCGGCCGGGGCAAGCGGCAACGGAGCACCGCGCCCAACCAAGCGCCGCAGGCGAAGGCGGAGGCGGCCCCGCCGGTCGCCTGGTTCCGCGGCAAGTGGCGACTCGTCACCGGCCGAGACCAGCCCCTGACCCGTCGGTCTCGCTTGGCCCAAGCTCCTAACCCCTTGCGAACATGAAGGTTTGACAAGGACGGGGCGAATCCATAACTATCCCTTCGTAGTCGTTCCGCTCGCGCCCTGAGGCGTCGGCGGCGGTCCCGGGGTCATTCGGGGCGATTCCGTGACCGGGTGGGGTGGGACCCACCATCTTGTGGATGTGCCCGGAAAGGAGGTGGTCTAGTGGAGTACTGCAGTAGCGGCTTGATGGAGGTGGCGGCTCTCTAGGAAACCCCTACCAGGCGTAGGACATCTCCTTCGGGAAACGATCCCACGCCATCCCATCGGCCAAAACACGCTCAGCCGAGCCGCGCAACCTGCGGTCCAAGAGCGTCGACGGAGCCCCGAGGCGGATACGCCTCGGGGCTCTTTTTCTTCCCGCCACGGAGCCGCACTTCCCTTACGACCCCGGTTCCGTACAATCGCCCCCACAATCCCGACCAACGGACTCACCGTCCACCGGCGGCGACAGCACGGAGACAACGCATGGCCGCGATCGGCACACCCACCAAACTGCTTGAGGGCGAACCCAAGGTCAAGGGATCGCTCCGCTTCTGCGGCGACCTCGAACGGCCAGGGCTACTTCACGCCCGCCTGGTCACCAGCCCGCATGCCCACGCCGAAGTGCTGAGCATCGACACCGCCGCCGCGGAGGCGCTCCCGGGGGTCGCCGCCGTGATCACCGCCGCCGACCTGCCGGAGCTGCCCGCCCGGAACCGGCCGACGCTCCTTCTGGCGCGCGAGCGGGTCATCTTCGTCGGTCACCCGGTCGCCCTCGTTCTCGCCGAGAACGAAGCGGCTGCGGCAGACGGCGCCGAGGCCGTCCTCGTCGACTACGAGCCGCTCGAGGCGGTCGTGACCATCGAGCAGGCGGAGGCGGTAGACGCCCCCGCCGTCTGGCCCGACGGTCTTCCCGGCCAGTCCGAGGAGGCAGCCGCGCACGGGGCCGGCGACGTGTCGGAGGAAGACGCGCCGGCCTCCTCGTCGCCCAACGTGACGAACAGCATGCGCTTCGAGCGCGGCGATCTCGACCGCGGCTTCGCCGAGGCGGACGCGGTCGTCGAAAGGGTCTTCCACACGGCGTCCGTCCATCAGTCCTACATCGAGCCCCACGCCGCCCTGATCGACCCGGACCCGATGGGCAACGGAATGACCGTCTACAGCTCGACCCAGGCGCCTTTCTTCGTTCGCGACGCGGTTGCCGGAATGGTCGGCCTGTCCCAGGACCAGGTCAAGGTGATCGGCACTCCCGTCGGCGGCGGCTTCGGCGCCAAGTTCGTGCTGTACGAGCCCCTCCTCGCGCTCGCTTCCGTAAAGCACCAGCGACCCGTCCGCCTCGTGATGACCCGGACCGAGGAGATGCTCGCGGCGACACCCGCGCCTTCGACCCGGATCACGATTCGGGCCGGAGCGAAGCGCAGCGGAGAACTCACCGCTCTCGAGGCCGACCTGGCGATCGACTGCGGCTGCTTCCCTTCGTCGATGACCGCCCTGGCCGGAACCCTGCTGGGAAGCTCCTACCAGACCCCGAACCAGGCGGTAGGTGGCTTCGAGGTCACGACGAACAAGCCGTCGGTCGGCGCCTACCGCGCGCCGCTCGCTCCCCAGGCGGCCTTCGTCGTCGAAACGGTTCTCGACCAGCTCGCTCGCGAACTCGACCTCGACCCGGTCGAGTTCCGACTGCAGAACGCCTCGGAGAAGGGCAACCCGATGGCGTCCGGCATGCCCTGGGCCGGGATGGGCCAGCAACAGGTCCTGGAAGCTCTTCGCGATCACCCGGCCTGGCGGAACCGCGAGCAGGCACGCGCCGAGGGACGAGGCGTCGGTATCGCGCTCGGCGCCTGGCCCGGCGGCACGGAGCCCGCTTCCGCGGCGTGCGCGCTGCAGACGGACGGCACGCTGAAGGTCCACATCAGCACGGCCGACATCAACGGAACGAACACGAGCATGGCCCTGATGGCGGCCGAGGCGTTCGGACTCGATCCGGACAAGGTCACCGTCGCGACGGGAGACACGTCGTCGGGTCCGTACGCCGGCGCTTCGGGTGGTAGCAAGACGATCTACACGGTCGGCCCGCCCGTCATTCAGGCGGCCAGGGAGGCACGCCGCCAGACGCTGGAACTCGCGGCCGAGACGTTCGAAGCGGACCCCGAGGATCTCGAGATCAAGGACGGCACGGTTCAGGTCAAAGGCTCGCCCGACAAGGCGATTCCACTGCGCAAGATCGCCCAGCGGACGATGCGCTTCGGCGGGCGGCAGGCGCCGGTCTTCGGTCACGGACGGCACGCCCAGACGAGTCAGGCGCCAGGCTTCTGCGCCCAGCTTGCCGAGGTGCGGGTCGACCGGGAGACGGGACGGGTCGACGTCGACCGGGTTGTCGTCATCCAGGACTGCGGCCGGGCGATCAATCCGGCCGCCGTCGAGGGCCAGATGATGGGCGGCGCCCTGCAGGGCGTCGGCTGGGCGCTCTACGAGGAGATGTCGTACAGCGAAGACGGCCAGTTGTTGACCGCGACATTGAACGACTACGCTCTGCCCGATTTCGCCCAGGGTCCAGCCCAACTCGAGACGGTTCTGGTCGAGGTGCCGTCGGACCATGGCCCCTTCGGCGCTCGCGGCGTCGGGGAACCGCCGGTGGTCCCCACCGCGGCCGCGATCGCCAATGCCATCGCCGACGCCTGCGGCGCGCGACCGGCTGAACTGCCGATGACGCCGCCCAGGGTCCTCGCCGCGCTGAACGGAGCCTGAACCACAGCCTTCCGGCGCGGCTACACTGCGGACGAAGATGGTCCGCGGCCGAATCGAAACCTGGGCGCTGGCGGCTGCCGGGCTGCTCGCCGCGGCGGCGCTCGGCGCGCCGCTCCTCGGCGTCGACGGATGGCAGCCACTTGTCGTGGGCGCGGCCGTGGCGCTCGGTCTCCTCTATGTGGTCCGTCGCGTTCTGGCGCTGGAATCGCTCCTCGAGCGCTCCGCCGCCTTGAAGCGACCCGCGCTCGTCTTCCTGCTCCTGCCCTTCGCCTTCTACCTGGCGCTGATTCCCTGGTCGATCGGGGAACGGCCGCCGGACGGCGACGAGCCCTGGTTTCTCCTCGTCACCCACAGCATCGCCTACGACTTCGACCGCGACCTCGCGAACAATTACCGCAACGAGGACTCGCTCGCCTTCATGCCGCGAGCGATCGAGCCGCAGCCCGGAGACCCCGAAGGGCCCGACGGCGCCGTCTACTCGCGGCACGGCGCCGTCCTGCAGACCGTCATGGCCCCGGCCTACCGGCTCGGCGGCCGAGCCGGAGCGATGGTCGTGATCGCGGCCCTGGCCGCCCTTGCCGCCTGGCTCTTCCTCGATCTGACCGCCTTCAGCCAGGACCCCCGCGCGCGGCTGATCGCCTACCTCGTGTTCGGCTTCGCCGCGCCCTTCCTGCTCTACAGCCAGCAGATCTGGGCCGAAGTCGCCGCTGTCCTCCTCGCGGTTGCAGCACTGCGCTGGATCAACCGGCTGACTCGCGACCGGAACGACCCGGCGGCGGAACCCGGCCGCGACGACCGGATCGTCTGGCTCCTGCTCGCCCTGGCGCTGGCCTTGATGCCCGCGCTCAAGCTCCGTCTCGTCCTGGTCAGCGCGGCCCTCGCCCTGATCTGTGTCCTGCGTCTCCCGCCCGGTCTCCGCCGGCGCGGCGCGCTGGTTCTGGCGGCGATCCTTGCTCCGACCGGAGCCCTCGTCCTGTGGTTGAACCGCGCCACCTTCGGCACCGTGCTCGGCATGCACTCCTGGAGCGAGCTGGAGCTCTACCGGGAATCCGCCATGTCGATGGCGCTCGGCCTGAACGGACTGTTCTTCGATCTCGCCTATGGCCTCGTCGCCTGCGCACCGATCTGGCTGCTTCTGTTTCCCGCCGCCGTCGTGGCCTGGCGGCGCCACCGCCGCCTCCTGGGCGAAGTCGCCCTGATCGCCGTGCCGACCCTGTTGCTGGTCGCCTCCCGTTCCGAATGGTACGGCGGCTGGTCGCCGCCCTTTCGCTACGGCCTCGTCCTGCTGCCCTTCCTCGCCCTACTGCTGGTACCGCTGTTCGAGCGGCGATTCGATTCGGGCGGTACCGCCCGCGCGCGCGGTGACGCCACCGGGGCACTCCCGGCGGGCGTCTCCGCCCTGGCCCTGGCCCTGGCCCTCCTGAGCGGCGCACTGGCCGTGCTCTACATCGTGGAACCAGGCTGGACCTACAACCTGGCGGACGGCCGCCACCACCTGCTCCACTACCTGGAAGCGCGAAGCGGCGTCGATTTCGCCCGCTTTCTGCCCTCGGCCACCCGGCCCCGGACCGCGACGTGGCTCGTCCCGCTCGCGGCCATTTGTCTGGCGCTGGCTGCCGGACGCGTCAGGCACAAGACGCTCGCGGCGACGCTGGCCGCCGTGCCCGTGCTCGCCATCGCCGGCCTCCCGATCCTCGCCGGCTCCCTGCCCACGCGGCACGTGGAGATGGAGAGCGCCGCGGTCGACCGGACCGGCGGCAATCTGGAACCCGAACGATGGACGATGGACCGCACCCGCTACCCGGAAGCCTGGGTGCTCCCTGAGGGCGTCCGAGCCGAAGCCACCATCATTCCCGGCGGCAACGAGGTTGAACTGACCGTGACCCTTCGGCCAGTGCGAAACCGTCCGGCGCCTCTCACGCTGATTGCCCGCTCCGGAAGCCGCGAGATCGGTCGTCTGTCGTTTCCCGGCGGCAACGGCGAAGCGGCAGCCTGGCAGACGCGCAAGCTCACGACCGCGACGTGGACTTCAGGCGCTCCGCTCGTCCTCGAAGTCCCCTACGGGGACGGCGAAGCCCTGCCGCCGAACGGCGTCGCGATCGACCGGGTCGACCTGCGCTGGGATTGACCGCAGTACGGCTCAGGTCAGGGACGGACTTCGTAGTAGAGGTTCGCCGGATCCTCGAAGTCGTGCATCTGGAAGCGGGTGAAACCGCCTTCCCGCACCATCCGCTCGGCGACGACCGGGTTGAAGCCCAGGGTTCCGAGGCCGAGGCCGTCGGGCTCGGACAGGGCGGACGACATGCAGGCCGAGACGGAGAACCCGTAGAGAAGTGCGAGCACCGGGTTGCGCAGATTGTCCTCGAACCGGGGGCTGCTCCGGATGTCCTTGATCAGCCAGGTGCCGTCGTCCCGGATGGCGCCGCGGATGGCCGCGATCACGAGATCCGGCCGCGTCATGTCGTGGACGCAATCGAAGGTCACGACCAGGTCGAACGTCGGCTCTGCCGGCAGATCCTCGCCGCGGGCGACCCGCCACTCGGCGTTCTCGACGCCGGCTTCCGCGGTCCGCTCGCGGGCGATCTCGATCGCATACTCGGAAGGGTCGATCCCTGTGAACCGCGAAGCCGGAAAGGCGCGGGCCAGCGAGAGAAGCGCCACGCCACCGCCGCAGCCGACGTCGACGACATCGATGCCTGCACGCAGGCGCTCCTCGACACCGTCGAGCGCCGGAATGATCCGCGGCACCAACGCCTGGCGAGTCCACGGGCCGAGCATCCGCTCGGTGCGATGGGCAGCACAGGGTCCGAGCCGCTGATAGGAGAGGCCGACACCGGTCTGGAACGCTTCCGCCAAACCGTCGATCACGTCGTGGCTGGGCGGATACCCGAAGGCGCCGCCCGCGAAAGCAACCGAGCCCTCCTCGTCGGCCAGGACAGCGGCCCCCACATCGCTGAGCTCGAAGCGCGGCTCACCGCCGTTCTCCGCACCGTGGTACTCGATCAGGCCGGCCGCGGTCTGGCCGCGTAACCACTCAAGCAACCAGCGTTCCTTGAGCCCGCTCGCTTCGGCCAACCCGGCAACGGTTACCGGTCCCCGGCCCTGCAGGGTCCGGTAGATCCCCAGACGGTCGCCGAGGTGGATCATCAGGGAAACCAGTTCGCCCTGCTTGTACTGCCACACCTTCAGGCCGAAGGCGCCGACCTGTTCCGGGTCGAGCCGGCCGTAGAGGCTCTGCGTGCCGCTGTCGTCGTCCGTCATTCTCGTTTCTCCTTAGCGTGGCGGGCAGATCGGGCGCCGGACCGATGGCCGGAAACGCGCTGCACGGTATCATCCGCGATTCGCGTCAACGGCGGCCCGACAGCGCCGTTTTGCGACATCCAGAACGACATCAGGAGGGAGTTTGTCGATGCGAGCCACGCCGCTTCAAGGAACAGCGCATGCCGGAACCTCGAAGGTTCGGACGGGAACTCGGCGATGGCGCGCCGCGACCTGCGCGATGGCCATCCTCGCAGCCGTGGCGATCCCGCTCGCTGCCCAGGAGGAAGGCGTGGCCGCGCCACCCCGGAACCACTGGCCGGCGGCGACCGAGGTGGGCGACGGTGCGGGACCCGTCGAGCAGGCACTTCTCGAAGAGGCGCCAACCCGCGAGTCCTGGCTCCACTACGGCGGCAACTACGCAAGCTGGCGCCACTCTCCGATCACCGAGCTGACGCCGGAGAGCGTCTCCAACCTCCGTCTTGCCTGGATCGCCCAGACCGGCGTCGCGGGCCAGCTCGAATCCTCCCCCGTGGTCTACGACGGGGTCCTCTACCTGACCTCATCGATGAACCGCCTGCTCGCCTACGACGCGGGAGACGGGAGCCTGCTCTGGCGCTACGACCACGAGAACCCCTCCGACCTGCGGATCTGCTGCGGGCCGGTGAACCGCGGCGTCGGCATCTCCGGCGACCTCGTCGTGATGGGCACCCTGGACGCCCGACTGCTGGCCTTCAACCGCAAGACGGGCGAACTGGCCTGGAACATCGAGGTCATTCCATACGCGAAGGGCTTCTCGATCACGTCGGCCCCGCTCATCGCGGAGGGCGTCGTGGTCATCGGCATCGGCGGCGGCGAGTACGGCGTCCGAGGCTTCTTCGACGGCTACGACCTTGAAACCGGCGAACTCCTCTGGCGCCACTACACGGTGCCGGACACGGGCGAGGCCGGAGTCGAGACCTGGACCGGCGAGTCGTACAAGACGGGCGGCGCCGCCACCTGGGCGACCGGCAGCTACGACCCGGCGACGAAGACCCTGTTCTGGACCACCGGCAACCCGTCTCCCGACTGGAGCGGCGACACACGGGCCGGCGACAACCTCTACAGCGACAGCGTGCTGGCGGTCGACATCGAGACCGGGGAGCGCAAGTGGTACTTCCAGTTCACGCCTCACGACGTCTGGGACTACGACGGCAACTCCGAGGTCTGGCTGGTCGATGTTCAGGTCAACGAACAGTCCATCCCCGCCCTCGTCCAGGCGAATCGCAACGGCTACTTCTACGTTCTGGACCGCCGCGACGGGAGCTTCCTTCACGCCAGCCAGTACGTGCACCAGTTGAACTGGGCGACGCTGGACGAGAACGGCCGCCCGGTCGTCAACCCCGCGATGAAGCCGACCGAGGAGCCGACCCAGCGCGTCTGCCCCGGCCTCGCCGGCGGCAACAACGCCGCCTACGCCGGCGCCTACAGCCCGGACACGGGTCTCGCCTACGTGCCGACGATCGAGAGTTGCATGATGTTCCGCAAGGGCGTCGTCGTCTTCGTCGAGGGGATTCCGTTCTTCGGCGGCGAGCCGATTCCGACTGACACCGCCGAGGGCAAGTCCTACGGCCATCTGGCGGCCATCGACGTGAGCACCGGCGAGACAAGGTGGACGTACCGGGATCCGGTGCCGATGCTCGCCGGTGTGCTGAGCACCGCCGGCGGCCTGGTCGTCACGGGCAACGCCAGCGGACATCTGCTCGGCTTCGACGCCGAGAACGGCGAGGAGGTGTGGCGCTACCAGACCGGCTCGGGCATCCGGAGCCATCCGATCGCCTACGAGTACGAAGGCCGGACCTACCTCGCCGTGGGCTCCGGCGGCGGCGGCATCGTCCAGACCACGGTCGGCACGGCCCCGTCCCTGCCGGAAGGCAGCGTCCTGCTGGTCTTCGAACTCGCGCAGTGACACGAGTGGCGCCGCCGGCCGGCGTACTCTCGATCCTCCTCTGGGCAGCCGCCCCCGTCCAGGCGGAGGACCTCCGCGTGTGCCTGCTCGAGGACGATCTGCCGCGGGCTCACCGCGCAGACGCCTCCGGCTTCGACCACGACATCTTCCGTGAGGCGGCAAACCGCCTTGGGCGCAACTTCGTGCCGGTATGGCGTCCGAACGCACCGCCCTACTCCGAGATCGACGACACGGACCTGCCGTTCGAGGAACTCCTGGACGGTACTTGCGACCTCGTGCCCTCCGTGCCCGGAGAGCTCGCGCTGGGGCGGCTGGCCGCGGCAATCGACCTCAGCCCGCCGTACTACGCGGCCGCTTTCGAGATCTACATGCCGCCGGCCGACCGTCTCGAATGGACCGCCCTGCCGGAGGTCGCAGCCGGCCACCGGGTAGCGGTTCGCCTGCAGTCGCTCGGGCATTTCGCGGCCGAATGGGCCGGGCTCGACTGGACCTCGTTACCCACCGCAGCGGATGTGGCCGCGGCCGTGGATGACGGCCGGGCAACCGCCGCACTCATCTGGGGACCAGCGCTGGGGCGACTGCAGAAAGAGCCCGTGCGCGTCTTCGAGCCGCCTCCCGGCCTCCGCTTCAACGAGCACACCGCGATGCGCTCCGGCGACAGCTTGGCTCCCGAGATCGAGCGGATGCTCGAGGAGCTGCGTGGCGACGGCACGTTGCAACGTCTGGCCGACCGCTACGGCATCTTCCGAACCGAACCCTTCCCCACCGTGTCCTCGCCGGCCGCGATCCGCGCGCTCGGCGTGGGCGCCCGGTAGCGCCCCAGCAGATCCGAGGGAGCCGACACCTTGTCCATGACCACCCGAAGACGCCTTGAGTCGACCCGCTTCGCCAGGCACGCGACGATCGCGCTGCCCCTTCTGCTGGCCGCCTGCGCCACCGGCGGCGGATCGGCGCCCGAGCTGCCAGAAACTCCGGCCGCGTCGGAGGCACAGGCCCCAGCCGCGGTACAGCCGGCAACCCTCGACGAGGCGTCGCCCGCCGAACCGGCCGCGAGTCCTTCTCCCGTCGCCGCCTATCTCGACGATCCCGCGGCGATCACCGCCGGTCGGCGCATGTTCCGCGCCGTCTGCACCGGCTACTGCCACTCGACCACGCCGGGCGTCACGAAGGACGCACCGAATCTCTTCGACTGCAACTGGGACCACGGCAACACGGACGCCGACCTCTACCGCGTGATCACGGACGGCGTGCCCGACACGGAGATGCTGCCGTTCGACGGCAAGATCCCCGAAGACACGATCTGGCAGGTGATCGCGTACGTGCGGTCAAACAGCATGGACTGCGGGTGAGTGCCAGGCCGGCGCGGTGAACCCGGGTGGCGCGAACCCGCGCCACCCACGAACCACGCCGGGCGTGCGTCCTCAGGCCCAGCCATGGAACCGGTCACGCGCCGGCAGGCAATGGCGGCCGCCGCTGCCGCGGCGGCACTGCCTTTAGCCGCACGCCCCAGCCTCGCGATCCAGCCCGCCGGCACCGTAGAACGCAGGCTCCGCGTCGAGGAGTTAGCGCTCACCTCCGTGCGGGTGAGCGAACGGACGGCCTGGATGTTCGTCCACCTGCACACGAACCTCGGCCTCTCCGGTCTCGGCGAGTGCTCGCTCGGCAACCGTCGCGAGCTACCGGCCCTGAATGAGGCCTTCGAGGTCGCCCGCGGCCGCTCGCCCTTCGACATCGAGGCCTACCGGGCCGCCGGGCGCGCGTGGGCGGCGGCCGGCAGCATCTTCGAGACGACCGCTTTCTCCGCCATCGAACAGGCGCTCTGGGACCTGGTCGGGAAGGCCGTGGACGCACCCGTCCACCAGTTGGCCGGCGGTCGGCTGCGCGAGAACCTCCCGGCCTACGCGAACATCAACCGGGTCACCCGGGAACGCACTCCCGCCGCCTTCGCGGCCAATGCCCGCGCCGCGGTCGCGGAGGCCTTCACGGCGATCAAGGCCGCTCCGTTCGACGGCTTCCCCGCGCTCGACGCTCCCGGGTCCGAAGTCGCCGCGGCCGCCGACCTCGGCGTCGCCTGCGTCGAGGCGATCCGAGGCGCCGTGGGGCCTGACGTCGACATCCTGATCGACTGCCACAGCTTCTTCGACGTCGATCTCGCGATCGAGATTGCCGGTCGACTCGAGCCCCAGGGCCTCGCCTGGTACGAGGAGCCGGTCGCCCCCACCGATGTCGCCGCGACGAAGGCAATCGACCGCGGCATCGAACAGCGGATGGCCGGCGGCGAGTTCCTGTTCGGGATCGAGGGCTTCGGCCCGCTGTGCCGGGAGCAGGCGGTCGACGTGATCATGCCCGACGTGAAGCACTGCGGCGGGCTCCACGAAGCGCGCAAGATCGCAGCAGTCGCCGAACTCGACGGCGTCGCCGTGTCTCCCCACAACCCGAGCGGCCCGGTCGCCACGGCGGCCTCCGCCCAACTCTGCGCGTGCTTAGCCAACTTCGAGATCCTCGAGATGCAGTGGGGCGAAGCCGCCTGGCGCGGCGATCTCGTCGAGCCGCCGGAACGCTTCGAGGACGGTTCGATCGCAGTACCGGAAGGCCCCGGCCTCGGAGTCGAACTGAACGACGCCGTCGCGCGCGAGCACGCCTGAACCGAGACACCGGCGGTTCCAGCCCGCCGGAAGTTGTTCGCTACAGGCGAACCGAAATGAACCGTACACTTTAGACCGGCTTCGAAGCTGGCCATTGCACTTCGAGCGGCGGATATAGTCCCGTCCGCCTTGCCGCAGTCCTCCGACGCACCGCCAAGCGCACCCCCCCGGAGAACCCCGTGCTCGAGATCCAAACGATCCCTGTCCTGAGCGACAACTACTCCTATCTGCTCCACGAGACCGGGAGCGGCAAGACGGCGGTCGTCGATCCGCCGGAGACGGGGCCGATCGAGGCGGCGCTCGCGGCGCGCGGCTTCGGGATCGACTGGATCGTGATCACCCACCACCACATGGACCACATCGCGGCCGTGCCGGACCTCAAGGCGAAGTACGGCTGCCAGGTCGTGGGGCCCGCCGCGGACGAACACCGGATTCCGGGGCTCGATCTGACCGTCGCGGAAGGCGACCGCTTCGAGCTCGGCGAGGCCGAAGCGGAGGTGTTCGACACGCCCGGGCACACCACGGGGCACATCACCTACTGGTTCGAGAAGGACCGCGCCCTCTTCTGCGCCGACACCCTCTTCGCCCTGGGCTGCGGCCGGGTGTTCGAGGGCACGATGGCCCAGATGTGGGAATCGCTGGCCAAGCTGCGCGCCCTGCCCGATGACGCGATCGTCCACTGCGGCCACGAGTACACGCTCTCGAACGCCCACTTCGCCGTCACGGTCGACCCCGACAACGAGGAACTGATGGAGCGGGTCGCGGGAATCGAGGAACTGCGGCGGGACGGCAAGCCGACGGTGCCCTCGAACCTGGGGGTCGAGAAGCGGACCAACCCGTTCCTGCGCCCCGACGATCCCGGCATCCGTGCTCTGCTGGGGATGGCCGGCGCCTCCGACGCCGAGGTCTTCGGCGAGATCCGAACCCGCAAGGACAACTCCTGACGCCGCCGCGCGTCGTATGGGCCAACGAACACGACCCGTCTTCGTCAAGACAGGAATCACGCGCATGAACGAACAGGAAGCGGCCTGGCTGGCCCGAACGCACGAAGAGCCGATCGACCCGGACCGGGAGATCTGCGACCCGCACCACCACCTCTGGGACTACCGCGAGTCCCGGTACATGCTGGAGGAGCTCCACGGCGACACGGGTGCCGGCCACAACGTGACCTCGACCGTGTTCGTCGAGTGTGGGTCCGGCTACCGGGAGGACGGTCCAGAGGAGATGCGGGTCGTCGGCGAGACGGAGTTCGTCCTCGAGGTTGCCCAAGGAAACAGGGACACGGGAAGTGACGCCGCCGGCGCCCAAATCGCCGGCATCGTCAGCCACGCGGACATGCTGCTGGGCGACCGCGCCAAGGCGGTGCTCGAAGCGCACATCGAGGCGGGCGGCGGCCGCTTCCGCGGCATCCGCCACTCCGCCGCCTACGACCCCAGTCCCGATATCCGGGTCTCCCACTCGAAGCCGCCGCCGAGCATGCTGCTGCGCTCGGACTTCCGCCGCGGGTTCGCTTGTCTCGGCCCGCTCGACCTGAGCTTCGACGCCTGGCTCTACCATCCCCAGATCGACGAACTGACCGATCTGGCGCACGCCTTCCCGGACACCCGGATCATCCTCGATCACGTCGGCGGTCCACTCGGTATCGGGCCCTACAGAGGCCACCGGCGCGAGGTCGAGGCGGACTGGCGCAAGTCGATCGACGGACTCGCCCGGTGCGACAACGTGGTCGTCAAGCTCGGCGGGTTGCCGATGAAGATCTGCGGCTTCGGCTGGCACAAGCGGGACGAGCCGCCCTCCTCGGCCGAGACCGCCGAGGCCCACCGCCCGTACTACCTTCACTGCATCGACCGCTTCGGCGTTGACCGCTGCATGTTCGAGTCGAACTTCCCGGTCGATCGGGCGGGCGGCTCGTACACCCTGCTCTGGAACTCCTTCCAGCGCATCGTTGCGGACTTCTCCGAGGACGAAAAGACGGCGCTCTTCCGCGACACGGCTCGTCGCGTCTACCGGCTGGGAGACTGAGCCCCGCGTTCGGCTATTCCCGCGTGTCGCGACTCGAGAAGACACTCGACGAGGTCCGCGACCTGCTCGCGGAAGACGGGGTCACATCCGAACTCCACGGAGACGGCAGGTTCCTGTGTTGCTCGGTCGCCTCCCTGGAGCAGGCCGGTCCCGACCAGTTGGCCTTCGCCAAGGATGAGCGGACGCTGCGGGCCACGGAGACGCGGGCCGGCGCGCTGTTCGTACCCCTGGCGACAAGCAGTCTTTCGGCTCACCAGATCGTCGTCGAGGATCCGTTCGCCGCCTTCGTCGTCGTGCTTCGCCACATCGACCTCGAGCGGCGGCGTGAAGCGGCGGGAGTTCATCCGACCGCCGTTGTCGCCAAGAGCGCCGCGATAGGCGCCGACGTTGTCATCGGTGCAGGCGTCACGGTGCGCGACAAGGCCGTAATCGGCGACCGCTCCGTACTCCACCCGAACTCCTGCGTCGGCCGGCGCAGCCGGATCGGCCCCGACTGCGTCCTGTTTCCCGGTGTCGTCCTGATGGAGGACGTAACCGTCGGTGCGCGCGTTACGGTCCACGGCGGCACTGTGATCGGCTGCGACGGCTACGGGTATCTGCAGCGTGGCGGCCGCCACGTGAAGATCCCCCAGGTCGGCACGGTCGAGATCGGAGATGACGTGGAGATCGGCTCCCAGGTCACGATCGACCGTGCCGCTCTCGACGCGACGGTGATCGGCCGCGGCTGCAAGATCGGCGACCTGGTCCACATCGCCCACAACGTGACGATCGGCGAGCACACCCTGGTCGTGCCCACGGCGAGGATTGCCGGCCGAGCGAAAATCGGCAGCGGCGTCGTGCTTGCCGGCGCCGCCGGCGTCGCGGACGGCATCGCAATCGGCGACGGCGCGGTACTCGGCGGCACGACGGTGGCCTACCGCGACGTGCCGGCGGGCGCGGTACTCTTCGGCGACCCGGCCCGGCCGAAGACGCAGCAGTTGCGTATTCAGGCGGTGCTCAACCGCCTGCCCCGGATGGAGCGCGACCTGCGCAAGCTGCTGCGCCGGGCGGCGAGCCGCGACGACGAAGACTGAGCGCGGGACGATGAACTGGAAGCCCGAGATCGAGGAACTCGAACGCCGGCGGGCGCTCGCCCGGGAGATGGGCGGCCCGGAGAAGGTCGAGCGCCAGCACCATTTCGGCAAGCTGACCGTGCGCGAGCGGATCGACGCGATGATCGATGCGGACAGCTTCCACGAAGTGGGCGAAATCGCGGGGCGCTCCGAGTACACCGAGGACGGTGAGCTCGTGGCCTTCCGTCCCTCGAACTTCGTCTTCGGGATGGGCGAGATCGACGGCCGTCCCGCGATCGTCTCCGGCGACGACTTCACCGTGCGCGGCGGATCGGCCGACGCCTCGATCCCGGCCAAGCGCAGCCACGCCGAGGGTCTGGCGCTCGAGATGAAGCTCCCCCACGTGCGCCTCGTCGACGGCATGGGCGGCGGCGGCTCGGTCAAGACGATCGAGATGGCGGGCCGCACCTACATCCCCCAACTGCGCGGCTGGGAAGTCGTCGTCCGGCACCTCGCGGTCGCCCCGTCCGTCTCTCTCGCGCTCGGCTCGGTGGCCGGCATCGGAGCGGCCCGCGTGTGCACCGCCCACTACTCCGTCATCGTCCGCGACACCGCCCAGATGATGATCGCCGGGCCGGCCCTGGTCGAGTGGGCCGGCGGCGGCGTGGTGCCGAAGGAGGAACTGGGCCACGCCCGTATCCACACCTCGAACGGGGCGATCGACGATGCCGTGGACTCGGAGGAGGAGGCGTTCGAGCGCGCCCGGCGTTTCCTCTCCTACCTGCCGACGAACGTAGACGAGTTGCCGCCGCGTCTTCCCGAATCAGAGCGCTCCGACGACCCGAAGCGACGCGACCCGGAGCTGCTCGACATCGTGCCCCGCGATCCGAAGCGGACGTACAGGATGCGCGAGGTGATGGGACGAATCGTCGACCACGACTCCTTCTTCGAGATCGGCCGCGACTGGGGGAAGTCGATCATCACGGGACTCGCGCGTCTGGACGGTTGGCCGATCGCGATCTTCGCCGAAGACGTGAACGTCTACGGCGGCGGCTGGGACGCCGACTCCTGCCGCAAGCTGTCCCGGTTGATCGACCTGGCCGCCACCTTCCACCTGCCGCTGCTGCACCTGGAGGACTGCCCGGGCTTTCTGATCGGGCGCGAGTCGGAGCACACCGCCACGATCCGCTTCGGCTCCCAGGTCCTGGCCGCGCTGGGGCAGTGCCCCACGCCGTTCTGCTGTGTTGTGATCCGCAAGGCCTTCGGCGTCGCCGGCGGCGCGAACCACAAACCCGGCAGCTACCACTTTCGCTACGCCTGGCCCTCGGGCGACTGGGGCTCGCTACCGATCGAGGGCGGCATCGAGGTCGCCTACAAGGCGGAACTCGCCGAAGCGGACGACTACGACGCACACCTCGCCAGGATCAAGGAGCGCCTGAACCGGGTCCGCTCGCCGTTCCGCTCCGCCGAGTACTTCGAGATCGAGGAGATCATCGACCCGCGCGACACGCGGCCGATCCTCTGCCGCTGGGCCAGACTGGCCGCCGGATCACTGACCACCGGACCCCAGGCATTCACCTACCGGCCGTGATGCAAGCGTAGACTAGACACCTCGACTGGACACCTCAAGCCCCGGGGCGACTCACCGTGCGCAGCAAAGTCCTTACGAAAGCCCTACCGATCGCGGCCGCGACACTTCTCCTGGCCGCCGGCGCCGCATCGGCCGCCAAGAAGAAGCGCCCGCCCTGCAATGACGGCCGCCAGCCGGATCCGGCCACCCTGCCCGCCCACCACTGGCAGTGGGTCGAGGAGGTCCTGCTGCTGCTCACGGACGACGAGATCCAGTCCTTCCTCTGCTTGTCCCAGGACTACCAGCGGGACGCCTTCATCGATGAGTTCTGGAAGGCCCGCGACCCCTACCCCGACACCGCCCGCAACGAGTTCCGGGAGCACTGGGAGGAGAGGCTCGCCATGGTCCGCCAGTTGTTCGACAGCACGGACGACGAGCGGGCCCGCTACTACCTCCTGAACGGACCGCCCGACATCCACGTCGACATCTGTCCCCAGCGCTCCGCTACAAAGATCGAAGCCTGGTTCTACGGCTTCCAGGACATGAGCCAGGTGATCGGCGCGCTCTACAGCCGCCGGCTGCGGCAGGACCAGTACGCGGTCATCTTCTACCGACGCATGGGCGTCGGCGCGTGGCGCGCCTGGGTACCGAGCGAGTCCCTCAGCATCGGCATGATGCAACCGGGCGGGCGGATGGACCTGCCCGGCGGCGGAATCGGCGGAATCGGCCGGGAGGATCTCGGCGCCGGCTGCAAGGAGGAGGAACTCGGCTACGCGCTGGGGATCATCAAGATCCTGAACGACTGGGGCGGCGCGCTCGGCTTCTTCTACGAGCGGATGATCGGCGAGAAGCTGGAGCCGATCGAAGCGCCGTCGAACGAGTGGCTGCGCACGTTCGAGTCCTACTCCACCGACCTCCCCTCCGGCGCGCCGCAGCTTGACGCCTCGCTTGACGTGACCTTCCCGGGTCGCAAGGAGAGCCGGACCGTCGTCCAGACCCTGGTCGAGATCGAGGCGGCGAGCGCCGCTCTCGCCGACCTTGCCGGCGCGCGCTCCTACGGTTTCGAACTGATCGGCGAGGTCCTGCGGGCCGACGCGGACACCGGCGACGACCGGCTGTTCGAGAGTTTCCGCTACCGCTTCGAGTTCCCGGTCGACGAGGTCGACGGCGACGCGGTCGACGACGGCCTGCCGGCCATGCCGCTCGTGGCCCAGCGCTACCTGCGCCCCGGCGACTACAAGCTGATTCTGCGGGTCGACGACCTGAACGGCGACGCGGTGTGGCGTCACGCCGAGCCGCTCACGGTGCCGCGGGTCGAAGAGGCGGCGGGCTGGACGGACGCCGACCTCGAACCGATCTTCGCCGAGGCGAACCGGGCGCTCGTCGCCGGCGAACCGTCCATCCGCATCATCGCGCCGGGCGGCGACCTCGTCTCGGGCTATCTGCGATTCGACACGGCGGTCACCGGACCCGTCGAGAAGGTGCGGTTCACGCTTGACGACAAGGACCTCTTCACGACCAGGCGGGCGCCCTACAGCGCCGACGTGCGCCTCGGCGAACTGCCCCGCAGCCAGATGCTGCGCGCGATCGCCTACGACGCGAACGGCGACCAGATCGCCAGCGATTCCTACCTGATCAACGGCTCGCCCCACCGCTTCGACGTGCGGATCATCGAGCCGATCCCCGGCAACCGGCACAGCGACAGCGTCCGCATGCGGGCGCAGGTGACTGTCCCCGAGGGACGGGGCCTCGAAGAACTCCAGGTGTTCCGAGGCGACGACCAGGTGGCGACGCTCTACGAGGCGCCGTTCACCGTCCCGGTCGAGCTCCCCGACGGACCCGAACTCACGATCATTCGCATCGTCGGCAAGCTCGCGGACGCCGAAGGACCGGCAGCGTTTGTCGAGGACACGGCGATCATCAACGGACCCGCGACGCTGGAGGAAGTCCAGGTCGACTTCGTCGAGCTCTACACGACGGTGGACGACCGCGACCGTCGGCCCCTGCTCGACCTCGGGGAGGACTCCTTCCAGGTGCTCGAGGACGGCGTCGCGCAAGAGATCGTCCGCTTCGAGCGGGTCGACGACACGCCGCTGATCGGCACGATCCTGCTCGACGTCTCCGCATCGATGGAGGAACGCCTGCAGCAGTCCGTCCAGGCCGCGGCCGACTTCTTCCAGCAGGTGATCACCGACCGCGACGAACTCTCGATCGTCACCTTCAACGATCGGCCGCACCTGGCGGCGCCGTTCACCCGCGACCGAATCGACTTCGCCAAGGGCCTGATGGGCCTGCGCGCCGAGCGCGGCACCGCCCTCTACGACAGCCTGATCTTCACGCTGTACCACCTGAACGGACTGCCCGGGCAGCGCGCCGTGCTCCTGCTCTCCGACGGCATCGACGAACACAGCCGGTACGACCTGGACGACGCCCTGGAGTACGCCCGCCGCTCCGAGGCCGCGATCTACGCGATCGGCCTGGCGCTGCCGAAGAAGGCGAAGGAAAGCCCGAAGAAGGTGCTGGAGCAACTGGCCACGGAGACCGGCGGCCGTGCGTTCTTCGTCGAAGACGCAGGCCAGCTCGGCGCCGTCTACGACCAGATCGCGCTCGAACTCCGCTCGAAGTACTTCCTTGCCTACCAGTCCTCCAGCACCGCGCCCTCCGACGCGTTCCGCCGCGTCGAGGTCGTCGTCGACCAACGAGGCGCGAAAGCCCGGACGATCCGCGGCTACTACCCGTAGCAGCAAGTGGCGGAAGCCGCTCGAACTGCGCCACGAAGCGGCGATGTCCCGGTGCGAAACGAACTAAGCCCTGACGAGCCTTCAGTGACCGCCCGAACACGCTGCGGCTGGGTAAACGACGACCCCCTGTACCTCGCCTACCACGACGAGGAATGGGGCGTACCTGTCCGAGGCGACCGGCGACTCTTCGAAATGCTGATCCTGGAAGGCGCCCAGGCCGGCCTCAGTTGGTACACGATCCTGCGGAAGCGCGAGGCCTACCGTCGCGCCTTCGACGGCTTCGACCCCGAGGTCGTCGCCCGCTACGACGAACGAAAGGTCGCGTCCCTGCTGGCCGACGCGGGCATCGTCCGCAACCGCCTGAAGGTGCGTGCCGCGATCGGCAACGCCCAGGCCTGGCTCGAACTCCGCGACGCCGGTGTCGCCCCGTCGGAGTTCCTGTGGCAGTTCACCGGCGGCAAGCCGCAGACCAACGCCCCCCGCAGCCTCGAGGAAGTCCCCGCCTCCACCCCGGCCTCCGAAGCGATGAGCAAGGCGCTCAAGGCACGCGGCTTCCGCTTCGTCGGCCCCACGATCTGCTACGCCTTCATGCAGGCGACAGGCATCGTGAACGACCACGTGACGTCCTGCTTCAGGTGGCGGGAGTGCGCGGAGGCCGACGGGCTCAAGGCAGGATCCTGAGCGTCGCCGCACCAGACTTTGGGAGCCGTAAGTCGCTCTGTCGGCGCAAACCGCCTCCGCCTTCCTCGCCTGCGATCCGGGATGGCCGACAGGCCGCTCCCGCCGCCGAAGAAAGGGTGCGTCCCTTGGCTCCGACTAGCCAGAGCTCGGCGGCACCAACGGCTCCAACTCGTTGATCAGCGAAGGGATATCGTCCCTCACCGTGTCCCACACTTGGCGCAGGTCGATTCCGAAGTAAGCATGGACGAGGCGATTTCGCATGCCAGTGATTTCGCGCCAGGGAATCGCCGAATTGCCTCCCTGGTAGCCGCGGACACGCGCGAAGCCGCCTCACCAACGATCTCGACCGCCTTGAGGATGGCGAGCTGGCTTCGGCGATCCTCAACGAAATCGACGTACTCCAAGCCCCTCGGCAAACTCCACCGCGTCCCTCGCCGACTCCAGCATGTCCAGCAGGAGTGCGGCCTCCTCACGCGGCATAGACGACCTGCAGGGAATCGAGAATCGCCCGCCGACGGATGTAGTTCCTGCTGTGCTCGATCGCGTCACGGGTCAACAGGTCGACCGGGCGGCCGAACAGAGCGGCGAGTTCATCCTCCATGCGAACGAGTCCGAACAGGCCAGGCGTCGGTACGCAGGCGAACCGGATCAGGACGTCGATGTCACTGTCCGGGCGAAAGTCGTCCCTGAGGACGGAGCCGAAGAGCGCCATCTCATCCAACTCCCAGCGCCGGCAGAACGCGGCCACATCTTCAGACGACGCTTCAACACGGGGATGAACCCGTTCGGCCGCACCGCCTTCCTCAACCACAGCCGCACTCCATGGGCAGAACAGACTACCAAGCCAAGCCGCCAAGGCGTGACGACCACGCAAACCGGACCGGATGCCGGCGAAAACCCGGGTGGCGCGACCCCGCGCCACCCCCGAAACAGTCCGTGCGTCCGTCATCGGACGCACGGATGACACGCCGGCGCATGTATGGTCCGCCCCGCTTGTGCAAGGGCTCTTTCCGGGTTTCTGGCGAGGTAGGTGCAGTTGCTTGCATGTATTCGGCCTGTTGGTGGGAGTCTCTGAGAGAGAGCTCCCTGGCCCCGATGGAATACGCGCGCGTCGGCCTCTTCACACCCAGACGGCCTCTTGATGGGCCCTGCGCCGACTCAGGCTTCTCAACGCGCCGGTCCGACCTGTTTCGCCATCGCTCGAATGAGTCCCCGCAAACTGCTTGGTGGGGCGATTCTCCTATCGTTGGTTCGCTGTTCCCCGAGCCGTCTACGCCGCGGCCCGTGAGTCCCTTGCTCGACCGCCGACATGGCGTTCGTCGCTGTAGCGTTCGTCGTGTCGCAGCACCGCCCAGGCGATTCGAGCCAGCTTGTTGGCCACGGCCACCGTGGCGACGTTCGCCCCCCGGCGCCGCTTGACGTCCAGAGCCCATTCCTTGAGCCGCGTCCGCTCGCCCTTGTGGGCTGTGCGCAGCACCGCCCGCGCACCGTGGATCAGAAGCGCCCGCATGTAGCGGTCCCCGCGTTTGCTGATCCCCAACAGCCTCGTGTGCCCGCCGGTCGATGCCTGACGAGGCACCAGCCCGAGAAACGCCGACATCTGACGGCCGCTGCTGAAGGCCCAGCCCGAGCCGACCGACGCCACCAGCGCCGTCGACACCATCGGACCGATCCCCGGGATCGACATCAAACGCTCGGACAGGGGGTTCTCCTTCGACTCCCGCTCCAGCATCGCCGTCAGATCCGCCACCTGATCGTCGACCTGCATCAGCGCCTGGTGCTGCATGCACAAGAGAGCCCGAAAGTCGCCCGGCAGGGCCCGCTCCGGGTCCGACGCGATCGCAGGCACCTCCCGCTTGATCACCGCCAGACCCTGAGGCAGCACGATCCCGTACTCCCGCAGAAAACCACGTAACTGGTTCGCCAACTGCGTGCGCACACCAACCATCGTCTCCCGACTTCGGTGGATCTGCTGCAGCGCCCGGCGCTCCTTCGTCTTGTAAGGCACGAAACGCATCGTCGGACGCGACACCGCCTCGCAGATCGCCTCCGCGTCGTGGTAGTCGCTCTTGTTCGACTTCACGTACGGACGGACAAACTGCGGACTCATCATCCGCACGTCGTGGCCCAGATCCCTCAGCTTCTCCACCCAGTGGTGCGCGCCGCAGCTCGCCTCCATCCCCACCAGGCACGGCTTGAGCCGCGACATCAACTCCATCAGCCGCGGTGCCTTCAACTGACGCTGAAACACCACCGCGCCCGACGCGTCCATCCCGTGTCAATGGCAACCGAAAATTGCGCACTTGTGGCAACCGAAAACTGCACACTTCCTCGGGGGCGGTAGGGTCCGGATCAGGCATCGGGAATGGCGCGGCAGGACTCCGGTGTCGGCCGTAGGGAGCGGAGCGACCGGAGGCCGACACCGGACGCACGCCGAGCCGAGGGGGTTGGCGGCTGATCACGAGCCGGCTTCCTGGTGCCGCTTTTCGCGGGCGGGGCGTAGGAGGTCCTGGTGCGCCCTCATCCGGTAGCTGTTGCCCCGGATGTTGACGATGTGGCAGTGGTGCAGCAGGCGGTCGATGAGGGCGGCGGCCATGATCTCGTCGCCGAGCACGCCGCCCCACTCCTCGAAGCCCTTGTTGGAGGTGAGCACGGTGGAGGCGCGCTCGTGTCGGGCGTTGATCAACTGAAAGAAGAGCACGGCGCCGTCCTGGCTGATCGGCAGGTAGCCGATCTCGTCCACGACCAACAGGGCTGGATGGGTGAGCACGCGTAGCCGGCGCGACAGGTTGCCCGCGGCCTTCGCCTCGGTCAACGACTCGATCAGGGCCGCCAGGGTGCCGTAGTAGACCTTGCGGCCCGACTCGGCGGCTGAGATCGCGAGACTGATCGCCAGGTGGGTCTTGCCCACTCCCGGCGGCCCCAGGAGAATCACATTCTCGGCCCGCGCCAGGAAGCCCAACTCGTGGAGGCTTTCGATCTGCTCCCGCTTGATGCTGGGCTGGAAGCTGAAGTCGAACTGGTCGAGCGTCTTGACCGCCGGCAGGCGCGACGAACGCATCGCCGCCTGCAGTCGGCGGTTGTTGCGCAGCACGATCTGGGCGGAAAGCAGCTCCTCGATCGCTTCGCCCGCGGTCACCGCTCCGCTGTCGGCCTGGGCCAGGATGCCGTCCACGGCTTCCAGCGCACCGGGCATTTTCAAGTCCGCCAGCATCTCTCGTAGCCGAGCCCGCCGATCGCCTGCCGGCGCCTTCATCGGACTGCCTCCGAGTACTCCCGCAAGGGACGGCGCTGCACCTGTACCGTCGGCGCCACGAAGCGGTGCCGAGACGCCGCTTCGGGCTGCCGTGCGCCCAGAGCTCGGTAGGGATGGCTGGACAGGGGACGAAGCGCCTGGCGCTCGTCCCGCTCGAAACGGTCCACCGGGCGCTCACCCGTCGTGCCATGCCGGCGCACATTGGCGGTGCCCTCCAGCCAGCGCGAGGCCTGCTCATTCAGGTCGGCGTCATTTGTGAACGACCGGCCGTAGAAGAAGCTCTCCCGCAGGTACCGGATTGGCCGCTCCACCTTGCCCTTGGTCTGCGCCCGGTAGGGGCGGCACGACCGCGGCACGAAACCCCAGTGAGCCGCGAACCGTAGAAACTCGGCGTTGAGCGCCAACTCGCCGCCCGAGGCGCGATCGTCCGACACGACCACGGCACGCATCTGATCGAAGAGGAGCTCCTGAGGCACGCCGCCGAACCGACAGAAGGCGCTTTCAAGCCCCTCGATGAGGACCGGCATCGTCTGCCGCTCGTAGAAACGCAGCCACAAGAGCCGGGAGTAGCCGAGCACCACCAGCAGCGCATGCCGACGTCCCCAGGGCAGCCTGAACGTCCCGAAGTCCACCTGACCCTGAAGACCCGCCGGCGTCTCGAACCGCACCGGCGCCTCCTGAGGAGCCCGCGGCCGCACCTCCCGCACATAGTCCCTCACGCGGCTGTACCCGCCGTCGTAGCCGGCCGCACGCACCTCGTCGAACAGGCGCTTCGCCGACAGCTTGGGGAACTCGCCGAGCCGCACCTCGATCAACTCCTTGTACGGATCCAGCTTGTGCGCCACCCGCGGCCGCCGCGAGTACCGAGCCGCGCCCGATGACAGATCGCGGTCCAACTGGCCCGACTCGATCCACGCATGGATCGTCCGCCGGCTGACGCCGAACCGCCTGGACAACTCGGCCTTCGAGATGCCCCGCTCCAGGTAGTGCCTCAACTGCATCCTGATCTCCCATTCGTACATCCGTCTGTCGCTCCATTGCTGTTGGCGAAGCCGACAGCATCGACCGACGAAGCCGCTGCCGCAAACCGCGGACTGTGCAGTTCTCGGTTGCCACGAGTGAGAGATTTACAGTTGCCCCCAACACCACCGCCTCCGCATCTGCCTTGACTGGGCCGTCAACCGCCGGCTGGGTTTGTCCGCGCGACGTTCCCGGCTGCGGTGAGAAAGGCTCCATGTCGCGTTTCAGCGTGGTCCTAAGATCGCGGTGAGGGCTCATGCTCAAGTAGCCCCCTCGGTGACAGGGCTGGCAAGACCGCCTCGCCCCGTGGCCTGCCGCTTGTCGATCGCTAGAGCCTCCAGCACGTAGGTGGGCCTCACCTGGATCCCGCCGCGGCTGGAGGGCGCTATAGTCTCTGCGCGCCGGCACGACGGTACTGCCGCACCCGACTATGGCTAGGACCGCCGAGCCCCGGCCTGTGTCGGTAGGTTTACGCCAGGGCGGTGACGGTGGGCGGAACTGCGCCTTGATGCGGGGCTTCGCGCCCGTCGCGCCCGGGGGCGCGATTGGTGCAAGTCGGAACGGGAACCTCTGGAATCACAGGAATCAAGTCTGCGTCATGGAACTGGTCATGTCGGTCATCGCGATCGTAGTATCGGTCTCGGTGGCTATCTTCTCTCTCTACCATAGCCGCTACCTACAGAGGAAGCAGCATGAGTTTGAACTCCTCGGCAAGTGCTTTGAGGAGCTGTCTGAATGGAACTCCTACATTGAACGCTACGTCGGAGCACAGATTTTGGTGAACTACCCAGAATCGGACGACAAAGCTCATCGCCTGTACGCCGCCGCCGTCGAGATCTACGGCAGGGTGAAGCGCCATTTGGATCATCCCGACACCCGGGAACTAGACGACCAGATCGAGAAGGTGGCGACCCTCCAGGCCAGATTAGACGGGGGCGAACGGAGGCTCGACCCTGACGGTTTCTTGAACCCCGACGAAGCCATCACGGTCGAGAAGGCTTCTTTTGTGTGGCTGATGAAGAAGGCGGTTGCCACGGCCGTCTACGGCCCCGTGGCATCGCGCTAGCGGAGTTGCGGGTGCCGATCTACCGAATAGACAAGGGCGGGATAGCACGCCTAAACCGGACTACGTTCTCTGACCAGGGCCTTAGAGAACGTGGCGATCTACAGGAGATTCTGAAGAAGCACATCGACGTCATTGCACCCGATGCGTTGGTTGTAGCGGAGGAGTTCGGTGAATGGAGCAAAGCCGGCGCCGCATTGATCTGCTTGCCCTCAACAAGGAAGGCAGTCTCGTGATCATCGAGTTGAAGCGCACGGAGGACGGTGGCCATATGGACCTTCAAGCGATCCGCTACGCTGCAATGATCTCCACCCTAACGTTCGACCGGTTGGTGGCGATCTACCAAGGTTATCTCGCCGACAACGACCGAGAGGAGGACGCCCTTGACAGTTTGCTGAAGTTCTTGGAATGGAGCGAGCCTGACGAACAGCAGTTCGGTCAGGAGGTCAAGATCGTCTTGGCGTCGGCCGACTTTTCCAAAGAGTTGACTTCATCAGTGATGTGGCTCAATGACTATGGTCTAGACATCCGTTGCGTGCGCATGCAGCCGTACTTGGACAACGGCCGGACGCTCCTTGATGTCCAAACAGTCATTCCCCTTCCCGAGGTGGCGGACTTCCAGGTCCGTATCCGCGAGAAGAAATACAAGGAAAGACAGGCGAGAGAGAGCGCTCGCGATTTCACCAAGTACGACGTGGGAATTTCTGGAAGAGACTACACTGCTCAGAACAAGCGGTGGACGATGTTCCGTCTCATATCCGCCATCTTGGCTAGCGGAGGCACGCCGACGCAAGTCATGGATGCCCTTTCTTATCGCCGAAACAGGCTGTTCCGAGTGCTCGAAGGTCACTTAACCGCCGGAGAGGCTGTTGAGCGAATCATGGCTGATGATCCCGGCGGCGCGGTTCCTCTCGCGAAACGGTACTTTTGCGATGAAGACGACCAGGTGTTTCAGTTAGACAACAAGACCTATGTGCTCACCAACCAATGGGGGCGGGACGCACATACAGCCGCGCTTTCGTTGGCGAAGGCCTTTCCCAGATTGGAGATAGAGATTGCGCCAAGCGACGCCTAGCCTCTGCCTAGACTGAAGTTCTGAGCGCGAAATCAGGAAAACGCCTGTATTGGCGGGGGTTTTCGGCGTTTTGGAGTTGCAGCGTACTGGGTACGCCTGGTTCAGGTCTTGAGTTCGAGGAGTCTGAGTGCTTCGGCCTGCACGGGTGTTGGCGTGGCCAGGAGGTCGGCGGTGGAGTCGCCTTCGTGTCGGAGACGCACGCGGTTGCGTGTGAGCGTGGCGAGGTCGGCGAGGAGGGTGCGGAAGCTGTGTACGGGGAGTCCGTTCCTGTTTCTGCGGGAGTTGACCTTGGCCATTGCGTCGCGCGATCTGCGGGCGGGTTCGACGGGGGATCGGCGTTGGTCTCCCCGGTCTTCGTCGTCGAAGAGCAGGGGTACGAGTTTTCGTCTCATGTGCCACTCGACGTAGTAGGCGAGCATGCAGAGGAAGACATGGGCTTGTACGCGGTCGGCGAGGCGGTGGTGCACGGGCCTGACCTTGAGGTCGACGCTCTTGAAGCTCCTGAAGGCTCGTTCGACGCGGCTGAGGCTCTTGTAGGAGCGCACGGCTTCGTCAGCGGGCAGGCGTTCTTCGGGGACGTTGGTGCGGATGACGTAGAAGCCGTCGAGTGCGGCTTCCTTCTCGATTCGGTCCTGGTTGCGTTGGTAGCTGAAGGTGTCGTTTCCGATCTCGACGTTGAAGTGCTTGCCGACCTTGAAGCGGTCGAGGGCGCGGGTGGCGCGCGCGGCGATGTTGGTCTTGCCGCGCAGCGGGTTCTTTTTCGCGCCGTGTCGCCTTGGCGATGGCCAGGAGCTTCTCTTCGGTGGAGTCGAGCAGTTCCCGGCGTTTGCGGGCGCGCTCGGCGGCCAGCAGGGGATTTCTGCAGGCGATCAGCCGCTCCGAGGGGTAGAGCTCGGGGGCGCTGATCTCGGCCATGTTCATCTCGTCGAAGATCGACAGTTGCAGGTGGCCCTGATCGGCCAGGGAGCGGATTGCCGGCGCCCGCAGGGCGCTGATCCACGACAGTTCCGAGGGTTCGAGGTCCTCCCTGATGCGCGCGTTGGTGATCAGGCCGCGGTCGCCGACCATCACTACCCGGTCCAGGGAGAAGCGGTCCTTGAGCTTCTTGACGTGTGCGCCCAGCGTGCCGGGGTCCGCGGCGTTGCCCGGGAAGACTTCGACTCCGACCGGGCAGCCGTCCCGGTTGCAGAGCAGTCCGAAGGTGATCTGCAGCTTGCCCCGCTTGCGGTCTCTGGAGTAGCCGTGCCTGGCGAGGGTGCACTTCGATCCTTCGAGGTAGACCGAGGTCAGGTCGCAGAGGACGAGTGCGCCTTCCCCGAGGTGCCGTTTGGCGAGTTGCCGTTCGATGCGGGGTTGTCTCTTGATCAGCCAGTCCATGGCCCCGTAGAGCTCGTCGGCCGAGGCTTCTTCGACATCGAGTTCCTCGCCGAGGGTCGAGGTGATCGTCTCGGATGCGAGTCCGCGGGCGGTGGCGAGCTTGGACCGTGGATCGAGGATGCGTGCGGCGATCATGGCGGTGGCGAGGCTGCGTTGTCTCGACGGTTTTCGGTCAAGCAGAGGTTCGAGGCCGAGTTGTCTTGCGGCGCCGAGGGTGGCTGCGACGTGTCCGTGGGGTCTGGCGCGGACGATCTCGAAGGCGGCGTCGAGGGAGGGGAGCGCGACTCCGCCTCTGAGGAGGGTTCTGAGGCCCTCGACGATTTGGTCGGGCCACCTGGAGAGGTTGGCGAGCGTGCGCTTCTTGACCTTTCCGTCCTGGCGGTAGGACTCACGCAGCAGGACTGCGGGCGGCGAGTTCCGGTTGGGCACGCTTTCGATGTACATGGCTTCGCATTGTAGCGACGACCGCAACGCCTGTCAACAGACAACGCCGACATTACATGGCTACACAATGCAGCCAGATACCACCACCTGATACGCGCAAACCCAAGCCCCGCAACGACTATCTGCCGTCACGAAGCCGCAGAAGGCCCAGAACTTCGGCCTAGATGGCCAGGGCCATGGTGCGCAACACTAGGAGGCAGCGGGCGAACGGAGATCGGCGGAAAGGGCGATGAGCGGCGCTTGTGCTCGGCGGAGGGACCTGACAGCGTTCGCCCGGGCGCCTTGTGGGAGCTGCGCCAGCAACTGGCGACCGCGTGCCGGCTCAGAGGCCCGGACCCGTAGCCACAGGGCGGCGGCAGCCGGCGACTCCGTAAACAGCTCCCTTGAGCAAACAGGGCGGGCAGAGGTGTTCGCATTCAAGTAGCTTCGCTCGTCGTGGCAACACTCACTGGCCGGTGGCCCGTGGGAGTTCGGTGACAAGAGACGCGTTCAACTGGCGCCGGCTGGCCGTGAAGTGGTTGGTAACAATGGCCGCGGGGCCAAGACGGGGTGTGGTGCTCTCAGCGGGTCGGAGGGGCACGGCGGTTCGGGCGAGAGGTTTGAAGCGAAGGGTGTGGGGAAGCCGCGGCAGGTTCTTCGCTTTCCGTCGGTCTGGCCGGAGCGAGGTCGGCGGCAAGGCCCATGAGAGAGTGAAGACTAGGGTGCCGAGCGCCTGGGCGGCGTCGGCGTGTTCGTTGGGGCCGAGTAGGCAGTGGAGGGCGAAGTCTCGCAGCGGGCGTTGTAGGAACTCCAGAGGGTGCCCGCGGCCACCGGGTTATGGAGACGATGGGGAATACGCGTAGTAGCCGCCGGCTGGGGAAGACCTCGAGCTTGAAGTTCCAGCGCGTCTCGTACGCAACCTTGCGTTGGTAGAGCACGTTGCGGCGGGCTGATTCCCCGGAGCTGGTCGGGGGCTAGGTTTCTTAGCAGCTCCCCGCATCACGGATGAACCTCATTCGCTACAGCACACTGTGCTAGAAAGCCCGTGGCCTGAGGTCGGCGCCTGTGCCTTCTGCTAGAGTTTGTGCCTTAGCCTCGCCACCCGGGTAGAGTAACAGGGGAGGCGAAACCAGTTCGACGAGGGGAGTACCGACGTGAGTGCAGCGGCTGCTGGAAGACAGAAGATGTTGACATTGAGTGAGGTTGCCCGCCGGGCGGGCGTCTCCATGGCCACGGCGCAGCGTTACAAGAAGCTGCACCAGGATCGAATCCCGTCGGAGGGCGAGGGACGCAGGCAGCGATACGCGATCCCTGCGGTCAAGATGTTCAGGGATTGGAAGAGGGAAGGCGTTTCGAAGCGTGGAGCGACCGGCCGCAAGCGGCGCCCCGCGAAACCGGCGAAGGCTGCTGCCGGCGGGGCTCTTCTGACGCTTTCGAGCATTAGCGGGCAGACGGGCATTTCCTATCCGACCCTGCAGCGCTACGTGAAGCTGTTTGGCGACCGGATCCCGCACGAGGGTGAGGGCCGCAAGCGTCGCTACCATCCGGACTCGGTTGCCGTCTTCCGGCAGCTTCGGGCGGAGAGCAAGCCGGGGCGCAAACCGAAGGCAAAGCCGGCCAAGGCGGCAAAGGCGCCCAAGGCCCCGGCCAGGAAGAGGAAGGCTCCGGCGAAGGCCGCTCCGAAGAGCGCCCCGGCGCAGAAACTCCTGACGCTCACTGCAATTGGCAAGCAGACGGGAATCTCCGGCCCGACGCTTCAGCGCTACATCAAGTTGCACCTGGACCGGATTCCGCACGAGGGCGAGGGCCGCAAGCGTCGCTACCACCCGGAAGCCGTGGCGGTTTTCCGTGAGATCCGGTCGCAGAGCACGCGGGGCCGCAAACCGAAGGCGAAGGCCGCCGCGGCGCCCAGGAAGGCCGCTGCTCCGGCAGGGAAGCGGCAAACGCGGGCCGCGAAGGTTCGAAGGAAGGCTCCTGCCAGGGCTCGGGACAGCGTCGAGGCCCGGCTGGCCGCGCTCGAGGCCCAGGTGAGTCAGGTGCTGAAGAAGCTCGAAGAACCGATCACGATCACCCTTCGGACTGACCGCTAGTCGTCGCCTCCAGATGATCCCAGCCCCTGGGGTACAGGGGTTCGAGGGCTCCGCCTTCTCGCAGCAGGCTCATGCCGGCCCGGCTGGTCACGCGGCCGACTGGCCGGCAGCCGGGGTGGTTGAAGCCCGCGTTGGGTGGCAGGGTGAAGAGGAGGACGTAGTCCTCGCCGCCGCCGAGTACGGAGGCGACGGGGTCGAGCTCCAGGTAGGCGGCCAGCCGGCGGGCGTCCGGGCGGAGGACGAGTTCCTGCTCGTGCAGGACGCAGCCGGTGCCGCTGGAGCGGCAGAGGCGTGCGGCGTCGACGGCCAGACCGTCCGAGATGTCGATTGCCGCTCCGGGAGGAGACCGCTTCCCCAGGGCCAGCCCGAGGTCGAGTTGAGGTCGAGGCTCGAGGTGCCGGCGCACGACCCGGCTCGCGGCGCGCACGAGGTCGGATGGCAGATCGGCCGGCAACCTGGGTTTACGCCCGGCAATCCGGGCGCCGCGCAGGACCAGCTCGAGTCCCAGCGCGGATTCACCGACGGCGCCGCCGACCCAGAGGTCGTCGCCGGGGCGGGCGGCGCCGCGGGCCAGAGGAGAGCCGTCTGCCGGCACTTCCCCGATCACCGTCAGGCTGGCGTCGAGGTGCCCCGGCGCCCCGGGGCGGGCGGTATCGCCGCCGATCAGCTCGATTCCGTAGCGCCGGCTGCGGCGCACCAGGGCGGCGAGGAACCGTCGCGCCGTCCTGTCGTCGTCGACGCCGAGGGCCAGGAGGGCCCAGCGCGGTTCGGCGCCGGTCGCGGCGAGGTCGGAGAGGCTGACCGCGAGGAGCCGGCGCGCGGCCGCCGCGGGGTCGAGATCGATTGGAAAGTGGACATGCGCGCGCTGGGTGTCCACGCTGAGGGCGAACGTCCTGCCGCCCCACTCAAGCAGGGCCGCGTCGTCGCCGATCCGGTCGCCGGAACCCGCGAGGTTCGCCAGCCAGGCGGTCAGCCCGTCTTCGCCGCCGGCCATGACTGCGGTTGCTCCGGGTCGAGCAGCGCGGCCTCAAGAACCTGATCGAAGTGGTCGACGAAGAGCAGTTCGAGGCCGCGCGTCACCGCGGCCGGGATTTCCGACAGATCCCGCCGGTTCCGTTCGGGAAGGACCACCTTGCGAATGCCCGCCCCGCGCGCGGCGAGCAGCTTCTCCTTTAGACCGCCGACCGGGAGGACCTCGCCTCTCAGGGTGATCTCTCCCGTCATCGCGATCGTGTGGTCGATGGGCCGCCCGCTCTCAACGGAGACGATTGCGGCGGCAATCGTGATGCCTGCCGACGGACCGTCCTTCGGTACCGATCCGGCCGGGACGTGAATGTGCAGGTCGTGGCGACGCAGGTAGTCGGAATCCGCGCCTGCCGGACCCTCGGACGCCGCGGACCGAGCGCAACTCAGAGCGGCCTGCGCCGATTCCTTCATCACCTCGCCCAGTTGACCTGTCAGGATCAGCCTGCCCTTGCCCCGGGAGGCCGCGACTTCGATCAACAGGAGATCGCCTCCGGCCGCGGTCCAGGCGAGTCCGGTCGCGACGCCGATGCGGTCGCGGTCGAGCAGTTCTTCGCTGAAGTGACGCGGCTGACCCAGCAGACCCTTCAGCCGGGCCGGCGTGACCCGCAACTTGCGGTCGTCGCCGCGGGCGACGCGCACGGCGGCCTTGCGGCAAAGGGTTGCGATCTCGCGCTCCAGGTTGCGCACGCCGGCTTCCTTCGTGTAGCCGCGGATCAGGCCGCGCAACGCGGCGGAGGTGATTTCGAGAACACCCTCCGGCAGACCATTTTCGGTAATCGCTTTCGGAATCAGGTGGCGGCGCGCGATCAACACCTTTTCGTCCTCGGTGTAGCCGGAGAGGCGTAGCACTTCGAGTCGATCGAGGAAGGCCGGCGGAATGGGTTCGAGCATGTTCGCGGTGGCAATGAAGAGCACTCGCGACAGGTCGTACTCGACCCCCAGATAGTGGTCCCTGAACGTGGAGTTCTGTTCGGGATCGAGCACTTCGAGCAGAGCCGCGGCGGGATCGCCGCGATAGTCGGCGCCGAGCTTGTCGATCTCGTCCAGCATGAAGACGGGATTGCTGGTCCCGGCCTGGTTCAGCCCCTGAATGATGCGTCCCGGCAGCGAACCGACGTAGGTGCGGCGGTGGCCGCGAATCTCGCCCTCGTCGCGCACGCCGCCGAGGGAGATGCGGACGAACTTGCGGTCGATAGCCCGCGCCACGGAACGGCCGAGCGAGGTCTTGCCGACGCCCGGGGGACCGACCAGGCAGAGGATCGGCCCCTTGGCATCGGGTTTGAGGCGTCTCACCGCCAGGTACTCGAGAACCCGTTCCTTAATCTTGTCGAGGTCGTAGTGGTCTTCGTCGAGCACGGTGCGGGCGTGGTCCAGGTCGATCCGGTCGTCGCTCACCTTCGACCAGGGCAGTCCGGTCAACCAGTCCAGGTGGCCCCGGATCGTCGCGTTCTCCGCGCTGTCGGGGGAGCTTCGCTCGAGCCTGCGGACCTGGCGTTCCACCTCGGTCGCCGCTTCTTCGGTCAGGCCGCGCTCTTCGACCGCCCGCAGGTAGCGGTCGATGTCCCCGTGGAGGTCGTCGCCCTCTCCGAGTTCGTCCAGGAGCGCCCGTAGCTGCTGGCGCAGGAAGTACTCGCGCTGGCTCCGGTCCATCTCGCTCCTGGCCTGGGCCGAGATGCGCTGCTGCATGCTGAGCAGTTCGATCTCGCGCGTCAGCAGGTCCCCCACCCGTCGTAGCCGCTCGGTCGGCGGGATCGTCGCCAGCACGCTCTGGGCCTCCTCCGGCTTGAGGCCCAGGTTGCTCGCGGCGAGATCGGCGAGCCGGCCGGGACGGTCCAGGTTGGCCGCGATCACCATGACCTCGGAGGAGATGTCCTTGCCGAGGTTGACCGCGGTCTCCAGGCCCTCCTTGACGCTCCGGACCAGGGCCTCGGCCTCGAGCTGGTCCTGGGCCTCCTGGTCCTCGTCGACTTCGACCACGCGGGCGCGCAGGAAGGGCTCCGTCTGGCTCACGTGCCTCAGTCGGGCCCTCGCCAGACCCTGGATCAGGATCCGGACGCGGCCATCGGGCAGCTTCAGCATCCGCATGATCGATGCGGCGGTGCCGATCTCGTGGAGATCGTCGTGTCCTGGTTCTTCGATCGAGCCGTCGCGTTGAGGCGCGAGGAGGATGATGCGGTCGTTGTTCAGCGCGTCCTCGACCGCGAGCATGCTGGGGTCGCGGCTGATCGAAAGCGGCAGGATGATGTAGGGAAAGATGACCGCGTCCTTGAGCGGCAGAACCGGCAGGACATCGGGCAGGGCGATGACCTCCGACTGCTCGTTGTCCAGCGGCTCAGCCATACCGCCACGCTAGCACTGGGCTCAGTCCTTGCGCGACGCCTCGAGCAGCGAGCGGAGTTCGTCCATGAAGGCGTCCACGTCCTCGAACTGCCGGTAGACGGAGGCGAAGCGGACGTAGGCGACCTGGTCGAGGTTCCTCAGGCGGTCGATCACGAAGTTCCCCAGCTCGGTCGTCGCGATCTCCCGGTCCTCCTTGCGGTGAAGCAGGGCCTCGGCCTGATCCACGATCTCTTCGAGTGCGGGCAGGGCCACCGGCCGCTTTTCGCAGGCCTTGAGGAGTCCGCCCAGGAGCTTCTGCCGGTCGAATTCCTGCCGCCGCCCGTCCGACTTGACGACCCGGTAGGCGATGTTTTCGATCTGCTCGTAGGACGTGAACCTGCGGTTGCAGTTCAGGCACTCCCGGCGGCGCCTGACGGTCTCGCCACCGCGGACGTCTCGCGAATCGACCACGCGGTCATGGTTGGCGGCGCAGAAAGGACATCTCATGGCCGGGTGCCGGTTGCCAGCGCGTGAACGCTACCATCCGGCGCTCCGGCGGGCGCCGCGGCCGCCCGTGGAGGGGCCCGAACCTGCCGCCTGGCAGGGTCCGCTGGACCTCGCGCCGTTGTAACATGCGGCTCCCATGAACCGTTCCTGCGACGAGCTCAGCGAGCGCGACCGCGAGATCCTGCGCGAAGTGATCGCGACCTATCTTTCGTCAGGCGAGCCGGTTTCTTCGCGGCGGGTCGCGAAGGACCGGCAGATCCAGCTCTCCGCGGCCACGATCCGCAACGTGATGGCCGACCTGGAGGACATGGGATACCTCCGCCAGCCGCACGTTTCGGCGGGGCGCCTGCCGACCGAGGCCGGTTTCCACCTCTTCATCGACGACTTGATGCCGGCGGAGAAGGTGAGCGACGACGATCGCCGGTTGATCGACGATCGGTTGCAGACCGCCGGCGGCACGGGACAGGAACTCACGGAGGAGACCTCCAAGCTGCTCTCCGAGCTTTCCCACCACGTCGGCGTCGTGCTTACGCCGGCCCTCGGATCCGCGGTGTTGCGGGCGATCGACTTCGTGCCGCTCAGCGGCCGCAAGGTGCTCTGCGTGGTCGTTGCCGAGAGCGGGTTCGTGGAGAACAAGCTCGTGGTCACGGACGAGTTGATCCCGCGCGAAGACCTGGTGCGCATTTCGAACTACCTGACCCACAACTACGCCGGGCGGACCCTGTTGGAGATCCGCGAGGAACTGCTGCGCATGATGAGCGACGAGCGGGCGCGCCTGGACGAGTTGCTGCACCGCGCGATCGAACTGGCCCGGGACGGCATGAACATGGGCCACGCGCCCTCGCTGGTCGCATCGGGGACGCACAGCCTGTTCGAAGCGTCGCCGAACATTTCGCGCATCGAGGGCATGTTCCAGATGTTCGCGGAGCGTGCCCGCCTGGCGGGTCTGCTGAACCGTTGTCTCGACGCGGATGGCGTCCGCGTGGTGCTCGGTCAGGATTCGCGGCTGACGGAGGAACTCGGCTTCGGCCTCGTCGTGCGCGGCTACCGGGCCGGGAACGGCGTCAGCGGGTCGGTGGCCGTGGTCGGGCCGGCGCGCATGGAATATCCGCGCATGGTGCCCCTGGTGAACTACCTGGGTGAGCGCCTGTCCGAGGCCCTGGCCGGCGGTGTCTAGCAGCCAACGGGGAGCGTGAAGCATGACAGTGGAGCCGAAGGAGCGACCTGAAGGTCAGGTCGCCGGACAGGACAGCCCCGAGGCGGAAGTCCGTGCGCCGGCCGCCGGCGAACCGCTCGACGCGGCCGCGGAGGAAGGCGTTGGGACGCCCGACGCCCTTGAGCAGCTCCGCGACGAGCTCACGGCGACCCAGGATCGGCTGCTGCGGGCACTGGCCGATCTGGACAACCAGCGCAAGAGGATGGACCGCGAGCGGCAGCAGTTGCGCATGAGCTACGTCTCGGCGCCGCTGCGCGAGTTTCTGAACGTCGTCGACAATCTGGACCGGGCGCTTCAGGCCGAGGCCTCGGCGGACGACTTCCGTGCCGGCGTGGAGATGATCCGGCGGCAGATGACGGACCTCCT
Source organism: Thermoanaerobaculia bacterium (assembly GCA_965116445.1). Taxonomy (GTDB): domain Bacteria; phylum Acidobacteriota; class Thermoanaerobaculia; order Multivoradales; family Multivoraceae; genus Multivorans. The sequence goes on along the minus strand of OZ220688.1, from coordinate 2,912,652 downwards.
GCGCCGCTTCGACGTCGAACCGGTCGAGAGCCTGGACGCCGCCTTCGACCCGAATCTCCATGAGGCGGTCGCGCGAGAAGAGAGCACGGACGTCGACCAGCCCACCGTCGTGCAGGAACTCCAGAAGGGCTACACGATGCGGTCGACCCTGCTGCGAGCGGCGATGGTCCGGGTCGCGATGCCCGCGCCGGCCGCGACGGAGAATGCGCCGCCGGACGGCGGCGGAGCCGAATCGGACGCCGCTGCCGGCGGCGGCTAGATCGACATGCCGCGCGACTACTACGAGGTGCTGGGCCTCGAACGATCCGCCACTCTTCAGCAGATCAAGTCGGCCTATCGCAAGCTGGCGGTGCGGCACCATCCGGACCGGAATCCCGGCGACAGCGGGGCCGAGGAGAAGTTCAAGGAGGCGGCCGCGGCCTACGCCGTGCTTTCCGATCCGGAGAAGCGACGCCGGTACGACCGCTTCGGCCACCAGGCCGCGCCGTCGGGCGGCGGCTTCGACCCGTCCACCTTCGCCGACTTCTCGGACATCCTGGGCGATGTCTTCGGCGACATCTTCGGGAATCGGGCCGGCGGCAGGCGCCATCGAGCCGGGGCGGACCTGCGGTACGACCTTCCGCTTTCCTTCGAGGAGGCCGCCTTCGGCGTCGCCCCGAAGCTGCGCATTCCCCGACTCGAGCACTGCGACACGTGCGGCGGCAACGGCGCGGCGCCGGGGTCCGGTCCGACCACCTGCCGCGTGTGCCATGGGCGCGGCCAGGTCCAGTTCAGCCAGGGCTTCTTCTCGGTCGCCCGCACGTGCCCCGACTGCCGGGGCACCGGAACCGTGATCCGGGATCCCTGTGTCGACTGCGGGGGCCGGGGACTGACCGAGCGCCAACGCTCGATCCAGGTCCGCGTTCCGGCCGGTGTGGATAGCGGTTCCCGCCTCCGCCTGCCGGGCGAGGGAGAGCACGGCCGGCACGGCGGCCCGCCGGGAGACCTGTTCGTTGTGATCGATGTCGAACCCCACGAGCGGTTCGTGCGTCGCGGCGCCGATGTCCTCAGCTCGGTAACCGTCGGCTACCCGCAGGCCGTACTGGGTTGCACGATGGAGGTCGAGACGATCCACGGCACGTCGAGCCTGAAGGTGCCGCCGGCGACGGAGCACGGTTCGACCTTCCTTCTCAGATCCCAGGGCATCCCTCGCGTCGACGGCCGCGGCCGCGGCAACCACATCGTCGAAGTGCGGCTCGACGTGCCGGCGCCCAGGGATCTCTCGGAGCGGGAACTCGAGCATGTGCGCGCGCTTGCCGAGTTGAACGAGGACGGCCACGGCACGACGGGCGCCGCGACCCGGGAAGCGCGGAGCGTGCTCGACCGCGTGATTGCATTCTTTGCGGGATCCGGCCAGAAGACCGGGCCGGCGGACGGCGCGAAGAGGGTGGAACGGAGTTCCGAGGCCTGACGGCCGTTCGAGGCGGCCTGTGATCCACCTTCTGGTCGACGGCGAGGAACTCGACCGCGACTCGGTCGAGGTCGAGGGCGCCGACTACCGGCACCTGTTTCGCGCCCGTCGCCTGAAGATCGGCGATCGGGTGCGTCTCGTCGACGGCCGGGGCGGGGCCCGCTGGTCGATTGTCGCCGGCGTTACCGCGGAACGGGCCCGGCTGGACGTCGAGGGGCCGGCGCCGACCTTCGAGCCGGCCCGGCGGGTGGCGCTCTTCGTGTCCGTGGTGCGTCCCGAGCGTGCGGCGTGGTTGGTGGAGAAGGCGACCGAACTCGGCGTGACGGAGTTGCAGTGGTTCGTCTCTGAGCGCACGAGCCGTTCGTTCACGGAGCGCGCGGTGGCTCGGCAGGCACGGGTCGCGAAGTCCGCCCTCGAACAGAGCGGGGGCGCCTGGTTGCCGGGGATCGGCGCGCCGGTCGGCCTCGAGCAAGCGGGGATCCCTGCCGGAGCGGTCGTCCTGCATCCGGGCGCCGGGACCTCCCTGGGGGCGGTCCGCGACATCCGAACCCTGGTGATCGGCCCCGAAGGCGGGTTCAGCGAGCGGGAGATCGAGTGGTTCGTCGACCGGGGGGCCACGCTCGCGGGCCTCGGCCCGCGTGTCCTGCGCGCGGAGACGGCGGCGGTCGCGGCGCTTGCCGTGGTCCTGGCCGGGTCGTGACGGCGCTAGTCTCCGAACCGCTGGGAGGACCGGGTGCGCAAGTCGAAATCGAAACGAGAGCGGAGCCCCAAGTCGGCCTACGACCGGGGGCTGGATCTGCTCGCGCGGCGGATGCACTTCGCGGCCGAGCTGCGGACGAAGCTCGCTCGCCGCGACTACCCGGAGGACGAGATCGACGGTGCGATCGAGCGCCTGGCTACGGACGGCTACCTGAACGAGCACGAGGCCGCGCGGATGCTGGTCCACTCGCTCAAGCGCCGCGGCTACGGCCGGCGGCGGCTCGAACTCGACCTGCGGCGACGGGGGGCGGAGGAGACGGCCGCGGCCGCCGCCCTCGAGGATGTGGACGACGAGGACGAACTGGAGCGGGCAGGGTCGGTGGCCGCGCGCTGGCGCGGGGCGCACCCGGGGCGGGACGTCCCCGCCCTGGCCCGGCATCTCGAGCGCCGCGGCTTCACTCCCCGTACTATTGGCGCCGTGCTGTTCGACTCGCCCGCCGAGGCGGTCGGGTCGAGCGCTTCCAGAGGAAGCGGCAGGAAGAAAAGCGGTTCCCGCGGAAGCGGGGAAGCGGCAGGCAAGACGGCCGGAATGCGGGGACGCAGCTCATGTTGAGTCGGGATATCAGGCGGAGCTTCATCGATTTCTACGCCGGCCGCGGGCACGCGGAGGTGGCTAGCTCGCCGCTCGTCCCGAGGGACGACCCGACCCTGCTGTTCGTCAACGCCGGCATGGTCCAGTTCAAGAACTGTTTCCTCGGGGTGGAGAAGCCGGACTCGCCGCGCGCGGTGACCTCCCAGAAGTGCCTGCGCGTGTCCGGCAAGCACAACGACCTGGAGAACGTCGGTCCAAGTCCCCGGCACCACACGTTCTTCGAGATGCTCGGGAACTTCTCCTTCGGCGACTACTTCAAGGAAGAGGCGATCGCGTCGGCCTGGGAGCTGGTCACCGGGCCTTGGGGCCTCAAGCCGGAGCACCTGTTCGCCACCGTTTTCGAGCAGGACGACGAGGCTGAGGACCTGTGGTTGCGGATCTCCGGCCTGCCGCCGGAGCGGGTCCTTCGCTGCGGCGAAAAGGACAACTTCTGGGCCATGGGCGACACCGGGCCCTGCGGTCCGTGCAGCGAGATCTTCGTCGACTCCGCGCCGGACCTGCCCGAGGTCGGCTGGGAGGAGGGCGAAGAATCGGGGCGCTATCTCGAGATCTGGAACCTGGTCTTCATGCAGTTCGAGCGCCATGAGGACGGCCGGAGTGAGCCGCTTCCGAACCCGTCGATCGACACCGGCGCGGGTCTGGAGCGGGTGGCGGCAGTGCTCCAGGGCCTGGAGTCGAACTACGACACGGACCTGTTCGGCCCAGTGCTCGAGGCCGTCGCCGGGGAGGCCGGCCGCCAATACGGCCGCGACCCGGAGGCCGACGTGTCGATGCGGGTGGTCGCCGACCACCTGCGGGCGGTCGGCTTCCTGCTCGCCGACGGCGTGCTGCCGAGCAACGAGGGCCGCGGCTACGTGCTGCGCCGGATCCTCCGCCGGGCGTCAAGGCACGGCATGAAGCTGGGGTTCGAGGAGCCGTTCATGGCTGCCTTGCTTCCCTCGCTGGAGGAGGCGTTCGCCGGCCACTACCCCGAACTCGAGGCGGCGCGCGAACCCTCGTTGGCGACGGTGACCGCCGAGGAGACCCGGTTCCTCGAGACGATCGCGGTCGGCGCCGGCAAGGTCCAGCAGGCGATCGAGGAGGCCCGGGCCGGGGGCCGGTCGACGCTGGGCGGCGAGCAGGTCTTCCGGCTCTACGACACGTTCGGCCTGCCGATCGAGACGGTGCGGGAGATCGCCGAGGAGGAGCAGTTCGGGATCGACGAGGTGGGCTTCGAGGCGGCGCTTCAGGGGCAGCGGGAGCGGTCGCGGGCGAGGAGTCTCAGCGGAAGCGCCGCGGCAGGTCTGACCCTCTCGGTCAGCCTGTCCGACGCCGAAGGCCGGCTGGCGCCGCCGAGGCGGAGCAGGTTCACGGGCTACGCAGACCTGGGGGCCCGGGGGAGTGCCGGTTTCCTTTGGGCGCCGAGTGAGGGTGACGAGAAAGCGAGGCAGGTGCGTCGGTTGACCGGTTTGGGTCTCGCCGCCTTTGATCGCACTCCCTTCTACGCGGAGGCCGGTGGGCAGGTGGGTGACGTTGGCAAGGCGACCTGGAATGGCGGTGAAGCCAGGGTGCTGGACACCTTCCGGGATGGCGAACTCGTCGTCCACCGAATCGAAGTCACCGCTGGCGAGTTGGAACAGGACGCGCCGGTCGACCTCCAGGTCGACCGCGAGCGCCGCGAATCCGCCCAGCGCCACCACACCGCGACCCACCTCCTCCACGCCGCCCTCCGCCAGCATCTCGGCGCCGGCGTGCGCCAGGCGGGTTCCCTGGTCCACCCCGACCGGCTGCGCTTCGACTTCACTCACGGCGCTCCGGTCACCGAAGAACAGCAGGAGGCGATCGAGGACACGGTGAACGAGTGGGTTCGGCGCGCCGTCCCGGTCGAGATCACGGAGCGCTCCTACGACGAGGCCGTGGCGGCCGGCGCGATGGCGCTGTTCGGCGAGAAGTACGGCGACCGCGTACGCACGGTCGAGGTGCCGGGCTTCAGCCTCGAACTCTGCGGCGGTTGCCACGTCGGGAACACCGGCGAAATCGGCCTCGTGTCCCTGGTCGGCGAACGGGGCGTGGCCGCCGGCGTTCGCCGGATCGAGGCGCTCGCGGGCGACCGCGCTGAGCGCCTGCACCGCGACCGGGCCCATCTGCTGGCGACGCTCGAGTCGGAGATCGGCGCCTCCGGAGAGCAGGCCGCGGCCGAGGTCCGGGCCCTCAAGGAGCGCCTGCGCGAGGTCGAGCGCGAACTGTCGAAGCTCCGTCTCGGGCTGCTGGCCGGCGACGGCAAGCCGTCCCGCGGGCCGTCGGCGGACGGTGACACGCGCAAGGTCGGGGGCGTCGATGTCGTCCTGCGCGAGGTGCCGGCCTCGAACGTCGGCGAACTGCGCAACCTGGCCGATGTCCTGCGGAGTCGACTCGGCTCGGGGGTGGTCGTGCTCGGCGCCCTGGACGAGGGCAAGGTGAAGCTCGTCGCCTCGGTGACCGGGGACCTCCAGGACCGGGTCGACGCGTCGGCGGTGGCCCGCGCGATGGGTTCCGCGATTTCGGGCAGCGGCGGCGGTCGCCGCGACTTCGCCCAGGCCGGGGGCCGGGCGGAGAATCTGCTGCCGGCCTTCGCCGCGGCCGAACGGCACATCGAAGACAGCCTGAGCTGACGGGGAAGTCCGGATGGCGAGTCAGCGCGACAACGCCCCGCAGCCGCTGCCGGCGCCGTCCCTTCGGGCCGGTCTGAATCTTCCGAACGCGCTGACGCTCAGCCGCATCCTGATCGTGCCCGTCCTCGTCGTCGTGTTGCTGACGAAGACGAGCGGCTGGCAGTTCATCGGCCTCGGTCTGTTCCTCGTCGCGTCCCTGACCGACTTTCTGGACGGCTTCCTGGCTCGCCGACGCAAGCAGGTGACCGCGCTCGGCAAGCTGCTCGATCCGGCGGCGGACAAGATCCTGACCTCGGCGGCCTTCATCTCCCTGGTCGGCCTCGGACTGGCCCCGGCCTGGATGGTGGTCGTCGTCGTGGCGCGGGAGTTCGCGGTCTCCTCGCTGCGCTCGCTCGCCGCGGCCCAGGATGTCGTGCTGGCCGCGAGCTTTGCCGGCAAGGTCAAGACGACGACGCAGATCGTCGCCATCTCGCTGCTGATCATCTCGGGTCGGTTGGGCGCCTTCGACGTGCTGGCGCCGGTTTCGCTGTGGGTGGCGCTGGCCGCGACGCTCTATTCCGGCATCGAGTACTTCGTGCGCAACGGCCGCACCGTGCTGTTGGCGTTCGGCGGCGCGCCGCGGCAGTGATCGAGCGCGCCCTGGCCTGGGTGGCCGCGTTCGCCCGGCGCCGCTACCGAGCCGTGTTCGTCGTCGCGGCGGTGCTCGTCGTGCTCTGCGTGCTGTCGGCGACGACGCTTCGCTTCGACACGGAGATCCTGAACCTGCTGCCGGACGACGATCCGGTCGTCACGACCTTCCGGTCGACGATCGAGGACTTCGGCAGTCTGGACTTCCTGCTGGTCCTGGTGCGCCTGCCGGAGGGCCAGCCGCTCGACCCGTACCTCTTCTTCGTGGACGAACTCGGAGCGTCGATGGAAGCGCTCGAGGAGATCGACTACGTCGAGTACGACGTCGGCGAACTGCTGGAGTTGGCCGAGCTGTTCGGGCCCCATATGTTCGCCTACCTCGACGAGCAGGGCCGGGAGGAAGTGGCGAGCCGGCTGACCGAGGACGGCCTCAGGCTCCAGGTCGCCGAGCTGCGCCGGAACCTGCGCTCCCCCCAGGCGCTGGCGCTGCGCGACCTGACGCTGCTGGACCCGCTGGACATCCACGAGGTCCTCCTGGAGCAGATCGCTCTCGCTCGCGGCGGCCTGGATGTCGACTGGACCTCGGGTTACTTCCTTTCCGCGGACCGCTCCCGGGCGTTGATGATCGCGCGCCCCGCGCAGCCCGCCCAGGAGATCGAGTTCGGCCGCCGCCTGCTGGCTGAAGTCGACCGGTTGACGGCGGATCTGCTGGCGCGCTGGCCGGAGATCGCCGGCGAGGAACCGGACGGCGAGCCGTTGCCGGCCCCGGAGGTGGCCCTCGGCGGCACCTACGTCACCGCGGTGTCCGACGCGGGCACGATCGTCGGCGGACTGGTTTCGAACATGGCGACGTCGCTCGTCGGCGTGCTGCTCCTGTTCGCCCTGGCGTTCCGCCGCGTCGGCCTGATCGTCTACGCCTTCGTGCCGCTCGCCTTCGGCCTAGTGCTGGCCTTCGGTTTCGCCGGCACCGTGATCGGCGAGTTGAATGCGCTGACCAGCGGCTTTGCGGCGCTGCTGGTGGGTCTCGGGATCGATTTCGTCATCGTCTCCTACGGGCGCTACGTGGAGGAGCGGCGCCGGGGCGCGGGTCTCGAGGCGGCCCTGGTGGCGATGAGCGGTTCCTCGGGCCGGGCGGTCTGGACCGGCGCGATCACCACCGCGGCGACGTTCTACGCGTTCATGGTGACCGATTTCGTCGGACTCAGGCAGATGGGGCTTCTGACCGGCACCGGCATCCTCTTCTGCATGGTTTCGGTCCTCGTGCTGCTGCCGGCCATGCTGGCGTGGCGGGAGGATCACCCGCGGCCGGGGGGGCGGATGCCGAGGCTCGTTCTGCACGGTCTGGGCGCCCGCCGGCTGGTGCGCTGGAGCTTCGAGCGGCCGGTCCTCGTGATCTGCGCCTGCGTGGTGGTCACCGCCGGCACGGGCATCCTCGCGCCGCGCCTGGAGTTCGAGGACGCGATCAGGGAGCTCAGGCCGCAGGGGAATCCCGGCGTTGAGGTGCAGGACGAGGTGGCGGAGTACTTCGGCTCGGGGCTGAACTACACGATGATCGTGCTCTCGGGCGAGACGGAGGCCGAGGCGCTGGAGCTCTCCATCCAGGCCGAGGAGGAGGCCCAGGAATTGGTGGATGGCGGGGTCCTCACGGGGATCCGCGGGATCGGCAGCCTGGTGCCCTCGCCGGCCAGTCAGGCCGCGGCACACGACTGGCTGGATCGTCACCGGGACTTGCTGGACCGGGAGCGCCTGCACGAGTTGTTCGAGCGCCATGCGACCGAGGAGGGTCTGCGGGCGGAGCCCTTCCGTCGCGGTATCGATCTGCTGGCCGACGCCGGGGCCGGCCGGGAGCCCGTGACGGCGGGAACGCTACGGGATTCGCCCCAGATCGGACGGATGCTGGAGCGCTACATGAGCCGGAACGAGGGCGACACGAAGCTGGTCGTCTACCTCTACCCGCCGCCGGGAATGTGGCGCCGTGGCGCGCCGCCGGGGGCCCATGAGCTCGCGGAACGACTGGGCCCGCAGGCCGAGGTCACTGGCGTGAACGTGGTCGGCGAACGGCTGCGGAACGGCATTCGCGTCGACGCGGTGACGGCTTCCGTCATCGGCTTCCTGCTGGTTGCCCTGCTCCTGTTCCTGGACTATCGATGGGTGGTCAGCACCCTCCTCTCCCTGCTGCCCCTGAGCATCGGCGTGGTCTGGATGCTCGGGATCATGGTGCTGATCGGGGAGGACATGAACTTCTTCAACGTCTTCGTCGTCACGATGATCATCGGCATCGGCGTGGACTACGGAGTGCACATGGTCCACCGCTGGCGCGAGGTCGGCTTCGGCCCCGAGGCGCTTGAGGGCGAGTGTCTGGTCGCGGCCCTGGGTGAAACCGGCAAGGCGATCGTGCTCGCCGCCGTCTCCACCGGCGTCGGTTTCGGATCGCTCGCCCTGTCGCACTACCCGGGCCTGCGCTCGATGGGCATCGTCGCCATTCTCGGCGCGGTCGCCACCGCCCTGGTCTCGATCACGCTGCTGCCGGCCCTGGTAGCGCTCGGCCGGCGGCGGGCGGCGAGGATCGCCTGATGTTCGAGGGTCTTCAGGACAAGCTCCAGGGAGTCTTCCGCTCCCTGCGCTCGGAGGGCCGCATCTCGCAGGACGACGTCCGGCGCGCGGCGCGCCAGATCCGTCTCGCCCTGCTGGAGGCGGACGTCCACGTTCGGGTCGTTCGCTCCTTCGTCGGGCGCGTCCAGGAGCAGGCGCTGGGCGATGAGGTGCTGAGCAGCCTGACCCCCGATCAACACATGATCCGTATCGTTCGCGACGAGCTGATCGCGGTGCTCGGCGAGCCTGGGCGTGAACTCGAACTCGAGGGTGGTCCGGCGGTCGTCGTGCTCTGCGGCCTGCAGGGCTCCGGCAAGACAACGACCGCGGGCAAGCTGGCGCAGCGGCTGCGGGGCCAGGGCCGGAGACCCGTGCTGGCGGCCGGAGACCTCAGGCGGGCGGCGGCGATCGAGCAGCTCAGACAGGTCGGCGCCGCGGCGAAGACGACGGTGCTCGAGCCGCGGGCTGGCGAGAAGCTGGAGGCGTTCGCCGATCGGGCGGTTGGCGCGGCTCGCGAGGGAGGTTTCGACACGCTGATCTTCGACACCGCGGGCAGGCTCCATGTCGATGCTGAGTCGATGGCCGAGCTGAAGGCCGTCATCGACCGGACAGGTCCTTGCGAGACTCTCTTCGTCTGCGACGCGATGACCGGCCAGGACGCCGTCCGGAGCGCCTCCGCCTTTGCCGAGGGCGCGCCGCTCACCGGCGCGGTGATGACCAAGCTCGACGGCGACGCCCGCGGCGGCGCCGCGCTGTCGCTCAGGGGAGTCACCGAGGTCCCGCTTCGCTTCGTCGGCGTGGGCGAGAAGCTGGAAGACCTCGAGCTCTTCGCGCCCGACCGGCTCGCGTCCCGCATCCTGGGCATGGGCGACGTGCTGTCCCTGATCGAGAAGGCCGAGCGGGTCGTCGACCGCGAAGAGACGGAGCGCCTCGCGGAGCGGCTCGCCCGCCAGGAGTTCACGCTCGAGGACCTGCGCGACCAGTTGCGCCAGTTGCGCCGGATGGGACCGCTGACTCAACTCCTCGAACTGCTGCCGGGACAGTTCCGCGGCGTGAACGTGGCCGACGCCGTCGATGAAAGCCGGCTGGTCGGGGTCACCGCCCTGATCGACTCGATGACCCCGCGCGAACGACGGAACCCGGCGATCCTGAACGCCAGCCGCCGGCGCCGCGTCGCCCGCGGCTCCGGGCGAACGGTCCAGGAGTTGAACCAGTTGATCAAGCAGTATCGCCAGATGCGCAAGTTGATGAAGCGCACGAAGGGCAAGTGGATGAAGGGCATCCGGGGGATGTGAGCGCGGCTGGGCGCGCCTGTCGGGGCGGGGAGGCGTGAGGGGCCGCACGATCGCGAAGAGGCCGGTCGTCGATTCGTCAAGGAAGAAGGGGCGCGAGATAGGGTTCCGAGGATGGCTCTCGATCCGCCCTCCGAAGACGTCTGGGGCCGAGTACGGGAGGAGATGATCGCGGCCAACATGCGGTCCATGTACTTCGCTCGCCTGGCCGCGCGCGAGCGGCGCATCCAGAAGGGCGCATCGGCGCTGGCTGCAGCCCTCTCGGCTGGCGCCTGCACCGTCATTCTGAGTGGTGCGCCGGCCGATCTGTGGTTGTTCTGCTTGATGGCGCCCGCCGCGGTTCTGAGCGGCGTGTCCAGCCTGGGCAAGTACGGCGAGTCTGCGACGAAGTTCGTGAACTGCTCCGTCGCCTGGGCCGATCTTCACCATCGTTTGCGGAGTACTTGGGGCGACATCGAGAGCGGCTACATCGACCGCGAGGGCGTGCTCGCCGACCTCGCGGATGTTCGCGAGCATGCGCGACGCATCGACCGGGATGTCGTCGACGAACCCGAACGCCCCAGACTCCTCGATCGCTGCCGCGATCAGGCGATCGCACTGGCGCCCGGGCGCCTGCGTGGGCCGCGCGCCCGACGAGCTTGAACGGCACCGTCGACTTTGTCGATGGCCATTGCAGAGACGAAGGGCCATAGGGGCGTTCTTCCTGCGCTTGCTGAAGGCAAGGTAGCGCGAGCGGTTTGAGCCTGCTGTTCGTCGGAGGATGCGAGGAGCAAGACGATTCGTAGCTTCCGGCCTGGACGTGAACCTGGTCGGAACAGCGACGATCAACTGCACGAAGGGCGTGGTTTGTCAGTGTTGGTGCGCGAGATTCAGCTCAAGGAGCATGGTCAGGGCATCGTCTGTGGCGATGTCCGCAGGCCAGCCGTAGGCGTCCGCGACCGTCTGGTCGAGTGCGGCGTGCGCGTCAGCGAGCCATTGGGGACGTTCGTTGTAGAGATTGGTCAGCGTGCGGCTCTTGATGGCCTCGGCGGCATTGTCACTGCGCGGAACGGGGCGTTTCGGGTAGCCAGGGACGGGTTCGCTGACCCATTCGACCCATTCGGGCGGGTTGAGCCAGCGGTCGCGCAGGGCGACGAGTCTCCGGGTGGCTTCGGCGATCGCTTTGGCGTGTGGGTTCTCAGTGTAGGCGGTCGGGGAGATGTTCGGCGTGAGGCCAGCAGGAAACGGAAACGTGGCGAATGTAGTCGTGGGCGTATAGCGGGGGTCGTTGCCCTTGCCGAGAGAGGTGCCCAGTCGTAGAGACCATGCCTCGTGGAAGCGGCTGTGCAGGATGCCGAAGGTCGTGTCGTCATCGCGGGCGACCGCTATGACGGCGCTGTCAGGACAGATCCCGGCATGGAGCCAGACAAACAGCCGGTGTTTGGCGACACGAGGTGTGGCGATGTAGCGAACCACCCCCTCGAGTTCCTGCCACATCTCCGGCCGCGGTCGAAGGTGTCGCCACCAATTCAGACGGTGCTTTTCGGTCCGGTTCCTCTGCCGCATCGGATAGACATGCTTCCGTGCGTGCTGGAACGGGGACTCGTATAGAGCGGCGTCCCCCTCCTCCATCGTCCATCCGAAATCGACGATCCACTTGTCGGCGGATCGCCGGGTGATGGCCATACCGTTCATCCACGGTTTGAGCACATCGGAGTTCGGGCGACCGTTCGGGTTCGCGGGCTCCCGCAGCCACTCGCGGGCCAAGTCTCCGGGAACGTCGAACTGGCCGCCCTTCGTGTCTCCCATGAAGGCTACGCCCGCGTTCGGCGCGAGCCGCCTTGCCTGGGTCAGGTCAACCCCGATTTCGCCTCGGCGCGCTGTTAGATCCGTGAAGATCTCGTCCACACCCGCGCCATCGAGGGTGGTGACAGGGGTGAAGGCGTCGCGCGTGCGGCAGAAGCAGATGAGAGATACGCGTACGTCGGCGCCGTCCACGACCCAGGGCTCGTCGCTCCAGGCGCCGAAGATCTTCCTGGCTGGATCGTGGCTCTTCAGGACGCTGCTGACGAGGCGGCGATTCGCGCCGCCGCGGATCGAGTTCGTCGCTACCAGGCCGGCACGAGTTGTACGACCCTTGGCCATGAGTTGCCCTGCCTTGTGGAACCAGTAGCAGACCAGGTCGGCCTCCTGCGGTACGCGGCCTTCGTAGACGGAGAACATGCGATCAACGTACTCGTCGCCAAGCTCGCGCCGCAGCTTCTTGCCGCCCACAAATGGTGGATTCCCGATCACGACGTCGGCTTCGGGCCAGTCCGCCTCTTCTGTGTCGGACTCGAACAGAGCGTCACGGCACTCAATCGTCTCCAGGGGATCCAGGATGGGCTCGCGGGTTCCCGAGAAGCCGTTGCTGCGCATCCACTGGATCTCGCCGATCCACACGGAGACCCTGGCCAGCTCGGCTGCGTAGGGGTTGATCTCGATGCCTTTCACGTTCCCGGGTCCGACGCGCGGGAGCGAGCGCTGCAGGCCTCGATCAAGAGCTTCCGCTTCCAGTTGCACGCGGTGCTCCAGGTCCTTCAACGACTTGAGCGCCAGAAACAGGAAGTTGCCGGAACCACACGCCGGGTCGAGAACGGTGAACTGCCGGAGCCGCTCCAGGAATTCTCGGAGGAGGCGCTCCGCTTCGCGCCGGCGCTCTCTGGCTGCCCGGATCGTCTTTGCCGTCTCTTCCTGTTCCAGCTTGAGAGCGATCTTCTTCTTGACTTCGCCCCACTCGGCCTCCAGCGGCCGGATGACGACCGGCTCGACGATGAGCATGACCTTGTCGCGGTCGGTGTAGTGGGCGCCAAGCTGCGAGCGCTTGCTTGGGTCCAGCCCGCGCTCGAACAGGGTGCCAAGGATCGAGGGGTCGACATCGGACCAGTTGAGTCTGGCGGCCGTGAGGACCGTCTCGATCTCGACCTTCTCCAGCGGCAGCGCGTCGTCGTCGGCGAACAGTCCGCCGTTGAAGTGCGCCACGCTCTCGACGCCGAAGCGACCTCCGGTGGCCATACTCGCGAAGAGTCCGCGGGCCATGGGGACGAATTCGGCGGGAGCCTTCCGGGCGTTGTCCAGCATGCGCGTGAACAGGTTCCTTGGCAGCAGATCCACATCTTCCGCGAACATGCAGAACACGAGGCGGTTCAGAAACTTGGCTACCTCGAGGCTGTCGTGCCCCCGGTCGCGCAGTCCTTGCGCCAGGGAGGCGAACGTCTGCGCGACGCTCTCCGTCAGGTCCTGTCGGCTCTGGCCCGGGCGGAGGCGCTCGGGTTCGGACATCGCCCACTTGAGCCGCTGGCGGGCTGCCGCGTCCTTCAGATCGTCCAGGACGAGCGTCTCGGTGACGCTGACGGAGTTGGTCCAGTTCGTCGTGATCCGGATCGTCTCCATGTCGGAGACGATGAGCAGTGGCGGGTTGTCGAGCGCCAGCGAGTATTGGCGCAACTGCTCGAAGGCCTTGCCGAGGTCCCTGTGCTTCCCCTTGTACTCCCAGGCGAAGCAATGCTTCCTCCAGACGTCGGCCCAGCCGTCGCCGCCCGTGTCTTTCTTGGCGCCCCGTTCGAAGCAATAGCGCTCGCCGGTCGGGTCGTCTTCCGCCGGCGTCGGCTCCCCGAGGAGATGGCAGAGGTCGATGAAGTGCTCCTGGGCCGCTGAGCTCTCCTTCAACTCGGAGGCTCGCCACTTCTCGATGAACTCGTACGGTTCCATGGCCTTTGGGTTTGGTCGACTGCTGGCGCAGATGGTCTTGGGCGCGGCTGGGAGCGCGATCCTATGTCGAGCGACCCTGGGTCCTGGATGGCGGGACCACGCGGGCGCTCGTCGTCGGTGGTGAAGGTGGCCGATGGTCGCGACTGGTTCTCCGGGTGGTCGAGGCGACTTCACCAGAGGCGGTGTTGTTGGCGAGGGATGGCTTGCCGGCGTGGAGTTGTGCGGCGCGGCCGTCGTCACGAAGGAAGCAAGCGGCGAGTTCATCGCACATGGCTTGAAGCCGGGCGGTGTGGCGGGGGTCAGCTCGACCCTGACCGAGGCGTACCTGGCCTACAGGGAAGAGGTACAGACGGTCCTCTACGATATGGCCGGAACCGCCCCGTACGAGGCCTTCCGGGAGAGCGTGCTCGAGTTCTTCGACAGCGCCGATGCCTGGGGTGAGGCGAAGTTCGCGGAAGGCCGGTCGATGGTTGTGGCCGGAAAGGTCGATAGCTCGTTGACGCTGGAGCCGAACCCCGACCCTCGAGTCAGTGTCGTCGAGCTTGAGCTGCGCTCGAAGAACAACCCCGTCCTGCCGGCAGGGGAAAGCTTGCCCGTCCAGTTGGCCGCCTGAGACTGGAACCGGCGATCCCCGGAGCAACACCGTTCTGGTGCTAGACTGCGCCGCTGCCTCGGCTCCGGCCTGACCGTAGAGCGGGCGACTGAACAACACGGGAAAACCGAAACATGGTGAAGATAAGACTCCGGCGCATGGGTTCGCGCCACAGACCGTTCTACCGCGTCGTCGTGTCGGACAGCCGCAAGGTCCCTTCGTCGCGGGTGATCGAGGAACTCGGGCACTACGACCCGCGCAAGGACCCGGTGGTGATCCGCCTCAAGACGGACCGCATCGACCACTGGGTTTCGCGGGGTGCGCAGGTCACGGACACCGTTCGGGGCCTGGTGCGTAGAGCTTCTGCCACGGCGGAATCCTAGGGCGTGTCGGAGGTCGCGGATCAGCTCGCCGGCGTCGTTCGGTCGATCGTGGATCAACCGGAGGCGGTTCGGGTCGACGAGATCGAGGAAGAGGACGCGATCGTGCTGCAGGTGGAGGTCGCGCCGGATGAGCTTGGGCGCGTGATCGGACGCCAGGGACGCAGCGTGCGCTCGCTGCGCGCGCTGCTCGAGGTACGCGGCGCCGAGACCGGCGAGTACTACGAAGTCGAGATCGTCGAACCGGAGTAGCCACGGTTGAGCCGGCGCCGATCCCGGGCTCGATGGTTCAGACGTGAGGATGGAACAGGCGCTGCAATGACCCGTAGCGACGACTCGGAGATGATCGTCGTCGGCTCCGTCCTGCGGGCCCACGGGCTGCGCGGCGAGGTGCTCGTCCTGCCTGACAGCGAGAACCCGGCCCGCTTTGTGCGCGGCTCGGAGCTCGTCGTGCGGGACGGGGTTCAGCCGCGGCTGCTGGAGGTCGCATCGAGCCGGTCGCATCGGGGCCGGGAACTGGTTCAGTTCGTCGGCGTGTCGGACCGCGACGCAGCGGAGGCGCTCCGGGGCGCGCTGCTCGAAGTTCCGGAGGAGAGCGTGCCGGCGGCGGAAGAAGGCACCTTCTACTACTTCCAGCTTGTTGGCTGCCGGGTCGTGGACAGGGCGTTGGGCGACCTGGGCGAGGTCACCGAGGTGGTTGAGGACGGCGGCGGCGTGCTGCTCGCGGTGGCGCGGCCGGAAGGCGGCGGCTCGGTACTCATTCCGTTCGTGAACCAGTTGCTGCCCGAGATCGACGTCGAGGAACGTCTGATCCGCAGCGACCTGCCCAAGGGCTTCCTGGAAGCATGCGGATCGACGTCGTAACCATCCTGCCCGCGGTCTTCCGCGAGTTCCTGGAGGCGAGCCTGATCGGTCGGGCGAGAGCGGCCGGCCTGCTCGACGTGCGGGTCCACGACCTGCGCGACTACACGGACGATCCCCACCGCAGTGTGGACGACGAGCCCTACGGCGGCGGTGGCGGCATGGTGATGACGGCGCCGCCCTGGCTCAAGGCGGTGCGGACGATCGCCGGCGCCGACTCCGCCGCCCAGCGCATCCTGCTCTCGCCGCAGGGAGAGCGCCTGGACGATGCGAAGGTCCAGGCTCTGGCGCGCGAGGAGCGGCTGGTGCTCCTGTGCGGCCGCTACGAGGCGGTCGACGAGAGGGTGCGCGAGCTGGTCGTCGACTCCGAACTGTCGATCGGCGACTATGTCCTGTCGGGCGGGGAGGTGCCGGCGATGGTCGTGATCGAGGCGATATCGCGTCAGGTCCCCGGCGTCGTCGGGCGGCAGTCTTCGGTCGCGAACGAGAGTTTTCGCACCGGCCTCCTCGACCACCCGCACTACACGCGCCCGCCGGTCGTCGAGGGCATCGAGGCGCCCGAAGTGCTGCGATCCGGCGACCATGCCCGCATCGACGCATGGCGCCGGGAGCAGGCGCTCGAGGCGACTCGCCGCAAGCGGCCGGACCTGCTGGGCGGGGAAGCCTCCGCGCCGGAGGTTGCGCGCAGGGTGCCGAAAAGGCGATAATCCGCGTCTTACCGCTTCGCGGTGCGCGAACTGGACGCTTGGTTGTCCGGTTGGCGTGAGGGACGCGAAGCCATTCCGCTGATAACACAGCCGCTGATAACGAAGCCGCGGGGTCAGAACTGCGGCTCAGGCACAGGTGACACGCAATGCACGATCTACAGCAAGTCGAGCAGGAGTACGTGCAGCAGGGCCTGCCCGATTTTCGGGCCGGTGACACGGTCAAGGTCCACGTTCGGGTCAGAGAGGGCGCCAAGGAGCGGATCCAGATCTTCCAGGGTGTGGTGATCTCCCGCCGCGGCAGCGGCACTCGGGAGACGTTCACCGTGCGCAAGGTCTCGGGCGGCATCGGCGTCGAGCGGATCTTCCCGCTTCATTCGCCGGTGATCGGCCAGATCGAGGTCGTGCGCCGGGGCAAGGTCCGCCGCGCCAAGCTCTACTACCTCCGCAAGTTGCGCGGCCGCGCCGCCCGCATCGAGGAGCTCCGCAAGCGCTGACGAACTCGAAGTCCGCGACGGGTTTGGCGGCGCTGATCGCCGAGACGTACCGCTTGCGCCTGATGCGCGGGCTCGAGCAGCAGTTCGCGACCGCCGGCTACGGGCTCGTCGCCGGCGTTGACGAGGCGGGTAGAGGCTGTCTGGCCGGTCCGGTGGTAGCGGCGGCGGTGGTGGTCACCCCGGACACCCTGATTCCGGGCGTCGACGACAGCAAGCGGCTGTCCGCGCGGCAGCGCGAGCGGTTGGCCGGAGCGATCAGGCAGCGGGCGGTCGCCTGGTCGGTTGCCAGGGGCGACGCCGCCTTGATCGACCGCATCAACGTGCTCGAAGCCACCCGTTGGGCGATGCGGGGCGCGCTGCGGTCACTGCCGGTGCGCCCAGCCGTCGCCCTCGTCGATGCCGTGCGGCTCGAAGCGGTGGACGTATGCGGCGCCGACGTGCCCCTGGTGCCCCTGGTGCGGGCCGATTCGCTCAGTTTCGCCGTTGCCTGCGCCTCGATCATCGCCAAGACGGACAGGGACCGCTTGATGGCGGCGTACGACCGGCAGTACCCGGGTTTCGGGTTTGCCCGCCACAAGGGGTACGCGTCGGAGGATCACCGCGCCGCGCTGAAGGAACTGGGGCCGACGCCGCTCCATCGTCTCACCTTCCGCTCCGTGCTGCCGACATAAGATCGCGAGCGTGCGCCGGAATCTCCTGCTGTTCGCGATCGTAGCCGGCATCGTCGCCGTAGCGGCGGTCGTTCTGTGGTTCGCGCCGAAGGCGCAGGAGGCGAGGGCGCCGAAGCTGGTCCGGGCGTGGGTCGGCGTCGAGGTCGGAGACGAGGGTGTGGCCAGGACGGGCACGGTCGAACTCGGCGCCGGCGAGAGCTTCCGGTTGCATGCGGTGGTCGAGGCGCAGCGCGGCGGAGACGGCGAGGCCGTGTACTACAGCGCCACCCCGCGGGTAGTGCTCGACGGCCGGGAGGTCGATGCCTTGCCGGTGGAAGAACTGAGCGTGCTCGGCCGGGTCAGGTTGCTCTGGTTCAGCGTCGAGAACGGGCTCCCCTTTCGCGAAGTGGAGAACGGCGCCGACCTTGAGAACTTTGGCTACGAGCAGTTCTTTCGGCCCGAGTGGGGCAGCACGTGGTCGATCGACGGCACGCTCGAGGCCTACTTCGACAGTTGGGTGGAGGACGACGGTCCGCCCGTCGAGCGGGACTTCGGAACCCTTCGGTACCAGGTCTGGGTGGAGACCTCGCTGGACGAGAACGCCCTGGTTCCGGATCAGCGGGTGAAGTCCGAAGTCCTTCCAGGCGCGACCCGGGTCGAGGCGCGCCTGCCGGACGCGCTGCGCGTCCCGTCGGCGGTGTTCGGGCTGCCGGGCATCGTCCGCGGCGACGGCGAGTGGGATGAGGCGGCCCTGGCGCGCCTTCAGGCGCTCCACGGCGACCGGCTCGCATTCAGCCGCGTGACCCTGCTGAAGGAGCTGCTGGATGCCGGTGGTGTCGGCTGGGATGACCTGAACTGGCAGCTTGCGTCGCTCGACGGCAGCCTGTCGTGGCGTGCCCCGGACGCGGGCTCGCCGGCGCCGGGCGACCTCGTCCGGGTCGGGGACCGGTGGGTGGTCCTGCTGGGCGACGAGACCGGGCACGGCGAGACGGGGATGCTGGACGGAGCGGATCTCTGCCTGGACTTCGACGCCGGCGCCTCCGTGCGGCGGCTGGACCAGATCTTCCTGCTCGGGAGCGAGGACGAAGGGGACGTGCAGGTGGCCTCGCTGCGGCCGCCTGTCTGATCGGGCTCGCGCCGGATGCCGGCCAGAACCCGGGTGGCGCGTTCGCGACACCCGCGAACCAGTCCGTGCGCCCGTCAGCGGGCGCACGGATGGCAGGCCGGCGCACCCAGTCACGTCCGGGAGTTCTGGCGCGCTATTGCGCGGCGACCGCGCCGGGGGCTGAACTCCGGATCGCCTCTTCCAGCCTGCCTTTCCGGAGAAGCTCGCTGAAGACGTGCGGCTCCTGGTTCGGCCGGTAGAGCGCGTAGAAGGGGATGCCGTAGCGTCCGAAGCTCGCCAGATAGCGGGCGATACCGTCGTCCCGATTGGTCCAGTCGGCCTGCATCGCCACGACGTCGTAGCGGGTGAAGAGGGCGGCCGTCTCCTCGGTCTCGAGGACGAGACGTTCGTTCACCTTGCAGGTGGCGCACCAGTCCGCGGTGACGTCGACGAAGACGAGTCGCCCTTCCTGGGCGAGGGTTTTGGCCTGGACCGGGTCGAAGGGAACCCAGTTGAGGACGTGTTGCGTGGCAGGTCCGGATCCGCCGCCGCCGGAAAGCGCCGGTGCGCCGTTCGCCAGAACCAGCACGAAAACGGCCGCGGCCACCGCGCCGAGGCGTCCGAGGATGCGCGGCGCAGTTCCCTGTGTCCGGCCCTGCAACCAGATGAAGAGTGCGAGGACGAGAAGCCCGATCTCGAGAAAGGCGAGGCGGGCGCTGTCCATCTGGGCGGCGAGAACGTAAAGCAGCCAGACCGTCGTGCCGGCGATCAGAAAGCCCATGATCCCGCGCAGCGTCGCCATCCACTCGCCGGGTTTCGGCAGCATCCTGACCGCGTTGGGGACGGCGGCGAGCAGCAGGTACGGGGCCGCGAGTCCGACGCCGACCGCGGTGAAGACGGTCACGATCGTGGTTCCCGGCTGGCTGAGCGCGAAGCCGACCGCGGTGCCGAGGAAGGGCGCCGAGCACGGGGTCGCCATCAGGGTGGCGAAGACGCCGGAGAAGAAGTGGCCCGAATAGCCCTGGTTGCGGCCGCCGCCCAGACGGTTGGTCATCGCGTGCGGCAACTGGATCTCGAAGACACCCCAGATGTTCAGGGTGAACAGGGTGAGGACGAGCACCAGGAAGGTGACGAACAGGGGGTTCTGGAACTGGATTCCCCAGCCCACTGCCTGGCCGGCCGAGCGGGCCAGGAGCGTCGCCGCCGCGAGCACCCAGAACGAGACGAGGATGCCCAGCGTCGTCATCAGGGCGCCCGCCGTGATCTCCCGGCGGGGACGGCCGGAAGCCTGGGCCAGTCCGAAGAGCTTGAGCGAGACGATCGGCAGCACGCACGGCATGCCGTTCAGGATCAGTCCGCCGAGCAGGGCCGGAATCAGGACCGCGAACAGCCCAAGGGCGCCGGAGGACGTGCCGGCCGACTCTGCCGGCGTGGCGTCGAAGGCTGGATGGCCGGTCGGCTCCCCGGTGGCGCCGATCTCGAGCGACACCGTGGCCTCGGCGGTGACCGGCGGCAGACACTGGATGTCGTCACAGGCCTGGTAGGTGAGTTCGGCGGACACGTCGACGGCGCCGGCCGGCGCGTCCGCGGGCAGGTCGAGGTCCGCGTGGATCACCGCCTCGTGCTCGTAGACCGCCAGCAGCTCCTCCGAGAACCCGAACTCCCACATCACGTGGTCGGGGTAGCGGACGTCGGGCTGCGGCCAGCCGGCGGGCAGCTCGAAGGCGATCTCGGTGGGGATCAGGTAGTCGAAACTCGGTGTGTTGCTCTGGATGTGCCAGCCGTCTTCAATCGTGATCACGGCGGCGATGCGCACCGCCTCGCCGGAAGCGTAGGACGAGCGGTCGGCGAAGGCCTCGAGCGACGCCTTCTGAGGCGGTCGGAACTGGCTTCCCGCGACCGCCGCGAGGCACAGGGCCGCGGCGGCGGCAACCGCCGCTCCTGCCCTCAACCTGCTGCTACGATCCTGCTTCATGCTTTCCGGGGAGCGCGAGTCGGCGACGATGGCTGTCTCCCGGCGGGTGGCCGAGCTGCGCCGCGAGGGGGTCGAGGTGTTCGACCTGGGAGCCGGAGAGCCCGACTTCCCCTCGCCGGAGACAGCGGTAAGGGCTGCACAACGAGCCCTCGACGAGGGCCGGACGAAGTATACGGTGCTCGAAGGCACGCCCGAACTCAGAGCCGGCCTCGCGGCCCGGTACGGCGCCCGGGGAGCACCCTGGGGCACGGCGAACGTGCTGGTCACCGTGGGCGCCAAGGCTGCCCTGTACCAGCTCGCCAGAGCGTTTCTGTCCGCGGGCGACGAGGTCGTTGTGCCGACGCCGGCCTGGGTCAGCATCCCGGCCCAGGTGAGGCTTGCGGGTGCCGCGGCGGTCACGGTGCCGATGGCAGCCGCCGACGGCTTCGCGATCCGGGCCCAACCGCTGCTCGAGGCGATGTCGGAACGTACGCGCGCGGTGATCGTCAACTCGCCCTGCAATCCGACCGGCGCGGTTGTGTCGATCCTCGATCTGGAGCGGATCGCGGCTGCCTGCGCCGAGCGGAACGCCCTGCTGATCTCCGACGAGACCTACGAGCGGTTCGTCTACGACGGCAAGCGGCACGCCAGCGTGGCGTCCCTGGCGGCGAGGTATCCGGAGACGGTCGTCCTCGTGGGTTCCTTCTCGAAGACGTACGCGATGACCGGATGGCGGCTCGGCTACCTGCTCGGCGACCCTTCGGTGGTGGCCGCGGCGGCCGCGGTGCAGAGCCACGTGACCTCGAACGCGACCTCGTTCGCGATGGCCGGCGCCGAGGCGGTGCTTGAGAGCGAACCGCCCGAGGCGGCCGACCTGGTGTCGGCGTGCGCGCGGCGTCGCCGGCTCCTGCTGGCGGAGCTGGACCGGATTCCGGGCGTGGTTTGCCCGCCGCCGGCCGGCGCCTTCTATGCGTTCCCGGACGTGAGCGCCTGGTTCGACGAGGACTGCCCCGACTCCGGGGCGTTCAGTCGCCGTCTGCTCGATGAGGCAGGTGTGGCCACGACCCCCGGTTCGGCTTTCGGCTGCGAGGGCCACATCCGCCTGTCGTACGCCTGCAGCGACCGGATGCTGGTCTCGGGGCTGGAACGGCTCGCCGGGCTTCTGAGCGGCGCCGGAGAAGCCGGCAGGAGGCGCGTGGGATGAGACCATTGATCGGCCGGCTCGCGTTTCCGATTTTCAATCTGTTCGGCATCCGCGTGCGGGTCCATTTCACGTTCATCCTGCTCCTGGTCTGGCTGGCGGTGCTGGCGCCGGACATGCAGAGCAGCGTCGCGATGGTCGGCCTGGTAGTCGTGGGGCTGTTGGCGAGCGTCGTCGTTCACGAGTTCGGCCACGCGCTGACGGCTCGGCGGTACGGGATCGAGACGCGCGAGATCGTCTTGACGCCGATTGGGGGCGTGGCCCGTCTGGACGGTTATCCGCAGGGCAGGGCCGAGTTGGCGATCGCGGCGGCCGGTCCGCTGGTGAACCTGGGTCTGGCGACGACGCTCTTCTTCGGGCTGGTGTTGGCCGGACTGCCGCCGTGGGGCGTAGGCCCTGTCGTCGACCTGCCTTCGGCGCTGCAGTGGTTGCTGTTCGGCAATCTGTGCCTGTTCGCGCTCAATCTGCTACCCGCGTTTCCCCTCGACGGCGGCCGTATCCTCCGCTCGGCGCTGTCCTCCTTCCTGGGTCAGGAACGGGCGACCAAGATCGCGACCCGGCTGGGGATGGTGCTGGCCGCACTGCTCGGTGTGGCGGCGCTCGTGCCGTGGCCGGGGGGCATGGCGTTCAGCATTCTGCTGCTTTTGACCGCCTTCTTCGTGCTCGTCGGTGCGAGCCGCGAATCCTCCCTGGTGCGGACGCTGCAGGTCCTGCGGGGCCGCCGCGCAGGGGACGCGATGATGACGCGCTGCGAACGACTGGCGCCGCAGGACACGATCGAGTGGGCGGTCCGCCTGCTGCTCTCCACCACCCAGCGGCAGTTCCCGGTCGTGGACGGCTGGGGACGGGTCGCCGGCGAGGTGGATCGCGAGCGCCTGCTCGAACTCATCGCCCGTTGCCCCGGCGACACGCCGCTACTCGAGCTGATGAACCGCGAACCGCTGACCGTGACCGAGGACTGCGACCTGCTTGAGGTGCTGCGGCAGTTGCAAAGCTCGGCGCGAGCGCTCTGGGTGGTCCGGGACCAGGAGCTACGGGGAATGCTCACCGCGGACGGCCTGTCGCAGTTCGTCGAGGTGTGCAGTCGGTTGCGGCATCGGGATTCGGGCGCGGTGGGGCCCTGAACCTGCGCCGCGGGCTGCTAGAGTGGGCCGCTCTTACTGGAAGGAAAGACGCGTGAGCGACGACGCAAAGGGATCGGGATTCTCTCGCCGGTCGTTCCTGCGTGGCGGTGCCGCCGGGGCCCTTTCGGGTGGCTTGGCGACGGGGCTGCTGCCGGGAGACGCGGCGGCCGCGGCTGCGGCGACGGATGCAGACGGCGTCCGAAACGTCGGGCCGGATCCGGTCGAAGTCGAACTCGAAGTGAACGGTGCCGTCCGCCGCCTGGAAGTCGAGCCGCGGGTCACGCTGCTCGACGGGCTGCGGGATGTCCTGGACACGACAGGCCCGAAGAAAGTCTGCGACCGCGGCACCTGCGGCGCCTGCACGGTGCTCGAGGACGGCCAGCCGATCTACGCGTGCAGCCGCCTGTTGATCGAATCCGCCGGGCGCAGCATCACGACCGTCGAGGGACTGGGCTCGCCGGAGGCCATGCACGAGGTCCAGCGCGCCTTCGTCGAGAACGACGCGCAGCAGTGCGGCTACTGCACGCCGGGCTTCGTCGTCGCCACCGCGGCGCTGCTGGCGCGCAACCCGGCCCCGGGCGAGGAGGAGATCGAAGCCGGACTGGGCGGCAACTTCTGCCGCTGCGGGACCTACATGGGCATCCGCGCCGTGGTCGGTGGACCGGGCCAGGCTGGCGGACACGGCGGAGGGAACGTCGGTGGCTGACTACTCCTGGCCCGAGGCGGACCGCAGAGGGCAGATCGGCGGCCGCCCGGCCCGCCTGGACGGTCCGGTCAAGTCGACCGGCTTCGCCAGATACCCGTCGGACCAGAATCCGGCCGGTCTCCTGGCCGCGAAGATCCTGACCTGCCCCCACGCCCATGCCCGGATCGTGGCGATCGACACATCGGCGGCGGAAGCGATTCCCGGCGTGCGCGTCGTCCACGTGATCCAGGGCGAGGGTTCCGAGATCCAGTGGGCGGGCGACGAGGTGGTTGCGGTCGCTGCCGACACCGAGGACATCGCCCGCGACGCGCTGCGTGCGATCCAGGTCGAGTACGAGGTCCTGCCTCACTTCGTCACGGAGAAGCACCGCGACCGCGCGCCGGCGGCCCAGCCGGGTTCCGAGCGCACCGACGGAGACCCGGACGCCGCCTTCGCGTCCGCTCATCGCACGGTGGAGCAGACGCTCGGGATGCCGCAGATGGCCCACATGTGTCTCGAACCGCACGGTCAGGTCGCGGCCTGGGACGGTGACGAGCTCGAGGTCCATGCCTCGACGCAGGCGGTCTCCACTCTGGCGGGCCAGTTCGCCTCGGAACTCGGCATACCGGCGACCCAGGTGCGGATCCGGACCGAGTACATGGGCGGCGGCTTCGGCTCCAAGTTCTCACCGGACCGCTGGGGGATCGTCGGTGCGGAACTCGCTCGCAAGGCCGGGGCGCCGGTCAAGCTGTTCCTGGATCGGGACCAGGAAGTCGCGGTGGCCGGGAGCCGGCCGTCCGCCTTCGCCCGGGTCCGGGTGGCGGCGGACGAGCAGGGCAAGCTGGTGGCCTGGGATTCGGACTCCTGGGGCTCGGGCGGCTTGCCGGGCACCGGCCAGACGCCGCTGCCGTATGTGTTCAGCAGGTTGCCGAACCGGCGCCTCCGCCACACGTCCGTGCCGACCAACCTGGCCGGATCGCGGGCCTGGCGGGCGCCCAATCACCCCCAGGCGTGCTTCCTGACGATGGCCAGCCTGGACGATCTGGCGAATGAGCTGGACCTCGACCCGATCGAGTTCCTGGACCGGAACCTTGAGTTCACCGGCCGCGCCGACGTGTATCGGGAAGAACTCGGCATCGCCGCCGGGATGGCCGGGTGGAAGGAACGCTGGCAGCCGCGCAAGAGGTCCCGGGACAGCGCTCTCCAGCGCGGCCTGGGCGTCTCGATTCACACTTGGGGCGGGCGCGGCCATGCAAGCAACTGCGACGTGACCGTGCATCCCGACGGTGCGGTGGAGGCCCGGCTCGGCTCCCAGGACATCGGTACAGGGACGCGCACGATCGTTGCCCAGGTGCTGGCCGAGACGTTCGGCCTCGAATTGCCCCAGGTGCGGGTATCCCTGGGCGACAACCGGTTCCCGCAGTCGGGTCCGTCCGGTGGCAGTTCGACGGTCGGCGGAGTCTGCGCCTCGACCCGTCGAGCGGCGCAGGACGCTCTGCGCGAAGTCATGGCGAAAGTAGCCCCCCAGCTCGAGGCGGACCCGGAGCAGTTGACGGCGGCTGGCGGCCGCGTGTTCGTGGAAGGTGAGCCGTCGCGCGGGATGTCCTGGACCGAAGCCGCATCGCGGATCGGTGGCGCGCCCGTCAGCGCCCAGGGGCGCAACCCGGGCCCTGGACGGCTGATTTCGAGCGGCGTTGGCGGCGTGCAGATCGCGGAAGTCGAGGTGGACATGGACACCGGCGTGGTCCACGTCGAGCGGATGATCGCGGTGCAGGACTGCGGCCTGATCGTCAACCGGCGGCTGGCGGAGAGCCAAGTCTACGGCGGACTGATCATGGGTGTCGGCTATGCGCTGTTCGAAGAGTGGATTCCGGATCCTGTCACCGGACGTCTGCTGAACGCGGACATGGAGTTCTACAAGCTGGCGGGTCTCCTGGATGTCGGATCGCTGGAAGTGCACATGATGACTGGCCCCGGGTACGACGAACGGGGCGTGATCGGCCTGGGAGAGCCGCCCGTGATCTCGCCCGGGGCCGCGATCAGCAACGCGGTGGCGAACGCAATCGGCGTGCGCGTGCCCTATCTGCCGCTAACGCCGGACCGTGTGCTGGACGCGCTGGCGGGCCGTGGCGGGATTGCCTGATGCGACCCTTCCGCTACGCCGCTCCCGCGACGGTTGAGCAGGCGGTGAGCCTGCTGGAAGCGGAGGGCAGCGAGGTCCTCGCGGGCGGAACGGACCTCCTGAGCCTGCTCAAGGACGATGTCGAGCAGGTTGAACGGCTCGTCGCGCTGCGCGGCATCGAGGACCTGTCCGGCATCGACACCTCAGGCGGCCGGCTCCGGATCGGTTCGATGACGACGTTGCAGGAGTTGCGGGACCACGCCGACGCGATGGCCGCCGCGCCGGCGCTCGGAACCGCGATCGACGGTGTGGCCAGTGCGCAGTTGCGGGCGATGGGCACGGTCGGCGGCGATCTGCTCCAACGTCCGCGATGCTGGTACTACCGTCGTGGCTTCGGTCTGCTCGCGCAAGGAGAGAACGGTCGCTCGATGGTCACCGAAGGCGACAACCGCTACCACGCGATCTTCCCGCAGGGCGATGCACGCTTCGTCAGTCCCTCGAGTCTGGCGCCGCTCCTGATCGCGCTCGAGGCGGAAGCGACAGTCCATGGACCGGACGGTGAGCGGCGCCTACCGGTCGAGGCGCTGTACCGGGCGCCGCAGGCTGCAGGAGAGCGTGAGAATACGTTGGAGCCCGGTGAGCTGCTGGTCGAGGTGACGGCAAGTGTCGGCGCTGCCCGCTCGGCCGTGTACGAGGTTCGGCAGCGCCGGTCCCTGGACTGGCCGCTGATGGCCGCCGCGGTCTCCCTGTACGGGGAAGGGCCGTTGGTGGACCGGGCGCGGATCGTGCTGGGCCACGCGGCTCCGACTCCCCGGCTCGCGGCCGCGGCCGGTGACCTGCTGGCTGGTCGCGAACTGACGCCGGAACGGATCGTTGAAGCCGCCGAGGCGGCGGTGGAGGGCGCCCGGCCGATGAGCGGTAATCGGTACAAGATTCAACTTGCCACGGTTGCAGTGAGGCGTGCGCTGCTGCGCGCTGCCGGGATGGAGGCCTGACGCGATGGCTGACCGACTCGATGGGGCTGCCGGGGCCCCGGAACTGTGCCGAAGGCTGCGTTGGAAGACGATGTTCATGGCCCTCGCCCCGGCGGATCCGGCCGCCGACGTGGATCCGCAGCACGAAATCGACGACGGTTTCGTCTGGTGTACCCACAGCATGAACTGTCTCGGACCCGACGGCACGGTCGCGTCGAGGGAACATTGCCGGGAGGGCCGCAGTTGCTTCGAACGTTTCGGAGGTTCGACATGAGTCGAACGTTTCGGAGGTTCGACATGAGTCGAACGGTACGGCCAGGACCACGGAGATTCGCCGACATGAGACTTGCTGAAACGCATCGCCTGCACGCGGCCGCGCTGGTTGCACTGGGTCTGCTTCTTCCCGCCGTGGCGCTGGGGGCCGGGGTGGGGATATCGGGTACGTATGTTGAGGCGCGCACCGCCGATGTCTACACCGGACCATGCTTCGCCAACTCGGAGGTCGGACTGGTCGGCAACGAGGCGATCATGGCCTGGCGGGTCGATGACGGCGGCTGGGACGGCGTGGATCTGTCGGGGCTTTCGGTGCTCGCCGTCGTGCGCTCGGAAGCCACACTCGGCGATCCGTACGCCGAATCCGATGCCGCGGAGTCGATCCTCATCGTCGACGCGAATGCGGACCCGTCGCAGCGGCGGGCTCTCGAGGGTTTCGCGCGCGGCATGGGCGGCGAGTTGCTCGCGGATGTCGCCCGGGTTCAGACAGCGGAGGTCGAGTTTGACGTGCTGGCGAACGGGGCCGCGGCGGTGAGCGCAGGCGAGCTCGCGGCGCTGCGGACCCGGCCTCTCGATCACCGGGACCACCTTTGCGGGAACGAAACCGTCTTCTACCCGCCCCTGGCCCCGACGGTCGGTGCGGAGCCGGGAGTCGCACTTGAGCACAGTTGGCAGGGAGAGGGCCTGGGAGCCACCTGGAAGAGTCCCGGCAAGCGCAGTTCCTTCGTGGGCCGCTTCAGTCGGTAGACGGCGGTCTTCGCCGCAGCTCTGCGTCGGCGGAATCGCCCCCGCGATCGACACGAATGATCATCAACAAGCGACAGATCGGCGATTCCAGCCTGCTGGCGGTGGAGGGCGTGATCAAGCTCGGTCAGAGCGCACGTTTCCTTGCCGACGCGTTGAAGCGGAGTCTGTCCGAGGGAGACGGCCACGTCCTGCTCGACCTCTCGGACGTGAACTACATGGACTCGACGGGCATTGGAGAGCTCGTGGGCTACCTGGTTCGCCTGCGCGCCGAGGAACGCAAGCTGATCCTGATCCGGCCCTCCGAACGGATCGTCCAGTTGCTGACCGTTGCCGGTGTGGCGTCTCTCTTCCCGACCTGCGACACCGTGGCGGAGGCTCTGGCCGCCGAAGCTGAGAACTGAGGTCTCGCCCGGGCGCCCGTGCCGGCGCCCATCGCGGCCTGATCGCCCCCTGAGGGGAACCGGCAGGGCGTTGCCGCGTCCCGGGTCAGGGGATCAGGGTTTCCCGACGTCCAGAACGAACGGTTCGGGCAAGAGATCCTGGAGCGTGAAGCGGCTCCAGTTCAAGGCTTCATCGTCGCCGGCGGTGACCGAGACCACGGGCAGGTCGCAGGTGAACTCGGCCAAGGCGTCCCGGCACTGACCGCAGGGTGCGCATGGGGGTGTGGCGCCGGTGACGATGGCCAGTGCCTGGAACGAAGTCTGTCCGTCGGCGACGGCCGCCGACAGCGCGCCGCGCTCGGCGCAGAGCGTCAGGCCGAGGACGCGATTCTCCACATTGCAGCCACCGTAGACGCGGCCGTTCGGGGCCAGCAGGGCGGCGCCCACTCTGAAGCCGCTGTAGGGCGCGTAGGCTCGTTCGCGGCTTCCTGCCGCGACCTTGACGAGCGCCGGCCAGTCGATTCCTTCCCACGTTGCTGCGTGGTCCGGGACCGGCGGGTGGGAGAGTGGTTGCCGGTTCATGAGGAGAAACCCTAGCAGTGCCAGATCGACTCCCCAGCGGGGCGGAGGCCAGGAAACGTGATACCCTGCGCCGCGCTTTGGCTTTGTGTTCTCGCGTGGTGCCCACGCACTTGACCCATACGGTTCGCGGTCCGTCCTATCCCTGATGTCGGACCGCACGAATGAGAGGTTGCTGGTTTGACTGAACCCCCGGTTGCGCCGCCAGCCGGCGGCCAGGACGTCGGCTGGCGGGACGGTAGTCTGGTCGTACCGGAACGGCCGATCGTTCCCTTCATCGAGGGCGACGGCATCGGTCCCGACATTTGGCGCGCCAGCCAGGCGGTGATCGACGCCGCGGTCGAGAAAGCGTACTCGGGCACACGCTCCATTGCCTGGCTGGAGATTCTGGCGGGTGAGAAAGCCCTGGAGCAGACCGGGGAATGGCTGCCATCGGCGACCGTCGACGCGATCCGCTACTACCGGGTGGCGATCAAGGGACCGCTGACGACGCCCGTGGGCGGCGGCATCCGCAGCCTGAACGTGGCGCTCCGTCAGCTCCTCGACCTGTACGCCTGCGTGCGCCCGGTGCGCTACTTCAACGGGGTGCCGTCGCCGGTGCGCGAGCCGGAGAAGGTCGACATGGTCCTGTTTCGCGAGAACACCGAGGACGTGTACGCGGGTCACGAGTGGCAGCAGGGGAGTGAAGAGACGGCTGCCCTGATCGATTTCGTCCGGAGCAGGCTGGGCCGGGACATCCGCGCCGATTCCGGCATCGGCATCAAGCCGGTCTCGGTGACCGGAAGCAAGCGGCTGGTCAGGAAGGCGATCGAGTACGCCCGCGCCCAGGGACGCGAAAGCGTCACGCTGGTGCACAAGGGAAACATCATGAAGTTCACCGAGGGCGCCTTCAAGGAGTGGGGCTACGAGCTCGCTGCCGAGGAGTACGCGGACTGCACGGTGAGCGAGGACGACCTCTGGTCGAAGCACGATGGCCGGTTGCCGGATGGGCGCATCCTGGTCAAGGACCGCATCTCGGACGCCATGTTCCAGCAGGTGCTGCTGCGGGCCGACGAGTACGACGTGATCGCGACGACGAACCTGAACGGCGACTATCTGTCGGACGCGCTGGCGGCCCAGGTGGGCGGCCTCGGCATGGCGCCGGGGGCCAACGAGGGCGATGGCGTCGCCTTGTTCGAGGCGACGCACGGCACGGCGCCGAAGTACGCGGGCCAGGACAAGGTGAACCCCTGCTCGGTCATCCTGTCGGGCGTGATGATGCTGAACTGGTTGGGCTGGCAGGAGGCAGGCAGGTCGATCGAGAACGCGATCGGCCGGGCGATCCGCCAAAAGCGCGTGACGTACGACCTGGAACGCCAGATGGAGGGGGCGACGCTGCTCAAGACCTCCGAGTTCGGCCAGGCGATCGTCGAGAACCTCGACTGAGGCGCTGGCAACCGTGAAGATCCACGAGTTCCAGGCCAAGGAACTTCTGCGCGAGTTCGGCGCCAGGGTGCCGCAGGGCAAGGTGACGGACAGGCCGGGGATGGCTCGGCAGATCTGCCGCGACTTCGGAGGCCGCTGCGTGGTCAAGGCCCAGATTCATGCCGGCGGCCGTGGCAAGGGGGGCGGCGTCAGGGTGGCCTCGGATCCGGACGAGGCGGAACGGCTTGCTGGCGAGATCCTCGGCATGCAGCTTGTGACGCATCAAACCGGTCCCGAGGGACAGCAGGTGCGGAAGGTCCTGATCGAAGAGGCGCTCGAGATCGAGCACGAGCTCTACCTGGGCGTGACGCTTGATCGCGCGGCCGAGCGTCCGGTGCTCATGGCGTCCCGTTCGGGCGGCATGGACATCGAGGACGTGGCACGTACGGACCCGGGCGCGATCCTGCGCGAGCTGATCGATCCGCAACTCGGCGTTCTGCCGTTCCAGTGCCGCAGGGTGGCGTCCGGCCTGGGCTGTTCGGGCGGCACGGCACGCCAGATCCAGGCCGCTGTCGCCAGCGTCGTTGCGGCGTACCTTGCGACGGACGCCTCCCTGGTCGAGATCAATCCGCTGATGGTCGACAGGGGGGGCGACGTCTACACCCTGGACGCGAAGATGACGTTCGACGACAACGCGATGTTCCGGCAGCGGGAGATCGCCAAACTGCGGGACGTCCACGAGGAGAATCCGCTCGAGGTCGAGGCGTCCGAGCACGGCATCAGCTACATCAAGCTGGACGGCAGCATCGGCTGCATGGTGAACGGCGCCGGCCTCGCGATGGCGACGATGGACATCATCAAGCTCTACGGCGCCGAACCGGCGAACTTCCTGGACGTCGGCGGCTCGGCCTCCCAGGAGGCGGTGGCCAGCGCCTTCCGGATCATCCTCTCGGACCCGGCGGTCAAGGCGGTGCTGATCAACATCTTCGGCGGCATCGCGCGGACCGATCGGATCGCTCGTGGCGTGGTGGCGGCAATCGACGAACTCGCGGCCAACGGTAGGCCGGTGGACGTGCCGGTCGTCGTACGGCTTGAGGGGACGAACGTCGAGGAAGGCCGCGAGGTGCTGCGGCAGTCAGACTTCGAGTTCCTCGTCGCGGACGGCATGGCAAGCGCCGCCGAGCGCGCGGTCGAGTCGCTGGGGGCCGCAAAGGGTTAGAGGCGATGTCGATTCTCGTTGACAAGAACACGCGCCTGATCGTCCAGGGCATCACCGGCCGCGAGGGCCTGTTCCACGCGCTGGGCTGCCGCGACTACGGCACGGAAGTTGTGGGCGGCGTGACGCCCGGCAAGGGCGGATCGACGGTCGAGGGCTTCCCGGTCTGGGACTCGGTCGAGGAGGCCCGGCGGCAGTCCGGCTGCAATGCGACGTTGATCTTCGTGCCGCCGCCGTTCGCGGCGGACGCGATCATGGAGGCGGCCGACGCCGGCGTTGAACTGATCGTCTGCATCACGGAGGGCATCCCGGTAGCCGACATGGTTCAGGTCAAGGCGTTCCTTCAGGGCCGGAACAGCCGTCTGCTGGGGCCGAACTGCCCGGGCCTGATCACGCCGGGTCAGGCGAAGGTCGGCATCATGCCCGGCCACATCCACCGGGCGGGCAATGTCGGCGTGATCAGTCGCAGCGGCACGCTGACGTACGAGGCCGTGTGGCAGCTCACGAACGAAGGGCTCGGTCAGACGACGTGCGTCGGCATCGGCGGCGATCCGGTAGGCGGAACCAGCTTCATCGACGTCCTTTCCCTGTTCGCCGAGGACGAGGCGACGGAGGCGATCGTGATGATCGGCGAGATCGGCGGCACCGCGGAGGAGGAAGCGGCGGCGTGGATCCGGGAACACATGGAGATCCCGGTGGTCGGCTTCATCGCCGGCGCGACCGCACCGCCGGGGCGGCGGATGGGCCACGCCGGCGCGATCGTCGCTGGCGGCAAGGGAACTGCCGCGGAGAAGAAGGAAGCGCTGAAAGCGGCCGGCGTTCTCGTGGTCGACTCGCCGGCCGAGATGGGTGCGCGCCTCGCCGCGGCTCTCGCCTCCTGAGCACGACGCCTGGCCAAAGGCAGGGGAGACGCTCGACGATGGAAGAGACACTGACGATCATCAAGCCGGACGCCGTGCGTGCGGGGAACACGGGCCGGATCATCGCCCACCTCGAGGACGCGGGGTTCGAGGTTCAGGCCGTACGCCGGCTGCGCCTTACCCGGGCGCAGGCCGAGGCTTTCTACGCGGTGCACCGGGAGCGGCCGTTCTTCGCGGATCTGGTCGCCTTCATGACCAGCGGTCCGGCGGTGGCGATCGCGCTCGCTCGCGAGAATGCGGTGACCCACCTGCGCGACACGATGGGCGCAACGGACTCCGCCCAGGCGGCTCCGGGCACGATCCGGAACCTCTACGGCTCGAACATCCAGAACAACGCGATCCACGGCAGCGACTCGCCGGAGAACGCTGGCATCGAGCGCGCATTCTTCTTCGCCGGCTGCGACCTGGTCGGCTGATTCACGGGCCGACGCCGCGGGGGCGTAGCAGCGTCCCCAGGCCGCCGAGGGCGGCGTCGGCAACCAGGGCCAGGAGCGCGGCCGGAATGGCGCCGGAGAGGATCTGCTGGATGTTCACGAGTTGCACGCCGGCGATGATCGGCTGACCGAGGCCGCCGGCGCCGATGAAGGCGCCGATCGTCGCGGTGCCGATCGTGATCACGCCTGCCGTGCGAACGCCGGCCATGATGGTGGGTATCGCGAGCGGCAGGCGGACCCGTCTCAGAACCTGGCCTGAGGTCATGCCGAGCGCCGTCGCGGCCTCAACGGCGTCCGGGTCCGCTTCCCTGAGTCCGGTGCAACTGTTCCGCAGGATGGGGAACACGGAGTAGATCCACAGCGCCACGACGGTTGGCGCCAAGCCGACGCCGAGGAGCGGAATCAGGAATCCGAACAGGGCGAGCGAGGGCAGGGTCTGGGACATGCCGATGATCCGGATCAGGGTTTCGCTGGTTCCCGTTCGGAAACGGTCGAGCGCCAGGGCCAGTGGCACCGCGAGCAGGATGCCGAGGCTGAGCGCGACCCCGGAGAGCCAGACGTGCTCGATCGTGTAGCGGGTCAACTCGCGCCGGCGCGACCACATGTACGCGGGCAGCCCGGCAGCCGGCGGTTCGAGGTCCGTGTGCACCGTTTCCGCGCCGGCGGGCAGCAGCTCCAGTTCCCGCAGCAGGTCGTGGGCAACGACTTCGATCGCCTCGT
Organism: Thermoanaerobaculia bacterium; assembly: GCA_965116445.1. GTDB lineage: Bacteria > Acidobacteriota > Thermoanaerobaculia > Multivoradales > Multivoraceae > Multivorans. The sequence continues at coordinate 2,879,459 of OZ220688.1, read as the reverse complement.
GATCCTCCTGGAGCCGTAGGTTCAGGGCCCGCATCCGGTCCTCGTCGATCGCCTGGCCGAGCAAGCCGAGCACGGCGCCGACTTGCGGGTAGCGGTCGAGGGTCTCGCCGCGAACCAGGGGCGCGACCTCGTAGGGAGGGAAGAAGCCGAGGTCGTCTTCCAGGACGACGAGGTCGTAGACCAGGAGGCGCCCGTCCGTCGTGTAGGCGTCGATCACATCGACGGCCCCTGCCGCGGCGGCCTGGTAGGCGGGTGCCTGGAGCAGGGGCTGGACGCTATCGAAGCGGATGCCGTAGGTCCTGGCAAGGCCCGGCAGGCCGTCGTCGCGCTCGATGAACTCGTGGCCGAAGCCGGCGCGGAGGCCGGGCGCCACCTCCACCAGGTCGCTGATCGTGCGGAGATTCCGGCCGTCCGGGACGACGAGATCGCTTCTTATGGCCAGCTCGAAGGAGTTCTCGAAGCCGAGCGGCGCCAGCCAGTGGAGGTCGAAGCGCCTCAGGAACTCGGCGCGGACGGTCTGCAGCGCTTCGAACCTGGATGCCGACGGATCCCGGCCCAGCAGCGTGACCAGCCCGGTGCCCGTGTATTCGGGGTAGATGTCGATGCTGCCGTCCCGCAGCGCCTCGAAGCAGAACTCGGTTCCGGCGAGGCCGAGCCGCCTCTCGACCTCAAGCTCGGTGCGCGCCTCGATCAACTGCGCGAACAGCTCGCCGAGCAGACGGTTCTCGGCGAAGTTCTTCGAGCCGACGACGATCGTGCCGGCGGCTTCCCGGTCTCCGCTCGCATCCTGCGCTCGCGCGGGAAGGGCGAAGCCGGCAGAGACCGCGGCCAGGAGCAGAAGAGCGGGCAGCTTCACGGCTGGGCGGCGCCCGACCGGTCCAGCAGGTCGCGGACGTAAGGATCGGCGGGTCGTTCGATGAGCTCCCGCGGACTTGCCGTCTGCAGCAGGCGGCCCCGCTGCATGACCGCGATGCGGTCGGAGAGGTCGAAGGCTTCGTCGAGATCGTGCGTCACGATGACGGCCGTCTGCTTGCTCGACGCCCGGAGCCGTTTGAACGTCTCGCGGACCTCGGCGCGGGTGATCGCGTCCAGCGCTCCGAACGGTTCGTCGAGCAGGACGAGGGGTGGGTCGGCGGCGAGTGCGCGAGCGACCGCGACCCGCTGGCGCTGGCCGCCCGAAAGCTGCCTTGGGTAGCGTTCCGCGTAGGCATCTGGGGGCAGGCCGACCAGTTCCAGCAGTTCCCGCGCCCGGCGGCGCCTGCGATTCCTGGACCAGCCGAGCAGCTCGGGGACGAGGGCGACGTTCCGTTCGATGCTCCAGTGCGGGAGCAGGCCGCCGGTCTGCTGGACGTAGCCGATGCGCCGCCTGAGTTCCGTCGGCTGGATCGTCGACAGATCGACGTCCTCGAAGAAGAGGGAACCTGCAGTTGGCTCCTCCATCCGGTTGATCAGGCGCAGGATGCTGGACTTGCCGCAGCCGCTCTCGCCGACCAGAACCAGAGTCTCGCCGAGTTCGATGTCCAGGTCGACGTGGTGGACCGCGCATACGTCGGCGGCACGCCTTGGCGCCGGATAGACCTTCGTCACACCCCGCAGGCGCATGACTGCCTGAGCAGGATTGGGGCTGGAGGACACGACGGAGTCGGAGCTACGCTGGATCGTAGCGCAGTGCCGGCTGAGGGGATGGCCGGCGTGGGTCGCAGGTGAAGTGCGATCGTTGGCATGGACCTGTGGGCGTTCCCGGCCGGGCGACTTGATACTGTCGGCACTTCGCGCGCACACCGTCGGAACGGTTGGGAGGGCCCCGGAAACTGGCCGCAGGCGTTCAGCTCTTCTCGAGTCGCTGGGGGCTGATGCTCGCCATGCTCGGCATGGCCGTGGGCACCGGCAACATCTGGCGTTTTCCCCGGATTGCGGCGTCCAACGGGGGCGGGTCCTTCCTGGTCGCCTGGGTCGTCTTCCTGTTGCTTTGGTCCGTGCCGCTGATCCTGGCCGAGTTCGCGCTCGGCAAGAACGTCCGGCGCGGCACGGTGGGGACGTTCGCCGCGATGATGGGAGACCGCTTCGCCTGGATGGGCGCGTGGATCGCCTGGGTGGCGGCGGCGATCGGCTTCTACTACGCGGTCGTCATGGGATGGACCCTGCGCTACTTCCTGGCGGCCATCACGCTGCAGCTTCAGGGCGAGCGCTCGGTCCAGCTCTGGGATGAGTTTTCCTACACGCCGCAGGTGCTCGTCTTCCACGCCCTGGCGCTGGCGATGGGCGTGTTCGTCGTGCTGAAGGGGATTCGGGGAATCGAGAAGGTGGTGCGGATCCTGATGCCGGCGCTGCTGGTGCTGGTCGTCGTGCTCGCCATCCGGGCGGTCACGCTGCCGGGCGCGGTGAACGGTCTCGAGTTCCTGTTCAGGCCCGACTGGAGCGACCTGCTGGACTCGAACATCTGGCTGCAGGCGCTGACCCAGAACGCCTGGGACACGGGCGCCGGATGGGGCCTGGTGCTGACCTACGCCGTGTTCTCGCGTCGCCGGGAGGACACGAACCTGAACTCCTTCCTGCTGGCGTTCGGCAATAACAGCGTGTCGCTGCTTGCGGGCGTCATGGTGTTGTGCACCGTCTTTTCGATCATGCCCGGCGCCGCGGACCAGATTGTCGGAGCGGGCAACGAGGGTCTGACGTTCGTCTGGATTCCGCAGCTCTTCAACGCGATGCCGGGCGGTGCGTTCTTCATGATCCTGTTCTTCATGGCCCTGGTGTTCGCGGCCTGGACCTCCCTGGTCGCGATGTTCCAGTTGGTTGGCCTGGCGCTGGAGGAGGCCGGGCTTGACCGGCGGAGGGCGATCGTCTCGCTCGGGGCTGCCGCCTTCGTCTTCGGCGTGCCTTCGGCGCTCTGGCAGCCGTTCTTCGTGAACCAGGACAACGTCTGGAGCGTTGCGCTGATGTCGTGCGGCTTCTTCGTCGCCCTGATCGTGATCCGCTACGGGGTGACGCGCTTCCGCGCGGAGATGATGAACAGCGGCGAGCAGGACATGAGGATCGGCGCCTGGTGGGATTGGGCGATTCGCCTGGTCGTCGTCCAGGCGTTGGTCCTGGTGGCCTGGATGTGCTGGGACGCGCTCGACGAGCCGCTCTGGGGGCGCCTCGGCGTGGGCAACATGTTCGCCCAGTGGATCGTGGTGCTCGCCGTCCTGATCGCGCTGAACGGCGTGTTCCTGCGCGGCCTGAAGAAGCGCGCCGTCAACCGGCCCTGACCTGCGCGAGCAGTTCGTCGAGGCTCGTGGCCACCTCGTAGTGGGCGGGAGACTCGCCCGTCGCCAGCGCCTTGAAGTGCGCCCTGCCGCACTTGATCTTCTCCAGTTCCGTCGGACGTAGTTCCGCCGTGTCGGTGGTGCCCTTCGTCTCCACAACGAGGTACAGCCGCTCGCCATGGTCGGAATCGACCAGGACGGCCCAGTCCGGGTTGTAGGAGCCCAGCGGCGTCGGCACCTTGAACCAGCCGGGCAGCTTCGCGTACACCTTGACTGCGATGTTCTTCTCGAGCTGGTCGGCGAACTTGGCCTCGGTGTTCGACTCGTAGATGACGTGGTCGTGGACCGCCTTCTGCGCGGCCCGCATGTTCTTCAGGTAGCCGACCAGTTCCTTGTGCTCGAACAGCTCCTGTGCGTAGTACGACTCGTCGCCGACGCGCCGGTACTTGATGCCGTCCACAAGCGCCCGCTGTTTGCATCGATTGATCGCCTGCGCCGCAGTCTCGACGAACTGCTGCGGATTCTGCTGGAAGTCAGGGAGTCGCCCGCTGGAGGTGATGATCCGGTAGATGCTGCGTCGGGTGAGTCTGGTCCGGTCTTGCAGCTCCGTGAGCAGGTCCGGCAGCTCGATCTCTCCGGGATCGATGACGACCGTCTGCGCACCCTCCTTCTCCGCGGCTTCCACCCCGGCCTTGCCGATGGCGATGTCCGCCTTGCGCCATTGCAGCCTCGTCCTGGGAATGGCCGGGGCGTCCTTCAACGCGGCGATGCAGTTCGTCAGCAGTCGTTCGTTGTCGAAGGCGACGCGGTACGTCGTCTTGTGCCTGATGCGATTCCAGAGCGCTTTGAACTCTGGGCTCTCGAGGATGGCCTGACGGGGTCTCACCGTCTGCCGCGCGTCCGCATCCTTCACGTCGAGGCGCCCAGCCAGTTTCCTCAGCACGGACATGATCGCCTGTCGCTGGTCAAGAAAGCGGTCCGGCACGATGAGCATGTCGTCCCGCAACGCCTCCCGCAGGCCGTCCTGGATTCGTCCTTGCTCGTCGATGTGGCCTTGGGCCTGCAAGAAGTCGTACAGGGCTTCGGACTCTTCGAGACCAAGCGTCGCGGTCAGGCCGTCCTCGCCCGTCACCGGGACTTGTGCGAACTGGTGCTTCTCGACGACGCCGAATCGGATGCCCGTGTTTTCCTCGATCTCCCTCTGCAGGTTCTCGGCGAAGTCCTCGTAGCTCTCCGTGGCAATGACGGTCAGCGTGTTCACGTCGAAGCCGCGCAGGCGTTCTCCTCGCTGGTTGACGCAGAGGCGCAGGCCGCGGCCGATGGTCTGGCGCCGCTCCCGTTCGGTCCGAATCTCGCGCAGCGCGCAGATCTGGAAGACGTTCGGGTTGTCCCATCCTTCGCGCAGCGCCGAGTGGGAGAAGATGAACCGGAGCGGCTCGTCGAGGCTCAGGAGCTTCTCCTTCTCCTTCATGATCAGGTTGTAGGCGCGCTCCGCGTTGTCGCGGTTCGTCCGGTTGTTTTCGGCGCTCTCGCCGGTTTCGGCCCAGCGGTTCTTCTTGTCGATGGCGAAGTAGCCGTTGTGGATCTGTTCGACGTTCCCGGAGCGCTTCTCTTCGCCGAACAGCGCCGAGTAGGCGGGGCTGCGTGCAAGCCGTCGGTACTCCTCCTCGAACATCCGGGCATGGTCGCCCTTCACCTCATTCCCGTCCTCGTCGTACCCGCGATAGTGCTCCACCCGGTCGATGAAGAACAAGCTGAGGACCTTGATGCCCTGCGGTCGCAGGCGCAGTTCCTTGTCCAGGTGTTCCCGGATTGTCCGCCGGATCATCTGGCGGTGGAGCGCCCGCCAGTCCACGTCGAAGCATGCGTCTCCCTGTCTGAGGAAGCGCTCGCCTCCGGGGATCAGCAGTTCCATGAACTTGCTTCCGCGCTTCACCGAGATCTCACCGATGCGGAAGTTACTGTAGGCGCCTCGCCCCGTGATCTGCCGGAGGTCGTCGCCGTCCAGGACGGTCACTTCCCGCCGCTTCACTCTGCCGGCCTGCTCCAGGTCGAGTTCGACGCGAGCGCTGACGGTGCCCCGTCGGCTTCTGGTCGAGAGGAGACGAACGTAGGGTCGGTTGTGAGCACCCTGGACAGTGGCGGACGCGACCTCTATCTGCTTGACCAGCTTCCGCTCGTAGGCGTCCACGGCGTCGAGGCGGTAGACAAGGTGGTGCTCCTCCGCGTGCGTTGCCGAGTAGCGCAGCGTACACAGGGCATTCATCCGCCCGAGCGCCCTCTTGCCTTTTCCGTCGAGACCGCCGTCCACGCTCTGAGGCTCATCGACGATCACGATCGGCCGTGTCGCGCGAATGAGATCGATCGGCTTTTCCCCGCCCGTCTTCTCGCTGTCCTTGTACAGGTTGTTGACGGACTTCTTGTTGATCGCTCCAACGGTCACGACCATGATCTGAATATGCGGACTGGCCGCGAAGTTCCGCACTTGGCCGAGCTTGTCCGAGTCGTACAGGAAGTACTCGAACGGGGCGCCCGAGTAGAGCGACCGGAAGTGGTCCTCCGTCATCTGGAGCGACTTGTAGACTCCCTCCTTGATCGCGATGGACGGGACGACAATGACGAACTTGGTGAAGCCGTACCGCTTGTTCAACTCGAAGACGGTGCGCAGGTAGACGTAGGTCTTGCCGGTGCCTGTCTCCATCTCGATCGTGAAGTCCCCTGACGCCAGCGACGAGGATGGCGGCAGCCCGTTCCGGAGCTGAACAGCCTCCAGATTCTCGGCGATCTCGTGGTCCGGCAGGCTCAGCCGGTTGCCCACGCCCAGATCGCTTCGCGAGAACATCGGCTCCTGTGTGTCCGTCGGATGACGTAGAACCGTGAACTCGGTTCGGCATGCCTCCTGGCCCCGGAACAGGCCGCAGGCTGCCTCCACCGCCCGGAGCTGAAAGTCGAGGTCCGGCTCGAATCGGAGCTTCATCATCCGGAATGAGCGCCTGAACGTTCTGTGGCGGTGGCGCTCACGCGAGCATTCGCCGTTCACCCGTGGGCTCTGGCACCGGATCGCCGAACTCTCTTGCGGTCTCGATCCACAGGCCCATCGCGTCGTTGATGTTGCGCAGGGCCTCCTCCTGGGTGTCACCGTGTGCCATGCACCCAGGAAGCTCCGGCGCCTCCGCCACGAATACGCCGTCCTCGTTGCTCCAGTAGAGAATGATCTCGTACCTGTACATCAGTACTCCTCTTCAAGTTCGTACTTCAGGATCACTCGACGAACCTGCCCGACCTGGTAGGGCTTCGCCTGGCCCCGCCGGCCCTGAGGGTTCAACTTCTCCGGCACGCCGCTCTTCCGAAACGTGTGGTGGCTTCCTCGCACTCGTTCCACGAACCCAAGCCGCAGCAGTAGCCGTCGAAGATCCGTCAACCGGATACTCGCGTCGGTGCGTCCCGAGAGAACCGCTCGCAGAGTAGTTCGTGTCGCGCCACCAATAGCTCGCTACGTCACGAAGCTGGTCGTCAACACCTTAGAGGCTCCGCACGTCGGAGAGACCGCGCTGCTCGAGAATAGCCGCCACGTTCGCCTTCGCAACGTCGTCCGCAAAGGCGCCGTCCCGGAACACAACGGTGGTCTCTGCGGCCGCTCCGAGTTCGGCATGCCAGTCCGCGATCCCCGTAGCGAGCGCTTCGTACCCCCCCCCCCCCCCCCCCCCCCGAATTTCAGGGGCGAGGCAGGCGAAGAGAGCTCCGCCGCCCACGGCGTGCACGCGATTCAGGCAGATGGCACGTGTCTCTATGGGCGCGCAGAGGTCGAGACCGAGCTTCAACAGCAGCTCGTAGAGAAGGTCATGCTCGGTCCGGTTTGGCTCGATGTGGTCGATGGCGGCGAGGAGGTCCTCGTCGAGATCGTTCGTTCCTGGGTTCCACGGCCGAATGTTCGAGGTGTCGAGCTTGAAGACGCGGAAGCCGAAGTCGCCGCCAACTCCAGGCTTATGCCTGATGGTCTCTTCCCCGGCCCGGCGGAGCCGCTCCTTCGTTAGTGTCGCCATGTTCCTAGGTGCCTCGAGTTCATCACAGAACCGCGCGGCACCGGCCTGCTCGGCGCGAGTCGGGTCTAGTAGCTCGGGAAGCTGAACCAAGATGTACCTTCGGCGTGCATGGTCTTCGATGTTCTGGTTGATCACTGCTGCGCCCGTGGTGCCGGAGCCCGCAAAGAAGTCCATTACGATGTCATCGTGACCTGAAATGCTTCTAACCAGATACTTGAGGAGACCTACGGGTTTCGGGTGGCTCACGACATCAGCGCCGAAGAGAGCGCGCAGCTCCTCGGTCCCATCTTCGTTCGTAGGAACACCGTTTATTCGATGAGAGAGCAGGTTGGCAGTCTTCTTCGCATTGTCGTGCGGGCTGACGTAGTTCGGGCGGAACGGAATCTGGCTGATCGTAATCATGTCCCCGTTGGAGACGAACCCGTCGAGAGTGCTTTGGGAGTAGCGCCATTCTCCTTGCAGCCGCATCGTCTGTTGGTTGGTGCCATCGACTACTGTAATGTCGTCAAGTAGAACGGTCTTGATGTTCCCGTTCGACATATCCTGTTTGGGAACGGGGCCGTCGGCAAATCCGAACGTTACAGTGCCGGGAGGAAACTCTAGGGTAGCCATGGCGTTTCCGGCGTTGTTGAACGGAGTCTTCTTCCCTATCTCGGACCTTCCCGCGACGAAGGGGGGGGACTTGGGGCGGTCTCGCGCATAGGCGATGACGTATTCTGTTACGGTGCCCATCGCGTGGTTCAGGAAGGATGGCTTCTTCTTGCGTTCCCAGACGAAGGTTCCGCAAGAGTTCATTGCACCGAAGACGTCTTCGCAGATTGCCCGGATGTTGTGGGCTTCTCGGTCGTCGATTGAGATCAACAGAACTCCCGACGGAGCGAGGAGCTGTCGTGCCAGCTTCAGACGTGGGTACAACATATTGAGCCAGTCCGTATGGAACCTCCCCGACGTCTCCACGTGCGAGGAAAGGCGCCGCGTTCCCTCCACCTGGCCGGTGACCTCCAGGTAGTTCCGCATGCTGTCGTGGTAGTCGTCCCGATAGATGCGGTCCTTGCCGGTGTTGTAGGGCGGGTCGATGTAGATCAGCTTCACCTTCCCGGCATAGCTCCTCTGCAAGAGCTTCAGCACCTCGAGGTTGTCGCCCTCGATCATCAGGTTCTTCGTCGTGTCCCAGTCCACGCTCTCCTCCGGGCAGGGGCGGAGGGTCCCGGTCGAGGGCGTCAGGGCAAGCTGGCGGGCCTTGCGCTTGCCGTGCCAGGTCAGGCCATACCGCTCCTCCGTGTCGTCGACGGCATCGCCGAGAAGCTGGCGGAGCACATCGAAGTCCACCTTGCCTTCGGTGAAGGCTTCGGGGAAGAGCTCCTTGAGCCGCTCGATGTTCTCTGCGATCACGTCGGTTGAGCGGGTGATGGGGTCTCGTGGGTCGATCTTCTTCATTCCGTGCGACCTCGACTCAGGGCCCTGGGTAGTGCGTGAGCGGCCTCCCGGCGTCGGGGTTGCCATGTCGAGTTCCGTGGAGCCGGTGCGTACGTCGCCCTCAGACGTAGTCGTAAACGGGGGTCTCGATGACGCGCGACGGTTGGCGCCGCTTCCGGATCAGGTCCTGAAGCCTGTGGACCGTCTGCGGCGAGAACAACCTTTCTCCGGTCTCGACATCCACGCGAGCCGGGACGTTCTCGACGACGACCAGCGGGCCCTCCAGCTCGATGCGATAGCTGGCCTTGGTGTCGAGGAACTGCTCGCTTCCGCTGGACGTTCCGGTCATCATCCTTCGTGAAGCCGAGCATGAGGCATGCCTGGAACATACTTGTCGTGGGGATAGTAGTCGATCAGCTCGGGCGTCCGAAGCGTCTCCCTGACTTCCTGCACGGTGACTCCGCGCAGGAGGGTCTGGTTCGTCGCATGTTCCGAGAACTCGAACCTTTCGTCCCGGATCCTTCGAGAGATCCCCCTCGGGGTGTCGTGCGGTTGACTCAACTGAGCCGGCGGTGGAGCCAGGCTCGGACGCGCTGGATGCGCTGCCAGGCGTTGGGCCAGCGGCGGACGACGAAGGCGCGGAGGCGGAGGTTCAGGCGGTTGCTGGCGAGGGAGAGCAGCGCCACGCCCAGGGGTACGAGGACGACCGCTGGGATCAGGGGCAGGGGGCCGAAGATCAGGCCGAAGAGGACCAGGAAGGCGCCGGCGGCGAACAGGAGGATGCGGACACCGGCGCCGAGCGGCGGCAGTTCCTCGTCCGCGAGGAGGAGCGGCTCGGGATCCGGGGGGTGCTCAGGATGGGGCACGGCGCCGCCTCGGCCTCACTCGGGTGTCGCGGCGGCCGTGGTCTCGACCTGAAGGAACCGGCGCTTGCCCACCTTGAGCAGGGCGTTCGCGCGGTCTGGCAGGGTGAAGTACGGATCGTCGATCTTCTCGCCGTCGATGCGGACGGCGCCCTGCTGGATCAGGCGACGGGCTTCTGCTTTGCTTCCGGCAAGACCGGCGTGCGCGATCAGGGCGAAGAGCGGCTTGCCGGCCGGCACGGCTCGTGTTTCGATCTCGTCCGGCACGCCGCCGCGGCGGAACATGCGGTCGAACTCGGCGCGCGCTTCGTCGGCCGCCTCCCGGTCGTGGAAGCGGCGTACGAGGTCGTGCGCGAGGTCGGCTTTCAGGTCTCTGGGACTTGCGTTTCCCGATTCGACTTCCGCCTTCTGGCGGTCGATTTCGGCCTCGTCGAGATCGGTCAGCAGCAGCCGCCAGTCCCACATCAGCGAATCGGGGATCGACATCGTGCGGCCGAACATCTCGCGGGGCGAGTCTTCGAAGGTGACCGCGTTGCCGAGGCTCTTCGACATCTTCTGGACGCCGTCCGTGCCGACGAGGAGCGGGACGGTGAGGGCGATCTGAGGCTCCAGGCCGTGGCCGCGCATCAGGTCGCGGCCGACGAGGAGGTTGAGCAACTGGTCGTGTCCGCCAAGCTCGACGTCGGCCTGAAGCTCCACCGAGTCATAGCCCTGGGTCAGCGGGTAGAGGAGCTCGTGAATCGAGATCGGCTCGTGGTTTTCGAACCGGGCGCGGAAGTCCTCGCGCTCCATCATTCGGGCCAGGGTGCAGGAACCGGCCAGCCGGATGAGCCCCTCGGCGCCCAGCTCGGAGAGCCACTCGCTGTTGTGGAGGATCTCCGTGCGGTTCCGGTCGAGCACCTTCCAGGCCTGTTCCTGGTAGGTCGCCGCGTTGGCCAGGACCTCGTCGCGCGAAAGTTGCGGCCGGGTCGCCTTCTTGCCGGTCGGATCGCCGATCATCGCGGTGAAGTCGCCGACCAGGAACAGGACCCGGTGTCCGAGCTGCTGAAAGTGGGCCATCTTGCGCAGGAGGACCGCGTGCCCCAGGTGCAGGTCGGGCGCGGTGGGGTCGAAGCCGGTCTTCACCAGCAGCGGCCGATTCTCGGTGCGGGACTTCTCGAGCCTGCGCCGCAGTGCGTCCTCGGAGGCGACGTCGACCGCGCCGCGCAGCAGCAGTTCCATCTGCTCGGAAACCGGCGGGAAGCTGCTCATGGCGCGGAGGGTAACAGCGTCGCCTGGTCGCGAATTCGTCCAGAGGCGACGATCCGGGCGTCGCCGGACAATCGCCAGCGTGCTGCGCCGTTCGGCGCCGCCGCCGCCGCTTCCAGACGCAGTTCGCAGCCGCTGCGGGTGGCGGCGACCAGGGGCAGGGCAAGCCGGCCTTCCGCGATCGCGCAGGCGGCCGAGGCCACGACGCCGGTGCCGCAGGCGAGAGTCTCCGCTTCGACGCCGCGTTCGAACGAACGGATGCGGAAGCCCTCTGGAAGGTTGAGATCGACGAAATGGACGTTCGCGCCTTCCCTGCCGAGATCCGGGTGGGAGCGGAGGATCGGCCCGAGGCTGGCGACCGGCGCCTGGTCGAGATCCGTTTGCCACCAGAGAACGAAGTGGGGTACGCCGACGTCGATGCGGCGGCCGGGGAGAGTGTGGCCGTTCGCCTGCAGGGTCATCGAACTTCCCTGACCGGGCGCGGAGACCAGGACGGCGGTGCGACTTTCGTCGAGCGGTTCGGCTGTCAGGGTGCCCGCGGCGGTTTCGATCTGCACGCTCGAAGCCGAGGGTTCCTGGTCGAAGGCGAGCCGGGCGGCACAGCGGGCCGCGTTCAGGCACAGGTCGGCCCGGGCGCCGTCGGCGTTGGCGTAGTCGAGGACGTAGCGTCCCGCGGCCGCGCGGCGGAGGCTGAACAGGCCGTCGGCGCCGACCGACAGGCCGCGCCGGCACCACGCCCTGACCGTCTCGGCGGCCGGAACGGGACGGTCCAGGAGGGCGATGAAGTCGTTGCCGGCCCCTGAGACGAGAGAGAACGGCGTGCCGTTCGAGGTGGTCACGGCGGCGTGGCTTCGCCGCCCTCGCCGTCCGGTTCCACCTCGACCTCTTCGTCGCCGTCCACGGCGGCTTCTTCCTCCTCGGGCTCCGCGGTCTCGTCATGGGCGGGGACGGCTTCGCCGGGCGCCACCTCAATGACCGGGTTCGGCTCGCGCAGGGGTGGCAGCGGATCGCCCTTTCGGCCGCAGCCGGTCGTCGCGATCAGGATCAGCAGGACGGCGACGATCGCGGCTTTGCCGAGCAGACTCCCGGCGCCGAACCCCGCCGCGGAATGATTGCCGGTGCGCGGGGAGTCACTCCCGGCGAGCCGCCGAGAGCGCCGGCGCAGCCGGTTTCCGCAGCGTGGTCCCCTACAGGACATAGCGGCTGAGGTCCCGGTCTTCCACCACGTCGGCGAGCGCCCGGGTCACGTAGGCGGCGTCGACCTCGAGGGCGATTCCCTCCATGTCGGGGGCCTCGAAGGAGACTTCTTCCAGCAGGCGCTCCATGAGGGTGGCGAGACGCCGGGCGCCGATGTTCTCCGTCTGGAGTTGACCTTCACGGCGAGGCGGGCGACCTCCTTCACGGCGTCCTCGCGGAAGGAGAGGTCCAGGCCCTCGGCACCGAGAAGAGCGCTGTACTGCGTGGTCAGGGCGCTGTCCGGTTCGGTCAGGATGCGGACGAACTCCGCCTCGCCGAGAGCGCCGAGTTCGACCCGGATCGGGAAGCGCCCCTGGAGCTCGGGGATCATGTCGGACGGCTTCGCGACGTGGAAGGCGCCGGCGCCGATGAACAGGACATGGTCGGTCTTGACCGGGCCGTACTTCGTCGTCACGGTGGTTCCCTCGACGATGGGCAGCAGATCGCGCTGCACGCCTTCCCGGGACACGTCGGGACCGTGGCCGCCGTTGCGTCCGGCGACCTTGTCGATCTCGTCGAGGAAGACGATGCCGGCCTGCTCGACGCGCAGCCTCGCTTCCTCGGCGACGTCCTGGCGATCGATCAGTGCCTCCGCCTCCTGCCGGCGCAGGATCTCGCGCGCTTCGGAGACCTCGACCATCTGGCGCTTGCGCTTGCCGAACAGCCCCGGGAGCATGTCCTTGAGGTTGATCCCAACCGCCTCCACGCCCTGGGGCGTGAACATCTCGAATTGCTGTTGTGAGGCGTCGTCCACTTCGATCTCGACCATGCGATGGTCGAGGCGCCCTTCTTCGAGCCATTCGCGAAAGCGTTCCCGGGTCTCGGTCGGCGCGCTGTAGGCATCCGGGTCGTCCGTGTCGGCGGCCGGCTGGGGCGCCTGGGGGACGAGGAGCTGAAGCAGTCGCTCGTCGGCTCTCGACGCGGCCTCCGCTTCCACCGCGGCCCGCTTCTCCTCGCCGACCATCGCGACGGCGAGTTCCATCAGGTCGCGGACAATCGACTCGACGTCGCGGCCCACGTAGCCGACCTCGGTGAATTTGCTGGCTTCGATCTTGAGGAACGGGGCCCGCGCGAGTTTTGCCAGCCGCCGCGCGATCTCCGTCTTGCCAACACCGGTCGGGCCCATCATCAGGATGTTCTTGGGGGCGATGTCCTCGGCGGTTTCGGGATCGAGTTGCTGCCGGCGCCAGCGGTTGCGCATCGCGATCGCCACTGCGCGCTTCGCGTCCTTCTGGCCGACGACGTGCCGGTCGAGGGCCGCGACGATTTCGCGCGGGGTCAGGTTCTCGACGAACTGGGCGCTCTGCGCCAGCTCCGCGGTCATGTCGCGGGCCCGCCCGCTTCGAGGCGCTCCACGGTGACCTCGTGGTTCGTGTAGATGCACAGATCAGCCGTGATCCGCATGGCCTCGCGGGCGACCTGTTCCGCGTCGAGTTCGGTGTGCTGGATCAGCGCCTGGGCGGCGGCGAGAGCGTAGTTCCCGCCGGAACCGATGGCGAGCGGCATGCCCGCATCCGGCTCGAGCAGGTCGCCGTTGCCCATCGCGAGGAAACTCTTCTGGCCGTCGGCGACGATCATCTGCGCCTCGAGCCGGCGCAGCGCGCGGTCGGTTCTCCAGTCCATTGCCAGTTCGATCACGGCGCGCTCGAAGTTGCCCTGGTACTCGTCGATCTTGGCTTCGAAGCGCGAGAAGAGGGCCAGGGCGTCGGCGCCGCCACCGGCGAAACCAACGAGAATCCGGCCCTGGTTGGCGCGCTGGACCTTGCGGGCACGTGCCTTGACCACCGTATGCGCGGCGCCGTTCGTGACCTGGCCGTCGCTGGCCATGCATGTCACATCGCCTCTGCGGACGAGCAGGATGGTGGTCATGTGGTCGGGGGGTCTCCCTGAGGTCGGCGGCCGGCCAGATCTACGGGCATTCGGCGTCGTCCCCTCGTTTCACGGATTCTCGCGCAGAATGTTGCGCAGCGAGACCTCCGGTTGGGTCCAGCCGGGGCCGCCGACGTAGCGGCCGATTTCCTTGCCGTCGCGGTAGACGATCGCGGTGGGGAGTTCCTTGACTCCGAGGCGGTCGACCTCGGCGTCGCCCCAGGGGTTGTCGTCGCCGAGGCCGTAGTAGGTGAAGCGCAGCGGCGATTCCAGGAGCTGTTCGTGCACCTTGAGGCCGCGCGGCATGAAGCGCTCGCAGACGTGGCACCAGGAACCGAAGACGGTCCGGACTTCGACGCCGGCGCCGAGTTCGGCCAGCTCGGCGACGACTGCCGGGTCGCTTTCGTAGGCGTTCGCCGAGCGGCGATACGCGGGATCGTGGTCGTACAGGGCCTCGAGTGTCGCTTCGCCGGCCAGCGAGGGTCGTTGCCGGAGCTGGGCGCGAACCCCGTCGACGTCGAACTCGAGCCCCTTGGGGATCTGGCGAAAGGGCATCGGGGAGCCGAACAGGGCGCCGGGCAGCAGGTCCACCGTGTCCTCTCCCGTCGGCGAGATCTTGAGTAACTGGACCTTGTACGAGGCCTGGTTGCGGGCGCTGAGCAGCACCGGCGAGGGCAGATCGTCGGCGATCACGAGGAACGCGCCGGCGGCCCGGGAGAGGTAGAGCTGCGCGCCGGCGGCCTCCTGCCCCTGGAGGAAGAGTTGGTAGTCGCCGACGAGTTGAAAGCCACGCAGGTCGTCCTGCGCCCCGGCGGTTCCCGCGGCGGCCAGAAAGGCGGCGACCGCCGCCACGAGCACGCGTACCGTTGTCTTGCGGGCGATGGGAAGTCTCATGCGGTTTCCTTTTCTGAGGGAATGGCTGCTGAAGGCAGGTTGTGTCGTCGAACGAGGCGGCAGGGGCGGCGGCTCCCCTTAGCCGCCCTTCGCTCGGGGGTGGGTTTGCCGGTAGACCTGAAGCAGGCGCCCGGTGTCCACGTGCGTGTAGCGCTGGGTGGTGGCGAGGGAAGCGTGGCCGAGCAGTTCCTGGATCGAGCGCAGGTCGGCCCCGGACTCGAGCAGGTGGGTGGCGAAACTGTGTCGCAGGGCGTGCGGATGCGCGCCCGCCGCCTGTGCCGTTTCCGCGACGTAGCGGTCGATGATGCGGCGGACGGAGCGCGCGCTCAGTCGGCCTCCGTTCTGGTTCAGGAACACCGGTTCGTCCCGGTCGGTTCCGCCGCTCGGGCTCCGGAACACCCCTTCCCAGGTGTCGAGCCACTGCCTGAGTGCCTGCTCCGCCGGCTCTCCGAAGGGCGTCATGCGCTCGCGGTCCCCCTTGCCCACGACCCGGAGCACCCTGGCGCCGAGGTCGATGTCGCGCCAGTTCAGCGCGACGAGTTCGCCGACCCGCAGACCGGAGGCGTAGAGCAGCTCCAGGAGCGCGCGGTCCCTGAGGCCGAGCGGTCCGGCGCGGCTGGCGGGCGCTTCGAGCAGGGCGTCGATCTCGCCGGGTCGCAGGTGCCGGGGCAGCGTCTTCTCGACTTTCGGCGTCGGCACGGAGTCGGCCGGGTTCGACTGCATGCGGCCGGAGAGACAGGCGTAGCGGAACAGGCCTCGAAGTGACGACAGATGCCGGCCCTGGGTTCGACGGGCCAGCCGGCGCTTGTTCAGAGAGGCGACAAACGACCGGACCAGAAGCTGGTCGATGTCCTTGAGGTCCGAGGCGTTGCCGCCGCCGGCGGCGCGAAAGTCGGCAAAGGCGGCCAGATCCCGGCCGTAGGCGCGTACGGTGTGCTCCGAGCAGTTGCGCTCCAACTCGAGGTACTCCAGGAAGTCCGCGATCAGTTCCGCGAGCGCGCCGCGGCGCTCGTCTTCTTCGTGCGTCCCGGCGCGCTGAACGGTGGTTTCCATGAGAGTGCTTCGCCGATGCCCATGCTATCGGCCCATGCCGCCAGGGCGTCGCTCGCACGGGCCACGTAGGCGGCGCGGCGGTCGCGTCGCGGCACCCGTCGGCCAAGCGGTTCGAGCAGGCCGTAGTTGATGTTCGTCGGCTGGTAGCGCTTCGGGTTCGATTCGGTCAGGTGTCTCGCCAGGGCTCCCAGCGCCGTCGTGTCGGGCAGCGGAGGCGGCGGTTGCTCCCGCTCCTGGAGCAGCAGGTAGAGCGCGACGGCAAGTCCGGTGCCGGCGGACTCGAGGTAGCCCTCGACGCCGGTCATCTGTCCCGCCAGCCTCAGGTTGGGCCGCGCGCCGATGCGGTACCAGCGGTCGAGGTGCAGCGGCGCGTTGATGAAGGTGTTGCGATGCACCTGGCCGTAGCGGACGAAGCGGGCCTCTTCCAGGCCCGGCAGGGTGCGCAGGACACGGCGCTGCTCGGGCCAGGTCATCCGCGACTGGAAGCCGACCAGGTTGTACTGACTGCGGGCGAGGTCTTCCTGCCGGAGCTGGACGACGGCGTGGGGGCGTTCCCCCGCCGGCGTCTCGAGGCCGACCGGCTTCATCGGCCCGAAGCGCAGCGTGTCCTCGCCACGGCGGGCGAGTTCCTCGATCGGCAGGCAGCCCTCGAAGAACAGGGGCCGTTCGAACTCGCGCAGCTCGATCGTGTCCGCCTCGAGCAGCCGCCGGTGGAAGGACCGGTACTCCAGTTCGTCGAGCGGGCAGTTCAGGTAGTCGTCGCCGCCCTTGCCGTAGCGGGAAGCCCGGAACAGCACTTCGTTGTTCAGGCTGTCACCCGTGACGATCGGAGCGATCGCGTCGTAGAAGTAGAGATGGTCGGCACCAATCAGTTGCTCGAGCTCCCGCGTCAGCGCTTCCGAGGTCAAGGGCCCGGTCGCGATCACGCAGTCGCCCTCGTCGGGCGCCGGCAGCGCGGTCAGCTCCTCGCGCCGGAGTTCGATCAGCGGTTGCGCTTCGATTGCTGCCGTCACAGCGGCGGCGAATCCCGCGCGGTCAACGGCCAGGGCGCCGCCGGCCGGCACGGCGTTGCTCCGCGCGGCGGCGATGATCAGCGAGTCGAAGCGCTCCATCTCCCGCTTGAGCAGTCCCGCGGCATGGTGCGGGTCGTCGCTGCGTAGCGAGTTGGAGCACACCAGTTCGGCGAGGTCGCCGCCGGCGTGAGCCGGTGTGGAGCGCTGCGGCCGCATCTCGTACAGAGTCACGGCGCGGCCCCTGGAGGCGAGTTGGAAGGCGCACTCGCTACCGGCGAGCCCGCCGCCAACGACTACGACGGGCGCGGTCATCGGTGCATCATGGCTCAGGGGCCGCCGGCTTGACAAGGTTCGCTGCTCTACTAAGGTGCCCGCGCTCATGGCTAACTCTCTCGAGACCGATCCGAACCTCGCCGGCAAGGGTAAGGTGGCCCGCGCGCATGGCTAACGCTCTCGTCATCGTCGAGTCGCCGGCCAAGGCCCGGACGATCGAGCGCTACCTCGGTCCCGGCTACAAGGTCGAGTCTTCGATCGGTCACATACGGGACCTGCCGCGCACCGCTGCCGAGGTGCCGCAGAAGTACCGGGGGCGCCCCTGGGCACGGCTTGGCGTCGATATCGAGGGCGGATTCGATCCCCTGTACGTGATCCCAAGCGAGAAGCGAGCTCAGATCACCAAACTTCGCAGTGCGCTGCGCGGAGCAGACGAGCTGGTGCTCGCCACCGATGAAGACCGTGAAGGCGAGGCGATCGCCTGGCACCTCCAGGAGGTACTGCGTCCCAAGGTGCCGGTGCGGCGGATGGTCTTTCACGAGATCACGAAGGCCGCCGTCGAGGCGGCGCTGAGCGATACGCGAGAGATCGACCGGCGCCTGGTGGACGCTCAGGAGGCGCGCCGGGTACTGGATCGGCTCTACGGCTATGAGGTCTCGCCGGTGCTGTGGAAGAAGGTCCAACCGCGGCTTTCGGCGGGCCGCGTTCAGTCGGTGGCGACCCGGATCGTGGTTGAGCGGGAGCGCGAACGGATGGCCTTCGTTGCCGCCGACTACTGGACCGTGGAAGTGGAGCTTGAAACGGAGGACGGCGAGGCAAAGCGCTTCCCGGCCCGCGTGTCGGCCCTGGGTGACAGGGCTCTGGCGCGCGGGCGCGATTTCGACCGGAACACCGGCAAGCTGAAGACCGCCGCCCACCTGCTGCTGGAGGCCGAGGCCGGCAAACTGGGACGCGAGCTGCCGGCGACGCGGCCAGTGGTCTCCGAGGTCAGGGAGCAGCCGTTCAGCCGCCGGCCGTACGCGCCCTTCATCACCTCGACCCTGCAGCAGGAGGCCGCGAGGAAGCTCCGGTTCACCGCGCAGCGGACGATGAGGGTGGCCCAGGGTCTGTACGAGAACGGCTACATCACCTACATGCGGACGGACTCGACCGCGCTTTCGGGTCAGGCGATCGCCGCCGCGCGGAGGCAGATCGTCGAACTCTACGGGTCCGAGTATGCGCCGGAGAAGCCGCGCTTCTACGCCGGGAGGGCCAACGCTCAGGAGGCGCACGAGGCCATCCGGCCGGCGGGAACGGACTTTCGGACGCCGAAGCAGGTCAGCGGGAGCCTGGACCGCGACGCCCTTCGCCTCTACGAGTTGATCTGGAAACGGACACTGGCGTCCCAGATGAAGGACGCGAAGGGGACGAGCACCCGCGTCCTCCTCTCGACGTCCACGCCGTCGGCGGCCGCCGTGGGGCTGACCGCCTCCGGCCGCGTCCTTCGCTTTGCCGGGTTTCTGCGGGTCTATGTGGAGAGTCGGGACGATCCGAAGGCGCGAGCGGAAGACGAGGAGCGCTTTCTTCCGGCGCTTCGCCAGGGCCAGTCGGTCGGCGTGGCAAGCGCCGAGCCGAAGGGGCATACGACCCAGCCGCCGGCGCGGTACACCGAAGCCAGCCTGGTGCGGGAGTTGGAAGAGCAGGGTGTTGGGCGGCCTTCGACCTACGCCGCCATCCTTCAGACGATTGTCGACCGGGGTTACGTCTGGAAGAAGGGTTCGGCCCTGGTGCCGACGTTCCTTGCCTTTGCCGTCACGCGGCTGCTCGAAGAGCATCTGGGCGATCTCGTCGACCTGGACTTCACGGCGCGCATGGAGAGCGATCTGGACGAGATCGCCGGCGGCGCCCTCGAAGCGGAGCCCTGGTTGCGCAGCTTCTACTACGGCCGCAAGAAGGACCAGGCCGGCGATGGGCGTCGGGGTCTCCAGTCCATGGTCGGCGAGGGTGTGGGCGACATCGACGCCAGGGCGATCTGTTCGCTGCGCCTGGGGAAGGACAAGGACGGCCGGGAGGTGGTCGTTCGGGTCGGCCGCTACGGCACCTACCTGCAGGCCGGCGATGACGGGCAACGTGTCTCGATCGATGACAACGTGCCGCCGGATGAGGTGACTCTCGAACACGCGCTGGAGCTGCTCCAGGGGGCGGCGGAGCAGAGCGGTCCGTTGGGAGAACACCCGGAGACGGGCGAACCGATCTACGTCAAGACGGGCCGGTACGGCGACTACGTTCAGTTGGGCGATCCGACACCGGAGGGAAAGGGCCGCAAGCGCTCCGCGAAGACCGGCAAGCCGAAGATGGCCAGCCTGTGGCCGTCCATGGACCGCGGCAGCCTGACGCTGGACGAGGCCGTCCTGGTGCTTTCGTTTCCGCGTGAACTTGGCGACCACCCGGACACCGGTGAGCCGGTCACTGTGCAGGATGGACGTTTCGGTCCCTACGTTCGCAGTGGCAAGGAGAGCCGCAGCCTGGAGCGCCACGAGCAACTGGCAGCCGTGACTCTGGAGCAGGCGCTCGAACTGCTGCGCCAGCCCAAGCGCCGGCGCGGGGCCTCGGCGTCGGTACTCAGGGAACTCGGAGAGCACCCCGGGAACGGCCTCGACCTCTCGGTGAAGAAGGGGCGGTTCGGGCCTTACGTGACGGATGGCCAGGTGAACGCCTCGTTGCCTAAGGGTCGGGATCCCCAGGAGGTGGATCTCGCGGAGGCGGTCGAGTTGCTGGCGGCTCGGGAGGACAAGCTCAGGGCTCAGGGCAAGGACCCCAGGGCGCCGAAGCGGCGGCCGGCCCGGAAGCGCCGTGCGACGAAGAAGAAGACGCGCTAGCGCGCGGCAGGATGGTCGCCGCTTCGCGGCGCGTCCTTCTCAGAAGCCGGCCAGAACCCGGGTGGCGCGACCCCGCGCCACCCGCGAAACAGTCCGTGCGTCCGTCATCGGACGCACGGATGACAGGCCGGCGCACCCAGTCCTGCCGCGCGAGCTCCTAGCGGGTCATCAGCGCGTAGTGCGCGCCATCGTAGCGGCGCACCAGACCGTCGACCTCCAGGCGGGCCAGGGTCGCCAGCACCCCCGGGATCGGAAGCCGCAGTCTGGATGCGAGTTCTTCGGGCGTCCGGGCGCCGTTCCTGAGCGCCACCAGGAGTTCGTCCACCTCGGTAGCGGTGCTCGTTGCCTTTGCAGTGTGGAGGCCGGGTTGGCCGCCGGCGTCCGCGGTTGAGCGCTCCGGCGCCCCGCGTTCGAGCGCCTCGACGACGGCGGTCGGCAGAGTCTCGAGCAGCGCATCCGGGTCGAGCGCGGGGATGGCGCCGTCCCGGAGCAGCAGGTGGGAGCCGGCCGATTCGCGGGAAAGCACCGAGCCCGGCACGGCGTAGACCTCACGCCCGAGGTCGAGCGCAAGGCGGGCCGTGATCAGGGAGCCCGAGCGGCTTGCGGCGCGGACCACGATCGATGCGAAGCCGAGCGCGGCGATGATCCGGTTGCGAATCGGAAAGTGCCAGGGCCGGGGTTGCCAGCCGAGAGGAAACTCGGTGATGAGCGAGCCGCGGCGGGCGATTTCGGCGGCGGTTCGCCTGCTGTTGCGAGGGTAGTCGACATCCAGGCCGCAACCGAGCACGGCCGCGGTACGGCCGGTTCCGGCTCTCGCGGAGAGAGCGGCGCGGTGGGCCGCCTGGTCGATGCCACGTGCGAACCCGGAGATGATTGTCAGGCCGGCCGCGGCGAGCCGTCGCGCGAACCAGGTGGCGACTTCCAGCCCGTATGCGTCCGCCTTGCGTGAACCCACGATCGCGAGCCCAGGACCGGTGTCAAGCTGGCCGCGGATGTAGAGGACGGGCGGCGCATGCAAGCCCAGGTCCGCCAGGGCGGAGGGATACCCGGCATCGACGAGCGTGACGATCGTGGCTCCGGCCTCTTGCGCTTTCGCGTTCTCGTCGGCGACGCTCCCGAGGCAGCAGCGTGCGGCGCGCAGCGTCTCACGCACCTTGGCGACCGGCGCCTCCAGGCAGGCGGCTGCCTGGCTGGTGAAGCGGTCACAGGCGAGATCCCGTTCGGCCCGCAGGCGTTGGGCCACGGCGCAGACGAGCCCACGGTCTTCGTGCACCATGTTCAGAGCGATGAGGGCTCGCCGGACCTCCTCGTGGTTCGTCTCGCGAAGGCCGGTGTGTGTGGCCGGATCGTCTGCCATTTCTGTCTCCCTCGGTGGATCGGGACATGTCGTGTTGGCTGTAATCAGCTTCCAGAGACTGAGACGGATTCCCGGCGTGTGATCTATACTCGATTGGTGACGCGCCCTGCTCAACGTCTGCAGTGCGTTCTGCCGCTGATCGTCGGCGTCTTCCTCGTGGTGACGGCGTCTGGTGTAGCCGATGCGCAGAAGCGCAAGGTGGCCCCCGAAGCGCGTCAGCAGTGGCAATTCGGCGTCGACATGGCCAATCGCGGTCTCTGGAGCGAGGCCCTGTTCCGGTTCGAACAGGCCCGCAGGATCGAACCGGAACACCCGAAGCTGCTGAGCAACATCGCCGTGGCTCACGAGGCCCTGGGCTTGTTCGAGGAGGCTCTGAACTACTACCAGCAGGCCCTCAGGTTGGCGCCCCGCGAACGCGACGTGCGACGGAACTACTCGCGCTTCGTCGAGTACTACCAGAACTTCAAGGGCAACAGCGCCGAGGAGGAATCCGGGCCCGGCGGACCCGCGACCGCTCCGGCGTTGACGGACAGCAGCACGGCTGCGCCTCCCGCCTCCGGTCCGTGACCGGCTACCGTAGGTGCGTCGATGTTGCGGGGACTGTGGAATGGTTCTTGCACGGTCAATGTTGGATGGCTGGGAGTGTGACGTGACGAAACGAGGCAACCGACTGTCGGCGGTCGTTGCCCTGACTGGTCTGCTTGCGGGCCTTCTGGGCCTCCTGGCGGTTGCGCCGGCGACCGCGGAGGGCACGGTGGAAGTGCGGCTCAAGCTGCCGATGCGGGCGCGGATCGATCTCGCCGGCCGCAACACGCTGTTGCCGGCGCCCTTTCTGGTCGTCAGCCAGGAGGGTGAAGGCCGGATCGAAGGTACCGACATCGACGTGCAGGGAGAGTTCGAGCGCTACCTGAACAAGGTTCTCCGGCGGGAGACGGATCTGCGGATCGTCGAGGCCGGCCGCATCGACTACCCGACCTACGATCTGGAGATGCTGGCGCGGGACGAGGATTTCTGGCGCAGTCTGGGGGAACGGACGGAGGCGGACCTCATCCTTGCCGGCACGCTGGACTTCGACATCCAGGACCGGTCGGGCTACCGGACAGAGGAGTACACGTCCCCCTTCGATGGCCGCACCATGTACCGGCAGGTGCTGGTCGAACAGACGGGATTCGAATACGACATCGTCGTCATGGTCTTCGACGGCAAGAACGGCGAACTGATCTACAACGACAACTTCAAGGACTTCAAGAGCTTCGAGGGCGAGCAGGCGGACCCGCTGCAGGGCATGTTCGAGAACCTGTACGCCCTGGAGGACCGCATTCTCGGCGTCTTCACGCAGAAGGACATCGAAGTGGCGCGCGTGATCTTCACGCCCTGAGGCCTCAGGGGAGGAGCTAGTGAACTCAGCAGTACTACGGCCTGCGCGACAGTGGGCCCTTCGCGTAGTCGCACTTGCCTGTGCTCTTCTGGTCGGTGCGGGCGCCGGCCTGCAGGCTCAGGGCTTCGGCAAGAACAAGATTCGCTACGAGGACTTTGACTGGCGCATCTACCACTCGACCCACTTCGACATCTACTACTACTCGGAGAGCGAGGGCCAGCTCCAGAAGGTGGCGTCACTGGCAGAGAGCGCCTACGACCAACTGTCGCTCGACCTGGACTACCAGATCCAGGAGCCGACGCCGCTGATCATCTACAACACGCACTCGGACTTCCTCCAGAACAACGTGATGATCAACTTCATCCCGGAAGGAGTCGCCGCGTTCGCCACCTCGGCCAGGTTCCGGATGGTCATGCCGATCGACCTGCCGGACATCGAGCTCTACGAGTTGCTCCTCCACGAGCTGACCCACATCTTCCAGTACCACATCCTGTTCGGGGGCAACCTGGGCCGGGCGATGGCCAGCAGTCCGCCGCAGTGGCTGATGGAGGGGATGGCGAGCTACTTCGCGAAGGATGAGAGCGCCTCGGACCGCATGTATCTGCGGGATGCGGTAGTGAACGACCGCCTGCCGCCGATCACGTCGGGACAGGCCGGCGGCTTCTTCGCCTACCGCTATGGCCACGCCGCGTTCGATTTCATGGAGGAACGGTGGGGCGCCGACGGCGTGATCGACTTCCTGTTCGAGTTCCGGAACACGATCGGCTCCCGCGTCGGCCGCGCGGTCGAGCGCGCTTTCCGGATCGATCCGGAAGACTTCGACCTGGAGTTCCGCCGCTGGCTGCGCAACAGGTACCTGCCGGAACTCGTGGCGACCGGCGAGCCGAGCGACTTCGGGCGGCCCTTCCGGACGCGTCCCCAGGGCAGTCAGGAAACGTCACCCGTCGCTTCGCCCTCAGGGGATCTGGTCGCCGCGTTCTCGACCTTCCAGGGCGACATCGACATCGTCCTGTTCGACACCCAGGAGCGGGAGCCGTTCAAGAACCTGACCAAGGGCTACACGGCGGAGTTCCGCCACTACGTCGCGCAGATGCTGAGCCTCGGGCGAAAACACGGGAGCGATCTGGCTTTCTCGCCGGATGGCAACTCGCTGGCCGCCTTCGTGCGCAAGGAGGCTGGCTACTCGCTGGCCATCGTGAATGCTCTGGGCGGCGGCGTTCGTCGAGTGATCGACATGGAAATCGAGCAGCAGACGGCGCCCACCTGGAGTTCGGACGGCCGGAAGATCGCCTTCGGCGGGAACCAGAACGGGCAGTACGACATCTTCGAGCTCGATCTGGACACGCTCGAGATCCGGAACCTGACAAACGACGAGGTCTTCGACGGAGCGCCCTCGTACTCTCACGACGGCAAGTGGCTGGTGTTCTCGTCGGTGCCGGGCGAGACGGGCCAGCTCTTCCGCCTGGACCTCGAGAGCCTGGAACGCAAGCGCATCAGTAGCGACGACCACCACAACACGGATCCGGTGTTCTCTGGGGATGACGGCACGGTGTACTTCACGTCGGACCGGAGCGGGGCCGAGAACATCTTCGGCCTCGACCTGGATACGGGCGAACTCCGCCAGTACACGAACGCGATCACCGGCTGCTTCCAGCCAACCGTCCTGACGACGGCCGGCAGCGATGACCGTCTGGTCTACACGGGCTTCTGGAAGGGCCGCTTCGACCTCTACGAGAGGGACATCGAGGAACCGATCGGCGATGTGCAGGTCGTCGACGTGGACCTCGGCGGGGATCCGATTCCGGCGATCGACCTCTTCGAACCCGACATCCAGGTCTCGATCGACGAGTCGAACAAGGAGGACAAGCGCGGGTGGAGGCTGTTCCTGGAGGACGCCCAGACCGCGATCGGGGTGGACGACAACCAGACCTTCCTGGGTCAGGTCTACCTCCAGTTCTCGGACTTCCTCGGAGACCGGCGGCTGTTCACGACCTTCGCCTCGATCGAGCAGTTCTCGCAGTTCAACGTGACCTACCTGAATCTGTCGAACCGGCTGCAGTGGCAGGTCTCGCTGTTCGATGACCGCGCCTTCTACGTGGGCTACGACTACAACTACGGGTACTACGAGCGGGGCAGGTCGTTCTTCCAGCAGACCGGCGCGATCTTCTCGATCTCCTACCCGATGAGCTTCTACCGGCGCTTCGAGCTGGGCGCCGGTTACATCCAGCGCAAGCTGGACTACCAGGCCTACGCGCGGGACAGCGATTTCCGTCTGCTCAGGGACGACTTCGGCCGGCCGATCCCGATTGTCGAGCCGCGTGAGGACGACTATCCCGTGATCCAGACCGCCCTGGTCGGAGACACGACGGTGTTCGGCCCGGCCGGGCCGTCGAGCGGCCACCGCTACCGACTGTCCGCCGAGTACGCCCCGGACCTCGAGACCTCGGGCGCGCTGACCCAGACGATCCAGTTGGACGCCCGCAAGTACTTCCCGCTCACCCGGCGCAGCGTCTTCGCGACTCGTCTGTTCGGCAGCGTGAGAACCGGGAACTTCCCCAATCCGGTGTACTTCGGCGGCCTGGACACGGTACGGGGGGTCGACTTCCGCGACATGGTCGGCGACCACGGCTTCTTCACGAACCTCGAGCTTCGTTTCCCGCTGATCGACTTCTTCGTGACGCCGATCTGGACCTTCCAGGGGATCCAGGGGAGATTCTTCCTCGACATTGCCGGCGCGTACTTCGACGGCGTCCAGGACTTCAACGTCTGGGACTCCGACAACAGCCGGCTTGACGATGCGATTGCCGCCTACGGCTTCGGACTCACGGTGAGGATGCTCGGTGTCGACCTGCACTGGGACTTCGCGACCCAGTGGGACCTCAAGGAGTCGGGCGACAGCCGCACGACGTTCTGGATCGGTCAGCGCTTCTAGAGTTCGCAGCGGCGCCGGGCATCGACATTTCCGATGCCTGGAGGCCAACTCCCGCTCTTCGGTGACGGCGCCCTGGCGGCCGCCGCGCGGGAGTCGAAGCTTCACTCGCGGCGTCGTCTGGACGGCGGCGGCGGTGGGCTCAGGGCAGCCGTCCTGGGATCGGGAAGCGGCGGCAACAGCACGATCGTGGAGAGCGTCGATGGCTGCCTGCTACTCGATGCGGGGTTCTCCTGCCGGGAACTGGAGCGGCGGCTCGACCTGGTCGGCCGTTCGGCGGCGGACGTGGACGCTGTGCTGCTGACCCACGAGCACGAGGACCACAGTCGCGGCGCCTGCCGCTTCGCGCGCCGCCACCAGGTTCCGGTTTACGGTACGCGAGGCACGTATCGTGGTCCCCAGTTGCGCGAACTCGGCCGATTCGCGCGGCCGATGGGGCCCGCCGTGCCGCTCACCGCAGCCGGCTTCCGGATCGAAGTGTTCCCGGTGCCGCACGATGCGCGCGAACCGGTCGGCATCGTCGTCGAAAGCGGCGGTGGGTACCGTCTCGGGCTGGCGACGGATCTTGGTCGCCGGACCGCGGAGGCGTGGCGCAGCCTCCGGGATCTCGACGTTTTGCTGCTCGAGTCGAATCACGATCTCGACATGCTGCGCACGGGACCATACCCTTGGCGCCTGAAGGAGCGAGTTGCGTCGGCGCGGGGACACCTCAGCAATGAGGAAGCCGCTGCGGGCCTTGACGAGCTCCTGTCGGATCGCTTGTCGTGGGTCGTCCTGTGTCACCTCTCGGAAACGAACAACTCGCCCGCGTTTGCCGCCGCGGCGGTGCAGCCGG
This sequence comes from Thermoanaerobaculia bacterium, assembly GCA_965116445.1. GTDB lineage: Bacteria > Acidobacteriota > Thermoanaerobaculia > Multivoradales > Multivoraceae > Multivorans. Next base: position 2,852,949 of record OZ220688.1, on the reverse strand, counting down.
TTCTCGATCGCCGGGGTTCCAGTGCGAAGCTCGTGGTGGCCGAGCAGCATCGCCCCGGACCGTGGCTGGAGGTCGGCCAACGAAGCGACCAGGGCAACTGAAGCCGGATGTAACAGGGGAGTTGAGTTGACGCGAAACGGAAACGGCTACGTCGTGCGGGTGCTGGTCTACCCCCGCGCTGAGGTTCTCGACCCCCAGGGACGGGCCATCGAGGACGCGCTTGGACGGATCGGTTTCGACGGTGTCGAGCGCATTCGAGCCGGCAAGACCTTTGAGGTCTCGCTGAACGCGGCGAGCCGAGCCGAGGCGTCGGAGGCGATCGAACGGATGTGCCGGCAACTGCTGGCGAACCCGATCGTCGAGGACTACAGCGTGGAGTGGCTCTCAAGGTGAAGTGCGGGATCGTTGTCTTCCCGGGCAGCAACTGCGATCACGACGTGTACTACGTCCTCAAGCGTGTGCTTGAACAGGAAGCGGTGTTCCTCTGGCACCAGGAGACATGGCTGCAGGAGTGCGAGCTGGTCGTCCTGCCGGGCGGATTCTCCTACGGCGACTACCTCCGGGCCGGCTCGATGGCGGCGCATTCGCCGATCATGGCGGCGGTGCGTCGGCACGCCGAGGCGGGGGGGCGGGTGCTCGGCATCTGCAATGGCTTCCAGATGCTCCTCGAGGCGGGTCTGTTGCCGGGTGCGATGCGGCGGAATCGCCACCTCCGGTTCCTCAGTGTCGACGTGCACTTGAGGGTCGAGCGCAACGATCTGGTCTATAGCTCGGGCTACCGTCGGGGCGATGTGTTGCGCATGCCGATTGCGCACGCCGAGGGCAACTACGTGGACAGCGACGAGGCCCTGGACGAACTCGAACGCTCGGGACAGGTGGTGTTCAGGTACGTGGATGCCGATGGGAGCGTGGCTCCCGCGGCGAACCTGAACGGATCGAAGAGATCGATCGCCGGTGTGTGCAACGCGGACGGCAACGTGCTCGGCCTGATGCCTCATCCGGAGCGCTGCGCCGAGGACCTGCTGGGCAACGGCGACGGGCTCGCGTTGCTGGCCGGAGCCGTTCAGGCCGGCGGCGCCCGCGTCGGCCGCCTGGCGGCGGCGGCCGGCGGGTAGACGTCGTGACGGCGCCCAGTTCCCTTCCCGGCGAGCCTCCAGTCGATGCTGGCCTCGCAGCCGAGCATGGCCTGACGACCGAGGAGTACGGCGGCCTCTGCGACTTACTCGGTCGCGTCCCGACATACACAGAGCTGGGAATCGCGTCGGCTCTCTACTCGGAGCACTGCTCGTACAAGTCGTCGAAGGTCCATCTGCGGCGGTTTCCGACCCGGAGTCGCCGGGTCGTCCATGGGCCTGGCGAGAATGCCGGGGTCGTCGACATCGGCCATGGCTGGGTGGCGGCCTTCAAGATGGAGAGCCACAACCACCCGAGCTTCATCGAGCCGTATCAGGGCGCAGCCACAGGCGTGGGCGGAATCCTGCGTGACGTCTTCACGATGGGGGCACGGCCGATCGCCTGCCTCGACTCGTTGCGTTTCGGCGACATCGACGGCGAGCGCGGCGCGCGGATGCGGCACCTCGTCGACGGCGTGGTGCGTGGCATCGGTGACTACGGCAACTGTGTCGGCATTCCGACGGTGGGAGGCGAGACCGGCTTCCACAGTTCGTACAACGGCAACATCCTGGTCAACGCGTTCGCGCTCGGGGTCTGTCGTCGGGAGCGGATCTTCACGGCCGCTGCGTCGGGTGCCGGGAACCCGATTCTCTACGCCGGAAGCGGCACGGGCCGCGACGGCATCCACGGCGCGACGATGGCGTCGGAGGCCTTCGACAGCGAGAGCGAGGCGAAGCGGCCCACGGTACAGGTGGGGGACCCGTTCACCGAGAAGGTTCTGCTCGAAGCGAGTCTCGAGGCGATGCGGAGCGGGGTCGTGCTCGGTGTCCAGGACATGGGCGCGGCCGGTCTGACCAGCTCGTGCTTCGAGATGGCGGCTCGCGGTGGCGCGGGCGTGGACATCAACCTCGACCTCGTGCCGCTGCGCGAAGCCTCCCTGACGCCCTACGAGATCATGCTCTCGGAGTCTCAGGAGCGGATGGTCTTCGTCACGCAGAAGGGACAGGAGCAGGCCGTCGCCTCGATCCTCTCCCGCTGGGGCCTTGAAGCGTCGACGATCGGCCGGGTGACGGACGACGGGCGGGCCCGTCTGACCTTCCGCGGTCGAACGGTGGCGGACATGCCGGTGGAGCCCCTGGTGGACGGGGCGCCCGTGTACGACCGGCCTGCGGCGCCCCCGGGGAACCTTGCGCGCCGCCAGGAGGACGTGGAACCCGAGGCGCCGGACGACCCTCTCGGTGCGCTGAAGCGGCTCCTGGGGACGCCCGAACTCGGAGACAAGAGCTGGATCTACCGGCAGTACGACTCGACCGTACGCTCAAACACGATTGTGGGTCCGGGAGCCGACGCCGCCGTTCTTCGACTCAAGGGCACGCCGTCGGGGCTCGCGCTGACCTCGGATACGAATCCCTCGTACTGCTGGCTCGACCCGCGGACGGGGGGGCGGCAGGCTGTCGCGGAGGCTGTACGGAATCTGGCTACGGCCGGCGCCGAGCCGGTGGGAATGACGAACTGTCTGAACTTCGGCTCGCCGGAGAACCCGGAAATCGCATGGCAGCTTCGCGAGTGCATCTCCGGGATGGCCGATGCGTGCCGGGCGTTCGACGTTCCGGTGATCTCCGGCAACGTGTCCCTCTACAACGAGACCGAGGGCGAAGCGGTGCGACCGACGCCCACGGTGGCGATGGTGGGAGTGATCGATGGGCTGATGGACCTTGGCGACGAGGCCGAAATCCACCGCCTGCTCGGCTGCGGTTTCTGGCGCCCGGGCGATCGGGTGCTGCTCCTGGGCGATGAAGGGGACGAGTTCGGCGGCTCGGCCTACCAGCGACTGCTCTACGGGGTCGAGGCGGGGCGTCCACCCGCCGTCGATCTTCGAGCGGAGGCTGCCCTCTGCGCGTTGCTGCGCAAAGCGCGCCGGACAGGCTGGCTGAGCGGCGCTCACGACCTCGCTGAAGGCGGCCTGCTCGTGGCTCTGGCGGAGTGCGCCATGCCCTGGGGTTTGGGAATGCGCGGGCACACAGGCGGCAGCCCGCTGAGTCTCTTCTCGGAGGCGCAGGGGAGGGCGCTCGTCACTCTCGCACCGGCCCGGGTCGACGATTTCTTCGCGACCGCGGAAGCGTTCGGAGTGCCCGCCTCGGACCTGGGCGAAGTCGGGGGTGATCGTCTCGTGCTGGGGTATGACGGCGGCGTCGTCGATGGCGCGATCGACGACCTGCGGGCCGTTTGGGTCCAGGCGCTTCCGCGAGCCGTCGGCTAACCTACACCGAGATGTGCGGAATCTTCGGTATTGAGGGGGCGCTGGACGCGGCAAACCTCACTTACCTTGGCCTCTACGCAGAGCAGCACCGCGGCCAGGAAAGCGCCGGGATCGTCTCCTGGGACGGGGAGCAACTTCATGCCGAGCGCGGCATGGGGAAGGTGGCCGAGATCTTCGGCGCCGACAAACTGGCGGGCCTTCCGGGCGACCGAGCGATCGGTCATACGCGGTACTCGACGGCCGGTTCGAGCGTCATCGCGAACGCTCAGCCGATCGTGGTCATGACCTCGATGGGTCCGCTCGGTATCGTCCACAACGGCAACTTGGTCAGTGCGATGGCCACCCGCCACGAACTGGAGGCGGCGGGATCGATCTTCCAGACCACCAGCGACTCGGAGGTCTTCCTCCATCTGATGGCCACGCGGCCTCACGAGGAGATCGTCGAGTCGCTTCTGCAGGTGCTCGGAGAGGTAAGGGGTGCCTACTCTCTTCTCCTCATCAGCCAGCAGGGCCTGATCGCTGCGCGCGACCCCTACGGGTTCAGGCCGTTGATTCTGGGGGATCTCGATGGTCAACCCTGTTTCGCGTCCGAGAGTTGTGCTTTCGACCTGCTGGAGGCACGTTCTCTGCGCGAGCTCGACCGCGGCGAGGTGGTGCTGGCTCGGGGCGACCGCATCGAGAGCTACCGCGTGCCACCTGTTTCGAGGGCGGCTCGTTGCGTCTTCGAGCACGTCTACTTCGCGCGCCCGGACAGTGAGGTGTTCTCGGACTCGGTTGCCCAGTCGCGTCTCCTCATGGGAGCCCGTTTGTCCCAGGAGGCGCCGGTTGAGGCGGATCTCGTCGTGCCGGTCCCCGACAGCGGGCTCTACGGTGCGCTCGGATTCAGCCGCGCCTCCGGGACGCCGCTCGAACTGGGTCTGATCCGGAACCACTACATCGGCCGAACGTTCATCGAACCGCAACAGTCGATCCGGCACTTCGGCGTCAAAGTCAAACTGAACCCGGTTCGCGAACTGATTGCCGGTAAGCGCATTGTGCTGGTGGACGATTCGATCGTGCGGGGCACGACGTCCCGCAAGATCGTCAGCATGGTCCGCGAAGCCGGTGCCTCGGAGGTTCACATCCGGATCACGTCGCCGCCCACGGCGTTTTCCTGCATCTACGGCATCGATACGCCGACCCGCGGCGAGTTGATCGCGTCCGATCACTCCCTGGAGGAGATTCGACGTTTCATCCGAGCCGACAGCCTCGCCTATCTCTCGCTCGAGGGATTGCTCGGTTGCGTTTCCGGTCATCCGGATACGTACTGCACGGCCTGCTGGACAGGTGAGTATCCCGTGCCGGCCGAAGGTCACGGCGAGACGCAGGCGGAGCTCTTCCCGCTCCGCCTGGAAGCGGGCTAGCAACGGTGAAGAACGCAGACGCCTACCGGGCCGCGGGCGTGGATCTGGCGGCCCAGGACCGAGCCCTGGCGGGCATCGGCGATCTGGTGAAGTCGACCTTCACCGAGGGTGTGCTGAGTGGGCTCGGAGCCTTCGGCGGCCTGTTCGCTCTGCCCGGTTCCATGCGGGAGCCCGTGCTGGTGGCTTCGGCCGATGGCGTTGGCACCAAGCTGGCGGTCGCGCGCATGGCCGGTGATTTCAGCACCGTCGGCGCCGACCTCGTGAACCACTGTGTCAACGACATCCTGGTGCAGGGCGCTGTGCCGCTGTTCTTTCTCGACTACGTCGGAGCGGGGCAACTGGATGCCGAGCCGATGACGGCTCTGCTCCGGGGCGCGGCGGACGCCTGTGTCGACAACGGCTGCGCGCTTCTCGGAGGCGAGACCGCGGAGATGCCAGGCTTTTACCAGCCGGGAGACTACGAGTTGGTTGGCTTCATCGTCGGCGCCGTGGAGCGCGGGGCGATCCTGGATGGCTCCGCGGTCCGCGCCGGCGACTTGCTGATCGGTTTGCCGTCGGCCGGTCTGCACACGAACGGCTTCTCCCTGGCGCGACGGGCCTTCTTCGACCTGGCCGGGCTCGACCTGGGTTCGCGGTTGCCGGACTCCTCTCGAACGGTGCGGGACGTGTTGCT
>OZ220688.1:0-2842500 GCA_965116445.1 Thermoanaerobaculia bacterium | reverse complement strand
AAAGCGTAGTCGATGGGAAACAGGTCAACATTCCTGTACCGTTCCGTTCTCGTTATGACGATGAGGTGACGCAGAAGGATAGGCGAGCCTACGATTGGAAGTGTAGGTTGAAGCGTGTAGGCGGGAGCTGTAGGAAAATCCGCGGCTCCATAACGCTGAGACGTGACCCCAAGGGCCTCGGCCCGCAAAGTCGCTGATTCCATGCTGCCAGGAAAAACCTCTAAGCAGAGAGCGGGGCGACCGTACCGCAAACGGACACACGTAGACGGGGAGAGAATCCCAAGGCGCTTGAGTGATCCCCTGTGAAGGAACTCGGCAAATTGACACCGTAACTTCGGGAGAAGGTGTGCCGTCGGCGGTGAAGAGGTTCGCCCTCCGAGCTGCTGGCGGTCGCAGTGAAATGGCCCAGGCGACTGTTTACTAAAAACACAGGACTCTGCTAAGTCGAATACGACGTATAGGGTCTGACGCCTGCCCGGTGCCGGAAGGTTAAGAGGAAGTGTTAGTTGGCCCTCGGGTCAACGAAGCTCAGAATTGAAGCCCCGGTAAACGGCGGCCGTAACTATAACGGTCCTAAGGTAGCGAAATTCCTTGTCGGGTAAGTTCCGACCTGCACGAATGGCGTAACGATCTGGGCACTGTCTCCACAGGGGGCTCAGCGAATCTGTAGTACCGGTGAAGATGCCGGTTACCCGCATGAAGACGGAAAGACCCTGTGAACCTTTACTGCACCTTGGCACTGATCCCTGATGCGTTATGTGTAGGATAGGTGGGAGGCTTTGAAGCCGGGACGCTAGTCTCGGTGGAGTCAACGGTGAAATACCACCCTTATCGTATTGGAGATCTAACCTGGGCCCGTGATCCGGGTCGGGAACAGTGTCAGGCGGGTAGTTTGACTGGGGCGGTCGCCTCCTAAAAGGTAACGGAGGCGCTCGAAGGTTCCCTCAGGCTGATTGGAAACCAGCCGCAGAGCGCAAAGGCAGAAGGGAGCTTGACTGCGAGACCTACAAGTCGAGCAGGTACGAAAGTAGGACTTAGTGATCCGGTGGTTCCGTATGGAAGGGCCATCGCTCAACGGATAAAAGGTACTCCGGGGATAACAGGCTTATCGCCGCCAAGAGTTCACATCGACGCGGCGGTTTGGCACCTCGATGTCGGCTCATCACATCCTGGGGCTGAAGCAGGTCCCAAGGGTTCGGCTGTTCGCCGATTAAAGTGGTACGTGAGCTGGGTTTAGAACGTCGCGAGACAGTTCGGTCCCTATCTCATGTGGGCGTAGGATACTTGAGAGGAGCTGTCCCTAGTACGAGAGGACCGGGACGGACGAACCTCTGGTGCACCAGTTGTCGCGCCAGCGGCACAGCTGGGTAGCTATGTTCGGGAAGGATAACCGCTGAAAGCATCTAAGCGGGAAGCCAGCCTCGAGATGAGGTATCCCTGAAGACCCCTGGTAGATTACCAGGTTGATAGGCGGGGCGTGTAAGCGTTGTGAGACGTTTAGCTAACCCGTACTAATCGGTCGTTCGGCTTGACCATTTTCGAAGATTGCTGCACTCGGGACTTGGACGCTTAGGTTCTCCGTGAAGGATCGTGAAGGATCTTGTCAGGGAGATGACACCCAGGATTCGATTCAGGGCAGAGCCCCGACAGGGGCTTTGCCGGGTTGTCCGGGATTTCCGGTGGCCGTAGCGCGGGGGAAACACCCGTTCCCATTCCGAACACGGCAGTTAAGCCCCGCAGCGCCGATGGTACTGCACCGGCGACGGTGTGGGAGAGTAGGTCGTCGCCGGGATCCTTCTGGCCCCCGGTGGGTTCACACCCGCCGGGGGCCTTTTTCGTTCAGACGGCCCGGACGGCTTTGTGCTTCCCGAAAGAGCGAGGGTGAGTGGTCCAGCTTGGGTCTGGTTGGCTTAGGGGTAGTAGCCGCTCATCGTGTTTGCGGAGGCGTTCGGCTTGCGAACGTCGACCTTGATGCGCCTGAAGCCGTCGTCGTCGCGTGTGCTGCTGGATTGGTAAGTTAGGAAGTACTGGGACCGAAGTTCGCGCTGGACGTTGGAGTAGATCTCGTCGAGGGAGGCCGGGTCGCGAACGAAGTAGGTCTTGCCGCCCGTCTGCGTGCTCAGCCGGTCCAGCCGGCGCCTGGCGCCCGCCTCGTCGATTCCCAGGCCGACCGCGTAGATGGTCACACCGGCGCGGCGGGCGTACTCGAGCGTGTCCTCGAAGGAGAAACGCGAAACCTCGTCCTTGCCGTCGGAGAGCAGGAGGATCGCCCGCTGACCGGTAACGCCGGCGAAGTGGTAGAGGCTGAAGATGAGACTGTCGTAGAGAGCAGTCTGACCTTCGGCCACCAGACCGGCCAGACCGCTTCCCAGTTCTCTCAGGTCGTTGGTGAGCCGGACTGCCAGTTGCGGAAAACGGTTGAACGTGATGACGGCCGCCCGGTCTCGCGGCGTCACCGCCTGTTCGAAGAAACGGAGCGCTGCCCGCCGGGTGATGTCGAGGGAGTTGCGCATCGAGGCGGAGTTGTCGATCAGGACGCCGACATGTATCGGCAGGTCGAGCACGCGCTCGAAACGGCTGACGGTCTGAAGCTGGCCGTCCTCGAAGACGGTGAAGTCCCCTTGTGCCAAGCCGTCGATTGGGCGTCCCCGGCGGTCTGTGACCGAGATGAAGAGCTCGACGAACTGAACCTCGATCTGCTCGATGTCGGACGGCGAGTTGATGAACACGAGATCCTCGGCCGTGTTGCCGTCTCTCAGGTGCGCCACGGCGCGCACGTAGGAGACGCCCGTGCCCGCGGGAATCTGAATCGGCTGGACGAAGGGCTCCTGGTACAGCGTCGACGTGAGATCCTCGTTAAGGTAGAACTCGAGCCGGTTCAGCGTCGCCCCTTCCGGCACGTCGACATCCGCTCGCGCCCGCAGGCTCGAGACGTAGCGTTCGCCCCGGTGCGGCTCGATCAGCCGGACGCTGAAGCTGTGTTCGCCGGCGTTGATCGCGAGTTCGTCCCAGGCAAGCAGATCGCCCTCGTCACCTACTCCTTCGACTCGTAGAGTGCGGGGCCGCGGAAAGTCGCCGAGATCGAGCTCGACGCTGAAGGGCGGGTGTGTCTTCCTCAGGACCTGGGCGTCGTCGAGCACGAAAGAGACAGCGGAGACTCCCTCGCCCTCGACGACCGCGTCGAAGCGCACCAGGCCGGAGAGAATCTCGCCCGCAGGCTTGAGAAGCCGGATCCGGACCGATTCGGAACCCACGCTGCTGGCCGCTTCGGCCAGCAGACGCTCGCCTTCGGCATCGGACCTGGGGAGTGGGGCGCGGTGGGACAGCCTGGGTACGGCGACATCCCCTTCTCCGCGGAAGAATCCGCCGCCGTTGACGTCCTCGAGGCGCAGGATGAGCCGATACGCCCCTGGGCGCAGGTAGCGTTGAAAAGGCAGGAGCAGGCTGTGTCCGAGGTCGGAGACCTGACCTTCAGCGGTCGGGAAGCCGAACTTGTATCGGAACGACTCGAAAAGCTCCTGGTCCCTGACGACTTCGCCGACCAGCACGAGGTCGCGCGATCGATAGCCGGCGAACTCGCCAACTTCTATCGCCGAAGGGTCCACGTTGATGCGGCCCTGGACCACGGTACGGCTCTGAAAGCGGCCCAGGAAGTCGTACTCGACCTCCGCATGGAACAGTGGCGCGCCGAGAGGCAGATCGGTGGAGGCGGCGGCAAAGGCCGCCACCCACTCCTCGTTGCGTGGCCGGGGTCTGGACAGCACCCGCGCCAGCTGACTCGAGTAGTCGCCGCCCAGGCTGCGCACTTGGGCAACGACATCCTCCAGGAGGTGGCCGTTGATACAGGCCTTCGCCCCCTCGACGAGTCCGCGAATGTCGCCGCGGCCCGGCACCCAGACGCGGGCCTCGCCCAGGCCCCGGGCGCGTGCGAAGATCAACAGGAAGCGGAACCGCACACGGTCGCTGCCCTGGTAGATCCAGATCTCGGCCGGGATCCTCGTTGTAGTGCATCGGACCTGGATGATGCGGTGCGGTTCGCCGTGAATGAGCAGCACCTGCGAGCGGGCGTCGGTCAGGCCGCCGTAGTTGGAACGTGCGTAGGCCACGCGTTCATCCCAGCGCTCGCGCATTTCGTTGCGACCGGTCTTCGGAACCGGGTCGCGGACCTGCCAGAACTTCCGCACGAACGCGTCGCGCTGGTAGTCCCTTGTCAGCCGCAGGAAGACTTCCCGTTCTTCCGGGGTCATGATGGTCCTGACCTCGGCGAGCCACTCGGCGTGACGTTTGTCGAGGCCGTCGCTTGCGGAGGCCTGGACCGCCGCCGGGGCGCCGTCCTTCCCCTGGGCTTCCTGCGCCCGAGCTGCCGCGGCCAGGACGGCCCCGCCTCCAACGCCGCCAAGGATGCCCGCCACGATGAAGCCGTTCAGTCGGCTTCGAAGCCGGTGGCGCATCATGCTGCCGCGGATCGGGTCACGGCGGGACAGCGTACCAGCCTCCCTGAGACTGGGTGCGCCGGCCTGCCATGCGTACGCCCGCAGACGGGCGCACGGACTGGTTCGCGGGTGGCGCGGGTCCGCGCCACCCGGGTTCTGGGCGGCATCCGGCGCGCAAGCCCTGTAGCCGCGTTCCGCGGATTGGGGAGTCCGCCGTGAGCTTCGTCGCCATACCCTGGGACGTTGCTATACTGCCGCGTCCTGTTTGACGTAGCGTGCGCCGGTGGCCGGCGCCTTCATCTCGACTCTCAGCATGGCGGAGGGACACATTCCATGCCGATCAAGCTCGTTTCTGTTGTTCGTCTCACTGCGCTCCTGGTGGCGCTCCTCTGGGTGGCGCCCATCGGTGCCCAGTTGCCGCCGGACGCGGTCGATCTCGCCAAGGTGAAGATCCCCGAGGCGGTCAAGTCGACCGACCTCTGCCCGGTCAAGCTCGTGCCCTCCGCGGCCGACGGTGAGACCTGGACCCATGGCGGCGTGGAGTACCGAGGCAGCGAGGCGGGTGTCAAGGTGGCCTTCGACGGCGATCCCGACGCACATGCGGCCAAGGCGACGGAAGAGCGGTACGTCAGCAATTTCATGCTCGCGATGAGTACGATCTGGTGTCCGATCACCGACGAGGTGACGCCGGGCGGCCGCAAGCAGGTGGACGGCCTCGGCTTCACGTGGGAGAGCTGCTGCTCCTTCTGCGATGAGGAGATGAGTCCGGACAACTTCGACGAGGCCCTTGAGCGTCTGCGTGAGCGCGCTGTCGAGTCCTTCGAACTCACCGGCGGCATCTACACCGAGGGCGCCAGCAGCCCGGTCGAAGGCGCGATTCGGGACGACGTCTAGCGCCGTCACAGGCTGGCACCCCCTTGCCGCGGATCACGCGCGTTTACACACGGACCGGCGATGACGGCACGACCGGTCTGGGCATTCGGGCTCGGGTTCGCAAGGACTCTGCCCGCGTCGAGGCGTATGGAGCGGTCGACGAGCTGAACTCGGCCGTTGGCGTAGCCGTCGCTGCCGGCGTCTCGACCCGAGTGCGGGGTTGTCTGGGCCGTGTGCAGCAGGAGTTGTTCCACCTCGGTTCGGATCTCTGTGTGCCCGCGGATGGCGACGCTCCGCCGGTTCCGCGCATCGAGGAGCGACACGTTCGCGGCCTGGAGAAGACGATCGACGCGCTGCAGGAGGACTTGGAGCCACTGGAGAACTTCGTGTTGCCCGGCGGCTGCCCGGCGGCCGCCTCCCTGCACCTGGCGCGTACGATCTGCCGGCGTGCGGAACGGCGCCTGGTGACCCTTGCGGCCACGGAAACGGTCGGCGCTCCGGCCCTGACCTACGTCAACAGACTCTCGGACGCCCTGTTCGTGATGGCCCGCTACGAGAACCGGATGCGTGGCGAGGCCGATGTGCTGTGGGACTCGAGGGCGTAGCGGCGTTCCGCCGGGACGTGCCTGGAATGCGCCTGCCGCGCCGCCTGCTCGATGTCGCCACCATTGGCCTTGTGTTCCCGGTCGCCTCGGCGCTCGGCTTCCTGGCCGGCAGGGCGATCGGAGGCTGGTTCGACGCGGCGAATGCCGGAGCCCTGATCGGAGGGCTCTTCGGCGTCGTGGCAGGCTTCTACAACGTGTACCAGGTGGTTCAGCGCCTGAATGCCGACGAGGAAGACGATGAGTCGGACGGGCGGTGAAGCAGGGGACGGGGCAGGGCGCCCGGAACACGCAGGTCTGACCCGGTTCTTCGGCGGACGGGGCGGCAGCGAGGATGAACTTGCTGTCATGTCGAGGCGCGTCCTGCGGTGCTCGCTGGTGGTGACCGTCGTGGCGGGTGCACTGGCGCTGGTCTGGAGTCTGAGTGCCGCCCTGACCTTGACAGCCGCGGGGCTCGTCAGTAGTTTCAGCTTCCGCGGCCTGGAGATGCAGGTTCGCGCGTTGGAGCCTCGCGTCGACGGGCGCCTTGGTGCCAAAAACATCCTGTTCATCGTTCTCCGCTATTCGTTGTTGAGCGCTTTCATCGTTGCGGCCCTTCTGGTGGGGTCAAGGGAGTTCATCGCGCTGATCTTGGGTTTCTCGGTCGTGCCGCTGGCGCTGCTGATCTCGGAGCTGGCGGACCGGTTGGCGCCCGTTCGGTAGCCTGACGACTCGCCTGGACGCACGATTCCCTCAAGACTGATCGAAGCCAGCCCCCGCGTACGATCAACCCTGCCCGTTCAAGCAACGGTTTCCTCCTCCCTCACTTCCTGAGTCGCTTCCATCGTCATGGCCGCCGGAGAACATTCCATCCTCTACAGCCCCGTCAATGCCGCCTGGCAGAGGGGCGTGGAGCTTGTAGGGGCTGAGGAGAACCTGCCTCAAGACGTGCCGGATCACGTGGTGATGGCCCTGTTCGTCTTCGCCGTTGTCACGACGCTCGGCGTGACCGTGTCACGCGGCCTGAGAAAGGACGATCCCGGCAAGTTGCAGCAGCTCATCGAGCTGGTCTTGTCGTGGATGCGCAACCTGCTCGAGGAGACGATCGGTGAGGGCGGTTCACGGCACCTGCCTCTGATCGCCTCGTTCGCCTTCTTCATCTTCGTGAGCAACCTGTCCGGGTCGCTGTTCTTCCTGCAGCCCCCGACCCAGAACGTGAACGTGACCTTCGCGCTCTCGATCACGGCCTGCGTGCTGTACCACCTGTTCGGCCTGCGCCGGAACGGGCTGCGGTACTTCAAGCACTTCGCGGGCCCTCTCATCTTTCTTGCGCCGCTCTTCATCCCGCTCGAGATCATCACGCATGCCGCCCGCGTGCTGTCCTTGGGCATGCGCCTGTTCGGGAACATCTTCGGGGAGCATCTCGCGGCGTCCGTCGTCTTCGGTCTGATCCCGCTGGCCGTTCCGATGCCGATCATGGCGTTGGGTCTGCTGGGCGCGACTCTTCAGACGTTCATCTTCATCATGTTGACCACCGTTTACATCGCCGAGGCAGAGGCGTCGGCACACTAAGGGGACTTTCAGGAAAATGAACAAGTCAAAGAAGCTGGTCTTTCTCGTGGCCGTGCTCCTCACCCTGTTCGCTGCTCCGGCGATGGCGCAGGACGGTGAGGGGGGCGCCAGCGCCGCTGATCTCGCCGCCCTCGGGGCCGGCCTCGGAATCGGCATCGCCGCGGCCGGCGGCGCAATCGGTCAGGGTCGTGCGACTGGCGAGGCCTGTGCCGGGTTGGCCCGCAATCCGGGAGCCGGCGGCCGGATCCAGATCATGCTGCTCATCGGTCTGGCGTTCATGGAGTCGGTCGTCATCTACGCCCTGGTCATCGCACTCCGCGGAGCAGGGTTCATCGGCGGTTAGCGGGCCGGCGCAGCCGTCGCTGCACCGCGCTTGCCAACGCTGTAACGCCCGCTGGGGGTCAGGGCTGGACCTGAGCCCCCCGGCGGGCGTTTCGCGTGCCTGCGGTTGGTGACAGGCGCCTCAATCCCGGCACGAACCGGCCATCTTGGCCGCATAGGACTTGAGGCGTGGGGCTCTGAATCGCCCCGCCCGGGTGTGCTGCCGAGCGGCCCAAACCCTTCCAGGGAATAGAGAAAGCGTCCCGTTCGTTCTTGTCGCGGGACTTGGCATCGAATGTGCTGCCCCTTGGCTGTCGAAAGGTGCCGCGGTCCAAACATGCGCGGCGGGGAGGTACAGATGAACGCGATGGCCGATCACAGTGGTGGTTGGAATTTCGATGCGGAAGTGCTGCCCTTCATGGACAGCCTCTACAGCACGGCCTACCGGATGTCCCGGAACAAGCAGGACGCCGAAGACCTGATCCAGGAAACCTATCTTCGGGCTTACAAGTACTACGACAAGTTCCAGGAGGGGACGAACTTCAAGGCCTGGCTGTTCAAGATCCTCAAGAACACGTTCATCAACCGCTACCGCAAGCGCCAGCGGCAGCCCCTCAAGAACTCGTTCGACGACATCGAGGGCGCCTTTGAGTGGAAGCTCCTGGAGTCGCCGTTGACCGCCCGGGGTACGACGCCGGAAGAAGACCTGCTGGAGGGCGCCCTGGACCAGGACGTCAAGAAGGCTCTCGAGGCCCTGCCTGACGACTACCGGATCGCCGTCGAGCTGGCGGATCTGCAGGGACTGTCCTACCGCGAGATCGCCGACCGGCTCCAGATCCCACTCGGAACGGTGATGAGCCGGCTCTACCGCGGACGGCGCAAGCTGGAGGCGGTCCTGCTCCGCTACGGGCGTGAGCACGGCTACATTCGTTCCGGCATGCCCCGAAAGATGCGGTCCAGCCAGGATGCTGCCTGACGGCCGTCACGTTGCTTTCCGGAGTGCCAAGCACAGCAAGCAGGAGCGAAACTGGGTGCGCCGGCCTTCTGGTCGGCTGCCATCCGTGCGCCCGCTGACGGGTGCACGAACTGGTTCACGAGTGGCGCGGATCGCGCCACCCGGGTTCCGGATCTTCTGCCGCGCTAGCCGGCTTCTGTACCCAGGTTGCCCTGACGTGGCAGAATAGGCGTCTCGGCCGCCCCGGCCGAGTTGGCTAACTCATGCACTTCAAGTCACTTACACGCTGGATTGGCGCCTTGGCGCTGGTCGGTCTGGGCGTGTTGGCCGGGTGGCGTGGGCTGCAACCGCGTCCCGGGAAGGTGGTCGTCGGCGCCGGGCACTTCGGCGTTGTGATGGAGCCTGCCGCGCCCCTTGACCTGGACGTGAACGTCCTGGAACAGGTGCCGTTCCCCCTGGAGAACCACATTCGACGCGGGGACACGCTAGACCGCGTACTCCAGCGAGCGGGCGTCTCCGACTCCGAGCTGTATCAGGCGTCGGCGGCGGTGAGCGAGGTGCTCGATCCGAGGAAACTCCGAGCCCGAGAGCCGGTCTTCTCCCTGGTCCGTCCTGGCGGTGAGCTGGTCGCCATCAACCTGCCGCGCCGGGGCCAAGGCGTCGTTGTCGCCGAGCGAACGGACGGCGTGTGGAGTAGTCGCTACCGTCCCTTCCGGCGGGCCCGTGTGCGGCGGTCGGTTGTCGGCGAACTTCGGGGTCCGCTCGAGACTTCGATTCGTCGGGCCGGCGGTCCCCCGAGCCTGGCGTACAACATGGCCCGGGTGCTTCAGTGGGACCTGGACTTCAACCGCGATCTTCGGGTTGGCGACCGCTTCGAGATCCTCTACGACGAGCTGCTGCTCGACGGCAAGGTCGAGGGCATTGCGGCGATTTACGCGCTCCGGTACCTGAACCGGGAACGGTGGGTCGAGGCGTACCGTTTCAGTGGTGACGAGGTCGCCGGAGAGACGGCGGCCGAGGCTGGCCTGGCGGCTACGGCGGCAGGCGCCGGTCGGTACTACGATGGCGAGGGCCAGCCCCTGCGAAGGCAGTTCCTCCGTTCGCCCCTTCCGTACTCCCGGGTCACGTCGCGGTTTTCTCTGAATCGCTTCCATCCGATCCTGAAGCGGCGCATGCCTCACTACGGCGTCGACTACGGCGCGCCGGTCGGAACCGCGGTGCAGGCGACCGCGGACGGCACGGTGGTCTCGGCGGGCTCTCGTGGCGGCGCCGGCCGCATGGTCCGTCTGCGTCACGCCAACGGCTACGTGACGTCCTATCTCCACCTGTCCGGCTATGCGGAGGGGATCAGGAGCGGCCGTCGCGTTCAGCAAGGCCAGGTGGTCGGCTACGTGGGTTCGAGCGGCCTCTCAACCGGCCCCCATCTCGACTACCGGGTGCAGCGCAACGGCCGCTGGATCAATCCCGCCACCCTGGTCAACGAGCCCGTTCCGCCGCTCGCCGATGCTCTTCTCGCCGCCTTCCTGCAGCACCGCGACGCGCTGCGCCGGGAACTCCGCGGGGCGGACAGTTCCGTCGTCGGCGCGGGGCCGTAGGCGGCGCACCGCAGCCACGCCGCAGCCACGCCGCGGCCACGCCGCGCCACGGGCGTGGGCAGGTCACCCGCCCGCCTTGGGGCTCACGGGGGAGGGGTCCCAGCGGCGGCGCCATCCGTGCGCCCGCTGACGGGCGCACGGACTGGTTCACGGGTGGCGCGGGTCGCGCCACCCGGGTTCGCGCTTGTCGGACAAGTGGAGGGTTGTGCGCTCGCTCCACTACGCTCGCTCCGGTTCGTCGTCGGTTGTTGTTAGGGATCGGGAGTCGCTCGCTTCGAGTCCGCTGGGACCCCTCCCCCCTGAACCCCGGCGCGGGCGTCAGGTCTCTGACTGCGAGCTACTCGAGGGAGCGGGCGCGGTCGCGGAGGATCGAGTAGGCCTCGGAGCGGGAGAGGTCGTCGCCGACCTGGAGGCTGAAGGACTCGCTCCAGGCGCCGGTCGCCGGATCGGTCTCGACGTAGGTCATCGCAGATCCGTTCTCCCAGGCGACCACTGCCCCGGTGCCCCCGGGCGAGACGAAGATCGTCGGCTGTCCGCTTCCGATGGTCGGCGCCGCGCGTTCCGATTTCACCTGCAGGCGGGCCAGGTGCTGGACGTAGTCGTCGCCGACCGGCTGGGCGGCGGCGAGGAGAACGTGGCTGTCGGCCACAGTTTCGTCCAGGAGGTCACCATCCTGAGAGCGGGCTCCTACGATCACAATGTGAGCTCTTGCTCCGTTGGACACACTCTGAAGTCCGCCCTCGGCGCAGAGTGTCTCGGCTCGTTCGGTGAGCATCCGCCGAGCGTCGTCGGCCAAGGTGCCGAGAGTTCTGCTGCGGATGCGGCGACCCACAATCACGATGTGGGCCCTCGCCCCACTCGCAACCGACGTGATCGCGCTTGATCCTTCGCTCTCGATTCGCTGGCAGAGGTTTGTGGAGTCCAAGTGATCTGCCAGACGGTCGGCCAGTTCGGCGAGTTCCGCTGCCGGCGTGGCGAGTTCCAACTGGACCAAGGCGCCGCTGGCGCTGTCGGCGAAACCGATGACCACAGCGTTCGACTCGGATGCCGCGTCGACGGTCGGTGCTTTGAGCAAACTCTCCGGCACAGTTCCGCTGTAGGGGAGGTCGATCAACTCCTGCGACACGTAGTCGTTCAGCCTGTGCACGCGCCGCCACGTGGAGGCCAGTTCCCCGTCGATAAGCACGACCGGCGCGTACATGACCTTCTCGCCGTCAACGGTGTCTTCGGACCAAACGACGTGGAGAATGGTTCGGGTACTCGACTCGCCGGGACTCTCCCCCGCGAGTTGGAAGCGGTCGTGAGTCACGGCGAGGCGCGGTGCCGACTTGTCGCTGTAGATGTTGCCGGAAACCTCGATCGTCTCTGACCACTCGCTGCCATCGAAGGAGGCCAGATTGATCCGGCTGAGGGTCGAGGTGCTATTGCTCGACCAGACAACGTAGAGGCGGCTGGTCGAGGCGTCGAAAAACAGCGATGGTGTTCGGTCGCTGTGGTCCGGCTCGCTGCCAGGCACCAGGTGGTGCTCAACCGTGCCCGAGCTCCGACGGGCCTCCAGGTGGAGGACTTCAGCGTCTGCCGACGCTTCGGTACCGGCCTGGAAGAGTTCGCTGTAGGTTCCTACGGTGACCTTGTAGATGTCGCCGCTCTTGCCCAGAACGGGGGCGCTGTCTTGCGCCTGGGCCGCGCCGCCGACCAGCAAGGCCAGCAGCAACACTCCGTAGCGGAGCGGCGTTTCCTTTGAGCTGATGCGGATGCCTCTTCTCATCACGCCCTCAGGTTCACAACTTGCCGTAGGTCCAGCGACATCAACAGGGCCGACAGTCCGGCTTGGTCGGGATAGAAGCGCTGTTCTAGTTCGGTGAAGAACTGACGGGCGGCTTCCGCATCGCGTTGGAGCATGGCTGCTTGTCCGAGCAGATAGAGGCAGCTCTTGGCCGCGTCCCAGTTTTCGTATCGTTCTGCTAGCTCCAGCGCTCGACGGCCGTGACGGCTCGCTGTTGCGAGTCGTCCCATTTCAACGTAGGCGAAGCACAGGTCTAGGTGTGGCCAAACCAGCAGTGGGCCAGCTTGTTCGCGGCGGAGTGTTCGCAGACTGCGGTAGGTCAACCGCAGACCCTCGCGCAACCGACTTCGGCGAAAGCCGTTGCCTTCGAATGCGTTGGCCAAGAGGCAATAGCCCAAGTTGACTTGGGCAGTGGCCGTCCAAGCAGAAGGTGCATTGTGCGATTCACTGAGAGCTATCCGGTACTCGGCGGCAGCGGCAGCCTCACGACCGTCCGTCACCAACAGGTTACCGAGTAGATTGCGAGAGCCGGCCGTCAAGCCGGGCCGATCGACGTACTCGGAGTGGTGCAACGACAGCCGGGCATAGAACAGCGCTTTCTTGACTTGGCCTTCAAGTTCGTGCGCGCGCGCCAACGTATAGGAAGCGAGCCAGCAGTTGTGGTCGACGGTGCTGCCGAGCAAGATCCTTCGCAACTCTGGCATGACCTCCGTGCCGTTGCCGAGTTCCGTTTCTGCTGCGCCCCAACCGCAGAGCGCCTCATCCGCGAGGTCGACTTCCCCGGCGGCCGTAGCCACGTCCACGGCCGTGCGATAGGCGGCAGCGGCCTCCCGGTAAGACCCGTTGGCGACTTGTTCCCGCGCGCGATCCCGGATCGTCTCGAAGTCCTCGGTCACCTCAACCGCGCGCGGCGCGGCCTCGGGCGCGGGAACGCGCTCCGGGAGAAGCGCCGGCTCGGGCGACGAGCGGAATGGAACGACGGTGGCAGTCATGGGGAACGGAACGAGCGGTTCAAGGGCCGATTCTACACCAAGTAGGCAGGGGGCGGAGCGGCACGTCGGTAAGGACCGCCCGCCCCCTACGTCTGGCTCGGCGGCTAGCCGACGAGCACGAGGTGGATGCGGGCTGCGAGCACCAAGCCTGCTTCGATCAACTCGATCAGTGTGGGCATGTCTCGTCTCCTTTCCGGGACTATCCATCAAGTCCCTGTGGAGGCGACCGCCCTGTGGAGGCGACCGCCCTGTGGAGGCGACCGCCCTGTGGAGGCATCAGCCTAGCGGCAAATCCGGTTCTGTCAAGCGCTACGATCCGGCTGGACTACAATGTTCGCTCCATGATCCGGTCGTTCGCTGATCGAGCCACCGAGGCATCTTCGACGGCGCGACGACGCGAGCGGCTCGGAGACGGTGGCTATGCCGATGACGTCGAAATCACCGACTACCACTGAGGCGGCTGCTGGCAGGCGCGGTGGAGGAACTCAGCCCGCACGCCGGTTGCCACGGTGTCAACCGCCGACGCACCCAGGAGAGATGCTGCTTGAGGAGTTCCTGAAGCCGCTGGGCATCTCGCAGTCGGCATTTGCCCAGAGGTTGGGTGTCTCCTATTCGCGGCTTCGGGGGATCGTCCATGCCAAGGGCACTGTGACTGCGGATACCGCGTTGCGGTTGGCCCGAGTTACCGGGATGACCGCTGAATTCTGGCTTGGCCTGCAGCAGGACTGGGATCTCTGGCACGCTGCACGGTCCAGGAACGCGGCAGCCATCGAGGCACTGGAGCCGCTGCGCACCTCGGCCGCTTCGTAGCCGCCGCGTTACCGCCTGCGTGCGGCGAGCGTGCGCCGGGAGGGGCGAGGTACGCGGGCTAGACTGGCAGGCATCGCCAAACGGGCGAGTGCATGCCGATGGCCGAGCGCTTCTTCAACACCTCCGGGCCGGTGGTTCGGGCGGACCACTACTGCATTCCGCCGCTGGAGCGATTCGACCTCGACGAGGTCCTGCGCCTGATCCGCGACAAGCGGTACTTCGTTCTGCACGCGCCGCGCCAGACGGGGAAGACCTCGGCGCTGCTGGCGCTGCGCGACCTGCTGAACGAGGGGAACGAGTACCGCTGCGTCTACGCCAACGTCGAGACCGCCCAGACGGCGCGCGGGGACGTCGGGGCGGGTATTCGGACCGTGTTGGCGGAGATTTCGGAGCAGGCTCTCGTTGCTCCGGGCGACGACTTTCTGGATGGGATGTGGGAAAGCGCGCTGGCGCGCGCGGGTCCGCACGGCGCCCTGCGGCTGGCGCTGGGCCGGTGGACGCAGAACGATGTCAGGCCGCTGGTGCTGTTCCTGGACGAAATCGACGCCTTGGTGGGCGACACGTTGATCTCGGTGCTGCGCCAGTTACGGGCGGGGTATGCCAACCGTCCGGCGGCCTTTCCGCAGAGCGTGATCCTGTGCGGGATCCGGGACGTGCGCGACTACCGCATCCACTCGGAGTCGGGGGGTGAGATCATCGCCGGCGGCAGTGCGTTCAACATCAAGGCGGAGTCGCTGCGGCTGGGCGAGTTCGATGGGGACGACGTGCGCGCGTTGCTCGGCCAGCACACCGAGGAGACGGGGCAGGAGTTCACGGAGGGCGCGCTTGCCGCGGTGTGGAGCCTGTCTCAAGGCCAGCCGTGGCTGGTCAACGCGCTGGCCTACCAGGCCTGCTTCAAGAACAGGGTTGCGCGGGACCGCTCGCGAACGATCGACGAGGAAGCGATCATGGATGCCAGGGAGGAGTTGGTCCTGGGTCGGCAGACCCACCTGCACCAACTGGCGGACAAGCTGCGCGAAGAGCGGGTGCGGCGGGTGGTCGAGCCGGTCCTGAGCGGGGCCGACGCCGGCAGAGCCGGTCCGGACGACGTGGAGTACGTTCGCGATCTGGGTCTGCTGGCCCGGCGCGGCCCGCGCCGGATCGCGAACCCGATATACCGGGAAGTGATCCCGCGGGAGCTGATGTACGCCCGCGAGGACTCGATCCTCCAGGAGACGGAGTGGTACGTGAAGCCTGATGGCGACCTGGACGTGGAGGGTTTGCTGGCGGCGTTCCAGCGGTTCTTCCGGGAGCACTCCGAGCACTG
Source organism: Thermoanaerobaculia bacterium (assembly GCA_965116445.1). Taxonomy (GTDB): domain Bacteria; phylum Acidobacteriota; class Thermoanaerobaculia; order Multivoradales; family Multivoraceae; genus Multivorans. The sequence continues at coordinate 2,827,276 of OZ220688.1, read as the reverse complement.
GCTCGAGCGGTTCCAGTACAAGGAAGCGGGTCCGCAGTTGCTGCTGCAGGCGTTCCTGCAGCGGGTCGTCAACGGGGGCGGCCGGATCGAGCGCGAGTACGCGCTGGGCAGCCGGCGGACCGACCTGCTGATCGTGTGGCCGCCCGGCCGTTTAGCGGGCGTCGCCGAGCCGGGCGTGCCCGCGCGCCGCTACGTCGTGGAGTGCAAGGTCCTGCGCGGCAGCCTGGACGCCACGATCCGCGAGGGCCTGGAGCAGACTCTGGACTACATGGACCGCTGCGGCGGCGAGTCGGGACACCTTGTGATCTTCGACCGGGACGATTCCAAGTCTTGGGAGGAGAAGATCTTCCGGCGCGAGGAGTCGCTGGGCGGGCGGGCCGTTACCGTGTGGGGCGCGTGAGGACGACGGCCGCGGGCTGCTACACCTTCAGGCCGACCTGGCGCATCAGGTCGAGCGCGTTGCTGCGGGTGACTGTGCCCTCGCGCAGGCGGAAATCGAACCGGATCTCGCCGTCTTCGAGCTCATCCCTGAAGTGGACGTTTCGCAAGGTTGAATGCCCCGAGTCGTCGGCGATCCGGGCCAGCGCCAGATCGTGGGTGGTCACGAGTCCGATCGCGCCGCGGTCGAGGAGGCCGCGGATGAGGCCTTCGGCGCCGACTCGGCGGTCGTGGGAGTTCGTGCCGTGGAGGATCTCGTCGAGCAGGAACAGGACGGGCGTCTCCCGGTCCGTCAGGTCGAGCACGGACCGGAGCTTGGTGATCTCGGCGTAGAACCTGGACTGGCCTTCCGCCAGGGAGTCCCTGAGCTGGAGGGAGGAACCGATGGCGAGCGGCGTCAGCCGGAGCGACCGGGCCCGTACTGGCGCGCCGGCAAGCGCGAGGACGACGTTCGTGCCGACGGTCCTCAGCAGAGTGCTCTTGCCGGACATGTTCGAGCCGCTCACGATCAGGCACTGGGCCGGCGGGCCGGTATGGCTGCCGTCCTCGAGCGGGCAGGCGAGGTGGACGTCGTTCGCCACGCAGTCCTCCGAAGGCAACAGGGGATGCCCGATCTGCCTGCCGGCGAGCATCGGGCGCTGCCTGCCGACTGGCTCCACCAGTGTGGGGAAGGTGTGGTCCGGGTGCTCGAACGCGTGGGAGGCGAGACTCGCCAGGGCCTCGACCTCGGCCAGCGTCCCCAGCCAGGCGGCGACCCGGTCGCCGTGGCGACGGCGCCACGAGTCGATCGCGTAGGCGAGTTGGGGAGTCCAGAGCAGCAGCAGGCCGAAGGGGGCGAAGACGGCGTTGTGCATCGAGTCGAGCAGGTCGACCAGACGTTGCAGATGCCTGGCGCTTCGGGAGCCGGTGATCCCGTCGCCGCTCCGCAGCCGCTTCGCCAGTTCGACCAGACGGCTGCTCTCGAGCGGCTCGCGCTCGATGACTTCGAGCAACGATGAGACCAGGTTGAGGTCACGGCTCGCGCGCGTCACGCCGTCGGTTGCCGCCCTGAAGCGGCCGCGCATCGTCAGAGTGCAGAGGACCTGCGGCAACGCCAGGGCCAGGAAGGGCGACGGCCCCCAGCTCCAGATCATCCAGCCGGTCACGGTGAGGACGTTGCCGACCGCGACCAGACCCAGCAGGGCGCGCACCAGGAACTCCCGGCTGCCGGCGCCAGGGAGCGCGGGCCGCCCGTCGCCCTCCGCCCAGGACACCAGCGCCTCCGGATCGAGGTCGGTGCGCGCGATTCGACCGGAGGCGGCGAGACGTTCGCGGAAGTCGAGGCGGGGCGCCAGCTCGCGCACGGCCTCCTGGCGCTTGCGTACAACGTCGGGTGGCGCGGGCCGGAGCAACCAGGATGCCAGGAGTTCGTCGCCGCCGCGGGTCCGTGCCCGGTTCAACATCAGGAACAGGGAGTCGGGGCCGAACAGGTCGAGGTCCGCGGCGTAGACGTGCTCGGCGTGTTCGTCGCCGAAGCGTGATCCAGGCCGACCGCCGGCGCGCCAGTCGCCGTCGAGACGGTCGAGGATCCGGCGGTAGAAGTCCCGTGCCCGCTCCAGCCGGTGAACCCGTCGCAGGATGCGCTCGTGAAGGACGACGAGGACCAGGAAGCAGAGGACGGGCACGGCGGCCCAGAAGAGGGAGAAGAGCCGCCCCTGAACGGACAGCCAGACGAGTACGGCTGCCAGAAGGACCGTGGCCAGCCGTGACCAGGAGACGGCCTTCTCGAAGAGTCGCGTTCGCCGTAGTAGAGCGGTGCGCAGCCCGGCTCGGGTCTTGCAGGTCGAACGAAGGCTGTCCACCACGAGTGCGGTTCAGGTCAGTGCCGGATAGACGATCGACTTCAGTTGGCCGCGGAAGTTGAACGTGCCCGACATCCAGAACTGGACCATGAAGATGACGATCAGGTCCTCCAGCGGATCGATCCAGAAGGCGGTGCTGGCGGCACCGCCCCAGCCGTACTCGCCGACGGACCCGATCGACTGGGCGACGGCGAGATCGAGCGTGACAGAGACGCCGAGGCCGAAGCCGACGCCCTCGTAGGTCGTTTCGCTGAAGGAACCGACCGCCAGATCGGTCAGATCGCGGTTGCCGGGGAGGTGGTTCATCGTCATGAGCTCCACCGACTTGCGGCCGAGGATGCGCGCCCCTTCGAGTTCGCCTCCGTTCAGCATCATCTGGCAGAAGCGGTAGTAGTCGTGCGCCGTCGATACGAGTCCGCCGCCGCCGGAGAAGAACGTGACGTCGCCGGTGTAGTGGCTCGTCAGCGGATCGTCGAGCAGGACGAGCTTCTTGTTCCGGTCCCGGCGGTAGTTGGCCGCGAAGCGGTCTACCTTGGAGGTGGGCACGGTGAAGCCAGTGTCCACCATGCCGAGTGGCTGGAAGATGTGCTGCTGGAGGTACTCGTCGTACGGCTGCCCGGAGAACACCTCGACCAGGTAGGCGAGCACGTCCGTCGCCACGGAGTAGTTCCATGCCTCGCCGGGCGAGAACTCGAGTGGAAGCTCCGCGAGCTGCTCGATCATCTGCCCCAGGCTGCCGCCGGACGGCGGTCCGCCGACGCCGAGCTTGCGGTACGCGGCATCCACGTTCGTGCGCTCCATGAAGCCGTACGTGAGCCCGGACTGGTGGGTGAAGAGGTCGCGGATCGTCATCGGCCGGTCGACCGGCCGGGTCAGGAAGTGCGGGTGGTTGCCGCTCTGGAACACGCGGAGATTGCGCCACGCGGGGATGAACTTGTGGACCGGATCGTCGAGCTGGAAGTGGCCCTGCTCGTAGAGCTGCATCAACGCGACCGACGTGATCGGTTTGGTCATCGAGTAGATGCGGAAGATCGTGTCGGCCTGCATCGGTCGCCCCCGCTCCCGGTCCATCAGCCCCTGCGCCGACAGGTAGGCGGGCTTGCCGGCGCGGGCGACCAGGGTCAGGCAGCCGGCGATCTTCTCGGGCTCCAGGTAGCGCAGGCGCAGGTGCTCGTCGATACTGGCCAGTTGAGCGGCGCTCAAGCCGACGTCTTCGGGCGCAGCCAGGTCGAGTCGGTCCGGGGCGCTGACCAGAGCGGGACGTGCCGGCATGATGGGGATCCTGTGAGGTAGTTGGCTGGTGAAGGCGAAGAGCGCGGCGATCTTTGCAGATCGTCGCGGTGGGAGTGTTCGTCTGACGGTCGGCTTTCCCCGTTGCGGCTGCTGCCCGCATACAATCGCGCAGCCGTGGCCGAACCTGGAGCCTCTTCGCCCGCGCCCTCGACGTGCCTCGAGGTCGATGGCCTCACGCTGTCCTTTGGTGGCGTGCACGCCCTCGACGATGTCGCCCTGGATGTCCGTCACGGTGAGGTCTTCGCGATCATCGGGCCGAACGGCGCCGGCAAGACATCGTTGCTCAACTCGATCAGCGGTCTCTACCGCCCGCAGAAGGGCTCGATCACCTATTCCGCGTCACCGGGTGAAGAGCCGGCGTCCCTGCTCGGCAGGGCGCCCCACAAGGTGGCGAAGCTCGGGGTCGCCCGCTCGTTCCAGAACATCGAGCTCTTCCGCGCGATGTCCGTGCTCGAGAACCTGATGCTGGGACGGCACATCCACATGCGGGGCAACGTGCTGACCTGCGGCATCTACTGGGGTTCGCAGCGCCGTGAGGAGATCAGGCACCGCGCCGCGGTCGAGGACGTGATCGATTTCCTCGAGATCGAGAATCTCCGTCATCAGGCGGTCGGGACGCTGGCCTACGGCCTGCAGAAACGCGTCGAGCTCGCCCGGGCGCTGGCGCTCGATCCGAAGCTCCTGCTGCTCGATGAACCGATGGCGGGAATGAACGTCGAGGAGAAGGAGGACATGGCCCGGTTCATCCTCGACGTGAACGAGGAGCGCGGCGTGACGACCGTGCTGATCGAGCACGACATGGGCGTGGTGATGGACCTCTCAGACCGTGTCGCCGTGCTCGACTTCGGCCGCTCGATCGCCTGCGGCACGCCGGACCACGTGCGCGCCGACCCGGCGGTGATTCATGCCTACCTCGGAGACGCCGAGTGAGCGCGCCTGAAGCCCTGCCGCGCGACGCGGACACTCTGCCGAAGCTGCTGCTGAAGAATGCTCGCGAGCGCGGGGATGAGGTCGCGCTGCGCGAGAAGGAGTTCGGCATCTGGCAGAGCCTCACCTGGGTCGACTACGCCGAACGGGTTCGGAGTTTCGCGCGCGGTCTCGTCGAACTCGGCTTGAAGAAGGGCGAGATCGTCGCGGTGCTGGGCGACAACCGGCCCGAATGGTTGATTGCGCAGCTCGCGGCGCAGTCGATCGGCGCCCGGTCCCTCGGCGTGTACCAGGATTCCGTCGCCCTCGAAGTCCGCTACCTGATGGAGTTCTCGGGCGCCCGGTTCGTCATCGCGGAGGACCAGGAGCAGGTCGACAAGCTCCTGGAAGTCTGGGACGAACTGAGCGGCGGCGGCGGGAGTGGCGACCAGAAGGTGGAGCGGGTCATCTACTACGACCCGCGCGGACTCGGTTCCTACCCCCACGATTTCCTGCTTGGCTTCCCCGAAGTGGAGGAGATCGGACGATCCGCCACCAGCAACTCCGAAGCCGACTTCGAGAGCTGGGTCGTGGCGACGGAATCCGACGACGTGGCGCTGCTTTCGACGACTTCCGGCACGACGGGCAAGCCCAAACTGGCGATGCTGTCCCACCGCAATCTGCTGGAGATGGCGCACAGTTTCGTGAGCATCGACCCGATGCAGAGCGACGACGAGTTCGTCTCCTTTCTGCCCCTGGCGTGGATCGGCGAGCAGATGATCGGCGCCGCCTGTGGACTGCTGGTCGGCTTCGCGCTGAACTTCCCCGAAGAGCCGGAGACTGTGCAGCAGGACATCCGCGAGATCGGGCCGCACACGATGTTCTCGCCGCCGCGGATCTGGGAGAACATGGTCTCCGACGTCCAGGTCAGGATCGAGGACGCGTCGTGGCTCAAGCGCAAGGTCTACAACCGGGCGCTCGACGTCGGCTACCGCTCCGCCGACACCTTGCTCGAGCACGGCCGGCAGCCGGCCTTCCTCGCATTCCAGCGCGCGCTCGCGAACGCGTGCTGTTTCTTCTGGCTGCGCGACAAGCTGGGTCTGCGGCGAATCCGGCGGGCCTACACGGGCGGCGCGGCACTGGGGCCGGACATCTTCCGCTTCTTCCATGCCATCGGCGTGAACCTGAAGCAGATCTACGGTCAGACCGAGGTGTCCGGCATCTCGGTCGTTCACCGCGACGACGACATCAAGTTCCATACCGTCGGGACGCCGGTGCCGGGCGCGGAGGTCCGGATCGGTGAGGGCGGAGAGATTCTGACCAGGAGTCCTTCCGTGTTTCTGGGCTACTACAACAACCAGGAAGCCACCGAGGAGTCGCTCCGCGACGGCTGGCTGTACTCCGGTGACGCCGGTTACATGGACGACGGCGGGCACCTGATCGTCATCGATCGCAAGAAGGACGTGATGGAACTGCACGACGGGACGCAGTTCTCGCCGCAGTTCATCGAGAACAAGCTGAAGTTCAGTCCCTACATCAAGGAGGCGGTCGTGTTCGGCGGCGGCGACTACCCGTTCGTGACCTCCCTGATCACGATCGACTTCGCGAACACCGGCAAGTGGGCCGAGCGCCGCCAGATTCCCTACACGACCTTCACCGACCTGGCACAGAAGCCCGAGATCTACGAACTCGCACTGGAGCACACCGCGCGAATCAACGCCGATCTTCCCGAGTCGGCCCGCATCCAGCGGCTCCTGCTGCTGCACAAGGAACTCGACGCGGACGACGAGGAACTGACGCGTACGCGCAAGGTGCGGCGCCGGTTCATCGCCGACCGCTATCGCCGGCTCGTCGACGCGCTCTACGGCGGCAAGGATGCGGTGGAGATCGAGAACCAGATCACCTACCAGGACGGCAGCACGGCCATCCTGGAGACCCGGCTGCGGATCGCCGCGCCCGCGACCGCCTAGGCTGCGCCCGAGGATCCCGACGATGCAAGGCGACGTCTTCCTTCAACTCACCGTTTCGGGTCTCTCGAACGGCATGGTCTACGCCCTGGTCGCGGTCGGCTTCGTCGTCATCTTCAAGGCGAGCGACGTGATCAACTTCGCGCAGGGTGAGTTCCTGCTCTTCGGGGCCTACCTCGCGTTCGCCTTCATCGGCCAGTTCGGGCTCCCCTGGAGCGTAGGTGTGGCTGTCACCCTGATCTGTGCCGCGTTGATCGGGCTGATCGTCGAGCGGCTCGTGCTGAGGCCGCTGATCGGCGAGCCGGTGATCTCGATGATCATGGTCACGATCGGCCTCTCCAGCCTGCTGCGGGCGGTCGTCAACGGCATCTGGGGGGCACGGCCCAAGGCCTTCCCGAACTTCATTCCATCGGGCGAGATCGAGTTCATGGGCGCGGTCGTCGGCATCGACCGTTTGCTCGTCATCGCGATCGCCGGAATCCTGCTGACGGTTCTGACCCTCTTCTTCCGTCACACGCGGGACGGGATCGCGATGCGGGCGATCGCCGACGACCAGCAGGCGGCCCTTTCGATGGGAATCAGCATCAAACGCGTCCTGGCGGTGGCCTGGGCGATGGCGGCGATCACGGCCGCGGTCGCCGGCATCATCCTGGCGAACACGGTCGGCGTCAGCCACGACATCATCTTCATCGGTCTGCGGGTGTTTCCGGTGGTCATCCTCGGCGGCCTCGACTCCGTCCCAGGTGCGGTCGTCGGCGGCGGCGTGATCGGGTTGCTCGAGTCCTACACGGCCGGCTACACGACCTCGGGTCTCGAGCTCATCGTTCCGTACGTCGTCCTGATCGTCGTCCTCATGGTTCGTCCCTACGGCCTGTTCGGCAAGGAGATCATCGAGCGCGTGTAGGGGGTTCTCCCCGCGTCCTGCTTCAACTCGATCCCCTGTCATGGAATCCGGAATCTTCTTCAGCGACTACCGCTCGGACATGGCTCTGCGGCGCATGCCGTTGCAGAAGGTACGCACGGGGCTGCTCCTGGTCGGACTCGTCGTGTTCCCGTTCCTGGCCACGCCGTACTGGCTCAATCTCGCGAATCAGGTCGCGATTGCCACGATCGGTGCGATCGGTCTGAACATCCTGGTCGGCTACACGGGCCAGATCTCGCTGGGCCAGGGCGCCTTCATGGCGATCGGAGCCTACGGCGCCGGCCTTCTCACCGTTCGCTTCGGTGTTCCTTTCTACATCAGCATCCCCGTGGCGGCTCTGATCACCGCCGTCGCCGGCCTGGTGGTCGGCCTGCCGTCGCTGCGACTCAAGGGGCTCTACCTGGCGGTGGCCACTCTGGCCGCGCAGCAGATCGTCGAGTTCGTCGTCACGCACTGGACCGGGCTCACCGGGGGCACGGAGGCCCTTGTCGTGCCGGCGCCCGAAATGTTCGGCGCGCGACTGAACACGGACGGGCGCTTCTACTGGATCCTGATCGTTGTTGCCTTGGCGGTGGCGCTCTTCGCTGCGAATCTGTTCCGCTCGCGGGTCGGCCGAGCCTGGGTGGCGATCCGGGACCAGGACATCGCGGCTTCGGCGATCGGTGTGAACGTCTTCGGCTACAAGCTGCTGGCGTTCGCCACGTCGTCCTTCCTGGTCGGGCTCTCGGGCGCTCTGCTGGCGCACTACCGCTCGATCGTCACATGGGAGCGGTTCACGATCGAAGTATCCATCTCCTACCTGGCGATGATCATTATCGGCGGCCTGGGGACGATCTCGGGTTCCTTCTTCGGCGCCACGCTCATCGTTCTGCTGCCGGCCATGATCAACACCGTCGGCCGTTCGCTCCAGGACACGGCGCCCTGGGCGGCCACGGTCCTGCCCTACGTCCAGCAGGGCGTCTTCGGCCTGGTGATCATCCTGTTCCTGGTGCTCGAACCGGAGGGCCTCGCCAGACTGTGGCGCAACGTGAAGGACTACTTCCGCGTCTGGCCGTTCTCGTACTAGCCGCCGCGTCACGTCGCGGGCGATATGATCCGCCGGTTACTCAGGCGCCAGACTCGGGTTGCCCGGCACCCCTTGAGGAGACCCTCCCCCATGACTCGTCTTGCCTTCATCGCCGTTCTTTCCCTGTCCCTTCTCGGCGCATGCGGAGGCGGCGATCCAGTCGACGAAGCGACCGCCCCGATCACGATCGGCGCGATCTTCGATCTGACGGGTCCGACCTCGGACGTCGGCACGATGTACGCCGAGGCGATCCGCGACTACTACGACCGGCTCAACGAGCGCGGCGGCATCGCTGGCCGTCCGGTGGAACTGCTGTGGAACGACTACGGCTACGACGTGGCGAAGGCCGAACAGCTCTACTCCGAGTATGTCCAGAACGGGTCGGTCATGTTCATGGGCTGGGGCACCGGTGACACCGAGGCCCTGCGAGGCCGGATCGCGGCCGACCAGATCCCCTTCGTGTCCGCTTCGTTCTCGCATGTGCTCGGCGACCCGGAAGAGGCGCCGTTCAACTTCCTCGTCGGCACGACCTACAGCGACCAGTTGTTCATCCTGCTCGACTACCTGATGGAGCAGGCGGAGGCCACGGGAGACGAGAAGCCGAACGTGGCGCTGATGCATCACCCGAGTCCATTTGGGCTTTCACCGTGGCGGCAGGGTGGCGAGGAGTACGCGAAGCAACTGGGTATCGAGATGACGCCGCACGAGATGGCGCGGGGCAACACGGACTTCAGCGCCACCCTGACGCGGATTGCCGAGTCCGGCGCGAACTGGGTCGTGTTCCAGAACACGTCGGGACCGGCTTCGCTCGCTCTCAAGAACGCGCGGGACCTGGGCCTCGACATCCGGTTCGCCTGCCTGAACTACTGCAGCAACGAGGTGCTGCTGGAACTTGCGGGGGAGGCCGCGAACGGCGTTCTCGGTTCGATCATCTACTCGCCGCCGGGTGAGGGTATCGATGGCCTGAACGATGCTGCCGAGCACCTCGCCTCGAAGGGCGGTTCGATCGAGGAGGAGGGCCTGCTCTACGGCCAGGGTTGGACGGTGGCCGGTTTCGTGACCGAGGCGATCGAGCGCGCGGCCGCGACGGGCGAGATCACCGGCGAGGCCATCCGCGCGGCGTTCGAGACCTTCGACGGGCTCGAGTCTGGCGGCGTGACCGCCCCGGTGACGTTCACCGCGACCGACCATCGTGGCGTCAAGGGCATGAGGATCTTCGAGGTCCGGGACGGCAAGTGGCAGCCGGTGACGGAGATGCGGATGGCGGGCAGCCCGGGGGCAGCGGAGTAGGCGAGCACCCACCCCTGGCGGTTGGCGGAGGAGCCGGACCGAGACAGGGCAGGAAACCTTCTCAAGGCACGTCATGCTCTCTCTGAACAACGTCGAGGTCATCTACAACGATGTCATCCTCGTTCTCAAGGGGTTGTCGCTCAAGGTGGAGCGGGGCCAGATCGCGGCGCTGCTGGGCACCAACGGAGCCGGCAAGTCGACGACGCTCAAGGCGATCTCAGGGTTGCTTCATCCCGAGGACGGCGAGGTCACGGACGGCGGGGTGGAGTTCGAGGGCGAGCAGATCGACAAGCTGCCGGCCGAGGACATCGTGCGGCGCGGGATCTTCCAGGTCATGGAGGGGCGCCGGGTGTTCGAGCACCTGACGCCGCAGGAGAACCTTCTTGCCGGCGCCTACACGGCCCGGGACAAGGGTGGGGTCGACGAGTCTCTGGACCGTGTCTACAGCTACTTCCCTCGCCTCAAGGAACGCGGCGCGTCGATGGCCGGCTTTCTCTCGGGCGGCGAACAGCAGATGCTGGCGATCGGCAGGGCGCTGATGGCCCAGCCCAAGCTGATGCTCCTCGATGAACCGTCCCTGGGACTGGCGCCGCTGCTAGTCCAGGAGATCTTCGAGATCGTGCAGCGCATCAACCGCGAACAGGGAACCACGATCCTTCTGGTCGAGCAGAACGCGTCGCGTGCGCTCGAAATCTCGCACTACGGATACATCATGGAAGGTGGACGGGTCGTGCTGGAAGGAACGCCGGCGGAGCTCCAGGACAACGCCGATGTCAAGGAGTTCTACCTCGGACTCACCCAGGTCGGGCAGCGGAAGAGCTACCGCGACGTAAAGCACTACCGTCGCCGGAAGCGTTGGCTGTCCTAGTCCCGTTCGATCGATTCTTCGATCTCGCGCAGTCTCTCGCTGAGTTCACGCCTGGCGTCGGCCGCGAACGGGTTCTCCCGCGCGATGGTCAGGAAGAGACCGTCCGAGTCGTGCCGGAGGTTCTCCTCGATCTTCATCATGTGCCGGTAGGCGACGGTGCCGAGAGCGGGGTTCGGGACGTGAATCTCACGTAGCGCTTTCGCCATCCAGTGCGTAAGCCCCTGGATGTAGGCCATCTCGGCGTCATGCTCCTCGGCCGACATCTCGAGCACTTCCAACCCGAGGTCCGCCGTGAGGAAGCCCCGCAGGCCCGCGACTCGTCGAGGATCCACCGGCCGGCCCGGCAGGCAGAGCACGACCTTCAGGCCCTCGATGCCCTCACTGCCGCTCTGGGGGCCGAACATGGGATGGGTGCCGATGAACTCGACGCCCGCTGGCAGCCGTCGCTCGAGAATCCTGTGCGGCTTGACCTTGACCGAGGCGACATCCACGACCAGCGAGCGTTCGCCGAGGTGGGGAACCGCGTGGACCAGCAGGGAATCCAGCTCCTGAACGGGTACCGCGGGAATGAGAACATCGCAACGGGCACAGGCGTCGAGACTGGCCCACCGCACTCCCCGGTCCGTTGCCTCCGCCTCCAGCTCCCGGCGGTCCCAGACCCGCACGTCGAAGTGGGCGCCGAGGTGGCCGGCGATGAACCGGCCAAAGCTGCCGAAGCCGATGATCCCGATCGTTCTGGCCGAACAGTCCTGCACGGTGCGCAGCGTAGCAATGCCGCTGTCCGGTCTTGCGCCTTCGAGCTGTCGGGTCGTCGTCAGCGCGCACGGCGCCTGGTTTGCCCTACAATCGCGGCGTCGTGAAGGAAGGGGAGTCGGGATGAGTTGCCGAGTCGGCGCCTTGCTGGGCGCTGCCGTCGCTGCGGCGGTGAGCTATGGTTCACCGCCCGTGGCCTCCGCCGAAGAAGAACGCGCCAGCCGAGAGCATGTGCTGGACCTGCTCCGCGAAGTGCCGTTGATCGACGGACACAACGATGTGCCCTGGCAGTACCGGACGCGGGTCGCGAATCACGTGGACCAAATCGACTTTCGCGATACCTCGGCGGTCGAGCCGCCGATGCACACCGACCTGGCTCGCCTCCGCCAGGGGGGAGTCGGCGCCCAGTTCTGGTCGGTCTACATTCCGACATCCTTTGGCGGGCGGGGAGCTGCGAAAGTCGTCCTTGAGCAGGTCGACTTGACGAAGCGCTTGATCGAGCTCTACCCGGACGACCTGGAACTGGCCCTGACCGCCGACGACATCGAGCGGATCCACAAGAACGGCAAGATCGCGTCGCTGCTCGGCGCCGAGGGCGGGCACTCCATCCAGTCGTCCCTGGGCGTGCTGCGTCAGCTCTTCGATGTTGGCGTTCGATACATGACCCTGACCCACGGCAGCAACTCGGCCTGGGCCGACTCCGCCACCGACCGGCCCGCCCACGGTGGCCTGACGGCCTTCGGCCGCCAGGTGGTGCGGGAGATGAACCGCCTGGGGATGCTGATCGACCTTTCCCACGTGTCTCCGCAGACGATGCACCAGGCGCTGGACGAGACGAGGGCGCCGGTCATCTTCTCCCATTCCTCCGCGTTCGCGGTCACGCCGAGTCCCCGCAATGTTCCAGACGACGTGCTGAAGCGCCTCGCGGAGAACGGGGGCGTCGTGATGGTCACCTTCGTGCCGTCCTTCGTCAACGACGGTGTGCGGGCCTACTTCCAGCGCATGGACGCGGAGCGGCTTCGCCTGTCCGCGGCCGGCGTGGTGCCGAGCGAACTGCGGTCGCACCTGGCAGCCTGGCGGCGGGAGAATCCCGGTCCCCAGGCTTCGCTGGGCGACGTGGCGGATCACATCGACCACATTCGGGCCTTGATCGGAACCGCCCACCTGGGGATCGGTTCCGACTTCGACGGCATTCCCACCGTCCCGGTCGGACTGGAGGATGCCTCGACCTTCCCCGATCTCCTGGTCGAACTGGTTCGCCGCGGATACAGCGACGACGAGTTGAAGGACATCGCGGGACGCAGCTTCCTGCGGGCGATGCGCGGAGCGGAGGAGGCCGCCCGGCGGTTGCAGGCCTCGGAGTCCGCGGCCGACGATCTGATTGAAGAACTGGATGGTGGCGATGTCTGAGCTGTCGAAGGCCCCGGTCACAGCCCGTCACGCGTCGACGGTCCTGCTGCTGCGGGACAGCGAACGTGGTGTCGAGGTGTTCATGGAGCGCCGCCACATCAAGTCGGACTTCGTCGGCGGCGCCTATGTCTTCCCCGGCGGGCGGGTCGATCCCGAAGATCGGGTCGACGAGGCTCTGTGCCACGGCCTGACGGACCGCGACGCCAGTGATCGGCTGTCGCTTCAGGAGGGCGGGCTGACGTTCTACGTCGCCGCGATCCGCGAGTGCTTCGAAGAGGCCGGCGTGCTGCTGGCCTACGATCGCGACGGACGGCTGCTCGACTTCTCGGACCGGTCGGTGGAGGAGCGCTACGAGACACTGCGGGCAGAACTGAACGCCGGCAAACTCTCCCTGCTCGACATCGCGGCCCGGGAAGGGCTCACGCTGGCCACGGACCGGATCAGCTACTGGGCGCACTGGGTCACCCCGGAGGGGCAGCCCAGGCGGTACGACACCCGTTTCTTCGTGACTCGGGCGCCCAGGAACCAGACTGCCGGGCACGACGACTACGAACTGACGAACTCCGCCTGGGTTACCGCCAGGGAGGCCCTCGAACACGGCCGCAGAAAGGAGTGGATGATCATCTTTCCGACCATCCGCAACCTGATGAAGCTGGCGCAGTTCGACACCGCCGCCGCCGCGATCGCGGCTGTCGAAGCGCAGGAGGAGTTCCCCGTCATCCAGCCCCGCGTGCTGCTGGGCCGGACGCCGGATGACCCGCCGCGCCCGGTGATTCCGGGTGAGGAGGGCTACGAGAGCGCGGCCCCCAGTCCTTCAGTCGCCAGTGCTCGCGACTGGAAGCGGGCATTCAGCGTCTGAGCCGCAGCCGGATGGACGGTCTTGTGAAGGGTAAGCCGGTGCGGCTGTCCGACCGCGTGTTGCGAGTGACGCAGGACAACCCGGGGATGTTCACCGGCCCGGGCACGAACACCTGGGTCATCGGCTCGGCGAGCGGACCCGTCTTCGTCCTCGACCCGGGCGAGGAGGACGACCGGCACTTCGACGCGGTGACGGCGGCAGTGGCCGGCCGCCAGGTCGAGGCAGTCCTGGTCAGCCACCTCCACCGCGACCACTGGCCCCTGGCGCCCCGCGTCGCCGAACACTACGGAGCGGAGATCCTCGCCTTCAGCGAGCAGCCCCCGTTCGCCGCCGGCCGCCTCACGGACGGCGAGCGTCTGTCCGCCGAAGGCACGACGATGGTGGCGCTCCACACCCCGGGCCACGCCAGCGACCACTTCTGCTTCCTGCTCGAAGAGGAGCGGACCGTGTTCACCGCCGACCTGGTCATGGGCTGGTCGACCTCGATCATCGCGCCGCCGGACGGCAACCTGAACCAGTACATGGCCTCCCTCGAACGATTGATCGAACTGGGTTCCGACGGCGGCATCGAAGTCCTCCACCCCGGCCACGGCGAGTCGATCAAACCGCCACTCGACCGGATCCACGAGATTCGTCGCCACCGCCAGCAACGCACCGACCAGGCCCTCGAAGCGGTCGCCGTCGGCGTCGCCACCATCCCCGAAATGGTCGCACGCATCTACGCCGACGTGGACCCCAAACTCCACGGTCCCGCCGCGTTCTCCTTGCGGGCCCACCTGGATGCCCTCGTCGAGGAAGGCAAGGTCGTGGAGGCCGAGCCGGGCCGGTACGCGCCGGCAGTTGACTAGCGGCGCCAGACCGGTCGCAGGCTCCGTGTTTGCCCCAGCCGCCACATCACCAGGAGTAAGCGTCGGCTAGGACACGCAAGTAGCGTGCCACGGCGCAAGTGTCCTGGATGCCCGACCCGCGCTCACGGTGTTGGTGAGTTGGTGTTAGCATGTTCTGGTGTTGACGTCGGTTACAACGAGTGAGGTGTCTACCCCATGACCCGCTTGACCATTACGTTGGCAGATCAGACGCACCGGGCCTTGAAGGAAGCAGCCGCCCGGCAAGGCTGCTCTATGGCTGCGATCATCGAAGAGAGTCTGGAGCTGAGAGGCATCCAACCCTACGAAACCGCGCGGGAGCTCGTCCTCAAGGCACGCGGGAACTCAGGGCTCGACTCTGATCGGGCAATGGCTCTCGCGGTTGAGGAGACAAGCCGTCAACGAGAAGGAAAGTAGCTCTTGGCGCGCGGACCACGGCCGCGAGCGAGCGGTCGCGGTCCCGTTCAACGGCGATTGTGCGTCATCGACACGAATGTGGTCGTTTCGGGTCTGATTGACGGGAACTCGAGCGCCCCGCCGGCGAGGATTCTGGACTTCATGATCAGCGGCAGGATCCTGTACCTGATGTCGCTGGCGTTGTTGAGCGAGTACTCGGCCGTACTACGGCGTCCGGCGCTTGTCGAACGGCACGGCCTGACGTCCGAAGAGCTTGACCGGTTCCTGACCGAACTGGTGGCAACGGCCGTGTGGAGGGAGCCGCCAGCGGCCGGTGAGGCCCCGGACGCGGGCGACAACCACCTTTGGGCACTGCTTGCCAGCGAACCGAGAGCCCATCTGGTCACCGGCGACCGGCTCCTGCTACGGACTCCTCCGAATGGCGCTTCGGTCGTATCCCCAAGCCACTTCGTCGCCGTCTTCCCCTCCTGAGGAGCCAAGAGGCTTGCAGCGGGTGCCGCTGGCGTCGCGCGTCAACCGGCCGCTGGGACCCCTTCCCTTCGGTCCGTCCAGCCGAGGCGGCAGCATGCACCGCCGCCGCGCCTCAGCGGCGCCAGGGGGCGCGAATCTTGCGGCCTGCCTTGTAGGCGGCGAGCCGTTCGCGGGCTTCTTCGAGGGCCTCGGGGGGACCGGTTCGTTCCAGGTTCTCGATCAGTCGTTCCTGCCAGGCAGCGGCTTCTTCGAAACTGTCGGTTTCGGCGTAGGCCATGGCGAGCACGGTGCCGTGGGCCGGGGTCTGGGCACGCTGGAACAACTGCTGGGCGAGGTTCAGGGCCCTTTCGCCGTCTCGCACCTCGTCGTCCGCGGAGGCGGCGAGGACCTGGACCAGGAGCACGGCGAAGTAGGCGCTGCCGCCCTGGTCGGGAAGTTCGAGGGTCTGCTCCAGCATGAGCCGGACCTGGGCATCTTCCCCTGCGAGCAGGAGGGCAGTGAGCTCGGCAGCCCGGACCTGGCTGTCCGTGGGGTCGAGCTCCAGGGCGCGGCGCGCAGCCAGGGCGGCTTCCTTGAACCGACCCAGGCGACCGAGGGCCGTGCTCAGGTTGACGTAGCCCGCCTTGAGGGTCGGGTTGGCGATGATCGCCCGCTGGTAGTGGGGGATCGCCTCCTCGTAGCGTTCCTGCTCGGTGCGGATGTTGGCAAGTTCGAAGTGGGCCCGGCTTAGCAGGGCCGGCTCGGCGCCCGCCTCGATGAGCTGCTCGAATCGACGAGCCGCCGAGGCCGGCCGGCCGAGTTCCTGTTCGATCCGCCCCAGTTGCAACACGATCTCCGCGTTGGAGCCTAAGTCGGCGAGGAGCGATTCGAACTCCCGGAGCGCGAGTTCGCGGCGCTCTCCCAGGCCGTAGTTCCGCGCCCGGTGGAACCGGAGGTTCGTGTCCCCCGGAGCCAGTTCGAGCGCCCGGGTCAGCGCCTCCGCCGCGGCCAGGTAGTCGCCGGTCGCGGTCAGGGCCGCGGCGAGTTCGACCCACGCCGGACCGAAGGACGGCTCGAGTTCGGCTGCGCGCCGGAGCCTTTCGGCCGCGGCCACAAAGCGGCGCTCGGCGTTGTACAGGCGCCCGGTCTGAAACAGCAGGCCGGCATCGTTCGGACTCAGATCCAGGGCCTGCTGATACCACATGGCGGCCTCCGCGCTCCGGCCCATGCGCTCCAGAGCCGCAGCCAGCGAGCGCTTCGCCGCGGTGCTTTCGGGGTAGTCGCCGACCGCTTCGCGGAACCGTTGCTCCGCGACCTCGAACGCGTTGGCGGCCAGGGCGACGCGGCCGAGCAGTAGTTGAGCTCCGATGCCGGTGGCCGACTCCTTGATCTCCGCCGCGATCGGATCCGCGAAGGCCACCGGTGCCTCGCCGCGGAGTTCCATCGCCGCTTGCGAAGCCTGATCGTTGCCGAGGGCGCGGTGGGCGAGGGCGATGTGGTAGTGGAGCGAGTTCGCCCGCGGCTGGTCCTGCAGCGCAGCCTGGAAGTGCGCCAGCGCCGCCGTCGGGTCGTCGGTTTCGGAGGCCAGGCGTCCGAGGCCGAAGTGAGCGGCCGCTCGAGAGCCCGGCAGCTCCAGGGCGCGCTCGTAGTGGGTGCGGGCCTGCTCGTACCGCCCCAACTCGAGGTGCACGCGGCCGAGACGGATCGCTGTCGGCGGATCATCGGGTTCAAGTGCGCGAGCCTGCTCGTAGGCCGCGATGGCCACCTCCAGTTCTCCCAGGTGCTCGGCGGCGCTGCCGAGCAGGTAGCGCCAGCGGAAGTTCTGTGGCTGCAGTTCCGCCGCGTTGGCCAGGCAGGCCCTCGCCGCCGGCAGAAGGTCGTAGACCAGGTACAACTGACCTGCCTCACCGAACAGGAGGCCCAGCCGCGCGGCGTCTTCCTCGGCCGGCGGGCCCGCGGCGAGCGCCTCCTCGAGCAACCGGCGTTGCTCCTCGATCTGGGTGCGGACTGCTTCGTCGACGCCGCGCAGGTCGACGACGGGGATCGGAAGCAGGGTCCCGGCGGTCTCGGTCTGTGCCCGGACAGCCACTCCCGCGGATGACCACAGAAGGACGAGGGCGAAGACGACCGCAGGGTGCAGGTCCTGGAATCGATAGCTCATCGTTGCTTGTCTTGTGTCCGTGCCCGCTCCGCGCCGGTGCCCCGGACCAGATCAGTGTAAGCCCCCGGAGGGGGTGCAGGCCACTCTTCGACGGTTCCGTCGGACCAGTGGACCTCGACCCGGGCCACGGTCGCGCCGCCCAGGCTCACCGTTACCCGGGGATCGCTCGAGGACGTGTAGCTGCCGCTGGTGCCGGCCAACCGCACGAGGGGTGGCGCACCGTCGCGGTGCACGCGCACAGTGACTCCGGAGGCGGGCCGGCGGCCCTGGGCGTCGGCCAGTCGCGGCGCAAGACCAATCCAGTCGTCGCCGGTCCCGGCCTGGTTGAGGAGCAGCCGGGCCGGCCCGTTGTTGTTCGTGATCACGAGATCCGTGTCGCCGTCGTTGTCGATGTCGCCGCTGACGAGAGCGCGGCTCACGTGGGGAGAGGCGCCGTCCAGCAGACCGGTCTGCGCCGCTTCGAACCGGCGGCCGCCGCGATTGCCAGGGACGTTGAGGAACGCCTGGTTCGGCTGATCCAGGGGGAACGGATCGTCCTCTGTGCGCGGCCTTCCCGCGGCGAACGTCACGGCGCCGTTGACCACCGCCAGATCGAGCCAGCCGTCCAGGTCGAGATCGAGGAAAACCGTGCCGAAGGACGTCGCGTCCCAGCTCGGCCGCGCCAGGGCGACTGCGTTCGTCCGATCGCGGAAGGCCGGTGCGCGGGGTTCCGAGTCGTTCCGGTAGAGCGTGTTCGTTTCCCGATGGAAGTGGGTGAGGAAGAGATCCAGGTCGCCATCGCCGTCGTAGTCGCCGCCTGCGACTCCCATGCTGGCCTCGGCCTCGCCGTCCGCGTTGAGCGCCGCGCCGCTGATCAGACCTTCTTCGGCCAGGTCGCCGTTGCCGGCGTTGATCCACAGGTGGTTCGGCATCAGGTCGTTGGCGACATAGAAGTCGAGCCGGCGGTCGCCGTCCAGGTCCGCGACGAGCACGCCCAGACCGTTGCCGGGTCGCGTCGCGGACAGGCCGGCTTCGACCGTCGCGTCCGTGAACCGGCCGGCGCCGTCGTTGCGCAGCAGGCGGTCCGGTACCGGCTGATAGGCGCTTGGCAGGCAGTAGTCGATCTCACCCCGTTCCGTCAGACAGGTCTTGTGCGTGACCAGGGAGAAGTTGAGGTAGTTGACGACGAACAGGTCGAGGTCGAGGTCCCCGTCGTAGTCGGCGGCAGCCGCCGCGATGCTCCATCGCGGGTCGTCCGCGCCGCTGGCTTCGGTGCGGTCGGTGAAGGTCCCGTCGCCTTCGTTGCGCCAGAGCTGGTTGCCACCGAGGTTCAGCACGTAGAGGTCGGTCCAGCCGTCGTTGTCCAGGTCAGAGGCTGTCACGCCCATGCCATAGCCGAGGGCCGAGATGCCGCTCTCTTCGGTCACGTCGACGAAACGGATGGTGGTGCGTCCGTCGCTGTGCTCGAGGTCGTTGCGAAGCAGCCGGTCACGGGGCGACCCTTCGCCGGTCCAGGGCACGGTTGCCCTGGTGCGGTCCCCGTCCGCCCCGAGCAGGCTTCCCTGGACCAGGTAGAGATCGAGGTCGCCGTCGTTGTCGTAGTCGAACAGTGCCGCTCCGGCGCCCACCACCTCCGGGTAGTAGAGCTGGCCGCTCATGCCGTTCCAGTGCCGGAAGTCCAGACCGGCGCTTCTCGTTGCGTCAACGAAGAGGACGTCGCCCTCGCCGGCGCGGGCGAAGGCCGGAAGAAGCGCAGACGCCACCCACACGGCGACGCCGCCAGGAACGGCTCTCATCCGTCGCCGCCCAGGCGGAAGGCGGATTGGTCGATTCGTTCGAGAACCTCCGCGCCCTCGGTGACCCGGTACACGGCCCGCGGCTCGACGTCCTGGAAGACCTGGTTGGTACCGCTGCCGGCCCACGTCACCCGGATCTCGGTGATCCCGACCGCGTCGCCGAGACCCACTTCAAGTTGCAAGCTGTTGCCACCGAAGGAGCCTCCCGAGCCGACCAGGCGATGGATCGTGCGCTGGCCATCCGGACCCTCGACGGACAGTGCGACCCGCGAGCCGACACCGAAGCGGTTCGCGCCCGAGCCGGCTGAGCCGGCGCCGGCAAAGCGCAGCGTGACCCAGGCGTTGTCGCTGCCCGGGTTCTCGAACAGGGCGTTGCCGAAGGTGTCGGTCGGATAGAAGCCGCCGAGTTGGTGGAAGAGGTCCATGTCTCCGTCACGGTCCAGGTCACCGAACGCAACGCCGTGCCCTTTCTGGAGGTGACCGAAGCCGCCGGCGAAGGTGACTTCTTCGAAGCGCCGGCCGTTGAACCGGTACATCACGTTGGGCATCAGACTGGCGAGATCGGGTTCACCGGTGCCGAGGTAGAAATCGAGCCAGCCGTCGTTGTCCAGGTCGCCGTAGTTCGCGCCCATCGGTAGAGCAGGCCGGCGGATTCCCAGCGCGCGGGACACTTCGGTCATCCGCAGCCTGCCGCCGCAGCCGGACTCGGGTCCGCAGTCATTGCGGTAGAGCAGGGGCTGGCCCACCCCGGGGTCCGAGCCCATGAAGGACGCCACGACCTCGGTGGCTTGATCGCGGTAGTCGCCGACGTAGAGGTCGAGGTCGCCATCGTTGTCATAGTCGAAGAACCAGGTGGCGAAGCTCTCCCGTTCCGGCTCGGTCACGCCGGTTCGGACGGCGACATCGAGGAAGACGCCGCCGTCGTTCACGTAGAGCCTGTTGGCGCCGAAGTTGGAAACGTAGAGGTCGAGGTCGCCGTCGTTGTCCACGTCGCCCCAGGTGACGCCCTTCGCGTAGCGCAGGTTGCTGACGCCGGCCGTAGCCGCGACGTCCTCGAACGTACCGTCGCCGCGGTTGCGAAACAGTTGGGAAGGGTACTCGTGGGCCTCACTCGCCTCGTTGCCGACATAGAGGTCGAGGTCGCCGTCGCCGTCGTAGTCGCCCCAGGCCGCGGTCTGGGTGGGATAGGCGGGTTCGGCCAGCCCGGCCTCCTCCGACACATCGACGAAGCGGCCGAGGTTGCCGCCCAATTCGTTGCGCAAGAGCGAGTTGCGGACGCGGCCCTCCTCCAGCAACCAGGCGCCCCTTAGCACGAGCAGGTCGAGGCGCCCGTCGTCGTTGTAGTCCGCGTGGAGCAGGTTGAGACCGCCAAGTTGGCCGCCAAGGCCCCAAGCTTCGGCGACGTCCTCGAAACCGCCTTGACCGTCGCCCCGAAATGCCGTGACCGGACCGCACGGATCCCACGTTGACGTGATCAGGTCGAGAACGCCGTCGTTGTCGAAGTCGTCGACTATCGCACCGCCAGCGAGATCGAGGGCGTCAACACCGAGTGCCGGTCCGAGATTGCGCCAGCGCCCTCCGGAAACCGGAGGGGACACAAAGGTGTCGTCGCCTATCCGGTAGCGGGTCGGCACGCCTTCGGGGAAGTCACCGGTCAGTCTTCGAGCGACGTTGAGCAACCACCTTGCTCGTTGCCTCCACGAACCGGTCGGGCGTCCTTCCTCGAGCATTTCCAGGAACAGGTCGCCTGCCTTGCGGGCGTGTTCGGGGCGGGCGTGGACGGCGGAGGCAGTGAGCGGGAGAATGCAACTGTCGGCCGAGCGCCGGGACCGACCGACCTGCGCCTGGTCGGTGGTTCCATCGTCCGGACCGGCTCCGGTGTCGAAGTGGTGGACGCAGTTGAGGTCCTCGGCCCGCTGAAGGTGGGCCAGAGCGAGGTTCCATTCGGGAATCGTGGGCCGCTCGGCCGCGGGCGGGGCGAGTGCCCTGACTGCGGCCGCGAGATGCTCGATTGCCTCGGCCGTGTCGCCGAGCCGGAGCAACTCGCTTCCGAGTTCCGCGGCGATGGCGGGGCTGGCCGGGTTCGAGGACAGCTCGGCTCGAAGCTCGTCTGCGAGCCTTGTGCCGAAGTAGGGGTTCGACCCTTCCTGAAGCCGCCGACAGGACTCCCTCAGGTCGTCTGTGGGCGCCACGACGACGAGAGGTGCTGCGAGCAGAACCAGACTGGCGAGCCCGCGGGCCGGCATGGGGCGAAGACTACTACGATCCGCGCCCGCGCCTGCCTGCCGTTAGCCGGCTGGAGGTTTGGGGATCGCGGCGCTTGCGTCGCCGTCGCCGTCCGGAATTGACGGCCCCGCTTCATCCGGGTCACTCATCGCGACATCGTCGCCGTCCGTCGTTGGCGGCCCGGGGGGCAGCGATGCTGCCGCTCCGTAGTCCGATCTGCCGAACCGGGTCATGAACACGGCGCCGAGGCCGATCGTCCAGGCGAGGTAGCAGATCAGGACGCCGGGAAGGCGGAACATGACGCGGAAGAACCACGGCAGGCCAAGGAAGCCGAGCAGGTCGGCCACGAGCGCCAGCGCCTGAATCACGAGGACGCCGAGCGCCAGCGCGGCGAAGCTCCCGGCCGCCACCCGGCCGGCGCCCTGGAAGCGCCGCCGGCACCAGTCGCCGGCTGCCGCGGCCGAGCCCGCGTAGCCGAACACGAACGCGGCCGTCAGACCGATCAACGCGACGGGCCAGAGGAGGATGGCGAAGGGAATGCCGATGACCGTGACCGTGAGCAGCAGGCTGACGATGATCAGCACGGGGAGGAAGAAGACTTCCACGCCAAGGCCGACGGCGAACATGACCCAGAGGTCGGATGCGGCAGCCGCTTTCACCCGGCCGACTCCCTTCGGCGCAACGAGCAGGACCAGGCCGCTGAGCGCGATCAGGAGGAGGGTGAAGATGATCGACTGGACGAACTCGAACACCTTTCCCAGACGGAAGAAGGGGGGCCGGTCGCCGACTCCGGGAAACCAGTCCCCGTCCCAGCCGTCGAACCAGTCGCCGCTCAGATTCCAGTTGAATTCACCCCAATCGACCTCGGAAACCTCGCCGAGGACGGAGGACCCCTCCTCGCGCACCAGTTGGCCTCCGACCGTGACGATGTCGCCGAACACCTCCGCCTCGGGGCCGAGCTCGATGTCGCCCCCGATAGAAACGACTTCGCCGGTCACCCGGCCGTTGATCTTCGCTTCGCCGCCGATCGATACCGCGTCGCCGCGAACCTCTCCGTCGACCTTGACGTCGCCGCCGATCGAGACAAGGTCATTGACCACTTCGCCCCGGCCCACCCGCACGGTGCTGCCGAACGCGACCCTGTTGTCGAGGTCGACGACAACGTCGATTCCGTTCAGGTCACGCTCGAGATCGTCCAACCGCTCGATCGTCTCCTCGATCGCGCCCCGAGCCTCTTCGCCGACTTCCTCGAGCGCTTCGTCGAGACGTTCTCGCGCATCCTCGAGGGTTGAACTCGCTTCTTCCTGGGCCTCCTGGCCCTCACCCGCGTCCTGGGGTTGACCGGACGCCAGGCCGGTGAAGCACAGCCCGCCCACCAGCAGCAGTGCTCCCGCACGCGTTCCGCGGGCCCGGCGGCGTCCACCCGGTCTCCTGGAGAACCGGTGCAGAAGATGGACCGCGATCAGACTGAACAATGACGCGGCGGCGACCACTGCGGTGACCTGGGGGGTGCGCAGAATCAGGTCCAGAGCCTCGCCTACCCGCACCGCTCCGCTCAGGAACGGGAGGCTCTCGGCCAGGACCCCCGCGGTCCAGGTCAGGACCCAGACAGCAGTGAAGAGAGTCGCTTCCAGCGTGTTCAACATGGTCAGCCAGGTCGAAGGGAAAAGCAGCGTCACGCCCCCGAGGAGGAGCATCGCCACTGCCGCGATGGCGCCAATCGACGCCTGGGCCCACCGAGTCATCGGGAGCGCCAGCAACTGCGGTCCCTGCCCAGCCGCTTCGACAGGCCGGTTCGTGGCTCCCACTTGCCGCATGACGCGGCTCGTGAACCCGTCCGGCAGGGAGGGATCCTCGAGCGATTGGAAGAGGGTCCGGAGGTCGAGTCGGTTTCGCATTTTAGTGACTTGCCATGACTTGCGCGGTTTGTTCTGCCCGAGGCGATAGCGGTTGACACCGCCTGTTCGGCCCCCGCGGCGCGAACGATTGTACGACGGCGATGTCATTGCGGCGTTCACCATGTCCTTCGCCCTACGATGCGAAGATCGCCGCGGTTTCAAACCACGCCCTCCGAGCGCAGGCGCTGTTCGATCTCGCGGCGGGCCCTGCGCAGGTTCGTCTTCACGGTTCCGAGGGGCATGCCGGTGATCTCCGCGATGTCGCGGTAGGGCAGCTCCTCCTTGAACCGCAACAGGACGACCAGGCGGTACTCGGGTCGGAGTGCCGCCACCGTGGCCTCGAGGGCGGCCGCCAGTTCATGCCTCCTGGTGAGCGTGTCGGCGAGCTCCGCCCGTTCGTCCGGGACCCGGTCGAGGATCGACGAGGCGTCGGGGTCGCTCGTCTCGATCGGAGTCGTGGGCAGTTTCTTTCGCCGCAGATGGTCGATCGCCGCGTTGCTTGCGATCTTGAACACCCAGCTCGCGAAACGCCGCCGCGGGTCGTAGCGGGCGAGGGCCAGCCAGGCTTTGACGAAGACCTCCTGGGTGACATCCTCCGCGATGCCGGGGTCCCGGACCATGCGCACGACCAGGCTGAAGATCGGGCGCTGGTAGCGTTCGACCAAGGTCTGGAAGGCGCGCTCCGACCCTTCGACGGCCGCCTTCACCAAGGCGGCTTCATCTTTTTCGCGATGCTTCAAGACCTCAGTGTGGCATGCGCGGAGAGTGGCCGTATCATTGCCGCGTGGAACACGGGGGCAGCTACCCAGGTCCTGGGGAGAACGGAGAACTGGCGGCGGCGGTTCGGTCGGTGCGAATTGCGGGCCGGGTTACGCGGCGGCTTCAGCAGTCGCTTCAGGGGTCGTTCCTGACCAAGGAGGACCGCTCGCCGGTGACGGTGGCCGACTACGCGGCGCAGGCCCTCGTCAGCCTCACGTTGCCGCGCGGTGAGGCCATCGTGGGCGAGGAAACGGCGGCGGCGCTTGAAGGGGCCGACGGGAGGGAGACCCTGGACAAGGTCGTCGCTGCGGTCAGGTCCGAGCTGCCCGATGCGTCCGCCGAGGACGTGCGAGCCGCGATCGACCGTTGCTCGGATGCCGGCGGCGCGAAGGGAACGTTCTGGGTCCTCGATCCGATCGATGGCACGAAGGGGTTCCTGCGCGGCGACCAGTACGCGATCGCGCTCGGCCTGATGGAGGATGGCGAAGTCGTCGGCGGCGTGCTCGGATGCCCGAACCTGCCTTCGCGCCTGGGGCGGGGTTGCCTGTTCGTCGCTGAACGGGGCCGGGGCGCCTACGAGCTGCCGTTCGAGGAGGACGGAGGATCGGCGCGCCGAATCGGGGTTTCCGCGGTTTCCTCGTCGGGCGACGCTGCTTTCTGCGAGTCGGCGGAAGCGATGCACTCGGACCATGATCGGCATGCCCTCATCGCCGGGCGGCTCGGCGTGACGGCCCCTCCAGTGCGCATGGACAGCCAGTGCAAGTACGGGGCGATCGCCCGCGGCGATGCCTCGATCTATCTCCGTTTGCCCTCGTCCAGGACCTATCGAGAGAAGATCTGGGACCACGCGGCCGGCTTCATCGTGGTGTCCGAAGCCGGCGGCGCCGTGACCGACGCCTACGGCCGGCCGCTCGACTTCAGCATGGGCCGAACCCTGGATGGGAACCGCGGCGTGGTGGCGACGAACGGCCTTCTTCACGGCGCGGTTCTGGACGCGGCGGCCGCGGTGTTGCCGCCCGGGCCGGGACTCTGAGACGGGATCGCTTCTCTTGGCCCCCAGAGAGACCCTGCTCGTAACCGGCGGCGCCGGTTTCATCGGCTGCAACTTCACGGCCCGGGCACTGGCCGAGCCTTCGGGGCGCGACCGTCGCGTCGTCGTCTTCGACAAGCTGACCTATGCCGGCAATCTCCTCAACCTGGAGGCGGTCGCCGACGATCCCCGCTACCGCTTCGTCCATGGGGACATCGCCGATCGCGCCGCGGTCCGGAGGGTCTTTGCCGAGCACCAGCCGACGGCGGTTCTCAACTTCGCGGCCGAGAGCCACGTCGACCGCTCGATCGACAGCCCGGGCGACTTCGTCCGGACGAACATCGGCGGCACGTTCGAACTGCTCGAAGCCGCTCGCGGCGTCCTCGGAGAACGGTCGGAGGAGGAGAGGGCCGCCTTTCGGTTCATCCACGTTTCAACCGACGAGGTCTTCGGGAGCCTCGGTGACGAGGGGAGGTTCCATGAAAAGACACCGTACGATCCGAGTTCGCCCTACTCGGCGTCCAAGGCGGCCGCGGATCATCTCGTGCGCGCCTACGGTCGCACCTACGGCCTTCCGGCGATCGTGACCAACTGCTCGAACAACTACGGGCCGTACCAGTATCCCGAGAAGCTGATTCCGTTGATGATCCTGAACGCCGCCCTTGGGCGTCCGTTGCCGGTCTACGGCGAGGGCGCCAACGTCCGGGATTGGCTTCATGTGGACGATCACTGCGCCGGACTGCTTGCGGTTCTGAGTCGTGGCGAGCCGGGACAGAGCTACAACCTGGGCGGCGACGAGGAACGAACGAACCTCGAGGTCGTCGAGGCGGTCTGCGCGGCGGTCGAAGCGGAACTCCCCGCCGCTCGGAACGCCGCGCCCGGGCTCGAGGGAATCGAGGATTACCGACAACTCGTGACCTTCGTCGAAGACCGGCCCGGCCACGACCATCGCTACGCGATCGATCCGTCCAAAGCGAGACGGGAGCTGGATTGGGCGCCGCGGCACGACTTCGAGAGCGGTCTGCGCGAAACGGTGCGCTGGTACCTCGGTCACCGCGAATGGTGCGAAGCGGTCGGTGGCGCTTCGCGGAACCGGCTGGGCGTTCAGCCGCGTCTCACGGCGGTCACGTGAGTCCGCTGAGGGGAATTCTGCTGGCGGGCGGCTCCGGCACCCGGCTCCATCCGGTGACTCGCGCCGTCAGCAAACAGTTGCTGCCCGTGTACGACCAGCCGATGGTCCACTATCCGCTCTCCAGTCTGATGATCGCGGGGGTGAGGGAGATTCTGATCATCACGACGCCGCACGACCAGCCGGCGTTCCAGCGCCTGCTGGGTGACGGCAGCGAACTCGGCCTCGAACTGTCCTATGCCGTGCAGAAAGCGCCGGAGGGAATCGCGCAGGCGTTCCTGATCGGCGCCGGGCATCTGGCGGGCGCCAGGGCGGCGCTGGCTCTCGGCGACAACATCTTCCACGGCCACGGGTTGTCCTCCGTGCTCCAACGGGCAGCCGAACGAAACGATTCCTCACCGGGGGCGACGATCTTCGGCTATCGGGTTCGGGATCCCGAACGGTACGGCGTGGTCGAGTTCGATGACGAACGGCGCGTGATCGGCCTGAAGGAGAAGCCGGTGGCGCCGAAGTCACCCTACGCCGTGCCAGGTCTGTACTTCTACGACGAGCGCGTCGTCGAGCTGGCCCGGACGCTCGAGCCGTCGGCTCGCGGCGAGCTGGAGATCACCGACCTGAACCGGCTCTACCTGGACGAGGGCACCTTGCGCGTCGAGCTTCTCGGCCGCGGCGTTGCCTGGCTCGACACCGGGACGCATGAGGCGCTGCTGCAGGCCAGCAACTTCATTCAGGCGATCGAGGAGAGACAGGGGTTGAAGGTCGCCTGCCTGGAGGAGGTGGCGTACCGCATGGGTTACATCGACGCGGACGAGTTGAGCCGTTTGGCGGCCCCTGTGAACGACGCCTACGGCCGCTATCTGAACCTGGTCCTGGAGGAAGGACGTTGAGCGCTCCGCCCAGGGTGCGGAGCACCAGGTTGCCCGACGTGATGATCGTCGATCCCGCGGTTCACCGGGACGGCCGCGGCTTCTTCCTGGAGAGTCACAACGCGTCCACGTTCGCTGAATGCGGCCTGGAGAGACCGTGGGTTCAGGACAACCACTCGCGGTCCTGCCGCGCCACCCTGCGCGGACTCCACCTCCAAAGCCGCCGGCAGCAGACGAAGCTGGTTCGCGTTACGCGAGGCGAGGTCTTCGATGTCGCCGTGGACGTCCGGCGCGGTTCGCCGTCGTTTCTGGGTTGGGCCGGCTGCGTCCTGTCGGAGGACAACTTTCGCCAGCTCTTCATCCCGCGCGGGTTTGCCCACGGCTTCTGTGTGATCAGCGAGACAGCCGACGTGCAGTACAAGTGCGACGGCTACTACGACCGGGACGACGAGCTCACGATTGCCTGGGACGACCCTCAGATCGGAATCGACTGGCCGGTCGACGAGCCGCTGCTTTCGGACCGCGACCGGACAGCGCCCACCGTTGCGGGGTGTTTTGAGCAGTTGCCGACGTTCTCCTTCTAAGTGGATACGTTGCGAGCGGAGCCCTTGACGGATCGGGACGGCCTGAGCGTCGCGGACCGCGATCAGCTCGAGGCGCACGGCATCGGCGTCGGCGAGGCGCGGCGCCAACTCGCGCTGCTGCGCGATCCACCGCCGAAGACGAACCTCGCGCGGCCGGCCCGGCTCGGCGACGGCATCGTGCCTCTGCCCCGGGGCGCCGAGGGCGACCGCCTGGCCGCCGCCGGGCGATCCGCCGCGCAAGCGGGCAACCTGATCCGGTTCGTGCCGGCATCCGGCGCGGCGTCGCGGCTGTTTGCGGAGCTTCGAACGGCTCAGGTCGCCGGCTATCCGCCGAGTCATCCGGTCCTGGTCCGTTTCGAGAGCGCCCGGACCAGTCTTCCCTTCGACTGCGACCAGGCGGAACTCCTCGACCGCTACGGCGACGCGCCGAAGGCCCTGATCCCCTTCCACAGGTACCCGGATGGCGAGCAGCGCACCGCGCTGGAGGAGCACCTCGTCGAGGCGGCCGCGCTTGCGGGGGGCCGGGGCTCGGCGGCGGTCCACTTCTCTGTCGCCGTTGCGCACCGGGCCGCGTTCGAGGCGCTGCTCGGTGACCGGCTGCCCGCGATCGAACAACGGCTGGGCTGCCGCTTCGACGTGACGCTCTCCCACCAGTCGCCGGCCACCGACAGCATTGCGGTCGACGCGGAGGGAAAGCCCTTTCGGATCACGGACGACCCGGCAGCGCCGCTCCTCGTCCGGCCGGGCGGCCACGGCGCACTGCTTGGCAATCTGCAGGCTCTGGCGGATCGAGGTTTCGAACTGATCGCGGTGAAGAACATCGACAACGTTCAGCCGGAGCAGGCCCAGGACGCGGCGACGAGCGCCATGGGGATACTCGCCGGAATGGCCCTGGAACTCGCGCGGGGTTCGGGCCGGCCGGCCAGGGTCGCTGGCGTCGTTCCCGCCACGGGATCGGCCGGCGGCGGCCCCTTCTGGGTACACGGGATCTCAAGTGATTCGGGAGTTCCGGGCGAACCGCGACTTCAGATCGTCGAGACCTCCCAGATCGACCTCGACGACGCGGAGCAGGCGGCGTTGCTGGCCCGGTCCACCCACTTCAACCCCGTGTTCCTGGTCTGCGCGGTGCTGGCGCCGGATGGCGTGGCCTACCGGCTGGAGGACTACGTCGACCACGACACGAGCTTCATCGTCGGCAAGAGCCATGGCGGCAGGGAACTGATCGCACTGGAACGCCCCGGTTTGTGGAACGGATCGATGGCGGGCTGGGAGACGCGGTTCGTCGAGTTGCCGGGCGAGGTGTACACGCCCGTCAAAAGTGTGTTCGATCTCGCCGGCAAGGAACACCAGTGCGGAGGAAGTGGCCGATGAACCCGAAGATGAAGCTCGCCATTCGCGCGGCCGCGGTGGTTGCGCTGGTCGCGGCACTCCTTCTGTTCGGCCAGCGGGTAGCGGGTTACCTGCCCGAGTTCAGCGCCTGGGTCAACGGGCTGGGCCTGTGGGGACCGGTCGTGTTCGTGCTCGGTTACGCCGTGGCCACCGTGGCGTTCATTCCCGGCTCCCTGCTTACCCTCGCGGGCGGCGCGATCTTCGGTCTCGGCGAGGGTACCGCGTTCGTGTTCGCCGGCGCCTCCCTTGGGGCTACGGGCGCCTTCCTCGCGTCGAGGTACCTGGTCCGGGGAGCGGTCGAACGGCGCGTCGCCGCGGTGCCGCGGTTCGCCGCCATCGACCGCGCGGTGGGCCGCGAGGGGTTCAAGATCGTGGTGCTGCTGCGACTCACGCCGGTCGTCCCCTTCGTGCTGCTGAACTACGCGCTGGGACTGACGAAAGTCAAGCTGAGCCACTATGTGGGCGCCTTTGTCGGCATGTTCCCCGCGACCCTGCTCTACGTGTACTACGGCAAAGTGCTCGGTGATGTGGCCGGAGTCGCTGCCGGCGTCGAGGTCGAGCAGGGTTGGGGAACCTGGGCCGCGACGGCCATCGGGCTGGTCGCCACGGTCGCGGTGATCGTGGTCGTCACCCGCATCGCGCGCCGGGCGCTCAGGGAGGAGGTGGGCGAATGACGAGGCCGGAACTGCTCCTCGAGAGCCGTCACGACCGGGAACTCGTGGCGCGGGTGGCTCCTGCCGACTGGACGAACCCGGCGCCCGCGGGTCGCTATCACCTGGTGGTGATCGGGGCCGGCACCGCCGGACTGGTGACCGCGATCGTGGCCGCCGGTCTCGGCGCCAGGGTGGCCCTGATCGAACGCCGGCTGATGGGCGGCGACTGCCTGAACTTCGGCTGCGTGCCGTCGAAGGGCATGATCGCCGCGGCGCGGAGGTGGACCGCCGGGCGGCCCGATCGCGACTACGGAGCGCCAGGTGCCGATCGGGCCGGCGACTTCGGCGCCGCGATGGAGCGCATGCGCCGGATCCGGGCGGCGATCAGCGAGGACGACGCGGCGGAGCGCTTTCGCGATGCCGGAGTCGACGTGTACCTGGGTGAGGGCCGCTTCCTCACCGACCGCGCGGTGGGCGTGACCGGTCCCGCGGGTGACCGGGAACTGCGCTTTCGTCGTGCCGTCATCGCGACCGGCGCCCGTCCCCAGGCGCCGCCGATTCCCGGGCTGGACCGCTGCGACTACCTGACCAACGAGACCGTCTTTTCGCTCACCGAGCGTCCGGAGCGGTTGGCCGTCATCGGCGCCGGCCCGATCGGCTGTGAGCTGTCCCAGGCCTTCGCCCGGCTGGGGAGCCGTGTGATGACGTTCGACATCCTGCCCGGCATCCTGCCGCGCGAGGATCCCGACGCGGCGGCTCTGGTCGAGAAAGCCCTCAGGCGGGACGGCGTCGACTTCGCGCTCGGCGCGCGGATCGAGAAAGTCTCACCTCATGACGCTGGCCTCCGCCTGACTTTCGTCGACAGCGACGGCGAGCGCCGCGAAACGCGTTGCGATGAGCTTCTGGTCGCCGTGGGCCGAATCCCGAACGTCGAGGGCCTTGGGCTCGAGGAGATTGGCGTCCGCTGCGACGGGACCGGTGTTGTGG
The DNA here is from genome assembly GCA_965116445.1 of Thermoanaerobaculia bacterium. GTDB lineage: Bacteria > Acidobacteriota > Thermoanaerobaculia > Multivoradales > Multivoraceae > Multivorans. The sequence goes on along the minus strand of OZ220688.1, from coordinate 2,796,473 downwards.
TCGACGCGAAGCTGCGCACGACGAATCCCCGCATCTACGCGGCCGGCGACATCACACCGGCGCCCAAATTCACCCACCTCGCTGACGCCCACGCGGGCGTCATCGTCCAGAACGCCCTGTTCTTCCCCAGTGCGCGCGCCGACAGGCTCGTCGTTCCGCGGTGTACGTACACCTCGCCAGAGGTGGCGCACGTCGGCCTGGACCGGCGGGAAGCCGATGAACGCGGCGTCGCGGTCGACGTGGTCGACGTGGCGTTCGAGGAGAACCACCGCGCCCTTCTCGAGGGCGAGGAGGAGGGGTTTCTGCGGGTTCTGCTCCAGCGCGGCAGCGATCGTGTTCTGGGCGCCACGATCGTGGGGCCGGGCGCCGGCGACCTGATCGCGCCGCTCACCCTGGCCGTGACCCACCGGCTCGGCCTGTCGAAGTTCACGGGCACCATCCTCCCCTACCCGACCCGGGCGGAGGTGCTCAAGAAGGCCGCGAACAAGTGGCGAAAGACGAAGTTGAACCCCACCGTCCAGGGCCTGCTGGGGCGCTGGTTCCGCTGGACCCGTTGACGGGCCCCGGCGCTACAGGTGCCGCCTGCGCCGCCTCCTTCGCCCTGGCCGCGCCGGTCTCGTCGCGGTGTTGCTGGCGACTCGCGACGGCGCCGACGCGGCGGCCCCTTGCCAGTACTCGAGTGCCTCATCGCCACTGCCGGTGGCTGCCGAGAGCAGGGCGAAGACGTCCATTGCGGGAAGGAAGGCCTCCCTTCCGACCAACTGGTGAGTGGACTCAGGGCTGTGGTTCGGTTCGCACAGTCGCTGGAACGTCTCCAGCGTACGCACGACCCGGCCGCGGCGCACCGCGGAGAGTGCGTAGCGCGTACTGAAGTCGGCGACGACATCCTCGACGAGTCGTTGCAGGCGCCACCGTGGCACTCCGGCCCCGGAGGCTTCCAGGCGCTCCCTGCCGACGACGATCCGCGGCAGGAGCAGGGTCGACAGGAGCACCGCCAGCTGTGGTTCCGGCCCGGTGTGGACGCGTTCGTCAAGTCGTGTCGCGAGTTGGGAGAAGCCGGCCGTTTCGGATCCCGTCCCCTGGACTTCGTCGACCTCGGGCAGAGCGACCGGGAGCACTCCCGAGCGCCGCATCCAGTGGAAGGCGGCGGCGCTCCGGCCGCTTGACAGGAGTTGGATCAGTTCCTCGATCAGGCGGTGGGGCGAGGCCTTGGTGATCTCCCGGCGATGCTCGAAGGCGGCGGCGAGGGTCTCGTCTTCGATTTCGAAATCCAGACGCGCCGCGAATTCGCACGCCCGCAGCATCCGGACCGGATCCTCGCGGAAGCGCAGGTTGGGGTCGCCGATCACGCGGATGCAACCGCGATCGAGATCTTCCAGGCCGCCCACATAGTCGACGACGGCACGGTCGGAGGCTCGATAGAGCAGGGCGTTGACCGTGAAGTCGCGGCGGAAGGCGTCCTGTCGCGGGGTGCCGTAGGTGTTGTCGCTCGTCACCAGGAGCTCGCCGGGCGAGCGCCGCTGATGGTCGGGATCCGGCGCGCCCCGGAACGTGGACACTTCGACCACCTCGTCGCCGAACAGGACGTGGGCGAGGCGAAAGCGCCGGCCAATGATCCGGGAGTTCCGGAACAGCCGCCGCACGTCCTCGGGGCGCGCGTCGGTGACGACATCGTAGTCCTTCGGCGCGCGTTGCAGCATCAGATCGCGCACACTGCCGCCGACCAGGCCCGCGTTCCGGCCTGCCTGATGCAGCCTCCGCAGCACCTTCTGGGCGCCGCGCGAGATCCGCCGCCACGCGATCGGGTGCTCGGAACACGGCAGTATCGTGGCCGCGGCCGGCGCATCCATCCGGTCAGGGTATCAACGCTCGCTTCCGGCGCGGACCGTTGCGTTCTGCGGCGCAAGCTCCTAGGCTCGCGCCGTGGGCGCCCTGGATGGACTGCGGGTTCTGGACCTGTCCCGGCTTGCGCCCGGGCCGTACTGCTCGATGCTGCTCGCCGACATGGGCGCGGACGTGCTTCGGGTCGACAACGCGGTCGGCGGACCCGTGAGGTCAGGGGACATGCTGTCGCGGAACAAACGCAGCATCGCGCTCAACCTGAAGACCGCTGGCGGTCAGCGGATCCTCCAGGAACTGGCCAGGGACGCGGATGTCTTCCTGGAAGGCAACCGGCCCGGTGTCTGCGCCCGGCTGGGGTGCGACTATCCAAGTCTCTCGGCGATCAATCCGCGTCTCGTGTACTGCTCGCTCACCGGCTACGGGCAGACAGGGCCGATGGCGCAGGCCGCCGGGCACGACGTGAACTACATTGCGCTCGCCGGCGTCCTGTCGCAGATCGGCAACGGCCAGGACCCGCCGCTGCCGCCCCTCAACCTGGTCGCCGACTTCGGCGGCGGCGGCCTGATGGCGGCTTTCGGCATCCTCTGCGCCCTGTTCGAGCGTGAACGGTCCGGGCGGGGTCAGTACATCGACGCGGCGATGATCGACGGAGCGGCCTCCCTCATGGCCGTGCACTTCGCGCAGAAGGGCGCCCGCTCGACGCCGGGCAAGGGCCTCCTGGGCGGCGGCGCTGCGTTCTACCGTTGCTACGAGTGCAAGTGCGGCGGCTACGTGTCGGTCGGCGCGATCGAGCCGCAGTTCTTCGCGGCACTGTGCGAGGGAACGGGTGTCGACGTCGTGGACGAGCAGATGGACACGGATCGCTGGCCGGCGCACATCGATGCCTTCCGGCGCGCCTTCCTGACCCGGACCCGCGACGAGTGGGCCGGTGTCTTCAGCGAACTCGACGCGTGCGTGTCGCCGGTGCTCGATCTCGATGAGGCGCCGGGACATGAGCACAACGTGCAGCGGGGGACCTTCCCGGTCGGCCCGGACGGAGAGGTTCACATAGCGCCCGCACCGCGCCTTGAGCGGACGCCCGGCGACCTTCGCCGGAGCGAGCCGCGGATGGGCGAACACACCGGAGAGGTCCTGGCCGATCTTGGCTACAGCGCCGGGGAGATCGACGGACTCGAACAGAATGGAGCGATTCTGAGAGCATGAATGACGCAAGAACGCACGACGGTCCGCCTGCAGATGGCGCGGGCAGGGTCTTCGAGGACTTCGAGGTCGGCCAGATCTTCCGTCACGCCCTGGGTCGGACGGTGACCGAGGGCGACAACGTCTGGTTGACGATGATCACGCTGAACCCGAACCCGATCCACTTCGACCGCGAGTACGCGGGTCAGACGGAGTGGGGGCGACCCCTGGTCAACTCCTGTTTCACCCTGTCTCTGGTCACCGCGCTGACCGTCGCCGACCTGTCCCAGAACGCGGTCAACCTGGGTTGGGACAGGGTCCGTCTGCCGCATCCGGTGTTCGAAGGCGACACCCTGTACGCCCAGAGCGAGGTGCTCTCCGTTCGCGAGTCGAACTCCCGCCCGCACCAGGGCATCGTGGGCTTTCGCACGGTCGGCTACAACCAGGACGGTCGGGCCGTGATCACCTTCGACCGGACGATCCTCGTTTACCGCCGCGGCCATGTACCGGTGAAGCCGGTCCGTCCGGAGTTGCGCGGCTAGCGGTCGGCGAGCGCCACGTAGTCGCGGGCGGTGGCGCCGGTGTAGACCTGCCGCGGCCGGTTGATCCGGTTCTCCGGATCCCCGCGCATCTCCTTCCAGTGCGCCAGCCAGCCCGGCAACCGGCCGAGGGCGAACATGACAGTGAACATGTCGGTCGGCAGGCCCATCGCACGGTAGATGATGCCGCTGTAGAAGTCGACGTTCGGGTAGAGCTTCCGGTCGACGAAGTACGCGTCCTCGAGCGCCACCTCCTCCAGGTTCCTGGCGATTGCCAGCAGCGGATCGTCGACGCCGAGCTGCTCGAGAACCTGGTCCGCGGCCCCCTTGAGGATGCTGGCGCGGGGGTCGAAGTTCTTGTAGACGCGGTGGCCGAAACCCATCAGTCGGAAGGGGTCGTTCCTGTCCTTGGCTCGCTCGACGAACTTGCTGAAGTCGTCGCCGCTGTCGCGAATCGCCTCCAGCATCTCGATCACCTGCTGGTTGGCGCCGCCGTGCAGCGGCCCCGACAGGGCGTCGATGCCGGCGGAAATCGCGGCGAACAGGCTGGCGCCCGAGCTGCCGACCATGCGGACCGTCGATGTCGAGCAATTCTGCTCGTGGTCGGCGTGCAGGATGAGCAGCATGTTCAGCGCCCGGGACAGGACGTCCGGCGGCTCGTAGGACTCGCAGGGAACCGAGAACATCATGTTCAGGAAGTTCTCCGCGTACCCCAGGTCGTTCTGCGGGTACACGAAGGGTTGGCCGATCGACTTCTTGTGGGAGAACGCCGTGATCGTGGGCAGCTTGGCGATCAGGCGGACGACGTGCAGATCGTCGTCCTCGTCCTCCGAGTAGAAGGTCGCGAGCGACGAGATCATCGAGGACAGGATCGCCATCGGGTGCGCCGTGGCCGGGTAGGCCTCGAAGAACTTCTTCATGTCCTCGTGGATCAGGGTGTGCCTCCGGAGCTTCGACCGGAAATCGGCCAGTTCCCGCTCCGTCGGCAGTTCTCCGTAGATCAGCAGATAGCAGACCTCGACGAAGGACGCGCGCTCGGCTAGCTGCTCGATCGGGTAGCCGCGGTAGCGGAGAATCCCCTGCTCGCCGTCGATGAAGGTGATCGCGCTACGGCACGATCCGGTGTTGCCGTAGCCGGGATCCAGGGTGATCGCACCAGTATGGCTCCGGAGCGCGTGGCTGTGTATGGCCACTTCGCCCTCGGAGCCGACAATGACGGGAAATTCGTACTCCTGATCGTCCAGATTCAGCTTGGCTACACCCATATCTGATGTCTCACCTCGTGTGTTTGCCAGGTATCGACCCGCTCAGTTGGGGTACTCGGCTCGGTTGGCGTATTCGTCGCGGAGTGTAGCAGCCCCGCGAGCCGTAGTGGGACGTTGGCGGGTCCGATTCAGACGCCCCTTGTTTCGGCCCCCCAGAGCGTCTTGTGGAGTTGCAGCGAAACGCGTGCCGGAAGCCGGTCTTCGAGTACCCAGGAGGCGAGCTGGGCCGGTGCCAGAGCGTCCCACACGGGCGACAGGTGGACGGTGCAGCGGCGATCGATTCGATGCTTGCGGATCGCGTCGCGCGCCCATTCGTAGTCGCCGCGGTCGGCGAGGACGAGCTTCACCTCGTCCTTCGAACGCAGGTCGTCGATGTTCGGCCAGTGGTTGTTCGCGGCCTCGCCGCTGGCCGGGCACTTCAGGTCGACGATTCTCCGCACCCGCGAATCGACACCCGAGATGTCGAGCCCGCCGCCGGTTTCGAGCAGGACGGTGAGTCCGCGGTCGCAGAGGTCGCTCATCAAGGGATGAACGCCGGGTTGGAGCAGGGGTTCGCCGCCGGTGACTTCCACCAGCGGGCAATCGAACGCCAGCACCTCGGCGATCACGTCGTCCCTGCGCATCCACGAGCCTTCGTGGAAGCTGTACTCGGTGTCGCACCAACTGCACCGCATCTGGCACCCGGTCAGCCGCACCAGGACGCAAGGGCGGCCCGCGAAGGTCGATTCGCCCTGGATCGAGTAGAAGATCTCGTTGACCTTGAGCCGCTCGCTCTCGGGCAGCGCGGCGACCGGGTCGAGCTGGCGGAGTGGATCAGGCGTCGTCGTCAAGGAGCTGCCGAAGCACGTACTGCAGGATGCCCGCGTGGCGGTAGTACTCGGCCTCCTGCGGGGTGTCCAGGCGCACCAGCGCACGGAACGTCGTCTCGCCGTTCTCGCCGGTCGCTCGCACGGTGACCTCCAGACCGGGGTCGAAGTCCGCAGCGAGACCCGCCGAGAGTCCTTCCACGTCGTAGGCCTCGCGACCGGTCAGCCCGAGTTCTTCGGCGCCTTCGCCGTCCCGGAACTGAAGCGGCGCGATCCCCATGCCGACCAGGTTGCTGCGGTGGATCCGCTCGTAGCTCCTGGCGATGACGGCGCGGACGCCGAGCAACCGCGGTCCCTTGGCCGCCCAGTCGCGCGAAGACCCGGTCCCGTACTCGATGCCGGCCAGAATGATCTGGGGCACTCCCCGTTCGCGGTAGGCAGCCGCGGCTTCGAAGATGGTCGTGTGCTCGCCTTCGGGCAGCAGCGCGGTGTAGCCGCCTTCCGTGCCGGGCACGAGGTGGTTGCGAAGGCGAACGTTGGCGAACGTGCCGCGCATCATGACCTCGTGGTTGCCGCGGCGGGCGCCGTAGGCGTTGAATTGCGCCTGCTCGACACCCAGGTCGCGCAGGTAGTCGGCGGCCGGGCTGTCCGGGCTGATCGGGCCGGCGGGTGAGATGTGGTCCGTGGTGACCGTGTCGCCGAGCAGGGCCAGCACCCTGGCGCCCCGGATGTCTTCGACCGGCTGCGGCTTGCGGGGCATGTCGACGAAGAACGGCGGCTGCTTGACGTAGGTCGAATCAGCCTGCCAGGCGAACGTCTGGCCGGAGGGCACGTCGAGCGCCTGCCAGGCCTCGCTGCCGGTGAAGACGTCGGCATACTGGCGCTCGAACATCTCGGGCCGCAGCGACGTCTCGAGCGTTGCCTGAATGTCGGCCTGGGAGGGCCAGACGTCGCGCAGGTAGACGGGGCCATCGTCGGTCGTGGCCAGCGGCTCGTTGTAGAGGTCGATGTCGATGCGGCCGGCCAGCGCGTAGGCCACGACCAGGGGCGGCGAAGCGAGGTAGTTCGCTCGCACCTCGCTCGAGATTCGACCCTCGAAGTTCCGGTTGCCGGAAAGCACGGAAACGGCGACCAGCTCGTCCTCGGCGATCGCGGCCGAGATCGGCCCCGGCAGGGGACCGCTGTTGCCGATGCAGGTCGTGCAGCCGTAGCCGACGGTGTGGAAGCCCAACTGCTCGAGGTAGGAGGTCAGTCCGGCCTCGCCGAGGTAGTCGGTCACCACCTTGGAGCCGGGCGCCAGGCTGGTCTTCACCCAGGGCCTGGCCTTCAGCCCCGCCTCGACGGCCTTCTTCGCCAGCAGGCCGGCGGCGAGCATGACGGACGGGTTCGACGTGTTCGTGCAGCTCGTGATCGCGGCAATCACCACGGAACCGTCCTTCAGGTCGACCTTGCCGTTGCCGCCGGCGTTGGCGGCCGGTTCGTGGCCGGCTCCGTTGTTCGTGTCGTCGCCGTCGAGTACCGGCAGGCCTCCCTTGCGGGTGGACAGGCCGGGCAACTGGCCGAGAAAGGACTCCTTGACCCCGGAGAGGGGCACCCGGTCCTGGGGTCGTCGTGGACCGGCCAGCGCCGGCTCGACGGTGCTCAGGTCGAGTTCCAGCGTGTCGCTGTACTCGGCCTCCGGCGTGTCGGAACCATGGAACAGGCCCTGTTCGCGGCAGTAGGCCTCGACGAGGTCTACCTGGGCCTCGTCGCGGCCCGTGAAACGGAGGTAGTCGACCGCGGTCCGGTCGATCGGGAAGATGCCGCAGGTCGCGCCGTACTCCGGCGCCATGTTCGCGATCGTCGCCCGGTCGGCGAGCCGGAGTTGGCCAAGACCGGGGCCGAAGAACTCGACGAACTTGCCGACCACGCCGTGGTTGCGGAGCTGTTCCGTGACCCGAAGGACCAGGTCCGTCGCGGTCGTGCCCTCCGGCAGGCTGCCAACGAGCCGAAAGCCCACGACCTGCGGCACGAGCATGGCGATCGGCTGGCCGAGCATCGCCGCTTCCGCCTCGATCCCGCCGACGCCCCAGCCCAGGACGCCGAGCCCGTTGATCATCGTCGTGTGGGAGTCGGTGCCGACCAGCGTGTCGGGATACGCGAAGGGCACATCACCGGCGCCGTTCTGCGACGTCATCACTCCGCGGGCGAGGTACTCCAGGTTGACCTGGTGGACAATGCCGGTCGCCGGCGGCACGACCCGGAAGTTCTCGAACGCGGTCTGGCCCCAGCGCAGGAAGAGGTAGCGCTCCTCGTTGCGCTCGAACTCGCGCTCGGCGTTGATCAGCAGGGCCGCCGCGGAACCGTACTCGTCGACCTGGACCGAGTGGTCGATCACGAGTTCCGCCGGCTGCAGGGGATTGATCTTCGCGGCGTCGGCGCCCATGCTCGCCATCGCGTCCCGCATGGCGGCGAGGTCGGCGATCGCGGGGACGCCGGTGAAGTCCTGCAGCAGCACGCGGCCGGGCATGAAGGCGATCTCGACGCTTGGCTCCGCCTGCGGCTCCCAGCGGGCAACCGCCTCGATGTCGCTGGCCGGGACGGCGCGGCCGTCCTCTCGCCGGAGCAGGTTCTCCAGCAGGATCTTCAGCGCGTACGGCAGGCGCTGCACCGGCAGGCCCGCTGCTTCCATTGTCGGCAGGTGGGCGATTCGGAAGGAGCGGCCTCCCGCGGTCATCGTTCGTTTGGCGCCGAAGCTGTTCGTCATGTTCCTGTTTCCGTGTCTCCGGCAGCAGGCGCCGGGGGGTTTTCGAGTGCGCCTGAGATTACCCAAAGTGTGGCCGTCACCGGCGCCTGCGGTCTTGCTCGCGGTCCGCTGCCGAACCCGTGGCGGAGTGTAGAGTCGCGCCATGTCCGGGCTGGATGACCTCGAGACGCCGAGTCTGCTGATCGCCATGCCCCAGGTCCTCGATCCGTTCTTCGCGCGGGCCGTCGTGCTTCTGGCCGCGCACGAGGAGGGCGGGGAGGGTGGAAGTCTCGGTTTCGTCGTCAATCGCCCGAGTCAGCTCAAGGTCGACGAGGTGTTGCGGGAACTCGATATCGAGTGGCTGGGCGGTTCGGAAGCGCCGGCCTTCGTCGGTGGTCCGGTGCAGCCGGAAGTGGGTACCGTGCTGCTGTCTCTCGACGGCCTGACGGGTGTAGAGGCGGACGGGATCACCCGGATCGCGCCGGGCGTGGGCGCGACGCAGAACATCCTGGCGTTGCGGACGCTGGCTCGCCGCGCTCCGGATCACATCCGGCTCCTGCTCGGTCACGCCGGCTGGGCGCCGGGCCAGTTGATGCAGGAGCTCACTCGCAGCGACTGGTTGACGGCGCCGGTGGAGGAGTCGATCGTGTTCTCGCCCGATCCGGTGGACGCCTGGTCTGCCGCGCTGGCTTCGCTGGGGATCGATCCCGGGGCACTGCCGAGCTGGACCTCGGGCGACGGCGCCTCGAACTGACTCCCTACTGGCCCGTGGAGCCGAAGCCGCCGTCGTTGCGCTCTCCGGCGACGGGGCGTTCGCCGAGCGTGTCGTCGTCGCGGAACGCGATCTCGGGCACGGCGGCGACGACCATCTGGGCCAGCCGCTCGCCGCGTTCGATCGTGATCGGGCGCTGTCCCAGATTGACGAGCAGCAGCTTGATTTCGCCCCGGTAGTCGCTGTCGATCGTGCCGGGAGCGTTCAGTACGGTCAGGCCCTGCCGGTAGGCGAGTCCGCTGCGGGGCCGAATCTGGGCCTCGTAGCCGGGGGGTAATCCGAGGATCAGACCGGTCGGGATCAGGGCGCGAGCGCCTGGTTCCATCCGGACTGCGGCGCCTGTCGCGGCGCGCAGGTCGTAGCCGGCGCTGCCGGCCGAGGCGCGCTCGGGCAGACCGGCGGAGTGCGGTAGTCGGCGCACGGCGACGGTGACGGGAGGCGCTCCCTGTTCGCGTGGTTCGGTTGCCCGGTCCGGTGTCTCCGGCGCGGCGGTTGGCCTGCTCAAAGGTCGCGTCCGCGGTTGCGCTCTCCCGGCGCCGTCCCGTCCTCGGGCTGGCCGTCGCCGAGCACGCCGGGCGGAAAGGGCTTGCCGATCCACTCGCTGGTCAGACGCGGCGGGGGGCGGCCCTCGGCGACGTTGCCGGGCCTGAGCTGGATCAGTTCGCTGGTGAAGTACCAGTTCGAGTAGTCCTCCTGGCCGCCCCAGACGCGCATCGAGGGGCCGGGCGTCGCGCTGTAGACGCCCAGGATCGGCCCGACCGTCGGCCCTTCGCCCTCCTCCTCGTTCGGCGGCGGCACGGCGGTCAATCCGCCGGCGCCGCCGGCGTTGGCCGGGCTGGCGCTTCCGGCCCGACGGCTTCCCTGGCCGGTGTTGCTCGGAGTTCCCTGCATCAGCAGGCCCCAGCGGCCTTCCTCGTCCATCGGGTTGGGCCACAACTGCCGGATGACCCGCGGCTCGACCTCGATGAGCTCCTCAAGCGCCGTCGGCAGGCGTCCCTGGCGGACCCGGAACAGGCGGATCGCCTCGGCGTACTGGAGGCCGCGAAAGATCAACTCTTCCTCCTTCTGCCGCTTGGCCCAACTGCTCCAGTTGGGCAGGGCCGCCGCGACCGCGACGCTCATCACCGTGATCAGAACGGCGAGCACGACGAGGTTGTAGCCGGCCTCGGAAGAGCGGTTCGTGGCGCCCGCGGCGCCTGGCGCCTGGTCACCAGTCGGCATAGGCAGCGCCGTCCAGCGCGTTCTCCTCTGACCCCGAGTGGACGTCCTCGATGCCGGGATCTCCAAAGGGCGAAAGGTCCGTTTCGGCCCACGGGTCTTCGTCCGAGAGAGCGGGGAACTCGGCGAAGACCTCCACCCAGGTGTCGGTGGAGCGGGTGATCGGGTCGAGCGGGACCGTGCGCAGGTACTCCGCCTCGACCAGGGCCTGGAGGCTCGGCGGATAGTGGCCCTTGTCCGCCTGGTGTTGCTGGATTGCGTCGCGCATCACCCGGAGGTTCTGCTTCAGCGCGGCTTCCTGCGCACGTCGCGGCGCGTTCTTCAACAGGGGCACCGCGACGGCGGCAAGGATGCCGATGATCGCCATGACGATGATCAGCTCCAGCAGCGACATGCCGCGCTGGCCCATGATTCTCCGGTTCATGTCACCACTCCTCGTACGGAACGCGGTTCAGGCCGACGCCGTCGGAGAGGGAAAAGACGTCGTAGACGTTCTCTCCTCCCCAGTTCCCGTCGTCCGGCGCATCCTGGTAGCTCCTCAGGCCCCACTCCGCCTCTCCGGTCATCGGGTCGACCGGAATGCGGCGCAGGAACCGGATCTCGCCGTCGGCCTGTCCGATCAACTGGATCGGCTCGACCAGGAGCTCGAGTTCAGCCGGATAGCCGTCGGTGCCGATCTCGATCGGAATCAGACCGACGTCGCTGTAACGCTTGTGTTCGTCGACCGCATTGCGCAACGTGCGCAGGTGCGACCGGAGTTCGGCCTCCTTGATCCGTTTGTTCGTGAAGGTGGCGGTGGGCAGGGCCACGGCCGCCAGCGTGAGCATCACGGCGCACACCGTGACGAGTTCGACCAGGGTGTAGCCGGCTCGCCGCCGTGGGGTGTCGGACGTGATCAGGTTCATGCGACGATCTCTGGTTCGCTTCCGTCCGGCGGCTCGGCCTCCTGGACTTCGATCTCCAGCGGTCGCACGGCGGGCGCTGGTAGCGCTTCGAGCTCGGGTCCCTTGGGCCGGGCCCGCTCGATCGTGATCGTTGCCTTGCCCGGACCTACCGCCTGCACCTCGAGAGCCAGCAGGTGCCCTCGCCCGGCCACGCCCGCCCGGTCACCCAGTCGGCTGAGGCCCACGATGACCGTACCCGGCGTCGACGTGTCCGTCATCAGGGAAACCTCGCTCTGATCGCCCAGAAAGGACTCGGCCCTGACCGCGGTGACTTCGATCCGTTCCGGGTCATACCGGAGCCGCAATGGCAGATGGGAGAGCGGCGTGCGGGACCTCACGTCCAGGCGCGCTTCGAAGCGGTCGCCGACCGTCGCGCGGAGCGCCTGGGGTGAAAAGGAGAGTTCGATCTCGCGGTCGGTCCGCGCGGACGCGGGTTGGAAGAGGGCTGGAACGACTCTGGGCGGCCGCTCGAGCAGCCCGGCGTTCTGGCGCGGACTCCCCGGCGGCGGGACGAGTTCGACGCCCAGAGGGGGCTCGTCTTCTCCCGCGTCGCTCGCGGCGCCTTCCGGTGCCGCGTCGCGCAGGCCCGGCGGCAAACGCTCTTCCAGTTGCTGCCTCGCCTCGCCCCCCAGGTCCGCCGGCTCGTCGAACGGCCCGTCGATTCCGGAGTCGATCCGGGGACTTGAGCCCCGGAAGACGACATTCTGCTCCGTGCCGACCCAGATCGGCGCCAGATCCTCCTCGCGGATGTCCGCCCGGCGGATGATGTGCGGCGTCAGCGTGAGCACGATGTCCGTGCGCCGGTTCTCGCTCTTCTTTTTGGAGAAGAGCCGGCCGAGCACCGGGATCTCCGCCAGCCCGGGGATCCCGTTCTGGGTGTTCGACTCGTTCGTGCGGATCAGGCCGGCCAGGAAGTTCGTTTCGCCGTCGCGCAGCCGGATGCTGGTCTGGATGTTGCGGCTGCCAATGATCGGCTGGTCGCCGATCTGGCCGCCCAGATCGCTGACCTCGATGTCCAACGTCAGGGAGATCTCTTCGTTGTGGTGGACACGGGGCGTGATGCTTACGTCGATTCCGACGTTCTGGTACTGGTACGACGTGATGGGCACCACGTTGCTGCCCGCGGTGTTCGCGGTATTGAAGCTGGTCACGGGGATCGGAACCCGGTCGCCGATCGAGAACGAGCTCTCTTCACCCTCCGTGATCCGGACCTGCGGTTTGGCCAGCGTCTGGGCGTCGGTCGAGGTCTTCACGAAGTCGAACAGGAACCCGGGGACCGTGAGCACCCAGTTGTTCTGGTTCAGGGACTCGGCGTCCGACATCCGGAGCGGCACCTCCTCGCCGCCGATGTCCAGGCTGATGCCAAGGGTGTTCGAGTCGAGCGAGAGCCCCAGGTCCTGGAGCTTCGAGGTGTTGATCTCGAGCAGTTCGACGTCGATGACGACCTCGGCCTTCGCCTTGTCCGCCTGCTCGATGATCCGTTCCGCGACCTTGACCTTCTCGACGCTGTCCAGCATGACGATCGCGTTCAGCCGTTCGTTCGCGGCGATGAACCGGGTCGCGAGCAGGCTGCGGAGGATCGTCATCACGTCCTGCACGTCCGCGTTCGAGAGGAAGAAGGTCTGGATGATCCGATCTTCGTACGCTTGGCGATTCGCCGGCGTGCTCTGCAGGATCATGATCGTCTGTTCGTCGAGCACCTTGTAGAAGTGTCCGAGGCTCTGCATCAGGATCTCGAGGCCCTCCAGCGCGGTGACTTCCCGCAGTTCGATGGGGCCGGCAAGGGGCGCATCGCGCAGGCGGGGATCGAACACGATGTTGAACCCGAACGCCTGACCCATCGCGCGGTAGATCTCCATGAAGGTCGCGTCCGGGAAATCGAACGTGATCGGTTCGTCGGAACGTGGATTCAAGGTCGGCGGCATCGGCTCGGAGCCCCGGCCCTCGTCCTTGAGCTGCGAGATCGTCTTCGGGCCCCGCCGCTGCTCTCGATGCTCGTCCGAATCTTCTCCAGTTCGGTGAGGGCGTACTGGTTCGTCGGGTCGAGCTGCACGGCGCGCTGCATCTCCAGCAGGGCGTCGCGGTCCCGGCCGGCTTCCTGCAGCTTTCTGCCCTGCTCAAAGTGGGCATGGGCGGCCTGGGTCTTGGCCCGCAGCAGGCCGGCCCGGTATCGGAGGTCCGAGGGATCCTCGGCGACCAGTTCCATGTAGCGGAGGACGGCGGCGTCCCAGTCACCCGCGGTTTCCGCGTACTGCGCTTCCCGGAAGCTCCGGTAGCCGCTACAGGAGGCAAAGACCAGCAAGCCCAGGAGAGCCAGCGCCAGGGTACGCGGCCGTTGTCCGTTTCGTTCTTCCATGTACTTCAGGTCCTTCCAGGCTCTAGCCGCCGTTCGGTCGGCCGCCGATGGCCAGTCGCACCGCGGGTTCGTCGGGGAAGCCCACGAAACCGAGGTCGACCGACTCGTAGCCGATCCGTTGTACTTCGAACAGGTCCTTGACCAGGTCGCCCTTGAGCGCGTTGTAGATCTCCGCGCCGTCGGAGAACACGGCGACCGGGTCGTCGTCGCGGCCCAGTGTGCCGAGGTAGACGATGTCGACCGCCGGAGGCCTCGGGCCGAGGGGTCTCGGCGCCGGCGGTTCCGGCTTCGGTCGCTCGGGGATGACGGCGGGAACGGGCCGCGGTTCGGGCTCGGGAAGGGTCGCCTCGGGAGTGGCCCGCTCGGGCGCCGGCCGGCTGCCGAACGACCAGGGGTCGCGCGCCTGCCTGCCCTCCGGCGGCTGTTGCTCCAGGGTGTGCGGGGCCAGTTCCACGACCTCGATCGTCGCCGAGCGCAGGTCGGCGGAAGTCGTACGGGTGAAGCCGGGGCCGCCGCCGAACGAGGGCAGATAGCGCCAGCCGGCGATCACTGCCACGACCGCGAGCAGGACCAGCAAGAGGGGGCGCGGCCGGTTCGACCCGGTTTTGGCGGCGCTCATGCTCCCGCCTCCCGGGTTGCCGCCCCGGACTCGCTGTCCGTGAACAGGGTCGAGAGGCGCAGGTCGATGCGGAGGTTCGGAGTCGCTTCGCTGAGGCTGAGGGACTCGAGGGCGACGAACGTGTCCGTCGTCTCGAGCTGGGTGATCAGCCGCCGCAGTTGGGAGTAGTCGCCTTCGACCGTGAACACGAGCGACTTCTCGACCAGTCCGTACTGCTCGAGCCGCTCCTCCGGGTAGGAGATGGCGCCCGGACGGAGCCCTGCGCGGTTCGCGAGCTCCTTTACCTCGCGGATGAGATCGGTCACCCGTTCCTGTTCGGTGGCGAAGCCCTCGCGGTACAGGCTCTCGACCCGGCTGCGCGTCGCTTCGACCGTTGCCACCTGGCCCTCGCGGCGGGCCACTTCCCGGGTTGTGCGCGTGCGCAGATTGCCTACTTCGGCGATCTCGTCCTCCAGTGCCTGGAAGCGGCCCGCGTACACGCCGCGATACGTCGACAGCAGGCCGGCGTTGATCACGCAGAGGCCCACGCCGACCCAGAACCAGACGCGCAGCCGCCATCCTCGCCGGCGGCTCACGGCTGTCCCACCATCGGCCCGGTCGCCGGTGCTGTGGCGTCGGCGTCCGCGGCGGTTTCCGGCTCGCTGGCGCGGATCCCCGGCGTGTAGGCGACTGCAATCGTGAAGTCCAGCGGACCGGCGTCCTGCTGGCTCTCGTGCCGCAGCTTCGGACCGTCGAACGACGGGTGTTCCCAGAGGGAGTCGATCAGCTCGAGCAGGCCATCGTCGTCCTGGGCTTCGCCGCTGATGTCGAGCATCACGCGTGCCGCAACGTCCGGCACCGGCTCGACCTGCCGTCGCCGTCGCCGTTCGCTCGGCTGGGGCGCCAGGCTGCGAAGCCGCGTGTTCCAGGGCAGCACCTCCTCGATGTCGGTGAAAAGCCGGCCCCAGGGGAACCGCCGATCCGCGATGCGCTCGTTCAGGAACGCGACCTCGCGGTTCTGGGACTGCACATCGAGGCGCGCGAGCTCCGCGGCCAGTCGGTCCAGTTCGGCGCCATCCCCGGCAAGCTGCTGGCGCAACTCGGTGAGTTCGGACCGAGCGTCGGCCGAGCCGGTCAGATAGCCCCAGTACAGCACCGCGTTGAACGCGAGAAGGGTGACCCCGAGCGCCCACAGAACGGCGGTCAGGCGCCGCCAGGGACGGCGGTTGACGAACGGCCGGGCGGCGAGGTTGAACCCGGTCTTCATGTCCTCACCGTCAGCGACGCGCCGAGCATCGGAAGAGCCTGTTCGACGCCGATCTCGGCGACTCCGAGGTCGGCGCCCAGGTCGACGTTGCCGTCGAGGAGGCGCGCGGGCAGTCCCAGTCCCTCTTCGAGCCGGTCGCGCCAGACGCCGCGCGTCTCCTCGGCGGCCAGGATCAGGGCGTGCGCGGGCAGGGTCCTCCCGGTGCCGAACAGCTCGCGTTCCTCCATGAAGCTCCGGCTCAGTCGCAGGTCGCGCACCGCCAGGTCGGAAACGATCGAGGACGGCAACTCCGGATCGATGCTCTTGTAGCGGAAGAGAGTCGGATCCTCGTCCGCGTGGGCGAGCAGGGAGTAGCCGTCGGGATGGGCGACGAGGAGCAGGAAGGGACCGGAGTCGCCGTGAAGACGCCCGAGTCCGTCGGCCGCACCCAGGCTCTCGTTCGTCACCGCGCCGATGTGAATGCCGGCGCGCCTGAACGAATCCTCGATCTGGGCCAGGACATGCTCGACGCCGAAGCCGATCAGGAAGCGCGCGGCGCCGTTGACTGCTGCGCCGGTCCGCCTGCCGCGCACACGGAGTTCCTCGACGCGGAAGGGGACCTGCTTGCGGAGCTTGAAGCGCAGGGCCTCTTCTCGCAGCTTCGGCTTCCCCGGGACCTCCTCGAGTTCGGCGAAGGTGAGTCGGAGCCAGCGGTCGGGGAGGACCAGAGCGGCGTGGGTGACCGGTTCGCCGGTCGCGATGTCGGCGGCCTGCTGAAGCTCGGCGACGACTTCGTGAAACTGTGCGGGTTCGCGCAACGGTCCGCCCAGGGCGCCTTCCTGGAAGGTGTCGGCGGGCAACTCCCGTCGCCGGACGGCCTGGAGTTCCGGGACCGCCCCGTCCTGACGCAGAAAGTGCGCCAGGACGAGCTCGCGCTCATCGAGCAGGAACACCGACGCCGGTCCCCGAGGGTCGTCGAGGCCGACCAGGCGTTCAATCCACAAAGGTAACTTTGTTGATCTCACGGAGAGTCGTCACTCCTTCACGAACCTTTGCAAGTGCGCTGTGGCGCAGGAAACTCATGCCTTCGGCAGCCGCGGCGCGGCGGACTTCGGAAGCGGGGCGGCGGTCGAGGATGAGCTCGCGAATCGGATCGGAGAGGTCGAGCAGCTCCGACACCGCCATGCGACCGAAGTAGCCGGTGCCGTTGCACTCCATGCAGCCCCGGCCTTCAAAGAGCTGCCAGCCGGCGATGTCGGACCTCACGAGACCACTCTCCGCGAGGAGCGCGTCGTCGGCCTGGACCCGCTCGCTGCAGTGGCCGCAGATCCGGCGGACCAGCCGCTGGGCGAGAATGCAGTTGAGCGCCGCGACGAAGTTGTAGAGGTCGACGTTCATGTTCAGGAACCGGCCGAGAACGTCGACCACGTTGTTCGCGTGGACGGTCGTGAAGACCAGGTGCCCGGTCAGCGCGGACTGAATCGCGATCTGGGCCGTCTCCTCGTCGCGGATCTCCCCGACCATGATCTTGTCCGGATCGTGCCGGAGGATCGAGCGGAGCCCGCGGGCGAAGGTCAGGCCCTTCTTCTCGTTGACCGGGATCTGGGTGATTTCGTCGAGCTGGTACTCGACGGGATCCTCGATCGTGATGATCTTGTCCTCGCTGGACTGAATCTCGGACAGGCAGCCGTAGAGCGTGGTCGTCTTGCCGGAGCCGGTGGGGCCGGTGACGAGCACCATGCCGTAGGGCTCGCGGATGAACTTGCGGAGTTTCGTGATCGTGTCGTCGTCGAGGCCGAGGACGTCGAGCCGCAGGGTCTTGAACTCCTGGTTCATCGACTCCTTGTCCAGGATGCGGATCACGCAGTCCTCGCCGTGGACGGAAGGCATCACGGAGACCCGGAAGTCGATCGTGCGGCCGCTCACCCGGACCTTGAAGCGGCCGTCCTGGGGCACCCGCTTCTCGGCAATGTCGAGCTCGGACATGACCTTGATCCGGCTGACGATCGTCTGATGGTGTCGGCGGTCGATCGGCTCCATCGCCTGGTACAGCACCCCGTCGATCCGGTACTTGATGATCACCTCGTGTTCACGCGTCTCGATGTGAATGTCCGACGCGCGCCGTTGGATCGCGTTGAAGAGGGTGGAATCGACCAGCTTGATGATCGGACTCTGGTCGGCCGAGATGCGGTCGATCGAGAGCACCTCGCCGCTGTCCTCGTCCTCCTGAACGAGCTGGATCTTGAAGTCCTCGGTCGCCTCGTCCAGGACGCGCTGCGCGCTCTCGGACTTCTGCAGCAGCTCCTCGATCTCGGTGCGGGCCCCGATCCGGGTCTCCAGGGGCTGCCCCAACTGGAGTTCCAGTTCGTCCAGCTTGACCACGTCCGTCGGATCGGCGATCACGACGGCGAGCCGGCCCTCCAGTTGACGCTCGGGGATGAAGCTGTAGCGGAGCATCAGATCGAACGGGATGTGGCGGAACAGGTCGTTGTCGATCCGGAAGTTCTCGAGGTCGGCCAGCTCCAGGCCGAACCGTTCGGCGATCCGCTCGGCCTCGGCCCGTTCCCGGGCGAGGCGTCCTTCCTCCTCGCTCATCGCACGCAGCCCCTCGAGGTCCGAGACGCCTTCCGAGATGAGCCGCCGGTTCCGCGCCGCGGCCTTCTCGCCCTGGGTGACTGCGTCCTGGACGACCATCAGCCCTGCACCTGTCCGAGCACGCTGAACAGCGGCAGATACATGGAGAGGACGAGCAGCGCGATCGTGACGCCCATGACGACCAGCATGACGGGTTCGATCAGGGAGAGCAGCCGCTCCGTGCGGGTCTCCACGTCCTCGTCGAGAAAGTCGGAGACGCTGTTCACCATTTCGTCGAGAGCTCCGGTCGCCTCACCGACCTTGACCATGTCGATCGCGAGATCGGTGAATGCCCCGGACTCGTCGAGCGCGGTGTGGAACGCCGCGCCTTCGCGAATCCGCGGGCCGAGGGCCGCGGCGCGGTCGTGCAGGAACCGGTTGGTGACCGCCGAGGACGCTGTGTCGAGGGCCGCGGCCAGCGGCAGGCCGCCGTGCAGCAGCGTGGCCAGTGAACGGCAGAACTCGGACAGCGCGAAGCGGTGGAGGATCGGACCGATGATCGGCACCCGAAGCTTGAAGCGATCGACCATCGCGCCGAGGCGGCCGCTCTGGCCGACCCTCCAGGCAACCCAGGCGCCGATCGCCGCCGCGGCCAGAAGCACGAGGGTGGTCGGATTGCGCAGCAGTTGGGACAGGCTGAGCAGCGTCTGCGTGAGCCAGGGCAGCTCAAGGTCGAGCGCGATGTAGAACTCCTCGAAGCGAGGCATCACGAAGAACATCATCACCGCCACGATGCCGGCCGACAGGCAGACCAGCAGCGCCGGGTAGAACAGCGCGCTGACCACCCGCTTGCGGGACCCGGTGACCAGCTTGAGTTGCCGGACGTAGCGGCGGATCACCCGTTCCAGGCCGCCGCTCTGCTCGCCGGCCTTGAGCATCGACGCGTAGATCGGCGGGAACGTCTCACCGGCCTTCGAGAAGGCGTCGGAAAGCTCCGCGCCGCTCTCGACCCGGTCCTTGATCTCGGCCAGGGCTTCCTTGAAGGTCGCGTTGCGCTGCCGTTCGTGCATCAGTTCCAGGCACTGGAGCAGGGGCAACCCCGCGCCGAGCAGGCCGGCCAACTGTTGATTGAAGACGAGGAAGTCCGGACCGGGAATCGTCTTGCGGGAACCGCCGCGCCCCGCGGTCGAGGTTCTTCCCAGGAGCGATCCGAGCGCGTGCTGCAGGCCGCGCTGACGGATCTCGAAGACATGGAGCCCGCGACGCTCGAACTCACGCCGTGCACTACGGAGATCCTGCGCCTCGTGAATCTGCTCCACGATGCGACCGTCGGCGGTTCCCAGCCGGCAGACGAACTGCATGATCCTTGCCCGTTCCTATTCGCCGGCGACCGGACGGTCGTCCTGGGCCGGGCGGACCGTGACTGCGACGACGAGGCCGCTGGCCTCCGTGTCGCGGTAGGAGAGCGCGAGAACGAGCGGCTTGCCGACCCACACGTTCAGGTGGCCGTTGAAGACGTGTTCACCGAGGCTGCCTCCCCGGCTGCGCTCGACCTCGACGCCGTAGAGCTTGAGCCGACGGTCGAGCAGTACGGTGCCGACCCGGAAGCCGATCCGGAACTCGGCGCCGACTTCGAAGCGTACGTCTTCCCCTTCCACCGCCTCGAAACGGCCATGGCCTAGTTGCCGGTAGCTGGTGAAGGCCAGCCAGTCACCCAACTCATCGATGAGCTGGGCCGGCAATTCGGAACGGGGATCGCCGCTGCCGCGTCGCGATGCTTCGAGAATGAAGATCTCGAACTCGACCTGGCGGCGGGGGTGGTCGAAGTCGCGAAGCAGGGCCAGCAGGTGCTCGAGGACGCTGCGCGCGTCCCTGAGCACGAGGGTGTTCGTGGCGCGCTGCAGTTCGATCGTGCCGTGAGGAGACATCTCGCCCTGCATCCACTCCAGGGCGTCGTCGGCGCGCTGGTGCTGGAGTGTGAAGGCATGGCGGATCTGCGTTTCCGCCTCCTGTTGCGAGGCGCCGGCGGCCGGGAGAAGCAGCAGAGAAGCTACGGCCAGAGCGATTCGCGCACTCGCGGCACGCGCGGCTGTCATGGCGCGACCTCCGTGACGACCAGGACCATGTCCAGGCTGGAGCCCAGGCCGTTGGCGGGATGCTGGAACAAGCCCATCGGCTCGTCGCCGAGCGGCTCCACGAGCGGGGCCATCGCGACATGGTCCGGGAGGCTCAACTCGGAACCCGCGACGTCGCTGGCCGGTGGCGCGGTCTTCGGCCACAGGAGGAAACTCAGCCCGAGGGCCGCCGCGGCGGCGCCGGCGGCCAACAGGGACGCGACGGGCATCCGGCGACGGGCGGTCCGGGCCGCGTCGAGCCGCTGCCTCGTGGCGCGTCCGGCAAGTTCGAGGCGGACCCGCTTGCGGATCTCCTCGACCTCCTCCGCGATCTCGTCCGGCATGTCGTCCGGCGCGCCGTCCGGCATGCCGTTCCGGTCGCGAGCGCCCGTGAAGTCGCCGCTGAACAGGAGCAGCGGGTCGACCTGGAGCGAGACGGCCCGGCAGTGTCCGCAATCCTCCCGGTGACGCAGGGCGTCTTCCCAGGCGCGGTCGATGGCCGAGACGCCGCCTTCGAAGCTCCGTTCGGCGTGCTCGCGCTCGCGTACGAGTGCGGCCCAGTCCGGGCAGGCGGCGGTCATGAGCGTTCCTCGATCCCGGCGTGCTGGCCCCGGGCCCGTTGGGCGTACTCGGGGTACCGCTTCAGCAGTTCCTCGCGGAGTTGCCGGCGGCTGTTGAACAGATGGTTGCGAACGGTGGAGGGGCGGATGCCGAGGATCCGGGCGATCTCCCTGCCCTTCAGCCCTTCCATTTCGCGCAGCACGAAGACCGCGCGCTGTTTCTCGCTCAAGGTCGACGCCAGTTCCTGGAAGACCGTCTTGATCTCCCGTTCAGTCAGGTTCTCAAGTTGCCGCGAAAAGGCCTCGCCGCTCAGATGCTCGTGCTGCAACTGGAAGCCCTGCAGCGAGCGGAGGCGCGACGCGCGGGAGCGAAGGTGGTCGATCGTCAGGTTGGAGACGATCCGATAGATCCAGGTGTTTGGGCTGAAACGCGGGTCGTAGCGGTGGCGCGAGTCCCAGATCCGCAGGAAGGCAATCTGCACGATGTCGCGAGCGTCCTCCCGGTCGCCGACCATGCTGGTCGCCATGTGCAGCAGCGGGGCGCCCTTGCGGCGCATCAACTCGTCGAGTGCGAGCTCGTCGTCACCGCGCATGCCCTCCAGCAGGTCGGCGTCGGACGCCTCGGACCACGCCACCTTGCGCTGACGTCGCGAGTAGGCGATCGTCAGACCGCTCCGTGGAGGATCTTCGCGTGGCGGTTCCATGCGGATGGGTTGCGCGAGTTGTCTCATGCCTCGCTGTTGATACGGAGGCCCGAGGCAAAGCGTCCAAGGTTTGCGCATCCGGGAGCTCGGGACGCTCGCCGTCCGGCAGCCACGGCGGCTGGAGGCGGCGGAATTATACTCCGGGTCAGCGCGGTCCCCACCTTGCGCCTTCCCTCAGGGCCGCTCGACAAGCATGTGGTTCCTCTACCAGCTCGCGATGGCGGCGGGTCTGGGCGTGGCGGCGCCGGTGCTGCTGGCCCGGCGAGGTCGCCACTACATGGAGACGTTGCCGACCCGGCTGGGGCGGCTGCCGGAGGCCCGGGGAGCGCGGCCGCTGTGGCTCCACGCGGCTTCGGTCGGGGAAGCGGCGGTCGCGGCGACCTTCGCGGGCGCCCTGCCGGCGAACCTCGACCTGGTCGTGACGACCGTCACGCCGACCGGCCAGGCGTCGGCGAAGAAGCTCTTCGCACCCCTTCAGGCGAACGGCCGGAGCGTGGTCGTCACCTATCTCCCGTTCGACCTGGGTCCGCTCGTCGGACGCTTCCTGGACCGGTTCGCGCCGCGAGCGCTGGCCCTGTTCGAGAGCGAACTCTGGCCGCTCGTCTTGCGAGACTGCGCTCGCCGGGAGATCCCCGTCGCGGTGCTCAACGCCCGGGTCAGCGACCGGAGCCTCGTTCGCCTGAAGCGGGCCGGGCGTCTCGGCCGGCGGACGCTGCTCGACCCGGTTCGTCGCTTCGGCGCCCAGAGTCCGCAGGACGCGGAGCGATTGCTGAGCCTGGGGGCGCGGCCCGAGCGCACGTCGATGACCGGCAATCTGAAGTTCGACACCCCGGCGCCCGCCTCCGTGGCCGACCTGGAGCGGGCCCTGCGGGAGCTCGCCGGGGACCGGCCGATCCTGGTCGCCGGCTCGACGATGCCGTCGCCCGCGGCCGGCCTGGGGACGCGAGCGTCACGGCCGCTCGACGAAGAGCGGATCGTCCTCGAGGCGTTCGAACGGCTGGAGCGGGAGGCGATGCTGGTCCTCGCGCCGCGTCATCCGGAGCGCTTCGACGAGGCCTGGCGCGAGGTGCGGCGGCGCTTTCCGTCCGCGGTCCGGCGGAGCGACATGTCGGCGCCGGGGGCGGAAGGGGCGCCGCCGATTCCCGCCGCGTCCGGGGGGGGCGCCTCCCGGGGCGCCGAGCATCGTCTTCCCCAGGTCGTTCTGCTCGACTCCCTGGGCGAACTCGCCTCGATCTACCGTCTTGCCTCGGCCGCCTTCATCGGCGGCACGCTCGTGCCGACCGGCGGACACAATCCGATCGAGGCCGCGTGCTTTGGCGTGCCGGTGATCGTCGGCCCGTCGATGGAGAACTTCCGGCGCATCGCCTGTGACTTCGAGGCCGCGAGCGCTCTGACCGTGGTCGACGACGGCCAGGCTCTCGCGCGGGCCTGGCGTCGTCTGCTCGACCGACCCGGCGAGGCGGCGGAGCAAGGCCGGCGGGGGCGCGAAATCGTCGACCGAAACCGCGGCGCGGTCCGGCGCTCGGTCGAGCTGCTCGGTGAACTCGTGAATCTCGGGTGAAGACGATGAGGACGTTGTGGCGCCTTGGGTCCTGGGGCCGTCGACGGTCGCGTCCGGATCGCCGAAGGGAGAGCCGGTGAGCCCGCGCCGCAGTCCATGGCAGCGGTTCTACGGCTGGGCGCACCGCCGGCGCCGGCGCTATTGGGCGGCGCGGGCGGAGGGCCTGGGCCGGCCCACGGTCAGCGTCGGCAATCTGCACTGGGGCGGCAGCGGCAAGACGCCGACGGTCATCGCGATCGCGCGAGGTCTGGCCGGGCGCGGCCTGCGGGTCGCCGTCTTGTCTCGCGGCTACCGGCGCCGCGGCCGGCAGCCGCTGATCGTGAGCCTCGGCGAGGGGCCGCTCGCCCCGGTGGAGCAGGCCGGCGACGAGCCGGTGATGATCGCCGAACAGACGCCGGGCGCCGTCGTGGTCGTCGGCGCGGACCGCCGCGCGGCCGCTGCTCTCGCGCTGGAACGCGCGCCGGACATCGGCGTCTTCCTGCTGGACGACGGCTTCTCGCACGTCCAGGTGCGACGCGACGTCGAGGTCCTGACCTTCCCGGCCGTGGACCCCTTTGCCGGAGGCCTGCTGCTGCCGGGCGGCCGCCTGCGCGAGCCGCTTCAGAATGTCCGGCTGGCCGACGCGGTCGTCCTCACCGGTCTCGAAGCCGGCGACGAACCGCCGGAGGACTTCGAGCCGACCCTGCGCCGGCACGGCTTCAAGGGCCCCGTCTTCACGTCGACCCTCCGCGCCGAGCGGATCGTCGTCGAGTCACCTGGCGGGCCGCATCGAGGCCGCGAGCCCGCTCAAGGGGCCAGGCGAACCGAGACGAATCGGGCCAGCGGCGACCCGCCCGCCCGTCCACTGCTCGTGACCGGCGTCGCCCGCCCGGAACGGGTCGCCCGCACCGCCGCAGCCGCGGGACTCGAGTGCGTGGACCACCTTCGTTTCCCCGACCACCATGGCTACCCGCCCCGTTCGCTGCGCGCCATCGAAGCCGCCTGCGCCCGCCACGGCTCTGACGCGGTCGTGGTGACCTCCAAGGACGCCGCCAAGCTGCGCGGCCGGCTGCCGGAAGGGGCGCCGCCGCTACTGGAACTCAGGGTGGAGGCGCGAATCGACCCGGGATTCCTGCCTTGGCTGACGCGCCGCCTCGTCAGAACGTGAGTCTGATTTCCAACTCGGCGGCATAGCCCTGACCGGCCTGACCGGCGGTCGGAGAGAAAGCGCCCGGCGAGACGCTGCGAGTCAGGTTGATGCTCGCCTCCAGCCGCTCACTCAGGGAATAGCCCCCACCCAGGCGCAGCCGCTGGCCGGATTCCCCGAAGTCCACGGAGACGTTTGGCGCCCAACGGGACGCTTCATTGCGGGAGACGAATCCGTAACTCAGTTCGACACTCGAGCGCAGCTCCTGCTTGAACGGAGTGGCCGCGATGGGCGCTTGGGAGTGGCCGCCTTGCCAGAGCCCCGACCCCATGCCCCCGGCAGTCCCTTGGCCGCCGTCGAGCTTCAGGCCGAAGCCGCGCCCGGCCGGATCAGGCGAATAGCCCACCGACGCGTTCCAGCTCCATTCCTCGTAGGCGGCATCGTCGTGCGCGACGAGGCCCCTGCCGCCAACCTGAATCTGGAGCCGGGCGACTCGATAGCCGAGCCCCGCGGCGACTTCGATCCCCTTGCCGGTTTCGGCATCGCCCTGGTCGTAGCGCAGGCCCGCTTCGAGGGTCGGGCTCAAGGTGGCGCCGGAATCGAAGGTCAGATTGGCTGACCCTTCGAGCAACAGGCGGGCGCGGCCGGTCGCCGCCGCGGCACTGACCAGGCCGTCAATCGCCTCGGACCCGGTGTTCGTCAGGCGCACATCGGAGCGGAGTGCCAGCTCGAAGTTGCCCGACGATTCCGGATCGGTGAACAGCACGGTCCGCCCGCCAAACGCCGCCATGGCATTGTCCAGGTCGGTACGCAGCGGTTCGCCCGCGATTTCGGAGCTGAGCGAGAGTTCACCGAGACCGTAGCCGAGGATGCCCCAAACGCCGGTCCGCTCCGTCCATTGCCAATGCGCGTAGGGATGAACGCCAAACAAGGTGCTGCGCACGGCCCCACCCGCTACGTCGGCCTGCCCGTAGTCGCCGCGCCCGCTGCTGTAGGACAAGGCCACGCCCGCGAGCAAACGGTCGCGTCTGGCATCGATTCCCAGTGTCGCGGTGCCGACGTCACCCTGCAACGTCATCCCATTGTCGGCGCCCGAGAACTGCGTGCTTGACGTGACGCCCCAGAAACTCAAGCTGTCGAGCCAATCCGGTTCGGCGCCTTCATCATCGTCGTCGTCCTGGGCTGGCGAGTAGTGGAACGACGATCCCATGAGCAGGTCGAATGTGCTCCTGTGCAGTTGGGAATTCGAGCGCGGACCGCCGCCTTGCCCATACTGCCCTGACTGCCCTGACTGCCCGTACGGACCCGTGGCGGTTCCATGCGGTTGGAAGGTGCTTCCATGGAGGGAGGCGCCGGTTCCATGGAGCGAGCTGCCGGTTCCATGCAGCGAGGCGCCGGTTCCATGCAGCGAGGCGCCGGTCCCATGGAGCGAGGCGCCGGCCCCATGCATCTGGTTGTTGACCCCATGCATCTGGTTGGCAGCCCCATGCGGCAGGCTGCCCGCGGCCCCATGCGACAGGACGCCGGCCCCATGCATCTGGCTGCCGGCCCCATGCGGCAGGGCGGCGGCTCCATGCATCTGGTTGGCGGCCCCTTGCGGCTGGCCCACGCGCCGCCCGCCGATCGTCAGGTGGTTGCCCGACTCGCCGCCCTCGCGCCCCGATGCCTGATCCATGCGCTGCATGATCGCTTCGATCGATTGATCGGCGACGGTGCGCCCGAAGCGCGCCAGCCACGCCTTCGGCATCGGGTCGCTGTTGACGATCCTGCCGGTCGCAACACCCCGCGCAATCGTGACTTCATCCGGTCGGACCACATCGGCTTCCACGGTCATCGTCTCAACGCCCTCGTCGATGAGGTCGTCCTCGACGATCACCGTGATCCACTTGAGTCGCTCGCCGGCGGCGAACTCGACGTCTCCGCGATAGCCCTGGAAGTCCACGTCGCGCTCGGCTGTGCCCGATTCAAGGAACGCGGTCACGGACACCGGCCCCGGCGCCGGGCTGTTCAGCGTGACCGCGAACTCGAGGTCCTCGCGGCCCTCATAGGCCGTCGCGTCGGCGATGGAGACGGTCAGGCCGTCGAAGTCGCGCTGCGGGCCGTCGCTGTCGATGATCGTCAGTTCAACGGAACTGGACGCTCCCTCGCGCACCTGCCACGGCAGCTCGCCGAAGGAGACGGTGAAGGTCTCGTCGTCCGCGTCGGCGTCATCGGCGATGTCGATGTCGGCCCAGCCGTAGAGTTCCCCGGAAGCGAAGAAGATCGTCACGATGGCGGGGCCATCATGGTCCTCGGGCTCCGCCGTGCCGTTCGTGTAGACGAGCGGGATGCGCGGGTTCCAGCCCGACCTGAGCGGTTCGGCAAGCGTCGCCGTCACCCGCACGCTGCCGCCCTCGGCGACGCTCGTTCTTGCGGCGGCCAGGGAGACTTCGACCGGCTCGGGGTCGGGAATCGTCTGGAGAATCCGACCGCTCGCGATCTCGGCCTCGCAGCACATGCCGACGCCCTGGTAGGGATTGTCCGGATGCGGCCTCTCGGTGACGGGATCGGAGAGGGCGGCGCCTTGCGGTTCGAGCAGCCAGACCTGGAAGGTTTCCCAGGGATCGTCCTCGCCATCCTCGATGAGCCACACCTCGACGAACTTCTCCTGTTCGCCGGGTTCGAAGACCACCTCGCCGCTGTCGTGGTAGTAGTCAGTCGAGGTTTCCGAGACCTGAATCGGGTCGGGGTGCGTGAACCACTTGGCGCGCACAACGCCAAGCGGCGCCTCGGACAGATGCACGCGGAAGCGGATGAAGTCGCCTTCGACGCCCTCGGCATCGTCGATGGAGATTTCCAGGCCGCTCGAATCCTCAATCGTCAGGGTCGCGTCGTGCGTCTGCAGATCGGAGACGCTCGTGGTCGCGGAGAGGGTGACGGTCTCGTTGCCTTCCGTCAATGCGTCCTGCACCGGCGTGAAGGTGAAGTCCTTGCTCGCGCTGACCTGGTTTGCGGGGACCGTGATCGTGAAGCCCGGCACCGGCTCGAAGTCGTCCGATTCCGTGGCCGTGCCGCCTGCGACGGCGACGTCCACGTCGGTGGCGGCGCCGCGCGTGCCCGCGTCGAACCGGGCCGTCACGGTCACGGTCTGGACGCCGCCGTCCTCACGCACGCTGCTTGGAGAGACGAGCAGCGACAGGTCGCTTGCCGCCGGGTCCTCATTGCGGATGGTGACTGTTGCCGAGGTCACCGTGAAGCCTGAGATGGTCGATGTGCCCGAAACGATGACGGTCTCCTCGGTCTCGTTCGTTTGGTCGTCTACCGGAGACAGCACGAAATCGGCTTCGGCGCTCGGCGCGTTCGCGGGGATGGTCAGCGGAAAGTCCTCTACCTCGGCAAAGTCGTCGGCCTGCGCCGTGCCTGGATCCACCGAGATCGTGAGCTCGGTGGCCTCGGTCCTCACGTCGCCATCGAGCGTCGCCGTGACGGTGATCGTCATGTCGCCGTCGGCTTCCATGATCTTGCTCGGCGAGACGCTCAGGCTGGCGTCGGTCGATGACGACGCGTCGTCGTCCTCGACCGCCACTGTCGCCGTGGACGGGCTGCCGACGCGGTAGCCGGTTCCGGCCTGAAGCGTTGCCGATACGCCGCCGTTCGCCTCCTCGAGATCGTCGTCCGTCGTCGCCAGCGTGTAGGTGGCCGTTTCGCTCCCCGCGGCGATCGTGACCGTCCCAGGTCCCTCATCGTCATCCGCCAGAAAGTCGCTCGCGTCGTCGTCGGCAATGGCCAGCGCGACCTCGAGGTCCGAGGTCGGCGCCGGGCTCGCCTGGACGGTGAAGACGGCGTCGCCGCCCTCGACGACATCGTCGCCGGCCGCAATCGTGACCTCGGGATCGGGGTCGGGGGTGTCGCCTGTGATCGTGACCTTCGTAAGACACAGGGCCGTCGAGGAGCAATGGGCCGCAGAGGCATTGAACGGGGCGCTCTGGACACCCGGGTAGCCACGGTCCGGGTCGCCAAGGTAGGTCACGGTGTCCCAGGCGGCAAAGAAGGTCTTGCCCACGGAACCCTCGCACAACTCGACATCCAGTTCGATGGCATTCGTATTGATGTCCTCGACGATGCGCAGCACAGGTCCGTTTCTCGCTGTCCCCGGAGTGAAGTCGATGAATACGCCGCGAACGACCAGATCCGTTCCATCTTCCCGGCAATCGGCGCCGCCCCGGGCCGTGCCGCCGCGAGTCTCGAAATAGAAGGCCACATCGATGCCGTGGCTTTGCATGCCCGCCGGTACGGGCATCGGGATCCGGCTGTTTCTGCCGGCATACTTCACCGTGGCCGTTGCGGGGGGCGTTATCCCGCTCACCGGCTCCCGAATCGTGACGACGGCCGTGTGAGGCTCGTCGAGGGTCAAGGCGCCCGGCAGATCGGATGCCTGGATGGCCACCGTGAAGGTCTCGTTGGGGTCATTCAGGCTGTCGCCTGTGGTCGAAATGCGCGCCTTGCCGCTCGTCGCGCCCGCGCGGATGGTGACCGTCTGCACGCCGCCGTCGTAATCCACGCCGCTGGTCGCGGTGTTGCCGGACCGGCTTGTCGCCTCCAACTCGATCACCGTGTCGGCAGCGGGGGCCTCGGACAGGTTGACCGTCACCGAAAGCGAATCGCCCTCGAGCACCTCGTAGCGCGATGCCGAGAGCGAAACCGTGCCCGCCGGCCCCGTCGCGTCGTTGTCTTCGATGGTGACCGTGGCCGGGGTAATGGTCAGCGTGCCGGAGCTTCCCGTGACCTCGAGCGTCTCATCCTCCTCCTGCAAGGCGTCGTCGACAGGCGTCAGATCGAACGTGCCGGTCTGGCTGGCCTCGGCCGCGGCGATCGTGATGTCGAAGTTCGACACGGCGCCGTAGTCCGTACCCGAACCCGCCGTGCCGCCGCCCACGCTCACCGTCACCGTCTTGGCGTCCAGGTAGCGCGTGGCGCCGTTCACGGTAGCCGTCACGGTGATTTCGGTCTCTCCATCGCCCTCGCCCAGCGTGGCCGGCGACACCGAGAGCGCGATGCCGGACGGCGCGTCGTCGTCGTCGGCGATCGTGAGCGTCGCGTCGTCCGGGTCTGCTACGCCGCCGCCGCTCGCGGTGGCCGAGACGGTGACCGTCTTGTTCGGCGCATCGACATCGTTGTCCACCGCCGTGATCGTCACCGTGCCCGTGCTTGAAGTGGCGCCGGCGGCGATCGTCAGGGTCGTGCCGGTGAGGGTGTAATCACTGGCGGTCGCCGGGGACACCGCCGCCGCGGCGACCGTCAGGGTAACGGCCTGGTGCGATGCGCTGCTGAGGGTTGCGGTCACCGTGGTCGCATTGTCGGCGCCGGACTCGTCGATGGACGCGGGGTCCAGCTCGAGGGTCACGGTCGGCGTGCCGTCGTCGTCCGTGATCGTGCCGGTGCCGTCGAGGGTCTCGGCGCCGCCTGAGAGCGCCGCGTTGCTTGGCGAGGACAGGCGCAGGATGACGGTTTCGCTGGGCTCGTCAACCGTGTCGCCGTTCACCGTGACATCCACCGTTTTCTCGGTGTCGCCGGCGGCGAAGTTGAGGGTGCCCGAGGTAATCGCCGCGTAGTCCGTCGCCGAGGTCGCCGTGCCGGTTGTCGCGTCGGCGTAGGCGACGCTCACCGGCTTGCCGCTCGCCGTCGACAGCGTGACCTTGAAGGTCAGGGTCGCGGTGCTGCTGTCGCCCTCGGCGACGCTCGGCGAGTCGATGCTCAGCGTCGGTTCGCCGTCGTCGTCGGTGATCGTCACGTCGACGGCAGCGGCGGTCTCGTCTTCGTAGTCCGTGCCCGTGGCGCTCACCGTGTGGGTGATCGTCGCGGTGCGGGCGTCGCCAGGGTTGTCGATGTCGTCGGCCACTGCGGTGACCGTGACGGTCTGTGCGTCCCAGTCCGAGGCTGTGAATTCGAGGCTGTTGTCGCTGATCGTGGCGATTGTCGTGTCGCCGCTCGAGAGGTTCACCGTCACCGTGCCGGTGGGCTGGCTGTCTAGCTCGATGTCGTAGGTCTTCTGGTGCTCGGAGGTGTTCTGGGTTGACGGATCGTCGACCTCGGCGAGGGTCAGCGCCATCGGCGAAACGCTGATGCCCCGCGTGTCGTCGTCGGTGATCGTCAGGGTCACGGCGGACGGGTCGGACACCCCGCCGCCGCTCGCCGTGGCCGACACCGTGACGGTCTTGTCGGCCGCGTCCACATCGTTGTCCACCGCCGTGATGGTCACCGCGCCCGTGCTCTCGGTGTCGCCGGCCGCGATGGTGAGTGTCGTGCCGCTGAGGGTGAAGTCGCCGCCTACCGCCGGAGACACGGCCGCGGCGGCGACTGTCAGGGTGACCGCCTGGCTCGAAGCGCCGCTGAGGGAAGCGGTCACCGTGGTCGAGTTGTCGTCGCCGGATTCGTCGATGGACGCGGGGTCCAGCTCCAGGGTCACGGTCGGCGTGCCGTCGTCGTCGTTCACGGTCACCGCGACGCTCTCCGCCGCGACGCCGGCGTAGTCCGAAGAGCCCGCGACCACCGCGTGGGTGATGTTGCCGGTGCGCTCATTCCCGGCGTTGTCGATGCTGTCGTTCACCGCCGTCGCCGTCACCGTCTGCGCCTGGCTCCAGTTCGAGGGCGTGAAGGTGAGGCTTGTCGGGCTCAGCGTCACCATGGCCGGCGCGGTGATGTTGATGCTCACATCGTCGGTCGGCTCGCTGTCGAGCACCACCGTGTAGCTGGCCTGGTCCTCGCGCGTACCCTCAGTCCCCGCGTTGTCCGCCTCGTCCATCGTCAAGGAGCCGCCGGCCACCGTCACGCCCCGCGTGTCGTCGTCGGTGATCGTCAGGGTCACGGCGGATGGGGCGGACACCCCGCCGCCGGTCGCGGTCGCCGAGACGTTGACGGTCTTGTTGGCCGCGTCCACATCGTTGTCCACCGCGGTGACGGTGACGGCGCCCGTGCTCTCGGTGGCGCCGGCGGCAATGGTCAGGGTCTTGTTGGTGCTGAGCGCGAAGTCGCCGGTGGCGGCGGGGGACACCGCTGCCGCGGCGACGGTCAGGGTGACTGCCTGGTGCGATGCACCGCTCAGGGAAGCGGTCACCGTGCTGGAGCCCCCGTTCTCGGTGATCGATGCCGACGACAGCTTGAGCGTCACGGACGGCGTGCCGTCGTCGTCGGTGATCGTGCCGGTGCCCGTGCCCGCGCCCTCGGCGGTGGAGACCGTCGCGTTGGTCGGCGCGCCCAGCGTGACGATGATCGTCTCGTTGGGCTCGTCGAGGGCGTCGCCCTTGACCTTGATGACGATCGTGCCGCTGGAGTCGCCAGCGGGGATCGACAGGCTCGTGGACGCGGGCGTCTCGTAGTCGCTGCCGCCGGTGGCCGTGCCGGTCAGGGTGTAGGGCACGGTGACGGCCAGGGAACTGGCCTCGGACAGGGTCACCGTGAAGCTCATGTCCGCGGTGGTGTCCGCGTCGTCGCCTTCATTCACCGCCGTGGCGTTCGCTACCGACACGGTCGGCGCATCGTCGTCGTCGTTGATCGTGCCCGTGCCGTCGAGGGTGGTCGAGCCGCCGGAGAGCACCGCGTTGCTTGGCGAGGACAGGCGTAGAACCACCGTCTCGTTGAGCTCGTCGATGGTGTCGCCGTTGACCGTGACATCCACCGTCTTCTCGGTTTGGCCGGCGGCGAAGCTGAGGGTGCCCGAGGTGATCGCCGCGTAGTCCGTGGCCGAGGTCGCCGTGCCGGTTGTCGCGTCGGCGTAGGCGACGCTCACCGGCTTGCCGCTCGCCGGGGACAGCGTGACCTTGAAGGTCAGGGTCGCGGTGCTGCTGTTGCCCTCGGCGACGCTCGGCGCGTCGATGCTGAGCGTCGGTTCGTCATCGTCGTCGGTGATCGTCAGCGTCACGGGGGACGGGGCGGACACCCCACCGCCGCTGGCCGTGGCCGAGACGGTGACGGTCTTGTTGGCCGCGTCGACATCGTTGTCCACCGCGGTGACGGTCACCGTGCCGGTGCTCTCGGTGGCGCCGGCCGCGATGGTGAGGGTCGTGCCGCTGAGGGTGAAGTCGCCCGCTACCGCCGGAGAGACGGCCGCGGCGGCGACCGTCAGCGTGACCGCTTGGCTCGATGCGCCGCTCAGGGAAGCGGTCACCGTGGTCGAGTTGTCGTCGCCGGACTCGTCGATGGACGCGGGGTCCAGCTCCAGGGTGACCGTCGGCGTGCCGTCGTCGTCGTTCACGGTCACCGCGACGCTCGCCGCCGGGACGCCGGCGTAGTCCGAAGAGCCCGCCACCACCGCGTGGGTGATGCTGCCGGTGCGCTCGTCCCCGGCGTTGTCGATGGCGTCGTTCACCGCCGTCGCGGTCACCGTCTGCGCAACGTTCCAGTTCGACGAGGTGAAGGTGAGGCTTGTCGGGCTCACCGTCGCCATGGCCGGCGCGGTGATGTTGATGCTCACATCGTCGGTAGGCTCGCTGTCGAGCACCACCGTGTAGCTGGCCTGGTCCTCGCGGGTGCCCTCAGTCCCGGCCTTGTCCGCCTCGTCCATGGTCAAGGAGCCGCCCGCCACCGTCACGCCCCGCGTGTCGTCGTCGGTGATCGTCAGGGTCACGGCGGATGGGGCGGCCACGCCGCCGCCGGTCGCGGTCGCCGAGACGTTGACGGTCTTGTTGGCCGCGTCCACATCGTTGTCCACCGCTGTGACGGTGACGGCGCCCGTGCTCTCGGTGGCGCCGGCGGCAATGGTCAGGGTCTTGTTGGTGCTGAGCGCGAAGTCGCCGGTGGCGGCGGGGGACACCGCTGCCGCGGCGACCGTCAGGGTGACCGCTTGGCTCGATGCACCGCTCAGGGAAGCGGTCACCGTGCTGGAGCCCCCGTTCTCGGTGATCGATGCCGACGACAGCTTGAGCGTCACCGTCGGCGTGCCGTCGTCGTCGGTGATCGTGCCGGTTCCCGTGCCCGCGCCCTCGACGGTGGAGACCGTGGCGTTGGTCGGTGCGCCCAGCGTGACGACGATCGTCTCGTTGGGTTCGTCGAGGGCGTCGCCCTTGACCTTGATGACGATCGTGCCGCTGGCGTCGCCGGCCGGGATCGCCAGGCTCGTGGACAATGGCGTCTCGTAGTCGCTGCCGCCGGTCGCCGTGCCGGACAGGGTGTAGGGCACGGTGACGGCCAGGGAACTGGCCGCGGACAGGGTCACCGTGAAGCTCATGTTCACCGTGGTGTCCGCGTCGTCGCCTTCATTCACCGCCGTGGCGTTCGCTACCGACACGGTCGGCGTGTCGTCGTCGTCGTTGATCGTGCCCGTGCCGTCGAGTGTCTGGGCGCCGCCGCTGAGCGCCGCGTTGCTCGGCGAGGACAGGCGCAGGATGACGGTTTCGCTGGGCTCGTCAACCGTGTCGCCGTTCACCGTGACATCCACCGTCTTCTCGGTCTGGCCGGCGGCAAAGTTGAGCGTGCCGCGGGTGATCGCCGCGTAGTCCGTGGCCGAGGTCGCCGTGCCGGTGGCCGCGTCGGCGTAGGCGACGCTCACCGGCTTGCCGCTCGCCGGGGCCAGGGTCACCTTGAAGGTCAGGGTCGCGGTGCTGCTGTCGCCCTCGGCGACGCTCGGCGAGTCGATGCTCAGCGTCGGCTCGCCGTCGTCGTCGGTGACCGTCACGTCGACGGCCGCGGCGGTTTCGTCCTTGTAGTCCGTGCCCGTGGCGCTCACCGTGTGGGTGATTCGCACCTTGCGGGCGTCGCCCGTGTTGTCGATGGCGTCGGGGACGGCGGTCACGGTGACGGTCTGCGCGTCCCAGTCGGATGTCGTGAATTCGAGGCTGTTGTCGCTCAGCGTGGCGATTGTCGTGTCGCCGCTCGAGAGGTTCACCGTCACCGTGCCGGTGGGCTGGCTGTCGAGCTCGACGCGGTAGGTCTTCTGGTGCTCGGTGGCGCTCTGGGTTGCCGGATTGTCGACCTCCGCGAGGGTCAGCGTCACCGGCGAAACGCTGATGCCGCGGGTGTCGTCGTCGGTGATCGTCAGCGTCACGGGGGACGGGGCGGACACCCCGCCGCCGGTCGCGGTGGCCGAGACGGTGACGGTCTTGTTGGCCGCGTCGACATCGTTGTCCACTGCCGTGACGGTCACCGTGCCGGTGCTAGTCGTGCTGCCGGCGGCAATGGTCAGGGTTGTGCCGCTGAGGGTGTAGTCGCCAGCGACCGCCGGGGACACCGCTGCCGCGGCGACCGTCAAGGTGACCGCCTGGCTCGAAGCGCCGCTCAAGGAAGCGGTCACCGTGGTCGCATTGGCGTCGCCGGACTCGTCGATGGACGCGGGGTCCAGCTCCAGGGTCACCGTCGGCGTGCCGTCGTCGTCGTTCACGGTGACCGCGACGTTCGCCGCCGCGACGCCGGCGTAGTCCGAGTCACCCTCCACCACCGCGTGGGTGATGTTGCCGGCGCGCGCATCGCCGGCGTTGTCGATGCTGTCGTTCACCGCCGTGGCGGTGACGGTCTGCGCAACGTTCCAGTTCAAGGGCGTGAAGGTGAGGCTTGTTGCGCTCAGCGTCACCATGGCCGGCGCGGTGATGTCGATGCGCACGTCGTCCGTCGGCTCGCTGTCGAGCACCACCGTGTAGCTGCCCTGGTCCTCGCGCGTGTCTTGCGTCCCGGCCTTGTCCGCCTCGTCCATGGTCAAGGAGCCGCCGGCCACCGTCACGCCCCGGGTGTCGTCGTCGGTGATCGTCAGCGTCGCGTTGGTCGGGCTGGCGACGCCGTTGCCGCCGGTCGCGGTGGCCGAAACGGTGACGGTCTTGTTGGCCGCGTCCACATCGTTGTCCACCGCCGTGATGGTTACCGTGCCGGTGCTCTCCGTAGCGCCGGCCGCGATGGTCAGGGTCGTACCGCTGAGGGTGAAGTCGCTGCTGGTCGCCGGGTCCACTGCTGCGGCGGCGACGGTCAGGGTGACGGCCTGGCTCGATGCGTCGCTCAGGGTCGCCGTCACGGTGGTCGCGTCGTCGTCGCCGGACTCGTCGATGGACGCGGGGTCCAGCTCCAGCGTCACGGACGGCGTGCCGTCGTCGTCGGTGATCGTGCCGGTTCCCGTGCCCGCGCCCTCGGCGGTGGAGACCGTCGCGTTGGTCGGCGCGCCCAGCGTGACGATGATCGTCTCGTTGGGCTCGTCGAGGGCGTCGCCCTTGACCTTGATGACGATCGTGCCGCTGGCGTCGCCCGCGGGGATCGACAGGCTCGTGGACGATGGCGTCTCGTAGTCGCTGCCGCCGGTGGCCGTGCCGGACAGGGTGTAGGGCACGGTGACGACGTTGGCGCTCGCGGCGGACAG
Source organism: Thermoanaerobaculia bacterium (assembly GCA_965116445.1). Classification (GTDB taxonomy): domain Bacteria; phylum Acidobacteriota; class Thermoanaerobaculia; order Multivoradales; family Multivoraceae; genus Multivorans. The sequence continues at coordinate 2,761,033 of OZ220688.1, read as the reverse complement.
GGTCACCGTGAAGCTCATGTCCGCGGTGGTGTCCGGGTCGTCGCCTTCATTCACCGCCGCGGCGTCGGCTACCGACACGGTCGGTGCGTCGTCGTCGTCGTTGATCGTGCCCGTGCCGTCGAGTGTCTGGACGCCGCCGCTGAGCGCCGCGTTGCTCGGCGAGGACAGGCGCAGGATGACGGTTTCGCTGGGCTCGTCCGTGGTGTCGCCGTTCACCGTGACATCCACCGTCTTCTCGGTTTGGCCGGCGGCGAAGCTGAGGGTGCCCGAGGTGATTGCCGCGTAGTCCGTGGCCGAGGTCGCCGTGCCGGTTGTCGCGTCGGCGTAGGCGACGCTCACCGGCTTGCCGCTCGCCGGGGACAGCGTCACCTTGAAGGTCATCGTCGCAGTGCTGCTGTCGCCCTCGGCGACGCTTGGCGAGTCGATGCTCAGCGTCGGCTCGCCGTCGTCGTCGGTGACCGTCACGTTGACGGCCGCGGCGGTTTCGTCCTTGTAGTCGGTGCCGTCGGCGCTGACCGTGTGGGTGATTTGCACCGTGCGGGCGTCGCCCGTGTTGTCGATGTCGTCGGCCACGGCGGTGACCGTGACGGTCTGCGCGTCCCAGTCCGAGGCTGTGAATTCGAGACTGTTGTCGCTCAGCGTGGCGATTGTCGTGTCGCCGCTCGAGAGGTTCACCGTCACCGTCCCGGTGGGCTGGCTTTCGAGCTCGACGCTGTAGGTCTTCTGGTGCTCGGTGATGCTCTCCGTCAACGGATCGTCAACCTCGGCGAGGGTCAGCGTCACCGGCGCGACGTTGATGCCGCGCTCATCGTCGTCGGTGATCGTCAGCGTCGCATTGACCGGGTCGGCCACCCCGCCGCCGCTCGCCGTGGCCGAGACGGTGACGGTCTTGTTGGCCGCGTCCACATCGTTGTCCACCGCGGTGACGGTCACCGTGCCGGTGCTCTCCGTAGCGCCGGCCGCGATGGTCAGGGTCGTGCCGCTGAGGGTGAAGTCGCCCGCTACCGCCGGAGACACGGCCGTGGCGGCGACCGTCAGAATGACCGCCTGGCTCGAAGCGCCGCTCAGGGAAGCGGTCACCGTGGTCGAGTTGTCGTCGCCGGACTCGTCGATGGACGCGGGGTCCAGCTCCAGGGTGACCGTCGGCGTGCCGTCGTCGTCGTTCACGGTGACCGCCACGTCCGCAGCCGCGACGCCGGCGTAATCCGAGTCACCCTCCACCACCGCGTGGGTGATGTTGCCGGCGCGCGCATTCCCGGCGTTGTCGATGGCGTCGTTCACCGCCGTCGCCGTCACCGTCTGCGCAACGTTCCAGTTCGAGGGCGTGAAGGTGAGGCTTGTTGCGCTCAGCGTCACCATGGCCGGCGCGGTGATGTTGATGCCGACATCGTCGGTCGGCTCGCTGTCGAGCACCACCGTGTAGCTGGCCTGGTCCTCGCGGGTGTCTTGCGTCCCGGCCTTGTCCGCCTCGTCCATCGTCAAGGAGCCGCCGGCTACCGTCACGCCTCGGGTGTCGTTGTCGGTGATGGTGATGCTCGCGAGTTTCACCGGATCGCTGCCTGCAAAGGCGCCGCTGATGCTGACCGTCTCGTCGTTCTCGTCAAGGGCGTCATCCACCGGCGTGAACGTGAAGCTGCCGGTCCCGCTCGATTCCTCCGCCGCGATGGTGATGTCGAAGTCGTCCACCGCCTTGTAGTCGTCCACCTTGGTGGCCGTGTCGTCCTCATCGCCCACGGTGACGTTCACCGTCCGCGCCGTCGACGAGGTGACCTCTCCGGCCAGGCTCGCAGTCACCGTGATGGTCGGCGCGGTCTGCACGTTCTCGGCTACCTTGGTGCTCGCGTTGCCCTCCCCCAGACTGACCTTGATGTTCAGTTCCTCGGCCGCTTCGTCATCGTCACGAATGGTGAGCGTCTGGTCGTCCGGATCGGCCACGCCTCCGCCGCTGGCTGTGGCCGAGACCGTGACGGTCTTCTCGGGGGCGTCCACCGTGTTGTCCACCGCGGTGATGGTTACGGTGCCGGTGCTTGTGGTGCTGCCGGCGGCGATGGTGAGGGTCGTGCCGCTGAGGGTGTAGTCGTTGCTGCTCGCCGGGGACACTGCCGCGGCAGCAATCGTCAGGGTGACCGCCTGGTGCGACGGGCCGCTCAAGGTTGCGGTCACCGTGGTCGCGTTGTCGTCGCCGGACTCGTCGATGGATGCGGGATCGAGCACCAGGGTCGCGGTCGGCGTGCCGTCGTCGTCGGTGATGTTGAACGTCGCCGTGCCGCTCTTGGTCGTGCCGCCGTCGAGGTCGTCGTCGATGGTCCCGATTCCGACGGTCACCGACTCCGTCGCGCCCTCGTCGGTGGTGTCGGCCGTCGCCGTGAGGATGACCGTCGCACTGCTCGCGGCGCCGTCCACGCCGGAGAAGGCGATGGTCGGCGGGTTTTCCGCGAGGTCGGTGCTCGCGAGGTTCGAGTAGCTGACACCCGTGGGTGTCGTCTTCGGCGCGGCAAGCGTGTAGTCGGCGCCGAAGGTGGCCGTGCCCGCAAAGCTGAGCGGCACGTCGATGGTCTCGTCGCCGGTAAGCACGCGGCCCAGGGTGACGGTGATGGTCTTGGCGCCGCCGGCCTCGTCGATGGCGGTGGACGGGGCCGCGAGCTTCACCGTGGTCGCGTCGTTGTCGGTGATGTTGATGGCATGGCTCTTCGCGCTGCCGAGCTGCGCGCCGGCGCCGGCGGTGAGGTCCACGGTGAAGGCTTCGGCCGGCTCGTCGGCGCTGTCGTCGGTGAGGCTGACGGTGATGTTCTTGGTGGCGTCGGCGGCGGCGAAGTTCAGGTCCGTGCTGGTGATGGCGGTGAAGTCGCTGCCGCCAGTGGCCGTTCCGTTGGTCGTCGCATAGCTGACCGTGGCGGCGACGAGCGTCGTGCCGGTCTTGGCAACGGTCAGGGTCAGAGTGCCGTCGTCCTCGTCGGCGTCCGTGGAGGCGGCCGAGAAGGCGAAGGTCGGGCGGTCGGCGGCGTCCGTGATGGTGCCGACGGCCGCGCCCGCCGTGGCGCTGAGGTTGAAGGTGTCGGTGCTGTCGAGGGTCAGCGTGAAGTAGTGGTCGCCCTCGTAGGTGGTGTCCTGCGTGGTCGGGATGCTGATGGTGCCGGTGCGGGAACCGGCGGCGATGGTGAGCGCCGCGTTGGCCGGCGCGGCGGTGTAGTCGGCGCTGGTGGCGACCTGGTGGGTGTCGTCATCGTCGTTGCCTCGGCCGTCGGAGGTCGAGTAGCCGATGCTCACCCCGCCGCTCGGCGCAACCTCCGGCAGCGTCACGGTGAACACCACCGCGCTGCCCTCGGCGGCGCTCGCGGCGGCCACGCTGACCATGGCGTCGTCGTCGAGGATCGGCACCGAGGCCGATCCGTTCGTCGTGATGCCGCCCGACAGGCCGCTCGACGAGGGCGCGCGGGCGCTCGTGCCGTAGGCGATCGCCACGGTGCGGCTGGCGTTGTCCGTGTTGGCGACGGCGGTGAGCGTGAGCGTTGCCGTTCGGGCCTCGGCGCCCTCGATCTTCACCGCCGGGTCCTGGGCGCTGTGCGGGTCGACCGTCACCAGCGACACGCCCGTGCCGCCGTTGCCCTTGAGCGTGAGCGTGTAATGCGTCGTCACCGTCGCGCCGGACACCGAAAGCGGCACCGTCACGCTCTCGCCGGCCACCAGCGCACGGCCCAGCGTGACGGTGATGTCCACCGCGCCGCCGTCCTCGGCGATGCCGCCCGAACCGGACCGCGCCAGGGTGACCGTGGTCGCGTCGTCGTCGGTCAGGGTGATGCTCGTTCCGGTCACCGTCAGGCTGCCGGACTCGCCGGTCACGCTGATGGTCTCGTCCGCCTCGTCGAGGACGTCGTCCGTGGGGGTCAGGTCGAAGGCCCTGGAGACGCTCGCCTCGCCGGCGGGGATGACGAGGTCGAAGGTGGACACCCGCGCGTAGTCGGTGCCGGATACCGCGCTGTCGGTCGATTTGCCGATGGTCACCTCCACCGTCGTGTCCGCCGAATAGCGGGTGCCGCCGCCGACCGTCGCGGTCACGGTGATGCTGGTCTTGCCTGCATCCTCGGCAAGCTCTTCGGTGTCCACCGACAGGGTGATGCCGTCCGGCGCGTTGTCGTCGTCGGTGATCGTCAGGGTCACGGCATCCGGATTCGCCACCCCGCCGCCGCTCGCGGTGGCGGAGACGGTGACGGTCTTGTTGGCCGCGTCGACATCGTTGTCCACCGCGGTGACGGTCACCGTGCCGGTGCTCTCCGTAGCGCCGGCCGCGATGGTGAGGGTCGTGCCGCTGAGGGTGAAGTCGCCCGCTGCCGCCGGAGACACGGCCGTGGCGGCGACCGTCAGCGTGACCGCCTGGCTCGAAGCGCCGCTCAAGGAAGCGGTCACCGTGGTCGAGTTGTCGTCGCCGGACTCGTCGATGGACGCGGGGTCCAGCTCCAGGGTCACGGTCGGCGTGCCGTCGTCGTCGTTCACGGTGACCGCGACGCTCTCCGCCGCGACGCCGGCGTAGTCCGAGTCACCCTCCACCACCGTGTGGGTGATGTTGCCGGCGCGCGCATCGCCGGCGTTGTCGATGCTGTCGTTCACCGCCGTCGCCGTCACCGTCTGTGCCTGGTCCCAGTTCAAGGGCGTGAAGGTGAGGCTTGTTGCGCTCAGCGTCACCATGGCCGGCGCGGTGATGTCGATGCGCACGTCGTCCGTCGGCTCGCTGTCGAGCACCACCGTGTAGCTGCCCTGGTCCTCGCGCGTGTCTTGCGTCCCGGCCTTGTCCGCCTCGTCCATGGTCAAGGAGCCGCCGGCCACCGTCACGCCCCGGGTGTCGTCGTCGGTGATCGTCAGCGTCGCGTTGGTCGGGCTGGCGACGCCGTTGCCGCCGGTCGCGGTGGCCGAAACGGTGACGGTCTTGTTGGCCGCGTCCACATCGTTGTCCACCGCCGTGACGGTTACCGTGCCCGTGCTCTCGGTGGCGCCGGCCGCGATGGTCAGGGTCGTACCGCTGAGGGTGAAGTCGCTGCTGGTCGCCGGGTCCACCGCTGTGGCGGCGACGGTCAGGGTGACGGCCTGGCTCGATGCGTCGCTCAGGGTCGCCGTCACGGTGGTCGCGTCGTCGTCGCCGGACTCGTCGATGGAAGCGGGGTCCAGCTCCAGGGTGACCGCCGGCGTGCCGTCGTCGTCGGTGATCGTGCCGGTGCCCGTGCCGGCGCCCTCGGCGGTGGAGACCGTCGCGTTGGTCGGTGCGCCCAGCGTGACGATGATCGTCTCGTTGGGCTCGTCGAGGGCGTCGCCCTTGACCTTGATGACGATCGTGCCGCTGGAGTCGCCCGCGGGGATCGACAGGCTCGTGGACGCGGGCGTCTCGTAGTCGCTGCCGCCGGTGGCGGTGCCGGTCAGGGTGTAGGGCACGGTGACGGCCAGGGAACTGGCCTCGGACAGGGTCACCGTGAAGCTCATGTCCGCCGTGGTGTCCGCGTCGTTGCCTTCGTTCACCGCCGTGGCGTTCGCCACCGAGACGGTCGGCGCATCGTCGTCGTCCGTGATCGTGCCGGTGCCGTCGAGGGTCTGCGCGCCGCCGGAGAGCGCCGCGTTGCTTGGCGAGGACAGGCGCAGGATGACGGTTTCGCTGGGCTCGTCCGTGGTGTCGCCGTTCACCGTGACGTCCACGGTCTTCTCGGTTTGGCCGGCGGCAAAGTTGAGCGTGCCGCGGGTGATCGCCGCGTAGTCCGTGGCCGAGGTCGCCGTGCCGGTGGCCGCGTCGGCGTAGGCGACGGTCACCGGCTTGCCGCTCGCCGGCGACAGCGTCACCTTGAAGGTCATCGTCGCAGTGCTGCTGTCGCCCTCGTCGACGCTTGGTGAGTCGATGCTCAGCGTCGGCTCGCCGTCGTCGTCGGTGACCGTCACGTCGACGGCAGCGGCGGTTTCGTCCTCGTAATCCGTGCCTGTGGCACTCACCGTGTGGGTGATGGTCGCGGTGCGGGCATCGCCCGTGTTGTCGATCGTGTCGGCCACGGCGGTGACGGTGACGGTCTGCGCGTCCCAGTCGGAAGCCGTGAACTCGAGGCTGTTGTCGCTCAGCGTGGCGGTTGTCGTGTCGCCGCTCGAGAGGTTCACCGTTACCGTGCCGGTGGGCTGGCTGTCGAGCCCGATGTCGTAGGTCTTCTGGTGCTCGGAGGTGCTCTCCGTCAACGGATTGTCGGCCTCGGCGAGGGTCAGCGCCACCGGCGAGACACTGATGCCGCGGTCATCGTCGTCGGTGATCGTCAAGGTCGCATCGACGGGGTTGGCGACGCCGTTGCCGCCGGTCGCGGTGGCGGAGACGGTGACGGTCTTGTTGGCCGCGTCGACATCGTTGTCCACCGCCGTGATGGTCACCGTGCCGGTGCTCTCCGTAGCGCCGGCCGCGATGGTCAGGGTCGTGCCGCTGAGGGTGAAGTCGCCCGCTACCGCCGGAGACACGGCCGTGGCGGCGACCGTCAGCGTGACTGCCTGGCTCGATGCGCCGCTCAGGGAAGCGGTTACCGTGGTCGCATTGGCGTCGCCGGACTCGTCGATGGACGCGGGGTCCAGCTCCAGGGTGACCGTCGGCGTGCCGTCGTCGTCGTTCACGGTGACCGCCACGTCCGCAGCCGCGACGCCGGCGTAATCCGAGTCACCCTCCACCACCGCGTGGGTGATGTCGCCGGCGCGCTCATCCCCGGCGTTGTCGATGGCGTCGTCCACTGCCGTCGCCGTCACCGTCTGCGCAACGTTCCAGTTCGAGGGCGTGAAGGTGAGGCTTGTTGCGCTCAGCGTCACCATGGCCGGCGCGGTGATGTTGATGACGACATCGTCCGTCGGCTCGCTGTCGAGCACCACCGTGTAGCTGCCCTGGTCCTCGCGCGTGTCTTGCGTCTCGGCCTTGTCCGCCTCGTCCATCGTCAAGGAGCCGCCGGCTACCGTCACGCCTCGGGTGTCGTTGTCGGTGATGGTGATGCTCGCGAGTTTCGCCGGGTCGCTGCCGGCAAAGGCGCCGCTGATGCTGACCGTCTCGTCGTTCTCGTCAAGGGCGTCGTCCACCGGCGCGAACGTGAAGCTGCCGGTCCCGCTCGATTCCTCCGCCGCGATGGTGATGTCGAAGTCGTCCACCGCCTTGTAATCGTCCACCTTGGTGGCCGTGTCGTCGTCATCGCCCACGGTGACGTTCACCGTCCGCGCCGTCGACGAGGTGACCTCTCCGGCCAGGCTCGCTGTCACCGTGATGGTCGGCGCGGTCTGCACGTTCTCGGCTACCTTGGTGCTCGCGTTGCCCTCCCCCAGACTGACCTTGATGTTCAGTTCCTCGGCCGCTTCGTCATCGTCACGAATGGTGAGCGTCTGGTCGTCCGGGTCGGCCACGCCCCCGCCGCTGGCCGTGGCCGAGACCGTGACGGTCTTGTCGGGGGCGTCCACCGAGTTGTCCGCCGCGGTGACGGTTACGGTGCCGGTACTTGTGGTGCTGCCGGCGGCGATGGTGAGGGTCGTGCCGCTGAGGGTGAAGTCGCTGCTGCTCGCCGGGGACACTGCCGCGGCAGCAATCGTCAGGGTGACCGCCTGGTGCGACGGGCCGCTCAGCGTTGCGGTCACCGTGGTCGCGTTGTCGTCGCCGGACTCGTCGATGGATGCGGGATCGAGCACCAGGGTCGCGGTCGGCGTGCCGTCGTCGTCGGTGATGTTGAACGTCGCCGTGCCGCTCTTGGTCGTGCCGCCGTCGAGGTCGTCGTCGATGGTCCCGATTCCGACGGTCACCGACTCCGTCGCGCCCTCGTCGGTGGTGTCGGCCGTCGCCGTGAGGATGACCGTCGCACTGCTCGCGGCGCCGTCCACGCCGGAGAAGGCGATGGTCGGCGGGCTTTCCGCGAGGTCGGTGCTCGCGAGGTTCGAGTAGCTGACACCCGTGGGTGTCGTCTTCGGCGCGGCAAGCGTGTAGTCGGCGCCGAAGGTGGCCGTGCCCGCAAAGCTGAGCGGCACGTCGATGGTCTCGTCGCCGGTAAGCACACGGCCCAGGGTGACGGTGATGGTCTTGGCGCCGCCGGCCTCGTCGATGGCGCTGGACGGGGCCGCGAGCTTCACCGTGGTCGCGTCGTTGTCGGTGATGTTGATGGCATGGCTCTTCGCGCTGCCGAGCTGCGCGCCGGCGCCGGCGGTGAGGTCCACGGTGAAGGCTTCGGCCGGCTCGTCGGCGCTGTCGTCGGTGAGGCTGACGGTGATGTTCTTGGTGGCGTCGGCGGCGGCGAAGTTCAGGTCCGTGCTGGTGATGGCGGTGAAGTCGCTGCCGCCAGTGGCCGTTCCGTTGGTCGTCGCATAGCTGACCGTGGCGGCGACGAAGGTCGTGCCGGTCTTGGCAACGGTCAGGGTCAGAGTGCCGTCGTCCTCGTCGGCGTCCGTGGAGGCGGCCGAGAAGGCGAAGGTCGGGCGGTCGTCGGCGTCCGTGATGGTGCCGACGGCCGCGCCCGCCGTGGCGCTGAGGTTGAAGGTGTCGGTGCTGTCGAGGGTCAGCGTGAAGTAGTGGTCGCCCTCGTAGGTGGTGTCCTGCGTGGTCGGGATGCTGATGGTGCCGGTGCGGGAACCGGCGGCGATGGTGAGCGCCGCGTTGGCCGGCGCGGCGGTGTAGTCGGCGCTGGTGGCGACCTGGTGGGTGTCGTCATCGTCGTTGCCTCGGCCGTCGGAGGTCGAGTAGCCGATGCTCACCCCGCCGCTCGGCGCAACCTCCGGCAGCGTCACGGTGAACACCACCGCGCTGCCCTCGGCGGCGCTCGCGGCGGCCACGCTGACCATGGCGTCGTCGTCGAGGATCGGCACCGAGGCCGATCCGTTCGTCGTGATGCCGCCCGACAGGCCGCTCGACGAGGGCGCGCGGGCGCTCGTGCCGTAGGCGATGCTCACGGTGCGGCTGGCGTTGTCCGTGTTGGCGACGGCGGTGAGCGTGAGCGTTGCCGTTCGGGCCTCGGCGCCCTCGATCTTCACCGCCGGGTCCTGGGCGCTGTGCGGGTCGACCGTCACCAGCGACAAGCCCGTGCCGCCGTTGCCCTTGAGCGTGAGCGTGTAATGCGTCGTCACCGTCGCGCCGGACACCGAAAGCGGCACCGTCACGCCCTCGCCGGCCACCAGCGCACGGCCCAGCGTGACGGTGATGTCCACCGCGCCGCCGTCCTCGGCGATGCCGCCCGAACCGGACCGCGCCAGGGTGACCGTGGTCGCGTCGTCGTCGGTCAGGGTGATGCTCGTTCCGGCCACCGTCAGGCTGCCGGACTCGCCGGTCACGCTGATGGTCTCGTCCGCCTCGTCGAGCGCGTCGTCCGTGGGCGTCAGGTCGAAGGCCCTGGAGACGCTCGCCTGGCCCGCGGGGATGACGAGGTCGAAGGTGGACACCCGCGCGTAGTCGGTGCCGGATAGCGCGCTGTCGGTCGATTTGCCGATGGTCACCTCCACCGTCGTGTCCGCCGAATAGCGGGTGCCGCCGCCGACCGTCGCGGTCACGGTGATGCTGGTCTTGCCTGCATCCTCGGCAAGCTCTTCGGTGTCCACCGACAGGGTGATGCCGTCCGGCGCGTTGTCGTCGTCGGTGATCGTCAGGGTCACGGCATCCGGATTCGCCACTCCGCCGCCGCTCGCGGCGGCCGAGACGGTGACGGTCTTGTTGGCCGCGTCCACATCGTTGTCCGCCGCCGTGATGGTCACCGTGCCGGTGCTGGTGGTGTCGCCGGCGGCGATGGTCAGGCTCGTGCCGGTGAGGGTGTAGTCGCTGGTGGTCGCGGGCAACACCGGCGCGGCGGCCACCGTCAGGGTAACGGCCTGGCTCGACGCGCCGCTCAGGGAAGCGGTCACCGTACTGGCGTTGTCGTCGCCGGACTCGGCGATGGTGGTCGGCGTCAGCTTGAGCGTCACCGTCGGCGTGCCGTCGTCGTCGTTCACGGTGACCGCGACGCTTTCCGCCGCGACGTCGGCGTAGTCCGAAGAGCCCGCGACCACCGCGTGCGCGATGCTGCCGGTGCGCTCATCCCCGGCGTTGTCGATGGCGTCGTTCACCGCCGTCGCCGTCACCGTCTGCGCAACGTTCCAGTTCGACGGGGTGAAGGTGAGGCTTGTCGGGCTCAGCGTCACCATGGCCGGGGCGGTGATGTTGATGCTCACATCGTCCGTCGGCTCGCTGTCGAGCACCACCGTGTAGCTGCCCTGGTCCTCGCGGGTGTCCGCGGTCCCCGCGTTATCCGCCTCGTCCATGGTCAAGGAGCCGCCGGCCACCGTCACGCCTCGGGTGTCGTTGTCGGTGATCGTCAGCGTCACGGCGGATGGGGCGGCCACGCCGCCGCCGGTCGCGGTGGCCGAGACGGTGACGGTCTTGTTGGCTGCGTCGACATCGTTGTCCACCGCCGTGACGGTCACCGTGCCGGTGCTCTCCGTGGCGCCGGCCGCGATGGTGAGTGTCGGGCCGCTGAGGGTGAAGTCGCCGGTGGCGGCGGGGGACACCGCCGCGGCGGCGACGGTCAGCGTGACCGCCTGGCTCGAAGCGCCGCTCAAGGAAGCGGTCACCGTGGTCGAGTTGTCGTCGCCGGACTCGGCGATGGTGGTCGGCGTCAGCTTGAGCGTCACCGTCGGCGTGCCGTCGTCGTCGTTCACGGTGACCGCCACGTCCGCCGCCGCGACGCCGGCGTAGTCCGAGTCACCCTCGACGACCGCGTGGGTGATGTCGCCGGTGCGCTCGTCCCCGGCGTTGTCGATGGCGTCGTCCACCGCCGTCGCCGTCACCGTCTGCGCAACGTTCCAGTTCGACGGGGTGAAGGTGAGGCTTGTTGCGCTCAGCGTCACCATGGCCGGCGCGGTGAGGTCGATGCGCACGTCGTCGGTCGGCTTGCTGTCGAGCACCACGGTGTAGCTGTCCTGGTCCTCGCGGGTGCCCTCAGTCCCGGCCTTGTCCGCCTCGTCCATCGTCAAGGAGCCGCCGGCCACCGTCACGCCCCGCGTGTCGTTGTCGGTGAGGTCGATGCTCGCGCCCGCCACCGCGACGCCGCCGGGGTCCGTGCCGGTGACGGCGATCGTCTCCGTGTCCTCGTCCACGTCGTCGTCGAGGGGTTCGAGGTCGAAGGTGTCTTTCGCGCTCGACTCGCCGGCGGGCAGGGTCAGGGTGAAGTTCTCGACCGCCGTGTAGTCCTCGTCCGAGGTCGCCGTGCTCGTCCCTGCGCCGACCGCGATGGTCAGGTCCTTGCTCGCCGAGTAGGTGCTGCCGCCGGTGACGCTGGCCGTCACCGTGACGGTCGCCTCGGCGGCGTTCTCGGCGATCGTCGATTTGTCGACGGCAAGCGTGATGCCGGTCGGCGCCGCGTCGTCGTCGGTGATCGTGAGCGTCGCGTCGTCCGGGTCCGCCACGCTGCCGCCGGTCGCGGTGGCCGAGACGGTGACGGTCTTGTTGGCAGCGTCCACCGTGTTGTCCACGGCGGTGATCGTCACGGCGCCCGTGCTGGCCTTGCTGCCGGCGGCGATGGTCAGGGTCTTGTTGTTGCTTAGCGTGAAGTCGCCGGTAACGGCGGGGGACACCGCCTCGGCGGCGACTGTCAGGGTGACGGCCTCGCTTGATGCGCCGCTCAGCGTGGCGGTTACGGTGCTTTCGTTCTTGTTGCCGGATTCGTCGATCGTCCCGGGCGTCAGCACGAGGGTCGCGGTCGGGGTCGCGTCGTCGTCGGTGATCGTGCCGGTGCCGTCGAGGGTCGCCTTGCCGCCGCTGAGCGCCGCGTTGCCTGGCGAGGACAGACTTAGGACGACGGTTTCGTTGGGCTCGTCAACGGTGTCGCCGTTCACCGTGACGTCCACCGTCTTCTCGGTTTGGCCGGCGGTGAAGTTGAGGGTGCCGGAGCTAATCGCCGCGTAGTCCGTGGCCGAGGTCGCCGTGCCGGTGGTCGCGTCGGCGTAGGCGACGGTCACCGGCTTGCCGCTCGCCGGCGACAGCGTCACCTTGAAGGTCAGGGTCGCGGTGGCGCTGTCGCCCTCCGCGACGCTTGGCGCGTCGATGCTCAGCGTCGGTTCGCCATCGTCGTCGGTGACCGTCACGGCGACGGCAGCGGCGGTTTCGTCTTCGTAGTCCGTGCCCGTGGCACTGACCGTGTGGGTGATGCGCACCGTGCGGGCATCGCCCGTGTTGTCGATGTCGTCCGCCACGGCGGTGACCGTGACGGTCTGCGCGTCCCAGTCCGAGGCTGTGAATTCGAGACTGTTGTCGCTGATCGTGGCGATTGTCGTGTCGCCGCTCGCGAGGTTCACCGTCACCGTGCCGGTGGGCTGGCTGTCGAGCTCCACGGTGTACGTCTTCTGGTGCTCGGTGGCGCTCTCCGTCAACGGATCGTCAACCTCTGCGAGGGTCAGCGTGACCGGCGCGACGCTGATGCCGCGCTCATCGTCGTCGGTGATCGTCAGCGTCGCGTTGCCCGGACTGGCGACGCCGTTGCCGCCGGTCGCGGTGGCCGAGACGGTGACGGTCTTGTTGGCCGCGTCCACATCGTTGTCCACCGCCGTGACGGTCACCGTGCCCGTACTCTCCGTAGCGCCGGCCGCGATGGTCAGGGTCTTGTTGGCGGTGACCGTGAAGTCGCCGGTGGCGGCGGGGGACACCGCTGCGGCGGCGACGGTCAGCGTGACCGCCTGGCTCGAAGCGCCGCTGAGGGAAGCGGTCACCGTGGTCGAGTTGTCGTCGCCGGACTCGACGATCGACGTGGGGTCCAGCTCCAGGGTGACCGTCGGCGTGCCGTCGTCGTCGTTCACGGTGACCGCGACGCTGTCCGCCGCGACGCCGGCGTAGTCCGAAGATCCCGCGACGACCGCGTGCGCGATGCTGCCCGTGCGCTCGTCGCCGGCGTTGTCGATCGCGTCGTCCACTGCCGTCGCCGTCACCGTCTGCGCAACGTTCCAGTTCGACGGGGTGAAGGTGAGGCTTGTCGGGCTCAGCGTCACCATGGCCGGCGCGGTGATGTCGATGCTCACATCGTCGGTCGGCTTGCTGTCGAGCACCACCGTGTAGCTGGCCTGGTCCTCGCGCGTGTCTTGGGTCCCGGCCTGGTCTGCCTCGTCCATGGTCAAGGCGCCGCCGGTCACCGTCACGCCCCGCTCGTCGTCGTCGGTGATCGTCAGCGTCACGGCGTCCGGGTTGCCGATGCCGTTGCCGCCGGTCGCGGCGGCCGAGACGGTGACGGTCTTGTTCGCCGCGTCGACATCGTTGTCCACCGCCGTGATGGTCACCGTGCCCGTGCTCTCGGTGGCGCCGGCCGCGATGGTGAGGGTCGTGTTCTCGCTGAGCGCGAAGTCGCCCGCTGCCGCCGGAGAGACGGCCGTGGCGGCGACCGTCAGGGTGACGTCCTGGCTCGAAGCGCCGCTCAGGGAAGCGGTCACCGTGGTCGAGTTATCGTCGCCGGACTCGACGATCGACGTGGGGTCCAGCTCCAGGGTGACCGTCGGCGTGCCGTCGTCGTCGTTCACGGTGACCGCGACGCTGTCCGCCGCGACGCCGGCGTAGTCCGAAGATCCCGCGACGACCGCGTGCGCGATGCTGCCGGTGCGCTCGTCCCCGGCGTTGTCGATGGCGTCGTCCACCGCCGTGGCGGTGACGGTCTGCGCCTGATTCCAGTTTGACGAGGTGAAGGTCAGGCTTGTCGGGCTCAGCGTCACCATGGCCGGCGCGGTGATGTTGATGCGCACGTCGTCGGTCGGCTTGCTGTCGAGCACCACCGTGTAGCTGGCTTGGTCCTCGCGGGTGTCTTGCGTCCCGGCCTTGTCCGCCTCGTCCATGGTCAAGGAGCCGCCGGCCACCGTCACGCCCCGGGTGTCGTCGTCGGTGATCGTCAGCGTCACGGCGTCCGGGTTGCCGATGCCGTTGCCGCCGGTCGCGGTGGCCGACACGGTGACGGTCTTGTTGGCCGCGTCCACATCGTTGTCCACCGCCGTGACGGTCACCGTGCCCGTGCTCTCGGTGGCGCCGGCCGCGATGGTCAGGGTCGTGTTCTCACTGAGCGCGAAGTCGCCCGCTACCGCCGGAGACACGGCCGTGGCGGCGACCGTCAGGGTGATCGCCTGGCTCGATGTGCCGCTCAGGGAAGCGGTCACCGTGCTCGCGTTGTCGGCGCCGGACTCCGCGACGGACGCCGACGACAGCTTGAGCGTGACCGTCGGCGTGCCGTCGTCGTCGGTGATCGTGCCGGTGCCCGCGCCCTCGGCGGTGGAGACCGTCGCGTTGGTCGGCGCGCCCAGGGTGACGATGATCGTCTCGTTGGGCTCGTCGAGGGCGTCCCCCTTGACCTTGATCACGATCGTGCCGCTGGCGTCGCCCGCGGGGATCGACAAGCTCGTGGACGCGGGCGTCTCGTAGTCGCTGCCGCCGGTGGCCGTGCCCGTCAGGGTGTAGGGAACGGTGACGGCCAGGGAACTGGCCTCGGACAGGGTCACCGTGAAGCTCATGTCCACGGTCTTCTTGGGATCGTTGCCCTCGGCCACCGCCGTGGCGTTCGCCACCGAGACGGTCGGCGCATCGTCGTCGTCGGTGATCGTGCCGGTGCCGTCGAGGGTCTGCTCGGCGCCGGAGAGCACCGCGTTGCTTGGCGAGGACAGGCGCAGGATGACGGTTTCACTGGGCTCGTCCGTGGTGTCGCCGTTCACGGTGACATCCACCGTCTTCTCGGTTTGGCCGGCGGTGAAGTTGAGGGTGCCGGAGCTAATCGCCGCGTAGTCAGTGGCCGAGGTCGCCGTGCCGGTGGCCGCGTCGGCGTAGTCGACGCTCACCGGCTTGCCGCTCGCCGGCGACAGCGTGACCTTGAAGGTCAGGGTCGCGGTGCTGCTGTCGCCCTCGGCGACGCTTGGCGCGTCGATGCTCAGCGTCGGCTCGCCGTCGTCGTCGTTCACGGTGACCGCGACGCTGTCCGCCGCGACGCCGGCGTAGTCCGAAGAGCCCGCGACCACCGCGTGCGCGATGCTGCCCGTGCGCTCGTCCCCGGCGTTGTCGATGCTGTCGTCCACCGCGGTGGCGGTGACGGTCTGCGCAACGTTCCAGTTCGACGGGGTGAAGGTGAGGCTTGTTGCGCTCAGCGTCACCATGTTCGGCGCGGTGATGTTGATGCTCACGTCGTCCGTCGGCTTGCTGTCGAGCACCACCGTGTAGCTGTCCTGGTCCTCGCGCGTGTCTTGCGTCCCGGCCTGGTCCGCCTCGTCCATCGTCAAGGGGTCGCCGGTCACCGTCACGCCCCGCGTGTCGTCGTCGGTGATCGTCAGCGTCGCGTTGTCCGGGTTGGCGACGTCGTTGCCGCCGCTCGCGGCGGCCGAGACGGTGACGGTCTTGTTCGCCGCGTCGACGTCGTTGTCCACCGCCGTGATGGTCACCGCGCCGGTGCTCGTGGTGGCGCCGGCCGCGATGGTCAGGGTCGTGTTCTCACTGAGCGCGAAGTCGCCCGCTACCGCCGGAGACACGGCCGTGGCGGCGACCGTCAGGGTGATCGCCTGGCTCGATGTGCCGCTCAGGGAAGCGGTCACCGTGCTCGCGTTGTCGGCGCCGGACTCCGCGACGGACGCCGACGACAGCTTGAGCGTGACCGTCGGCGTGCCGTCGTCGTCGGTGATCGTGCCGGTTCCCGTGCCCGCGCCCTCCTCGGCCGAGACCGTGGCGTTGGTCGGCGCGCCGAGCGTGACGATGATCGTCTCGTTGGGCTCGTCCACCGTGTCGCCCTTGACCTGGATGACGATCGTGCCGCTGGTGTCGCCGGCCGGGATCGACAGGGAGGTTGACGCGGGCGTCTCGTAGTCGCTGCCGCCGGTCGCCGTGCCGGTCAAGGTATAGGGCACGGTAATGGCCCTGGCGCTGGCAGCCGACAGGTTGACCGTGAAACTCATGTCCGCCGTGGTTTCGGGGTCGTTGCCCTCGCGGACCGCGGTCGGGTCGGCCACCGACACGGTCGGCGCGTCGTCGTCGTCGGTGATCGTGATTTCCGCGTCCGTGATCGCGATAT
Organism: Thermoanaerobaculia bacterium; assembly: GCA_965116445.1. Lineage (GTDB taxonomy): Bacteria > Acidobacteriota > Thermoanaerobaculia > Multivoradales > Multivoraceae > Multivorans. Next base: position 2,745,026 of record OZ220688.1, on the reverse strand, counting down.
CCCCGGAAGCGCCGGTGACGGTGAGCGTTTCGCTGTCCTCGTCGAAGGCGTCGTCGGTCGGGTTCAGGCTGAAGGTCCTGGCGGCGCTGGTCTCCCCGGCGCCGATGACGATGTCGAAGTCCGCGACCGTCGCGTAGTCGGCGCCCGCCTCGGCGCTGTCGCCGTCCACCCCCACCTCCACCTCGACGGTGGTCTCCGCGCCGTAGGTGGTGCCGCCGGCAACCGTCGCCGTCACCTTGACCGTCGCCGTGGCGGCGTCCTCGGCGATGGTGGACTTGTCCACGGTCAGCGTGATGCCGCTCGGCGCCGCATCGTCATCGGTGACGGTGACATCCACCGGTACGGCGGCCTCGTCCTTGTAGTCCGTGCCGGCGGCGCTCACCGTGTGGGTGATACGCACGCTGCGCTCGTCGTCGGCGTTGTCGACGGTGTCGGCCACGGCGGTGACGGTGACAGTCTGCGCATCCCAGTCCGAAGCCGTGAACTCGAGGCTCGTGTCGCTGAGCGTGGCGATCTTGGTGTCGCCGCTCGAGAGATTCACCGTCACCGTGCCGGTGGGCTGGCTGTCGAGTTCGACGGTGTAGGTTCCCTCACGCTCGTCGGTGTTCAGCGTCAACGGATCGTCGGCCTCGGCGAGGGTCAGCGCGACCGGCGCGACACGGATCCCGCGGTCGTCATCGTCGGTGATCGTCAGCGTCGCGTTGGCCGGGTTGGCGACGCCGTTGCCGCCGGTCGCTGTGGCCGAGACCGTGACCGTCTTGTTCGGCGCATCGACCTCGTTGTCCCTGGCGGTGATCGTGACCGCACCGGTACTCGTGGTGCTCCCGGCGGCGATGGTCAGGGTCGTGTTGTCGCTGAGCGCGTAGTCGCCGGCAACCGCCGGGGACACCGGCGCGCCGGCGACCGTCAGCGTCAAGTCCTGGCTCGACGTGCCGCTCAAGGAAGCGGTGACCGTGCTCGTCCCGTTCGTGGCGCCGCCGTCCTCGGCAATGCTTGTCGGGGTGAGTTTCAGCGTCGCCACCGGCTTGGTGTCGTCGTCGTTGATATTGAAGCTCGCCGTGCCGGAGCCGGAGGCGCCGCCGTCGAGGTTCGACCCCGAGTCGGCATCGAGTGTGCCGAGGCCCACCGTCACCGACTCGGACGCGCCTTCGTCCACCGTGTCGGCCGCGGCGGTGAGGACGAGCGTGGCGCTGCTCGCGGCGCTGTCCACGCCGGAGAAGGAGACCGTCGGCGGATTCTCGGCGAGGTCGGTGCTCGCAAGGTTCGAGTAGGTCACGCCTGTCGGCGCGCTGCTCGGTGCGGCAAGCGTGTAATCGGCGCCGAAAGTCGCGGCGCCCGCAAACGTGAGCGGCACGTCCAGGGTTTCGTCACCGGTGAGCGTCCGACCGAGCGTGACGGTGATTGTCTTCGCGCCGCCATTCTCGCTGATCGCGGCGGCGGGGGCGGCCAGCTTCACCGTCGTCGCGTCGTTGTCCGTGATGTTGACGGTGTGGCTCGACGTGCTGCCGAGCTTGGCGTGGGACTTGGCGGTCAGGGCGACGCTGAAGGCTTCCGGAGGCTCGTCGTTGCTGTCGTCGGTGACGCTGACGCTGACGGAGATGGTCTTGCTCGCCTCCGCCGCCTTGAAGTCGAGGTCCGTGCTCGCGATGGCGGTGAAGTCGCTGCCGCCTTCCGCCGAGCCGTTCACCGTCGCGTAGCTGACCGTGGCGTCCACGAGGGTCGTGCCGGTCTTCGCGACGTCAAGCGTGACCGTGCCGTCGTCTTCGTCGGCGTCGGTCGAGGCGGCGGAGAAGGCGAAGCTCGGCGTATCGTCCGCGTCGGTGATCGTGCCGATGGCCGCGCCGTCCGTTCCGCTGATGTTGTAGAGGCTGGCGCTGTCCAGGGTCAGCGTGAAGTAGTGGTCGCTCTCGTAGGTGTCGTCGTCGGTGGACGCGATGCTGATCGTGCCGGTCGCAGCGTCTTCGGCGATGGACAGGCTGGCGTTCTCCGGCGCCGCGGTGTAGTCGGCGCTGGTCGCGACCTGCCAGGTGGGGTCGTCGGCCTTGCCGCGGCCGTCGCTCGTCGAGTAGCCGATCGTCACGCCGCCCGCGGGCGCCGCCTCGGGCAGGGTCACGGTGAACGCCACCGCGCTGCCCTCCGCGGCGCTTGCGGCGGCGACGCCGATCATCGCGTCGTCGTCCTTGATCGGCGCCGACGCCGAGCCGGTGGGGTTGAGGCCGCCGGACAGGGCGTTCGACGGCGGAGCGCGGGCGCCTGTTCCGTAGGCAATCTGAACGGTCCGGCGCACAATGTCCGTGTTGGCCACCGCGGTGAGCTTCAGGGTCGCCGTTTGCGCGCCGGCGCCCGAGAGCGTCACGGCCGGATCCTGGGCGCTGTGAGGCGCGGCGGTGAGGAGGGAAACGCCCGTGCCGCCATTGCCCTTGAGGCCAAAGCTGTAGTGCGTCGCGACCGTGCCGCCGGTCACCGTCAGCGGCACGGTCACGCTCTCGCCCGCGACCAGCGCCCTGCCGAGCGTGAGGGTGATCTCCGTGCTACCGCCGTCCTCTGCGATGCTGCCCGATCCGACCCGAGCGAGGATCAGGCTCGTCGCATCGTCGTCGGTGATCGTGCCTGTGCCGTCGAGGGTGGTGACGGCCCCGGCAAACGTCGCGTTGGACGGCGACGAGAGCCGCACGAGCAGCGTCTCGTCGGGCTCGTCCGTGTCATCGCCGTTGACGGTCACATCGATCGTCTTTGACACCTCTCCCGCCGCGAAGGTGAGCGTGCCGGCAGTCAGCGCAACGTAGTCGCCGCCCGATGTCGCCGTGCCGCCGGACTGCCCGGCGTAGTCCACCGTCACCACACGGCTGCTCGCCGAGGTGAGCTTCACGGTGAAGCGCAAGGTCGCGGTGGCGCCGCTCGCGCCTTCGGCGACGCTCGGTGCGTCGATGGACAGCTCGGGCGCATCGTCGTCGTCGGTGATCGCGATGCTTGCCGGGTTCACCGTGAGGCCTGTCGAAGTGCCGGTGACGCTCAACGCCTTGTCGTTCGCATCGGCGGTGTTGTCAATCGGGTCGAGGCTGAAGGTCTCCTGACCGCTCGTGGCCCTGGCATCGATCGTGAGGTCGAATGCCTCCACGTCCGCGTAGTCCGTCCCCTCGACCGCGCTGTCTGTTGAGTCGCCGACCTCGACCTCGACCGTCGTATCGGCAGCAAAGGTGGAGCTGCCGTCCACCGTCGCGATGACCGTGACCGTCGTCGCGTCGTCGCCCTCGGCGATGGTGAGGGTGTCGACGCTGAGCGTGACGCTGTCTGGCGCGTCGTCGTCATCGGCGACCGTGACGCTTACCGCGCTCGCCGTCTCGTCCTCGTAGTCCGTGTCGGCGGCGCTCAGGGTGTGGGTGATCTCGGCGGTGCGCTCGTCGTCCGGGTTGTTGATCGTGTCGTCCACCGCGGTCACCGTGACGGTTTGCGTCTTCTCCCAGTCCTTCGCCTTGAACGTGAGCTTCTTCGGGCTGACGGTGAAGGGCGCCCCGTCCGGTACGCCGAGGTCGATGGCTACCTGACCGGTGGGCCGGCTATCGAGGACCACGGTGTAGGCGGCCTCGTTCTCTGTGGCGCTGGCGGTGCCGGGGTCATCGACCTCGTCGATGGCGAGTTCGACCGGATCGATCGTCACGCCGCGGGTGTCGTCGTCCTTGATCGTGACGACCACCTTGATCGGACCGGGGATGATGTTGCCGTCGGTATCCACGAATACGGCGTCATCCGTCGCCCCGTCGCTGAGCCCCCTCAGCTCCACAATGAAGGTCTCATCTTCCTCGTCGATGTCGTCCTTGGTGGTCCGGATTGGAATGTTCTGCACGGTTTGTAGCAGGAGCTGACGGGTTTTCAGTTCCTTCTGCGTCGTGTAGTCGTTCGCTGCGGCGGGATGGTCGCCCTCACTGTCGGGCAGGGTGCGCCACTTGAGGGTTGCCTCCGTCGTGTGTTGGGTCGTGCCAGTGCGAATAAGGTTGAAAATGACAGCCTTACCTTCGCCAGTATCCGGGTTCTCCGGGGGCAGAACCTGAATCGTATTGACATCCGTCACCGTCACCGTCAGGTCCTCGGCGCCGGTGTTTCCATCCTCGTCGGTGGCCCGCACCGTCACTTCGTAGGTGTTCTTGGCGTCCTTGTCCTTGGGATCCTCGAAGTTCTGCGCGGGCAGTCGCAACCTGCCGTTCCTTCTGTTGACCCTGAAGACTGCCGCATCGTCGCCCTCGAGCGTCCAGGTCATCACACCGTCGGGCTCGCCTTCGAGTGTGGGGTCGGCGGACCAATTCTCGTTCTCCGCCACGCTGACATCCGCGAAACCCGTGAACATGGGCGCGTGGCGGTCGTCGTCGCGGATCGTCACCGTGCGGGCCTCGCCGTAGATGAAGTCCGGAAGATCGACGTTCGTGACGACGACGTCGAATGACTCGTCGCCCTCGACCAAGGCGTCTTCAAGGGTCGCCACCTCGACGTACACGATCGCTTTCCCGGCGGGGACCGTGACCGTGCCCGCCGCCACCGCGGTGAAGTCCGTGCCCGCCTCGGCGCCGCCCTCGACCTCACTGGTCTTCCAGGTCACCTCGGCATCGGCATCGCGCGCGTGCGACAGCCGAATGGCGACGCGCGCCGCCTCGCCCTCGTCCGCCACCGCGTGATCCGCATACACCGTGGTCGGGTCGTCATCGAGGATCGTGACCGTCATCACGTGCGCGCCGCCCGTGGGCAGGTTCACTTTCGCGGACGGCTCACTGAGCGTGATCGTGAAGGTCTCCGCCTGCTCATGGACCGACTCGCTGACGGGTTCGTTGTGCGCTTGCACTTCGATCGTGCCCGCCGGGCCGCCGGTGGTTTGCGGTGGGCCCAGGGTGAGCACTGCGTCCGTGTGCGCCGCGTAGTCGTGTCCTTGCGAAGCGGGTCCGCCGGTGGCGGTGCCGTCGGTGGTCGAGTACTTCACCGATGCGGTCTCGCCTTGCGCGAGGGGCGGGTCGAGATGGATGTCGAACAGCGCTTTTTCGCCTTCCCACACGGTCGATCGGCGTGCCTTGACCGATATGCGGCGCGAGTCGTCGTCAATAATCGTGAACATCCCCGAAGGACTGACCACCACGGTGCGACGGATGTTGCTGCTGCTGACGATGGAGCCCCCAGAGCCGCTGCTCAGGGTGAAGGTTTCGTCGTCTTCGAGTCGGCTGTCCTGGATCGTGTGGATAGTGATGGTCTTTTCAAACTCGTTCACACCGAATTTGACCGTCCTGAACGAGCCGACTTCGCCACTAACCAGGCAGTCGTTGAGCTGCGAGTATCGGGTGGTCACCCGAACGTCGTCTTGGCCGAAATGGTTATTCGGGGCCGGGGTACCGAAGCCCGGGTCGGTGTCGGGATTGGAAATGACCGCGGTGCCGACGGGATTGTCGGAATTCACGCCGCGCAGGCAGAACCGGACCGTGTGCTCCGCGGTGGCGATGTTGCGCCGAACCCGGGCGACGAAGCTCTGCCCCTCCCGAATCTCGGCGCCGGCGTTGACCACCGTGTAGATCACCCCGTCGTTGGCGGCGATGTAGGCGACGCCGGTGCTCCTTTCAATCTTGGCGCCGGACGGATTCTCCAGCACCACATGGAAGTGCTCCTTCGGCTCGGGAAGCTCGTCGTTGACCACGGTGACCGAGACCTGCTTCTCCGTCTCGCCGGGGGTAAAGGTGAGCGTGGTGGCCGAAACCGCCGTGTAATCCGACACCAGGCCATCCTTGGCAACGGCCCCTTTCTGTCCGCTCCCCCTGGGCCCATCGGCGCCGTCCTGGGTCTTCCAGTCCACGCTGACGTCGTTGAGCGCTTCCTCCGACAGGGTGACGGTGAAAATGGCCGTAGCCGTCCCGTTCTCGACCTCATCGACCACGGCATGGGCGTCGGAGACGGAGAAGGTGAGCGCGGCGTCGTCGTTGTCCTCGACGGTGACCGTGGCGTCGGCGATCTTGCGCTTGCCTTCCGGCGTGTCGAACAGCGACACCTTGAAGGTCTCGGCGGCCTCGTCCATGGCATCGTCCAGGGTCTTGACGGAAGAGCTCGCCTGGGTCTTGCCCGGCGCGATGGTCACGGCGCCGCGGGCGTGCTCGTAGTCGGTCCTGGCCACGGCGGTCCCGTCCTGGGTGACCCAGGCGACGGTCACTTCCTTCTCCGACTTGGCGGACAGCTCAACCGTGAAGCTCGCGGTGGCGCCCTCGGTCACCGTCACATCGCCGATGCTGATGTCCGGTCGCGCATCGTCGTCGCGGATGACACCGGTGGCGGTGCCCCGCCGGACTGTCGGCCCGCTCGTGGTGCTGATCTCGACGCTCAACTCCTGATCAGGTTCGTCCACCTTGTCCTGCAGCGTCTTGACGTTGATCGTGCCCTCGGTTGCGCCGGCCGCGATGGTGAGTGTCCCGCTGGCCTCTGCCGTGTAATCGCTACCGGCTTTGGCGCTGCCGTCGGCGGTCTTCCAGTTGATGACCACGTCGCTGCTCTGCGCGCTGTTCAAGCGCACCGGGAACTCCAGGTTCTGACCCTCGGTGACTTTCTCTGCGGGGTCCTCGATGTCGACGAGCACGTTTTCCGTGATTGTGGTCGTTGGAGAGGATCCTGCTTTCGGACATCCTTGCGGGACGCTGTCGATGAAGCTGCGAAACGATTCGTCGACCTCCGCCACCTCGTCCTCGACGATCTGATACTCGAAAACGTCGCTCGACGAGCTGCCCTTGGGAATAATCCCGGTGTGTACGCTCGGAGTGTAGTCATAGGGATAGAGCGCCGGTCCGGGAATTGCGAGAAATCGGTAGCTACATTCCCTCTCCAGGACCACCGGTTTGCGGCTGACCGAGTCGATCGCCTCAAAGCGGAAGCGCACCGTCTCTCCTTCCGCTACCGTACTTGGGCCCACGTGCCGGACGATCACCGTCGGCTCTCCGACGCCATCGTCGTTCTCAATGGTGCCGGTGGCGTCGAGGGTGCGGGCGCTCTTGGGGAAACTCGCGTTCCTGAGTTGGCTCAGCCGCAACACCACGGTCTCGTCGGGCTCAACGTCGGTGTCGCCGTTGATCGTCACCGTGTGGATCACGTCGGTATCGCCCGCAGGAATCACGAGCGTGGCGTCCGCCACGGCATCGACATCGCTCTCGTTCTTTGAATCCGCCGTGCCGGTGAGCGTGTCGCGCACCAGAAACCGCACCGGCAGGGTGCTGGTGTTGCTCAAGGTGAACTCGTAGTCGAGCGTCTTGCGCATCCCGCCGCTGTCCCGGTCGTTGTTGCCCTCCTTTGCCGACGGCGAATTGGCCGTGAGCTCGGGCGTGTCGGAGTCGTCAGTGATCGTCGCGAACGCGTAGAGTTCCTTGGCGCCTTCGAAGGACACGCCGCTCGGGTAGAGAAACTTCACGCCGAACACTTCGTTGCCTTCATAGAGCGCGTCGTCCACGATGGGTATGGAAAGCGTCGCCCGCTTCTTGCCGGAGGGCCAGTTGATCGTTCCACCGACCGGCCTCGTGAAATCGGCCCCCGCCACCGGAGAGCGCGTAGTCTGGGGCGTTGCCGCTGGCACGGTCCGGCCGAGCAGTCTCGACAGTTCAGCCGCATTGGTGATGAACTGCGCAGTCACGTTAGCGCCGGCCACGGGCGCCCGATCGACTTCGAGCGCGAATACCGCCTGGCCGCCTTCCGCCACGATAAGCTCGGCGTCGACCACGCTGACGACCCGGTCATCATAGGCCGGGTTGTTGAGGATCTTGACCGTACGCGAAGCCAACTCGCGGCGATTGTCGGCATCGGGCCCGCGTACGGTAGAAGACGCGCCCACCACCTCGGCGGTGATTTCGCCGTCGCTGGACTTTGTGCCGTCGGCGACTATGGAAACATCGTGGTTTCTTGAACGGGTTCCCCCCTTGGCGAACTGGACAGTCTTCGTTTGCTCTTCACTCGGCAGAAGGAAATTGGAGGTTTCGTCGTCAACGGCCCTGACAGACACCGTCAGCGGAGCATCGTGCGGCCACGGCTTGTCCAGTGTCACCCGGAAACGCACGCCTTCGTCAACGCCCTCCTCGTAATCAGTGCGTCCTCTGGGAGGCTCGGAGTTCAAACTCACCGTGGGGTGCGACTGGTCCGGGTCGTTGGTCACCGTGAAGTTGACCGTCTGCTTGCCGTCGGCGCCGTAGTCGAAGTCCTCGGGCTGTCTCCCGAACGATTCGTCGATCTCCACCGTGAACTTGCCGCCCTTTTCGGTCCATGGGTCCACGTTGGTCGAGAAGTCGAAGGTGGTCGTCGTCGCGCCAGCCTCGATCATGACCTGTCTGACGAAGTCCCCTTTGAACTGTTCCAGCTCAGCGGGCAGAAAATCGGTGTCCGGATCGTCGACGAACTTGACCTTGATCGTGCGCGCCGCGGAGTGCGCACCGGTAGTCTTGATGGTCAGGGTGCGTTTCGCGCCTTCCTTCGCGCTTGCGGGAGTTGCGCTGATCGTGATGGGGCGCTTGACCTTGAAGATGGGAGAGATGGCGTAGAAGCTGAGGGGATTGCCGCTGCCGGTCGCGCTGCTGGTAATGAATGGCGACCCTTGAACGGAGCCTGAAGTACCTGAATGCGTGAGTTTGGCTGAATTGACGAAGTTGTTTCCCAGATGATTGACGGCGATCGAGCCATCGTTTCGGCTGCCCGTGAATACACTGACGATGCGGTCCCCGCGTCTTCCGCCTGTCGGACTCACCCAGTTGTAGCTGTCCCAACTCCCATCGTAGAAGTCCCCGTAGTTGTCCGCGACCTTGTCGCCCTCGACCCAATAGATCGGCGGGCCGCCATTACCCGTCATATTGGTGTTGTTCCGAGCACTGACGGTGTCGGTCCCACCAACCACCTGGAAGTGCGCGGCGTATCCCTGGACGAGGCTGAGAACATCCTCACGAGCTTGCGCTTGCACGAAGCTGTTGTAGACGCTGATATTGGATGAACTGGCGTTACGGGTGCCATCGGTCACGAACACGAGGCGGAATTCATCCTCGGGCCCCAAACCGGAGGGAATCAACTCCCAGTTGGAGGGCACCAAGTGGACCTGCTGCTGAGCCGCGGCGGAGCCGGGCAGCAAGAAGAACAGGACGAGCAGCAGCCAGGCGGCCAGCGTGGCGAGGCGGCGCCCGGACATCATGGCGACACCGCCCTGCGCACTGGCGCGGCAGTCGTGCAGTGGGGGGCCTGTTTGTCGCCGCCGCCGGAGTCGAAGGCCGTGGGCGGCCCCCTCCCCCCCCCCCCCCCCCCCCCCCCCCAAGAATTGGCTTGGCGCAAGTGGGGCTGCTGCCGGGCCGCAACGGAACCGGGCAGGAGGAAGAACAGGACGAGCAGGGGCCAAACGGCCCGCTTGTCGAGGCGGCGGCCGGCCCTCATCGCGAGGTTTCGCCGGGAGCTCGTCGCGCGCCGGCCCCGAGGAACGCAGTGGGTCCAGGAGGGCCGGTGACGTGCTTGGTTATCCCCAGTTCATCGGCATCCTCAATCCGTTTCGTCATCCTATGCCACGAGTCCGTTCTCGGCGCAACCTGAAGCTCCAGGAGTCGTCCTTCGTGGCGACTCCCTGATGGGGCAGCGCCTCCCTTCCAGTGACGCCCCGCAGAATGCGGGGCAAGGCGCGTGCTGCGCCTCTATGGACCTATGACGAAGAATGGTCCGGACTCTTATCGCACGGGCTGGCGACTGGGTGCGCCGACGTCCTCGTCGGCATCAGGCGCACCGCCGCGTAGCGGCGTGCGCGAGTCGCTCTCGCCGCTCTCCCCGACAAGGAGCCGGCCGTTGGCCGGCCGATCTTCTGGCCGCCTTCGGCGGCAGCCGACGGGGACGTCGGCGCACCCAGTGGCGGACCGGATGCCGACGGGGACGTCGGCGCACCCAGTAGGTGTCGCTCCTGGCGCGTGCCGCCGATGCCAGCCGTGTCCAGATCGTCGATATCGAAGCAGGTCGCCGGACCGGTTCCGTTCACACGCTCCGGCGACTTGCCGATGCTCTTGGTATCGGCCTGGACGACCTGGTTCCGTGCTGAATCCGCTTCAGACTTCCCTGGCCCTGGCTGGCCCTTCGCCAGAGAGACTCCGTTCCTGCCGTGTGATCGCGGTACAGTGAGCGCTCCGAGGAAGAGCCGCTGTCTAGCCGTCTCTCGCGCGTCGGGGGGACGGCTTGCGCTACGCTGCGAATAATGAACACGACGACCTTCGACACGTTGGCGACTGCCCGCGCCCTGGAACAAGCCGGCATGGAGCCGGCTCACGCAGAGGCGGTGACGGCAGCGATCGGTGGCGCGGTCAGCAGCAACGATACGGTGACCCGAGCCGATCTGGACGCTGCAACGGCCGCGCTCCGCACCGACCTGGCCGAGCTTGAAACGCGCATGACGCGGACGCTGTACGCTGTCGCCGCGGCGCTCTTGGCCGGCCAGTTGGGCGCTGTCTTCGCTTTGCTTCGGCTGCTCGGATCACCTTAGGAGGCCCCGATGCCAACCAACCCCAAGCCTACGGAGCAACCCCCCGGGAGCGGTCCACCCGCCTGAACTCCTCTATGTCCACGCCGAAGACGAGGCGGCGGCGGTCGCCGCGCTGAACGCCGGCGCCTTCGTCTCCGCGGACCCTGACATCCTCGAGAAGCTCGGGTTCGCCGATTTCGGCGAAGACGTGGGCGAGCCGGAAGACTTCATCGACGACTTGGTCCCGGAACCTGAGACGCGCTGACCAAGGGTACGATACGCCGATGACCTTCGACACCCTCGCCGCGGCTCGCGACCTCGAACAGGCCGGCCTTGAACTCAATCGCCCCCGCGCAGGATCGGGCGCTCTTCGATCTGCCGCTGCGGGAGGGCGAAGAGTGAGAGCCTGCGCTATGCTGCCGGCATGAGCACGACGGCGTTCGACACACTGGCGACGGTGCGCGCCCTCGAAGAGGCGGGCATGGACGCCACGCAAGCGGAGGCAGTGACGGGAGCGATTCGCGGGTCTATCGGCAGCGCGGACACGGTGACGCGCGCCGACCTGGACGCTGCTCTCCTCGACCTCGAACTACGGCTCACGCGCCGCATGTACGCGCTTGCGATCGCCCAGGCCGGCGCCACGGTCGCGCTCACCGTCACGCTGCTGCGGCTACTGGCTGGCCCGTGACGAGGGCCTGACCGGCCCGCGACCCTCTGTATGGGGAGGGCCGGAAATGCGCTGCGGTCGCCGCTTCGCGGCGCGTTTCTTCCCGGAAAGCCGGCGGGGACGTCGGCGCTCCCAGTGGCGGCCGCGCACGGCCTTCGAGAACCGCCCTTCCTGTACTGATCGCGTGTCCCTTCCGGCGGATCTGCTGGAGCGAGACGCGGAGGAGGCGGAACGCCTGATCGCAGTCGCAGGCTCAGCGCCGGAGGCGCCGCACAAGCTCGGCTTCGTCGGCGCATGTCTGCGCCGCCTGGACCATCTCGACCTCGGACCAGCCGCGGAGGCGGGCCAGGCGTTCGGGAAGGTCCGGACTCGTGGGGACGCCGCGTGCCTGCAGCACAGCGACCGCCATGAGGGCGCGCCCTCGGGCCAGACCCTCCGCGCGGCCCTCGGCATGGGCCTCCTCCCGCGCATCGGCGCGCTCAGCCCGCAACCATGGATCGTCGTCCGGACCGGTCCCCTCCATCGCGCCCAGGGCGCGGCCGACGCGGCGAAGAACGGCTAGCGTCTCCGGGGACGGTAGCCGACGGCTCAAGGCGACGTGGATCTCTTCGGCCGTCCAGCCCGGGAACGCCTGGCTGGATGATGCCTCCTGGAAACGCTCACCGTCGTGGACATGAATCGTCAGACCGGAAGGCCGCGACCGCGGATGCGAACGCTCGTCCGGCACGTCGACCCAGACCTCCGGGAAGCCCCACGCCTCGTAGAGCGGCAGCTTCCACACTCGCACATCGGTCGAGTAGTCGACTTCCAGGACGACGTCCGGGAGCACGTGGCCGTCCACGTCCACCACCGGCGCCCCGGCTGGCAGCACGCTCGGATCGAGGTACAGGATCTGATCCGCCTGCATCAACTTGTTGCGCGTGCCGTCAGCCTTGAGCCGCACCAGGTCCGTGGTTCCGAAGGTCTCGATCGGCGCGCCCCTTGATGCCGCGATCAGCCGCGCCAGACCCGCCAACCGCTGCGAAGGCCGCTCGTGATACGCGGTCGTCGGCTCGCGGACGACCAACGCCATCTCGGACCGTGCCTCCCAGTACTCGAGGCGGCCCTCGTAGTTGCCGAGCTCCTCGCGTGGGATGCGGATCGTCCCGCAACCGGACACCTCGGCCAGGGCAAGCGGCGACTGTTCCGGGTTGCTGAGTCTCGCTTCCGGCGCCTGGGAACTCGTGGTCTGGACGGGCTCAGCCATGACGGCGAGGGTACCACCGGCAACTAGGGCGTGTTCACACTAACCGGTCGCAACCTGTATCCTCCGTCACGTCGTCTTGAACGTTGGAGAACGGAGGAGAATCAGGGACATGGAACTCACGGAGGCTCAGTACGAGCTGATCGCGCCGCTGCTTCCAAAGCAGCGGGGGAACGTTCGCCTGTCGAACTTGCAGGTGCTCAACGGGATCCTCCATGTGGCCGAGCACGGCTGCAAGTGGCGGGGGCTCCCGAAGCGTTTCGGCAGGTGGCACACCGTCTACATGCGGATGAACCGCTGGTCGAAAAACGGCGTGCTGGACCGCGTGTTCGAACGCCTGCAGCGCGAGCAGATCGTACGCATCAAGGTGGAAGCGATAGGGCTGGACAGCACCATCGTGAAGGTGCATCCGGACGGTACGGGCGCGGAAAAAAAAACGGCCCGCAAGCCATCGGCAAGTCCCGCGGCGGCTGGACGACCAAGATTCATCTGGTTGCCGCGGATGCCCGAACGGCCGTCGCCTTCTCGCTCTCCCCAGGCCAAGCGCACGACGCGCCGCAGGGCCGAGAGCTCCTAAAGAGCATGACGAGGCCGCCCTCTGGCACCCCGGCGCTGGTCATGGACCGCGCATACGAGGATGACCAAACCCGCCAGCTCGCTCTGGAGCTGGGCTTCTTGCCGGTCGTGCCGCCGAAGAGCACTCGCCTCAACCCCTGGGAGTACGACCGGGAGATGTACAAACGCCGCAACGAGGTTGAGCGCCTCTTCCGTCGATTGAAGGGCTTTCGTCGCATCCTCTCGCGATTCGAGAAGCTCGACGTGATGTTCCTCGGGTTCGTCGTCTTCGTGCTCATCGTCGAAGCGTTGAGGTAGTGTGAACACGCCCTAGCCGAGCGGCCGCCCTGGCGTGATGCCGGCCAGGTACGCCTCGCATGGCTCGCAGCGGACACCGTGGATCTCGAGCCTCTCGTCACCCCGGTACAGGAGGCGGCATTGCGCTTCCGGGTAGTCCTCGAGGAACGCCCGGAGCCCCCGCAGGTCGCGGCCCCGCACGGCGCCGGCGTTCTGCACCTCGAAGGCCCACAGCCCCTCCTCCCCGTAGACCACGAAGTCGACCTCGTTGCCGGACTTCGTACGCCAGAACGACAGGCTGGCGCCTGAGCGCGAGTAGTCGATCCAGGCTCGCAGGTGCTGGGCCACGAGGCCCTCCAGAGCGCCGCCGTCGACCTCCGCGGGACGATCAAGCGGCCCGGTCGGACGTACGGAGCGAAACACGCCCGCATCGCTCGGGCGTCAACAGGTCGACCCACAGGGCGTCCGGGAAGGCATGTCGAAGGAAGGTCGACTTCCCCGTTCCTCTAAGGGCCGAACAGGAAGTGACTGGCCTTCGGAGGCTGGAACAATCTACCCAGACACGCCATTTTTGCTGCCGATCCGACGGTAACGGTACCAGAACGGCAGCACCCTGGCTCCCTACTCGGCCGTTCGGCGACGGGCCGCGGCGCGCAGGGCCGCTTCGGAGCGACGGTGCTGACTTTTCGACGCTCACTATCGAGGGATCGGCCGTCGTCCTGATGACTGCAAGATTCCCCGTTGCAGTAGAGAGCGGCGGGGACGTCGGCGCAGCCGGAGCGGACCGGAATGCCGGCGGGGACGCCGGCGCACCCAGTGACGGAAGGAGACGGCCAGACTGGGTGCGCCGACGTCCTCGTCGGCTTTCTGAACAGAGCGCGCGAGGCCGAAGGCCTCGCTCCGCTGGGCCGGCCGCGGTTCCTACGCGAACGACCGGCCGCCGATCACGGACCAGATGATCCACAGGATGGCGATCGGGCAGACGAAGCGGAGCAGGACGCCGCGCCAGAGGAAGAACCAGCGGCTGACGTCGCCGTGGCCTTCGGCTAGTTCGGACCTGGACGCGCGGGAACTCAGGAACCAGCCGAAGAAGAGCGCGACCGTCAGGCCGCCCAGGGGCAGGATCCAGTTGGACACGGTGTAGTCCATCGTGCCGAAGAAGCCCTCGGCGCGTTCGCCGAACGGGGCGAAGGCGGAGAGCGCGCCGGAGGCGCCGAGGGAGAGGGCGGAGGGGATGCCGAAGGCGAAGATCGCGCCGCCGGTGACGAGACAGGCCTTGCGCCGGCTGAATCCGCGACGGTCGATCAGGTAGGAGGCGACAGTCTCCAGCAGGGAGATCGTCGAGGTCAGCGCCGCGAAGCCGACGAGCAGGTAGAACATCGGCGCCAGGACGACGCCCAGCGGCATCTCGTAGAACATCCGCGGCAGGGTCGTGAACAGGATCGTCGCGCTCTTGCCGAAGGTCGTCGCCCGCTCGGCCGCGTCGACGCTGAAGATGATCGAGAACATGACGATGCAGGCCATGATCGCGATCAGGGTGTCGAGCAGGCTGATCGTCAAGGCGCTCCTGGGGATCGACTGCCGCGAGCTCATGTACGAGCCGTAGGTGATCATTGCGCCCATGCCGACGGAGAGGGTGAAGAAGGCATGACCCACCGCCTCGAGCAGCCCGTCGGCGGTGATCGGTCCGACGTGGAACAGGAACCGCATCGCCTCGCCGAAGCCGGGGCTCCAGAAGGAGTTGACGACGAGCAGGATCAGGATCGCCCCGAGCACCGGCATGAGCAGTTTCGTCACGCGCTCGATCCCTTCGCGCACGCCCAGGGCGACGACGCCTACAGTCACGAGCATGAACAGGGCGTGGAAGCCGACCTGGAGCGGCCCGTTCGCCAGGAAGCCGCCGAAGGCCTCGCCCAGCGCCTGGCCTTCCAGGTCGAAACCGCGGATCGACCAGCTCAGGCACTGGCCGAAGTAGTAGACGGTCCAGCCGGCGATCAGGGCGTAGTAGGAGAGCAGGATGAAGCTGCCGGTCACGCCGAGCGCTCCGACCGCGCCCCAGGCGCGTCCGCCGGCCGTGTTCTTCGCGGCCTTGAGGAAGGCGCCGACCGGGCTCTGCCGCGTGCGGCGGCCGATCACGAGCTCGGCCATCATGATCGGCAGCCCGATCAGGCCGATCGCCAGCAGGTAGACGAGGACGAAGGAGCCGCCGTCGTTCGCGTAGGTGATGTACGGGAACTTCCAGATGTTGCCAAGGCCGATCGCCGAGCCGACCGCCGCGAAGATGAACCCGAGTTGACCGAACCTGCCGCGTTCGCTGGAGCCGTTTGCCACGCTGTTTCCCTCCCGGTTGGGGCGTTCCTGGATGGTGGCGGACGGTGGTGTGAGCTGCTGCCGCCGCTGGCTATACTAATGGGGGAATGGCCAACGGACCGGGGTCTGGACCAAGGGAGGAGCGTAACGCTGACATCGACCTTCCCACCACCCCCTGATCACGGCTATCCACGGATGACCTTCGAGCCCCTCGCGATCGCGGAAGGCGCCGCTACGAAGGAAGACATCTCCCGCTTGGAAGCGAGACTCGCAGAGCTCGAACCACGGCTCACTTGGCGCATCCTGGGCGGCGTGGGCGCGCTGCTCGCGGTCGCTTTCGCCGTCGCCCGGCTCCTGTTCGCTTCGTGACCAGGACTTGATCGGCCCGGACCCCTAACATGGGGAGGGCCGGAAGCCGGCGGGGACGCCGGCGCACCCGGTGTCTTCCTTCCCGTGCCGCTCGAAGACTGACTGTCAGCGCGAGCCCAGAAGCTCAAGGAACTCGCTTCGGCTGACCTTGGCCTGCCGGAGGATCGAAGCCAAGGTTCCGCGCTTCAGGTCCTTCGCGTTCAGAACGGTCGCCAGGGTTGGCGTCAGGCCCTTCCTGTCCAGCACCTGCCACAGGGTGCCGAGATCCGACAGACACTCGAAGTAGCCGATCAGGGCTTCTTCCAGCATCTCAAAGGCGTGCCGCCTGGTGTCGCCCTGGGTGGCCACATCGAGCGCCGGGCAAGTCGCCACCCAGGCGTCATCCTCGCGGTGCGCTTCCGCTTGCACCTTCAAGGACCAGGCCAAGCCGCCGGCCCGTTTCTCCATCGCGACCTTCCTCCGCAAGACAAACCGTTCTTGTCGCTGACAATCCTACCCCCGGTGCGCTTCGGGTCGGTGTCCAGCACGCCAAGTCCGCCGGCACCCCCAGTGGGAAGGAGACGGCCAAACTGGGTGCGCCGACGTCCTCGTCGGCTTTCTGAACAGAGCGTGCGAGGCCAAAGGCCTCGCTCCGCGCCTAGGGCGTCTCAACCGCCGCCGCCGGCTCCGGCCGTCGCCGGCCTTCCATCTCATAGGCTCTTCCCTCGCAATGGCCTTCTCCGTTGAGTACACCAACGAATTCGAGGCGTGGTGGGACGGCCTGACCGTTCGCCATCAAGACGCCGTCGGTCACGTCGTCGCCAATCTCATCGACTACGGCCCCAGCCTCCCCTTCCCCTACTCCTCCGGGGTTCGAATCTCCCGCCACCCCCACATGCGCGAACTCCGAATCCAGACGAGGCCGCCGATACGCGTCTTCTACGCCTTTGATCCTGGTCGCACCGCCATTCTCCTCGTTGGCGGCCACAAGACCACGGGCGATCGTTTCTACCGGCAACACGTGCGGCGCGCCGACCTCCTCTATGATCAACACCTCCAGGAACTCGCCGACGAACGGCGACACCCTGAACCGAACCGCGGAGGACCAAGCCGATGACCGGACACCGCCCCTGGGAGACGCTACTCGAACGCCTGAGTCCCGAACGTCGCGAAGCGATCGCCGAGGGCGCTGCCAAGATGCGCGTTGATATCGAACGCCACTCGCGCACCGACGAGGAGCACCGAGCACACCGCGAGGCATCGGCCGCCGGGCGGGGCCGTCACGCCCGGCCCCGTCGCGACGATCTCCGGCGCGCTACGCCCCGTTAACATACCCCCGTCGAGGTCGACGTGCCGCTGACCATCGAGGCCAACCTGTCGGCAGCCGTCTAGGCGAATCGGCAAAGGACTTTCCCGATGAGCGGACGCCACTCCTGGACCGACCTCCTGGAACGCACCTACACCCCGCAAGAGCGCGCCGCGTTCTCCGCGGACGGCTGCCAGGATCGACAACGGCTCGCCGCCGGCCTCGACCGTCGCGGGCAACCTCCCCGCCGCCCGTTTGGTCTTCTCGCGCCGGTCGGCGTCCGGAGCCTCGGTTTCGGGGCCGGTTCGACCGACTTCCCTGTGGGGCCATCGGCGAATCAGGGGCCTTCGCGCTGCGGAGTTCGAGGTCTGCGGCCTCCAGGACCTCGCGCGCGAGTGCTGCGCATCGCTCGTTCGGCGCTCCGATTCGGCCGTCCGCATCCATTGAGGCGTCGGGCCGCTCGACGTGGGCCTTGCCAAGCGGAGCCGGCCTGCGGCCGGCGCGTTTTCTGGCCGCCTACGGCGGCAGCCGGCGGGGACGCCGGCGCACCCAGTGGCGGACCGGATGGCGGCGGCCCGCTCGGCCGCGTCGATCGACTGCCGCGCTCAGGGCCGAGCTGACAGGGAGCGGCCGGTTCGGTTCGCCGGACTGAACGGCGTTTCCGGGCCGACGATGCGCGTCAGCCAGCGTTCGCGGTAGGCGTTCAGTTCGGGCGTGTCGGGGTAGCTCTCGCCGGGTGCGAAGGGATAGCCGGACATCGCCTGGAAGGGCAGCGGCAGGTTGCTGTCGGCCTTCCAGGTGTTGCGGTCGGCGTCCTTGTCCCAGCCGAAGCTCTCGAGGAACACGGTGCGGGTGTGGCCGGGCTCTGGCGGCGGCAGGTCGCGGGCGTCGAAGAGGACGCGGATCTCGTCGCCCGGGCCGATCACGACCTGGCGGTCGTCGACGTCGGTCAGGAGCTCGCGGACGTTGCCGAAGCGGGTGTAGCGGCCGGGGAAGGGCAGCCACGGGGACTCCGGGGTCGTGCGCTGATAGTCGAACAGGTGCGGGCCGTTCGGCGCGGGCCGGGTCGTCGCGGAGAAGCCGCGGTACGCGAGGTCCGCGGTGGTCGGGGCCAGTCGGGCCAGGACGACGGCGTTGCCGCCGCTTCCGCCCCTTCTGTCGCCCCGGGTCGCATCGCCCAGGTCCGTGCTCCAGGCGACCCGGTCCCAGTGCAGCCAGCGGGTGGTGACGATTCGCAGCTTCGTGGCGCCCGCGGGCAGCGGCGGCGTGTCGACGACCATCGTCTTCGTCTTGCCGGGCGGGAAACCCATCGGGTCGAGCAGGGTCTGCCAGCCGTTCGCGGTTTCGACTTCGAGCAGGGTCATGACCATTTCGAGGTCGCCGTGCTCCACGGCCTGGGCGATCGCGAGGTTCAGGCTCGCATCCGCCGGGAACACCCAGCCGTCCAGCCACAGCCGGACCGGCTTTCCGGGCGCCTCGCCGAGGTCGAAGGTGAAGGTCCACGGCGCGGCGGCGTGGCCCTGGTAGCGCGAGCGTTCGTAGCCGTCCGCGTAGACCTCGTCGCGGGCGCGGACGCGCTCCGTCACGTCGCGGCCGCGGCCGTCGGTGGCGTACACGACGGGCCGGACGCCGGCGCTCGCGATGACCCGGTCGTCCGGCCGCCCGGCGTGCTCCCGGCCGGGGACGATCCGGAGGTTGCTGGCGACCTCGACGTCGTCGCGGTGATCGACGACCCACAGCCGTACCCGGTCGATGTAGGCGGCCTCCCACAGCTCCTCGGTGATCCGCAGGTCGTAGAAGCCGTCGCGGGGCCGCGCGCCGTCGACCCGGACCAGCTCGTCCGGGTCGTAGCCGTTCCAGACGCCGTCCGCGAGCGGCATGCCGAGCGGCGCGCCCCACAGCAGGTCGGTGACGAATGCGATCTTCTCGCCGTCCCAGGTGTAGAGGAAGGGGCAACTGCCCTTGAGCACCTGCTCCTCGACGATCGTCAACTTCTCTCCCGGGTCCAACCGGTTCTGGGGGACGCCGTTGGCCCAGACGACGCGGATCAGATCGGCCTTGCGGCGGTTGCCGAGCCCGATGTGGGTGATCGGCCGGTCCACTTCGAAGTACTGGGACGCGCGGCCGGACTTCACCTCCAGCGAGGTCCCGCGGCCGAAGACGTTGTTCTTCTGGTTCGCCACGTCGAGGCCCACGAGCCGGACGCGCAGCCAGTTGTTTTCCGAGCCCTCCAGGTTCTCGATCCGGTAGAGCCCGGCGGCGCCCGCCGCCACGAGGTCCTGGTCGCCGTCGTCGTCGAGGTCTTCGGCCTGCACCGCCGCGAATCCGGCGTCCCGCGGCAACCCGGTCACCTGGGCCAGTCGGAAGTCGAGGGCGTCCGGACCGGAGTCCGAGGTCTGGGTCAACACCCGCAGTTCGCCGGCGGCGATCAGGGCGAGGTCGCGGCGGCCGTCGTTGTCCGCGTCGAGCAGGGTGAGGTCGGTCGCGCCGTTCGGTAGAGGCGTCGACCCGGAGCGCAGCGGGAAGGGAGCGAACGCTCCGTTTTCGGCGCGCCTCAGAATGACCGTCGAGTCGCCGGCCAGGAGCCACTCGGGAATCCCGTCGCCGTCGAGGTCGGCGGTTCGAACGACGCGCACGGGCCCTTCCGTGTTCAGCGGGCTCGCCGCTGGTTCGTCGGCGCTGACCAGGCTGATCAGCCGCCCGAGCAGGCTTGGGCCGGGCGCGGGAGGCGTTCTCTCGGCGAAGCGCCCCTGGCGCAGGTTGTCCAGCCAGACCACGCCCGCGTCGTGGGCGAGCAACAGGTCCGTGTCGCCGTCGCGGTCCGCGTCCGTGGCCTGGAGGTGGTGGACGGGCCGGGCCTC
Organism: Thermoanaerobaculia bacterium; assembly: GCA_965116445.1. Lineage (GTDB taxonomy): Bacteria > Acidobacteriota > Thermoanaerobaculia > Multivoradales > Multivoraceae > Multivorans. Next base: position 2,724,968 of record OZ220688.1, on the reverse strand, counting down.
GATATCGGGCAGCGACCGGCTGCCCAGAGCTTCGAGCGGTCCCTCGAAGAGTTCCTCGCCGGATACGTTTCGCAGGAGGTCGACCGCGCCGCTCGTGCGGGCCACCGCGAGGTCGAGGTCGCCGTCGCTGTCGAAGTCGATCAGGTCGGCGGCGGTGACGGCCGGCGATCCGGCCAGGAAGCGGTCGCTCGCGTCGGCGAACCGCGGCGTGTCCGCTTCGTCGTCGACCTGCCAGACGGTCAGCGGATCGCCGATGGCGACGAGGTCGAGGCGCCGGTCGTTGTCGGGGTCGCCGGCGACCAGGACGTGGGCGCCGGTTGCGGGAGCGGTGCTTGGTGTTGCGTAGCCGGCTGCCGCCCGGCGAAGTTCCAGCCGCGGGCCCGATGACGGGCGCACGGCCTGGTTCGCGGTCGGCGCGGGAGCGCGCCCGCCGGAGTCCGGCCGGCTGGCGGAACCGTCCTCGCCGCTGCTCGACGTGACGCGGGCCAGATCGGGCCGGTCGTCGCCGTCGAAGTCGGCGACTTCCAGCGCGCGGCCGGCGGTCGGCGCGTTGTCGATCCGGGTCGCGCGGAAGCGGGCGGGCCTCGCGGGGCCGAAGTCCTCCGCGGGCGCCTCGTCCTTGAAGCGCTCGACGGGAATGCCCTGGATGTTCGTGTAGATCTCGGCGAGGCTGCTGCGCCACCCGGGCGTCTCGAGCAGCACGTTGCGCAGGCGTGGCGCGAAACGGCGGGCACGGTCCAGGTCGTCCGCCTCCAGGGCGTCCAGGACCTCGTCGATCGCGCGTTCGGCGATCGGCTGGGCCTGCCAGATCAGCTCGCGCACCCGGAGGTACTCGTCGCTTGCCTTCCCTCGGTCGTCGTCCGCCAAGGCCTCGGCGCCGCTCAGGAGCAGGACGACCAGGTTGTCCGGCCGCAGGCGCCTCAGCCGGTTCAGCGCGTCCCGCCGGTCGGCCTCGGCGCCGCTCATGTTCTCGGCCTGCCGGAAGAGCGCGTACTGCGTCTCCGGATCGTCGGCCGCGCCCCGCGCGGCGCGGCGGTAGTAGGCCAAGGCGTCTTCGTTGCTTCCGGAGGACCACCAGTAGAGGATGTCGGCGCGGATCAGCAACAGGTCGGCCCGGTCGCCGCCCAGGTCGATTGCGCGGTCGATCGTCTCAAGCGCCGCCTCGTGCCGGTCCTGGCGCATGAGGGCGACGGCCAGGTTGGCATGGCCGAGCGGTTCTTCGGGCGCCAGCTCGATCAGTTCGCGGTAGGCGGCTTCCGCCTCGATCGCCCGCTCGTTCTCGAGCTGGGCGTAGCCGAGATTCCGCAGGCGGGCCATCTCGTCGGTCGGTTGCGCCGAGAGAGCGCAGGCGCCGGCGAACGCGGCGAGAATGAGAAGGGCTGGGTGCACCCAGTAGCGGCCAGCCGGATGCCGGCGGGGACGCCGGCGTACCCAGTGGCGGAGGAATGTGCAGACTGGGTGCGCCGACGTCCTCGTCGGCTCTCCGAAAAGGACGCGCGAGGCCAACGGCCTCGCTCCGCTGCGACGCCGGCGGACCCGGTGGGCGAGGCTTGCCTCAGCTGTCGAGGTCATGGCTGAAGGAGTCTAGAGTAGTCGTCGCCGTGACTGCCAAGCGTCTCTTCCTGATCGACGGGTACTCAACGATCTTCCGGGCCTTCTACGCGATCCGGGGACTGTCGACGTCCGCCGGTGAGCCGACGAACGCGATCTACGGCTTCATCAACATGCTGCGCAAGCTGTTGCGGGACGAGGAGCCGCCGCTGCTCGGCATCGCGCTGGATGTCGGCCGCGCCACGGTGCGGACCGAGGCTTACGCGGAGTACAAGGCGAACCGGTCACCGATGCCGGAGGACCTCAAGGCGCAGATGCCGGCGATCCGACGGGCGATCGAGGCGTTCCGCATTCCGATCCTGGAGCTCGAGCGCTACGAGGCGGACGACGTCCTCGGCACGCTGGGGAAGAAGGCGGAGCAGGCCGGCTACGACGTGACGATGATCAGCGCCGACAAGGACCTGTTCCAGCTCGTGAGCGACCGCGTGTCGATGCTTCACACGGGCCGCGAAAAGACCTACGACCCGGCGCTGGTGGAGCAGGACTTCGGCGTGCCGCCGGGACAGGTGGTCGACGTGCTGGCCCTGGTCGGCGACAAGGTGGACAACGTACCCGGTGTGCCGGGAATCGGCGCGAAGGGCGCGCAGACGCTGGTGCGCGAGTACGGCTCCGTGGAGGCTCTGCTCGAGGCGGCGCCGGAGCTCAAGCGCAAGGCGTATCGCGAAGGTCTGCAGGAACACGCGGACCAGGCCGTTCTGTCGAAAGAGCTCGTCACGATCCACACGGATCTCGATGTCCCCTTCGATCCCGAAGCGCTACGGATGGAAGCGCCGGACTACGAGGCGCTCGCGGAACTCTGCCGGGAGTTCGAGTTCTGGAGCCTGCTCAAGGAACTCGAGAGCGAGAGCGGCGGCCCGGAGATCGAGCCGGCGGTCGCCCTGGAGGGCGTCGCGGCGTTCGAGGAGGCCGCAGCGGCTCTGGGCAGGCGGATCGCGGTCGGGGTCGTCTTCCGGCGCGGCGGCGTGCCGGTCGGCTTTTCGTTCGCTCCGGTCGGGGCCGCGGCGAGCGGCGACGGTGACGGGGCCGCCGCGGACGAGCAAGTTCCGCCCACTGGGTGCGCCGGCGTGTCATCCGTGCGTCCGATGACGGACGCACGGACTGTTTCGCGGGTGGCGCGGGATAGCGCCACCCGGGTTCCCGCCGGCATCGGCGAGGGCGCCGCCGCCGCGGGCCGCGCCTTCTTCGCGGACTTCAGGCGCTCCGGCCTGCGGGAGGCCGTGGCGGCGAAGCTGCGGGGATGGCTTGCCGACCCCGGCCTCGAACTGATCGGGCACGACCTGAAGGAGGTCGTCCGGCTCTGTCCGCATGGGGACGGCCGGCCTGAAGTTGCCGCGCGCCTGGTGGACACGATGCTGATGGCCTATCTCGTCCACTCCGCGGTGCGGAGTTTCGGACTCGCGACCGTTGCCCTCGACCGCCTGTTCTACAAGGCGACGACGCCGGCGGACGCGGGGTTGGGTGAGGACGCCGCGACTCTGGGCGAGGACACCGGGCTCGGCGTCTATGCGGCGGAACAGGCCGTGCTCCCTGCCCTGATCCTCGAGGCGCTGGCGGCGCAGTGGGAGGAAGCGCCGGGCGCGCGCGAGGTCTACGAACGGATCGAGGCGCCCCTGCTGCCGGTGCTCGCGGCGATGGAGGAGGAGGGCATCGAACTCGACTCCGGCGTGCTGTCCGGGATGTCGCGGCGCCTCGAACTGGATGCCGGCGACCTGGCGGAGGAGATCTTCGACCTCGCCGGCGAACGGTTCAACATCCAGTCGCCGGCGCAACTCGGCGTCATCCTGTTCGAGAAGCTGGGCTATCCGGTGCTCGGCCGCACCCGCAAGACGAAGAGGTACTCGACCGGCGCGGAGGTCCTGGAACAGCTCGCGCAGCGCGGCTTCGACCTGCCGGCCAGGGTGCTGCAGTACCGCGAGTTGACCAAGCTGAAGTCCACCTACGTCGATGCGTTGCCGAACCTGGTCGCCGCGGACGGTCGCCTGCACACCCGTTACCACCAGGCGGTGGCGGCGACCGGCCGGCTGTCCTCGCACGACCCGAACCTCCAGAACATCCCGATTCGTACCGAGATCGGCCGCGAGGTGCGGCGCGCCTTCCGCGCCCGCGAGGGGTACTTGCTCCTGGTCGCCGACTACAGCCAGATCGAGCTGCGCGTGCTCGCGCACATCTCGGGCGACGAGACGTTGATCGACATCTTCCGGCACGGCGGCGACATCCACCGCTCGACCGCCGCCACCGTGTTCGGCGTGGCCCCGGAGCTGGTCACCGACGAGCAGCGGCGCGCCTCGAAGACGATCAACTTCGGGATCATCTACGGCATGAGCGCTTTCGGCCTCGCCCGCGCCCTGGGCATCGCGCGCGGCGAGGCCCGGAACTTCATCGACGCGTACTTCGAGCGCTTTCCCGGCGTGCGCACCTACACGGAGCGGACGCTGGCGCAGGCCGAGGAGGAACTCCGCGTCGAGACCCTCTACGGCCGTGTCCGTTACCTGCCGGACATGAAGAGCCGCAACCGCGCGGTGCGCGAGAACACGAGGCGCATGGCCGTCAACGCCCGGATCCAGGGCACCGCCGCGGATCTCCTGAAGCTGGCGATGATCGCCGTCGACCGCCGGCTGCGGGCGGAACTCGACGCGGCGAAGCTGCTCCTGACCGTCCACGACGAACTCGTGCTCGAGGCGCCCGCCGCGGACATCGACGCGCTCGCGGCCCTGGTTCGCCGCGAGATGGAAGGCGTCGCCGACCTGGCCGTGCCCCTGGTCGTCGACGTCGGAACCGGCCCCGACTGGTACGAAGCGAAGTAGCCCGCCGGGCGCCACTGGGTGCGCCGACGTCCCCGTCGGCATCGGGCGCACCGCCGCGTAGCGGCGTGCGCGAGTCGCTCTCGCCGCTCCCCGGCAAGGAGCCGGCCGTTGGCCGGCCGATTTTCTGGCCGCCTTCGGCGGCAGCCGACGGGGACGTCGGCGCACCCAGTTTGGCGCACCCGGTTCGGCGCACCCGGTGGCTGGCTCGTCGTCAGCACTGGAATCACCTGCTCGCCGTACGCGTCAGGCTCAGGACGTCGGCGCCGGGTGTAGGGTTGCCGGACCGACTACGACAGCAGATCGCCCGAGGTTCCGTCGTTGCGATGCGCGTGCGGCGGGGTTGCGGCGGCCCAGCGGGCGCCAGAACACCGGATTCGCGGACACCGAGATGACGATGATCAGGGCGAGGACGCCCGAAGCGGTTCTTGACTTCTGGCTGGGTCCGCTTCGCTCCGAGGCTGAGGCGAGCCGCGACAACTGGCGGGACCGGATGTTGAAGTGGCGCGTCGGCCCGTTCGCCCGCGGCGCCGAGGACAGGGACTTCTTCAATGCACAGCGTGAGTGGTACGAGCAGATTCACCGGGAAGGCCTCGACGCGTTTTTCTCCGATCCGGTCTGGGAGACCCCCAGGGGCCTGCTGGCGAAGCTCATCGTACTCGACCAGTTTCCGCGCAGTGTCTACCGGGGCACTCCCGCGGCCTACGCCACCGACTCCGTCACGGGACGCCTGGCCAGGGGTCTGTGCACCACGGACTGGTACTTGAACGAGTGCAATGGCATCGAGCGTTTCTGGACCTTCCTGCCGCTGTCGCATCCTGAAGAGCTCGAGCTGCAGGAAATGTGCGTCAAGGAGTCCGTTCGCTGGAGCGAAGAGCTGGTGGCCGGGGTTTCGTCGGGCAGGCGCCGAATCAACCAGTACATCGGCTGGTACTTCATCAAGGCCTTTATCGAGCATTCGGACGCCTTGATGATCTACGGGCGCTTTCCTCACCGCAACGCGATTCTGGGCCGTGAGCACAAGCCAGGCGAGCCTCATTACCTGACGAGTCCGGTCAGGCCGCTCTGGAGCTTCACCCAGCCGCCGCGGCCCGAGTACTACGCCGTCCTGGGAGCGCTGCACCGGGTCGACAAGGACCTGGACGAGGATGACATTCGGCCCGAGTCGCTCGAGGAGCTTCTGGGCGTGGCGAATCTGCCGCCGAACGCCGTCCGGGGTGTGATGAAGGTGTTCGATCTGCCCGGCGATGAAGCCGTGTCGTACATGACTCTCTACCGGCACCTGATGCTGCGTGAGAACGAGCGGGCCTTCGGCGCAGTCTGCCGTACGGCCCAGGTCGCCGACCTGTTTCAGCGGATCAAGGGGGTCATCCTGAATGACCCCGAGGAGTCCTGGCCGCCGAAGAGCCCGATGCGCTCCGTCAGGAGAGTCATCGATGTGGCCGAGTTGAGGGGGATCGTCACAGGGGCGCCACCGCCGCTGCCGCGGACCGGCCCGCCGGCGAAGGCCGAGGGAGACAGTCGCACGGAGGTTCACAGTCTCGTCTTGACGAACGACAGTTCCGAACTCGAACGGCTGGCGAGCGAAGTGAAGGCCCTGGCGGCGTGCCACGGCTTCGGCGACAAGCCGCTGTTCGAGATGCAGTTGGCCCTGGAAGAGTGGGTGATGAACACGATCAACTACGGGTTCAACGACGCCGCGGAACATGAGATCCACGTGGACCTTTTCTTCGATGACGCTGCGCGAACGCTCGTTGTTCAGATCTTCGACGATGGGCGGCAGTTCGATCCGCTTGGCGGGCCGCCGGAGTCGGACCTGGAGGCGTTCCTCGAGGACCGTGTCGAGGGCGGCGGCGTTGGCGTCCAGTTCGTGCTCGAGTTCGCGGATCGTGTCGAGTACCGTCGGCGAGGCGCCTGGAACCATGTGACCTTGACGAAGAAGATGTAGTCCCCGTCGGCAGCCGTCCGCGCCTCCGCCACTGGGTGCGCCGACGTCCCCGTCGGCATCAGGCGCACCGCCGCGTAGCGGCGTGCGCGAGTCGCTCTCGCCGCTCCCCGGCAAGGAGCCGGCCGTTGGCCGGCCGATTTTCTGGCCGCCTTCGGCGGCAGCCGACGGGGACGTCGGCGCACCCAGTGTCGCGCACCCAGTCTTGGTGCACCCGGTTTGGGCGCACCCGGCGGCTAGCCCGCCTTGAGCGCCGGAATCACCTCGTCGCCATACGCCGCGAGCGTGGCTTCCTGGTCGTCGTGCATCAGGTAGACGGCGAAGTGGTCGACGCCCAGGGACTGGAGCTCCCGCAGCTTCTCGATGTGCGCTTCCGCCGGGCCGAGGACGCACAGGCGATCGACGATGCCGTCCGGCACGAACTCGGTGTCCGGGTTGCCGCTGCGGCCGTGGTGCGAGTAGTCGTAGCCCTGCCGCTGGCGGATGTACTCGGCGAGCGCCCGCGGCACCTTCGAGTCGTCTTCGCCGTAGCGCATGACCAGGTCGTGGATGTGGTTGCCCACCATGCCGCCGAACCAGCGCAACTGGTCGCGCTGATGGGCCAGGTCGTCGCCGACGTAGGCCGGGGCGACCACGCAGACCGAGATCGCATCCGGATCGCGGCCCGCGTCCTCGGCCGCGTCCCGCACCGCCTGGAGCGTCCACTCGAGGATCTGCGGGTCGGCCAGTTGCAGCACGAAGCCGTCGGCGTGGCGGCCCACCACGTCGAGCGCCTTCGGCCCGTAGGCCGCGAACCAGACCGGCAACTCGGCGCCGCCCGGCTCGCGCCAGGGGATCCACACCGCCGTTCCGTTGCAGTCCGCTTCCCGGCCCGCGAACAGCGCCCGGATCACATCCATCGCATCCACCGCGGCCGACAGGGACTCTGGCCGACGCCCGATGTAGCGGAGCGCCGAGTCGCCGCGGCCCATCGCGCACCTCGTTCGTCCGGGGTACATCGAGTCGAGCGTCGCGAACAGGGAGGCCAGCACCGTCACGTCCCGCGTGCCCGGGTTCGTGACCATCGGCCCGACCGCCATCCTCTCCGTTTGCGCCAGGATCTGCGAGAAGATGACGAACGGCTCCGGCCACAGGACGTGCGAGTCGAAGAGCCAGCACTGGTCGAATCCCCGGCCCTCGGCGATCACCGCGAGCTCGACGATGCGGTCGATCGGCGGGTCGGGCTGGAGGACGACGCCGAAGGACATCTGGTTCGTGTGGTTGTCCATCGACGGAGGGTACCAGCGCGGCCGCCGCGCTCTCGGCGCGCACGTTGTCGCCCTGCGACCGCGGATCGCCCGTCAGTCGGCCGCTTCGGCTTAGCGGCACGCGCCTCGGAATCGTCAGGACGACGATCCGGGGCAGGCTGATCGCCCGTCAGTCGGCCGCTTCGGCCAGCGGCATGTACTCGAACCCGTGCGCAGCCGCCACCGCCTCGTGGGTCACATGGCCGGCGACGACGTTGACGCCCAGGGCGAGGGCCGGATCCCGCGCGGCGGCTTCGCGCCAGCCGCGGTCGGCGATCTCCAGCGCGTAGGTCATCGTCGCGTTGGTCAGGGCGTAGGTCGACGTGTGGGGCACGGCGCCCGGCATGTTCGAGACGCAGTAGTGGACGACGCCCTCCTCGATGTAGCGCGGGTCGCGGTGGGTCGTGGGCCGGCTCGTCTCGGCGCAGCCGCCCTGGTCCACGGCGACATCGACGAGTGCCGATCCTGGCTCCATCTCCGCCAGATGTGCGCGGGTGACGAGGCGCGGCGCCCGGGCGCCGGGGATGAGCACGGAACAGACGACGAGATCGGCCGAGGCCACGGCGCCCTCGATGTTCGCGGCGTTCGACATCAGCGTCGTGACGTGGCCCTGAACCACGTCCCGCACGTAGCCGAGGCGCAGCGGGTTGATGTCGAGGATCGTGACCTCCGCGCCGAGACCGACGCCGACGACGCAGGCGTTCATCCCGACGACGCCGGCGCCGATGATCGTGATCAGACCGCGCCGGACCCCGGAGGCGCCGGGGAGCAGGATCCCCTTGCCGCCGGCCGGCCGTTCGAGCGATGCGGCGCCGGCCTGAATCGAGAGCCTCCCGGCGACTTCCGACATCGGCACCAGCAGAGGCAGCGTGCCGTCGGCGAGTTGCACCGTTTCGTAGCCGATTCCTGTGACCCGCCGCTCCAGCAGGTTCGCCGTGAGCTGCTCCGACGCCGCCAGATGAAGATACGTGAAGAGGACTTGCCCCGGCCGCATGCGCTCGAACTCGGGTTCGAGGGGCTCCTTGACCTTGAGGACAAGGTCGGCCTGCGCCCATGTGGCCTCCGCGCCGTCCACGATCGCGGCGCCGGCCGCAAGGAAGGCGTCGTCCGGGATCGCGCTGCCGACCCCGGCGCCGGACTCGATCGCCACCTCATGGCCGCGGGCGGTGAACGCGGCGACTCCGGCGGGCGTGATCGCGACGCGGTGTTCGTCCGGCTTGATCTCGGCGGGAACTCCGACCCGCATGTCAGGTGCTCCTCTTCGTGTTCCGGCCGCGCGTCCTGGCCTCGGCGTAGAAGTACAACGCGTGAAGTCGATTGGGGAAACGGTAGCCGCCCTTCACTTCGGGGTCGGATTCGAGGGCGCCCAGCACCTTCATTCGCCGCAGGAAGGCGTCAAGGACGGGCTCTTCCTCGACCGTGCGAGCCCGTTGATGTCGTCGAGGATCAGGAACAGCGACTTCTTGTGTTCTTCGAGCTCGAGAAGCAGGCGGCGGACCGAGGGCACGAAGTCGTGCTCGATGGCGGCCAGGTCGGAGTCGGACAGATCGAGTTCCAGGGTCACGCCGAACAGGCCGACCTGGCGGACATGGTTGCCGAAGAACTCCTTGACCTGTCCATGCCAGGGCCGGTCGCTGCTCTCCTTCAAGAGGCGGTCGAAGGACCGGCGCAGCATCTCTCGCAGATCCTGGACTCCACCGAGGAAGACGTGACAGCCGACGGCGTCACGCTCGCCTTCGACCAGCCGGCGAACGAAGGCGGCGAGGGAACTCTTGCCGATGCCGCGTTCGCCGCTGACGAAGCCGATCCCGAACCGGCCCTTGGCGCTGCCGCGGACCATGCCTCGCAGCCGCTCGATCTCCTTCGTTCGACCGACGAAGAACTCGGTCGGTACGGGCTGCCCCGGTCTGAACGGGCTCGATTCGGGGTCCACGGGACGCGTCCTTCGGTTGTGCGCCTGTGCTGGCGTGGCAAGAGCGGTGAAACGCCGCCCACTCACGCACGGATCGTAGCGGATGCGCTCGGTCTGAACTTCACGCCGCTCGAAGCCGCGGCCGGGTGTCGCTCGGTCAGGCGGCGACGTCGACCTGGGCCGCCGTGGTCTGTGGCGGCGGTACGGGGTCGCCGTCGCGTCGTAGGCCCTCGAGGTGGAACTCGATGGCTTCTCGCATGAGCTCGAGGACTTCGTCGGGCGTGTCCGCGGCGGCGACACAGCCAGGGAGATCGGGAACGTAGGCCGAGTAGTTGTCGCCAGCTTTTTCGATGATGACTGTGTACTGCATGGGAGTTCTCACTTCTTGAGGCCGGCCTGCTTGAGGATGCTGTTCCAAGTGGGTGTGGCGAGGTCTTTGCTGAACTTACCAGCGATGGTCACCTTTCCGGGCTTGGCGGGATGTCGGTACTGACGGTGGCTGCCCTTCGTAGCGACGAGCTGCCAACCGTCGCGTTGAATGGCTCGAATGGCTTCGCGGACCTTGGGCATCGGGTGGGAGCCTAGCCGGCGACGTCGGCGCACCCAGTGTGGGGGGAACTCGTCGCCGCCGACCTACGCCCGCGGCCGCAGGACCCGCCGCCGGTCGCCCTCCCGGCGGGTCAGGCGCTGGCGGTCGAGGTGTTCGAGCAGCGGAATGGCCCACTTGCGCGTGAGGCCGAAGCGGTCCTTGAACTCGGCGACGGTGAAGGTGTCCCAGCCGGTGGCAAGCAGGTCGCTTTGGAACTGCTCCAGGGCGCTGGCGGCCAAAACGAGGCCGCCTGGAAGCCGGGCCAGCCGGCCCCGTTCCACGAGCTAGCGCATCACGCCCTGGAAGACCTGGGGCTTGGCGCCGAGGTTGCGACAGAGCTCCTCCGGGGAACCCGGGGTGAGCCCCTGGTTCTCGAAGCCGTCGACGATGGCCCTGGCGAGCTTCGATTCGACCTGGGTCAGTGCGCCCGTACGGACCGGGCAGGGTGACGAGCTCGCCTTCGACGGTCACGGCCTCGTTTGAACCGCCCCGGCTCGCCCAGTTCAGGTAGGCGGGGGCGAGGTCCGTGGTGTGGGCGCCGAGCAGGCGCCGGACGAGCTCGGCCTTCGGCATGCCGCGGGACAGCCGGTCGGCGGCGAAGTGGGCCTCGACCAGCCGGCGGGCGCGGCGCGACGCGTTGCGGACGGTGGCGGCGGTGACGAACCGTCCGGGCGCCGCCTCGAGGAGCAGCCCGCGTTGGACGCCTTCGGTCAGCACCTTCGCCGCATCGCTTGAGGCGACACCCAGGCGCAAGGCGAGTTCGGAAGTCGCGAGGCCGGCTTCCCGTCCGTCCGCCGCCCACTGGACGGCGGCCTCGCTCGTGCCGGCGGTCAGGGCGGCGTCGCTGGAGCGCATCGCTGGCGGCAAGGGCCTGCTCCTGCCGGGGGTCTCCTGAGTTCGCCCCGGTCGGGTGACGATCATCGGCGCTGGCGTCGTGGGGCTGAACGCCTGGGTCGTGGGCGTCGGCGGCCCTGTTCGTGTGTTCCCTCCTGATTCCGGGCGCGCAAACGCCGCGCCTCGTCACGCGCGCCCACCTCCAGCAGATGGAACGCGACCCGGCCCTGTCCGGCGGCGTCAATGTGGTCGACGGCAAGGTGACGCACCGGGCCGTGGCGGAGGTGGAGGCGCACGGCCTGAACTTCACGCCGCTCGAAGCGATGGCCGGTTGACCTGCGCTTCGGGGCACCGTTGTGTCCCTTGACGACGTCGTGGGTCCGAATCTCGCGGGCCTTGGACTCGCGCCCACCGTGCCACACCCCAGGCTTCAGCTTCACTCAACTCTCAGGAAGCGGAAGCCGCTGTCCTTCAAGTCGGCCAAGAATACCTGGCCCGCCTGCCTCAGAGATTGCGGAGTTGACACTTCGTACAGCAAGAGCCAGAACCGATCCTGCTGTTCAGCAAGATTAACCACCTGCCGGACGAAGAGAGGTCGAGCCCTTGTATGTAGGCGTGCCGGAACCATCTTGATCGCATAGTTCAAGACTGCGGACGTGCCGTTCTCTTGAGCCAGTTTCAACGCGAGATCAAGGAGGGCGCGCGCCGGACCGACTCCTACTCTCCCTCTGCTTTGCGCCAGCCTAGAGCCCTGGAGCTGCCTGACCCAGTCATTGTCAACAGGACGAGGCATGCGGAGTATGTGGGTCTTCCCGACGTTGAGGGTCATCTCGAACTGCCGCAACTCTAGGGAGAGTTCGCGAAGGAAGTGCTCGGCTTCCTCGTGCGTCTTCGCGTAGAACTTGTAATCGTCAATGTGGCGGACGATACGCGAGTATCCCTTCTTGATAACCCTTTGGCGCTGGCCTTTCCGTGGAGAGCCCAGGGAATCGAGTGTGTGTAGATAGAGGGGAAGCAACTCGAGATATCGGTGTGAGCGACATAGGCAGCGCCTGTCATGTGTTGCAGGTCGAGCTCGGTGTTGTCGAAGCGCTCTAGTCCCTGGTAGTTCATTTGGAACACACGTTTGCCGGCGGTTCGCCGGACGAAGACGCGGCTCACCGGCGGGTGGGGCTTTGCGCAGTGGCGCTTGATGGTGGGGAAGAGGCGCTGGATCGCGAGACATTGGGCCAGGTAACTCTCTGGGTGCGGCACGCCGAGTTGGCGAGGGACGTTGCTGTCGCGAAGGACGCTGTACCGGATGTAGTTGTGGGTCTTGCTCGAGAGGAGTTTCCACAGGTTCTTCGGGTTTGTTTCTGTGGTGACCGGTAGTAGGGCCGGAGGCGTGTGCGCGGAGAGTCCTTCGGACGTGAAACAGGGTGGGAGTTTCTCGCTGAAGAGGCCATGGTCGATCAGGCCGGTGAAGGCGTCGCCGGGCGAGAGGCTCCTTCCCGTGGTTACTTGGGTGGGCATCGAGGAGTTGGCCGCAGGGCGGGCACAGAGATAGGGTGTTGGGGCACGTCAGCTTCGGCTTCGGGCGAGGCGAAACTGCTCCGCTTAACGGTCCATCTCTCTATCGTCTTGAGCGCCTCGTCCGCGCCCACGCTCCGGCGGAAGAAGCTCGACGCGGCGAGTACGCTCGCGGCGTTGTTGAGGTGGCCGTGTCGACCGGCTGGCTCTCCGAGCGCGACGCGTAATTCTGGCAGATGGGGTACCTTGGTGACTTGGCCCCGGAGGACTCGAACAGGATGGTCCCCACCGTCCTGCCCGCGGGATCGGGTGTCTTGGTCGGAGTTCATCCGCCGCTATCCCGCAGACCAGGATGCGGGGGGCCAGACAGCGAGTTCGTGGTCCATCGAGCGGACTAGATTCCCGAACGACTTGACCAGCTTGCGAAAAGACCTGGAACGCTCGTGCGCTGCCGACAGGCTGAACCTGTGACGTCTGCTGCCCGCCCGAGCTGATGGCGGGTTCGGCGAATCGGCCGTCCGATCCCGACGCTCCAGGCCTCCGCTTCGTCGCGAAGGCGGCGAAGAAGCACGGGAAGGGCGGCCACGTCTCCGTGGCCCTCCACGATGGGCTGGATTCTCACAGCGGTTCGCCATCCTGGAACAGGTCGTATTGCCGCGGGTCGTCCGTGAAGAGATCCACTGGCGCCAGGGCGTTCGAACGCAACAGTTCGCCCGCGCCCATCAGGTGCTCGGCGAGGGCCTTGCGCGCGGCGCAGGAGATGCGGCTGATCCGGGTCTTGCCGCGGTCCCAGCTAGCGATTCTGAGATGTTCGTCCCGGATCCAGTCGGCGTCCAACACGTCCGGACTATGGGTCGTGACGACGACCTGCGTCGTGCGTCCCGCATGGCGCACGACGTCGAGAATCGCTCCGAGGGCTCCCGGGTGCATTGTCGCTTCCGGTTCCTCGATGACGAGAAGCGATGGGGCTGGCCGCTGGTGGACCGCCGTGAGTAGACCCAGAACGCGCAGCGTTCCGTCCGACATGCTGAATGCGTCGAACTTGACCGGCTCCTTCTGCTGCCAGTCCTGGGTGAACTGGAGCGTCAGCTTGTTGCCGTGCCTTCCGGGTTGAACGTCGACGACGCCCGGGACGATCGTCGCGAGAAGCTTCAGGATGCGGATCCAGTCGTCGGGCGCCTCGCGCTGGATCGCTCTCAGTACGCTGGCCGTGTTGGCGCCGTCGGCGTTCAGGCGCGTGCCGCCGTCCGGGTCCTGCATCGCTCGGAGCGCCGCAGGCTCAATGCGGTAGATCCGCATGTTGGCAACGAACTCCAGGACCGGCCTGAAGCGCAGATCCCCGCCGATCAGGGGAAGCGCGAGGGCGCTCGACGCGACGCCGGGTTCCATGGAGTTCGCGTTGCTCTTCCACCGGGTTTCGCCGCGGACAGTTCGCCGGTCGAACCAATGGCTCATCCCGTCGGTCGCGTGGACGACGCACTGCTCGCGAACGACTTCAAAGCCGAGCCCCTTCACTGCGCGCAACTCGAAGGCATAACGCGCCCGTGCGGTGGTCGAGTCCGGTGTCTCGAGGACGACACCCAGCCCGAGATTCGACGGGCGTCCTCGGGCCGAAGCGCGGTTGCTGACGGCGCTGAACCCGCCGCGATGGTCGAGAACGGCCTGGAGGGGCGTCGCCATCGCTTCGGCCAGAAAAGCGAAGGCGTCCACGAAGTTGCTCTTGCCCGAGCCGTTTCTGCCGGCGAGCAACATCGGGTTGCCGAAGACCACCTCTTCGGAGAAGAGGCTCCGAAAGCGGTGAAGAAGAAGTCGATTCAGGACGGGACCGGTCATCGGGTCACCTTGGGGCCGCCAGCAGTATGGCATCGAGCGGAGGCTTCTCGGCAGAGTGCCGAGAGTAGAGGGCCGAGAGAGCGTTCGTGAGGCACAGAAACTCGTCGCGGCCGACCTACCCCCGCGGCCGCAGGACCCGCCGTCGGTCCCCCTCCCGCCGGGTCAGACGCTGGCGGTCGAGGTGTTCGAGCAGCGGAATGGCCCACTTGCGGGTGAGGCCGAAACGGTCCTTGAACTCGGCGACGGTGAAGGTGTCCCAGCCGGTGGCAAGCAGGTCGCTTTGGAAGTGCTCCAGGGCGCTGGCGGCCAGAACGAGGCCGCCTGGAAGCCGGGCGAGCCGGTTCCGTTCCACGAGGTAGCGCATCACGCCCTGGAAGACCTGGGGCTTGGCGCCGAGGTCGCGACAGAGCTCCTCCGGGGAGCCCGGGGTGAGCCCCTGTTTCTCGAATCCGTCGACGATGTCCCTGGCGAGCTTGGATTCGACCTGGGTCAGTGCGCCCGTACGGCCGGGCAGGGTGACGAGTTCGCCTTCGACGGTCACGGCCTCCTCCGAACCGCCCCGGCTCGCCCAGTTCAGGTAGGCGGAGGCGAGGTCGGTGGCGTGGGCGCCGAGCAGGCGCCGGACGAGTTCGGCTTTCGGCATGCCGCGGGACAGCCGGTCGGCGGCGAAGTGGGCCTCGACCAGCCGGCGGGCGCGGCGCGACGCGTTGCGGACGGTGGCGGCCGTGACGAACCGTCCGGGCGCCGCCTCGAGGAGCAGCCCCTCCTGAACGGCGCCGGCCAGCACGCTCGCGGCATCGTCGCGGACGATCCCCAGCCGCAACGCGAGTTCGGAGGTAGCGAGGCCGGCCTCCCGGCCGTCGGCCGCCCACTGAACGGCGGCCTCGCTCGTGCCGGCGGTCAGCGTGTCGACCGCCGTTGCGAGAGCCGTGCCGCGGTGGTGCCTCCAGGTCGGGTCCAGCACCTCGCCGCCGCCCAGGGTGGTTTGCGGCGACGGCCGTCGGATGACGAACCGGTCGCCGCGAATCGCCACCAGCGGCTCTTCCAGGCGAACCTCGAGAATCGCTTCGCCGCCCGGGTCGAGCCGGCCCGGGACCAGCGGACGAAGCTTGCCGACTCGCTGGGCGGCCCCGACGTGGAGGCGGACGGAGCAGCTTCCCTGGATCGCCTCCGGCGCCGACGCCAGGAGCCGGCAGCGGACAAGCAGGGAGGAGGTGGTCCGGTAGACGCCTGGTGCGGTGAGTTCGTGCCCTCGGGCGACATCTTCCAGGCCGACGCCGGACAGTTGCAGCGACGTGCGCTCGCCGGCCTCCGCCCGCTCGCGGCTCTCGCCGTGGACTTCGATGCTTCGCACCCGGGCGCGGGCGCCCGACGGCAGCACGTCGAGTTCGTCGCCGGTCGCGATCGTTCCCCTGGCCAGGGTGCCGGTGACCAGGACGCCGAGTCCCTGCAGGTGAAAGGCGCGATCGATCGGCAGGCGGGCGGGCAGCTTGCTGTGACGGTCGATCGGCGTGGCCTGGCCCGCCAGGCGGACCAGGGCCGTGCGGAGTTCGTCCAGGCCCGCCCCGGTCTCGGACGAGACCGGCAGGATGGGGGCTTCGGCGAACGGCGTGTCGGCGAGCGTTTCCTCGAGCTCCAGTTGCGCGAGTTCGAGCAGGTCAGGGGCCACGAGGTCGGTCTTCGAGAGCACCGCGACCCCGGCCGGAATCCGGAGCAGCGAGCAGATCGCGAGGTGCTCCAGGGTCTGGGGCATCACGCCTTCGTCCGCGGCGACGACCAGGGCCATCATCTGGATCCCGCCCAGTCCCGCGAGGGCATTGCGCACGAACCGCTCGTGTCCCGGCACGTCGACGAAGCCGATCTGCCAGCCGTCCTCGACCATCGACGCGAAACCGAGGTCGATCGTGATGCCGCGCCGTTTCTCTTCTTCCCAGCGATCGCAGTCGACCCCGGTCAGTGCCTGGACCAGCCGTGTCTTGCCGTGGTCGACGTGGCCGGCGGTGCCGACGACGCAGCGCTTCACGGGGGTGGGCTTCAAGGCGCCCTCCTCGTTCGCGTCATTCGCCGCGCTCCGGGTCGATGCCGTAGGCCCGGAGTTTGCGGTACAGGTGGCGGCGGTCGATGCCGAGTTCCCGGGCGGTTTGGGAAACGTTGCCGCCGGCGGCGACCAGGCAGCGCTCGATGTAGAGGCGCTCGAAGGTCTCTCGCGCCTCCTTGAGCGACCCGTAGTCGTCGCCGACCGGGGCGATGGCGCCTTTGCCGCGGATCCGGGGCGGCAGATCCGCAAGGCCGACCAGGTCCCCGGGCGCCATGATCATCAGTCGCTCGGTCAGATTGCGCAGTTCGCGCACGTTGCCCGGCCAGGCGTAGGCGACCAGGCGTTCGAGCGCGGCCGGGTCGACGGTCTTGGGGCGGCGTCCTGCCTCCGCGGCGAAGCGTCTGAGAAAGTGGTCGACGAGGGCCGGAATGTCCTCGCTCCGCTCGCGCAGGGCCGGCACATGGAGGGGGATCACGGCGAGCCGGAAGTAGAGATCCTCGCGGAACCGTCCGGCCGGTAGCTCGTCTCCCTCCAGGTCCTTGTTCGTTGCCGCCAGCACGCGCACGTCGACCTCGATCGGATCGCTGCCGCCGACGCGTTCGAACCGTTGTTCTTCAAGCACGCGCAGGACCTTGGCCTGCGTGTTCAGCGACATGTCCGCGATCTCGTCCAGGAACAGGGTGCCTCCGTGGGCCTGTTCGAAGCGTCCGTGACGGCTGCCGGATGCGCCGGTGAAGGCGCCCTTGACGTGGCCGAAGAGCTCGCTCTCGATCAGCTCCTCCGGGATCGCGGCGCAGTTCACCTCGACGAAGGCCCGGCTGCTGCGCCGCGAGAGGCTGTGGACCCGGCGGGCGACGAGCTCCTTGCCGGTTCCGTTCTCGCCGGTGATCAGGATGCGGCTCTCCGCTCGCGCGGCGAGTTCCAGGTCGTTCCCCAGTTTCCGCATCGGGTCGGAATCGCCGATCAGGCGCCGCTCCGGATCGAGCTGGCTGGAGAGTTCCCGCACCTCCTGCTCGAGCCGGTTGCGCTCGAGCGCGTTCTCCACCGAGACGACGACCCGGTTCAACGCCAGGGGCTTCTCCAGGAAGTCGTGAGCCCCGATCCGCATCGCCTTGACCGCCGTGTCGATGTTGCCGTGGCCCGAGATCACGATAACGGGCGTTGCGAAGTCTCCCTCCCGCAGCTCCGAGAGCAGTTCCAGACCGTCGCGGTCGGGCAACCACACGTCAAGCAGCACGAGATCGAACTCGCCGCTCGACATCAGGGCGCTGCCGCTGACCGCGTCCGCGGCGGTGGTGACCGAGTGACCCTCATCCTCGAGGATCCCCCGCAGGGTCTGCCGGATGCCGGCCTCGTCGTCGACGACCAGGATGCGTGCTGTGCTCACGGTGCGCTCTTCAGGCTAAGGGGTGGTGCCGCTGTCCTGCGGCAGTTCGACCCTGAAGGTCGTGCCGCGTGACTGGTTGTCCTCGACCCGAATCGAACCGTTGTGGTCGCTGACGATTCGCTGGACGATAGCGAGCCCAAGGCCTGAGCCGCGTCCCTTGGTGGAGAAATAGGGCATGAAGAGTTTCTCGCGCGCCGCCTTCGGAACGCCGCTGCCCGTGTCGCTGACGGACAGGTCCAGGACGCCGTTGCCGCGGCCGGCGCGGACCGTAACCTGTCCGGGCGGGGTGGTGGCGGCGATCGCATTGTCGAGCAGGTTGACGAGGGCGGAACGCATCTGGTCGGCGTCGAGTTTGGCGTGAAGGCCGTCCGTCCCGGCCTCGATTCGGGCTTCGACTTCGACGCCCGGTTTCAGTTCCCGGTAGAGATCGACCGTCTCGCCGATCAGGCGTTCGATGTCGACGTCGCGGGGCTGGGGCCGGCGCATGCGGGCGTAGCGCGCGAACTCGTCGACCAGGTTCAGCATGTTGCCGACCTCGCGCACGATGATCGACGACCCTTCTTCGATCGCCACCTCCAGACTCTTGTCGTTCTTCTTCGCCTTGCGCAGCATGCGTTCCGCGGCGAGCCTGATCGGCGTCAACGGGTTCTTGATTTCGTGCGCGATGCGCCGCGCCGCCTCGGTCCAGGTCGCGGCCTTCTGGGCGTCGAGCAGGGCGGTCAGGTCCTCGATCACGATGACGTGGCCGAGCAGTTCGAAGTCGCCCCTGCCGCGTGGGGCGCGCAGCGGACTCGTCTTCACCTCGAGCGTCTTCCAGTCGTCCTTGCCACCCAGGCTGACCTCCCGGCGCGTCGGCACGGCTTGCCGGCGGCGCGGGCGGGCGGCATCCGGCAGGTCGGCGAACACGGCTTCGATTCCGCGATCGGGCAACAGCTCGCCCAGGGCCTCCGGAGGCGCGCCGGCGAGGGCCGTGTCCTCCGGCAGGCCCAGCATGTCGAGGGCGGCGCGATTGCAGGTCAGGATGCGGCCGTCGCGGTCGAGCGACAGGACGCCGGCGGGGCCGCTCTCCAGCACCGCCTCGATCCGCGCGCGCTCGGCGTCCAGGCGGCGATTCGTGGCGACCAGATCGCGGTTCGAGTCCTCGAGCGCGTCCGTCATTCGATTGAACGAATCGACGAGCACCTGGACCTCATCGTCGGCGGCCGCCTCGACGCGGTGTCCCAGATCGCCGCCGGCGATGCGCCGGGTGCCGTCGGCCAACGCTTCGATCGGTCCGGTGACCCGGCCGGCGAGATAGAGGCCGACCCAGCAGGAGACGAGCAGGATGCACAGGGTGACGGTCAGGAACAGCAGCCAGTACGCGGCCCGGATCTCGTCCCGTTGGGCGTGCAGTTGCCGGCGGGACTGGTAGGCGCCGATCAGGGTCTCCGTGTTGCCGGCGAGTTCCGCGTCGAGCAGCCTGCCGGCGACTGCCACGGTCGACTCGACATCACCCTCCGTGGCCGCCGCCGCGAGGATCAGGCGCTCCTCCCTGCCGGAAACCTGACCTATCGCCCGCGCGGCGCCGGCACGGACCGCTTCGAGCAGCATGCCCCGCGTCGGCTCGGGGACTTCGGACAGGGACCGGGGATTCACCGTGGCGTGAAGGAAGGTCGTGTCCCGGTACACGGCCAGGTAGTCCAGATCGTTCGAGGACAAGGCTTCGCCGAGGGCGCGCGACAGGCTGCCCCGACCTCGCGGGTCGTTCAGGTCGAGGTCGGCCGTGTCGTGGAGGAAGCGTTCCGCGTCGCGCAGCAACTGGTCCTGGTGGGTCGACGTGAGCGCCTGGGAGACCTGGTTCGCGGGTTCCAGGAGGTCGTCGATGTCCGTGCGGAACATGCGGTCGATCGAGCCCTGCAGGAGCTCGGTCGCGTAGGCGAACAGGACGAGTCCCGGAATCAGCGACAGGCCGATGTAGGTCAGGATCAGCTTCGTGCGGAACTTGGCGCCCAGGCGTTGCCGTCGCCGTTCGACCCACAGCTTGGTCAGGTTGCGGACGAGAACGAAGACGACGATCAGGATCAGCACCACGTTCAGGTTGCGCAAGGCGAACAGGAGGATGCTGTTGTTCAGGACCGTGGGATCGATCTCGCGGCCGCGCTGGAGCGCGTAGTAGCCGACGGTGGGTACTGCCAGAGCGAGCACCAGCAGCCAGACCACGAAGCGGTTGCTCTTGATCAGTTCGCGCAGCGAGCGCGGCGGTGCGGCCTTGGACGTGGTCACGTCACTGGGCGCCCGGTCCCCGAGGGCTGCGCTGGAACAAGGGGAAGGGTCCGGTCTCGGCCCAGGCGGTATGAACCCGGTCCGGAATCAGGCCGAGACGGGTTCGCGACCGGAGCTCCGCGCGGACCCGAAGGATGAACCGCCCGGTCTCGCCGTCCTCGATCTCGATCGAAGGCAGTTTGTCGAAGACCGTCATCGCCCGCTCGAGATCGGCTGCCGAGGTCACGACCCGGCTTGCGTAGAGCTCTCCGTCGCGCTTGAAGTTGACCAGGTACTCCCGCGTGAGCGCGTTGTACATCGCGACCACCTGCAGCCGGGTTGCGCCGACTCGCTTGTCGAACCAGCGGCGGCGCTGTCTCTGGATCTCGATGTCGTAGGTGAAGCCCGTCGGCAGGCCGCTTTCGATCTTCTCCCAGGTTCGGGCGTCCAGGGCGCGGTCGAGGCGGAAGCTGACGAGCAGCGCGGCGCCGTCGCGAACGACGGACAAAGCGGCGATATCGGCCTTGCGGGTTCGAGCGGAACCCTCTCGTGGGGGCTGGGCGTCGAGCGAGTCGGCGCCCAGGACGCTCGACAGGCTGAGCGCGCAGATCAGCCGCCCCGCCCACGGGACTCTCATGCGGGCGACACTACCAGCCCGGCGGCCGGGCCTCGCGTTCTCTCATTGTGCGGCTGTCCCGCCGCTGTGGCGCCGCGCGCGTGCTGCTGCGCCCTGCCGCCGTCCTACTGCGCCGGACCCGTCAGAAGCGGAGTCCAGGCCGAGGGCTGCTGCGGGTCGAACGGGAGGTCCACCTGCGGCGGAATCTCTTCGCCGACGACCCAGGTCCAGCACTGGGGATTCCTGACCAGTTCCTTCAGGAGCTCGTAGTGAAGCTGGTGGCCGCCGCGCAGGATCTCGAAGTGGCCCCAGATGGGCGCCCCGAGCAGGGTGAAGTCGCCGACCGCGTCGAGCGCCTTGTGGCGCACGGGTTCGTCGGCGAAGCGGAGGTCCGTGTTCACCGCCCTCTCTTCGTCGAAGACGATGCAGTTGTCGACCGATCCGCCGAGCCCAAGCCCTGCGCGCTGCATCTGCTCGACGTCGACCTGACGGCAGAATGTCCGTGCGGGCGCGAGTTCCCGTTCGAAGCTGCGCTGGTCCACGTCGAGTTGCAACCGCTGCCGTCCCACGGCGCAGCCCGGAAAGTCGATCGTGTAGTCGAGGCGGAGACCGGGGTAGGGCGAGGCGCGCAGCCACTTGTCGCCGCGGTCGAACTCCAGCACGGAGGTCATCGCCAGGATCCGCCGGTCGGCGTTCTGCCGGCGAATCCCGGCCGCCTGCAGGAGCAGCACGTAGGGCATCGCCGAACCGTCCAGGATCGGCACCTCGGGACCGTCGAGTTCCACGACCATGTTGTCGATGCCGAGGGCGTAGGCGGCCGCGAGAAGGTGCTCCACGGTCGACACGGTGATGTCGTCGCGACCGAGCGTCGTGGCCAGCTCAAGGGAACTGACGTCCTTCAGGTCGGCCCGGACCTCGACGTTGCCGGCATCCGTGCGGCGGAACCGGATACCGGTCCCCGCCGACGCTGGAAGAATGCGCAGTGTCGTTTCCCTGCCGGTGTGAATGCCTGTGCCCGAGATCCCGGTGGACCGGCGGATCGTCTGCTGCCGGAAGAGGCGGTCACGGGCCTTGTCGGATCGGGAGAGACGGCGTCGGTTACCGTTTCCTCCATTCGCACGCTTGCCCATCGCCGACGGTATAGAGCACGGATCGTGCCAGCCGCGGCGGCAGCGGCGCCGTCGCCTGTGAATCCCCTTTGCCTGCAAGGGATTCCCGGGACGGTCCTCGATGGGACATGGTGTTTCGCGGCGGCCCTCTCGTCGTCCAAAGTGTGGTGTTTTTGCCACATCTCTGTGGCGTCGTGACCGCAAGGGGTTCCCTGTCAAGGGGTTACACTTCGCTCACCCCGTCGCTCACCCCGGGGCGGTCTTCGCGGGCGTCCGGCCGCTCCCGGCGCCACGCGCACTTCTGGCACGGGCTGGCAGAATGGAACCCTATGGCCAAGCGCACGAAGCGACAGTCACCGGCCGAAGGTCTGCCCCTGGCGGTGAACCGGAAGGCGAGGCGCGAGTACCGGGTTCTCGAGCGCTTCGAGGCGGGCATCGAACTTCTGGGCACGGAAGTCAAGTCGATTCGTGGCGGCAAGATCCAGTTGCGAGAGAGTTACGTCGGCTTCCGTGATCACGAGGCCTGGCTGCTGGACGCCCACGTCTCGGCCTACAGCCATGGCAACCGGGAGAACCACGAACTGGTCCGACCGCGCCGCCTGCTTCTGAATCGGCGGGAGATCGACCGTCTGTACGGGCGCACGCGGGACCGGGGCCTGACCGTCGTGCCGTTGTCCGTCTACCTGAAGGGGAACCGGATCAAGGTCGAACTGGCCCTGGCCGAGGGCAGGAAGTTGTACGACAAGCGCCAGCGGGAGCGCGAGAAGACCCTCGACCGGGAGGCCGGCGAGGTCTTTCGGGGCCGCCGCCGGCACGGTTCAGGCTCTTCCGGCCTCGGGCGCCCTGAGGAGCGCGGTCCGTGAGCGGCAAGAAGATCGTCGTTCGGGGCGCGCGGGAACACAACCTGAAGAACATCACGGTCGAGATCCCGCGCGAGCAACTGGTCGTCGTGACCGGCGTGTCGGGTTCCGGCAAGTCCTCCCTCGCCTTCGACACCCTGTTCGCGGAGGGGCAGCGCCGCTACGTCGAGTCGCTGTCGGCGTACGCCCGGCAGTTCCTGCACCAGGTCGAGAAGCCGGACGTCGACTCGATCGACGGGCTTTCGCCCGCCATTTCGATCGAGCAGAAGTCCGTGTCCCGCAATCCCAGGTCGACGGTCGGCACGGTGACCGAGATCCACGACTACCTGCGGTTGCTCTACGCCTCGGTCGGCGTGCCCCACTGCCCGGAGTGCGGCAAGGTGATCCGACCCCAGACCGTGCAGCAGATGGTCGATCGGGTGGCCGCGATGCCGGAGGGCACGCGCCTGCTGCTGCTGGCGCCCTACGTTCGGGGCAAGAAGGGCGAGTACCGCCGTCAGCTCGAACAGGTGGTCCGGGAAGGATTCCTGCGCGCCCGGATCGACGGCGAGCTCGTCGAGCTCTCGGAGGACCTGCCGGCCCTGGACAAGAAGCGGAAGCACACGATCGAGATCGTGGTCGACCGCCTGGTCGTGCGGCCGGGCATCGAGCAGCGGCTCGCGGCGTCGTTCGAGACCGCGCTTGAAGTCGGCCGGGGCCTGCTCGTCGTGGCGCCCCAGGGCCTGCCCGAGGAGACGATGTCGCAGCACCACGCCTGCGTGGACTGCGGCACGAGCCTGGCGGAGATCTCGCCGCGGCTCTTCTCGTTCAACAGTCCGTACGGCGCGTGTCCCTCCTGCAGCGGGCTGGGGTCGTCCATGGCGATCGACGAACAGCGCATCCTGGACGACCCGCGGCGCTCGATCAAGGCCGGCGTGCTCCGGCCGTTTCCTTCGACCTCGAGATCCTGGCGGCTGCGCATGCTCAGGACCGTCGCCGCCGAAATGGGCTTCGATCTCGCGACGCCGTGGTGCGAGCTTCCGGAGGAAGCGCGTCAGGTCGTGCTCTACGGTTCGGGCAGCCGCGAGATCGCGTTCGAGATCAAGGGGCGGCGTTCGTCGTACCAGTGGCGCGGCCGCTACGAGGGCGTCGTGCCGATGCTCAGGCGCCGTCACTCCGAGACGGAGTCGGCGGGCGTACGTACCGAGATCGAGAAGTACATGTCGGTTCGCACCTGCGGCGACTGCGAGGGGCGCCGCCTGCGCCCGGAGGCCCTGGCGGTGACGGTCGGCGGACTGCCGATCGACCAGGTGACCTCGATGCCGATCGGCGATCTGCAGCGCGTCGTCGGCGGTCTGCGGCTGACGGCGAAGGAACGGCAGATCGCCGGCAAGATCCTCCAGGAGGTCGAGGATCGACTGTCCTTCCTTGCGGATGTGGGCCTGGGCTACCTCAACCTGGACCGGGCCTCGGGCACGCTCTCCGGCGGGGAGAGCCAGCGCATCCGGCTCGCGACGCAGATTGGCAGCAAGCTCCAGGGCGTGCTCTACGTGCTGGACGAACCCTCGATCGGCCTGCACCAGCGGGACAACGCGAAGCTGCTGCGAACGCTCAAGGAGATGCGGGACCTCGGCAACTCGGTCCTGCTCGTCGAACACGACGAGGAAACGATGCGCGAGGCCGACTGGATCGTCGATCTGGGGCCGCGGGCCGGCGAACACGGCGGCGAGGTCGTGGCGGAAGGGCCGCTGGCCAGGGTGGAGAAGGCAAGGGGCTCGCTCACCGCCTCCTACCTCCGCGGCGAGTCGGAAGTGCCGGCGCCGGAGGCGAGACGGCCGGGGACCGGGAACTGGCTCGGCATCCGCGGGGCGCGCCAGAACAACCTCGCGGACCTCGACGTCGACCTGCCGCTGGGCTGCCTCGTGCTGGTCACCGGGGTGTCCGGCTCCGGCAAGAGCAGCCTGGTCAACGAAGTGCTCTACAAGGCGCTGGCGCGGTTCTTCTACCGCGCCGCCGACCCGGCCGGCGACCACGACCGGCTCGAGGGACTCGAGCATCTCGACAAGGTGATCGCGATCGACCAGAGCCCCATCGGCCGGACGCCGCGCTCGAACCCGGCGACGTACACGAACGTGTTCACGGCGATTCGCGGCCTGATGGCGAAGACGACGGAGGCGCGGGCCCGCGGTTACAAGCCGGGCCGGTTCAGCTTCAACGTGAAGGGGGGCCGCTGCGAGGCCTGCGCCGGCGACGGCCAGAACAAGATCGAAATGCACTTCCTGCCGGACGTGTACGTCACCTGCGACGTCTGCGGCGGGCTTCGCTACGACCGGGAGACCCTTCAGGTTCGCTACAAGGGCAAGAACATCGCGGACATCCTGGCGATGAGCGTGGAGACCGCGCGCGGGTTCTTCGCGAACATACCGGCGATCGACCGCATCCTCTCGACCCTGGACGAGGTGGGGCTCGGGTACATCCGGCTCGGCCAGCCCGCGACGACGCTTTCGGGCGGCGAGGCGCAGCGCGTGAAGCTGGCGACCGAGCTCTCGAAGCGAGCTACCGGACGCAGCCTCTATCTGCTGGACGAGCCCACGACGGGGCTCCACTTCGACGACGTGCGGCGCCTGGTCAGTTTGCTGCAGCGGCTCGTCGACCGGGGCAATACGGTGCTCGTCGTGGAGCACAACCTGGACGTGATCAAGAACGCGGACTGGATCGTCGACCTGGGGCCCGAGGGCGGCGCCGCCGGCGGCCGCGTCGTCGCGGCGGGCACGCCGGAACAGGTCGCGGCCACGCCCGAGAGCCACACCGGGGCCTTTCTGGGCAAGGTGCTCGCGGTTCGTACGCCGGTGCGAAGGGCTTCCTGAAGAGGACCGGGGCGAACCGAGAAGAGCTATGGTCGCGCCGAACCCACCCTCGGACCTGGCCGGTCGCCGCCAGCGCCTGCAGCTCGAGACGCTCTACGACCTGGTCGTCGCGCTCCACTCCCACGAGTCGGAGCAGGGTCTGCTCGACGATCTCCTCCAGAGAGTGTGTACGGTGGTCGATCCGGCGGCCGCCGCCGCGGTGACCCGGGACCGCTTCGGCGTCGCTCGCACCGCTGCCACGGTCGGATTCGGCGGCCGGCCGCCGTCGGCCGAGACGCTCCTGGCCGGCCCCCTGTGGCACGACCTGCTGGCCCGGGACGAGACCGTGACGCGGTCCGGCGGCAAGCTGGCGGACCGTGAGTTCCGCTCTCTCGTCGCGGCGCCGCTCAAATCGCGCGACTCCCTGCTCGGCTTCGTCGCGGTGCTCGACAAGGAAGCGCGCGGCGCCGGCAAGCCGGGTTTCAGTCGTGGAGACCGGCGCTTTCTCCGGTCCGTCGCGGCGTTGGCGGGCGTCGCCCTGGACGGTTTGCGTCAGGTGGAGCGCCTCGTCGTTTCACGTGAACGTCTGGCCGAGGAGAACAAGCTGCTGAAGGACCGTCTGGACGACCTGGCGGAGGTCGGCGGCCAGCGGATCGTGGCCCGCGCCCCGGCAATGCGGCGCATCCTGGACGTGATCGATCGCGTCGCCCCGAGAAGCGTGACCGTCCTGCTGCGCGGCGAGAGCGGAACCGGCAAGGAACTCATGGCGGCGCTGCTGCACCGGCGCTCCGAACGCTCGGGCCCGCTCGTCGCGGTCAACTGCGCCGCGCTCCCCGAGAGCCTGCTGGAGAGCGAGTTGTTCGGGATCGAGGGGGGCGTGGCCACCGGCGTGCGGGCGCGGCTGGGTCGCTTCGAACTGGCCGACAAAGGCACGCTCTTCCTCGACGAAGTGGCCGACCTCGATGTCGCTTCGCAGGTCAAGCTGCTGCGGGCTCTCCAGGAGCGGGAGATCGTTCGCGTCGGCGGCCACCAGGCAATCCCGGTGGACACGCGGGTCGTCGCCGCGACCCACCAGCCGCTCGAGCAACTCGTGGCGGAAGGCCGTTTCCGGGAGGACCTGTACTACCGGCTGAAGGGGATCAGCGTCGAGCTGCCGCCGCTGCGCGAGCGTCGCCGGGACATCCCGCACCTGGTGCGGTACTTCGCCGAGCGCTTCTGCGACCGGGAGGCGGTGGAACTGCCCCAGTTCGGTCGCGGCGCCCTGAACCTCCTCCTGGCGCACGACTATCCGGGCAACGTGCGGGAGCTTCAGAACATCGTCGAGGGCGCGGCGTCACTGGCCGACGGCGTCGTCGACGGGTCGCTGGTTCAATCGCTGATCGGAGGCGCCGCCGCGGGATCGCAGGGCCCCGAACCACTCGACCTGGAGACGGTCAAGCGCCGCCACGTGCGGAGGGTCATCGGGCTGACCGGGGGCAACAAGAGCGCCGCAGCCAAACTGCTGGGCGTGCACCGCCGGACGCTGTCGCGCGGTCGCTACTGATCCGTCGCCCGCACGGGCCGTGCGGGGCGTCGTGTCCCTATATGAGCCATAGTGCCCCGTTTGGTTCTGGGGCGTGACGTGGTGGCCGGTCCAGTCCTGCGTCCCGAGGGCCGCAACGACCCGGATGGGACATTTCGGCCCATTCCGTGAGTCGCCACCGGGCTGCCCCGGTCATCCGCGAAAGCCCGTCAGGCCTACAAGTCGGCCCTTTGACGGAGGTCGGCCACCGTTGGCAGCGGACTTGCTTTGAAGGAGGGCACCGAAGGGAGGTCGGCATGATGGTAGGGTCACCGTTCAGTTTTTTGGACCGTGGGAGCGCGGCTGTATCCGGGTCGACGGCTCCGTCAGGCTTTCTGTACTGGGTCTTCAGTTCGATTCCGGCCGGGGTGTTCTGGTCTTCTGCGGTCGTCGCGAGTTTCGTATGGTTCCTGTTGAACGATCAGCTCCATCCGATGGTGGTCTACTGCCTGAAGCTGTTTCTGACCGCCTGACATCTTGCGCGGCCCGAAGATCGGGGCACCTCATGCTCTGTTGCGCACGCTCCTAGGGTGGTTGCTTCGGCCCTCGTTGCTTCTTTCTCCATGTCTGAGTTCGGAGTACTCGAAGAAACTCACCTGACGTTCAGGCTCGCGCCTGAAATGGAGCTTGAGGCGCGTGCCAGGGCCTGCGCGGTGGCGAAGTCCATACGGATGAGCACCGACAAGGTCGAGGAAGTGGGCATGGCGGTGGTCGAGGCGTGCATCAACGCGATCGAACACAGCCGCGCCGCCGACGGCCAGTTGCATCTCGAACTGGCGGTGCTGGGGCCGGCCGAGGCGGAGGAGCCGCGGGTGTTGCGGATCACCATCCAGGACCAGGGAATCGGATTCGACCGCTCCAGGGTGGTACAACCGAGAATCGAAGACAATCTCAAGGCGATCCGCAAGCGCGGGTGGGGCTTGAAGATCATCGAGGGCTTGATGGACGAAGTGAACGTGCTCTCGGGTGAGGGCGGCACGTCGGTCGTCATGTCCAAGGCGCGCTGACGTTTTGCGCGAGGGAGTTGAGCTGGGTCCATGACGGAGGGTCTGAAGTTGGATGTGGAGCGCCGCCAGGAACTGGCGGTGATCTATACGGACGGCTACATCAACAACCAGGGGGGCGAGGAGATCGCGGAGGCCGCCTATGCGCTGCTCGATGACGGCTATCGATCGTTGCTGCTCAACCTCCGGGGCACGAAGATCGTCAACTCGATCGGGATCTCGATCCTGATCGAGATCATCGAGAAGATGCTCGAAGTGAAGGGGCGCCTGTCCTTCTGCAACCTCACGCCGACGATCGAGAAGACGTTCCACATCATGGGTCTCGCGCAGTACTCGACGATCTATCCGGACGAGCAGGCGGCGGTCACCGAGCTTCAGTCGGGTACGTCCTGACTGGGCGGACTGCCGAGCGGTGAGGCCGGCAGCGAGTCGCTCGGGAGGCGTCGGTGACCTGTGGCGGCTGGCGGCCGCGGCGGATGTCGCCGACTGGGAGAGCGGCGCGGTCCAGACGCGCCTGGTGAGGCAGTGGTGCGAGGCGCACGGCCTCGATGGCGCCCAGATTTACCGCCCGGACGGGGGACCCGTGGCGTCCTGGGGCGTCCTGGGCAAGCGGCAGCACCGCCTCGAACACAACCTGGTGCTCTACTACGCGGGGAGCGACGAGACGGCGGGCCATGCCGGCGGCGCCGGTGGTCGGCCGCCGGAGGGGCGCGAACTCGCCGGGATCCTGGCTGTGGGTCTGCGGCTGCGCGAGCTGGCGGACGAACTCAAGGACCGCAAGTTCCACGACAACTACAACGTGGTCACCCTGCAGGCGGTGTACGACGTGGGGTTGGCGATCGCCTCGACCCTGAACCTGGAAGAACTGACCGAGGAGATTCTGCTCCGGGCCGTGTCTCTGCTGGACGCCCGCCGCGGCGCCTTCTACCTGCGGAACGCGGAGGGTTGGCTGGCCCTGACGGGAACGATCGGCGGCGGCGCCCGGGAGGTTCTCGATGCGCCGGCAGCCGGCGGCTCGGACGCAGACGCGCTCGAGGCGGCGGCGGCTGGCGTGATTCCGGACGCGGAGCACTCGCTGGCGGTGGCGATCGAAGGCGACGGAGGCCGCGGCAGCGTCGGCCTGCTGGTGGTTGCCGACAAGGAGAGCCGCACCGGCATCGGACCGTTTGCCGCTTCCGACCATCGCGCGCTGTCCCTGTTCGCGAATCAGGCCGGCATCGCCTTGACCAACGCGAACCTCCATCGCCAGGCGCTCGAGAAGGAGCGGCTGGAGCGGGAGGTGGAGCTCGCGGCCGAGATTCAGCAGCGCATCCTGCCGTCCGACATGCCTGATGTCGGGAGCTTCGAAACCGCGGGCTGGAGCCGGCCGTCCCGCCAGGTTGGCGGCGACTACTACGGTTCGCTGCAACTCAAGGGCTTGCGTCGGGGGGTGGTGGTCGCCGATGTGACGGGCAAGGGGATGCCGGCCGCCCTCCTCGTATCGACCCTGGATTCGGCGCTCCGCCTCCTGGTCGACGACTCCCGCTTCGGCGGCGAGAGCGTCGGGGTGGAGACATCGGCCGAACTCTTCGAACGCCTGAACAAGCACATCGTCGAGTCGAGCGCGAGCAACCGCTTCATCACCCTGATCCTGGCCGAGGTCGATCCGCGGGACCGCTCGGTCCGCTACGTCAACGCCGGACACAACCCCGGGCTGCTGGTGCGCCGGAGCGGCGAAGTGACTGCCCTCGGCGCCAGCGGCCTGCCCCTGGGTCTGCTGCCGAACGCCACTTACCGGGTCGACGAGGTGGGGATGGAACCGGGAGACCTCATGTGTCTCTACAGCGACGGCATCACGGAGTGCGCGTCGCGGGCCGACGAAGAGTACGGGCAGGACCGGCTCGAGTCCTTCCTGCGAGAGAGGCGCGAGCGGCCGCTGTCCGAGATCATTCAGGCGATCGACGACGATGTCAGCCGCTTCGGGGCCGGCCTGCCGCAGGGCGACGACCAGACCGTCGTGCTGATCCGCTGTCGGGCGGCCTAGGCGGGCGCCAGGCCGTCCACCTCGCTGACGACCAGCGCGGGGGCCGTCGTCCCGCCCAGGAAACCGTCGCGCGAGGTGCGGGAGTAGCAGGTTGCTCCGATAGCCAGCAGGTTGGACAGGACCCGTAGGAGACTGTCCTCCCAGACCAGGTCGACCACGGGTTCGCCCAGCCGGCCGTCTCGGACGCGGCGGACGCCGCGGGCCCTGGCCCTGACGCGCATCCGTCCGGGGTCGAAGCACTCGACCTCGTCCAGTCGACTGATCCAGATGCCGCCGTCCGCGATCTCGAACAGGGAGGGGTCGTTGTGGTCGCCCGAGCCGAGGAACATGTTCAGTGGACAGGCCTCTTCGCCTCCCGTGCAATTGCAGGTGGGCTCGAGACCGACGCGGGCCGCGGTCGCGGTGTCGAGAGCCGGCGTCTTCGGTACGCCCGCGGTGACCAATTCGACCGCCGTCTTCGTCCGCCCCTCCAGATCGAATGGAAACGGCAGGCCGAGTTCGCTGCCTCCGTCGTCCAGGAGGTGGAGCCCCCGGTCGAAGACCTGGACGCCCATGTGTTGGAGCAGGAAGGACTCTCCCTGCACGATCGAGCGTGAAGAGAAGGCATGCAGGTTCAGGAGTTCCAGCAGCTCGAGGGTCGCCTCCGGGGCAAGGAGCACGCTGGCGCCGTCGGGCGGCCTGCCGACGCCGTTGTCCGGCGCCCTGCGTGCGCGGGCCGTCTCGACCAGCCGGTCGAGATCCAGTGCGTCGATCGAGCGCGCGGCGTGACGGACGAAGCCGGCGCCGGGACCGTTGCCGCTTCGCACTTCGACCTGGATCGCGGTGGCTCGCTGGCCGCGCACGAGTTCGCGGCTGTTGGCGACCGCGGCCTGGCCTACGGTCCACTCGACGACGGCCGCTTCGTCGTCTCTCAGGACCGCCTTGAGCAGCCGCCGCGCGGCATCCGCGTGGAGGCGAGCGAGAGCCGGGTCGTGAACGTCGACCGAAGGGAGTGGCGGCTCGCCCGGGTCGGGCAGCGAGGGCGTCGCCTCGGGGGCGGAAGCCCGCGCCGCCGCCATTGCCAGCCGGATCGGGCCGTCGAGCTCACCCGAGCGGCCGCCGCCGGTGCGGTGGGCGCCGGCGCGCCGTCCGTCGCGCACTCTGACGAGGACTTGACGGGAGCGTCGCCGGTAGCCGTCGAGGGTCGGGACGTGCAGGCCCGTTCGGCAGCGCCTGCTCTCCAGCCACACGATCTCGGTGTCGTCGGCCGGAGACCGCCGCACCGCCGCGGCGATCTCTTCCCTGACGCGATCGAGCGAACGCAGGCGAGGCTCGGCCTCCTTGCTTGTGCCCCGGCGCCGGCCCTTCGATCGATTTCGGCGAGAGTTCCGTCCGGCAGTGCCCTTCGGGGATCGAGGATTCGGCGGCGATCGACGATCCGGCACGGGATTTGCCTATCATAAGGAGTCGTGTACTCGTTGATCAGACTGTCGTGGACGGGGGAGACGCGGCGTTCGCGCCCCGGCCGTCAGTGGGTCGTCGCCGCGGCGGCCTGTTTGGGCGTACCCCTGGGGGTCGCCGCGCAGCCGAACTTCGGGACCGACGACTTCGCCTCGCAACGCAGGGTGATGGTCGAAGAGCAGATTCGCGGACGCGGGATCGAGGAATCGCGGCTGCTGAACGCGCTCGAGACGGTGCCCCGCCATGAATTCGTGCCCGAGGCGCTGCAGGACGAGGCGTACCGGGATGCACCGCTGCGGATCGGCTCGGGCCAGACCGTGTCGCAGCCCTACCTGGTGGCGCTGATGGCCGACCTGCTGGAGCTGGACGGTGACGAGAAGCTGCTGGAGATCGGTACCGGTTCGGGCTACACGACGGCGGTTCTGGCGCGTCTGGCCCGTCGGGTCTACTCGATCGAGATCATCGACGAACTGGCGGACAGGGCGAGTACGGTGCTGGATGACCTGGGTTACGGCAACGTCGAAGTGCGGGTGGACGACGGGTACCGCGGTTGGCCCGAGGAAGCGCCGTTCGACCGCATCCTCGTTTCGGCGGCGCCGTCCGAGGTGCCTCCGCCCCTGCTCGAGCAGCTCAAGGTGGACGGCATCCTGGTGGCGCCAGTCGGTCGAACCCTCCAGGATCTGGTGGTGATCCGGAAGACCGCGGACGGCCTGGTGCGCCGCCAGGTCGATGTCGTGCGACTCGTTCCGATGGTCGGTCGCGCGCAGGAAGATCCTGAGGGAGAGAACCCGAACTTCTAGCCGTTCGCGGGGGCGCCCGGCGCTCCTCGTTGTTGAACGGGCGAAATGGTGGAGCAGAAGGGACTTGAACCCTCGACCCCCACGTTGCGAACGTGGTGCTCTCCCAACTGAGCTACTGCCCCACGAGTGCCCCGTGAGTTCCCCGGGCCTCGGGGCGGCGGAGTGTAGCAGCCTGGCCGCTGTCTCGGCCGTTGCGGCGGAGTGCTTATAGCGGAGGGTGTATAGTTGCCGTCGCCCCCCAAGCCCAGGGGCGCCAACACCTGACCTCCGACTCCTGGAAGAAACCGACATGAGCAACGCCAAGAAGAACGAGAGCGATGCCGACAGCAGCAACGTGACGTCGATGGATCTGGCCCGCGAGGCCGTAGCGGAGGGCGTGGAGAAGGCGCGCTCCGCGGTCAGTCACCGCGTCGACGCAGCGCGCGAGCGGATGCGCGATTCGAAGCTGTCGGACCGGGTCAAGAAAGCCTCCGGTCGGGCCGGCGAGGCAGCTCGCGAAGGGTACGGCGTCGCCAGGGAGAAGCTCGGTACCGGCTACGAGCGGGCGCGGAAGGACGTGGATCAGTTGGTCGGCGACGTGAACGTGTATGTCCGAGACAACCCCGGCCGATCGGTGCTGATCGCCGCCAGCGTGGGCTTCGTTTTAGGGTTCCTCCTGCGCCGTGACCGCCGCGCCTGAGCAGCCGGCGATCGAGGATCGGATCGTCGGCAGCCTGACGCCCGGCCTCGACTGGGTGTCCCTGGTCCGGACGTATCCCCTGGCGTCGGTTGCGGTGGCGGCGTCGATCGGGTTTCTGATCGGGCGCGCCCGCGGGCGGGAGATCATGGGCGTCCTCGGTGACCTGGCCGGCGAACGGGTCGACGAGAGCGTGCGCAGTTTCCTCGTTCGCTAGCAGCCAGAACCGCCAGCTTCGCGGTGCGCCGCCTCCTCCATCTTTCCGATATCCACTTCGGGCCTCCCCACTACGAGCCGGCGGCGGCCGGCGTGGAAGAGCTGGTCGCGGAACGCCGACCCGACCTGGTCGTCGTATCGGGCGACCTGACCCAACGCGCCAGGGCAGGGCAGTTCCGCCGGGCAGGCCGGTTTCTCGAAGGCCTGGGGCTTCCCTTTCTGGCCGTACCCGGCAATCACGATGTGCCCATGTACCGGTTCTGGGAGCGGCTCTTCGACCGCTACGGCGCCTACCGCCGGCATTTCAGTACCGATCTGGAGCCTGTCTTCGTGGACGATGAGATGGAGGTCGTCGGTTTCAATACGGCGTTCAACCTGACGATCGACAACGGCCGTTTCACGGGCAGACAGTTGGCGAACGTAGGCGAACGGTTCGGCTCGGGCCGGTCAGGAGCCGTGGGGCAGGCACCCGGGGCGCACCCGGTCTCCGGAGCTCCGGTACGGATCGCGGTTGCCCACCATCCGCTGGCGGCGCTTCCCGAACTCATGGGCTGGCGCACGGCTCGACGCAGCGACGAGGCGCTGGCAGCGTTTGCCGAGGCCGGTGTCGACCTGGTCCTGTCGGGCCACGTCCACGTTGCCGCCGTGGGCAGGGCGCCGGACTGCCCGCGACGACTGTGGCTGGTCCACAGCGGGACGTCGACTTCCAGGCGCGGCCGGGGAGCGGAGCAGGGCAGGAACAGTTGCAACTGGATCACTCTGGAGGTCGGGCCGGACGGCCGCAGGGCCCGGGTCGAGCAACTGGCCTGGTCGGAGGATCGTGGCCGCTTCGAAGTCGAAACGGTCCACGACTGCGAACTGTCGTGACGAACACTGAGCGGCATGGCGCGACGATCGATCTGCGGGCGTTCGATCGGGTGACCGCAGAGGCGCAGACCCTGGACAACGGCCTGTCCGTCGTCCTGCTGCCCCAGGCGGGCGCCGAATCGATCGTCACGGTCCTCTGCTACCGCGCCGGTAGCCGGGACGAGGCGGCGAACGAAACCGGTGTCGCCCACTTCCTGGAGCACATGATGTTCAAGGGGTCGGCGCTGTACCCTCCGGGAGCGATCGACAGCGTGACCCAGAGGCTCGGCGGCACGAACAACGCCTTCACGTCGCACGACGTCAGTGCGTATCACTTCCAGTTCGACCGTGGCTCCTGGGACGAGGCGCTGCTGATCGAGGCCGACCGGATGCGGGGCCTGAGCCTGCTGGCGGAGGAAGTCGAGAGCGAGCGCGAGGTCATTCTCGAGGAGATCCGGATGGTCGAGGACGATCCCTGGGACGCCCTGGAGCAGGCGGTCGCGCGACGCCTCTTCGGCGGCCATTCCTACGGCCGGCCGGTGCTCGGTACCAGGGCGAGCCTTCGCGGCCTGGACGCCTCCTCCCTCGGTTCGTTCCACCGCCGTCACTACCGGCCCGAAAGAGCCGTCCTGGTCGCGGCCGGGGCATTGCCGCGGGACGCGATGGAGCGCATCGAGGCCGCTCTGGGAGCGGGGGCCTCCGGGAACGGCGGCTCGGAAGACGTTGGCGGCACGCTGCCGTCCGGGGACCGGGGGCGTGTCGAGCCTCCGGTCTTCGATGTCGCGCCCGACCGCCGGGTCGAGCAGCGCCGCGGCGAGATGGCGCGTCTCCTGGTTGCGTATCCGGCGCCGGCGGCCGACGATCCGGCCTCCGTCCACGTTCGTCTCGCCCTGTGTGTCCTCGCCAGTGGACGGGCGAGTCGCATTCAGCGAGACTTGGTCGAGCAGGACCCGTTGGCGCTCTGGGCCGCTTGCGGGTCGAGCGGTCATCGGCTCGGAGGCATGTCGACTCTGGCCGCGGAGGGTGCGGCGGGAATCGACCCCGCCCGGCTCGAGGTGGAAGTGTGCACGCGGGTGGACGGTCTGGCCGCGAGCCCGCCGCCCGTGGAGGAACTCGAAAGGGCGAAGCGCGTCCTGTTCGCCGACTGGGTGTTCATGCACGAGCGGATCGCGGAGCGGGCGGTTTCGGCCGCCGTCGAGCACGCCCTCTTCTTTCCTGGCTTCAGCCGGGACTCGTTCGAGGTGCTCGCTCGCGCCACCGCCGCGGACGTCTCGGATGCCTGCGCTGCCTGGCTGTCCCCGGCGACGCGGATCGTCGGCTGGTCGCTGCCGGCCGGCGCGTCGTGAGCACCGGCCGGTCCGCACCGCTCCCGCCGGTGGAGCGCGAGCCCTCGCGCCTCGACCTCTGGTCCGGCCGGCTCCGCCTTGCCGCGTTACGGGTGCCGGGCTCCGGCGTCGTCGCGGCGCGGGCCTGGCTGCGCGGCGGCGCTCGTCTCCAGCCGCAGCCCGGCCTGTCGCTGCTGTGCGGCCGCATGCTGGTTGAAGGCAGTACCCGCCGGACGTGGCGGGAGATCGCCGAACAGGCGGAGGCACGCGGCGTGTCGCTCAGCGGCCTGGCGACCGCCGAGGTCCACGGCGTTGCGGTCGACGCACTGGCTGACGACGCCGGGCTGGCGCTTGGGTGGCTGGCCGAGTTGGTGCTCGAACCCGGCTTCGATCGGGCACGGTTCGAACTGCTGCGGTCTCAGACCCTGGGTGAACTCCGGAGCCTGGCCGATCGGCCTGAAGTGGTCACTGGCTGGGCCTTCCGCGATCAGCTCTACCACCCTCATCCGCTGGCGGCGCCGAGCCAGGGCACGCCGGCATCGCTTGCGGGTCTCTCGCCTGAAGACTGCCGGCGCTTCCACGAGGAGTCCCTGGCGCGGGGCGGCGTGATCGCCGTGGCCGGCGACATCGACGAGAAGGCGGTGCTGGCGGACCTGGAGCGACTGTTCGAGGGCTTTCGTGGTGGCAGTTCGCCAGGCTCACCGGGTGCGCCGGCCATCTGGCCGGCATCCGCCGAAGGCGGAATCCGCGCCGCCGAACTGCCGGCGCCGCCCGGTCGCCCCGAGCGACGCATTGAGGTCCCAACCGGTTCGCGGGAGCAGGCGCATGTGTACGCCGGTCATTTCACCGTCGCTCGCCGGCATCCCGATCTGCCGGAGCTGCGCGCTCTCGGCATCCTGCTCGGTTCGGACGGCCTGGCCGGCCTGATCCCGAACCGCATTCGGGAACAGGAGGGCCTGGCCTACGCCACCCACGTCGATCTGCTGGCTGGCGCCGGCACCGATCCGGGCGCGCTTTCGGTTTACCTTGGCACTCACCCGGATCATGTCGAACGCGGGCTCGAGCTGGTGCGCGATTCGCTCGCGGAAGTGCTGGAGGAACCGCCCGATGCGGCCGCTCTCGAAGCATGCAAGACGGGCATGTTCGGCCGCGAGCCGTTCCTGAGAGAGACGGCCGGTCTGTGGGCCGGGCAACTCGTCGACGCGCTGCTCTTCGACCTGCCGAGCTACCAGCGTCGATGGCGGCTCGAACGGATCGAACGGCTCAGTCCGGACGGCGTCTTCCAGGCCGCGCGGCGGCATCTGGCGCCGGAACGGATGCTCGTGACGGTTGGATTGCCCGAGGCCACCGCGACGGACTGACGTCCGCCGTCGGCGCGCCGCCCGGCCCGGTCCGGATCGGACGTCTCGATCAGGTTCATCACCGCCAAGTCGCCATCCGAGGCGATGCGAAGCCGCCATTGCCCCTGGCCATCGCCAAGTCGAGGCAAGTCGAGCCCACCGTGGCGCGCCGACGCCCCACCGGGATGCGCCGAGGCCCCACCGGGTGCGCCGACGTCCCCGTCGGCATCCGGACTGGGTGCGCCGACGTCCCCGTCGGCATTCCGAAGGGACCGCGCGAGCCCGCCGCGCAGGTTCGCGCCGCCCGCCTCAAGCTCCGCCGCGGTAAGCAGGACCGACGCTCCCGCCGCGATCTCCACGGACGCCGTGCCGCCCGGCGAGGCGCCGGCATCGTCGATACCGGTGATGTCCGCGCGCAGCGTTTGGCCGCCCCGGTTCGTCAGGCGCAGCCTGCCGGCCGCACCCGGACTGTCCGCCGGAGCAAACAGGGCCACATGGTGTACATCGTCGTCGACGGGCGCCACATCGCCCATCGCGTGCAACGCGCCGTCGTGCGACCGCACGTAGGGCAGCACGTCAAGCTCCAGGTCGCTCGACACTTCAAGCCGCCAGTCGCCGGTGCCCGGTCCAGCAGAGCCGGTCAGACCCAAACGCCTCGTTGCCCCATTCGAGGTCGCGCGCCGTGAACTGCGCTGACGCGCCGGCGCCGATGCCGAGAAGGACCGGCGCGCTCCGCCATCCCGCGTCGTCGACCGCCACGATCCGCACCTCGCCGGCTTGCGGGGACCGGTTCACGATCCGAACAAGGCCTTCGCGCAACGGGTTCGACGAACCCGGCAGCAGCGGCACATGGACCGGACCGCCCGCAGATGCCGACGAGGACGTCGGCGCACCCAGTCCAGATGCCGACGGGGACGTCGGCGCACCCGGTCCAGATGCCGACGGGGACGTCGGCCCACCCGGCCCGGGCGTCGTCGCCGCCGCCTGGGCGGATTCCTCACGGTTGGCGATCGCCTGCACCTGCTCCGCGCTGAGTGCTATGTCATACAGGCGCACGTCGTCGATCAAGCCGGCGTAGTGCTTCGTGCCGCGCACGTTGCGGCCTATCGCGGCCGGGCCGCTGCGGGTGTCGAGCCCCTGGGGCGAGCCGGCCTGCGTCGAGGCGGCTTGCAGCGCGCCGTTCAGGTAGATCGAGATGCCGTCCGAGTCGCCGCCGGCGTAGGACACCGCAACGTGATGCCAGCCGTCGGCAAGGCTCAGCCCCTTCGTGCCCCAGGCGTGGCTGCTCACGCCGACGACGACCTGAGTCCGGTCCGCGGCGATAGAGAACCGCTGTCCGGCCACGTTCGGGCCGTAGCTGAAGAAGCTCTGGCCCTGGTTGCCGGCGTTGGCGCGGAACCAGCCCGTGACCGTCGTGGCCGCATCGCCGAGCGGGAAGTTCGAGACGTGGGAAGCAAGGTCCACGTGGTCGTCCACGCCGTCGAGGGACAGCGCATGGCTGCCGACGCCCTCGCCCTCGCCGTTCGCCGCGAAAGCCGCGCCGCCGGTCGCCGTGCCGTCGTTCGACCCCGCCGCGTCGTCCGCGTCGCCGTCGAACGTCCAGTGGGCGACGGGCGCCGGAAGGTCCACCTTTCCTTCCCCGCCGTCAATCGGGCCATCGTCGTCGTCTGACCCGTCCCCGTCCGTGCCGCCGTCTCCACCCAGGCCCCCGCCCGGTGGGCCCACGTCAAGCGTCGCCGTGCCGGCGAGGGACGGGAACTGCCGGGTCTGGCCGTGCTTGTCGACGTACTCCGGCGTCACCGTGACGGTCAGCGTCATCGGCACGGAGGCGTCGTGCTGGATGGTCACCGACGTTCCCGTCACGCCGGGCCAGGCGCCGGCGACCGCGTTCAGCGAGTCGCTGCTTTCGGCGCTCCAGGACACGTCGTAGGACGTGGCGTGCTCCACCGCGTCCCAGGTGACGCTGGCGCTGGCGTCATCCACCGCCGTCACCTGCAGGTTGGTCACCGGATCGGTCGGCGCGGACGCGGCGTCCGCCGGGGAGTTTAGCGTGTTGCCGGTCAGGTTGCGGCATTGGCTGTTGTAACCCCTTGACCCCCGTCTGTTCCGTCCCGGGTTCCTTACATGGGCGCGGATCGTATCGACCGTGACCTTGCGCACGCCGCCTGTGGCCGGTTGCGATGCGTACCGGGCTCGTCCGCGCCGGTCACCGTCACCTGCTGCGGGTCCATGTAGTCAGATGACGTGAAGGTGAGCGTTGCCGGGCTGAAGTTCGCTGCCCATCTGTTCCCGCCGTCCCTGCCGATGGTGACGACGGTGTCGCCGCCGGAAGGGGCGGTGGTCAGGCGCACGCAGTAGGTCACCACGCCGCCGTTCTCGAGAATGCGAAGGTTGCTGGTATCACTGAAGACGGTGTTCTGGGCGGAGCACGCCGGCGGCGCGGCCTCGTCGTCTTTGATCGACAGGCTCACTATCGACGAGGCTTGAGTGACCTGCACGCCGCCGCCAGTCACTACAGTCCCCGAACCTGTGCCGGCGAGCAAGGAGAGCGTCGCGGTGATCATCTCGTCGGTCGCGTCCCCGTCGTCAAGATTCGCCACCGGGGTAAGCGTCACCGTTGCGGTCTGCACCGTGTTGGAGTCGGAGCCGGTGAACGTCAGCCGCGGCGTCGCAGTCGT
Organism: Thermoanaerobaculia bacterium; assembly: GCA_965116445.1. Lineage (GTDB taxonomy): Bacteria > Acidobacteriota > Thermoanaerobaculia > Multivoradales > Multivoraceae > Multivorans. The sequence continues at coordinate 2,685,663 of OZ220688.1, read as the reverse complement.
CTGATTGCTCAGCGCCACGCCGGTGCCCGTTGCGGTGACCGCGAAGTCTGGTGTTGCGTCGCCGGGCAGTCGAGCACCGGTGCTGGTGGCGAGCGCTACTGGCGCCACAACCGACTCGCCGCTGATCAGCCCACGACCCAGAGACACCGTGATCACTGCGGTGTTGGCCGCGTCGCCTTCGCCCATCTCCCTGTCCGAAGACGCCAAGGACAAAGTGGTCACTTCGTCATCCGTGATCCGCACCTCATCCGCGCCGAATGTGCCGGAAACCGTGTACTCGTCCGAACTGCTACAGCCCGCGGTGCTGGACGGGACTGCCGTAACGGTGATCACGCTGTCCAGGTCATCCGCAGCCGTATCCGTCCAGGCCACGTCGATTGACCCCGTCTGCACGCCCGCCAGGAAACTCACGGTCTTGACGCCCTCGTTCGCCGAGGTGACCCGGTCGGTATCGCCCGACTCCGCCACCCGGACGCAAACCGTCAAGTCCGCCATCGGCGCCGTGTCCAGCGACAGCGGAAATGAGACCGTGCCATCCAACTCGGGCTTCTCCACCTCGCCGTCGGCGTTGCGGTTCTCGCCCTCACCGGTCATAAGCCGCACAGACACCTCCGGCGCCGCGGACGCCGCCGCTACGGTGAACACGGGGGAGATGCCGTAGAAGTTGCGGGTGGTCGCGTTGGCGCCTGCAGCCCAGGTAAAGGGGTCGTTGGTTGAGCCCAGTTGGCCCGCCTGAACGTTCGTGTGACCGAGATAATCTGAACTCCTGGTGCCGTTGTCGTTGCTGCCCGTCCAGATCGTTACGGCGCCCATCGTTGCGCCGCTTTCATTCCTCTTCGCGTAGCTGTCCCAGCTTCCGTCGTAGAAGTCGGCGTAGTTGTCCGCGACCTGATCGCCGTTCAGCCAATAGATGGGCTCGCCCGTGCCCGTGGTCGAGGAGTTGTCGCGGGCGTCGACCGAGGACGTCGAGCCCACCACCGTGAACTGTGTGCTGTGAGTCTGGATGTCCGTATGCCCGGCTGCGGCCCGGTTCTGCACGAAGGTGTTGTAGGTCGCGATAAGCGCTCCCCTTGTGGCTCTGTCTCATCAGGTCTCTCCTTCATGGCTCCCATCGCGTCTTCCTTCGTGGCATCCTAGGTAGCGAGATGACGGGGGTGCAGCGGACGGTCTTGTACAGGCGTCACGTCGAGTCGGGGGCTCGTTTCGGGCCCTTCGCCGGCTACGAGATGCCGATTCAGTACGAGGGTGTGCTCGCGGAGCACCGCGCGGTGCGCGAACGTGCGGGCATGTTCGATGTGTCCCACATGGGCGAGGTTCGAGTGCGGGGTCCCCGGGCCCTGCCCCTGCTCCAGGGCCTGACCCCGAACGATGTCGCCGCGCTCGAGCCGGGCCGGGCGCAGTACAGCGCCCTGCTGACCGAGCGAGGCGCCTTCATCGACGATCTGCTCGTCTACTGCCTCGGCCCGGAGGACTACCTCCTCGTGGTCAACGCCGCCTCGCGGGCGCGAGACCTCGAACTGCTGGAGGCTGCGGCAGCGGCGGAAGGGACCGGTGTCCGGGTCGACGACCAGAGCGACGCGACCGCCCTGATCGCGGTGCAGGGTCCGCGGGCGGCCGGGATCGTGTCGGAGGTCGTGGGGCCGGAGGCGGCGGAACTTCGCTACTACTCGTTCCTCCACCAGGACGAGGCCCTCCACCAGGACGGACTTGGGCGGATCGTGTCGCGGACCGGGTACACGGGCGAGGACGGCTTCGAGATCTACACCTCGGTCGAGCGGGCGGACGATCTCTGGATGGAGTTGCTGGGGCAGGGCTGCGACAGCGGTCTGGCGCCGGCCGGTCTGGGCGCCCGCGACACGCTGCGGCTCGAGGCCGGGATGATGCTCTGCGGCCAGGACATCGACGAGGAGACGACGCCGATCGAGGCCGGACTGTCGTGGATCGTCAAGTGGAAGAAGGGCGACTTCGTTGGCCGAGACGCCCTGGCCCGCCAGCGGGAGAACGGCTGCCGCCACCGGCTACTCGGCTTCGAGGCCCTTGGCCGCGGTATCGCCCGCCACGGGCACCGTCTGACGGTCAGCGACCAGCCGGGTTGCAGCGGGCCGGTGACCAGCGGCGCCTTTTCACCCACCCTGGGACGGGCGATCGGTATCGCCCGGGTCGACTGCGCCGAGAGCGGAGTCCCGGAACCCGGTAGCGCGGCCTCGGTGGAAGTTCGTGGCAGGCGGATTCCCTGCCGTATTGTCAAACTACCGTTCTATCGACGCCCGAAGGCCTAAGAGGCTTCCAGTGGAGGACAGACCTTCTGATGATTCCCGACGATCGCTTGTACACGGAGCAGCACGAATGGCTCAAACTGGAGGGCGGTGAAGCCGTACTCGGCATCACGGACTTCGCCCAGCAGGAACTCGGGGACGTCGTGTTCGTCGACTTGCCGTCGCCGGGTCAGGCGTTCGGCGAGGGTTTCGAGATCGGCGCGATCGAATCGGTCAAGGCGGTCGCGGAGATCTTCACTCCGGTCGAAGGCACCGTGGAGGCGACGAACAGCCAGCTCGAGGACGCCCCCGAGTTGGTCAACGAGGACCCGTACGGCGAGGGCTGGCTGGTGCGGTTGCGGCTGGACGGCGAAGCGCCGGACGGCCTGATGACGGCCGCGGAGTACGAGGCTCTGCTGGCCGCGGGCTGATCTGATTGCAAGGAGGGAGACGCGGACCGATGCGAGGCCTGGAAACGGTCATCCTGTCGTCTTCTCTGGCGGCGTGGTCGGTTGGCATCCTGGCCCAGATCGGTGTCCTGCGGTGGAACCTGACGTTCGAACTGGCGCTTTATCCGCTCTACATCCTGGCCGCGTTCACCGGCTGGTTCTTCGGCAACGTGTACGTTCATCGCCTGAAGCGGGAGCGCGGTTCGACCGGTCGCCGGCTGGACGAGATCGTGCTGCAGATCGCCCGCTCGCGGATGCTGTTCGTGCTCTACCTCTTCGGTCCGCCGGGCTGGCTCTACCTGGTGCGGTCCATGGCGAGGCGAGAGCAACTCGAGGAGATGCCCCTGGTGCCGATTCTGACCTTTGGCGTCTACGCGGCCCTGTTCGCGGTGCCGGTCGTGCTGCGGGGCTCCGCCGCGCCGCGGCGCAAGTTGGAATTGGGTGGCGGCGACGAGTAGCGCGCGCCCGAGCCGCCATAGACTCGCCGCCATGGACTGCGCGGCAACCACAGCGCCCGAGGCTCCGGAGGTCTCCACCCGGATTCAGGAACTCGAGCGGGACCTGGCGAGCCGTAGTTCGGTCCTCGTCGCGTTCTCGGGCGGCGTCGATTCAGGGCTCGTCGCGGCCCTGGCCCACCGCGCCCTGGGCGATCGGTCGGTGGCGGTGACGGCGGCGGCCGAGACGCTGGCCGGCGAGGAGCTGGACTACGCGCGGAGGCTGGCGGCCGAGATCGGAATCCGTCACGAGGTGACCGTCTACAGCGAGCTCGACGATCCGGAGTTCCGCGCCAACCCCCGGCACCGCTGCTACGTGTGCCAGGGAATGCGGATGGACCGCATGCTGGAGCTGGCGGCGAAAGGCGGCTTCGCCACAGTCTGCGACGGCACGAACGCCTCGGATCCCGGGCCCGACCGGCCGGGACTTCGGGCAGTGGCCGAGCGCGGCGTCTACAGCCCGCTCCTGGCCCACGGCGTCTCGAAGACCGAAGCGCGGAGCCTCGCCCGCGCCCTCGGGCTGAACGTCTGGGATCGGCCCGCCAACGCCTGCCTGTCGTCGCGGATACCGCACGGGCAACTGGTGAGCCTGCCCAAGCTTCGGCGCATCGAAGCCGCGGAGTCCGAGCTGCGGAGCCGGGGCTTTCGGGTGCTCCGGGTCCGCCACGACCGCACCGCGGCGCGGGTCGAGGTCGGTGCGGCGGAGTTGTTCGAGGCCGAGCGCCAGTGGAACGAGATCGAGGCACGGTTGCTTGAACTCGGTTTTGAGAGGGCGGCGCTCGACCCGCGGGGGTACCGAACCGGCGGCGCGGACGCGGCCTGAGGCCGTCGCCGCCAGGAGACGCAATGCAGCGGGAGGAACTTCTCGAACTGCTCCAGGACGTGGCTTCCGGCAAGGTCTCGCCGGAGACCGCGCACGAGCGGGTGGCCCGCTTGCCGTACATCGATCTGGGTGCGGCCAAGGTCGACCTCTTCCGCGAGTTCCGGAGCGGGCTGCCTGAGGTGGTCTTCGGTCAGGGCAAGACCGAGGAGGAACTGGTGCGGATCGTCGAGTCGATGGTGGAGCACTCGGGCCGGGCTCTGGTCACGCGGATCGCGGCGCCGGCGGCCGAACGGCTGAGCGCGGAGGTCGCCGGCGGTTCCTACGAACCCCGGGCGCGAGTCTGGAGCGTGGGCCGCTTCGGGTCGGCTTCGGGACGTCGGATCGCGGTCGTCAGCGCGGGCACGTCGGACTTCCCGGTGGCGGAGGAGGCGGCGGTGTGCGCCGATTGGTTGGGCCACGACGCCGTCCGCGTCCGGGACGTGGGTGTCGCCGGCATTCAGCGTTTACTCGGCGCGGTGGACGAGCTCCGCCGGGCGGAGGTGGCTGTGGTCGTCGCCGGCATGGACGGCGCTCTTCCGACCGTTGTTGCCGGTCTGGTGCCCTGCCCGGTCGTCGCGGTACCCACGAGCGTCGGCTACGGCGCCAGCTTCGAGGGGATCGGGCCGCTGCTCACCATGCTCACCGCCTGCGCGCCGGGGGTCGCGGTGGTCAACATCGACAACGGGTTCGGTGCGGCGGCCCTCGCTCACCGCATGCTGGGGCTGCGAGACACGAGCATCGCGTCGCCGTAGGAGGTGAAGCGGAACCCGCCGGCCAACGCCTGCCGGTAGGCGTCGAGGGTGCGCTTCCGGCCGGCGAACGCGCAGACCAGCATGAGAAGGGTCGAGCGCGGTAGGTGGAAGTTCGTGAGCAGACGGTCCGTGGCCCGGAACTCGTAGCCGGGGCGGATGAAGAGTTCCGTGCGGCCGGTGCGGGCCTCGATCAGGCCGCGGCCGGAAGCCACCGTTTCCAGGGTGCGGACGACCGTCGTACCGACCGCGACCACCTTGCCGCCGCGGCGCCGGGCGTCGGCTACCGCCTCCGCCGTGTCGGCCGGGACATCGAACCACTCGGAGTCCATGTTGTGTGCTGCCGGGTCTTCGGTCTTCACCGGCCGAAAGGTGCCGGGGCCGACATGGAGGGTGATCCGCGCCAGTTCGATGCCGCGGCGGTCGAGCGTTTCGAGAATGGCCGGCGTGAAGTGGAGGCCCGCGGTCGGCGCGGCGACGGCGCCCTGCCTCTCCGCGTACACCGTCTGGTAGCGCTCGCGGTCCCGGGGAGCCGCCGGCCGGTCGATGTAGGGCGGCAGGGGAACGTCGCCGATCGTCTCGAGCAGCGGCCCTATCGGTTCGTCGAAGCGAAGCCGGAAACGGCCCTCCGCGCGCTCCTCGATCCGGGCTGCCGGTCCTCCGTCCACCGAGAGACGGCGGCCGCGCTCCATCCGCCGACCAGGACGCAGCAGGCACCACCACTCGGCTTGCGCCACGCGCTCGACCAGCAGGATCTCGACCCGGCCGCCGGTCGGTCTGCGAGCCCGCAGGCGGGCGGGAATGACCCGGGTGTCGTTGACCACCAGGAGGTCGCCGGGGTCGAGCAGGTCCGGCAAGGCGCCGAAGGGCCGTTCCACGGTGGCGCCATCCACGACGAGCAGGCGACTCTCGCCCCGCGTCCCCGGGTGCTGGGCGATCGCTTCCGGGGCCAGGTGGTAGTCGAAGTCGGAGGTTCGCAGGGCCCCGGTCACGTCTGACCCAGCCAGGTGCGGATCGCCCAGGGAGAGCGACGGCGCGCTCCACGGTTCGCGGTGGTGCGGATCCCCGCGAGCCGGTCGCTCAGACCGTCCGCCAGCAGGCTGGACCCGATCACCGCCGCGGCGACCATCAGGCCGGGGAACGTGGCGATCCACCAGGCCGTCGTCAGGTGACCCTGTCCGTCGGCAATCATCGAGCCCCAACTGGCCTGGGGCGGCTGCACGCCCAGTCCCAGGAAAGAAAGCGCCGCCTCGACCAGGATGCTGCCGCCCACCCGCAGGCTGGCGTCGATCAGGAGCGGTGTGGTCGCGTTTGGCAACAGATGGCGTACCAGGACGCCGGCCGGCGAGCGCCCCGAGGCGGCCGCGGCGAGGGCGAAGGGCTCCTGTCTCAGCCGCAGAAGTTCGGCGCGCACGAGACGCGCCAGTCCCATCCATCCGGTGCCGCCGATCAGCACGACCAGGAGCCAGGTGCCCGGCTGATACAGCGCCGCCAGCAGCAGCACCAGGGCGAGGTGAGGGAAGCAGAGCAGTCCGTCTACCGTCCGCATCAGCACCTGGTCGACGAAACGCCCGCAGGTAGCGGCGATCGAGCCGATGACGGTCCCGGCGGTCAATGCCAGCGCGGCGGCGAGCAGCCCGATCGTCAGGGAAACCCGGGCGCCATGAAGCAGCCGCGAAAGCAGGTCGCGGCCGAGGGCGTCGGTTCCCAGCCACGCGCGCCGCCGCTCGGCGATGCCGCGCTCGCCGAAGTTCGTCACCACGCTGAGCGGAAGGCGCTCCACTCCCGAACGCCGCTCGAGGACGAGGTCGTCGCCGTCGATGTGTACGTCTTCGGCCAGCCGCGGTTCGCCGGCGAGGGTGCGCACGACGAGCAGGGATGACAACGGCGGTCGGCGGCTGGACTCGGCGGCGTCGAGTTGTTGCGCCGGATCGTATGGGGCCAGCAGGGGCGCGGCGGCGGCGAGCAGGGCCAGACCGGCGAGGATCCAGGCGCCCGCGCGGGCTGATCGGGCCATTCCGGGTGAGCGAGAAACGGAAGAGCGCGTCATTCCGTCTTGATCCTCGGGTCGAGGCGGGCCAGGAGAAGGTCCGCGGCGAGAGAAGCGGCGATGACGAGAACGGCGCCGTAGGCGGTTGCGGCGAGCACCACTGGAACGTCGCGGGACTGGATGGCCTGGAGTGTGGTCGAACCCATGCCGGGCCAGGAGAACACCGCCTCGGCGACGATCGCGCCGGAAAGCAGGAGCGGCGCGGAGACGGCGGCCATCTGCACCAGCCGGGGACCCGCGTGGCTCAGGCCGTGAACGAGCAGGATCCGCGTGTCGGACAGGCCGCGTGCGCGCGCCGCGCGGCCGGCCTCGGTGGACTGGAACTCGATCAGTGAAGTCCGGGTGTAGCGGGCGATGTCGCCGGCCATGGACAGGCCCAGGACCAGCGCCGGAAGCCACAGGTGCGCCAGAACGTCGAGGACGGTCGCCAGGGGTCCGAGCTCGAACGCGGCGGCGGACGTCATGCCGCCGGTGGGCGCCAGCCCCAGGCCGACTCCAAGAACGAGCACCGCCATGAGACCGACCCAGAAGGTCGGCAGCGCGTAGACGAGCAGGCTTGCCGCGCGGACCCCGAGGTCGAGCCATGAGTTGGGCCGGCGCGCAGCGAGGAGGCCGAGGCCGATGCCAAGAACGTACTGGGCGAGCAGGGCCGCGCCGGCGAGCAGCAGGGTGGGCGGGAGCGACTCGAGCAGGAGGTCCGCCGCCGGCCGTCCCGTCTGGTACGACTGTCCCCAGTCCCAGGAGAGGGCGACCGCCCCGAGCCAACGCAGGTACTGCACCGGCAGGGGTTGGTCGAGCCCGTAGAGCGCCCGCAGCCGCTCCGCCTGTTCCGGCGGTATCCGTGGGTCGGTGGGCGCCAGCGGATCGCCCGGTGCCAGCGTGACCGCGGCGAATGTCAGCGTGAGGACGATCAGGAAGAGGACGGCGGCGGCCGCCAGCCGGCGCAACAGGAAGCGGATCACGCTACTCGCGCCAGGCCCATTCCTTGAGGTTGACGAGCGGACCGACAGCGTTCGGCGCCACCGACTCGAGTTCCTCGTCGAATGCGACCAGACTCATCGATTCCCAGAGCACAAGGATCGGCTGGTCTTCGTGCAGGATCCGCTGCAACCGGCGAAGATCGTCCCTGCCCTCCAGCGGGTCGGGCCGGGAGGCGAAGGCGTCGACCAGCCGGTCGACCTCGGGACTGGCGTAGGCGGCGTAGTTGAAGCTGCCTACCTCTTCGCTGTGAAAGAGAAAGCGCAGGTCGAGGTTGGTGGGAATCGCTATACCGAACGCCGCGGCGTCGAAGTCTTGCCCCATCAATCTCGGGATCAATGCGTTCGGGTCGACGCGGCGGGGTTGGGCGTCGATGCCGACGGCGCGGAGATCGGCCTGGACCATCTGCATCGCTTCCCAGCGCGCGTCGGCGCCGGTAAACGTCGCGAGTTCGAAACGGAACGGTACGCCGCCGCGCTCGAGGATGCCGTCGCCGTCGGCGTCCATCCAGCCGGCTTCGGCCAACGTCGCACGGGCAGCCGCCGTGTCATGAGGCCAGGGCTCGAGGTCCGGGTCGTGCGCCCAGACGCTTGAGATGATCGGGCTGCCGCCAACCTGGGCGTAGCCGTGCCAGATGGTGTCCACGATCGCCTGGCGGTCGATCGCCAGCGCCAGGGCGCGTCGCGTCGCCGGGTCCCGGAACCATGGCTTCGTCGCGTTCCAGGACACGAAAGTGAATTGGCGGTTCGGATAGGTCAGCAGGCGGAGGCCGGGTTGCCCCTCGATGCGGAGGGCATCCCTGGCGCCGATCCCGGTGACGACATCGAGTTCGCCCGCCAGAAGCTGGTTGGTCAGTGCCGTGCTGTCGGCCGTGGTTCGAAGGACGACCCGCTCCAGCCGCGGCAGACCGGCCTCGAAGTGGTCGGGATTGCGCTCGAGGACGAGTTCGCTGCCGGGTGTCCGGCTCGCCAGCCGAAAGGGGCCGCCCGTGACCAGGTGTTCGAAGAACCAGCCCGGGTCGCTTCGCCATTCGGCGAATGGCCGCGATTCCCAGGCGTGTCCGGGGAGGACCCGGTCGGGTGCGATGTCGTCCAACTGCGTTCCGGTGGCGGCGCTGAAGTGGAACCGCACGGTTCGGGCGTCGACCACCTCGACCTCGGTGATCGATTCCTTGCTGGAGGCGTAGTTCCAGGCGACATCGAGATCGGTCTGCGCCAGCCAGGTGAAGCGGACATCCTCCGCGGTCACGGGCTGGCCGTCGCTCCACAACGCGTCCGGGCGCAGCCGCAGGGTCAGTTGCAGCCGGTCCTCGGAGAACTGCCATTCCTCGGCCAGACCAGGGGCCCAGGCCAGCGGGCCGTCGCGGAGGTCTCCTTGCTCCTCCATCAGCGAAAGGTACAACTGGTTGTTGATCGCGGCGTACGCCAGCGTCGGCGGGGCGATCAACTCGTTCGGCGTCGGGTAGTCGAAACGCAGGCCGACCCTGACCTGCGTCGTGTCGCGCGGGGCCTCGGAGCTGCAACCCCAGCCGACTACGGCCGCCAACCCGGCAACAGCCAATCGCCGCAACGAAAGCACGGAATCATCGTACACCCCGACTCTCTTGTAGCGTTCAACGGAATGTTGGAGTGGCTCGGCAGCGACGCGAGGCAACGGCGACGCCGGATGTGGGCGGCGATCGTCGGCGTCTTCGTGCTCGCCGACCTCGGTCTGTTCGGCTGGTTGATCTTCCGGTCACTGTCGCAGCGCGAAGTGAACCGGATCGTGGTGGAAGCGCGAGCTGAAGCCGAAGAGCTGGCGGAGGGGATCGCCGGCCGGGTGGAGAACACAGGGCGCGACCTCTACACGGCGATGGCCACCGAGTCCGAGACGCGTAGCTACATCAACAGGGATCTGGTTCAGCGCGACATTGTCCACAGCGTGGAGGTCCGCACGACGGACGGCCGCCTCGTGTTCTTCGATCGTCGCGAGGAGACACAGACCGCCCCCGGAGACCGGCCGAATCTGGAGTCGCCGGATCTGGTGGCCGACACGTTCACCCGTGAGGTGCCCTACGATCGGGTGGAGGTGCCGGTGGGGAGCATCGGCACGTTCGTCATCGGCATCTCGCGCGCCGAGATCGAGCAGCGGTTGGCTGTCCTGCGCCGGGACCTGCTGCAGCAGGCTGCGATCATCGCCGTGTTGACGGTGGCGCTCTTCATCGCCGGCTATGTGATCTACAGCCGGCTTTCGCGCCAGACGGCTCTCGCCGAGCGGCAGGCGCAGGAGGCGGAGCAGATGGCCTACGTCGGTACACTGGCGTCGGGTCTCGCCCATGAGATCCGCAGCCCCCTGAACTCGCTGAACCTGAACATGCAGATGCTCCAGGAAGAACTGTCAGCCGACGCCGCCTCCGTCGATCGTTCTTCCGAGCGGCTGGTGGCGATCACGCGTTCCGAAGTCGGTCGGCTGGAACGCCTGGTGTCCGACTTTCTGAGTTACGCCCGTCCGGCGGAACTGAAGCTCGAACGGACGACCGCGGCCAGGCTGCTTGGTCACTGCGCCGAGGTCGTGGCCGGCAAGCTCCGGTCCGCGGACATTCCGGTCGAGATCGACGATCGCACGGGCGGTGCGCCGCTGCTCGTCGACCTCGGGCAGATGAACCAGTTGCTGCTGAACCTGATCGACAATGCGGTGGCGGCGATGAGCGACTGCGACCGGCCGCGGCTTCGTCTCGAAGCGGAGAGCCGGCCCGATTCGGTCGTGCTCCTGGTCGGCGACAACGGGCCCGGCGTCGCCCCCGAGGACCGCGACCGGGTGTTCGACCTGTTCCACTCCGAGCGTCGCGGCGGCACCGGCCTCGGTCTGGCGATCGTCCGGCGCTTCGCCGCCGCCCACGGCGGCGAGGCCCGGGTTCGCGAGAACGGAAGCGGCGGCGCGACCTTCGAAGTCGTTCTGCCTCTGGCGCGCGGCGCGGAGCGGGTCCCGGAAGGAGGCTGACGCTTGCCGGCGCCGGCCATCGTGCGGACCGCCTTCGGGCTGCTTGCGGTCCTGGGCGCCCTGGCGCCCTCCGGGCTGACGGCCCAGGCGCCCGGTTTGTTCGGTACGCCGTCCCCCGGAATCGCGCCGGTTCCGGAGTTGCGCGGCGATGTGCTTCGCAGCCGGGTCGTGGCGGTCGATTTCCGCCAGCTCGAGCGCGCCAGGGACGATGTGGCCCGGCGTCCGCCGTCCGGTCCGGCGTCTGCGAGCTCCGCGGCGACTGCCTCCTCGGGGCCTCTCCTGCTGTTCAACCTGTTCGATGATCGGGCGGTGACGGTCGTCGTGGAGAACGCGTCTCGCACCTTCTCCGGGGGCTACGCCCTGACCGGTCGCCCCCTCGGAGAACGGTTCGGGAGCATGACCGTGGCGGTCAACGGAGACGTCCTCTCGGGCACGCTCCGCGTCGGCGAGCCGACCAGGACGTACGAGATCCGTTCGCAAGGCGGGGGGAGCGCCCGGGTGAGCGAAGTCTCGGTCGAGCCGTTCGAGTGCACGGCCGAGGATCACGACGCGTTCGCGCCGGGGCTCGAGTTCCGGGGTTCGGCGCCGGCCGGGAATCCACCGCTCGACCTGGAACGACCGTTCGGTGCGGGAGTCGGCCGGGTGGACCTGCCGTCGTCCTCGGCTTCAACGTCCGTCCTCGACGTCGCGTTCTTCTACACCCTCGAGGCGAAGGCTCAGTGGCAGGGCGACGCCGGCGTCACGACGAAGATCGAGCAGATGATCGCGGGCGCGAACGCGATGTTCTCGAACAGCAGCATCGACCTGCAGCTCAATGCGGTGACGATCAGGGGGGTGAACTACAACGAGTCGGCGGGCATCTCCGACGCGACACGGCTGGAGAGCAAGACGGACGGTTTCCTGGACGGAGTCCACACGGTGCGCGATGAGGTCTGGGCGGACGTCGTCGTGCTGATCCGGCAATGGAACGGCGGCCACGCCCGGGTCATGCTGGTCGAGACGACGCAGAACGAGCACCGGGCGCTGATGGTCAGCGGTGGAGGTCACGATTTCATCCTGGCGCATGAAGTGGGTCACCTTCTCGGCCTGCGCCACGATCGCTACGTCCGCTGCAACTCGACCGACTGCGGCAATGCGATCGCCGCCGACGCGTACGGCTACGTGAACCAGGCGGCGTTCCCGACTCCCGAGGAGAAGCAGAAGTGGCGCACCCTGATGGCGTACTGGGACCAGTGTCGCGAGGCCGGCTTCGACCACTGTCATCACAACGGACGCTTCTCGGACCCGACGGTGACCTGGCGCGAGGATCCGATGGGCGTGGCGTTGACGTCGGCGAACCAGAACTCGATTGCCGTGGATGGACCGTCGAACGCGGTGCGCGTCGCCAACATGACCAGGGACACGGTAGCCGAGTACCGCGCGGGCAGGTCCGTCAAGGCGACCTTCGACGCGACCTCGGCGACGGCGACGGAAGGCGGCTCGGCGGCGTCGCTCGCGGTCAGTCTGGACGTGGCGCCGGGTCGGGCGCTGACGATTCCCCTGACCGTCTCCAGCACCAGCGCCTGGTCGGAGGACTACGACGTGCCGACCAGTGTGTCGTTCACCGCGACCGAAACGTCGAAGACGGTCACCGTGACCGCCAGCGACGATGCGGCGGACGACGACAGCGAGACGATCGCCATCGGCTTCGGCGAGCTGCCCGCGGGTGTCCGCGCCGGGGACGCGACGACCGCGACGGTGAGCCTCGCGGACGACGACACGGCGGCCGGCGCTCCGGCGGTGGACCGGATCCTCTTCCGCTCCACGCCGTCCGGCGACGCCTACGGCGTCGGCAACCAGGTCGAGATGGCGGTCGTCTTCGACGCGGCCGTCGTCGTCACGGGTACGCCCGTGCTGGCGCTGACGGTGGGTTCCTTGGCTCGTGAGGCGGCGTGCGAGAGCAACGTGGGCGAGGCGCTCTTCTGCACCTACCAGGTGGTGGACGGAGACAACGACGCGAATGGCGTGTCCGTCTCGGCGAATGCCCTCTCGGCGCCGTCCGGCGCGGCGATCCGCGACGGCTCGAACCGAAACGCGGTCCTGAGCCACGCGGCCGTCGGCGACGCGGGGGCTCAGGTCGTGAAGACGACGCTGCCGCAGACGCCGCCGGTCTTTCCCGCGGCCACGGCCGTTCGCAGCGTGGCCGAGAACGCGGCGAGACGGGATCCGGTCGGCGCGCCGGTCGCCGCGACGGATGCGAACGACGACCCGCTGAGTTACGGCATGGTTCCGGGGGGCGAAGGGGGCGTGTTCTCGATCGACTCGGCGACTGGCCAGTTGCGGGTCCACGATTCGCTCGACTATGAAACGAAGAGTCGGTACGTGTTCCAGGTGGGCGTCACGGACGGTGTGCCGGACAACACCCTGGACGCCCAGGTGACGACGACGGTCAACATCACGAACGTCGAGGAGCCGGGCGTCGTGACGCTGTCCGGGGTCCTGAAGGAGGGCCGGACCGTGTCCGCGTCGCTGACCGATCCCGACGGCGGCGTGACCGGCGTTTCCTGGCAGTGGGCGCGATCGTCGAACGGCAGTTCCTGGACCAACATCACCGGCGCGACGAGCGCGAGCCGTCAGATCGCCGCGGCGGACGCGAGTCACTACCTCCGGGCCACGGCAACCTACGACGATACGTTGGGCCAGAACCGCAGCGCGTCGGCCGAGACGTCCCAGAGGGCGGAGGGCAAGCCCGCGGTCCGTCTTTCCGTGGGTAAGTCCACGGTGACGGAGGGCCTGGCCACGGGGGGTCACGGCGACCCTGTCCGCGGTCTTGGGCACGGCCGTGACGATCCCGCTGACCCTGGGCGGAACGGCAGGGGCCAGCGACTACACGATGCCCTCGAGCATCACGATCCCCGCGAACTCGCGGTCGGCCACGGTTCTTCTGACGACGGAAGCGGACGCGGATGTCGTGGCCAGCGAGACGGTCACGGTGTCCTTGAACACGGGGAGTCTGCCCTCCAGCGTGAGGGCGGGGAGTCCGTCCAGCGTGACGGTGACGATCGAGGACGGCACGCCGCGGGTGACGCTCAAGGTGTCTCCGAATCCCATGACCGAGGGTTCGGACGCCGTGGTCACGGTGGAGTTGTCGAGGCCGTGGAGCGCCGCGCTTCAGGTTCGGTTGGCGGCGACGGACGGCACGGCGTCAAGGGCGAGCGACTACACGGCGCCGGGAAGCGTCCAGGTGCCGGCGGGCCAGACCACGGGAACGGCGTCCCTCTCGGCCGTGTCGAACACGGATGTGGGTGACGAGACGTTCACGCTGGCTCTGGACGAGCAGAATCTGCCGGCCGCCGTGGTCGCGGGCTCGGTGAAGAGCGTGACGGTGACGATCGCCGACATCACGCCGGAGGCGACGCTCAAGGTGTCCCCGAATCCGGTGACGGAGGGCTCGAGCGCGACGGTGACCGTGGAACTCACGAAGACCTGGAGTTCTTCGCTGACCTTCGCGCTCGACGCCGCGACGAGCGGCGCGAACGCGGCCGAGCCGGGCGACTTCGCGTCGCCCGGGAGCATCACGATCGCCGCCGGCCAGACCTCGGGCGCCGGTTCCCTCACGACGGTGGACGACGCGGACCGCGACGACGAGTCGCTGTCCCTGTCGTTGCCTTCGAACCTGCCGTCGGGCGTGGTTGCGGGGAGCGTTTCGACCGTCGCTGTCGTGATCGACGACACGACGCCGGCGCCGGTCACGAAACCCACCGTGAGTCTGGCGATCTCGTCGGCGTCGGTCAGGGAGGGTCAGAGCGCCACGTTGACGGCCACGCTGAGCAAGGTCCTGGGTTCGTCGGTCGATCTTCCCCTGATCGTGACCCCCGGGTCGGCTGAGCCGGGAGACTTCGACCCGCCTTCGAGCATCACGATCTCCGCGAACACCCTGTCGGGCAATACGTCGCTGGTGACCAGGGGCGATGCGGATCGTGACGACGAGACGGTGACCGTGGCGTTGGGCCTGCTGCCGGGCGAAGTGGAGCGGGGCGCGAAACACAGCGTGGAGCTTGAGATCACGGACACGACGCCCGCGCCGGCCAAGCCGACCGTGCGGCTTGCCGTGACGCCGAACCCGGTGCGCGAGGGTTCTTTCGCGGTGGTCACGGCGACCCTGTCGCGGTCCCTGGCCACGGCCCTGCGCGTGCCGCTTGCGGTGACGGCTGGAACGGCGGAGTCCGGTGACTACGTGGCGCCGGAGGCGGTGACGATTCCCGCGGGCGAGCTCTCCGCGTCGGTGGCGCTGCGGACAGTGGACGACGCGGACGCGGACGACGAGACCCTCGTCGTGGCTCTTGGGGGGTTGTCGTCCGACGTGGCGCCGGGTACGCCCCGGCGAGTGGAGCTGACGATCAGCGACCCCGACACTGGCACTGGCCCGCCGCCGGGCCCGGCCCCGCCGCCTGGTCCGCCTCCGGGGCCGCCTGGTCCGCCCCCGCCGCCTGGTCCGCCCGGTCCGTCCCCGCCGCCGGGACCCGGCGGTGGCGCCGCGCCTCCTCCGCCCGCGCCTCCTCCGCCCCCGCCTCCTCCGCCCGCGCCTCCTCCGCCCCCGCCCGCTCCGCCTCCGCCCGCTCCGCCTCCGGCCCCTCCGCCATCACCTGGCGGTCCGCCGCGGGCCGCGCTGACGGTCGATCCGGACTGCCCGGAGGAAGGATGCCGGCTGCGCACCGGCGAGCGGGTTCGCTTGAGCGACACGAGTACCGGCGGAGTTCGGCAGCGCATATGGCACTTCGGCGACGGCCGGACCTCCCGCAGTCCGAGTCCGTTGATCGAGTGGCCGTTGCCGGGGTTCTTCGAAGTGACCCTCGTGGTGAGCGACGGCAGCCGCGAGTCCGTCGCGTCGCGGACGTTCCTGATCGAGACGTCGGCGCCTCTGGGGACCTGCGAGGCCAGTTCGTCGACGCGCTGTCTGCGGCGGTCCCGCTATGCGGTGGACGTGACGTACCAGACCCCGGATGGCGCCACCGGCGTCGGCACGGTCGTTCGCGTCGGCACGGACGACTCCGGCCTGTTCCGTTTCTTCGATTCCTCGAACTGGGAGGTCCTGGTCAAGGTGCTGGACGGCTGCGACGTGAACGACCACGTCTGGGTGTACGCCGCATCGACGACCGACCTGGGTTACGAGATTCGCGTGACGGACACGGCAACGGACGCCAGGGTCGTCTACCGGAACGTCCCCGGCGCCCCGGCGCCCGCGGTCACCGATGCCCTGGCCTTCCCGGCTGGCTGCGCTCCGTGACCGCCGCACGACGACGAACGCGTACGCCGAGGCGCGGTCCGTTGACCGGGCCGGCGGGCCGGTGGTACTGTCGGCGGTCGAATGCCGCCTCGGCGGTGTCCTGGCGCGGGTCTGAGGACGTACCGCACGGAGAGTTGACAGCCAACGGCGAATGACGTTCGGCGCTCGTTGCAACGGCGCGCCGCAGAGAGAACACCATGTACGCAGTGATAGAGACCGGCGGCAAGCAGGTCCGGGTCGCGGAAGGCGATGTCGTGGACCTTGAGCGTGTTGCCGGCGCCGAAGCGGGCTCGGAGGTCGTCTTCGACCGCGTGTTGATGATCGGCGGCGGCGAGGGCGAAGCCGAAGTCGGTGGCCCCGTCGTCGATGGCGCGCGGGTGCGGGCGTCGCTCGTGTCCGACCTGCGCGGGCCCAAGATCATCGTCTTCAAGTTCAAGCGCCGCAAGGGCTACCGCCGGCGCAACGGGCACCGGCAGGACCTGCAGCGTTTTCGGATCGAGGCGATCGAACGGGCGGCCGGGGCGTAGAGGTCCCGAAACGGAGGTCGAAAGAAATGGCGCACAAGAAGGGCCAGGGCTCGAGCCGCAATGGCCGCGATTCGAATCCCAAGAACCTGGGTGTGAAGCGTTACGCGGGCGAAAGCGTGACCGGCGGGACGATCATCGTCCGCCAGCGTGGGACCCGGTTCTTTCCCGGCGAGAACGTGGGCCGCGGCAATGACGACACCCTCTTTGCTCGGGCGGACGGCGTGGTCGAGTTCCGCAACCGGGGCCGGCGCGGCACGATCGTCAACGTTCATCCAGCCGGCTAGGAGCCTGCGCCGCAGCGCTCCGAGCGTGCGATGCGTTCTGCGGCTTCGACGTCGCCGCCGGGAGCGGTAGATGAACTTCATCGACGAGGCCGTCATCGATGTCCTCGGGGGCGCCGGCGGTAACGGCTGCATGGCGTTCCGGCGGGAGAAGTTCGTGCCGCGCGGAGGCCCCTCCGGTGGCGACGGAGGTCACGGCGGCAGTGTGGTTCTGGTGGGCTCCTCGGGGCTCGGCACGCTCTACCGCCTCACCTTTCCCGCCAACTACCACGCGGAGCGGGGCCGGCACGGCGAGGGCTCGAACAAGACCGGCAGGAGCGGCGGTGATCTGATCATCCCCGTGCCCCTCGGTACCGAGGTCTGCGACGCGGAGACCGGCGAGGACCTGGGTGAGGTGCTGGCCGATGACGAGCGGCTGATCGTTGCCCGGGGCGGTGCCGGCGGCCGCGGGAACGCGCGCTTCAAGAGTGCGAGGCAGCGGGCGCCGAGGCGCACGGAGCCGGGGACGCCCGGCGAGCAGAAGCGGCTCCGTCTCGAGTTGAAGCTGCTCGCCGATGTCGGAGTCGTCGGCCTGCCGAATGCCGGCAAATCGACCTTGATCAGTGTTCTGACCGCGGCCAGACCGAAGATCGCGGACTATCCGTTCACTACCCTGGTGCCTCAACTCGGCGTGGTCGGGCCGCCGGCGGTACCGCTCGAAGCGGAGCCCTTCGTGATCGCCGATCTGCCGGGTCTGATCGCGGGCGCCGCCGGGGGCGCCGGACTCGGAACGCGCTTCCTTCGTCACGTCGAGCGGTGCCGCGTGCTGCTGCACCTGGTCGATCTCGGGCCGCAGCCGGACGAAGAGGGCGGCAGCGTGGAGGGGGCCACGGACACGATCGATGCCGAGCTGGGCGCCTTCAACGAAGAACTCCTGCACCGGCCGCGGATCCTGTGCGGTTCGAAGCTCGACATCGCCGACGAGGACAGGCGCCGCGAGCTTCACGAACTGGCCGCGAAACGGGGACTGAAGGCACTCGAAGTCTCGGCCGTGGCGGGAGCGGGCCTGGCGCCGCTCGTTCGGGAACTTCGGGGCCTGCTCAACGCGGCCGATGCAGCCGCGGACACGGCGTCGGGAAGTCGGCCATGAGCGGCAAGGGGGCGCGTATCGGGCTCTTCGGCGGCAGCTTCGATCCGATCCACAACGGCCACATTCGACCGGTGCTCGCTGCCCGGGAGTCTCTCGGGCTGGATGTCGTTCACTATCTGCCGACTGCCCGCCCGCCGCACAAGCCGCGGGGAACGAGGGCCCCCGCGCTGCGGCGGAACACGATGGTCGAGTTGGCGCTGATGCCCTTTCCCGAACTCATCGTGTCGGATGCCGAACTCGACCTCCGACGATCCGTGTACACGATCGAGACGGTCGAGCGCTACGCGACCGAGTCTCCGGATGCCGAGTTCCACCTGCTCCTGGGCGTCGACAGTTTCAACGAACTACCCGGCTGGCGACGCTTTGACGACCTGATCGAGGCGGTGAAGCTGGTTGTCCTCGCGCGTCCCGGGGAGCGGGGGCTCGACCCGGAGGTGCGTTCGTCCGTCGAGAGGGCGCGAGGCTACGTCCTCGTCCGTCACCGTTCGGTCGATGTCTCGTCGAGTGACATTCGCCGGCGTCTGGCGCAGGGTGCCGACGTGAACGCGGATTTGATGCCGGACCCGGTGCTGCGCTACTGTCGCAAGTACGGGTTGTACCGTTGACGCAAGTGCAAACGCTCCAGGCCCAAGGGGCCGCGACCACTCCCGATCCCGAGGGGACCGACCACTCAGAGGATCGTGTTCGCGCGGCAGCCGCGGCGGCGCTTGACCGCAAGGCGCAGGACCTGCGCGTGCTGGAACTCACCGAAGTCAGCGACTTCACCGACTTCTTCGTCATCTGCAACGGAGCCAACGCCCGCCAGGTGAGCAGCATCGCGGAAGCGGTGGAGCGCCGGCTGCGCGCCGACGGCTCCCGGCCGCTGCATCTCGAAGGAGCGGGCAGGGGCCAGTGGGTGCTGCTCGACTACGGCGACGTGGTCGTCCACGTCTTCGACGCCGAGCGGCGTGAACTCTATCGCCTGGAACGGCTGTGGTCCGACGCCCCGGACCGGACCGCGGAACTCGCGCCCGACTGAGGACGTTGCTGCGGTGGGCCCAGTGCTGCAACTTCGGGTCAACGGCCAGGAGAAGGAGTTGGCTTACGAGGGGACCGGCGCCACCGTTCTCGATCTGCTGGCGAGCCTGGACCAGCACCCGAAGACGGTGGCGGTCGAGTTGAACCGCGAACTCGTGCCGCGGGCCCGCTTTGGCGAAACGGCGCTCCGCGATGGAGACCGCGTCGAGATCGTGCGCTTCGTTCAGGGTGGTTAGGCGCGGCAGAAGGTCCGGCGCACCCGGTTTCTGCCGCGCACGGGGCCGCAGCACTTCGGATATAGTGCCCCGCTGCCGCCGGCACCGGAGAACCCGGTTGACGCGAAGGCGGCGTGGAGGCCGGGCCGCTAGCTCAATTGGCAGAGCAACAGACTCTTAATCTGTGGGTTCTAGGTTCGATTCCTAGGCGGCTCACCACACCCCACCCGAGGCAGCCCATTCCTGGGGGCGACGGCGCGAAAGTGGCGGAACTGGTAGACGCGCTAGACTTAGGATCTAGTCCCGAGAGGGGTGGGGGTTCGAGTCCCCCCTTTCGCACGCCTGACACGCAACTTGTCGCGCCCCCTGGACTCCAGAGTCTGCTCTCGCAACCATCCGCCCTTTCTCTCGCAACCGTAACCCGCTGATTCCACGCTTCCAGTCATGACTGTAGTGGTCTCCAAGCGGGAGGTCGGCCTGTGCCGGCACGAGTTCGACATCGAGGTGCCGGCCGAGGAGGTCGATGCCGAGCACCTGAGGGTGGCTCAGGACTACCGTCGCCGGGCCCGTCTCGACGGCTTCCGCAAGGGCAAGGCGCCGCTCGACCTGATCCGCCAGCGGTTCGCCGAGGCGATCGGGGAGGATGTGTCGGAGCGGCTGGCGCCGAAGTACTGGCAGTTGGCGCGCGAGGAGGAGGATGTCCACTCCATGCTGCCGCCAAGTGTCGGGCCGGTCGAGGTGGTCCCCGGCCAGCCGTTGCGCTTCACGGTGACCGTCGACGTCGAGCCCGATGTCGAAATCGACGACGACCGGAGCTTCGAGCTGCCGCAGCCCGAAGTGGAGCCGACCGAGGCGGAGGTCGACGATGTGCTGGAGCAGGTTCGCCTGGAGCGCTCGACCTGGGTGCCGGTCGACCGCTCGGCCGCACGCGGCGACCGGGTGCGCGGGAAGGTCCATCGCTCCGCGATGCCCGGGTTTGACGCGGAGGCGGATGGCGAGGGTCACGACCACGACCATGACCACAGCCACGACCACAGCCACAGCCACGACCAGGACACTCGCGGTCCGGCGACCCACGACATCGACCTCGAGCTGGGCGACGAGCGGGTCTGGCCTGAGCTCACCGACAACCTGACGGGGCTCTCGGCCGGTCGGGCGGCGAGCTTCGAGCGCGTCGAGCAGGAAGACAACATCGAACGGCAGCGCCGCTACGACGTCGAACTCGACGAGGTGCTCGAGAGGAAGCTGCCGGAGGTCGACGACGACTGGGCCAGCGGCTTGGCCGCGAGCATCGAGAGCGTCGATGATCTGCGGGAGAACCTTCGGGAGCAGGTGCGGTCGCGGAAGGTCGAGGCTGCCGGCCAGCAGCGCACGGACGCCCTGCTCGAGCAGTTGCGCGAACGGTATCCGGTTGAACTCCCCGAGGCGGTGGTGGAACGCGAGGCGTTCCAGATGGCGCGGTCCTACGCGAACAACCTGGCTCGACAGGGTGTGGATCTCGAACAGCAGCAGTTGCCCTGGGAGCAGATGATGGAGGAGATCCGGCCGCAGGCGGGAAAACGGGCGCATTCCTCCTTCCTGCTCGACCGGATCGCCCGTGAGGACGGGATCGAACCGACCCGGGAAGAGCTCGAGCGCACGCTGGAGATCATGGCTCGCTCCCGCAACACGAACCGGGGCAAGTTGCGCCGTGAGCTGGAGCGGGATGGCGGCATGGAGATGTTGAAGATCGAACTCAGACGGGACACGACGGTGCAGGCCTTGCTCGAGGCCAACGCGCCGGTCGCTGCGCCCAAGGATGAATCGGGCGGCGGGGCGGAAGAACCCGCCGCCGAAGAAGAGGGCTAAGCCATGCTCGTACCCATGGTGGTCGAACAGACCAACCGGGGAGAACGCGCCTACGACATCTACTCGCGGCTGCTCAAGGACAACATCGTGTTCCTCGGCCGGGCTATCGATGACGACGTGGCGAACCTGGTCATCGCACAGATGCTGTTTCTCGAGTCCGAGAACCCGGAGAAGGACATCTCCCTCTACATCAATTCGCCGGGTGGCTCCGTGACCGCGGGCTTCGCCATCTACGACACGATGCAGCATGTGAAGCCGGATGTCTCGACCCTGTGCGTGGGCCAGGCGGCGTCTTTCGCGGCGGTGCTCCTGGCGGGCGGCGCCAAGGAGAAACGGCTCGTGCTGCCCAACGCGCGCGTGCTGATTCACCAGCCCTGGGTGCAGGCCCTGGGAGGCCAGCAGACAGACATCGACATCCACGCCCAGGACCTGCTGCGGATGCGCGGTCGGATCGACGAACTGCTGGCGCTGCACACCGGAAAGTCCACCGAAGAAGTCCACGCCGACACCGAGCGGGACAAGATTCTGACCGCCGAAATGGCGGTGGAGTACGGCCTGGCCGACCGCGTCGTGGAGCGTCGGGGAGCCCAGTAGCCGGCGCCGAATGAACGGCCGGCGACCCCGGGCCGTGCTACCATCCCGAACGGATCGGACGCGAGCCGGAAGGCCCGCGTCGAGGTGCCCACGACCCGTAGTGGTCGTCGTGGCGGACCGAACGAAGCGCACGGGAACAAGCAGAAACGAGCCGACGGATGCCGAAGAAGGACAGCGGAGACGACGCCCTCAGGTGCTCGTTCTGCAGCAAGAGCCAGCGTGAGGTCAAGAAGCTCATCGCTGGTCCGACGGTCTTCATCTGCGATGAGTGCGTCGACATCTGCCTCGACATCATCGCCGAGGACCGGATGCTCGAGCAGCGCCAGGAAGCGGCCCTGCCCAAGCCCCAGGAACTGAAGAAGCTGCTCGACGACTATGTGATCGGCCAGGAGCAGGCGAAGAAGAAGCTGGCGGTCGCGGTCTACAACCACTACAAGCGAATCGACTTCGGCGAGCGGTCCAGGACCGACGTCGAACTGCAGAAATCGAACATCCTGCTGATCGGCCCCACAGGCACCGGCAAGACGCTTCTGGCGCAGACCCTGGCGCGGCTGCTGAGCGTTCCCTTCACGATCGCGGACGCGACGACGCTGACCGAGGCGGGCTATGTGGGCGAGGACGTGGAGAACATCATCCTGAAGCTCTACCAGGCGTCCGGGAGCGACAAGGAAAAGACCCAGCGCGGCATCGTTTACATCGACGAGGTGGACAAGATCTGCCGCAAGGGGGACAACCCCTCGATCACCAGGGACGTGTCGGGCGAGGGCGTGCAGCAGGCCCTGCTCAAGATCCTCGAGGGGACGCAGTGCAACGTTCCGCCCCAGGGCGGACGCAAGCATCCGCACCAGGAGTTCCTGCAGATCGACACGACGAACATCCTCTTCATCTGCGGCGGCGCGTTCGTCGGCCTCGAGGAGCGGATCGAGCGGCGGATGCACGAGAAGACGATGGGCTTCGGCGCCGAGATCAGGAACCGGGACAAGCGGGCGGGCGAGATGCTCCGGCACGTGCTGCCCGAGGACCTGATCAAGTACGGCCTGATCCCCGAGTTCGTGGGTCGCCTGCCGGTCGTGGCGACCCTGGAGATGCTCGACGAGGACGACCTCGTCCGGATTCTGACGGAGCCCAAGAACTCCCTGGTCCGGCAGTACGAAGCGATGTTCGAGTTCGAGGACGTGAAGCTCACGTTGACGGCCGAGGCGCTGCGGGCGGTGGCCCGGCAGGCCATGAAGCGCAATGTCGGCGCGCGCGGCCTGCGGATCATCCTCGAGGAGTTGATGCTGGAACTGATGTACGGCCTGCCGTCCGAAGCCGGCGTCAAGGAGTGCGTCATCAACGAGGATGTGGTGATGAAGGGCATACAGCCGTTGACCGTCTACGAGAAGGCGGTGTAGCGATGGCTTCCGGATACATTTCGACCTCGAGCGAGCGGCTGCCGGTCGTGCCGCTGCGAGACATGGTCGTCTTCCCGCAGATGATGGCTCCCTTCATCGTCGGCCGCCGCGGTTCGGTGCTGGCGCTGGAGCAGACGCTGCGCACGGCCGGCAAGCTGATCTTCCTGGTCGCCCAGCGGGATCCCAAGGTGGACGATCCCGGCATTGACGACATCCATCCGATCGGAGTCGTCGCTCGGGTGGTCCAGAACGTGAAGTTGCCGAACGGCAACGTCAAGGTGATGGTCGAAGGGATGCGTCGGGCGGAGTTGCGGACCCTGGAGGAGAAGGACGGCGCCTTCGAGGCCGATGTCGAGGTCTACGAGATCGACTATCCGGCCGACGACAAGGTGCAGGTCTACATGAGCCGGCTGCTCAACAGCTTCGAGCAGTACGCGAAGATGTCGCACCACCTGGCGTTCGAGAGCCTGATGTCGACCCTGAAGCTCGACGATCCCGATCGCTTCGCCGACGCCCTGGCGGCTCACCTGACCGTCTCCACCGCGGAGAAGCAGACCCTGCTCGAAACCCTGAACCCGTACGAACGCCTGCAGGCGGTTCACGACCTGCTCGATGTCGAGGTCGAGAAGATCAACATCGACAAGCGGATCAACGTGCAGGTCAAGAAGCAGATGGAGAAGGCGCAGAAGGAGTACTACCTCAACGAGAAGATCAAGGCGATCCACCATGAGCTGGGGCGCAAGGACGATCGCGCCGACGAGATCGCCGAGCTGAAGAAGAAGGTAGAGAAGTCCGGTGCACCGAAACTCGTGCGCGAGAAAGCCGAGCAGGAACTGCGCCGGCTCGAAGCCATGCCCCCGGTGTCGGCCGAGGCGACCGTGTCGCGCAACTACGTCGACTGGCTCGTTTCGGTGCCATGGAAGAAACGCAGCCGCGAACTGAAGGACCTGAAGAAGGCGGCCACGATCCTGGATCAGGGTCACCACGGGCTGGAGAAGGTCAAGGAGCGGGTGCTGGAGTTCCTCGCCGTCCGGCAGTTGACGAGCAAGACGCAGAACTCGATCATCTGCTTCGTCGGACCGCCGGGCGTCGGCAAGTCCTCGCTGGCCAAGTCGATCGCCGCCGCCACGGGTCGCAAGTTCGTTCGCCTGTCCCTTGGCGGGGTGCGCGACGAGGCGGAGGTTCGAGGGCACCGGCGCACGTACATCGGCGCTTTTCCTGGCCAGATCATCCAGATGATGAAGCGGGCGGGGACCGTCAACCCGGTTTTCCTGCTCGACGAGGTCGACAAGATGTCGACGGACTTCCGCGGCGACCCCTCGTCAGCGCTGCTGGAGGTCCTGGACCCGGAGCAGAACGACACCTTCGTCGACCACTACATGGACGTGGAGTACAACCTGTCCAAGGTGATGTTCATCGCCACGGCGAACGTCGAGCATCCGATTCCGCCGGCGCTCAAGGACCGGATGGAGATCATTCAGCTTGCCGGCTACACGCCGAACGAGAAACTGGAGATCGCGCGGCAGTTCCTGGTGCCAAGGCAGTTGGACAGCCACGGCCTGACCGACGACGCGATCCGGTTCAGCGATGACAGCCTCGGTTTCCTGATGGACTCCTACACCCGCGAAGCGGGAGTCCGGAACCTGGAGCGCGAGATCGCCGCCGTGTGCCGGAAGCTGGCCCGCCGACTCGTCGAGGACGGTCGAGCCGAGAAGGTGAAGGCCGAATCGAAGGGCAAGAAGGGCAAGGCGAAGAAGGCGGCCTCGGAGCCGGCGATCCCCGTCGACCCGGGCCTGGTCGCGGAGCTCCTCGGCAAGCCGAAGTACCGGCCGCGCAAGAAGCTCGACGGATCGGAAGTCGGCGTTGCCACGGGTCTGGCGTGGACTCAGGCCGGGGGCGAACTGCTGGAGAGCGAAGTCGGCCTGATGAAGGGCAGCGGCAAGCTGATCCTGACCGGCAAGCTCGGCGACGTGATGAAGGAATCGGCGCGAGCCGCGATGTCCTATCTCCGCAGCCGCGCCGATGTGTTCGGCCTGGAGCCGGGCTTCCACGCCGACCAGGACCTCCACATTCACGTGCCCGAGGGCGCCATTCCGAAGGACGGTCCCTCAGCGGGCATCACGATGGCTTCCGCGTTGATCTCGGCCCTGCTTGGCGTCCCCGTGCGGGGCGACGTGGCGATGACCGGTGAAATCACCTTGCGTGGGAAGGTGCTGCCGGTGGGCGGCATCAAGGACAAGGTGCTGGCGGCGTACCGCGCCGGAATCTTCGAGCTCCTGCTTCCGAAGGAGAACGAGAAGGACCTCGAGGAAGTGCCCGAGGAGGTCCGCGAAGAGATGACCTTCCATCTCGTCGAGTCGATGGACGAGGTGCTGGAAACCGTCTTCGACGGGGTCGTCCCCAGGGTGCCGGAGGTGCCGGCCGAGTTCCAGAAGCCGGCGGACGAGGCCCCGCCGGCGGGCGTCGCTCACTAGCAGCCCGTGGTGAAAGTCCCACTGCATTCGAGCGGCCATACATCACGTCCAACATCGTTGCTCTTCGGTCGAATATGGCCCGATATGCTCCCTCATCGCGCCTTGTTGGACGCGCGCCTGACCGCTCTCGGTGCGAGCGGGACTTCCACCACGGGCTGCTAGGAGTGTCGGCAGCGTCGTGTCCAACTCGGACGAGATTCGGGACGGTTCCGATGCGTACTCCCGAGTTGGCGAAGGCCATCGACTTCGCGGTGCGTTCTCGGCGGCAGGGGGCAACGGCAGGAGACGGCGAGACGAATGAGCAGGAGCACGCGCATCCCGATGCTGGGTGTCGCAGTGACACTACTGGCAGGGCTGGTCGCCGGACAGGAGTATCCGGAGAGTCTGGGCGAATCACTCGGGGACTGGCCGCTCTGGAGGGCGGCGTCGAAGTCCGTCGAGCCTGACGGCTCAATCAAGTGGTCGCTGCCGGACTTTGGGCAGATCGATCGCGCAACAGCGATCTGGGCGAAGGAGAAGATCGACCAGTTCAAGGAGAAGTTCGGTTCCGCCGAATCGCGGAGTCTGGCCGAACTCAGCTACCCGCCGGAGTCGTACTGTTACGTTCCTGACTACGAGAGATTGACGGTGTTACCTCCGGATCCGGAGATTGGAACGCTGGAAGGGACCCTCCTTTTGTCTGAGGTGGCTGTCACCGCGACGGTGTCCGAGATCATCCCCGGGTTCTCCGGAGGGGCTGGCCCGATGGTGCTCCTGGGGCTGTCGGACGGAGTGCAACTCACCGATCGGTCCCCGATTCCCGACTACGTCCTGATTCCGCTGCGGAGGATGGTGATCGGGGGCATCCCGTTCTGCCACGACCGCGACGAAGGAGTCGACTACGAGCCGCAACTCGGCGACCGCGTTGTTGTGATCGGCGCGTGGCTAAGTGGCATCGTCTCCACCGAAAGTCGGGTGACTGGAATGCTGTTTGAGCTGAAGTCCGATGGCCGCCTTGAGCGCGCATTCGCGAGCGGATCCACAAAGAGCCTCGGCACCATCGGGGCGTTGCGGGCCTACGTCGACCGCCTGGACTTCGGCGGTTTCCTTGAGGCCACTGCACACTTGGCTCGCCAGAGTCCTGCTTCCGGCGCTCGGCGCGAGTTCGCGCGGACGATGCGGTCGTCGGCTGCGGCCCGTGCCGAATGTCCCATCGACGGTCTTTCCGTCACGCGTGACGGCGGGTGGACGCTCAGCTTTGACTGTCCAGAAGTAGAGCGTTGAGGCGTCGCATCGCCGCGTCAGCAGTTGCAGTGCTGGCCGCAGCGCGACGAGCTCGTGGAGGTGGCCGGGCGCGGGATCGCCGACAGCGTCGAACATCCCGCCAAGGGCCAGGTCGTGGAGCGTCACGACGGCGGCGGGCCTGACCCGGCACTATCGCGTCCGCGCGGTCAGTTCGCTCGGGAACGGGGCGTGGTCTTCCCATGTGGAACTCACATCCGCGCCGCCGCCGCGACCGCCGCTGTCGGCGCCGGACATTCCGAACTTCAGCAACCTCCCGTCCGCGGGCAGGGTGAACACGCTCTTTCCGGTTGCGACGGGAGGTACGCCTCCTTACAGGTACAGTCTGTCGGGGCTTCCTCCCGGGATCACGTTCAACGCCGCAACGAGGGTCGCCAGGGGGACCCTGCCGACTGTGAGCAGGAGTACGACCTACAACATCACGTACAAGGTGACAGACAGCGCGGGCGCCACGGACTCCGACTCGTTTACCGCCACCGTCGTGCCGCCGTGAAAGGCGGGTGCGGCGACACTGGGCGGATCAGCGAGGTGAAGAGTCGGAAGCTGCGGCGGGTCCGCGGGAGTCCGCGTCTGCGCGTGGACTTCTGGAAGACCGGGAGGATTGGACCGTGAAGGTCCAGAGCGCGCGTTTCGTCGTATCGGCCGTACGGTCGGTCGATCTGCCCAGGGACGGTCGTCCCCAGGTCGTCTTCGCCGGACGGTCGAACGTTGGCAAGTCGAGCCTGATCAACCGGATGCTGGGCCGCAAGAACCTGGCGCGCACGAGTTCCACGCCGGGGCGCACCCGGACCGTGAATTTCTTTCTGATCGACGAGTCCTGGTACGTCGTCGACCTGCCGGGATACGGATACGCGCGGGTGTCGAAACGGGAACGGGAGGCGTGGGGGAGGAGCGTGGACCTCTACCTCCGGTCGGCCCCGGATCTGGCCACGGTGGTCCTGCTGGTGGATGGTAAGATCGCCGGCACACCACTCGACTCCGAAGCGTACGGGTACCTTCGTAGTCTGGAGTTCGATCCCGTTGTTGCGGTCACCAAGATCGACCGCGTAAAACGCGGCGCTCGAGCTCGAACCCTTGCCGAAGTTGCAGAGCTGTTGGGAATGCCGGCGGGGGCGGCACTGTTTCCCGTGTCGTCTCGAACTGGTGAAGGAGTCGCGCGGCTGCTGGGAGTCTTGACGAACCCGGAGTCCAGCCCTGCCGGCGCCAACGATGCCGAGGACCTGAGAAGATGACGACAAACGGAGCCCGGGAAGCGGCGGGGAGCGGGAATGGCGGCGCTCGGGCGGCTGCCAGCGCGGAGCTGGCCTTCGACCTGAAGGCCCTGAAGGACTTGAGCAACCGCGACCTCCTCAAGCTGGCGCGGGAGCTGGAGGTCGTCGGTGCGGCTGGCATGGCCAGACAGCAGTTGAGCTTCAAGATCCTGGAGGCGCAGACGGAGAAGAGCGGGTTGCTCTTCGGCGAGGGCGTGCTCGAGTGCCTGAGCGACGGCTACGGCTTCCTGCGGGCTCCGGAGTACAGCTACCTCCCGGGTCCGGACGACATCTACGTCTCCCGCAGCCAGATCCGGCGGTTCGATCTGCGCACCGGGGACACGGTTTCCGGTCAGGTGCGCCAGCCGATGAACAAGGGCGAGCGGTACTTGGCGCTGATCAAGCTGGAGGCCGTGAACTTCGAGCATCCGGACGTCGTGCGCCAGAAGATCTTCTTCGACAACTTGACCCCGCTTTACCCGGACGAGCGCCTCCGCCTCGAGGTGGAAGGAGACATTTCGTCGCGAGTCACGGACCTGGTCACGCCGATGGGCAAGGGTCAGCGCGCCCTGATCGTGGCGCCGCCGCGCACCGGCAAGACGATGCTGCTGCAGTCGTTGGCGCACTCCGTCGCGACGAATCATCCCGAAGTCGTGCTCGTCGTTCTGTTGATCGACGAGAGGCCCGAGGAAGTGACCGACATGGAGCGTTCGGTCAAGGGCGAGGTCGTGTCGTCCACTTTCGACGAGCCCGCTTCGCGCCATACCCAGGTCGCCGAGATGGTGATCGAGAAGGCGAAGCGCCTGGTCGAGTACGGCAAGGACGTCGTCATCCTGCTCGACTCGATCACGCGGTTGGCGCGCGCCTACAACACGGTGCAGCCGCCCTCGGGCAAGGTGCTGTCGGGCGGCATCGACGCGAACGCGTTGCAGCGGCCGAAGCGCTTCTTCGGCGCCGCCCGGAACATCGAGGGTGGCGGTTCGCTGACCATCGTCGCCACCGCGCTGATCGACACCGGCAGCCGGATGGACGACGTGATCTTCGAGGAGTTCAAGGGCACCGGCAACTCGGAGTTGCATCTCGACCGCAAACTGGTCGACAAGCGGATCTTCCCGGCCATCGACATCGACAAGTCGGGCACCCGCAAGGAGGAGCTGCTGTTGTCGCCGGACGAACTCCAGCGGGTGTGGGTGCTGCGCAAGGTGTTGAACCCGCTACCGGTCGTCGAGAGCATGGAGGTTCTCCAGGAGCGGCTCAAGAACACGCCCTCGAATGCCGACTTTCTCGCGGCCATGTCCCGAGGCGCGCGAGGAGCCTCGAACTGATTTCGTCGCCCGCCTCGCCCCGCGTTGCCGTGCTGCCGACCGCGCCGTCCTCGGTGCTGGCCGATTACCACGAGCTGCTGAACCTCGCCGGCTACCGCGAAGTCGTCGACCCCTCCGTCGACACGGCGCTCAAGATCAACATCTCCTGGCACTTCTTCTACCCGGGCAGCTCGACGACGCCGTGGCAGCTTGAAGGTGTCGTGCGGGCGATGAAGAGCGACGGCTACGACCCCGCGCTGATCCACGGCTGCCACAACCGGACCGTGGTCATCGACGCCCGTCTCGGCGAGCGGGAGAACAAGCAGATCGACGTGATCCGGGCGCACGGCCTGCGCAACGTCCACCTTTACGAGGAGGGCGAGGAGTGGCTGCCGATCCGCGACGCCGTCGGCGATCTGGCGGATCGCTTCCTGTGCCTGAACGACGTCTACCCTCAGGGCTTCCACATCCCGGCTCGCTTCGTGGGCGAGAACATCATCCACCTGCCGACGGTCAAGACGCACGTCTTCACCACGACGACCGGCGCGATGAAGAACGCCTTCGGCGGTCTGCTCAACGAACGGCGCCACTGGACCCATCCGGTGATCCACGAGACCCTGGTCGACCTGCTGATGATCCAGCAGCGCATCCACCGCGGTGTGTTCGCGGCGATGGACGGAACCTTCGCGGGGGACGGGCCCGGCCCGCGCTGCATGATTCCCCGGATCGGCAACGTGATCCTGGCGAGCGCCGATCAGGTCGCCATCGACGCGGTGGCGGCGAAGCTGATGGGCTTCGACCCTCTACAGATCCGGTACATCCGGCTGGCGCACGATCTCGGGCTGGGCTGCGGCGATCCTCGGGAGATCGAAATCGTCGGCGATCCCGAGGTCGCCGGCAGGAGTTGGGGGTTCGTCGGGCCGTTCCGGAAGATGACCTTCGCGGCGAGAATGCAGCACAAGATCTACTGGGGGCCGCTGCGGCGGCCGGTCGAGTGGTCGTTGCGCACCTTCCTCGCGCCGTGGGCCTATCTGGCGAGCGTCCTCTACCACGACTCGTTCTGGTATCCCTACAAAGCGAAGCGGCAGATGGCCGAGGTCCTGGCGAGTCCCTGGGGCCGGCTGTTCACCGGCTGGGAGCAGGTGAAGGCCGACGCGCGCGGCTATGGCGAGCCCGATGCTCCGCCTGCCGCCGTGTTTCGGACCGGCTGGCGCGCCTTCGCGACCTCGCTTCGCATTCTCTGGACCTGCCTGCGCGAAGCTCCCGAGGTGGCGGTGCGTCTGACCCGGCGTTCGGGCGCGACCGGCGTGCGCGGTTCGGGTTCCTGAGCCGGCGGGTCGTTAGCGATGTCTGAACGCCCGTGGCGGGAACGCGGCGCGGCGTTGTTCGTCACCCTGAGCCTGGCGGCGATCGTCTTCTACGCGGGGACCTTCCATCTCGGCGTCGCCGCGGCAGCCCAGGTTACGGGCGCCGTGTTGCTTCTGGCCTTCGCCTGGGCCGGCCGCGGGTCGTTCCTCGACCCTCTGGCGCTTGGGACGGCCGGAGGCCGCTGGTGGCCGGCGTTGCTCCCGTTGCTGTGGCTGGCCGCGGCCTCGAGCTGGCTCCTGTCTCCGGTGAGCCGCGCTGGCGAGGCGTTCGTGGTCTTCTTGCTGCCCGCGGCATGGGCGGCCGGTGGGATCGGCCGTCTGCTCGGCTCGGCCGCCGCCGCCCGATGGGCACTGGGCGGCTGCGCCGTCGTCGGTGTCGCGGCGTCGGCCTGGGCGCTGGGCCTGCAACCCCTGCATGAACAGGGTCGGGCGGCGATGCCGATCGGCCATCACAACCAGTTGGCGCTGGTCCTCATAGCCCTTCTGCCGCCGGCGGCGCTCGGCGCGTGGCGCCTGTTCGGCTCGGAAAGGCCGCGGCTGCGCCAGGGCGCCACGCTCCTTGTCGGTGCGGTCCTGATCTGGACTCTGGCCGCCACGGGTTCGCTGTCGGGTTTGGCCGCGGTGGGTGTCCAGGTCGTGGTGGCGTCGGGGTGGGCGCTGTGGCGGACCGGGGGCCGCCGATGGCTGGCGCGGTTGGCTCTCTTTCTGGTCGTTGCCAGCGGGCTGACGCTCGCCGCGGGCCAGGCTGGATCGCGGCTCGACGTACCGGGTCCGGTGAAGAGAGTGGGTGCGGTCCTGAGACTTGAGGATCCGTCGCTTCTCGCACGCCGAACGTACGCGACTGCCGCTTTCGACGGCTTCCTGGAGCGTCCGATCCTGGGCTGGGGTCCGGGCGCGACGAGTTGGACCCTGGCGCGCCACTGGCATCCGGCGCCGGGCGTTCACCCTCCAGGAGAAGTCGTCACGGACGCCCATACTCTGTTGGCCCAGGCGCCGTACGAACTCGGGATCGTCGGTTCCCTGCTCCTGCTGGCCGTTGTGGGGCGTTTTGGACGGGCTCGACTTGCCGAGCTGGTTCGCGCGGCGCGGGAACCGGGTAGCGAAGGCGCCGGGACCGCGGGAGCCGAGGACGCGGCGACGGTGGCGGGTCTGCGTGCGATACGGGATCCGGAACTGCTGGCGGCGGCGTTGTCGGGTCTGCTGGGGACCCTTGTCTGCATGGTGTTCGGAGTCTTCGCCGTAGTGGCCGCGGTACCGGCGATGCTGATCCTGAATCTGGGCCTGGCAGTGGCGGCGCACGGGCCCGGCGCGGCTCCGGCGCGGGTGCTCGGCGGTGGGGCTCCTGTGTGGGCTCGCGTGGCGTTCTTCTGCTCGCTCGCGGTGGGTCTTGCCTGGTCGCTGGAACGCGCTTGGGCTTCCCGGTCGTACGCTCGCGCGGCAGTTGCCGCCGCCACGGTGGAGGAAGGAACGGACGTTCCCGCCCGGACGGTGGCCGCTTTGCGCGCGGCAGCCGGCGCCGACCCCGCGTTTCCGCTCTACCGGGCGCGTCTCGAACCGTGGGCTGCGGCCAGGGCCGCCGACGGACTGGCGCCGTTCTGGTTGCTGGCCGGCATCGTGGAGGATGCTGACGCCGATCAGAGGCGAGATGCCCTGGAGCGGGCCTGCGATCTCGATCCGCTGTCGGCGCTTGCGCCGTTCGAACTGATGCGCCTGGAACGCGGGGAGGGGGGTGCAGCGGAGGATCCACGGGTAGCGGCGCGAGCGGCACGGGCGATTCTCGCGGAGCCGCTGCTCCTGGCTGCCGCCGTCTTCGAGGGCGATCCGGATCTGCGCGCTGAGGTCCGTCGCCGGATCCTGGCCTGGCCCGGCCTGCCGCCTGGCTGGCCCGAGTCACTCGAGGACCTGTGGCAGCGGTTGGACTGGTCGAACGGAGCCGAGGGGCCGCCACGGGACGTGCTTTCCATTGACGCCGACGCTCGGCCGGCGGTGTCCTTCAGCCTGTTCGCTTTCCGTCGGCCGCCGTGGCCCCTCTCGATCGGCGCCGTGCCGCTGCGCAGGCACCGCCTCGACGCGATCGTTGCCCACGACCTGCCGGCCGCGACCCGGTTGCCCCAGACCGCGCCGGAACCGTTCTGGAGTTCCCGCTGCGGCCTGGAGTGAACCGAGTCGACCCGGCGGTCAGGCGACACCGGCCGCCCTGGCGTCGAGTGCCGTGACTCGATTCCGGCCGGCTCTCTTCGCCGAGTACATCGCGTCGTCGGCCCTGCGGAGCAGGCGCGCGGCGGTGCTTTCCCCGGAGTCGGCCCGTGCGGCCGGAAGGCGAAGGAGGCTGGCGGCGCCGATGGAGCAGGTCAGGCTGACCACCGGCCGGGACACGGTGTCGGCGCCGCCGGGGAACAGGGTCGACGCCACGCTGGCACGCAGGAGCTCGGCTCGCCCGACCGCGTGGTCGATGTCGGTTCCGGGCAGAACCAGCACGAACTCATCGCCGCCGTAGCGCGCGGCGAAGCCTCCCGCGCCGCCGGCGGCGGTCTGGAACAGTGTCGCGGCCTGACGCAGGATGCGGCTGCCGGCCTGGTGGCCGTGCCGGTCGTTTATCCGCTTGAAGTGGTCGAGGTCGAGGAACAGCAAGCCGACATCGTCGCCTCGCTGCTCGGCGTCTGCGACCGCCGTGGCGAGAGCCTTGTGGAGAGCCCGGCCGTCGAAGAGACCGGTCAGACTGTCTCGTCCCGGGGCCGACTCTTCGCGACGATCGGGGACAACTCGCCGTATCGCGGCGGCTGCCCGTGCCGCCAGAGCGCGGGTCGAGGTTCTCGTGCCGCTGGTCACTGCGTCGCGAGCTTATGCGGAGCGCTGCTACCGTGCGGGAGAGGTGAGTCGCGTTCCCCCGCTCCGGAAGTCTCTGGGCCAGCACCATCTTCGCCATCCGGAGTCCGCGATTCCCGCCGTCGACTTTCTGGACGTCGCCGGTCGCAGCGTCGTCGAGATCGGCTCCGGTGGCGGTGTCCTGACCCGCTTGCTGCTGGAAAGTGGCGCGAGCCGTGTGATCGCTTGCGAACTCGACCTGCTGTGGACGTTTACCTTGCGCCGGCGGATCACGGATCCGCGCCTGGTTCTGGTCGCCGGCGACGGTTGCGATTTGCGCTACCAGGCAGTGCCTGCTTCGACCCGGATCGCCGGTAACCTGCCGTACAACGTGGCGACCCGGATCGTTCTCGCCGTCCTCGAGCGGGCGCCGGTCGGCGCCCGGGCGGCGTTCCTGGTGCAGCGCGAGGTCGCTCAGCGGCTGGCGGCGGGGCCGGGCGATTCCGACTACGGCGGATTGAGCGTCCTGGTCGGTGCGCGGGCAACAGTGCGCCGGCTGTCGGTCGTTCGGCCCGGCAGCTTCGTGCCGCCGCCGGCGGTGACGAGCGCGTTCGTGGGACTGGAGCGTAGGGCGACGCCGGTCGACGAAGCGGAGTGGTCGGCGTTTGCCGGCTTCGTGCGCGCCGCGTTCAGCCAGCGGCGCAAGACGCTCGTCAACAACTTCCGGTCGACCGTGGGTCGGTCGGCGGCCGAAGCGGCGCTGTCGGCGCTCTACCTGCCGTCCACCGCGCGGGCGGAGAGCCTTGGCTTGTCCGAGTTCGTTGCGCTGTTCCGGGAGCTTCGGCAAACCGCGTAGCTTGGGTATGCCGGTCGCGCCGGGGACAAGCAGGGCTGGCTAGGGTTGGAAGGTCTCGACGGTCCGTTCGTCGCTGTCGACGGGCAGGACGATGTGCGTGCCGTCCACGGCGACCAGGGCGTCGTTCGGCGCATCGTCCGCGCGGCCGCGCAGGAACACGGCGTCGGCCTGGGCGGGCGGCAGGGGCGGCGCGAGGTGACTGAGCACGAGCAGGCCGACGCCCGCCTCGGCGGCCAGGGCGTGCAGGTCGGCCGGGTAGATGTGGTAGTCCAGCGTGTCCTTGACGATCTGCCCGGTCCGTTCGTTCCCGCCAGCGGACAGGGCCTGGGCCGCCATGCCCATCACGGCGTCGGACAGGACCTCGTGGACCAGCACGTCGACGCCCTGGCTCGCCGCCTCGAGGTTCGCGGAGTACACCGTGTCGCCGCTCAGGACGACCGAACGGCCGCCGAAGTCGAACCGGTAGCCGACGGCCGGGACGATCGGTTCGTGATCGACCAGGAAGGCGGTGATCACGAGGCCGTCCTCCTCGTAGAACACCCTGGACGGCTCCGTGTCGGAAAGGTCGATCGTCCGGGCTTCCGCCTTCGCGCCGGCTGGCGGCAGGAGGTCCTCCCCGTGATGGGCGATCCGGTAGGACGAGTCCAGCTCGTAGGCGGTGAGAAAGCCCTCGACCACCCGCTCCACGCCGGCCGGCCCGTAGATGTCGAGCGGCTCGGCGCGGCCCGCCACCCAGCTCGAGAAGATCGTCTGGCCGACGTCCGCGATGTGGTCGGAGTGGAAGTGGGTCAGCACGACGCCGGCAAGCGACTCGAGCGGGATCCCCCAAAGCCGAAGATTCTCGAGCGATCCGCTGCCGACGTCGACCAGAAAGATGCGGCCATCGACGATCACCGCGGTGCAGGCCTGTGCACGGTCGGCGCTCGGCAGCGGCGCCCCGCTGCCGCAGATCACGACATGCATCGCACCGTCGTGCAGCAGGGAGGAACGGTCGGGCGGAACGGCCCCGAACTGGGCAACGCCAGCGGAGCCGAAGAGAGTCAGGGCCGCAAGAGCGGCTGTCGCGGGCGCAAGCTGGCTGCAACGGGTGAGGAGTCGGACGTGCATCGAGTCTCTCCGTGAGGGTTGGTTCCCGGCTGCGGCAGGGAGCGGTTGGAGTATGTGGCGGTGACGTGGCGCGACCGGTGCGCCGACCCCGCGGGCGGCTACGCCTCCGGCGTGAAGGTCACCGGCATCCGCATGATCGAGTCGAACCAGATCGACCGTAACCGTTCCATCTTGCCGGGCTGGATGTCGGGAATTCGGGTCACGATCTCCTTGAGCAGCGCAAAGAGCTGCATCCGCGCCAGCCGCGCGCCGATGCAGGCGTGCGGGCCGATGCCGAAGGCGAGGTGACGGGCCGCGTTCTCCCGGGTGATGTCGAACCGGTCCGGGTCGGGGAACATCTCGGGGTCGCGGTTCGCCGCCGGGTAGGACAGGTAGATCTTGTCACCCTCCTTCAGCGTCTTGCCGTGCAGCGTGACTTCCTCCGTCACCGTGCGCCGGAAGTTCGTGACCGGCGGCGCATACCGCAGCACCTCCTCGATCGCGTTCGGCAGGTAACGGTCGGGATCGGAGCAGATCATCTCGTACTGGTCCGGGTGCTCGCTCATCAGCCGGATGAAGTGGCCCCCGGTGCCGCGGGTCGTCTCGTGCCCGGCGATCGACATGACGAGGAAGAACATGTTCAACTGGAGCGGGTCGAGCTTTTCGCCGTCCACCTCGGCGTGGACGAGGCGGCTCATCAGGGAGTCGTCGGGGTGCGCCTGCTTCTCGGCCGTGATCTGCATGGCGATCTGGAACAGCTCCGCCGTGAGGTCCATCTCCTCGGGGTTGAAGTTCTCGACGTCGGCGTTCATGTTGCCGAGCTGGGCCACCTTCTCCCGCTTCTCGGGCGGCACGCCGGTCAGGCTGCAGAAGGTGTACACCGGCAGCTTGGAGGCCATGTCGAACACGTACTCGCATTCGCCGGCGCCGGCGACATCGTCGACGATCTCCGTCGCGACGGCGTCGATTTGCGGCTGGAAGGCCATCAGCTCGCTGCGGGTGAAGGGCGGCACGATCAAGCGGCGGACAGCGCGGTGCTGCTCCATCGGCATGCCCATCAGGCCGGCCTGTTGCCGGTGCAGCGGCTCGCCTTCGAGATCCCAGATGATCGGTCCGCCCGTGTGAGACGAGAAGACCCGCTGGTTGCGGGACACTTCCGCCACGTCCTGGTAGCGGGTCAGCACGTAGAAGCCCCGCGTGGCCACCGCCATCCCCGGCGGCGGATAGTCCGGATTCGGCGGGTTCCAGTGCAGCGGATCGTCCTTCCGCCACGCGCTGAACACGTCGTGCGGCGGGCCGCTGCCCTTGGGGAAGAGATCGGGATCCAGGAGGTTCACGGTTTCGGGCATGGTTCAGGTTCTCCTCAGGAATCGGCGGTCGCTAGTCCGACGCGCCATCTCCGACCGGCAGAGCGGCGCGCACAGCGGCCAGCGCCGGTGGACCGGCGACCACGACGACCACCGCGTCGTCGAAGCCCGCCTCGGCGAAGCGCTCGAGCCGGCCTCCGAGTTCACCCGGGTCTGCGCCCGGCGGAAACACGATGCTGGAGACGATCGCCCGCTCGCCGCCGGCCGCGCGGTACCGCGGCAGAGCGTCGATCACTTCGTCGTCCGTCCGGTGGAAGGCGGAGGCGACCCAGCCGTCGAACTCCCGGGCCGCCCGTTCCACGCCCTTGCCCCAGGTGCCGTAGATCAGCCGCTGCCCGCCGAGGATCGCCGGCGGCGGCGTCAGGTCGACCTCGCCGACACCCCCTGTCGCGAGACCCTCGCGCAAGGTGGCCAGGGTCGCGCCAAACACCTTGAAGCGGGTCGCGTGGTCGCGGCCGAAGGCCTCGAAGTCGGCGGCGGTGGACCCGGGGCCGACGCCCAGGGTCAGGCGATCTCCCGCAAGCTGCCTGAGCGACAGGACGCGATGGAGCAGATCGACCGGGTGGTAGAGCGGAAGCTGGAGGATCGCCGTCCCCACCTCGACCCGGTCGGTCGCCGTCGCGGCGGCGGTCATCGCGGCGAGCGGGTCGAGCGCCATCATGCCGCGGCCGATCATCTGCGGCGCCCAGATCGAATCGAAGCCCTCGGCCTCGATCGCCCGCGCGAACTCGCGGAACGCCGCGGGATCCGCGGGATTCGGGCTCTGCCCGACCAGCACACCGAGGCGCAACGTCAGGTCCGCCTCGCCGCGCCTGCGGCGTGGATCACCCGGCCTGTCCGACCGGTTCCCGAGCTTCCGTCGGTCCGCATGGCGGTCCTGTCTACGATCTTCAACCCGTTCTCCCGTTTCGTCCAACTTCGGGCGCGTCCGGCCTTTGCGACCGGAAGCCTCGGCGGTGGGCACTCTAGCAACAGATCGGAGCAACAGATCGGCAACGACAGATCGCCGAATCTCCGTCACTCCCTTGTGCCTTGCCTGTAGTCTGCACCGGTGGATCGGTCGACCGGCGGTTCGCTTGGAACCAGGGCGCCGCAACGTTGGAGAGCACCGTGAGACCGCCGCGACGGATGCCGACGGGAACCCGGCTGGCGCGACTCCGCGCCAGACGCGAAACAGTCCGTGCGTCCGTCATCGGACGCACGGATGACACGTCGGCGCAGCCAGTGGGAAACCGCAACGACGACGAGAGCACTGTGAGACCGCCGCGCCCCTATGGGAGCAACCCGACATGAAGCACTCAACCGTTTCCTTGACCCTCGCCCTCGTCATAGCCGGCCTGACGGTCCTGGCGGTTCCGGTCGAGGCGCAGGCGCCGCGTACCGAGTGGGGAGACCCCGACCTCCGCGGTCTGTGGACGAACGCGACCGTATCTTTCAGACCCCCGACCACCTGGCGATCCTGAGCGAGAGCGGATTGACGCCGCGGATCATCCCTCTGGACGGCACAGGCCAGCTCCCGGAGACCCTCCGTCAATGGACCGGCGCCTCCCGCGGCCGCTGGGAGGGAGACACCCTGGTCGTGGAGACGTCGCACTTCAACGGCCGCAGCCCGTTCTTCGGAGCGACCGACGGACTCCGGCTGGTCGAACGGTTCTCCCGCTACGACGAGAAGATGATCGACTACTCGGTGACCGTGATCGATCCGGACACCTACGCGCAGCCCTGGACGATCGAGAACACGCTGCGCTCCGCCGAGGGGCCGATGTTCGAGTTCGCCTGCCACGAGGGGAACTACGGATTGCCGAACATCCTGTCCGGGGCAAGGCACCAGGAGAAGCTCGCCCGCGAGGAGGCGGCATCCGGGGGTGGCGACCGCCGTTAGCGTTCGCGTTGGGAGACCGGCGGCCTACTCCGCCGCCGGCGAGCCGGTGCGGGGCAGCAGACGGGACAGGCGGGCCGCCTCCTCGCCGGCGGGGACGTCGGCGTCCCGCCAGTGGTCGGCGATGATCCCGTCCGGGCGGACGAGGACGACGCCGTCGTTCGCGTAAAGGGCGTCGTCCTCAAGCGGCGGCAGGGTCCGCGCGGAGATCGGGAAGCCGCCGGCCGACAGCCGTTCCACAGGGCCCGCCCACCGCGCGGCGTCAACGCCCGCGCCGAGGAGCGCGACATAGGCCGTGCCGAAGCAGTCGAGCACGGACCGGGTCCGGTCGCCATCGAGCCAGGCATGCGGAGCGCGCCGACCGGACCGCACGGCCGGCACGAAGTCGATCACCGGATCGTCGACGGGCGGCGGCTCGCCCTCGTCGACCGCGACCAGATCGGACTTCATCTCGAAGCCCATCAGGAGGCCGTCGTAGTTCCCGTACAGCCTCGCCGCCTCAATCGCCGCCGTGATGTCCTGCCCGCTGATGAACCCCATCATCATCGCGCCCATCGCTTCGTAGATGCGAACGCCCGCGTCGATGCGGTCCTGGGCGAGGGGCCGGTGCTCCTCTTCGTAGGTCAGGAGGATCTCCGGCGGCGAGATGCCGCGCAGAACGAAGGCGAGCTTCCAGGCGAGGTTGCGAATGCCGCTGAACCCCGAGTTGTTGCCCATGCCGCCCGTGGGGATCGCGACGTGCGCGGCGTCGCCCGCCAGGAAGACGCGGCCCGAGGAAAAGCGGGTGGTGCATCCCGGCGTCGGCTGCCACATGGACATGCTGACGATCTCGATCGGGACCTCGTCCTCCGTGCCGAGTGCGAGCCGAATTCGCTCCGCCGCCGCCTCCTCGGAGATCAGCTCGGGCGTCGGCACGGTGATCTGGCAGCGCCAGCGCCGGACGCCGTTCAGCGGCTGGAAGACGACCATGCCGCCGGTCGGTGGCGTGTTGTAGAGCAGGGCGCCCTTTCGCCCTTCGACGTACTTCGAGAAGTCCGCGTGGAAGATGACGTCCTGCGAGTTGACGGGGCGTGGATCCGTTTCGAGTTCCGTGCCGATGACCGCCCGCGTCGAGCTCCCGGGGCCGTCCGCGCCGATCGTGTACTCCGCCTCGACGACGTCGTCCGTGCCCGTCTCCCGATTG
Source organism: Thermoanaerobaculia bacterium (assembly GCA_965116445.1). GTDB lineage: Bacteria > Acidobacteriota > Thermoanaerobaculia > Multivoradales > Multivoraceae > Multivorans. Next base: position 2,645,724 of record OZ220688.1, on the reverse strand, counting down.
TGGAGCCTGAGCCGGGTTCCGGCCTCGTCCTGCTCGAGGTCGGACGCCTCCGTGTGGAAGCGCACGTCGATGTTCGGCTGCTCCCGGATCTTCGCGAGCAGCTCGTTCTCGACAAGGTCCTGGGCCGTCATGACTGGCAGGCACGGGCTCGTGTCCCGCGGCACGGTGTGGAACGTCGGGCTCGGGATGCGGGCGTACTCCGTCTTCGTCAGCCCGTTGCACCAGCGGTTGAACTCCGTCCAGTCCGGCCCCAGGCCGGTCACCTCGACCTGCTTCTCCAGGTCGAACTCCCGGAGCAGCTCCATCGTGTTCGTGTCGACGAAGCGCGAGCGCGGGTGCGTGTTCAGCTCGCTGCGACGTTCCACGAGGAGCGTGGGGATGCCGAGCCGCGACAGGAGCAAGGCCCCGGTCATCCCGATCGGTCCGGCGCCGATGATGCAAACGGGTACGGCAGTCGTCATGACGGGTCATCCTGACAGCGCGACCCGCTCGGCACAAGGAGCGCCGGGCGACCCGCCGCCGCCGGATGCCGGCCGAATCCGACCGGACCGGGCTTACACCCGCCGGTCACGCCCCGCCCAGTACGGTTCGCGCAGCTTCTTCTTGTCGATCTTGCCGACCGGGGTGCGCGGCAGGTTCTCGGCGAACGTGACGCTCTTCGGCGCCTTGACGCCGCCGAGGCGCTCCCTGGCGGCGGCGATGATGTCGGCCTCAGAGGTCCGGGCGCCCGGCGCGGTGACGACGACCGCGTGCACCGCCTCGCCCCAGCGGTCGCTGGGAATGCCGACGACGGCGGCGAGGGCGACCTCCGGCATCGCGAGCAGGGCCTGCTCGACCTCGCTCGAGTACACGTTGAAGCCGCCGGTGATGATCATGTCCTTCTTGCGATCGACGATCGTCAGGTAGCCGTTCTCGTCGAGGTGGCCGATGTCGCTCGTCAGATGCCAGCCGTTCTGGCGAATCTTCGCCGTTTCCGCCGGGTCGCCGTAGTAGCCCTCGGAGACGTTCGGCCCCTTGACGACGATCTCGCCGAGTTCTCCGGGACCGAGCAGGTGCCCGTCGTCGCCCATGATCGCGACTTCGGAGATCACGGTGGATCGGCCGACGCTGCGGAGGATGCGGTCCGGCGCCAGCTTGCCCGAGCTCGGGTCGCCGCCCTCGAAGTGCTCCTCCGACGTCAGCCGCGCGATGAACATGGGGCACTCCGTTTGACCGAAGCCGCCGCGCATGATCGGCCCGAGCAGCCGGATCGCCTGCTTGAGCCGGTCGAGCGACATCGGCGCCGAGCCGTAGCTCAGGCCCACCAGACTCGACAGGTCGAAGTCGCCGAGGTTCGGCTGGTCGAGCAGCGAGTAGATCGCCGTCGGCGGCAGGAAGAAGTCCGTGATCCGTTCCCGCTCGATCGTCTGCAGGACGACCTGAAGGTCGACCTTCTCGAGGATGACGAAGCGGGCCCCGGAACTCATCGAGGTCAACGCGATGCGCCCGCCGACATGGGTCATCGGCGCCGCGCACAGGATGACCGGCCGGCGGTCGCCGTAGCCATGACCGATCGCGTACTCGATCGCGCAGAGGTTGCGGTGGCTGAGCATGACGCCCTTGGGCAGACCCGTCGTGCCGCCGGTCATCGGGATCGTCAGCGTGTCGCTGCCCTTCCGCTCGACCGGGGGCGCCTCGGTCGAGGCGCCGACGATGAAGTCGGCAAGCGGCACGGCCGCGGACGCCCCGGAGTCCAGGCTGACTGTTGCCCGCAGGTCGCCGAGCCCCTCGACCGCCTCGGCGATGGGCTCGCGGAAGGCTTCCTGAAAGAAGATCGCCTCGCAGCCGAACTGGATCAGGATCTCCACGTTGTCGCGAGGCGAGTTCCGCGGGTTCACCGGAATCCAGGTGCCGCCGGCCCGCAGCAGACCGACCGCGGCGATGAACGCGACGGCCGAGTTCAGGCTGTAGACCGCGCCCTTCATGCCCGGCACGAACCCGCGCGCCGCGAGCGCATTCGCGATCTGCGCCGAGAGTTCGTCGACTTCGCCGTAGGTGTACTTCTCGCTCCCGAAGACGGCGCAGACGTCGTCCCGGAAGTCCCGGCAGGCCCGATCGATGCTCGGCAGGAACGAGTGGTCGAACTCGCTGAAATCAGTTGGCATGTCGTCGCCCGGAAGGGAAACCACGAGCGCCTGCCGGGCTACTCGTCATGCCTCTGTGGATGACTCTGTGGATGCCTGGGCGGCGCGGAACAACTCGCCCACGTCGTCCACCGACTCCAGGTTCAGCGAGAGCTCCCGAAGCCGCCTGCTGGCCTCCGGCCCGACGAGCGGCGTCGCGAGGCCGGCCATCTTGGCCGCGAGCTTCGCGCCCTGCTCGTCGAGGTCGGACGCCGGCACGCCGGTGTCGTGGAATCCCTCCAGGCTGTGGCCGTTGGCCACGAGTTCGACCCGGGCCTGGGTGTGGCCCAGACCGCGGTCGGTCCGGACGTCCACCTTGCCGGCCATGCCGGCGAACTCCGGATGGTCCAGGGTCTCGTCGACGAAGGTCGCGGTGTCCGTCGTGTCGATCTCCAGCATGGCCAGCGAGGTCGTGGCGACCAGGCTGAACTTTGCCTCCAGACCGGTCTTCGGTTCGGGGATGCCGCAGATGTCGAGCAGGCCCGGATGGACGGTGACGATCGCCTTCTCCACGTCGCCCGGCGAGATGCCCGCCGCCGCCAACTGCGGGCGCAGGCGACCGACCGACTCGATGGCCGCGTGGGTCAGGTAGCAGGCCGCGTGGTACTTGAACAGCGTGTCCCGGATCAGGAAGCGGTCACCCACGTCCGCAAGCCGCTGCCAGTTCAGTTCCTCGCGACCCGCGGCCGCGGCGTCGGCGTAGCCTTGCCGGCCGTCGACGGCTTCCGGGTTCGCGGTGAAGCCCCGCATCGCAAGCCGGGCCGAGAGCAGCCCCCGCTCGGCTGCGTGGCCGGCGTGAAACGGCTTCGTCATCGTGCCGAAGTTCGCCTTCAGACCGCCCGCCTGGGACGCGGCAAGGCCCAAGGCGTGGCCGAACTGCTCGTTGTTCGCGCCGAGCAGGTGGCAGGTGGCGGCCGCGGCGCCGTGAACGCCGATCGTCGAGGTCGAATGCCAGCCCTTGCCGTAGGGCGCGGGGCCGACCAGCGCGCCGATGCGCGACTCGACCTCGAGGCCCACGATGAAGGCTACGAGCAGCCGCTCACCGCTCGCGCCCATCTCCTGGGCCTGCGCCAGGGTGGCGGGAAAGACCGGCACGGTCGGGTGGCCGCCCATCATCGTGTGCGTGTCGTCGAAGTCGAGCGCATGGCCGGCGGCGCCGTTCACGAGCGCGGCGACCCCGGGGGCGCAGCGCATGTCCGTGCCGACGATCGTGCACGCCCCGGCCTGGCCGCCCAGTTCGTCGCGCAGAATCAGGGAAAGCGGCTCACGGCTGCCTACCAGCGCGCAGCCGAACCAGTCGAGCACGCACTGGCCGGCGACGGTGCGGGCTTCCGCCGGGATGTCGTCCAGGGTCAGGCCGCCGAAGCGGTCCCAGAGATGGTTGGCGAGTTTCATCGTGCTTCCTCCCAGGGCATCGCTAACTCCTCCTCGACGGCTTGCCGAGCAGTTCGTCGGAGACGATCTTCAGCATGATCTCGGACGTCCCCTCGAAGATCTTCGTCAAGCGCGCGTCGCGCCAGTAGCGCTCGACCGGGTAGTCCGTCGTGTAGCCGGCACCGGCCAGCACCTGCAGGGCGTCGGAGCACACCCGCTCAGACATCTCGGCTGCGTAGTACTTGACCATCGCGGCTTCCTTCGCGCAGGAGACGCCGGTGTCGATCTTCGCGCAGACCGAGCGGTTCAACTGGCGCGCCGCCTCGACCTCCGTCGCCATGTTCGCGATCTTGAAGCGAATCGCCTGGAAGTCGGCGATCGGCCGCCGGAACTGGATGCGCTCCTTCGAGTAGGCGATCGCCTGCTCCAGCGCGCCCTGGGCGAGACCGATGGACCGCGCCGCGGTGTGGGCGCGGGCCGACTGCAGGCCGCGCGTCATCCCGTAGAACGCGCTGCCCCTGGACTCCTTCTGCGCCTTCGTGATCGGCACGCGCACGTTCTCGAAGTGGAGCTCCCAGGTCTTCCAGCCGTGGTAGCCGATCTTCGGGATGGGCGAACCGGTGACCCCGGCGGGCAGTTCGCCCGGCGGCTTCTCGATCCCGATGCCGGTGAGCGAGGCATGGCGTTTCGACGGATCGGCCTCCGTCCGCGCGATGACCTGAATGAAGTTCGCGCCGTCGGCGAACGTGCACCAGTACTTGTTGCCGTTGATCACCCAGTGGCCGTCCTCGATGCGGGCCCGGCAAGTGATCGACGAGATGTCCGAGCCGACTTCCGGCTCCGACATGGCGAGCGCGCCCAGGTACTTGCCCTGCGCCATCAGCTCGATGCGCTTGCGACGCTCCTCGCCCTCGAACGGGATGGAGCGATGGAAGCCGTTGCCGCGGGCGATCAGGCTCGCCACGCTCATCCAGCCCCGCGCCAGTTCCTCGGCGACCAGGCAGTACTCGAACGAGCCGAGCCCCGCGCCGCCGTACTCCTCCGGAATCGTGATCCCGAAGAAACCCAGGTCGCCCATCTGGTCGATCAGCGACTGCGGGATCGACCCCTTCTTCGGGTCGAGCTCGTTGGCGACGGGCAGGACCTCCTTCTCCGTGAAGTCCCGCGCGATTTGCCGCAGCATCTCCCGCTCCGGCGTCATGTAGCCGACCGTCTTCTGCCCGGCGTCGTTCATTCCCACGTCCACGGTTGTTCGTCCTCCTCGGGCGAAGCGCCTCAATGGCCGTTCAGCATAGGAGGATGGACGGCGGAAGGCAACGTGGCGAGCTTCTCTGCTCCGCACAGCGTGGTAGATCTCCTGACCGCAATGCCCGATCCGGACTTCTCCACCTTCCCGCTCAAGACGAAGGGCAACCGCTACCAGGACTTCGAGGAGGGCCAGGTGTTCGAGCACCACTGGGGCCGCACCCTCACCGAGGCGGACAACGCGCTCTTCGCCACCACCACGCTGCGGTTCACGCCGCTCTACTTCAACGCCGAGTACGCGCGCGCCCACGGCCACGACTCGGTCGTCGTCGACCCGCTGCTCGTGCTCTGCACCGTGGTGGGCCTGTCCGTCGAAGACCTGTCCGAGGGCGGCGGTCCGTTCCTCGGCGTGAACGACGTGACGTTCCACCAGCCGGTCTACCCGGGCGACACGATCACGGGCCGGAGCACGGTAGTGAGCTGCCGTGAATCCGGGTCGAGACCCGGGTTCGGCATCGTCACCTGGAAGACGGAGGCCCGCAACCAGAACGACGAAACGGTCCTGACCTACCAGCGCACCAACCTGGTTGCCAAGCGCCGGGCGACCTGACGGACACGCGGGCGCGAACCGCCGAGCAACGCGAACGAACCCTCGAGAGGAAGGAGACGCGATGGTGAAGGGCAATCCGCGCCGGGCCGCCGGCGCGCTGCTGGCGATCACTCTGCTGGCGGCGACCGGAAGCTCGGCGCAGGCGCGGATGAGCTGCGAACCTTGCGTGATCGGCGTGGTGTTCGACGGCCCGTGGGAGCGCAACGAAGGGATGAGGGCCGGTTTCGAGAGGGAGATCGCCGCGCTCGCGGCGCCGCGGTTCCAGGTCGCCTTTCCCGCCGCCGCGCGGCGCGTGGCCGACTGGACGCTTCAGGGCGCCCGGGCGGCCGTCGAAGCCCTGCTCGCGGACCCGGAGGTCGACATCGTGCTGACCTGGGGGCTGGTTTCTTCGACCCACGCGATCAGCCGGGGCGAGCTGCCGAAGCCGGTTGTGGCGGCGTTCGTGCTCGACCCGGAGGCACAGGGTTTCCCCCTCCTGACGACCGCCGCCGGCGAACGGGTCAGCGGCGTGCCGAACCTCGCGTACATCACGTTCACCGGTGACCCGAGGGACGAGATCCGGCGCCTCCGGGAGGTCGCGCCGTTTCGCCGCTTGACCTACCTGGCGAACGAAGCGCTGCTCGCGGCGGCGCCGGCGCTGGAGACGAACCTCCGGCGGATGGCGGGGGAACTCGGCGCCGAAGCGGAGATCGTCCGCGTCGGCGCCTCGATCGAACCCGCTCTCGCGGCGCTGCCGGCGGCGACCGAGGCCGTCTACGTCACGCCGATGACGCAGCTCCCGCCCGCCGAGTTCGACCGTCTCGTTCGCACCCTGATCGACCGTCGCGTGCCTTCCTTCTCGTACTGGGGGAGAAGCGAGGTCGATCGCGGCCTGCTGGCGAGCCTCTACCTCGATCCGGACATGCAGCGGCTCGGGCGGCGGACCGCGCTTCACGTGCAGCGAATCCTCGGCGGCGAAGACGCCGGCGGCCTGGCGGTCGACTTCCGGCGCAGCCGGCGCCTGACCCTCAACATGGCCACGGCGCGGGCGATCGGCGTCCATCCGAACTGGCGCGTGGTGACCGAGGCGGAGCTTCTTCACGACGAGCCGTCGAACGTGGCGCGGCGGCTCAGTCTGGCGTCGGCGGCGCGCGAGGCGGTGGCCGTCAATCTCGATCTTGCGGCGGCCGGCCGGTCGGTCGCGGCCGGCGGTCAGTCGGTGCTCGCGGCCCGGGCGGCGTTGCGACCGCAGATCGTGGCCTCCGCCAGCGCCCAGAGGATCGATCACGCCGGCGCCGACAACCCGCTTGGCCTGTTCCCGGTCCGCACATCGGCCGGATCGGTCGGCGTCTCGCAACTCCTCTACTCGGACGGCGCGCGAGCCCGCGCGGCCATCGAGCGCCACGCGCAGACCTCGCGCGAACAGGCCCGCGAGGAACTGCGGCTCGACGTGGCCCACGGCGCCGCCGTCGGCTATCTGAACGTGCTGCGGACCAAGGCGTTCCAGCGCATCCAGCGGGAGAACCTCACCCTTACCCGATCGAACCTGGAGCTCGCGCGGACGCGCCGACGAATCGGCGTCGCCCGCGAGTCCGAGGTCATTCGCTGGGAGCACCAGATCGCGATCAACCGCCGAGCCGTCATCGACGCGGGCGCGGCGCGCGGCGCCGCCGAGGTGGCGCTGAACCGTCTGCTGCACCGGCCGCTCGAGGAACCGTTCGAGACGGCCGAGGTCGACCTCCACGATCGCGCCCTGCTGGTGAACGCCGCGACCGCCGATGCGCATATCGACAATCCCTTTGCGTTCGCCATCTTCCGTGACTTCATGGCCGCCGAGGCGCTGGCCCGGTCGCCGGAACTCAGCCAGATCGACGCCGGCATCGCCGCTCGGGAACGGACGGCGCTTGCCGCCCGCCGGGCGTTCTGGGCGCCGACCGTGGCGGCGGCGGGCGACCTGACCGCGCAGGACCTCGACGCCGGTTTCGACGCGCTCGACTTGTCGTTCCCGACCATTCGGCCGGACGGGCTGAACTGGTCGGTCGGCGTGTCGGCCACGCTGCCGCTCTTCTCCGGCGGCGCCCGCCGCGCCGAGCGGACGAAGGCCGAGGAGGAGCTGGAAGAGCTCCGCCTGACTCGCAACGCCGTCGCCGAGCGGGTCGAGCAGGGGCTTCGAACCGCGCTGCTTCAGGCCGGCGCCTCCTGGGCCGGCATCGATCTGGCCGCGGACGCCGCCGACGCCGCGCGGCGGAACCTGGCCTTGGTCAGCGACGCCTACGAGCAGGGCGCCCTCTCGATTCTCGATCTGATCGACGCCCAGAACACGGCCCTGGTTGCAGAGCAGGGCGCCGCCACCGCCGTCCACGACTTCCTCGTCGATCTGATGGACGTGCATCGGGCGAGCGGCCGCTTCGGGCTGTTCATGGAACCGGCGGCGCTCGACGCCTTCGGCGACCGCCTGCGCGCCTTCTTTGCGCGGGCGGGCTACGAACGGCGGAGCGCGCCGTGAGCGGAAGGGTCCTGGTCGCCGCCGCGCTCGCCGCGTTGCTGGCGCTGGCCTGCGGCGAGTCGTCGCCGCCGCCCGAGCCGGTCATCAGGCCGGTGCGCACCGTCACCGCGCAGGCCGCGGGCGGCCTGCAAACCCGCACCTTCTCGGGCGTGGCGCGGGCCGGCGTGGAGTCCACCCTGAGCTTCCGCGTGGCCGGCGCGATCTCGCGGCTCGAGGTCGCGGTGGGCGACCGGATCGAGGCGGGGGCACTCATCGCCGCGCTCGATCCGGTGGACTACGAGCTGCAGGTTCGGGAAGCCGAAGCCTCGCTGCGACAGGCCGCGGCCCGCGCGGGCAACGCCGAGGCCGACCTCCGCCGGGTCCGCGGCCTCTACGAGAACGACAACGCGGCCCGCGCGGAACTCGACGCGGCGACCGGCGCCGCCGACGCCGCCGACGCGCAGGTCGAATCGGTGGCGCGGCGGCTGGATCTGGTCCGCCGCCAGGTCGACTACTCGCGGCTCGTTTCGCCGGCCGCGGGCGCTGTGGCGAACGTGCTGGTGGAGAGGAACGAGAACGTGGCGGCGGGACAGCCGGTCGTCGTGCTGGTCTCGGGGTCGGCGCCGGAAGTGGGCTTCGCCGTGCCGGAGGCCCTGATCGGCGAGATCGCCGAGGGGGCGTCGGCGACGGTCGACTTCGATGCGATTCCGGGCGAGCGCTTCAGGGGCGTGGTGACGGAAGTCGGCGTGGCCGCGACCGCCACCGGGACCACGTTCCCGGTGACCGTCCGCCTCGGCGTCGACGCCTCCGGGATCCGCCCCGGAATGACCGCGGCGGTCGAGATGGCTCTGGGCGACCCGGACGCTCCGGAGCGCTTCATCCTGCCGGGACACGCGGTCGGCGAGGATCGCGTCGGCCGTTTCGTGTTCGTGGCCCAGCCGGCCGCGGACGGCCTGGCCGTGGTGCGCCGCAGGGCGGTCACGGTCGGCGACCTTGTTCCCGCGGGGCTCGAGGTCCTCGACGGGGTCGCCGAAGGGGACCGGGTCGTCGTCGCCGGCATGGGTCGCCTGCGGGAGGGCGACGAGGTGCGGCTTGACGCCGCGGGAGCGCCCTGACGTTGGACCTGACCCGCCTTGCGATCGAGAAGAACCGGATCACCGCGGTCGCCCTGCTGCTGTTGCTCGCCGGCGGCCTGGCGGCGTACCGGGGAATGTCGCGGGCCGAGGATCCGGGCTTCACCATCCGCGCGGCCCAGGTGCTGACGCTCTTTCCGGGCGCGAGCCCGGAGCGAATCGAAGAGCTCGTCACCGACCCGCTCGAGGAGGCGATCCAGGAGCTTCCGGAGATCGACTTCATCGCCTCGACGTCGAAGACCGGCGTGTCGATCGTCATGGTCCACGTCCGCGACGAGTTCGACGACATGCGGCCGATCTGGGACGGCCTGCGTCGCAAGGTGGAACGGGCGGCGGGCGATCTTCCGGAAGGCGTGATCGGGCCGCGGGTGAACGACGAGTTCGGCGACGTCTTCGGAATCGTGATCATGCTGACCGGCGACGGCTACTCCTGGGCCGAGCTGAAGCTGGTGGCGGACGAGGTGCGCGACGAACTCCTCCGGGTTTCCGACGTCGCCGAGGTCGACATCCACGGCGCGCAGGACGAGCGGATCTTCGTCGACTACGACAACGCGCGGCTGGCGGAGCTGGGACTGTCGCCGTTGCAGCTCCGGTCGATTCTCGAGAGCGCCAACATCATCATTCCGGGCGGCGCCATTCGAACCGGCGTGGAGCGCATCGCACTCGAGCCGACCGGGAACTTCGAGTCCGTCGCCGATCTGCGGCGAACCGTGGTCCGGCTTCCGGGCCGGCCGGAGATCGTCTTCCTCGAGGATCTGGCCGAGATCTCCCGCGGCTACGCGGCGCCGCCGGCGAGTCGCGTCTACGCCTCCGCCGTCCCCGCGCTCGCAATCGGCGTAGCGATGCGCGACGGCGGCAACATGATCACGCTCGGAGAAGGGGTCGCGCGGGAGATCGAGCGCTTGCGGAGCGTCTACCCGATCGGCGTCGACTTCGATGTCGTCGTCTTCCAGCCGGAGGTCGTCGACCGCAAGGTGCGCGAGTTCGTGGCCAACCTCGGGCAGGCCGTCGCCATCGTCCTGGTCGTCATGCTGCTCTTCCTCGGCCCCCGGACCGGCCTGGTGGTTGCCGCTCTCGTGCCGATGGCGATGATCGCGTCGCTGCTGGTGATGGCCTTTCTCGGCATCGGACTCGACCAGATGTCGCTGGCCGCCCTGATCATCGCGCTCGGCATGCTCGTGGACAACGCGATCGTGATGGCCGAGTCGATCATGGTCCGGATGGCGGCCGGGGACCGCCGGGTGGAGGCGGCGGTCGGCGCGGCGCGGGAGCTGCGGGCGCCCCTGCTGATCTCGTCGCTGACCACGGCCGCGGCTTTCTTGCCCATCGCCCTGGCGCGGTCGACAACCGGGGAATACACCGCGCCGCTCTTCCAGGTGATCACGATCGCCCTGCTCTCGTCGTGGCTGCTGTCGCTGACGATGACGCCCCTTCTCTGCGTGCTCTTCCTCAAGGTCCGGCCGGCCCCGACCGGCGTGCGGTTCGCCGGGCGGCCGTACCGCGCGTACCGCGGCCTCCTGGTCGGCTGCCTGCGCCGCCCGACGCTCACCCTGGCCGCCGTGGCCGGCGTCTTTCTGCTCGCCGTCCAGGGCTTTCGGGCGCTCCCGAACGTCTTCTTCCCGCCATCGGACAGGGCGGTCTTCACCGCGGAGTACGAGCTGCCTTCGGGCGCCTCCATCGAGCGGACGCTGGAGGTGGTGGAAGCGGTGGACGGGTTCATCGCCGCGGAGTTGTCCGCCGGCGAGGCGTCCGAAGGGATCCTGAACTGGGCGACCTTCGTCGGCAACGGCGGGCCGCGCTTCTACCTCGGACACAATCCCCAGCCTCCCAACCCCCAGTACGCCTTCTCCCTGCTGAACGCAACGAGCCGAAGCGTCATCGTCGACGAACTCATTCCGCGGCTCGCCGCGTTCTGCCGCGAGCGCTTCCCGGAGCTCGACGTCAAGCTGAATCCGCTGCAGCTCGGACCGCCGGTGAGCGCGCCGGTCCAGGTGCGGCTGTCGGGCCGTGAGCAGGACCGTCTCTTCGACCTCGTCGATGCCGTGAAGGCGGAACTTCGCTCGATTCCCGGCGCCGCCGCCGTCACGGACGACTGGGGCGCCCGCAGCAAGAAACTGGTGGTCGCCGTGGACCAGCCGCGCGCCCGGAGGGCCGGGGTGACGAACCAGGACGTCGCCGTTTCGCTGCAGACCGCCTTGAGCGGCATCGAGACGACGCAGTACCGCGAAGGCGAAGCGATCATTCCGGTCACCCTGCGCTCGACCCTGGCGAGCCGCACCGACGCGACCAGGCTCGATGGCCTGAACGTCTACGCGCAGGCGACCGGCGCGTCCGTACCGCTGCTCCAGGTCGCCGACGTTTCGGTGGCCTGGCAACCCTCGACCATCCGCCGCCGCGGACGGCTGAAGACGGTCACCGTCTCTTCCGAACTCGCGCCGGGCGCGGTCGCCTCCGACGTGGTCGCGGGCCTGCGGCCCTGGCTCGACGCCGAGCAGGCCGGCTGGCCTCCCGGCTATCGCTACGAATTCGGGGGCGAGGAGGAGACCTCGGTGCGGGCCAACCGGTCGATCGCCGAGCAGTTGCCCGTCGCCGGACTGATCATCCTCATGCTGCTCGTCGGCCAGTTCAACTCGATCCGCCGGACCGCCATCATTCTGCTCGCCATCCCGCTCGGCCTGATCGGCGTGGTCGCCGGCCTGCTCCTGGCGCGGTCCTACTTCGGCTTCATGACCCTGCTCGGCGTCATCGCGCTGGCCGGCGTCATCATCAACAACGCGATCGTGCTGATCGACCGTATCCGCATCGAGATCGAAGACAACGGCTTGGCGCCGCCGCGGGCCATCGTGGAAGCGGCGCAGGGGCGTTTCCGGCCGATCCTGCTCACCACCGCCACCACGGTCGCCGGGCTGCTTCCGCTCTGGTTCGGCGGCGGACCGATGTGGGCGCCGATGGCCATCGCGATCATCTTCGGCCTGCTGGGCGCCACGATGCTGACCCTTGGCGTGGTGCCGGTTCTCTACTCCCTGTTCTTTCGGGTGCGCTTCGACGGGTTCAGCTACTGAGGCGTCGCAGGCCGTGCTCGTCCTTGCCGCCGTCGACCAGATGCAACGGCACTGGACTCGAAGCGAGCGTACCGACGCGGCCTCGTGAAGGGGCGGCGACGAGCCGCGCCCGGGGAAGAGCGGCCCGCCACACGAGCCGGCCCGCTCAGGCTCAGTCAATAGTTCTGCATATCCTCATATTGTTTATCGGCTACAATCAGTAGCCCGTGCATGTTTCCACCATGACTGCTTGCGGAGTGCACCGGTGATCCGCTCGGACAATGTTGCTCGACGATTCGGTCTTGGCGGGTTGCCGGCGGGCAAGAGCGTCGAACTGGTCGGTCTCCTCCTGCTCGCCCTGGGTGCGCTGCTCCTGCTCAGCCTGCTGAGCTACCAGCCGAGCGATCCCAGTTTCTTGCGGAGCGGCGCGGACTCAGGCGAGACCGGGAACCTGATCGGTCCGGTCGGCGCCCAGGTCGCGGCTGCCGGTTACGGGGTTCTGGGGCTTTCGGTCCTGGCCGTGGCGTTGGCGGTTCTCGTCCTGGGCTACCGACTCGTTCGCGCGCGCGCCGGCTTCCCTTCGCTGCTGCAGGGTGCAGGCATCGTGGTCGCCCTGCTCGCGTTGCCGACCCTGATCGACCTCGCTGTCAGAGAGGTACAGGTCCGCGGCGAACCGCTCGTCGCCGGTGGTCTCGTGGGGTCCACGATCTCCGGCGGCATTCAGAGCCAATTGGGGGTCATTGGCGCCGCGGTGATTGCCGTGTTCGGGCTTGTTTTCGGCATCGCGCTGACCATGCGAGGCAGCCTCGCGGAGTGGCTGGTCGGCACCCTGGGCCGGCTGAAGGAACTCGCCGTTCTCTTCAGGGGGAAACTGAGGCGTGGCCGGAAGGTCGCCAGGAAGAAGAAGGCCGGCCGTCGAGCGAAGACGGCCCCGGCCGCGCTAGCCTCCGATTCACCGCTCCAGGAACTCACGCTCCGAGAGGCGGTTCCGGACAGGAAGGTCGAGGTCGCCGCGCCGAAGCCCGCGGGGCCGGCGGAGTCAGCGTCTGCCGCAGCGGCGCCGAAGCTGAATCCACCTGCGTCCCCGCTCGCCGGGGCAAGAAACGGGGCGACCGGACAGACCGCCGAGAGCCCGGAACTGCCCCCGAACGATCTGCTGTACTGCGAGGAAGTGAACGCGGAAGTCAACGAGGATGAGCTCCGCAAGCTTGGCGAACTGATCTGCGCTCGTTGTGCGGAGTTCGGTGTCGAGGGAACGGTCGAGGGGATCAGTCCCGGTCCAGTGATCACGGTCTTCGAGTTCCAGCCGGCGCCGGGTGTCAAGGTCGCCCAGATCGTCAATCTGCAGGACGATCTGGCCCTCTCACTGAAGGCGGAAGCAATCCGGATCGATCGCATGCCCGGCCGCTCCACGCTCGGTATCGAAGTGCCGAACAGGCGGCGAACGGTCATTCCGCTGGGGCGCCTTGTGGACGCTCCCGAGTTCCGGGAGAGCGAGTCGCCGCTGACGATGGCCCTGGGTCGGACCCTGCGTGGCGAGCCGTACTACGCGGACCTGACGAAGATGCCGCACCTGCTGGTCGCGGGCGCCACCGGTGCCGGCAAGAGCGTCGGCCTGCAGGGGATGCTGACGTCGATCCTGTACAAGGCGCGGAGCGACGAGGTCCAGTTCATCCTGATCGATCCGAAGCGGATCGAACTGGGGGTGTACGCCGACATTCCGCACCTCAAGACCGCTGTCGTCGTGGAGCCCAAACAGGCCGCGAACGCGCTTCGGTGGGCGGTGGCGGAGATGGAGCGGCGCTACCGGCTGCTGGCGGAGGTGCACGTCCGATCGATCGCTTTCTACAACCAGGCGATCGCGGATCCGGAAGTGGCCCGGCGCCTGCGTCTCCGCGATGAAGACGCGGACGAACCTGTCGAGCCGCGCGAGTTCGAGCCGCTTCCGTACTACGTGATCGTGATCGACGAACTGGCCGACCTGATGATGGTCGCTTCGTCCGAGGTCGAGACCTCGATCGCGCGGCTTGCCCAGATGGCCCGGGCCGTAGGTATCCACCTGATCGTCGCCACCCAGCGCCCGTCGGTGGACGTGCTGACCGGAACGATCAAGGCGAATTTCCCGTGCCGGCTCTCGTACGCCGCCGCCACGCGACACGACTCGCGCACCATCCTCGATCAGGTCGGAGCGGAGAAGCTGCTTGGCAAGGGCGACATGCTGTTCATGCCGCCCGGCAGTGGCCGCACGATCCGGCTGCACGGCGCCTACGTCACCGAGCAGGAGACCGCGGCGCTGGTTCGCTGGCTCAAGCGCCAGGGCCAGCCCAATCTGGATCCGGCGGTGCTGGAGCCGCCGGCGGAAGACCGGGCGGCTGCGAATGGTGGGCACGGCGGCGGAGACGCGCTCTACGACGAGGCGGCGCGACTGGTCGTCTCGGAACGGATGGGTTCGGCGAGTTTCCTGCAGCGTCGCATGAGGGTCGGTTTCTCCCGTGCCTCCCGCCTGGTCGACCTGATGGAACAGGACGGAATCCTGGGGCCGGCGCAGGGCAGCAAGCCGCGCGACGTTCTCGTGCCGCCTGACTTCTTTGAAGAGATCGAGCAGTCGCAGATCGCCTTCGAGTAGAAGCACTGCCCGTCGGGAGCGGGACCGCTACAGCCGGCGGGTCGCGTAGTCTCCCGGGCATCATGGCTGCGCCGCGAACACTCAACCGCATCGCGTTCTTCGGCACGCCCGAGTTTGCGGTTCCGGCTCTTTGTGCCCTGGAGGCGGCTGGCCGGCGACCGGTCGTCGTCGTCAGCCAGCCGGCGCGCCGGGCGGGTCGCGGCGGCCGTCTGTCGCAACCGCCCGTGGCTCGCTGGGCGATCGACCGGGGCGTCGATCTGCTACAGCCTGCGGGCGTTCGCGGCGCGGACTTTCTCGGCCGGCTGCGCGACCTGGACCTGGACCTCGCCGTGGTAGCGGCGTACGGCCGCATCTTTCCGCGTGCCCTGCTCGAACTGCCGGCGGGCGGCTGTGTGAACATTCATGCGTCCCTGCTGCCGGCCTGGCGCGGCGCTTCGCCGATTCAGGCGGCGATAGCGGCTGGAGAGGGGACGACCGGTGTGACGACGATGGTCATGGAGGAAGGTCTGGACAGCGGGCCGATCCTGCTTCAGGAAGAGGTTTCGATCGGCGAGGACGAAACCGCCGGCGAGCTGTCACCGCGATTGGCCGCGACCGGCGCGGCGCTTCTCCTCCGCACGCTCGAGGCGCTTGAAGCAGGAGCAGTCGAGCCCCGGGCGCAGTGCGACGCGGCGGCGACCCTTGCTCCGATGCTGCGTTCAGAGGACGGCATCGTGGACTGGAGCGGGCAGGCTGGAGAGATCGCCTGGCGGGTACGGGCCTACGAGCCATGGCCCGGATCGCGAAGCAGGCTTCGCGGTGAGGCGGTACGGATCGTCGCCTCGCGGCCGTTGGCCTCGTTTGACCCAGTCGAGGTACGGGGCGATCTCGATCGTCCGGGGGCGTTCCTCGGCTGCCGCAAAGTCGAGGGAATCGGACGGTTGCCGGTGGTCCGTTGCGGCGGCTCGTCCGCGCTGGCGCTCTGTCGGGTGCAGCGACCGGGTGGCCGGCAGATCGGCGGTCTGGATCTGATCAACGGACTGCGACTCGCCGTGGGCGAGCGCTTCGGTACGGCGGAGTGAGTCGCCGGCGGGCCATCCGGAATCTGGAACCCCGCGGTGGCTGGCGCCGGCGGGATACGGCGATGACGGCGCACGCCAAGGTGCGGGAATCGGCGGCCTTCGTGCTCGAGCGGACTCTGGATTCGCGCGCCCCTGTGTCGACGTTTCTCGACGGCGCCCTGGAGCGCTGCGACCCGCGCGACCACGGGCTGCTGCGGGAACTCGTGTTGGGCACGCTGCGCTGGCTTCGGTTCATCGACCATGTGCTGGTCGCCGCTTCGCGGAGACCGCTGGACCGCATTCAGCGGGCCCTGCTGGCGCCGCTCCGGATCGGCGCCTATCAACTCTTCTTTCTGGACCGCGTGCCGGCCCACGCCGCGGTCAACGAGGCGGTTGAACAGGCGGGAAGCCGCACCCACGCGGGTGGCGCCAGCTTCGTCAATGGCGTGCTTCGACGGATTGCCCGGTCACCCCGCCGCGACGACTGGCCGGTCGATGGCGCCGACCGGACGAGGCGGTTGGGAATCCACTACTCCCACCCGGACCTGCTGGTCGAGCGTTGGTTGAAGGTGTACGGCGAGGAGCGGACGATCGCCCTGCTTGCCGCCAACAACCGTCCGAAGCCGCTGCACCTGCTGGCATTTCGGGATCGAGGTGGCCGCGCTCCGCTGGCGGAGCTGTTGATCGACGACGATGTCGGAGTGGAGCCCTCGGTCCTGGCGCCGCACTGCGTGACGGTCCGGTGGGGGAATCCGCTGACGTCGGATGCCTATCGACAGGGCAGCTTCTACGTACAGGACGAGGCAAGTCAACTGGCCGCTCTCGTGCCGCCGCCGGCGCCCGGAGAGAAGGTGTTGGACGTGGCCGCGGCGCCGGGGGGCAAGACGTTCGCTCTACTGGCAGAGCAGCCGGAAGTGCGCAGCCTCGCCGCCGACCGGTCCCTGCGGCGGCTGGTCACGATGCGGCGGAACGCCGACCGCCTCCGCATTCGGCCCCTGCTCCTGGCCGCGGACGGCGTGGCTCTCCCCTTCGGCGCCGTCTTCGACCGGGTCGTCGTCGACCTGCCGTGCAGTGGCACCGGCACGTTGCGCAAGCATCCTGAACTGAAATGGCGGATCAGCGCCGGCGAGATCGAACGGCTTGCGGAGGAGGGGTTGGCCATGGTCCGGGGCGCGGCTGGATGCGTTCGTCCAGGGGGCCTGCTGGTGGTCATCACCTGTTCGATCGAGCCGGAGGAGAACGAGGCCGTGGCCGCGGCTTTCCTGGAGTCCCGGAGCGGCTTTAGCCGCCGGGACCTCGCGAACGATCTTCGGCGACCCGCGGTGGAGCACGTCGCGGGCCCCGGCGCATGGCGTCTCCTGCCGGCCGACGATCACGACGGCTTCACGGTGCAGGTGCTCGAGCGGACGGGCGACTGAAGACCTGGCACTGCCTGGCACTCGATCCCGGAGGCGGCGTACTGGACGGGCGGCACGAGTAACGGCAACCGCAAGTCCAAGCCGCCGTTGACAAAGAGGCCCATTCTGGCCTAGATTTGTCCGGTGTTAGGGAGTCTTGCGAAAAACTCCTGAGCGTATCGGAAGTCGAGCCCGAATGCGAGATTCCCAGTGCCGCCAGATCACGTTCCGTGTCCGGCCCAGTACAGGATGAAGGCTGAAGGGTCGATTCACCCAGCCGAAGGGTTGGGTTCACATCAAAGACTCCAAGGAGCACACTAGATGGCCGGAAAGGCAGACATCGTAGAAGCCGTCGCCGATGGCGCGGGTTTGAGCAAGAAGCAGGCGGCGGACGCCGTCCAGTCACTGATCGACAGCATTTCAGCGCACCTGCAGAGCGGTGATCGTGTGCAACTGCCCGGCCTCGGGAGCTTCTCGGTCTCGCACCGGGCCGGCCGGATGGGCCGCAACCCGAAGACCGGCGAGTCGATCCAGATCGCTGCGAGCAACGGCGTCCGTTTCAAGGTCAGCCGCCCCCTCAAGGACGCGCTCAACTAAGCGCTTGTCTTCGACGCGGCGGCCGAATGGCCGCCAAGGCGAAGACAAGCGCGTGACCCCGTGCGGCCGTGGCCGCACGGGCACTAAGCGTGTGACCCCGTGCGGCCAATGGCCGCACGGGCACTAGGCAGTGAGCCGCGGCGGCCAGTTGGCCACCAAGGCGAGACAACTGCGTGACCCCGTGCGGCCAATGGCCGCACGGGCACTTAGGGGAAACCGGGTGCGCCGTCCTGCTGGCCGGCGCACCTGAGCTGCTGTCAGCGCACCAGGGCGTAGAGCCCCGCGAGACGCGTCGGCTTGACACCTGCCGCGAACAACAGCCAGATCAGCCAATTCGTCGCCACCGTCCGAACGACCCCTCGTTCGATGAAACGGCGTGACGAAGTGGTGGCGCGTTCGGAGATGATCGAGATCGATCCTTGCCGGCGGAGACGGCGGATGAAGTCCAGGTCCTCGAGGATCGGAAGGTCGGCGAAACCGCCGCTGCCGGTGTAGGCCGCGGCGGTGGCGAACTGCGCCTGATCGCCGAGCGGCGCCCTCAGTCTCCTGGTGCGCAGGTCGACGAGGCCGCGGCCCAGACGCAGGAGAGGCGGCGCCGGTTCGAAGTCGACCAGAAAGCCGCCACCGACCGCGTTGCCCGCCAGCGCTCGTTCGATAGCGGTTCGAGCGGATACGGGGAGGCGTGTGTCGGCGTGCAGGAACAGCAACACGTCGGTTCCGGCGTCGAGCGCCAGAGCGGCGCCGGTACGCAGTTGCAGCCCGCGCCCGGGTCGGGGCGCCGTCGCCACCTTCGCGCCGGCATGCCGCGCCAGGTCCACCGTGCGGTCCCGGCTGCCTCCGTCGACGACGATCAGATCGTCGCAGTGGTGGCGGGCGGCGCTGACCGCGGCCTGCACCGTGGCCTCTTCCTCGAGCACAGGCATGACAATGGTGAGGTGCATCCCGGGCTGCTAGGTTAGCGAGCGACGCGGAGGGCGCCGGACGCGCCCCGGATCGTTGGCATGAGCGCCGAACCCTTCAGCCACCTCGACCGTCGCGGGCGCGCGGCGATGGTCGATGTTTCGACCAAGGACACCACGCGGCGGGTCGCGCAGGCTTCGTGCAGGGTGTTGCTGTCCGGCGGCACGGTCGAGCGCCTGGAAGAGTTGCCCAAGGGTGACGCCCTGACCGTGGCGCGAGTGGCGGGCGTCCAGGCTGCCAAGAGCACTGCTACCTGGGTGCCGCTCGCTCATCCGTTGCCGCTGGACCAGGTGGAAGTGGAGATCGAACCCGGCGAGGGAGGCGTGACGATCCGTAGCCGGGTCGTGGTCACGGCCCGCACCGGCGCCGAGATGGAGGCATTGACCGCGTGCGCGGCGGCAGCCCTCGCGCTCTACGACATGGTCAAGTCGGTCGAACGCGGCGCCGTGATCACCGATCTGCTGTTGGAGGCGAAGAGCGGCGGTCAAAGTGGCGAGTACCAGCGCGGCGAGTACCGGCGCGCCCGCTGACCTCTCGTGGCGATCCGTTTCGGTCTCGACCGCCTGCTCGATGACGCCGGGCGTCTGAGGCGACGTCGCTACGCGCTTCTGTGTCACCAGGCGTCTCTGAGTCGAGACGGCGTTCACGCGCATCTGGCCCTTGCGGCGACTCGGTCGCCCGCGGCACTGCTGGCGCCGGAGCACGGCTTCTACGGCGTCGAGCAGGACATGGTCGCCTCGCGAGGCGAGCGGGATCCGTGGACGGGCTCGCCCATCGTCTCGCTCTACGGCGACGATGCGTCCAGCCTGCGACCCCAGCCAGAGGTCTTCGATGGTTGCGATCTGCTGGTAATCGATCTCCAGGATGTGGGCGCCCGCTACTACACGTTCGCGGCCTCCGCGGTGTGGGCGGCCGAGGTCGCGCTTGCCGCTGGCTGTGAGGTCTGGATCCTCGACCGTCCGAATCCCCTGGGCGGCGGGGAGGTGGAAGGCAACCTGCTGGACCTCGACTTCGCCTCCTTCGTGGGCGCCTTTCGCATGCCGCAACGGCACGGGTTGACCCTGGCGGAGATCGTCCTGCTGGAGGCTCGACGCCGCGGTTGGGACGCCGCTTCCCTCACCGTCTTCGAGATCGAGGGTTGGCGTCGCGTGCAGACCTGGCCCGATGTGGGCTGGCCATGGACGGCGCCGTCCCCGAACATGCCGTCGCCGGATACCGCGGCCATCTATCCCGGGCTGTGTCTGTTCGAAGCGACCACCGTGTCGGAGGGTCGGGGCACGACGCGGCCGTTTCACCTCCTCGGCGCTCCCGGGGCCGATGCGCCGGCGCTCGCCGGCCGCTGCGAGGAGCGCCTCGAAGCCGCGGGGCTGAACGGTGTCTCCGTCGTTCCCGCCATGTTCCGGCCCCAGTTCCAGAAACACGCTGGGGCCGTGTGTGCCGGCGTGGAGATTCGCGTCGTCGACATCAGGCTCATTCAGCCGGTGCGCCTCGGGTTTGAACTGCTGCTCGCCTTTCGCGATGTCCTGGGCCGGGCCTTCGGCTGGCGCGCCGAGCCCTACGAGTTCGTTTCGGACACACCGGCGATCGACCTGCTGGCGGGCACGGATGGCTTCCGGCTCGGCCTCGAAGCGCCGGCCGCGCTCGAAAGCTGGTACGCCAGTTGGCGACACGACGAAGAAGAGTTTCGTGCGGAGCGCGACTCGGTCTTGCTGTACTCCTGAAGCACTGCCACAATCCGCCGGCGGCGGGACGCTCCGGGTCCGGCCGCCTTCCAACCGTTCCAGCCGACCCGAGCCCGAACCGAGGTGAGCCGATGCCGCGGATCCTGATTGCCGATTCTCTCGCGCCGGCAGGCGTCGAACTGTTGCGCGAGAGCGCGGAAGTAGACGAGCTTCGAGACGAAGACCGACCGCGGCTACCCGAACTGATCGCGGACTACGACGCGGTCATCGTGCGAAGCGGCACGGAGATCACCCGCGAGGTCCTGGAGGGCGGCGACCGTCTGAAGGTGGTGGGGCGCGCCGGAGTCGGTGTCGACAACATCGACCTTGCGGCCGCCACGCAGCGGGGCGTGCTGGTGATCAATGCGCCGACCGCGAACTCGCTTTCGGCCACCGAGCACACGTTCGCCCTTCTGCTGGCCCTGGCGCGGCGAATTCCATCGGCCGACGCGTCGCTCAAGGCGGAGCGCTGGGAGCGCAAGAGCCACGTGGGCAGCGAGCTGCAGGGCAAGGCGCTCGGCGTGATCGGTTTCGGTCAGATCGGTCAGCGGGTAGCCACCCGGGCGAGGGCCTTCGAAATGGACGTCCTCGCCTTCGACCCCTTCCTGCAGGCGGAGGTTGCGCAGCGGCTCGATGTCGAGCCGGTGGCCTTGGAGGATCTGCTCGCGCGGTCCGACTTCATCACCTTCCACACCCCGCTGACCGACCAGACCAGGAACATGCTCGACGAGTCGCGCATCGCCCTGATGAAGGACGGCGCGGCTGTGATCAATGTCGGGCGGGGCGGCGTGGTCGATGCGGAGGCTCTGCTGGCGGCCCTCGAGTCGGGCAAGCTTGCCGGCGCGGGTCTGGACGTGTTCCCGGTGGAGCCGCCGACGGACTTCCGGCTGGCGGCCCACCCGAAGGTCGTGGCCACGCCCCACATCGGCGCCCAGACGACGGAGGCACAGGACCGGATCGCCACGGAGACGGCCCGGATGGTGCTCGCCGCGCTCCGCGGCTCGCTCGCGGTGTCCGCGGTGAACCTGCCGTTCCGTTCCTCGGGTTCCCGCGGAGAACCCTTCCTGCGGTTGGGCGAGCAGCTTGGCCGGCTGGCTGCGGTCGCGCTCGGCGGCAGCCTGCGCCGGGTCCAGGTCGATCTGTGGGGCATCGACGAGGAACTGCAGAGATCGGTCGCCGTGGCGGCGCTCAAGGGCGCCCTGATTCCGTCGTGTGGCGAGGGAGTGAACTACGTCAATGCCGAGCGCACGGCCGCCGACCGCCGGGTCGAACTCGTGCAGGCCACCCACAGCGACCAGGCCTCCTACGCCCACCTGGTGCGAGTGCGGGCGATCGGCGCCGAGCCTGTAGCCGGAGCGTGGGTGGCCGACGGCGTAGCCGAGGCCTCGGGCACGACCTACCGGCACGGTGAGATCCACGGCGACCTGCGGGTCGTCTCCTTCGCCGGCTTCCAGCTCGAGTTCCAGCCCCGTGGCCGGCTGCTGTTTCTGCGCAACCGTGACGTGCCGGGCTTCGTCGGCCGGCTGGGCACGCTGCTCGGCGACGCCTGCATCAACATCGCCGACATCCACCTGTCACGGGAACCGGGCGGCGACGCGCTCGCCGTGCTGCGGCTCGACCAGGTTCCGGACGACGCCTGCCTGCGGGCGCTGCTGGCTGTGGACGAGGTGATCGCGGTCGACCTGGTCGACCTCTCCTGACCGGAGCGGCGGTGCGGCGCACCGTCTGTGCGGCGCACCGGTGTGTGCAGCGCACCCGCCGGCTGGACGTCGTCGAGGGGTGCAACCGACGGTCGACCGATCGGACTCCGGACGGCTGTTTCAGGAACCGCCTTCCAGCGAACACGGCTCACGGCGGACTCGATCGGGGCGCACCGCCGCAGCGACGTCGTCGAGGGATGACTGACGACGTCCGGCCTGCTTGGGGGCCGGAGGGGAGGGTCCCAAGCAGGAGGGTGTATGGCGCTAAACCTCGGCAAACGAAATAGTTACGCTGGTAGACTGCGGACATGGTCGAAGCCAGGGAGGCGCCGCAGAATCCGCTTCATGAGCGCTATGCGAGCGCGGAGATGGCGCGGTTGTTTTCGGCCCGGCACCGGTTCCGGACCTGGCGGCGGCTCTGGATTTGCCTGGCCGAGAACCAGGCGGCCCTTGGGCTGCCGATCAGCGAGGCGCAGCTCGACGCGCTGCGCGAGCATGCGGACGATCTCGACCTGGAACGGGTCGCGCAGCTTGAGCGGGAAACGCGCCACGACGTGGTGGCTCACCTTCGGCACTTCGCCGAGGTCAGCGGCGACGCCGGCAGCATCCTGCACCTGGGCGCGACGTCCGCGTTCATCACGGACAACACGGACGCTCTGATCGTTCGGGAGGCGCTCGACCTCGTCGCGGGAAGGCTGGCGGCCACGGCCGGCGAGCTGGCTGCCTTCGCCCGCAGGGAGCGCGGTACGACCGCGCTCGCCTACACCCACTTCCAGTCAGCCCAGTTGACGACGTTGGGAAAGCGCGCCTGCCTGTGGCTCCAGGACTTCCTGACCGACCTTGAGGAGGTGGCCAATCGCCGCGATCGGCTGCGCTGCCGGGGCGTCAAGGGCACGACGGGCACCCAGGCCTCCTTTCTGACCCTCTTCGGCGGCGACCACGGCAAGGTCCGCGAACTCGACGCCCGGGTGGCCACGGCGCTCGGCTTCGAGGCGAGCTGGCGGATCACCGGCCAGACCTACCCGCGCAAGCAGGACAGCCAGGTCCTGCATACGCTGTCCGGCGCCGCGGAGAGTTGCCACAAGTTCGGCAGCGACCTGCGGCTGTTGCAGGGCGTGGGAGAGCTCTCCGAGCCGTTCGATGAAAACCAGGTCGGTTCGTCGGCGATGGCGTACAAACGCAACCCAGTACGGGCCGAGCGCATGTGCTCACTGTCGCGGCGGGTCATGAGCGACTCGCTGCACGGAGCGCTGAACGCCGGCACGCAGTGGCTTGAGCGCAGCCTCGACGACTCGGCGAACCGCCGCCTGGTGCTGACCGACTGCTTCCTGACCGTCGACGCCGTACTGCTCCTGGCCGCGAACATCGCCCAGGGACTGCGGGTCAATGAAGCGGCCACGGCGGCCCGGGTGAGGCGAGAGCTTCCGTTCATGGCCACCGAGACCTTCCTGATGGAGGCGTCACTGCGCGGCGGCGACCGGCAGGAACTGCACGAGCGCATCCGCCGGCACAGTCTCGAGGCCTACGCTCGGGTCTCCGCGGGCGAGCCGAATCCGCTGGTCGACCTGATCGCGGACGATCCTTCCTTCGGCCTCGACCGGGAAGAACTCGAATCCCTGATCGACGCGGATTCCTTCACCGGCCGCTCAGCGCAGCAGGTCGACGACTTCCTGGCCGAGGCAGTGGAACCGGCGTTGGCGAGACACCGGGCCGCGCCGGTCGAGGCGCCGAGGGTCTAGCCGCTCCATGCGCCGGCCGCGATCCCGTCCCGACGACCGCACCTGCCGGCCGCTCACTGGCGCGTTGGCCGCTGTCGTCGCCGCCGGCCTGCTGGCCGGGTGCGCCTCGACCAGGGGCCTCGAGTCGCCGAACCGAGGAACGACCCAGAAGGGTCTGGCATCGTGGTACGGCGCGAAGTTCCATGGCCGGCCGACCGCCAGCGGCGAAATCTACGACATGAACCGCATCTCGGCGGCCCACAAGCAACTGCCCCTCGGCACCGTGGTCCAGGTCAAGAACCGGGACAACGGCAAGAAGCTCCGCGTGCCCATCAACGACCGCGGCCCCTTCATCAAGGGCCGGATCATCGACCTCTCCGTCGGCGCTGCCAGGAAGCTCGACATGTTCGGCCAGGGTCTTGCGAACGTCCGCATCAAGGTCGTTCGCGTAGCACCCAAGAAACGGAAGTTGCCGATCTCCTACCCCGCGCGCGGCCGCGCCGGCGGCACGAGCCGGGACAGGCGCGCGGCGGCAGCCGAACGAACAGCCCGCGGCAGCTTCACCATCCAGGCCGGCGCCTTCCGCAAACGCAGCAGCGCCGTGGCGCTGGCCCGGCGCCTCCGACGCGAACTCGACCTCGACAACGTGAAGATCACAAGAGGGCGAGGTGTGCATCGCGTCCAGATCGAGCGCAGACGCCGGCAAGCGGCCGACGACGTGCTGCAACGCCTCAAGGACGCCGGCATCGCCGCGTTCCTCATGGGTTGACGACGTCCAGCCGGCGCCCAGGGGCTCAGGGGGGTCAACCTCCAGGTGCCTCGGAGCGAGCGACGGCCCAGACATCACAGAAACCGACGGCGTACCGGAGCGAGCGGAGTGGAGTGAGCGCCAACTCCTTCACAATCCGACCAAGCGCTCACGCCACCTGGAGATTGACCCCCCTGAGCCCCCAGCCGGCGGGTGCGCCGCACCGACCGGGTGCGCTGCACCGACCGGGCGCGCGCCGCCGCAGCTATGCGCGGTCGAGGAGGCGGAGCATGACGGCCTTCTGGGTGTGCATCCGGTTCTCGGCCTGGTCGAAGACGCGGCTCCTCGGACCGTCGACGACGGAGGCCGTGACTTCTTCGCCCCGGTGACAGGGGAGGCAGTGGAGGTAGATCGCGTGACCTTTTGCCCTGGACATCAGGTCGTCGTCGACGGTGTAGCCGTCGAAGTCGGCGAGGCGCTGCTCTCGTTCCTTCTCCTGGCCCATCGAGGTCCAGACGTCGCTGTAGACGGCGTCCGCGCCGGCGGCGGCGGCGTGCGGGTCGGCGCCGGTTTCGATCCGGGCGGCGGTGTCCGCTGCGAGCCCGCAAGCGAGGTCGAGGTACTTGTCGGCGACTTCGTAGCCCGGCGGCGAGGCGATGGAGAAGTCGACGCCCGCGCGGGCGCAGGCGATCATCAGGGAGTGGGCGACGTTGTTGCCGTCGCCGATGTAGGCGACCTTGCGGCCGCGCAGTTCGCCGAACTCCTGCTGGACGGTCATCAGGTCGGCGAGCGCCTGGCAGGGATGCAGTTCGTCGGTCAACCCGTTGATCACGGGCACTGTGGCGTGCTCGGCCATCTCGACCACGGTGCCATGCTCGAAGGTGCGCAGCATGAGGATGTCCACGTAGCGGGACAGGACGCGGGCGGTGTCGGCGATCGTTTCGCCGCGGCCGATCTGGAGGTCCCGGTTGGAGAGGAAGATCGGCTGACCTCCGAGCTGCGCCATGCCTGCTGCGAAGCTGACCCGGGTTCGCGTGGACGACTTCTCGAAGTAGAGCCCGATCGACTTGCCGCTGAGGGCGTCGCGGTGGGCATGCGGCGTGGATTCGAGTTGCAGGGCCAGTTCGAGGATCGACTCGAGTTGGCCCTCCGCGAGGTCGGCGATCGAGATCAGGTGTTCAGGCATGGGAGACATCCTCCGTTGAGCCGGATCGTTTGGGGCGGGCTACACTGCCTGTCCCTTGGCTCTCTCGCGACGAATAATACACCACAAAGGCGCACGTTTATTCACAGCGTGTCCAGGCGCCGGCAGTTGAGCCGCGGGGATGCCAGCCGGCGACCGTGGGTGCTGGTCACCGGCAACGTGAACAAGCGGCGCGAGGCGGAGCGGATCGTCGGCCACCGGTTGGAGACGGCGGCGATCGATCTGCCGGAGATCCAGTCGGGCGACCTGATCGAGGTGCTACGGCACAAGGCGGAGGCTGCCTGGCAGCGGCTCGAGCGGCCGGTCGTCGTCGAGGAGACCGGCCTGGAACTCGCCTGCATGAACGGCTTCCCGGGTCCGCTGGTCAAGTGGATGCTGGAGGCGGTCGGTGACGAGGGGATTGCGAAGGTCGCGATTCGCGCTGGCGATCCGGGGGTCGTCGCGCGATGTGCGCTCATGCTCAAGGCCGGAAACCGGGAAGTGGTCGCCGAGGGTGCGACCGCCGGACGGCTGGTGCTGCCGCCGCGAGGCGAGGGCGGTTTCGGCTGGGATCCGGTTTTCGAGCCCGATGGCCTCGAACGGACCTACGCGGAACTCGGCGAACAGGTCAAGGACCGGATCGGCCATCGCGGCCGCGCCTGGCGGGCGTTCCAGCGGGCGCTCGATGGCGTGGAGAAGGCTGGTCAGGAGCGCTGAACGCGGCGCTTCAAGTCGGAGTACACAGCCTCGACCTGGGCGCGAAGCTCTTCGAGGTTGCCGACGTTCTCAATCACGAAGTCGGCCGCCGCGCGGCGATCCTCCGACCGGGCCTGCGCCTCCATCCGTGCGGCCGCCTGGTCGCGGTCGAGGCCGCGCTCTACTGCACGGTCGAGGCGGAGTTCGGCCGGCGCCTCGACGGTGACCACGGCGTCGTAGCGTCCGCGACCTCCGGTCTCGGCCAGGAGTGGCACCTCGAAAACGACAACGGCGCCGTCGCCCGCCGACTCCAGGATCTCCAGGTAGCGCCGCCCGACCAGGGGATGGATTGCCTGTTCGAGCCGCTTGCGGCTGGCCGGGTCGGCGAAGACCGCCGGCCCCAGCGCGTCCTTGTCGACCGATCCGTCCGGTTTCAGCATCTGCGGGCCGAACAGGTCGGCGACTGCCTGAGCGCCCGGCTCGCCGGGCCGGTACAGATCGGCGACCAGTGCGTCCGCGTCCGTCACGACACAGCCCATCCCGGCCAGCATGGCGCCGACCGTCGACTTGCCGCTGGCGATGCCGCCGGTGAGTCCAACGCGTAGGGCTGTCATCGTGACGGTGAGAGTATGCCGCCACGAGACGCCATGGGACGTCTGGTCTGGTTCGGCCGTTGCCGCCGCGATCCGCCGGGGCGCCGGTTGGAGGATCCGAACGCGTTCATCTTGACAAGCCCTGGTTGGGACTCTACGATCCCCGTTCCTCTGCGCGAGGAGGTTCGGTAGGAGTATGCCCGCTCCTTCCGTCATGCTGCGCGCAACGATGTGCCGGCGGACCGGTCGGCCAGGGTAGGAATACGAATGACTGCAATAGCCAGAGCAAGAACGGCGAACCCGACCTACAGCCCCAAGGTGGGGGAGATCGAGCGACGCTGGTACGTGGTGGACGCGGAAGGCGCGACGCTTGGGCGTCTGGCCACCCGGGTCGCCCGCATCCTGACGGGCAAGGACAAGCCCACCTATGCGCGCCACATCGACGTCGGCGACTTCGTGGTCATCGTCAACGCCGAGAAGGCGGTTCTCACCGGCGGCAAGGACGACAAGAAGATCTACTACCGCCACAGCGGGCAGCCGGGCAAGCTCAAGTCGGAGACCGCGGGCCGTCTGCGCGGCCGCAGGCCGACCAGGCTCGTCGAGTTGGCGGTGCGGGGCATGTTGCCCAAGAACCGCCTCGGCCGGCGACAACTGCGCAAGCTCAAGGTCTATGCCGGTGCGGACCATCCGCATACGGCGCAGCAGCCGGAGCCGATCGCGATCGAGGGGAGTCCGAGTTGACGGAAGCGAGTACGGAAGCGAATTACGGGACCGGCCGTCGCAAGACGGCCACGGCGCGCGTGTTCCTGCGTGCCGGCAGCGGTGAGATGACGGTCAACGGCATGGGGATGGACGACTACTTCAGCAGCGAAGTGCTGAAGATGATCGTCCGCCAGCCTCTGCAGGTAGTCGAGAAAGAGGGTGAAATCGACATGTCGGCCACGGTCCGTGGCGGCGGCAGTTCGGGTCAGGCCGGCGCCATTCGGCACGGCCTCTCTCGCGCGCTCGTCGAGTTCGAACCCACGTTCCGCGAATCGCTCAAGGCGGCCGGGTTCATGACCCGTGATCCGCGGAAGAAGGAACGCAAGAAGTACGGTCAAAAGGGTGCGCGTGCGCGCTTCCAGTTCAGCAAGCGGTAGCGGGGAGAGTCTCTTGGCTCAAGTCACGATGAAAGAAATGCTGGAGGCGGGTGTCCACTTCGGCCATCAGACCAGGCGCTGGAATCCGAAGATGCGCAGCTACATCTTCGGTCGCCGTAACGGCATTTACATCATCGATCTTCAGCAGACGCTTCTGCGCTTCCGCGAGGCGGCGGACTACGTCGAGCACATGGCTCGCATGGGGCGGCGGTTGCTGTTCGTCGGCACCAAGCGTCAGGCGCAGCATGCGATCGAGGAAGAGGCGCGGCGCTGCGGCCAGTTCTACGTCACCCATCGCTGGCTCGGCGGTACGCTGACCAACTTCGTCACGATCCGGGCCTCGGTCGAGCGCCTTCAGGAGACGGAGAAGAAGCTCGCCGACGAGGAAAATCTGCTGACCAAGAAGGAACGTCTGCGGCTGGACCGCGAGCGCGAGAAGATGGTCCGCAACCTCGACGGCATCCGGGACATGGAACGGCTCCCCGACGCGCTGTTCGTCGTCGACCCGAAGCGCGAGCACATCGCGATCGCGGAGGCGAACAAGCTGAACATCCCGGTGGTGGCCATCGTGGATACGAACTGCGACCCCGAACTCGTGGATCACGTGATTCCTGGCAACGACGACGCGATTCGGACGATTCGGTTGTTTGCCGGTCGCATCGCCGACTCCTACATCGAGGGCGCCGCGGTCTGGAGCAAGGGCGACGAAGCGGAAGCAGCACCCGCGGCCGAGACCGCGGCGGCAGTTGAGACTCCGGCGGCAGCCGAGACGCCGGCCGCGGAAGGGCAGGCCGAGCCTGCTGAGCCGGTCGCCGAGGCGGCGGAACCTGCCGCGGCCAGCGATAGCGCGTAAGCCATCGCGCAGGTTTGTGGTGAAGCGCCGACGGTCCTTTCGTCCGGCGTGCGAGATCAGTGAAGTTCCAGTCAGGGGCCGGTCAGGCAAGGAAACCGGGGCCCCGTTAGGGAGAAGGAAGCGATGAGCAAACCAGTGACAGTCGCAATGGTCAAGGAACTCCGTGAGCGGACCGGCGCCGGCATGATGGACTGCAAGAGGGCCCTGGTGGAGACCGGCGGCGACGTGGAGGAGGCGCTCGACGCGCTACGCAAGAAGGGTCTGGCCTCGGCCGCCAAGAAGGCGGGTCGCGCCACCAGCGACGGGCTCGTCGTCTCCTACATCCACGCCGGCGGCAAGATCGGCGTGCTGCTCGAGATCAACTGCGAGACGGACTTCGTGGCTCGCACGGCGGACTTCCAGCAGTTGGCGCACGATCTCTCGCTTCATGTGGCCGCCAGCCAGCCCCGCTTTGTCGGTCGCGACGAGGTGACTGCGGACGTCCTCGAACGGGAGAAGAAGATCCACCGGGAGCAGGCGCTCGAGTCGGGCAAGCCGGAACACATCGTCGAGCGCATCGTCGAAGGACGGATGGGCAAGTTCTTCGCCGAGAATTGCCTCCTGGAGCAGCCCTTCGTCAAGGACCCGGACAAGAAGGTCGAGGACGTGCTCAAGGCGGCGATCGCCAAGCTGGGCGAGAACATGCGCATCTGCCGCTTCGCGAGGTTCCAGCTCGGCGGCGATTCGACCGTCGCCGCGGCGGTTCTACCGGCTTCCGATCCGTCCTGATCGCCGAATGACCGGAGCCCCCGCCGCCAGGCCGGCGTACCGCCGCATTCTGCTCAAGCTGTCGGGCGAAGCCCTGATGGGCGACAAGCCGTTCGGCATCGACGAGGGGGTCGTGGCGAGGATCGCGGCGCAGATTCGGGGTGTCTTCGAACTCGGCGTGGAGATCGGCATCGTGGTTGGGGGTGGCAACGTGATCCGCGGCCTGGCGGCGAGCCATCGCGGCGTCGAGCGGGCTACCGGCGACTACATGGGCATGCTGGCGACCGTGATCAACAGTCTCGCAATGCAGGACGCCCTGGAGAAGACCGGCGTTCCGACCCGCGTGCAGACGGCGCTCGAAATGCGCAGCGTGGCCGAACCGTTCATTCGCCGACGGGCGATCCGGCACCTGGAGAAGGGCCGGGTCGTGATCTTCGGCGCCGGCACCGGCAACCCCTATCTGACGACGGACACGGCCGCTGCCCTGCGCGCGAACGAAGTCCAGGCCGAGATTCTGCTCAAGGCAACCCAGGTCGACGGCGTGTACAGCGCCGACCCGCGCCGGAACGCCGATGCGAAACGCCTGCCCGAGGTGACCTATCAGGAGGTCCTGGAGCGCAACCTGGGCATCATGGACGCGGCCCGCGATCAGCCTGTGCCGGGAGAACGACCTGCCGATCGCGGTCTTCGATCTCGGTGTGGAGGGCAACATCCTGCGGGTGGTCCTGGGCGAGCGCGTCGGTTCCCTGGTCAGGTGAGTTCCGCCTGCCGGGGCGTCGGTTCCCGGGCCAGGCGAGTTCCACCCACCGGTACGCCGGCCTCCTGGCCGCATCTGTTCCGGCAATGCGCGTACGTCGTTCAGAGGCCCGGCTCTCGATAGAGTTGCAGACGTTACGAGTAGGCAGGGAGGCCCCATGCAGGAACTGTTCTTGGAGATGGAGCTCAAGATGAAGGATGGCGTCGACCACCTTCACGAGGAGCTGAAGACACTACGGACCGGCCGCGCGTCGACGGCGCTGCTCGACGGCGTGACGGTCGAGTACTACGGCACGGCGACACCGCTCAACCAGCTTGCGAGCCTGTCCGTCGCCGACGCGACGCTGCTCGTGGCGCAACCGTTCGATCCGACCCAGATCGCCGCGATCGAGCGTGCGATCCTGGTAGCCGATCTGGGGCTGAATCCCTCCAACGACGGCAGGATTGTCCGTATCCGCGTGCCTCCCCTGACCGAGGAGCGGCGCAAGGAGATGGTGAAGCGTGCCCACGAGATCGCGGAGCGGTTCCGCAATACCGTGCGCGGCGTGCGGCGCGAAGGCAACGATCGGCTGAAGCAGATGGAGAAGGCCAAGGAGATTTCACAGGACGACGAGCGCCGCGGGTTCGACGAGATGCAGAGGCTCCATGACCACTACATTGGCTTGGTGAACCAGGCGCTGTCGAACAAGGAGAAGGACATCCTCGAGGTGTAGTGCCAGGAGCATTGCTTCTTTGACTGTCCACGCAATTGTCCCGGCCGCCGGAGAGGGAAGGCGGTACGGAGGCGATCGGCCAAAGCAGTTCTCCCTGCTCCTGGATCGTCCGCTACTGGCCTGGACGGTCGAGCGGCTTGTAGCCGCCCCGGTCATCGACCGGGTGGTTGTCGCGGCTCCGGCGGGGCGCGCCAGGGAGACGCAGGAAATGCTGGCAGCGGAAGTTGGGCCGCCGCCCGGAGTCGCGGTGGTCACGGTGGAAGGCGGCCGGCGCCGCCAGGATTCCGTCGCCGCCGCGCTCGCCGCGACCGCCGCCGCCCCGTCCGACCGGGTCGTCGTGCACGACGGCGCCCGTCCCTGCCTGAGCGCGGTCGATCTCGAAGCGGTTGTCCGCGCGGCGGCCGAAAGGGGCGGCGCGGGAGCCGTCCTCGGTCGACCGGTCAGCGACACGCTGAAGGCGGTCGAGTCCGGCCGTCTCGGCGCGACGGTCACGCGGGGTGGTTTGTTCCGAGCGGAGACGCCCCAGGTGTTTCGGGCCGCGGACCTCCGCGAGGCGCTCGAGCGCGCGGAGCGGCAGAACCTGGAGGTGAGCGACGAGAGCAGCCTCTTCGAAGCGGGCTCGATTACCGCCGTTACGGCGTCGCAGCCGAATCCGAAACTGACCGATCCCTCCGATCTTCCCGCGATCGAGGCTCTTCTTGGCTCAGAGGGGCTGCTTCGATCCGGACGCCGGACCGCGAACGAACTCGAGACGGCGATCGGCCATGGCTACGACGTCCATCGACTGGTTGCCGGGCGGCCGTTGATCCTGGGCGGGCAGCGGATTCCCCACGAAAAGGGCCTCGACGGTCACAGCGACGCGGACGTCGTGCTCCATGCGATCGGCGACGCTCTGCTCGGCGCGGCGGGCCTGGGCGATCTCGGCGTCCACTTCCCGCCGTCGGACGAGGCGTGGCGGGGCGCGGACAGCTCGGACCTCGTGCGCCGGATCGTCGCGATGGTCCTGGAGCGGGGCTTCGTCGTCCGCAACTGCGACGTGACGCTGATCGCCGAGCGGCCGTCGCTCGCGCCGTACCGTTCGGCGATCCGGGAGCATGTCGCGGCGCTGCTTGGGACCTCATCCTCGCGGATGAACGTGAAGGCGACGACCCATGAAGGGCTCGGCGCGCTGGGCAGGGGCGAAGGCATGGCGGCCCATGCGTCCGTGCTGCTTGAGCGACCCCGTGGCTGAACGTCGCGACGACGCTCGGTGGCGGCTGGGCTTCCAGCCAGTGCGGGAGGTTCTGCGGAGCCAGCCGCATCGGATCGCCGAGGTGTTCGTCTCGCGGGCCGCCGGCGAGCGCCGCCGAACGGTCGAGACGCTCTCGGAGCGGCATCGGGTGCCGGTCCGGGGTGTCGCGCCGGGCGAACTGCGGTCGCTCCTGACGGAGGCCGGCCAGGACCAGGCGGCGGCGCGCGGTTTCGCGGCTCGCCTCGTGCCCGCGACGGGCGACAGGCCGGCGGCCGCGGTCGACCGGGAACTCGTCGTTCTCGTCGAGGACGTTCAGGATCCCCGCAACCTGGGCGCGCTGCTCCGGGTCTGCGAGGGCGCCGGGGTCGGCAAGGTGCTGATCCGCGACCGCGGCGCCGCGCCGCTGTCCGCTGCGACCGCCGGCGCTGCGGCTGGGGCCGTCGACTGGCTGGACGTCGAACGGATCACGAACAGCGCCCGCGAGATCGACCGTCTCAAGCAAGGCGGTTTCTGGGTCTATGGCGCCGACGCCGCGGGCGACGCCCCCTGGACGGTCGACCTGAGCGGGCCGGTCGTCCTGTGCGTCGGCGGCGAGGCGCGAGGCCTTCGCCGCCGCACGAGGGGGCTCTGCGACGGCCTTCTCGGCTTGCCGATGCGCGGCCGGGTCGAATCGCTCAACCTGTCGACGGCGGCCGCCGCGCTGCTCTACGAGGCGGTCCGCCAGCGAACCTGACCGGGCGGATGCCGGCGGGGACGCCGGCGCACCCAGTGGGCGAAGCTGGCCTCAACTGTAGAGGCTGGGCCGGTTCAAGGAGTCTGGCGACCGCCGTCAGGGCTTGGCGGCCGCTCTGCTGCTGCCCGCCGCGGGCGGCTCTTCGAGCAGGAAGTGCGCGAACCAGCTACGGATGCGCTCGAGCCGGTCGACCAGGAGCCACGGTTCGCCGGTGCGGGACAGCCCGTGGGACGAGCGGGGGTAGCGGACCAGCTCCGCCTGTACGCCAAGCTTGATCAACGACATGAACCACTGCTCCGCGTCCGCGATGGGCGTGCGGTAGTCGTTCTCGCTGTGGATGATCAGCGTCGGCGCTGTGACCTTCTCCACGTGGGAGATGGGCGACAGGCGCCGGTAGAGGTCGCGCTGTTCCCAGGGCGGGCCGAAGAACTCGTACTCCGTGAGGCGCTGGGCGTCGGACGTTCCCCACCAGCTCTCCCAGTTCGTGATCGAGCGGGAGGTCACGGCGGCGTGGAAGCGGTCCGTCGTCGCGGTCAGCCAGTTCGTCATGAAGCCGCCGTAGCTTCCGCCCGAGACTCCGAGCCGCGTCGGATCGATCTCGGGGTAGGCGGCCAGCGCCGCGTCGACGCCGGCCAGGTAGTCCTCGCGGTCGACGATGCCCCAGGCGCCCCGGGTGGCGTACTCGAAGTCGTGTCCGTAGCCCGAGGAGCCCCGCGGGTTCGGATAGAGAACGAAGAAGCCCGCCGACGACAGGACGTGGAAAGTGGGAAAGAACGTATTGCCGTACGAGGAGTGGGGTCCGCCGTGGATCTTGAGCACCATGGGGTACGAGCCGCCTTCGCGGAATCCGACCGGCTTGACGACCCACCCCTGAACTTGCGTGCCGTCCGCGACGGTCCAGGTGAGCTCTTCGGCTGGCATCAGGGTCACGTCGGCCAGCCAGGAGTCGTTGAACCGGGTCGCCCTCTGCTCGGCGGCGCCGTCCGTGGAACCGATGTGGAGTTCGGGCGGCGTGACCGCGTCGGTCGCGGTGTAGGCCATGAACTGTCCCGTCTTCGAGAAGGAGAAGGACGACAGCCGGCGCGCCCCCTCCGTGACCTGTTCGATCGGCGGGGCGCCGGCGCCGGTCGCGGCGGCAGGCGCGCGAAACAGGTGGCTGTCGCCGCGGATTCCCGCCGGGAAGAAGACGCCGGCGCCGTCCGCGGCAAAGGTTGGCGCTTGCGGGTTCAGGTCCCAGTCCGCCGTCAGGTTGCGCGAGCTCAGGATGGAGCGGCCGTCCGGCCCGAGGTAGGCGACGATCAGGTCCGTCTGGCTGCCCCGCGCGGGCGTGGCGAGGTAGGCGAGGCGCCGTCCGTCGGGAGAGAGGGCCGGCGCGGTCTCGCTGCCCGGGTTGGACGTGAGCCGCTGTACGTCGCTGCCGTCGGCGTCCACCGCCCAGATGTCCGTTGTGAGCACGGAAGCGAGTTCGTCGTCCTCGTGCTCGTCGCCGGTGAAGTAGATGACGCGGCCGTCGGGCGACCACACGGGTTCTCCCGCGTCGAACGGCAGGTCCGTCAACTGCAACGGAGTTCCGCCCCCTGCGTCGACGACGATGATCTGGCGCTTGTCCCGGGTCAGGTAGTGGGGCTGGAAGGCGAGCCGGCCGTCGCGCTTGTAGCGGGTCGAGGTGATCACGTGGCCGTCGAAGCGCTTCGCGTCGAGGGTGCGGCTTCTGGCGTCGGGGGCGATTCGTTCCTCCGGTTCGTCCGGATCCTCGTCCTCGCCGGCGCCTTCGTCCTTCTCCTCCTTCTCCTCGTTCTCGTCTTCGTCCTCTTCGGGCGCCTTGGCGAAGGCAATCCGCGAGCCGTCGGGCGACCAGACCGGCGGTCCGTCGACGCCCTCGATGTGAAAGCCCTCACCGCCCGGTCCGCCCATCCGCAGGAACCACACGGAGTTCGGGTCGTCGTCCCTTGAGGACGAGAAGGAGAGCAGCGAGCCGTCCGGGGACCACCGTGGTCCGCTGGACTCCTCGTTCGGGCTGGTGACGGCAAACGGGTCGCCGTTCGGCTGGCCGTTCGACAGAGGCTGGAGCCAGACCTCCCGGTGGCGCCTGTTCTCGTCCTCGACGACGGTCGTCACCGTGAAGGCAACGTACTCCCCGCCGGGCGACACGGCGACTTCACTCACGCCGACCAGGTCGTAGTAGAGCTCCGGGCTGTAGCCCGTGTCCTGGGCACTCGCGCCGGCAGGCAGCAGGAAGGCCACGACCGCGAGCGCCACGGCCCACAGGGTGAGGACGGTGAGCGACGAAGGCGTCGTCCCCGGATGGATGCGGGAGAATCTGCTGAACAGCATGCCCGCCATGCTAGCCCCGGCCTCAGCCGAGCAGTTGGACCAGGATGCTCACGGAAGCTGCGCCGACGGTGACTCCAACCCCGACAGCCCAGAGGATCAACCTTCGCTCCAGGTCGGCCAGCTCTTTCCGCAGGTAGTTCTCCGTTACAAAACCCCGGGTGGCCTCGGCACAGCCACTCTCCACGGCGCTGGCGTGAGCCACCGCTTGACGATCAGGCACACCGGCCTCTCGCAGGTTCTCCGCGGTGCGAAGGGTATCGGTCACTGTGCCCATGACGGCTGTTCTCCATCGGCAGCGGGGCGGATGGGAGACTAGCAGGGCTTTCGTTGGACCTGACTGCCAGAGCGGAGCCGGCCTGGCGGCCGGCGCGTTCTTCTGGCCGCCTGCGGCGGCAGCCGACGGGGACGTCGGCGCACCCAGTGGCGAACGCCCGAGTCCCGTCTCACGCTCTGGGCCGCGCGGAGCGCGGCCTGGAGCGGGAGACGGGATTCGAACCCGCGACCAACAGCTTGGAAGGCTGTGACTCTACCCCTGAGTTACTCCCGCTGGGCCGCAAGGGAGACATGGTGGAGGCGGATGGATTCGAACCATCGTAGGGCTTTGCCCGACAGATTTACAGTCTGTTGCCTTTGACCGCTCGGCCACACCTCCGGCAACCTCCCGTGGAGCCGGCACCCGGATTCGAACCGAGGACCTACTGCTTACAAGGCAGTTGCTCTACCAACTGAGCTATGCCGGCCCTCGCTTGCGAGGCGCGTGACGCCACGGCGACGGCGCACTCTACGACAGGGGCGGACTCGTGGCAACCCGCGACAACATGTGCGCCTCGGATGACGGGTCGCGCGGGTGGCTCTGGACGGCGCCGAGCGCACCGCCCCGGCAGCCTACTCCGCCGCCGCCACGACGGCCGTCGCCTCGACTTCGATCAGCAGGGACGGGTACACCAGTCCCGTGACGCCCACCCATGTTGCGGCGCGTGGCGGGTCGAGGCTCAGGACCTTGGCCTGGGCGCGGCCGACGGTCTGGACCTTCTCCGGGTCGATGTCCTTGATGAAGACGGTGGTCTTCACCAGATCCTCGGCGGTGGCGCCAGCCAGTTCGAGGCGTTTGACGACGTTCGTGAAGGCGATCTCGGCCTGCTCGGCGAGGCTTTCCGCCGGTGCTTCGGCGCCGTCGGCCCAGCCGATCTGTCCGGAGACGAGGATCGTGGTCACGCCGTGAGCGGTCGTCCTGGCGATGTGGGACAAGCCCTGCTGCGAGCCGAGGAATTCCGTCTTCAAGTCTTGTGCCTCCGTGCCGGCGGTCGCAACGAGGAGCAAGCCAAGGAAGAAGGCAAGGTGACAAGGATGCTGGCTCTTCATTCGCTCTCCCGACGTGCCGTGAAAGATGTTCAAGGTCGGACGCGGAGTCTATCGACGCTTCGTGCGGGGTGTTACGCTGATTCAGGAGGTTCAGCGATGAGGGTGAATGGTCTTCTTCCGGCGGGCTCGGCGTTGTGCGCGGTGCTCCTGACCTTCCTGCAGGGGCCGGCATTCGGCAGCGAACAGCAGTGGGTGACATACCCGGGCGGCGACGGCCCAGGCGCCGGCCGCAAGGTCGTCCTGATCGCCGGCGACGAGGAGTACCGCTCCGAGGAAGTGATGCCGATGCTCGGCAAGGTGCTCTCCGTGCGGCACGGGTTCGAGTGCACGGTCCTGTTCTCCATCGACGCGGAAACGGGGGCGATCGATCCGGAGGAGCAGACGAACATCCCGGGTCTCGAGGCTCTGGCTGACGCCGACCTGATGGTCATCGCGACGCGGTTCCGGGAGCTCCCCGACGAGCAGATGAAGCAAATTGTGGACTACGTCGAATCGGGGCGGCCGATCGTCGGCCTGCGCACCGCGACGCACGCCTTCTCCTACCAGCGCAACCCGGACAGCCCGTACGCGCACTGGAGCTTCCGCAGCGAGACCTGGCCGGGCGGGTTCGGCCAGCAGGTGCTGGGCGAAACGTGGATCAACCACCACGGCCGCCACGGCCGGGAAAGCACCCGTGGCGTCATCGCCCCCGGCGCCGCCGGTCATCCCATCCTGCGCGGAGTGACCGACGTCTGGGGCCCGACGGACGTCTACGGCGTGGAGAACCTCGATGACGACGCGGAGGTGTTGCTGCACGGCGCGGTGCTGGCCGGCATGACACCGAACGACCCGCCGGTCGAGGGAGCGAAGAACGACCCGATGGAGCCGCTGGCGTGGACTCGCTCGTACACGGGCAGCGGCGGCAAGGCCTCGCGGGTGTTTACGACAACGATGGGCTCCTCGACGGACTTCGAGAGCGAGGGCCTGCGCCGCCTGATCGTGAACGCCGTGTATTGGGGCCTCGGCATGGAGGAGCGGATCCCGGAGCAGAGCGACGTGCGGGTCGTCGGCGAGTACCGGCCGACTGACTTCGGCTTCGGCGGTCAGGCGGTCGGCGTCATGCCGTCGGACCACGTGCTGCCGTAGCGCGGCAGAAGGTACGGATGCCGGCCAGAAGGCCGGCGCATGTATGGTCCGCCCCGCTTGTGCAAGGGCTCTTTCCGGGTTTCTGGCGAGGTAGGTGCAGTTGCTTGCATGTATTCGGCCTGTTGGTGGGAGTCTCTGAGAGAGAGCTCCCTGGCCCCGATGGAATACGCGCGCGTCGGCCTCTTCACACCCAGACGGCCTCTTGATGGGCCCTGCGCCGACTCAGGCTTCTCAACGCGCCGGTCCGACCTGTTTCGCCATCGCTCGAATGAGTCCCCGCA
This sequence comes from Thermoanaerobaculia bacterium, assembly GCA_965116445.1. Classification (GTDB taxonomy): domain Bacteria; phylum Acidobacteriota; class Thermoanaerobaculia; order Multivoradales; family Multivoraceae; genus Multivorans. The sequence goes on along the minus strand of OZ220688.1, from coordinate 2,607,442 downwards.
AACTGCTTGGTGGGGCGATTCTCCTATCGTTGGTTCGCTGTTCCCCGAGCCGTCTACGCCGCGGCCCGTGAGTCCCTTGCTCGACCGCCGACATGGCGTTCGTCGCTGTAGCGTTCGTCGTGTCGCAGCACCGCCCAGGCGATTCGAGCCAGCTTGTTGGCCACGGCCACCGTGGCGACGTTCGCCCCCCGGCGCCGCTTGACGTCCAGAGCCCATTCCTTGAGCCGCGTCCGCTCGCCCTTGTGGGCTGTGCGCAGCACCGCCCGCGCACCGTGGATCAGAAGCGCCCGCATGTAGCGGTCCCCGCGTTTGCTGATCCCCAACAGCCTCGTGTGCCCGCCGGTCGATGCCTGACGAGGCACCAGCCCGAGAAACGCCGACATCTGACGGCCGCTGCTGAAGGCCCAGCCCGAGCCGACCGACGCCACCAGCGCCGTCGACACCATCGGACCGATCCCCGGGATCGACATCAAACGCTCGGACAGGGGGTTCTCCTTCGACTCCCGCTCCAGCATCGCCGTCAGATCCGCCACCTGATCGTCGACCTGCATCAGCGCCTGGTGCTGCATGCACAAGAGAGCCCGAAAGTCGCCCGGCAGGGCCCGCTCCGGGTCCGACGCGATCGCAGGCACCTCCCGCTTGATCACCGCCAGACCCTGAGGCAGCACGATCCCGTACTCCCGCAGAAAACCACGTAACTGGTTCGCCAACTGCGTGCGCACACCAACCATCGTCTCCCGACTTCGGTGGATCTGCTGCAGCGCCCGGCGCTCCTTCGTCTTGTAAGGCACGAAACGCATCGTCGGACGCGACACCGCCTCGCAGATCGCCTCCGCGTCGTGGTAGTCGCTCTTGTTCGACTTCACGTACGGACGGACAAACTGCGGACTCATCATCCGCACGTCGTGGCCCAGATCCCTCAGCTTCTCCACCCAGTGGTGCGCGCCGCAGCTCGCCTCCATCCCCACCAGGCACGGCTTGAGCCGCGACATCAACTCCATCAGCCGCGGTGCCTTCAACTGACGCTGAAACACCACCGCGCCCGACGCGTCCATCCCGCACACCTGGTACACATGCTTGCCCAGATCGATACCGACTCGAGTAACCTCCTTCACGGTCCGCCTCCTCCTTGTTGTTCGGAAGAAAACACCATTCTGGCCCCAACGAGAGGCCGTAAGGGTGCGGGGCGGACCATCCCATTACCCAGTTTCTGCCGCGCACGTGCTGCCGTAGCGCGAGCGATCCGGCGCTACGAAGGGCTGTGCGTCACGACATAGCGGTAGAATCGGAGCATCAGTCCCTCTTCGTTCTTCTCCAGCCAGGTGGCGGCTGCCGGAGTGAGCAGCAACGCGCGGCACGGCTCGCTGGCCCGGACATCGTCGGGTGTCGTGGCGCCGGCTGTGTCGATTCGCCGGATTACGTCGCCCGGGCCGTACTCGGCGAGACGATGCCCCGAGGCGTCGAACCGGGAGGCGCGGCCACTGGCCAGCAGCAGCGCTCCCGGGGGCTTGCCGCCTTCTGCCGTCATCGTCTCGCCGGCCGCGAACTCGACCGGCTCCAGCCAGGGGTCGAGGTCGGATACGAGTTCCTCAAAGAGAATCTGCCGGTCCAGGTAGGCCGTCAGATCGTCCGCGACGACGTCGAGAAGCCTGGAGTCGGCGCCTTCCGCCTGGTCGCCCAGGGCTTCCGTGTGTGCCGCGAGTACCAGATCCTCGCATCGCTCCAGCGCTTCTTCCGTGTCCTCCGCGAGCAGGAGGCGCTCGTGGGCTGATGCGGGCAGATCCCGTTTCAGCCCGAAGTCGAGCTCCTTCGACATCCCGCTCAGCGCGACCCGTGTGCCGGCGTCGTGGGCGGCGAGGATGAACCGGCCGATCGCGTTCACGGCCGACACGTCGGCGCCTGTCGTCGCGTCGAAGTCGAGCAGGATGCAGACCGGTTTCTTCTCGGAGACGAGCGACTGCTTCAGGCGGTCGGCCAGCGTGTGGGCTGTGCCGAAGAAGATGTACCCGCGCAACGTGTAGGCGTGCACGCGGTCCCCGTGCATGCGCAGGATCGCTCGATCGGGAACCGGCCGGCGCCGGCCGCTGCTGCGATCGTGTGCGGTGAATCGGGACGCGACCGGATCGACCGAGGCCAGGCGGGTGAGCAGGAAGCCCACGAGAACGAGCGTGCCGACGCCCACGCCGACAAGGAACCCGAAGAACAGGATCGTCAGGAAGATCAGGACGACGATCGCGAACTCGGGCCGGGGCAGCCGGTGGCGGATCTTGACCAGCCAAGTGTCCAGCAGGGTCGCGCCGGTGAACATCAGGACGCCGCCCACCAGAGGCGTGGGCACGAGTCGCAGCGCCGCATTGCCGAACACGCACACGGTCGCGATGAACAGGGCGGCGGTGATCCCTGCGACCCGCATCTCCACGCCGAACATCAGGTTGCGCAGGGAGGGCGGCACGCTGAGGCAACCCGGCGGCGTGCCGCCGAGGCCGGCGGCCAGCGACGCCAGACCCGTCGTGCGGAACTCGTTGTTCCAGTCGAGTTCGACGCCGCCGGCCAGTTCGAACGCTCCGAGGTAGATCACCAGGCAGATCAGGGTCATCAGCACGAGGGCCAGCAGGCTGGGAGTCTGCGCGGCCACCGCGGTCCAGTCGACCAGGCCGAGGATCGTCGGATCGAAGAGCGGCAGGAGGCCGCCTTCCGCGGATTCGGATACGCCGGCCAGCAGGAGGCCGTTCGCTTCCGCGTCGGCCAGTGAACCGTCCAGCAGGGAGAGAACGAAGTAGAAGGCCGCGATCGCGAGGACGAAGCTGACCGGGAGGATCAGGGGGCTCTTGTTCCGTCTCGTCAGGAGGAAGAGGCCCAGGCCGTAGGCCGTGCCAAGACCCCAGTTCAGCACCGTGAACGGCTCGAGAATCGAGTCCAGATTCGCGAGACCCGGTGTGGCGCCCATCAGGGAGAGGGCGATCTGGAAACAGAGACCGCCGATGCCGGCGACGAACCCGCAGGCCAGAGGATAGGGAACGAAGCGGACCAGGTTCGCCAGCCGCAACGAACCGAGCAGCGTCGCGCACAGGCCGGTGGCCAGCGAACCGATCGCGATCGTCGCGATCATCGTCGCGAACAGGGCGTCGGACTGAAGCGAGAGGGTGGCCCCGATCCCGGCCAGGACGACGAGCGTCGCCGGCGGCGACATTCCCACGGCGCCGCGGAACCCGCTGCCCAGGGCGACGAACAGGCAGACGATCGCGTTGCCCAGCAGCACGAGGCGGGTGCCCGGGACGGACCAGGGCGCCAGGGCCCCGGAGAAGACGACGCTGCCCAGCGGCACGACGGTGACCACCACGTTCGATCCGGCGATCAGGCCGAGGGTCAACGCGGACGGGATCAAGCTCGCCCTCGCCTTGCCGTTTCGGTCCGTTGCGAGTGAGTGAAGCAGCTTCATCGGAAGGGGTGGACGGCAAGAGTAGTTGTTCAGCTCATCGAGGACTTCCGTCGCCAGGATTCTGGACGAGCGCGTATCTCTCCGGGCGTGGGCTGGCAATCGTGGCACGACCCTGCTCCTTGGGGAGCGGTGGCATACTGCGGCGGCCGCCGGCGAACCGATCCGGCACAGGAGGTGCGCAGTGGAAATGGAGACCTTCGAACTGGAGCGGCAGCAGTCGCTCTGGGAGCACAAGGTGGACATCAACTTGAGCGAGAGCGGCGTAGAACCGCTGACGCTCGATGGTCTGGCGGCGCTGGGGCTCGATCTGGACCGGCTGCACCGCGTGCCGCTCGAGTACATCCAGTCGAACGGCACGCCTGAGTTGCGGTCGCAGCTTGCCGGGCACTACGAGGGTGCGACGACCGGGCACGTGCTGGTGACCACCGGCTCGTCCGAGGCGAACTACGTCGCGGTTCAGGTGCTCGTCGAGCCGGGCGACGAAGTCGTGGCGATCGTGCCGAACTACCTGCAGGTGGGGCTTCTGGCTCGCGGCCTCGGCGCCGTCGTGCGGGACGTGCCCCTTCTGCCCGGCGCCGACGAATCGACCTGGACGCTCGACTGGGAGGCGTTCGAGGCCGCTGTCTCCAAGCGGACGAAGCTCATCTACCTGAGCCATCCGAACAACCCGACCGGGCATGTGTTCACCCCGGCCGAGCTGGACCGGATCGTTGCGGCCGCGGAACGTCTCGGCGCCTGGGTGCTCTCGGACGAGGTCTACCGGGGTGCCGTGCACGATCTTGGGCCGGGGGAGGAGGCGCCCGGCATGTGGGGCCGCGGCGAGCGCGTGGTCGCCGTATCGAGTCTGTCCAAGGCCTACGGCCTGCCGGGCGCCCGCCTCGGCTGGATGGTCGGTCCCCTTAAGTTCGTCGAGCGCTGCTGGGCGCGGCGCGACTTCACGACGATCGCACCCGCCGCTCTCTCCGAACCGATTGCCCGCTTCGCGACCGAGCCGGCGAACCAGGAGCGGTTGTTCGAACGCGCGCGGCGAATGATGCGCACGAACCGCGAGACCTTCCGCGACTGGACCGGCCGCCAGAACGGCGCGCTCCTGTATCGCGAGCCGCGGGCCGGCGCCTACGCCTTCGCGCCGTTCTTCGAGAGCGGCCGCTTGGCCGACTGCGCGGGCTTTGCCGAGCGGCTGCGCCGGAACCGCAGCGTACTGCTGGTGGCGGGCCGTTGGGCCGGCATGCCGGGCTATCTGCGCTTCGGTCTCGGGCTTGAGCCCGGGCCCTTCGCCGAGGGCCTGCGCCGGGTCGGGCTGGAGATCGAAGGCGCTGCGAGAGTGGCCTCGTGAGCAGCGCCCGTCTCCGGCGCGCCGTCCACTTCGTCCCCGGCGGCAACGACCGGATGCTGGCCAAGTCCCTCGGACTCGAGGCGGACACCCTGATCCTCGACCTCGAGGATGCGGTGACCCCGGACCGCAAGGAGGACGTGCGCCGTGAGGTCGCCGGCTGGCTGAAGGCGACGGACTTCGGCGGCAAGGAGCGCGCGGTGCGGATCAACGACCTGATGACTCCCTGGGGCCGGGAGGACGTCGAGGTCACGATGGAGCATCCGCCGGACGCCTACGTCGTGCCCAAGGTCAGCGGCGTCGACGATGTGCTGCGGGTCGACCGGCTGGTCGCGCAACTCGAGTTGGCCCATGGTCACGACCTGGGCGGCATCGCTCTCATCCTGATTGCGACCGAGACCGCCGGCGGGGCGCTCAATCTCGCCCATCTGACCGCGACCACGCGGGTGTCCGCGCTGACCTGGGGCGCCGAGGATCTGTCGGTGTCGATTGGCGCGAGCCGGCGCCGCGACGAGCGCGGCGAGTACCTCGACGTGTTCCGCTACTGCCGGTCGATGACCCTGCTCGCGGCGCGAGCCGGCGGCGCGCAGCCGATCGACAGCGTCTTCGTCGACATCGGCGACCTGGACGGCCTGCGCCAGGACTGCCAGCGGGCGGCCTGGATGGGCTTCGAGGGGAAGATGACGATCCACCCGAACCAGATCCCGATCGTGAACGAGGTTTTCACGCCGAGCGAGGCGGAGGTCGCGTCCGCCGCCGCCCTGGTTGCCGCGTTCGCCGAGAACCAGGCCCAGGGCCGGATGGCCTTCCGCCATGAAGGCCAGATGGTCGACGCCCCGCACCTGCGCCGCGCCGAGCGCGTCCTCGACCGGGCGCGTCAGGCGGGCGCGGTCAAGTAGGGCTGCCTGTGTCCCCGGGCCGTAGCCGGTACTCGCCCGGCGTGGCCCTGGCGGTCGGCTGGACAGCGTCGGCGGGGCGCGTCAGAGTCGATGGCTTGAGTCGGCGATCACAGTGGAAGCGGCGGGCATGGGCCGCGTTGGCGCCAGTCGCTGCCTTGGGGCTCCTCAGTTGCGGGCCGGGGCCGGCGCCGGTCGAGGTGGTTGATCTCGCTTCGGAGTTCCGGTACGCCGAGGTCAGGCGGGAGCGGCCGCTGGTCGACCTGGGAACGCCTTCAGCGGCGGCTGCGCTGGTCGGCGGCTGGTCCTGGAACGAAACCGATCCGAGGGGTGCCACGTTCGTGTGGGCGGTCGGGCCGCGTTCAGAGGTCGGGGTGTTCCTCGCCTGGCCCCGGGAACTGGAGGTCCGTGTGCGGTGCCGCGCGTACCGCTTTCCGGGAGCGCCGGCGCAGATCGTGGACGTCTTCTGGGACGGCGTGGAGGTTGCCTCGCTGGAACTCGGGGCCGGCTTCATGGAGGGCGGATTCGTCGTGCCGGCGGAGCGGGCGACTCCGGGCAGTCACCGGCTTGCGCTGGTCCCGGCGTACTTCGGGCGGCCTGAGAGGACGGGACATGCGGATCAGGCGCCCAGGCACCCGAGAAAGCTGTCCTTTGCCTGCGACTGGATTGCGCTGGGGGACGGTCCGATAGCCGGCGAGGCGCGCGGCGAGGGCGACACAATCTGGATCCCGGCGGCGAGCGAGGTTTCCTTCTTTCTGGAACCCGCGCAGGACCTCGACCTGCGGTGGGAGGGCAGCGCTCCCCGGGGTGTCAGCAGCCTCGACGTGGTGTGGGAGGTCGAGGGCGCGGCCCCGGTGACCGCTTCGATCACCCAGGAGTCCGTTCCGCCTCTGCGCCTGCCCTTGCCGCCCGCGGGAGATCGGGGGGCGGAGATGTCCGTTGGCGATTGGCTCGCGTCCGCTCGACCGGCTCGACTGACGCTGCGCGCGGCGGGCCCAGCGGCTGCTTCCAGTGGCGAGGAGGTGGGCGTCGTCCTGCGCGGGCCGCGGCTGACCGCGGAACAGCGCGGTTCGCCACCGCCGGATCGTGCTCCCGAAGAGCCGCCTCCCGAAGAGCCCGGAGTCCCGGCGCCGTATTCGCCGGTCGGTGAACGGCAACCGGACTCCATCCTGCTCTGGATCGTCGACACGTTGCGGGTCGACCGGCTCGGCTTCCACGGCCACGAGCGTCCGGTGTCGCCCAACTTCGACGACCTGGCGGAACGCTCGACCGTGTTCGAGCGGGCGATCGCGCAGTCCTCGTGGACCCGTCCGACCGTGGCCACCCTGCTTACGGGCGTGGGGCCCGAACGGCACGGCATCCGGGAGTTGAGCCACGGCATGGAGGAGTCCTTCGCGACCCTGCCGGAGCGGTTGCGGGAACTCGGCTATGCCACCGCGGGCTTTTCGGCCAACGCGAACGTGACCGCCGATACCGGGTTCGCGCAAGGGTTCGACCGCTTCGAGTACGCCGCGGTCGACGTGGACGATCTCGCCCGGCAGGCGCTCGCGTGGCTGGACGAACTGACCCCGGAAAGACCCTTCTTCCTGATGATCCTGAGCGTCGAGCCGCACGCGTCCTTCGCACCGGCGGAGCCGTTCCGGAGCCGGTTCGCGGCCGGAGTCGACGATCCCGAATTGGGTTCGGTGGCGCACCTGAGGGCGTTGAGCAGCAAGGAGGCAATCTCGACGCCGGACATGGTGGAGAAGCTGTTCCTGCTCTACGACGGGGAGATTGCCTGGAACGACCACGTCTTCGGGAAGTTCCAGCACGAGTTGGACCGGCGGGGCCGTGACCCCCTCGTCGCCGTCATCGCGGACCACGGTGAAGCGTTCGAGGAGCGGGGCGTCTTCGGCCACGCCTGGGACCTTCACCGCGAGGTGCTGGACATCCCGTTTCTCATCCACCTGCCGGGGCAGACCGAGGGTCGCCGCGTAGGGCTGCCGGTCCAGCAGGCGGACCTCCTGCCGACGCTGATCGAGATCGCGGGCGGTGAACCGGGACCGGGGATCGAGGGCGACAGTCTCGTGCCGCTGCTCCACGCCGGAGCGGCGGGCGCCCCGCAAGTGCTCGCTGACCGGCTGCTGCTTTCGACGATGGACACGTTCCGGCGTCCGGCGGCATCCCTGATCCGTGGCCGCTACAAGCTGATCGAGCTGCGCCGGCCCGGTCATGCACCGGCCCGGCAACTGTTCGACTGGGTGGACGACCCGGAAGAGCGGCAGAACCTGGCCGCCGAGCGGCCCATCCTGACGGGTCGCCTGACCCGGCTGCTGCGGGAGCAGGTGGAGGTCTCGGGACACGGAGCGGTAGCGGCGCCGGAAGTCGAGGTGGACGAGGAAACCCGCCGCCGGCTCCGGGCCCTTGGCTACATCGAGTAGCGTCGCTGTGGGGCGAAAGCGCGTCCGGGAACGGCCCTTGGAGTGAAGCGGAACGCGGCGCCACGGCGTGTGCGCCGGCCGGCACTCAGCGCAAAGCAAGCGCGATGAGGCCGCCGGCCATCGGCGCCATCATGGCGAGTATTCCGCCGATCATCCACTTGATCGCCCTCATTTCGCCCCGCAGACCGTCCATCTCGCCTCGCAGACCGTCCATCTGGCCCGCGATCTCCTGGCGGAAGCTCTCGAAGCGGTCCCGGACCTCCTGGCGCAGGGCCTCCATCGCTCTCTCGAGAGCGTCGATTCGGGCTGTGTTGTTCGCCACGGTCGTCGCCAGGTCGCCCAGGTCGGCGCGGACTTCGGCGATGTCCTGCTTGAGTTCGGTTCGGACTTCGGCGATGTCCTCTTTGAGATCGGTTCGGAGGTCGGCGATGTCCTGCTTGAGTTCGGCGCGGAGGTCGGCGATGTCCTCCTTGAGTTCGGTTCGGAGGTCGGCGATGTCCTCCTTGAGTTCGGTTCGGACCTCGGCGATGTCCTCCTTGAGATCGGTCCGTACCTCGGCGATGTCCTGGGTCAGCGCGCCCTTGACCGCAGCGACATCCTGCTTCGTTGCCAGCGCTTCCTGAGTGTCACCGATCATCTGGAGTAGCGCCTCCGCCTGAGCTGGCTCGAAGCCGGCTGCTTCGAGCCGTCGCCTTTCCGTCTGGGTGGACGATGTTACCGCGTAGCGTTCCATTTTCTTGAGCCTCCTGCTGACTTGGACGGATCTCGGGCCGATCTGTCGGATACGCGACCCCGCCCGCGGGCTCCGCGGCGCCTGCCTGAGGTCCGGGAGTTGCGCCGTTTGCTATCGTCCTCGCTCCAGTGAACAAGATCTTTTGCCGTACGGCCGCCGCGTTGGCGATCGCCGCTCTCGTCACTGCCGCAGGCGCGGCGGCTCAGCCGGAGGACCCGCCGCTCGAGGTTCTGATGCGCGCCACGGACGACGCGATGCGGGGCGAGTCCAGCGAGAGCCGGATCACGATGCGGATCAAGACGGAGCGCTGGCAGCGGGAGCTGCGGCTCCACGTCGTCTCGGAGGGGAGCGAGAAGGCGCTGGTGCGGATCGAGGCGCCGGCGAAGGAGCGCGGCACGGCAACGCTCAAGGTCGAGCAGAACATCTGGAACTACCTGCCGAACGTCGACCGGACGATCAAGGTGCCGGCGTCCATGATGCAGGCGGCCTGGATGGGCAGCCACTTCACGAATGACGACTTGGTGCACGAGTCCCGCTACAGCGAAGACTTCGACTGCGCCTACCGGGCGCGACCGGCGGACGAGTCGGGCCACTGGATGGTGCGCTGCGTGCCGTTGCCGGACGCGCCGGTCGTTTGGGGCGCGATCGACGCCCGGTTCAGGGCCAGGGACATGCTGCTCGACCAGGCGGAGTACTACGACGAACGCGACCGGCTGGTGCGCACGGTCCGCTATGAGGACTTCGGTCCCCTGGGCGGCAGAACGCTGCCGCGCCGGCTGCGGGTGATCCCGGCGGACGAAGCCTCCGAGTTCACCGAGATCGTCTACGAGGAGCACGCCTTCGACGTCGAACTGCCGCCGGCTACCTTCTCGCTTCAGTCGCTGCGGGATTAGGGAGTGGCCGTGCTCGGGACGCGGCCGAAGCGACGACCTTGTCGCGCCGCCTCGACCCGCGGGACTTTCACCACGGGCTGCTAGCAGTCTGTCGGACTTGGGGGATGAAGTTCAGCGGCGTGTGGGTTAGTTTGGGTGTCGAGGGAGGGCGAGAGGATGCCGAAGTTCAAGGAAGCTCACCGTGACCAGCCGTTCTTGCTGCCTCCGGACCTTCGCGACTGGGTTCCGGAGGACGACTTGGCGCACTTCGTGTTGGCGGCTGTAGAGCGGGTGCCGATGGAGTCTTTCTTGGTGAACGAGCGTGGTACTGGCTCGGCGCAGTACCCGCCTCGTCTGATGCTGGCGCTGCTGGTGTACAGCTACGCGAACGGCATCTTCGGTTCGCGTCGTATCGAGCGGGCGACGTATCGGGATATCGGTGTGCGTTACGTGGCGGCGAATCTGCATCCGGACCACGACACGATCTGCTCGTTTCGGCGCAAGAACACAGAGGCGATTGCGTCGGCATTCGAGCAGGTGCTGTTGATCGCTCGGGAGTTGAAGCTGTTGCGTGTGGGTATGGTGAGCGTTGACGGCACGAAGGTTGACGCGAGCGCGAGCAAGCGGAACAGCTTGCGTTACGACCGGGCTACCGAGCTGCGCGAGCAGTTGCAGACTGAGATCGCGGCCTTGCTGGAGGAGGCGGAGCGTGCGGACGGCGAGGCTGCCGACGACGGGCAGAGCTTGCCGGCGGAGTTGAAGCGTCGCAAGCGGTTGAAGGCGAAGCTGGACGCGGCATGCGCGACGCTTGAGCGCCGCGCGCGCCGGCAGGCGGCGAGGGAGCGAGCCGAGTACGAGCGCAAGCTGGCGGAGCGGGAGAAGCGGCCGCCGAATCGTCGTGGTCCGGAGCCGAAGCCTCCGAGCGCGGCGCCGGAGGCGAAGCAGCAGATCAATCTCGTCGACAAGGACAGCGGCCTGATGAAGAAGAGCAAGAGCTCCGAATACCGTCAGGCCTACAACGCTCAGGCCGTGGTGGACGCCGAGGGGAGTCAGTTGGTGCTGGGCGCCCGGGTGAGCGGCTGTGCGAACGACAAGCACGAACTGGTCGCGGACGTGGATTCGGTGCCGGAGACTGCGGGAACGGTCGAGCGAGCGCTGGCGGACAACAGTTACGCCACCGGCAGCGAGGTGAAGACGCTCGAGGACCGGGGCATCGACGTCTTGGTGTCGACCCGGAGGGAGGATCGTCGTCGCCAGCACGACTTCCGGCCCGAGAAGCCAGAGAAGCCTCGGAAGAAGCCGAAGTCCGAATGGGTGCGGAAGATGCAGGAGAAGCTGGCTCAGGACTCGAATCGCGAAAGGTACAGCCTGCGCAAGCAAACGGTGGAGCCGGTATTCGGCATCGTCAAACACGTCTTGGGATTCCGGCAGTTTCACCTGCGCGGACTGACAAAAGTCGACGGAGAGTGGAAGCTCGTCATGCTGGCGTACAACTGCAAGCGCCTGCACAACCTGTTGGCCGCTTGAACGCTCGTGGCCGCCCTGTCTCCGCTCTCCGAAACTCCTCGATCGCATTCGACCGCCAAAACGGACCCTGCCAGCCGCCGAATGCGGACGCGCGGCCGCTCAGTCCGCCCCACCGTCGCTCACGCCACTCGCCCGAACCACCTGCCAGGCCTACCCGAGCCTCTCCGCAACAGCCCAAGTCCGACAGACTGCTAGGCCCCGGGCTGCTCCATGAAGATCCTCCGCATGGCCTGGCGCAACCTGTGGCGCAACGGCAGGCGCACCCTGGTCACGGTCGGCGCGATGACGCTCGCCCTGTGGACGATGGTGGTCTACACGTCCCTCATGCAGGGGATGCTCGGCAGCATGGAGAGCACCCTGCTCGACGTGGAGCTTGGCGAGATCCAGATCCACGCCGACGGCTACCGGGAGCGGCCGTCCATCTGGGAGCGGATCGAGGATCCGGACGCGCTGCTTGCGGCCCTGGACGAGACCGGGCTGCGTTCGAGCGCGCGGCTGCTCGGCGGCGCCCTGGTCGCATCCGGCGATGCGTCAACGGGCGCCCTGCTCAAGGGTCTGCGGCCGGAACGCGACGCGTTGGTGAGCGACGTCCATCAGCGGCTCGACCGGGGCGAGTGGCTCGATCCGTCCGATCCCATGGGCGTCGTGTTGGGCTACAGACTGGCGCGGACGCTGGGCATCGACGTCGGCGATGAACTCGTGGCGCTCAGCCAGGCGACCGACGGCAGCATGGCGAACGACCTCTTCCAGGTCCGGGGCGTGCTCGAGAGCCTGAGCGAAGAAACGGATCGGGCGACCGTGTTCCTGGTCGAGGACCAGTTCCGGAGCTTCTTCACCCTTGAAGACGGCGCTCACCAGGTGATCGTTCGCAGCGGGGAGGGCCAGGACCTGGCGGCGGCGGCCGGAGTCGTCGAGCGGGCCGCTGCGTCGAGCGTCCCGGGGGTCGAGGTCAAGAGCTGGCGCGACCTCCTGCCGGGTCTCGCGAACATCTTCGACTCCGCCCAGGCCGCGGTCCAGGCGGTGGCCTTCATCGTCTACGTCGTGATCGCGATCCTGATCCTGAACGCGATGCTGATGGCGGTCTTCGAGCGGATCCGCGAGTTCGGCGTGCTGAAGGCCATCGGCGTGTCGCCGCGGCGGGTGCTTGCGCTGATCCTGACCGAGGGCGCGCTGCAGGCGGCGTTGGCGGTCACGATCGGACTGGCAGCCAGCGTGCCTGCGCTCTGGTTCGTCATCGCCAGGGGGATCGACGTCGGCCAACTGGGAGGCACGGCGATCATGGGCGTTTCGATGGACCGGATCTGGACCGGCGAGCTGAATCCGGCGACGATCGCCGGGCCGGTCGTCATCCTGCTGTTCATCGTGGGGATCGCCGTGCTGTTCCCGGCCGTCAAGGCGGCGCGGATCAGCCCGATCGAGGCGATTCACCACCAGTAGGGGCCTGGCGGCGTCGCCGCGAACCGGGGCGCCTGTCAAGAGGTGTTGACACCCCAGAACTTCGGACGGTAGGCTTTCGGTATTGGACACTCAGGGGGCCCCGCAACAAGGGGGGACTCTGATGAGAGACCGCAAGCGGTTCCGTTCCTTCGTCCTGTGGACGATCACGTTCTTCGTTCTGCTCGTGCCGCTGAGCGCGGGCGCGCCGATGGCCAGCGGCGGCGGCTGCGACTGGGGTTGCGAGGATGGCTTCTCGCTCGACCTCAATGCCGGTGGTTGCCCCAATTCGGGGAACAACTGCATGAACTGTTGGATGGTCTGCGAGATCTAGTGCCGCCGTCAGCAGTATCCGTCGATCCGCGATCGGTCTCCGTTGTGGCTTGGAGTTGCAGTTTGGGCGACAGGGCTGTCGTGGCTATCGGGTCTTGGGGGGAACAGCTTTGCACTGCGGGTCGTGGCGGGCGTTGACACAGCGTTCGCGGCTACCCTTGCGGGCTTTGCATGCTCTCGGTTGGCTGATCCTGACGAATCTGGCATCGGCGTCCGGACGCTCGGATGGAGCGGCTGAATCGAGTCGCACAGTCTCCTGCGTTGAGTACGCCGCCAGCATCGGTGATTTGCCTCGACTCGGCGGACTTCGGGGGAGTTGGCTGGGCCCAGTCGGGTTCGTGCTCGCCGACCCAAAGCGCCAGCGCCTTCTGCTCTATGGAGGTCCTAGCGGTAGGGTAGAGGCTGTTCGTGTACCCATGGGTCAATCCTGGCTGCCCGGCCGGACGGCCGACTTAGCGGAACCCGTCTTTGTGACTTGGTCCTCGGACGGGTTGATCGTCTCTGTCCATACACCCCCTGGGCCTGGTTCTCCTGGCCAGTCCAACTTGGCCTTGTTCAGTGCCGAGTTCGCACCATTGAACGTGATCCCGTGGCCTTCGGTGCAGGGGCGGAGCGACCGATCCGGAACAGCTACCTACTCTGGCTACGTTGACGAGGTCTTGTCATCGGGTCGTCGTATCGCTCTGCGAGCTCGGCGGGGCGGAACCAAGGTCCTCATCGAGTTGGCTCTCGTGCGAACGGACGGGGTCTACAGGCTGCGAGAGGAGACGGTGTGGCCGACGGTAGAGGGCGAGTACCCGTTCATCAGCCACTTGCCGGTGCGATCGTTGGCGTCGGCCGAAGGAACGAACCGCGCCATGTACGCCCTGAGGTTCGCGAAAGCTCCGTTCATCCAGGTGCTCGGCCGTCAGAGCATGCACCGCCTCTCGGCCTTCCCGGAGTCTGCGACTCCATTGCCCTCGCTGCCCGTGGTCGATGGCTGGGGCGCTGCGCCGGCCTTCTATGCGGCAGCCGAGGCAGCCGCGTTGCCGGTAGGTCTCTATGGGCAGGTAGATCGCCTCTACCTCCTCGCGCGGCAGTTGGTGGATAGCGTGACGGTTTGGGATCTCCACCACATCGACCCCGTGGCAGATGAGATCGTCGGCCGGACGCGTCTGCCGACGAACGCGGCTCATGTGAGCCTGCTCCCGGGGGAGAAGCACTGGGTACTGGAAGAGTCGAGCAGCTTTGCCGACGACATCTTTCGGCAACCGATTCGCCTGCTCCTTCTGGACGCGGAGGCGATTCGTTCGGGGGCGCCGCTGTCGTGCGAGTGATGGCCGGCTTGGCGAGTGTCGCCGTGGTGGTGGCTTGTGCGGCGGGGCCGGAGTCCCGGAGCGGCGGCGTGGACCTGGTGGCCCACGCCGTGCACTCGGCGGAACATGGGCGTGGCGCCGCTCTCCGCGTGGCCTTCCTGCCGACGCCTGAGAGTTGTTCGCCCCAGGACCTGATCGCGACGCGAGCCCTGTCGCGGCTCGCCGACGAACGGTCCGACGTCGCGGTATTGACCCTGGTCCCGCGCGGCTTGCCGATTGAAGCGGGAATGGCGGGGTTGCCGTTTCCGGGCCACGTCGTGGATCTTCCTCTCCATGTGCTGGAGCAGGGCGAACGGAAGGTGGCGCGGCCCCGCTTCGAGGTCTACGCGGAGGATGGCCGGTTGCTCCTGCTGCGGCCGGTCTATCCGTACGAAGAGGAGCGCCGTCTCGTCGAGGAGGTGTTGAGTCTGTTGCGCTACTCGGCGCCGGCAGACGCAACCGGCGGGTGATGAGTCGGGTTCGTTCTTTGCCGCTGCCGCTGTTCCCGGTTGCGGCGGGCCTGGTCTTGCTGCTGGGCGTTGCTCCGGGGCATTCCCGGCAGCGCGGCCCGACTGACGACGGCACGGCGGGCATGGTCGTCCTTGGCGCCGATGGCCGTGGCGCGGAGGGGGCCGAAGTGACGATCCTGCGCCAGGACCGGGGCGACGTTTCGCCGACTGCGGCCGTCCTGGTCGATTCGGCGACAACGGCGAGCGGCGTTCTCAGGTCGCCGGCGCCGCGGCTGGCCGGGCTCACGGTGGTGGTCGATCACCCGGACCACCTTCCCCTCGTCGAAAGCTACCCGGGTTCGCTGCCGCCGGAGACGATCCGGTTGCGGCCTGGCATTGCCGTCGCCGGCGAGGTCACGAGCAGCGAAACGGACGAAGCCGTGGCCGGCGCCGAGGTCTGCGCGTCGTGGGTCGATGAGCAGGCGCCGGAGCGCTTCCAGCGCTGGCGCCGGTGTGCGGTGTCGGACGCCGCGGGCGGGTTCGGGATCGCCGGCCTGCCCTCGAACGGGTTGCAGCTTGCCGTGTCGGCACAGGGTTTCCTGGAGCTGTCGCAGACATTGGACGACCCGGTCACGCCGCTCGCCTTGGCGCTTGATCCCGGGGATCCCGCTTCCGCCGACGCCGTGGCCCCCGCGACCACGAGTGGCGCCGGCCGGATCCTGGTCGAAGTCGTCGGATTCGACGGCGAACCGGTAGAGGACTTCACGATGCGGGTTCAGACCGCTTCCGGCGGTCGGAGCGGCGGCACGGCGGTCACGGTGGAGCAGGTGACTCCTCCAGGGGTGGCGAGCGTTCCGGCGCGGCTTCTCGATGCCGGTATGGTGGCCGTTACCTTCGAAGCGGACAACCACCTGCGCTCGGCCATGCAGGGCGTGCAGCTTCTTCCTGGCGGCGAGGTCGATCTGGGAGTCGTGTTCCTCGAGTCGGGCGCCGTCGTTCGGGAACGCCTCTTCGATGCGGCGGGCGCCGAACCCGCGGCCGGTTGCGTGGTGGAGCTGCTCGCGCCCGGGGCGGGCGAGATTCAGTCCATGCTGTTGGGCGACCGGCCCGTGGCGGTGTCGGACGAGGACGGCAAGTACCTGCTCGGCGGCCTTTCGCAGGGTCGCTACCATCTGCGCAGGCAGTGTTACGGGGTTCCCGCGGTAGACGCGCTCGTCGTCCTCGGCGGCGCGGAAGAGCTGGACCTGGGCGAGACGTGGCTGCACGCCGGCCGCCGGCTCGCGCTCCGCGTGGACGGCCTGAACGAAGGGTCGGTACGCGTGTTCGACCGGTTCAGGGAAGTTGCGACACCGATCGCGGAGTCGGTGCTTGCGCCGGTGGGCGAACCCGGCGTCAGCGTCCCCGGCGAGCCGGCGGGCAGGGCGGAACTCCTGTTGGCGCCAGGCGACTACCGTTTCGAGGTCCTCGATCGGTCCGGCGCGGCGCGCGGTTCGGGGGAACTGACGGTGGACGGCGCCGGCCCTGGCGAGGTTCAGTCCGTGCGGATTGTTGCCCGGCGCCGGACGATCCGGAGCCTCCTCACGATGGATGGCCGGCCCGTCCAGGGCGGTGTGGTGAGCTTCAACCGGGTGCTCGACCCGGGGCGCGGGAGCGGCACGATCATGATGACGACCCAGGCCGGCTCGGCGGCGCCGCGCAACCGGATGTTCCGGGCCGGCGGGCCGAGCCTGCGGGCCAATGTCGGAGAGGGCGGCTCGTTCGAGGTCCTGGGCGCGCCTGACGATCTTCTGTGGATGACGTGGTTTGGAACGGACGGTTCGAGCGTGAGCCGGCTGTGGCCTGAGGGAGCGCTGGCCCGACTCGACCTGGGCGGGGCGCGTGCCGGCGGCGTGCTCCTCGACCGCGACGGCGTACCGGTCGAAGGAGGTTCGGTGGCCCTGATCGGTGACCTCCGCCGGGAAGTGGCGACCACGACGACCGCTGCCGGAGGCCGCTTCGAGTTGCCTCCCGCACCGCCGGGTCGTTACTTGATCAGGGGGCGTTCGGATCGCGGGAGCGTAGCGCTGGAACTCGACCTCGCGGCGGAGTCGCCGCCGGCTCTCATGTTGCGGATGCTGCCGGCGGACCCGGGCGGGCTCGACGTCACGTTGCGTCGTCCGACCGGCAAACCCGTTGCCGGCGCCTGGCTCCATGTGGTTGGCGAAGGTGGCGACGCGGTGGGGACCGGCCTGACGTCCGGACGCGGCCGTTACGCGAAGGACGGACTTGCCGCGGGAGATCTGTCGCTGATCTGGAGCGACGGCACGGCATGCGTCGGCGGCGATGCGGTGAGCGTCGAGGGCGGCGAAACGGCGCGTCTCGACCTGACCCTGCCGACCGGTCGCCTGATCGAGTTGCGCTGCCCGGTTGAAGAATGCGGCGGGGAACCGCTCTCGTTTCTCAGTGTGACCACGGGGGGCGGCGTGGAGATCGCGGGGCATCTGTCCGGCGCGACGGGCGGTCCGCGCTTCGGAGCGGACGGCGTCCTGGGCATCGGTTGCGTCACGCCGGGAGGGTACGAGTTCTCGTGGTGGACGGGCGACCGCCGCTGGTCCGCCGAAGTCGAGGTGTCTCCCCTCGGACCCGCGGCGGCGCCGGTCGTTGTTCGCGGCCGCCCCGAGGGGCTGTAGCGCGTCGGGAAGAGCGGTCCTCCGGTCGCGGTAACCTTGGCGGCGAGGAGACGGACAACATGAACGGACCGAACGTGGTGACCCTGGCCTGGCGCAACCTGTGGCGGAACCGACGGCGAACCCTGCTGACGATGGGCTCGATCGTTTTCGGCGTGTTCCTCGCCGTCGTGTTCACCGCGATGCAGGATCGCAACTGGAAGGACATGATCGATCTGGCCGCGCGGCTCGGGGGCGGCCACGTCAGCCTGCAGCATCCGGAGTATCTCGATACGCCGACCCTGACGCGGACCGTCGTTCGCGGCGAGGCGGTGGAAGCGGCGCTCGACGGCGAGCGCGACCGGGTTGCGCGCGCGGTCGACCGGGTCGTCGGGCCGACGATGCTGGCGACCGCGGGCGAGAACTTCAGCGCCGCGTTCATCGCCTTCGACCCGGGAGCGGAGGACGAGACGACGCTGTCCATCCTGGAAGCGCTGGACGAGGGAGAGGCGCTTGAGCCGGGCGACGCCCAAGGCGTGATCCTCGGTCACCGGCTGGCCAGCAACCTGGGGATGGAGCTCGGCGACAAGGTGGTCTACACGGTGACCGACAGGAACGGGGAAATCGTGAGCGGCCTGGCGAGACTGCGGGGCACGCTCCGGACGAACGCCCCGACCGTGGACGGCGGGTTCTGCCTGCTGCCGCTCGACACGGTGCGGGATCTGCTCGGCTACGGCGACGACGAGGCCACCCTGGTCGCCGTGTTTCTGCAGGACCAGCGGCAGAGCGGCCGGGTCGCCAGCCGACTGGACCTGGAACTCGGCGGCGCGGCGGCTGCCGTGCCCTGGAACACGAGTCAGCCGCAACTGGCCGCGTTCATCGCGCTCAAGGTGGGCGGCGCGGTGTTCATGGAGATCCTGATCGCCGTTCTCGTCGCGGCCGGCATCTTCAACACCCTGTTCGTCAGCGTGATGGAGCGTCTGCGGGAGTTCGGGATCATGCTGGCGATCGGCTGGAGTCCGGGCCGGCTGTTCCGCCTCGTCATGATGGAGAGCGTCTGGCTGGCCGCGCTCGGTCTGGTCGGCGCGTTCCTGATCACGCTCGGGCCGTATCTCTACCTTTCGTCGACGGGGCTCGACCTGACCGCGGTCTACGGCGGCACGGTGGAGGTCGCCGGCGTGGGCCTCGATCCGGTGCTCAAGATCGGCATCTTCCCGCGCAACGCGGTGATGATCGCCCTGTTCGCGGTCGGCGCCACCCTCGCGTCGGGCATCTATCCGGCCTGGCGCGCGGGACGCGTGCAGCCGGTCGAAACGATCAAGGTGGTGTGACGTGGCAGGCGATCCGATCATCACGCTGCGTGACGTGACGAAGGTCTACCGGCAGGGCAGCGTGGACATCCATGCGCTTCGGGGTCTGGACCTGGACATCGAGGCGGGCGAGTTCACCGCGATCTGCGGCCCTTCCGGTTCCGGCAAGACGACGACGCTGAACCTGATCGGCGCGCTCGATTCGGTGACCTCGGGCCGGGTGGCGCTCGAGGGCCAGGAGTTGGGCAAGCTGAACAAGAAGGAGCTGAGCGCGCTGCGCCGCGACCGGATCGGCTTCGTGTTCCAGGCCTACAACTTGATGCCGGTGCTCACGGCCTACGAAAACGCGGAGATGGTGCTCTGGGTCCAGGGCGTCGACGCGGCGACCCGGCGCGAACGGGTGAACGACCTGCTCGATCAGGTGGGGCTCAAGGGGATGGAGGATCGCCGGCCGTCCGAGCTGTCCGGCGGGCAGCAGCAGCGGGTGGCGATCGCCCGCGCGATTGCCAGCAATCCGGCGGTGGTGCTCGCCGACGAGCCGACGGCCAACGTGGACTCGGAGACCGCGGAGACCCTGCTCGGCCTGATGGAGACGCTGAACCGGGAACAGGGCGTTACCTTCCTGTTCTCGACCCACGATCCGCAGGTAATGGAACGGGCCCGCCGCGTGGTGCGCCTCGTCGATGGCGGCGTCGCGAGCGACGAGCGTCGTTAGCGCGGCAGAAGGCCCGCCATCCGGCGCTTCACGCCGGATGCCGGCGGGGGCGTCGGCGCACCGGGTTTCGGTCGCGCAAGATCCGGGCCGGCTGCTCTGGATGGCCGGCGTGATGCTGCTGGCCACAGCAACGCCGTCGGCAGGGCAGACCGTCGTGGGCGGCGACGCGCGGTTCTTCGCCTTCCAGGTCCTGGAGGAACTCGAGGCCGATCAGGGTGGCGGCGGCGACGCCGGCGGCGTCGAGCTCGGGATCCTCCGGCTGAAGCTCGATTCCCGCTGGCAGGCGGGCGCCCGGGACCGCTTTCGCCTCGAGGTGCACGGCGTGGCGCAGGCGGTGTCGCCGCCCGGCAGCGGTTCCCTGACCTCGGTGGCGACCGGCGCGACGCGGCGCTTCTTCGACCTGGAGACCGACTCCTTCGGCGGCGGCGACCTGGCCGGCGCGACCGAGATCGACCGGCTGAATCTGCGCTGGGACCGGCCGGGCTTCCGGATCGTTGCCGGACGTCAGGCGGTCACCTGGGGCGTGAACTACTTCTGGCCCGTGCTCGACCTGTTCGCTCCGTTCGCGCCGCAGCGGATCGACCGGGCCTACAAGCCGGGCATCGACGCGCTTCGGTTCACGATGCCGGTGGGCGATTTCTCGGAGGTCGAGGTCATCGCGGCAAGCCAGGGCGCGCGGACCCCCGACGACCTGAGCTTCGCCTCCCTGGGGCGCTTCCACAGCGAACTCGGCGAGGGCGCCTCGAGCCTCGACTTCGGCTACATGGTCGGCGGCTTTCACCGGGACTTCGTTCTCGGGGGCTTCTTCGCGGCGGATGTCTGCGGTACGGGTCTTCGGGGCGAGGTCTCCTGGACGAGTCCCGGCTGCGATCCGCGAAGCGCTCATCCGGTGTTCGGCTGCGGCGACTTCTGGCGGGCGACGATGGGCGTCGACCGGCTGCTCTTGCCGACCCTGACCTTGATCGCCGAGGTGAGCTGGAACGGTTTCGGCGCCGGCGCGCCCGGGGACTATGGGCGGCTTGCCGATGCCGACCGCGTCCGGCGGGGCGAGGTCGTGTCTCTCGGACGACGCCATGCCGCTCTTTCGCTCGCCTGGCAGGCTCATCCGTTGCTCACGGTGAGCGGGGCAGTCCTGTTCAACCGCGAGGATTCCTCGGTGCTGCTTCAGCCCGGCATCACCTGGTCCGTGTCCGACCGCGTGTCGATTGGCGCGGGCCTGATCGGATCGACCGGTCAGGGAATGCGGGGCGGCGTGCCGGGCAGCGAGTACGGCGCCGTGCCGGTCGTGGCCTGGTCGTCCCTGACGGCGTACTTCTGAACCACCGGATGCGCCGACGTCCCCTCGCTCCTTGATGCGAGCAGGCCTTTACAGCTTGTTCACGATCCGTGGGCTACGCTCCGCGGGCGTAGACCACCTTGAATCGCAACGGAATTCCAGTCATATGAAGACAAGACTCGCCCTCGCCTCAACGACGCTGGCGCTTGCCGCCGCCCTGCTCGTCGCCTGCGGCGGCGGCAGCTCCCGCAGCGTGATCCAGAACAAGGGCTCCGACACCCTGGTCAACGTCGCCCAGGCCTGGGCCGAGAACTACGCCGTTGTGGCGCCGGAGACGGCGGTGGCCGTGACCGGCGGCGGATCGGGCACCGGCATCTCCGCGATGATCAACGGCACGGTCGACATCGCGAACTCGAGCCGCAAGATGAAGGACTCGGAGCTCGAATTGGCGCGCGGCAACGGCAACGAACCGATCGAGTTTGTCGTCGGCTTCGACGCGCTGGCGGTGTACGTCCATCCCGACAACCCGATGGACGAGGTCTCCCTGGAGCAGTTGGCCTCGCTCTACGGCGAGGGCGGCGACGTGGACAGCTGGAGCGAGTTCGGCGTCGAGGTGCCGGGATGCGGCAGCGACGAGATCGTCCGGGTCAGCCGCCAGAACAATTCCGGCACCTACGTCTACTTCCGCGAAGCGGTGCTGGGCGAGCAGCGCGACTTCCGGCTCGGCTCGCGCGACATGCACGGCTCGAAGGACGTGGTCGACCTGGTGGAGAACACGCCCTGCGCGATCGGCTACAGCGGCCTCGCCTACGCGACGGACCATGTGAAGATGCCCTGCGTCCGGCAGGGCGAGGACGGCGACTGCGTGTCGCCCTCGGTCGAAACCGCAATCGACGGTTCCTATCCGATCGCCCGGCCCCTGTTCATGTACACCGCCGGCGAGCCGGAGGGCGCGATTCGCGACTACATCGACTTCGTGCTGAGCGATGAGGGCCAGTGCATCATCTACGAAAAGGGCTACGCGCCGCGCCACGACGTGGACTGTTCCTGATCGGAACGGGCCAACCTGGAATGACGCCGCGTCGCAGGTTGTCCGGGGGCCGGAGTGCCTGAGCTGACCCACGCCGCGGACCGGCGCGACGCCGCCTGGTGGGTCGACCGGGTCGTGCAGGTTCTCGTGTTCGCGGGCGGCCTTTCGGCGATCGTCTTCATCGCCGGCATCTTCGTGTTCATCACCCGCGAAGGGGCCGGCTTCGTCTTCGATCGCTTCGACTTTCGCGAGTTCTTCTTCTCGCCGCGCTGGACGCCGACCTCGAGCCACAACCCGACGTACGGCGCGCTCGCCCTGATCGCGGGGACCGCCTCCGTGACCGGCCTGGCCATGGTCGTGTCCGTGCCGTTCTCGCTCGGGGCCGCGATCTACATCGGCGAGTTCGCGACCGGCCGCGTGCGCGAGACGCTGAAGGTCCTCGTGGAACTCCTGGCGGCGATTCCCTCCGTGGTCTGGGGCTTCATCGGGTTGTCCATCATGAACCCGCTGATCATCCAGATCTTCGACGTGCCGGTTGGCCTGAACGTCCTGAACTCCGGGATCATCCTCGGGCTCATGGCGGCGCCGATCATGACGACGATCGCCGAGGACGCGCTGAAGGCGGTGCCCGACGGCTACCGGGAGGCCGCCGAAGCGATGGGCGCAACGCGCTGGCAGGTGACCTTCAAGGTCGTTCTGCCCGCGGCCCGCAACGGTCTGGTCGCGGCGACGCTGCTCGGCGTCGGCCGCGGCTTCGGCGAGACGATGGCGGTGCTCATGGCGAGCGGTCACTCGATCAACCTTCCGACGAGTCCGTTCGACTCGGTGCGGGCGCTGACCGCGACGATCGCCGCGGAACTCGGCGAGACGGCCGCCGGCTCCGATCACTACCAGGCGCTCTTCGTGCTCGGCATCTTCCTGTTCCTGGTCACCTTCGCGATCAACTTCGCGGCGGATGTCTTCGTGCGGGGCGGCACGCGCAAGCATCGCCGCCGGGGCCGGCGGCCGGCCGCTTCCGCGAATCCTTAAGCGAGGCGAGGCGCCATGTTCGAAGCGACTGCACAGAACCGCCGCAACCGCAGGGTCGAGGGTGTTTTCCGGCTGCTCTTCCTGTGGATGACGTGCATGCTCATCCTGCCGGTCGCCCTGATTCTCGGCGTCCTGATCGTCCGCGGCGGACCGGCGATCTCGTGGGAGTTCCTGTTCTCGCCGCCGACGAACGGGATGACGGCCGGCGGCATCCTGCCGGCGCTGATCGGCACGGTATGGCTGGTCGTCGTCGCCCTGATCGCCTCGGTGCCGGTCGGTGTGGCGGCGGCGCTCTACCTGAGCGAGTACGCCCCGGACAATCGCCTGACCCGGGCGATCAACCTGGCGATCATCAACCTCGCCGGGGTGCCGTCCATCGTCCACGCGCTGTTCGGCGTGGGCGCCTTCGTCATCTTCTTCCGCTTCGGCACGAGCATCCTGGCGGCCAGCCTGACCCTGGCGGTCATGACGTTGCCGGTCGTCATCGTGGCCACCCGGGAGTCGCTCCAGACCGTGCCGCTCGCCTTCCGCGAAGCCTGCTGGAACATGGGCGCCACCCGTTGGCAGACGATCCGCAAGATCGTGCTGCCGAACTCGATCAGCGGCATCCTGACGGGCGTCATCCTGGAGGTGTCCCGCACGTCGGGCGAGACCGCGCCGATCATGTTCACCGGCGCGGCGTTCTTCCTGCCCTTCCTTCCCCAGGGCGTGCTCGACCAGACGATGGCGATGTCGCTCCACCTGTTCGTCATCTCGACCCAGGTGCCGGACGTGCCGGAACACATGCCCTTCGGCGTCGCCCTGGTCCTGATCTCCATGGTGCTGGCGATGAACGGGATCTCGATCGCTTTCCGCGTCTACCTGCGGGGCCGCAAGAAGTGGTGAGCGTCCCCGCCCGGGCGAGCGACGCCGCCGGCAACGCGGTCGAGGTCGAGGATCTCGCGATTCGCTACCACGGCAAGCTGGCGCTTTCGGGCGTCACGCTGCACGTGCCGAGGCACGAGATCTTCGGCATCATCGGCCCGGCGAACAGCGGCAAGACGTCGTTTCTGCGCGCGATCAACCGGATGGACCTGATGACGGCGGGCATGGAGGTGTCCGGCAGCGTCCGGGTCGAGGGACGGGACGTTCGCAGTTGGCGCAACCCGTACGCCTTGCGGCAGCGAATCGGCGTGGTCTTCCCCCTGCCGGTGGGCCTGCCGCTTTCGATCTACGACAACGTCGCGCTGTCGTCCCGGCTGCGAGGCACCCGGCGGAGGGCCGACCTGAACGTGATCGTGGAACGCTGCCTTCGGCGGGCGGCGCTCTGGGACGAGGTGAAGGACCGTCTCGATTCGCTGGGCAGCCTGCTCTCGGGCGGCCAGCAGCAGCGGCTGACGATCGCGCGGGCGCTCTCGCAGGACCCGTCCATCCTGTTGCTCGACGAGTTCTCGATCGCGGTCGATCCGGTGACGACGATGCGGATCGAGGAGGTCCTGACGGAACTCAAGTCCGAGATGACGATCGTCCTGGTCACGAATCTCGTCCAGCAGGCGCGGCGGCTCGCGTCGCAGACGGCGTTCTTCCTGACCGGCGAACTCGTCGAGGTCACGGAAACGGAGACGATGTTCGAGGGCGGCGCGAGCGATCCGAGAACGACCGCCTACGTCGAGGGCAAGTTCGGATGACCTCCGGCGGCGACGTGCGGCGCCCGATCCCGGAGCGCTCGCCGCGGCCGACCGGCGCCGCGGCGACTCCGGCCGTTCCGGCGACGGCAGAAGCGCTGGCGGCGGCCGATTCCTCGGCTGCCATCCTGGTCGAGAAGCTGAACCTCTGGTACGGCGACTTCCAGGCCCTGTTCGACGTCGACCTGCGGGTGCGGGCCGGCGGAATCACCTCCCTGATCGGCCCGTCCGGCTGCGGCAAGACGACGCTGCTGCGGTCGGTCAACCGGATCAACGAGCGGCTCGGCTACGTGCGCACGACCGGCAGCGTCCGGCTCTGGGGACTCGACGTACTCGACCCCTCGGTCGAACTCGCCCAACTCCGCAAGCAGGTCGGCATGGTCTTCCAGCGTCCCAACCCGCTGCCGCTGTCCGTGCGGGACAACGTCCTGTTCGGAACCCGCGTCCATCTGCCGGACGGACGACCGCCGAACCGGGCCGAGAGCGACCGGATCGTCGAAGAGGCGCTGCGCGAGGTCCTCCTCTGGGACGAACTGAAGGACTCGCTGGGTCGCCGCGGCACGGAGCTCTCGCTCGAACAGCAGCAGAAGCTCTGCATCGCCCGCCTGCTGCCGGTCAAGCCGAAGCTGCTCCTGATGGACGAGCCCTGCTCGGCGCTCGACCCTGCCGGCACCGAGGCCGTCGAGGAGCTGATCTGGAAGCTCCGCGGCGACTACACGATCCTGATCGTCACCCACAACATGGCCCAGGCCCGCCGGGCCAGCGAGGAATGCGTCTTCATGCTTCTCGGCAAGATGGTCGAGCACAGCGACACGGCGTCCATGTTCCTGAACCCGAAGAACGAACAGACGGCGGCCTACATCGAGGGCCGGTACGGGTAGGCGACCCTGGGCGACGCGGCCGCGTTTCCGGAAAGGACGGCTCTGGCTTGAGCAGGACGCCCTCGGTCGTGCTCTGCACTACGAGGCGCGTTCCGGCTCCCAAACGCAGGGGCCTGGCGAACAGGCTTGGGCAGAGTACCGCCGAGCCGTTGCATGGCTTGACCCCGCCGTGTCATGGTACCGTCATATTTCCCGGAAAAATGACGACATCATGTACAACGAACCCTTATCCGCGGTTGGGCCGGCTTCCACGCCAGAGCTTCTTCCTGCTCGGTGTCCGCGGAGTCGGCAAGAGCACCTGGGCGCGCCGCAGTCTCTCCGACGCTCATCGGATCGACCTGCTCGACGAGGCGCGGTACTAGGACTACCTGGTCGACCCATCCTTGTTTGCCGCGGAGCTGCGATCGGTCGCGCCCGGAGACTGGGTGGTGGTCGACGAGATCCAGCGGCTGCCGAATCTCCTGAACGAAGTCCATCGGTTCATCGAGGAGCGCGGGCTTCGCTTCGCGCTGCTGGGATCGAGCGCCCGCAAGTTGAAGGCGGCGGGAGTGAACCTCCTGGCCGGGCGCGCCCTGCGCCGGATGATGCATCCGTTGACGCCGGAGGAACTCGGCGCCGACTTCGACCTGGAGACAGCGCTTCGCTCGGGGACGATTCCGCTCGTGTGGATGGCGGAGGACCGTCGGGCGGCGCTCGAGAGCTACGTGCAGCTCTATCTGCGCGAGGAGATCCGCGCGGAGGCGCTGGTCAGGAACCTGGCCGGTTTCGCTCGTTTTCTGCCGGTTGCCGCCCTCTGCCACGGCGCCGCCGTGAACGTCTCGGGGTTGGCGCGTAATTGCGGCGTCTCCCGAACGACGGTGCAGGGCTACATGGAGATTCTGGAGGACACCCTGCTCGCGTATCGGCTGCCGGCGTTCGAAGCGAAACTGCGCGTGCGGGAGCGACGACATCCCAAGCTCTACTGGATCGACGCCGGACTGGTTCGGGCGACGAAGAGGCTCTACGGTTCGGTCGCGCCCGAGGAGCGCGGCGCGCTTGTCGAAGGATGGGTGCTGCATCTGCTCCGGGCGCATGGGGAGGGGACGGACCTGTACGAGGCGGTCCACTATTGGAGTCCTCATTCCGCGGCGCGGACCGAGGTGGACTTCCTTTTGCGCCGCGGTAGGGAACTGCTCGCGATCGAAGTGAAGTCACAGGCCAGGTACCACACCGGTCTGCTTCGCGGCTTGCGGGCGGTGGCCCAACTGGGCGGGATGACCCGAAGGATCCTCCTCTACGGCGGGAAGCGCTCGTTCAGGACGGAGGACGGAATCCGGGTCTGGACATTCGACCGGCTGCACGAGGCCCTGGCGGACGATGCTCTCTGGCCGTAGGAGGCGGCGGGTCCGGAACGGGACGACTCGTCGTACGGTGCGCGGCCGGTTGGGGCGTTACGGCTGAGCCGGCCAAGGCTAAGCCGTTCGTGAGGTGACCGTCGCGGGCACGGCGCCGCTGAACGCGCCGGCGCTGAGCCCGGCCGGGGGAAAGTCGTCCGACTCCGGCTCGAGGCGCCAGCGTTGAGCCAGGGCCGCCAGCGCGGCCACGATGATGTTCGTGGCCAGGTCCGCGCCTCGGCACTTCTTGGGCTCGATGCTGAACGGGATGAACCCGTTCCTGGGGCATTCCTGGCCTCCGTCCAGCCATCGTTCGGGCCGAAAGGCCTCGTGATCCTCCCAGTAGTCGGACCGCCGGTGGATCACGTGGATGACCAGGTCGACCAGGGTTCCCTTCGGGATGGAGTAGCCGCCCAGTGTCGTGTCCTCCACTGCCTCGCGCGGCACGAGGAGCGGCGCGGGCGGATGAAGGCGAAGCAGTTCCTTGCATACGGCCTGCGTATAGGGGAGACGGTCCAGGTCGTCGCCCGCAAGCGGCCGACCGCCGATGACCTGTTGCACCTCGACTTCCAGGCGCTCCCGCACGTCCGGGTTCCACTTGAGATGAAACGGCGCATGCGTCAGGGCATGAACCGGTCCGTCCAGGGCGCCGAACAACATGCCGTACGCCTCGTCGCGGATCTCGCTGTCGTTGCCGAATTTCCAGTCCGATTCGCCCCGGTCCGTCGCCTGCACCATGTGCGAGATCAGGCTGGAGCCGGTCTCGTCGGACGTTCTGGCTGCCGCTATCTCCTTGTAGGTCACTTCGTCGAGCGCGCGGATGGCCTTACGGGCCTTCATGTCATGGGGGAGAGGCAGCCTTCGCAGCAGGGAGTACCCCGGCATGGCGAACACGATGAAGTTCAGCTTGACGGCCTTGAGCGTGGGCAGCGCCACGTCCGGATCGAGCTCTCGTCCGGCGCCGACGATGGACGTCGTCAGGGCACTGAAGGTGAAGCGCTCCAGCCTTCCCCTCAAGTCGACCGGACCTTCTTCGAGACCGTCGGCCAGGTGATTCGCTTCCTCGGCGGCGATTTGCTTCAGGGCCCTGGTTCGCTCGGGCGTGAACGCGGTCCGGACGAGCTCTCTCAGCCGTCCCTGTTCTTCGCCGGCCGGCATGCGGGCGAGACAGGGCGCCTGCATGACCTCGAAAGAGGTTCTTGGATGCAGGACCTTCAGGGAGTCCGTTTTCTCGACCAGCAGTTCGTCCACCAGGTCGGCGGTAAAGAGAGCGCAGTGCTTGCCGGTCGGCACTTCAAAGTAGACGACGTCGCCGTAGTTCTCGTGGAGCCAGTGGAAGAAGCCGATGTAATCGGCCGCCATCCGGCGCATGATCTTGAGCTTGCCTTCCTTGGGGCCCGGAGGGAGCTGGTGTTTCATGCTGTTGGCCTGTGGAGCGGGAGACATGGGAGATGCCCGGTCAATTCCTCGGCCTTTCCCGTTTGGTCCATCTGGAATCGAAGACGTGGTACGTCATGTCGTCCTCGAACAGTTGAGCCACGCGCTTGCGGACCGCGTCTTCGAGATGGTGTTTCCTGGCGACGTCGAGCACTTCGGAGATGCTCTTGTTCATCGCCAGGATCCGCTTGGGCCATTCTTTCTTCAAGGGCGGGTCCGCTTCCGGCCAGCGTTCCTCCAGGGCCTCCAGGGTGACCTCCATTGCGGCCCGGGAGCCCTGCAAGGACCACAGTCGCACGGAGAGGTGCTCGAGGCACCTCTTGCCGGGCTCTTCGCATGCCGAGGCGACGGACTTCGCGGTCGTCTTCGCTATCGGCTCGTACCGCGAGACCATCGACTGAGCGAGCCCGAGCAGACCCTCTGGCCCTTCTTCTTCCTGTGCTGCCGCCGGCATGGCCATGATGGCCGGAAGTGCGATCGCAGTCAGGAGCGGGATCGGCGAAGTCTTCATGGTCCAGTTCTCCGTTCTGGTTGGCGGTTCGCGTCGGTTGAAGGCCCGGTTCCCGGCCGCTTCGCGACGTGGACCGGGAAGGTCCCCATGAGGCCGACGCCGATGTTCGTTTTCGTCGGCGGCTGGTCGGACGCGGGTTCGAGTCGCATCGTCTGAACGAGGCTGGCAAGCCCTGCGACGAAGAGAATTTCTGCGAAGTCCTTGCCCTGGCAGATGCGCGGTTTCGTGCTGAAGGGGAGATAGGAGTCTATAGGGCATCTGGAGCCGCCCTGTTCCGAGTCCTTGAGCCAGCGTTCCGGGCGAAAGTCGTCCGCGTCTTCCCAGTAGTCCTGCCGGCGTTGCATCACGCGCATGCACACGTTCATCAGCGTGCCCTTCGGCACCAGATAGCCGCCGACGACGCGGTCTTCCAGGGTCTCCCGCGGGATGAGCACGTACGCCGGCGGTTCGAGACGCAACGTTTCCTTGAACACCGCGTGCGTGTAGGGCAGCCGGTCCAGGTCGGCCAGCGTGACGGCGCTTCCGTCGAGCACCTCGTCCACTTCCCGCTCGAGCCGCTCGCGGACGTGGGGACTCCGCGCGAGGAAGTGGATGCCGTGGGTCAACGTGCCGGTCGGCGCGTCGACGGCGCCGAACATCAACGTGTAGGCCTCGTCCCGTATCTCCGAGTCGTCGGGAAAGCTCCAGTCGACCACGCCCTCTTCGTGGGCGCGGACGAAGTGGGAGATCACGCTGTGACCGTCATGGCCCGGATCACGGGCCCTCTCGATCGACTTGTAGGTCTGCTCGTCGAGAGCCTTGATCTGCCGGGCCGTCCGTACGTTGTGAGGCAGGGGCAGCCGCTTCAGGGCCAGGCCGAAGGGAAGTAGCGACAGCAGCATGTCCCTCTTCATCGCGTCTAGGACGGATTTTCCGAGTTCGGGTTCGACCTGGAAGTCGACACCGATCACGGCATCCAGCAGGGCGCCCCAGGTGTAGCGCTCAGCCTCGTCCTTGAAGTCGACCTTGCCGTTCGGCGCGAGGCGATCCCGGAAGGTCAGGGCGTTGCTGATGATCGCCTTTCCGTATGCGGGCATGCGCTCCGGCGTGAACGCCGCGCTCATCACTTTCTCGAGTTCCGTGTGGGTCTCGAAGCGGGACGTTGCCAGGCAGGGAGACGGAATCAGGTTGTACGAGGTCTTCGGGTAGTACGGCTGGAAGTACGGCTCCTGCTCGACCAGGACTTCCTGAATGAGTTCAGCGCTGAAGACGGCCGCGCACTTCCGGGCCGGGATCTCGAAGAAGACGATGTCGCCGTACTCCGCATGGAGCTCGTCCATGAACTCCGAGTGGCGGGAAAGCCGTTGCCGGATGTTGTGGAGCTTGCGCCCCTTCGGCCCGGGCGGCAGGGGAGCGGCGCCAGTGGCGGATTCCGTCATCGGGGAAGCATAGCCGCGAGCCCGGCAGGCCAGGTTGTAACGCTGCGCCTGGTTCCGCCGCTAGAGTACGGCCCGTGTCCGTCACCGGCCCGCGACTGAACTTCGACATCCCCGCCTGCTACGTCGACGGCTACAAAGCAGCCCGGGAGCTGGATCCAGACTGGGCGGAGCGCTACATTCGCTACACGACCCTGGGCGATCCAGTGGCCGACCAGGCGGTCGAACAACTGGCGGCGATCGTGGAGCCCGAGCGCGTTCACGACGCGATCGCCAGAACCGTTGGCCGCCACCACGACCCGCCGAAGGACACCCCCGAGGCTCTCCGGGAACTCATCGAGTCATCGGCCGCTGTGCCCGGATGGTTCGACCCCGAAATCGCGATGAGGGCCACCAGGGCCTTTCTTCGCAACTCGGACATGGTCCTTGGAGGACTCGTGGGCGGCGCCATCGTCGAGGGTTTCTCCACCCTGATCAGCAAGTCGTTCCGGATCCGGAGCCGGATCATCCTGAACGGCGTCCGCCGGCTCAAGCAGAACACGCTCCAGTTGACCGAGCAGTTCATGCCGGGCGGACAGGAGCCCGGCGGCGATGCCTGGAAGCTGAGTTTGCGCATCCGCCTGGTGCATGCCCAGGCCAGGATGCTGATCAGGCAATCCGAAGAGTGGGACGCGCGGGAGCACGGGATGCCGCTCAGCACGGCGCACATGCTGCTCGGCGCGGCAGCCTTCTCGGGCCGTCTGATGGAACATGTATCGCGCTTGGGGGGCGACTTCAGCCAGGAGGAGAAGGAAGCCTACGTCCACGTGTGGAGATACACAGGGGTGGTCATGGGTATACCCGAGGCCATCATGTTCCAGGACCACCGCTCGGCGCGCCGCACCTTTCAGATCGCCGCGATGTGCGAGCCGCCTCCCGACGACGACGCGATCATCATGGCGAACAGCATCATCAACAGCGCGCCGATCCTGCTGGGATTCACGGAAACAAGGGAACGCCGCGAAATGGCTGCTTTCATCTACCAGTTGTCGCGGGAACTGATCGGGGACGCGCTTGCGGATTCCTTCAGATTCCCGAAGTCGAGGTTCGTCAAGCAGGTACCCCTGCTGTTCCTGAGGAACAGGGCGGAGAAGGCGGCCCTGAGGCTGTTTCCCCGCCTGCTCGCGAACCGGTCGAGAAAGCGGTTCAACGCGCTGCTGGACGCCTCGGATCTCGGCGAGATCGAGCACTCGTACGCGCTGCCGACCGCTCTCCACGACGAGGATTCGCGGGACTGGTAGCTCGGCGCGAGAAGCCGCTCAGGCCGGCGCGCGCTGCCTGACTCCAGGCAAGCGCTACCGGCGAGCGGAAAGGCAGAGAGCGCCTCATCCTCTGTGGCATGATCGGCGGCTGTTTCGGGACATTCGATCAGAAGCGGAGGCACTGATGGGCAGGTACGGTCTGACGGACGAGGTGGTCGAACTCCGCGAACGGATGCGGGAGTTCATCGACGGCGAGGTGATTCCTGCCGAACCGGAACTGGAGTCGGAGTCCGGAGAGGACCGCACGCGCGGCGGGCTGGCCGAGCTCAAGGCGCTGGCCAAGCAGCGGGGTCTGTGGGCCCTGGGGCATCCCGCGGAGATCGGCGGTGGGGGTCTGCCGCTCATGCCCTTCGTCTACCTGAACGAAATCATCGGCCGCTCGCACTACGGCCAGGTCGCGGTCGGCTCGGCGTCGATGCAGGACTCGATCATGCTCCACCTGTATGCGAGCGAAGAGCAGCGGGAGCGGTGGCTCAAGCCCCTCGTTGCGGGCGACATCTACCCGTCGGTCGGCCTCACGGAGCCCGAGGTCGCCGGCTCCGACCCGACCCTGATGCAGACCCGTGCGGTACTCGACGGCGACGACTGGGTGATCAACGGCCACAAGTGGTTCACCAGCGGCGCCAGCCGGGCGGCGTTCACGACCTGCTTCGCGCTGACCGAGCCGGAGGCCCAGGGCCACCGCAAGTTCTCGTCGATCATCGTGCCGACGGACACGCCGGGCTACGAGATCGTGCGCGCGGTGCCGACGATGGGCACGACGGCCGGCCAGCACTGCGAGGTGCGCTACCACGATGTGAGAGTGCCGAAGGACAACCTGCTCGGCGGTCGCGGGGAGGGCTTCGTGATCGCCCAACGGCGGCTCGGGCCGGGGCGCATCTTCCACTGCATGCGGTGGCTGGGCCAGGCTCAGCGCGCCTTCGAGTTGATGTGCGACCGCGCCAAGTCGCGGTGGGCGCATGGCTCCTACCTGTCGGAGAAGGGCGAGATCCAGCGCTACATCGCGGAGTCGGCGGCCGAGATCCAGGCGGCGCGGCTGATGACGCTGGACGCGGCCGAAGCGATGGACCGTGGCGGGCAGGCGCGGGTCGAGATCTCGCTGATCAAGTTCTGGGGCGCGCGGATGCTCCACAACGTGATCGACCGGGCGATCCAGGTCCACGGCGCGCTGGGTGTGACCGGCGATACGCCGCTCGAGAAGATGTACCGCGAGGCGCGCTACGCGCGGCTCTACGACGGCCCGGACGAGGTGCACCGCATGGTCGTCGCGCGGCGCATCCTGCGCGACCCGCAAGGCCGGGTTCCCTGGGGAACGCTGGGCGGTGGCGAGAGTTAAGGGCTTGTGTCGCGGAAACCGGCTGCGCCGACGTCCCCGCCGGCTGCCGTGAAGCAGTGCGCCGCTCCGCCACTGGGTGCGCCGGCGTCCCCGCCGGCTGCCGCCGCAGGCGGCCAGGAAACGCGCCGCGGAGCGGCGACCATCCTGCGGCCCTTGGGGCCTTTGGCAGCAATTGCCGCACCTGACCGTCCTCCCCGGCCACGGCCCGTCTTCTGGCTGGCTTTCGCCGTCTTCGGAGGGATCGCCCTGGCTCCATCGCCGGCCTCGTCCCAGCTCCGCGCCGCCGCCGCCGCGGTCGAGATCACGCCGCCGGCCGGCGCCCTGCTCTACGGCTACGGCGCCCGCGGCACGAACCGTTCCGAGGGAACTCACGACCCGCTCTACGCGCGGGCGCTCGTCCTTGAAGCGGGCGGCGAGACGGCCGCGCTGGTCACGCTCGATCTCGGCTCGATCCGCAAGGAGAACACCTTGCCGATCCGCCAGGCGGTCCGTGACGCCGCCGGCTTCGACCACGTTCTGCTGAACGCTTCCCACACCCACTCCGCGCCGTTGTTCGAGGCGGACTTCCCGAGCGCCGAGAAGCCGTGGGTCGACGAACTG
Source organism: Thermoanaerobaculia bacterium (assembly GCA_965116445.1). Lineage (GTDB taxonomy): Bacteria > Acidobacteriota > Thermoanaerobaculia > Multivoradales > Multivoraceae > Multivorans. Next base: position 2,574,149 of record OZ220688.1, on the reverse strand, counting down.
GAGCGGAAGATCGCCGGCGTCGTTCTGGAGGCCCATGCCGCGCTCCGCCCTGCCCGCATTGCGGTGGGCTGGGGACGGGCGAGCGAGGGGCACAACCGGCGCCGGGTGCTGGCGGACGGCAGCGTCGAGATGTTCTGGCGCAACCGCGAGCGGCTGCCGACCGCGCCGCTCGACGAGTCCGTCGGCGTGCTGGCGGTCGACGGAGCGGACGGCGAAGCGATTGCCACGGTCGTCAACTTCGCCGTTCACCCGGTCATTCTGGGGCCCGGGAACATGCTCGTCTCGGCCGACTATCCGGGCGCGATGGCGGCCCTGGTCGCCGAGCGGGGCGGCGGCGTGCCGATGTTCCTGCAGGGCGCCGCCGGCGACATCAATCCCTTCTGGGACAAGACGCCGCCCGCGGAAGGCGGCTTCGAGCAGGTCCGGATGGCGGGCGAGCGGCTGGGGCAGGAGGTGCTCCGCGTCCGCGCCGAACTGGCCGCGGCGGACACCTTCCACGATCCGGCCAGCCTCTCCGTGACGCGCCACCTCGTGACGCTCGATCCGCGCTGGGACCTGGACTCTCCGGTGGTCGAAGAGGGTTTCCGGCGTCACGGGCTCGAGGCGTCGCTTCGGAGGTACCGCGCCCGTTTTCCGCGCGAACGGGAGGCCGAAGTGAACACGCTGGTTCTCGGCGACCGCGGCGAGAACCAGTTCGCCCTCGCCACGTTCCCGGGCGAGTTCTTCGTCGAGCACCAGCTTCGCCTGCGGGCCGCGACGCCGGTGTCCCACGTCTTCTTCGCCGGTTACACGAACGGCGAACTCGCCTACTTCCCGACGATCGCCGCGGCGGCGCAGGGCGGCTACGGCGGCCGGGAAGCAACGATCGTCGAGGTCGGCGCCGGCGAGAAGCTGGTCGATCTTGCCGCGATCTCGATTCTCGAACAGGCCGGCTGGCTGCACGACGCACCGCCGTGAGCGGCCAGCCTCTCCTGACACACAACGCCCCGCGAGGAGGCTCGACATGACCTTTCTTACCTGTTCCCCTCTTGGTCGGGATCATGAGCGGCGCCGGCTGATCCGAGTCCTTCCGGCAACGCTCGCTGGCCTCGTCTGCCTCGCCTGCGCCGGCGGCGACGCGCCGGCCCCCCGTCAGGCGGCCGTCTACAGCGCCGCGGCCTTCCACAACACGGTTTCCTACAGCGGGGCCTCGTTTTCGGCCGACGAGAGCCGGCTGCTGATCTCCAGCGACACGACGGGAGTCTGGGCCGTCTACAGCATGCCGGTCGCGGGCGGCGAGCCGACGCAACTGACGGACAGCGCGGGCCCGGTCTTCGCCGTCAGTTACTTCCCGAGCGATGATCGCTTCCTCTATCGGGGCGATCAGGGCGGCAACGAGCTGAACCACCTCTACGTCGGCTCGGACGGCGCCGGGGACGCTCCTGAGGGCGGCGTCGACCTGACGCCGGGCGAGAACGTGCGCGCCTCCTTCGCCGGCTGGGCGAATGACGGCGGAGCGTTCTTCGTCCAGACGAACGAGCGCACGCCCTTCGCGATGGACCTCTACCGCTACAGCGTGCCGTTGCCGGGAACCTGGGAGTTCGAACGGGAGCTCGTGTTCGAGAACGACGGCACGTTCAACCTCGGCGACGTGAGCGACGACGGCCGCTGGCTGGCGCTCGACAGGTTGACCAGCAACTACGACAGCGACGTCTTTGCCTATGACCTGATGGCGGGCCGCCTGGTCCACGTGACCGAACACGAAGGCGAGGTCGAGCACTCCTCCGGCGGCTTCACCCCGGACAGCGCGCAGCTCTACTACGGGACGAACGAGCACGGCGAGTTCAACCAGATCTGGTCCTATGACCTCGCTGGCGGCGAACGCGAGCTCGTGCTTGCGGCCGACTGGGACGTCTTCGGCCTGTCCTTCTCCGAGACCGGGCGGTATCGCGTGTCGGCGATCAACGAGGACGCTTCGACCTCGGTCGAGGTCCTGGATACCGAGACCGGCGCCCCGGTCGCCCTTCCCGACCTGCCGGCCGGCGACATCGGCGCGGTCCGTTTCTCGGCGAGCGACCGCCTGATGGCCTTCTACCTGAGCAGCGACCGGTCGCCCTCGGACCTCTACGTCGTCGATCTGGAGCAGGGCGGCGAGGCGCTTCGGCTGACCGAGAGCCTGAACCCGGAGATCGATCCCGACGACCTCGTGACACCTGAGGTGATCCGGTACCCGAGCTTCGACGGACTCGAGATCCCGGCGATCCTGTGGCGGCCGCACGGGGCCTCGGCCGCGAACCCGGCGCCGGCGATGGTCTGGGTGCACGGCGGGCCGGGCGGCCAGACCCGTCGCCCCTACCGCGCCGACATCCAGCATCTGGTGAACCAGGGCTACGTCGTCCTGGGCGTGAACAACCGCGGTTCGTCCGGCTACGGCAAGACCTTCTTCCACATGGACGACAGGTTGCACGGCGAGGTCGACCTGCAGGACTGCGTCTGGGCCCGCACCTGGCTCGAGTCCCAGGATTGGGTTGATGGTTCCCGGGTCGGCATCATCGGCGGCAGCTACGGCGGCTACATGGTGGCCGCGGCGCTGGCGTTCGAGCCCGAGGTGTTCGACGTCGGCATCAACATCTTCGGCGTGACGAACTGGATCCGGACGCTCGAGAGCACGCCCCCGTGGTGGCAGGCGCAGAAGGTCGCCTTGCTGGGCGAACTGGGCGATCCGGCGACGGATCGCGAACGCCTGGAGCGCATCTCGCCGCTGTTCCATGCCTCGAACGTCGTCAAGCCGCTGCTCGTCGTCCAGGGCGCGAACGACCCGCGGGTGCTCCAGGTAGAGAGCGACGAACTGGTCGAGGCGGTGCGGGCGAACGACGTTCCGGTGGAGTACGTGCTGTTCCCGGATGAGGGCCACGGCTTCCGCAACCGCGTAAACCGGATCGAGGCATCGGAGCGCTACGCGGCGTTCCTGGCCGAGCACCTGGGCGAGTAGGTAGAGCGGCGGTCTGCGGGCCTCCCCGTTCCTCCTCGATTCGACAGTGGCGCATGGATGCGCATACAGTATGCGCATGAATTTGGCTGGCAAGAGCTTCGGGCTATACGACGAGTCGGCTCGGAAGCGGCCGGCGAACCTCTCCATCAATAGCGATTTACTGGCAAAGGCTCGGGCCTTGGGCGTCAACCTGTCCGGAGCGCTTGAGGAAACGCTGGTCGACCGGTTGGGCCGGCAACGGAGACGGGACTGGATCGAATCCAATCGAACAGCGATCCGGTCCTACAACCAACGGGTCGAGGCCGAGGGAGTGTTCGGGGATCGGAAGCGGCGCTTCTGATGGCCCAGTTCGATCTCTACACGAATCCGAGCAAGGAAACGAGCGGTGCCGTTCCCTTTCTGCTCGACCTCCAGTCCGACCTGCTCGATCCCCTGGCAACCAGAGTTGTCGCGCCGCTCTTCTGGGCGGAGTCGGCGGGGCCTCCCGCCAGGACGCTGATGCCTTGCTTCGAGATCGACGGGCGGGAAGTCGTCATGTCCACCCCGGAGCTGGCGGGAGTGTCGCGAGGCCAACTCGGTTCGCGAGTCGGGTCTCTGGCCGACCGTCGCGACGACATCATCGCGGCCCTGGACATGCTCTTCACGGGAATCTAGAAGGGAGCGCGGCGGCAGCGCTGCGCTGACGGGCACGGAGTGGGCCGCGCGCCGGATACGTCCGCGCCGCCATCCGGCTGCCGCTGCAGACTGGCTGGGGCTCTGACGAATCTCGCTCTTCATCGGAGAGCTCTTCACGGTTTGGTGACCCTTCTTTTCACCGTCTCTTGACGGTTTTCGCGGCGTCTCTTCACAACAGAGCCGAAGAATCCTCCTCCACGACCAATGGAGGAGGACCACTTGATTCTGCATCGCCTTGTCTCGTCTGCCTGCCGGAACGTTGCCGTCCGGGCGGGTTTCCTGTTCATGGCGGCTTCGGCTCTGCCGGCCGCGGCCTTCTTCCCGCCGGTTGAACCGGGCATCCCGAATCGCCCGGCCATCCTGCTGGAGACCAACTTCTACGTCTTCACCTCCGCGCTCGAGCTGACCGAGCCGGACCTCGACCTGACACTGGACGCCAGGGGGTACACGACCCCGGCGACGGTTTACCTGTACTGGGAGGATCGGGCGACCCGGGCCAGGACCTGGTACAACCAGGGAACGAACTCGTTCCGCTCCGAGGAGATCGACGTGTTCGGTTCCGCCGGCGCGCCGCAGGCGATCGATCTCAGCGGACTGGGGCGCCGGTTCGGAGCGTCGTCGAACACCTTCCGGCTGTTCGGCAGCGGCGGCGCACTCGGTGGACTGCCGGCGTCCGTGCCGCGGGCAACCGGTCTCTACCAGTTCGTGCTGGAGATCCGGGACGCGGTCGGAGACAAGGTCATCGCGCGGGGCAACGCGATGTACAGCCATGTGGACGCCGTGATCCACAAGGTTGGCGACATCACGTCGAACGAGACCTGGACTGCGAACAATGCGTACTACCTGAACGGCCCGACCTTCATCGACGGCGGGGCGACTCTGACGATCGAGCCCGGCACGTTCGTCTTCGGGGGCAACGTGAACCAGGGCGTGCTGGTGGTCAAACCCGGCTCGAAGATCATGGCCGCCGGCACGGCCCGGATGCCGATCGTCCTGACTTCGGAGTTCGATGTCGGCGAGCGGGAGCCGGGCGACTGGGGCGGCCTCGTGATCAGTGGCAACGCGCCCTGCAACGTCTGTCCCCGCGAGGGCGAGGGCGACTCGGGTCTGTTTGGCGGCAGCAACGCGGCGGACTCGAGCGGCCGGCTCTCGTACGTGCGGGTCGAGTTCGCCGGCATCCGGTTCACCGATGAGAACGAGCTGAACGGCATCGCTCTGCAGGGCGTCGGCAGCGGTACGCAGATCGACCACGTTCAGGTCCACCACAACGCGGACGACGGCATCGAGTTCTTCGGCGGCACGGTGGACGCGAAGTACGTGCTGATCACCGACTCCCAGGACGACAGCATCGACTGGACGTTCGGCTGGCGGGGCCGGATGCAGCACGCGGTCGTTCTGCAGCGTTTCGACGACCACGACAAGGGGATCGAGGCGGACAACGAGAAGTCGAACAACAACCTCGAGCCGCGCTCCCATCCGACGATCTACAACCTGACGATCTCGATGTGGCGCGACTCGGGCGATCCGGGGATTCTGCTGCGTCGCGGCACGGCGATCACGTTGCGCAACGCGATCGTCATGAACGCCAAGGACTACGCGGTGGACATCGACGGCGCGGTGACCGAGAGCCTGGTGGGGAACCTGCTGACGATCGACAACAGCATCTTCTTCAACAACCGGGACGGCTTCGCGAACGTCGATCTCGGGGCGACGAACATTCTGGCCTCCGATCCGCTGCTTCCGAACTCGCGGAGCCGCGTCCAGCCGGACCTGGCGCCCCTGCCGGGTTCGCCGGCCCGCTCGGGCGGCGCGGCGATACCCGCGGCCGTCGCCGCCTCCTCGGGAGACGGCTTCTTCGATGCCGTGACCCACATCGGCGGCGTTTCGCCGGACGACCCGTGGGTCGACGACGGCTGGACCACCTTCTCGGACAACTAAGGGCAATGAACTTCACAGATCACACAGGAGCAGACTTCACCATGCACAACACAGGCGCCCGCGGGGACGCGGGATCCACCACGCGACGGTTCCACCACATTGCGGTCGCGATACTCTCGGTCTGTTTCCTTGCCGCCGGCGCGGCAATCGCCGAGGACGGCTCCGCCACCGGCATGATCCTCGATGGCCGCAGCGGCACGCCGGTGCGCGGCGCCACGGTTGCGGTCGAGGGGGCATTGGCGTCCGCAACGACGTCGGTCGACGGCGTGTTCCAACTCGCGTTGCCAGCCGGCACGCATTCGGTCGTCGTGGCGGCGGAGGGCTACGAATCCCAGCGCATCATCGATGTGGTCGTCGAGGCGGACGGTCTGGCGCAGTTCAGCGCGGTGCTCATGCCTGCCGGCCAGGGCGCCGGCCAGGACGTGGCGCTGGCGGACACGATCACGGTCGAGGCGGCGGCGATCGATGCTTCGGCCTCGGCTCTTCTGGCCGAACGCAAGGCGTCGGCCGAGATCATCGACAACATCGGCTCGGAGGAGATCTCGAAGAACAGCGGTTCCGACGCCGCCGACGCCCTGCGCCGGGTGACCGGCATCTCGCTTCAGGACAGCAAGTTCGCCTATGTCCGCGGTCTCGGCGACCGGTACGGCAACACGACCCTGGACGGCTCGCGCATCCCCTCGACGGAGTTCGAGCGCAAGGTCGTGCCGCTCGACCTGTTCGACGCCGACCTGCTGGACAACATCACGGTCAGGAAGTCGTACTCGCCGGACCAGCCGGGCGACTTCGCCGCCGGGGCGATTGAACTCGTGACCCGGAGCTTCCCGGCGCGCCAGGTGCTCTCCGTCGGCCTCTCGAGCGGTCACAACTCACAGACCACGGGCGACCCGCTTCTCCAGGACCAGGTAGGCCTCAGTTCCTCCGGCGCCGGCGGCCAGCCGCTGCCGGCCGACTTCCCGGATCGGGCGGTCGTGCGCCAGAGCCGTTTCCTGGGGACCGGCTTCGGCAGCGCCGATCTCGAACGGATGGGCGAGCGGATCGCCGGCCGCTGGACTCCGACCGACAGCGACGACGCCCCGCTCGGTCGCGGCGGGAAGATTGCCTACGGCAACACGTTCGGCGGCTTCGGGGTCATGCTGGCCGGAAACTGGGACAACAGTTTCGAGTCGCGTGCCGAGCAGCGAACGTTCTACTCGGTCGGCCAGGGCGGCGCGATCGTGCCGCTGCACGCTTACGACTTCGACTACGGCGTGGAGCAGGTGAAGAGTTCCTGGATGGGCAACTTCTCGATCCGGGCGGGCGATGGCGGCCAGATCGAAATCCGGTCGCTGCAGACGAACCTCAGCATGTCCGAGGCGCGCTTCCAGGAGGGGTTCTTCTCGGACATCAACAACGACATCGAGGATCACCGGCTCCAGCATGAGGACCAGGAGGTGTTCAACCTGCAGATCGGCGGCGACCACTACGTCCCGGGCGTCGGCTCGAACGGCAGCACGCTGAGCTGGCGCGGCTCGTCCTCGACGGCCCGAACGCACGAGGATCTGCGCCAGACGATCTACGAGCTGTTCGAGGACGGCTTCCGCCTGACGAACAACGGGCAGAGCGGCTTCATGTATTTCAACGACCTCGAGGACGAGATCGACGACTACCGCGCCGATTGGGAGACGTTCTTCGCCCGCGGCGACCGCTTCGGCAGTTTGAAGGTCGGCGTGCGCCGTTGGACCAACGACCGGACCTTCGGCGGCCGGCGTCTCCGCATGTTCCCCAGGAACACGGAGGGCATCGATCTCACTGGCACGCCGGAGCAGATCTACTCGCCGGAGAACATCGACTTCTTCGGCTTCCAGTTGACGGAAGTGACGAACGCGACGGACAGCTACGGCGCCGACTGGGGCGTCGACGCAGTTTACGCGCAGGTCGACTACGGCTGGGAGGACTGGAGGATCGTCGGCGGTCTGCGGCTGGAGGAGTCGGACCAGAACGTCCGCACGATCGACCGGACCGCGCTCGGCGGCGCCGAGACGGTGACGAACAAGTCCCATGGCGACATCGCCGGTTCACTGAGTGTGATCCGAAGCCTCGGCGCCACGCAGAACCTGCGCTTCAGCGTCTCGCGGACTGTCAACCGACCGGAGTTCCGTGAGATCGCGCCGTTCCGCTTCAAGCACATCGTCGGCGGCTTTGTGGTCGTGGGCAACCCCGATGTCGAGCGCGCCCTGATCGACAGCTTCGACGCCCGCTGGGAGTGGTTCCCGTCGGCGGGCGACGTGGTCGCGGCGAGCGTCTTCTACAAGGACTTCACGGACCCGATCGAGAGCGTCGTCATCTCGGCCGTCGAGCCGACGGAGACCTTTCGCAACGTGGAGGGCGCCCGCAACCTGGGCCTGGAGCTCGAGTTCCGCCGCGACCTCGGCTTCGTCGGTTCTGCCGCCGAGGACTGGACGGCCATCTTCAACTACACGTTCATCGACTCCGAGATCCAGATCGACGCGGGCACCACGGTGCTGACGAATCCCGTCCGGCCGTTGACCGGTCAGCCCGAGAACCTGGTAAATCTCGGGCTCGAGTGGTCGCCGGACAGCTACGACACGACGCTTCGCGTCCTCTACAGCATGGTGGACGACAAGATCCACCTGGGCGGCGTGTTCGGGCTGCCCGACGTGATCGAGGAGGCGCGGAGCAGCGTGGACCTCGTGTGGCGCCAGGGCATCGTCGGCGGCCTGGACCTCAAGCTGGCCGTCGTGAACGTCCTGAACGAAGAGCGCAACTGGAGCCAGGGCGGAGAGACGTTCCGCCTCTACGATCCGGGCAGGGCGATCAGCGTCGGAATGGGGTACTCGTTTTAGCATGCATGGAAATGGCCGCCAAAGCGGAGCCGGCCTGGCGGCCGGCGCGTCTTTCCGGCTGCCTTCGGCAGCAGCCGGCGGGGACGCCGGCGCACCCAGTGGGCGGCCAGTTCCCTGCGAGTCAGCGCAGCGCAGGCGCTGCCCTGACTGCTGGCGGTGCGGCGTCTTAGAAGTCGAAATGCAGCAACAAGCCGAAATGCTCGACCGATCCGGCTCCTTCCGGGTCGGTCGAAACGTAGTTCGCCAGCATTCGAAGGTTGCTGCGGAGGTACCAGTTGAGGGCCAGGGAGAGACTCTGCTGGCTGCCGCCGGGAACGGAATCGCCGCTGAGATCGACGTGGTCCCAGCGCGCGGCGAGTTCCCACGCGCCCCTGCCTTCGGGGACGGGAGTTGTCGGCCTCAGCCGGGTGAACGAGCGGCCACTGCGACTGTAGGGCTTCCTCTCGCCGGTGAGGAACCAGCCCGCTTCGACGTACTGGGCGTCGAAACGGGCGCTCCGGCCCTCCGGGGAACCGGCCGGCAGGAGGTCGACCTGGGCCGACAGCAGCTCGCCCTGCAGCCAGAAGGAACTCCGCGCGAACAGAAACTCGACGCCCAGCAGGCGCATGCCGTCGGCCGGCAGCCACCCGGTGTCGACCTGGCGAGGCGCCAGCCGGACGCCGGTGCGGCCGCGCAGACGGACCGCGTCGGCGGTGGGCTGGCGGTGCGAGACGGCCACACCGAGGTGGAGCAGCGGATCGCTTCCTTCGTCTCCGTCCCGGGCGAGACCGGTGAGGCGGCCGGTCAGGCTCCAGTCCGAACCGGGCCGCATGTCGTAGCCGTCGCTGTCGCGGAAGGCGCCGACGGCCCAGGCGACGCGGTCGCCGGGAAGCCGGTCGTGAACCATGAAGCCGAGGTTGCGGCCCGGCGCCAGGGCGGTGACCGCCGCAGGGCGAGCGACGAAGGCGTGGTAGTTCGAGGATTGCTGGATCGAAAGGCTGAAGGGCTCCTTGAAGTGCCCGGCGCGGAAGGTGGCCGCCCCGTCGTTCGGCGTTGCCTCGACGAAGACATCCGTGGGCACGATGTCGCCGCTCGCGATGTCGTGCTCGATCTTGAACGTGAACCGGTCGAGAAACTCGCCGTTCAGCACCAGGCGGGCGCGTCGCCAGTCGACGCCGTCCTCAAACCCGAACCGTTCTTCCAGAGCCGGGTCGGGCGACGAGGCGCTGGCCTCGACGTGGACTCGCCCGCCGACGGAGATGTCGAAGGCGCCCTCTTCGGCCTGCATCGTCGTGGCCGCGCTGATCAGAAACAGTGCGGCAAGAGCCGGGGAACGGGACATTCGCACTCCTCGCTGGGTCGGTATGGGTCTCGGTGGTCTAAGCCGGGAGCAGCCGGACCGGCGACCGCTCGCGCCGTTACGTTCGTAGGAAGGCGTGAAGGGACGGTGAAGATCTCGAAGACAGCGGGGGTTCGAGAAGCCCATCTCAGGCCGCGTTCGCGGTTCGGCTTTATCGCCCGTTCACGAAAGTCTGGCTAGCCTTGGGCCGGGTCCACCGTCTTGGAGGTTCCGGACGTCTAATGAGCGCCACGAAGGTCGTCGTCATCGAGGACGAACCCGACATCCTCGAGCTGATCGAGTACAACCTCCGGCGGGAGGGCTTCGAGGTCGCGACGGCCACCAGCGGCCGAGCCGGTCTTTCCGTGATCGGTCGCGAGAAGCCGGACCTCGTGCTGCTCGACCTGTTGCTGCCCGGCCTGGACGGTCTGGATGTCTGCCGGCGCCTTCGCGCTGTGGAATCGACGCGCGACCTGCCTGTGATCATGGTCACGGCTCGCGGCGAGGAGAGTGATGTCGTTCTGGGTCTGGGCGTCGGTGCCGACGACTACATCCACAAGCCGTTCAGTCCCCGGGAATTGGTCGCCCGGGTGCGGGCGGTGCTGCGGCGGGGCCCGACGCGCGACCGGGATCCGGAGCGTCGCGTGACGCGGGGGCCGCTCATGATCGACCCGGTCAAGCACCGGGTCGCGGTCGACGGCCAAAGGTTGGAGTTCACGCCCACCGAGTTCCGCCTCCTGCACTTCCTAGCCTCGCATCCTGGCCGCGTCTTCACCCGTGGCCAACTCCTGGATCGGGCGATCGGCGACCGGGCAATCGTCATCGACCGGAACGTCGACGTTCATGTCCGCGCCGTGCGCAAGAAACTCGGATCGCACCGCGACCTGATCGAGACGGTGCGCGGCATTGGCTACAGCTTCCGCGACGACGAGGGCCGGGACGTGTAGGTTGTGGATACCCGGCTCGGCCGGTTCCCGGCCGTCGGAGGTTCCCATGATTGGCTCAACTCTCTTCTGGCGTCTCTTCCTGGGCGGAGTCGCGCTGCTGGCTTCGGGTCTGTTGCTGGGGGGCGCGGTTGCCTCGGGCCGGATAGGCGCGGTCCTCGTCGGGGCGGTGGCGCTTCTGACCGTTGCTGGCGCCGGGCTCGCCGCCGGCCGGTTGGCGGGGCGGGCGCGAAGTCTGCTGGCAAGGGCCGCGGCGCTGGGCTCCCCCGCGCCACCTCGGCAGGCCGGTCGCGGTGACGAGTTCGCCCGTCTCGAGGCTTGTCTCGAGGAGAACGAAGCGCGTTTCGTGGAACAGGTCGAACAGCTCAGGGTGGAGCGCAATCAGTTGACGGCGGTGCTCGGCGGCATGGTCGAGGGTGTGGTGGCGATCGATCTCGACCGGCACGTGCTGCACCTGAACGCGGTGGCCGCGAAGTGGTTCAGACACCCGGCGCCGGAGGCGGCCGTCGGACGTCCGATCTACGAACTGTCGCGCCAGCCGGAGATCTCGGGCGCCCTGATCGAGGCGATGGAGAGGCGGAGGCAGGTGAGTCGCACGTTCACCCTGGCCCGCTTCGCCGGCCAGGTCGACGGACCGAACAGGTTCGAACTGAACGCGTCGCCCCTGCTCTCGTCCCGCCGGGACGACGAAGTGGTCGAAGGGGCGGTGGCCGTGATCCACGACATCACGGAGTTGGAGCGGCTGGAGAGCGTGCGGCGGGACTTCGTGTCGAATGTCTCGCACGAGCTGAAGACGCCGCTTACCGCGATTCACGGCTACGTGGAAACCCTGCTGGAGGCCGATCCGATCGACGGTCCGACGCGTGGCCGCTTCCTGCGCAAGATCCGCCGGCAGAGCAACCGTCTGGGCGCGCTGGTTTCCGATCTGCTCACTCTGTCGCGGATCGAGTCCGCGGCCGAGCCGCCGGCGACGATCCTCGATCTGCGGTCGCCGGCCGGCGAAGTGTTGAATCTGCTCGGTTCGGCGGGCGAGGAGCGCGGTCTCGAACTGGTCGCCGAGTTCCCGCAGGCAGCGGTCGAGGTCCTGGGCGAAGAGGAAGCGATCCGGCAGGCGCTGTCGAACCTGGTCGACAACGCGGTCAAGTACTCGTCGTCAGGCGGTCGCGTGTTCGTTCGTCTGCAGACGGAGAACGGGCGGGCGGTGCTCGCGGTCGAAGACGAGGGGCCGGGCATCGCCGGCGAACACCTGGACCGGATCTTCGAACGCTTCTACCGGGTCGACCGGGCTCGTTCCAGGGAGCTCGGCGGCACCGGCCTCGGCCTGGCGATCGTGAAGAACGTCGCCAGACGGCACGGTGGCGGAGTAGAGGTGGAAAGCGAACAGGGACGGGGCTCGACGTTCCGTTTCTGGTTGCCCTCCGCCGGCTGATGCGGGCTTCACGCGCTCTTCACATGGCTGCGCGACATTCGCCGGAGTTCCGGTTCCCGGGCCGACTAGGATTGGCGACTTGAGGATTCATCTACAACGAGACCTTGACCAGGTGACGCGGTCGCTACTGGAAGTAGCGGCGATGGTCGAGGAGATGATCGCCAGGTCGCTCAAGGCGCTTCGGGAGCGGAGCGTCGACCTGGCTCACGAGGTCCAGCGCCAGGATCGTGTGATCGACGCCCGCGAGATCGAGGTCGAAGAGGAGTGCCTCAAGATCCTGTCCCTGCACTCGCCGGTTGCCTCGGACCTCCGGATGGTCGTGACCTACCTGAAGGTGAACAACGATCTCGAACGGGCCGGCGATCTGGCCCGCAACCTCGCCGAGCGCGCGGAGAGTCTCGCGGTAGCTGAGCCGGTCGATGTCCCGGAAGAGATCTGGATCATGGCCGAGCGCATCCCGAAGATGCTCCGAGCGGCTCTCGATGCGGTCGTGGGTGGCGACACGGAACTCGCCCGTTCGGTCATCGCGGAGGACGAGGTCGTCGACCGCAGCCACGAGGCGATGTACGGCGTGGTTCGGAGGATGATCGAGAAGGAGCAGGCTTCTGTGGGCGTCAGCATCCAGTTCCTGTCGATCTCCCGCTATCTCGAGCGCATGGCGGACCTGGCGACGAACATCGCCGAGGATGTCGTCTTCCTCGTCGACGGCGAAGTCGTACGCCACCAGGCGTCGTAGCGTCCCTGGGTCTGAGCCCGATCGGCACCGTGCACGGATGTTGCCGGGGGGGTTTACGGCCGCGGTAGAAGCGGCTAGACTCCGCCCCTTCCCCGCCATGCACCGCGGAGTTTGACTCCGTGGGGCCGGGTCCCATTGCGTGTCTAGGGGTGCCTTCTGGGAGATTCCGGGAAGTTCGGGAGGGGGAATTCGGGAGGACAGACTGGGGTGTCCCGCCACACGGTTCAGAGACTTGAAGATGGGGAATCCTGAGACGGCTGCCCACGTGGCTCAGGGGTAGAGCACTTCCTTGGTAAGGAAGGGGTCACCGGTTCAAATCCGGTCGTGGGCTCCAGACGGGCATCAAAGCAGCAAGTACACGATTACGAGTACACGGATAGTTGAGCCGCGAGAGCGGGAGAGGCAACGAGCGTCATGGCGAAGGAGAAGTTCGAGCGTACGAAGCCGCACGTGAACGTGGGGACGATCGGTCATGTGGATCACGGCAAGACGACGCTGACGGCAGCGATCACGAACATTCTGGCGAAGGCAGGTGGTGCGGAGTTCGTGCCATTCGACGAGATCGACAAGGCTCCGGAGGAGCGTGAGCGCGGGATCACGATCGCGACGGCTCACGTGGAGTACGAGACGCCGAACCGTCACTACGCCCATGTGGACTGCCCGGGGCACGCGGACTACGTGAAGAACATGATCACGGGCGCTGCGCAGATGGACGGTGCGATCCTGGTCGTGTCGGCCGCGGACGGTCCGATGCCCCAGACGCGTGAGCACGTGCTGCTGGCTCGGCAGGTCGGTGTGCCGTACATCGTGGTGTTCATGAACAAGTGCGACATGGTGGACGACGAGGAGCTTCTGGACCTGGTGGAGCTTGAGCTTCAGGACCTGCTGAGTTCGTTCGAGTTCCCCGGGGACGAGATTCCGATCATTCGCGGTTCGGCACTGGAGGCGCTGGAGAACGGCGATCCGGAGAGCGAGTGGGGATCGAAGATCGTGGAGCTTCTGGAGGCTGTGGACTCCTACGTGCCGACACCGGAGCGAGCGGTGGACCAGGACTTCCTGATGCCGATCGAGGACATTTTCACGATTTCGGGTCGCGGCACGGTGGTGACGGGCCGGGTGGAGCGCGGTCGCGTGAAGGTTGGCGAGACGGTGGAGATCGTGGGGATTCGGGACACGGCGTCGACGGTGGTCACGGGCGTGGAGATGTTCCGGAAGCTGCTGGACTCCGGCGAGGCGGGTGACAACATCGGCGTGTTGCTCCGCGGGACGAAGAAGGACGAGGTGGAGCGCGGTCAGGTTCTGGCGAAGCCGAAGTCGATCACTCCCCATACGAAGTTCAAGGGCGAGGTGTACGTGCTGAACAAGGACGAGGGCGGTCGTCACACTCCGTTCTTCGACGGGTACCGTCCGCAGTTCTACTTCCGCACGACGGACGTGACGGGCGTGGCGAACCTGCCTTCGGGCACGGAGATGGTGATGCCCGGGGACAACGTGACGCTGGACGTGGAGTTGATCGCTCCGATCGCGATGGAGAAGGGCGTGCGCTTCGCCATTCGTGAGGGCGGCCGCACGGTCGGTGCCGGTACCGTCACCGACATCGTCGAGTAGAAGTCGAGTAGAACGAGTTGAAGTTGGATTCGTGACTGGACTTGAGGACTCAGGCCAGTAGCTCAATTGGTAGAGCATCGGTCTCCAAAACCGAAGGTTGGGGGTTCGAGACCCTCCTGGCCTGCCAGACGTTCTTGGGGCGATTCCGGGGACGCGTTGCAGAAATCGAGATAGCGCGAAGAACGCTGCGGACTGGGATGGAGAACGGGTTTCGCGGAGAGTAGGGCGAGTTTGACGGAGACCGGAAGGGGCAGGGTGAGATATGGCGGCAATCGGCAGGCTTGGAGCGTTCCTGGGAGAGGTGCGCACCGAGATGAAGAAGGTCACGTTCCCCTCGCGGGAGGAAGTCGTGGGTACGACGATCGTTGTGCTGATCACGAGCGTCATCTTCGCCATCTTCCTGTGGATTGCCGACGTCGTGATCCTGCGTCTCTACAACGGCCTCAACGGCATCTTCGAGTGAGTCCGGAGATCGGAGCGAGAGCGGGGAGCACCTGATGAGCGAGGTCGAAACGGCAGCCATGGATGACGTCGAGGTTGCGGCGGACGGCGGTGAGGAATCCTCCGGACCGCCGCGGCAGTGGTACATCGTCCATACCTACTCGGGTTACGAGGAGCGCGTCCGGGAGACGCTGCGGCAGCGCGCCGAGGCTCACGGTCTCGGCCACGCGTTCGGAGAGGTTCGCATCCCGACCGAGACGATCGTCGAACTGAAGGGCGGCAAGAAACGGGAGACGCAGCGCAAGTTCTTCCCCGGCTACATCCTGGTGGAAATCGAGTGCGAGCAGCGCGGCGACGGGCGGCTGAAGATCTCGGATCAGGCATGGCACGTGGTCAAGAACACGCCTAAGGTGACCGGCTTCGTCGGCACCGGCAAGGAACCGACGCCGCTCGATCAGGCCGAGGTCGACGCGATCATCGAGAAGGTCGTCACGGCGAAGGAGAAGCCGAAGCCGAAGTACCTGTTCGAGAAGGGCGAGCTGGTCAAGATCGTGGATGGACCCTTCAACAACTTCACCGGCACCGTGGAAGAGATCAACCTGGATCGGAGCACGTTGAAGGTGATGGTCACGATCTTTGGCCGCCAGACGCCGGTCGAGCTGGAGTTCCTTCAGGTCCAGAAGACCTGAGGGCGCATGAACTGAACGGATGAACGGCGAGTTCGGTCGAGGTTGAAAGCAGGTAGGGAGCGATGGCGAAGAGAACGACGGGCAAGAGAGTAACGGGGCAGATCAAGCTCCAGATCCCCGCTGGCGGGGCGACGCCGGCGCCTCCGGTCGGTCCTGCCCTGGGTCAGGCCGGACTGAACATCATGGACTTCTGCAAGGCGTTCAATGCCAGGACGCAGGGCGACGGGGGGTTGATCATCCCGGTCGTGATCACGGTCTATGCGGACCGCACGTACTCGTTCATCACGAAGACGCCGCCGGCCGCGGTGCTGCTGCTCAAGGCGGCCGCCCTGGACAAGGGATCGGCCGAGCCCAACCGGGACAAGGTGGGCAGGGTGACCCGCGCCCAGGTCGAGGAGATCGCCCGAACGAAGATGCCCGACCTGAACGCGGTCGACCTGGATGGCGCATGCAGGATCATCGCCGGCACCGCCCGGTCGATGGGGCTGGAGGTCGACGCCTGATCGGCGTCGAGGCGTCAAGGGAACACTGGGCAAGGAGAACGAGCGTGGCGAAGGAAGGCAGGAAGTACAGAGAGGCGAAGGCGGCCATAGGCGACCGTCCGCACGGGCTCGAAGAGGCTCTGCAACAGGTCAAGGATGGCAGCTTTGCCGGGTTCGACGAGACGGTGGAGATCGCGATTCGCCTGGGGGTGAACCCCAGGCACGCGGATCAGATGGTGCGCGGCACGGTCGTGCTGCCGCACGGCACAGGACGCACCGTTCGGGTGCTGGTGTTCGCCTCCGGCGAGAAGCTCCAGGAGGCCGAGGCTGCCGGCGCCGACGAAGTCGGCGGCGAGGAGCTGGCAAAGAAGATTCAGGGCGGCTGGCTGGACTTCGACGCCGTCGTCGCGACACCGGACATGATGCGTGTCGTGGGGCGGCTGGGTCGCGTGCTGGGCCCCCGCGGTCTGATGCCCAACCCGAAGACCGGGACCGTCACCGTCGACGTAGCGAAGGCCATCGGGGACATCAAGGCGGGCAAGGTCAACTTTCGGGTGGACAAGGCCGGAATCATCCATGCGCCCCTGGGCAAGGTTTCGTTCGACACGGAGCGCTTGAAGGAAAACGCCGCGGTGCTGTTGTCCGAAGTGGTCCGTGCGCGGCCCAGCGCGGCCAAGGGTACGTACGTCCGCTCGGTGAACCTGAGTTCCACGATGGGCCCGGGCGTTCGGGTCGACACGGCTGAAGCCGCTGCCGTGGAAGCGTCGTAAGCGACTGAGACTGTCTGGAGGAGAGTCGGAATGGCACTGACACGGGAGACGAAGGCCGAGCTGCTGGCCAACTACCAGAGCGACATGGCCGGAGTGCCTCATGCGTTCCTGGTTGGATTTTCCGGCATCACGGTGGGGCAGGTCGACGACCTGCGGTGCCGGGTGCGAACCGCCGGCGGCAGCTACTCGGTGGTGAAGAACCGGATCGCCAAGCTCGCTTTCGAAGACAGCAGCCTTGGCTCTCTCTCGGAGCACCTGGCCGGGCCGACCGCGATCGCGTACAGCGAGAACGATCCGGTCGGGTTGGCGAGGACGCTGACCGAGTTCGCGAAGGACGTGCCGGTGATCGAATTCAAGGCCGGCCTGGTGGACGGCCAGGCGGTCTCCGCCGACGCGATACAGGAGATCGCCAATATGCCGAGCCGGGAGGCTCTGGTGGCGAAGCTCCTGTTCCTGCTCCAGTCGCCGATTGCACGGTTGGTGCGGGGTCTGGGCGACGTGACGCCGCAGTTCCTGCGCACCCTGAACGAGATTGCAAGCCAGAAGGAAGAGGGCTGACCGTAGCCCCAGTCAACGATGTTTGGAACCGCGGCGCCCGACCGGCGCCGCTGAACAGGAAGGGGATCCAAGGAAATGGCAGTAGCAGCAGCGGAGCTGATCAAGCAGATCGACGAGATGACCGTGCTCGAGCTGAACACGCTGGTCAAGGAGCTCGAAGATCATTACGGTGTGTCGGCGGCGGCGGCGGCGGTCCCGGTGGCCGCGGCCGGTGGCGGCGGCGAGGCCGAAGAGGCCGAAGAGCAGACCGAGTTCGATGTGCAGTTGAGCTCGTTCGGCGACAAGAAGATCGCCGTCATCAAGGTCGTGCGCGAAGTCACGAGTCTCGGTTTGAAGGAAGCCAAGGACCTGGTCGAATCGGCGCCGGTCGCCGTCAAGGAAGGTGTCTCGAAGGACGAGGCCGACGAGGTCAAGTCGAAAATCGAGGAGGCCGGCGGGCAGGCCGAGGTCAAGTAGCCATTCCGGCTGGCGATCTTCTCCCGGGTCGGCGTAGAATCACGTCGGCCAACCTCGACCCGGCACTCGGCGCCGGGGTGGCATTCGTGTGGTTGCCCCGTCGCTCCAGCCCTACCGTTCCCTGTCCGCTCGCCGAAGCGAGGCGGATCCACTCCGGGGGCATTGCGTTCGTCGCCCCTCGGTTGCAGCACCTGCCTTGCTCGCGCCTGAGCCCAGAGGACCTGAAGTAGGAGACATCGAAGCATGACGGATCAAGAAAAAGCGCTGAACGGTCACGGCAACGGCAACGGCAACGGTCGGATGGACTTCTCGACCATCGAGACGACCCTGGCGATCCCGAACCTGATCGGTGTGCAGCGCCGTTCGTACGACCGGTTCCTGCAGATGAACCTGCTTCCGGACGAGCGGGTGAACCATGGTCTGCAGGCCGTCTTCACCGGCATCTTCCCGTTCTGGGACTTCCGGGAGACCTGCTCGCTCGATTTCGTCAGCTACTCGATCGGCGACTGGCATTGCCGTTGCGGCGAGTTGAAGGGGCTCGAGTACCTGCGCATGGCGTGCACCAACTGCGGCGACAAGATCATGACCGATCACCCGCTCGAGGACAGCGTGGGCTGCCCGAGCTGCGGCGCCGTCAACGCGAACCGGGTCACCAAGTGCGATACCTGCGGCGGGCCGGTCGAGCTGCAGCTCAAGTACTCGATGGCCGAGTGCCGCGAGCGCGGCATGACCTACGCCGTGCCGCTGAAGGTCACGTTCCGTCTCTTCGTCTACGACAAGGACCCGGAGACGGGAACGCGGATGATGCGGGATGCGAAGGAAGAGGAGGTCTACTTCGGCGAGATCCCGCTGATGACGGACACCGGCACGTTCATCATCAACGGAACGGAGCGGGTGATCGTCAGCCAGCTCCACCGCAGTCCGGGTGTCTTCTTCACGCGTGACAAGAGGGTCTACCTGGCGAAGATCATCCCGTATCGGGGTTCCTGGGTGGAGTTCGAGTACGACCAGAAGGACATCCTGTCGGTCCGGATCGATCGCAAGCGGAAGTTCTACGGCACCGTGTTCCTGCGCGCCCTGGGCCTGGAAACGAACGAGCAGATTCTCCGTCAGTTCTACACGGCGATGCCGCTGACGCTCTCGGGCGGCGGCGTCTACCGCCTGGGCATCGGTCCGGAAGTGCTCGAGCGCGAACGACTGCGCGACCGCTCGAGCCGCGGCATCCGCCACCGGTACAGCGTCTTCGCCGGCCTGACTCTGGACGAGACGGCGATCGAGCGCCTCGACGCCGGCGACAACATCGAGGCGGAGGTCGGTCCGCAGGAGTTGGAGCGCGCCTTCCTCATCGCCGACGTGATCGACGAGGACACCGGCGAAGTGCTGCTGGAGGCCAACGAGCCGATTCCCGAGGATCTCGACGAGCGGCTTGGCGAACGCAGCCACAGCGAGCTGGAGGTCTTCTTCCCGGACTGGGAGCTCTGTGGAGCAACGATCTCGAACACGCTGGCGAAGGACACGACCAGGGACACGAAGGAGGCGCAGATCGAGATCTATCGTCGGATGCGCCCCGGCGACCCGCCGACGCACGAGAGTGCCCGCTCGCTCTTCTACGGCATGTTCTTCGACGCGAAGCGGTACGACTTCTCGCGGGTCGGCCGGTTCAAGTTCAACATCAAGCTCGAGACCCAGGTGCCGGTCGACCGGAAGACCCTCTCGGCCGAGGACTTCTACCGGGTCATCGAGTACCTCTTGCAGTTGCAGAAGGACGTAGGCCGGATCGACGACATCGACAACCTCGGCAACCGCCGCGTGCGCGCGGTGGGCGAACTGCTGGAGAACCAGTTCCGGATCGGTCTGGTCCGCATGGAGCGGGCGATCAAGGAGAAGATGTCCGTTCACCAGGACATCGACTCGGCGATGCCGCACGACCTGATCAACTCGAAGCCCGTGATCGCGGCGATCAAGGAGTTCTTCGGGTCGTCGCAGCTCTCGCAGTTCATGGACCAGACGAACCCGCTGTCGGAGGTGACCCACAAGCGGCGGTTGTCCGCGCTCGGTCCGGGCGGGCTGTCCCGTGAGCGCGCCGGTTTCGAAGTGCGCGACGTTCACGCTTCGCACTATGGCCGGATCTGTCCGATCGAGACTCCGGAAGGGCCGAACATCGGACTGATCTCGTCACTCGCAACCTATGCGCGGATCAATGACTACGGCTTCATCCAGAGCCCGTACAAGAAGGTGGAAGGCGGCCGGGTCATCGACCACTTCAAGGTGATCAAGCCGGGTGACGGCACCTTCGGCCTGGGCCAGATCGTCTCCGGCGACGAACTGGCGGCCGAGAACAGCCGCCTCAAGCGGAACAAGAAGCGCCAGGCGCAAGCCGAGCCGCACGCCTTCTACCTGACCGCCTGGGAGGAAGAGAAGTACATCATCGCCCAGGCCAACGCGAAGATCGACGAGCGGGGGTTCCTCGAGAACGAACGTCCGGTAGCTCGCGCCCGCGGGGACTTCGTCACGGTCGATCGGGAGCGGGTCGACTACATGGACATCAGCCCGAAGCAGCTCGTCAGTGTGGCAGCGGCGCTCATTCCGTTCCTCGAGAACGACGACGCGAACCGGGCGCTGATGGGATCGAACATGCAGCGGCAGGCAGTGCCGCTCCTGCGTTCGGACTCGCCGATCGTCGGTACCGGTCTCGAGGGAATCGTGGCCCGCAACTCGGGTGCCGTGGTCCTGTGCCAGCGCGCGGGGGTCGTGGATTCGGTCGATGCCGACCGGGTGATCGTCCGGGTCGAGGGCGCGGATCCGGAGACCGGCGAGCCGCGCGAGTTCGGAGCCGACATCTACCAGTTGACGAAGTTCCGACGCTCGAACCAGAACACCTGCGTCCACCAGAAGCCGATCGTCCGCGAGGGCCAGCGTGTGGCGCGTGGAGACGTCCTGGCCGACGGCGCCTCGACGGAAGAGGGCGAACTGGCGCTGGGCCGGAACGTGCTCGTTGCCTTCATGCCCTGGCGGGGTTACAACTTCGAGGATGCGATTCTGGTCTCTGAACGCCTCGTCCGGGACGACGCATACACGTCGATCCACATCGAGGAGTTCGAGATCGAGGCCCGGGATACCAAGCTGGGGCCCGAGGAGATCACCCGGGACATCCCGAACGTCGCCGAGGCGGCGCTCGCCGATCTCGACGAGAGCGGCATCATCCGGATCGGCGCGTCGGTCAAGGCCGGCGACATTCTGGTGGGCAAGGTCACGCCCAAGGGCGAGACCCAGCTCACGCCGGAGGAAAAGCTGCTGCGGGCCATCTTCGGCGAGAAAGCCGGTGACGTCCGTGACGCGAGTCTGAAGGCGCCTCCGGGCATCGACGGCAGGATCGTCGAAGTGAAGATCTTCTCGCGCAAGGGCGTCGACAAGGACGAACGGGCGCTCGAGATCGAGGAGCAGGAAGTCGGCCGGCTCGAGAAGAACATTCGCGATCAGGCGCGGATCATGCACGAGGAGCGGAACAAGAAGATCGCCGACCTCCTGGTCGGCCTGAAACCGACCGCGGCGGTGAAGGACCGGGAGGGCAAGCGGCTCCTCAAGGCAGAGGAGGCCATTCGGTACCGGCATCTCGAGCAGTTGAACCGGCAGGAGATCCTGGCTCTGCCGCTGAAGCAGACGGATCTGTTGAAGGAAGTGGCTGCGATCTACGACCGCACCGACTCCCACATCGAGGTCATGCACCGGGTCAACGAGGAGAAGATCAAGCTCCTGCAGAAGGGCGACGAACTGCCTCCGGGCGTGATCAAGATGGTCAAGGTCTTCGTGGCGATGAAGCGCAAGCTGCAGGTGGGCGACAAGATGGCCGGTCGCCACGGCAACAAGGGCGTGATCTCGCGCATCCTGCCCGAAGAGGACATGCCGTATCTGCCGGACGGCACGCCGGTCGAGATCGTGTTGAATCCGCTCGGTGTGCCGAGCCGGATGAACGTCGGTCAGATTCTGGAGACTCACCTGGGGTGGGCCGGGCGGTCACTCGGGATCAAGTTCGCGACCCCGGTCTTCGACGGCATTCGGGAGTCGCGGCTCAAGGAGCTGTTGACCGAAGCGGGACTGCCGACTTCGGGCAAGACCAGCCTCTTCGACGGGGTCACCGGCGACGCCTTCGAACAGAAGGTCACGGTGGGCTACATCTACATGTTGAAGCTGTCCCACCTGGTCGACGACAAGATCCACGCGCGGTCGATCGGCCCCTACTCGCTGATCACGCAGCAGCCTCTGGGCGGCAAGGCCCAGTTCGGCGGCCAGCGCTTCGGCGAAATGGAGGTGTGGGCCCTGCAGGCGTATGGCGCTGCCTACACGCTGCAGGAGCTGTTGACCGTCAAGAGCGACGATGTCGAAGGTCGAAGCCGCGCCTACGAAGCATTGGTCAAGAGCGACGTGCCCGAGGCTCCGGGATTGCCGGAGTCGTTCAACGTGCTGGTGCGCGAGTTGCAGAGTCTGTGTCTGGATGTCGAGTTGATGAAGGTCTAGGGGAGGTCGCCTGGTGCAACCACTTTCGAGTTTCGAGAAGACGCAGTCGGTCAAGGACTTCAACGCGATCAAGATCGCGCTGGCCTCGCCGGAGAAGATCCGTTCCTGGAGTTACGGCGAAGTAACCAAGGCCGAGACGATCAACTACCGGACGTTCAAGCCGGAGCGGGACGGCCTGTTCTGCGCCAAGATCTTCGGGCCGATGACGGACTGGGAATGTCTGTGCGGCAAGTACAAGCGGATGAAGCACCGCGGCGTCGTGTGCGACAAGTGCGGCGTCGAGGTCACGCGATCCCGGGTGCGGCGCGAGCGTATGGGCCACATCGAGCTGGCCAGTCCGGCCAGCCACGTCTGGTTCTTCAAGGGTCTGCCCAGCCGGATCGGTCACCTGCTCGACTTGAGTCTGCGCAACCTGGAGCGGATCCTCTACTTCGAGAGCTACGTCGTCATCGATCCCGGCGACGCGGAACTCGAAGAGAATGAGCTGGTCTCCGAGGAGCGCTACCGGGAACTGCGGGACGAGTTCGGCCCGGACGGCTTCGATGCGCGGATGGGCGCCGAGGCGATCAAGGAACTGCTGACCAGGATCGACATCGACGAGCTGGCGGAGGAACTCCGGATCGTCATGCGCACCGACACCAGCCAGATCCGGCGCCTGAAGGCGGCGAAGCGGCTCAAGGTCGTCAATGCGTTCCGGCGCAGCGGCCACCGGCCGGAGTGGATGATCCTGGATGTGATCCCGGTGATTCCGCCGGAACTGCGGCCGCTGGTTCCGCTCGATGGCGGGCGGTTTGCGACCAGCGACCTGAACGATCTCTACCGCCGGGTCATCAACCGGAACAACCGGCTCAAGAAGCTGCTCGAGCTGAGGGCGCCCGAGGTGATCGTCCGCAACGAGAAGCGCATGCTTCAGGAGGCGGTGGACGCCCTGTTCGACAACGGCCGGCGCGGCCGGGTGCTGAAGGGTTCGAACAACCGACCGCTCAAGTCGCTATCCGACACCCTGAAGGGGAAGCAGGGCCGGTTCCGTCAGAACCTGCTCGGCAAGCGGGTCGACTATTCAGGGCGTTCGGTGATCGTGGTCGGTCCCGATCTCAAGCTGAACGAATGCGGCTTGCCGAAGAAGATGGCCCTCGAACTGTTCAAGCCGTTCATCTACAGCTGGCTCGAGGAGCGTGAGTACGTCGGCACGATCAAGGCGGCCAAGGAGATGGTCGAGCGCGAGGAGGAAGTCGTCTGGGATGCGCTGGATGAGGTCATCCGCGACCATCCGGTGCTGCTGAATCGGGCGCCCACTCTTCACCGGCTTGGCATCCAGGCGTTCCAGCCGGTGCTGATCGAGGGCAAGGCGATCCAGATCCATCCCCTGGTTTGCGCCGCTTTCAATGCGGACTTCGATGGCGACCAGATGGCGGTTCACGTACCGCTCTCCCCCAAGGCCCAGATCGAGAGCCACGTGTTGATGCAGGCCTCGAACAACATTCTCAGCCCGGCGCATGGTCG
This sequence comes from Thermoanaerobaculia bacterium, assembly GCA_965116445.1. Taxonomy (GTDB): domain Bacteria; phylum Acidobacteriota; class Thermoanaerobaculia; order Multivoradales; family Multivoraceae; genus Multivorans. Next base: position 2,550,270 of record OZ220688.1, on the reverse strand, counting down.
GCCGCTGGCAGTGCCCAGCCAGGATCTCGTGCTGGGCGGCTACTACCTGACCATGCCGCGTCCCGGCGCCCGGGGCGAGGGTCGAACCTTCGCGAGCGCCGACGAGGTCTTCTTCGCTCTCGATGCCGGTGCGGTCGAGACGCAGACGCCCATTCAGTTGCGGCTGAGCGGCAGCTACGTCGACCTGGACGTCCAGCACGACAACCAGGACATCGTGCACGCCGAGGTCCAGGAACTCGACGGAGGGGTGGTCGAGACCACGGTCGGTCGCGTGATCCTGAACGAGCACCTCCCCAACGAGTTGCCCTTCATCAATGGCCTGCTGCAGAAGCGGGGTCTTCAGGACCTGGTCGGATACTGCTACATCCGTCACGGGAGCGATCTGGCGGTCAGAATGCTCGACGAGATCAAGGAGATCACCTTTCAGTACGCCACCCTGGCCGGCATCTCCTTCGGCGTCGACGACATGGTCGTGCCGTCGACGAAGGAGCAGTTGATCGAGGAGGCCCGCGGCGAGGTGCTCGAGATCGAGAAGCAGCGCAGCGCCGGCGTGATCACCGCCGGTGAGCGCAAGAACAAGATCATCGACATCTGGCATCGCGTGACCGAGAATGTCTCGGCCGAGATGTTCCGCGAGATGAAGGATGTCGAGGCCGAGCGGGGTGAGTTCAACCCGATCAACCTGATGGCCGATTCGGGTGCGCGGGGCTCCCGCGAACAGGTGCGGCAGTTGGCCGGCATGCGGGGTTTGATGTCCAAGCCTTCGGGCGAGGTCATCGAGACGCCGATTCACGCGAACTTCCGCGAGGGGCTGTCCGTGCTCCAGTACTTCATCTCCACCCACGGCGCCCGCAAGGGTCTGGCCGACACGGCGCTCAAGACGGCCGACTCCGGCTACCTGACGCGGCGGCTGGTCGACGTGGCCCAGGACGTGATCGTGACCGAGCACGACTGCGGGACGATCGACGGCATCGTCGTTGGAGCCATCATGGAGGGCGGCGACATTCTCGAGCCGCTACGGGACCGTTTGGTCGGGCGCGTCAGCCAGGAGGACATCTTCGACCCGATGACGGGCGAGCAGTTGCTGACGGTCGGCGACTCGATGACGGAGAAGATGGCGAATGGCGTCCAGGCGGCGGGCATCGAGCGGGTGCGCATCCGCTCCGTGCTGACCTGCGAAACCCGGCGGGGCGTTTGTGCGTCCTGCTATGGGCGCAACCTGGCCACGGGCCGCGCCGTCGACCTCGGCGAAGCGGTGGGAGTCATCGCCGCCCAGTCGATCGGTGAGCCTGGAACCCAGTTGACCATGCGCACCTTCCACTTTGGCGGCACCGCCAGCCGGGTCTCCGAGCAGTCCCGGCATGCGTCGAGGAACATCGGTTGGGTCAAGTTCATCAATGTCGCCACGGTAGACAGCCGCGAGGGCGACCTCGTGGTGGTCAACCGGAACGGCAAGCTGGTTCTGGTCGACGAGGCCGGGCGCGAGCTGGAACGCCATCCGCTGACCTACGGTTCCCACCTGCTGGTGCACGAGAATCAGAAGGTGGAACCGGGAACCGACCTGGTCGAGTGGGACCCCTTCACCTCCGCCATCCTTTCCGAGGTCGCGGGTCGGGTCGAGTTCCACGACATCGTCGAGGGCGAGAACGTCCGCGAGGAAACGGACAAGGTCACCGGGCTTTCGCACCGGATCATCGTGGAGGCGTCGCAGAACGAGAAGCGGGCTCCGGCAGTCGTCGTGGTCGGCGCGGAAGAGAAGCGGTACCTGCTGCCCAGCGGTTCCCACTTGTGGGTCGACGACGGTTCCGACGTCCATCCTGGCGACACGCTGGCGAAGATCCCGCGTGAGACGACGAAAACCAAGGACATCACCGGCGGTCTGCCGCGGGTTCAGGAGCTGTTCGAGGCCCGGAGTCCGCGCGAGCCGGCCGTGATCACCGAGATCGACGGCACCGTGCGTCTCGGCAAGGAGATCATCAAGGGCAACCGCGAGATCACCGTCGAGAACGAGATGGGTGAGAGCCTCAGCTACCAGATTCCGCGGCACATCCACGTCAACGTGCAGGACGGCGAGTACGTGACGGCGGGCGACCCGCTGATCGGCGAGGCGATGAACATCAACCCCCACGACATCCTTCAGGTCAAGGGGGAGAAGGAACTCCAGCGTTACCTGGTGGACAAGATCCAGGAGGTCTACCGCTCCCAGAGCGTTGCGATCAACGACAAGCACATCGAAGTGATCGTTCGCCAGATGATGCGCTCGGTGAAGATCGAGGAGGTCGGCGATACGGACTTCCTGATCGACGAGCAGGTCGATCGCTGGCGCTTCAAGGAGGAGAACGAGCGGGTTACGGCGGCTGGAGGCACTCCCGCCATCGGCCGGCCCCTGCTGCTCGGGATCACCAAGGCGTCCCTCTCCACGGAGAGCTTCATCTCGGCTGCGAGCTTCCAGGAAACGACCCGGGTGCTCACCGAGGCCGCGATCAGCGGCAAGGTGGATCACCTCCGCGGCCTGAAGGAGAACGTGATCGTCGGTCGCGTGATCCCCGCCGGCACGGGCATGGACCACTACCACGACTTCCACATCGAGGACGTGACCTACCCGACGCCGGACCTGGCTGCCGACGATCTGTACAACTACGACTACCCGGAGGAGTTCATCCGCACGATGCCGCAGGTGCTCAGCGACGGCGAGACCTAGCGCGGTCGGTCCGCTAGACGCCGTCCGGCCACCAGGGACCTGTTCCCGCTGGACGGCAACTGAGACTTCCACCTCGGGGCTTCCCCGGTTCTCAGGTTTCTGCTAACGTTCGCGCCCTTGTGCGGCTCGCGCGAAGCGGGCCAAAGAGAGAGTCCACCACCACGTCTGCGAGCCAGGCCTCGAACCGGGTACCCACCCGGTGCTGCGCGCAGCGCAAAACGCTGCGCGCGGTCAGTCAGGTCCGATCGCTCCGGCTTCGGGTCCTAGCCCGATCGGCCGGTTTCTTGTGCCGTCAAGCAGGAGTATTGATGCCCACCATTCGCCAACTGGTCCGCAAGGGCCGCCAGCGCCAGGTCGTGAAGACCAAGAGTCCGGCGCTCCAGGGTTCGCCGCAGAGGCGCGGCGTGTGCGTGCGCGTGTATACGCAGACGCCGAAGAAGCCGAATTCGGCCTTGCGCAAGGTGGCGCGCGTTCGGCTGACCAACGGCATTGAGGTCACGACCTACATCCCCGGCGTTGGGCACAATCTCCAGGAGCACTCGATCGTGCTCATTCGCGGCGGCCGGGTGAAGGATCTGCCCGGAGTTCGTTACCACGTGATTCGCGGCACACTGGATGCCGTCGGCGTCGATGAACGCCGCCGGGGGCGATCCAAGTACGGCGCCAAGCGGCCCAAGAACTGAGTCGGAGGAACCTGAACGATGCCTCGACGCCGCGAAGTCCCCAAGCGCCAGATCCTGCCCGACCCGCTGTACAACTCGCAGTTGGTCAGCAAGTTCGTCAACGTCCTGATGAAGGACGGCAAGAAGTCCATCGCCGAACGCATCCTCTACGACGCTCTGAACACGATCAAGGAGCGCACCGGCGAGGAGGATCCGGTGGCCGTCTTCCAGAAGGCGATCGACAACGTGAAGCCGGCGGTGGAAGTCAAGTCGAGACGCGTTGGCGGCTCGACCTACCAGGTTCCGATCGAGGTGCGGCCGGCGCGCAAGCTGGCCCTGGCCATGCGATGGCTGATTCAGGCGGCGAAGGGCCGCAGTGAGAAGACGATGAGACTACGGTTGGCCGGCGAGTTGCTCGACGCGGCCGAGAACCGTGGAGTGGCGATCAAGAGGAAAGAGGACACCCACCGGATGGCAGAAGCGAACAGGGCCTTTTCCCACTACCGCTGGTAGCGGGTGATCGTCGCGCCGCCTTAAGCCGGCGCCCGCATCATTCCCTGCCCCTCGGTTGTTCACGGCCCATCCCCCGCGCCGCCCGCTTTCCATGTGGAGCGGCGTCAAACACGCCTGTACCCCTTCATCCGTTTCCTACCCCTGCACCTGCTTTCCGATCTTCGAACGACGAACGCCTCCCGAACCGACTCCATCCCAACCGGCCGACCACACCCCAGACCCGATTTCAGCCCCAAACCCGATCTCAGCCCTGCGTCATGTCCAGAAACGTCCCACTCGAGAGAACCCGAAACATCGGGATCATGGCGCACATCGATGCGGGCAAGACGACGACGACCGAGCGCGTCCTCTACTACACCGGTGTGAACTACAAGATCGGTGAAGTGCACGAGGGCACCGCGACGATGGACTGGATGGAGCAGGAGCAGGAGCGCGGCATCACGATCACCTCGGCTGCCACGAGCTGCACCTGGAAGGACCACCGGATCAACATCATCGACACGCCGGGGCACGTCGATTTCACCGCCGAAGTCGAGCGATCGCTGCGTATTCTCGATGGCACGGTGGCCGTGTTCGACGCCGTCGCCGGAGTCGAGCCGCAGAGCGAGACCGTCTGGCGCCAAGCGGATCGGTACGGTGTACCGCGGATCGCGTTCGTCAACAAGATGGACCGCGTAGGCGCCGACTTCGACCGCTGCGTGCGGATGATGCGTGAGCGACTCGGTGCGTCGCCGGTCGTGCTCCAGTTGCCCCTGGGGCGGGAGGACGCGTTCGCCGGAGTGATCGACCTGATCGAGATGTCGGCGTACGTCTACGAGGACGAGAACCTGGGTGCGCAGTTCCTGGACACGGAGATTCCGGAGGAGTACGCGGGTCTGGCACTTGCGGCTCGCGAGGAGATGGTCGAGGCGGTTGCCGAGACGGACGAGGAGCTCCTCGAGAAGTACCTCTCGGGCGCCGAGGTCACGAACGACGAACTGCGCGCGGCCCTGCGCCGGGCGACGGTCGCCAACAACCTGCAACCGGTGTTCTGCGGTTCGGCCTTCCGCAACAAGGGCGTTCAGCCGCTGCTCGACGCGGTTCTCGACTACCTGCCGTCGCCACTGGACGTGCCGCCGATCGAAGGTCTCGTCAACGGTGACGAGGTGGCTGTGCGCGAGGCCTCGGACGATGCTCCGTTCAGCGCCCTCGTGTTCAAGATCATGACCGACCCGTTCGTCGGTCAGCTCGCGTACATGCGGGTCTACTCGGGCCGTGTCGAGACCGGCCATTCGGTCCTGAATGTGAACCGCGGCGGCAAGGCGCGAATCGGCAGGCTGCTCAAGATGCACGCGAACAAGCGCGAGGAGATCAAGCGCGTGTGGTGCGGTGACATCGCGGCGGTCGTAGGCCTCAAGAACGTGACCACCGGCGACACGATCTGTGATCCGAAGGCCGCGATCGTGCTTGAGTCGATGGATTTTCCGGAGCCGGTCCTCTCGGTTTCGATCGAGCCGAAGACGAAGGCGGACCAGGAGAAGCTCGGTCTGGCGCTCGAGAAGCTGATGCGCGAGGACCCGACCTTCCGGGTTCACACGGATCCGGATACTGCCCAGACGCTGATCTCGGGCATGGGCGAATTGCACCTGGACATCATCACGGACCGCCTGCTGAGGGAGTTCAAGGTCGGCGCCAACGTGGGACGACCGCAGGTCGCCTACCGGGAGACGATCACCTGCGCCGCCTCAGGCGAGGGACGGTTCGTGCGTCAGTCCGGCGGCCGCGGCCAGTACGGCCATTGCCTCGTGCGGGTCCGTCCGACGGGGGACGAGGGCCTGGAGTTCGAGGACAAGACGAAGGGCGGCGCGATCCCCAGGGAGTTCATCAGGTCGATCGAGCGGGGCATCTCGGAGGCCCTCGAATCGGGCCCGCTGGCGGGCTATCCGGTCACCGGGGTCGGGGTCGAGGTGTACGACGGCAGTTCGCACGACGTCGACTCGTCCGAGGTGGCGTTCAAGATTGCCGGCTCGATGGCCTGGCGGGATGCGGCCAAGGATGCGGAACCAGTCCTGCTTGAGCCGGTCATGGCCGTGGAGGTGGTGACCCCCGAGGATTACATGGGCGATGTGATGGGCGACATCAGCTCACGTCGCGGCAAGGTCCAGGGCATGGAGATGCGCAACAACACCCAGGTCATCGGCGCCCGCGTGCCGCTGGCGGAGATGTTCGGCTACGCCACCGATCTGCGCTCGGCGACCCAGGGCCGGGCAACGTACACGATGCAGTTCGAGTCCTACGAACCCGCGCCGAGGAATGTGAGCGAGGAGGTCGTGGCGAAGGCCACAGGCTGAGTGCCCGCAGGGTCCCGGCCGCGAACCGTTTCAGCGACGACCCCTTAGGCGGCAACCGTTTTCATCAACCGTTCCAGACAAGACAACCAGGCATCAAACCGAGATAGCAGGAGCACCGCAATGGCGAAGGAGAAGTTCGAGCGTACGAAGCCGCACGTGAACGTGGGGACGATCGGTCACGTGGATCACGGCAAGACGACGCTGACGGCAGCGATCACGAACATTCTGGCGAAGGCAGGTGGTGCGGAGTTCGTGCCATTCGACGAGATCGACAAGGCTCCGGAGGAGCGTGAGCGCGGGATCACGATCGCGACGGCTCACGTGGAGTACGAGACGCCGAACCGTCACTACGCCCACGTGGACTGCCCGGGGCACGCGGACTACGTGAAGAACATGATCACGGGCGCGGCGCAGATGGACGGTGCGATCCTGGTCGTGTCGGCAGCGGACGGTCCGATGCCCCAGACGCGTGAGCACGTGCTGCTGGCTCGGCAGGTCGGTGTGCCGTACATCGTGGTGTTCATGAACAAGTGCGACATGGTGGACGACGAGGAGCTTCTGGACCTGGTGGAGCTTGAGCTTCAGGACCTGCTGAGTTCGTTCGAGTTCCCCGGGGACGAGATTCCGATCATTCGCGGTTCGGCACTGGAGGCGCTCGAGAACGGCGATCCGGAGAGCGAGTGGGGATCGAAGATCGTGGAGCTTCTGGAGGCTGTGGACTCCTACGTGCCGACACCGGAGCGAGCGGTGGACCAGGACTTCCTGATGCCGATCGAGGACATTTTCACGATTTCGGGTCGCGGCACGGTGGTGACGGGCCGGGTGGAGCGCGGTCGCGTGAAGGTTGGCGAGACGGTGGAGATCGTGGGGATTCGGGACACGGCGTCGACGGTGGTCACGGGCGTGGAGATGTTCCGGAAGCTGCTGGACTCCGGCGAGGCGGGTGACAACATCGGCGTGTTGCTCCGTGGGACGAAGAAGGACGAGGTGGAGCGCGGTCAGGTTCTGGCGAAGCCGAAGTCGATCACTCCCCATACGAAGTTCAAGGGCGAGGTGTACGTGCTGAACAAGGACGAGGGCGGTCGTCACACTCCGTTCTTCGACGGGTACCGTCCGCAGTTCTACTTCCGCACGACGGACGTGACGGGCGTGGCGAACCTGCCTTCGGGCACGGAGATGGTCATGCCGGGCGACAACGTGACTCTGGACGTGGAGCTGATCGCTCCGATCGCGATGGAGAAGGGCGTACGCTTCGCGATTCGCGAGGGCGGCCGCACGGTCGGCGCCGGCACCGTGACGGACATCGTCGAGTAGAAGGTCGAACGGCGCGGCAAGCAATCGAGGAAGGTTGGGATCAGGCAGAACATGGTGAACGAGAAGATCCGTATCCGGCTCAAGGCCTTCGACTATCGCATTCTGGATACGTCGACGCACGAGATCGTGGACACCGCGCGGCGGAGCGGTGCGCGCGTGGTCGGGCCGATTCCATTGCCGACCCACATTGCCCGCTACACGGTGAATCGCTCCCCGCATGTGGACAAGAAGTCGCGGGAGCAGTTCGAGATCCGCACTCACAAGCGGTTGCTCGACATTTTCGAGCCGACCAGCCAGACGGTCGACGCACTGATGAAGCTCGAGCTTCCGGCGGGTGTCGATGTCGAGATCAAGGCCTTCGGAAGTTGAACGGGCAGTTGAACCGGCAGTTGAGTGGAGCTCTAGCGAGGGAATCAGGACGGTGAGTGAAAACAAGGGATTGCTCGGGCGCAAGATCGGCATGACGCAGATCTACGCCGAGGACGGTGCTGCGGTGCCGGTGACCGTCCTGGAGGTCGGCCCGTGCCGGGTCGTGCAACGAAAGACGGCGGAGTCCGACGGCTACGAGGCGGTGCAGATCGGCCTGGTCGAAAAGCGGCCGCCGAGGAGCGTCACTGAGGCGCGCCGGGGTCACTTCAAGAAGGCTGGTGTCGAGGCAATGCGCCACTTGGCGGAGGTGCGGGTCGAAGCGGCGAACGAGTCGCAGCCGGGCGACGAGATCGGCGTCTCGATCTTCGAGGTCGGTTCCCGTGTCGACGTGATCGGAACCGGCAAGGGGAAGGGATTCCAGGGCGTCATGCGCCGCCACGGCTTCGGGGGCGGCCGAGCCACACACGGCTCGATGTTCCATCGCGCGCCGGGCTCGGTCGGACAGTCTGCGAGTCCCTCGCGTGTCTTCCCGGGCATGAGGTTCCCGGGCCGGATGGGAGGCAAGCGCGTGACGACGAAGAAGCTGAAGGTGGTCAAGGTGGACGAGGAGAATCGTCTTCTCTATCTGCGTGGAGCAGTTCCCGGCGGCCGCAACGGTCTGGTCATGGTTCGGAGTTCGACCTGATGCCCAAGGTCGCGATCAGGAGCCTCGCCAACGAGGAAGTGGGCAGCCTGGACCTGCCGGAAGAAGTCTTCACGTATACGTACAACGAGCACCTGATCCACCTGGCGGTTGTGTCGGTCCGGGCCGCGCAGCGGGCCGGTACGCACAGCGTCAAGGGCAGGCATCAGGTGCGCGGCGGCGGGGCAAAGCCGCATCGGCAGAAGGGCACCGGTCGAGCTCGCGCCGGTAGCATCCGCTCTCCGCTGCGCCGCGGCGGCGGGGTCGTTCATGGTCCCCGGACCCGCAGCCACCGCAACAAGCTGTCGCGGAACGAGAAGCGCAATGCCCTCAAGTCGGCGCTTTCGCGCAAGCTGGCGGAAGAGCGGATCATGGTCGTCGACTCGCTCGATCTCGACAGTCACAAGACGGGCGCCTTCGCGGCGCGTCTCCAGGGGCTCGGCCTCGACGAGAAGACGCTGATCGTCGACGACCACGGCAACCGCAACCTGATCCTGGCGTCCCGCAACCATCCGCAGCTCAAGACCGTCGACGCCCTGGGCGTGAATGTCTACGATGTGGTCGATCGCGGCTACGTGCTGTTCAGCGAGACCGCGATCGGCCGCCTGTCCGCCGTGTTGCGGAAGCAGCGGAAGAACGGGAGCGCGTCATGAGAGTGCAGGAAATCCTGCGTCGGCCGCTGATTACCGAGAAGTCGACCGAGCTCCGTGACGATCGGAACATCATTGCTTTCGTCGTCGACTCCCGAGCCAACAAGATCGAGGTGCGACGCGCGGTGGAGGCCCAGTTCCAGGGTGTCAAGGTGGCGGAAGTCCGGATCGTGAACATGCACGGGAAGGTTCGCCGCCAGGGCCGCTTCGTCGGTCGTCGCCCCGACTGGAAAAAGGCATACGTACGGCTGGCCGAGGGCCAGATCGACCTCTTCGACAACGTGTAGCGAGAGCCGAAGAAAAATGGCGATCAAGAAACTCAAGCCGACAAATCCCGGCAGCCGCTTCCAGGAGTACGCGCGCCGGGAGGGAGTCACGACGGACCGGCCGCACAAGCCCCTCGTTGAGGGCAAGAAGCGGATCGGCGGCCGCAACAACAAGGGCAGGCAGACGTTGCGGTTCCGGGGTGGAGGCCACAAGCGGCGCTACCGGCAGATCGACTTCCGGCGCGACAAGGTCGGCGTGCCCGCCAAGGTGGCGACGATCGAGTACGACCCGAACCGTAGCGCGCTGATTTCCCTGCTGCACTACGCCGACGGAGAGAAGCGCTACATCCTCCACCCCCAGGGGCTGAAGGTGGGTGCCGTGGTCCAGGCTGGCGAGGGCTCGGAGATCGATGTGGGCAACTGCCTGCCGATCCGGTTCATCCCCCTGGGCACGATGATCCACAACATCGAACTGAAGATCGGCGGCGGCGGCCAGATGGTGCGCAGCGCCGGCACCGGCGCCCAGTTGATGGCCAAGGAAGGCGTCTACGCTCAGGTCCGCCTCCCGTCGGGGGAGGTCCGCCGCGTTCACATCGACTGTTCCGCCACGATCGGCCAGGTCAGCAACTCGGAGCATTCGAACATCGCGCTCGGAAAGGCCGGCCGCAACCGCTGGCGTGGCCGCCGGCCGCACAACCGCGGCGTGTCGATGAATCCGGTCGACCATCCGATGGGCGGCGGCGAGGGCAAGGCCTCCGGTGGACGGCATCCGACGACGCCCTGGGGCAAACCGACCAAGGGCTACAAGACACGCAGGAACAAGCGCACGAGCGGCATGATCGTACGGCGACGGGCACGTCGCAAGTAGGTCAGGCGAGAGCACGAAACAGAGGTCAGCATGGGACGTTCACTCAAGAAGGGTTTCTTCATCGACAATCACCTGTACGACAAGGTGGTCGCGATGAATGCGGGCCATGACCGGAGGGTCATCAAGACCTGGTCGCGCCGGTCCACGATCATTCCGGAGATGGTGGGTCACACCGTCGCCGTCCACAACGGGATGAAGTTCATTCCGGTCTTCATCAGCGAGAACATGGTCGGCCACAAGCTCGGAGAGTTCGCTCAAACCCGGACGTTCCGTGGTCATGCCGGCGGCAGGAGGGAGCGCCGAGCGCGCCCCCGGTAGTTGGAGAGAGAGAACAGAACGATGGAATCAATCGCCCGACTCAGGTACCTGCAGGCGTCGCCGCAGAAGGTGCGCCTGGTGGCGGACCTGATCCGCGGCCGGGACGTCGAGGAAGCCGCGACGATGCTGCAGTTGAGCACCAAGGCCGCGGCACGGCCGATTTCCAAGCTGTTGCGGTCGGCGGTAGCCAACGCCGAGAACAGCGCCGAGAACCAGCAGGGGGGGGTCGACGTGGGGCAGCTCTACGTCAAGGAGATCTTCGTGGACGGTGGCCCGACGCTGAAGCGCCTGCGCCCGCAGCCCATGGGCCGGGCGTTCCGGATTCTCAAGCGGCAGAGCCACGTCACGATCAAGCTCGATTCCCGCGGTCAGTCGACCGAGGCAACGTAGGAGCGCTCATGGGTCAGAAGACACATCCGTACGGCTTTCGTTTGGTCTACAACCAGGGCTGGCACTCGCGCTGGTACGCCGAACGGGACTACGCCAGCACTCTGCACTCGGACATCGAGTTGCGGACCGGTCTGAAGAAGCGCCTGATGCATGCGGGCGTGAGCCAGATCGACATCGAGCGGGCCGCGGACAAGCTGCGCGTCACGATCTACACGTCGCGTCCGGGCATCATCATCGGCCGCAAGGGCGCGGAGGTGGACAAGCTGCGCGACGATCTGAGCCGGCAGATGGGGCGGGAAGTCCACATCAACATCCAGGAGATTCAGCGTCCTGAACTCGATGCCCAGCTCGTGGCCGAGGCGATCACGGGGCAGCTCCTGCGCCGGGTCGCGTTCCGTCGGGCGATGAAGAAAGCGATGGAATCGGCCTTCCGTTTCGGCGCCAAGGGTGTCAAGATCATGGTTTCGGGTCGGCTCGGCGGCAACGAGATCGCCCGTACCGAGTGGTACCAGGAAGGGCGGTTGCCGCTGCACACTCTGAAGGCCGACATCGACTACGGCTTCGCCGAGGCGTTCACGACCTACGGTGTGATCGGGGTCAAGGTCTGGGTCTACCGCGGTGATCTTTCGCGGGAACGCGGTCGCCGCGCGGTGGCCTAGAGCGTGGCGGGACGCCTGGAGATTCAAAGGGGTAACGAACGATGTTGATGCCGAAGAAGGTCAAGTTCCGCAAGCATCACCGCGGCCGTCGCCGCGGTCTGGCCAAGGGTGGCAACACCGTCGCCTTTGGCGAGTACGGCCTGCAGGCACAGGAGGCCGGTTGGGTCACCGCCCGCCAGATCGAGGCCGCACGAATCGCGATCACCCGCCACATCAAGCGGAGCGGCAAGGTCTGGATCCGGGTTTTTCCGGACAAACCGATCACGAAGAAGCCTCTGGAAACGCGGATGGGCAAGGGCAAGGGCAACCCGGAGGAGTGGGTTGCGGTCGTCCGGCCCGCCCGCATTCTGTACGAGCTCGAGGGCGTGTCGCCGGAGCTGGCGAAGTCGGCGATGAGGCTGGCTTCCCACAAGCTCGGGATCAAGACCCGTTTCGTCGGGCGCCACGGCGCGCAGGTGTGAGGGTGGCAAGGCGATGAAGGCAAGCGAACTCAGGGAACTGACCCCGGACGAACTGCGGCAGAAGGAGGAAGAACTGGCTGATCAGTTGTTCGCCCTGCGGCTGCAGAAGTCGATCGGTCAACTGGAGAAGCCGAGCAGGATCAGAAAGGCCCGGGTCGAGATGGCGCGGGTCCTCACCGTCAGGCGCGAGAGAGCGACAGGAACGACATGAGCATGGAGCAGCAACAAGCGCGCGGCCGCCGTCAGGTCCGGGTGGGCCAGGTGGTCAGCGCCAAGATGGACAAGACCGTCGTCGTGGCGGTCGAGAAGACGGTCATGCACCGGCTCTACCACCGCCTGATGAAGAAGTCCTCGCGGTTCGTGGCGCACGATGAATCGAACGACTGCCGGGAAGGCGACGTTGTTTCCCTGGTCTCGACCCGGCCGATGTCACGCAGCAAGCGCTGGCGCGTACAGCGGATCGTCAAGCGCGCGGAAGGATAGGTGCGGCGATGATTCAGATGGGAACGGTGCTCGACGTCGCCGACAACTCGGGGGCCAAGAGAATCGCCTGCATTCAACTGCGGGGCGGTTCCACCGGGCAGTACGGCGTGCTGGGCGACGTGATCACCGCCTCGGTCAAGGAGGCGGTGCCCGAGGGCACGGTCAAGAAGGGTCAGGTCGTGCGCGCGGTGATCGTGCGGACACGCAAGGAGCGCCGCCGCAAGGACGGGAGCTACATCCGCTTCGACAACAACGCTGCGGTGCTGATCAACGAGGCGCAGGAACCGATCGGAACCCGCGTCTTCGGCCCGGTTGCCCGCGAACTGCGCGAGCGGCGCTTCATGCGCATCGTTTCTCTGGCGCCGGAGGTGATCTGAAGTGCCCAAATCTGGCAGACACAAGGTGAGGATCAAGAAGGGCGACGAGGTGCTGGTCATCACGGGCCGGAACCGCGGCGTGCGCAGCAAGGTGTTGCGGGTGCTTCCATCCGGGAACCGTGCGATCGTCGAGCGCGTGAATCTGGTCAAGAAGCACGAGCGGCCGAACCCGCAGCGCCAGGTACAGGGAGGCATCCTGGAGCGGGAAGCGCCCATCCACCTCTCGAATCTCAAGGTGATCTGTCCGGACACCGACAAGCCGACGCGGGTTGGCAAGCGGCGTCTCGAGGACGGCAAGTCGACGCGCTACGCCAAGGTCAGCGGCGCGGTGTTGAGCTGAGGTAGTGACCTGAAGGAATGACCATGGTTCCCCGATTAAAGACTCAGTACCAGGAGGAGGTCGTCGCCTCCCTCCAGCAGGAGTTCGGCATCTCCAACCCGATGGCGGTGCCGCGGCTGGAGAAGATCGTTCTCAACATGGGTATCGGCGAAGCGATCCAGAACATCAAGATCCTGGAGAACGCCGTGCCCGAACTGGCCCGGATCGCGGGTCAGCAGCCGGTCATCACCCGTGCCCGCAAGTCGATCGCCGCGTTCAAGCTGCGTGAGGGAATGCCGATTGGTTGCCGGGTCACGCTGCGCCGCGACCGGATGTGGCACTTTCTCGATCGACTGGTTACCGTCGCGCTGCCGCGAGTACGCGACTTCCGCGGTATCTCGGACCGGAGCTTCGATGGACGGGGCAGCTACACCCTGGGTGTCCGGGATCACCTGATCTTCCCCGAGGTCGACTACTCGAAGAGCGACGGTTCCAAGGGCATCAACGTCACCCTCGTCACCTCGTCGGAGTCCGATGCGCAGGCGCTGCACCTGCTGCGAGGTCTCGGCATGCCGTTCGCGACCTGAGTGAAGACCGGCCCCTTTCAATGATTGGCCAAGGATTGTCACGATGACCATGACCGACCCCATCGCGGATCTGCTGACCACGATTCGCAACGCCCTGATCGTCAAGCACGATCAGACCGAGTCGCCGGCTTCGAAGCAGAAGATCGCGCTGTGCCGTGTGCTGCGGGACCAGGGCTACATCAGCCACTACGAGGTCTACGATTCGCCGCCGGGCAGGACGCTCCGGATCTTCCTGGCTTACAGCAAGGAGGGCGTGCCGACGATCACCAAGGTGCGGAAGATCAGCAAGCCCGGGCGCAGGATTTATCAGGGCGCCGACGATCTGAAGCCGGTTCTGAACGGGCTGGGTGTGGCGATCCTGTCGACCTCGAAGGGCCTGCTCACGGATTCCCAGGCCCGGAGCCAGCGCGTGGGCGGCGAAGTTCTCTGCGAGGTGTACTAGATGTCGCGCATAGGAAAGACGCCGATTACACTGCCGGACACGGCGAAAGTCGCGGTGAACGGCGGCACGGTAACCATCGAGGGTCCGAAGGGAAAGCTGGAACAGCCGCTCCAGCCAGGCATCGAGGTCCGGATGGAGGATCGCGTCGTCACGCTGCACCGTTCGGGCTCGAGCGGACCGGACAGGGCTCTGCATGGGCTGGCTCGCGCGCTGCTCGCGAACGCCGTCGTGGGCGTCACCGAGGGTTTCCGGCGAGAGCTGGACATCGTCGGCGTTGGCTACCGGGGAGAGGTCAAGGGGCGCGAAATCCACATGGCGCTCGGCTACTCCCACCCCGTGGTCTACTCGATTCCGGACGGAATCGACGTTTCGATCGACGATCGGGCGAACCGGATTACCGTTTCCGGCATCGACAAGCAGCAGGTCGGGCAGGTAGCGGCCGACCTGCGCAGCCTGCGCAAGCCGGATGCGTACAAGGGCAAGGGCATCCGGTACAGCGACGAGGTCATCCGACTCAAGGTCGGTAAGGCGGCGGCGGTCTAGACACTTTGGTACGAAGTCAGGGCAAGTAGTCAGGGCAAGAGGGACATCGAGGCAATGAGCGACCTGCGCAGAAAGAGAACGTTGGACCGGAGCCGTCGTCGGCGCCGTGCGCGCTACCGGGTCCGGAAGAGGATTCGGGGCTCCGAGGAACGTCCGCGTCTGGCTGTCCACAAGAGCCGCCGGCACATCTACGCCCAACTGATCGACGATCGGGCGGGACACACCCTGGCCTTCGCCAGCTCGCTGGAGCCGGAAGTCTGCGGGGAGTTGGAAGGTTCG
This sequence comes from Thermoanaerobaculia bacterium, assembly GCA_965116445.1. GTDB lineage: Bacteria > Acidobacteriota > Thermoanaerobaculia > Multivoradales > Multivoraceae > Multivorans. Next base: position 2,535,057 of record OZ220688.1, on the reverse strand, counting down.
ACCGGAAGCTGCAGCGCGGCGCAGGCGGTGGGCGAGGCGCTCGCCGCGCGCGCGAAGGAGCGGGGCGTGCAATCCGTGATCTTCGACCGCGGCGGCTTTCTCTACCACGGGCGAATCCGGGCGCTGGCGGACAGCGCTCGCGCCGGAGGCCTCAAGTTCTGATGCAGCAGAAAAGCGAAGGAGCGAACATTGGCTAGGGACGTGAACGGTGGCTAGAAGAGATATCGATCTCGACAGCGAGTTCTTCGAGCAGGTTGTCGACATCAACCGGGTGACGAAGGTCGTCAAGGGCGGCAAGAACTTCTCCTTTACCGCCCTCGTTGTGATCGGCGACGGCGCCGGCCGCGTCGGCTACGGCTCGGGCAAGGCGAAGGAGGTCCCATCCGCGATTCGCAAGGGGATTCAGATCGCCAAGCGCAACCTGGTAAGGGTGCCGCTGGCTGGAACGACGATCCCGCACGAGACGGTGGGTGTGTTCGGCGCCGGTCGGGTGATGCTCAAGCCGGCTTCCGAAGGAACCGGGGTCATCGCCGGCGGCCCGGTGCGGGCGGTGGTCGAGGGCGCCGGCATTCAGGACATCCTGACCAAGTCGCTCGGGACGACGAACCCGCAGAACGTCGTCAAGGCGACCTTCGCCGGGCTACTGTCCCTGCGCAACGAGGAGCAGGTCAGGACGCTGCGTGGGCTGGATTCGCTGGACGGCGCGTCGATCAACGGAGACCAGGAAGGAGCCGAGAGTGGCTGGCAGGACGATACGGATTCAGCAGGTGCGTAGCGCGATCGGCAGGCCGAGACCGCAGCGCGAGGTTCTGCGCGGTCTCGGCTTGAGGCGCATACGCCACATCGTCGAGCGGGAGGACTCCCAGGCGGTGCGGGGCATGGTGCGGAAGATTCCCCACCTGGTCCGGATCGTGGAGGACTCCGAGGAGAACTGACATGAAACTCCACGAACTCAAACCGGCGCCGGGAAGCCGCCGTCCGCGCAAGCGGGTCGGGCGTGGACCGGGATCCGGTACGGGCAAGACCGCCGGGCGTGGCCACAAGGGCCAGCGCTCGCGCGCGGGATTCTCCCGACGCGCCGGCTTCGAGGGCGGCCAGATGCCGCTCGTGCGGCGCGTCCCGAAGCGCGGGTTCACCAACATCTTCCGCACCGAGTACACGGTGATCAACGTCGGCGACCTGGACGGTCTAGGCGAAGTGGTCGACGTGGAACTCCTCGTTTCCCACGGCCGTGTGCGCCGGGGCATGAAGCTGAAGGTTCTGGGCGTTGGCGATGCACCGGCCGGGGTGACCGTCCGGGCGCACCGCTTCAGCGCATCCGCGCGGGCCAAGATCGAAGGCGCCGGCGGCGCCTGCGAAGAGATCGCCTGACGGAGCTGACAAGTGGGCGTCGAGAGTTTTCGCAACATCTTCGCGATTCCGGATCTCCGGAAGCGCGTGTTGTTCATGTTCGGCCTGCTGGCCGTGTACCGCATCGGCTGCATCATTCCGACGCCGGGGATCGATCCCCAGGCTCTGCTCGAGTTCATGGAACAGATGCAGGGCACCGTGCTGGGGTTCGTCAACACGTTCACCGGCGGCAGCCTGGGCCGGGTGGCGATCTTCGCGCTCGGCATCATGCCGTACATCTCGGCGTCCATCATTCTGCAGTTGCTGACCGTGGTCTGGCCCTACCTCGAGAAGCTCTCGAAGGAAGGCGAGATGGGCCGGCGGAAGATCACCCAGTACACGCGGTACGGAACGGTGGTCATCTCGATCATTCAGGCCACGAGCATCGCCTTCTTCCTGGAGAACCTGACGTCGCCGGGAGGCGCGCCCCTGGTCTTCAACCCGGGTCTTGGGTTCAAGTTCATGACCGTGCTCTCGCTGACCACCGGCTGCGCCTTCGTCATGTGGCTGGGCGAGCAGATCAGCGAGCGGGGTATCGGCAACGGCATCTCCCTGATCATCTTCGCCGGCATCGTGGTGGGCCTGCCGGGCGCCGTCCTGACGCTCTTCAGCCAGATGCAGAGCGGCGCGATGTCCCTGCTCAAGATCCTCTTCCTGTCGGCCTTCATGCTCGTGGTCGTTGCCTTCATCGTCTACATGGAGCGGGCGCAACGGCGTATCCCGGTGCAGTACGCCAAGCGGATCGTCGGCCGGCGCCAGTACGGCGGGCAGAGCACCTACCTGCCTCTGCGGGTGAACACCGGCGGCGTGATTCCGGTCATCTTCGCGAGTTCCGTCGTCACTGTGCCGGCCACCGTCGCGGGAATGATCCAGTACGAACCGATCCAGCGGATCGCCACCGCGCTGCAGTGGGGCCAGCCGATCTACTACCTGTTCTACGTGACGGCGATCATCTTCTTCTCGTACTTCTACGTCTCGATCATCTTCAATCCGAACGATCTTGCCGAGAACATGCGCAAGTACGGCGGGTTCATTCCCGGCATCCGCTCCGGCAGGCGCACTTCGGAGTACATCGACAAGGTGCTGACGCGGTTGACCCTGGTCGGTTCTCTCTACCTGGCGGGCGTTTCGGTGTTGCCGGAGTTCCTGATCGCCGGCTTCAAGGTCGGTGGGCTTCCGTTCGTTGGCGCTACCCTGGACCGGGTCGCGCCGCTCTGGCTGACCGAGGGCATGGGGATCAACTTCTACTTCGGCGGCACGTCGCTCCTGATCGTCGTCAGCGTGGCGATGGACACCCTGCAACAGATCGAGAGCCAGCTCGTGATGCGCAACTACGAGGGCTTCATGAAGCGGGGCCGGATTCGAGGCCGCCGTGGGTGATCCTCTCCGCATCGTGCTGCTCGGAGCGCCCGGTTGCGGCAAGGGTACCCAGGCCGAACGCCTGGAAGTGTCGCTCGGTGTGCCGGCCATCTCGACCGGTGACATGCTGCGGGCTGCGGTCGCCGCTGGCAGCGAGTTGGGTCAGCGGGTGGAGGGTGTGATGGCCTCCGGCGCCCTGGTCGACGACGACTTGATGGCCGACGTGGTTCGGGACCGTCTGGCCCAGGACGACGCTGCGGGTGGGTTCCTGCTCGACGGCTATCCGCGCACCGCGCCGCAGGCCGGGACCCTCGAAGAGATCCTGAACGGTCGCGAGCTCGACCATGTGGTGACGATCGATGTTCCCGACGAGGTGCTGGTTCAGCGCATTGTCCTGAGGGGCAGGGGCGCGGATGACCGGGAGGAGGTCGTGCGCGAACGGCTGCAGGTTTACGCCGCGCAGACGGAACCCCTGATCTCTCACTACGAGCGCCTCGGCCTGCTGCGCCGGGTCAACGGCAACGTCGGCATCGAACAGGTGACTGCGGCGATCGAGTCGGCGCTGGCCGAAGGCAGAGCCGCCTGATGGTGACTCTCAAGACACAGGAGGAGCTCGACCTGATGGAGCGCGCCAACCGCATCGTTCTGGAGGTGCTGGCCTCCCTGGAACGGCGGCTGCAGGCCGGAGTCACCACGCGCGAACTCGATGCTCATGCGGAGGCCTCGATTCGCGAGCGTGGCGGCCGACCGGCCTTTCTCGGTTACCGGGGGTTTCCGGCCACTCTGTGCACCTCGGTGAACGACGTGATCGTCCACGGCATCCCGAATGACGTGCCTCTTGAGGATGGAGACATTGTCAGCATCGACTGCGGGGTGGAGTTTTCGGGTTACTATGGCGATGCTGCGCGCACGTACCGTGTAGGTGCGGTCTCGGAGCAGGCCGCACGCTTGCTGGAAGTCACTCGCCGGGCCCTGGATGTGGCCTTGGACTGCGTGGCGCCCGGCAGGTGGCTGCACGACATCGGTCGAGCGGTTGAGCGGTACGTCAAGGATCGCGGGTTCTCCGTGGTCCGTGATTTCGTCGGTCACGGCATCGGTTCAGCACTTCACGAGGAACCGGAAGTGCCGAACTACCGCCGGCGGGGTCGTGGCATCGAGTTGCGGTCAGGCATGGTGTTGGCGATTGAGCCGATGGTCAACGCCGGAAGCCGGGCCGTGAAGATGGATGGAGACGGTTGGACGGCGAGAACGAAGGATGGATCGTTGTCGGCTCACTTCGAGCACTCGGTCGCGGTGACGGAGGCCGGAGCGCGCGTACTGGGCCTGGCGGCTTGAACCAAAGAGGAAGCAAGAGGGCGAAGGGATATTGGGCGTGAAGAAAGAAGAGGCGATCGAAGTCGAGGCAATGGTGGTGGAGACACTGCCGAACGCAGTCTTCAAGGTCGAGCTTGACAACAAGCACCAGGCCTTGGCCCACATCTCGGGCAAGATGCGCAAGCACTTCATCCGGATCCTCCCGGGCGATCGCGTCCTGGTCGAACTCTCGCCCTACGACCCCGGCCGTGGCCGGATCGTGTACAGGTTGCGGACCTGACGGCCGGTTTCGAATCGAAGGAGATCCATCATGAAGGTGCGAGCGTCAGTAAAACGGATGTGCGTGAAGTGCAAGGTGGTCCGGCGTCGCGGTGTGATCCGCGTCATCTGTGAGAACCCCAAGCACAAGCAACGGCAAGGCTGAGCAGGACGGGAGAGAGCTGGAATGGCGAGAATCGCAGGGATCGATCTACCGCAGAACAAGCAGGTCGGCATCGGCCTCACCTACATCTACGGCATCGGCCGCTCTCGGGCGCTGGTGCTGCTGGATCAGGCGGGCGTCGCCGCCGAGGTCAAGGTCAGGGACCTGACCGAGGACGAGACCGGGCGTATTCGCCGGGTCGTCCAGGAGGCGGGGTCGGTCGAGGGAGACCTGCGCAAGGAAGTGACCCAGAGCATCAAGCGCCTGATGGAGATCGGCAGCTACCGGGGTGTCAGACACCGCAAGGGTCTGCCGGTTCGTGGCCAGCGTACGCACACCAACGCGCGCACCCGCAAGGGACCGCGGCGGGCTACCGTGGCCGGCAGGAAGAAGGTCGGGAAGTAGGCGAGAGAGGGCTACTTATGTGTGGTGTCGCCGGCAGCGGCTCACAGGCGGCCGACACGAGAGTACCCACACCATAGCTAGCTTCATCTGGCAAACCAAAGCGGAGAGACAACACTAGATGGCAAAAGCGAGGAAGAAGGAAAAGCGCGTCGTGCCCCACGCCGTGGCGCACGTCAATGCGACCTTCAACAACACACTGGTCTGCATCAGCGATCCGGACGGCAATGTCCTGACCTGGTCGTCGTCGGGCCGAAACGGTTTCAAGGGGTCCCGCAAGGGAACGCCCTTCGCGGCTCAGGTGGCCGCGCAGGCGGTGGGCTATCAGGCCAAGGACCTTGGCGTGCGGTCGGTCGACGTGCTGGTCAAGGGGCCGGGAGGCGGTCGCGAATCGGCAGTCAGAGCCCTGCAGGCCACCGGCATCAGCATCCGATCGATCCGTGACGTGACCCCAATACCACACAACGGCTGCCGTCCTCGCAAGCGGCGTCGGGTCTGAACCCGGCGTTTTGCCGCTGGACCGCACCGAGACATCACACGTTTCCACCTGGAACGCAATCGAGATAGTAGGAGTCAACATGCTCTGGAAGGGATTTCAACGCCCGAAGCGGATCGAGATCGATACCGAGACTCTGACCGACACGTACGGCAGATTCACGGCCCAGCCGTTTGAACGCGGCTTCGGCGCCACCGTGGGCAACGCGTTGCGGCGTAGCCTCCTGTCGGCAATCGAGGGCGCCGCGATTACCGCGGTGCGGATCGAGGGCGCACTGCACGAGTTCTCTTCACTCGAAGGGGTGGTCGAGGACACGACGGACATCATTCTGAACCTGAAACAGGTGCCTCTGCGGTCCTTCGACGACACGACACGCGTGATCACGCTGGACGTGTCAGGGCCGCGTGAGGTGACCGCCGCCGACTTCAACGGCGACCCGAGCGTCGAGATCCGTGACCCGAAGAGCAAGGTGGCGACTCTGAACGAACGGGGTCGGCTCCGCCTCGAGGCGCAGGTCAAGAAGGGACGCGGCTACGTCGGCGCCGACCGAAATCTCGACGAGTCGATGGGAATCGGCTGGATTCCGCTCGACTCGGTGCATAGCCCGGTGAAGCGGGTGAACTATCGCGTCGAGTCGGCGCGCCTCGGCCGGACCACCGACTACGAGCGACTGATCGTCGAGGTCTGGACGGACGGAACGGTGACACCGGAAGAGGGAATCTCCCGGGCCGGCGCCCTGCTGCGCGATCATCTGGCCATCTTCATCGACGCCGAGGAGAGCCTGGTCATCGAAGCAGCGGCCGAGGAGGAAGTCGACGGGAGCGATCTGAGCGCCATGCTCCGGAAGGAGATCGACGATCTGGACCTGAGCGTTCGTTCGGCGAATTGCCTGAGGAACGCGAACATCAATACGGTGGCCGACCTCGTCGCGCGGAGCGAGAAGGAGATGCTGGAGACGAAGAACTTCGGCCGCAAGTCGCTCGAAGAGATCCAGGAAGTGCTCGACCGGATGGGACTGTCCTTCGGCATGGAAGTTCCTGAGAACGCGGAGACCAGCGTCCAGGCCTGAGGGCCGCGGACCGCTTTCGAGCTTCCCGGGAAGGAGCGATCATGCGTCACGGAGTTGGCTACAAGAAACTGGGTCGGACCACGGCTCACCGGCGGGCAATGTTCCGCAACATGCTCGCCTCGCTGGTCGATCACGGCCGGATCCAGACGACCCTCGCCAAGGCCAAGGCCCTGCGCCCGGTCGCCGAGAAGCTCATCACCCGCAGCCGCGAGGACTCCGTCCACGCCCGGCGGCTGGTCCGCCGCTGGCTTCCCAACCGCGACCACGTCAAGAAACTCTTCGACGAAATCGGCCCCCGCTATGCCGACCGCCCAGGCGGCTACCTCCGCATCACGAAGCTCGGCCCGCGCCGCGGCGACGCCGCCGAACGCGCCGTCATCGAGTTCGTCGACAACGACGAGTAGCGAGACACTGGGTAATGGGATGGTCCGCCCCGCACCCTTACGGCCTCTCGTTGGGGCCAGAATGGTGTTTTCTTCCGAACAACAAGGAGGAGGCGGACCGTGAAGGAGGTTACTCGAGTCGGTATCGATCTGGGCAAGCATGTGTACCAGGTGTGCGGGATGGACGCGTCGGGCGCGGTGGTGTTTCAGCGTCAGTTGAAGGCACCGCGGCTGATGGAGTTGATGTCGCGGCTCAAGCCGTGCCTGGTGGGGATGGAGGCGAGCTGCGGCGCGCACCACTGGGTGGAGAAGCTGAGGGATCTGGGCCACGACGTGCGGATGATGAGTCCGCAGTTTGTCCGTCCGTACGTGAAGTCGAACAAGAGCGACTACCACGACGCGGAGGCGATCTGCGAGGCGGTGTCGCGTCCGACGATGCGTTTCGTGCCTTACAAGACGAAGGAGCGCCGGGCGCTGCAGCAGATCCACCGAAGTCGGGAGACGATGGTTGGTGTGCGCACGCAGTTGGCGAACCAGTTACGTGGTTTTCTGCGGGAGTACGGGATCGTGCTGCCTCAGGGTCTGGCGGTGATCAAGCGGGAGGTGCCTGCGATCGCGTCGGACCCGGAGCGGGCCCTGCCGGGCGACTTTCGGGCTCTCTTGTGCATGCAGCACCAGGCGCTGATGCAGGTCGACGATCAGGTGGCGGATCTGACGGCGATGCTGGAGCGGGAGTCGAAGGAGAACCCCCTGTCCGAGCGTTTGATGTCGATCCCGGGGATCGGTCCGATGGTGTCGACGGCGCTGGTGGCGTCGGTCGGCTCGGGCTGGGCCTTCAGCAGCGGCCGTCAGATGTCGGCGTTTCTCGGGCTGGTGCCTCGTCAGGCATCGACCGGCGGGCACACGAGGCTGTTGGGGATCAGCAAACGCGGGGACCGCTACATGCGGGCGCTTCTGATCCACGGTGCGCGGGCGGTGCTGCGCACAGCCCACAAGGGCGAGCGGACGCGGCTCAAGGAATGGGCTCTGGACGTCAAGCGGCGCCGGGGGGCGAACGTCGCCACGGTGGCCGTGGCCAACAAGCTGGCTCGAATCGCCTGGGCGGTGCTGCGACACGACGAACGCTACAGCGACGAACGCCATGTCGGCGGTCGAGCAAGGGACTCACGGGCCGCGGCGTAGACGGCTCGGGGAACAGCGAACCAACGATAGGAGAATCGCCCCACCAAGCAGTTTGCGGGGACTCATTCGAGCGATGGCGAAACAGGTCGGACCGGCGCGTTGAGAAGCCTGAGTCGGCGCAGGGCCCATCAAGAGGCCGTCTGGGTGTGAAGAGGCCGACGCGCGCGTATTCCATCGGGGCCAGGGAGCTCTCTCTCAGAGACTCCCACCAACAGGCCGAATACATGCAAGCAACTGCACCTACCTCGCCAGAAACCCGGAAAGAGCCCTTGCACAAGCGGGGCGGACCATACATGCGCCGGCCCTCTGGCCGGCATGCGGCCGCCGTCGCGAAGCGAGCGGCCCCTGGGGCCCTCTCCCCGGACCGCAGCAGGCGGCTGCGTCCTCCGACGTCCGCCGCGCGCCGTAGCCGCGCCTCCGAACCCGCTCCGCTCCGGCTAGTCCTCTTCTTCCGCCCGCTTCGCTTCGGCGATGATCTTCTCCTGGATCTGGCGGGGGACTTCTTCGTAGTGGGAGAAGGTCATCGTGAAGCTGGAGCGGCCCTGGGTCATTGAGCGCAGGGCGGGGGCGTAGGTCAGCATTTCGGCCATGGGGACCGTGGCCTTGACGATCTGGGCGCTGCCCTTGGCTTCCATGCCCTGGGGACGGCCCCGGCGAGAGGAGAGGTCGCTCATGATGTCGCCCATGAAGTCCTCCGTCGTGTTGATGTCCACCTGCATCACGGGTTCGAGGAGGGTGGGGGCGGCCTTCGCCATCGCGTCCTTGAAGGCCAGGGAGCCGGCGACCTTGAAGGCCATTTCCGACGAGTCGACGTCGTGGTACTTGCCGTCCTGGAGGCGGACGCGGAAGTTGCCGACCGGGTAACCGGCCAGGTAGCCGCGTGCGGCCGCTTCGAGCAGGCCTTTCTCGACGGCCGGGCGATAGTTCTGGGGGATCGAGCCGCCGAAGATCTCGTCGACGAACTCGTAGTCCTCCGGCGTGGCGACCGGTTCCATCGTGATCGTGCAGTCGGCGAACTGGCCGCGGCCGCCGCTCTGCTTCTTGTGCCGGCCGTGGCCGACCGCGGGCCTTCTGATCGCTTCGCGATAGGGCACCTTGGGCGGATGCAGGATGACCTCGACCTTGGAGCGGGCCTTCAACTTCGAAACCGCGATCTCGACGTGGAGCTGACCGGCGCCCGAGAGGAGGAACTCGCCCGTCTGCGGGTCGCGGCCGGCGCGCAGGCTCGGATCCTCCTCGACCAGCCGGAGCACCGCCTCGCCGATCTTCTCTTCGTCGCCCTTCGTCTTTGGCTCGATCGCGAACGAGATCGCGGCGACCGGAGGGTTGGGGAAGCCGAGGTGCAGGGGCCGTTCACGGCTCGTGATCGAGTCACCGGTGACGCTGCTCTTGAGCTTCGCCACGCCGCCGATGTCGCCTTCGAGGAGTTGGGGCACGTCCTGGCCGGTCTTGCCCTGCATGTGCATCAGGTGGCCGACGCGTTCGGCCCCCTCGCGTCGGGCATTCCAGTAGCTCGTGTCGGAGGTCATGCGGCCCGCGGCCACCCGGAGCAGCGAGATGCGCCCGGTGAAGGGGTCGTTCAGCGTCTTGAAGACGATCGCGCTGACCGGCGCGCCGTCGCCGCGCTCGATCTCCACGGGCTCTCCGCCGATGTCGGTGGCCGGCATCGGCGGCGCGCCTGCGGGCGACGGCAGCAGCTTGATCACCGCGTCGAGCAGGGCCGAGTTGCCGATGCCGTGGCCGGCGGAGGACATCGTGACCGGGAACAACGCCCGGTTCCTGATCGCATTCTTGAGCCCCTCGACCAACTGGTCCTGATCGAGGTCGCCCTGATCGAAGTAGGCCTCCATCAGGTCGTCGTCGCTCTCGGCGACCGCTTCCGTGAGCTTGCCTCGCCACTCGTCGATCTGTCCTTCGAGTTCGGCCGGCGGCTCTGAGGCCTTGCTGCGGCCGGCGCCGTCCCGGTCGTAGACATACGCCTTGCGGCTGAGCAGGTCGACCACGCCGGTGAAGTCCTTGCCGCCGCCGATCGGGATCTGCACGGGTAACGCCATGCGGTCGAAGTTCTGCTGGATTTCGGCGATACAGCCCTCGAAGTCGATGTTGTCGCGGTCCATCTTCGCCAGGTGCAGCATGACCGGCTGGTCGATTCCCGCCGCGATCTCCCAGGCCTTCTCCGCCATGACCTGCGTCGGCGCGGCGGCGTTCAGGCACAGCAGGGCGGCGTCGGCCGCCCGCATCCCCGAGCTGGTCTCGTGGACGAAGATTCCGGAGCCCGGACAGTCGATCAGGTTGACCTTGTGTTCGTCCGAGCCGTCCGACCAGGGTGTGTAGCAGACGGCGAGGCCGATCGAGATGCCGCGACGAATCTCTTCGTCGTCGAAGTCCGTGACCGTGTTGCCGTCCTCGACCCGGTTCTGCCGGTTGAAGACGCCGCCCGTGTAGAGGAGGCCGGCGAGCAGAGTCGTCTTGCCGGTGTCGTTGTGTCCGACGACGGCGAGGTTGCGTATCTGGTCCGAACTTTCGAGTTGCATCGACGCTCCCGTCACTGGCGTACGCGGGCCTTGTGTGGGAGCCCGCTCGGGTCGCGGTTGGTCGGGATCCGGCCACCCTGCGGGACGCGGATCTCAGGCTTGGAAACAGCCGCAGAAGATACCACGCAACCGAGCCGGCGAGGGCCGCCGCGCCGGCCTTCACCCGGCCGGCTGAACCTCGATCGTTCCCAGGTTCTCGAGTTGCGGTGCGAGTTCGGAGGCCGGACCAACCGCGGTCACGACCAGCCGGTCCGGGAAGATATGGCGCCGGCAGACTTCGTGGACCTCTTCTCGGGTCGTGGCGCGGATCCGGTCGGGCCAGAGTTCGTACTCGTCATGGTCCAGGTCGAAGGTAGCGAGCGCCTGCAGCCGGGAGGCGAGATTCTGGATCGTCTGCAGGGTGTAGGGAAACACGCCGACCAGGTAGTTGCGGGCGTCGTCGAGTTCCGCCTGATCAGGCGGTTCACCCCGGAGACGTTCGAGTTCACCGACGATCTCCCGGCAGGCTGCGCCCGTTACCTCGTTGGCCACCGCCGTGCCTACGACGAACGGTCCCGGGCCCCGGCGGGAACTGAAACTGCTGGAGACGCCGTAGGTGTAGCCGTGCCGCTCTCTCAGGCTGAGATTCAGACGGCTGATGAACTTGCCGCCGAGGATGGAGTTGGCAACCTGGATCGGGATGCGGTCGGGATGGCGGCGCGGTATCCCGACATGGCCGACGCGCAACTGCGTCTGCGCGGCGTCGGGGCGGTCCACGATCACGACGCGGCGGCCCTCTGGCGTCGGGTTGGGCGGTGCGAGACAGGCCGGCTCGTCGTCGAAGCGCCTGCCGTGGGATCGAAGCTGGCGTTCGATCTTCTCCTCGATCGCTTCGCGTACCCGCCCCGACCCCAGGTCGCCGACCGCGACCAGGTGGCAGGATCGCGCGGCGACCGCCCCCTCATGGAACGCCGCGATCTCGCTTCGGGTGATGGCCCGGGTCGTTTCGTGATCGCCGATCGACGCCTTGCCGTAGGGCGTCGAATCGTAGACGGCGTGCGCGAAGGCTGCCCGGGCCAGACTCGAAGGGTCGCTGCGCCGCCGGTCGAGTTCGGCGAGCCGGCGCCGGCGGGCGCGTTCGATCTCCTCCGCGCTGAAGGTCGGTTGCAGGGCGGCCTCGGCGACCAGCTCCAGACCGGTGGCTACATCCTCCGAGCGGATCGTCGTGCCGATTCCCGCCATCTCCCACGAGCAGGAAGACGAGACGCCAGTCCCCAGGTCCTCGGCCGCGGCAGCGAACTCGAGCGCCGTGCGCCGGCTCGTGCCCTTGCTGCGAAGTCCTGCCGTGAACGAGGCGAGCCCTGCCAGGTGGGGAGGATCGAGTTCGCTGCCGCCGGGCAGGAGCAGCGTGGCGGTGACGAGATTGCGACCGGGGACGTCGATCGTCCATAGCCGGACGCCGGACCCGAGCCGCTCCTGTTCGAACGGGGGGAAGGCGCAGGGCCGGCTGCGTGTCGGGGCGGGAGGCCGGCTGCGGTCGAGCGTCGCGGAGGTCGCGGTGTTCACGCCTTGGGTACCACGACGACGGCTGCGCGACGTTCCTGGCCGAGAGTGCGCTCGGCCAGGCCGCGAATCTGCTCTGCATCAACGCTGAGCAACCGATCCGGTTCGGTCCAGGCGAGGGCGGGATCGCCGAGGTAGGTCGCCGCCGCGGACAGCCGGTCGGCGCACAGAGCGAGATCCTGTTCACTGTCGCGATAGTCGAGCAGCAGGATCCGCCGCGCCCGCTCGAGTTCGGACTCGGTCGGACCCTTCACCCGAATCGCTTCGACGTGTTCGATGACGGCCTGCTCGACGGCTTCGGCGTTTCCGAGAGGGTCGGGCTCGCGGCTCTGGCAGGTGGCGACGACGGCGAACATGGCGCAAACCTCCGTCGGCAGGATCATCGCGGACACGGACTGCGCGATCTGGCGCTCGTAGACCATGTCGCGGTGGAGCCTGCTCATCATCCCGGCCGAGAGGATCGTCGCCAGCATCGCACCGGCGTGCCAGTCGTCGCTGCCGTAGCCGTCCAGACACCAGGCGGAGTAGGAGCGGGGCAACTCGATCGTGTCTTCGAGGATCTCCCGCGCCGTCCCTTGAGGGCCGATTTCGGCCACCGGGTCGATATCCGGCCCTTGGGGCAGCGGTGCGGCCGGGATGTCTTCGAAGTAGCGCCTTGCTTGATCGAGGGCGCGGGCGCTGTCGATGTCGCCGGCCAGGGTCAGGACCGCGTTGTTCGGCCGGTACCAGGTGCGGAAGAAGGCCCGGACCCCGTCGAGCGTTGCTGCCTCGAGGTCCTCCATGTAGCCGATCACCGGCCAGGCGTACGGATGGTTGCTGCCGTCGCTCTGGCGGTAGAGCAGTTCGCTGAGCCGTTCGATTGCAAGCCCGTAGGGCTGGTTGTCGACGCGCTGCAACCGCTCGTTCATCACCACGGAGAGCTGGTTCTCGAACTTCTCCTGAGTCAGGGCCTCGAGCAGGAAACCGAGACGGTCGGATTCCAGCCACAGGCCGAGCTCGAGATGGTTGGAGGGCAGAGTCTCGTAGTAGTTCGTGCGGTCGTACCAGGTCGAGCCGTTGGCGACGCCGCCGACGCTCTGGACGTGCTCGAAGTGTCCGTTCTCGGAGACGTGCGCTGAGCCCTGGAACAGCATGTGTTCGAACAGGTGGGCCAGTCCGGTGCTGCCGGTGACCTCGTTCTTCGAGCCGACGTGGTACCAGATGTTGACGGTGGCCAGCGGCAGGCGCCGGTCTTCGTGAAGCACGACGCGCAGGCCGTTGGCGAGTTCGTGCTGCTCCAGGTGCCGGGTCATGTGCGAGGCCTTCCGAGGTCGGTTCTTTGGCGCGTGTGCCAAGGCGTGCGCGAGAGTTGGTCGCGTAGTGTATGCGCCACTTGTCTTACGCTCGGTTTCCGTCTAGCATCGCTCATCGATGGATGACTTCCTGACCGAGCGACAGAAGCAGATTCTCGACTTCGTGTGCGAGTTCGTTTCCGTGCGGGGTGTAGCGCCCACGCACCTGGAGATCCGGCGCCGGTTCGGCTACCGCTCCTACGGCACCGTCCACAAGCACCTCAAGCTGCTGCGGCAGAAGGGCTACCTTCGGGGCGGCTGGAACCAGAAGCGCGGCCTCGAGCTGACCGAGAAGACGCTCCGTTCCCGTCGTTCGGCGCCTTTCGCCGTTCCCTTCCACGGCCGGATCGCGGCCGGACAACCGATCGAGGCGGTGGCCGGCGTAGACGACCTCTCCGTCCCCGAGCACCTGCTCACGGGGGGTGCGGCCGGCCGGCACTTTGTGCTCCAGGTGGAAGGCGACTCGATGGTCGACGACGGCATCTGTGACGGCGATCTGGTGGTCATTGCCAGGCGGGAAGAGGCCCACGCTGGCGAGTTGATCGTCGCCCTCGTCAACGACGAGGCGACCCTCAAGAGGTACTACCCCGAAGGTGCGACGGTTCGGCTGCAGCCGGCGAACGGGGAGATGGAGCCCATCTACGTGCCCGCTGACCAACTCAGTGTCCAAGGCGTTGTCGTCGGGCTGATGCGCCGCTATTGAGGGCCGTGCGGGCGATTGCTTGCCGGCGTCAACTGCCGCCGGCAGTGGCCGTGCGGCTGGCGCTGCCCTGGGGCACGCCGTAGTACGCCAGGATGCCGTCGGCGATGGCCTCGGCGACGCGCTGCCGGTAGGCGCGGGTCTTCATCAGCCGGCGATCCTGTTCGTTGCCCAGGTTGCCGACCTCGAGCAGGATCTTGGCGGGTACGCGGTTGAAGCGGAGCTGTGCCGGCACGTAGACCCGGCGCCCCTGGAAGATCCGGTCCCGGATCGGACGGTTGTGATGGATCGCCAGGTCCGCGTCCCTGAAGCTGGCCAGCATGTGTTCGGCCAGATCGCGCGACAGCCCCTTGCTCGTGGTCCGTTCGTTGCGCGTGAAGGAAACCCGCGGCGCCGCTCTGACTTCGCGGCGGGAGGTGTAGGGAGCTCCACTCTTGCCGTAGTTGTTCGTGATGCCGACCAGTCCCGGAATGTAGACCATTGCGCCTCGCAGCGAAGGGTGCAGAGAGTCCGCGTGAATCGAGATGAAGATCACCTGGCCGGGGTCGATTCCCGCCTTTCGACGTTGGTCGTAGACCCAGTTCGCCAGGTACCAGCGGAAGTTCGTTGCCACCCTGGCGTCGTCGATCCGGTAGGGCGGATTCGTCAGCACGGCGTGGCCCCGGGACTTCGGCAGCACGTCGGCGTCGGCGATCCGGAACGTCGAGCCCTCGCGGGTCGTCGGTACGACGGTGGCGGCGGTACGGCTTTCCAGCGCCTTCTTGGTCCGCAGCATGATGTCGTAGACGTAGTTGCTCTCCCACAGGCCGCCTACCGGAGCACCGATGTCCCGGCCACCGTGGCCGGCGTCCAGCACCACGGTCACGCCGTCGAGGTCCAGCGCCAGCACCTCGTTCTCGATTTGCTCTCCGGCGGCGCGTTGCGCCTCCCACTCCACGCGACGCGGATGGTCTGGCGGCAGGTAGCGCGCCGAGAGCACGTCGATGGGGATTCTGACCTCGTAGCCGACCGGCAAGTCCCTGACGTCGCCGATCCTGTTGCGCTGCTTGATCTCCCGCACGAGCTCGTTCACGTCGCTGGCGAAGAGACGGCCGGTGAATCGCATGACGACGCTCGAGTAGAGGGCCTCGCCCGCCTTCAGTCGGTAGCTCGCGTACTTGCCGTTCTCGTCCGATCCGTAGCCGGCGAAGGGTGTCGCTTCGGACCTGGCGGGGACGGTCGCCGTTCGGGGCGGCGGCGCGGGCAGCATGCCGGCAAAGGGTTCAGTGAGGAGGCGGCGAGGGACGAGGATTGTCTGGCCGGGACGGATCACGTTGCTGGTCAGGCTGTTCGCCTGCCGCAGCACCCGGTGGTTCTCGCCGGAGCCCGTGAACCACTCGGCGATGCTCCACAGGCTCTCCGCATCGCGGCCGCGCCGGGAAGACGACACCTTGTGCTTCCAGCCGTCGGCTACCGCCTGGTCCTTCGGCAGCAGGGCACGAATCGTCACCTGCTGGCTTGCCTTCGGCAGCAGATCGAAGGGAATCCTGTAGCGGACACCGCGCTTCAGGCGCCGTACGCCGCCGTTGGCGCGGCTAAGCGCCGAGGAGTGCCTCGCGTTGCCGCAGAGTCGCTGCGCGAAGGCGAGCAGGCCTTCGTTGGCGCGCGGCTTCGCCTCGATGTGGATCCTGCCGTTTCCGGTCATCACGGCGACCGGTGTCGGCGAACCGATCTCGGGTACCGCGACCCGCTTCGTCGCCCCTGCCCCCGCCGCTGGCAGGACAAGGGCGAGAGCCGCGGCGCAGACGATCGTCGTGCGGACCTTCATGGAATCGTCACCGGGTTGCACTCGAAACCGATTGTCAGCTCGACCGCTCTCGCTGCCCGCAGAGCCATCGCGTCGGCGAAGGGCGGGGCGAGGATCTGAAGACCCAGGGGAAGGCCTCGTCCGTCCAGACCGCACGGTACCGAGACTCCGGGAATCCCGACCAGGCTGGGCGGCGTGGTGAAGACATCGGACAGGTACATGGCCAGCGGGTCGTCCACCCGTTCTCCACGGGCGAAGGCGCCCGAGGGACAGGTTGGAGTCACCAGGAGGTCGACGGCTTCGAAGGCCTCCGCGAACTGCTGCCGCATCGCCCCGGCGATGCGCGCGGCGCGACCGTAGTAGGCGTCGTAGTAGCCGGAGGAGAGCGCGAACGTACCCAGGATGATCCGGCGCTTGACCTCGCTGCCGAAGCCCTCGCTCCGGCTGTCGGTGTACATCCTCTGGAGGGAACGGGCGCCGGCGGCCCGGTGTCCATAGCGACTGCCGTCGAAGCGGGCCAGGTTCGCGCTGGCCTCGCTGTTGGCGAGTACGTAGTAGGTGGCCACCGCCGCGTCGATCAAGGGAATGCTCACCTCGGCCAGCCGGGCGCCGGCTGTCTCGAGTGCGTCGAGCGCCCGCTGATAGCCCTCCGCCGCGTCCTCGTCCAGCGCCGAGGTCCGGACTTCCCTGATCGTGCCTACCGTCAGGCCTCCGATGCCGTCTTCGATCGATTCGAGGTAGTCCTCGACCGGCACTTCGCTGCACGTGGAATCGCGAGGGTCGGGGCCGGCGATGGCGCCGAGCGCCAGCGCGGCGTCCCGCACGTTTCGGGCGAGCGGTCCGATCTGGTCGAGAGACGAGGCGAAGGCCACGAGGCCGTAGCGGGAAACGCGGCCGTAGGTTGGCTTGACGCCCACGACACCGCAGAAAGCGGCTGGTTGCCGGATCGAGCCTCCGGTATCGGAGCCCAGGGCAAGGGGCACCTCGGTCGCCGCGACCGCGGCCGCGGAACCTCCGCTCGAACCACCGGGCGCCATGTCCAGATCCCAGGGATTGCGGGTGTCGGCTAGCCTCGAGTTCTCGCACGAAGAACCCATCGCGAACTCGTCCATGTTCACGCGGCCGACCGGCACGGCGTCGGCAGCCAGCAGACGCTCCACGGCTCCGGCCGTGTAGGGCGCGCGGTAGCCGGAGAGGATTCGGGAGCCGCAGTTCAACTCGTGTCCGGCCAGCGACAGGTTGTCCTTGAGCGCCGTGGGCACTCCGGCCAGAGGGCCGAGGGATTCCCCGGAATCGCGACGACGGTCGATGTCGGTCGCCCGTTCGACCGCCTGGTCCCGCCAGACTTCGAGGAAGGCTCCCACCGAAGCGTCGACCTGGTCGATGCGGGCGAATGTCTGCTCGACTGTCCCGATGGCGGTGCGCTCACCCGAACGGACGGCGTCTGCCAGGGCTTCGGCGGTCATCATCGGCCTCACTCGGCGCCGCCCGGCGTTGCCTTGACCTGTGGCACGAGAAGGAAACGGTCGAGGGAGGCGGGTGCGTTGTCCAGAAAGTCGTCGAGAAGCGGGCGGCCTTCCGCCGGCACATCGTTGGCGTCGCCGGTCCCCTCCGGTTCGCTGTCGTCCGCCGGAGCGGCCCCCGCGCTGAACGCACTGAGCTGGTCGATGTAGTCGACGATCTCGGAAAGCTGGGACGCGAACCGCGCTTCCTCAGCGGCCGAGAGCCGCAGCCTCGCCAGTTCAGCTATCCGCCGAACCTCCTCGACATCCAGAGACACTTCGCCATAACTCTAGCAGTCTGTGCGTCTACATAGCCGAGAACGTGGCGGAGGGAAGCGTCTCTACTCTGGCGCCGGACTGGCGCTTGCCAGGGTCTCGATCGCCTGTACCGTGAACGTCTCTCCGTTCATCTCGACCTCGGCGCCCGGCTCGGATCCCAGCAGCTTGAGGGCGAGATCGGATTCGTACGAGATGATTCCGCGCTCGGGGGCGCTCTCCCAGGGGCCGAGGATGGCAAGAGTGCGCTGCTCGCCGGTTTCGGACTCCAGGATCGCCTGGTTGCCAATTCGGAGCTTGTCGCAGGCGGCGGCGGCGAGGTCGATTGGCGTGGAACGCTGGAGATCCTGTTGCAGCTCGGTGGCCAGGGAAGTCAGGTACTCGTGGCGCTGGCGCGCGGACTTGTACTCGAAGTTCTCTCGGAGGTCGCCCAGGGCACGTGCTTCCTCGATCGCCTTGCGATTGGCGGGCAACTCATCCTCGACCAACTCGCGCAACCTCTCCCGCTTTGCGGCGATCGAAGCCGGCAGGGCGTAGAGATCGTCGTCGGTGTCCTGGTCGGCCAGCAGGTCGGGGAACTTCAGGTGCAGCGCCGTCAGCAGTGGCTCCCGCCGGTAGTCCTCGAGTGCCGCGTGGCGTATCGACACCTCGGCTTGCCGAGCCTCCTCCAGGGTCAGTTCGGGCAGCAGCTTGGGCACGGTGCCGCCGGAGTCGAACAGGGCCTTCAGGCGGAGTCGAAATGGAGCGAAGGCTTCGTTCCTCAGCGCCTGAATCAACAGATTGAGGAGACGGTTCTGCCGGCCGTCGCGCAGTGCCGGGTCGGTCGCGGCCCCCTCCGCCAGCCAGGTAAAGGCGGCCGGCGTGCGGTGCGGCTGGACCTGAGCGCGCGCGGCGCAGCGGCGCAGCAACTCCTCGTCGATCAACTCGGCGATCGTGCCGATCGCCTTCGTGTCGGTCTCCAGGAGGAAGCGCTTCTCAAGCACGTCGCGCCAGTCGCTGCGACAGTCGGGCAGGACACGGTAGGCCTGTTCACGTGGTCCGCGCGGGTCGATCGACGCGAAGAAGTTCAGCGGATCCTTCAGGCTGGCCAGGAGTTCCTCCGCCGGCCATGTCGGCTCGGCGCCGAACCGCTCCAGAGCGCAGCGGATCTCGAACGCGAGCGCGGGCTGCCCACGTGCCAGGCCCTGGCCCAGGTCGTCCAGGAACGCCGCCATCCGATCCCTCAGTTCCTGCGACTGGTTCGCCGCGCGTCGCAGCAGGCCGATCCTGGCGCGAGGGGTCGCTTGCTCGAACTCCTGCCAGAGGGAGCTCTCGGCGTCCGTGGCTTCGACCCAGCGATAGGTCTGCCGGGAGCCGCCGGATGACAGGACCTGGGCCTGCTTCCGGGCGCTGGTCCACCAGCTCGACCAGCGGCGCGCGGGAATGATTCCGACGACGATGGCCCGCACTTCGGCCCCCGTCAATGGGCGGTCGTAGCTCTTGAGCGTCAGTTCGAGCAGCGCGGGCGGCTTCATCGCCGCCAGTTCCTCCGGCTCTTCGAGTTTGCGCCGCAGGACGTGCTCCGGGGGTAGCAGGGTGAGCATCTTGCCGGCGGCACGGAAGCCGACCGCGACTCCGTTCGCCTTCTCGAGGTCGACCTTGAAGGTCTGCAGCGGCATGTTCACCTCGGCGATGCGACCGACCCCCCTGCCTGTCATTTCGACGATGTCGCCGCGCTGGAAAGCCAGCAGGTTGCGGAGCCGGTCCACCTTGTCCCAGAGCTTGACGGTCTCCTGCCGTCCCCGGTCCAGGCCGAGTTCGTGCAGCAGCTCGCTCAGGTCGGACTCGCGGTCCCGGTAGAGCTCGTGCAGCGTGTCGAGAACGGTTTCGTAGACTTGGCCGCTACGCAGATACCGGCTGCCGGCGCCGCGGATCAGATCGAGACGTTCCGCCCACTGCCCACGATCCTGGAGTTGGTCGTCGAGCAGTTCGAGCAGGGTCCCGACCCGCTCCCCTTCGTCGAGTCGAACCAATCCGTTCGTGATGGCGAGGAATGTCTCGACCGCGATCTCCCCGTCGACCGCGGCCAGCCACTCTGCCTCGACCGCGTCGATGTCACCGCTGGCCAGACTGTGTTGGATGCTTGGCGGTATCCTCATGCGGTACGGGCGCGCCCGGTCGCGGTCCGAGCGGTCAGGTGGCGCGTGCGCGGGCCAGAGATCGTATCAGCCGAGAGTCAAGCTGTGGCGTCCCCGGAGCGGGGAGGGACTAGAATAGGTCAGCCAGTCGTGGGCGCGAACGACACCGATGGTGGATATGACCGACGAGAATCAGGCTGCGGCCGCTGTGGGCGAGGGAGAGTCGTTCGGCTCCTGGCTTCGCAGCCAGCGTGAAGTTCGCCAAGTCGAGCTGGAGACGATCAGTCAGTCGAGCAAGGTCAACATCCGGTACCTGGAGGCTCTCGAACAGGATCGCTTCGACCTGTTGCCGGCCACCATCTTCGTCAAGGCCTTCCTGCGCGAGTACGCGCGGATCGTCGGCCTCGATTCGGACGAGGTGCTCAATTTCTTTCTCGCCGCTTCCGCCCAGGACGATCTCGAGGGCGGGATCGAGAATCCGGGGAAGCGGTCTCCGGGGTCCCCGTTCGGACAGGCCGGGGTGGTCGTGCTGGTCGTTGCGGCGATTCTCGCCCTTCTCGTGTGGCGCTTCTTTCCCGGGCCGGACGGTGAAGGAGCCGAGGAAATGGAGCCGATGGCGCCGCCGATCACGGAAGAAGCGCCTCCTCCGCCCCCGCCCGAGGCCCTGCCTGAGCAGGCCTTGCGGGTCACACTGGAGTTCCGGGCCACCAGTTGGGTTGATGTCCACAGCGACGGCGAGCGCACGGTCAGCGAGCTGCGGGTTCAGGGCGAGTCCCTGACCGTGACCGCGGACGAGGAAATTCGTCTCAAACTCCGCAACGCCGACGCAGCGGCGATTGAGGTGAACGACGAGCCGTTCGAGTACGACGCGGGCGACGACGAGGAGATCGTGATCCCGGTTCCGGAGGCCGACGTACCGCCTTGAAGCGGCGGCGTTCCGAAGGCTGGACTTCCGGCCCCCGGAACCGTATTCTGCGGCGTGCCATTCGTGCGCCCGACGACGGACGCACGGACTGGTACCCGAACGGCGCTGACCGCGCCATGCGGGTACCCGGTGCGTCGGGGCGTAGCTCAGCCTGGTAGAGCGCACGGTTCGGGACCGTGAGGCCGGAGGTTCAAGTCCTCTCGCCCCGACCAGTCCACCGGACAGTCCGCGGGCACTCCGCGGGCATTCCGCGGACAGTCGCTGCGTGCTCGTCAAGTAGACTCTTCAAGATGCGAGCCTCGCCGAAGCTGAGACCACTGGGAAGTCTCGTGCGGCTGGCGTTTGCCCTCGCTCTGGTCCTGGCGCCACTCGTTCTGCTCGCCGACGCAGCGCAACTGGAGGACTCCGGGGACCAGGACGACTCCCGAACCGCCGAACCCGGGGAGACCGGAGCGGGGGAGCCTGTGGACGGCGATCCTCCCGCCGAGGAGGACGACCCGCCTCCCGCCGAGGAGGACGACCCGATTGCCGAGTCCGGCCCGGAAGTGATCGTGGCCGCCGTGGACTCGGTGATTCAGGTCGTCGTCGCCGAGTTCATCGACGAGGTGACGGCGGAGGCTGACCGGGTTGGCGCGGAGGCCCTGATCGTCGAGTTGTCCACGCCGGGCGGCGAGATGCAGGCGATGCGCAAGATCTTCACGACCTTCCTCGAGGCCAGGACCCCGGTCGTCGTCTATGTGTCGCCGAGCGGTTCCCAGGCTGCGTCGGCAGGCTTCTTCATCCTGCTGGGGGCCGACGTAGCCGCGATGGCGCCCGGGACGAACACCGGCGCAGCTCACCCCGTTGCCGGCGGCGGCGAGGACATCCCCGGTGCGATGGGTGAGAAGGTGACTCAGGACGCGGCGGCCACGATCCGCTCGCTGGCGGCTCGCCGGGGTCGGGACGAGAAGCTGGCGGAGTCGGCGGTGCTCGAGAGCAAGTCGTTCACCGCGCATGAGGCGCTCGACGCGGGGCTCGTCGACCTGGTCGCGCCCAGTCTTCAGTCGTTGCTCGTCGACCTCGACGGCCGTGCGGTCGAGAAGGGCGGTCAGGAGTTCACGCTGGCTACCCGCGCGGCGACGGTACGCCGCATGGAGATGTCGGCCTTCCAGCGCGTGCGGTCGATCATCGCCCACCCGAATGTGGCGCTTCTGCTGATGTCGCTGGGTTCGATCGGACTGATCTTCGAGATCACCCACCCTGGAGCGATCTTCCCGGGAGTCGTCGGCGCCGTCTGCCTGATTCTCGGGCTGTGGGCGATGTCGGTGCTACCGGTCAACTACGCCGGCCTGGCCCTGCTGTTCATCGCTGTTCTCCTCTGGGTGCTCGAGGTCAAGGTTCCGAGCTTCGGCATGCTGACGCTTGGCGGCGCGGTGTCCTTCTGTCTCGGCGCGATCATGCTGTTCCGGGACGCCGACCCGGCGCTGCAGGCGAGCCTGAATCTGATCATCGCGGTCGGCATCACGATCGGACTGCTGGCGCTCGCACTCGCCCGGCTCGCGCTCAAGGCGCGGGGCAACCGGGTGGCGACGGGCCGTGAGGGCCTCCTCGATGAACTGGGCCTCGTCAGCGCCGGCATCGAGCTTGGAGCGCCGGGCAAGGTTCGCTTGCACGGCGAGATCTGGAACGCGGAAGCCGATGTCCCGGTGGAGGTAGGCGACCGTGTCCGGGTGGTTCGCGTGGATGGCATGACCCTCCGCGTCGAACCGGTTGGAGACATCTGAGTACTTGTAGAAAGGACCTGAATCGCAATGGCGAGTCTTCCCTTTATCGGTTTCCTGATCGTGGCAGCCCTGTTCCTGCTCACTCGGTGGATCAACATCATGGCCGAGTACGAGCGGGCGGTCGTGTTCCGCCTCGGACGGATTCTGGAGAAGCCGAAGGGCCCCGGTCTGGTCCTTGTCCTGTGGCCGATCGACCGGATGGTCAAGGTGTCGCTTCGCACCGTCGTGCTGGACGTACCGCCGCAGGACATCATCACTCGCGACAACGTGTCCGTGAAGGTCAACGCGGTCGTCTACTTCCGCGTCCTTGAGCCGACCAAGGCGATCGTCGAGGTGGAGAACTTCCTGTTCGCCACCAGCCAACTGGCGCAGACCACGCTGCGCTCGATTCTCGGCCAGACCGAACTGGACCAACTGCTGAGCGAGCGGGAGACACTGAACGACCAGCTCCAGACGGTGATTGATCAACAGACCGATCCGTGGGGCATCAAGGTCTCCATGGTCGAGGTCAAGCACGTCGACCTGCCTCAGGAGATGCAGCGCGCGATGGCCAGGCAGGCCGAGGCCGAGCGGGAGAAGCGCGCCAAGGTGATCCACGCCGCCGGTGAACTCCAGGCGTCCGAATCGCTTGCCGAGGCCGCGTCCGCGATCAGCGTCAACCCTGTCACGCTGCAACTGCGCTACCTGCAGACCCTGGCGGACATCGCTACCGAGCGGAACTCGACGATTATCTTCCCGCTGCCGCTTGACCTCTTCAAGGCGTTCGCGGGGTTCAAACCGCCCGAAGAGTGAACCGCGACGCCTACGAGCCCTATGAGGTCGCGGTCAGCAACAGCCAGATTGCCGCCTCCATAGCTCTTCTGGCGCTGGCCCTGGTGGGCGCGTTCGCGGCCGGGGTGTGGTGGGGCCGGTCGAACGATCTCGATCTGGCCGAGCCCCAGGCGGTCGTCACGCTTCCTGACCTGCCGCCTCCCGAAACAGTCCCCGATGCGGCCACTCCTGCCGCCAGGGAGTCGGAAGCCGAGGCGGCGCCGGTCGAGGTCGTGCGGTTCTTCGGCGACGCCGAGGACGGGGCGCCGGCGGTCGAGGGCGACGGTCCGGTCCCCGCGGCGGCGACGATGACTGCCGGCCTGGTCGTCCAGGTCTTCTCGAGTGCGGACGCAGGGCAGGCGGCCTCGGTGGAGCAGAAGCTGCGGGCGGACGGACATCGCGCCTTCCTGTCACCCCAGACGCTCGACGGCCAGGTCATGCAACGGGTACGAGTAGGCCCCTTCGAGGACCAGGACTCCGCTTCGGCGGCTGCCGAACTGCTGACCAAACAGTACGGGCTCGAGACCTGGATCACGCCGAACAACTGACCGCCGGCCAAGCTGCGTCGTCCGGAGCGTCGGCGGCGCTGCAGCGGCTCCTGCCGTCGATCTGGTTCCAGCTCGCCATTGCGGTCGGCGGCGGCGTCTGGTGGGCGTTCTGTTTCGACGCGCGGCCCGGGCTCCTGGTCCCCCTGGCGGCCGCCGTGCCCCTGTGTCTGGTCGCGGGTGCGCCGCTCGGGCCGTGGCGCCGGCTTTGGCTTGGCTGGCTTCACGGTACCGTGGCGTGGCTGATCGCCGTGCCGTGGCTGTCGACGATGCTGACGGTTTACGGGGGGCTGCCCGGTGTCGCGTCGGCCGGGCTGGTGGCCCTGCTGGCCATCTACCTGGGCGCCTACCACGGCTTGTTCTGCTGGCTCGCCGGACCTGCCCTTGGGCGTCGCGACGTTCTTTCGGTCGTCCTGACGCCGGCGATCTGGGTCAGTCTCGAACTGGTGCGGGGAGCGGGTCTGTCGGGATTCCCGTGGAACCTGCTCGGGTACGCGTGGGTCGATGTTCCGGGCGCGCTCGACGCAACCCGGTGGATCGGCAGCCTCGGCCTGTCGGGTCTCGTCATCGCTTTCGGACTGGGCCTGTTGAGGATCGTGGACGGCGCGACGCGCCGCCAGGCGGCGACGGTTGTGGCCGGGCTTGCAGTGCTCCTGACGGTCGCTCGCTTGACGAATGTCGACCGGACGGCGCCGGCGGGGCCGGTGCTCGATGTTCGGGTCGTGCAGCCGAACATCGGCATGATGACGGACGATCAGCTTCAAGGCGGACTGGACCATTCGTCGATTCGCGACAACTACCGGCGCCTCTTCGAACTAAGCCACGAGGCCTGCGAACCGGGTGCGCTCGTCGTGTGGCCCGAGAGCGCCGGCTGGCCATACGAACTGGAACGTGACGCCGCGTTCGCACGGGACGTCGAAACGCTGGTCGGGCGCGGCTGCTCGCTGCTCTTCAACAGTGCTCGCCGATTTGTGTCCGGCGAGGAAGAAGGGGCGTTCAACTCGGCCTACCTGCTGACGCCGGGCGGCGTGCGGGCCGACCGCCAGACGTACGACAAGATGCACCTGGTTCCGTTCGGCGAGTACGTGCCGTTCGCACGCTACCTCCCCGGCGTGCGACAACTGGCGCGGAACACGGGTAGCTTCTCGACCGGCGACGAGGTGAGGTTGCTCGACACGGAAAGCGCCCGCCTGGGGATCTCGATCTGCTTCGAGATCGTCTTTCCGATGCAGGTTGCGGCCCGCGTTCGGGACGGGGCTTCGGTGCTCGTGACGATGGCGAACGACTCCTGGTACGGCGCGACCTGGGCGCCTCATCAGCACCTGCGACCCGCTCGCTTCCGGGCCGCCGAGAACGGACGACCGGTGATCCGCGCCGCGATCACCGGCATTTCGGCGTCGATCGATCCCCGCGGCAGGGTCCTGGCGACGGCAGGCATCGACGAGACGGCCGTGCTGCGGATGCCGGTCACGCCGGTCGACGGGGTGACTCCGTTCTCGCGGGCGCCGCTCCTGGTGCCTCTGCTTTGCCTCCTGCTTGCCGGCTTTGCCATACTGCGTGGATGATCGCTTCCGACGCGAACCGCTCGCTGACCAAACTCAGGTCCCGCCTGGACGGTCTGCGGAGGTATCTTTGACCCGGCCGAGGTCCAGGAGCAGCTCGCCGCGCTCGACCATGAGATGGAGCAGCCGGGATTCTGGGACGATCCCCGGCAGAGCGCGCCCCTGCTGCGGCGCCGCAGGACCCTGGAACGGCGGCAGACGACGGTCGATCGGCTGAACGCCGACAGCGGTGAGGTCGAAGCCTGGCTCGAACTGCTTGCCGAGAGTGCGGAGGCGGTCGAGGGCGAGCGGGAGCTCAGCGAGTTCATTGACCGGGTGAATCGCGAAACCGAGGCGCTCGACCTGGAGTTGAAACTCTCGGGCGAGGACGACGACCGGAGCGCGCTGCTCGCCATCCACCCCGGTGAGGGTGGGACGGACTCCCAGGACTGGGCCGAGATCCTGCTACGCATGTACTTGCGCTGGGCGGAGCAGAGTGGATTCGACGTCACCCTGCTCGAGCGGCTCGACGGCGACGAGGCCGGGCTCAAGAGCGCGACGGTGGCCGTGCGCGGCGAGTACGCGTTCGGCCGCCTGCGTGGCGAGAGCGGCGTTCATCGGCTGGTCCGGATCTCGCCCTTCGACGCGGCGAAGAGGCGCCACACTTCCTTCGCCTCGGTCTACGCCTACCCGGAGGTCGACGACGACATCGACATCGAGGTCGACGACAAGGACATCCGCATCGACACCTTCCGGTCGTCGGGCGCCGGCGGCCAGCACGTCAACGTGACGGATTCGGCGGTGCGGATCACGCACCACCCGTCCGGGATCGTGGTCAGTTGCCAGAACGAGCGCAGTCAGATCAAGAACCGGGCGATGGCGATGAAGATCCTCAAGGCGCGCCTCTACGACCGGGAAGTGCAGAAACGCCGCGAGGAACAGGCCGAGCGCGAGGGGCAGAAGCTGGAGATCGGCTTCGGCTCCCAGATCCGGAGCTACGTGATGCACCCGTACCGCATGGTCAAGGACCACCGCACGAAGCTCGAGGTCTCCGCCGTTGAGCGGGTCCTCGACGGTGGGATCGACCCGTTCATTGACGCCTGGCTCGGGCAGCAGCTCGAGACGACCTGAGGGCCGAGGTAGCGGTGACCGGACCGGCGGTCGACTACGTTTCGCCGCTGCCGCCGGTGCGGTCGGGCATCGCCGACTACAGCATCGACCTGCTGGAGGAACTCGCTCCGCTATGCGATCTGCGCCTGGTGCGTCTGCCCGGCCAGGAAGTGGCCTCCGAGGTCCGGCGCCGCTACGAGGTGGTTGAGCCGGCGGCGCTCGACCCGGCTCGGCGCCTTCCCTTCTACCAACTGGGCAACAACGTGTACCACGAGGGTGTGCGCCGCTTCGCCCTCGATGCACCGGGCGTTGCGACGGTACACGACCTGCGTCTTCATCACCTCCTGGTCGAGGCCACGCTCGCCAGCGGCGATCTGGACGCCTACGTCGCCGCGGTCGGCGCCGAACATGGCTGGGAGGGGGCGGCAGCGGCGGTACCGACCCGCTGGGGCGCTCATGGCCGGGCCCGGCTGTTCGAGATGCCGGCGCACGGCTCGCTGCTGCTTCGCCAGCGGGGTCTGCTGGTTCACAGCCACTGGGGCCGCCGTTTTCTCGAGGAGGAGTTGAGCCAGCGCGCCCAGGGCCTTTCGCTGCCGGAGATTCGGCGAGTCCCGATGCCGATGCCGGCGCCCGATCAGCCGAGCCGGGAGGATGCCGCAGCGTGGCGACGCCGGCTGGGCGTCCCGCCCGACGCCGTCCTGCTCGGTTCCTTCGGGTTCCAGACGCCGATCAAACGAACGGATGTGCTGCTGCGGTCGCTCGCGGAACCCGGCATGGAGGAGGTGGTCGCGGTGGTGGCCGGGGAAGCGGCTCCCCTGTTCGATCTGTCGGCACTGATCCGGGACCTCGGAGTCCAGGAGCGGGTGGTGGTGACCGGTTTCCTCGACGAAGCCTCCTTCCCGACGGCCATTGCCGCCTGCGACCTCTGCGTCAATCTGCGCTATCCGAGCGCGGGAGAAACCTCCGCGTCACTGCTTCGCATCCTGGCGCTGGGACGGCCGGCGGTCGTCTCGGACTACGGCCAGTTCTCCGAACTGCCGGACGACGTGGTGGTCAAGGCGCCGCTGGGAGACGATCCGACAAGCGAGGCGGAGGCGCTTGCCGGTCTTTTACGCTGGCTTCTCGCGGCGCCCGACCGGTTGAGCGAGATGGGCGACGCGGCGCGCTCCTTCATCGAGCGGGAGCATCGGCCGGCGGAGGCCGCCCGGGCAGTGGCCGAGGCCCTGAACGAGTGGTCCGGCGAAACGGCTGAGGCGCCACCCGCACTTCGGCCGCCGAGTCCCTCGCCTCCCACTTCGTTGACCTGGGGGTGGCTGCCCGGCCGGATCGAAGTCCAGGGCTGTGAAGCACCCTGGGCGGAGGGTGAGCGGCGCGCGGTGGAGATCGTGGTGACCAACACCGGGTTCGCCACCTGGCTATCGGGTCGCCACTCCGATGGTGGCGTCGTCCTCGAACCCCAGCTCTGGAGCGGCGGTCGCGACCTGTTCAAGGGCAGGCCGTGGATTCCGTTGCCCCGGGATCTCGTGCCCGGCGACGCGTGCCGGATCGGACTGAAGCTCCGCAGGCCGATTGGACCGGCGCGGCTCCGACTCGAGCCCCACCTGTTCGGCGGCGGCTCGATGATCCTCTGCGGGGCGCCGGCTTTCGACCTCGACCTGTGAGCCGTCCGGAACCGGCGCGACGGTGGTCCTGGTTGCTGCTGGCTGGGCTGCTGGCGGCGCTACTCTCTTTCGCCCTGCTGACCGATGCGGGCACGCCGGGGGAGCGCGAGATCACCCATCTGATGGCCGCCGCAAGTCTCGCCTGGGACGGCGATCTGTCATACGGCCGCGAGGACTACGACCGCTACGTTCGCACCTGGGAGCGGGAACCGGCGGCAGTCGCGCTCGCGACGAGAGCCGGTAGCTCGAAGGTCGGTTTTGGTAGACCGTCGGTCTTCGCCGTCGTCGCCGCGCCCTTTGTTCGCGTCTCGCCCCGGCGGGGCCCCGCGGTCCTGAACTGGTTGCTGCTGGCGCTTGCCGCGGCTGCCTCCGCGCTGGTGCTGGAGCGCGCGGTCGGCCCCTGGGCGCCGACCTGGATCGCGCTATGCGTTGGCGGTACGACGGCGTTCACACTATTGCCCCTGCCGTCGCCGGAGATGCTTCGCCTCGCGGCTTCGGCCGTGGCGTGGGCGTTGGTCGTGCAGATCGTGCCCGCGGCCCGGCGTGCCGCCAGGCGTGCGGCCGGATCGCCGAGCCCGATCGAGACGAACGGCCGGACCGTGCTGCGCTGGTCCCTGGTCGGAAGTCTGCTCACGCTGGCCGTGGTGGCTTCCGTCGACGGGTTCAGTCTGCTGCCGGCTCTTGGGGCGGCGGCCTGGTTGGCGCTGCTCCAGCCGCGCCGCCGGCTCGCGGCGGGCGGCCTGCTGGCGGCCGCGCTCGTGACCGCCGCTGCTTTCCTGAGCGTTGCGGCGGCGGCGCGCGGCGGAGTGGGTCCGGCGGAGCACGGGGTGTTCGATCGGGCGACGGGCTTTCCGGCGGTGGACTTCGAGGTCGAGGAGTGGAGCCGTGGCCCGTCATCGGGCGTTCGGATGGAACCCCGCTCGGCTCATTTCACCGGCGTGGCGCCCGGGCGTCCCCGGTTCGACGCGCGGGCCTCCGAAGGTCTCCGTTTGCGGACGGGCCTGTACGCACTCCTGGGCCGCACAGTCGGTTTCCTTCCCTACGGCATACCGCTGGTGTTTGCCGCGCTCTGGGGGCTCGCGCCGCCGAACGCCCGGAAACCGGCGCTTCGCGCCGGATGCCGGCCAGACGGCCGGCGCACCCGGTTCCTGCGGCGCGTCCTGCTGGCAGGCGGCTGGCGGCGGGTGCTGCTGGTCGCGGCGGTCGGATCGGTCGCCGTCCGCGCCTTCCTGTTTCCGTTCGACCTGGGCGACGAACGGGCGGCTCTCGGGCCAGGCGGCATGGCCGCCCTGCTGCCCATGTTCTGGTTTCTGACTGCCAGGCTCAGCCTGGTGAGAGTCCTCGCGGTAGCCGTGCCGGCAGCGCTCGTTCTCTACCCGGTCTGGCTGCGGCCCGGTGCGGTGCTCGGGCCGGGGCCGCCCCCGGCCGGCGTTCTGAGCCGTCTTCTGCCCGGGGAGACGACCCAGCGACTGGGGCCCGCCGGGCCGGACCTCTTCGTCGGTGGGTTCTGGTTGCGCCCTGTCGCGGGCCGGATCACTCCGTTCGGGGAGGAGAGCATCCTGGTCGGAACCACGGATCGCGGGTCAGAAGACCCGCGTCACGACGGCTGGGTGGAGTTCCTGGTCGCCCGCGAGAACGGCGCCGGCGCCTGGGGGCCTGGGGACGGATCTCCCTCGGCCTCGGGTCTCCAGGTGGTCCTCGAGGGGAGCACCCGCCTTGAGGTCCTGGGTGCAGAGCTCCAGGAACGGCGGACCCTGCCGTCCGGGCGGACCGCGGTCGATCTACGGCTGGCCGCTCCGGTGGCTCGCCATCGCCTGTGGTGGTCGAGGGAAGCGGTCGCGGTGCATCGGCTGCGGTTGAGTGTGGGTGGTGCCGACGACGCTCCCGACTCGGTGCATCGCCTGGAGCTTCGTTCGCAACGGGAGTAGCGAACCCGTCCGGCGAGTGCTGGGGATATTGTCGGCGCCAGTGAGCTGGATTCTCGAAATGAGGGGCGTGCTGGAGCAGTCGAAGCGATTGCCGGACGTGGGAGAAAGCGGCACGAAGGTCGTGCTGGTGCTGCCGCTCTACGTGGAGGCTGCCGAACTCTGGACCCTGTTGCGGGAAGAGCCGGACGACTCGCCGCCGTTGAGCTTCCCCGCCACCCCGTTCGAGGGCGATGACCCCTGGCCGACCGTGGCGCGGCTCGTCAATACGGGTCTCGGCGTTGAGCCGTCGCGCGTTCTCCGTCTGGGCGAACTGGACGAGTTGGGCGGACCCGGAGGTTTCCGTCTTCGAGCCTGTGTCGTCGCCGTACCGTCTCCCGAGGAGGATGGCAGCAACGTCGAGGCGCCGCCCGTCCGGCTACCGCTGTCGGCTCTCAAGCATCCCCGGCTGATCGAGGAGAGGACCTTCGAGATCGAGGGACAGTCCGTGCCGTTTGCCGTGTACCACGTCGGGCGCCACCGGCTCTGGGGGCCTCCGCTCGACGTGCTGCTGCGGTTGATCGAACGGTTGGAACGGCCGGAATCCGGTCCTGAACTGCCGGTCGGCAGCCTGAACTGACCCGCTGCGCGGGGCGCTTCCCACGGCGCTACAATCCCGCCCTGGCGCGGCAGAAGTCCGCGAAGCCGGCGCTTCGCGCCGAATGCCGGCCAGAAGGCCGGCGCACCCAGTTTCTACCGCGCCAGCTTCGAGCCTGATCAACCGACATCTTCTCAGAGGAGCGAGCAGAACCACTCATGGCCGATATCGCGCGCATCGAACAACTTCTGGGCGCCGAGGCGGAGAGCCTCCTGGGACACGTCTGCGCCGGGATTCCGAAGGAACTGTTGACAGTGCCTGGACCGGACACCGTGGACCGGGCCTTCGGTCCCTCGGACCGCAACAACCGGACCCTTGGCAACCTGGAACGCCTGCTCGGGCATGGTCGCCTCGGCGGCACCGGCTATGTCTCGATCCTGCCTGTGGACCAGGGAATCGAGCATTCGGGAGCGGCGTCCTTCGCGCCGAATCCGATCTACTTCGATCCGGAGAACATCATCCGGCTGGCGATCGAGGGCGGCTGCAACGGCGTCGCCTCGACGCTCGGCGTGCTCGGGAGCATCGGCCGCCGCTACGCGCACAGGATCCCGTTCATCGTGAAGATCAATCACAACGAGAGCCTGACGCACCCCCACACCTACCACCAGGTCCTGTTCTCCCAGGTCGAGCAGGCCTGGGACCTCGGAGCGACCGCGGTCGGGGCCACGGTGTACTTCGGTGCCGACGTGTGCCGCGAGGAACTCGTGGAGATCGCCGAGTGCTTCCAGAGGGCGCACGAACTCGGTATGGCCTGCATCCTCTGGTGCTACCTGCGCAACAGCGCGTTCGTGAAGGACGGGGTCGACTACCACGACTCGGCCGACCTGACCGGGCAGGCGAACCACCTCGGCGTCACGATCGAAGCGGACATCATCAAGCAGAAGCAGGCGACGAAGAACGGCGGCTTCCCGGCGATCGGTTTCGGCAAGACCCACGACCGTGTGTACGGCGACCTGGTGACCGAGCATCCGGTGGACCTCGTCCGCTGGCAGGTCGCGAACTGCTACATGGGCCGGATCGGCCTGATCAACTCGGGCGGATCCTCCGGCGGCGCCGGCGATCTTGCGGCGGCGGTCCGCACGGCCGTGATCAACCGCCGCGCCGGCGGCCAGGGTCTGATTTCGGGGCGCAAGGCCTTCCAGCGGCCGATGGCTGAAGGGGTGGATCTCCTGAACCACATTCAGGACGTCTACCTCTGCGACGACATCACGATCGCGTAGACAACCCACCGGGTGCGCCACCGGGTTTGTGCCACTGAGTGCGCCGACGTGTCATCCGCGCGTCCGATGACGGACGCGCGGACTGTTTCGCGGGTGGCGCGGGGTCGCGCCACCCGGGTTCTTGCCGGCATTTCCGGTCAAGGTGCAACCGCACCCCGCCCACGGCCTCAACTACCGACCAGCGCCGCGATGTCGTCGTGCCGCGCCTCCGCGTCGCGCTCGCCGACTTCCATCAACGCCCGGATGTAGTCCGGCTGGAACATGAGGAGACTGAGCAGGTCCGGGCTCTTCGTGTCCCGGGTGCCCAGGCCCCGGGTCATGAAGCGGAACGCTTTCGGCAGGCGCGGTTCGAATTGGCCCGCGAGCTGCCCGAGGTCCTCGGAGGGTCGAAGCAGGACGAGGTCGACGTGCCGGAAACCGGCGCGCTCCGACTCCGGCATCCGCGCAATCAGGCCGTTGACCAGCTCCAGCCGGTTCGCGTCCTGGTCCAGTTGATCCAGGAACACGGCGTTCAGCAGGACGCCCGCGAACTGCGCCGGCGGCGGGTAGGTGGACGCTGCCGAGGTCGGGACTGGAGGTTCGTGGCGGGTGGAGACGGCGATCAGCCGGTCGCAGCCCAGGTGCAGCGCTGGCGACAGCGGCGAGGTCAGACGCACGCCGCCGTCGCCGTGCCAGGCGTCGCCGATGTGGACCGCGGGGAAGATCAGAGGCAGCGAAGCGGAGGCCAGTACGTGGTCCAGGGTCAGAAGCGCCCGCTCGGAGCGTCGCTTGGGGCGCTCCCAGGTCGGGGTGTCTCGCCCTTGCACCCAGGTCACCGTGTGTCCCGTCGACCACTCGAGGGTCGTCACCGCGACCGCGTCGAGCCGGCCGCGGGCCAGGTTCTTCTCGATCCCCGGCAACACGCGGCCG
Source organism: Thermoanaerobaculia bacterium (assembly GCA_965116445.1). GTDB lineage: Bacteria > Acidobacteriota > Thermoanaerobaculia > Multivoradales > Multivoraceae > Multivorans. Next base: position 2,502,208 of record OZ220688.1, on the reverse strand, counting down.
TGGTCTGCATCCACGCCCAACACGTTCGCCAGGCGTTCTGCCAGCGGCGAGGTGTCGACCAGGCCGCGGATTCGGGGCCGGAAACGGGCGCCGCCGGAGATCAGGTTCAGGGCCCAGCGGACCGCCATGCCGCCCAGCGACCAGCCGTCGTCGCGGAACACGTGATCGGGAGTCAGGTCGAGCCAGATCCGGCAGAGGTCCTCCGTCGCCTCGGCCGCGCTTCCGGGATGCGAGGCGAGGAACGAGGCATTGATCGCCCCGGCCGAGACGCCGGTCAGCACGTCGAAGTGGAACTCGGGCAACCGTCTGGCCAGGTGACGAACCAGCCCGACCTGGTAGGCGGCCCGCGCGCCGCCGCCGGTCAGGACAAGGCCGATCCGGCAGTCCTCGTGTGTGGCCTTCTCTCGCTGGGTGCGTCGGCCTTCTGGCCGGCTTCCGCCCGGCTCTCTCCCGAGGCGTTCCGGCGGTTGTTCTTTCGCCATCCGTCGTTGCCTGGCCTCTGACAGATCGTCTCCGTTCGTGGCGGCTCAGATGAGTTCGATGCGGTTCTCAAGCCCTGGAGCGCCGGCGAGCCTCCGGTCCGCCGTGAGCAGGACGGTGGAGAGGGCTTCGGCCAGTGCGACGTAAACCGCGTCATACGCGGAGACGTTTTGCCGGAGTTCCCAGATGCGGTCCAGGAACCGGTGATGGCCGTAGCGCTCCGTGCGGAAGTGGCGCCACTGGCGCAACGCTTGTTGTCCCCGCCTGGCCCCGAACGTCCCTTGGAGCACGTACCGCCGCAGCGTCTGGGCAATCTCCAGATCCACGAGGTGAGGAACGTGAATCTCGGTCGCCTCTCGATAGAGTCTTTCGCTCAGCCGGCGACCGCGCGTCGTGTGCAGCAGCAGTTCGAGTGCAGCGGAGGCATCGATCACCATTCGCGGGATTCCCGCTCCTTGCGCAGGACCTCGGCCGGCGCTTCGTCCAGCGTGACGCGCGGCGCGCTGCGAATCGCGTCCAGCACCTCCCGGCGGCTCGGCCGACGAACGATCCGCTCGATTTCCCGCAACAGGAAGTGGGACATGGAGACGCCTTCCAGCGCCGCACGGCTCTTCAGCAGGCGGTGGGTGTCCTCGGGGACGTTCCGGATCTGGAGCATCTTTGGCATGTCCTGGACAGTAGTTTCATGTGGAAAACATGTCAACCCTCGCCTCGCTATCTTCAGGGGCTGTCAAAGGGTCGACGACTCCGCCGTCGGCGTTGCGGAGGCGGAGGGTTGAGTTAGGCTCACCGGGTCATGGCCGAGCCCGTCCACCTCCCGCGAACGGACCCCCGGGAGTTGCGTCGTGACCCGGAGCAGGAACCGCTGGCCGCTGCCGACTTCCCGGGCTGCCGGGCGACTCACATGGCGCCGGCGGACCTTGAGGACCACGACGGGCGGGTCGAGTATTGGGAGGCGCGCTCGGCGACCGCGATGCTGGTCCGCGAGCCCACGAGCACCCATCACGAACGGCCTTCCCAAAGGCTGGCGGGCTTGGCTGAGCGGGTCGCCGCGGCCCGGGGATTGCCGATCGAGGCACTCGGCACGACGGACCTCGTGCGCTTCGACTCCCGAGGCAAGCCGCGGGTGCTGATGCAGGCGGATCAGATTCTCTATCTGCAGCCGCCCTTTGCGGAGGACTTGGGGTCGCAGGTGGACGTGGACAGCGACTTGCTCCCGGACGTGGTGCTCGAGGTCGACTACTCGACCGACGTCCGGGTGCGCAAGCTTCGGCTCTACGAGGCGTGGGGCTTCCCGGAGGTCTGGGTCGACGTGCCGGACGCCCGTTCTTCGAGTCGTCCGATGTCCCGACCAGCCGGCTTGACGATTCACGTGCTGGAGGGCAGCCGCTTCCGGAAGGTGGCGAGTAGTCGGGCGTTTCCCGGGTGGACGGCCGAGGAGATTCACCGGGCGCTGAACGAGGGCACGATGTCGGCCTTCACGGGGGCGGCCCTGCATCGAGTCGGCGCGGCCATGGGCGCCGCTCGGGGTACCGGACCGGACGACGATCCGTGGCTGCGGCACTATCGCGACGAGAGCCGGCACGAGTCGGCGCTTGCCGTTCTCGCAGATCGGGGTATTGCCACCACGCCGGCGCTGCCAGTTCGCATGAGCCAACTGGGCGACGTGCCGGCAACCAGGATGATGCGGGCCGCGTTGCGCTGCGGGAGCGAGGCGGAGTTCCTGGAACTCTGCGCGAACAGGACCAACCCTTCCGGCTGATCACCCGCTTGGGAGTCCGGCTCGAACAGACGGTCGACCTGGTGACCGGACGGCGGCGGACGAGGCCAGGCGGCAAGGCGTAGTCTTGAGGGCATGGGTGACGTAGCGGCCGGCGACTCCAGGTGCGCGGCGCCGCCGATCCGCGCGGCCTGGCTGGGCCGCGTCGGCTACGAAGCCGGTGTCGAGCTGCAGCACCGGGTCCGGCAGTCCCTCCTCGACGCGGACTTCGATGCGGCCGACACCCTGCTCCTGCTCGAGCATCCGCCGACCTACACGGTGGGCCGGAACTGCGACCGCGGCGACGTGTTGGCGGCACCGGAGTGGCTCGAGCAGCGCGGAATCGCGGTCGCGGAGTGCGACCGGGGCGGGCGCGCGACGTACCACGGGCCGGGTCAGCTCGTGGGGTACCCGGTCATCGACCTCCGGCCCGACCGCCGCAACGTGCGCGCCTACGTCCGCGATCTGCAGGACGTGCTGGTCAGGACACTGGCCGCGTTCGGCGTTCGTGCCGTGGGCGGCGAGGAACGGGAGCGGATCGGCGTCTGGGTCGGGCATCGGAAGATCGCCTCGATCGGCATCCACCTGCGGCGCTGGGTCACCACCCATGGCTTCGCGCTGAACGTCTCGACCGCGCTCGACGACTTCGCCGGCATCCTCTCGTGCGGCTTCGACGCCGGCGTGATGACCTCGATCGAGGACCTCACCGGCCGCCGCCACGACCTGGCCGAAGTCGGCGCGTGCTGTGCCGAGGTCTTCGCGGAGGTCTTCGAACGCCGGCTGGTCACGGTGGAGCCCGAATCACTGGGTGCGCCGGCGTGTCATCCGTGCGTCCGATGACGGACGCACGGACTGTTTCGCGGGCGGCGCGGGGTCGCGCCACCCGGGTTCCCGCGGCTTCCGGGAAGGACGTGCCGGGGAGCGGCGGCCGGCAGACGGCGCTAGGATCCGAAGGTCCTGCGGCCGCCGGCGAGCGGCCGCAGGAGTCGTGACCCGCATGGACGAACTCGTTTCCATCGGCGCTCCGCCGGCAGCGGCCGACGGCGCCCGGCTGCCGCGGCCTGACTGGCTGCGCATCAGGCTCAGCACGCCGGCGCCCTACCGCCGCGTGCGCCGGCTGATCGAGGGGCTCAGCCTGAACACCGTGTGCGAAGAGGCGCGCTGCCCGAACATCTACGAGTGCTGGGGCGAGCACGGAACGGCGACGTTCATGATCCTGGGCGACACCTGTACCCGCCGCTGCGGGTTCTGCGCGGTTCATACCGGCCGTCCGGCGCCCGGCGTGGACGCCGGCGAGCCGGCGCGCGTGGCGGAGGCCGCCGCCGCGATGGGGCTTCGCCACGTCGTCGTCACCTCGGTCGACCGGGACGACCTTGCGGACGGCGGCGCCGGCCACTTCGCCGACACGATCCAGGCGATTCGCGAGCAGGTGCCCGGCGCCGCGGTCGAGGTCCTGACCCCCGACTTCCGGGGCGTTCCGGACGCGCTGGACATCGTCCTGCAAGCGCGGCCGGAGGTCTTCTCCCACAACATGGAGACCGTGCCGCGGCTCTACCGTCAGGCGCGTCCCGGCAGCCGCTACGAGCGCAGTCTCGACCTGCTGCGGGAAGCGTCGGCCGGCCGTGACGGCGGCGGCTACGAGGGCCGCGTGAAGACGGGGCTGATGATCGGCCTGGGCGAGACGACGGCGGAGCTCGAGGCGACAATCCGGGACATCCGCTCTGCCGGAACCGAAATCCTGACGATCGGCCAGTACCTGCAACCGACCCGCGACCATCTGCCGGTGGATCGCTACGTGCACCCGGACGAGTTCGCCCGCCTGCGCGAGGTCGCCCTTGGCCTGGGGTTCGACCACTGCGAATCGGGCCCGCTCGTGCGCAGCAGCTACCACGCCCACGAGCACGTCGGCTCGCCGCCGTCGGTCAGTCAGCCGGTGTCGTCGTCCGGCGCAACGAGCGGCAACGCCCTCAGACATCTCGGCTCGCCGCGCCCTCCCGGTTCCTGACGGAGGCGGCGTGACGGTCTTCTCCCGGGTCGTCGGCTGGTCCCTGCCGCTCCTGCCGCCGCCGCTCGTGCGCTGGGCGGCCGCGCCCTACGTGGCCGGTGACGAACCGGCCGACGCGCTGGCTCGCACTGCCAGCCTCAACGAGCGGGGGCTGGCCGCGACCCTGGCCCTTCTTGGCGAGGAGATCGACAGCCGGGAGCTGGCGATCCAAGGAACCGGGCTCTACGTCGACCTGGTGGATCAGATCGCCGACCGCGGGCTGGACTGCAACGTCTCCGTCAAGTTGACGCTCCTGGGCCTGAAAATCGAGCGCGAGCTCTGCCGCGATAACCTGGCGCTCCTGGTCGGGCGGGCGGCGGAGCGGGGCAACTTCGTGCGCATCGACATGGAAGACCACACCTGCACGACGGCGACGCTCGATCTGTACCGGGAGATCCTGGCCGAGTCGCGGGCTCGGCGGGCCGCCGACGGTCCGAGCGGCTCCGGCGCCGCCGGCGACGCGGTGGGCGTTGTGCTCCAGGCCTACCTGCACCGCACGCTCGCCGACGTCGCGGCGCTGCCCGAGCGCGCGAACGTGCGGTTGTGCAAGGGCATCTACGTCGAGCCGCCCAGCGTCGCGATCACCGACTACCACAAGGTGCGCCGGAACTTCCTGGCTTCTCTGGAGGCCCTGTTCGACCGCGGCGTCTACGTGGGAATCGCCACCCACGACGACTACCTGCTCCGGGAGTCGGCGGCGATCATCGATCGCCGGGGTTTGGCCGGTGACCGTTACGAGTTCCAGATGCTGCTGGGCGTCACGGAGAATCGTCGAGACGCCTTGGCCGCTGCCGGTCACCGGATGAGGATCTACGTGCCGTACGGTCGCCAGTGGTACGCGTATTCGACCCGCCGCCTGCGCGAGAACCCGCGCATCGCCGGCCACGTGGCGCGGGCGTTCTTTCTCCGGATGCTGAGAGGGCGTCACTGGTAACTTCCCCTCGCGGCCCTGTCGGCATAACGTCGCGGGCCGACGAACCGGGGAGATGTCAAGGTGACGACGAGCAGCAAGGACGGAGGCTTCGGAGCAGCGGGCGGAGCAGCGGGCGCGGTGGGTGACGGCCCCCGCGTCGCGGTGGTCGGCGCGGGAAAGATGGGCCAGACCCTGATCGGCGGCTGGCTCGATGCCGGCGCCGTCGACCGCGGAAAGGTCGTGGCGACGGCGGCCCACGCGGATCGAGTCGCCCGGGTGGCGCGGGACTTCGGTATCGAAGGCACGATCGACAACCGGGCCGCGGTCGTGGGTTCCGACATCGTGATGCTGGCGGTCAAGCCGCAAACGGCCGACCTGGTCCTGGCAGAGATAGGCGACGCCCTGCGCCCGGAACAACTCGTCGTCTCGATTCTGGCCTCCGTGACCACGTCCTACATCGAGGATCGCCTGCCGGGGCCCATCCCGGTCGTGCGGGCGATGCCGAACACGCCGAGCCGGGTAGGCGCCGGGATGACCGCGATCTGCGCGGGCCGCCATGCGTCCGCCGAGCACGTGGCGGAATCGGAACGCCTGTTCCTGCCCCTGGGACGCGCCGTCGTCGCGGACGAGAAGCACATGGACGCGATCACCGGGCTGTCCGCCTCCGGACCGGCGTTCCTCTACATCGTGATCGAGGCCCTGGCGGACGGGGGCGTGAAGGTCGGCCTGCCGCGCAAGATGGCGATCGAGCTGGCTGCCCAGACCTGTCTCGGCGCCGGCAAGATGGTGCTCGACACGGAACGCCATCCGGCGCTGCTCAAGGACGAAGTGACGACCCCGGCCGGATGCACGGTCGATGGCATCCTGCGTCTTGAGGAAGGGGGGTTGCGCGTGACCCTGATCAAGGCGATCGTCGAGGCGGCGGCGCGCGCAGGCGAACTCGTGTCCGACGAGTAGCTCCGTAGCGGGCATTCAGATGCTGCGCTCGTTGCACGTTCAGAACCTGGCTGTTATCGAACGGGCAGAGCTCCGGTTCGGCCCGGGCTTGAATGTGGTCACGGGCGAGACGGGCGCAGGCAAGTCCCTGGTCGTGGATTCGCTGTCCCTGCTTGCCGGCGCGCGCGCGAGTTCGGAGACGATCCGCACGGGCGCGGACACGCTGGTCCTGAGCGGGGTTTTCGAACCCTCGGGCAGCGACTGGCGGCGACTGCTCGAAGAGGCCGGAGTCCCGGTGGATGGGGACGAGCTCCTGGTCCGTCGCGAGGTCACCCGGGCGGGGCGCAACCGAGTGTTCGTGAACGACCATCCGGTGACGCTGCGGCTCCTTGCCGCGGTCACCCGCCGGTTGATCCGCATCTTCGGTCAACGCGACGAACTCGGCATCGTGTCGCCAGAGCTCCAGCGGGTCTGGCTCGATCGCTCGGGCGGCGACTCCGTTGCGGCCCTCGTCGCGTCGTGCGCCAGTGCCTGTGAGGCCTGGCGGGAGGCGGCCGACCGGCTGAAACGCCTGAGCGGTGACGATCAACTGCGCCTGGAGCGAATCGACCTGTTGAAGTTCCAGACCTCGGAGATCGACGGCGCGCACCTTCTCGCCGGCGAAGACGAGGAGCTGCGGGCCGAACGCGAAGCGCTTCGCCACGCGGAAGCGATTACGGCTGCACTGCACCAGGCGCTCGCCCTGCTCAGCGACGACGACCAGGCGGTGGACAGCCGTCTCGCCCAGGCCGGAAACGCGCTGCGGGACATCGCGCGTTGGCAGCCCGAGGCCGGGGACTGGGCGGACACGCTTGCCGAAGCGGGCACTCTGGTGAACGACGTGACGGCTGAACTGCGCAGCCGGGCGCTCCGTTCCGATGCGGATCCCGGGCGGCTCGACGCGATCGAGGAGCGCCTGAGCGTCATCGAGCGGCTGACCCGGAAGTATGGCGGCAGCGCCGCCGACGTCCTGGAACACGCCCGTCGCCTGTCCGAGGAGCTGTTCGAGCTGGAGACGGCGGACGTTCGACGTGACGAGGTGGAGCAGCAGGCGGCGGCGTGCCTTGCCGAGTACGCGGTCCGCGCCGAGGCGCTTTCGCACACCCGCCGCGAGCTGGGCGCGACTCTGGAGGCGGAAGTCGTCGGCCACCTGCGGGACCTGGCTCTGGAGCGCGCCGTGTTCGAGGTCGAGATTGGCCGCGCGCCGCGCCCCGACAGCCCGCTGGAACTCGACGGCGAGCGCGTCGGCTTCGACCGCCAGGGGGTCGACCAGGTGGCCTACCGCTTCAGCGCCAACCCGGGTGAGGCGCTTCGCCCCCTGTCGCGTGTCGCCTCGGGCGGCGAACTCGCGCGCCTGTTTCTGGCGCTCCAGACCGCCGTGCGCGGCGCCGGACCCGCGGCGGCCTCGACCCTGGTGTTCGACGAGGTGGACGCCGGTGTGGGCGGCGCCGAGGCGGCGATTGTCGGCCGCAAGCTGCAGGGCCTGGCCCGCGGCGGCCAGATCCTGGCCGTGACCCACCTGCCCCAGGTGGCGAGTCGCGGCGACCGCCATCTGGAGGTCAGGAAGGAAGTGCGAGCCGGCCGAACGCGGGTCGACGTCCACCGCCTCGAGGACGAGCGCCGCGTCGAGGAAGTGGCCCGCATGCTGGCCGGTGAGGAGATCACGGAGGGAGCGCGCTCGGCCGCCGAGGAACTGATCGCCGCGGGCGCCGAGTAGTCCCGCCCCATGCTTGATACTTGGCCTTGGGACGGCGATCTGGAGGTCGTGAAGCGAGCCTTGGCCGATGGTCGGGTGCTCGCGGTTCCGACGGAGTCGTCGTACGGCTTGGCCGTCGATCCGCGTTCCGCGGCGGGTGTCGATGCGATCTACCGGATCAAGGAGCGGGAGCGGGGCAAGCCGCTGCCGGTTGTGGCGGCGAGCCTGACGCAGGCCGTTGAACTGGGCGTCGAGCCGAATGAGGCGGTGCGGATGGTGGCGGTTCACTGGCCGGCGCCGCTCACGGTCGTGGCGCCGCTTGCTCCAGGCGCGTCGTTGCCGGCGGCCGCGGGCGGCGAGACCCTGGCGGTGCGGGTGCCGGCGCACGAGCGGCTCCGGGGGCTGCTGCGGGAGCTGGGCCACCCGCTGACCGCGACGAGCGCGAACCGCAGCGGAGAGCCGGCGATTTGCGAGGGGGCGGCGCTCGAACCGATACTCGGCGCTTCCGGTGCGCTCGTCGTGGGCGGCGAGCAGACGCCCGGAGGGCCGCCATCCAGCGTGGTATCTTGGAGTTCCGCCGGCTTGCGGGTGTTGCGCCGCGGGCGTTTCGATCTCTGACACCGGTCGCCGGCTCTGGTTGCCGACTTCCGAAGAGAACCCTGACTGTGACCCGTTCCGTGGCTCTCGTGCTAGGCCTGCTGGCCGCCCCGGTTTGGGCGCAGGAACCGGTGGCGACGCCGCGCGCCCAATCCGCTTCGCCGGTCGATCTGAACGGCGACGAGATCGGCGTGGACGAGCTTTCCCGCGGGCAGACCGGCTACGGCCTGTCCGTGTTCGCCGGTAGCGAGCCTGCGCGCTTCGGCGTCGAGGTCGTCGGCGTGATTCGGGAAATGGACCCGGGCACGAGCTACATCGTTGCCCGTCTGAGCGGCAACGGCCTGGAAGAGTCGGGCGTCGTCGCCGGGATGAGCGGCAGCCCCGTCTACTTCGACGAACGCCTTGCCGGAGCGGTTGCCTATTCCTGGGCGTTCACCAGTGAGGCTCTCGCCCTGATCACGCCGATCGCCGCGATGCGGGAGTTGAGCACGCTGGAAGCCGGCGAGGCGGCGGGGGAGTCCCTGGGACTGGCGGCTCCGGGCGCGCTGCGGCCGTTCGACCGGTCCGTGCAACAGATGCTCGAGCCCCCCGACGACGTCGCCGCGGCGGTCCGGGAGATCGTCGCGGAGCAACTCGGCTCGCTCGTCGCGCCGGCGAACTGGGGAGGCCGTGGGGGTGCGCAGATCGCCACCCTGGGCTTCGGCGATCCGGTGCGCCGGATGCTCGCCGCCGCGCCGGCCGGCCGCGCCGACACCGCCGGGATGCCTGACCTGAGTGCCGGCAGCGCGGTCGCGGGCGTCTTGATCGACGGCGACCTGAAGCTGGCGGTCGGCGGTACCGTGACCCGGGTCGAGGACGGCGAAGTCCTGGCGATGGGCCACCCGTACCTGGGCGTGGGCCCACTGCGGGTGCCGATGGCGACGGTGGAGGTGATCGGGGTCGTGCCGCGGTTGAACAGCTCGATGCGGCTCAGCAACATCGGTTCGGTGGTCGGCGCCTTCGATCAGGACCGCTTCGCGGGTCTGCGGGGAAGGGTCGGCGCCGAGGCGCGGACCATCCCGATGACGATCCAGGTCAAGACGCCCGGCGGCGACAGCCGCCGCTTCGATCTCAGGCTGGCCGATCTGCCCCGGATGCTCCCCTCGCTGGTCGGCATTCCGACGATGCAGGCGCTCGAATCCGCTTCGTACGGCGGCGGCGAGAGCGGCCTCGACATGACCGGCACGCTGCGCCTGCGCGGCCACGAAGACGTGCCGCTGCAGCAGACCTTCGACGGTTCGGGGCCCGGGACGAGCGCCGCGTTCTACCTGCTCGCCCTGGTCGGGGCGCTGGTCAACTCGGACTACGAAGACGTCGAGATCGAGGGCGTCGACCTGACTCTGAGTCAGAGCCACGGCGTGCGGACGGTGGAGATCGAGCGCGCCCAGGCCTCTTCGAGGCGGGTTCACCCCGGCGACACGGTAGATGTCGTGTTCGATCTCCGGCGGCATCGCGGGAACCGGTACCAGGAGACGCTCCCGGTGACGATTCCCGAGGATCGCCGCCCGGGCCGCTACTACCTCTTCGTCGGCGACGGCGTGAGCATCGACGCGGCGCGGCTGCAACTGGAGCCGAGCAAGGCGTCGTCGCTCACGGACGAACTCGAGATGCTCCGTTCGTTCCAACCGAAGAGCCGGCTCGCCGCGCTCGGTGTGGTCCCGGCTCGTGGGCTGATCGTCGAGGGACGTCCGATGCCCCAGCTTCCGGCGTCCGTTCGATCGATCTGGCAGGCTTCGTCCCTGCAGGGCGAGCCCCGGGCGCTGAACCTGGCGATCGTGACCGAGCAGGGCCGGGACCTGGACGTCCCGCTCGACGGCCTGTTCCGGCTCGACCTCGAGATCCTGCCCGGTAACGCGCCTTGAGTGCCCAAACCCTGGGGGACCACGCCCGCCCCGCGGCGGGGATCGTGGCCGGAATCCTGCTGCTGCTGACCGGAGGCTTCGCCGGCGCCTCCGAAGTCAAGATCTGGCGCGCCGACAGTCAGGCCGCGTTTCTGGCGGGCGAACTCGTCGACGTGAGTCTCGATCGGCTGGGGATTCTGCGTCTCGCCCAGCGGGCCGAGCAGTTCGCCACCGTCGCGGAGCCCTTCCTGTTCTCCTTCGTGGGAACCGAAGGCCGCTTCGCTGCGGGCACGGGCAACTCCGGCAAGGTTCTGGAGGTCGAGATCGACGGGGATAGCGGCTCGATTACCGAACTCTTCGCCACCGAGGAACCCGAAGTGTTCGCGGTCTGGGTCGACGGCGACGGGGTCGTGTACGCCGGTTCGTCGCCGGACGGCAAGGTCTACCGGAAGCGGCCGGAGGACGAGGTCGAAGAGCTCTTCGACCCGGATGCGCAGTACATCTGGGCGCTCCTGGGCACCGGCGATGGCGGCTTGCTGGTGGCGACCGGCCCGGAAGGGAAGTTGCACCGGGTGGACCTCGCGAGCGGTGAATCGAAGCTGCTCTACGACAGCACGGACATCCATATCCGTTCGCTCGCGCTCCGCGCCGACGGCACCGTGCTCGCCGGCACCGCGGGCGAGGGTCTGCTGCTCGAGATCGACGCGGAAGGCCAGGCCCGCACGCTCTACGACGCCGTCGGCCCCGAGGTGCTGGCGATCACTCCCGGCGAGGACGGCGCCTTCTACGCCTCCGCGCTCGCTTCCGAGGCGAGCTTCGTCGACCTGAGCAGGGCCCGAAGCTCCTCGAGCGCCGGTTCGACGGCAAGCAGCTCGACGGGAAGCACCGCTTCCTCCGGCAGTAACTCGTCGAGCTCCAACGGCCAGCAGAGCGCTGTCACGGTCCAGACGGGCGCGATCTCCGCCGGCAGCCGTTCCGCTTCCTTCAAGGGTCCGCGCTCCGAGGTGTTGCGGATCGACGCGACCGGCGCCGTCGAGTCGATCTGGAAGTTCGAGATGGAGACGGTGTACGCCCTGAGCCACCAGCAGGGCAGGCTCTGGGTCGCCACCGGCCAGGAAGGCAAGCTGTTCAGCTTCCAGAACGATCAGATGGTGCTGGAGAAGGACCTCGACCAGAGCCAGATCGTCGGTTTGGCCACCGGCCCGGCGGGTCCCGTCTTCGCCAGCGTCAACGCGGCGGCCGTCTACGGCTTCGTCGGCGGCGACAGCGGCGGCCTGGCGCGGCAGGGGACGGTGACCGCCAAGCCGCTCGACGCGTCCTCCGTCGCCAGCTTCGGGTCGATCCGCTGGCGCGGGCGTGCCGGAGACGGCGCGCAGGTCGCGCTCTCCGCCCGTAGCGGGATGAGTTCGGACCCCGACGAGACCTGGTCGGACTGGACCGAGGCTTCCGTCGCGCGGGAGGCGCCTCTTTCCGATCTGCCGCCCGGCCGCTACCTCCAGTGGCGGGCCGAGCTCCGTGGCAGCGGCGACCTGACGCCCGAGGTCGTGGCCGTCGAGGTCACCTACCGGCAGCACAACCGCAAGCCCGAGATCAAGAAGCTGGACGTACTCCCCGCGGGGACGATCCTGGTGCCGACGAACTTCAACCCCTCGAACCAGGCCTACGAGCCGGCCCACCCGAACCGGGATCGCATCTTCACCACCGTCGGCGATCCGGCGCAGACCCAGAAGGGCACGAAGAGCCTGTGGAAGCTGGGCTACCGAACGCTGCGCTGGGAGGCCGAGGACCCGAACAAGGACAGTCTCCGCTTCCGGCTCGCCTTCGCCCGCGAGGCGGCGCTGGCGGCGGCCGGGGAAGACGCGAGCGACGCGGATGCCCTCTGGCTGGAGGTCGCGGACGACCTGAAGGCGACCTTCTTCAGCTTCGATGCCACCGTACTGCCGGACGGCGTCTACCGCTTCCGGGTCAGCGCGTCCGACAAGCTGGACAACGCCCCCGGCGAGGCCCTCGAGGCGGAGCGGGTGTCCGCCGCGGTCGTCGTCGACCACAGCCCGGCACGACTCGTCGAGGCCTCACGGGACGGCAGCCGCGTGAGCGCGGTCGTCGAAGACGCCTGGAGCCCGCTACGCGAGGCGGTAGTCAGCGTCGACGCGGGCGAGTGGCGTGCCGCCATGGTCGAGGACGGCCTGCTCGACAGCCAGCGGGAGACCCTGTCCATCGATGCCGCAGGGGGCGCCCGGCTGTTGCTGCTGCGCCTGACGGACGCCGCGCACAACGTGACGACGATCGATCTCTCGGACCGGTTGGGGAGCGGAGAATGAGCGAGCGAATCGGCATCTTTCCCGGTTCCTTCGACCCGGTGCACAACGGCCACCTCGACCTGATCGAGCGTGCCCGCCGGCTCTTCGACGTGCTCTACATCGCTGTGCTCTTCAACGATCAGAAGCAGGCGCTGTTCTCGGTCCAGGAGCGGATCGACCTCCTGCGCGACCTCGTGGGCGACTCGGACGATTGCCGGGTCGAGAGCTTCAGCGGCTTGCTGGTCGACTACGCCCGGGAGAAGGGCGCCATCGCCGTGATCCGCGGCCTGCGCTCCGGCGCCGACTTCGACTACGAGCTGCCGATGACCCTGATGAACCGCCGCCTTGCGCCGGGCATCGACACGATCTTCCTGCTGCCGGCCCCGGAGTGGATCTACCTCTCCAGCCGCCTGACGAAGGAAGTCGGCAGCCTGGAGGGGGACCTGACCGGCGTCGTGCCGCCAGTTGTGATGGAGGCGCTGCACCGGAAGCTTGGTTAGTTGGCCTTGCGAAGCTGTGTCACAGGAACGCCGGAACCGTCGGTGCTCGGCCTCTTGGGGACAGTTACAGTCTTGTCCCATGTGAAGTGAGCCTGAAGTGGCGATGTCAATCCCACGAGAAGTGAGTCTGAAGGGGTGTTGGGGATCATTGGAGGATGATCTTGCAACACTGTCTCTCTCCGGATTGAAACTGGTCCCCTGCTACGATCAAAGGTGATGGCGCGAACCGCTACTGCACGACTCGAGGGACCGGGCCCGGGGGCCAAGGCGCCGCCACCGCCGGAACGCCTGACCAGGACCCGGCAGCCGTTCGACCTGTCGGACGAGATGGCGGCCGACGTCGAACGCCTCGACATGGCGCAGAACATCCATGAGATGCAGGAGCAGGGCTACACCATCCTGCGTGACGTAGCTACGCCAGAGTTCACCCGGCGTCTGCGGGGAACCTGCCTGCGGCTTGCAGAGGAGACGGAGGGCAAGGCGAGGGGCCGTTCCGCTGCGTTGCTCCTCGGTCGGGATCCGATCTACGAGGACGTTGTCCTGCGGCCGAAGATCGAGGTCCTCGCGGAGATCATGTGCGGGAAGGGCGCTCTGCTGTCCCAGTTGATCGCCAGCATCCGGCCGCTGGGCGCGCAGAAGCTGCCGCTGCACGCGGACCAGAACTGGCTGCCGGCCCCGTTCCCGGTCCACAACCAGCTCCTTACCCTGTGTTGGGCGTGTGACGAGTTCACCGAGGCCGGCGGCTGCACCAAGGTGATCCCGGGGACGCATCGCCTGCGGCGTCATCCGAACGAGGAGGAGGTTGCCACGGAACCTGGAGCCATTCCGACGGAGTGCCCGGCCGGGTCGGTGGTGGCCTGGGACGGCTCGGTCTGGCACGGCAACTACCCGCGCGCGATCCCCGGTGAGCGGGTTGTGGTTCACATCACGTTCTCCCGCCTGGCCCTGCGCCCGGTCGAGGACTACGGCCATCTCGACGAGAAGTGGCTCGAGGGCAAGCCCTACCCCCTGCGGGTGATGCTGGGCCGCGAGGACTTCCTGGGCAGTACGACGATCGCTCGCGGCCAGGCCGACTACACCCACCTGGTGCGCACTTTCAACTGGGCGAAGACCTAGCGCTCGAGCCAGGCTCTCGTTCGGGCGCGGCTGTTAGCGCGGCAGGAGTCCGGACGCCGGCGCACCCAGTTTTTGCCACGCAGGCCGCTAGGGCTGGATCAGGTAGGTGAACTTCACCGCGATCTGGCGGTGGGTGCTCAGCCGCTGACGGAGGTCCCCCTCCATCCAGTTCTCGTTGTAGACGACGAACAGGTCGGACCCCGGCTTGTAGATCCAGTGCAGCCGGACGTTCACGCCCAGATCCTCGGTGTCGTCGTTGTACTGGACGATCGTGTTGAGCCGAAGGTCGGGAGTGAAGGTGAAGTCCACCCGCTGGCTGAACAGCCCGATGTCGAACGCGCCCTGGGGCAGTTCGACGTCGTTGTAGACCCAGAGGCTCTCGGTCTGCACGTGCTTCGAGGCGCGGACGCCGAAGGTCAGGCGGACGGAGGTCCGGGTGCCGTCGTAGAAGTCTCCCCAACCGAACAGGCCGCGGACGCCGAGGAGGCGGCTCTGGTTGCTGAACATGGCGAGTTCGAGGCCGTCGAACTCGTAGCGACCGGCCGGGATGACGATGCCCGAAGCGATCTCGAACGGCTCGACCAGGTTTTCCTCCTCGCCGACATACGCGAGTCGCCAGCGGTCCTCGGTCGTCATCCTCATGCCGAGGGCGGAGATCTCCAGCCGGCCGGACTCCAACTCGCCCTCGTCCAGGGTCTCGTAGTAGTCGTAACGGACCTCGGTGAACCAGGAGCGGACCAGGCCGCGCTCGATTCTTGGCAGCCACTGGAAGCGGGGATTCAGGTGGCGCACGTTCTTGCGCAGCAGGAAGCCGGCCGCGGGTTGGTAGTTCTCCTCGATCTCCTCGGCGTCCATCGACATCGTCAGTGCCCGCCCCTGGTAGTCGACGTTGACTCCGTAGGCCGCTTCGCCGGTGTCGGCTGAAGCGCCTGTCCCGGTGCTCTCCGGATCTTCGCTCAGGCCGCTGCCCGTCCAGAAGCCACCGACGCCGAACTTCGTCGTCGGCTTGTAGTTGAAATCCAGGCCCACGACGCGATTCGCGTCCTCGTTGTCGGGCGCCGCCTCGGTGACGATGGCCCCGATCGTCGAGCGCCGGCCCAGATTGCGCTTGAGCCGGGCGACCGTGAACGCGTTGGCGGGCAGGTTGCCGCCATCCCGGTCGATGCCGGCGGTCGCGACCCGCAGCACCCCGATGTTCCAGCCGCCAAGGCGGCCGGTGAGCCGGGCGCCCCAGTCGATCGGCACCTGTCGGCCGTCGTCCAGGCCGACACGACGCGAGAAGAAGGCCTTGAGCACGGGCGGGCGGAAGGACTCCCGGTGAGGCGGGCCGAAGTCGAAGATGCCGGCGTTCTCCAGGAAGAAGTCGCGCTTCTCGGGAAAGTAGAGCGAAAAGCGGGTCAGGTTCGTTTGCTGTTCGTCGACCTCGACCTCGGCGAAGTCGGTGTTCCAGGTCAGGTCGAGCGCCAGGGAACGAGTCACGCCCCACTTGAGATCGAGGCCGCCGTCGCCGTCGGTGATCGGGTCCGCTTCGAGCCGCGGGTCCTCGCTGACGTCGCCGATCACGAAGGGCTTGATCTGGAGTTGGGCGGACTGGGCGAGTCCGGTCAGACCGGTCAGTTCTCCGGCCATCGAGATGCGGTGGACAGGCTGGATCTGGGATCCCACCTGCCCGAGCACGCTGACCTCGCGCGGCAGCCCGGACCAATGCGTCATTTCGCGCTTGTGGGCAATGTAGCGCTGTACGTTGAAGCCCCAGGCAGGGGCCGCCGGGTCGAAGCGCAGCGTCGAGATCGGAATCGCGATCTCGGCCACCCAGCCGAAGGCGGTCCGGCGCGACGCGACGGACCAGATACCGTCCCATTCCAGGTTCAGGTCGCGGCCCTCGTCGGTGACCAGGGTGTCCGCGCGGGCGCCGTTCAGGTTCGTCTCGAAGGCGTAGGCGTTGCGCTGGTCGTGGAAGGTGTCGAGCAGGAGGAGGATCGAGTCGTCCTGGAAGATCCGGCTGTCCCGCTCCATCTCTTTGGCGATGATCGCGTCGGGGTTCGCGTCGAGTGCCGTGATGCCGAAGTAGATCGTGCTGTCGGTGAACACGACCCGCAGTTCGGTTTGCTCCGTGGCGGGTACGCCGTCGAGGGGCTCGTGCTGCATGAAGTCCGTTCCGACTTCGGACTCCTGCCAGGCGCGGTCGCTGAGATCGCCGTCGACGGTGGGGGCCTGGTCGACCCGCGTGGCGGCCATCGTCGGTCGCTCGGTGCCGGGTGCTGCTTCCTGGATTCCGGTGCCCGGCCCGGCGCCCAGGAAAGTGAGCGCAAGTGCAGGAGCAATCTGCGTCGGTCTCGGCATGCGGTACTGCTCAGGGCTGGATCAGGTAGGTGAACTTCACCGCGATCTGGCGGTGGGTGCTCTGCCGGTAGCGGAGATCCTCGGCCATCCAGTTCTCGTTGTAAACCACGAACAGGTCTGAGCCCGGCTTGTAGATCCAGTGCAGGCGGATGTTCGTTCCGAGGTCGCCGGAGAGGTCGTTGTACTGAAGGATCGTGTTGAGCCGCAGGTTCGGGGTGAACGTGAAATTCACGACCTGGCTGTAGAGGCCGACGTCGAAGGCGCCCTGCGGCAGCTCGACGTCGTTGAAGACCCATCGGGTTTCGGCCTTCACGTGCTTCGAGATGCGGAAGTTGAAGGTGAAGCGGCCGGAGGTTTGGGTGCCGTTGTAGAAATCGCCGACGCTGATCCGCCCGCGGACGCCGAAGAGGCGGGTCTGGTTCGTGAAGGCTGCCGCGTCAACGGTGTTGAACTCGTACCGGCCAGGCGGAATGACGACTCCGGGCGAGACCTCGAACGGTTCCAGCAGGTTCTCCGTCTGGAGGACGTAGCCGATCCGCCAGCGGTCCTCGGTCGTCATTCTCATGCCGATGGGCAGAATGTCGATCCGTTTGAACTCCAGCTCGCCGCCGTCCAGCGTCTCGTAGTAGTCGACGTACAGTTCGGTGAACCAGGAGCGGATGAAACCGCGTTCGATCCGTGGCAGCCACTGGATCAGCGGATTCAGATGACGGACGTTCCGGCGTAGTAGAAAGCCGGCCTTGGGGTCGTACTCCTCTTCGATCTCCTGGGCGTCCAGGAACACGGTCAGGGCGCGGCCCTGATAGTCGAAGTTGAATCCGTAGGCGGACTCTCCGGTGTCGGAGGCGCCGACCGAGGCCGCGTCACCGGGACTGGCGGCTGCCTCTTCGCTGATGCCGCTGTTGGACCAGAAGCCGCCGAAGATCACCTTCGGCCCCGGCTTGTAGACGAAGTCGACGCCGGCGACGCGGTTCGCGAGTTCGCCGTCGGGAACGGCCTCCGTGAGCATGGCGCCGATCGACGACCGCTCCCCGACGTTTCGCTTGAGTCGGGCGACCGTGAACGCGTTCGCTGGCAGCGTTCCCGCGTCTCTATCGACGTCGGCCGTGGCGACTCGAAGTACGCCGATGTCCCAACCGCCCATCCGCCCGGTGAGGCGGGTTCCCCAGTCGATCGGCACCTGCCGGCCTGCGTCCAGGCCAACCCGCCGCGAGAAGAACGCCTTGAGCACCGGCGGCTCGTAGAAGCGGCGGTGGGGCGGTCCGAAGTCGAAGATGCCCGCGTTTTCCAGGAAGAAATCGCGCTTCTCGGGAAAGTAGAGCGAAAACCTGGTGAGGTTCGTCTGCAGTTCGTCGACCTCGACTTCGGCGAAGTCCGTGTTCCAGGTCAGGTCCAGCGCCAGGGAGCGCGTGACGCCCCACTTCAGGTCCAGACCGTAGTCGCCCTCGGTGGCCGGGTCCAGATCGAGGCGGGGGTCCTCGCCGACGTCGCCGACCACGAACGGCTTGATCTGGAGTTGAGCCGATTGCGCGAGCCCCGTCAGCCCGGTCAGTTCGCCGGCCATGGAGACGCGGTGCACGGGCTGGACTTCGGAACCCACCTGTCCGAGCACGCCGACTTCCCGCGGCAGGCCGGACCAGTGGGTCATCTCCCGCTTGTGGGCGATGTAGCGCTGGAGGTTGAAGCCCCAGGCGGGAGCGGCTGGATCAAACCGTAGCGTCGAGATCGGAATGGCGACCTCCGCGGACCACCCGTCAGACGTCTTCCGCGACGCCACCGACCAGATGCCGTCCCATTCCAGGTTCAGATCGCGGCCCTCGTCGGTGACCAGGGTGTCGGTCCTCGCGCCGTTCAGGTTCGTTTCGAAGGCGTAGGCGTTCCGCCCATCGTGGAAGGTGTCGAGCAGCAGGATGATCGAGTCGTCCTGGTAGATGCGGCTGTCCCGCTCCATCTCCTTGGCGATGATCGCGTCGGGGTTCGCGTCGAATGCGGTGATGCCGAAGTAGATCGTGCTGTCCGTGAACACGACCCGCACTTCCGTCTGCTCGGTTGCCGGCACGCCGTCATGTGGCTCGTGCTGGATGAAGTCCGTGCCGACTTCGGACGCCTTCCAGGCCCGGTCGCTCAGGTCGCCGTCGAGGGTGGGGCCCTGGTCGACCCGGGTGGCGGCCATCGTCGGGCGCTCGGCGCCGGCTTCCGGCTGCTCCTGACCGGCGACGGGCGCGCCCGCGAAGAAACCCGACAGGCCCACGATCGCGGGCAGGCTCCGTTTCACGGGGCGGAGGCTACCAGCCGCGTTCTCCGGCCAGCCGCCACTCGCACTGGGGTAACGTCCGCCCCCAAATGCCCGACGAACAGCACCCGAGCCTCCTGGACCTGGCTGAGCAGGCTTGGCGGGGCGAACTCGACCTTCAGTTCGAGCACCACCCGGTGCACCGCTACTACCCGGGTTCCTGCCGGCTCGCGGACAGTCTGCTCGGCTTCAAGGGCATCGCGGGCTTCTACGTGATCGACAGCGGCGACGGCCTGGTGATGCTCGACGCCGGTCACCTGCTCGACGTGAAGCGCTGCTTCGAGGAGGTCAGGCGGGAGTGGCCCGATACGCCGGTGGTGGCGGCTATCTACTCACACCACCATGTGGATCATGTGTTCTCGGTCACCGCCTTCGACGCGGAGGCGGACGAGCGAGGCTGGCCGCGGCCGACCGTGTACGCCCACGAGCGGGTGCCGGCCCACTTCGACCGTTACCTCTCGACCCTTGGCTGGAACACGGCGATCAACCGCCGGCAGTTCGCGATCGACGCGCCGCACTATCGGTGGCCCGAGAGCTACCGCTATCCGGACGTTCTCTACCGCCGGAACCTGACCTTCCGTCGGGGCGATCTGACCTTCGAGTTGACCCATGGCCGGGGCGAGACGGACGACGTGACCTGGACGTGGATTCCGGAGCGCCGCATCCTCCACACGGGCGACCTGTTCATCTGGGCGGTGCCGAACGCGGGCAATCCGCAGAAGGTGCAGCGCTACGTCGGCGACTGGGCGGACAGCCTGGAGCGGATGCTGCCCCTGGGGGCCGAGATCCTGCTTCCCGGGCACGGCCTGCCGATCCTCGGCGCCGACCGGGTGCGCCGGGCGCTCGACGGCACCGCCCGCTACATGCGGTCGATCGAGGAACAGAGCGTGGCGGCAATGAACCGCGGCCTGAGTCTCGACCAGGTCATCCAGGCGGTCACGCCGCCGGCCGACCTGGTGGACGAGCCGTACCTGCAGCCGGTCTACGACGATCCGAGCTTCCTCGTGCGGATGGTCTGGCGGCGCTACGGCGGCTGGTGGGACGGCGAGTTCGACAGCGTCGTGCCGGCGACGAAGAGGGAGCAGGCCGAAGCCTGGGTTGAACTGGCCGGCGGCGTCGAGCGGGTGATCGAACGGGCGCTGGCGGCCTCGTCGGACGGCGACCACGCCGTGGCCTGCCACCTGATCGAAGCCGTCGGGCACGCGGCTCCGGGGAACGCCGAAGTCCACGAAGCGCGGGCCGCCATCTACCGGGCGAATGCCGCGAGCCAGCCGTCGTCCATGGCGAGGAACATCCTGAACCACGCGGCGCTGGCCAGTGACCAGGGCCGGCGGGATCTCGCGTCGGATGAGTGAAGCCGCTCCCGCCGACGCGGAACGCGGCCTTGCGGGCCGCGCCGTGGCGACCGCCGGCGCGCTGTGGGCCGTCGGCGGCATCGTCGGTCTGCTCGTGTGGGCGGTCTATCGGCTCGCCAGGATCTCGATCGCGGCCTTCGACGAACCGTTCGCCTGGTACCACTGGGCGGCCCTCCTGGCGATCATTCCGTTCATGGCCTGGTCGGAAGGGCTGCGCGGGTTCCAATTGCGTTTCTCGCCGCGGGTGGCGGAGCGGGCGATGACGATCCGCAGGCAGCCGACGTTGCTCCGGGTGGTGCTCGCGCCGCTGTTCGCGGCCGGGTACTTCGAGGGCACGAGGCGCGAGCGCCTGGGCGTCTACTTCGGCACCCTCGGCATCCTGGTCCTGATCGTCCTCGTCCACCGGCTGGACCAGCCCTGGCGAGGCATCCTGGACGCCGGCGTGGTCGTGGGGCTCTCCTGGGGCACGATCGCGACGCTGGCCCTGAGCGTACGCGCCTGGCGAAGCTAGGGTTCGACCGTCTTCAGGATGAAGCGGGCCATCGTCTCGCGGAGGTGCAGTGAGAGGTCGGGGTCCGAGATGCCGTGCCGGGACTTCGGGTAGAGCATCATCTCGAACGGCTTGCCGGCCTTCTGCAGGTCCCAGGCGATCTGCAGCGTGTTCTGCATGTGGACGTTGTCGTCCATCGTGCCGTGGATGAGCAGCAGGTCGCCGTGGAGGTCGGCCGCCCGTTCGCGAACTGACGAGGCCTTGTAGCCGTCAGGGTTGTCGTCGGGCGTCGACATGTAGCGCTCGGTGTAGATCGAGTCGTAGGCGCGCCAGTCGACGACGCTGCCGCCGGCGATCCCGGCCCGGAAGCGGTCGGAACGGGTGAGCGCGTAGAGGGTCATGTAACCGCCGAAGCTCCAGCCGTCGAGGCCGATCCGCTCGGCGTCGACCCATGGTTTGGCGCCCAGCCAGTCGACCGCCTCCACCAGGTCGATCAGTTCCTGCTCGCCGAAGTTCCCGTACACCGGCCAGGTCGATTCGACGCCCTTGCCGGAGGCGATCCGGTTGTCGACGACGAGGACGACGATTCCCTGCTGGGCCAGGTACTGGAACCACATGCCGCGGGACCCCTGCCAGCCGTCCCGGACCTGCTGGGCGTGGGGGCCGCCGTAGACGTGAACCCAGGCCGGGTAGACGCGCTCGGGATCGAAGCCGTGCGGCCGGATGAGCATCGCTTCCAGGTCGACACCGTCGCTCGTGGCGATCTTTAGTAGTTCGGGAGGTGAGATGTCGAAGCGTTCCATGTCCGGCACGTCGCCGTCGCCGAGGTCGCGGACGGTCACGCCGTCTTGGGCACGGCGCAGCGTCATCGTCGTCGGCGTGTGAAGGTCGCTCGACGTGGCGATCCAGTGCGCGATCGGGCCGTCCTCCGGGAAGCTGCCGCGATGGCTGCCGGGTTCCTCGGTCAGGAGGGTCGCGCCGGAGCCGTCGAGAGCGACCCGGAGCACGTCGGCGCCGATCGCCGAGCGGTAGGTGCCGGAGACGTAGGCCGCGCCGGCCTGCTCGTCGACGGCGTTGAGTGACCGGACCTCCCAGCGTCCTTCGGTCAGTGCCCCGGCCAGCTTGCCGTCCTGGTCGTAATGGTAGAGGTGCTGAAAGCCGGTCCGCTCACTGAGCCAGAGGAAGCCGCCGTCTTCCAGGTCGTTCCCCTGCAGGCCGTTCTCCTTCAGGCTGTTCCTCTTCAGGCCGTTCTCCCCTTCCAGAAAATGCGGCGGACCGAGCTGGTTCACCCAGGCGTGGGACTCCTCGCGCAGGACCCGCTCCGACTTGCCGGTGTCCGGATCGGCCCGGTGCAGGTCGAGGAAGGTCTGGCGGCGGTCCTGGACCTGATACCAGACGTCGCCGCCGGGCGAGAACGCGACGTTCACGAACAGGATCTCGGTGTGCCCGTAGATCCCCGGATCGATCCAGGTCGTGCCGCCGCCGTTCGCCTGGGCGACTCCCAGCCGGACGCGAGGATTCGCGTCACCGGCCTTGGGATAGGGGTAGACCTCGAGCGGCGGCCGGTAGGGCACGTGATCGACCACCGTGAAGCGGGGCACGTCCCGCTCGTCGGTCTGCAGGAACGCGATGTGGCGGCTGTCCGGACTCCACCAGTGAGCCTGGTAGTTGCCGCGGCCGTAGATCTCCTCCTGGTAGACCCAGTCGAGCTTGCCGTTCAGCGTGTTCTCGCCCCCGTCTGTGGTCAGCCGGACTTCGTCGCCACCAGCGCCGACCACGTACAGGTCTGCGTCGCGCACGAACGCGAGGCTGCGACCATCGGGCGAGAACCGGGCCAGTTCCTCCTCCTCTGGACCGTGGGTGAGCCGCGTCAGCGTCTCGGCGTCGAAGTCCCAGACGAACAGGTCCGAGGCGAGCTGGAGCAGGAGCCGATCGGTCGACGGCGACAGGCGCAGCGACGACGGTCGCGCCTTGGAGGCGGCGTCCTCACTGTCCAGCCGCAGTTTCTCTTCCAGAGCCCGAGCCAACGGCTCGGGGTCGTAGAACGGCTCCGCGTCCCCGGTCGTCGCGTCGACGAACTGCCATAGCCGACCGGGACCGTCCTCGTCGTCTTCGGCCTGCAGGTAGTCCTGGCCGCCCGGCAGCCAGCGGATCCGCGGCAAGTCGGGTGAGAAGTCGAGAGCGTCGGGGCCGTAGATGTGGCGGAGCTCCAGCGGCTCCTTCTGGGCCGCCGCGGGCGCGAGGGAGAAGACCGCGATGAGGGCGGCTGGAAGGCAGACACGGGAGAGTCGGCGGATGGTCGTCGGCATGGGTGAACAGTAGCGGAGACCCCGAGTCGACCGGAACGTCGGCTGCGCCCGGCGCGCGCCTCGTCCCTTATCCAGGTTGCCAGACTCCTTGAACAGGCGTCACCCTTACAGTTGAGGCAAGTTCCGCCCACTGGGTGCGCCGGCCTTCTGGCCGGCATCTGCTCCGACCTGAACGCTCGTCGGTCTGAGGCGAAGCCTCGCTAGAACTCGAACTCCAGCAGCACGTCGACGCTCTGGCCGTCGATCGTGACGGTGAACCGGTTCAACCCAAGCCGGAAGTGCTCGGCCAGTTCCTGGAAATCGACCTCGCCCGTGCCGTTGACGATGGCGAACTCAAGCCGCCGGATCGCTTCGCCGTTGACCGCGGAGACGTGGGCCTCGTCGATGTTCGCAGCCAGCCCGTCGAAGTGCAGAGGCAGTCTGGTGAGCCGGACGTCGGGATCGATCTTGTCGTAGGGGATGGTGACCTGGAAGCCGGGGATGTCGGCACGGAGAGCCGGCAACTCCGGGCGTGCTCCGACCTCGACCTCGATGGGCGCCGCGGTCTGGGCGTCGAAGATCACGCCGCGTTCGAGGCGAGCGTGCTTGCCCTTGATGAAGATGAAGGGCCATGCCACGGCCGCGGTGAGGGCGGCGGTGAGCACGAAGCGGCCCTTGCCTGAGCGGTCGTAGCCGCCGGCGAGTCGGATCGTCGTGTCGTCCACGGCCTTGACGGTGTTCGCCTCGACCTCGAGCCGGCCCCGGATGCCGGCGACCTTCGCGCGGCGGGCGCGGCGGACTTCCGACCAGACGACGGTTCCGGCTTCGATCACCACGTGGCCGTCGACGAGGACGTCTTCGGCGACCGTGGCCCTTACGCGGTCTCCCTGCTGGACGTAGTGGCTCGACCTCTTCTTCGTCGAGAGGCTCTCGTCGAGGACGCAGTAGATGGTCGTGCCCGCCGGGATGCGGACGGTGTCGGCGACCGCCGCCCCCGGCAGAACGAGGAACAGCAGGGCGACGACGGCGGCCCTGGCGGTGGTGGCGTGACGCATGGAGATGGCTCCTCGGTTGTCGACTTCGTAGTAGCAGTACGCTGAGCGGCGCGTCACGGTTTCACCGCGGTGCGGGTGATACGGTGAGCCGTTTCGCTATGAGCTTGATCGTCTGGTCCTGGATGTTCCTGGCCGTCTACATGGGTGGCATGCTGGCGTTCGGGCTGATCGGCCGGAGCCGGGTTCATGGCGCCGACGACTTCGCGACCGCGCGGGCGGCCTACGGCCCCTTCTTCCTGGCCCTCGCCTTCGCGGCGACGACGGCGAGCGGAGCGACATTCCTCGGCTTTCCGGGCCTCGCGTACGAGCACGGTACGGCGGCGCTGCTGTCGGCGGTGCTCTACCCGGCGGGCGTGTACCTGGGCGTGCTGATCTGCATGCGGCTGGTCGCGAACGCGGGCGACCGGTTCGGCTCGAGGTCGATCCCGGAGTTCCTTGGAGACCGGTACCAGTCGGACGGCATCCGCGTGATCGTCACCGTGGCGTCCCTGCTCCTGTTCTTCTACCTCGCCGGCCAGCTCCTGTCGGGCCTGGTCATGTTCGAGACGATGCTTGGGCTTTCACCGGCCTGGGCGCTCGGGATCACCGCCGTCGTGCTGATGGTCTACGTGTCCCTCGGTGGCGCCCACGCGGACATCCTCACCGACGGCGTGCAGGGTTTCCTGATGTTGCTGATCGGTGTGCTCGTCGTCCTCCTGTTCGTCTTCGGCGCCGGTCTGGACGGGGGCTTGAGCTCGGTCATCTCCAGTATCCGGGGACAGGACCCGAACCAGGTCGGCTGGATCAACCGCTCGACGCCGCTCTACCATTCCTGGTGGTCGCAGATGGCGGTGCTGCTGGCCCACATTCCGCTCGGACTGCTGCCGCACATCGGCAACAAGATCTGGGCGCTCAAGACGGGCAAGTCGCGCTTCACCTTCCTGCGGTTCGCCTCCGTCTTCGGCGTCACCCTGGGCATGCTGGGCCTCGGCGGCGCCCTCGCCCGGGCGGTGCTCGGCGGCCGGCTGTACGAGGAGGGGGCGACGCCGAACGAGGCGCTACCTGCGCTGTTCATCGAGCTCTTCCCGGCCTGGCTGGCGGCGCTGATCGGTGTCGGCATCCTGTCCGCGGTCATGTCGACGGCGGACGGCCTCGTCGTGTCGTCGTCGCAGATCGTGGCCAACGACCTCTACCGCCGGACGATCGCGCCTCGCATCCACTCCCACCTCAGCGAGGAGCAACTCGACCACCGCGTGCTGGTCATCAGCCGCTGGGCGACCGTGGGCGTGATGGTCGTCTGCGTGACGATGGCCTGGATGCTGATGGACATGAACATCGCCATCCTGGTCTGGACCGGCAACGGCGGCATGATGGCGGCCTTCGCGGGTCCGCTCGTGCTCGGCGCGCTGTGGAGCGGCGTAACCCGAACCGGCGCTTACACAGGCCTGATCGTTGGTCTGAGCTCTTTCCTGATCCTGCACACCGGCGTGATCGATCCGGCCTGGTTCGAGGGGAGCTTCCTTTACCCGGTGTTCTCCTGGCTCCACGGCGAGTCGCCGAACCCGACCTCTTGCGCGGCGCTGGCGGGACTCTTCGCGATGGGCTGCACGGCGGCAGTTTCGCTTGCGACCCGGCCGCTGCCCGAGGCCCACGTCGCGACGCTCTTCCGGCGCGCTCCGGCGACCGACTGACCGGCGGCCAGGGTCCGTCTGGCCCGCGCAAGGTAGCGGCGCCGGGCGACGAGGCGACGGCGCGGATCCGCGACCGCAGCAGGCGATCGGTGAGACACACGGGCTAACATGCGCCGCCGGAGGAACGCGATGCCGAAGATTGCCGACGACGCCCTGGACATCCTGTTTCGCGACGCCCGCAGCCAGAACGGATGGCTCCCGCGGGAGGTGCCGGAAGAGACGCTCCGGGAACTCCACGACCTGATGAAGTGGGGGCCGACGAGCGCGAACTGCTGGCCACAGCGGGTCGTCTTCGCGGTGAGCGATGAAGCGAAGGAGCGGCTGGCTTCGATTGCGATGCCGGGCAACCAGGACAAGGTCCGGCAGGCGCCCGCGACCGCCATTCTCGGCTACGACCTCGCCTTCTTCGAGAAGATGGACGTGCTCTTCGCCCACAGCCCCGGCATGGCCGAGATGTTTCGGGGCGACTCCGAACTGGCCGAAGTCACGGCCTTCCGGAACGCCACGTTGCAGGGCGCGTACTTCATGATCGCCGCGCGCTCGGTGGGCCTCGATTGCGGGCCGATGTCCGGGTTCGACAACGCGAAGTGCGACGAGCTGTTCTTCGGCGGCACTTCGGTGCGCTCCAACTTCCTGTGTTCCATCGGCTACGGCGATCCCGAGGGCCTCTTTCCTCGCCTGCCGCGGCCGGAGTTCGCGGAAGTCTGCCGCGTCGAGTAGCTGCCTTGCACGTCACTGGCCGCGTTGTTCGGAGCCGGCCTGCGGCCGGCGCGTAGTCTCTGGCCGCCTGCGGCGGCAGCCGGCGGGGACGCCGGCGCACCCAGTGCCCGGCCAGCGACGTGCAAGGCCGCTCAGCGGCGCCAGAACACGGGCAGGAAGATTGCGGCGACGGCCACGATCTCAAGCCGGCCCAACCACATCAGGAAGATCAGCAGGAGCTTCTCCCAACCGGCAAAGAAGGCGTAGTTCAGGCTGGGGCCGGCCGCTCCCATCGCCGGGCCGACGTTCGAGAGGCAGGCGAGCGACGACGACAGCGACGTGACCATGTCGTTGCCGCCGATGGCGAGTGTGGCGGCGACGCCCAGCCACAGGAAGGCGAACAGGGTCATGAAGCCGCCCAGGCTGCGCGCCACCTGGTCGCTGATCGTTCGGTTGCCGACCCGGAGTGCCAGTACGCGGCGCGGGTTGAACAGGAGTTGCACCTCGCGCAGGGCCATCTTCAGCGTCATGACCAGGCGGCCGACCTTGACGCCGCCTGCGGTCGAGCCGGCGCAGCCGCCGACGAACATGGCGAGCAGCAGCAGGGTGCGGGACGTGTCGCTCCAGGAGTCGTAGTCCCGGGTCGTGTAACCGGTCGTCGTCATCAGCGAAACCGAGTTGAAGGCGGCTTCGCGCAAGGCCTCGAGGAAGGGCAGGTCGGTGCTGCGCCAGCGATCGACGGTGACCAGGGCGACGAGCACCGCGGCGATCGACGCGTAGGCGCGAAACTCTGTGTCCCGGTAGAGCTGGCTTGGCCGTGAACGTACCGCGAAGATCAGGGAGAAGTTGATGCCGGCAATCAGCATGAAGACGATGACCGTCCACTCGATGAAGGCGGAGTCGAATGCGGCGACACTTGCGTTCAAGGGCGCGAAACCGCCGATCGACACGGTCGTCAACGCGTAGCAGAACGCCTCGTACTGGCTCGCGCCGCCCGCCAGCAGCAGCAGAATCAGGGCGATCGTCAGGCCGACGTAGATCTGCCAGAGCACGGTCGCCGTCTTCTGCACCTGAGGCTGCATGATGTCCTGGGTGGGTCCCGGCACCTCCAGCCGGTAGAGCAGGCGGGCGCCGGGGCCGAGGCTCGGGAACAGGGCGACGAACAGGAGCAGAATCCCCATGCCGCCCAGCCATTGCGTGAGACTGCGCCAGAGCAGGATGCTGGGGCTCAGCGCCTCGATGTCGGTCAGGATCGAGGCGCCCGTCGTCGTGAAGCCCGAGGCGGACTCGAACAGGGCCGCGATCGGATCCGTGATCTCGCCGCTGAGCAGGTAGGGAAGCGCGCCGAAGAAGGACGCCAGGATGTAGGCGCCGACGACGACGAGGATCGCTTCGCGCCGGTAGATCTTCTCGTGCGGTTTGCCCCACCAGTGAGCGGCCACGCCGGCCGCGGCGCAAACCAGCAGCGAGCCGGCGAGCGCCCCGGCGGGCCGCTCCTCGCCGTGCCAGAGCGCGAACGAGAAGGGGATGAGCTGCGCGCCGGCCAGGAGCAGCAGGAGCCGCCCCACGAGTCCGGAAACGGCGCGCAGGTTCATCTGGTGTTGCTGAGGCCGTTGCCGGCGTTACGGCGCCGCGCCGGCTGCCGGCGGATCGGGCAGCGCCAGGGCCAGCAACTCGCCCTCGAAGCCCATTCCGCTGATCGCCATCACGATGTACTGGCGGCCTTCGTGGAGGTAGGTCATCGGCGCGCCGCTGACGCCGGACGGCAGCTCCATCTCCCAGACGACGTCGCCGTTCGCCTTGTCGTATGCGCGGAACTTCCTGCTGCCGGCACCCTCGGGCTGGACCACCATCGCGTCCGAGCCGTCGGCGAGGAAGACCAGAGTCTTCGTGACCAGAGCCGATACGCGTCCCTGCTGGCCTAGTGGTGGCAGGTCGAGGTGGGCGAGGGCGGGGTGATCACGCGGGCCGTCGCCGTTCGGGACCATCCACAGGTGCTCGCCGGTGTCGAGGTCGATCGCGGTCAGGCGGCCGTAGGGCGGCTTCGTGATCGGCAGGCCGTTCGGCAGGGTGGCCCACTCGTAGCCATCGGCTTCGCTCAGGTCGACCCGGTAGCGCAGGTTGGAGCGTGCGGGATCGGGCGGCGGCCGCAGGCCCAGGATCGCCGGCACGGTGACGGACGGCAGGTAGACCACGTTCGTTTCCGGGTCGAGCGCGGCACCGTTCCAATTGCTGCCGCCGACCGCCCCGGGCACCTGGATCGTCGGTTTGGCATCCGACCCCTCGATCAGCGTCGGCGGCTGGAAGATCGGGCCGATGCGGTACTGGGAGACGTACTCGAGCGCCATCGCTCTCAGTTCGGGCGTGAAGTCGATCAGGTCGGAGATCGCGAGCCCCTGGAGGTCGTAGGGCAATGGCCACGTCGGGTGCGGCTGGGTCGGCCAGGCCTGCTCACCGGGAACGTCCGAAGGCGGCACGGGCAACTCGACAATCGGCCAGACCGGCTCGCCGGTCTCTCGGTCGAAGACGTAGAGGAACGCCTGCTTGGAGGGTTGCGCGAGCGCCTTGATCGGCCGTCCGTCGACGACGATGTCGGCGAGCACGGGAGCGGACGGAAAGTCGAAGTCCCAGAGGCCGTGGTGAATGGCCTGGAAGTGCCAGCGGCGTTCGCCGGTCGCGGCGTCGAGGGCGAGGATCGACTCGGCGAACAGGCCCTTGCCGGGGCGATGGCCGCCGTACCAGTCGTTGCTCGGAGTGCTGGTCGCGGCGTAGACCATGCCGAGTTCCTGGTCGCAGCTCATCCACGTCCAGACGTTCGCGGCGCCTGCCTCGGCCGCTTCCGGAGTCTCCCAGGAGTCGTAGCCGAACTCGCCCGGCTCGGGGATGATGTGGAACCGCCAGAGCAGCGCGCCGGAACGCACGTCGTACCCGCGGATGATCCCGGGCGGGTTGCTGCGCCTGGACCAGGCGTCGGAGGTCGACTCGCCGACCACGATCACATCGCCGCAGACCACGGGCGCCGAGGACCAGAAGTACCCGCGGCGCCGGAGACCCTGGCCGGCGTCCAGCATGTCGATCCGGCCGCCGTCGCCGAAGTCCGGATCGAGGGCGCCCGTGTGCGCATCGAGCGCGGTCAGCCGACCGTTGCCGACAAAGAAGAGCCGCTGGCGGTCGCCGTCGTTCCAGGTGACGCCTCCTCGCACGGGCAGCCGCCCCATGTTCCTGGGCGCCTCATCCCGGAAGGGATCGTAAGTCCAGAGGATCTCGCCGGTTGCGGGATCGAGCGCGGCGGCGCCGATGCCGGTCGCGACAAGCACCCGGCCGTCGCGCATCATCGGCGTGTTCTGGAACACGGAGGGCGGGAAGATGCCCTCGTGGCGCGCGGCGAGGCCGTAGTCGATCGACTTCCAGCGCCAGGCGATCTCAAGCTCGTGAACGTTCGTCCCGTCGATCTGGTCGAGCGGCGAGTACTTGCTGCTCCGGCTGTCGGCGGCGTAGTTGTGCCATTCGCCGGCCGGCTGGGTTCCAGTCTGGCTGGACGAGGCCGCTCCTGGCGTCGGCGCTGTTTGGGCGAAGGCCGCGCTCCCGATAGCGAACGCGGTGAGAACAACGGAGCCGAGCCGTCGGCGAATCGCGGAAACGGCGATCACTCGTCCTCGATGTCGTCGTTGTCCACCTTTTGCTCGTCAGGCGGGGTCGGTTCTTCGTCGCTGCTCTCGGCGTCTTCAGAGGTCGCCGCCTCCGCGTCGCGGTGTTCGAGCTCCTCCCTGATCTCCTGTATTCCTGGAGGGAGACTCTGATTGCCGAGCGCCCTGCTGAGCGACTCCTCCCAGGTCAGACGCTCTCCCGGCGTGCCGTCGGGATTGGGCTTCGGATCGAGCCACTCGAGCGAGTACAGGAAGCCGTCCATGCGGGAGACGGTGTCCTCGTACCACTTGTTCTTCTCGTCGCCCTCTCCGCGACCGAAGTTGAAGAAGCCGTGGCCCTGGTCGTGATAGCTGACGAAATCGCATCGCGCCCTGTGTTTCCGGAGGCCGCGACAGAACCTGTCCGCCGTGCTGTGCGCCACGGTTTCGTCGGCGTCGCCATGAAAGAGAATCGTGGGTGGCAGTCCCTCCCGCAGGTGGTGGTAGGGGGATATCGACTCGGGCGGCGCTCCGAAACGCTCCTCCAGCGCGGCGAAGCGCTCGCGCTGCTCTTCCGTCGGCATCGGATCGCCGTCGACGGGCGCCAGGACGGTCGCGGGATTGAAGAGGACCAGGGCGTTGGGCACGGGGCTCACGCCGTCGGGATCGGGATCGTGCTCCGGCAGAGTGGCGGTGGCCGCTGCCAGGTGGCCGCCCGCCGATCCGCCGCCGGCGGCGATGCGGTCGGGGTCGATACCGAGCCTGTCCGCGTTGACGCGCAGCCAGCGGACGGCGCTCTTCGCGTCTCCGACGCACTCACTTGCCGTGACGCCGTGGCGGCTGGCCACCCGGTAGTCGGCGACGGCGGCAACCATCCCGCGGTCGGCGAGGTAGCGGCAGTGGGGCAGGAACTGCTGCGGCGAACCTGAGCGCCAACCGCCGCCGAAGAAGAAGACGATCGCGGGTCGCGCGTCGTCGGCCGAATGGCCTTCCGGGTTGCACAGATAGATATTCAGTTCGACATCGTCGACGGTGCGGTAGACCTCGGACGTCGTGCCCTCCATGGCGGGCGGGTAGGACCGTTGCGCCGAGGTTGAAACGGCACCGGCCACGAGCAGGAGGACGGCAAGTGGAAGCGCCGCGCTGCCGCGCGGACACAGGTGGGGTTGGTTGAAGATCGAACGGGTCATCGGTACCTCGTGAGGATCAAATCTTGCGCGGCGGTTCCTGATTCGGCGAACCGTGGCTCCTCCGCTTCGCGTTCCGTAACGCAGCGCCGGATTGTACCGGCCCGGATCTACTGGCCCGTCTCTCCGGCTGGTTGGGCGGCTTCTTCCGTGGTCTCGTCGGCGCCACCGCGAATCCAGACCAGGCGGTACTCGTCGAGGGGGCGCAGTTCGGCCTCCAGCACCTGCTGGATCAGGGTCGCGGAGCCGGGGCGGGCTCCGAGCGGCCCGCTCTCCAGGAAAGCCGAGACGCGCGCGGTGTTTCTGCAGGCGTCGTCGTCCTCATCGCAGCCGAAGTCGTCGTTCTGGGTCTCGAGCAGGAAGACGAGCGGGTCGGGAGACACGAAGAGGTCGCGCAGGGCCTTGTAGGCGTTCCAGAGGTCGAGCGAGGGGATGCTGTAGCCCTCGCCGCCCTCGACGAATCCGACCGCTTCGACGACGGTCCCGTCGGGTTTGGCCGTGACGACGCCCGGGAACGGGTCGAACACTCGGCGCGACAGCTCCTGCAGGGTGAAGGCGTCGCCCTTCGGGACTTCGAAGATCGAGACGAGAGGCTCGCCGGCGGCGACGACCCTTTCGATCAGCTCGATCTCCAGGTCGCGGAGGCTCGGAAGACTCGCCGAACCGGCGCGTACGGCGGCTTGCTCGACGAGCGGCGCCAACTGCCGTGGTTGAACGATCATCTGCGACTCCGGCAGTTCCTCGCCCTCGGCGGCGGCGAACAGTCCCCGCAGCGTCTCGAAGCGACGGCCCGGGTTTTCGTCCATGTACTCCCACAGGGCAGCGACCCGACGCTGGTAGCGCGCCGCGGCGGCTGCGAAGCTGCGAAAGCCCCGGTACGCGGCGTCCGACTCGCCCGCCGTCGCCCTGGTTCCGCCCGTAAAGACGAACGCGAGGGTCACGGTCCGGGGCGGCGGCCGCGTCTGCTCGGGGAGCCGGCGCTCGTTGTCCCTGACCTCGAACACAGGCCGCATCGGGGTGTCGACGAAGAAGTCCTGGAGCGCCGTGTCCGGGTCGGCCGCCAGCGCCCAGCGCCGGTAGCTGGTCAGCTCTCTCCCGGCGCGCTGCCACTCGGCGCCGTCGGCGACCGGCTCGAACACGCGGTCGAACCGGATGTGCCACGGGTCGTATTCGTTCATCAGCGCTTCCGTGCGGTCGTTCACACGCCGAACGATCAGGGAGTTCTCCTTCGGGATCAGGTGGCGCCGGATCTCGACCTGGGCCTCGATGCGGACGTAGCCGGCGGTGTCGGGCAGCGCGGCCGTGTCGTCTTCGCCCGGGTTCGGCTGGTTCTCCGCTTCCGGAAAGAACTCGAGCGTCAGAGTCTCGGAGACCGGATCGTCCGTGCAGGCGGCGAGAAACGAGAACAGAAGGAGACCGGCGATCAGGGGCAGTGCCTGTCGGCGAAGGCTGGACGTGTGGATTGCCGGCACAGGGAAGTGCAACGCGCGTAGGATCGTCGGTCTTCCGAACGCAGGCAGTTTCTCATGACGAATCTCTTCGGTCTCCTCCGCGAACGCTTCGAACCCTCGTTCGATCGGCCGGGGCTGGTGCGGGCTTCCACTGACGGCGGCGCGGGAGGCGTGACCTGGACGTACGAGGACCTCGATCGGGCGTCCGCCCGGTTCGCGGCGCTGCTGCGCGCCCGGGGTGTCGAGCCGGGCGACCGGGTGCTGGTTCAGGCGCCGAAGTCGATGGAGGCGGTGGCGCTCTACTTGGGCGTGTTGCGCTGTGGCGGGGTCTACGTACCCTTGAACACGGCGTACACGGAGCGGGAAGTCGACTTCTTCGTCGGTGACGCGTCGCCGCGGGTCGTCGTGCGCGGCGCGGTGGCGGCCGATTCCGACGACGGCGGAGACCCGCGGACGGTCGATATCGACGCGCTGTGGAGGGAGGCCCAGGCAGCCCCGGTGGACCCAACCATCGAACCTCGGGCCGACGCCGACCTGGCGGCGATCTGCTACACGTCGGGCACGACGGGTCGGTCCAAGGGGGCGAAGATCACGCACGGGAATCTGACCTCGAACGCGCTGGCACTGCACGAGATCTGGGGCTTCGAGCCGGGCGACGTGCTGCTCCACGCGCTGCCGATCTTCCACGTCCACGGTCTGTTCGTGGCGCTCCACACCGCGTTCCTGAACGCCTCGAAGATCCTCTTCCTGCCCGCCTTCGACGCCGGGGCGGTGCGAAGCCTGCTGCCCGAGGCGACGGTTCTGATGGGTGTGCCGACGTTCTACTCGCGGCTGCTGGCTGAGCCGGGGTTCGGTGCTACCGACTGCGAGAGCGTCCGGTTGTTCGTGTCCGGGTCGGCGCCACTGACGGAGGCCGTGTTCGGCGAGTTTGATGCGCGCACGGGGCATCGGATTCTGGAGCGCTACGGCATGACTGAGGCCGGGATGATCACGTCGAACCCGCTGCGAGGGGAGCGGGTGGCCGGCACGGTGGGCTTCCCGTTGCCGGACGTCGAAGTGCGGGTCGTGAACGAGAGCGGCGCGGAACTGCCAGCCGGCGGTGTCGGCATGCTGGAGATTCGCGGCCCGAACCTGTTCCGGGGCTATTGGGGACTCTCGGAGAAGACGGCTGAAGAGATGCGGGCGGACGGTTTCTTCGTCACAGGCGACCTCGCCAGCGTCGACGGCGAGGGCCGCGTGACCCTGGCAGGCCGCGGCAAGGACCTGATCATCGCTGGCGGCTTGAACGTCTACCCAAAGGAGGTCGAGGATCGGCTGGACGAGGTGGAAGGCGTCGCGGAGTCGGCGGTGATTGGCGCGCCGCACGCCGACCTGGGTGAGGGGGTCGTAGCCGTGCTGGTGGCGGAGCAGGCGCCGGTCGGCGACGATACGCTCCGCTCCGCACTCGATGCGGATCTGGCCCGGTTCAAGCACCCGCGGCGCTTTGTCTGGGTCGACGAACTGCCGCGCAACGCGATGGGGAAGGTACAGAAGAACGTGCTGCGCGAGCGGTACCGGGACGCCTACGACGGATGAAGGAGGAAGCACAGTGACGCAAGCAGAGAAGAAGCTCGACGGCAAGGTCGCCCTGGTCACCGGAGCGAGCCGCGGCATCGGCAAGGCGATCGCCGAGCTGTTCGCCGAGCATGGCGCACGGGTCGCCTGCACGGCGCGCACGCTGTCCGAGGGCGGGCACTACCTCGGCGGTTCGCTAGAGGAGACGATCGAGGAGATTCGGGCGGCCGGCGGCGACGCGACTGCCTTCGCCTGCGACGTCTCCGAGTACGACAACTGCGAGCGGCTGGCGGGTGAGGTGCGCGACGCGCTCGGGCCGGTCGAGGTGCTGATCAACAACGCCGCGCTGACCTACTTCATCCCGGTGGTCGACTTTCCCGTCAACAAGTGGCACCGCTCGACCGCGGTCAACTTCCACGCGCCGTTCTACTTGTCCAAGCTCGTGCTACCGGAGATGATCGAGCGGGGCGCCGGCAGCATCGTCAACGTCTCGTCGGGCGCCGCGATCGGCCCGGGCCGCGGCCCCTACAAGGGCCCGCAGTTCGCGGGCGGTTCACTGTACGGCGCCGAGAAGGCGGCCCTCGAGCGTTTCACTCAGGGCCTGGCCTCCGAGGTCTACGAGCATGGCGTCTCGGTGACCTGCTACAGCCCGTCGCAGATCGTGCCGACTCCCGGCGTCGTTCATCACCGGTTGATGGAAGGCCGCGACCCGAACGAGGCCGAGACCGTCGAGACGATGGCGCAGGCTGCACTCCTGCTCGCGACGGAGCCAGTCGACCGCGTCGCCGGGCGGGTGACCTACAGCCAGGCGATCCTGGAAGAGTTCGGCTGGATCGAGAAGGGGCGCGGGCTCGGCACGGAGCGGCAGGGCTCCGGCTACAGCATGATCTGAGAGCGGAGCGAGGCCTTCGGCCTCGCGCGTTTCTTTCGGAAGAGCCGACGAGGACGTCGGCGCACCCAGTGGGACCGCCGCGATGGCCACTGGGTGCGCCGGCGTC
The DNA here is from genome assembly GCA_965116445.1 of Thermoanaerobaculia bacterium. GTDB lineage: Bacteria > Acidobacteriota > Thermoanaerobaculia > Multivoradales > Multivoraceae > Multivorans. Next base: position 2,466,939 of record OZ220688.1, on the reverse strand, counting down.
CCCGCCGGCATCCGCCGGAGGCGGTCCGGCGTTACTCGTCGCCCTTCACCGGCTTGCCGGCCGCGATCCACTCCTTCTCGAGCTGCCGCGCTCCCCTGAGCTGGCCCAGCATCGAGTAGTTGCCCTCGTGGCAGGCGTACTCGTAGTTGTACTGGTCCGTCTTCGGCCACGGCATCTCGCCGCCGAATGGCGCCGTGTACTCCTCGTCCTCGACTTCGAACTGGTAGAGCAGCGACTGGCCGTCGATCGGGCTGAAGCGCTCCGTCACCTTCATCGCTCCGCGCGGCACGCCGGCCGATTCCCGACCGTGCAGCATCCGGGGCGCCGCTTCGCGACGGAAGTTCGTCGTCTCCACGACCAGGGTGTCGCCCTCCCACCGGCCGATCGAGTCGCCGGAGTAGGACTGGTATGCCGCCGGCGAATGCTCGGAGTCGATCCGCACGACCCGGGTCCAGTGCATCCACTCGATGTGGATCATCAAGTACTCGTCCGTCTGCACCAGGGTCTTCAGGTTGTTGTAGGAGATCGTGCGGATCGGGATCGAAGCGCCGGGCTGGTAGATGCAGCGGACGCCCAGGACCATCGTCTCCGGGCTGTCGAAGGGGGTGTCGCCCGACTCCAGCCACCAGGCCGTGCCGTCGTCGTTCATCCAGATGAACCGGGGCAGGGCGCCGCGACGCTTCTGCGCTTCTTCCGTCAGCGGCGGCATCCGGCCGTTCGACGGGTTCGTCAGGATCGACGTGCGGTACTTGCCGTCGATCCGGAACATCGTGTGGCCCGGATCGAACCAGGCGTAGTTGTAGCTCTGCGAGTCGATGAAGGCGCCTTTCTCGGGTGGCGGCCGATCCGGGCTGCTGTCCGCGTCGCCGGCCAGGACCCGCTGAACCTGGGCGGCTTCCACTTCGGCCGCCTCCTCCGGGCTCAGAACGAGTTCCTCACCGCGCTCGGGCCGGCGCTCGAAGGGCGTCAGCGAGCGGATGTCGTAGCGGCCCGTGAAGTCGGGCTTGCCGTTTGGCGTGCGGGGAATCTCGTCGGCGGCCGCGGCTGCGGCCGCGCCGGCGCCCGACATGAGCAGCAGGGAAAGCAACGCGAGGGTCTTCCGCATCTCGATCTCCTTGTTCCAGGGTTCCCCAGAGCCTAACGCTTCGGCCTCCACACTGGGTCCGCCGGCCGTCTGGCCGGCATGCCGCCGCAGGCGGCCTCCGGTCTCGCTAGCCTGAGTTCTCTCCTACCCAGAACGGGCTCGACCACGCCATGCTGCCGTCGATCTGTCGCACGCGCAGGTAGTAGTAGTCGCCGGTCTCGACCTCGCCCCGGTCGGTGAAGGTGAACTCCTGGTCGAGGGCCCGTCCCTCGGTCACGATCTGCGCGGAGAGCGCGTCCGTGTGCTCCAGCACCTGGACCTCGCGGCGGTCGACCTGCCCCTTCAGGTCGCCGAGCTGGAACCGTACGGTACTCGCCGGCAGCTCCTGGGGGACGCGGACGTAGCCGCCCGAGCCGCGGGATTCGGTCGTCGTTTCCATCTCGACGGTGACCACGGTGTCCGGGCTGGCGCCGCGCAACTCGAGGACGAGCGACTTCGGACGACCGCGGGTGGGGAAGTCGAAGTCGATCCGGTTGCGGTCGTCCGTGTTGCGGGCCACGCGGTAGGTCGCGGGCTGGGTGAACCAGGGGTCGTCGTACCCGACCAGCGTTGCGCCGGCGACAGTGATCGCTCCCTTCCACGGTCGCCCGCCGCGGGGCGGCGTGCGCTCGCCGTGGATCTCGGTCGACGACTCGAACGTGATCTGCACCCGCGCTTCCTCGGACAGCGCGCTCTCCAGGTATCTCCTGGTGTAGACGATCGTGCCGTTCCTGATCACGTCGATCGCGTCGATAGGCGCCGTGCCGTGGACCCGGCAGTCAATCCGGCGCACGGCGGCGTCCTCCAGGCGAGTGCCCATGCGGCCGCCGTTGAGGGTCGCTTCGAGGATGATCCGCTCGCCGGTCGTCGCATACGCCGCCCGGGCGCGGAGCGCGCTGAAGATCGCGTCCGCGTTGTTCTCGGGCGCGTAGACGGCGGCCAGACCCCCCAGTTGCCGGTTGCCGGCCCCGGAGTACCCGGGATGGCCGTTGTGGTTGTCGGAGGCGCCGATGAAGCCGACCTCGAAGCCGTTCTGCAGGTACTTGTTGCCGAACCAGTCGAAGGTGCCGTGGCCCGACTGGATCTCGACCAGCCGCTCCAGGTCGGGATCGCTGTTCGTCCAGTCGCCCGGTTGGTGGGCGTGGGGGATGACCAGCACGTCGTCGTTGGTGTTCTGATCGCGCAGGCCCGCGTAGAGCTCGTCGAGCAGGGGCGCCTTCTGGTTCGGCACCCGGCTGCGGCCGGGCGTGTCGCGGAAGAACACGTTGTGGTGGCCGCCCAGCGGCGACCGCGAAGTCCACTCGAAGCTCAGGATCGTCGTGAATTGGCCCTCGATCCGGTACTCCTCGACCAGCTCCTGCAGCTTCCGCCACTCGCTGTCGTCCATCCAGATGTCGTGCTCGGAGAGGCTCAGGAAGTCGAGCCGGGCCACGTCGCGCCCGAACCGGTAGTAGCCATCCGGCGATCCCTGGCCCTCGGCGAAGGCGGTGTGACCGTGGGTTTCGCCCCAGTAGACACGGGTGGCCGGGTCATCCTCGACGCGGACGGGATTGCTCGTCGCCCGGATCGATCCGTCCTCGTTCCGGACGGAGAAACGGTAGACGCCGGATTCCGTGAGGCTGACATTCTCGAGCAGCGAGATTGCCGGACTGCCGGCGGCGATCGTGCGGAACGGCTCGCCGTCCAGCAACACCTCGAGCGCGGGCATGACGCCGGACGACGGGTTCTTCATCCGGTCCTCGGCGCGGACGGCCAGCGTGAAGGCCTCGCCGGGCGCAACGATCGAAGGGGCGACGGCGTTGACGTAGCGGACCTCGTCTCGGCCCAGTACCTCGAACGAAGGCCACGCCGGTCGCAGCAGGTCGCCGGTGCCCTCGATGTCGGCGTAGACGTGCAGGATCACCTGGTCGTTGGAGGTTTCCTGCAGCGCGAATCCGGGTCCGCCGCCCGAGGTGTCGCCGTAGGTGATGGTGATCGTGTCGCCTTCCTCGAGAGCCGCACCGCTCAGACGGAACTGCAGCACGGCGCGCGGCACGCCGGGGCGAGCCGGGATGGCCCGGCGGCCCCGGTTGCTGAAGTGCATCCCCAGCCAGTCGCCCCAGGGCTCGCTGGAAGTCAGCGTCGCGTCGGGATTCGAGCTCTCGATCGACACGTAGTTCCGGCCGGCCGGATCATCAGCCTGGATGCCGCTCCGCGCGCCGCGCACCAGGAGGCCGCCGCCCTCCGCCATGCCGAGCGTGCCCACGGTGTAGACCAGTCGGACCGTGACCTGATCGCCGGCGCGGAACGGACCGGGCGGGTCGAGGCTCAGCGAGCCGACCGCCCCCGGGTGCTCGTCCTTGATCTGGAACTCCCGGGTGTAGAGGCGGATGAACTCCGGGATCCTCGACATTGGAATCGTCGCTCCGCCCCCCAGCTCGCGAAGTGAGCGGTTCGCATTCGCGACAAGCTGCGGGAAGGCGTCGGGGATCGGTCCGCCGGTGAGGGGGAGTAGGCGTTCGCCCACTGCCACAGTGTGTCGAGCCGGTCGCTCAGGACGGCGACATCGTCGGTGCTCTCGGGCGCCTCCAGCTTCAGCGCCTCGACGCGTTGCCGGAGGTCGGGGGTCAGGTAGTCGCCTGAGTCTCCGCCGGTGCAGCCTTGAGCGCTGAGCGCCAGGACGAGCAAACAGAGGATCGCCAGACGGTTTGAGGACTGGTGTCGATTCAACATGCTGCCCACCATAGTAGTCCGCGAATCGGTGGCTCACTCCTCGCCGTCGCCACGCGTCAACGTGTCGACCGTGGTCGCGGCGCACATATGGGCAATCACGTTGGCCGCGGATCGGAAGACATCGGGCACGCGATCGATCCCGAGCAGGATGCCCAGGCCGGCGATCGGCACGCCGACGACGTCGAGGGCCGGCGCCATGGACACGATGCTGGCGCTGGGCACCGGAGCGACCGTCATCGCGGCGAGGAAGATCGCCAGCACCGCCGCGGCGATCAGCCCCGCGTCGAGCGGCACGCCGTACATCGCGGCCAGGAAGACGAGCGACGCGCTCTGAAACAGCGCGCTGCCCGGACGGTTGATCGACGCCGCCAGCGGCAGGATCAGCGTGTACTTGCGCTCGGACAGGCCGAGCTTCTTCGCCTCCTGCAGCATCATCGGCAGCGTCCCCACAGAAGTCGTCGTCGTGAAGCCCACGGTGTACGTGCCGACCGTTGCCCGGATGAAGCGGCCGGGCGGCACGCCGCCCAGGAACCAGACCATGGGCAGGAGAACGAGGCCCTTCAGGAGGAAGAGGCCCGCGACGACGGCGACGATGAAGACGGCGAGGTTCTGCAGCATCGCCGCCCCCGTCTTCGCGATCACCGGCGCCGCGAGCCCGAAGACGCCCACCGGCGCGGTCCACAGGATCCAGCTCATCAGCTTCGTCAGAGCGTCGCCAAGGGCCTCCGCGAACGACGTCAGCGTCCGCTGTTTCTCGCTCGGCAGGGTCGTCGTCGCCGCGGCCAGGAGGACGACGAAGATGAGCAGCGAGAGGAGGGCGCCGTCGGCGGCGACCTGGACGGGATTCCGGGGGACGAGGTTGACCAGGAAGTCGACGAGGCCCACACCAGCGGCGTCCAACTCCGCGACGGGCGTGGGCGGCGGCACGGGCGCCGTGAAGGTGAGGGCGTAGCCCATCACCCCCATCCCGATCAGGATCGCCGGCAGCGTCGTCGCCCAGAAGAAGCCCACGGCCAGTCCCCCCAGCCGACCAAGCTTCCGCAGATCGCCGATCCGCCCCACGCCGACGAAGACGACCGCCGCGACCAACGGGATGACGACCATCTGGATGGCGCGCAGGAAGACCTGACCGAGCGGCTCGACAGCCTCGGCGGCCCGCAGCAACGCGGGCGAACCCGTCGCCGACGCGGCGATCCCGAGGCCCAGACCGAGCGCAAGCCCGATGAGAATGGCGCGTGTGTTCACGGGTCGGTGGTCATCGGCGGCCGGCCGGCTCGCCGAAGGGGTCGATGACACGTATGTCGCCGTAGTCCTGTTTGTGGCTCAGGTCTTCGGAGTAGGGCGGCATCGCAGCCGGAGGCATGAGCTGCCGCGAGGATTCCCCGTCTCTCAGTAGCTGCTGCGCGCGTCGCCGCTTTCCGGCCTCTTCCGGAGAAGGGCTGGCCGCGTAGATCAGGACGTTCGGGTCAACGAAACGCATCGCGGTCGTAGAGAGCCTCCCGCGGAAGATTCTCGGAGGCGCGGAAGCCCGGCCGCGTTGCGCGGATGTCCTCGAACACTTCGTGGAGCACGTGCTCACGACGTTCCCGTTCCGTCTCGGCCGTGGCCTTTTCCGTTGAGCAGTCCAGGTTCTCCCCCTGAGCGAGCCTGTGGAGGTAGTGGCGCACAAGCGCTGAGACGGAGGTGTCCAACTCCGCAGCACGGATGCGGGATCGTCGGTACGTCTGATCGTCGATGGATACGGTGATGTTCCTCATAGGCACAGTCTCACGGTTTCTGTGTCGCACAGCCTAACGGTCGCTTCGGGAGTCAGGAAGGTGGGCGCATCTCCGCTCGCGTTCTTGGCGTAGAGCGTCTCCCGCTCGTGCCAGCCGGAACAGCTCGTCGTCCGGCCCCAGTTCTTGCGATGCGTGTGGAACGATGTCGGCAGCCGCCGTTCCCCGTTTCGTGACGGTAACCCGTTCACCGGACTGGGTGATGCGCAGGTACTCGCTGAGACGGTTGTGTTCCAAGGAATGAGGTGGCCCATGCACAGACTCCCGACACTGCTTGTCGCCGTGGTCGGTCTCGCGACCGTGTTCGCTATCCCTGCCGCTGGGCAGACCGATGCCGACTCGTACGAGCAATGTGCTGGCCGCACTGGAAGCGGACTGCTGCCTGCCGGCCGAGACGCGGCGCGAGCGCGGATCCGAGATCGGCTACGGTCGACACGGCAGCCTGAGCGTGGACCTGCGCGCCGCAGTCTGGCGCGACCACGAAGCCGGCGAGGACGGCGGCCTGCTCGCCCTGGTCGAGCGCCGGACCGGCCAGCACGGCCCCGACTACCTGCGCGACCGTGGCATCCGAGGCTTCGAGGACCGCAACCGACGCCCTGAGAGGCCGAGGAAGCGCCGAATGGCTCGGAAACGGCCGTAGCACCTGCCGGACGCCGAACATGCGGCCGTGTAGAGCCTGCGCTGCCTGCGCCGGCCCTGAGCGGCCCTGAGCGGCAGCGTGTCGAGGTTGTGCGCCGACTGATCGAAGCTGCCGAGCCGTTCCCCTGGCCGGACGATCACGGCGCGGCGTGTCGGACTGGGAGTGCATGCGGCGCGCCAGCCGCATAGATGCACCACGTCTCGCTGTCCCAGAGGGCGATCCTGGCTGGCTGATCGGTTCCCAAGGCTGCGAACATCCAGAAGTGTTCGCCCCGGTCGAACAGCTTGATGGTGGCCTCGGGGTTGCTGGCGTCGTACATGAACAGCACGGCCCAATTGGTTCCCTTGATGCGTTCGTCGCCCAGAAGGTGCCTGGAGCGGCTGCCGGCGAACCTCGGGGCCGTGGTCAACCCCTTGTGCGTCAACTCGAAAGCGGCGGGCTGGGCGTAGGTGGCCGCGGCGGGCAGGCCGATTGCGGCGGCGAGTCCCAAGGCGATCCTTGGCAGGGTACGAGTGGCTGAGTTCATTGGGGCTGCATCCTGTTTCTGAGAGTGCACAACTGTAGCCCCCAGCCTGGGCCGCGCGTGGTTTGGGGGTGTTCGAAGGCAACGGCAGCGGCCGTCGAAGTGGACGAGGCATACTTCGGCGGCAAGCGGAAGTCCATGCTCAAGCGGGCGCACAAGGGCACGCCACGGATCTGGGGTTCAAGGTCACGCGCGACCCATGGAGCCTTTGCCTGGAGCACCAGGAGTACGGCTCGTTCGGATACCAGAAAGATGGCCACGGCGACGATCTGGAGTTCATCCGCCTCAATCCTCTCGGCGCCTACTGCCTCGGGGGCGGTCACGACGCGGCTGAACTGAGGGACTTCCTCGACGCCCGCGACGAGCAGCCGCTGCCGGAGACGGTCGAGGCGTTCCTGCGCCGGATGGAGCGGGGCGCGACGGCCTTGACACAGCGGCCGGCGCTGCTTTCGGCGTAGAGCGTCACCGGTCGCCGCGGACCCAGTCGAGGAGCGCCATGACCTCCTCGTGCGGCAGCCGCTGCTCCTTGGGCGGGCGGGTGTACACCGCCTCTGCGTTGGGCCGGCCAAGACGGATTTCTCCCGCTCGCGCGAGCCGCAGCAACTCGTCGTCGGGGTCCACTTCGGTCTCACCGAAAGAGTGCTTCACGCACCTCGCCTTTCGCCAAGCCAAGGAATGCCGCTACGCTGCCGACGATCTCGTTGAGGGTTCCGACTCGCAGATTCCGATGGCGAGGCACAGTCACGCTGTGGCTCTTTTCGCCGACGGTCAGGGCAAGGTTCATGTGGCTGCCGCTTGTTCGAGTCACGCGGTAGCCGTACTGGCGGCGGAGCCTCTTTGCGGTCTCGCTACCGGAGAGGTCGCGAGGCAGCTTCATGGCCCTTCATACCGCGATGGCCTCCTCTGTGACGAGGTGCAAACGGATGACCCTGGGAGCGTCCTCTTCGTCAAAGTGGCAGTGTACGGCGTCTCTGGCCATCTCCTTCAGGTCCTCCCAGTCGTTGCCCTGCGTGAAGATGCTGTAGCCGAGCGCCTTGGCGTCGTATCCGCCCTCACACGCCTCGGTGACCTCGAAGATGATTTCGGTGGGCCTCATTCGATCTTCCTCCGTTGGCGTCAGGCTAACCGATCCCATGCTCTTTGTTGGGGCGCACTGGGGCGCTTGACGATGGGCAGCGGCAAGTAGCCCTTGCCCGAGAGGGTGGAGCCGTCATGACCGTAAACGGGCCCTACGCCCACAAACCCCGAATCACCTCGCCCTTGACCAGCTCTCTGGGCTGATCCAGGTGATTCAGGATCTCCATCGCGGGGTCGATTCCCAGCGTGTAGTACACGGTCGCCAGCAGGTCGTTCGGGTGGACGGGCTTCTCGCGCGGGGCGGAGCCGGTCTCGTCGGATTCGCCGTAGAGCTGGCCGCGGGAGACGCCGGCGCCGGCGACCAGGGCGGTGTAGCAGTAGGGCCAGTGGTCGCGGCCGTCGGGGGAGTTGCTGTTGCCGGAGGTGCTCACGCCGAGGCGCGGTGAGCGGCCGAACTCGCCGACGGCGACGACGAGGGTCTCGTCGAGGAGGCCGCGGTCGTCCATGTCGGAGAGGAGCGCCGACAGCGCCCGGTCGAGGACGGGGCAGTGCAGGTTGCGGAGCGGGCCGAAGTTCGCGGCGTGGGTGTCCCAGGAGTCGACTTCGGGGTTGCCGTTGGCGACGGCGGGCCAGTTGAGCTGGACGAAGCGGGTGCCGGCCTCGATCAGCCGCCGCGCCATCAGGGCGCCCTGGCCGAACGTGTTCTTGCCGTAGCGCTCGCGCATCTCGTCGGACTCGTTCGAGAGGTCGAAGGCCTGCCGGGCTGAGCCTGAGAGGACGAGGTCGTAGGCCTTCTCGTAGTACTCGTCGAGGGCGGAGTCGGCGACCGCCTTTTCGAGTTCGGGCAACGATGCGTTCAGGCCCTTGCGGAGTTCGAAGCGGCCGGCGAGACGTTCGGGCGAAGTCTCTTCGCGCAATTCGAGATCGCTGAGTTCGATCGGCAGGTTCGGGTCCTGGTAGAGCCGGTAGGGGTCGTAGGCCTTGCCGAGGAAGCCGGCGGCGCCGCCCTTGCCGATCACGTTCGATTCCTGGAGGGGCCGGGGCAGTTCGACGAAGGGGAGCATCGCGTCGTCGAGCGGCTTGAGCCTGGAGATGTGGGAGCCGGCGGTCGGGAAGTCGGCCGGGGTCGGCGGCTCGAGCTGGCCGGAGGGCGAGACCCGGTCAGGCGGGTAGCCGGTCAGCATTTGATAGATCGCGGCGGTGTGGTTGAAGAGCCCCTTGGGCGTATAGCTCATCGAGCGGATCAGGGTGCACTTGTCGACTTGGTCTGCGAGCAGCGGCATCGTCTCCGCCAGCCGGATGCCGGGAACGTTCGTGTCGATGGCCCCGAACTCTCCGCGGATGTTGGAGGGCGCGTCGGGCTTCGGATCCCAGATGTCGATGTGGCTCGGTCCGCCCTGCAGGAACAGCAGGATGACGGACTTCGCGCTGCCGAAGCCCTGGCCGCCGGCGAGCGCGTCAACGGCCGCGGTCGCGGCGTGTGCGTCGCGGAGCGCCAGGGTCTGGCTGAGCGAGATGCCGAAGACGCCGAGCGAACCGACGCGGAGAAACTCCCGCCGGGTCGGGCCGTCGCAGGTGTGGCCGGACTGTCCTGGGATCACGAGCATCGTGGAAGCTCCTACGAGTTGAAGAGAAAGGCGTTCGAGTTGAGCAGGGCCCACATCAGATCCTGGGCCGCCGCGGTGCGGCTCGCGGAGGATTCGAAGTGGCCCTCCGCGAGTTCGGCCTCGTCGCCGGTCGGCAGCCGGCCGAGAGCTGCGAGATAGAGCTCGGCGATCAGTTCCTCGTTGTCCCGGCCCGAGAGAACCAGGGTCGCCACCCGGCCCTCGGGGTCGGCGATCGCGTCCGCGATGACGGAGCCGTTCAGCAGGCTGAGCGCCTGCGGCAGGCTCATCTCCGTCTTGCGCTCGCACTCACAGGCCGTCTCGCGGTCCGGCTTGCCGAACAGGCCGAGGAAGCCCTCGATCCCCATGCTCGCCGTCATCACGTGCGGGTCGGGTAGCGCGGTGGCGTCGAAGTCCTCGGGCAGGGTGTCGATCTCGAACCGGGAGCCCGTCGCGCGGGCGACGGCGTCGGCCAACTGCTCGGCGCTCAGGCGCCGCGGCTCGTGACGGGAGAAGTTGATCCGATCGTCCTGGTTCCACTCGTTCGTCTGGAAGGAGGACTGGTAGGCCCGCGAGGTGGCGATCGTCCGCATCAGGTGGCGGAGGTCGAAGTCGTTTTCGATCAGGTCGGCCGTCAGCGCGTTCAGCAGCTCGGCGTTGACCGGCTGGTTCGAGGCGCGGATGTCGTCGACCGGATCGATGATCCCGCGGCCCATGAAGTAGCTCCACACCCGGTTCGCGATCGCGGGGGCGAAGTAGGGGTTGTTCGGGGAGGTCAGCCAATCGGCCAGCGCGGCCCGGCGTCCGAGCCCTTCGCCGAGGTCGGGCGCGCCTTCGACCGGCACCAGGTACTTCGGTGGCACCACGGCGTTCGTCTTCGGGTGCAACTGCTCCGCGTCGCGCCGCTTGTCGAAGACGATCTCCTCGCCGGTGCGGAAGCCCGGGCGGACGCCCAGGCCGGCGAAGAAGGCGGTCATCTCGTAGTACTGGTTCTGGGTCCAGCGCTCGAACGGGTGGTCGTGGCACTGGGCGCAGACCATCCGCACGCCCATGAAGAGCTGGGTCGTCGTCTCCATCGCCTCCTTCGGATCGCGGGCGGCGCGGTAGTAACTGGCGGCGGGCTGATCGAGGGTGCTGCCGGAGGCCACAACCAGTTCGTGGACGAGTCGGTCGTAGGGCCGGTTCTCCTCGATCGCCTGGCGCAGCCAGCCACGGAAGGTGAGCATGCCCTTGTAGCTCATGAACTTCCGGTTGCTGCGCAGCAGATCGCCCCACTTGAGGGTCCAGTGGTCGACGTACGCGTCACTAGCGATCAGTTCGTCGACCAGGCGGTTCCGTTTCTCCCGGGTGGGCGTGTCGTCGGCGAGGAATGCCCGCGCCCGTTCCCGGGTCGGAATCTGGCCCGTGAGGTCGAGCGCGGCGCGGCGCAGGAAGGCGGCGTCGTCCGTCGGCGCCGAGGGCAGAACCTCGATCCGCTGGAGCTTTTCGTCGATCAACTCGTCGATGTAGTTGACTTGGGGCAGGGCGGTCCACTCGAAGCCCGCGCGGCCGCTGAGGACAGTGGCGGGCGCCGTGGCGAACTGACCTTCGTAGCGCACCAGCAGGGTGCTCTCGCCGCGGCGCAGGCCGACGGCGACCGGGCCGGCGGGACTGTCCTCGACAGCCATCGTTTCCGTGTTGCTGCTCGTGACGTGGGCCTCGCGGGTCACGTCGCGGCTCCGGCCGTCGCCGTAGTGGGCGATGACGATCGTCTGCTGCCTCATTTCCGGCCGATGCATGAAGACCTCGGCCGGGTGGATCTCGAGGCGTTCGACCCGGTCGAGCTCCCTGTCACCGTACGGAACGCCGCTCGAGATCCAGTCGAGGATCAGGTTGTAGTAGCGCGACCCGTGATCCAGGCGCAGACCGCCCTCGTGGGCGACCTGCATCGTCGGCTTGGCGAGCATCAGGGAGCGGGCAGGATCGGCGCGGTTGAACCGCCGGCCCGACAGGTCGTAGAGCAGCGATTGGTAGTCGAACTCCGGGTCGTAGCCGCGCAGCGACAGCTTGAAGCCGTTCTTGCCCTTGGCGGCCCCGTGGCAGGTGCCCGAGGAGCAGCCGACCTTGTTCATCGCGGGCAGGACGTCGCGGACGAAGGTGACGGGTTGGGCGGCTTGGGCGCTGCCGGCGCCGCCAACCGTGACCGGTACGGTAGTCGTGAGGTCAGCGGCTTCGACGGTCAGGGTGCCGCTGCCGGCGGTGGTAGGCGTGAAGTAGCCGTCGTCGCTGCGCTCGACCGGAGCGGTGCTCGTGTGGACTTCGGCTTCAGCGGTGAGGTCGATGCGTTCGCCGGTTTCGAGGATGCCGACCACAAGGAGCTTGCGGGCGTCGCGGAGGTTGTCGAAGGTGAGTTCGGCCGGATGGACGAGGAGTTCGACGGGCGTCGTGGTGCCCGGGAGAATGGCGGCAAAGCCGAAGAGAAGGGCGACGGTGCACCCAGCGAAACGTCTCATCTGCCCTTCACCTCCATTCTTGCGGCCACCGGCACCGTAGTGTAGGCGGCGCGTACCTCTCGCTCGCCGGCCAGCCAGGACGACGACGTGATCAGGAAGTCGTAGCCACCCGCTTCGACGGCATCCGACGCCTCGCAGGCGAGCCGGAACGTGCCGTCGTCCTCGGGCTCGACTTCGGTGCTGTCACAGACGACGCCGGTGGGCAGCGCGTCGGCGCGCAGTTCGACCGGCTGCCGGAAGCTCTCTTCGCGATGAAGGACGCCTTCGACGGCGCCCTTCCTGCCGGACCCGACACTGGCGTTGGCGACTTCGATCCGGTAGCCCGGGACGATCTCGAGCGTCACGCCGGGCGTGTAGAGGCGCTCGGGACGTCCGCCCACCGTGACTTCGCCGGTGAGGGTCACGGTGTAGCGGTCGTGCTGGGTGCCGTCGCTGCTTCGGATCAGTTTGCTGCCCTCGGACTTGTTGTAGTCGGTTTTCTCGGTCGTCTCGACCCGAAACTCGCCCACGCCCACGCCGATCAGGGCGCTGACGACCATGGGCGGCTTCACCGGGGCGTCCTCACCCGGTGGCGCCTCGTACTTCCACTGGAAGTCGAACGGCATGCCCTTGACCAGTCTCACCGTTTCGGGCGCCAGGCCGACCAGCCGCGGTCCGGTCCGGCCGGTGAGCAGGACCGGCAGGCGCGTCTCCAGCCAGGGAGCGCTGAACGAGCGCTCGGCCTCCGTCGTGTAGCTGCGACCGTCGCCCGCGCGTACCTGCGTCACGCTCCCCGGCACGGTCGCCCGGCGACGGATCACGGTGCCGTCCTCGAGCACGCCTTCGCCCCAGACCTTGAGGTCGAAGCGCTGGCGCGTCGCGTCGAGGCCGGCGGTGACCAGGATCCGGCCGGAGCGCGCCAGAGTGCGTGTGTCGATGTCGCGCACCTCCCTGGTGATCCACGCGTCGCGGGCATCGATGCCGGCGGGCGGGTCCTCGACGTAGAGGCGAATCGGACCCAGATAGCCGCGGCGCACGGCGCCGACCTCGATCGGCTTCGAAGCGCCGCTGTTGAGCGTCAACTGGGCGCTGCCGAGGCGGAGCTCGAAGTCGGGGCCGTTCGCGGTCGCCGTCAGCCGGTAGCCGAAACGGGGACCGCCGCGCCCGACCAGGTCCTCGACCGCGACGTGCAGCTCGTCCGCGCCTTCCGGCGCCTCGACGACGACCCAGGGGTCGAAGGAGGTGGCGGTCGGCGAAAGCAGACGGAACGTGTCCGGGTCGGGGATGTCGTCGCCGGAGGAGGCCAGGTACTCGCCGTCCGGCGTCGTGACGGTCAGCACTCCGAAGAGGTCGGAGGAGCCGAGCGCGGCTCCCTCGACCTCGATCAGGAGCCTACGGCCCGGCTCGGCGGCGATCCGGTAGCGGTCCACCTCGCCGGCTTCGTCGATCCGCCCGTTGACGACGACGGGCGTGTCGAGGGCCTCGTCGTCGGCCGTCTCGCGCTCGAGCACCTCGGGATGGCTGCCGACGACGACCCGGAACGGAAGGGCCGCGCTGGCCCTGGCGGCGGACGCAGGGCCTATGCTGTCGAAGGCGTTCTCCGTTTCCACGGCGCGGACGACTTCGCGGGTGGCGGCTACGCTGCCGCCGACGAGCCCGAATCGCGTCTCCTCACCGCGGCGCGCCCCTAGGGGGAAGACGGCGTCGGCGTACTCGTAGTCCGAGGCGGCGATCAGCTTCAGGCGGTAGAAGTTCCGCCGCTGGTCGCTGAAGCGGGCATCGTGGACTTCGACGACGTACTCCCCGGCCTCGGGCGGTTGCCAGTCGAGACGGGCGTCGACGTCGATCCCGGGTCCCTCCTGGTTCAAGGCGATCTCCCGGCCTTCGCTGTCGAGCAGCCGGAGCACCGGATCGATCGCCGAGCCGACGCGGCGCGCCTCGACCTCCAGCACGATCCGCTGGTCCGGGGCTGCCTGGAAGCGATAGCGGTCCCGCTCCGCTCCGTCGAGGGTGCCGTTGACGACGACCGGCAAAGCCTCGATTCGCGGTGGTTCGGTGGCGTCGATGCCGCGCAGGCTCTGCTCGGAGACTTCGGACACGGTGTCTACCCGGAACAGCAGGGCGTTCGACAGTCCGTCCTCGCTGATGGCGCGCAGCGGATAGAGCCCCGGCGCGGCGTCGGAGTCGATCTCCACCAGAAAGACGGCGGCCTGGAGATTGCGGTCGTTCGGCCGCCGCAGTTTCTGCAGCCTGTCCTCGTCGGCCGCCTGGCCGAGGCGGGCGAACGAGCCGGGCAGCGTGCTCTCGATCTCCATCTCGCCCGCGACGCCGTAGCCCTCGATGACCAGTCGCAGGGCCCTCCCCTGCTGGCCGCCGTGCGGATGCATGTCGACGAGATTCGGCGGCGGCCCCGCAGCGGCGGCGACCGTGGCCACCGTGGCGACGGCGATGCCGGCGAGCGACTGAGCCGCCCCTCGCAACAGTCGATGGCCGCTCACGGCGCGCCTCCGGCGGTGGTTTCATCCGGGCGCCCGGTGACGGGCGCTCGGACTGGTTCGCGAGTCGCGCCGAACCGCGCCGCTCGTTCTCCCCGGAACTTGCCTCCCCGGGGCCCGCCTTCGAGCGGCACCGGCACGAACCCGTGCAGCAGTTCGCCGTCGGCGGCGCGGTAGAGCCGCAGTGAACCGTCGAAGCCCGCGGTCGCAAGCTCGGCGCCGGTCGGGTCGAACGCCACCGTGTAGATGCCGGCGCTGTGCCCCGAGGCGGTCGCGGTCCGCTCGCCGGTCTCCAGGTCGTAGATCGGCACCGTCGCTGCGGCGCCTCCAACCGCGAGACGCGTGCCGCGGGGATCGACGGCGAGGGCGAAGATTTCACCGTCCTGGCGCTCGAACTCCCGCACAAGGGTCGAGTCGTCGGCGATCAGCATCTTCCGGGCGCGGTCCATCCTGTAGTAGTACGGTACCCGGTCCTCGCCGCCGATGACGACCGCCTCGAGCCGGGGATTGCGAGCCACCGCCGCGAGTTCGCCGCGCAACAGGTTGATGTTTTCGACGAAGGCGCCGCTGTCCGCGTCGATCAGCTTGGCCGCCCGGTCGCGGCCGACGGAGACGATGCGCCGTCCGTCGCCGCCGAAGACGACGCCGAGGACCCAGTTCTCGTGGTGGTTCATCCGCAGCAGCTCGCGACCGCTGGTCGCCTGGTGGATGCGGATCGTGTTGTCCGCGCAGCCGACCGCGAGCCGGCGTTCGTCGGGCGAGACGGCGAGGCCGAACAGCGTGTCGTAGCAGACGGACGTCGACACCCGCAGCTTCCGGTCGTCCGTGTCCCAGATCTGGATCTCTCCGAACCGAGCAGGCGTCCCGCCGGTCGCGATCAGCCGCCCGTTCCTGAGGAACGCGAGCCCCTGGATGCGCTCGGAGACGCTGCTGAAGCGAGCTTCGAGACTGTCGCCGCTGCCGATCTTCGACCGGCGGTGAAGCAGCACCTCGCGATTGCCCGACACGGCCAGCCACTCGCCGTCGGCGGAGTAGGCGACCGCAGTGATGACCGGCGGCTGGCGGTAAACGATCGGCCCGGTCGCCGCGCCGAGCCGCACCTCCTCCGGCGTGTCGTCCTCGGCCCCGGCCGCGATCCAGTCGCTGATCGCGGCGATCTCCGCCTCCGCCAGGGGTTCCGCCCGCATCGGCATCGCCGGCTCGACTTCGCCGCGGAGCATCTTGAGCATCCGGCTCTCGTCGGGTTTCCCGGCGACGAACGCCGGGCCGCTCATGCCGCCGACTGCGAGCCCGTCGAAGCTCGTGAGGTTCAGTTCGCCGCCGAGTTGGGCCGGCTGGTGGCAGCCCTGGCATCGCTGCTGGATCACGGGCCAGACGTTGCGGTAGTAACTCGGACCCTCTTCCTGGGCCATCATCGGGGCTGCAGCAGCCAGCGCACAGACCGCGGTCAAAGCTGTTGCGGCAAGGATCCGGATTCCGCCTGCGGCGGATGCCGGCGAGGACGCCGGCGCACCCAGTGTGCGGTCTCCGCGTGAAGTCGGCGCACCCAGTAGCCCACCAGCACTTCCGGGAATACCCGCTGGGGTCCGCCCCCTCCGGTTCCGGCTCAGGCGGGTGCCCCCCGCGTTACGCCAGGATCTCGTTGACGACATTGCCGTGGACGTCGGTGAGGCGGAAGTCGCGGCCGCCGTAGCGGTAGGTGAGGTTCGTGTGGTCGATGCCGAGGAGGTGGAGCACGGTGGCCCAGAGGTCGTAGATCGTGACTTCGTCTTCGACCACGTGGTAGCCGAAGTCGTCCGTCGCGCCGTGGATCGTGCCGCCCTTGATCCCGCCGCCGGCGAGCCAGATCGAGAAGCCGAACGGGTTGTGGTCGCGGCCGTCGGCGCCCTGGGAGAAGGGCGTGCGACCAAACTCGCCGGCCCAGATGACGAGCGTCTCATCGAGCAGACCGCGCGCTTTGAGGTCCTTGAGCAGTCCCGCGATCGGTTGGTCGACCTGGAGCGCCATGTTGCGGTGGCCGGGCTCGAGGCCGGTGTGCTGGTCCCAGGGGTTTGCGGCCTGTCCCGCGTCGGTCGGTTCGGGCAGGCAGCTCAGTTCGACGAAGCGCACGCCGCGCTCGACGAGCCGTCGCGCGAGCAGGCACTGGCGGCCGTACTCCGCGGTCGTCCGGTTCGAGTGGTCCAGGGCGTAGAGTTCGCGCGTGGCCCGCGTCTCGCCGCTGATGTCGCAGAGTTCGGGCACCTCGGCCTGCATCCGGAACGCCGTCTCGTAGTTGCGCACCGCCGCTTCGACATCGGCGTGGCCGCCCAGCCGCTCGAGGAAAGCCTGGTCCATCTCCTGCACGAAGTCGAGCCGCTCCCGCTGGGCGGCCCGGGCTTCCAGAGGCTGGATGTTCTGCACCGCGTCCTTCGCGTCGCCCCGCAGGACGGAGCCCTGGAACTCGGCCGGCAGATAGCCGTTGCTGTAGAGGCCGACGCCGCCGTGGGGAATGCCCGCGTCCCCGCTCTGCAGGACGACGAAGCCGGGCAGGTTCTCGTTCTCCGTGCCGAGTCCGTAGTTCACCCACGCTCCTGCCGAGGGGTGGCCGACCAGGGGGAAGCCGGTGTGGAAGAAGTAGTTGCCCTGGGCGTGCTCGTTCACCGTGCTGGTCATCGAGCGGATGACGGCCAGATCGTCGACGCATTCGCCAACGTGGGGGAACATGCTGCTGACCGGGATGCCGCTCTCGCCGTACTGCGTGAAGGGGAACGGCGAGGCGAAGATGTCGCCGTTGTTGTTGAACTGGGTGCGTTCGATCCTGGTCGGCATCGGCTTGCCGTGATCGCGGTCGAGCAGCGGCTTCGGGTCGAACGAGTCGACCTGGGAGACGCCGCCTGACATGTAGCAGAAGATGACGTGCTTCGCGCGGGCCCTTGGCGCTCCGTGGGCTGCCCTGGGCATGAGCGCCGAGCCGAGCATGCCGTTCAGCGCGATGGCGCCGAACCCGGTCGAGACCTGCGCCAACATCCGTCTGCGGCTCATCAGGGAGCAGTTGTGGTCACTCATCGGAGGTACATGAACTCCTTCAGGTTGAACATCGCGTGCGCCAGTCGATGCCAGGGGTCGCCGCCGGCGGCACTTTGCTCGAGCCGGTCCGCCTCCGACTCGAGCCGGGCGATGCGGGCCCAGGTGCCACGGTAGATGCGGGCCTGCTCCTCCTCCGATGCCGCTTCGATGTTGCCAAGTGCGGAGGCCGCGACATCGTCCGGGCCCAGGGCGCGGTCGTAGAGGCGGGCCTGCAGCACGCCAAGGAGGGCCTCGCCGCTGCCCGCGAACTGAAGGCGACCCCGTTCGAGGCTCATCGGAAGTTCCTGCCGGATGCTCTCCGGATCGGCCGCGACGCCGTTCCGGTACGCGGTCAAGGCGCCCGCGCGGTCCCGAGCCAGGACCAGATGGACCGGCGGCGACGTGCCGGACTCCGCACCGCCCGGAAGCTTGGCGACCCAGGCTTCGAGCGTGTAGTCGTCGAACGTCTGCCGGATGGGCTTCGTGGCGAGGACGTCCGGTGGCGCGAGCCACAGCGCGCCTCCCTTCAGGCGGACCTGCCGGCCCAGCTTGAGTCCGAGACCGCCTACGGTGTCGTAGGCGCGACCGTTCTTCGGCGGTTCGTCGAACTCCCACGCCGCGATCGCTTCCGGCGCCGACGCCCGGTGGTAGAACCGCAGCACGCCACGAGTTTTCTGTTCGGTGAACTCGCGGAGTTCGGCGGTCTCCTCGCGGCGCTCCAGAGCCGCCGTGTTCCAGGCGTCCACGTCGTCCTGGGCTGGCGTGCGGTCGACGGCCTCGTTGAGGAACCTCTCGGCCGCGGTGAGTTCCTGGTCGGTCGGAGGCCGACCGAGAGCGAGTCGGAACATCCGGACGATCCGTTCGCGGTTGCTGCCGAGAGCCGGGTCGTGGGCGATCCGATCGCCGAAGCGGGCGGCGAGGTGCATGACCTGGGTGTTGTTCATCAGCAGCAGGGACTGCGCCGGCACGTTCGTCTGGTCGCGTTGACCCTTCGTCGTCACCGGGGTCGGCAGGTCGAGTGTGTGGAGCATGGGGTCCGGCTGGTTCCGGATGACCTGGACGTAGACGCTGCGCAGGTTCGACCAGCCGGGCACGGGGCGCGTCTCGGCCGCGTCGACCGGCTCGAGATCGCCGGCGGCAAGCAGCATGGCGTCCCGTACCGACTCGGCCTCCAGGCGCCGCAGATGGGCATGGGAGAGGAGGCGGTTCCTCGGATCCCGTTCGCGGGCGGCGGGCGCGGGCGTCGAGTCGAGCTGGAAGGCCCGAGTCGTGGCCAGACGCCGCACGAACGTCTTCAGCGACCAGCCGTCCGCCCGCAGCGTCGTCGCCAGATGATCGAGCAGGGCGGGGTTCGACGGGAGTTCGCCCATCTGCCCGAAGTTGTCCGGCGTGGCGACGATGCCGCGGCCGAAGGCGTGCCCCCAGAGACGGTTCGCGATGACCCGGGCGGTCAGCGGGTTGCCAGGGTCGAGGACGCTCTCGGCCAGGGCCAGCCGCGGGTGGACCGAGTCGGGGTAGGGCTCGGGATCGATCGCTTCGAGGAACCGCTGCGGCACGGCTTCGCCGAGCTGCCGGTGATTGCCCCGCTCCATCAGCGGTTGATCGAAGCGCGGGCCCGCGAGCACCGCGGGGGAGCGGGTCGGCGCCGGGATGGCCTGCTCGAGCTGCCGAATCCGGGTCACGATCGGCCCCGCTTCCGGCGCCTCGCCCATGTCGTTCGGGAGCAGGCCGCGGCGCACGAAGCTGGCGAGAAAGCGGGCCTGGGCATCGGTCATCGAACCGTCGCGCCACGCCTCGGCGGCTTCGCGAACCGCTTCGCCGTAGCGCGCCGCGAGCTCTTCACGGTCTCCGGGCGCCCCCTCCATCTCGAACAGGGGCGCCGTGAACTCGGCGGGCTCGTCCCGCGGGAGTTCGCCGGCTTCGTCGAGGACGACCGCCTCGGTGATCCCGAACCACGAGCGGTCCGACCGGCCGCCGGAACTCTCGCCCGTCATCGGGTGATCGGCGGCCGTCACGAGTTCGATGTAGGCGTGGTCGCCGTCCCAGTAGTCGAGGTCCCAGTGCTGCCAGCGCCACTCGCCGTCCGAGAGGGTCTCGATCGGATAGACCTCGCCGACCTGAGGGTAGTTCTGGACCACGTAGCGCGCAACCGCGCCGCCGCGGCCGGCGATCCGCACCGCCAGTTTCTGCTTTGCCCCGATGAAGAAGCGTGGCGACGAGAACGTGCCGTTGTGCCGGTTGGTCAGCGAGTGCGTGTAGACGCCGCCCGGCAGGATGTCCGCGACGATCGTGCCGCCGCCCTGAGTGACCTCGTAGCTTCCGGCTTCCTGCGGCTTCGCGTCGGGAAGGCCGTTGCCGTGCCGGTACCACTGCTCGACGTCCTCGGTTCGGCTGAGGTCCCAACGCTGGACGGCGGCCGCCTGCCGCCGGGCTTCGAGCTTCTGTCTGCTCTCGCCGTAGGCGTCGGACAGGGCCTTCCACTGCTTCGCGAAGGCCCCGCGGCCCCGGATCCCGCGGGTTCGGACCCACGCGTAGAGCGGATCGTAGGGGGACTGGCCGCCCGTGAGTGCCGCGGCCCAGGGGCCGTCCGGTTGCCGCAACGCTGCGGCCACGTCGGTCGCGGCAAGGATCCACGCGTCGGCCAGGACCTGCCGCAGCTCGTTCTTGAGTTCGGACAGCTCGGCGCGATGCGCGTGTCGGCGCTCTTCCGTGTCGATCGTCTGGACCCCCGGGCGACCGTTCACCATCGTGCCGTAGAGGGCGTAGAAGTCCGTCTGGCTGATCGCGTCGAACTTGTGGTCGTGGCAGCGGGCGCAGGCGACGGTCATCCCCAGGAACGCCTTGGAGACGACGTCGATCTGGTTCTCGGTGAAGCGGACCTGCTCGTCCAGGGCGTCGGTGGGGCCGAAACCGTGCAGGACGAAGCGGTACTGGGCGATGCCGATCGCCGACTCGTTGATCCCGAGTTCGGCGTTCATCCGCGGCTCCTCGAGCAGGTCGCCGGCCAGGTGTTCGCGGATCAGCTGGTCCATGGGGACGTCCGCGTTCAGCGCCCGGATCAGGTAGTCGCGGTAACGCCAGGCGTAGGGGACCGGCGGGTCGCCTTCGCTGCCGTGCGTCTCGGCGTAGCGGACCCAGTCCATCCAGTGCCGGGCCCAACGCTCGCCGAAGGCCGGATCGGCCAGGAGCCGGTCGACCTCCTCCGCCACAGCGGCGTCCCGGTCGATCGCGGCGCGG
The DNA here is from genome assembly GCA_965116445.1 of Thermoanaerobaculia bacterium. GTDB lineage: Bacteria > Acidobacteriota > Thermoanaerobaculia > Multivoradales > Multivoraceae > Multivorans. The sequence continues at coordinate 2,446,237 of OZ220688.1, read as the reverse complement.
CGTTCGAAGTCGGAGGCCTCTGCCGGCGTCGGCGGCAGGCCGGTCAGCACGTAGGACAGCCGGCGCATGACGGTCCGGGGTTCGGCAAGCGGCGCGGGTTCGAGCTCGGCCTCGGCAAGCCCGGCGCCCAGGAAACGGTCGATCGCGTTCTTCGACCACAGCCCGTCGGCGACTTCCGGCGGCTCGGGGTCGGCGATCGGCTGCAGGCTCCACCACTGCTTGCGCTGTTCGAGGGTCGTCTGCCAGGACGTCGCCTCCTTCAGCGCGGCGGCGGATGGCGGTTCGATTCTCGGATCGGGTGCCCCGATCTCGATCCAGCGTTCGAAGTCGGCGACTACCTCGTCGGGCAGCCTGGCGCCGCCCAACGGCATCCGGAAGTCGAGACTCGGGTGGCGCATCGCCCGCAGCAGCAGACTGGAGCGCGGCTTGCCGGGTTCGATCGCCGGACCGCGCATGCCGCCCTCGAGCAGACCGTCTCGATAGTCCAGGCGCAGCCCGCTCTCGGCCAGTTCGGTGCTGTTGTGGCAGGTGTAGCAGTGCTCCACCAGAACCGGACGGATCCTCTGCTCGAAGAACTCGAGATCCTCCGGGGTGACGACATCTTCCGAGATGAACGGGGCCCCGGCCGCCGGTCCGCCTCCGAGCAGTACGGCAGCCAGGATCGCCGCGCGGGAGCGGGGCGGAATCCTCATCTTCAAGTCCATTGGAGCGTCGGACAGTTTACAACGGCGGGTTGTCCCGGAAAGCAAGGGCCCCCGGTGCTCTAGCGCGGCAGAAGGTCCGGGAGCCGGCGGTTCGCGCCGAATGCCGGCCAGAGGGCCGGCGCGCCCAGTTTCTGCCGCGCACGTTCCTGGCGTGCGTAGCGGTCGATCACGCTGCCGGCTACGCCGTCGCGGATCATTCCGAACAGCGCGCCGCGCCAGCCGCGTCCCTTGGACACCTCGGTCGAAATGATGACGACAACCAGATCCTCGGCCGGAGAGACGTAGATGTACTGGCCCCCGAAGCCGCTGGCGATGTAGGCCCCCCGTTCCCGCGGCCCTCTGAGCCACCACAGGTAGCCGTAACCACCGTAGATCCGGCCGCGGCCCCGTGGTCCGGCGACCACGCCGGGGCGGGTGGACTCGTCCACCCACCGCCAGGGAAGGAGCTGTTTGCCGCCCCAGCGGCCGCGGTTCAGGTAAAGCTGACCGAACTTCAGCATGTCGCGAGGCCGCAGGGAGAGGTTGTTGCCGCCGACGTGGATGCCCTGCCGGTCGCGAGCCCAGGCCGAGTGCCGGATTCCCAGTGGGGCGAACAGGTGCTCGCGGGCAAAGTCGTGCGTGCTCCGGCCCGCTGCCGCGGCGAGTGTGGCCGAGAGCAGGTGCGTGCCGCCGGTGCTGTAGGCGAAGCGGGTTCCCGGCTCGGCTTGAAGCGGCCGCTCCAGCGCCGCGCGAACCCAGTTCCGGGACGCCACCCACGAGCCGTAGTTGCCGAAGCTGGTCGACTCGAGACCGGAGGTCATCGTCAGCAGGTGGCGGACGGTGATCTTCTGCTTGCGTGGGTCGTCGAGGCCGGCGGCCTCGGGCAGAAGCTCGGCGATCGGTTGATCAGGTTCGAGGACGCCGTTCTCGACCGCCAGACCCGCCAGCGCCGAGAGGACACTCTTCGAGGCCGACTTCATGTTGTGCGGGCGGCGGCCGGTGGAGCCGCGGAAGTAGCGCTCGGCGACGAGTCGGTCGTGGCGCGCGACCAGCACGGCCTGGACTCCCTCGAGAGCGCCGATGTCCTCGACCGCCTGCTCCAGCCGTTCGCCGTCGAGTCCGGCCGCGTCGGCCGGGACGAGCTGCCAGTCGCCGGTCCAGTCGTCGTCGGGAGGAGGTACGGGCAACTGGAACTCAACCAGGATGCCGGGATGGTCGGAGATCGGGGCCGTGGCCCGTGACTGAGCCGACCACTCGCTCCACAGGGGCCACCATCCGGACGCCCTGGCGTCGACCAGCACATGGTCGATTCCGCCCGGAAGGACATCGCGGTAGCCAGCCTCACCGAAGCGGCTGAGGGCGGAGTGGTCGCTGTCGAGGTTGAAGTCGCCCGCAATCAGTGCGGGCCGCTCGGCGCGGTCCAGGAGCTGCCCCAGGAGGTGTTGGGACTGGGCGGCGGCGAGTTCGGGGTCGCCGTTGGCAGCGTGGACGCCGACCACCTCGAAAGGCAGAGCCGGAAAGTCGATCCGGGCCGTCAGGGCGATTCTCCGTTCGAAACGGTCCCGGTCGGGCAGAAGGGGCCAGGTCTCCGGAACGGCGATCGGGTAGCGGCTGAGGATGGCCGCGCCCTCTTCGAAGCCGAGCCAGCGCAGCGACCCGTTGGCCCGGGCGTAGACCGCGTGCAGTTCAAGGTCCTCGGCCAGCCGGTCGGCGAGACAGCCTTCGGTGACCGTGCACCACGCTTCCTGCAGGACGACGACGTCGGGACGCAGGCGGTTGATCGCTGAAGCCAGCCGGTTCGCGCGCTCCAGACGGTCGGAGGCGGCGGGTGCGCCTGCGGACAGGCCTGCGAGACCCCCTTCGCGGTCCGGGTAGCCGTGGTACGCGTTCAACTGCAGGATTCGGAGCCTGTCCGTCGCTGCCGACGATCCGGCTGGGGCGGAGCCACCCGCTGCTCGCGGTTCCGCCGGCGGCTGGCGAGCCAGGAGAGCGACGAAGACCGGACTCGAAGAGGCGGCCAGCAGGCCGAGGCTCAGGACCGTGACGCGCACCGCCGGATGCGCCCGGCCCGCAAATGCCGCCGCCGCGATGGCGACGATGCCGCCGAGAGCTGCGGCGAAGAGGGCGCGCCGGGCCAGGTGGGGCTGGACGACCATCACGCTTCCAGCGATCCAGGGCGCCGTTCCCAGCGCCAGAGCGGCCAGACCCGCGACGGAAACGATGACGGCAGCAAGGGATGAACGCGGGCGCGTCACGACAGCAGGGAGACTATGCGCCGCGGCGGCAACCCAGCCGGAATCCGGGTGCTACCCTAGAGGTTACAGACGAACGAGCAACACTTTGCGGCTCTGCCGCGGAAAGGAGGTCCGGAGTGGGTTTTAGAGGAATCCTCCGGATGAACCGTGCCACCGTCGTGCTCTGCTCGGTCCTGATTCTCGCCGCGGGCTGTGCGGCGCCGCCGGAAGAAGAGGCGCCCGTCCCCGAGGTGGATCCGGTGGCCGAGAACGAAGCGGCGTTGAGCGAACTCGCCGCCAAGTACCTGCAGGCGGTGAACCGGGGCGACGCGGATGGTCTGGCCGTGCTCTACACGGAAGACGCGATCCGGATGCAGACGAACAGCAAGGCGAAGGTCGGCCGCGACGCGATCCGTCTCTTTGCCGCCGCCGATTACGCGGACACCAACTGGGACATGCAGCTTCGCGTCGACGAGAGCGAATACAGCGGTGATCTGGCGTTCGTTCGAGGCACCTACGCCCTGAGCGTCTCGCCCAGTGATGCCCCCTCCGAGGTCTACCAGGAAGTGGGGAAGTGGATGGATGTGATGCGGCGCCAGGAGGACGGATCCTGGTTGATTGCGCGCGAGATCTCGAACCGGAGCCACCCACCCGGTCAGATGCCGGCGATGCCGGAGGAGGAGTGAACCGATGAAGAACACGACTCAGTTGCGCTGGCGCCTCGACATGCGCCTTCTGGCGATTCTGTTGGCCGGCGTCTTCGTGATCGCCTGTCCCGCGGCCGAGGAAGAAGCTGCGGAGGACCCGGTCGCGGTGGAACCGAGCATCGGCGACGAGCGGGCCCTCAATGCGCTGGTTGGCGACTTCATGGTCGCGATCAACAACAGCGATGCGGACGCGGTGGCGGCTCTGTACTCGTCGGATGGCGTACGCATGCCGCCGGACGCGCCGGAGATTCGAGGCAGGGAAGCGATTCGCCAGAGCCTGGAGGGAGGCTTCGAGGTCGCCGATATCGAGGTGCAGGTCCATGTCGAAGAGACGGAGTTCAGTGGCGAGCTGGCGTCGGTCCGCGGGACCTTCGCCTTGATCACCACCCCGAAGGACGGTTCGGATCCGTCGGAGATGGAGGGCAACTGGATGCGCCTGATGCGGCGTGAGCCGGACGGTCGCTGGCTCGTGGCCCGGGAACTCTGGAACAGCGATTCGTAGGAGTTCCGGGGGAGCGGTATGATCCATCGCCGTTCCTGATGTCCGAACCAGCACCGCAGCCTCTCACCTTCATGGGCGCCCCCGGGTCGCCCTATACGCGGAAGATGCGTGCGGTGCTGCGCTACCGGCGCATCCCGTATCGCTTTCTGATCTCGGGCGCCGACGGTCGCGAGGATCTGCCGGCGGCCAAGGTGCGGTTGCTGCCGACCTTCTATCTGCCGAACGCGGACGGCGAGGTCGAGGCGGTCGTCGATTCCACGCCGCTGATCCGGCGCTTCGAGCGGGAGTTCGAGGGACGTGCGGTCGTCCCGTCGGCCCCGGTGACCGCCTTCATCGATTACCTGCTCGAGGACTTCGGCGACGAGTGGCTGACGAAGGCGATGTTCCACTATCGCTGGGTCTACGAGGCGGACATCGAGAAGGCTGGCCAGATCCTGCCCCGCTGGCGGCGGGTGGAAGGTCCCGAAGAGGACTTCCAGCAGGCCGCGAAGACGGTTGCCGAGCGCCAGATCTCCCGGCTCTGGGTCGTGGGATCGAACGAGACGACGCTTCCGGTGATCGAGGCCAGCTACCGCCGGATTCTGGAGCTGTTCCGGGACCATCTGACTGAGCGGCCGTTCCTGATGGGAAACCGGCCTGGCGCCTCCGACTTCGCGTTCTTCGGCCAGTTGACCCAGCTCGCGGCCTTCGACCCGACGCCGATGGCCCTCACCCTGGAGGTGGCGCCGCGCGTGTATGCCTGGGTCGACCGGGTCGAGGACCTTTCGGGTCTTGAACCGACCGAGGACGACTGGATCGACAGCGAACTGCCCGCCACCCTGCGCGCGCTCCTGGGCGAAGTCGGCCGCGTCTACGCACCGTTCCTGCTCGCGAACGCGAAGGCGCTGATGGCCGGCGCCGAACGCGTCGAGTGCGAGATAGACGGTCGGCCCTGGGTGCAGAAGCCGTTCCCCTACCAGGGCAAGTGCCTGATGTGGCTGCGCGAGCGGTACGGGGAGTTGTCGGTCGAAGACCGGTCGGCGGTCGACGGGTTGCTCGAAGGCACCGGCTGCGAACCACTCGTGGCCAGCGGGAATCCGGCGTCCTAGTCGGATTCGGCATGTCGGCCCTCAGGCTCCAGGACATTATTCACTGGGTCCGCCGGCGTCCCCGCCGGCCCCGAGTCTCCCGGACGCCTCCCACTGGGTGCGCCGGCGTCCCCGCCGGCTTCCGGGAGAAGACGCGCCGCGGAGCGGCGACCATGATGAATCGGCTGCGGCGAGACGACGGGCGGTCCGGGTCGGCATCGGGGACACGATGAGCGGCCTCGGCCGCGGCCCCGACGCCGGCGGGACGCCTGGAATCAACTGGGGCTTCTATGGCTGGCGGATGCTGCCGTTAGCCTGGCTCATCTACGGCCTGGGCGCTGCGCCCTTCTACAGTTGGGGCTTCTTCGCCGCTGGGATGAATGCAGAGTTGGGGCTGACCCGTGCGGACAGCGGTCTGGCGTTCGGGCTCTGGTCGTTCTTCGGCGGCGTGGTTGCGCCTCTGATTGGAGTTTGCCTGACCCGCTTTGGGCCGCGGTCCGTGTACACGCTCGGCTTTCTGGTGGTGGCCGGCGCCTACTGCTTGACGAGCCGGGCTCAGGATCGGTGGGACGTTCTGCTGTTCTTCGGTCTGTTCGCCGGATTGACCCACACGTTCACGACGGTGCTGCCGACTCAGACGCTGGCCACGAACTGGTTCCTTCGATGGCGAGCCAGCGCGTTGGCGTTCCTGTTGACCGCCGCCGGTCTGGTAGGACCGCTGATTCTGGCCTTCGACGCCGCTCTCCTGGGTAGGGGAGGAACCTGGCGCGAAGGCTGGGAAGTCATCTCCGTACTTTGCTGCGTTCTCGGCGTTCTGTCCTTCCTGGCCATTCGCAATCGACCGGAGTCGTTGGGGCAACTCCGCGACGGCGCCCGTACTCTGGCCGAACTGAAGGCGACGGCCGTTGGAGCCGAGCCTTCGGGCGGCGGCGACTGGACTGCGGGCGAGGCGCTCCGGACGCCGCAGTTCGCGCTGATGGTGCTTTGCGGGCTCGGTTACGCCGTTCCCTGGGGCGTCGTGAACGCCCATGGCGGGCTTCATCTGCGCGACGTCGGATTCGGCGATGCGTCAGTGGCGGCTCTGCTTGGCCTGATGATTCTCTGCAGCACCGGCGGCCGGGTGGCAGGCGCCCTGGGCGACCTCATTCGACCTCCGCGTCTTCTTGGCTTCGCTCTTGCCCTGGAGGGCGCGGGCATGGCGCTCTTTCTCCTCGCTGGCACGCCGTGGACGGTGCGCGTCGCGCTCGTCCTTCTCGGCCTGGGATTCGGTATGGCCTACATCAGCCAGGCTGCGACCTTCGCCAGCTTCTTCGGACGTCGGGCCTTCGCCACGACGACGGGCACACGGTTCGCGATCGGCGCACCCTTCGGCGCACTCGTTCCTTTCCTCGCCGGCTTGGCGTTCGACGCCTGGGGCAGCTATGCCGTGCCCTTCCTTGCGATCGCCGCAGTGACCCTGACCGGCTCGGTGGTCGCGTTCTTCTTGCAACCGCCGCGGAAGAAGAGCTGACGAGTGTTGCCGTGCCGGTCCTCCGAGGCGTGCGGGCGGAGGCAGGACGGTTGACCCAAAGGCCTCGACGGAGCAGAGTGTCCGAGCGATGAAGTTGCCGCGGAACGGATCGCGCCCGGTCCCGAGGCCGACGGGGACGTCGGCGCAGCCGGTCGGCCTTCGCCCCGTCGTGTCAGCCGCCGTCTGCCTGTGCCTGCTCGCGCTATGCGCGCCGGCGCCCCCGGTCGCCGCCGAGGACTGGCCGCAGTGGCGGGGGCCGCGACGGGACGGCGTGTCGACCGAGACGGGCCTTGCGGATCGCTGGCCGGCCGGGGGGCCGCCGTTGCTGTGGCGCATCGACGGTCTGGGCGAGGGCTTTGGCGCGGTGGCTGTGGTCGACGGCTTGCTCTACGTCCAGGGCACGCGGGGAGGTCGTAGCCTCGTGTTCGCCCTCGACGCGCCTGACGGCAGCGTCCGCTGGGAACGCGAACTCGGTCCGCGGTTGCGGGACAGCCGCGGCAACGGCCCGCGCGGTACGCCGACGGTAGCCGGCGACTCGCTCTACGTCCTGACCGGCATGGGCGATCTGGCCCGCGTTGCCCTGGCGGACGGGTCGGTGCGTTGGCAGCGGAACATCCTCCGGGACTTCGATCAGCGCAACATCAGTTGGGGGATCAGCGAGTCGCCCCTGATCGAGGGCGACTGGGTCGTCGTGATGCCGGGAGGCGAGGGCGGCGCGATCGCCGCGCTCGACCGTGAGACGGGTGCTGTGACCTGGACCAGCGCCGGCCTGACCGATCGGACCGGCTACTCCTCGTTGATCGCCGTCGACCTGGAAGGCGGCGGCGAGCCGCTGCGGGCGATCATCGGCTTCACGGCACGGGCCGGCGTCGGCGTACGGGCCGCGGACGGCGAACTGCTCTGGCACTACCGGGAGCCGGCGAACCGCACGGCGAACGCGGCGACGCCAATCTACGCGAATGGCCTCGTCTTCTACACCTCGGACTACGGCACCGGCGGCGGCGCGCTCCGCCTGCGGGTCGCCGGCGACAACGTGAGCACGGCCGAGGCGTGGTTCGAGTCGCGCCTCCGGAACCACCACGGCGGCGTCGTGCTCTACGAGGGACATCTCTACGGGTTCTTCGGCAGCGTCCTTGCGTGCGTGGACTTCGAGACCGGCGAAACGGTCTGGAGAGACCGCAGCGTCAGCAAGGGTTCGCTCGTTCTCGCGGACGGCAAGCTCTTTCTGCTCGGCGAGAGGCACCTGGCCGGTCTGGCGGAAGCGACCCCCGAGGGTTACGCGGAGCTCGGCCGCTTCGACGTGGACGACCGCGGCCGCCCGAGCTGGGCTCATCCGGTGGTCAGCAACGGCGTCCTCTACGTCCGCAACTGGGACGAACTGTTGGCCTACGACGTTTCGTCTCCCTGACGGGCTGGGCTCCGGACAGCGCCGACGGGGGATAGGGCGCAGATCCGGATGCCCATCAAGTACCTCGGTTCCAAGCGGCAGTTCGTGCCGTTGATCACGGAGGTCGTGGAACGCCTTCAGCCCGCCTGCACGGTGCTCGACCTGTTCTCGGGCACGTCGAGGGTGGGCGACGCGCTGAAGCGGCGGCAGTACCGCGTGCTGGCGAACGACTACCTGGCCTGCGGCGAGACGATCGCCCGCTGCTACGTGGAAGCCGACGGCACGGCAGAGCAGCTCCGGCAGGCGAGGCTGCTCATCGACGAGTTCAACCGACTGCCGCCGTCGGCTGGGTACTTCACGGAGGTCTTCTGCGAGAAGAGCCGCTACCTGCAACCGAAGAACGGCGCCCGGGTCGACGCGATCCGCGAGGAGATCGAGCGCAAGGAACTCGACCCGGAACTCCGGGCGATCGTGCTCGTGTCGCTCATGGAGGCCGCCGACCGGGTCGACAGCACGACGGGCGTGCAGATGGCGTATCTCAAGCAGTGGGCCCCGCGGGCTCTACGCGACCTGGAGCTGCGGCTGCCGGAGATCGCTCCGCGCGCCGCCGCGGGCAAGGGCGGAGCGCACCGCATGGGCGCCGCAGACGCGGTGGACGTGCTGGAGGCGGACATCGCCTACCTTGACCCGCCCTACAACCAGCACAGCTACCTGGGCAACTACCACGTCTGGGAGAGCCTGGTGCTCTGGGACAAGCCCGAGCACTACGGCGTCGCCTGCAAGCGGGTCGACTGCCGGGAGCGGAAGAGCGACTTCAACAGCAAGAGGAAGTTCCGCGCCGCCTGGGAGCGGATCGTGGACCGGGTGCGGGCGCCGTACCTCCTCGTTTCCTTCAGTGACGAAGGCTTCATCGGCCGCGAGGAGATGGAGGCGATCCTGGCCCGGCGCGGCGAGGTTCAGGTGATCGAGAGCGACTACAGGCGGTATGTAGGCGCCCGGATCGGCATCTTCAACCCGCGCGGCGAGAAGGTCGGCCGCGTGGGGCGTCTGCGGAACAAGGAGTACCTGTACGTCGTGTCGCCGGAGGAACTGCCTGAGTTCAACGTGCAAGCGTCGACCGGTTGACATACGGACATACAGAGCATAGCGTCACCGGCATGCGAACCACCGTGCGGCTTGACGACGAACTTCTTGCGGAAGCGAAGCGCTATGCGGCTCGCACGGGGCGGACGCTGACGTCCCTGATCGACGAGGGGCTCCGGGAGGTGTTGGTACGTGGCGAGGGGCGGGCGCCGGCGAAGCGGGTCGAGTTGCTGACCGGCGGTAAGGGCGGTCTGCAACCCGGTGTGAGGAGCGACCGGCTGACGGATCAGCTCGACCTGATGGACTGCGAGCGCTTTCTGGAAGTGGTTGATCGTTCCTGACGTCAACGTGCTCGTCTACGCGCACCGCGAGGACATGGACGAGTATGAACCGTACCGTGAGTGGCTCGATTGGTTGGTGAACTCGGGTCCGGCCTATGGCATGTCGGAGATGGTGCTGAGTTCCTTCATCAGGATCGTGACCAACCCCCGGACCTTCCGTGAGCCCACCGGAACACGGGAAGCGCTTGCGAGCGCCGCCAGGCTTCTTGCGCCGCCTCAGTGTGTGCCGGTGCGACCGGGTCCGAGGCACTGGGAGATCTTCGACGGACTTTGCAGGCGGCATGCAGCGACCGCCAAGCTCGTGCCCGATGCTTACCTCGCAGCGATCGTCATGGAGGCCGGCTGCGAACTCGCGACGGCGGACCGGGACTTCGCGCGCTTCGAGGGTCTTCGCTGGCGCCATCCGCTGGCCGGGAGACCGGGCGAAGCGGGCGACATCGTGATGGAACCGAGGCGTCGCCCTTGGCTCACGTCCGAGTGACCCCTCCCGGCGTTGCTCGCACCGGGTGCACCGGCGGCCTTGCCGGCATCTGGCGCCGAACGGCGCTTTCGGGGTCAGATCAGTCGCGCAAGGGCCCCGATCGCTTGCCATCGGCGAACGCGATCTGGAATCCGGGCCGGCTCTCCAGCCGTTCCATGTACTGGGCGACGTTCGGGTAGCGCTCGTCCAGGACTCCGAGTCGCTGCGCCAGCGCCAGCGAGTAGGCCATCATGATGTCGGCGGCCGAGAACTCGCTGCCCAGCAGGTAGTCGCGGCCGTCAAGGGCCGCCTCCACAGCGTCGAGGCAGATCTCGGCGCGATGCTGGCCGTCCTCGACCACGGCCGGAATGCGCTCCGCTTCCGGCTTCAGCAGACGGTGGTGGACCATGTCGCCCAGCGGTCGCGCCAGGCTCGCCTCGGCGAACCAGGACCATTGCAGGAACAGGGCGCTCTCCGGTGTTCCGGGCGCTGGCTGCAGGCGGCCCTCGCCGTACCGCTCCAGGATGTAGTGGACCATCGCGCCGGACTCGATCATCGTGAAGGGGTTGCCCGCCGCGTCCTTGTCCGTCAGCGCCGGCACCTTGCGGATCGGATTGAGCCGACGCCACTCGGCCGACTTGAGGTACTCCGGGCTGAAGTCGACCGGGACGACTTCGTAGGGGAGATTCAGCTCCTCGCAGAGCCAGATGACGCGGGCCGAACGGGTCCGCGGGACGTGATAGATCGTGATCATTGTCGATGCGAGCCCTCAGACTGATGACGTGGCCCGGCTCCAGCGCGGCAGACCGCCCTGAGGCCTGCGCACCCAGTTCTTGCGGCCCAAGTTGCTAGGCCAGGGCGCGCTCGAACAGGGCGAGCAGACGACTCCATGCCCGTTCCGCCTGGGCCTCGTGGTAGACGGGCGTGTCGGGCGGGCACCAGCCGTGCATCGCGCCTTCGTAGACCTCGATCTCGGCCGGCAGGCCCGCCGCCTCGAAGGTCTCGCGCAGCACGTCCTTGGCCTCGGGCTGGCGCTGGTCGTCGTTCTCCGCGATCGCGAACAGGTAGTGCGCCGTCATCTTCTCCACGAGAAGGTGCGGGCTGTCGGGACCGTCGGTGACCAGGCCGCCGCCGTGGAAGGAGGCGCCGGCGCCGATCCGGTCGGGGATGGCGGCCGCCGTACGCATCGTCATCGGACCGCCCATGCAGTAGCCCATCGTTCCCATCTTCCGGTTGCTGTCGACCGACGGCTGGCTGTCCAGGAAGCTCACGAACGCCTTCGCGTCCGTCACGTTGGTGTCCGCGTTGAGCGACCGCATCAGCGGCATCAGCGTCGCGCGGGCGGCGCCGAAGTCCGTCCCTTCAACGATCGGCGCCTTCTGCGTCCGGTAGTACTGGTTGACCACGAGGACGGAGTGGCCCGATTCGGCGAGGCGCGTGGCCATCTGTCGCATCGCCGGTCGCAGGCCGAAGGCGTCCGGCCAGATCAGGACGCCCGGATGGGCGCCGCTCGCCGGATGCACGAAGAAGCTGTCGCAGACGCCGTCGGGGGTCGTGACCTCGATCTCCGACTCCGTGACGCTCTGGGCGTCCGCTGCCCGCGGCAGCAGCATCGTCAGTCCGGCGCCGGCCGAGACAGCCCCGAACTCCCGGCGCGTCAGCCGCTTCCCGTGCAGGTAACTGGTGTTGTCGGCATTCGTTCTGTCGTCACACATGTTCGATCTCCTTGTTCGAAGTCGCAAGGCACCCCCTCACCCAGTTCACCACACTCTCGGCGAGGCGGACGGCCTCCGCGTGATCCTCTTCCGTCATCCGTGCCTCAATGCCGGGATAGCGGGTGGCCGCAGCATACGGCGTCAACTGGCTCGCCAACTCCACCTCATCCGGAATCGTCTCTCCCGCTTCGGCAAGCCGGGACAGGAGGACGCTCAGGTCGTGAACGTACGGAAACTCGATGCCACGATGGATCATCAGGGCCTTGACCGCCTTCTCCGCTGCCTGCTGGGCGTGGAAGCAAAGGTGTTCCAGGCGGAGACCAGGAAGGCGATTCTGCGCCAGCTGGAGATCGCTCCGGGCGTGATCCATCCATTCCTCGGGGTCATCCTGGGGTAGTACGTCAGGCTGCCTCATAGATGGTCCGTCCATCTTGCAGGGCCGACTTGAAGACTAGGGCATGGCTGTTGCGGTACCGCTCCACATGCTCCGACGTCGCGACCAGGGCGTCGACGGCGACTCCGACACCCTTCAGGTTCCTGTAGATCGCTTTCATGACGTCGAGGGAGCGCTCGCCATCCTTGACGACCAGCAGATCCACGTCGCTGTGTGGCCGCATCTCGCCTCGTGCCGCCGAGCCGAAGAGGATGATCTTCTCCGGCTGCGCCACGTCCACGATACGCCGGACGATCTCGTCGAGGATGTCGGCGTCGAGGGAGTTCATGTCTCCCGTACCGGGTCCTTCCTCCACATGCTCTCAGCCGAGCAAGAGCTTCATCGGCGCTGCGAGCGGGCCGCAGAGAGTGCGCCGAAGGTAGCGTTCGCGGGTCATCGGCTCAAGTCTATAGGCAGGTTGCCGGTTGGGCTGTTAACCGAGCGCTTCACGACCAGCTCCTGGTGCCGTCGGGTGATTCCGCCGGCTGCTCGACGCCTACGCCGGCGGTCGCGGATCCACTTCGCGGCTCCTACAACGGCGGCTACACCGCCAACTCCGATGGCGATAGGAATGACGGGCACTGCCATTACTACTCCCGCCGGCTGAAGTCTTGGGCAGTTGGGGGAAGTGCGCTTCTCTGTTGCAATGGACTACCTGATGGTCCAGAGTAGGCAGGCTGAATGCGATGGCCTGAGTCTATTCCATGCAGATCTCCGTATCCAAGGCCAAGGGCAAGCTGACCGAACTTGTCCGCCGCGCCGAAGCCGGCCACGATGTGGTACTCACTCGTCATGGTCGTGCAACGGTCGCTCTGGTTCCCGCTCGGTCGCGGCGCGATCCCGAAGCGCGGCGGGCCGTGATCGCCTCCATCCGCGCAGCAGCCGCCCGCAAGGAGACGGACGGCGCCGGGGCGGCCCGGAGTCAGGATTTCCTCTACGGCGACAGCGGTCTGCCGGAGTGATTGCCGTCGAGCGACCGACCCGGACCACTCGGCGTGTGCGGTGTCTCCCGCGCTCTGAGGAACGCTCATGTTCCTCATCGAGGATCGACTTCGGGAGATCTTTCCGCAGGCCCGAGGTCGGCGGGTGAGGCGCAGTGCAGGCAAGGCGACACGGGTTTCTGCGGTTCAGTTCCACGAGTACCCCGGCACGTCCTTGACGTTCCACCAAACAGCCCATCCTTTCGCCTGAAGCTCTTGAGCCAAGTCGACCTTGAGTTGTTCAGCCTCATCATCCCGTACTGGGTCCTGAAACGCTCGCTCCGGATTGTACTCGTCTGCGGTTATCAAGCATGCATCGGAAGGCGGGTAGTGGTCACTGAATCTCTGGACATAACGACTACCTGTGGCCTTGTAGTCGTTGTGCAGTTGATCGACACGGCAGCTCGGATCGTGTGCGGTGTACCCCACGTAGACACAGGGATTACCCGTAGACGGTTCGTATCCTCGGTTTCGTTCGCGGAAGGCCGAACTCTGACGCCAGATTTCTTTCCGTAGACGAACGACATACAAGTTCTTCCAGTCCTTCTGGAACATCAGACATCGCTGGTGGTACTTGCATGGCGTGGTTGAAGCGTGCGACCACATGGACCCCGAGGACCGGTGGGGTGCGTCGGCAGGCTCCGAAGACGTCGCCGAGTGGGAGGTCGTTTGAGTCTTCTTGTAGTGGTTCGAGCGGCTCCTCCTGCGCCTCCACCTCCACGCGGCCCAGGCAGCGGTGGCAACAGCTCCGATGGCGATGGGAATGACGGGTACTGCCATGTGTTCTTCCTCTTGGTCGTCAGCCCGGACGCGGGCGTCTCGAGCCGCGCAGGCCCTACCCGTGCCCCTCCCCGGGCTCGTGCTGGCAGCCGCGGAAGCGCTCGACGCGGACACGGTCCGGGAGTCCGAGGGCTTCGGTGCGGCCGGTCTTCGAGGTGTAGAACGCGAACAGGGTGCGCCGCTTCATGTCACTGAAGAAGGCGGCGCCGGCGGCGAGTTCCGGTGGGTGGTCTTCGTGCTCGTCGCTGACCTCGCGCAGCAGGTCGAGCTGCTGCTCGTTGCTGAGGGACAGAAATGGTGAGCCGTGCAGGCTCGTGGCCCGCCGGTCGACCCAGTCCAGTCCGCCGAGCGCGGCCAGTTGCTCGTCGCCGTCGGCGAGGGAGAGTTCGAGGTCGATGAACTCGTGGACAGAGGCGTCGCGGGCGCCGGGGGTGTCGGTGCGGGGCAGGATGTGTTCGCAGAGGGTCGCCAGCAGTTCGCCCTGGGCGGGCGTGAGCAGGCGGGGCGTCCAGGCGGCGCCTTCGGCCTGGTAGGCGGCCACGGCGGGAATCGCGGCGCGAATCGGCTCGGCCTGCAAGGTGGCGTAGCCGAACGCGCCGGCGCCGGCCGCGAGGACGTTGCGTCTCGTCGGTTTCGGCGTCCCGGTCGTCGTCCTCGTGGTCTGCTTGCTCATGCGAGTTCTCCACGCTTGCGTTGGTCGATCAGGTACTCGGTGGAGCGGAGCGCCAGCGACATCATGGTCAACGTGGGATTGACGCAGCCGATGCTCACGTAGCAGGAGCCGTCCATCACGAACAGGTTCTTCACCGTGTGGGACTGCTGGTACTCGTTGAGATACGAGGTCTTCGGATCGTCGCCCATGCGTGCCGTGCCGACCTCGTGGATGCCCGAGCCGAGAGGCGCCGGTTCCGTGTTCCGGGTGATGTTCGTGCAGCCAAGCGCTTCCAGCATGGCCTCGCCCTCCGCGATGATGTCCTGCACCATCGCGTACTCGTTGCTGCCGAGCGTGCAGTTCATCTGCAGGACCGGCACGCCCCACCTGTCGGTCACCTCCGGGTCGAGCGTGACCCGGTTCTCGGGCCGCGGCAGGATCTCGCCGAAGCCGCCGAGGCCGATCGTCGAGACGGTGCTCGACTCGACCATCCGCTTGAAGTCCGCGCCGAAGCCGGCAATGCCGTTGCCGTGTTGCCAGGTCGTGATGTTCTCGCCGCCCTGGTAGCCGTAGCCGCGGATGTAGTTCGGGTTCTTCGTCGCCGGGTCCTTCAGGTTCTGGAAGCGCGGGACGTAGATTCCGTTCGGCCGGTTCGCGCGCTCCTGTTGGGCGCCGGCCCGCGCTTCCAGGACGCCGCGCACCCCGGTCGCGTAGATGTGGTCCATCACGTAGCGGCCCAGGCAGTCGCTCTCGTTGGCGAGGCCGCCTTCGGCCGAGTTCAGCAGGATGCGGGTCGAAGCCAGGGTCGACGCGCAGAGGACGACGACATCGGCCTTGACTTCGCGGGTCTGGTTCGTGTTCTTGTCGATGTAGGTCACGCCGGAGGCGAGGTCGCCGGCCGCCATGTCGACCTGGGTCACGACCGCGTCCGGGACCAGCGTGAAGCGGCCCGTCGCCTCGCAGTCGACCAGCGTGGTCTGCGGCGAGCTGAAGTAGGAGTTCGTCCGGCAGCCGTAGTGGCAGGGCCCGCAGTAGTGGCACATGTCGCGGCCGTTGTGACGCTGGGTGAGGACGGCGTTGCGGCCGATCGTCATCGGCCGGTTGAACTTCGAGGAGAGCGTTTCCTTCAGCATCGCCTCGCCGCAGGTGAAGGCCATCGGCGGCAGGAACTCGCCGTCGGGCAGGATCTCGAGGCCCTCCTTGCGACCGTTCACGCCGATGTAGCGCTCGACCCGGTCGTAGTAGGGCGCGATGTCCGCGTAGCCGATCGGCCAGTCCATGCCGTAGCCGTCCAGGCTGGCCGCCTTGAAGTCGTAGTCGCTCATTCGGTACGACTGGCGCGCCCACAGGATCGACCGGCCGCCGACCACGTTGCCCTGGATCCAGTTGAAGTGGGTGCCGGGGGCCTCCGTGTAGGGGTTGTCCACGTCGTCGATGAAGAAGTCCGCGTTGACCTCGGTGCAGGCGTAGCAGTACGACTGGCGGTGCCGGCGCTGGAGCAGCTCGTTGCGCGGGTCCGGGCGGCCGCGCAGTTCCATGTCGTGCGGCAGGGTGTGCTCGCGGAAGTCGTTCTCGGGGTCGAAGGCGCGGCCCGCTTCGAGCATCAGCACGTCCATGCCGGCCTCGGTCATCACCTTGGCCGTCCAGCCGCCGGTGGCGCCCGAACCGACGACGACGGCGTCCCAGGTCTTCGTGTCGGAGGTCTGTTTCATGCGGGAAGGTCCTCGGAGGATCTAGCGGACGATCGGCTGTGTCGACGCTTCGACGTTGTAGGGGAGAGCATCCTCGCCTTCGAGGCCGAGGCGCTCGTTGATCGCCAGCAGGTGATGGTCGACCCCGATTTCGGCGCCCGGGCGGAAGCCCGGCACCGTGATCACCTGCGCCAGCACGCCGCCCAGGCCGCGGTGGATCACGCCGCGCGGCAGGTAGATCAGGTCGCCGGCGCGCACGTCGTGGACGTCGAAGAGCTGCTCGGCAAGTTCAGGGGTCATCGTCCCGGGCGACTCGATCGCCTCGGCGTGGTAGCTGGTCAACAGCTTGTCCGTGTCGTTGCTCATCTGGACCAGGTAGAACTCGTCGAAGCCGGTGTCGGCCGGGTGGTAGTGGGTGAACGAGTCGGTGATCCGCACCCGGTGGGCGTTCAGGCCGCGGAAGGTGTAGGGCCCGTTGTCCTTGAGCCAGGTGAGCAGGATGCGACGGTAGGCCCCGGTTTCCGTGGCGCAGCCGCCGGGGACGTCCGTGATGTCGGGGTCCCAGTCGGGACGGATTGCCGCCGGCACACTCTCGTCCGGTACGTCGGGAACGTCGAAGACGAGCGCGGCGATCGCGGGTTCGGCCGTCAGCCGTTCGCCGGGGCGAAGGACCGCGATGTCGCCGATGTGGAGCTCTGTCTTGTGCAGCGCGGTTCCGCCCGCGTCGGCGGTGGTGTGGATCCCGGCCGCGGCGGGCTCTTCCTCGACCGGCGCCTGGACGAAGACGAGCCGGTTCGAGTCGCCCGCCGCGATGTCCGTGGCTTCGGCCATGAACGTCATTGCGTAGCCGGGGTTCGCCGCTTCGAAATGCTGTTTGACGCGGCCGAAGGCCGCCTGGCCTTCGGGGTCGTCGTCGAAGAGGTGGGCGCGGACGACTTCCACCCGGGGCTCCCTCGTCACGGGTTCCGCGTCCGAGCCGTCGGCTTCGGCTTCCGCCTCGCTGGTGGTGCAGGAAGTGAACGTCACCGAGACCAGCAGCATGGCCGCCAGCGCGGCCAAGCATTTCCGTGGATTCACGGGCGAAACGGTACCATGCCGTGGTCTTCCCGGAACGCGAACAGAGGCAGAGGATCTTGTGATGAAACACTCGGCGTGGGCGTCGTGTCCGTTCCTGGGAACGCGGGCATCCTGCTCGCATCGGGCGCGAGCCGCCAGCGCTCGGCTTCCCATGGGAGTCGCCGGTTTGCTCGCTCTTCTGCTGGCTCTGCCTGGACCGCTGGCCGCAGGCGCTGACGAGGCCGCAACGACGATCGAACTCAGCGAGCGCGGCGTCGACCGCATCCTGGTCACCGTCGATGGCGAGCCCTTCACCGAGTATCGCCCCGGCGGCGAGGCGGATGGCGGCGGCCACTTGCCGTACCTCTATCCGGTCTACGGCCCCGGCGGCCAGGCCTTGACCCGTAACTGGCCGATGGCCGAGGCGGAGGGCGAGGAGCGGGACCATCCGCACCACCGTTCCCTCTGGTTCGCGCACGGGGCCGTGGGCCTGGCGGACGGCTCGAAGCGGTATGACATCTGGAACGGCCGCGACGGCTCGGCTATCGTCCATCGGAAGATCCTGGCGGTGGAGTCCGGCGAGTCCGGCGTGCTGCGCACCGCGAACTCCTGGGTTGACCCGGACGGCGACGAGATGCTTCGTGAGGAACGGACGATGACCTTCCGCGCCGGCGCCTTCGACACGGGCCTGGCCTGGCGGACGATCGACTTCGACGTCAGGCTAAGGGCCGGCGACGCGGCGGTCGTTCTCGGCGACACGAAGGAAGGCACGATGGCCATCCGCGTCGCCGCCACCCTCCGTCACCGGGGCGAACAGGCCGCCGGCTCGATGCGGAACAGCGAAGGCGTCGAAGGCGCCGACGTCTGGGGCAAGCGCGCCTCCTGGGTCCACTACACCGGCCCGGTCGACGGCGAGCCTGTCGGCATCGCGATCTTCGACCATCCCGGGAACTTCCGCCACCCGACCTGGTGGCACGCCCGCGCCTACGGCCTGTTCGCCGCAAACCCCTTCGGCGTTCACCACTTCGAGAATGCGGAGGAGGGCGCCGGCGACTGGACGATTCCGGCCGGTGGAGAGTTGCGGTTGCGCTATCGCCTGCTGTTCCACGACGGCGAGGTTTCGGCGGAGCGGCTGGACTCGGAGTTCGCGGTCTACGGTAAGCCAGCAGGCTGAGGCGGGCCAACAGGGAGTCCGGAGGGGTCGAAGCGCCCCAACGGCTTCTCCGCGGCAGGGCGGCAAGTCGACTCGACCCAGCCGCGCACCTCCGACGAGACGAACTTCTCCTTCGTCTGGCTGGAGGACTTCGGGTCCTGGACCTTCGGAAACGGCGGCGCGATCGCGGGACGTGCCCGTGCTAGCGTTGCCTGCCGTTCGGGCGTTCGGCCCGGCGTCATGAGAGTGCAACGAGAACGACACTTGGAGAGATGCGCTATGCGGCCAGCCCACCTTCTTTCGATCGCAATTCTCGCTGCCTCCGTTGCGGCCGGCAGTTCGGCGTTCGCCCCTGACGGCGGCGACGCTTCGGTTGTGAGCGACGCCGCGGCTGTCAAGCAGGCGTTCGAAACCGGCGTGGCCGCGCTCAACGCGGGCAACCTCGACGGTTTCCTCGACACCGTGCATGACGATGCGCTGTCGTTCTATGCCTGCGGTCCCACGTCGGGCAAACAGGGCCGGGAAGCCTGCGCGCTCGATTGGCAGCTCTTCTTCAACGGTACGACGGACGCGCGCTTCGAGACGCGGAACGAGGAGTACCGGATCATCGGCGACACGGGGATCGCCTACGGCGAGTACTCGCTGTCGGTGAACTACGACGGGCAGGGGCGGCAGACCGTGCACGAGGGCCGCTACACGATGACCTACACGCGGGTCGGCGACGGGTGGCGGATCGCGATGCAGCACAACACGCCGGTGGGCGACTCGCCGCAGCCGGCGCGCGATCTGGGGCGCGGCGCCCGCTGAGCGGCGGAACGCAACGGCGGAGCCGCAGGTCGCTCCCGGGTTTCATGGACGGCTGATCCTCGTGCCGGCGGCCGACTTGGTGGCACGCCCGCGCCTACGGCCTGTTCGCCGCGAATCCCTTCGGCGTCCACCACTTCGAGAAGGCGAAGAATGGCGCCGGCGACTGGACGATCGCGGAGGGCGACGAGTTGCGGTTGCGCTATCGGCTGCTGTTCCACGACGGCGAGGTTGCGGCGGAGCGGCTTGATGGCGAGTTCCGGCGGTATGGGGCCTCGATCGCGGCGCTCAGGGACTGAGCGAACATGTCGGCAGCCTCGGAGGCTTCCAAGCTGATGGCGTAGGCCGCCTGGGGCGCGCGGGGCGCGGACTCGTGGGCGAGGCGGGCGTTACCGAGGGCGGTTACGTTCGCCGCGTGGAAGGCGTCGCGAACGCCGGCAGCGTCCGGATCGTCGACGGCTGCCAAGTCGCTGAGGACGTCCGCCGCGGCGTCAGCCGTGAGGGCGGCCAATCGCACCGCGCCGGGTTCAGGGTCGCCCCCTGCGCAGGCGGTCGCTGCACTCGCCAGGACCAGCACCAGGACCGTTCGTAGCGACATCGCCGAGACGTAGCCCTTCTACTTGCGCGTGGGCCAGGTTTCGACAACGAAGCCGAGGGCCGGTGCCGTTGCGGTGCCGGCAGGTTCGCTGAAGTTGTGGCCTGCGCGGGTCACGAGCGCTCATCCTCCCTGGTCTCTTCGCTGGCTCTACTCAGGGCGGTTGCCACCAGACCGGCAGGTGCGGCGATGATCGCTATTCCCACAAGCAGAATCACCGTGGTGAACATCCGACCTCCGACGGTAACAGGATAGGCGTCGCCATAGCCGACGGTGGTAAGGGTGGTCACAGCCCACCAGAGGCTCTCCGGGATCGAGCCGAACGTCTCGGGCTGCGCTTCGTGTTCGAAGTAGTGGATGCCCGCCGCGGCCAGGTAGAGCACCACCGCCGTGGTGAACAGGAAGATCAATCCCTCGTCCCTGACGGTCCAAAGTGCCTTCCCGAAGCGATTCAGCGCCTTCGCTCGCGTGATCTTCAAGAGCCGGAGGAGTCTGAAGAGCCTGAAGGCTCGGAGCGCCCGCAGATCCAAACCGAGCAGGGTGGGCAGGATGGCGGCCAGATCGACGATGCCGTAGAAGCTCGTCATGTACCGCCATCGTTTCGGCGCCGTGGCTATTCGCAACACATACTCGGTGACGAACAGAGTCGTGACTGCCGTGCTGGTCACGACGAGGACCTGGTTAGCGCTCGGGCCGAGACCCTCCAGGGTCGCCACGGCGTCCACGACCAGCCCTCCAACGATCACCGACAGGACGACCGTGTCGAACACACGCCCTGCGCGCGTGCCAGACTGCCAGACGATTCGTCGAATCGCGTTCATGGAGCCGCAGGGTACCAGACCGGGCTACTCGGATGCCGGTCTGGCCGCCTTGTGCGTCTCCGGCGCCCAGGTCGACACCTTGCTGAAGCGAACCCTGTCGGTAGCGAGTCTAGCAAGACGACCCGGTACACTCCGCTTCGCAAACTGCTCGCCGTTGGCCGGCGAGATCGGTGGCCTTGGTCCTGAGGGGCAGGTCGGGAGCTGCGGCAAGAGCCAGCCGAGGCGTCGCCGCCGGAAGTGGCCAGAGTTTCTGTCTGGTCGTATGAGCCGTGGGGCTGTGCGACGGTTTGGAGGAGAGTAGCGTGGACGATCCGGCATCGGGCCGGCCAGCCGCAGAGACGCCCCGCAGCGAAGGCGGGAGGGGAGTCACGGACTTGGCCGCGGGCATGGAAACGGCCATCGACACTCTTCGCCAGCAGCTTCTCGACATCAGCAAGCGGAATCGGCTGACGAACACGCCGGTCGGGAAGCGCCGGGTCAAGCAGCTCGAGATCGAGGACGAGCGTTCCGACGAGATCTTCCGGATCCTGTATCGGGAGCGGAAGAAGATGACCTTCGAGGCCTACCGCGGCGCACTCGCGGAAGACGCGGACGAGGGTAACGGTCAGAGCCTGTTCATACCGGCGTACAACGAGGCGGCTTCCGAACTTGCGGCGCACCATGTCGATCGGAAGCTGCAGGCGCGCCTGACGGCCGAAGGGCTTCAGAAGCGGCTCCTGACGCTGTTTCGGGACGCTCAGGGGATCGAGGAAGAGCAGGGCGTCAGCGTGCTCTTTCTCGCCTTGGGCTTCCTGCGCTGGTACGAGAGCGAGTCGTCCGACATCGAGCGCTTCGCCCCGCTCATTCTCCTTCCCGTGGACCTGGAACGGGACAGCGCCCGGGGGCGCTTCAGGCTGACGTATCGGGACTAGGATCTGGAACCGAACCTCTCCCTCGGCGCGATGCTCGGGAACGACTTCGAGCTCAAGCTGCCCGACTTTCCGGATGACGACTGGGCGCCCGCCGACTACTTCGAACTGACGCGCAGAGCGATGTCCTCCCGACCCCGCTGGCAGGTGCAGGCGAATACGATCGTCTTGGGCTTCTACTCGTTCGCCAAGTTCCTGATGTGGCGGGATCTCGCGCCTGAGAACGACTGGGGGGCGGAGGGCGGACTGGTCGACAATTCGCTGGTCGAGGGTCTTCTGCTGGGCGGCTTCGGATCGGAGCGCAGCCTTGACGCTCCGGACGAGAACCTCGACGAGCGTTTTCCGGATCCCGGGGAGCTCGGTCACATTCTCGATGCCGACGCATCTCAGACGCGGGTGATCGCCGCCGTGCGCGAGGGACGCAACCTGGTTGTCCAGGGTCCTCCGGGGACCGGAAAGTCGCAGACCATCGCGAACATCATCGCCGTCGCGGCCAGGGACGGGAAGCGCGTGCTCTTCGTGGCCGAGAAGCGAGCGGCGCTCGATGTCGTTCACGCGAGGCTGGAGAGATGCGATCTCGGCCCGCTCTGCCTTGAGTTGCACTCGCACAAGGCGGCTCGCCGGCATGTCTACGACGAACTGAAGAAAACCCTGGAACTGGGGCCGCCACTTGGCGTGGACGACCATCGCTACGAGCGGGTCCGAAGCGTTCGCGATGAACTGAATCGACTGTCCAATCTCCTTCATGCGGTCGACGCCCTCACCGGCGAAACGCCGTATGGGCTCATCGGCCGGCTCTCGGTGCTTGACGAGAGCGGCTATTCACGTCCGGACTTCGGGATCGACGGTGCGGGAGTTTGGTCTCGGGAGGACTTCGACCGCCGGCTGAAAGCGGTGGAGACACTCGTGGAGCTGACGGTCGAGCAGGGAAGAGAACGCGAACACCCGTGGCGTGGCGCGAACAGGCGGCTCACGCATGTCGACCGTCGCGCGCTGACGGAGGGTATTGGTGAGGCGCTCACACACCTTCGAACGGTAAGGCAGTCTTCGGCGAGAGCGGCTCAAGCGGCCGGTCTGCCGGGAGTGGACAACTTGGCGAAAGTGGATGCCGCCGCGAAACGGCTGGAAGTCATCGCGGCGGCGCCGGACCTCGTGCCGGATCTGCTTCGGGTGAAGGCTGTCCTCGAACGCTCGGCGTCCGTGTTCCGGCTGTGTGAAGAGACAGCGAGCCTTCAGGCGCTCAGCGAGGATCTGCTGTCGGATGTCGTGGAGAGCGCCCTGGATGTCGAGTGGGCGGAGACTCGACTGGTCGTCGCGGCGCACGGCAAGTCGATGTTCCGCTGGTTGAACGGGGACTACAAGCGGGCTCTCGCCAGGTTGAAGGGAGTGCAACGGGCGGACTTGCCCGGGAGCCTTGAGGGGCGGCTCGCGGTCCTGGACCGGTTGCTCGAACACGGGAAGCGGAAGCTCCAGGTCGACCGCAACGGACAGCTCGGTCGAGAAGCGCTGGGAGACGACTGGCGCGACGACGACACCGACGTGTCGCGGGTGCTCCCGGCGATTCGCTGGATCGTGGAGCAGGAGCAGGTCCTGGGTTCAGGCGTCGCGGTCAGGAAGTGGTGCGAGGCGGCGCCTGCCGGACCGGACTGCCTGGAACTGGCGCGGGCCGTCCGCGCCGCCGCCGAGGAATGGGAGCGCGCCTGGAAGTCCGTCGCAGCTTCAACGGAGCTGGACCTGGTGACCGCTTTGGGCGCGGAGCGATTGGACGGCCTCGGCTTCGCGCCTCTTGAAGAACGCCTGGGAGCATGGCTGGCGAGCATGGACTCCTACGATGGATGGCATCGGCTGGCGACGGCAGCGCGTCACGCTGCGGAGTTCGGTCTCGATGAGGTCCGGGAGCGGCTGGCTGACGGCCGGCTTGAACCGGCCAGCGCGCGCGGGACCTTCGAGTTCGCCCGCGCCGAGGCGGTTTGGAAGCGACTGCGGCGGGAGACGCCGGAGCTCGGGCTGGTGGACGGAGCAGAGCGGGCGGCCAATGTCGAGAGCTTCAAGCGGCTCGACCAGCAGCTTCAGGGCCTCGCGTCGCAGGAAGTGGCCCTGAACCACTTCGAGGCACTGCCGGTCGGTTCGGCCGGTCAGGTAGGGATCGTTCGCGGGGAGTGCAACAAGAAGAGGCGCCACATGCCGCTCCGAAAGCTCCTGGACAAGGCCGGCGAAGCAGTGGCGAAGATCAAGCCGGTCTTCCTGATGAGCCCGCTCTCGGTCGCGCAGTTCCTTCGCCCGGGCGGGCTGACCTTCGATCTGCTGCTGATCGACGAGGCCAGCCAGGTCCGGCCCGCCGACGCGATGGGCGCCATCCTGCGCTCCCGCCAGATCGTCGTCGTCGGCGACCAGAAGCAACTGCCGCCCACTTCGTTCTTCGACCGTCAGGTCGGGGGTGAGGACGAAATCGACTACGAGGACATTGCCGACCTCCAGGCGTCCCAGGTCGGGGACATGGAGAGCATCCTCTCGTTGTGCGACTCCCGGGCGATGGCGGGGTTGATGCTGCGGTGGCACTACCGTTCGATGCACCCGTCGCTGATCGATGTCTCGAATCACGAGTTCTACGGCGACGGTCTCGTGTGTCCGCCCAGCCCCGAGCCGCCGCGGCGGAACTTCGGGCTGTCGTTGGTGCCGGTCGAGGGCGAGTACGCCCGCGGGAGGAAGCGGAACAACCCGAAGGAGGCCGAAGCCGTGGCGCGGGATGTCCTGCGTCACGCCCGCGAGGATCCGGGCCGGACGCTGGGCGTTGTGGCCCTGTCCGTGGCTCAGCGGGACACGATCCGGGATCGTGTCGAGTACATGAGGACGCAGCATCCCGAACTCGACGCCTTCTGCCGGGAGGCCCGCGAAGAGCCGTTCTTCGTCAAGAACCTGGAGAACGTGCAGGGCGACGAGAGGGACGTCATCTTCATCTCCATCGGATACGGCCGGGACGCCGGCGGCTACATGGCCCAGAGCTTCGGTCCCGTCTCGGCCAGCGGCGGTGAACGCCGGTTGAACGTCCTGTTCACCCGAGCCAGGCAGACGTGCCGCGTCTTTTCTTCGATCCGCCATGGCGACATCCGCCTCGACGCGACCAGACACGACGGTCCGCGAGTGCTGAAGCGCTTCCTGAAGTTCGCGGAAACCGGAGAACTCGACGTGCCCTTGCTCACGGAGCGAGACATGGACAGCCCCTTCGAGGAAGCTGTTGCCAAGGCGCTGCAGAGTCACGGCTATCGCGTAGCCGCGCAAGTCGGCTCCTCGGGTTTTCGCATCGATCTTGCGGTTCACGACCCGGACGACGAGGGACGATTCCTGCTCGCTGTCGAGTGCGACGGGGCGCGATACCACTCGTCGAGCTGGGCCCGGGAACGGGACCGGCTTCGTCAGGCGGTGCTTGAACAGAAAGGGTGGACTTTCCACCGCATCTGGAGCACAGACTGGTTCTACAACCGCGACGTCGAGTTGCGAAAGCTCCTGGGGGCCGTTGAGGAGGCTCGCGCGCACCGTGGTTCGACGTCCGCGGTTATCCGAGCGCAGCCACGGGCGCCGGTGGAGCGGGATGCTCGGGCGCTGGAGCCGTCGGCCGAGCGGGTCGCGTACCGGGAGGCGTCCTTCGTGGTTCACGAGAGCCTGCCGCTGCACGAGGCCCCGCTCGCGGCCGTGGCCCGCTACGTTGTCCAGATCGTCGAGATCGAAGGGCCGGTCCACTTGGAGGAAGTGGGGCGTCGGCTCAGCCGCCTCTGGGGCTACAAACGGGCAGGGCGCCGCATTCAGGACTCCGTTCGCCGGGCGGTATCGGTCTCAGTGGGCAATGGCAGTCTGCGCCACAGTTCGACGGGTAGTGGCCCTTTCCTGGAAGTACCTGAACAGGTTGGCTTGGCGGCAGTTCGCGACCGGAGCAACGTTCGCTCCGCAACGCTTCGAAAAGTCGAGATGCTACCGCCGACGGAGGTGCGATTGGCAGTCTTGCAGGTTGTCGAGCTTAGCGTTGGAATCACCGAGAAGGACTGCGCCGTTGAAGTGGCGCGGGCGCTTGGATTCAAGGCAACGAGCGCGGACATGCGGCGGTGTGTGGATGAGAACGCGAGGCTGCTTGTCTCGGAGGGCCGGCTGGCCATGCAAGGCTGCGAGTACCGTCTACCGTAGCCGAGACAGTTCCCGGGCGCTGTCGGCGGGAATCAATGCTCCAGCAAGGCGCGCCACGCGGCGGCGGTCCGGCGGTAGGCGCTGATCGCTTCATCCAGGTAGGTTTCCGCTTCCCGAACGGCGCTGGCCGCGGAGACGGTGGCCTCGACACTACGGTCACCGGCGACCGAGGCCCCCTCTGCAAGAACCTCAATGGTCCCGCCGAGGTCTCCAACGCCGGACTGCGCATCAAGCAAGGTTTCTACGGTCGCCAAGCGAAGCGTCTGGGCGGAGTCGACACGGCCCTGCCGGTCGCGAGCCTTCCGGTCGCGGTCCCGTTTCGCCTCCCATTCTAAGCGCTCTTGCTCTAGTTCGTCTTCCAGGTTTGAGCGGTCGCGGGGGCAATCCATGAGAATCCCGACCCGGTCGCCCGACGCTCTGGCTTGGTGACATCGCTCCGTTCTTCGCTGGTCCTCTTCGGCTTCAATCCGCTCCCTGGCCTCCTTCCGTGCAGAGTCGGCGGCCGCATAGATTCTGTCGGAGCAACGAAAGGACTCCCAGTTGTGCAAGACACTGTTGCCGAGCTCCTCCCCTTCGGAGCCGACAAGGGCAGTCCGCACCCCACGCGCAGGTAGAACCACCTCCGCCGCGAAGCTGCAGCGAGTGCCACTCTCGGCGTCGAGAGCCAAGTAGGAATCCAGCGCGGCGCGGGCGACCTCAGGACTGACGCCGAGGGCGACAAGCACATCAGCCCTAGCGGCATCTGCGGCGGCCTGGTCGGCCGCGACTTCGGCCAAGACGGCAGCGTGAGCCGCTTGCGCAGCGGCGACATTGCCGATCTCGGCGGCCCTGACCGCCAGCCAGGAAGCGGTTATGAGGTTTGTAGGCGCCGAGTCGTGTGAAGTTGTGACGCTAGGCGGCGGGCAACCGTCCGATTGATGGCAACTCAATTCCGCCAGGACGGCTTCGCGCGCGATCTTGGCAGCCCTGAAGATCGAGTCCGCGCGCCGGGCCGCATCCAAGGCGCTCCTCGTCTGTGCCGCTTCGGGAACGACAGCTTCAAGCTCACCACGGGCCTCAAGAGCGCGGGCAAGTGCATCTCCGAAGCGTTCCGCGGCCTCCGCGGCTTCCAGGCTCAGGTCAAAGACCGTGGCGGTAAACGCTGGAGCGGAGTCGTAGGCCTTGCTTGCGGCTTCGAGCGCCTGGCGCGTGGCATTCCTGAACGCAGTTCGGACTCCGGCGGCGTCGGGATCGTCAACGGCCTGGAGGTCGTCAAGCGCATCAGCAGCTGCTGCAGCAGTGAGCGCTGCCAGCCGAATCTCGGCGCGTTGGCTTTGACCACCCGCAGGGAGCGCGCCGGTAGCCAGCGTCACCGCCGCCGCCATCGTTGCCACGGCAGTCCGTTTCATGCTCTTGGGAGTATATATAGCCCCACTCCTCGCGGTAGTTGGTTTCTGGAAGAAACAGCTAACGGGGCTTCGCCTCAGGCCCACGAGCATGCAGGCCGGAGCGGATGCCGGCCAGAAGGCCGGCGCAGCCAGTGGACTTGACTCAACTGTAAAGACGACGCCTGTTCAAGGAATCTAACGAGGCTTCGCCTCAGACCGACGAGCATGTTGTGTGCGGTGGTCGGTGGTGAGGGTGTGTTGATCGGACTCCGGTCGCTGCTTCAGCTGCGGATTGTGTCCGCCGTGATAGTCGCTCGGTGGCGAAGGTGGCCTTATGCTGGCCTGTGAGAAGCCCATCGACCGGAGTCCGCTGATGAAGGTAGCACGCACCGTAGCCGAGGTTCTTTCGGAGCACACGTCGTTGGCGCTGGAGTGCGTCGATCGGATGTACCTCAACGTCTACGTGCCGCTGCTTCAGCGGGGCGCCGGCGCGGCGTGGTTCTTCCGTGAGGTGCGGGGGGCGCAGGTTCCCTCGTCGGTGCTGATGGCGCCGATGACGCGCCGCTTCGTGGCCGCGATCAGGGGTTACGCGCGGCAGCGCGGGATCGAGATCGTCCCGTTTCGTCGGGGCGAGCGTAAGGACGACCGTACCCGCGAGTACCTTCGCCGGTGGCATGGCGGGGAAGGGGTGCTGTACATCGGCAAGGCGCAGGAGAAGGCGCGGGTGCTGCGCACCGAGCGCCGGTTTGACCCGGCGACCGGCGCGGGCTATCCGTGGCTGGTGCACTCGACGGCGATCGTCAACCAGTACTACTTCTACGTCGTCGACGACGACTTCGGTCCGTTGTTCCTGAAGTTCTGCTCGTACTTCCCCTACAACGCCAAGCTGTGCATCAACGGGCACGAGTACGTCAAGCGCCAGTTGACCAAGCAGGGCATCGCGTACGAGTCGCTGGACAACGGCATCCTGCGGTGCTCCGACCCGGAGGCCATGCAGCGGCTCGCCGACGGGCTCACCGCGGAGCGGGTCGATGCGCTGCTGCGCAAGTGGCTGGCTCGCCTGCCGCATCCGTTCTCGGCCGACGACCGGCGGCGGGGCATCCGCTACGACGTCTCGATCCTCCAGGCCGAGTTCGCCCTGACCCAGGTCTTCGACCGCCCCGTGCAAGGCCGGGTCTTCTTCGAGCAGGTGCTGCGCGAGCACCTCGACATGGGGCGTCCCGAGCACGTGCAGTTGATCTTCAAGCGCCGCGTCACACGACGCACCCCCTCGCGGTTTCGCACCCGCGTCATTGCCGACGGGGTCTCCCCGTCGCTGCACGTCGACTACAAGCACTCGCGCATCAAGCAGTACCACAAGGAAGGTCGCGCCCTGCGCACCGAGACGGTGATCAACGACACCTACGACTTCGATGTCGGTCGCCGGCTGAGAAACCTCGATGATCTCAAGAAGATCGGCTTTGCCGCCAACCGACGCCTGCTCGGCGTCCAAACCCTCAGCCACGACTGCATGATCGGAGCCGAGGTGCTCGATGATCTGCACCGGCCCCAGTGCATCTCCGGACAGCGCGCCTCGGCGCTTCGCTTCGGCGACCCGAGGGTGCAGAGTCTCTGCGCTGCCCTGCTGCGCTTCAGCCTCCTGCCAAACGGCTTCCGCAACCGCGACCTGCGGCCCGTCGTCGCCGCTCTTTGCGGACTCCCGCAGCATCGCTACGGACCCTCCCGCATGACCTACCAGCCCGTGGCAGAAGTAGTCGTGCGGTCCGAGCGATGTGGTTGGTTCAGGCTTGAGGTTGGGTAGCGGCGAGGAAGACGAAGTTGAAGTTGGGGCGGCTGGCAGCGCGGTTTTCCCGCCATCGGGCGAGGAACCGGCGGAAAGCCC
The DNA here is from genome assembly GCA_965116445.1 of Thermoanaerobaculia bacterium. GTDB lineage: Bacteria > Acidobacteriota > Thermoanaerobaculia > Multivoradales > Multivoraceae > Multivorans. Next base: position 2,417,250 of record OZ220688.1, on the reverse strand, counting down.
GGCCAAGACGCTCCCAAGGCGCCCCGTGTGGGCCGGCCAGGGCGTCGAGGAACGCCGCAGACCGTCCCTGCAAGGCCCGCGGCGTTCCGACTCCCACGAGCGTACGCATCAGCAGCCCGAGGTTGAAGCCGCAGGCCTGAAGGTAGACCCGCTTGAGCACGTTGCCGCACTCGCGCAGATGCAGCCGTCGCATGCCGCCGGTCTCGAACTGATGGGCGAAAGGCCGTTCGAGGCGCTCGCCGCGCTGGCGCTGCATCCGCTTGCCTCGATTCCCCCGGATTCGCCGACGGTTCGCGTACACGATGGCCTGCAGGTCCTTCTTGCCCTTCCAACGACGACGACCACGGTCCGGCTCCGCAATGTAGCTGCGAAGCTCCAACTCGTCGATGGAGGCGAGAACGGCGTTGCTGTGGTACCCCTTGTCCGCAACGACTTCCTCGATCACCGACGAGTCGCCGACCGCCGACTCGACCTGATCGAAGGTCTCCTCCAGCGTCGCGAAGAGAGACTCCGTGTCCCCCTTGGCGCCGCCGTGGATGGTCACGCCCAGGATGGTCCCGCACTCCAGGTCCACCGCCTGCTCCGCCTTGTACGCAAGGTGCGTGCGGCCATCCTTCATCTTCGTTACCTCTGCATCCGGATCGTGCGGATTCTCCCACTCCTTGTTGGACAACTTCTTCTTCCGCTTGCGGTCGAAGCGCGCCAACTCCGCCTTCGTCGGCGTCGCCACACCCGAGGCCGCCGCCAAGCCCCGAACGAACTCCTCGTACTCCGCGCCCGTGTCACGACGCACGATGCTTCGCAGCGCCGCGTTCGCCTCCAGAGTCGTCGCGTCCACCCCCACCGTCTTCCCCGACACCAGACCCGAATCCGCCAGGACGCCAAGAACCCACGAGAACACCTTCGCGTGAGTCTCCACCGCGATCAGCCGACGAGTACGCGAAATCGTCGAATGATCCGGGGCCGATTCAGTTACACCCAAGTCCAGAAACCGCCGGATGCTCAGCGAGTCCTGAGCCCGCCACGCGATGCCACGCTCAGAGTCCAAACCCTCGAAGTAGCCCAACAGCAACATCCTGAAGTACCGGCCCGGACGCAGACTCGGTCGGCCCATGCGCTCCGCGTAGAACTCCGAACACTCCGACTCCACGAACTCGTCGAAACCCCTCGACTCCAGCAAGCCGTTCAAACGCTCATAGAACGGGTGACCAGAGCTTCGCGGCAGATCGCCGCCCGACACCCAGAGAGGCTCCTGGCTCCCACCACGACGCTTTTTGCCCATAGCCATGACGACATTCTACTGCCCTGGCGAAATGGCCGCCAAGGGCGACTTTCACCACGGGCTGCTACGACCTGCGACGACTGAGACTGCGGGGACTCATCGAACGGATCCCAGGCACCCACCGCTACCGAATCACCGCTCTGGGACTGCGCGTCGCTCTCGCCTACAACCGGACCCATAACCGAGTACTCGGTCCCGTCCTGTCCGCCACCCTCGACCCGGAATCGCACACCCGACTCCGAGCAACCGTCGCCAACTACGACCGCCAGATCGACCGAGCCACGCGCGGACAGCGACTCGCCGCCTGACGCCAACCAACTACCAGACGAACCTCGACCAAACTTGACTCAACTGTAAAGGCTACGCTTGTTCAAGATGTCTAGACGACAGGCTAAGGACCAGAAACGAGAAGCTGACGGCGGCAGCGTGGTAGATGTTGACCGTTGCGATTGGATGTGCGCGGGCTTGGCGGTGACCGGCCTCACGATGGCCGAGAACCTGGCCTCGCTGCCTGACCTTGCCGAGGGGCAGGCGGCCCCGGCCGTTGACTCATCCATCGCTCTTCCCGCCAGCTCTCCGAAGGGCTGTAGCGACCAGACCGGCAGGTGCGGCGACGATTGCCATTCCACAAAGCAGAATGACCGCGGTGAACAGCCGACCTCCGGCTGTAACAGGGTAGGCGTCTCCGTAGCCCACGGTGGTCAGCGTCGCCACCGCCCACCAGAGGCTCTCCGGGATCGAGCCGAACGTCTCGGGCTGCGCAGCGTGCTCGAAGTAATAGATGCCCGCTGCGGCCAGGTAGAGCACCACCGCCGCGGTGAAGAGGAAGATCAGGCCCTCGTCCTTGACGGTCCAGAGTGCCTTTCCGAAGCGAGGCAGCGCCTTGGCTCGCGTGATCTTGAGGAGCCGGAGGAGTCTGAAGAGCCTGAAGGCTCGGAGTGCCCGCAGATCCAAACCGAGCAAGGTGGGCAGGATGGCGGCCAGATCGACGATGCCGTAGAAGCTCCTTATGTACCGCCATCGTTTCGGCGCCGTGGCCAATCGCAGCACGTACTCGATGACGAACAGAGTCGTGACTACCGTGCTCGCAAGGACAAGGCCTCTGCTGGCACGTTGGCCCGGAGCTTCCAGGGTGACTACGGCGTCCACGATCAACCCTCCGACGATCACCGACAGGACGACCGTGTCGAACACCCGCCCTGCGCGCGTGTCCGACTCCCAGACGATTCGCCGAATCGCGTTCATGAGGCCGCCGAGAAGGAACCCGGGCTAATCGAATGCCGGTTGGCCGCCTTGCGCGTCTCCGGAGCGGCGGGGCAGATCGTCATCGTCCGCAGCGAGTCTAGCTCCAACAAGATGACCCGGTGCCCTCCGCTTCGCAATGCTCGTCGTGGCCGGCGAGGGAGGTCCAGGCAGTGATCGAGTAGGCGCGGGCCGGGCTCGCGAACTCGGCCGCTTCGGTCCCGTCAGGAACGCGGGTCGGGAACGCCGACACGCCGTTTCGAGCGGAGCTCGCCGGCCAGCCGGGCCGGAGCTTTCCCGCCCGGTCGGCGTCTCAGTCCGCTTCGGGCGGAAAGTACTCGTCGCCGATAGTGCGTCCGCCGTTGCCGTTCGGGCGGTTGAGTTGGCCTGACAAGGCCCGCCGGGCGATCTGGATCGCGCTCAGGAGGCTTATCGTCGATCGGCCGCCGACGTAGTCCGAGAACACCTTCAGCTCCCCCTTGTCGGCCGCTTCGAGGGCGAGGATGTAATCGGGCTTGCCTTGGGCGCTGACGACCGGCGGCGGCAGGCGGCGCTTGACGTAGGCCCAGGCCATCAGCAGCCGGGAAACCCGTCCGTTGCCGTCCTGGAAGGGGTGGGTGCGAACGAAACGGTGATGCAGCCAGGCGGCCTCCACGTTGACCGGATAGCTCCCGTCCCGAACGTGGCCGTTGTAGAGCTCGAGGAAGCGGCGCATCTCCGGATCCACCTGCTCCGGCGGGCAGTACTCGTGAACGACGCCGTCCTGGCGGCGGGGGTTGTTGGGTCTGGTCTTCCACTCGCCCTTGCCGCGGAACTCGACCTGAACGCGCCGGCCTTGCAGGTCGAGGCCGGTGACGGTCTCCTGATGCCGCGTCAACAGGGCGTGCCAGCTCTTGAGCATGTAGACGGACAGGGGGCGTCCGCTGGCGACGTCGTCGAACATCATGTCGTACGCGGCCTCCTGGTCTTGCAGCAGACCCCGGAGGATGCGGTCGTCGAGCCCCTCGAAGGTGTGCGCCCCCACGGCGCCCGCGAAACCCTCGGCGATGAGCTGCTCGGTGACGCCCCGCCTCAAGGTGTACAGGCCCTCGATCTGACCGGTCTCCAGGGCGAAGGCGCGGATTCGCTCCCGGAGCCACCCGTCCAGGAAGCGCGATCCGGGGGAGCCGGTCTTGAGCCCGCCCAGGCATTCGTTCCACTGGGCCTCCAGGTCGACGTGGCCGGGCATTCCCCAGCGTTCGGCGCCGTCCGGCATGCCGGTGAGCGGCTTCCACTTTTCGGGGGCCTGCGCGTTCGCTGCCGACACTGCCAACCTCCGGTTCGTCTGGCCCGCCATCCTACTATCCGGCCTGCCGTCCCGGCCGGTGGAGAGTGCGGTTGCGCTATCGCCTGCTGTTCCACGCCGGCGAGGCGCCGCCGGAGCGGCTGAGGCGATGTTCCGGGGATATGGCGAGGAGTAGATTCGGTCCCGGGTGGGTCGGCTCCAAGCAGTCCGCCGCCCGCGCCCTGCCCGTGGCGTAGCATGACGGTTCGCCCCGGGCGGCGGCGGACCTCCTGCGGGGGTGATGGATGATGAGCAGCGAGAACGATCAACACTTCGACCGCCTCGAGATTCGTGGGTTCCGGGGTCTGTCCGAACTGGAGCTCGACGGCTTCGGTCGTTTCAACGTCCTGCTCGGGGCGAATGACGTTGGCAAGACGTCCGTGCTGGAGGCGATGTTCCTGCTGGGTGGTTTCGCCAATCTGACGCTGCCTGAGCGAGTTCAGGGATGGCGGAACCTCGCGACGCCTCGCCTGGACGATCTGGAACTTCTGTTTCACGACCTCGATGTCAGCCGGGAGATCGACCTGAGGGGTCAGTCCGATGGTGGTCGGGTTCGTCGGGGGCTGCGCATAGCCCTCGAACGGACGGAGTTCGACAGCCGTGCCAACACCTCCACCTCGACCAACGGCCAGGCCGGAGATGCTCGGAGCGGGTCGGCCCTGGCCCGCGATGGTGGAACGTCGTCCGTCGAACAGGCCGGTCCCGGCGTGCTGCGGTACGAAGCGAGGGTGGACAGCAGGAAGCGCAAGCCAGTGTCATTCGAGGGCACGCTTCGACCTCACCAGGGCGGCTGGCAGGCGAAGCACTCGGCCGATCCTGGCGATCAGGACATGGTTCGCGCCAGGTATGTCAGCCCGAGGCCGGGGTACGACCAGAACGCGATTGGTGAAGTCGTCGTGAGGAAGCAGACCGAATCGCTGGTTCGATTCCTGCAGGCGATCAACCCCAAGGTCGTTGCCGTCGCCACGAAGGACGACGTGGCTTTCCTTGACGTTGGCCTTGAGCGGATGTTGCCGCTCAATGTCTTCGGCGCCGGCATGGTGCGGGCAGCCACCATCTTGTCCTACTGCCTGTTGGGAGAAGATTCCGTCCTGCTTCTCGACGAACTCGAGAACGGCCTTCACCATAGCGCCGTGCGTCAGTTGCTCAAGGCGGTGATGACTCTGTCGAAGGACCGGGACGTGCAGGTGTTCGCCACGACCCATAGTCTCGGAGTCCTCAGGAGTCTCGTGGATGTCCTCTCCGAAGAGGGCTTTGCTGACCACCGCTCGGCCACCCACTGCTTCGCCCTGCAGCGAGCCGGAGATGGCCGGGTTCGTTCCTACCGGTATGACCACTCCCAGTTTGAACACTGCGTCCGCAACGGCATTGAGGTCAGATGAAGCGATCCCTGTTCGTCGAAGGGCCATCGGATCAGGCCTTTGTTCGCAGCCTGCTCGAACGACTTGGAATCGACGCCGTAAGGGTAGAAGTCGTCCACGGCAGTGTCAGCAAGCTGCCGGTCGTCGCGAACCAGTTGAGGAGGCGTCGCGACGAGGGCGCTCGGGTGGCCGTGCTCCTCGATGCTGACTCCAGTGCGAGGGCGCAGCGTAGGCTTCTGGAGAAGGCGAAGGACCAACACGATCTACCCATCGACCGAGCTTTCTTCCTTCCCGACGATGAATCCCCGGGCGACCTGGAGACGCTGCTGGTGCAGATTGCGGCGTCGCCTCACGATGCCGTTCATCGCTGCTTCGACGGTTACGAGGAGTGCCTTGACGGACTCGGGGGCTCGTACTCCAAACCGAACCGGAAAGGCCGAATCTACGCGTACTGCGAGGCGTTGGGCGTCGAGACCAGGCCGGCGGTCCGGCGGTACGGCGACTCAAGGCACTGGAACCTCGATGCTCCGTGCCTCGACCGGTTGAAGCGGTTTCTCCGCGGGCTTGCTGAGTGCGGGGAAGGGACCGCGCTTGGTCACGGGTGAGCGGAGCTTCGAGAGCGGCGGAAGTCCCCGGGTAAGCTCAGCCCCTCTTGGCTCATGATGGACTTCCCCCAGCCTGACCCGAGTCTGCGGCGGGTAATCGAGCTGCTGCGGCGCCAGTTGCTCGACATCAGCAAGCGGAACCGGCTAACGAATACGCCGGTCGGCAAGCGCTACGCCCGGCAGCTCGAGATCGTCGATGAGCGGTCGGACGAGGTGTTTCGCATCCTCTACGGCGAAGGCAAGAAGATGACGTTCGAGGCCGACCCCGATGCGGCTGAATCGGAAGGGGACGCGGCTAATGTGGACGACTCGGAAGGGCAGGCCACGATCTTCGTGCCGGACGCCGCCGCTCCGGGAACAGGGCCGCCCCTGGCGCACCATGTCGACCGGAAGCTGCGCACCGCGCTCGCCGCCGAACCGCTGCAGAAGCGCCTGCTGACGCTCTACCGCGGCGCTCGTTCGCTGGAAGAGGAACAGGGCGTCAGCGTGCTCTTTCTTGCGCTCGGTTTTCTCCGCTGGTACGACACCTCGGACGTTGAGCGCTTTGCCCCTCTCGTCCTGCTGCCAGTGGATCTTGAGCGGGACAATGCGCGGGGACGCTTTCGGCTCGCGCTTCGGGACCAGGACTTGGCAGCGAACCTCTCTCTTGGCGCGATGCTGGAGAACGACTTCGCGCTGAAGCTGCCCGACTTGCCGGATGATGCGGATTGGCAGCCCTCACCTTACTTCCAGCGTGTGCGCGCGGCCGTGTCCTCCCAGCCGCGCTGGCAGGTCGATGGCGACGTCATGGTCCTCGGCTTCTACTCGTTTGCCAAGTTCCTCATGTGGCGCGACCTGGCGCCGGAGAACGACTGGGGCGGCGTGGCGGGTCCGGAAAGGAACCCGCTCGTGTCGAATCTGCTTCTTCGCGGCTTCGAAGGGCTCGCGGACGTTCCCGGCCAGTCGGCCAATCTCGACGAGCGGTTCCCTGACCCCGGCGACCTCGGTCACATCCTGGACGCCGACGCCTCGCAGACCCGGGTCATCGCGGCGGCCCGCGAGGGTGAGAGCATGGTCGTCCAGGGTCCGCCTGGGACCGGCAAGTCGCAGACGATCGCCAACATCATTGCGGTCGCGGCGCGCGACGGCAAACGGGTCCTCTTCGTGGCGGAGAAGCGGGCTGCGCTTGACGTCGTCCATGCTCGCCTTGAGAAATGCGGTCTGGGTCCCCTCTGCCTTGAACTCCACTCGCACAAGGCGGTCCGCCGCCATGTGTACGGCGAACTGAAGGGGATGCTGGAACCGGGTTCGCCTCTCCGTGCCGATGACCAACAACTCAACGATCAGGGCTTTGAGGTGGAGCAGGTGGTCGAAGTGCGCGACGAGCTGAATCGGCTTACAGCTCTGCTTCATGAGGTCGATGAAGCGAGCGGTGAGACGCCCTATGCCGTGATGGGTCGGCTGGCATTGCTCGACGGTCGGGGTGTGGTGCAGCCCGACTTCGTGATCGATGGCGCAGATTCTTGGTCGGCGGCCGAGTTCAAGCACCGGATGGTGGCAGCGGCGAACTTGGCCGATGTAGTGGCCGAACATGGCACCGAGCGGGAGCACCCTTGGCGTGGCGCCAAGCGGAAGCTGGCTGTCTTTGAGCGCCGGGCGCTCACGAAACCGCTCGAGGCCGCTCAAGAGAAGTTCAGAGCGGCACGGAGTCTGCTGGCCAGCGCGGCGTGCCAGACCGGCCTGCCTTCCCCGACGACCTTTGAAGGGCGGCACGAGGCCATTCGCCGGCTCAAGGCGGCTGCAGACGCACCGGAGTTTGCAGGCCGGCTCCTTGGCGCAGGTGCTGTGTTGGACAGGATGGTCGAAGTGCGCTCCCTGTTCGACGAAGTCCGAAAGCTCCAGGAGGCAAGGGCGACTCTCCTGAAGGACTGTATCGAGAGTGCGCTGGACGTTGACTGGGCGGAGACCCGACTCGACCTTGGGGCGCATGGCGAGTCCCTGCTTCGGTGGTTCTCGGGCACTTGGCGACAGGCCTCCGCCCGGGTCAAGGCGGCGCTCCGTCCAGGTTGGTGGGGCGGGCGCCTCGAGCAAATCGAACTGCTTGATCGTCTCGTTCGCTACCGTAAGCTCCGGTTAGGCGTGGAGCGCGAGGACGCGTTGGGCCGGGCGGTTCTGGGCCAAGCGTGGCGAGGCGAGAATACGGACTTGTCCGGCGTTCTGCCCGCCATGGTCTGGATTGCGGCAGAGGCAAAGGTCGCAGGCAGTGTTCTGGCGGTGAAGCAGTGGTTCGAAGGGGTGCCGAAAGGCCTGGACTGCGCCGGCGTCGCAGAGAGCCTTCGTCGGACGTTTGCGGATTGGGTCGGCGCTTTCGATGCGGTGGTGGATGCCGTCGACCTCGACTGTGCGGTCGCCTTCGGTGGCCCTGTTGCCGGCGGAGGTGAGACGTTTGCCGCCTTGTCCGGGCACGCCGGCGCCTCGATCCGGTCCGGCGCTGGCGAGCTTCAGAGATCCTCGGCCGATTTGCTCGAGTCCGTCGAGTTCCAACAGATGGACAGCCGCATGGCCGGCTGGATTGACAACCTGGATGCCTACGACGGCTGGTGGTGGCTTGAGATTGCTGCTTTGGCCGCCACCGAACACGGTCTCGATCCGATCCGGCAACGCGTGGCCGACGGTAGTCTGCCGCCCGAATCGGTTCGGGATGTGCTGAGCTTCGTTCGCGCTGAGGCTTTGTGGAAGCGGTTCCGGCGGGAGCACCCGGGCCTTGAGTCCGTTCGGGGGCTTAAGCGAACGGCCGCGGTCAAGAGGTTCAAGCTGCTCGACGCGCAGCTCTTGGAGATGGCGAGCCGGCACTTGAGGCGCGGACACTTCCGGGCGCTGCCCACGGGGGCGGCGGGGCAGATGGGCATCGTCCGAGGCGAGTGCAACAAGAAGGCTCGTCACATGCCACTTCGCAGGTTGCTCGATCGGGCGGGCGAAGCAGTGGCGACGATCAAGCCAGTGTTGCTGATGAGTCCGCTCTCCGTGGCCCAGTTTCTGCGCCCAGGCGGTCTGACATTCGATTTGCTGCTGATCGACGAGGCGAGTCAGGTCAAGCCGGCGGATGCCTTGGGCGCCGTGTTGCGGTCGCGGCAGGTGATCGTCGTCGGCGACCAGAAGCAGCTGCCTCCGACAGCGTTCTTCGATCGTCAGATCAGTGGTGACGACCTCGACGATGAAGGAGATGACGGGCCGGACGACGATGTTCTGCCGGGCCTGGCGGTCGCGGACATGGAGAGCATCCTCTCCCTCTGCGAAGCCCGCGCCATGACGCCGCTGATGCTGGAATGGCACTACCGCTCGATGCACCCGTCCCTGATCGAGGTGTCGAACAACGAGTTCTACGATGATCGGCTCGTTTGCCCACCGAGCCCGAGCCGAGCCAGTGAGGACTTCGGGCTGTCTCTCTTCCTTGTGGAGGACGGGGTCTACGATCGCGGAGGGCGCCGCAACAACCAGCGGGAGGCGGAGGTCGTTGTGGGGGAGGTGTTGCGCCACGCCCGCGAGCAACCTGAGCTCAGCCTGGGCGTCGTTGCCCTGTCCGTTGCCCAGCGGGACACGATCCAGGATCAGGTCGAGTACATGCGATCCCGGATACCCGAGCTCGACGCATTCTGCAGCGAAGGGCGTGACGAGCCATTTTTCGTCAAGAACCTGGAGAACGTCCAAGGCGACGAACGGGACGTCATTTTCATCTCGGTCGGCTATGGCAGGGACTCTGAAGGGAAGTTGGTCCAGAGCTTCGGACCGGTCTCTGGGCCCGGCGGCGAACGGCGACTCAACGTCCTGTTCACGCGGGCGAAACGCCAATGCCGGGTGTTCTCGTCGATTCGGCACGAGGACGTCCGGCCGGCGGCGGCGAGGCACCGCGGGCCGGGAGTGCTGCGGCGCTTCCTTGAGTACGCTCAGACCGGCGAGATGGCCATGCCGCCCGACGATGAAGGCAAGGCGGACAGCGCGTTCGAACGGGCGGTTACATTCGCGCTTGAAGAACGCGGTTACGAAGTGGTGGCGCAGGTCGGCTCGGCCGGCTTTCAGATCGACCTCGCGGTTTGCGACCCGGACCGCGAAGGGCGCTTCCTGCTGGCCGTCGAGTGCGACGGCGCGCGATACCACTCGTCGAGCTGGGCCCGCGAGCGGGACCGGTTACGGCAGGCCGTGCTGGAGCAGAAGGGATGGACGTTCCACCGCATCTGGAGCACGGACTGGTTCTACGACCGGGACGTCGAGTTGCAGAAGCTGCTTGAGGCGATCGAAGGGGCGCGGGCGGCGCGGGGAACCGACTCCGAGCCGACGGAGTCCGGTCCGTCGTCGCCGCCGGTGCGCCCCGAGCCTCCGGAGGTCCCGGGCCCCGAGCCGGTGCCGCGAGTTCCCTACCGGGAAGCGTCGTTCGAGATCGAGCTCCACGAGGCGCCGTTCCGGACGACCGCCGACTGGGTGGCGATGATCGTCGAAGTGGAAGGCCCTGTTCACATCGAGGAAGTCGGCCGCCGCCTCAGCCGGCACTGGGGCTACAAGAGGGCCGGCAGCCGCATCCAGAAGCGCGTCGCCGAAGCCGTGACCGCCCTGAACGGCCGCGGCCTGATCCGGGTCTCCGGCGCCGGCAAGGCGCTCTTCCTCGAACCGGCGAAGAGTCGCGAGGTCGAAGTCCGCGACCGCGGCGGGGTCGAGTCCGCCACGCTCCGCAAGGTCGCCATGCTGCCCCCGGTCGAAGTCCGGGCCGCAATTCTCCAGGCCGTCGAACGCAACATCGGCATCGACTCCGCTGACTGCGCCAGAGAGGTCGCCAGAGCCTTCGGCTTCAAGGTCACCAGCGCCGGCCTGAGGCGCCTGGTCGTCGCCGAAGCGGAACGCCTGGGCGCAGCAGGCCGCCTGATCCGGCAGGGCGAGGAGTTGCGGCTGGCGTGACGAGGTCCTCTAGGAGACGAAGACAATGAGCCAAACGATGGGCGCCGCGCAGTTCAAGGAGCAGTGCCTCGCGATTCTGGATCAGGTGGACCCCGATGGCATCGTGATCACGAAACACGGACGGCCGGTGGCGAAGTTGATGCCGGTCGAGGGCACATCCGAGCACCTGATCGGTTGCCTTCGCGGGAAGTTGCGGGTCGCTGGCGACACGATGAGCACCGGGGTCAAGTGGGATGCTGAATCTTGACACTCACATCCTCATCGATGCCCTGGAAGGGAAGCTGAAGCCGGCAGAGCGACGGGTGCCGCTGGCCCTGGAAGGCTGAAGCGACCTGGGGCCGGTCGGACTCAGGCGCCGCCGCCCCCGTCGCGGCCGGCCCTCCGCAGGGCGGTCGCCACGAGGCCGGCCGGGGCGGCGACGATCGCCATGCCGCAGAGCAGGACGATCGAGGTGAAGACGCGGCCGCCCGGGGTTACGGGGTAGCTGTCGCCGTAGCCGACCGTGGTCAGGGTGGTCACGGCCCACCAGATGCTGTCGGGGATCGAGCCGAATACCTCGGGCTGGGCTTCGCGTTCGAAGAGGTAGATGCCGGTGGCCGCGAAGTAGAGGACGATGAAGGTCGTTGCGATCAGGATCAGGCCTTCGTCCTTCACGGTCAGGAGCGCCCGGCCGAGGCGGCTGAGAGCCCTCGTCCGGGTGATCCTCAGCAGACCGAAGAGCCTGAACAGCCGCAGCGCCCGGAGCGCCCGCAGGTCGAGGCCGAGCAGCGTCGGCAGGATGGCGGCCAGGTCGACGATGCCGTAGAAGCTGACGACGTAGCGCCACCGGCTGGGGGCCGTGGCGAGACGCAACAGGTACTCCGCGACGAACCACGCGGTGACGGCGACGCTCGCGACGCGCAACAGATGCCCCGCCCGGTCGGCCAGTTCGTCGACCGTGACGAGGCCGTCGACGGCGAGGCCGCCGACGATCACAGCCAGGACGGTCGCGTCGAAGATCCGGCCGGCGCGAGTGTCCGACTTCCAGACGACGCGGCGGATCGCGTTCATCGTTGCGCCCGGCTCGGCGGGGCTCTACCTGAACGCCGGCTTCCCGGCGCGCTTCGTTTCAGGCGCCCAGATCCGGATCTTGCTGAAGCGGCCGGTGTCGTCGAACGAGCCGAAGCCGACGCGACCCCAGCCGAGCGGGTCGCGATCAGTAGAGACCGTCGGCTGCCTCTCGCCGTCGAAGTAGACGCGTAGCGAGCCGTCCTGGCGCTCAACGCGCACCCGCTTCCAGCCGCGGCCCCAGTCGACGCCTTCGTCCGGGATCACGCCCATCGGCGCGCGGTCCGCGTTGTCCACCAGGAAGATGTTGTGGGCGCGGTCGTCCGGCTCGGTGGCCAGGTGGGCGTAGTAGTAGCGGTTCGGTCCTTCGAAGCCGAAGAACAGGCTGAGGTCCCGGTGTCCGTACTCGCGGCCGGTCTGCCAGGCCTCGGCTTCGAGGACGAAGTCGGCGAGCAGGAGATCGTCGATCAGGGCGATGTTGAGCGGGGAGCGGTGCTTCGGCTTGTACTTGCTGCCGCCTTTGAGGTCGAGGTAACCGCGCCAGTCTCCCTCGCCGTACCTCCACGCTCGCTGGTCGCTGAACGTGAAGTCGTCGAGGGCCGAGGCTTCGGTGAAGTCCTGGGAGTAGACGAGTTCGTAGCCGTCGGGCACGCCGGACTGGGCGTGGAGGGGGGTGGCGACGCTGACGAAGAGCATGGCCGCACTGAGCCAGACCGGCGCTTTGCGCCGGATGCCGGCGGGAACCCGTGTGGCGCGAAGCCGCGCCACACGCGAACCAGTCCGGGCGCCCGTCAGCGGGCGCGCGGATGGCACGCCGGCGCACCCAGTACCGGGCCAGACCAGCGCTTTGCGCCGGATGCCGGCCAGGGGGCCGGCGCACCTGTACCTTTGGGGGATGGATTCTGGTCCCTGTCCGAGGCCTTCCAAGAGGCGAGCAGTCGTCGAGGCTGCGGTAGCTGTGGGAAACCGGTCTGCCGGTTTTCCAAGGTCCGGCGGGAAACGGCTTGCCGTTTTCCGCGGGACCGGCAGCTTCCGCAGCCGGCGTCGGGCCGGCGGGACCGGGCCAGAGTCCGGCAGATCAAGTCGGCAAGCAGCCAGGAGCGACCTCCGCGCACCGTGCATGAAGCACCTCACTGGGACCTGTGCCCTGGCTGCTTCGCCGCGACTGAGGCCCAGTGGGAAGTTGCGCCATCGAGCGCCAGTACAGGTACCAGGCCGTCGTCGCGGCGTTGCCGACAGGCACAGAGTAACGCACGAGGAGGTGTGACATGACAGAAGCTTGGTTTGTCGGCGTGGACTGGGGATCGAAAGAGCACCATGTGTGTTTGCTCGATGCCCGCGGCAAGGTCGTCGGGCAGCGCGCCTTCGACCACAGCGGCGAGGGGCTCTCCGCCATGGCCGACTGGCTCCTGGTCCGCACCGGAAAACCGCCTGCCGAGGTCGGCGTCGCGATCGAAGTACCGCATGGGCCGGTTGGTCGAGAGCCTGATGGAGCGGGGCTTCAACGTGCATTCCATCAACCCCAAGCAGCTCGACCGGTTCCGGGATCGATTCTCGGTCGCCGGCGCCAAGGACGACCGGCGCGACGCCAGGGTCCTCGCCACGGCCCTGCGCACCGACCCGGAGTGCCTGCGGCGACTTCAGGCGCCGGACGAAGTCACTCTCCAACTGCGCGCCTGGACTCGAGCCAGAAAACAGTTGGTCGAGGACCAGAAGCGGCTCTCGAATCAGATCCGCGACCTGCTCTGGCGCTACTACCCGCAGTTGCTCGAGGCCGTCAAGAACGACGTCTCGGCTAAGTGGGCACTGGCCCTGTGGCGGCTCGTACCAACCCCGGCCAAGGCGCTCAGAGTGCGAGAAGAGACCATCGCGAAACTGCTCAAGAAGTACCGCATCCGGCGCCTTGACGCAGCTCAACTGCTCGCCCTCTTGCGCCAGCAGCCGATCGCCGTCGGACACGGCGTCGTCGATGCAGCCACCAGCCACATCGACGCCCTGATGCCGGTGCTGAAAATCGTCAACCGGCAGATCGCGGACATCGACCAACGCCTGGACAGGATGACCCGCCAAATGGCCGAACCCGTCGTCGTCCAACAAACCGACGGCAGCACCACTCTCAAACATACCGACGCCGGCATCCTCCACTCCATCCCTGGAGTCGGAACCGTCGTCCTCGCCACACTGCTCGCAGAAGCACACGAACCGTTGCGACGAAAAGACCCACAGGCACTGCGCTGCCTGGCCGGCGCCGCGCCCGTCACCAAACGCTCCGGAAACAAGCTCCGCGTCGTCCGGCGACTCGCGGCCAACGAGCGCCTCGCCGATGCCGCACACCACTGGGCACGAGTCGCAGCACAACGCGACCCCATCAGCAACGCCAAGTGCAAACGCATGAGAGCCAGGGGACACCGCTATGGCCGAGCCCTCAGACAGGTCTCCGATCGACTCATCCACGTCGCCTGCGCCATGCTCCGGGACCGAGAACTCTTCGACCCTCATCGAGCCCCCGCCCGATCTCGACTCCTGACGGAAGCAACCTGAACTGCCAACCGAACGTGACACCACAAGACAAACCGACCGGACTCCAACAACCTACTCACACCACTTGCAAAATGGTGGGAAGTCCCAGTGGGGCGGTGCTTCGCGGCGGGGCGAAGACGGCCCATCAGACGACTTCGGGGACCACGAAGGGCTCGCGGTACTCGCGGGTGAGCAGCCGGTTCGCGTCCGGATCGCCTGTGACCGTCTCGGTGTCCGGGTCGATCGTGAGCCATGAGCCGACGATCGGCTGCTCGATTTCCGGGTCTACGCCGTTGCGGGCGAGGTGGTCCAGGAAGCGGTCGGCGGTGTCGCCGGCGTTGCGGAGCTTTCCGGCCACCGTGGAGATCTTCGCGGGTCCGCCGGCCTTGCCGCGCATGTAGGACACGTTGCCCAGGTGGCAAAGGGCGGAGGACAGGTGACCGTCCTCGATCGAAGCGGTCAGATCCCCGCTGCGGCGGCGGCGCACGGCGGCCACGAAGTTCTCGTAGTGGTTCGCGCCGCCCTTCCAGCTCTCCAGCTTCTTGCCATTCGCGTCGAAGGCGGCGGCCTCGGTGTAGCTCGGGATGCGCAGGTGGCCGCCCTCGCAGTGGACGATCACGCCGATGCTGGCGCCGTGGAACTCGTCCATGCCGTCGCGCCACTTGCCCTCCTGGGCGTCCTGATCGCGCGGCAGGCCCCGGACCTCGAACAGGAGGGGCGCCCGCTCGTAGTCGTGGTACACGAACTGCGTGTTCGGCGTGTTCCCGTCGTCGACGTAGGCGAACCGGCCGCCGACGCTGATCGTCCGTGGCGGCAGCGCATCCTCCCCCAGCGCCCAGCGCGCGATGTCCATCTGGTGGATGCCCTGGTTGCCGAGGTCGCCGTTGCCGGTGTCGAAGACCCAGTGCCAGTCGTAGTGCAGGCGTTCCCGCATCAGGGGCTTCTTCGGCGCCGGGCCGCACCAGAGGTCGTAGTCGATCGCCGGATCGACCTCCTGGGCGCCCTCGACCCGGCCGATGCTCTGGCGCGGCTTGTAGCAGAGGCCGCGGGCGAGCTGGATCTCGCCGATGTGGCCCTCGTTTACCCAGGCCAGCGCGTCCTGGATCGAGGGCGACGAGCGGATCTGCGTGCCGGTCTGGACGATCCGGTCGTACTTTGCCGCCGCGTGGACGATCTGGCGGCCCTCCCGGACGTTGTGCGAGACGGGCTTCTCGAGGTACACGTCCTTGCCGGCCTGGCACGCCCAGACCGCCTGCAGCGCGTGCCAGTGGTTCGGCGTGGCGATCGACACCGCGTCGATGTCGTCGCGCTCGAGGAGTTCCCGGTAGTCGACGAATGTCATCGGGTCGGTCGCGCCCGCTTCGATCGCCCGTGCCTTCGCCGCTTCGAGGACGCCTCGGTCCACGTCGCAGAGCGCCGCAACCTGGACGCCGGGCAGCTTCGCGTAGTTCCTGATGTGGTCGTTGCCCCGGCCCCGCAGGCCGACGACGGCGACGCGGAGCACCTCGTTCGGACTCGCGTTCCCCGCGGCGCCGGCCGAGGCACGGCATCCCAGAGTCGTCGTGGCGGCCGCGGCGGCAGCCGAGCCGAGGAATACGCGGCGGGTGATCGCAGACATGGTCGTTCCTCCCGGAGTCGAACGTGCGGTCTGTGATTGTAACCGCCTTCCCGGGCGCGACTCAGTGCCTCCTGGCCTGTGGGACTCGGTTAGCGTTAGCGGTAGCAAACGCCGTGCCGTGGACGAAGGCCCCGTCCAGCGTCAGGGCCTGACCGGTCAGCCACCGGTCCTGGCCGCGATGTTCCAGCCCCAGGCCGACGCCGTCCGCGTTCCGGGTCCGTAGCGATGCGAAACGGCGGAGGACGGAAAGCACGGTCGAGGCCGAGGGATGGCCGTCCGGCGGCGCGGGCTCGATCAAGTGCGAGCGGAGGATCGCGCTCCAGTGCGCCGTCAGCAGGTGCGGCGCCCCGAAGAGCTCGATGGCCGCCACCCATCGGCCGTGCGATACGGCGATCCCGCACTGTCCGGGCAGCGGTCCCAACCGGTGGAGCTCGTCCACGGCGTTCGAGCGCTTCGGGTCCCGCCGGTAGACGACGTCCGCATCGGCCAGGGCGGCGGTAGCCGAGGGCGCCGCCTGGCTCGCGAGGACCTCTGCGACTCCGCTCCAGACCGCGCCCTGGTTGCCGCGCCGTGAACCGTGGTGCTGCATCGAGGCGTGGACGTGCTTCTGGCTCATGGACCGCACCCGCGCCGGCGTGAACGTCTCGGCCCGGCGGACCTCGCTGGCGCGCCCCCAGCGGCCCTGCTCCAGGCAGGAGACGGGGATCTCCAGTTCCGTTGCGGCGGGCACGAGCACCGTGACGTTGACCATCCGGTTCTGCTTGCCGCCCAGGAAGTGCTCGCCTTCGACCAGCAGAGCCGGCTTGTCGCCGTGGTTGTGGACGGTGAGGGTCGGCACGGAGGCGTCGTCGAGTTCGTCGACCTCGCAGTGCGCCTCGTCGCCGGTCACGATCTCCGGCAGCTCGTTGCCGGGCAGGTAGATGGGGAAGAAGGACACGCCGAGCCGGGTGATCGGCGTGCCGACAGCGGCGGTGTCGAGTCTGGGGATCGCGGGATGCGCTTCCATTCGTTGGGGCCTCCTCGGTTGTTATTGTTGGCAAGACAATAAACGCTTCTTGTCAGAACGTCAAGAACGGTCTGGTCCGGGAGGCCGGACCAGGGCCGTTGGCCGTCGATTGGTACTGTGAGCAGCGGATGACCTCGGGAAGGATCGCCGGATACAACCCCCGCCGGTATCCGCCGGTGGCTGTGACGGTCGATATCGTCCTGTTCGCGATCCGGGGCGATGAGCTTCACGTCCTGCTGATCGAGCGCGGCGGCGAACCCTTCCGCGGCTGCTGGGCGCTGCCTGGCGGTTTCGTCCAGCCGGACGACGAGGAGTTGGAGGCGGCGGCGGTGCGGGAGCTCGCGGAGGAGACGGGCATCTGGCCTGGCGCCGCCTACCTGGAGCAGCTCGGCAGCTACGGCGCGGCGGATCGGGATCCGCGGATGCGCGTGATCACCGTGGCCTACTGGGCGGTCTGCTCGAGGCCGCCCCGTCTCAGGAGCGGCAGCGACGCCGCTGCGGCCGAGCTCGTGCCGACAGCCGAGATCGAATCCGGCCGCGTCGAACTGGCCTTCGACCACGCGAGGATCGTGGCGGACGCCCTGGCCCGCCTGCGCGCCAAGCTGGAGTACACGGCGGTCGCCGCCAGATTCTGCGGCCCGGCGTTCTCGATCAGCGAGCTGCGCCGGGTCTACGAGGTGGTCTGGGGCACGACGCTCGATGCCGGGAACTTCCAGCGCAAGGTGCGCCAGAACGGGGCGTTCCGGCAGGTCGGCCGAAGGGAGGGTGAGGACGTGTTCGAGGACGTCGTGCTGTTCAAGTCGCGGCCGAGGGTGCTGGCTAGCATGGCGCTTCCGAGGCCGGAGGCGTTCTGTGCAGCGGATACGGACGAAGAGGCGGAACCGGAGATTGCGGCGTCGCTTGCCGCGTCTGTCTTCGACCGGCCGTTGCCGGCCGCAGACCGGCCGAGGATGAGCGCAGCCCGTCCCCGGCGCGGCGGAAGACCACCCTCCCTGTGGGCCGCCGACGATCCTGCCGTGCTGCTGGATTCGCCCATCGCCCGGCCGGCGTCTCGCGACAGGAGGAAGCGGTGATGCTTCGGCTCGCTTTGACGGTGGCGTTCTCGGGACCGAGCGCATCTTGCCCGCCCCGGCGTCGCCGCTGTTGTCCGGTGCAAGGCGCCGGATTCGGGCCCTTCGTCCTTGCCGCTCTTCTGGCCGGCTGCGCCGGAACCCCGGCCCCGGTCGACCCGCCGGCGGAACCGCCGAACATCGTCTTCCTCCTCGTCGACGATCTGGGCGCGATGGACGTGGGGGCCTTCAACCCGGACACGTTCTACGAGACTCCGAACATCGACAGGCTGGCGGCCGGCGGGGTCCGCTTCACCCGGGGCTACGCCGCGAATCCGGTGTGCAGCCCTACCCGCTTCAGCATCATGACCGGCCGCTATCCGACCCGGGTGGGTGCGACGAACTACTTCGCGGGGCGTCGCCAGGAGACGTACGCGCCGGCGCCGCTTGTTGACCGGATGCCGCTTGAGGAAATCACGCTCGCCGAGGCCTTGCGGGACGGCGGGTACCGCACCGCGTTCCTGGGCAAGTGGCATCTGGGGCCGACGGAGGAGTTCTGGCCGCTGGCCCAGGGCTTCGACGTGAATGTCGGCGGGCACCGTGGCGGGATGCCGCGGAGCTACTTCTCGCCCTACTCGAATCCGACCCTGGAAGATGGCCCCGAGGACGAGCACCTCACCGCGCGGCTGACCGACGAGGCGCTTCACCTGCTCGACGGCTACGCGGCGGACGAGGAGGGCAAGCCCTTCCTGCTCTACCTGGCCTACTACACGGTCCACACACCGCTCGTCGCGCCGGCGGAGCTCGTGTCGAAGTACGCGGAGAAGCATGCGGCGAAGACGGGAGGCGCGCTGGAGCCGAACGAGCCCGCCACCGGCGAACCCGCCGAGTCCGCGGAGTCCTCCGACCGGGCCGCTGGAGCCCGCGTTGCGGCCACTGCGGCCGACATGCCGCCTGCCCGCCCCGGCGACTTCGGCGAAGAGGAGCAGGTCTGGCCGCGGGACGAGCCGCGCCGGGTGCGCGAGGTGCAGAACCACGCGGTCTACGCGGCGATGGTCGAGACCCTGGACGACAGCGTCGGCCGCATCCTCGACCGCCTCGACGCCCTGGACCTGGCTGAGAACACGATCGTCGTCTTCTTTTCCGACAACGGGGGTTTGTCCACGGCGGAAGGGGCGCCGACCTCGAACCTGCCGCTGCGCGGCGGCAAGGGCTGGCTCTACGAAGGCGGGATCCGGGAGCCGCTGATCGTCCGCTGGCCGGCCGTCGCGACTGCTGGCGGCGAAACGGCAGCGCCGGTGATCAGCACGGACTTCTACCCGACGCTTCTGGAAGCTGCCGGCATCGATCAACCGTCCGGAATCGAAATCGACGGCGTGAGCTTCCTCGACCTGCTGCGCGGCGCGGAAGTCGGCGAAGCGGCGTCCGTCGCCGCGGCGGAGCGGGACCTGTTCTGGCACTACCCGCACTACGGCAACCAGGGCGGCTTCCCGGGCGGCGCGATCTCCCGGGGCCGCTACAAGCTGATCGAGCGCTACGAGGACGGCCGGGTCCATCTCTACGACCTGGACGCCGATGTCGGCGAGCGGAACGACCTGGCCGCCGAGCAACCCGAGCGGGTCGCCGCGATGCGAGCGCGGCTCCACGCCTGGTACGGCGAAGTCGGCGCCGAGTTCCTCAGCGCCCTGCCGGACGGTCCCGAACCCTGGCAGCCGGTTGAAGCCTCTGCAGGACCGTAGGCGTTCCGTTACACGCCGCGGTCGGCGAGATAGGTCTCGATCGGGTCGGCCACGACCGTATTCAGGCTCCGGTTCTCGATTCGGGAGAGTGTGCTGGCCCGGCGGTGCGTCTCGGGCGGTAGGCGGACGACGAATCGGCCCGAAAAGGGCCTCTCTGGTTCTTCGCCGTCTTCCTCGCAGCCCTTCAGGTAGAAGTCGACCGAATCGTGAAACGCCTCGCGGACCTCGTGGATCGTCCGACCGCGGAAGTCCACGTGGTCGCGGTGGAGATTGACGACGATGCCGTAGAACTCGTCGTCTTCGACCTCGACTTTCCCCATGTAGCCTCTGTGTTTCATCATGAGTCGACGATACACGCCGCCCGGCCACCATCGCAGCGTCGATGCCTTTCGGGAGCACCTGCGCAGTCTCGATCCGGCGTTCGACTGCGGCGACGAGTTGCTCGGCCCGGAGGGGCCGCTGGCGAAGTCGCTCGCCGTGTTCGGCCGCGAGGCCGGGAACCGGTTCGCGATCCATCCGATGGAGGGCTGGGACGGGAACCGCGACGGCAGTCCGAGTGATCTGACCCGGCGACGCTGGCGGCGGTTCGGCCTGAGCGGAGCGAAGCTGTTTTGGGGCGGCGAGGCGGTGGCCGTGGCCCCCGAGGGGCGTGCGAACCCGAACCAGCTCTTCATCGACGGGGATCGGCTGGACGACTGCGTGGCCTGGCTGGAGGAGCTGCGTGGGGAGATTCTGGCGGGTCACGAGGAGAGCGGAGTCGGCGGCGAGCGGCCGGTCATCGGCCTGCAGTTGACCCACTCGGGTCGGCTGGCGCGGCCCGATCCGCCTCCCGCACCGCCGCGACCGCTGCGGGCGCAGGTTCACCCGGTGCTGGACGGGCGGCTGGGAGCAGCGGCGGAACGTCCGCTCGTGAGCGACGAGCAGTTGGAGGAGATCGCCGATGCCTATGTGCGTGCCGCGCGTTGTGCAGCGCGAGCCGGTTACGACTTCGTCGACATCAAGTGCTGCCATGGCTACCTGCTGCACGAACTTCTGGGAGCTCATACCCGGCCGGGGCCCTATGGCGGCTTCTTCGAGAACCGGGTGAGGCTGCCGCTCGAGATCATCGGAGCAGTGCGCGCCGCCGGCCCCGGCCTCGGCGTCGGGGTCCGGCTGTCCGTCGGGGACGTGGCGCCTTTTGCCGCGGGCAGCGACGGCGTCGGCGTCGCGGAAGTCCGGTCCGGCCAAGGCGGCGGAGACATCGCGCCTGGACGGTCAGCGAGACGCGGTGCGACGCTTGGCCTGGAAGCCACGCGGTCCGCGGCGGCCCTCGGTTTCGGGCTGAACCCGTCCGACATCGCCGTTCCCGAACCCACCTGCTCCGAGGCGATCCGCTACATCGGGCTCCTGGTCGAAGCTGGAGTCGAGATCGTCAACGTGACGATGGGATCGCCCTACAGTTGTCCGCATCTGTCGCGGCCGTTCACGTACCCGGCGTCGGACAGCTACTTGCCCCCCGAGGATCCGCTGCGTTCCGTGCTCCGGCAGCTCGCGGCAGTACGCACGGTGCGCGCGGCATTCCCGCGGCTGCCGCTGGTGGGCACCGGCTACAGCTACTTGCAGGAGTGGCTGCCTCACATGGCGGAAGCGGAAGTCGGCGCCGGCCACGTCGATTTCGTGGGCCTCGGCCGGATGGTTCTCGCGTACCCCCGGCTGCCGGCGGATGTCTTGGCTGGACGGCCGCTCGAACGCCGGCGGATCTGCCGCACCTTCAGCGACTGCACGACGGGGCCGCGCAACAGCATGGTCAGCGGTTGCTATCCGCTGGACGAGCACTACCGGCAGACGCCCGAATTCGCCCGGATCCGTGACATCAAGAAGGCGGCCGCCCTGTGAGCGCGGACCGCCAGCAGGACCAGCCCGGCGGTCTGGCGCCGCTGCCGAGGCTCTGCTACGCCGCTCTTCATGTCGTCGTGCGCGGCGGCTACGCCGAGGCCGGACACTCGCTCGAACATCCCGGCTCGCCCCGGGAGATCGAACACTGGATCGACTGGGAGGCGACGGCCGGCCTGCGCCGCCGCGTCGACTCGCTCGGCTTCGGGGTCGCCGAGGCGATGGACACGGCGCAGCGCTTCGAGATCGGCTGGCCGAGCGCGCGACGACTGATCGAACTCTGTTCCTCCCTGGACCTTCGCAACGGCTTCGTCGCGGGCGCCGGCAGCGACCAGATCGACTCCGTCGGCAGCAGGACGGAACTGATCGACGCGGTGGCGGAGCAGGCGGAGTTCATCGACGGGCTGGGAGGCGTACCCGTCCTGTTGCCGATGCCCCATCTGCCTTTGAACGGCGCCTCGGAGAGGGAGTACGTCGACGTGTACTCCGCGATCATCAACCAGCTCGAGGGACCGCTGTTCCTGCACTGGCTGGGCGAGATGTTCCACCCGGCGATGCGCGGTTACTTCCCCGGGAACAGCCTGGAGCGCATCCTCGCCGGGCACGCGGACAAGGTGCGCGGGGTCAAGTTGTCGCTGCTGGACGAGGAGTTCGAGGTGCGGCTACGCCGCCGGATCGCGATGCGCGGCCAGATCGTCCTGACCGGCGACGACTACCACTTCGCCCGTCTGCTGGAAGGGCGCCCGCCGGCCAGGGGTTCAAGGCACCCCGCCACGTGGGAGTTGCAGGGCCGCAGGGTGCGCCTGGGCGACTTCAGCCACGCGTTGCTCGGGGCCTTCGACGCGGTCGCCGAGCCGGCCGCCGCCGCGCTTCGTGCGCTCGGCGACGGGGACGCTGTGCGCTACCGCGAGCTGATGGGCCCCGCCGAGGAACTTGCCCGCTTCATCTTCCAGCCGCCGACGCGTCACTACAAGGCCGGACTCGCCTACGTCGCCTGGCTGCGAGGCCTGCAGGACAACCCGATGCTGGTCAACCGGGAAGATCTGGCCCGGGATGAGGCGTACTACCGCGGGGTCGCGTCTTATGCCCGGCGCGCGGGCACGTTGGGCGACGACTGACTGGCGGCCGACCGACCGTCCGGCGTCTTCCCTGCCGCTTCCTGGGGAAGCGCTTGTGCGAGAGTTCGTGCTGGCGGAATGACTATCGCGAGGAGAATCGGGAACGGGACAGGCGGCGGTCGCGGCGGCGGCCGACCGACCCGGGTGGGCGCCGCGTCCCTGACTCTGGTGCTGCTGTTCTGGGCCGGCGCCGCGACAGCCCAGCAGACCGGGCGCATCGAAGGGGCGGTGACGCTGCACGGTGCCGCCTCGCCCGAGGGCATCGGCATTCTGGCCGAGACCGGGGCCGTGCCCCGGCCACGGTCGACCGTGACCGACGCGTCCGGCCGCTACGCGCTGCCGTGGCTCTACCCGGGGCTCTATCGGGTCACGTTCACGACTCCGGCGGGAGCAAGCCGCACGGTCGAGGCCCAGGTGTTGCTCGGCCAGACGACGACCCTGAACCTGGAGCTCGACGCCGCGGCCGTTGCCGTCAGCGAGGAGCTTGTCGTGATCGGAGAACGGGTCGCCGTCCGCGGCCGGGCCGCCGTCGCCAGCGCCATCGACGGTGAGGCGGTGCGGGACATGCCGCTCGGTCCCGACTACCGTAGCCTCGTTCGGCTCGCACCCGGCGTCCAGGTGACGCAGGACAGCGTGCGCGGACCGGCCAGCGGCGGCAGCGGTCAGGACAACGTGTACCGCTTCGACGGCGTCGACGTGTCGCTTCCCATGTTCGGCACGCTGTCGGCCGAGCTTTCGAGCCATGACGTCGACCAGGTGACCTTCGAGCGTGCCGGCGCCACGGCGGTGGGCTTCAACCGCAGCGGTGGATTCACGATGGACTCGACGGCGAGATCGGGTACGAACGCTTTCGCGGGCAGCGTCGAGTACACGGTGGAGCCGCGTGGTCTCGTGGCGGAACCCGAGACGGTCCTGGCGCCTGTGGCCGGACACGATACGGACCGCCAGCGGGCCGTCGCCACCTTGGGCGGTCCGATCGTTCCGTCGCGGCTCTTCTTCTTCGCTTCGGCCTTCCGGCCTACGGAAGAACGGACGAACGCGGCCACGGCCTACGGACCGGTCAAGGACTACGAGAACACGCGCCGCGAGTTCTACGGCAGGCTGACGCACGCGCCGTCGGACCAGGTGCTGCTCAACGCCGGTTTCCGTACTTCGCGGCGCGAGGAGAACGGCGTCTCCGTCGGGCCGTACGAAGCCGATTCCGTGTCGCTCGGCGGCAGGACGGACCAGCGGGTGGCGAACGTGGACGGCGTGTGGCAGACGGGCGTCGGCGCCCTCTCCTTCCGGTTCAGCGACTACGAACTCGAGGGCTCGTCCCGGCCCGACATGGCGCTGGCCGTTCAGCCGGCACTCGACGGCGCGCTGGACGTGGAGAACCTGGACCGGATGGGGTACTTCAGCGTCCCTGCGTACGTGAACGGCGCCGACACCTACAACGCCGCGGTCAGGCCCCTGGTGGAACGCTACGGCTACGCGGACGAGCACGGCGCGCGCCGGGGCGGCGGCGCTGTCGGCGCGCATCCGTTGATCAACGACCAGGCGTTCTACCGGCGGAGCTTCGAACTGTCGTTCGATCACCATTTCGACCGGGGCGCCGTGGGCCACGACCTCCACGTCGGGTTGCGGGCCGCCGAGGCGCGTGAGACGCTGAGCCGTGAATCGAACGGTTGGGGCGCCATCGAGGCGCCGGGCGGCGTCGACCTGGCCGAGGACGGAACGCCGGTCTTCTACGTCGCCACGGTGCAGCAGATGAGCCTCCGGCGCCCCGACGGAACGGTGGTCTCGCCGATCGACTCGTTCACGGAGACGACGTCCCTGGAGGTCCACGACCGCCTGACCGCGGGCGACTTCACCTTCGACGCCGGCGTGCTGCTGAGCGAGGACGTCCTCTTCGGGCAGGGTCTGCGAGCGGCGCCGGGCACGGTGTCGGGCTTCGCCCTGGCGCCGGGCGAGAAGTACCGGATGTACAGGATCGACTGGCGGGACATGACTCAGCCGCGCCTTGGCGTCACCTGGTCCTACGGGGCGGAGGGCACGGTCTTCGCGAACTACGCCCGCTACCACCCGGAGGCGAGCTCGCTGGCGCGCGCGGCCTCCTGGGACCGAAACACCCGCGCCAGCCTCCGCGTGCTGTTCGACGAGAGCGGCCGGATCATCTCCCACGAGCCGTATCCGGGATCTTCCGGCAAGGTGTTTCAGGACGGGATGAAGCCTCGCCGCATCGACGAGTGGACGCTCGGCGCCACCCGGACGCTGTCGCGGGGACTGTCGCTCAGCGCTCACCTGCGCCGCCGGAAGGGCGGGCACTTCTGGGAGGACACCTGGAACGGCGCCCGGGGCTACGACAGCGCCCCCGACCACATCGCCGCTCGTGGTCTCTACGTGCAGGGTCTCGATGCCGTTCGGGCGGAGATTGGCGGTTCGAGCTACGTGATCGCCGAACTCGACGGCGCGTACACGGAGTACTCGGAGGCCGCGGTCGAACTCGTGTGGCGGAGTGCTCGCGGCTACCTGAACGCTTCGTACGTGCGGAGCCGCTACACCGGCAACTTCGACCAGGACAACACGAGCTGGAACAACGACGCGAACCTGTTCATCGGTTCGTCCAACCTCGCCGACGGCTATGGTCGGCAGGTATGGGACAGCAAGGACGGGACGCTGCGCGGCGACCGGCCCCATCTCGCCAAGGTCTTCGGCCGTCTCGACCTGCCGTGGCGGGCGAGCGTTGGCGCCTTCGTCTTCTTCCAGTCCGGACAACCGTGGGAGGCATGGGATTCGGTCGCGTACGGACTGCCGTCCTACTTCTCGTCGACCAACCGCTACGCGGAGCAAGCCGGCAGCCGGCGTAGCCCGAGCCACTGGCAACTGGACCTGGGCTACACGCAGCGCTTCCGCCTGCCGGCCTCCCTGGGCGCTCGGTTGCGCATCGATCTCTTCAACCTGTTCGACCGCCAGACCGGCTACAGCATGAACCCGTTCCAGCGGGACGCCGCCTTCGGAGAACCCCGCGACCGCTTCGACCCGCGCCGGGTGCAGATATCCCTGAGCGTGGAGTTCTGATCAGATGCCTCGGAACGTCCCGGATGCTGTTGGGCCGGGCGCCGGCCGGGCCGAGATCACGGTTCGCGAAGCCCGCCGGTTGGCGCTGGCGCGGGCGGGTCTCCTCAAGCCGGAGTGGACCGGACTGCCGCGGTCGGCCTCCGGCCGGGGCTTGCGGGCGCGGCGCGCTCTTCGTGCGCTGATCGAGCGCTTCGGCTACCTGCAGCTCGACACGATCTCCGTTGCAGGGGCCCGGACCCACGCCCTCGTGCCGCTGTCGCGCTGGCCCGGCATCGACCGGAACCTGCCCGAGGAACTCCTGCAGCCTGATGAACCGATCTTCGAGTACTGGGGCCACGAGGCAAGCTGGATCCCGATCGATCTCTACCCGGCGTTCGGCTTTCGCCGGAAGGAGTACCGGAGCGCAAGGACGTGGCACAGTCGCGGGATCCGCGAACACCCGGAAGTCGCGAAGGCGATCCTGCGCCAGGTGGAGGCCGAGGGGCCGCTGCGGTCGCTCGACCTGAAGGGACCGATGATGGGCGAGATGTGGCGGTCGAAGCGGGAACGGTGGGTTGCCTACTCACTGTGGTCGACCGGTGAACTGGCGATCGGCTCGCGGCACAACTTCCAGCGGACGTTCGACCTGCCGGAACGGGTGATCCCGGGGCAATGGCGCCGGCACGTGTGGAGCCTCGAGGAGTGCCTTCGGGCGTTGATCCTGCGGGCGCTGGAAGGTCACGGCTGGGCGACGATCGGCGCTCTCGCCGACACCTGGCGGCTCAGGAACTTGCGGCCGCAAATCCGGGCCGCGCTGGAGGACTTGTCGTCGGACGGGGAGGCGGTTCCTTGCGACCTGGTCACCGGTGACGGCAAGCGGCGGGCGGGCTGGGTGCGTCCGGCCGACCTGGAGCTGGCCGCGCGGTTGCGTCGCGTGCGCCCGGCGCCGGACCGGGGCGTGCTCCTGTCGCCGTTCGACCCCGTGCTCTGGCGCCGGAATCGGGTGGCGTATCTGTTCGGCTTCGACCAGATCCTGGAGATCTTCAAACCGGCGGCCCAGCGGCGGTACGGCTACTACTGCATGCCGGTGCTGGCCGGCGACCGTCTCGTGGCGCGGTACGACTTGAAGGCGCACCGCCGCCAAGGGCGTCTGGAGGTGCTGGCGCTCCACTACGAAGCGGAGGGTGCGAAGGCGCCGGCTGCGGATCGGGCGGCGACGGAGAGCGGGCTGGCGAGATTCGCGGAGGCGGTGGAGCTGGCGGTGGGGTGAGAGGTCGCCGCTTCGCGGCGCGTCTCTTTGGCCGGCTTCGCCGGCAGCCGGCGGGGACGCCGGCGCACCCAGTGCCGGAGGCGGATGGCGCACCGGCGGACCCGGTGTGCGGGCAGTCCAGTACGCTTTATCGCCATGGCAAAGCTGAACCCTCGTAAGGCGGTGCTGGTCCTGTTTGCCGCGGTGGCCCTCGCGATCGGATGTGGTGGCGAGACTCCCGGCGCCGAGGATGCATCGCGGCCGCAGGTCGCGTTGATCATGAAGTCCCTGGCCAACGAGTTCTTCGAGACGATGGCCGAGGGCGCTCGTGCGCACCACGAGGCTCACCAGGACGAATACGACCTGATCGTGAACGGCACCCGAAACGAGAGCGATCTGGCCCAGCAGGTCGCCCTGGTCGAGCAGATGGTCGCTTCGGGCAGCGATGCGATCGTCATCGCGCCCGCGGATTCGAAGGCTCTGGCGCCGGCCCTGGCTCGGGCCCAGGCGGCTGGCGTGGTCGTCGTCAACATCGACAACCGCCTCGACGCGGAGGTGGCGGTGGAGGCGGGTCTCGACGCGCCCTTCGTCGGTCCGGACAACCGCGACGGCGCTCGGAGAGTCGGCGAGGTGCTGGCGGAACGGCTTGCGCCGGGCGATCAGGTGGCGATCGTCGGCGGCATCCCGACGGCCTTCAACGCCCGGCAGCGGCAGGCAGGCTTCGAGGACGCGATGAACGCGGCGGGCGTACGGATCGTCGACATCCAGAGCGGCGGTTGGGAGCAGGCGCAGGCGAACACGGTGGCGGCGGCGATGCTGCGCGAGCACCCCGAGTTGAGCGCGCTCCTTTGCGCCAACGACAATATGGCGCTGGGGGCACTGGCGGCGCGGCGGCAGAGCGGCCGCGACGACGTGGTGATCGTCGGCTTCGACAACATCGAGGCGGTGGCCGAACTGGTCGTCCAGGGGGAGATCCTGGCCACCGCCGACCAGCACGCCGACCGACTCGCGGTTTTCGGAATCGAGGCTGCTCTGGAGATTCTGCGCGGGGAGACGGCGGAGGACCTGAAGACGCCGGTCGACATCGTCACGTCGTCCGGGTAGCAAGAGAGGGCACTTCCCGCGCTGGAGCCGGCCGCGCTCGCGACCTTTTCAGGGGAGCTTCGTCACGATGGCCTGGCCCGTGGGCAGGGCGAGCGGGGCTTCGGGCCGGTCGGAGAAGAACTCGTCCACGGCGTTCTTTTCCCCGCGGGCGGCGGGGAAGCCGTAATCGTCAAAGACGACGACCGCTCCGGCGGAAAGACGCGGGTAGAAGTAGTCGAGGCAGTCGAGCGTCGAGCGGTAGAGATCGACGTCGATGTGAACGAAGGCGAACCGGGAGTCTTCGAGACCCTGAAAGGTCGACGGGATCCAGCCCTCGTGGATCTCGAGAGTCCCGGAGAAGCGGCCGAGAAGGTCCCCGACGACCCGGACGGACGTCGCCCTGAAAACGCCCTGTTGCAGGTCGGGGTCTCTTTCGGGATCGGGCGCCGGGAGCCCCTCGAAGCTGTCGAAGAGATGGAGGGTCTTCCCGTGCCCATCCAGGACCCTGGAAAGAAGAAGCGCCGTGCCTCCCCGGTACACGCCGCACTCGGCGAAATCGCCGTCGACTGAGAGAGCCTGGTTGCCGAGACGGTAGAGGACGTGGCAGCGGTCTCCTGAAACGACCGTGTATGGCTCGACGCCGTCGTACGCTTCCCGAAAGTCGGGTTCGCCGCGCCAGGGCGCCCAGACCGGCGACGGCGACTGCCACTCGCGGTAGAAGCTCTCGTCCGCGTTCTT
Organism: Thermoanaerobaculia bacterium; assembly: GCA_965116445.1. Taxonomy (GTDB): domain Bacteria; phylum Acidobacteriota; class Thermoanaerobaculia; order Multivoradales; family Multivoraceae; genus Multivorans. Next base: position 2,388,432 of record OZ220688.1, on the reverse strand, counting down.
CAGGGCGTGAGCGTCTCGGCTCGAGCGGGGGAAGATCTCGAAGTCGTATCCGAACCGACGCAGCATGCCCTTCGTCAGCCGGTACGCCGCGGCCTTCGACCCACCGCGGACCCTGCGAACGAAAGAGCGCACTAGGCAGGACGCTGGGGCGTGGTCATGGGATCGGGACTCTCGGAGCCCGCCGCGACTGTATCCTCGTCTCGATGCTCGCTGGGCGCTGGGACCGATGACGCTGGCCGTTGCCGGCTGGCGCCGCTCTTTCTCTCCGGGATACCGGGGAGGGCTGGTGCTGGTACTTCTCGGCCTGTGCGTGGTCTTCGGCCTGGTCACGGACCACTTCTGGAGCGCCTTGACGTTCCGCACGCTGGCGAACCAGTTGCCGCCGCTGGTCGTCGCGTCGGCCGGCCTGACCCTGGTGCTGATCGCGGGCGGCATCGATCTCTCGGTCGGTTCGGTACTGGCCCTGGCGGCGGCCGTGCTGGGCGTACTGACCGTGGACCAGGGGTTGCCGCTCGTGGCAGCGGCCCTGGTGGCGCTTGCGGTCGGCGGACTGTGCGGCGCGATCAATGGCGTCCTGGTCGCACGCTGGTCGATCCCGTCCTTCCTGGTGACGCTCGGGATGCTCGAGATCGCACGCGGGTCGACGTACCTCGTCACTGCGTCGAGGACGAGCTATCTGGGCGATCGGGTCGCCGCGCTCGGTGCGACGACGCCGGTGCTTGGCCTCTCCGTTGCATTCATCGGCTCGCTTGCTCTGGTCGGAGGGCTGCAGTTCGTCCTCTCGCGCACGGCGTTCGGCCGCTACGTTTTCGCGGTAGGTGGCAACCGGACGGCGCTCCACCGCTGCGGCGTCCGGCCGGCCCGGGTTCAGTTCGCGGTCTTTGTGCTGGCGGGCTTGCTGGCGGCCGCCGCCGGGCTGTGCCAGGTCGGCTACCTGCAGTCCGCGGATCCGAACGCCGCGATCGGGATGGAGCTGTCGGCGATCGCCGCGGTGGTCATCGGCGGCACCTCGCTGCTCGGCGGCCGCGGGTCGGTGACCGGCACACTCCTGGGTGTGCTCGTGATCGCCGTGTTGCAGACCGGGCTCGCCCAGGCCGGCGCCACCGAGCCGACGAAGCGGATCATCACCGGCGTGGCGATCCTGCTGGCCGTGGCGACCGACGTCTGGCGACGGCGGCGGAGTGTGGACGCCGTTTCCTGATGCCGTCTTCATAGGGCGCAGGGCCGCGGCGCCGTTCTCGGCGCGCGTACCGGAACGCGGGCCGGAATGAAGATCCAGTCAGCGGTTCAGAAGTCCTCGATTTCGACCTTCAACATCAGAGTGAACGGTGACGCGTCGTCCTTGCGAGAGTTCCACTACGCCGACATTGACTCCCTGGACCATAGGCGCTTCCACGTGCAGATCCCTGAAGGCGAATCCCTCAGCCTGCACCCTGAGCGTCGATGTTCCCAACTCGAGGCCGTGCATCTCAAAGTAGCCTTCGTCATCGGTCGCGACCGTGGCGACGTGGCCCAGTGCTGGGGCCAACAGAGGCCCGAACCGCGATGGCCGGGTGTAGGACACCGAGGCGTTCGTCACCGGCTTGTAGTCATCCTGGTTGAGCACATAGCCCCAGGCCCAGGCAGCGGCCGGCGCCGAGATGAAGCCCAGGTTCAGCGACTCTCCCGCCATGCCCTGTACGTCGATGCGCCGGTATCCGGTGTTGCCTGCCGTCAACTCCAGCTCGTAGGCGCCCGCTGGCAGGTCGATGGAGAAAGAGCCGTCGCGCTCGATGCGGACGTTCATGCCGATTCCACCGCTGGTCTGATTCAAGGCGCTCACTCGCCCGTCCGTCGCCGGCGTGACTCCGTCCGCCGCGACGAACACTCCCTCTATCGAGAAGGCTGGCTCCAGCCCAATGACGAACGGATCTTCCTTCGTTGCGCCACCCCGCACCGGCAGATTGAACTGCGTCAGGATGTACCCCTTGGCTCTGACGATGATGCCGCGGCCGAAGTCGAGCGATAGGCGAACCAGCCCATCCTCACTAACGGACGTCCAGTAGCCGCTCGGATCCTGAATCCTGGCGCCGGGTACAGGAGCTCCATCCCTCGAGTCGACAGCCTGGACCCAGGCGATTTCGGGGGCTTTCAACACGACAGGGCCAAGTTCCATCGATTCCTCAAGGTAGAAGGTGGCGGAGAATGCCAGATCGCTCTCCTCGGTCTGCAACGAGGCTTGGCCAAGCGCAAAGCCGCTGATCGCGAAACGTCCATCCGGTCCGGTTCGTCCTCTATGCCTCTGCATCAAGCCGAAGGAATCCGGAACGAAGGACAGGCCTCTGAGCCGCACCGCCTGTTGCGGTTCGCCCTCCTCGTCTACGGCCAGGCCGCTCACCGAAAGGCCCGGGCCGAGTTCGATCACCCTTGGTGTGTTCCGGAACTTCGGGAAAGGCTCTGCGGACCGGGTGTGGTGTGTGACGACCGCCGCCGAACCCTCTGAAGTCGGCAGATTGAGTGCGACTACGCCTTCGGGGTCAGAGACCTCGAAGCCGAGCAGGTCCCCGGGCGAGCCTTGTCTCGGCCTGACAAGATAGAAGCGGGCCTCCTTCAGAGGGGCGCCGTCGGCGGTCACCACGAACCGGAAGTCGGTTGCTGGTAGCAGCGTCAGCGCTACCGCCGCTTCGTGCTCGGGGACGTGCCGCCATGTCGATGCATGGTCGCCGCCATGGGCCTGCAAACGCCATGGGCCGTCGCTGCGCGGAACGGAGTCGCCCCCTTATCTGTTGGGAGGAACCAGCCGCGCCTCGAATGCCTCCGACCGCCTCACTCGCGGCGTGACTCCATAGGTGTCGCCTCGCACGAGAATGACGGCCTTCTCTCCACGAAGATCGGCTCGCAGTCGCGCGTCGGCGATCTCGGCTTCAACCAGGATCTTGTCTTCCGAGAGGATTCGGGCCACGCCCAACTCGCCAGCGAGGAACCAGTGGCTGGTCTCGGCGGCTCTCCTCGGCAGGATTCCGCGTACCGTTCCGTCATCGGAGATCAGCCAGGCGAGTCGGTTTTCGTAGTCACCTGCTGGACTGCGGCTGAGTCCGACCGCAACGGTTCTGGCGTGTCGCCGATCGACGTCGCCTACGATCTCAACGTCCTTGAAGGACCTGATCCCGCTGTCGTCCTGGCGGTAGACGCCATACGCGCTACTCGAGAAGGCGACCGATCCGGACGATGCGCCGCCTACGTTGGAGTAGTCCTGGATGAGTCCGAAACGGGCGCCACCCCATCCCGCGAGAGTGGCGCTCAGTCTGGCGACGGCGGCGCAGTGTGGACGCCGTTTCCTGACGCTGGTCTCAGGTCGCAGCGGCTATCCTCCGTCTCGTCCCTCCGGAACCCTCCGCAAACCAAGAGGAGCTCGCCATGAAGAGTCGACCGGTCACCTGGATGCTGACCCTGTCTGTCGCGGTAATCGCGGCGGCCGCCTCCGTTGCGGCCCAGGAACGCGCGATCGAGTTTCCGGATGTTGACGGCTACCGGACGCTCGCCGTCGATCTGCACACCCACTCCGTCTTCTCCGACGGCATGGTGTGGCCGATCATCCGCATGCAGGAGTCCGAGCGGGACGGCCTCGCCCTGATGGCGGTCACCGAGCACCTCGAGTACCAGCCGCGCCGGGAGGACATCCCGCACCCCGACCGGAACCGGTCCTACGTCGTCGCCAGTGAGTACGTCGCGGAGGCGGAGTTGGAGGTGATCGTGGTCAACGGCGCGGAAATCACCCGTAGCATGCCGCCGGGTCACGTGAACGCCGTGTTCATCACGGATGCGAACGCACTCCTCGTGGAGATCGGTGACGCGGACTACATGACCCGGCTTCGGCCCTCCACGCCCGAGGAGCAAGCGGCGAGCGAGCGCGAGGCGCAGCAGGCGATCGAGGCGGCCAACGAGCAGAACGGCTTCGTGTTCTGGAATCACCCGAACTGGCCACGCCAGCGCCCCGACGGGGTCGCGAAGCTGACCGACATGCACCGGCGGCTCATCGCCGACGGGCTGTTGCACGGCATCGAGGTGTCGAACGGCGACTTCTACTCGGCCGAGTCCCTCCAGATCGCACTGGACAACGACCTGGCGATCCTCGGCGTTTCGGACATCCACGGTCTGATCGACTGGGACTACATGCCCCACTCGGGTGGCCATCGCACGGTCACCTTGGTGTTCGCCGAGGAGCGGAGCGCCGAGTCGATTCAGGCGGCGCTGCACGCCAATCGCACGGTCGCGTGGCAGGGCAACTGGCTGATCGGTCGCGAAGATGCGCTGATGCCGCTGCTCGAGGCATCGCTCCGGCTGACGAAGGTCGAACGCAGCCAGGACGATGAGTTGATCGACATCCGGCTATCGAACGTGTCCGACGCCGCCTTCGACCTGCGGGTCACCAGCGGCCACCGGTTCAACGGTCCCCCGTCGACGATGCGCGTCGAACCGCACAGCGACCTGGATCTGGCGATCAGCGGCGAGGCCCGCTCCAGCTTCGAGATGGCGTTCGAGGTCCTGAACGCGTTCGTGGCGCCCGAGTCCCACCCGACCCTGCGACTGGAAGTGGAAGTGGCGCCGTCGGACACCGTCGAATGAACGAAAGGACGCACGGCGCTGGCGTCGTAGGGTCTCTGTTCCTGGTGACTGCCATTGCTGTGACGCCGGCAAGTGCTCAGAGCCGCGCGATCGAGTTCCCCGATGCGGCTGGCTACCACACGCTCGCCGTCGACCTGCACACGCATTCCGTGTTCTCGGATGGTTCGGTTTGGCCCGTCATTCGAGTCCAGGAGTCCGAGCGGGACGGCGTGGCCCTGCTCGCCGTGACCGAACACCTAGAGTATCAGCCCCGCGCCGCGGACATACCGAACCCCGACCGGAATCGCGCGTTTGCGGTCGCGGCCGAGTACGCGGGCGCTGAGGCCCCCGGCGTGATCGTGGTCAACGGCGCGGAGATCTCACGGGACATGCCGCCCGGCCACTGCAACGCTGTTTTCCTGAGCGATGCGAACGCGCTACTGCGGGACGATGTGATGGAGGTGTTCGAAGAGGCGAACAGGCAGGATGCCTTCGTGTTCTGGAACCACCCCAACTGGATTCCTCAGAGGCGGGACGGAGTGGCCAGGCTGACGGACATGCACCGCCGGTTGATCGCGGACGGGCTGCTGCACGGGATCGAGGTGGCGAACGCACACATGTACTCGGCGGAAGCGCTCCAGATCGCGCTCGACCACGACCTGGCCATCCTCGGCGTCTCTGACATTCACGGCCTGGTCGACTGGGAGTATGACGTCCACGGCGGCGGGCATAGAACGGTGACGCTGGTGCTGGCCGAGGAGCGGACGGCGGAGTCCATCCGGGAGGCCTTGCATGCCAACCGCACGGCCGCCTGGAAAGACAATGAACTGATCGGACGGGAGGAGGTCGTGGTCCCCCTGCTCGAAGCGTCCCTGAAGGTCTTGGACGTCCGGGTTCGCCGCGGAAGCGTGCTGACCGTGACGCTCGTGAACCGCTCCGGCGCGTCGTTCAATCTTCTGAGCGTCGGCCCGCAACGTTTCTATGATCGCGGCGCCGTAGTCAACGTGGGACCGTACGAAACGGTGGGGGTCAGTGTGACCGGAGAGAATCGTGCGGACTTCGAGCTGTCCTTCGCCGTGTTGAACGCACTCGTCGCGCCGGAGACACATCCGACGCTGCAGGTCGCTGTCGAGGTGCCCGAGTAGTCAGTCGCGCTCGCCGTGTCTTTGGCGGTCGACGATCCTGCGCACGGAGTCCAGGTCCGGCTTCCAGTGCTTGAGCTGTTCTTCCGAGGAAGGTTCGCGCAGCGGCCGTACGACTCGGAAGCCGAGGAAGCGGGCATTCGTGTGGTACCAGACGCTCTGTGGAATCTGGGGGTCCATCCGCTTCCACGAGAAGGCTGAGCCGCGGCGCGCGGCGCAGCGAAGCGCCGCCGGTTCGTCCCTCCAGGAACCGCCGCGGACGCTGCGAGGAAACTCCGTTGACGGCCAGGCGATCGGGTCCGCCAGGATGTCGCCCTCGCCGAGTGCGGCGTAGCCGGCGTAAGCGTCGAGGGTCCATTCGGCCACGTTGCCGTGCAGATCGAAGAGGCCCCACGCGTTCGCTTCGAGCCGGGCGACCTGCTGGTACTGGCGGCCGCTGTTGCCGGCGTGCCAGGCGAAGCGGTCGATCTCCGCCGCGTCGTCACCGAACGACCACGCGGTTTGGCTCCCCGCACGGCAGGCGTACTCCCACTCGGCCTCGGTCGGCAGCCGGTAGAAGCGGCCGGTCTTCATCGACAGCCACTTCGTGAACTGCCGGGCCGCGAACTGGGTCATCGAGATCGCGGGGAAGCCCTCGACCCCCATGCCGAAGTCCATCGGCCGGTAGGGCGGCGTCGGCCTGCTCACCGCGTCCGCCCAGGCGGCTGCGGGTTCGTCGCCGCCGCGGTCCGTGTCGAACATGAACACGCGGTACAGGTCCCAGGTCGTCTCATGGGTCGCCATCCAGAACGGGCCGACCCGCACACGGCGCCTGGGCGACTCCAGGTCGCCCCGTCCCGGCTCGGTTTCCGGGCTGCCCATCCGGAACTCGCCGCCCGGGACCGGCGCCATATCGAGGTGCATCTCGCCGCCTTCGGCGCTCACGCCGACGATCCGCTCGCGGTAGGGCCGCATCTCGGCTTGTGTGGCGGCGCTTGCGTCCGGAACGTCGACGACCGGCGGCCGCCCCGGGGGCATGTCCGGGTAGCGGCCGACGCCCGGCTCCTGGACCGCGGCCCAGACAAGAGCCGGCAGCGCGACGATCGCGGCTGAGACGCGGAACCTTGGCGCCTCGCGGAGCTGGACCGGATGCCGGCCAGAAGGCCTGCGCACCGACAGTCGTCGTCGCCTGCTTCCGCTGTGCAAGCTGCTAGCGGCCGCGGAAGTTCGGCCGCCGCTTCTCGAAGAAGGCGTCGATGCCTTCCGCGGCGTCTTCGGTGCGCGCGGCGTTGGCGATGGCCTGCGACTCGAACTCCATCTGCGATTCGAGATCCTCGGAGAACGAGCGCATGACGAGTTCCTTCGCCGTACCGAACGCCCACGTCGGTCCAGCGGCGAGCTGCCGCGCCAACTTCCCGGCGCGCGCGTCCAGTTCGTCGGCGGGCGCCACCTCGTTGACGAGCCCCCAGTCCTGGGCCTCGGCGGCCGGGAGGGTACGGTTCGTCAGAATCAGCTCGAGCGCCCGGTGGCGTCCGAGGAGTCTCGGCAGAAAGTAGGTCGAACTTCCGTCCGGGGTCAGGCCGGCGCGGGTGTAGGCCATCGTGAACACCGCCTGCTCGGAGGCGACGACCAGGTCGGCCGCGCAGGCGAGGGAGAAGCCGGCGCCGGCTGCGGGTCCCTGAACCGCGGCGATCACGGGCGCGCTGCCGCGCGCCAGGCGCGTGATCGCCGCGTGCAGGTACACCGTCATCTCCTTGAGGGCGCGGGGCAGTGCGTCGCCGGCCCTGGCGAAGGATGCAAGGTCGCCGCCGGCGCAGAACATCCGGCCCTCGCTGCGCAGCAGGACGGCCCGCACGTCAGGGTTTTCGTCGCATTCGATGCCGACCTCGAGCAGGTCCTTCGACATCTGCATGTTCATCGCGTTCGCTGCGTCGGGCCGGTTGAGGGTGATTCGGGCGACGTGGTCGGTCAGTTCGAATCGGAGCGTTTCGAGGTCGTTCATGGCGGCGGATGGTAGCGGAGGCGTCGGCTAGAGTATTGCGACCAACGAAACAGGGATCGACCGCTACGGATCGACGACGACGGCACCTTGCGGGTGCGGGGAGACACGATGGACACAACCTCCAGGCGCAGTTTCATCACCGGGGCTTCGGCGGCCCTGCTGGCGGGCGGAGTCGGCGGCGCGACCGCGGCGGCTGCCACGAACACGGCATCGGACGTCGGCCGCGCCCGCGGTGACGCGACGCTGCGGATCGGCCTGATCGGCTGCGGCGGGCGCGGCACGGGCGCCGCCGCGCAGGCCATGTCGACCTCGGGACCGGTCGAACTCGTCGCGATGGCCGACGCGTTCGAGGACCGTCTCGACAACTGCTACGAGCACCTCGCCGAGATGGGCGAGAACGGGTCGTTCGATAACGGCAAGCGCCTCCGGGTGCCGGCCGAGAACCGCTACGTGGGCTTCGACGCGTACCGGAAGGTGATCGACTCCGGCGTCGACGTCGTCGTCCATGCGACGCCGCCGGGCTTCCGGCCCGAGCACTTCGAGTACGCGGTCGAGCAGGGCAAGCACGTGTTCATGGAGAAGCCGGTAGCAGTCGACGCGCCGGGCGTGCGGCGTGTGCTCAAGGCGGCCAAGGCCGCGAAGGAGAAGAGCCTCAAGGTCGGCGTCGGCCTGCAGCGCCACCACAGCGGGATGTACAACGAGACGATCAAGCGCATCCACGATGGCGCGATCGGCGATGTCGTCGCGCTCCGCGTCTACTGGAACGGCTCGGGCGTCTGGGTGCGGGAGCGCAAGCCGGGCCAGACCGAGATGGAGTACCAGATGCGCAACTGGTACTACTTCAACTGGCTCTGCGGCGACCACATCGTGGAACAGCACATCCACAACATCGACGTGGGCAACTGGGTCAAGGGCGGTCACCCCGTCTCCGCCCAGGGCCAGGGCGGCCGCCAGTGGCGCAACGGCCCCGACCACGGCGAGATCTTCGATCACCACTTCGTCGAGTACACCTACGACGACGGCGCGGTCATGCTGAGCCAGTGCCGCCACATCCAGAACTGCTGGGACCAGGTCGCCGAGTTCGCCCACGGCAGCAAGGGCCGGGCGAGCCTCGCCTCGGGCCTGATCGAGGCGCCGGGCGGCTGGAACCACCACGAGCCGGAGGACGAGAAGAGTCCCTACCAGGTCGAGCATGACCGGCTGTTCGAGGCGATCCGGGAAGACAAGCCGTTCAACGAAGCGAAGAACGGCGCGATCGCGACGATGACCGCCGTCCTGGGTCGGATGGCGACCTACAGCGGCAAGAAGATCACATGGGAGGACGCGCTCAAGTCGGACGTGTCCCTCGAGCCCGCGACCTACGCCTGGGACGCCGCCCCGCCGACCGTGCCGGACGAGAAGGGCCGGTACGCGGTCGCCGTGCCGGGGGTGACGAAGGCCTGACGCCGCGGCGCCGGGAAGGCGCGGCGGGCTTAGGGGCTTACCGGTCGGACAGCGGACCGAACTTCCGTTCCACCGCGTCCCACAGGCCGTCCACGTCGAGTTCGACTTCCGGCACGACCGGCGAGCGCCAGCGGCCCGATTCCGGCGGACGGACGGTGAACGCGTCGCCGTCCGAGACAAGGAACGTGATGTGGCGGCCCGCGGGATCGACGATCCAGTATTCCGCGACGCCGGCTTCGGCGTAGAGATTCAGTTTGTGGACCTGGTCGCGGCTGGCCGTTCCGGGCGACAGAATCTCGACCACCAGGTCGGGCGCTCCTTCGATCCAGTCCCGGACGATCTCACTGCGAGTTGCCGAGACGTAGAGCAGGTCGGGCTGGACCACGGAATGCGGCGCGAGGTGGACGTCCATGGGCGCGGCCAACGCCAGGCCGCCGGTCCGTTCGGCGATTTCGTGCAGGAGGTAAGCGAGCCGGACCGAGATGTACTGGTGCAGGGAGACGGGACTGGGACTCAAGTAGAAGTGGCCGTAGATCAGTTCGCAGCGCGGTTCGTCGGGCAGAGCGGCGTGGTCGGCCCTGCGGTAGGGACCGAGGCTCCGGTGCAGGGTCGGCGGCGGCTGGTCGAGCAGCGTCACGGACATGCAGGGAGTATACGGAGCGACCGGCGAAGTCGTCCATGCTCCAAGTTCCCTGAACAGGCGCGGCCTTTACGGTTGAGGCAAGTTCCGCCTACTGGGGTGCGCCGGCGTGTCATCCGTGCGTCCGATGACGGACGCACGGACTGTTTCGCGGGTGGCGCGGGGGTCGCGCCACCCGGGTTCCCGCCGGCATCCGCTCCGGTCGGCACGCTCGTCGGTCTGAGGCGGAGCCTCGTTAGTAGAGACACACGGTTAGTTCGCTGCTTCGAACGCCGCCAGGAACTGATGATCGCCCCAGGCGATCCGTACGACCGCGCCCGGCCCGACCTCCAGGAGCTCGATCGTCAGCATCTCCGCGGGTTCGTCGGCGGTCGAGTGCTCAAGGGGCGCCTCGACAGCGTCGGCCGCGGCGTCGCGCTGGCTGCCCCAGATGTCCGCTTCGCCGTTGAACACGAGACTCCAGCCGTCCGCGGTTCGTTTGGGCCACAGGCTGTAGACGCCGGGGTAGTCGGGGGAGACGTTTCCGTACGGCACGACCACGCCGCCGAAGGAAAGCGAGGCGTGGGTGAGCAGCTTGATCGCCCGGGCACTGGTCCAGGCCGCGACCTGGCCGGGCGCCAGGGCATCGAACGCTCGGTAGTCGTCGCTGTCGGTTGCGAGATCCGGATAGGAGATTCTGAGCTGCTTGCCGGCCAGGTCGAGTTCGGCGAGGTTGCCGTAGCGGAGGCGGCGGAGGCGTTCCCGCCGGGCGGCCGCCGTGGCTTCGGCGTCGTCGCCGGTCGCTTCGGCAGTTGCCGGCGTGGCGGCGGGCCGATCGGCGGAGGCCTGTTCCTGAGCGGCGACCGGAGTCCCTGGCAGGAACAGGATGGCCAGGAGGAAGAACGCGTTCGTGGTCGTCTTGGTCTTCACGGGCAAGCTCCCGATCGTGGTGTCCGTTGGCCCGGCGCGGTCGCTGCTTCCTTGCGGAGCGAAAGAGGCGGAACGCGCCGGATGCCGGCGTGGGCGCCGGCGCACCCGGTGTGATGATCCGCCCGGAGCTTACAGGGCGTCCGGTCGGAGGGCGCATTGCACGCCTTTGCGATGAGCGAAGTCCGGGGAGCGGCAGTTGCGCTGTCGTCGGACGCCGCGCGATCCGAAGGTAAGCTCCCGCCGTGCCCGCCACCCTGAGCGCATCGACATGACGACACCTGAACATCAGGTTCCGGGATCCCGGGCCGCCGAGGATGCGAGTCCGCTCCGGTTCGTGACGGCTGCGTCGCTGTTCGACGGCCACGACGCGGCGATCCACATCATGCGGCGGATGATCCAGGATCGCGGCGCCGAGGTGATCCACCTGGGCCACAACCGCGGCGTCGACGAGATCGTCCGGGCCGCGGTGCAGGAGGACGCGGACGCGATTGCGATCAGCTCCTACCAGGGCGGCCACATCGAGTTCTTTCGCTACATGATCGACCGGCTGGCGGAGGAAGGCGCCGCGCATGTCCTGGTTTTCGGTGGCGGCGGCGGCACGATCACTCCCGAGGAGATCGCCGAGCTGGAGACCTGCGGAGTCGAACGGATCTACCATCCCGACGATGGCTTGAAGATGGGGCTTCCGGCGATGATCGACGACGTCGTCGAACGGACGCACGCGAAGCGTCGAAGCGCACCGGAGCCGCGATTCCGGGTGCGCGTGGCGGCCGACCCGGACGGCGACGGGGAATTGGCGCGCCTGCTTTCGGCGATCGAGCGCGGTGCGGTGGACGAGGGGGAGCTGCGCCGGCTGCGCAAGGAGTGGCAGCTCGCGGGCGCCGGCGTGCCGGTGCTCGGGCTGACCGGCACCGGCGGCGCCGGCAAGAGCAGCGTTGCCGACGAACTCCTGAACCGGTTCCTGGAGTGCTTCCCGGGCGACGACGCGGGACGGCGGATCGCCGTCCTCGCGGTGGACCCCACCAGGCGCCGCACGGGCGGCGCCCTGCTCGGCGACCGCATCCGGATGAACAGCCTGCGCAGCGAACGGGCCTTCATGCGCTCCATGGCGACCCGGCGACAACACCTGGCGACCAGCGAGGTGCTCGGCGACGCGATCGCACTTCTGCGGGCCTCCGGGTTCTCCATGGTCCTCGTGGAGACTGCCGGCATCGGCCAGAGCGACAGCGAAATCGTCGACTTGGTCGACCTCTCGATCTACGTGATGACTTCGGACTACGGCGCGGCAAGCCAGCTCGAGAAGATCGACATGCTCGACTTCGCCGACGTGATCGTTCTGAACAAGTTTGACCAGCGCGGTGGCCAGGACGCGCTCCGCGACGTGCGCAAGCAGTGGCGTCGCAACTGGCTGGCGTTTCAGACCGCCGACGAGGACGTGCCGGTCTACCCCACGATCGCCAGCCAGTTCCAGGATCCCGGCGTCAACTGGATGTTCTGGAACGTGTGCCGGCTGCTGCGTGAGCGGCTCGACCTGGATGAGGCCGCCTGGACTCCGACGGTCGACCGGGGCGAGCGGGAGCCGAAGGCGCCGGTCCTCATCCCGGACAACCGCAACCGGTATCTCGCCGAGATCGCCGAGGCTGGGCGAGCGGCGGAGGCCGATGTCGAAGGCCGCGTTGCGGCGGCACAGAAAGCGCATGGCTGCTACCGGGCGCTGGCCGAACTGGACGATCCGGAGCTGCCGGAACCGCTTGAGACCTACGCGACGACCGCCCTGGAGGCAGCGCCTGACGAGACCCTCGCCCGTCTTCGCGGGACCTACCAGGATGCGCTGGCCGAAGTCGGCGCCGAGGCCGTGGAGCTCCTGAAGAAGTGGCCCGAGCGCGTCGCCGCCGCCCGCGCGGACGAGTACAGCTACCCGGTCCGCGGGCGCGCCGTCACCGGCGACAACTACGTGACCACGTTGAGCCACCTGCGGATGCCGAAGCTGGCCTTGCCCGAGTACTCGGACTGGGGCGACCTGCTGCGCTTCCTGATGAAGCACAACCTGCCGGGCGCCTGGCCGTACACGGCCGGCGTCTACCCCTACCGGCGGCGGGGCGAGGAACCGACCCGGATGTTCGCGGGCGAGGGGATCGCGGAACGAACGAACCGGCGATTCCACTTCGTGTCACGCGGGCAGCCGGCGAACCGGCTGTCCACCGCGTTCGACTCGGTCACGCTCTACGGATCGGATCCGGGGCTCAGGCCGGACATCTACGGCAAGGTCGGCAACTCAGGGGTTTCGATCGCCACGGTCGACGACATGAAGCGCCTCTACTCGGGGTTCGATCTATGCGATCCGACGACGTCCGTGTCGATGACGATCAACGGTCCGGCGCCGACGATCCTTGCCTTCTTCATGAACGCGGCGATCGACCAGCAGGTCGAGCGTCACCTGCGGGAGACGGGCGGCCTGGAGCAGGCGCGCGCGGGAATCGACCGGCTTTCCGCCGGCGACGCGCCGGTCTACCGCGGTGAACTGCCGGAGGAGAACGACGGTCTTGGGCTGGCTTTGCTCGGGATCTCCGGCGACCAGGTCGTCGAGCCCGACGTCTACGAGCGGATCCGCGCCGACGCGCTGAGCCGGGTCCGGGGCACGGTCCAGGCCGACATCCTGAAGGAAGACCAGGCCCAGAACACCTGCATCTTCTCGACCGAGTTCTCGCTACGGATGATGGGCGACGTCCAGCAGTTCTTCATCGACCACAACGTCCGCAACTACTACAGCGCCTCGGTCAGCGGCTACCACATCGCCGAGGCCGGAGCGAACCCGATCACCCAGTTGGCGTTCACGCTCGCCAACGGCTTCACGATCGTCGAGTACTACCTGGCGCGGGGGATGGCGATCGACGACTTCGCCCCCAACCTCTCGTTCTTCTTCTCGAACGGGATGGACCCCGAGTACGCGGTGATCGGCCGCGTCGCCCGCCGCCTCTGGGCGCGGGCCATGCGCGAGCGCTACGGCGCCTCCGCCCGCAGCCAGATGCTGAAGTACCACATCCAGACATCAGGCCGCTCGCTCCACGCCCAGGAGATCCAGTTCAACGACATTCGCACCACGCTGCAGGCGCTCTACGGCATCCTCGACCGCTGCAACTCCCTGCACACGAACGCGTTCGACGAGGCGATCACGACTCCGACGGAACAGTCCGTGCGCCGGGCGCTGGCGATCCAGTTGATCATCAACCGCGAGTTCGGCCTCAACCGGAGCGAGAACCCCTGGCAGGGCTCCTTCGCCCTCGACCAGCTCACCGACGCGGTCGAGGAGGCGGTCTACCTGGAGTTCGAGCGGTTGTCGGAACGCGGCGGCGTGCTGGCGGCGATGGACACGATGTACCAGCGCTCGAAGATCCAGGACGAGAGCATGGAGTACGAGGCGAAGAAGCACGATGGCAGCCTGCCCGTCGTCGGAGTCAACACCTTCCTCGCCGAAGGCCAGGAGTTCGCCGAGACGGTCGAGGCGGAACTCATCCGCTCGACCGACGAAGAGAAGCGTCAGCAGATCGACAGTCTCGCCGCCTTCCACCGCCGCCACGCGGACTACTCACCGGCGGCTCTCGACCGGCTTCAGGACACCGCCCGCCGTCGCGGCAACGTGTTCGAGGATTTGATGGAAACCGTGAAGCACTGCTCGCTCGGCCAGATCTCGGACGCGCTCTACCGCGTCGGCGGCGAGTACCGCCGCAGCATGTGACGGACTGACTTTCCCCAGGCGGTCGCCGAACGAACGTCAGCCGTCGGCATCGGTCCGCCACTGGGTGCGTCAGCCGTCGGCCCGGGTGACCGTCACCGCGCCCCTTGCCTGGCGCCGCCTCTACGGACAGGGAAACGCCATCAGGTCGCTCTTCGCGGTTGCGGTTTCACCCTGCCGGTTGCCGTGCGTCCAGCGGGCGCCGTCGGGTCCGGTGATCCACAGTGTGAAGTCCAGCGTCGTCACCGGCGCGACGAACGCCCAGCGGTGCTCGTTGTTCCCGCAGCCGTTCAGGACCTTGACGAGGACCTCGGGGTTCTCGCGGCCGAAGAACCACAGAATGCCGCCCTCGCTGGACCAGACTTCGCCCTCGGCCTGGCCTTCCTCGCCGCCCGGCGTGACGTAGCACATGCCGACTTCGTAGCCGCCGTCGAAGCTGAGCACCGTGGTTGTCGGCGTGCAGCTTCCCTCGCTCGGAGGCGGCGGACTCGGGTCGGGGTCCGGGTCCGGATCGGGCTCCGGATCCGGGTCCGGCTGCGGTGAGCGGGCGCCGCCCCTGCCGGCGAAGCCGTTCTTGATCCAGTCGAACACCTTCGTGTTGGGCACGGTGCCGCGCACGTTCTCCGCCGTGCGGCCGACCGCGTAGATCATCACGTCTTCCCCGGCGTGCGTCTCCAGGAACAGCGGGACCGTTGCCTCCTGTCGGTACGCCGTGTGGCTGGTGCTCGAAGGAACGGCGCCGCCGTAGCCTGCCGTCCTGTCGTTGTTCGGATTCACGCGCGAACCGCTCCGATGTCCCGGCCCGTTGGCGTAGCCCAGGATCGTGTAGGGAATGCCGCTCGAGTCGCCGCTCTCCGAGATCGTGCCTCCGCTGTCGATGTCGTGGACCGTCCCCAGGAGGCCATGGTAAGGCTGGTTGCGGAACGACGCGGGCACCGAGCGGGGCGTGTAACGCAGGTCGCCGAGCGGTCGCATCGGGTAGCCGGCGATCGTGAAGACGTGGCTGTGGTCGGCCGTCGCGAGGATCAGGGTCCTGTTGAGGTTCACGCTCCGTTGGGCGGCGCCTAACGCGCGATCGAACATCCGCGTGTCGGTGAAGGCGCGATAGGCGTTCCCCTCGTGGTGCGCATGATCGATTCGGCCCGATTCGACCATCAGGAAGTACGGCTTCCCCGTCGCGCCCAGAATCTGGATCGCCTTTCTCGTCATCTCCTCCAGGCTCGGCTCGCCGCTGTCCCGGTCTGCTTCGTACGCCAGGTGACTCGACGCGAACAGACCGATCGCGCGGCCGGAACCGCCCAGCGAGTTGAGTTCCTGTCGGTTCCAGACGTAGCGATAGCCGTGCTGCCGCAGCTCGTTTCTGAGGTCGCGGCCGTCCGACCTCCGTCCCGCAAGTCCCTCGTCGTCCGTCGCCGAAGCGGGAAGGAAGTGCCGCCGGCCGCCTCCGAAGATCACGTGAAGCCCCTCCCCGAGGCGGTCGTTGTAGCCGCTTCCACCCGGAGTCATCTGGGCGGCGATCTCGTTCTCAAGATTGCGGTCGTTCACGTGTGCGAAGACGGCCGCCGGGGTCGCGTGGGTGACGCGCGTTGTCGTCACGATGCCGACCGCATACCCCATCGAGACCGCCAGCTCGCCGATGTTCGTCAGCCGAGCGCCGTTGCCGTTGCCATTGAAATCCGCGTACTCGGTGGTCGGGCCGTAGCCGATCACGCCCGTGTTCGTGTTCACGCCGGTCATCATCGCCGACATCGTGGCGGCGCTGTCCGGCGTGATGTAGTCGGCCGACGCCGTTCTCGAGATCGCGGTGTAGGGCATGCGGTCCAGCGTCAGTTGCCCGTCGACGCCGGCCGTCGCGATACGGGTGGACGTGACGGTCGACACCCCCATGCCGTCGCCGACGAAGAGGATCACGTTGTTCTTCTGCGCCGAGGCAGGCAATGCCGCCACCAGCAGGAACGCGATCGCCTTGACAGTGCAGGACACCGACGCGAGACGCCTGTGCGCGCCTCGGACCGATACGAAGAGACTCTCCATGGGCCGACCTCCGTCTTTGTGGCCCCGCTCCCGGCAGGAGACCTGATCCTTGGGACCTGAGCCGCTGTGTGAGGATCTGATGTTGCGGTCCGTCAAGAATAGGCGATCCGGGTACGGATGCGGGCCAGGTTCAACTGCCGCTGGGTGCGCCGACGTCCCCGTCGGCTTTCCGACCGGCTCGGTCTCGTCCGCCCCCGTTGCCTCCGCGCGGGGCGGTATGCGGTATCCTGACCTCGGTAGCCGGGAGGAACCTCTCCCAAAGCGGAAAGGAGCGTACTCAGCCATGCGCAAGGACGTTCATCGATCAGCGCCGTCTCGCTTGACATGCGGACACGGCGCCAGCGGTACAATTCTGCCGAGCCGAGCCGAGCCGAGCCGAGCCGAGCCGAGCCGAGCCGAGCCGAGCCGAGCCGAGCCGAGCCGAGCCGCACTTCCCTGCGTCTTGTTGGCGCCGGCTAGGGCGCTCCGCCTATCGGCCTGAGCCTTCCCGTTCTCCCAAAGGGCGTTCCGCCACCCCCCGGCCCGTTTCACCCACCGACAGCTTCGATCCCTCTTTCGCCCGCGCCGCGGCGGGTCCCCGTACCGCCGCCCGCAGTCTGCGGCTCGGCCTGCTTTCGACCCTGCTGTGCTTGCCGCTGCTGTTGAGCCTCACCACCCCGGCCAACGCGCAGACCTACAGAGAACTTAACGTCCTCGTTGCCGACGCCGACGAGGGTGAGGACATCGAACTCAGGCTGGAGCTGAACAGTGCGCCAGGCAACGTGAGCGCGGCCGAGCGCACCTTCACGGTTTCCACGGCAGTGCCGTCCACTGCGGACGTCAATTCCTGCATCTCGATCTCGGGTGAGCGTGCCTGTGCTAACGGCAGCACGCCTGCTTCCGCATCGGATTTCACCGCCACCAGCACGTCCGTCGTGTTCGGCACAAACGAAACACAAAAGACCGTCTCCATCCCCACCACTTTAGACACCGTCAGCGAGGGTGTGGAAGTGGTGAGGATCAACATCGACTACAATCCCGGGACAAGTGATCTGGGCATCTTCAGTGCAGGCAACTCGAGTTACACCGGACGGACGAGATTCGTCAGCAGCCCGACTGAAACCGCAACCCGCCTGCAAATCAACACGTACGGCGCGATCGATAACGAAGTGGCCCTGTCCATCAGTGCTCCCGCAGACGCAAGCGAGGGCGATTCGGGCACCCGGGACCTCGTGTTCACGGTCACTCAGTCTGAGACAACTGCCAATACGACCGATTTTCGAGTCTGTTTCACCGGCACGGCGACCGCCGATACGGCTACGACCGGCGCCATTGCTGACGCCGCCGACTACCGGCCTGGAGTCACCTTCGAGGCCTTTTGGATACCGGCTGCGAATGGCTGCGTTACAGAGAGAATAAACTCGAACCAGACAGGCGCCTCCAACCCGGTCACCATCCGTGTGAAGGGCGACACCGACGCCGAGTCCGACGAAACGGTAATCGCAACGTTGTCCGTGGACGGTACCGGCGTGACAGTTCTCACCTCTGAGGCGACCCACACGATCCTGGACGACGACACCCCGGCCCCGGAGATCTCGGTTGCCCCCGACTGGGCACTGACGCCCTCCGGTCTCACCGCCGGCAACAAATTCCGCCTGCTGTTCGTCACCTCGACGGAGCGCAACGCGGCCGCGACCGATATCGCGACCTACAACACCTTCGTGCAGAACCGGGCCGCAGCCGGGCATGCGGACATCCAGGCTCACAGCGCACAGTTCACGGTGGTGGGCTCGACCTCCTTGGTCGATGCCCGCGACAACACCTCGACCACCGGCGCGGGCGAGCCCATCCATTGGCTGAACGGCGACAAGGTCGCGGACAACTACGCCGACTTCTACGACGGAAGCTGGGACAGCTACGCGAAGAGGAATGAAAGCGGCGCAACGATGGGCGCCGAACAGATCTGGACAGGCAGCAACGACAACGGCACCAAGCACACAGATTATCTCGGTCACACGAATGTTCATGCAGGCCAACTGGCCGCATCAAACGACCCCTTTACCTGGGCTTCAGGCACCAGAGCGACCACCCGCAACTTCTACGGCCTGTCCCCCGTGTTCACCGTAGCGGCGGCGACCGCGGCGCCGGAGGTATCTGTGCGCCTGATGACCGGTGAGGGCGAGAACCGCAACGCCGACGGCGAGGTGGAGAAGTCCGAGGTGGATGCGATGGTCTCGTTCCCGCTGTCGCTGGACACGGCGCCGGCGGCGGCTTTGACGGTCTGCGTCCGCGTGGCGGAGTCTGGCGACACCGACCGGGTCACCTCGGCGAACGAGGGCATCAAGACCGTGAGTTTCCTGACGGGCGTACAGACCGGGTCCATCGATGTGGCCTGGACGGACACGGGTGTGGATGACCTGGACAGCGTGATCACCGTGACGGCAGTCCCGTCGAGCACCGCGGGCTGTAGCAGTTCAGACGAGTACACGGTGTCCAGCACACAAGGCGCTGAGAAAGTGCGGATCACGGATGACGAAGTGACCACGGTGTCATTGGCGTCTTCGGACATGGAGATGGGCGAAGGCGACGCGGCCAACACCGCGGTGATGACGGTGTCTCTGGGTCGTGCGCTGATCAGTGGCGAGTCGGTTGCGGCGCCTATCACGCTGGCCACCACCACCGGCGCGCGCCTGCCCGACAACGCGACGCCAGACTTCGGGGTCACCGCAACGGGCACCGGCGTGGCTCTGGGCAATCAGACGACTGTGGCACCCACGCTGACGTTCACTGGCTCCGACTCCAACACCGTGCAGACAGCAACGGTGACGCTGACCCCGGTGGCGAACCTCGACGACGGTGACGCGACCCACGAGTCGATCACCGCGACGCTCACCTTGTTGACCGGCATGGGTTCGGGCACTGTGGTGACCGGCGGCGGCGTGGAGGTCGTGCAAGCCTCGTCGATGGTCACCCTGTCGATCGAAGACGACGAGGCCGCGCCGCCGGCGTGCTCCGCCCAGGACGGCATCTTCAGTGAAAGCAACCTTGACCGTATCCTTGAGAACGGCGGCGTGGCGACCTACTGCGTGCGCCTGACGACCGCCCCCTCCGGCGGCGACACGATCGTCACCCTCGGCAGGGACGGCGGGAACAGATTTGCAGCGAACTTCAGCCCGGCAACGCTCACCTTCACGTCATCGGACTACATGACCCCGCAGCAGGTGACGGTGACCGGCGCTGACGAGCCCAATACGCATCGCAACCGGCCAGACATGAGGGTGACCCACGAGGCCAACGGCGGCGGCTACTCGAGCCAGAACCTGGGCAACGTCAGGGTCGAGGTGGACGACGCGCCCGAGCTGGAGGCGTGGCCCGACTACGATCGGGCAAACGGGTCCGTGCCCTTCCTGCGGCGGCCGAACACGGTGGTGTCCTCGGACGGGCTCACGCCCCATCGGAACATGTACCCCGGCTACGAGTTGACCTACGTTCTGCGCCTGTCGAACCGCCCGGAGCCGGGCGGCACGGTGACGGTGACGGCGACGGTGCAGTCGGACAAGCAGAATCTCATCGGCCTGTCGCTGACGGGGCCGTCCGATCCGCTGGACGGGCCGGCCTACCAGAACTGGGCGACCAACTTGCCGGGAACGCTGGAGGTGACGTTCCATGATGGCAGTCCCGGTGAGGGGACGGGATGCAGCAACTGGCACGGCGGGAGTGAGTTCGAGTACCACGACAGCAACGGTCGCTGGCGGACAGTGACGGGTGGCAGGAGAAGCGAGACCTGGGACAACACGGCGGACACGCCCTGGGAATGCTGGCGCAAGGTCTGGGTGGTCCGCAAGGACGATTGGCGCAACAACACCCCCAACACCTGCGCCGATATCACCCATACCGCCACCGGCGGCGGCGTGCGGCAGGTCACGGTGGACACGGTTCGCGTCCATCTTTTCTACGGGACGGATTTCACAAGGGCCAGAGACTGCCCCAAGCTGACCGGCAACACGCTTCCCCCGCAAGGATCCCCGGCGGAGGCCTCGCCCGCGCCCACCGATCCGGTGACCAATCTGCAGGTGACGGCGGTGGACGACGCCAGCGCCTCGGTCGCCTGGGACGCGGTGCCACACGCCACGTCCTACGACGTGTCCTGGAGCGCCGAAAGCAGCGACTCGCTGAACGCCTCCGCCGGCGCCTTGCCCGGCGTGACGGGAACCTCGGCGACCATTCAGCACGACGCCTCGGTAGCCATGACACTGACCGTCACGGTGACGCCGGAATACGTCGACGAGCACGGCCAAACCCGGCAGCTCCCGTCCCTCGCCGGCACGGCGACGCTTGACGTGGGCCCACAGGGCGGGAACCTCGGCGGAGACGGCGGCACGGACGGGGACGGGTCAGACGACGATGGCCCGGTTGACAGCGGGGAAGGGGAAGTGGACCTCCCGTCGCCCGTCGCCCACTGGACGTTCGACGGGGACGCAGACGACGCGGCGGGGTCGAGCGACGGCACGGCGACCGGCGGCGCGGCCTTCGCGGCGAACGGCGAGGGCGAGGGCGTCGGCAGCCACGCGCTGGCGCTCGACGGCGTGGACGACCATGTGGACCTGGGCTCGCACGCCTCGAACTTCCCGCTCGGCGATGCGGCCAGGACGGTCACGGGCTGGTTCCACGCGGACGCCGGCGCACAGGACCAGAGTTTCTTCGCCTACGGCCCGAACGTGGCCGGGCAGCGGTTCTCCATCGCCGCGGACCGCACCCAGGTCGTCGTCGGCGTGAGCGGCCACGCTTGGGGCACGAAGGGGCTGAGCCTTGCCGACGGCTGGCATCACGTTGCGGTGTCCTACGCTGGCGGCGACTCGGACCAGATCTCGATCTACTTGGACGGCGCGCTGCAATCCGCCTCGACGCAGGCCGGCTCGCCCCAGGGGCTCGACACCCGCAGCGGCCCGGCCGCGATAGGCCGCAACGTGCGCGGCACGAAGCACTACGCCGGCTTGATCGAAGACGTGCGCCTGTATGACATAGCACTCAGCGCGGAGCAGGTGCAGGCGATTGCCAACCGTGAGGAATCCGCCCAGGCGGCGGCGACGACGCCCGGACTGGGTGCGCCGACGTCCCCGTCGGCATCCGGACTGGGTGCGCCGACGTCCCCGTCGGCATCTGGACTGGGTGCGCCGACGTCCCCGTCGGCATCTGCGGGCGGTCCGGTCCATGTGCCGCTGCTGCCGGGCTCGTCGAACCCGCTGCGCGAAGGCCTCGTGCGGATCGTGAACCGGTCCGCGCAAGCCGGCGAGGTGCGGATCGTGGCGGTCGACGACACTGGATGGCGGAGCGCGCCGGTCACGCTGAGCCTCGGCGCCGGCGAGTCAGCGCAGTTCACTGCGCGCGATCTCGAATGGGGGAACGGGGCGTTGGGTCTGACCGGCGCTACGGGACCGGGCACGGGCGACTGGCGGCTTGAGATTGCCAGCGACCTGGAGCTTGACGTGCTGCCCTGGGTGCGGTCGCACGACGGCGCGCTGCACACGATGGGCGAGGTAGCGCCCGTCGACGACGATGTGCACCGCGTGGCCCTGTTTGCTCCGGCGGACAGTCTGGATGCGACCGGCAAACTGCGCCTGACGAACCGGGGCGGGCGAACGCTGCGCGCGGAGATCACCGGCATCGACGACGCCGGCGCCTCGCCGGGTGGCACGGTGTCCGTGGAGCTCGCGGCGGGAGCGTCGGTCCTGCTTACGGCGGCGGAGCTCGAGGCGAGTGGCGCGAACCTGCGTGGCGGGCTCGCGCGGTCCCTTCGGAATGCCGACGGGGACGTCGGCGCACCCAGTCCAGATGCCGACGGGGACGTCGGCGCACCCAGTGGGTCAGACGTCGGCGCACCCGGTGGGGCGTCGGTGCACCCTGGTGGGCGAGACTTGCCTCGACTTGGCGATGGCCAGGGGCAATGGCGGCTTCGCATCGCCTCGGACGGCGACCTGGCGGTGATGAACCTGATCGAGACGTCCGACGGCCGGCTGGCGAACCTGTCGGGCGTCACCGCCACGGCTGTTTCGGCCCGCAAGGCTCATGTCGTGGCGCGCTTCCCGTCGACTGCCGAAGCATCGGTCGAGCGGGGCGTGGTCCGCATCGTGAACAGTTCGGGCGACCGGGCCTCGATCCGCATCGAGCCGCACGACAGCACGGGCTGGCGCTATCCGCCCCTCACGTTGACGCTCGGCGCCGGCGAAGCGGCGAACCTCGGCGCCTGGGATCTCGAGCAGGGCAACCGGTCCAAGGGCCTGGCCGGCAGCACCGGCCCCGGCACGGGCGGTCCCTGGCGCCTGGAAGTCATAAGCGACTCGGACATCGAGGTCCTGGCCTTCTCGCGTTCGGCCGACGGCCTGCGGGGGCCCCTGCCCGGGGGCGCGGCGACGGAGAGCGGAGTTCGGTAGGGGCGGACCGCCGAGCTTGCAGACCAGAATGCCGACGAGGACGTCGGCGCACCCAGTCCGGAATGCCGACGAGGACGTCGGCGCACCCAGTCCGGAATGCCGGCGGGGACGTCGGCGCACCCAGTCCGGAATGCCGGCGGGGACGTCGGCGCACCCAGAGATCGGGCGTCGGCGCACCCGGTCCAGAGAGCCGGCGTACCCGGCGGGTGAGACTGGCCGGCGCAAAGGGGGACTGCTAGATTCCTGCGCCCATGAGCGACTGGCATCACGCGGACATTCTTGAAGCGATCGCCGAGCACCAGCCGGAGGCGGCGGCGCAGGCCTTCATCGACCCCACAGGCGGCGCCCCGAGCCGCCGGTTCACGCAGGCCGCGATGCACCGCCGTGCGAACGGCGTGGCTGCAACGCTGATCGAACGCGGCGCGAAGCGCCAGGACAAGGTGGCGCAGTACCTCTACAACGCGCCGGAGTACATGGAGTCGGTGCTTGCCTGCTTCAAGGCGTCTCTCGTGCCGGTCAACACGAACTACCGTTACGTCGAGGGGGAACTGCTCTACCTCTGGGACAACGCGGATGTCGTGGCGGTCGTCTTTCACGGCTGCTTCGCGTCCCGGATCGAGGCGTTGCGGGAGAAGACGCCGGCGATTCACACCTGGCTCTGGGTCGACGACGGTTCGGGCCCCTGCCCGGAGTGGGCGATTCCTTACGAAGACGCGGCCGGGTCGGCCGAGGCGTCGCCGGTTGGCGGAGGCTCTCTCGCCTTCGAGGCGCCCTGGCCCCGCAGCGGCGACGACCTGTGGCTGCTGTACACCGGCGGCACGACCGGGATGCCGAAGGGCGTCATGTGGCGGCTGGACGATCTCTGGCACATCAGCAACGACGGCCGCCTCGATCCCTTCGATCTCTCGGGCGGCATCGAGGGACTGAAGCCGCAGTTCGACGAGCTCCTGATGCGTCGCGTCTCGCTGCCTTCCTGCCCCCTGATGCATGGAACCGGCTTCCTGACCGCGCTGGGCGGCATGCTGAACGGCGGCTGCGTGGTTACCCTCGCCAATCGCCGTTTCGATGCGACTGCCACTCTCGAGGCGATCACCGGGGAAGGGATCAACGCGATCGCGATCGTCGGCGACGCCTTTGCCCGGCCGATGGTCCGGGCGCTCGAGGAGGCGCCGGGCCGGTTCGATCTTTCGAGCCTGGAGGTCGTCGTCTCGTCCGGCGCGATGTGGAGCGCCGAGGTGAAGCGCGCCCTGCTGCGGCACTGCGGCGAGGAGACGGTGCTGACGGACAGCCTGGGTTCGTCCGAGTCGATCGGCATGGGGCGCTCCGACTCGACCGCCGGCGAGGCTAGCGAGACCGCGTCCTTCGTGCTCGGCGACAACGCTTGCGTGCTGGACGACGACGGGAACAAGGTCGAG
Organism: Thermoanaerobaculia bacterium; assembly: GCA_965116445.1. Classification (GTDB taxonomy): domain Bacteria; phylum Acidobacteriota; class Thermoanaerobaculia; order Multivoradales; family Multivoraceae; genus Multivorans. Next base: position 2,364,141 of record OZ220688.1, on the reverse strand, counting down.
CCGGGCTCAGGCGTGTTGGGCCGGATCGCCGTGACCGGCAACATCCCCCTCGGGTACTACAAGGACCCCGAGAAGACGGCGGCCACTTTCGTCGAAACAGGCGGCGTGCGCTACTCGCTGCCCGGCGACTACGCGACGGTCGAGGCGGACGGCTCGCTCAAGCTCTACGGCCGCGGTTCGGTGTGCATCAACAGCGGCGGCGAGAAGATCTTCCCGGAGGAGGTCGAGGAGGTGCTGAAGACTCATCCCTCGGTGCGCGACGCGGTCTGCGTCGGCGTGCCGCACGAGCGCTTCGGCCAGGCGGTGACGGCCGTCGTCGAGCTCGACGATCCGGGACGCTTCAGCGAACCGGACGTGATCGGCTGGGTGAAGCGGGAACTGGCGTCCTACAAGGCGCCCAAGCGTGTCCTGGTGCGCGACAGCGTGGGCCGGGCGGCAAACGGCAAGGCCGACTACAACGGTCTGCGCGATTGGGCGGTGGGGGAACTTGCCGCGCCGGAGGCTTAGACCGTGAAGAAGCAGAAGGTCGTCGTCCAACTGCCCGGCATCGCCAAGGCGGCATCCGTGGAGACGCGCTATCACTTCGAGCTGGAGGCGCTGCTGCCGGTGGCGGAACTCGTCGAAGTCTCGGCAAAGACGGAGGAGGAATTCCTGGCGGAGGCCGGCGACGCCTCCGCGGTGATCACCTCGTGGGGCTTCCGCATCTCACGGTCGGTGATCGCCGGACTTGACCGGTGCATCGTGATCGGCGTCGGCAGCGTCGGCGTGGACATGGTCGACGTCGAGGCGGCGACGGAAGCCGGGATCGTCGTGACGAACGTCCCCGACGTGTTCATCGAGGAGGTGGCCGATCACACGATGGCTCTGCTGCTGGCCGGTGCGCGGCGGATGCGCGAGATGGACGCCATGGTGAGGCGTGGCGACTGGTTCCAGGGTCGGCCCCTGCTGAACGAAGTGCCGCGGCTCTGGGGCCAGACTCTCGGCCTGATCTCGTTCGGCAACGTGGCCCGGGCTGTCGCGCGGCGGGCGAAGCCGTTCGGGATGCATGTGATCGCCCACGACCCCTACGTCAGCGAACTGAAGATGACGGGCGAGGGCGTCGAGCCGGTCAGCTTCGGCGAGTTGCTGGAGCGGTCGGACTACCTGTCCATGCACGCGCCGCTGAACGCGGAAACCCGGCACATGCTCTCCGGTCCCCAGTTCGCGGCGATGAAGGAGACGGCGGTCGTGGTCAACGCCGGCCGCGGCCCGACGATCGACGAAGCCGCCCTGATCGAGGCTCTCGACTCGGACCGGATCGCCGCCGCGGCGCTCGATGTGCTGGAGCGGGAACCGCCCGCCGAGGACAACCCGCTGCTCGGCATGGACAACGTGATCCTGACGCCCCATGTCGCCTCGGCCACGACCCGCATGCGGCCCGTGACCCGGCGGCGCGTCGGCCGCGAGGTCGCCCTGGCGCTCTCCGGTCGCTGGCCGATGAGCTCCGTGAACCCGACCGTGCTGCCGCGGGTCGAACTCGAACGCTGGCAGCCGGTGCCGATGGAGCGCGGTCCGAACCGGTAGCGCTTGGCTCTAGCGCTAGTCGGAAGGGGCGTTGTTCCAGAGCCATTTCGCCTCGGCTTCGAGCGTGCGCGCGAAGCGGCCGCCCCGGGCTTGCATTCGACGCCACTCGTCCAGCGTGTAGACGATCAGGTCGGTCGGAACCGGCAGCGCCTCCGTTCGCCAGTCGATCGACCGCTCCATGGACGGCCGGTGATCGGAGGCGACGATCAGGATCAGGTCCAGGTCACTGCCGAAGCCGGCGTCGCCTCGGGCGTAGGAGCCGAAGTAGCCGAGAGCAAGCAGGTCGTTCCGGCGTTCGGCGGCCGCGGCGCCCCAGCTATCCAGGGCGCCGAGAACCGTCTCAGCGCTGGGCCAGCGCTTGACGGACGAAGTCGTGGATGTCACCGGCATGGCGTAGCCCCAGTTCGCTGTGGATCGGACCGTAGTACTCGAAGGGCGCCCCCTCCTCGTGACCGTTCGGGTAGCGGGCCGGAACGTAGAACGAGTCCAGCACGATGCCCGCTTCGGTGAGTCGCTCGGGCGCCGGCGCGGGGAGGTCGGCGAGGAGACGAACGATCGAGTGTCCCCATGCCTCCTGACCGTGGGTGAGGTGCAGGGCCTTCACGGCCTTCTCGGCCGCCTGGTGGGCGGCGAAGCAGGCCCACTCGTGGCGCCCCTCCCGCTTCGAGTCCGCAGCCTGGGTCAGGTCGCGCTGCGCCTGATTCCACCAGTCTTGCCATCGCTGCGCCATGGGAAGCCGCTCAGGCCGCTTCGACGACCTCGCCGGCCGTCCTGGCCCGCTCGACCCGTGACGCTTCGTCCGCCTCCACGGTGCGTCCGGCCAGCCAGAAGAAGACCGCGGCGAGGACGTAGCCGCCGAGCCCGATCAGGATGCCGAGCTGCAGCGCGCGGCCCGGGTCCGCGCCGCCAGCCTCGAAGAAGCCGCTCAGCCAACCCATCGCGAACGGCCCGAGTGCTAAGCCGACGAAGGTGACGGACAGGATGTAGAAGGCCGCCGCGGTGCCCCGCATGCGGGGCAGCACGAGGTCGCTCGACATCGCGATGGCCGAGCCGATCCAGCTTGCCGAGATCGCGGCGAACGCGAAGTTCACGAAGTAGGCGACGAGCGTGTTCTCGACGAGCAGGAAGGCGATGCCGCACGGGATGGAGCCCGCGGCGGCAACCAGGCCGACGAGCGGCCTGGCCCGCTTGTTTGTCTGCTTCAGCCGGTCGGAGAAGACGCCGCCGGCCGCGACGCCGAACCAGCCGGCGGCCGCCATCGTGAGGCCGAGGACGATGCCCGCCTCGGTGGCGCTGACTTCGTGGACCCGGCGGAAGAACGTGGGGCCCCAGAAGCCCGCGCCGTAGGCAACGAAGCCCATCCAGCCGAAGCCGATCATCCCGTAGATCATGGACCGGGTGCCGTAGATCAGCTCGAAGGCCGGCCGGTCGCGGATCTTCAGACCCTGCACCCAGGAGAAGAAGGCGTACGCCCCGATGCCAAGCGCAATCCACTGGACCGGGCTGCCGAGCACCTGGATCAGCAGGAAGACGACGGCGGCGCAGCCCAGGGCGATCAGGAGGTTCCGGCCCACGGCGCGCCCGCCGCCGGACCGGTTCAGCGAGAGCAGGGTGAGCGGCGGCAGTACGGCGGCCGTTTCCTTCCCGAGTTCCCGGAACGGCGCCGGGTGGTCGGCGGTGACGATGCCCTCCTGGCTGCCGCGGACGGGCTCCCGGAGCGTCCATACCCAGATGGCCATCAGCAGTCCGGGCACGCCGACCGCGAAGAAGGCGACCTGCCAGCCGGCCAGCCCGAACGGCGCGCCGCCTTCGCCGTACGCCGCGTTCCAGCGGTCGACGATCAGGCCGCCGATCGCGATGCCGATGCCGGAGCCGATGTAGACGCCGCTCGAGTAGATGGCGGTCACCGTCGCCCGCAGCCGCGGCGGGAAGTAGTCCCCGAGCATGGAGAACGCGGCCGGACTGGCGCTCGACTCGCCGATGCCGACGCCGATCCGGTAGGCCGCCAGAGACCCGAAGCCCCGGGCAGTGCCGGACAGCGCCGTCATCAGGCTCCAGGCCGCGAGACCGATCGAGATCAGGCTCTTGCGGTTCCACATGTCCGCCATGCGGCCGAGCGGAATCCCGAAGATCGCGTAGAACACGGCGAACGCCGTGCCGTAGAGGAAGCCGAGCTGGGCGTCGTCGATTCCCAGATCGGCCCGGATGTCCTCCGCCAGGATGGAGATGATCTGGCGGTCGATGAAGTTGAAGACGTAGACCAGGACGAGGACGGCCAGGACGTAGTTCGGATAACCGCGGCTGGGCGCCTGCGGGTTCCGGGCGTCGCGCTCCTGGTCGGTGGACGTCATTCGGCTCCTGAGTTCATTCGGCTCCGTTTGCGCCGGCTTCCGCCATGGCGCCGGGCACGGTGCCCTTCGCGAGTTCCTGATCGATCATCAGCATACCGACGCCGTCGCCGCCGATCAGCCGCAGCCTGCCGAGCAGGGTGCGGGCGACGTTCTCCTCCTCGACCTGCTCGTTGATGAACCACTGGAGCATGATTGATGCGGCGCGGTCGTGGACCTTCTCGGACAGGTCGTAGAGGCTCTCGATCGCGGTGGTCACGGCCTGCTCGCTCTCGAGGATGTTCGCGACCGCGGCCTCGGCCGACGGCCAATCGGTCGGCTGCGCCGAGATCGCCGGGATCCGGACCAGCAGGTCGCGGTCGGCCAGGTGGTCGATGATCCGGTGGGCGTGGGCCAGTTCGTCGTTCGACTGTCCGCGCAGCCAGGCGCCGAACCCCGGCAGGTCGCTGCGCTCGAACCAGAGCGCCATGGAGAGATAGCGGTGGGCGGCCTCGAACTCGTGCTGGAGGTGTTCGTTCAGGCGATCGTGCAGTTCCTGGTTCATCGTCTTTCCTCCTTGCTCGTTCCGTTCGTGTGCAGGGTAGCAGCGGCCGGCGGGGACGCCGCGCACCTGGTCGCAAGACGGCGGCTACGGCAGGAGTTCCTCGACGCCGGCGCGCTCTTCGAACAGTTCCTGAAGCGTCGCCTGCATCCGGCCGCGGCTGAACTCGTCGATGTCGAGGCCCTGGACGATCTTGTAGTCGCCGCCGCCGGTCGTCACGGGGAAGGAGTAGACGACGCCTTCCCGCGTGCCGTAGCTGCCGTCGGCCGGAATCGCCATGCTCACCCAGTCGCCGTCGGCCGTGCCCTGGACCCAGGTGCGGATGTGGTCGATCGCCGCCGCTGCCGCCGAGGCCGCCGAGGAGGCGCCACGGGCCTTGATGATCGCCGCGCCGCGCTGCTGGACGGTGGGGATGAAGTCTTCGCGGGTCCAGGCTTCGTCGACCAGCTCCGGCGCCGGCCGGCCGTCGACGAGGGAGTGGTTGAGGTCCGGGTACTGGGTGGCCGAGTGGTTGCCCCAGATCGTCATCCGGCGGACGTCCGTTGTGTGGGCGCCGGTCCTCTCCGCGAGCTGACTGATCGCCCGGTTGTGATCGAGCCGGGTCATCGCGGTGAACTGCCGTCGGTCGAGGCTCGGCGCGTTGCTCGCCGCGATCAGGGCGTTCGTGTTCGCCGGGTTGCCGACGACCACGACCCGCACGTCGCGGCTGGCGTGGGCGTCGAGCGCCTTGCCCTGCACGGAGAAGATCGCCGCGTTCGCCTGCAGCAGATCACCCCGCTCCATTCCCGGTCCGCGCGGCCGCGCACCGACGAGCATCGCCACGTCCGCGCCGTCGAACGCCTCCTCGGCGTCCGAGCTCGCCACGATGTCGTGGAGCAGCGGGTAGGCCGAGTCGCGAAGCTCCATCACGACGCCCGCGAGTGCGTCCATCGCCGGCGGAATCTCCAGAAGCTGGAGGCTCACAGGCTGGTTCGGCCCCAGCATCTCGCCGGCGGCGATGCGGAAGATCAGGGAATAGCCGATCTGACCGGCGGCTCCGGTGACGGCGACTCGAACGGGTGTCTGCATGACTTGAGGTCCTCCAAATCCGGCGCGGGATCGTAGCACCGGATTCGGCTCGGCGGCGCCGCGCGCCCGACGACGCGGGTCACAAGGTCCGCGTGCCGAACGACTGCCAGCCGGTCCACCCGGGTCGGAACGCGGGTGGTCCGCGCACCCATAGACTCGCAGGCATGGCGGAACGCGTTCTCGTCACCGGCGGCGCCGGCTTCATCGGCAGTCACACCTGCGTCGAGTTGCTGGCCGCGGGTCGGGACGTGACCGTGATCGACGACCTGTCGAACAGTTCGCGCGAGGCCCTGCACCGGGCGGAGGAGCTGGCCGGGCGGGAACTGCGCTTCGTCGAGGGGGACGTGCTCGACGCGGCTGTGCTGGAACAGGCGTTTGGCGACGGCGATTGCTCGGCGGTGATCCACTTCGCGGCGAAGAAGGCGGTCGGGGAGTCCTGCGCGGATCCGCTCGGCTACTACCGGACGAACGTGGGCGGGACGATCAGCCTGCTGCGGGCGATGCGGCGGCAAGGCGTGCGCCGGCTCGTGTTTTCGTCGTCGGCCACGGTGTACGGCGATCCGGCGCCGGAGGCGTGTCCGCTGGCCGAGGACGCGCCGCTTGCGGCGTCGAACCCGTACGGTCAGACAAAGCTCTTCGTGGAGCAGATGCTGCGCGATCTCGCCGCGTCAGAAAGCGGTTGGCACATCCTGTCGCTGCGCTACTTCAACCCGGCCGGCGCCCATCCAAGCGGCCGCATCGGCGAGGACCCGCGGGGTGTCCCGGAGAACCTGCTGCCGAGCGCGATGCAGGCTGCGGTAGGGCGGTTGCCGGAGCTTCGTGTTTTCGGGACGGACTATCCGACCCGGGACGGCACGGCGATCCGGGACTATCTCCACGTCGTGGATGTCGCGACCGGCCATCTGCGGGCTCTCGACCATCTTTCGGCGATCGACGGTTGCGCCGAGTACAACCTGGGCACCGGCCGCGGCGTTACGGTGTTCGAGGTGATCGATGCCGTGCGGCGGGCGAGCGGCCGGGAGATTCCAACCGTCCTCGAAGGGCGGCGGCCGGGCGACGCGACGGCGGTCTGGGCCGATCCGGCGCTCGCGGAACGCGACCTGGACTGGAAGGCCGAGCGCGATCTCGACGAAATCTGCGCCGACGCCTGGCGTTGGCAGAGCGAGAATCCGGCAGGGTACGGGACTTGAGCGGGAAAGAGAGTCGCGGCTCGCGCGAAGCGGTACTCGAGGTGTTCGTCTATTACGACTTCGCCTCCTCGCTGAGCTACGTCGCCCACCGGGTACTGGCACGGATTGGTCGGGAGCTTGCGGAGGAGCGAATCGAGCTGCGCTGGAAGGCGATCGACCTGACCGGGATCGGGCGTTTCCAGCGCGGGCGGCTGCTCGACCCCGTGCGGCGGCGGAGTCTGATCGAGGTCGCGACGGCGCTCGACGTGGAACTCGATCCGCCCGCCCGCTGGCCGGACTCGCGACTGGCCGGCGAGGTCGCGCTGACGCTCGATCTGGCGATCGATCGAGGACTCGATCCGGCGGTCGAGCGGGAGTGGCGGCGGGGCGTGTTCACGACGTTCTACGAGCAGGGCGTCCGCGACGATCCCGACCAACTGGAGGGCGCCGTCGAGCGGCTCTTCGGGGAGTTCGAGCACCGCGGCGTCTTTGGCCAGCGCGGGGTCGCCACGGTCGACGACCTTGCCGGCGGCCGCCGTCTGGCAGCCGCGACCGGCAGTGCCGTGGCCGCCGGCGTCGAGGGGGCGCCGACGCTGATGTTCGATGCCTTCCCCTTGTGCGGCATCCACGACGAAGCGACGATGCTGGGGATGATCCAGCGCTACGCCCGCCGTCGCCGCCGGCTGGAGGCGGACACCGCTGCCGGGGTGAACTGATGCAAGAGCGGCAGGCGGGGCGGCCGGAACGCCGGGAGTCCACGGCCCGCGTCGCCTTCGCGCTGGCCGCGGTCGTTGGCTTTGCCGGCTGCGCGGCGGATGAGAGTTCCAGCGGATCGGACGCCGGTCGGCCGCCTGGCGCGCTCGGTGGAGCGGACGCGGGTCGCGATCCCGGCATCCCCGGTGGAGCGGAAAGCGCCGGGGCGGGTGTTCGCTTCGTCGACGTGACCGCTGGCACGGGTCTCGACTTCGTTCACGCGACGGATTCGGCGGGGACGTTCGAGATGCCGGCGATCATGGGCGGCGGCGTCGCGGTCTTCGACGCCGACGGTGACGGCCTGCTCGACCTCTACTTCCCGAACGCGGGGACCGCGGTGGCTGGCGATGCGGGCCGCAACCGCTTCTACCTGCAAGGGCCGCGGGGCCGCTTTGCCGACGCGACGGCAGGTTCGGGGCTGGACAATCCGGGCTACGGCATGGGCGCCGCGGTGGGTGACATCGACAACGACGGCGACCTGGACCTCTACGTGACGAACCTCGGCGCGGACGTCCTTTACCGGAACGAGGGCGGCGGCCGCTTCGTGGACCGGACGGCGGCGCTCGGTCTGGCGACGTCGGGCTGGTCGACGTCCGCCGTCTTCTTCGACGCGGACCGGGACGGCTGGCTCGACCTCTACGTTGCCCGCTACGTCCAGTGGAACGAGGCGCGGCAATGCCGGGTCCAGGGCGGCCGGCTGGACTACTGCGGGCCACAGCAGTTCGAGGGCGAGACGGACGTCTTCTACCGGAACGAGGGCGGCCGGCGTTTCGTCGACAGGAGCCCGGCCGCCGGCATCTCGTCGACCGCGGACGCCGGCCTCGGCGTCGCGGCCGCCGACTTCGATGACGACGGACGCACCGACGTCTACGTCGCGAACGACGCCGACCCGAACCAGCTCTGGATGAACCGCGGCGAGGGGCGGTTCGAGGACGACGCGGTGCTGCTTGGTGCGGCCTACAATCGGTTCGGGGTCGGCGAGGCGGGAATGGGCATCGCGGTGGGTGACATCGACGGCGACGGGGATCTCGACCTGTTCCTGAGCCACCTGATCGAGGAGACGAACACCCTGTACGTGAACATGGGCGGCGCGCCGGGCATGGCGGACGGCTTCGAGGACCGGGCGGCCGAGGCCGGCCTGGCGGCGCCGAGCACTCCCTACACGGGCTTCGGCGCCGCCTTCTTCGACGCGGACAACGACGGCGACCTCGACCTCGCCGTGGTGGACGGCGCGGTGAAGCGGCGGCCGGACGTGCTCTCGGATCGTGACGACTGGTTCTGGCGCGGCTACGCGGAGCCGAACCTGCTCATGCTGGGCGACGGCGCGGGCGCCTTCGCCGACGCGAGTGACGCTTCCGGCGACTTCGGCGCCGCGCTGAACGTGGGTCGCGGCCTGGTCCCCTTCGACCTGGAAGGCGACGGCGACCTGGACCTGCTGGTCAGCAACCTGGAGGGACCGGCGCGTATCTACCGGAACGAGACGATTTCGCTGGCGCCGCCGCCGGCTCCAGGCGCCGCAACGAACCCGCCGCCTGCCACGGCTGGCGGCGTGTCGGCCGGTCCACCGCCTGGCGCCGCGGCCGGCTGGGTGAGCCTGCGCGTGCTCGACTCCGCCCCAGGGCGCACGGCGCACGGCGCCTCCGTCGTCGCCTGGATCGACGGTCGTCCGGTTCGCCGGTTCGTGCTGCCGCTCGGCGGCTATCTGACCGGCGGCGAGGCGCCGCTTCACATCGGCCTCGGCGCCGCGGCGGGGGTCGAGCGCTTCGAGGTGACCTGGCCCGGTGGCGAGGCCGAGACCTTCGACGGCGCCGCGAGCGGCAGCGACGTCGTCCTCGCACGCGGAGCGGGCCGATGATCGGCGTCGTCCTTCTTGCTCTGGCTCTCCTTCCCGCCGTCACCCACGCCGCCGAACTTCCAACTCCCGACCTCACCGCCGTCGAACCCCGCGTCCGCTCCACAATCGAAACCGAACTCGCCAACGCGCGACGCGAGCTCGACTCGGCCGCCGCCTGGGGCCGTCTCGCGATGACCCTCCACGCCCACCAGTTCGACGAGGACGCTGCGCGGGCCTACGCCGAGGCCGCGCGGCTCGCCCCCGGCGACTTTCGCTGGGTCTACCTGCGGGCGAACGTCGAGGAGGCGAGCGATCCGGCCGCGGCGGCGGCGCTCTACCGGCGGGCGGTCGAACTCGACGGCGCCTACGCCCCGGCCCGCATCCGGCTCGCGTCGGCCCTGGAGAAGGTAGGTCTAGCCGGGGATGCTGACGATCACTACCTTGAAGCGGCGCGCCTCGAACCGGGCAACGCGGTCGCCCATCTGGGCTTGGGCCGGCTGGCGCTTGCCCGGGGCGAGACGGCCGAGGCCGTGCGTCACCTCGAACGGGCCTACGCACTGAGCCCCGAGACCCAGGCGATCGTCGCCACGCTCTCCCGCGCGAAGAGCCGCGCCGGCGACCGCGACGAGGCGAGGCGGCTCGCCCGGGAGGCGCGGAACCTGCCGCCGCTGCTGCACCAGCGCGACCCGCGTCGCGCCCGGGTCGATCTGCTGGCCGTGGACTCGGAGAGCTTCCTGCGCCGGAGCAAGACGTACCGGGAGACCGGGCAGTTGGAGGCTTCGCTCGCGGAGCTTCTCCGGCTGATCGAACTGGAACCCGGGAACGCGCAGGCCCACTTCGCGGCGGCCGGCGTCCACGACCGGATGAACCGTCCCGGGGAAGCCGCCGCGGCGGCGCAGCGCGCGCTCGAGATCGACCCCGGTCTGCCCGGCGGGCGCTCCGTGCTGGCGGGCGCCCTGTTCAAGGCCGGCGACTTCGACGAGGCGGCGGTCGAGGCGGAGCGGGTCCTTGCCGAAGACCCGGCCGACGTGCATATGCTGCTCGTCGTGACGATGCTGGCGATGCGGGACAACGACGTCGGGCGGGCGCTTGCGAGTCTCGACCGGGCGGCGGCGGCCGGAGCGGTCGACCCGCGGATGCGGGAACTCATGGTCGAGCTCCAGCTTGAGCTGGCGGACGCCCTGGCCGGCGCCGGCCTGTACGACGAAGCGGCCCGTCGCGTCGAGCAGGTGATGGACACCCTGGAGCGCGCGGGCGCCGCCGAGGGCGAACTCGAACCCCACCGCCGGCGACTCGCGTCCTACCGGCAGCAGCGACCGGGGGCCGGACGATGAACGCTTCCCTGCAGGAGACTCCGTCGCCGGTGCGAGTGCGCGTCGCGCCGTCGCCGACGGGCGACCCCCACGTTGGCACCGCGTACCAGGCGCTGGTCAATCTCGCCTTCGCGAGGAGCCGTGGCGGCGTCTTCGTCCTGCGGATCGAGGACACGGACCGCGCCCGGTCCAGCCGTGCGTCGGAGCGGGCGATCGTGGACGCTCTGCGTTGGCTGGGCCTGGACTGGGACGAGGGCCCCTACCGCCAGAGCGAGCGGCTCGATCTCTATCGCTCGGAGGTCGACCGCCTGCTCGCTGCCGGCAGCGCCTACCGCTGCTTCTGCACCCGCGAGCGGCTCGACGAGATGCGCCGTGAGAACCGCGCCCAGCAGCGCTTCCCCGGCTACGACCGCCGATGCCGCAGCCTGCCGGCCGCCGAATCCGAGCGCCGGGCGGCGGCGGGAGAAACTCACACGATCCGTCTGGCCATGCCCACCGAGGGCGACTGCGTGATGCAGGACCTCCTGCGCGGCGAGATCCGGCGCGAGTGGGAGCTGATCGACGATCAGGTGATCCTCAAGGCCGACGGCTTTCCGACCTACCACCTGGCATGCACCGTCGACGATCACGCGATGGCGATCAGCCACGTGATCCGCGGCGAAGAGTGGATCAACTCGTTGCCCAAGCACCTGCGGCTGTACGAGGCGCTGGGCTACGAACCGCCGACGTTCTGCCACCTGCCGCTGCTCCGCAACAACGACGCGAACCGCTCCAAGCTCTCGAAGCGGCGCAACCCGACGTCGATCACCTGGTTCCGGGACGCCGGCTTCCTGCCCGAGGCGCTGCTGAACTTCCTGGGCCTCATGGTGTCCAGCCGGTCGGAGGGTGAGGAGAAGTTCAGCTTCGAGCAGCTCGTCGACGGCTTCCGTTTCGAGGACATCTCGCTCGGAGGCCCCGTCTTCGACCTCGACAAGCTGCGCTGGCTGAACGCCCGATACCTGCGCGAGGACTACGACGCGGACGGGCTGGCGGACCTCGTGCGGCAGTGGTCCATGACGCCGGAGCGGCTCGCAACGATTGCCGCCCTCGCTCAGCCGCGGCTCGAGACGCTCGGCGACTGGGGCCGCCTGACGAACTTCCTGTTCGTCGACGCCCCAGACGTCGACCGCGAGAAGCTCCAGGTCAAGGGCCTGGAGGAGGCGGAGGTCGCCGAGGCGCTGCAGTTTGTCCTGTGGACGCTGGAGCGCGAACAGGAGTTCACGGCCGACCGCGTCCAGGCTCACTTCCGGCGCCTGTCCGAAGCGCTGGGCATCAGCCTGCGCAACCTGACTCGGCCCTTCTACGTCGCGATGTCCGGCGAGACGGCTTCGCTGCCGCTCTTCCAGTCGATGGAGCTCCTCGGCCCCGACCTCGCGCGCGCACGCATCCGCCACGCGATCGGGGCCCTCGGCGGCATCTCCGGCAAGCGGATCAAAAAGCTGCAGAAGCGGTTCGAGCAGGTCGACCCGGCTTCCTGAACCGTCGGAGGCGACTGCCCGCTGATGCCGGACCACCCGATCCACCGCCGCTACTACGCCGAGGAACTCGTCCGCGCCCGCCGGGCCAGCGAGCGCAGGCGGCAGGTCGCCTCGCAGCGGCGAGCACGGATCGACCCGAACCCGCACCAGATCGACGCGGTCAACTTCGCGTTGCGCCGCATTCCGGAGGGCGGGTGCATCCTCGCGGACGAGGTGGGCCTGGGCAAGACGATCGAGGCCGGTCTCGTGATCGCCCAGTTGATCGCGGAGGGCGCCGGACGAATCCTGATCGTCCTGCCGCGTCCGTTGCTCGGCCAGTGGCAGAGCGAGCTGTACACCCTGTTCGGGATCGAGGCGGTCGAGGCCGCGGACGATCACGTCGACCTCGAGGCGCCGGGCGTGTTCCTGGCCGGCCGGGAGTACGCGGGCGGCGAACGGGGCGCCGCGCGCCTGCGGAGTGCGCCGCCGTTCGACCTCTGCCTGATCGACGAGGCTCACGAGGTCTTCGCGGGCATTCATCGCCGGTTCGACCGGCACGGCGCCTACGACGAGGACAGTAGCTACGCGCAGGTGGCGCACCGCTTGCGCAAGGTGATCGGCGTCGCCCCGGTCCTCCTCTTGACCGCCACCCCGATCCAGAACTCGCTGGTCGAGCTCTGGGGACTCGTGCAGTACGTCGACCGCACCGGCACGCTGCTGGGTTCCAAGCCGGTCTTTGGCGACGTCTTCTGCGCCGACGACGCGGGGCGCCACGTGGTCGCCGAGCAGGCCGACGAACTGCGCAGGCGGCTTGGCGTCGTCGTCCAGCGGACCCTGCGTCGGCAGGCGCAGGAGTTCCTCGACAAGCCGTTCGTCGGCCGGCGGGCGCAGTTGTTCGAGTACAGAATGAGCCCCGAGGAGCGGTCGCTCTACGACGACGTGACCGCCTGGCTGCTGGAGCCGACCCTGTACGCCTTCAGCGGCAGCTCCCGGCAGTTGTTGCTCCTCGGCTTCCATCGACGCATGGCGTCCTCGACCGCGGCCCTGGCGGACAGCCTGGAGCGGGTCGCCGGGCGGCTGCGCGGGATGCTCGGGGACGCCGCGGAGGCGGGCTGTGGGAGCGGGGCGCAGTCCTTCGCGGCGGATCTGGAGGACGACGACCTGCGGGTCGGAAGCCCCGTGTACCCGGTGGACGATTGTGAGCCCGGGCAGGGAGCCGTCCATGAGGACTCCGCCGACGAATCCGCGGTCGACCCAGCGGCCGTGCAGGCGGAGCTGGACCTCGTAAAGGACTTCGTGCGCCGGGCCCGGGGTCTGCCGCGCGACAGCAAGGCGGCGAGCCTGGTCGAGGCGGTCCGCCTGGTCCTGGAGCGCCCCGACGATCGGCGAAAGGTCGTCGTGTTCACGGAATCGCTGACGACGCAGGACTATCTGCGCGACCTGCTGCTGGAGCAGACGGAGCTCTCGCGGGGCGACATCACGCTGTTTCGGGGCGTGAACGACTCGGCGCGGTCCGCGGAGGCGCTCGCCGCCTGGCGCGACGAGGTGGAATGTGAAATCGAGCCGCGCCTGCGCCCCAGTCCGGCGGTGGCGGTTCGCCTGGCGCTGGTCCACGAGTTTCGGACCCGCTCCCGGGTGTTCATCTCCTCGGAGGCCGGCGCGAAGGGTCTGAACCTCCAGTTCTGCGACACGCTGGTGAACTACGACCTGCCCTGGAACCCGCAGCGCATCGAACAGAGGATCGGCCGCTGTCATCGTTACGGTCAGGAGCGTGACGTGACGGTGATCAACTTTCTGGCGAAGGACAACGAGGCGCAGCGGCTCACGTTCGAGATCCTCAGCACGAAGCTCGACTTGTTCGGCAGCGTGCTTGATATGTCGGACGTCGTTCTGCAGACGCCGCGCTCCGATTCGTCCGACAAACTCGCCTCGGCGCTCGGGCCGGACTTCGAGGCCTCGGTGCGGCGCATCTGGGAGCGGTCGAGGTCCGTGGCGGAAGTCGAGGAGGAGTTGCGCCGGCTCCGGGACGACCTGGAGGACCGCCGGCAGCGGCTGGACGAGGTGCGCGAGCGCACGACGGAGCTGATCGAGAAGCGCTTTGACGAGTCCGTTCGCGAGGTCTTCCGGAACATCGAATCGGAGCTTCCCGCGACCCTCGCCCGGCTCGACGCGGAACTCGAGCGCGTGGTCATCTCGTATCTCGACGCACGGGGCGTCCCGTGGGGCGAGGCGGAGCGGGGAGGACGCCGCGTGATTCACGTTGGCGCTTCCCGGTCGTTGCCCGAGCTGCTCGCCGACGGCGTTTCGGTCGCCCTGGGGCCGGCCCGGGACCTGGGGGACACCGAGTCGCTTCATCTTGCCCATCCCCTGGTCGGGGCCGCGGTCGAGGAAGCCCGGCTGGCGGGGAGCGGCGACTTCCGCGTCCGTTTCGAACTCGGCGCCGGGGCGCCGGACGAGCTGCTGCGGCAGCGAGGCCGTCGGGGACGCCTGGCCCTGACCCGGATGACGAACGCGCGCTTCGAGCGGGAGGACCGGCTGCGCGTCACGGCGGTGTTCGAGGATGCGGACGTGCTGCGTCCGGCGGAGGCCGCCCTCGACCTGCTGCGCCAGCCCTGCTCTGACGTCCCTCCATTCACTCCGCCGCTTGGCGTGTCGGCCGGCCACCTCGACGAAGTCGTCGAAGAGGAGCTCTTCCTGGCGCAGGCCAGCGGCGCCGGGGACGATCAGGCGAGCTTCGAGGCGGCGATGGACCAGTTGGACCAGTATCTCGCCGACCGCCTGCTCGTGCTCCGGCGCGACCGGCGCCGCGAGAGCACGCGTCTCGCGGCCGCGGAGCATCGCCGGGACGGAGCCGTCGGCGCGGAGAATCGCGCCCGGGCGGAGGACGCGATGCGGGCGATCGAGCGGCGGATCGAATCGCTCGACAGGCAGATCGGGGATCTCGTGGCCGGCGAGGACGAGACCTACCGTCGCTGGCGGGATCACGCCCACGGTCGCCGCTACCGCAAGCCCGAGACGGAGCGGCTGCTGACCGCGGAGTTCGTGATCGGATGACTCGCTGCGGGCCGAGCTCCGAGCGGGAGGTCGCCGCATGACGAGCGGCCCGGAACCGGTTCAAGCCCTGGAGGAGAACGACGTGGCGCTCAAACTGCTGCACACCGCCGACTGGCATCTGGGTCGCCGATTCCCCCGATTCGAGAAGGCCGGGGAGGAGCGCCTCACCCGGGCCCGGCTCGAGGCCGTTCGCCGGATTCTCGACCTGGCGGACGGCGCCGACGTGGACGCCGTTCTGTGCGCTGGCGATCTGTTCGACGAGAGCACGCCGCGGGAACCCTGGTGGCAGGGACTGCTGCACGAGTTCTTGCGCCGGCACGAATGGCGTCGGCCGGTCGTCCTCCTGCCGGGCAACCACGATCCGCTCGGCCGGGGTTCCGTGTACGACGCGGCTCACCCGTTCCGACAGGGGTTGCCGGGCTACGTTCACGTCGTGGACCGGAGCGGCTGGGAACTGCCGCTTCGAGACGGCGCCGTTCTCTATGCGAGCCCCTGCGCATCGCGGGCCGGACAGACGGACCTGGTCGCTTCGCTCCCCGGGCGTGTCCCCGGGGACGAGCGGATTCGGATCGGCATGGTTCACGGCCAGACCTTCGACATCGAGGGTCACCAGACGAACTTTCCGGTCGCCCGCGGCAGCGCGGTGGAACGGGGCTTCGACTACCTGGCCCTGGGCGACACCCACGGCTTCCGGGACGTCGAACCGGACGCGGCGGCGCCGACCGTCTACCCCGGCACGCCGGAGCCGACGACGTTCGGCGAACGGAACGCGGGTCACGTGGCGATCGTGTACTTTCCGCTCGATCGTCGCCGGCGAGCCCTGGTGCAGCGTGAGCGAATCGGCGCCTGGAACTGGCGCGAGGAGACCTGCCGGTCGATGGACGAGCTTCGCCGCCTGAAGCAGGAACCGAACCTGCGCAAGACGGTTCTGGGTCTCGCGGTGGAGATGGAACTGCCGATGGCGGACTACGACGAGGCGGAGCGCATCCTGACCGAACTCGGCGGCTCGATGGCCGCAACGCCCCTGGTCGGCGTGCTCGATGTCGAGCGAAGCGGGCTCCGCCTTGCCGCGGACGCTCCGATCGCCTTCGCGGCCGACATGCCCGTGTTGCAGACGGCTGTCGAACGCCTGCGGGAACACGGACTTCATAGGCCGGCGGTCGTCGAGCGGGCGCTTCACCATCTCTACCGACTCGTGCGGGAACAGGCCTGACGTCGTGTGGATTCGCCGCCTCGAGGTCACCGACTGCGCGGGCATCGCCGCCGCGTCCGTCGATCTCGAACCCGGTCTGAACGTGCTCTTCGGGCCGAACGAGCTCGGCAAGTCGAGCCTTGTGGAAGCGATGCGGGCGGTCCTGCTGCTTCAGTCCGGTTCGACCGCGGCCGGGGTCCTCGACGACTGGCACAGCGACGGGCCGCCTGAGGTCGCCCTGACCTTCGAGCGGGACGAGCGGGTGTGGCGGGTGCGCAAGACGTTCAAGCGAGGCGGGGGCCGGGCATTCCTCGACTACTCGCCGGACGGCCGCGACTTCACGACGGACAGCCGCGGCCGCGAGGTGGATGGTCGGCTGAACGAGATGCTCGGCTGGGGCGCCCTGCCTCCGGGCGGCAAGGGCGGTCCGCGCGGGATGCCGAGCACCCTGATCACGACCGCGCTCCTGGGACGGCAGGACGAAGTGGCCACGATCCTCGAGGGCAGTCTGGCGGACGACCCGACGGAGACCGGCCGCGAACAGCTCAACCGGGCCCTGGAGGGTCTGGCGGAGGATCCCCGGTTGAAGAACCTGCTGGACGCGGTCCAGGAGAAGGTCGCCCTCGCGTACACCGCGACGGGCCGGCGGCGAACCGGTCGGGACTCGCCGTGGACGCGACTCAAGGAGGAACGCCTCGCCGCGGAGGAACGGCGCGAGCAGGTCCGGTCGCAGCAGGAGGAGAGCGAGGGCGTGCGTTTCCGGGTGAACGAGCTCCAGCGGGCACTGGCCGAGGCGGAGGCCGTCCGGGATGAGGCCAGAAGAGATCTCGAGGCGGCCCGCGAGACGGCCGCCCGGCGCGACGAACTTGCGGCTGCGGCGGACGCCTTTCGTACCGCCGATGAGGAGCTCGAACGGATCGAGACGCTCGTTCGAACGCTGGACGAGAAACGCGCGGCCGCCCAGGCGGCAGAGGAGCGGGTCGCTGACCTGTCGAACCAGCACGCCGAGCTGGAGCGCGCCGGTGGACGCCTCGCCGAGCAGGTGGCGGAGGCTCGCGAACGGGTGCGCGAGCTGGAAGCCGGCGGCGGCGAACAAGAGCGGCGGCTCCGGGAGCAGGAGGCGCAGAACCGCCTGCTCGAAGTCGTTCGCGAACAGGAGGAGTTCGACCGTCGGGTTGAGAACGCCGAGCGCTTCGCCGACCTTGAGCGCCAGGTCGCGGAGTTGGACGGCCGCATTGCGGAGAAGGAACAGACATTGGCCGAGGCGCGCAGGCTGGTCGAGGAAGCCGGGCGGGAGGACGCGTCCGATCGGAGGCGGTTGCGGGAGCTTGAGGTGGAGCGCTTGACAGCCGGTTACCTGGCGGCCTGCAGGGCTGTAGAGCGGCGCGCTAGTGAGCATGAGGCGGTCCGGGAACACGCCGCTGAGGCTGCGGCTGGCGGGGAGGAGGCTGCGGCTCTGCGAAAGGCGGCAGACGATCTGCATGCGCCGAACAGCGAGGAGTTCGAGCGCCTGAAGAAGCTGGAGACTGACCTGAGGATCGCTCGGGAGAGGCTCGCCGTGGGCCTTGTCGTCGACCTGGATCTTCAGGCCGGAGCGACGGCCGAGGTTCGGGTCGACGGCGAAACAAAGGCCGTGCGTGTCGAAGAGGGGCGGCGCGCGGACTTCGAGGCCCGGAGGGAACTGCGGGTCGACATTCCGGGCGTTGGCGTGGTCCGTGCGCGCGGCGGCGGCAAGGCGCTCGCCGTGGCCGTCGACGCTGCCGAACAGGAGTTCGAAAGTGCCCGCGGGCTGCTCCTGGAGCGTGCCGGCGTTAGCACGGAGCGGGAGCTTGAGGCACTCCGCCGTCGAGCCGAGTCCCTGCGTGAAGAGGCTGAGGAACGGGACCGGCGCGTCGCTGAGGCGCGGGTGAGAGCGGAGGGTCTTGAGGCCCTTGAACGTGACGAAGCTCTGGCCCGCGGTGATCTGGACCGCAGCCGGTTCGCCCTCGCTGAGGCACTTGGCGACGGTTCTTCGGTGGAGGAGCACATCCGCAGTCTGGATTCGCGGGCTCGGGAAGAGCCGGAGATTGTTGCTGACACTGACACTGTTGAGCGCCGCGTTTCCGAGCGTCAGGAAGCGAGTCGCGGCCTCGAATCGAGAGTGGAACTCGACGCAGCGGACCTGGTCCGCGACCGCCAGGAGTACGAGGCCAAGGAGAAGGAGTTGCTCCGTGCCGACACTGATTGGTCGGACCTGCTGGCAGGTGCGGCGGAGCGGCGCACGGAACTCGCGGATCAGAAGGAGACGGCCGAGAGCCGGCTCGAGTCTGTGCAGTCCGAAGCGGCCGTTCAGGTTGACGAGGCCAGGGGGAACCTGGAGAAGATCGAGCGGGAAGCTGCTTCGGTTCAGAGTCAGCAGGACGACTTGGGCCTCGTTCTGGGCCTGCAGCGTGAGGAACTGGCAGGGCTGAGGAGCGCGATCAGGATCCACGAGGATGCCCTGAAGCATGAGGATGTGGACGCCGCCCGCGAAGAGCGAGAGCGGCGCAGAGAGGTCATTGAGAGACTGGAGGAGGGCCTCGCGGGCGTGGCTCCGACCGACACTGAAGACCTTGGGCGTAAGGCCCGGGAGGCCGAGACGAAGGTCTCGGGGATCACCGAGGAGTTACTGAAGCACCGGGGCGCCCTGGAACAGGTCGGCGGCGCCTACGCCGAGGAGCAGGCGCTCCAGGCGAAGGAGCGGGTCGAGGCGGTCCGCCAGCGTGAGGACGACCTGGAGGTCGAGAACGAGGCCTGGAAGCTGCTGGCCGAGACGCTACGGGAGGTGGAGCAGGAGGAGACCGCCCATCTCGGCAAGGCTCTGGTGCGGCCGGTCAGTGCGCGCCTCTCGGAGCTGACCGGCGGCCGCTACGGCGACGTGGCGATCGGACCGGAACTGGACGCCGGGGGCATCCGCTTCGCGGGTGCGAAGCGATCGTTCGCCGAGCTGTCCGTCGGCACGAGGGAGCAGATCGCGATCCTCCTTCGGATCTCGATCGCCGAAGCGCTGGGCGCCTTCGTCGTTCTGGACGATCAGTTGACGCAGACCGACAAGGACCGGATGGCCTGGCTTCGGGATCTGCTGGAGGAAGCGGCCAGGAGGATCCAGATCGTGGTCCTGACGTGTCACCCGCAGGACTACGGACCGGAACCGCCGGCCCATGTCGTGGACCTCACGAGCCGCGTGCGACGGACCTGAGTGAAGGGCCAGCGGCGCCCTGAGATCAGCGCTTGCGGTTCGCCCCTTGCGCCCGCTCTATCTTCGCCCAGGTGTCCCGCAGCGTCACCGTCCGGTTGAACACCGCGGTGCCGGGCCGGCTGTCCGGGTCGACGCAGAAGTAGCCGAGTCGCTCGAACTGGACGCGGTTGCCGACCTCGGCGCCAGCGAGGCTCGGCTCCAGCTTGCAGTCCTTCAGAACCTCAAGCGAGTCGGGGTTCAGGTGATCCTCGATCTCGCCCGGCGCCCCGGCCGGGTTCGGGTGGTTGAACAGCCGGTCGTAGAGCCGGACTTGCGCCGGGATCGCGTGCGCCGCGGAGACCCAGTGCAGGGTGGCCTTGACCCGACGACCGTCCGGCGAGTCGCCGCCGCGGGTCGCCGGATCGTAGGTGCAGCGAAGTTCGACGACGTTGCCGTCCTCGTCCTCGATCGCCTCGGTGCAGGTGATGAAGTAGGCGTAACGGAGCCGCACCTCCCGGCCCGGCGCGAGCCGGAAGAACTTGCGGGGCGGGTCGCGCCGGAAGTCGTCCCGCTCGATGTAGAGCACCCTGGAGAACGGGACCTTGCGGACGCCGGCCGAAGCGTCCTCCGGGTTGTTGATCGCGTCGAGTTCCTCCACGAGGTCGTCGGGGTAGTTCTCGATCACGACCTTCAGCGGGCGCAGAACGCCCATGACCCGCGGCGCGGTCCGGTTCAGT
Source organism: Thermoanaerobaculia bacterium (assembly GCA_965116445.1). Lineage (GTDB taxonomy): Bacteria > Acidobacteriota > Thermoanaerobaculia > Multivoradales > Multivoraceae > Multivorans. The sequence goes on along the minus strand of OZ220688.1, from coordinate 2,343,877 downwards.
TCGTTGCGGATCGCGAACTCGAGCTGGCTCAGGTCGACGACCGAGTCGTTCTTCGTCAGGCCGACGCGGGCGCAGAGTTCGCGGATTGCCTCCGGCGGGCAGCCGCGGCGGCGTAGCGCGGTCAGGGTCGGCATCCGCGGATCGTCCCAGCCGTCGACGAGGCCCTCGTCGATCAGCCGCCGCAGCTTGCGCTTCGAGGTCAGGGTGTAGGTCAGGTTGAGACGGGCGAACTCGATCTGGCGTGGCCGGTGGATGTCGTCGATCTGCTCGAGGAACCAGTCGTAGAGTGGCCGGTGGTCCTCGAACTCGAGGGTGCACAGCGAGTGGGTCACACCCTCGATTGCGTCGGACTGGCCGTGGGCCCAGTCGTACATCGGATAGATGCACCACCTGGCGCCCGTGCGGTGGTGTTCCGCGTGGAGGATTCGGTAGAGCACGGGGTCGCGCAGGTTCATGTTCGAGGACGACATGTCGATCTTCGCCCGCAGCGTGTGCTCGCCGTTCGCGAACTCGCCGTTTCGCATCCGTTCGAACAGGTCGAGGTTCTCTTCGGGCGTTCGGTCGCGGTAGGGACTGTTGCGGCCCGGCTCGTTCCAGCGTCCGCGGTAGGCGCGCGCTTCTTCGGGGCTCAGACTGCAGACGTACGCCTTGCCTTTGCGGATCAGCTCCAGCGCCCAGTCGTAGAGCTGATCGAAGTAGTCCGACGCGTAGAGCGCCTTGTCGCCCCAGTCGAAACCGAGCCAGCGTACGTCGCGCTCAATGGCCTCGACGTACTCGGTGTCCTCCGCAGTCGGGTTCGTGTCGTCGAAGCGCAGGTTGCAGTGGCCTCCGTACTCCTCGGCGACGCCGAAGTCGAGGCAGATCGCCTTCGCGTGGCCGATGTGGAGGTAGCCGTTCGGCTCCGGCGGGAACCGCGTGACGACGCGGCCGCCTTGCTTGCCCGCCGCGACATCGGCGTGCACCTGTTCCCGGATGAAGTCGAGGGATTCGGAAGTGGTGTCGTCGGTCATGGCGGCAGGAGACGAGGCGCTTGCTGCGAAGCAGCGAAGGCTATCGGATCGCCGCCCTGGCGGCGTTCATCCGTCGAACCTCTCCTCGAACTCCGCGTAGCCTTCCTCGAAAGTGCAGGGATAGCCCTGGAGTGAATGGACCATCGTCTCGAGCGCGTTCCGCTTGAAGCACAGCCGGACCCTCTGGAACATCCGCTCGTCCGTCGGCCCGCCGTACTCCTCGAGCACGCGTTCAGCGAACCCCCGCCCGTAGGCGAGCAGACCGGCGAAATCGATCGCGGGGTCCCCCAGCATGCGATCGCTGAAGTCGATGATGTTGACCTGCCGCTTTCCCGCGTCCCAGAGGATGTGCTCGCCGCTCAGGTCGCCGTGCAGGAGAGCGGTTGGACGGTCCTGCTCCAGTTCGGCAGCCAGCTCGGCGAGGAAGGTCTCGATGGCCAGCGCTTCGGGTCGTGCGAGACGAGGGAACACAAGCGCTTCCGTGTCGCGCACGAGATCTTCGTAGTCCTTCGCGGCATCTTCCTCCGGTACGTGGCGCCGTCGGGCGACGGACTTCGGTGTCTCGTGCAACGACGTCAGGAACGCGGCGAGCTGCCCCGCGATCGTCTCCCTTTCCTCCTCGGAGAGTTTCCGGAACGTGTCCGGATCCAGTTCACGGCCGGGAAGGAGCCTGTAGCCGCCGAACGAGCCGTCCGCCGCCTGGTAGATGTACCGAGGAATGCCGACCTCGAGCTTGCGTTCCAGGTGGCGCAGCAGCCGAGCTTCGTTCTCGACGTCGTTCAGGCTCGTCGGAGCCTTCGGGGCCCTGAAGACGAGCGCTTCGTCGAGGACCAGAACGGCGTGGTCCCAGCCGTGCGTCAGGTAACGATGCGTGTTCCAGGCGATTTCGGGGAACTCCTCCTTGATTCGTCGAAGGAACAGCTCCGGAGCCTCGGACCGGATGCCGGCGGGGACGCCGGCGGACCCAGTGGGTGGAGACTTGTAAAGGCCACGGTTGTTCAAGATGTCTGGCGGCGTTCACCCGTCGAACCGGTAGCCCAGCCCGTGGACCGTGACGATGAACTCCGGCCGGCCCGGATTCGGTTCCACCTTCTGCCGCAGCGACGATACGTGGACGTCGACGGTGCGGGTCGTCGGCGTTGCGTCGTAGCCCCAGACCTCGTCGAGCAGGCGGTCGCGGTCGTGGACCTGGCCCCGGTTCTCGATCAGGAACCGCAGCAGCCGGTACTCGAGCGCCGAGCAGGCGATCTCGGCCTCGGTGCCGTCTTCGCCGGCGCGCCACACCTGGGCGCGGTCGAAGTCGACGCGGACGTTGCCGAAACGGTAACCCCGGGCGGCGGCGGGAACCGCGCCTGACGGCGCTGTCCCCGCGTGGCTGCGTCGCAGCAGCGCCTCGATCCGTGCCAGGAGTTCCAGCGTCTCGAACGGCTTGGCGAGGTAGTCGTCGGCGCCCAGCTTCAGGCCGAGGACGCGGTCGACGAGTTCGTTGCGGGCGGTCAGCATGAGGATCGGCGTCGTGACGCCTTGCTGGCGGAGATCGCGGCAGACGTCGAAGCCGTTCTTCCGCGGCAGGCTGATGTCGAGCAGGACGAGGTCGAAGCCGCCTTCGGTGGCCATCCGTTCGCCCGAAGGGCCGTCGCCCGCGATCTCGACGTCGTAGCCTTCGGCGATCAGGCGGTCGCTCACCGTGCGCGCCAGGCTCGGCTCGTCCTCGACCAGCAGCAGGCGATGTGCGGTCATTCGGTGCTCGCCGGCAGCGAGACGTGGAACGTTGTGCGGCCGGGTTTGCTGTCGACGGTGATCGAGCCGCCGTGACCTTCGACCGTCTTTCGCGCGAGGCTCAGCCCGAGGCCGGAGCCGGGGATCGTTCCCTCGGTCGCTCGGCGGCCGCGAACGAAGGGTTCGAAGATGCGTTGCCGCTCCGCGGCCGGAATGCCGGGACCGCCGTCGGTGACCCTGACCGTCACCCGTTGGCGGCCTTCGTCGCATCCGGCCTCGACGCGCACGCGGACCGAACCGTCTTCGTCCGCTCCGTACTTGGCTGCGTTGTGGAGGATGTTGGCAAGGGCCAGGTTGAGGGCGTCCCGGTCGCCCTGAATCGCTGGCAGATCGTCGAGGCCGGACACGTCGAGTTCGACTCCGTGTTCCTCCAGGAACCAGTTCGATTCGGCGATGACCGTGCGGAGGAGTGCGCCCGCGTCGAGTGGCTCGGTCTGCACCGGCATGGGGCGACGGCCGATGCCGGCCCACTGGAGTACCTGCTGGACCAGGCGCAGGAGGCGGCGCCCCTCGCGGTCGATCAGCTCGCCATAGCCGCGGACGTCCGCGGGCTCGCGCACGATCCCGGCCCGCAGGTTCTCGCCTGCCGAACGGATCGCCTGCAGCGGCGTGTTCAACTCATGGGAGACACCGGCCACGAAGTCGACCTGCTGAGCGGCCAGAGCCCGGGCCCGGCGCGCGGACACCAGGATCAGGGCGAAGGCGACGCCGATCAGGAACAGGGCGCCGGAACTCGTGTAGAGATTGCGCCTGCGAGCCGTGTTCGTGGCGGCTTCGAGCGAGCCGCGGCGGTGGGTGATCCGCACCAGCCAGGCGTCGTCCGCCCTGTCGCGGTCCGTGGCGCGCTCGCGACGTGCCCGTTCGGCGGCCGGGAAGAAACGCCGGTCGTCGCGGTCGTTCGGTCGGAGGCCGGGCCGGTCGCGGTCGTTCCGGCGTTCGGCGAACGGCCGCATCCGCAGCGTCCCGAACTCGATGTCCGCTGCCCCGGTTGAAGCGGATGACGTGTGCCCTGAAGCGGCCGCCGGGTCGGGAAAGACCTGGCGCGGCGCGGGGCCGGACATGTCGGTCACCGAAACCCGATAGGGCGGCTCCTCACCTGGAGATGTGGCGCCGAAGTAGCGTTCAATCAGCGCGGGCAGCATCTCCCGTTCGAGTACCGAAACATCCAGGCTGGCCACGATCAGGGTCGTCGGCGGTCCCGGCCGGCCGTCTGGCGTTCGGACGGGGACCGGAATCACGAGTCGATCCGTGCGGGCCTCGGGCAGCCGCCGGCCTGGTGGCCGCAATCGGCGAACGAGTTCTTCCAGGTCGTCGGGTCCCGGGTCGGGCTGGAACCGGGCGCCGTCCTCGTCGAGCCGGAAGACGCCGTGCCTTCCTTCGCGGTGGTCGGCGACCACGATCCAGGTCTGGTCCAGAAGGTCCGGGAAGGCGGCGCTCCCGCGCCAGTCCAGGACGACTCGCGCAAGCAGCGCCTCCAGCCGTTCGGATGCGCCGTCCCGGCGCCGGCGCGGATCGACCCGAGAGGCAGTGCGCAGGAACGAGGCGTGGAGCTGAGCCAGTGGGGCGTCGATGTCGTTGGCAAGCAGCCGGCTCGACTCCTCCAGGTTTGCACGCATCCGTTCGTTGGCGGCTGCGCTCAGTTCGCCGGTCCAGCGGTACTGCAGGACGGCGAGCGTCACGAGCAGGAACGAGGCGGCCGCCGCGACGATCAGGGTCCAGCGGTCGCTCGAAGCGCGAGCGCTCCGCGGGCTGCCGGCAACGGGCATGGCTGGCAGTGTAGCGCCGCGGAAACCTCTTCAATCGAGGGCTTTACAAGCGTTACAAACATCTTGCGGCGGCTTGATGACTGCCCGGCGGACCGGACCTATTGTCTCGACACCGTTCATTCCACCGCCACGGAGGGGGCCTGAGATGAAGACAACCCTGAACCGTTCGATCCGAATCGCCCACATCCTGTTTGCCGCCCTGCTCGTCTTCGCTGCGGCCATGCTCGCGGCAGCCGAGGAGGACGAAGATCGCTGGTCCAGGCGCGGCGACCGCGGCGACCGTGGCGACCTCGTCTGGTCCGCCGCGGCCGAGGCCATGCGGCCGGCGCTCGGAATCGCCGGGGATGCGGGACGCGGTGAGGGCTTCTTCCTCGAACTCTGCGCCGGCTGCCACCGGAGCGGCGATTCGGGCGGCGGACCGGGTCCGGATCTGTCCCGCGTCGGCAATTGGAAGGCGGAGAAGGTACTGCACGACATCCTGGAACCGAACGCCGAGATCGACGACGAGTACCTGAGCTACATCGTGGAGACAACGGATGGCGAGGTCTACACGGGGTTGCTGGTGGAGAGCGCCGGCGGGGGAGTCGTCCTGCGGGTCGCCGGGGACCTGGTCGAAGTGCCCGCCGAACGAGTCCGGGAGGTGCGAAGCGACGGCCTGTCCACGATGCCGGAGGGGCTCGCGGCGGGGCTCGAGCACGCCGACATGGCGGACCTGCTCGCGTTCCTGAACCGGTGACTCCGCTACAGGCAGTGACGCGGAAACCGAGCGGGCGAGAGCCTTTACAAGCGTTACGAACATCTTGCCCCCGCTTGATGACTGGCGTCCGGCCAACCCCGTACTGTCGTCCCACGTTTGATTCCCATTCCCTTTCAACGGAGGTGCCTGACATGAAGACAACCCTGAACCGTTCGATCCGGATCGCTCGCGTCCTGCTTCCCGCCCTGTTCGTCGTGGGCGCAGCCGCCTTCGCGGCAGCCCAGGAAGAGGACGGCCCCCGCTCCAAGCGAGGCGCCCGCGGCGACTTTGCGGAACGCGACGCCGAGCGCATGGCGCGAGTGCTCCAACTCACCGAGGACCAGCAAGAAGAATGGCGCCGCGTCCGTGAGCAGCATGAAGCGAGCGTCCGCCCACTGTTGAGCCAGATGCGCGACATCACGGAACGTCTCGAGACCGAGGCGAACCTCGAGAACCCCGATCCGACGATCGTCGGGCAGTTGGAGCTCGACCGGCGGAGCATCGGGCGCCAGTTGAGAACCTCGCGGTCCCAGGTCGACGAGGACCTGGCGCGACTGCTCGACCGTGACCAGGCGATCCGCTGGGAAGCACTGCAGGAGAACGGCCGCGGCGGTTTCCGGGGGCCCTTCGGCTCCGGCGGCCGCGGTTCGCGCTCACGGAACTAGGGACTGCGGGCAACGGCCCCGTTCGACGAGCGGGCGTCCTTTGGGCGCCCGCCCTTTCTCTCGTGCCCCCAGTGGCCCGTGCGGACTCCGGCGCTAGGATCGCGCCTCATCGATCAGTTCAAGCGGCGTGACTCGCCGCTGGGGAGGTGCGCCGTATGGCAGACGTAGCGTTCGTCGGACTTGGAGTCATGGGCTATCCGATGGCTGGCCACCTGGCGGCAGCCGGACATCGCGTGACGGTGTTCAATCGCACGGCGGCCAAAGCCGAGCAATGGGTGGAGGAACACGGCGGCGGGAGTGCTCCGACGCCGGCCGAGGCGGCTTCCGGCGCAGAGTTCGTCTTCTGCTGCGTAGGCAACGACGACGACGTGCGGGCGGTGACCCTGGGCGGCGGCGGCGCCCTGGAGGGCATGGCCGCGGGCAGCATCCTCGTCGACCACACGACGGCGTCGGCGCGGCTCGCCCGGGAACTCGCCGAGGCCTGTGCTGAGAAGGGCTGCGGCTTCCTCGACGCGCCGATTTCGGGCGGCCAGGCGGGCGCCGAGAACGGCGCGCTGACCGTGATGTGCGGCGGCGAACCGGGGGTCTTCGAGCGGGTGAACGCGGTGATCGACTGCTACAGCCGGGCGGTCACCCTGCTCGGCCCCGCGGGGAGCGGCCAGTTGACGAAGGCTGTCAACCAGCTCTGCATCGCCGGCATCGTCCAGGGCCTCTCCGAGGGCATTCACTTCGCGGAGAAGGCCGGCCTCGACCCGCTGGCGGTCATCGGCGCGATCTCGACCGGCGCCGCCTCATCCTGGCAAATGGACAACCGCGCCGAGACGATGGTCCAGGGCAAGTTCGACTACGGCTTCGCCGTCCAGTGGATGCGCAAGGACCTGGGAATCGCCCTGGAGGAGGCGCGGCAGAACGGAGCGCATCTCCCCGTCGCCGCCCTGGTCGACCAGTTCTACAGCGAGGTCACCGCGCTCGGCGGCCAGCGCTGGGACACGTCGAGCTTGGTGGCGCGGCTTCGGGCGATGAGTGAAGGCTCGGACTAACGACTTGCGGCCACCTGCTCTTGGGGCTCGTGAATCCCTCGAGATCGGTGTCTTCGAGCGCAGAGTTCCGGACGCCGGCGCCGCGCGCCGGATGCCGGCGGGGACGCCGGTGCACCTAGCTTCGTAAGCTTGCAATTCTGGACCGTTGGTCCATAATTGCAAGGATGATTGACAAGGTAGTCCCGCGAATACTGAGGGCGCGCGTAGAAGATCGACTGCGGTTCTTTCCTGCGGTGGCCCTGATGGGGCCGCGCCAAGTCGGCAAGACGACGCTGGCTCGAGCCATCGCGGACGCTGGCGCCCCACCGGGACGGGGGCCCGGAAGCAAGGGGCTGTATCTCGACCTCGAGAGCCCGGCCGATCGGGAGAAACTGGCGGATGCGCGGGGCTACCTCAGCCGACATCGGGGCCGCCTCGTCGTCCTGGACGAGATTCACCGTACGCCAGGGCTGTTCGAGGTCCTGCGCGGGCTCATCGACGAGCGCATTCGAGCTGGCGACCGTACGGGACAGTTCCTCCTGCTGGGATCGGCCTCGATGGATCTGCTGCGTCAATCGGGAGAGAGCCTGGCCGGACGCATTGCGTACGTCGAGCTGGCTCCCCTGGATGTTCGCGAGGTCGACCGGAACGAACAGACCCGGCTATGGATCCGGGGCGGCTTTCCGCCCGCTTTCATGGCGCCTTCCGATGCGGACAGCGTTGTGTGGCGGGAGAACTTCATCCACACCTACTTGGAGCGGGACGTTCCGGCCCTGGGGCCGCGGATTCCCGCGCAGACCCTGCGGCGTTTCTGGACCATGCTTGCGCATGTCCAGGGCGGAGTCTGGAACGCCGCCGCGCTGGCTCGGAGCTTGGCGGTCGACGGCAAGACGGTGGCGAGGTACGTGGACCTGATGGTCGATCTGTTGCTGGCGCGACGGCTGCCGCCGTTTCACGCCAACGTCCGCAAACGGCTGGTCAAGTCGCCCAAGGTCTATCTTCGGGACAGTGGAGTGGTCCACAGCCTGCTGCGGCTCGACGACGAGGAAGCCGTGCTGGGGCATCCCGTGGCGGGCGCAAGTTGGGAGGGGTTCGTTGTCGAGACGTTGATCCGGGCGGCGCCGGAACGTACGCAGGCGTCTTTCTTCCGGACGGCTACCGGTGTCGAGATCGACCTGGTGCTGGAGTTGCCGGGCAATCGGACTTGGGGCCTGGAGATCAAGCGGAGCGCGGCGCCTTCAGTTGGCAGGGGACTTCGGGTCGCCCTTGATGACGTGAGTCCCGACTCGGCCTTCCTGGTCCACAGCGGGGAGGAGAGATATCCGAAAGGGGGCGGAGTCGAAGCGATCGGGCTTCGGGAGATGGTGGAGGTCCTGGCCTCCGCCTGAGCGCGTTCCGGGTTCAGGTCGTCCTGGACCGTGAGCCGCCGCCGATGCTGGTCCCGCGGGACCTGGAGACGTTCGGATCGCTATCGACGTAGAAGCGCCAGAGGCGGTTTGGGGCTCGCGTGACGCCGATACGGCCGCTTCGACCGGGTCGACGAGGCGGCGGCGTGCCGTCGTCGACGATGACGATCGGCAGTCGGTTGGCGGCGGCCGATGCCGTGACCAGATCGGCGCCGTCGAGGCGAAGGTCGAGGCCGAAGGCTTGGCACAGGCGGGCGGGACCGGAGCAGAGGTCGACGGATCGAAACGGTTTGGACGAGCGGCGCCTGCTGGCCGCGTTGCGGGCGCGGCGCATGATGTTCTCGCCGGCAAGCGGTGCGACGGCACGCAGCAGGACGGCGGAGCAGACGCCTTCCTCACCGCAGACGACGTTTGCGCAGTGGTGCATGCCGTAGGTGAAGTACACGTAGAGGTGCCCGGGCGGACCGAACATCGTCCGGTTCCGGTTCGTCATGCCGCGGTGGCCGTGGCTGGAGGGGTCGTTCGCGCCTTCGTAAGCCTCGACTTCGACGATCCGTGCGGCGCGGCGGCCGCGGATCAGGACCTTGTTCAGGAGTTGCGGCGCGACGTCGAGCGCGGTGGGCGCGAAGAAGGGGCGTGGGAGAGGCGGGAGATCCAGGTTCACGTGAGGTGAGGGGTCGAACCGGGATCGGGGGGCGGAAGCTATGGTCGCCGCTGCGCGGCGCGTCTTTCCGGAAAGCCGGCGGGAACCCGGGTGGCGCGATCCCGCGCCACCCGCGAAACAGTCCGTGCGTCCGTCATCGGACGCACGGATGACACGCCGGCGCACCCAGTGTGGGGTGGGCGGCGCATCCAGTGTGGGGTGGGCGGTGCACCCAGTGTGGGGGAGTGACAGTGCAACCGGTGTGGTCGCCGGTGCGCCTCAGATAGCTTCCTCGTCCAGGTCGGTCTCGGGTCCCATGTACGCCCGGATCTCGGCCGGGGTCTCCATCTTCGTGTACTCCGGGTCGTGGACGCTGACGTAGAGCACTTCCGCGGTGAACACGAGCCGCCCCTCGTGGGTGCCTCGGTAGCCCAGGGTCCAGGAGGTCCGGCCCCAGTGGCGGATGGCGAGGTCGATGTCCAGCAGGTCGCCGTCGGTGACCGAGCCCAGGAAGTCGATCGTCGTGCGGCGGAGCATCATCTCCCAGCCGAGCTTCTGGCGGACTTCCCGGATGCCGAGCAGCCAGTTCTCCAGCGAGTCGTCCATGTACGCCATGTAGTGGGCGTTGAAGACGACGCCCTGCTTGTCCACCTCGCCGTAGCGGACGCGGATCGTGTGCCGGTAGGGCGTGGCGCCTGCACTCGGTCGGCTCGTGGCCGCGGCCGGACTCGTTTCCTTCGCCATCCCCGCGGCGCTACAGAGCCGGCTCGAGGCCCAGCGCCCAGGCGGCGAAGGCCCACTGATCGGCGACGTCCTCGATCTGCATCCAGGTCGGCTTGCCGGCGCCGTGGCCGGCCCGGGTCTCGACCCGGATCAGGACCGGGTTTTCGCAGCCCTGCGCCCGCTGTATCTCGGCGGCGTACTTGAAGCTGTGCCAGGGGACGACCCGGTCGTCGTGGTCGGCCGTCGTGACCAGGGTCGGCGGGTAGCAGGCGCCTTCCTGCACGTTGTGAAGCGGCGAGTACGCGTACTGGGCCCGGAACTCGTCCTCGTTCTCGGACAGGCCGTAGTCCGTCGACCAGTTGCGGGCGTTCGCGCTCGGCAGGTGGTAGCGCAGCATGTCGAGGACGCCGACGGCCGGCAGGGCGGCGCCGAACAGGTCGGGCCGCTGGTTCAATGTCGCGCCGACGAGCAGGCCGCCGTTGCTGCCGCCCTGGATCGCGATCCGTCCGGCGCTCGTGTAGCCCTCGGCGATCAGCCATTCCGCGGCGGCGATGAAGTCGTCGAAGACGTTCTGCTTGTTCTCCTTCGTGCCGGCCAGGTGCCACTCGCGGCCGTACTCGCCGCCGCCACGCAGGTTGGGGATCGCCAGGATGCCGCCCATCTCGAGCCAGGCCAGGCGCGAAGAGGAGAAGCCGGGCGTCAGCGAGATGTTGAACCCGCCGTAGCCGTAGAGCAGGGTCGGATGATCGCCGCTGCGCTCAAGCCCCGCGCGATGGGTGATGAACATCGGGATGCGCGTGCCGTCGCGGCTCTCGTAGAAGACCTGGGCCGTCTCGTAGCCGCCCAGGTCCGCGTCGATTGCGGGGCTGCGGATCAGCCGGCTCTCGCCGGTGGCCACGTCGTAGCGGTGGATCTGCGATGGCGTACCGAAGCTCGAGTAGGAGTAGTAGGTCTCCGTGTCCTCCCAGCGGCCGCCGAAGCCGCCGGCGGTGCCGATGCCCGGCAGCTCGACCTCGCCGGCCGGTGTGGCGGGCCCCGCGCCGTTCGGCTCGGCCAGACGCACGACGGTGCGGGCGTCGTGGAGGTAGTTCAGCACCAGCTTGCCGCCGACGGCCGACACGTAGGACAGCGTGTCCTCGGCCTCCGGAACGACCTCGTGCAGCGTGGGGTTCCCTGCGGGCGATCCGTCAGTCAGGTCGACCGCGACGATCCGGTTGCGCGGCGCCTCCTTGTTCGTTTCGAGCAGGAAGACGGGACCCATGTTCACGATGTAGCCGTAGAGCGCGTCCCACTGGTCGAGAAGCGGGCGGATCGCGGAGTCCGGCTCGTCGATCTTCCGGTAGTGGACCGCGTTCTCCAGGTACCCCTCCTGCAGGTTGACCAGCAGGTACTCGCCGTCCTCGGAAACGGACGCGTAGGGGTTGCGCCGCGGATGTTCCGGCTGGCTGAAGACGAGGCGGTCCTCGCTCTGCTGTGTGCCCAGGGCGTGGAAGTAGACGGACACTGCCTTCGAGCCGTCGCCCCTCGTCGGGTCGTCCTCGCGCGGGGGATAGCGGCTGTAGAAGAAGCCTGAGTTGTCGGGCATCCAGGAGATGGACGTGAACTTCGTGAAGTCGATCAGGTCGCCCGTGTCCTCGCCGGCCTCGACGTCACGGACCTTCCAGGTGCGCCAGTCGGAACCGCCGTCCGACTGCGCGTAGGCGACGTAGCGGCCGTCCCGGCTGGGCGTCATGCCGGCGAGCGCGACCGTCGCGTCCTCGCTCCAGCCGTTCGGGTCGAGCAGGACGCGGCCGGGCGGTTCGTCGCCCTCCTGGTCCATCGACGCCGCGACGTAGACGACGCTCTGGTCCTGCAGCCCGTCGTTGTGGCTGTAGAAGGTGCGCTCGCCGCGCTTGCCGGGCGTGCTCCAGCGCTCGTAGTTCCAGATCTCCCGCAACCGGTCCTCGATTGCCGCGCGGCCGGGAAGGGAGGCGAGAAACGGCTCGGCGACTTCGTTCTGTGCCGCCACCCAGGCGGCCGTTTCCTCGCTGCCCAGGTCTTCGAGCCAGCGGTACGGGTCGGCGACCTGAACGCCGAAGTAGTCGTCGACCTGATCGACCTGACGGGTCTCCGGGTACTCCACCGGTCCGGGGTCGAAGTTGTCGGTGGAGCAGGCCAAGAGGGGAAGAACAAGGGCCGGCGCGAGCCGGCGAAGAGTGGGTCTCATGATGGGGCGTGATTATAGGGTTTCGAGGGTGGTCGACCGTGATGCGCGTGCCTCGGTTGTAGCGGTGGACGTTGCTCTGTATAGGGTTGGAGCGTGTCCAGCTTGCAGTCAGGCGCAGACGGCGGTGGAGACGCCAGGGCAGGCCACGACGAGCGGCTGCAGGCGAAGGGCCATGCCGGCAAGCCTCCTTCGGTGGCAGCGGCTTGGGAGCCCTTGGAGCTTGAAGAGGCGAGGCAGATGCGGGGAAGGGGATGGATGGGTGATCTTGAGGAGTTGAGGTCGAGTCGCCTGGGTCGTCCTCTCCGAGGATTCGTCGCCGGGCGAGCCGGAGGTTCGACCCGATGAACCGCGTCCCTGTACAGCCCGGTCTCCTGAGGTGGGCTCGCGAGCGGGCCGGTCGCTCGAGGGAGGACCTGTCGCGGCGCTTTGCGAAGATCGAAGCGTGGGAGCGTGGCGAGGTGCAGCCCACGTTTCGGCAGTTGGAGGACTTCGCGAAGGCGACACACGCGCCGTTCGGCTACCTGTTCCTGGCGGAGCCGCCGGTCGAGTCCGTGCCGATTCCGGACTTTCGAACTGGAGTCGCGGCTCAACTGGGTCGGCCTAGCCCCAATCTGCTGGACATGGTCCACCTCTGTCAGCAGCGCCAGAACTGGTACCGGGACTACGCCCGAATGGCCCATGAGTCGGCCCACGCGTTCGTGGGGTCTGCTCGCGTTGGGGATGATGTTGTGGGGGCGGCGACTGCCATGCGTCGGGCGCTAGGTCTTGATTTGGAGGAGCGGAAGCGGCTTGGCACCTGGACGGACGCGCTGCGAAGGTTCATCGCGCAAGCGGACGCGCTAGGCGTTCTTGTGATGGTCAGTGGCGTGGTTGGCAGCAACAACCGCCGACCGCTTGATCCGGAGGAGTTTCGTGGTTTCGCGCTCGCTGACCCGCTGGCGCCTCTCGTCTTCGTCAACGGAGCGGACACCAAGGCTGCCCAGATGTTCACTCTGGCGCATGAGATCGCCCATATCTGGCTGGGCCAGTCCGCAGTGTCCGATGCACGGATCCGTGCGGCGCCCGACGAAGAAACCGAGCGGTGGTGCAATCGGGTGGCGGCGGAGCTCCTGGTGCCGCTAGAAGTCCTCCGCAGGGAGCTCGACGTCCGCGCAGATCTTGAAGGCGAGGTGAAGCGCCTGGCTCGCCGCTTCAAGGTCAGCACGTTGGTGGTTCTGAGGCGCATCCACGATGCCGGAGCCCTCTCCCGTGAAGAGCTGTGGAAGGCCTACGACGACGAACTCGCTTGCTTGCGTGGCCTGTCGAAGGGTAGCGGTGGGAACTTCTACCTGACGTTGGGGGCACGGATCAGCAAGCGCTTTGCTCGGGCACTTGTGGAGAGCACGCTTGAGGGTCGGACGGGATTTACCGAGGCGTTCGGGATGCTCGGCGTGAAGAAGATGGAGACCTTCAACGAGCTCGGCCGCAAGCTGGGGGTTGGCTACTGATGGGCTATCTCCTGGACGCGAACGTCATGATTGCGGCGCAGAACCTCCACTATGGCTTTGACTTCTGTCCGGGCTTCTGGAACTGGCTTCTGGTCGCACACGATGCCGGGCAGGTCTTCAGTGTCGAGAAGGTTGGGGACGAGGTGCTCGGACTGGGAGACGAGTTGTCCGAGTGGGCTTCGGAACGTGGCGAGGAGTTCTTTCTTCGCCCGGACGAGTCGGTGTTCCCGGCGATGGCGGACGTCAGCGCATGGGCGAATAGCCAGAGCTATGAACCGGCGGCCGTCAGTACCTTCCTGCAGAAGGCCGACTACTACTTGGTGGCTCAGGCTCGGGCGGGTGGTCACGCGGTGGTGACACATGAAGTGCCTTCGGGCTCGACCCGCAAGATCAAGATCCCCGACGTGTGCATCGGGCTGGGAACCAAGTGCGTGACGCCGTTTCAGATGCTTCGCCTTGAAGGTGCGCGGTTCGTCCTCGAATCGGCGAGCTGAGACGACAACGCCTGGCTCCAAGCGACCTAAAGCGCCAGCACCTCCCGGCACCACGCACCGACGGCCTCCGCCACTTCCCGGTCGACGTCCTCCTGCTTGCGGCCGGACCGTTTCAGCACCTGCAGGCTGTGGTCGCCGCCTTCGACGACGTGAAGCGTGGCGCGCGGACCGAGTCGATCGCAAACGCCGGCCAACAACTCCGGGTCGGCGAGGCGATCCCGGGTGCCGTTCAGGAAGAGCATCGGTTTGGCAACGTGCTCGAGGTGGTCGGCGCGCTCCGTTCCCGGCTTGCCCGGCGGATGGAGCGGAAAGGCGTGGAAGACGAAGCCGGCGACATCGAGGGCTTCGCTGGCATCGGCGCCGGAGGCCATCCGGCCTCCCATCGATCGGCCGCCCGCGAGGAGCGGCAGGTCGGGCCGCATGGCGTTGGCATGGGCCACCGCCTTCCAGACGGAACGCTGCAAGACAGGCCGCGAGTCTGGACGGCGGCGGCCCTTCTCGGTGTAGGGAAACTGAAATCGGAACGTGGCGATTCCAAGGGCGGCCACGCCGCGGGAGAAGGTCTCGATCGTCTTGTGGCGCATGCCGGCGCCGGCGCCGTGAGCGAAGACGAGCAGGCAGCGTGCGTCGTCGGGTGCGAGCAGGATCGCGCTGACTTGCTGGTCGTCGGAGACGGCGAAGCGGGTCTCTGTCGTTTCGGTCTGGCTCACGATGTTCCGCCGACGGACCGGCCCTTCGCGCCGGCTGCCGGCCGGAACCCTTGTGGCGCACGGGGTCCGAGACGCGGCTTCCCGGCCCTCACAGCCCTCACAGCCCTCACAGCCCGAACGTCTCCGCCGCGCGGTCGGCGAGCGTGTCGCCGATGGCGAGCGAGGCGGTCGCGCCGGGCGACGGCGCGTTCAGCACGTGGAGCATCCGCAGGCTCGTCTCGATCGCGAAGTCGTCAACCAGGTTGCCCTGGCGGTCCAGCGCCTGGGCGCGCACGCCGGCGCCGCCGGGCAGCAGGTCGGCGGCGCTCAGATCGGGCACGAAGCGGCGCAGGTCGCGGGCGAACCGGGAGCGGCTGCCGGAGCGGGCCATCTCGCCGAGGCCCACCTTCCAGTAGCGAAGGGCCATCTTCCAGAAGCCGGGATAGCTCAGGCTGCTCCAGGTGTCCCGGGCGTCGAAACTCAAGCGGTCGTAGCCCTCGCGCTTGAGCGCCAGGACCGCGTTCGGGCCGGCCTCGACCGAGCCGTCGACGCGGCGAGTCAGGTGAACGCCGAGGAACGGAAAGCGCGGATCGGGGACGGGGTAGATCAGACCGCGCAACAGTTCCCGGCGCTCGGGCCGGATGTCGAAGTACTCGCCGCGGAAGGGGACGATCCGGACGTCCGGGTCGAGGCCCGCCATCCGGGCGACCCGGTCGGACTGGAGGCCGGCGCAGTTGATCGCATGGCCGGCCTCGAACTCGCCGGCGGACGTTTCGACGACGATGCCGTCGGCTCGGGGGACGATCCCCGTGACCCGGGTTCGCAGGTGCAGGGGAACGCCGGTTTCCTCGAGTTCGTCGGCGTAGGCGTCGGCCACGGCCCTGTAGTCGACGATGCCGGTCTCGGGGACCCACAGGGCGTCGACGCCGACGGCGTGGGGCTCGAACTCGGGGATGCGCTCGGGCGGCAGGCGCTCCAGGCCGGCAAGGCCGTTCGCGCGTCCGCGCCGCTCCAGCTCGTCGAGACGCGGTATCTCCGCCGGATCGGTCGCGATGACGAGCTTGCCGCAGATCTCGTAGCGAATCCCGCGACGGTCGCAGAAGTCGATCAGCCGCTTTCGCCCGCCAACGCAGTTCCTCGCCTTGAGCGATCCGGGCTTGTAGTAGAGGCCCGAGTGGATCACGCCGCTGTTGTGGCCGGTCTGGTGGACGGCGGGCCGGGGTTCCGCCTCGACGACGAGGATGTCTAGCTGTCTGTATCTGCGGGACAGGCTGCGAGCGGTGGCGAGGCCGATGATCCCGGCCCCGATGCAAGCGACGTCGGCGCGCTCTGGCACGGCGGGGTTCAGTCGGCGGCCGTGCGGTTTGCGCCGCTCGCTTCGGTGGGCGCACCCGGCACTTCAGCACGCGGGTAGCAGCCCAGGATGCGTAACTCCGCGGTCTTCGGCTCGATCGCTTCGAGAGCTTCCGAGACGGGCGCGGATGCGGCGTGGCCCTCGATGTCGAGGTAGAAGCGGTAGCGCCATGGCGTGGCGGGGATCGGTCGCGACTCGAGTTTCGTCAGGTTCAACCCGCGCCGGGAGAAGCTGCGCAGAACCTCGCCCAGATCGCCGGGGTGGTTGCCGGTGGCGAGCAGCAGGGAGGTCTTGCAGGGCTGCTCGGGCGGGCAGGGGGCGGCTTCCCGCGCGACCTCCACGAAGCGGGTGAAGTTGCCGACCTGGTTCTGGATGCCGTGCGCCAGGATCTCGAGCCCGAAGACCCGCGCGGCGGGTTCGCTGGCGATCGCGCCGACGGTCGGGTCGTTGCCCTCGCGAACGCGCGCGGCCGCGCCGGCTGTATCGAACTCGGGCTGGGCTCGCAGCCAGGAACGGTCGCGGAAGAACTGCTCGCACTGGCGGAGCGCCTGGGGATGGGAGAGCACGAGGCGCAGCTCTTCGATCTTTGTGCCCGGCAGGGCGAGCAGGCCGTGCGCGACCTGGCTGATCACTTCAGCCGTGATCACGAGGCCGCCCTCGGCCAGCAGGTCGTAGGTCTCGTTGATGCTCCCCGCGGTGCTGTTCTCGATCGGCAGCAGGGCGATGTCGTGCCTGCCGGTCAGCACGCCTTCGGCGGCTTCCCGGAAGAGTTCGTAGCCCTGCAGGACGACGCCGCCGGCACGGCCGGCGTACTGCCGCTGCGCGGTCAGATGGCTGAAGGAGCCCTCGACGCCCTGGTAAGCGACCTGTAGCGGCGCCTTGTCCAGATCCCGGATGTAGCCCTGTTGCGCCGCAATCGACATCTCGATCAGCAGGCGGAAGATGCGCTCCGTCTGGTGTGGATCCAGGTCGAGTTCGGCGGCGATCGTGCGCACCCGGGTCAGCAGTTGCTCTTCGCGCAACTGGTCCCGGAACGGGAAGGCGGCCGCGACCTTGGCCCGGGCCACCAGCCGCGACAGCTCGACCCTGTGGCGAAAGCCCTGGAGCAATTCCCGGTCGACCTGCTCCAGTTCCTGCCGGATCGCCTCGAGATCGGGCGGCAGATCATGCTCGGCTTCGGCCATGAGGTACTTGGTCTTCGCGGCGATCTGAGGCCGCGGCGCGCAGTATACGGCGTGCGCGGTTGCTTCCGCTCAAGCCCCTGGCGAGGCTCCGCCTCGGACCGACGAGTATGCGGGTCGGACCGGATGACACGCCGGTGCACCCAGTGTCGGAGGAACGTGCAGACTGGGTGCGCCGACGTCCCCGTCGGCTCTCCGAAAAGACGCGCGAGGCCAGCGGCCTCGCTCCGCTGGGACGCCGGCGCGTCTAGTCGGGGTGCGGCCGAATCGCCACCTTGAGCGCGCGGCGGGAGATCATCAGGTCGAGCGCTTCGGTCAGCCGCTCAAGCGGCAATTCCCGTTCGATCAGTCGGCCGTAGCGCTCCGGCGCGCCGCGCAGCCGGTCGAGCGCCGCCCGGAACGAGGACGGAAGGTAGTGGTAGACGCCGAGCAGCGTCTGCTCCTCGTAGTGAACCGGCCGGGCGTCGACACTCAGAGTGGTTCCGGGCCGGCAACCGCCGAAGAGCGCCGCGACGCCTCCTGGAGCAAGGCAGGAAACGGCCTGCCGCCAGCCGGCGGGGCTGCCGGTCGCGTCGACGGTGAAGTCGAACCGCTCGTCCGCCAGCTCGTTGTCTTCGCCCTCGCTGGCCCCGTTTCCCTCGCTGGCGCGTCCGCAGTGCGTCTCGGTGGCGCCGAAGGTCCTGGCCACCTCGAGTCGGCGCGGATGGGGGTCGAGTACGGACACGCGCGTTCGCACGCCGCAGAACAGGTCGGTCAGCATGAGGCCGAGCGGGCCGCAGCCGATGATCAGTGCGTGAGCCTCGCTCGGCGGTCCGTTCCAGGCGGCGACGCAGCGTTCGAGACAGTGAACGGCGCAGGCCAGCGGTTCCGCCAGGGCCGCGACGGCCGCCTCGAGGCCGGAAGGCCGCGGCAAGACGCTGCGCTCCGCGAAGACGGCGGGGATCAGCAGGTAGTCCGCGAAGGCGCCGTTCAGGTAGACGAGGTCGCGGCAGAGGTTCTCGCGCTCCCGTCGGCACGGTGGACACCGGCCGCAGGCGGCGCTGTTGCCGACGACGACCGCGTCGCCCTCCCGTTGCGCTCTGTCGGCGCCGGCGCGGACGACTGTGCCGGTGACCTCGTGGCCGAAGGGCGAGGGCAGCGCGAGCATCGTGGGATGGCCGCCGCGGCGGAACACCTTCACGTCCGTGCCGCAGGTCGTCGCGGCGTCGACCCGGATCAGAAGTTCGCCCGGCCCCGGCTCGGGCATCGGAAGCTGCCTGAGTTCGAGGCTGCCTGGACCCGTGAGGAACGCCTGATTATGGTGCCTGGGAATCACGGATCTACTGACCCACGCATCACGGGTGCAACAGTATCTTGAGCGCTTCGCCGCGGCGGCACATGTTCACGGCGTCGGCGGCCCTCGACAGCGGCAGGCGGTGGGTGACCAGGGGTGTCGGATCGAGCGTGCCCCGGATCATCAACTCGAGGACGCGCGCCTGTTCCGCCGGCGACCCCGAGTAGGCGCCGATGATCTGGCGCTCGGACTTGAAGACCCGGTTGATGTCGAACGTGACGCGGGCCTCGCCCGCGGCGTGGGCGAAGAGGACGACGCGGCCTCCGGGTCGGGTGGCCGCGAGCGCGAGGTCGAAGGCGGCGTGGCCACCCGCCGTGTCGAAAACGGCGTCGGCGCCCCCCTGGGGCTGGCCAGCGGCCGTGGCCGCGGCGAGGTCGTCGGGGTGGACCGCCTCGTCGGCGCCCAGGCTGGCGGCGGTCGCGCGGCGCGCCGGGTCCGGTTCGGCGACAAAGGTGCGTGCCCCGGGAAACGCGGCCCGGAGCACGAGCAGATGGAGCAGCCCCATCGATCCCGCGCCGACGATCGCGACGCGCGGGGGGCCGGTCGCCCTGTCCATGCCGGCCGTAGCTGCCAGGCCGGCTCGGTCGACTCCTCGCAGGACGCACGCCGCGGGTTCGACGAACGCGGCCGCTTCGTCGGCGAGTCCCACCGGGACCTTCCGCACGGTGCGTTCGACCGCCCGGCGGCGCAGCCTGATCCGTTCGCTGAAGCCGCCCGGGTCGAGCAGGTTCCGGGCGAACTCGGGGCACATCGTTTCGGCGCCCGAGCGGCACAGGCGGCAGTCGCCGCAGGGAGCGTGGTGGGGTGCTGTGACCCGGTCGCCGGGCGCAAGCGAACCAGCGCGGCTCTCGATCACCCGGCCGACGACCTCGTGGCCGAGGACCTCGCCCGGCGCTCGACCGGCGTCCGCCAGCTTGTAGAGGTCCGTGCCGCAGAGGCCGCAGTAGACGAGTTCGATCAGGGCCTCGCCACCCTGAATTGTCGGCGCCGGCGCCTCTGCGAACTCCAGGTTGCCGTCGGCCGTGGTGCGAGCGACCTTCATCGGCCGTCATTGTCGCTCATCTTGATCTGAGGGACGCGCTTTGACTCGAAGGCCCAACTCGGATACGTTGCGCCTTCAACGGGCTCCTGGCAGTCCCCTGGTGGCGAGGACGACCGACAACGCTCGGGTTGCCGCACCAGGGTCGACGCAAGCAGGGACGTATTGGTCCTTTCCCCTGCTTTGTCGCCCTCCGGCCCTCCAGACCGATTCACCTCAGATCTCCCGACCAGAGGAGTTGCTTCCTTATGCCCAAGAAATCTCGCACGAACGGACGACGTCCGTCCGACCGTCCGTCCGGCCGCAGGCCCGCCGGCAGCGGCCGGCCCGGCCACGCGCCGCGGCGCCACGCTACGCGGCGGACCCACGAGGCCGTTTGCGCCGAATGCGACAGTCCGACCACCGTTCCCTTCAAGCCCGCGGCCGGCAGACCCGTGTACTGTCGGCCCTGTTTCACCAGCCTCCGCGACGGCGCCGGCTCTCCGGTGAAGACGGGTCCGGCCAAACGGGCCCGGAATGGCCACCGGAATGGCCACCGGGATGCGGCCGCCGACAAGCGGCAGCCGCCCGCCCGGCAACGCACAAACGACCCGGCCCCCGCCAACGGACACGATGCCGCCGCGCGGCCCTTCCGGACCTCCGGGTCTGACGGAGTCTTCGCCGGCATCGAGATGACGCGTGCAACCAGGGCGGCAATCGCCCGGATGGACATCTCCGTGCCGACGCCGATTCAGGAGCAGTCGATCCCCGTTCTGCTGTCGGGGCGCGACCTCGTCGGACAGGCACAGACGGGATCCGGCAAGACGCTGGCCTTCGCCGTGCCGATTGCCGAAGTCTGCGATCCCCAGGCCCGGCGGGTGCAGGCGCTGATCCTGACCCCGACCCGGGAACTGGCCCTCCAGGTGGCCGGCGTCATCTTCGGTCTGGCTTCGTCGCGCGGGGTGTCCGTGACCTCGGTCGTCGGCGGCCGATCGATCGGCCGTGAGAAGGCGGCGCTTCGGCGAGGCGCCGACGTCGTTGTCGGCACGCCGGGCCGTACGCTGGACCATCTGCGCCAGGGGACCCTCGATCTCGGCGCCGTGCGCTTCCTCGTCCTGGACGAGGCGGACGAGATGCTGGACCAGGGCTTTGCCCGCGACGTCGAGGCGATCCTCGGCCACACGCCGGATTCCCGTCAGACCGCCCTGTTCTCGGCGACGATGCCGAACTGGGTCGCGAACACCGCGAAGAAGTACCTGCGGAATCCGGCGAAGGTCGAGGTCGACAACGGCGTTCAGGAGTCGACGGTGGAGCATCTCGTCTACTCGATTCAGCGGGACGACAAGATTGCGGCGTTGCGAACGCTGCTGGACGACCGGGGCGGCGCCCCGATTCTCGTGTTCGGCCGCACGAAGCACGGGGTCAGGAAGCTGGCGAAGAAACTCGACTCGATGGGTTATCCGGTGGGGGCGCTTCAGGGCAATCTCAGCCAGGGCGCCCGCGAGCGGGTGATGAGGAGCTTCCGTTCGGGCGCCGCGCCGATTCTGGTGGCGACGAACGTGGCCGCCCGCGGCATCGACGTCCAGGGCATCGGCCAGGTGATCAACTACGACCTGCCGGACTCCCAGCGACTGTTTACCCACCGGGTGGGACGAACCGGCCGCATGGGGAGCTCGGGCGAGGCGGTGACCTTCATCACGCCGGACGAGGAGCGCAAGTGGCGCGAGATCCAGCGCGGACTGGGGCGTCGGTTCAGCCGCCGGCCGTGGCGCGCGCCGGCAAGCTGACGAACCGGGCCAGGGGTCGGTCAGGCCGCCGACCGCTTGCGGTCGTGCGGGTCGAAGTGGCGCTTGCGTAGCCGGAGCTGTCCCGGAGTGACCTCGATCAGCTCGTCCTCGCGGATGAACTCGATGGACTGCTCAAGGGAGAGGCGACGCGGCGGCACGGTCTTCTCGTAGGCGTTCGCGCTGGCGGCGCGCATGTTCGTCTGTCTTCGTTCGCGCGTGATGTTCACGTCGAGGTCGGAGCCGCGGCTCGATTCACCGACCAGCATTCCCTGGTAGACCGTTTCGTTCGGTCCGACGAACAGGTCGCCCCGGCTCTGCAGGTTGTTGATCGCATAGGTCGTGACGCGGCCGGCGCGGTCGGAGACCAGAGCGCCGGTTGCCCGGTGGACGATCCCGCCGGCCCAGGGCCGGTAGCCGATCAGCATGCGGGTCAGGATTCCGGTGCCCTTCGTATCGGAGAGAAACTCGGTGCGGTAGCCGATCAGGCCGCGGCTTGGAACTTCGAACTCCAGGCGCACCCTTCCCGAACGGCGGGTGACCATTCGCGCCAGGACGCCTCTGCGCGTGCCCAGCTTGCGAACGACGACGCCCTGGTACTCCTCGGCCACGTCCATCAGGGCGAGTTCGCAGGGTTCGTGCAGGACGCCGTCCACCTTGCGGGTCAGCACGTTGGGCATGCCGACCGAGAACTCGTAGCCTTCGCGGCGCATCTGTTCGATCAGGATGGCGAGTTGCAGTTCGCCGCGGCCGTAGACCAGGAACCGGTTCGCCGAGTCCGTCGTCTCGACCCGGAGCGCCAGGTTGTTGCGGGCCTCGTCCAGAAGCCGCTCGCGGAGGTGGCGCGAGGTGAGGTACTTCCCGTCCTTGCCGCTCAGCGGAGAGTCGTTGATTCCGAACTCCATCGACAGGGTAGGTTCGGCCACGTCGAGCGCCGGCAGGGGTCTGGGGTCCTCGCCGTCGGCGATGCTCTCGCCCAGTCCGACGCCGGTCATGCCCGCCAGGGCGATGATCTCTCCCGGGCCGGCCGACGGCACGGCGACCCGTCCGAGCCCTTCGTAGACGAACAGCTTCGAGACGGTGACCGGAGTCTGGGCCCCGGTTCGCCGGCACACGGTGACGGCCTGCCGGTGGCGGACGGTGCCCGCCACGACGCGGCCGATGGCGAGCGGGCCGAGGTGGTCGTCGGGCTGCACGTTCGTGACGAGCACCTGCAGGGGGCGGCGGGCGTCTCCAGAAGGCGGCGGAACGTGGTCGAGGATCGTCTCGAACAGGGGCCTGAGATCGGTCAGTTCCCCGCCTGGATCCCGGGTGCATCTACCCTCGCGGGCGACGGAATAGAGGACGGGAAAGTCGATCTGCTCCTCGGTCGCGTCGAGGTCGATGAACAGGTCGTAGATCTCGTCCAGGACTTCCCCGGCGCGCGCGTCCTTGCGGTCGATCTTGTTGATCACGACGATCGCGGGAAGTCCCAGCTCCAGGGCCTTGAGCAGGACGGCGCGGGTTTGGGGGAGCGGCCCCTCGGCGGCGTCGACGAGCAGCATGATCCCGTCGACCATACGGAGCGTGCGTTCGACCTCGCCGCCGAAGTCGGCGTGCCCGGGCGTGTCGACGATGTTGATCTTTGCGTCGCCAAACGTCACGGCCGTGTTCTTCGCCATGATCGTGATGCCCTTCTCGCGTTCCAGGTCCATCGAGTCGAGCACCCGCTCCCGGACGTCCTGGTTCGCGCGGAAGGTCCCGCTCTGCCAGAGCATGGCGTCCACGAGCGTCGTCTTG
The DNA here is from genome assembly GCA_965116445.1 of Thermoanaerobaculia bacterium. Lineage (GTDB taxonomy): Bacteria > Acidobacteriota > Thermoanaerobaculia > Multivoradales > Multivoraceae > Multivorans. Next base: position 2,320,805 of record OZ220688.1, on the reverse strand, counting down.
CCGTGGTCGACATGCGCAACGATCGCGATGTTGCGAAGGTTCATTTCGTTCTCGGTTGAAGCGCGCCCTGGCCGGCGAGGGCGCGGTCTTCGTCAGTCGGCTGCGGGTTCGGTCGGTGGGAGTTGCCGCGAAGGCGCTTCCTTGATGTGGATGTCGTGCTGACTGAAGGGGATCTCGATCCCGGCGGCTGCGAACGCCTTGTGCGTCGCCTTGACCAGCTCGTGGGTCACGATGCCGCGGAGCACCGGCTCCTTGACCCAACAGAGCAACTCGTACTGGATCGACGACGGGCCGAAGGTGCGGAACCGTACACGAGGTTCGGGCTGTTCGCACACCTTCGGATTGTCCGCCGCGACCTGGAGCTGGACCGCTTCGACGTGGTCCACGTCGCTGCCGTAGGCGACCCCGACGCGGACCCGGATCCGGTACTTCACGTGGGGACCGCCGCTCTCGTTGTTGATCTTCGCGTTGCCCATCACCGCGTTCGGGATCGTGACCTCGATGTCGTCGCGGGTCAGCAGGCGGGTGCTGCGGATGCCGATTTCGGTGACCATGCCGCGTTCCCCGGTGTCCAGGGTGATGAAGTCGCCGATCTTGTAGGGCCCGTCCGCGAAGATGAAGATTCCCGCGAACAGGTTCGCCAGCGTGTCCCGGGCGGCGAAACCGACCGCCAGACCCGCGATGCCGCCCGCGGCCAGGAGGCCCGAGACGTCGGCGCCCCAGATCGTGATCGCGAGGTAGGCGCCGAGGATGACGATCGCCACCTTGGCCAGGTTCTCGAACAGGGGCTGGGTGTGCCTGGAGACCAGAGCGCCCTTGTGTCGCCTGCGCGACACGGCGCGCAGGAGGACGGTCGACACGCGCAGGCCGGCGACCGCCCAGAACACGAGCGAAACGGTCTGGAGCAGGTTGCCGGTGATCCGTTCCGCCCCGGCGCCGAGTTGCAGCCGCTCGATGCCGATGCGCAGTCCGATGAGGACCACGGAAACGAAGAGCGGCCAGTGCGCCGCCTCAAGCAGCCGGTCATCCACCTCGGTCTCGGTCCGGGCGAAGGCTCGCGCGAGAACGTTCTTGAGGAACAGCCAGACCAGCCACGCGATGAACGCGGAGAGCAGGGCGACGACCGCCAGCTGGAGCCACGTCTGCTCCATGTAGAAGCGTCCTACCTCTGGCGGGAACAGGCCTGCGATCCGGTCCTCGGCCCAGGTGAGGGGAGACTCGCCGGCCGCTGCTTCGCTGACCCCGGGAACTTCGGGCTCCGGCGGTGTGGCCGCGTGGGCGGCCTCCGGCTCGCCGGTGGGCTGGCTTTCCGCTGCGCCTTCCTGTTGCATCGTCTCTGGACGCCTTCAGCAGGCGTGGTCTTTCTGTACGATAGCCGACGCTCGGGACGGGCCTTTGGGGATGCTCTCTATGAACTGGCTGGTGGTGGGACTTGTGATGTGCGCCGCTTCGGTCGGCGCCGGCGCGTTCGGCGCGCACGGGTTGCGGTCCGCTCTCGACGCGGAGCACCTGGCGCTGTGGGAGACGGCCGCCCGCTATCTGATGTACGGCGGCGTGGTCGTCGCTCTGCTGGGCCTTGCCGCCCGCGGTTCGAACGTCGACCTGCGAGTCGCCGGCTGGCTGCTGTTCGCCGGCGCCCTCGTCTTCTCGGGAACGGTCGCCGTGATCGCCGTCGGCGGACCCCGCTGGCTGGGGGCGGTCACGCCGGTGGGCGGCACGCTGCTGATCGCCGGTATTCTCATCTTCGCCTGGAAGATGCTGGAAGGTCCGGGGACCCCCGCCGGGTTCTGAGGGGATCCGAGGAGAACACCGGCTCAGGCCCCATCCGTTCGCCCTTACCCCCACCGCCGCCGAGGGCGGTCCGGGCTTTGCATTACTCGGCCGCGCTCCGGCGGCCCTTACACCCAGGAGATCAACCGTCATGCCGAACGGCGCCTTGCAAGTACCCGCCCCCCGGAACGAACCCGTCCTCGACTACGCGCCCGGCTCCGCCGAGCGCTCGGCTCTCGAGGCGCGGCTGCAGCAGATGCTCGGCGAGCAGGTCGAGATTCCGGTGATCGCCGGCGGCCGTGAGCTTCGCACCGGACGTGCCCAGGACGTCGTCTGTCCGCACGATCACGGCCACTCCCTCGGCACCTGCCACCAGGCCGGAACGCCCGAAGTCGAGGCGGCCGTCGCGGCGTCCCAGGAGGCCTGGCCCGAGTGGGCAGCCATGTCGTTCAGGGAACGGGCGGCGATCTTCCTGCGCGCCGCGGATCTGCTGGCGGGCCCGTGGCGGCAGACACTGAACGCCGCCACGATGCTGAACCAGTCGAAGACCTGCTACCAGGCCGAGATCGACGCCGCCTGCGAGCTGATCGACTTCCTGCGCTTCAACGTCGCGTTTGCCGAGGAGCTCTACGGTCAGCAGCCCATCTCGTCGCCCGGCATCTGGAACAGCGTGGAGTATCGACCGCTCGAGGGCTTCGTGTTCGCGGTGACGCCGTTCAACTTCACCGCGATCGCCGGCAACCTGCCGACCTCCGCGGCGATCATGGGCAACACGGTGCTGTGGAAGCCGGCGTCGACGGCGCTGCTCTCCGGCTACTGGACGATGAAGCTGCTCGAGGAGGCCGGCCTGCCGCCGGGCGTGATCAATTTCGTGCCGGGTCCGGGCGCCGCCGTTGGCGATCCGGCCCTGGCCAGCCGCCATCTTGCCGGCATTCACTTCACGGGTTCGACGCCCGTGTTCCAGCGCATGTGGCGGACGGTCGGCGAGCGGATCCAGGACTACGCCACGTACCCCCGGATTGTCGGCGAGACGGGCGGCAAGGACTTCGTCTTCGCCGATCCGTCGGCCGATCCGGCAGCGCTGACGACGGCGCTGATCCGCGGCGCCTTCGAGTACCAGGGCCAGAAGTGCTCCGCGGCGTCCCGGGCGTACGTCCCCGCGTCGCTGTGGTCCGAGGTGCGGGAGCGCCTCTCTGACGAGTTGGCGACCGTGAAAATGGGTTCGCCGGTCGACTTCTCGAACTTCCTCGCCGCGGTCATCGACCAGTCGTCATTCGACAACATCTCCGGCTACCTGGCGGAGGCGCAGGGCGGCGGCTACGAGATCGTTTCCGGCGGCGGCCGGGACGACTCGGAGGGCTACTTCGTCGAGCCGACCGTCGTCCGCAGCGAGGATCCGAAGTCTCGCCTGATGAGCGAGGAGATCTTCGGCCCGGTTCTCACCGTCTTCGTCTACGAGGACGGCGCGGTCGACGAGGCGCTCGAACTCTGCGACACGACAAGCCCGTACGCTCTCACCGGCGCCGTGTTCGCCCGCGACCGCCGGGCCGTCTCCAGGATCAGCGGCGCGCTCCGCCACGCCGCCGGCAACTTCTACATCAACGACAAGCCGACCGGCGCCGTCGTCGGCCAGCAGCCCTTCGGCGGCGCACGGGCTTCCGGTACGAACGACAAGGCCGGCTCGTTGGCGAACCTCCTGCGCTGGACCTCCCAGCGGGCGATCAAGGAGACCTTCGTTCCGCCAGTGGACTACCGGTACCCCCACATGGGTTGATGGCGCCGGGGAGCTGGCTTGGGTCAGGACCTCGTCGGTCCCGGTGCGGCAGCCCCGCTTGCTTCGTGGCCGGGCGGCGGCCACCACAGGACCTCCATCGCGTAGCGAAGGTCGAACGGCCTGTGGCGGGCCTGTCTGCTGCGGCGCCGCAGCCAGGGAGATCTCAGGAGGTGCGAGCGCCTTCGGCGGTCGGGGCCGGCCGCCCACGGGGCGGTACCGCCGTGTCGCGACGAGGCTGGCGAAGGGCTTGTCGGCGGCGGTTGTCGGCGACGATCTCGTCTCCGTCCGCGGAGATCGCGGCGCGCTCTTGCGGGGTGTAGGTGCGTTCCAAGAGGTCGGTCCAGGAGTGGCGTCCGCTCATCGGGAAGGTCCTCGTCGAGGGTTGTGGTGGCGGCGGTGTCCGTGGAGGGAGTCGGCTTCGAGCTCCTGAAGGTGCTCGTCGCTGAGTTCTATCAGCGAGGCGGACGTGGCGTTCGTAGAAGCGCTTCTCGTCGGTCTTGATGGCGGAGGAGTAGGGATGGCGAAGATTGACGCCATCCTTCATCAGGGCGTCGACGAGGCGGTTGGTGGCTTGCTGGTGAGGGACGCTGAGGGCGTCCCACCAGGCGCTGAACTGATCGGTGTACTCGACGGTTACGGGCATCGGGTGGAGCGTAACCGGCGACGGCCGAGGCCGCCGCCGGCTGTTGAGACGCCCCCTTCTTGGGATCAGGACCTCGTCGGTTCCGGTGCGGCAGCCCCGCTTGCTTCCTGGCCGGGCGGCGGCCGCCACAGGACCTCCATCGCGTAGCGAAGGTCGAACGGTCTGCCGTCCCAGGCGGGCATGGACTCCGTGCCGGTGATCAGGATACCGGCGTCCTCAAGTTGTCGGACGAGGTCTTCCGCGGCGTGAAGGCCGATTGGCGGCGGTTCCGGGCTCTGCTGGAGCGCCCGGCCGCGCCGGTCGAAGAACTGGGCGTCGCCTCGAGCGTTCAACCGCACGCTGCAGCCGCCTTCGTGGAGGAGGCGGTGGTGCCGGCGGCATAGGAGCACGAGGTTGGACAGCTTCGTTTCGCCTCCATCGCTCCAGTGCTCCACGTGGTGGGCGTCGCAGTGCTTCGACGTGCAACCGGGGAAGCGGCAGCTCTGGTCGCGGAACTCCAGGGCGCGTCGGATCGGCGGCGGGATAGTACGGCTCTTGCGGCCGACGCTCAGGATCTCGCCGTTCCGGTGGGTCATCCGGACCGTTGCCGCTTCGCAGGAGAGACGTCGGGCCGTTTCCGCGGAGACGCGAATGTGCGAGTCGCCGAGCCAGGCGCCGTCCGGCCGTGCCGGCGCGGGCGACGTGTCCGCGGAAACACATCCCTTGCACGTTCCCGCGGGAACGCGAGCGGCGGACGTCCTGGCTGCGGCTCCGCTGCTGCCTGTTGCTGCCGCCCCGTTGGCCATGGAGCCGTCCGATTCGGCGGATCGGCTGTGAGTCCTTGTTTCCGCGGGAACGCGGTGGGCGCCCGCCTCGGTGCCGGGCGCGTTTGCCCGGCTGGCCGGGAGTCCTGGAACGCGGTTGCCGCTTTCAACTGCTTGAGGGACTGGCTCGGGCCGCTGGAGCCCGTCGGCCTCCACATGGACGACTACCTGGTAGCGGTCCCCGCTGTGGGTCGGGGTGAGGCCTCCGGCCAGGGCGTTCTCCGCTACCAAGGCGAGGGCGTCGGCGCGCTGCTTGCCGACGGGCGGACGGTCGTCCGCGTCCTTGTCGTAGAGCTTCTCGCGGGCGGCCGCGAGCGCCTTCATCAGCACCTCTCCCGCTTCCGGGGCAAGGCGGCCGCGAATGACGAACATGCCGTTCTCGTCGATGTGGGTCGAGATGGTGCTCATCGCGTCGCGTAGTTCGTCTTCGCGGGCCTCGACCGTGCTGTCGATCCTGCGCCAGGCGCGGACCGTCTGTTCGACGTGCGCGGCCGTGCCGGCGCGGCCAAGGTCGACGAGGGACTCCTCCGTGTCGGGCCTGGCGACCCGGGTGAGCGCTCTGACCTTGGAGTAGGAGAGCTGTCCCCGCCTCATCGCCTGACTGATCAGCGGCAGGTCGACCAGCGCCCTGGCAACCCGGACCCGCTCGCGGGCCGCGCCGGGCGCGAGCCCGACGCGCCAAGCGAGCCAGTGGGCGCAGGACGCGAAGCCGGTCCAGCCCTCCTGCTCGTCGAACGTGCGGATGAGAACGAGCAGTTGATAGGTCGCCGCGTCGATGCGCGCGGCGAGGGTGGCAATCTGTTCGCCCAGTCTTTCCTTGGGCGTCATGTGCTTCAGGTCGATTCGTTGGTCAGGTCTCTCAGCCATTCTTCCGGGTCCGGATCGGGTGTTTGTAGAGGCCGGAGGGGCGTCGGGCACCGCGTTTACGCCTCCGATGTGAAGGCGTAAATGTAGCGGAAACAGGGGCGAAGCACAAGGGAACGTGCTGTCCAGCGTGAAGTGAGCGTGAACGGGGAGGGTGAATCCAGCGAGAAGTGAGCGTGAGCGGTTGGGATCGGGGATCATCGGAGGATGATTTTGACTCTCCAGACCCACGGACATCAGACACTTGAGGAGGTTCGCCGTTTCCTGTCGGGCAGCGAGGCGGTTGACTTCGTTCTTTCCGACCGCGTGTCGGCCTACTCGTTCATCCTCGAGACGCTGGTCAAGTTCCGCTACCGCGCGCTGCCGCGACGCGACAAAGGCTCGATCCGGGCATACCTGATGAAGATGACCGGCAAGTCGGAGTCGCAGGTGACGCGGCTGATCCGGCAGTACCTGGACACAGGCCGCATCCGGGACCGCCGGGGCGCGCAGGCTCATGCCTTCCGCCGGCGGTACACGAAAGCCGACATCGGCCTTCTGGCCGAGGTCGACGAGGCGCTGGGCCAACTGTGCGGGCACGCCACCCGCGCGGTGATGCGGCGGATGCACGAGGAGTACGGCGACGAGCGTTTCGAGCGTCTGGCCGGGGTGTCGAACGGGCAGTTCTACAACCTGCGCAAGTCGACGACCTACCGGCGCCGCCGCACCACCTTCCGGGAGACCCGAGCCACCGCGGTTTCGATCGGCGAGCGCCGAAAGCCCAGGCCGAAGGGTCGGCCGGGCTTCCTGCGCGTCGACACGGTGCACCAGGGGGACCGGGACGGCGAGAAAGGCGTGTACCACGTCAACCTCGTGGACGAGGTGACGCAGTGGGAGCATGTGGCGACGGTGCGCGCCATCTCGAAGCGTTGCCTCGTGCCCGTGCTGGAGGAGCTCATCAAGGCTTGTCCCTTCAACGTGCTGGGCTTCCACGCCGACAACGGCTCGGAGTACATCAACCACAAGGTGGTCGAGATGCTGAAGAAGCTCCACGTCCCGGACTTCACGAAGTCGCGCCCCCGCCGCAGCAACGACAACGCCCTGGTCGAGAGCAAGAACGGCAACGTGATCCGCCGCTGCTTTGGCTACGGGCACATCCCCAAGCTCTTCGCCCGGGAAGTCAACGCCTTCGCCCGCGACACGCTCTCGCCCTTCCTCAACTTCCACCGTCCCTGCCTGTTCCCGACCGAAGTCACGGACCGCAAGGGCAAGGCCAGGAAGCGCTACCGCTACGAGGATGTCGCGACCCCGTTCGAGAAGCTCCGGTCCCTGCCGAACGTCGAGCGGCACCTCAAGCCCGGCGTCACCATCACCGCTCTCGAAGGCCAGGCCGCGGCCATCAGCGATCTCGACGCCGCTGTCGCTCTGAAGCGGGCTCGCGCCAGACTCTTTGAACTCATCGCCCGGGAGTCCGATCCGCGGCGACGCCGGCGCGCCTGAACCGACCGCGGCGACGATGCCACCGATCACCACAGCCGCCAACTCCATGACCGCGGCGCCGAGCCACGAGAACCAACCCCCCGTGCCGAGCGCGCTACCCTTGGGCGGCAGACGGTACGGAACCGTCTGCCGCGTCCAGAAACCAACCCTGAACCGACCGGAATCGAAGCCTCTCTACCCCACCCGCCCCACGCTCATTTCAGGATTGGAAAACACTGGGAATGGGGGGCCTTGAGCCCAGGTTTCCGGGATCGCTCTGGCGGTCGTCAGGGCTCGGTGACTGGCGGCTGCCCCTGACCAGGAATGCACGCGAGACGCCATACTGCTAGCATCCGCAGCCATGCGTGACACACCGAGGCCGGGAGGCCGAGGGTTGCCTTGACAAGCGTGCCGGCGCCAGACGGGTTGCTCAGAGCGGTGGGAGAGAACGTTCCCCAACTTCCATGGCATCGCGGTGAAGCGCGGCCCGCTCGTTTGGAGGATTGCGTTTCTCTTCTTGACGAGATGGAGGGCATGCGGCGGCGGCGTGAACACGAATGCCGGTGTCTCCTGCAGGAAGTGACTCCGATTTCGCGCGAAGCGAGAGCGGTTGAGCTAGAGCGCGACCGCCAGCTCGCTCCCCGTTTCAGACCGTTCAGCTACGTCCGCGACGACGAACTCGGACTCTCTCGGATCATTGCCGACTTGCTCGATCCGGCCGCGGGGCACGGCCAGGGGGTGACGTTTCTGGTAGCGATGTTGGAGTTGCTGGGGGAAACCGTAGAAGCCTCGGACCGGGGCCGGCGTCGCCGCGACCCTCTTCGCCTGCGCAACAAGGACCTCACGCTGAGTCCACTTGTCGGGTCGGGTCAGCCCGCTGCTGCCGAGAAGATCCGAGTCGTGCAGGAGCGTCACATACCTGAAGGTAGACGCATCGACATCACGGTGGACATTCCGACCGACGAGGGCTTCTTCTGCCTTGCGTTCGAGAACAAACCGTACGCCGGCGACCAACCGGAGCAGTGCCGGGATTACCTGGAGTTTCTCGACCGCGAGTACGGCGGACGTTTCCTTCTCGTCTACATGCCGCACCACTACCGGCTGCCTGACGAGTCCAGCCTTTCTTCGGCGGACCGCGAGAGGTGGGGGAACCGCTTTCGGGTTTTGCCCTACTGGAGCGACGATGGCCCGTGTGGAGACGACGACCCTTCGGATGGGAATGGCGGGACGGTGGCGGAGGCTGCCTACGCCGGGGACGATGCACCTGCCGAGGACGATGCCCCGGTACAGCATGCACCGGCCCACCCGGACGGTGCGGGCTTCCGTGACGGCGCCTCGCTGGCGGAGTGGTTCGGAAGGTGCCGCTTGGTTTGCGACGCGGAGCGGCTGCGCTGGTTTCTGCGAGAGGCGCAACTCTTCTGCCAGTACGATCTTGGAGGGTCAGCCATGACCGACACCGAAGCCCGTTACATCCGCGAGTACCTTGAGGAGAACCCGAAGCACCTTCACGCGGCGTCTGCAGTGGCGCGTGCGTGGCCCGACGTGATGCACGATGTCTGTCGGCGGTTCCTGGAGCGCCTGAGGGAGCAGGTCGAGGAGCGGTTGCGAGTCGAGCTTCCGGAGATTGCCGACGATCTGGACGTCGGGTGTCACTACGGAAGAGACGAGAATTGGTCCAACTGGCTGCGCGTCTACCGACGCGGCTGGAGGTCGGCGGACAGTGCTCTGGATCGTAGAACGGACGGGCGCACCGCGGTCATGCTGGAGAGCCGCAACAAGGGTCCGGCGAGTTGGACGTGGGGCGTCCGAAGCGCGAAAAAAATGCCAGCCATGACAGGGCTGGAGAAGAAACGCCGCCAGGACGTCGAGGCCGCGTTGAAGCAGGTTGGCCTCTCGCGCGCGGACAACCACTGTTGGCCACATCACGAATCGCCGCGCTTCTACGGGAACTGGACCGCCCTGGTCCCCGAGCTTGCCGGAGAACTCGCCGCCGGCGACGGGAAGATCACCGACTACTACGTCAATGGCCTGCTCAACATCGCCAGGAGAGCGATCCCCGCCATTGACGAGATTGAACTGGAGGCCCGCGGTCCTTCAGCCTCGGAGGATCCTTGACTCGTATCAGCTCGGCCCGCGGCGGACTCGCCGCCGGTCAACAGGCCGGCGGAATCAAGCATGGAGGTCACGCCTCCTCAAGGAGGCCGTGGCTCCGGCCCTGCATGGGGCTGGGCTGACGGGTCAGCGGAGGCGGTTCACGGCCGCCATCATCGACTCGACGTTCGTGTACTTCTCGCGGACCTTGTTCCGGGCCTGGCCGATCGCGACTTCGTCCTCGTCCAGGCGAGTCCAGTCGTCGAAGGTCACGAAGTCGACGTTGCGGCTCTCCAGGAGCTCGACGATCCTGTCGGGCGCCTTGGCCGGATCCGCCGTGGCCGTGACGCCTTCGATGTCCTCGAGCATCTTCTTGACGGTGGCGGTCGAGTCGGGGCTGTTCGTGCCGATCAGGCCGGTCGGGCCGCGCTTGGCCCAGCCGACGACGTACTGGCCGGGGACGACTTCGCCGTCGGGGGCGGTCAGCAGGCGGCCCTCGTCGTTCGGCAGGAGGCCCCAGCGCTCGTGGAAGGGGACGCCGGGCAGGGGGACGCCGCGGTAGCCGACCGCCTTGAACACGAGGTCGACCTCGAGCGTCTCGGTGCGGCCGGCGCCTCGCGGTCTGGGTGTGCCGTCGTCCGAGGCGTAGAGCTCGTTCTCCTCGATGACGACCCGAGCCACCCGGCCGTCGTCGCCGGCCTGAAGCTCGATCGGGGAGACCAGGAAGCGGCAACTGACGCGGCGGCTGCCGGCGCCGGCTTCGGCGCCCGCGATCTCCGTCAGGTAGTCCACGTTGCGGGTGACGCTTCGCGCGGCCCCCGCCTCGAGCCAGGTGCGGCTGACCTCGTCGAGGTCCATCGCCTCTTCGCTGACCAGCAGGCTGACGCCGTCGAGCGAACCGATCTCCTTGATCTCCTGGGGTGAGAAGGCGGCCTGGGCCGGTCCGCGACGACCGAGCAGAACGACCTCCTCGACGTTGCTCTCCCGGAGCACGGCGAGCGACTCCGCGGTGATGTCGGTCGGCGCGAGTTCGTCCGGGTCGCGCACCAGGACGCGGGTCACGTCCATCGCCACGTTGCCGTTGCCGACCACCGCGATGCGCCGGGCCGAAGCGAGATCGAAGCTGCGATCCTGGAAGTCGGGATGCCCGTTGAACCAGCCGACGAACTCGGTGGCCGAGTGAACGCCCGGCAGGTCTTCCCCCGGAATTCCCATCTTGCGGTCGGACTCGTTCCCCGTTGCGTAGACGATGTGGTCGTAGTGTCGCTTGAGATCCTCGAGCGTCAGGTCGCGGCCGAACTCCACGTTGCCGAAGAAGCGGAAGCGCTCGTGCTGCGCCGTGCGGTTGTAGACCCGGATCACGTTCTTGATCTTCTGGTGGTCGGGGGCGACGCCGCCGCGCACGAGCCCGAAGGGAGTCGGCAGGCGGTCGAAGAGGTCCACGTCGGCCTCGATGCCCTCCGCCTTGAACAGGGCCGCGATCGCATAGAAACCGCTGGGGCCGGACCCGATGACGGCCACCCGGAGGAGCCGCTCGCTGCTGCCAAGGGGCAAGTGGTCGGGGGAATCACTCACGGGCTGCTCACCTCCGCGCGGCCGCGTCGCCGCGCTGCTCCAGGTTCGTTTCGGATCGTCGGATCGGTCGGGTATCATAGCCGTGCGGCTGCCGGCGCTGGACCCGGCGGCGACGCAGTCCGCCGCCAGGGTTTGTCAATGCACGTAAGTGTTGACATGATTGGACATACGCTTCTTCGGGCCGCTCGGTCACAGGGGCCGGCGCCCGGAGGACGCCAAGGAGAGAAAACGATGTTCCAGCCCCGTTGGCCCGCCAAGAACGCCGCCGCCCCGATGTTGCTCCTGCTCGCGGGTCTGAGTCTGGTCGCCGGACCGGTCGCCGCCCAGCTTTGCGAAGGTGCCACGTCGATCTCACGCCTCGGCGGCGCGAACCGGTTCTCGTCGCCGGTCGCGGACCGGGAGGCGCTGCAGGCGCTCTTCGTCGACCAGCGGGAGGACATCCTCGCGCTCCTGAGCGAGGCGAACTGGTCCGGGGATCCGGACGACCTGTTCGCGGCCGTCGCGGGCTGGCAAGGCATCACGTCGACCACGTTCGACGCGGGCCAGAGGCTCCCGTGGATGTTCTTCCGTGAACGCGGCACGCCCACCGTGGGCGCGAACCTGTGCTGGGCCGGTAACGAGGCCTTCGCGGCCTGGGAAATCCGGCTGGAGTCGAACGGACGTTGGTTCTCGATGATCGTGCCCGAGTCCTGCGGCAACCTGGCGCTGCTGGCGGAGCAACCGCTGCCGAAGGTCACGCTGGACCTGGACGTCGGAGGTCTTTCCTGCTCGGACAGGACGTTCGACTTCCGGAGTTCCTGCGCGGACGGCGAGGCCGCGATCGCGGTCCGGACGCCGGGCGGCGGCGAGTCGTCGGTGACCTCCGGCAGCGGGTCCTTCCCGTTCACGGTGGAGGGCGACTACACGGTCACCGCGACCTGCTCCGCCATGTCGCCCCGCGGCGACCGGCTTACCGACTCGGCAGTCAGCGCAATCGCCGTAGGCTGCCCGAGTTGCACCGTGACCGCCTCCCCGGCCGAGGTCGCCCTGGGTGAAGGGTCCACCCTGACCGTGATGCCGCTCGCCGGCCATGGCGCGGAGGTGTCCCGGGTCCTGCTCGACGGTCAGCCGCTCGCGTCGCCGTACACGAAGGAGATGACGCACGGGGGAGCGGACGCGTTCACGCACACGGTGACGGTCGAGACGAACACGGGCCAGAGCGCCCAGTGTTCGACCGGCATGAAGGTCGCCCCGACGGTCACGATGTCGATCGAGCCGGACCGCGTGCTGACGGGTCAGACGGCGGTCGTGTCCGTCGCGCCGGAGAACGGCGACGGCGCCCCGGTTACGGTCGGCCTCGACGGCCAGCCGCTCGGCGAGCCCTACCAGCGCGAGGTCATTCACGCGACGGACGGCGAGTACACGCACACGGCGACGGTGGAGAACGCCGGCGGCAGCGCGGAGGTCTCGGCGACGATGAAGGTCGATCGGCGGTGGACCCTGCTGCCGTCGCTCAGTTCGCTGAGCGGCGACGACGTGCACATTTCCGTGCTCGGTCCGGATACGAGGGACCGGCTGAAGGCCTGCGTCGATGGCGTCGGTGTCGGGGTCGCCGGGGAGTATCGCCTGAGCTATCCCGTGGGGCTGATGTTCGGTGCGAACGTGACGAACTGCGAGGTCGACTGGTACCTGCACCCGGGTGGCCGGACCGGCTACAGCTCGGTCGACGTCGAGATGAAGAACTTCTACGTCGGGCTGAACGTGCATCTGACCCGCCCCGGCAGTCGCGTGGACTGGTGGCTGGGCCCCCTGGTCGCCCAACTCGACTACAGCACGCCGACCTTCTCTCCGGACGGAATGGACGGAGCGTCGGTGGACGCTTCCTACAGCCCCGAATGGCCCGGTGAGACGGTGCTCGGCGCGAACATGGGTCTGAAGATCCCGTTCAAGGCGGATTGCCCGGTGGGTCTGTATTTCGGCGCGTTCTGGTTCGACTCGTCGATGAAGGCGAAGAGCGAGGAGATCCGGGGCGCGGACGGGGTCCTGGCGCCCGGCTTCGAGTTGCGCAAGACGCCGGTCTACGTGAAGGCGGGAATCTCGATCGAGTTCTGATCGTTAGGCCACCTCAGGGCGCAGCGCCCTTGCGTCCGGAGTTGTGATGAAGCCGACGGAACTGGAAGAACGCTACGGCGCGCGGAACTACGCGCCGCTCGACATCGTGATCGAGCGAGCCGAGGGCGTCTGGGTCTGGGACATCGAAGGGCGTCGCTACCTCGACTGCCTCGCGGCCTACTCGGCGGTCAACCAGGGCCACTGTCATCCGCGGATCGTGGAAGCGCTCGTCCGGCAGAGTCGGAAGGTCGCGGTCACGTCCCGCGCCTTCAGGAGCGCCGAGCTCGGGGCCTTCTTCCGCGACGTCTGCGAGTTGACGGGGTACGAGCGGGCCCTGCCGATGAACACCGGCGCCGAGGCGGTCGAGACGGCGATCAAGCTGGCCCGGAAGTGGGCCTACACGCGGAAGGGCACGGAACCGGGCAAGGCCGAGATCCTGGCCTTCGGCAACAACTTCCACGGCCGGACGACGACGATCGTCGGCTTCTCGAGCGAGCCCCAGTACCGCGACGGCTTCGGTCCGTTCGCGCCCGGATTCGAGCTGCTGCCGTTCGGCGACGCCTCGGCGGCCCGGGCAGCGGTCGGTCCGAACACGGCGGCGATTCTCGTGGAGCCCATCCAGGGCGAGGGCGGGATCATCGTGCCGCCGGAGGGGTTCCTGGCCGCGTTGCGCGAAGTCTGCAGCGAGAAGAATGTGCTCCTGATCGCCGACGAGATCCAGTCGGGCCTCGGGCGGACGGGCAAGATGTTCGCGTGCGAGCATGACGGTGTCCGGCCGGATGTCATGCTGCTGGGCAAGGCCCTGTCCGGAGGGCTCTATCCGGTCTCGGTCGTCGTCGCGGACGCGGAGATCATGGACGTGTTCCAGCCCGGCGACCACGGTTCGACATACGGCGGCAATCCGGTGGGCGCGGCGGTGGCCCGGGCCGCGCTGGCTGTGCTCCGGGAGGAAGGGCTGGTCGAGCGATCGGCCCGCTTGGGTGAGTACGCGTTGCGGCGGTTGCGGAACATCCGCTCGCCTCTGGTGCGCGAGGTCCGCGGGCGTGGACTGTGGATCGGAATCGAACTTGTCGAGGCCGCCGGCGGCGCCCGTTCGACCTGTGAAGAGCTGGCGACTCGCGGCCTGCTGTGCAAGGAAACCCACGATCATGTGATCCGCTTCGCGCCGCCGCTGGTCATCGAGCGGGAGGAACTCGACTGGGCGCTGGACAGGATCGAGGAGGTACTCACGGGATGACGAGCGGGGCGTTGGGCGGTCAGCCGGCTGCGGCGCCGGCGCTGGACGCCGCCGCGGAGGACCGGATACGCGCGCTCCGCCGGCCCCACCCCAAGCTGCTCCGCTACTACGTTCTGTTCTCCCTGATCACGGGTCCCGCCTTCCCCTTCGTTTTCGCCTACCTGTTCCTGCGCTATCGCACCCTGCGCTATCGCTTCGACGACGAAGGCGTGACGATGAGCTGGGGCGCGTTGTTCAAGCGCGAGATCAGCCTGACCTACAGCCGCATCCAGGACATCCACCTTCGGAGCAACGCGGTCGAGCGATGGCTGGGTCTGTCGCGTCTTCTGGTCCAGACGGCGAGCGGTTCGGCGAAGGCGGAGATGAAGGTCGAGGGGCTGCTGGAACTTTCGGCGGTGCGGAATTTCATGTACGCCCGGATGCGTGGCGCGCGGGCCGCCCATCAGGCAACCGAACCCGGCAGTACCCCTCCGGTTCCGGTCGCCGAGGACGATGCGGCATCACTGGCATCGACGCTGCGGGAGATTGCCCGCGAGGTCGCCGCGATCCGAAGTGAACTGGAACGTGGGAGATGACGGCCCGGCCCGATGAGGGCGCGCATGGAAGGCGGACGCCCACGGGCCTGAAGCGCTTGCTCCTGAGGCTCTTCCGCGTTGAGGAGCAACCGGAGCCACCGCCGGGGTCGCCCGAGTCGTTGCGCACGTTTCGCGCCTCGCCACGGTTCTTCCGGTACAGCCTGCTGAGATGGGCCCTGGGCCAGGGGGGGGCGATCCTGGGCTTGATCGCCTCGGCGTTCGGGCTCGGATTCGTCAGCCCCGAGACCTGGACTACGGATGTCGAACCCGTCTTCGACCGCTTTCGAATCGTCAACCCCGCGACCTGGACTACAGACATTGAACCACTGGACCGCTTTCTGTGGTTCACTCAGGTGTTTGCGCCGCTCTTGATCATCCTGTTCCTGGTTCAGTTGGTGGCGTCATTCGTTGTGCTTCGCCTGGGCTACGAGATGCGCTGGTACATGGTGAGCGACCGGGCGCTGCGCATCCGGTACGGCATCTACAGCCTCCGCGAGCAGACGATGACGGTGGTGAACATCCAGAACATGGCGGTGAAGCGCGGTCCGCTGCAGCGGTTGTTCGGCATCGCCGACCTGGAAATCCGTACCGCCAGCGGCGGCGGTTCGGACGATGACGACGAGGACAGCCTGAACCGTGGCCTGCTTCAGGGCCTGGACAACGCGGAAGAGGTGCGCAACCTGCTGTTGGCGTCGTTGCGGCAGAGTCGGGACGCCGGCCTCGGCGATCCCGACGACCGGTCGGCGGTGTCCGCGGTTCCCGCGTCGTCGCCAGGAGCCGCTGCCCCGGCCGGAGGGGATGGCGGTTCGGTTCTTGCTGCTGCTCGCGAGCTGCTCGCCGAGTCGCGTGCCCTGCGGCGAGCCGTGGCCGGCAGCGGATCGTGAGTCCGCCGATTTCTGCGAGCGGCCCCCGAAGTGCCGGAACTCCCTGACGTCGTCGTCTACTGCGAGGCGATCGAACAGCGGGTCGTCGGCCGTGAACTGACGCGCATCCGCGTGCGCGGTCCCTTCCTGCTGCGCTCCGTGCGGCCGCCGCTGAAGGAAGCGGAGGGCTGCGTCGTCGTCGGCGTACGGCGGCTCGGCAAGCGGGTCGTGCTCTGCCTGGAAGGCGACCTGTTTCTCTCCATCCATCTGATGATCGCGGGCCGTTTCCGCTGGGGTGCGCGCGCGGCGAAGCTCCCCGGCCGGGTGGGTCAGGCGGCGTTCGACTTCGAGCACGGCACGCTGCTTCTGACCGAGGCCGGCAGCAAACGACGCGCGGCCATGCACCTCGTGGCGGGCGAGGACGGGCTGGCGAGCCTGGACCGGGGCGGGCTGGAAGTCCTGGAGTGCACGCCGCAGGCGTTCCGGGCTCGGCTTCAGGGGGAGAACCACACCCTGAAGCGGGCGCTGATCGACCCGCGCCTCATGAGCGGCATCGGCAACGCCTACTCGGACGAGATCCTCCACCGTGCCCGGCTGTCGCCGATGCGCTGGACGACACGGCTCAGCGCGGAGCAGGTCGACGAGTTGTATCGGGCCGCGGTCGCGGTGCTGAGCGAGTGGACCGATCGGCTGCGCGAACAGGCCGGCGGCCGGTTTCCGGCCAAGGTCACCGCCTTTCACGACGACATGGCGGTTCACGGCCGATACCGCAAGCCGTGCCCTGCCTGCGGTGCGCCGGTTCAGCGCATCGTGTACGCGGAGAACGAGTGCAACTACTGCGCTCGCTGCCAGACCGGCGGCCGGCTCCTCGCCGATAGGGCTCTTTCACGCCTGCTGAAGGCGGACTGGCCCAGGACGGTGGATGAGTTGGAGGAGCGCCTGGGCCCCGGCGGCGCCGAGGCTCGCTAGGGTGCGAGCATGATGAGCGGGTCGGCGGAACATTTCGGACTCACCGACTGCCACGCCCACCTGTGCGCCGCCGCGTTTTCGGCAGACCTTGACGACGTGTTGACGCGGGCCCGCGATGCGGGCGTGGAGGCGGTCGTCGCGGTCGGCGAAACGCTCGCGGACGCCGAGCGGAACCTGGAACTGGCGGCGCGTTACCCGGGGGTTGTCCGTCCGACGGCCGGGCTGTATCCGACCCATCTCGATCTGGCCGAGGCGGAGAGGGTCGCCGACCTGATCCGCCGCGAGCGATCCCGGCTCGCAGCGATCGGCGAGGTCGGGCTCGACCGCTGGAAGGTCCGCGAGGAGAGCGATCTGGCGCTCCAGCGGGAGATCTTCGCCCTCTTCATCGATCTCTCGATCGAACTCGACCTGCCTCTCAACGTCCACTCCCGCTCCGCCGGCCACTACGCGATCGACCTGCTGAGGGAACGCGGGGCGAAGCGGGTGCAGCTCCATGCGTTCGACGGCCGTGCCGCCCGCGCCGAGCCGGCGGTCGAGGCGGGCTACTTCTTCTCCGTGCCGCCCTCGATCGTCCGTTCGCCACAGAAGCAGAAACTCGTCCGGCGGCTGCCGCTCTCGTGCCTGCTGCTCGAAACGGACAGTCCGGTGCTGGGACCGGAGCGCGACCGCCGGAACGAACCGGCGAATGCGGTCGTGTCGCTCCGGGCCATCGCGGAGCTGAAGGCGATCGACGAAGAGGAGGTGGCCTCGGCGGTCGCGAAGAACACGGCCCGGCTGTATGGCTGAGTGAAGCGCTGGCCTTGCCAGTTCGGCGCCCCCAAGTCGCCGCCGCATCCGCCGCAGGCGGAATCCGGGTGCCGGCCGGCGCGTTCGGTTCCTCCCGCGGGAGACATGCTTGTCGGTCTGAGGCGGAGCCTCGCTAGCTTTCGAGGGCGACCAGGTCGTCGATCGTCTGGCGGCGCCGGATCATCCGCCACTCGCCTTGAGCGGCGAGTGCCTCGGCCGGTAGCGGCCGGCGGTTGTAGTTGGACGCCATGGACGATCCGTAAGCGCCAGTGTCGCGTACCAGCACTCGGTCGCCAACCCGCGGCAGCGGCATCGAGCGATCCATGGCGATCACGTCGGTCGTCTCGCAAATCGGACCGACGACGTCGCACGTCACGGCGGGACCTGGGCGAGCCGTCAAGCTTACGAGGCGATGCACGGCGCCGTAGAGCGCGGGGCGCGGGAACTCGCTCATGCCCGCGTCGAGGACCACGAAGTACCGCCCGTTGCGCTGCCGCTTCACGTCGACGACGGTCGTCACCAGGATGCCGGCGGGACCCACGATCCAGCGTCCCGGCTCGACGAGCAGCGTCAGGCGGGTGGGCTCGACCGCTTCGATAAGGGCGCGCGCGTACTCGGCGGCCGTCGGCGTCGGCGTCCCGTCATACGCGATGCCGAGGCCGCCGCCCAGGTCGATGTGCTCCAGGCGCAAGCCGTCGCCGTGCAGCGTCCGCGCGAAGTCCGCGACGAGAGCGGCGGCGCGGCGCAGCGTGTCGAGATTGGTGATCTGCGATCCGACGTGCGCATGGACGCCGACCAGGTCGAGACCGTCGCGGGCGGCGGCGTCAACGCAGACGGCGCGGGCCTCGTCGATGGGCACGCCGAACTTGTGCGAGCGTCGGCCCGTCGCGATACCCGGATGAGTGGCGGCCTCGATGTCCGGGTTCACCCTCAGCGCCACACGCGCGCGCTTGCCGCGCGCCAACGCAATCCGATCAATGCGATCCAGCTCGCCCGCCGACTCGGCGTTGATCACGCCGACGCCGAGGCGCACGGCGTACTCGAGTTCCGCGGCAGTCTTGCCGACGCCCGTGAACACGATCTCGCTTGGCTGCACGCCCGCCCTCAGGGCCACCCCGATCTCTCCGCCGGAGTTGGCGTCGACGGCGCTGCCCGCCTCGCGCAGCAGTCGGACGATGGCGAGGTTCGAGTTGGCCTTCAGCGCGTAGTGAATCCGGTGCGGGTAGTCGCCGAGCGCCGCGTCCAGCTCGCGGTAGCGTTCGTTGATCAGCGAAGCGCTGTACAGGTAGAGGGGAGTGCCTTCCGCGTCCGCGATTGCCGCTACGCCGATGCCGTCGCAGGTTGCCGGTCCGCCTGGAGAGAAGTCGAATCCAGCCATGTCCCAGGCGTGGGTCAGTTTCGCCACGGGGTCGGGATGACCCCCGGCTGACCGAGGAAGAGCGAGGGGTCCACCCGCGCACCCTGCCAGCGGATGCCGAAGTGCAAGTGCGGTCCGGTCGAACGGCCGGTGGACCCGACGGTGCCGATCGAGCGGCCGCGCGAGATCGCCTCGCCTTGTTCCACGAACATCTCGTGGAGGTGGAAGTACATGCTGATCAGGCCGTTGCCGTGGTCGAGAAACACGGAGTTGCCGGAGAAGAAGAACTCGCCGGTCAGAGCGACCACCGCGTGATCCGTCGCCAGCACCGGTGTCCCTTGCGGAACCGCGTAGTCGGCGCCCGTGTGGGGCGAGCGCGGCTCGCCGTTGATGATGCGCTTCGCGCCGAAGCGTCCGCCGGCCGGCAGCTCCTGGAGCGGCGGTCCCAGGGGCAGGGAGAACCGGGCATCGCCCTGGCGCCCCCAGAGTTTCGCGATCAGCGCGTTCTCGCGTTGTACGCGGGCCAGATTCTCGGGCGACAGATCGACACGGCCCTGGTCCTTGATCGTCAGCCGCTGAACCGAGTAGGGGTACTCGCCGAGGCCGATGCGCAGACGCTCCCGAGCGCCGTCGCGGTCACGCTCGGCGACGATGTCGTCGGTGCGCGTGAGGCCTATCGGAACCAGGCAGCCCGACTGGCCGTCGAGTTCGGTTGGAGCGAACGTGCGATCACCGACGAGGCAGCGCTCGATTCCCTCGCCCGGCCAGTGGAGCAGACTGCCCGGTGGCGCGGTCTGGGCCGCGGCCGGAAGGGTGCTGGCTGTGACCGCCGTGGCGACGGCGACCAGGTGGACCAACGATCGAAGATCGGTCATGGGCGGACTATAGACGATGATGCATAGGTATGAGCCCGCCTGGAACGAGCCAACGGGCGCCAACCGGCAATGTGTCGCGGCAGCGATGCCGGCCTTGCGGGGACTCGCTTGAGCGTGAGGGCGTCCCGTTTCCGTCGCCTGAGCGCCCGGACGGGTTCGCGGTACGCTTCGGGCTTTCCGGGCAACGACTGCCCGATTCGGAAGGAAGCCCCGTGAGCCTGCGAGAGACGTACCTTGAGAGCGACGGTCTGGAGTTGGCGCGGCTGCTCCGTTCCGGAGAACTGGCCCCCTCCGAGGCGGTCGACTGCGCCGCTTCGATTGCCTCCGAGTTGAACGGAAGGGTGAATGCGATCGTGTACTCGGACTTCGAGCGCGCCGCCGAAGCGGCGCCGGACGCCGTGGCGGCGGGGGGACCCTTTGCTGGCGTTCCCTACCTCCTGAAGGATCTCTACGCCTCCGCGGAAGGCCTGCCGATGACGAACGGCAGTCGCCTGTTCAAGGACAACGTGCCGGACCACGACTCCGAGATGGTCCGCCGCTACCGGCAGGCGGGACTCCTGATTGCGGGCCGGACGGCCTCGCCGGAGTTCGGCCTGACGACCAGCACCGAGTCCGCGCTCTTCGGCAAGACCAGGAATCCCTGGAACCTGGAGCACATCGCGGGCGGCTCGTCGGGGGGCGCGGCTGCCGCGGTTGCGGCGGGCATCGTGCCGGCCGCCCATGCCAGCGACGGCGGCGGGTCGATCAGGATCCCGGCGTCGTGCTGTGGGCTCTTCGGCCTGAAGCCGAGCCGTGCCCGCGTGTCCCTGGCGCCGGACGCCGGCGAAGGTTGGGCGGGTCTTTCGATCCAGCACTGCGTGAGCCGCACGGTGCGCGACAGCGCGGCGCTTCTCGATGCAGTGGCCGGTCCGGTGGCCGGCGACCCGTACGCGGCGCCGGCGCCGGAACGTCCCTTCCTGGATGAGGTGGGCCGGGCGCCTGGCCGGTTGCGGATTGCCCTCACCACACGGGCGTTCAACGGCGCCGAGGTCGATCCCGCCTGCGTTGCGGCGGCCGGGGAGACGGCCCGCCTCTGCGTGGAGCTGGGACATGAGGTCGAGGAGGCTGCGCCGCAAATCGACGCGGCGGCCCTGGGCAACGCAACCCGGCTGATCGTGGCCGCGAACATCCGCGCCACGGTGGTCGAACGTTCGGAGGCGCTCGGCCGCGAACCGCGGGAAGACGAACTGGAGCCGGCGACGCGGGCGATGGCCGCCGTCGCGGCGAAGCACGACGTCGCCGACTACGTTCGCGCGACGCGCACCGTGCACGCGGTGTGCCGCCAACTGGCCGACTTCTTCTCGCGAGGTTACGACGTCCTCCTGTCGCCGACGATGGCGGCCCCGCCGGCGAAGCTCGGCGTTCTTTCGCTTTCGAACCAGGGTGACGACTACCTGCCCGCCCTGCTTCAGACGATCGGCTTCACGCAACTGATGAACGTGGCCGGGAATCCGGCCGCCTCCGTGCCGCTCGGCTCGACCGAACCCGGTGGAGGTCTGCCGATCGGGGTTCAGCTTGCCGCCCCCGTGGGAGGCGAAGGGGTGTTGCTTCGGTTGAGCAGCCAACTGGAGCAGGCCAGGCCCTGGGCCTCTCGCAAACCGCAGTGTTCGGCGTGGAGCGAGAGCTGAGGGCGGCTGCCGCGGGCCTGGCCGTCCTGGCGGTCGCGTTGCCGGTTGCGGCGGCCGGCAGTGAGCCGCCGTGGCAGCGGCTCGAATTCCGGGCGAAGAAGCTCTTTCTCTCCGCGGACGCCGCGGTCGAGTTCGACGCCTCGGCGGCGCTGCCGGCGGACGACGGCTGCGCTGGTCGGCCTGCGCTGCCGGTCGCCTCCGCGCGGATTCGCATCGAGTCCTCGATGCTGGGCCGGCGTTCACAGTCCTCGCTTTGGTTCGATCCGGAGAGCCTCAAGGCCCACATCCGCGTTCAGGAGGAGCGGGGCAGCCGGAACCGCTACAAGCGTTACACGTTCTGTCACGGCAGCGTCGAAGCGGAACGGGCGACGCCGAACGCTGGGGAGGCGGAACTCCCTGTTGGGGAGTGGACGCACCGTTACCCGCTCGTTCACGACGTGCCGGCGGGACTCACAGCGCCACTGTCGGAGCCGTCTGTGCTTCTGAATCTGGTTGGGCGGCTGGCTGCTTTGGAGGGCGAACCGGGAGCCGTTGCCAGCCGAACCGTGCCGGTGTTTTCGAACCGCCGGGTGCTGGCCGTTCGGATCGACCGCGATCCGGAGCCGGTCCCGGCTGTGCCCGGGTTCAAGGTGACGGGCGGGCCGTCGCCCGAGGAACTGACCCTGGTTCGGTTTACCTTGACGCCGGTCGCGGTCGGCGCCGAGGGAAAGGCCGAAGACTTCGAGTTGCTGGGGTTGGAAGGCGCGATCGAGATCTTCGCGGCGAGAGAACTCCAACTGCCCGTGTCGATTAGCGGTAGGCTCCCACCTGCGGGCCGGGTCACCGTACGGCTGCGGCACGTTGAGCTCCGCGGGAACCAGTGACATGCAGACAGAATCAGGGCGGTGTTCGTGACGGACGGACCTTCCGAGAGTGTGGATCGGGTTCGTGAAGAGTTCGTGCAGCTCTGGGGAGCGCTGGGGACTTTCTGGGGCGTGCCGCCGACCACCGCGCGGGTGTTCGGCTGGCTGATGTCACGCAGCGAGCCGGCCGATGCCCAGGAGATCATGGCGGGCCTGGAACTCAGCCGCGGCGCGGTGTCGATGGCGTGCCGGGAACTCCGCGAATGGAAACTGATTGCCCCCGAGCGGGTCGCCGGCGCGCGGCGCGTTGTCTATCGTCCCGAAACCGACCTCGAGCGCGTGCTCCGGAACGTGATCCAGATGCGCAAGCGGCGGGAGTGGGATCCGATCCGTGAGAACATGCGCGACTGGATTCCGGCCCTTGAGCCCGACTCCTCTCCCGAGACGGCGGTGTTCCTTCAACGCCTGCGCGCGATCGATACGGTGATGGGACGGGCGGATGAGATCGCGGAGTTCCTGCTCAAGGGCGGCACGGTGACGGACTTCGGACTCAAGGCGGTTCTCGGCGCCGGGGCCGTCGCCGCCAGGTTGGGAAACCTTGCCCTCTCGCGGCGGGAATCGACGGCGCCGCCGGAGCCGGTCGGGGATCTCGAGGTAGAGGAACAGGAGAGTTGACCGTGCTCCCCGACCAACGGACAGGCCACGTAGTGGCCGACGACGTGCTGGTGCGGCTGCGCGATCTTTGCGTCGACGGCGGCCTGGGCGACCTCGCCGCGACGATGGAGGGGCTGGCCGGTTTCGTCCGCGAGGATTTGGCGTCCGTTGAGGACGAGTTGGCCGCCGTGTCGACCTGCGGAACGATGGGCGACACCCTGGTGGGGAAGGCCGGTACGAACCTGGTGAGTCTCGGCGGCAAGCGTTTGCGCCCGCTCTGTGTGGTCCTCGCGGCTCGTATCGGGCTTGCGCCGGCAGCGGCCGTGCGCGATATCGCGGTTGCCGCCGAACTGGTTCACAACGCGACCCTCCTGCACGACGACGTGGTCGATCACGCGGATCGCCGCCGCGGCCGGCCGACGGCCCGGGTCGAACTCGGCAACGCGGCGTCGATCTTCGCGGGTGACTATCTGTTGATCGAGGCCCTGCAGCGGGTCCAGCGGGCTGGTGTACCGGGCGTCATGGACGGCCTGCTGGCGACGATCGCCGAGATGATCCGTGCCGAGTCGCTCCAACTGGAGAATCGCGGCCGTCTGGATACCTCCGAGGAGCTCTACTTCGAGGTCGCCCGCGGGAAGTCCGCTTCCCTGTTCCGGTGGGCGCTGGGCGGCGGAGCCCTCGCTGGCGGTGCGTCGGCGGAGTACCACGCCGCGCTGGAGGCGTACGGCGAGTCGGTCGGCGTCGCTTTCCAGTTGGTCGACGACCTCCTCGACCTGGTGGGGCACCACAGCAACACCGGCAAGACGCTGTTCAGCGATCTCTCCGAGGGCAAGGTCACGTTTCCGCTGATCACCGTCCTTGCCCATGAGCCGGAGCTCGTGGACACGATCCGCGCTATCGCGTCCGACCATTCGGTCTTCGGAAACGGCGATGAGACCCATTCCGGCAACGGAACAGCGAATGGAGACGGAATGACCAACGGAGACGGTGATGCGGGCGCCGGGCCCGGGGTGGGCCGCGGGCAGAAGCGCGTGCTGGAGGCGATGGCCCGTCACGGCGTCGAAGAGACCTGCCGCGGTCTCGCCGCGACATACGTCGACCGTGGAATCGCGGCGCTGGCGAACATTCCCGACGGAGAGGCGCGACGAGCTCTCATTGCCGTGGCGCGTGCGAGCGTGCTGCGGGAGCGGTAGGCGTCCGGCGTCCGGAAGAGCTCTCTGGATGGTCCTGGTCGAGACGGCAATGCGCAGTGGGGGCGGCTCGGGTGCGATGTTCGATCGCATCGCTTCGCGTTACGACCTCCTGAATCGGCTCAACTCGTTTGGAGCGGATGGGCGGTGGAGGCGTGTTGCGGCGGAAGCGCTTGAACTCGACCGGGTTGGTGACTCTCCGAGGGTGCTGGACGTGGCGTCGGGCACCGGCGATCTCGCGATCGCGGTGGCGAGGCGTTATCCGGGAGCCACCGTTCAGGGGATCGATCCTTCCTCCGGCATGACGACGATCGGCCGGCGCAAGGTCGAGCGCTCCGGTCTAGGCAGCCGAATCCGGCTGGAAGAGGGTGACGCCCTGAATCTCGCCTTTGCCGATGGTTCCTTCGACGCCGTGACGATCGCGTTCGGCATCCGCAACATCCCGGATCGAGAGGGCGCCCTCGAGGAGATCGCCCGGGTGACGCGGCCCGGAGGCCTGGTGGCCGTGCTCGAGCTCGGCGAACCGCGCGGAGGACTCCTCGGCGTACTCCCGCGTTTCCATATCCGGTTCGTGGTTCCCCTGATCGGTGCTCTCCTGGCGGGCGCCTCGGAGTATCGCTACCTCGAGCAATCGATTCGGGCCTTCCCACCGGTGACTGAGTTCGCCCGCACGATGGCCGGCGCGGGCCTGGAGTCGATCGAGACGCGGAGCCTGACCTTCGGCGCCTGCAACCTGTTCCTGGGCCGGCCGGCCGGCGAGAAGACCGTGGCAGGGGCCGACGCATGACATCGCCGGCCACCGGACCGCGGCTGGTTCCGAGGACCCGGGCGCCGGGGGCGCGGTTATCGACGTTGCGGGTTGACGCGCCGCGAGTGCCGCCTGAGAGGTTCCTGCGGTTGGTGGCCCGTGCTTTTCCCGAGTGCCAGCCGGTGGGGCATCTGTGGTCGCCGTCTGACGGCATGCGGTGTGCGGGCTGGGGCGCCGCGCGGCGCTTCGAGGTCGAAGCGCCGCGCGGAAAGATGACTGGCGCGAACGGGGGAGCCGATGTCCCGGCCGGGGTGTCGGACCCCGGCGGACGCACAGCGGGCGCGGCGATCGATCGATTGGCGGAGCGGGCTTCGGGACTCTGGGCCGAATTGGCGGACGCTGACCCGCTGGCTCTGAGGCTGTACGGGGGCCTCGCCTTCGATGCGGGATTGGCGGAAGGGCGGTCGGGCCCGGTTGACTCCGCCTGGGACGACTTCGGGGCGGGCAGCTTCGTGCTGCCGCGGGTCGGCTACGTGGCGGAAGCGGAGTCGGCTCACCTGTACGCGGTTCTCGAGGGAGCGGAGATTGCGGCCGGGCCCCGGTGGCGGGACCGGCTCGAACGGCTGGGCGAGGAACTGGAGCGGGGGATCGCCCCGGCGGACGGAGCCGGCGGCAACGGGAGCACTCCGGACGGGGACCCGCTTGCGCTGCCCGGGATTCTGCAAAGTTGCGATCAGCCCGCCGTCGAGGAGTGGATGCGACGGGTGGACGAACTCCGGAGCGACGTGTCCGAAGGACGGCTCCAGAAAGTCGTCGCGGCCCGCACGGTCGAACTCGGACTCGACCGACCCTTCGGGACGCTGGATCTCGCCCGCATCGCCGAGCGGCTGCGAAGGCACATGCCCACTTGCACCTGTTTCGCCTTTCTTCGCGGCGGTTCCATCTTCTTCGGTGCAACGCCCGAGCTCCTCATCAGCCGCCGGGGTCGGCGGATCGAGACCCTGGCCCTGGCCGGTTCGATCGCCAGCGATCCATTTCCGGACAGACGCAAGGAGCTGGAGCGGCTGCTGCTCGATAGCGCCAAGGACCGCCTGGAGCACGACCTCGTCGTGCGTTTTCTCGTCGAGCGCCTCGACCGGAGTTGTGGCGCCGCGGCGCCGAGTTCCGCGCCGGGGGTGCGCGTGCTGCGAAACGTGCTCCACCTGGAGACGCCGATTCGTGCCGCGCTTGCGGAAGCGGCCGAACCGCCTCACGTGCTGAGGCTGGTGCGGGCCCTCCATCCGACGCCGGCAGTGGCGGGCAGCCCGACCGTTGATGCGCTGGCCGCGATCAGGCGCACGGAAGACCGGGAACGCGGCTGGTACGCGGGGCCGGTCGGGTGGTTCGATGGCCGTGGTGACGGCGAGTTCTCGATTGCGCTGCGCTCGTGCCTCGCCTCCGGCCGCAAAGGTCTGCTTTACTCCGGCGCCGGCATCGTGGCCGATTCGGATCCTGACCGCGAACTGGCCGAGACGAACCTGAAGCTCGACGCGATTCTGGGGGCATGGAGAGGGGGTTGAGCGACTTCGGTCCTGGCGGCCGGATTCCCCTCGTTCGCGGTTCTCCGGCCGAGGCGCACTCCGTCGCCGCCGAGTATGCGGCATTGTCGCCCGCGGCGCGACTTGTCGCCCAGGCATACGGCGTCGGGGCGCCCGGCCCGTTGGGAGTCGGACGGGTGCAGCGCGCCATGTCCAAGGCTGGCGTTCTGCTGGACGGCCGCCGTCTCGACGTGGCGACGGTGCGCCGCTGCCGGGGTGAGCTGTGCGAGGCGGGTCTGGTGGAGGAGTGGCATGGCCAGGGGGTTCGCGCCAGTCCGGCGTGGTCGTTCGCTCTGGCCCGCATTGCCCACGAGAACGGCCACCTGACGCCGCTGCTCCTCGAGCTTTGCGCCTTCCGGGCCCCGTGGGATCCGGTCCAGGGTCAGATGCGGCTGCGCTGCCATCTGATTCGCGGCGACGTCGATGCGCTTCGCGAGTTCGAAAAGACTGCCGACGGCATCAGTTGGGACTTCCTGGTGGAGCCGCTGGCGGACGATCTGCTGCGAGTTCTGCCGGAGCCACTTCGCTCCCGCGCTCTGACCGCATGTCTTGAACACGTCATCGAGACATGCCCTTCGCCGGCGCCCGCTATCAGGCTCTGCGGGGAACTGACCCGGGCGCCGGAGACCCATGCCGCTGACATCGCCTTCATCCGTGTTCTGCAGGGCCGGTTCGACGCGGCGCTGGCGGTGTTCGAGAACCTGCCAGCGAGCAGTCGCGAGAGCAAGGTCGCCGCCACCGGTCTGGCGGCGACGCGAGCCTTGATTGCCCTGCTGAGGGGCGACGACGAGTCGGCCGAACGACACATCAAGGATTGCCTTGCCAAGGAGCGCAAGGGCACGCGCAAGCGTCTGGTGTTCCCCGATTCGAGGGCGTTCGCGTGGTCGTTGCTGGCCCTGGTCCGACTGGATTCCCTGGCTGCGAACCAGTTGCTCAAGCGGATCTACCGCGGCGCCGAGCTCAACTTGAACCGGCGAGCCAGGGAACTCGACTGGGTGCTCGATGCAGTGGGGGTGAGGACGGAGGTGAAGACGCTCGGTCGACCATTGAATCGCCCCGCTCTGAGCTCCCTGATGGACGGCCTGTTGAACTGCTGGTTGGACAGCTACCCGTACGCCGACTCGAGCCGGGCGTGTCTCCTGGAGTATCGCCAGCGAGCGGCCGCAAGCGGTTTCGCCTGGCTGGTTACCGAGTGCGACGAGGTGCTGGCTCGGCATGGGCAGTCGGTCGATCGTTCAGTCGGCGGCGCTTCCGACGCCGGACGGGCCGACCGCCGCTCCGGAACGCTGGTCGATCTGGTGAGGCCGCTGGCGGACTGGGAGAACGCCCTCAAGTCGCTCGAATTCCTCGCGGAGGAAGCCGGGCGCAAGGCGGCCGGGCGTCCCGGGGCGCGTCGGGCGGTCAAGCGGCGGCTCGCATGGGAGATCGTGGATGCGGGCCACTCGCTCATCTTGAGCGCCCGTGAACAGCGTCAGAAGAAGAACGGTTCCTGGACGAGCGGTCGGAAGGTCGCGGCGAAACGTCTGGCCGCTGATCTCCAGGGAGAGGACTTCCTCCTGCCGCAGGATCGGGAGGCCATCGCCGCGATAGCCACCGACAGCTACTGGACCGGTCGCGCGGACCACTACCTGGGCCTTGCGAGCCTGTCCGCTCTCGCCGGTCATCCGCACGTCTTCAACGCCGAGGGAGAGTCCATGGACATCGCGCTGCGAGAGCCCGAACTCTCGGTCGACGAGGACGCCGAAGGCCGTGCCGTTGTCCGCGTGGAGCCCCGGGACGCGATCTCCGACGACGAGTTCGAGTT
Organism: Thermoanaerobaculia bacterium; assembly: GCA_965116445.1. GTDB lineage: Bacteria > Acidobacteriota > Thermoanaerobaculia > Multivoradales > Multivoraceae > Multivorans. The sequence continues at coordinate 2,292,592 of OZ220688.1, read as the reverse complement.
TCACGCGGACGCCCGCAATGACTCCGACGACGACTACATCGCCAGGATGGTGACCGAACGACGCTGCGAGGTGACTCGGCTCACGGCCGATCACCGACGCCTTTTCCATGTCGTTCCCGAGTCCGGACTGGTCGTGCCCGCCGAGTCGCGAACGCGTTTGCTGGCCGCGGTGTCGACGCTCTCGTCGAGCGTCCGAGTGCAGAGCGACATCGTCGACAGGGCCGCCAATGCGGTGAAGGTGGTGGCGGACTCGCAGCCCTGGGTGCGTCTCGAGCCGTCGGGCGCCGGACTGACCGCCGCGCTCGTCGTGGAGCCTGTCCCGGGCTCGGACATCTACTTCACGCCGGGAAGCGGTGGCGTCAACGTGTTCGCTCACCGGAACGGCGCTCCGGTGCAGGCGGGGCGCGACCTGAAAGCCGAACGCCTGGCGGTCGACCGATTGGTCGAGCAGTGTCCGATGCTCTCTTCCCGGCCCACGGAGTTGGAACCGTTGGTGGCGCCGGAACCCGAGCGGTGTCTCGATCTACTGGATCGCCTCGCCTCGATTGGCGCCCGCTGCAAGTGGCCGCGGGGCGAGCCCTTCCGCATCGTGGCGCAGGCGTCGTCGGCTTCGCTGAGCCTTCGCCTGAAGTCGGCCGAGGAGTGGATGCAGGCCTCCGGCAAGCTCGCCATCGACGAAGGGCGGGCCGTTCAGTTGAAGCGGCTGTTCGAACTTCTGGACGAGAGTGCGGGTTCGCGCTTCCTGAGACTTGACGAGGGGGAGTTTCTTGCGCTGAGCGCCGCCTTTCGCCGCCAACTCGAAGACTTCGCCAGTCTGGCGGCGCCGTCGGCCAGGGGCGCGGTGCGGCTTCATCCGCTCGCGACCCTGGCGCTCGACGAACTCTTCGACAGCGCCGAGGTAGACGCCGACGAGGGCTGGCGCGACTTGCGCGCGCGCCTCGCCGAGGCCGAATCGTTCGAACCGAAGCTGCCGGGCACGTTGCGGGCCGAACTGCGGCCCTATCAGCGGGACGGCTTCCGCTGGCTGGCCCGTCTCGCGCACTGGGGAGCGGGGGCCTGCCTCGCCGACGACATGGGCCTCGGGAAGACCGTGCAGACCCTCGCCGTGCTGCTCGAACGGGCGCCCGGAGGTCCCGCCCTGGTCGTGGCGCCGACCTCCGTGGTAGCCAACTGGGTCGACGAGGCGCGTCGTTTCGCCCCTACGCTGAACGTCCGTGTCTATGCCGGGCCGGCGCCGTCTCGAACGGCGCTCCTCGACTGTCCGGGACCCTTCGATCTGTTCGTCACGACCTACGGCGTGCTGCAGAACGATGTGGAGATGCTGGCGGCGACACCATGGCACAGCGTCGCGCTGGATGAGGCGCAGGCGATCAAGAACCCCGTCGCCAAGCGCACGAAGGCGGCGCGCCGACTGAAAGCCGGTTTCCGGCTGGTCACCACCGGCACGCCGATTCAGAACAATCTGATGGACCTGCACTCGCTGTTCGGATTCGTCAATCCGGGCTTGCTCGGCTCCCTGCAAGGGTTCCGGCGGGGTTTCGCCCTTCCCATTGAGCGCGACGGCGACGCGATGGCCCAGGCCCGGCTGCGTCGACTGATCGCTCCGTTCGTCCTGCGGCGCCTGAAGGCCGACGTGCTGGACGACCTGCCGGAGCGGACGGAGATCACGCTGCGTGTCACCATGTCGACGGAGGAGGCTACGCTGTACGAGACCCTGCGCGGACGCGCCCTCGCGGAGCTCGAGGCCGTGCGCGACGACGGTCCCGACCTGGTCGAGGGCGCTCGCCGGGTACAGGTGCTCGCGCACCTGACGCGCCTGCGGCTGGCCTGCTGCCATCCGCGACTGGTGCTCGACGCCGCCGATGCGCCGAGTTCGAAGCTCGCCGTTTTCGCGGAGACCCTGGAGGAGTTGTTGGAAAATCGGCACAAGGTGTTGGTCTTCTCGCAGTTCGTCAAGCATCTCAAGTTGATCGAGCAGCACCTGAAGGGCGCAAGCGTCAGCTACCAGTATCTGGACGGTTCGACGCCGGCGAAGGTCCGGGCGAGGCGCATCGCCGCCTTTCAGGCCGGCGAGGGCGATGTCTTTCTCATTTCGCTCAAGGCTGGCGGCCTTGGCTTGAACCTCACCGCGGCGGACTACGTGATCCACATGGACCCCTGGTGGAACCCGGCAGTGGAGGATCAGGCCTCGGATCGGGCCCATCGCATCGGGCAGACGCGGCCGGTTACGATCTATCGCCTGGTGACGGAAGGCACGATCGAGGAACAGATCGTCGATTTACACCGTCGCAAGCGGGATCTGGCCGACCAGTTGCTCGAGGGCGCCTCCACCGCCGGACGCCTGAACGCCGACGAGTTGCTCGATCTGATCCGCCAGCCGGCCGGGGATGGCCGTCCGCCGCAGTAGTGTCGGCCATCGAACGAAACGAGGGAAACGGCGGCGGGCGGCCGTGCGTCTCCGGCGGCATGGAACTGGCGGCGGGCGAGGCGCAGTTTCAGCGCGCCCGTCTGCTGGTCGGCGCCCTGATCGGGGCGGGCGTACGGCGAATCGTGACGAGCCCGGGCTCGCGCTCGACGCCGCTCGTTCTTGCCGCCCTGGACCGCGTGGCGGCCACGGGGAGAGCTGTGGATCTCCAGCTCGAGAGCATCATCGATGAGAGGGCGGCTGGCTTCTACGCCCTCGGCCAGGCGCGCGTGACGGGGATGCCGACGGCCCTGATCTGTACCTCGGGCAGCGCGCCGGCCCACTACTTTCCGGCGATCCTGGAAGCTCGGGAGGCCGGATTGCCGCTGATCGTTCTCAGCGCCGACCGGCCGTCAGAGCAGATGGACTGTGCTTCGCCGCAGACCACCGATCAGACGAAGCTCTTCGGATCGGCGGTGAGCTTCTTTGCCGAGATCGACCTGGGCGGGCGAACGGATCTTCTGAGCCTGCGGGCTCTTCGCCGCACGGCGGCACAGGCGGTGTTCCGTTCTCGCTGGCCGAGAGGCGGAGCGGTGCACCTCAATGTGCGGGCGAGAAAGCCCCTGGAGCGGCCGAAGGGTGGAGAGGAGCATCCTGCTGCGCTCGTGGTGGACGAGTTGCTGGAGGAGCCACTCGAAGTCGGCATTCCGAGCGTCGCTCCGGACCCGGACGCCCTGGATCGGGCGGCTCAGCTCTGCCGGCAGGCGGAACGCGGACTGATCGTTGCGGGACCCCTGGCTCTGCCGCCGCCGAAGGTCCGTCAGACTGACACCGATGTCTTCGGCCTTGCGGAACTGGCTCACCGAACCGGTTTTCCGCTTGTGGCTGAGGCGACGAGCCAGAGCCGGTTCGTGGAATCGGACACCCCTGGCGGAGTTGGACATCTCGCCGACTGCCTGGGTGCGGCCTGGTCAACCGACGGCGGGAAGGCGCTGCTGGCCCCGGACCTCGTCATGCAGGTCGGTGCGCCCCCGGTATCAGCCGATTTGCAGCGTTTCCTGGAAACCCGCGGTGCGCCTCAGATCGTGCTGTCGGAGGGCCCGTGGACCGATCCGGCTGGACTTGCCTCGGTGTTCCTGCCGGGCGATGTCAGAGCCGCGGTTGGCGGCCTCTGTTCCCGGTTGGAGGCGGCGCCTTCCACTTCGACACGCGACCGATGGCGCCGTGACGTGGTGGCCTTCAGTCGCCGCTTCCGGGAGGCTGGCGCGAGCCTCACTGCCGGAGCGGGAGAGGGCGCTTTCCACGATGGCCATGCAGTGCAGGCGGCAGTGCAGGCGACGCCGCGTGGCGGTCTGCTGATGCTCGGGAACAGCCTGCCCGTGCGGCTGATGGAAGACCGGGTCGGGACGGTCGAGCGTCGTATCTGGGTCGCCAGTCAGCGCGGGTTGAGCGGTATCGACGGCCTCGTGGCAGGGTTTCTGGGCTCGCTTTCCGCCGGCACCTTCCCGGCCGGCGTACTGCTTCTCGGCGATGTCAGCCTGCTGCACGACCTGGACGGTCTGACGGTGTCGTCGCTGTACGGGGCAGGCTCGCCAGCGGTCATCGTCGTCATCGACAACGGGGGCGGACGGATTTTCGACCGTCTTCCGATCGCGGAGACTGACGTGTTCAACAGCCCGGCGGGCAGGCACTGGCTCACTCCGCATGGAGTCGATTACTACGGGCTGGCGCAGGCGTTCGGGCTGACCTACGCCCGGGCTGAGAGGCTCCGGGAACTAAAGGGAGAGCTCGAGGCTGCGGTCAGCCGGAGCGGCGTGTCGCTTGTCGTCGCCGCCCCGGGCCGATGACGACGGCCGTCCTGATCCACGGCTTCTCCGGCAGCCCGGAAAGCTGGCGGCAGACGGCCGGTCGGCTTCGCGTGGAAACCTATGCGCCCGTGGTGTACGGGCATGGAACCGGCACTGCGGCCGAAGCTGTCGCTCACTCCTTCGAGGCCGAGGTCGATCGGCTTGCATCCGAGATCAGGGTCGCCGTGCCCGAGCCTCGGTATCTCGCCGGCTACTCTCTGGGCGGCCGTCTGGCTCTCGGCCTGTTGGTTCGCCATCCCGACCTCTTCGTCGGTGCTGCCACGATCGGCGCGAACCCGGGTATCGATGGCGAGGACGAGCGGGCGACGCGGAGAGCCGCGGACGAGGCTTGGGCGCGACTCATCGAAGAGCGAGGTCTGGACGCCTTCGATCGCGAGTGGTCCAGCCTGCCGCTGTTCCGAAGCCAACGGAAGCTTGAAGCGGAGGTGCTGGAAGAGCAGCGAAAGATCCGTCTCGGACACGATCCGACCGGTCTGGCCGCGGCGATGAGAACGCTCAGCCTCGGCGCGATGCCCGACTATCGCCCGGCGCTCTCCGCCGTCGCCTGCCCGGTCGAGCTGATCGCGGGCGGCCTCGACGTGAAGTTCAGCGCTCTGGCGGAGCGGATGGCCGAAGAACTGGCCCAGGGCGTCGTTCGACTCGTCGACGGCGTTGGACACAACGTTCTCCTGGAAGCGCCGGCCGAACTGGCCCGGTTGCTGAACAACGCGGTTGACGGACGGGGCGGCCGTACCTGAGGCGAACCCGGACTCTCGGTCCCGCGGGCTCGGCGCCGTTGTAGTGTCGCCGGTCGAAGGAGGCGAGGGGGATGAGCGGACAGTCGAGTCAGGAGTGGCGAAGCGCCGGTGAGTACACTGACATCCGGTACGAGAAGTCCCATGTCGGCGGCGACCCGGAGGGGATAGCCAAGATCACGATCAACCGGCCGGAGGTTCGCAACGCCTTCCGGCCGTTGACGGTCAAGGAGATGAGCGCGGCCGTCGACCTGGCGCGGGACGACGGCGAAGTCGGCGCGGTCATCCTGACCGGCGAGGGACCGATGGCGTTCTGTTCGGGCGGCGATCAGCGAATCCGGGGCGATGCCGGCTACATCGGCGACGACGGCGTGCCGCGGCTGAACGTCCTCGACTTGCAGCGCCAGATCCGCACCCTGCCCAAGCCGGTCGTCGCGATGGTCGCCGGCTACGCGATCGGCGGCGGCCATGTGCTGCACATGGTCTGCGACCTGACGATCGCCGCGGACAACGCGCGCTTCGGCCAGACCGGGCCGCGCGTGGGCAGCTTCGACGGCGGCTACGGCGCCTCGTACATGGCGCGGATCGTGGGCCAGAAGAAGGCTCGGGAGATCTGGTTCCTCTGCCGCCAGTACGATGCGCGGCAGGCGCTCGACATGGGGCTCGTCAACACCGTCGTGCCGCTCGAGCGGCTCGAGGAGGAGACGCTCCAGTGGTGCCGCGAGATGCTGGCCAACAGCCCGATGGCGCTGCGCTGTCTGAAGGCGGCAATGAACGCCGACTGCGACGGTCAGGCGGGGCTCCAGGAGCTGGCGGGCAACGCGACGTTGCTGTTCTACATGACGCAGGAAGGGCAGGAGGGCAGGCAGGCGTTTCTGGAGAAGCGGCGGCCGGACTTCTCGAAGTTTCAGCGCTACCCATGAGCCCGGACGTCCCGGAGGGGCCAGGCCCGGTGACCGGAGACGACCGGCCCGGCAAGCTGGCCGCCTGGCTGGAAGCCGTTCGACCGAAGACCCTCTGGGCGGGCGTCACGCCGGTGCTCGTGGGAACCGCCTGCGCCGTGTCCGTGGGCGGTCCGCGTCCGGGGCCGGCACTGGCCGCGTTGGGGACGGCGCTCGGTCTTCAGATCGGCACGAACCTGTCGAACGACGTGCTGGACTTCGACCGTGGCGCGGACACCCGCAAGCGCGTCGGTCCACGGCGAGCGGTCCAGTCCGGCCTGCTGGGTCGCGGCGAGGTCTGGGTCGGCGCGTGGTGCGCGTTCGGAGCGGCCGCGCTCTGCGGCCTCTACCTGGCGTCCGTAGCCGGCTGGCCCGTCCTCGCGTTGGGCGTCGCCTCGATCGTCTCCGGACTGCTCTACACCGCCGGTCCCTGGCCGCTCGCCTACGTCGGCCTGGGCGACGTGTTCGTCCTGCTCTTCTTCGGTCTCGCGGCGGTCGTCGGGACGACATGGGTGCAGACGCTCGCCGCGCCGCCGTCCGCCTGGTGGGCCGGCCTTGCCGTGGGCCTTTTGTCCGTGGCGATTCTCGTGACGAACAACCTTCGCGATCAGGAAACGGACGCGGTAGCCGGGAAGCGGACCCTGATCGTGCGGTTCGGACGCCGCTTCGGTCTGATCGAGTACACCGCCTGCCTCGGCGTGGCCTTCCTCGCCGTCCTGCCGACCGTGCCGGTCCTCGGCCCGTGGCCTCTGCTCTCGTGGCTCGCCCTGCCGCCTGCGGCCGCCGTCCTGCGGTCCGTCTGGCGCGGGGAGGGCGCGGCACTCAACTGGGCGCTGGCCGCGACCGCTCGCCTGCTCCTGCTTTTCGGCGTGCTCCTGTCGATCGGCATTGTCCTGGGGGGGCGCACCTGAACGGCGCACTCTCGGTTCAGGCGGCGGCGCGCGAGGCGCCCGCGGCGACGGCGCTGGTCGATGGCGGCCGCGAGATCGGCTGGGCGGAACTTGCCCGGCGGGTGGCGCGAACGCGAGAGGTCTTGGGTCGTCGGCTCGAAGGCCTGCCGGCGCCGGTCGTCGCCGTGGTCGGCGGCGCCGGGCCGACGACGGTCGAGGCGCTTCTTGCGCTGTTGGAGGGCGAGGTCTCCTTCGTGCTGGTCCACCCTCGCTGGACCCGCGCCGAGCGGGACCGTGCGATCGCCGTGGCCGGCGCCTGCCTGTGCATCGAGAGCGGCGGCGCGATGACGGCCGTGCCGTCACCCCCGGCGGCAGGCAACCCGAGCGTGGGTCCGGCCGCCGGCGTCGTCTTCACGTCCGGTACGACGGGTCGGCCGCGGGGCGCCGTTCTTCCTCGGTCGGCGCTCCTGGCCTCGGTCCGGGCTCATGGCGAGGCTCTGGGCTGGATCGAGGAGGATCGCTGGCTGCTGAGCCTGCCGACCGCCCATGTGGGCGGCCTGATGATCGTCGTTCGTTGTCTTGAGGCGCGCCGGGCGGTGATCCTGGGCGGCCGCGGGGCAGCCGGGAACTTCGATGCCGCCGAGACGTTGCGCGTCGTCGAGCGTGACCGGGTCACCCTCCTGTCCGTCGTGCCGACGATGCTCGCGCGGCTGGTCCAGGTGGCCCGGTATCCGCCTGCGAGCCTGCGGGCCGTGCTCGTGGGCGGCGCCGCCGCTCCGGCGACGTTGATGGAGCGCGCCAGGGCTGGAGGCTGGCCCGTGCTTGCGACCTACGGGTTGACCGAGGCCTGCTCCCAGGTCGCGACACAGCGGCTGGCCGAGACGCCAGGGGGCGTGGGGAAGGCGCTCTCCGGGATCGAGGTGCGGGTCGCGGGGGCTGAGGACGGGTCCGCCGGCGTCATCCAGGTCCGTGGCGCGGCGTTGTTCTCGGGCTATCTTGGCGCGGCGCCGGGCAAGCCGCTCGAGCAGCCGTTCGAGGCGGACGGATGGTTCGATACGGGCGACCTGGGGTCGGTCGGCGAGGACGGTCGGCTCCGCGTCGTGGGTCGCCGCACGGACCGGATCGTGACCGGTGGCGAGAACGTAGACCCCGCGGAAGTCGAGGCCGTCGTTCTGGAGTGGCCCGGTGCTATCGCCGTCTGCGTTGTCGGCGTGGAGGACGAGGAGTGGGGCGAGCAGGTGGCCGCCGTTCTCGTGGCGGGCAAGGGATTTGAGGCGCTCGGCGGTCTCGGCGCCCTCAAGCGGCGCCTGGGCGGGCGGCTTGCGGGGTTCAAGCGGCCGCGGCGGTGGCGCGTCGTGGACGAGCTGCCGGTCGCGGCATCCGGCAAGGTGGATCGCGAGGCCTGCCGCCGGATTCTGCAAAGCGGCGCGGCGTCGCCAGAGGCTGGTGTCCAGGCGGTTCCGGCCCGATGACGGTCGACGCCGCTGTGGCGGAGCTTCGCGACCGTTTCGACCTCAAGCGGCGGCTCGAGCCCTTCGAGCATCTCCGGTACCGGTTGGCCGATGCGGGCACGCCTGCGCTCCATCTGGACGACTTCGCGGCGATTCCGTTCCTCGATGGCGTGAGCGGCGTCGAGCACTACCAGCACCGCGCCCGGCTGCGGGCTCGCGGAGGCGATGTCTATGCGGCGACGACCTCCGGTTCGGCCGGCTACGAGCGCTACTGCCGGGAGATCCTCGGCCTGGGCGCGGTGGAGCAACTGATCGTTCACCCTGGCGGCAACCCGCTCGCGCTCGCCCGCGCCTGCATGACGAATTGCGGGCTCCTGGAGCGGTTGGGAGCGCTTGCCCGCCGCGGCGGTCTCGTCGTCGAGCCCTTCCTCGGTACCGAGGCGATCTGGAACCTGGCGGCGGAGGTTGCCAGAGGCAGCGGCGCGCGCGTGCGGGTGCTGGCGCCGCCGCCGCCGGTGACCTGGATCGCGAACGACAAGGCGAACTTCGAGGATCTGGTCACCGCGGTCCTGGGCCCCCGCTTCCTGCCCGAGAGCCGTCGGTCGAGGTCGCCGCGGGAGCTGGCGCGGGCGTTGCTCGAACTTGCGGAGACGGGTCCCTCCGTCGCGCTCAAGCGGTTGCGTTGCGCTTCGGCGATGGGCAACGAGGTGTTCGAGTCCGCGGCGCTTCGTCGGCGCGGATTCCCGGCCGTTCTGGAGATCGTCCAGGGTTTTCTCGAGAGGACCGGCTGGGAGGGCGGCGAGGACGTGCTCGCGGTGCGCTGGGAGCAGGCCGCGTCGTCCCCTTCGACGCAGTGGTGGCTGCCGCCGCCTGGTGGCGGCGAACCGACGCTCGGAGGCGTCTACGAGCAGATCCTGGCAGGCGAGGAAGGTGTCTTCGTCGGCAGCAGGCCAAGCGGACTGGCGGCCGAGGTCGAGGAGCGGATCGTGTCCCAGTCAGGCCAGGTGGCCGCCGCCCTGCAGCGCCTGGGCTACGTCGGCCGCTGTTCGTTCGACCACCTGGTGCTGCCGAACGGGCGGACCGTGTTCACGGAGTGCAACGGACGCTGGGGCGGCACCAGCACGCCGATGAACCTGGTCGACCGGCTCTACCCGGGTGGCCGCCCGCCATACCAGGCGCAGGCCTTCACCCACCCCGAGCTCGTGGGGATGACGTTCCGGCAGCTCCTGGCCCGCCTGGGCGACGCCGTGCACGAGCGCGGCGCGGGGGCCGGCCGATTCCTGCTCTACAACGTGGGACCGCTTCGGCAGTTCGGCAAGTTCGACATCGTGGCGCTTGGTTCGAGCCGCTCCCACGTGGAGGATCTGGTCGCCGTGGAGCTGCCGCGGCGTCTGTCCGCGACCTGACCGTCCTGTTCGCACGGGAAGGCGCGGACGCGCACTTCCACCACGGGCTGCTATGGGCGGCGGCGGGCTGAGCGAGTCCTCGACGTCAGGCGGGGGCTTCGTCGTTGCGGAGGCTGCGGTCCAGCGCCTCGCTCATCTGGCGCAGGCGCTCCGCTTCGGTTGGCGACAGGACGCCGCCGTCCTGGCAGGCCCCGATCGTCGATGTCATCTCGTTCAACCGGTCGAGGGCCTCGTCGGAGCCGCCGCGCCGTTCCGGTGACGCATGGGCCGCCGCGAACAGCAGGGTCGAAAGCGTCAGGGCAAGGCGGCGCAGACGCTGCCGCGGCGGCGCCGGGGCGGACTCCGGCTCGGCGGTCGCGTCGTAGACGTCCGCCAGCAGGATGCGAGAGATCGCGTATGCCTCCTTCATCGCACGGTTCGCCTCTTGAGTCGCTCGATCGGAGTCCGCCTGATCGAGCCCCTCTACAGGTACAACGAAGGAGGAGTCCTTTTGGTTTCCACTCGCGGCGAATGTAGCCGGACAGTCCGCGCGGTCGGCCGGCGTTTCGCTCTCGCCCGGCGCCGTTCGATGTTGATTCGGGCCGTCACAGGTCCGCCTGTCCTGGCGCGTGGCCGCCTGGCGCCTCCGTGGCGCCGGTTCCTTCTCAGGGCTGAGGCTGCTGCTCACGGTCGTTCGCCGGGCCGTGACCTAGCGGGGATTCGACATTGCCGACGATCTCTTGAGGGGTACCGTCTTCGTCGCATGGCGGCGCGGCCAGGGCGCGCCAGATGGCCACCGATGCGCCGATCGCCAGGCCGACCAGGACCAGGATGGCCAGCCGCCGGGGTCGGGCCCTGCTCTTGCGGGTGCCGCCTCGGGCTTCCAGGAATCCGTTGCGGTGGCCGATCCTGGCCACGGGTTCGAGAAAGCGATAGCCGAGGCGCGGGATCGTCTCGATGTAGCGGGGCCTTTCGGCGCGATCGTCAAGCGCGGAGCGAAGTCGCTTGATGCAGGTGTTGATCCCCTGATCGAACTCGACGTGGATCTGGTCCGGCCAGAGGTGTCGTCGCACCGTCTCGCGTGAGATCACGATGCCGTTGCTCTCAAGAAGGAGCGCCAGCAGTCTGGCTGGCTGGGGCGGCAATCTGAGGCAGCCTGCCGGACCGACCAGCTCTCGCGAGTTGGGGTCGAACTCGAAGTCTCCGAACCGAAGCCGGTGCGACTTCCGCCTCCCGTCGCGCCGTCTTGAAGCACGGTAGAAGGGATGACTAACGGCATTTGGCACGCCGGCCCTCTCGGCTACGCAGTCCTCGGGCTCGGATGACGGGTCCGCGGTCCGGGAGTGGGGGTGTCGGTCCGCATTGGGCGGTAGCCGGGACTCGAAGTCTCGGAAGGGCATTGGGAAAGTCTGGCACGTTGCGTTGCGGTTCGGACCTGAACCCGTGTGACTCCGGTCTGACCGATCTCTGAAGAACGGCGTCAGCCGGCCCGATCATGCCGAGACGGCCTCCAGGCTGAGCGCCCACAGGCGCTCCACCGCATCGTCGTCGAGCGCTTCCCTGTTTGGCGGGCGAACGGCATCCTCGTCTACGTATTGCCCGCTCACGCCGTCGTACTTCGGCGACAGGGCGCCTCCTGTGCCGGCGAAGCGTTCCTCGCATCATCTTGAGACTGGCGCTGGACATTCGACTGCTTTCGGTCCTCCCGACTGTCCGATTACATCAGACCGCCGGAACGAAGACCGGCCAGATTCTGACCGGAATCGGCTGAATCCGACCGGAATCGGCCAGATCCGGCCGGAATCGGCCAGATTTTCTCAACTCGAGGCGCCGGGATGCCTCTATTGGAGAGCGTCCTCGGCGGCCGTGTCGTCGAGGCACTGCTTCCGGTACTCCGAAGGGCTGCAACCGATGTGTTCGTGGAAGACCCGGCGGAAGGTTCGTTCGCTGTGGAAACCGACGGCGTATCCGATCTGGCCGACCGCGTCGCTGCGGTCCCGCAGCAGGCGGCAGGCCCGTTCGACCCGGCGGTTTGCCAACCACATCACGAATGTCGTCCCGACGTGTCGCCGGAAGTACCTCGAGAAGGCCGTGGGCGACAGCGACGCGATGTGGGCGACCGATTCGCCGTCGAGGTGCTCGGCGAGGTGTTCGTCGACGTAGCGCCGGACCCTGGCCAGCCGCTTGAAGTGAGTGAAGGGGTCGACGCCGTGCGGAAGATCGTGCTCTTCCGAGCCGGCCGGTCCGTGGTCGCGCTCCTCGTCCAACTCCGCGAGTTCTATCTCCGTGAAAGCGGCATCGTAGACCTCGATGCTCCGCGTGGCGGTCGCCGGCACTCGATGGTGCCAACCTGGCGCCCATTCCACGAATGTGTGGAACTCGTTGCTCTCGCCCGCGGGGTCGACGCCTTCCGGCAGAGCGTCCAGAAAGTCCTCGTCGAAGCGATAGCCGGAGAGTTCGGCCTGGATGGCGTTTGTATCGACCGAGCACACCCAGGAAGACAGGCCGGCGCTCAGCACCTCCTTCACGTGTTTCCTGGAATCGCGTCCCCAGAGAGGAAACACGGCCTCCATCCCGGTTTTCCCGACCCTCAGCGACTGACGCTCCCGGCGCTGGTTGGACGCGATTTCGGCGAAGGCCACGTACTCCATGCCTTCGGCCCGAGCGGCGCTCAGGGCGCGCTGATAGACGGCGTCCCGCCTTGTCTGGGAAGTGGTCCAATCGACCGGGACCAACTGCAGCGGCAGGCCCAGTGCCGCTGCCTGCCGCTCCAGCATCTCGCCGCGGACGCCGTGGAGCAGGGCGCGGCCGTTCGTCTCGCTCACTGGCGCGATGAGGCCTCGCACGTCCCATCCGGAATCCTGCTGCAACAGGTGGAGGCTCCAGGCCGAGTCCTTCCCGCTGGTCCACCAGACCAGCGTTTGTCTAGGGCGCCATCGGAAGGAGCGGCTCGACATCGTGAGCCATCCCATGATAGCGGCAGCAGGGTCACGCGCTGTCGGCGAATGTCTCCTGTACCAACAGTCGGTCCTCGAGGCGAACCGCGGTGAGCTTCGCGCCCCAGACGCAACCGCTGTCGATTGCGATCAACCGCGGGTACAGGCGCGCGCCCAGGGCGGCCCAGTGGCCGCAGACGACGGTGTGTCCGGGGCATCCCCGCGGTTCGCTCTCGAACCAGGGACAAAGGCCGCGGGGCGCCGTCTCGGGCGCGCCGCTGTAGTGGTGGGGCCGGCCCTTCCCGTCGAGCATCCGGGCGCGGGTAAAGGCGACCAGCGACTTCTTCTCTCGCCGGCGCAGCAGTCGCCTCGCCTTCGGTCCCCGAAGCTGCCGTTCAAGCCGCCTGGCTGCCTCGGCGGCGTCCTGCCGGGACCAGCCCGGCCGCAGGCCGGCGTGGACGAGGACGTGGTCGCGGCCGGCGACCTCCTCGAAGTGGACGAAGGGCAAGCGGCGCAGCCAGTCGACCAGGTCGTCGGCGTCGGGCGCCTTGAGGGCCTTCTTCAGGGTGTCGCGCGGTCTCGTGCGGGCGGCCCCCAGGTGGCGGGCGATCAGGTGCAGGTCGTGGTTTCCGAGCACGACCCGAAACCGATCGCCCATCTTCCTGTCCAGCTTGCGGGCCCAGCGGAGAACCTTGAGCGAACGCGGCCCCCGGTTCACGAGATCGCCGACCATCCACAAGCGGTCCTTGCGGACATCGAGGTCCATCCGGCCGAGCAGGATCTGGAGCGTCCGGTAGCAGCCGTGGACGTCGCCGATCGCCCAGGTCGCCATGCGAGTCCGACTCCCGGCCGGCTAGTCGACGATGGCCTGGTAGGTCAGGCTCTGGAGATCCTGCCGGATGTTCAAGTGGGTGTAGGGCCTCACCTGGGTCATCAGGATGCCGATCAACTCCTCTTCGGGATCGACCCAGAACACGGTGCAGAAAGCGCCGCCCCAGGAGTACGACCCGACGGAGGCCGGCGCGGCGGACGGTCCGAGATCGGTGACCACGCTATAGCCGAGGCCGAAGCCGAAGCCAGGGCCGCGCAGCCAGAGGCCGTGGTCGCCGGTGTGGTTCGCCGTCATCAGCTCGACCGTCTTGCGGCCAAGCACGCGGTTCCCGTCCAGTTCGCCTCCGGAGAGCATCATCTGGTGGAAGCGATAGTAGTCGGCTGCGGTCGAGACGAGGCCGCCGGAGCCGCTGAAGTACTTGTGCGGCTCACGGACGTGCCGGGCGGAGGGGTCCGGCGCCTCGGTCAGGACGATCTTGCCGTCCTCGCCGGGACGGTAGAGGGCGGCGAAGCGGTCGACCTTCGACTCGGGCAGGTAGAAGTAGGTGTCCGTCATACCGAGCGGCGCGAAGATTCGTTCCTTCAGGTACTCGTCGAAGGTTTGGCCGGAGAGCACTTCGACCAGCCGGCCGACGACGTCCACGGAGGGCCCGTACTGCCAGGCGTCGCCGGGATGGAACTCGAGCGGGAGTTCCGCCAGGGCGCTCACGAAGTCGCCGACAGTCCACTCGGGATCGCGGTTCGTCCGCAGCTCCGTGTAGTCCGCCTTGAGCAGGCCGCGGTAGTTGTTCGCGAAGCCTGCCGTGTGGGTCAGGATGTGCTGAACCGTGATGGGCCGCGCGGCCTGGACGAGCTTGTAGGGTGCGCCCAGGTACTCGTCGGCGTCCGGCGGGACCGCGACCTGCATTTCGGTGAACTCCGGCAGGTACTTCGCGATCGGGTCGCGAAGCTGGAACCGGCCCTCCTCGTACAGGGTCATCAGGGCGACGGAGGCGATCGGCTTCGTCATCGAGGCGATCCGGAAGATCGTGTCCCGGGTCATCGGGGCGCCTTCCTCGGGCCAGCGTTCGCCCTGGGCCTCGAAGTGGACGACCTTCCCGCGGCGGGCAACCAGAGTGACCGTGCCGGCGACCTGTTTGCGGTCGATGTAGCCGGCCATCGCGTCCGAGAGGCGTTGCAGCCTTTCGCTGGACATGCCGACGCTCTCGGGCTCGGCGACCGGCAAGGGCGCCGCGTCCGCCTGGTCGGCGGCTGTGGGGGGAGGTGCGGCTCCGCCGGTGCCGGCCAGGAGAGCGAGACCCGTGACGAGGGCGGCGAACAGTCCGATTCGGCGATTGAGGCTCATGCGCATCTCCTTCGGGGAGCTTTCAGTTGGGACCCGGAGCCGGCCGGAAGGCCGGCGCACCCAGTCCTGGAGGTCTCTACTCGGGTTATCGCCTGGCCCTCGGCGTCAGCGTCGTCTGGTACCGCTCGCCGTCGCGCAGGTAGACGACTTCGATCGCCTCATCGATCTTCACGGCGTCCAGGGCGTACGTGTAGTCGTAGATGTTGGCGATCTTCTGGCCGGCGAACTCGACGATCACGTCGCCCGCCTGAAGGCCCGCCTCGGCCGCCGGGCCGCCCTCCATTACGCCGCCCAGCAGCAGGCCTTCCACCTCGCTCGCGTAGTCGGGAATGGTGCCGGTGTAGGCGCGCACCGTGTCGCGGCTGCCGCCCTGCTGGAGGGTCCGCTCGACCTTCGCGAACTCGAGAGGCTCGGCCTGGTTCGCGGCGCGGCGGGCAAGCAGCGCGGCGAAGCGGGCCACCCGTTCCAGGTCGTCGTAGTTGATCCGGTCCGCCGTGTCGGTCGGCCGGTGATAGTCCTCGTGGGAACCGCTGAACAGGTTGACGGTCGGAATCCCGGCGCCGTTGAAGCTCGAGGTGTCGGTCGGCAGGTACGGATCGGTCTGCATGCCGAGGTCGAAGCCCACCGGGACGTTCGCGGCTTCGACCAGTCCCGTCCAGTCCGGACTCGAGCCGACCGCCTGAACGGTCAGGCGGTTGTCGCGGACGCGGCCCACCATGTCCAGGTTCACGTAGGCCGCGATCTGGTCCGCAGGGATGACGGAGTTGCCTATGAAGTCCGCCGAGCCCAGAAGCCCGAGTTCCTCGCCCGACCAGAAGGCGAGCGCGACGTTCCGGTCGTGGCCCAGCTCCCGCAACTGGCGTGCGGCTGCGAGCACCGCGGCCGTTCCCGAGGCGTTGTCGTCGGCGCCGAGGTGAAGGTCCTCCTTCTCGTCGGGGCGCGCCAGCGAGTTCCCGCCGCGGCCGCGGCCGAGGTGGTCGTAGTGGGCGCCGACGACGACCCACGGCTTGGCGAGGCTTGCGGCCTTCCTGCCGGGCAGGACGGCGACGACGTTCCGCGCCGTGCTGCGTTCCCGCTCGATCGCCGTCGTCAGGGTGACTCGCGTGTCGGGGAGGTCGAAGCCGGCCGTGTGCGGGTTGCCGTCGTCGAAACTCTTCTGGATCTCTTCCAGATCGCGGTCGAGGCTTTTGAACAGCGCGCTCGCCGCCTCGCCGCCAAGGCTGGCCGCGGCGACGCCGGAGCCGGCCGCCGCGGTGTCGAAGGCCATCGGGATCGTCTCGCCGGCGTTCGGCGAGCGCGGCCCGGTCAGGACGAGTAGCCCGACGGCGCCCGCCTCGCGCGCGGTCAACGCCTTGTAGCGGAGCCCCGAGTATCGGTTCAGGATGGACCGCGCCTCGCCCTCGATGTCCTCGGGGACGTAGCGGAGGACGACGGCGATCTTGCCGGCGACGTCGAGCGTCGCGTAGCTGTCGTAGCCGAAGTCCTGGGAGTCCGGCACCCGGATGCCGTAGCCGGAGAACACGGCCTCGCCTTCGACCTCGGTCGAGTCGGAGAAGCCGAGGGCCTGGATCTGCGTGTGGTTGTTGAACGCGGCGCTGCCGCTTCCGGTCTCGATGCGGATCGTCGATCCCGTGTCGCGGGCGCCGGAAGTGAACTCGAAGTCGAGCAGCAGGTCGTCCTCGCCGGGCAGCGGCTCGGCGCCGAGGGCTGTGAGCTGTTCGGCGAGGTAGCTGGCGGCTTTCCGCTCGCCCTCCGTGCCGGTCAGCCGGCCGCCGAACTCGGGGGAGGCGAGGGTGGTCACGTGGGTCTCGAGCGCCGATCGCGGGTCGGTCGGTTCGGCGTCGCGGCCGGAGGAGACGCGGGCCGGCGAGGCTTCAAGGGCCGTGAGCGCCGCCTCGTGGTTCCAGTCGGCGATGTAGAGCTGGCCGCCGTCGCCGCCGTGGCGGCTGGAGGTCCAGACGAGTTGGCGGCCGTCCGGCGAGGGAACGGGCAGGCCGTCGAAGCGGTCGGTCCAGGTGACCCGGACGGGTTCCTTCGTCCCCTCCGTGTCCACGATGAAGACCTCGAAGTTCTCGAAGCCGAGCTTGTTCGAGGCGAAGAAGATGTAGTCGCCGGAGGGGTGCTGATACGGGGCCCAGCTCATCGAACCGAAGTCGGTCAACTGCCGCTGGTCCGAACCGTCGGGGTTCATCGACCAGATGTCGGCGACGAGTCCGTCTTCGCTGAAGCGCCGCCAGACGATGCGGGACCCGTCGGCGAAGAAGAAGGGGCCGCCGTCGTAGCCGGGCACGTTCGTGAGCCGGGTCTGTTCGCTGCCGTCGGCCCGCATGACGTAGATCTCGCCGAAGTACGCGGTGTCGACTTCCAGAAGATTCGCTTCGCGCTCGTCGAGTTCGCGGTTGTAGGCATCCCGGGTGGAGGCGAAGACGATCCACTCGCCGTCCGGGGAGTAGCTGCCCTCGGCGTCGTAGCCGTGCGCGTCCGTGAGCCGGACCGGATCGCCGCCGGCCATCGGCACGGTGTAGATGTCCATCTCCGGGTCGTAGTCCCAGGCGTAGCGCCGTTCCTGGCCCGAGGCGCGGAAGTCGAGTTCCTGCTGCTGCAGTTCGGCCGAACGCGGATCGTGGTGGGTCGACCCGTAGAGGATTCGCGAGCCGTCCGGATGGATGAAGGCGCAGGTCGTCTTGCCGATTCCCGTCGACACCTCGCGGGTGTCGCCGGTGGCCAGATCGAGCAGGTAGATCTGGTAGAACGGATTCTCGGGCCGCCGCTCGCTCTGGAACACGAGGAGCCCGCCGTCGGCGGAGAAGTAGCCCTCGCCGGAGCGCTTGCCTTCGTAGATCAGGCGCCGGCTGCGGTCCAGGAAGGTGCTCTCGCCCTGTTCGCCGTCCGAGGTTTGAACCGGTGCGGCAAGGGCGGCGAGGACCACGGCTACTGATGCGACGGTTCGGAACTGAGATTTCGGCATGACCTTGTCTCCCTGGACGAGCCTGCGAGGGTAACAGCCCATTGGAGCGGCGGCCGATGTACACGAGGAGGCCAGCGAGAGTCTAGTCCCATACGAAGATGAGCCTGAACGGCGGTGGATCGGGAGTTGAGCGGGTCGCGTGAGTCGGGGCGGTTTTCCGGGTTGCTGATCGGAGCGAAGCGGAGATCGGCACCAGGGACCAACGGTAGCGCGGGGACCGCGAGGCGTGGTCCAGGTGCAGTGAGAGAGATGGGCGAGTTGCTCATGCGACGGTTGCGTCTCGGCGTCGGATTTCGGCGAAGAGCGCAACCAGCGCCTCGTTGACGGTGGTGGCGGCGGCGAGGTCGTCGAGTGCCAGCGCCTCCTGGTCGAGCATCTCGAAGGTGACGCCAGGCCGCAGGCTGAGGGCAGCGCCGTCGAGGGATTTCAGCTTGAGGTAGGGCGTGGTGACCTTGTCGAAGGGGTAGGTCTTGCGCTTCTTGCCCTTGGCGTCCTCGATTTCGACGGGGAAGTGGCAGGGCCGGTGGTAGTTGAGGAAGGGGGCGAGCACGTCGCGCAGGAAGCCGTTGACGAGGGCGGCGTGATGCCGGGGAATGTGGTCGTGGCCGAGGTAGCGCCGGACCACCGAGGCGTTCTTGCTTTCGACCAGGGCGTTGTCGTTGCAACGCTTCGGGCGGGACTTGGTGAACTCCTCGATGTGGAGCTTGCGCAGCAGCGCGGCGACTTTGTGGTTGATGTACTCGGAGCCGTTGTCGGCGTGGAAACCTTGGACGACGAAGGGGAAAGCCTCGATCGACCCTTGAAGCGCCGGGACCAGGAAACGCTCCGAAATGCCTTCTGCGGCGGCCACGAACTCGTACTGCGTGACCTCGTCCACGAGGTTGATCTCGTACAGACCCTTCTCCCCGTCGAGGTCGCCCTGATGGACGGAATCCACTCGCAGGAAGCCCGGCCGACCGGCCGGATGGGGCTTGCGACGCTCCCCGATGCTCACCTGAGTCGACCGCGTCTTGGCCACCGTCAGCCGACGGCGACGGTACGTCACGGACCGGCGAAGGCGGTACAGGTGGCTGTTGGAGAGCCCAGCCAGACGCTTGAACCGAGCATCGCCGAAAACCTCGTACTGCCGCTGCATCAGACGCCGCGTCACCGCGCCGCACAGGCCTCCCAGGGTCTCGTCCACCTCCGCCAGCAGACCGATGTCCGCCTTCGTGTAGCGCCGACGAAACGGGCGCTTCGGACCCCGGCGCCGGTCCTTGATGCGCCCCGTCTCCCGGTACTGGGAGATCAACCGCGACGCCTGCGCCCGGCTGAAGCCCGTCACCTTGACCAGGAACCGCCGCACGAGACCCTTGTCGGGCCGCGGCAACCGTACATACCGCGTACGCACCAGAACCCGCCGGACGAAGTCGTACGCATCCGCACGCTCCACGAAACGGAAGTCGACCGGCGCGCTGCCGGCCATGAAATCCCGGACCTCGTCCAGGGTCCGAAGCCGTTCGATGTCGAGTTGCAAGATCATCCTCCAATGATCCCCAACACCGCTTCAGGCTCACTTCTCGTGGGATTGACATCGCCGCTTCAGGCTCACTTCACATGGGACAAGGCTGCGAGGAGGCCGCCCTCGGCCGACTGCTAGCCTGCCGACCCATGTGGCGCGGTCTGCCGATCTCGACCTGGTTGCTGCTTGCGGTGTCGGTCGGCGCCGGGCCCGCTCTCGTCCTGCTGCGGTGGTGGTCCGAGGGACGGCGCCGTCGCGGTCGGGGCTCCGCGCGGAGCGGCGCGGCGTGACGGCGAGCGCCCTGGTCCTCGTTCCCCTGGGCCTCTACATGCTCGTCCTGATCGGGCTCGGCCTGTGGGGCCGGCGCGAGGGCGGGACCCTGGAGGGCTACTACGTGGCCGGCAAGAAGCTGCCCTCCTGGGTCATCGCCTTCAGTTCGAACGCCACCGGCGAGAGCGGCTGGCTGCTGCTCGGCCTGACCGGGATGGGCTACGCGGTCGGTTTCCATGCGCTCTGGGTCGTGTTCGGCGAGGTGATGGGCGTCGCGATCGCGTGGAGCCTCGTCGCGCGGCCGTTCAAGGAGTACACCGACCGCTACCGGTCGATCACCGTTCCCGACTACCTGGAGGAGCGGTTCCGGGACCGCCGGCAACTCCTGCGGAAGCTGAGCATCGCGATCATCCTGTCGATGGTCGCGGTCTACTGCTGCGCGCAACTCGTCGCGACGGGCAAGGCGTTCTCGTCCTTCCTGGGGTTCAGCTACGTCCACGGCGTCTTTCTGGGCGCTGGCGTCACGATCGTCTACACCGCGGTCGGCGGCTTCAAGGCGGTGGCCTACTCGGATCTGGTGCAGGGCCTGCTCATGGTGGGCGGGCTCGTCATGCTCCCGATCGTGGGCGTCGCGGCCGCGGGCGGCTGGAACGAAGTGATCGGCGCGCTCGAAGCGGCCGATCCCGACCTGTTACATGCGATGGGCAGCCACGGCGCGACCTGGGCCGGCGTGCTCTCGGCCGCGAGCTTCGCCGGCATCGGGCTCGCCTTTCTGGGGGTGCCGCAGCTTCTGACCCGGTTCATGTCCGCGGCGTCGGGCCGCGAGCTCGTACGTGGCGGCAGGGTCGCGGTCGTCTGCATGGTCCTGTTCGACGTCGGCGCGGTCTTCACCGGGATCGCCGGGCGGGCCCTGTTCCCGTTGCTGGACGACCCGGAAACCGTGATGCCGACGATGAGCGCGGAGCTGTTCCCGGCCCTTTTCACCGGCATCTTCCTGGTCATCGTTCTGGGTGCGATCATGTCGACCGTCGATTCGCTGTTGATCCTCGCTTCCTCCGCGGTGGTGCGGGACTTCGGGCAGAAGATCCTCGGCGCGGCCCGCGGAGGCGGTCGCCTGTCGCGCTACGGCCGCTACGCCACCGCAGTCGTGGGCCTCGTGGCGATTCCCTTCGCCCTGTCCGAACCTCCGCTGCTGTTCTGGTTCATGCTCTTTGCGTGGTCGGGGCTCGGGGGCGCCTTCGTTCCGGTGATCCTCTGCTCTCTCTTCTGGAAGCGGACGACGTTGCCGGGCGCTCTGGCCGGGATGGCGACGGGATTCGCCGTCACGGTGGCCTGGGTCGTGTGGTTCAAGGCGTCCTACTACGACCTGTACGAGCTGATTCCGGGACTGCTGGCCGGCCTGGCGGCGACCGTGGGCGTCAGTCTCCGGACGCAGCCGCCCGAGGGCGCCGCGGCGGAGTTCGAGGACGTTCACGCGGCAGTCAGGGGGCCTTAGGCGGGGGACGGCGGCTACACTCGCGCGATGCCTGATCGACGCACGTGCATCGCCTCCCTTGCAGTTCTCGCCGCAGTGCTCGCCGTGCCCGCGGCGGCCGAAGAACTCTCGTACTACCTGCCGGATGCCGGCGACCCCGCGGCCTATGACCCGGCCGTGCCCCGGCCGTCCGCGGTGCTCGGTTACGAGGTCGGTGACTGGCACGTTCGCCCCGATCAGCTCAATGCCTACATGCGGGCGCTGGCGGCCTCCTCGGCGCGGGTGTCGGTGTCGGTGCAGGGGCACACCCATGAAGAGCGTCCCCAGCTTCTGCTGGCGATCACGTCGCCGCGCAACCATGCGCGGCTCGACGAGATCCGCGAACTTCGGCGCGGCCTGGTCGATCCCAGGCTGCCGGCGCCGGAGCTCGATGGCCTGCCGGTCGTCATCTGGCTCGGTTACAGCATTCACGGCAACGAGCCGAGCGGCGCGAACGCCTCGATGCTGATGGCGTATCGCCTGGCGGCGTCGCGGTCGAACGTGGTCGCGGATCAGTTGGACCAGGCGGTCATTCTGCTCGACCCGAGCCTGAACCCCGACGGGCTGGGGCGCTTCGCGCACTGGGCGAACACGAACCGGGGCATGGTGCTGAATCCCGACCCGGGCCACCGGGAGCACCGCGAGCCGTGGCCGGGCGGACGCACGAATCACTACTGGTTCGACCTGAACCGGGACTGGTTGCTGCTGCAGCATCCCGAGTCGCGGAACCGGATGGCGACCTGGAAGGCCTGGCAGCCGAACCTCGTCGGCGACTTCCACGAGATGGGTTCGAACAGCACGTTCTTTTTCCAGCCGGGGGTGCCGAGCCGCCGGAATCCCCTGATTCCCGAGCGCAACGTAGAGCTGACCGAGGAAATCGCGGCGCATCACGCCGCCGTGTTCGATCGCGTGGGCCGGCTCTACTACAGCCGCGAGGGCTTCGACGATTTCTACCTGGGCAAGGGCTCGACGTACCCGGACGCTCACGGCGCGGTCGGCTTCCTGTTCGAGCAGGCGAGCGCCGAAGGCCACCTGATCGAGACGGCGAACGGCGAACTCGCCTTCGGCTTCGGGATCAAGAACCATCTGCTGGCGTCCCTGTCGATGGTCGAGGGCGGGGTGGCGAAGCGGCTGGAGCTGCTGGAGCACCAGCGCGACTTCTTCCGCGGCGCCATGGCCGCAGCGGGGGAGGCGGGGCCGGCCGCCTACGTGTTCCACGTCGACGGCGACCGTGGCCGCGCCCATCGCATGCTCGACCTCCTCCTGCGTCACGAGATCGAGGTCTACGGGACGGTGGAGGACCTCGCCCTCGACGGCCGCGTCTATCCCTCCGGCTCGTCGTGGCTGGTTCCGCTCGAGCAGCCCCAGACGACCCTCGTCCGGTCGTTCTTCGAGAAAGTGACCGAGTTCAATGACTCGGTCTTCTACGACGTTTCGGCCTGGACGCTGCCGCTCGCCTTCGGCGCCGAGTACGACCTGCTCGATGGAGGCGCATACGGGGAGGAAGCGCTCGGAGCTCCGGTGACCGACGCGTCGATCGAACCGGGCCGGTTAGGCGGGTCGACGGCAAACGAGATGGTGTACGCCTACGCCTTCTCGTGGGATGGCTACTTCGCTCCGCGGGTTCTGAACCGGCTGCAGCGGGCAGGGGCGCGGGCGCGCGCCGCGGTTCGGCCCTTTACGGCGGAGACGGCTGGCGGTCCGGAGTCCTTCCGGCCCGGGGCGATCGTCGTGCCGGTGGGTCGGCCGGGCGAGCCCGGGGCCAACGACGGCGTCGATCTGGAGGCGCTGTTCGCCAAAGCCGCGGCCGCCGACGGCGTCGACGTCCACCGGTTGGTCAGCGGTCAGGCCGCGGCGGGAATCGATCTGGGCAGTCCGAGCCTGCGGCCGCTCGTCGCCCCGCGGCCGCTGCTCGTCACCGGCTCCGGCGTTTCGTCGTACCGGGTGGGCGAGGCATGGCACCTGCTCGACGAGCGCTTCGGCGTCGAGGCGTCGCTCGTCGATCTCGCCTCGTTGGCGAGCGCGGACCTCGATCGCTACACGCACGTTGTGCTGGCTCTCGGCGGCGGCCGCTTCGGCGGCGTCTCGCCGCGGGAAGCAGTGCGGGATCGCCTCAAGGACTGGGTGCGCGGCGGCGGTGCGGTCGTGGCGATCGGTCCGGCGAGCCGCTGGGCGAGCGAGGAACTGCTCGGCTGGGAAGGAGCGGGTGACGATGCGGTTGCCGGCGCGGAGGAAGGGGATCCTGCCGGGCCGCCGGAGCGCCAGCGCTACGCCGACTACCGGGACCAGCGGGCCGAGCAACTCATGGCCGGCACGATCGTCGGTGTCGAACTCGATCTGACTCATCCGCTGGCCTACGGGTACAGACGGTCGGAGCTCGCCGTGATTCGCACCGACGAGATGGTCCTGCGGGCCAGTTCCGACCCGTTCGAGAACGTCGCCCTGTACCAGGAGCCGCCGCGGCTCTCCGGCTGGATATCGCCGGAGAACCAGCGCCGGCTGGCCGGCCAGCCGGCCGTCATCGCCAGCCGGATGGGCCGCGGGGTCGTCATCCAGCTCCTCGACGACCCGAACTTCCGCGCCTACTTCTACGGCTCGAACCGGCTGTTCCTGAACTCGATCTTCCTGAGCGGCCTGATCGACTCGACGTCGGCGCCTGGCTCCTGGTAACCGCCCTGGTAGCCGCATCTTGGCAGGCGTCTTGCGTTCGCTGGCGCCATTGTGCTGAGATCCGGCGGGCCAAGTTGGCCCTGCGCGCAGAAACGGCGCGCCCAGGTCGGCGGGTCTGGCCACTTCGACGCCTCTGGCGACGGTCTCGAAGAGTCCAAGTAGTCAACTGTTACGGAGAAGGTCGAGAGTGAGCGAAACCGACTACTCATCCGGCGGCGAGGGCGAAGTCCTGATCGCGGTCGACAACCTGACCAAGCACTACGGCCCGATCCGCGCCGTCGACGGCATCAGCTTCGAAGTGCGCCGCGGCGACGTGCTCGGCTTCCTCGGGCCGAACGGCGCCGGCAAGACGACGGCGATGAAGATGATCACCGGGTTCCTCGAGCCGGACGCCGGCACCGTGTCGGTGGCGGGTCTGGATGTCGCCGCGGACCGCTTGGGCGTGAGCCGGCGGATCGGCTACCTGGCCGAGAATGCGCCGGCCTACGGCGAGATGAGCGTCGAGGCGTTCCTCGGTTTCATTGCGGAGGCTCGCGAACTCGAGTCACCGGAGGCCGCGATCGACTCGGTGATCGAGGTGACGCATCTGCGCCGGGTGCGCGGTCAGACGATCGAGACCCTGTCCAAGGGATTCAAGCGCCGCGTCGGCCTGGCGCAGGCCCTGATTCACGATCCTGACGTGCTGATTCTCGACGAGCCGACCGACGGGCTGGACCCGAACCAGAAGAAGGTCGTTCAGGACCTGATTCTGAGTCTTTCCTCCAACCGTTGCATCGTGCTCTCGACCCACATCCTCGACGAGGCGGAGCGGGTGTGCAACCGGGCGGTCATCCTGTCGGAAGGACGCATCCTCGTGGACTCGACCCCCGACGATCTGGTGACCCGGGCGCCCGGTCACAACGCGGTGCGCTTCCGGGTCGTCCACGGTGACGGCGAGGACGTCGTGGAGGAGCTGTCCCGAGCCGCTTGGTGCGCGGCGGCCCGCGTGCTTCCGAACGGCGAAGTGGAGGTAGAGCCTCGGGACGGCGAAAACCGATTGAACGACGTGCTGGCGACGGTCGGTGAGCGCCGGGTCACGGACGTTCGCGTTCGCGAGGGCCGGCTCGACGAACTGTTCCGCGACGTGACGAGAGGGGTGGCCGCATGACTGCGCTGGCGCTTCGTTTCGTGGGGATGAGGGCGGTGCTCCGGCGGGAGTTCCGTGGCTACTTCGCGTCACCGCTGGGCTACATCTTCATCGTCATCTTCCTGATCGCGAGCGGCTACCTGATGGTGTCGCGCGATTTCGGCCGCTTCCTGGAGATGCGCGAGGCGAACCTCGACGCGCTCTTCAGCTACATGCCCTGGATCTTCGTCGTCCTGGTGCCGGCGGTGGCGATGCGCTTGTGGGCGGAGGAGCGCCGGTCCGGGACCGTCGAGCTGCTGCTTACCCTGCCGATCACGCTGGTGGGCTCGTACCTCGGAAAGTTCCTTGCCGGCTGGGCGTTCCTGGCGGTGTCCGTGTTGTTGACTTGGCCGGCGGTCTTCCAGGTCGCGCGGTTGGGCGATCCGGACTGGGGCGCGGTCTTTCTGAGCTACGTGGCCTCGCTGCTGGCCGCGGCGGTCCTTCTCGCGATCGGCCTGCTGTTTTCGGCGCTGTCGAAGAACCAGGTCGTCGCGTTCATTCTTGCGGTGGCCGCTTCGGTCGGCTTCCTGCTGATCGGGGTGCCGCAGACGCAGGAGTTCGTGGGCAAGTGGTTCGGCGGCTACGTCGAGCGGGTCGTTTCGTCGCTGAGCCTGCTCGACCACTTCGAGACCCTGACGCGGGGCCTCCTGCAGTTGAACTCGTTGTTGTTCTTCGTTCTGTTCACCGCCGGCTGGCTGATCTGCGGCATGTTGGTGCTCAGCCGGACCAAGACGAACTGAGGGTTGGCAGATGACTTCCGAACCGAACCTGAACCCGGATGCCGGCGGGGACGCCGGCGCACCCAGTGGCGCGAAGGGGATGACGGTGGCGCGTAGCCGGACGGTGACCCTGGTCCTGATCGGCCTGTTGACTGTGCTCTCGATCCACGTCGCCAACGAGTGGCTGGAGGGATGGCGCGTCGACTTCACCGGTGGCGATCTCTACTCGCTGACCGACGGCACGCAAGCGATCATCGAACGCATGCAGGAGGAGGGCGTCAAGCCGCTCGACATCCGGCTCTACTTCTCGGAGACCGCGGGCAAGACGCTGCCCAAGTTCGTCAAGGACTTCATCGGCTACGAGCGCTACCTGCGCAGCCTGCTGGGCGAGTACGAGCGCGCCGCGGCGGGGAAGATCCGCGTTGAGACGATCGACCCGATTCCCGACAGCGACGACGCGGACCGGGCCGCCGAGGACGGCCTGGACGGCAAGCTGATCAACCAGGAGGGCGATCTCTTCTACTTCGGTCTGGCGATCGAGACCCAGACCGGCAGCAAGGAGACGATCGAGTTCCTGTGGCCCCAGGAACAGGAGAACGTCGAGTACGAGATCTCGAAGAAGATCCACGGTCTGCTGTGGCCGGCGCGGCAGCGGGTTGGCGTGCTGTCGAGCCTGGAGGTCTTCGGCGGCGCCCAGGATCCGATGATGGCCCAGATGCTGGCGGCCCAGGGCCGCACGCCAGCGCAGAAGTGGATCATCGTCCAGGTGCTGGAGGATCTCTACGACGTCTCCCAGGTCGCGGCCGACGTGGACGAGATCTCGGCTGACGACGTCGACCTGCTGGTCGTGATTCACCCCAAGGGGCTTCCCGACAAGACGGTGTTCGCGATCGACCAGTGGGTGGCTGCCGGCGGCAACACGCTGATCTTCCTCGACCCCTACGCCTTGGGCGATACGCCGCCGCAGAACCCGCAGCAGCCGTGGATGGCGCTTCAGTATCAGCCCGCCTCGAACCTGGAGCCGTTGCTCGAAGCCTGGGGCCTGGAGCTTCCGGCGAACCAGTTCGCGGCCGACTTCGAACTCGCGGCGCGGCGGCCGATGAGCCAGTTCGGCGCCGCGGAGTCGGTGATCATCGATCTCCAGGTCGATTCCACGCTCCACGAGGGTCTTCTGGACGAAGAGAATCCGATGTTGCGGGGCTTGTCGAACACGCGCTTCTTCCTCTCAGGTGCGCTGCGGGAGATCGGGGCGGACGCCGCGGACGGGACGGAAACCGAGACGGGCGAGGCGGACGAAGACGTCTCCGGACCAGCCTCTGTCGTCGAGTTGCGGCCCCTGATCTCGACCACGGCGGCCGCTGGCACCCTCGAGGTGCTGCCCGGTTTCGGCGGCGGCGACGGCCTGGCCTACACGGACCTGAACGACGGCGCCAAGCTGCGCGACGCGTTCGCGCCGGGAGAAGAGGCGCTGGCGCTGGCGTACGTCGTGCGCGGCAAGCTGCCGACCGCGTTCCCGGACGGCGTCGACTACCCGGACAGGGAGGCGGAGCGGCCGCCCAATCTGCCCCCCGAGATCGAGGTTCCGCCGCCCGACAACGTGGAGATCATCCACCGCGATCCGTTGCCGGAGGAGGAGCGGGGCGAGGCGGCGGTCGTCGTGTTCGCCGATGTCGATTTCATCCACGACCAGATCGCCTTCCTGCAGAACCCGTTCGGAATCGTCCAGGCGGCGAACGACAACCACAAAGTGGTCCTCAACAGCATCGACTACCTGCTCGGTTCCCGGGACCTCATGTCGGTTCGTGCCAAGAGCGGCATCAGCCGGCCGTTCCTCCGCTTCGACGAGATCGAAGCGCAGGCCGAACTGGACACGCTCGACCGCGAACGGCAGATCCGTGAGGAGATCGAGACCTTCGAGGCGGAGCTGCGGGAGAAGCAGGGCGAGATCACCCAGCGCAACGCGGCTCTTTTCCAGAGGAAGCTGCAGGAGGAAGTCGACGAGTTGAACGAGCGGATCCTGGAGGGCAACCGGGAACTGCGGGACATCCGCAAGGGCCGGCGCGAGGCGTTGGAACGTGAGGAGTCCATGGTGCGCTTCGCCGTCATCGGATGGATGCCCATCGTCGTACTGCTGATTGGTCTGTACCGCGCCCGCGGGCGCTAAGGGTTCGCATGAAACTGGCCGCGAACAGGAGCCGGCCTTGCGGCCGGCGCGGCTGTTTGGCCGCCTGCGGCGGCAGCCGGCGTGGACGCCGGCGCACCCAGTCGCGGCCAGTTCCATGCCTTTACGATTGGGAGATATCGGCATGAGTCAGGTGAACAAGAGGCTCGTGGCGGCGGCGGTGGCGCTGCTGGCCCTTTCCGTCTTCAGCTACTGGAACAGCGTCTCCCGCGCCGAGCGTTTCGAGCGCGGACAGAAGTTCCTGCCCAACCTGAATCCGGACGAGATTGCCCGGGTGGAGATCGTCCAGGGCGGGGAGCAGGTCACCCTGAGCCGGCAGGGCGACATCTACGTGGTCGAGGAGTCCCACGACTACCGGGCCCGCAACGAAGGCGTCAATCGCCTGGTGCGCAGCCTGCTCGACATCGAACTCGCGAAGGAGGTCGGCGCGAGCGAGAGCCTCGCGGCGGAGCTCGGCATCGAACCGCCCGGCGAGGACACGGTCGAGGTGGCCCTTGGGAACGCTGCCGGAAACGACATGGTGCGCCTGCGCGTAGGAAATCGGTTCGAGGGCGGCAGCGGCAACTACGTGCGGCGCCTCGACGGCGAAGAGAACCCGATCTTCCTGACCGACGCGACGGTGCTGATCGACAGCACCGCCGACCAGTTCCTGCAGAAGGAAATCGTCGACGTCTCGGGCAGCGACGTCGTGCGGATCGACGGCCCCGACTTCACCTTCAGCACCGGCGACGAGGAGGGCGCCGTGATGGCGCTTGAGAGTGTACGGGCGGGCAAGCAGGAGAAGACGAGCGAGGTCGGCAGAGTGAAGAGCTTCCTTTCCCGGCTACGGTTCTCCGAGGTCTTCCTCGCCGATGCGGAAGAGGTGGCGGATCTGTTGTTCACCGACGAGTTCCGCTACGAGTTGGAGGACGGATCCGGCTATCTCGTCTCCGTCGCGGCAAGGGAAGACGATCGCTACATTCGCATCGGCGGCTACCACACCGTGCAGCAGGTGGAGATCGAGCGGGACACGCCGGACGAGGAGCTCCAGGAGAAGGCGGACATCCTGAACCGGGCGGAGGAGATGCAGGAGTTCAACGACTACCACGGCTCCTGGGTCTACAAGCTGGACAGCTTCACCGGCGAGAAGCTCGACCTGCGCCGCGCGGACCTGATCGAAGACGTCGGCGGCGACGAAGAGAGCTGAGCCCGCCCGGTATCCGCCACTGGGTGCGCCGGCCTTCTGGCCGGCCTCTCCGGCCCTCGCTCCACTCCGCCGGCTCAGCCGGGCTGCTATGTTCCGCCGCGCCCGCTGCGGCTGATCGCGGCGAAGCGTTCAGACACAAGGAGCTTGAAATGCTGGGATACTGCACGATCGGTGTGAACGACATGGACCGGGCGATGGCCTTCTACGACGCGCTGCTGGGCGAACTGGGAGCGGCCCGCATGTTCGGCATGGACCGGATCCAGTTCTACGGCACGGGGCCGGGACAGGCGATGCTCGCCGTCTGCATCCCCTACGACAAGCAGGCGCCGACGCCGGGCAACGGCAACATGGTCGCGATTCCTGCGGGTTCGGAGGAGAACGTCGACAAGCTGTACGCCAAGGCGATCGAGCTGGGCGGCACCGACGAGGGCGCGCCCGGAACGCGGGTGCCTACGTTCTACGGCGCCTACGTCCGGGATCTGGACGGCAACAAGCTCTGCTTCTTCAAGATGGGCCAGGGCTGACTCCCGCGCCCTTTTGCGGTCGCTGCTTGTTCGATCGGAGCGGCCGGCTGGTCGCTCTGGACGCGCGCGGAGAGACGCTCGAAGCGGCCCTGAGGGCCCTGTTCGCCGCGGAGTGACTGTTACGCTGACCGCCCGTGTCCGGCTTCGCTGTCTTCCTGCTGGTCGCCATTGCCGCGGTTGTTCCGGGCCAGACCGTTCCGGCCCAGCTTGAGTCGGCGCCGGACGATCCGGTCGAGGCTCTGGCGCGGGCGCGTGCGGCAATGGAGCGGGCGCCCGCGGAGTTTGGGCCGGCACTGGCGGTTGCCGGTGCACTGACGACCCTCGGCCGTACAGACGATGCGCTGGCCGCCTTCGCCCGCTCACGGTCGCTGCTGCCGGACGACCCTGGCGTCGTCGAGACCCCGGCCATCGTCGATGCCGCGTCGGCCTACCTGGTTCCGGCGCTGCTGCTTCGCGATCTCGACCGCACCGGCGAGGCGATCCGGCTGCTGGAGGAGGCGGTGGCTCGGCGGATCGGGGACGCCGAGATCTACGAGCAGTTGGCCCTGCTTCGGCTCGCCGACGGTCTGGCCGACGACGCGCTGGCGGCGGTCGACGCCGCTCGAGCGAAGCGCCTGGCGAGCCCCGGTCTCGAGCTCGCCCGCGGTCTCGCCCTGGCCCGCAACCCGGAACGGCGCGGGGAGGCTCTGGACTATCTCCAGGGCGCCCTCCGCAACGGAGTCGGCGACGCGGTCGTTGTCCACCTGGAAGCGGCGGACGTTCTTGTGGCCGGAGGCCGCTACCCGGAAGCGCTGGAACATCTGCATGCCGCCGCGGATCTCGCGCCGGACGAACCGGAAGTGGCCTATCGCCTTGGACGCACGCTTGCCGCCGCTGGCGATCGAGAGGGGGCCGAAGCCGCGCTCCAGCGCTACCGATCGCTGCAGGAGGCACGGGAACGCGCCGCGGAGGTCGAGAGCACGGCTTCCGCCGAGGCGACCTCGGCCCTGTCGGAGGCGCAACGGCTGGCGGCGGCGGGCGACCTCGAAGCCGCGTTCGAGCACTTGGCCGGTCTGCCGGTAGGCCCGGACGATTCGCGGGCCGCGGACGTTCACTCGCTACGGGCCAAGGTGCTGTTCTCGATGGGCCGCACAGGCGAAGCGGTGGCCAGCGTTACCGCGGCGCGGCAGCTCGAACCCGACCGGGTCGAGCACCACTACCTGGAGGGGATGTTCCTGCACACCGGCGGGCGCACCCAGGACGCCGCGACCGCGCTTGAGCGGGCTGTGGCCCTCGATCCCGACCTCGGCGAGGCCCACGCCCTCCTCGGCATGATCGCCGCCGAAGCCGGCCGCTTCGGCGAAGCGGCCGAGCGGATGGAGCGGGCACTCGAGCTGGGGCTCGACGGCAACGCCCCGCTCCGATTCAACTACGCCCGGGTGCTCGATGCCCTGGGGCGAAGCGAAGAGGCCAAGGTCCAGATGGAGGCGTTCGACCGTCTGGGCCAGTTACCGCCACGGTAGCGCTGGTCGCTTGCTGGCTCTACCGGCAGTCGAACGCCTTCGTATCGGCGACGGGCAGGAACGCCTCTCCGGGCGGACTCGTGTAGGCGTGGCGGGTTTGAGTGACCGGGTCGGCCACCTCGAGTTCCACGTCGAGATCGGTGAGGCCCGTGGCGTAGAGCCAGTACTTGCCGTTTGCCGCGCAACCGTCGAGAACTTTCACCACGATCTCGACGTTTGAGGCGTCAAAGAAGCTGAAGTAGCCGGTGTCTTCGGTCAGGAGGACGCCGTTGCCGAGGCCGGTTTCGCCCTTGTCGGTCGCGTAGCGGACGCGCGCCCGGAAGCGATCTCCGTTCAGGCACAAGGTCGTGGCGTCGGCGACACACCGCTCGATCGGCTCGGCCGGGCCGGTGTCGGCCTCGTCGATCGTGACGACCATGCGGCGTTCGTCGAGGGTCGCGCCGCCGCGCGGGTCGTGGAGTTCGAGCTCGATCGTCTCCACCCCTTCGCCGGCGACGCCGTCCTCGAGCAGCCGGAGCGTGAACGTCCGGGGGGCCGAATCGCCGTGGCCCCAGGCGAGGGTGCGGGCGACCGGTTCGTAGTCGGCCCGCGCTGTGGCGGAGCCGCCCGAGGTCCGCACAAGGGCGGCGACCGCGCCGTCGTTGCCGCCGGCGCGAACCACGCTCAGTGTGATCTCGCCGTCCGACTCCCGGGCCGTCACGGACGGCAGGGCGAAGCCCAGCCTGCCGGGCCGCTGCTCGGGCAGGTCGGAGGCGAGC
Organism: Thermoanaerobaculia bacterium; assembly: GCA_965116445.1. Lineage (GTDB taxonomy): Bacteria > Acidobacteriota > Thermoanaerobaculia > Multivoradales > Multivoraceae > Multivorans. Next base: position 2,260,849 of record OZ220688.1, on the reverse strand, counting down.
GACAAAGCGACGAGTTCGGCGTCGAACGGGCCCGCGCCGACCGCGACAACGACGTATTGGCGGCCCTCCGCGGTGTAGCTCATCGGGGCGCCCGAGGCTGCCGCCGGTAGCGGGATCGTGCGGAGTACATCGCCGTTTGCGGGGTCGAGGACGGTCAGCAGGGGTCGGGACCGGTTGGCGTAGAAGACCAGGTCCTGGGTGGCGAGCAGGGACGGGGTTCCGGCGTAGCCGTTAAGGCCGTCATTGGCCCGCTGCCAGAGGATTTCGCCGCGGTCGAGGTCGTAGGCGGTGACGTGACCCCAGGGCGGCTTCAGCAGATAACGGTTGCCGGAGGCGGTCAGGATGCCCGATTCGTACAGGTAGTACTCGGGGAGGGCGGTCCGATAGAGGCGGATGAGGAAGGGGACGACCCCCTGGACCGGGACGAACAGCCTCGATCGGGTCGGATCAAAGGCGGCCCCGCCCCAGTTCGCGCCGCCCCCCAGCCCGGGTGAGATCACCGCGCCGCGAGTGGACGGCGGCGTGTAGATCGGCCCCCAGTCGACGTCGGCGAGCACCGCCTCGGCGCCGTCGCCCAGGTCTTCCCGCTCGATTCCCAGCCGGTCGAAGGGCGGCGGCTTCGTCGGCCGCGGTTGGGTCAGCGCGGTTCGCTCGCCGGGGACTGACGACTGGGGGACCGGTACCTCATGGATCGGCCACACCGGCCTGCCGTTTCGCCGGTCGAACACGAAGACCCAACCCTGCTTGGTGACCTGCGCGACCGCCGGGATCTCCCTCCCGCCGACCGTGATGTCGACAAGGTTGGGCGGCGCCGGGAGGTCGAAGTCCCAGATGTCGTGGTGGACGATCTGGTAGTGCCAGACGCGGCGACCGGTCCTCGCGTCGAGACAGACGATGCTGTTCGCGAACAGGTTGTCGCCCTTGCGGTGGCCGCCGTAGAAGTGGTTCGACGGAGCGCTGACCGGCAGGTAGACGTAGCCGAGTTCCAGGTCGGCGGTCATCGGCGCCCAGACGTTGGCGCCGCCGACCCGTTCGGCGGAGCCGTTCTCCCAGGTCGAGTAGCCGAACTGGCCGCGGCGGGGCACGGTATGGAAGGTCCACAGCAGCTTGCCGGTACGGGCGTGGTAACCGCGGACGTCGCCGGGCGGCCACTCCGGCTGAGGCGCCCAGTCCATGACCGACGAGCCGATGACGACCACGTCGCCGACCACGGTCGGCGGCGAGGTGTGTCCGTACTGGTCGGAGCGGTTGTTGAGCGAACGGATGCCGGCCGTAAGGTCGACGGTGCCGCGGTTGCCGAAATTTTGCCGGGGGGTGCCGGTCGCGGGATCGAGCGCGATCAGGCGGGCGTCACCGGTGGCCAGATAGACCGTCTCCGTTTCGCCGTCCGTCCACCAGGCGAGTCCGCGGTGGAGAAAGCCGTTGTTCGGAGGGCGCCCCGAGTCGTAGCTCCTTGGGTCGTGGACCCAGAGTTCCTCGCCGGTCGAGGCGTCGATGGCGGCCGCCTGGCTGAAGGAGGTGCTGGTGTAGAGGACGCCGTCCTTCATCAGTGGTGTCGATTCGAAAGCGACGTTGTCGAGACCGGCGTCGGGGTCCGCGATCGCGTTGTCGGGCGATTCCCAGCGCCAGCGGACACTCAGGTCGCCGACGTTTCCGCGGTGGATCTGGCCGAGCGGGGCGTACTTCGTGCCGCCGGCATCGCCGCCGTACTCCCGCCACTCGCCGCCGACGGCGCCGTGCTGGGCCGCCGCCGGCGCGCCGGCCGCTGCCGTAGCGGACAGGAGGAAGACGGGTAGCCGGCTGCACTTGCGGATCACGGCGGATTCAGGACGTAACGGATCAGATCCTGGACTTCGGACGGTTGAAGGGTACTGAGCAGACCGCTCGGCATGGGGGAGAGCGAGGACTCGTCGAGACTCTCGATGTCCTCGCGCGGAATCGTCTCGATGTGGTTCGGGTCCAGGGGGTTGGAACGGATGCGAACGGATCGGTCGTCGGCGGAGGCGAGTAGCCCGGAAATGAAGCGGCCGTCGCGTGTCTCGACCAGGAACGTGCGGTAATCCTCTGCCACCTCGTCCGAGGGTTCGAGGATGTGCCGCAGCGTGTCGAGCGCGGTCAACCGTCCGGAGACGTCGTCCAGGGCGGGACCGATCTCGCCGCCGGCGCCGCCGAGCTGGTGGCACGTGGCACAGCCGGTCTCGATGAAGAGACGCCGGCCGTGGTCGAGTTGCTCCTGATCGGCGGGCGGAGCCGCCATCAGATCGCGGACGTCGGTCTCCAGCATGTCGTAGCTCCAGTCGGCGACGAAAGCACGCTGCGGCACGTCGGGAGCGAGTCGCGGCGCGGCGTAGCGGGTGACGGCGGTGCCGTCGAGCCGGTCGACCACTCGCATCGTCCCCTTCATCAGGATCCAGTGACCGGGGAAGGTGCAGACGAAGGGGTAGAGGCCGGGCGAAGTCGGAGCGGTGAAGCTCAGGACCTCCGTGCCGCCCGGCTGGACCAGACCGGTCTTGAACAGGACGAGAGGCGTCTTGGGAACGTAGCCCGAGGCTTCGGCCGTGGCCGGATTGCGCTCCGCCTCGGCGTCGGCGGCCCGCCCCACTTCTTCCAGGGCTCCCGGTCGCGTGACGACGACGTTGTGGGGCATCACGTCGATGTTCTCGAAGGTGATCTCGACCGGTCCGCCGGCGCGGACGGTGAACTCCTCGAGGTCGAAGAGCATCTGGTGGGGGATCGGCCGCAGGGTGACGATCGCCGGTCCGAGGTTGACGATTTCCTCGCGCAGGTCGCCAAAGCTCTCGCCGCCGGTCCGCTCGATCAGCCGGTCGGCGACCCGGAGGCCGAGGTCGTGGATGCGCCGGAACCGCGGCGAGGTGAGTTCGCGGGCATCGGCGCTTTCGAGTGCTTCGACGATCGGGGCGGCGAGGGCTTCCTCGCCGCCCGCCGCGGGCCATGCGTCCGGCGCCTCGGCCGTCAGTTCCCCCAGCCCCTCGAGCGCGGCCAGGCCGATTGCCGGATCGGTGGCCAGGCCGGCCAGCCGCTCGAAGCTGCGTCCCGCATTCGCGGTGATGCCGGAGAGGGTTCGCGCGGCTGCCTCCAGCACCCGTTGCCGGTCCGGTCCGCCGCGGTCGTCGAAGAGCGAGGAGACTGGGGCGTAGGCGTCACCGCGAACGGCCGGAGGCAGTTGGTCGACGCCGTGGAGCCAGTCGATCAGTTGATCGGGAGTCGGTCTGCGGGGCAGGACGCTGCCCCGCGACGCGTCGCCTGTGGCGGCGATCAGGGCCGCGATCGCGCCGCTCCTCACCTCGCGCCTCGTCGCACCGGACGCGAGGTCCTGGAGTTCGCGGCGAGACGCGCCCAGCGCCGCGGCGTCCTGCTCGAGCAGGTGCAGGACGATCCGGTCCACCGTCTCGGGTTCGGGCGGTTGGACGGCGTCCAGGCGCTGCAGTTCGCCGACCAGCAGCACGGCGGGTGTCGGCGATCCAGAGCGGCTCGTGCCCGCGATGAGGTTGGCCAGGGCCTGGCGCTGGCGTTCCATGCCGGCATCGGCGCGATGGATCACGGCGCGGTCGGTCAGCGGATGGGATGGCAGCCGCTCCAGCTTCCGGGTCGCCAGCCGGCTCAGCAGGTAGTAGGCTTGAGATGGCGACAGGGTGTCGAGGAGCGGCGGCTCGCGCTCCGACTCGAGCGCCGGCAGCCACCAGTCCTCGAGAGTGTCCACCGTTTCACCGAGAACGTAGTCGAGGTAGTAGTCCGTCCGATAGTTGATCACCTCGAGGGAGGCCAGGGCGGCGGGTTCGGATTCGAGGTAGCTCAGCCCGAGCAGGGCCTCCAGCCGGGTGCGTGGGAACGAGTCCTCGACCTGTGTGGCCAGAAGCGCCAGGGGATCGTCCAGTTCGCGCCGCCAGAAGCGGGCCACGCGGGTCGCGGCTGCCCGGGCCCGGGGTTCCGGGGAGTCCAGCATGCGGTTCAGCAGTTCCGGTTCGACGACGTTGAGGTTCTGGTAGAGCCAGAGCGCCTCGAGCCGGTGGTGTTCGAGTTCGGGGTCGGGATCGACGTCGGCGGCGTCCGCGCCGCCGCGGCCGCGATCGTCGAGTTCCTCCAGCCAGGCGCCGAGTGCCGCCAGCACCTCGCTCCGCGGACGCTCGCGGAGTTCGCGGCGGACCCGGTAGCGGGTGCGGTCCTCGGTGCTCTCGAGCAGTCGGACGAGCTCCGGCGTCGAGGCGCCCGCGATGTCGGGCGGTTCGAGCAACGGTCGGGACTTGTGGCGCAGCCGCCAGACGCGGCCGTGGTCGTGGTCACGCCGCTCGTCGCGCAGCGAGTACTGCATGTGGCCGATCAACGGGTTGAACCAGTCGACGACGTAGAGCGAGCCGTCCGGCGCGAACTGGAGGTCGACGGGCCGGAAGTTGATGTCCGTCGAGTACAGGAGGGGCTCGACCTCCTCCGAGGTGAAGCCCGAGTCTTCCTCGATCACCCGGTGCTGCTTGATTCCCTGGAAGCCGATCGTGTTGTTGACGAGGAAGTTGCCCTGCGCCTCGTCGGGAAAGTGGCGCGAACTGACGATCTCGCAACCGGAAGTCGGCCGGACGATCGACGTGAACACCTTCATGCGGCGCCGCTTGGTCGGATACGGCGCGTTGCCGGTGATCGGTGCGCCGAAGTAGTTCGCGCCGCCGGAGGCGTCCGCGATGAAGTTCTGTCCCCAGCGGTCGAAGATGTGCCCCCACGGATTGGCGAACGGATAGGAGACGAAGACCTCGAGCTGGAACCGGTTCGGCTTGTAGCGGAAGACGCCGGCGTCGACCAGCCGCACCGGGCCGTACGGGGTTTCGACCTGGCTGTGGTGGAAGGTGCCTTCCTGGAAGTAGAGCGCGCCGCCCGGCCCCCAGGTGAAGGCCGAGATCGAGTGGTGGCTGTCCTCCGTGCCGAAGCCGTGGAGGATGACCTCGTAGCGGTCCGCCACGTCGTCGCCGTCCGTGTCCTCGATGAACATCAGGTTCGGCTGCTGGGCTACGTAGGCGCCGCCGTCGCCGAGCTCGAAGCCCGTGGGCAGGTGGAGGCCGCGGGCGAAGACCGTGTGGTGATCCGCCCGGCCGTCGCCGTCCCGATCCTCGAGGATCACGATCCTGTCGTCTGGTTCCTCGTCGGGAAGGCGCTGCGGATAGGACGGCATCGTCGCGACCCAGAGCCGGCCCCTGGAGTCGAAGGTCATGGACACGGGATTGCCGATCGGGAAGTCCTGCTCCGACGCGAACAGGGAGACCTCGTAGCCCTCGGCGACGTGGAGGTTCTCCAGCGCGTAGGCGGGATCGAGCGCCTCGTAGCGCGCCGTGCCGCCCCGGTTCGGTTCCTCGTCGGCGACCTCCTGGGCTGCCGCCGGAAAGACGGCCAGTGCCGCAGTCAGCACGGCGCCGACGGCGATTTGCGCCTCGCTCAGGGATCCGTGACTGGGTGCGCCGGCCTGCCATCCGTGCGCCCGATGACGGGCGCACGGACTGGTTCGCGCGTGGCGCGGGGCGCCACGCGGGTTCTGGCCGGCATCCGCATGCCGTAGGTGCGCGGCAGCGCGGTTCATCGGTCGACGCGCTCCAGTCGCCAGGCTTCGCCCGAGCGCGCAAGGTCGCGGGCCTCGTCGTCGAGATCGCCGACACGTTCATCGAAGCGAGCCATCTCCGGTGGGAACGAATGAACGCCGAAGGGTTCCTTGCGTCCGCCGTAGATGTAGTAGCCGTTCACGGCGCGGTAGCGGTCGAAGAACAGCCGGCCCTTGCGGAGCACGACCCGCCGCAGGCCGTCGCCGGCCTCCACCAGGCTGGTGATGAGCGACGGCGCCTGAAGGTCGAGCCCCCGCGCCCAGTCTCCGTCGCTCGCGGAGGCCAGGGTGACGTCGCCGCGCCGCAGGGCGTAGTAGCCGGGAGCCAGGTCGCGGACGCTGATTCGGAGGCCTGGCGGATTCCCCTCGGGCCCCGGTGGCAGGACCGGCGGGCGGACCTCAAGTTCCGCACCGCCCCCGGCCGAGGCGACGACCGTTCCAGGCGAGGGCGCGCCGACCGCCTCGAGCAGCGCGCGGGAGGCGTACCAGTAGCCGGCTTCGTTCAGGTGCACGCCGTTGATCGTCAGCGGCGCCGGCTCGCCGGTAAACGCGGCCGCGACTCCGTCGAAGATGTCGAGGAAGGGCACGCTGTTCTCCGCCGCAACGGCTTCGGCCGCTGCTGCGTACATCCGCAGCTCCGCGTTGCGGCGCTCGACCGACGCCGCGTCGAGACCGCGACCGTCCGGGAGGGCCTCCTGGGGTATCGGCGAGACGAGGGCCACCCGCGGTGGCTCGGTGCCGTTGTAGATCTGCTTCGAGACATGCCGCAGCAGCCGTCCGAGATCGTTCCGGAACGCCGGCAGGCCCTGGTTCCCGGCGAACGACTCGTTCGCGCCGTAGAACAGGAGGACGACATCCGCTCCCTGCGCCTCGAGGTGGCGGTCGACGGCGCCGAAGTCCAGCGGCCGCGGGCGCAGCGCCGCCTCGTCCGCTGACCAGGCGAGGTTGCGGACGGAGAGGTCCAGCTGCGGGAAGGCGGCCAGCAGACCGCTCTCGAAGTAACCGAAGAGCTGAAAACGCTCAGCGAAGGTGTTGCCCGCGAGGCAGACCCGATCGCCGGGCCGGAGTTCGAGCGTGGAGGCATCCGCGGCGGAGGCGCCGGCCGCGAGGAGTGCGAGCAGGAGTGCGAGCAGTTTCTTCTTCACGCGCGGGCGGGGATCGTAGCAGCCGGTCGGTTCCGCGGCCGCCTTTGGCGCTTCGATAGGGTTGCCGTCTCCGATGAGCCGAATGCGACCGAACTGGACGGCCCCCCTGCTGGCGGCACTGGCTCTGGCAGTCGCCTGCGCTCAGGCTCCGGACCCGGCTCCGGACGCCCGCGAACAGCTCTACGCCCTGTTCGACGAGGACTGGGCGGCTCGGCTCGTCGAGAGTCCGCAGTTCGCGACGAGTGTCGGCGACCACAGCCGGAACGATCAGTTGGCGGACGTCAGCCTGGAGGCGATCGAGCGCAGGGTGGAACGGCGCCGCGACGTGCTGCGGAGGTTCGAGGAGATCGATGTCTCCGGGCTCAGCGCGGCGGACCGGATCAACGCGCGGATGTTCGAGCGCCAGCTCAGGAGCAGTGTGCAGGGCTTCGAGTTCGGCGGCTACCAGATGCCGCTCAACGCGGATTCCGGCTTCCACATGGGGTTCGCCCGGATGTACCGCCCGATGCCGTTCCGGACAGCGGACCACTACGATGACTACATCGCCAGGATGCGGGCGATCCCGGCCTACTTCGAGCATCAGCAGGCGCACATGCGCGCCGGGATCGACCGCGGCTTCACCCTGCCGCGGGTAACCCTGGAAGGCTACGAGGACACGATCTCCGCCCACATCGTCGAGGAGCCGCAGGACAGCGCCTTCTGGGCGCCGTTCGAGGACCTGCCGGAGGCGGTGGAGGAGATGGACCGCGAACGGATCCTGACGGAAGGCGAAGCCGCGATCACCGAGGCGGTCGTGCCGGCCTACCAGGGCTTCTACGACTTCTTCACAGGCGAGTACCAGCCGAACACCAGGGAGACCGTCGGCGCTTCCGACCTGCCGGATGGGCGGGCTTACTACGAAGCCCAGGTCCGCTGGTTCACGACGCTCGACCTGACAGCCGAGGAAGTCCACGAGATTGGCCTCAGCGAGGTCGCCCGGATCCGGGCGGAGATGGACGAGGTGATCCAGGAGGTCGGCTTCGAGGGATCGTTTGCCGAGTTCCTCGAGTTCCTGCGCACCGATCCACGCTTCTACCCAAAGACCGCGCAGGAGCTGCTGGAGCGCGCCGCCTGGATCGCCAAGACGATGGACGGCAAGCTGCCGTCCCTGTTCGCGACCTTGCCGCGGGTCCCCTACACGGTCGAGCCGGTTCCGGACCACATGGCGCCGAAGTACACCGCCGGCCGGTACGTGTCCGCTCCGTACAACAGCACGCAGCCCGGCATCTACTGGGTCAACACCTACAACCTCCCGAGTCGGCCCCTTTACGCGCTCGAGGCCCTCACGCTGCACGAGGCGGTGCCCGGCCACCACCTGCAGCACGGAATCGCGGCCGAGATCGACGCGGGTCCCGAATTCCGCCGTCACGACTACCTCTCCGCTTTCGGCGAGGGCTGGGGGCTGTACTCCGAGTACCTCGGGCTCGAGGCCGGCATCTACGAAGACCCGTACAGCAACTTCGGCCGCCTGACCTACGAGATCTGGCGCGCCTGCCGGCTCGTCGTCGACACCGGGGTGCATGCTCTGGGCTGGACGCGGCAGCAGATGCTCGACTACCTGGCCGAGAACACGGCGCTCTCCCTGCACGAGGTGAGGACCGAGACCGACCGGTACATCAGTTGGCCCGGCCAGGCGCTGGCCTACAAGATTGGCGAACTGAAGATCCGGGAGCTGCGGGGGAGGGCCGAAGAGGCCCTCGGCGCCGACTTCGACGTGCGCCTGTTCCACGACGCGGTGCTGGAGAACGGCTCGGTTCCCCTGGACGTCCTGGAAGAGTTGCTCAACGCCTGGATCGAAGAGCAGCAGTTGTAGGGCCTCGGAACGTTGGTCGACGCACTGATCTGGCTGGAAGAGACGCGCTTCTCGACCTGGATGCGGGAGTCGGGACCCGCGTTCTTCTCGAGCCTGGTCTTTCACTCGATTGGAATGGCGTTCGTGACCGGCATCCACGTGGCGACGGACCTGCGCATCCTGGGAGTGGCTCCCGGTGTCCCGAGGTCGCTCATGCGGCGCTTCACGCCGGTGCTCTGGGCGAGCCTGGTCGTGGTCACCGTCTCGGGACTGCTGCTCCTCCTGGCGTACCCGGCGAAGGCGCTGACCAATCCGGTCTTCTACTTCAAGCTGGTCGCCATCGCGGCCGCCCTCTGGATCATGAGGGCGCTGATGCGCGGGTTGCTCGGGGATTCCCGTTACGACGCGGCGCCGGCGCCGAGGAAGGCGCGGATACTGGCCGGCGTGTCGCTCGCGCTCTGGGCGGCGGTGATCACCTCGGGTCGCTTCCTGGCCTATACCGCCAAAGTCATGCTGGCCTCGCACCTGCTGTACTGAGACGCACGTTCTACCGAGACACGGGCTACTGAGACACAAGCGCGATGGAAGATCTGCTGAACTCGATCGGTCAGAAGAGCGGCATCTACGACTTCATGCACACGTCGTGGGGCTGGCCCACCGTCGAGTCGCTGCACTTCTTCGGCCTTTCGCTGCTCATCGGCACGATCGGTCTCTGGGATCTGCGCCTGCTGGGCGTGGCGAGGGCGATCCCGATGGCCGCGCTGCACAGGCTGGTGCCCTGGGGCGTGGGGGGCTATCTCCTCAACGTGTGCACCGGCTTCCTGTTCGTCGTCAGCGCACCGAACCAGTACCTCTACAACCCGGCGGTGCAGATCAAGTTCTCGCTGATGGCGATCGCCGGTCTCAACATCCTGGTCTTCTACCGCTTCGCGTACCGTCCGGTGAAGGCCGCCGTCGCAGGCGCCGCGGCCCCGGCCCGAGCCCGGACCGCGGCGGCGATCTCACTCGCCTGCTGGGTCGGCGTGATCGTCTGCGGCCGGCTGATTACCTACTTCCGGCCGCCGTACCACTGGTGCTTCTGGTGCTGAACCGGAGCCCATCGCCGGGTGTCTACGCGGGCGGCGGCTCCTTCGCCGGTTCCTCGTCGACGTAGCGGAACGGCAGCCGTTCTTCGCCGTCAGCGGGCGGGGACCGCGTGGGAGTCGGGCGTGGACGGCGTTGCGGGGGCGCTCTGCGGGCTGGCGGTGGGCTGCTCGTGGTCGATCCGGGGTTGTTCCCGTCGAGTTCAGCCTCGACCTGCTCGATGAGTTCCTCCGCGGACTGCTCCTGGTCCAGGCCCGCAGCCTCGAGTTCCGCGTCGATGAGCGCCAGCAACTCGTCGGTGGACAGATCCTCCAGGTTCGGCCGGTCGCCCACGGCGACCGGCGCCGTGATCGCCTGGACGGCTCGAGGCTCCGCCGCGGGTGACGGAGCGGAGGCGGGAGAAGCCTCGACGCCTGTGGCGACCACCGGGGCCGTCCTCCTGGGCGGCCTGGACGGGTCGGCCGGCACCGGAGAATTCTCGATCAGGACGCCGTCCGCGGATGACGGCAGCGCTGCCGACCCGAGACCAACCTGGATCAGGCCCTCCGCCTGCCGCACCTGATACCCGGGCAGTGCCTCTGCCAGGTCGACGACCACGCGCAGGAAGTTCGGGTGCTTGCCGGTGCGTACCTCGATCGCCGGGCCGCCGGCGGAAGGCGCCGGCATCTCGGCGAGCGAGGCGTTGATTCCGAACAGGTCGAGCACGACCCGCGGGGGATTGGGCAGTTCGAAGTGCCGGACGGTTTGCAGGCCGCCGGCTGTCTGGAGGCGGAGTACGTCGCCGTCCAGGCGCGCCGCCGTCAGGCTGGAGTCCTGGGCTGCGACAGCCGAACAGAGGAGGGCCGAAACGAGGCAGATCAGGGTTCGCATGGTTGATCCTGGAGTTTCTGGAAACCCGCAGTCTACCACCGAGACCTGCGGGGTCACGTCGCCGGGCAGTCCGCAGTAAGCCTGCGCAGGCAGGGAGTTGCGTTCCGTTACGTGGCCCCATAGCCTGCTTCGCAGCCATGGGCCGTTTCGGGATCTTTGTTCTCGCTGCGCTGATCGCGCCGCCCCCGGTGGTGCTCCAGGCGCAGGAGACGCACCCGTTCTCGGTCCACGACATGCTGGCGATGGAGAGGCTTTCGGACCCTCGGGTGGCGCCGGACGGCTCGGTCGTGGCGTTCACCGTGCGGTCGACGGATCTTGCCGCGAACCGGGGTCGAACGGATCTCTGGTCGGTGCCGGTGGAGGGCGGCGAGGCGCGCCGGTTGACCACGCACGAAGCGGCCGACTTCCATCCGCGCTGGGCGCCGGACGGTCGGGATCTCTTCTTCCTGTCGACGCGTTCGGGGAGTTCTCAGGTGTGGCGCCTGCCGCTTGCCGGGGGCGAACCGCGCCAGGTGACCGACCTTCCGCTCGATGTCGGCAACCTGGTCGTATCGCCCGACGGCCGCCGAATTGTGCTGACGATGGATGTCTTCGCTTCGTGCGAGACCCTCGACTGCACGGCGGAACGCCTCGAGGACCGGTCATCGCGGCCGACCTCGGGAGTCGCGTACGACGATCTCTTCGTTCGCCACTGGGACGTTTGGAAGGACGGCCGGCGGTCGCACGTCTTCGTCCTGGAACTCGACAACGGCCGCTCGGTCGCGGGGCAGCCGGTCGACCTGATGCGCGGCCTCGACCAGGACGCGCCCCCCAAGCCCTTCGGCGGCGCCGAGGAACTCGCTTTTGGGCCTGGCGGCGATACCGTGATCTTCGCTTCGCGCACCGGCGGTACGCCGGAAGCGTGGTCGACGAACTTCGACCTGTACCTGGCGCCGGCGGACGGTAGTTCGCCGCCCGTCAATCTGACAGCGGACAATCCTGCCTGGGACAGTCACCCGGTGCTTTCGCCGGACGGCGGCACGTTGGCCTGGCTGGCGATGGAGCGGCCCGGCTACGAGTCGGATCGGTTCCGGATCCGGCTCGCGCGCCTCGACGGTGCCCGGCTCAGTGACCAGCGGGACCTCACCGCCGACTGGGACCGCTCGGTCTCGGGCCTGGCCTTCTCGGCTGACGGGGAAACGTTGTTCGTCACCGCGGCGGACCTCGGACAGCGGAGCCTGTTCGCGGTCGACGTGGCGGACGGTTCCGCGACGCGCCTGCACGCCGAGGGCTCGATCGCCGGCCTCGCGGTGTCGACAGACCGGCTGGTCACTCTCCACAACGATCTGGCCGCCCCGTCGGAGTTGTTCGTCAGCGATCTTTCCGGTGGAAACCGGCGGGCCCTGACGGACTTCAACGCCGGACAGCGGGCAGCGGTGCGGGTGGGGGACTACGAACAGTTCACGTTCGCCGGGTGGAACGACGAGACGGTGCATGGCTACCTCGTGCGGCCGGTCGACTTCGACCCGGAACGCCGCTACCCGGTCGCGTTCCTGATCCACGGCGGGCCGCAGGGCTCGTTCGGAAACAGCTTCCACTACCGCTGGAACCCGCAGGCATACGCCGGCGCCGGCTACGCCGCGGTGATGATCGACTTCCACGGCTCGGTCGGTTACGGACAGGATTTCACCGACTCGATCCGTGGCGACTGGGGCGGCAAGCCGCTCGAGGACCTGCAGAAGGGTCTGGCCGCCGCGCTCGACCGGTATCCGTTCCTCGACGGTGACCGGGTTTGCGCTCTGGGCGCGTCGTACGGCGGTTACATGGTGAACTGGATCGCGGGCGCCTGGCCGGACCGGTTCCGCTGCCTGGTGAACCACGACGGCGTGTTCGACCTGCGCTCGATGTACTACACGACGGAGGAGTTGTGGTTCGTCGAGTGGGACCACCAGGGCAGTTACTTCGACAATCCGGACGGCTTCGAAGGCGATAACCCGGCGCTGTTGGTCGATCGCTGGCGGACCCCGATGCTGGTGATCCACGGCGCGCTCGACTTCCGCGTGCCGGAGACCCAGGGCCTGGCGGCTTTCACGGCGCTCAAGCGGCGGGACGTGCCCGCCCGGTTCCTCTACTTCCCGGACGAGAACCACTGGGTGCTCAGTCCGGCGAACAGCGTTCAGTGGCACGAGGAGGTGCTGGGATGGCTCGCCCGTTGGCTCGAACCGTAGACGGCGCGGCACGGAACTGGCTGCGCACCGGGTGCGCCGTCGTCGTCGCGGTGATGGCTCCGTTGGCAACTGCAGCGGCGCAGACGCCTGAGGACCCGGGCGTCTACCAGGGCCGGAAGATCGCGGAGGTTATGTCCTACCGCGGCGCGCCCTGGCTGGAGCGGGCGACCCGGATCGAAGAGGAGCACCCGGACGAACTGATGGCGGCGTTGCCGGTCGAGGCCGGCATGCTGGTCGTCGACGTCGGTTGCGGCTCGGGCTACTACGCGCGCCGTCTGGCGGCCGCGGTGGGCCCCGCGGGCTCGGTGCTGTGCAACGACATTCAGCCCGAGATGCTCAGCATCGCAACGCAGCTTGCAGCCGAGGCCGGGGTCACGAACATGAGCACGGTGCTCGGCACCGAGAGCGACGCCCGGCTGCCTGTAGGTGAGGTCGACCTGATTCTCCTCGTCGACGTGTACCACGAGTTTTCCGAGCCGGAGGCGATGCTTCAGTCCATGCGGGAAGCGCTGGCGCCGGACGGCGTCATCGCCCTCGCCGAGTTCCGACTTGAGGGCCGTTCAGCCCGGCACATCAAGCTCGAGCACCGGATGTCGATCGAGCAGGTGATGAAGGAGTGGATTCCGGCCGGCTACGAACTCGCCTCCCGGATCGACTCGCTGCCGACCCAGCACCTGTTCCTGTTCCGGGCCGCCCGGTAGCGCGCGCCAGCTTCAGAACATCCTGGCGCCCTAGGCGAAGCCTCGCTAGGGCCGAGCGTTCGGCATCGCCGCCGACACGGATTCGCGCCAGGCGTGAAGCCGGGCGCGGAGCTCGACGGCTTGCGCTGACTGCTCGGCGGCCAGGTCGCGCTGCTCGCCCGGGTCGTTCTCCAGGTCGAAGAGTTGTACCGTGCCGTTCTCGAAGTATTCCAACAGTTTGTAGGCGCCCTCGCGGACGGCGCCGCCGGGGCTCTGCATCCCGTGATTGCTGTAGTGGGGGAAGTGCCAGTAGATCGCTCCGCGCTCGAAGTCCTCGCCCCTGACCGCCGCGGCGAAGCTCACGCCGTCGACGTGCTGGTCGGGTCGTGGTGGCAGGCCGGCCATCTCCAGCAACGTGGGGTAGAAGTCGGGGCTGATGACCGGCTCGTCGCGGACCGCGCCGGTCTGGCCCGCGCCCGGCCAGCGCACGATGAGCGGCACCCGAATCCCGCCCTCGTACAGCCAGCCCTTCGCGCCGCGCAGCGGCAGGTTCGAGGTGGCGTAGGCGACGTCGAGCAGGTCAGGGGGAATCACCCTCGCGGGATTGCCCAGGTTCGCGGCCGCCATCCCTCCGTTGTCCGAGTAGAAGACGACGATCGTGTTCTCGGTCAACCCCAGCCGGTCGAGGGTGTTCTGCACACGCCCCAGGCTGTCGTCGATGGCGGTGACCATCGCCGCGAACTCGACGTTGTCCTGGTGCTGCTTGATCTTGACGGTGCCTTGGGGCAGTACGCGGTGCTCCTGATGCGAGGGCTGTTCGAGCAGAGCATCGAGTTGTGCGCGCGAAAGCGGCTCGGAGTCGTCGGGATTGCCCTCCAGGAGGAAGGCCGGGCCGGCCGGAGGCTCCATTCGCGCCGCCTTCTCGCGGTACTTCAGAACCAGGTCCGAACGTCCTTCGATCGGGTCGTGCACGGCGAAGTGCGACAGGTAGAGGAAGAAGGGGCGGTCCCGGCTCTGCTCGATGAAGTCGACGGCGAAGTCGGTCAGGCGGTCGGTGAGGTACTCGTCTTCCTCGCCTTCGACGACCAGGCCCGCCATCAGGTACGGCGGGAAGTAGCCGCCGCGAGGTGTCGAGCCGGGGAAGTCGGGTGCCTGCACGTCGAAGCCCTGGTGGAGCGGGCCTGCTTCGCCGCCGCCGAGATGCCACTTGCCGAAGATCGCCGTGCTGTAGCCGTGTTCCTTGAGCGTTTCCGCGAGAGTCACTTCGTCCACAGGCAGGGCCGCCAGCTTCTCGGCGCTCAGCATCTTCTCGAAGGCATGTTCCCTGCGGCCCGGCAACCAGTCCGTCAGTCGCAATCTTGCCGGGTACTTGCCGGTCAGGAGCGAGGCGCGCGTGGGCGAACAGACGTGCGTTGCCGCGTACGCATTGGTGAAGCGCACGCCCCGCTCGGCAAGTGCGTCGATGTGTGGCGTCTCGTAGAACGTGCTGCCGAAGACGCCGACGTCGCTCCATCCCATGTCGTCGACGAGGAAGAAGACGATGTTCGGCGGTTGCTCCGCGGCTGCTGCGGCTGCCGGGGAGGGCTCCGGCGCACCCGGTTCGGGAGCGCAAGCCCCCAGCGCCGCGGCAAGGCCCAGCGCGACGAGGCAGGTTGCAAGCAGGCGGCGTGTCATTGGCTCTCCAGGACTTCGGCGCAGCGACGCGCGAAGTAGGTCAGGATCATGTCGGCTCCGGCGCGGCGAATGGAGGTCAGGGTCTCGAGCATCAGTGCGTCGCCGTCCATCCAGCCGTTCGCGGCGACGGCCTGGATCATCGCGTACTCGCCGCTGACCTGGTAGGCGGCGACGGGGAGGTCGACCGCCTCGCGGACGGCGCGGATCACGTCGAGGTAGGCAAGGGCGGGCTTGACCATGACGACGTCGGCCCCCTCGTCGACGTCGAGCCGGGCCTCGCGCACCGCTTCCCGGACGTTCGCCGGGTCCATCTGGTAGGTCTTCTTGTCGCCGGCGCGGGGAGCCGAGTCGAGAGCGTCGCGGAACGGGCCGTAGAAGTTCGAGGCGTACTTTGAGGTGTAGCTCAGAATGCCGACCTGGTCGTGACCGGCGTCGTCGAGCGCGGTGCGGATCGCCCGCACGCGACCGTCCATCATGTCGGACGGCGCGATGATGTCCGCGCCGGCGTCGGCCTGTGAGACAGCGGTGGCGGCGAGGATCTCGAGCGTCGGGTCGTTCAGGATCTCGCCGTCCTCGACCAGTCCGTCGTGGCCGTCGCTGGAGTACGGGTCCATTGCCACGTCCGTGATGACCAGCATCCCGGGCAGGGCGGACTTGAGCTCACGGACCGTGCGCTGGACCAACCCGTCGGAGTCCAGGGCGCCGCTCGCGATCCGGTCCTTCAGTTCGTCCTCGACGGCTGGAAACAGCGCCACGGCCGGTACCCCTAGGGCATGCGCGGCGCGACACTCCGCGACCAGACGGTCGATCGTGAGCCTGGCCTGGCCGGGCATCGAGTCGATCGGTTCGGCGGTGTCCGAACCCTCCATGACGAACAGCGGATAGATCAGCCGGTCCGGTCCGAGGTCGGTCTCGCGGATCAGTGATCGGATCGCCGCGGATCGCCGGTTGCGGCGTGGGCGGATGGGCAGCGGCTGCATGGCCGGGGATTCTACGCGCACGGCCGAGCCGCGCCCCTTCCCTGCGGCGTGCTCTGACCTGAGCGGCCCGCGTCCCTTCGTCGTCGCCACGGCGCCGCTCGCTGCGACCTCGACCGCCGCGAGCCGGCGGGACGGCGACGGCCGGGACTCCTATACTTGCGCGGATGGGACTTCAGGAGATCTGCTCCGGCGTCTGGTCCGCCGAGCATCGTCAGAAGTTCGGGTTCGGTTTCGTAGCGCCTTGCCGGATGACCGTCGTGCGGCTGGCCTCCGGAGGGCTCTGGATTCACTCCCCGGGACCAATGGACGAGGCGCTGGCGGGCGAGATCTGCGAGCTGGGTCCCGTGGAGTACCTCGTTGCGCCGAACCTGTTCCATCACCTTCACTTGGGGGCCGCGGTCGAGCGGTTCCCGGAGGCGGAGGTTCACGCGCCGCCCGGACTCGAGAAGAAGCGACCGGACCTGACGTTCGCCGGTAAGCTGGGTGTCGCTGCGCCCTGGGGCGATGAACTCCAGCCGATCCCCATCGAGGGCATGCCGAGGTTCAGGGAGGTCGTCTTCGTCCATCGTCCGAGCGGGTCGCTGCTCGTTGCGGATCTCCTCTTCAACCTCAGGCGGCGGCTGGGGCCGGCCGTCACGATCTACATGCGGCTGACCGGGGCCTACGGCAGGGTGGCGCAGAGCCGAATTCTTCGACTGGCGGTGCGTGACCGGCCCGCGGCCGCGGCGAGTTGTCTCCGCATGCTCTGTTGTCCGTTCGACCGCCTCGTTCCGTGCCACGGCGAGATCGTCGAGCATGGCGCGAAGCGGCAGGTTGAGGAAGCGCTCTCCTGGCTCCTGCGGGACCTGGAGCGGCCGCCCGATGCGCAGTCGGTCAATGCCGCGGTGCCCGAGGTCTGATTTCCCGCTCATGTCACTCCCCCTGGCCGACCTGCGGGTCCTCGACCTGACGATTGCCCGCGCCGGGCCGACCGCTGTACGCCAGCTCGCCGACTGGGGCGCGGATGTCGTGCGGATCGAGCGGCCGCCGGCGCCCGGCAAGGAGATCGGGATCTCCCGCCGGCTCGGCCACGACTACCAGAACCTGCACCGCAACAAGCGCTGCCTGACGCTGGACCTGAAGAGCGAGGCGGGCCGAGAGGTCCTGCTGCGGCTGGTCCGGGACGCCGACGTGCTGGTCGAGAACTACCGCGCCGATGTGAAGCACCGGCTCGGCTTCGACTACGCGACGGTTCGCGCGATCAATCCGCGCATCGTCTTCGCCAGCGTGTCCGGATTCGGGCAGACCGGTCCGTATCGCGACCGCGGGGGCGTGGATCAGATCGCCCAGGGCCTGGGCGGGTTGATGTCGGTGACCGGGCTGCCGGGCCAGGGTCCGGTACGAGTGGGCACGGCGATCTCGGACCTGGCGGCCGGCCTCTACCTCGCCTTCGGCATCCTGGCGGCGCTCCACGAGCGGGAGCGGTCGGGCGAAGGGCAGTGGGTGAGCACTTCCCTGCTCAAGGCGATGATCGGAATGCTCGACTTTCAGGCTGCCCGCTACCTGGTCGAGGGTGAGGTTCCGGGCCAGCAGGGCAACCACCACCCGACGATCTCGCCGATGGGGACGTTCCCGGCCGCCGACGGCTGGGTGAACATCGCGGCCACGAGCGGCAAGCACTTCCGGGCCATGTGCGAGGCCCTCGGCGGCGAGGAGCTGCTCGAGCGTCCCGAGTACAAGAACTCGGCGAAGCGCGTCGCCAACCGGGAGCAACTCGAAGGCGACGTCGCCGAACTGACGCGCCGCTTCGAAGTGGACGAGATTGTCGAGCGCCTGAACGAGGCCGGTCTGCCGTGCGGCCCGGTCTACGACCTGGGGCAGACCTTCGCCGATCCGCAGGTCGAGCACTGCGGGATCGCGGTGCCGCTGGAGCACCCCGAGCTCGGTCCGGTGCGGCTCGTGGGCCAGCCGGTCCGCCTCCGCCGGACACCCTTCGAACTGCGGAGCCGGGCGCCCGGGATGGGCGAACACACGGACGAGATCCTCGCGGAAGCGGGGCTGGGAGACGCCGAAATCGAGGCGCTTCGGAGCGCGGGGGTGGTGTCGTGAACGTAGTGGAACTGCCTACGACGAAGATCGTCGCCCGGATCGAAGACGGCGTCGGTTGGCTGACCTACAACAACCCGGAGCGGCGGAACGCCCTCTCGTTCGAGATGCAGGTCGCTTCGGCGCTTGCGTTGCGGCGCTTTCAGGAGGACGACGCCGTGCGCGTCGTCGTGCTGCGCGGTGCGGGGGAGCGGGCGTTCGTGTCCGGCGCCGACATCTCCGAGTTCGAGAAGCTGCGAACGACGGTCGAGGCGCGGGAGCGCTACGACCAGGCAGGCCGCGAGACCGGCAAGGCCTTCGCCGCTCTCGAGAAGCCGCTGATCGCGATGATCCGGGGCTTCTGCCTGGGCGGCGGCCTGGCGACAGCGCTCAACGCGGACCTGCGGATCGCCTCGGACGATTCCCTCTTCGGGATCCCGGCGGGCCGCCTGGGCGTGGGCTATGGCTTCGCCGGGATCAAGGTGCTGGTCGACCTCGTGGGCCCCTCGCGCACCAGCGAGATCCTGCTCACGGCGCGGCGGTTCACCGCCGCCGAGGCGCACCACATGGGCTTGATCGACCGGGTAACGACCGTTGCCGAACTCGAAAGCGCCGTCCGCGACCTGGCGGAGAGAATGGCCGCGAACGCTCCGTTGACGCTCCGGGCCGCCAAGCGCGCGATCAGGGAAGCCACGAAGGACCCGGACCGTCGCGATCTGGACCGCGTCAAGCAGCTCGTGGAGGCCTGCTTTCGCTCCGAGGATTACGTCGAGGGACGCAGAGCGTTCCTGGAGAAGCGGCCACCGCGCTTCCGGGGCCGGTAGGGGCTTCCTGTCGAAGTGCGGCCCGGGATGGGCTGCAAGCCGAGCGCCATGAACGAAGCCTTGCTGGAACTCAGGAACGTCACCGTCCTGCGCGGTGGCCGGCGTGCGCTCGACGGCGTAACGCTGTCGATTCCTCGCGGGCAGAACACGGTCGTGCTCGGTCCGAACGGTGCAGGCAAGTCGACCCTGCTCCGAATGCTGAACGGGGAGTTCTTTCCCGTACGGCGGCCGGGCGTTCGCATGCGGCTGCTCGGCCGGGAGCGTTGGAACGTGTTCGAGATCCGGCGTCAGCTCGGCGTCGTGTCGCACGAGCTGCAGGCGACCCACCACGGTTGGCTCTCGGGTCTGGACGTAGTGTGCTCGGGCTTCTTCGCCAGCGTCGGCGTCCACCGACATCAGGGGTTGACGGAAGCGCAGCGGTGCCGGGCCGAGGCGGCGGCAGCGAGCCAGGGCGCCGTCGACCTGCTGGAGCGCCGGTTCGACACGCTGTCCTCGGGCGAACAGCGGCGCCTGCTGCTGGCGCGCGCGCTTGTCCACGAGCCGCACACCCTGCTGCTCGACGAGCCGGCGACCGGCCTCGACCTGCACGCGGCCTTCGGCCTGATGGAGCGGCTACGCGCCCTGGCCGCGGCGGGAACGACGCTGATCATCGTGACTCATCACGTGGATCAGATTCCGCCCGAAGTCGAGCGCGTCGTGCTGCTCAAGGCCGGTCGGGTATTCGCTGACGGGCCGAAGGACGAAGTCCTGACTGGGCCGACTCTGTCCGAGCTGTTCGAAGTCGATGTGCAGGTTGTCGAGCGAGACGGGTACTTCCAGGTGCTGCCCGGCTGACCGTGACGCCGTCGCGCACTGGGTGCGCCGGCGTCCCCGCCGGCTGCCGCCGAAGGCGGCCTTGAACGCGCCGGCCGCAGGCCGGACCTTACTGCTCCGAACGCGCTACGATGTCGGCGAATGACCGCACAGCGACTGCCCGCCCTCGCGACTATCGTCGCGCTGTTGGTCGCCGCAGTCCCACTTGCCGCCACCGACAGTCCGGGCTGCTCAGCCGACGCCGCGTCGGGCGTGGCGGCCGCCGCGCAAGCGGGCGTCAGTGTCGATCTCGAGCTGCCTTACGACGGCCTGATCCGAAGCTACCGTCTTCACCTGCCATCCGGCTACGACGGCGCCCAACCCCTGCCGCTCTGGCTGCACGTCCACGGCTACACGGGCAGCGCCGCGCACAGCGACGGCTGGACGGGGCTCTCGGAGCTCGCCGATCGCGAGGGCTTCGTCGTCGTGTTTCCGCAGGGCACATCGTTCGAGGCGCCGATGGGGAGGCGGGGCCAGAGCCGAGTCGCCCGGATCACGTCCTGGAACGATCTCGCCTGCAGCGCACCGTTGAAGCCGGAAGAGCCCGCCTGCCGGGAGGACGCGAACCCCTATCCATGCCCGCCGGAGTGCGGGACCTGCGGACCGTGCAACTGGTGCTCCTGCCACGACGATGTCGGCTACATCGAGGCCTTGATTGACCACCTCTCAGCCGAGCTCTGCCTGGATCCCGACCGCGTCTTCGCTTCGGGCTACAGCAATGGCGGCATGTTCGTGCATCGCCTCGGCTGTGCCCTGGAGGACCGCCTGGCCGCCGTGGCCCCGATGCACGGCTACCTCGCGCGCGGGTTCAACTGCGCGGCCGGAGAGGCGGGGCCGTCCATGCTCCTGGTCGGGGGCACCGCGGACCGGACCGTGCCGATCGACGGTTCGCATGCCGGCGACGGCTACATCTACACCTCGCAGCCAGGGGTGGCGGCGAAGTGGGCGGAGTCCCAGTCGTGCACGGCCGAGCCGGTGCAGGTCCAGACGCCGTGGGACGGACGCCGCGAGTTGACTTGCGTCGAGTACCCCGGCTGCGCCGGTGGCCGCACCGTCCGCAGTTGCTCCTGGGACGGCGCCCACGTCTGGCCGCGCGACGACGCCGGCAACTTCGGCGGCGAGCTGTTGTGGCGCTTCTTCAGCGAGGCGACGCGCTAGGCCGAAGTTCTGAGCGTTTGGGCGCCTCGCGCGGTGCGGCAGGCCTTGTTCCAGTTGGGTTTCCCTGCTTCGGGGACTGTCTCGCGCCTGCCTTTTGTACCCATGTAAGAGCGGGAGATGAGGTAGACATCATAAGATGGCGCGGCTAACATGAGAAGCCATGTACATCGAACGCGTGCCCAACCGCAACTCGCCGCCCGCCGTCCTGCTCCGAGAGTCCTACCGACTGGACGGAAAGGTCAAGAAACGCACACTCGCCAACCTCTCCAGGTTGCCTGAGCATCTCGTCGAAGGATTCAGAACACTGCTCAAGGGAGGCGTCGCCCTGCCCTCCCTCGACGCCGCCTTCGAGATCCTGCGAGCCAAACCCCACGGGCACGTCGCCGCCGTGCTCGGCACGCTGAAACGGCTCGGACTCGAGAGACTGCTCGACCGCGCCCCCTCGAAGCAACGAGCCCTCGTCGTCGCCATGATCGCGGCGCGAATCCTCGAACCGCGTTCCAAGCTTGCCACCGCCAGAGGACTCGCCAGCGAAACCGCCACTCACACCCTCGCCGAAGAACTCGGGGTCGAAGAAGCCTCCGCAGACGACCTCTACGAGGCCATGGACTGGCTGATTCAACGCCAGCCGAAGATCGAACGCGGACTCGCCAGGCGGCATCTCGAAGAAGGCTCGCTCGTCCTCTGCGACCTGACCTCCGTCTACCTCGAAGGCAGCAAGTGCAAGCTGGCCAGACACGGCTACTCCAGGGACAAGAAACGGGGAAAGCTGCAGATCGTCTTCGCCCTGCTCTGCAACCGGGACGGATGCCCGGTAGCCGTCGAGGTCTTCGAGGGCAACACCGCCGACCCCGCCGCGTTGAACAGCCAGGTGCAGAAGCTCCGCGACCGCTTCTCGCTGGATCGGGTCGTCGTCGTCGGCGACCGCGGACTGATCACCAACGCCCGCATCGAGGAAGACCTCGACCCCGCCGGTCTGGCCTGGATCAGCGCCCTGCGCGCGCCGGCCATCCGCACCCTGGCCGAGCAGGGATGGCTGCAACTGTCGCTCTTCGACCAACGAGACCTGGCGGAGATCAGCGCCCCGGAGCTGTACCCCGACGAGCGCCTGATCGTGTGCCGGAACCCGCTCCTGGCGGCCGAGAGGCGCCGCAAGCGTCTGGAACTGCTCGACAGGACCGACGAACTCCTCGAAGCCGTCCAAAAGGCCACGAAGCGAAAGAACAGGCCGCTTCGCGGCAGCAAGGAAATCGCTGTCAGAGCCGACCGAGCCCTGAGAAAGTACAAGGTCGGCAAGCACTACGACATCGAGATCGAAGACGACGGCTTCAGCTTCAGCCGCAACCAGCAACGCATCGACGACGAGGCAGCCCTCGACGGCCTCTACGTCATACGAACCAACGTCCCGCAAGACGACCTGACCGCCGAGGACGCCGTACGCTCCTACAAGAGCCTCAGCCGCGTCGAACGAGCCTTCCGAAGCCTCAAGAGCGTCGACCTCAAGGTCCGACCCGTACACCACCGACTCGACGGCCGCGTGCGAGCACACGTCCTCCTCTGCACCCTCGCCTACTACGTCGAATGGCACATGAGAAGGCGGCTCGCGCCTATTCTCTTCGACGATGAACACAAGACCGACGATCGGGACTCACCCGTAGACCCGGCGCGCAGATCCAACGCCGCGATGCTCAAGGTCAACTCCCGACGCACCGACGATGGACTCCCCGTCCACAGCTTCCAGACGCTCCTCCAAGACCTCGCCACGCTGACCAGAAACCGAGTCGCCATGCCGGGCGCCGAAGACGACTTCGCCGACATACTCGCCCGGCCCACGCCTCTACAGGAAAGGGCCCTCGGACTCCTCAAAGTACGACCCTGAAAGACGACCGTACCCAGTACCGTACACGCCGAATCCACCATCAATCCCCTACCCATAAGGGATTCTCCAACTTGGTGCTCAGAACTTCGGGCTAGGCCGGTAACGCTTCGAGTTCGGCCGGCTCCACTCCCAGCCGTTCACCGGTAGCAACGATCTGACGCCAGGACTCTGCATCGACCGGGACCGCTTCGGCGCGTTCGAGACGCATCGCTCGCTCGGGGTCGCCGGGCACGAGCACCGGCTCGTCCGCGTCTGCGGCCGGCGACGCCTTGACGTGGGCGACCAGGGCTGCGAGTTCGTGGTCCATCGCCGAACGTTCGATCAGCCGCTCGGGGTCGAAGACGACCATGAACATGTTGTTCATGATCGTGCCCTCCATCCCGTGTTCGGGCTGGGCGGTACGGCCGCCGCTCATCATGCCGCCGAGGAGTTCGCAGAAGATCGCCAGGCCGTAACCCTTGTGGTCTCCGAAGGAGGTGAGTGCGCCCACCGGCTGGGTGAAGAGGACGCTCGGGTCGAGAGTCTGGCGTCCGCGATGGTCGATCAGCGAGCCCGCGGGCACCTCCTCGCCCTTGTTGTGGGCAACCCGCGCCTTGCCGTGGGCGATTCGGCTCGTCGCCATGTCGAGGAGAACCGGCGGTTGGGTGTCGCTTCCCGGCAGCGCGAGGCACATCGGATTCGTCGAGTAGCGGGCGTCCGTGCCCCGGTAGGGAGCGACCAGGGCCTGGTGGCCGACGACGTTGACGAAGTGAATCGAGGCGAGGCCGGCGTCAGCCACCTGCTCGCCG
Source organism: Thermoanaerobaculia bacterium (assembly GCA_965116445.1). GTDB lineage: Bacteria > Acidobacteriota > Thermoanaerobaculia > Multivoradales > Multivoraceae > Multivorans. Next base: position 2,237,218 of record OZ220688.1, on the reverse strand, counting down.
TAGGTGCCGATGCGCCCCAGGTGATGGCAGTAGCGGACCGACGCCAGAACCACGCCGGTGTCCCGGCAGCGTTCGATCGTGGCCGCGGTCGCCTCGCGGCCGACGACCTGGCCGTAGCCCATGCCGCCATCGAACATCATGATCGCGCCGTCGTCGCGGACCAGCTCGACCTTCTGGTTCGGGTGCAGGGTTCCGTTGCTGAGGCTCCGCTCGTAGGCGGGCAGCATGCCGATGCCGTGGCTGTCGTGGCCGGACAGGTTGGCCAGCACGAGGTGGTCGGCGACGATGCGCGCCTCTTCCGGCCCGCTGCCGCCGGCTTCAAGGATCAAGGAGGCCGCTTCGCGCAACGCCTGGGGATGGATTTCGATCGACTCCAAGGCTCCGTTCTCCTCTTTGCGCCGTCCACGGCGCGGAAGCGGCGATCCTAGCCCGCGGCGCTTTCGCCAACCGGGTTTACAAGCTCGACACCCGGGAACCGGGTGAAGTCCCGGTCGGTCGTGGCGATCGATGCGCCGTGTTCCAGAGCCAGGGCAGCGAGGTGCGCGTCCATCACCATCGGGCCCCTGGCTTGGCCGCTGGCGCAGAGTTCGCTCAGAATCGTCCAGGTTCGGGGCCCCGGTTGCAACATCCTTGCGTTGGGTTGGGCCAGCCAGTCCTCGATCAGGGAGCAGGCTTCGGCTGGCGTCAGCGGTCGGGCGAAGACGCGGCGATCGGAGGCGATCCGAACGAACGCCAGCAGGGTGACGAGCGCAAAGCTGAGGGAACGTCCGGACGAGAGCTCGGCCTCGAGCCAACGCTTCGACGCCTCCTGGAACGGACTCGCGGAGTCGTAGGCGTAGAGCAGCACGTTGGCGTCGACGAGCGTCACCGGTGCGTGGGACCGTCCAGGTGATCGAGCAGGCCGCTGATGTCGTCCAGGTCGAATCCCGGCCGGAGACCCATGGGTCGTGCCTCCACCGTGAAGGGGATAGCGAGCTCTTCCTCGCCGGGCGCCTCGAAGCCCCTCCGGAGAGTGACGTTCACGATCTGCTTCATCGTCGTACCGGTCCGCACCATCTTCTCGCGCACCTTGGCGGCGACATCGTCGTCGAGGGTCAGGGTCGTTCTCATGGTGTGGATGCTAAGAAGGGGGCATCATGATGTCAACGATCTGCATCATCGATGTCGTCGGGTTGGCTGGTCGCGGGGAAGGTCACGGTGTGTCCCGTCGACCACTTGACGGTGGTCACCGCGACGGGGGCGGTAAGCTGACGCACCGATGCGCCGCTCTCCAAGGTCTTCCATGGTGTCGTCCTGCGTGCTGCTCCTGATTGTTGTAGCGGTGCCCGGGCTCGCCCAACCGGCGCCAGACTCCGGCTGGATCGACCTGACCGCGGGCGGGCTCGAGGAGGGATGGCGTCAGCTCGGAGGCGCCGCGGAGTACACGCTGGAGGACGGGGTCGTCGTGGGCACGGCGGTCATCGAGACGCCCAACTCCTTCCTGGCGACCGAGAAGGAGTACGGTGACTTCGCGCTCCAGTTGGAGTTCAAGATCGACGAGGGCCTGAACGCCGGCGTCCAGATCCGAAGCCACAGCGACCCGGCCTACCGGAATGGGACCGTGCACGGCTACCAGGTCGAGATCGACCCCAGCGAGCGGGCGTGGAGCGCCGGCGTCTACGACGAGGCCCGGCGCGGCTGGCTGTATCCGCTGGCGGCGAATCCGGCCGCCAGTCAGGCGTTTCGCCAGGGAGGTTGGAACCACCTCTACATCGAGGCGATCGGCCCCGAGATCCGGACCTGGCTCAACAACGTGCCGGCCACGTTTCTGATTGACGAGATGACGGCCAGCGGGTTCATCGCGCTCCAGGTCCATTCGGTCGGACCGGAGCAGGGTGGGTTGCAGGTCCGCTACCGGAACGTCTGGCTGCGAACGGAAGGCCTCACGCCAAGCGGGCGGACGTTCCCCTACATTGTCGACACGCGGCCGAACGAGTTGTCCGAAGCGGCGGCGGCTCAGGGCTGGCGGCTGCTCTTCGACGGCGAGAGCACGGAGGCCTGGCGCGGCGCCCATCGGGAGGACTTTCCGGAGGCCGGCTGGGCGGTGCGGGACGGGGAACTCACGGTGCTCGCCTCGGAACCGGGCGCCGAACGCGGCGGCGGCATCGTGACACGCGAGTCGTTCTCGGCCTTCGAACTTCAGCTTGAGTTCCGGATGACCGAGGGCGCGAATAGCGGTATCAAGTACCTGGTCACCGAGGGCTACGACTCGGCTCCGGGTACGGCGGTCGCGTTCGAGTACCAGATCCTGGACGACCTGCGGCACCCGGACGCTCAGGCCGGCCTGAACGGGAATCGCACCCTGGCCTCGCTCTACGACTTGCTGCCGGCGACGAAGATTGGGCGCTTCGTCAAGGGTCCGGGCCGCTTCAACCATGCCCGGATCGTCGTCCACGCGGACGGGCGGGTGGAGCACTGGCTCAACCACGTGCCGGTGCTGGAGTTCGACCGCCACTCGGCGGAGCTCGCGGAGGCGATCGGAGCAAGCAAGTTCGCCGGCCGCGAGGCTTTCGGACAGTGGCCGGAGGGCCGCATCCTGCTCCAGGACCACGGCGACGAGGTCGCGTTTCGCAGCATCAAGGTGCGCCGCCTCGACGAGGCGGAGTAGGGCACCTCCTCGGCTGATGCGGGTCCGCCTCGCTTACGGCCGAAGCGGCCTTGAGATCGACGTTCCGCGTGAGCGGACGACGGTGATCGAGCCCGTCCAGGCGTCGGCGCTCGCGGATCCCGATACAGCCCTGACCGCGGCTTTGCGCGCGCCGGTGGCGGGTCCCTCGCTTCGGGAACTGGCCAAGCCCGGTCAGACGGTCGCGATCTCGGTGTGCGACATCACGCGGGCTCAGCCGCGCCGGGAGATGGTCGGGGCGGTGCTGCGTGAACTCGACGGCATCGTGCGCCCGGAAGACGTGACGATCCTGATCGCGACGGGCACGCACCGGGCGAACACGCCGGCCGAACTGCGGACGATGCTCGGCGAAGAGATCCTGAGTTCCTGTCGGGTGGTGAACCATGACGCCCGCGACGAGTCTTCGCTCGTCGACATCGGCGAGAGCGGCAACGGCGTTCCGACCCGTCTCTGCCGCCACTGGCTCGAGGCGGACCTCCGGATCACGACCGGCTTCGTCGAGCCGCACTTCTTCGCCGGTTTCTCGGGCGGCCCGAAGATGGTCGCTCCCGGTCTTGCCGGTCTCGACACCGTGCTCACCTTGCACGACGCCGCCCGCGTCGGCGACCCGCGCTCGACCTGGGGGATCATCGACGAGAACCCGCTCCACACCGATATCCGCGCGATCGCGGCGCGGCCCGAGGCGAAGCCGCACTTCAGCGTCGACGTGTTGCTGGACCGGCAGCAGAAGATCACGCACGTCTTCGCGGGCGAACTCTTCGAGATGCACGCCCAGGCCTGTGCGGCCGCGAAGCCCATCGCGATGCGGGAGACCGGGCGGCGCTTCGAGGTCGTCGTGACGACGAACTCCGGCTATCCCCTCGACCAGAATCTCTACCAGGCAGTCAAGGGGATGTCGGCCGCGGCGCAGGTCGTCGCCGACGGCGGCACGATCATCTGCGCTGCCGAGTGCAGCGACGGTATCCCGGACCATGGCCGCTACGCCGAGCTCCTCGGCCGCGGCGGCTCGCCGGAGGAGCTGCTCCAGCAGATCGAGGCGCGGCCTGTTACCGAACCAGATCAGTGGCAGGTGCAGGTCCAGGCGTTGATTCAGCGGCGGGCCCGGGTTCTGGTCAAGGCCGGCGGTCTGACCGCTGAGCAACTCGCAGCCGCCCACTTCGAGCCGGCGCCGGACCTCGATGGGGCAATCGCCGAATGCCTCGCCGGCCGGCCCGACGGACGCGTCTGCGTGCTGCCCGAGGGGCCGCAGACGATTCCGTATGTAGCCTGAACGAACCGCTGCCGCTCTTCTGAAGGCGGCCCGACAGGGGTCTGGGCCGCGGCGGGCGGCCGACCGCCCCGCGGGCGAACTCCAGTGGCCACTGACACAGTGGTCGATTGCGCATGTATCCGCCGGGCGGTCGTCTATCATCGGTCGTCGTCCCGGTCGGCTGCCGTCCTGGCTGTAGAGCTTCCGGGGCGGTCCAGTGCCAAGCAGAGGCACCCTGCCCTTCCGACGCTCCGGAACGGGGGAGGCAGCCGTGGCCGAGATTGATTTGCCCGAAGGAGCGGGCGCTTCGACGATGGAGCGGCGGGTGTGGGCGATGAAGGAACGACACGCCCTGCAGATGCGCGATCTTCGTCGACTGGCGAAGGAGACGGATCGACTTCCCACCAGGCACGCAGAGGACGCCTAGCGGCGGTTCAGACAGGCCGACGGGAAGTTCGATTCCCGCGAGGCAGGTTCATGGAGTGCTTGGTCGAGGGCGATCTCGTGCTGCTGCTGCGGGCGCACGGGAACGACGTACGGGCGTAGGAGCCTATTTCGCTGGCTCCGCCCGCACGCTTCTGTGAAGCAACCGCTTCCGGTACTCCGACGGGCTGCAGCCGACCTTCTCTTGGAAGACCCGGCGGAAAGTCCGTTCGCTGTGGAAGCCTGCGGCAAGTGCGACTTGACCGACGGCGTCGTTCTGTTCCCGCAGCAAGCGGCAGGCCCATTCCACCCGACGATGGGCCAACCAGACGACGAATGTTGTTCCGACATGCTGGCGGAAGTACCTCGAGAAGCCCGTTGGTGACATCGCGGCAACGTTGGCTACAGACTCGCTGTCCAGGTGCCCCCCAAGGTGCTCATCTACGTAGCGTCGTACACGGGCCAGCCGTTCAAAGTAGCTAAAGGGGTCGGTGCCGTCCGGAACAGTGCTGTTTGTAGGGTCAGCATCATCACCGATTGTGCCTTCCTCGTCTAAGTGGACGAGTTCCATCTCGTTGAATGCGAAGTCGTAGACCTCGATCCGCCGGGTAGGGGTTACCGGAACTCGACGGTGCCAGCCCGGAGCCCACTCGACGAAGGTGTGGAACTCGTCGCTCTCGCCCGCAGGGTCGATGCCCTCTGGCAGGGCGCCCACGAAGATCTCGTCGTAGCGCTTGCCAGCGAGCTCAGCCGGGAGGGTTCCCGTATTGACCGAGCACACCCAGGAGGACATTCCAGCGGCGGTGTTGGGGGCAACTGTAAATCTCTCACTCGTGGCAACCGAGAACTGCACAGTCCGCGGTTTGCGGTAGCGGCTTCGTCGGTCGATGCTGTCGGCTTCGCCAACAGCAATGGAGCGACGGACGGATGTACGAATGGGAGATCAGGATGCAGTTGAGGCACTACCTGGAGCGGGGCATCTCGAAGGCCGAGTTGTCCAGGCGGTTCGGCGTCAGCCGGCGGACGATCCATGCGTGGATCGAGTCGGGCCAGTTGGACCGCGATCTGTCATCGGGCGCGGCTCGGTACTCGCGGCGGCCGCGGGTGGCGCACAAGCTGGATCCGTACAAGGAGTTGATCGAGGTGCGGCTCGGCGAGTTCCCCAAGCTGTCGGCGAAGCGCCTGTTCGACGAGGTGCGTGCGGCCGGCTACGACGGCGGGTACAGCCGCGTGAGGGACTATGTGCGGGAGGTGCGGCCGCGGGCTCCTCAGGAGGCGCCGGTGCGGTTCGAGACGCCGGCGGGTCTTCAGGGTCAGGTGGACTTCGGGACGTTCAGGCTGCCCTGGGGACGTCGGCATGCGCTGCTGGTGGTGCTCGGCTACTCCCGGCTCTTGTGGCTGCGTTTCTACGAGCGGCAGACGATGCCGGTCCTCATCGAGGGGCTTGAAAGCGCCTTCTGTCGGTTCGGCGGCGTGCCTCAGGAGCTCCTCTTCGATCAGATGCGTGCCGTGGTCGTGTCGGACGATCGCGCCTCGGGCGGCGAGTTGGCGCTCAACGCCGAGTTTCTACGGTTCGCGGCTCACTGGGGTTTCGTGCCGCGGTCGTGCCGCCCCTACCGGGCGCAGACCAAGGGCAAGGTGGAGCGGCCAATCCGGTACCTGCGGGAGAGCTTCTTCTACGGCCGGTCGTTCACAAATGACGCCGACCTGAATGAGCAGGCCTCGCGCTGGCTGGAGGGCACCGCCAATGTGCGCCGGCATGGCACGACGGGTGAGCGCCCGGTGGACCGTTTCGAGCGGGACGAGCGCCAGGCGCTTCGTCCCCTGTCCAGCCATCCCTACCGAGCTCTGGGCGCACGGCAGCCCGAAGCGGCGTCTCGGCACCGCTTCGTGGCACCGACGGTACAGGTGCAGCGCCGTCCCTTGCGGGAGTACTCGGAGGCAGTCCGATGAAGGCGCCGGCAGGCGATCGGCGGGCTCGGCTACGAGAGATGCTGGCGGACTTGAAAATGCCCGGTGCGCTGGAAGCCGTGGACGGCATCCTGGCCCAGGCCGACAGCGGAGCGGTGACCGCGGGCGAAGCGATCGAGGAGCTGCTTTCCGCCCAGATCGTGCTGCGCAACAACCGCCGACTGCAGGCGGCGATGCGTTCGTCGCGCCTGCCGGCGGTCAAGACGCTCGACCAGTTCGACTTCAGCTTCCAGCCCAGCATCAAGCGGGAGCAGATCGAAAGCCTCCACGAGTTGGGCTTCCTGGCGCGGGCCGAGAATGTGATTCTCCTGGGGCCGCCGGGAGTGGGCAAGACCCACCTGGCGATCAGTCTCGCGATCTCAGCCGCCGAGTCGGGCCGCAAGGTCTACTACGGCACCCTGGCGGCCCTGATCGAGTCGTTGACCGAGGCGAAGGCCGCGGGCAACCTGTCGCGCCGGCTACGCGTGCTCACCCATCCAGCCCTGTTGGTCGTGGACGAGATCGGCTACCTGCCGATCAGCCAGGACGGCGCCGTGCTCTTCTTTCAGTTGATCAACGCCCGACACGAGCGCGCCTCCACCGTGCTCACCTCCAACAAGGGCTTCGAGGAGTGGGGCGGCGTGCTCGGCGACGAGATCATGGCCGCCGCCCTCATCGACCGCCTGCTGCACCACTGCCACATCGTCAACATCCGGGGCAACAGCTACCGGATGAGGGCGCACCAGGACCTCCTACGCCCCGCCCGCGAAAAGCGGCACCAGGAAGCCGGCTCGTGATCAGCCGCCAACCCCCTCGGCTCGGCGTGCGTCCGGTGTCGGCCTCCGGTCGCTCCGCTCCCTACGGCCGACACCGGAGTCCTGCCGCGCCATTCCCGATGCCTGATCCGGACCCTACCGCCCCCGAGGAAGTGTGCAGTTTTCGGTTGCCACAAGTGCGCAATTTTCGGTTGCCATTGACAGGCGGCCAGCTCCTTCGCATGCTCACGAGAATCGCGGCCCCAGCGGGGAACACCGCCTCCATTCCGATCCTGCCGGCCCCTAACGATTTGCGCTCTCGACTCTTGGCCGACGACAGGTTGCTAAACACCACGAACTCCAGGCCTTCCGCCCGAGCTGCGCTCGATGCCTCTAGATAGGCGGCTTCACGTTCCTGTTGCGAAGTGGCCCAATCGACCGGAACCAACTGCAGCGGCAGTCCCAACGCCGCCGCTTGCTGCTCCAGCATCTCGGCATGGACACCGTGAAGAAGGACACGACCGTTCTTAGCGCTCACTGGCGTGATGAGACCGAGCACGTCCCAGGCAGGTTCCTGCTGCAGCAGGTGCAAAGCCCATGCTGAGTCCTTGCCGCCGGTCCACCAAACCAGCGTTTGCCGCGGACGCCATCGAAACGAGCGGCTTGGCGTAGTGCACCGTTCTCTCGAGAATCTCGTCAAGGCCTTTCGCCCTCGTTGATGCTGTGTCCCGCGAATGCGTCACTTGGATCAGAAAGTCCATGAGTTCGCATTCGGGTCTGGCGAAGAAGCTCCCGGCCATGGCATTGTCGAACCAATCGCCGGGCCTTGCCAATGGGGGGTACCACGCCGGCCTCGTGGCAGGGTCGGCGAAAGGCCAAGGAGTGTACTGGATCCTTCGATTGGAGTGGTGGACGACACGGCGTGGCCCGCCCTGGCGACCCGTGCTCACCGAGTGTGTGGCCGCCTGGCCCGACCCGTGCCTCTGCGCACCGTCCAAGAGGTAGCGGAGACTTCCGTATGTGATCGGATAGCAAGAAGCCACTGTGAACTCTTACCTGCGATCATCGACTCCAAATGACCCTTCCCACGAACAGCCGGCTTCTCTACGGAAGCCCTGGGACCCTCCCAGGGCCGTCCTCAGTGCAGGCCGGGCAGGTCTCGAGATTGAAGTACACAACCCAAGCATCCACGGACCGTCCGCCTGCAAATCGAGTGGGCGCTGAGAACTTGAAGAGATTACCGTGGGAGTCGCGATGTTCATTGTCGTTCGTGTAGTCCAGATCGATCGCGCGCACTTCGGCGCCTCCAAGCGATTGGAGTTCCCCGATGTCCGTCTGACCGTCATGATCGCTATCGCGCCACAGTCTCAGGTGGCTGAAGATGGCGTCCGCGGACGAAATCTGACCGTCAGCGTTTCCTCCGTTGTCCTCGTCGTCATAGGCGGCCAGCGCCCGGAAGCCGTGAGGCACTTCGTCAGCGTCGGGTAGAGGCTGAGGCGAAACGTGCGAGAAGAGCTCGGAGCCGTCGTCTACAGTGCCGTTTGCGTTTCTGTCGAGCACGAGAAAAGCGTCATCAGAGTGACGTGCAGTCCACGGGATCCGCTGGAGTTGGCCGTCTCCAGAGAGATCGAACCAGACTCCTCCGCGGGTGTCAGTGAGCTCGTATCGTTGATCTTCCATGGAGATGATGAGGGGTTCTTCACACGGGTGTCCGCAGTATATGTGCACGAGGTTGATGTGATCGTCGGGCTATGTAGAGCACATACGAGTTCAAACTCAACGCCAAACGGTGGCACCGGTACCGTTTGCAGTTGGCCGTCACGGCCGGAGGCTTCGAACCAAAGTTCCCCCTGGCGCACGTAGTCCCATTGGTAGGGGCAATAAGTATCAGAAACCGAACTGCCACAGGCACCGGCAAGGGTGAGGTGGAGGGAGCCCCGACTCTCGAAGGGCTCCTGTAAGGGATTGGTGCTTTCCGCGCAGTCGTTCCCTTGGCTGCAGATGTAGTCCCATGTCTGGGTCTCGCTTCCGGGACGGCCCGGGTACTTTGAGCAGCTCGGCAGCGTTAGCGTGTTGCCGGAGGGCCAGAGGTCGAAGTCGCAGCCGCCACCGAAGTTGAATTGAGCGCCTGCCGGCCGTACGGCCAAACCGACGAAGAGAAAGATTGTGACAGCCCGGAGCGCCCTTGAAGCGTCCATGGTAAGTCCTTTCAGAGAGTGGGTTACTGGTTGAGAATGTTCGGGCGAAGTTCGGCGGGGAGTCGGTTTGAGGCAAGGGCGATCGAAGCCTCCGTGTGTCTCAACAGCTCTTCCGCGGCTGCGGTCATGGCAGCTGCCGAGGCTTCGGTCAGATTCGTAGCATCCGGTTCCAGCCAGAGGACCTCCAAGGTGAAGCGCCGGGCTAGTTGGCGGCGAACGTTCGTTCTGCGGTAGTCGGCTCCGATCAGAGGCGGTCCGGAGGTTGGTCCCTGTAGCAGGCTGGACATTTGGTGGATGAAGCTGGCGTCGTAGCGTGCCAGGAATCGACGGAGCCGCCTGTGAAATCGCACGCGTTCGCGGACCTCGAGCAGTCTCGATTCGAACAGGCGTTCGACCCGGCGGTTCGCATTTCGTCCGACGAAGGTGCCATCATCGAAGACGACGAGGCCGACCTCCAGAGTGAACACGCCGTAGGAGCCCCGACTGAACCGGGAGTCGTCCTCGTCGACAGAGATTGGTCTGGACACACGGAAGGTCCTGGAGTGTCCCGGACGGATAGGGCCGGGTTCCGCCGTAGTTCCAACTAGAGCGTCGTCAGCGAGGAAGACGTCTGTGCCCGTGCTTGTGTGTCGGGAGGTGGCGTCGGGCCGCCCCACCATGACGTCGATGAACCAGGCCGTGATGTCCTTGTGATGGTCATTCCGGAGTGTCAGGTTCCAGTCGCTGCTTTCGGTAGCGAGTGTTCTATCGACTATCGCGAGCGCCTGCGACGGCTGTCCTTGCAAGGGTCTCAGCTTGCTCAGGACGGCGGCGACGTCCTTGGGGCCGTTCGGAGCTTGGAGTGCCTGTAGTGCTGGTGCGATCGCACATCCGAGAGCGAAGCAAGATAGAAGTCTGACGACGTGGATGTTTCTCATCGTGCGTCCTTGGCGTCTCCGGTTTGGGAATCTCGCCGCGTTTTCTTCAGCTGGCAAGAAGGGGCCGGCGACTTCAGTGGATCGCGGCTGCTGTACACAGCCAGTAGGCTAGCGAGAAGTCGGCCGCATGAACGGACGCCAGCTAGCCAGATTCGGCCAGATTCGCGCAGTAGCGGCCAGACCAGGACACCGAGCGGTGGATCGCTTGTCCCTTCCGACTCGTAGGCCGGTGGCCTCGGCCCAGACCGCATCGACACCAGCGCTCCAGCCGGCGGCGAGTTCCCGCGCCCAGCCGAGGCTGGCGCGAAGCGTCTGCGCATCGTCGCACGCGGGGTCGACATAGGAGATCGCGGGGGTGATGCCCGGCGGCGGGGCCCGCGCTTCGGGAACTTGCCGGGCCCGGTCAGACGGTCGCGATTTCGGTCTGCGACGTGACCCGCGCGCAGCCGCGCCGGGAGATGGTCGGAGCAGTGCTGCGGGAACTTGACGGCATCGTTCGCCCGGAGGACGTGACGATCCTGTCGCGACGGGTGCGCACCGCGCGAACACGCCGGCGGAGCTGCGCGCGATGCTCGGCGACGAGATCCTCGGCTCCTGCCGCGTGATCAACCACGACGCCCGCGACGAGTCTTCGCTCGTCGACATCGGCGAGAGCGGCAAGGGCGTTCCGACCCGGCTTTGTCGCCACTGGCTGGAAGCGAATCTCCGGATCCCGACCGGCTTCGTCGAACCGCACTTCTTCGCCGGCTTCTCGGGCGGTCCGAAGATGGTCGCCCCCGTGCATCACCGCCTTGCCGGCCGCGTGCGCGCCCATGTCCTCCTCTGGGTCCTCGCCTACTACGTCGAGTGGCACATGCGAAAACGCCTCGCGCCCATTCTCTTCGACGACCACCGCAAGACCGACGAACGAACGTCCCCCGTCCAGCCGGCGCACCCAGTGGGGCGAAACTTGCCTCAACTGTGAAGGTTGCACTGGTTCAAGGAATCTAGAGGCTCCGGGTGGTTTGGCGAGATCGGGGTGCCGGTTCGACCGCGCTCGAGGCTAGCCCTTGGAACGTGTTGCAGGCCGTTTGTACGGGAACGCGGCTGGCTGGGCCCAGGGCGGTCGAGGTGGCTTGGGAGGGTGTGGGGAGTGGCCGAAGGGAACTGTTGGGGACTTGGTGCGGGAGGCGTTCGGCAGGCCGGCCGGCGGTCAGGGCGGGTGGACGGGAAAAAGGAAGGGCCTCCCCGTTGCCGGAGAGGCCCTTGATTCCTTGCTGCCCTGGCTTCAGGCGCCGCGGCTTCTTGCGGTGCTGGTCAGCCTAGAAACTGAACCGGCCTCCGACCTGCACCTGCCGGGGGCGCGTCGTCAGGAACGACGGTACCCCGAAGTCGTCGGAGACGTTGCCGTTCCGGACGTTCCGCTGCCCGAAGCCGACGCCGAAGCTGTTCTGGTCGAACAGGTTGAACGCCTCGACGAAGACATCGAGCCGCAAGCCGTCGCCGAAGCGGAAGAACTTGCCGACCCGAAGGTCGATCGTCTGGATCGACTCGTTCCGCTCCGAGTTCCGGCCGACGACGACGCCGTTCATCACGGCGCGGTAGCGGGGGCAGTTCCAGCCGACGGAGCTGCAGTAGGCGAAGTCGACGCCCGAGTCCACCAGCGTGTAGGGCGTGCCTGACTGGTAGTTCACGATGCCCGAGATCTGGAAGTCGGCCGGCAACTGGATCATGCCGGTGACGACCACGCGGTGCTTCACGTCGCGATCCGAAAGGCCCCAGTCGTAGCCCAGGTTGCCGGTGTCGGAGATCGTGACGCCGGTCGCGGAACGCTCGTTCGAGTCCGTGTCCCGATCCTTGCCCCAGGTGTAGTGGGCGCCGAACTGGTAGCGACCGGTGAACCGGCGGTTCGCCTTCAGCGTGACCGCCTGGTACTCGGACTCGCCCCGAGACTGGCGGACGAGAATCTCGGCCACGTCGTCGCGTACGCGACCGTCCCAGGTGGGGCGGCCGTACTCGTCGTAGCCGCCGAACTGTCGGTTCCAGTCCGTGTTCCGCTGCAGGCCCGTCGCCTCGGCGTAGACCGCGTCCACGCCGGCGCTCCAGCCGGCGCCGAGCTCCCGCTCCCAGCCGATGCTGGCGCGCAGCGTCTGCGCGTCGTCGAACTCAGGATCGACGTAGGAGATCGCGGGGATGATGCCCGGCGGCGGGTTCTCGTTGTTGATCGGACTGCCGAGCGGCACGTAGCCGTTCTCGCCGGGACCGACCGTGATGCGGCCGTAGTTCGGCGGCACGCCGTTCGCCTGGACCTGGTTTGCGAACAGCAGGGTTGGCGTGCGGCCGAAGAAGAAGCCGATGCCTCCGCGCACGACCGAACGGCCCTCATCCTGCGCCAGCGCGAAGCCGAAGCGGGGCGCCAGGTTCTCCGTATCCGGGATCTGCCGACCGTCCTCCTCGATGTGGTCGAGGCCGTCCGGGTTGTCCGTGGACGTGTAGCGCAGGCCGTAGCTGAGGGTCAGGTTGTCCCGCTTGAGACTGTCCTGTCCGTAGAACGCGAGCGCGGCCTGCGTCTCGTCGTAGTTCGGGTAGGTCGAATCGCCGAACCAGATCCGGGCGGCGCTTGCCTCGTTGTTCAGGAAGTCCTCCGCAGACCGGAAGTCGTAGCGGCCGTCGCGGCTGCCGGCGAAGAGCTGCGCCAGATCGTCCTTCGAGTAGTCCACGCCGAACTTCATGTCGTGGGCGCCGAACAGGTAGGAGAAGTCGTTCTTGACCTGGAGTTGCGATTCCTCGACGAAGATGGGCAGGAAATCGAACTTGCCGAGGCTGTTGAAATCGCCGAAGCGGAAGCGGACCTGAGCCTCGATCGGTGTGCCGACGCGCAGCGACAGACGGTCCAGGTTGTCGTCGGCAGACTGAATGCGGAACTCGTTCACGCCGCGGCTGCCGACCACGGTGGTCATCGATGCGATGAAGGACAAGGTGTCTTCCGTCTTCAACGACTCTTCGTCGAGGTAGTCGCTCTCCCGTTCGAAGTCCGTCCAATTCGCACGCAGGGTGATCAGGTTCGCGTCGTTGATCTGGTGGTCCAGCTTGCCGAACAGGATCTGGTTGCTCACCGAGCGCGTGAACAGGCCGGTGGCGGAGCCGTCGGCGTTCCGGTCGAACCCGGTGACCAGGTCGGCGAAGGCCGGTTCCGTCTGCGCGCGCATCATGACCAGATCGTACGTGCTGTAGTCGCCGGCAAAGCCTAGCGAGCGCGTGAACGGAATGTCCTGGTCGCGTTGGTCGATGCCGAAGTAGTAGTGGGTCCGGTCGCGCTTGAACGGACCGCCGATCGAGAAGCCGTAGTTCTGGGTGTCGAACGTGTCCACCGGCCGGGAACCGTCGTTGCCGCGATGGTCGTCGAGCGGCGACGAGGGCAGATCCTCGGCCATGCCGTCATCGCGGAAAAAGGCGAATGCAGAACCCTTGATCTCGTTCGTGCCGGACTTGGTCACCACGTTGACGAAGGCGCCGCCGTGACGACCGTACTCGGCCGAGAAACCGTTGGTGACGACCTGGAACTGGCGGACGGTGTCCTGGGCGATGATCAGGCCGTCGTTCTCCGTCGCCTCACCGCCGCGGCCGTAGCCGAAGAAGGTGCTCTTGTTGTCCGCGCCGTCGACCGAGAGGCCGCTGTACATGCCGCGCTGGCCGGCGATGGTCAGGAAGCCTCGGGAAGTGTCGCGCTGGACGCCCGGGGTCAGAATCGCGAAGTCGGTGAAGTCGCGGCCGACGGTCGGCAGGCTCTCGATGGCGACTTCGTCGATGTAGTTCGCGGCGCCGGAGCGGCTGACCTCGATGATCGGCGCCTCGGAGGTCACGGTGATGACCTCGGACGACGACTCGACCTCGAGGGTCAGGTTGATGTCCTTGATCTGGCCGACGAGCACCGAGATGTCGATCTGCTGGGTCGTCTGCATGCCGGCGAGCTCGGCGGACACGGTGTAGGTGCCGACCTGCAGCGCCTTGGCGCTGTAGAAGCCGTTCGCGTCGGTGATCACGGACCGGTCGATGCCGGTGTCCTGGTTGGTCGCCGTGACCGTGGCGCCGGGAATCGAGTCACCCTCGACATCCGAGATGTTGCCCTCGATGGTGCCGGTGATGGTCTGGGCAAAGCCTGTGCCGGCCATGAGGAAGGCGCAGGTCGTTGCCAGGAGGATCGCAAGAAGACGTGCCCGGGGGCGGGTCCACTGCATGGTAGGTGTTCTCCTCTATTTTTCTGATTAGGTGCCGTGAAACCCAAATGCGAGTCCATCGGCGTGCGGTTCACGCGTCGAAGGCTGTCTGACTTGGCTGTGGCGGTGGTGGGGCGCGGCGGCGCTAGGCCACGAACGAAGAGGACTATAAAGGCCGCTTGCCCGCCCGTCAAAGGATGGCGGGGATAGTCCAAGGAGTTGAATTGCCGGGGCGCTACCGCGAATTCCGCGTGCACTTCCCACGAGCGGCTTGAAGTCGCCGTGAAGGCAGCCGGATGTGGGCGAGACGCGACTCGCAGGATCAGTCGAACCGCCTCAGAGAGCCGACGGCAGTGGCAACTCCGTGCCCCCGGTCAGGTACTCGTCGATCCGGGCCGCGGCGCCGCGCCCTTCGCCGATCGCCCACACGATCAGGCTCTGGCCGCGCCGGCAGTCGCCGGCGGCGAAGACGCCCGGAATGGAGGTCGCGTATTGCCTGGGCTGGGCGGCGAAGTTGCTGCGCGGATCGGTGGCGAGCCCCAGTTGTTCGGCGAGGGTGCCCTCGGGACCGAGGAAACCCATTGCCAGCAGGACCAGGTCGGCCTCGAAGGTCTCCTCGGTGCCGGGCAGTTCCCTCATCAGGAAGTCCCCGGAGGCATCCTGCTGCCAGGCGATGCGGACGGTCTCGATGCCCGCGACGTTGCCGGCGCCGTCGTCCACGAAGCGCTTCGAGAGGACGGAGAACACCCGCGGGTCGGCGCCGAAGCGTGCCGCGGCCTCCGCGTGGGCGTACTCGACCCGGAAGATGCGCGGCCATTCCGGCCACGGGTTGTCCGGCGCGCGCGCCTCTGGCGGCCGGTCCAGGAGCTCGAAGTTGACCATCGAGGCGCAGCCGTGCCGGGTCGCGGTCGCGATGCAGTCGGCGCCGGTGTCGCCGCCACCGATCACGATGACGTTCTTGCCCGCGGCCGTGATCGGGGGCGTGACGATGCCCGTGTTGCCCCCTTCAGTCACATCGCTTGGCAGTTCGGCGTCGAGCAGTGCCCGCGTGTGTTCCGTCAGGAAGTCCATCGCGAAGTGGATGCCTGAGAGTTCGCGCCCCGGGATCGGAAGATCGCGCGGGCGGGTGGCGCCGCAGGCGAGCAGGATCGCGTCGTGGTCTCGCCGCAGGTCGGCGACGTCTATGTTGTGGCCGACGTGGGCCCCGGTGATGAACTCGATGCCCTCGGCCCGCATCAGGTCGATCCGGCGGTCGACGACCTGGCGCTTGTCCAGCTTCATGTTCGGGATGCCGTACATGAGCAGGCCGCCGATGCGGTCCTCGCGCTCGAAGACGGTGACCGAATGGCCGACGCTGTTCAACTGGGCCGCGGCGGCGAGGCCCGCGGGGCCAGAGCCGACGATCGCGACGTTCTTGCCGGTCCGGGTCGCCGGCGGCCTGGGAACGACCCATCCCTCCTCGAAGCCGCGGTCCACGATCGCGTTCTCGATGTTCTTGATCGTGACGGCCGGATCGGTGATCCCGAGCACGCAGGCGCCCTCGCAGGGCGCCGGGCAAACGCGACCGGTGAACTCGGGGAAGTTGTTCGTCCGCTCCAGCCGTCGCAACGCCTCGCGCCAGCGGCCCTGGTAGACGAGGTCGTTCCACTCAGGGATCAGGTTGTCGATCGGGCAGCCGTCGTCGGACTGACAGAAGGGCACGCCGCAGTCCATGCAGCGGGCGCCCTGCGTGGCGAGATGCTGCTCCGGAACGGGCTGCAGGAACTCGCCGTAGTGGCTCAGTCGGATCAGCGGATCCTGGTACGGAACCGCGGTCCGCGCGTACTCCTTGAAACCGGTGTCCTTGCCCATGAACCCGCGTGCCCTCCTCGCTTGCGGTGTTCCGTTTCGCCTACAGCCGGCGGCCTCAGGCCGCGGCCTCGGCCTTCTGCTCGGTCTGAACCTCGGCTTGTGCCTCGCGTTGCGCTTCCAGCACCCGCCGGTAGTCGTGCGGCATGACCTGGATGAACTGGCGCCGCGCCTCGCTCCAGCGCTCAAGCAACCGGCGTGCGACGGTCGAGCCGGTGAACCGGGCGTGCCGGGCGACCAGCTCCCGCAACTCGCTCAGGTACTCGTCGCCGACGGGTTCGAGCCCCACCATTTCGCTGTTGCAGTTCTCCGCCAGCGCTCCGTTCGGATCGTGGACCCAGGCGATGCCACCGCTCATGCCGGCGGCGAAGTTGCGGCCCGTTGGCCCGAGGATCACCGCCCGGCCGCCGGTCATGTACTCGCAGCCGTGATCGCCAATCCCTTCGATCACCGCGCTGGCGCCCGAGTTGCGGACGCAGAATCGCTCGGCGGCGCGGCCGCGGAAGAACGCCTCGCCGCCGGTGGCTCCGTAGAGCGCCACGTTGCCGATCAGGACGTTCTCCTCGGCGGCGAAACGGGACCGCCGGGGCGGGTAGAGGATGAGCCGTCCGCCGGAAAGCCCCTTGCCGACGTAGTCGTTGCCGTCGCCCTCGAGTTCGATCGTGATGCCGGGGGCCAGGAAGGCGCCGAGGCTCTGGCCGGCGCTGCCGGTCAGCGAGATGTGGATCGTGTCGTCGGCCAGGCCGTGCTGGCCGCGCGCCTTCATCAGCTCGTGGCTGAGCATCGTGCCCACCGTGCGCTGGGTGTTTTCGATCGGCAGGTCGATCCGCACGCGGGCGCCGCTCTCAAGCGCCGGGCGTGCACGCTCGATCAGTTCGTTGTCGAGGGCGTACTCGAGCGCGTGGTCCTGCTCGATCGTCTTGGTCACGCCGACGTCCTCATGCCTCCTGACCGCGGGCTGCAGCACCGCCGACAGGTCGAGACCCTCCGTCTTCTCGTTCTGTACGGCCAGTTCGGACCGGAACAGGTCGGTGCGTCCCACGAGTTCCTCGATCGTCGCCACGCCCAGCCGGGCCATGATGCCTCGCGCCTCCTCGGCGACCAGGAACAGGTAGTTGACCACCGACTCCGGGGTGCCCTCGAACTTCGCCCGCAGGTCCGGATCCTGGGTGGCGATGCCGACCGGGCAGGTGTTCAGGTGGCACTTCCGCATCATGATGCAGCCGAGCGTGATCAGCGGCGCGGTGGAGAAGCCGAACTCTTCGGCGCCCAGCATGCAGGCGACGACGACGTCGCGCCCGGTCTTGAGTTGGCCGTCGGTCTGGAGCGTGACCCGCGAACGCAGGTCGCTCAGCACGAGCGTCTGGTGCGTCTCCGCGATGCCGAGTTCCCAGGGCAGGCCGGCGTGCTTGATGCTGGTGAGCGGCGAGGCGCCGGTGCCGCCATCGTGTCCCGAAATCAGGATGTGGTCGGCATGGCCCTTGGCGACGCCGGCGGCGACCGTGCCGACGCCGACCTCGGATACCAGCTTGACGCTGATCCGGGAACCCGGGTTGGAGTTCTTCAGATCGTGGATGAGCTGTTTCAGATCCTCGATCGAGTAGATGTCGTGGTGGGGCGGCGGGGAGATGAGCCCGACGCCGGGAGTGGAGTACCGGGTCCGCGCGATGATCTCGTCGACCTTGTGGCCGGGCAGTTCGCCGCCCTCGCCCGGCTTGGCGCCCTGGGCGATCTTGATCTGCAGTTCGTCCGAGTTCGTCAGGTACCAGGAGGTCACGCCGAACCGTCCGGAGGCGACCTGCTTGATCGCTGAGCGCCGGCTGTCGCCGTTCGCGTCGGGTGTGAAACGTTCCGGGTCCTCGCCGCCCTCGCCGGTGTTGCTCTTGCCTCCGAGGCGGTTCATCGCCACCGCCAGCATCTCGTGGCTCTCGGCCGAGATCGAGCCGAAGCTCATCGCGCCGGTGCAGAAACGCTTGACGATCTCGCTCGCGGGTTCCACGGCGTCGAGTGGCAGAGGCGCGGTGTCGGTGCGGAACTGGAGCAGGCCGCGGAGCGAGCACGTCCTCGTCGTGTCCTCGTTGGCCAGCCGGGCGAACTGCTCGTACGCCTCGGTGCTGTTCGTGCGGGCCGCGTGCTGGAGCCGGGAGATCATCGGCGGGTCCCACATGTGGCGCTCGCCGCCGGCGCGCCAGTGGTAGTCGCCGGGATTGGCCAAGTCGGCAACGCGGTCGTGGTCGTCGGCAGGGAAGCCCTTCGCGTGGCGGCGGAGAGCGTCCTTGGCCAGCCGCAGGAGGCCCGCGCCTTCGATCCGGCTCGCGGTGCCGATGAAGCAGCGATCGATGACCTCGCTCGACAGGCCGACGGCCTCGAAGATCTGCGCGCCCTTGTAGCTCTGCAGCGTGGAGATGCCCATCTTGGCCATCACCTTGAGCATCCCCTTCTTCACGCCCTTGCGGTAGCGGTCGACGACCGCCTGGTCGTTCTTGGCCGCGGGCAGCCGGCCCTGGCGGCGTGCCTGCCAGAGCGCTTCGAAGGTCAGGTAGGGGTTGATCGCGTCCGCGCCGTAGCCCACGAGCAGGCAGTGGTGGTGGACCTCCCGCGCCTCGCCGGTTTCGAGCAGCAAGCCGACCCGGGTGCGCTTGATCGTCTTCAGCAGGTGATGGTGGACGGCGCCGCAGGCAAGCAGGGCGGGCACGGCAACCCGGTCGGGGCCGGCCGTCCGGTCGGAGAGTGCGATGAAGCTGCAGCCGTCGTCGACGGCCTGCTCGGCCTCCTGGCAGAGCCGGTCGAGGGCACTGCCAAGGCCTTCGGCGCCCTCGGCGCGCCGCCAGGTGGCGTCGAGCGTGCGACAGGAGAAGCCGGCGTCGTCCGCGTTGGCGAGCGCCGCGAACTCCCGGTTGCTCAGGATCGGATGCGGCAGGCGGACCCGCCGGCAGTGCTCCGCCGTCGTCTCGAGCAGGTTTCGCTCCGGGCCGATCGTGCACTCGAGCGACATGACGACTTCCTCGCGGATCGAGTCGATCGCCGGATTCGTCACCTGGGCGAAGAGTTGCTTGAAGAAGTCGTAGACCGGGCGGTCCTGGTCGGAGAGGAACGCGAGCGCCGTGTCGTTACCCATCGAGCCGATGGGGTCGCGCTGCTCCTCGATCAGGGGCCTCAGCATGAAGCGGAGGGTCTCGCCCGTGAAACCGAAGGCCTGCAGGCTGCGGGTCAGGCCGTCGCCGCCCATCGTCGCCTGGTCGCTGGTCGCGTTGCCGTTGTCCTGGGCGGCCTCGACGAGGTTGGCGAGGTCGGTGCGGCGTTCGAGCCACTCGGCGTAGGGGCGCTCCGAGGCGATGCTGTCCTTCAGTTCCTCGTCGGCGACGATGCGGCCGTTCTCGAAGTCGACCAGGAACATGCGGCCGGGCTTGAGCCGACCCTTGGTCAGCACGCGCTCGGGTTCGACCGGGACCACGCCCGCCTCGGAGGCCATGATGACCAGATCGTCATCGGTGACGTAGTAGCGACTGGGACGGAGGCCGTTCCGGTCGAGAACGGCGCCGATGTAGCGGCCGTCGGTGAAGGCGATGGACGCCGGCCCGTCCCAGGGCTCCATCAGGCAGGAGTGGTAGTCGTAGAACGCCTTCTTCGTGGCGTCCATGTGGGGATCGTTCTGCCACGCCTCCGGGATCATCATCATGACCGCCTCCTGGAGGGTGCGGCCGGAGAGCAGCAGGAACTCGAGCACGTTGTCGAAGCTGCCGGAGTCGGAGCAGTCGGGCTCGACGACGGGGAAGGCGAGCGGCAGATCGTCGCCGAACAGGTCGCTCTCCAGGACGCCCTCGCGGGCGTGCATCCAGTTCATGTTGCCGCGCAGCGTGTTGATCTCGCCGTTGTGGCTCATGAACCGGTTCGGCTGGGCGCGGTCCCAGGACGGGAAGGTGTTCGTTGCGAACCGGGAGTGGACCATCGCCAGGTGCGATTCGTAGTCCGGTGCGGCCAAGTCGGAAAAGAACGGCACGAGCTGACCGGAGGTCAGCATGCCCTTGTAGATGATCACGCGGGTGGACAGCGAGCAGATGTAGAACATCTGCGCCTGGGCGAGGACGTCGTTGCCGCGCAGCCGGGTCGTCGCCTGTTTGCGGATGAGGTACAGCTCGCGTTCGAAGGCGTCCTGATCAAGCCCGTCCGCCGCGCCGATGAAGAGTTGCTCGATGACCGGCATGGAGTCGATGGCGGTGGCGCCGATGTTCGCGGTCTCCGGGTGCGTGGGCACCGCGCGCCAGCCGATGAGGCGCTGCCCGCACGAGGCGACGATCTCCTCGACCGTTCGGCGGCACAACTCGCGTTCGGCGTCGTCCTGGGGCAGGAAGAAGACGCCCGCGGAGAAGGCACCGGGCGCCCCGAGTTCGGCGCCGAACTCGTCCGCCGCGACGCGCCGGAGCAGTGCGTGGGGGAGCGCGGTCAGCATGCCGGCGCCGTCGCCGGTGTTCGGCTCGCAGCCGCAGGCGCCCCGATGGTCCATCTGGGTCAGCATGTGAGCGGCCTGCTGCATCAGCCGGTGGCTGCGCTGCCCACGAACCTGGGCGATGAAGCCGACCCCGCAGGCGTCGTGTTCGTAGGCCGGGTCGTAGAGACCAGTCTTGCCGGGGCGGAGCTTCATGCGGCTTCTCCCTGCTGCGCACTCTGCTCGTCGTCGGCCATCGGCCCGGCGTTCTCGACCAGGAACGTGGCGAAGTCCTGCGCCGCCGGCCGCAGCCTGCGGCGGGCGTAGACGATCCCCATCGGTCGGTGGAGCGAAGGCTCGAGCGGCACCGCGGCGAGGAGGCCGGCCTGGACCTCGGCGAGGAACGTCCGCCACGGCAGGATCGCCGCGTAGTCCGTCGCCTGCAACATGCTCTTGAACGTGTCGATGTTGTCCAGACGTTGAGCGAACACCGGCTCGGCTCCGTTGCCTGTCAGGTAGCTCCGGATGTGACGTGCCGCGGGGAGTTCGTGGGTGAAATGGATCAGCTCCCGGCCGTCGAGGTCGGCTGCCCGGACTTGGCTCTCGCCCGCCAGTTCGTGGTGCACCCCGCAGGCGAGGCACATCGGCTCTTCGCGCAGTGGCCGCGACTGCAGGCCCGGCCACTGCTCGGGGTAGGAGACGATGCCGAAGTCGCACCGTCCCGTACGCGCCGATTCGGCGACCGCGGCGGGCGGCTCGTACTCGATCTGGACATCCAGCTCGGGGCGTCGGTTCTGGAACTCGGTTCGCAACTGGTTCAGCAGCGCGATCCCCGCGGAGTAGATCGCGTGGACGCGGACGGCCCCGCCACGCTCGGGGGCGAGACGCGCGACGCTTCGCGCCAGGGCGTCGTAGCGCTCCACGAGTTGGCGGCCTTCGCTGGACACGAGTTCGCCGGCCGGCGTCAGCACGAACGGGCGCTTCGAGCGGTCGAGCAGCCTGGTGCCGAAGAGCTCTTCGAGGTTCTGAATGCGCTGACTGACCGCCGATTGAGTGATGCCGTGAAGCTCGGCAGCCCGGCTGAAGCTGCGCAGGTCGGCGACGTCGCAGAAGATCCTGAGCCCTTGCATCGTAAGGGCGGAATCTTACATTAGGCCCGTCTCATGGAGCAACCGTCGAGCATTAGGGATGCTGATGTTAGGGCGCAGCAGAAGGTTCAGAAGCCGACGCTTCGCGCCGGATGCCGGCCAGGAGGCCGGCGCACCCAGTTTGGTGCGCTCACCCCAGTCGCCAGTAGAAGACCGCCAGGTACGCAGCGAGCAGCACCGCCACCCAAAGCGCCATCGAGGCGGTGAGCCAGGAGCGGCCGAGCAGGCCCTGCGGGCCCAGATGACGCTGGGCGAGGGCGAGGGCGGTCGCGGCGAGGCGCCCGGTCACGGCGTAGCCGGCCCGGTGGAGGGCGACGAAAGCCGTGGCCAGGCCGTCCCAGATGCGGAAGCCGACCCGCCGGTAGAACCAGTCGGCGTCCAGGTTCACCGAGCGCAGTTCGGGTGGGTAGAGGCCGGTGCGCATGAGCGTCGCGAAGGCCAGGGCCGAGAAGAACAGGAGCTGGCTCTGGGTGATGACGTGGGTCTTCGTGTACGGCACGTAGTCGACTGGATAGGGAAGGAGCCCATAGAGCAGGTTCGGGAACAGGCCGATCGTCATGCTTGCCGCGGCGGCCAGCACCATCGCGACGATCATCGACCGCGGCGCCTCCTTGCAGCGGATGCCGGAATCGTGGTGGAAGAAGGCGAAGAAGGGGATCTTGATCCCCGCGTGGTGGAAGACGCCGGCGGAGGCGAACAGCAGAATGAGCCACAGCCAGAAGTAGTGCTCGTGGGCGGCCGCGCTCATGATCAGCGACTTCGTGGCGAAGGCCGAGAACAGCGGGAAGGCCGAGATCGAGGCGGCGCCGATGATGCAGAGCCCGGTCGTGATCGGCATCGACTTGTAGAGGCCGCCCAGGTCCGATCCGTTGACGTGGCCGACCCGGTAGAGCACGGCGCCCATCGCCATGAACAGCAGCCCCTTGAACAGGATGTCGGCGAACGCGTGGGCGACGGCGCCGTTGATCGCCAGCTCCGTGCCGATGCCGATGCCGACGACCATGAAGCCGAGCTGGTTCGTCATGCTGTAGGCGAGTACGCGGCGCAGATCGTTCTCGATCACCGCGAAGAAGATCGGGAAGGCGGTCATCAGCCCGCCGATCCAGATCAGTTCGGACTGGCCGGGAAAGGCGCGCGCCAAGGCGTAGATGGCGAACTTGGTCGTGAAGGCCGACAGGAACACGGCTCCCGCCGGCGTCGACTCGGGGTAGGCGTCGATCAGCCAACTGTGGAGCAGCGGGAAGGCCGCCTTGAGTCCGAAAGCGAGCAGGATCAGGGTCGGCGCCAGGTTGGAGAAGCCGAGCCCTCCGTCCTCGAGGAGACCGGTGAAATTGCGGAACTCGGCCCAGCCGGGCGCGGCGCCGAGTTCGTGGCGCAGCAGGACGATGCCAGCCAGCAGGAGGACACCCGAGACCATCTGCATGCCGAGGTAGCGCAGGCCGGCGGCCAGAGCCCGGCCGTCCCGGCGGACCCAGACCAGCAGCGCCGACGACACCGCCGCCACCTCCCAGAACAGGAACAGCGTCCAGAGGTCGCCGGCCAGGACGACGCCAAGAGCCGAGCCGGCGTAGAACAGGCCCACGAGCGGCTGGAAGTTGTCCTTGACGTAAAAGGAGTAGATGCTGCCGATCAGCGCCGCGAGGTGGAAGATGACGACGAAGATCCGGGAGAGGCCGTCGATCCGCATCAGGGTCAGGGTCTGCCCGAAGAGGTCGAACTGGAGGTAGTTGCCGAGGTCGAGGCCCCAGAACCGCCACAGCGAGTAGGCCGGCAGGGCGAGCAGGAGCGCCCTCAGCACGCTCCGCGGCAGCACGGAACGCGGCGCCGCGGCGAGCGCGACGCTGCCGAGCATCAGGAGCAGGGGCGGTGACAGCAGGAACTCGAGCATCGGGGACTCAGGAACTCCCGGGCCGCTCTTCGCGGTCGTAGTAGTCCTCGGGCCGCATCAGGACCCGACGCATCTGCTTGGCCGCCAGCACGAGCAGGAAGGCGCCGACGAAGCCGTAAACGGGGTAGAACCCGATCCCTCCGTCCGCCCAGCCTCCGAAGGCCTCGAACTCCGCCTTCTTCTTGTAGAAGAAGTCGGCCGCCAGCCACAGAACGTCGATGGCGATCAGCGCGTAGAAGACCTTGGCGACGTTTCGCTTGCTGTCGAGCCAGTACCGCTTGCCGCCGGGCGTCCTGTGGTCGTGGTGGGCCAATCCGATCTCGATCGTCGACGTTGCTGGTTTGCCTTGAGAGGCCGTCGAGAGTAACAGCGGAGGGGGCTGGGAGGATCCACACCCCGGATGCGTGCGTAGGATGCCCCATGGACTCGTTCTCCCAGCCGGTGCGCCGGTGGTTCGACGACGCGTTTCCGGCCCCGACGCGGGTGCAGGAACTGGGCTGGCCCGTGCTCACCCGGGGCAGGAACGCTCTGCTGGTCGCGCCGACCGGGAGCGGCAAGACGCTCGCGGCGTTCCTCTGGGCGATCGACCGGCTGAGCTTCGACGCCGGCAGTCGCGATGGAGACGGGGACACCGACGTGGGATCGGACGGCGCGACGGATGAGGACGGCGAAGATCGGGCTGCTGCGTCGGGTGTTCGCGTGCTCTACGTCTCGCCGCTGAAGGCGCTGGTCTACGACATCGAGCGCAATCTCCAGGCGCCCCTCGCCGGGGTCCGGAAGGCGGCCCGGAAGCTCGGGCGGCCGGTGCGGCCGGTCACCGTCGACGTGCGGACCGGCGACACGACACCTCACGAGCGTCGCCGTCAACTCCGCCGACCGGGCGAGATCCTCGTCACGACTCCCGAGTCACTGTTTCTCATCTTGGGGTCGCGGGCGGCGGCGAACCTGCGCACGGTGGAGACCGTGATCGTCGACGAGGTCCACGTAATGGCGGCGACCAAACGCGGCGCTCATCTCGCCCTGTCGCTGGAGCGTCTGGCCGAACTGACGGGTGACCGGTCGCCGCAGCGGATCGGCCTCTCGGCGACCGTGCGGCCGATGACGCTGGCGGCGGAGTTCCTCGGCGGCGACCGGCCGGTAGAGGTCGTGGACGCGTCCGAGCCGCCGCACATCGAGATCGAGGTCGTCGTGCCGGTGGCGGACATGGAGGCGCCGCCCGCGGCGGAGGCACTCGGTCACGGTGAGGAGCCGCCGCCAGGGTCGGAAACGGCTGGCCTCTGGCCCTCGGTCTACCCGCGCATCCTGGAGGCGGTCAGGAACCACAGGTCGACGATCGTCTTCGTCAACAGCCGTTCCCTCTGCGAGCGGCTCGCCCGGCGGTTGAACGACCTGGCGGTCGGCGTCGACGGTGACGCGGACGACTCCGCGGAGAACACGGAGGACGCCGGGCCGCTGGTCCGGGCTCACCACGGCAGCGTTTCCCACGAGCAGCGGCGGGAGATCGAGGAGTCCCTCAAGGCCGGGCGCCTGCGCTGCATCGTCGCCACGAGCTCGCTGGAGCTCGGGATCGACATGGGCAGCGTCGACCTGGTCCTCCTGGTCGAGGCGCCCGGTTCCGCCGTCCGCGGTCTGCAGCGCATCGGCCGTGCCGGCCACGCGGTCGGCGAGCGCAGCCGCGGCCTGATGTTCCCCAAGTTCCGGGGCGATCTGCTGGAGTGCACGGTCACGGCGATCCAGATGCAGCGCGGTGCGATCGAGTCCATGCGGCTGCCGGAGAATCCGCTCGACGTGCTGGCGCAGCAGATCGTCGCGATGTGCTGCGACCGGGAGCGGACGGTCGAGGACCTGCTGACCGTGGCCCGGCGCGCGCGGCCTTACCGCGGCCTGACCCGCGGCGTGCTGACCACGGTGCTCCACATGCTCGTCGGCCGCTATCCCTCGGAGGAGTTCGCCGACCTGCGCCCGCGACTCTCCTGGGATCATGGTCGGGGCGTGCTGACCGCGCGCCGCGGCGCCGCCCTGCTCGTACGGATGAACGCCGGCACGATTCCCGACCGCGGGCTGTTCACCGTCCATCTCGGCCCGGACGGTCCGCGGCTGGGCGAACTCGACGAGGAGATGGTCTACGAGTCCCGGGCGGGCGACACGTTCCTCCTGGGCGCCGCCGCCTGGCGGGTGACCGAGATCACCCGTGACCGCGTGATCGTCCGGCCGGCGCCCGGCGAACCGGGCCGCATGCCCTTCTGGCACGGCGACGGCCCAGGGCGGCCGGTGGAACTCGGCGAGGCCATCGGTGCGTTCCTGAGCGAACTCGGCCGCCGCGCCCCGGACGACGCCCGGCGCTTCCTGGCCGAGGAGGCGCCGCTCGATCGCTACGCCGCGGCGAACCTCTTCGCCTACGTCGACGAGCAGCGGGACCAGACGGGCGCCTTGCCCACTGACCGTGCCTTGACGATCGAGCGGTTCCGGGACGAGATTGGCGACTGGAGGGTGTGCATCCTGACCCCCTTCGGCTCCCGCATCCACGCCCCCTGGGCGATGGCCCTGGAGCGCCGCATCAGCGAACGCGGCGGCGTCCAGGTCCAGACCCACTGGACGGACGATGGCATTGCCCTCCGGTTTGCCGACGTGGACAGCCTGCCGCCGGCGCGGACGTTCCTGCTCGATCCGGACGAGGTCGAGGATCTGGTCACGGACCAGGTCGCGTCGACGCCGATGTTCGCCAGCCGCTTTCGGGAGAACGCGGCCCGCGCCCTGCTCTTGCCGCGTAACCGGCCGGGCAAGCGGACACCGCTCTGGCAGCAGCGGCAGCGCTCGAAGAACCTGCTCTCCGTGGCGCGCCGCTACCCGGACTTCCCGGTGTTGCTCGAGACCTACCGCGAGTGCATGAGCGATCTCTTCGACCTGTCCGGCCTCGTGGACCTGATGAGGAAGATCGAGGACGGCGCGATCCGCGTGGACGACGTGGAGACTCCGGGGCCGTCGCCGTTCGCCCGCTCCCTGGTCTTCGCCTACGAAGAGCGCTTCCTCTACGACGACGACGCGCCGGCGGCGGAGCGCCGCGCGCAGGCGCTGACGCTGGACCGCGAACTGCTGCGCGAGCTGCTCGGCACATCCAGTCTGAAGGAGCTGCTGGACGAGGAGGTGATCCAGGCCGTAGGCGAGGAACTGCAGGGGCTGGCGACGGGCCGGGGTCCGCGGCACGAGGACGATCTCTACGACCTGCTTCGGCGCACCGGCGGGCTGACGCGGGCTGAAGCCGGCGCGCGCGCGCCGGGCGACTCGGACGACTGGCTGTCCGAACTGGAACGCCAGAAACGCGCGGTCGAGGTCGCCCTCCCTCGAAACGCGGACGTCTCGCCCGCCTCCGCGCCCGCCGACGGCGCTGGTCGGCGGTTCTGGGTGGCGGTCGAGGATGCGGCGCTCTACCGCGACGGCCTCGACGCAGACTTGCCCGAGGGCCTGCCGGACGATCTGCTGGCGGCCCGGCCCGAGCCGCTCAAAGCGCTGGTCGGGCGCTTCGCGCGCAGCCGGGGACCGTTCGTGAGCGGCGACGCCGCGGAGCGCTTCGGCTTGCCGCAGGGAGCGGTCGAACCCCTGCTCGAGGCTCTCGAGGATGCCGGTTCACTCGTTCGCGGTGAATTCCGGTCGGGCGGCGACGGGTTCGAATGGTGCGACCGGGAGGTGCTGCGGCAGATCAAGCGCCGCACCCTGGCCAAGCTGCGCCGGGAGGCAGAGCCGGTCGACGGGGCGGCGCTGGCGCGCTTTCTCGGGCGGTGGCAGGGCGTTGATCAGGGGTCCGCGTCGGCCAGCCGGCCGGCGCAGCGCAGCCGTGCCCGGGCCGCGCCGGCGGCTTCCGCGGTTTCGGACCGGACGCTCGGACGGCTCGAGGAAACGGTCTCTCAGCTCGAAGGCCTGCCGCTTTCCTGGCGGACTCTCGTCGACCACATCCTGCCGGCCCGGATTCCTGGCTTTCGGGTCGAGATGTTGGACCGGCTGGCGACGGCGGGCGAGTTGCTGTGGGTGGGCCGCGCGCGGCTCGGACCGCGGGACGGCCGGGTGGCCGTCTACGGACGCGATCGCTTCGGGGTCCTGGCCCGCGGCCTGGCAGAGAAGGCCTCCGAGGCCGCGGCCACCGGAGATGGGGGCAAGCCGGACGGACCGGAGGCAAAGTGGACTGGCGGTCTGCACCGGGCGATCCTGCAGCGGCTCGAGACCCGCGGCGCCTGCTTCACCTTCGACCTCGTTCGCGGCGTGGTCGGCGCCGGCGACTGGGGCGAAACGGAGGTCGAAGCG
The DNA here is from genome assembly GCA_965116445.1 of Thermoanaerobaculia bacterium. Lineage (GTDB taxonomy): Bacteria > Acidobacteriota > Thermoanaerobaculia > Multivoradales > Multivoraceae > Multivorans. Next base: position 2,209,259 of record OZ220688.1, on the reverse strand, counting down.
GCGATCTGGGACCTCGTGTGGGCGGGCCGCATCACGAACGACACGTTTCTGCCGCTCGAGTCGCTGGGCAAGCGCCGCAGGACGCCTTCCGCCAGACCTCAGCCTCGGGGACTTCCGCGAGGCTGGCCTCGTCGACCGGGCCGGGGCCGGCCACCCGCCGGCCTCCGGCGCAGCCGCGGCGCGACCCTGGCCGGCGGCCGCTGGTCCCTGGTCGCCGGTTTCGCGGCGCCGGACGCCGCGGCGAGCGACACGGAGTGGGCTCACGCGACGGCCACCCTGCTGCTCGACCGCTACGGCGTCGTCGCGGCGGAGACCGCCCGTGCCGAGAACGTGCCCGGCGGGTTCGAGGCGCTCTACCCGGTTCTGCGCGAGATGGAGGAGGTCGGCCGTCTGCGGCGCGGCTACTTCGTTCACGGTCTGGCCGGCCGCCAGTTCGCGCTGCCGGTCGCGGTCGAGCGCCTGCGCCGGGCCCGACGGACGCCGGGGAGGCGCGCGCCGATCGAGGTCCTGGCCGCGGTCGATCCGGCCAATCCCTGGGGCGCGGTGTTGCCGTGGCCCCAACTCGGGAGCGAAGTTGAGTCGGGCCGTTCCGGTCCCCGGCGCATTCCCCGCGCCTGGCTCGTGCTGCGCGCCGGCACGCCGTGCCTGTATCTCGAAGCCGGCGGCCAGGGCGTCTGGACCTTTGCCGCGCTGGGCGGCGATCCGGATCCGAAGGAAGTCTGGTCCGTGCTGCGGGACCTTGCCGGTCTTCGCAAGCGCCGGTCGATCCGCCTCCTGCGAATCGACGGCCGCCCTGCCGCCGAATCGCGCTGGGCTCCGACCCTCGACGCCTGCGGCTTCGAGAAGGCTCCCGACGGCTACCGCGTCAGCCGCCTGCTGCCGGCGGTGTAGCTTCGACCGGCCCGTACTCCACCAACGCCGAGCGGCCCACGATGTCGACGAAGGTGACCGATAGCTCGGCGCCGTAGGCGTCCGTGAGGCGAAGGGCCTTGCCCAGGCGAAAGCTCACTGGCTGTTGTCGCCCCTGTTCGACGGCGATGTTGTCTGCATAGAGATACGTCCGGTCTGACGTGTCTCGTATGGGATTCAGCCGACCGGTGAAGTCGGGCAGATGCCCGACGGCCTCGGGGAAGATCGACGATCCGCCTCCGGGAAGCGGGTCGAGCGACAGGACGAGTCCGCCCTGCCGCGGGATCCAGTCTCGCTCCAGGCCGGCGGCGAACTCGCGCGCGGCGGCGTAGACGGTCATCGGCAGGTGTGTGCTGTGCAGGTCGAACGTCGCCTCCCCGGCCTCGTTCGTTCTTCCCTGTCTCCAGGTCTTGTTCGGATAGAGGGCCAGAACGTCGATTCCCGCCAGCGGCGCTCCTTTCGAGTGCACCGCAACGGTCGCCTTGTCCGGGGTTGGTTCGAGCTTCGCCGCGGGAATGCTCAGGAGCAGGTTGGCGTCGTCAATCAGTCTGTACTCCGGCTGGGCGCCCGACGTTTCCCGCGTTTCCTTGCGGATGATGGCGACGCCGTCTCCGCGACGTTCCATCAGGAAAGCACGGTGATCCGAGCCGGGGACGTTGGCGACGGGAGTTCGCCCGAAGACGGAGGCGATGACTTCGTTGCGAGTGGCCTGATTCGCCTCCATGCTCTCGATCGTCATGCCGTTGGGGAGCTGACCCGGCGAGTCGATCTCCAGTCGGTCCGCGAACATCGACAGCCTGATGCGTCGCGAGGACATCGAGTAATCGCGATGCGCCAGGGCGTTGACCAGGGCTTCGAAGACCGCGGCGGCGCTGTACTGGGGCAGGTCTTCGCGCGCCGGAGACTTGCGTGCAGCGACGCGCATGTTGCGGATGACGAACCTCATGCCGTCGGCGAGCTGCTCCTGAAGGGGACCGTCGATCTCCTGCGTGTCGAGCTGTCCGGTGGCGCGGCCCCTGCCCCGATAGTGGGTGGCGGTCATGACCGCGTGAGGCAGCCATTCCTGGGGCGTCTCCGCGCAGAGGAGGACTCCGGCGACGGTGGCGCGCATCACGTTCGCCTCGTCGGGCGCCAGGAGCCGCATGTTCGCGAGGCCCCGCATGGGGTTGGCAGCGCCGGCAACGCTCAGCAGAGGGCCCCAGAGGCGCTCGCTGAGGGTCTGGAAGCCGGTGCCGGGAACCGTCTGCCGGTCGAACCAGAGGTAGCGGGCCTGTGTGCGTCGTTGGTCGAGTCGCAAACGCTCGTCGCCCGTCATTCGCCGCTTGCTGGCGCCGACCCGGACGAAACTCCGTCCCGCGCGTTCGTGGAGGGAGTCCCCCCGGGGGATCTCGACGAGCACGAAGGCGTTGCCGTCCAGTTCCCGGTGGTGGACGTCGATGCGAAGGGCAGGTTCGATGCTGTCCGTGCTCGTCTCGACCAGCAGGCTGTCGAGCGCCTTCATCTCTTCGGGTGACATCCCCTGCAGCCGCCCCTCGTCGGTAACTCCGCAGAGAAGCCGGCCGCCGTTCGCGTTGGCGAAGGCGATCATCTCGTCCGCGAGATCGTCGCGGCCGGGGCCGACGGGCCGGTTGCCCGAGAACTCGACCTGCTTGAACTCCCAACGGCTGTCTTCGCCCAGGCGCAACCGCCGGCGAATCACGTTGTCGGAAAGCGTCACGGGCAGCCTCCGGAGTCCTGGCGGGTCTCTGGCATCGGATCCCTAGTCTGCCACCGGCCGGCGCCTGACGCGTTCGACCAGTGCGCCGAGGCCCGAGCCCCTCGGCCGGCTCGGTAGACGCGAGTTCTATGCTGGGGCGTCGAAGGCCCGGCGCAGCGCGGCGCAGGCCTCGTCGACGGCCTTGCGGCCGCCGTCGAGGATGGGGGAGAGCTGGAAGAAGACGTGGACCTGGCCGTCGTAGTTCGAGAGCGTGGTCGGGACGCCGGCGGCCTGGAGGGTCTCGGCGTAATCCCTGCCTTCGTCACGGAGGGGGTCGAACTCGGCGGTGATCACGAGCGCCGGCGGCAGGTCGCTGTGGTCGGAGGCCAGCAGCGGCGAGGCGCGGAAGTCGGCGCGGTCCGCGTCGGAGCGGAGGTAGTGGCCCCGGAACCAGATCATGTGGTCCTTCGTGAGCACGTAGCCGTCCGCGTTCTCCTCGATCGAGGGGCGGCTGAAGTCCATGTCGACCGCGGGATAGACCAGGAGCTGGAAGGCGAGCTTCGGGCCGCCGTTGTCCCGGGCGAGCAGGCTCACCACAGCGGCGAGGTTGCCGCCGGCGCTGTCGCCGCCGACGGCCAGGCGGCCCGGGTCGCCGCCCAGGTCCTCGGCGTTCGCGGCAACCCACTGGAGGGCGGCCCAGGAGTCGAGGGCGGCGGCCGGGAACCGGGCCTCGGGCGCGAGTCGGTAGTCGACGGAGACAACGAGGCAGCGGGCGCCCACGCAGAGTTCGCGGCAGGCGTAGTCGTGAGTGTCCAGGTCGCCGACCACCCAGCCGCCGCCGTGGTAGTAGACGAGGATCGGCAGCGCGTCGCCGCTGGTGTCCTTCGGGCGGTAGAGGCGCACCGGAATGTCGCCGGCCGGGCCGGGAACGGCGGAGTCCTCGGTGTGCACCTCCGGCCCCTGGCCCAGCATCTCGGCGACCGCGAGGTAGCCCGCTCGGGCCATCTCGACGGTCTGTTCCGTGATCGGGGGAACCTGGTTCGCTACGGCGGCCTGCACCTGGGCGTCGAGGAAGGCCTGCACCTGGGGGTCGACTGGCATATGCGCTCCGTGGGTCGTGAAGCGCACAGCCTACAGTCAGCAAGGCGCACCCGTTCCGGGCGCGCCCGCTATGCGTCGACCGCTGCTTCGACCGCTTCTTCCGCTGCCTCGGTGGCCGCCTCGGCTGCTTCCTCGGCGGCCTCCGTCGCTTCATCGGCGTGTTCGACCGCCTGTTCGACCGTCTCGCCTACGAGATCGGCGAAGCCTTCCCAGTCGGCGGTCTCCAGGCTGGCCGCAATCAGTTCGGCGAGTTCGCCCATCTGCTCCCCGAACGCGCCGATCGCTTCGCCGAAGGTCTCCCAGTCGGCGCCTTCCATCGCCTCGCCGAGAGAGGCGCCGAAGCGTTCGCCGAACTCCTCCCAGAACTGTTCGAAGCGATCCCAGTCGACTTCGCCGTCCGGGTGCTCCATGTCCTCGAACTGCTCGGCCCAGGCGTCCCACTCCTCTTCGTTGAACGCGTGCTCGAAGGAGGCGGCGAACTGCTCGCCCCATTCCTCCCAGTGCTTGCCTACTTCTTCCCAGTGTTCGCCGTGGGCCTCCCAGTCGGCGTCCTCGAAGCTGCGGCCGAAACGCTCGCCCCATTCCTGCCAGCGCTGACCGATTTCTTCCCAGCGCTCGTCCTGGCCTGGATCGGCCTGATCCTGCGCCAGGAGTGCACCGGGAACGAGGGCAATCAGGAGGGCGAAGGCCAGTGTTGCCCAGCGATGGTGGTGGAGGTTCTTCATATGTCGGTCTCCTTGGCTGATGCAAACGGAAGGGGCTGGCGGCCTGTTCGTGGGCCGTCCATCTGTACAACGTGGCAGCGTTGCCGGAGTTTCAGGATCGTCGGGACCGGAAGATAGGCGCCCGCCTCGACGTTCCTGTGGTCAACTTGTCACTCGAGGGAAGTCAATCGATGGAAGTAGCCGGACACATGCCGCGTTCCCAGTTCGTGATCGAGGGCGGCAGACCGATCGCGGGGACGCTGGAAGCGCGCGGCAACAAGAACGCGGCCCTGCCGATCCTCGCGGCCGCGCTCCTGACCGACGAGGAGGTCACGCTCCACAACGTGCCGCGCATTCGGGATGTGGAGGCGCAGATCGGGTTGCTGCGTCAACTCGGCGCTGAGGCTGAGTTCGTCGATGACGACACGGTGCGGGTCTGTGCCGCCGGCCTCGGTGACGAGGATCCGGATCCGGAGCTCTGCCGGGCGATCCGCGCTTCGATCCTGCTCGCGGGACCGCTGCTCGCGCGGCGCGGACAGGTGAGGATGCCGCCTCCGGGCGGGGACGTCATCGGCCGTCGACGACTCGACACCCACGTGCTGGCGCTCGAGGCCCTGGGCGCCGAAATCACGCTCTGCCCCCGCGGCGGACTCGAGTGCCGTGTCGAGGCCGCCGACGGCCGGCTCCGCGGCGCCGAGATCTTTCTCGACGAGGCTTCCGTCACGGGGACCGAGAACGCCGTGATGGCGGCTACTCTCGCGGAGGGCGAGACCCGGATCCTCAACGCGGCGAGCGAACCCCACGTGCAGGATCTCTGCCGGCTACTCGAAGCGATGGGGGTCCCGATCGACGGTATCGGCACGAACCTCCTCGTGGTCCAGGGCGTCGAGCGCCTCGGCGGCGCCGACTTCGCGATCGGCCCGGACTACATCGAGGTCGGATCCCTGATTACCCTGGCTGCCGTGACTGGAGGCGAACTGCGGATTCCCAACGCGCGCCCGATGGAGCACCGTGCGACGCGGCTTGCGTTCGGGCGCCTGGGGATCGACTTCGAGATCTCCGCCGACGGCCGTGACCTGTTCGTTCCGGGCGGCCAGGAGCTGAGCGTGCGCACCGACCTCCAGGGCGCGATCCCGAAGGTCGAGGACGCGCCGTGGCCGGGTTTCCCCGCCGACCTGACCTCGATCGCCGTGGTCGGCGCGACCCAGAGCCGTGGCTCGGTGCTGATCCACGAGAAGCTGTTCGAGTCCCGCATGTTCTTCGTCGACCGGCTGGTCGCGATGGGGGCCCAGATCGTCCTCTGCGACCCGCACCGGGTCGTCGTCAGCGGGCCGTCGAAGCTCTACGGCCGGGACCTGGTGAGCCCGGACATCCGGGCCGGCATGGCGATGCTGATCGCCGCCCTGTGCGCCGAGGGCCGGAGCGTGATCGACAACGTGCAGCAGATCGACCGGGGATACGAGCGGATCGACGAGCGGCTGCGGTCGCTCGGCGCCGACATCGAACGGGTCGGCTAGGGTTCAGTCCATGGCTGGCCTCTACTACGAACAGTTCGAAGTCGGGCAACTCTTCGACCACGCTCTTCGCCGGACCGTGACCGAGGCGGACAACGTCTTCTTCACCGCGATGACCCACAACCCGGCGGCGCTCCACTTGAACGCCGAGGCGATGAAGAACAGCGAGTTCGGCGAGCGGATCGTGAACAGTTGCTTCACGCTCAGCCTGATGGTCGGCGTCTCGGTCGGTGACACGACCCTCGGCACGACGGTCGCCAACCTGGGCTGGAACGACGTCGTCTTTCCGCGGCCCGTGTTCCACGGCGACACGCTGCGGATCGAGACCGAGATCAAGGACAAGCGGGAGAGCCGCTCACGGCCCAACGCAGGCATCGTGACCTTCGAGCACCGCGCCTACAACCAGCGCGACGAGCTGGTGGCTCGCTGCACCCGGCTGGGGTTGATGTTGAAGGTCCCGGAGGGAGAGGACGCGTGAAGTTCGTTGAACTCGCCAAGTTCGATTCCCGGCTGGAGGCCGAGACGATCGGCCATGCCCTGGATCAGTACGAGATCCCGTTCCTGGTGCAGAGCGCCGGAGTCGGCATGTTCGGCATGGGGATGGTCGGGAAGTCGCCCGTTCCGGTGTCCCTGTGCGTGCCGGACAACCGGCTGGACGAGGTCAAGGAGTTGTTGAGCTGCTTTGCCGAGCCGCTCGGAGAGGGCGAGGAGCCGCCGGGTGACAACGGCTGAAGGCATCCGGCGGATGCCGGCCAGAACCCGGCCAGAACCCGGGGCGCGATCCGGGCCACCCGTGAACCAGTTCGTGCGCCCGTCATCGGGCGCACGGATGGCGGCCCTGCGCCCCCAGCCTCTTAGTCGCCGAGCAGTTCCAGCGCCTCCGGCAGGAGCCGGCGGGTGGTGCTGAACGCACGGCCGCAGTGGATCGTCTCGTTGCCGTTCCAGTCGCCGAAGTAGCCGCCGGCTTCGCGAAGGATGACGGGGAAGGGCCCACAGTCCCAGGCGCTCATCTTGGGATCGACCATGAGTTCGAGCCGGCCGGTGGCGACCAGGGCGTGGCCGTAGGCGTCGGACCAGCCGACCCGGTAGGCGGTGTTCTCCATCATTCGTCTCCACGCCGTTCGATGCCGCGGGTCGACGAAGAGGCCGGGGTCGCCGAAGGAGACGTAGCCCTCGCTCAGGCTGCCCGTCGCGCAGACCCGCGCCGGCTCGCCGTTCAGCGTGCAGCCGTGACCGGCGGCGGCGGCCACGGTCTCGCCGATGCCCGGGAAGTGGGCGACGCCGACCTCGACGCGTCCGTTGACTTCCAGGCCGATCAGGATGCCGTAGAGAGGCACGCCGCGGACGAAGGAGCGGGTGCCGTCGATCGGGTCGACGTACCAGTGGCGCCCACGGGCGCCTTCCGAGTCGGCCGCCCCATCGCTCGCCCCGAACTCCTCACCGACAACGACGTCGCCAGGGAACGTCTCAGCGATTCGTGAGCGGATCAACTCCTCCGCGCCCCGGTCGGCCTCGGTGACCGGCGTCATGTCGCTCTTGAGTTCCGCCTCGACGCCGAGCCGGAAGAACTCGAGCGTGAACTGGCCGGCGATCCAGGCGGTCTCGACCGCGAAATCGAGTTCGGCCTCGTAGTTCGTCACACAGCGAGGTTAGCGCGGAGCCGCGGCGAGTCACCCGGCGAGCTGGCGAGGGGCCGGCGCCCCGAACCGCCCTGGATGCGGCCCAGGGGATTGCCGGCGCCAGCCCCTGCGCCCGGCGACTACAATGCCGGAGATGGCGGAGCAGGCGCTGATCAACGATCCGACCGCGCTGCTCGTCTTCTTCGCCGGCTTCGTCGCGCTGATCTTCGCGCTGGCGCAGACCCCGGCCTTCGAGCGGCTGTTCCGGACCCTGCCGCCGATCGTCTGGATCTACCTGCTGCCGGTCGTCCTGACCACCGTCGGCATCACGCCGGCCGCGTCGCCGTTCTACGACTGGTGCACGGACTACCTGATGCCGTGCGCCCTGCTGCTCCTGGTCCTGGCGACGGACGTGCCGGCGATCAAGCGGCTGGGACCGCTGGCGGCTGCGATGCTGCTCGCCGGCTCGGTCGGCATCGTGATTGGCGGTCCGATCGCGCTGGCGATCTTCCAGCCCTTCCTCGACCCGCAGGCCTGGAAGGGTCTGGCGGCCCTCTCCGGTTCGTGGATCGGCGGCCTCTCGAACATGATCGCGATCAAGGAAGGCGTTGGCGCTCCGGACGACATCTTCGCTCCGATGATCATCGTCGACTCGGTCGTCGGCTACGGCTGGATGTCGATCATCATTCTCCTGAGCGGCCACCAGAACCGGATCGACCGCCGCCACCGGGCGCGCCGCGAGGAACTCGACCGGCTGAACGAGCGGCTGCAGAAGGTCCAGAAGGAGAAGGCCCGGCCGATCACCCTGCCGGCCTTCGCCACGATGCTCGGCGTCGGCCTGGTCGGGAGCTGGCTGTGCATGCGGGGCGGCGAGCTGTTGCCGCAGGTGGGTTCCGTGCTCTCGCACTTCACCTGGGGCATCCTGCTCGTCGTGGCGTTCGGCTTGGGGTTGTCCTTCACGCCGATTCGCCGCCTGGACCACCGGGGCGCGACCCCGGTGGCCTACGGCGGCCTTTACCTGATGGTCGCGACGATGGGCGCCGGCGGCAACCTGGCCGCGATCGTCGAGGCGCCCCAGGTCCTCGCGGTCGGCGCCGTGTGGATCGGCATCCACGTCGCCTGCCTGTACGTGGCCATGCGCCTGCTGCGCGCGCCGTTGTTCCTGTTCGCGACCGGCAGCATGGGCAACGTCGGCGGGGTGATCTCGACCCCGGTCGTCGCCGGCGTCTTCCAGCCCGCCCTCGCCGCGGTCGGCGTGTTGATGGGCGTGCTCGGCAACCTGGTCGGTACGCCGCTGGGGCTGCTCTGCGCTCAGCTCATGGCCTGGGTGGCGCGGGCGTACCACGGCGCGGCCTCGTTGTAGGCGGCAGCGCTGCCGGAGCGAGCGTACGCGCTGTGGCCCGGGATCAGACGACGGTCGGCTCGGCCGGGTCCGTATCGCCAGCCACCGTGCGGCTCGCTTCGGCGGATAGGATCGTCGGCATGACGATGGCCGTGCGAAGCACGAGTGCGGAGGGGACGCCGCCCGTCATGCCCGCCAGACGGTTGTTCACGGTGGACGACTACCACGCGATGGCGCGGGCGGGAATCCTGGGCGAAGACGACCGGGTCGAGCTCATCGAAGGAGAAATCGTCGTGATGTCCCCCGTCGGCAGCCGCCACGCGGCCTGTGTCGACATCCTTGCCGAGTTGCTCATCCGCGCGGTCGACTACCGCACTTCCATCCGGGTTCAGAGCCCGATCCAACTCGGGGAGACCGCGGAACCGGAGCCCGACGTATGCGTCCTCGTCAGACGCGACGACGCGTACAGCGAGAGGCTCCCCCAGCCCGAGGACGTGCTTCTGGTCATCGAGGTCTCGGACACGACCCTCGACTACGATCGCCGAGTCAAGGCGCAGCTCTACGCCCGCCATGGCATACGGCAGTTCTGGCTGGTCGATCTGGGCAGTCGCACCGTCGAAGTGCACTCCGTACCTGGGCCGGAGGGCTATGGGGAGCGCTCGGTCCACGACAGCGGCGATCGCCTGCGAGTGCCGGGCGTGGAGATCGATCTCGAAGTAGGGAGGCTGTTTCCGTACCGGTAGCGTGACGAGGGTCGCGGCAGCTACGTATCGGCGTCCAGCGCGTAGCGGACGGTCATCCCGCCGCTGCTGAGGCGAAACAGGTCCGAGAAGCCCGTACAGCGCCTGGGGTCAGACGACGGTCGGCTCGGCCGGCTCGACCGAGGGCTCGGTCGAGCCGCTGCCGTTGGTCGTCAGAGCCCGGAAGAGGTCGATCTCGGTCTTGCAGGTCTTGACCACCCAGGCGATGACGGCAGCGTCGTCGAGGAAGCCCGCCACCGGGATGAAGTCCGGGATGACATCGATTGGAATCACGAAGTAGAGGACGGCGCCGGCGATCAGGATCAGGGTTTCCTTCCTGACGCGGTAGGAGCCCCTGGCGACGGCTCGAAGCAGTTCGAACATCGTCTTCAGGTCTTCGATGACTCCGGCGAGGGGACGGGATGAAGCGCCCGTGGCGTTCGCCTTCTCTCTTGCTTCCTCGACCATCTCCCGGAGCTTGTCGGGCGACTTGACGAGTTCGGCGGCGCGGTTGCGGGCATGAAGCGGGAGTTCCATTTCCCCGGCCTGCTGGCTCTTCTCGGCCGGCGTGCCGGTGCGCGCCTGGTGGGCGCCGTTCTCGTTCTGCGTGCGCGAAGCCGCGCCTTCGTCTAACTCCCGATCGGGTGCCATGTCGTCTTCACTTCCTGGAGGTCGGTGATTTCGTAGGGACTCTGGATTTCCGCCCAGTCGTCGTGAGGGCGGTGGAGAACGCGCTTCAGGTTGTGGACGGCCTCGATCTCGGCGGATTTGCCGACTTCCGGGTCGGCGGTGCAGAGGAGCAGCGCGTCGACGTCGCGGTGGGCGGCGAGCGGCGCGAGCATCTCGTCCCGGCGACCGGTCAGGATGTTCACGACGCCGCCGGGAACATCCGAGGAGTTGAGGACCTCGCCGAAGGTCACGGCCGGGAGCGGTTGGCTGCCGGTGACCAGTACCACCGTCGTGTTGCCGCCGGCGATCGCGGGGGCGATCGAGGAAACGAGGCCGAGCAGCGGCGACTCGGGCGCCAGCACGCCGACGACGCCCACGGGCTCGAGGATCGAGAAGTTGAAGTGCGACGAGGCGACCGGGTTCACGGCGGAGAACACCTGTTGGAACTTGTCCGTCCAGCCGGCGTAGTGGACGAGCCGATCCGTGGCGGCCTGGACTTCGGCCGCGGCGTCGCCGGGCGCGGTGCCGCCGGCCGCGAGCAGGGCCTCAAACTGCGCGCTTCGGCCTTCCAGCATCTCGGCGATCCGGTAGAGGATCTGTCCGCGGTTGTAGGCGGTGCGCGCGGCCCAGCCGGCCTGGGCGGAACGGGCAGCGGTCACGGCGTCCCGCACGTCCTTGCGCGAGCAGCGGCAGATGTTCGCGACCGGCGTGCCGTCGGACGCCAGGGCCCGGTCGAAGCGGCCGGACTCGGAACGCGGGAACTTCCCGCCGACGTAGACCTTGTGGGTCTTGAGCACCGGCAGGCGGTCGGTCGCGGCGGCGGGGCGCTGCTCGCTCATGCCGCCTCCTCCGGTTGCAGGTAGGCGTGGAGCCCGCTGAGGCCGCCCTCACGGCCGATGCCGCTCTCCTTGTAGCCGCCGAACGGCGCGGTGGGGTCGAACTTGTTGTACGTGTTGGCCCACAGCACGCCGGCGCGGATCCGGCTCGTGACCCGGAACGCCTTGGACCCCTTGTCGCTCCAGACCCCGCCCGAGAGACCGTAGGGCGTGTTGTTCGCCATCGCGATCCCTTCGTCCACCGTGCGGAAGGTCTGTACGGCGAGCACTGGACCGAAGATCTCCTCCTGGACGACCCGGTGGGACTGCGACGCCCGCAGGAACAGGGTCGGCCGGCACCAGTAGCCGCGTTCGGGGACCGGGCATGAGGTCTGGAACGGCTCCGCGCCCTCTTCCTTGCCGATCTCGAGATACTCCTCGATCTTGTCGAGCTGGGCGCGGGAGTTGATCGCGCCGATGTCCGTGTTCTTGTCCAGCGGATCGCCGACGATCAGGGTCTCCATCCGGTCCTTCAGTTTCGAGATCACCTCGTCGGCGACCGATTCCTGGACCAGCAGGCGGGAACCGGCGCAGCAGACGTGGCCCTGGTTGAAAAAAATGCCGTTGACGATGCCCTCGACCGCCTGGTCGATCGCGGCGTCCTCGAAGACCAGGTTCGCTGCCTTGCCGCCGAGTTCCAGCGTGTAGTGCTTGCCGCTGCCGGCGAGCGCTCGCCGGGTCAGCTTGCCGACCTCGGTCGAGCCGGTGAAGGCGACCTTGTCGACGTCCGGGTGCTGGACGACCGCGGCGCCCGTCTCGCCGGCGCCGGTCACGATGTTGACAACGCCCGGCGGCACACCCGCGTCGCGGATGATCTCGGCCAGCTTGAGCGCCGTGAGCGGTGTCGTCTCGGCCGGCTTGAGCACGACCGTGTTGCCGGCGGCGATCGCCGGCGCGATCTTCCAGGCCGCCATGAGCAGCGGGAAGTTCCACGGGATGACCTGGCCGGCGACACCGAGGGCCCTTGCGCCGCGGCCGGGGAAGGCGTAGTCCAGCTTGTCGGCCCAGCCGGCGTAGTAGAAGAAATGCGCGGCGGCCAGCGGGATGTCGACGTCCCGCGACTCGCGGATCGGCTTGCCGCCGTCGAGCGACTCGGTGATCGCGAGTTCGCGGCCCCGCTCCTGGAGCACCCGGGCGATCCGGTAGACGTACTTGCCCCGCTCCTGCGGCGGGAGCTTCGACCAGACGTCCTGGTAGGCGCGGCGGGCAGCCGCCACGGCCCGGTCGACGTCGGCGTCGGAGGCGAGGGCGACGTCCGCGATCTTCTCCTCGGTGGCCGGGTTCGCCGTCTCGAAGGTCCGGCCGTCGGCCGCGTCGGTGAACTCGCCGTCGATGAACAGGCCGTAGCGGTCGCGGAGCTCGACGTGGTCGGTCGACTCGGGGGCGGGCGCGTAGCCCCAGCCGTCGCCGCCGCCGAGGCGGAGCTTGGGCGCAGCGGCTCCGGTCGAGGGAGTCGTGCTCGTCATGGGTTGGACGTCACCTCCTCCTACAGCGAAAAGTCGTCGAATGACTGGTAGATGCCGCTTCGCTGCTTGACGATCTGGCGCAGGACGTCGTTCGCGAGCGAGCTTGCCCCGAACCGGTAGAGGTCCGGATCAAGCCAGTCCTGGCCGAGCGTCTCGCGCACCATGACCAGGTGCCGGATCGCGTCTTTGGCGGTGGAGATGCCGCCCGCCGGCTTCATGCCGATTCGCTGTCCCGTCCGCAGGTAGTGGTCGCGGATCGCCTCCAGCATGACGAGAACGACCGGCATCGTCGCGGCCGGTTCGATCTTGCCGGTCGAGGTCTTGATGAAGTCGGCGCCCGAGCGCATCGCGAGGTCCGAAGCGCGGCGAATCGCGTCGAGGGTGCCGAGCTCGCCGGTTTCGAGAATCACCTTGAGGTGGGCGTCGCCGCAGGCCTCCTTGACCGAGGCGATCTCGTCCCCGGTGTAGGCGAGGTCCCCGGCCAGGAAGCGGCCGCGGGAGATGACCATGTCGACTTCGTCCGCGCCGGCCTCGACCGCCCGGCGGACCTCGAGCAACTTGATGTCGATCGGCGCTTGGCCGGCCGGGAAGCTGGTGGCGACGGAAGCGACGTGGATGCCGCTGCCCCGAAGCGCGCGCCTGGCTGTGCCGACCAGGGCGGGGTACACGCAGACCGCGGCCACATGCGGCAAGTCCGGCAGCGCCGCGTGAAGCTGGAGCGCCTTGGCGCAGAGCTGCCTCACCTTGCCCTCGGAGTCGGCCCCCTCGAGGGTCGTGAGGTCGATCATCGACAGGGTCAGATGGAGCGCCTGGAGCTTCGCCTCCTTCTTGATGGAACGCGAGCAGAGCCGAGCGACCCGCTCCTCGACGCCGACCGCGTCGATGGGCGGCGACTCGAGTGTGGCGCCGTGAGGTCCGCTCTGCATGGACTGCGCGTGAAGCTCCATCCGGACGAGTCTACGCCCGATTCGACCTGCTCCGGCGGGTATGATCCTTGGATCATGACCGTCGCGGCGCGCGAACTGGAGAAGGGCCTTGCCGGCGAGGGGCCGGCGAGGCGTCTATTCAACGTGCGCGAGTACCACGCGATGGCACGGGCGGGCATCCTGCATCACGAAGAGAAACTGGAGCTGATCGAGGGGACGATCATCCGGAGGCACGCTGTGCCGCCCGCATCTCGTTTGTTCAACGTAGATGAGTATTACGCCATGGCGCAGGCCGGCATCCTTGGCGAGGACGACCGTGTGGAACTGATCGCGGGAGAAGTTGTTGTGATGTCACCGATCGGCAGCCGGCATGCGGGCTGCGTCAAGGCGTTTGCCGGCCTGCTCTTCCGGGCCGCCGGCCGGCACGCGATCATCAGTGTGCAGGATCCGTTGCGGCTTGGAGGTTCCGCGGAACCGCAGCCCGACCTGGCAGTGCTCGCCTGGAGGGCGGACTCGTACAGGAGTCGCCATCCCGAGCCGCAGGACACGCAACTCGTCGTCGAAGTCGCGGACTCGAGCCTTGACTTCGATCGCGGGGTCAAGCTCCCGCTTTACGCCGGTCACGGGATCCCCGAGGTCTGGGTCGTTGACCTGCGAGCGGGGGTTATCGAGGTGCATCGCTCGCCCGGGCCGGACGGCTACGCCGAGTCTTCCGCCCACTCTGGCAGTGACTTGCTGGCCGTTCCGGGCCTCGACCTGGAGATCGAGGCGAGCCGGATCGTCTCCGGCGGGTAGAACGGCCGCCGCTTCCCGGTGGCGCCCTGTTTCGGGTTGGCAACCGGGGCTACCGATCCTCGGCCAGGGGTGTGTGGCAGAGTGCCCTTGTCATGGCCGGGAACACGTTCGGAACCGCACTGCGGCTGACGACTGCCGGCGAGAGCCACGGGCCGGGATACGTCGGCATCCTCGACGGGATGCCGCCCGGTCTCGAGCTGTCCGAGGCCGATCTGCAGCCGGACCTCGACCGCCGCCGGCCGGGTCAGTCGAGATTGACGACGCAGCGGAACGAACCGGACGAGTGCCGCATCCTGTCCGGCGTTTTCGAGGGCACAACGACGGGCACGCCGATCGCCTTCCTGATCGAGAACCGGGACCAGCGGCCCAGGGACTACAGCGAGATCAAGGACAAGTACCGCCCGGGCCACGCCGACTACACGTTCGATGCAAAGTACGGCTTCCGCGACTACCGGGGCGGCGGCCGGTCAAGCGCCCGCGAGACGTCGGTACGGGTGGCGGCGGCGGCGGTGGCGAAGAAGCTGCTGCGCGAGCGTTGGGGCGTCGAGGTCGTCGGTTACGTGAAGAGCATCGGCGACATTGAGGGGCGGATCGACGATCCTGCCGCCGTCACGCTCGATCAGGTCGAGGCGAACCCGGTGCGCTGCCCGGACCAGGAGGCTGCGGCGCGGATGGCGGAACTGATCGAACGGATGCGTTCGGAGCGCGACTCGGTTGGCGGCATCTCGGAACTCGTCGCGACCGGCGTGCCGCCGGGATGGGGCGAGCCGGTGTTCGACAAGCTGAAGGCGGACCTGGGGAAGGCGCTGTTCAGCCTGCCGGCGGTCCTCGGCGTCGAGTACGGCGCCGGCTTCGGCGTCGCCCGGGCGCGGGGCAGCGAGAACAACGACCCCTTCGAAATGCGGGAAGGCCGGGTGGCCACCCGGAGCAACCGCCATGGCGGCATGCTGGGCGGTATCTCGTCGGGCCAGCCGATCGTTCTGCGCTGCGCGGTGAAACCGACCAGCAGTCTGCCGCAGCCCCAGGACACGGTGACCCGGGCCGGCGAGCCGACGACGATCGCGACCAGGGGTCGCCACGACCCGTGTCTGCTGCCCCGCTTCGTGCCGATGGGCGAGGCGATGGTCGCCCTGGTGCTGGCGGACCATGCCCTGCGGCAGGTGGCGGTCAGCGACTGAGACTCGCACTGGCCGCTTTGCGGCCGTGCCCGGATGCCGACGGGGACGTCGGCGCACCCAGTGTCGGATGCGGGCGAGGACGCCGGTGCCCGGACGCCGGCGCAGCCGGTGTTGTTGTTACGGGTCGACCCGGGCAGTCGCCTTGCCCATGACGACGACATCGCCGTCCTGGTTGACCGTCGTGACCGACAGGTCGACCAGGCTCTGGCCGTCCTCCTCGCGGACTGCGTCGACCTTCGCCGTCGCGGTCAGGGCGTCGCCCGGCCAGACCTGGCGCGTGAAGCGGACGCCGTAGGCGGTCAGCCGGCCGTCGCCGACGAAGTCGGTCACCATGCGGCCGGTCATGCCCATCGTCAGCATGCCGTGGGCGAAGACGGTGGGGTACTTCGCCACCTTCGTCGTGAAGATCTCGTCCGAGTGGAGCGGGTTGTAGTCGCCCGAGGCGCCCGCGTACTGGACGATCTGGGTGCGGGAGAGGTCCTCGGTGAGTTTCGTGGTGTACGTGTCGCCGACCTGGACCTTGCTTGCCTGAAGTGCCATCTGCTTCCTCCTCAGTCGGTCTCGACGACCTTCTCGGTGCGCACGCCAACGCCGGTCGCGCGCACGACGAGTTCGCCGGATTCGTCGTAGTACTCGGTGATGTTCTCGCTGAAGGTGAGCTTGCCGCCGCGCTTGCCCTGCCGCTCCCATGTCTTGCCGGGGCGGGTCTTCAGCGTCAGGGTCTCGCCGGGACTCACGTGCCGGAAGTACTCGAAGCGCTGCTCCGCGTGCAGCCCCGTGCCGCCGTCGCCGCCGGTGCGCTCCGGGGGCACGCCGGTGGGCTCCTTGCCGGAGCCGAACCACGGTTCGCCGATCTTCGGGCGCAGGAAGTAGTCCGGGTCGTACTGCGCCGAGGCTTGGTAGAAGGTCGGCGGCGCGATCACGTTGCCGGGCTCCGTGTCCGCCGCCGCGTCCGCGTCGTGATAGATGGGGTTCGGGTCGCCGACCGCGCGAGCGAACATCATGATGTGTCCGGCCTCGATCGGGAACTTATCTGCTGCCATACCGCTGCGTCCTCCTCTGCGAGTGGTCTCTGGAGCGCGTTATCTCCGCGTCGTTTGAGCGCGCGACTGTAACAGGATGAACCTGCTGCTCCTGGAGGAAGAGGACCTCGCACCGGGCGCCGACGCTTCTCGACGGGCGGTCGTGGGCGGCGAACGCCTCCGGCACGTCCGCAAGGTGCTGCGGGCCGAGGTCGGCGACGCGTTGGACGTGGGCCGGCTGGGCGGCGGCATCGGCCGCGGGCGGATCGTCGAGCTGAACCGGGAGCGCCTCGTGCTGGAACTGGGACCACTGGACTGCGAGCCGCCGCCGCCGCTTCCGGTCACGCTCGTGCTGGCGTTGCCGCGCCCCAAGTTCGTGGGCCGGATTCTGCAGGCCGCGTCGGCGATGGGCGTCAAACGGATCCTGCTCGTCCAGACGGCCCGGGTCGAGAAGAGCTACTGGCAGAGCTCGGTGATGCGGCCGGAGGCGCTCCGTCGTCACCTGATCCTGGGATTGGCCCAGGCGCGCGACACGGTGCTGCCGGAGATCGAGTGTCTGAGAGGACCGCACGATCTGACGGAGGCCCTGCCGCGCCTGGTTCGACGTCACGACGAGGTGCTGGTCGCCGACGCCGGCGGCGCCGAACCGTGCCCGCTGGGCACAGGTGGACGGACCGCGCTGCTGGTCGGCCCGGAAGGCGGCTTGCTGGACGAGGAGCTCGACCGATTCGCGGCGGCTGGCGCACGGACGGTCAGTCTTGGTCCGCGAGCGCTCCGGGTGGAGCATGCCGTGGTGGCTTTGCTGTCGCGCCTGGCGATCTGAGAGTCGATCCCGGCCTTGGACCCTACTCCCGGATCGTGGCGCCGACCGACCGCTCGGTTTGTCCCAGGATGCGCCGGCGGAGCTTCTTCACATCGCGGTCGCGCAGGGTGCGGTTCGGAGCCCGGAAGGTCAGGTGGTAGGCGAGGCTCTTTGAACCTTCGCCGATTGCTTCGCCGCGGAAGATGTCGAACAGCTCGACGGCTGAAAGCAGGGGCTTGCCGGCGGCGAGCAGAGCGTCCTCGACCGCGGCAGCCGGCGTCGCTTCGTCCACGATCAGGGCCAGATCCTCGCGGACCTCGGGGTAGACCGGCACGGGGTCGACCTGGAGCGAATCGGGGACGCGTTCGCGGATGCGGTTCAGGTCGAGCTCCGCGGCGAGAACGGGCTGGCCGTCGGCGGGTTCCAGGCCGAACCGCGAGGCGACCGCGGGGTGGACCTCGCCGAGCGAGCCGGCCGGGTCCGTGTCGCCAGCAAGCAGGACGACGGCCGAACGGCCGGCGCGAAACGCGACCGGTGTCGAGTCCGCCTCCGGCGCCTTGAACTCGACCTCCAGGCCGAGCCGGTCCAGGACTGTTTCCACGATGCCCTTCAGGTCGAAGAAGTCGAAGCGATCGTTGCCGTGGTCGGTTGCGTCAGCGACTTGCCAGTGGGCTGTCCGGCGCGGACCAGTCAGCACGAGGGCAACACGTTCCAGCTCCCGCGGCAGCGAGCCCGCTTCCGCCTCGCGCGCGGGTCCGCCGGCTTGCTGGCGCGTCGGCTCGGTGCGCGCGTCGTGGTCCACGGGAAAGGTGCGGCCGACCTCGAACAGGGCGAGCCGGTCCTCGAAGCGGCTGTTCGAGGCCGCGGCTTCCAGTACGGACGCGAGCAGACTGCGGCGCATCACGATGCGGTCCTGGGTCGAGGGGTTGGCGAGGCGGATGTAGGGCGGGGGGGGCTCGGCTTCCTCGAGTACCAGTTTCGCTTCCGCCTCCGGGGTCGTCAGCCGGTAGCTCACGATCTCCTGGAGACCGAGGTCGGCGAAGGTGTCCTTGATCCGGTCCTCGAACGCGTGCTCGCGGTTGCCGCGCTGGGGAGGCAGCACGTCGCCGAGCACGGTGGAGGGGATGTGGTCGTAGCCGTAGATGCGGCAGACCTCCTCGACCAGGTCATGGGGGCCCTTGATGTCGAGGCGGTGATCGGGAACGGTGACGCCCAGCTTGCCGGGATCGCTCGCCGGCTCGGCTTCGAAGCCCAGCCGCCGCAGCAGACCGGCCGTTTCTTCCGCGTCGAGGTCGAGGCCGCTAAGGCGGCGCAGGTAGCCGAGGTCGAAGTCGACCGTGACGGTCGGGGCCGGTTGCGGGTAGTAGTCGACGATGCCGTCTGCGATCGTGCCGCCGGCGTGAAGGCGCAGCAGTTCCGCGGCTCGCCGGCCGCCGAGCAGGGCCTGGCTGGGATGGACGCCGCGGCTGAAGCGGAAGCCGGCCTCGGTGTGGACGCCGAGCTGCCGCTGGGTACGCCGGATGCTTCCGGGCGCCCAAGCCGCCGCCTCGAGGAGGACGTTGCGAGTCTCCGCGCCGATCTCGCTGTCCCGGCCGCCCATCACGCCGCCGACGCTGAGCGCGCCCGCCGGATCGGTGACCATGATCTGGTTCGCTCGCAGTTTCCGCTCCGCGCCGTCCAGCGTGGTCAGGCGTTCGCCGTCGCGCGCCAGCCGGGTGACGATCCGCACCGGACCGTCGCCGGCGTAGCCGTCCGCCCGCTGCCGCAGCAGGTCGTAGTCGAAGGTGTGGTTCGGCTGGCCGATCTCGAGCATCACGTAGTTGCTGATGTCGACCACGTTGCTGATCGGCCGCTGGCCCGCGAGCTGCAGCCGGTGCTGCATCCAGTACGGCGACGGCCCCTGCTCGATGCCCTCGATCAGCAGGGCGACGAACCGGGGATTGAGCTCGGGGTTCTCGGTCGCGATCTCGACCCGGCCCGCGATCGGCGGTCCGTCCGTCGTCAGCGGGGCGGCTGGCGGCCGGAACGCGGCTTCCGTGAGCGCCGCCACCTCACGCGCGACTCCCAGGATCGATGCACAGCGGGCGATGTTCGGGATCACGTCGATGTCGAGCACGACGTCGCCGAGCACCTCGGTCAGTGGCCGGCCGGGTCGGAGCTCCGGCAACTCAGCGGCCGGCTCGAACAGGATGATGCCCTCGTGGTCTTCTCCGAGTCCGAGTTCCACCGCCGAGCAGAGCATCGCGTCGCTCGTGATGCCACGCAGCTTCTTCGGCTTGAGGCGCGTGATCTTCAGGTCGCGGTAGGGATTGCGGTAACTCGCGCCGGCGAGTAGCAGAGCTCCCCAGAGGTCGGCATTCGCCGGGTCGCTGCCCAGGTCCTTGCCGAGGTATGGAAACAGGTTCGGCGCTCCGGTGACCACCTGGCGCGTCGAGTCCGCGCCGTAGTCGACCGTCGCCAGGACCAGGCGGTCGGCGTCCGGCACCGGGTCGACGCGCAGGATCTTCGCGGCCATGACCAGGTCCGCCGGCCACGGCAGTTCGGCGCCGTCGACGCCGAAGCGCTCGATCGCCTTCACCTCCAGGCCGGCGTTTGTGACCAGTTCGGCGAGGTCGTCGGATGAAAGACCCGGGTCGACGAAGTCGCCGAGCCAACTGAGCGGAACGCGCATCAGACGAAGCGCTGGAACTGGCGAAGGAAACGCAGGTCGTTTGACCAGAAGTAGCGGATGTCGCGGATCCCGTGCCGCAGCATGGCGATCCGCTCAGGGCCCATGCCGAAAGCGAAGCCACTCCACTCGTCCGGGTCGTAGCCGCCGTTCTCCAGCACGGTCGGGTGGACCATGCCGCAGCCGAGGATCTCGAGCCAGCCGGTCTCCTTGCACAACTGGCAGCCCTCGCCGTCGCAGAGGAAGCAGGCGATGTCCATCTCTGCGCTCGGCTCGGTGAACGGGAAGTAGCTGGCCCGGAAGCGGGCGCCGCGTCCTTCCCCGAACAGGCGGCGGGCGAACTCGGTCAGGGTACCCTTCAGATCGGCGAAGGTGATCGCGGGGCCGACGGCCAGCCCCTCGATCTGATGGAACTGGATCTCGCTGCGGGCGGTGATCTGCTCGTTGCGATAGCACATGCCGGGCAGGATGACGCGGACCGGCTCGGGGTGGCGCTCCTGCATCGCCAGGATCTGGCCGCCGCTGGTGTGAGTGCGCAGCACCACGCTCGGGTCCGTTGTGTAGAAGGTGTCCTGCATGTCCCGCGCCGGATGATCGGGCGGCATGTTCAGGTCGCCGAAGTTCAACTGATCCGTGACCACGTCCGGGCTGCGGTAGGTCTGAAAGCCCATGTCGCCGAAGATGCGCTCGATACGGCGCATGATCAGGGTCGACGGGTGGAGACCGCCGAGATGCGGCCTGCGGCCGGGCAGGGTCACGTCGAGCCGGTCGGCGTCGACATCCGCATCCTGGGCCGCTCGCTTCAAGGCTTCCTGACGCGACTCGAAGGCGGCCTGAAGTGAGGTCTTAATCTCGTTGATTCGCTTGCCGAACGCGGGGCGGTCAGCGGGCTCGATCGCGCCCATTCGCCGCGTCAGAAGCTGGACTTCGCCCTTGCGGCCGATCGTCGCCCGGCGCCACTCCTCGAGTTGCTCCAGGTCGGCCGCCTGCTCCAGGGCCGCGGAGACTCGCGCTTCGATGTCGTCGAGCTGGTCGATCATGGCGGCGTCTGGCGGGTCTTCGTTCCGCACCCTTTCCGGGGCCCGGTGCGGCGCCCGACTCTACAAGCCCACACCGGAAAGCGGCAGAGACCGCGTGCCTCGGTCTACACGGCTCGGGAAACCAACAGGAACTCCAGGAGCGCGCCAACCAACAGCAGCAGGGGGAGAATCGACACGAGCAGGATCGCTCTCCGGATCGGGACGCCCTGGAGCGCCCGAAGACCGATCGCGAAGAGCCCCGCGCTTCCGACGAGGGCCAGCAGGTCGCCGACCAGGGGGACCGCGCTGAGCAGGAAGGCGCCTGCTGCGTAGCAGGCGGCGATCCATGTGCCGCGAAAGCCCTCCGGCCTTGGCGAGCGGGTGACGATCAGAAGCAGGTGCACGAAGACGGCGGTGATCAGCGGTCCGATCAGGCTGACGACGAAGACGAACGGCAGGAGCAGCAGGAGGATCTGCAGGCCGATAAAGGGGAGAATCCCCCGGATGAAGGAGTCCTGCTCCAGGCCGGGGATGTCTGCCTGCCTGTCGAACAGCTCCATCCGGTTGACCAGATCGAAGGCCGCATCGGGCAGCACGAGCGCCAGGACGAAGAGGATCAGGCCGTTCAGAAGGAAGCCGAGCGCGGAGGCCAGACCGGCGAAGAGAAGCGGTCCCCACCAGCCGGCATCGATCCTGGTTCCTCCAAAGAACCTGCGCGGGGACCTGGCCAGGAGGGCCAGGGCGGAGATCAGGGCGGACAAGCGGCGTCGGTCCTTGCGCTCCTCCCACGGATTGACGACGTCCGTGCCGGCGCTGGACGCGGTGTTATCGTGATCGGAGTTCACGACGAGCATGCTACCGGAGCAGTCCCCCAGATTGTCGGAGGCGCGACAGCAGAAGACGGCCGCCGTCCGTGAGGTCGGCGCCGGTGCCGGGGCTCTGGTGGTCGGCGTCGCTGCCGCCAGCGCCTTCAACGAGTTCGTGCCGGAAGGGCGCCGACCTGCGTTGAGAGCGGCTCGTCCTCACGCGATGCGGGGCAGGACCTCGTCCGTGAACAGGACGAAGGAGCTGTGGCTGAGCGGCGCCAGCAGCAGGTAGTCGAGGAACATCTCCTCTCTCAGCCGTGCGATTTCGTCCACCATCTCGTCGGGCGTGCCGTAGATGATCACGCCGTCGAGGTAGCGGTCGACGGCGGACTCGTTCGCCTCCCGGAATGTGTGATCCATCGACAGGTCCTGGCGTTCGCGGTTCAGCTCGCTCTTGACCTGGGCCGCTCGCACGCCCTTCTTCTGGTGGGAGCCCACGGTCCACTCCGCGCCCTGGCGCGCGATCCGTTCCGCTTCGTCCCGGGTCGGCGCGCAGGCGATCAGGCGGGCCATCGGGATGTCCCTGCCGTCGATCGAGTGTCCGTGATTCTCCAGGATGCCCCGGTAGAGCTCTCTCTTCTCGGCGATCCGGGTATGCGCCGAATGGGGATCGAGCATGATCGAGAACCCGTTCCCGGCGGCCCAGTTCATCGCCTCCGGTGACGATGCGGCGAGCCACACCGGCGGGTGCGGCTTCTGCGCCGGCTTCGGCAGCACCTCGACGCCTTCGCATCCGAAGTGCTCGCCCTCGAAGGTCAGGCGATCCTCGGTCCAGGCGCCGATCACTGCCTGCACATGCTCGCGGAAGACCTCGTAGCTGTGCTGCGGGTCGACGCCGAATGCTCTGAACTCGCCCTCCTGGTAGCCGCGGCCGACGCCCCAGTTCACCCGGCCTCCAGACAGCACGTCGAGCAGCGCGACCTCCTCGGCCAGCCGCAGCGGGTTGTAGAAGGGCGCCAGGGAGACGCCGGTTCCGATGCGGAGGTTCTTCGTCCGCGCGGCCACGTGGGTGCCCATGATGTGGATCGACGGGCAGATGCTGAACGAGCTGAAGTGGTGCTCGGCCAGCCAGACGGCGTCGTAGCCGTTCTGCTCCATGATGTCGATGCGCTGGAAGGCTCGCTGGTAGACCTGCTCCAGCGGAATCCGCCGGTCGGGCCAGGAGAAGAACTGGAGGACGCCGACCTTCATCGGTCGGCAATCGTTTCACACGGCGGCCAGACAACGCTGCGGGGTTGGCCCCGGACGCCGGATCGGTCAGAGTTCGGCCATGACTGCCGTCACCGACCCCTTCGACCGTTTTCGCCACGTCTTCGAGCGTGCCTTGTCCACAGATCTCACCGAGCCGAACGCGATGGTCGTCTCGAGCGCCGACGCGCAGGGCCGTCCGTCGTCGCGGGTCGTCCTGCTGAAGCACTTCGACCCCCAAGGCTTCGTCTTCTACACGAACCTCGAGAGCCGCAAGGGCCGGGAGATCCTGGCGCGATCGGACGTGAGCCTGAACTTCTTCTGGCGCGAACCGAAGGAACAGGTATGCGTCTTCGGTCGCGCCGAGCGGGTGTCCGACGCGGAGGCCGACGCCTACTTCGCGACCCGCAGCCGGAACAGCCAGCTCGGCGCCTGGGCATCGCAGCAGAGCCGGCCGCTTCCGAGCCGCGAACAGCTCGTTGCCGACTTCGAGCGGGTCAGCCGCCGCTTCGACGGGCGGGACGTGCCGCGGCCGCCGCACTGGACGGGGCTGCGGGTCGTGCCCCGTCGCTTCGAGTTCTGGATCGGCCGGGACCACCGCCTCCACGACCGGACGTTCTACGAGCGGGACGGCGACGGCGACTCGTGGCAGGTGGGGCTGCTCTATCCATAGGCCCTCTACGCCTCCGCCAGCTTGACCCACTCGAAGTCGCCCGGCTTGTGGTGGATCCGGATTCTCGGTTCGGCGATCCAGGAGGCGTAACGACCGGGCCGGAACTCGGGGGTCATCAGGGATTCGATGAAGGCGCGGTCCGCGTCGTCGGGGAGCCACTCGTCGCGACGGCGGTTCCATTCGTCCGCTGAGACGATCTCGCCCTCCGGGGTCGCGTGCAGGTCGCGGTAGACGCCGATCTGGCGGTGGAAGGCGACGTGGGGAAGAGTGATCTCGTAGTCGACCCCGGACTCGCGGATCGTCCTGTTCCAGCGGCCGACGCCGAGGTTGCAGTCGTCCGTGAAGTCGTCACGAAGCCGCGCGTTCAGGGCGTTCAGCGCGGGGTGCGGGACGACGCTCCAGCCGCCCTTCGAGGTTCCGCCGTTCGACGGCTCGAGGATGCCGTAGGTCGCTTCGTGCAGGCGGTGGTCGTCCTCCAGCCGGTGCTCGCGGAAGCGGCCCTTGATCCCGGCGTTGAAGAAGTTCGCGGAGTTCGTCGACAGTTCGGAGCCGAACAGGTCGAGGGTCAGGGAGTAGTGGAGGTTCACCTTCTTCTGGATCGTCGGCAGGTCGATCACACCGAGCGCCCGCACCGCTTCGATGTCGGCGGGGTCGTCGATGCCTGCATCCCGCATCGCCTCGCAGGTGCGCTGGACGATTCGGGTCACGCCGCTCTCGCCGACGAACATGTGGAACGCCTCTTCCGTCAGCATGAATCGGCAGGTGCGTGACAGCGGGTCGAATCCGGACTGGGCCAGCGACTCGAGCTGCATCTTGCCGTCGCGGTCGGTGAAGAACGTGAACAGGAAGAAGGAGAGCCAGTCCGGAGTCTCCTCGTTGAACGCGCCGAGCATGCGCGGCGCGTCCTCGGAGCCGGACCGGCGGCGCAGCAGCTCGCCGGCCTCCTCCCGGCCGTCGCGGCCGAAGTACTTCTGGAGCAGGTAGACCATCGCCCAGAGATGGCGTCCTTCCTCTACGTTCACCTGGAACAGGTTCCGCATGTCGTAGAGCGAAGGCGCCGTCTTGCCCAGGAAGCGCTGCTGCTCGACTGACGCGGGTTCCGTGTCGCCCTGGATCACGATCAGCCGGCGCAGCATCGCCCGGTACTCACCGGGGACTTCCTGCCAGGCAGGCTCGCCGACGTGGCGGCCGAAGGGGATCGTCCGGTCCGGGTCCCGGGGCGCCAGCAGGATGCCCCAACGGTAGTCCGGCATCTTCACGTAGTCGAAGACGGCCCACTTGTCGGCGCCTTTCGACTCGACGCGCACCGCGGTGCGGAGATAGACGTCGGAGGTCTGGAAGCCGTCGGGCCCCATGTCCATCCACCAGTCGATGTAGCCGGGGTGCCAGCGCTCCAGGCCGCGGCGGACGCGGGCGTCGCTCGCGAGCGCGACGTTGTTCGGAATCAGGACGTCGTAGTCGACGGTGCTGTCGAGGGTGGCCATCGGTTCAGACTACTTGGCGCTGGCGCTGGCAGGAAGCGCAGAAGCCGGCGCTTCGCGCCGGATGCCGGCGGGGACGCCGGCGCACCCAGTGGGCGGAACTTGCCTCAACTGTGAAGCTACGCTTGTTCAAGATGTCTAGATTCGTTCCCGGTCGAAGCGGGGGCGGCGGCCGGTGCCGTAGAGACGGAGCGCGCCGTCTTCGCCGACCGCGTTGGGACGCTGGAAGATCCAGTTCTGCCAGGCGCTGAGGCGTCCGAAGATCTTGCTCTCCATCGTCTCGGGTCCCGGGAAGCGGAGGTTCGCCTCCAGCGCCGTCAGGGCGTCGGGCGAGAAGCTGGCTCGCTCTTCCAGGGCGATGCGTACCTCGTCCTCCCAGTCCAGGTCGTCGAGGATCTCGGTGACGAGCCCGGCCCGCTCGGCTTCCTCGGCCTCCAGAGGCGTGCCGACGAGCGAGCGCAGTTCCTCGATGTGTGCTTCCCGGTCCAGGAACCGGGTCTCGATTCGGCTCAGACCGTTGGGGGTCGGGAAGGCGCCGAAGTTCAGCTCGCCAAGAGCCACCCTTGGCGCCGGCCCGCCGTCTTCGGCCTCGCCTTCGAACATGTAGGACCTGTCGGCGGCCAGGGCGAGCTCGAAGAGGAATCCGGCGAAGCAGCTCCCCGGCTCGATCAGGGTGAAGACGCTCCGCGCGGTCAGATCGAGCCGCTTCAGCACGCGCTTCCAGTAGAGCAGTACCTCGCGGACGAACCAGTGGCCGCGTTCCCGGTGGAGGAACCCGTCCCAGGCGGCGACCGCGCCCAGGTCGCCTCGCGATTCGAACACGAGTTGCCCCAGTCGCGTCTCGTTCAGGCGCAGGTGGAGCAGGGCGTCGTCGAGTTCTCGCGCCAGAACGAGTGGCCAGAAGTCGGCGCTCGCCGCCAGCGCTTCCGGAGCGTTTTCGGGCGGTGGCCCGGTCGGGCCGAGTACGGTCAGACGGGCTGCTCCGAGTTGCCGGTCGAACGCGATGCGGAGCGCTTTGTGGACGACCTCGTCGGCCTCGACGTGCGGTGCGATCTCGGGCCAGGGTGCGCCGCCGGCTTCGGCGGGCCGGTCGCTCGTCGCGGCGAGGTCGAGCGCTCGCGCCTTCGCGCCGTCGTCGAAGGAGGACCTCGGCAGCAGTTCGTCCACCAGGTTCCAGTCCACGGCGCGCCGGCCCTTGACGCCCTCCTCCAGGGTGCAGAAGAGGTCGGCCCGGTCGCGGCGGACGCGGCGCTTGTCGAGCAGCCGGGTCAGTCCCCCGGTGCCCGGAAGGACGCCCAGCAGCGGCACCTCGGGCAGGGAGACGGCGGACGTTCCGTCGTCCGCAAGCAGGATGCGGTCACAGGCGAGCGCGAGTTCGTAGCCGCCGCCGGCAGCCGTTCCGCGGACCGCGCAGAGGTAGCGCTGCCTGGAGTGCTCGCAGGCGTCCTCGATCGCCAGGCGGGTCTCGTTCGTGAACTTGCAGAAGTTCACCTTGAGCTGGTGCGACGAGGCGGCGAGCATGCCGATGTTCGCTCCGGCGCAGAAGATCCGGTCGCGGTCGGAGCGCAGCACGACGGCGTGGACCTCCGGGTGCTCGAACCGGAGCCGCTGGGTCGCGTCGTAGAGCTCGAAGTCGACGCCCAGGTCGTACGAGTTCTGCTTGAGCTGGTAGCCGGGCCGGAGCCCTGCCTGCTCGTCGACTTCCAGGGTCAGGAAGGCGAGCGGCGGCTCGACCTGGAGCCGCCAGTGCCGATAGCGGTCGGGGTGGGTGCGAAAGTCGACGGTCCCGGGTGCGCGGGGGTCGCCGTCAGGGCGCCCCGAACCTCTGATTGCTGTGGCCTGTTCGGGCGTTGGCTGGTGCGGGCTGTTCAAGGTGGCGGGGCGAGTGCGACGGGTCAGTATAGTGACGCTCGTGAGCGCCCCGACCCCTGGCGACCGCAGTCAGATCCGCGTTCCGCACGTCGAGTTCGTTGGCGTGGACAAGAGCTACGACGGCCGCAACCTGGTTGTCCGCGGCCTGGACCTGGCGGTCGAGAGAGGCGAGTTCCTCACGCTGCTCGGGCCGTCCGGCTCCGGCAAGACGACCTGCCTGATGATGCTCGCAGGATTTGAGGCGACGTCGGCGGGCATGATCCGGATCGCCGGCCGGCCGATTCACGATCTGCCGCCACACAAACGCGGCATCGGCATGGTGTTTCAGAACTACGCGCTGTTTCCGCACATGACGGTGGGCGGCAACCTGGCCTTTCCGCTCGAGGTCCGCGGCGTCGATCCGGCCTCGCGTCGGGAGCGGGTCAAGCGGGCCCTGAGCCTGGTGCAGCTCGAGGGTCTGGAGGATCGCAAGCCCTCGCAACTGTCTGGCGGCCAGCAGCAGCGCGTGGCGATCGCCCGCGCGCTCGTCTTTGAACCGGAGCTCGTCCTGATGGACGAACCGCTGGGTGCACTCGATCGCCGCCTGCGCGAGGAGATGCAGTACGAGATCCGGCGCATTCACGAGGCGTTGGGCGTGACCGTCGTCTATGTGACCCACGACCAGCAGGAGGCGATGACGCTCTCCGACCGCGTGGCCGTGTTCCACAACGGAATGATCGAGCAGGCGGCGTCGCCGGAGGTCCTGTACGAAGAACCCGAGAAGGCATTCGTCGCCCGCTTCATCGGCGAGAACAACCGCCTGGATGGCGTCGTGGTCAGCGACGAGGACGGCGTCTGCGAGGTCGATGTCGATGGTCTCAGGATCCGGGCGATGAGTCTTGGCCTGTGCCCGCCTGGCGCCCGGGCAACGGTCGTCATTCGCCCGGAGCGGGTGGCCGTTTCGCCGTCCCCGGGGCGCTACCGCAACGAAGTCGAGACGAAGATCGACGACATGATCTTCCTCGGCGACCACCTGCGGGTCCACATGACGGTGGGCGGTCGCTCCGACTTCATCGCGAAGATCCCGAACGTCGTCGGCCACGGCGCGGTGCTTCCGGGCGACACCGTGACGGTGGGTTGGGCGGCTCTGGACTGCCGGGCGCTGGTGCCCGAGGAGTTGGCGGAAGGCGAAGAGGAGTGGTGAGGGCGGTCGCCGGTCGGGTCCTTGCGCCCGGTCTCGTCGTTGCCGTAGCGGCCGCCGTGATCGCTGGCTGCGGGCCTTCGGGAGACGCGCCGGACATACAGGGGCCGGTTGCTGACGCGGACTCGGGCGATCGATCGATCACCGCGGTTTCCTACGGCGGCTCCTATGCGCGCGCCGTGGTTCGGGGCTACCACGAGGCCTTTACGACCGAGACCGGCGTCAGGGTGGATCTGGCGGACTTCCAGGGCGGACTGGCCCAGATCCGTGCCCAGGTGGAATCCGGCTCGGTTCACTGGGATGTGGTCGATGTGTCCGTTGCCGAAGCCGTGAACGGCTGCGACGAGGGCGTTCTCGAACTGATCGATCCGGCCATCCTGCCGCCCGGGCCGAATGGCGAGCCGGCCGTCGAGGACTTTCTGCCCGAGACGATCACGGAGTGCGGCGTCGGCGCCGTCGTGTATTCCTCGGTCTTCGCGTACAACCGGGAGGTCCTGACCGGGCCGCCGCCGACCCGAATCGCCGACTTTTTCGACCTTGAGCGCTTCCCGGGGCGGCGGGGCATGAGGCGGTCGCCGGAGGCCAACCTGGAGTTCGCGATGATGGCGGACGGGGTGCCCAAGGATCGAGTCTACGACGAGCTGAGTACGCCGGAGGGCCTCGCACGGGCGTTCCGCAAGCTGGACACGATCAAGGACCAGGTCGTCTGGTGGGAGACGTCGGCTCAGGCGCCGCAGTTGCTGGCGGATGGCGAGGTTCTCATGACGACGGCCGCGAACGGACGGATCTTCAACGCCCAAGTGCTGGAAGGGCAGCCGTTCGAGATCGTCTGGGACGGACAGGTCATGGACCGTGGCCAGCTCGCGATCGTTGCCGGTACGCCGCGGCTCGCGGATGCGTTGCGGTTCGTCATCCATGCCGCCACCGCGGAGTCCATGGCCGGCGTCGGCCGTTACATCGCCTACAGCCCGACGCGCTACTCGGCGCAGGCGCTGATCGACCGGCACGCGGAAACCGGAACCGAGATGTGGCCCCACATGCCGACTAACCCCGAGAACATGAAGAACCACCTGATGGTCGACTGGCGGTGGTGGGCGGACCATGGCGACGAGATGCTGGAGCGGTTCACCGCCTGGCTGGCGCGATGAGGAGCGGGGCGGCACCGTGATTTCTGAACGATCTTCGACCTCGGGACCGCCGGCTGCCCGGCCGCTATGGCGGCGGGCTCTCGGCCCGCGGTTGCGCGCCGCCGGGCTGGCATTGCCGTTGGTCGCGTTCGTGACCGTGACCTTTGCCGGACCCATGGTCAGCCTGCTCGCGAAGAGCTTCTACGACCCGGACGTGGCAAACGCCCTGCCCGGGACGATGGCGGCCCTGCGTCACTGGGACGGTGACGGCGCGCCGCCCGACGCGGTGTTCGCGGCGACGGCGCGCGAGTTCGTGGCGGCCAGGAACGAGCGCACACTCGGCCGCACGGCGAACCGGGTCAATCGGGTCGCGAGCGGTATGCGCAGCGCGATCATGGGCGGCTCGCGGGAGATGGTCGAGGCCGCCGCCGCGGCGGAGGCCGCCGGGCTGACGACGGACGGCGCCTTCTGGCGGGAGACGATGGTCGACATCGATCCCCGCTGGGGCACGCCCGAGCCCTGGCGCGCGCTTCGGGACTCCGGCCAGCGCCTCACCGCGCGCCACTACCTGAAGGCCCTCGACTTCGAGCGCGGTCCCGAGGGCGGCTACGTCCGCCAATCCGAGGAATGGCGGATCTACGTGCCGCTGTTCTGGCGCACGCTGAAGGTGAGCCTGGGCGTCACGTTCCTGTGCTTGGTCGTCGGCTATCCGATCGCGCACCTGATCGCGAACTCGCCGCCGCGGCGGGCGAACGTGTTGCTGCTGCTCGTCCTGCTGCCGTTCTGGACCTCGTTGCTCGTGCGGACGACCTCGTGGATCGTCCTGCTGCAGAACCAGGGCATCGTGAACGACTTCCTGGTCGCCATCGGTCTGATCGGCGACGAGAACCGGTTTGCCCTGATCTACAACATGACCGGCACGTTCATCGCGATGACGCACGTGCTCCTGCCGTTCCTCGTGCTGCCGCTCTATTCCGTCATGCGTGCGATCCCGCCCGCCTACATGAGCGCAGCCGCGTCCCTGGGGGCGACTCCGTTTCAGGCGCTGCGGCGGGTCTACTGGCCGCAGACGCTGCCCGGTGTCGGCGCCGGCTGCCTGCTGACCTTCATCCTGGCGATCGGTTACTACATCACTCCGGCCCTGGTCGGCGGCCAGAGCGGTCAGTTGATCTCGAACATGATCGCCTACCACGTGCAGACCTCCCTGAACTGGGGTCTGGCTGCCGCGCTGGCGGCGCTGCTGCTTGGTGGCGTTACAGCGCTCTACGTCGTCTACGACCGCCTGGTCGGCATCGACCGGATCGGGCTCGGCTGATGGCCGGCACGGCAATCAGCCCGGGATACCGCGTAGCTCGCTGGGGCTACCTGGCGTTCTGCGTCGCCGCCTTCATCTTCCTGATCGCGCCGATCCTCGTGCTCGTCCCGCTCAGCTTCAACGCCGAGCCGTACTTCACCTTCACGGAGGGCATGCTGCGGTTCGACCCGGACGCCTACTCGTTGCGCTGGTACCGGAGCATCTTCGACGGCGACGAGTGGACCCGCCCACTCCTGAACAGCCTGGTGATCGGCGTCGCGGCGACCGTCGTCGCCACCGTGCTGGGCACGGCCGCCGCCCTGGGGCTCGCCCATCCCGCGATGCCGGGCCGCCGGATCGTCTCGGCGCTCCTCATCTCACCGATGATCACGCCCGTGATCATCGCCGGCGTCGGCATGTTCTTCTTCTACTCGAACCTGGGACTGGCGCAGACCCATCTCGGGATCATCCTCGCCCACGCCGTGTTCGGCGCCCCCTTCGTCGTGATCACGGTGAGCGCGACCCTGGCCGGCTTCGACTGGACCGTGATGCGCGCGGCCGCGAACCTCGGTGCGAATCCGCTCGTCGCCTTCCGCCGCGTCCAGTTGCCGCTCATCCTGCCGGGCGTCCTGTCCGGCTCGCTGTTCGCCTTCGCCGCTTCGTTCGACGAACTCGTGATCGTCCTGTTCATGGGCGGCCTGGAGCAACGCACCTTGCCGCGCCAGATGTGGTCCGGCATCCGTGAGGAGATCAGCCCGACCCTGCTGGCCGTCGCCACGTTCCTCATCCTGTTCGCGCTCCTGGCGCTGAGTACGGTGGAGTGGCTGCGCCGGCGGGGCGGGGCGGGGGATAGAGCACAGGGCTGAGGTGGGGGAGTATGGCGAGCGCCGCAGCGGCCGGCCACGCCCGCGTCATGGACATCGGTCGGCATCATGCCGTGCTGACACTTGCGGTTTACCTGTCGGGTAAACCCATGTACCGTCGTTGGCCATGGAGATTCGTCCACTGGGTGCGCCGGCGTCCCCGCCGGCATCCGGTCGCGGCAGCGCATCGAGTTCGTTGGGGACTACCATGACTAGATCAGAGGAAGCAGGCTTTTCGCCGGACTGGATCTCATCGCCCGGCGACACGGTCCTCGATCTGGTCGAGGACCGCGGCTGGACCCAGGCGGATCTGGCGGGCCGGTTGGGCTACAGCCGGAAGCATGTGAACCAGCTCGTCAGGGGCAAGGCCTCGCTGTCCGAGGACGCCGCACTGCGTCTGCACCGTGTCCTGGGCGGCAGCGTCGGCTTCTGGCTGACGCGCGAGGCGCGTTACCGGGAGCGGCTGGCGGCGAGTCGAGAGGCCGGACTGTACGAAGACTGGGTCGACTGGCTGGAAGAGCTACCTGTGTCGGCCATGATGAAGGCCGGTGCGATCAGCAAGCGGCGCATGGTCGCTTCCGCCAAGCCCCTGGTGGTCGCCGAGTGTCTTGCCTTCTTCGGAGTCGCTTCGCCGGAACAATGGGGAGCGCGCTACCAGGGAACGCAAGGCGCATTCAGGCGCGGGACTGCGAGGGCCGGCGACCTGGCGTCAACCGCCGTCTGGCTGCGCCTGGGTGAAATGCAGGCCGAGCAACTTCGTGTTCCGGCCTATGATCCCGACCGTTTCAACCAAGCCTTGGCGGAGATCAGGGAACTGACTGTCGAGCCACCCGATGTGTTCGAGCCACGGATGCGTGGGCTGCTGGAGCGCGCCGGTGTCGCGTTTGCTCTCGTTCCGTCGATTCCCAAGGCTGGGGTGAGCGGCGTTGCCCGGTGGTTGAACCGGAATCCGCTCATTCAGCTATCGCTCTTCGGCAAGACGAACGACCGGTTCTGGTTCACGTTCTTCCACGAGGCGGCCCACATCCTCCTGCATGCGGGCGATCGGAAGTCGGTCTGGCTGGACGACGCCAGGCGACCTGCAGGAGTGGACGAGGCGGAGTCGGAGGCGAACGACTGGGCGACGGCTTGCCTGATCCCTTCGCGTCACGAGGCTGAACTGAGGCGGCTCGGCGATCGAGAGTCCGTCCTCGCGTTTGCACACCGGATTGGGGTCCATCCCGGCATCGTGGTCGGCCGTTTGCAGCATGAGCGACTGCTTGCGTTTGGCCAGATGAACGATCTGAAGGCGAAGTTCGAGTTCAGGGGGGCGGCGCCCACCTGAACTGGCTCCAATGCGCCGTGGTCGGCTACTGCCGCGGCCAGTCGTCGCCACGTTGCAGGTCGCGGCGACCGGGTGGATCTTTGAGCGATGACTGGACCTCGTTCGCGATTCGGGACTCTGCCGCCCGCCCGAGGCAGGGCTCCTCTCGTGGGTCACACGACGCCGGCCACGTGGCGCGACGTGACGTGGCCGAGGCGTAGGGGCGGTGCGGGGACTGCGGTCAATGGCTGAGCTTGCGAGTTGGGGTCATGGCTTCTCCGGGCGTGGAAGCTGCGGTATGTACCTCCGGGCGCACTCCGAGTCGATCTGGAGCACGTCCACCAGCTGCTCTACCTTGCCGGTCCAGACCTCGAAGACTTTGCCGCGCCCGGGGCCCTTGGGGAGCCACGGGAAGACCCTGCCATCGAAGGTCACTCTCCAGTGGTGCGTGCGGAGCGTCTTCTCGTGGCCGGGTGCGCACCGGTCCAGCATCTTCCAGATGCGAGAGATGCGAACGGTTCCCTTCGTACTCAGTTTGGCGTCCCCGGATGCTCAGGCCGCGAGGGCCGCAGGGGCTTGTTCCTGTGGAGCTGCGTTGGCTGCCGCCGTGGGATTCTGGAGGAGTTCGACCTCGATGCTGAGATTCCGGTCGTCACGCTCGATTCGCAGGCCGATCCCGGTGTCGATCTCGCCTCGACGAGCCCGGGCTCGGGCTTTGAGCCAGCGTGCTTCGGTCCGCCTCCCGACCGCGGCGAACAGGCTTCTCGCTTCGCGACGAAAGTTGGAGAAACCGGCGCCTTCGGCGGCGATGTCGACCAGCACGAGGCGCGTGGCCTCGATGAACTCGGCGTAGGCCTCGTTGAGCGTCGCCCCGAAGACCGCGGCGCCGCCGGGGTTCACGCCATAGAGCTCGAAGCCGGTCGGCGTCTTGACGGCGAGCATCCGGCCGCTGAGCCGTACCAGAGCGGTGTAGCCGTCGCCGAAGACGGGCCCGCCGGTCTCGAAGTACAGGGCGTACTCGGTCATCGTGTTTCCTTTGGTCTCCAGGTGGTCGGCAGCCAACGGGCGCTGGTCCTCGTCTTCGGTAGAGGCTGCCCGGCCGGGGGGAGGGGAACGGAGTATAGCCATGCTGGAGACTCCGATGTCCGCCACAGGGGCTGCCGACCGGTGGCGGGCCTCCTCTCGCGGGTCACAAGACGCCGAGTCGATCGAAGATCTCGTGGATGTAGCCGCCGTTCTGCTGCTGGAACAGGACGTGGCGGCCGGCAAGCTCTGCCGGGGTCAGTCTGCGGCCATCGACGGACCAGCTTTCGCCCAGGTCCTCGTAGGGTGTGACAGAGACGATGAAGGACTCGAGACGGACCTGGTCGTCCCGGAGGCGCTTCTCGATGTCCTTGATCGTCTGGTGGAGCATCACCTTCGGGTTCTCGGGCCCAAGGCGGCCGAGCCCCTTCGGGTCGATGAAGGCGATGTGCTGGCGGCCCTCCTTGAGGGCCCAGAGGATGAAGTCGGGATGGAAGCTGTTCGCCTCGAAGAAGCCGATGCCGTGACCTCGGCTCTGGTTGCGCATGAGGTGGATGCGGACGCCCGATAGCCGGTTGGCCTTCGCCTGGAGGTATTCCTGGAGGTCGCGGACGAACTGGTACTCGCCCTCGTTCAGCGCCGGCGGCGACAGGATCAGCTTGTCGTTCTGGACCGAGAGCAGCGGCCAGTAGAGATGCTCATCCAGCCGGAGCGCCCTGACTTCCCTGACGTCGCCGTCGTTCCACTTCGACAGTTCGCCGGAGTCGATTGCGTTCCGCAGGTCGTCGAGGCTCTTGCGCAGTTTGTCAACTTGCGTCTTGCCTGCTGCGCCGGCCGCGGATGCGATCCTGACAAGGAAACCCGGCAGCGATCCGCCCTTTCCCGTGACCTGGAGGTTCGGGTCGTCGTCCGTGAGCGGCTGGATCTCCAGGTGTCTCGCTTCCCAGGCCTGACGACAGAGACCGTAGTAGCGGGCTGCGTACTTCCTGAGCAGGGTCCCGGCGATCTCCTGCCATTGCCGGACCTTCGTCCAGTCGTCGAGCTTGAGGAGAGACTCCGGCGCCTGAAGCCGATACCAGGACGGATCGAGGAGCAGTTGATGGACCGCCGTGCGTGACACGGTCAGGTTGTGCCAGTCGCGCTCCGTCTTGAAGCGCACGAGATCGAAGTAGAGATCGTCGAGGTCGAGGTACCGAAGGTGTCGGCAAGCCAGGCTTCTCTGCTTGTGCTTCACGATGACCTCGGCGCCGGATTCGTCGGAAGAGAGCGTCCGGACCTTGGGATTCCAGTCGAGGCGGACTGCTGGACAGAGACGATCCCTGATCTCAGCGGGCGCCTCGCCCGGCGGCAGGAGGACGGGCATCGGCCCGCGTCGGCGGAAGGCGGCCCCGGGGTTGTTGCCGGCAACTCCCTTCGCCAGCCGGATCGTGGGGAGCGGAGGATCGTTGGGCAGTTCGCTGTGGCGGATGGGCAGGAAGACCTCCTCTGGGTCGGCCGCTACGCCCTCCTTCTCCAGAAACTCCCGGAACTGGGCCATGTAGTTCGCCTGGACGCCGAAGACCTGCAGGGTTTCGAGGGCCGGAAGCGCTTCGGGCGCTTCGTGAGCGTCCTGGTGCAGCTCGGAGCTCCGCTTCAGGCTCATGCCCCGGCCCTTCAGGCGGACGCCGCGACCGAACATCTGGATGATCTGGGCGCCTTCGCTCCTGCCGACGTTCATCAGCCCCATCGAACTGACCCGCCAACTGTTCCAGCCTTCCGTGAACTTGCGGGCGCCGATGACCAGGTTGATGCGGGAGTCGCGCTCGTTGACCCGGTCGAAGACGGACTCCTTGAACTCGCTCTCCGTGACCTGAAGTCCGGCGTCCTCGCAGGCTTTGGCGAGAGCGGAGGCGTCGCCCACGTTGATCACGCCGAAGGGCTCGTTCTCGCCGAGGCGGAGCGTCAGTTCGCCGGAGCTTCCCTTGAGTCGTTCGATGCGCAAGGCGCCTCCGCCCGCAGCGTTGAAGGTCGTCGCGAGGGTCTCGCGAAACAACTGCTCCGCGGTCATTCCCGACTGCCTGAGCAGGTCGAAGTGGCCGGCGAACAGGTTCTTGCCTCCGGCTGTCGGGAGGCCGTCCTGGAGAAGCTGGTCGATGTGCGCCGTGCTCGCCGTGGGGTTGCCGGAGTACCAAGAGAGAAACTGCAGAATCCGGGTCACGTCCGAGAGGTCCTTCCTGCCCCTCTTGATCACCTTGCTGCCGACGAAGACCCACAACGGCGCTTCGACCTGCCACGGTTCGAGTTCCCGCCACTTCTGCCGGTAGAGCCACTGCTGCTGGAAGAAGGAAAGGAGGGCCGCTGTCAGGTAGCGGCGTTCCCAGTCATCGTCCGTCCGGCCCTCCAGGTTGAAGATGCGGAAGTCCTTGCCGTAGCCGTCTCCATGGAACCAGCGGTACGAGTAGTCGAACAGGATGGCGCGGGCGTAGGTGTCCGTCAGCTTCTTCTTCTTGTCCGCCGCCACCGCCTGGCCGAACGTCGCCGAGTACTCGAAGGAAAAGCCCCGCTCACAGAGTGCGTCCCGTCGCCGCATCCACTGGCCCTCCTTGCCGGAGGATGCGCCGCGGTGTCCTTCGTCGACGAGCACCAGGTTGGCGCCCTCGAATGCCGAGACCGCGACCGTCTTGTCCCCCATGTCGTCGGCCAGCTTGTGGACGTCGAGCACCTCGACCCAGTCGCCCGGTATGTTGTTCCTGTCAAAAGGGCGGGCATCGATGCCGGCCGCCTCGAACTCCTCCAGGTGCTGCCGGGACAGACCCTCGTTCGGGGTCAGCAGGATGGTCCGGTTCAACTCGTGCTGGCGGTTACACATGCGGAGCCACTCCCGGTAGAGCAGCAGATGCGCGTGCATCAGCAGCGTCTTGCCGCTGCCGGTCGCCATCCAGAAGGCGAGCTTGTTCAGACGGTTCGCTGCGTCCGTGACGTGACCGGAGGTGTTCAGTGGTTCGAGCCTCTCGCGGCCTGACAAGTTGGCGTTCAGGCCGTCGATCGTCTGGTTCAAGTCGGCCAGGAGCTGCCGTGGGTCGCTGAACCAGCGCTCGAGATAGAGGTCGGTCGCCAGCAGGGCAAGGTACTGGAAGTACAGCCAGCGGATCTCGCGCTCTCCGCGGCCGAGCCGCGGCCCGTTGATCCTCTGTGTGACCGCGACGATCCGCCGGTCGGCCTCCAGCAGGCGATCATCGGGCAGGTCGGGGCGTTGCTTGTGGGGGATGTGGAGACGAAGCGCGTCGCAGAAGCGGTGAACGTTGTCGGTTTCGAGTCCTACGAGCCCGTTGCCCTTGAGGTTGGCGTTAGCGGCGAGATCACCCAGGCTCTCGCAGCCGAACAGCCCGAGTAGCCGCCGGTTCAGGGCCAGCTTGCGCGAGAAAGGTACGGGCGTGCGTTTCCTCGTTGCCATCAGCCGGCCCGGGGGGACGGCTCGTCGTCCTCGAACATCAGCCGGAAGAAGTGGTCCTCAAGGAGGTGCGCCTCCCATGTGGCGCCGGTCGGTCGGACGTTGCGGAGGTTGTGGTCGCCGTTCGCGTAGACGACGTCGGGACTGGTCCCGTCGCCCTCGCTCCGTTCCGCCCAGCCTTGTGCCTTGAACCACTCGTTCAGTACGAGGTTGTCTTGTTCGATGCCCTCGGTCGTGTCGCCGCCCGGCCGCTTGCGCCAGATGACCAGCGCGCGCCGGTCGTCCGGCAGCAACCCTTCGACCGCCCGGAACCACCACTGACCGTCCGGCGTCTCCCGGAGGCCGTCCTTGAGTGTCAGCCGGCCTTCGCCGTCACGCTCGAAGCGTGCGTCGATCTGCCGGGGCGCCCAAAGCCTGGAGACTCGGAGTCCGAGAAGCCAGTTGAACGTCTCGATGAGGTCGACCGGCGTCTCGCGGCTCTCGTCCGAGCCGGGCCGCTTGATCTTGAGCGCGTACGCCGTCGGGTCGATGAACCGCTCCACGTCGAGCAGCGAAGCGTCGTGCCGGGTGTCCACGTCGAGCAGGTAGCGCAGCAGGTACTGCTCGCGCTGGGGCGAAGAACTGGTTTCCGATCCAGAAATCTTGGGGGGGGGGGGGGGGGGGGGTAGGGTCTGATCGTTCACCGATCCGGCCTCGGCGGTCGGAACGTCGAGGTTGTTGAGGGTGTCCTCGTACGACTCGAGCCGGATCACCTTCATGATCCGGGGAGAGCGTTCCGCCTCTTCAGCAGTGGCCTGACGTACCGGCTTGCCATCTTTCCACTCGGGCGAGTAGGTGACTTTCTTGAGACGCGGCAGGAGCACCGTCTCGAAGTGCTCGCCCATCTCAACGAGGACGAAACGGCGATCGCCGCCGTCCCCGCGGTTCAGGTTGATAACGGCCTGGCCGGTGGTGCCTGAGCCGGCGAAGTAGTCGAGGATCGTAGAGTCCCGGGCAGGATTCATGGCTCGGATGCAGTCTTCGACAAGATCGCTTGCCTTTGGAAAGGAAAAGACCTTGGCGCCGAAGAGTGCCTTGACCAGGTGAGCCCCCCGATTGGCGGACGCATACTTCGGATCCTCCCACCAAGTCTTCGGCATGGCGAACTCGTCCATGTAGATCTTGAAGTCGACTGCGATCTTGGTACTAATGGCCCCGAACGTATCCCGGAGGCGGCGCACACGGTAGCGATCCGGTGGGTCTTTGGCGATCCGCTCGGGACCTACATGCCAGTTCTTTTCGACCAACTGTCCGCCCTCCATCCGCGTTGGCCAGACGACGGCCTCTTGGTCGCGCGGATCCTCCAGCACACGGTATTGTCGTTGGCCGGTGTTCCACTTGAGCGGCGGTACACGAATGGAGTCGTCGGGCGCAATGAAGATCGGGTAGAACTGCTTGGGTCGATCTCTTCGTCGGTCGTTTGAGCCGTGCCGGATCAGGTTGTTCCACGCGTAGCGCCCGCGCTCATCGATGTGAGGGTATCGAGCCGTTTCCTTCGCGGACTTCTTGAGCGGTCCGGGCAGCGCTGTTGCATTGCCGAAGAACAGTGCGAACTCATGGGCTGGGGAGAACTGGCCTTTTGACTTGCGTCCTGCAGGATTCGACCGGACGACAACGGTGCCCAACTCGATAGGGAACAAGCTCTGAAGGAACATCCTGATCTGCGATACCTGCTGATCGTCAATAGCGCAACATAACATCCCATCCGAACCTAGGAGCTTGGCGGCCAAGGAGGTTCGGGAGGCGATCAACGTGAGCCAAGATGAGGCCTTGTAGTCGTTCTTGTAGAGAATGGCAGATGAGGCTGTGTTGTAGGGGGGATCAATATAGATTCCGGCCAGCCGGCCAGCATAGCTTCGAGCAAGAGTCGCAACTCCATGGAAGTTGTCGGCCTGTAGCAGGAGCCCATTCGCCTGATCGCGTTCCGCTGCCTTGGGTTCTACCGGTCGATCGTGCTGTGCATCAGAGATCTGAAGCGGGAGAGTGGCGGGAAAGTGGCGGCTTTCCATCATCAACGTCGGTTGCGACCGCAGGAACTCCACCGTCAGGGGCTCGCTGTACCCGGCCGTGGCCAGATCGCCCTTGATCGCGTCGATCCCGCAGAGCTCGACCCACTCCCGGCGCTGCGCTTCGTTGGCGGCGATCTCGGGCAGGAACTCGTCCGGGATGCAGCCGAGGCGGATGCAGTAGGAGGTCTCCACGACGAACTTCTTCTTGAGCCACAGCCGCTTCTGGAAGTTCTCCAGGGAGGCGAGGAAGTCGATGACGGGCAGGGCGGAGCGGCGGATGGCCCGGATCCGGGACAGGTACTGCTCGGCCTTCGGCGCGTCGGCGTTCTCGATGTCGTCGAGACGCATGACCTCGTTCTTGATGTAGAAGTCGAGTTCGCGCCGCAGGAAGCCGCCGAGGTTCTTGTGGATGAAGTAGTCGAAGGTGTTTCGGGCGGTGTAGCGCTCGAGATGGGCTCGGAGGCGGGACTTCTTGCTCGTGTCACCGCCTGCCTTGAGGTGGTTCTGTTCGAGGGCCGCAACCCAGCGGTGAAGGCTCGGCTGCGGGAGGCTCAGCGAGCCGATACGGGACTCGGCAAGCTCGATGAGGGGCTTCT
Source organism: Thermoanaerobaculia bacterium (assembly GCA_965116445.1). GTDB lineage: Bacteria > Acidobacteriota > Thermoanaerobaculia > Multivoradales > Multivoraceae > Multivorans. Next base: position 2,169,270 of record OZ220688.1, on the reverse strand, counting down.
GAGCGGGCGGCTTCTTCTTTCCGGGCCGTTGGGCCTCGGGCCAGTCGTCGAGCGTCGCGGGCCGATACTCGAAGAGCAGGACGAGGTCCCGGGCGCCGTTCTCGCCGGCCTCCTCGAACGCGAAGTCGCCGTCAGCGAGGATGAACACGCGCTTCTTGCCCTCGGCTGCCTTCACGTTGTCGTGCTCGCCCTCCGCCGCGTCGGCCAGGCGGAGGTGCACCCGCATCGGGTCGGCGGGGTCGTCGGGGCGCAGGCGGAAGCTGTAGTTGCGCAGGTACTCGTCGGTCTTGATGTAGTACTGGTCGGCGTTCGCCCAGTGGAGCTTGACTTCCTCGCCCGAGTAGGGGATGGCGTAGGCGCCATCCTTGTAGACGCGCTGGCTGATGAAGTCGCCGTCCTTGTAGTAGCGGCGGAAGAACCGGTAGAGGTGGTCGTAGACGTCTGCCTCCACGGCGGCGAGGTCGTCCGCTTCGTTGAGCTTCGCGCGAAGTTCATGGACCTTGTCGGCGGAGTCGGGATCGACGCCGAGGCTCTTGGCCTGAGCGGTCGCCTCCCTGAGTTCCCGCTCGACCTGGTCTCGCTCTGCGGAGCCGTACTCGCCGAGCGCCGCCTGGACCTCGGCCTTGAGATCCTCTTCCAGGAACCGTGTGACCTCCGCGCTCCGGGCGTGCATGATTCGGTAGAACCCGAAGTCGAGTTCCGGCTTGTCGAGTTGGAACAGCTCCTTGAGCAGCCTGACGAGCTTGGGGAAGCGCTCGCTCGTCACGTCGCGTACTGCAGGCGGCAATCGGAAGAGGCTGACATCGGGGCAACTGGCGGCAAGGGTGGCCCGGGACTATAGCGCTCTCAGCGCGGAGGGGGCGCCGAGTCCTCCCTGAACGCGCTGCGGACTTGCTCCCGGGACAGGTAGGAGATGTCGGAGACCCTGAGTAGCGCCTGCACGAAGGAGAACAGGGCGTCTCCGAATCTCTCGTCCGGAACGGGAAGAACGAGCTCGCCATCGCGGTCCTCCACACGTGAGATGTCCAGGGCGTTCGCGATGAGCTTCTGGCGCGTGCCTCGGTGGAGGTCGGCCTCATCGATGTCATAGGTTAGGCGCATGAACGTGTGCGCCTCGTCTGTCAGTTGCCATTCGGCGCCAACTCGCCTCAGCACGAGGACGAGACCGTCCCCGTCGTCGAACGCGAATGGCGTGACGATCCGATACCGGTCCACGCCCTCCGGGAGGACGCTGATCTCGCTGGAGACCTTCTCCCGGAAGTCAGTGAGAATACGGTCCGTGTTCATGGCGCCTACGCCGCGCTCCGATACCGCCAGAGCCCGGTCGCCAGCATGCTGTAGACGAAGAGCAGGATGGACGCCGCCATGCCGGGGACCAGCCCGGCCAGGGGGCCGTACTGCTCGACGATCCAGCCAAGGATCACGGCGCCGATCAGTGGGGCCCCGAGCAGGCCGATCCCGAAGACGGCCATCACCCGGCCGCGGGACAGGGGGTCGGCTGCTTCCTGGACGATCGCCCGGGCCAGGGTTGTCGTGACGCCCATGTTGAGGCCCCAGGCGACGACGCCGGTGACGACGAGCCACCAGGACGGCTCGACCCAGATCAGGAACAGGACGAGTACCCGGGAGAGCTGGAACAGGATGAACCAGCGGCCGGGCTGCTGGAACGGCATGAAGCGCAGCATGATCAGGTTCGAGACGACGGCGCCGGCGAAGAAGACGATCATCAGCAACGAGAGGAGTTCCGCGTCGCCGTCGTAGACCTCCCGGACGATGAACGGGAAGGCGGTCAGGAAACCGCCGGCGTTGAAGATGCTGGAGGCGAAGTTCACGGTCATCGCGTCGAACACGGGGCGCTTTCGGTAGGAGGCGCGGAAGCCCTCGCGAATCTGGCGCCAGGCGGGCTCGGCGGAACCCGGGTTCACGGATTCGTGGGAGCCGATCCGCCGGATCCAGAACGCCGCGGCGACCAGACACAGGCACTGGACGACCAGGACCTGTCGCAGGCCGATGCGGTCGAGCTGGCCGGCGGCGCCGATCCCGATCATTGTCGTGAACATGGTGATCGCGGTCGACGCGGTCACGCCGCGTTGCAGGTCCCGACCCGCGATCCGGCTGAGCACGGACTGCTGGGCAGGGCCGGAGAAGGACAGCGCGGCGCTGATCCCGAGCCCCCAGGCGGTCACGGTCCAGACGCTGAGTTGCCCGAGCTCGAGCACCAGGATGAGTCCGAGAGGCACGAAGGCCGCCGCGCCGAACACGCGGGTCAGTGTCGCTCTGGCGTCCGTGCGATCCGCCCTGGCGCCGCCCCAGAGCATGATGATCACGCCGGGCAGACCGACCGCCGCCTGGAGCGGACCGACCTGGCCGGCCGGGAGCGCCAGGACGCTCATCAGCAGCCAGGGCAGGAGGAGCTGGACCATGCCCAGGCCGGAAGTCGAACAGGCCAGCGACCCCATGTACGCTTGCAGACCCGGCCGGTCCCAGAGGCGGGCGGGCGGAGTTGGGGAGCGAGCGATGACGACGACCTCGGTTGACGGTGTACGGGCGGGTTCGCGGCGTTTCAAGGACCGACGAGGCGCCCGCGGTGTGGCGCCGTCGGCCGGAAACAGGGTGGCGGGAAGATGGCGAAGGCTACACGCGGTCTTCCGGCGACGCGCGGCGCGCGGCCTCCAGTTCGGTATTGCCGCCTTCGCGGTCCTGGCCGTCGCGGCGCCGGCGCCGTCCTCCCAGGAGCGGGCCGGCTTCGCGGAACTCCGGCGGCGGATGGTCCGCGACACGATCGCCGAGCCCCGCGATGGCCGGCCGCCTGTACGTGACGATCGCGTGATCTCCGCGATGGAGAAGGTGGAGCGCCACCTGTTCGTCCCGGAGGACATCCGCGACTTGGCCTACCGTGATTCGCCGCTCGCAATCGGCTGGCGGCAGACGATCTCGCAGCCGTACATTGTCGCGCTGATGACCGAACTCGCCGAGCCGGATCCCGAGGACCGGGTGCTCGAGGTCGGCACCGGCTCGGGCTATCAGGCTGCGGTGCTGGCCGAGATCGTCGAGCACGTCTACACGATCGAGATCGTGGAGCCCCTGGGGCTGCGGGCCGCGGCTGCGCTCGGTGCGGCCGGGTACGAGAACGTGACGACCCGGATCGGCGACGGCTATGCCGGATGGCCGGACGAGGCGCCGTTCGACGCGATCGTCGTCACCGCGGCGCCGGACCACGTACCCGAGCCGTTGGTCGAACAGTTGGCGACGGGCGGTCGACTCGTGCTGCCGGTGGGGCCGGACGGCGGTCGTCAGGAGCTTGTCGTGTTGGAGAAGCAGGCGGACGGATCGGTGGAGCGGACGCGGGTCATTCCGGTGCGATTCGTGCCGCTGACGCGGGAGCGCTAGCGTTGGCGCCTGCTCAGGATGTCTACAGGGGCACTTCCTCGCCCTCACCCTCGATGACGAGCCCGAGGGTGACCTCGCCCAGGGGGACGGCCAGGGTCGGCTGGTCCAGGTCGTTCCAGAACATGGCCGCCTCCTCGACGCCGTCGTAGTTCTGGAACAGCGCCATGGTCATCGGGTGCGTGGCGCCCTCGAGAATCGTGATGCTCGCCTCGACCAGGGGCTCCTGTTCGGGGAAGCCGTAAGGGTCGAATGTGTCGAGCGGGACCGGGATCAGGATCAGGAAGTCCCGGAACCAGGTCTGTCCGGTGTGGTCGCCGTCGGCGGGCTGCACCGCGTAGCGGAGCGTGTACGTGCCGGGCGGCACGATCTGTTTCTTGTAGGTGCTCCACTCGTCCGTCGTTCGCATCAGGCCGACGAGGCCGCCCGGGGGCAGGGTGGGGTACTCGACGCCGAGTTCGGCCGACGGATCCTGCATCGGCAGGGCGGGCGGGAACCAGAAGTCGATTGGCTGCCCTTCGTCCCGGATCACCCGGTAGCCGGCCGGATCGAGAAGCGCCGCGAACCGTTCCGGCAGGTCCGGGGGCAGCGCGTCCGTGCGCTCCATCGAAGGATCGGCGCCGAGGGGCGCCGCCAGGAGCAACGTCGCAAGGAGAAGTCCCAGGACATGCGGGCCGGCGGTTCGCGCGCTCGCGTCGCGCACGCCCTCGCCCCTCACTCGAAGTTGATCAGGAAGTAGCGGAAGTCCGCAGGCGCCACCTCGTCCAGCATCAGGAGGTACTGAACCAGCGGCTCGACGTCGGCCTCCGAGATCCGGATCTCGCCGAAGAGCGGATCGACGCCCTCCTGTTCGGCCCGGGCCGCCTCGGCCAGTTCCATGTGACCCTGGAGCACCTCCTCGAGCGTTGCGGCGCTGCCGTCGTGCAGGTAGGGGTCGGTACGCGGCAGGTTCCTGAGCGGAGGCGTCTTGAACTCGCCCGCGGCCGTACCGTGGAGCGCGTAGTCGCTGAAGGTCGGCGGCACGTGGCAGCGAACGCAGCTTCCCACCGACTCGACGTCGAATACGCGGAAGAAGGTCTTGAAGCCCTCGTAGGCCGTCTCGGTGAACCCTTCCGGCCGCCGGATCAGATTCCGCCCTTCCTGGTTGTAGATCCGGCTCTCGATGCTCGCGGCGTAGTTCAACATGTCCTCGTCCGCGTTCGGTTCCTTGCGGAAGCGGTTCTGCTCGGTGAACGCGTCCCAGCGCGAGGTCATCGAGAAGTCGATCGTCCGCGTGTAATCGGCCAGAGCGCGGGCGGCCGCCGCGGCGACTTCCTCCCGTTCGAGCGACTCGAGGTCGAGGCCGTAGACGTTCCGGAACTGCTCGATGTACGGCACGCCGGAGATCGCGTTGTGCCCCTCGTCGAGCAAGACGTAGGCGGCGTTGTCGATCGCCTCGGCGCGGGCGCCCGGCTTCCAGCCGTACTGCTTGCCGATCAGCTTCTCGAGGATCATGTCCTCCATCGAGTCCCAGGCGCCGTCCCAACCGAAGACGTCCGCCCGGAAGACGCCGGCCAGCGTCTGTGCGTTGCGATCCGTCGTTTCGCGGCCCGCGGTCAGGCTGGTCGGCGTGTGGTCCGCGTAGTACCGCTCGGCCTTGCCGGCCACCGATTCGCCGAGGCCGTGGCACACCGAGCAGGCAATCGCGTAGTCGGTGCCTTGGTTGTTGAACAGGAGTTCGGCGAACAAGTCGGCGCCGAGCTGGTCGAGGCCTTCCGGCGGTTCCTGCGCGGCTCCCGCCGTCGCCAGGAGGAGGGCCGCGACCGTGCCCTGCACCGTCCTCCGCGTGATCGTTCTTCCCTTCATTGTTCCACCTCCGTTGCCGCGGGCTGCACGTCGGTTCCGTCCGCGAGGCCTCAGAGAATAAACGATTCCGCCTTTGGCCGTACCGCCCGGTTTCCCGACCGGTCGTCGGGCGCCGGGCGGTACGGCGGCAGAGATCCCGGCGCCGTCCGGTTCGTCGTCGGCAGGCTTCTCCGCGTCTCGGGCGGATTGCCGAGTGGGTATCATCGCTTCCTGTGATCAGGACAACGGGAGAGATTGTAGAGCAGGGATCGGCATCGGGGGAAACCCTCCCTTGATCCGCATCGTCGAGGAAGTCCTGCTTCTCGTTCTTGACGAGGAGCACGGCGACCTGTCAGCGGCTTTCCCTTCCGGCGTGCTGGACGTCGTGGTTGCCGGCGCCGTGCTGATGGAGCTCGCGCTTGAGGGACGGATCGATACCGATCTCGACCGGCTCTTCGTGACGGACGCGACGCCTCTGGATGACGATCTGCTGGATCCGACCCTTGCCGCGATCGCCGAGAGCGGGAAGGACCGCAGCGCGGACGGTTGGCTGGTTCTTTACGGCTGAGCGGGCAGGCGATATCCGTCGCCGAGCGATCGACCGCCTGGTGGAACGCGGCATTCTCGAGCTCGATTCCGGGGGAGGGGCGGTGTTCTTCGCGAGCAGCGTTGCTCGTTCGCGCCGCTATCCCGGGGCGGACGGCGACGCGGTGGAGGAGGTCTGGCTGCGGATCATGCGGATTCTGTTCAGCGAGGAGATTCCCGATCCGCGCGACATTGTGATCGTCTGCCTGGCCGACGCGAGCGGCGTCCTGCAACGTCGACTCTCGACCCAGGAGCGGGAGGAGTTGCGGGAACGGATCGACTTGCTCCGGCGGCTGGACCTGATCGGGCGGTTCCTCATCCCGGCGATTCAGCGGCGCCGGCGCTCCGCCGAGGCGCCGAAGACGGTCCGGCAGCCGGACGAGATTCCGGAGGTCAAGGGCCTGCCGGTTCTGGGCAGCGCGCTCAGCATGACCGGCGATCTGAACGCCTTCTTCGCGAAGCAGTACCAGGCCTTGGGGCCGGTCTTTCGCGTACGGGCGTTGAGTCGCCGTCTTCTCGTTCTGGCCGGGCCGGAAGCGGTTCGGTTTCTGCAACGCGGAGGCAGGGCCCATCTGCGATCGGTCGACACATGGCCTGTGTTCGGACGAGAACTGGGCACGTCGCAGTTCCTCCATGGCCTGGATGGTCCGGTCCATACGCGGCTGCGCAAGGCGATGGCGCCCGGCTTCTCGCCCAGGCATGTCGAGAACCGGATGGCGGAGTTCATGGACGTGACGCGATCCGAGATGGAGGGCTGGGTCGGGGGCGGATCGGTGCGGGTCCGTCCGTCCCTTCAGCGCATGATCGTTCGTCAGATCTCCGTTCTTTGCGGCGGCGTCTCCACGATCGACTTCGCCGGCGACCTGGACTTCTTCCTTGGGACGGCGATGACGGTCCACGTCGCGCGGCGTCGGTCGAAGCTGTGGTTGAAGCACCCGCGGATTGCTCGCGCCCGCGGATACCTGAGTGCCTATGTCGACCAGCTCCAGGCGTTGCGAGAGGACGGCGGACGTCCGGATGGCGCCCCGGATCTGGTGGACATCCTGCTCGAACTTCATCGGACGGATCCGCAGCTCCTCTCGGAGGAGAACTTGCCGGCCGAACTCCCGCAGTTCCTCTTCACGGGCATCCACACCGTGGCGTATTCGTGCGCCTTCGTGTTGTACGAGGCGTTGAAGCGACCGGACCTCCTCGACAGGATGAGGGCCGAGGCGGATGCTCTTTTTTCCGACGGGATGCCGTCCGTTCCGGCGCTGGCGCAGTTTGACGTGATTCATCGGTTCGTCATGGAGACCCTGCGGGTGCATCCGATCGGGTTCGCGCTTCAGCGCCGCGTGACGAATTCGTTTCCGTTCGAGGGCTACAGGATTCCGGCGGGTTCGGATCTTCTCTTTTCCACGGCGGCGGCGCACCTGGTGCCGGAGCACTTCCCCGATCCGCAGCGTTTCGACATCGAGCGGTACAGTCCGGGGCGTGACGAGCACCGTGCAGCCGGTGTCTACGTGCCCTACGGCGCCGGGGCCCACAGTTGCATCGGCAAGGGTCTGGCGCAGATTCAGATGGTCCTCACTCTGGCGACGATCCTCCATGAACTCGACCTGACCATGGCGCCACCGGGCTACAAGCTGAAGGTCTCGTACGGCCTGGCGCCTCGGCCCGGCAACTCGTTCAAGTTCAAGGTGCGCCGCCGAAACGCCTCGGGCGCATCGTCCGGATCCTGACGGAGGTCTTGATGGCCGATTCGCAGCAAAGCCTTGCGCACTCGGGCACGATGGCTCCGCTTGGCACGTGGCTCCGGCTGTTGTGGGAGAACGGAGGCGTTCCGCCCGCGTACTGGGGGCGCCTGGCTCGCATCCTGGCGACGACGACGGCCGCCGTTCCCTTCCGGATGGCGGAACGCCTGCGCTGGGGCGGCGCGGTGGCCCGTACGCCGGTCGACAAGGCGCCGATCTTCGTGATCGGCGTCGCTCGCAGCGGCACGACCCACCTTCACAACCTTCTGGCGCAGGATCCTCAATACGCCTCGGTGTCGACCTTCCAGGCCGCCGTGCCGACGTTCTTCCTGACCGGGCGGGGCTGGCTGAAGGACCTGATGGCGAAGGCGGCGCCCGCGACCAGGCCGATGGACAAGGTGGCGGTGTCCATGGACATGCCGCAGGAAGAAGACCTGGCGGTCGCCAACTCGAGCCCCATGTCCGCGTTCCACTCGGTGACGTTCCCCCGGCGGGCGGAGTGGTACTTCAACCGGTACTGCTTCATGCAGGGGTTGTCCGCCAGGGAGCTGAAGCGCTGGGAGCGGGTCTACATGCAGGTCCTGCGCAAGGCGACGCTGGACGCGGACGGCCGGCGGCTGGTGCTCAAGAGCCCGGTGAACACGGGGCGGATCCCTCACCTGTTGCGCCTCTTTCCCAAGGCGCGGTTCGTTCACATCGTCCGCAGTCCCTATGAGGTCGCCCGGTCCCTGATGCACATGCTCCGCGCGGTGGTGCCCTACCACCAGCTTCATCCGGTCCAGGAGGGCGCCTTCGACGATCTCGCCTTCTTCATCCTGCGGGAGACTCTGCGGCAGTACCTGAGGGACCGGTCGTCCATCCCGAAGGGGCAACTCGCGGAGGTGCGTTTCGAGGACCTGGAGCGACGTCCACTGGAAGAGCTCGAGGCCGTCTACGCGACGCTCGATCTGCCGGACTGGGAACGCGGCCGGGCCGGGATCAAGACCTACGTCGACGGAATTGCCGCTTACCGCAAGAACCGCTACACCTTCGAGACGAGTCTGGTGGAACGTGTCCAGCGGGAGTGCCGGTTCGTGCTGGACACGTGGAACTACCCGCCTCCCGAAGGGTCGTCGTCGGCGGGCTCCGGAGCGTCCCGGGGCCCCGGGTGATTCGCGCGGCCGCGGTTTCCGCGGAGGGGCCAGAGCGTTCGGAGGCGCCGCGGATTCTCGACAGGGTGATCGAGGCCGCCACGCGCAACCTGCTGAGGAGTCGTCGGGAGGACGGCCACTGGCGCTTCGAGCTCGAATGCGACACGTGGACCGTGGCGGACTACGTTCTGCTGCTTCACTTCCTGGGTCGCGGAGACGACGCGAAGGCGACGGCCTGCTGCGAGCGCCTGCGCAGCCAGCAACTTGCGGCCGGCGGCTGGTCGACCTGGCCGGGCGGGCCGATCGATCCGAGCAGATCGGTCAAGGCCTACCTGTGCCTGAAACTCGCCGGCGACGACCCGCGTTCGCCCCGCATGGCGGCCGCGCGCGACGCGATCCTCGCTGTGGGAGGGCTTCGCGCGTGCAACTCCCACACGAAGCTGTTTCTCGCCGTCTTCGGCCTTTGGCCCTGGCGCAAGGCGCCGGCCGTGCCTCCGGAGCTCGTTCTCCTGCCGCGCTGGTTCTACGTGAACATCTACGAGATGTCCTCGTGGACGCGGACGATGGTCGTTCCGCTGTCCGTGATCTGGGCCTGCAAACCGAGCGTGCCGCTCGACGTGACGCTGGAGGAACTGGAATCGGGGCTCGCCCCGCCGCGTCCGCGGAGGTCCTTCTTCGAGTTCTTCTGGGCGGGTGTCTTCCGGGGCGTCAATGCCCTGATTCAGTTGTTCGAGGCAGTCGGTCCGCTTCCCTGGTTGCGTCGCCGCGCCCTGGCGAAGGCGGAGGAGTGGGTGGTCCGCCGCCTGGAAGGAAGCGACGGCCTGGGCGCGATCTTTGGCGCGATGGTCAACGCGGCGATCGCCCTGCGGTGTCTGGGCCATGAGCAGAACGGTTCGCTCGTGGGGAGCCAGATCCGCGAGCTGGAGCGCTTCGAGGTCGAGCAGGACGGTGAGATGCGCCTGCAGCCATGCCTGTCGCCGGTCTGGGATACGGCCCTGACGGCGAACGCGTTGCTGGATGCCGGCGTGCCCGAACGGGGAGACGCGGTTCAGGAGGCGCTGGAATGGCTGCTGGACCGGGAGGTCGCGGTCGTCGGAGACTGGCGCGAGAAGAGCGCGCAGGACGCGCCCGGAGGATGGTGCTTCGAGTATCGAAACGATTTCTACCCCGACTGCGACGACACGGCTGAAGTGCTGCTCATGCTGGTCCGGGTCCGGGGACGGACCGAAGCGCTCGAGACGCGAAGGCGAGGAGCGGTGGATCGAGGCGTTCGCTGGCTCCGGGGGATGCAGAACCCGGACGGCGGTTGGGCCTCCTTCGATCGCTCCTGCGACAAGCAGATCCTGACTCTCGTTCCCTTTGCCGACCACAACGCGATGATCGATCCGAGTACGCCGGACATCACCTCGCGAGCGGTCTCCGCCTTGCTCGCCGCCGGGAATGCGGACCAGGCGGCGGTCAGGAGAGCGGGCGAGTACCTGCTGCGGGAGCAGGAGAAGGACGGAAGCTGGCCCGGGCGCTGGGGCGCGAACTACATCTACGGGACCTGGCTCTCGGTCTGCGCGCTGGCGGACCTCGCGGCGTCCGCCACGGGTCTTGACGCGGACCGCCTGGCGCGGGCGTGCCGGCGGGGACGGCACTGGCTGCTTCAGGCCCAGAACGCGGACGGGGGTTGGGGCGAATCGCTCGATTCCTACGAGGCGCCGAGGAGCCCCGTTCCCTGTGCCGAAAGCACCGCGTCCCAGACCGCCTGGGCGATGTCGGGCCTGGTCGCGACGATTGGACCGGACTCGGATCCGGGCGCGGCGTGGGCCGCGAGGGTGGCGCTGGAGCGTGCCGTCGCCTTCCTTCACCAGCGTCAGCGGGAAGACGGTTCCTGGCACGACGATCAGTGGACCGGGGTCGGCTTTCCCCGCGTCTTCTACCTCCACTACCACGGTTACGCCCAGCACTTTCCCCTGGCGGCGCTGGCAGCCTGCCGCCGCCTGCCGTGGCGGGTTGGCGAGCCGGATAGCACTACCCGGTAGGCGGGCGCGCCAGATCGCCATGGCGGACCCCGGCGCCGTCCCCTGGGCGGAACTCGACACCGTGTTCTTCGACGCGGGCAACACGTTCCTGTCGATGGACTTCGACCGGGTCGCCGCGGCCTCGACGGAGGTGGGGTTTCACTGCTCCGGGAGCGAACTGGAGCGTGCGGAAGCCGCGGCTCGACCGGCGATCTCGGCGGCGCTTGCCGAAGGCAGGTCGACCGAGGGCGCGGACGCCTTCCGCCTCTATCTGGGAGAGATCTTGCGCTGCCTGCCGGCCGCCCGGCGCTCCCGAGTCGAACTCGAGTCGGTGGCCGGCTCGCTGGCGGACCGGCTCTTTTCGGCCGGCCGGAACGACCTGCTCTGGAGCCGGCGGCTGCCCGGCCGGCGGGAAGCTCTGGAGCGGATCCGTGCGCTTGGCTATCGCATGGCCGTGGTCAGCAACTCGGACGGCACGATGCGGCGAACCGTGTCGCGAATCGGGTTCGCTCATCTCTTCGACGGCCTGATCGATTCGGCCGTCGTCGGCTTCGAGAAGCCGGACCCGCGGATCTTCGAAGTCGCTCTGGAGACGACAGGCGCCCGGCCGGAGCGCACGGTCCACGTGGGCGATCTCCATGCGGCCGACGTCGTCGGCGCGCGCGCGGCCGGAGTTCATGCCGTTCTGCTGGATCCATGGGGCGACTGGCCGGAGGTCGACTGCCCCAGGGTGGCCGACCTGACCGAGCTGGCCGGTTTGCTGCCGGGGCCTCAGGGGGCGAGGCGCTTCCAGTAGTCGTCTTCGGCGTCCCGGGCGAGGCTCAGGCCGCCGTCGGAGCCGACGAAGACCGGGTCCTTGACCACCCGCACGCGGCCGCCGCCGAGTTCGCCGAGGGCGTGCTGCAGTTCGGCGCCCAGGCCCCGGATCAGTCCGGAACCGCCGGTGAGGATCACGTTGTTGCGGATCCGGCTCTGGTACTCGGGTTCGACCCGGGCGATCAGGTCGAGCATCGTCTCGCGCAGCGGCGCCAGCAGGCTCTCGCAGGCTCGACGCATCGGTTCCGTGATGTCGATTCGGGTCGGCTTGCCGCGCACCGGCACGTCGACCACGACCGGGGCGCCCTGGCCGACGAAGGAGTGGCGCTCCTTCCAGGCCCGCACCATGTGGATGGACACGGACGCGTCGGGATAGCGCTCCTCGATCAGGCCGTGGAGGTGGCGGTCCACGGAGTCCCCGGCGACGTTCAGGGTGCGCTGATCGTCCTCCGTCGGGAAGCGGCCCATCAGGACGCAGAAGTCCGTCGTGCCGGCGCCGATGTCGATGACCATCGTGTGAACCAGGGAATCCAGCCCGTAGGCGACGGCGAACGGTTCGGAGACGATCATCGTGCTGGCGACCTGGCCGGCGAGGATTCGGCGCAGGTTCTGGCGGTTGACCCGGAGCGTCTCCGCGGGTACGCCGACGACGGCATGGACCCTGGGCGCCGGTCCCGTCGCGGCCTGGGTCGCCAGCTCCAGGAGCCTGCGGACGAGTTCGCGCACCGCCTTCTCGTCCTGGTCCGACCCCTCCTTGATCAGGCCGCGCTCCAGGGGACGGCGCAGGTTGAGCATGGGGCGGTGTTCCAGCGCTTCCGCGCCGACCAGCACGTCGCGGCCGAGGACCTTCCTCGCCACCATGTCCCGGGGCCAGCCGACGTAGCTCTGCACCATGTGGCGCTCGCCGTTCGCCGCCGAGATCGAGCTCCGCGACGTTCCCAGGTCGATGCCGACCTTGAGGACTTCGCTGTCGGACGTGCTGCTGTTCATGGTTCGTCTCCGGCCGCCGAAGGCGCGGAGCTTAGCGCTGCCTCCGCCTCCCCCTCCGCTGGCGCCTCGGCAGGCCCGGGAAGGGCGCCGGCGTAGCTTCGGATGCCTGCGTCGAGGGCTGCGGCGATCGACTGGAGGTGCTTGTCGTCGCGCAGCCGCTCGATCTCGCCGGGATCGGAGAGGCAGGACACTTCGGCCAGGATCGCAGGCATCTCCGCGTCGATCAGGACGACGAAGGGCGCCGACTTCACGCCGCGATTCCGTAGTTCCGGATTCGCTGCCCGCAGTGTCTCGAACAGGGCGTCCTGGACCGCGTTGGCGAGAGCGCGGCTCTCGTCCTGCATGTGTTGGCCGTAGACGCCGTCCAGGAGGCTCCTCAGGTCGGCCAGCGAGTAGCCGTGCGCTTCGGCGTTCTCCCGCTCGGCAAGTGCGCTCAGCTCGGGGTCGTCGGTGGGGCCCAGGTAGTAGGTCTCGACGCCGCAGGTCCGGTTTCGGGGCAGCCAGTTCACGTGAATCGAGACGAACAGGTCGGCGCCGGCCCGGTTGGCGATGCCGGAGCGCCGGTCGAGTTCCACGTCGATGTCCGCCTCGCGGGTCATCGCGACCCGGTAGCGGTCGGACAGCAACTCGCGGACGCGGACGGCGATGTCCAGCGCGAGCTCCTTCTCCGTCAGGCCGCCGGCCACCGTGCCGGAGGCGGAGCCGCCGTGACCCGGATCGAGCACGATCCTCCGGACGGGCAGCGGGAAGACGCTGAGGTCGAGGGCCTCCGGCGGCTCGGTGAAACGGACCTCGGGCGCCGGCGGCGCCGCCTCGACGGGAGGTTCGGGTTGGCCGGCCGCTTCCGGACGCTTCAGTTCCAGGTAGCCGAGCCCGGCGACGGCGGCAATCGGCGCCAGCAGGAGCAGGCTCCAGGGTGACGGACCGCGTCGCCGGCGCCGGCGACGACGGGTCTCTTCGGCAGGCTCCGGCCCTGTCCGGCCCAGTTCGGCCTCGTTCTCGCGGACCGCGGCTTCGATCAGGTCGAGCCTGATCTGCCGGTCGGCGTGGCGCCGCCTGGGAGGAGTCATCGGCGTGACGCTAGCGGATGGGGGTGCTAGTAGCATCGCCGGATGCTCCGGTCGCTCCTTCCGGCCTCCGCTTCGGTGCTCTGGCTCGGTTGCAGTTCCGTGGCCGGGCCGCCCGATTTGGAGGCGCCGGCGCCGGCCGAGTACGGCCGCTCGGCGGACACGGCTGCGGCGCTGGCCGGCGCCCTGGAAGTCCGGGCGGACTGGTGGAACGAGTTCGACGATCCGCTGCTTTCGCGGTTGATCGTCGAGGGTCTGGAGCACAACGCCAGCCTGCGCGCGGCGGCGGCGAACGTCGAGACCGCGTTCGCGCAGGCCCGGCTCGACGGCGCGGCCGGCCGGCCCGAGCTGGAGGCGGCGCTCGACCCAGGCCGGCGCAAGCAGAACACGGCCCAGAGCGGGTTGACCGAGGCGATCCCGATCCCGATCCCGGGCTTCGAACCGGGCGGCGTCCGCAGCTTCGCCTTCACCAGCTACGGATTGTCCCTGAACGTCAGTTGGGAGGTCGACCTTTGGGGCCGGCTCGGTGCGATCACGTCGGCTTCCCTGGCGGAAGCGGCGGCGAGCGGGGCGGACCTCGACGGCGCTCGCCTGTCGATCGCCGGCCAGGTCGCGAAGGTGTACTTCGGCGTCGTCGAGGCGACGCAGCAGGTGGAACTCCTCGAGCGGACCCTGGCGAGCCGCGAGCGGACGCGCGACCGCGTCCTGGCGCGCTATCGGCGAGGCGTGGCGACCGCGCTGGAAGTGCGGCAGGCCCGGACCCAGGTTGCGACGGTCGAGGCCTCGCTGGCGGCGCAAGGGCGGGTGCTCGATGGCCTGCGCCGGCAGATGGAGGTCCTGCTTGGCCGCTATCCGGCCGGCGAGATCGAGGCGGCCGCGGGTCTTCCCGATCTGCCGCCGCTGCCCGAGGCCGGCGTACCCGCCGACTTGCTGGCCCGGCGCCCCGATCTGCGCGCCGCGGAGTTTCGTGCGATCGCGTCGTCAGAGCGCATACGGGCTGCTCGACGCTCCCTCTATCCGACCTTTCGACTCAATGCGTCGTCGGGCACGTCGAGCGGTGCGGTCGGCGATCTGCTGGACGGCGACTTCTCGGTCTGGAGCCTCGCGGCCGGACTGCTTCAGCCGCTTCTCTCGGGCGGGCGTCTACGGGCCGGCCTGGACCTGGTGACCGCCGGTCTGGACACGGCGGAAGCGAACTGGCTGCAGACGGCGCTCGCGGCGTTCGGCGAGGTGGAGTCCGGTCTCGTGGCGGAAGCGATGCTGGCGGAGCGGACGGGGGCGCTGGAGCGGGCGGCTGCCGAGAGTCGGGAGGCGGAACGTCTGGCGGAGGGCCGCTATCGGCAAGGTCTGGTTGGCTACCTGCAGGTGCTGGACAGTCAGCGAACCTCGTTTCAGTCCGAGAGCCAGTTGCTCGCTGCCCGCCGGGAGCAACTCGAGTCACGGACCGATCTGATCCTCGCCCTGGGTGGCGGCGTCTACCGGGAGCCGGGCGCGGCGGGTTCCTGAAGCCGGAGACCGAACATGCTGAAGTGGATTCTGCCCATCGTGATCGTGGTGCTTGCCGTTCTGGTCGTTGTGGCTCTCGTCGCGTCACGGCCGACCCTGGAGACCGCGCCGCGCGAGATCGCGCCGCCGCCGGTTCGCGTTCTGGCCGTACAGCCGGCCTCGGTCGAGCTGAAGGTTCGGTCGCAGGGTTCGGTGACTCCGGTGACCGAGGCGGACCTGGTCTCGGAGGTCGCCGGCAACATCGTCTGGGTGGCGGAGAGCTTCGAGGTCGGCGGCTTCTTCGACGCCGGCGAAATCCTGCTGCGGCTTGACCGGCGCGACTACGAACTCGCGCTGGCGAGCGCCCGCGCCGCGCTCGCGCAGGCGGGCGTGGGGTTGGCTCGGGAGCAGGCCGAAGCCGATGTCGCCCGCGAGGAATGGGAGGAACTGGGCGCCGGCGGTGAGCCGGGTCCTCTCGTGCTGCGCGAGCCTCAGTTGGCCGAGGCGAAAGCGCAGGTGGAGGCGGCGCTCGCGAACAAGCGCCGCGCCGAGCTCGATCTTTCGCGGACCGCGATCCGGGCGCCGTTCGCGGGCCGTCTGCGCGCCAAGCGGGTCGACCGGGGAGAGTTCGTGAGCCGCGGCGGGCCGCTGGCGACGATCTACTCCGTCGCCGCCGCCGAGGTCACGCTGCCGGTGCCCGATTCGGAACTCGCCTTCCTCGATCTGCCGCTGGGTACGGACCTGCACGGTGCCGGGCCGCGGGTGCTGCTTGAGGCGCAGTTTGCCGGCGGGCGGCATGAATGGGAGGCCCGGATCGTCCGCGTCGGCGGCGAGATCGACCCGGCGACGCGGATGGTCAACCTGATCGCCTGTGTGGAGGATCCGTATCGGGCGATCGGGGATCGCCCGCCGTTGTCCGTGGGGCTGTTCGTGGATGCGGAGATCGTCGGTCGCCTGGTCGACTCGGTGTTCGAGGCGCCGCGCGGCGCGCTCGTCGGAGCGGATCGGTTGTGGCTGGTGGAGGACGACCGGCTGGTTCTGCGTCAGGTCGGCATCCTGCGCGCGGCCCCGGACGTCGTGATCGTCTCGGACGGCCTGTCCGCGGGGGACCTGATCAGTTTGACGACTCTCGAGAGCGCGGTGGAGGGAATGCGGGTGACTCCGGAGCCAGCGGACGCGCCGTGAACGGGCTGATTGCCTGGTTCGCCCGCAACGGGGTGGCGGCGAACCTGTTGATGATCCTCATCGTGGCGTGGGGCGTGCTCGCCTTGACGGGCATCCCGATCGAGGTCTTCCCGAGTATCGCGACGCAGAGCATCACGGTCAGCGTCCCCTACCTGGGGGCGGCGCCGGAAGAAGTCGAGCAGGGCGTCTGCCTCCTGATCGAGGAGGCGGTGCAGGACCTCGAGGGCGTTTCCAGGATCCGCTCGACGGCGGCGGAAGGGTCCGGCACCGTGATCGTCGAACTCGCGAACGACGCGGACACGCGCAAGGCCCTCGACGAGGTCAAGTCGCGCGTCGACGCGATCACGACCTTCCCGGAAGAAACCGAGAAGCCGATCATCCAGCAGGCGCTCATCCGCCGGCGGGTGATCACCGTTGCGGTGTACGGCGACGTCGAAGAAAGGGCGCTCAAGGCGGTCGCGGAGGAGGTCCGCGACGGACTGTCCGACCAGGCCGACATCTCCCAGGTCGAACTCGACACGGTACGACCCTACGAGATCTCGATCGAGGTGTCCGAGGACACGTTGCGACAGTACGGGCTGACCTTCGACGAGGTCGTTCAGGCGGTTCGCCGCTCGTCGATCGACCTGCCGGGCGGCGCGGTCCGGGAGAGCGGCGGCGAGATTCTCCTGCGCACGATGGGTCAGGCCTACCGCGGCGCGGAGTTCGGCGCGATCGTGTTGCGGGCCCGGCCGGACGGCAGCCGTCTCTTCCTGCGCGACATTGCGACCGTGACGGACGGGTTCGCCGAGACCGACGTGACGTCGCGGTTCGACGGTCAGCCGGTCGCGCTGGTTCAGGTGTACCGGGTGGGCGACCAGAGCGCCCTGCGGATCGC
This sequence comes from Thermoanaerobaculia bacterium, assembly GCA_965116445.1. GTDB lineage: Bacteria > Acidobacteriota > Thermoanaerobaculia > Multivoradales > Multivoraceae > Multivorans. The sequence continues at coordinate 2,152,185 of OZ220688.1, read as the reverse complement.
GCGCCAGGTCAGGGGATTCGTGGCGGAGCAGCGGTCGTCGCTGCCGCCGGGTCTCGAGATCACGACCTGGCTGGACGACACGGTGCCGCTGGAGGACCGGATTCGGGTCCTGCTCGAGAGCGGACGCCTCGGCCTGCTGCTCGTGTTCCTGGTCCTGGCGCTGTTTCTGAAGTTCCGGCTCGCCCTGTGGGTCTCGGTGGGCATTGCCGTGTCCTTCATGGGTGCGCTCGGCGTGCTGCCCCTGGTCGACGTCTCGATCAACGTGATGTCGCTGTTCGCGTTCCTTCTGGTGCTGGGCATCGTCGTCGACGACGCGATCGTCGTCGGCGAGAACATTTACCGCCACTTCGAGATGGGGAAGACGGGAAGGCGCGCCGCGATCGACGGGGCGCGCCAGGTCGCGACACCGGTCGTCTTTTCGATCCTGACGACCCTGGCGGCGTTCTCGCCGCTGATCAACTCCGTCGGGGGACCTTCGGGAGCGATTGCGAGGACGATTCCGCTGGTCGTCATCGGCTGCCTCGGGTTCTCGCTGATCGAGAGCATGCTCGTCCTGCCGAACCACCTCTCCCACCTGTCGCACCGGCGGGAGGATCGCGAGCGGCACGGCCTCTCCCGGCGCTGGTACCGGTTTCAGGGCTTCTTCAGCGAACGGATGAAGCGGGTTGTCGATCGCTGGTACCGCCCGCTGATCGAGCGGGCGATCGAGTGGCGCTACTCGACGCTGGCGATCGCGGTTGCCGTGCTGTTCATCGTGGCGGGCTACGTCCTTTCGGGCAGGGTGAAGTTCGAGTTCTTCGAGGATGTCGAGGGAGACAATGCGGTCGTCCTGCTGACGATGCCTCGGGGAACGCCGGCCGACGTCACGCTGGCGGCCGTCAGGCGCATCGAGGCGGCGGCTTTCGAGGTCCAGGCGGAACTGAGGGCCGAGGGTCACGGCGACGCGTTTCGTCATGTGATGGCGACGGTCGGGTCGCAGCCCTACGCCGTCCTGCAGAGGGCGAATGGACCGACCGTCGGCGTCGACGTGGCGGTCGCTTCGCCGCACGAGGGCGAGGTGAACGTCGAGCTCGTGTCCGCCCTGGACCGGACGATTCGAACGGCGGAGGTGGTTCGCCGCTGGCGGGAGAAGGTCGGCCGCATACCGGACGCGGTGCGCGTCGAGTACACGTCCAGCCTGGTCGGCTTCGGCGCGCCGGTGGGCGTTCAGCTCACCGGTCGGAGTCTCGACGAGTTGCGGTCCGCGGCAGCGGAGGTCAAGGCGCGTCTGGCGGAGTATCCGGGCGTGTTCGACATCTCGGACTCGTTTCGCGCCGGCAAGCGGGAGATGCGGCTGGCGCTCGCCCCCCGGGCCGAGGCGCTGGGCCTGAGCCTCGAAGACCTGGGACGTCAGGTGAGGCAGGGCTTCTACGGCGCCGAAGCGCAGCGGATTCAGCGCGGCCGGGACGAGTTGCGGGTCATGGTCCGCTATCCGGTCGAGGAACGCTCGACGCTGGCGTCGCTCGAGGACATGCGGATTCGGACGCCGTCGGGGGCGGAGGTGCCCTTCGCTGTTGCTGGCCGGGCCGAGTTCGGCCGCGGCTTCGCGACGATCCAGCGGATCGACCGGCGGCGGGCGCTGGACATCACCGCGGACGTGGATCCCGTGGTGGTGACCCCGAACGAAGTGATCGGGGACCTGGAGACGAACGTCCTGCCGGAGCTTCTGGCCCGCTACCCGGGGATCCAATGGTCTCTCGCCGGCGAGCAGGAGGAGCAGGCCCGCGCCTTCGAGGGTCTGTTCGAGGCCCTGGGTCTGGCGCTGATCGTGATCTATGCCCTGCTGGCGATTCCGTTCCGGTCCTACCTGCAGCCCATGATCGTGATGAGCGCGATCCCGTTCGGCCTGATCGGCGCCGTGGTCGGCCATCGCCTGGTCGGGATCAACCTGACGATGCTGTCGCTGCTCGGCCTGATCGCACTGACCGGTGTCGTGGTGAACGACTCGCTGGTCATGGTGGACTTCATCAATCGCCGGATCCGGGCCGGCATGGGCGTTCACGAGGCGATCCGCGATGCCGGCGCCGCCCGCTTCCGGCCGATCGTCCTGACCTCGCTGACCACGTTCGTCGGTCTGCTGCCCCTGCTGCTGGAGCGGAGCTTCCAGGCCCAGTTCCTGATCCCGATGGCGGTCTCGCTCGCCTTCGGCGTCCTGTTCGCAACCGCGATCACGCTGTTGCTCGTGCCGTCGCTCTACGCGATCCTGAACGACTTCCGGTCCCAGGTTGCCGTGCATGGTCGCAAGGTTCCAGCACAGCCCGACCCGCCGGCAGACCAGGTCCCTGCTCGCGAAGAAGCCGTTCTCGGGAGTCGATGAACTGCGTGATCGCCGGGCAGGGCGTAATGGTAGTTTCGCGCCGCTCCCCATGGATCAGCTCAGCCAGCGGTCACGACCGCCACAGGCCCGGAACTTCAGCCTGACGCGGGGGTTGCCGGGATGACGATCAGGTTCGCGGAGGAGATTCTCCTGCTCATCCTGGACGACGAGCACGGCGACTTGCCGCAGTCTTACTCGGAGCGTCTTCTGGACGTCGTCGTTGCCGGCGCCGTCTTGATGGAACTGGCGCTGGAAGGACGGATCGACACGGACCTCGAGCAACTCGTCCTGGTGGACTCGACGCCTCTTGGGGACGAGCTTCTCGATCCGACCCTGGCCGATATAGCGACCGGTCCGGGCGAGCGCAACGCCGACTACTGGCTCGCCCGTGCGGCCGAGCGGGGCAAGGAGATCCGTGAGCGCGCGCTTGCCCGTCTGGTCGAGAACGGAGTTCTCGAAGCCGATGACGGCGGCATCTTTTTCTCGTCCGCCGTCTCGCGTTCCAGGCGCTATCCGAGCCGCGACGGCCGCCAGGTGGAGGAAGCGCGCCTGCGAATCATGCGGGTGCTGTTCAGCGACGAGATACCCGATCCGCGCGATGTCGTGCTCATCTGCCTGAGCGAAGCCAGCGGCGTCCTGGATCGCCTCCTCACGCCGCAGGAGCGGGGCCAACTGCGAGAACGGATCGAACAGATCGGGAAGCTCGACCTGATCGGACGATTCCTGCTGCCGGCGATCCGCCAGAGCCATCTCGCCGCCGAGGCGCCGCCGGCCGCCCGGCCGACCAGCGAGATACCCGAAGTGAAGGGCTTGCCGCTCATCGGCAGCGCCCTCCGCATGACCGGAGACTTGAGCGTCTTCTTCGCCAGGCAGTACGCGAAGCTGGGCCCCGTCTTTCGCGTGCGGGCCCTCTCCCGGCGCCTCCTCGTCATGGCCGGGCCGGAAGCCGTTCAGTTTCTCCAGCGCAAGGGAAAGGGGCACTTGCGAACGACGAACGAGTGGCTGGGCTTCAGTTGGGAGATGGGCGCCACAAGGACGATCATCGCCTACGAGGGTCCTCCACACGTACAGTTGCGCAAGACAATGGCCCCGGGCATTTCGCCCCAGTGCCTCCAGGAGCGCATGCCGGACTTCATGCGGATCACCCGATCGGAGATCGACGGCTGGGTTGAGGGCGGCCCGGTGATTGCCCGCTCCGCCCTTCAGCGCATGATCGCCCGCCAGACCGGCGCGCTGCTGGCCAACTTCGAGATGATCGACTGTGCCGACGACCTGGACCGCCTTCTCAAGGCGATCCTGGACGTGGAGGTGGCGAAACGGCGTCCGAAGTGGTGGCTGCAGCTCCCCCGGGTGTCTCGCGCCCGAAAGGCGTATCGGGCGCTGTTCGAGGAGATGATGGCGGTGCACGAGCGGCGCAAGGGGGGCGGCGGGGCATCGAATCTGGTGGACGATCTGCTCGATTTTCACCACCGGGACCCCAGGTCGCTCCCCGAAGAGGATCTGCCCGGCGTCGTCGGATCCCTCCCGATCGCGGCACTTCACACGTCGGGGTTTACCGTGTGCTTCGCGCTGTACGAGGCCCTGAAGAGGCCGCGGTTGCTGAACCGGATGAGGGCCGAGGCGGACGCGTTCTTCGACAACGAAGTGGCGGTCGCGCCGACGCCGTCGCAACTCGACGTCACGCACCGATTCGCGATGGAAACGATGCGGGTGTACTCGATCACGCCCGCGGTCATGCGACGCGTAACGAACTCGTTCACCTTTGCCGGCCATGCGATTCCAGCCGGCACGGACATCCTGTTCGCTTACGGCGCATCGCACCATATGCCGGAGCACTTCCCCGAACCGCAGCGGTTCGACATCGACCGGTACACGCCGGAGCGGGCGGAGCATCGGGCGCCCGGCGTCTACGTTCCGTTCAGCGCTGGCGCGCACAGTTGCCTGGGAAAGGGCTTCGCTCAGATTCAGATGGCCTTGACTTTGGCGACGATCTTCCGCGAAGTCGACCTGGAGATGACGCCTCCGGGCTACAGGATGAAGGTCTCCTACGGTCTGTCGCCCAGGCCGGGCGATTCCTTCAGGTTCGTTGCGCGGCGCAGGAAGGAAAGAGACGCCGCTTCCGCTGCCTGAGGAGGGGACTCCGGTGCCCGGCAGGGACAAGGTTCTGTTGCACTCAAACACGATGCAGCCCCGGAGTACATGGCTTCGCCTCCTCCGGGAGAACGGCGGCTCTCCGTGACAGGAATGATCGGCTGGTTCGCCCGCAACGGAGTCGCCGCGAACCTGTTGATGGTTCTCATTGTCGTCTCGGGCCTGCTCGCCCTGACCGGCATCCCGATCGAGGTCTTCCCGAGTCTGGCGACACAGAGCATCACGGTAAGCGTGCCCTACCTGGGCGCCGCGCCGGGAGAAGTCGAGCAGGGCGTTTGCCTGCGGGTGGAGGAGGCGGTTCAGGACCTCGAGGGTGTTTCCAGGATCAGGTCCACCGCGGCGGAGGGAGTCGGCGCCGTGGTGATCGAACTCGAAAGCGGCGTAGACGTCCGCGAGGCGCTGGACGCGGTCAAGTCGCGGATCGACGCGATCACGACCTTTCCCGAAGAGACGGAGAAACCGATCATCCAGGAGGCGCTGATCCGTCGCCGCGTGATCACGGTGGCGATCTACGGCGATGTCGAGGAGCGGGCTCTCAAGGCGGTCGCGGAGCAGGTGCGTGACGGCCTGTCGGAACTCCCGGACATCACCCAGGTGGAGCTCGACGCGGTACGGCCCTACGAGATCTCGATCGAGGTGTCGGAGGACACGCTCCGGCAGTACGGTCTGACCTTCGACGAACTCGTGCAGGCGATCCGGCGATCGTCGCTCGACCTTCCGGGCGGAGCGGTTCGAGCGCGCGAAGGCGAGATCCTCCTGCGTACGATGGGGCAGGCCTACCGCGGTACGGAGTACGAGGAGATCGTGCTGCGTGCCCGGCCGGACGGCAGCCGGCTGGTGCTGGGCGACATCGCGCGGGTGACGGACGGCTTCGCCGAGATGGATGTGATGTCGCGCTTCGACGGTCAGCCCGTGGCCCTGGTCCAGGTCTACCGGGTCGGCGACCAGAGCGCGCTGCGCGTTGCCCGCGAGGTGAAGCGCTTCGTCGCGGAGAGGTCGGCGGCGTTGCCTCCCGGTCTGAAGTTGACGACCTGGCTGGACGACACGGTGTCGCTGCGGGACCGGCTGCGGGTGCTGCTCGACAGCGGGCGCCTCGGCCTGGTCCTCGTGTTTCTGGTGCTTGCCCTGTTCCTGAAGTTCCGGCTCGCCCTCTGGGTGTCCGTCGGCATCGCGGTCTCGTTCATGGGCGCCCTCACCGTGCTGCCGTACGTTGGCGTCACGATCAACGTGACGTCCCTGTTCGCCTTCATCGTCGTGCTCGGGATCGTGGTGGATGACGCGATCGTGGTCGGCGAGAACATCTATCGGCACTTCGAGATGGGCAAGTCGGGCATCCGCGCCGCGGTCGACGGCGCCCGGCAGGTCGCGACGCCGGTCCTGTTCTCCGTTCTCACCACCGTGGCCGCCTTCTCGCCGTTGATCTACGCGATCGAAGGCCCCGTGGGCGCGATCGCCCGGATGATTCCCCTGGTCGTCATCGGCTGCCTGGCCTTCTCGTTGATCGAGTCCATGCTGGTCATGCCGAACCATCTCTCCCACCTGTCGCACCGCCGTGAGGACCGAAAGCGACGGGGCCTTGCAGGTCATTGGGACCGCTTCCAGGGGTTTTTCGGCGACGGGGTGAAGCGGGTGATCGGGCGGGTCTACCGGCCCCTGATCGAACGCGCTCTCGAGTGGCGGTATGTCACCGTGGCCGTCCAGGTCGCGGTGCTGCTGATCGTCACCGGACTCCTCGCGTCCGGGCGGATCAAGTTCGAGTTCTTCCCCGAGGTGGAAGGAGACAATGCCGTCGTGCTGCTGACGATGCCGCAGGGAACGCCGGCGGAGTCTACGCTCGCGGCGGTCGAGTTGATCGAGGCGGCGGCTTCGGAACTTGAGGAGGAGCTCCGGCGGGAGGGGCACGGCGAGGTCTTTCGTCACGTGATGGCGACGGTCGGCTCGCAACCCTTCGCGGTGCTTCAGGGGGCGAGTTCACCGACCGCTCGCTTCGAAGTGCCGGTCGCGGCGCCGCACGAGGCTGAGGTGAACATCGAACTCGTTTCGTCCCGGGAGCGGACGATTCGGGCCTCTGAGGTGGTCCGAAGGTGGCGCGACAAGGTGGGCAGCGTGCCCGACGCGGTTCGGGTCGACTTCACCGCGAGTCTGTTGAGTTTCGGATCGCCGGTCGATGTGCAGCTCACTGGCACGGATCTCGACCGGCTTCAGGCGGCGGGAGACGAGATCAAGGCGCGACTCGCCGCCTACTCAGGAGTGTTCGATGTCTCGGATTCCTTCCGGCGTGCCAAGCCGGAGCTTCGGTTGGAACTCGACCCGCGCGCGGAGGCTCTGGGCCTGAGGCTCGAGTCCCTGGGGCGCCAGGTGCGACAGGGCTTCTACGGCGCCGAGGCGCAGCGGATCCAGCGCGGCCGCGATGAGGTGCGCGTCATGGTGCGCTATCCGCTGGAGGAACGGGAGACCCTCGCGTCGCTCGAGGACATGCGGATCCGGACGCCGACCGGGGCCGAGGTCCCGTTCTCGTTCGCGGGCCGTGCCGAGTTCGGCCGCGGCGTCGCGACGATTCAGCGGATCGACCGCCGCCGGGCGCTGAACGTCACCGCGGACGTCGATCCGGCCGTGGTGACCGCGAACGAAGTCGTCGGCGACCTGCAGGCGAACGTTCTGCCCCGGATCCTGGCCAGCTACCCGGGGATCAGCACCTCGTTCGCCGGCGAGCAGGAGCAGCAGCAGCGGGCGTTCCAGGGGCTGCTGGAAGCGCTGGCCGTCGCGCTGATCCTGATTTACGCCCTGCTGGCGATTCCGTTCCGTTCCTACCTGCAGCCATTGCTCGTGATGAGCGCGATCCCGTTTGGCCTGATCGGCGCCGTGCTGGGCCACGTGGTCATGGGGCTCAACCTGACCATGCTCTCGCTGCTCGGCGTGATCGCTCTGACCGGGGTCGTGGTCAATGACTCGCTCGTCATGGTCGACTTCATCAACCGGCGCGTGGCCGCGGGCATGGGGGTTCAGGAGGCGATCCGGGATGCGGGCGCCGCTCGGTTCCGGCCTATCGTTCTGACCTCGCTGACCACCTTCGCCGGCCTGCTTCCACTGCTGCTGGAACGGAGTTTCCAGGCTCAGTTTCTCGTCCCGATGGCAGTCTCGATCGCGTTCGGCGTCCTGTTCGCGACCGCGATCACCCTGGTGCTCGTGCCGGCGCTCTACGGGATCCTGAACGACTTCCGGTCCCAGGCTGCGGTGCATGGCCGCAAGCCGCCGGAGGAGACGGAGGCCGACGGTGCGCTGGAGGGGGTGCTGGATGCGGTCTGATTGGCGATGGCTGAGCGGGAGACGCGCCACGGCTGCACTTCCCTTGAGGCGGACACTGGGTGCGCCGGCGTCCCCGCCGGCATCCGGCCGCGATAGCGGGCGGTTCAGGATCACCGGCTGAACTGAGGCGCCCGTTTCTCCATGAACGCCCGCACGGCCTCCTTGTGGTCCGCCGTCCTTACCGAGCGGACCATGCCCTCCGCCTCGGCGGCGAGCGACCCCCGCAGATCGCCGAGTACAGCCCGGTTGACGTTCCGCTTCATGTAGCGGAGCGCCGCCCGGGGTCCGTTGGCCAGCTCCAGCGCGAGCCCCCGCGCCTCCGTTGCGAGGTCGTCGAACGGCACGATCCGGTTGACGATTCCCAAGCGCAGGCATTCCTCCGCCGGGATGCGCCGCGCGGTCATCAGCAGCTCCTTGGCCACCGCCGGACCGACCAGCCGGGTCAGGAACCAGCTCGAGCCGTAGTCGCCGGACAGGCCGATGCGGCGGAAGGCCGTCGTGACGAACGTGTCGTCGGCCATGATCCGGAGGTCGGCGGCGAGCGCGATCGAGAGTCCGGCGCCGGCCGCCGGGCCGGGCAGGACGGCCACGATCGGCTTGTCGAGTTCCGCCATGCGCAGCGTGAGGGTCTCCTGCTTTTCGATCAGGGCGCGCACGGCTTCGTCGAGAGTGGGGGCTTCCTTGGGGGCGTCGCTGCCGGCGCCGTTGCCCTTGCCGCGGTTTGACCCCATGCCCGAAACGTCGCCGCCGGCGCAGAACGCTCGGCCGGCGCCGGTGAGCAGGATCGCGCCGCAGTGCTCATCGGCTTCGAGGGTGAGCAGAATTCTGCGCAGCGCCGGCGTCAGGATGTCGCCGAGGGCGTTCCGTTTCTCCGGCTTGTTCAGCGTCACGGTCGCAACGCCGTCCTCAAGGTCGCAGAGGAGTTCCTTCGTGCCGGTGTCGATCGTGGTCATATCCAGGTCTCCGCGTAGCCGGTTACCAGGGCAGGATCCGGCTGGTCTCTCGCAACCGTTTCCGGCGGTCCTGGGCGTCCGGAATCGTCCGGTTGACGAGTTCCCAGAAGGCTGGCGAGTGGTTCATGTGGGTCAGATGGGCCAGTTCGTGGACGACGATGTAGTCGATGAGCGCGGGTTCCAGCAGCATCACGCGCCAGTTGAAGCGGAGCGTACCGTCGGCGGCGCAGCTTCCCCAGCGGCGGCGCTGGTTGCGAATCAGGATCTTCGGCGTGCCTTCGCGGCCGAGGTGGGGCCACCAGCGGTCCACGACGGCCGGCAGGTGCTCCGCCGCGCGGTCGCGGTACCAGTCGATGAAGGCGAGCCGGACTTTCTCCTGCTGCTGCGGAAACGGCAGGTCGATGGGGACCGAGGCGCGGAACCTGGTGTCGTCGAATCGGACGGTGACTCCCTTGCCAGGGCCCCGATCGAAGACCATGGGCACGTGACTGCCGAGGTACGCGATGGTCTCGCCGTCACCGAAGCGCTGTTCCGGCGCGTCTTGCAGGGCGGCCTGCTGGCGGTTGATCCAGTCCGCGCGCTCCCGGACGATGGAGCGGACCTTCCTGTCGGATGTGCTCGCCGGCGCGGCGACATGGACGCCGTCCCGGTCGACGGTCAGTTGAATCGTCTTCCGTCGACGGCGGCTGCGGCGAATGTCGTACTGAATCGTGGTTTCGCCGACGCGGACCTCGTCTCGTGCGTTCATCGCTGCGGGGCCGACGCCACCCTAGCGGGCCTCTGCGAGGCCGGCGCCGTCGCCGACGCGGCAGGTGTGGATCGCGGGCCGGCGGTCGAAGCGGCGTTGGAAAGCGACGGCGGTTTGCTCGCGCACCCGGTCGGCGGCGTCTTGACTCGTGATCGCGGTCACGCAGCCGCCGAAGCCGGCCCCGGTCAACCGAGCGCCGTAGCAGCCGTCCGCGCCGGCGGCGGCCTCCTGGAGCACGTCGAGTTCTTCGATGCTGACTTCGTAGTCGTTGCGGGAGCTGCGGTGGGATTGCCCCATCAGGTCGCCGAGACGGTCGAGGTCGCCGCCCCGCAACGCTTCGGCGGCGTCCAGGACGCGGCGACACTCGGTCATCACGTGGCGGGCCCGGTCATCGAGAGGCGGTTCGAGAACGTGTCGTAGCCGCTCGAAGTCCGCCGGCTCCAGATCGCGGAGAGTGGAGAGCCCGGGCAGATGGGGCCGCAACAAATCCGCGGCGTGGAAACACTCGGACTTGCGGTCGTTGAAGCCGGTGCCCGCCGCCAGGGCCCGGCGGACGCCGGTATCGGCGACCAGAAAGACGAGGTCTTCAGGGGTCGGGATCAGCTCGTGCTCTAGCGACCGGCAGTCGAGCAGCAGCGCGTGACCCTCGCGGCCGTGCACCGAGGCGAACTGGTCCATGATCCCGGACTGGACTCCGACGTATTCGTTCTCGACCGTCCGGCCGACCTGTGCCCGCTCGGTGCCCGACAGCTCGAAGCCGGCAAGACGCTCCCAAGCGAGGAGGAACGCCATCTCCACCGCCGCCGAGGAACTGACGCCGGCGCCGACCGGCAGGTCGCCGCCGAAGACGGCCTCGATCGGCGGTACGTCGATCCCGCGTCGGCCGAGCGCCCAGGCGAGTCCCCGGGGGTAGTCGACCCAGGACGACATTCCATCCCGTTCGGCGACGGGCGGCTCGGGCGCCATGGCGCTCCAGGTCGCCTCCTGAGAGACCGGAGCTTCGTGCCGGATGCCGGCGCACCCGGTGTGTTCGCCGAGGTCGAGGGCCGCGAGCCGCGTCTTGGCGCCGCGCGCGCCTCGGGCCGCGACCCACACCGCGCGGTCGATTGCCGCCGGCAGCACCCAGCCCTCGCTGTAGTCGACGTGCGCGCCGAGCAGGTTGACTCGTCCGGGCGCGCGGGCGACGACCTCGGGCTCGGCGTCGAAGCGAGCGCGGAACGCGGAGGCGACGCGGTCGACCTGGTCCACCGCGGCTTACGCCAGCAGGTGGTACATGTCGGTTCGGCGCTTCGCCGGGTCGTCGTGCCAGTCGCCGTAGACCTCCCAGCATGGACCCGCGAGAAGCAGTTCCTGCTCGGCGCACCACCGGTGGATCGCCTCGTGGACTGCCGGGATCCCGCTGTAGTCGCCGACGAGCGCCGCGTGGGCGCACCGGCCGGCCGGCGTCGCCGAGAGCACGAGGCCATCCGCGGCCTCGGTCGCCGCAGGCACCTGTACCCCAACATCGACTTCCATCTGACCGCCGCTGACGTCGCGGTAGTACCAGACGTGCCGGCCGGCGCCGTCGATCTCGTGTTCCTGCACGGAGGCGCCGACCCGGTCCATCAGGGGCAGGAGCTTCCCGGGCACGTCCGCGAAGGTGACGCTGGTGCGTGCTGCGAGGAGGTGCTGTTCTTCGACGGTGACGATGGTGATCTTGGTCATTGAGTCTCTTCCTCGAATGTCCAGGGATCCACAATCTCGATCCCCGTTCCTTCAAAGTCCCGGGTGTTTCTGGTGACGATCGCTGCGTTCCGGGAACTGGCGATTGCCGCGATCTGGCAGTCCGCGTGAGATGCCGGCCGACCCTCCGCACGCCGTTTGGCCGCGATCTTGGCGTAGTTGCGCGCGGCCTGACTGTCGAATGGCAGCACGCGGTCCCGCAGGTCATCGCGGACGACGCCTTCGATCTCGGCGGCCAGGGCTTCCCGGCGCGCTCCCCTCGGCATCGTGGCGACGCCGTAGCGGAGCTCCGCTTCGCCGATCGCGGTGAAGTAGAGACCCGACAGCGGATGCTGACTCACCCACCTTTCCACGGCAGGTTCCGGTCTCGGACGCATGAGTTCGGAGACGACGTTCGTGTCGAGAACGAACATGGTCCGTTCAGTCGAATTTGGGCGGTTTACGCATCGGTCCGCGCGGGGGGAGCTCAAGCTCCACGCCGCCCAAGGGTGCGAAGCGTGCGCGAATGGCGGCGGCGAGGTTCTCTTCGCCGGTTTCCGGCTCTACCGCTTCGCGCAGAATCAGCCTGACCTCTTCCTCCATCGACCGGCCGTTGCCCGCCGCGCGCACGCGGAGGCGTTTCTTGACGCCCTCGTCGAGGTTCCTGACGGTGATGCTTCCCATCGCTTCGTTCCTCCGATCAGATGCGTTGCGAGCGTACAATCTGATTGCATTGCAATCAAGGTGTCGCCAGAAGCGTCGCGGCGCGGAGCAGGAGGTCTTGCGATAGCCGCAGGCCGCCTTCCCGGCTCGTCGGCAGCCACACGTCGGGGAGGTCGTCGGCGATGCGCCGCAGGTTCGCCGCCAGGTCGGCGCGGACACTCGGGGCGAGTTCGTCGAGTTGGCCACCCCGACCGGCGCCGAGGCGCTCGATGCCGAGGCGGCAGGACCACGCGATGAGCCGGCAGGTCCAGTCAAGCGAGGCGTGCTTCGGGTCGTCGCCGTCCGCGGCCAGACGCTCGCGGATGGAGGCCAGCCGAGCGAACGTCCGCTGCAGCCTGGCGATGCTGAGCCGCTGGAAGCGCCGGTGGGTGAGGTCGTCGCCGATGAACCGCAGCAGGTAGAACAGGGTGGTCCCGTTCATCGCCGGGCCGCCGCAGTCGAGGTCGATCGCTCCGAGGTCGATCACGGTGCGCGCCATCGTGTCGTCGCCGTCGTAGACGAAGTGGCGGGCGTGCCCGAGCCAGGCTTCTTCGGTCCGTTCGGTGGCGCTGGCGGCCTTCCGCGCCGCGTCGACGGACCAGGCGAAGCCGGCGCCGATGGACAGCGGCAGCTCGGCGATCGGGGTGGGCTGCAGGTGTCCGTGATCGCCCCAGTCGGTGATGAGGTAACCCTGAGCACCAGCGTCCCGACCGGCCGTGGCGGCAAGAGCGAGGTTGCCGATCGCGTTCTGCAGGCGGCCGCCGAAGCTGTTCCAGCTGCTGGTCCCCGGGCACACCCAGAACTGGCGGCCCGAGGCCGCCAGCCGGGCACACTGGTCGGCGAACGGGTGATCGGCCTCGTAGCCCCAGCACAGCGCGACCGCGTCTTCGGGGACGCGGTCGATCACTTCGGGGTGCTCGAGGATGATGTCGCCCCAGAACAGCATCTGCCGGTGGCGCTCCGTGACGAGATCGTGAACCTGGCGCAGGAAGTCGAGATACACGGCCGGCTTGCTCCGCTCCTTGCACGCCTCGGCGGAGCGCCCGCGGCCCAGGTCGAACGTCTCGTCCAGGCCGACGTTGAAGCGCCGGCTGCCGAACCGGGGCAGCAGTTCGTCGTAGAGACCCGCGAGCAGCTCGAGGACCCGCGGGTCGGTGGCGCACAGGCTGAACGGCTCGGGGTCGATGGAGAAGGGATGCCGGAAGCCCTCGGGCACTTCCGCCAGTGGTCGGTAGCGATCGTGGACGAGCCAGCGGTGGAAGTGGCCGAAACTGTTCTGGTTCGGGGCGAGTTCGATGAACCGTTCCCGGCAGAAGGCGTCGAGCGACCGAAGCTCCTCGGCGGTGAACGGGGAAGCGTCGCGCCAGACCTCCTCGTGGTCCGTGTACGCGTACGTGTGTTCGACGTAGAGCTGGAGGTGGTTCACCTTCCAGTCGGCCAGACGGTCGACCAAGCGTTCCAGGTACGCCATCGTGGGTACCCGGTTTCGGCTCACGTCGAGCATGACGCCGCGGATCCCGAAGTCGGGCCGATCCTCGATGTGGACCGCCGGCGCCTCGAAGCCGACCGCGGACGACAGGCCGCGCGCCGCGAACCACTGCTTCAGGGTCGAGGCGGCGCGGAAGACGCCGACGGGCGTTGCGGCCTCGACGGACACGCCCTCGTCGTCCAGGCGCAGGCGATAGCTCTCGTCCGTTGGCGTCCGGACGGCCTCTTCCGCCTTGCCGCCGGTCGCCTCGAGCCGCACGCGGCAGATGACGGGACGTCCCGGCGCGGTTCCGGGGTCCCTGGGGGCCGGGCCGGTCGCCGGTCCCTGGGCTGCAGCCGTCCCGACGCTCCAGGCGACCTCGGCGGTTTCGGTCGGATTGAGCGCCACCTCCGCGGCGCCGGCCGCCCGAAGGGCCGCTCGCAGCCTCTCGACCGCGAAGCGGGTCTCGTCCGAGGGCCAGCTCCGGGCGGTTCCCCCGTAGGCCGGCAGCTCGACCGAAACCGTCGCGTTCGCCGGCAGAACGAAGGGTGAGGCCGCATCGAGGGGTTCGACCCGGCGAGGTGGCGGCCAGAGGCTCATGCGCGGTACGGAAGTCGCCGCGCCGCGCGGTCAGGCCGGCAGCACCCGGACACCGACACCGGTCGGGCTGACGTGCCGGGCGGCTTCGGCGGCTTCCGGCGACCGGAATGCGAGATGGTCGATCGCCCGGCCCGCGGTCGCCTCGAGCGCGTCGTCCGTCTCGCGGAACAGCACCCGCATCGTGCCGTAGTTGATCGCGAGCAGAACGTCCTTGAATGTCTCGACTCGTCCCGGAACGTGTTCCAGCAGCCAGGCGCGGTCGGCTTCCCAGTCGGGTCCCAGGATGTGGACGTGGTGGAAGCCGGGATGGTTCGCGTCCTCGAGGAGTTCGATCTTCGCGCCCCAGGGATCGGTCACAAAGGAGATGTAGAGCTTTGCCGGTCCGAAGTAGCGCGGTTGCCAGAACTCCGTCGCGCCGCCATCGAGCATGGCCGCGTGGGTCTCGTCAAGGTTCGGAACGGACCAGCCCGAGTGGTCGAGCCCGGCGCCCATGCTCGGCGCGGGAGCATCGGCGCGGCGCCAGTCGAGGTCCGCCGTGCCGTCGCCGGCGCGGAATCGAGCGGCGGCGCCCTCCGCGTCAGCTTGCGCCCGCACTTCGCCGCCGAAGTGCTTCGCGTACCAGTCGGCCGCGGCCGCGGGGTCGGTGGCGTTCAGCGCCAGACGGTCGAACTGGCAGGTTTCGGTCATGTGCGGGTGCTCCCTTCGGCCTTGTCCTCGCCTGACGGCGCGGCCGCATTCTGTCACCGTTCGTCCGGCGTCCGCGTCAGCGGTCGGATCGGTTTCCGGCCGGGTCGCCTTGTACAGAACGTAAGCTCTACCATGTGAGCGAGTTGGCGAACGAGGCCGGGGTCTTGGCGCATTGACGCAAGCGCCGCAACAGCACAAGGCCCTTGCCGGCGTGGTCGAGCGGGTCGTTTTTCACAACCCGGAGAACGGATTCGCCGTGCTCCGGGTGCGCCACGGTTCCCGGATCGTGGCCGTTGTGGGCAGACTGCCGCTGGTCGCCGAGGGCGACACGATCCGGGCCGCGGGTTCCTGGCGCCAGAATCCGAAGCACGGAGAGCAGTTCCAGGCCGACCGGCTCGCCGTGTCGCCGCCGGATTCGCTCGACGGGATCCGGCGCTATCTCGGTTCGGGCAAGGTGCCGGGGGTGGGGCCCAAGATGGCGAAGCGCCTGGTCAAGGCGTTTGGCAGGGCTGTGTTCGAGGTCATCGAGAACGAGCCGGAACGCCTGGGCGAGGTGCCCGGCATCGGCCCCAAGCGGGCGCGAAGCCTCCGCGAGGGCTTCCGGGACCAGAAGGCGGTGCGGGAGATCATGGTCTTCCTGCAGACCCACGGCCTCGGAGCGGCCCGCGCGGCGCAGATCTACCGTACCTACGGTGCGGACGCGCCGAGCCTGCTGGCCGAAGACCCTTACCGGCTGGCGCGGGAAATCCGCGGCATCGGCTTCCGGATCGCGGATGGCATCGGCGCGAGTCTGGGCAAGGATCCGCACGGCCTGCCGCGGGCTAGGGCGGGCCTCGTCTACACGCTCGAGAAGGCGCGCGAGTCGGGTCATTGCGGCTTGCCGCGGGCGGAGTTGCTGGAGAAGACGGTCGAGCTGTTGGCCAATCGCCGACCCTCCGTCGACCGTGGCGGCGAGGCGGGACCCATTCCGCGGCAGACCCTGGAGGGCGCGCTGGCGGAGGAACTGCGCGCGAGGCGG
The DNA here is from genome assembly GCA_965116445.1 of Thermoanaerobaculia bacterium. Lineage (GTDB taxonomy): Bacteria > Acidobacteriota > Thermoanaerobaculia > Multivoradales > Multivoraceae > Multivorans. The sequence continues at coordinate 2,136,495 of OZ220688.1, read as the reverse complement.
CTCGTCGTCGGGCAGCTTGGCGAGAGCGACGCCGTGTTCCTGCCGGAACTCCTCGGCGCCGAGCGGGCGATCGTCAGGCGGTTGGGGGAGTTGATCCAGGCCGAGCCGCCGCCCTGGGCCTCGGTGAACGCAGCGAAGGCGGTGGCCTCGGTCGAAGAGCGGCTTCAGGTCACGCTGGCGCCGTCCCAGCGCGCGGCGGTGGCGACCTGCCTGGCCTCGCGCGTCTCGGTGATCACCGGCGGTCCCGGCGTCGGCAAGACGACCCTGGTCCGGGCCGTGCTCCAGATCCTGCTGGCTCGGGGTGTCCGCTGCGAGCTCGCGGCGCCCACCGGCCGGGCGGCGAAGCGGCTGGCCGAGAGCACGGCCAGGCCGGCGCGGACGATTCACCGGCTGCTCGAGATCGACCCGCAGAGCGGCGGCTTTCGTCGCAACCGGCAGCGACCGCTGGAGTGCGGCCTTCTCGTCGTCGACGAGTCCTCCATGGTCGACGTGGAGTTGATGGCCGCGCTGGTTTCGGCGCTGCCGGCGGAAGGGTCCCTCCTTCTGATCGGGGATGTCGATCAGTTGCCGTCGGTCGGCCCGGGCCAGGTGCTGCGCGACGTGATCGAGTCCGCGGCCGTACCCGTGGCGCGACTGGTCGAGATCTTCCGGCAGGCCGAGGGCAGCCGAATCGTACGGAACGCCCACCGCGTGAACCGGGGCCTGCTGCCGGACCTGGACCCGCCCGAGGACGGACTCGGCGACTTCTACTTCGTTCCGGCGGAAGAGCCCGAGGATGCCCAACGGAAGATCGCCAGGGTCGTGGCGGGACGGATACCGGACCGCTTCGGCCTGCATCCCGTCCGCGACGTCCAGGTGCTCTCGCCGATGAACCGGGGTCCGCTCGGCGCCCGCACCCTGAACGCGATCCTGCAGGACGTCCTGAACCCGGCGCCCGAGGCCGGCGCGGTCGAGGTCGAGCGTTTTGGCTGGAAGTACCGCCCGGGCGACAAGGTGATGCAGACCGAGAACGACTACGACAAGGACGTGTTCAACGGGGATCTCGGCCGCGTCGTCTCGATCGACCCCGGCGAGCAGCAGATGACGATCACGTTCGACGGCCGGCCCATCCAGTACCCGTTCCACGATCTGGGCCGCGTCATGCTCGCCTACGCGGTGACGATCCACAAGTCCCAGGGCTCGGAGTACCCGGCCGTCGTCGTACCGATCTCGACCCACCACTACGTCATGCTGCGCCGCAACCTGCTCTACACCGCGATTACCCGCGGCCGGAAGCTCGTCGTGATCGTCGGCCAGAAGTGGGCCCTCAAGAAGGCCGTCGACGAATCCTCCGACCTGCGCCGCTACTCGACGCTTTGCGAACGCCTCGCGTCCCTCGTGTGACGTCTGCTGTTCACGGAGAGCTCCTCGACGATCTTCATGCGGAAGATGGAACGGGGCATGACCTCTGCCCACTGGGTGCGCCACCTGAGCCCGGCTGAAGCCCGTCACCTTGACCAGGAACCGCCGCGCCACGCCCTTGTCGGGCTCTCGTTCGCCGCGTCTCGGTCGAAGACGTAGCCGTCCGGCAATCGCCACGCCCGCCGTCGCATCCGTTCGACGGCCCGCTGCCGGCGCAGGTCTCTCCCGAGGACCAACTGGCCCGGCACCTTGGCCACCACCTGCACCTCGTCGCCGACCCTGAGATCAAGATCGTTGACCAGCGCCTTGGGAAGACGGACGGCCAGACTGTTGCCCCACTTGACCACGCGCATGATGAACTGCAGATGATAGCCGCCGAGTGTGTGTGTATCTCGGTCGTTCACGACTCGTCCGGGAACAGCCTTGTCTCATTCCTGGCGACCACCATGGCCGGTCGCGAAGCGAACCGTCGGCCGCTCGCGGACTGAAGCAGCCGGCCGGCTCTCTCGGCACCGACTTCCAGCCCAGTCGGGTCAGGAGGGGTCCGCTCCCAGGTGCCTCTGAACGAGCGACTGCCGACGACCTTCCACTGACCAACGACCGACCGGAGCGAGTGAAGCGGAGTGAGCGCCACCCCCTTCCATCTCCGCTCAAGCGCTCACGTCACCTGGGAGCGGACCCCTCCTGACCCAAGACGGGCGGGTGCGTCCTCCGCCGCTCTGCGCGCTCTGGTGCATGCTCCGCCGCTCTGCGGGTGCGTCCGACGGCGTCGCGCGTTTACGTCGACTCCGCCGCGCGCTCGCGGGGCAGCCGGATCTCGCTGACGAGTTGCTGGACTTCTTCGGGCGGCGGCTTCGTGAAGCGGCTGACGGTCAGCGCCAGGGCGAAGTTGATCAGCATGCCGACGGCGCCGATGCCCTCGGGGCTGATGCCGAACAGCCAGTCCTCCGCCGTCGCTTCCGGGCGGATCAGACGGAAGTAGACGATGTACGAGCCGGTGAACAGGATGCCAGTGCTCATGCCGGTGATCGCGCCTTCTTTCGTCGTGCTGCGGGTGAAGATGCCGAGCACCAGGACTGGGAAGAAGCTGGACGCGGCAAGGCCGAAGGCGAAGGCGACGACCTGGGCGACGAAGCCGGGCGGCGAGATGCCGAAATAGGCGGCGATGATCACCGCGACGGAGGCGGTGCCTCGCGCCAGCAGAAGTTCCCTGCGCGAACTCATGTCCTTCCACAGGATCGACTTGCCGATGTCGTGCGAGATGGCCGAAGCGATGACGAGCAGGAGACCGGCGGCGGTCGAGAGCGCCGCGGCGAGTCCGCCGGCGGCCACCAGGGCGACGACCCAGGCCGGCAGTTCGGCGATCTCCGGGTTCGCGAGGACCATGATGTCCTGGTCGACCGTCAACTCGTTCGCCCCGTCGGACATGTCGATGATGCCGTCGCCGTCCTGGTCCTCGAAATCGATCAGGCCGGTCGTCTCCCAGCTCCTGAACCACTCCGGCACCTCGCTGTAGCTCGTGTTGTGGAGCGTCGAGATCAGGTTGACGCGGGCGAACGCGGCGACCGCCGGCGCCGTGGTGTAGAGGAGGCCGATGAAGACGAGCGCCCACAGCGCGCTCCAGCGGGCGGCGCGGGCGCTGCGCACGGTGTAGAAGCGGACCAGGACGTGGGGGAGGCCGGCGGTGCCGACCATCAGCGCCAGCGTGATCGCGGTCACGTCGATCATGCTTTTCTTGCCCGGCACGAAGGCGGCGGTGTACTCCGGCAGCCTGAGTTCCCGGTGCAGCGCGTCCAGCGCCTCGAGCAGGAAGACGCCTGCCTGCTGGCCTTCCTGGACCGTGCCGCCGAACCCGAGTTGCGGAATCGGATTCCCGGTGATCTTCCAGGAAATGGCCGCGGCCGGTATGAGAAAGGCGACGATAAGGACGCAGTACTGGGCGACCTGGGTGTAGGTGATCCCCCTCATGCCGCCGAGCACCGCGTAGAAGAAGACGATCACGACGCCGATCACGACGCCCCAGTGGACCTCGACCTCCAGGAACCGCGAGAAGACGACCCCGACGCCGCGCATCTGGCCGGCGATGTAGGTGAAGGAGACGAAGATCGTGCAGCCGGCGGCCACCAGCCGGGCGGCGTCCGAGTAGTAGCGGTCGCCGACGAACTCGGAGGTCGTGAACTTGCCGTACTTGCGGAGGTACGGGGCGAGCAGGAGCGCCAGCAGGACGTAGCCGCCCGTCCAGCCCATCAGGTAGATGGTGCCGGTGTAGCCCATGAAGGAGATGAGCCCCGCCATCGAAATGAAGGAGGCCGCGCTCATCCAGTCGGCGCCGGTCGCCATGCCGTTGGCCAGGGCCGGCACGCCGCGACCGGCGACGTAGAAGCCCGATGTCGTCTTGACGCGGCTCCACCAGGCGATGCCTACGTACAGCGCGAAAGTCGCCGTGACGATGACGTAGGTCCAGGCCTGAACTGTCATTCGCTACGGGCTGCCAGAAACGTCGGCGGGAGTCGGAGTCGGCGGTTTGCGACCGGCTCAGTCGACCCCGAAGCGGCGGTCGAGGCGGTCCATGACCGCGGCGTAGACCAGGATCAGCACGACGAAGACGTAGATCGATCCCTGGTGCGCGAACCAGAATCCGAGCGGGAAGCCGCCCACCCGGGCGCCGTTCAGCGGCTCGACCAGGAAGATACCCAGCACGTAGGAACAGACGAACCAGATGGCGAGGAGGATCGCCATCAGCCGCAGGTTCGCTCGCCAGTAGGCGGACGGGTCGGGTTGATTGCTCAAGAGCCGGCATAGTACACCGCCATGCAAGCTTGCCCCTAGACTCGCATCTCGATGTCCGACCGCACGATGGGAACCTTTCTCTACGCCGCCTCGTGGCTGCTCCGCCTTCTGCCAGCCGCCGCTTTCGGCCCGCTGGCGGGCCTGCTTGCCCACTGCCGCTGGATCACGCCGCGCGACGTGCGGTTGATGCGCCGCAACCTGGCGGTCGTTCTGGGATTGGCTCCGGGATCTCGGGAGGCGCGCGATCTGGAGTGGCGCTGCGTACGGCACCAGATCGTCGCTGCGCTCGAGACGGTGCGGATCAGCTTCGAACAGAGTCGACTCGACGTGCGAGCGATGGACGGCTTCGACGATCTACGGCGGCTGATGGCGGAGGCGGAGGCTTGCGGCCGCGGTCAGGTCCTGGTTACGGGTCACCTCGGCGCCTGGGAACTCCTGGCGCAGAGCACGGTGCGCGCTGCTTCCGCTCCGGTTTGCGCGGTCGCCAAGCCGGCGCGCTCCACCGCAACCTCGCTCTTCGTCGAGCGGATGCGGGCGCGGGCCGGCGTGCGGGTCATCTGGAGCGGCCGGACCTCACTCCTTCGCGACATGCTGAGCTGCCTCAACCGGAAGGAGACCCTGATCATGGTTGTCGATCAGCGGCCCGATCAGCGGCGCGGGCCCGAGGTCGACTTCCTGGATCGGCGGACGGAGTTCGTTGGTGGCCCGGCCGCGCTGGCGGCCAAGCGGGACTGTCCCCTGGTCGCGGCGTTCTGCGTCCGGGAGGGTCCCTTCTCCTATCGGCTGGAGAGTGAGATGCTCCGATCTCCCGGCGGCACGCAGGATGCGGTCGAGCTGTCGCAGCGGATCGCCGGGGCGATTGAACGGAGGGTGCGGGCACAGCCCGAGCAGTGGATGTGGAACTACCGACGCTGGAACTACGAGCCCGAGGAACTGGCGGCGGCTGGTCTGGGCGAACTTTCCTCAAGGAGCTGAGATGACGAAGAGCGAACGGGGTCCGTGGCGACGGAACACGAACGTGGGGACGTGCCTGGTGGCGGCGTGCGCGCTTCTTCTGATGGCGACCGTCCCGGGATCGGCCCAGGAGCGGCCGAACATTGTCTTTATCCTGATCGACGACCAGCGCTTCGACGCGGCTTCCGCGCTCGGACACCCGTTCCTCGAGACACCGCACCTCGATCGGCTGATCGAACGCGGCGTGCTGTTCGAGAACGCCTTCGTCACCACCTCGCTCTGCTCGCCGAGCCGCGCGTCGATTCTCACCGGGCAGTATGCCCACCGGCACGGCGTGCTGGACAACCGCACCCGCCTCGACCCACAGACGCCGACCTTCCCGCAGGAACTCCAGGGCGCCGGTTACCGGACTGCTTTCGTCGGCAAGTGGCACATGGGCGGCACCTCCGACGCGCCCCGGCCCGGGTTCGACCGCTGGGTGTCGTTTCCGGGCCAGGGTCTCTACTACAACCAGACCTTCAACATCGACGGCGAACGGGTTCCGCGCCAGGGGTACACGACGGACCTGATCACCGACTACGCGCTGGACTTCCTGGCTGCTCGCCAAGGGGCGGAAGAGCCCTTCCTGCTTTACGTATCGCACAAGGCGGTACACGCTTCGTTCCGGGCCGCGGAACGCCACGTCGGAAGCTACGCCGGCAAGCGCTATCCACCGCCGCCGACGATGGCGAACCGGCACGACAACTACGAAGGGAAGCCGAACTGGGTCGAAGCGCAGCGTCGAAGCTGGCACGGCGTGGACGGCCTCTACGACAACACGGTCGACTTTCAGCAGTTCGCCGTTGACTACGCCGAAACGATGCGCGGCGTCGACGACAGCGTGGGCCGGATCGTCGGCGCCCTGGAGGAGCAGGGGCTGCTGGACCGGACTCTGCTCGTCTTCACGTCGGACAACGGCTTCCAGTTCGGTGAACACGGCCTGATCGACAAGCGGACGATGTACGAGGCGTCGATCCGGGTGCCTCTGGTGGTTCTGGCGCCGGGGTTTGAGGGCGGCGCGGGTGGCCTCAGGCGCCCCGAGATGATCCTCAACCTGGACTTCGCGCCGACCTTTCTGGAGGCTGCCGGACTCGAAGTCCCGTCAACCGTCCAGGGTCGTTCTTTCCTGGGACTGATCGAAGGCGACGGCGCGGAACGGTCGCCGTGGCGCGACGCGTTCCTCTACGAGTACTTCTGGGAGCGCGCCTTCCCGCAGACACCGACCGTGTTGGGGGTGCGTACCGACCGCTACAAGTTCATGCGATTCCACGGCGTCTGGGACCGCTACGAGCTCTACGACCTGGAGGCGGACCCGGACGAACGCAACAACCTGCTGGGCGAGTTCATCACCCGTCACGGTGGCGGAAACGTGGAGACGCGGCTGGCGGTAGCCGCCAGGAACGCGCGCAGCGAGGGCGGCGAGGCCGCTGCCGAGGTGCTGGAACTCAAGGCGCTGTTCGACCGCCTGTCCGGGCGGCTCGACGAACTGCTCGACCAGGCCGGCGCTTTGGAAAAGCCGAACTGGCAGGCGCCGTAGCCAGCTACAGCTTCCGCAGGCGCACCCGGTGCACCGCATGGTCGGGCGCCTTCTCGAGGATCAGGTCGGCCCGCTCGCGCGTAGGCAGGATGTTCTGGACCAGGTTGGGCTCGTTGATCGCCTTCCAGATACCGCGCGCTGTGTCGATGGCGTCTTCTTCGCTCAGACTGGCGTAGCGGTGGAAGTAGGCGTCGGGGTCCTTGAAAGCGGTACCCCTGAAGGTCAGGAACCGTTCCACGTACCAGCGCTCGACCACGTCGGTTTCCGCGTCCACGTAGATCGAAAAATCGAACAGGTCGGAGAGCATCAGCCGGCTGCTCCTGGGCGCTTGCGAGCGCGCCTGGAGCACGTTCAGGCCCTCCAGGATGAGGATGTCGGGCTGATCGATGATCTCCGTGGCGCCGGGCAGGATGTCGTAGGAGTGGTGCGAGTAGACCGGGTGCTCGACTCGCCGTTCACCCGACTTCACCTGGAGGACGAAGTTGACCAGGGTGCGAATGTCGAAACTCTCGGGGAAGCCCTTGCGCTCCATGAGGCCCCGTTCCTCCAGGACGGCGTTAGGGTGGAGGAAGCCGTCGGTGGTCACGAGGTCCACCTGGGGGTGGTTCGGCCAGCGCGCGAGCAGCTCGCGCAGGATGCGGCCGGTCGTGCTCTTGCCCACCGCGACGCTGCCGCCGATGCCGATGATGTACGGCACCTTGGGCGCCAGACCGCCGAGGAAGGTCGTGCTGGCGCGGTAGAGATCCTGGGTGCCGCCGACGTAGAGGTTGAGAAGCCGCGACATCGGCAGATAGATCTGCGCGACCTCGTCCAGCGACACGTTCTCGTTGATGCCGCGCAGACGCTGCAGTTCTTCCTCCGACAGCGGGTTCGGCGTGTCGGCGCGCAGCCGCCCCCACGCCTCCTCGTCGAAGGTGACGTAGATCGAGTCGGTGAGAGAGTCGACCTTGTGGTTGGTCAAGAGACCCCCGGGCCAGGGACAGCCGGGATGGACTAGCCGAGCGTCATCCATGGCCCCGATGACGGGTGCATGGACCGGGTCGCGGCTGACGCGGAACGCGTCACCCGAGTGTCTCCAGTACCGCTTCGGCGCCACTTACGCCGACCTGGCCTGCCGGCTCCACGCCGAGGTACGTCACGACACCGTCGTCGACGACCGCGGCGTAGCGCCGGGACCTGGTGCCCATCCCGAAGCGCGAGGCGTCGAGTTCCAGCCCGATCCTGGCCGTGAATTCGCCGTTGCCGTCGGACAGCATCACGATGTCCTCCGGGATGCTCCGCAGCTTGCGCCACTCGTTGATCACGAAGACATCGTTGACCGCGACACACGCCACCGTGTCGACGGCCTTCGCCTTGAGCGACTCAAGGTGCTCGACGAAGCCGGGCATGTGGACCTCGGAACAGATCGGCGTCAAGGCGCCGGGCACCGCGAAAAGAACGACCTTTTTGCCTTCGAACAGCTCCCGTGTCGAGATGTCTACGATGCCGTCCGAGGTCATCCGCTTGAAGCTGGCTTCGGGAATCGCGTCGCCGGTCTTGATGCTCATGCACTCTGCTCCCTGACGTTCCTGGGTCCGATGGGGGCGGCAGTATAACTATGATCGCGACAGGTGCTGAGGCGTATGCAGTCGGGAGTGACCGGGGTTCGGATGCCTGTGCTGCGTGCGTTCGCCGCAGCGTTGCTGGTCGGCGCCTGCACCGGTCCTTCCGACGGCGATGCGGTCGAGGGCGACGCGGCGAGCGTCGCGAGCCTGGCAACCCTGGGCGTCGAACATGCCGAGTACCTGGACAGCGTGGCGGACGGCGAACTGGAACTCGTCGAACCGGGACGCGACGACGTCTGGCGCGAGATCCGCGGCGGCGGCCGGGTGTTGCGGCTGGAGGCCCCGCCCGAACGGATCGCCTCGCGGACTCTGGCAACGGACGAGATCCTCCTTGAAATCGCCGAGCCGGACCGGATCGTCCTCCTGTCGCCCTTCGCCGGCGATCCGGCGTTCAGTCCCAGTGCGGACGCCGCCCGACGTCTGGGGCGTGTGGGCGGCTTCAGTACGGAGGAGATCCTGGCGGTCTCCCCCGATCTCGTCTTCGCGGCCGGCTTCAACAGCCAGGAAGCACTGGCGCAGTTGGAGGCGGCGGACGTGCCCGTCCTCGTTCTGGACGATCACGAGAGTCTGGCGGCGATCGAGAGCAACATCCGGGTCGTGGGTTTCGCGATCGGCCGGGATCGCGAGGCGGAGCGGCTCGTGGAGGAGATGAGGACCCGCCTGGATGAGGCTCGGGAGCGGGCCGGCGCCCGGGCATCGGGCCTGCGCGTGGTGCACTACAGCGGCGGCGTGGTGTTGGGTAGGCGTACCGTGTTCGATGACGCGATTCGCTACCTGGGAGCGGTGAACCTGGCGGGCGAGAACGGTCTCGTCGGCTGGCCGCGGATCTCCGCCGAGCAGGTTGTGCTCTGGAACCCGGACGTGATCTTCACGGACTCCTACGTCGGCGACGACGCGGCGGTAGGGGTCCCGGACGGTACGCGGGCGGCCGGGCTGGGCAACGTGGTGTCGCTCGACGGCCGGGACATGGCGGCCATCTCGCACCACGTCGCCGGGTTGGTCGACCGGCTGGCCGACGCCCTGGTCCGCGCCGCGGAGAGGATCGAGGCCGCGGGCGGCGGGGACGACGCGGCGGCCGGCCCCGAATGAAGACGATCGGGGCGGCATCGATGGCCGTACGCAATGAGAATGGCCAGTACGGCATGACGATGGCCAGTACGGCATGACGATTGCGCTCGGAGTGCGCCGCGTCGGGTTCTGGTGGTACATGACCGCCGGGGCGGCACTGCTCGTCACCTTCGCGGCGGTCGGTCTGTTCCGGGGCTCGGTCGCCCTCGATCCGGCGGACGTCATCGCGGTGCTGGCCCGCCACCTGTTGCCCGGCGAGCACGGCCCCGTCGACCCGCGGGTGGACACGATCGTGTGGTCGCTGCGAGCGCCGCGAGTGGTTCTGGCGGCGATGGTCGGGGGTTGTCTGGCGCTGGCCGGCGCCCAGATGCAGGGGTTGTTCCGCAATCCGCTTGCGTCGCCGGGGATCGTCGGCACGAGCACCGGGGCCGCAGTGGGCGCCGTCTTCGCCCTGACGTTCGGCCTGGCCGGCGCCTTTCTCCTTGCTGCGCCGCTGTTCGCGGTCGGGGGTGCGCTGCTGTCGCTGCTGATCGTGACCCGGATCGCCACCCGCGACGGCTACACGCCGGTGACCACTCTGCTGCTTGCCGGGGTGGCGCTCAACGCCCTGCTCGGGGCGGTCAACTCGTGGCTCATCGCCCGCTCCTGGGAGCAGTACGAGGCGGCGCGCCAGATCGCCTACTGGATGATGGGCGGCGTGACCGATCGGGACTGGCGCTATGTGGGCATGTTGCTGCCCGGAATGATCGTGGGTTGTATCGTGGCGGCCTGGTTTGCGCGCGACCTGGATCTGCTGCTCGAAGGCGAGGAAGTGGCGGCGTCACTCGGGGTCGATATCGAGCGGACGAAACGGGCGGTGCTGTGGAGCGCGGCGATCCTGACCGGCAGTGCCGTCGCGGTCAGCGGCGTGGTCGGCTTCGTCGGTCTCGTTGTGCCGCACCTCGTCCGTCTGCTGCTGGGGCCGGTGCACCGGCGGTTGCTGCCAGCCGCGTTCCTGACCGGCGCCTGGTTCGTCGTGGGCGCGGATCTGCTGGCGCGGACGCTGGCGGCGCCCAAGGAGGTCCACCTCGGCGTGGTCACGGCGTTCGTCGGCGCCCCCTTCTTCCTCTACCTGCTGATGCGCCATGAGAAGGAAGTGGCGGTGTCGCGATGACGGCGGCGTCGGGTTCGGCGCTCAGGGCGCCGCGCCTGGAACTCGTGGGCGGCGGCGTCGAGCGGCGGGGCCGCTGGCTAGTGCGAGGGGTCGACCTCGTCATTGAACCGTCGATGCTGACCTCGGTCGTGGGGCCGAACGGGGCCGGCAAGTCGACTCTGCTGCGGCTGCTCTCCGGTACGTGGCGGCTGACCGAAGGCCAGGTGCTGCTGGGCGGATTCGATCTCGCCGCGCTGCCGCGCCGGCAGGCGGCGCGGCGGGTGGCCTACGTGCCGCAGTCGGTGCGGCCGGCGTTCGAGTTCACGGTGCGCGAGTTCGTCACCCTCGGCCGGTATCCGCACGAGAGCCGGCTCTTCGGCACCCGCTCGGCCGACCGCGGCTGGATCGACCGCTGCCTGGACGATACGGACGTGCTGGCGCTCGCCGACCGCAGGGTGACCACGCTTTCAGGCGGCGAGCTGCAGCGCGTGCTGATGGCTCGCTGCCTCGCCACCGAAGCGGAGGTCCTGCTGCTCGACGAACCGACCTCGAACCTCGATCTGGCCCACGGTTTGGACCTTCTGGGGCTGGCGCGCCGCCTGGTCGACGAGGGTCGCTCCGTCGTGCTGGTCCTTCATGACCTGAACGCCGCCGCCCGCTTCGCCGATCGCGTGGCCGTGCTCGACGGCGGCAGCCTGGTCGCGGAGGGCCCGCCCTCCGAGGTCCTGGCGCCGGAACTCGTCCGGCGCGTGTTCCGGGTCGAGGCGGTCGCCCTGCCGGGCGCCGCGTCGACCGTGTTCGATTTCGAGCCGCTGGCTTCAGCTCACCCGGAGTCTGCACTGCCCGAGAGCCGGACCAGGTAGCTCTGCCGGCCCTCCAGCACCGGCTCGCCGCGCTGGTTCTCGATCGTGCTCTCCAGCACGACGACGCCGGTCGTCCGCTGGCGCACGAGTTCCGCGATCCGCAGCGTCGGATAGAGCGTGTCGCCCGGGTAGACCGGCTTCAGGAAACGACAGGACTGGTCGATGTAGCCGATCATCGCGCGGCCGATCACGTCGGCGAACGTGCCGGCGCCGGCGGCGCTGTAGCAGAGCACCTGGAGGCCGTGAGCGAGCATTCCCTGGTGGCCCTGGGACTTGCAGTACTCGACGTCGTAGTGGATCGGGTGGTTGTCGCCGGAGATTGCCTGGAACGCGGCGAAGTGGGCCTCCGTGACGGTGCGGCCGGGAAGCGGAAAGCGCTCGCCCACCTCCAGGTCGTCGAACGGCCTGACGTCGACGAGTCCGCGCTCTTCTGGAGCCCGCGGAACAGATACCGGGTGCGCCGGCGTCCCCGCCGGCATGCGGCGCGAAGCGCCGGCCTCCGGCTGACCTGCCGCTCTAGCCACCGAACACCCGGGTCAGGGCCTCGGCCGCCTGCGCCGTCTGCTCGGGGCTCACGTCGCGGTGCGTCACCAGGCGGATGTGGTTCGGGCTGATCGCCAGGCACAGCACGTCCTCGCGCGCCAGGGCCTCGACGCACTCCTCGGCGCCGCGGCCGGTCGCTTCCACCGAGAAGATCAGGATGTTCGTGCGCTGCTCCGCGATCAGGGCGACGCCGGGAAGGTCGTTCAACGTGTCCGCCAGCAGACGGGCGTTCTCGTGGTCCTGGACGAGCAGAGGAGGGCTCTCGTCGAGGGCGACCTCGGCCGCCGCCGCGAGCACGCCGACCTGGCGCATCTGGCCGCCGCACATCTGCCGGTAGCGGCGGACGTTCCGGATGAAGTCGCGCGAGCCGGCGACGATCGACCCGACGGGCGCGCCCAGTCCCTTCGAGAAGCAGAAGGAGAGGGAGTCGACCGGCCCGGCCGCTTCGGCCGGGGTGCAGCCGAGCGCGGCCGCGGCGTTCCACAGTCGGGCGCCGTCGAGGTGGACGCGCAGGCCGTGACGGTGGGCCGTGTCGCACAACGCCCGCGTTCGCTCCACGTCGTAGACCGTGCCGCCGGCCTGGTTGCAACTGTTCTCGAGGCAGAGCAGGCGAGTCGAGGCGAGGGTGGGGTCGTCCGGCGCAATCGCGGCCTCGACCTCTTCGGGCCGAAGAGTGCCGTGGCCAGCCGCCGTGACCGGGCGCGGGAACAGACCGGTGATCCCGGTGATCCCGTTCATCTCGTGGTTGATGATGTGGGCGCTCGCCTCGAGCAGGACCTCGCTGCCGCGCGGCAGTTCGTGCGCGAGCAGGCAGGACAGGTTGCCCTGGGTGCCGGAAGGAACGAACAGGGCGGCCTCGCGCTCGAGCAGGTCGGCGACCCGCTCCTGGAGCCGATTGACGGTCGGGTCCTCGCGAAACACGTCGTCGCCGACTTCCGCCGCGGCCATCGCCTTCCGCATCGCCGGGGAAGGCCGGGTCATCGTGTCGGAGCGGAGTTCCACGGGGGCTTGCATGGCCGGCGATCTTACTCGCGCTGCGATGGCTATTGGCGCCGCCACTCCTCGCGCTGAGGGGCTCGGGGCCGTCGCTATGTCGACTGGAGTTTCCCGCGGCCAGCTCGGGTTGCACCGCCGGTCACGACGACGGTGGCCAAGGCGGCGAAAGACCAGAGAAGGGTCAGCGTTCATACTCTCGGCCCGATGGCGCAGCCCCGTGACTCATCCCTTGGCCTGACCGACTCCGAGCCCGAAGTCGTCGCCGCAGCCGATCTCGGCTCGAACAGCTTCCATCTGGTCGTCGCCGAGGTCCGTGGCGGCCAACTCGTGTTCGTCGATCGCCGCAAGGAGTTCGTCCGACTCGCCGCCGGACTCGACGAGCACAAGCGCCTGACTCCGGAGGCGGTGGCTCGGGCACTCGACTGTCTCGGCCGATTCGGCGAGCGCGTCCGTGCCTTTCCGCCGGGCACGGTCCGCGTCGTGGGCACGAACACGTTGCGGCAGGCGCGGAACGCTGGTGACCTGCTGGAGGCGGCGCAGCGGTCGTTGGGCCATCCGGTGGAGATCGTCTCGGGCCTTGAGGAGGCGCGGCTCATCTACCTCGGCGTGTCGCGGAGTCTGGCGGGAGACGAAAGACGCCTCGCGGTCGACATCGGCGGCGGCTCGACGGAGCTGATCGTCGGCGAGGGCTCGCGGCCGCTCGACCTGGAGAGCCTGTACATGGGCTGCGTCAGCTTCAGTCTGCGGCACTTTCCGGACGGCCGGGTGAAGGAAGAGCGGTGGAGGCGGGCCGAGACGGCGGCGCGGGTCGAGCTGGAGCCGGTCGAGCGACGGTTTCGCGCCGGGGTCGGCTGGAGCGTGGCGGTTGGCTCGTCGGGCACGGTTCGCGCCGTGGCGGACGTCGTGCGGGCCGCGGGCTGGTGCGAGCAGGGGATCACGCTGGAGGCGCTGCTCCGCTTGCGTGCGCTCCTGATCGAACGCGGGAGCACCGTGGACGGCGACATCAGGGGCCTGAGCGAGGGGCGGGCGCCGGTCTTCGCCGGCGGCGTCGCCGTGCTGCTCGCGGTGTTCAGGGCCCTGGGCATCGAAGAGATGCGGGTCGCGGGCGGCGCCCTGCGCGAGGGCGCGCTGTACGACCTGCTGGGTCGGCTGCGCCACGAGGACACGCGGCATGCGGCCGTCGAGTCGATGGCCCGCCGCTACCACGTGCAGCCGGACCAGGCCGAGCGCGTCCGGGAGACGGCGCTGCAGCTTCTGGAACAGTGCGTGGAGCCCTGGGAACTCGCCGGGGCGCTTCCCTGGCTCATGCTTTCCTGGGGGGCGCAGTTGCACGAGGTCGGCCTCGACATCAACCACGCGGGTTTTCACAAGCACGGCGCCTACATCGTGGAGAACGCGGAGATGCATGGATTCTCGCTCCAGGAGCACCTGGCCCTCGCGTCGCTGGTGCGCAGCCATCGGCGCAAGTTCCCGCGCCAGATCTTCGATCGCCTGCCCACCGCCTGGCGACGGCCGGCGCGCCGCGTGGCCGTTCTGTTGCGCCTTGCGGTGGCCCTGCACAGGAGCCGTCGTCCGGAACCCCTGGCAGTGACCCTTGAAGTCGACGGTCGCGACCTGAGGCTCGTGCTGCCGAAGGCGTGGCTCGAGACGTCGCCGTTGACGCGAGCCGACCTCCATCAGGAAGCGAAGTACCTCGCCGCCGCCGGGTACAGGCTGACCGTGGAGGAGGATGGCTGAGGAACGGCCGCCCGATCCGCTGCAGCGGCTGAGGACCACCAGGCCGGACGGCCGGCAATCGGCGTCAGGCAGTCAAGCGTCGGTGCGCGCGGACTCCGCGACGGCCGCGGCCATCTCGGCCATCGAGAAGAACACGAAGTCGGTCGTCGGCATCGTCGCGACGCGGTCCGTGGCGCCCCAGCTCCCGCCCTGGGAGAGGCGCTGCCGGTCGATCCAGGCATTCGCGAGCCCGAACCGGTTCGCCGGCACATGGTCGTGGTGCAGGCTCTGCGCGGTGTGCAGCACGTCGGACCGGTCGAGGCCGAAGTCGGACGCAAGGTGGGCAAGCAGGTACTCGAAGTTTGCGTCGGCCGGCTTGTAGGAGCCGATCTCCTCGGCCGTGTAGACCGCGTCGAACTCGACCCCGAGCTTCCGGTTCGAGCCGGCGATGCCGTCCTTGTGGACGTTCGACAGGATGACGAGCCGGAAGTGCCGCTTCAGGACGCGCAGCGCATCCGCCGTGTCCGCGAACGCCGGCCAGTCCGGCACGGAGGCGCCGAACGCCTCGTCGAGTTCGGGGTCCGTCTGCATGCCGAGACTCGTGGCGATCCGTTGGTGGACCAGGGCCAGCAGGTCGGGATAGATCAGGTCGGGCGTCTCCCGCTCCTGAACGCTCTCGCCCTGCCCGAAGGCAGAGAGCGCCGCGTCTCGCGAGACTTCGGCGTCCGGGTTCCGCATGATCAGCGGCTGCAAGGCGTCCCAGATCCCGGTCTCCCAGTCGATCAGGGTGCCGTAGCAGTCAAACGTCAGGACGCGGTAGTCCGTGAGTCGGGGCATGGTCGCCGAGGCTACCCCCGACAGGAGGCATTGCCAGCTTGCCGTCGACGCTTCATGATGCGGCGGTGCGTCTACTGTAGGGGGGGAACCCATATTTGTAAGTACGGAGACCCATCGTGAAGACGACGATCGAGATCTCGGACGACTTGGCGAGAGAGGCAAAGGCCCATGCTGCAAGGGAGAACATCACGCTGCGGGAGCTGTTCGAGCGTGGGTTGCGGATGGCGATCAAGGTTGACCGAGAGTCCGCGGGCTTTACGCTGAGGGATGCGAGCGTTGACGGCCACGGCCTGGAGCCAGAGTTCGAGGGCGCCGATTGGCCCCGCATCCGCGAAGCCATCTATGAAGGGCGCGGGGGTTGATCGCGACGGACACGAACATCCTCGTCTACGCCCATCGCGCCGACTCCGTATGGCACGACCGGGCCAGGACGTGCGTGTCGGCGCTTGCCGAGGGGCGCGTGGCATGGGGACTGCCCTGGCCGTGCGTTCACGAGTTCCTGGCCACGGTTACGCGCCCGGGTATCTACCGTCCGCCCTCGACGCTGGAGGCCGCGATCGAGCAGGTGGACGCCTGGCTTGAGTCCCCCGTGGCGGCTCTCATGACGGAGACGTTCACCCACTGGGAGCTGCTGAAGGACCTGCTCAGGCAGGGCCAGGTCAGGGGGCCGATGGTCCATGATGCGCGTGTTGCTTCCCTCTGCCTCGCGCACGGCGTCACCGAGTGCTGGACCGCCGACCGCGACTTCAGCCGGTTTCCCGGGTTGCCGGCCCGCAATCCTCTACTGGGCTGAGTGTTCGGTTGCGCGGCCACGTCACGGGAGGACGAGTTCAATGGGACGCTTGGTGTAGTACGCGACTTGTACTACGATCCTGCGGTGATCCGGTCCTTCGCCGACAGCAAGACTCGGCGGCTGTTCGAGGAGGATCGCCGACGAGGATTCCGTGGCTTGGACTACGACCGCGCTCTACTCTTGCTGGACACACTCGATGCGGCGCCTTCGCTCGACTCACTGCGCGCGCTCCGGTCAGTTCGACTTCACGCCCTCAGCGGAAGGCGGAAGGGTACAAGCTCCATGACGATCAACGCGCGATGGCGAGTGACCTTCCGCTTCGCCGGCGGGGATGCCGCGGACGTGACGATCGAGGATTACCACAAGGGGTGACGATGACCAGACTGAGAAGCCACCCGGGCCGGATTCTCAAGGCAGAACTCGAAGCTCGAAGATTGACTGCCAGCCAGCTAGCGCTCTCGCTTCGGGTTCCCGCGAATCGAATCACGGCGATTCTCCGTGGGGAGCGAGCCGTTACCGCGGAGACGGCAGTCCGCCTTGGTCGTTACACGGGCACGGGTGCGGTCCTGTGGATGAACCTCCAGACAGCGTACGACGTGTCAGTTGTAGAGGCGACCAAGGGCGCCACGATCGACCTCGAAGTACTGCCTGCTACAGCGGCCTCCACCGGGAGCAGAACGGCCGGGGCCAGTCGCTGACGGCCCGCACGCCCGTCGAAGCGCAGGATCCTCAGGCGGCCTGGCGGAGTTCGAGGAAGCTACGGCGGAGGGCGCGGACTCGTTCCGCCAGCTTGCCGATCTCGTCTCTCAGGCTGTCGATGCTGCCTGACAGGTCGAGCGTGGCGACGTGGAGTTGCTTCCCGGCGTGGCGAACTCGATGCACAACGTCGTCGGCTTCGCCCTTGGCGTAGATCAGCAGACCTCCGGGCAGGTCGAGGGCGGTCGTGTAGGCCAGTAGCTGGTAGAGGTCGGCGTTGGGCACGTGGGCGTGCTTGACCCGTTTGTACTTGGCGTCGCCGACGAACGTGCAGGTCGAGCCGTCCCACCAGGAGAGGTCGGGTTTGAGGTGGACCTGTTCCGCCGTATCGAGGTGGATTGCCGGCAGACGCCTGTCGGACCGGAAGGTGCGGTCTGAGACGCCGAGCGCCTCGCGCAGCGCCCGCGTTACGAACTCCTGGAACACGACGTTCATGTCCATCAGGAAGCCATTCGCCCGCACCCGGCCGCGCCCCGTTTCGATGGACGTGCGGCGGAGGATCAGCCGGGCCAGGGTCACGACCTCGCGGTAGTGCTCGTTCAGCCGGTCGAACCGGACCTCGGGGACGGCGTTCGCCGGGAACTCGACCAGGCTTACGTTGTCGAGGGTTGCGGCGACCCAGGCGAGATCCAGCCGGGAACGGGGTGAGCGGATGCGGAGCTTGCCCAGGCGGTCGGCCGCGGCCTTGACCAGCCGGTTGGCGAGCACGTCGTCGGTGAAGTCGTCGTAGCGGACCTCGACTGGCAGAGGCACGCCGAACCTCCGACGGAGCTGATCGGCGACTCGAATGCGGCCGCGAACCGTTTGCAGCGCTTCTTCTTCCGTGCGGTAGCCGTGGAGGAGTCCACGAGCGAACGCCCGACGCGCCGCGCGGCTGAGTGCCGGCACGAGCGCCTCGACAAGCCTCGGTTGCCTCACGTAGTCGAAACGCTCGACCCGGAAGTCGATCGCGCCCATTGCGTAGGACGCCAAGTGGAGGAGACGGCCGATGGACAGCTTGGGTTCGATGGAGACGGAGAGGTCGCCGATCTCAAGCGCGCCGATCGTGGAACCGGGCCTGAGGTAGTACGCGTCACTGGTCCCGGGAGCGGGTTCGATGCTCGCCAGGAGGGGCTTCAGTTGGTCGCGTTCCCGAACCGAGAGCGGCACCGGTTCCTCGGTCGGCGCCCACTCACGGAGGTCAAGATTCCGCATCGTCGTCTGCTTCGTCCCGCCCGGCACCGCCTAGCTCACCGGGCGCCTCAACGCTGTGCGAGGCCGTGTCAGCGTCCGCGGACGCTGTTTGATGGCTTAGCTTGTCGAGATCGAACTCGGAAAGCCGGTCCGCCTCGCCGTAGAGATGCTCCTCCACATACGGCAGGACGTTGTGCTCCCAGATCAGCCGGACCTTCTCCTCGTCGAGGTCCTCCTTCATGAAGTAGCTCGGTCCTATGGCTGCCTGCCGGTCGTCCAGTTTGCTGTTTGCCCGCCTCATGACCTCCGCCACCCAAGCCATCTCGGGCGCGTTCCTTTCCAGCCACCGGCCGAGCAATCCCTCGACCGGCGCCTTGTCGGGATGGAACTCGACGAAGTGGAATCGCCGGCGCAGGGCCAGATCGACCAGGGCGATCGAGCGGTCGGCCGTGTTCATCGTGCCGATGAGGTAGAGGTTCTCGGGAAGGCTGAACGGCTCGTCCTCGGCCGAGGCGTACTGGAGCCTCATGTCCTCGTCGCGGTACTCGAGCAGGAAGTACAGTTCGCCGAACACCTTGGCCAGATTGCCACGGTTGATTTCGTCGATGATCAGGAAGTGGGGCGCGGCGGTTGGATCGTCGCGGGCGGCCGCGGCCGCAGTGACCAGTGGGCCGTTCCGCAGTTCAAAGCCGGCCTGACCGGCGATCAGAGTCGGCCTGTAGCCTTGTACGAAGTCCTCGTAGGCGTACGAGGGGTGGAACTGGACCAGGGTGACGCGCTTGTCGGAGTCGGCGAGGAATCGCGCCAGCTCGCGGGCGGCGTAGGTCTTGCCAGTGCCCGGCGGTCCCTGGAAAATGACTTGGCCCTTGTCGTCGAGGAGTTGCGTGATGGTGCGTAGGTCGGAGGCGTCGTAGAGCAGTTCCTCGGCGACTTGCGACAAATCGGGTTCCGGTCTTATGTGGCCGTTCGGCGGTGGCGGGGGGCCAGCGGCGAACACGACCGACTGGGCTTCAAGACGGTCCGCTGGTCGTTCCAGTCCAGCGTCCTGAGCCTTCTTCAGGAGTACGTCGAGGAAGCCGAGTGCATGCTCATAGTGCGAGGCTTCGTCGCCGCCCGGGGCGGGTCCCGGATGCCCGGTGCTCTCATACGCCTTGCTGAACTCCGCCACCTTGTATGGTGGATACTGTCGGGCGCCGCACGCCATGAGAAGAACGGAGATCCACCTTAGCCGGGTGCCCGTGCCTTTGGTGGGGGGTTGCTTGCCGCTCGGCAAGCTGTCGGGGATTCGGGGCGTGAGCGCGCGGATCCGATCCGTAGTCGACAGATCCTCGTCCTCGGCCCATATTGCTCGCAGAGCTTCGCGAGCTTCCTTTGGCTGCTCCAGGCACCAGTTGCGCAGGCCCATATTGGCGAAGCGGTCGATGAGGAAGTTGGCGAATGCCTTGACGACGAGGTCCATACAGTTCTCGTATCCCGCGAGAACGGCCCGGCGGGCTTCCTGAAGCTGGCGTTCGATCCTGAGTTTGGGGACGACCTCCTCGCTGTCCAGCCGACCACTCCCGACGTAGCGGCGCACGTCCTCCAAGTAGCGGTTCCAGAGCTCGCGATCGCCAGCGGCGTCTTCGGCTCTCTTGTCCTCTTGGGTGTCGAGGGACTCGCTCTTGTGGATCGCCTGGACGATCGTCTGAGCTTCCAGGCGATCCCGGGGGTGGTCAATCCCTCTCTTGCCGGCCTCGTCGATGAGCTTGTCGAAGAAGGCCATAGCTCTTTCGTACTCGGCGCCCTCGTCTTCGGCGGGCTCCGGCGCCTGCAATTCTCTCCTGCGGTAGGTGTCCAGCATGTACGTCTTGGCAAGCGGCGGATGCCGGCGCGCGTCGGTCGCCATGAGCAAGGCCGATATGACGGCGAGCCGCGACCAGGAGCCGTTGATGCCAAAGTCTGTGTAGCGCCGGTCCGCCCTGCGCTGCTCTGGCGGCGTTTCGGCGCCCCACGGAAGCCGGCTGGAGAACTCCCGGACTCTCTCCGGTGCGGGCGCACCGGCGTTCCAAAGCTCCCGTAGCAGCCCGTGGCAGAAGTAGTCGTGCGGTCCGAGCGATGTGGTTGGTTCAGGCTTGAGGTTGGGTAGCGGCGAGGAAGACGAAGTTGAAGTTGGGGCGGCTGGCAGCGCGGTTTTCCCGCCATCGGGCGAGGAACCGGCGGAAAGCCCGGCCAAGACGCTCCCAAGGCGCCCCGTGTGGGCCGGCCAGGGCGTCGAGGAACGCCGCAGACCGTCCCTGCAAGGCCCGCGGCGTTCCGACTCCCACGAGCGTACGCATCAGCAGCCCGAGGTTGAAGCCGCAGGCCTGAAGGTAGACCCGCTTGAGCACGTTGCCGCACTCGCGCAGATGCAGCCGTCGCATGCCGCCGGTCTCGAACTGATGGGCGAAAGGCCGTTCGAGGCGCTCGCCGCGCTGGCGCTGCATCCGCTTGCCTCGATTCCCCCGGATTCGCCGACGGTTCGCGTACACGATGGCCTGCAGGTCCTTCTTGCCCTTCCAACGACGACGACCACGGTCCGGCTCCGCAATGTAGCTGCGAAGCTCCAACTCGTCGATGGAGGCGAGAACGGCGTTGCTGTGGTACCCCTTGTCCGCAACGACTTCCTCGATCACCGACGAGTCGCCGACCGCCGACTCGACCTGATCGAAGGTCTCCTCCAGCGTCGCGAAGAGAGACTCCGTGTCCCCCTTGGCGCCGCCGTGGATGGTCACGCCCAGGATGGTCCCGCACTCCAGGTCCACCGCCTGCTCCGCCTTGTACGCAAGGTGCGTGCGGCCATCCTTCATCTTCGTTACCTCTGCATCCGGATCGTGCGGATTCTCCCACTCCTTGTTGGACAACTTCTTCTTCCGCTTGCGGTCGAAGCGCGCCAACTCCGCCTTCGTCGGCGTCGCCACACCCGAGGCCGCCGCCAAGCCCCGAACGAACTCCTCGTACTCCGCGCCCGTGTCACGACGCACGATGCTTCGCAGCGCCGCGTTCGCCTCCAGAGTCGTCGCGTCCACCCCCACCGTCTTCCCGAGCACCCAGTGGGCGGAAAGTTGCCTCAACTGCGAAGGTCAGGCCTGCTCAAGATGTCCCGGACCACGAGCCAGCATCGCTGGGCGCCCGTGCTCCGTGACCACCGCCAAGCGCCAGGTCGGGGCTCGCCGGCGAATCCTGAGGTGCGCCTGCCTTCGGCTGCTTGACGACGGCAGGACTCTCGCATCGCGCTCCGTGCTCCGGGATGTCTGGCGTCCAGGCCTGTCGGGACCGTGACGGCGGTTCTTCGGGTTGGTAGGATCATCCCTTCGGTTGCCGCTGCCGCTCGCTTCGGGCGACTGCAGGGCAAAGCCGTGCCCCTGCCAACATCCGCTCCCCGGCGCTTCGAGTGCCGTGACACCAGAAAGGCGAGAATGACCGAGCAGACGCACACCCCGAATGAGACAACGAGGGCCTCGACCACCATGGACCGGGTCGAGGCCAACCTGGAACTCGCTACCCGGCTCTCGGCGAAGTTCAGCAAGGGCATGGATGAGTTCAAGGAGCAACAGAAGGAGACGGCCCGGCAGATGGAGGAGACGGACCGGCGCATGCAGGAGACCGATCGGCAGATGCAGGAGACCGGTCGGCGCCTCAAGAAGGCTGAGAACATGTTCACGACGAAGTGGAGCCGGTTCCTGGAGAGTCTGGTAGAGGGAGATCTGGTGCCCCTCCTGAAGGAGCGCAGCATCGCCGTGGAACGGACGCTCCGGAACATGACCGGCCGACGCAACGGCGAGCACTTCGAGGTCGACATCGTGGCCGCCAACGGCGTGGAGGTTGTGGTCGTGGAGGTCAAGACGACGCTTCGGCCGAGGGACGTGAAGCGCTTCCTGGCCAAGCTCGGCCAGTTCCGGGAATGGTGTCCGGAGTACCGGCGGCACACGATCTTCGGCGCCGTGGCCTACCTCAAGGCGGACGCCTCCGTCTGCGCCCACGCCGAGCGGCAGGGCCTGTTCGTGATCCGGGCCACCGGCAAGAGCGCCTCGATCACGAACGAACCGGACTTCAGGCCTCGAGCCTTCTCGTGACGCGATCCGGCCTCACGGTCGGAACTGGATCGGCCGCGGCTTGAGACGGGTCGTTTCGGCGCTTCGGCGCTTCGGCGCGCCAGCAGCCGCCAGATCAGTGCGCCGTTGACTCGAGCACGGCTTGCGGATCTCGCGCTGCTCCGGAGAACGGGTCGACGACTCGCAGGCTGCCGAACTTCTGCCCGTTCTGAAGGTCCTCGGTCAGGAGCACGCAGCATCGGCTTGCCTGCGCCGCCGCAACGATCAGAGAGTCCCACCAGGAGAGTGAGTAGCGATTCTCCAGATTCCACGCGCGCTCCAGAGCGGCTGGCTCGAGCGACAAGGGCTTCCACGAGCCGAGATCCCGGACGATGGAGCGCGCCAGCTCCTGTTCCAGGGGAGGGCGCACCTTGCGGGTCAGCACCGCGTAGAGCTCCTGGAGAACCTGGGTGCTCAGCCGGCCGGCACGGCGTCGTATCAGGAAGTCGACCCACGCGTCGGCTCGTTCCTGCTTCGCGGGATCGGAATCGGTGTGCAGGTACACGAGAACGTTCGTGTCAACGAAGACCGGCGCGGTCATGCACTTCCTCTCGGGTCGGTTTGCGACCGTCGACCCAGTCGAAGGTGCGTGGTTGGCGAGCTCGCTCCAGGAATCGCTCCATGGCGACCTCGTACTCGTCTTCCCGGCGCCTCCGGCTTTCGATGATCCGCGCCAGCCACCTTGAGACGCTCAACTCGTCTTGCGCCGCTCGGACGCGAACCCACCGGGCCATGTCCTCGGGCAACGTGATGGTGATGTTCTTCATGACGCGAAAGTAGTGTGACACGAGATTCGTGTCAACTGGGCGCCGCGCTCCGTGCTCCGGGATGTCCGGCGTCCAGGCCTGTCGGAACGGTGACGGCGGTTTTCGGGGTTGCTAGGATCATCCCTTCGGTTGCTGCTGACGCTCGCTTCGGGCGACTGCAGGCAGAAACCGTGCCCCTGCCAACATCCGCCCCTCCGGCACTTCGAGTGCCGTGACACCAGAAAGGCGAGAATGACCGAGCAGACGCACACCCCGAATGAGACAACGATGGCCTCGACCGCCCTGGACCGGACCGAGGCCAACCTGGAACTCGCTTCCCGGCTCTCGGCGAAGTTCAGCAAGGGCATGGAGGAGCTCAAGGAGCGACAGAAGGAGCAACAGAAGGAGACGGACCGGCGAATGCAGGAGACGGACCGGCGCATGCAGGAGACCGATCGGCAGATGCAGGAGACGGACCGGCGCCTCAAGAAGGCGGAGAACATGTTCACGACGAAGTGGAGCCGGTTCCTGGAGAGTCTGGTAGAGGGAGATCTGGTGCCCCTCCTGAAGGAGCGCAGCATCGCCGTGGAACGGACGCTCCGGAACATGACCGGCCGACGCAACGGCGAGCACTTCGAGGTCGACATCGTGGCCGCCAACGGCGTGGAGGTTGTGGTCGTGGAGGTCAAGACGACGCTTCGGCCGAAGGACGTGAAGCGCTTCCTGGCCAAGCTCGGCCAGTTCCAGGAATGGTGTCCGGAGTACCGGCGGCACACGATCTTCGGCGCGGTGGCCTACCTCAAGGCCGACTCCTCCGTCTGCACCCACGCCGAGCGGCAGGGCCTGTTCGTGATCCGGGCCACCGGCAAGAGCGCCACGATCACGAACGAACCGGACTTCAGGCCTCGAGCCTTCTCGTGACGCGATCCGGCCTCACGGCCGGAACTGGACTGGCCGGGGCCCCAGCCTGGACGGTTGCGAGATGATCTTCCAGGCCGTCTCGATCCATTCGCAGATCATCCGGCGGGTGTCTCGCGGGTCGATCATCTCTTCAAGCTGGAAGCGGGAGAGAGGGCCGACGGGGCCGCGAGCGCTTTCGATCCTCCCCATCAGTTCCTCTCGGAGGGCTTTCGGGTCTTCGGCCTGGGCCAACTGGCGCTTGTAGGCGGCTTCGATGCCGCCTTCGGGCGGGATGCCGCCGGTGTCCGCGGCGGGCCAGGCGACCCGCATGGAGGGTTGGGCGCGCGGGGTCGCGTAGTTGTTGCCGGCGACGCCGAAGCTGCGGCGCATGATCACGGTGAAGACGGGGACCGTCGCCTGGGCGAAGGCGATCATCCACTGGCCGCCCCAGCGGATCGTGCCGGTGATCTCGTGCTCGAGGCCGACGGCGAAGCCGGGGTTGTCGACCAGGTTCAGGACGGGCAGGTGGAAGAGGTCGCAAAGGTCGAGGTGGCGAATCAGCTTGCGGCAGCCGTCCGCGGTCAGCGCGCCGCCGTTCGCGTGCTGGCTGTCGGACGCGATGACGCCCATCGGGCGGCCCGCGAATCGCACGAAGCCGGCGACCTGGTCGGTGCCCCAGAGCGGGCCGATCTCGAAGAAGGAGTCCTCGTCCGCCATGAGCCGGATGGCCCGGCGGATGTCGAAGGTTGCCGTGCGCTTGCGCGGAATCAGGTGGAAGAGTTCTTCGTCGCGGCGTTCGGGCCGGTCGTTCGGGCCTGCCTTTGCCGTGGGCGGCGCCTCGAACACCGAGGACGGCAGGTAGGACAGGAAGCGCCTGGTCTGGGCGACCGCCTCCTCCTCGGTCTCGGCGAGGTTGTCGACCGAGCCGTTGCGGCAGTGGATGTGCCAGCCGCCCAGGTCCTCCTTCGTGATGTCGTAGCCCATCGCGGGGCGGACGACCGGCGGTCCGGCGACGAACAACTGCGCGATGTCGCGCACCATGACCGAGAAGTGGCCCAGCACCGCCTTCGCGGCGCCGATGCCGACGACGCTGCCGAGCAGCAGATTGACCACCGGCACGGCGCCCAGTTGCTCTGTGTACATCGTGCTGCCGAGGTGTCCGGGCAGGAAGGAGCCGCCGCCGCCGGCGACCCGCGGCCGGCCGGCCTTGATCGCGCCGCGGCTCTCCTTCGCCTTGCTCTCGCCCTCCTTCTGCTGCTGCGGCACCATGGCGGCCACGCTGCCGCCGCCCGACGAGCCGTCGAGCAGGCGGACCGAGGGCGCGCGCATCTCGATCGCCAGCCGGTCGAGATGGCGGCTCTTCTCGCCGATCGCGCCGTCCGCGTGGCCGCCGCGCGAGGTGAAGTCGTCGGCGCAGACGATCGCCGTGCGGCCGTCGATCCGGCCCCAGCCGCCGACGTGGTTGGCCGGCGTGAAGGCGCTGATCGCGCCGTCCTCGTCATACGAGGCGAAGCCGGCGACGCTGCCGACCTCGTGGAAGCTGCCTTTGTCCAGCAGGAGGTCGATTCGCTCCCGGCAGGTCAGCTTGCCGCGGCTGCGCTGGCGAACGACTCCCGGATCGTCCGATCCCGGCGCGAGCCGCTCGTGCGCCAGGGCCCGCATCGTGGCGATGTCCTCGAGCAGGGGCGCCCAGGTGTCCCCGGCTTCGTCCGCTCGGGCCAGGGTCGCTCCCTCGGCCGGGGCGATGACCGCCACGACCTGGCCCGCTGCGACCGTGTCGCCCGGCTGCAGTGGCTGGAGGGCGGCCAGACGCCCGTCGCAGGGGGACGCGACGGTCGATTCCATCTTCATCGCGCTGACAACGAACAGGGTCTCGCCGCCGGCGACCTGGTCGCCTTCCGCCGCGCGAACCTCGAGGACGGCGCCGGCCATGGGACAGGCGACGGCCTGCTGGCCGGGCTCGACGGCGAGTTCGGCGGCCGCCGAACTCGCTGCGCTTGCCGGCGTCCCCGCGCCGCTTGCGACGGCCAGGCCCATTACCGTCGCCTGCTGTCGCAGGAGGGTCATCGCGCCGTTCGCGGCGGCGACGCCGGAGCCCGCGGCGAGGAGTTCCGGGTGCTCTTCGAGCAGCGTCGTCCGGGCGTCGCCGCCGCGGACGGCCGGGTGAGCGAGGATCGCCCCGAGCTGGTCGACGTTCGTGGCGAGGCCGCCGATGTGGAACTCCGAGACCGCCCGCCGGGCGCGGTCGACGGCGGCCGCGAAGGCCGCGGCGCCCCCGCCGAACGAGGACGAACTGGCCGCCGTCACCTTGGCGAGCAGCGGGTCGAACTGGGGCGGTGGCGAGTACCCGACGTAGCCGCAGCCGTCGACTCGTACGCCGGGTCCGCTGGGTTCCTTGTAGGCGCTCAGGGTTCCCGCGCCGCGGGCGACCACGCGGGCCTGAACGGCGAAGCCCCGGGGGTCTCCCACAGCTGTCTGGTCGCCCAGCCCCAGGTCGTCCAGGTCGGCGCCGCCGGCGATCCGGAACTGCGCCTCGACGAGGTCGAACCCGGTGACCTGTTCGGTCACGGTGTGCTCGACCTGGATCCGCGCGTTGCACTCGATGAAGAAGTGCTCGCCCGTTTCCGGTACGACGAGGAACTCGACCGTGCCCGCGTTCACGTAGCTCGCCGCCGCGGCCAGCTTGACCGCGTCGGCGAGCATGCGCTCGCGCAGGGCCGGTTCGAGACCCGCCGCCGGCGCCGTCTCGATGACCTTCTGGTTGCGCAACTGGACCGAGCAGTCCCGCTCGTGCAGGTGGACGACGTGGCCGTTCGCGTCGGCAAGGATCTGGACCTCGATGTGCCGCGGCCGTTCGATCAGCTTCTCCAGGAAGACTGCTCCGCTGCCGAACGCGGCCTCCGCTTCGCTGCGGCAGCGCTCGAAGGCTTCGGCCATCGCCGGCCCGGACCGCACCGCGCGCATGCCCCGGCCGCCGCCGCCGGCAGCGGCCTTGAGCATCACGGGATAGCCGAGAGCCGCGGCGAGTTCCTCCGCGCCGTCGACAGACTCGATGGGTCCGTCGCTGCCGGGAACGACCGGAATGTCGAGCGAGGCCGCGAGCCGGCGGGAACGCACCTTGTCGCCGAACAGCGCGAGCGCGGCCGGCGGCGGTCCGACGAAGGCGAGGCCGGCATCCGCGCAGCGCTGTGCGAAGTCGGCATTCTCGGCCAGGAACCCGTAGCCGGGGTGAACGCAGTCGCAGTCGCTCTGGCGCGCCGCCGCCACCAGCGCCTCGACGTCGAGGTAGGCGGCCACCGGATCGTCAGAGACGCCGTTTCCGATCTGAACGGCCGAGGTGGCGAGCCGGGTGTGAAGCGACAGCGAGTCGGCGGCCGGATAGACGCCGACGGACTCCATGCCGAGCGCCGAGGCGGCCTTGGCGATCCGGATGGCGATCTCGCCGCGGTTGCTGATCAGGACCCGTTCGAGTTGCGGCATGGCTTGACCCCGTTGTTCGACAAAGGACGGGAGGATACAAGGGCGGGGCTAGAATCGCCGGCTTCCGGTCATGGCCTTCCCTTGCCGCAGCGCCACGGTCGCCGATGCCCCAGCCATCGTGGCCCTCGTGAACGACGCGTTCCTCATCGAGGCGGACACGCTCTCCGGCGACCGGATCGGGCTCGTGGAGGTGAAGGAACGGCTTGAGCGCGGCTCGTTCCTCCTCTCTGACGCGAAAGCAGGTGGTCTGGCTGGCTGCGTCTATGTCGAGGTGCGCTCCGAGACCGGCTATCTCGGCCTGGTGTCCGTCGCGCCGTCGCAGCAGAGCCACGGTCTCGGGCGGAGATTGATGACGGCGGGCGAGAGCTGGTTGCGGAACGCGGGCTGCGGCATATGCCAGCTCTGGGTTCTTAGCGTGCGGCCGGAACTGTCGGCGTGGTACCGGCGCCTGGGCTACCGGGTGGTGCGCACGGAGCCCTTCGAGGCGGTCAACCCGCCGCCGACGCGCAGACCGCTACGGCCTTGCCACTTCGAGGTCATGGAACGCGAACTGTGAGCGGCGGGCCGGGTCGCGGGAGTTGCGGCGCCTACCGTTCTCTCAGCGCATCGTGGAGATTGAGTAACTGGCGCCTCAGTCGACGTTCCTGGACCTGTTCATCGAGCAGGCGCCTGAAGTCTTCCCGGGAGTCCAGGTAGCGGCCCATCTGCGAGAGCAGGGAGAACTTCTCCGTGTCGTGGAAGCGAGCGTCCAACTCGAGCAGTGCGTCGTAATAGTCGAAGTCGTTCTTGATGAAGTTGCTCTCGCCGGCTTCGGCCATGACCAGGGCCACCCGTTCGAAGGGCGCCACAAGAGAGCGCCTCGACCCGGGCACTGCATGGGCCACGATCTTCACCTCATCTCCGACCGCGAAGCGATCCCGCATCTCCGGCGCGGTCATCGGCCGGACCGAGCAGTCCTCCCCGGTCATCTCGACGGTGACCACGTAGCGCGACCGGGGCGTGGGCAGGTGGACCGAGCCCTCGACCTGAACCTCGAGTTGGTAGGCGCCGTCGTCTTCGGCCGGCAGCGCGGCGACCTCGGTCACGAAGCCGCGCAGGACGTAGATGTCCTGCGGGAAGAGGGCGTGCGGCACGGGTCCGGGACACTCCACGGCGCCAACGGGCCCCGTGGCCAGGACGCCGCACAGGACGATCAGGGCGCCGCGCGACGCCGCGCGGTTCATGCCGGCTCCGCGGCCTCGGCGCCCGTCTCGGCCGGCAGTTCGCTGCCGTTCGCCGGGTCGCCGGGAAGCGGTGAACCTTCGCCGATCGTACGGATCGCGTTGCGCACACCCAGGGTCAACCACAAGAGGGCAATCGATGCGGAGATCACGGTCCCCGCGAGCGACGAGTACCAGACCCACTGGACGGGCAGGCGCAGCCAGAAGGTCACCGCCCAGGCAAGCGGCGCACTGATCAGGATGACACGCAGAAGGGACAGCCAGAGTTCGGGCGAGCCACGGCCCAGGCCCTGCAGCGTGCGGCCGGTCAGGATCGAGATGCCGATGAAGGGATAGGCGAACACGACGACCCGCAGGTAACCGACGCCCAGGCTGCGAATGCCCGGGCTGTCCGTGAAGAAGGCGACGAGCGCGGGCGCCAGCACGTAGAACGCGGCGGCGATCGCGAGGCTGAGCAGGATCGTCCGCGCCATCGCGTAGCGGACGATTCCCCGCAGCAGGTCGCCCCGCCGGGCGCCGTAGAACATGCCGACCAGGGTGACCAGACCCGAGGCCACGGCGACCTGCGGGAGGATCACGACGTGGTCGAGCCGGCTGCCGATCTGAAGCGCGGCCACCGCGTCGGGCGTGTGCTCGACCAGGATCCGGTTCAGCACGCCGCCGCCCAGCGACATGACGACGAATGAGAGCGACGCCGGCAGGCCGATGACGCAGATGCTGCGCGCGATGGCGGGGTCCCAACGGAAGCTGCGGAGGTTGAACCGCACGTAGGACAGCCTGGCGACGAACAGGAGGTAGATGAAGGCGAGTGCCGCGATCGCCTGACTGACGATCGTGGCCAGGGCGGCACCGGCAACGCCCATGCCGAAGGTGAAGATGAACAGGGGGTCGAGGGCGATGTTGAGCAGCGTCGCCGCGCCCTGGATCATGACCGGGGTCTTCACGTTGCCCTCGCCGGAGAGGATCGAGCGGAAGAAGACCGCCAGCACCATGAAGGGGTAGCCGCAGGCCAGCACCCGGAAGTAGCTCCAGGCCTGGGGCAGGAGTTCGTCCGGGACACCGAGCGCGTGGAGCAGCGGAACGCCGAATCCGAGCGCGGAACCCGTGGTCAGCGCGGCGACCAGGGCGCCGATCAGGACGGCGTGTTCAGCCGCGCAGTCGGCCCGTATGCGGTCGCGGGCGCCGATCGCCTGGGCGATGACCGCGGTGATCCCGGTGCCGAGACCGAAGGTCAGCCCCATCGCCAGGAACACGAGCGGCATGTTGAAGGCAAGGGCGGTCAACGCCTCCGGGCTCACCAGGCCGACGAAGAACATGTCGACGATCATGTAGAGCGTCTGGATCGACATGCCGATCAGAATCGGCAGAGCCAGCACCCAGAGTGCGCGCCGCGGATTCGCGACGAAACGGTCGAGGCGATCGGCCCCGGGTCGCTCCTTCATCGGCGGAGCGTAGCCCACTTGACCGCCCGTGCCCGGGGCGAGCGTGCGCCGGCACCTTCCCACAAGGAACGGGCCGAGGCAGGCGAGCAACGGGAAACGTCCTGTATAGTCGGGGGCACTACTGCATCAACCCCTCAGGCAGTCACAGGAGGTCCCATGTCTCGACCCGCTTCGTTCGTCCTGGCAGCGCTCGCTGCTGTTGCCCTTGCCGCAGCCCCCGTGCTCGCGGCTGCACCGAACGCGAACAACCTCGATGCGCCGCTCACCGTCTACACGGGGAGCGTCGTCGGCAGCGACGGCCAGCCGGTCCGCGGCGCCACCGTGTCGCTGTTCTCGACCGACGAGCAGCGCAGCATCTCGGTCTACAGCCAGCCGGACGGCACGTACAAGATGCCCGCCGTTCCCTCCGGCAAGTACAAGCTCCGCGTCCGCCTGATGGGCTGGCTCGACGAGTGGAAGGACCTGAAGGAGACGACCGAGCCGACGCCGATCCAGGTTCGCCTGCGGGAGGCCGAAGGTTGGGCCCTGCAGTCGCAGCGTCCCGCTCACAACCTGATGAACATGATGGAGTGGGAAGACGAGAAGGACGCGCTCAACTTCCGCATGATGTGCGCCTACTGCCACCAGGTCGGGACGGTCGGTTTCCGTTCGCCCGAGGAACCGGTGGACTGGGAAGTCATGCTCACGCGGATGGATGGCTTCCAGGGTCTGTACAAGCACACCCAGGATGTTCTCGTGGACAAGATCGTCGACATCTACGGTCGCGAGGCCGAGGAAGAGTGGCCGGCCTTCGTGCCGCCCGAACCGCCGAAGGGCGAGGCGCTCAAGGGCGAGGTGCGCGAATGGCTGATGGGCGACCAGGCCGGCGCCGTGATCCACGACCTCGAACTCGGCGACGACGGCCTCGTCTACACGGTCGACATGGCCCAGGACGTGATCGAGACCCTCGACCCGGTCACCGGCGAGCGCGCCTTCTACACCGTGCCCGGCGGCAAGGACTACCTGTCGCCGTCCAGTACCACGACCGGCATCCACTCGATCGAGAAGGCCGAAGACGGCAACATGTGGGCCACCCTGGCCTACTCTGGCCAGATGGCCGAGTTCGATGTCGAGACGAAGGAGTGGCGGATCGGCCCCGGCCGCGCCGCTCCCCGTCCGCGCGGCGGCTATCCGCACACCCTGCGGTTCGCCCCCGACGGCATCCTGTGGTGGACCGACGCCGGTAGCCCGAGTGGTGTCGGCGTGCTCTCGCTCGACCCGGAGACCTGGGACGGCAAGCGCTGGGAAGTCACCGAGTACAAGCTGCCGACGGCCGACCAGGTCCGCGGCGGCGGCGCCCGCGGCGAGTCGCGCGGCGTGACCCCCTACGGCATCGACGTGGCGCCGAACGGCCACGTCTTCTACAGCAAGCTGAACGGCCAGCGGGTCGGCCGCATCCGTCCGGAGCTCGACGCCGACGATCCCGAGCAGGTCGTCGAGTGGAAGCCGCCGGTGCACGGTCCGCGCCGTCTGCACGTGGCCCCCGACGGCATCGTCTGGGTGCCGGGCTGGGCCTCGGGCGACATCGCGTCGTTCAACGAGGAAACGGAAGAGTGGAAGGTCTACGACCTGCCGCACGGCCCGAACTCGATGCCCTACGCGCTGAACATCAACCCGACCAACGGCGAGATCTGGATTACCGGCACCGGCACGGACTCGATGCTCCGCTTCGATCCGAAGACGGAGAAGTTCGTCGAGTACCGGATGCCGATGATGGTCACCTACACCCGCGAGATCGAGTTCGACGAGGCCGGCAACGCCTGGACCACGAACTCGAACGCTCCCTCGCGTCACGCCGAGCACCGTCAGGGCTCCGTGCTGATGATCTCGGCCGGAGGCGGCGAGTAGGCGTCGTCGTCAGATCGGTCCGCCGGAAGAGTGCGGCGGACCTTCGCAAGCTTGGCGGCCGGTCCCTTCGGGGGCCGGCCGTTTGCTTGTTGGGGCTGCTGTTGCTCTGTGGATGTTGACTCCGCCGTGGACCAGAACGTCGAGGACGGCGACACCTTCTTCGTCAGCGTGTGCGGCGGGGAATCGGCCTCGGGTCAGATGACCGATGCTCGGTCGAGATCGTCGTGCTCGAAAGCACTCGCCATTCGGTCGATCTCGGCGGGCGGGGCTCCGACCGAGTGTGCCACGCCGCGCCAAGCCTCGACGGCGTTGGCTACTTCTTTCACGATGTCGCGGGCGGCGCGCGGGGGAAGTCCGAAGTAGGAGGCGGCGCTGAGGACGAGCTCCAGCGAGCAGGTCCCGTCGTCGAGGTCGATCCGGGTGGTCAGCACACGCGCCTTGACATCGGCTGGCGTCGGGTTCAGGTCGTAGGCGGGCGAAAGCGACCAGCCACTGCGTTCCAGGCGCAGAAAGCCGTGGTTGCGGAGATGGTCGTCGACGTTTGAGATCAGTACGTTGAAGGCCATCCGCCGGTACAGCGCGGCGGCATCGTGCTTGGCTTGAGCGCCGTGACGCGCGATCTCGTCGACGATCTCGGGGTAGCTTCCCGGTTCCCCGTCGACCGAGTCCGTGAGAGACATGGCCGAGAGGAAGGGGATTCGGACGGCGCCGATTCGGTCGAAACGGCGTGAAAGGAGGATTGCCCGATTCCCGAACCTGATGAGTTCGTGGCGCGGCGTGGCGATGCCAGCCCGCTCGGCGAGTTGCAGCGCCACTTCTTCCCAAGTCTCGATGCTGTACTCGTCGGTTTCCCGGGGGAACTTGGCTATGGCGAGTTGGCCGTGCCGGTCGAGCACCGCGGCCTTTGGTCGAGCGCCGCCAAGCGAGGAGCCGGGGGCCAGCAAATGCCTGAGGTCTTCGTCCGACTCTTCGTCGCGCAGGAGGCGGTCGACGATGCTCGACAGTCGGCGGAGGGCGACGAGCGGCGGCACGCCAGCGCCTGACCTGGCCTCGAACCGGGCTCGGCCGCTGACTCGAAACCGTAGGGCTCCCATCCGCACTTCATCCATGACGCCGAGCAGATAGTCCAACTCCTGCGGGCTGCGTACATGTTCGCCTTCCAGGTCAGCTCGTCGCCGTACAGCTCGTTGCATCAACTGGCGGCCCCAGGTGTCGGGAGCGGCGTCGCCGATCACTCCGGTGAGGCGTCCTCTTCGGTTCGCTTCAAAGAGGCCAGGCGTCAAGGGCAGAGCGGGGTCGAGCGGGAAGCGCCTCTCGTCGTCGAGCCAGGCCCTGTCGTACTCGAATGTCAGCGTGTCCACGCGCCGCCTGGTGGCATGGCGGCGCAGGAGGCCTACACGATGCGTGCGATCTTCGAGGTCTACGTGAACTTCGACCTCTCGTTCGGCGGAAGAGTCGGTCATTGTCTGGGCCCTGAGAGCTATTGCCTGGAGCGCACTCGCTTCGGCAGTTCAGCGGTAGCCAGGGCCTGACCGAAGGCGTCGCGGCGCCAATCCGCCACCTCGCCTAACTTGTCCAGCAGCCCAAGTGCATTCATCACCGCAGCGTAGATGCCCATCCCAACCCGGTGGTCACCGGCTTCGATGCGCTGGAGCGTGGAGCGCGAAGTGAAGGCCCGATCGGCTACCACTTGCATGGGCAGCCGTCTTCGTCGCCGTGCGTCGCGCAGGTCGGCACCGAGCTTGCGGAGGGTTCGCCTGACGGCGGCCGGCGGATGGTGGGGCGTAGGCATGATTGTACGCTTCGTAAGACGTTAACAGCCTAGAGCGTAGCATGAAGCATGTTCTCGGGGTCCTGCTGTGTCTTGAGGAGGTCTTCGCTCCGGCCACAGCCGTTGGTTGGGCTTTGGTCGGTCTCGGGTGGCTTGCAGGTCCGAGGCCGTTCGGTTTCGGCGTCGATAGTGGCCTGTACGGTGTCCGGCCGACAGGACGAGGTCTACGACCCGAAGAACGCGACGAACCCCTCGTACAGAGCCCACAGGTCGGCCTTTGAGGCGACGCTGTAGGTGCTGTGCATGGACAGGATGCCGACTCCCCAGTCGGTGACCTCCATGTTCATCGCGTTGAAGTAGCGGGCGATCGTGCCGCCGCCGTAGCCGGCCTTGTAGGTATGGCTTTGCCACGCGACGTTCGCGTCGTCGAGGAGCCGGCGAAGCCGGGCAACGTACTCGCTGTTCGCGCTGCGGCCGGCGCCGTAGAGCTTGATCACCAGGCCGTGGTGGAGCAGGGAGGCGTTGTCGGCCGCCTGGGGTGAGGGCCAGAGCGGGTTGGTGGCCGTCGTCGTGTCCGCGGTGATCATGTCGGTGTTCGAGAAGCTCTCCATCACGTCGAGTTCGGAGACCGAGCCGGTTTCGGCGCGGATCATCTCCGCCGCGATCCTGCGAAACCACTCGGAGGACACGCCGATGTTCGAGCTGCTGCCGACCTCTTCGTCCGTCACCAGGTAGGCCACGGCGGTGTGGGTCGGCGAATCCAGGTCCTCCAGCGCGAACACGCTGGCGATTCCGGCCAACCGGTCGTCCAGCCCGAAGGCGGCGAACAGGGCGCGGTCCAGGCCGACCTCGCGCGGCTCGGTCGTCGGCACGAGCTGGATGTCGCTGCTCACCCAGTCGTCGGGCTCGATCCCGAACTCCTGTTCGACCAGGGCGACGGCGCGGGCCATCGCATCGGCGCCTGCGGCATCGGCGGCGCCGTGGGTGCCGTCTTCCGAATCAGCTTCGCCGGGCGCCGGCGCCGACGTGATCAGCGGGTCGAGTTCCTCGCGCTTGATCGCTTCCTGCCGGGTCCGCGAGCGCAGATCCCGGTCGACATGGGGCGCCAGGTCGGGAATCAGCAGGACCGGGTCTCCTTCGTCGAAACCGTACTCGATCCAGATCACCGAGCCGTCCAACTTGTCGACCCTTCCAGTCAGTCCGAGCGGCACGTTGACCCACTGGTACGCCTTGACGCCGCCGTGGACCAGGGTGTCGAGGACCGCCACGCCCTTCTTCTTCGCCAACGGGTGCGGCTTGAGTTCGAGGCGCACCGAGTCGATGTGGCTGTTGATCAGCCGCATCCCCGAGGCGAGCGGCTCCTGGCCCACGATCCAGAGGACCATCGTCCGGTCCCTGTTCACAGCGTAGAAACGGTCGCCGGGACTCGGGTTGCGGATCTGCGGATCCCACTCGCGGAACCCCCGCGCCTCGGCGTAGGCCACCGTCTCGCGGACCATCGCCAGTTCGGTCCGCGCCCGGTCGATGTAGGGGACGAAACGTTCGTAGAGAGCCTCGATCTCGGCCCGTTCGGTGGTCGTCGCGGTTTCGCCCAGGTTGCCGCGGCTGCCGTAGTCCTGGGCTGAAGCCGCGGTGGTCGTGAAGGCCGTTGAGACCAGGAGAAGGGCGGAGATGAATGGGGTAGTTCGGGACATGAGGGTCAGCTTAGCGGGGGAAGAACTGCCGTGTTGCGAGGCGACCAGCCTGGCTACCTTGGTTGACACTCATCGGCCCGTGGCCGGGTGCTAACCTGCCTTCGTGCAAGAGGGGAGCGCCGGAGCGGCTTCGAAGCCGCAGGCTCCAGGATTCAGGTTGCACGTGTCGAAGGACACGGCTCTGGCGGCGGGCCCGCGAGAGGCCCAGGGAGATGTCGCCTGCCATGCGACGGGCGATGGTCGTTCTCATCGCTCTCGTCATGGCCGTGTGGGCGGCGAACTCAGCGATGTCCCTGAGAGACTGGCGTCCGCCGTTGTTGGCCCTGGTCGGCGTCGGCGTCTTGTTCACCGGCGCCGTCGTCCTGGCCCGATTGAACCGAAACTCCGGCCAGCGACGATCTGGCGGCATCATGGCTCTTCTTGACGGTTGCCCGCGCTGGTTCGAAGGCGTCGTCCTGGGGCTGACTCTGGTGGCCTTGGGGATCGGCCTCTACCGGTTCTTCGCGAGGCTTGATGGAGGGATTGAACTCGGGCGCTCCGGTTGGGCCTTCGACCCGGTGATGGTCTTCGTCTTTGGGGGCTTTGCCCTCTTGCATCTGCTTCAGATGCGGCGGCTGGGCTCGCGGGAAGACGAGCCGTGAAGGCGTCGGACGAAGTCCGACAGAACCGCGCGGCGCCCTTCGACCATCCGCAGAAGAGCATACGGTGGCTCGCGTTCGGCTTGTTCTCGCTTTCTTTCGGTCTGACGACGGTCATTGCTTTCAGGGCGTCGAGGGATCCGCTATGGCCCGATCTGTCGCTTCTTCTGCTGGTGCTGGTCGTGGGCGCGACTCTCGTCGTGGCATGGCTGACGCGAGACATCGACCAGGGTGGAGACAGTCTTGTGTCTTGGTTCGACGGACTCCCTGGCTGGTTCAGCTTGAGTGTAGGTGCGATCGCTGCCGTCTGCATGCTGGCTGGAGGCTTCTGGTACTTCGTGCTGGAGACGGAGTTCGAGGTCGTTGTCCAGACAAATGTCCTCGGCTGGGGCGCCTTGGCTCTGTTTCAGTTGCTGCCTCGTGTCCGCCTCCGCTCGGGCCGCCGGCTCCGACGGGGCTAGACTGGATCGGTGGCTGTCAGCGATCCGGACCCGGCTGCCGGGTGGACCCGTCAGGTGCGCACAAGGGAGGAGAGGCGGCCCCGGGTATGGGGAGTCATCGCGTCGCTGCTGGTGTGCGTCGAGTTGTTCTTCGACGGCTTTCCGGAAGGTCCTGACGCGGGCTCTTGGGGAGAAGCCAGAGGTCCGCTGCTGATCGTCGCGGTCGGGGTTCTGGCGCTCCTGGCCGGCGCCGCTGCCCAGGCCAAGTGGGGTAGACGTGCGGGCTGGGACAGCTCGAGCGCCCGGTCGCGAGAGCTCGTGGGATACCCCGCGTGGTTCGACTTCGCGGCCTCCGGCCTGGGGATCGTTGGAACGGGACTGTTCGTCTATGCCGCCTTCTGGTCCCTCCGCGAGGGAGGATCTCTTCATGTTCTCGAGCGGCGGATAGCCGTCATGCTGCTGATCGGTTCCTGTGGTTTCTCCTACCTGATCTCGTGGCTGTCGAGCCGTGGGACGTCTCGCGGGCAGGGCAGTTCCTAGAACGAGTACCTGAGCGAGTTCGACAGGACGACATCCGTCTCCTTGATCCCGGCGGGAGGCTCGCTGTCGTGGGTGACGTTCAGGCTGATCGCCAGGGCCAGTTGACGGAAGAGCTGGATCTCGAACGAGGTCTCGGAGAGCAGCCGGAAGTCCTGCAGGCGGTCGAAGCGGGGCTGGGCGTAGAGGGTCTGGACCAGGCGCAGGCGTTCGTCCTCGCTGTTGTAGCGGACGGTGAGGTAGTTCGTCGACCGGTGGTGTTCGTTGCTCGTCCCGTCGGGCTGTGGTGCCGGCAGGTCGAGGGTCTCCTGCTCGAGCATGTAGCCGATCCCTGCGAAGACCTCGGTGCGGTCGGCCTGGACGAGGGCGAAGCGGCCGCCACCGCCGGCGAGAAAGCGGTCTTCGAGGCGGATGAACTCGTTGAACTGGTACTGGCCGAAGACCTCGAAGGAGATCCTCGGGCTGTGCTGCCGAATGAAGCGCAGGTGCCCCTGGGCGTTGTTCACGTAGCGGTTGTCGTTCGCGCGGCTGAAGGAGTAGTTGGAGACCAGGAAGACGACGTTGGCCGGGCCTTCTGTCTCGACTGGGTGCGCCGGCGTCCCCGCCGGCATCCGGCGCGAAGCGCCGGCTTCGCCGTCCGGTCCCGCCGCGCCGGCGGTTTCCGCGTCGAGCCGGGGCCAGGCGTACTGCAGGCGCACGCCGCCGCCGAGGATCTCGCGCTCGGTGTTGCCCTGCTGAAGCGAAGCGTTCAGGTCGAAGGTGCCGCCCCAGCCCGGTTCGTTCGCGCCGACCCGCATGTTCTCGGTATTGACCTGAGATGCGGCGGGCGCCGCGAGCGCCGCCACGAGGGCCGACGCTGCCAGAGCGCGCACGGCTGCGCCGTGATCACGGAGCCGTTCCATGGGTGCCGAAACTA
Source organism: Thermoanaerobaculia bacterium (assembly GCA_965116445.1). Classification (GTDB taxonomy): domain Bacteria; phylum Acidobacteriota; class Thermoanaerobaculia; order Multivoradales; family Multivoraceae; genus Multivorans. Next base: position 2,098,513 of record OZ220688.1, on the reverse strand, counting down.
CTGCGGAAACGCCGACGTGTCGCCCAGGCCGCAGAACGGGCGGCTCGGGTTGGAGTAGGTCTTCGAGACGCCGGCCACCGTGTCGGTAACGGTGACCTTGTAGTGGACATCGGTCAGTCCGGCAGCGAAGACCCAGAAGGCGTTGTTGTTCGTTCTGCCGTCGAGGGCCTTGACCGCGAGCTCGATGTTCCCGGGCGAGAAGAACCACATGTACCCGGTGGCGCCTGCGCCCGGCAGTGGGCTGGCAACACCGCCTTCGCCGTCGGCCTTGGTCCACTCCGCCGTGACCTCAAAGCGGCCGTCGAGCAGGCAGAGCGCCCCCGGGCGACAATCGCCGTCCGTCTCGACGGCGGAAGGCGTCGATACGGCGGGGTTCGACAGTGCGGTCAAGCCGGCAAGCTCGGCGAACGCCTTGGAGTCGCCGCGCCCGCAGATCTCGCCAGGCGGATTTCGGTAGACGACGACGCGGTCGTGCATCGTGTCGGTGACCGTTAGCCAGTACTCGACATCGGAGAGTGCGCCGTAGTAGACCCAGTGGTGGTCGTTGATGCTCCGGCCGTCGAGGAGCTTGAAGACGAGCTCCACGTTCTCGGGCGAGAAGAACGTGGCGATGCCGGTTTCGTCGCTCAGGCGTTCCAGGGCGCCGATGCCGCGTTCGCCGTTGTGGGACTGCCACTCGACTTCGACGCGGAAGCGGCCGCCGGACAGGCAGAGCGCGCCGTCGTTGTCCTTGCAGCCCGGGCCGGCCGTCATGTCCTGGATCACGCCGACGGCTCGGCGCTCGGGCAGTTCGGCGCCGCCGGAGACGTCGCTCAGGACGAAGTCGAACAGCTCGCTACGTTCGATCTCGTCGTCCGCCATCAGCGGGACGTGGACCAGACGCGCGCCTGATTCGCCGTCCTTCCACACGAGCCGGCCAAAGGTGGCGCTGAAGTCCATGTCCGCCTCCGCGGAGCGGGGCATCGTCCGGTAGCGGACCGCGACTTCGCCCCGCGTGCCTCCGCGACGTTCGATCGAAATCGTCGCCTCGTCGCCCTCGTGGCCAGGGAACGCCGGTCCCGTGAACTCGATCGAACCGGCCGGGTTGACGGCCGGCCCGCGGGGGGCGATCTCGAGCCGCAGTCGATTCGGCGCCTCGATCCCGCCGCTCATCGACTCGAACTCGAAGCGGAAGTCGCTGTCGGTGTCGCTGCCTGCATTTGGGAGCAGTGGAATCCGCACCCTGCGCGTCGAGGCGTCGCCGTGCTCCCAGCGGAGCTCCCCTTCCGTGCGGCGGAACTCCCGGCCGGCGCGGGCGCTGCCGTTGCGCGTCCCGTAGGCCAGGGTCACGGCGCCGTCGCTGCCGCCCACGCGCTTGACCTCGATCGTGACTTCACCTGGATCGGCGCCCGCCTCCGGCGCCAACGCCGTGGCCACGAGCCGCCCCCGCTTCTCCGGCCTGATCGCGGCGCGAGCGAGATCCTGGAGTTGCTCGAAATAGTAGCGGTAGGTCTCCTGCGGCCGTGGCGACTGCTCTGAGAGGGTGATCATCGTGATCACGGTGTCCGCCTCCGGGTCGACGCCGATGTACTGCCCGTTGTAGCCGTGGGCCAGGAAGCGCCCCAGGGGCCTGATCCACCACTGGTAGCCGTAGTTCGGAGCGTCGGCGACACCGGCGGTCTGACCGCGGGTGGACTCGGCAATCCACTCCCGCGATACCAGGCGCCGGCCTTCCCACAGCCCCTCCTGCAGGGTGAGCTGGCCGATCTTCGCCATGTCGCGCGGTCTTATCCGGAGGCCCGTGCCTCCCCAGTGGCGACCGCTCAGGTCCGGGTCCCAGGTGGCGGTCGTGATCCCGAGCGGCCCGAACAGGTGCTTCTGAACAAAGGCCAGGTGACTCATGCCGGACGCGCGGTTGTTCACCTCCGCGATCACGTGAGACAGGCCGCTCGAATACAGGAAGGTGGCGCCTGGTTCTGCCAGGACGTCCCGGGTCAGCACGTAGTCGACGCTGTCGGCGTTGTTCCAGAAAGCACCGGCCGTTTCGTTCCAGGCCAGGCCAGCAGTCATCGTCAGTGCGTGGCGCAGGGTGATCCGGCTCCTGGGCGGGTCGGTCACACGGTGGGCGTAGTGCGGCAGCAGATCGGCCAATGGCGCGTTGACGCCGGGGAGCATGCCCCGGTCCATCGCGACGCCGACGGCCAGTGAGGTGACGCTCTTGCTGACCGAGTGGACGTTCTTCAGTGTCTCGCTGGTGAAGTCGCCGAAGTAGACCTCCGCCACGAGGGTGCCGTGGCGGACGATGACGACCGCGCGCACGTTGCTGAAATCGGACTGTGAACGAACGCGGTTGAAGATCTCCCGGACCGCCTGGTTGTCCAGGCCCTGGTCCGCCGGCGCGGAGCGGAACCAGCCGTCGCCGATGTCCGGAGGCGGCTGCGCCCGGCCCGGTGCGGGGCCGACACCGAGGAGCGTCGAGATCGCGGCGGCGAGGATGAGGTGCTTCATCGTCGAGATCCGGGGCAGGACTGCTTGGGTTCACGGTCTCAGGACGGAGCCTTCACTCTGACACAGACGGGCCTATGTGAGACAGTGCGGCTCGCTGGTCGCTATCCTTGTTCGACACGAAGCGTGTTCCACTAGCAGCCCCATGGCCGGCGCGGCTTGCGGCGGCAGGAGGGAGTACAAGATGTCTCGTTCACCGTTCAGTTTCAGCCATTCGAGTTTCCCCTGCGCGATTGCCGGACCGCGGCGCTCGACGAGCCCGGTTGCCCTGTTGCTCGCAGTGCCCGTTCTCAGCCTGGCGTTGGCCGGGTGCGTCATCTCAGCGGAGTCGGAGGCGGCGGCCAAGCCCGCGGGGGCGTCCGACTTCGACGCTTCCGTCGATGTCGGTTCGATCGACTTCCCGACCTCGGCCGGAAGCGAAGCGCAGAAGCACTTCATCCGCGGCGTCGCGATTCTGCACAGTTTCGGCTACGAACAGGCGCGCGAGCAGTTTGTCGCCGCCCAGGAGCTGGAGCCGGACTTCGCGCTCGCGTACTGGGGCGAGACGCTGACCTACAATCACCCGCTGCTGCCGGAACGGGACCTGGAGTCGCCCCGCGAGGCCTTGGCTCGCCTTGGCGAAACGCGGGAAGAGCGGGCGGCCAAGGCCGGGACCGAGCGCGAACGCGGTTTCCTGAACGCGGTGGAGGAACTGTTCGGTGAGGGCGAGCTCGCCGAGCGCCGCATCGCTTACATGGAGGCGATGCGCGCCCTGCATGAGAGCCATCCCGACGATGACGAGGTAGCGGCCTTCTACGCGCTGTCTCTGCTTCAGGCGGTCGGGCCCCTGGGCGACGACACATTCCGACTGAACGTGCTGGCCGGGTCGATCGCCCTTGGCGTCTTCGAGCGCAACCCGGATCACCCGGGCGCCGCTCACTACACGATCCACGCATTCGACGATCCGGTCCATGCGCCGCTCGCCCTGCCGGCGGCGTATCGCTTCGCCGATATCGCGGCCGCGGTTTCCCACGCCCGGCACATGCCCTCACACATCTTCATTCAGCGCGGCATGTGGGACCGGGTCTCGAAGTCGAACGACTCGGCGTACGAGGCGGCGGTGGCGCTCTGGGATCCCGGCGAACGGGTGGGCGACATGGTCCACTCCCTGGACTGGGGGCAGTACGGCGATCTGCAGCGCGGCGACTACGCGAAGGCCCGCGAGTGGATCGCGGAACTCGACGATCTGGTCGAGCGCACCGGTGACGAGGGTCGAGGGAAGAGCACGGTGCCCCTGGTGCGCGCCCGGTACATCGTCGAGACGGAGCAGTGGGAGACGCGCGAGATCACGGACGACACGGGGACCGCGGAGCTGCTCGCGACCGGGATCTCGGCGGTTCACGCCGGCGATCTCGACCTGGCCCGTCAGGCCGCGGCGCGGCTCAAGAAGGCGGGCGAGCGTGAGAGCGGCGACAGCTCGACCTTTCAGCGGGGAAGCAAGCCCGCCCGGCTCATGCACCACGAGGTCGCCGGCCTGATCCGGCTCGCCGAGGGCGACGCGGAGGGCGCGGTCAAGATGTTCGACGACGGTCTGGCCATCGCGGCGACGATGGGTCCGCCGCGCGGCGCGGCGTCGCCGATCAAGCCGATTCGGGAGTTGTACGGCGAAGTGCTGTTGCAGCTCGAGCGTACCGCGGACGCAATCGCGCAGTTCGAGGACCAGTTGCTCTACACGCCGAATCGTCCTCGCACTCTGCTCGGTCTGGCTCGCGCCCAGGTGGCCGCCGGCGACGCATCGGCTGCCGCGGATGCCTACGGCAAGCTGCTCGAGGCGTGGGAAGGCGCCGATGAGCCTACGGAGCTTGCGGAGGCCCAAGAGTACCTCGCAGCGTCGGCCTGAGGCCGCTCAGGTGACGTTCGAGACCGAGTTCGAGACGCGGCACTCCGACTGCTTCGCCGCGACCGGCTACGTCCACGCGGGTGTCCTGCTCGCGCTGACCGAGATGGCCTACGCACGGTTCGAGTCCCACTGCGGTATCGACAGAGGGCACAAGCCCGAGCACGTCTACGCGGTGCAGCGTTCGACCACCGCGACCTACTTTTCGCCGCTGCGGTGGCAGGAGGGGGCGCGGATCCGGGTCCGCACGACGAAGGCGACGGAGCGCGGCTTCGACCAGGACTTCGAGGTCCTCTCGGCGGCGGACGGCAGGGAGATCGCTCGCTTCACGCATCGTTGGGTGTTGCTGGACACAAGGGCGGGACGGCCCGTGCCGCTTACTGAGGATGTGCAGCGGCTACTGTTGCAGGTCTGATTCCGTGAACGGAGGGGAGTTCCAATGCAACGCAGGCCGCCGTATCTTGTCGTTATGGTGATCACCGTCGCCGCTGCCGCCTGTGGCGGGCCGGGAGATCCCGGCGCCGACGGTCCGGGCCTCACAGTCCAGACGGCGTCCGGCCGCGTCCAGGGCGCCGAAGTCGACGACGGGCGCGGCCCGGCGGGCGACGTGCTCGTGTTCCGCGGCATCCCGTACGCGGCGCCGCCTGTAGGCGACCTGCGCTGGCGTCCTCCACAGCCCCCCGCGTCGTGGGAGGGTGTGCGCGCGGCGCACGAATCGGGCGCGCCCTGCTGGCAGCCGATCACGCCCGACACCTCGATCTACAGCCGCGGCGAGATGGACCGCAGCGAGGATTGCCTGTACCTCGACCTCTGGACCGGGGCGGATTCCGGCGCGGACGCTCCGCGCCCGGTCATGGTCTGGTTTCACGGCGGCAGCCACGAGACAGGCCATGGTTCATCGCTCACGTTCGACGGCGCGGCGCTGGCGCGCAAGGGCGTGGTGCTCGTGTCGATCAACTACCGGCTCGGCTCCTTCGGGTTCCTGGCGCACGCCGGCCTGAGCGCCGAGTCCGAGCACGGATCCTCGGGCAACTACGGCCTGCTCGACAAGATCGCGGCGCTCGAATGGGTGCAGAAGAACGCGGCCGCATTCGGCGGCGATCCGGAGCGGGTCCTGATCTTCGGCCAGTCGGCCGGCTCGATGAGCGTCTGCAGTCTGGTTGCGTCACCGCTCGCGGCCGGCCTGTTCCACCGGGCGGTCGGCCAGTCGGCGGGCTGCTTCACGCCGCTTCCGACGCTGGGGCAGGCTGAGGAGCGGGGCGAACTGCTGGCCGCCGAACTGGGCGTCGGGGAAGGCTCCAAGGAGGATGCGATCGCGGAGCTCCGAACGGCGCCCGCCGACGACGTGCTGGCGGCCGCCGAACGTTCCGGTTGGTCCGCAGGCTCGAAGACGGTCGTCGACGGCTGGTATCTGCCCGACCAGCCGTCAGCGATCTATGCCCGCGGGGAGCACAACCGCGTGCCGATGATCGTCGGCTTCATGGGCGACGAATCGAGCGCCCTGTTCGCGCCCGGACCGCCGCTCGAACAGGCGGAACTCGAACGACAGTTGGAGGAGGACTACGGCGATGCGGCGGAGGATCTGCTCGCGGCCTATGCCGCCGAGGCGGAGCAGGGGCCCGGGGCCGTGCCGACCCTGATCACGTCGGACACGATCTTCGGCTGGGGAAGTCGTACGTGGGTCCGCCGCGCCGCGGCCGCCGGCGGCGACGCTTACCTCTATTTCTTCGGCCACGCGCCGCCGGTGTTCCGGCTCTACCTGCCGGATCGATCCGACCTGGGCGGGGAGGGTGGCCCGCGCCGCCTCGGCGCCTACCACTCCGGCGATCTGGCCTACGTCTTCGGCAACACGGACCTGGTCGGGATCAACTGGGAGGACCGGGATCACGAGATCGCCGACCTGCTGTCGAGCTACTGGACGAACTTCGCGAAGACGGGCGATCCGAACGGCGAGGGATTGCCTGAGTGGCCGCGCTACGAGGCGGACAGCGACCTGGCGCTCGTCGTCGGCGACGAGGTCGGGGTCCAGGCGGGTCTGTGGAAGGACAAGCTGGACGCTCTGGACAGCGCCTTGAGCGGCGGCGGCTAGAGCCGGCAAGCCTGTCGCAGGCTCCATGTTTGGCCCCAGCCCCCACCTCACCAGGACCTCGCCCCGCGGAACTCGCTCCGCGGCGTTCGGCGGGGCAAGCTCCTAGCTCCATGACCGCGATCGCCGAGCCGCTTCCGCCGGAGATCGAGGACTTCCGGCGTCGGGTGCTGGACTTCGCGGAGCGCGAGGTTCTGCCGCGGCACGACCGGCACGGCGAACTCCTCGACGATCCGCGGCGGCGCTACGACGAGGGCGGCCGGCTGCGCCGTGAAGTTGTCGAGCTGATCCGGGAGGTCCGGACGGCCTCGGCCCAACAAGGTCTGTTCATTGCCTGCGTACCCGAGGAACTCGGCGGCGGCGGACATGGCCATCTCGCCTACTACGCGGGTTGGCAGGCGCTCTTTCACCACCTGGGACCGCGTCCGTGGCTCTTGCTGCACGTGATGGCGCACTGGGCGTTCGGTCCCAGCCGGCTTTTGTCACAACTCACGGACGAGGCGCGGGAGCGCTTCCTGCCGGGGCTGATGGACGGCTCGAAGATCATGTGCTTCGGGTTGTCCGAGCCGGGCGCCGGTTCCGACCTCTCGGCGCTCGCGACGAGAGCGGAGCGGGACGGCGACGGCTGGCGGATCAACGGCCGGAAGATCTGGACGACACACGGACCGATCGCCGACTACTGCGTTCTCTTCGCGCGTACCGGCGAGCGAGGGATCACCGCCTTCATCGTTCCGACCGAGGCGAGAGGCTTCAGGCGGATGCGCGTCGTCGAGCTGTTCGGCGATATCGGCGGCGACGAGGCGGAGATCGCGCTTGAGGGTCTCTACGTCGAGCCGTGGCAGGTGATCGGCGAGGTCGACCGCGGACTGGCCGCGGCGCTGTACGGCGTTTCCCTGGGCCGGGTCTACAACTCGGCACGGGCGGTGGGCACCGGTCGCTGGGCGGTCGAGACGGCGCTCGACTACGCGCAGAAGCGCGAGGCGTTCGGCGCTCCGATCGCCGAGTACCAGGGCGTGACCTTCCCCCTGGCCGAGTCGGCGACGGAACTCCACGCCGCCCACCTGATGGGGCGCAACGCCGCCCGGCTTCTCGATCGCGGCGAGCGCGCAATCAAGGAGTTGAGCATGACGAAGGCCTGGTCGGTCCAGGCCGGGCTGCGGGCCGTGGACCGCGCGATGCAGACCCACGGCGCCCTGGGTTTCACGAATGAACTCGGCCTGACCGAGGCCTGGAAGGCGCTCCGCGTCGTGAACGTGGCCGACGGCTCGAACGAGATCATGAACCGGATGATCGCTCGCCAGCTTCTTCGTGGCGACACCGATCTCTAGAACCCGCACACGGCGGCATAGACTGCACTCTTCGTTACGTTGAACCTGCCGCATCCGGAGCCCCGATGAGCCTGCCCGCCGAGGCGACGACGTTCGCCCCTTCGACCTCAGATCGCGACCACCTGTCCGTCCTGCATCCGTCGACGGACCTTCCGGCCCTCCGGCGCGACGGACCGCTCGTCATCGAACGAGGCAAGGGCATCCGGGTCTGGGACGAAGACGGCAGGGAGTACATCGAGGGGATGGCCGGCCTGTGGTGCACGGCCCTGGGTTACGGCGTGGAGGAGCTCGCGGAAGCGGCCGCCGAGCAGATTCGGAAGCTCTCCTTCTCCCACCTGTTTGCGGGTCGCAGCCACGAGCCGGCGGTCGCGCTTGCGGCGAAGCTGCGCGAGATCGGGCCGGTTCCGAACGCGAAGGCATTCTTCGGCACTTCCGGTTCGGACGCGAACGACACCCAGGTCAAACTCGTCTGGTACTACAACAACGCGCTCGGACGGCCGGAAAAGAAGAAGATCGTCAGTCGCCGCCGCGGCTACCACGGCGTCACCGTGGCCGCTGGCAGCCTGACCGGACTGCCCGCCTTCCACAAGAGCTTCGACCTGCCGCTGCCGCAGTTTCGTCACGTGACCTGCCCGCACCACTACCGGGAAGCCGAGCCGGGCGAGACGGAAGGCGAGTTCACCGCCAGGCTGGCCACCGAACTCGACGAGCTGATCCGCGCCGAGGGCCCCGAAACGGTCGCGGCGTTCATCGCCGAACCGGTGCTGGGCGCCGGCGGCGTCGTCGTGCCTCCCGAGGGCTACTACCCGGCGATCCGGAAGGTCCTGGACGAGCACGACGTGCTGCTGATCGACGACGAGGTGATCTGTGGGTTCGGCCGGCTCGGCACGCCATTCGGCGCCGAGGCGGTGGACATGAAACCGGATACCGCCTCGGTCGCGAAGGCCCTGTCATCCGCCTACCTGCCGATCAGTGCGGTGCTGGTGCCGGACGAGATGGTCGACGTCTTCGTTGAGGCGGGCGAGCGCTGGGGCGTGTTCGGCCACGGCTTCACCTACACCGGGCATCCGGTCTGTGCCGCGGTGGCGCTCAAGGCGCTGGAACTCATGGAGGAGCGGGACCTCTTCGCTCACGCCGGTAGGGTCGGGAGCTACTTCCAGGCCGGGCTGCGGCGCTTTGCGGACCATCCGCTGGTCGGGGAAGTGCGGGGCATGGGGCTGCTCGGCGCCTGCGAACTCGTCGCGGACAAGAAGACCCGGGAGGCCTTCCCGGCGGCGCGCGGCGTCGGCGCGTACTGCCAGGATCGTGGCCTGGATCACGGGGTCATTCTGCGGGCGCTCGGTGACACGCTGGCCTTCTGCCCGCCGCTGATCGTCACCGAATCGGACATCGACGAGATTCTGGAGAGGTTTGGCCGGGCCCTGGACGACACCCTGGCCTGGGTCGAGACAGGCGGAGGAGCATCCTGATGACGGAACTGACCACACTGAGCCGGTCCGTGGCCGGCAAGACCGCGTTGATCACGGGCTGCGCTTCGGGCATGGGCCGGGCGACTGCGAAGCTGTTTGCCGCGGAAGGCGCGAACGTCGCGGCCACGGACATCAACGGTGAAGGCGTCCGGGAGACCGTTGCCGAGATCGAGGCCGCGGGCCGGGAAGCGACGGCCTGGACGCTCGACGTCGGCGACGCCGAGGCGATCCTGCGGGTGGTCGACGAAGTGGCGGCGCGCTACGGCGGCATCGACATCCTGGTGAACAACGCAGGCATCTCACGCGGCGGGCCGATCGACGCGGACGAGTACGAGCAGCGCTGGCAGGAGACGGTCAACGTGCTGCTCACCGCCCACCAGCGGATGATCCGTGCGGCGCTGCCGTACCTGCGCGAGTCGGACTCGCCGCGGATCGTGAACATCGCCTCGACCGAAGGGCTGGGCGCGACCGCGATGAACAGCGCGTACTCGGCGGCCAAGACGGGGGTCATCGGCCTGACCCGAGGCCTGGCGGTGGAGCTGGGCAAGGAGGGGATCACGGTGAACTGCATCTGCCCCGGTCCGATCCGCACCGGGATGACGGAGCGGATCCCCGAGGAGCACAAGCAGATCTACGCCCGCCGCCGCACAGCGCTGCGGCGCTACGGCGACCCCGAGGAAGTGGCGCACGGCACGCTGCACCTGTGCCTGCCGGCCTCGTCCTTCATCACCGGCGTCGCGCTGCCGGTGGACGGCGGTCTGACGGTCCGGCGAGCCTGACGCGGAGCGTCCGCCTCCGCGCGGGCGTAGGCCGAACGAGTTCAATCCAGGTAGCCGAGAGCCTTCAGCGCCTCGCGCTGCTCGGCCGGCATCGCCGGTTCCACGCCGGCCCCAAGTGGCCCGGATCCTCGCTGCAGGAGCTTGCCGATCGTCGCCAGATAGCCGGCCCAGAGCGACTCCTGCCCCAGGTCGTTCAACTCCGCACGATCGCGGCTCGTGTCGAACAGTTGCCGACCCGCCCTGGAGAGGGTCTTGGAGTCGATCAGCTTGTGGCGGCGGTCGGCTCCGTCAAGCAGCACCGCGTCCATCGCGCGTCCGTCGAGACGGAGTTCGGCCATGGCGACCGAGAAGGGACGGACGTCGTTGCCGGAGCGAACGAGAGGAAGAAGAGACCTGCCATCGGTGTCGATCAGGTCCGGGTGTCCGATCGAGTCGAGAATCGTGGGGACGATGTCGATCTGTCGCACTTGCGACTTCACCACGGAGAGGTCTTCGGGCCGGCGCAACGCTCCGGGCAATCGAACGATGAGCGGCACGTGGATCTGCTCCTGGTAGAGGGTGGCTCCGTGACCGTACCGGCCGTGGTCCTGGAACTCCTCGCCGTGGTCCGCCACGAAGACGACAAGCGTGTCGTCCAGGACACCTCGTCGGTCCAGCTCCTCGAGCATGCGCCCGAAGTGTTCGTCGACGAAGGCGATCTCGGCGTCGTAGAGGCCCCTCAGGTCCTCTGCCGAGTGGCTGGCGCCAGCCGAAGTCCTGGTCTTGAGAATGCCGGGCCCCGGGGGAGCGTCGGGTGCAAACTGTCGTCGCAGGCGCTCGGGCGGGAGGTAGGGAGCGTGGGGATCCGTGACGTGGAGAAAGACGAAGAAGGAGTCCCCCGGTCCGATCCGCTCCAGCCACTCCAGAGTCTCGTCGACCGCCCTCCATACCGGAACGTGAATACCGGGCCGCGAGGCACGCTCTGGCAGGGATCTGAAGTGACTGAAGCCGCGGCGGAAACCGAACCGGGGACCGGCGTTGCCGTTCGTGCTCACGCCGAGGGCCCGGTAGCCGAGCGATCGCAAGATCTCCGGCAGATACGGGACCTCCTCACCGAGTCTCTGGTTCCGGGTGCGGGCGCCGTGGTTGTGGGGATAGAGCCCTGTGAGGATGCTCGCCGTCGCCGGGCGGGTCCATGACGACTGGGCCACCGGATGCTCGAAGAGCACGGCGTCGTCGGCGAAACGGTCGATGTTCGGCGACGTCGGGCGCCCATAGCCGTAGCAGCCCAGGTGGTCGGCGCGCAGCGTGTCGACGAGGAAGATCAGGATGTGGGGCAACTTCCCGGACAGAGCCGCGGTTGCTTCAGGCGCGCCGTCCCGCGGTGTGGGCTCGCTCTCCCCGCGGCCCGACTCGGGCGGCGAAGCGGCGTGAGGCCAGGCCGGGGTCGGGCTGTGCAGGAGCGCAGACACCAGGAGACCCGCTTCCGCTTCCGGCACACGGGCGCCTGGACTCGGTTCCAGGCGGAGGCGGAGCGGGCTCTCGTGTGCGGGCAGGGTCAATCGGCCGCGGCCTTGTGTCAGTGTCGTCGTTACGATCGGCGGTCCCAAAGGTGAGCGGTAGGCGGATGCCCTCAGACCTGGCGCCGGTTCGGCGTTCCTCCAGGCGCCTTGGGGACCGTACAGCTCGGCGCCCAACTCGAGCGTGCCGCCTGCGGGCAGCAGGACGTAGTAGTCGACCGCGCTGTGGAAAGGCAGCTTGAGCGATCCATCGGCTTCCGCAGCCGGTCGTGAACCGGCGCCGGCGCCCTCGATCCGAAGGCGGCTCCAGGCGACCCTGGGCTCGACGGCGCCGGGCCCCGCGTGGATGACGTGGTTCAACTTGACTTCGTTGGCGCCCGTTCGTTGGACGGTGGCCGGCAGTTGCAGGCGGTGCTCTTCCATCCCGGCGTCCGCCGACAGCTCGAACTGACCCAGGGTCTCGTCATTCCAGGACACGCGGACAGTGACCGGCTGGCTGCCGCCAGCCGTCAGGTTCCGGCCGGTAAGGACGAGTTCCAGCGCGCGCGGCCAGGCCAGTTGCCAGCGCAGGCTGGCGCTTGGGCGGGCGTTCCTGGCGAAGGTGCCCGCCCTGGTTTCCTCGGGGGCGGACCAACCGCTCAGGAGCTCATCGCGCTGTTCGTAGTTGCCGGGTTGAACCTCCGCCGTCTCGGCGGTGACCGTGGCCAGGTCGAGCAACCGGGCAAGGTCCGCGCGCGAGGCGTGCCGCGCCTCACCGCCGCACGCGAGGAGCGCCGAGGCAAGAACGCATGGGAGGATGCGAGCGATCGCGCCTGGATGACTGCTCGTGCGCGGAGTCCGCCGGGAGAATGTCGTCACCGGCTGCCGCCGCCTGGGCGCGGCGCGGGGAGCTCGACGGCCGCGCCGCGAGTCATCACCGCGAAGACCCGGTGGCGCCGGGGGAACGCGGAGGGAAGAGGCCCGCCTGGAACCTTGCCGTGGTAGCCGCTTCGCAACAGAGGCCGGGAATTGAACCGCTCCGCCACGTCGGTGCGGTCCCGCCTTGTGCGATTCAGCCGGTTCAGGAACTCGTCGTCGCGGTAGATCACGACCTGGCGCGGCGGTTCCTCCCGTTCCAGGTCGGCTGCCCAGGCGCTGATCCGGGTGTCCTTGCCGTCCAGGGTGATCCGGTCTACCGCGCCGGCGTATCCGTCGCCAGGGCCCATCACGAGGAGTCGGCGACCGTCAGAGACGGGAAGGACCCGCCTGCCTTTGCGGTCGACCGCGATCTTCCTGTAGCTGAACCGAAGGCGAACCGCTGTGTCGTCGTGCCCGACCGCGAAGGCCACGATTCCCTCCCGCTCGACCTGTTCCCGGTCGGCCACGAGCTGAGCGGTGAAGCTGTCGTCCTCAAGCGCAGGTCCGGAGAACGCCACCGCGGTGTCTCCCCCGACGACAGCGACGATCGTGCCAGGCTGCCGGGCGCCTTTCGCGTCGAAGACCCGGCCGCTCAGACGGAAGCTCCCGGGGCCGCCGGACGCGAAAGGCGGTTCGGGCACGGTGGCCTCCAGGTAGCCGGACAGCCCGGAGGATCTCCCGACGACCGGGAGCCTCTCCGGGGGCTGGCCGGGGTTGTCGACAGGGCGGCGGAGAAGACCTCGCACCAGGCCCGCGCTGTCGCGCTCGGGGGCCCAGGAGTAGCCGGTGTCCACCTCGTAGGCAACGACCGCCGGCGGTGCGAGGCGCTCGAGTTCCACGGCGTCGTCTCGCCCGGAGACGAGGAACAGGTCGACTCGGTTGCGGCCCGGGCGAAGGAGGTCGTCGGGTAAAAGAGCCGAGATTCGGCGACGGCCGGCGGCATCGGTGTACGGGCGCACCGAGTCCGCAACGACTCCGTTCATCGCGACGACGACCGACCGGTCCGTCTGATCCTCGGGTCCGAGCAGAGTCGCCTCGACGATCGCGGGAATCAGGATCGCGTCCTTGTCCACGTCGTCCCAGGCGCCAGGCAGGTCGAGGCGAGCGTGGACGTCGCCGGTTCGCAGAGGCAGTTCGGCGACCCTCCGGCCGTGCAGATCGCTCCGCGTTCCGATCGTCGCCGGGTCGTTCGCATGTCCAAGCAACTCGGCCTGGGCCGCGAGCCGGGCGCGGCGCCAGGAACCGCGGTCTGCCGGAACCTCAAGGCCGGCCGCGTGCTCGCCAAGCAGCAGCGGTTCGTCGCGGCCCGGGGGCCGTTGCGCGATGGAGTCGGCCCCGGCGAGTTCCATCAGGTGCGGCAGCAGGTTCACCTGGGAGAACTCGCTTTCGTCGACCCTGGCCCGGTCCTGAAAGGGCGCCTTGACGATCAGCGGCACGCTGAGCAGGTCGAGGAGCTGTTCGCCTGTGGGGTCGGGGGTTGGCAGCCGAAGCGGCTTCCCGGGCTGGAACGAAACGCCGTGATCCGCGGCGATCGCGATCACGCTGCGATCGAACAGGTCGAGCGATTCGAGCTTCGTCATCAGTTCGCCGATCAGCCCGTCCACGAACTCGACCTGCAGCAGGTAGCGCTTCTCGTGATTCCTGACGGTCCACGGGTCGGCCGTCCAGGTTCCGTCTTCAAGACCGTAGGATCTGCTGCGCGAGTACCTGCGGCCGGACGGCAGGTACTCCCAGGGTCCATGCGGAAGCAGGACGTGCGCGAAGTACAGGCCCGGCCGCTCGCCTGGCGGTTCGAGCGCGTCGAGGAACCTGTGGAAGTCGGCGACCCGTTCGTCGTTCCGGCGATGGGGCTGAGTACGCGCCAGTTGCCGCTCGTCCGGCGGCAACGCGGCCCGCGAGCCGCTCCGGCCGAAGCCGCTCCAGGTCCGGTCGAGCGCGGGAAGCCGCGTCGCCCAGGGCTCCGGCAGCGTCAGGCTGAGCCACACGAAGCGAAGGTCGGACACGAGCAGACCGAAGCGGCGGGCGAAGGAGGGGCGCTGTTGTTCGAACCGGTTCAGTTGAGGCGGGCACAGGGAGGTCACCGGCTCCATCGCGAACAGGTCGTGGCTGGGGGCGAGAAGGGTGAAGAGGCTGATCGGATGGTCCTCGGCAATCGGAAGCTGCTCGCGTTCGGGTCTCAAGCCGGTCAGGATGGACGGAACGGCGTAGTTCGTCATGTTCGAGGCGGCGGTGGCGTTGGGATACCAGGTGGCGCCTCCTGCTAATCGTGCGAGGTTGGGAAGCCGCTGCCGGTCGATTCCGCCTTCTTCGTCGAGGATCGAAATGACCGACCACTCGTCGAAGACGAGCAGCACGACGGGGGCTCGCGCGCCTGTATCGCGGGTCGGTAGCTGGTGGTTCGAACCAGGGAGGCTTCGCCGCACATCGCGATCGAGCAGGAGGACCGCCGGCGCCGCGACCGTGGCGATCGCCAGCAGGCAGGTCAGGAGGCGGATGGACGGAAGACGGACATAGCCCCAAGTCAGTCCGGCGCAGGCGGCGACGCCAAGGGTGATCGCCGCGGCGGCGGGCAGGCCGCGGCCTGCCTGCAGGATGATCGCGCCGGTCAGCAGGCCGGCTGGCCCCGCGACCGCCGGTCGGATCCAGGCCGGCCGGCGAGACCACGCCGCGATGGCCGGCAGGGAGAACGCCAGCGCGGGGCCGATGAGGAGGAACCCGACGAGAGCCAGGACCTCCGTCACCCCGAGTTGTCTGATCGCGAAGAACTCGGGTGTTCTCCGCAGCAGGTCGATCACGGGTTGAGCGATCGCGAGACTGCTCAGGCCGGCGAGTGCGAGCAGGCCCCGGCCGAACTCGGCGCGCGATCCGTTGCGCTGTCGGGGTGTTTGGAAGGTGGACGTATCGTCACTCAACGGCTGCCGCCGTCGATTCGCAGTACGGCGCCGGTCGTGTAACTGGAGGCGTCGGAGGCCAGATAGAGCGCTGCGCCGACGATTTCGTCCGGTTCGCCGCCGCGCTCAAGCGCAATCGAGGCCTTCGCCCGCCGGTTGAACGCCTCGAGGTCCCACGCCTTCGAGATGTCCGTCAGGAAGGGGCCCGGCATGATCGCGTTCACGCGCACCTTCGGGCCGTAGGCATGGGCAAGGGATTCGGTCAGGGCGTTCAGGCCCGCTTTCGCCGCGCCGTAGGGCTCGGCGTTCGCGCTGGGGTGGATGGCGGCCGTGCTCGTCACGTTGATCACGCTGCCGCCATCGCCCTCCGCCATGCGTTGGCCGATCACCGCGGCCAGACGGAACGGTCCCTTCAGGTTCACCGCGATCACCTTGTCGAACAGCGCCTCGCCGACCTCGGAAAGACTCGGGTAGAGCGGCGACATCCCCGCGTTGTTCACAAGGACGTCGACCTTGCCGAATCGCTCGTAGGCCGCGTCGATCAGACCGTCCACCTCGTCCCAGTGACCGACATGGCAGGCGTGGGCCAGGCCCTGCCGACCCATCGCCTCGATCTTCGCCACGACCTCGTTGCAGGAGTCGATCTTCCGGCTGGTCACGACGACATCGGCGCCGGCGGCGGCGAAGGCGAGCGACATCGCACGGCCGAGTCCGCGGCTGCCGCCGGTGACGAGCGCGGTGCGCCCGGAAAGGTCGAACATGGGGTGGTGTTGGTCTGGCATGGGCGCGAGGCTAACAACTGCCCGTACGCCGGGGTAGATTCCGCTGACGATGACCGATTCTTCACCGCTTGCTGCCGCCGGGGCCGCCGATACCGTGGCCGCTGCCGAACCCCGTCTCATTCAGATCCAGGCCGGGCCGATGGCCAACTTCGTCTACGTGCTGGCTGACTCCGCCACCCGCAAGGCCTGGGTCGTCGACCCGGCCTGGGAGCCGCTCGGCGTCGTCAGGGTCGCCGAGAAGCAGGGCTACGAGGTCGTCGGCGTGCTGGCGACTCACTTCCACCAGGATCACATCGGCGGAGAGATCATGGGCCAGCACATCCCCGGCGTGCGCGAACTGCGCGCCGAGTTCGATCTGCCGATGCTGATCCACGAGGCCGAGGCGGAACGCGGCGCCGAGATCGCGGGCTGTCCGTCGGACCGGGTGGAGACGTTCCGCGACGGCGATGTGCTGGACCTGGGCGACATCAGGGTCGAGGTGTTGCACACGCCGGGACACTCGCCGGGGAGTTGCTGTTTCCGCGCCGGCGGTCATGTGCTGACGGCGGACACCCTGTTCGTGCAGGGAATCGGCCGGATCGACCTGCCGCACAGCGATGTCGACGCGATGTACCGCTCCCTGGAGCGGCTGAAGGGCTTGCCGCCGGAACTTGCGATCTACCCGGGCCACGACTACGGCCCCGAGTCGAGCTCGACGATCGGCCGCGAACTCCAGTGGAACGCCTACCTGAGGCCGAGCAGTCTGGAACAGTGGCGCGCGATGATGGGGGTCTTCTGAGCGGCAGCCGAGGCGCTTCGCCTGCCCACGTCGCGCCACCTGAAACTCCGCCGCGGATCGAGACCCGCGGATTGCGGCGCGAGTTGCGCTCCGGGGAGCGCACCCTGGTCGTGGTGAACGACATCGACCTGCAGGCGGCCGCGGGCGAGTGCATCTCGATCCGCGGCCCGTCGGGCGCCGGCAAGTCGACGTTGCTCGCGCTGCTCGCGGGCCTCGACCGTCCGACCGCGGGCAGCGTCCTGATCGAAGGCCGGCCGATCGAGGGTCTGAGCGAGGATGAACTGGCGCTGCTGCGCCGGGAGAAGATCGGCATCGTCTTCCAGTCCTTTCAGTTGCTCGGCAACCTGACCGCGCGCGAGAACGTCCAGTTTCCGCTCGACCTGCTGGGCCGCCGCGGCTCGCGGCAGCGTGCCGAGGACCTGCTCGCCGAAGTCGGACTGGCCCGGCGCGGTCACCACTACCCGTCGCAGCTTTCGGGCGGCGAACAGCAGCGCGTGGCGTTGGCGAGGGCGTTCGCGGCCGAGCCGATGATCCTGCTCGGCGACGAACCGACCGGCAACCTGGACTCGGTCACCGGCGCCGCAGTTCTGGACGTGATGATGGCTCTCCGCGATCGCTTCGGCTCGACGCTGGTGCTCGTCACCCACGACCCGGCGGTTGCCGCTCGTGCCGACCGTGAGCTGGTCATGGTGGACGGGCGCTTTACGGAAGGACGCTGACGTGGGCCCGGGCGTGACGTTCCGGTACTCGCTGCGCGAGTTTCGGGGTTCGCTGGGCCGGGTTCTGGTCTGGGTGCTTTGCCTCTCGGTCGGGGTCGGGGCCGTGGTTTCGGTGGCGGGCCTCGCCTCGAGCGTGGACGGGGCGATCCGCGGGGAAGCCAGGAAGCTCCTAGCCGCCGATCTGGCGTTTCGGTCGCGGGCTCCGATCCCGGATGGGATGCTCGAGGCGGTCGACTCCGTGCCGGGGGCCACCAGGGCGGAGGTCCGCGAGCTGGCCGCGATGGTGGGCCGAACGGAGGCCTCCGGGGCGGACGAGCAAGGTCCGTCGAGTCTGCTGGTCGAGTTGAAGGCGATCTCGGGCGGCTATCCGTTCTATGGCGAGTTGCAGGTCCGGCCGCCGCTCCCGCCCGGCGCCAAGCCGGCCGAAGTGCTCGGCGACCACTCGGCGCTGGTGTCGCCGGAAGCCCTTTCCCGTCTGGGGCTCGAGATCGGCGACGAGCTTCGCCTCGGAGGGCGGACGCTCCGGATTGCCGGCGCACTGGAAGGGGAGCCCGACCGGCTGCCGACGGGGTTCGCGTTCGGACCGCGCGTGATCGTGGGTGTCGCCGCGCAGGAGGCGGCGGGGATCTTCCCTTTCGCCGGCTTCGGCGGCTACCTGGTGCTGGTGCGGTTGCCGGGTGAACGTTCGCTCGAGGAACTGGAGCTTCAGGCGGAGGCGTTTCGCGACGAGACTCTGGACGGCGCGGGTGTGCGGGTCGAGACGTACGCCGACGCGCAGCCCGGCATTCGCGAAGACCTGGAACGGCTTTCGCGCTATCTGGGACTCGTCGCGCTGCTGTCGCTGCTGGTTGGCGGTGTCGGCGTGGCGCAGGGGATTCGCGCGTGGCTGACGGCGCGCCTCGACGCCCTCGCCGTTCTCAAGTGCCTGGGGGCCCGGCCTCGCGATCTCCTGCGAACCTACCTCGTTCAGGCGGTCTTGCTCGGCCTGGTGGCGGGGGTGATCGGCGGCGCGGTCGGCCTGGTCTCGATCCTCCTCGTGCCGGCGATCCTGGGCGGTGCGCTGCCGGTGGAAGCCGTCTCGGTCTGGCAGCCTTGGGCCTTCCTTCGTGGCGTGGCGCTGGGCATCGGCGTATCGACCGCGTTCTCCGCACCGGCGCTGCTGGTCGTGCTGCGGGCCCCGCCGGTGCGGGTCTTCCGCCGTGGCGCCGAGCCGCTGCCGGGTTCATGGCTCGGGACCGCGCTGTCGCTGATCGCCGTCGCGGTCGGCGTCGCGGGTTCGACCGCGCTCCAGGCGGGGTCGCTGTGGCTCGCGCTCCGATTCCTGGGCGCCGTGGGAGCGGCGATTGCCGCCCTGATCGTCGCCGCCTTGATGCTCCGCTCGCTGGCCCGAGTTCTGGCGCCGAGGTGTCGCTCGTCTTGGCTCCGGTACGGCGTCGCGGCGCTGGCGCGGCCCGAGTCCGGCACGCTGGCGGCCTCGGTCGCCCTGGGAATGGGCCTGATGGTCCTGCTCGCGATGTTCGTCGTCCAGGGCCATCTGCACGACGAACTGGCTGCGGGGCTTCCGGAGGACGCGCCGAGCGTCTTTCTGTTGAACGTCCCGCAGGCCGGATGGGACGAACTGGCCGGGCTTCTCGAACGTGAGGGCGCCGAAAGGGTGCAGTCGGCGCCGGTCGTCATGGCGCGCTTTGCGACGATCGACGGCGTCCCGGTGGCGGAGCGGGCGAACGAAGGGAACCGCTGGGCATTGAGGCGGCAGTTGCGCCTGACCTACCTGGATGACCTGCCGCCGGACAACGCGATCCTCGAAGCGTCCGGGCCGGCGACGCTGGAGGAGCCGTGGGTCGATCCGTCGGCTCTCGAGGTCAGTGTCGAGCGGGAGTTCGCGGAGACGATCGGCGTGGGTGTCGGCTCGACGATCGCGCTGGACGTGGGGAACAGGCAGACCGCGCTCACGGTGACCAGTCTGAGACGGGTGGACTGGGAGGGTTTCGGGATCAACTTCTTCCTGGTCGTCGAGCCCGCGGCCGTGGAGTGGGCGCCGCAGACCAGGCTGGCGGCCGCCTGGTTGCCAAGCGACAGGGAACAGGGAATCCAGGACGCGGTCTACAGGGCCCATCCCGGCGTCGCCGTGGTCCGGATTCGTGAGGTGCTGCAGAAGGTGGTCGATCTGATCGGGGACCTGCAGGTCGGCGTGCGGGTTCTCGGCAGCTTCACGGTGGCGGCCGCCCTGCTCACGCTGGCCGGCGCGGTCGCGGCCGGTTCGCTACGGCGGGGACGGGAGGCGGCGCTGCTCAAGACGATCGGCTCGACCCGATTCGACGTGCTGCGCGCCTTCGCGGCCGAGTACGCGCTGATCGGTCTGTCCGCGGCGATCGTGGCGGCTTTG
Organism: Thermoanaerobaculia bacterium; assembly: GCA_965116445.1. Classification (GTDB taxonomy): domain Bacteria; phylum Acidobacteriota; class Thermoanaerobaculia; order Multivoradales; family Multivoraceae; genus Multivorans. The sequence goes on along the minus strand of OZ220688.1, from coordinate 2,078,539 downwards.
CTCGGCCTGTCGGCCTCCTGGTGGCTGGTTACCCGCGAACTCGAACTCGCGTGGTCCTTCCGTCCCCTGGCGGTGTTCGGGGCGCTTTCGGCGGGCAGCCTGCTGGCGCTCGGAACGGGACTCCTTGCCAGCGCAGGCGCGTTGCGCAGGCCGCCGATCGACTCGCTGCGGGAAGGCTCGTAATGGCGCGAATCTCCACTCGCTGGCAGATCGTCGGGGCATTGTTCGCGATGATGATGTTCTCGTCGGGGCTTGGTTTCTACAACCAGTCGGTGCTGCTCGAGGCACTGACGCGCGAGCGCGGATTCTCGGTTTCGGCGGCGTCGCTCGCCTCGACCGTGTTCTTCGCGACCAGCGGGTTTGCCGGTCTGGCGGTCGCCAGCGTGATCGAGCGAATCGATGCCCGCTGGTCCGTCGCCACTGGCGTTGCCGTCTGTGCCGTGTCGCTGGTCGTGATCGGCCGCGTCGAGGACACCTTGCATGTCTACGCGGCGTTCGTGCTCTTCGGCGTCGGTTTCTCCGCTACGAGCATGCTCACGGCGAGCACCGTGGTCACCCGTTGGTTCGCCCGGCGCCGGGCTTTCGCGCTGTCGATCGTGTTCACGGGCCTTTCCGCCGGGGGCATGCTGGTCGCGCCGTTCGCTGCCTGGGCCGTTGCCGAGCATGGCCTTCGGCGCGGCACCGAGATTCTGGCTGCAACCTATGTCGTGGGCATTCTGCCCCTGGCCCTGTGGCGTTTGCTGCCGCGGCCGCGGGACGCGACGGATGTCGCCGGCGAGTTCGACGGCGGCGAGGAGCCGGGAGTCGACGCGCGCGAGGCGTTCCGTTCCCGCTACTTCGCGGGCATAGCAGCCACCTTTTTCTTCGGGCTGATGGCGCAGGTTGGAGGCATTGCCCATCAGTTCAGGCTGGTCAGTGTCCACGAGCCGGGCGTTGCCAGTCTGGCGGTCTCGATCCTCGCCGCGGCAAGCGTGGTGGGCCGCCTCGCTTCCGGCGCGCTGCTCGAACGTCTTCCGTACCGAGGCTTCAGCCTCGTGTTGCTTGTCCTCCAGGGGTTCACCCTGGGGATTCTTGGGTCGACCACGAGCACGGCGGGTCTCCTGCTGGCATCCGGAGCGTTCGGACTCACCATCGGCAGCTTCCTCATGATGCAGCCGCTGTTGCTGGCCGAGGCATTCGGCACGCGGAGCTACGCGCGCATCTACTCGGTGAGCACGTTGTGCGCGTCGGTAGGCGTGGCGCTTGGTCCGCTTCTGTTGGGCTGGGCTCACGATCTGGCCGGTGGCTACCGGGGTGCGTACGCGCTTGGCGCGGTGATGTCGTGGTCGGGCTGCGTCGCGCTTTGGGGGGCTGGCAAGGGCTACGTGCGTCGCACGCAGTAGCTCGGTCGCAGTCGCCGCCCTGAGTGCGTCCGGTGACGCAAACAAAGTTGGAAGTTTTGGTGGGTCCGGGATAGGCTGCGGGGGCTTTCGTTGCGCTGCGACACTGGAGTATCGTCGCCCTTCACGCGGACGCCTCGCCAGAGGACCTTCACCGAGGAGAACCCTTGCCTGGTCGAAGAGAACTCAACATGCGCCGTCGCAAGCGACGGATTCTGGAGGCGGCGACCAAGCTGATCTACGATGGCGGCATCGAGGCCTGCACGATGCGCGCACTGGCGCGCAAGGCCCGTCTCGATGTCACGACCCTCTACAATTACTACGGTTCGAAGGAAGAGATCCTCGAGGCCCTCCGGAGGTCCGGGGCGCGGAAGCTGGAACGGCGGATCGGCTCACTGGAGGAGACGGAGCCCATCGATCGGATCCGCGCGATCGTCGGCCTGATGCTGGGTGTCCGGGAGTCGCCCGCCGATCTGGCGCGGCCGATCAATCTGCCCGGGCCGCGGCGCCGACCGGGCAGCGGACCGATCGCAATGGTCGCGCGGGAACACCTGGAACGTGAACTCCACCGGGCGGCCGCCGGAGGCGACCTGATCCCCTCAGTTGACCTCGAGCAGTTGGCGCTCGCGATTCTCGGTCCTGCTGGCGTGTGGTTGCCTCTGTGGGCCCGCGGTGTCGTCAACGCCGAGGAGACGGCGGCCAGGGTTGGGTATTTCGTGAGCCTGTGCCTGCTGGCGGCCGCGACGGATGTATCCCGGCCCGGACTCGAGAGGGCGATGCTGGAGGGCCAGCATGAGCTGGCCGCGATCGATGCGGCTCGCGCGGCCGCGGTTGTCTGATCGAGTGGAAGACGGGGTCGGCCGGTGTCAGGACGGCGGTTCGATTCCGGAGGGTAGCGCCGCTCTCCATCCGGCTTCGAGCTCTCGGGCGAGCCGGTCCCGCAGAGCGGCGTGGTCGGGATCATGGCCCAGGTTGTGGAACTCCCTGGGATCCGTCTCCAGGTCGTAGAGTTCGATCTCAACCTCGCCGCCTTCTCCGACGGGGGTCCATTCCGTGTAGCGATACCGGGCGGTCCGAACACTGAGCCCGGCGGTGAAATGCTGCCGATCGGGCCGCGTGAAGCGATCGGAGCGCGAGAAGATCGCGCTCTTCCAGGCCCCGTCGAGGTTTTCGAGCAGTGGCCGGAAACTCGTGCCCTCGAGCCCCGGCGGCTCGGGTAGACCGGAGAGGTCGGCGAGCGTCGGATAGAGGTCGACAAGTTCGACCAGTCCCGTCGTCGACCGGCCGCCGGCGACGCCGGGCGCGCGCACGATCAGGGGCACGCGGGTCGACTCCTCGAACTGCGACTGCTTGCGCCACATGCCGCCGTGCTCACCGAGGTGGAAACCGTGATCGCTGACGAAGACGACGATCGTGGACTCCTCGAGACCGAGTTCCCGGAGTGCGTCGAGCAGCAGGCCGACCTGGTGGTCGATCAGCGTGACGGTGGCGTGGTAGGCCGCGATCGCCTGCCGCTTCTGGTCGTCGGTGTGGAGGGCGTCATCCGGGTACCCGACGAGCGCCGGAACCGGAATGTCGTCGCGGTCGTCGTCGGGCTCGCTTGGCAGCACGGTTTCGGAAAGCGGATGCTGTTCGAAGAAGCTGGCGGGCGCTACCCAGGGCTGGTGCGGCTTGTGGAAGCCCGCGGCGATGAAGAACGGCTTGTCACCCTCGTGTTCCCGCAGGATCTCGATGACTCGGCGCGTCGTGCGGCCGTCGGGTGTGTCTTCTTCGAGTTCATCGGTCGCTCGCCAGGTGAGCGGGAGACCGCCGGTGCGGCCGTGGGGCGCGAAGACGTCGGCCCGTGACATGCCGTCCTCGGAGCCTTCGGTCCAGGAGTTGTCGCGGACCTCGGAGTGGTCGACGCCGGGAAGGTAGTTGCCGGTGCCTCTCCGGCGGGCGTTCTCCGAGATGTCCCAGGTGACGGAGTCCTCGTAGCGGCCGTGGGCGACCTTGCCGACCCGGGCGGTGAAGTAGCCCTGCTCGCGGAAGTACTCGGGCAGCATGACGACATCGCCGACGGCGTGGCGAGGCGCCAGGGAGTTGTGGATGACCTGCGTCGTTTCCGGCCGCAGCCCGCTCAGGAAGGACGCCCGGGAGGGATTGCATACCGGATGCTGCGCGTAGGCGCGGTCGAAGCGGACGCCCTCGGCCGCCAGACGGTCGAGGTTCGGCGTCCTCGCGGTCGGGTAGGCGCCGTAGCTGTCGAGCGCGACGTTCAGGTCGTCGGCGACGATGAACAGGACGTTGTGCCGTACGGGCGGATCGGCGGAGGGAGCGCAGGAGAGGGAGGCGAGCAGCAGGACCGCGGCGACGGACGTTCTCATGCGTTTCTCCTTTGCCCTGTCGGCGTGCCCCGATCCAGGCAACGGCCTGCTCACCCTGACGGGGCCTCCGATCAGAAGCGGAAACCCGCCTTCAGGCGGAATTCTCGCGGCAGTTGCCAGGCGGTCACCGTCGAGATCGGTTCCAGCGTGCGCGGGTTGACGAAGAGCACGCCCTGCTCGTCGGTCATGTTGGCCGCCTCGAAGCCGAGCTGGCCCTCGAACGTACCGCGGATCGGGAAGAACCAGACCAGCGAGGCGCTGAGCGTGTAGATGTCGTCGAGCTGCAGGTCGTCCCGCGGCGCCAGGCGGGTCACCGTGTCGATCTCGGCGCCGGTGGTCGGATGGGCGACCGTGGTGGCCAGGGTCGGGCCGAAGTAGCGGCCGCTGCTGCCGGAGAAGAAGCCGCCCAGGGACAGCCGGTGTTCGCCCAGTTCGAAGATCCGGACCGCGACGACGTTGAGCCGGTCGATGTCGTGGCCCAGGCGCCCTGCCTGGTAGCGGCTCGTCGTGTCGGTAGCGCCGGTGTCGAGCTCGACGCCGCCCAACCCCTCGAACAGGTTCGAGTTCGTGTTCACGCTCGCCGTATTGCCCTCTGCGTCGCCGATCGTCAGGTTCGTGTTGAGCGACCAGTTGTTGCGGAAACGACGGTTCAACTCGAAGGTAACGCCCTGGTACTCGCGGTAAGCACCCGGCCAGTTGCGAACCACCCGTTCAACGCCCGTGCCGTCGGCGGTGAACTGTTCGTTGCCGAAGTAGATGTTGTCCGTCTCGTGCGAGACGGCGCTGGTGCGGAACACCCAGTTCCGGCTGAACTGCCAGTCGAGGCCAAGGGCGATCTGGTCCTTGTAGAAGTGGTCGACGCGCTGGATTTCGCCGCCGCCCGCCGGCCTGACCTGCCTCCGGAACCGGTCGTAGCGCAGGGTGCTCGAGTTCCAGTTGTACTCGGTGTAGGACTGCTGGCCGGTCGGCAGTTCGCTGTACTCGCGGTAGGCGAAGTCGAGCGGGATGTTCTGGTAGTAACGCCCGACGCTCGCCCGGAACAGCAGTGAGCCGTCGGCCTTGATGTCGTAGACGGCTGTCAGACGCGGCGCCACTTCCTGAGAATCGTCGACCTCGCGCCCGACGTCGTTCTTGATCGTCTGGTCGTCGAGGCGGAGACCGACGTGGAGGCTCCACTGGTCGCCGATGTCGATCCGGTCCTGGGCGTAGAGCGCTGTCTCGATTCCCTCGCTGTGGGAGGGCACGGAGTCCTCGAAGATGCGCACCCGTTGCGGCGCCACGTATCCGCCGGGCAGAGTCGAGTCGTAGCCGCGTCCCCTGAACTCCTTGCCGACGTTGCCCAGGTTCGTGAACGCGATGTCCTGGACGTCGATCCCGAACTTCAACTCGTGGTTGTTCCGGAAGATGCTCACCGAGGCGCTGGCCGTGTCCCGCGGGAAATCGTTGTAGCCGATGCCGGACCCCGACGCCGGACCGTTGTGTCGCAGGTTGGTCAGCAGGTCTCGGTAGCGGTAGTTGTTCCCCGGCGGGTCGTCGGGGGAGGCGTTCGGGTCGAGGCTCTCCTTGGGGAAGAGGAGGTTGCGCGGGAAGAGGTCCTTGCGCGCTGAGGCCTTCATCTCGAGGAACACGGAGTTGCTGGCCGCGACGCTCCAGGTGACCGTCGTGAGTTGGGCGAAGAGCGGCCGGTCCATGAGCGAGAGGAAGTCGCCCGAGTTGCCCGGGCTGGCAATCCCGTTGCCGCGCGAATCGATCCAGGTGCCCGCGAGCTGATGCCGGTCGCTGGGCTGGAAGTTCAGCTTGGCGATGCGGGGCTCGGACGTGCGGCTGCTGTCGATGACCGTGCCGTCCTGAAGGCGGTCGAGCAGATTGTTCGTCATGTCGGCCCAGGAGACGAAGAACCAGGCCTTCTCGCGGCGGAGCGGGCCGCCGAGCGAGGCTTCGAAGCTCGGCGTGTGGTCGTCGGGCCGCTCCAGTTCGAGCTGGTTCAGGGCCCGCCACTTCGGGTTCTGGCCGACATACAGGAAGTTGCCGTGGAGCTCGTTCGTGCCGGTCTTGACCGTCGAGTTGATCACGCCACCCATGACCCGGCCGTACTCGGCCCCGAAGCCCTGGGTTTCAAGCCTGGACTCGGCGAGGGCCGTGGCCGGCATGATGAGCCGCGCCTCGCCGCCCCGGCGCGTGTTGCTCGTGTCCACGCCGTCGATCAGCACCTGGGTCTCGGTCGAGATGCCGCCGTTCACCGCCGGCAGGTTGTCGGACTCCGCGACGCTCACGACACCCGGCAGCTGACGGAGCGTCGAGGCGTAGTTTCGGGTGCCGTAGGCGACGTTCTCCACCACTTCGGCTGGAGCCGTGCTGATGACCCCGGTGTCGTACTTGCTGATCAGGACCGCGTCGGCGGTGACCGTGATCTCTTCCGCCTCGGCCGGGATCAGGGTGAGGTTGACTCCGCGTCGCTGGCCCGGGTTCAGGGTCGTGTCGAACTCGGCTCGGCCGAGCCCTTCGAGTTCGGCGGTGATCGTGAAGTCGCCGGCCTGGAGGAGGGCGAATCGGTAGCCGCCGTCGGCATCGGTGGTCGCGTTTCTGGTCCGCTGCGGCCCGGTGAGGGTGACGGAAACGCCGGGAACCGCGTTCCCTTCGTTGTCCGTGACCCGACCGTCTATCGTGCCGGTCTGCGGGCCGTCGGCCAGCAGCGGCGGGGCGCAGCAGAGGAGTACAGCGAGAAACCAGGGGAGAGAGCGGTTCGCCTGTCGACTCATGGTCGATCCTCCGAGCTGTTTGTCGAGACTCTTGCGCTCCCTAGAGTATCACGAACGAGGTTAGAATTTTCAAGTGGCGTTGGGGCGGCTTCAGATCAGCCCCTGGTACGCACCCCCGTCGAGCAGGATGCTCGTGCCCGTGATGAACTTCGCCGGCTCGGAGCACAGGAACGCGACCGCCTTGCCGAAGTCCTCGGCGGTGCCGAGCGTCCCGGTCGGCACGCGCTGGGCCACGACGTCCGTGTTGCCCAGGGATTTGATCCGGTCGGTGGCATGGATGCCGGGCTGGGCCGAGTTGACCGTCACGCCGTCGCGTGCGACTTCCGCGGAGAGCGTCTTGAGGAAGCTGCTGACGCCGGCGCGGGCGACCGAGGAGGCGGCGAGATTGCCGATCGGCTGGCGGGCACCGATCGAGGTGACCGCCACGATTCGGCCCCAGCTGCGCTCGCGCATGCCGGGGAGTGCCGTCTGGCACATGACGATCGTCGACAGCAGGTTGAGGTCGATCGCCTTGCGGTAGCCGTCGATCGAAGTGGTGGCCGGGGAACCGGGCGGCGGGCCACCGGCGTTGGCGACCAGGATGTCCACCTGGCCCATCTCCTGGATCGCCTGCTCGACAAAGGAGCGGGCGCCGTCTTCAGTTGACATGTCCGCGACGATGGGTACGGCGCCGGGGCCCAACTCCGCTGCGGCTTCGTTGATTCGCTCCTGGCTGCGGCTGCAGACCGCCACCTGGACGCCGTCCTCTATCAGTGCCTTCGCGCAGCCGAACCCGAGTCCCGTCGATGCCGCGGCCACGGCGGCCTTCTTGCCCTGGATTCCAAGCTCCATCTTTGCTTCTCCCCTTGGTTGCCGGTTTCTTGAGGTGTGGGGGTGATCTGGCGCCGTCGCGGCTCTAGCGCCTGCGGTCCCGGGCGAGCTCGGCCATCCGGGTGAAGAGCTCCTGCATGTGCGTGCGGTCGCCGCCGTCACTGAACTCGCGGTACAGCGAATCGACGTTGATCGCGATCCGCTCACTGTCGCCCCAGGACTCGAAGTCGCCGAGGGCGATGTCGTATGCAGCGTCGCGGGCGCTCAGCCCGGCGTCGAACCGCTTTCTGGCCTCGTCGCGGACGTAGACGAGATAGGCCCGCATTGCTTCGACGCCACGGTTGTCGGTGATCGGGCCGTGGCCCGGCACGATCGTCTCGAGATCCCAGCTCAGCAACAGGTCGCAGGCGTCGACCCAGTTCTGCACCGGTCCCGCCCAGATGATCGGCGCGCCTTCGATGAACAGGATGTCGCCGGTGAACGCTGTGCGGTCGCCGGGCATGTGGATCATGATGTCGCCGCCGGTGTGGGCGGGGCCTACCTCGACGAGGTCCACTGTCGTCTCGCCGACCTGAAGGCTCAAGCCGCCCTCGAACGTCCGCGTGGGGGGCGTGTGGGTGATCCCCTCGAACTCGAAGCTGCCGAAGCAGTCGACCAGAAAGTCGGAGACGAGGCCGCCGTTCGCGCGGGCGCCGCGCAAGAGCGCCGCGAGCGCTTCCGGTGTCGTCGCCTCCATCTCGACTGCCGCGGCCTTCGAGGCGACGATCTCGGCGCCGGCGACGAGTTCGTTGCCGTGGGTGTGATCGCCGTTGGAGTGCGTGTTCACCAGCCGGTCGATGTCGGCGGCGGCCGAGTGGGCGTTCTTCATCGCGTCGAGCATCTCGCGGGTGTTCGGCAGGTCGAACAACGTGTCGACGAGCAGCGACTCGCTGCCGCTGACGATCAGCCCGGCGTTGCTCCAGCCCCAGCCGCCATCGGGCTGCAGCCAGGCGTAGGAGTCGTTGCCGAGGTCGTGGAGGCCGCGTTCGTACGCGAAGCGCGGTGTGCCGAGTCCCGTCCAGGGTGATGCGTTCGTCATTAGGCGGACTCTAACGTGGGCTCCGCTTGGATACGATGGCGCGATGACAGCCCCCACCGCGGCCGAGCGTTCCCGGGTCACGCTCGACCTGGATGCGTTCTGGAACTGGCTCGTTCTGCACCCGAACTGCGTCGTCCGCGCCGGATCGGTGGACGCGCTGCTGTGCGACGACGAGGACTTCCACTGGCAGTTCGTGTCGGAGAACGAGAACCTCCTCATCGCGCAGCTCGTCTACGGCAAGCGACTCGTGGGGGAGATCCTGATCGACCGCGAACGCGTCGCCTACGTGCAGTCGTTCCAGGGCGACCAGGAGAACGAGTACGTCTTCGAGTTGATTTGCGAGACGGAGCGGGAGCGCATGGCTGCCTGGGTCTTCGTCATGTCCCATGGCCTGGAGGACGAACAGCAGGAATCGGCTCATGCCGTTCCCACCCTCGTTCACTGATGGCGTTACCGCCAGGCTCGACCGGCGGCCAAGCGGCTGGAGATTCGATGTGACTCTTCGGATTCTGGGCGTCGTCGACCTGCACTGGTCCGGCAAGCGGCCGCCCCGCCTGCCAGATCCGACCGGCTTCGACCTCGTTCTTCTCGCTGGCGATCTGACCAACTTCCTGGGCCCGGACCATGCCCGGCAGATCGTCGAACCGCTGCGGGCTTCCGGCGTTCCTGTGCTCGCGGTCTGCGGCAACTGCGACCAGCCCACCGTCGAGAGCTACTTCCGGGACATCGACATCGACCTGGACCGCCGCGCGCGCACGGTCGACGGCGTCCGCTTCATCGGCCTCTCGGGAGGTCTTCCGTTCGGCGACCTCCCGTACGAGCGGACCGAGGAAGACTACGAACGCGTCGCCGCCGAGGCCTTCCACAACGCATCCGCGGTCGAGGGCCGGCTGACGATCCTCGTCTCCCACCAGCCGCCCCACGGCACCGCCTGCGACCTGGCCCGCGGTAGCCACGTCGGATCGAGAACCCTCCGCACAGCCGTCGAACAGTACGAACCCGACCTCGTCTTCTCCGGCCACATCCACGAAGCGATCGGCGCCGACACGATCGGCCCGACCCGCGTCGTGAACCCCGGCCCCTGGTTCCAGGGCCGCTCCGTGGTCATCGAAGCCGACCCCGAGACCGGCTCGGTCGAGTTCGAGATCCGGGCGCCGTAGGCGGCGGACTGTCCTGGTGGGCGGGTTGGCGGGCGGAGGCGCGTCGGGCTCACCCGCCCGCTGTGGGCCGGAGGACGAGGTAGCCGCCGGAGGAGACGACGTCGAAGCCGATCCGGCAGCCGGCCATCAGTTCCAAGGGTTGATCAATTCCGCGCCGGATGCCTCGAAGCCGCCTATGTCGCGCGTCGCAATCTGCATGCCGTGCACAAGCGCAATGGCCGCGATCTGGCCGTCGGCAATGTTCAGGCGCGTTCCGGCGCGCTCGGCCTGGGCCGCCATATCTCCGTAGACCTCGGCGGCACGCTCGTCGAACGAGAGGATGCGGCCCCGGAAACGGTCGCACGTCATGCGCCAGAACCGAAGGAGACTCGACTGTCTCCGGCCGCTGGGCAGCCGCGCAATCCCGTAGCGCAACTCGGCGAGGGTGATTGCCGGAACCGCCAGCAGAGGCTCGTTCGCTTCGAGCCAGGCGACCACTTGGGGCGAAGGCCTTGCCTTCGTCAGCTCCGACAGGACGTTCGTGTCGAGAAGGATCACTGCAGGCTGAGCGGAGGCTGCGGTTGGTCGTGACCGCGGAGGAGCGGTTCGATCTCCTCGCCCGGCTCGATCACCGCAATGAGGTCATGGGGAAACCCGGTTGAGACGAGGGCCTCCTCGGCCGCGCTGTCCAGAAGCGACCGGACCAGAGCCTCGAGGCTGCATCCCCGTCGTGCCGCGCGGTGCCGGAGCCGTTCCTTGGATTCCTGAGAGAGATTGCGAATCGTGATGCTGGCCATGGGTCGCTCTCCTCGTGGTGCGCTCGCCTTCGTGCAATGATTGCATGCAATCAGCGCCCCAGCAATCGCGACTGCTGGAGGCACTTCGACTCGCGCGGGTGTCGGCGTGACGGTCGAGTTCGAGCCGTCGCTCGCGGGCGTACCGCGCAGCAGCTAGCCAGCCGCGCCCAGGCTCTCGAGGCGTTCCACCAGTTCATCGATCGCCGGCAGGTCGACGTTGGCGAAGGCGAGGCGGAGGTAGCGGTCCTGGCCGGGGCCGAACATGGAGCCGGCGAGGCAGAGGATGCCGTGGTCCTGGGCGAGGCTGCGGCCGACGTCGGCTGAGGTGCGGTCGGTGAAGGGGTGGCGGACGTAGACGAAGTAGCCGCCGGAGGAAGCGACTTCGAAACCGGTGTTCGCTTCGCGGAGGCGGCGGGCGGCGTAGGCGACGCGGTCACGGACGGTGCGGCGGTACTCGCGCTTCCAGTCGTCGAGGTGGTCGAGGCAGAACCGGGCGCCCAACTGACCGATGTGGGAGGGGCACAGGGCGACGCAGTCGGCGATCTTCAGGGTTTCGCGCAGCAACGCGGGGTTCGTGGCCATGCAGCCGATCCGGTAGCCCGCCATGCAGTAGGCCTTGGAGAAGCTGTAGAGGTGGATCAGCGTGTCGCTCCAGTCCGGGCGAGTGAAGAGCCGGTGCGGTGGGTCGCTGTGTTCGCGGAACTCGCGGTAGGTCTCGTCGATGACGAGGGCCAGCCCGCGGTCTCGGGCGAGTTCGAAGAAGCTGTCGATCAGGCCCGGCGGGTAGGCGGCGCCGGTCGGGTTGTTCGGGGTCACGAGGACGATCGCGCGGGTGGCCGGAGTCACGGCTGCCTCGGCCTCGGCGGGGTCCGGGAGCATGTCGGGGCCCGGCTCCAGGTACACGGGGGCTACGTCCTGCGAGCGAAGCCACATGTCGTGGTTGAAGTAGGACGGCAGCGGGACGAGGACCTCGTCACCCGGTTCGGTGAGCGCCATCATCGCGAGGCAGAACGCCTGGTTGCAGCCGGCGGTGACGGCTAACTGGTCCGGGGCGACGGGGGCGTCGTAGTCGGCGGTCAGGGTACGGGCCAGGGCCTCGCGGAGAGGGAGGATCCCCTGCTGGTCGGTGTAGGTCGCCGTGGCCACACTCTGAGCGACGGCTGCGATGTGATCGCGCAGTTCCTGGGCTGGCGGGTAGGTCGGTGCGGCCTGGGAGACGTCGATCAGGGGCAGGTCGCGGGCGGCGTTGCTCTTCCACCGTCCGACCTGGGTGATTGGCGAGTCGATCACCCGATGCACTACCTCCCTGATGCGCATTGAGGGCGTAAGCTACCGGATCGATTCGCTGCCGGCTGGTGGACGGGTGGCAGGCGGGTGCACCCGGTTCCTGCCGCGTACGCTCCTGGCCGAGAACCGGAGAAGACGAAGGATGAAGTATCTGCACACGATGGTTCGGGTCGCCAGCCTGGAGGAAGCGCTCGACTTCTACTGCGGCAAGCTCGGGATGGTCGAGTTGCGGCGGTTCGACAGTGAGCAAGGTCGGTTCACGCTCGTGTTCCTGGCCGCGCCGTCGGACGTCGAGCTGGCCCGCGAGCGGACGGCGCCACTCCTGGAGCTGACCTGGAACTGGGACCCCGAGGACTACACGGGAGGCCGCAACTTCGGCCACCTAGCCTTCGAGGTGGAGGACATCTACGGCACCTGCCGGTCGCTCCAGGAACAGGGCGTCGTGATCAACCGGCCGCCGCGGGACGGTCGCATGGCGTTCATCCGCTCGCCGGACGGGATCTCGATCGAGCTACTGCAAGCCGGCGGCTCTCTGCCGGTCGAGGAGCCGTGGGCCTCGATGCCGAACGAGGGAACCTGGTAGCGGAAGGGCCCCAGCGGAGTTCGGCGCTGCGCGCCGGATGCCGGTCAGAACCCGGGTGGCTCGACCCGCGTCACCCGCGAACCAGTCCGTGCGCCCGTCAGCGGGCGCACGGATGGCAGGCCGGCGCACTCAGTCGGGGACCGGATCAGTAGTCGGCGTAGTCCTTCTCTTCGACGAGCTCCGAGCCCAGCAACTCGTTGATCTTGCGCTTGGCGGCGGCGCGGCGGTCGTTCGTGCGGTAGACCGCACGTGCGAGTTCGATGAAGCGCTCGCCGAAGTCGCCGTTCCGCTCGCAGTCGCGGATGTCGTCCTCGATCTCCCAGAGCAGCTCGTTGATCCGGCGGAGTTCCGCTGTGAACTCGTCGAGTTCCGGCGACGTGTCGAGCGCCTCCTTGCGGGTCGCACTCAGGCTCCGCAGCTCGCGGTGGACGTTCGTGAGCTTGTCCGGGTCGCTGATCCGCTCGGCCTTGATCTCGAGGATCGTGATCTTGTCGATCAGCTCGCCTGGCGACACCTCGACCTGCAGCACCGTCCCCACAACGGCGCAGACCTTACAGCAGTCCGTGAACCCCGGGCGGTGGCTCAGGCCCGCTCCTGCCGAACCAGTTCGCTTCCGGTCTCGATCACCCGGTTGGCGACCTGCCGCCAGTCGTAGCCGGCCGCGCGCTTCAGGCCCGCGCGCGAGGCGGCGGCGACTTCCGCGGGTGCGCCGAGCAGCCGTTCGAGCAGTCGGGCCAGTTCGCCGGCGTCCGCGGCGGAGGCCCATCCTTCCCGGCCGTCGCGGACGAGTTCGGGGACGGCGCTGTTCGGCGACGCGCAGTGGACCACCGGGACCCCCGCGGCCATCGCTTCCAGCGGAAAGAGTCCGAAGCCCTCGCGGGCGGAGGGCTGTACCGCGAGGTCGGCGCCGGCCACGGCGCGCCATACGTCCTCATTCTCGGGCAGCCGGCCGGCGAAGTCGACGATGCCGGCGAGACGCTCCCTCTCGATGTGCGCCCGAAGGTCGTCCTCTGCCGGGCCGCCGCCGATGATCCGGAGCAGAGCGCCGCGTTCGCTGGCGAGCCTGCGGCCGGTCTCGGTGGCCGCCAGTCTGGCCGTGGCGTCGATCAGCAGATCGATCCGTTTCTCGGGGATCAACCGTCCGGCGTAGACCAGAGGTGGCGCGGTCGGGTCCGGTTCCGCGGCGAGGTCGCGGATTCTCTCGAACGGGATGCCGTTGGGGACGACCTCGACTGCTTCGCCGCGCACCCTGGCGACCCGATCGGCGGTGAGCTTGCTGACCGCCACCGCCTGCGTGCCGAATCGCAGCGACAGGCGTTCGCAGAGAGCGTAGAACCGCCACATGCCGGGGCCGAATCGTCGCGGAGGCCGGTGCTCTCTCCAGTACCTGCCCCAGTGCTCGTGCCAGGTCACGAGCAGCGGGATGCGTCGCCCGCGGCAACGCTGCGCGAGGAAGGGCAGGTGCAGGTAGGGGATGTTCGCGGTCTCGACGATGTCGATGCCGTCGAGCGGAATCCGGTGCACCTGGGAAGCGAGTGTCAGAGCGTCGAGGCCGGACCGTCGGCCGCGCGCCAGGTAGCGGCGGCTGGCCTTGGCCACCGGTTGGACGCGGACGTTGGGATGGGGCTCGCCTGGCGCCTCGGCCCAACCCGACAGCACGACCTCGTGTCCGAGCCGGCCCAGTTCCCGGGCGAGTTCGTAGTTCCTGTGCTCGACGCCCCCCAGAGACTCGGGATAGATGCAGTCGTAGAAAAACAGCCAGCGGAGTGGGCGTCCGGTCATTGCCGAGAGCGTACCCGCCAGCGGGCTGCTGCTAGCGTCTCGGCTGCATGGCGCCGCGGTCGAAACAGGGAGGCGTCTCTCGGGGACGGGGGACGCGGATCGCCCTCCTCATAGCCGTGGGTTGGGCGCTGGTCGCGACCGTTCTCGCGATCGGGCCGGAGCGGATCGGGGGATGGCTGGGTGCGCTGAAGGAAGCCGAGGCGCCGGCTCAGCCCGAGGCGGCCGCGGTCGCCGTCTACGGGCCGCCGGTCGAGGTCGGGGCGCTGCCGGCTTGGGCCGGTGACGATGTGTCGGAGGCCTTGCCGGCCCTGCTCAGGAGTTGCGAGCGACTGCTCGCGCAGCCCGCGGACCGGCCGTTGAAGCCGGTCGAGCTGGGGGGCACGCCTGGCGACTGGCGTCCGTTCTGCGGCGCCCTGCGCGGCTTGGGCGATGCGGCCGGGGAGGAGGAGGTTCGCGCGGTCATCGAGCGTGAGCTCGTCGCGGTACCGCTTTCGCGAGCCGACGCGCCGGATGCCGGGGGTCGACCGGGCGACGGCGCGAGCTGGACGCGGCGCATCGGCCTCTTCACCGGCTACTTCGAACCCCTGCTTCACGGCAGCCGCAGCCGCAGCGAGCGCTACAGCGTGCCGTTGTACACACAGCCGTCAGACCTCGTCATGGTCGACCTGGGCCGGTTCCGCGACGATCTGCGGGGGCGCCGGGTGGCAGGGAGGGTTCGGGGCCGCAGCCTCGAGCCCTACGACGACCGGGAGGCGATCGCGTCCGGTTCGCTTGCGGGCCGCGGCCTGGAGCTGATCTGGGTGGACGATGCGATCGATGCGTTCTTCCTTCACATCCAGGGATCGGGGCGGGTCGAACTCGACGACGGCTCGATCTTCCGGGTCGGTTACGCGGCCCAGAACGGCCACCCGTACCACGCGATCGGCCGGACCCTCGTGGACTGGGGCGAACTGACGCTGGACGAAGTGTCGCTGCAGTCGATCGACGCCTGGCTGCGGGCGCACCAGGACCGCGCGGACGACGTCATGGCGACGAACGACTCCTACGTTTTCTTCCGTCAGATTCGAGGCGAGGGACCGATCGGAGCCCAGGGCGTCGCGCTGACTCTGGAGCGCTCCCTGGCGGTGGACCGGCAGTACGTTCCGTACGGTGCGCCGGTTTGGCTCGACGCGATGATTCCGGCGGCTTCGGCCGACGATCCGGACGAGCGCCGTCAGTGGTTGCTGGTGGCTCAGGATACGGGCGGAGCGATTCGCGGCGCCGTACGCGGGGACGTGTTCTGGGGCGCGGGCGAGCGGGCCCGGGCGATTGCCGGCCGCATGGCGCACCGGGGCCGCTACTGGGTGCTCGTGCCCCGCGGCTTGGCCGCGCCGCCGGCATTCCCTCCGTAGCGTTCTGCGGCGCAAGCTCATAGCGCCCCGAAGGCCCTCGCTCGCTCGGTCCTTCGGCCCGTCCCGTCCTCACACTATGAGCTTGCGCCCGAACTCACTCTGTAGCGTTCTGCGGCGCAAGCTCATAGTGTCGGCCCATGGAGCCCGTTCGTAGCGTGGCCGCGGCTGAGAACACTGGCAGCATCGGTGTCGTCGAGACGCGGTTCGAGCGCTTCGAGGAGCCGCTTGAGCTGAAGTGCGGCGACACGCTGCCCAAGTTCACCCTCGCCTGGGAGCAGTACGGGGAACTGAACGCCGCGCGCGACAACGCGGTGCTGCTGTTTCACGCCCTGACCGGCAGCCACCACGCCGCCGGCACGAACCGCGGCGGTCCCGGTCTCGGCGACGCCTGGACCGACGAGATGGTGCTCGGCTGGTGGCACGACTTCATCGGCCCGGGACGAGCGATCGACACGGACCGCTTCTGCGTGATCTGCGTCAACTACATCGGCGGTTGCTACGGGTCGACCGGCCCTCTGTCGATCGACCCGGCCACCGGCGAGCGCTGGGGTCCGACCTTTCCGCGGGTGCGGTTCTCGGACTCGGTCCGCGCCGCGATACGACTCGTCGACCGGTTGGGGATCGATGTGTTGCACGCCGGGATCGGACCTTCGACGGGGGGCATGGCGGTCCTCGATCTGGCCGTGATGTATCCCGAGCGGGTGCGCAACGTCGTTGTCATCGCCGCCGGCATGGAGGTCACGCCGCTGCAGCGAATCCACAATTTCGAGCAGATTCAGGCGATCGCGAACGACCCGCGGTTCGAGGACGGCCACTACGAGCCGGGGACGGTGCTTGAGGGGATGAAGATCGCGCGGCAGATCAACCACAAGACGTTCGTCTCGCTCAGGACCCTGCGCCGGCGGGCCCGGAACACGGTGGCGGAGGCGTCGGGCGTGCGCTGGTACGGCGTCAACCATCCGATCGAGTCCTACATGCGGCACCAGGGCCGGAAGTTCGCGGCCCGGTTCGACGCGAACTCCTACCTGCGGATCCTGGACGCCTGGAGCCAGTTCGACCTGGCCACCGCCGCGGGCGTCGCTTCCCTGGACCAGGCGTTCGCCCGCTGCCGCGCCCAGCGCTTTCTGATCTTCTCGATCAACTCCGACGTCTGCTACTACCCCGAGGAACAGGGCGAACTGATGGCGGCGCTGGAGTCGGCCGGAGTCAGTTGCATGCGGATCATCGTCCACTCGGACAAGGGGCACGATTCCTTCCTGCTCGAGCCGGCGCTCTACCACCCGCATCTGACCTTCCTTCTCGAGGGCCGGGGTTTCTGGCCGGAGCCGTAGCGCCTCGCGCAAACATGGTCGGCTTCCATGGGTCGAAGAGCGGCCCTGGTGACTGCCGTGTGGCGGCGCTGCTTTCTCGTGCCATGATCCGGCCCCCAACAATCCAAGGAGAAGGAGCCTTGTCATGTGGTTGCGACTGCGGCAGATCTGTCTGGTAGCGGAAGAACTGGCCCCGGTGGTGGACGATCTGGAGGCGGTCTTCGGCATCGAGGTCTGCTACAACGATCCCGGCGTCGGCCGGTTCGGGCTGGAGAACGCCCTGCTGCCGATCGGCAACCAGTTGCTCGAGGTCGTGGCCCCGATCGAGGAGAACACGGCCGGCGGCCGGTACCTCGAGCGGCGGGGCGGCGACGGCGGCTACATGTTCATCACCCAGTGCGACAACCATGCGCCGCGCCGGCGCCGGGTGGAGGAGCTGGGCATCCGCCTGGTCAACGACTTCGAGCGCCACGGCTTCCAGAACATGCAGCTTCATCCGAAGGACACCGGCGGCACCTTCTTCGAGATCGACTGCCAGACGAACGGTCTGGAGCCGGACGGACCATGGGAACCGGCGGGCGAGAACTGGCAGCGCTGCCGCCGGACGGACATCGTCGACGGGATCGTCGCCGGGGAGATTCAGACTCCGAGACCGGCGGAACTCGCGGCGCGGTGGAGCGAGATCGCCGAGATTCCGGTTCAGGACCGGGACGGCGTGCCGACGATCCCGTTCGAGAACGCGGACCTGCGCTTCGTTCTCCCGACAGACGGCCGACCCGAGGGCCTGGGCGGGATCGATGTGCGTGCGGTGGACGCCGACCGCGCCCGTTCAGCCGCGAGTGAGCGGGGTTGCCTGAGCGCCGACGGCGTGATCCACATCTGCGGCACGCGCTTCCGGCTCGCCGGGTGACAAGGTCGGCTCGTCGGCTGACCGCGGCTCATCGATCGCCGGTTGCGGGCCCGAGCCGTTCCCCGTTTCCAGACGAGTCGCTCGTTCCAGGCGGGACACCCCGTCCAGAAAACCCGACCTCCGCCGGCTACCGTCCCAGCGGATGTCAGGCAGCAGAACGTCCCGCTTCGCCGCGATCCGGTCGTGGTGCGGCAGGAGGTCCTTGAGCATCGCCCGAATCTCGGAGTCCATGTCGCGCGTCGGCAGGTAGCCCAGGGCCAACAGATGGTCGTGGTCCGGGTTGTAGTGGTGCTCTTCCATTTCCTTGCGGGGGTTTTCGATCCGCCGGATTCGGGGTTCGAGACCCATGTCGGAAGCGACGTCGGCGACCTTCGCGGCGAGTTCCGAGATCGTGTAGGTCTCCTCGAACTGGTTGAAGACCCGGTAGTCGCCCGCCTGGGGCGCGTTGTCGACGGCCAGGGTCAGGCACTGCATCGAGTCGCAGATCGGCAGGAAGCCGCGGCGCTGGTTGCCGAGGCCGAACAGGGTGAGGGGCTCGCCGATCACCGACTGGCAGCAGAAGCGGTTGAGTGCCGTGCCGAAGGCCTGGTCGAAGTCCAGCCGGGTGTGGAGCGCGGGGTCGGCCGGGTGGTCGGCGACGCTGCCGAAGAAGCGCGTGCCGTAGACGACGCCCTGCATCACGTCAGTGGCTCTGAGGCCGAAGATGCGGCAGGCGAACATCACGTTGTTGCTGTCGTGGACCTTGCTCCAGTGGTACCAGGAGCCGGCTTGCCGGGGGAAGGGCAGGCGGTCGCGGCGGCCGCGGTACTCGATCTCGAAGAAACCTTCCGGGATGTCCAGGTTCGGCGTGCCGTACTCGCCCATCGTGCCGAGCTTGACGAGGTGCGACTCCGGCGCCAGGTCGCGCATCGCGTAGAGGACGTTCATCGTGCCCTCGATGTTGTTGCGCTGCACCCGGATCGCGTGGTCCGCGTCGATCATCGAGTAGGGCGCCGAGGGGCATTCGCCCAGGTGGACGATCGCCTCGGGCCGGACCTCTTCGAACAGCCGGTAGACAACGTCCTTTTCGGTCAGGTCGCCCTGGACGACGTGCGGACGGGCTCCGTAGACGGACCCGAAGGCGTCCAGACGTGCCTCGAGGGATGCGACCGGAAGGGCCGAGCGGCCGCCCATTTCGGCGACCCACTCGCGGCGGAAACCGGCATCGATGCCGGAAACCTCGTGGCCACGGGCAGTCAGGTACTGCGCCAACGGCCAGCCGAGATAGCCGTCGATGCCTGCTATGAGAACGCGCGTGATGTCACCCCCTGCTGATTGCCGACGCTGGGATCAGACCGCGCTTTCGAGTGTGAACCGGGAAGAACCCACAAGGAAACAGAGAAGGTCACTCTAGCAGCCAGCCGGCGGAGGCTCTTGGCTTGCGGCGGCGAGCGCGCGGGTGCTACCTTCCGCTCGCGTGCTCCGGTGCGGCACATCACGACGGGCTCAACGGGGGGCTCGGCCATGAGGATCCTGTACGGAGTCCAGGGCACGGGCCACGGCCACTTGGTGCGGTCGGCGGCAATGGTGGCCGGCCTGAGAAGCCGGGGGCACGAGGTTCACTGCCTGCTCACCGGGCGATCCTCCGCGGCGTTCGCCGACCCCGAGATCCGGGCCAGCCACACGCTGCTCGAGGGGTTCACGGGTCAGGCGACCGGCGGACGGGTGCGGATGCTCCAAACCCTTGGGCAGTTGCGCGTGGCCCGTTTCCTGCGCGATGTTCGCAGCTTCGATGCTTCCGGCTTCGACCTTGTGCTGACCGACTACGAGCCGGTCTCTGCCTGGATCGCTCGCCGCTGCGGGCGGCCCAGCATCGGTGTTGGTCACCTCTACGCATTCCACGGGCGCCTTCAACTGCCGGGCCGGACCGGGCCGGCGCGGTGGGCGCTCCGGCTGTTCGCCCCCGTCTACACGCCGGTTCGGACAGCGGTCGGCCTGCACTGGCATCGCTTCGGCAGCGCGAATCTGCCGCCCACGATCAGTCCCGACCTGGTGTCGGTGGCCGTGTCCGGCCGGCCGCCGGCCGCCGGTGAGCGGTTCCTCGTCTACCTGCCCGCGGAGAGCGAGCAGAGCATCACGGCGCTGCTGGGGCAGTTGCCGGATCGCCGGTTCGTCGCCTACCGGCCGGTGTCCGAACCGGTCGAGCGCAGCAACGTCTCGATCCGCCCCTACGACCGCGCGGCGTTCGTGGCCGATCTGGTCGCCTGTTCGGGTGTCATCACGAACGCGGGTTTCTCGCTGATCAGCGAGGCGCTGCACCTGGGCCGCCGGCTGCTCGTGCAGCCCATTCGCCGCCATCCGGAGCAGTTCCTGAACGGCCGGGCGCTCGAGGCGCTTGGCCTGGGCACCGTCGTCGAGCGGCTGACCGTGGACGCGGTCGAGTCCTGGATCGGCACGCCGGAGCCGCCTCCCATGAACTACCCTGACGTGACGGGCCGCCTGATCGACTGGATCGACGGCGGGGCCGTGCGTCCAATCGACGACCTGGCAACCGAAGTATGGCGAGAAGTCTCCTGGCAGCCGACATGAGGCCGACATGAAAAGGCGCTTGCCGGCTCGCCCGACCGACCCCGACCTCGACTTCACGCTCGCGCATTACGAGGAGATTCTGCAGCGGATCACGGTGACGCACCGCACGTTCTCCTTCGCGGAGGCGGCGCCGATGGGCGAGGCGCTGCTCGACGTGGAGCGCTTCGTGCTCATGCGGCATGACGTCGAGTTCAGTCTCGACGCGGCGCTGACGCTGGCGCGGGCCGACCACGCCGCCGGCGTCCGCTCGACCTTCTTCGTCCAGATCGGTTCCGACTACAACCTGTTCGAGGCCGACGGCGCCGGGGCCGTGGCGCAGATCCTCGATCTGGGGCACGACCTGGGCTTCCACTACGACCTGGGCCTGTTCGAGCGCTCGGGTGACGATCCGGTCGAACTGGCGCGGCGCGCGATCGGGCTGATGGAGGGGTTCTTCGGCGTCGAGATCCGGGCCGCGAGCCCCCACATGCCGATGCGGTCGGGCCGGACGCTTCGGATACCAGGCATCGTCGACGCGTACGACCCGCTCTACTTCGAGCGGATCAAGTACCTCTCGGACAGCACTCAGGTCTGGCGCGAAGGCGTGGTGACCTCCCTGCTCGATCGCTACGATCAGATCCAGCTTCTCACCCACGAGTACCACTGGACGGAGGACGGGCTGGGCTGGGACGAGTTGCTGTTGCTCGAGGCCGAGTCGAAGTACTGCCGCCTCAAGGGTCGCGCGGAGGCGAACATCGAGCGTTTCCGCGAGGGGCTGCGCCTGCGGGCGGAACGCGACGCGGCGTTCCGCTCCAGACGGCTGAGGAGCTGACGGCGAATGAACCGGGTCCGCATGGTCAGGGACGTGCTGCTGCGGCCGACGACGGAGAACGAGCTGGATCGGCTGTCCGAGCTCACTGAGATCGTCTACGGCGTCCGCCGGGAGCCGGAGGTCCTGCGTTGGCTCCTGTTCCATGGGGACCGCGGCCCGGAGGTCGAGTCGCTGGTGGCGGAGCGCGGCGGGCGTGTAGTCGGCCATGTGGCGTCGCTGGAATGCCACTACCGGATCCATGGCCGCACGGTGGTCGGCGCCCACCGGATGCTCTGGATGGTGGAGGCCGACGCGCGGGGCGCCGCCGGCGTGCCGCTGGGGGGCCGCAGCCCGGACACCGACTTCGAAATCGTGCTCGGTGGTACCGCCGCCACCAAGGCGATCCTCGTGATGCGCGGCTTTCGTGAGGTCGGCGAGGCGCTCGAACTGCGGCTGTCGACGAGCCGGCCCGGGAAGGCCCTGGCGACGACGGACGGCCCTTCGATCACGTTGCGGGACTACGACCCGGCCGTCCGCGCGCTCCCGGCGGCCGATGACATGCTGGTCAACGTCGCCGATCCGGAGCACCTGGCCTGGCTCGCGTCCTGTCCGGAACACGATTCGCTCCTGTTCACGCTGGAACGCTCCGGCGAAGCGCTGGGCCCGATTCTCCTCTACGTGAACCGCGCCAACTCTCCGCCGACCGGGCGCATTGTTCACATGCCGTACCTCGAGGGAGGCGCCGCGGCCGCGCTTGCCGCCATCCTCGACCGGCTGGGCGGGGAGGGCTGCGCGGAGGCGAGCGTCCTCACCACCGAGGGCGGGCTGCTTCAGGCGTCGGAGTCGCTCGGCGGAGAAGTCTTCTACCGGCGCCCGCTCTGGTTTCGCAACCCGAACGGGAGGGTGGCGCCGGATCGGTTCTACCTCACCTACATGGAGGGAGATTTGGCGTATCGGCGGGTGTAGTCGGGGCTGCCGACCGCTACCCGTGCGGCGTGACCAGGTACTTCTCGCCGGTCGCCTGCTTCGCGTAGACCGCGACGGCAGCCGGGTCGAGAGCCTCCTGCAGGGTGACCGTGTTCGCGTAGCTCGAGGCGAACGTCGTCTTGATCTCGGCGGCGACCCGCTGGCGGAGGCGGTCGGAAGCCTCGGGACCGATCCGTTGCAGGAAGTGGGGAAGCAGCCAGCCGCCGAGGCCCCAGGCCATGCCGAAGTTCCGCGTCAAGACGGTCTGGCTGCGGTCGAGCCCGCCGTAGATGTAGACCTGCTTGAGCGTCGCCGAACCGTAGCGATTGAACTCGGGAGCGTTGGCGGACAGGGCCGCCTCCATCGCGGTCAGGATCTGGCCGGCCAGCTTGCCGCCGCCGGTCGCGTCGAAGCCGAGGGTGGCGCCGGTCTCGGTGAGGGCGGCGATCAGATCGGCCATGAAGGTGTCGGAGCTCGAGTTCACGACGTGTTCGGCACCCAGATCCCGGAGGAGCTCCTCGTGCTCCACGCGGCGGACGATGTTGACCAGGGGTACGCCGTCGGCCGTGCAGATCTTCTGCAGCATCTGCCCGAGGTTCGAGGCGGCGGCGGTATGGACCAGCGCGCCGTGACCCTCGATCCGCATCGTTTCGACCATGCCCAGGGCGGTCAGCGGGTTGACGAAGCAGGATGCGCCTTCCGACGGCGTGGTGCCTTCGGGAAGCACGAGGCAACGCTTCGCTTCGGCCAGGCGGTACTCCGCGTACATCGAGCCGCCAAGGACGGCCACGACACGCCCCATCAGGGCCTGCGCACGGGCCGAGGTACCGGCCGCGACGACGGTGCCCGCGCCCTCGTTGCCGGTCGGGATCGTCTGACCGAGCCGCCCGGCGACCAGTCGTGCCAGCCCGTCGGGGATGTCGGCGACGACGGCCGGGCCGTGGCCGCTCTCGGCGGCCCGCACCGTGGAAACGTCGGCGGGCCCGAACAGCACGCCCAGGTCGGACGGGTTGATCGGCGCCGCTTCGACCCGGATGACGACCTCGTCCTCCCCAGGGTCGGCTACCGGCACCGGGACGAGGGCGAGCTCGACCGTGCCGCCGCCGCTGGCGCCCTTGCGGATCGTGGATTGGAGGGCGAGGCCGTTGTTGGGGAGTTCGGTCATCGGTGTTCTTCCAGGTTGGTGGGCAGTCGAGGGGCGGTGAGGGTATCGCGCCGTCAGAGGGTAGATTGAGTGCCACACGAACTGGCCCCGGATGATGGAACGGAGACGCACGGATGACCACTACGTACCATGACTTTCAGACCCCGATCGGCACCCTCCGGCTGGTGGGTGACGAGGATGCGATCGACCGGATCGAGTTGCCGAACGAGGCGGCAAGAGCGCCGGACGGGTCCTGGGAGCCGGCGAACGGCGCCCTGCCGGCGGCCCTGGCCGAGGCGAAGCGGCAACTCGGTGAGTACTTCGACGGCAAGCGCCGGGAGTTCGACCTGCCGCTCGGCCCGGGCGGCACGGAGTTTCAGCAGAGGGTCTGGGCGGAACTGCGGCGCATCCCGTTCGGCGAGACGATCTCCTACCGCACGCTCGCTGAGCGGATCGGGAAGCCTGCCGCGTCGCGGGCGGTCGGCCAGGCGAACGGAAGGAACCGGCTGCCGATCGTCGTGCCTTGCCACCGGGTGATCAGTCACGACGGGAAGCTCGGGGGATACGGTGGCGGTTTGCCCACGAAGCAGCGTCTGCTCGAGTTTGAGCGGCAGGCCGCCCCGGACGGTCCGTAGCAGGGCCCCGGGGAGGCTCTGAGCTTCCAGCCGAGGCCGGTGGTAAGCTGCGCCGCGCCGCCTAGACCGCGATCCTGACCGCCTGCGCCTGAGCCGCGGGCGGGATTGCTCGAACCGATCTCCCCACTGGAGGTTCATGATGCGTCGTTCCACTCTTCTGCTCGCCGTTCTCACCGTGGCGCTGCTGTTCGCGGGCTCGGCCTTAGCCGGGCCGCCGTCCACCGACAACTGGCCGTCCTTCCGCGGCGCCGACGCGATGAGCGTCGCCGACGACGATCCCCGGCTGCCGCATTCCTGGAGCACGGAGGAGAACGTGGTCTGGTCGGTGGACGTGCCGGGTCTCGGCTGGTCCTCACCGATCGTTCTGGGCGACCGGGTGTTCGTCACCACGGTGTGGAGCGAGGGCGAAGTCGAAGAGCCGAAGAAGGGGCTGTACTTGGGCGGGAACCGGATGCAGCCTTCCGCCGACGCTCACCACTGGACGGTCTACTGCTTCTCGGTCGAGACGGGCGAGAAGTGCTGGGAACAAGAGGTGCTCGCCGCGGCACCGGACTTTGCGAGGCACCTGAAGAACACGTACGCATCGGAGACGCCGGTCACGGACGGTGAGCGCGTGTACGCGTACTTCGGCAACGTCGGCGTGTTCGCCTTCACGCTCGACGGCGAGCCGGTGTGGGAGCGCCGTTTCGAGGCCGTTCCGACCCGCTACGGTTGGGGTACCGCGGCGTCGCCGATCGTCCACGACGGGCAGCTCTACATCGTGAACGACAACGAGGACCAGTCCTACATGCTGGCGCTCGACGCCGCGACCGGCGAGGAGCTCTGGCGCGATCCCCGGGACGAAGGCAGTAACTGGGCGACGCCCTTCGTGTGGGAGAACGAGCTACGCACCGAGGTGATCACCGTGGGCACCGACCAGGTGAGGTCTTACGACAAGGAGGGCAAGCTCCTGTGGCACTTCGGCGGCATGTCGTCGATCGCCATCCCGCAGCCGTTCTCGGAGTACGGTCTGCTCTACGTGTCGTCGGGGTACATCGGCGACCAGGTCCGCCCGGTCTACGCGATCAGGCCTGGCGCGGAGGGCGACATCACACTCGAAGAGGACCAGCAGAGTAACCAGTGGGTGGTCTGGTACCAGCCTCAGGCGGGCTCCTACAACCCGACGCCGCTGATCTACCGCGACCGGTTCTACACCCTGCTGGACCGCGGCTTCTTCACCGCGCACGATCCGAAAACGGGCGCCGAGGTCTACGGCAAGCAGCGCATCGAGCGCGGCTCGGGTGCTTTCACGGCCTCGCCCTGGGCGTACAACGGCAACGTCTTCGTGCTCAGCGAGGACGGCGACACGTTCGTCATCGAAGCCGGCGACGAGTTCAAGGTCGTGGGCAAGAACTCGCTCGACGAGATGTGCATGTCGACGCCCGCCATAGCGGACGGCAGCCTGTTCATCCGAACGCGCAGCAAGCTCTACCGGTTGACAAACCAGGGAGCGTCGGCCGGACCCTGATCGGCAGGCGCGAGGTGGCCAGGGCCGCGGCCGTCTGGGCGGCGTTTGCCGTCCTCGCCCCTCCCGCGTTCGCGGTCGATTTCGATGACGTAGCGGAGGTGCTCCGCCTCCGGTGCGCCGGCTGCCACCAACAGGGCGGACCGGCCCCGTTTGCGCTCGAGACCTTCGACCAGGCCCGCGCCTGGGCGTCGTCGATCCGGCGGGTCGTGGCGACGGGGGCGATGCCGCCGTGGCATGCCGACCCGCGCCACGGCGAGTTCGCGAACGACCGGCGCCTGCCGGCGGCCGAGAAGGAGAAGCTGCTGGCCTGGGTCGACGAAGGCAGCCGGCCCGGGGCTGGGGCCGCGGCGACGGCGCCAGTCAATGCTGCCGATCGCTCGTCGGGCTGGCGGATCGGCGCCCCCGACCTCGTCTTCGAGCTACCGGAGAAGGTGACGATTCCGGCCGCCGGCGAGGTTCCTTACCACGGCTATCGTGTGGATACGAAGTTGCCCGAGGACGTGTGGATTCAGGCGGCGGAGACCCAGCCGGGGAACGCTGCCGTCGTTCATCACGTGATCGTGCAGGCATTCCCGGGTTCCGGTGCGGTGGCGCCGGCCGGAGGCGACCCGCGTACCGTGGGCGACCTGGGCGGCTACGCGCCGGGCACCGGCCCCTTGATCATGCCTGCGGGTGTCGGCCGCCGGCTGCCAGCCGGAGCGGTGATCGACTTCCAGATGCACTACACGCCGACCGGCCGGGTGGAGACCGACCGCAGCCGGATCGGCCTCGTGCTCGCAGCCGAGCCGCCGCGCTACGAGTCGCGTACGGCCCTGTGTTCGACTCCCTTCCTGTGGATTCCGGCGGGGGAGAGCGATGTTCGTTTCGAGGCGGAACTCGTGTTCCCGCGCGAGAGTCGCCTGCTGTCGCTCCGGCCGCACATGCACCTGCGTGGCGACACGTTCGAGTTCCGGGCCGAGTATCCGGACGGCGGCTCCGAGGTTGTCTTGCGCGTCGACGGCTACGACTTCAACTGGCAGACGACCTACCGGCTGGCCGAGCCCAAGCCGATGCCGGCCGGCACGAAGCTTCGTTGCGTCGCAACGTATGACAACAGCGGCGACAATCCGCGCAACCCGGATCCGACCCGCGACGTCTCCTGGGGCCGCGAGACAACGGACGAGATGATGATCGGCTTCGTGGACTACTACGAGGTGGAGTGAGCCGGGTGCCATCCGCACGCCCGATGACGAGCGTGCGGAGTGTTCACGGGTGGCGCCCCGCGCCACCCGGGTTCCACTCGCCGCGGGCGACGGCAGGCACAAACTCGTCGAGACCTTGGGGCGGATAGTCGACGGTACGACCCTGTTCGGCGCTCATGTAGGCGGCCATCAGCAGCCGGGTGACCTCCAGGCCGTCCTCGAAGGTCTCCCTGGGCCTCTCGCCGCGGCGAAAACTCTCGACCATGTGCCGGTTCTCCGCGTCGTAGCCGTAGGCCACCGGCTCGTTCGGCAGGACCGGCATCAATCCCATCTCGGCGTTCTGTTTCTCGATCAGGTCCTCTCCGCTGTGCTGCGCCAGGTCGCGGCTGAAGAAGAGCTCCAGGTCCGTGTCGAGGCTGTTGGCCCGCATCGAGTACTCGGGGCCGAGCAGTTCCATGGATAACCGCAAGCCGGCGCCCACGTAGCTCCAGGAGGTCGTCGCCTCGATGACCAGGGGCGTGCCGGCGTCGTCCTCGTACTCGACCATGGCTCGGGCAAAGTCCTCTGCCGGCCGGCGTGCGTAGTCGACCGTGTCGCCGTACTGCTGGCGCAGGCGCTCCACGTACTCGGGCCGCTGCCACTTGAGGCAGTGGATCTGCGCGTTGACCCGTCTCGGCGTCAGGCTTGAGCGGGGTTTGTCCGGGTCGGTGAGCAGGAAGCGCGCCGCCTCGACGGAGTGGCACATCATGTCGTTCAGCACCCCGCCGCCCTGCAGGTCGCCCTGCCAGAACCAGGCGTTGTGCGGGCCGGAGTGTTCCTCGGCGGCGCGGGCCAGGTAGGGGCGGCCGGCGGCGCGGGCACCGCGCTCCCAGGCGAGTTCACGGCCGCGCACGACGGCGGGGCTGAAGACCTGGTTTTCGAGGTAGCCGTCGAGGACGTCGATCTCGCGTGCCAGTTCGACCATGCGCAACGCTTCGGCGGCGTTGCGCGCGAGCGGCTTCTCGCAGGCGACGCCGACGAGGTGGCCGCGGCCGCTGCTCACCGCGCCGGCGATCTCCTCCATGTTCGCGACCCGGTGGTCGTTGCGGCCGCAGATCCAGATCGCGTCTATCCGATCATCCTCGACCATCGCGGCGATGGACTCGCAGGCCCGGGCGTCGCCGACGTCCAGGTCATTCGCCAGGGCCGCCGCGGACTCCGCGCTTGCGCGGTTAGGGCTCCAGACGCCCCGGATGTCGGCGCCGCGGACCGCTGCCCAGGAACGGATGTGAAAGCGGGTGATGAAGCCGCTGCCGACGAAGCCGATGCCGAGGGGACGCCGAGCCGCCAACTAGCTGTCCTTGAGTTCCCGGGCTTGCCCGATCCAGCGTTCCACCATGGAGGCGGAGGGAGCGCGGCGGCTTAGCTTCCGGGTCGCGTTCACGGTACTCATCTTGGCCGCCAGGTTGAAGGCGCGGCGGCGGCTCAGGTCGCGGACCGTCCGCACGCCGGAAGCACCAAGCAGTTCCGCGAAGTCCGCGCCAATGCCGCGGATGCGCATCAGGTCGGCCATGTTGGCGAACTTCTGAAGCTGCCGTTCGGGCAGGCCCGTGCGCTCGGAGAGCAGGCGACGCTCCCTGCGGCCGTTGCAGGCCGCGAGGAGAGCGTCCGTGGTGCGGATGTCCGTGCTGGCGAGCTTCTTGGCGACGACCGGGCCTATCCCTGCGATCTTCCGGACGCCGTAGGCCATCCGCCCGCGCGCCTACTCGCCGCCTTCGAAGGTCAGGTCGAGACCCTCGACGTTGCCGCTTACTTCGACCTCGACCACCTGCTCGCCCAGCTTCTCATGCCAGAAGACCAGCTCGTGAGAACCGGCCGGCAGGCCGTCGATCCGGTACGTGCCGTCGCTCCCTGTGGTCGAGTGGAAGGAGTGCTCCATGACAAACACGAAGGCGGCCATCCAGGGGTGGACGTCGCACTTGACCTTGATCGGTTTCTCGGGTGCCCTGAACGACTTCGTTCTCGTGCCCCGCGCCGGCTGGCCGATGTTGAAAGGCCGGTTGGCCTTGGCCAGGGCCCGGACGTTGTGAAGCGTGGGATCGTCGTTGACGATCTCGATGTCCTGCTGGACGCGGGCGCCGATGACCCGGGGTGTGTAGAGGCAGCCTCGCTGTTCCAGCCGTACAGCCTCCGACGGTGTTTCGCTGGCGCTTCCCTCCGGCGCCTCCTTCAGGTAGACGAAGACGTTTTCGACGGCGCCGCCCTCCCCGATCAGGCTGTCCCGGGAGAGGACCCGCTTGCCTTCGTAGATCGCGGCGCAATTCGGATCGGCGTCCATGCGCAGCGGGTAGCGCTTCAGCGGCTCGCCTTCGTAGGTGACCGTGCCGCTGATGCTGAAGTCCGCGGCGGCCGCCGGAACGGCGCCGACGAGAAGAGAGGCGGCCACGACGATGGCAGCCGGAAGCGAGATGCGCCGGTGGTCAAGAGCGATGCGCGACATATCCTGCTCTCCGTTTGGCTGCCTAGCGGGAGTAGTACTCGATGACGAGTGGCACTTCGCACACGATCGGGACTTCGTCCCGAACGGGCGTATTGCGAAGGGTGGCCTGGTACCCCGTTTCGTCCGTTTCGACGTAGGTGGGCACGGTCACGCCGCGCGGCTCGTTGAAGCAGCGCAGCTTCCGGCTCTTCTCGCGTACCTCGACGACATCGCCCTCCTTGACGCGGAAGGACGGGATGTTCACCCGGCGCCCGTTGACCAGGATGTGGCCGTGGCCGACGAACTGGCGGGCGGCGAACACGCTGGGGGCGAAGGCGCGATGGACGACCGCGTCGAGTCGCGTTTCGAGCAGGCCGACCAGGTTGTCGCCGGTCACGCCTCTCATGCGCGTCGCGCGCTTGTAGTAGTTGCGGAGCTGACGCTCACTCACGTTGTACTGGAAGCGGAGCCGCTGCTTCTCGAGCAACTGTCTTCCGTAGTTGCTCTGGCGCCTGCGTCGCTTCAGGCCGTGCATACCTGGCGGGTGGCTCTTCTTTTCCATGTAGCGCGCCGCCTTGGACGTAAGCGCGACGCCTAGCTTGCGCGAGAGCTTGACCTTGGGCCCGTTGAATTTCACCTGTGTCTCCGATTTCCTGTTTGCCTGCCGATCGACGGACGTGGAGGCAACGAGCCGACCGGCGTGCCAGAGTCGGTGTCCGACCGGCGTACCTGTCGCTTCAACTGTCCTTAGGGGCTTTGTTGCCGCCGTCGAGCGGACGCGCATTGTAGCAGCGGGCGGTTTCAGACCCAAGTGGGAAGCGACTCCCATCTTGGATCGTCACGGCCCGTCACGACTGCGGCGACGGAGACGTGGCGTTGTCGAACCCGCGCCACCCGTGAACCAGTCCGTGCGCCCGTCATCGGGCTCACGGATGGAAGAGAGTTCGTTGCGCGGTCCGGCGCCGGAACGCGGTTGCCGATGGGCTTCCTGTTCGACCGGTCCGGCCGCCCTCGAGCCCGACGCGGCGGCGGACGGTCTCGAACAGGCGGCCGATCTGCTCGGCGTACTCTCCGCCGCCCTTCATCCGGTGATGGAAACGGGGGTCGTTCAGGTTGCCGTCGCGGGCCTCTCGCAGCCGGTTCAGGACCCGATCCCGCCGGTCCGGGAAGTGCGTGCCGAGCCAGTCGGCGAAGAGCTCCCGCAGACCGTGCGGCAGGCGAACGAGGATGTAGCCCGCACGCCCGGCGCCGGCCTCGGCGGCCGCCTCCAGGATGGCCGGGATCTGGTCGTCGTTCAGGCCGGGGATGATGGGCGCCGCCATTACGCCGCAAGGGATGCCGGCCTCGCTCAGTTCGCGCAGCGCTTCCAGTCGCCGTCGGGGACTCGATGCCCGGGGCTCCATACGAGCCGAGAGCGACGGCGACACGGACGTGATCGACAGGTAGACGCCGCAGGCCTGGAACCGGTTGAGTTCCAGGAGCAGGTCGAGGTCGCGGGTCACCAGGTGGTTCTTCGTCACGATCGCGACCGGGTTGCGGAACTCGGCCAGAATCTCGAGGCATCGACGGGTGACGCGAAGCCGCCGCTCGATCGGCTGGTAGGGGTCTGTAACGCCGGAGAGCATGATCACCTGGGGCGTCCAGCGGGGGTTCTCCAGCGCCCGGCGCAGCAGTTCGGGCGCCCTTTCCTTGACGAGTATCCGGCTCTCGAAGTCGAGCCCGGCGGAGAAGCCGAGGTACTCGTGGGTCGGCCTTGCATAGCAGTAGATGCAGCCGTGCTCGCAGCCGCGGTACGGGTTCAGGCTGTACTGGAAGCCGAGGTCCGGCGAGTCGTTCTTCGACAGGACCGTTTTCGAGTCGTCCCGGAACAGCTCCGTCGGCGGCACATCGCCACGTTCCGCCGTGCTTTCTCCGGGCTCGAAGTCGACGTCGATGCGCTCGAAGCGGTTGCGCGGGTTGGCGGCGGCGCCGCGGCCGCGAACCGAACCGGCCGGCGACTTGGCAGGTCGTGCGGAACTGGCTGGCGCGCCTTTGCGCGGCGTCGTGGGTGGTGTCGTCACGACGCTGGAGCCTAGCACGACTTACGCTCTAGTTTCGCCAGGGGTGGCGGGCGGCTCACCCAGATCAGCTAGCGCGGCAGAAGGTCTGAAGCCGACGCTTCGCGCCGGATGCCGGCCAGAACCCGTGTGGCGCGGCCCGCGCCACACGCGAACCAGTCCGTGCGCCCGTCCTCGGGCGCACGGATGGCACGCCGGCGCACCCAGTTTCTGCCGCGCAAGCTCCCTAGCGGAGGATCAACTGCGGACGCTCCGAAGGCGCCGGTCGGGCGCGTGCGATCACACGCGCCTCATCGAGCCCCTGGGAGCGCAAATCGTCGACCAAGCTCTCGCTCCGGTCCGGCGCGACCGCCAGCACCAGGCCACCCGCGGTCTGGGGGTCGAAGGCGAGCTCCAGCCGGGGCCCCGGTGGCGCCTGTCGCCTCACGGGCAGCGGCAGGCGCGTGTTCTGGTGGTGGCTCGTGCTGCGCTCGCCACGTTCCAGCAGTTCGAGGGCGCTCGGCAGGGCGGGGAGAGCATCGACGTCGATCTCGATGTCGATGCCGCTGGCCAGGGCCATCTCGCCGAGGTGGCCAGCGAGACCGAAGCCGCTGACGTCGGTGGCCGCGCGGGTTTCGGCGCGCCGCGCTGCCTCGAGCGCGCCGCGGTTGCTCGTCTGCATCGACAAGAGCGCCGCGCGGATGGACCGACCCGGGCAGAGTCCCATCCGGTCGGCGGCAAGCAGGACGCCGCAGCCGAGCGGCTTGGTCAGTACGAGCTCGTCGCCGGGCTGAACCGCGCCCTTGAGGAGAAGGCCACGGCCGTTCCCGGCGACTCCTTCGACGTGAAAGCCGACGACCAGCTCGGGCCCCGTGTTCGTGTGGCCGCCGAGCAGCAGCACGTCTTCGGCATCCAGGGCTACGCGCGCGCCGGCCAGGACCTGGAATAACAGCTCCTCAGCCGCCTCGCCGTCCGCGGTCTGAGGCAGAGTGACGAGGGCCTGCGCGATCCGCGGTGCTATGCCCGTGGCATGAAGATCGGAGGTTGCGTTCACCGCAGCGACACGACCGACAAGCCATGGGTCGTCGGTGAAGGCGGGAAACGCATCGAGGGAAGCGACGACACGGTCGCCCGCCGGTGTCCGGTACGCCACAGCGTCGTCGGGGGTCGCCGTGCCCAGAATCACGTCGGCGCTCTGGCCGGTCGTCCCGTCCAGGCCCACTCGCGCGAGCGCCCTGCCAAGGCGATCGGGCCCCACCTTGGCGGCGCAGCCGCCGCAGAACATGGCCGCCGCCTGGGTTCCGCCCGCGTGGCCCATCGGCCCTGCGTCGCCGCCTTCCTCGGCTGTCATGTCGGCGAGCCAGGGGCGCGGCGCCCCGTCCGGATCGAGGGCCTGGAAGCGCTCCATGAATCGGCGGTCGATCCGGTCCTTCAGCCGCATGACCCACCTGCCCTCGAACGTGCGTCCCCACTTGGCGCCTACGGCCGTTCCGTCGCCGAGGTTGAGCAGCGAAAGGAAGTCGCCCTGCGGCGTGTAGCGTCGCAGCGGTCGCCCGCCGAGGCGCCGTTCCAGGTTTTCGATGAGGTAGGGCCCCATGCGCACCGCGTAGACGCCGGCGCGCGCCCGCCCCGGGTGGTCGATCAGGCTCGCACAGTCGCCGACGGCGAAGACGTCGTCGTGCCCCTCGACCTGCAGGGTCGATCGCGTGCGCACGAAGCCGCCGTCGTCGAGCGGTAGATCCGAGTTGCGGAAGATGGGCAGCGCGGCGGCGCCCGTGACCCAGAACGTGAGGTCGGCATCGAACCGGCCGCCGCCTTCGAGTTGGACCGAGTCCGCCTCGACCGCCCCGACCTTGGCGCCGAACATCGTCTCGATGCCGCGCGCGCGTGCCGCGGCCGCGATCCGGCGCGCCAGGGACGGGTGGTAGCCGGGAAGGATGCGGTCGCCCGCCTCGACGATCGTCGTTTTGGGTTCGAGACCCTGGCCTCGAAGGCGCGCGTCGACGCAGAAGGCGAGTTCGATTCCGCCGGCGCCGCTGCCGACGACGACGATCCGAGGCTCCGTCTTCGTCAGGGCATCCAGGCGACCGTCTACCGCCGCAGCCAGCCGGTTGATGGGCCGCGTGGGGACCGCGTGCTCCCGAACTCCGGGCAGGTCGAGTGCTGCCACGGTCGAGCCCACGTCGAACGAGGCCAGGTCGAAGGGCAGAGGTTCGCGACCTTCGATCAGCAGCCGCCGGGCCGTTGCCTCGACCCCGGTGCACGGAGACATCACGACGCGCACTCCGGCCCTGCGCGCCAGCGGCACGGCGTCGATCTCCAGTTCGTGACGTTCGTACTGGCCGGCTACCAGGCCGGGCGCCATCCCGGAGTAGACGGCGATCGGCGTATCGACCACGAGAGTCGCATCGACCACGGGGTTCGGCCGCATGATCCAGTGCCGCAGCACCTGGATGTGAGTGTGCCCGGCGCCGACCAGGACGACTCGCTTGGCCGCCTCCCGCGGCGAACCTGACGTACCGGGACCCCGGCCCCGGCTGTGCGATGGCGTACTCACGTCATACCGGATGAGGGGCGGTCGCCGGCTACGAACCGCGGCTGGGGTCGTTCTCGGGTCCGCGGACGGCGCCTGACGTCCGCAGTGCGGCAATCCGTTTCGTGTCGTAGCCCAGTTCGTCGAGTACTTCTTCCGTGTGCTCGCCCAGGGCCGGGGCGGGTCGCCGAATCGAGGCGGGCGAGCGGGAGAAGCGCCATGGCACACCCGCCATGCGCAGGCCGCCGATCGTCGAGTGCTGGACAACCTGGCTCATCGCCATCGCTTCGACCTGGGGGTCGTCGAAGAACTCGTCGGCCGAACGAACTGCGGCGCAGGGAACGCCAACCTCGACGAGGGCGCCTTCCAGTTTGCGGGCGGGTCGTGAGGCGACGATCGGGTCGATCTCCGCGCTGAGTTCCTTCGCCTGGGCGACGCGCTGGGGGTTCGTCGCGTAGCGCGGATCGCTGGCCAGATCGTCGCGGCCGATCGCTTCGCAGAACAGTCTCCAGAACTTGTCCGTGCCGGCGGCGATGAAGATCGGCCCGTCGGCCGCGGCGAACATGCGGTACGGGAAGATGCCCGGCGGACCGGTGATCTCCGCGTCGAGCGGCACCAGGTAGGACTGGGCTTGCGCGCTCATGATCGCCTGGAGCAGGGACGTCTCGATGTACTGGCCCTCTCCGGTTCGCTCGCGGTGGAAGAGCGCGGCGTTGATCGAGCAGACGAGCAGCACCGCCGCCATGTAGTCCGAGACCGCTACCGGGCAGATGGCGGCGATGCCGTTCATCTGCTGCTGCAGGTGCGCGGCGCCGGCCATCGACTGCAGCACCGGGTCGTACCCTGGACGCTGCGCGTACGGTCCGCTGCCGCCGAAGGCGCTGGACGAGGCGTAGACGATCGCCGGGTTGTGCCGGCTGAGGGCGTCGTAGTCGATGCCCAGCCTGGACGCGACGCCGGGGCGGAAGTTCTCCATCGCCACGTCGGCGTCCCGGGCCAGGTCGTAGACGACCTGCCGTCCGTGGTCCGTCTTCAGGTCGACGGCGATGCCGCGTTTGTTCCGGTTCCAGGCCTGGAACATCCGGCTTTCGCCCTCGATGAAGGGTCCCCAGTGGCGTGCATTGTCGCCGCCGGGGGATTCGATCTTCAGGACATCGGCGCCCAGGTCGCCGAGGAGCATCGCGCCGTAGGAACCGGCGATGAAGCTCGTGAAGTCGAGGACCCGGATGCCCTCGAGCGGACCGTGGGTGCGTGAGTCCGGCATGGGCCCGTCAGGCATCGGGCGATCTTAGCTACTCGACCAGTTCGACGTTGTCGATCTCGAGCGAGAAGGCGCCGAGTTCCGTGGGTTTGGCGGCTTGGCGCTCGAAGCGCACGCCGCCCTTCCAGATGGCTGCGATCCTTCCAGATGGCTGCGATGTCGCGGGTTGCAAGCACGTCGGCGGTCGCGTCGCCCCGCACCAGCAGGAGGTCGGCCTTGAACCCGGGCGCGATCCGGCCGCGGTTGCCCAGGCCGAACGCATCGACGGGCGCTGTGGTCGCCGCCCGCAGGGCTTCGACCGGAGTCAGGCCGGCGCGGACGAGCAGTTCGAGCTCCCGGTGAACGCTCGCTCCGTGGGTCGTTCCGGGATTCGGTGCGTCCGAGCCGGCAAGGATCGGCACTCCGGCGGCGTGGAGCGCGCCGACGTCGGCCAGGATGCTCGCCATCGACTCCGGATCCGGTTCCCGGCCGAAGTCCTGACCAAGGCCGCCTCGCTGCTCGGGCGTCAGGAAGGGAGAGATCAACGGATCCGCGGCCAGCTCGGGGCCGCCCCCTGTGCCGGTGACCGTTTCGAGCACGGCGAGCGTCGGCACGACGAAGATCTCCGCCTTGCGGGCGGCTTCGATGAGATCCGGGCCGCCCGCGCCGTCGAAGTACATGTGAACCAGGCCGTCGCCGCCCGCGGCGATGACCTCTCCGGCCTCCTTCGCCGCGCTGATGTGGAAGACGGCCAGCAGATCGTGACTGTGGGCGGCGGCCGCGATCCGCGGCAGGGTCGAGGCTTCGAACGTAGGAAGCGGGCGCCCGGCGGATCCGGGTTCGTAGATCACCTTGATGAAGTCGGCGCCCGCGGCCACGCGGTCGGCGATGAAGGCCTCCGTCTGCTCCGGGTCGTCCAGGGTCGGCAGCGCGATGCCGAACTGCGTGCCATGCCCGCCGGCGACGGTGACGGGACCGCCGGCGAAGACGTCGGCCCGGTCCGGGACCGCTCCCGCTTCCTGCTGCCGGCGCCACTGCGCCGCCATGGCCTCCACGGTGAGCATGTCCAGAACGGTCGTGACGCCGAAGTTCAGCGCCTGCTCGAGCGCCGGCCCGAAGTTGTGCGTGTGGCTGTCGATCAACCCCGGCAGCAGGGTCATGCCCGCGCCGCCTATGATCGTCGCGTCGGCGCCGGCGGCCGCCGGAATGTCGGCGCCTGACGTGACGGACTCGATCGTGCGGCCGCGAACCACGACCGTGGCGCTGTCGAGCACCTCGTCTCCGGTGAACACGCGGGCGCCCTGGATCACCGTTGCCGGAGACTGGGCGTGTAGACCGCCGGCGATGGCGAGTTGGCAGGCGATCAGGATCAGGGCAGCGCAGGCGAAGCACGGCGCGAGCCGGACTGGGTGCGCCGGCCCTCTGGCCGGCATTCGGCGCGCCAGACCCCCGGGACTGAAGGCGGAATTCTCGCTCATGCTCGGTCCCCTCTCGGTATCCGATTCGCTGGTCGCCAACCTCGTGGCCGGTCGTATGCTAGCGATCGCCTGCCGCAGGCAGGCGCCTCACTTCCCAGGACCGGCCGTGGCCGGCCCGTTTGGCCGGAACAGCTCGGACGAAGGAGAAACCCTTGAAGATCAAACTGGACATCGACTGCACGCCCGAGGAGGCGCGCGCCTTTCTCGGCCTTCCCGACGTGGCGGGGATTCAGAACGAGATGCTGGAGCGGTTCCGCGATCGAATGACCGCGAACCTGAAGTACGCCGACCCGCAGGAGATGTTCAAGCTCTGGTTCCCGGGTCTGGCGGCCCGCCGCGGTGGGGACGCTGACGCCGAGGGGAGCTGATCGACGACCGGCTACGCCCCCGCGCCGGCCTCGAGTCCGGTCACGTCGTACGACATGAGGATCAGGTCGTGGGTGGCGTCGTTGGGGTCGATCACCCAGTCCGCGAGCAGTGCTTCGATCGAGAAGCCCAGCTTGTGGAACATCTGGCGGGCGCCGCGCTGCTCGCGGGCCATCTGGGCGACGATCTTGGTCAGACCGATCTGCTGGGCGAGTTGGAAGACGTCGTGCGCCAGGTGGCCGCCGAGACCTGCCTGTCTGACCTCCGGCAGCACCATGATCCGGATCTCGCCGAGATGCCGCATCCAGGACGACTCGCGGCGGTTCAGGCTGCCGTAGCCCACGAGCCGGCCGTCGAGGTGGGCGACGACGGCGATCCGGAGCCCTGCGTTCACGCCGTCGATCCAGTTGTCCACGACCTTCGGATCGGTCAGGTCGACGCGCAGGAACCGGAGATCTTCCTCCGGCAGGGCGCGTGCGAAGACCAGCATTTCATCGTTGTCGCCTTGATCCAGAAGCCTGAACTCGAAGCGCTTGCCCTTCAGGTGGACCGTGCGCGGGTACTCGTGTGCCATGTCGTTCACTCGGCTGCCTCCGTTTCGCCCTTGGGATCCCCGGCCGGCGAGTCGTCCGCGAGCCGGTCCAGGTAGGTGGTGACGGCGGCGAAGGAACCGTCCACCGTGTTCTTGAACTGCCGCTGACCCTCCTCGGCGGCGTCGCGCCAGGTCTGCATCAGAGCGCGGGCCTCGTCGGGGACGTTCGGGGCCTGGCCAATCATGCGGTCCGCGAGTTCGAGTTGCCGTTCCTGCAGCGCGACAATCGCGTTGTAGCCGTTCTCGAACGCCGCCTTCTGGAACTCGAGCACCTGCTTCTGGTAGTCGAGCACCTGCTTGGGAATCGTGGGTTGGTTCATCTATGTCTCCAGGGTCTGATCTGCATGCGATGACGGCGGGAACGGTGCGTCGCGGACCGGCTGGCGCGGGGCGCTGCCGGCCGCTTCGCGGAGTTCGCCGAGTGACTCGGCAAGCAACTCAGGCAGCACCGCGCCGTCCGGACAGGCTCGTTCGTTCACTGTGATGCCGACATGCAGCAGTTGGTTGTAGGCGAAGAACGCGCAGGAGAGGCCCTGGCCGATGCCGACCGGCCAGGACGGGGTGTAGCTCGTGACGGGTCGGCCGGCCAGGAACATGGGGATCTGGGGGCCGGTCGCGTTGGCCACGGTGAGGTGGAAGGGCGGCCGGACTCTTGACGTCATCGCGCTGGCGACGGCCGCCAGCGGACCGGCTACCCCCTGGACGCGCACCAGGCTCGCCAGAACGTCCGGGACGTGAGCCGCGCGCAACAGGCGGGTGAGCTGGTGAACGGCACGCAACCTCTGTGCGGCGTCCACGTCCAACGGAACATCGACCGGAAGCATGCTGCGGCGCTTGCGGCCGCGATCCGGGACGTCGGCGGCCAGGGCGATCCTCAGGCTGCGGCCGGCCGTCGAAATGCCCCTGGTGACCAGGTAGCGATCGAGCGCGCCGCCGACCACGGCCAGGACGACATCCGAGAGGGCTCCGCCCAACCGGCTGCGGATCGTGCGGATGTCGGCGTAGGAGATTTCGGAGCGGATCAGGCGCCGGTGTCCCGCCACGGGCCGGTTGAAGGGCAGAGGCAGGGGCGGCAGCGCGGCGTCGGGCATCACTTCGTTCAGGGTCAACAGCGCAGTACGTACTTCCTCGGAGGCAAGTTGCACGGCGCCTTCGACCAGGTTCTGCCCGGCCCCCGCCCAGTTCTCGACCCACTCGGCGACTCGCCTGCCCGAGGCGGCTCGGGACTGGCCAGTGTCTTTCTTGCCAGGGTCGTTCCCGCCCCTGACGTTCGCCTCTGCTTCCGGCGGACTCTCGTCCGAGCGCGCGGCAACGCTGTCGAACAGGACGTCGAACAGATCGTTCGTGCCCAGGCCGTCCACCGCGGCGAGATGCGTCTTGAGGAGCAGCGCGTCTCCGCCGTCGTGGTACGCGGGCAGGACGTGCGCTTCCCAGAGCGGCCGCTTCGGATCGAGCGGCTTCTCGAGGGCGCCGTGGAGGGCGGCGGCAGGGTCGCTTCCGGCGGCGACGTGGACGTGCCGTTCCGGTTCGAAGGGCACCGAGCGCCACCGTGGGGGGGCGCCAAGGGGCGATGTCTCCACCCGGAGCCCGAACCGGGACAGGCCGCGCAGACGCTCGACCTGCTGCAGGGCGTCATCGCGTTCGATTCCGCCCTCGATCCGTGCCAGACCGGCGATGTGCAATCCGGGGCTCTGACGCTCCAGGTGCCACAGGAACGCGCGGTCGGCCGCCAGGGCTTCGTTGGCGGTCGTCATGTCGCGGATACGGCCGCCGCGGGATGGCGGCTCAGGAAGCGAGCGAGGTGACGGTAGGCGAAAGGGTTCGCGGCGAGCCCGCTGTGAGTGCCGGGAACCTCCGCGTTCCTTGAGGCATCCCGGAGGCGGGTGTAGCGCCAGGCAACGACGCCGTCGCGCCGGGTGTAGATCGCAAGCTGCGGAGTTTCCTGCGGGAAGACGCCCTGAACCGCGCGCACGATGTCGCACCGGCAGTCGCCCGAGAAGCACCGGGGATCACGGCCTTCGCCCTTCTCCACGGCGCGACGCCGGACCACGTCCGCCAGCCGCATGACGAGAGGGTGCGAGCGGACGCCCTGGATCGGCGTTCCCATCGTGGTGACCGAGGCGACCAGATCCGGGCGCAGACAGGCGACGCCCCGGGAGAGCACGCCGCCCAGGCTGTGGCCCACGAGGTGTACGCGCCGGCCGGTATCCGCGGCAGCGGTCTCGAGCGTGTCCGTCAGCCGATGCCCGAGGCGCTCCAGGCAGTTCGCGTTGTGTCCGATGCCCGAGGCGCAAGGGCGGTAGCCGATGCGGGAAAGCCAGCTCCGCATCGGCGCCAGGTAGCCGTCGGTACCGGTAAACCCCGGCACGACGACGACCGCGGCACCGTCGCCTCGGGGGACGCCGACGCCGTGGAAGACGGGCGTCATGGGCAGAAGGGAGAACTCGGCGATCGCGAAGCCCTCGCGCCACAGCGGCAGAGCGGCGGGAACGGTGTCCCGCAGCAGCCGCGGATTGACACTCCAGATCGGGTTCGCCTGCCGGCGTGGAGTCGATTTCACCGTGCGACCTCCCTTGCTGCCCTCCGCACGGTGCTTCGCACTACGCGGCACCCCGAAGGGGGCCGGACTGGTCCGCCGCGGCGCGGGCCGTTCCGACCGTGGCCTGTTCGGCGGCAGCAACGGCCTCGGGCGCCATGGCCGGCTTCAAAACGCCCGCGTCCGTCTCGACCTGGCCGGCTACGGCGAAGCAGCGCGCCCCGGTCGCTGCGTCGTCCTCGATGCCGGCGGCCTCCCGCAGTTCGGCGTAGGACTCCTCGAGGCACTGGGAGAGGAACCACGGATCGGGAATCAGCTTGGAGTCCACGGTCATGCCGAGAGTGATGCGCTGGTTGTAGGTCAGGATGGCGACGAACAGCCCGATGTTGTTCGACACGATACCGAGCGGCAACCAGTCGACGAGCTTGTGCCGTCCGAAGTAGAGGGGAATCATCGGGCCGGGCACGTTCGTTGAGACCGTGTTGAACAGGGTCTGCTGGAAGGGCAACGCCGCGCCCATGGCCGCCATCAGTGGCGGCACGCGGACGCCGAACTGGCTCATCTCGTAGAAGGCCTTCGCCTGACCGGCTTCCTTCAGCCGGTTCATCCCGTCGCGCTCCTTGCCCAGGCGTTCGACCGGATCGTCGACACCCACGTACAGCGGAGCGATCATGTTCGACACCAGGTTGCCGAGCTGACCGCGCTCGTCGGCCTGACGCATGCTGACCGGGCACATGGCGCGGAGCTCAAGTCCCTTCGTGTTCTGACCCCGGGCGCGCAGGTACCGGCCGAGACCTCCGGCGAGCACCGTGAGCACGACGTCGTTCACGGTGCCGCCGAGGGCCGACTTGACCGCCCGCGTCGTCGGGAAAGAGAACTGGGCCCAGGCGAAACCGCGGTCTCCGCTGACCGGCCGGTTGAAGACCGTACGGGGCGCGGGCGTCGCGCTGACCGGCAGGGTCG
Source organism: Thermoanaerobaculia bacterium (assembly GCA_965116445.1). GTDB lineage: Bacteria > Acidobacteriota > Thermoanaerobaculia > Multivoradales > Multivoraceae > Multivorans. The sequence goes on along the minus strand of OZ220688.1, from coordinate 2,037,955 downwards.
CCGAACTCGCCGACATCATCTCGCGCGTGCGGTCCGCAATGACGTCCGGGCGCAGGGCGTCGAAGGCGGCCTCGGTCCAGGTTCGGTTGATCTCGCCCAGACGATGCTGCGTTGCTTCCTGGAGCAGGCTCAGGGGTTCAGGCAGCGGCTGCGGCGCCCAGTCCTCGGCCGGCGGCTTCGGCAGCTCGTCGCTCGGGGAGACGTCGCTCAGCACCATGGTCAGATCGACGCCGGAGACGCCGTCGACCATCGCGTGGTGGATCTTCCAGACCACGGCCGTGTGTCCCGGGATGCCGCGCAGCACGATTCCCTTCCAGAGCGGACGATTGCGGTCGAGCATGCCGCTGTAGGCCTCGGCGGCCACCCGGCCGAGTACCTGCTCGTTGCTGTCGGCGGGAAGCCAGACTTCGTCGATGTGATTCTCGATGTCGAAGTTCGGGTCGTCGACCCACAGCGGGTGGGAGACGAGGAACGGCGGGAACATGACGCGCTGGCGGTATCGGGGCAGCAGGTGCATGCGGGCGCCGACCTGCTTGATCATGTGCTCTCGGGAGAACTCGCCCTCGTAGACCATGCAGCCACCGATGTGCATGGTCTCGTTGGGTCGCTCCACGTAGAGGAAGGCGGCGTCGAGGGGGCTGAGGAATCGGTTCAGTTCCGGGGCCATCGGAATCTCCAGAAGACGGCGGATCTGGGGGAGAGCGGGGCGGATTGCTGCGCTGCTTGCTGCAATGCAGCAGAGGCATCGTGGCACAGAACCGGCCGAACGGCAAGGGGGTAGGTGCGGCTGGCTGGCGTGGGGCGGATCAGTCGTGGCGGCGCCAGCGGAAGACCGTGGCGTCGATGACCTCTCGGGCGGGTTCGACGATCACGCGAACTGGCTCCTTCGGCTCCAGGAAACGGGGAGTCAGGCAGCGTCGGCGTTGCCTTCCCTTCTGCGTCAACCGGCAGGGGAAGCGGAGGCCGCCGGCGTCGACCGCCACGTCGACCGCGTCCTGTGACGGAGTCCGGATCGCGATCTCCAGCGAGACGAGCGACGGCTCGTGACTCTCGGGGTTGTCGCCGGCCGCTCGGGACTCGATGTCATAGCGGCCTTCGGCGGTGGCAGCGAAGGGCGCCTGCGAGGGCGGACCGATCGGATCGAACCGCCGCCGGACCAGCACCATGGGCTCGCCGCGCAGTCGAAACAGGCCCGGCCCGAAGCGCTGCGCCGTGGCTCCGGCGCCCGCCGCCAGTTCTCTGTAGGCCGGATCCTGATCCGGTCCGAGTCGTGAGCCGGCGAAGAGCAGCACGTCGGCGGTTTCGGCTTCGGCGCCGAGTTGGGCCGCGATGTTCTCGGTCCGGATCACGGTGGGAACGAAGGCGCTGTCCCAGGTTCTGGGGTCGAAGGCCTGGGCGCCGAGCGGCAGTTCGCTCACGAACGTCCGTCCCCGAAGCGGCTTTCGCGCGCCGGCGACCCGCGCCGCCTCGTCTACCGTCAGGGGAACGTTCTCGTCGTAGACGGTGCGATGAACGGCCTGGACCTTGACGGCGACAGCCGGAGCGACGATCAGGACCAGCGCCGGCGCCGCCGCCCGGCGCCACCCGATCGGACCGGCTCTTCGAGCGGCCCCCACCAGGAGGACGATCAGCCAGGCGCCGGCGAGGGCGGCGACGGGAGCGACGATCAGCCAGTTGGGGGGTTTCGGGTAGCGGGTAACCAACCAGAGGGCGGCTACGTAGCCGCCGAAGAAGGTCAGCATGATCCAGGCGTCACTGGTCGTCATGGTGCCCCCCGTGCTGGGGAGCGAAGCGGACACGCGACGGTGGCGCAGAACGAGAAGGAGCAGTCCGGCCAGGCCGACGAGAGCGCCAGCGCCGAGCACCGGGCCGAAGTAGATGCTCCCGACCAGGCTCGTGACCAGGTTCACGGGCTGATCGAACCACCCCGAGTCGGCGTTTACGAGCCGCTCCTGGTACTGGTTGACCGTGGAGCCCAGGTGGCGGCGGTAGAGGTCCGGGTCGAGCACCAGCCACGGATTCAGCAGCAGCAGGACGCTGGCCGCGGCCGTTCCCGCAGCCAGCGTTCGGCGCGCGAGGAGGCCGATGCTTCTGCTTTCGATTCCGCCCAGGGCGATCGTTGCGAGCAGGGGAATGAGGAGGGCGCCCCCGTTCCACTTCGAGGCGGCGGTCGCGCCGACCATGGCGCCCGCTACGGCGTAGCTGCGAAGAGTGCCGCGCCGGCTGGCCGCCAGCATCGCGTAGAGCGCGACGATGGCCGTCAGCACGAGCATGATGTCGGGCTTGAAAGCGACCGACTGACGCAGGTGCCACGGGACTACCGAGAGGAGTAATGCTCCGAGCAGCCCGGCTGGCGATCCGAACAGGCGCCGGCCGATCAGGAACAGAACCCAGAGGGAGGCGGTGCCCACCAGAGCCTGAATTGCGCGGCAGGTGTGGACGCCAAGGGGCGTCAGGAAGGGCCTGCCGTTGGGCGCAATCGCGAAGGAGGCCGGCGCCTCGCGCAGCCCGGGGAGGGCGCGCGCGGTCTCCCAGCCCTTGAGGACGAGCGCGTGGGGTAGATACGAGAGGGTCGGATAGTGGGCGCGGACCGGACGCCACTGACCCTCGGCCAGGATCGCCGCGACGTTGCCGGCATTGTAGCGCTCGTCCCAGATGCGGTTCATCGTCGGGTCGGGCCAACTGAAGACGAGGCGAACCGCGAACGCCCACAGCAGGAGCAGCCCGAGGAGCCACGCCTGGAGCCGGGAGGTCGCGGAAGGGGCGCCTTCCGGGTTTTGGGAAAGCGCCGGGTTCGCGTGAACCGCGGTCACGACGTCAGGCCAGAATCTGGTAGCCGGAACGGGCGGTCAGCGCCCGAAACAGTTCCTGCAACCGGCCGAGCACCGGCCGTTCGCCACTGCCGATCGGCCGGCCGTCGACCTCGGACACCGCGACCAGTTCGCCCATCGTTCCGGTACAGAACGCCTCGTCGGCCCGGTAGAGCTCGGCCTGGGAATAGTCCGTCACCTCGTGGGGGATGCCGTGCTCCCGGCACAGGTCGAGCACGGTCGATCGGGTCACGCCCTCGGGGCACGCGTGGCAATGGCTGGTCACCACGACGCCGCCGCGCACCAGGAAGACGTGGGTCGCGTTCGTCTCCGCGACGAAGCCCTGGCGGTCCAGCATCAGGGCGTCGTCGGCGCCGGCCGCGTTCGCCTCGATCTTGGCCAGGATGGACTGGATCAGGTTGTTGTGGTGGATCTTCGGATCCATGCAGTCGGGCGGGAAGCGGCGGATCGAGGAGGTCATCAGCCGGATCGGCTGCGAGCCGTAGACGGGCGCCTTGTGCTCGGCAAGGACGATCAGGGTCGGACCGGCCGTGTTGAGCCTGGGGTCCATCCCGGACGTGACCTTGACGCCGCGCGTCAGCGTCAGCCGGATGTGGACGTCGTCCCGCATGCCGTTCCCCTCGAGCGTGCGCCGAATCTCACAGGTGATCGCGTCCTGGTCCGGGATCTCCGTGAAGGCGAGGGCCAGCGCCGAGTCGCGCAGCCGTTCCAGGTGGCGCTCGAGCTTGAAGATGCGACCGTCGTAGAGGCGCAGCCCCTCCCAGACGGCGTCGCCACCCTGCACGGCGGAGTCGAACGGACTGATTCCGGCGCGGTCGCGGTGGATCAGCTCGCCGTTGATGTTGACCAGCAGGTCGGCGTTCCTGGGATCGGCCTTTTGCAGCATTTGAGTCGGCGCCTGTTTCCGTCAGAAGGTGAGTCGGTGCTCGGCGAGATGATCGTAATGCCGCTGGCACTCGTCGAGGACGTCGCCGAGGAAGCCGGGGACGGCTTCGTTCTTCGGCCGGTAGGGGGCGAAGCCGGTGCTCTTTTCCACGGCGCCGTACCAGTGCGGCGCCCAGATCCCGTCCGTGTCGCGACGTCCCGGCGGCCAACGGAGCATGGCCTCGTCGAAGTCGGCGCCGACCGCGCCGCACAGGCTCTCGAGGCCCGCGCGCGGGTTCAGGAGCACGTCGGCCGAGTCGATCACAGTCGGTGGGCCGCCGAGGCGCTCGCACTCCAGGTCGAACAGCTCCCGCTGCTGGGGCAGACCGGTGTCGGCCAGGGTCGGCCGCGGGAGGATCCGGATCAGCGAGGTCAGCATCTCGGCGGGGTCGCGGATCAGGAACACGTTGGTGAGCCGGCTGACCCATGACCGGTCCCCCGGCAACAGGTGATGCGTCATGTGCTTCTGGTAGAAGATCGGCCGCCCCCGGGGCGCGTCCTCCGTCAGCCACCTGGTGACCCGCTCCAGGTCGCTGTCGTGGTGGGCGAGGATGTCATCCCGGCCGGGATGGTCGAGGCCGTGTTCGAGGAGGTAGTTGGCGTACAGGGGCTCGTCGGATACGAACGTGTCGTCGCGGTTGCCCCAGGCACGCAGCATCGCCGTCGAGATGTTCCGCGGCCCGGACCACATCGCGATTCGAAGCACCTCGGGCGTGGCGCCGGTGCCGTCGGGTCCCATGAAACCCATTCTAGGAGCTTGCGCCGCACAGGCGGGCAACGGTGGTCAGATTCCCGCAAGGCCGGTGATAGCTTGCGCCGATGAGCCGTCGGGCTGAGTTCGAGGCGAAGCACCCCGAGATTCACATCCTGTCGGCCGACCAGGCGGGCCGGGTGGACTTGGTGATGGGCGCGCTGGGCTGGTTGGGCGACGAGGAGCAGGTGACGACGTGCCGCGCACTCAGCGGCGACTCGAGCACCGTGATGCGGGTCGAGCTACAGGAGCTGCGGGGCGGCTGGCGCACGGCCGTACTGAAGCAGGCCCTGCCGTGGCTGCAGCGGGACGAGTCGGTCGCCATGCCAGTCGATCGGGGGAGGGCGGAACTGCGGTTCTATCGTCGCGTGACCGGCTTGCCGGATGCCGCGGCAAGGATGCCGCGGCTACTCGGAGGCGACGAGACGAGGTCCGTGCTGTTGCTGGAGGACTTCCGGGGCGCTTCTGACCTCACGTCGCTCTACGGCGGCGGTTCGCTCGGTGAGGACGCCGCGAATGCCCTGGGCTCCTTCCTGCGAGCGCTTCATGTTGGCACCCGTGGCGGGCAGGATCCGGCTCCGGCGCACACCGGCATGAGGACGTTGAACCAGCGACTTGTGTTCGAGGCGGCGTTCGCTTCGCCAACGGCCGGCGCCGAGTGCTTTGGCCCCGACGGACCGGGGCTCGACGGGCCGGCACTGGAAGAGATCGAAGCCGGCCTGGGTGCTGCCGCGGCCGCGTTGCGGGCGGATAGCGGCTTCCGCGAAGCGATCGCCGCGCTCGGCCGGCGCTTCCTCGACGCTGGGCGGTGCCTGGTTCACGGCGCCTTCCATCCGGGCAACTGGCTGTTGCTGACGGACGGTGGCGTGCGAGTCGTCGATCCGCAGTTCGGGGGTTCGGGCGACGCGGAGTTCGACATCGGCACCGGCCTGGCCCATCTGTTGCTTTCGCAGCAGCCCGAAGAGACCGTGAAGACCTTCCTGGCGGCGGCAACTGGTCGACCGGAAGGGGAGGAAGAGCGCGAGGACTCGGACTCTGGTGAGGCCGAAGAGATCAGCGACCTGGTCGCTCGTTATGCCGGCGCGGAACTGGTTCGCCGTCTGATCGGCGGCGGCCAACTGCCCCTCGCCGTCGAGGCGGGCAAACGGTGCGCCTTGCTGGACGTGGCCCGGACTGCGGTCACGGACGGCCGCATGGAGGTTCTGGAGACATGAAGCGACACGTTGCCGTTACCCTGACCGCGGCGATCGGCCTGGTCGGCTCTTCGGTGATTCCCGCGCTCGCGCAGGGGTCCGGTTTCGACCAGGGGCGCGTACTCGACGGTCCCGGCCATGTGCTGCCGCACCGGGAGCGGGTCGAGCCCTTCAACCGGATGCTCGAGGAGAGGCTGGAGACGCTTCTGCCGCGGCTGATGCGCGAGACCGGGATCGACATGTGGCTCGTGATCAACCGCGAGTACAACGAGGACCCGGTGTTCTTCAGCCTCGTGCCGCGGCCGGTGTTCGCGGCCAGGCGGACGACGATGTTGGTCTTCTTCGACCGAGGGCCGGAGAACGGCGGTGTCGAGTTGCTGACGGTCAACCGCTATCCTTACGGCGCGCTGTACGAGTCGGCCTGGGAGGGCGGCGACCTGGAGGAGCAGTGGCACGGGCTGGGCGAAGTGATCGCTGAGCGCGATCCGAAGCGGATCGGCGTCAACGTATCGCGCCACTGGCCGGTCGCCGACGGTCTCTCGGCGGCGCTCCACGAGCGGCTGATGGAGGTGCTGACGCCGGAACTGAAGGAGCGCGTGACCAGCGCCGAGGAGCTCGTCGTGCGCTGGATCGAGACCCGCAGTTCGCTCCAACTGGAGGCGTACCCGCAGATCGTGTCTCTGGCGCGGGGCGTGATCGCGGAGGCGTTCTCGGAGCGCGTGATCACTCCGGGCGCGACGACGACGGACGACGTGGTCTGGTACATCGCCCAGCGCTTCGAGGACCTGGGGCTCGACATCTGGTTCCTGCCCTCGGTCAACGCGCAGCGCCGGGCGGCGGACGAAGACAGCGGCTGCGGCAGGGGCGAGCCCTTCTGTGGCGGCAGCGGCGACTTCGTGATTCAGCGCGGCGACGTACTGCACACGGACGTCGGCATCTGCTACCTCGGTCTGTGCACGGACACGCAGGAGATGGGCTACGTCCTGCGTCTGGGCGAGAGCGCGCCGCCGGCCGATCTGCGGGAGGCCCTTGCCGCCGGCAACCGCTGGCAAGACATCCTGACCGGCGAGTTCCGCACCGGCCGGACCGGCAACGAGATCCTCGCGGCGACGATCGCTTTGGCCACCGACGAGGGCCTGCGTTCCAGTACCTACACGCACCCGCTCGGCGCCTTCGGCCACGCCCCGGGCCCGACGATCGGCATGTGGGACAACCAGGGCCCCACGCCGATTCGCGGCGACTGGCCGCTCTACCCGAACACCGCCTACGCGATCGAAGGCAACGTGAAGGTCGAACTCGAGATGTGGGGCGGCCAGGACGTCCAGATCAAGCTCGAGCAGAGCGCCGTCTACGACGGCGACAAGGTGCTCTACCTGGCGGGTCGCCAGACCGCGTGGCACCTGGTGCGCTGACTAGAAGATCGCGCTCAGGAGGCCGAATCCTGCGCAGACGACGGCTACCAGTCCACCGACGACGAGCAGGACGACGCCGACGGCGATCGTCACCGGCAGGGCGATGATCGCGATCGGGACAAGGATGGCGGCCAGGAGTGTCGCGGCGATGAAGCCGATGATCTTGAACGGCAGGAGCACGAGTTTGAAGGCGATCTTCACGATGAAGGCGACGGCCGCGAACACGGCGAGCAGCCCGAGGGCGATCACACCAAGGGTCAGGATGGTCAGGACTTCCATATCTGGTTCTACTCCTCCTTCCTCTGCACTACGAGGATGAGGCGTTGAGGTTTCGGGGCGCGGTACACTCCGCGGATTCTCAGCAGGAGGTGCGCGCGATGAAGATGGACCGCAGACGGTTTCTGCAGACCGGCGCCGTGTTGGGCGCCGCCGCAGCCGCAGGCTGCATGGAGGGTGCGGCGCCCGAAGAAGAGACCGCTGTCCCGGCCGTCGCCGATCCCCTGTACCGAATTTCCCTGGCCGAGTGGTCCTACTTCCGCGAGCTGTTCGGGCCGGGCATTGGCGCGTTGCGCGACGGCTCCTTCCGGGACGATCCGAGCCTGCTCTACCAGGGTGAACTCGATCACCTGGACTTCCCGGCGCGGGCCCGGAGCCACGGGATCGAGGCGGTCGAGTACGTCAACACGTTCTTCTTCGACCGCGCCCGCGACGAGGAGTACCTGGCGGACCTCAAGTCACGATGCGACGGGGAGGGCGTGACGAGCCTGCTCATCATGTGCGATGCGGAAGGGGACATCGGGGCCCCGGACACGGCGGCGCGGGCGCAGTCGGTGGAGAATCACCACAAGTGGGTCGAGGCGGCGGCTTTCCTGGGCTGCCATGCGGTGCGGGTGAACGCGGCCAGCGCTGGTTCCTTTCATGAGCAGCAGCAGCTGGCCGCGGACGGGTTGCGCCAGTTGTGCGAGTACGCCGACGGTTACGACGTGGACGTCCTGGTAGAGAACCACGGCTACCTATCCAGCAACGGCCAATGGCTCGCCGGCACGATCGCGATGGCGGACCATCCGCGGGTCGGTACCCTGCCCGACTTCGGCAACTTCTGGACCTCGTACGAACCGGAAGAGTTGTACGACCGCTACCAGGGCGTCACCGAACTGATGCCCTACGCCCGGGCGGTCAGCGCCAAGAGCTACAACTTCGACGAGGACGGCAACGAGACCACGATCGACTACGAACGGATGATGCGGATCGTGCTCGACGCCGGGTACCGCGGCTGGGTCGGAATCGAGTTCGAAGGCCGGATGGCGGCCGACGAGGGAATCGTGAAGACGAAGGAACTGCTTGAGCGCCTGCGCGACGAACTCGCGCCCGACTACGCCTGAGCTCCCGCCCACCGGGAGCGCCGACGCGGCTGCCCACTGGGTGCGCCGACGTCCCCGTCGGCTTTCCGGAAGACCGCGCCGCGTAGCGGCGACCTGTCTATCCCGGCAGCCTCACGCTGGCCGCCGCGCGCGACCCCGCCTCCGGCGCCCCCTCCGCCTCGAACACCCGCCCCGGGTTGAGGATCCCCTTGGGGTCGAGCGTCCTCTTCAGCGTTCTCATCAGCGCGATCTCTTCCGGCGAACGGCTGCGTCCGAGGTGGGAGCGCTTCTCGAAGCCGATGCCGTGCTCCGCGGACACCGAGCCGCCGATCGGTTCGAGGTGGCCATAGACGATCTCCTCGACCCCACTGCGTGCCTCCGGAGAGCCGTCGCCGACCGAAACGACTACGTGCAGGTTGCCGTCGCCGAGGTGGCCGAAGACGACGCACCGGCTGTCCGACCACCGGTCCGCCAGCGCCGCCTTGATGTCGGCGACGTAGGTCTCCATGTCGGCGATCCGCAGACTCACGTCGAACGTGAAGAGCGGCGCCAGGCGGTTCATCTGCTCGACGTCGTCCCGCAGCGCCCAGATCTCGTCCCGCTCAGCCTTCGACTTGCCCAGCACCGCGTCGCCGATCAGGCCGGCCTCCATGCAGTTTCCGAGCGCCTCCTCGAACTGGACCGCGTCCTCCTCCGGCCGAGCGCCGAGTGACTCGACGAGCACGTAGTAGGGATCGCCGTGCGGAATTGGCGGCGCCGTTCTGGCCTCGGGGCCTGTGACGAGCTCGTAGAACTCGCGCCACATCACCTCGAAGGCGCTCATCGAGCCTCCGACGTCCTCTTCCAGACGGCCCAGCAGCGCGATGACCTCGGAGAAGCCGGGAAGCGCGAGCAGGGCGCAGTTGTGACTGCGGGGACGTCGCTCGAGCCGCAGCACGACGCGGGTGACGATTCCCAGAGTGCCCTCGGAGCCGACGAACAGGTGCTTCAGGTCGTAGCCCGCGTTGTTCTTGACCATCTTGTTCAGGCTGGAGAGCACGGTGCCGTCGGCCAGGACGACCTCCAGGCCAAGGACCGAGTCCCGGGTCATCCCGTAGCGGATCGTCCGGTTGCCGCCGGCGTTCGTCGCCACGTTGCCGCCGATCGTGCAGGAACCGCGGGCGCCGAGGTCGAGCGGGAAGAGCAGCCCTTCGGCCTCCGCCGCCTCCTGGATGCTTTGCAGCGCGGCGCCAGCCTGGACCGTCATCGTCCGGCCGACGGGGTCGATCTCCTCGATCGCGGTCATCCGTTCGAGCGTGATCGCGACCTCCAGGTCACCGGCCACACCGCCACCCACGAGCCCGGTCAACCCGCCCTGCGGCACGACCGGCTGTGCGGCGCGGTGGCAGGCCGCCAGCGCCGCCGAGACCTGCTCCGTGGTGCGTGGCCGGAGCACGGCCCGAGCCGCGCAGGGCACGGTACCCGAGCCGTCGCCGGCCCGCGCCGTGACCGCCTCGCCGGTGAGGACAACGTTCGCGCCCAGGGTGGCCTTCAGTTCAGCGATGAGAGTGTTGCCGCTGTTCGATTCGGAGTCGTTCATTTCAGCTCGGACGTCAGGTTGTCGGATCAGTGGGGCGACGGCGGATCATACCGACTGGCCCCGGGTGGGAGGCCGAAGATGCGCGGGTACCCGGTCGCTCGCTGTCACTGCAACGTCTCGACGAGCTCCGCCTCGATGATCCTCCGATCCTGCGTCAGCAATGTCGCGCCAAGCACCCGTGCTGTTGCGACGAGAATCCGGTCGCCAGGGTCGCGGTGAAACGAATCAGGAAGCGCGGCGACCTGCTCGGCGATCGCTGGTGAGATGCCTTGACGGCGTACCAGCGGCGGAGCTACGGCCTTGTCGAGCCACTCGCGCAGTGGCAGAGACAGCCGTACTCGGCCCAGGCTGTGAAGGGTCGCGATCTCCCAAAGGGAGATGTCGGACACGAGGAGTGGCGACTGGGGTCCGACGGTCGCAACTGCCTCCTGTTGGGCTGGCGAAAGCCGGCCCGAATCGTCGAGCCACCAGATGAGGACATGGGTGTCGAGCAGGTGTGTCAACCGCGCGTACTCTCCCAGTGGTCTGCGGGCAGTGGCGGCTCCACGATGTCGCCGACCTCGGTCACCGTGCCCTTCAGTTCGTACTGCGGGTACGCGGCGCCGGACCGAACCGCGGGAGAAAGCTCGGCGACCGGTTTCCCGCGCTTCAGAATCACGACGGGTTCACCGGTGGCCGCTACCCGATCGAGGATCGCCAGGCAACGGGCCTTGAAGTCAGTGGCGTTGATCGTTTCCATCTGACCAGTCTTCAGGACCGGTCAGATGATGTCAACTCGGCTGAGCCCTCAGGCGACTACGCTCTGGAACAGGAGAACCATCAGCGAGATCGTTGTGCCGGTGTAAAGAGTAAGGCCAGCTCCCATGAGCCAGACGATGAGCTTCAGCCTCGCCTCCAGGCTCTTGTGCCCGGCCACCATTTCCGCGCGGAGAGCCGCGATCTCGTCCATGACCGCCTGGAACCTGACGTCGACGACCTCGAACTTGCTGGCGATGCCGGCGAATTTGCTGTCGACGCCGACGAACTCGTTTCGGACGGCGGCGAACCCTTCCTGGGACTCGCTCCGGGTGGTTGAGAACTCACCCTGGGACTCGCTACGGATGGCGGCGAACTCGTTACGGACGGCAGCGAACTCGGCCTGGGACTCCGCCCGAACGACGGCGAACTCGCCTCTGACTTCGCTGCGGAACGTTGTGATCTCGCCCTTTACGCGTTCTTCGGAGGCCTCGAGCCGGGCGACGATCTCCTCGCGGAAGCCGTCGAACCTGCCGTCCACGACGGCTGTCTCCTGTTGGAGGACGGTGACCGCCTCCTTCAAGTCGGCCACATCGCCTTCCAGCGACTGCTGCCCGGTGCCGCTGCCCGTCACTTCGAGCATCACTTGAGCCTTCTCTTCGTCGGAGCCAGCTTCCCTGATCTCCTGCGTGGCTGGGGCTGACTCCGACTGTATCGCTGTTGGTCGCATGATTCCATTTCGCCCGGTCGCCGATGGGCGAGGCCGGACTCGTACCCGGTCTCTACAGACTCAGACGGAATCCGCCTGCGGGAAGTGGATCCGCAGGTTGCCTCTAGCGCGACCCGCGCCGCGCGTGCTCCCCCGCAGAGGTCAAGCCGCTTCGGCCTACCCCGCGACGCTGTGCTCCCGCTCGCGCAACCGGATCAGGCACTCCTGGCTCGCGGAGGCGACGAGTTCGCCTTCCTGGTTGAACACGTGGCCGCGGACGAAGCCGCGGCCGCGGGCCGCGACCGGGCTCTCCTTGCTGAACAGGAGCCACTCGTCGGCGCGGAACGGGCGGTGGAGCCAGAGGGCGTGGTCGAGGCTGGCGCCCTGGATTCGGTAGCCCTTCATCGATGGGCCGTGGGGCTGCATGGAGACCGCCATGAAGTCCAGGTCGGACATGTAGGCGAAGAAGGAGACATGGATGATCCGGTCGTCGGGTAGCGCCTCTCGACAGCGGAGCCAGGTGTTCTTGCGTGGCTCGGTGGCGGGCCGGTCGCCGCGCGGCAGCATCTGAATTCCCTCGACCTGGCGGCTGTCGATCACCTCGAAGCGGTGGGCGAAGCGCCGGTAGGAGGGGTCGTCCTTCGCCATCTTCCGGTAGATGTCGCCGTCGGAGGGCAGTTCGTCGGGCGGGGGGACGTCGGGCATCTCGGACTGGTGCTGCAGGCCACCCTCCTCGACCTGGAAGGACGAGGACATGTTGAAGATGGCCTGTCCGTGCTGGATGCCGACGACGCGGCGCGTGGTGAAGCTCGACCCGTCGCGGATGCGGTCGACGTCGAAGAGGATCGGCCGGGAGGAGTCGCCGCGGCGCAGGAAGTAGGCGTGGATCGAGTGGAGGTGCCGGTCCTCGACCGTCTTCGAGGCGGCGACGATGGCCTGCCCCAGCACCTGGCCGCCGAAGACGTGGTTGCCCGGTCCGTTCTGCGCCCGGAACAGATTCTCCTCGATCTGCTCCATCTGCAGCAGGTCGATCATCTCCTGGACCGCGCCGTTCATCGGAGTGCGGATGGTACCCGCTGAGTCCCTCGCCGCCGGCGCTCGTCGTCGGATGCGAGCAAGAAGACCGCGTGCGGACGGTCCTCTCGCCTGGGCTGTTTGGCTCAGAGCGTCCCGTGCAGCCAGGCGAGCAGATCGTCGAGGTCCGTGAACACGGGCGCACCCCTGGCCGCGACGGCCGTCGACTGCGCGCTGTCGCCCGGCGGCCGGTCGTACAGGGCGAGTGGCCGTCCGTAGCGGAGCGCCAGCTCGATCTCGCTCCAGGTGCCGGCGCTACCCGGCAGAGCGACGACGGCGTCGGCACTGAGGACGTTGATGTGATTGCGCGAGTCGGGTCCCGTGCCTGCCGCGCCGGACAGTGGCAGGTGGGTACGGATCACGACCTCGACCCACGGGTTCGGGTAGCCGCCGGGTGAACTGCCGCCGTCTTCCGCGCCCGGCAGCACGCCGATGCACAGGCCCGCGCGGTCGGGCGTCTCGGTGAAGGCGCGGCTGGTCGCGGTCATCGTGCCCGCGCCGCCTCCGGTCAGCAGATGCCAGCCGTTCTCGGCGACCGCGCGGCCGAGCGGCGCGGCCAGGTCCTCGTGGCTGTCCGTGCCCGAGCCCATCACGCCGACGACGGGCAGGCGACGCGTCGCCCGCGGTCGGCGTCGGTCCCCAGCGGTCACGGACGAAGTTCCGGGAAGGCCCTGGCGGGACGGCCCGCTACTGGGACTTGCCCCGGGCGCTGATTGGCCACAGTTCCTCGACCCGGCCGTCGCGTACCGGGTAGTAGACGTCGTAGAGGTTGACTGTCGGGTCGCAATGCGGTGTGACGCACCAGAGCCGGTCGCCGAGCTGCGGCGGCCGGGGCGCGTCGGCGATGCGCAACATGCCGTGCTCGTCGCCGCCCCATCCGTACACCACGCCGGCCAGGTCGGCGAGCTGGGGCCGGTCGGCGTCCGACGCGAACGCCTTGTAGCCGCCGTCCGTCGTGATCATCTCGGGCACCGGTTGGCTGATCGCGGTGACGACCACGAAGAGCGACGTCTCGAAGTCGTCGAAGACCTCGCCGTCGCGGCTGCCGATCTGCCGGTACTGCTCGTCCATGAACAGGTAGGAGCCGACCTGGAGGTCGGTCACGCCGTCGACGGCCGAGTCGATGTCCCAGGTGCCCGTGCCGCCCCCGGTGAGGACGCTGAGCTCGATGCCGTCGTCCTCGATCAGCCGCTTCGTTGCCACTGCGGTTTCGAGCGCGGCGAGCGACCGGGCCTGGCGTTCCGCGTGGCCGTGGAGGTGCATCAGGTGCCCGGCGTAGGCCTGAAGGCCGCGCAGGTCGAGGTTGGGAAGACCGTCGATCTTCCGCGCCAGTTCGAGCGCCGGTTCGCCGGTGGCGATGCCCGTGCGGCGCGTGCCGACATCCAGGTCGACGAGCACCCGCTGCGTGACGCCTCCGGTCGCGGCCGCCTCGTTCAGCCGTTCGGCGGCCGGTTGATTGTCGACGACCAGGGCGACCTCGGAGCTCTTCTTCGAGAGGGCTGTGACCCGCCCGATCTTGTCGTCCGTCACGACCGGCGAGGTGATCAGAACCTCTTCGAGCCCCGCTTCGACCATGACCTCCGCTTCGCCGACCTTGGCGCAGCAGACACCGACCGCCCCCATCTCCATCTGCCGCTTCGCCAGGAGCGGGCACTTGTGGGTCTTCGTGTGGGGACGAAGCGAGATGCCCTGCTCCTCGGCGTGGGCCGCCATCTTTGCCAGGTTCAACTCCATCGTGGCGACGTCGATGAGCAGCGCCGGCGTCGGCACTTCCTCGACCGGGATCGGCACATCGAGTGGAATCGCTTCGTGGCTCAAGGCGGGCTCCGGTGAGCCTCCCGTGAGGCCTGAACTGCAGGCGACGGAGGCGCCGCCGGCCGCACCCACGGCCCCCAGGAATGCGCGTCGCGTGGTGTGGTGGGCCACTGTCTAGCTCCCTTGGTCATCCGCGGTGGTTCGGCCGCATCATCGCTGGGACTATAGCCTCGGGTGAGCCGTGGGGGATCGTGGAACAGAACGCCCTTCGCATGGAGAGCCATCCGCTCGCCCGATGACGGGGGCGCGGGCTGGAATGGCCGCGACCGTCCTCCTGGCCGCGGCGGCCGTTGCCCTGCCGGCACAGGAGCCGCCGCGGGCCGACCGGATCTTCACGGACGAAGTCGACGTGGCGGAGGCGTCGGTCGTCATCGAACTGCCGCGGCTCGGGAAGGTGTCGCCGGAAGAGTTCGACCCGGCCGACTTCGTGGTCGAAGTGGCGGGTGAGCGGCGTCGCGTCACCGGCGTTTCGGCGCTCGACCTGAAGATGAATCCGCGGCCGGTGCTGGTCTACGTCGATGCGCTGCTCTCGAAACCGGAGACGGTCCGCGTCAGCGCCGGCGCGCTGGCGCGGCAGGCGAGGCCGCTGACCGCGCTGGGCCCGGTCGAGATCGTCGTGAACCGTGGCCTTCCCGGCGGACCCGAGTTGCGACTGGTGCCCTCCAGCGCTCCGCGAGCCGTGGCGGCGGCGCTCGAGAAGATCGCCGGCGAGGGTCTGGACCGGGACGCGTACTTCGAGTCCGGGAACCGGCCCGCCGGTCTGCCGACCCACGTCGACGTGATGCGCGCGTCAGCCGACCGCCTGCTGGCCGAGGCGGCGCCCCGCTGCGACGATCCGCCGTGCTTCCTGTTCTGGGTCAGCGACGGGTTCCCGGCAGTGGACGACGCCGGCGTCCGGACGGCCGGCGACCTGGCGGCGGGCCTTGCTGCGCACGGCTGGATCGTGGTCGCGATGGCGCTCCATGTACCGATCCCGGAGCCGGACGTCGTCCAGCCGAGGCCGCTCAGCTTCGAACAGTGGAAGGCGCTGACGCCCGGGGTCAAGATGCCGCCGTCCGGGGGCGACCCCAGCCGACTGCGGGGCCTTCAGGCGGGCAGCTTCGACTTCTACGTGGAGCCGCGGTACGCACCGCTTCGTCAGGCGGCGGTCGCGTCCTGCGGCGCCGCCCTGCGGGTCGAGCATCAACTGGAGGCCGAGTTCGAGCGGCTGGAGCGCCGCCTGCTGCTGCGGTTCGCGCCCGAAGAGAACGACGAGACGCTCGAGGAGTCGTTCGGCGGTTTCCTGCCGGTCGAGGTGCGGCTGGCGGAGGTGTCCCGGTTTGCGGACCGGCGCAAGTTCAAGCGGTGGCTCGGGCTCGTGCCGGCCGAAGAGCGATTGCAGTACGGCCGGTGGGTGCGGCGCACCCAGTGATTCGCTAGAACGTAAGGAGTTCGACCAGGTCCGGGGCGGCAAAGAACAGCGCCAGCGAGAGCAGGGCCGTCAGGACGAGTGGCAGCACGCACAGGAAAGGAGCCTCCGCGATCTTCGGAGGACCGCCGCCGTCGCCGCCGGGCGGCGCGGCGAAGAAGCCCCGGACCACGACCGGCATCAGGTAGAAGACGGCCAGCAGCGAGCTGAGCATCAGCACGCCGAGGAACGCGGCCTGGGCCGGGAAGCCGGTCTCGAGCGCGCCGGTCATGAGGTACCACTTGGCCCACGACCCGCCGAGCGGTGGAATGCCGATGATCGAGAGCGAGACCAGGAAGAAGGCTGCGAAGGTCCAGGGCATCGTCCGGCCGAGGCCGTCGAGCTCGCTGACCTTCTTCTTGTGAGTGGCGACCAGGATCGCGCCGGCGCAGAAGAAGAGGGTGATCTTGCCCGCCGCGTGCATCGCGATCTGCATGCCGCCGGCCAGCACGCCGGTGGCGGTCGCCATCGCGGCGCCGAGGACGATGTAGGCAAGCTGGCTGATCGTCGAGTAGGCGAGCCGCGCCTTCAGGTTGTCCTGGCGGGTCGCGATGACGGCCGCGATCAGCATCGTGAACGAGGCGATCGTCATCAGGGTGAACGAGGCGGTGCTTCCCCGGAGCAGGTCGAGGCCGAAGACGTAGACGACGACCTTGAGGATCGTGAACACGCCCGCCTTGACCACCGCCACTGCGTGCAGCAGGGCGCTGACCGGGGTCGGCGCGACCATCGCGTTGGGCAGCCAGCGGTGGAGCGGCATGAGGGCCGCCTTGCCGGCGCCGAAGGCGTAGAGCAGCAGGAGCACGGTGACCATGCCCGAACTCGTGTCCGCAGCCAGGATGCCGCCTGGAGTGAACTCGACCGTCCCGGTAAGCCGCCAGGTGAACAGGATCGCGAACAGCAGGAAGGTGATCGAGGTGAAGAGCAGGATGCCGAGGTAGATGCGCCCTGCGCGCCGCGCCTCGGAGGTGCCGTGGTGGGTGACGAGCGGCAAGGTGAGGAGCGTGAGCGCCTCGTAGAACAGGAACAGGGTGAACAGGTTGCGCGCGAAGGCGATGCCGAGTGCCGCGAAGATCGAGAGTGCGAAGAAGGTGAAGAAGCGGGTCTGGTTCTTCTCGTGGTGGCCGCGCATGTAGCCGACGGCGTAGATCGAGGTGGCGATCCACAGGCCGCTCGCGACGAGCCCGTAGAGCAGGCCGAGCGGCTCGACCTGAAACGCGAGTTCGACTCCGGGAAGCACCTCCAGCAGGACGAGTTCCGGCCGGCCGCCGCGCAGCACGCCGTCGCCGAGCTGCCAGACGGCGTAGAACGTGGCGACGCCGATCAGCGGCGTCACGAGATCCCGCAGGTTCGGATGCCCCAGGCGCCCGAAGACCTGGCAGGAAACCGCGGCCAGGAGCGGCAGCAGGAGGGCGATCAGGATCGTCGTCTCGGCGCTCATCGTCACCGACCTCAGATGCCGCCCTGCAGCAGGAGGCCCGCGGCCTCCGCGGCGACGCCGTAGGTCCAGTCCGTCGTCAGGCCGAACACGATCGCGGCCGCGATCAGGATCCAGGTCGGCGCGAGCATGGCGAACGGCGCCTCGCGCAGCCCCGGCCGCACGTGGTCGTCGGCCGGTTGGCGGAAGTACAGGGCTTCGACGACCCGTCCCACGTAGACGACCGCGAGCAACGAACTCAGCAGGATGAGCACGGCCGCCGCGGTCCAGCCGCGCTCCAGCACGCCGGACACCAGGTACCACTTGCTGACGAAGCCGACCGTGCCGGGAACGCCGATCAGGCTCAGCCCTCCGATGACCAGGGCCGCACAGGTGAACGGCATGCGGCGGCCGACGCCGGCCAACGCGTCGAGGTGGACGGAGCCCACCCGGTAGAGCAAGCAGGCGGCCACGAGGAAGAGCCCGCCCTTCATCACCGCGTGGTTGAACAGGTGGACCAGGCCGCCGGCGAGGCCCGTGGCGTTCGCGGTCGAAAGGCCCAGGGTCATGTAGCCGATCTGGGCGACGCTCGAGTAGGCCAGCAACCGCCGCAGGTCGGTCTGGAAGATCGCAGCACCCGAGGCGAGGAACATGGCGAGGATCGAGAGCGGCAGCAGCACCACGTGAAGCCGGAGCTCTCCGAACACGAAGGGCGCGCCGAAGATCACAAAGAGGATCATCGCCAGCAGGTAGAACGAGACCTTCGTCGCGGTCGCCGCCAGGAAGGCGCTGACCTTCGGCGGCGCGAAGGAGTAGGCGTTCGGCAGCCAGTGGTGCAGGGGAAAGACGGCCAGCTTGATCGAGATGCCGACCACGAGCAGCGCCAGCGCGAGGACGGCGCCGCGATCGTCGAGCGAGGGCTCAAGGCGCTCGGCGATGTCGCGCAGGTTCAGGGTGCCCGTGGCCTGGTAGAGCAGGCCGACCCCGAGCATGAAGAAGACGCCGCCGATCGTGCCCATGACCAGGTAGTAGAAGGCGGACATCACGGCGCGCCGGTGGCCGCCCAGGCTGACCAGGATGTAGGACGAAAGCGACGAGATCTCGAGGAAGACGAAGATGTTGAACGCGTCGCCGGTCGTCGCGATCCCGAGCAGGCCGCAGATGGAGAGCAGGAAGACCGCGTAGTAGAGGTGCCGGCGCGACTCCGGCACCCGGGGCGGACCGCCGCGCGAGTCGAAGCTCATCACGACCAGGGCCATCGCCGTGACCAGGACGAGCAGGTAGGCGTTCACCGTGGAGACGCGGTACTCGATGCCGAGCGGCGGCGGCCAGCCGCCGAGCTGGTAGGAGATCACGCCGCCGCCGCGCACCTGGACCAGGAGTGCTACGGCGACCGCGAAGCAAGCCGCGACGATGCCGAGGCTGAACAGCCGGGTGACGCGCGGGTTGCGCAGCAACACGCAGGCCGGCGCCGCGAGCAGCGGCAGGACGACCTCGAGAACGACGAGGTGGTCGGTCAGCCAGGACAACTCAGCCGTGCTCCATGTCCCAGGCGACTGCCTCGTCCTCCTCGGACGTGCCGTACTCGCGGTGGACGCGAACCGCCAGGGCGAGGGCCAGCGCCGTGGTCGCGACGCCGACGACGATCGCGGTCAGCATCAGGACGTGGGGGAGCGGGTTCGAGTAGAGGACGTGATCGGTCACGTGGTCGCCGGCGTGGGCCGGGTCGTGGGGAACGATCGGCGCCGTGCCGCCCGACACCTTCGCCATCGCCACGTAGAAGAGGATCGCCGCCCCCTGGAAGATGTTGAGCCCCATCACCTTCTTGACCAGGTTGTCGCGGGCGATCACGATGTAGAGCCCGACCATCATCAGCGCGATGATCAGCCAGTAGGTCAGGAGCCCCGAGAACGCCTCCGGGATGCTCACGGGACGGCCCCTCCCGCGCCGCCGCCGGAGTCCGCCGCCCCGACCCGGTCCTCGTCGTCCTGGTCCAGGCGAACGCTCACGAAGGCGTAGTAGACCCGCAGGATCGTCGCCGCAACGGCAATGCCGACACCCAGTTCGATCACGATGATTCCCAGGTGCTGGCCGTAGTGGCCGGTCGTCAACGGATCGAGCGCCGAGTAGTTCAGGAACTCCCCGCCCAGGAGCATCGCGACGACGCCGACCGCGCCGTAGAGGAGGACGCCCGCCGCAATCAGTCGCTCGGTCAGCACGACGGGCACGACCTGACGGAGCGCGTCCACGCCGAAGATCAAGCCGAAGATGATGAGCCCGGCGGCGAAGATCACGCCGGCCTGGAAGCCGCCTCCGGGGCCGAAGTCGCCGTGAAACTGGACGTAGAGGCCAAACAGGAGGATGACCGGCACGAGCGCCCGCGCGACGACCCGCAGGACCGGCATCTCGTGGACTTCGCGCCGCGGCTTCACGACCGCTCCTCCCAGTCCGCATCCTTCCGCCTCAAGCCAGCTCCGCCCAACAGCAGCGCGACGCCGACCCCGGCGGTGAAGATGACGACGACCTCGCCGAGCGTGTCGTAGCCCCGGAAGCTGGCCAGAATCGCGGTGACGATGTTCGGGATGTGGATCTTCCGTTCCGTCTCCGCGATCAGGTCAGGCGCCAGGTGGTGGTGAATCACGGCGTTCGGGTCGCCGTAAGGCGGCATGCCCCAGGTGCCGTAGATCAGTGCGGCGCCGGTGACGATCACGATCAGCAGGGGCAGGGCCCGCGATCGTTCCCTCTGCTTCTCGCGCCGCGAGGTCAGGCTCAGCGCTCCAAGCAGGAGCACCGTGCTGACGCCGGCGCCGACCGCGGCCTCCGTGAAGGCGACGTCCACGGCATCCATCAGGACGAACAGTCCGGCCGCGAGCAGGCTGGCGATCCCGGTCAGCATGGCGGCCGCGAAGAGATCCCTGAGCCGCGCGACGACGATCACCGTGGCGAGCAGCAGCAGGAGGAGGAGCAGCTCAACCGGCGGCATCGCCGTCCTCCCGCGGTTCGCCCGCGACCTTGAGCCCGAGCGCCAGACCGTGGCCGTGGGCCGCCTTGACCAGCGCGTGCGCGATCGCCGGACTGCTGAACAGGAGGAAGGCGAGCACGAGGATGAGCTTCAGCGTGACCATGGACAGACCGCCCTGGAACATGAGTCCGACGAGCATCAGCCCGGCGCCGGCCGTGTCCGTGACGCTCGCGGCGTGAGTGCGCTGGTAGAAGTCGGAGAACCGGTGCAGGCCGACGCCCCCGACGACGCAGAACAGTCCGCCGGCGCCGAGCAGAACCGCCGTCACGATGTCGAGCGCTCCGTTCATCGGCGGCCCACTCTTCCCGCGTCGCGCGGCCGTGCCCCGACGGGCTCGGCGCCTCCGGAGTCGCGGCCGGTCCCGCTCCCGCCGCAGTCCTCTGTCTCGACCTCTGTCGCGCGCTCTGAAGCGAGGCGTCCCAACCCTCCGAACCGCGCAAATCGCAGGACGGCCAGGGTGCCGGTGAAGTTGACGAGCGTGTAGACGATCGCGAGATCGAGCCACTCGGGCCGTCCGGTCAGAAAGCCTGCGACCGCGATCAACAGAACAGTCTTCGTGCCGAACATGTTCACGGCGAGGATGCGGTCGAACACGGTCGGTCCGATCGCGGCGCGGGCGAGCGCCAGGAACATGGTCGCGATGATCGCCGTCATGGCCGCGACGTACATCAGCCCGTACCTCCCTCCAGGCGGAGTACGTCGCGGTCCATCGCGCCGCTTGTGATGTCCGCCTCGCTCTCCTCGTCCAGGGCGTAGACGAGCAGTTCGTCGTCTCGGAGGTCGAGAGTGATCGTCCCCGGCGTCAGGGTGATGAAGTTCGCGTAGAGGACCTGGCCGAACGACGTCTTCTGGCTCGCGGGGACGCGCCGGAGGCGGGGATCGAGGTCGATCTTCGGCGACAGGATCAGCTTCGTCGTGTGGAGGTTGGCCGCCGCCACCTTGAGTGCGAAGGCGACGAGGAACCTTGGCAGCCGGAGCCATGACGAGGCGCGGAAGTGCTCGTGGCCGCCTCCCGCCGCGCGTTCCAGCGCGAGGTAGAGGCGCCAGACGAAGACGACCGAAACGAGTCCGAAGACCAGGATGAGCCAGTTGTGGACCGTGTAGGGCCCCGACAGGGCCAGCCACACGGCAGCCAGCAACGCGAGGACGCCGGGCTTCATCGCTGCCTTGCGCGGAAGGGGTCGCCCGGAAGGCGCGACGCCCCCGTCGGCTTCCGGCACTGGGTGCGCCGACGTCCCCGTCGGCATCCGGGCGACGCCGCGGAGCGGTGGCGCCGGCTCGCTTTGTGCGCGCCCAATCGCTCGATGTAGCGGGCGAGCTTCCGCCACGGGTGGTTAGCCGTCCTGGCCGTCCGCATAGGACTGCTTGCCCTTCAGGATCGTCAGGGTCCACTTGCCGGTGGCGCGGATCTGAAGCGTCTGGACGCCGGATTCCGGGACGAAGAACGTCGTGATCCCGGACCACTCCTCCCCGTGCTCCACGATGCCTACAGGCGGGCTTACGGAGAAGACTCCTTGGTTGTCCTGGACGGACGCGGTGGCCGTGTGGTCGCCACCGGCCAGTTGAAAGCGCACCGTGGCGTTGCCCTCGCCCTCGAGGCATCCGGGCCCGCATGGCGCGGGCGGCGCGGGCGGCGCCGGCGGCTTCCAGGCTGGCCGTTCCGCGACCTTGGGCGGCGGGGGTTCGGCAGCTTCCCTGGCGCAGCCGGCGAGGCCTGGCGCGACGCAGGCGGCCAGCGCGAGAACCCATGGTCCGGCCAGGGCAAACGGTCTCGGCACTCGTGGCATGAGCCTGCTAGCCACGGCCTGCTAGCCCCCCGTCGACTCGGGATCCGGGGTTGCGGCTTCCTCGTCGTCGCGGCTCTTGACCCAGGGGAGGGAGGCGGCGTAGTCGATCTCGTGGGGCGGCGGGTCGCCGCCGGGGCCCAACAGGTAGTGCTCCATCCAGCGCAGGGTCCGCAGCATGTAGTCGAGGCGCGCCGCCGAGCGGCGGTTGCCGTGGCCCTCGCCGGGATAGAGCACGAGCCGCACCGGCGCCTGGTCGAGGGACCTCAGGTGCCGGTACAGCTCCAGCGACTGGCTCGGATGGACCCGGGGATCCTCCTTGCCATGCAGGATCAGCGTCGGCGTGCGGTTGCGCTTCACGTAGTAGATCGGGCTGCTTTTCTCGAAGTAGTCCCAGTCGTCCCAGAGCGTCGTGCGGTGGTGGACCAGCTCCATCTCGACCGGGATGTCCGTGGTCCCGAGCTTCGAGATGTTGTTCGAGATGCCGACGAAGGGAATCGCCGCGGCGAAGCGGTCCGAGTAGTAGGTCGCGCCCCAGGCCGACGCGTAGCCCCCGTACGATCCGCCGGTGATCCCGACCCGGTCCCGGTCGACGAGGCCGATCTCGATCAGGTGATCCACGGCGACAATCAGGTCGTCGAACTCGGGGCCGGCCGCGGCATGCTGGCCGAGCTTCGAGAACTCGACGCCGCGCCCCGTGCTGCCGCGGTAGTTCGGGTAGAACGAGGCGAAGCCGCGCGCCGCGGCGAGCTGTGCGAAGTTCGAGTAGCTGGTCAGCCAGCCGTTGCTGTGGTGGCTTTCCGGACCGCCATGGACGAACAGGATCAGCGGGTAGCGCTGCCCCTCCTCGTAGTCGAGCGGATAGATCAGGAGTCCCTCGAGTTCGAGCCCGTCCGGCGCATCGTGCCGGACGACCTCCTGGCGGGCCAGGTCGATGTCGTCGAGCCAGGGGTTCGAGTTCGTCATCCGCACCGGCGCCTTCTGCGGTTCGGCCGGGTCGTAGCGGTAGATCTCGCGGGGGTGATCGGGGCTGTCCGCGACGAGCGCCGCGGCGCCGCCGTCCCGCGGCAGGCTGAAGCCCAGGCTGATCGGACCGCCGGGTTCGATCAGGGTTGCCGGTTCGCCGTCCGTGGAAACCCTGCCCAGCGTGCTCCAGACGCCGACCGAGGCGGCATACAGCAGGTGATCGTCGTCCTCCCATGCGAACGACGCGACGTGGCCTTCCAGCTCCGGCAGGAGGTCGCTCACGTCGCCCGCGCCGCCTGCCAGCATCAGCCGGCCGGCGGCCGGGTCGTTCGGATCGGCAGCGGACACGGCGGCGACCTGTTCGCCGTTCGGGCTGAACTCGACCTGTCCAAGCTTGCCGATCGCTCGCGTCGACGAGACGATCGCGAAGTCGTCCGTCGACACGTCGACGACGACGACGGACTTGCTCGTGTAGGAGTCGTCGATCAGGGCGGTTGGCGTGGTCACCGCGGCGAGGCGGTCGCCGGCCGGGCTCCAGACCGCGGAGATCACGTGCCCCGCAACGGACGTCACCTGGACCGGCTTCGCATCGTCGCCTTGCTCGTCGTCGCTGCCTGCACGGTCGAGGGCCGGGACGTCGGCGAGCCAGAGCCGGGTCAGGGGCCGGTCCTCCTCGTAGATCTCCTGGTTGAAGCCCTGGTCGCGGAGCGACTCGAGCTCCTTGTCCTCTTCCTCACGGGCCAGGAAGGCGACCCGGCTGCCGTCCGGCGACAGAACGTAGCCTCCGACGCCGTTCGCGTGCTCGACGAGCTTGCGGCTCTCGCCGCCGCCTGTCGGGATGCCGTAGAGCGCCGGCGCCTCGTCCTCGCCGCGGCGGGACACAAAGAGGATCTCGCCGTTGCCCCGAAACGTGGGGCGGCCGACGTTCACCTGGCCGGCAATGAAGGGCCGCGAAGAACCGGGCTCTGCCATGTCGAGCACGTGGAGCTCGGTCCACGAGCCGCCGCTGTCCTCGTCGAGCGGCCGACGCGGCACGCTGAGCAGGTAGGCCGCCAGGCTGCCGTCGGGCGACACCTCGACCGTGCCGACGCTCCGCAGGGTCGCGATGTGGTGGGGTTCGATCGGGCTCGCCTCCTGGGCCGTGAGGGCGGCCGGCAAGGCCAGAGCGGCGAGGATGGCGACGGCAGTTGCCGCGCGTTCCGCATAGGCGATGTTCCGGTTCATGGGCACTCTCCTGTCATTGGACCGCGACAGCCTGCCGCTGCTCGATGGCCTGGAGCCGCGTCCGGACGTCGGGCGACAGCTTGACGCCAAGATGGGTGATCGTATCGGCAGCCATCTCGATGCCGAGCTCGCAACAGGTTCGGATCGGCAGATCCCGCAGCATGCCGTAGAGGAAGCCGGCGGCGAAGCAGTCGCCGGCGCCGGTCGTGTCGACCACATCGACCCGGTGGGCGGGCACGTGGTGGACTTCCTCGCCCCGACGCACCCAGGCGCCGCGCACGCCGTCCTTCACCGCGACCACCTCGATCGTTTCGCTGAGTTCGCGGGCCGCGGCCTCGGGCGCCAGACCGGTCATCATCCGCGCCTCCTCGGCGTTCGCGAACAGGATGTCGAAGCCGTGCTCCTTGTGCCGCATCAGGTGGTCGCGCGAGCGGGCGACCGCGAACGGATCGGCGACGTCGATCGCGAGCAGTGCGCCGGCGTCGCGGGCGATCCCGATCGCATGCTCGATCGCGTCGATCTGGTTCGGCGTGTCCCAGATGTAGCCGGTCGTGAAGAAGATCCGCGACCTCCGGATGTCGTCCTCGGGCACATGTTCGGCGCGGTAGTTGCGGCAGACTCCGAGGTGCGTGTTCATCGTCCGCTCGCCGTCGGGCGTGACCAGGATGACCGAGGTTCCGGTCACGCCGTCGAGGCGGGCGAGGCGGTTGCGCACCCGGCTCGCCTCGAGGCCGTGCTCGAACAGCCGGCCCGTGTCGTCGTGGGCGACCGCCGAGCTGTAGCTCGTCTCCACGCCGAGCCGGGACGCGGCCCGCAACACGTTGGCGCACGAGCCGCCGGCCTCGATCTCGGGTTCGAGGACTTCACCGTCGCGATGGAGGACGTGATCGAGGATCGCCCTCTGCTCGTCCGCGGAAACGAGCTTCATGATCCCCTTGTCCAGGCCCATCTCGTCCAGATGGCGATCCTCGACCCGCACCAGGAGATCGAGAATCGCGTTCTCGATCCCCGTGACCTCCAGGCCGGCCTCGGCGGCGGGCCGCGGCGAATCCGCCACGACCGTCTAGGTCTCTCCCCAGCGTTCCTTGACCGCGGCTCGGTCGACCTCGCCCTTGTCCGAGCGGGGCAGTTCGCTGGTGAAGATCACGTCGCGCGGGCGCTTGAACCGGGCGATGCGCGAGCCGATGTGCTCGCGCACGGCTTCCTGGTCGAGGCCGGCTTCGGCGTCCGCTTCGACGACCGCGCGGATCGCCTCGCCCCAGCGGTCGTCGCTGACCCCGAACACGCAGGCGCCGCGGACGGCGT
Organism: Thermoanaerobaculia bacterium; assembly: GCA_965116445.1. GTDB lineage: Bacteria > Acidobacteriota > Thermoanaerobaculia > Multivoradales > Multivoraceae > Multivorans. The sequence goes on along the minus strand of OZ220688.1, from coordinate 2,012,406 downwards.
CCAGTTCGAGGATCGCGGCCTCGACCTCCGCCGGATAGACGTTCTCGCCGCCCGGCTTGATCAGTTCCTTCTCGGGCTTGCGGGCGACGTAGAAGAGGTTGCCCTCTTCGTCGAAACGGCCGATGTCGCCGGTGTGGTGCCAGCCGCCCCGGAAGGTGTGCGCGGTGACCTCGGGCTGGCCGTCGTAGCCCAGGAACACGAGCGGTCCACGGACCACGATCTCTCCGTCCTCGCCGGCGGGCACTTCGCGTTCGTCGTCGTCGACCAGGCGTACGCTGCAGAGTTCGGCCGCCTTGCCGGCGCAGCCCAGGCGCTCGCGGGCGTTCTGGATCGTCACGAAGCCGCTCGTCTCGCATTGACCGAAGCCGGCCCAGAAGGTGGCGTCGGTCTCCTTGTGCAGCCGCTCCATCGTCGCCGGTGCGTCGAGGCCGGTCACGTGCCGGAGGCTGGGCAGGCGGCTGCCGGCCTCGGCCGCCGCGTCGAGCAGAGTGGTGAGCACCGGCGGAAAGTCGCTGATCATCGTGATCTTGTGGCGGTCGATCAGCTCGACGGCCTGGGAAGGGTCGTACTTTGCCGTGATCACGTTCGCGCCGCCGGCGTGGAGAACGCTCAGCAGGTGGCCAAGCGCGGCGATGTGAAAGAGCGGCAGGGCGACCAGGTTGCGGTCCGAACCGTCCAGGCCCAGAGACGCGATTTCCTGCAGGTTGGCCGAGACCAGGTTCGAGTGGCTGAGCAGGGCGCCGCGCGGAATCACGTCGACGGCCGCGGTTGCGATGACCGCGAACGGTTCGTCCGCCGCCACCTCGGGGCGCGGCAACCTGGCGCCCGCGCCAGCGTCCACGTAGAGCGAGTCGAGGGACCCGTAGCCCGATGCCGGGTCGTCGCCGAACTGGAACCAGTGGGGAATCGCCTCGTCGCCGGGGCCGCCCGGTACGGCGTCCAGGAAGTCGGGGCCGACCACGAAGGCTCGCGGTTTCGCCCGTTCGCGGATCAGGAGTTCGATCTCGCTCGGCTGCAGCCGCCAGTTCACCGGGTAGACGACGATCCCCTGGCGGGCACAGGCGAAGTAGAGCTCGACGTACGCCGCCGAGTTCTGGGCGAGGACGGCGAGCCGGTCGCCAGCGACAAGGCCGAGACCGTCGAGGCCCGCGGCCAGCGCGTCCACCCGGCTCCGCAGTTTGGCGAAGCTTCGCTCCTCGCCGTCCTCGGCGACCAGGGCGAGCCGGTCGCCGAACGCCGCCTGGTTGCGGACGAGAACGTCGTAGAGCGTGAAGTTCTGAACGCTGGACACGGTGGAGCAGGCTCTCGCCGGGGATCGGACCGGCGCGCACTTTATCAACCGACACAGTGGGTGCGCCGTTCTCGTTACACTCGCTCCATGTCCTTGCTACGAGCCCTCCCGCTCGCCGTGGCAGTCGCCCTGGCCGCGACGACGCCCGCCCACGCCTGGAACGATTTCGGCCACGAACTCATTGCCCGGATCGCCTGGCAGGAACTCGAACCGGAGGTCCGGGAGCGCGTCGTGGCGTTGTTCCGGCAGGCGCCGGACGACTCGCTGATGCACTGCCTGGATCTGAATCAGGACCGTCGCCGCGGCTGCGGCCGCTTCGCCTATCGGCTCGGGGACGCCGAGAGCGCCGAAGACGGCGACCGCATCCTGTTCGAGCGTGCCGCCTACTGGCCCGACCTCGCGCGCTCGCTCGACAAGTACAACCGGCCGACGTGGCACTACATCGGCTGGACCTGGCGCCAGGGGGCCGACGGCTCGGCCCACGACACGGACCTGCCGGTGCCGGAGCCGAATGCCGTGAGCCAGTTGGTCGAACTTGCGCGCTCTGTCGCCGACACCTCCGGCCGGCCGGACAAGCGCGCGATTCACCTCGCCTGGATCTTCCACCTCGTCGGCGACGTCCACCAGCCTCTGCACGCGGCGTCCCGCGTCACCGAGCGTCGTGACGAACGGGAAGGCGACCGCGGCGGCAACGGCTTCGGCCTCGACGAGTGGAACCGCAACCTCCACGCCTTCTGGGACGGCGCGCTGGACGGCGGCTTCCGGGCCCAACACCGGCAGCAGGCGCTTGCCGGATTCGCCTCGGGGTCCGGCGAGCCGCCGCCCGAGCGGTTCTGGCGAGCCTTCGGAGAAGCGCGCGACGCAGAGTACGAGGCCCACAAGGACCGGGTCGCCGCCGAGGCCCGCACCCGCCATCCCCTCGACGACGCGGTCCGCGCGAACCTCAAGTCCGGCGACTTCGAAGCCTGGGCAAGGGAGTCCAACGAGATCGTCCGCACGTCGCTCTATCCGCCGGATCTCGCCCGCGGCGAGGCGCCGTCAGCCGCCTACGCCGACCTGGCCTACGACACTTCACTCCGCCGTGCCGCCCTGGCCGGCTACCGCCTGGCCGACCTGTTGCGCCGTATCGTGGAGTGACGCGGACGAGCCGGGACGGTCAGAACCCGCGCCGAAGGGCCACGGCCAGCAGACCGGCCGCGCCGATGATCGCAACGGAGATCACGTCGTCGCTCCAGAGACGAAAGACGGAGAAGGCGATGGCGCCAACAGCGACGCCAGCGTAGACCACTGTCTCGATCAACGCCCGGAGGCGTCGCTGACGGCCTTCAACCTCGGCCATCGTCAGAATGCGGTCCGCGACGCCGGGGAGCGCCTGGTCGTACTTGGCGAAGTGTTCGGGCAGCGGTAGTGGGCCGCTGTACTGGGCGCTTAGCGAGATGCTCTCGGAGGCTTGTCCTGACTCGTCGCGGACGACGATCGGCGAGCCTTCCCGGCCTCGGCGCTGGTTCGGCTTCTTTCGCGGCATTCCAGAACCTCTCTCTCGATGCGAGCCGTGGCGCTGTAGACATCGGCGCCCACTGCGGTCCAATCGCCGCGCAGCGCCGTGCCGTCATCCCGCCACCACTGCTCCCGAGGGGCTCGGAAGTGCTTCTTCAAGGTCTCTACCCCCTTCACGCTCCGAACTATAGGACTTGCCGGGGCTACCTTCAAGTCGATTCCGTGGCGGAAACCGCCGATGGCGACGGTGAGCCAAGTGGGCCGCTACGCTGGCGGCAGCCGGTCCAGGAACCGGCGGATCGTCGCCACGAGGCGGTCCGGTACGTCGTAGTGGACCATGTGGCCGGCGCCTTCGATCTCCTCGTGTTCGCCGCGGCGGAACAGGGCGACGCGGCGGGCGATCTCGTCGGGTTCGGGGGTTGCGTGCTGCTCGTCGACGCCGCGGCGGCCGCTCCAGAACTCGTTCGCCAGGGCGGCGGTGAGGATCAGCGCCGGGCAGGTAACCCAGGACCAGCGTTCCTCGGAGGCCTCCGGCACGTTCGACATCCAGGTCGTGACGACCTGCGGATCCCACTTCCACTCCAGGCCGCCGTTGGCAAGGGGGCGGGTGCCCAGATCGACGAACTCGCGGGCGCGGTCCGGGTCGAGACGGGGATGGACGCGCTTCAGGAGATCCCAGGCGTGGTCGGAAGAGGCGACCAGCCGGTGCTGGCGCGGGTGGGTCAGCGACTCGATCGCATTCCGGGCCCGTTTCTGCTTGACGGTTTCGGGGAAGCGGTTCAGCGCGTAGGGCGGGCCGAGACCTTCGATCAGGACGACGGCGCGCGGCAGCTCGGCGAAGATGCCCGCCCACTGGGCGACGACCTGGCCTCCCAGGCTGTGGCCGATCACGATCGGCCGCTCGAGTTCGGCGTCGAGGAGCACGGCGTGCAGGTCGGCGATGTGATGCGCCATCGTGTAGATGCCCGGGTGCGCGCTCTCGCCGTGGCCGCGCAGGTCGTAGGCGACGACCCGGTGGTCGGCGGCGAAGGCTTCGGCTACCGGCGCGAGCGTCAGCGCGAAGTCCTGGATGCCGTGCGCCAGGAGGATCGCCGGAGCGTCGTCCGGGCCCCACTCGTAGACCTCGAGCTCGGTGCCGCTGGCCTCGATGCGCCGCTGCCGGACCAAAGCCGGCTCGATGAGGAGAGGCGGATCGGATGCGGTCACGGTCTACGGGGGATCCACCAGCGGGACGCCGCCTGCGGCGAGAGTCCGGTTCAGGTCCGCCAGCGGGCCGGCAAGCGTAGCCGCGAAACGTTCTTCCTGCTCGGCGAGCTGGCCCCGGAGCATCTGCCACACCGCGGCCTGCTGATCCGTGGGCCGGGCGTCGGCCTGGCCGACGGACCGCGCCAGGTAGGTGAGCCGCGCGTAGAGGCGGCGCGGCCAGCGCAGGGAGTCCTGGCCTGTTCCGGTCAGCCGGAGATCGAAGAACGCCTCTTCGATCGCCCGGAGTTCCTGCCGCAGGGAGGAGGTCCGGTTGACCGCTTCGGAGACATCCACGGCGCCGCCGCCTTCCATCAGGCGCTCCTCGAGCTGCCGCAGGTCGCGGCGGAGGCGCTCGGCCTCGTTCAGGATGCCGGCGGCTCGTTCGATGCCGTCGCGGATCGAGGCGAGCAGATCCTGCTGCGCGGCCAAGTCGGTGGCGGAGGCGGTGGAGTCCGGGTCGAGGAGGATCTCCAGATCGACGGCCGAGACCGGCGCGCGCTCGCCCTCGCGGTCGCCCCCCACCGCCTCGGCGCCGCCGTCCGGGAGCACGAGCTCGATCCGGTAGCTGCCCGGGTCCGCCAGCAAGGAGACGCGTCCGCCATCGGGCAGAGGCCGCCAACCGCGCTCCGGCAACACCCAGTCGGGTCGTTCGTCCGGCTTCGAGCGCAGCCGGACCTCGGTGGTCGGGTCGTGGCGCAGGTCCCAGGCCAGGCGGTGGAGGCCGGGAGTCGTGGGCAGGTCGTCCAAGGTGCGGACGAGTTGGCCGCGGGCGTCCCGGATGCGAATCGACGCGCTGCCCGCGGCGACGCCGTCTGGCGGTCCGGCTTCGTCCGCCGGGGCCGGAGCGTCGCCGGCGTCGCGGGCGTCCACTGTGGCCGCTGCGCCGCTCGCAGCGCGTTCACGCCGTTCGGGGATCCAGTAGTGCAGCAGAGCGCCGTAGGGCGGATTCGTGCCGGTCGCGGGCACGTCGGGCTGGGCCATCGGCGCGCCGCGCGTGCGGAAACGGTAGGCAGCCCGGGGCGGCAGCAGGGTCGGCCCGCGGCCTGTGAGCCCCCGGGCGATCTCGCGCAGCGGCGTCAGGTCGTCGAGGATCCAGATGCCCCGCCCGTAGGTCGCCACGACCAGGTCGTCGAAGTGTTCCTGAACCTCGATCCAGTGCACCGGGGCGGGAGGCAGGTTCGGCTCGCCGTCGCTGCGGCGGGAAAGGCTCCGCCAGCTTGCGCCGTTGTCGAAGGAGACGTGGAGCGCGTTCTCGGTCCCGAGGAACAGGAGCCCGGGCTGCTCCGGATCCTCGCGGATCGCGTGGACGTTGGCGAGCGGACCGCGGGGCAGCGACTCGGCGAGGTCGGTCCAGGTCGCACCGAAGTCGTTCGTGCGGAACACGTAGGGCGTCGTGTCGCCCTCCTGGTGACGGTCGATCGCCACGTAGGCCGTGCCGGCGCCCCTGTCGGACGGGTCGATGTTGCGGACGGTGCCGAGCGGCGTCAGGTCGGGGAGGTTCGCCGTCACGTTCGTCCAGGTCGCGCCGCCGTCGCGTGTCAACTGGACCTGGCCGTCGTTCGTGCCGGCCCAGATAAGGCCCGGCTCGACTGGACTCTCGGCGATTGCGAAGACGACCGGCGCGATCGTCGGGCCGGCGTCGTCGAGGGTCAGGCCGCCGGTCCGCCCCATGAGCGCCGGGTCGGCGGTCGTCAGGTCGGGCGAGATCCGTTCCCAGCTCTGGCCTCGATCGCGGCTGCGGTGGACGTACTGGCTGCCGGTGTAGACGGCTTCCGGATCGTGCGGCGAGGTGGCGAACGGCGCCGTCCACTGAAAGCGGTACTCCAGGTCCGACGCGGGTGACCCCTCGATCGCCAGGGGCCAGACGCTGACGTCGCGGGCCTGCCCGGAGCCGAGATCGTAGAGCTCGAGCTGGCCGTCGTAGCAGCCGGTCCAGACCAGGTTCGGATCGGCGCGGTGGACCATCGAGAAGCCGACCTCGCAGCCGCCGACCGAGTGCCATTCGCCGACCGGGATGCCCCGAGTGCGACCTCCGTAGAGGACGCGGCTCGGTCCGCGCATCGAGGGTCCGTCCTGGCGGTTGCTGTAGACGAAGTAGGGCACGCGATCGTCGGTCGAGACGTGGTACATCTGGGCGATCGGCAGTTGCGGCCGGTACCAGGAACGTCCGCGGTCGTTCGTTACGCTGACCCCGCCGTCGTGGCCGACGATTCTGCTGTCCGGGTCGAGCGGATCGATCCAGATGTCGTGGTGGTCCCAGCCGGGTTGATCGAAACCCTCCGAGGCCACTGTGCGGCCGCCGTCGAGCGACACGGACTGCCGCGTCGCGACGAAGGTGATCTCGTCCGCGCGGTCGGGCGCCGCGGCCATCCGCGTGTAGTAGAGCGGCCGCGTGATCAGGTTCAGGTCGCGGCTGACCAGACGCCATGAGTCCCCCCGGTCGTCGGAGCGCCAGAGGACGCCCGCGAAGGGGTCGGAGGGGGCGAAGTCACGGTTCGAGCTCGTCTCGATCAGGGCGTAGACCCGGTCCGGGTCGTCGGCTGACACGGCGAGACCGATCTTGCCCAGCGGCGGGGCCGGCAGACCGGGGCCTTCAAGCCGCGCCCAGGTGTCGCCGCCGTCCGTGGAACGGTAGATGCCGCTTCCCGGGCCGCCGCTGGTGCGGCCGGAGGTGCGAATCTCGATCTGCCAGGCCGCGGCGTAAACGGTCCGCGGGTTGTCGGGCGCAAAGGCGAGGTCGATCGCGCCGGTGTCCGCATTGGTGAAGAGGACGTGCTCCCAGGTGGCGCCGCCGTCGGTCGTGCGGAAGACGCCGCGGGCCGCTTCGTCCCGGTCCTGCGGTCCGTAGGCGTGGCCGAGTGCCGCGACCAGCGCGGTGTCCGGGTCGTCCGGGTGGACGAGAATCCGTCCGATGCGGCCGGTGAGCTCGAGCCCGAGGTGCTTGAAGCTGTCGCCCCGGTCCGTGGAGCGGTAGACGCCGTTGCCGATCGAGATGTTGCTGCGGATGAAGCTCTCGCCGGTGCCGACCCAGACGACGTTCGGGTCGGAAGGCGCTACCGCGATCGCGCCGATCGACGCGGCGTCCTCGCGGTCGAAAATCGGCTCCCAAGCCGTGCCGCCGTCCGTGCTGCGCCAGAGACCGCCCGACGCGGCGCCCGCGTACCAGGTTCGGGGATCCCCGGGGACGCCGGAGACTGCGGAGACCCGATTGCCGATCGGGCCGATGTGGCGGAGGGCGAAGGCGTCCAGCAGCCCCGCCGGATCGTCCGCGGCCGCTCCCGGCTGGGGCTGGGCGGCCGCGGAGGCGGCAATGAGCAGGAGCGCGAGGAGGGCGCACGCCTGCGGCAACAGCCGGCGGGGACGCCGGCGCACCCGGCAGGGGGCCTGTTCCATGCGCGTCAGCGCGCCGATGCCGCTGCACAACCTCCTAGTAACCGGCCTGCTTGTCGATCACGTTGCGGAGCGGTCTGCCGGTGGCGAAGCGGGTGATGTTGTCGCGCAGCAACTGCATCCGCCGCTCCTCCAGCCGGTCCGAGATCGTCGCCAGGTGCGGCGTGATCGTCACGTTCGACATGGTCCACAGCGGATGGCCGGTCGGCAGCGGTTCGGGATCGGTCACGTCGAGGCCGGCGGCGCGGACCTTGCCGCTTTCGAGCGCCGCGACGAGGGCGTCCGTGTCGACGATCTTCCCGCGTGAGATGTTGATGAAGTAGACGTCCTGCTTCATCAGCTCGAACTGGCGCTCACCGATCAGGCCCTCCGTTGCCGGCGTATGCGGCACGGAGGAGAAGACGACGTCGGCCCGGGGCAACAGATCGTCGAGTTCGTCCGGCTTGCCGACGTAGGCGACGTCGCGGTGGATGGGGACGTCCTTCGGATCGACCGCGACCACGGTCATGCCGAAGGCCGCGGCACGCTGCGCGATCTGGGTGCCGATCCCGCCGAGGCCGATGACGAGCGCCGTCTTGCCTCTGAGCTCGATCATCGGCAACTCGCGGTCCGTGTTCCAGCCCTCGGGCATCTGGGCGTTGAAGGCCTTGATGTTGCGGGTGAAGTTCAGCAGCAGGGCGAAGGCATGGTCGGCGATCTCGGGCCCCTGGATGATCTTCGCGTTCGTCAGCACGATGTCGCTGTCGCGCAGGTCGGGAATCGCGAGGAAGCCCTCGACGCCGGCCGAGTTGCTCTGGATCCAGCGCAGCTTGCTGTCGGCGACCAGGAAGTTCTCGATGCCGCGGTAGCCCGCGATCAGCCCGTCGCAGTCGCTCGGGTCGAGATCTTCCCCGATGGAGACCAGGTCGAGGTTCTCGTGTTCGTTCTCCAGGTCCGCCAGAGCGTCCTCGAAGAAGGCCGGTGTGCAGACGGTCACGGTCTGCCCGAGCGCACCTGAGGCGGCCAGCAGGGGGAGCAAAACGGCGAACAGCAGCGGTCGGCGACCCGGCGCGGAGCGGTGGAGCATGGGCAGTGTCTCCCTGAGGACCTAACGGTTGCAAGAGTGGGATTCGTGGAGCGTAGCAGTGCCTGCCGCGGGCGTTGTGCCGGTGTTACGATGCCGGCCCCGAAGCTCCGGGAGTTTCCGGGGCCGCCCCCGAGATCCAACCCCGAACCGACAGGAAGCGAGCCAGATGACGACCGATGCCCTCCGTGAACGCGGCGACTCTCTCGAGAACGCATTCTTCCGCAACGTCGACCGGAAGCTGATCGAGGAACTGCGGGCGAAGAAGGCGCGGGAGGAGCAGCTCGACGAGCTGGCCGCAGCCTCGGGGATCGAGCACCGGGATGTGCTTGGCGCCCTGCTCGATGCGGGTGTGCATGGCGAGGCGCTGGTCGCGGTCGGCCTGGCGCCCTTGATCGAAGTGGCCTGGGCCGATCACGAGATGGACGCCAGGGAGCGCGAGGCGATCCTGCACGCGGCGAGAGACGCCGGTGTGACTCGAGGCTCGACCGCTGCGGCGCTGCTCTCGTCCTGGCTCGACCGGCGGCCGGGAGTCGAACTGCTCGAGGCCTGGAAGGGCTACGCGGCAGCGCTGGTCGCGGAACTTGGAGACGAGGACGCCGCAACGGTGCGCGACGACATCATGAGCCGTGCGCAGGCGGTCGCGGAGGCGGCCGGCGGGTTCCTGGGCCTCGGCAGTGTGTCCAGGGAAGAGCGGCAGATGCTGGACGAACTGGCCGCGGCGCTGGGCGGCTGAGGTCTACCAGCTCGCCTTGATCACGCCGGGGAGCTCGCCACGGAGGGCGAGGTCCCGCAGGGCGATGCGCGACAGGCCGAACTTGCGGTAGTAGCCGCGGGGCCTGCCGGTGACGGCGCAGCGGTTGCGCACCCGGACCGGGCTGGCGTCGCGCGGCAGCTTGTTCAGCAGGAGCTGCGCCTGGAAGCGCTGCTCGGGAGGAAGGCGCTCATCCCTGACGAGTCCGCGCAACTCTTCGCGGCGCTCGCGGTACCTCTCGACGATCTTCTTGCGGCGTTCGTTCTTCGCGACTGATGCCTTGGTGGCCATCTTGCTTGGTTCTTCCCTTAGGCTGATTCAGGTGCCGGCGTGGTCTCTGCCCGCTGCGTCCGCCGTCGCGACACACAGGAAGCGCGTAGGCTAGCAGGTTTCCCGCGTTACGGGTCGACCAGGTCGTCCAGCTCGCGGACGCCGGCGTCGAAGCGCTCGAACGCCCGCTGTGCCCGCGCCCGGTCGGCCAGGTCGCCGCTGCGGTCGAGCTCCGCGGCGCTCTGCATGACGCGGCCGATCGCCTGGCGTGCCTGACCGCGTTGCCGGGCGCTCAGGCCGGTCAGGCGGTCGAGCAGGACTTCGGCGAGGTCGCGGGCGTCGAAGGCCGGCACGTACAGGGTGAGCCATTCGCTGGTCTCGATCTGGGCCCGCACGCGGTCCCGCTTGAGGGCCATCAGGGCCATGATGGCTACCGGGTCCTCCGGGATCGTCATCGGCGGCCGTTCGTGGCTGTGGGGGCCGGCACGGATCGCGCCGCGGCCCCGGGAAGCGCCGGCGGGAGGCTCCACGGTCGTCTCCTCAAAGTAGAAGTCGTACCGCTGCTGCTCGCCGGCCAGCCAGACGTGGGCGAAGAACTCGCTGGGGAGCTCGTCGGGAATCTCCGAAACGAGGTAGTCGCTGCCGATGGCCGGCGCCATCGGGTAGCGGGTCTCGTCCCAGTTCTCGGTTTCCGCGTTCCACGCCTCGAAGACGACGTCGCCGCCGAAGTTCCGCGGATCGACCGGCTGCTTGAAGTCGTCGTAGACGTAGAGCCGGAACTCCCCGGGCCGGGGCAGGGCGCCCTCCAGGTGGTGGTAGTTGTTCGCCGCCATGAAGAACTGACCGCCGTGGAGCGGGTTGTGGTCCATGTGGGCGGCGGCGTTCGGGTCGGCGGGATCGAGTCCGCCGGCCGCCGGCCCGCTGCCGGGGGTGCTGCCGGCAGCGGGTTCGCCGAACGCTCCGGCCAGCATGCCGCCGCGGGTTTGCGGCTCCTCGCGGGGCTCGAAGATCTCGGGGAGCACGAGGTGATCGTCCAGTTCGTAGTCGACGTGGAGGGCGAACGGCTGGACGACGGGCTGCCTTGCCCTGCCGACGTCGAAGGACCCGATCAGTTCGACGCGGGTCCCCGGCGGCGCATGGACCGCCTCCTCGAACAGGTAGGAGGCGGGGAACTCGGGGTCGTACTCGGGTACGTAGAGCACGGTCTGCACGCGCTGGTCAGGGAAGTGGACGCGGACCTCCATGCTGTCGAGGCGGTCGCCGACCTCGGGGTGCAGTCCGATCAGGCGGGCACGTTCGGACAGGGTCAGGCTCGCGCTCTGCGGCCGGGCGGCGCGGCGGCCCTTCAGCGTGACCTCGCCGCCGGCCCCCGCGCTCTCGACCCACAGCTCGACCTCGTCCTCGGTCCGAGCGAGGTACAGGCCCAGGCTGGAGCGGTCACGGATCTCGATGCGCGAGTCGTCGTTCGGCCGCCTGCGGTACTCGACCACGAGCTCGACCGTGGAACCGCGTCGCAGTCGCTTGCCGGCGCCGTCCGGCAGCAGTACCGGATCGTCGCCGCGCAGCCACTGGCCGAGGAAGTGGGGGCCGGCAGTCGCGGTGCGCATCCGCGTCGGCTCCGGCTCGTCCTCGTCGCGGAACGGGTCGTAGGGGACCTGGACCTCGACTTCGAGCTGTTCCGGCGGCGCGCCGTCCGGATCGTGCACCCAGGCCGCCATCCGGTAGACCACGCCGGGGTGGTGGGGCCTGAACTCGTAGCCGGTGATCCAGGCGTCCTCCTCGAGCTCGACGGCGAGCCGCTCGCGGTGAAGGGCGGTCTGCTGTCCGGGCTCGACGACCGTTTCGGCGGCAGGTTCCAGCACCAGGTCGGGGACGCCGAGCCCCCACTCCTGCTCGGTGAACTCCGGCGGGGGAGGCAGGTTGCGGCGCGGTCCCTGCGGTCCGCCGCCCTGCACCCAGGCGACCACGATGTCGATCTCCTGCTGGCTCATGCGGCGCGAGTTGCGGAAGTGGTCGTAGCGCGCGTCCGCCGTCCACGGCGGCATGCTGCCGGTGAGCAGCTCTTCTTCGATCGCCACCGCCCAGGCCCGGGCGCCGGGCAACGCGTCGGTGCCGTAGGTCGTCAGGTCGATGTAGTCCGGGGCCGACCCCTTCGGGTTGTGGCAGGGCATGCAGTAGCGGCGGAGGATTGGCCGGACATCGTCGGCGAAGTTGATGTCCGTCGTGATCCGCACGTGGGCGGGCGCGGGGTCCGTGGCGAGCCCGGTCAATGTCAGGGCGGCCAGCGCGACCGTGGCGGATGCCGCGGCGACACGCCGGCCTCTGCCAACCGCCCGCCGGGAGACCGGTGCCTGGACTGTGCCCTTGGCGGCTCGTGGACGCGCCACCAGGGGCCGCGTCGTTTGCCTGGGTCTCATCGTCCGTCTCCGGAGTAGAGCGTCAGATTGCCTTCGTTGTCGGCAAGGAACAGGGGCCGAAAGTCGTAGCCGAGCTTGCGCAACCGGTCACCGCCTCCCGCCTGGCGGTCGACGACCGCGGACACCGCGGCGACTTCGCAACCTTCCGCCTCGACGGCCTCGATCGCGCGGATGATCGAACCGGCCGAGGTGACGACATCGTCGACCACGGCCACGCGGCGACCGGAGGCAATCAGCTTGCGTCCGTCAGGGTGGTACGACGCGTCGATCTTCGCGGTCGTGCCGTGGCCCTTCGCCTTGTTGCGCACGAGGAAGCCGAAGAGCGGTGGCCCGCCCAAGTCGCTGGCCACGGATGCCGCCGTCGCCAGGTAGGCGCCGCCGACTTCGGGCCCGCCGACAGCGTCGACTCCGAAGGGTCGAAGCTGCTCGCAGAGCGCCTCGCCGATCAGCCGCGACCCGCGAGGTGACAGCACCGTGGCCTTCGTGTCGCAGTAGTAGTGCGAGCGCGCTCCGGAGGTCAGAACGAAGTCCCCCTTGGCGATGCTCCGCTCCTGGAGCAGGGCCTGCAGTTCGTGCAGTCGGGGGTCTCGTTCCGGGTCCGGCACGGCACGGAAGGGTATCAACGAGCAGCGGGGATAGGCTTTGGCGGATGAAGGATCAGGGAACGTCAGGCGCGCCCGCTCGGGTCGGCATCGTCACCGTCTCTGACCGGGCATCGCGCGGCGTGTACGAGGACCGCGGCGGGCCGGCGATTCGCGACTATCTGGCGGAGGTTCTGGCTTCGCCCTGGGAGCCGTGTGCCCGCGTCGTCGAGGACGAAGTCGACCAGATCGCGGCGGCCCTGCGCGAACTCTGCGACGACGAGGGCTGCTGTCTCGTCGTGACCACCGGCGGGACCGGGCCGGCGGCGCGCGACGTGACCCCGGAGGCGACGCTTGCCGTGTGCGACAAGGAGATGCCGGGCTTCGGGGAGCTGATGCGGCAGGTCTCGCTACTGGCGGTGCCAACGGCCATCTTGTCGCGACAGACGGCGGGAATCCGCGGCTCGTCGCTGATCGTCAACCTGCCGGGGCAGCCCAAGGCGATCGGCGAGTGTCTGGACGCCGTGTTTCCGGCGATCCCGTACTGCGTCGACCTGATCGGCGGGCCGTACCTGACGACGAACGAAGCGCGAATCAAGGCGTTCCGGCCGAAGTCGGCGAAGAAGCCGGGCGGTTGAGGAGGACCGCTTGAGAAGGGTCGACATGGGGGAGCAGGCCGCACGGCTGGTGGATCGGCTTGGTTGTCCCGGAGTCGCCGCGACATGCGGGCGCCCGACGAAGGCCGCCCGGACCGCTGCGGACGTTGCGCGAAAGACGCTTGGCGGGTTTGCTCTCGTTCTTTCCGCAGGGGCCTGTGCGCCGCCCGGCGGAGACGGCGAGGAGGCGATCGTCTACCGGGACGCCTGGGGCGTCCCCCACATCTACGCCGAGTCCGCCGAGACCGGTCTCTACGCCTCCGGCTGGGCGATGGCCGAGGACCGGCTGTCCCAACTGCTCGAGAACTACCTCTTCGGACTCGGCGAGTACGCCGCCGCGTTCGGGCCCGGCGATAACGACCGCTGGGTGCGGTCCGATCTCGAGTCGCACATGTGGGACCACTACGGCACGGCGAAGCGCCACTACGAGGCGAAGCTGAACCCGGAACTCCGGCGACACCTGGCCGCGTTCATTGCCGGCATCAACGACTATCTGGACGCACATCCCGCCGACGTGCCCGAGTGGTGGGGCGACCGCCCGGTCGACGTCTACATGCCGGTCGCTTTCAGCCGCCAGTTCATCTGGAGCTGGCCGGCGGGACAGGCGCGCTCCGATCTGCGGGCGGTCGGCATCGAACCGAGCTTCGACGTCGACCTGCGGGCGTCGAACCAGATCGCCCTGGCCCCGGACCAGACGACCTTCGGCTCGGCGGCGCTGATCATTGATCCGCACCTGTCCTGGCTCGGCCGTCACCGGTACTGGGAGCTGCGCCTGCACGCCGGCGACATCCACATCAGCGGCTTCGCCACCGCGGGCTTCCCCTACGTGAACCTTGGCCACAACGAGCACGTCGCTTGGGCGCACACGACGGGCGGTCCGGACACGGCTGACGTCTACGAACTGACCCTCGATCCGGACGACCCGGGCCGCTACCTGTACGACGGCGAGTGGCGGCAACTCGAGAGCCGCACCGTCGAGGTCGCCGTGGCGGGCGAGGCCGCGCCGCGCGAGGCGACGTTCTGGTCTTCGCACCACGGCCCGATCGTGGCGCGGCAGGGCGACACAGCCTGGGCTGCCGCGCTGGCTTACGAGGAAGAGATCGGCTACCTGGAGTCCAAGTACTGGTTCATGGTCGCCGAGGACTACGAGGGCGCCGCCGCGGCGCTCGACGTGCGCCAGATCATGCCGCAGAACGTGATGATCGCGGACACGGGCGGCAACATCTACTACCAGCGCACCGGCCGGGTCCCGATCCGCCCGGACGGCTACGACTGGAGCCGCCCCGTCGACGGATCGACCTCGGCGACGGAGTGGTTGGGCATCCACCCGGCGTCCGATCTGATGTCCCTGCTCAACCCCGAGCGCGGCTACATGCAGAACAACAACATCGGCCCGGACACGATGCTCGTCGGATCGCCGCTCGTGCCGGAGCGCTACCCGGCGTACCTCTACAACCAGCCCGCCCTCTATACGCATCAGCGGGGGGCGGTCGCCGTTTCTCTGCTGGAAGGGAAACGGGCAGCCGGAAGCAAGTGGAGCGAGGAGGAGATCGTCGAACTGGCGCTCAACCGCTCGGTCTACCAGTACGAGCGCTGGGTCGAGGAGCTCGAGCGGGCCGAGTCCGCGGTTCCCGGCAGGCGGTCCGCGGACCACGCCGAGGTCGTGCGCCGGATCCTGGAGTGGGATGGCGTCGCCGAGCCGGACTCCCAGGGTGCCCTCGCCTACTTCCGCTGGCGAGAAGCGCTTCGCGGATTGGTCGGGAACGAACGAATGAACGATATGGCCTCAAGGGTCGATGACTACCTGGAGCTGTTCCGCGAGGCGCCGTCCCCGCCGGGTCTGCGCGACGGCGACTTGCCCATCCTGGTCGAGGCCGTCTCCGCCGCAGTGGAAGCCTTGCGCGCGGGCCCGGGCGGCTTCAAGGCGGCGTTCGGCGACGTGTTCCGCGTCGGCCGGCAGGACTCGGACGACGAGGTGTCCTGGCCCGTCGGCGGCGGTTCCATAGGCGAGGCCGGAATGGCCACGATGCGTTCCGTCGGCTTCAGCCCGCCGCGCGCCGACGGCCGGCGCTGGGGCAACCGCGGCCAGACCTCGACGGAAGTCGTCATCCTGAGTGATCCGATCAAGAGCTACACCCAGCCTCCGATCGGCCAGAGCGACCGGCCCGAATCGCCGCACTACCGCGACCAGGCGGAGAATCTCTTCTCGCCCGGCGCGATGAAGCCGGGCTGGTTCGCGCGTGACGAGCTGCTCGCCGACGGCGGCAAGAACGTCGTTTCGGAAGCGCGGCTGATCTACAGGCCGGAGTAGAGGGAGTGCCGATGGCTCGACTTCAGAGTTCGCGGCGCGAAACCTGTTCGAGTGGGGGTCGCCTGACCTGCAGGGTCGAAGTGATGGGGCGTCGTCGAAGGCGTTGGCGACTGACCGTGGTTGCGTGGGCCGTCACGTTGGTTCCCACGATTGCGCAGGCCCAGTCGGGCCACAACCTTGAGCGTCCCGAACACTGGAAGGTCCGCTACGACGGCCCTGCCGAGGCGGCCGAGCGGAACTTCGTCGTCATGCGCCCCGGCTGGCACGTCTACGCGGGCCCCGGCGGCCTGCTCTGGGATCCCGGCCGCTTCGCCTCGGGCAGCTACGCGGTCAAGAGCACGATCTTCCTGTTTCCGAAAGGCGACCCCGAACGGTCCGGTTCGACGCGGATCGACAGTCCCTACGGCCTGTTCCTGGGCGGCCGCGACCTGGATGGGGAGGCGCCAACCTACGTCTCCTTCCAGATCGACAATGCCGGTCGGTTCCGCATCACCCGGCACACCGGCGAAGAAATCCAGGAGTTTGCGCCGTGGACCGCTCACGACGGCATCTCGGTCCTTGCCGAAGCGGCGACGTCACCCGCCGAGAATGTCTTGGAAGTCGACGTCCGGGGTGAGCAGACGATCTTCTACGTGGGCGGCGAGGTTGTCGCCGAGCTTCCGTCCGAAGACCTTGGTCTCGACGGCGCTATTGGTGTAAGAGCGGGTGAGGGCCTGAGTCTTCACATCACCGAGATCGCCATCGGACCGAACCTCCGGGAAGAGTAGCCCGACGACGTCCAGCCGGTCTGGGGTCCGCGGGGGGTGGGGTCCCAGCGGACTCGAAGCGAGCGACGCCCGGCGACCCCACATCGAACGACGACCGACCGGAGCGAGCGTAGTGGAGCGAGCGCCGGTCTCTCAATTCTCTTCTTGAGCGCGAGCGGCCGCTGGGACCCCACCCCCCGCGGACCCCGGACTGGCGGGTGCCACCTGCCGCTACTCGCCGCCGGTGCTGGCCGCCTTGCCTGCCCGCCAATCGTCCTCGAGGATGCGCGCGCCGCGCAGCGTGCCGCCCATCGAGTAGTTGCCTTCGTGGCAGGCGTACTCGTAGACCCTTTCCTGGTCGCGCTTCCAGATGTACTCGCCGGACCAGGGGGCTTGCCAGGTGGCCGGGTCGTCCATCGTGAAGTGGTAGAGGATGTTGCCGTCCGGCTTGAGAGTGAGACGTTCCGTGACGTGAAGGTCCTGGGTGGCGCCGCGCAGGAATCCGTCGGGCCGGAAGTGGACGGAGTCGATGACCAGGGTGTCGCCTTCCCACCAACCGATCGAGTCGCCGAGCCACCGTCGTTCCTCGGGGCTCGGGTGCTCGTCGTTCAGGCGGATGATCCGGGCGTCGTGGACCATCTCGATCAGGATCATGATGTGGTCCTCGGTCTGCACCACCCGCTTGTAGTTGTTGTAGCCGCTCGGGAAGGTCGGCGTGGCGCCGGTGAAGCCGAGCATGCAGCGCTCGCTGATCGGCAGGGACTCGGGGCCGTCGTAGGGGCCCGGGCCGTCGAGTTCAAGCCACCAGGCAACGCCCTCGTTCGGGCGGCGCAGCTTGGCGCGCTCCGCGAATCTCGCCTTGGCTGCATCCGTCGTTTCCGGCATGCGGCCGTTCGGCGGGTCGATAATGATCGACGTCCGGAACTTGCCGTCCACAGCAAACGTGTCCGTGCCGCGGTCGAGCCAGAAGCTGTTGTAGCCGCCGACGTTGCCGGCCGCGCCGGGTGAGCCGTCTCCGCCCTCCGGCGGCGCTTCCCGCTCCGGATCGGAGACCTCGTGGCGCTCGGCGCGAGCCTTCGCCGCTTCGGCCGCGATCTTCTCTGCCTCCTCCGGGGTCAGATACAGGTTCTCGCCGTACTCCTCGGGCCGCTGCAGCGGGGTCAGGGTGGCGGCGTCGTAGGTGCCGGTCAGATCCGGCTTGCCGTTCGCGGCACGCTTGATCTCGCCTTCGGCCGCCAGGGCCGGCGCGGCGATCAGCAGCACGAGGATGGCGACCAGGGCCGCGGGGAATCGGACTCTCATTCTGCGTCCTCCTGTTTCGACTGGATGCCGAGAGTGTAGCGGAGGGCCTCCAGGCCCGGCACGAACCGACACCCGCGGCTACGGACTCGACGACCCGCTCTAGCCGAGTCAGCCGCGGTTTCGGAACAGGACGTGAGCCGCAAAGGCCCGACGCTCCTTGATCGGCGAGGCTTCGAACCCGTGGATTGCGGATCGAGCATCCCGGATGCGACCTTCGATCTCGGACTTGAACGGAGTCCAGGTCGGGTCGTAGTCGGCTTCGTGTCGCTCGTCCTGGAGATCTGCGAAGAGTTGTGCGAAGGCCTGGATCTCCTGGGGGAACACCCGCATCGCATGTTGGCGTCTGCAGGCTTTTCGCGCGGGACCGTGGTCGAGCGCGCGGTAGGCCTGTCGCCACGGAACTGTCTTTCGCTCTCTCTTCCCGATCAGAGTGTCGGCGCAGCATCCTGCGAGACAGTGGAACAGGGCGTAGTAGACGGTGCTTAGGGACCCGTCGGAGGTCGGACTCAAGTGGCTGGCCTCGTCCTGTGGGGAGTTGTCTCTCCGCCGTCGTCAGGAAGTCAGATGCCTTCAGGGCGCCAGTCTCCTGCGTCCGCCTTCGTGATGAAGTGCATCTTGGGCAGGAGATCGAGACCCCGATCCCAGAGCATGTGTTGAACGTGCGTGCCGAAGGAGGGCTTCTCCGGAGCCTTGTGGAGATCGTCGACCTCTCCGTCGTAGATGGCCCAGATGTCGACCACCGCATCTCCGAACCAGGATGATGTGCCGGGGCGCACCCAGATGTCGGTGAAGTGCACCTGCGGGAACGTGGCGTGGACCATCTCCTCGATCCTCGCCTTGATCTCCGGCAGTTGTCCTGAGCACGTCTCGTCCATGTCCAACTCCGACCAGGCGGCGCGCTGATGCACCGCGAGGGCGCGGTCGAGTTTACACGCGCAACTCCCCGCCTTCGAGCTGCCAGGAACGGAGCCGCAAGGAGTTGCTGGAGACCTTGGCCGTCACACTGGGCGAGGCGCTGGAGTTCAATCGCCAGGAGGCGCTGGCCGCGGCGGAGTGTGGCGTTTGGCGACCCTGAGACTCTCCCGTTCGCGTCATCGGACGCACGGATGACACGCTGGCGCACCCAGTCTTGTGCCGCGCAGCTTCTTGCGGTTCAGCCGCGGAGAACGGCCGCGGAATCAGTCGCCGCTGCCGCCGCCGGTACTCCCGGCCTCCGCGGCCGCCGCGTCGGCCTCAAGAACCCGAGCACCGCGCAGCGTGTTGCCCATCGCGTAGTTGCCCTCGTGGCAGGCGTACTCGTAGACGAGTTCCGGACGGTTCCTCAGGATGTACTCGCCGGACCAGGGGGTTTCCCATGTGGCCGGATCGTCCATCGTGAAGCGGTAGAGGATGTCGCCGTTCGGCTGCAGGGTCAGGCGCTCGGTGACGTGAAGCTCCCCGGTCGCTCCGCGCAGGAAGGTCCTGGGGTGGAAGTTGACCGAGTCGATGACCAGGGTGTCGCCTTCCCACCAACCGACGGAGTCGCCGAGCCACTTGCGCTCTTCGGGGCTCGGGTGCTCGTCGTTCAGGCGGATGATCCGGGCGTCGTGGTTCATCTCGATGAGGATCATTACGTGGTCTTCGGTCTGCACGATCCGCTTGTAGTTGTTGTAGGCGCTTGGAAGCGTCGGCGTGGCGCCGGTGAAGCCGACGATGCAGCGTTCCGTGATCGGCAGCGACTCGGGGCCGTCGTACGGGCCGTGGCCGTCGATGTCGAGCCACCAGGCGGAACCGTCGTTTGGCCGGCGCAGCTTGTCGCGCGCCGCCCTTCTCGCCGTTGCGGCCTCGGTCATCTCGGGCATCCGGCCGTTCGGCGGGTCGACGATGATCGAGGTGCGGAACTTGCCGTCGACCGAGAAGGCCTCGGTGCCGAAGTCGAGCCAGAAGTAGTTGTAGCCGCCGACGTTGCCGGCGCCGCCGCCCGAGCCGTCGCCGCCGGCCGGCGGGGGCTCGCGGTCCGGGTCGCTGACCTGGTGGCGGTCGGCCCGCGCCTTGGCCGCGTCGACCTTGATCTTCTCGGCCTCTTCCCGAGTCAGGAACAGGTTCTCGCCGTACTCCTCGGGCCGCTGGAGCGGCGTCAGCGTGGCGGCGTCGTAGTTGCCGTGCAGGTCGGGCCGGCCGTTGGGCATGCGCTTGATGTCGTCCTGGGCGCCGGCTGCGGGCGCCGTGATCAGCAGCAGGGCGATGGCGGTCAGGGCCGCGGGGATTCGGGTTCTCATTGCTTTGTCCTCCAGGGTTCCCTCAGTCGCCGCTGCCGCCGCCGGTGCCGGCGGCCTTCGAGGCGAGTGCATCGGCCTCGAGCACCCGCGCGCCGCGCAGCGTGCCGCCCATCGAGTAGTTCCCTTCGTGGCAGGCGTACTCGTAGACGTCCACGGGGCTGCGCTTCCAGATGTACTCGCCTGACCAGGGGACATCCCACGTTGCCGGGTCCTCGATCGTGAACCGGTAGAGGATGTCGCCGTTTGGCTGCAACGTGAGGCGCTCCGTGACGTGGGATTCCTGGGTCGCGCCGCGCAGGACGGCCTTCGGGTGGAAGTTGCGCGAGTCGATGACGAGGGTGTCGCCTTCCCACCAGCCGACCGAGTGGCCGAGCCACTTCCGCTCTTCGGGGCTGGGATGCTCCGCGTTCAGGCGCACGATGCGAGCGTCGTGGACCATCTCGATCAGGATCATGATGTGGTCCTCGGTCTGGATCACGCGCTTGAAGTTGTTGTAGAGGCTCGGGAAGGTCGGTGTGGCGCCGGTGAAGCCGACGATGCAGCGCTCGGTCACCGGCAGCGTCTCCGGGCCGTCGTACGGGCCGTGGCCATCGATGTCGAGCCACCAGGCGGAGCCGTCGTTCGGCCGGCGCAGCCGGCGGCGCTCGGCGGCCCTCGCCTTGCCGGCCTCGGTCATCTCCGGCATGCGGCCGTTCGGAGGATCGAAGATGATCGACGTCCGGAACTTGCCGTCGACCGCGAAAGCCTCGGTCCCGGCCTCGACCCAGAAGCGGTTGTAGCCGCCCACGTTGCCGGCGCCGCCCGAGGTCCCGTCGCCGCCGACGGGCGGTGGCTTGCGGTTGGGATCGGAGACCTGGTGCCGCGAGGCGGCGTACTCGGCCGCGTCCGCTTCGATCTTCGCCGCGTCCTCGGGGCTCAGGTAGAGGTTGTCGCCGTACTTCTCGGGCCGCTGAAGCGGCGTCAGGGTGCCGGCGTCGAAGGTGCCGGTCAGGTCGGGCTTGCCGTTCGCGGCGCGCTTGATCTCGCCCTGGGCGGTCAGGGCGGAAGCGGCGAGCAGCAGCGCAAGGATGGCGATCAGTGCCGCGGGGACTCGGACTGTCATGTGCGTCCTCCGGTTTCGATTGGATGGGCAGAAGTGTAGCGGAGTACTGGCGGGGAGGCTGACGCCGGTGTGGATCGCGTTAGCGGCGCTCGATTCTTCGCCTCGGCAGCGGCCGCTCCGGCACGTCCTCGAGCAGGCCGCCGTGGCCGAGCGAGGTGATGTCGCGGCGGGTCAGCCGGTCGCCGACGAGCAGGCGGGGCAGCACGAGGTCGACGATGTTCCGTTTCGGGCTGCGGGCGCAGCCGGGGGCGCCGAGGACCGGCTTGCCGGCGAGTTCGGCGAGCAGGAGCAGGTTGCCGGGGTCGACCGGGGCGCCGTAGCAGATGACCGAGCCTCCCGCGGCTTCGATGGCGGTCGGCGCCAGGTCGTGGCGGTCCTGGATCGCGGTCTCGCCGGCGAGGATCAGGAGGTCCGTGTGCGGTGCGAGCTCGGTCGCGGCGGCGGTGAGTCCCGCCACGCCCCGTTCCCCGTCGAGAGGGACGAAGCGGACCTCGGACAGCTTGGCGTTCAGGGGTTCGAGCCTTCCCTGGAACGCGGCCTCGAACCCCTTGACCAGCCGCTCGCGACCGGCGGAGCGGCCGGGCGCTACCGTGCCCGAGACGATCAGGCCGGCGCGCCGCGGCGCCAGCGAGTCGAGGCGGATCACCGGTGCCGGCGCCGCACGCTCCGCGGTGGCGACCGTGTCCTCGGGCAGTGCGTAGGGGAGGATCTTCGTCGTCGCGACCATCTTGCCGGCGCGCGCCACGCTGTGATTCGGGAGCGTGGCGAGGGTGACGCCTTCGCAGTCGTTGATCCGGTCCAGGGCTTCGGCGTCGACGCGCAGGACGCCGAGTTCGCGGGCGTGCAGGTTCACGCGTCCCGTCGTCGAGCCGCGCCGGGTCAGTCCCGCTCCGGCGACTGCCTCGCTGACTCGCCGCGCGGCCTCGTCCTCGTCGACGTCTGCCGGTTCCAGACGGGCCGCGAACACGCTGTCCCGGCCCAGATCGGACAGAAGCAGGAGTTCCGCCTCGCCCAGCGGCCGTCCTTTGCGCAGCACGCGGCGGCCGGAGTCGTCGTAGACGTTGTGGCCGAGGATTGTGCCCTGAGCCTCGGTGAGCGGAGTCGCTTCGAACTTCATCGATGGCGGAGAAACTACACCGGGACCGGCGCGACGGTGTCTTGGAAGCCCGCGCACCCGGAGAACGGTCGTCGTTGCGGCATCGTTCTCATGTCCGGCGCGAAGTCGTCTTCGGGGACCATGGCAACGTTCGCTGCGGTTGGCAGGTTCCGAGCGGCGGTGATTGCGGCGGTAGACTTCGTCCCCCATGGCTTCCGACGACTACGGCCGCATCGACGGCTGGCGCGACGAGATGATCGGGTGGCGCCGGGATTTCCACCGGCACCCTGAACTCGCCTTCGAGGAGGAGCGGACCTCGCAGATCGTGACCGACCGGTTGCGGTCGTTCGGGATCGACGAAGTGCACCACGGCATCGCGAAGACTGGCGTCGTCGGCACGATCCGGGCTGGCACTTCGGACCGCGCCGTGGCGCTGCGGGCCGACATGGACGCGCTGCCCATTGTTGAGCAGAACCAGTTCGGCCACTGCTCGACCTTGCCGGGGAAGATGCACGCCTGCGGGCACGACGGCCACACCGCGATGCTGCTCGGCGCCGCGCGCTATCTCGCCGAGACCCGGAACTTCGACGGCACGGTCCGGCTCATCTTTCAGCCGGCGGAGGAGAAGGATGGCGGCGCGGGAGTCATGGTCCGGGAAGGTCTGTTCGAGCGCTTCCCGGCCGACAAGGTTTTTGGTTTGCACAACTTCCCCGGCGTGCCGACCGGCGCGTTCGCGACGAACAGCGGCCCCTTCATGGCCGCCATCGACCAGTTCGAGATCGAGATCCGCGGCCGCGGCACCCACGGCGCCTGGCCGCACAGTGGCATCGACCCGATCGTCACCGCGTCCCAGGTCGTGCTCGGGCTGCAGACGCTCGTGTCGCGCAACGTGGACCCGCGGCGCCGTGCCGTCGTCTCCGTCACGATGAGCCACGCCGGGGACGCCTTCAACGTGATCCCCGAGACCGCGCACCTTGCCGGCGGCGTGCGCTCCTTCCTCCGCGAGGTCCAGGACACGCTGGAGACGGGTCTGGAGCGAATCGTGCACGGCATCTGCGCCGCCCATGGCGCGAACGCGAAGGTAGATTACGAGCGCTACTACCCGGCGACGGTCAATGCGCCCCGGGAGACGGACGAGATGGCGGAAGCGGCCCGCAGCCTGGGCTGGGAAGTCGACACGGAGATGGAACCGCTGATGGGCTCCGACGACTTTGCATTCCTGGCCGAGGAGCGTCCCGGGTCCTTCATGATGATCGGCAACGGCGACAGCGCGATGCTGCACACCCCGAGGTACGACTTCAACGACGAGTTGCTGACGATCGGCGCCAGGTACTGGGCCCGCCTGGCCGAAAGCCAGCTTTCTTAGCGCCGAGCGGAAACAAAGCCGGCGGCTGCGGCGTATTCCCTGATAACGCGGGCGGTTGGCCGGATGATCGCAGGCCCCGCTTTCTCAATACTCCCTCCGAAGAGTGGCCGCCGCCCGCGTTCCCCCCAAGGACCGCAAGTGCGTTCCTCCAAAACACTGGAAGACAAGGCATGAACTTCGCACATTCCCTCAGGACCTCGACCGCCCGGACCCTCGGGGCGGCGATTCTCCTGTTTCTCCCCTTCCTGACCGGCTGCGCCTTCGACAGCGGCGTGGCGAACGAGCCGCCCGGCCCGAAGACCGCGACCCAGGCCGCCGACGACGCGATTCCGGTCGCGGCGCTGCCCATGTTCCGTGGCCGGATCGAGTCCATCCTCCGGTTCTCGACGAACCTGGAAGCCGAAAGCGCCGTCGACGTGTTGTCCGAGGCGGAACGACACGTGACCGATCTCCTCGTCGAGGAGGGCGACTCGGTGCGAGCCGGCCAGACCCTGCTGCTGCTCGAGGACGAAGCGCAGCGGACGGCGGTCCGGCGGGTCGAGAGCCAGCTCGCGCGCTCGCGCCTGGAGTACGAACGCCAGAAGCGTCTCTTCGAGCAGGACCTGATCAGCGAGCAGGCCTACAACCAGGCGCGCTACGACATGGAGCAGCTCGAACTCGCGCTGGAAGACGCCGAGCGGGAACTCAGCTACGCGACCGTGACCGCGCCGATTGCCGGCGTCGTCACCGAGCGGCTGATCAGCGTCGGCGACCACGTCGCGACCCACGCGAAGCTGTTTGCGATCGTCGACTTCGACTCGATCGTGGCGCGCGTGTTCGTGCCGGAGCGCCAGTTGAGCGGCCTGTCTGTCGGCCAGCCGGCGCGGCTGCTCGCCCAGTCGCTCGACGGTTCGCGGCAGGCGGCGATCGAGCGCATCTCGCCGGTGGTCGACCCGCAGAGCGGCACGGTCAAGGTCACGCTCGCCATCCCCGGCAACCAGGGCCTGCTGCCCGGCATGTACGTCGAGGTCGACCTCGTGGCGGACGCTCTGGAGGACGCCCTGCTCGCGCCGAAGCGGGCGCTCGTCTATGACCAGGAACAGATCTTCGTGTTCCGGGTCGCGGAAGACGAAGACGGTCCCCGCGCGGAACGCCTGCTGGTGGACATCCTGATCGAGAGCGAGGACGTGGTCCACCTGGCCGGCGACCTGGCTCTGGGCCAGCGCCTGATCGTGGCCGGTCAGGCCGGTCTGAAGGACGGCGCGCGGATCCGGCTGCTCGATCCCGCCGAGGCGCTCGGCTCGGTGGCGGAACTGGGCGCCGGGTCGGTCCCGACGTACCAGCCCGCAAGCTGACTCTCCCGGTGCGGACAGGGCGAAGGAGCGGCGCATGAAAAAAGCTGCCTCGGCTGCCAGATCCTTCCTTACCCACCGCCCGGTGGCCGTCTCGATGGTCTTCCTGGCGGCGGTCGTCTTCGGCCTGCTGTCGTACCAGGGGCTGCCGGTGACCCTGATGCCGGAGCTCTCGTATCCGACGCTCACCGTGCGCACGGAGTACCCCGGTGCGGCGCCCGAGGAGGTCGAGAACGACATCTCCCGCCGGATCGAGGAGCAGCTCGGCGTGGTTGGCGGTCTGCGCCGGATGAGCAGCATCAGTCGCGCCGGCGTCTCCGACGTGGTGCTCGAATTCGCCTGGGACACGCCGATGTCCGACGCGGTGCAGGAAACGCTGGAGAAGCTGGACCTCGTCCTGTTGCCGGACGCGGCGGAACGTCCGCTGATCCTGCGCTTCGACCCCGGCCTGGATCCGGTCCTCGAACTGTCGCTCTCGGGTGAGGGCGAGCGGTTCGAGGGCGACGAGGGCCTGCGACGGTTGCGTCGACTCGCCGAACTCCAGGTCAAGCGGGCGCTCGAACCGATCGACGGCGTCGCCGCGGTGCGGGTGCGCGGCGGCCTGGAGGAGGAGATCCACGTCCTGCTGGACGCCCAGTCGCTGCAACGGTCGCGGCTGTCCGTGCAGCAGGTGATCGACCGCCTGGGCCAGGAGAACATCAACGTGGCCGGCGGCACCCTGAAGGAGGGGCGCACCGAGTACATGGTGCGCACGGTGAACGAGTATGTGAACCTGGAGCAGATCAGGAACACGGTCGTCGCGTCGGTCGAGGGCCGGGAAGTCCGCATCGGCGACCTGGCCGAAGTCCGGCGCTCGAACAGGGACCGCGAAATCCAGACCCGTACCGGCGGCCAGGAGAGCGTCCAGCTCGACGTGTACAAGGAAGCGGACGCGAACATGGTCGCCCTGGCGGATCGGGTGCGGTCCCGGGTCGGCGAGCTCGACCTGGAGCGGGAGCGCGCGCTGGCCCGCGGCGAGACGGTGGAGCAGTCGCGGAGCCTGCTGCAGCGTCTTGGCGGCGGTTCGGGCGGCGGGGGCCCGCGCAGCCCGGCGCTCGGCGGCGCCACCCTCTCGGCCGAGGTCTACCGCTCGGAGGGCGCCGTGCTGACGGTCGTTTCGGACCGTTCCGAGTTCATCGAGGGCAGCATCGCGGAGGTCCGCAACACGGCGATTCTCGGCGGTCTCCTGGCCGTGATCGTCCTCTACCTGTTCCTGCGCAACCTGGTCACGACCCTGATCGTCGCGGTGTCCATTCCGATCTCGCTCCTGATCACCTTCGCTCCGCTCTCGGCCGCCTCCGTGTCGCTGAACATCATGTCCCTGGGCGGACTGGCGCTCGGCATCGGCATGCTGGTCGACTCCTCGATCGTCGTGCTGGAGTCCATCTTCCGCTGCCGCGAGGAGGGCGACGACCTCGTTTCGTCGGCGATCCGGGGCGCCCGGGAGGTCCGCTCGGCGGTCACAGCCTCGGTCCTGACCTCGATTGCCGTCTTCATGCCGATGGTGTTCGTCGAGGGAATCGCCGGCCAAGCGTTCGGCGACCTGGGTCTGGCCGTCGTGATTTCCCTGCTTGCGTCGCTTGCCGTCGCGCTGGGCTTCATCCCGATGCTGGCCAGCCGCCGCGGCTGGAACCTGCCGGAACGGGGCGGCCTGGTCTCCGGGCTGTTGCGCTACGCGGCCCTCGGGGTTTTCCGGCGGGACGCGTCCGCTCTGCTTCGGTGGTCGCGCAAGCACAACCCTGTGGTCGCCTGGCCGGGCCTGGCGCCGGCGTTGCTCTTTGTCGGTCTCCGGCTGGTCGTGGGCAGCGTGCTCGAGCTTGTCGCGAAGCTCGTCCTGCTCGTTCTCGGCGGCCTCGCGTTCTTCGTCGTTCGCCTCGCCGCGCCCGTTCTGGTCAGGGTGTTCGGGTTGCTCAGCCGCGGACCGCTCATCCTGGTCAAGCGACTCCTCGTCTGGCTGAATCGGGTCTATCCGGTGGTCCTCCAGGGCGCTGTGCGCTATCCGGTCGCCGTGGTGGCCCTGGTCGCGGTGACGCTATGGAGTTCCTGGTGGCTGCTCGGCCGCCTGGACAGCGAACTCCTGCCCGAGGTGCGCCAGGGCGAGTTCACGATCGAGGTGTCGCTGCCGGTCGGCACGCCCCTGTCGGAGACGGAGCGCACGCTGGCCGCGACGGAGAGGGCGATCCTCGAGGAAGAGCGTTACATCGAGCGGCTGCTCGTGACCTACGGCTACGACGTGACGAACACGCAGGCGTCGGACGAGGGCGAGCACACGGCGCGGTTCAAGGTCCTGCTCGAACCGGTGCAGGCGTCCGTGGAGGACGAGATCGTCGAGCGGTTGCGGCGCCGTCTCGCGGAGGTGCCGGACGCGACCTCGCGCGTTGTGCGGCCGGTCCTGTTCAGCTTCAAGACGCCGATCGAGGTGGAGGTTCACGGCGAGGAGCTTGACCGACTTCAGGAGTACGGCGACCGCGTCCGCGACCTGATGGCGGCGATGCCGGAGCTGGCGGATGTCGAGACGACGCTCAAGAGGGGCGCGCCGGAGGTCCAGATCGTCTACGACCGGGCGCTTCTGAACCGCTACGACCTCCAGACATCCGTCGTGGCGCAGATGGTCCGCAACCAGATCGAGGGCTTCGAGGCGACTCTCTACAACCTGAAGGACCGCCGCATTCCGATCATCGTGCGGCTGGCCGAAGAGGATCGCCGCACGACGGACCAATTGAACGGCCTCGTCGTGAATCCGGGCGGCGAGCGGCCGATTCCGCTCCACGCGGTCGCGTCCGTCGCGGTGGGCGAGGGGCCGTCCGAGGTCCGGCGGATCGACGGCAAGCGGGTGGCCGTGGTCCAGGCGAACCTCGGCGAGGCGTCGCTCGGCCGCGCGGTCGAGCGGATCGAGGAGGTCCTGGCAAGCGAGATCGAGTGGCCGGCGGACATGAGCTTCCTTGTCGGCGGCCAGAGCCAGGAGTGGGAGCGGTCCAGCGCGAGCCTGTGGCTGGCGCTGGGGCTTTCCGTGTTCCTGGTCTACGTGATCATGGCGGCCCAGTTCGAGTCCCTGCTGCACCCGCTGGTCATCATGTTCTCGATCCCGCTCGCGTTCTTCGGCACGCTGCTCACGCTCTACCTGCTGGACGTGAACCTGTCGATCGTCGTCTTCCTGGGGATGATCATGCTGGCGGGGATCGTCGTGAACAACGCGATCGTCCTCGTGGACTACATCAACCGGCTGCGCGGCCGCGGCTTCCCGCGCCAGCGGGCGATCGTGGGCGCCGGCGTGGTGCGGCTGCGGCCGATCCTGATGACGACGGCGACGACGACGCTCGGTCTCCTGCCGATGGCTCTGGGCCTCGGCCAGGGCGCCGAGATTCGCACCCCGATGGCCCTGGCGGTGATCGGCGGTCTCGGCGCGTCGACCGTGCTGACCCTGATCGTCGTGCCGGTGATCTATGAGCTCGTGGAGCGCCTGCGGGAGGCGCTGTCCTTCTCGCGCCTGCGTGCCGGTCGCAGCGCCGCGCCGGCAAGCGGCGGCGCGCCCGCGCCGGCCGTCGCGGCGCCCGGGAGGACGGACAGTTGAGCGGTTCCCGGCGCTCCGGCGGCGAAGACAGGCGGACTTCCCGCGGCCTCGGTTCGCTTGGCGTCTCCCTTCCGCGGCTGTCCCTGGAACGGCGCATCGGGGTCGTCGTCGTGGTCGGCGCGGTCCTGGTCATGGGCCTGGTGGCCGCCCTGTCCCTGCCGATCGAACTCATCCCGTCCGGCTACAGCTCGCCCTTCCTGCGCGTGACCGTGCCGTGGCGGGACGCGCCGCCCCAGGAACTCCTGGACAAGATCACGATTCCGCTCGAGGAGGAGCTGGCGACCGTTCGCGGACTGGAGAACCAGTCCTCGTTCTGCACCGTCGGCTTCACCCAGGTCTTCCTGAGCTTCGCGCATGGCACGGACATGGACATCGCCTACCGGGAGGTCCGCGACCGGATCGAGCGCGCCCGCGCCCGGATGCCCGAGGACGTCGAGCAGGTCTTCATCCGCAAGGACGACGAGGCGATGATGCCGGTGGCGATGGTCGGCGTGATCGTCGAGGAGGACACGGCGGACGTCTACAACCTGATCCAGAACGAGATCATCCTGAAGCTGGAGCGGGTTCCCGGCGTCGCCTCCGTGAACGCCCAGGGGCTGATGGAGCGGGAGGTCCTGATCGAACTTGACCGGCAGCGGGTCGAGGCGGCGGGGCTGAACATCACGGACATCGCCGAGGATCTGCAGGCGGATTACTTCACCCTCGCGTCGGGCAACGTGCGCGCCGGCGACCGCAAGCTGCTGCTGCGGTCCGTGGCGAGGTATCCGGCGCCGCAGAACGTCCGCGACATGTGGATCACGGACACGGTTCGGCTGGGCGACATCGCGTCCGTGCGCTACGACGTGCCGGACGACGAGTTCCGGGTGCGCGTGAACGGCCTTCCCGCCTATGCGATCCAGGTGCAGAAGGAGGGCGAGGCGAACGCGCTGGACGTGGCCGTCGAGGTCGAACGCCTGGTCGAGGAACTGGCGGCGAGTCCGCGCCTGGCCGCCATCGACGTGGACGTGATCATGAGCTCCGGCGAGATCATCCGCGACTCGATGGGCGTCTTGCTGTCGAGCGGCCGGATCGGCGCGATGTTCGCGATGATCGTCCTCTTCTTCTTCCTCCGCCGGCTGCGGATGTCGCTGATCATCGCCGGGTCGATCCCGCTGTCCATGGTCGTCGCGGTCGTCGCGATGTACTTCTTCGGCGAGACCTTCAACGTGATCTCGCTGCTCGGCCTGATGATCTCGGTCGGGCTGCTGGTGGACAACTCCGTCGTCGTGGCCGAGAACATCCACCGGCTGCACCAGACCGGCGTGCCCCGGCGGCAGGCCGCCCTCCAGGGCGCGGGGGAGATCGCACTCGCGATCACGACCGCCACGCTGACCACGGTGATCGTCTTCCTGCCGGTTTCCCTGGTCGACGGCCAGGGGCAGTTCATGCTCTTGCGGCTCGTCATCCCGATCACCGTCTCCCTGCTTGCCTCCCTGGTCGTGGCCCTGGTCGTCGTGCCGCTGATGGTCTACGTCACCCTGCCCTCGCGCGGGGCGGTGGAGAAGGGCGCGCTGCGGCAGGTTCGGGACGCCTCGAAGGTCGTCCTTCGCCGGGCCTACGAAGCGACCTTCGGTCTGCTGAACCGTGCCTACCGCGGGATGCTCGCCTACGGCCTCAGGCGGCGGCTCGACGTGGTGCTGGCGCTGGTCGCGGCACTCGCGCTGACCCAGTTCGCGGCGCAGGGCCGCCTGGAAGTCGTGCCCATGTCGGAGGACGACCAGGCGTTCTTCAACGTCGAGGTCCGGTTACCGCGCAACATGTCCTTCGACGAGACGATCGAGTACTTCGCGCGCGCCGAGGAGAAGATCGACGGCCTGCGGGACGAGCTCGGCCTCGAGTACCTCGTGTTCTTTCACGAACGCACCTGGGGCCAGATCCAGGGGATCATCGCGACCGACTCGGACACCGGGCTGAAGCCGCGCGAGGTCACCGAGCGTGTGCTCGACCTGCTGCCCGAGATGCCCGGGATTCGCTTCCACACCGGGAACTTCTCGGAGAAGGAGATGACGGACAAGGCGTTCGAGACGCTGACCCTGTTCGGTGAGGACGCGGACATCCTGGAGGAGGTCGCGATCGGAGTCGAGGACCGCCTGGTCCGGGTTCCCGGCGTGCTCGCGGTGAAGAAGTCGGCCGACGAGGCGCCGAACGAACTCGCCCTGGTCCTCGACCGGGACCGTGCGATGCGCCAGGAGGTGAACCCGAGGACCCTGGCGATGATGGTCGGCTACGCCCTGCGCGGCCAGGCGCTGCCGCGGATCTACTACGGCGGCCAGGACATTCCCGTGCGTATCCGCTTCGAGGAGCAGGACCGTCAGAGCCTTGCCGAGCTCCGCGACTTCTCGGTGCCGACGGGCAGCGGCGAGGCGCTGGCGATCGGCACGCTCGTCGATGTCCGCCAGCAACCCGCCGCGACCCGGATTGCGCGCCGCGACAAGCAGACCGCGCGCCGGATTACGGTGGAACTCGAGGAGGGCAGCGAGAGCGAGGCCCGCCGGGCGGTGCGGGCCGTCGCGGCGCAGACGGAACTTCCCGAGGGCGTCGCCTGGGCGCGGCTCGTGCGGAACGCCGCCGCCGAGGAGACGCGGAACATGATGATCGCGGCGCTCATGTCGATCGCCTTCGTCTACCTGCTGATGGGCTTCCTGTTCGAGAGCTTCCTCCTGCCGCTGGCGATCCTGATCACGATCCCGCTGGCGAGCATGGGGGTGACCTGGATCCACCTCTTCGCCGGGCGTGATCTGGACTTCCTGGGCCTCGTGGGGCTGATCATCCTGATCGGCGTCGTCGTGAACAACGGGATCGTGCTGCTCGACTCGGTGAATCGCCTTCGCGCAGGCGGCATGGAGAGGGGCAAGGCCCTGCTCGAAGCGGCCAACCGCCGCTTCCGGCCGATCATGATGACCGCGCTGACCACGATCGGCGGCATGGTGCCTCTGCTGTTCGGACAACCGACCCAGATGGGCCTGAGCTACAAGAGCTTCGCGTTGACCCTGATCGGGGGCATGGCCGCGGCGACCCTGCTGACGCTACTCGCGGTGCCGGTGTTCTACACCCTGATCGAGGACGGCCGGGCCGCGGTGAGCCGCACGCTCGCCGGCGCCCTGGCGCCGCGGCGGCGATCGCCGGTCGGCTCCGCCGGCGCGTAGAGCGCGGTACCGGGTGCGCCGGCCCTCTGGCCCGCATCCGCCACTGGGTGCGCCGGCGTCCCCGCCGGCATCGGTCGCAGGCGGATCCGATCGCTTGGATCCTGGCCCCCGATTCTTGGAGCTCCTTGTAACACTGTTATAGGGTCCGGCTTCAGCATCGTGACAGGTAGCAGTCTCCGATCGCGGCAGCCGGGCTCGGGTGGTCCTGAGAGGCACGGGTGGTCCTGAGAAGCATCCGTTGCCTTGAGTCCTCCGTTCCTCCGGCTGACGCGACCCGGGGAACCGCATGAACTCCCACTCTTAGTGGCTGGCAAGCCAGACAAGGAGGATCGGATCATGAAGCGCGTCTTGACACTACTCGGCTGCACCCTGCTACTCGTCTTCGCTGCGCCCGTCGCGGCGGACAGCCCCGAAACCGGGGTCGTCCTGGGACGGGCGGTCGACGCAAACGGAGATCCCATGCCGGGGGTCACGGTGACCCTTACCGGTGACCGGGGCGACAAGGTCGCGATCACGGGCGCCGAGGGCGGCTACCGGTTCGCGCTCATTAACCCTGGGCAGTACGTGGTCCGGGGCAGCCTGGACAGTTACGCCACGGCGGAGGCTAACGTCGCCGTCACTCCGGGCGGCCGCGCAGAGATCGTGCTCACGATGGGCCTCGAGGCCGAGGGCGAGATCACGGTCACGGCCGAGACACCGTTGATCAACAAGTTCGAGGTCACGTCCGCCGGCTCGATTTCCTCGGACGTTGCGTCGAATGTCGTCGGAGTCAACTCGAACTACTTCTCCAACCTCCAGTTGATGCCGGGCGTGACCTCCGATGGCGACCTTGCCGACGAGTACCCGGGGGTCAACGGCTCCCGGTGGCAGGAGGGCGCCGTCTTCGTGGACGGCGTGGACACGACCTACACGCGGCGGGGCGGGTCGCGGATGTACATTCCGCAGATCGCGGTCTCCGAGACTTCCCTCCAGTCGACCTCGGGTAGCGCCGAGTACGGACGGGCCACCGGCGGTGTGGTCAACGTGATCACGAAGTCGGGCACGAACATCATCCACGGCGAGTTCACCGGTTTCCGCCAGCAGGGGAGCTGGGTCTCAGAGTACAAGGCGCACCCGGAACTGGCGGAGCGTGAAGGATGCCGCTACAGGGAAGTCGTCAACCCGCAGAACTCTCCGTTCGCGCCATCGTGCGACCCGAACTTCTTCGAGCGTGACGAGCGGGAGAAGGACAACGCCGCCACGAACGTGCAGGCCTTCTTCGGCGGCCCTCTGGTGCGGAACAAGCTTTGGTTTGCCGCGTCCATCGCGGAGACGAACACCTTCTCGTCCCAGGAACTGTTCAGCGGCGACATCGTCGACAACAGCGCCTACGTGAGGGGCCGTCTGCTCAAGTTCGACTACCAGCCCAGCCCGTCCCACTCGTTGCAGGCGAATTACACGGCTTCGCCGCTCGACATCACCTTCCTCCTGGGTGACTTCCCGGCGGACAGGTACAGCGCCACGCCGCACGAGTTCGGCGGCGAACTCGTGACCACGAGCTGGAACTGGAGCGCCAGCCAGGATCTCTTCCTGGAGTTCAAGCTGTCCAGCCACGACTCGAGCGAACACAAGCGGCTGAATGCCGGCACCGGCTTTGACTTCGAGTCGGCCCTGGCGGAGAAGCAGCAGGATCCGCGGTATCCGCCGAACGCGTTCGGGCCCCACAGTCCGGCCAACAACGTGCATGGCTACATCGGCTATCGCGGCGGCGAGTGGCACCTGTTCAACGGTTGGCTGCTCGACAACGGATTCGGCCTGAACGACTACCCGCGCGACCAGGCCAACATTCGCGCGACCTGGTTCGCGAGCGAGAGCCACGAGGCGCTGTTTGGCCTCGATTGGCAGGAGGTCGGCTGGGAGCAGGATCTTCAGCGGAACAACGTGTACTTCGGACGCGAGTTCAATCCCGCGACCCCCACCGGCTTCGACGACTGCGGCCTGATCAACTGGCCGACGACCACGTACTACTGCCACTACGAGGACTACAACCCGCCCGACCTCGTAGGTACCGAACGTCTGCGGGGGACCCGTTCGTCGAACTTCGCCGCGTTCCTGCGGGACCGGTTCACGGTTGGCGATCACTGGAGCTTCAACCTCGGCTTGCGCTGGGAGAACCAGATCCACAAGAACGACGTCAGGCGGACGGTGGTCGACTCCCAGAGCGTGGCGCCCAGGCTGCTCACCTCCTACGACATCAAGCGCGACGGCACGATGCTGATTCACCTCAACCTGGCTCGCGCCTACCAGCACCTGAACCAGGAACTGGTGAACAACTACCTCCTGGAGGGTTGGAACGGCACGAATGCCTACGACCGCATCGTGTATTGCGCGCCGATCGACGCGCTCTACATCCAGGTGTGCGACGGTCCGGGCTACACCGGCGTGCTCGGCAAGCTCCGGCCCGGCGAGATGTACCGGCAGATCGACGGCGGCGCCATCCCGGCGGTGAACATCGAGCCGTACTACAAGGATGAGATCGACCTCATCTACAGTTGGAGTTTCGGGGCCACCCGGCAGTGGTTCTTCCAGGCCAGCGCGATCCACTGGGAGTACAAGAACTCGATCGGCACCACGGAGCAGCGCTTGCCGAGCGGTGACTACTTCCGGTTTACGGAGAACTACAAGGACTACGAGAGAGTGCTTGGCGCGCTCGGCGTGGTCGACCCGGCAGTCATGGCCAACTTCGAGGAGGGGAGGCGGACCTACGAGTCACTGCAGCTCCAGCTCAACAAGGTGTTCAGGAACAACTGGACCCTGGGCAACAACTTCACCTACGCCGACGCCAGGGGGCACTACTGGGGCGGTCTGTTCGACAACACGAACTCGGACTACGGCCGCAACCTTGATGTAGTCCTGAATCAGGGGCACATCAACTCCTGCCAGGGTCAGCAGTTGATTCGCAACGGTGGCCAGCCGGTGATCGGGGCGGACGGCCAGGAGTTGGTCCGCAAGTACCCGGTCGATTGCCAGGCGTTGCTCGAACCGTTCCTGGGACAGCCGATCTCGACGATCAACCGCTACGGCACGGTCCACGAGAACAACAAGTACGTGTGGAACACCTGGGGCTTCAAGAACTGGCGGATCGGCAGCAAGGGCCACAGCTTCCTGGTTGGAGGTTCCTTCCAGTGGCGGTCAGGCAAGCCCTGGCAGCGGGTTGAGGGAGCGTCCCTCGGAGACCCCTGCGAGACGGAGTTCTGGGAACCGGGCTTCGAACTCACGTGCGATCCCACACAGTTCCTGGTCGACAGCGGCACGGGTCTCTACCTGGAGCCTCGAGGTTCAAGGGATGGCTTCAACTCGACCTGGAACACGAACATGACCGTGATGTGGTTCTTCCCCCTCGGATGGCGGGAGGACTTCAACGGCTTCGTGCGCGTCGACGCCACCAACATCACGAACAATCAGGACCTCCTGCGAATCAACAATGGCGGAGAAGTCAGCGCCTCCCGCTACATTGGTTGGCAGAACCCCCGCCGGTTCGTGGGGACGGTGGGCCTCAGGTTCTAGGCCGTCTGCTCGGTCGGCTGCGAGCCCTGAGGGCCGTGGTCGACATCACGCCTTGAGGGGAGCCCGGCTTCGGCCGGGCTCTTCGCTTTCCGCTGTGCGGCGCTCAGTTCAAGGCGAAGGGCGGGGCTGATTGGATAGTCGACTTGACAATCAGCCGCGGCTCCCGGCCAGGAACGCCTACCTGGCCCCGACGGTGCCCCGATACGACAGGATCTCGCCGGTGACTGGGTCGTAGACCGCGGCCAGGAAACGGTGCTCGCGTTTTCGGATCGGTAGTTCCGTTTCGTAGACGAAGGTCTCACCGGGAGGCGGCGTTTCCGCGTAGAGGATCGGGATCCTGCTGCCCAGGTTCCGGGAGCGGTCGCCGTACTTGTCGACGACGGAGATCCGGAACTCCACCTCGTTCTTCCACTGACCGCCGATCGGCAACAGAGTCAGGTCGTCGACCGGGATCGTGACCCACATGGGCACGAGGAGCTTCCTGAAGCCGGCTTTGCGCGGGGTGCCGAAATGGACATCGAGGATGTTCTTGCCCGGCGTACCGCCGAACATCAGTGAACCCTCGACCAGCATCGTGAACTCGGTGCTCCTGGACATGTCCAGGTAGTGCGCGCGGAAGCGGACTCGCAGGTCCTGGCGGCCGACAACGCGGACTTCGATGTCATGACGCGCGTCGTTCTCGTCACGCGGCGGTTCGAAGCCGAGCCAGTAGTAGGAGCGCGTGTCGGCCACCGTCTCGGCGAGCGCTACCTTGCGGTAGGCGTTGATCATCGCCTTTCCGCCGGTCTCGTGGGCGAGGGACCACAGTGCCGCCTCCGGAACCTCCACCGAGTTGTTCATCAAGAGTGCGCCTGTGGCGGGATCGAGACCGAAGGTGGGGCGAAGGCCGACCATATCTACAGGGTAGACGGTGTAGCCGAGCAGATTCGCGGCCGTCACGAGAGGCTGATAGACGCTGGCAACGCTCTTTGAACAGGCTCCTTCTTCCCAGAACGACGAGGACACCCCGGAGCGGGTCGGCGTACAGAAGGTCTCTACAAGAAGGAGCATCACCTTGCGGCCTGGAACGTCGGCGAGGCTGCGGATGCTGGCGGTGGCGGCCATGACGGTCCGCCGGACTTGATCCGAGACATCGCCCAGACCGAGAATTCGGGTCAGTCCGAGCGCCTTGCGCTCCCGCGCTTCCTGAATGGCGTCCTCGATCCTCTCGCGAGAGTTCGTCCAGTCGGTCAACCGGGTGACGCTGTAGCCGTCGAAGGCCAGGATGGCTACCTGATCGGATGGGTTGAGCAGAGCCAGATCCCTCTCCAACCGATTCAACACGCCGTCACGCTGACGGCGAATGGCGTGCAGTTCGTCGATGAAGACGAGGATGTGCGTACTCACCGGTTGATCGGGTGTCAGGGAAGGCACGCTAGCGATGCCGTCGCTGGGACTGGCGACGGCAAGCCCCTCGTCGATCTCCGTGAAGTAGTCGATCGGCGCCGTCTCACCGTCGACCAGAAGCTCGAAGTCGCTCGGCTCAAGACCGGGAATCCGGTATCCATCATCGTCCGTGACCACGACTTCCACGTTCACGACGCGCACGTCGATCACGTCGGAGAACAGGTCCGGCAGGGGCTCTTCCTGCCCGGCGGCGGGCAGGAAGCTCATGAGCAGTATGACGACGGAAACCGCGGCGAGCCTCATTGGGGCCCTTCCCTTATCGACTACTCTGCCTGGGGCCGACTGTGCCGCTCGCGGAGAGGATGGCGCCCGTCAGCGGGTCGTAGACCGAGGCGACGTAGCGGTGCTCGTGGGAGCGGAGCAGGAGGGTCGTCTCGTAGACGAAGACAGCACCGGATGGCGGCTCTGTCGAGCCCGAGATGCGGATCTTCTCCAGCGGCGTCCCGGACCGCTCCCCGTGCTCGTTGATCACGGTGATCCGGAGCTCCAGCTCGTTTGTGAAGCGGCCGCCCATCGGGAGAAGTTCCACGTCGTCCAGTGGTATGGCGATTTCCATCGGTACCAGAAGCTTGCGGCCCCGAGCCTGCTGAGGCACGCTGAAGCGCACCGCCAGCGTCTCCTTGCCCGGCGCGCCACCAAACAGCACGGAACCCTCGACCATCATCGTCAGTTCGGCGCTCTTGGACAGGTCGAGGTAGCTCTGCCGCGACCTGACCCGAAGGTCGGTGCGTCCGGCGATGCGCACATCGATCTCGTGGATCTCGTCGTCCTGGTTGCTCGGCGGTTCGAAGCCGAGCCAGTAGTAGGAGCGCGTGTCGGTCGCGGCCTCCGCTAGCGCGATGTCGCGGAAGGCGTTGATCATGGGCCGCCCGCCGGTCTCGTGGGCCAGATAGCCGAACGCAGCGTCCTGGGGCCACTCCAGGTTCAGACCTGGCGGCGAGTCGAAGGGAGATGGCTGCACAGACGTCGAACTCGGACCGGCGCCGCGCCCGCCCCTCGTCGATCTCGGTGAAGTAGTCGACCCGCACCGGTTCGCGGTCGACGAGGAGTTCGAAGTCACCAGGTTGCAGACCGCGAATCCTGTTCCCCTGTCTGTCGGAGACGACGACTTCGACGTTCACGACCCGGACGTCAATCACATCCGAGAACAGGTCCGGCAGGGGGCTGTCCTGGGCGGCAGCCGGAATGACGGTGAGGCCTAGAGCAGCGATGGCCAGTGTGAAGGATCTCATGGGGGTTCCTCGGTCGTGTCTCGTCTTCTACTGCGGCCCAACGGCCCCACTGGCCGAGAGAATCGTGCCGCTCACCGGATCATGGACGGCCACGACGATCCGATGCTCGCGATTGCGGAGCACCAGTTCCGTGGTGTACCAGTAATGCTGGCCGGGCTCCGGTGCCGCCGGTCCCGCTATGCGGATTGTCTCGACCGGTGTCTCGGAGCGGTCGCCGGAGTCGTTGATCACGGTGACGCGCAACTCGACTTCGTTGGTCCATGAGCCGCCCACGGGCAGCAGCGTGATGTCGTCGAGCGGAATGAATATCTTCATCGGCACCAGGATCTTCCGGCCCCGGGCGGGTTGGGGCGTGCCGAACTCGACCGCCAGCGTTTCCTTTCCCGCTGCGCCGCCGAACAGCAGGGAACCCTCGACGATCATCGTGACTTCCGTGCTCTTCGACAGATCGAGATAGCTCCGCCGCGACCTGACGCGGATACCGGGACGGCCGACCAGTTGCACTTCGATGGCGTGGAGCTCGTCGTCCTCGTTGCGAGGCGGCTCGAATCCGAGCCAGTAGTAGGAGCGGGTGTCGGTCGCGGCCTCGGCCAGGGCGACATCGCGGAAGGCGTTGATCATCGGCAGTCCGCCGGTCTCGCGGGCGAGGTAGCTGAGTGAGGCTTCCTGGGACCATTCGCTGTACAGATCGGTCGGGAGGGCGGAAAGGTCCGTTGCCAGCGACGCCAGGCTCGGACTCGGGCTGTACTGTGCGAACGGCTCGCCGGTTCCCGAGGAGGCGTTCGTGAAGGCGGGATCCAGGCCGGGAAGGTCGACGGGGTAGAGCGTGTAGCCGACCAGGTTCGCGGCGTGAACGAGAGGGCCGTAGATGCTCTCGATGCTCGGAGGCCGCCGTTCGGCCGAACCGAACTGGTCCCGGCTCCACTCGGGCACGCCCCAGCCGTCCGCCAGCACGAGCATCACCTTGCGGCCCGGTGGATCCGCGTAGCTCCGGAGGGTGGCTGTGGCGGCGAGGACGGACCGCTGGATCTCCCGCTCGCGCCTGTTCAGGTTCAGCGCCGACATGGATCGCCGGATGCCCTCACGGGAGCGGACTTGAGCTTGCGATGCCCGGCCCGGCAGGGCCGGTTCGACGACAGCCGCCTCGATGTCCACGATCCGCATGATGCCCTGCGCATCGCGCTTCCTGGCCTCGCCGAACGCGTCGCGGAGTACGTCCCGAGAGCCGGTCCAGTCCGTCAGTTGGGAGACGTTCTGCCCGTCGAACGCGACGAGGGCGACGCGATCGTGCTCACGGAGCTCCCCCAGGTCCTGCTCCAGTCGATCGAGCACCCGGTCGCGGTCCCGTCTGACCGCGAAGTACTCGTCGACGAAGACGAGGTAGTTCGTGGGCACCGGCTCGCCGGGGACGAGCGAAGACAGGGCGCCGGGCGCGCTCCCCTGTGCGTTCACCCGGGCGACTCCCTCGTCGACCTCCGTGAAGTAGTCGATCGGCACGCTCGCGCCGTCGACGCGGAGTTCGAAGTCCGCCGCGTCCAGGTCTCGGATCCGGTTCCCCTGCTTGTCCGTGACGACGACCTCGACGTTCACGACGCGCACATCGATCACGTCGGAGAACAGGTCCGGCAGGGGGTTCTCCTGTCCCCAGACGGGGACGGATGCGACGCAGAAGGTGACAGCGGCCGCCGAACCCAGCCTCATCGAAAGCCTCATCGAATCTCCCTAAGCTGTCTTGTGGGTCAAGACAGTGTACTGAGCAGCAACAGGCGTGCCAGGCTCGTCGGACCGAGTCAATGACGAAGCTGCCCGAGCCTGCGGCGGAGCCGCGGGGCATCGGGGCTCTCCGCCTCCTCAGCGAGGTCCAGGGCCTTTTCGAGCTGCGCGGCTGCTGGGTCGTCGAGTCCTGAGGCGGCCATTGCTTCGGCCACGTTCTCGAGGAGCTGAATCAGAGCGCTGCGGGTCGAGGGATCCCGGGGCCGCGCGGCGTAGGCGTGGTCCAGTGTCTCCACGGTACGAACGACGTCGCCCCGTTCCGCACTGATCAGGGCGATGAGGAGCATCATGTTTACGTCGCCGGTGTTCAACTCGAGCGCCTCTTCGGCCATCGCCAGGGCGCCGGTTTGATCGCCGTTCTGGAAGAGGGCCCGGGCGAGGAACGCGGCGACGCCTTCGAGTTCCGGGTGCAGGTCGTAGGCGCGGCGGGCAGCCGCGAGCGAGGCCGGCTGGTTGCCCGAGGCTGCGAGCACTTCGGCCAGGGCGAAGTGGAGTTCGGGTCTGGAGGCGTCGACTTCCATGCCGGCCCGGAGCTCGCGCTGCGCGAGGTCGAGTTCGCCGTGGACGCGGTGGGCATTCGCGCGCCGCAGATAGCTGCGGACGTCGAGCGCGAGGTCGTGGACGCTGGAGCGGACGGGATCGTTGCGGTAGTTGATGCGGCCCAGGGAGCGTGCTGCGGCCGCGATCTGCTGCGCTCGGTCCCGTTCGCCGCCACGGGCATGGGCCTGGGCGAGTGTGACCGCGAACGATCGGTTCTCGGGCGCCAGGTCGCGGGCCCGGGACAGGTGACGAACGGCGCTGGCGGGGTCGCCCGCGCCGAGGGCTAGCCGGCCGAGTCCTGCGTGGGCGTGGGCGTTGGCCGGCATGAGCCGCATTGCCCGTTCGTAGTGGCGGGCGGCTTCGTCGAACTGCCCGGTGCGCTCCAAGGCTTCCGCGTAGCGGACGTGGCCGGGCGCGTAGTCGGGGTCGAGGTCGATGGCGGCCTGGTAGAGCGGCAGGCTGTCCTCGGCGGAGCGCTCATCGACCAGGGCGGCGAGAAGGTAGGGCCAGCGGAAGGTCCGCGGCGACAGCTCGTAGGCTCGGTCGTAGGCGGTGATCGCCTCTTCCGTGAAGGTGTGCGCTTCGAGTGCCATGCCGTAGCGGCCCCAGGCGTCGCCGCTCTGGGCGTTGGCGCGGAGGTCGGCCTGGAGGGTTGTGAGTCGCTGGCGGACGGCGGGCTCGGCGCCGTCGAGTTGGGGGACGGGGATCGGTTGGGCGATAAGGGCGGTGGCCACGGTCACGGCCAGCAGAAGAATCAGCGATCGGCGGCTCACGGCGGACTCCCTTCGCCGCGGATGAGTTCGACGACCTGGTTCGCGTCGGCGCCGTCGAAGGTCTCGGTGAGGCCGTCGGGCCAGACGACGTCGAAGCTCACGACGGCGTCGGCGGCGCCGAGGCCGAGGTGCGCCGTTGCCGGTCCGGCGGAGAGGTAACTGCCGGAGGACAGGACGTGGAGCAGGCGGGGGCCGCTCGCGGTGTGGACGGTGATCCGGGCGCCGATCGCCTCCCGGTTGAGGCGGGGCTCGACAGCGCGGATCTGGAGCCAGTTGGCCTCAGGGGGGGGCGGGGCGGCGCTGTCGATCGTCAGGTTGCGCAGCAACTGGACTTGCCCGTCCAGGTTGGCGATCACCACGTCGAGGTCGCCGTCGCGGTCCAGGTCGGCGGAAACGAGTGCTCGGCTGAGGCCGAGCTCGGTCCAGGGCGGATCGGAGGAGGCGTCGGTGAAGCGACCGCCCTGGTTGATCAGAAGAAGGTTGGGCTCGACGTAGTCGGCCCAGACCGCGGGCAGGCTGCCTCCGCTGACGCCGGGCGTGGCAATGCCCGCGCTCCCAGGTCCGGGCGGGGTGTCGGTGCTTCCAGGTCCGGACCGGGTGTTCGTGCCCCCAGGCGGCGCAAGCGGTGAGGGCCGCCGTTTGACGGCTCCGTTCGCCACCGCGAGGTCCAGGTCGCCGTCGTTGTCGGCGTCAAGAAAGGCGGCACCGAAGCCGGTCAGGTCGAGGCTGGCGGCGCCGAGGTCGGATTCGATCGTCGCGTCTTCGAAGCCGGGCAGGATGAGGTTCCGGTAGTAGGTGTTCGTCTCGGTGATCAGGTGGGTGACGAACAGATCGAGGTCCAGATCGAGGTCGGCGTCGCCGGTGGCGATGCCCATTCCGGCTTCGCTGTTGCCCCAGCGGTTGAAGGCCGCCCCCTGAAGGACCGCGTCGTCAAGGAAGCGGCCTCCGCCCTGGTGGATCCAGAGGTTGTTCGGGTCGGCGTCGTTAGCGACGTAGACGTCCACTTCGCCGTCGTGGTCGAAGTCGGCGGCGACGACGCCGAGCCCGGCGTCCTCGACCGCCGTGATTCCGGCGGCAGCGCTCACGTCGTCGAATCCGCGGCCGCCCAGGTTGCGCAGCAGGACGTCGCTCAGCCCCTCGAACTCGGTCGGTCCGCAGAAGTCGCGGCGGCCGCCGTGCTGCGAGCAGACCCGCTCCGGGTCGAAGGCGACGTAGCGGGCGACGTAGATGTCGAGGTAGCCGTCGCGGTCGACGTCGAGCAGGGCGGCCGAGGAGGACCAGCCGGGGGTCGCGGCATTCCAGGCCTCGGTGCGGTCCGCGAAGACGCCCGTGCCGTCGTTGAGCAGCAGCCGGTCCGTGCCGACGCGGGTCAGGTAGATATCGAGGTCGCCGTCGTTGTCCAGGTCGCCGGCGACGGCGCCCATGCCGTCCCCTTCCAGGCCGCCGGCCGCTGTGGCGTCGGTGAAGCTGCCGTCGTCCTGCTGGAGGTAGAAGCGGTTGCCGCCGGCGGCCGGGGAGACGACGACGATGTCGAGGTTGCCGTCGCCGTTCGCGTCGAACACGGCCAGACCGCCGCCCATCACCGCGGGCATCGGGTACGTCGAGTCCGTGCCGCTCGGCAGGACGTAGTCGATGCCGCTTTCGGCCGTTGCGTCGACGAAGCGAACGACCGGTGCCGCTGACTGAGCGTCAGCCGCGCCCGCGTCCGGCGACGGAGCTACGTGATCCGCGGGCGAACAGCCATGTGCCAGGACCCCGAGCAACAGCATGTAGAGCCCCCTTCGCCGGGGTGCGGCGAGCGGTCCTTGAAGGACACTCACTCGTTGAGTGCAACAACCCTGTCCGGGAACCTGCATCGCTCGATTCTGTATCAGAGCGAGCGCAGGGCTCGGCAGACTCTGCCGTCGCCGTCAGGCGGCTCGGACCACGGTGGGGCCTGTTGCCAAGCCTCACGCTACCGCGCCGCCTCGTTCCTGTCGGCCGCCGCATCCCCGGGCAGGGGCCCCCGCAAGCCGTCGGCGGAGCGGGCGAAGGTCAGCACGTTGATGTCCGTGTCGCTCAGGATCTCCAGGCGCCAGGGACCGCTCGTGCCGGGTCCGGTGCTGCCGGCCAGGCCCTTGGACGCGTTGCCCTGCTCGAGGTCCCAGGCGTCCAGGTTCGCCGCTTCGCCGGCACCGAGCGTCAACGTGAGGGACGGGTAGCGCCAGCCCGTGCTGTCGTGCGGCTGGATGCGGATCGAGGCCCGGTTGCCGGAACGGTTCACGATGCGCACCACGCCCTCCGTCGATGCTTCGGCACTCGACGGGAAGTGCGTCACGACATGGGCCTTGCGGGCCGGGACGACCGTGGTGGTGACGCCCGACAGGTTCGCCAGGCGGCCGTCGGACGTCTCGATCAGGTTCATCACCGCAAGGTCGCCGTCCGAGTCGATGCGAAGCCGCCACTGGCCCTCGCCGTCGCCGAGCGCACCGAGCAGGTTCGGGCCGCCCGCTTCGAGCTCTTGGGCGGCAAGCAGCACCGATTCGTCTGCTTCGAGCTCCACCGACACGATGCCGCCCGGTGAGACGCCGGTGTCGTCGACGCCGGTGATGTTTGCGTGCAGCGCTTGCGCGCCCCGGTTTGTCAGGCGCAGCTTGCTGGCTGCGCCGGTGCTGTCCGCCGGACCGAACAGCGCCACGCGGTGGACGTTGTCCGCCACCGGGGCGACACTGCCCATCGCGTTCAGCGTGCCGTCGGCCGCGCGGGCATACGGCAGCACCTGAACATCCACGTTGCTGGCAATCTCAAGCCGCCAGTCGCCAGTGCCCGGTCCGGTGGCGCCCTTCAGCCCCATCGCCGCGTTGCCCCATTCGAGGTCGCGCGACGTGAACTGGACGGACTCGCCGGCGCCGATGGCCAGCGTGAGCGGCGCGCTCCGCCATCCGGCGTCGTCAATCGCCACGACCCGCACCTCGCCGGCTTGCGCGGACGGGTTGACGATCCGCACAAGTCCCTCGCGCAGCGGATTCGACCAACTCGGCACCAGCGGGGCATGCGCCTGATTGACGGAACAGCCTGCGATGGGGAAGTCATCCAGGATCGTGCCGATCGCGACACCATCACCGATCTCGGCACCGGTCACGTTGTGGAGGACCACTTCGAAGGTCTTCGGCGCGCGGCCCTCGTTCGGCGATTCGACCAGGCGCACCCGGAACTTCTTCTGCAGGTTGTCGCCGGGACTGAGCTGGAACGTTTCCGCCTTGGCGTGGAAGTCCGTTCCCTCCTCCGCCGACACCGGTTCCGACTCCCGGGTCCGGATCGAAATGCCGATGCCGTTGGGTTCCGTCTCCGCATCGATCGCCCGGCTGACCGAGATCGTGAAGGTGATGCTCTCGCAGGCCTTGTATCCCTGCGCGTCGCTCACGGAAACCG
This sequence comes from Thermoanaerobaculia bacterium, assembly GCA_965116445.1. Lineage (GTDB taxonomy): Bacteria > Acidobacteriota > Thermoanaerobaculia > Multivoradales > Multivoraceae > Multivorans. The sequence goes on along the minus strand of OZ220688.1, from coordinate 1,968,214 downwards.
TTGCCATTTCCAGCGCGTCCGGATCGTCGTTGTCGGTGATGGTCAGCCTATGGACCCTGCGACTGCCGAGCGTGTAGCCCGTACCGCCGGTGAGGGTCAGGATCACCGTCTCGGCGTATTCCCGGGTGGCGTCGTCGTTGATGGTAATCGGGATGACCGCCGAGGTCGCCGCTGCCGCGATCCTCAGCGTGCCGGAGTTCCGGATGGTGAAGTCGCTGCCGACCGTCGCGGTTCCGGTGACGCCGTAGGACAGCGTGAGACCACCCGAAGGAGCGGCTTGGGAGAGATCGACCCTCACGTTGCGCGTGCCGGCGTTCTCGGCCGCGGTCGAAGACCTGGAAGCGAAGGACGCCGCCGTGGGCAGCGATATGTCATCGTCGTTGCGGATCGTGTACGTCGCCGCGGACGTCCCCAGAACCACGTCGGCAGGCCCGTCGTCGATACTCAGCGTCGCAATCACCGTCTCGTCGGACTCGGAATCGGTGTCGCCCTTGATCCGGACACCGATGTCGGTGTTCGCAAGGGATGAGGATGGCCGGAACAGCCGATCCGTGCATACGGGGCTCCTGCCGCTCAAGTCTATGGGCGTCTGGCCGGAAATGGCCTGGTAGTCGGCGTTGGCCGGAATGGTTCCGCCGCCCGATGCGTCGATGGTCGCGGTGCCGGTGAAGCAGAGCCGCCAGGACACGAATCTCGACGGCGCCCTCGACAGACTCACCGTGAAGTACTTGTCGGACGTGCCCGAGTCGCCCTCGTCGGCGCCGGCGGGCCCGCTGAGCGACAGAATTGCCTGACCGGTGCCGTCGTTGTCGGTAATCGTCAGGGTATGGACGCTGGGGGCGCCCACCGTGTAGCCCGTGCCGCCGGTGAGGGTCAGGACTACCGTCTCGGCGTTCTCAACGGCGCCGTCGTCGTTGATGGCCACCGAGATGGTCGTGGAGGTATCCCCGGCCGCGACGCTCACGGTGCCGGAGCTCTGGATCGTGAAGTCGTTGCCGCTGCCCGGCACCGCCGAGCCGGTGACGCTGTACCTGAGCGTGAGACCCCCCGAAGGTGCGGCCGAGGACAGGTCGACCGGCAGACTCTGCGTGCCTGCGCTCTCGGCCGCGCTTGAAGACGCCGAGGTGAAGGAAGCCGAGGGCAGGGTCGGACCGTCGTTGTCCGTGATCGTCAGCGTTTGGACCGTCGTACTGCCCAGCGTGTAACCCGCGCCGCCCGCGAGGGTCAGAATGACCGTCTCGGCGTTCTCCACAGTGCTGTCGTCGTTGATCACAACCGAAATCGTCGCAGAGGCAGTGCCGGCCGCGACGCTCACGGTGCCGGAGTTCTGAATCGTGAAGTCGTTGCCGCTGCCCGCCGTCCCGGTGCCGGCGACGCTGTAACGGAGCGTGAGGCCGCCGGACGGGGCAGGCGCAGTGAGAACTACATCCACCTCACCTGTTCCACCGGCCTCGGGGACGGTCGAGGTCCCCAAAGCGAAAGACACTCTGGGAGTCGGGTCGTCGTCGTCGCGGACCGTGACCACGGCCCCTTGGCCGGCGCTATAGCCGGTGCCGTCGTTCACGAACACCTGCAAGGTGCCATCGTCCTCGTCCGTGTTGTCGTTCACCGTGGGCACGGTGAAGGTCGTGGAGGTCGCGCCCGCGTTCAGCGTGACGGTCCTGACCCCTTCCTGATTCCCGGCAACGAAGTCCTGGCCGGGGGGCTCAATGACCTCGACGTTGACCGTGAGGCGTGCGGTCGGCGCCGGGTCGGCGTTCACCGTGAAGCTGGCTGCGGCGCCTTCGGTCACTGCGGACCCGCCGGCGAGACTGATCCGGGGCAACTGGGGTCCCGTCGTGGTGGTGCTGGTGTCGTCGTCGTCCACGCTGACCGGCCGGCCGATGCTCAGCGCGCCCGTGCCGCCGTAGTCCCCGCCCGACGTGGTGTGGGTCAGGGTGGCTTCATCGTCCACCGCGTCGCTGTCCTGCGCGGCCGATACCGTCACCGCCCGCGCCCGGCTCCAGAGATTGCTGCCGCTGGGATTGAAGGTGAGCGAGGTCGGGCTGACCGTCACGTCCGGGTTGTTGGAGACAATCCCAACCGTCACCGCGGCGGTCGGCTGCGACCTCAGCTTCACGGTGTAGGTCTCGCTGGCGCCTTCTTTCACGTCCGCCCAGCGCCGCCGGAAACTCAGGCCCCGGGTGTCGTCGTCGCCAATCGTCACCGTGGCTGTTCTCTTGTCCTTGTTCAGCGTGTAGCCGCTGCCGTCTTGCAGGGTGAGGATGATGGTCTCGTCGTTCTCATCGAGGCCGTCGTTGTTCACGTAGATGGTGATCGGGACGCCGTAGGTGTTCGCGCGCAGTCTCACGCTGCAGGTCGAGGACGTGCAGCCATCGATGGTGTAGTCCTTGCCGTCGCCGCGGGTCGCCGTGCCGCCGACGGTGTAGTTGATGGTGCGGGCGTGGCCCTGCGGATTCATTCCGCCGCCGATTTGCACCGAGATCCTTACGCCGCCGTTATCCTTGTGATTGCCGAACTCGGCGACGCTCCTGGTTGCGTCGCTCAGCTGAATCACGTCGTTGTTGCTTCTGACTGAGGTGCGGTGCCAGGAGCGCATGTTCGGATCGGTATGGTCGGCGGCGGCATAGCCGCTTCCGGGCAGAATGGAGGCGATGACCCGACCGTCGGGCTCGCGTCTGGGATGTCCGGTGGTGGGGACCGTGAGCTTCGCGGTTCGTTGGCCGGCCCGAATGACGACGGTTCGGTCGCCTTCCTGTCCGTTGGCGACGTAGTTGGCGCCGCCGACGGTGGATTCCCTGACGTTGAGGTTGATGGTCAGGTCGGAGGTGGGTGCAGCGCTCGCCGTGACGGTGAACGACGCGTCCCCGCCCTCATGGATTCTTCCGAGCCCCTCGATCGAGACCACGGGGTCCGCCGTCTGGAAGTCCCCCACCTCATGGACCGCGGAGATGCCGAAGTAGGGCCGGAGATTGTTTCTGGAGTGTGTGTTTAACCAGATGGCGCTGGTGAGCCGGTCGGGTGCGGGTCCATCGTGGCCATAAGCCACAACGTTGTTGCCCAGAGCTCTGGACCGTTGGTGGGTGCCTGCAATCTGTTGAACAACGGAATTGTTGTCTGCTGAATCCAAAGTGCCCGTGTTGGCGCCTTGGGTGGTGGTGGCCGCCTCGCCGTCGGCGTGGCGCTGATTGGCCTCCGCGTTGGCGTCTCCCCAGGCCCCGGTCCAGAACTGGTTGTGGTGAGGCGCGATCTGCACCCCGTTCAGCCAGTAGATCGGCGTGGTGAAGGTCGTATGGCCGGGTAGGTTCGGTCGCTGTGGGCGCAAGGTCACGCCGGTGGCGGTGCGCCAGGAAGCGTCCACCCTGCGCGTATTGCTGGGCGTAGTGCCTGCAACCCAACGGTGCACACTGCCGACAACACGGAATGTGTCGGCGTACTTCTCGATATCGGGATGCCAGGGGTGGTCGCTGGATCGATTGCGGACAAAGGCGTCGTAGACATCGATGTTGCTGGAAGCGCCGTTGCGCCGGTTGCCGGTCTTGAACAGCAGCCGGTACTGGTCGCCGGTAGTCAGGCCGCTCGGATTGAGAGTCCAGTCGCTCGGAGAGAGCGCAACGTTGACGATCTGCACCGTGGCGGTGGCGTGTCTCAACGCGTAGCCGCTCGGCGGCGTTTGCAGCGTGAGGGTGAAATTCTCGTAGCCCTCGATCTCCGCATCCCAAGGGATGGAAATCTCGAAGCTGTGCCGGATGCTGCCCGCCGGCACCGTGAAGGTGTGGAGTCCGGCGGGGAAGTCCACATCGGCGGTGGCGGCGCCGGCTTCGGCAGGGGCGGTGCCGGCTTCGGCCAGGACCGAGAAGGTTGCAGCCGAAGGGGTCGCAGCACTGAACTTGAGGATGGGGCGCAGCGTCGCGCCCTCCTGCACGTTGTAGTCTCGGTAGATCAGGTCTTCGTTTCGGTCGTAGAAAACTACCCGGTCGAAGTCAACGGTTATGGTGCTTTGGCCGTAGGCTACGGGAGTCAGCGGGGACACCGCGATCCACAGGGCGATCAGCGAGGCCGCCAGCCCAAGCGGCGGCCTCGCCGCCGCGCGGCGCGGACCGCCCGCGGCCGGACTGGATTCCGGGGATGGTGCGGAGGAGCGGCCGGTCGCGCAGGGGCCGGCGTCAGACGAAGATGGTGTCGGCCCTGGAACGCGGCGCCGCGCAGACGCTTGAGTCGAAGGGAAGGGTTTTAAGGCTCGGCTCGGCTCGGCTCGGCTCGGCTCGGCTCGGCTCGGCTCGGCTCGGCTCGGCTCGGCTCGGCTCGGCTCGGCTCGGCTCGGCTCGGCAGAATTGTACAACCGGCGCCGTGTCCGAATGCCCGCTTGCGGCACTGCGCCCGGACGGCGCGGTTCGATCAACGTCCGTCTGCATACTGGATACCCTCCCCCTTGCCAAGCTTGGTGAGCTTCCTCCCAGCAACCGGGGTGATTGTAGCGGCTTGCGCGGCGACAAGGAAGCCTGACGAGGCCGGGCCGGGACAGGTCGCGCGAGGTGGCCACAGTGTTCATCCTCTCGGCCCGATGGCGCAGACCTGCGCAGACCCGTGACTTGTCCCGTGGCCTGACACCTTGCCGAACAGGAAGGAGTACCAGACGGCGCCCAGAGCGTAGAAGGCGGCGGCGGACACGACAACGGCAAGCCAGTTCAGATCGGCCAGGTGCACTCGGAACGCCTCTTCCTTGGTTGGGGGGCCAAGCCAGTGTAGCGCTGAGGCGAGGTGGAGACCTTGGCCCGAGTTCACTCCTCCGGCGCGCCGAAGTGCTCGATCATGTAGCCGTCGTAGGGACCGGCGAGAAAGTCCAGGAAGACCTCGTTGACCAGCTTGACCGCCCTGGTGGTGGCGTACTCGAAGTCGCCGTCCAGGCAGCGCACCTCGATCGACACGGAGCCTGCCCGGTTGCGGCAACCGGCGTTCGCCTTCGCCGGATCGAGGCGCCGGTGCTCCGGTAGATCCTCGCTACCGCGTCCCGCCACATAGGCACGAAGTGCCCGGTCCATGGCCGACGGATAGGGAATGCCAGGCAACAGATCGACGGACACGAACGCCCTGCGCCTTGGATCGAACCGCAGCCGATGCGGCTCGGGGGCATGCCACAGAAACCGGCACTCCAGGTTGCCGTTCCGGTCAACGCTTGCCCCGAATCCTCGAAAGATCCCCCGATCGGCGTACTCCTGCAAGCAGCAGAGCACCGTTTCACGCGGCGGCGTCATATCTGTTTGACCCGGTCATCGGCGTCTGCGGGGTGCAATGCGGTCGCCGCTTCGCGGCGCGTCCACTTGGCCGCCTGCGGCGGCAGCCGGCGGGGACGCCGGCGCACCCAGTCGACGCGTGGCGTGGAGTACCGCTGGGTCCGACCCCTCCGCGAGCGGGTGAGCATGGCCGTCGTCAGTGGTAGTACGCCATGCAGCCGGGTTCGACCTTGCGGGGGAGGCCGGGTGGGTACTCGTTCGTCCAGAACTCCTTGATCGCCTGGCAGTTGATCAGGGTGGAGACGCCGTCGTTCGCGGCCATCTCGTAGCTGCGCGGGAGGGCCTCCCGAAGTTGCTCGGGGGAGGTGACGTACTCGCCGCGGGCGCCGAGGCCTTCGGCGATCTTGTCGTAGCGGAGGTTCTCCTGGAACAGGTACATGTGCATCGAGCGCGTGGCGCGGCGCGCCGAACCGAAGACGCCCCAGGCGTTGTTGTTGTACACGAGGACGACCGCGGGAATGCGGTACTTGGCCAGCGTCTCGAACTCCATGCCGGAGTAGCCCATTCCCGCGTCGCCGGTGATCCCGAACACCGGTGCGCCGCGGTACGGAGCCTGCGGGCCAACGCCGTTCATCACCGCGGCGCCGGCGCCGACCGTGTAGCCGACATCCGGGCCGATCGCGCCGTACTGGTAGGCGCCGTTCAGGATCTGGCCCGGCCGGTGGGCGCGCAGCCACCGCCGGGTGTAGCGGGCGATCCCGTAGCCGCCGGAAACCACCGTCGTCTGCTCCTTCGGCAGATCGCCGGAGTAGAGGAAGGAGGAGAGCTCGTGCGCGATGACGGCGGGATGAATCGTGTCTGTGGCGGCGCTGTGCTTCAACCCGAGTTCGACCCACTCCGCGTTCTGCTTCTCGAACGCGTCGCGGGCGGCCGCGAGTTCCGCGCGCCAGGCGGGGCGCGACGCGGAGGGCAGCGCTTCGGCCAGCGCCTCCAGCCCGCCGCGGGCACTGGCGACGAGACCGAGATCGACCGGCAGGTTGCGGCCGATGTCCGCCGCGTCCTGATCGATCCGGATGACTTTCGCGTCGGGGTCGAAGGCCACCTCGCCGACGTTGGGCATCGAGTACTGGCCGGCGAAGACGACGAGGTCCGCCGAGAGCAGGGCGTCGGGTCCCGTGCTCACCGAGAGCGGGTGGCTGTCAGGGAAGTGGCCGCGCATGGGTCCCGACTCGACGACCGCGATGTCGGCGCGCTCGGCCACCGTCCTCAGCACGTCCCACGCGCGGTCGTAGAAGACGCCGGTCGAGGCGACGATGATCGGCCGTTCGGCCTTCTGGATCATCTCCACAGCCTTCGCCGTGTCCGCCCTGGACGGGTAGGGGTGGGACTCGGTGCGGTAGGTGCTCTTGTCGTGGTAGTAGAGCAGGTCGTCCGGCGTCTCGAAGCGGGCCCGGGCGACCTCGCCGGTGAAGTCGAGATGCACCGGTCGCGGTACGCCGGACCGCAGGTGCCGGAAGGCGTAGGCGGCGTACTCGTAGACCCGGTTCGGCGTGATCAGCCGCTTGCCGTACTTCTTCAGGCCGACCGTCGTCGGCTGCTGGTAGCCGCGCTGGATGCCGCGCTCCGTGTCGTCGCCGCCGACCGTCATGTTGCTGGCGAGGACCAACAGCGGAGTGCGCGCGGCGTTTGCGGCGCCGATGTTCATGATCATGTTCGTGAACCCGGGTCCCTCGGTGCCCGAGCACGCGGCGACCTCGCCGGTGACCCGGGTGAAGCCGTCGGCGGCGGCGCACATGCCGCCTTCCGTCCGGCCGCCGTAGGTCGGGATGCCCTCGGCGGCGATCGCGTTGATCACCTGGTAGTTGCCGGGCGCGCAGAACAGGGCCTTGAGCCCTTCGTGGGCGCAGGCGCGGGCGAAGACCTGGGCGCCGTTCATCGGGAACTCGGCCGGGTCGGGCGCTTCGTTCCGGGTGCGCGGGATGTCTTCGGGAATCGCGATCGGCCGATCCTCGCGGTCTGCGGCGGCGGCCCTGGCCTGCTGGGCGAAAAGCGCGGCGGCCCCGACGCCGGCGGCACTCGCGGCGCCGGAGGCGACGAAGCTGCGGCGCGAGACCGCGGAACCGTCCTTCGGCGCTCGGGGCTCGCGGTTCCGGGTGGGTTGGGCCTCAGGCGTGCGTTGCGATTCGCTCATCGTCTGTTCTCCTTGGTCTGCACGGTCCCCTCGACCCGTCATGGTGTGGGTCGCAGCTCCTTCGGTCCGATGCTGCGCAGGTAGTGGACGAGGTCCCAGATCTCCTCATCGTCGAGCTCCGCTTCGAACGGCGGCATGTCGAGGCCGGCGCCGAACTTCGTGTTGCGAAAGAGGTCGCCGTCCGTCGTGCCGAACAGCCAGCGGTCCGGGTCGGTCAGGTCGGCGGCCTCGAAGTCGACGTTCTCGAGTGCGCGTCCGTCGAAGCCGTGGCAGATCTGGCAATGGCGCAGGTAGTGGGTGCGGCCCCTGCGCTCGGCGTCCTTGCTGTGCGGGATCGGGTTGACGGCGGCGATCGCCGGCGCGTCCGCCGCTTCGGCACTGCCGGACGCTCCGGACTGGCCGCTCGCGGCCGTGGTCAGGCCGAGCGTCAGGAGGAGGGTCGCCAGGGGGAGCGCTCTGGTGGCGGTTGTCATCGGGATGGCTCGGAGAGTGTACCCGCGGGGGATGCGGCCGTGGCGCAGTCGGAGCACCGACCTGTCTCCCGAGGGGCACGGCCAGGGCCTGGGGCAGTTCGGCGAAATGGCGGGAGACGGCAGTGAACCCGGGTATGTCGTCTACGGCGGCGACCGTGTCCAGCAGCGCCGAGCGGGCTGTGCACTGCCCTGGCGGGAGGTCGAGTCGCTGGTCAAGGCGAACGATTAGCCATTAGAGATTGGCAATTCGCCGCGCGCCAAACCTGAGGACGCCTGGGTGGATCGGAGGCCGGCGCCTACTGCCAGGCCCCCTGGATTGCGCCGACGAGCGCGAATCCGATCGTGATGTGCGCGGCGTTGATCAGCCAGAGCTTGAGCGAACGCTGCTCATGCAGGTAGTTCACTCCCATCATCACGGAGGCGATCCCAAGGCCGAGCAGCAGGCCGGTGTGAATCCCGATCATCACGCCTTCGCCGCCCATCTCCGCCATCAGCAAGCCGACGACGACGGCGGCGATCAGCTCCAGGACGAGCGTGCCGCCCATCGTCTTGACCATGTTCACCTCGGGCGGATTCTCCAGGTCGATTCCCAACTCGGCGGCCCACGCCTTGCCGAAGAGGAGGGAGTACCAGACGGCGCCCAGAGCGTAGAAGGCGACAGCGGAGACGACGACGGCAAGCCAGTTCAGGTCGGCGAGATGCATGGTGAGGGCTCCTTTTCTGACGTTTTCCTGATCGTGACCAGTGTAGCGGCTGGATCGACCCTTTCGGGTAGGCCGGAAGGGCGGCGCACTCCCCTGGGCTACTTTGGGGGGACGGGAATCAGTTCGATTCGGGCCTCCGCGGCCTCGAGGATGGCGGGGCGGGTGTAGAGCAGGGGGAACGCCTCATCGTCGGCCCAGGGCTCGAAGAGGTCCTTGTAGTGCGGGCTGCGCGGGTCGCCCGACTGGCCGGGGTTGTTCATCGCCACCGAGGCGTCCCAGTTGCCGACGTCGATGACCATGCGAAAGGAGGCGCCGGAGCGCTGGTTCAAGTCGTCGCCGTAGCTCGTGTTGCCCACCGTGTCGCCGGAGCCGCCGCGCGGCGCGGGCCCCACATCGGCCAGTGGGCGGATGTCGTCCGGAAGGTGCGCCGACATGGGGTGCCGCAGTTCGATTCTGTGCAGGTCGCCCCAGCGCCATGCGGCGGGGTCGGGGCCCAGGCGCTCCTCGACGTCCGCGTATGCAGCCGCCAGGCTTTCGAGGAGCGCTTCGTCGCGCGCCCGACGCGGCCGGGCGCCGAGCCGCGGATCAGCCGTTTCGAGCAGCCGCAGCAGGTTCTCGTCCTGGATGGGTAGAGGGTCGTCGCCCGCCTCGAGCGCCGCCGCCATCCGCCGGCCGACCTCCGGGTCGAGATGCCGCCGCCACCAGACCTCGAAGAGTGCCGCGGCGGCGCTGTCCGGAGCGAGTTCTCCGTCCCAGCCGGCAAGCAGGTTCAGCGCCGGAGTCGCCTCGGGAATCGGCTTCGCTCGGCCAAGCAGAGCAAGCAGGCGGCGGGCGGGGATGGAGACATAGTCCGTCTGGAGCTGCACCGCGCCCTCGATCGTCATCGCATCCTCGGCGTCCAGCACTTCGCCGATCCGCTGGCGACGGTAGGGCCCCGCCCACTCCCAACCCAGGGGCACGTCGTAGCCGGGCGGCAGGTTCATCTCGTTCGCGGTGGCGACCCAGCCGCGCTCCGGGTTGAACTCCACCGGCAGTTCGTCCATGTCCCGGTAACCCCGCCACTCGTAGCGGCCGTCGCCCGGCACGGGCAGCAGGCCGTCCCAGTTCGGCCGGACCGGCGCGAGACCGCCAGGCTTCCAGCCGATGTTGCCGTTCGTGTCGGCGTAGACCTGGTTCTCGGACGGCGTGCCCCAGCGGTTCATCGCGGCGAGAAACTGGTCCCAGTTGCGCGCGCGGATGTACTCGATCGACCCGAGGTAGGGCGCCATGCCGGCCTCCAGCCAGGCGGCGCGCAGGCCGATCGCCAGGTTCCGGTCCGGATCCCGGTAGAGGACGGGGCCGTGACGGGTGAAGCGGAGTTCCACGGTGCGGGTGTCGCCGCCGCGAACCGGAATCTCTTCCGAGGTCACGTCCATCGGCAACCAGTGGCCCCGGTGCTCGTAGAAGTCGGGCTCGCCGGGCTTCGTCCGGTAGATGTAGAGGTCTTCCTGGTCGATGCTGAAGATCGTCAGCCCGAAGGCGATCGTGCCGTTGTGGCCGATCGAGATGCCGGGCAGGGCCGGTTCGCCGGCGCCGATCAGGTCGAGCCCCGGCGAACTCAGGTGGACGATATAGCGCAGCGAGGGCACGGCCTGGGTGCGGTGCGGATCGTTCGCGAGCAGGGGCCGGCCGGTGGCCGTGCGGCGCGGAGAGATCGCCCAGTTGTTGCTGCCCTGGGACGCCGGGTCGACCTCGTCCTGGAAGCCGGCTGCGAGATTGTTGAAGCGGACGCCGCGGGTGCCCAGCCGGTAGAGGTCGAGTGCTCCGGGCGCCGCCTGGATCGCGGCGAGGTCGAGACCTTCGGGCACGCCGAGCCGGTGGTCCGGCTCGTACCGGTCGCGCAGCGCCAGTGCGTCGGCGCCATGTTCGGCGAGAAACCGGGCCCGGGCGAACTCGCTGCCCGCGTTCCGCAGCAGGCCGTGGCTGCGGATCCTGGTCACCGCCTCCGGCGTCCAGTGCGACGGCTCGTAGTCCAGCGCCTCGAACTCCGGCGGCAAGAGTTCCGGCCGCTTGAGGACCAGGTCGACCCAGGCGTTCACGCCGCGCGTCCACGCGGTGACGATGCGCTTCGTGTCCGAGGCGTAGGCGAGCCACTCGGCGTGCATGTCGCCCCGGTAGAGCAGCAGCCGGGCCGCCTTGTCCTGCTCGACGAACCGGGGCCCGAAGACCTCGGACAGCGTGCCCTCGCCTCGCCGTCGCCAGAGATCGATCTGCCACAGGCGGTCGCGGGCCGCGTTCCAGCCCTGGGCGAAGAACAGATCGTCCTGGCCGCCGGCGAAGACGTGGGCGACGCCCCAGCGGTCGACCAGGATCTCGACCGGCGCGTCGAGGCCCGGGACTTCGAAGCGGGTCGTCTTGATCTCCTGGGCCGCGGTCGTCGCGGCGAGGAACAGGGCGATCGCGGGGGCGGCCTGACGTAGCCAGGGGGCTCGTCTGGCGGCTCGTCGAGGCGTTCGTTCGAGCGTTCGCTTGAGCATCGTGGAAGGCACGATAGCAACGGCAGAAGCAACGGGCCGAAGCAACGGGCCGCCCGGCTGCCTCGGCGAAACGCCCGCGCTAAGCTGTCGCGCCGTGCGCACACGCTTCCGTTTGACTCACGTGCTCCGCTGCGGCGCCCTGGCGGCGCTCTGCGCCATGACGCCCGGGTCGCTGGCCGCACAGGAGGGCGACGCACAGGAGGGCGACGGAGAGCCGGCGCAGTCGGCGACGGAGGACGCGGACGAGGCCGCCGACGCCGTCTTCTACGAGACGGCCACGGTGCGGGCTCGTGCGCTGGACCTGGCGACGGCTTCGGTGCAGGTCGTGGCGGCGGACGACCTGGAGCACCTTGCGGTGCGCGATGCGGCCGACGCGCTGCGTCTGGTCCCCGGCGCCTGGGTGCTGGGCAACGAGTCGAGCGCCGCCGGGGCCGGAGCGTCCCTGCGTGGCGGGGACGCGAACTTCACGCTCGTGCTGATCGACGGCGTGCCGATGGCGGACAGCACGGACCAGTACGGCGGCGCCTTCCCGCTGGGCAGCGTCGGCGCGGCGGAGATCGAACGCCTGGAGGTCGTGCGCGGTCCGCTGTCCTCGTTCTACGGGTCGAGTTCGCTGGCCGGCGCGATCCAGGTGATCACGGCGGCGCCGCGCGGCGCCGCGCCGTTCCTGGGCGCGAGCGCCGACGTGGGCGACCACGATCACCGCGGCGGCCGGCTCTCCTGGGGCCGTGCCGGCGAGTCGTCGGACGGTTCGATCGCTGCGTCGTTCCGCGAGGAGGCGGGCCGGGTCGGCGACGACGCGCTGGAGCAGCGGACGATGAGCGGCCGGTTCGGCCTGAGCCTGGGCGAAGCGTCCGCGCTCCGCCTGTCCGCGCGTGTATCCGACTGGCAGGCGGACGACTACGGGGACGGTTCGGGCGGTCCGGTCTACGGCAGCGGCGACTTGCGGAACTCCGACCACCGCGACCTCGGGCTCGCGGCGACCGTTGATCTTAGGGCGGGCGGCGCCTGGAGCCACACGCTGCGGTCGAGCTTCTACGAGCACACGCTCGACCGGAGCAGTCCTCCGGTCGTTCCGCTCGTGCCGCCGATTACCGAGTCGACGGAGTTCAGCGACCTGCGGCTCGCCTGGACCGGCGCGCTCGCTCCCGCCGAAGCGCCCTACGAGTTCAGCTTCGGCGTCGAGGGCCTGACGGAGGAGGGGCGGAACCGGAGCCTGCTCCTGCTGCCGCCCTTCTTCGGCGGACCGCTTGCGGGCGACTATCTGATCGAACGGGACCGTGCCGGCGCCTTCGCCGAGTGGCGGTGGCGCCGCGGCGGCTTCGTCGCGGAACTTGGCGGCCGCGCGGACTACTTCGAGGGGGAGGGCAGCGAATTCAGCCCCCGGGTCGGCTTGCGCTACACGCCGGACGGCGCTTCCTGGTCCGTGCGGGCGTCGGCGGGCGAGGCGTTCAAGTTGCCGAGCCTGTACGCCCTGGCGACGCCCCGGGCGATCGGCGGCAACCCGAACCTTGCGGCCGAAACGAGCGCGGGCGCGGACCTGGGCTTCGAGGCGCGCTCGGGCGGCGGCTTGGTCAGCGGCGGCGTGACCCTGTTCTCGAACCGTTTCGAGAACCTGATCGACTTCGACTTCGACACGTTCCAGATCGTGAACCGGAGCAAGGTGGACGCGCGGGGCGTCGAGGGGTTCCTGGTGTGGAACCCGTCCTCGCGCGTAGGAGTCGACGTGCGGGTGACCTCGCAGGACACCGAGGACTTGGCTACCGGGCGGACGCTGCGCCGGCGTCCGGACCTGTTCGGCGGCGTCGGCTTGCGCGTCGACCTGAGCGAGGCGGTGCGTCTCGGCGTCGATGCCCGGCATACCGGCGCCTATCTCGACGAGCAGATCCCGGCGCCCTTTCAGACCTCGGTCGCCGGCCGGGATGTGGTCGGTCTGTCGGTCGCCTGGCAGGCGGCGCAGCGGTGGCGGATCAGCCTGCGCGCGGACAACGCGTTCGACGAGTCGTACGAAACCCAGGTCGGATTCCCCGGCCCCGAACGCTCGGTCCGGATCGGGGTTCGCTATGGGGACTAGTGTCGGGGGATGGTCGCCGCTTCGCGGCGCGTTGTTGTCGGAAGCCGGGGGGCGGCGGCGCACCCGGAGTCGAGTTCCATCAAGTTGCAAGGAGATCGAAATGAAGTGGATGCGGACGGCAGTTCTCGTGACGCTGCTCCTGGTCGGAGCGGTGGCCTGCGTGGAGGTCCGGGTGGGCGCCGGGGGTGGCGCCGAAGCCGAAGAGGCGGCGGCCAGCCCGACGGAGACAGCCGCGGGGGTTGAACTCGCGGCCGACGAAGCCGAGGCGGGCTTCCAGTCCCTCTTCGACGGTGAATCGCTGGACCACTGGCGGGGCTTCAAGCTCGACCAGGTGCCTGCAGGCTGGGCCGTGGCGGACGGCGTGATCCACTTCGTGCCGCCCACCGGCGACGACGCGGGCCCGCGGGCCGACCTCCTGACCCGCGAGCAGTACCGGTCCTTCGAGTTTCGCTTCGAGTGGGCGGTGACCCCGGGCGGCAACAGCGGCGTCATGTTCCACGTCTCCGAGGACGGCGGGGCTTCCTACTCGACGGGCCCGGAGTTCCAGATCCTCGACGACGACGGGCACCGGGACGGTCAGCGCATGGAGACCTCGGCCGCTTCGAACTACGCCCTTCACGCCCGGCAGGGCGGCGAGCTGATGCCGCTGGGCGAGTTCAACACGAGTGCGTTGCGGGTCGAGGGCGCGTCCGTCACCCACTGGCTGAACGGCGAAAAGGTCGTCGAATACACGCTCCGGGACGACGAGTGGAAGGAACTCGTCGGGGCCAGCAAGTTCGCCTCGATGCCCGGCTACGGGATGATGGAAACCGGCCACATCGCGCTCCAGGACCACGGCAACGAGATCTGGTTCCGCAACTTGCGCATCCTGGTCCTGCCGGACTGATGGCCGGCGCCGTGACCGCGGGCGGTGGACGTCCGCACCGGCCGTGCCCCGGCGATCCTCCGGCGCGGACCCTTGGGCTTCGAGCCGACGGCGTGGCGCATGTCCCGGAGCCGCGATGACGATCGACGGCCGCGAAGACCTGGAGGGGCTGCGCCGGGCGGGCCGGGTCGCGGCCCGTTGTCTGGCGCACATGGGCGAGGCGATCGAGCCGGGCATGACGACGGCAGAGCTGGATCTGATCGGACGCGAGTTCATGGAGGCCCGCGGCGCCCGCTCGGCGCCGGAACTGAGCTACGACTTCCCGGCCGCGACCTGCATCAGCGTGAACGAGGAAGTTGCGCACGGGATCGCCGGCGAGCGGTTGATCGAGGCCGGCGACCTGGTCCACGTCGACGTCTCGCTCGAACTGGACGGTTACTTCAGCGACACCGGCGCGGCCTGGCCGGTGCCGCCGGTCAGCGACGTGCAGCGGCGGATGATCTCCGCCACCCGGCGAGCGTTGCGGGCGGCGATGGGGCAGGCGCGCCACGGCCGCAGGCTGCGTCACATCGGCCGGGCGATCGAGCAGACGGCGACCCGGGCCGGTTTCGGCCTGATCCGCAACCTCGGCTCCCACGGCATCGGCCGCTCGCTGCACGAGGAGCCGAAGTTCGTGCCCGGCTTCGACGATCCGAACGACGACCGCTTCCTGCATGACGGCATGGTCCTGACGATCGAGCCGTTCCTGACGAACGGCCGCGAGAAGGCGAAGTCGGCGAAGGACGGCTGGACTCTCCTGAACAGGCGCGGCACGACGACCGTCCAGTTCGAGCACACGATCGTCGTCACCCGCAAGAAGCCCCTGGTCATGACGCTCCCGTAGACCGAAGGCGAGCGAGAGTGCGTTTGACACGGCGTCCGTGGCAGGTTGCCGCTCTCTCTGTCGCCTGCGGTCTGCTCGCTGACTCCGTGTCGATTGCACAGGAACCGCGGTCTGCCGAGCCGGGACTCGCGGAGGGACTCGCGCGGGTCTTCCTGCAGGTGGTCGTGCATCGGCAGGGCCCCGGGGACGTGACCTTGCTGGCGAGGAACGCGGGCGGCGTCGAGCAGGAACTGCCCGTGACCAGCGATCAGCGCTACGAGGTGTACCTGTTCGAGCCGGGGCCGTGGCTGGTCCGTCCGGCGCCGGACAGCGGCTACTGGGGCCGCGAGACCCTGATCGACCCCGGCGCGGCGACGAGTGATGTCGTCGCCACGGTGAGGGAGGAGTCGGAACACGGCGTGGACGGGGGCGCACCCGGTGGGCGGGGGATGGGGCGGCGGGAGGTGCAAGCGGAAGTCGTTCCGGTGTTCGAGGTACCGGCCTATCCGGCGGTGAGCGTCACCGGCCGTGTCGTGGGCTCGGCCCGTCCGGCGGGCACGCTTCGGATCGTGCTCGGCGACGTGGACCCCGGGAACACGGATCCGCGGTTTCACGTTCAGCGCGTGGTGGTCCGGTGCCCGGTGGCCGGCGACGGCCGCTGGTCGTGCGAGTTGCCGGCCACGCTCGTTCACCTCGTGTTCTGGCGGCCAGGACACTCCCCCGACTACCGGTGGAACACGCCTCTGCACGGCAGGCAGACGTTTCACCTGGGCGATCAGGAGCTTGTTCCGGGCGCGAGTCTTGCCGGCTTCGTCGCTCCGGGACCCGACTTCCAGGGTTTCGCGGACCACTGCGCCGTGCACGTCGCGACGGCCGACCCGGCCATATGGACGACCGATCTCGAGTCGGTCCTTGTGACCGTCGCGGTGGCCGAGAACGGCTTCTTCCAGGCGGCGGGCCTGGATGCGGGTAAACGCTGGATTCAGGTGGATTGCGACGGCCGGGTCGCGGCAAGGTCCGGACCGTACGAACTGTTGGAGAACGTCGAGACCTTCCCGCGCAAGCGAGTGCGATTGGTCTCAAGCCACCTTCTGGACGTGTTCGTCGAGCCGGGCGATCCACCGTACGGCAGTCATTGGATCGCCCGTCTCAGGCAGATCAGGGAGCACGACTCGCCGGACTTCCCGTTCCGCGATCTGAGGAGGGAGTATCCGCAGCAGACGGTAGGCGTCGACGGCGGCCACGCCCGGTTCCATGTTCCCGGCGACGGGGCGTTCTCCGTGGAGGTCCTGGACGCGATCGGTGGGCGGTTCGGCGAGGTGGACTACCTCGAAGTCGTGGGCGATCGGTCCGCGGTCGTCCAACTGGACCTCGTGCCCGTCGTCGGTCAGGTGACGCTGGACGGGATCCCGCTGGAGGGCTACGTGTTCTTCGGCGGCCGCGGCGCGTCGCCGGAGTTGTTCTTCAAGATCGCTGAGGACGGGTGGTTCCGGGGTGCGTTGCCCGAGCGCGAGGACTGGCGGGTCGACGTGGTGTCGCCGGCACACGACGTGATGCAGTCGTTCCACGATGTCGATGTGCCGGTGAACGAACCCCTCACGCTCGAACTCACCGACACCGTGGTTGATGGACGCGTCGTGTTCGCGGCGACCGGCGCGCCGGCGGGAGGCGCGGTGATTCGGTTCGAGACGGCGGACGAGCGGGTCGTCCATCAGGGCCGGGCTAACGACGACGGCAGATTCTCGGCCCGGGGCGTACCGGTTGGCTGGATCCGGATCTCCGCCCACCCGAAGGGTCTCGGCGGACACCGGGCGACGGCCTCCGTCGAAGCGGTCGTCAGTTCGTCGACGCCCGTCACGGTCACCCTGCGGGTGCCGAGACCGCCACCGCCGCCGTCGCTGCGCCGAGGCGTACCGCCACGACCGCCGGGGCAGTAGCTCCGGTGGTACCCTGCGCCGGCATGTCCGGCCCGCTCGACGGCTTTCGTGTGATCGAACTGGCGACGATGGTGTCGGCGCCGATCGCCACGATGCTGCTGGCGGATCAGGGCGCCGAGGTGATCAAGGTCGAGGCGCCGCCCCACGGGGACATCATGCGCCGGCTGGGGCCGCAGCGCGGAGGCGTCACGGCCGGCTTCGCGACGATCAACCGCGGCAAGCGGTCCCTGGCGCTCGACCTGAAGCAGGAACGGGGCATCGCGATCCTCCACGATCTCGTGGAAGCGGCGGACGTGTTCGTCCAGAACTTCCGGCCCGGAGTCGTGAACCGCCTGGGGCTCGGCCCCGACCGGCTGCGCGAGCTCAACCCGCGGTTGGTCTATGTGTCGATCAGCGGCTTCGGGCAGGAAGGGCCATACGCCCAGAAGCGCGTCTACGACCCGATCATCCAGGCGCTGTCCGGTTTCGCCGACATCCAGGCCGACCGGGTGACGGGCGAGCCGAAGATGGTGCGCACGATCATCCCGGACAAGGTCACCGGACTGACCGCCGCCCAGGCGATCACGGCGGCGCTCCTGGCGCGCGAGCGAACCGGGGAGGGTCAGCACCTGGAGCTCGCGATGCTGGACGCGACGATCTCCTTCATCTGGCCGGAGGGCTTCGTGCGCCAGATCCTGGTCGGCGGCGAGGTCGCTCACGGCCGGCCGGGCTCGACCAGCGACCTGATCTACCGGACCGCGGATGGCTACATCACGGCCTCGACGATCTCGGATGCCGAGTGGGAGGGCATGGCGCGGGCCACGGGCCACATGGAGTGGCTGGAGGACGAGCGGTACAACACGGCGGCTGGAAGGATCTCGAATGCCGACCAGCGTCTCGGGATGGTCGGCGACGTGCTGCGGACGCGCACTTCGGACGAGTGGATCGAGGCGCTCGAGGCGGAGGATGTCCCCTGCGCGAAGATCCTGACCCGCAACGAGGTCCTGACCGATCCCCAGGTGGTCCGCAACGAACTGCTGCGAGAACTCGACCATCCCCAGGTCGGCCGCATGCGCGTGCCGCGCGCCGCTGCGAAGTTCTCCGGCACGCCGCCGGAACCGGCGGCGGCATCGCCGGTCCTCGGCGAGGGCGCCGACGACCTCCTGGCCGGCCTCGGCATGAGCGCCGCGGAGATCGACACGCTGCGCCGCGAGAAGGTCGTCGGCTGAACGACGTTGTCGGAGCCGGCGTCGGAGCGGACGTCGGCTGCACCCGCCCCTCCTGACCCGACTGGGCTGGACGTCGGTGCCGAGAATATGGAAGGGGGTGCGCTCACTGCACTCCGCTCGCTCCGGTTGGGTGTCGGTTGGCGAAAGGGCGTTGGGCGTCGCTCGCTCCGAGCCACCTGGGAGACCTCCCCCCGGAGCCCCTTGCGCGGGCTGGACGTCGGTGCCTGAGGCCGAGCACCGACCTGTCCCACTGGGCGCGCCGGCCATCTGGCCGGCATCCGGCCGCTATGCGGCCGGTTCCGGGCATACGTCGGCGGCGCGTCGCGTGGGCGGTGTTCAGAGAGTGGCGTGGCCTGTGACCAGGGCAACCCAGATCAACGGCAGCACGACCAGGGAACCGAGAAACAGCGTTCGGGCGCGGGCGTCGCTGCGCTGGAGGGCGAAGCGAACCGCGACGAGAACGAAGGCCGCGCTGAAGCCGGCCGCGGCAACCGCGAAGGCCGCCGAAGTCAGACCGGCGACCGCGGCGAGCAGGCACACGCCGACGAGTACGACGGCCCAGAGGAGGGAGTGCGCCGCGGTGCGGCGGCCGTCCGGATCGGTTGCGGCCAGGACCTTGAAGCCGGCGCGGGCGTAGTCGTCGCGGTAGAGCCAGGCCAGGGAGTGGAAGTGGGGTAGTTGCCAGGCGAAGACGATGGCGAACAGCAGCCAGGCTTCCGCGGTCAGGGCGCCGCGGGCGGCGGCCCATCCGATGACGGGCGGCAGGGCGCCCGGTACGGCGCCGACGATGACGGCCCAGGTCGTGCGACGCTTCATCGGGGTGTAGATCCAGGCGTAGCTGACCAGGGTCGCCAGCGCGACACCCGTTGCGAGCAGGTTGACTCCGAAGGCAAGCAGGGCCAGGCCCGCCACGCTCAGGATCGTGGCGAAGATCAGGCCTCCCGCCGGCGTGATCCCGCCGAGCGGCAGTGGACGGGACCGGGTACGGACCATCAGTGCGTCCAGATCGCGTTCCGCGACCTGGTTGAAGGCGGCGCCGCCGCCGGCGACGAGCGCGGAGCCCGCGAGGACGCTGAGCAGCACGACGAGGTCGAGTTGCGGCGCTCCGAGGTAGTAGCCGATGCCCACCGTGGCGACGGCAAGCGCGTTGAGCCTCGGCTTGGCCAGCGCCAGCAGGACGGAGCCGCGCCGCGGACGGGCAGCCGTGGCCGCCAGGAGCGTCACGCTCTCGCCTGCCGCGGGGCTCCGGCCGGGTCGGCGGCAAGCCGGGCCGCCCGGATGGACCGCTCGTCGCCGAACCAGGCGCGGTGGACTCGAAGCGCCAAAGCGACCGAGACGACCCACAGGAGACCGCCGGTGGCGACATGCGCCGTGTTCACGTCGACCCGCAGACCGCTCCAGACGGTCCATGCGCCCAAGGCGATCTGGATCAGCAGAACGGCGCCGAGAAGCACCGCGGGGCGCGCAAGCTCAGGCCGGTTTCGGTGACGGGAGAACACGCGCACAATCAGTGCGACGGCGGCGGCCGTCACGACGACCGCGCCCAGTCGATGGGCGAAGTGAAGACCGATGCCGAGGCTCCAGTCGGGAGGCAGGAGTCGCCCGAAGGCGAGTGGAAAGTCGGGAATCGCGAGTCCCGCGTCGTTGTGCCGCATCGTCGCGCCGAGCAGGATCTGGCCGTAGACGCAGGCCGGGACGATCACAGCCAGGCGGCCCAGAACGTGATCGTCGAGCGGCCCTGTCCGCTCGTAACGGGTTCGCCAACCCGTCGACGTGAACACGCCGAGGCTGACCACGAGGGCGAAGAAGAGCTGAGCCAGCCCGGCATGGCTGATCGATATCGGTTTGGGCAGCAGGTAGATCACGGTGATCCCGCCCAACAGACCCTGGGCGACGACCGCCGCCAGCGCGCCCCAGGCGAGGCGCCGTACCCAGGCGCGGCGCTCGACGCGGGCGGCCCAGATCGCGAGCCCGATCACAAGAAGCCCGACCACGCTGGCGATCAGCCGGTGGCCGTGCTCGTAGAGGATGCCCCCGACCATCTTCGAGAACGGGAAGGAGAACATGAAGTAGCCGTACGTGTTCGGCCAGTCGGGGACCGCCAGCCCCGAGTCCGTGCTGGTGACGAGACCGCCCGCCGCGATCAGCAGCAGGGACGCCGCGGCCAGGAGCCGGAGGTAGTAGTGCAGCCAGCGCACGACCGGCGCACTCTACATTCGAGGCTGCGGCGCCCGCCAGTCCGCGGGCCTGTGGAGAGGCTCCGAGGCGCCGGCTTTGCGGCGCTACTTCCGGGATTCCGGCTTGAGCAGATCGGCCGGTGTGCTACTTTCTTGAGGATGGATCAAGGGAAGGAAAGTAACGTCAACAAGGGGATCGGCTTCGGCTTCGGCATGGGGATCGGCTGCCTCTTGTTGCTCGCACTCCTGTTTGTGCTGTTTGTGCTCAGTCTCTAGCTCTGCTTACGCTTCCTCTCCCGACCCCGAATTCGCCCCGGATCGCGACGCCGTGCTGGTCGAGTTCGGGAACCGGAGGCAGGCGTCTTCCCGGGTCGTTGGGGGCGGTAGCGGGTGCGACCATGTCGATCTCGGTGCCGTCGGGGAGCGGTTGCCTGGCTCGTCGAAGCTGCGGGTGACGAGACAGGGCGGCGACGTCGTTCAGGAAGCCGTAGGCGATGCGGGCGTGATCGAGGACCGTGCGGATCGACTCCCGGTCATGGCGTCGGAACACGTCGGCGATCGCGGCCTCGACGGCGGCGCGACCGTCCGCGCGGTCCACGTTCCGTGGGTAGGTCTCGGCCAGTTCCGGCTGGTCGAGCACGTCGTTGCACAGCCGCACGAACTCACGGTCGTTCTGGACGCCGATCAGAACGGAATCGCCGTCTCCGAGCTGGAACAGGCCGTAGGGCACGATCGTCGGATGGCCGAGGCCGACCCGCGGCCACTCGAGGCCCTGCTGCTCAAAGCGCAGCAGGGGCACCGCCATCCAGTCCGCCATCGTGTGGAAGAGGGTGGCCTCGACGTGGCTGCCGGCGCCGGTGAGGCCCCGCTCGATCAGGGCTTCGAGAATGGCGGAGTACGCGTAGATGCCGGTGGCGAAGTCGCAGATCGACACGCCGACCCGCCCCGGCTCCGCCGGCGAACCGGTGATTGACGCGACGCCGCTCTCGGCCTGGACGAGGAGGTCGTAGGCGCGCATCGACCGGTAGGGGCCGTCCTCCCCGTAGCCCGAGATGTCGCACGTGATCAGGCGCGGATGGCGCTCCCGGAGGTCCTTCGATCCGAAGCCGGCGCGCGCCGCGGCGCCCGGAGCGAGGTTCTGGATGAACACGTCCGCGCGCTCGACCATCCGTTCGAGCAGGGTGCGGTCCTTCGCGTCCTTGATGTCGAGAACGATGGACTCCTTGCCCCGGTTCAGCCAGGCGAAGTAGGCCGAGACGCCGCCGGTTCCGTCGTAGCCGCGGGCGAAGTCGCCGCCGTCGCGTTCGATCTTGACCACCCGGGCGCCGGCGTCGGCGAGCCGGCAGGTCGCCAGCGGCGCCGCGACCGCCTGCTCGACGGCGACGACCAGGAGGCCTTCGAGGGGCCGGTTCCCGGTCACCTGGTCATCGCCAGGCGAACACGGGCTGCTCGTAGTGGGCCACGCGGACATCGTTGCCGCGCAGGACGACCTCGAGCATCTGGTAAACGATCGCCGCCGTCGGCGCGTGGACGAGGCCGCCGCGAATCGGCATCGAGAGCACGGGGTTCTCGCTCTCGGGAATCTCCCGCAGCACCGGCACGTCGGGCCGGTCGAGGTCGATCAGCGGGATGCGGTAGGCGCGGTAGACCTCGTCGGGGTTCGGCTGCAGCTCGCGGTACTCGTTGCACCAGAAGACCACCGGCGTGATGACGAAGCCGGAGCGGGTACCGAAGTCGTCGAGCCGGCCAAGCAGCGCGGAGGAGTCGAGGTCCAGGCCGACCTCTTCGTGGAGTTCGCGCATCGCCGCCTCCTCGGGGGTCTCCGCTTCATCGATCCGGCCGCCTGGAAGTGCCCACTGGCCGCGGTGACGGCGCAACCTGAGGGAGCGGCGCGTGAGCAGGAAGCAGCCGCGGCCGCCCTTGTCCGGCAGCAGGGTGATCGCGACCGCGGCATGCGCGTTGGCCGCGACGGCGCCGGTGCGCCCGGATGCCTCCGCCGCGCGCGCCGCGGCGGCCTCGGGATCGAGCTCTCGCCGCTCGAAGCGACGCAGGTTGCGTTCGGCGTGGTCGAGAAGTTCCGGGCCGTGCCGCGCCGGGAAGCTCACGTAAGAGATGCCGCCAGGCCGGTCACGGCGCCTCCTGGCGGATCAACTCGAGCACCCGACCGAGGGTGTCGAGGCGTTCGGGCACCGTGGCGCCGGCCGGGCTGAGGCGTAGCGTCGTCACGCCAGCGTCCCGGTAGGCGCGGATGCGGTCGCGGATGCGGGCTTCGTCGCCAATCAGCGTGTTGCCGAGCACCATCTCGTCGGGCACCCGCGCGGCGGCCTCGTCCCGCTTGCGGGCGAGCCACAGGGCCTGCACCTCACGGGCCGCCTCGACGAACCCGGCGCGGCGGTAGGCGTCGTTGTAGAAGTTCGTCTGCGCCGAGCCCATGGCCCCCAGGGTGAAGGCCATGGCCGGCTTGCGGCGGGCGGCCATTTGCTCCAGGTCGTCGCCGAACTCGACTTCGCCGCCGACCTGGACGTCGATGTCGTCGAGGCTGCGACCGGCACGCTCGGCGCCGGCCCGCATCGCGGGAAAGAAGGCGTCCCCGTGTTCCGGAATGAAGGAGGTGCCGAGCCAACCGTCGGCGACCTCGCCCGTGAACTCGAGCGACTTCGGCCCCAGCGTCGCCAGGTAGATCGGCAGTTGCGGCCGCGGAGGCTGCGACATGCGGATCGCCTTGCCCTCCCCGCCCGGCCGCGGCAGGGTGTAGTGCTCACCGTCGTAGGCGATCTTCTCGCCGGAGAGAGCGATCTTCAGGATGTCGACGTACTCGCGGAGGCGCCCCAGGGGCTTCGCGAAGGCCGTGCCGTGCAACCCCTCGACCACCTGGGGGCCGCTGACGCCTAGACCGAGGGCGAACCGGTCCTTCGACATCGAGGCGAGTGACATCGCGGTCATCGCGGTCATCGATGGCGCCCGCGCCGAGATCTGCATGATGCCTGTGCCGAGGCGAATCCGCTCCGTGCGCGCGGCGAGGTAGGCGAGCGGGGTCACGGCGTCGGTACCCCAGGCCTCGGCCGACCAGACGTCGTCGATGCCCATGCGGTCCGCCTCGACGACGTACTCCGTCAGGGCGTCCCAGTTCGTTCCGGAGGCGTAGGCGCTGCCTATGCCGATCGCTGTCCGCATCGGTCTTTCTCCTTGTTCCAGGTCGGCTCTATTGACCGCCAGGTCGGTTTCCGTTGAACCGTTGGTGGTTCGGTTGAACGTTGGTTCTATTGAACGTTCGTGGCGCGAACGTAGATCAGATTGCGGATGTCCGGACGGGGATCCTGAGTGCGCGTGTGCAGCTTCACCTGCAGTTCGCTGCCGTCCCTGGAGAGTTGCCAGGTCTCCGTGATGTCGAAATCGCCGAACGGTGTGACTCTCGTGTACGAGACGGAGAGCTTGTCCTTGCGCCACTTCACGCGGGCGGTGCGCGTGCCGCCCTGGAAGTCGGGCATCTCCGCGGGCTTCCCGTCGGTGATCAGGTGCTGGGTGAACTGGACCGGACCCGGGAGGTTCTCGTTCCGCATCGTGTAGTTCATGACCAGGTCTTCCCCGGTCAGGGCGATGTCGAGCTCGAGGTCCAGCGTGTTCGGCCGCTCGCGGCCGGCGCGGCCCGGGGCCAGGGAGTCGCTTCGTTCGTTGTCGAGCTGCCAGACGCCGGCGAAGTCGGGGTTCGCGGCCAGGAGCGGCGCGGCCGCGAATATTGCGATCACCAGCGAGGCTGTCGCGAGGGGCGCCGTGAACGCCGCGGCCGCTCGAGCCCGGCGGCCGGTCGACGTGGGGCGAATGTGGACTGGTCTTCTCATCAGTGTCTCCTTGCTGGTGGCGGCATCGGCGATGTGCGAAGCCGCCTCCATCGTTGCTGGCTCTGGCGAACTGGTGTCGTCTACTGGACGACCGTTGCCGGAACGTAGTAGTTCTTTCGGATGTCGGGGCGCCCCTCGGCTCCGCGTCCGAAGATGGTCTGGAGGAGGTCTCCGTCCTTCGTGATCTCCCAGATCTGCTGCACATCGGCTTCGAAGCCAGGGAGCCTGACCGTGTAGGCGACGTTCAGCTTCTTCTTGCGCCACCTGGCGCGTACTTCGAGCAGACTGCCGCTGCCCAGGTCACGCGCCGCGTGGGGCTTGTTGTTCGTGATGTAGGTCACGTCCACGACCCGGGGGCTGGGCCACGCACGCCGCCGGCTGGTTTGAATCAATGCGACGTCCTCGCCTTCCAGGCTGATCTCGATCTCGATGTCGGCCGCGTTTACCTGCGGTCGGTCGTGGCGGCCGGGCCAGGGCGCGTCGCTGCGCGAGTAGTCCTTCTGCCAGGTGCCGGCGAAACGCTCGTCCTGGGCCGCGGCCGCGGAGGGGCCGAACGCCGCCAGGAGACAGACGACGCCAAGCATTGCGGCGATGGGTGGCGCGGCCGCCAGGAGGTTGCGCGGCGGGAACTGGGTGCGCCGGCCTTCTGGCCGGCATTCGACGCGTAGCGCCGGCTTCCGGACCATTCGCCACGCTCGGGGCCCGGAGTGACGGAACGGGTGCGCTTGGCTGGGGGCGGGCTGGTACATGGACGTCTCCTTGCGGTCGGCGTTGTCCATATGGGCTGTGACGATGCGGATGTACGATGATACCGGCCCTGCGAGACTCTAGCCGCCCAGCAGCTCCGCGAAGTACCGGATCGTCTTCTCGAGGCCGGTCTCCAGGTCGACCTGAGGCTGCCAGTCGAGCAAACGGGTGGCACGGCCGATGTCGGGTTGCCGCGTCTTCGGGTCGTCGACCGGTAGAGGCTGGAACTCGATCTCGCTGCCGCTGTCGGTCAGTCCCTGGATGACCTGGGCGAACTCCAGCACGGTCATTTCGCGCGGGTTGCCGAGATTGACCGGGTCGGTCTCGGGCGAGTTGAGCAGGCGCCAGACACCTTCGACCAGATCGTCGATGTAGCAGAAGGAACGGGTCTGCTGTCCGTCTCCGTAAACGGTCAGGGGTCTGCCGGAGAGAGCCTGACGGATGAAGTTCGGGACGACGCGCCCGTCGCGCAGCCGCATGCGCGGACCGTAGGTGTTGAAGATGCGAACGATCCGGGTATTCAGGTCGTGAATGCGGTGATACGCCATGACCATCGCTTCGGCGAAGCGCTTCGCCTCGTCGTAGACCCCGCGAGGACCGACGGGGTTCACATTGCCCCAGTACCCCTCCGGTTGCGGATGGACCAGCGGGTCACCGTAGACCTCCGAGGTGGAGGCGAGCAGGTAGCGGGCGCCGTGGTGCTTGGCCAGACCAAGCGAGTTGTGGGTGCCGAGCGACCCGACCTTCAGCGTCTGGATCGGCAGTTCGAGGTAGTCCACCGGGCTCGCCGGCGAGGCGAAGTGGAGGACGTTGTCGACATGGGGGCCGACGTAGACCGGCTTGCTGACGTCGTGCTCGATCAGGGTGAAGCGCTCGTTGCCGAGCAGGTGCTCGATGTTCGCCGGGCTGCCGGTGATGAAGTTGTCGACGCAGTAGACTTGGTGACCCTCGGCGAGCAGCCGGGAGCAGAGGTGGGAGCCGATGAATCCGGCGCCGCCGGTGACGACGGAGAGCGGCTGGCTCACGAGGCCTCCGATCGCACGGCGGCGGGAGCGGCCGCGAGGACATGCCGGGGGCCGTCGGGCGCAGCGTCGGTCCGTCCGAGCGACGCGTAGCGGAAGCCGGCGGCGGCCACTCGCTCCGGCTCGTAGAGGTTGCGGAGATCGACGATCGACGGTTCGCGCAGCAACGTGCGCAGACGATCGAACTCGAGCGCCCGGAACTGGTTCCACTCGGTGAGGATGGCCAGCAGGTCGGCGCCCTCGGCGGCCTCGTAGGGATCATCGCAGTACACGGCTTCCGGGCGGATGCGGCGGGCATTGTCCATCGCTGCCGGATCGTATGCCCGCACGGCAGCACCGCCGGACAGAAGCTGATCCAGAACGAACAGGGCCGGCGATTCCCGGATGTCGTCCGTGTCGGGCTTGAACGAAAGACCGAGCATCGCGACGGTCCGGCCCCTGGGGGCGCCCAGCACGGACTCGATCTTGGTCAGCATCCGTTCCTGAACACGGCGGTTGACGTGGAGTGTGGCCTCGACGATGCGGGCTCGGGCGCCGGCATCCCTGGCCATGGAGACCATCGCGCGCGTGTCCTTCGGGAAGCAGGAGCCGCCGAAGCCCGGACCGGGGCGCAGGAACAGCGGCCCGATCCGCTTGTCGAGGCCCATGCCCCTGGCCACGACCTGGACGTCGGCACCGGTGCGTTCGCACAGCTCAGCGACTTCGTTGATGAAGGAGATGCGGGTGGCGAGGAAGCTGTTCGAGGCGTACTTGATCATCTCCGCCGTCTCGACATCGGTGACCACGATGGGCACGCCGCGGGCGCGCAGCGGCGAGTAGATCTCGAGCATGATGTCGGTGGCGCGCTGGTCGCGGCTACCGATGACCAGCCGGTCGGGGCGCATGAAGTCCTCGATGGCCGACCCCTCGCGAAGGAACTCCGGATTGCTGACGACGGAGAAGGTGCGGCCGTGGCCGATGATCTTCTCAATCATGCGGCCGGTGCCCACGGGCACCGTGCTCTTCGTGACGATCGCCTTGTAGCTGTTGAGTCGCCCGCCGATCGCCTGGGCCACTTCGCGCACGTAGCGCAGGTCCGAGGAGCCGTCCTCGCGGGGCGGAGTACCGACCGCGATGAACACGGCCGCCGCGGCCTCGAGGGCGGGCCCCAGCTCGGTGGTGAAGCTCAGTCGCCCGGCTTCCTCGTTCTTCGCGACCAGAGTCTTGAGCCCGGGTTCGTAGATCGGGATGTCGCCGGCCTGAAGTCGGGCGATCTTCGCCTCGTCCTGGTCGACGCAGACGACGTCCATGCCGAAGTCCGCGAGGCAGGCCCCCGTGACGAGGCCGACGTAACCGGATCCGACGACGCAGATCCTCACGTGGACTCCGGCTTCTGGCTGGCGTTCATGTCGTCTGGCGGTCTGCGAGAAAGGCGTGTCGCGCCGGAAGCGGCATGGGGCGGGACCGCGGGCGAGGACCAGGAGCATAGCGGGCTTCGGGCGCCGGTTCATGACGGCCCGGGCGCCGCCTCCTCGTCTGCCCGGGCGCCGGTCCGGTTCGGATGGTATCTTCCGTCGTCGGCGGTGCGGACCGCGCTGGCGCTGCACGAGGACGGTTGAAGGACGTAGAGGACGTGGAAGGACGTTTGGTGAGTCGATGAAGCGGGGACGACGGCTGAGCAACGCGATCGCGACCCGAAAGTCGGTCGTCACGGCGCCTCGGCGCTTCAGCAAGGTGCAGCGCAACGAACCCTGCCCCTGCGGCAGCGGCCGGAAGTACAAGGACTGCTGCTACGAGAAGGGTGAGGTCTTTCTGCGGAAGCTGGAACGCCAGCGTTTCAAGGAGCAGCAGAAGGCGGACGGCGCCCCCTGGTACGTCCGCTGGCTGACCTGATCGCCAGTCAGGCCCACAGGGACCTCAGGGGCCCTGGCGCCGTGCAGGCCGCGGTCGCCTGAACCCGTCAGAGCGCCGACAACGCCGGCGTCGGTCGCGGCCTCTCCTGCCGCCCTCGGCGGGTTCCCGGTGGCGGACGTGCGCCGGCTCCGCTGTCGCGCTCGCGGAATTCCTGCCCGGACCCCTTGCGGACCATCCGCGCCTGTCGCTAAGGTAGCGCGTCCTGTTCGGTTCGGCGCCCCTTGTTGGTTGGGGCGCGCTACACGCCGCGGCCGCCTGTCGGTTCGTGAACGCCCGGACGACTGAGATCGCCCCTCAGGTACGGGAGACGTGTAGCGATGCAAAGGCGGGTTCGGGTTCCTGGCTTTCGGCCGGGCAGTTCAGGTGTCGTGGTGAATGGGGCGGCGAGGCGAGGCCGTGCGCCGTCAGGCGGTGGGCCCGGGCAGGGGGCGGCCCCTCGGTTTGCAGGGCAGGGCGCGAGAGGCGGCCCGATCGCGACGTCGGCTGGAGTGGCCGTGCGCATCCTGCTGGCCGCTCTCGTCCTGCCGGGCCTTGCCGGCCCGGCCTGGGCCCAGACGTGGAGCGGCGTCGTCGAGTTCAGCCGGGCGGACTACGCCGCGCGCGAGGGTACGGCTGGCGCCGCGACGGTCGTTCTGAGCATCAGCCAGGCCTTCGACGTGAACGTGATCGTGACGGCCGCGGCGGGCACGGCAACCCCCGGCGCCGACTATCCGGCCGGTCCCTGGACGGTCACGATCCCGGCGGGGACGAGAGAGCAGCCGCTCGACTTCGTGATCCCGTACGACGGCGTGATCGAGGACGCCGAGACGTTCGACCTGACCCTGTCCGATCCGCCGCGCGGCATGGAGCTCGGCGCGAACTCGATGGCGACGGTCCAGATCGTCGACCTGAACTACGTCTCGGCCGACTGGCGCTTCACGCCCGGGGGACTCGAAGCGGGCGACCAGTTCCGGCTCGTCTTCCAGACCGAGACCGAGCGGAGCGGCGAGTCGGGGGACATCGCGGTCTACGATCGCTTCGTTCGGGATCGCATCGCGGACAGCGGCGCCGGCCATGCCGAGATCCGCGCCTACGCTCGGGGCTTCAGGGCGATCGGCAGCACGGCGGCGGTCGATGCCGCCTGGCACACGGCGACCGGCATCCGGGAGAACGGAGAGTACGGCCACACGGCCTGGTCGACTTCCGTGTTCTGGCTGGGAGGCGCACGGATCGCGGACGATTACAACGACTTCTGGGACGGCTCCTGGGACGCTCAGGGCACGAACGCCCTGCGCAACGCCAGGGGCGTGGCGAGCACGAACCCGCGCGGCCCGAACACGGGCACCAGAACCGGCACGACCCACGCCACCGCCGGCGTCGCCCACGCGAACCACCTGGGCAACTCGTCGAGTCAGCGGGTTCGCTGGGGGGGCACGGCCTCGGGCCACAACCCGATCAGCCAAGGCAACATCGACTGGAGCAGCGCGAACGTCTACCGGGGAATTTCCCAGGTCTTCGAGGTGGCGCCCGACCCCGGTCCCGGCGCGAACGTCAGCCCGGCGCTGGACCCGGTGGCGGAAGGTGGCGACGCGGTGTTCACGATCACGCTGTTTCCGGCCCCCGCCGAGCCGGTCTCGATCCATGTCGAGGCCGAAGAAGGGTTGTTCTCCGATTGGCTGCCCGCCTCTCACAGGGGGCGGACGACGGTGAGCGTCGGTCCGGGCGGCGAGGCGACCTGGACGATCCCCACGAAGAACAACACGACGTGGGACGGCGGCGAGGCCTTCGTCGGCGTCTCCATCCTTCCCGGGGAGGGCTACGTCGTCGGAGACCGGGACTTCGGTGCCGTGGGCGTCCTGGACGACGATCCCGAGCCTTCCACGCCAATCGTCGCGGCGTGGGGCCCGGGGGGGGAGGGCGTCGAGGGCGGCGGGGCCTCCTTCCTGATCGAGGCCCGTCCCACGCCGGCTTCGGACCTCGACGTGCAGCTCGACGTTGCGGAAACGGGCGCGGGCGACTACGTGTCCGGCGGCGACGAGGGCTCGAAGACGGTCCGGATCCTCGCTGGCGAATCGACCGCGTTTCACGAAGTCCCCCTCCAGGACGACGACGTGGACCGGCCGAACGGCGAGGTTCAGGTGGCGGTGACCGCGGGCCAGGGCTACGTCCCGGCGTCCGGTCACGGACGGTCCGGCCGGCTGGACATCGCGGACGACGACCCGACCGTCGTCGAGATCTCTTCGGCGGACGCCGCGACGGTCAGGGAGGGCGGCAGCGTGACCTTCGCGGTCGAGACGGGGCGTGCGCTCGCGGCCTCCGAGTCCTTGACGGTGGGTCTGGACACGGCCGGCGCCGCGACCTACGGCGCGGACTACACCCTGACGTCGACGACTCCGGGCGTGACCTTCGACCCGGCGGGAACGGCGTCCTTCACGCTCGTGGGTCCCCGCGCGCCCCGCCGGATCGCGGTCACGCTGTCGGCTCTGGCCGACCGTTCGGTCGAGCAGGACGAGAACGTGGAGATCGACATCCGTGGGCTGGACTCCACGTCGCTGCGCGGCGGCTTCCGGGCCGAGGGTTCGGTCGCTCTTCTGGTTGCGGACGTTCCGCCGCCGTATCTCGTGACCGTCGGGGCGCCGAATGTGCCTTCCGGCGGAGTGATCGGGGGCGAAACCCTGCGCTACCGGCTGGAGGTCGACCCCGCTCCGCTGCAGGACCTCCCGGTCCGCGTCGATGTCTCCGAGCGGTCGGGCGCGGACTTCCTGCCCGCTGGCGAGCAGGGGACGAGAACGGTCACGGTACCGGCGGGCGCCAACGCCGGGGACTTCGACGTGCGGACCGCCGGCGGCGACCTGGTTCAGCCGGACGGCTTGGTGACGGCGACCGTGCTGGCGGGATCCGGCTACCTCGCCGGGACCCCCGCTTCCTGGACCGTCATCGTGCGGGACGACCTGCCCCGGATCACGATTGCGGCCGACGGCGCCGGCCCGGTGGAGGAGGGGAATCCGGTCGGCTTCATCCTGTCGGCTGAACGACCGCCCACGAGTCCGCTCGCTGTCAAGGTGCATGTCGGCGAGGACATCGGCCTCGGGCAGGACTACGTGGCCGCCGCGGACGAGGGGATGAGGACGGTGACCCTGTCCTCCACAACGGCCCGCTTCACCGTGGACACGATGGACGACGACGAGGACGAGTGGATCGGCAAGGTGATCGCGGCCGTCGTGTCCGGCGACCGCTACAAGGCGGGTGGCGCCGCCGCCGTCGGCACGATGCACGACAACGACCGCACTCTGGTCGCGGCAATCACGAGGCTCGTTCGGGACGGCGTTGTCCTGAGAGTATTCTCTGCTGGCCTTCAGGAGGATGGCGGCCGGGTGGATCTGACGATCGACCTTGCCCGCCTCTTGCCGCCGGGCCACGACAGCCTCCCGGCTGGCCAGTTCATTCGGACGGGGGTGCTCAGGACCGGCCAGACGCTTGGCTCCGACCTGGCCCTGGGGCTCAAGCCGGGCGCGCCGAACCTCGGCGTCGAGTGGCTCACCTCGCCGCCCTACAGCGCGACGAGCCCGGGGGTGCGTTTCACGGGTGGTCCTGGCGTCCGCGTGGCCACGCTTGAGGCGGTGGCGCTGGACAACGATGCCGTGCAGGCCCGTCAACGGGTGTTCAATCTGGAGAGTGCCAGGTGCGCACCGGAAGAACCGACGACGTTCGGTCCGGGAGGCGGGTGCGTCGCTATCGCGAGTAAGACCCTCGTGATCGAGGACGACGAGGGCACGAGCCCGGTCACGCTCGGGTTCTCGCGGCGCACCTTCAACGCCAGCGAGGATTCGCTGGCCTTCCAGCCGGTCGTGATCAGCAGTCGCGGTCTGAGTCCGGATGTCGTCCTGCCGATCGTGTTCGCGGGCGATGAGGACCCCATGTTCACGGCGACCCTCGGCGAGGATTTCCAGCCGACAACGGCGATCCACCGCTCGGGCGAGACGAGGTCCAGCTTCGATGTGGCGATCCTCGACGACGAGGACGTGGGACCGCATGAGACGTTCCGGATGGCCATCGACTTCGACCAGCTTCGGGCGGACTACCCGTCCTACGACTGGCAGGAATCGGGCAACACGACCGCGATCGTCACGATCCAGAACGACGACCCGGTCCGGGCCGTCCTGTCGACGCCGGACCAGAAGGTGGAAGAGGGCAGCACGAGCGAGGCGGCGGTCATCCGGGTGGCCCTGGCATCGGCCCTTCAGGCCGGCCAGACCCTGACCGTGCCCCTGGCCTTCCGCGCCGGGCCGGATCCGGCAAGCCCGCCGTTCAGCGCGTTCTCGCTGGCTCTTCATGGTTCGCCGACCGGCGTGACCTTCGATGCGAGCGCGGCCGAGCTGACGTTTACCGGCCCGGGCGCCAGCGAGGCGGAGCTCCTTCTGACCGCGCCGGCTGACGGCAACGCGGACCACCAGCGCTTTGTGGTCAGCATCCCGAAGGACGCCGCCGCCACGCCGCCCCTGGTCGTGAACGGCGTCGAGATGGTCCCCGGTCTCCAGGCCGCCGTGGGCCGGCGCGAGGGCGACGGCGTGATCGACATCAGGGATCCGCAGGGCCCGAATCAGCCCGAGGTGTCCTTGCTGGCCGTGCCGTCCATGGCGCCGGAGGGCGAATCGATCACCGTCCTGGCAACGCTTGCGGCGCCCCTGGCCCAGGCCGTGTCGATTCCGCTCGTGCTGGCTCCTGGCGACGCCGAGGAGGATGACTACGGGGATCTGGCGTCGATCGAGATTGCCGCGGGCGAGACGACGGGCACGGGCTTGATCACGACGGTGGACGACGAGGACGACGATCACGAGACCTTCACCGTGACGTTCGGCGACCTTCCGATCGACGTGCTGAAGGGCAACCCGAACAGGGCGGGCGTGACGATCGTGGACGACGACCAGGTGCGGCAGTCGGTCGTTTCGTTTGCTTCCGTGGCTCAGCGCGCGAACGAAGGCGCCGGAACGCGGTCGATCAGGCTGGGGCTTGCTCCGCCACCAGACAGCGACGTGATGGTCGGGTTCACGCTGGGCGGCACCGCGGTCGAAGGCGAGGACTACATGGTTCCGGGCGTGTTGCCCGGGTCGGGGGCCTTGCCGGTGTTGGCCGGGCAGTCGTCGGTCGACCTCGTTCTGGCGCTCCTAAGCGACGGGATCGTCGAGGACGAGGAGACGGTGGAGCTCACGCTGGCGAACAGCGAGAGTTACGGGGTTGGCGCGAACCGCCGCCACACCCTGACGATCGCCGATGGCGGTCGTGGGGGCGGCACGCCTCCACCGGGTCCCGCGCCACCCCCGGGTCCCGCGCCACCGCCTGGCCCCGCGCCACCTCCGGGTCCGGCGCCTCCACCGGGTCCCGCGCCACCTCCGGGTCCGCCCCCGCCGCCGGGCCCCGAACCTCCCCCGCCCCCGCCGGCGCCTGCCGGCCCGGTGAAGGCGAGCTTCCTGCTGACCGGCGCCGACTGCACGGCGGACCTCTGCACGGTGCAGACGGGCGAGCAGGTTGCTCTACGGGACACGAGCGCCGGCGCCGTGGCCACCCGCGCCTGGGATGCCGGGGACGGCTCGACCTCGAACTCCTCCGTGTTCCGTCATGCCTGGACGGCGCCGGGCTACTACCGGGTGACCCTGCGGGTAAGCGGGGGAGGCGAAGTCTCCCAGGCGGAGCGCACCCTTCTCGTGCGTCCGTCGGTTCCGGCCGGAACCTGCGTTCCGGGCGACGGGAGGCTGTGCATGCTGGACGAGCGCTATCAGGTCCATGCGACCTGGTGGACCGCCGACGATCCGGCGCCGCGATTGGCTCAGGTCGTTCCCGAGGGCACGAACGACTCGGGCCTGCTGCGGTTCTTCGGTCCGGAGAACTGGGAGATTCTGGCCAAGGTGCTGAGCGGCTGCGCGACGAACGAGCACGTCTGGGTGTTCGTTGCCTCGACGACGGACCTCGGTTACGAGATCACGGTGACGGACACGACGGGGGCCGACCCGCCGCAGGTCTACCGCAACGAGCCGGGGGCGCCGGCGCCGGCAATCACGGACACGGTCGCCTTCCCGAACGGTTGTTCAGGATGACCCGGCCGCTGCGGGCGGCGCGGCCCTGGCCTCGGGCCGGGCCGTCTTGGCCTCAAGCGGCGCCGGTCAGACCGGCGTCGGCTCCGCTTTCGCGTCCACTGCCTCGTCGTGGTCCTGCTTCGCCTTCAGGAGTTGCGGCATGATCAGGTCGATTTCGCGGTTGTCCCACATGCCTTCCTTGCTGAACTTCCGGATCACCTTCGGCTGCTGCATGATGCCGATCCAGCCGCGCATCACGTCGATGATCTGGGCGGTCATGTCCTGACCGGCCTCGGAGGCCAGCCATGCGCACACCGGGGCGATCTGGTTCGGGCTCTGCTCGGGAGCGTTCTCGTCGACCTGCATGCCGCGTGATGCGCGAAGCTCCGCCGTCATCCGCGTCGTGGCGCCGGGGGAGATCGTGTTCACCGTGCAGCCGTACTTCGCAAGTTCCAGCGCGAGCACGCGGGAGAGCCCGGCGATCCCGGCCTTGGCGGCTGCGTAGTTCGACTGGCCGAAGTTGCCGTACAGGCCGGACACGGACGAGAAGTTGATGATCCGGCACCCGGTGCGGTTCGTCTCGCGGATGTAGCGCGCGAAGGGCCGGCTGCAGCAGTAGTGCCCCTTCAGGTGGACGTCGAGCACGGCGTCCCAGTCCGCTTCTTCCGTGTTGAAGATCGTCCGGTCGCGGAGAATGCCGGCGTTGTTCACGAGGATGTCCAGTCCGCCGAACGTGTCGACCGCTGTCTGGAAGATGTTCTGCCCGCCCTCGACCGTGGCGACCGAGTCGTAGTTCGGCGCCGCCGAGCCGCCGGCGCCGCGGATCTCTTCCACGACTTCGTCCGCGATCCGCGACCCGCCGGTGCCGTCCGTCGCGCCGCCGAGATCGTTGACCACGACGTTCGCGCCCTCTTCGGCGAACTTCATTGCGATGCCTTTGCCGATGCCGCGTCCCGCGCCGGTGACGATTGCCGTTCTGCCTTCCAGGATGCCCATGTCGTTCTGTCTCCGTCAGTTGGTCCTGTGTTCGCGGGGCCTAAGGTACTTTACGCGCTCTAAGCGACCGTGGCGACGCCCTGGCTCACCGCTTCCTGGCCCTCCGCGTTCAGCACCCGGAAGGCGATCTGTCGCGCGCCGCCGTCCTGGCCGCTCGGAGCGTGTTCCACGGTGATGGCCGTACCGGGGATGACCATCGCCGAGAAGCGGCCGTGCAGACGCTTCAGTCGGGCCGGTTCGCCGTCGCCGTAGGCCCGCAGGACCTCGCGCGCGGCGAGAGCCCAGGTCGCGGTGCCGTGGAGGATGATGTCCGGCAAGCCGGCGCGAAGCGCGACCTCGCGCTCGGTGTGGATCGGATTCCAGATCCGGGCGCACTCCGTGTAGACGTGGGGCATCTCGCGCGGCACGAAGACCTTGCTGCGCCTCGCGTCCGTGCCGTTCAAGCGGAGCCGCGGCACCCTCGGCGCCGGCTCGACCTCGGCGTTCCTGCCCTCTGTGTCCACGCCGCGAAAGATCGAGCGCGACCAGGAGGTCACGACGGGCCGACCGTCGCCGTCCACCGTTTCCAGGCAGGTCGTCAGCAGGGCGCCGGCGCGGGTGGCCCGGACCCCGGCGTAGCGCCCGCGGGTCGTCAGTGAATCGCCGGGCCGAATCGGCCGATGGAAGTGGGAGTCCTGACTGGCATGAACGCCCCGCACGAGTTCGGCAGCGCTGGCGCCCAGAAGCTCGCGGCCCCTGCCGTTGCTGACGACCGGCCACTCCAGGGAGACGCAGTAGGTGGGCGGCGCAGCGATCCCTTCGCCGCGCGCGTCGTCGAACACGGGATCGCAGGTGTCGCCGATCCCGGCGGCGTAGGCGAGCGCGTCGCGTACCGTGATCCGGCGCGTCCCGGAGGGCAGTTCGCCGCCGGCGGCAGCGGTGGAGATCGGCATCGTTCGTTCCCCGTGCGGCGGGCTCAGTCCGTCGCGCCGCCGAGGCGCCGTTCCAGATCCTGGAGCCGGTTCTTCAGCTCGTCGAGTTCGGCCCGGGCGCTGTCGCCGCGTTTCGTTTGCTGCGGTGCGGCAGCCCGCTCCGGATCAGGCTCCGGCGCCGCGGCCGGAGCCCGCCGCGTGCCGCCGCCGGCGCTCCGTTCACCGAACACGCCCCCGACCTGGCGGGTCATCTGCGCGTGCATCTGCTCGGCGATCGCGCGCGGATCCCATAGCCGCATCCAGGACGGGTCGGGCGCGAAGGGGCTGCTGCGCACAGTCTCGCTCACGCGCTCATAGACTTCGCCGGCGCTCTTCAGGTACCACTGGAAGAAGTCGCGGCCGGCCTGGTCGCGAGCCCGCACCAGGTCGCGGAGGAACTCGATCGGTGGTCCCTGGTCCGGATCCTTCGCCCCATCGACGATGATCTGGGTCAGCACGTGGCGGGTCACGTCCTCGCCCGTCTTCGAGTCGACGACCTGGATGTCCTCGCCGCTGCGCACCATCTCGGCCACGCCTTCGAGATTCACGTAGCGGCTGCTCCTCGTGTCGTAGAGCCGCCGGTTCTCGTACTTCTTGATCACGATGGGAGAGGGCATGGGTGGAAGACGTTCCGGTCGGGAGGGCTTAAGGTCGAGCCGCGATCGGGTCGGTCAACGCGCGGCGGGGGTTGACACGGTGCAGCATACCGTGCAGGATTCGTGCTGCACTGCACAAGACGGAGCCGTCGGTTGACGCCACCGTCCGCGCTGCATCCGTCGAAACAGGCCAGACGAGCCGAAACCACAGGTGACGTTCCGAGCAGGGATCGTACCACTCAGGAGAGTTCAGAATGACGACCAGCACAGCAACCAGCACGACGAACGGCCCCACTCGGGCGTGGCGCGGATCGATGATCGACGCGAACCGCCGGGCGCTCGACTTCCAGAAGCGTGCGTTCGACACGACCTTCGACATGGTGGCCCAGATGCAGGAGCGCCGCGAAGAGGCGATCGTGAACTGGACCGAGAAGTCCGAGCGGCTCCCCGCCGAGGCGAAGAGCCTGGTGCAGGAATGGACCCGGCTGTTCCAGGACGGCCGCAACTCGTACCGCGCCGCGGTGGACTCGAGCTTCGGCCTCGCGAACAGCTACCTCGACTCGCTGGCGCCGCAGACGACGGAGGAGTCGTAGTATCGCCCCGTCATGACCGACGACCGTCCTGCCGCAAAGGCCTCGCAACCGCCCGATCCCTTCGCCATGTGGCGCGAATGGGTGACGCAGTCCGAACACCAGATGAACAAGGTGTTCAACGACATGATGGGCACGGAGGAGTTCGCCCGTGCGTCGGGAAGCTGGGTCGAAGCGATGACCATGTTCCAGCAGACGATGAACGAGAACGCCCAGCGCTACTTCGAGATGGCGGGCGTGCCGACACGCACGGATATGGGCGATCTTGCCGAGCGGCTGACGGCGGTCGAAGAGCGGCTCCAGCGGATCGAGGCGCTGCTCGCGGCAGCGGTGGGCCGCAAGGACGTGGCGGACCGGATGGCCCGCCCGGCCCGGACCCGCCGCCCGCCGTCCGAGCAGCGGGCGGAACAGGGAGCGTCCAAGCGGTCTGAACCCCGTGCCGCCGCCCGGCTGGTCGACGCCGTGCCGGCCGAAGGGCACGCCGCGCCCGCCCGGACCGAGGCGAAGACGAAGTGACGGCGGCGCCCGCCGCTTCGGCCGCCGTGGCGCCCCCCAGGGGACAGTCGCCGCCTCCGGTGAACCCGCTGGGCCTCGACATGGCCGGCGTCGCGGACAGCGTTCGGCGCGAAGTCGAGCGCGCGTTCCGGCGCAGCGTGAAGGGCCTGGAGTACGTCAGAACGGGCGATCCGGGCGTCGGCCTGACGGCGAAGGACGTCGTCCACAGCCGCGGCACCCTGCGCCTCTACCACTACCGCGCCCGGGTGGACGAGGTCTACCGGACGCCGGTGCTGCTGGTCATGTCGCTGATCAGCAAGCCGTACATCCTCGATCTGGCGCCGGGTCAGAGCCTCGTCGAGTTCCTGCTCGACCGCGGCTTCGACGTCTACATGATCGACTGGGGCACGCCGCGGCCCGAGGACAAGCGGCTCCGGCTCGAGGACTACGTGCTCGACTTCATTCCCGAGTGCATCGAGGTCGTCTGCGAGCGCAGCGGCGAACCCGACGTGTCTCTCGCCGGCTACTGCATGGGCGGTCTCTTGGGGGCGCTCTACGCCGCGCTGCATCCCGATGTGTCGTCCGGCGGGCGGCTGCGCAACCTGGCCTGTTTCACGACGCCGGTGAACTACGACGGGATGGGCCTGTTCAGGACCTGGACCGACGCGGCCCACTTCGATGTCGACCGGATCGTCGACCGCCTGGGCAACGTCCCGCCGCAGATGCTCTACGCCTCGTTCAACGCGCTGCGGCCCGCATCCCAGGTCGCCGGTCGGGTACGGCTCTGGGACAACATGTGGAACGACGAGTTCGTCGTGTCCTATCGCCGGCTGCAGCGCTGGGCCGCGGATCAGATCCCCTTTCCGGGCGAGTGCTTTCGCCAGACGACGAAGGAGCTGCAGCAGCAGAACCTCCTGATGAAGGGCGAGTTCCAGCTCGGTGGCCGCGTGGTCGATCTGTCGAACATCCGCGTCCCCTTCGTTCACGTCGTGGCGGAGCACGATCACATCGTGCCGTACGATGCGGCGCGGGATCTCGTGGGTATGGTCGGCTCCGAGGATCGGGAGGAGATCATGCTGAAGGGCGGACACGTCAGCCTGGTCGCGGGCCGCAACGCGGTGCGCCGGCTCTGGCCGCGGCTTGAGGACTGGCTGGCCGAACGGTCGGTTTAGGGCGCTCGCAAGCGATGACGGGGCGCCAGGGAGGGAGGTCCACGTGATGGCTGAACGAAAGAACGAAAGCGGAAGCGATCTCGCTGCCTTATCGCCGACCGGTCGCGTGGCGAGCAGACTCGGCGCCATCGACCTCACGGTGCGCCCGATGAGTGCGGAAGACCGCGCCGCGGTGTTGGCGTTCGCCGACGGTTTGCCGGATCACGATCTGCTCTTCCTGCGCCGCGACATCCGCGATACCGAGGTCATCGACGAGTGGACTTCCGAGATCGAGTCGGGCCAGATGGTGACCCTGCTTGCCTTCGCCGACGATGAACTGCTCGGCTACGCCTCCATCGATCGCAGCCATCTGCAGTGGTCCTCGCACGTGGCCGAGATCCGGTGCGTCGTTTCCGAGGTTGCGCGCGGCAAGGGCCTGGGCCGGCTGCTGGTGGAGCAGGCCTTCCAGGCGGCGGTCGCCTCGGGGATCGAGAAGCTCGTGGCCCGGATGACGCCGGACCAGAAGGGCGCGGTCGCGGCCTTCGAGGGGCTGGGCTTCGTTCCGGAAGGTCTGATGCGCAACCATGTGCGCGACCTTTCCGGAGAGAAGCACGACCTCCTGGTCATGGGCCTCGACGTGGTCGCCTTCCATTCCACGCTGGAGAGTTACGGCGTGGGCGAGGCCGCGGCCGGCGACGTCGACTGAACTCGCCTCGTTGGGGGCTCCCCGGCGCGCGCCTGGCGCGTTACGATCCCGGTCGCCACTGGAGATCAAGCGATCGGTTCCCGGAACGCCCGAGGAGGACGAGTACTTGAGGAGAATGGGCCCATGCAAGACAACGTCGGACTGATCCTGACCAAGCGCGCCTCCCTGTCGCCGGACATGGAGGGCTTCGTCGACGTGGAGACGGAGCGCCGCTTCACGTTCTCGGAGTGGAACCTGCGCTCGAACCGGACCGCCAACGCGCTGCGAGAACTGGGCGTCGGCAAGGGCGACCGCGTGGCGCTCCTCTTGATGAACAGCGTGGAGTACATGGAGACCTTCTTCGCGATCGCGAAGATCGGCGCCGTTTGCGTGCCGCTGAACTGGCGGCTGACGCCCGAGGAACTCTCCTTCATCATCCGCGACGCTGGCGCGGAAACGCTCGTCTTCGGCGACGAGTTCCAGGCCCAGGTGCTGGACCTGATCGCGCGCGGCGGCGGCGAGAACGGCACGAAGGTGACGCGTTGGGTCCACGTCGGCCCGGACGAGGAGCGGCCCGACGGCGGCTTGTCCTACCTCGACATGACGGTGTCGGCGAGCGACGCGGAGCCCGTCATCGCCGCCGCGGACAGCGATCTGCTCTACATCATGTACACCTCGGGCACGACGGGTCTGCCGAAGGGCGCCGTCCACACCCACGAGTCCGCGCTCTGGGCGTCGCTCACGATCATGGCGAGCTGCGACACCCGCTACGGCGACCGCTACCTCGTCTCGCTGCCGCTGTTTCACGTCGGCGCGCTGACCCCGGCGACCGGCAATGTCCACCGGGGGAGCACGAGCGTCGTCATGCGGGCGTTCGATCCGGTGGCGACCTGGAAGCTGATCGACGACGAGAAGATCGACGTGATGCTCAAGGTGCCGGCGATGCTGAACTTCATGCTTCAGGCGTACGACCCGGAGCGCTGCAGGCACGAGCGGCTCCGCTGGTGCATGAGCGGCGCGGCGCCGGTGCCGGTCAACCTGATCGAGGCCTACGACAAGCTGGGCATCGAGGTCCACCAGGTCTACGGACTGACCGAGACCTGCGGGCCGGCCTGCGTGATCTCTCCGGAGGAAGCGATCGCGAAGGCCGGTTCGACCGGCAAGGCCTTCTTCCACACGTCCGTGCGGGTCGTCGACGGCGACGGCAAGGACTGCGCCCCCGGCGAGGCGGGCGAGGTCCTGGTCGCCGGCCGTCACATGATGAAGGAGTACTGGAACCGTCCGGAGGCGACCGCCGAGACCCTGGTCGACGGCTGGCTCTACACCGGCGACGGCGCGGTGATGGACGAGGACGGCTTCGTCTACATCCA
The DNA here is from genome assembly GCA_965116445.1 of Thermoanaerobaculia bacterium. Lineage (GTDB taxonomy): Bacteria > Acidobacteriota > Thermoanaerobaculia > Multivoradales > Multivoraceae > Multivorans. The sequence goes on along the minus strand of OZ220688.1, from coordinate 1,927,589 downwards.
GGACCGGCTGAAGGACATGATCATCTCGGGCGGCGAGAACGTCTATCCCGCGGAGCTCGAAGAGGTGATAGGCCGCCACCCGAAGGTGCTCGAAGTCGGCGTGATCGGCCGCGAGAGCGAGAAGTGGGGCGAGTCGCCGGTCGCGATCGTCGTCCGCGCCGACGAGAGCCTCGAGGGCCAGGAAGTCCTCGAGTTCTGCCAGGACAAGCTGGCCCGCTTCAAGCAGCCGGTCGCGGTCCACTTCATCGACCAGTTGCCGCGGAACCCTTCGGGCAAGATCCTGAAGCGGCTCCTGCGCGAACAGTTCAACTGAGTCGCCGACCCCAGCTCCGCGTCGGGCAGGACAACATCACCCGGTTCGGGCTCGACATCCACCACCCGGTGTTCGTCGTCTCGGCGCTCACGATCTTCCTGTTCGTCGCCGGCACGCTCGTCTTCCAGAGCCAGGCCGCGCGGTTCTTCAGTTGGCTGCTCCCGGCGATCACGAGCGGCTTCGACTGGTTCTTCCTTTCGGCCGGCAACCTGTTCGTCCTCTTCGCCCTGCTGCTCGTGTTCCTGCCGGTCGGCAGGGTGCGGCTGGGCGGGCCGGACGCGAAGCCGGAGTTCTCGTACCTGAGCTGGTTCGGGATGCTGTTCGCCGCCGGCATGGGGATCGGCCTGATGTACTTCGGCGTCTCGGAACCGCTGACCCACTTCGGCGCCGCCCTCGACGGGCCGACGATCGACAGCGGCGGTCTGCGCAGCGACGCCGCGCCGCTTGGAGGTGCCGCCGGTGACGCGACGGCCGCGCGCGACCTCGCGATGGCGGCGACGATCTACCACTGGGGCCTGCATCCGTGGGCGATCTACACGGTTGTCGGTCTGGCGCTGGCGTTCTTCGCCTACAACCACGGCCTGCCGCTGACCCTGCGCTCGGCCTTCTACCCAATTCTCGGCGACCGCGTGCGCGGCGGATGGGGCCACCTGATCGACGTCCTGGCCGTGTTCGCCACCCTGTTCGGCCTGGCGACCTCGCTTGGACTCGGGACCACGCAGGCCCTGGCCGGGTTCAACCTGCTCTACGGCTGGGGTACGGGCAGTCTGGCCGCCGTCGTGCTGATTGGCGTCGTCACGTCGTTCGCCGTCGTCTCCGTGGTGCGCGGCCTCCACGGCGGCATCAGGGTGCTCTCAGGCGTCAACATGACCCTCGCCCTCGCCTTGCTGGTCGCCGTGATCGCCCTCGGTCCGACCGGCGAGATCCTGGTCACGGCGGCTCGGGGCGCCCTGGCCTACGCCTCGCACCTGGCGCCGCTCGCGATGCCGTTCGGCCGGGAGGACACCGGCTTCGCCCACGACTGGACGTCCTTCTACTGGGCCTGGTGGGTCTCCTGGTCGCCCTTCGTCGGCATGTTCATCGCCCGGGTCTCGAAGGGCCGAACCGTGCGCGAGTTCGTCGTCTGCGTGACGCTCATTCCGACCCTGCTGTCCATCGTCTGGATGGCGGCCTTCGGCGGCACGGCGATCTCGCAGCGCATCGCCGACAGCGCGGCGCCCGTCGCGTCCGCGGCCCAGGAGGTGTTGCTGTTCCGGATGATCGAGAGCTTCCCGCTCAGCCCGGTGCTGTCGCTCATCGGCATCGTGCTCGTGCTCGTGTTCTTCATCACCTCGTCCGACTCCGGCTCCCTCGTCGTTGACACGATCACCGCCGGCGGCAAGGAAGACGTGCCCACCAGCCAGCGCGTCTTCTGGGCCACCCTGGAAGGCGTCATCGCCGCGGTCCTGCTCCTCGTCGGCGGCACGGGCGCGCTCGACGCCCTGCGCGCGATGACCGTCTCGACGGGCCTGCCGTTCACCCTCGTGCTGCTGGCCATGTGCTACTGCGTCTGGGTCGGCCTGTGGGCCGCGGTGCGGGAGAAGAGGGGGGCTTGACGGGCGCCGTCGAGTCGTTTCGGGGGACGATTCAGGCTGTGTGTGTGCGACGCCGCTGACTCGCGTCTGTCAGCCGGACGCCGGGAACTCCTCCAGGAACCAGCTTGCGGGGAATCCAGGAGGCCGGGTGGTTGTCCGGGTGCATAGTGTGTACATTTCCGCCCGTGCTGGCCGAGTTCCGTAGCGGCCAGAGTCCGCGTTGTGCGGACCTCGTCCTGGAAAACCCCCCAAAAGGTCCCATCGATGCGCTACCGCGAGGAGCTTCCGCCAGGGTGTCCACCCGATGACGCCGAGGAGGTCGGGGTACCTCGCCTGATGTTCCGCCTTGTACGGACGATCCCACCGACCGAAGACGACTTCAGGTCCCAGCGAAGTGAGAAACCGGACCAGGCCTTTGCCGGTGTCACCGAGTGTCAAGCTCGCGGGCTGTCGATTCATGCGGATCGTGCCGACTCCGAGCAAGTGCTGAAACTACCGAAGATGAGAGGACGCCTCGTCTGTAGACTGTCGTTGACTGCCGGCGCAGGTCGGGTTCAGCGGACCGGGCAGCGTTCCCACCACACTTGGTGGCCGTTCGCCGACTACGACGTGTTGGCCTGTTGTGACGGTGACGTGGAATGAAGAGCATCACCCACAAGGCAACCCTGTTCTGGTACGACGGCCCCCAGGTGTTCGAGGCGCGCGACGTGATCGGCGGCCATTACGTGGGCGTAGCCGTCGAAGAGCCACCGGGAGTGAGCCGCCATCTCGTCGTGGGTCTACCGCCGGCGAAGCTACGCCGGCTCAGAGCCGGTGTGCTCGATCTGCGAACCTGCTTGGTGGAGGCTGGTGCCGAAGAGTGGCATCTAACGCCCGCCGACGCCGACTTGGCGGAGGCGCTTCCGCTTGATCCCCAGGCGGGATCCCTTGAGGAAACGGGCTTGCTGCCGGAGAAGGGCTTCTTTCTTCATCCCGATCCGTCGGATGAGTCGACCCTCGTCGAATCCAGGGCACGCAACAGGCTGGTGATGGAAGTGGCGGCTGAACCTCCGGAGGCTGCCACCGAACATCGAATCCGACTTGATACGTACCTTGAGATCCTGGGCGAGGTCCGGACCTTGGTCAGGCACGCCTACAGGTCGGCGTGGCGGAAGCTATCCAAGGACTATCGCGGCATGCTGGACCAGGACACTGGTCCCATGTTGGATGTTGTCGTTCCCGCGTCGGACGGCTCGTTCCGGGTGCTTCTCGAAGCGACTCAGACGCCGAACCTGATCGGAGAAAGCGAGCTCGCCCGCGCCCTTCGGCGTGTTGATGCGCTGTTCGAGCGGGTGGGAGAACCTGAGAGGGCACTTGCTACGGTGCGGGAGCAAAGAGGCCATTTCGCGGGCTCTTATCTGAGGCTTCTGCGTGTTCTGGTAGAGCGCGAGACCAGCCTGCGGTACTCGTGGGCGGAGCCATCCGCGGCCGGTGCATCACACCGTTCGGTGACCTCAGCGGAGGCCGATCGACTTGTCAAGGTGCTTTCCGAGGTCTCGAATCTAAGCACGGAGTCCGTCGCGTTGGTGGGCGACTTCGAGAAGTTCAATCGCGCTTCGGGTCTATGGGGTCTGCTGACGGAAACAGGCAAAGTACAGGGCAAGATCCGCGATGGCGGACCGAGCCTGGACGGCTTGGAGGTTGGCGGACGCTACGAGTTTTCCTGCGTTGAAGAGATCGACAGGACGGAGGGTACTGGGCGGGAGAAACGAACCCTCTACTTGGAGAGGCACGGTCCGGCGTGAACTGTCTGGTCGCGGGAATCGAGACTTGTCTGGGAGCCCGGCGTTTCCGCTGGCGTGGAAGGCCGACCGGCTGCACTTTGACGCCGGGCGGCATCAGGTCGGGCCGTGAGATGACGCGGTGGAGGTCGGCCATGGTCAGGGGCGACTCGGGCAGCACGGGCATCTCCAGATCCTCTGCGAGCACCTCGTCAAGGTCGAAGCCGCCGGTCTGAGCTTCTTCCATCCGGGCGTGTAGCTGGTCGGCGAGAGAATCTGCGGAGGACCGACCGGCGAGGACTTCCCCGGTGATCGTGCGCAGCAACTCCGCGAGGATGGGCTGCAACCGGCCGACGACGGCCTCAAACAGGCCGCTGCGGTCGCGCCGCGCTTGGTCCACGTCGGTTGGAGCCCCGGCGACGGCGGCTGCGGCGTAATCAATCCATGGAGCACCTTAGCCCGGCCCTGAAACTGTCCAAAGGACCGGGACCACCTCACTCAAATCACCCCGTGAGATACACAGGCTAGGCCGAGTCGCCTCCGAGCTTCTGCTCCAGCAGGGCCAGGGTAACCTTAGGATCGTAGAACCACCTGCCGTCATTCTTGCTGCTTCGAGGGTCGAGCTTGCGCTGATGGGCGCATTCGGGTTCCTTCTTGACCTGCTTCATGGCGTGGTTGAAGCGCTGGCCCTGCTTGAAGCCCGGAATCTCGCGGCGACACATCTTGACCACGTCGGCGTGCGTGAGGGAGTACTTCTTGAGCAGCTCATCGTCGGTCAGCCGGACCTTGGGGGCGTTGGGGTCGGACGTGGCCCCGATCGTCCCTCCGCCCGAGGAGAGCGGGTTCAGGGCCACAGTAACTCGGAGAGCGACAACGAAGCCTGACTCGGCGTCCACCGGCGTGGCCGCGAGCTCCCGCAGTCTCTTGAGGAGGTGACGCTGAGTCGTGTTGCCGGTGGCCTGGACCGAGGCACCGCCGCTCAGGAGACCCACGGGGAGTAGGTAGGGTATGCGTGCCTGAATTCCGAACCATTTGTTGGCGCACTTGGCGAAGTTCTGAACCGCCCCGGCGGCGAAGGCGTGGACGTTCCGGCGCAGGCCATCAGGCAGGTCGCCGGCGTGGGCAGCTTGGTTGCGCACCAGCAGAAGTCCCTCCAGCGATTGGCGAATCTCGGAGCCGATGGAAGCCTTGGTCATCGCCTGCCGCAGACCGATGGTTCGGTGGCTGCCATCTGCGTTTCGCTTGAACTTCCGACCCTCACGCCGGTAGATGGAAGAAAGGTCGTTTCCGTTGCCCTGGACAATGCGGGCCTTCAGGAGAATCTCCCAAGCGTTGACGAGGAGCAGGGCGACCGTGTGTTCCCTGTACGACACCAAGGGCTTGTTGTAGACCTCGATTGCGGCGAGAAGCGCCTCTTCGGCGCGCCTCGCCATGAGGACGGATCGGGTTGGCCTTGCCATTGGGCGAAGTGTTGGATCTTGGCGGCGTTCTTCGAGTAGCGAGATTCTAGGCTGTTACTCGGCGTCCAGCAGTTCCCTAAGCGAACCCGGTTTCATGCCTTGGGGACAGCCACCGCCTTCCTCGACGACTTCCTCTGGCGGCTCGAACAGCGGATTGCCCGGCGACCACAGTTCGAGGCTCTCGGAGTGCTCCTCGTAGTACTCCGGATCGGTCGTCACGCGGAGCGCTTCCTTCATTCCGGGCGCGAGCAGGCTGTACTCGCGCGGCCCCATCGGCTGCACCTCGACGCCGGACGGCATCAGGTCGGGCCGTGAGATGACGCGGTCGAGGTCGGCCATCGCGAGAGGAGACTCCGGCAGGGCGGGCATCTCGAGGTCCTCTTCGAGCACTTCGTCGAGGTCGAAGCCGCCAGCCTGGGCCTCGTCGATCTGCCCTTCCAGGCGATGGACGAGGGAGTCGACGGGGTTCCTACCAGAGAGAACTTCCGCCGCGATCGAGCGCGGCAGCTCCGCCAGGATGGGTTGCAGACGGCCAACGACGGCCTCGAACAGGTCGATGCGGTCCCGCAGCGCCTGGTACACGTCCGTCTCGACCGTGTCTTCGTAGTGCAGGTTGACGATCCGGATCGTCGGACTCTGCTGGCCCAGGCGGTCGATGCGGCCAATGCGTTGCTCCACCCGCATGGGGTTCCACGGCATGTCGTAGTTCACGAGGGCGCCGCAGAACTGGAAGTTGAGGCCCTCCGAAGCCGCGTCGGTGCATAGCAGGATGTCCGCGTCGCCCTCGCGGAACCGCCGCTTGACCTCGTCGCGGTCGATCCTGCGCCAGCCGCCGTCAGCGGTCGGGGCCTCGCCGCCGCGGCCCGAATAGCACATGAGCCTGGCGGGGGCGCGGTCCGCGCCGAGCGCCTCGCGCAGGAAGTCCATCGTGTCGGTGTACTGCGTGAACACCATGACCTGCGCATATCCTTCGTCGCGCAGGCGGCCGAGTTCGGCCTTGAGGGCGGCCAGCTTGCTGTCGGGCGGCAGCCGGCGCGTTCGATCGAGAATCTCGGCAATGGCGCCCCGTTCCTCGGCTTGCAGGGCGGCGCGCTCCTGCTCGGTCAGCTCCTCGGCGTCCCAGCTCTCGGCGCGGAGCTCGTCCTCGAAGGCATCCTCGTCGAGGTCCGTGCGGCGTTCGCGTTCGGCGTCTCCAAAGGCGTCGAGCCGATCCTGGAGCGTGTTGCGCAGCGCGGCGAAGCTGCTGGCCAGCCGCCGGCGGTAGGTCGTCATCACGAAGCCGACCGCGTTGCGGTCGCGGGCTTCGGCCTGGTTGTAGGTGCTGGAGATGTACGCGCCGACCGCTTCGTAGACTCCACGTTCCGTGACGCTCATGGAGACCATGCGATCCTCGACGCCTCGTTCCGCGACCGAAGCGTCCACCATGCCGCGCTCGCGGTACTCCCGCAGCAGTTTGCGGGTATGGCGCGAAATGAGGTGGCGAATGGGCGTTGTCGCCCGCGCGACGGCGACAGCGGCTCTCCGCTCGGGCGCCTCCAGCCGCCGCCGGGCGATCGAGGAAGGGCCTCTCAGGGCTCTCAGCACCTTGCGGGCGCCGAGCGACTGAAGGCCGGACGCGCGTTCGGCTACGGCCCTTCCGGTCTCGCCGTAGCACCTCTCGGCGGCCTGGAAGGTGGCCGCGATCCGGTCCAGAGCCTCGTGCGACGGGTTCGCCTCCTCGATGTCCTCGAAGAACTTCAGGAACCGCTCCTGGTTCCATTCCGGCGGCAGGCCGAGGAGGGAGAGCAGGTCCCAGACCTCGACCGGATGGACCTGCATCGGCGTGGCGGTCAGTAGGACCAGCCCGTCGGTCCTGGGCGCAATGCCCTGGAGCAACCGGAGCATCGCGTTGGGCCGTTGCCTGCCCTGGCTGCTGCTTCCGATTTCCCGCCGGCGGGCGTGGTGGGCTTCGTCGACGACGATCAGGTCCCACGGCTCGGCATCCTCAAGCAGGTTCACGGCGCGGTCGCTGCGGCGCATCAGGTGGCTCGAGACGATCACGGCGGCCTCCCGATGCCAGTCGTCGTGGGCGACATCGCGTTCGTTCGCGCCCCGGAGCGCGGGCGAGGGATAGCGCACCATCCGCCGTCCGTCGTAGATCGGCCAGTTCAGGTTGAACTTCTCGCGCAACTCGATCTGCCACTGCCGGCACACGGCCTTGGGCGCCAGGATGAGGATCCGCTTCGCCCGCCCGGACAGCCACTCCTGCCGCAGCAGCATGCCGGCCTGAATCGTCTTGCCCAGGCCGACCTCGTCCGCGATGAGCAGACGCGGCGGCCATTCGGCGTGGAGCCGCTCGAAGGCGCGGACCTGGTGCGGCCACGGGGTGACGGCCGCCGTCGCTTCGCCGACCCGTCGGCCGCCGTCGGGCAGGGACGGGGCGCGCTCGATGAAGGACCAAACGCGGTCCCGGAGGTCCGGCGTCGGCCTGACCGGCGGCGCCGGCTGCACGGTGACGGGCGCTGGCGGCTCGTCGGGCGTCGCCGCCGGCTCGGCCTTCTTCAACCGGGCGGGCCGGTCGCTCTCCGGCATGAAGCGCAGCAGATCGCGTCGCGCGGCCTCTGGCGCGTCGAGTACGAGGACGCGGGGAGACTTGTCGGCCCACAGGCGGTCGAAGTTCGTTTGCTCGCGGATCACCCGCTCGGGTTCCGACCCTTCGCCCCAGCTCTTGAAGACGCTGATGGTCTCCCAGTTGTGCTGCCACCCGGCCGCGGTCTCGTTCAGGCTGCCGGTCCAGGCGATTCGGTCGCCCACCCGGTCCTCGATCACGCCCGACTTCTCGTGGAAGATGCCGTCGGATGGGATGGGCCGGCGGTCCCCGTCGCAGGGAACGGCGACCTTCACTTCGAGATAGCCGCGCCCCACCATCCATGCCAGCAGTTCCAGGGCGTCGGTCGCTTTCTGGTTCGCCGGTTCGAGCGGGATGCCGCTCAGGTGTTGCTCGACGGCGTCCCGGAGGTTCTCGCCCCGCTCGATCGCCTCGATCTCGGGCGGTTCCAGAGTGCAGCCCACGAGCAGCCTCATCCGACCTCCGTTGCGCGCCAATCCCTCGAGGCCGCGCGCCGCCAGGGTCAGCGCGCCGGCCTTGAAGTACCCGGTCAGCCGGTCGTAGCGTTCGGCGTCCTCGAGCGCCGGGATGTAGAAGCCCCGCACCAGGTCGCCGTCGTCCGGCGTGTACTTCAGGCCCCATGAATGGTCGGTCAGCATCGGGGGAAACCCGTTGGTTCAGGTGCGTCGGCGTCGCAGCCGCTCATACACGTCCCTGCGCCGCGCGACGACGAGCACCACGACAATCAGCCGATTCTCTTCCACGGAGTAGCACACGCGCCACTCGCCGACCCGGATCCGCCAGGAGTTCCGGACAATCTTGAGCTTGGCGGCCCGGTAGGCCGGGGCGTGACCGCCAGGCGCGCGATGGCGCCAGAGATCTCTCGAAGCGCTCGCCGATCACGGATACGGCGGAGGTCCCTTCTGGCGGCCTTGGCGAGCTCGATCCGGTACGTCAAAGGCGGAGCTCGGACATGACTTCCTCGAAGCTGGCGCCGCCGTTCTCCCGATAGTCCGCCAGGGCATCCCGGGCGTCCAACTCGTCCAGCAGATCTTCGAGAGACTCGAGCGCCGTGAGGTCGCTTGCCGAGACCAGTCCGGCGATCGTCTCGCCGTGCTTGCGGATGGCGAACCGCTTCCCCTCGTCTTCGACGCTCCGGCTCACCTCCTCGAAGCTCTCCAGTAGCGCAGCCGGGGAGAGGACCGTAGGTGGAGACGCATCCCGGCGCCGTTCAGGGGCGTTCGTTCGCTCGAGCACTGGTTCAGCTGCGGTCACGGGAAGGACTATAGCCCTGCGGAACCCACGGTCTGGCAGCGTCAGTCGGCGTCCTGCAGCCAGAAGGCGAGCTGCTCCGGCTCGTCGATGCGGTCGGCGAAGGCGAAGCGGCGCAGGTTGTAGAGGGCCTCGAAGTCGTTGCTGGACGCGGCGATTTCGCCCTTGAGCGTGACGCCCGTGAAGGTCGAGGACACCGGGAGCACTTCGAGCACGGCCTCGAACGCGGCGAGGAAGAGCGGATCCTCGTCGATCTGCATTCGCGCCAGCAGGTCGCGGGCCTCTTCCAGCGACCGGCTGCGCGCCATGTGGGCGGCGTGGTGGATGGCGTCGATCATGCCCGAGCCGCCGTCGGCGGGTCCGAGGGCGCCGCGCGCCGCCCGGCGTTCGCTGTCCCAGAGTTGCACGTTGGCGCTCTTCTTCTGCGCCAGCCGGCCCACGACCTCGCGGTCGAGGTCGGCGCCCGTGGCGCGTGCCAGCCGCAGCGCTTCGTCGTACGAGAACACGGGCGCCTCGAAGGCGTCCCAGGCCAGTACGAAGAAAGCGGTCGCCGGATCGAGGTCGACGTTGGCCTTCATGTGGGTCAACTGCTCCAGTCGCCAGCGCTTCACCTCGCGCCGGGCGACGTCGAGCGCGTCTTCGGGCGTGACGGCGTAGGGGTCCGGCTCTTCGAGCTGCAGCTTTGCCTGGTGGCCGCGCCGTTTGGCCCTGGCCGGCAGTTCCCGGGGCGTGCCGCGCCGCAACGGCCAGTGCTCCGAGAACCGCTGGAGCGCCGGGCCGAAACAGGCGAGGTACAGGTCCACGCCGCCGATGCCGGCCTCCTGGAACTCACCGACGCGGGCGCGGACCGCCCTGGCAACTTCGGGTTCCACGTCTTCCCAGTAGATCGCCTCGTCGCGGAGTTCCGCCGCCTGCCGGTCGTCTGGCGGCCGGCAGACGAGGAAGATCGTGCTCTTGGCGGCCGCCTTGTCCTTGATGTGCAGGCTGCCGCCGGCCTCCGTATTGATCGGCCAGGAGGCCGTGATCCGGAAGCCCGCCGTCATCAGGCCCGTGGTCAGCGCGTCCCAGGCGCCGGTTGCCTTGTGGGTGAACATCAGGGTCATGATGCCGTCGGGCTTGAGTACCCGCCGGCACTCCTTGAAGATCGCCGCCATGCGCTCCTGGTAGTCGCGGCCGGCGAGCGCCTTGGCGCCCTTCCGGCCCTGGAACCGCGCCGGGTTGGCGACCGCTTCGTTCTCCTTGTCCGTCAGTTGGCGTCTGAAGAGCTCAGGGAACACATGGCCGGCCGTGCGCTTGAGCCAGACGTAGAAGAAGTCCGAGAGCTCGGCGTACATCACGTTGTCGTAGTAGGGCGGGTCCATGACCACGACGTCGATGGAGGCGTCTTCGATGTGGTCGAGGCTGTCGGCGGGTTTGCATGTGATGGTGGTTGGCGGGGAGGCATCGAGGCCCGTTTGGGTTCTTCCAGGCGTCGGGTCGCCCGAAGCAGGCCGGATCGCTGGAACGGTCTGCCCGCGAGGCGCTCCGGGGAGGCTCTGCTGCCGGGGGTCGGACTGCTGGCCGGGGGGGCTCACGAGTGCAACGAGCTCCCTGATGCACTTGGCGGTCTTCTCGATGGCCCAGTCGTAGCCGACGCCGGTCACCAGCGGCGCCATCTCCGCGTAGGACCACACGAAGGCGAAGTCATGCCTGTCGAACTTCGAGCGCACACGACCAGTGGTGTTGTCCCAGCGCCCAGCTCGGTTGTTGTAGTTCAGGAGCGTGTCGAGTGTCAACGCGAGATAACCGTAGGCTGCTTTCTTGGCGCTATCGAGCGGTCGGGTCGACCGATCTTCTTCGAGCATCTCGCGGAAGATCTCAACACTCGTGCCGTGGCAGAACAGTTGCCGGGGCGAAAACAGGTCGCGCCAGAGCGGCATCCCGTACTGGATGGGTCGCGTGTCGTTCCCGTCCTCCGGGAATCGCTCGTTCGGCACGATGTCGAAGGCCTCCCACGCGGTCATCTTCTCGGCGAGGCGCTCGGCGATCTCCGCCGAGTTGTCGTCCTCGGGTCGGGGCGCCCGGTAGCCGCGCGACCACTTGTCCTTGCCGCGCTTGCCGGACTTGAGAACTCGGCCCGGCATGCGCTGCTTGTAGACCACGGCGTAGAGCTGTTCGCCCATGCGGCCGGCCTGCGCCTGCGCCTTGATGTCCGCGCCGTCGATCACGCGGCCGCAATCGGGGAACGGGCACGTCCCGTCGCCGCGCGCGACTGTTCCCCTGGACTGCTCATCTGCCGACTCCACGATCTCGAACGAGCAGACCCGGCCCGCCGTTCCGGGGCCGCCAGCGACCCCCGGTCGCAGCCGAACGCCGGTTCCGCCAGGCGCGAGCCGCCAGTTCGGCGACAGCGGCACGAGGCCGTCGCAGTAGGGGCAGGTGACGGTGCGGGCCCAGAGGTACGTGAGGTCTACTCGTTCGGGAAGGTCCCGCTGCGGGAACAGGCCGGATAGTCGTTCCTCAAGGCGCCGCCGCCAATGCTGCGCCAACTCCTCGCACATTGCTGCGCCGATGTCCGAAGGCTCGGCTGCCGGCCATTCCACCGTCGCCTTCATGACCAGGGCGGCTACCGGGTTCAGGTCGTTCGCCAAGGCGGGAAGGCCGAGTCGAGCGGTCTCGAACGGAATGCTCCCGCCGCCTGCGGTGGGATCGAGCACAACGGGGTCGTCAGAGGTCGCTAAGCGCTCGGTTGTGAACCAGGTCACGGCAGCCGGACCGGGAACGTGTTTGAAGGCGCGGTCGTAGCCGTACGGGTCCTTCACGCGAACGCCGGTGCGCTTGGCTTCTTCAATCTTCTTCCTGGCCGCCACCGGATCGCCGTGAATCCCCAACACATGCAGGAACCGATCCCGGTCCGCATCTTCCGGCAGGAGGGACGCCAGCACGGCGGCGCGCGACGCAACCAGCGGCCGGCGCGCCCACCACACGTGGAGGCGGTTCGGCGCCGGGAACGGCGTCATCGGCGTCCGCTCCCGGAGGCTCTCGATTCCCAGTTCGGTGATCGGCAGCCACCGCTCGATCAGGCGCGTGTCGGTCATCGTTCAGATCCAGTGTCGCGGCCGCTCCGCCAGTGAGTTCGCGACCAGCACCTGATGAGGTAGGGGACGAATCCAATCGCCCCGCCCGGCAGCGCGAGCGCCGCGTCTTGCGAAGAGGCGAGGGGAGACGACGGCCCCTCCGGCGATGGCGACCGCTACTGGCCCGAGCCACTGTCCGCGGGCATCGCCGGCAAGCGGCCCCGGTCCGTTGCATGCGTGTCCCGGGTCCCGGACGTTGCCGCTGCGGTGCTTCATCGCTCTCGCCAGTCAGTCCGGAAGTCCAGTCGGCGCAGCAGTTCGTACGTGTCGATGCAGGGGACTTCCAGGTCCGCGCAGACGTCCGGAATGTGGCGGTTTGCCCGCTGCCTCTTCGGCCTGCTCCGTTCCATGGTCACTACGGTCACTTGTTCTGGCAGGGCAACACCGTAGGCGACGATGAACGGATCGGCCCCGAGCTTCTCCAACTCGCTCTCGGTCAGGTCGGGAGCGTAGCCGACTTCCACGGCGCGGCTCACGGGACCGACTTCCAGTTCCGTCTCCTCCAGGAGAGCAGTCTTGTGCTCCTTGATCCAGTGCGCCAGATGGTCGCTGGCATCCTTGACCTCCTCGAACGCCTCCACCGGCACTTTCACGCGCCCCTGCGTGGCCAGATGGAGCAGCCAGTCCCAAAACTCGGGCACCCGCTCGATCGGGTAGTAATCGCGGTTGGCGTCGATCAGGACGTTCGAGTCCAGCAGATAGCGCAAGTGCGGGCGCTCGGGTCAGCCGCCAAGCATCTGGCCCACCTGGGTGGGCTTGACGCCCAGGACCAGCGCGGCGCGGGTTGTTGGCAGGTCGCCGGCGAGATGCGCTCGCCGCACCGCGTCCACCAGGGCCCTGCCGGTGCGATGGCGCCGAACCGTGTAGAAGTTGGGTCCACCGTCGGCGCGTCGGGCCGCTTCTTTCCGTTGTGCTCTTCGATCCAGCCATTGCGTGCGGAAGGCCGCGACGAGCCCTCTGTACTCTTGCGGCTCGATCCGATTGGACCGGAACATGCGGTACGCCACCAGGGCCCGGCTCACGTTGTGGCGCCTGGCTATTGCGCCAATGGCGGCTGCAACTCCTGCGTCGTCCAGCCGACTCGGTTCGAGTGCCGCCAGTGCCTCTTCGGGAAGCAGATAGAGGCTGGCCACGTCGTTGCAGAACTCCTCCACCTGACTGCCGGTCTTGATGCCGCTGATCCCCGTGTGGCCCAGGAACAGGTGCACCAGTTCATGCAGCAGCGTGAACGACCACGCAGGTCTGGCGTCGTTGTCGTTGATCACGATGAATGGGGCGAGCGGATCGGCCAGCGCGAAGCCGCGGAAAGTCTCCGTGTCGATGGCTGTCCGGTAGTTGCCCAGGTCGCCCTTCAGCAAGACGAACACACCGGCTTCGTGGACTGAGTCCCGCAGCTTCTCGAAGGCCTGCTCAGCGTTGGCGGCTTGGCGCGCGTGCGACGAGCCCAGGACCTGGCGTGCGAGGTCAAGCGCCGCAGAGTGCCCATCGTTCAGCGTCAGGGCACCGACGAAGGGAACCTCGGGCGTCTCCTCTTCGGCCAGGAAGTCGCGCAGAACGCTCTGGCGGGCCAGGATCTGACGAACGAGAACCTGAACCCGGGCGTCGCCGCTCGGAGCACGGACGCCCGAGAGGCTGCGGAAGTCTGTGCCGCGGTCGCCCCGTCTGGGTGGTTTCGAGAGATAGAAGGTGACCAGCGGACGCCGATACTGCTGCGCCATCTTGACCAGCATGGGCCGGGTTGGTGGGCGAACGCCGGACTCCAGTTCCTGGAGGCGTTCGACTGGAGTCTTGCCGTAGGCGGCATTGAGCGAGAGCTTCGCGACTGCCTCGTCCTGCGAGAGGCCGGCGCTGTCGCGCGCCCAGGAGAGGATGTCCGGATTCACGGCGGGCATGGTCGGGAGAAACCTCGACAGAGTGGGACGTGGCGCCGGACGACAGGCTGACGAAACTCGTCACCGGGACGCAACTTGCACCGGTAGAGCCGCCCGAGTATGACTCTCACCGCCCCGGCGCCGTCAACAGCATCCGCAATGCCGCCAGCACCCGCCTTGGCCGTCGCCGGTGCATCGCCATGCCGAGCCAGTAGGCGGCCTCCTCGCGGTCCATCCGTTCGATGCCTTCGGCGACGGAGCGCATCCGTTCGCGGCTTCGCATGGGGGCGAGTGCGCGGAACATGAGGCCCAGGTGGAGGGCGAGGTCTTCGTTCAGGGGGAGGCCGGGCAGCGGTTGGCCGGCGGGGCGAGCGAGCTTGATGCCGGCCTGGGCGAGTCGGCGGAGGACGCGGTGCTCGACCAGTTCCAGATTGCGGCCCTTGAGGCCGGCGACGCGGATTGGCGCGGCGATCTGCGGCGTCGAGGGGGCGGGGAGCTGCCAGACCTCGTACTTCGAGAGGGCCGCGCCCAGGGGCCGAACCCGGAGTTCGTAGTTGGGCGCCGAGTCGGCCGGACGGAACGGCTCGATTCTGGCTGTTCGCTGCGGGCTCGGTGTCATGCTCTCCCCTCTTTGGTCGGGGGTTCGTCGCTCGCCGAGGTCGGGCCGGAGGGCCGGGCCCGCACGGAGGCGGACACGTGGGCAGCGCCACCCGCGAAGCGGGTGAGTTGGGCGGCAAGCTGCTCAGGCGCGTCGCCTGAGAGCGGCAGGCCGTCCGCGAAGTCGAGCGTAAACGTCGCCTCGATGTCGGATTCGGCGGCGTCCCGAAACTGCGGTTGAAGGAACTCCCGAACCGGCTGGGCGTCGGATGGCGTGCCGGTGAACTCCAGTTCGAAGGAACCGCCCTCGCGAGTCTTGTAGCCGCCTGCGAGCCGGATCGTCCTGGTCGCTCCGGCGACCGCGTTGACCGCGTTGATCATGGGGAACGCGTCTCGCGCCTCGAACATCCGGATCGTCAGGGTCGCCAGCGCCTCGACCTGCTTGTCGCGCGCCTTCTCCCAGAGCTTGATCAGCGCCTCCTTGAACGGTCCCTCGGCGGAGAACTCGGCGGGCCGGGCGGCCGTTGCCGGCCCGATCCAGGGTGGTCCGCCGCCGGGCCTCTCCCCGATCTCCATGGATGTGCCCGGCTCCTGCTCTTCCTTCGTCTGCCGGGGCCAGATCAGCTCGTTCCTGGCGTAGGCCATGGTGAAGATCATCGACTGTTCGTCGATCTCGATGGTCGGCGCCGGCTCGCCGGGACCGAACAGGAGGTCGTTGCGCTTGTAGACGTATTCTCCGAGCTCCACGCCCCGGCGGACCCCGCGCACGAACACGTCGTTGCCCGAGAGAATGGGGAGGCCCGGATCGCGCCGGAACTCGTCGCGCAGGGCGCCGGTCGAGATCTGCCCCTTCTTGAGCGGGGTGCGGTCGCGCACGTAGGCAGGGGCGTTGGGCTGGTCTTCCGACAGGCGGAGCTTGCGGAGGTCCCGCAGCGCGCGGACGATCTGCTGCTGGCCGGCGCCGGGTCGTTCGGAAGACGAGTGCATGTCGATGGCCGTGTGCGCCAGGTCCACCAGGCGGCTTCCGAGACGGTCTCGGGACGGGTAGAAGACGTGCCGGTACGCCTGCTGGATGGCGACCGCCAGTTCCTGTTCGGAACGCCGGTGCTGTTCGCCAACCTGGTCCTGCTGGTGCTTGGCCAGTTCGGCCAGACGCTCGGCCTTCTTCAGTTCGCGCAGCGCGAGACGCCGCCGGCTCCGTTCCTGCATGTTCGCCTTCCGGGCCTCCTCGGCCGCGACGAACACGAGGTGGTTGCGCAGCGCCCGAAGGGCAGCGCTCTCCGCGCCCTTGCGGGAGAAAATGCGCTCGATCAGGTCGGGCGCCTCTTCGACCGTCGGCCCCACGGACACAGCGTCGTAGGACAGTACGACGAGCTTGGGGCGCCCGTCGCCTACTTCGTCGGGAACGTCGAAGGGCCCGCCGGGGAAGGTGATCGCGTCGAAGACCGGGCCTTCGAAGATCCGGCGGATGCTGTCGTTCAGTTCGGCGCGAGCCTCGGCACTGTCGACGTGCTGTTCCTCCCGCCGGATGATCTGGCTCAGGTTCGCTTCGACCAGGAAGCGCAGCGGCGCGGCGGGCCGGTCGTCCAGATAGGCGGACTCGGCGACGAACTTCTTGCGTCCTTCCTCGATGAAGCTGATGTCCAATACCGGTCCGAGCATGGAGTAGCGCAGGTGGTCGGGGGCCAGGCCCTTGAGCGGTTCGTTGAACGCCAGCGTGTGCATGAAGATCGTCCGCGCCGCGTACTCGGCGTACGGCGGCAGACCGCTGTGGTGGGCGGCGTCGATCTCCTGGGCCAGCGATTTCCTGCCGGCCGGGCCGGCGACGTCGTTGGAGATCGCTGGCGCGTAGGCGTCCTGGACGAGGCGGGTGAGGATCTCCTGGCGAATCGGCTCGTGGCCCGGGTCGATGTGGTGCACGTGGATCGCCGTCGCGTCAGGCGGCTGTTCCTGCCATAGCTGGCCGACCGTCCGCGCCAGCAGTCTCAACATGCCGCGCACGCGCTGGAAGGTGGCCAGGGTCGCCGTCTTGCCGGTCAGGGTTTCCAGCACCTCGGGGTGAAGCGGATAGCTTGCGGCCAGGGTCTCCGCGTTGGAGGACTGGTTGGCCGAAGCGGGGAGGGAGTCGGCGTGAGCGGACCAGCGTTGGCGGTACTCACTGGCGGTCTCGGCCGCGGCGGCCGGATCGATGCTCTCGAACAGGCGCCGCAGCAGCACCTGAATCGTCTCGTCGTCCGCGGTCGGGTTGAGCAGGGTGGCCTTGCGAGCCGACACGCTCTCCGCTTCGGCCATCTGGTCGGCGATGAAGCGGTTCTCCGCGCTGTAGGCGTCGGTTGTGCCGGAGTCCACCTTGCCGATCGCGAGCGTGTAGACCAGGGCCGCGTTCGGCGCGTTCTCGATCGCCTTGAACAGAGAGGTCAGGAAGGCGGTCAACTGGTCCTTCGCGTCGTCGAGCCGCCGGACCTTGCGCAGATAGGCGGAGAGTTCGTCGAGGAGAATCAACGTAGGTTGGCCGCCGAACAGCTCCCGGAGCGTTCCGGCGCCTGGGGCCGTTCGCAACTCGTCGCTGTTGCGGACGCGCTCGTAGCCGGGAACCCCGGCGAGGGCGTAGGCGATCTCACCCCAGGGCGTGTAGGCCAGAACGCCGTCGCCGAGCGCTCGCCCATTGGCTGGGTCGGCGTTCTCGCCGTCGAACGCCGCGACGCGCACATCGCCCGCGGGCAGAAGCGCAGGGTCGACGAATTCGGAAGCGTCGGCAACGCCCGGCATTCCGTGTGCCGCATGGACCAGCGCGATCAAGCCGTGGGTCTTGCCGCCGCCGTATGACGTGTCGAGTCGGAAGATCGCCGCCGCTTCGCCCCCGGCGCCGCTGAGGCGGCGGCAGACGTTCGCGAGCAGGTTGCGCAGGCCCCGCGTGGGGTAGGTGTTCGCGAAGAACCGCGCCGGGTCGACGTAGGCCGGACTGCCCCCGCCGCTTACGACCGAAGCGAGATCGGCCGCGAAGTCAGCGTCGGCCACCGCGCCGCGAAGAATGTCCTCGCGCGGTCGGCAGGTCTCGAAGATCGTCGGGGCGGCCACTTCGGCGGAAGGATAGCGGCTACTCTGCGGCTTTGCCGGTGGGATGTGCGGGGTCGTAGTGCGGCGCGGGCCGGTCCAGAAACTGGCTTGCCGCCTGGTCGCCGTATTCATCGAGAGCTGCCTCCGCTGCCAAGGGCAGTTCCGCCGCCGCCCGGCGCCAGTCATCGAGTTCGATGGGGCCGGCATCGGTCATGGGCTCGATGCGAAGGAGCCGGTCGGCTCCAATGAGTAGCCCGGCTTGACCGTTGGCGTTCTGGGATTGAAGGTCCATGGCCGAGAAGATGATGTCCCGCCAGTGGATCGCGCCGCCCAGCCTAGTCTTCCGTTCTCCGACCGTCCGGCGGGCTGTGCCGCATCCCAATCCGAGGATGCGAACTTGGCTGCGCGAGAGGTCAAAACACGACAGCGCGTCGGTCAGGGCGATCATCGTGGGGTTGCTGGCCCATACGCCTCCATCGACGAGCACATACCCGGTTTCGTCCTCAAGCGGCTGGAAGAATGTCGGGGCCGCCGATGTCGCCTCTCCGACCACGACCATTCGCTTCGTGCCGTCAAGGTGGTAGTCGGGATGGTGGGGCGTCTTGTAGACCATGACCTCGCCGTGGTGGCCTTCCATGGCGGGGACGCAGAGTCGCACGCACGACTGGCCAAGTTGCAGGTCGCCGAACGACTCCTGCAGAAGACGGCTTAGTGCTTCGCGGTTGTAGCGGTAGCGAAACAAGCCGCAGGCAAAGCGCCAAGCTGTGCCAAGATGTCCGGCCCGCGTCGGCGGGAAGACTCCGCCGCCGCGGTTGATGTAGAGGTCCCGAAGTCGCGCCGCCCGCAGGCCAGCCCCGAGGCCCAGCGCGATGATTCCGCCGGTTGACGTACCCGCGATCAGGTCGAAGTAGCAGGTGATCGCCGCGCCACCAAGGTAGCGCTCTTCGAGGCCGGCCAGAAAGGAGGCCGGAAAGATCCCCCTTATGCCGCCGCCGTCGATGGCGAGGATGCGGAACTCGCGGTCCGGGGGCCATGGAAGCCTCTTGCGTCGCCGCTTGATCGCTCCCGCGGATCGCTGGGGCGGTTCAATGTTCCGGTAGTTCAGGGTGCTTCCCCCGGGCGCAGCGACTGTCTCAGTCGCGTTCCGGCCAAATTCCTGTCCTCAGCCAGTACTCGTAGCACCAGAGCCACTCGGCGGTCCAAGGCACGATCGTGTCAGCGATTGAGCGTCCAGGATGCCACTCGTCGCTGGCGGGGTCGTATAGGCAGAGTAACGGCAGGTACGGAGTGTGCTCGTTCACGTACACATGCGGGATCGGTTGCTCCGGTTGGGACGAACGACGTTGAAGGAGGGGTGCCGTGACGCGCACTTCGGGCATCGGGTGGCGTCCTCCCAGGTTCTGGCGGTTCAGCCGATGCAGGATCTCTACTGTGTAGGGATGGCTGTGAGGCTGTAGCTCTCCTTTCCACTGGACTCTGGTCTTGGTTCTGGCGAGGACCTTGAAGTGGCTCCAGCGTCGGCGCATCCGGTGCTGTTGCTCGAAGGTCGAAAGGGTCATAGTCCGTCTTCACCGTCGCCGTGAAATGTGTGGCGGGGCACGGTTCTGCCAGCGGCATGTACTGTGGCCGCGCTACCTGCGATCACGCCTCCGGTCGAGGTCACGCGCGCCGGTCCTCGAGGGGTTGCCTCGACGTGGCGCTCGATTGCCTTGAGGGCTGGGACTTCGCCGAACAAGCGGACCAGGATTCCCCGCAACTCACTGATGCTGGAGCTTCGTTGGAGCACTTCCAGGTCGGCGGCGAGGTCCCTCAAGTCGGTCATGAACGTGCTCTGCGCTTCCAGGGTTCCTGGCCAGCGATCCGTGAGTATGTCGGCAGGACAGGCGGGGTTCGCGACGTGAACAAGCCCTCTGCCCAGGTGCGCACGTTCGAGATCGGCACGGACGGCCAGAGCCAAGTGAAGAAGGACGCATAGCAACCCTGCGCCGCTTCTTGATGCCTCGACGGCGGCGTCGGCCACGAGCTTCGACAGCACGACGGACGGGGGGCGACGACCAGTCCGCTTGTCGTACTGGACGTTGCGCCAACGCTTCAAGAGTTGCAGTGCGACGATAACACGAGACTTCTGGTTCGCTGGTTCCGGTGGGGGCACCGGTTCGGCTTCCCGAGTCCTCTCCTCGAAGGTTTGGGCGCGACCCGGGAACCACTGGGAAGAGTCGTTGTCGTCCGGAATCTGCTGCTTGAACCACTCGGCAAAACCGTACGGGTTGGCGGTCAGGCTCCTACCAGCGTCGAACTGACGGTGCGACTCGTGCTCGAAGATCCAGCTTTGCCGAGGAGGTGTTCCGACTTGGAGAATGGCGGGTGTGAGGTCGACGTGCATCCCGCCCTTGTAGCTGACAGTCACGCAACGACTCCGGCGGCGGGTACATCCGAAGTAGCGCGACCCCGGCTCCCCGCGAACTGCGTCGAACAGGATGTCGAGGACATGGCTGGGTGGCGTGGCAATAGCGAGCCTCAGCTGAGTCATGGCGTCGATGTCGAACTCGTCGTTCGTGACGCGGGAGTTGATTGTCGCTCCGATCCTCATCGATCCTTGTGCGTAGGTCGTCTCGACGAGGCCGTACAGGGGACTGCCTTCGCGCTGGATCCAGTGATCCAGTGTCTGGTACCTCTCGGTCGCAAGTTGATGCATAGTTGGGCTGAGCTGGACCCTGAGCGCGATATCGGCGAGTAGGCTGTTGGCCAGCCCTTGTCCGACGAGGTCGGCGGCCGACGTTCTTCGGCGTGGAATGTCGTGGTCTGTCACTAGCGGTCCTCCGCGGTACGATCATCAGTTGTGCCCTGTCGACGGCCGACCAGGCAGGTATACACGGAAAAGTTTACAAGATGGGTTCCGACACGGCCATTTGTCACTCCAGGAAACACAGTGGCCCGTCGCCGGAGGAGCCCTGCGACGAGGATCTCGGCATCTGGAACAGGAGCGTAAGTGTTTGACTGTCAGCACTTTAGGCCCTAGACTGGAGAGAGTTTGTCGGCCTTCGCCGTTGGCTGTTCGGCCCTGAAGCCATGATCGGAACGCGCCTGAAGCTGGCCCGCACGAGGGCGGGGTTGTCCCTTCGAGGCCTGGAGGCGCGGATGGACCGCCTCGTCACAGCGCAAGCGATCGGCAAGTACGAGCGCGGCGAGTCGTCGCCCCGGCCGCCCGTTCTGGAGGCTCTGGCGCTCGCCCTGGGCGTTACGGTGGACTACCTGTTCGAGGAAGACTCGCTACAAATCTCTTCGGTCGAGTTTCGACGCAAGGGCCGCTTGGGGAAGCGCCAGTTCGCCAGGATCGAGGCCGAGGCGGTGGACGCCCTCGAGCGGTACCTGGCGGTCGAGGACGCTCTGGGAGTCCCCAACCCGCGTTGGAAGGCCCCGTTCGACGGTCTCGCCGGGCTAAGTGCGTCGTCGGAGGCGGAGAAGGTCGCCAAGCGAGTACGAGAGTGCTGGAGCCTGGGTGAGGGTCCCATCCGCAGTATGGTTGGTCTGGTCGAAGAGAAGGGGGTTCGGGTCCTCTCCCTGGACCTTGGCGAGGGAAGGTTGGATGGCTTTATGGCCACAGCGCGCCGCCGCGACGGAGAGGAAGTCTCGGTCATCGTGGTGAACGACCGGAAGAGAGACGGTGAACGCCGCCGATTCACGGTGGCGCACGAACTGCACCACCTGCTGCTGGGTGAAGGAGAGGACCGGGAATCGGAACGGGCAGCCCACAGGTTTGCCGGCGTTCTCCTGATGCCTGAGTCGGCATTGCGGGAACGGCTCGGCACGCGACGCACGTCCGTGACTTGGGAGGAACTCATCACCCTCAAGGGCCTGTTTGGCGTAAGCCTGCAAGCGCTCACGTTCCGTTGTCGAGAGCTGGGAATCTTCGGCGTGCCTCTGGCTCGGCAGTTACAGCGGGAGTTCGCGCGCCGGGGATGGAGTCGGCCTCCGTACGACGAGCCGGGCGTGTCGAAGCCAGAGCTCCCCGGCCGATTCCGTACTCTCTGCCTTCGAGCTCTCTCCGAGGGTCATGTTTCCGCCGGCCGGGCGGCGGAACTTCTCGGGACCTCGGTCGAGGACCTGTACGGTCAGTGGGTCGATCAGCCGCTCTACACAGACGGCGCCTAAGAAGTCGCCAGTCCCTGATCACCCAGGGCGGTGACGTCCCCGGACGCCGGGAACTCCTCCAGGAACCAGTACTCGCCGTCGAGCGCGCCGGCCTCCTCGCCGACCGCGGCTGCCTCGGGTGTCGCCATGTAGGCCTCGGCCATCGCCCGGTCTTCGACGCCCAGGATGAAGAACACCTCGTCCGGGTTGTCGGCTGAGCGCCAGACGTGCTTGACCGACAGACCGGCGGCCATGCCGGCGGCCTCCTGCTCGTCGAAGACGCGCTTCCACTGGCCGAGGTCTTTCACGCGGTTGCGGACCAGTAGGATCACGGTTCATCTCCCGTAGTTGGCGCTGTCAAGGGACCGGCGCCGGGTAGCCAGAAGAAAGAGCAGAGTCGAGCAAGACTCTACGAGGTCTGCAGGCGTGCCGGGCGAGGTCCGCCCTCGTGAGCGGCGACGCTGGACCGCCACTATCGCCCGAGGACGGTGTCGATCCCGGAGAGGACGAGGTCGATCTTGGCCTGCGAAATGCGCGCGACAGCAGGTTCGAGCAGCGCCCGGTCCAGAGCGCTGACCTGCGAGACGTTGGCGACCGAGTCCTTCGGCAGTCCCGTCAGCCGCTTGGTCAGCCGGACGTTGCCGGGGGCGTCAGCCCAGCGCAGATTGCCGGTCAAGGGTACGCAGACGACTGTAGCTACTCGACTTCGGTTCAAGGCGTCGCCCTGGACGACGACTACAGGCCGGCGAAACCCTGGTCCAGATCCCGTCGGTTCGGGCAGTTCAGCCCAGCAGACGTCGCCCTGGCTGATCACCACTCGACACGACGGAGGGCGCGGTGCGCTGCGGCGGCGAGGAAGGCATCGTCCTGCTCTCCCAGAGAGTCGCAGACCCGGTCCATCTCGTCCGTGACTTCGTCTGGTGCGTGGCGCGCAACGTACTCGTCGAGGGCGGCGGCATACACGTCGCTCCGCGACCGGCCGGCTTGTCGGGCGAGAAGCTCGGCCCGTGCGAAGATGTCGTCTGGAATCGAAACCGCAGTTTTCATACCGGGAGTATAATCCGGCGCGCGGGACGGACTCTACTCCTCCCGCTCGATCCACCAGCCCCGGGTTCCCGGGACGAACGCGGTCACGCCCGACGGCCCCAGTTCGACGCCGCGCATCCGCTTGCGGAAGCCCCAGGTCGTGCTGTAGTTCCACAGGAAGAGGGCCGGCTGGTCGGCCTGGATCTGGGCCTGGAGTTCGCGCAGCAGTGCGGCGCGGCGGTCGGGGTCGAGCTCCATGCGGGAACGGTCGAACAGCTCGTCGACCTTCGGGTTGCTGTAGCTGTCGTAGTTGCGGCCGTTGTCGATCGCTTCCGTGTGGAAGAAGTTGCGCCAGATGTCCGGGTCGGAGAAGACCTGGTACGTGTCCACGTGGGCGATCATCTCGTGCTGGATCAGAAGCGGCGAGCGGCTCGCGTTTTCCTGGATCTCCGTGTCGAAGGAGACGCCGATGCGGCGCAGGTCGTCGCGGTAGATGTCGATCATGCGGCGGGCGTCGACGAAGGACTGGGGCAGGTTCATCATGAAGTGGAAGCGCACCTGCTCGCCGTCGATTTCCTTGTAGCGCCAGCCGTCGTCGGGGTTCGACTTCCAGCCCGCCTCGTCGAGCAGCGCGGCCGCCTTGTCCAGGTCGTACTCGAGGGGCTCGACGTCCGGATTGTGGCTCCAGTGGCTGGGCGGGAACATCCCGTTCGAACGGGTGTAGACGTTCCAGCTCACCTGCCGCAGGACGCGCTCCGCGTCGTAGGCGTGGGCCATCGCGCGCCGCACCCGGACGTCGCCGAAGAAGTGGTTGTTGCCGCCCTGCTGCCAGCCGATGTAGGCCTGCATCCAGCGCGGTCCCCAGGCCTTCACGCCGACGGCGTGGAACTCCTCGTCGTTCGTCTGGCTGCCGTGCTGCTGGACGGTCAGCCAGATGTCGTCGAGCTGTCCCTTGCGGAACTGGAGCAGGGCCGCGTTCCGGTCGCTGTGGGTCGTGATCGCCTGGCGGCGGATGGGCGGCTTGTCGTGGTGGTAGTCCTCCCAGCGCTCGACGATGATCCGGTCGGCGTGAATCCACTCGACGAAGCGGTACGGCCCGTTGCCGATCCCGAGTTCCCTCAGGTAGCGGTTGTAGTAGGCGCTCGTGCGCAGTGTCGGGTCGGCGGCGCGTTCTTCCGGGTTGTTCAGGATGTGCGCGGGGACGACGGGGAAGTAGAGGTTGTCGATCCGCAGCGCCGAGACCTGCCGGTGGACGACGTCGAACGTGATCTCGTCGATGATCCGGATGTTCTCGATCTCGGCGGCCTTGTACTTGTAGTCCACCGCGGGCACGTTGTCGTCGGCGATCGCCTCCCAACTGAAGCGGACGTCTTCGGAGGTCACCGGGGCGCCGTCGTGCCAGCGCATGCCGGCGTGGAGCTTGATCCGGTGGACCTTGCCGTCCTCCAGCTCCTCGACCTCGTCGACCATCGCCGGATTCCACTCCGCGGTCAGGTCCGAGACGCGGTGAGCGATCGGATCGAAGAGCAGACGGTAGAGGAAGCCATCCGTCCAGGCGCGGATGAACAGCGGGTTGAGCGACGTCGGCTGGTCGAGCGAGTAGCGGTTGATCGTGCCGTCCGTGTCGGCCCGCTCCGGGTCGAACGGCGCGAACAGCGAGTCCGGGTTGGAAACGGGATCGGTGCGCGGGTCGTAGTCGAACATCGCGCTCCGGGCGGGACTCGTCGGGTTGCCCAGACAGCCGGCGAACAGCAGCGCCGCGCCGGACGACGCGGCAAGGCGAAGGGCCGTGCCGGCCCGGCGAGCGGCCGCGTTGCGGAAGCGTCCGCCAGGGCGGGCCCGGCTCATCCGCACTCGGCCGCGCCCGCTCCGTCGAGCTTCACGGGCAGGCCGCAGAACTCCTGCTCGCACATGGCGCCCAGCGTGTCCGGGTCGTCCACGTTGGCCCAGGCCCTCCGGCCGTCCGGCAGGCGGCAGGCGAGATGGGCGAGCGACGGTTCGGTGGTCGGGGCGGCGCGCTGGCCGTAGACGGAGCGAAACGACGTGGCCGGTTTTGCCGCGCCGCCGAACATGACCGCATAGGACTCGATTTCGGCGGGGCCTGCATAGCTCGCTGTGGCCTCCCGCTTCGGGAGCGCGTGGACTTCGGCCGTCAGGTCCTCGTGGCGATAGGGCCGCTCCGGTTCCGCCGCGCTGTAGACCCCGAAGGAGTGCTTCGTCAGCATGCCTCCGTTCGCGGTGACCAGACCTCGACCGCCTTCCGTCTCCCGCAGCAGTTCCGCGGTGCGTGCGATGGAATGCATCACGTAACTGTTGAGCGGCCCGCCGCCGAAGGTCAGGCCGCCGGTCACGGAGAGCGGGCGCTCCGGGTCGAGCCCGAGTTCCCGCGCCGCGACCTGCACGGCGCTGGGGAAGCAACTGTAGAGATCGACGAAGTCGAGATCCTCCACTTCGACGCCGGCAAGTTCCAGCGCCCGCCGCCCGGCGAGCCGGATGGCCGGCGACGAGTGGAGGTTGTCGCGCTCCGAGACGAAGTAGTGGTCCACGGCGTCCGTACCGCTTGTCGGGAAGATCATCTTCGAGCTGGGGATGCCGAGCGACCGCGCCACGTCAAGCGAGCAGAGAACGAGCGCCGCGGCCATGTCGACCCGCATGTTCGCGTTCATCAGCTTGGGGTAGGGACAGGTCACCGCGCGGTTCGTGGGTGACACCGTGCCGATCTCCGAGGCGGTCAGGGGCTTCCTGATCCAGGCATTCGGGTTGTCCTGGGCCACCCGGTTGAAGCCTGCCCACAGCTCCGCGATCCGTGCGAGATGCCCGTTCACGCTCTCGCGGTTCCGGCGCCGGAGCGCAATCTCGAACAGCGAGTAGTACTGGACCGCCTGCTGGAGGCCGCGCGCCATCTCGAGTTCGTGCCGGGTCCAGCGGGTGTCGCCGTAGGTCACGTCGGGCAGCTTCGGCGGATCGTCGTCGTCGAGCCAGTCGAGCTTCAGGCCCGCCTTCGCCGCCCGGCCCATCGTGCGGCCGCACTCCGCGGAGCAAAGCACGATCGCCTCGCGGCGACCGCTCTGGATGTCCAGCGCGCTCCGGTTGAACACGGCCTGCACCTGGTTGCCGCTGACCACGGAAAGCCCGGTCTCGACGCCGGTGAGCCCCAGCGCTTCGGCCACCCGGAGAGCGGGGTTCCGGTAGCCCCAGACACCCTTCATCGCCCGCAGCGAATCGATCCGGCCGCGCAGGCCCGTTGCCCCGGCATCCTGAAGCGCGGAGTCGACCGCCTCGACCATCAGCTCGATCGGAGCGCGGGCCGCCGCCGGATCGTCTGCACGCTGGAGCACCTGGGCGATGCCGACCAGAACGGGAGTGGTTTGCGTCATCGAGTCTTGGCCGGGGCTTCTCCGGACGGTTCGCTGTGGTCCTCGCTGTCGCCAGAACCGCGTGGGGCCGCGGCAGCCAAGTCTAACGAGACTCGCCCCGGACCGACCAGCGTGGATGCGGGAGAGTCTAGTCCCATACGAAGATGAGCCTGAACGGCGGTGGATCGGGAGTTGAGCGGGTCGCGTGAGTCGGAGCGGTTTTCCGGGTTGCTGATCGGAGCGAAGCGGAGATCGGCACCAGGGACCAACGGTAGCGCGGGGACCGCGAGGCGTGGTCCAGGTGCAGTGAGAGAGATGGGCGAGTTGCTCATGCGACGGTTGCGTCTCGGCGTCGGATTTCGGCGAAGAGCGCAACCAGCGCCTCGTTGACGGTGGTGGCGGCGGCGAGGTCGTCGAGTGCCAGCGCCTCCTGGTCGAGCATCTCGAAGGTGACGCCAGGCCGCAGGCTGAGGGCAGCGCCGTCGAGGGATTTCAGCTTGAGGTAGGGCGTGGTGACCTTGTCGAAGGGGTAGGTCTTGCGCTTCTTGCCCTTGGCGTCCTCGATTTCGACGGGGAAGTGGCAGGGCCGGTGGTAGTTGAGGAAGGGGGCGAGCACGTCGCGCAGGAAGCCGTTGACGAGGGCGGCGTGATGCCGGGGAATGTGGTCGTGGCCGAGGTAGCGCCGGACCACCGAGGCGTTCTTGCTTTCGACCAGGGCGTTGTCGTTGCAACGCTTCGGGCGGGACTTGGTGAACTCCTCGATGTGGAGCTTGCGCAGCAGCGCGGCGACTTTGTGGTTGATGTACTCGGAGCCGTTGTCGGCGTGGAAACCTTGGACGACGAAGGGGAAAGCCTCGATCGACCCTTGAAGCGCCGGGACCAGGAAACGCTCCGAAATGCCTTCTACGGCGGCCACGAACTCGTACTGCGTGACCTCGTCCACGAGGTTGATCTCGTACAGACCCTTCTCCCCGTCGAGGTCGCCCTGATGGACGGAATCCACTCGCAGGAAGCCCGGCCGACCGGCCGGATGGGGCTTGCGACGCTCCCCGATGCTCACCTGAGTCGACCGCGTCTTGGCCACCGTCAGCCGACGGCGACGGTACGTCACGGACCGGCGAAGGCGGTACAGGTGGCTGTTGGAGAGCCCAGCCAGACGCTTGAACCGAGCATCGCCGAAAACCTCGTACTGCCGCTGCATCAGACGCCGCGTCACCGCGCCGCACAGGCCTCCCAGGGTCTCGTCCACCTCCGCCAGCAGACCGATGTCCGGCTTCGTGTAGCGCCGACGAAACGGGCGCTTCGGACCCCGGCGCCGGTCCTTGATGCGCCCCGTCTCCCGGTACTGGGAGATCAACCGCGACGCCTGCGCCCGGCTGAAGCCCGTCACCTTGACCAGGAACCGCCGCACGAGACCCTTGTCGGGCCGCGGCAACCGTACATACCGCGTACGCACCAGAACCCGCCGGACGAAGTCGTACGCATCCGCACGCTCCACGAAACGGAAGTCGACCGGCGCGCTGCCGGCCATGAAATCCCGGACCTCGTCCAGGGTCCGAAGCCGTTCGATGTCGAGTTGCAAGATCATCCTCCAATGATCCCCAACACCGCTTCAGGCTCACTTCTCGTGGGATTGACATCGCCGCTTCAGGCTCACTTCACATGGGACAAGGCTGGGAGCGGAGCGCTGCGGCGCCGGATGCTAGTCTTCCGTTCCCGCGCGGCTCGGCGCCAGATTCGCCCGGCCACGCTTCCACGAAGACAACCGCCCCTCGGCGCATCTCGCGCTGCAACGGATAGAGGAGGCGACGAATGACGACGACGACACCGGAGGGGGCTTCGGACGAGCCCACGCTGGAGACGCTTCGGAAGCTCACGGAGAGCATCCGGGAACCCAGGCGCTCTCAGCGGGAACTCAGGCACTCTCAGGCCGAGCGGTCGAGGGAACTCGACCGGCTGTTTCAGGAGAATGCGGAGCAGACGAAGGAGACCGGCCGGCTGATTCGGGAAACCGCGGAGCAGATGCAGGAGACGGACCGGCAGATGCAGGACACGGACCGACGGATGAAGGAGACGGACCGGCGCCTGAAGCGTGCGGAGAATCTGTTCACGACCCAGTGGGGCAAGTTGATGGAGAGTCTGGTCGAGGGCGACCTGGTCAAGCTGCTCCGGGAGCGGCAGGTTCAGGTGGACAGGCTCTCGCAGCGCACGGAGGGGAGCCGGAACGGCGAGCACTACGAGCTGGACGTTCTGGCGGTGAACGGCTCGGAGGTCGTGGCCGTCGAAGTCAAGACGACGCTGCGGCCGGAGGACGTGGGGCGATTCCGGGCGAAGCTGGAGCGCTTCAAGGAATGGTGGCCGGAGTACGAGGACCGCAAGGTCTACGGCGCGATGGCCTACCTTCAGGGTGGCAAGGACGTGAGGACGCATGCCGAGAGGCAGGGCTTCTTCGTGATTCGGGCCACTGGCAGCAGCTCCTCGATCGTGAACGCGGAGGACTTCGAACCGCGCGTCTTCGCCTGAAGGAACCGCTTCGCGGCGCGCCGGTCGCCCGTTACGCGCACGCTTTGGCAGAATGGCGCGGTTCCTGCCTCGTGCGCGTTCGGGCTAAGCCTTCGTCTTGTGGGGCAGTCGTCCGGAGCCGGCGCCAGCGTTCAGGAAGGCATCTCGGAAAGGAGCCCCTCCATGCCTGTGTCCGGTCGCCTGTCTCTCGTGTTGGTCCTGTTCGTCTGCGCGGCCTTGCTGACCGCGCCGGTCCTGGCCCAGGTCACGGGCCGGCTTGCCGGCCATGTGGAGGACGAGCACCACGCTCCGCTGCCGGGGGCCACGGTCCGCCTCGCTTCGCCGGCCCTCATGGGGGAGCGAACCGTGTTCAGCGACGGCGGTGGCGGATTCGACTTCACGAGTCTGCCGCCCGGCGTCTACACGGTCGACGTGGAGCTCGAGGGCTTCCTGCCGCAGCGGCGCACGGACGTCGAGGTGAGCGTGAACCGGGTCGCGGAGGTTCACATCGACCTGGAACTCGGCGAGTTCGCGGGCGAGATCACGGTCGTCGCGGAGGCCCCGATCGTCGACGTAGAGCAGGTTTCCACCTCGCAGACGTTCACGGAAGAGCACCTGCAGGAGTCTTCGGTCGGCTCGGTCAACCGGCGCTACTACAACCTCCTTGCCCAGGCGCCCGGGGTCGTGCAGACGGGATCGAGCAGACGCACACCCGCCGGGGCGGGCGCGCCGCTCTCCGCGAACCCCCGTGTCTTCGGCTCGACCCAGGCCGAGAACGTCTACTACATCGACGGCATCGACTCGACGGACCCCGCGTCGTCCACGGTGGGCGTCCACCTGAACTTCGACACGATCCAGGAGATCCACATGGAGACGGGCGGTTTCGAGGCGCGGTACGGCCGGGCCACGGGCGGCGTGATCAACATCGTGACGAAGGCCGGCGGCAACGACCTCTCGGGGACCTTCGACCTTCGCTACCGGGACTCGAACTTCAACACGAACGGCGAGCACTTCAACAAGGACGAGGACCTCTTCGAGTACTCGGAGCCTTCCTTCACGCTTGGCGGTCCGGTCCGGCGCGACAGGGTCTGGTTCTTCGGGGCAACGAGTCGGATTCTCTCGAAGAACACCCCGACCGGATCGCCAACCGCGCGGGAGCTGGACCGCGACAACCATCTCGGCAAGCTCACCTGGCAGGCGAGCGACCAGTGGCAGGTCACGGGGCGCTACCTGACGGACCGGCCGTCCATCGACAACGCGAACGCGGACCGGTTCACCGCCGCGGAGGCGACGAGCCGCGTGGAGAACGAGACGTCCATCGTCAGCGCGGAGGCCCTGGGCCTGACCGGAACGCGGTTCGAGTGGCGGCTCGCCGCTTCGACCGCGAGCGGCGAGTACTTCCTCTCGCCCAGGAGCGGAGACTTGGAGACCCTTGGCCACCTGGACATCTCGCTCGGCTACGCGGCGTCCGTGAACTACTCGCAGTTGACGTACTCCGGGCGGGACCGGGACGAGTTGTCCGCCAGCGCGGCCTGGTTCAGCGGCCACACCGGCGGCGACCACGAGATCCGGTTCGGCGTGGACTACGGCGACCTGGCCTACGTCCGGCAGAACAACATGCCCGGCGGCGGCCGGTTCTACGACCGCGTGGGCGTTCCCTACAGCTACATCCGGATTCCCTACGCGCAACCGGTCGAATCCGAGGGAAGGCTGCTGACCGGCTACGTCCAGGACATGTGGCGTCCGACGCACGATTTGACGGTGCGGTTCGGGCTGCGCCGGGACGACGTCTCCTTCACGAACGACGCCGGCCAGGAGGTCGCGGCGCTGGAGAAGCTGCAGCCGCGTCTCGGCGCCTCATGGAACGTGACGGGAGACGGAAGGCTGGCGGTGCGGGGGACCTGGGGCCGGTTCATGCACCCGAGCGCCCTGGGCCTGCCGCGCTTCGCTCGCACGGCGACGACGCCGGGGAGCTACTACTTCTCCTGCTCCCAATTGGCGGTGCCGCGGCGCGGCGTGAGTCCGGAGCAGTGCAAGGACGCCTTCTCGGGGGAGACGCGGCTGGGCAGTCACGTGATCCCGACCTGGACGACCGATCCGGACGGGTACGACCCGTACGGCTGGTTCCTGTCGCTCGCGTTTTCGGGCGAGCCGAACCGCATCCAGCCCGGCATCGAGCCGACCTACGCGGAAACGCGGACGCTCGGCGTGGAGATGGAGGTCGCGAGCCGCACTTCCCTGGGCCTGACCTGGGTCGCGAAGGAAACGTTCGACATCATGGAGGACACCTGCGGCGGCAACTGGCCGACACCGCGGGCGGACGCTGCCTGCGGCTACTGGCTCGTGGCGAACCTGCCGCAGTTGACCCGGGAGTACGAGGGCTTCCTGCTCGACCTGGAGACCCGTTTCTCGGAGCGCGTCCATCTGCTCGCGTCGTGGGTCGTGTCCGAGTCGAAGGGGAACATCGAGTACACGGGGAGCATCGGTTCGGACTACGACGTCTATCCCCTTCACTACATGAATCGCTACGGCTTTCTCACGGATCACCGCAAGCACCGCGTCAAGGTGCATGGCCATGTGAGTCTCCCGCGCGATGTCGTCCTGGGGTTCGGCGCGACCTGGTCGTCTCCCTTCGTCTACACGCCGTGGAGGTGGGGGGATCCTTACGGCATCGTCTACGAGGCGCCGCGCGGAAGCCGCGAGGCGAACGCGGACCACGGGCTCGATCTCCAGGCGTCCAAGGGCCTGCTGGTCGGCGGCAGGTACCGGATGCGGTTCGTGGCGGCGATCTACAACGCCCTGGACGACGAACAGGTGCTCAGCGTCTGCGCCCTGACGACCGGCTGCGGAGGCGGTCTCGGCGTCGGCGACGCGACCCGCTACCGCGAGCCGCGACGGTTCGAGGCCGGCGTGCGGTTCGAGTTCTAGGACGGGTCGGGTGCTGAGTTCTGAGGAGGGGCTCCGGCGCCGCGCGGTGGACGTCCCCGTCGGCCTCTTGACTGGGTGCGCCGACGTCCCCGTCGGCATCCGGCGGCAGGTTCTCGGGCGCCGGGCTCTCGGGCCCCTGCGCTAACCTAGCCGGGTCTCCTCACCGGTCCGGCTCATGCTCACCAGGCTCACGATCCGCAACTTCAAGCGCTTCGAGGAGGTCGAGATCGAACTCGGCAACCCCGTCGTGTTCGTGGGGCCCAACAACTCGGGCAAGACGTCGGCGATGCAGGCGCTGGCGCTCTGGGATCTGGGCCTGAAGCGCTGGAACGAGAAGAGGGAAGGCCAGAAGGCGCCGGGAAAGCGGCCGGGGGTGGCTGTGAACCGGCGCGACCTCACCGCGGCGCCCGTGCCGGTGGCGAATCTGCTCTGGAGAGATCTCCATACCCGCAACGTCAAGGTGGAGGACGGGCGCCAGAGAACGGAGAACGTGCGGGTCGAGGTGATTGTCGACGGCTGCGACGACGAAGGGTGCTGGTCGTGCGGCCTGGAGTTCGACTACGCGAATGCGGAGTCGTTCTACTGCCGTCCGCTCCGACTGGGCAGCGGGCGGCCGCCCAGTCGGATGCCGGTGCCGGAGCAGGCGAGTTCGGTGCGCCTTGCGTACCTTCCGTCCATGTCCGGCCTGGCAGCCAACGAAGCGCGGATCGACCCGGGAGCGGTGAACGTCCGCTTGGGCGAGGGGCGCACGTCGGAAGTGCTGCGCAACGTCTGTCACCGTCTCGCTTCAGAACAACCGGAAGCCTGGGACTCCGTCGTCGGGACGGTCGAGCGGCTCTTCGGGGTTCAGCTCGAGCACCCGCGCTATGTCGCGGACCGGGGCGAAGTCGCGATGGAGTATCGGGAGGGTCGCGTACGGCTCGATCTGTCTTCCAGCGGAAGGGGGCTGCAGCAGACGCTCCTGCTGCTTTCCTATCTCGCGCTGAATCCGAAGACGGTGCTCCTGCTCGACGAGCCGGACGCTCACCTGGAGACGTTGCGTCAGCGAGAGATCTACCGCCTGATCCGGGAGGCCGCGGAGGAGTACGGCAGTCAACTCCTCGTGGCGAGCCACTCCGAGGTGCTGCTGAACGAGGCTGCCGGGGCTGACACGGTGATCGCCTTTGTCGGAGCGCCGCACCGGATCGACGGTGGCGCCGGTCAGGTGACGAAGGCACTTCGCAGCATCGGGTTCGACCAGTACCTTCAGGCTCGGCAGACGGGCTGGGTGCTCTACCTTGAGGGTTCGACCGACCTCGCGATTCTCCGGGCGTTTGCCAGGAAGCTGGACCACAAGGCCGCCATGAAGGCGCTGGAGCGTCCGCTTGTGAGCTACATGGACAAACGGATCGCGAAGGCGGAATCTCATTTCTTCGGCTTGCGGGAGGCTTGCCCCGAGCTTCGCGCGATCGCGATCATGGACGATTCGGATAGGGAACGGGATCCTTCTGGAGGGCTTGTGCGACATCTTTGGCGACGCCGTGAGCTCGAGAACTACCTCTGCACCCGGGCGACGCTCGAGGCCTTCGCGTCCGGGCATTCCGTGGAGATGGCGCCGGGGCCACTCTTCGAAGCCGCGGAGACCAACCGCAGGACCGAACTGATCCGGCGGACGATCTCCGAGGTAGAGAGTGCGCTGCTCCAACTGGGCCGGCCATCGCCGTGGAGCGCGGAGTGCAAGGTCAGCGATGATTTCCTGCGGCCCTTGTTCGAGGGGTACTTCAGTGAACTCGGGGAACCGAACCGGATGACCAGGGGGAGTTTCCACCGGCTGGTCGCGTTCATGCCGGAGCACGAGATCGACCCCGAGGTGGTGGAGAAGCTCGCCGCGATCGCCAGCGTCGCCGCGGCAGCGGCATCCGCCCGCGAGGGATCATGAACATCGGCGCCGTACTGGCCCTGTGGATGCCCCGGCGTACCCCCCCGGCAGGCGGGACACTGGGTGCGCCGGCGTGCCATCCGGCATCCGCCGCAGGCGGGATCCGCAACGGTACGCTCCTCGCCGCTACAGCCCTGGCGCTTCTCTCCTGCTCGCCGCAGGCGGCGGACGACGCTGCAACTCTCGCCGCAACGCCACAACCGACACAACCGACACAGCCGACACAACCGAACATCCTGTTCCTCTTCGCGGACGACCAGCGGGCCGACACGATCGGCGCCTGGGGCAACGACCTGATCGACACCCCGAACCTCGACCGGCTCGTCGGCGAAGGGTGGAGTTTCCGGCGCAACTACGTCTTCGGCTCGAACAGCGGCGCGGTGTGCGTCCCGAGCCGGGCGATGGTGCTGACCGGGCGGAGCTGGATGCGCTCGCCGAACCGCATGGAGGGCGTGCCGACCCTGCCGCGGCTGCTCGAGTCCGCGGGTTACCGCACCTTCATCACCGGCAAGTGGCACAACGGCGAGGAGGCACTGCTGCGCGCCTTCGACCGCGGCAAGGCCGTCTACCTCGGCGGCATGGCGGACCATACGCAAACGGAGGTGCAGGACATCGAGGATGGCGGCATGGTGCGGCGCCGGGTGGGAGAGCAGTTCTCCAGCGAGCTCTTCGCGGACGCGGTGATCGAGTTCCTGAACGAGCAGGCGGCGTCAACGTCCGTTGCGGGTCCGCGATCCGGTTCGGAGACGGCCGGCCGGCAAGCGAAGGCGGGCCCGGACGCAGGTGCTGTTCGTGGCGGCCCGGACCGCCCCTTCTTCGCCTACGTGCCGTTCACCGCGCCGCACGACCCGCGCCAGCCGCCGCCCGAGTACCGCGAGCGCTACTACGACCGCAACCTGCCGCTGCCGGCGAACTACATGCCGCAGCACCCGTTCGACAACGGCGCGCTCATTCTCCGCGACGAGAACCTGGCCGCCTGGCCGCGGACCCAGGACGTGATCCGCGACCAGCTCGCCGAGTACTACGGCCTGGTCACCCACCTCGACGAGCAGGTCGGCCGCATCCTGGACGCGCTGGACGAGAACGGCCAGGCGGAGAACACGATCGTCGTCTACGCTGCGGACCACGGCCTGTCGGTCGGCGGCCACGGCCTGTTGGGCAAGCAGAATCTCTACGAGCACTCGATGCGATGCCCGCTGATCGTCCGCGGTCCGGGCATCCCGCGCGGCGAGACGGATGCCTTGACCTACCTGTTCGACCTATTCCCGACCCTGCTCGCCCAGGCCGGCGTCGCGCCGCCGCCCGGCATCGACGGCCGGGATCTGTCGCCTCTCTGGTCCGGCGGCGACCCGACTTGGCGAAAGAGCGTGTTCCTGCCGTACCGCGACGTGATGCGTGCCGTGCGGGACGACCGCTACAAGCTGATCGTCTACCCGAAGGTGAACCACCGGCAGTTGTTCGATCTCGCCGAGGATCCCGACGAGCTTCTGAACCTCGCCGCGGATCCAGGGCACGCGGGCGTTGCTGCCCGCCTCGAAGCGCTCCTGGAGGGCTGGCAAACGGCAATGGGCGACACCGTGCCGCTCTCGGTGGCTGACCCGGCGCCGCTGCACCGCGATCTGACCGGCACGGAACGCGAGCCCGACCGCTGGCAGCCGAACTGGATCGTGGAGAAGTACTTCGATCAGCCGGTTGGGGGTCCGTAGGCCCGGATTCCGCCTGCGGCGGATGCCGGCGGGAACCCGGGTGGCGCGAAGCCGCGCCACCCGTGAACCAGTCCGTGCGCCCGTCATCGGGTGCACGGATGGCACGCCGGCGCACCCAGTGGGAAAGCCCCGGTTTCAGCTATGGGGTCGTGCGGCGGCCTCTCCACTGGGTGGGCCGACGTCCCCGTCGGCTCTGAGCGGCGGCCTTCCCCACTGGGTGCGCCGACGTCCCCGTCGGCTTCTGGAGAGACACGCGCGAGGCGCCAGCCTCGCTCGACAGCCCCGCGCAGCGGGCACTGGCCAGACCGCAGCCTCGCAAGCTGCCTACCGCGCCGACTCGGCCTGGGCGCGGCCGCGGGCACGGATGCCGGCGAGGCGTTCGCCGACCTGTTCGGGTTTCGGAGACTGGTACATCCGGTTCACCTCGACTTCGTAGTCCATCGCGTCGCCGAGGGTCAGGTCGAAGCCGCGGTCGATCATCCGCTTGTACTGGAACATCACGTTCCGCTGGCAGGTCAGCATGTCCGTCGCCAGGGCGCGGCAGGCGGGGAGCAACTCATCGCGCGGCACGACGCGGTTGACGAGGCCCCACTCGCAGGCGCGTTCGGCCGAAAGGTAGTTGCCGGTCAGCGAGAGCTCCTTGGCGCGCCCGGGGCCGATGAAGCGGGCGAGCCGCGCCGAGAGCCCCCAGCCGGAGAGCAGGCCGACGCGGGCGTGGGTGTCGGCGAAGCGCGCCTCCGGCGTCGCGATCAACAGGTCGCAGGAGAGCGCGATCTCGAAGCCGCCGGTCACGGCAAGCCCATTGATCGCGCCGATGACCGGCTGGTGGAGCGTGCGGAGCAGCTTCGGCGGATCGGCGATTGCCTTGCGCTTGCGGTTCGGGTCGCTCATCTCGACGAGGTCGAGGCCGGCGCAGAAGGCGCGGCCGGCTCCGGTCAGGATGACCACGCCGATTTCCTCGTCGTGGCGGAGGTCCTCGATCGTCCGGGCGAGAAGGTCGCGCAGCTCCTCGGAAAGGGCGTTGAGCACGCCCGGGCGGTTCAGCGCGAGGGTGGCGATGCCCTCGGACTTGTCGACGAGGAGGATCGGTTCGGTCATCGTGCGGTTCTCCTTGCGGGGACGGGTTGCCCGGTCGGGTACGGCCTCCGGCAGGCGGAGTGCCCGCCGCTTGGGGAAGACGGAGTGTAGCTTGCCCCGAGTCGCCGTCGACGGAACACCGCCGACGGCCGTTCGGCGATCTGAGGCAAGGCTCGCGGCCGCCTTCGGCGACTCATGGGCCCGTCAAGAGGCGCTGTTTCGGCACGCTGCGGGTAGTAGTCTTCCGACTCGATTCCACCTGAGTGGCACGAGGGAGGTTGGCTGTGAAACGGGAGCTCTCCTTGACGCGGGAACGACAGGCCGCGACGCTCGATCGGCGGACCCTGCTGGCCGCGGCGGCCGGCGGCGCCGCGATCGCGATGGGCTGCGGACCGGGCTCGGAGGACGAGGCTTCCGCGCACGCTCCCTCAAGCGGTTGGACGCCGCCGGGCGACGACGAGCGGCGCGCCCTCGTCGAGACGGCGCGTTTCGGCCCGAAGGAGGCGGTCCGGAGTGCTTCCGGCATCGCGATCTGCACTCATCCGCTCGCCTCCGCTGCTGCCGCCGACATGCTCGCCTTGGGCGGCAACGCCTGCGATGGCGTGATGGCCGCGAGCATCGCCCAGGCCGTCGTCGAACCGCACATGACGACGTTGTCGGGCTGCCTCTCGATGCTCTACTACGACGCGGCTTCGGGCGAGTACAGCTACGTGAACGGGATGATGGCGGCGCCGCAGGCGGTGCCGGATGTGCGGAACATGGACGTGGCCGAGTTCGGTGCGCTGATGGCGAAGACCGACGGCACCCTCTGCTTCGTGCGGGCTTCTGGGGCGGCTTCGAGGCCGGGCTCGACCTCCACGGCCGGTTGCCGCGCTCCACCGTGATGGCGCCCGCGATCCACTACGCCCGCCACGGCTTCGAGATCCACCCCTTCCTGTGGGGCGAGATGTTCGTCGAGTCGTCGGTGCTGGGTCGGGAGACCTTCAGCCGCGAGATCTACTTCCACGGCAGCACGCTGCGCGACATCGGCGACATGCTGGTCCAGAGCGCCCTCGCCGACACCCTCGAGCAGCTCGCCGACGAGGGCGGCGACCACTTCTACCGGGGCGCGTTCGGCCGCCGGTACGCGGAGACGGTCCAGGCCCGGGGCGGTCTGATCACCGCCGAGGACATGGCGGCCTACGAGGCGTTCCGGGACGAGCCGGTGCTCGGCGCCTACCGCGACTACGGCGTCGTCGCTTCGCCGGCGCCGGACTTCGGCGGCCAGGCGCTCGTCGAGATCATGAACATGGTCGAACTGCTCGACCTGGAGCGGATGGGGCCGGCGTTCGAGTCCGGGGAGACGACGCTCAGGATGATGCAGATCATCGGGCGGGTGTACGCCGACGCGGTCGGCGGCCGCTTCGACGGCACGCTGCCCGAAGTCGAGCGGGCGATCTCGAAGGAGTACGCGGAGGAGCGCTTCGCCGCGCTGGACGGCAGGCCGGCCAGCCCGAACGACCGCTACGCGGCTGCGGGCGCGACGCCGCCGCCTCCACCGGGCTCGAACCACGTCACCGTGGTCGACGCGGAGGGCAACGTCGCCACCGTGCTGCACTCGGTCATGTCGATGCCGTTCAGAACCGGCATCTACGTGGACGGCGTCTACGCCTGCGCCTCCGGCGTCCATCTCGGCTCCGGCCCGGTCGAGCCGGGCGGCCGCGCGCATGCCCGGATCTGTCCGAACATGTTCACGAAGGGCGGCAAACCGGTGCTGGCCTCGGGTTCGCCGAGCGTGTCGTTGACCGAGAACATCGTCCAGAACTCGGTCAATCTGCTGGACTTCGGCCTCGACCTGGAGACCTCGGTCCACAAGCCGCGGTTCGGCGGCTCGTCGATGACCGTGCCCGGCGCACTGATCGTCGAGGTCGACCTGGCCGGCGACCCGGTCCGGCGGCTTGAGGAAACCGGCCAGACGGTCGAGGTCGTGAATCCCTGGAACTGGCTCTGCGGCTCGTTCGAGGGCGTTCTGATCGAGGAAGACGGCGCCACAGCCTGCGGCGACCCGAGACGCACGGCGCAGGCGGTCGCAGTTTGAGGGCAACCTCTCGGCTCGCAGCAGCACTCCTCCTGGTAGCAGCCGGAGCCTCCGCCGGTGAGGTCACCTTGGCGGTGGCGGCGAACGCCGCGGAAGCGGTCGAAGCGCTCGCTGCGGAGTTCGAGCAGCAGAGTGGCCATCGGGTCACGATCAGCGTCGGCTCGACGGGCAAGCTCTACGCCCAGATCCTCCACGGCGCGCCCTTCGACGTGTTCCTCGCCGCGGACCAGGAGCGTCCGCGACTGCTGGCGGAACAGGGGATCGCGGTGGAGGGCTCCTGGCTGACCTATGCGGTGGGCCGGTTGGTGCTGTGGACCTCCGATCCGACGGTTGAAGTCAACGCCGACACGCTCAGGAACGGAACCTTCCGGCGGCTCGCGATCGCGAACCCTGATCTTGCGCCCTACGGCGGCGCCGCCCGGGAGGCCCTGCGCGAGCTTGGCTTGTGGGACGAGTTGCGGCCGAAGATCGTCGTCGGCGAGAGCGTAGGCCATGCCTTCGCGATGGTTGCCTCCGGGAACGCGGAGCTGGGTTTCGTCGCGCTCTCGTCCGTGTTGAGTCCACGTAACCGCGAGCGGGGCAGCTACTGGGAGCCGCCGGGGGACCTGCACGCTCCGGTGCGTCAGGATGCCGTGCTGCTCCGCCGTGCCGCCGACAACGCCGTCGCGCGCGCGTTCCATAGCTTTCTGGGCAGTGAGAAGGCTCGGGCGATCATCGTTCCGTACGGCTATCGGGTCGAGTAGCGTTCCGGCTGGTCAACCGCGCAATGGACCTGCCCGAACTCGGCCCCCTGTGGCTCAGCCTGCAGCTCGCGGCATCGGCGACCGCGGTGCTCCTGGTTCTTGGAACGCCTCTTGCCTGGTGGTTGTCCGGTACGGGGTCGCGGCTGAAGCCGGTCGTCGAGGCGGTCACGGCGCTGCCCCTGGTCTTGCCGCCGACGGTGCTCGGCTTCTACCTGCTGCTGCTGATGAGCCCCCGGTCATGGCTGGGCGGCCTCTGGGTCGAGGTCACGGACACCACCCTGACGTTCTCGTTCACGGGCCTTCTGATCGCCTCCGTCGTCTACTCGCTGCCGTTCATGGTGCAGCCGCTTCAGGCGGCTTTCGAGTCGCTGGGCCGGGGGCCTCTGGAGGCTGCGGCCGCGCTTCGCGCTTCGCCTCTGGACGCCTTCCTGACCGTGGCGGCGCCGCTCTCGCTGCGCGGCTTTCTGACCGCGGCGGTCCTGACCTTCGCCCACACGATCGGCGAGTTCGGCGTCGTCCTGATGGTCGGCGGGAACATCCCGGGCAAGACCCGGGTCATCTCGATCGCGATCTACGAGCACGTCGAGACGTTGCGCTACGCCGAGGCGCACACGCTGGCGGCCGGGCTCATCCTGTTCTCGTTCGCGGTGCTCGTATTCGTCTACATGTTCAACCGGAGGCTGCCGGTCCATGTCGCCTGAGCGCCCGGAGGCCACTCCCCGCCGGCATCAGCCACTCGGTGCGCCGGCGTCCCCGCCGGCATCCGCCACTGGGTGTCGCGACGTACCCCATCGCGCTGCGCGTGAGCGACTCGACCTGGACGTGCGGGTCGGGTTTCCCGGCTTCGACCTGACCGTTGAGCAGGAGGTGCCGGCGGTTGGCGTCACGGCCGTCTTCGGCCCGTCCGGCAGCGGCAAGACGACGTTGCTGCGGGCGGTGCTCGGCTTCGAGGCCGGAGCCCGCGGCCGGATCGCGCTCGGCGGCGAGACCTGGCTTGACAGCCGGCGTGGCGTGCGGATCCCGCCTCACCTACGTCCTGTGGGCTGCACGTTCCAGGACGGCCGCCTGTTCCCCCACCTCGACGTGGCGGGCAACTTGCGCTACGCCGATCGACGAAGCGCCGGAAGACCGGGTGCGCCGACGTCCTCGTCGGCATTCGCCGCGAGCGCCCTGTCGATCACCCGCGACGACGTCGTCGACGCCCTGGACCTGGGGCCGCTGCTGGACCGGCGACCGCAGACGCTGTCGGGTGGAGAGCGCCAGCGGGCTGCCTTGGGTCGGGCGTTGCTCAGCCGTCCGCGGCTGCTGCTGCTGGACGAGCCCCTGTCGGCGCTAGACCGGCGCCGCAAGGCGGAGATCCTTCCCTATCTCCTCGCACTTCACCCGCGGTTCGGCATCCCGACCCTTTACGTCAGCCACGCGGTCGACGAAGTCGCGCTGATCGCCGACCGCATCCTCGTGTTGGCCGACGGCCGGGTGCAGGCCTTCGGCGGCACGGTCGAGGTGCTCGAGCACCTCGATCTGGCGCCGCTCACCGAGCGCTTCCAGGCGGCGGCCGTACTCGAAGCGACGGTCGAGGCCCACGACGACGAGTACCGCTTGACCTGGCTCGACCTGGACGGCCAACGCCTCAGCGTGCCGCGGATCGAGCACCTCGCGACCGGCGAGTCGGCGCGGCTGCTGGTGCGCTCCCGCGACGTCTCACTTGCCACCGAGCGCCCGTCGCCGACCAGCATCCGCAACGTGTTGTCCGGCGTCCTCGTGGCGCTTGAGCAGGACGAGTCGACGGCCTTCGCGGAGGCGACGGTCGACCTCGGCTCGCACCGGTTGCGGGCACGGATCACGCGGGCGTCCGCGGCGGAACTCGGCCTCGCGGTCGGTTCGCCGGTGTTCGCGCTGCTCAAGAGCGTCAGCCTGGACACCCGCGCCGGGCGGTAGCTCAGGCGAGCGGGAAGCGGGCGGCGGGGAGGCGCGGAGGCGGAGGAGAACTCCGCCTGGATCGTCTGCTACCGTGACGGCCTTGGCCGACGAGCAGAAGCCGCAGGAGGAGCAATACAGTCCGGCGTACTCCCGCTACGTGCTGGGCGTTCTGTTCTTCGTCTACGTCTTCAACTTCGTCGATCGGCAGATCCTCTCGATCCTGATCGACCCGATCAAGGAGGAGCTCGGGGCCACGGACACCCAGATGGGGTTCCTGACGGGTTTCGCCTTCGCGATCTTCTACACGGGGTTCGGCATCCCGATTGCCCGTTGGGCGGACCGTGGGGTCAGGCGGTCGATCATCGCAATCGGGCTCACGGTGTGGAGCGTGATGACCGCGCTCTGCGGGCTGGCCCAGAACTTCGTCCATCTTGCCCTGGCTCGCATCGGCGTCGGCATCGGCGAGGCGGCGGGGAGTCCGCCGGCTCATTCACTGATCTCGGACTACTTCCCGCCGGAGCGGCGCGCCGCGGCGCTTTCGATCTACAGCATCGGCATCCCGGTCGGGGTCATGCTGGGCTACCTGGCCGGCGGCTGGATGGTCGAGTTCTTCAACTGGCGCGCGGCGTTCTTCGTCGTCGGCATTCCCGGCGTCGTGCTGGCCGTCATCATGCGGCTCACCGTGCGCGAGCCGCCGCGCGGCATGTCGGAGGCGGCCGGGGCGGACACGGCGTCCTACTCGCTGGGCGAAGTCGTCCGCTTCCTCAAGTCGCTTCGTTCCTTCGTGCTGCTGGCCGTTGCCTCCGGCATCGCCTCGCTCACCGCGTACGGCTTCGGCGCCTGGGTGCCGCCCTTCCTGGGTCGCGTCCACGGCATGGGCAGCGGCGAGATCGGCACCTGGATGGGCCTCGAGACGGGGATCGGCGGCGCCCTGGGCATGGTGATCACCGGCCTCGTCGCCGACCGCCTGGCGAAGCGCGACCCGCGCTGGTATCCGTGGATTGGCGCGCTGACGATCGCGATCTACTTCCCGTTCATGGTCGCCTTCCTGCTGCTCGACCGGGCGGTCCCGGCGATGCTGTCCTACTTCGTCGTGCTGTCCCTGGGCGCGGTCTACCTCGGCCCGGCGATCGCGATGACCCACGCCCTGGTCACTGTCCGGATGCGGGCGCTCGCGTCGTCCGTGCTGCTGTTCGTGCTGAACCTGATCGGCATGGGGCTCGGCCCGCAGATGGTGGGCTACCTGAACGACGCGCTCGC
The DNA here is from genome assembly GCA_965116445.1 of Thermoanaerobaculia bacterium. Lineage (GTDB taxonomy): Bacteria > Acidobacteriota > Thermoanaerobaculia > Multivoradales > Multivoraceae > Multivorans. Next base: position 1,885,338 of record OZ220688.1, on the reverse strand, counting down.
GCCGCGCTACGGCATCGAGTCGATCCGCTACTCCCTGCTCTGGGTGGGGATGGCGAAGCTGGTGGCGCTCGTGCTGTTCCTGCTCGCCGCGAAGTACGTTGTCCAGGACCTGAAGGCGAAGGATCGGCTGAGCGAGTCCTCAGGCGCGGAGTAGGCTCCGCCGGCCCCCTACTTCGGAGAAAGCACGATGAAGCCAACGTCGAAACTCGCCCGTCGATTGATCCTCGCCATCCTCGCCTGCCTGGCGGCGCCGCCCTTGGCGGCCCAGGACCTGCCGGACGGTGTGACCAGGGTGGCCTCGGTCGAAGGGATCACGGAGTACCAGTTGGAGAACGGGCTCAGGTTCCTCCTGTTTCCCGACCAGAGCAAGCAGCAGATCACGGTGAACATCACCTACCTGGTCGGCTCGCGGCACGAGGGCTACGGCGAGACCGGAATGGCGCACCTGCTGGAGCACCTCGTGTTCAAGGGCACGCCGAACCACCCCGACATTCCGGCCGAACTGACCGAGCACGGCGCGTTCCCGAACGGCACGACCTGGTTCGATCGGACGAACTACTTCGAGACATTTCCGGCCAACGACGAGAACCTGGACTGGGCTCTCGACCTGGAGGCGGACCGGATGGTGAACTCCTTCATCTCGGCCGAGGACCTCGAGTCCGAGATGACCGTAGTCCGGAACGAGTGGGAAAGCGGCGAGAACCAGCCGATGGGCGTCCTGCGCAAGCGGGTCATGTCGGCCGCCTTCGACTGGCACAACTACGGCAACTCGACGATCGGCGCGCGCTCCGACCTGGAGAACGTCCCGATCGAGCGTCTGCAGGCCTTCTACCGCAAGTACTACCAGCCGGACAACGCGATCCTGGTCGTGGCCGGTCGGTTCGAGGTGGAGCGGGCGCTCGAACTCGTGGCCGAGAAGTTTGGCGCGATTCCGCGTCCCGAACGCACCGGGGCGAACACGCTGTTCGAGACCTACACGGCGGAGCCGGCCCAGGACGGTGAGCGGACCGTGACCCTGGAGCGGGTTGGAGACACCCGGTACGTGATGTCCGTCTACCATGTGCCGCCGGGCGCCCATGAGCAGTACGCCGCGGTGGAGGTGCTTACCCACATTCTGGGCGTCGAGCCGGCGGGGCGTCTGTACAAGAACCTGGTGGAACCGGGGCTTGCGGCCTCCGTCTTCGCGTCCAGCTTCCAGTTGAACGAGCCGGGCGTTCTGACCGCGTCCGTCGAGGTCCGTGAGGAGGATTCGCTCGAAAACGCCGCCGAGGCGCTCTTTGCCACCTTCGACGAGATGGCCGCCGAACCGCCGACAGAGGAGGAGGTCGAGCGCGCCAAGAGGGACTACCTCTCGCGGATCGAACTCGCCTTCAACAACCCGCAGCGGATCGCGCTCGATCTGAGCGAATGGGCTTCGATGGGCGACTGGCGGCTCTTCTTCCTCCACCGTGACCGGCTGGAGCAGGTCACTGCCGAGGGCGTCCACGAAGTGGCCCAGACCTACCTGCGCGATTCGAATCGTACGGTGGGCTACTTCCATCCGACGGACGTAACGCCGGAGCGGGCCGAGATTCCCGAGCCGCCGGACATCGCGACACTGGTCGCCGACTACACGGGACGCGAGGCCGTGGCCGAGGGCGAGGCCTTCGACCCGACGCCCGCGAACATCGATCGCCGGACGCGAGTTCTGACCCTGAGCTCCGGCGCAAAGGTCGCGTTGCTGGCGAAGGAGAACCGTGGCGAATCGGTCAGCGTGCAGTTCGCCTTCCGTCACGGCACGGAAGAGGCGCTGAGGGGTCGCGCTATCGCCGGCGATCTGGCCGGGTCGATGCTGATGCGTGGTACGAAGAACCGCTCGCGCCAGGAGATCAGCGACGAACTGGATCGCCTCAAGGCCCAGGGCCGCGTCAGTGGCAGCGTGCTGGCCTCGAACGGTTCCCTGACCACGGTGCGGGAGAACCTCGTGCCGGTTCTGCGCCTGGCCGCGGAGATCCTGCGCGAGCCCGCTTTCGACGCGAAGGAGTTCGACCTGCTGCGCGAGGAGCGTCTGGCTGCCATCGAGTCCCAGCGCTCGGAGCCGATGGCTCAGGTGCCGCAGGCGATGAACAGGCATTTGAACCAGTGGCCGGTCGATCACCCCCGCTACTCGCCGACATTCGACGAACAGATCGAGCGCCTGAATGCGGTCACCGTAGGGGAGGCCAGGGCGTTCTGGTCGTCCTTCTACGGAGCGCGAGGCGGCACGATCGCGGTGGTAGGGGACTTCGACCCGGAACTCGTCGCCGGTGAGCTCGAGGCCTTGTTCGGGGACTGGGAGGCGGCCGAACCGTACGAGCGCGTTGCCGACCCCTATCGCGCGGTCGAAACCGTGAGCGTCGACATCGAGACACCGGACAAGACGAACGCGATGATGATGGCGGTGACGACCTTCTCGATGCGTGACGACGACGAGGACTACCCGGCTCTGGTCATGGCGAACTACATGCTCGGCGGCGGCTTCCTGAGTTCGCGGCTGGCGACCAGGATTCGTCAGGAGGAGGGGTTGTCGTATGGCGTCGGCTCGCAGATCGCGGCGCCGCCGGTCGATGACGGCGCTCTCTTCCTGACCTACGCGATCTTCGCGCCAGAGAACGCCGACAAGGTGGTCGCCGCGTTCCGCGATGAGATGAACAAGGCCCTGGAGGACGGCTTCACGGAGGAGGAACTCGAGGCCGCCAGACGTGGCTTTCTCGACGCGCAGCAGAACGGCCGATCCCAGGACCGGACGCTCGCGGCGATGCTGAACAACAACCTGTTTACCGACCGGACGATGGCGTTCACGGCCGCCCAGGAGCAGACGATCGCCGAGTTGACGCTGGACGAGGTGAACGAGACGCTGCGGAAGGTCATCTCGCTGGATGCGATCTCGATCTTCCGCGGCGGGGACTTCGCGGGGAAGTTGAACCAGTAGGCGCCTATAGGGTCGCCACGAGTGCGGCGATCGACTCGGGATTCTGGAGCGTGCCGACGTTGACGGCCGTCTCCACGGGCTCGCCGGCAAGAATCCGCTTGATTGGCACTTCGAGCTTCTTGCCGGAGAGCGTCGTCGGCACTTCGGGAATCGCACGGATCTCGTCCGGGCCGTGGCGTGGCGAGAGCCGCGTACGGAGGTGCCGGCGAATGCGGTCGGCGAGCGCGGCGTCGAGCGCGATGTCCTCCGCCAGGACGACGAACAGCCACAGCTTGCCTTCGCGGTCCATGCTCCCGGTGTCGACGATCACGCAGTCTTCGACTTCAGGCAGTTCGGCGGCCGCGCGGTAGAACTCCGAGGTGCCCATCCGGACGCCGCCCCGATTGAGCGTCGAGTCGGAGCGGCCGTAGATCACGGAACTGCCGTCTTCGCCGAACTCGATCCAGTCGCCGTGGCGCCAGACAGATGAGTAGTGGTCGAAGTAACTCTCGCGGTAGCGCTCGCCCGACGCGTCGTTCCAGAAGAAGAGCGGCATGGAGGGCAGGGGCTCCGTGATCACCAGCTCGCCGACCTGTCCGGTGACTCCGCGGCCGTTCTCGTCGAAGGCTTCGACCTTGGCGCCCAGGGAGCGGCACTGGATGCGTCCGAGGCGGACCGGCTGGAGCGGGTTCGGGCCGACGAAGCCGGTGCAGACGTCCGTACCGCCGGAGAGCGAGCCGAGCCAGACGTCGGCCTTCACCTGTTCGTAGACCCAGTCGAACCCTTCGGCCGGCAACGGCGCGCCGGTCGAACCGATGGCGCGCAGGGCCTCGAAGTCGAACTGCCTGCCGGGCTCGAGACCGGCGGCCCGGCAGGCCAGAAGAAACGGCGCGCTGACGCCGAAGCAGGTCACCGCTTCCTCGTCGGCCAGGCGGTACAGGGCGCTTAAGTCGGGCCATCCGGGCGAGCCGTCGTAGAGCACGACCGTGGCGCCCGCGAGCAGTCCCGAAACCAGGTAGTTCCACATCATCCAACCGGTCGTCGTGTACCAGAAGAAGCGGTCACCGGGGCCGAGATCGGTGTGGAATGCCAACTGCTTCAGATGCTCGACGAGGATGCCGCCGTGGCCCTGGACGATCGCCTTCGGCAGGCCCGTCGTGCCGGAGGAGTAGAGGATCCAGAGTGGGTGGTCGAAGGGCGCCGGCTCGAAGGCGAGTTCGCCCGGTTCGGCGGTCAGCTCCTCCCAGGACAGACGTCGAGCAGAGCCGGTCGTGTCGGCGGATGTGCCGCCCGCGGGTCGCACGACGACCGCCGCGCTGAGAGTTGGTAGCGAATCGACGATGCGGTCCAGGTCGGCGTTTCGGTCGTACCGGCGGCCGTTGTAGTCGTAGCCGTCCACGCCGATCAGGACCTTCGGCTCGATCTGGCGAAATCGGTCGAGCACGCTGCTCGCCCCGAACTCAGGCGGACAGCTCGACCAGATCGCGCCCAGACTCGCGGTCGCGAGGAAGGCGATCACGGCTTCGGCGTCGTTCGGAAGGTAGGCCACCACGCGGTCGCCCCGGCCGACGCCGAGCCGACGTAGACCGGCCCTCGCGGCGCCGACTTCGCGGCGCAGGTCGTCCCGGCTGAGTTCCAGGCGCGAGCCGTCTTCGCCGCGGCAGATGAGTGCCAGGTCCTCGCCGGTCGGGGCCAGGGCGTGCTCCGCGTAGTTCAGCCGGGCGCCGGGGAACCAATGCGCACCGGGCATCGCCCGGTCGGCCAGTACGCGCTCCGGCGCGGCATGGAACCGGACGTCGAAGTAGTCGGCGATCGAACCCCAGAAGGTTTCCAGGTCGGTTACCGACCACTGCCAGAGGTCGTCGTAACCGGAGAACCGCAGGCAGCGCTCGGACTCGAGCCAACGCAGGTAGCGACTCAGGTTGCAGGCGCCGACCTGAGCTGCCGATGGTCGCCAGAGAATCTCGGTCTTGGTCACGTTGTTTTCCTCACCGCTCGGGTCCGAACGCTACGCTGGTGTGACGCGCAACCACACAAGACAGGGGAGGTAGACGATGAAGCATCTTCCAATGCTCGCTCGCGTGCTGCTGGGACTCATCTTTGCAGTCTTCGGCGTCGTGGGCCTGTTCGAGCTGGGCCCGCAACCGGAGATGGGTGAAGAGGCGGGTGCCTTCATGGGCGCGATCATGGACACCGGCTACCTTTGGCCGGTGATCAAGGTGACGGAGATCGTCTGCGGCGTGCTGTTGATCCTCGGGATCTTCGTGCCCCTCGCGCTCGTCGGGCTGGCGCCGGTGGTCCTGAACATCCTGCTCTTCCACATCTTCCTTGCGCCCGAGGGCGTGGCGATCGGCATCGCGGCGGTGGTCCTGGGCCTCTACGTCGCCCACCAGCATCGGGACAGCTTCAGCGCCGTCCTGCAGCGCAAGGCCTGAACGAACTGACCGGGCGCCCGGCGGGCGCGCCTCACATTCGGATTCAGCAGCGCCTTTGGGCGGAGCGTCGGTTAACCCGGCAAGGGCACGTAGCCGGCGCCTGTGGGGGCTACGAGCCGGCGCCGACCGCGATCAGGTGTCGCCGCGCCCGGAAGTAGATGACGCCGCCCGAGATCGCCGGCGTCGCCATCAGCGTCTCGTCGAGTTCGTTGATGGCCAGTTCGTTGAGTCCCTCGCCGGCTTCGATCACGTAGACGTCGCCGTCCTCGCTGCCCATGTAGATGCGGTCGCCGGCCGCGACCGGCGAGGCGGTGAAGCCGGAAGCGCCGCGGCCCAGACGCTGCTGGGCGACCCGCTCGCCGCTCGTCCAGTCGACGACGGTGACGACGCCGTTGTCGAAGCCGAAGTAGGCGAGGTCGCCGACGACGATCGGCGTCTGCATGTAGTTCCCGAGCCGCTCGTGGAACCAGAGCATTGCTTCGTGCTCCGGGTCGATGTTGCCCGCGGCGTCGGGATCGATCGCGTAGATCGGCCGCATCGGGCCGTGGGCGCTGGTGATCAGGATCGGACCGTCGTCGCCGGCGCGAAGCGGCGTCGGCACGGGGATGTCGCCGCCGCCTTCGAGGCGCCAGAGCTCCTCGCCAGTGTCGAAGTCATAGCCGCCGATGTGCTTGTAGCCGTTCACGACGACCTGTTTGCCGCCGTCGGCGCGAGGGAACACGGCGGGGGTGCTCCAGGTCGGAATCTCGTCGCGGCCGGTGCGCCAGATGTCCTCACCCGTCCTTGCGTCGAGAGCCGCGAGAAAGGAGTCGTCCTGCACGTCGACCTGGATGATCACGCGGCCCTCGTGGATGATCGGCGAGCTGGCGAACCCCCACTGCGCCGTCCTGACCCTGAAGTAGCCGGAGTCGAGGACCCCGAACTTCCGGTTCCACAGAGGCTTCCCGTCCAGGTCGTACGCGTGGAGCCCTTCGGAACCGAGGAAGACGACGAGCACCTCGCCGTCGGTCGCCGGCGTGGAGTTCGTGTGCGACGCCTTCGTGTGCCGCCTGATGGCCGGCGCGCCCTCGAAGGCCGTCCGCTGCCAGAGCAGCTCGCCGCTTCGCTTGTCGTACGCGAGGACCACGTAGCGCTGCGGCGGTTCGCCCACGACCGGCGCGATGTCGCCGTACAGGCCGACCTTGAGCGACGCCTCCTCGCCCTCGGGCACGGACGATGTCAGGTACAGACGGTCGCCCCAGATCACCGGGCTCGAATGGCCGAGTCCGGGAACGGGGATGCGGAAGAGGACATTCTCGCCGGTCTCCACGTTCCAGGTGGTCGGCGGCGTTCCCGCGCCGTTGCCGTCCGCGTCGTTGCCGCGGAAGGACGGCCAGTTGTCGGAGGGGGCGACCGGGACGGCGGCCGCTGCGATCAGCACGGCCGGAACGAGGAGGCGGCGCATTGAGGAGGCTGCGGTTCGTGTGTTCATGGCCTGGTTGAGTTCAGTCGGGGGCTGCGGTGGTTCGTAACTGTACGTTCATTCTTGCAGCCAGTTCTCGATCTGGAGACCTTCGAACGCCAGGAAGTCTCTCGTGTTCGAGGTCACCAGCACCAGGCCGTGGACGTGCGCGATCGCTGCGATCTGGCTGTCCACGAAGGGGGGCGTTCGGCCTGATGCGACCAACCGGGCTCGCTCCCGGGCGTGCCAGTCCGCCGCCCTCCTGCCGTAGTTCAACACCGGCATGCTGAAGCGCACGACTTCGTCAAGGTAGCGCTCGAAGGCGTCCCGGCGGCGCGACGCCGGGAGGCGGGAACACCCGAACCGGAGTTCGTGCCAGACGGGCGCCGGGATGGCGACCTCTGCCCCGTGTTCGCGCAGCCGCTCGACGACGTTCGGGTTGGGCTGCGGTCGCAGAGGTTCCGACACCGTGTTCGTGTCGAGAAGGAACCTGGCCGTGCTCACAGCCGGACGTCGCGCCCGGGACTGTCATCGCGGACGTACTTCAGCAGGTCGTCGGGGTCGAGGGCCAGCTCGGCAAGGTCCACGCTTTCCGTGAAGGCGTTCCAGGCCTCGGTAAAGGAGCGGCGGCCCGAGGTCAGTTGGTCGAATTCCCGGCGTCCGATCAGGACGGCGACGGGCTTGCCGTGGCGGGTGAGTTCCACGGCGGTTCCGTCCTGCGCGCTCCGGACCAGGCTGGGAAGGTTCCGACGGGCGTTGGCGATGGAGTACTGTTCGGTGATGAGGGGACTGTTCGTGTTCATCGACATGTACATTATCGGATCCTGATTGCCGATTGGCGCCAAGCGCGGCAGGCTGCCAAGCGAGCGAGATCGTGGACCGAGGTTCGCAACGTGCGCGGGGAGGCGGATGAACTCGCCGATGAGTGTCTTCTGGGACCCGCGTTGCCAGGTTCACACGGTGCCGAGGGGATTCCCGGAGCGGCCGGAACGCTTGAGGTCGGCGCTGCCGTACCTGCGTGAGCGCGGCTGGGACCTGGTGGAGGCCGGTGCGGACGGGCCGCCCGGTGGAATGGCGGGCCAGGCCCGGCGGCTGGCGGCTCTGGTTCACGATCCGGCGTACATCGAGCGGATGGAGGCGGCGGTGGCCGAGGTCGCGGCGGCCGCGGCGGAGGGCGACTTCCCGCTCCGGCCGACCCGGATGCTCGACACGAACGACAATCCGCTGTCTCCGGGAACGGCCGACGCCGCCTGGGCCGCGGTGGAAGCCGCGCTCGCGGCGGGCGATCACGCGATGCTCGGCCCCGGTCACCGGGCGATGTGCGTCACGCGGCCGCCCGGGCACCACTGCGAGCGGGACCGGGCGATGGGCTTCTGCTACCTGAACCAGATCGCGATCCTGGCCCAGGGGTTGATCGACGTGCACGGCGTGGAGCGGGTGGCGATCCTCGACTTCGACGTCCACCACGGCAACGGCACCCAGCACCTGTTCGACCACCGGGCCGACGTGGCCTACCTGAGCGTTCATCAGTATCCGTTCTATCCCGGAACCGGCGCCGCCAGCGAACGGGGCATCGGCGACGGCGAGGGGACGACGATCAACGCCCCGCTGCCGGCGGGCGGCGGCGACGATGTGTACCAGGAGGTGATGGACGATCTGCTGCTGCCCGCGGTGCGGTCGTTCGACCCCGACGTGCTGCTCGTCTCCGCCGGGTTCGACGCCTGGCGGAACGATCCGCTCGCCGGCATGGCGCTGACGGAGGCGAGCTTTCACCGGTTCGGCAGGGATCTGGCGGACCTGGCCGAAGACGTCTGCGACGGGCGGCTGGTCTCCGTGCTGGAGGGTGGGTACGACGTGGAGGCCCTGCCGCGGCTGATCGACGTCTACCTGCGGGGCGCGGTCGGAATGGAGCAGCGCGGGTAGCCGCCGGTCCTTCCCCTGGGCGGTTCGGAGTAGCCACGGCGGCGGCTTGCAGCGCCCAAGCCGGAATCCGGGCGCGGCCGGCGCGTTGTACGATAGTGAGGCATCGATGAGGGTGGCTGGACGAGCCCCGCATCGGGCGGGAAAGCCGCATGAAGCGGCCGGACCTCGCTGCCGGACCACCCGGGGAAACAACCAGGAGGAGGCAAACGAAGGTGAGATCGAATCCGAGTTTTCCCGTCAGGATCCGCACTCAGGGCATCCAACTGAACGAGGACCTGAAGCGCACGATCGAGTTCGAGGCTCAGGGTCTCGAGCGCTTCAACTCCCGGATCGTGGACTGTGAGGTGGCGATCGCCGGCCCGGCCCGGAACCGGCGCAACGGGCTGTCGTTCGAGATCGTCGTGAAGGTCTCGCTGCCGGGACCGGACGTCGTCGTTCACAGGTCGACCGTGGGCTCGCTCTCGATCGCGATCAACCAGTCATTCGACACGGCCCGGCGGCGGGTGAAGCGTCAGGCCCATATGCGCCGCCGGCGGATGCCGATGAGCCGGACGTCCGGCGTCGGCCGGCTGGGAAGGTCCAGGAGTCGAGGGGGTAATCGGCTGGTTCGCGCCTGACGGCTACCGGTCGCCGAACACGCCGTCCAGGACGGCGCGCACCCGGGGCAGCAGGGGATAGGTGTCTGGGTCCGAGTCGGCCGCCGTGTAGCCGACCCAGACCGCGACGACATCCCGGTCCGGGTTGACGAGCAGGCCCTGGCCGGCCCAGCCACCCTTGTAGATGTCGTGGTTCGTGAAGACGAGGTCCCACTGGTAGACGTTGTGCTTCACGTTTGGCGGCCGGCCTCCGTAGCGGGCGTTCTCGAGCAGTACCGGCCGGCCGCCGTGGAGCAGGGTCTGGACGTGCTTCTCGGGCACGATCCGCTGCTGTGAGACCTTGCGGAAGCTCGGCGTAAACAGGAGCCCGAACCGGGCCATGTCCCTGGGCCGCGCCAGCATGCCGCCTGACGTCAGCGGGATCCCGTAGCGGCCGGCGTAGATCGAGGCGTCGGCCTCGGCGCCGATCCGGGTCCAGACTTCGCGGCTCAGCGCGTCCTGGAACGGCATGCCGGTGACTTCCTCGACAAGCCAGCCGACAACGAATGTGTTCGTGCCGCTGTAGTCGAAGCCCTTGCCCTGCTCGGCCCAGCGACCGACGTTCAGGTTCGAGAGCATCGTGTACGGGTCGTCGGGCGTCTTCGCGCTCCGCACGCCGTCGCCTAGCGAGGCTTCGAACTGGTAGTAGCAGGTCGTGCGGTCGCTGTAGTCGCCGTCCGGGCAGTCGACGCCCGAGGCCATGTCGAGCACGTTGCGGACGGTCACACCCTCGAAGTCCGAACCCTTGAGCGCCGGTACGTAGCGGTCGACGGGCTGAGCCGTGTCGACGAGGCCGCGGTCCTCGAGGATGGCGACCAGGGTCGCCGGCAGCACCTTCGTGACCGACCACCAGATCGGCTTCTCGTAGGGCTGCATCCGCGGGTAGCGCTCGAACACCACATCGCCCTGGTGGAGGATGACGATGCCCATCGTCGTCGAGTGTTCGCCGTGCAGGTAGGCGTCGAAGGTCACGTTGCCCGCCGGAGTGTCCACCGGGAACTCCGCGATCTCGCCCATCGGCCGCGAGGCGAGTTCGCTGACCGGTCCGGCCCGGTAGACGTTCACCGCCGGCACGATCTGGTGGAGGTTCCGGTTGCGCCAGGCCATCGCCTCGCCGGTCTCGGCCCACCAGACCTCGTCCGCGGGGTCGGGGAGGGCGCGGTGCTGGCGCAAGTTCTCCTCGACCGTCGAAGGCGATTCGAAAGCGGGGCCAGTCTTCTGCGCGACGGCGGCTGTGGGGAGGACGAGCGCGAGTGTGAGTGTGAAGGCGAGAACGGGGCCTTGCTTCATGCCGGCAGGGTAACGCTACGCGGGTGTGAGGATCAAACCGCCGTGCGCAGCAGCCTTAGTCTTCACGGAGGCGTCTCAGATCGAGATCGAAACGGACCTGGCCGCGAAGGGCGTGGAGTTTCCAGTAGGCGTTGTGCGCGGCGACGAGATGGAGTCCCTGACGGACCGTCTCCGTGATTCCGGAACCGCTCGCCTTCCGGGCGCGTTTGAGGAGCGCAGTCGGCACGTGGACCGTGATCTTCTGCAGGGCTGTGTCTTTGTCTGCTCTCTCAGGCATGGCGTGGAGGGACCCCCAATCATGTCTCGCTTACAGCATCCTGAGGACGGCGACGTGCGATCGGTGAGGTATCCGGGCGGCGGCGAGGGCAACGTCGTTCACCTTGCGACCGTCACTCCAGGGTGCCCAGGTAGTGCCAGATGGCCTCGAACTGACGGGAAGCCTCGCCATCGAAGACATCGTAGAGCGCTGTGTAGCCGTCTTCGTCGACGAACTGGGGCATCTTGCTGCCCGGCAGAATGCGCTGGGGGTCGCGGAGGAAGCGGTCGAAGTATCCGCGTCTCAGGCGACGGCGCACAAGGTCGAAGTTGATCGTTTCCTCGGAACCCTCGCCGCCCAGTGCGGGATCTTCGCCCAGGGCGTGGCAGGAGTGGCAGCCGAGGCGGTCGCCTCGGACCAGGTCGCGGCCGATGGCGGCGAGTTCGGGGTCGATCGCCCGGACGTCGACGGGCGAGGCGGGCAGGCCGTGCTGGTGGCGCAATCCGGTGGCGAGGAGGTCGGCATGGGCCGGGAAAGCGGGCATTCGGACCTGCAAGTGCGGCCGCGGGCGGTCGCCGGCGCGGCCGGCCAGGAAGTCGGCGAGCCAATCGCCGCGGAGTTTCTCGCCGGCCCAGGTCAGGTCCGGCGGCAGCAGGTCGGGGCCGGTTGCGCCGTCGACCGAGGTCGCGAAGTAGTCCTGCGCGTTCTCGTCGGCCGAGGATGGAAGCGTACTCCCGGAGCGTGGCGAGGTTGGCGAGGGTGGCGACCACGCTGCGGGAGTGCCGTCGCGGCCGTGACAGGCGAGGCAGCCCGCGGAACGGATTCGGCGCTCGGCGAACTCGGCCGGCACGGTGCGCGCGAGGGAGGTGACGTCCGCGGTCAGGAACCGATCGATTGCCTCGACTTTCGCCGGGTCCAGGTCGTATCGCGGGTGGGGGTCGGCTGCATCGCCGCCGGCGGTCCATGTCGAGGGGCGACCGGCGAGCCCGTCGAGCGGCGTCGCGGGCTGTGGCGGGTCGCCGCCCGACCAGGAGTGGCAACTGCGGCAGCGGAGTTGTTCGGCGAGCTGCCGGCCGCGCCTGGGATCGCCCGGGGGATCACGTCGGCCCAGCGGTGCTTCAACGCCCTCGGAAGTCGCCGCGAACAGGTAGGCGGCTACGGAGGCGGCCTCGTCGGTCTCGAGTTCCGTTCGCGGCATCCGGCTCCAGGGATCGAACCTGTTCGGGTCGAGCAGGTAGGCCGCGAGGGCGGAAGGCTGCCACTTGTCCCCGAGTCGAAGGAGCCGGGTTTGGTCCTCCGCGGAGTCGCTCCCGGAAGCCGGCGGGGACGCCGGCGCACCCAGTGGGTCGGAAGGTGGCGGGGATGGCGGTGCATCCAGTGGGTCGGAAGCCGGCGGGGGGGCTTCGAACGCCGGCGACGCGACGAGACGCGGTGCGGTGTCGAGTGCGGGAGCGGAGGTTGCATCGCCATGGCAGGCCGCGCAGCCGGTCTCGTCGTAGAGGCGGCGTCCGTCTGAGGCCTCGCCGGAGGGCGCCCGTTCCGGCTCGGCCGAGGCGCCGTCGCCGGCGCCTGCGATGAGGAACGCGGCAAGGTCCGCGGCCTGCTGGCGCGCCTCGGCGCCATCGGTCGAGAGGACTCGGGGCATCCGGGCCTGTGGCCGGAGCGCCTTTGGGTCGAGCAGCCACTGTTCGATCCACCGCGGCCGGAGGCGGGCGCCGATGCCGTCGAGATCGGGTCCCGTTGCCTGGAGTTCGGGCATGCCGTCCACTCCTCGTCGTCCGCCAGGCGAGCCTGATGCGGCGTCTTCCGAAGCCTCGCTCCCAGGCCCGGAACGCGGCCGCGGACGAGCGGGCGCCTCCGGCGCGCTCGAGAGGGCGTGGCAGCGGACGCACATCACGTCGGCCATGAGTTCGCGTGCCGCCCTGCGGGACCGGCCCCGGTCGAGTGCCGGCGAGTCGGCGTGTCGGAGCAACCCGGGCGGCAGCGGCTCCTCCGGCAGGTAGTCGTTGCCCCAGGTCAGGCGAAGGGAGGCGTCGCCGGCCGCCGGGCTGCGGTAGACGAGTTCGATCGGATTGAGGCCCTTGTTCAGGCGCACCTCGCCGTCGGTGGACAGGGGAGCGTCGCCAGTGGGCAACTCCTGCCGTTCGATGACGACTTCGCCGCCGATGAGGAGCCGTACCGTTCCCGAGCCGCGGATGCTGAACCGGTACGAGTCGTTCAGGTCGAGTTCGATCGCACCGCGGAACGTGGCCTCGAACGGGCCGGGGTCGAGGAACGGGCCAGGCGCGGCCGCCTCGGGCACGTACAGCGCGGCCAGCCGGGCCGCTCTCGCGTCGGTCGCGCCGTTGCCGGCCGAACGGAGAACGAGCGCCAGCCCGGCGCGGTCGATGCCCTGGTGGCTGCTGGCGCCGGAGGGCGGCGCGAGTTGGGCGACGACCGGCCACGGCGTCGCGACACCGGCGAACACCAGGGCCAGGAGCACGACGGCTGCTAGAGCTGGTGCTCGGCACGCGGCGTCGAGGACATCGGCTTCCGTGGCCGGGGTCCGCCGGCCGGTGTCTGTCGGCTGGCCGACCACTCGCTCCTGGCGTTGCTGCCGACCGCGGCGCCCGCCGGCGCGGCCCACCTCAGTCGGCGTCCGCGAGGATCTCGGCGCCGGTGCGGGATCCCAGGTCGTGGATCGTGCCGTGGATGAACTCGCGCATTCGCTCCCCGCCGGCGCTTCGGAGGTTCATCTCCAGGTGGTATTGCTGCACGGGCAGGATGTCCGGGATCTCGACGAACACCGAGCGGCCGTCGGCGGAGAGGGTGGCGGATGGAATCTCCAGCACGTCCTTGCCTACGCCGTCGCCGAGGACGCGGTAGTCCTCCGAGCCGTAGCTCGCCTGGCGCAGGTACTGCCAGATCCGCATCGAGTAGTTGCCGGGGTCGGCGGCGGCCTCCGGATCGAGCGCCGTGCTGAAGCGCACCACGATGCCGTCGGTCGCGGTTTCGTAGGCCACCGGAATCCGCAGCGGCTGGTCTGTGCGCCGCACGCGGTAGAAGCCGCCGGACTGGGTCCGGTCGCCTGCCCAGGCGAACAGTCCGCAGACGTAGAGGTGGTCGTCCAACGGGTTGAAGCGCCCGCGGACCAGGCCGGTGGGCGCGGCCGCAACGGGCAGTTCGACGACGGCGGCCTGCCGCGGCGGACCGTCGCCGGCCGGGGAGGCTCGCGGGAAGGCCTGGTCGAAGAGCACCGAGAACATCTTGCCGTTGCCGTAGGAGAGGTAGATCAGCGAGTCGTCCAGCTCGCCCCACCTCTCGCTTCGCACCCACACCGGCGCCGAGGGTGAGCGGTCCACGTCGTGGTGAATCCAGGTGATCGGCTGGACGAAGTCGTCCGGGTCCCGGTCGGGCTCGCGCCAGGCCCGCATGTAGCCGTGGAAGGTTCCCGGCTCGACCCAGTTGATCCGGTTCTCCGGCGTCCAGTGCCCCTCCTGGTCGGTGACGATCACGCTGCCGTCCGCGTTGACCACGAGGCCGTTCGGCGCCCGGAAACCGCCCGCGACGATCTGGGTCGAGGCGCCGTCGGCGGACACCTTGAGGATCGTCCCGTGCTGGGGTACGCGGGCGTCGAAGTCGTGTCCGGTGCCCTTGGCGTAGTAGAGGTTCCCGTCCGCGTCCGCTTCCAGGCCCACGGCGAACTCGTGGAAGTGCGCCGACGCCTGGGCGTCGTGGTTGAAGGCCTCGTAGTGGTCGGCCTCGCCGTCGCCGTTCAGGTCGTGGAGGCGGGTGATCTGGTCGCGGGACGTTATGAAGATCTCGCCGCCCCGCGTGTTCACGCCGAGCGGCTCATAGAGCCCGGTCGCGAAGCGTTTCCAGGTGATCTCACCGATCTCGTCGCCGCCCAGCCCGCCTGTGATCCAGACGTCGCCCATCCAGGTGGCGACGACCGCGCGGCGGCCCCCGTCCAGGAAATCGAAGCCGCCCAGGCGCATCCAGGAGCGATAGGGGTTGTCGAGCGGCGTGGTGATCTCTTCGAGCTCGAAAGGTCCGCCTCGCCGGCCGAGGACGCGGCTCTCGGTGGTCACCGTCTCCGCCCAGCGGGCGGGGCCGCCCCGGGTCAGCGGCGCCAGGTCGGCCGCGGGGGCCACGCTGGCGGCCCGGGCCAGGAAGCCCGCGTTTGATCGCCCGCGCCGGCCGATCACGACCTTGAAGCGGATCGGTTCGTCGCCGGCCGGAACGCGCAGGCGGAGGTCGTCGGGGTCGCCCTCTACCTCGACCCACCGGACGCCGTCCGGCGCACCGACCAGCGTGGCGGCCGTGGGGCCGCTTCGTTCGCCCTGGCCCGGGTCGTCCGGGCGGGGCTCGCGGAAGCCGGCGGCCTCGCCGTCGGTCCAGGCCTGACCGCCCTTCTGATGCGCGACCTGGACTACGAGATCCGCGCGTCGCGGCCCGATGTTCAGGGTTCGGCTGAAGAGGTCGCTGCCTTCCGACGCGCCGAGCTCCAGCACATCCGTGGTGGCGACGCGGTAGTGCAACACGACCTGGTTCCCGTGCAGGTAGTGCCCGAGCCAGCGCGCGACGGCACGGGCCTGCGGCCCGAAGCGCCGCCCGCCGCGGCCGACGAGCCGCGTGTCCCGGAAGTCGTCGCCGGCCCGTGACCACCCCGGGGCGTCGGGGTTCGTGAACACCAGGTCGCCGACGATCGCCGGCTCCACGACGTGCCTGCCGTTGTAGTTGATCGAGTTCCAATTCATGAAGCCTGAGCCGGTCCAGCCCGCGGCCCAGCGCAGGGTGTCCGTGTCGAAGAGCAGGAACTCCGACCCCTTGGCGACGCCGCCGGGGCCGTCGTCGACGCGGATGGCGATCCCCTTGTTCGCGTTGTTGCCGTCCTCGACGATGTAGGAGTGGACCTTGAACGGCCCGTAGTCCATGTCGGACCATGGATCGCCGGTCAGTTCCACCCGCGCGGACTCGTTCACGATTGGCGCGGAATCGCGCGAACCGGGTTCCTGCGCCGCGGCGGCGCCGGCGAGAAGAGAGGCGGCTGCGACCGGCAGGCCGGCGGCGAACAGGTGGCGCATGGACCGGGCGATTGTAGCCCCGCCGGACGCGGCTCGCGGTAACCTCGCGTCCTGAACAGGAGGTAGCCATGAAGAAGTCGGTTCTCTGGGTATGCGCGGCGATCGCCGCTCTCGGTCTGCTTGGTCTCGGCTACGGTGCTGGCTGGCTGGTCCACGCGACCGGCGTTGGCCGCGCGGTGCCGCTCGAGGAACTTTCGGAGCGGGAACGAAGGTTTGCCGAGACGATGCAGAACGTCGACATGGTTGGCCACTTCACGATCGAGAACGTGCCGGGGCTCGACGAGGTGGAGGGAGTTCGCCGGGACCGGAACCCGGAGCGTTACGAGATCGCGAGCGTGTCGAAGCTTGAGGGGGAGGGCGATCGCTGGCGGTTCGACGTCCGCGTCGTGTACATGACGGTCGACGTCACGTTGCCGGTCGTCGTGCCGATCGTCTGGGCTGGCGATACGCCGATGGTCAGCATCACGGACTTCGAGATTCCCGGCCTGGGCGATCAGTTCGGGGCGCGGGTGATGTTCTACGACGAGCGGTATGCCGGGACGTGGAACCACGGGCCGTACGGGGGGCTGATGTACGGCGTGATCGAGCCCGCGGGCGGCGGCGAGTAGCGGCCTACCAGGTGTCGATGTTGCGGCGCTTCTTGCCCTCGCGAACCGGGGGCGGCGGCACGGAGTCCAGGGTGCGGGCGATCCAGCGCCTTGAGTCGGCGGGGTCGATCACGTCGTCGACGGCGAAGGACGCGCCGGCGGTCAGGGCGCTTCCGCGCTCGTAGGCCGCCGCGACGAGTTCCTCGTAGCGAGCGCGCCGCCCTTCGGGATCCTCGATGGCCGCGAGCTCGTTGCGAAAGCCCAGCTTGACCTGGCCTTCGAGGCCCATCCCGCCGAACTCGGCCGTCGGCCAGGCGACGGTGAAGAACGGCTCCTTCAGGTCGCCGCCGGCCATCGCCTGGGCGCCGAGGCCGTAGGCCTTGCGCAGCACGATCGTCAGGCTGGGCACGGAGATGTTCGCGCCGACGACGAACAGCCGGCAGCAGTGTCGGACCAGCGCGGTGCGCTCGATCTCGGGGCCCACCATCATGCCGGGCGTGTCGCAGAGCACGAGGACGGGAATGTCGAAGGCGTCGCAGAGCTGCAGGAAGCGAGCGCCCTTGTCGGAGCCGTCGCTGTCGATCGCGCCGGAGAGGAACTCCGGGTTGTTCGCGAGAATGCCCACTGGCCGCCCTTCGATCCGGACCAGGGCGGTCACCATGCCGAGGCCGAATTCGGGCCGCAGTTCGAGCACGCTGCCGGTGTCGGCCAACGTGTGAATCACTTCCCGGATGTCGTACACGCGCAGGCGGTTCTCAGGCACGATCCGGCGCAGGAGGCGCTGGTCGGGGCAGTCCCAGTTGTCGATGCGGCCCTGGAAGTACGACAGGTACTGCTGCGCTGCGGAAACCGCCTCGACTTCATCCTCGACCGCGATGTCGACGACGCCGTTCGGCACCTGCACGTCCATCGGACCGACTTCCTCCGGCCGGAACACGCCCAGACCGCCGCCCTCGATCAGCGCCGGACCGCCCATGCCGATGCTCGAGTCGGCGGTGGCGATGATCACGTCGCAGCAGCCGAGCAACGCCGCGTTGCCGGCGAAGCAGAAGCGTGACGTGATGCCGACGATCGGCACGAGGCCGGAGAGGCGCGCGAAGGAGGTGAAGGTGGGCGTGTCGAGCGGCCGGTAGGTCTCGTCGCTGCGGCCCTGGCCCGCCTTGGTCGTCGAGGCGCCGCCCTTGCGCTTGCCGCCGGTGCCGGCGCGGCCGCCGCCGCCTTCGGCGAACAGGACGACCGGTCGCTTCCAGCGGTGGGCCAGCTCGACCATCCGGTCCGTCTTCGGATGGTTGAGCGCGCCCTGGGTGCCGGCAAGTACGGTGTAGTCGTAGGCCATCACGACGCAGCGGTTCCGATTGTCAGGGAAGAGGTCGCCGTTGATCGAACCGACCCCGGTCACCATGCCGTCCGTCGGGAACTTGCGGATGACCTCTTCCTTCGCGAGGCCGGTGCCCGGAGTCAGCACGAGCTGACCGTGCTCCACGAAGCTGCCCCCGTCGCACAACTGGTCGATGTTCTCGCGAGCCGTGCGCTGTTTCGTGTTGCGCCGCTTCCTGACCGCGTCGGGCCGGGCCTCGTCGAGCGTCACCCGGTGGCGTTCGAGCACCTCGGCGAGGTCGGGTCGGACTGCGTCGAGGTCGATGTCGGCTTCCTCTTCGTCACCCGAGACCTCGATGTCTCGCTCCTCGATCAGCGCCAGGACGTGGCCTTCCCAGACCGCGTCGCCGACGGCGGCCCGGAGGTCGCGGAGCACGCCGCCCACGTCCGACCGGATCTCGTGCTCCATCTTCATCGCCTCCATGATGAAGAGGATCTGGCCGGGGGCGACTTCCTGGCCGGCTTCCGCCTCGTGGCTGAGGACGGTTCCCTGCATCGGGGCACGGACGGCGGTGAGACCTTCGGGGACCGGCGCCTGGTCGACCGGAGGGGGCGCCGCGGCCGGTGCGCTGACCGCGTGTGCGCCCGACTTGCCGTGATCCAGCACGGCGAGCGGGTCGACGGCGTCGACCTTGACGCCGGCCAGGCCCCGCTCCGGGCCCGCGGCGCCGTCGCGGGGGGTGGGGTTCCCTAACGCGGCCGCGGCCTCGACGAGTTCGGCCAGCCGCTCGTCGACGAAGCGGGTGTGGACGTTCCAGGTCTCGGCCTCGTCCCGCGCGAGAAGAGCGCGCAGGAAGGGAGCGTTCGTTTCGATGCCCTCGATCCGGAAGTCGCCGAGGGCGCGGGCGGTTCGGGCCAGGGCGGCGCGATGGTCCGCCTGCGGCACGCGGCCCACGACCTTGGCCAGCAGGGAGTCGAAACGGGGATTCGTCCGGTAGCCGGTGTAGCCGAAGGTGTCCGTGCGCAGTCCGGGTCCGCTGGGGGGCTCGAAGGCGGTGAGGAGGCCGCCCGTCGGCAAGACGGCGCCGCCGGCAGCCATCTTCTCCATGTTGACTCGGGCCTGGACCGCGGTGCCGCGCGGTTCCGTGCCGTTCTGCGGCACAAAACCGAGCTCGGCCAGCAGGCGGCCCCGGGCCAGTTCGAGCTGGAGGTGGACGAGGTCGACGCCGAAGACCTCCTCGGTCACCGTGTGCTCGACCTGCAGGCGCGCGTTCGCCTCGATGAAGAAGAACCGCGGCTCGCCGCCCTGGCCGCCTCCGGTCTCGACCAGGAACTCGACCGTACCGAGACTGCGGTAGCCGGCCGCCGAGGCAAGGGCGAGCGCCGCGTCACGGATCGCCTTCCGCAGCGCGGGCGGCAGGCAGGGCGCGGGCGCGATCTCGATCAGTTTCTGGTGGCGCCGCTGGAAGCTGCAGTCCCGGTCGCCGAAGTGGACGACGGTTCCGCTCGCGTCGCCGGCAACCTGGACCTCCACGTGGCGCACCGCGGTCAGCAGTTCCTCGACGAACACCCCGTCGTTGCCGAACGCGGCGCCGGCTTCGGACACCGCCCGGCTGTACGCATCCTCGAGTTCGTCTTCGCAGGTCACGATCCGCATGCCACGGCCGCCGCCGCCCCCGACGGCCTTGATCAGCATCGAGGAGCTCAGGGGCAAGTCGTCCATGAAGGCGCGCGCCTGGTCCAGGGTGACCGGCTCTGAGACCCCGGGGACGACCGGAACGCCCTGCTGCTGCGCGAGAGCCCGGGCCCGCACCTTGTCGCCGAACAGCTCCAGGGCTTCGGGCGTCGGGCCGACGAAACGGACGCCCGCGTCGAGGCAGGCGCGGGCGAAGCCGGCGTTCTCGCTCAGGAAGCCGTAGCCCGGGTGGACCGCGTCGCATTCGTGCTCGGCTGCGGCCCGCAGCAGTTGCTCGCCGCCCAAGTAGGCGGCGGGGCCGGAACCGCTGAGCGCTGCTGCGTCGTCCGCCCGGCGGACATGGAGCGACTGGTCGTCGTCCTCGGAGTACACCGCCACGGTGGGGATGTCGAGCTCCGCCGCGGCGCGGGCGATGCGGACCGCGATCTCGCCGCGGTTGGCGATCAGCAACTTCATCGGCCTCGTTCCTCTTAGGGCTGCCAGGGCCGGAAGGGCCGACCCTCTGTTCGGAAGGGCGGCTATCCTACGCGCTTCCGCGTCCCCTCGCGTTCCTCGCCGCGGCCGGCTCCTGGATCGGACCAGGCGGCGAGTGCCGCCGCGGTCCCGATCTTCCAGCCACAATCGGAGCAGTCCCATCGCCATGAAAGTCCTTCGCACACCCGACGAACGCTTCGCCAACCTTCCCGACTTCGACTACGAGCCGCACTACACGGTCGTGCCGAGAGGCGACGGCGAAGGGGAGGGGTTACGGATCCATCACGTGGAGGCAGGACCGGCGGACGGTCCGATCGTCCTCCTGATGCACGGCCAGCCGACCTGGAGCTTCCTCTACCGGCGGATGATCCCGGTGCTGGCGGAGCGGGGGATGCGCGTCATGGCGCCGGATCTCGTCGGCTACGGCCGCTCCGACAAGCCGACCGAGCGCGATGACTACACGTACCAGCGTCAGGTCGACTGGCTGAGCGCCTGGTCGCGCAGCAACGGCGTCGAGCACGCGACCCTGGTGGGCCAGGACTGGGGAGGACTGATCGGGCTGCGGATGGCGGCTCACGATCCGGCGCGGTTCGACCGCATCGTCGCGGCGAACACCGGCCTGCCGCTGCCGATGAAAGTCTCCGAGGAGACCGTCAAGAAGATCGAGACGTTCCGGGCGGAGGCGCCGACGCCGACGATGATGGAGATGCAGCAGCAGATCTCGCAGATGGGAACGGATCCGGCAGTGAAGTTCGCGTACTGGCAGAAGTGGACCTGGGAGACCGAGGACATGCCGGTCGGGATGATGCTCGGTGGCATGGCCGACGGCGTGACCCTGACGCCCGAAGAGATCGCGGCCTACGACGCGCCCTTCCCGGACCCGTCCTTCAAGGCCGGGATCCGGGCCATGCCGAGCCGCGTGCCGATGCTGCCGAACGACCCCTCGGTGCCGGCGCAGATCGAGGCCTGGAAGGTGTTCTCGCAGTGGACGAAGCCCTTTCTGTGCGCCTTCTCGGACAACGATCCGGTGACGGGCGGCGCCCGGAAGCCCTTCGAGTCGAGGATTCCCGGAGCCAAGGGCCAGCCCCACCGGACGATTCGGGGCGGCGGTCACTTCCTCCAGGAGGGGCGCGGCCGGGAACTGGCCACGATCGTCGCCGACTTCATCGAACAGACGCCGGTGGGCGGGTAGGACGCGGTGGCCGTCCACCGCCACAGGTTGCGGCGTCGCCGCTTGCTGCGGCGCGGGCTGATCGCGCTCGTGGCAGCCATCGCACTTGCCGGAGCGGCGGTCGCGGCTGCCAGGGTGTACCTGCGCTCCGCTCCGCGTCCGCCCGATACGACGGAGGCGCGCTTGCTGACCGGAGGCGGCGGCGAGGTCGACCACTGCGACCTGCCGGTGCTCGACGGGTCGGGCCTCACCGCCGACGAGATCCCGGTCGCCTACACCCCGGGATGCGCCGGCTGGACGGAGTGGCCGCAGCCGGTCCTGGCCGCCTGCACCGAGCCGTTGCCGGCCGGGGCGCCCGACCTCCGCGGTCTGTGGCTGGATGACAACAGCGGCCACCTCGAACGGGTCGAGCAGTGCGGCGACCGGGTGGTCGTGACGACTGTCGGCGTGATCCACGACATGCGCGCGGACGGCACGCTCCAGGGCGGCGTCAACGACGTGAATCCGCGCTGCATGCGGATTCGCAACCGGACCCGCTATCGGGACGGGGTGCTGGAGATGGACGGCTACGGGATTCCCTGGATCCGCGTCAAGCGTTGGATGGAGGGCGACGAACTGCACTGGACCCATCCCCAGGCCGGCGTCCACCGGATGGGCCGGATCTGCCGTGTGCCGGCGGACCGCGTGACGCGCGAGCCGTACTGACCGAGCCGCCTGCCATCCTCTCCGTTACGATGCCTCGATGCTCGGCAGGACCCTCGACGCCTCCGCCTACCTCGACCGTCTTCGCGTCGAACTGGAGAGAATCGACGCGGCGGCGGTCGAGCGTTGGGCGCACTTCGTGTTCGACGTCTGGACCCGGGGGAGCACGCTCTACCTGATCGGGAATGGCGGTTCGGCAGCGGCGGCGAGCCACCTGAGCGTCGATCTGGGCAAGGGCACGGTCGCGGCGGACCGCCTGCGGGACGAATCACACAAGCGGCTGCGGGTCGTCAGCTTGACGGACAACGTGCCCTGGATCACGGCGGTCGCGAACGATCTGGACTACGAGCAGGTCTTCGTCCAGCAGTTGCGGAGCGCGGCCGTCGCCGGCGATGCGCTCGTCGCCTTCAGCGGCTCGGGCAATAGCCCGAACGTGCTCGCCGCGGTGGACTGGGCGAACCGCCATGGCCTGGGCACGTTCGGCGTGACCGGCTTCGACGGCGGTCGGCTGAGGGAGCTTCAGCAGGACGGCGTTCGCGTCGACCTGGACGACATGGCGATGGTCGAGAGCCTCCATGTGTGCCTGTTTCACTGGGTCGTCGACGACGTGTACGCCCGTACGCAGGCGCTCGGCCGGTACGCCTGAGGAGGACGCCGTGGACTCTCCCGGAGCGGGCCGCCGGATCGATCTGCCGGGTCGGGGTGCGACCTGGGCGTACGACCTGGCGGGCCCGGGGGACGCGCCGGTCCTGCTCTTGCTGCATGGTCTGGCCGCCACCGCGCTGTTGAACTGGGCGACGAGCTTCAGGGCGCTCTGCCGCGGCTTCCGGGTCATTGCTCTCGATCACCGGGGTCATGGCCGCGGCATCCGGCAGATCGGCGCCTTGAGGCTGGAGGACTGCGCGGACGACGCGGCGGCGCTGGTCGACCGGCTGGGCGTCGAGCGGGTGATCCCGGTGGGCTACTCGATGGGCGGCGCCCTGGCGCAGTTGTTCTGGCGGCGCCACCCCGACCGGACCTCCGGCCTCGTGCTCTGCGCGACGAGCTTCCGCTTCGCCGGGCCGAAGGCCAGGCAGGCGGCCTCGACGCTCGGGCCGCTCCTGTCGCTGGTGGCGCGAGCCGCGCCGCGCTCCGTGTGGGCCAGCATGGGCGACCGGATGCTCGAACGGGTCGAGGATCCGAACCTGCGGAGCGTGCTCCAGGAACAGCTCGGCCCGGCCCGGGCGGCTTCCGTAATCGAAGCGGGCGCCGCGCTCGCCCGGTTCGATTCCAGCGGTTGGCTGGGGGAGGTCGACGTGCCGGCCTCGGTCGTCCTGACGGAGCGCGACGAGCACGTGCCCGCGGAGCACCAGGCCGCGCTCGCGGCGGGGATCCCGGGCGCGGAACTCTGTCGGGTGGACGCGGACCACTACGCCTGCGCGGATCGCCCGGACCTGTTCGTGCCGGCCCTGTTCGGCGCCTGTCGCTCGGTGGCGCTGCGGGCGGCGCCGGTGCGGGCCGTTTCCTGAGGCTGCATCGGGTTCCCGCCGGCATCCGGTGTGAAGT
Organism: Thermoanaerobaculia bacterium; assembly: GCA_965116445.1. Taxonomy (GTDB): domain Bacteria; phylum Acidobacteriota; class Thermoanaerobaculia; order Multivoradales; family Multivoraceae; genus Multivorans. The sequence goes on along the minus strand of OZ220688.1, from coordinate 1,861,871 downwards.
CTGGCTGGTACGCTGCCAGTATGAACATCGCCAGCCGCATGTGTCGCAGCCTCCGAATTACCGTTTGCGAAGCACGCGGCCGCCCCGGTTTCGTTCGAGCGTTCGTCTCTTCGGCGGCGCTTGGCGTGATCCTCGCGCAGCCTCTCGCCGCGGAGGATTTCGATCACGTCCACCTGATCGCGCCCGACACGATGGCGGCGGCGACCTGGTACCAGGAGCTCTTCGGCGGAGAGCTCGGCAAGAGTGGCCCGTTCGACGCCGTCTTCTACGGCAACGACATCCTGAAGGTCAGGGAAGGCGAACCGACCAGCGGCAGCGGCTCGACCTCGCTCGACCACATCGGCTTCTCGGTTCCCGACGTCGCGGCGACGCTGGAGCAGTGCGAGGCGGCGGGCGGCAAGGTCGTCGGCGCCGCGCGGCACGTCGAGGCGGCCGGGTTCACGTTCGGCTTCTGTGAAGACCCGTGGGGCACGCGGATCGAGGTGATCGACGACATGGACCATGGCGGCGCGCCGGGGCTGCACCACGTTCACGTGTTCTCGGGCGACGCCGTGGCGACCGCGGCCTGGTACGCGAAGCAGTTCGGCGGCGAGGTCGTTCCCTTCAAGGGACTTCCGCCGCTCCATTCGATCCTCTACGACAACCGCGGCGACGAGACCTGGCTGATCGTGAACCAGGTACCGGGCGACCGCAGCGGCACGGACGGCACGGTGGTCGATCACATCGGCTGGCATGCGACGGAGTACGATCCGTGGCTGGCGCGGTTGCGCGCGGACGGCGTGAAGTTCGTCGAAGAGCCGCGGGTGCTGGATGACGGGCACCGGATCGCCTTCATCGAAGGGCCGAACGGCACGAAGATCGAAGTCGTCGAACTTCTTGAGGGAGGAGCGCCTTGACGCGGCGCGGGAGATTCCAGGTGAACCGGCTCATCTGCCCGGTCGTTGCGTTCGCGGCAGCCGGACCGCTCGCGGCGCAGGAGACAGTCACGGCGGTCGAGACGGCGCGGTTTCACCACATCCACCTGAACGTGACGGATATCGAGCGGTCGATCGACTTCTACCGCGGCACCTTCGGCGCGTTGCCGATCGAGTTCCGCGGCGTGGCGGACGCCGTGTTCACAGAACGGTCCTTCATCCTGTTCAACGAGGTGGACGAGGCGCCGGACGGCAGCCAGGAGAGCGGCATCTGGCACTTCGGCTGGGGTGGCGTCGACTTGCCGAACGAGTACAAGTGGCTCGTGTCCCGGGGAATCGACATCCACACGCCGATCTACCGCCTGGGCCGGGGGCACGTGATCTACGTGAATGGCCCCGACCGCGAGATGATCGAAGTCAACACGATGGGGCACCACCGGTTCGCCCACGTTCACCTGTTCGCAGCGGACGTGAACGAGACGGCGGCCTGGTACGAGCGCCACTTCGGACTGTCCGCGAGGCGCAGCGCCGAGGGTAATCCGCGGCCGGTCGGCGACGGCGCGGAGTTCGGAACGTGGGAGGAGTTCCACGACGAGCACCGGGCCTGGTCGAACGCCTTTCGCGCGGACAATGTGAACTTCATCGTCTACAACCTGCCCGACTACGAACCGGTCGCGCCGTGGTGGCCGCCGGACACCGCGCCGCTTCCCAAGACCCAGCCCCAGCGGGGCCGGGCGATCGACCACTTCGCCTTCTCCTACCGCGACATCGAACCGGTGTTCGAACGGCTGAAGGCGGCGGGCGCCGAGATCGTCGAGCCGATCACCTGGCGCCCGGAACTCGGGCTGCGCAGCTTCTTCGTCATGGGGCCGGACAAGGTGGCGGTGGAAGTCGTCGAGGCGAAGCCGATCCCCGAGGGCGTCTGGGAGTAGCGATCCGCAGCGGCGAGCCCGTTCCGCCCACCGGCTGCGCCAGCGTCCCCGCCGGCATCCGCTCCGACCGCGGCGAAGCCACGCAAGCTGCTAGAGTCAACGAACCGACCGAACAACCGGTAGAGGCTGGAGGCGCGCATGAACCGCTCGATCGCTGGACTTCTCGTTCTCGGAATGTTGGGCCTCGCTTCCGCGGCGGTCGCCGCCGACACGGACGAGGAAGTCACCTTCCACGAGGACGTCCTGGCCATCTTCCAGGAGAGCTGCCAGACCTGCCACCGTCCGGGAGGCGACAACGTGGCCGGCATGGTCGCGCCGATGTCCCTGATGACCTACGAGGAGGTGCGGCCGTGGGCGCGGTCCATCGCGCGCCTGGTCCAGAGCCGCGAGATGCCCCCGTGGGACGCGTCGGACCACACCGCCGGCGTGTTTGCCAACGAGCGAACCCTGACCCAGGACGAGATCGACACGGTCATGGCGTGGGCGAAGCGCGGAGCCCCCAAGGGCGATCCGTCGAAGGGCCCGGCGCCCCGGGAGTGGGAGGACACCGGCGGCTTCCTGATCGGCAAGCCGGACCTGCTCGTGTACCTGGAGGAGCCCTACCACGTGGGTGACGACGTGGAGGACGAGCAGCCGAACTTCTACATCACGCTGACCGAAGAGATGCTGCCCGAGCCGCGCTGGATCCAGGCGATCGAGTACCAGCCGGACGCGTCGTTCGTTCATCACATCACCGGCCGGGCGCTGACGCCGAATGACGACGGCGAAGTTGACGTGCTGAGCGAGAACACGTTCTCGCTCGGCTCGATTGCCGCCGGCGAGGACCCGACGATCTACCCGCCGGGCTTCGGCAACCTGCTGCAGGCCGGCATGGTCGTGCGTCTCAACGTCCACTACCACAAGGAACCCGGCCCTGGCTCCGGGGGCTACGACCGTTCGGCGGTGGCCTTCAGGTTCCATCCGGCAGGCGCCGACGTGAAGCACAAGGTGACCTGGAACACGATCGGCGCCGGCGCCTTCGAGATTCCGCCGGGTCACGGCCGCTGGCGCGTCGGTTCGTCCCGGGTGTTCGAGAAGGACGCGGTGCTCCTGTCGCTTCATCCGCACATGCACTTCCGCGGCGACAGCATGAAGTACACCGCGCACTACCCGGACGGCGGCGCCGAGGTGCTGCTCGACGTGCCGGAGTACGACTACAGTTGGCAGACGAACTACATCTACCGGGAGCCCAAGGTGCTGCCGGCCGGCACCCGGGTCGAGATCGAGGCGGTCTACGACAACTCCGAGACGAAGCTCGACGAGTACCCGTTCCTCGATATCGGGCGCTCGGTGGACTGGGGCGCCCAGAGCACGGACGAGATGATGGCGCCCTTCCTGGCCTGGACCTACGTCGAGCCCGAAGAAGCGGCGGCGATCCGCGCTGCCGGCGGCCCCGGCTCGACCGGCGGCGGCGAGTAGAGGGCTGCACCCGCCCGTCGAGGTTCCGGTGGGAGGGGTCCCGCGGGACGCTCGCGCTTGGTCGGAGGATGAGGGGTTGGCGCTCGCTTCACTGCGCTCGCTCCGGTAGGTCGTCGACCGTCGCTCGCTCCGAGCCCCTTGGGACCCCTCCCACCGGAACCTCGGCGGGCGGGCGGGGGTCGGGCTGAGTGATACGGCCCGTACCGGTCCCTGGGTGGGTCGAGAAGGCGAGCGTGCTTTGGGGGCTGTAGCGTTGTCCGTCTATCTCGAGTTCCCAGTCCAGCATGCGGTCGCCGTCGAAGATGTAACGGCCGCGGGGGGCACGTCCGGCCAGGGCGTGGGGTAGCCACAGGCGATCGTCCTCCCACATCTCGTCGTAGGGGATCGCGTCGAGTTCGGTCCAGAGCGGTACGGCCTCGTCGGTCTCGCGGACCTTGCCCCGGTAGCCCGAGGCGACGAAGGCGTAGACGTGGATCGAGTAGCCGTCGACGAACTGGAACAGACTCTCGCCCCGGTACTCGAGTCCGAGGGGGGTGATGCCGAGTTCCTCCTCGACTTCGCGGGTCGCGCAGTCGATGGGCTCCTCGCCGGGTTCGAGACGGCCGCCCGGGCCGTTCACCTTGCCGGCGCCCAGGCCGCGTTTCTTGCGGATCAGCAGCACGCGGTTGCCGTCGAGCACGAAGGTCAGTGTCGCCCGGTCGACGGAGCGCCACGCGGACCAGTCGATATCGGCAAGCGTCGTCTTTCCCGCAGCCTCCCGCACCGCGGCATCGTAGCGGAGACATACAGCGCGAAGTGGCGCCCATCCGGCTGGGTGCGCCGGCGTCCTCGCTCACCGGGTGGCGGCTTGGGCCCGTGCCATACACTGCGCGACCTATGAAATTCGGACTCAGGTACTGCAACACCGGCCGCTACGTCGATCCGGGCCGGGCCGTCGAGCTGGCCCAGGCGGCCGACGAGGCGGGCTTCGAATCGATCTGGACCGTCGAGCACACGGTTGTTCCGGGTGGGTACGAGTCCGCGTATCCCTACTCGCCCGACGGCAAGATGGCCGGCGGCCGGGACGACTTTCCGTTGCCGGACCCGTTGATCTGGATGGCGTACGTCGCGTCGCAGACCCGGCGGATCCGGTTCGCGACCGGGATCCTGATCGTTCCCCAGCACAACCCGGTGGTTGCCGCGAAGCAGATCGCGACCCTGGACCACATGACCGGCGGCCGGCTCCTGCTCGGCATCGGCGTCGGCTGGCTGAAGGAGGAGTTCGACGCGATCGGCGCTTCCTTTGCCGACCGCGGCCGGCGCACGGACGAGTACATCGAAGCGATGCGGGAGCTCTGGGGTGCGGAGAAGCCGACCTACCACGGCGAGTTCGCCCACTTCGAGGCCGCGTACTGCCGGCCGCAACCGGTCAGGGGCAGCGTTCCGATCATCGTCGGCGGCCATTCGAAGCCCGCCGCCAGGCGAGCCGGCCGGTTGGGCGACGGGTTCTTCCCGGCCCGTGGAGCTTCCGCCGAGCTGATCGGGGTCGCGCGTGACGTTGCCGTCGAACACGGCCGCGATCCGGAGGCGCTCGAGATCACGACCGGCATTGGCGAGGACCTCGCGAGCCTGCGCGTGCTGGCGGACCTCGGTGTCGGGCGGGTGCTCGTGCCGGTTGCGCCGATGCCCGGGATGGGACTGCACCTTGGGCAGCCCGAGAACGCGCAGGCGGTGATGGACCAGCTCCTCGAAGCGGCGGCGTAGGGCGCACGTCGTCTCTGTCCACTGCGTGCGCCGACGTGCGGCGTCCCCGCTCACCATGTGCGCCAGCGTCCCCGCTTACGTGGGGGCCTCGTGCGACCCCTTCAGAAAGCCGACGAGGACGTCGGCGCACCCAGTGGGGGTGAGTCCGCCAGTGTCGGCATCTGTCCACTGGGTACGCCGACGTCCCCGTCGGCATCTGGAATCCGGCATCGGGCGCGCAGCGGCGGGCCTCAGCTAGTGTGTGTGGCTTGCGATTCTCCAAGTTAGCGACCCTCGTCCTCGCGGCGCTCTTCGCCGCCGGCTGCTCCGGTCCGGCGGTCGAGCCGCCGTGGCACTCGGTCCACCTGACCTGGCAGGGCGACACGTCGACGACGATGACGGTCAACTTGGTCGTCGAGGCGGACGGCCCCGGCGAGCGGCTGCCACGGTCGGCAAGCGTTGAATGGCGTCCTTCCGGCTCGGAGGGGGCGCCGCTGGCGATTCCGGGGGAAGCGATGGAGATCGGCGGGGTTCCGGACGTGCGCGTGTATCGGTTCCCGTTTCACGGCCTGGAGCCGGGCGCCGGCTACGACTTCGAGGTCCTGTTCGACGGACGTTCCGCGGGACCGGTCCGCAGCTTCCGCACCGTTCCGCTCCAGGGCCCGGTCCGGATTGCGGCTGGCGGGGACGTAGGCGCCGAGCCTCTCTCTCTTGCCCTGTTGACCGAGGCCGCGCGGCAGTCGCCCCATCTGCTGGCAATCGGGGGCGATCTCGCCTACGCGAACGGACTCGTCTCCAGGTGGCCGCGCTGGCGAACGTGGCTCGAGTACGTCACCGAGGCCCTGGTCACGCCGGAAGGCCAGACGGTGCCGATGGTTCTGTCGATCGGGAACCACGAGGTGAACGTCGGCCGCGAGGGCGGCGTCCCGGCGTCCTCGCCGCCCGAGCAGAAGGCGCCCTTCTACTTCGCGCTGTTCGGCCAGAACCAGGAGGGCGGGCGCTCCCCGGAGGACGGCGGAGCGACGTACTTCCGTCGCGGCCTCGGATCGGTAGGCGCTCTGTACGTGCTGGACAGTGGCCATCTCGTGTCCCACGAGGCCCAGGCGTTGTGGCTGGCCGAGGGGATGGAGGCCGACGCGGACCTGCCGAACCGGCTCGCCCTGTACCACATGCCGCTCTACCCGGCGCATCGGTCGTACGAGGACTCGGCCGAAGGTCGCGCCGCGTGGGAGGAGGTCTTCGTCCGCGGTGGGCTGACGGCGGCGTTCGAGAACCACGACCACGTGTTCAAGCGCAGCCATCCGATCCGGCTGGGCGAAGTCGTTGGCGAGGGCGAAGGGGTGCTCTACCTCGGCGACGGATGCATGGGGCAGGACGCCCGCACCGTCGATCCTGAAGAGCGCTGGTACCTTGCCAAGTCGGCCAGCGAGCCGCACTTCTGGATGGCCGAGCTGTCCGACGAGGGAGCGGTCTTCCGCGCCTTCGACGAAGAGGGCCGGTTGCTCGATTCAGTGGCGACGGGAGGGGCTGAGTTGCCGCCGGAGGCACGAACCGCCCTGCCGGCACTCGACCGGATCGTCGAGATGCCCGACTGAACCGATCCGCCTCAGCCTCCGGCGCCGGCCCCTGACGCCGGCTGCTCGCCGCCGCCCAGGTAGCGGTCGCACCAGTTCAGCATCTCCGCCACGACGTGGAGCACGGACTCCCGTGCGGCGTAGCCGTGGGACTCGTGGGGCATCGTCACGTAGCGCACCGTGGCGCCGTGGCCCTTCAGGGCCTGGTAGAAGCGCTCGGACTGGATCGGGAAGGTGCCGGAGTTGTTGTCGATCTCGCCGTGGGTGAGCAGGATCGGCTCGTTCACCTTCTCGGCGTGGAAGAAGGGGGACATCGCGGCGTAGATGTGCTGGGCTTCCCAGAAGGTGCGCCGCTCGTTCTGGAAGCCGAACGGCGTGAGCGAGCGGTTGTAGGCGCCGCTGCGGGCGATGCCGGCCGCGAACAGGTCGGAGTGGGCAAGCAGGTTCGCCGTCATGAAGGCGCCGTAGCTGTGGCCGCCGATGGCGATCCGGTCGCGGTCGGCGACGCCGAGTTCGACGACCTTGTCGATCGCCGCCGCGGCACTTGAGACGAGTTGCTCCACGTAGGTGTCGTTCGCCGTCTCGCCGACGCCCACGATCGGCATCGTCGGTCCGTCGAGGATCGCGTAGCCCTGGGTCAACAGCAGCATGTGGGAGGCGCCGCGCAGGGCGGTGAAGCGGTGCGGAGAGCCCGTGACCTGGCTTGCCGCGTCCGCGTTCGTGAACTCGCGCGGGTAGGCCCAGAACAGGATTGGCGGGCGGTCGCCCTCCCGGTAGCCGGGCGGCAGGTAGAGGGTCGCAGACAGGCCGACGCCGTCCTCCCGCTTGTAGGTCAGGAACCGCTTCTCGACCTGGCGGAGAATCGGCGCGGGGTCGCCAAAGTCGGTCAGGGCGCGCCGGTTCCCGGTCGAGGTGTCGGTGACGAAGTAGTTTGGCGGCTGGGTAGCGCTCTCGCGGCGGGTCAGGAGCGACTCGCCGTTCGCCGAGAGCACGGCCGCCACCGTTTCGTAAGCGCCGGGTTCACTGCGGAACATTCGCTCCGTGGCCAGAGTCTTGAGGTTCAGGCGGTCGATGAAGGGCAGATCGCCTTCGGGTGACGCTCCTCTGCCCACGAGGTAGATCGAGTCGCCGTCCTGGAGGATCGTCGCGCCGGCCGTGCCGCCGCCGGGCCGCCGCCAGGGGAAGCCCGGGTCGCCGTAGCGGTCCTCGGCGCTGTGGTCGAACAGCGGCCTCGGCTCGTCGCCGCCGACGTCCAGGAGCGACGTCCGCGTCCAGCGGGTCTCGCGGTCGAACTCGTTGACGAGGGCGGTGCCGTCGGATGTCCAGGCGACGCCGGCGAACCGGTACTCCGTCCGGGTCAGCTCTTGCGGCTCGCCGTCGAACGGGGCATCGAGCGCGAACACAACGTCGCGGTGCGCTACCTCGGCCTTCGGGTCGCCGCCGTCCTGCGCCTCGCTCCAGACGAGCGTGGCCGGCGCGGTCGGATTCCAGCGGTGGCCTCGCGGTCCTGTGGGAACGCCGCCGATCGGCACGGCGTCGGCCAGCGGCAGGGTCGCCACCACCTTGACCTTGCCGCCGTCCCGATTCCACACCTCGACGGAGCGGGGGAAGCGGCTTGCCGGGTGGAGCCAGGAAAACGGACGCTCGAGCCGCTCCACGAGGACGTGGCGGCTGTCCGGGGCGCCGGAGACGCGGGCGTGGAGACCGGCTTGGCCGATCGCGGTGCGTGCGCCGGTGGCCAGGTCCACGGTCTCGATGCGGCTCGTGAAGTGGTACTCGAACAGGGCCTCGTCGTACGGGTTCGAGAGCAGATCCTGGTAGGTGCGGACCGGCGCGAGTCGTCCGTCGTGCTCCTGGATGTTCGGCCCGCCGGGTTGGCGCGGCGGCGAGGGCGGCGTGCCCCTGGCCGGCACGCGGAAGCGGCAGAGCACGCCGCTCGAATCAAACAGCCATTCGCAGGGGTTGCCCCAGACGGCGTTGAGCGAGGCGGAGGTCAGCGCCCGCGGCCGGCCGACCGCGAGGTCGACCACCCAGAGTTCGATCCCCGTGTCGCGGATCACGGCCCAGGAGAGGTGGGCGCCGTCGGGCGAGAACTGCGGCCAGCCCAGGGTCGTTCCGCGCGGCGCCTCGATTCGCAGTCCGTCGTCCGCGGCCCCGTCCGCGGCGAGTCGGCGAATCGTGAGCGCCGAGGTCTCCGGCGCCCGCCAGGGCCCACTGTTGCGCGGGTCGATCCGGTAGCCCGCGAGCCGCTCCAGCGGTCGAGCCTGCCACGAGATCGGCGGCATGCTTCGTCGCTCGATCAGCACGAGAGCGTCGCGGTTCGGGCTGACGAGCGCCGTCGGCGTCGGCGGCGCGTCGAGGATGTCGACGATCTCAGGCGGCGGGGTGAGGTAGCCGCCCGTCGTCGCGGGCTCCGTCTGGGCCGTTCCGCCGGCCGCGGCAAGGACCAGGACGCTGGTCAGGCTGGCGATTCCTCTGCTGGCTCTCATCGCGTGCTCCTTCGTTGTCGGCAGAGGTCATTATGGTCGATCCGCATCGATCCGCCCCGCCTCCGCGCTCCGGCGGTACTGGTCCTCCCTGCTATCGTGCCTGTTGCCTGTTTCGAGCCCCGGGAGGGAGTTCAACGGAACCGTCTCCGGCGCGCGCCAGGAGGAACGCCGTGAACTCGCGCATTGAACGAACGAAGGACGCTCTTTCCGCGGCCGGCATCGAGGACGCCGAGGATCCGCGGCAGACCCTGGCGCTGGCGCAGCGGGACATCCTGCGCGAGTTCGCGCCGGCCTATGCGCGCTGGTTGGACGCGCACCCGGAGGCGGAGGAGGGGCTCTTTCCGGTCGAGCGGGAGTCGGTCGACGAGCAGCGGGAGCGCATGGCTGTGCTTCGGCCCGGTTCGGAGGAGGACATCCGCCGCTGGTTGCGGTTTCTGCGCTACCGGGAGCTGATTCGCGTCGCGGTCGCGGACTTCAGCGGACTCGACGACTTCGACGCGACGACGGCGAAGATCTCCCAGGTCGCCGACGCCTGCGTGCAGCGCGCGCTGGAGGCCACGGGTCTCGACCGGGAGCGGTTTGCGGTCATCGCGATGGGCAAGTGGGGCGGCCTGGAGGTGAACTACAGCTCGGACATCGACGCCCTCTTCGTCGCCTCGGACCATGTCGACCAGGAGACGCTGCACCGCCTGCAGCGGCTCGCGCCGAAGTTCATCCGGCTGATCTCGGACAACACGGCCGACGGCTTCGTGTTCCGGGTGGACATGCGGCTGCGGCCGGAGGGGAAGTTGGGGCTGCTGGTGCGCAAGGTCGACCAGTACCTGGGCTTTTACGAGCGTTACGGCATGAACTGGACCTTCCAGGCGCTGATCAAGGCCAGGTTCGCCGCCGGCGACGCGGTGGCCGGCCAGGCTCTGATCGACGGTTCGCGCCGGTTCGTCTTCGATCCGGACCGCTCGCCGGAGACCCTGCTGCGGGATGTCTTCGAGATGAAGCAGATGATCGAGCGGTCGCTGCGCTCGAAGGGCGCCGAGGTTGGCAACGTGAAGCTGGGGGCCGGCAGCATCCGCGACATCGAGTTCATCGTCCAGTTGCTGCAGCTTCACCACGGCGCGGCGGACCCGAGTCTCCGTTCGGTCAACACGCTGCAGGCGATGTCCCAGTTGCGGGCCCAGCGGGTGATCACCGGCCATGAGCACGACGAGCTGCGCGAGGCCTACATCTTCCTCCGGGTCGTGGAGCACGTGCTCCAGTTGGAACGGGACCTGCCCGTACGCCAGCTCCCGCGGGATCCGAAGCAGTGGGCGACGTTCGAGTGGCGGGTGGCCTTCGCGTTGGGCCAGCCCCGGGACACGCTCGATCTCGCCGGTCGCTACGAGCGCACGGCGGCCACCGTCCGGCGCATTTTCGGCGAATTCTTCGAGGAGACGATCGAGTTCCTCGAGCGCAAGCACGGGGTGCGGGAGTTGTGCCCGAGAGTGCCCGCGGAGCTCCTCGACGATCACTTCCGTCGCCTGGAGAGCGCCTACTTCGAGGCATACCCGATCGAGGAGGTGGGGAGCCATGTCCGGATGATCGACGAGCTGGGCGGCGAGCGGCTGTGCCGGGTCGACGTCCGCTACGTCGGCTCGACCCGGCGGGTCACCGTCGTCGCGAACGACTACCAGGGCGAGTTCGCGAAGATCTGCGGCCTGCTCGCGGCCTATGGCCAGTCGATCCTGAGCGGGCGTTCCTACAGCTACCAGGATGTCGGCGAGCTCGAGTTCTACCGTCGCGCCCGCCGGTCACGTCGGCGGCGTCCCGAGGACGCGCGGCGCCGGCGGCGCCGGCGAGCTACCGGAGACAAAACCGCGACCAGGAAGGCGCCGCGCCGGATCGTCTTTTCGGCCGAGGTCCAACCGGCGCCGGAGTACGCGGCCCGGGTCTTCTCCTGGACGGACTTCGAGCGGGACCTGAACCGGCTGCTTGGACTCCTCGAGGCGGGCGAGAGCCGGCGCGCCAACGAGGAACTCACGCTTCGGGTGATGGAGGTGGCGCGGTCGATGGGCCAGGGGGCGGAGGAGGACCAGGTCCTGCCGCCGATTTCCATCCTGATCGACAACGAGTCGGATGCGAACTGCACCGTGCTCGACATCCGCAGCCCGGACAGCTTCATGTTCCTGTTCGAGTTCGCGAACGTGCTCTCCACACGGGACTACTGGATCGACAAGGTCGAGTTCGACACGGTCGACGGCGAGGTGCGCGATCGCCTGTTCTTGACCACGCGGGACGGCAGCAAGGTCGAGGACCCGGTCCGGGTCGATCAACTCCGCCTGAAGGTCACGCTGATGAAGCAGTTCGCGCGGCGGCTGGCGATCGCGCCGAACCCGCAGCTTGCGCTCCGTCAGTTCGGGGCGCTGGTCGACGCCGCCTGCGAGCAGGTGTCTGACCCGACCCAGGCCATCGCCGCCTCGCTCGACGAACTGGCGCGGGTTCTGGGCGCCGGCACCTACCTCTGGGAGGAGTTCCTGCGCCGGCAGCACGAGAACCTGATGCCGCTGCTCGCGAATGCCGCGGACCTGGACCTCGGCGGCGGCCGGGAGGAACTGGAACGTCGCTTGGACGAGGCGCTCTCTGGCCAGGACCGGCCGGACAAGGCTCTGAACCGGTTCAAGGACGCGGAGATCGGCCGGATCGACATGCGCCACCTGACGCGCCGGATCGAGTGCTTCAGCGACTTCGGCGTCGAGCTCTCGAACCTCGCGGAGGTCGTGCTCAGCCGGGCGGCCAGGGAGGCCGTGGCCGAGATGGCCGGCGATTTCGGCGAACCGGGCGTCTGGCGCCTCTGCGCCCTCGGCAAGTGGGGCGGCCGGGAGCTCGGTTACGCCTCGGACATCGAGCTGATGTTCCTCTGGGACGCGGACCCGTCGCGGCGCGCCGAGGCAGGCGAGTTCTATCAGCGCGCGGCGCAGCGCCTGTCGGCCCTGATCCGGGCCAAGCGGGACGGGATCTTCGAACTCGACTGGCGGCTGCGCCCCGGAGGCGCCTCGTCGCCGCTCGCCGCCTCGTTCCAGCGCTTCGCTTCGTTCTACAGCGCGGACGGCGAGGCCGACCCGTACGAGCGCCAGGCGCTGGTACGGCTCCGCGCCGTTGCCGGCGACCCGGAACTGGGCGCCCGGATCGAGGCGCACCGGCAGGCCTTCGTGTTCGATCCGCGTCCCCACGACCTCGCGCGCATCCGGCACCTGAGGAACCGCCAGCGGTCGGAACTCGTGGCGCCCGGCACGACGAACGCGAAGTTCAGCGCCGGCGGCCTGCTCGACGCGGAGTACTTCGTCCAGGTGCGGCAGATCGCGGCCGGCGCGGACGACCCCGAAGTGCGGCAGACGAACACGGAGGAAGCGGTTCGGGCTCTTCACCAGCGAAGCCACATCACGCGCGAGGAGTTCGAGCAGGTCGAGGCGGGCTACCGGCTGCTGCGGGCGGTGATCAACTGCCTGCGCATCGTCCGCGGCCACAGCAAGGACCTCGTGATTCCCGACCCGGAGACGAGCGAGTTTCGCTTTCTTGCGCGCCGCCTCTCGAGCCTCGGTCAGTTGCCGGACGAAGAGGGCGCCTGGGATCTGATCGCCGAGCGGATGGGTGGTCTGGAGCGGCTGTTCGACGGCTTGTTCGACTGAGGGTCGGCCAACGAAGAAGCGCGCCGGGGAGCTTGAGGCTCCCTCGGCGCGCTCTCCGCAGATGCGATGTGGCGGGTTAGCCGATCGCCACGTTTCCGGTTTCGCCCGTGCGAATGCGGATCGTCTCGTCGAGCGGCAGGATGAAGATCTTGCCGTCGCCGACCTTGCCGGTCTTGGCGCCCCGGGTGATCGCGTCGACCACGATGTCGACGTAGTCGTCGTTGACCGCGATCTCCAGCTTGAGTTTGCGCAGCAGGGCCCCGGCCTCCTTGTGGCCGCGGTAGACCTCGGCGACGCCTCGCTGGCGACCGCGCCCCATCACGTTGGAGACGGTCAGCAGGTGGATCTCCTTCTCTTCCAGGAGATCGAGGACCTCCTGCATCCGGTCGGGCTGAACGATGGCCACGATGTACTTCATGTGTTTCCTCCTTCTGCCCTAGTCGACCAGGGTGTAAGCGTTTTCGCGGTGGTCGGTCAGATCGAGGCCGAGCCGCTCCTCGTCATCGCTGACGCGCAGACCGACGATCAGGTCGACGACCTTGAGCAACACGAACGACACGACCGCGGCCCACACGATGGTGAAGAGAACGGCCTTGAGCTGAATGGCGACCTGTCCGGCATTGCCGTAGAAGAGGCCGTTCGTGTCGTTGCCGGGCACCATGTCGGTGGCCCAGAGGCCGGCGGCGACCGCGCCCCACATGCCGGCGACACCGTGAACGCCGAAGACGTCCAGCGAGTCGTCGTAGCCGAGCTTCGACTTGAACCAGGTCACCGCCAGGTAGGCGAACAGGGAAGCGCCGGCGCCCACGCCGAGCGCGCCGATCGCGCTGACGGAGCCGCAGGCCGGAGTGATCGCCACGAGTCCGGCCACAGCGCCGGTGATGACGCCCAGGAGCGTCGGCTTCGACTCGCGGAACCAGTCGATCAGCCCCCAGGTCGCGGCCGCTGCCGCGGTTGCCACCTGGGTGACGACGAAGGCGTTGGCGGCCGAGCCGTTGGCTGCCACGGCGCTGCCGGCGTTGAAGCCGAACCATCCGAACCAGAGCAGGCCGGTACCGAGAACGGCGAAGGGCAGGTTGTGCGGCGGCGACGTGTGAGTCGGGTAGCCCTTGCGCCGGCCCAGGACGAGCGCCGCGACCAGCGCCGATACACCGGCGTTGATGTGGACGACGGTGCCGCCGGCAAAGTCGAGCGCCCCGTCTCCGCCCAGGCCGAAGAAGCCCTCGGAGCCGCCCCACACCCAGTGGCAGACCGGGGCGTAGACCACGAGCAGCCAGGCGCTCATGAACAGACATATGGCGCCGAACTTCATCCGTTCCGCGAAGGCGCCGATCATGAGAGCCGGCGTGATGATCGCGAACATGCCCTGGAAGATCATGAACAGCGGCGCCGGGATGCCGGTGCCGTCCCAGGCGTCGTAGCCCAGGTTGGCCAGCAGGAAGTAGTCGCCGCCGCCGATCACGCCGCCGAGGGCGTCGGAGCCGAAGGCCAGGCTGAAGCCGATGACGACCCAAAGCACGGTCATCAGACCCATGCAGAGGAAGCACTGCATGAGGATCGACAGGACGTTCTTGCGGCGGACGAGTCCGCCATAGAAGAACGCGAGTCCCGGCGTCATCAGCAGCACGAAGGCGCTGGCGGTCAGCATCCATGCGGTATCGCCGCTGTCCACGCCTTCCTGCGCGGCCGCGGGTGCGGCGCCGAACAGCGCCAGCAACAAAGTGAGTCCTATGGCCGAACCCAGACCGATGGTTCGACCGCGACTTCTGAAGCTCATACGAGTCCCTCCTCTTCGTTTTGATCCGCCTGGCTGATCGTCTCGGTCCGTTCCGTCTCCAGGGAGCGGACGAGGTCAGGTTCCGGAACTGACGCCCAGGCTTGCCTGCCCTAGTATCCAGAACCGTGCCAAGTGCGCGGAGGCGCGTGCGGCGTGTCGGAGAGTGCCGGCCCGGGACCGCGGAAACGACCTTAAAGCCGAGCGCGTAAGGGGGTTAGCGGCGGATCGGGGGAGCGGCGGCGGCGCTCGTATGTGCCTGTCGATCCCGAGTCGGGCTGCCGTCCCGCCTTGCCGGCCGAACATTCCTGTTCGGACCGAGTGGGCCGTGCGACAGAACTGTAAGGCGGCCGGGGTCGGCGTCAGGGCAGGTCGAGTGCCGGGTTGCGGTCGAAGAAGTCGAACGGCCGCAGTTCGAAGCCGTGCCACATGACCGGCATGACGGGCCAGTCCTCGGCTCGCGGCAGATGGTGCATTCCGACCGTGTGCCAGAGCACGACGTCCTCGTCGCTGATCGAGCGGTCGGCCTTCGTCCAGGCGGGCAGGCCCATCCCCGGCTCGCTCAGGGTCGGGTGGTCCCCGGCGGCGTAGCGCTCATCCGGATCGTAGGGAGTGACCCAAAGGTGGTTCTCGATGAAGCCGGCCCGGCGCAGCGAGTAGTCGTCGTCGGTGAACAGGTGGCGCGCGTTGCGGCCCGGCATGAGTTGGTAGCTCGTCGGATAGCCGACCCCGTTCGTCCGGCTCGAACTCAGGATTCGCCAGAGTGCGGGCCGCTCCAGGTCGATGTCGAGTTGGGCGTCCTTTTCGGTCTGCGCGGGGTGAGACTCCTGGACCCAGAGGCTGCGCCTGGGATGGCCTTCGGGCAACTCCCGGGTGACCAGCCGGTCGGCGACGAAACGGTTGCCCGTGCCGTCGACGTCGAGGTCCAGGCGATAGCTGAAGTAGTGGTCGTGGTTCACGCCGAGCACGTTCTGGTCCAGGAAGCGTCCGTGGGCGTCTGCCCGCGTTCCGGCGCGGACGGCGTCCGCGGCGGTTGCGCCGATGGGACCCGCCGCGGGCACTGGCTGGATCGCCGACGGCGTGCTCGTCGCCTTGACCTCGAGGATGCCGGTGGCGCCGACCCTGGCCTCGATCGAACCATCCTGCCGGAAGATCCAGTCGAGCAGGTAGTCGTAGTTGCCGACCACCGCGCCGGAACGGATGACGAGATCGCGGCTGGCCCGGCTGTCCGGCTGCTCTTCCGTGTAGTGGCGCCACGAGGGGTCGCCGGTTTCGCGCTCGTAGATGCAGGTGGTTCCCGGCACCGTACTCGGCCTTCCCTTGGCGTTGGTGTGGGTCGAGTCGAGGTAGACGGCGTGATCGGGGCAATCCCGGCCGGGCAGCAGCGGCCCGACCAGTCCGCCGGCGCTGAACTCGCCGGCGTCGATGAAGTTCCGCGCGTACCAGGCGAACGCCGGGTCCATGTAGGGGACGTAGATCTCCGACAGGTGGCCCTGGTACATCACCGAGCGGGGTTCCGCCTCCGGGCTCTCGCGGTAGTTGACCAGCGACACGACGAGGCCGGTGCGCTGGTCGGGCCGCAGGTGAAAGCTCCAGTTCTGCCAGCTCACCTGGTAGCCGTCGAGGTCGAAGCCGACCCCTTCGGGACGGTCGACCTCGAACGGTCCGGGGATGTCCCTCGGATTCTCGAGCGTGGTTCGGTCGAAGTCGGCGTCGGCGGCCGGGATGGGCGCCACGCCGTCGTCGACGACCTTGAGCACCTCGCCGCTGTCCACGTCGACGAGGGCGGTCAGCCCCTCGACCTGCCGCGCCCAACTGTTCCGGGCCTCTCGCGGCTCGGAACACCTGACGTGCCCGAGCCGGCGGTCCTGCTCCTCCTCGGTGCCGAAGTAGCCGGGCGGGATCGTGGAGCAGTCCAGGAAGGTGTAGTCGGTGATGCCGCGCTTCTCGAGGCCGGCGATGAAGTCGGGGTGCTCGAGCACCTCGTCGACCGCGGCGCCGAACTCGGGGAGGCTCCAGTTCGGCTGCGCGCCGGTGAGCTGTTCCCATGATGCGACTTCCCCGGCCACGAGGTCGACCGTCGTCTCGAAGGACTCCTTGCCCTTACGCACGAGCGCGTAGGCGGCTCGGGGACCGGCGTCGCCCTTGCGCCAGGCCCTTACGGCGTCCTTGGCGGGTTCCCGGAGCGTGAGTTGGGAGAAGGTCGTTTCCGCGTCCAGATGGCCGGCTTCGTGGAGGATCTCGAGCGCGCGCCAGATCTCCTGGTAGCTGAGCGGATCAAGCGGATGGTCGTCCGCGGCGGAAGGAACCGCGGCTGCCAGGAGCAGGACGAGACTCAGGCAGAGGGCGGGTTTGCGCATCATTGTTCCCCCATTGCCGTTCGAGCGAGCGGCAAGGCAGTGTAGGTCGGTGCTCGTTGACTGAGCCGAATCAGTCTACAGGTCTGTGGAGATCGGGCGCCGTATCCCATCCACGGGCGAAGTCTCGCTCCCTGTTGGCACCATCTGAGACAATCCGGCTCCAGGGGGACCGAAGAGCCGTTCGTCAAGGTCGTGTTCGGGATTGCCCTGTAGACTCCACAACCAGTGAGTCTGCGCATCGTGCCACCGTCGCCGCGTCCGAGCGCACCTCCTGACGCCACTTCGGCGCCGACGCGGGGCCGCCGCTGGCCATCCGCTCCTCAAGGGCGCCAGTTGTTTCGCCAGGCAACGGACAGCGGTAGCCCGCGTCAGGTCAAGACGAGCATCGCGCTCCAGTTCCTGCACCGGATCGTGGGGCTCGAGTACCTGAACTTCGGAATGTGGAGCGCTGGCGACCCGCTCGACCTGGCGGGGCTCCGCCGCGCCCAGGAGCGACTGGTCGCCCGTCTGTTCGAGCTGATGCCGCCGGGTGTCTCCTCGGTGCTCGACGTTGGCTGCGGAACCGGCGTGATCGCGGAACGGCTGGCCGCTCTCGGCTACGACGTCGAGGGCCTGTCTCCCGATCCCTACCATGGTGAGTTGTTCGCGTCGCGGCTTCCGGATCGGCGCTTTCACCTGGGGCGCTTTCAAGAGTTCGAGCCGGACCGACGCTACGACCTCCTGTTCCTCTGCGAGTCGGCGCAGTACGTGTGGCTGGAGGAGCTGTTCGAGGCTGTACAGCGGTCGCTGACCCCGGGTGGGCACATGCTGCTGTGCGACTATTTCGTTACCTGCCCGGACGGCAGCGAGAGCTCAAGGAGCGGCCACCCGCTGGACGAGTTCCTGGCTCGGGCCGAGGCCAGCGGGCTCGTTCTCGAGATTGACGAGGACGTGACCGAATCCGTCCTTCCAATGCTGCGGCTTGCGCGGGCGATGCTCGACCGCTTCGGCCGCGGCACCGTGAGTCTGCTGCGTGAGGCCTCCACGCGGCGGTTTCCGCGGTTGGCCGGCGCCGGATGGCGACTGGCGCGGCCGCTCACGGGCCGGCTCGACCGGCTCGACCGGCTCATCGACCCGGAACACTTCGCCCGGATCAAGCAGTACAGGGTCATGCGCTTCCGGAAAGCGGAATGAGGCGGCGCCGCCTTGGCGCCGCGGCCCTCGCATCGGCCCTTGCCGTCGCGTTGGTGTCGGCCGCGTACTCGGAGGACGACACCTCTGGTGAAGCGGCTGGCCGGCTGCGTGCGGTCACCCTGGACGGGCGTGAAGTGGCGGGGCTGGAGGGCCTGGCTCCGCGCAGCCTCCTCGTGGCGAGCTTTCACCGCGCGGCGAACGGCAGTGCACGGGCCTGGCGCGCCGCCCTGGACGAAGATGACCGGACGGGTGCATGGTCCGTCTACTCCGTTGTGGTGCTCGAAGGCGCGCCGCGGATGATCAGCCGGTTCGTCGTGCGCGGTCTGCGCGGCGAGGTGCCGGCTGAACGCCAGGGCAGCTTCCTGGTCGTCGAGGAAGGCGCCGACGCGTGGCGTGCCCTCGCCGGTTCCGAAGGCGCCGGCGAGGACCAGGAAGACGCGGTCTTCGTCGTGCGCCTGGAGGGCGGGAAGGTCTGCGCGCGGTATCGCGGTCTCGTGTCCGCGGCGGCACTGGACCGGCTCTTCAGCGCGCCTTGCGGCCCCTAGCGCCCCTTCAGCACTTCAGACAGAAGCCGACGCCCGCGGTCACTGCCCGCGACTTGTTGCCGAACCACGGTGGAATGACGGCCGCGAAGCCGCCGGCGCGACCGCCGGCGGCGATGACCAGCAGGTCTTCCGGCGACTGGAGCGCTCCGTACTCCTGCTCCCGGTTCGCGTCGGTGACGACAGCCGCCTTGCCCACCCGTTCCCAGTCGCCGCGCCGGACCCGCGCGTTCCGGTGCAGGTAGTCCTGGATGTCCCCCTTGCTCCAGCCTGCTGAGGCGAAGCGCTCGCGCAACTGTGGCGGCAGGACGAGGCAGTGGTTGCCGGCCCAGATCGAGTAGTGGAGCAGGTTCGCGCGCATCTCGGCGGCGACCGTGTCGAGGATCGCCTCGGGTTCCGTCGTCCACTCGTTCATGATCTGCCGTGGCGCACCGGCTGCGAACACAGTCACGGTCGAACTGCCGTCCGGCGCGCCGCGCTCCGTTGCCAGGGAGTGCCAGGGCGAGCCCTCCTCGTCCTCGGCCAGGCAGTAGCTGAGTTTGCCGGGATGCCCCAGCGTGGAGCGGTCGAGCTCGCCGGGCCGAACACCGAGCAGATTGCGGAGGATGAGGCGCAGTGCCCGCCCGATCGAGAGCGAGGCCCGGTCGGCGCCGCCCAGCACGTTGAACGTACCTGTCATGCCGAGCTCCCGGCGGATCGGGCCGTTGACGATGACGAGGACCGCGCAGCCGCCGGTGCTCGACGTGGCGCCGTGCAGCAGAAAGTCCGGTTCGCACATCGCTTCGACCGCCGCGGCGACGACCGCGAAATCGCGCGGGCGGCAGCCGGCCATCACCGCGTTGATTGCAGCCTTCTGCGCGGTGATCGCGCGTCCGCGGACCGTCTCGACTCCAAGCACCTGCGCGGGCTCGAAGGAGGCCGCATCGAGGGCGGCCACCACCCGCTCCGGCGTGGGCGGCGTGATGGGGAGGCCGTCCGTCCAGCCGCGGGATTCGAAGAGTTCGTGAACGGCGTCGTCGCCCCCTGGCTGAGTGGACCGAGGCGAGTGTGGCGGGACCTGGTTCGGCGGCGGGTCGTCGGTCGTTCATCGGAACCGACGTCAGCCTACCGTGGGTCGGCGGTACGATGAGTGGATTCCGAACCGGGAGGGCGATGAAGGATGACTCGAATGAAGGCGGATTGGACCCTGACGGCACCTGCACAGTGCAGATGGCCGGCGGTCGCCGTGATCACGGCCATCGTGCTGGCGTTGCTCGGCTGCGCCGGGCCTGCCGTGGATACCGCTTCGGAGGTCGCCGAGGCGGTCAATCCGGACGCGGCGAACTTCGGTGAGCGCGACCAGATCCTGTTCTGGACGCCGGAGCAGCAGGTCGCGGGCTACCGGAACATCGACCAACTCAGCCAGACGCGGTGGGTCAGCGCGTCCGACGACCCCTACCCGTTGACCCCTGCGCCGCGGGATCTGTCGTCGGTCACCTACGAGGTCGAGGGAGAGACGTACACCGTCGAGGACTACATCGGCGACCGGCGGATCGCGGGACTCCTGGTCGTCAAGGACGACGAGATCGTCTTCGAGCGGTACGGTCTCGGAAATGACGAGAACAGTCGCTGGATCTCGTTCTCGATCGCGAAGTCCGTCGTCTCGATGCTCTACGGCGCGGCAATCGTCGACGGCTACATCGGCGGCGTCGACGAACCGGTCACGAAGTACCTTCCCCTTCTGGCCGGCGGCGGCTACGACGGCGTGACGATCCGCAACGTGCTGCGGATGGCCTCCGGAGTCCAGTGGAACGAGGACTATGCCGACGCTGAATCCGATGTCGCAACGCTGCCGTCCCCGCTCGTCGAGCAGGCCCGGTACATGGCCGCACTGGAGCGGGAGCATCCGGCAGGTGAGGTGTTCAACTACAACACCGGCGAGACGAACATGGCGGGCGCGGTGCTGCGGGCAGCGATCGGAAACAACCTCTCGACTTACCTGCAGCACAGGATCTGGGGGCCGTTCGGCATGGAGGCTGACGCGAACTGGGTGCTCCACGAACCCGGCGGCGGCGAGCTCGGCGGCTGCTGCATCAGCGCCACACTGCGCGACTACGCCCGCATCGGCATCTTCGCGATGAACGGCGGCGTCCTGCACGACGGAACGCGGGTGCTGCCCGAGGGTTGGATGGACGACTCGACGAGCCCCAGCCCCGGCTACGACGGCTACGGCTACCTCTGGTGGCTGAACCAGGGCGCGGGCTACGCCGGGAGGGGCATCTTCGGCCAGATGCTGTGGATCAACCCGGCCACGAACACCGTGATCGTCACTCACAGCGCCTGGCCCGACGCAACCAGCCGCGAGTGGAGCGAGCACCGCTCGGCGGTGGTCGCTGCGCTCGCCGACGCCGTTCGCTAGCGCCGCGTCGGCGCAGCCACTGGGTGGTGGGAAACCCGGCCGCCGCAATCAGCAGAATCCATGGCAGGGCACCCTCGGGCACGGCGTCCGTCAACGGCGCCAGACGGTAGGCGGTCAGGTCCGAACCCCGCTCGGCGGTCCAGTGCCAGGCGGTGTGGACGATCAGCGCTGAGATCAGGATCGTTCCCAACCTCTCGTTGGGCAGGCGCCGGAAGACGAAATCGAGCAACGGAACAAGCAGTAGCAGAACGAGGAGCTGACCGAGTTCGACGCCGACGTTGAAGGCGAGCAGCGAGGTGACAAGGTGCGAGCCGGCGAACTGGAGCGATTCGCTGAGGGCGAAGGAGAAGCCGAAGCCGTGGACGAGGCCGAAGCCGAAGGCGGCGGTCCAGCGACGTTCCTGGCCGATGCCGAGGATGTTCTCGAACGCCATGTAGACGATGGAGAGTGCGATCAGGGTCTCGACGAGAGTGGGAAACCACAAGGCCCGCGGCGCCAGGCCGGCGGCGGAGGCGATCAGGGTGATCGAGTGGGCGACCGTGAACGAGGTGACGACGAGGATCAGTTGGCGCAGCTTGCGGAGCGGGGCGACCAGGCAGATCAGGAACAGCAGGTGGTCAAGACCGCCGAGGATGTGCTCGAAGCCCATCGCTACGAAGTGGAAGCCGGCCTGGGCCCAGTTGGGATCGAGCCGGACCCGGCCGGGCTCGGCGGCGAGCTGGAGCGTGCGGGCATCGCCGTCGGGCGACTCGTAGCGAATGACCGTGAGGACGCGCAGGCCGAGCCGGCCGAAACGGGGGTCGATCGAGAAGCGCGGGCGACCTTCGACGCTCTGCGCATGGAGCGGCGTCTCGAGGTGGACATCCAGGAGCGCCTGCCTCCAGACGAGCTGCGTGGTCGCCGGCAGCGGCGGTCCGCGGATGTGATCCAGGGCGCTGCCCGAGTCCGTGAACGAGCGGTCGGAGGGGATCGACAGCCGGACGGCGCGGACCGTGGCGGCCGGCAGTTTGGCGTCGTCGGCGAACAGGTCGAGGTTCGCCGTGATCCAGCGATTGGCCGCCTCCGTCAGAAGGCCGCTCGCCCGAACCTCTTCCAGGTCGAGGACGCCCCGGACGTCGACCGGGAACTCCATCTCCTGCATCGCCTCGAGCGGGGTTCGTACGAGGATTTGGAGCCGGTCGTCCTGCTGCCGCACGAGGACCTGGACGGTGACGCTGCCAGGGACCTCGTGGGCTGTGCCGGGCCCGGCGGCGAGGAGCAGCAGCGCCATGGCGCAGAGGGCCGCGTCAGGAAGAGATCCGGGAGAAGCGTTGGAACGGAGGCGGTTCAGGCGGGGAATGCTAACCGGCTGGGTCGGTGGGGCTTCCCGCTTACCCACCTCGCGGCGTCGGAATGCCGGCCAGAGGGCCGGCGCACCCAGTGGGCACCGTTGTACACTGACGCAACCTCCCTGGTGTGCTGCAGGAACCGCGAAACGTCGCGGACCACGATGGATCCAACGACTGGATGGGTCCGCGTGACACGGAATCGCCCCACGATGACTGGACGGAGTGACCTGACAATGGACCGACCTACATGACACACGACCGAGCGACGATGACATCGAACCGTCTCCCTTGTGCTCTTGGCTGCGCGGCAGCCGTCGTTCTCATTCTCGGCGCCTGCGCCGGCCCGGATGATTCTGGCGGCGTCGGCGGCGTGGACGTCGGCGGCGACGGGCCGATGGCCCCGCGCTTCGAGGTCGATCCGTTCTGGCCGAAGCCGCTGCCGAACCACTGGATTCTCGGCCCCGCGATTGGCGTCGCGGTCGATTCCCGGGACCACGTCTGGATCGTCCACCGGAACACGCCGGACGCCTTCGGCGCGATCAACGAGATCGGCGCGGCGCAGGATCCGCCACTTTCCGCGTGCTGCGTTCCGGCGCCGCCGGTGCTGGAGTTCGATCCGGACGGCAACCTGGTCGGACACTGGGGAGGGCCCAGCGAGACGGGCGAGTACGAGTGGCCCACCTCGAACCACGGCATCCTCGTCGACCACATGGATAACGTGTGGATCGGCGGCAACGGCGGAGGCGACTCCCACGCGCTGAAGTTCACCCGCGACGGCCAGTTCCTGATGCAGGTCGGCCAGGCGAACGCCCGGGTCAACGAAGGCGCGGGCGAGGACGAGCCGCGCTTCGTGCGCGACAGCCATGACATGGAGAACTTCGGCCGGGTCGCGAAGCTCTCCGTCGACCCGGAGGCGAACGAGGTCTACGTCGCCGATGGCTACTTCAACCGTCGCGTTGTCGTGATCGACGCGGACACAGGCGAGTTCAAGCGCTACTGGGGCGCCTACGGCGAAGCTCCCGACGACGAGCTGGACCTGGGGCGGTACGTGCCGGGTGATCCGCCGGCGACCCAGTTCCGTGGTCCCGTCCACTGCGCCGACATCTCCGCCGACGGTCTGCTCTACGTCTGCGACCGGGCGGCCGATCGCATTCAGGTGTTCCAGGCCGACGGTGCCTACGTGGACGAAGTGTTCATCGCTCCCGAGACCCTCTCCCAGGGCTCGACCTGGGACGTCGCCTTCTCGCCGGACGAGGGGCAGAAGTTCCTCTACCTGGCCGACGGCCAGAACATGAAGGTCTACGTGATCGAGCGGGAGAGCATGGAGGTGCTCTACGCCTTCGGCGACGGCGGCCGCCAGCCCGGTCAGTTTTTCGCCGTCCACAGCATCGCGACGGACTCGAAGGGCAACATCTACACGACGGAGACCTACGAGGGGAAGCGGCTCCAGAAGTTCGTGAACCGCGGGATGCGGCCGGTGCCCGAAGAGGACCTGGGCACGCCCTGGCCGGCTGAGTAGCCAGGCGGCGCCGGCCTGCGGCCGGCGTGTCTTCCCGGCCGCCTTCGGCGGCAGCCGGCGGGAACCCGGGTGGCGCGATCCCGCGCCTCACGCGAACCAGTCCGTGCGCCTGTCATCGGGCGCACGGATGGCACGCGGGCGCACCCAGTCGGAGCCCGCAACTACCCCGGCAGTCGCAGCTACCCCGGCAGTCGGTACGCGATCAGTTCGAACGGCTCACCGCGGCCGCCGATGGAGACGACGAGGTACTGCACGCCGCGGTGCAGGTAGGTAACCGGGCTGCCGTCCGAGTGCGCCGGCAGTTCGACCTCCGCGACGAGCTCGCCCGTCGCCTTGTCGAAGGCGCGGAGCGCGGGCACGGTGTAGCGCCAGTCTTCGCGCGCAGCGGAACTCGGGTTGGTCCAGGCAAGGCCGCCGGTGACCTCCTCGGGCTGCTCGTTCCACTCCCGCTCGGCCTTCGCCTCCTGGGCACGGAACGAGCGTGAGTGGCCGGAACTCACGATGAGCAGTGTCTTCGTCACCAGGGCGTGGCCGCGTACGCCGGAGCCCAAGAGCGGCAGGTCGAGGCCGGCGAGCCTGGGGTGTCGCCTCGGCCCCTCGCCGAGCGGGACCTGCCAGGCGATGTCGCCGCGGCTCAAGTCGTAGGCGGTGACCCGCGACCAGGGCGGCTTGGAGATCGGCAGGTTGAAGGGTCCGTGGAAGCCCGAGACCCGAGCCACGAAGTCGAAGGAGGAGCGGTTCGGGTCAGGACGTCTCAGCGTGATCAGGATGGGCGCCGTGAACGAAGGCACGTAGAGCTTGCCCGTGTCCGGGTCGAAGGCGCCGCCGGGCCAGCTCGCGCCGCCCTCGAAGCCGGGCATGGCGACGGTGCCGCGCTCGCTGGGCGGGGTGAAGATCGGGCCGTACTGGTGGGAGGTCAGGATGCGCTCCGCTTCGGCTCGGACTTCAGGCGTGAAGCCGATCACGTCGGCGAGTTGCATGCCCTGGCGGTCGAACGGCGGCGGTTTCGTGGGGAAGGGCTGGGTAGGCGAGGTCTGCTCGCCGGGGATGCCGGTCTGGGGGACCTGCCGTTCCTCGATCGGCCATACCGGTTCGCCCGTCTCCCGGTCGAAGACGTAGAGAAACGCCTGCTTGCTCGGCAGCATGGCCGCCTTGACCTGGCGCCCGTCGACTTCGATGTCGCCGAGCACGGCGGGGGCGGCGAAGTCGTAGTCCCAGAGGCCGTGGTGAATGGCCTGGAAGTGCCAGCGGCGCTCGCCGCTCTCACAGTCGACGGCGACCAGGCTCTCGGCGAACAGGTTGTCGCCGCGGCGGTGGCCGCCGTACCAGTCGTTGGTCGGCGTGCTGGTCGGCAGGTAGGCGAGGCCGAGCTCCTCGTCGGCGCTCATCAGGCCCCAGACGTTCGCGCCGCCGGTGATCCGCCAGGACTCGTCCTCCCAAGTGTCGGTTCCGACCTCGCCCTCTTGCGGCACGGTGTGGAAGGTCCAGAGTTGCCGGCCGGTGCGGACGTCGAAACCGCGCACGTCGCCGGGCGGTCCGTCGTCGGGACCGAGCGGACCGTCGGAGATGGACGATCCAACGAGCGCCACGTCGCGGCAGATGGTCGCCGGCGAACTGACGGTGTACTTGCGGCGCTCGACCGGCCGGTGCAGCCCCTCCGTGAGATCGACGCCGCCGTGGTTGCCGAAGGAGCGAACCGGCGTGCCCTCGTCCGCGTAGACGGCGCGCAGGATCGCGTCCGTGCTGGCGTAGATCAGGCGGCCGGGCGCCTCGGGACGCTCCGGGTCGCGCCAGAAACTCGGCCCCTTGTGGGTGAAGCCGTGGTTCGTGGGCCGACCGTGGCCGTAGCTCTGCGGGTCGTGCTGCCAGATCGTCGTGCCCTCGGCCGGGTCGATCGCGGCGGCGATGCCGTAGCCCGTGACGACGTACAGCCGGTCGCCGACCCTTGATCGGCGTGGTCACGTGGGTCCGCTGCTTCATCGACACATCCTCGAAGCGAGGATCGTTCGCGATCAGGTCGTTGTCCGGCAACCGCCACCGCCAGACGGGTTCGAGATCGGCGAAGTTCGAGGCGTCGATCTGGTCCGGCGCGGCGTAGCGGCGCGCGTCGTTGCCGCCGGTGATCGTCGGCCAGTCCGTGTCGCGCACCTGGGCGGTCAGGGAAGTCGCCAGCAGCGCACCGGTGACCAGGAGCGCGCCGCTTCGGAGTGGGCGGCCACTGAGTGCGCCGGCGTCCCCGCCGGCATCCGTTCCGGTCTGCACGCTCGTTACGCACCCACTGGATGGCCACTCGGAGCGAGTGCGGGCTGGACGCCCGCGCCCCCAGGGGAGGCCGAACCGATTCTCCGGGGCCATCGGTCTCAGTCGAAGGCGGGGATGATCTCTTCCGCGACGAGTTGGTAGTGATCGAGTCGGTGAGTCGGGATGCCGCCGATCATGATCTCGTGAGCGCCGGCGTCGATCATCTCGCCGATCCGGTCGACGACATAGCTCTTCGGGCCGGCGGCCGTGCCTTCGCCGAGGCCGCGGGCGGCGATGAAGCGCTCGGCCGCCGCCTTGTCGTCCGTCACGAAGGTGGGCATCAGCACCGTGTGCCGGATTTCACCCGGGTCGCGGCCCGCGTCCTCGCAGTGCCGGTTGACCACGGAGACCTTGTGCTGGAAGTACTCGCGGGTCATCGGTCCGCGGGCCCAGCCGTCCAGGTTCATCACGTCGCCGTGACGCGCCAGAGTGCGCAGCGTCCGCTTCTCGCCGGTGCCGCCGATCAGGATCGGGATCGGGTCTCCGTAGGCGCCGGGCGAGAGCGGCGCCGAATCGAGGCGGTAGTACTCGCCTTGGAAATCGACCGCTTCATCCGACCGGAACAGCGCCCGGATCAGCTCGACGGCTTCCTCGAATCGGTCCTGTCGTTCCTTCATCGACGGGAACGTCCAGCCGTAGGCCTCGTGCTCGCGCGCGAACCAGGCGGCGCCGATGCCGAGCACGAAGCGACCGTGGGAGATGTGATCCAGGGTGCCCGCCATCTTCGCCGCCAGGGCGGGATTCCGGTACGTGTTGCCCAGGACGAGGTGGCCGATTCGGAGGTTCTTCGTGATGCTGGCGGTCGCCGCGGCGACGGTGAACGCCTCCTGCGCCGCGAGGTGCTCCTCTTCCTTGAGGCCGGGCGGCGGCAGGTAGTGGTCGGCGTACCAGATGCTGTCCCAGGGACCGGCGTCGAGCAGCTCGGCCACTTCGCGGACGCTGTCCCAAGTGTTGCGGTAGACGGTGACCTGCGCGCCGAATTTCATGGAATCATCCTCCCGGGATCAACCCGTCCGTGCCATGACCATCTTGCCGATGATCTTGCGGTCCATCATGTCGCGAAGCGCCTGCGGCACCTCTTCCAGGGGATAGCGCCGCGAGATGAAGGGCTGGATCTTGCCCTCCGCGGCGAGCGCCTCGGTTTCGACGCGGGTCGCCTCGAAGATCTCCGGCTCGCGCATCCGCGATGCGCCCCAGAACACGCCGACGATGTCGCAACCCTTGAGCAGGGTGAGGTTGAGAGGCATCCGGGGAATGCCGGCGGTGAAGCCGATGACCAGGAACCGGCCCCGCCAGTTCGTTGCCCGAAGCGCGGCCTCGGCGTACTCGCCGCCGACCGCGTCGTAGACGACGTCGACGCCCTTGCCGTTTGTCAGCTCCTTGGCGCGGACCTTCAGGTCCTCCTCGGCGTAGTTGATCGTCTCGTCGGCGCCGCGCTGCCGGCAGAGCTCCAGCTTCTCCTCGGTCGAAGCGGCGGCTATGACGCGCGCGCCCATCACCTTGCCGAGTTCCAGGGCCGCCAGACCGACGCCGCCGGCCGCGCCGAGGACGAGCAGCGTCTCGCCGGCCTTCAGGTTGCCCCGGTACCTCAGGCCGTAGTGGCCGGTGCCGTAGGCGTAGCCGTAGCCGGTCGCCTCGGCATGGCCGAGCCCCGGCGGCAGCTTGCGCACGCTTGACGCCTCGAGCAGCACCTGCTCCGCAAAGCCGCCGGTGCCGCCGCCACCGACCACGTCGTCGCCGACGGCCAGGCCGTCGACATCCGGGCCGACCGCCGCGATCGTGCCGCCGACCTCGCCTCCGACGACGAAGGGCGGCTCCCCCCTGAACTGGTACCGGTTCTCGATGATCAACGTGTCGGGAAACGTGATCGCCGCCGCCCGAATGTCGACGACGACCTCGCCGGACCCCGGAACCGGATCGGGAAGTTCCTCGATCGTCAGGTTCTCCGGGGGACCGAATTCACTACATACGACTGCCTTCATGCTCGCCTCTGGGTTGGTTGTCTTTTCGTCGGTCAGATCGCCCGCTCGCGACCCTTCCAGTAGGGCGCGCGCACCAGGCCGCGCTGAATCTTGCCCGTCGGCATGCGCGGGAGGTCGGTCGCGAAGTCGATGGAGCGCGGGCGCTTGAAGTCGGGCAGGCTCTCGCGGCACCAGGCCAGGAGTTCCTCGGCCAGTTCGTCGCCGGCCTCGTAGCCCTCGTCCACCTCGACCACCGCCTTGACGCTCTCGCCCCATTCCTCGTGGGGCACGCCGACGGTGCAGACCTCGTACACCGCGGGGTGCTGTTGCAGCACGTCGTCGATCTCCTGGGGGTAGATGTTCACGCCGCCGGCGATGATCGTCTCCGCCGACCGGCCGGTCAGGAACAGGTAGCCGTCCGCGTCGACGTAGCCCATGTCGCCCATCGTAAAGAAGTCGTCCCGGTATGCGGCGTCGGTCTTGTCGGGCGCCTTGAAGTAGACGAAGCGGTTCTCGGCCGCCTCGAAGTAGACGGTGCCGGTCGTTCCGGCCGGCACGGGTTCGCCGTCGTCGTCGAGCACCTTGTACTTCGTTCCCTCGACCGTCCGGCCGACGCTGCCGGGTTTCTTGAGCCACTCGCTGGAGTCGACGAGGAACGTGCCGCCCTCGGTGGCCGCGTAGTACTCCCAGACCACGGGGCCGAACCACTCGATGATCCTGTGCTTGATGTGGACGGGCGTGGGCGCCGCGCCGTGCATGAGCCAGCGCATGGAGGAGACGTCGTAGCGATCGCGGACCTCCCGGGGCAGTGCCAGCATGCGGTGGAACATCGTGGCCACCATGTGAGTGTGGGTCACGCGGTGCTTGTCGATCAGCGCGAGGGTTTCCTCGGCGTCCCACTTGTCCATCAGCGCGCTGCCGACGCCGGCGCCCATCGGCATGGAGAGATTCAGGCCCAGGGGGGCGGCGTGGTAGAGCGGTCCGGTGACCAGGGAGCAGTCCGTGTCCGGCTCGAAGTCGCCAGACTCGCGGACCGCCAGCAGGAAGGGGGTCGGCGTCGCGTCGGCTTTGCGGTAGACGCCCTTGGGATGGCCGGTCGTGCCGGAGGTGTAGAGCATCGGGGCCCCGAGGATCGGGTTGTCGATGTTCGAGCCGTCTTCCGCGGCGAGGGCTTCGTCCCAGGACTCCGCGCCCTCGATTTCCCCGCCGACGGCGAGAGTCAGCCGCAGGTGGCTCGATGCGGCCCGGGCCGCGGCGACGGCCGGAGCGAACGCCTCGTCCGCGATCAGCACTCGCGCTTCGCAGTTCGCGACGATGTAGGCCACCTCGGGCGGTGAGAGGTGCCAGTTGATCGGGGTCATCCGGGCGCCGGAGCGCTGGCAGGCGGCGACTGTCTCGATGAACTCGGGACGGTTCCGGCACAGCAGGGCGACGCCTGCGTCAGGGCCGACGCCATGCGCGCGCAGCACGCGGGCCAGGCGATTCGCGTTCGCGTTCAGCTCGCCGAGGGTGCGGCCGCCGAACTTCGAGAGCACCGCCATCCGGTCGGGCGCTGCCTCCGCGTGGACCGCGACGCCCATGCCGTAGGGGGCGGCGGCCATCAGTCGTTCCTGCAGTGCTGGATCGATCGCCATGCGGGCCTGGCTCCGCGGCGCCGGTCCTGCCAGCGCCGTTCGTGTCGTTAGCTGCTTCGGTTGCGAGTTTGGCGAGTCTAGGGGCTTGCGCCGCAGAAACGCAACGAACTCGGCGGTTCGGCCTCAGGACATCGGCGCCGCCTGCGTCGGATGCCGGCGAGCCGGCGCTGGCTACACTGACCGGCCATGGTCGTCGTGAATCCGTCCGAGACGGTCGAACTGACCGCCCTCGACCGTGCGATGCTCGCGGGCGATCAGGGCGAGGCGGCGGCGGTCGCGATGCGCATCCTGGTCGCGATGGCCGGGGTCTACGGGGCCGAACGTCTGCTGGACATCGAAGGCGCGCACATCGACGGCTGCCTGTACCACGGCGATTCGGGCGTCGATTTCGCCGAACTCCTGGTTGCGGGCGGCGCGCGGGTGCGCGTGCCGACGACGCTGAACGTCGGCGGCCTCGACCTGCTGCATCCGGAGGAGTTCGCCGGCACTGCGCGACGGCGGGCGAAAGCGCTGCGGCTGATGGAGTGCTACGAGGAGATGGGTTGCCGGACGATCTGGACCTGCGCGCCCTACCAGACGACGCCCCGGCCAGCGTTCGGGCAGCAGGTTGCCTGGGCCGAGAGCAACGCGATCGTCTTTGCGAACTCGGTGCTCGGCGCGCGCACTCACCGGTACGGCGACTTCATCGACATCTGCGCCGCGATCACCGGCCGCGCGCCCGCGGTGGGGCTCCACCTGGAGGAGAACCGGCGCGGCCAGGTCGTGTTCGACGTTCGTTCCCTGCCGCGGTCTCTCAGGTCGGCGTCCTGGCTGCTGCCGGCGATCGGCTACCTGGTGGGGGAGCGTTGCGCCAACCGGGTGCCCGTGCTGCTCGGCCTGGAGAGCGCCGACGAGGACGGCCTGAAGGCGCTCGGCGCGGCGGCGGCGTCCTCGGGCGCGGTGGCGCTCTTTCACGCCGTCGGCATCACGCCCGAGGCGCCGACGCTTCAGGCGGCGCTCGGTGGCCGGGAGGCGGAGGAGTGGGTCGAGGTCGACGTTTCGGACCTGCGGGGCGCGCTGGGCCGCCTGTCGACGGCGCCGGGAGCGCCCGAGGCCACCCGGCCGGCCGACGCGCCGGCGGGTTCCTCACCGTCGCCAGGCTTCGCGTCGTCGTCCCGGAGCGACCTGCCGATCGACGTCGTGGCCCTTGGCAGTCCCCACTTCTCGCCGCGCGAATTCGCCGAGCTCGTGCCCCTGGTCGAACGCCGCCCGCCCGCGGCAAGCGTCGAGTTCGTCGTCTGCACGAACCGTGTTTCGCTCGACTTCCTGGAACGTAGAGGCGACCTCGAACGCCTGCGCGACCTCGGTGTCCGTGTGGTCGTCGACACCTGCGTGGTCGTGGCGCCGATCCTGCGCACGCCCTCAGGCGGCGTCCTGATGACGAACTCGGGCAAGTTCGCGCACTACGCGCCCGGCAACGTCGGCTTCGACGTCGTCTTCGGCAGCCTGTCCGAGTGCGTGCAGTCGGCCCATGCCGGCCATCTGCGGCGCGACCCGGAGTTGTGGCCGTGAGCGTGGCGATTCGCCATCCGGAACCTCGACGCCGGGCCCGGTGTGCCCGCGGAGGAGGCCAGCCCGGGACGGCCGGGCCGCGATGAGCGTCACAAGGCTCGTTGGCCGGCCCCTGGTCGCCGGCGTCGGCGCGGGGAGCGTGCTGCGCCTCGACGAACCGCTCTCTTTCTGGGGCGGCGTGGACCCGGTGACCGGACGGATCATCGACCGGCGTCACCCGCGCTGCGGCGAGAGTGTTTCGGGCCGCGTCCTGGTCATGCCCTATGGTCGGGGTTCGAGCAGCTCGAGTTCCGTCTTGCTCGAGGGCGTGCGTCTGGGCACGGCGCCGGCGGCAGTCGTGTTGCGCGAGCTCGACGGCATCCTTGCCCTCGGCGCGGCGGTGGCGCGGGAACTCTACGAGCGGTCGCCGCCGGTCGTCGTCCTGGCGGCGACCGATTGGGAAGCCCTGCGCGAAGGGGCGGAGGCGTCCGTCGACGTCAGCGGTTGCCTGCGGATCGCAGGCTGACGTTCCAGGCCGTCCAGATCCAGACCTTGAGCGTGTCCGTGCTGAAGTCGTCCGCGTTGTACTGGGCCAGCTTGATGCCGAAGTCCTGCTTCCAGGGGGTGTTCCACACCGCCATCGCGTCGATCTCGGAGCCGTAGTCCATGCTGCCGACCGCCGAGCGGAACTGGTGCCAGCGGACGGTCCAGTTCCAAGTGTCCAGATTGTGGTCGAGGCGGAGGTAGAAGTCGACGAGGCCGTTCGCCGGGGTGCCCAGGAACTTGTCGGTCCAGCCGTTGAAGCCGTGGAGCGTGGCCAGCGGTGTGCGGAACGCGTAGGTGCCGTCACCGTCCAGAGCCTCGCGCACGGCCCGCACGCTGACGTCGCCGCGGGAGAAGCCGATCCCGGTCTTCTGGTAGTCCACGTCGACGCTGCCGGGGTTGTCCGCCCAGTCCGACTGGACCGCGTACTGGAGTTCCCAGAGCACGGATGCCGCGCCGGCGTCGCGGGAGCCGTTGTAGCTCGCGCCCCAGTTCGAGGTCGAGTTCGCCGCGGCGCCGGGTCGTTCGTAGTCCAGCAGATAGCCGAACAGGGCCAGGTTGCCCGGACCCGCCGGGCCCGAGACGTGGATCACATGGGAGCCCATCGCTTCCTCCGCGCCGGTGATCCGGTGGGCGCGGTCGAGGAAGGCGTAGCGCAGTGTCCAGTCCGCGGCCAGGGAGGCATCGAGAGCGGCGGCGTCGAAGGCCTGGTGGTGCTGGCGCCAGCCGACCGCGCCGACGAAGCGCTGATCGCCGATCAGGAGCTCCGTGCGGCCCAGCGTGAACGCGACCGGCCCGCGCTCCAGTTTCGCCGCGGCCTGATTGATCGCGGTGAGCGCCGGGTCCGCGATGACCGGCCGGTCACGAACGCCGTTGTCCAGGCCGCCGTAGCCCAGGTTGCGGTAGGTGTCGTCGTTGCCGACCGGCGTAACGTCCTCCGCCTCGAGCAGGAAGGAGAAACCGCGGAAGGCCTTTGTCTGGAGCTTGAGCGAGGTGCGCAGCGTCGAGGCGAGCGCCGCGTCGTCGAACGCGTCGTCGTCCGACTGCTCGACCCGGTAACGGAGGCCGACCGAGACGTCCGCGTCGCGGATGGCTTGGCCGAGCGTTGCCGGTTCCTGGGAAACGCTCTCCTCGTCGCCTTGCGCGAGACCGGGCGAGATGCCGACGGTCGCGCTCAGCGCTAGCGGAATCAGACACTTGCGCATGTTGCGTGGGGTACTCGGGGAAGAGAGGTTGGGAATTGCTGGAAACCGACCGCATTATACAGGCCGCCTGCTGACGGGTCGTTCCGGCGGTGTGTCACCCTTACCTGGTCGGTGGGCCGCCGACCCAGATCGGTGACGACCAGGCGCGTTCCTGGATCGTCGCCTGCAGTTCCTGCCGGGGGGCGACGCCGGCCTTGAGGGCGTCCCACGTCGACCAGCGACAGGTCGGGTTCTCCAGCGCTCGAAGGTAGTAGAACGCGTGCTGCCCGGCTTCGAACTTCGGGTCCTGCCAGAGGGCGACGAGTTCCGAAGCTCCCTTGTCGGGCGTGATGCTGCAGTCGGAGAGGTCGACTGCGGCGCCGTTGTCGGGGCAGCGGTGCGTTTCGGGGTCGGGCACGCCGCCGTCCGAGCAGGCAACGTCGAAGACCTGTTCCATCGCTTGGCCGCTTTCACTCCATCCCTTGATCACCTGCACCCGCTGAAGCGGTGTGCCGAGGGGGTCCTGAAGCGCCCAGACGAGGAAGCGGGGAGCCGCCGCACCCTCCGCACCTGCGGGCAGTTCGCTGCCCATCGGAACGCCCTCGGCATAGGCCACCTCAACCGCGTCGTCGCGTCCGGCCAGGTCGTCGGGATAGACGCCGGCAAAGAAGCGGACGACGATCCGCGGGCCGCTGGTGGCGAAGGTTTCCTTGCGGCGGAACGCGCTGTAGATCGAGTCGCGAGTGTTCTCCTCCGCCCAGACGCCGGCGAGGCCGGAGGCGCTCCAGGTCTTGTAGTACGTGTCGTTGTACGCGGTGACGCCTTCGTCCGCAACGAGGGGCACCGAGCCGCGCAGCTCGGCCGTCGCGTCGAGGATGCCGACCTTGGCGACGAAGTTCGATTCGTCGAGGGACGCGCCGCCGTTGTGGGTGTCGCTGGCGCCGACGAGACCGAATCGGTAGGGGTTCGCGCTGCGCTCGGCCTGGAGCTTCAGGCCGCGCTGGTAGGCGTTGCGGACGTAGGAGCCGCGCGGCCTCGACTTGTTCCACTGCGCGATCCGGTAGGGCATGATCTCGAAGTCGGCCCACTCATCGTTCGGCGACAGGAAGGGGTGGGTGTCGGAGGTGCCCTTGACCTGAGTGACCTCGACCAGCGGCTCGTTCCGCATCCGGGTGTCGGCGTAGGCGGCGTCGATCGGCTCGCCGGCGAAGTTGACGAGCTGGAACATGTGGCCGTCGGAGCCGTTCGAGTTGTGGGGGATGGCTAGGGCCTCGATCCCCTGCGACCGCAGGTCATCCATCCACGCCCAGAGGTCTTCCGGGTTCGCCGAGTCGAGGCGGCCGAACGGGTAGTCCGGAACCGAGCTGTCCCTGAAGATCACGTTGCGGTGCAGGTTGCCGCCGTCGCGGCTGGACGTGTATTCGTAAGCCGAAAACGTCGTGAAGGTGCCGGGATCGTTGTGGCGCTCAGCCGCCTCGACGGTCCGCTTCCAGGCGGAGCGGATGACGTCCACATCGCGGTGCTCCCGGACGTAGGCGCCGCTGCGGAAGGCGTGCCGCTTCTCCGCGATCGTTCGGGCCTGGGTGAAGTCGGCCGCCCGGTCGAGCTTCGACAGCGGGTGGTCGGGCTGCGACATCGCTTCCAGCATGCCGAGGTAGTTCGCGTGGTCGGTGACGGCAAGGAAGTCAAGCGGTCGGTCGAGCTGGAGGTCGAACCCTCCGGGATGCTCGATCGGCTTGCCCTTGGCGAATTCATAGGCGTCGTCGGGCGTGCTGCGCGTGCCGAAGATGAAGGCGTCGAACGAGTAACGGGTGTGCACGTGGAGATCGCCGAACAGAGCCCGGCGGTCTACTTCTTCAGCCGTCGCCATTGCGGCGCTGCAGAGGCAGAGGACGACTGAGGCACTCAGGACTGCTGTTGAGCGGGCGAACGAGTTGCGCATGCTGGCAGCCTCCGCGTTCTCAATGATGCGTTGGAGTCGACGACGGAGTCGTCGTGGCCCAAGAATAGTGCCACTTTGGGTACACTTGCTGAGTCTTGACCAAGGATCCGAGCCTGTACGCGGTTCCGCAGCCGACGCAGGAGCGTGCCGCGGGCCGCACGACCGGAGAGATGACATGAAGACCGCGACCTCTCGCCCCGTCCTCCTCGTGGTTGTCGCCGCCGTTGCCCTTCCGGGCATCGTCCTGGCCGCCGACACGAACGCACCCACCTTCTACGCCGACGTGCTGCCGGTCTTGCAGGAGAACTGCCAGACCTGCCACCGGCCCGACGGTGAGGGCGAGAACATCGGCGGCATGATCGCGCCGATGCCGCTGACGACGTACCAGCAGACGCGTCCCTGGGCTCGTTCGATCGCGCGCGCGGTGGAGAATCGTTCGATGCCGCCGTGGTTCGCCACCGAGGCGACCCGCGGGCAGTTCCACCACGAGCGGGTCATGTCGGACGACGAGATCGAGACGGTCCTGACCTGGGTTTCGAGCGGCGCGCCGGCCGGCGACGCCGCGGACGCCCCGCCGCCGAGGACGTTCGTCGAGGAAGGTTCCGGCGGTTGGTCGCTCGGGCGACCCGACCTGGTCGTGCGAATGCCCGAGGAGTACTGGGTGGCGGACGAGATCGCGGACATCAACATCAACTTCGAGACGGAACTGACCGAAGAGATGCTCCCCGAACCGGTCTGGGTTCGCGGCGTCGAGTTCAAGGTCGGCGGCAGTGAGGTCCACCACATGTGCGCGAGCATCCGGCCTCCCGGCGGCGCGACCGCGCTCGGCAAGTTCAGCGACAGCTCGCTCGGCTGTATCGCCCTGGGCGCCGAGAGCCACCTGATGGAGCCTGGCTACGCGATGAAGATTGAGCCCGGATCGACGATCGAGTTCTCGATGCACTACAACAAGGAGGCGGGCGAGGGCAGCGGCTTCTTCGACCGCTCCCAGATCGGCTTCGTGTTCGCGGACACCCCGGAGAGCGAACTGCGCGAGGTCAAGTTCGATTCGATCGGCAACGTGACCCTCGAGATTCCGCCCGGCCACGAGCGCTGGAAGGTCGGCGCGGGGCGCGTGTATCCCGTGGAAACGGACATCCTGGCGCTCTGGCCCCATGCCCACCTGCGGGCGGTCGCCGTGCGTTACGACGCCTTCTATCCGGACGGGACGACCGAGCTCCTGCTCGATGTGCCGAACTACGACCAGGAATGGCAGGCGACCTACCAGTACAGGAAGCCGAAGACGATTCCCGCCGGCACCAGGATCGAGGTGACGATGTGGTTCGAGAACACGCCGGAGCGGGGCGAGGTCCGGGGCTTCGATCCGGCGGACAACGTGATCACGGGCACGGCGACCACGGACGAGATGATGCTCGGCTTCCTGGCCTGGTCGCCGGTGGAGCCGGTCGATCAGATCGCCCTCGAGTTCGGTCTCGCCACGGTGCAGGGCACGGGCGGCGAGTAGGGCCGGACGGGACCGGGCGGGCGCTGGAGGACGGGCGGGTGCGGATGAAGGGTCGTGGCGGCGCGCTGCTGCCGGCGGTCGCGGCTGTCTCGTCGATCCTCGCGTTCGCCGCGGGGCCGGCCGCGGGCCAGTTCGCCGAGACGGACAAGGTCATCGAGAAGCCCTCGAAGGAGGGCGAGGGCCGCAAGCTCGACGCCTCCGGCCTGACCGAGGGCTTCGCGGC
Source organism: Thermoanaerobaculia bacterium (assembly GCA_965116445.1). Taxonomy (GTDB): domain Bacteria; phylum Acidobacteriota; class Thermoanaerobaculia; order Multivoradales; family Multivoraceae; genus Multivorans. The sequence goes on along the minus strand of OZ220688.1, from coordinate 1,825,207 downwards.
TCTGGTCGGCGCAACCCGCTCGATCGATCGAGCCGAGGTCGGCGGCGGCGAGGTCGTCGTGAACGCTGGCCGCGTGCCGGTCGGCGGAGTCGACTGGCTGTCCTTTCAGGATCACGAACAGGGCCTGGTCGAGTTCGAGACCTTCGCGGCGATCAAGCTGCGCACGGAGGCCGACATCCTGGTCGGCGACCTTGAGGTGCCGGCGGGCAACGTCTCACCCGGGTTCGCTGGCCTCTACAGCCTGTGGCTGCGCCTGGACGACGATGGCCGGTGGACCCTGATCGTGAACCATGAGCCCGACATCTGGGGCACGATGCACGATCCATCCAAGGACCTGGGCGAGACGCCGCTTGAGCACAAGGTCGAGGAAGGCGCGAAGGCGGGCATGACGATCCACATCGAGGCGCCGGAAGGCGACGCGCCGGGGACGCTCGAACTGTCCTGGGGCGACCACCGCTGGCGGACAACGGTCGCCGGGTCCGGCCAGGCGCCCTAGCCTCGTTAGCCCTAGCCGCCCGTAGATCCCGCCCCGACCGGCGCGAGCGGCCGTGCTCCCAGCACTGGCGCTCGCAGGCCGAACGCGACGAAGGCGCCGATGAGACAACACGCCGCCAGGATCCAGAAGGTCAGGATGTGCGAACCGGACCAGTCGGCGAGGAGCCCAGCCAGGGTCGGGGCCGAAGGCGCAACGATGCCCGTGATCGCGAACCGGATGCCGACGGTCGTGCCGAACGCGCGTCGGCCGTAGAAGGCGGAGAAGACGACCGGAATGCAAACGTAGGCGGCGCCGAAGCCGAGGCCGACCAGGATCACGGAGACGTATGCGAAGAGCGGCGTCTTCGCCATTACGAGTCCCGCACTGCCCGCCCCTTCGACCAACAGGACGATGGCGAGCAGCCGCTGGGGCGACATGAAATCGCCAACGAACGCGCTGAACCTTCCGAACAGGCTGACCAGGACGCGGGCGCCGAGGATGGATCCAGCCATGGCGGTTGTGAATCCGAGGGATTCCAGATGGAGGCGACCGTAGACGCTGATGATCCCCCACGGCATGCCGTAGGCGATCGAGAGCGCAACAAGGAGATAGAACTGATGAGTGCGCAGGGCAAGGGGCGCGGTCCATTCGCCCGAATGGGATGGACTGCCGGTAGTTCCCGGTTCCGGTCCGCCGACGGCCGCCCCCCCGTCGGGAAGCTGCCCGACCTTCTCCGGTGTACCTCGGAGGAAGGACACAGCCACCACGCCGACCACGGCCGAGATTCCGGCGATGATCAGCCAGCCGGTCCTCCAGTCGGCGATCCGGAGGATCTCTGGCGCGAAGTACTTGCTGACGCCGAATCCGACAACTGCGCCGCCGCCCAGAACCAGGGCAATGGCCCGTGATCGAGAGCGGACGAACCAGTTCGAGGCGAGAGTCTGGGCGGGCAGGATGGTTCCGAAGCCGATTGCGATTCCGCCCAGCACGCCGTACGCGAACATGCAGTCGGCAAAGGAGTCGGCCCGGCTCACCATCCAGAACGCAAGCACGCCTACCGCGGCGCCGAAGCCCATGACCGAGCGGATGCCGAGGCGCGCCATGGCAATTCCGCACACAGGTCCGAGCAGGTGGTAGAACCAACTGAAGACGCTGAAGACGAGCCCCGATTGCGTGTTGCTCAAGGCGAGATCCTGCTGCATTTCCGGTTGGAACAAACCCCAGCCGTAGTACATCGGCGAGATGCCGAAGCCGTAGCAGAGCGAGCCGATGCCGACGATCCGCCAGCCGATGAAGGGCTTCGCTGTGCTCGGAGCCGCGTCCACGTGGTTCCCGCGCTACCTGGCGGAGGAGGTCCGGGACGCCACGCCGGACGGCGACAAATCAGGAGACAGCGTCACGCTGCACCGGGCACGGCTCTGGTGGACCATCGTCCTATTGGCCGCCGCGGATCGCTTCGAGCCGGTCGTTGATCTCGCGTTCCAGGGCTGTCCCCGTCTTCACCTCGTCGCCAAGTTCCAGGTACGCCTGCTTCTTTCCGTCGAACTCCGGCCAAGCCGGGCGGCCGCCGCCGTTCGGGTCGCCGGTGCGGGCGAACGAGACCCAGTAGTCGATCATCAGGGCGGCGAGCCGATCGTCCGTGTCGTCGTAGTTCTCGCCGTCGAGCGTGTTGAAGACGTAGCCGAGCTCGGCGGCGTGATGCGCGCCCCAGGCCGGGTTCTCGGGGTTGACCCGCGTGAAGAAGTACTGGAACGCGGGCGAGGACACGTTGTCCATACCGAGCAGCATCCTGCGGGTAGCGCGCAGGAACCACGTGTCCGTGATGAAGCGGTCCTGTTGCGCCTTCAGTTCGTCGGCGCTGTTCGAGGGGTAGAGGCTGGCGACCTCGTCGGCGTGGTCGCCATAGACCGCCTTCACGGACTCGACGAACTCCGCGCGGTCGGCGAGCGGTTGGAAGGCCATGAACATCGTGCCCTCGTTGCGGTTCGTGCCGGCGATCAGAGGGATGTCGTTCTGCTTGCCTGCCGTGTACCTGTCTTCGCTCGACTCGGGCATGAAGGCCGTGCTGTAGGTCACATGCGGTTCCCAGGCGCCGGGCTGTCCGGCCTGCGGGGTTCGGGTGATGATCGTGTCGGCGTCAAGGGCCCGCAGAGCCTTCGCCGTCTGCTTCGCGCCGTCGCCGAGCATCGCCGTGGCCCAGGCGACGCCGACGTCCTCGGCGCTGGCCAGTCGCCCCACGGCGTCGCGCAGCGGGCGGATGTTCGTGTCCGTGACCCAGGGGCTCTCGGCGATCGCCCGGTGGATGAGGCCCTTCGCCATGGGGCTCGCCATCAACGCATGGACGCTGGTGCCGCCCGCGGACTCACCGAAGATCGTCACGTTGTCCGGGTCGCCGCCGAACAGCTCGATGTTTCGGTGGACCCAACGCAGCGCCGCGAGCTGGTCGAGAAAGCCGTAGTTGCCCGACTCGCCGCCGGACTCCTTCGACAAGGCCGGGTGCGCGAGGTACCCGAGCGGCCCGAGCCGGTAGTTGATCGACACGAGGACGACGCCCTTGCCGGCAAAGGCCGCGCCGTCGTAGCTCGCCTCGCTGCTCCAGCCGAGACTCAGACCTCCGCCGTGGATCCAGACCATGACCGGCCGTGGATCGTCGCCGGCGCCCGCGGCCGTCCAGACGTTCAGGAACAGGCAGTCCTCGGCGGTCTCGGGAAGCGCCGCGCCGGTCATCATCGCGAGCACGGGACTCTGAGGACAGATCGCGCCGAACTCCGTCGCGTCGCGCACGCCGGTCCAACTTGCCGCCGGCTGCGGCGCCTTGAAGCGCAGCGCGCCCACGGGCGGCGCGGCGAACGGAATGCCCCGGTAGACGACGAGCCCGCTCTCCTCGTCGAGCTCTTCGCCGCGCAGGGCGCCCGTGTCGGTCTGAACGACGGCGTCGCTGCCGACGTTCGCGGTCGCCGGTGGAACAGGACCGACGAGGAACGCGATCGTGAACGCCAGGATGGGGAAAGCGGTGTCGGGGCGGCGGATCGTCATGCGCTTGTCCTTCTGGTCGCTGCAGCAAGCGGGCTGTTACGGGAGTCGGCGCCCGCCGTCAGCGACCCGTTGGCTGTCGAGGATCGTGCCGGCATCGTACCAGTCCCGGTTCGCGTCAGGCTGCGTCGATGGGCTTCGTGTGGCTCGCAGGGTCCAAGGCTCGTGTTACGATTTCTCGTGTTCGTTGCCCCTGTTCGGCGCCCCGGTGTGGGACAACCTGAAGGAGTTGAGGTATGACTGATGAACGTGCGCGCAGAGGCACCCGACACTTGACGACGAAGCGGATGAAGTGGTGGACGGGAGCTCCTGGGGAAGGCGGCGCGACGAAGGCGACCGTCTTCGGCGTGTGCGCCGTGTTCCTGCTCGCGGCAGCCTTGCAGGCCGACGGGCCGAACGAAGGGGCCGCTGAGTTCACCAGCGAGTCGACGGACCTCCTGGGGGTCGCCGCCGCGAACGACGGCGGCGGGCACTGCGTACCAAACGATACGACGTTGTGCCTTCTGAAGGAGAAGGGTGCGGAGGAAGGTCGCTATGCCGTGACGATTGCGCTTGGCGCCCCGGAGCATTTCGAAGCGGTCCGGGACGGCGCCGCCCCGGGCCCGGAGGAATGGGAGACGTGCGACAAGCCGCCCGTAACCCGTGATCCGGAGTTTCCCTGTCACACGAAGGTCGTGAAGGGCGGCTCCCGGGTGATCGGCACGGACGATTCGGGCCTGTTCTACTTCTACAACAGGAACAACTGGGAAGTGCTGATCAAGGTGCTCAATGGCTGCGGCATTCCGGCGCTCCCCAACCACTGGGTGTATGCCGCGTCGGCGAGCGACCAAGGCATGCAGATCACGGTCCGGGATACGGCCTGGACCGACGCGGCTGAGGGAACTGGCCGTGTCCGGGAGAGGGTCTACACCTTTGCTCCTCACAAGAGACGTCCGCAGGCGCCTGGCGAGTCGGACGAGGACTACGAGCGGAACGTGCTCGCGAAGGGTCATCCGGCTCTGACGGCAAGTACGGCAAGCGATGCGTTTCCCCATGTCTGCCCCGCGCCCGCGGCTGCTAGCGAAGTGGCGGACACGGGCGCCGAGGTCGATCCCGAGGGCAACTCGCCCGGTTCTTCCTGAGCGACAGCCGGGGATAGCCGGGACGTCAGCCGGACCTCGCGGCGCATCGGGGTCGTCGCCGTCTTCCGTCGCGGCGCAGGACAGGACACGCGGGTACGCCGCCGACAACCGTGCCGAGGGGTTCGCTGCGCGGACACCAAACTGACGAGGGCGACGACTCCGCGCAGCCTCAGTCCTGAAGCGCCGCGAGGAGGCGCAGGCTCTGCCGGACCTCTTCCGGCGTCGCATCGGGGACGCCGCAGCGAGCGATCATGTGGGTCATGCCGATCCGTTCGCGGTAGCGCTTGAGGCCGGCCCGGACTTCGTCGGCCTCGCCCACCAGCGCCCAGTTCCCGATGTCGAGAAGCTCCTCCTCGCTGACCAGGCGGCTGCCTGAGCGCGCCAGCCGCACCGCCTGGGCGACGAGACCGGATCGGACGCGCTCGGTCAACTCCCGGTCGCTCGATACGAAGACGGTGCGCATCACGGGCACGATCGGCCGTGGGACGCCGGCGGGCAGGGCATCGCGGTGGACCTGGTGGTTCGCTTCCAGGCGCTTTATCGTCTCGAGCGGCGACGACAGATAGGGCAGGCCGAGCTTGCCGGCTTGCTTGAGGGCCAGCGGGCCGAACGCGGCGACCCAGAGTTCGGGGTGCGGTTGCTGTACCGGCAGCGGGGAGAGGCGGATGCGGGTGCGGGCTTCCCCTTCGCCGACCTCGATCGCCTCGCCGGCCCAGGAGCGCTTCATCAGGTCGAGGGACTCGGAGAAACGCTCGCGCTTCGTCCGCGGGTCGACGCCGAAAGCGGCGAAGAGCGCCGGCCGAAAGCCGCGGCCGAGGCCGAGGATCACCCTGCCCCCCGAGATTCGGTCGAGGACCGCGACCTCCTCGGCCGCCTGGAAGGCGTTGCGGACCGGCAGCAGATAGGAGGTCGTGCCGAGCCGCAGCCGCTTCGTCCTGGCTGCCGCGGCGGCCAGAACGACGAGCGGCGACGGGCAGGAAGCGGCCCCCGTGAAGTGGCTCTCCGGCAGGAACAGCGAGTGGAATCCGAGCCGGTCCGCGAACTCGGCTTGCTCGGCGACCTGTGCCGCCTCGTCGCCCAGGTAGTCGACCCAGGGCGTCAGTCCGATCTCGATGCGCGTCTCCCTCAGCCGGCGCTCCAGTCGCTGAAGCTCTTGCCGGCGTCCGCCAGCTCCGCCAGCAACGCGGAGGGCTGCCAGAAGGCATCGCCCGTCTGATCCGCGAACTCCCGCATCCGGCCGGCGATCTTCGCCAGACCCACGCTGTCGCCCCAGTGCATCGGGCCGCCGCGGTACACCGGCCAGCCGTAGCCGTTGACCCAGATCACGTCGATGTCGGAGGGCCGGATCGCGATCCCTTCCTCGAGGATCTTCGCGCCCTCGTTGACCATCGGGTAGAGGCAGCGTTCGAGGATCTCGTCCTCGCCGATTTCGCGCTGTGCGATGCCCTGGGCGGAGCCGAAGTCGCTGATGATCTGCAGCACCTCGGGGTCCGGCGCCGAGGCCCGCGTTTCCGCGTCGTAGACGTAGTAGCCGCGGCCGTTCTTCTGGCCGCGCCGGCCGGACTCGCAGAGGATCTCCCGGATGTCGCGGGAGGCCGACTCGCTCTCGTTCCAGCCGATGTCGAGACCGGCGAGGTCGCTCATCGCGAACGGCCCCATCGGGAAGCCGAAGTCGTAGAGGACGCGGTCCACGTCGTAGTACGCAGCACCTTCCAGGATGATCTGCTGCGCCTGCGTCTGGCGCTGGAACAGGATCCGGTTGCCGACGAAGCCGCGGCAGACGCCGACGAGCACCGGCACCTTGCCGATCTGCTTGGAGATCCTCATCGAGGTGTGGATCACGTCCTTCGCCGTCTTCTCGCCGCGCACGACCTCGAGCAGACGCATGATGTTCGCTGGCGAGAAGAAGTGCATGCCGATCACGTCCTCGGGACGGCTCGTGGCGGCGGCGATCTCGTTCACGTCGAGCGCCGAGGTGTTCGTCGCCAGGATCGCGCCAGGCTTCACGATCGCGTCGAGGCTGGCGAAGATCTCCTTCTTCAGGTCCATGTTCTCGAACACCGCCTCGATCACCAGGTCGCAGTCGGCGAGCGCCTCGCGCTCCGTCACGCCGTTCAGCAGGCCCATGCACTGGTCGACCTGCTCCATCGTCATCCGGCCGCGGCTGGCGGTCTGCTCGTAGTTCTTGCGGATGACGCCGAAGCCGTGGTCGAGCCGGCTCTGCTCCGACTCGACGATCGTCACGCCGATGCCGCGGTTCGCAAAGTTCATCGAGATGCCGCCGCCCATCGTGCCGCAGCCGAGGACGCCAACCTTCTCGATCTTCCGCATCTGGGTGTCGCGGGGCACGTCCGGCACCTTGGCGGCCTCGCGTTCGGCGAAGAAGTAGTAGCGCTGGGCGATCGACTGCTTGCCGGCCATCAGCTCGGCGAACAGTTCACGCTCGTAGTCGAGCGCCTCGTCGAAGGACATGTCGAGGCCGGCCTCGATTGCCCGGATGTTCGCCTCCGGCGCCTCGAAGCCGCGCGTGCGGCGGGCGATCTTGCGCCGGAAGCCGTCGAAGATCTCCTTCCGGTTGGCGCGGGCCTCGTTCACTTTCTCGTCGAGGTCGCGGATCTTCTTGAGCGGCCGGTCCTCGGCGATCAGCTTCTCGGCGAAGGCGACGCCGCCCTCGAACACGTCGTCCACGATCTCGTCGATCAGGCCGCCTTCGAGCGCTTCCGCGGCGCCGATCGGGTTGCCGATCACGCACATCTCGAGCGCCTTCCGATAGCCGACCAGCCGCGGCAGCCGCTGGGTGCCTCCGGCGCCCGGCAGAATCCCCAGCTTGACCTCGGGCTGGCCGAAGCGGGCCGAGGAGACCCCCACCCGGTAGTGGCACGCCATCGCCGTTTCGAGGCCGCCGCCGAGTGCCGTGCCGTGAATCGCCGCCACGACGGGCTTGGTGGCGTCCTCCATCGCCTCGATCGCCTCGTTGAGGCCGGGCTCCTTCATCGGCTTGCCGAACTCGGTGATGTCGGCGCCGGCGATGAAGGTGCGGCCCTTGCAGACCAGGAGCACCGCGGCGACCTGTTCATCGGCTTCCGCCTTCGCCAGTCCCTCGACCATGCCGGCGCGCACGCCGTGGCTGAGCGCGTTGACGGGCGGGTTGTCGATCACGATCAGGGCGACTTCGCCGCGTACCTCGTAGTCGACCATGTCGGTGAGTGCAGTCATATCGGTGGTGTCTCCTGGCGCGGGCGCGCCGGTGCGTTGCTCAGGGTTGCCGTCGAACGGGGCGGTATCGTAACCGCTTGCCGACGGCCCCGCCTACTCGGCGGTCAGGGCGGAAAGGTAGCGGCGGATGCGGGCGGCGTTCACGCCCAGATCGGCCAGTCCGATCTGGGAGACGGAGCGCACGTCGACCGCGGCGCCGCCTTCCGCGGGGCGGACCCGGACCGCGACGAAGTCGACGAACCGGAACCAGGGCGTCCGCTCGGAGAACTCAAGGCGTCCGCTTCCGGCGTCGTCGAGGAGCGTCGTCCAGCCGAAGTCCTCGGCGGTGTGCTCCGCCCGCCAGAGCGCTTCGGCCGGGCTGATCGCGAGCCGGGCCGTGGCCAGGTCGGGATAGGCGAGTCGCTGCAGGTCCGGGACGTCGGCGCCGCCGCTCGGATAGACGAAGGCGTTGCCGCGGCTGTCTTCGGGGGCCGCGGCCTCGAAGGCCGGTGGATCGTCGAGGTCGGTCGTCACGTCGTGAATCGGCGGCGCTTGGGAGGAGCCGGAGCCGAGGAACAGGACAAGGACTCCGCCGAGGATCGCGGCCGCCAGGAGCAGGCCGCCCCAGGCCTGGCCGGCGCCGCCGCGGCGCAGGCTGGGCCGCGTGCGGAGGATGCCGATCAGCGCGAGCAGCAGCGCGAGCAAGGCGCCCAGGGGCATCAGGACGGTGAACAGGAGAAAACCCTCGATGGGTGCGATCAGGTCGAACCGGGCGCCCAGCGCGCCGACCAGTCCGGTCACGAGCGCTAGGCCAGCCACGAGGGGAGAAGCGAGCGCTGTCCTGGAGTTCATGGTCGGCGGAGGCTAGCAGGGACTGCTACGGTCCGGTCCTCTTTCCGCCCTCTGTTTGACCTTTCGTCGCTCTCATCGCCGTGCCCGGAGCCCTCTACTTCCGCCTCGCGCTTGGCGCCGCGCTTGTAGCCGCCGTAGCTTCCTGCGGCGTTGGGCCGGAAGACCGCGCGGGTCAGCCGCGCCCGAACATCGTTCTCTACGTCGTCGATACCGTCCGCGCCGACAGGCTGGGCGTCTACGGCTACGGGAAACCGACCTCGCCGCGGCTCGACGCCTTCGCGACGAGCGCTCTGGTGTTCGAGAACGCCTACGCCCAGTCGTCCTGGACCCGGCCGGCCATGGCGTCCCTGTTCACGGGCCTTCTGCCGCCCGCGCACCGCACCGTCGGCCGCCGTTCCGTGCTCCCCGAGGACGCTACGACCCTGGCCGAGATCCTGGCCGCCAACGGCTACGAGGGGATGGGTCTGGTCCGCAACCCGAACGTCGGCCGGGCTTTCGGCTTCGCCCAGGGGTTCACCCGCTTCCGCTCCGAGGACCGCGACCGGGACGAGACAATGCTGGAGCGGGTGAGGCTGTGGCTGGATGAACGGCAGGACGCCGGCGCGCCCTTCTTCCTCTATCTTCATGCGATCGATCCGCACGGGCCTTACGCCCCGGCGCCGGAGTTCGAAGAAATGTTCGACGCCGGCGATGCACCCGCGCACTACCGGACGGTTCGGTACCTTCTGGAGTTGAACGGGGGCGAAGTCGAGCCCGACGAAGGCACTGCCGAGGCGCTTTCCCGGCTCTACGACGCGGAGGTAGCGCAGAACGACCGCGCCTTTGGCGAGTTGCTCGACGAACTGGAGGCGCGCGGCCTAGGCGAAGGCACCGCGGTGATCTATGTCTCGGATCACGGCGAGGAGTTCGAGGAGCACGGCCGCTGGGAGCACGGCGTATCTCTTTATGAGGAGGTGCTGCGGATACCTCTCGTCATGCGCCTGCCAGCAGTGCCGGCGAGAAGGATCGAGACGCCGGCGCAGCATGTCGACCTCCTGCCGACCCTGCTTGGTTATCTCGGTATCGAGAGACCCGCGACCGACGGCAGGGATCTGCTGGCGGAGCGACGCCGCGGAGACGATCCGCCGGATGTCTACACCCACCTCGACGTGGACGGGCACCGAGCCTCCTCGGTGATCCGTGGCCGCTACAAGCTCGTGCTGCCGCAGTCATCCTCCCAGGGAACGGCGCCGATGCTCTTCGACCTGGAGGCGGATCCGGGCGAACTGGACGACTTGGCGGCGGAGCAGCCGCGAATCGTCGAGCGGATGCTGGCCCTGCTGACTGACCGCGACCTGGCCGGAGAGGTCGCGTCCGCGGTCGAGATCGACGAGGACCAGATCGATGAGGACCTGCGACGCAGGCTGAGGGCTCTGGGATACGTGGACTGAGTCGGCCATGGTCCTTGGTCTTCGAATTCACTTAGCCAAGATCGGCTTCTCGTCATTGCAAGACGGGGTTCGGTGAGGACGAACGAATGGTCTTTCCGGGATCCCAGATGAAGATCGAGGACGTGCGAGTTGCCGCCGTCGACACGATGATGGTCAGCTTCTACGAGGAAGCTCTGAGGCGCTTCCGCGACTACACGATCAGGCGCCTCGTTCATGCCATGGACGGCGTGGACGAGGAATGGGAGCGCGAGGCGCGACGGTTGAGCTCCTTGGGAGCAGATCAGGAGGTCATCGGCGATCTGGACGCAGACTTCTCCCTGACTGCGATTCATGTCGAGCAGGAGACTCGGAACATCCTGGCAGTCGGTCTGTACCATCTGTTCGAGCGACAGGTGACGGTCTTCGCTCGAGGGGCGGTTCGACTCAGGGGTGGGGACCCCAAGGACATCAGAGGTCTCAAGGGCGCCAGGAAGGGGCTCGTGCAGATAGGGCTGGATTGCCGCGACTTCGCCTGCCTAGGAGATATCCAGGTCCTTCGAGTGGTGGCGAACACGATAAAGCACGGCCAAGAGGAAGCGCGAAAGGAGGAGTTGGAGAAGCTCCCGCGAGAGTTCTTTCGTGATCCTGCCCTATCTGACCAGACTGCCGACGAGCACGGCTCCTTGGACTTTGACCTGTATGTCCGCAGGCGCCACTTGGACGAGTGGTGTGCCGCTCTCCTCGGATTCTGGGAGGAGATGGCTGCGCTGTGCTGGAGCCAGGAGCCCCTCACGCTTGGTTCGCTGGACCGGGCCGAGACCGGGCCCGCGCCCGATGCGTAGGTCCCCGGTCGGTGCATTCGGATGAAGCGTCCCCCAGACTACGTACTGGACCCCGGACGATTCAGTGTTGCCACCGTTGCTCGGGGAGTTGGAGTGCGGTCGGGATTCGAGATCGCTGAGTACGGCGTCGCATCGCGCGATGACCGGACTCGCATAGTGGTCGGCGAGTTCCACCAGGTCGCGGTCCTCCGAGACCAGGTAGTCCGCGTCGCCGTCGACCGCGCAGAGGAGGAACACTTCGTCGTCGGGATCTCGGGGACGGACGGGTGCCTGGGCCGAGACCAACTGAACGCACTCGAAGGCACCCCGGATGTAGGCGACGAGTCTTCTCGCCCGGTCTGGCGGATGGCCGCGTTGCAGTAGCTTCCCCAGGTACTCTTCGATGATCGCGTCGCAGTACAGGCCGGTGTGTGCTGTCGCAGTAAGGCGCAGTAGTCGAAGGTGACGGTTGGAAGAGGCGTGGCCGGTTCCAGACACCAGCCAGCGAGAACCGGCGCCGACGATCTGATTCGTGTCGAGAACCAGGCGTAGGGTGAGGGGGTTCAGGGCCTCCACTGCTGGTCCGGTTCGTCGAGCATCCCGACCAGTGCGTTGGCAAAGTCCTTCTTCTTCCAACCCGCTTCCCGAAGGCGCCGCTCCTCCTCCTTGGCCTGAGCGTGAAGGTGGGCCACCCTCTCGCGGAGGCGCTCCTTCCGGGCGGCGTAGAGGCGGTCGATCTCGTCGCTCAAGCGTTGGGGTTCCCGGCAGACGAGAAACTCCCAGTCTCCCAACTGCTGCCAGTGGCTGACGGCTCGCGCCCAACGTTTGGCGGCTTCGTGTTTGAGGCCAGCTTCGGGCCGTTCGTAGCCCTTGATTTCCAAGACCACGTAGGACCTATCCTCCAGCTCGACGATGAAGTCCGGTTCGTAGGCGGCGGAGTGGCCGTTCCGATCGTACGGTATGGAAAAGTCCAGACCGTCATTGCGGGCGTAGCCGCGAACGACTCCTCGCTGAGCCAGTTCCTCCAATTGGAACATGGCCGCCTGTTCCCAACTCTCCGTGTCGCAGGCAACGAAATTGAGGTGGCTCGCGGTCGTGGCCTGAACGGGTTTCGTCGTCTTGAAGTGAACGCTCCCGGTGGATCCGAAGGGCTGATAGCGGTTCAGTCTGGGTAACTCCGGTGCTTCCCCCGCAGATGTGTCGGGCCTGATCGCCGAAACGAGAAGATCGACGATGCGCTGCGCGTAGACCTGCAACCCGATGTCGCGGACGTTCATCCCGTTCAGGTCCACCCGTGTCCGAACGTACTCCTGGACGATGCGCAGGGCTTGCGGAAACAGCGCCTGACGGCACTCCGTCCGAAGTTCCTCCTTGCCGGGGTGGGCCGCCTCGGTCAACTCCCGGGTCACTGCCTCGGCGATGGCGAACTCGATGGTCTGGGGATGAACGGACTCGTAGTACTGCTCCCGATTCGCTTCCGTTGGTTCGAAGCCCGAAGAGTAGTGCGAGGAGCTGCCGACCCGGTAGGTGACTTCCGGTCGAATGACCGTGGCCGTCGGAGTGGCCCAAGGGTTCAGGGCGGTCCGCTCGACTTCTTCCACCGCGCACGCGATGCGCCTGCGTTCAAGAACCGTGACGTAGCCCTCGATCACGGGGAAGCGGATCTCGAAGCCATTACGCTCGGGAACCGCGAGGACTTCGTGCTTGGGCCGGTCATCGTCGACCGTGCTGCGACCTGGCTGGCGGCCCTTGAACGGAATGAGGGAAAACGGTATGCCGAAGATGTCGACGTATTCCGGTGTCAGCAGGCCGGTCTCGGGATCCGGCGTGTAGTCCATCCGCCGTAGACCGCGACCGACGACCTGTTCGCAGAGCAACTGGCTGTGGAAAGCCCGGAGACCCAGGATCTGCGTGACGTTGTTTGCGTCCCACCCCTCGCTCAGCATGTTGACGCTGACGACGCAACGGATGCGCTCGCCGGGCTCGCCCGGTTTTCCGACGGTCGATACGGTCCTACGCAGTTCCTCTGCGACTTGTTTGCGCGTGGCGTTCCCGGACCCGTTCTCTGCTTCCGCCAACAGCTTGGAGTCGATTCGCATCGTGAACTCGTCTGCGGGCGTGTTCCAGAGTTCCTCGAAGCCGGAAAGACCGGCGCCATGGACCCTGGTCGGCCTTGCCTTCCCGGTCGGAGCCTTGCCGGATTCGTCGGGAACGGGCTTCTCCAGTCGTTCCCCGGAGATCATGCGGTGAAAGTGCTCCGCGATGTTCGTGTTGTCGCAGACGACGATCATCACGGGCGGCGTTCGATCCTGGCCCGGCGCGGCTTCCTTCATCTGCTGAAGACGTTCACGCCACTGACCGGCGAGCGTCAGGAGAGCGTCCTCGGCTCGCCGGTAGACGGCCTCCGGCTTCGGCTTGCGACCGGGAAGGCGTTCGCCGGCGTCGAGGCCGCGGACGATGTGGTCCCACAGCCGAAAGTACTTCGGGTCCGGCCGGCCCGTGTTGTCCATCGAGGGAAGGCGGGGGATCTTCGTGATGCCGCTCTCAATCGCATCCACCAGACTGAAGTCGCTGACGATCCAGGGAAAGGGCGACCCCTCGGGATAGCCGCTGCCCTGGATGTAGAAGGGAGTGGCTGAGAGGTCCACGCACAAACCGATGCCGCACGCGGCGTTGATCCTGTCCAGGCCTTCTACCCAGACCGTGGCCTGCTCTCGTTCCTTCTTTTCCTCTGCCGTGAGCTTCGCGTTGGTTGCCGCGGGCGCAGGGCGGTAGGCGTGGTGGCCTTCGTCGTTCAGCACGATGAGCGGTTCGTCCGCCCACAAGTCACCGAGGCGGGCGCGGGCGAAAGCCTCGGGAGTCTCTTCACCCAGGTCGCCTACAGCGAGTCCGCCGAGCCGAACTTCCGGCGACTCGGGTTGAAGGACATGCCAGTTCGTTACCAGCACTTTGCCCTTGGCGAGCTCCGGCCTCAGGGATGACGGCACCAGGTCGAATTTCTGGTAGTAGTTGTCGCGGTCGCTTGGGTGCAGCACGGCCAGCCGCTCTCTGATCGTGAGGTTCGGGCACAGGACGAGCACTCTTCGCGGATAGCGGGGGTCTCCCGGCTTGGTTCCCCGGTTGCAGAACGCCCAGGCGATCAGCATGGCCATTACGACGGTTTTGCCGGCGCCGGTCGCCATCTTGCACGCGTAGCGCACAATGGGATCGAGGCCCGGGTCGAGCGGGACGTCCACCAGCTTCGGGTGCTGCGCGACCGTGGCCACCCACTCGTTCGGCCTGGGGTTACGGCCTTCCGCCAGTGCCCGGAAGTCGTCTTCGGCGAGCTGAGGCCGCCACCGCGTGCGTTTGCCGAGGGCGAGGACCTCCTGAAGGTAGAGGATCGTCTCCACCGCCTCCAACTGGCAGAAGAACAGGCGGCGGGGTCGGTCGTCGCGCCGCCAGTGGCGAAGCAGCTTCCTCGTGGTCGCCGATGCCCCCGGCCAGTTGGCGGCTCGCCACCGCTTGACGTCGGCGCGCAGCGCGTTCACCAGAGGCAGGTCGTCGCGCTCCTCTTCGGCCAGCAACGACTGTTGGGCGCTACCGGTCTTCTGGCTCTTGAACCAGTAGCTGGCTTCCCGTCGACCGCTCATCTTCGACGGCAGACCGGTCGCCGTGTCGTACAGCCAGTGTTGATCGGGTTTGAGGTACGGCGAACAGAGGATCGGATTCTCGATCGGCTGAATCGGGAGGGGAGGCTGGCTGGACATGGGGCGGTTTCCGGCTCAGTGCCCGAGCCACTCGGAAACCGTCACAACGCGAAGACCCTCGTTGCCGCGAGGGTCGATCACCTTGACGGCGACTCGCCAGTCCTGATGCGGGAGCAAGCGGTCGGGCCGCTGGAACGGAAGGCTCTCCAGACCGCTCAGCGCCTTGAAGGCGTCGCGTTCCACCATGCCGGCGTCGCCGAGCGCCTTGGCGAGTCTGTCCCACTTCCTTCCGTCCGGGAAGAAGGCTTGACAGATGCAGAAGGTCCTGCCGTCGTAGTCAATGTCTAGGAACCATGCGGCTATCCGGCTCTTGTCCGTGGGATGCAGCGTGCTCTTCACCGGGTCGTAGACGTCCATGCCCTCGACGGCAATCTTGAACTGTCCGTCGCCCAGCGGGATCGGGCCTTCGACGCGCGGGGCGGAGAACACCGTGAAGATCTGGCTGCCCGGCTGTGTCCGTAGGAGGTCGTCCATCGCCACGTCGGGGTTGATCAGCGCCATGTGTAGACGCATCTTCGGATGGCCGGATTCCTCTATCGCCTGTTGGGCAGCTGGGTCGAACCCGAAACCGGCGAACACGAGATCGTCGTAGCCGACCCTATTCGCCGCTCTCACCGCCTCCTCGACCTGGAGGGAGGACACGCTTCCGGCTTCCGGGCCGACGCTGACCCCCACCCGGCGTGAGGGCTTCGCGTTGTTCTCCCAGGAACCCTCCGCGTGAATCGGCGTCGGGCCGGTCACGGGTTCCATTTCCCTGAACTTCATGCGCCTGTTGCCCGCGAAGTCGACGCCGGTGGCCTTGAGGAGCCGGAGCACCTTGTCGAGATGAGCTTCCGCGTTGGCGGCGGCTATGCTGGCCTCATCGGCGTCGAAGGCCTTCAACTCGCCTGGAGCCCCGCCAATGGGGGTGTCCGGGCCTTCTGCCGGTGCTATGACGCCTTCCATCGTGAATGGGCCGGCCACCCGTACGGTACCCCTGACGATCTCGGGCTGGTCGACGAGTTCCTCGGCTTCGGCTTCGGCGTCGATGCACGCGTTAACCTCGGCCATCTTTGATCGCCAAGCTCGACGACAAGACTCCAGTGCCTCGGAAAGGGCATCCGGCCAATCCGGGTCCGCGTCGAAGGGAACCTCCCACTCGCGCCAGGAACTCTCCGGGATTCGCGCCCGGTACTTCGCCGCTTGGGCGGCTGTCAGCGCCTTCAGGGGCTTGCGGGCCGGCATCGGCCCGATGTCTTGGGACGGAGCGCCGGGAAGCAGCCAGCGGCGAATGTCCGCGTCGGTGACCGCCCGGGCGCCCTCCAAACGGTGCTTCTCGACCAGCTTGGCGACCAGCTTTGCCTTGACGCTCGGTCCCACGGCGGCCAGAGCTTGGTTCAGAGCCTTCAGCGTCGCTTCAAGGAGCGGCTCATGCTTCTCGAGAATCGGATCGAGCGACGCGTTCCTAGCGATGCTCCGCAGGGTTATGTGAGGGACTCTCTTGCACCGGAAGGTCATCGGCTTGCCGGTGGGTCCGCCCGCTTCGTCCACATCGGAGATCCAGGGACCTCCCGGGTTTCGCTCCACGTCCCGGGCGTCTAGATCGCGCAGCTTGAAGTAGTCGAACCTGGAGGTCATCAAACGATGCTTCGCCAAGGTGAGCGCCACGCGACTCGTGTCGATCGTGATCCAGCGGCGCCCCCACTTCTCAGCTACGAACGCCGTAGTACCGCTGCCGCACGTCGGGTCCAGGACGAGGTCGCCGGGGTCTGTCGTCATCAGCATGCAGCGCTGGACCACTTTCGGGCTCGTCTGTACAACGTAGTCTCTCCGCGCGAACGTCGTCGTGTCGGTCCATGTCGAAGTCAAAGGATACGCAGGGAAGTCGTCCTTGTATCTCTTATACCTTAGTGTCCTACCAGATTTAACTATTCGATGAGAGAGCTCCAGCCGCCGAAGTCCTTCATGGTCAGTCTTCCAGTTGTTTGTTGCTCCTGGATCGAACTCTTCGTCCCGGAAAGGGTAGGGCGCCTGGTTCCCACCTCGCGCACCGGTCATCAGGCTGTCCAAAGCCGAGGTGCGAACGGGAACAGAAGGCCAGTCGCGTTGGGCGGACGAGAGCGGTCTCAGTTCAAGAGTTCTTGGATGCTCCGCTAGTGCGTAGTGTGACGTGGATATCTGCCGGTCGTCCGCACCCAGGAACAGTTGCCGGTACTTCAGATGCTTGTGCGACTTCGCGTACCAGATCAGGTAGTCGTTGACTTGGCCTAGATAGGTCGCGGTGGCGTTCGTGCGCTTCCTGAAAGTGATCAGATTGACAAAGTTGTCCGGCCCGAAGACCTCGTCTAGAAGGCAGCGCACGCGATGCACGTTCTCGTCGCTGATCTGGACAAAGATGCAACCTGACTCGCGAAGCAAGTCCTTCATGATCGTGAAGCGGTCGCGAAGGTAGGCCAGATACGAGTGAACCCCGAGAGTCCAGGTGTCCCGATAGGCCCGGATCATCTCGGGTTCGCGGGTGAAGTCGTTGTTCCTGTCTTACACCTCGCGTTGCTCAAGCGAAGGCTGGAAATTCGAGCCGAACCTGATGCCGTACGGGGGATCTACGTAGATCATCTGGACCTTGCCGGCTAGATCCTCCCGCCGCGCGAGACTCGCCATCACCTGCAGCGAATCGCCGAGGATCATCCGGTTCGCCCAGCCGACGTCGTGCTGATAGAACTGCACCGCTTTCGCGTAGTCGAGCTGGGGGTCGGCGAAGAGGCTCCGGTTGACGTCCTCGCGGGCCAGCACGCGGAGAATCGCCTGGGTCGACACACGTTCGTGCATGTGCAGGGCGACCGGGTCGACCTCAAACCAGGGGCGCTCCCGCTTCCCGCTCCATTCCAGCCAGGGTTCGTGCTGCTTGATCGCGTGGTCGAGCGTTCGGACCTCGTCCTCCGTCAGGGTGCGACGGCTGGCTTCGGTGAGGACGTCCCGCAGGCGGTCGGCCGCGGCTGGATCGGGGGAGGAGAGGAGCCGCGGCGGCAGGTGGGGGTTGTGCCAATACCCGATGGCCGCCTCCTCGCGGAGCTCGCCGTGAGACTCGATCCCTGAGGGCGGCAGGTTCTTCCGCTTGGCCCGATGCGCAATGGACGCAAGAGAGTTCGTGCCGGTCCTCGGGGGAGTTGTGCGTCGCGGCAAGGTAGGGGGCCCTCGGGAACTGCGAAGGCGATGAGTCTAGCCGGAAAGCTGGCGAAACCGGCGACGTCCTAGGGATCCGCTCAACGAGTAGGCCGGTCGCTCAACAGGGCCAGGCCGCCGCTCAGGTCCGGCGGCCTGGCTGGCGTGGGCCGGGAGTCCGCCATGTTCTCCAGTGACGTCTCCACGTTCCCCGCGGTGTCTCTCTACGTACTCGGAGACTTCCACCTCCAGGGCCTCCACCAGCATGCGGCGAGCGCTCTCGCGCAAAAGCTCGTCGAGAGGCACCGCGGTGCTCCCCTCCGATGTGGTTTCGACTATCTTGACCATGGGCGGCGGGTCCTTTCTCCCGGCATCCTCCTGGGTATTCAGTTGAATACCCAGGAGGATACGCCACCTGATCTACATCAACGGATTCAGCTCTCAAAGATCACTTGTCCAACAGTCTAGCGACTGCAAACACAACCCCGGAAAGGGACCCAACAGTGCCCAACGCCGTAACCAGAATCCATGCTTGTAGCCTGCCCTTCATGGCATCAGTCTTATCCACTACCAGTTCGCGTAGATCATCCTTCGTAGGCAACCGGGCGACATCCTCTCGCACATTGGAGATCGCCCCTTCTAGCGCCTGAATCCGCGATTCCAGCGGATCGAGACCGGTACGCAAGTCTTCGCGCAATGTCTCTCGGGTAAGCAACGTCGCATGGCGCACTTCAATGGAAGGTGCGGGGATATCGTCCCCGAAGTCAATCCAGTTTTCCATCACAAAGCCTCCAGAGGTCCTCTAGTTACAGGTTCGCTCTCTTGCCTCGTGTCTACGTCCATGTGTGTCACTTGTATCTCATGTTTGGCTCCGGATTCAGCACCGATAAGCTCACACCCGTTTAGAGGAGTCACGAATCCAAGGCTCCACTCCTTGTCTCCGATTTCTCGATAGCGCACGACGGAGAGGATCTTGGGCGTGGCTTCGACCTCTATCGTGTGTCCTTGATAGGGAAGAGAGATACGAAACCTCCTGCCGTCCCATTGGATACTGAATTCTCCGGATTTACTCACTGTGTCGCGTTCCTTTTCTGGTTCCTCTGGCACTCGGATTCCTGTCCTGTGCTCTACTCGCCTAACCGCTTCTGCCAGTCGTTCAGGCATAGGCGGGGCCAGGAGCTGTCGCGGGGCGTGGATCTGGCTCTTGGCTGATGCTTGGGCAGACTGTTAGTTAGAAACGACGGTAGAGGATTTTTTTCGCTTGTGCTTCTTCTTCGTCCTGCCCATACGTGCGCGCTTGATTCTCTTGGCCAGCCTACCACGGCTACCTCGGAGACGAGGTGGAGTGCCGGCCCGCTGATGGCGTGGTTGGGCACGCGTCGATGGCTCCGCCCATGAGGTTTGCTTGTTGGAGGATTTGACCCGGCCAGGTTGAGCGACTTTGGGCGTTTCGAGACGATAGCCGGTCGGCGCTTTCGGTTGGTGTAAGTGGTCGGCCGGTATCCACTCGTTAGTCGGGGAAGATAGAGGCGCCAGAGCGGCCCGTCGTCGTGACGGCGTGCTCTTGTCCGTCAGTCCTTAGTTGGCCAAGGGGAGGTGAACATACTGAGGTTCTCGTGGGGGTTGTGCGTGTCCTTCGGAGTCAAGTTGAAAGGGGAGGTTGAGCGGTCTAGCGTGAGAATCTCGCTGGGATGAGCTTCAGGAGGCAGCCGGCGAGCAAGGCGACCCCCTCGCGGATCCCGGCCACGGAGGGGCAGGCGTAGGCCAGACGCAGGAACGGCACGTCGTCGCCTCCGGCGTGGTAGGCGGCGCCGTAGCCGTAGGCGAGGCCGCGCCGCTCGCTCAGCGCGAAGAGTTCCGCTCGGTTCACTTCCTCGGGCAGGCCGACCCACAGGAACATCGCGCCGGCCGGCTTGCGCCAGGTGCAGACTCCGCCAAGCTGTTCCGCGAGCGCCGCCAGCAACGCGTCACGCTTCGGCAGCAGGGCGGCGTTGTTGCGCTCGATCTGAGCCGGCAGCCGGCCGCGCAGCAGTTCCGCCACGATGCTCGACGACAGGGTGCTCTGGCCGGCGTCGAAGCGCCGATCGAGAAACTGCTGCTGGAGGGGCTGCCGCGCCAGGAAGTAGCCGATCCGGACTCCGGCGCCGAGGATCTTGGACAGCGACCCGATGTAGACGACGCCCTCTCCGTTCGCGAGCGTGTAGAGGCTCTGCGGCGGCCGCGGCGCGTCGTCGTAGTGGACGTCGGCGTAGCAGTTGTCCTCGACCAGAAGGACCTCGAACTCGCGTGCCGCCTCGATCAGCTCGAGACGGCGCTCGCGCGGCATCACGGCGCCGGTCGGGTTGTGGTAGGTCGGCAGGGTGTAGATGAAACGCGGTTTCCCGCCGTCCGCGGCCAGGCGCCCCAGCGTCCGGCGCAGTTCGCCGATGTCCATTCCCTGCTCGTCCGTCGGCACGCCGAGCAGGCGGTAGCCGAGCCCCCGGTAGGCGCCGAGGGTGCCCGAGTAGGTCGTCTCTTCCGTGATCACGGTCTCGCCCGGCGCCTGGAGCAGCGCCCTGCCGACCAGCGTGACCGCCTGCATCGAGCCGTTCGTCAGCGCGATTTCGTCGGGGTCGACGTCCACGCCTTCACGGTCCGCTTCGCGCCGGGCAAGCACTTTCCGCAGGCCGGGATGGCCCAGATCGCCGGGGTAGAAGGCGAAGTCCTTCCCGATGTCGAGAATCGCGCGGCCGGCCGCTTCGGCCATCTCGGCGGCCGGGAACGCCTCGGGCGCCGTCATGCCGACCCGCATTGGAATCGGGTCCGCCGTTGGGGCATTCGAGGATGGGGCGCCGGTCATCGCGGCGGGGACTGTAGCAGCGCCGGGCGGGCTGTTACCCTCTGCCGCCTCACAACGGACAACACTGGGGGAACCGGACGATGAAGGACCTATTCGACCTCACCGGAAAGGTGAGCGTCATCACCGGATCGACGAAGGGCATCGGCAAGGCGATGGCCGAGGGCCTGGCCGCTTTTGGCTCGAAGGTCGTCATCTCGAGCCGCAAGGCGGACGCCTGCGAGGCGGTCGCGGCGGCGATCAACGAGAGCGGCGGCGAGGCGATCGCGCACCCCTGCCACGTCGGCCACAAGGACCAGTTGGAGCGGCTCGTCGCGGCGACCCGCGAGCGCTGGGGGAAGATCGACAACCTCGTCGTGAACGCCGCGGTCAACCCGTACTACGGCTCGATTCTCGGTATCCCCGACTCCGCGTTCGACAAGGTGATGGACGTGAACATCAAGAGCGTCCACTGGCTGTGTCAGATGGTGATTCCCGAGATGCAGGAGCGCAAGGACGGGTCGATCGTCATCGTGTCTTCCGTCGGCGGCTTCCGCGGCAACGCAGTGCTCGGCGCCTACGCGATCTCGAAGGCGGCGGACATGCAGCTCGCGCGGAACCTGGCGGCCGAGTTCGGTCCCGACAACATCCGCGTGAACGCCGTTTGTCCGGGTCTCGTCAAGACGAACTTCGCCCGCGCCCTGTGGGAGGACCCGGAGCGGGAGAAGGCGGTTGCCGGCAGAACGCCGCTCAGGCGGCTGGGCGAGCCGGAGGATTGCGCGGGCATTGCCGTCTACCTCGCGTCGCGCGCGGGGTCGTGGACGACGGGCCAGGCCTTCACGATCGACGGCGGCGTCCTCGGCTGCGGTTGATCCGCATCTCGCCCGCATCCTCGCCCGGCATCGGTTCCCGGTGGCGATGCGCCCTCCCGGGCGGCGCAGGGTGTACTCGCGGGACCTACTCGGTCAGGTGCCGGGCGTTCCTGCGTTCCGGCCGCGCCCGGGCGCTTCTTTTCTGCGCCTTGGTGCTTCCGGGCGTCGAGGCGGGCGCGCAGCCAGCCGGCGACGGTCCGGCCGCCGTGTTCCTCGCCAGCGGCGTCCGCGTGGGCGAGGTCGGCGCAACGTCGGCGGTGGTCTGGACGCGAACCACGGCCGAGCCGCAGCGGCGGTCCGGCCAGGAGATTTCGGGCCGGCCGGTCGTTACGCTGGCGCCCGGAGTCGATGTGGATTCGCTCGAGGGGGCCGTGCCGGGAGCGGCGGGGGAGGTTCGGGTCGCGTTGCGTCCGAGGTCCGGTGGCGGCGAGGCGCAGATTCTCGCCTGGCAGCCGACGGCAGCCGCCATCGACTTCATCCGGCAGGTTCGGTTCGACGACCTTGAGGTCGACACGCCCTACCTCGTCACGGTGGAGGCGCGGCCGGTAGCGGTGGACACCGAGGCGACCGTCATCGAAACGGCGACCTTCCGCACCGCGCCGCGAGCGGACCAGCGAAGGGCCGTGCGCTTCACCGCAATGACCTGCCAGTACTACGGTCGCCGGGACCGCCCGGACGGCTTCCGGATCTACCCGTCCATGGCGGCCGGCCGGCCGGACTTCTACCTGTCCGTCGGCGACAACGTGTACTACGACAACGAGTCGCCGCGCGCCACGTCCGTGGAGTTGGCGCGCTACCACTGGCAGCGGATGTTCACCCTGCCGGCGGTGGCCAGCTTCCTGCGCTCGGTGCCCGGCTACTGGCTCAAGGACGACCACGACCTGTTGCGGAACGACTCCTGGCCCGGGATCGATCCGGGCATCTCCGCGCCGATGACGTTCGAGGAAGGGCTCGGCGTGTTCGTCGAACAAATCCCGGCGCCGGAACGCCCGTACCGGACCGTCCGCTGGGGCAAGGGCCTGCAACTCTGGCTGGTCGAAGGCCGCGACTTCCGTTCGCCCAACGACGTGCCGGACGGCCCGGGCAAGACGATCTGGGGCGCGGAGCAGTGGCAGTGGCTGCGCGACTCGCTGCTCGCGAGCGACGCGGACTGGAAGGTTCTCATCTCGCCGACGCCCGTCGTCGGCCCGGACCGCGCCAGCAAGGCGGACAACCACGCGAACGCCGCCTTCAGCCACGAAGGCGACGCGATTCGCGAGTGGTTCCAGGCGAACATGGACGACCGATTCCTCGTGATTGTCGGCGACCGGCACTGGCAGTACCACTCGGTCCACCCGGAGACCGGCCTCGACGAGTTCTCCGTCGGCCCGGCCAGCGACGCGCACGCCGGCGGCACGCCTGGCGAGGACCCGGAGTACCACCGATTCCATCGTGTCGGCGGCGGGTTCCTCAGCGTCGACGTCGACTGGGTCGGCGACCGCCCGCGGATCGTCCTGCGGCACCGGGATGTCTTCGGTCGGGTGGTGTACGAGGTCGAGCGACTGGGTTCGGAGGGCTGAGCGCTGGCGTCAGCCCTCCAGCCAGCGCTCGATGTGGCCGGCAAAGATCTCGAAGTCCTCCAGGTCCTCACCGAGGAATCGGGCAACGCGGTTCAGGTCGAGGTCGAGATAGCCGTGGACGATGATGTTCCGGAAACCGGCGATGGCGCGGAACTGCTCGCCGAAGTCCGCTGGCAGGACGGCCGAGGCGACCAAGGAGTCGATGGACTCCGCGTAGGTTGGCGGATCGTGGCCTTCGGTAGAGGCGATGTGGCTGGCTATGTCGAGTGCGTTCTGAATGCAGAGCAGGAGTCCCCGTTCGACCGCCCAGCGTCGGCTCGTGTCGGTGCGCAACGACCGGGCCGATGCGCCCTGGTGCCGCCGCAGTTCGAGGAGTGCGCCGCGCAGCGCAGCGAGATGCCGCTCGATGATCTCCGGCTCTGCACGACCCGGGCTCACTTCTCCGGGTTCCTGTTCGCGTAGCGGCGCGCGGCGGCCTGCTTCTTCATTTGGGGCAAGAAGTCGAGGTAGCGGGAGAGAGCGTAGCCGGCGCGGGTGGTCGTCGCCTGCAGGTCGCGGGTCACCAGCAGCTTGCCGTCGCGCAGGACGCGGTGGTAGAGCAGTGGCGGCGCCCGGTTCAGCAGGACGACGTCAATGTCGTTCGTTCCGAGCTCGGTCATCAGGTCGGTGATGAGCTCCGCGTCGTAGCCGTACGGGCCCGGGTTGGTGACGCTCTCGTCGATGTAGACCGCGACATCGATGTCGCTCAGAGCGCCGGCGTCTCCCCGTGCCTGCGACCCGAAGAGGTAGGCGTCCAGGATCTCAGGGCGAGGCGCCAGGGCGCGAGTCAGGCGGGCCTGGAGGTCCCCGTCGTGTGTGGTCGATGTTCCGGCTTGCGTCTTGTCCATCGTCAGGTGGTCACTGTACATGGCAACCGACGACCTTCTGCAGCCCAGACTGGTAGCGTCCACTGCTCTCGTCGAATGAGGAGGAATCCGGGAATGTCCACATCACTGTCTGAGGTAGCGCCCGCATTCGTCGAGATGGCTCACCGGATCGTCTGGTGTTCGGCCGCGACGGTGGATCGGGTCAACCGTCCACGCTCCCGAGTCCTGCACCCGATCTGGGAGTGGAAGGACGGCGTTCTCACCGGCTGGGTGGGTACCGGTCCGACGGCGACCAAGCGCGCTCATCTCGAAACCAGCCCATTCGTCTCGTGCAACTACTGGGCCGAGAACCACGACACGTGCGTGGCGGAATGCCAAGCGGAGTGGGCGCTCGACCTGCCTACGCGGGAGCGGATCTGGAACCTGTTCAAGTCCGCGCCTCCGCCGGTCGGCTACGACCCGGCGATCATCCCCGGTTGGGACGGTCCCGACAGCCCGGGTTTCGCGGTGCTGCGCCTGGCCCCGTGGCGGCTTCGCGTCATGCCGGGGACGGTGCTGCTGGCCGGCGAGGGGGAGGTGCTTGGCTGGACGGCGGACCTGGATTCGTAGGTTCGCGCCCGGAAGCTGCCGCCACCCTCAGATCACGGCCATCGGTACGGCGACACCGGCCGCTGGCGACCTTGTGCGGAAGATCGAGCCGCTGGTCTCCGGATCGTCCGGGTCGCCGGCCGTCACGACGTAGAGGTCTCGCCGGTCGCTGCCGCCGAAGCAGACGCTGGTGATGTTCTTCGCGGGAACCTCCAGGTGGCTCACGATCTGGCCTTCCGCGTCGAAGCGGGTCACGCAGCCGCCGGCGAAGCAGGCGACCCAGAGGCAGCCCTCTTCGTCGACGGCGAGGCCGTCCGGGCGGCCGCGGTCGGGCGAGGCGAGCGCGCGGCGGTTCACGCAGAGGCCGTCGTCCGTCACATCGTGGGCGACGACGTGGCCGCGGGCGGTGTCGGCGTGGTAGAGCGTTCCGCCGTCGGGCGAGAAGCCGATGCCGTTCGTCAGGCTGATGTCGCCGTAGAGCTCGGTCGCTTCGCCTCCCGCCTCGATTCGCCAGCATTCACCGGGCGTGCGCTCCGTGGCGCCGGTGAATGGGCTCGTGCGCATCGTGCCGCAGATGACCCGGCCCTGCGAGTCGACGAAGAGGTCGTTGAAGCCGGGCGTGTCCGGCGGGTCGAAGAGGACGCGTGTGTGCCCGTCCTTCACATGGCAGATGTTGCGGCCGGAGCAGACGATCCCGCCGTCGGCGTGAAGCGCGATGCCGCCGACGCCGCGACGCTTCGGCACGACCGTTTCGATCTCGCCCTGCGGGCTGCGCCGGTAGACGCCGCCTTTGTGCACATCGCTGAAGTAGAGGTGGTCCTCGGCGTCGACGCGAGGCCCTTCGATCAGTGTGTAGCCGGACGCCAGAAGTTCCATGGGCCGGGCACTGTAGCAGCGCTCATCGCCAGCGAATCCCCAGCCAGGCGGCGGGGTGGAGGAAGATGATGACCGTGATGATCTCGAGCCGGCCGATCCACATGTTCAGCGACAGGTAGACCTTGATCGCGTCGGGGAAGTGGGCGTAGTTGCCGAACGGACCGACGTCTCCCAGGCCCGGGCCGATGTTGCCGAGAGTCGCGATGCTTGCGGTGACGGCGGTCGGCATGTCCGTGCCGGCCAGGCCGACGACGCCGACGCTCAGGGCGAAAAGGAGCAGGTAGAGCAGCAGGAAGGAGACGACGGCGCGGAGCGCGTCGTCCGGCACTCTGCGGCCGTCGAGGCGCAGCGGCCGCACCGCCCTCGGGAAGACGGTCTGGAACAGCTCGACCAGGGTCGACTTCGCGATCAGCCATACCCGGACCAGCTTGGGGCCGCCGGCCGCGGAGCCGCCGCAGCCGCCGCAGAACATGAGCAGCAGGAGGATCGTCTGGCTCGCCTGCGCCCAGAGCGCGAAGTCCTCGGTCGCGAATCCGGTCGTCGTGATGATCGCGAGCGCCTGGAAGCCCGCGCGCCGGAGCGTGTCCTCCGACAGGGCGTCGGTCGCGATCCACTCCCACAGCGGCACGTCGTCGCTCCCCAGGGTGCAGGCCAGAAGCAGCGTTGCGGCGACGACGATGACCAGGTAGAGCCGGAACTCCTCGCTTCGCAGCAGGGTCAGCGGGCGGCCGCGGATGGCCTGGAACTGGAAAGCGTAGTTCGCTCCGGCCAGGAGCATGAAGGCGATCACCGTCCACTCGATCAGGCTGCTGTCGTAGCCGCCGATGCTGCCCGGATGAGGCGAGAAGCCCCCGGCCGACACGGTGCTCAGCGAGTTGCAGATCGCATCGAACGGCGGCATGCCGAAGCCGATCAGCAGACCGGCCTGAAGGACGGTCAGGCCGACGTAGAGGGTGTACAGGTAGAGGGCCGTGTTCCGGATGCGCGGGGTCAGGCGCTCCTCCGTGGGTCCGGGCGCCTCGGCGAAGAACATCTGGCGGCCTGCGATCCCCAGCGCGGGCAGCACGGCGATGAACAGGGCGATGACGCCCATGCTGCCCACCCACTCGCTCAAGGATCGCCACAGGAAGACGCCTTCGCTCACCGCGTCGAAGTCGGTGAGGATCGTGGCGCCGGTGCCGGTCAGACCGGACATCGACTCGAACAGCGCGTCGGCGGGTGCGAAGCCGTTCGCGGAGTAGGGGATCGCGCCGATCAGCACGAGCAGCAGCCAGGACACGGCCACGGTCGCCAGGCCTTCCATCCGCCGCATCTCGAGTCCCCGGCCGGGCAGGAGTCGGGAAGCGAGGCCCAGCAGAACAGCCAGGCCGGCCGCGGCGAGGAAGAAGGCGGCGCTCCGTGGGTGCCCGTAGGCCGCCTCGACCGCCGACGGCGCCAGAAGGACCGCGCCGAAACAGCCGACCAGCGCCAGCGCCGTGCGGAGAACGAGCGAGACGCGCATCGCCTTCGGCCTCAGCCGGCTTCGGGCTCGAGTCCGAAGGCGGGGCCGACGGTATCGGCGGCCTCGGCCGTCGCGACGACGAGCAGCCGGTCGCCGGGGCGCAGTTCGTCGGCGCCGCCGGGCACGATCGTGTGGAACTGCCGCAGCACCGCGCCGACGATCACGCCGGTCGGCATGTCCATGTCGCGCAGGCGACGCGCCTCGAAGTCCGGCGGGATCGCGACTTCGACGACTTCCGCGCGACCGTCCTCGAGTCTGGCGTGGTACTCGAGGCGCGGCGCCTGGATCTGGTGAAGGACTTCGGCGATCGCCGCGGCGCGGGCATTCAGCGTCACGTCGATGCCGACCCGCTCGAAGAGTCCGCTGCTCGAGGCGTGGCTGACGCCGGTCACGACCTTCTCGATCCCGAGCTGTTTCGCGATCAGGGAGCAGAGCAGGTTCGTCTGGTCGTCGCCGGCCATCGCGACGAGCGCGTCGCTGCGGGCGACCCCGATCTCCTCGAGCACCTTCAGGTCCGTGGCGTCGCCGCAGAAGACGATCGCGCGTCCGACCTGGTTGGCGATGTCCTCGCAGCGCTGGGGGGAGACCTCGATGACCTGGACGTCAGGCCAGAGCTCCCGGGTGAGTTCTCGGGCCAGCAGCCGTCCGGTGCGGCCGCCGCCGATGATCGTCACGTTGCGCACGACGGTCTCGGGGGCGGCGAAGAACCGTCTCGCGATTTGCCGGAGCGTCGCCTGCCGGCCCATGAACAGGATCTTGTCCCCGGCTTCCAGACGGTCCTGGCCGCGCGGAACGATCAGTTCGCCGTTCCTCACCCGGCTGACGACCAGGGAGTTCTCCGGCAGGGGCGCCCGGATCAGGGTCTTGCCGCAGAGAGGCGAGTCCGCCCGCAACCGGTACTCCATCAGCCACACCCGGCCGCGGTGGAAGTTCTCCACGTCGAGGGCCTGCGGTTCCCGCACGATCCGTGCGATCTCCCGGGCCAATGACCACTGGGGCCAGATCAGGTGGTCGATGAACTCTTCGAGCGTCGTCTGCTCCGGGTCGTTGAAGCTCTCGTGGTGTTCGTCCTGGGAGATGAAGCAGTAGGTCGTCGCCTTCGACCGGCCGCGGGCCGCCAGGCAGGCGATGATGTTGCGCTCGTCCGAGTTCGCGCAGGCGATGAACGTGTCCTCGTCGGAGAGGCCCACCTGTTTCAGCGTGGCGCGGCTTGCCGCGGGTCCGACCGCGATTTGCAGGTCGAGGTTCTCGAACCGGCCGCGGTCCGTCTCGGTGGGCAGGACGACGAAGACATCCTCGTCGCGCGCCAGCGAGGACGCGAGCAGGTAGGCGATGTCTCCGCCCCCGGCGATCACGACAGTCACGGTCGCGACGATACCGGAGCCGGCTCCTAGAAGATGCGCGAGAAGCCGTTGCTCTCGTTGCTCAGCCGGGAGTTCACCACGTTGTTGTAGATCGAGCCGAACGTGTAGCGGAGCTGGACGCCGCCGCGGAACGACAGGTCCGTCTCCAACTGGCGTCTGGCGACCAGCACCTCGGCGTCCGTCGCGCCGCCCTTCGGCAGGTAGATCTGATCCCTGATCCTCGAGACGCCGGCGTAGACGTCGAAGCTCAGGCCGCGCAGGATGTGGTACTCGATGTCCGTGCTGAACTCGATGCGGCTGCGGTCGAAGTCCTCGATGAAGTGGCTGTACTGGAGGTCGACGTGCGCCTCGCCCCACGGCCTCTCCATGCCGAACGCGATGTAGGCCCCCTGGTCCGCGTACGTCTCCTCCGTCTTGTCGAAGACGGTGATCTCCTCGTAGTCGAGACGGGTGCCGCCGATGAAGTAGGCGAAGGTGAACTCCCTCTCCGACGACTCGCTATACGGGAAGAAGTTGTACTCGACCGCCGCCGCGGCGCGGTAGGAGTCCTCCAGGTTGAGGAAGGTCGACTCGCGGCTGCTGGCGCCGACGCCGAGGCCCCAGTGCGGGGCCAGGGTGCGGATCACCTGGCCGAAGTAGCTCGTGCTGCGCGAGACGTTCTTGAAAGTGCTGCCGTCCTCGAACTCGAAGTTGCTCTCCCGGTAGGAGTAGAAGACGCCCATGCCCGTCCGCCACATGTCCGTGGTGCGGCCCGCCGAGGCGCTCGCCTGGTAGGACTGGGAGTCCCTTCGATCCTCGGTTCGCGTGTTCGTCTCCAGGCGAAGCCGGTAGACCCAGTGGTTCCAGGGATCGTCCTCCGCATCGGCGACCAGGGAGTTCGGTTCGGCATGGAAGTGGTCGCGGTGCAGTTCCCCCTCGTCCTCTCCGTTCTCGAACTCGACGACGAGGCCCGCGGCCTGCGGCGTCTCCAGCACGTAGCGAACCAGACCCAGTTCGAGCAGACGCTGGATGCCGCGGCGGCGTTCATCGTCCGTGTCCGTGAAGGACGACGTGTAGATCAGTCGTTGGTCCGTTCCCTCGAAGCGCTCCAGGCCGAGGAAGTTGAACGTGTACTCCCGGGAGTTGCCGCCGGACTGGATCGTGACCAGGATGTGGACCTCGGCGTCCTGGCGGTTGCGCACCCAGTTCACGTAGTCGACCTGGCTGCGCAGGAAGGTGAAGTCGCAGCCCCAGTCGCAGTCGAGGTACAGGCGCAGGGCCTCGGTGCCCTCGGTCGTTTCGAGCGCCGGCGCAGCCGCCGACGCGGGCCCGGTCAGGCTGGCGAGCGTGAACAGCGCCAGAGCCGGGAAGAACAGGCGCCACGAGCGGCGTTGTGGATCTCGGGCCGGTTCGGCCAATTCGGCCGCACCGGAGTACTGAACGTCGCTATGATGCCGGGTCGACTCCCGAGAGTCCCGCAGTGTCATCGTTGGCGTGGCCTTGTGGCGGCTTGCGGTGATAGGGCGAACGGTGGCGAGTGGGCGCCGACGGAAGGTAACACAGCGAAGTGAGAGAGTTGCAGGCGTGAACAGGCTTCCGTGTGATCAGCAGGGCGATCGGCGGCGAGGTTCCCGGTGAGCGTCTTCGACGCCGCACCGTCAGGCGCCGTTCCAGTACGCGGAGCACGCCCTGCCAGAGAACTCTGGCGGCGTGTCAAGGCCCTGATCAAGTGGCCGTTCTACGTCGTCTACCAGCGCCGGCTCGAGTCGAAGGTGCGGACCTGGCGACTGCCCCGGCACATCGGGCTGATCATGGACGGGAACCGCCGCTATGCGCACCAGCAGAGGCTGGGCAACGTCAGTGCCGGGCACTTCCGGGGCGCCGAGAAGCTGTGGGAAGTACTCAACTGGTGCTATGAGGCGCAGGTTTCGACGGTCACCGTTTGGAGCATGTCGCTCGACAACTTCAATCGCTCCGCGAAGGAAGTGCAGGCCCTTTTCGATCTCTTCGAGGAGAAGACCCGGGAACTCACGAACCACGACGATGTCCATCAGAAAGGTATCCGGGTGCGGTTCCTGGGCCAGATGGAACTCCTGCCGGACAGTCTCCAGACGGCGATCCGCGAGGCGGAGGCGGCGACCAGCGGCTACGACCAGTACCGGTTGAACATCGCGATGGCGTACGGCGGCCGTGAGGAGATCGCGAGCGCTTTTCGCAACTACCTGCTGGACAACTCGGCGGTCGGCAAGTCGCTCGACGAAGTCGTGGACGAGTTCAGTGCCTCGTCGATCGAGCGCTACCTGTACACCTCCGGTCAACCCGAGCCCGACTTGATCCTCCGTACCAGTGGTGAGGTCCGTCTGAGCGGCTTCCTGCTCTGGCAGAGCACCTACTCCGAGTACTACTTCTGCGACACGCACTGGCCGGCTCTGCGTAAGATCGACCTCCTGCGAGCCTTGCGGTCCTACAGCAGCCGCCAGCGTCGCAGAGGACGTTGAAGCCCGAAGACACGAAACTGACAGGACGGCCGCAGTGGTCGCCCGACTACGAAGTGTGGTCGGGCAAGTAGCGGCTGGGAGTAGCAAGTGAACAAGACAGCCAGGAAGTTCCTGATCGATCTGTTGGCCACGCCGAGTCCCTCGGGCCACGAGGAACCTGTACAGGAAGTCGTTCGCGCCTACGCGGGCAAGTTCGCCGACAGCGTGACGACCGACATTCACGGCAACGTGATCGCGGCGGTCAATGTCGAAGCCGGGAAGAAGCCGGACGGTCGAAGGGTGCTGTTCGCGGGCCACTGCGACCAGATCGGTCTCCTGGTGAGCTACATCGACGACAAGGGCTTCCTGTGGGTACAGCCGATCGGCGGCTGGGATCCGCAGCAACTCATCGGCCAGCGGATGACCGTGTGGGCGAAGGGCGGTCCGGTCCCGGCAGTCATTGCGCGCAAACCGATCCACTTGCTCGACATGGAGGAGCGCAAGCGGGTTGTCAAGATGGAGAACCTGTGGCTCGACATCGGCGCGACGGACGGCGACGACGCGAAGGCGGCGGTGCGAGTGGGCGATCCGGTGACTCTCGATCTCGGCTTCCAGGAGTTGCGCAACGGCCTGGCCAACGCGCCCAAGATGGACAACACGACCGGCCTGTGGGTGGTCATCGAGGCGTTGCGGCGGGTGGCGAAGAAGGACCCGAAGGTGGCGGTGTACGCGGTGTCCACCGTGTGCGAGGAGATCGGCCTGCGCGGCGCCCGCACGAGCACCCACGGTGTCGACCCCGATGTCGGCATCGCGGTGGACGTAACCCACGCGACGGACTGCCCGACGATCAGCAAGCGTCAGGAGGGAGACCTTCGCCTGGGCGGCGGCCCGGTCATCGTGCGCGGTCCGAACATGAATCCGAGGATCAGCGACCGACTGGAAGCCGTCGCGGAAGAAAGTGAGATTCCCTTCCAGTTGGCGGCTCTCGGACGCGCGGCGCCGAACGACGCGAACTCGATACAGATCACCCGCGCCGGCGTCGCGACCGGCCTGATCAGCATTCCCAATCGCTACATGCACAGCGCGGTCGAGACGATCTCCCTGGACGACCTGGATCACTCGGCTGATCTGTTGGCTCGCTTCGCTGCGTCCCTGACCCCCGACGAGTCCCTGATCCCCTGGATCGGCTGCTAGTCTCCGCGCCCACATTTCCGTCCCATTGATTCCGTCCAACCGAGCGACCGAGGAGGCTAGGCAATGCCCATGAAGAACCGTCTGCGCGACAAGATCGACAACGATGAGGCGGCCCTCGGCGCCTGGCTCGCGTTGCCGGACACCCACAGCGCCGAGTTGATGTCCCGACTCGGTTTCGACTGGGCGACGATCGACATGCAGCACGGCCTGGTCGACTACCAGCGCGCGACGGCGATGCTGCAGGCGATGACCGCCTCCGACACGACGCCGATCGTTCGCGTGCCCTGGAACGAGCCCGGGATCATCGGCAAGATGCTCGACGCGGGCGCCCACGGCATCATCATTCCGATGGTCAACAGTCGCGCCGAGGCGGAAGCCGCGGCGTCAGCCTGCCGCTACCCGCCGCGTGGAAGGCGCAGCTTCGGGCCCTTCCGTGCCGGCCTGCTCTACGGGGGGAACTACCTCGAGGAGGCGAACGAGCAGGCCTACTGCATTCCGATGATCGAAACCCGACAGGCCCTCGACAACCTTGACGACATCCTGTCCGTGCCGGGCCTCGACGGCGTCTATGTCGGCCCGAGCGACCTCAGTGTGTCGCTGGGGCTGCGGCCGGCCGCGGACCAGGAGGACGAGTCGTTCACCGACGCGATCGACAAGATCCTCGACGGCTGCAGGCGGCACGGCCTGTTCGCCGGGGTCGCCGGCACCGTCAAGGAGGCGCCCAAGCGGATCCGGCAGGGTTTCCGCTTCGTCGAGGTGGCGCGAGACAGCGGTTCGATGGCCAAGGCGGCGCTCAAGGATCTGCGTACCGTGCGCGCGTCGTTGGAAGATTCCTGAATCGACTCAGCCGCCTTGCCACGGCGAGTTGCGTGGAACGAATGGGCTCGGGCGGCGTTCTCACTACAGAGGCGGGCGGCAGCGGCGCGCCGAGTAGAATGCAGCGGTAACACGGACGCGAACAGGAGAGGGATGGAACCATGTCGCGAATGAAGGTCTGGTTGGTAGTGGCGTTGGCACTGGCTGTGGCCGTGCCGGCAATTGCGCAGGATGGTGAGGAAAAGCAGGTTCGCAAGATCCAGATCAAGAAGATCGTGGATTGCGCGGACGGCGAGGACTGCGATGAGCATGTGAGCCGTATGGTCTTCGTCGGCGACGACGGCGACGTCCGGGTGCTCCACGGCGGCGACCACGAGTGGGTTGCCGAGGACAACGTCCATGTCCTCGAGGCTGACGGGCACGACATCGTCCTGATCGAGGAGGAGAGCGCGGACGGCGAAGCCGGCGAGTCGGTGCGGCGCCGCGTGCATCGGGTGATGCAGCGGCTGGGTGAGCACGGTTCGCGCCTGCACCTGCGCCACGGCGGCGGCGCGTTTCTCGGCGTGCAGCTCTCCGAGCTGACCCCGGAACTGCGCACCCACTTCGGTGTTCCCGAGGACGTGGGCGTCATGGTCGGCAAGCTCGTGGACGGCAGCCCGGCGCTTCGTGCCGGCCTGGAGGTCGGCGACATCGTCACCGCGGTCGACGGTGAGCCGGTCGCATCCGCGTCGGCGCTGGGGCGGGCCATTGGCGGCCACGAGGACGGCGACACGGTCGTGCTCGAGGTCTGGCGCGATGGCCGGATGGACAAGGTCAGCGCGACTCTGGATGAGCGGAAGCCGGAGCGGCGCGTGGAGATGTCCAACACCGAGGCCGGCGAACACGAAGCCCGCGTGATCGAGGTCAAGGTCGCCTGCGAGGATGGCGAGGACTGCACGGTCGACGTCGCCAACGCGAACTCTTTCGAGTTTGCGGCTTCGGCCTGTGGCGACTCGGGCGAGTGCGAAGTGAAGGTCGACTGCGACGACGGCGACTGCGCCTGCACGGTCAACGGCGAAGCAGCCGACTGTTCGGCCCTGGGCTTCCTCCCCTAAGGGGCGCGCACGCCTCTCGACAGCCGTTGCTACGATCCGCGCGATGCGCGCGGGTGTCTATCGTGGCCCCGGGAACGTGGGTCTGGTCGAACGGCCGCTGCCGGAACCGGGCCCCGGAGAGGTCCGGCTACGGATCACCGCCTGTGGTCTGTGCGGCACGGACCTGCACATGGTCCACAGCCCCAGTGCCATCATCGACCCGGGTTCGACGATGGGCCACGAGATGGCGGGAGTCGTCGACGACCTGGGTCCCGGTGTCCGCGGCTTCGTGGCGGGAGAATCCGTCGTCGTCGAGCCGCTTGCCTCGTGCGGCGACTGCGAACCGTGCCGCGATGGCCGTGACTCGATCTGCCGGAAGCTCCAGCTCTACGGCCTGCGGCGTCCGGGAGGCTTTGCGGACGCGGTCGTCGTACCGGCGCACAGGTTGTACCGGTTGCCGCGACCGCTCCCGGCGCCGAACGCGGCCCTGGCGGAACCCTTCGCGGTGGCGGTTCACGGGCTTCGCCTGGCGGATGCCGGGTCGGCGACTCCGCCCGCCCGGTTGCTGATTCTGGGCGCCGGGACGATCGGACTGGCCGTCGTTGCCGTGGCGCGGGCGTGGGGCTTCGGTCACGTCGCGATCACCGCCCGCTACCCGCACCAGGCCCGGCTGGCGAAACAGCTCGGTGCGCACGATGTGATCGACGCCGGCGCCGGGGAGGATCTTGCGGGTTTCGACGCCGACCTGGTGGTCGAAACGGTGGGCGGCCTGGCGGACACGATGAGTCCGGCAGGCATCGCCCTCGCCCCCGCCGGGACGGTCTGCATCCTGGGCGTCTTCACCGGCCTGCTGACCCTTGATCCGCTGATGCTGTTGGGCAAGGAGGCGCGCCTGCAGTGGTCCAACTGCTACTCGCGCCGCCCCGGGCAGGAGGACTTCGCGGAGGCGGTGCGGATCCTCGCGGATGCTGGCGATGACTACGCCGGGTTGCTCACCCACCAGGTGCCACTGGACGAGATCGAGCGCGCCTTCGAGATCGCCGGTGACAAACGGTCCGGGGCGGTCAAGGTCACGGTGATTCCGTAGCCCGCGGCCTGCCGGCAGCCCTCGGCAAACGCTCCGGCTCCCGGCAACGCGATCGCCGCCGCAAGGAGGATGCTCACCCCTGAGGGTCTGTCTCCCGATCAGACCACCGGCCAGTTCGGGTGCCAGGGGCGCGTGCGCTCGAACAGCCGCGCGGCCCGCAGCACCAGGTCGTCGCGGTGGCGCGGACCCACGATCTGCAGCCCCACCGGCAGGCCGGCGTCGGACAGCCCGGCGCGCACGGTCGCCGCTGGATGACCGGACATGTTGAACGGAATCGTGAAGGCCGCGACCCCGGCCGGCACCTGTTCCCGTCCCCCGGTGTGGGTGGGGAAGGGGCCGCGCGCGGGGGGCGGATCGTAGGGCACGGTCGGCGTCAGCAAGAGATCGAAGCGGTCGAACACGTCGCCGCACCAGAGGTTCAGTTGGCCGCGCTCGCGCGCGGCGGCGCCGAACGTCTCGGGCGTCATCTTCCAGGAGCGTTCCAGAGCCTCGGCGAACGAGTGCGTCATGTCCTCGCGCTGGTTCCGAAGCGCTTCGTGGATCTGGCCGGCGATCAGGAAGTTGCCGAGCGCTCCCCAGGCGGCGGTGAGCATTGGCGGGCCGCCCGGCACATGGTCCTCGAGCAGTTCGAGATCGAAACCGGCTTCGTCGAACGCGGCCGTGGCGTCGGTGGCGATTTTAGCCACGTCGCTCTGGACCCGGGCGTAGTCCAGGTCGGGAGACCAGGCGATCCGGATGGACCGCGGCAGACCGGAATCGAGCGTCTCCCGGTAGCTGAGGCCGGGGTGGGGAAGGGAGGCGGGATCGCAGGGCGAGGGGCCTGCCACCAGGTCCAGGAAGAGGGCGGCGTCGGACACGGTCCGGGTCAAGGGGCCGTAGACCGCGGTGCTGCCGTAGTCCCAGGCCTTCATCGGCCCGCGGGGTATCCGCCCCTAGCTCGGCTTGAGTCCGAAGGCGCCGGTGAAGCTGGCGGGAATGCGGATCGAGCCGCCGCCGTCGGAGGAGGTGACCAGGGGCAGCACGCCGCCGGCCAGCGCCGCGGAAGAGCCGCCGCTCGATCCGCCGGGGGTGCGCTCCAGGTTCCAGGGCGAGCGAGTCACGCCGAACAGCGGGTTCTTGGTGATCGCGGTGAAGCCGAACTCCGGCGTGTTCGTCTTGCCGACGACGATCGCTCCGGCGGCCCGCAGCCGGGCCACCTGGGTCGAATCGGCTTCGGCCACCGAGTCGCGGAACACGCGCGAACCCATGGAGGTCACCATGCCCGCGACATCCTCGAGGTCCTTGACGCCCAGGGGCACGCCTTCGAGGGGGCGTGCATCTCCGGCGGCGCGGCGCGCGTCGGCCGTTTCGGCGTCGGTGATCAGCGCCTCGCGCGACCGTTGGCTGACGACGGCATTGAGCTTGGGATGAGTCGCTTCGATGCTGTCGAGGGTGGCGGTCATCAACTCGACGCAGGAGGCTTCACGCGCCGACAGAACATCGAGGAGCTCGATCAGGCTCAGACGGTCGAATTGCATGCGGATTCTCCGTGTACGGCTGGGGTTGGGAGGTCGTCTGTCGGCGATGGGTCGGCGCAGTTTGGCAGGCGCACGCGACTGAGCCAAGGTCGCGGTGGCTCAGGGCGCCCGCGGGTTGGTCGCCGGCAGGCACGCGGGCAGCGCGAGCAGGAACAGCACCCAGCGCTGAATCTCCGTGTCGCGCCAGTTCGCCTCGAACAGGCCCGCGACGTTCAGGGCCAGCAGGGCGAAGAGAACGCCCAAGTAGAGGTCGCCGCGGGGTCCCGCCCTTCCACCCTCGCGCCGGTAGGCGGCAAGGGTCAGGGCCGTCGCGGCGCCCATCAACCACAGGTAGCAGAGCAGCGACGGAATGCCGCGACTGGCCGCCATGTGAACGAACGTGTTGTGCAGGTGCTTCACTCGGGCCCGCACGGAGGTCGGGTGGCGGTAGACCGGGTACCACTCGCGGACCATGGCCGGGCCGATGCCGACAAGCGGCCGGTCGGCGATCATCTGGCCGCCGGCCCAAAGCATGCAGAGCCGGTCGTAGTTCGAGGGGTTGCGGACGTCGACCATCGAGGTGGCGCGCTGCCAGTAGGTGGGCCAGAGCGTCGGCGCCACTGCGGCCAGCGCAACGACCGCCAGAACCAGGGCCGCGGCGTAGCCAACCAGGACGCGCCTGCGTTGCAGAGCGAAGGCGGCGGTGGCGACCGCGAAGGCGCCGAGCCAGGCGCTGCGGGTGAGGGTCAGAACGAGGGCGGCGCCGACCAGAGCCAGGGCGATCCAGTTCACCTGCCGGCGCCAGCCGTGGCTGCTGGCGACCCGGCCGGCGATCAGCGCGAGGCCAAGCAGGAGCACGCCGGAGAACGTCATGTAGTGCGAGAACGGCCCGGGGATCCGCTGGTGCAACGGGCCGTAGTCAGTGAACGCGAACTGCGCGAGACCGTAGACCGCCAGGACGACGGAGATCGCGACGACGGCGCCGATCGCCAGGCGCACCTGGGGTTCCCCACGCACCAGTAGGAGCGCCAGCGGCAGAGTCAACGCGGAGTAGAGCTGGGAGAGCTCGGAGAGGCTGGTGGCCGGGTCGTACGAGAAGGCCGCGGAGAGGACGAAGCAGAGGGTGTAGGCGGCCAGGGGGTAGAAAAGCAGCCGGCGCCGCCGCCGTTCCTCGTCCCCGGCCGCGAAGAAGAGCCGTCGCCGCCGGACGCCGGCCCAGACCAGGGTGAAGAACAGCAGGAAGTTCGAGAGGGCGATCCCGAACGTGGTGACGAGCTGGCCCAGGAAGAGCCAGAAGCCCGCGTTTCCCTTCGCTTCGCGGCAGGGCCGGAGCACGACGCGCTCGATCGCCTCCATCGGCCCCTGCGTCCCGCTCATGCTGGCAGTCTACGCGGGGCCGCACACCGGGTGTGCCGGCCTGCCATCCGCCGCCGACTGGGTGCGCCGGCCTTCTGGCCGGCATCCGCCGAAAGGCGGAATCCGCCTAGGCTCCGAAGTCCTACCGCGACCGGCTCCGCACTCCCGTCACCGACAACCCTGGACGCAGCACCTCGACCCGGATGTCCCTGAGCCCGGCCGCCACGCCCGCAGCCGGCTCGAAGGCGATCAGGTACTGGGAGCGAAGGGCGCGAGCGATCTGACGATAGATGCGGTCCAGGTCGTCGACCGAGTCGGCGATGTGGTACTGGCCGCCGGTTCGGTCGGCGAGCGTCCGCAGCGCGTCGATCGTTCCCTGGTCGTTCACACGGAGCGCGACGGGGTAGATCGCCACCTCAGCGAGCTCGACCTGGGCGAGGACGCGCTCGAAGTCCAGGTTGCTGTCGGTGTCCGCGCCGTCGCTCAGGATGACGAGCGCCCGCCGGTCCGGCCGTCCGGCGAACGACGAAACCGCGTAGGCGATGCCGTCGTAGAGCCGGGTCGAGCCCCAGGCGCGCAGGCCGTCGGCGGCGTAGCGGAGCAGGCGGGTGTCGCCGGTAAACGGCG
Organism: Thermoanaerobaculia bacterium; assembly: GCA_965116445.1. GTDB lineage: Bacteria > Acidobacteriota > Thermoanaerobaculia > Multivoradales > Multivoraceae > Multivorans. Next base: position 1,786,865 of record OZ220688.1, on the reverse strand, counting down.
TCAGCCGCTCGAGATCGTGGTTGAACACGAGGAGGCTGGCAGCGTCACGCTCGGTCAGCACGCCCTCGAAGAAGCGCTGCGCGCTCGTGGCCGCCACTCGGACGCCGCGTCCCAGGGAACTGGAGACGTCCATCAGGAGGGCGACGTTCATTGGCCTGTCGGCGAGGTTGCGGAAGTCATGGACCGGCGCCTCGATGCCCTGGTGAAGAACCCGGAAGTCCGCCGGCCCGAGGTCGGTGGCCGGCCCGGTCTGGCGGCCGCCGACCGACACGAGCATCTCGACCAGGCGGACGTCGATCTTCTCGGGGGCCCCGGCGCCCAGAAAGACGAGATCCTCGACCTGTTCGTCGGAACCTCCATCGCTGGGACGCAGCGTGGCCACGGCGCGAACGAAGGCGAGCGGTGCTCGCAGTCCGGCCGGAACGCGGCAACGGAAGGGCGGTGAAGCCATCCGTTCCAGCGATTCCGTGCCCAGGAGGCACTCGACGTGGTCGAGTTCGCGTCCGGACGGCACGTCGACGCGGATCGCGAGATCGAGCGCCTCATTCAGGCGGGCGGTGTCAGGACGTTCCAGGTCGATCGCGAACGGCCGCTCCTCTCGTTCGATGTCGAGGCCGTGCCGAGCCAGAAGCTGCCCCCCGCGGTCGTGTCCGCGTACTTCGACGCGGTGTCGCTGCTCCGGCAGGTCGACGGGTTGAACGAAGGGCGGTCCTATGACCGTAGCTACCGCCTCGCCGTCGCGCAGGAAGACGACTTCCGCGACGCCGGGGCTGGCGGTGGCCCGGGCGGTGAACGAGGAACCGAGTATCCGGCCGTCCGGCGCCAGCAGCTCGACAGCAGGCAACTGGTTCAGCACGATCGTCTCGCGGCGGGTCAGCAGGTGAAGATCGGGCACCTCAGGCGCCGTGGCAAGCGTCGGTACGTCGACCGTGCTGCTGGTGCGCAGCAACCCGCGCCCCAGGTTGTCTTCGGCGCGGAGTTCGATGCGGTAGGGCCCGGGGGGCAGACGACGGTAAAAGTCGAGCGCGATGCCCGGTGCCGGGCGGTCGCCGCCCGTCGCGTCGACCGGAATGCCGCCGCTGACGTGGTGGGTGACGACGAAGGCGTCGGCAAGCCGGTTGCCGAAGAAGACATCGCCGGTGATCGTCACCCGGTCGAGGATCCAGCCGGCGCCGAGTTCGGCGAGATGTTCTTGGGGTAGCCGCAGCCGGCCGCGCATCGCGGTGCGACGGTTCTCGCTGCCGAGGGCCTCGAACTCCAGCGAGACGCCCGGCAACGCCATGGCGGCGGGATCGAGGACGGCTTCCGTGCGCAGAATATCGTCAACCCAGCTCGACGTGTCGCCATCGGCGCCGGGCGCCCTGCGCGTCCAGTCCATCTGCTCGACGAACTCGCTCCAGCCGACGGCGCGTTCGAGCCTCCCCTCGAGACGGCGGCGTTCGTTCGACGCCAGGCAGCGCTTTCGTTCCGCCTGGTCGAGGATCCTCAGTGCGTCGACCGGCGGCGGTGTGGCGCTGTCGCCCACGCTGCCGGACGTCCCGGGCGCGAAGGTGAGGTCCACGCCAGCGTCCGGCGACCACAGCGCCATCGACCGGGGGTCGAAGTTGACCTGCTGGACGAACGCGAGAACGACCTGGCTCGCGTCGGAGGGCGGCGGCCGGCCGAGCTGATGTTCGAGCTCCCAGCCGTCATAGACCCAGATCTCGATTCGCCGCAAGGTCGATTCGCACGGTTCGACGCCTTGCCGGTAGGCCGGCTTTCCGGCCAGCAGCACGGCCCGCTCCATCTCGGGCGAGCGTTCGCGCAGTTGATCGCGGGCCTCGAGATTCAGGCGCCAGCGCTCCAGCAGCCGCGGCGGGCGCGCCGCCCAGAAAGCGCGAAGGAAGCGCTCGTGCGCTCCGGGGCCTTCGAGTTGCTCGAAGGCCCGGCGCTCGCGGTCGGAGAAGAGCGGCTCGACCTCGGCGAACCAACGGTCGTAGAAGTCGGGCAGGCGCGCCTGGGGCCGCCGGCTGGCCTGGGCTTCAACCGGTCTTGGGGAAACCGCGGCCAGCGCGGCCGTTGCGAACAGCAGCGACGCGGCCGCATGGAGGCCGCGGCGCCGGTTCGTCCGCTGATCCGAGCGGATCGACCTCTACTCCGGCAGCAGCGCCTTGATTGCCTCGGAGGGCTCGAAGACGCTGGGGTCCACGTCATCCCAGGTGACGGACTCGACGGTTTGGGTCATCTCCATACCCATGAGACTCATGACCACCTGGCTAGGGGCCATCAGGCCGCCGAACTCCTTGTAGTCGCTTGGGATGATGGTGATATCGGCAGTGCCCATCTCGCTCGTCTGTGTGGTCTCGATGCCTATCAGGAGGCCAGTTTCCTTGGCGAAGTAGTGCGACGATTCGTTTCCGTCCTCGTCAACCAGGTCGAGTTGGTAGGTGGTTTGGCCATTCCAATCGATTTCCCCGACGGCGGTCTGCTCGGGGTAGGTCTCGTCGTATTCCAGTTCGGCGTAGAACCGCGCTTCACGCGCGATGTCGTTCAGCATCTGACCATCCAGGAGACGCGTGCCTTGCATTGGATCGATGGCCCATCCGATCTCACCGTTGTAAGCTCGTAGCGTCTCGCCGAGGCTGGCTATGTTCGTCGACTCAAGGTACTGGTTCGGCGCCATCTGGTAGATCGTCGACTCGCCGGACAGTCCCATTGCCGGCATCTCGAACGACGCCTTGATGGTGGAAGACGCACGCGATCGGATGGCTTCCTCGCCGCCCACCGCCTCGACGAAGCGGGCGATGATCTCGGAGGGCGTCGGTAGCTCGTGGTCGTCACCGAGAATCGGTGAGACCGCAAGGCTGGCGCCGATAAGCAGGGTGCAACAGGAAAGGGCGAGCGCCGTATGGCGGCTGCGAGGGTGAACGTACATGGATGGTCTCCTGCGGAAGTCGTGTTGGTGTCCGATCTGAATACGAAGGAGTCGTTGGTTGGTTGCCTGGCTTCCCTCTAGCTAGGCCCACTTCCGGGCCGCGGCCAGGGCCTCCTCGGAAGGTGGCAGGGTGGGCTTGAGCCGCGCGGTCGCGTTGAAGGGCTCCGTATCGATCTCGTCGAGGCTCTGCTCACCGGCGAGCACGGCGCGTTTCCATTCCTGGTGCCGGTCCTCGCGCTCGTGGAACTCGGGCATCACTTCGCGCGCGAACAACTCCAGGCTGCTCATGATGTCCTCGTGGGTGTTCTTGCCGGCCTGGTTGAGCAGGATGACCTGGTCGACGTGGGCTCGCTCGAGTTCACGCAGACGCTCACGGATCGTCTCCGGTGAGCCGATCAGTTCGCTGTCGGAGCGTCGCCGGCCCTCGGGGGTCTGCTTCCACTCCTGGTAGCGCTCCCAGAAGTTGTTCGCCTTGGGCTCGAACGGCCCCTCCTTGTTGTAGAGCTGGAGGGCGAACTGGAAGAAGGTCCAGCCGTCCGCCTTCTGCCGCGCCTCTTCGTCGGTGGGTGCGCACATGAAGCCGCTGACGGTGGCCAGGTTTGGATTCGTCCGGTAGTCGCAGAGCTTCTGCTGATCGCCGAGGAAGGTGTTGTAGTACGCGTTGACCCAGGCGCGGGCGGAGTCGAGATCGACGAACTTGAAGCACAGCGCGCCCATGCCCCGGTGGGCGGCGTAGCGGATCGTGTCGAGTTGCGAACAGGCGACCCACAGCGGCGGGTGGGGCCGCTGCAGCGGCTTCGGGATCACGTTGCGGAGCGGGAAGTCGAAGTAGTGGCCGTGGTACTCCCAGCCCTCTTCCCAGAACATCGGCAGACAGGCCTGGACGGCCTCCTCCCACACGATCCGCTTGTCGCGAAAACTGCGGCCGAAGGGATGCAACTCGGTGACGCTGGAGCCCTCGCCGAGGCCCAGTTCGACCCGGCCGTTCGAGACCAGATCGAGGGTGGAAACCCGTTCCGCGACCCGCGCCGGATGATTCGTCGTCAACTGGACGATGCCGTGGCCGAGACGGATGTTCTTCGTCCGTTGCGACGCGGCGGCCAGGAACACCTCGGGCGCGGAACTGTGCGAGTACTCCTCCAGGAAGTGGTGCTCCACTTCCCAGGCGTAGTCGTACCCGAGCCGATCCGCGAACTCGATCTGCTCCAGCGAGTTCTGGAGCAGTCGGTGCTCGGAGTCCGGACCCCAGGGCTTGGGCAACTGGTGCTCGTAGAAGATGCCGAATTTCATAGGCGGAAGACAGTACCACCGCACGGCGAGCCGCCTGGAGGCTGACCCCTCGGAACCCGGAACGGCTGGAAGCTGTGAGCCGTGGCGTTTGCGATCCGAGCGGTTCGACGGCTGCTAGGGTCGCGCGTCGGAGGTGACGACGATGGCGATGACGGCGGACGAGATCCAGGCGGCGTGTAGCGAACTGACGGGTTGGGAGGCGGATCCGGAGGCGCCCTCGATCTCGAGGGAGTACCAGTTCCCAACCTTCCCGGCGGCGGTGCGGTTCGTCGACTTTGTTGCCGAGCTCGCCGAGGCGGCGGACCACCATCCGGACATCGATGTTCGCTACAACAAGGTCCGATTGACCTTGAGCACTCATTCCGCGGGCGGCGTGACGGAGAAGGACTTCGCTCTCGCCCGGGCGATCGACCATAGTTGATCTTCTCGAGCAGCGACCGATGACCCAGCCTCTTCAAGCGGCGCCGCCGACGCTCACGCCGGAGGCGCCTTACTACTTGGCGGTCGGCAACGAGGTCGAGTTGTTCCTGGCCGCCCACCGGGCGCGGATGCCGGTGCTGCTCAAGGGCCCGACCGGCTGCGGCAAGACCCGGTTCCTGGAGCACATGACGCACCGCCTGTATCGCGGCGCCGAGGCAGGGACGCGAGCCGGCATCGATTCGCCTCTGGTGACGGTCGCCTGCCACGAGGATCTGACCGCGACGGACCTGGTGGGGCGGTACCTGCTCGAGGGTGACGACACGGTCTGGATGGACGGTCCCCTGACGCGGGCCGTGCGCGACGGGTCGATCTGCTACCTGGACGAGATCGTCGAGGCGCGCAAGGACACGACGGTGCTGATCCACGCGCTGACCGACCACCGCCGCATCCTGCCGATCGAGAAGCGTGGCGAGATCTTGCCGGCGCATCCGGACTTCCTGCTTGTGTTGTCGTACAACCCCGGCTACCAGAGCGTCGCCAAGGACCTGAAGCCGAGCACGCGCCAGCGGTTTGTGGCGCTTGAGTTCGACTATCCGGAGCCCGAGGTCGAGGCGGAGATCGTCGCCCACGAGGCGGGCATCGACCTCGCGCTGGCCCGCGATCTTGCCGAGCTCGGCAAACGCGTCCGCAACCTCCACCACCGCGGCTTCGATGAGGGCGTCAGCACGCGGCTCTTGATCTACACCGCGCAGTTGATCGCAGGCGGCATCGACGTTCGCGAAGCCTGCGTCGCCGCGATCTGCCGAGCGATCACCGACGACGACGAAGTCCAGCGCGCGGTGACTGAAGTGGCCACGACGCTGCTGCCGTGACCTTTCCGCGCAGGTGGCCCGCGTTGAGCCGAGTCGCAACGACGCTGCTGCCTTGACCGCGGTCGCCCTCGACGACGTCGCTCGCGTCCTCGAGATCTACGTCGAGGCGATGCTGGCGCGGCCGGCCGAGGTCCGGCCGCTTGGCGACCTGTCGTCCGGCGATCGGTCGCGCGCCGGCCATGTCGACCTGGAAGGCGCGGCGGCGGCCGGCCGTCCGACGACGGACGGCGCCTCCTTCTACTTGCCGGAACGGATCGAGCGGTTTGGCGACCTCTACGGCAACTTCATGGTCTACCGGATGGCGGTGCTGCACCAGTTGGGCGGCGTGCTGTTCGGCACCTACCGCCGCGGCCCGGTCCGGTTCGCCGACTTCTTCGCCGGTTTCGATGAGCCCGGCCTCGCCAGGGCGCTGTTCGCGCGGCTCGAGGGAGCGCGCATCGACGCGGCGCTGGCGCGCACGTTCCGGGGCGTTCGCCGGGACCTGCTGCGGCTGATCGATGACGCTCTGGAGTCGTCGCCGGCGCCTGCTTCCAGGCGGCGGTCCCGGGGAACGTCCCGCGAAACGGCTTTGTCCGATCTCTCCGGGGCGCTGCTGACGGCCCAGCGCCGGCTATTGATGCCGGAGCCTGGGCGTCAGGGCGGCGTGTCGGTGCGCGACGCCGAACTCCCCAACGAAGCCGCGCTTCTGCTCAGCCGCGGCGCCAGCGTCGAGAACACGCGCAGCGCCGTGCGCTCTCTCTATCCGGCGTTTGCCGCCCTGCGTCCTGGCGGCCTCGTGGTCGACTCCGGCCTGTCGGTTGAAGCCGCCGCGGAGGAGCGCGGACCGGAGTCCGTCGCTGACCCGGCCCGGCAGTCTCTCGAGATGCCCGCGCCGGCCCATCACGGGGACCCGGCGCCGGAACGGGTCGAACTCCGCGGCGAGTGGGGCGAACTCGCGTCCGAGGTCGAACTGCGGGACGACGTGGAGCCGGGCCCGGTGGCTTCGGGCCTGATGGACCAGTTGCAGGTGGACGAGCTCGGCGTGCTCAGCCTCCAGGACGGGGATCTTTCGGGCACTGCGGGGCTGCCGCTCACCGACCTCGATGTCACCGGGGCGATCGAGGCCGAGGCCGGCGATGCGGATTACGAGTTGATCGAACTCGACCCCGAGGAGTTGGCGGCGCGCCTGGAAGAACTGTCTAAGCGACTCGAACGCGAACTCGATGCAGCCGGTCTGAACCGCGACCGCGAGCAGGTTCACTACTACGACGAATGGGACCACGAACTTGCTGGCTACCGGCGCCGCTGGTGTCACCTCCGGGAGAAGACGATCGAACCGCCACCGGCGGATGGCGTCGGTGTAGCGACGGTTCCCGGCGCCCGCTTCGTCGACGAGACGAGACAACACCACGCCGACCTGTTGCGCCGGGTCCGGCGGCAGTTCGAGTTGCTCAAGCCGGAGGAGTTCCGCCGCGTGCGGCGGCTGATAGAAGGCGAGGAACTCGACCTCGACCGGGTGGTGGAGACGCATGTCGACCGCCGCGCCGGCCGGCCGCCGGACGGCGCCGTCTACATGAGCCGCCGCCGCCAGCACCGCGACGTGGCGGCGGCCTTCCTGCTTGACATGAGTGCCTCGACCGACGCGGAGGCGCCGGTCGACGAGCCGGAACACGGCCCGGGCAAGACGCCGGAGCCCGAGTACGTGGGTGTCTTCGACGACTTCGACTGGCCGGACAATCCCCAGCCGCTGCCGCCGGGGCGCCGGGTGATCGACATTGAGAAGGAGTCGCTCGTCCTGATGGCCGACGCCCTCGAAACTCTGGGCGACGATTACGCGATCTACGGTTTCTCCGGCTTCGGCCGCAAGGAGGTCGAGTTCTTCGTCGCGAAGGAGTTCGACGACGACCTCGACCGCGAAGCGGAGGACCGGATCGCCGCGATGGAGCCGAAGCGCAGCACCCGGATGGGACCGGCGATCCGCCATGCCGCGGTGAAGCTCGCCGAACGCGAGGCGAAGGTCAAGGTCCTGCTCATCCTCTCGGACGGCTACCCCCAGGATTTCGACTACGGCAGCGACCGTGCCTCTCGCGTCTACGGCATCCGCGACACGATGGTCGCGCTCCGCGAGACGGAACGCGGTGGGATCTCGACTTTCTGCATCACCGTCGACCCGGCCGGCCACGACTACCTGCGCGAAATGTGCCCCGAACGCCGCTACCTCGTGATCGACGAGATCGCCGGCCTGCCGAGTCAGTTGCCGAAGGTCTACCGTGGGCTGACTGCGTAGCTGCGCAGCCGGAAGCCGGCCAGAACCCGGGTGACGCGACCCGCGTCACCCGTGAACCAGTCCGTGCGCCCGTCAGCGGGCGCACGGATGGCAGGCCGGCGCACCCAGTGACCTGTGGCGCTAGCGCGGCGGGTCCGCTGGCGTCAGCACTCCCAGAGGCGGCGCCCCGTCCGGACTCTCGAAGTCCACGTCGAGCAGCATCGCGATGAGGTCCGCGACGTCCGTGAGGGCCATGCGGTGAACCGTTCGGCCGGATTCGAGGCCGGCGCCCCAGCCGACGAAGCCGGTCAGGATCTCGGGGAAGTCGGTGGGGAAGAAGCCGTGGGCGCCGCCGTCGGTGGGTCGGAGGGCGTCGCCGGAGGCGTCGGCGCCGAAGCTGACGCCGAGGTCTCCGGCGAGGGCGAGGCGGGCGCCGGGGGCGGCGCCGGCCTGGGCGAGCGCGTCGCGTTCGACGACACGGAACAGGCGGCGCACCGTCTGGGGCAGATCGGCGAGGATTCCCCGAACCGCCTCCAGCGCCTCTTCGTCCGCCGCGTCGCGCAGGTGAAGGAAGGTGGCGCCGCCGCTGGGGTGGAAGGTGGCGCGCCATTCGCCGCGGTCGGGTTCGGTGCCGTGAAGACCGGCTTCGGCGAGCCAGACGTTGGGCATCACCTGGGTGTGGAGGTCGACGAAGCCATGGTCACCCGTGATGACGAAGGCGGTGCGCTCGAGGATGCCGGCGCGCTCGGCGGCATCGCGGACCGCACCGATCGCGCGGTCGGCGGCGGCGACGGCCCGTCGTGCGCGATCCGATTCCCGGCCGTGTGCATGCTGGGCGGAATCGGTCGTGATCAGGTGCAGCGCCAGCAGAGCCGGCCGGTGGGTTTCCAGAACGTACGCGGCTATCACGCCGGTCGTGTCGTCACGGGTGATGTAGGCGGCGGAGTAGTTGCGCAGGTTGAGGCGGCCGGTCGCCTCCCGCTCGAGTTCCTGCCAGAGTCCCGGCGTGCTGCCTTCGCGCATCGGCAGCAGGCGGTCGGAGTCGGGGTCGAGGGAGTAGACCTCCGGGATGAGCCAGTCCACCGGTGCGCCGACCGTCACCGGCCAGGAGATCGCCGCGGTCCGCCTGCCGGCCGCGCGCACGGCGTCCCACAGGGTGGGAACCTGGATCGCCGATTCGTGCCAGTACCACTCGCCACTCTGGCCGGCGGGTTCGAAGGGCCGGTTGTAGTAGATGCCGTGCCGGGCGGGCAGCGCGCCGGTGACGATCGTCGTATGCGAGGGGTAGGTGACGGTAGGAAACACGCCCTGTACGCCCTCGGCGTGGACGCCGCCCCGGGCCATCTGCTGGATGTTCGGCGCCGGCCAGTCGGAGCCGGGGACATAGAAGTCCGGCCGGAAGCCGTCGACGGAGACGAGGACGACGTGATCGGTCCGTGGCTGGGCTGTCAGTGGAACGACGGCCAGGAAGAGAACGCCGATTGTGGCTGCGAGGCGCCGCGGCGTCAGGGGCCGCGTTCGCCCCCTGGTAACGCCGGCATCTCGCCTGCAGCCGCCGCGCAGCGTCGGCCTGAGGCCGCTGGCCCGCTTTCTCGGAAGGCAGACCTTCGTCACTTCAGCTAGACCGCCGCCGCGAGCCGACCGTCGTAGATGCTCCGCCGCATCTCTTCCAGCTTGTCGAGGTAGAGCTGCCGATACTCGTCGTAGTCGAGACCGAACGGCGCATTGCCCGGTTCGAAGCCGGCGAAGGTCTGATTCGGACCGTCCTCGGCGAAGGGGCGCATCGCCTCGACCTGCTCCTCGAACAGGTCGACAAGGTGGGGATGTTCGGCGAGCAGCCCCTGCAGGACGTACACGCCGAAACCGATGTGGCGCGCTTCGTCGCGCTGGATCAGCCTGATGCCGCGGTTCAGCGCCGGCAACTTGCCTGTGCGCTCGAAGATCTTGTAGTAGATCGGATAGCTGGCTTCGGCGCCGACGCCCTCGACGTAGAAGTGGTAGAGCATGATGGCCCGCAGCATCGCCTCGGGGCTGTCGTCCTCAAGAAGCGCGCGCATCGTGGCCGGCAGGCGGGTGGCGAACATGTCTCCTTGCAAGTTGGGGTACGGGATGTCGACGCCGAAGCGGCCCGGCAGCGCCTCGATCAGCCAGGTCTCGAAGAACTGGACGTGGCGGGCCTCCTCGTACAACTGCGCGGTGACGTAGATTTCTTCTTCGAGCCGACCCTGCTGGCGGAACCGGAAGTGGAGCGGCGCGAGTTCGTGGGTCACGCCGCGCTCGCCGACCCGGAAACCGGAGATCAGGCGGAGAAGCAGGGTGCGCTCGTCGTCGGTGAACGACAGCCAGTCGGAGCGCTCCCGGGAGAAGTCGATGTCGGCGGGATTCCAGGTTCGCTCGTGGGACGCGGTGAAGAGCCGCATGGGAAGCGACGTGTTGTCGAATGGCATCGTGGGACCTCCTTGCGGAGTCGATTCTAGCCCTTGGTCGGTGCCGGAGACGTCAGTGTCGCCGGAACGCGCGGACCAACAGCAGCATGGCGACCGCCATGAGCAGAGATCCGGCCAGGAGTGGAGCGCCGGGAAGCTCGAACGGAGCGGCGTCGGAGGTGAAGTAGCTGAACAGGCCGCTGGTGAAAACGAGAGGCGCCACGATCGCCGACAGGCTCATCAACGACGTCAGGGCACCCTGGATCCTGCCCTGCTCGGTGGGCTTCACCGTCCCGGCAATGATCGCCTGCACCGCTGGGCCGGCGACTCCTCCCAGCGACCCCAGGAAGATGACCGTGATGAGGATCCGGCCGTTCGGTGCGAGGCCGTAGCCGGCGAAGGCCAGCGTGCCGATGCCGAAGCCGATCAGCACTGCGCGGCGTTCGCCCAACCAGGTGACCGCGGGTCGCACCAGGAAGCCCTGGACCAGGGCCGCCGAAACGCCGACGGCCGCCAGCGCAAGGCCGTTCTGGAACTCGTTCCAGCCATATCGATAGCCGGTGTAGAGCACCCACGACGTCTCCAGCCCGCGTTGCGCGAGCGCCAGCAGCAGGAAGGCGACTGCCAGGCTCGCGACCAGGGGGTAGGTGCGTAGGTGCACGATGCTCGATGCCGGATTCGCATTGCGGAGCGAGAAGGCGCTCCGGTTCTCCGGCGCCAACGATTCGGGCAGCACGAGGAAGCCGTAGAGCGAGTTCAGCAGGCACAGACCCGCTGCGACGAAGAAGGGCAGCCGCAGGTCGATGCCGCCGAGCAGTCCGCCGAGAACCGGTCCGAGGATGAACCCGACGCCGAAAGCAACGTTGACGAGCCCGTAGTTCCGAGCCCGGGTCTCGGGCGTCGAGATATCCGCGATGTAGGCGTTCGCGGTCGTGATGCTGGCGCCCATGATCCCGGCGACGATTCGGCCGGCGAACAGCCAGCCAAGAGACGGCGCGAACCCCATGACCAGATAGTCCACGCCGAGGCCGAACATGGAGAGCAGGAGAATGCGTCGTCGGCCGAAGCGATCGGAGAGGGCGCCGAGGATCGGCGCGCAGATGAACTGCGCGACGGCATAGCAGGCGGCGATCGCACCCACCGCAACGGCGGCGGCGGATGTGTCGCCGCCCCTGAACTGCTCGACGAGTTCCGGGAAGACCGGGATGATGAGGCCGACTCCCAGCATGTCGAGCAGGATCACGGCGAAGATGAAGCCAACGCCGGCCTGCCGGCGTGGCTGGGCCTGGGGATCGGAGGTGGTCATGGCTCGAACCCGCTGGCGGGCGCACGGATAGTCCGCAGGTGGCCCGGATCGCGCCACCCGGGTTCTTACGTTGCGGAGGCGTTAGAGTTACAGCGTGAATACCACGTTCGAGACGGGACGATCGGCCCGGGTGCTGTACCGGGACCCCGGCGCGGCACGATCGCTCCTGGTCGGCCTCGGGGCGCTGGCCGCGGTCGTAGGCCTTGCGTGCGCCGAGCCCCTGGACGAACCCAACGAAGACAGTCTGAAGGCCTCCTTCGTTGCCCAGATCGAGGGGGACGAATACGTGAGGGACCTCAACGTCTACGGCAACGAAATCCACTTCGCCCGTCGTGACGGTTCCGGAGAGCACGTCGAGTGGGAGGTGCGCATCGACTCGCTGTCGGTGGAACCCTGGGGTGGTGACGAGGCTGAGTTGGCGGGTCGCGTCGTCTCGGGCTGGAGCGTCGCCGGGCGACCGGTGTCGGTCGAGGTCGGACCGAATGGCCTGGTCACCGACATGCCCATCTGGGTGCTCGACGCCGGTTTGGCGCCGGAATGCTGGGCGTTGTGGGACGAGGAAGCGAAGACCTGGGGCTGGTAGACGCGCGTTTGGCGCAAGCGCTGCGGGCGCGGTAGCTATGATCACGGCACGCGATTGAACACGCAGTTTGGAGGGCAGGCACATGAGAGGGCATGAACGCTTGAACGTCGGTTGGACTGTGACGGTCGTTGGCGCGCTACTGGCCCTCACCGGTGCCGGCGCCGTGTTCGCTGCGGGCAACACCGCCAGGGACGCCGACTGGACGATGCCGCGTACCGCGTATGGCCATCCCGACCTCCAGGGCGTCTGGGCCAACAACAACGGCACTCCGCTGCAGCGGCCCGCTGCCTGGGCGGGCAAGGAGCGCCTGTCGGACGACGAGTTCCAGGAGCTGATGGCGGCCGTCGCCGAGGCGACGAACCCGGGCGCAGACGCCCTGTTCGGCGACCAGCTCGTTCTGGCGGCAATCGAACGGACGAAGGCGTCGTCCTACGATCCGACGACCGGCAACTACAACCAGTTCTGGATCGCGGACCGGTACTTCACGAAGCGGACGTCGCTCGTCGTCGACCCGCCGGACGGGCTCATCCCGCCCTTCACCGAGCCGGCGAAGAAGCGTCTCTGCAAGCGGGTGAAGCACCTGATGGAGCACCCGGCCGACTCCTGGCTCGACCGGCCGATTCCCGAACGCTGCATCAGCTACGGGGCGCCGTTCATCTTTCCCGGCTACAACGGCTACCACCAGATCTTCCAGACGCCGGACCACGTCGTGATCCACCAGGAGATGATCCACGACGCCCGCGTCATCCGGTTGGGCGACGAGTCCGCGCTCGATGGCGACGTCAGGCTCTGGAACGGCGACTCCCGCGGCCACTGGGACGGCGACACGCTGGTCATCGAGACCTCGAACTACTCGAAGAAGAACGACTTCATGGGTTCTTCCGAGCAGCTCACGATCACCGAGCGGTTCACCCTGACGGACGCGGAGACCCTGGAATGGGAGGTCACGGTGAACGATCCGGGGACCTGGACCAAGCCCTGGACGGCGTCGATTCCCCTCAAGCGCACAGAGGACGCGATCTACGAGTACGCCTGTCACGAGGGCAACTACGGGATGGAGGGAATGCTCTCCGGCGCTCGCGCCGAAGAGGCGGCTAACAAGCCGAAGCAGCTCGATCCGGGCGTCGTGTTCCGCTACCCCGGCCTGGCCTGCGACTTCTGATCGGCCCAGGGCTCCACTGAACGAATCGCGCCTGCTACGAATGCGGGCGTCTGTCCTGCTTCAACGGATGGAGCGGACTTCTATACCCGGCAGGTCCAGTTCGAGCCAGGCTCGGTCCGATGTGAGCACGGGCAGGCCTTGTGCCACCGCTGTGGCAAGGCACGCGCGATCGCCGAGGCCGAGCCCGGCGGATGCTGTGACTGGCCGTAGCGCTCCGCTCGTTAGAGCGGCCTCCAAGTCGAAAGGCAGGATCTCGACCCCGAGGACTGCAAAGGAGAACGCCACGTTCCGTGCCGACCATCCCTGATGGTGAAGCCGTGCGGCAACTTCCTCGGCATTCACCGCGGACATGGCGGCGCCGTGGGCTACAGCGTCCAACACGGTTTCGGCCCCTGGCTCACTTTGGATTAGCGCCAGAAGTGCCGATGCGTCCAGGAGGGAACGCGTCACCTCACTCCTTCCGGGCCTCGGCTCGTCGCTCGGCGATGAAGGCATCGACTTCGCCGCCCCCGCCGCCTCCGTACTTTCTTGCCAGGGACTGAACCCTCGCCACCGCGGCCTCCAGGGCGACCTCGGCCGTCGTTATCCTGATCGAGGAACCGTCGAGCGTGAGGACGACTTCCTGGCGCGGCCGGAAACCGAGCGCCGCCCGGAACGGGGCCGGGACGACGAGCCGCCCCGCTGCGTCGACGACTGTCGATGTCGATGTCTGGTCTACTGCGGTTGCCATAGTTGGACCAACCTACCATAGCGTTCTGATCTGGTAGCTAGAGATTGTGAACCCATGTATGGGTGTGTTCTCCAGATACTAGTCAGTGTGGCGCTGAGGTCGGCACGGCGGAGGAGCGGAAGAGGTTGATCGTGCCGCCGCTCCGCCGTGCGTCGCCCGCATTGGCCCGTCGGTCGACGGAGCTACACGCAGATTGTGATGCTCTGAGCGGGGCGGGGTGGCATGGCGGAAAGAGAGCGGATCACGCGCAGACGGCCGGGCGGAAGTAGGCGACGAGAAGCCACGCAGTGCCCGCGGCGACGTTCCCCATCGCGAAGTGCTGACGGGCTCTCGAGATGTCGAGAGAACAGACGCTCCGTGCTCCGACGAGGGCGTCGATGTCGGTTTCGGAGAGTGGTCCTGGGTCGTGGGTCTCGATGCTCGCGGCGTCGGTGCCTGCGGTCGGGACCGCCGGCACCGCGAACGAAGCGCCGGCACTGAGGTTGAGGGCAAGTAGTGAGATGGCCAAGGTTCTCTTCATGAGGTGAGTTCCTTTCTTCTTGGGGTTCCCGTGTGGCGAACGTTCTGAACGGTCTACTGACATGGACGGATTCGATCGAATTGAGCACGCGCGACGACGATGCCGTGGGCCGATCGCTGAGCTGCGAGGACGAGCGAGCTGTTTCGCCAGCAAGGAGGACCGGCGTTCGGATTCAGCCGCTGAGCATCTTTTCGCGGCGTTCCGCGCGAGCGAACGTGAGCGCCACGATGGCGGCGATGACGAGTGCGTAACCGATGCGGTTCCGAACGGCCATCGCCAGCAACTGATCGGCGTCGGCCCCTTGAACCGTGAGCGGGTTCCAGAACGGCGAGATGCGGAGTAGGAATGCCAACAAGGCAGGGATGCAGGCGGCCAGGCCGAGTAGCCCGATGGTTGCCACGGTGCCGGAAGTTCCACTGCGAAACAGGGCGGAGAAACCCATGGTCAGTGCCAGACAGAACCCGGCTCCCTGCGCCGCGCCGTAAAGGGTCTGAACGACCGGAAACCCGGTGAAGAAAGTGAAAGTGAGCACCGCCATCAGGCTCAGGCTGGCGAGCAGTATGAGGCCCGCGGCGGCGAGTTTTCCGAGCCAGACGCGATGGGCGCCGGCGGGTACGGTGTAGGCGATCTCCAGGGTGTGCTCGTCGAGCTCCCCGGCGATGATTCGGCCGCCCAAGAACACTGCGAGAGCCGACACCGGCATCCCGATCAGGATGTTCTGGACCGCGGCGGGTTCAAATCCGGTCTTGCGGCCGGTGACGAGCAGGATCGCCTGCAGTG
Organism: Thermoanaerobaculia bacterium; assembly: GCA_965116445.1. Taxonomy (GTDB): domain Bacteria; phylum Acidobacteriota; class Thermoanaerobaculia; order Multivoradales; family Multivoraceae; genus Multivorans. The sequence goes on along the minus strand of OZ220688.1, from coordinate 1,771,617 downwards.
CAAGCCACGGTGTTGGGGGCAACTGTAAATCTCTCACTCGTGGCAACCGAGAACTGCACAGTCCGCGGTTTGCGGCAGCGGCTTCGTCGGTCGATGCTGTCGGCTTCGCCAACAGCAATGGAGCGACAGACGGATGTACGAATGGGAGATCAGGATGCAGTTGAGGCACTACCTGGAGCGGGGCATCTCGAAGGCCGAGTTGTCCAGGCGGTTCGGCGTCAGCCGGCGGACGATCCATGCGTGGATCGAGTCGGGCCAGTTGGACCGCGATCTGTCATCGGGCGCGGCTCGGTACTCGCGGCGGCCGCGGGTGGCGCACAAGCTGGATCCGTACAAGGAGTTGATCGAGGTGCGGCTCGGCGAGTTCCCCAAGCTGTCGGCGAAGCGCCTGTTCGACGAGGTGCGTGCGGCCGGCTACGACGGCGGGTACAGCCGCGTGAGGGACTATGTGCGGGAGGTGCGGCCGCGGGCTCCTCAGGAGGCGCCGGTGCGGTTCGAGACGCCGGCGGGTCTTCAGGGTCAGGTGGACTTCGGGACGTTCAGGCTGCCCTGGGGACGTCGGCATGCGCTGCTGGTGGTGCTCGGCTACTCCCGGCTCTTGTGGCTGCGTTTCTACGAGCGGCAGACGATGCCGGTCCTCATCGAGGGGCTTGAAAGCGCCTTCTGTCGGTTCGGCGGCGTGCCTCAGGAGCTCCTCTTCGATCAGATGCGTGCCGTGGTCGTGTCGGACGATCGCGCCTCGGGCGGCGAGTTGGCGCTCAACGCCGAGTTTCTACGGTTCGCGGCTCACTGGGGTTTCGTGCCGCGGTCGTGCCGCCCCTACCGGGCGCAGACCAAGGGCAAGGTGGAGCGGCCAATCCGGTACCTGCGGGAGAGCTTCTTCTACGGCCGGTCGTTCACAAATGACGCCGACCTGAATGAGCAGGCCTCGCGCTGGCTGGAGGGCACCGCCAATGTGCGCCGGCATGGCACGACGGGTGAGCGCCCGGTGGACCGTTTCGAGCGGGACGAGCGCCAGGCGCTTCGTCCCCTGTCCAGCCATCCCTACCGAGCTCTGGGCGCACGGCAGCCCGAAGCGGCGTCTCGGCACCGCTTCGTGGCGCCGACGGTACAGGTGCAGCGCCGTCCCTTGCGGGAGTACTCGGAGGCAGTCCGATGAAGGCGCCGGCAGGCGATCGGCGGGCTCGGCTACGAGAGATGCTGGCGGACTTGAAAATGCCCGGTGCGCTGGAAGCCGTGGACGGCATCCTGGCCCAGGCCGACAGCGGAGCGGTGACCGCGGGCGAAGCGATCGAGGAGCTGCTTTCCGCCCAGATCGTGCTGCGCAACAACCGCCGACTGCAGGCGGCGATGCGTTCGTCGCGCCTGCCGGCGGTCAAGACGCTCGACCAGTTCGACTTCAGCTTCCAGCCCAGCATCAAGCGGGAGCAGATCGAAAGCCTCCACGAGTTGGGCTTCCTGGCGCGGGCCGAGAATGTGATTCTCCTGGGGCCGCCGGGAGTGGGCAAGACCCACCTGGCGATCAGTCTCGCGATCTCAGCCGCCGAGTCGGGCCGCAAGGTCTACTACGGCACCCTGGCGGCCCTGATCGAGTCGTTGACCGAGGCGAAGGCCGCGGGCAACCTGTCGCGCCGGCTACGCGTGCTCACCCATCCAGCCCTGTTGGTCGTGGACGAGATCGGCTACCTGCCGATCAGCCAGGACGGCGCCGTGCTCTTCTTTCAGTTGATCAACGCCCGACACGAGCGCGCCTCCACCGTGCTCACCTCCAACAAGGGCTTCGAGGAGTGGGGCGGCGTGCTCGGCGACGAGATCATGGCCGCCGCCCTCATCGACCGCCTGCTGCACCACTGCCACATCGTCAACATCCGGGGCAACAGCTACCGGATGAGGGCGCACCAGGACCTCCTACGCCCCGCCCGCGAAAAGCGGCACCAGGAAGCCGGCTCGTGATCAGCCGCCAACCCCCTCGGCTCGGCGTGCGTCCGGTGTCGGCCTCCGGTCGCTCCGCTCCCTACGGCCGACACCGGAGTCCTGCCGCGCCATTCCCGATGCCTGATCCGGACCCTACCGCCCCCGAGGAAGTGTGCAGTTTTCGGTTGCCACAAGTGCGCAATTTTCGGTTGCCATTGACACACGGCAGCGGCAACAGCGGCAGCAGCCAGTAACGCGGACCCCCGATCAGAATGGCGGAAGAACGGATAATGGTGATCACGGCGGGGCTCCAGGGGGGCGTGAGGCCGGGGCGGACAGGTGCCAAGAAGGGATGGCTGCGAGGTAGGATTGGAAGTGACGCGAGGGCGACGAGTACCAACGGAGTCCACGTGACGCTGCCGACCGCTGATCGGCGCGTTCACGTCGTCGTCGTCGGCCTGGCGGCCGGTCGGACGTGGCCTCCGGGTTGGTGCACAGACGTCGCCCTCGCGCCTACGTGGGAAGAAGCCATTGGCCCACCCGGTGCTCTCAGAAGAAACAGCCTCGATCAATACGAGCGCGTGTGAATCCTCAGGTGACGCCCGGTGGAGAATTGGCTACGCGCAGATGGCACCGGCCATAATGACAAGGCCGAGGCCAAAAGCCTGCCCGACTGGATTCGCTGTGATGGTGTTGATTCCGAAAAGCAGGTAGCCGCCAGCCTTGACGGCCACAGTGCAAACTCCCGACCGCCACCCTTCTCCCATCACAGCCGCCATATCGGTGTCCGAGAGTTGTTCGAATCCCCAACTGTCGACGCTCGATGTGTCCCCCGCCACGGTTGTGACAGGCGGTTCTGCGAAAGCAGCGCCGACGCTCAGCACAAGCACTGCCACCGCGAGAGTTAGAACTTTGTTCATGATCCTTGTTCCTTTCGTTCCATAGGTTTCGTGTAGTCGTCGACCCCGTTCGCAGGGGCCGACGACGTGGGATCGGCGGGACGGTCCTCCGCAGGCGGAGGACCGTCCACAGGCCCGACGCGTCGCAGCGCCCGAGGCGCCGCAGCGGCGTGGGACCGCCTATGGATCTAGACGGAAAACGGAGCGTGTTTGCGGCAGGGTGACCTGAGCGGGGCGGGTGGCGGGTGGCTGCGTGTTGGATCGGGTACGGAAGGGCGCCTCAGCCGCCGAGCATCTTCTCCCTGCGCTCGGCGCGGGTGAAGGTGAGTGCGACGATGGCGGCGATCGCGAGAGCGACACCGATGCGGTTCTGAACGTTCAGCGCGAGCATCTGCGCCGCGTCGGCTTCTTCCACGGCAAGGGGATTCCAGAATGGTGAGATGCGGAGCGAGCCGAGCAGCCTGTTGAGGCCGAGGAGGCCGATCGTGGCCAGGGATCCCGCAACCTCGCTGCGGAACAGCGTTCCGAAGCCCATTGCCGCGGCGAGGTAGAAGACGACTCCCTGCGTGGCGCCGTACAGGCCCTGCAGTACCGGGAAGTCGGTGAAGAAGGCATAGGTGACGGCGGACAGGAGAGTCAGGCTCGAGAGCAGGATCAGGATCGCGGCGATGAGCTTGCCGAGCCAGACGCGATGAGCGCCTCCGGGCACGGTGTAGGCGATCTCCAGGCTGTGCTGGTCGAGTTCGCCGGTGATGGTTCGTCCGCCCAGGAAGATGGCGAGAACCGCCACCGGCACGCCGATCAGGCTGTTCTGCGCCGCAGCTGGCTCTACGCTGGGCCGCATCCCGGCCAGCAACATGACCGCCTGTATTCCCAACCACACCAGAGGCAGGAACGGCAGCAGCCAGTACCTGCGCCCGGCAAGCAGAACCGCGGAAGTTCGCAGGACGGTGATCATGCGGGCGCCTCCCCACGCGCCGACCGGGCGAGCCACAGGTAGCCGTCCTCGAGGGTCGGCTCGACTGGCTCGGCCCGTTCATCGGGGCGATCCGCGGCAAGCACGCGCAGGCTGTTGCTGCCGTCGGGTTCCGGCTTCTGGTCGGCCAGCACGGCGCCTTCGGGCAGATCCGGCGTCTCGTCGCCGTCAGCCGTCCTCCACGACCACACCCGGCCCTCCGCTTCCCGCGACAGCGCCGCCGGATGACCGTCGAAGACCATCCGGCCGCGGGTCAACACCAGGACGCGGTCGCACGCCACCGCGACGTCCTCGACGACGTGGGTGGAGAACAGGACGATCCGGTCCTTGGCCAGGCGCGAGAGCAGGTTGCGGAAGCGGACCCGCTCCCGGGGATCGAGGCCGACGGTCGGTTCGTCGACGACGATGATCGGAGGCAGCCGGAGCAGGGTGCGCGCCACCGCGACGCGCTGTCGCATGCCGCCCGAGTAGCCCCCGATCTGCTCGTTCGCGCGTTCCTCGAGCCCGACTTCCCGCAGCAGGGTCGAGATGCGGCCGGCCCGCTCGGAGGCGTCGATCTGGTAGAGCGCGGCGTAGTACTCGAGGTACTGCCGGGCGGTCAGGCGAGGGGGCAGACCGGCGTCCTGCGGCAGGTAGCCGACGTAGCGCGCGAGGCGCTTGCGGACGCTGAGCAGCGGTACCCCGCCCAGCGTGATGCGGCCCCGCGTCGAGTCCAGGATGCCGGTCAACTGCCGCAGCAGGGTCGTCTTGCCGGCGCCGTTCGGGCCGAGGACGCCGACCATGCCGCGCTCGACCTCGAAGCTGACCGCGGCCAGGGCCTTGACGGTGTCGATCGGCAGGTCGAGGCCGAAGAGCTTGGTCGCCGCGGCGCGCCAGAGACGGAGGAGCTGGCCGCGCAGGCCCCGCGCGCGCCGGCGCCGGGAGGTCTTCTGTTCCCGGCGCATCGTCTCCACCCGCGCCGTGCGGCGCCCGAGCTGGATCAGCAGGATGATCGCGGAGACGATGGCCAGCGCGACGAACCCGGCGACCTCGGGGTCGGCAGCCATCTCCGGGCCGACCAGCCACGCGAGGATGCCCCAGGGCAAGAGGGCCGCCAACAGGCCCTCGATGCCGCCGGGGTCGACGCGACCGAGTGCATCGGCGCGCCCGCGGGCCCGGCGAATCTCCCGCAGCAGGCGGGTGCCGAGCAGCAGGACCGCGATCCACACTCCGAGGATGATCAGACCGTCGCGCATGCGGACGGCCAGGGTGATCGCGCCGGCCAGAAGCAGCAGCAGGGGCAGGAGCCGGTCGCGTGCGTCGGCCGGATGGAACGCCTGCCCGCCGCCGGCTGCGACGCGCCTGGCGAACTCCGTGGAGGCCCGCAGCGCCCGGCGCACGGGGCCGGGAAGGCCGTACGTCTTGCGCAGGTGGCGAACGACCAGCCTGGGCGGACCGGCAGCCGCTTCCGGTTCGGGCGTCGCGGGTTTCGGCAGCAGCCAGACGGTGAGGCCCAGCAGCGCGCCGGCGATGAGCACCGTCGTGGCGACCTGCCAGAACATCGACTCGATCACGCCGAACGCGAACAGGGGTGCCGTCACCGCGATGACCGCGCCGAGCCAGGTTAGCACCACCCAGGGGCCCACGCGACTGAACAGTTCGTCGAGCCGGCGGAGGAAGACGAAACCGACGGGGATGACGAGCAGCGTCAGCACGGTGGAAGTCAGAAGGCCGCCGATCACGAGGGTCGCGAAGGGCGGCCAGATCTCGTTCTGCCGTCCGGTGGCGATGGACAGTGGCGCGAGTGCGGCGATCGTCGTGGCCGACGTCATCAGCACTGGACGGGCCCGCTCCCTGACGGCGGCCAGGGCGGCGGCACCCGCGCTCCAGCCGGCGCCCAGGGTGTGCTGCTGCATGCGGTCGACGAGCAGGACGGCCGGGTTCACGGCGAGGCCGATCAGCACCAGCGCGCCGAGGATGGCCATTGCCTCGAACCCGATGCCGGTCAGGATCAGCGCCCACACCGAGCCGAGCAGCGCGAGCGGAAGCGCGATCAGGACGAGGATCGGCAGCGTCATCGACTCGAACGCCACCGCCAGCACGAGGAAGACGAGAAGAACGACGGGCACTGCGATGCGCTGGAACCAGTTCGTGGTCTCCTTCGAGCGATCGAGCGCGATCGTCGTACCGGGCGGGCGGTGGATGCCTGCGATCGCTTCTTCCAGACGCCGGTCGAAGGCGTCGCGCGCGGGTCCCCGCGTCGGCACGTCCTGCGACAGGCTGTACAGAACCTCCCGCTCGCGGACGCCGTTGTGGTGGGTAATGACCGGCGAGGGGGGCGCCTGCCTCACCTGGGCCAGGGCGGCGACGGGAAGAACGCCCGCGCCGGTCGAGACGCGGAGTCGCTGGAGACCGCTTAGCGACACGTCGCGGTCGAAGCTGCCGCCGTCCATCAACCGGGCTTCGTCGCGCCGGCTCTCCTGCCGTTGCACCACGATCGGGAGCTCCCGTCCGCTGGCCAACGGAAAGCCGGTCGCGATCCGGGTGCCTTCGCGGCCGGCCAGGTTCAGCATCGGGAGCACCTCGTCCAGCAGCACGCCGAAGGTGTCGAAGGCGCGGCGGTTCGGGCTCACGTGGAGTTCGTCGGGCCCCGGACGCACCGCCGGGTAGGCGCTTGCGATGCCCTCGATCTCCCGCAGACGCTCGGTGACCTGGGCGGCGAGGTCCGTCAACTGCTCGTTGTCGTTGCCGGAGAGCACGACGCGGGACGGGCCGCCGCCGAGCAGTTCCTGTGCGCCTCCGCGCCCGCCTCCGCCGCCCCCGCGTCCTCCCGGACCTTCTCCCTCACCGGGATTCAGGAGTTCGGCGCCGGCGCGCCGGGCCGGCGGCCGCAGGAGTTGGCGCACTCTGGCTGCCGTCAGGTCCTCGGGCCGCTCGTCTTCGTCCACCAGGTGCACGGTGAGCTGTCCCCCTTCTTCGCGGATCATGCTCTCCACGAAGTCCACGCCTTCGACCTCCTGGATCGTCTCCAGACGCTCGAAGATCCGGACCGCCGACTCGAGCGTTCCGCGGCCCTCCGGCAGTCGGACGGCAAGCTGGACCTGGTCGGCGACGGGCGCCTGGCCCGAGATGCTGGAGGCAACCAGGGAGACGGCGCCGATGACGCTGACGATGATCGCGGCGACGACTCCGGTGATCCAGCTTGCGGGCCGCCGCAGCGCCGAGGCGAGCACTCCGGCGAACAGGATCCGGGTGGGGTCCGGAGGCGCCTTGCCGCCGAAGCGGTCGCGACGCTGGCGCAGCCTGGTCAGCCGCCGGATCGCCGCCGGCGCGGCGAGATGCCGCGCCAGCAGGGGCACGAGACCAATTGCCACCAGCAGGGAGCCGAACAGGGGTAGCAGGATGGCCAGCGCCAGAAGCGAGATCAGGTTCTGCATCAACAAAGAACCCACGTCGACGATGGTGGCTGGCAGGAAGACGATCGCGGTGGTCACCGAGGCGGCGATGATGGCGCGGCCCGTGCGGCGGATGCCTCCCGCGGCGGCGTCGTCGGGACTCCTGCCGCGCTCCAGGCGGCGCTGGACGGACTCGAACACGACGACGCTGTTGTCCACGAGGAGTCCGACGCCGATCGCCAGCCCGAAAAGCGTGAACAGGTTGATCGACTGGCCGGCCAGGTAGAGGAAGGCCAGGGCCAGGGCCAGACTGACGGGCACAGCGATCGCGACCACGGCCACGGCGCGCCACTGGCGCAGGAACAGGAAGAGGACCAGGAGAGCAATGAGGAAACCGGAGAGCCCGAGATTCCTGAGCCTGTCGATCTGGGTTTCGACCATGTCGGCGGCGTCGAAACTCGTGACCAGGCGGATCCCGACGGGACTGAACTCCTCGTTGATTGCTTCCACACGCCGGCGCAGGTCGCGGCCGAGCCGCACGAGGTTCGCGCCTTCCTCCTGGGACACCATGAGGCTGACACCCGGCTCGCCGTTGACCCGGTACAGAGCCTGCCGGCGGCCGGTTCCGATCTCTACCTCGGCAACGTGGCGAACGAGGACCGGCCGGTCGCGGAGGACTCGAACCTCGCCCATTGACACGGGCCCGAGCGGGCGGCCGTCGAGCATCACCGCTGTTCGCCCGGCCTCGTCCTCGAGGCTGCCGAGGTAACGCAGCCGCCCGGCCGCGCCTCGCACCGCGGCGGTCACCTGTTCTGTCGTGACCCCGAGCGCCGCGCAACGGTTCGGGTCCACCCAGACGGTCAACTGACGTGGGGAACCTCCCATGACTATCGCCTGGCTTACTCCGGGCACTGCGGCAAGCCGTGGCGTGATCTGTTCTTCGACGAGGTCGCGAAGCGCGTCTTCGTCGTCCGCACCGGTCACCTGGAGGAACATCGCGAAGCTGGACAGGATGCTGGTGTCGTTTGCCTGAACCTCCAGGAAGGCGTCCCTCGGCTGGGTCCGGGCGAGATCAGCGGCGATGCGGCGCATCTCGAGTTCGCGCACCTTGAGATCGACGCCGCGCTCGAAGCGGACGGTGAAGCTGCCACTGGAGCCGGTTACCTCGCCCCAGGTTTCGGCCACCCGGGGCAAAGTCCGCACTCTGGCTTCGAGCGGCATCAGGATCTCGCGTTCGACCGTCTCCGGTTCGCTGCCCGGACGGAAGAAGTTGACGTAGAGCGAATCGCCCGTCAGCGCGGGGAGGAGCTCCACCGGCAGCCTCTGCCACGCGAAGCCCCCCAGCATGACGAGGCCGACAAAGAACATCGTCACCGCGACCGGACGGCGGATGGCGAGCGTGTCGAGACCTGCTTTCACGGCGTGTTCCCGGTCAGGCTTCGGCTTTCGTGCGTCGCGTCCCGCCCCCGCGGCCGGCCAGGATGAGGTACAGGCAGGGCAGCACGAGCAGCGAACCGAGCGTGGAGGTCACGATGCCGCCGATGATCGTGTATGCCATGGGGCTTCGCAGTTCGGCCGCCTCACCGGCGCCGGCGGCGAGCGGCACGAGAACCAGCACCGTGGTGAGCGTCGTCATGAGGATCGGCCGCAGCCGGATCGCGGCGGCACGGGCCAGGGCCGCGCGCCGTTCGATGCCCGCGGCCATCAACCGCCGCGCGGCGGCGATCAGCAGGACGGCGTCGTTGACCGCGACGCCGGCGAGCACGATCAGGCCGAGCAACGCCATGACCCCGACCGGTCGCCCGAGCGGTCCCAGTGTGCAGGCGACGCCGATCAGGGCCAGCGGGATGGCGAACAGCACGGTGAGCGGTTGCAGCAGGGACTCGAACGTCCCGGCCAGGACCATCAGCACGAGGACGATGGCCAGCAGGCCGGCAAGACGCAGTTCCGCGGTGGCCCGCTCCCGCTCTTCTTCCTCCCCGGCGAGCCGGACGATCAATCCAGGGGGCAGTTCGGTGGAGGAGATCGCTTCGTTCGCGGCGGCGATCGCCCTGGGGTAGTCGCTGCCTTCGGTGATCCGGGCGGTGACCTGCGCAACGCGGCGCTGGTCCCGACGGAAGACCTCCCGCGCCCCCTCGGTGGGCACGAAACGGGCGACCTGGCCGAGGACGAGGTCGGCCCCGGCGCTGCTCGTGAAGCGCAGCCCGGCGAGTTCCTCGGGCCGGGGCTGGGGCAGCGAGAGGACGACGTGGCGCTCCTCGTCGCCGACCGAAAGCAGCGTGACCTTGCGGCCGTCGAGAGCCGACTGGAGCACACGGGCGATCGTCTCCAGATCGACGCCCAGACCGTCGGCCATCGCCCGGTCGAGTTCGATCCGCAGTTCGGGCGGGCCGCCCTCGAAGGACGAACGGACGTTCCAGAGTTCCTCGCGGGTGGCGAGGGAGTCGCGCAGGCTGGTCGCCGCGGCGCGCAGATCCGGCAACGACTGGCCGGCGATCTCGACCACGATCGGCGGGCCCGACGAACCCAGCGCTTCGGCCAGCGCGGAGGTGCCGACCTCCCATTCGATCTCCGTGCCCGGTAGATCGGCGAAGCTGGGCGACAGGGCGCTGACGATCTGGCTTCCGGCAGGACCCTCGGCCGACATCCGCACGAGAAGTCGGGCCGTGTTCTCCTCGGTCAGCTCGGTCGTCACCAGCCGGTCGTCCTCGGGCAGCCGGCCGACCTCGGCCTGAATCGCCTCCAGGTGCTCGCCGGCGGCCTGGCGCACCGCCTCTTCGAGTGTGGACACGGCGGCCGCCGTCGCTTCGACGCGCTGGCCCGGCGGTCCGACCATCCGTACCGAGAACTGCCGCGGGTCGGCCGGCGGCAGCAGCTCGCTGCCGAGACCGAGCAGGACGTTCACCGCGGCCGCGGCGGCGAGTACGGCCGCGCCGACGACGACCCAGCGCAGACGCAGGAGGAACAGCACCAGCCGCTCCAGCGCTCCGAAGGCCCAGCCGAGGGGACGCGCTTCGCCGTCGTCCGGCTCGGCTGACGGGTCGTCGGCGAGTTGACCTTCCGCAACGCCTGTGTCGGTCACGGGTTTGGCGCGCGGCAGGAACCAGCGCGACAGGGCCGGAATCAACATCAGCGCCACGGCGAGCGACGCGGCGAGCGACGCGGTGACCGTGAAGGCAATGCCCTCGATCAGCCGCGCGGCAAGCCCCTGCACGAAGAGGACCGGCAGGAAGACGACGCAGGTGGTCAGCGTCGAGGCGGCGATTGCGCCGGCGACCTCGCCGGTGCCGCGGGCGGCGCTCTCGGCCGCCGACACGCCGGGTCGGTGGCGCCGGTGGATGCTCTCGACGACGACGATCGCGTTGTCGACCAGCATACCGGCGCCGAGGGCCAGCCCGGCCAGGGTGATGATGTTGAGGGAGTGGTCCCAGAGGCGCATCGCGAACAGAGCGACGAAGAGGGAAACCGGCACCGCGGAGGCGACGACCACGGTTGGACCGAAGGAGCGCAGGAACAACGCCAGCACGACGACCGCGAGCGCGATGCCGACCAGCGCGGCGTTCTGCAGGTCGGCCATCGCGTCCTCGATCAGGGCGGCGTCGTCGTTCACCATGGAGACCTCGACCCGGGGCAGGTCGAGCTCGAGGTTTTCGAGGGCCGATCGGACGGTGCGCGAGACTTCGACCGTGTTCGCGCCGGCCTCCTTGAACACCTGCAGACCGACGCCCTCCCGGCCGTTCACGCGCACCAGGTGGTCGATCTCGGCGTCGGCCACTTCGACCTCGGCGACATCGGATATCCGGATCGGCTGGCGGGTCTCCTGGCCCGCGGCGCCCGCCTGCGTTCGGTAGCGGACGACGACTCGCTCCACGTCGCGCGGGTTGCGGAAGCGCGAGATGCCGCGGACCAGGAAGACCTGGCCCCGGTCCTCCAGGGTGCCGGCGTCGATGTCGACGTTCTCGGCGACCAGACGCTGCTCCAGTTGGCTCAGGGTGACGCCGAACGCCTGCATGCGATAGCGGTCGACCCGCACGCGGACCTCCAGCTCGCGCCCGCCCAGCACCCGCACCTCGGCGACGTCGGCGAGCTGCTCCATCGCCGGCGCCACCTGCCGGCGGGCGAGCCGCCTGAGTTCGGCGAGATCGGGACCCTCCGGCTCGGAGGCGAGGCCCAGAGTCATGACCGGCGACTGCCGCGGGTCCAATTGACGGACAAGAACCTCGTCGACCTCCGGATCGGCGGCGACCGGGTTGATCGCCTTCTGGACCTCGATCAGGGCGAGGTCCATGTCGGCTTCCCAGTCGAAGCGGACGGTCGCGATCAGGCGGCCGGTGCGGGCGACCTGCTGGACCTCACGGATGCCCCGCACCGTGAACAGACGCTGCTCCACCTGCTCGCCGTAGAGCCGCTCCATCTCGGTCGGCGGCCGATCGCCGGAGCGCACGGCGACGACGATCGTCGGCGAGCGCAGGTCGGGGAGGAGGTCGATCGGCAGTTCGCGCCACGACATCCAGCCGACGAGGGCGAACGCCAGGGCGGTGACCGTGACGGCCACGGGACGCCGAGCGGCGAGGCGGGCAGGGCCGGAGCCTTCACCGGTAGTCATCACGGTTGCCCGACTTCGTAGGGTGGGCGCGTTATCCGGAGACGCGGACGCGGGTGCCGTCGGTCAGGGTTTCAAGTCCGCGGACGACGATCCGCTCGCCGACCTCGAGCCCCTGGCGGACCTCGGCGATCTCGTCGTCGCCGAGACCGAGGACGACCTCGCGTCGTACGGCGCGCTGGCCGTCGAGCACGAACACGACCCGCCGGCCGCCGCGCTCGGTGACCGCCTCGCGGGGCACCACCGGCACGTCGGTGCGCTGTTCGACGACCAGCGTGACCTCGACGAACATGCCGGGCCGGAGCAGACCCCCGGGGTTGTTGATCGCGACCTCGGCGCGGAAGGTGTGGGTCGTCGGGTCGACTTCGGGGGAGAGGCGGACGACGGCGCCTTCGAAGGTGACGTTCTCCCAGGCGAAGTGGCGGAGCCGCCCCTTCTGACCCGGGTGTACGCGCGCCAGTTCCGGGCCCACGAGGTCGATGTCGGCGACCAGGGAGTCGACGGGAGCGATCCGCGCGACCTGGAAGCCCTGCGAAACGAGCTGCCCATCGGCGATCGGCATGCCGCTGGTGTCGCGGGCGAGCTCCATCAGCACGCCGCCGATCGGCGTGAACATCCTGGCGCGGTCCTCGGTGAGCAGGCTCTGCTCCCAGGTCGCCTTCGCGTCTTCGAGCGCGGTCTCCGCCCGGCGCAACTCCTCGGCGGCGATCAGTTCCTGCTCGAACAGCTTCGCGCGGGCATCGCGCTCGGCGAGGGCGCCCTGGTACGCCTGGTGCGTGGCCCCGACCCGAGCGGCGAGTCGCGCGTCTTCGCCGGTGACTTCGGCGATCATCTGATCGGGCACGACGCGGTCGCCTTCGGCCAGCCGGTTCCCGCCCTCGTTGCGGCCGATCTGCAGCCGGCCGGGAGTCTCGACCTGCAGCACGATGCTCTCCGCGGCCCGCAACGTGCCGGTGGCGACGATCAGGTCCTCGACGTTGCCGGTCGCGACCTCGGTGGCGCTCACCGGAACCAGGAAGTCGACCGTGTCCGTCGTGCCCGCGGCCTGGCAGCCGACGATCGAAGCGCAGGTCGCGGCCGCGACGAACAGTCGCAGCCCCGGAAGCCGCAGCCCCGGTGCGGCCGAAGAAGGGGTTCGGCGGGCGCTCACGGCGCACCTCCACCGCCGGTCGTGTCGGCACCGGCGCCTGCGCCGTCGTCGAGGCGGACGAAGCGCACCGCGTCGGCGGCCACGACGTTTCCGCTCGTGTCGTCGCTCAGTTCGAGTTCCACCGTTCCCGAGGCAAGATCGAAGTCGCCGAGAACCGCCCAGCCGATGCCGGCGCCCTGCGCGTCGAAGTCGATCGGATGGGAGCTGCCGTCGTTGCGAAGCTCCAGATCATAGGTGCCCAGGTTCAGACCGAAGGAGACGTTGACCCGGGCGGCGCGGGCGCTGTCGCTGGGCGGACCGCCGTCCCCGCCGCCGATCCGCACCTCGCGGCGGATTTCGCCTCCGCCGGGCACCGGCGACATGGAGGGCACGTGCAACTCGACCCGCCAGCGGCCGTTTTCCGGCAGTTCGGCCCTGTAGGTGGCGCGGCTGCTTCCGTCGCCCTTCGAGATGACCGCGGTGGTCCTGCGGTAGCGGCCCCAGCTCGACGACTGTTCGTACCGCGACCACGAGGACGGTGCTCCTGTGAAGATCTGGAAGACGGGCAGCCCCTGGTCCGTTTCGATGGTGGGTGCGAACATGCCGGCGAGACCGCCCTGCAGTCTGATGCCTTCGGCCTCCGTTTCGTCCGTGTCGACAGAGAAGCCGGGATCCAGATCGTCGACCACGATCGTGTTGGCGCCGGTGTCCAGGAAGGCGGGCAACCAGTCGGAGGGCCGAACGCCGCGCAGCGGTTCGCTGTCCGTGATCGTCTCGTCGTCGATCCGTGGCAGCTCGACGGGGAACTCGCGCCGGTTCAGCGACAGATAGGGAGAAGCGAGCATCGTCCCGGGCGGCCGAGACGTGACGAGACCGAACTCGACGCTCGTATGGCCGGGGATCAGCACGGGTTCGCTTGAGTCCCAGCGAGCGCCGCCCGGGGCGCGCACCGCGTAGCGCAGGCGGAACAGGCCGGGCGCCTCCTCGCCGTTGCGGACGAACAGGCGCGTCTGGTACTGCGGTGTTCCCTGGTCATTGTCCGGCAACCGTTCGACCTCGGCGGGCGAAACCAGGAAGCCCGGCAGATCGGTCTGGTGCAGGAAGTCCCCGACGAGCCCCGCCAGGTCGACGCCCGCCTCCTGGGCGGCGCGGTCGAGATCGGCCGCGGTGAAGGTCGAATCTCGGTGGTCGCGGAGCAGGATGGCCATCATCGCGGCGGCGCGTTCGCGACCGGCGCCGTCGAGAATCGCGTCGGCGAGGGCGGACGTCTTCAGATAGAGCGCGTTCACGGCCCGCTTCGGATCCTCCCTTCCGTCGATCTTGGTGAGGGAACTCCCGAGCACGGCTTCCCAGACGCCGGGCCGGTCCGTGATGCCGTTGACGATGCCGCTTGACATCGAGCCGCCGCCGCTCGCGAACTGGCCGGAAACCCCTCCCTGCACCACGTTCATGAGCGTCCAGCTGAACTCGCGGTCGAACAGGTGGGCCGAGAAGTAGGATTCGCCGCCGTTGACGAGCCGGTTGACGAGGTTGTGGCACAGGGCCTCGAGCGCTAGCGCCTCGGGCCCGCGCGCACCTGTCTGGTAGAGGAACAGATTGCGAGCGCCGCCTGCCTCCACATTGCCGCCGGAGAAGTCGGAGCGGAAGAAGTCCCGCAGCCCGTACGCCTTTGCCCGCGCGAAACCGCCCTCCTGGTCCTCGTACCGCTCCGGATTGCGGAACCGGAAGTCGAACCGCGAGGTCGGCAGACCACTCTCGCTGATCAGCAACATGCCGGGCGGCGCCCGCTCGGTGTCCATGCGCCATCCGCCGCCGTACGAACGCAGTGTCCAGGGAACCTCGACCAGTGTGAACTGGCGGTAGGGGTAGGGCAGACCCAGTTCCCGGGCGGCGGCGAAGCGCTCGGCGGCGACCGCTTCGATCTCCTCTCTGGCGTCGCCGAAGTAGTCGAGGTTCTTCAGATGGGCGGGGTGGAAGAGGAGCTCGACCTCCGTCCCCTCGACCTCCGTCGTCCGGCGGTCGAACCTGCCGGCGACCAGCATGACCTCCGGGACCGAGGCTGCGGGCGCGAAGCGCTCCCCGTCGCCGGTTGGTTCGGCTTTGCCGGGCCCCGCGACCGTCCAGCCGGAGGGGGTTCGCACGGTGAGGTCGAGTTCGAAGAAGTCCCGGGGACGTTGCCGGGGGTCGTCCGTTCCGACGGATGCTCCGGGGCGTGGAAGCCACGCGAGAGAAGCCGGGAGGGCTACGTAGCTGCGCTCGACGAAACCGTTCAGGTTGCCGAGAAAGACGATCTGGGCGTCTTGCCAGTCGACCGTACTGAAGTCGACTACGGCGTCCAGGTAGGCGAAGCGGAGGTCGGGGCGCCCGCGGGCGCGTACCCGGACCCCGGTGACCTGGCTTGCCGGCGGCGTGGCCCCGAGGTCGATGTCGAGCAGGCCGTTGTTGTGTACGAAGGTCAGCGCCTCGCCGCCGGCGTTCCAGATGCCGTCCACTTCTAGGCCCGGATTCAGGCTGAACGTGGCCGTGGCGTCCTCCGCAGGCAGGAAATGGACCTCCAGGTCGAGGGCCAGACGTCCGCCTCGTTCGATGTCGACCGAGCCGCGGATTGTCTGGAGGTCGACCACGGGGTCGGCCTGACGCTCTCCGTGCGCGGCGCGCCAAGCGTCACGCCCGGCGAACTGGTTCACGTTCCAGGTGATCGTCGCGAAGATGAGAGCGGCGCTGGCCGCCAGCCCGGCGCCGCCGCCGATCCCCCACAGTTTGCGGTGCGTGTTGTCGAGACGGGGATGCACGGCGACGGCGACCGCCAGCAGGCCCGCTGCCAGCAGGGCGAAACTGCTCCGGTTCAACAGATTGAAGCCGGTCCAGATCTGGGGTGCGACCTCCGAGATGCTGCTGACGAAGCCGCCGTTGAGCGCCAGCGAGGGGAGGATGTAGAGGGGTACTTGGAAGCTCAGGAACGTGCTCCCGGCGGCCAGGCCGAGGCCGGCCACGGCGGCGATCAGGCGGTTGTTGCTGACCAGGGCGACGACCTGCACGAAGGCGACGTAGACGGCGAGGGCCGGCAACGCCTCGATCAGCAGGTAGGCGCACACGGAACTCCAGAGCGCCGGTTCGCCGACCCACCAACCGAACGCGACCGCGGCGTGGCCGAAGCCCTGGATGATGATCATCGCGACGATGGCCACGCCCCAGACCATGAACAGGGCGCCGAGGAAGCGGCCCAGGACGAGTTCGGCGTTCGAGTAGGGGCGGCTGTCGAGCACTTCGATCACGCGGTCGCGCCGGTCGCGGGCGCGCAGGTCGAAGGCCAGGAAGACGACGCCGATGCCGAGGACCGTTGTCTGCCAGAGAGCGGTCTGGCTGATCAGGAACTTGGGGCTGAAGGTCCCCGCGGAGGCCGAGAAACCGGAGGCCAGGCCGTGCATGACCCAGTACTGGCCGAAGAACAGCAGGCCGACCAGCATCGCCACGGCCGAGAACAACCAGAAGCGGAACAGGCGCCGGATGGTGCGCATCTCCGTTCGGGCGAGCGACCAGACGGTGGCAAGCGAGATCAAGGTTGCGCCTCCTCTCCGGTGGCGTTCGTCGCGGATGGCGGCTCGGCGACGTCGACTGCGTCGTGCTGCCCGAAGTGCTCGTCGCTCACCAGAGCCTCGGCGCGGCCGCGCGCGACCATGAAGGCCAGGTAGCCCTCCTCCAGTGTCGGCGAAGCGGCGATCCGTGCACCATCCGGAACGCCCCCCGGCGCGGCGACGGCGCGGTACGTGGCCTCGTTCAGGCTGTCGGTACGGGAGACGATCTCGAAGTCTCCCTCGGGCTGCGGCGCGGACAGGGGCAGAGCGAGTTCGAAGACCTGACCCGCGGCCCGTTCGAGCAGTTGTGTCGGCGAGCCGCGGAAGACGACCTTGCCGGCGTCGAGAAGGGCCAGGTCGTTGCAGCCGGTCCCCAGGTCGGCGACGATGTGGGTGGAGAGAATGATCGTCCGCTCGCGCCCCAGGGTCGCCATCAGTTGGCGGAATCGAATGCGTTCTTCAGGGTCCAGGCCGACGGTCGGTTCGTCGACAACCAGCAGGCGAGGTTCGTGGATCAGCGCTTGCGCGATTCCGAGGCGGCGCCTCATGCCGCCGGAGAGCTTCTTCACCTTGCGATGGGCGACGTCGCCCAGGCCGACATCGTCGAGGACGGTGTCGACGCGCTCGCGCCGCGTAGCGCGGTCGTCGAGACCGGAGAGTTCGGCCAGGGTGTCGAGCACCTCTTCCACACGGTGCAGCCGCCAGGCGCCGAACTCCTGGGGCAAGTAGCCCAGGTGTGCACGGACGGCCCGGCGCTCCTTGACGGCATCGTGGCCGAAGACGCTCACGGCGCCGGCGGACGGCGTGAGCAGGGTGCAGACGATCCGCATCAGGGTGCTTTTGCCGGCGCCATTGGGACCCAGCAGGCCGAACAGGCCGGCGCCGATCTCGAGGTCGATGCCGTCCAGGGCTACCGTGCCGCCCTTGTACACATGGCGCAGGCCGCTTGCGGCCACTGTCGTGCTCAAGTCAACACCTCCCGCGAATCCTCCCGCGAATTTCTGACACTCTGCATGGCTCTATACGGACGCGAGCCGCCGTTGGTTACGGTTTCAAGACCGAGTTCGACATGAACCTGGCGGTCCGGAGTGGGGCGA
Organism: Thermoanaerobaculia bacterium; assembly: GCA_965116445.1. Lineage (GTDB taxonomy): Bacteria > Acidobacteriota > Thermoanaerobaculia > Multivoradales > Multivoraceae > Multivorans. The sequence continues at coordinate 1,754,050 of OZ220688.1, read as the reverse complement.
AACCTGAAGCGCCCGCGTCCGTAGAAGCCGTTATAGTATGCGGCTGTCGGGGATGGGCCTATTCCCGACAACTTCTCTGGACAGTTCGGCTCTGGACACCCTCGGACGGAGGTTTCGAATGACTCGCGCCCAGTACCCTCGCACAAACCGCGCTCTCGCTCTTGGCGTCGTCGGCGCTTTGGCGGTTTCCGGCCTCGCCGCCGCCGCGGCGGTCGACCCCGAAGCGGTCACCTTCTACCGCGACGTGGCTCCCGTGCTGCAGCAGGAATGCCAGGTCTGCCACCGCCCGAATGGCGCCAACCTCGGCGGCATGGTCGCACCGATGGCGCTCACCACCTACGAAGAGACGCGGCCCTGGGCCCGTTCGATCGCGCGCCAGGTCGCCACGCGGGCCATGCCTCCGTGGGATGCCTCCCCGGCACACAACGGCGTGTTCTCCAACGAGCGCACCCTGACTCAGGAAGAGATCGACCTGATCGTGCGCTGGGCGGAGTCCGGCGCTCCGGCCGGTGATCCGGCGGACGCTCCGGCGCCCGTCGAGTGGCCGAACAGTGACGGCTGGCTGATCGGCGAGCCGGACCTCGTCCTTCAGTTCGACGAGCCCTTCTGGGTCGAGGACGACGTGGACGACCTCTACATCTACCGGAAGACGACGGTGACGGCGGACATGATCCCGGAAGACCGCTTCGTCAAGGCGATCGAGTTCCGGCCCGGTAGCCCGGCGGTTCACCACATCATCGTTCCCGGCCTGGGCGGCATCGCTCCCGGCAACGACCCGGTGATCCACACGGACGGCATGGCGGACGTGCTGAAGGCGGGCCGCGACCTGACCTGGCAGATGCACTACCACAAGGAGCCGGGCGAGGGCACCGGATCCTGGGATCAGTCCTCGGTGGCGCTCAAATTCTATGACAGCGAAGACGACGTGAAGTACGAAGTCTTCAACGCGGACCTTGGCAAGTTCGACTTCGCCGTGCCGCCGGGCGCCTCGGACTACACGATCCAGACCGAGTGGACGTTCCCGTCGGACTCCGAGATCGTCGGCTACTTGCCGCACATGCACCTGCGCGGCAAGGCGGCGAAGTATGAGGCCTACTACCCGGACGGCAGCCACGAAGTCCTGCTCGACGTGCCGAACTACGACTTCAACTGGCAGACCACCTACAAGTACGAGGAGCGCAAGAAGGTGCCGGCCGGCACCCGCGTCGTGCTGACCACCGTGTTCGACAACTCGGAAGGCAACCCGGCGAATCCGGATCCGACGGAGACGGTGCGCTGGGGCGAGCCGACGACGGACGAGATGAGCTTCGGCTTCATGTCCTACATCAACGAGGAGAACAAGGGCCGCGGCGCCTTCGAGGGCGACGGTGAGGGCATCGACGTGACCGCGATCGTCGCCTTCTCGGATGAGAGCCGGGACGGGAAGATGCAGCTTGACGAGGCGCCCGACATGGTCAAGCAGTACTTCGAGATGATCGACCAGAACAAGGACGGCGCGGTCGACATGGAGGAGGCCAGGGCCGCCAACGCCCTCCTCTCCCGGATGGCCGAGCAGCGCGCGAAGGCTGAAGCCGCCGCTGCCGGAGCTGCCGGCGGCGAGTAAGCCGCAGGGCAAGTCCGCTCAACCGAGCCGCCGGCGCGCCGAAAGGCCGCCGGCGGTTCTGCGTTCAGCCACTGGGTGCGCGGACCTTCCGGTCCGCATCTGCTGCTCTGCCGCGAAGCGGCGAGCGCGAGCCGCCGTGCTCCTAGAGCCCATACGCGTTCCGGACCGCGGCCGCAGCCAACAGCGTCGCCGGATCGAGAAGTGGCCTCCCGGCAGCCTCCGCCCCCTCCAACGCCAGCGGAATCTCCGTACACCCCGCCACGACGACATCGACCCGGGCCTCATCCACGAGCCGCCCGGCCGCCTCCTCCAGCAACCGCCGCGCCTCAGCCGACCCGCCATCCGTCTTGATCCCGCCGCCCTGGTGGCGCCCACAGGCCCAGGGTCCGTAGATCGGTTCCATCACCGCGCGTCGTTGCAACGCCTCGCCGTCCTCGAGATCGAACGGACTCACTGCTCGCATCCCGCGCGCCTTAAGCGGATCGTGGTACAGCCGCGAGCGCAGCGTCCCGGATGTAGCGAGCAGCCCCGCCGAACCGCCGGGCGCGATGCGCGCCGCCTCGTCCGCCGTCACCTCGATCAGGCTGATAATCGGAAGCGGGCTCTCCTCACGCAGACGCGCCAGGAACAGATGCGCCGTGTTGCAGGCGACGACGGCGAAGTCCGCGCCGGCTCCTCGCAGCCGCTCCAGGCTGCGAACCAGGACCGGCGTCGGATCCTCTGCCTCGCCGAAATACGCCTCGGTCCTGTCCGGCGTCTGCGGAATGCTCGACAGTACCCACTGCGGGAAGTCCTGGTCGCGCCGGGCACCGATCAGCTCGCTTGCCGCCTCGAGCAGCTTCCGCTCGAAGTCGATGTGGGCAAACGGTCCCAAGCCGCCGACGATCCCGATCAGCCGCGCTTGCCGCATGCGGGTTGCCAGCCGCGCCTCGGCCAACTCAGGGTTGATCGGCCGGTGAAAGGAGAGCGCCCGGCGGCTGTCGCGGCAGGCTTGGGTGGCGCGGCGCTCCTCCCAGGTACTCGTAGTCGTCGAAGAGGTCGCCGTCGCCGGAGGCGCGCGGGTCGCCGGTTTCCCGCAACCGCTCCAGGAGCCGTTCGGCAAGTTCGTCCCTGGTCCCCCGGTAGTCCGGATCGCCGGCGACGTTCACCTGTTGACCCGGGTCGGTTCGGAGATCGTAGAGCTCGACCGCGGGCCGCTTGGCGAAGGAGAGGTCGTAGAGCCGGCGGTGCTCGGCGTCCCGGTCCCGATGCTCGATCATGTAGCTCTTCGTCGGCCCGTTGTCCGTGTCCGCGTACCAAGCTCCGGGGTAGGCGGCCTGTTCGTAGTTCGGCGTGCCGTTGGGCCAGCGGTCGGGCTGGAAGTTGCGGATGTAGAGATAGTCGTGGGTGCGGATCGCCCGGCTCGGATAGCCGCCCACATCGGGCGCCTCCTGTGCGGGTACGTGCCGCTCCTTGCCCGTCAGCACGTGATCGCGCCCGTCCGCCACGATGACGGCCTCAAGGAAGTCGCTGGCATTGCCGGCGCCGAGCAACGGGATGAGACTCTTGCCCGTCATCGCTTCCGGTACGGGAAGGCCAGCGGCCTCCAGGAAGGTGGGTGCCAGGTCCGTCAGGCTGATGAAGGCACTGATCTCGAGGCCGGGCTCGGCCCTGCCCGGCCAGCGGATCGCGAACGGCACTCGAGCGCCGCAGTCGTAGACGTTGCTCTTGCAGCGGGGGAAGGGCATGCCGTGGTCGCTCGTCATCACGACGATCGTGTTGTCCGCCAGACCCTGCTCGTCGAGCAATCGCAGTGCGTCGCCGACCAGTGCGTCGAACCGCTGTACCTCCCAGTAGTAGTCCGCGACGTCGCCGCGCGTCTCCGCGTGATCCGGGAACGCAGCCGGAAGCCGGATCGCGTCGAGGTCCATCCCGCTCGCAGCACCCGAGCCCGGGCGGAAGGGACGGTGCGGATCGGACGTGCCCAGCCAGAAGGCGAAGGGCTGGCTCTCTCCCTGTCCGGCCAGGAACTGCTCGAAGGTCTCGAAGCGACGGCCGGCGAGCTGGCGTCCTTCCGTCTCCGTCCGTCCGGGTCCCCAGGCCTTGCCCGTGACGCCGGTTCGGTAGCCGGCGCCCTTCAGGATCTCCTGGAAGGTCTCGAAGCGGTCGGGAAAGACGCTCCACAGGTTCGCCGCTCCTTCGAGCCGCCAGTGCCACTGGCCCGTGAGAATTGCCCCGCGCGACGGCGTGCAGGAAGGCGAGGAGACATAGGCGTGGTGGGCGAGAGCGCCCTCGCGTGCGATCCCGTCGAAGTTCGGCGTCTTGACGACCGGGTCGCCATACGCGGAGGCGTGCGGCCAGCCCCAGTCGTCGGCGATCGCGAACAGAATGTTCGGCGCTTCCGGCTCGTCGGCTTGCATGGCGCCGGCTGTTGTGCCAGCAGCGCCGGGCGCCGCCGCAATCCAGAGCAGGGATAGAAGGGAGAGGCAGCGTGAGGTCATTGTCCAGTGTCGATCCTAGTCACTGGTGCCGTGTTGACGTCCGGGCGCTGTGACCTTGGGAGACGCCCCTCTGGCGGTGCGAATGAAGCTGCGGTCGAATGTAAGCATGGCTTGGCAGTGGGCGGCAGCGCCAAGATGCAGGGCGTCTGCGAAGTCCATGCCCTTCTCTGCGCGGTCGAGCGCCTCCCTGAGCAGGGACGGACTCTCCACGTTGACTCCCGGCAGGCCCGAAAAGGCCTTCAGGGCGGTCGCGACGTCCTTGCGGGAACGCCCGTACACGCTGCGCAGGACCCACTCGCACTCGAGGAGGACGGTTGTGCTTGCGAAGACGCCGCCCGCGTCGACCACGCCTCTTGCCTTGGCGGCTTGTCGGGGATCGTCGTCCGTGAGGTAGCGGACGACGACGTTGGTATCAATCGCCTTCATGCCGTCGTCTGGCTTCGGCCAGCACGCCGTCCTGCATATCCTGGAGGGACTTCGGCGGGCCATCGTGGGCCAGGCTGCCGAACACGTCTTGCGGCAGGGTTTCCGAGAACACGGGTTCCGGCTTGAGCAGGACGCCCTCGGACGTGTTCTCCACGACGAGGCGCGTTCCCGCCATCCAGCGCAGCGCCCGACGAATGGCCTTCGGCAGGATGACCTGTCCCTTGGTCGACACGGTAGTCGTGAGGGGTTCGGGCGGCGGCATGGATGAGTTCCTCCTTCGCAACCAGTAAGGCGAAAGTAAGATACACCGTTTGGGGCCTTGAGCCAAGCGCGAACGGAGAGCAAGCAGGAGCCGATTCGGCTCAGGCGGTGTAGATTGAACTCGCTGTGCGTGTCGTGGTTCACTACCTGTTCGGACTACTCGTTCTCCCCCTTGTCTCCGCCGCCCCGGCGGCCGCCTTGACCGAGGAGCAGGCCGCCCGGGCCGTCCAGCGTTTCATCGAAGCCTGGAACACCCGCGATCCTGCCGCCTTCGCTGCGACGCTCCAGTACCCGCATGTGCGGCCGACGGCGGCCTTCGACGGGCGCGCGTTCGCCGACGCGGAGGCCTACGCCGCGACGACCGACTTCGACCAGGTGCTGGCTACGGGATGGGATCGGAGCAGGCTCGATTCGGCCACTGTCATCCAGGCCGGGGACGGTCAGGCCCACGTCGCCGGGCGCTACACGCGGCTGCGTGCGGACGGCTCGGCCATCTGGAGCAACCAGGTGACGTACGTGGTCGTCGAAGAGGACGGCTCGACCGGGATTCAGGCGCGGTTCGCCGCGGGCTTCGACGACCTCTCCGAGGCCGAACGCGAAGCGAACGCCGCTGCCGCGGTCGCTGTGATCAACCGCTACCTGGAGGCCTTCAACGCTCGCGACGAGGAGGCGATCGTCGCGACGTTCCAGTTCCCCCACGTCCGGGTCGGGGGCGGCGGAGTGCGGATTTCGAACTCAGCCGCGGAGTACATGGACTCGTTCGACTTCGACGCCTTCGCCGAGCGGCTGGGCTGGGTGCGGTCGGAGTGGGACACCGTCGAGGCGGTTCAGGTGGGCGCGAGAGGCGTCAACCTGGCGATCAGCGGCACTCGCTACGGCCCGGGGGGAAGCAAGATCCACAGCTTCGACGGGCTCTACCTGATCACTGAGCAGGATGGTCGCTGGGGCATTCGCGCGGGTTCCGGAATGTCGCCTCGACGCTGAGGTGTCGGCGGTGGATGCAATCGCGATAGCGGTTGGCGTACCTCTGGTTGTCGGTGTGGTCGTTGTCGACATCGCCACGCCTGGGCTGCTCGCGGGCATGTTCTCGAGAGTGCGCGACGGCCGGAAGGCGCGCGACCGCCGCCGTCGCTGAGGTGAGCTGCGGCGACACGCCGCGGGCGGCGTCGACGACGGCGCGGGCCGCCTTGTTCTGTCCGGGCATCTTGGGTACTCGGATCCACTCCGCTGCGCTTCGCCTCCGGCTTCGCGGCCTGCCGCTTCTTCGACTCGGCGTGCCACTGGCGCAGGTCTTCGGACCGCGTAGACAGGCGGTCGGCTCCGGGGCTACGCCGGTGTACGGCTCGGTCCGGACGCGCAGCCGGGTTCCCATCCGGCCGGGCCGTAGTTGGATTTCAAGCATTCCAAGGTCAGGCCATCGTGCTCGCTTCGCAGGTACAGGACGCCGCGGGCGGCGTCGTGACCAGCGGCAAGCGCCAGCACGTCGGCCAAGCCCTCCGCCAGCCGCAGCACGTCGGCGCGAGCAGTGCTCCGGCAGCGCCGGGCGGAATCGTCGCCGCGTCGCCGATGCGGTCGGCAGGGATCCAGCGCAGCGCCGGAGCGGACGAACGCGGGAACCGGTCCGCTCGCCTCGATCAGTCGGCTCGTAACCTCGACATGCTGGCGCTCAGAGTCCGTCAGGACCGCCGCAGGCTGCGCAGGCTTGGCAGGGCCGCGCGTTCAGCTTGTGGCAGGTGCTTTTGCTGGCCGTTTCCGGGCCGTTCGGCGCTTCCTGGGCCGCTCAGCGCCTCGGCGCTCGAAGCCTCGGATGCGCCGGTCGCGCAGGTAGGCCGCCGCGGTCTGTTCGTCGCCGCCGGCGACATGGGCGACCAGGACCAGCGTTCCGCCGCCGCAGCCGGCCTCGAAGTCGCGGAAGGTGGCGCGGGTCCGGTTCACGCTCAGGCTGCCGCGTCGGCCGTAGCGGACCTCGGCTCCGCGCTCGCGGCGCGTCTCCGCCGGCAGGCAGCCGTCCGCTTCAAGCGCGAGCAGCACGTCCGGCAGGATGCCGGGCCAGTCGGCGTCAGGCATCCGGGTTGAACTCCGGCATGGCTGCGGCGTCGCGCTCGAAGCGGGCGACCAGGCCGCCTCAGGGGCCGGAATCGGGTCAGCGCTCATGGCGTGTCCAGGGGTTGCGGGGAGCTCACGGCTCAACGCTCGCGGCGGGGTGTCGTCCAAACGCTCGCGGCGGGAGAGAATCACTGCCTGCGTAGAGAACTGCCTGCGCACACTCGCGGTCATGTGTGTTGTCTTTCCGGCATTCGGCCGCCCATTCGGCCACGATCCATCCGAGCTCGAACGAGTAACGGCGCAGATCTCGCAGGCTGTCTTCCAACGCGTCTGCCTCCTCGGCGGGCAGGAGCCAGTCGCGATACAGACCCTTCGGCGTCATGTCGTCGTTCAGCACCAGCCCTTCGGCGAACACGAGCGGATACTCCCGTTCCAGTTCCAGGCTGGCCGGCTGCGCGACCAGGGCCACGACGACCAGGGCCACGACGACCAAGGCCGTGACGACCAGGGCCGTGACGGCATAGCGCCGCTTCACTTCGCCGCCTTGCGCCGGCGCTCGGCGCGCTCGGATGCTTCGCAGGCACGGCGCAGCACGGCGCGCTGCCATTCGGCGGGCGACTGGCTGGCCAGCTTCGCGGCGCGGGCGATCCTTCGGATCATGCCTTCCACCAGCTTCACGGTGACGGCTTCGGGGAATGCGGTCACGTCTTCTCCTGTCCGGGCGTCCGGCGCGGTCCATTCCTCGCCAGTGCTGCGCGGAGACTATCACGGGCGGTTTACCGATGTTGCCGGCGGGTTACTGACAGCGGCCAAGTTATGCGCGACAATCCCGCTTGTCAGTCGAAACACACTCTCGAAGGGACCGGACAATGAACGAACTCACGCCGAGCACGGCCGGCAGCCTCGACCGCCTCGACCTCGACCGCGTGCGGCAGGCCGTCGCCGACTCGACAGCGCCGAACACGCGCAGGGCCTACACCGGCGCGCTGGCGCGCTTCGCCGACTGGCTGGCCGGTCGCGGCCTCGACCTCCGCGACCAGGACGCCGAAGCGCAGGATGCGGCCGTCGCCGCCTTCCTCGCCGAGCGGGCCGACCAGGGCGCAGCGCCGGCAACGGTCGCGCTCGACTTCGCCGCCATCGGCGCGGCCGCCAGGGACTCGCGCATGACGGATCCCCGCGGACCGCTCAGCCGGCGCGCACTGCGCGGCCTCAAGCGGCAAGCGGCGCAGGAAGCGGCCGAGGGCGAAGCCAGGGGCCGCGGACAGGTCGCCGCGTTCCGCTGGCGCTCAGTGGAAGCCGCGGCCGTGCTGGCTGCCTCTGACGGAACGCCGGCAGGACTCAGGGACGCGGCGCTCTTGCGCCTCGGCTCCGATGCCTTCCTCCGCGTCTCGGAACTCGCGGCCGTCCAGAAGACGGGGGCGACGGGTCCGGCAGGCTCACGGTCCGCCGCTCGAAGACGGACCAGGACGGCGCGGGCGCGGTCCTGTTCGTGGGCCAACCTACGATGACGGCGATCCGCGCTTGGCAGGCCGCTGGCGGCGTCCAGGACGGACCGCTGTTCCGCCGCCTCAGTCGGGCCGGCGCGCTCTACCGCGACGGCCGGGCGCTCAGTCCGCAGTCCGTCCGGCGGATCATCGCTGCCAGGGCCGAGGCTGCCGGCGTCGCCGGCCGCGTCTCCGGTCACTCGCTCCGGGTCGGGTCGGCTCAGTCCATCGTCCGGGCCGGCGGCAGCACGGCCGAACTCATGCAGGCCGGCAGGTGGCGGGACGCCAGGACGGCGACCGGATACGCCAAGGCCGAGTTTGCCGGCCGCGGCGCGGTGGCGAGGCTCCGCTACGGGGCGGGCCGATGACGGGCCGCTCGGCGACGCCAGCCGCTCAGGACGGGGCGCACGTCGTCCAGGACGGAATCGGCCGTCCGGGCCGAGAACGTCGCGGGAACGGGCGCTCAGGACGCGGGGCGCGATCCCTGGGCCGGCTGCGAAGGATGGGATCCGCTCACGCCGCCGCCGCCGGTCCGCCGGCAGTGCGCCAACTGCGGCCGGTCGTTCGATGCGGCAGGGTCCGCTCAGGCGGCGCGGCGGTGCTGCGGCGACCAGTGCGCCGCGGCCGCCGACCTCGAACGCCGAGCCGTCATCCGGCAGGCTCGCCGGTCCGCGGCTGCCGGCAACATCAATCGCTAGCAGCCCGTGGTGAAAGTCGCCCTTGGCGGCCATTTCGCCAGGGCAGTAGAATGTCGTCATGGCTATGGGCAAAAAGCGTCGTGGTGGGAGCCAGGAGCCTCTCTGGGTGTCGGGCGGCGATCTGCCGCGAAGCTCTGGTCACCCGTTCTATGAGCGTTTGAACGGCTTGCTGGAGTCGAGGGGTTTCGACGAGTTCGTGGAGTCGGAGTGTTCGGAGTTCTACGCGGAGCGCATGGGCCGACCGAGTCTGCGTCCGGGCCGGTACTTCAGGATGTTGCTGTTGGGCTACTTCGAGGGTTTGGACTCTGAGCGTGGCATCGCGTGGCGGGCTCAGGACTCGCTGAGCATCCGGCGGTTTCTGGACTTGGGTGTAACTGAATCGGCCCCGGATCATTCGACGATTTCGCGTACTCGTCGGCTGATCGCGGTGGAGACTCACGCGAAGGTGTTCTCGTGGGTTCTTGGCGTCCTGGCGGATTCGGGTCTGGTGTCGGGGAAGACGGTGGGGGTGGACGCGACGACTCTGGAGGCGAACGCGGCGCTGCGAAGCATCGTGCGTCGTGACACGGGCGCGGAGTACGAGGAGTTCGTTCGGGGCTTGGCGGCGGCCTCGGGTGTGGCGACGCCGACGAAGGCGGAGTTGGCGCGCTTCGACCGCAAGCGGAAGAAGAAGTTGTCCAACAAGGAGTGGGAGAATCCGCACGATCCGGATGCAGAGGTAACGAAGATGAAGGATGGCCGCACGCACCTTGCGTACAAGGCGGAGCAGGCGGTGGACCTGGAGTGCGGGACCATCCTGGGCGTGACCATCCACGGCGGCGCCAAGGGGGACACGGAGTCTCTCTTCGCGACGCTGGAGGAGACCTTCGATCAGGTCGAGTCGGCGGTCGGCGACTCGTCGGTGATCGAGGAAGTCGTTGCGGACAAGGGGTACCACAGCAACGCCGTTCTCGCCTCCATCGACGAGTTGGAGCTTCGCAGCTACATTGCGGAGCCGGACCGTGGTCGTCGTCGTTGGAAGGGCAAGAAGGACCTGCAGGCCATCGTGTACGCGAACCGTCGGCGAATCCGGGGGAATCGAGGCAAGCGGATGCAGCGCCAGCGCGGCGAGCGCCTCGAACGGCCTTTCGCCCATCAGTTCGAGACCGGCGGCATGCGACGGCTGCATCTGCGCGAGTGCGGCAACGTGCTCAAGCGGGTCTACCTTCAGGCCTGCGGCTTCAACCTCGGGCTGCTGATGCGTACGCTCGTGGGAGTCGGAACGCCGCGGGCCTTGCAGGGACGGTCTGCGGCGTTCCTCGACGCCCTGGCCGGCCCACACGGGGCGCCTTGGGAGCGTCTTGGCCGGGCTTTCCGCCGGTTCCTCGCCCGATGGCGGGAAAACCGCGCTGCCAGCCGCCCCAACTTCAACTTCGTCTTCCTCGCCGCTACCCAACCTCAAGCCTGAACCAACCACATCGCTCGGACCGCACGACTACTTCTGCCACGGGCTGCTAGGCTTGGCTACATGAACCGAACTCGCGCCGCACTGCCCTTGATCGTTGCCGTCCTGTTCGTCGCCGTGCTAGTGGATCGCGTGGGTCTGATTGACGCATTCCTCGACACCTTCAACAGGATCTTCAACATCCACGGCAAACCCTGGGGGTTCTTCCAGACCATCTACCTCATCCTGTTTCTCATCCAAGTACCAGTGTGGGCCATTCTCATACACGACATGATCGTCGAAAAACGACAGGCAGAAGAGACAGCTAAGCAATACTTCAAGAACACGTCGCCGAAGGAGGACTAGAAAGCAGGGACGGCGCGCCACTTTCGGGCCGGAATCGGGCCGTTCAGGGCGTCTCGACAACCTCGATTGTCGGGTACGCCAGGGTAAACCGGGCCGAGTCCGTCGACGAGACGGGCGAAGGGCCGGAAACCCCTATGCCGCTAGGGTTTTCGGCGGTGGGTAGGAAGTAGGGATAGCGTCAACTAGGGCCGGACAATTTGACATAATGGCCGTGATCAGACGCCGCTGGTGGTCAGCGGATCCTCAGATCGGGTCCACTTAGACGCGCTTGGCCAAGGACGTCGGCCAGCGAGTTCCGGCTCGGTTTCCGGCTGGCTTCGGCCGGCGGTCGTCGACCAGGTCCGCCATCCGCCTGTACTTCGCGGCGTACACCGGCGGCTTGCCGGACAGGTCGGCGTTGGTGCGGATCGTCGCTCGCTGTAGAGTGTGGTCATGGACAGCGGCGCGTCCTCGACAAAGTCCGGCGCCGTCGTCCGCCGCGCCGGCGACGCGCCCGCGAACCAGGTCGAACTCGGCACCGCGACGACGACCCAGGTGCTGCTCGGCGTCGACGACGATGCGCCCCACTTCGCGATGCGGCGGTTCCGGATGGAGGACGGCGGCGGCATGCCGCTCCACACGAACCAGGTCGAGCACGAGCAGTACGTGCTTCAGGGCCGGGCGCGGATCGTGCTGGGCCAGAAGACGGTCGAGGTCGGCGCCGACGACGTGCTGCTGATCCCCGCCGGCTTGCCGCACTCGTACGAAGTGATCGAGGCGCCGTTCGAGTTCCTCTGCCTGGTGCCGAACCGGCCGGACCGGATCGACCTGGTCTGAGGACGGGTGACCGTCAGCGGTGACCGAATGAGGGCAGGCTGCCGCCGTGCGATCCGCGGGCCGGGTGACGGGCTTGGAAAGCGGTTGGCGGTTGGCCCCTCCTTCGTCGCCCGGCGGCTGGCGATCGGCTCGATTCTCCTGGCTTTGGCGGCCCCGGCCGTCGCTGGTAGCGAAGACGCGTTGCCGCCGGACCTCCGCACGCGCACGGACGGCATCGACTGGCCGGGCTTCCTCGGACCGAACCGCGATTCGAAGTCGCCCGAGACCGGCATCCGCAGGGACTGGGACTCCGATCCGCCGCCGCTCGCCTGGCACGTCGAACTGGGCGAGGGGTACGCCGCGCCTTCGGTCGCCCGAGGCCGGCTCTTCTACTTCACGCGCGTCCGCGACCAGGCGCGGCTGGTCGCGGTCCATTCCGAGACCGGCGAGGAGCTCTGGCGCTCCGCGTACCGGACGGACTACGAGGACTACTACGGCTACGACGGCGGCCCGCGCGCGGCGCCCCTCATCGATGGCGCCCGCGTCTATGCGCTGGGCGCCGACGGCATGCTCCGCTGCCACCGCGTGCTGGACGGCGAGGTGCTCTGGGAGCGCGACGTGAACGCGGAGTACGGCGTCCAGCAGAACTTCTTCGGCGTGGCCAGCGCGCCGTGGGTCGAGGACGACCTGCTGATCGTCGCGGTCGGCGGCAGTCCTCCGGGCGCGCAGAACATTCACAGCGGCCGGACCGAGCCGAACGGCACGGCCCTGGTCGCCTTCGACAAGCGGACGGGCAAGGAGCGCTACCGGCTCGGCGACGACCTGGCCAGCTACGCGAGCCCGGTGGTGGTCGACTTCGCCGGCGGGCGCCGGGGCTTCCACTTCGCTCGCTCCAGGCTCATCCTCTTCGACCCGAAGGACGGCCGGGAGCTCGGCAGCTTCGGCTGGCGGGCGCGTCGGCTGACCAGCGTGAACGCGGCGAATCCGGTCGTCGTCGGTACCCAGGTCCTGCTCACCGAGTCCTACGAGAAGGGCGCCGTTCTGCTCGAGTACGAAGTCGCCCCGGAAGTCGCCCCGGAGGACGATCGCGGCGGATTCCGGCCGGTCTGGCAGGACGGTGCTCGCAACCAGGCGATCGCCGCTCACTGGAACACGCCCGTTCACCACGAGGGTGTCGTCTACGTGTCGAGCGGCGAGAAGTCGCCGAACGCGGAACTTCGGGCGGTCGACCTTAAGACCGGCGAGGTCTTTTGGAGCCAGCCAGGCCTCGCCCGCAGCCAGTTGCTCTACGTCGACGGCCACTTCGTCGTGCAGAGCGAGGTCGGCGATCTGCTCCTCGTTCGCTCGACCCCGGAGAGCTACCAGCAGGTTGCGCACCTGCGTCTTGCGGCCGAAGTCGACGGCCGGACTGTGGACCTGCTGCGCTACCCGGCCTGGGCGGCGCCGGTGCTGGCTCACGGCATGCTGTATGTGCGTGGCCGGGGTCGCCTGGCCGCGCTGGAACTCATTCCGCCGCCGGAGTAACGCCGCTGGCTCGCGCTTCGATCTTCGTCTCGTGCTCGGCATCGCGCCGGCTTGCGGCCGCCGGCGACTGGCTGCGAGACCGCGGCCGCGATGACGGGGAGACGTTGCTGCTGGCGGCGTCCCGGGGTGCCGCCGACGATCTGGTTCGCGGCCTGTCCGCGAACGGCCACGGAGTTCTTGGGGTCCACCGCGCCTCGCTGGACCAGTGGGCGCTCCAGACCGCGGCGCTCGAACTGGCTGCCCGTGACCTGAACCCGGTCACGGCGCTCGGAACCGAGGCTATGGCCGCCCGTGTGGCCCGCATGGCACAGACGGCAGGGGAGCTGGAGCGGTTGTCGCCGGTGGCGGGGATGCCCGGTTTCGCGCGCTCCCTGGCCGCGACGGTCGGCGAGCTGCGAGCGGCAGGCGTTCCGCCCACCGAACTGCAGGTCGACGAACGAACGCGTGACCTGGACCTCTTGCTCCGTCGCTTCGACGAGGAGATGGACCGCTTCGGTCTCGCGGATCGAACGGCCGTACTGCGATTCGCCGGCATCGCTGTCGCGAAGTCTGATGTCACCGTTCCGCCGGCCTCGCTGTGGCTCGACCTGCCGCTTCGAAGCGCCAGTCAGGCCGAACTGCTGCGGAAGTTGGCCGAACGAAGCCGGGAAGTGCTCGCGACCGTGGCCGCCGGGGACGACGAGGCCCTCGAATGGCTCGGTTCGGTGCTCGACAATGGGACGGTGATCGACCTCGACCGGGCGGAGTCAGTTGACCGTGGGCCTGCGGCCGGACCAGGGCTGGATCGAGTGCAGCGCTTCGTCTTCGAGACGGGCGCGGAGGTCTCTCCGGCAAGTGACGGGGCCGTGCCCGCCGACGAGTCCGTCGACCTGTTCTCGGCCGCCGGCGAGGGGCAGGAGTGCGTCGAGATCGCCCGGCGCATCCACCGCGCCGCCGCCGCGGGCCTCCCCTTCGACCGCATCGCGATCCTGGTGCGTCAGCCGGCCGCGTACCTGCCTCTGGTCGAGGACGCGCTCGGCCGCGCCGGCATTCCGGCCTACATCACGCACGGAACCCTGCGCCCGAATCCCGCCGGGCGAGCGTTTCTGTCGCTTCTTGCGTGCGCGGGGGAGAGACTGTCCGCGACTCGCTTCGCCGAGTACCTCTCCCTGGGGCAGACTCCGGAGCCGGCTGCCGGCGGCGCGCCGCCGCGGCGCGAGGTGCCGTGGGTCGAGCCGGCCGGCGAGCAACTCGTGCTCAAGTCATTCGACGAGCCTTCCGGATCCGAAGATGGCGCCGGCGCCGAAGATCGCGGGGACTCCGGCGCCGGCGGCGCACGGCCTGCCGAGGCCGACGCCGGCGCCGGGGAAGAAGCCGCTCCGGCCGGCGCGCTCCGCGTCCCCGCCCAGTGGGAGCGCCTCCTGGTCGATGCCGCCGTGGTCGGCGGCGCCGAGCGCTGGAGGGAGCGTCTCGCGGGTCTGGACGCGGAGTTCCGGTTGCGGTTGCGTGAGGCGGGAGATGAGGACGACGGACACCGGTCCTACCTGGAGCGTCAGATCGACCGCCTGGAGACGCTCCAGGCCTTCGCGCTGCCCCTGATCCGGTTCCTGGACGAGCTGCCGGAGCGGGCCGACTGGGCCCTGTGGCTCGAACGCCTGGGCGAACTCGCGACGATGGCGCTGCGGCGCCCGGAGAGCGTGCTCGAAGTGTTGGCCGAGCTCAGACCCCTGTCGCAGGTCGACGAGGTCGGACTCGCCGAGGTGGAGCGGATCCTCGCTGAGCGTCTGCGTTTCAGCCGCCATCAGCCGCCGAAGCGGCGATTCGGCCGCGTTTTCGTGGGCGGCGTCGAGGAAGCGGCGGGGCGGAGCTTCGATCTGGTGTTCGTTCCGGGTCTGGCGGAGGGGGTGTTCCCACGGCGCGCGGGCGAAGATCCGCTGCTGCTCGACGAGCGCCGCGAAGCGCTCCGGCACGCCGGCTACCTGTTGGCCGGAAACGAGCGGCGCACGTGGAGAGAGCAACTGCTGCTCCGTCTCGCGATTGGCGCGGCGAGTCGTCGGCTGGTCGTGTCCTATCCTCGGGTCGACCTGGTGCAGGGGCGTGCCCGCGTGCCGTCGCTGTACGCGCTCGACGTGCTCCGCGGCGCCGAGGGAAGGTTGCCGGACCTGGATGAGCTCGGCCGCCGGGCGGAGGCGGGCGGTGCGGCGGTCGTTGGCTGGCCGGCGCCCGAAGAGCCCGAGGACGCGGTCGACGAGTCCGAGTTCGACCTGGCTCTTCTGCGGCCGTACCTCGGCGCTGGAGCTCCGGTCGCGCAGCGCCGCGGCCGGGCACGCTTCCTCCTCGAGTCGAACGAGCACCTGAAGCGGGCGCTCGAGGCGCGCGGTCGTCGGTGGCGGCGGCCCTGGTTTCCGGTCGACGGTCTCGTGGACGCGAGTCCCGAGGCTCTCGAGGCGTTGGTCGCCCAGCGCACCGGTGCCCGCTCCTACTCGCCGACGGCGCTTCAGCACTATGCCGCCTGTCCCTACCGGTTCTTCCTGCAGGCCGTGCTGCGCCTGTACCCGCGAAACGAACTCGTCCAACTGGAGCAGTTGGACCCGATGACCCGCGGCAGCATTTTCCATGAAATCCAGTTCCGCCTGTTCGGCGCGCTGAAGGAGGCCGACCTCCTGCCGGTCGCGGCGGACAACCTGGAGGCGGTCTTCGAGCGGCTCGACAAGGTGCTGGCCTCGAGCGAGCGCGATTACCGCGAGCAACTCGCGCCGCCGATCGAACGGGTGTGGAAGGCAGAGTTCGACGGACTGAGGGCCGACCTTCGGGGCTGGTTGCGACAGGTGGCGGATGAGGGTGGCCAGTGGAAGCCGATCCATGCCGAACTTTCCTTCGGCTTGAGACGCTCGGGGGACCGGGATCCGCACAGTTGCCGGGAGCCGGCGGAAGTGCTCGACATTGCGCGATTGCGCGGATCGATCGACCTCGTCGAGGAGGACGTGAACGGCCGGCTCCGGGTGACGGACCACAAGACGGGACGCGCGGTCCACGCGGGCGGCGGTCTCGTGATCGGCGGCGGCAAGGTTCTGCAGCCGGTTCTCTACAGCCTGGCCGCGGAGCGTGTGCTCGAGCGGGAAGTCGTTTCGGGCCGGCTCTTCTACTGCACTCAACGTGGCGACTACAGCACCGTCTCCGTGCCGCTCGACGAACGGAGCCGCGGCGCCGCGCGCCGGTTGCTGCAGAAGGTGGACGAAGCGCTGGAGTCAGGCTTCCTGCCCGCGGCGCCCGCGAAGGACGCATGCCGCTACTGCGACTATCGGCGGGTGTGCGGTCCGTACGAGGAGCTGCGGGTCAAGCGCAAGGACCGGACCCGGCTCGAAGAACTGAACGCGCTGCGGAGCGAACGATGAGCGCTGCCGATGTGCGGCGGACGCCGCTGGCCGACGAAGCCGCCCGCGCGCGGATCCGCGAAGCGCTCGACGAGAGCCAGTTGGTCGAGGCGGCTGCCGGCACCGGCAAGACGACCGTGCTCGTGGAGCGCCTGGTGGCGATCCTGGAGGAGGGCCGCGGCACGGTCGACGGGCTGGCGGCGGTGACGTTCACCCGCAAGGCGGCGGGCGAACTCAAGCTGCGGCTGCGGCAGGCCCTCGATGCGCGTCTGCTCGAGCTGCGAAGCACCGGCGCCACGGTCGACCGGCAGGAACGGCTGGAGAACGCGATTTCGCGGCTGGAGCAGGCGGCGATCGGCACCATCCACTCCCTGTGCGCCGACATCCTGCGCGAGCGGCCGGTGGAAGCGGGAGTCGATCCGGGGTTTGGCGAACTGGCGGAGGACGAGGCGCCTCGCCTGTTCACCCGCAGCTTCCGGCGCTGGATCGAGGAGCAGCTCGAGGCGATGCGGCCGGGACTGCGACGGGAACTGGCGCGTCTTGTGGTCGGACGATGGTCGCCGAATCAGTCGGCGCTCGACCGGCTGCGTGAGGCCGCCTGGCGCCTCGTCGACTGGCGTGACTTCGCTGCGGGCTGGCGGCGCCCGGACTTCGATCGGGAGGCGGCGCTTGACGAGCTCTCCGACCGTGTCGAGCGGCTGGCCGCGCTGGTTCAGCACGGCCGGAAGAGTGACCTGCTGCGACGGGGTCTGGCGCCCGTGGTCGAACTGTCGAACTGGATCGTCCGCAGCAGGCAACTCGGTGGTGTGCCAACCGGGTCGGACACCGGGGACCCGGACGGCGATCGGGAGGCGTTCGATGACCAGTTGGAAGCGCGGCTGGCCCTGTTGCTGCGCGACCTGAGCGGCTTCCGGAGTCCGCGCAAGGGACGGGGCGGCTTCGCGGAAGGCGTGGGGCGCGACCAGGTCTTTGAACTCTGGCGCCGGCTGGCGGATCGCCTGCGCGAGTTCGAGCGCGACGCGAACGCCGACCTGGCGGCGCTCCTGAAGGACGAACTGTCGGGCGCCGTCGAGCGCTACGAGGAAGCGAAGACCCTGCTCGGGAAGCTCGACTTCCACGACCTGCTGATCAAGGCTCGCGACCTTCTGCGGCGCGACCGGGACGTGCGGCGCCATCTGCAGGCACGCTACACCCACCTGTTCGTCGACGAGTTCCAGGATACGGACCCTCTGCAAGCGGAGATTCTGCTCCTGCTGGCGGCCGACGACCCTGACCAGGACGATTGGCGGCGGGTGACGCCGGCTCCGGGCAAGCTCTTCCTGGTCGGCGATCCGAAGCAGTCGATCTATCGCTTCCGCCGCGCGGATGTCGTGCTCTATCAGGAGGTCAAGGGAAGACTCGCGGAACGCGGCGTCGTGGTCCTGCAGCTTGCGACCAGCTTCCGTTCCGCGGCGCCCATTCAGCGGGTGGTCAACGCGGCCTTCGCGCCGCTGATGACCGGTGACAAGACGGCCGGAAGCGCCGACTACATACCGTTGGGAGAGCACCGCGAGGCCATTGCAGCTCAGCCCCAGGTTGTCGTGCTGCCGCCGCCCAGGCCCTACGGGTACCGCAACGTGAGCCAGAAGAACATCGAGGCGTGCCAGCCATACGCGACGGTCGAGTTCGTGCGCTGGCTGATCGAGGAGAGCGGCTGGAAGGTCGAGGTCCCCGATCCGGCGAATCCGGGCCGGCTGAAGCGGATACCGGTCGAGGCGCGGCACGTATGCCTCCTGTTCAGGCGCTTCCTGAGCTGGAACCAGGACACGGCCCGCGACTATGTCCGCGGCCTGGAGGCCTTCGGCATACCGCATCTTCTGATCGGCGCCCGGTCCTTTCACGAACGGGAGGAAGTCGAGGCGCTTCGGTCCGCGCTCACGGCGGTCGAGTGGCCCGACGATCGCCTCTCCGTGTACGCGACGCTGCGCGGCTCCCTCTTCGCCTTCGACGACGATCTGCTGCTGCGGTTCAGGACGCGCTACGGGAACTTGCATCCCCTCTACTCGCCGCGCAAGGCCCGGGAGGAGGGCGAACCGCCGCCCGAGTTCGCTTCCCTGGTCGACGTTCTCGACTTCCTCGGCACGCTTCACCGCCGACGGAACTATCGGCCGATCGTCCAGACCGTGCAGGAGATCCTCGCCAAACCGCGCGCGCAGGCGGCGATGGCGCTCCGGCCCGCGGGCAACCAGGTATTGGGCAACGCGCAGCGCGTCTGCGATCTCGCGCGCCGCTACGAGGTGGCCGGCGGCCGCTCGTTCCGCGGCTTCGTGGAGCAGTTGGACGAGGAGGCCGAACGGATAGGAAGCACGCAGGCGCCGGTGGTCGAGGAGGACGCGGACGGCGTCCGCGTGATGACCGTCCACACGGCGAAGGGTCTGGAGTTCCCGGTCGTCATCCTGGCGGACATGACCGCCAAGCTGTCGCGCGGGGCCGAGCGGACGTTGCGGAGCGAGGAAGGCCTGTGCGCGGCGAAACTGCTCGGGCTGGCGCCGCAGGAGCTGGTCGACGCGGCGGAGGTCGAGGACAGGCGGGAGGAAGCGGAGGGCGTCCGCGTCGCCTACGTGGCGGCGACGCGGGCCCGCGACCTGCTCGTCGTGCCGGCGGTCGGCGACGTGAAGCGCCCGGGCTGGATCGAGTGCCTGAACGACGCCGTGTACCCGGCGTCGGAGAACTGGCGGCGCTCCGAGCCCGCCGAGGGGTGCCCCGAGTTCGGCGATCGATCGGTGGCGGCGCGACCGTCGGACGACGACCGCGGGCCTGAGAAGTCGGTCAGGCCTGGTCGCTACCGGTTTCCCGCAGCGGCCGGCACCGACGGGGCGGGCGACGAGGGGCCAGCTTACGATGTCGTCTGGTGGGACGCCGCGCTCGTGGACCAGCAGCCCCCCTCAAAGTACGGGCTGTTGGGAGAGGATCTTCTGGTCGCCGGTGGAGGCGCCATCGCCGAGGAGAGCCGCGAACGCTTCGAGCGCTGGCGTGAGCGGACCGGGGAACTGCTCGAGCGGGGCAGCCGGCCAACGGTCAGTCCCGGGGCGGTGACCGACCTGGACTTCGAACCGCCCGGTGCGGCCGCCGAGGTGAGGGTCGAAGAACTGGAGCGTGTCCGCGATCGCCCAGGAGGCAGGCGCTTCGGCAGTCTGGTCCACACTGTGCTTCGCGACGCGCCGCTCGACGGCGAGCGGCAGCGAATCCGCGAACTGGTCCGCCTCCACGGCTCCCTGCTGGGCGCGACGGGGCCGGAGATCGAAGCGGCCGAAACCGTGGTGGCCGCGGCCCTCGCGAGCCCCGCGGCGGAAGCGGCCCGAGCCTCGCAGCGGGTCCTGCGCGAGACGCCCTTCCTCCTCCCCCTGGCCGGCGATGAGGAACACCGGATCGTCGAGGGCGCGATCGACCTCGCCTACCTGGACGACGACGGCAAGTGGATCGTCGTCGACTGGAAGACGGATCTGGGCAATCTCGACACGCCGTCAGGAGGCGATTCCAGCGCGAACGGCATGACTCGTGGCGACCGCTATCGCCGGCAGATCCGCTGGTATTGCCATGCCCTGGAGCAGTTGACCGGTGTGCCGGCGTCCGGCCGGCTGGTGTTGTTGTAGCCCGTGCCTGTCCGGGTGGGCCTAACGCCAGCCTGCAGCCGGCGGCTCTGCCTCGACCGGTGAGTCGCCGAGTAGCCACTCGTAGGCCGGTTGCGCCTCGATGTCTCCGTCAAGTTCGGCGGGGAAGCCCGATCTCGTGAGCGTCAGCAGCCGTTTGCGTGCGCTGGGGAAGCTGTCCCCCGCGGCGGTGAGCGCCCGAAGTTCTCTGGTCGCGGTCTTGGCGTCCGAAGCATCGGCGCAGACCTGAATCAACTCTGCTCCGCCGCTCGGCGACCGGGCGAGAAAGTCCACTTCGTAGCCTCCCGGCGTCCGCACGTACGTCACGTCGCATTGCCGACGCTCCAACTCGATCAGGATCGCAGTTTCCAGCGCGTGTCCCAGGTTGGCTTTGCCCGTGCGATCGAAGGCCGGGATCAGGCCGGCGTCCACGGGGTAGGCTTTGCGTGGATTCGCCATGCGCTGGCGCTCCGAGTTCGCCTCCATCCACACGGTCCGCACGAGGAAGCAGTCCTCCAGGTAGGCAAGGTAGTCGTGCACGGTGTCCTTGGCGATGGCGATCCCCTGCGACCTCAGCCTGGCGTGGAACTTCTCGACGCTGAAGGAGGACGCTGCGTTCGCCAGCAGATGGCGGGCCAGCCAGCGCAGGCCCGTCACGTTGCGGACCGCGTGGCGGTCAACGACATCCCGCAGGATGGCCACGTCAACGTAGTCACGGAGCAGTTGCAGCCGTGGCGCCAGGGGCAGGCCCTGAACTTCCGGGAATCCTCCGGTCTGCAGCCAGCGCCGGAGGCCCGATTCCAGTCGGTCCTCTTCTTCCATCGTCGCGGCTTGCGGATCGGAAGGCGGAGGTGTTCCGCCGTGCCGAAGAGCCTCTTCGAAGCTGAACGGATGGATGAGCACCTTCCATCCGCGCCCTCGCAGCTCGGTGGCGATCTCGTGAGAGAGAAGAGCGGCGGAGGAGCCTGAGATGTGCAGGTCGCCGGGGCTGGAGTCCAACAGCCGTCTCACAAGCCGCTCCCACCCGGGAACGACCTGGATTTCGTCGAGGAACCAGGCTTCGGGCGCCACGCTGGCACTCTCCAGGTAGCGGCTCGGGTACTCGTCCATCAGGACGCCGAGAGTGACTGCGTCCAGTTCCGCGAAACGTTCGTCCTCGAGGCGCAGGAAGGGAACCTGCCAGGGCGCCGCGCCGTGCGCGATTCTCTCGGCCCTCAACTGGTGCAGGAATGTCGTCTTTCCCGCACGCCGCATGCCGATTACCGAGGTGACCTTGCCCGGCATGCGGACACGACCGAAGACGCGTCGCGGAGTGAAGGACGGGCCGGCACTTTCCAGCCCGTCTGCAAGCTGCGCGTCGAAGGCGAGTCGGAGAAGTTCCAGATCTCGGGTCATGTGGGCTCTGTTCTCTCCTTTCCAGGAGGAGAGATCGGTGTCACGCCTCGGCCTTCAGAGGTACCCGCGGCCGCCACTTGACCGCCCCTCTGCCGTCGACGAAGACCTCGCCCCGGAAGCACTTCTCCCTGACGTAGGTTGCGAGTCCTTTGTCCGCGATCGTTCCCACGACCTCGCCGTCCACGACGAGGTCGTACACCTCTCGCGGCTGGAGCGCGGCGGTCTCGCGGGGAAGGATGAGCCGGAAACCCGCAGGAGCTTCGGCCGGCATGTGGTCGACGCCGGCCAGCTCCGTCGCTGCGCGCTGCCAGGCGCCATGCGCCGATCTCGGATCGGTGGTCAGGTCCGGTTCAGGTGCGGCATCGTGAGCTTGAGAAGCCGGACCAGCGGATCCGGCGAGCGGTGCTGTTGACACGCCGCTCTCGGATTCGGGGCCTGCCGGATCGGCCACGACAGAAGAAGCGACGTCCTGCAAAGAGCTACTTTGGCTTTCGCCGGAGAGCCTGTCCGGCCGCTCGTCCATCTTGTAGACCGTCTGGCCCTCGGGAACCCCGGTCCTCATTTCGTCCTCCAGGCGGTTCACGAGTGCCGGGGGCCACCCGTAGTAGCGAGCAGCCTCCCGCAGGTCGACGAACCGGACCGCCGTGCGCTCGGCCTTTGCGAGCGTCACTGCCTTCAGGCGGCCACGACGAATGGCAGCCCTGACCGCGGCCACCGTCACCTCGGCTAGCCGCGCGGTGAGCTTGATCGATAGAAGAACCGCCCCGGCCATGGTCTCAGTTGCCCTCCGTCAATGCGTGACGGAACGTAACGGTGTTGCGTAGCGTAACACGGCCCCGCTGTCGTCGTCGAACTCCGCTGCAACCGATGGCGAGCCGGACGCCAAGCCGCCTCTGCTTTCGCGGTCCTTGGAGTCGCCTACAGCACCTCGCCGATGTAGCGCTCCCGCGCCAGGCGCCAGAAGACGACGAGGAACGCGGTCAAGGGGATCGCGAGGATCATGCCGGCGATGCCGTTGAGGGCCGAGCCCCAGAAGAACACGGCGACGATGATCGCCATCGGGTGTAATCCGGTGCGGTCGCCCATGATCCGGGGCGTCAGCACGTAGGCCTCGATGAGCTGGACGAGCGCGAAGACGACGACGACCCAGATCACGAGATCGAGCCCGCCACCCTCTTGCAAGTAGCCGATCGGCAGCGCCACGGCCAGGCCGACGATGCTCCCGAGGTAGGGAATGATGTTCAGGAAGCCGAGCATCAGGCCCAGGACCAGGCCGTAGCGCAGACCGGCGACCTGGAAGCCGATCGCGAAGAGCGCGCCCTGGAGAAAGGCGATGACGAGCTGGCCGCGGAAGAAGGCGACCAGGATGTCGATGAACTCCTGGATCAGGTAGATCACGTCCTCCCGGGTCCTCGGCTTGAGGAAGGGGAAGAGGTGGTCCAGCTTGCGGAACCGGTCGGGTTCGACGATCAGGAAGAAGCAGAGGTAGACCGGCAGGACCGCCCAGGCGAAGAGCGAAGCGAGGCCGGCGCCGATGCTCTGGAGAACGTCCAGTGCCGTGTCGCCGACGATGCCGAAGCTCGCGAGCAAGTTCGAATCCCCGCCCTCGAATGCCTCCTGGACCCTGATCGCGACCGGGTTCGTTTCCAGGAAGTCGGTCACGACGGGCGAGATGTCGGCCGTCCAGGCGACGAGGCGGTCCCACGCATCAGGGAGCGCCTCGAACAGCTCGTCGATCTGTGACGCCGCCATCGAGCCGAAGAACCAGGCGAAACCGACGATCGGGAGGAGCAGGGACAGCAGCACGGTTGCCACCGCGAGGATTCTCGGGAACCGCAACCGCTCGTTCAGCAGCTCGTAGTAGGGCCGCAACACGAACGCCAGAACTGCCGCGATCGCCAGCGGCAGGAAGACGTTCGAGAAGGCGGCGAAGAAACCGCCGATGGCCCAGAACAGCGCAACGACTGCGGCGAGGATGACGGCGGCCGCGGCGATCGTTGCCGCGGCGGCGACGGTGGCGCGCTGGCGTTCGGAGAGTTCGATCTGCACCTGTGGCTCGTCCCTGCAGGGACGCTACCACCGAACCGGATGACGTCTACCCCGGCCAGGCGAACGGCAGACACGGTCGCGATGGGGTCATTCTGTCAACGGTTCTTGTCCGTTTCGCCGCTACTTGGGCGGCCGCCGACACCGCTCCGTATACTTCTCTGCATGACCGTGACGTTGCTCGACCAGCCGCCGCGGGCCTTGCCGCGCAGTCTGGGTCCGTACCGCCGCCGCGACTACATGGCCCTGCCCGACGAACCGCGTTGCGAACTCCTCTACGGGAGGTTCTACCTGAGTGCGAGCCCGCTAGCCGTCCACCAGATCATCGTGGGTCAACTGTTCCGACTTTTCGCCGATGTGGCGGATCGCACCGACGGTGTGGCCATGGTGGCGCCGATGGACGTCCACCTCGTCGATCACTCCGTGGTGCAGCCGGACGTGATCTTCATTTCGCGCCGACGGCGCGACTTCATCCAGAGCTGGGTGGAGGGGCCGCCCGATCTGCTCGTCGAGGTGCTCTCCCCCGGCACCGCCTCACGCGATCGGGTCTACAAGCTGAACCTCTACCGCGAGCACGGGGTCGGCGAGTACTGGGTGGTCGATCCGAAACAGCGCCGGATCAGCTTCCTGGTTCGCGAGGACGAGGAGTTCGTCGAGCGGACGCCGGACGGGTCGCGCTACCGGTCCGTCGCGGTTCCCGAGATCGAACTCGAAATGGACGCGCTCTGGGCGACCGTGGACCGGGTGTTCGCAAAGGGCTGACCGACTGGAGAGCGGGGTCGCGCCACCTGCCGCCGAAGGCGGCCTGAAGACGCGCCGGCCGCGAGGCCGGCTCCGCCTTGACTGCCGGCTCCACAGCAGGGTCTGATCCCAGGATGGATACGATCGGCCCCATGGCTGCGAAGCGACGATTCCAGACCGTCAAGGGGATGCGGGACCTGCTGTCGCGCGAAGTACGCCTCTTCGCGATGGTTGAGGAGACAGCGCGCTCGGTCTTCCGACTGTATGGCTACGAGGAGTTGCGGACGCCGGTGGTCGAGGACACGGAACTGTTCGTGCGCAGTGTGGGCGAGGGCAGCGAGATCGTCGGCAAGCAGATGTACACCTTCGACGACAAGAAGGGCCGCAGCCTGACACTTCGGCCCGAGAGCACGGCTGCGGTGGCGCGGGCCTACCTGCAGCACAACATGGCGTCTGGGCCTCAGCCAGTCAAGGTCTTCTACATGGGGCCGCACTTCCGGTACGAGCGACCGCAGGCGGGGCGCTACCGGCAGTTCCACCAGATCGGCGCGGAGTTGATCGGCGATCCGGGCCCCTACAGCGACGCCGAGTTGCTGGCCATGCTGTTGCGCTTCCTGTCCGAGTTGAACTTCGACGACCTGGAGGTGGGACTCAACTCAGTTGGCGACCCGGAGTGCCGGCAGCACTACGCACAGCGTTTGCGGGAGTATCTTGAACCGTATCGTGGCGAGCTCGGCGCGGACAGCCGGCGTCGCCTGGAGACGAATCCTCTCCGAATCCTGGATACGAAGGTGCCAAAGGAGCGGAAGATACTCGAAGGGGCACCCCGGTTGCGCGATTCGCTGGGCCGGGCAGCCCGGGAGCATTTTGCTGTTGTATGCGAGCTGCTCGAACGGCTTGCTATCACTTACAAGGTCGACGACAAGCTGGTGCGAGGTCTCGACTACTACACGCGGACCGTGTTCGAGATCAGCTCAGCGGGGCTGGGGGCGCAGAATGCAATCTTGGGTGGCGGTCGCTACGACGGGCTGATCGGCGAGCTCGGTGGTCCCGCGGTGCCCGGTATCGGCTTCGCGATCGGTCAGGATCGACTGGTGGAACTGCTTTCCTCTGGCCTCAGTATCGTCGTGCCACCGGTGTGTGTGATTCCGCTCGGAGCTTCCTGCCTGCGGGACGCGTTGGATTTGGCAGAGGAGCTCCGCGACGCAGGACAGATGGCGGTTGCTGAACTTGCTCCGCCCAAGGCACTCAAGGCTGCCTTGAGGAAGGCCGACCGCAGCGGCTATGACTGGATTGTGCTCATCGGCGAAAACGAACAGGCGGCGGGGACTGCGGTGTTGAAGAGCCTGAGCGGCGGCTTCCAAGAGACGGTCCCGCGCAACGGTTTTGCCAAAGCGGTACAAGAGAGGATGTTCTCCCGCGAGTAGCCTCGACTGTGCGAGTATCCGGGACTTCGACGCGGTGGCCGTCCGAGGGTGAGCGCCCGCGGCCAACAACACAACACATCGGGCAAGCACGTGAAGAGAACCAAGGCAGGAACCCTGACGACCGACCAGGTCGGCGAACAGGCGAAGGTCCAGGGGTGGGTCCACCGCCGCCGCGATCACGGCGGCGTGATCTTCCTCGACGTGCGTGACCGGAGCGGTGTCGTCCAGGCCGTCGTCCATCCGGAGAGCACGCCGGATGCGGCCGAGGTTCTGCAGCCCGCACGTCTCGAGTACGTCGTCGAGGTCGAGGGCGACGTGGTACGGCGCGACCCGGACAAGGTCAACCCGAAGATGGCGACCGGCGAGATCGAGGTGCAGGTCCGGGAGGGCCGGATCCTGGCGCGTTCCGAGCCGATGCCCTTCGCGATGGAGGGTGCGCAGGACGCGAGCGAGGAGACGCGCCTCAAGTACCGCTTCCTCGATCTGCGGCGGGAAGGCCTGCAGCGCAACCTGCGGCTGCGGTCCGACTTCACGATCGAGTCGCTCGCCTACTTCCGGGAGCAGGGCTTCGTCAACGTGGAGACGCCGATGCTCACCCGTTCGACCCCGGAAGGGGCCCGCGACTACCTGGTCCCGAGTCGCCTGAACCACGGCAACTTCTACGCCCTGCCGCAGTCGCCGCAGTTGTTCAAGCAGATCCTGATGGTCAGCGGCCTCGAGCGCTACGTCCAGTTCGCCCGCTGCTTCCGCGACGAGGACCTGCGGGCCGACCGTCAGCCCGAGTTCACCCAGATCGACGTGGAGATGTCCTTCGTGGACGAGGAGGATGTCTACAGCCTCGTCGAGGGCCTGTTCTCGCGTGTTTTCCCGCTCGCCGGGATCACGCCGCCGGCCTCCTACCCGCGTCTTTCGTACGACGACGCGATGTCGCGCTACGGCTCGGACCGTCCTGACCTGCGGGTAGACCTCGAGATCGCGGACGTGACGGACTGTCTGCGGGAGACGGAGTTCCGCGCCTTCCAGGCGGCGATCGGCGCCGGCGGAGTGGTGCGTGGCGTGCACATACCGGGGGCCGCCGGGTCGAGCCGGCGGCAGGTCGACGAATACGCCGACATCGCCCGGCGCTACGGCGCCCAGGGCGTGCTCTGGGTCAAGCGCGAGAACGGCGCGCCGTCGTTCCTGGTCAAGAACGCGCTGACTCCGGCGCAGGTCGAGACGCTCGCCGACCGACTCGGCGTCGAGGAGGGCGGGATGGGCCTCCTGGTCGCCGGCCCGGCGCCGACCGCGGCGGCCGCACTCGGTGCGTTGCGGGAGGAAGTCGGCCGGCGCTTCGGCCAGATGCGCGAGGATGCCCACGAGTTCCTGTGGGTACACGACTTTCCCCTGGTCGACTGGAACGGCGACGAGGGGCGCTGGAACGCGACGCATCATCCGTTCACGTCGCCCCGCATGGCCGACCTCGACAGTCTGGAGAGTGATCCGGGCTCGGTTCGCTCGCGCGCCTACGATGTTGTGCTCAACGGCAATGAGATCGGGGGCGGCTCGATCCGGATTCACGAGCGGGAACTGCAGAAGCGGGTGCTTGCGCTGCTCGGGATCGACGCCGAGGAGGCGCAGCGGCGTTTCGGGTTCCTGTTCGAGGCGCTCAGCTACGGAGCACCGCCGCACGGCGGCATCGCCCTCGGCGTCGACCGGATCGTCATGCTGATGGCCGGGGCCGGCTCGCTGCGCGACGTGATCGCCTTCCCGAAGACGGCGTCGGCGTTGTGCCTGATGACCGAGGCGCCTTCGACGGTCGACCAGGAGCAGTTGCTCGACTTGGGGCTACGCATGCGCCCTCGGGCCGGAGGGTGAGGCAGCCTTGGCGGGGCACGGCGCGGACGAGCCGTACCGTCTGAATCTCGCCCATCCGCGGGGCGTGAGCGAGATCTTCGTCGGCCCGGGTCTGTTGGCCGCGGGCGCCCAGGGCGCGCTCGCTGGCGTGGCGGCGTGGTGCCGGGGCCGGGTCGTGTTCCTGCTTACGAGCGAGGTGCCCGATCGTCACTGCGGCGCCGCGGCACGGCACTTGCTCGAGAGCGCGGGCGCGGCCCGGATCGAGACGATCGAGGCGCCTGACGGCGAGGCGGCGAAGACGGTCGAGTGCGCCGCCTCGGTCTGGCGGGAGATGCTCGATCGCGGCGGCAAGCGTGACAGTCGGATGGTCACGCTCGGCGGCGGGTCGGTGGGCGATCTCGGCGGCTTCGTCGCGGCCTGTTTCCTGCGCGGCATCGAGTACGTCCAGATTCCGACGACGCTGCTCGCCCAGGTCGACGCCTCGGTCGGCGGCAAGACCGGGGTCGACCTGCCCGGCGGCAAGAACACGGTCGGCGCCTTCCACCATCCGCGCTTCGTGCTTGCCGACATCGACAGCTTGCGCACGCTGCCGGTCGGCGAACTGAGGGCCGGGCTGTTCGAGGTGGTCAAGATGGCGGCGTTGCTTGATCTCGATCTTTTGGATCGGGCGGAGGAGTCGCTCGAACGGCTGCTCGCGGGCGACGCGGACGCGCTGACGCCGGTCGTCGCGGCGTCGATCCAGGCCAAGCTGGACGTCGTCGAAGCGGACCTGGAAGAGGGCGACCGCCGCCGGCTGCTCAACTTCGGCCACACCCTGGGGCACGCGATCGAAGCGGAGTTCGGTTACCGGGGCCTGCGCCACGGCGACGCGGTGGCGCACGGCATGAGGTTCGTGTTGCGCCTGGCCCTCGGGCGAGGTCTGGATCCGGAGTTCGCGGAACGCTTCAGTCGGCTGATCGATCGAATGGGGCCGCCCGATCTTGGCCCCGTGGAGCGCGACATGGGTGTCCACCTCCAGGTCGACCGGCTGTTTGCCGCGATGGGGCGGGACAAGAAGGCGCGAGAAAGCGGGTTGGTGTGGATTCTGCCGGCGGCGCCGGGCCGGGGCGAGATCGTCGCCGACCTCGATCCGGCGGTCGTGCGGACCGAACTCCAGGCCTTTCTCGAAGACTCCCGAGCCGCGTCGTCCGGGGGCGCGCGGTGACCGTGGAGACGGGAGGTGTCGGCATGGCCGCGCCGCCGGTCGAGGACGAGTCGCGCGACCCTCGGGAAGCAGGACGGCGGGGCTTGTTGAACCGACTGCGGCGGGGTCTTGGCCGCACCCGGAAGGGACTGGTCGGCCGGATCAGCGCCGCACTCGGAGGCGCCGCGCGGATCGATGAAGACGTGCTGGAGCGGCTCGAGGAAACCCTGATCGAATCGGACCTGGGCGTCGAGACCTCGCTCGAACTCGTCGAGCGGTTGCGTCAGGCGGGAGATTCGGGGCCGATCGCCGCCGGCGACGAGTTCGCCCTGCGGCAAATGCTGGTCGATGAGGTGGCCGTGCTGCTGCTCGACGCGCCGCCCGCGGCGCTGCCGGCGACCCCGCGCATCACCCTGATGGTGGGCGTTAACGGCTCGGGCAAGACGACCTCCGCCGCCAAGCTGGCGCGGGCATCCCTGGACCGGGGCGAGAAGGTCCTCTTCGCGGCCGGCGACACGTTTCGCGCCGCCGCCGCGGAACAGCTCGAAGTGTGGGGCGAGCGGCTGGGGATCGAGGTCGTCCGTCGCCCGTCGGGCGGCGACCCGGCGGCGCTCGTGTTCGACGCCGTCCAGGCGGCCGGGGCGCGGGGCACGGATCACCTGATCGTCGACACGGCGGGTCGCCTCCACACCCGCGGTCAACTGATGGACGAACTGTCGAAGGTGCATCGCGTCGCCCGGCGGGCGGCCGGCGACACCTGGAACGTGTTTACCCTCCTCGTGGTCGATGCCGGCAACGGCCACAACGCGCTGGTGCAGGCGCGCGAGTTCGGGGCGACGGTCCCGATCGACGCCGTCTTCCTGGCCAAGCTCGACGGCACGGCGAAGGGCGGCATGGCGGTGGCGATCGCCCGCGATCTGCGCCTGCCGGTCGCCTGGCTGGGCGTTGGCGAGGGAGCGGAGGACCTCCTCGACTACAAGCCGCGCCCCTTCGCGGCCGCCCTGTTCGGGTGAGCGCGATGGCCGATGGAGCCGCCGGGGCGGTCGATCGTTTCGACGAGGCGGACCGAACGGCGATGGCCCGTGCGCTGGCCCTGGCGCGCCGCGGCCGCTTCACCACGGCACCGAACCCCATGGTCGGTGCGGTGGTCGTGCGCGACGGCGAGATTGTCGGGTCGGGCTGGCACCGCCGTGCCGGGGGAAAGCACGCGGAGGCGATCGCGCTGTCCGAGGCGGGCGACCTCGCAGTCGGCGCGACCGTCTACGTGACGCTTGAGCCTTGCAACCACCACGGGCGCACGCCACCCTGTGCGCGGGCGGTCCTGGAAGCCGGCGTGGAGCGCGTGGTGTTCGCGCACCGCGATCCGAACCCGGAGGTGACCGGAGGCGGCGCCGACCGCCTGCGGGCCGCTGGCCTCCGCGTCGAGAGCGGGCTCCTGGCGGAGCGGGCGATCGAGATGAACGTGCCCTTCCTGACC
This sequence comes from Thermoanaerobaculia bacterium, assembly GCA_965116445.1. GTDB lineage: Bacteria > Acidobacteriota > Thermoanaerobaculia > Multivoradales > Multivoraceae > Multivorans. The sequence continues at coordinate 1,723,860 of OZ220688.1, read as the reverse complement.
CGTCTCGCGCATGGGCGTCCGGCCGTCACGCTGAAGTGGGCGATGAGCCTGGACGGCCGGATCGCGACGGCAAGCGGAGACAGCCAGTGGATCTCGTCGCCGCGCGGCAGGGAGTGGGCTCTGGAGCTGCGCGAGGATCACCAGGCGATCGTCGTGGGCAGCGGCACCGCCCTGGCCGACGATCCGCGTCTCAATCGCCGGCTCGACCGGGCGGAGGGGCCGATCCTGCGGGTCGTGCTCGATCGTCGGTTGCGGCTGTCCGCACGGGCGCGGATGTTCGAAGTCGAGGGGCCGGTCGTCGTCTATACGGAGAAGCCGCGGGGCGCCCAGACGGATGCGGCGTCGAAATGGGTCGATCGACGTGACCGTCTGCGCGAGGCGGGCGCCGAGGTCGTCGTGCTCGAGGTCGTGGAGCCGGCGGCGGTGCTGGAAGACCTGGCGAGCCGAGGAGTGGCGAATGTTCTCGTCGAGGGAGGCGCCGAGGTGCTGGAGGCGTTCGCGTCCTCCGGCGTCTGGGATCGTGCCGCCGTATGCTGCGCGCCGATCCTGATCGGCGGTGCGGAGGCCCCGGGTCCGCTCGGCGGTACGGGCGCGGAGAACCTGGTGGATGGATGGCGCCTTGACCGGCTGCGCGTGCGCCGGCGCGGCCCGGACGTGATTCTCGTAGGCTACAGGCAGGGATGTTTACCGGGATTGTCCAAGAGCGTGGCCGGGTAGTCGAGGGCCCCGGAGCTTCGCGAAGCCACGGTGCCCGCGTGGTGGTCGGGCACTCGGACGAGCTCGGGTCGCGACTCGGTTCGGGCGCCAGCCTCTCGGTTGCCGGCGTTTGCCTGACCGTGGTGACGCAGGGCGGTACGAGCGGCATTTCAGGTACCGGCGCGGAGAGCGCGTTTCCGGCCTGGTCGGCCTTCGACCTGTCTCCGGAAACCCTGAGCCGAACGACGCTGGGCGCACTTGCTGCCGGCGACCGGGTCAACCTGGAGCCGCCGCTGGCCGCCGGCGACCCTCTTGGCGGTCACTGGGTGCAGGGACACGTCGACACGACGACCCGGGTGGCGAAGGTCGAGGCGCTGGGGGAGAACCGGGTCATCACGTTCGAGGCGCCACGGGAACTGGCGTCGGGGATGGTCGAGAAGGGCAGTGTGACGATCGACGGCGTCAGTCTGACGATCGCCGCGCTGGATGAAGAGACCTTCGATGTGGCCCTCATTCCCCACACGCTCGAGGTGACGACCCTCTCGGAGCTCAGGCCCGGAGACCGCGTGAACGTCGAGGGCGACGTCCTGGCCAGGTACGTCCGGAAGTCCGTCGAGGCCGCGGTCGCGGCCGCGCTTGGCTCGAACAAGCGTTGACGGCCCTCTCGAACTGGAACCGCTCCGTGAACCCAGTCAGCCTCCGGGAGCAGATCCCTGAGCCGGCAAATCTCTGGATCCGTCACAGTTTCTCTTGTTGGCCCACCGGCGACAGCGACGAACTCTGGTGCGACCTCGCAACAGGCGGCCTGTCGTCGTCGCCGCCGGCCGGGCCGCTGCTCGACCCCGAGAAGGCCGCCTTGAGCGTGCGGACGGTGACCGACGTCGTCTACGTTCCGCCCCTGGCGGCGGACTACGGGCCGCTTCGCGAACGGATCGTCCGGGCCGCGGCTGCCGTCGGTGCGCCCCTTGTGGTCCAGGTCGTGGCGGAGGACGTCCTGACCGCGTCCACCTGCGGTTTGCGGTTCCTGCGGGGCCCTGCCGCGGCCGCCGACTGGCTTCCCGCGAACGCCGTCGTCGCGGTCGACCTGCTGGACTGCGTGCTGCGCCAGGCCCTTGTCCTGCTGGAGGAACCCGGGGAGCGTCGCCAGCACGGCCTGCCATTCGAGACCGCCCCCGCCCGGCTCGCGACCCTTGTCTGGCCGCTCGTGGTCGGTTGGACCGATCAGCCTGCGATCCTCCGTCCGGCGATGGCCCGCCTCGCCGCAACGGGGGCGCGTCGCGTCGTTCCGCGGACTCTTGACCTGGACGCCCGTAGCCGCCGCCTGCTCGCCGAGCGCCTGCAGTCGACGTGGCCGGAGGCCTTCGACGCGCTGTTTCACGGCGACGATTCGCCCCCGGACACGGAGGCGTTCCGGACCGCCGCCGCCGCCGCGGGCCTCGAACACCGTCTGCCGCGACCTCTGCCCGCCCGCCCGCTGCCGCCACGGCTTCGCCGCGCCCGGGAACTCGCCGGCCACCTGATCGAACTCGGCGACGCCGCTATGACCGGCGGCGACGCCTACTACCGCGCCGCCCGCTTCCTCGACGGCGGCGACGTCGACATCGAAGCCGCCGCCCGCGAGGGGAACCTCGGTGTGTTGCCGTGGCTGGAGGCCCCGGCCAGGGAGGCGACGGAGGAGTGGCTGGCGGCGCGGCGGCGGGAGTAGAGTGCCGAGATTCGCCGGCGCAGGTGTGAGCTTGCCCCGGTTTCGCGGAGGACTCCATGACCGTTCCGGATTACTCGAACTTGATGCAGCCGGTACTGGAGTCGCTGGTTGACTGCGAGGAACTTCCCTTGGCCAAGATCCGGGAGCGGGTCGCCGCGGCGACTGGCCTGAGCACGAAGGACCGAAGCGTCATGATGGCCAATGGACGGCAGCCCGTCTTCCACAATCGCCTGAGCTGGAGCCTGTCTCACCTCAAGGGAGCGGGACTCGTAGCTGGCAGTCGCCGCGGCTACCACGGCCTGACGGAGAAGGGGCGAGGAATCCTGGTTGCCGGCTCACGGGTTGACGTTGTCTTTCTCAACGCGGACCAGCAGTACAAGGACTGGAAGGCTCAGAGTTCGCGGCGAGGAGCCAAGGCAACGGTCCCGACAGACGACGGCGGCGATGAGGCCGCAGCAGGGACTCGTTCCCCAGTGGAGGAGCCGCCCGAGGAGAGACTCGAGGCGGCTGTGGCTGAGTTGAGCGGAGCGCTCGAGGTGGAGATCCTCGATCGGCTCCGTCAGGAGGACCCGGCCTTCTTCGAGCGCGTAGTCGTGGACCTCCTGATCGCCTTGGGCTATGGAGGCGGAAACCCGGACCGTGGTGAGGTTACCGGGGGCTCGGGCGACGGCGGCATCGACGGCAAGATTCGTGAAGACGCTCTGGGGCTGGACGCGGTGTATGTCCAAGCCAAGAAGTTTGCCGAAGGGAAGTCGGTGGGCGGGTCTGACCTGCGCAACTTCGGAGGCGCAATCGATGCGGCCGGAACCACTAAGGGTGTCTTTGTTACGACGGCCAGCTTCACTCGAGGTGGTTGCTCCCTTGGCTTCGACCACCAAGCGGACTCCCGACGAGACACTCTCCGCTTCGATGTCAGGGCCTCGTTGTGACGTGTCAGCACACCGGAGGATCTTCCAACCTTGTTCCTCAAGGAGCAGGCGGAGGCCTGAATCACATCGTTCTCGTTCAGCATAAGCGTTGAGGAAGCGTCTACGGACAGCCTTGCTCAGTCACTCTTGGATGGGGCATCGCTCTCCTCCCGGGCTCGGGCGAGCGTTTGGCCCGCGCGTTGCATGATGGCCTTGTCGATCAACCCGTGGACGACGGGACGCATTCCGGTGTTCCGCACTCGAAGACTGAAGGTAAGTGGGCCGAGTGTTGCGAACAGTTTGCCGACAAGCTCGTCGGCGAAACTGCTTGAGACCAGGGGCACGCCGTCCCAGTCCAGGAGAAGAGGCTTGTGCGGCTCTGCGGCCAGCAGGTTCAGAGCCTTGGTACGTATCTGTCTTCCGGCCATTCGGGACCCGAATCCTACCTCCTCGTCCCGAAGGTGAAGGGCGAGGGCTCTTCCGTCGTCTGTTTCGTAGAGTGCCTCCACTATGTCTACTGGGCGGTGAGGTCCGCCTCCGAAGTCGAGGGCCTCGGAGAGGTCGAAGCGGGTGGCTAGATCGATGTCGAAGTAGACGAAGGTGCCGTGGAAGGTCTGCCGCCGGCTGCGCCTGAAGGTGGTCGACCGCCCGTCCCGGTAACTGACCTGGGCTCGACCAGACGTGATCTCGATTGAGCCGCCCGACATCATGGCGATCCGGAGCGCGCCGGCCATACCATTGCCTTGGCCGATATCGGAATGCCGGGTAACGCCCGCCTCGAGAGCCTTGTAGATCGCGTCGGCGTCGTCCGTCAGTTCCCGGTGGCTCTCCCGGAGGGATTCGCGGATGCCACGGCCTGAGTCCGTGACGCCCACGGCCACCTTGCCGGCATTCTCGAAAGTGCTGACCTGCAGGATCCCGCCGAGGTCGCAGTCGGCGTGAGTCAGAACGTTGTCGGTGATTTCGTTGATGGACCACTCGAGAGCAGAGAGGTCGTCTCGCTGGAGGGACGGGAGCCCGCCCAAGAGGACGTTGAGTGTCTTTCCGACAAGCCGGTGTTGGTGTTCGGCAGTGTTGAACCGTCTCGCCGGAACGTGACGTGGGTGGGACGTTTCGCTTGGCGCATAGCGATCGGGCTCCAGGAGGTGGGCCCAATTCGTGTTGAGGAAAAGCCGTTGAATGTACTCGCTTGCAGGAAGGGTCACCGACACCTCCTTGTGTTCGCGCCGAAGGTTGTCGATGCTGGCGATCAGCGGCAGCACACCGTTCGGAAATGCCGCTTCACATTGCGACAGGTCCAGAAAGACGTCCTCGTAGCCCTTCTCGAGGCAGTCGTGCAGACACCACATGAACTGCCCGTGTGCCTTGGGATCGACGCGCTCCGTGAAGAAGATTCGATTGTCTTCGCGTTGCACGATGTAGGCCCGCTCTGTTTCCGGTGCTTGCGTCCGGGTGCCAGGGTTGGACATTGCTAAGGGGATTATATACGAGAGTGCCGAACCTAACAGGGCTAGACAACTCTTTGCGGGACGTGCTACTTCCCACCTGACTCTACAAGCGGTGGTATGATTGACGGCTAGAACCACAACCTCTGGGAGAATCCCCGATGCGACGCTTGAGAAGCCGAGACCGTGAACGCCAGCACGCGCTGGACCAGGAGATCGCCGAAGCCCGACACGACCGGCGCCGAGCGCTGCACGTCCTCGACGAGATCGAACAAGACCTCGAAGACCTGATGCAGGAACGCCAGCGCTTCGAGCCGGGGTTCCTACACGACAAGGAACCGGCCAGGGCAGCGGAGCGGCGGTGAGCGATGCCCGCGAAACGTGACTGGGTGGATGAGATCGGGTCAGCCGTCATGATTGGCGGTGGCGTACTAACCGTTCCCGCCTTCCTGCTCGTGGCTCTTCTGCGCAGTCCGTGTCCCGAACCAGTAGGTGAGGATACCCGTAGCGACAGGTGCGGTGTAGAGGAACAGATCCTTTGTGGCGGTCTCGACTGTGCCGGTATGTTCGAGGTAGACCAACCACAGACTTCCTCCGAACAGGTAGCCAGCCGCGAAGTAGGTGACGGCGATCCGAACTGAGGATTTGAGTCTCGGCAGAGGCTCCTTGTTGCCGGGCTGAGTGCCTGACTTTCGCGGCTCTCCGTTCAGCGGTTCAGTCATCTTCTTGTCTCCCTTGTCGTGGGGGCTGTCTCGACCCCCGATTCGTAGCCATTGTACTCGCGGCCACCCTGGGTCGCTTGACTTCACCGGCACTCTCCTGTAAGGTTCTGTGCATGGCGACGATGCACAAGGCACCGGGCAAGGCGCACCGGGAGGGCATCACTCTGGTAGAGGTGATGCGGATGTTCCCGGACGACGCGGCAGCCGAGGCGTGGTACGTCAAGCGGCGCTGGCCCGACGGGCCGACCTGCCCGGCCTGTGGATCGCACAACGTCCAGACCGGCGCGAAGCACAAGACGATGCCGTTCCGCTGCCGCGAGAAGGGCTGCTACCAGCGGTTCAGCGCGAAGACCGGCACCGTCATGGAAGGCTCGAAGATCGGCTTCCAGAAATGGATGCTCGCCACGTTCCTGCTCACGACCAGCCTCAAGAGTGTGTCGAGCATGAAGCTGCACCGCGACCTGGGCGTTACCCAGAAGACCGCGTGGTTCATGGCGCAGCGTCTCCGCGCCGCGTTTGAGGCAAACGGGCCGACCGTCCTGTTCCCCGGCCCGGTAGAAGCGGACGAGACGTACTTCGGCGGGAAGCGGAAGAACATGCACGCCAAGAAGCGCAAGCAGCTCACCGGACGAGGCACGGCTGGCAAGACCGCCGTCGTCGGCGTCAAGGACCGGAAGACCAAGCAGGTAGCCGCCAAGGTCGTTCACTCCACGGACGGCGAGACGCTACAGTCCTTCGTCCGCGAGCACGTCGAACCCGGCTCCACCGTCTACACGGACGACGCCGGCGCCTACGGGGGCCTGACGGACTACGAGCGGGGCACGGTCAAGCACTCGGTCGGCGAGTACGTTGACGGCAGGATCCACACGAACGGCATAGAGTCCCTGTGGTCGATGCTCAAGCGGGCGCACAAGGGGACGTTCCACAAGCTCAGCCCGAAGCAGTTGCAGCGGTATGTGGACGAGTTCGGCTGGCGGCAGAACGTCCGCGAGTTCGACACTGCGGAGCAACTGGACCGCTTCGCCGAAGACATGGAGGGCAAGCGCCTCCGCTACCGCGACCTGATCGCCGACAACGGCTTGGCGTCAGGCGCGCGCGAGGCGACGGCATGACGGGGGCCGGGGGCCGGGGGCCGGGGGCCGGGGGCCGGGGGCCGGGGGCCGGGGGCCGGGGGCCGGGGGCGGAATTACACCTGCAAGATACGGACCGCAGGATTGGGTTCGGGCGATCCACACCGGCGACAACCTCAATATCCTGCGCGGGATGGCGGACGGATGCGTAGATCTCGTCTACCTCGATCCGCCGTTCAACAAGGACCGGAACTTCGCCGCTCCGATAGGCAGCAAGGCTGCGGGCGCGGCGTTCAAGGACACTTGGACGCTGGACGACGTAGACCTCGCGTGGCACGGCGAACTCGCGGAGCATCACCCGGCGCTGTACCAGACCATCGACGCGGCCGGCACCGCGCACTCCAAGGGCATGAAGGCGTACCTGATCTACATGGCGGTGCGGCTGCTCGAACTGCGGCGCGTGATGAAGCCCACGGCGAGCGTGTACCTCCACTGCGATCCGACCGCCAGCCATTACCTCAAGACGCTGATGGACGTGATCTTCGGCCGGATTCAGTTCCGCAACGAGATCGTGTGGTCGTACAAGAAAGTGGCGAACTCGCGGGCCAAGAAGTTCCTGCGGGCGCACGACACGCTCCTGTTCTACTCGCGCTCTACGAAGTTCCACTACCACGCGACCTACGATTCCGAGTTGTCGCCACGGAAACAGCAACTCGTCCGAGCGGGGTACAACACGAAGCGGATGGGTGGCCAGCGCTACCTGTACATCTACGACGAGGCGGTTCTTGCCCGCAAGGAAGCCGACGGGAAGATCGACCGCAACGACTTCGACATCGTGAAACCTGTGGACACGACCCAGGGCAACCGACATACAGACGTGTTCGATATCAACTTCCTGAACTCGCAGGCTGCCGAGAACGTTGGCTATCCGACCCAGAAGCCGCTAGCGCTCTTGGAACGGATCATCCGGGCATCCTCGAACGAGGGCGACATCGTGCTAGACCCCTTCTGTGGCTGCGCGACCGCCTGTGTAGCAGCGGAGAGACTGAACCGCCAGTGGATCGGCATGGACATATCGGACATGGCCTACAAGCTCGTGAGGGAGCGGCTGACGAACGAAGTCTCGTTCATGGGCACCGTACTTCACGACATCCAGTATTGGACCACAGAGAGCGTCACGGAGTCGCAAGCGCCGCCGAAGCCGACCAGCCACAAGCACCTGCTCTTCGGCGAGCAAGAAGGCCGGTGCGCGATGTGCTCCACGCTCACGGATATTCGGCTGATGGACGTTGACCACATCGTGCCGCAAGCCGAAGGTGGCGGAGACGAACCCGACAATCTTCAACTGCTCTGCCGTCCGTGCAACCTCACGAAGGGCACCAGTGAAGACAGCATCGCCAAGGCAAACATGATCTCGGAACTGAGGGAGAAGCTAGCGTGGCTAGAAAGCAAGTAGAGAGAGACAAGCGGCCGACACGCCCTGTCGTAGACATCGTTCACCCCAGCTACCAGCCGTCCGCAGCGGAGTTGCGGGAAGACCTGCGGATCAACGCCAGCTTTGACGTGCTCGCCGATGCGCTGGCCGGAGAGGTGAAGGTCAACTACGTCAAGTCACCGAAGAGCGTGCGCCGGTAGCCGTTCGGCTTCGGCACTCTCGTATATAATCCCCATTGCTAAGCGTCCTCCGTCTCTACCGCGGCCGCAACAACGGGAACAGGATCACGTCCCGGATCGAAGACGCATCGGTCAGGAGCATGACCAGACGGTCGATGCCGAGGCCGAGGCCGCCGGCGGGGGGCATGCCGTACTGGAGGGCCTCGACGTAGTCGCGGTCGAAGCGGTGCGCCTCGTCGTCACCGCCTTCGCGGGCGCGGAGTTGCTGGCGGAAGCGGTCGGCCTGGGCGTCGGGGTCGTTCAGTTCGGTGAAGGCGTTGGCGATTTCCATGCCGCCGATGAAGAGCTCGAAGCGCTCGGTGAAGCGGGAGTCGTCGGGCGACAGCTTGGCGAAGGGAGAGACTTCGATCGGGTAGCTGTGGATGAAGGTCGGCTGGATGAGCTTCGGTTCGACGAGCAGGTCGAAGAGTTCCATGAGCAGGTTGCCGTAGGCGGGGTTCCGGGGTTCCCCCTGATCGTGCTTCGCGAGTTCGGCGGCGAGGGCGGCTTCGTCGTCCACGGTGGCGGCGTCGAGACCGCCGATCTCGATCAGGGAATCCCGCACGCTGTAGCGGGGCCACGCCGGGGTCAGGTCGATCTCGTTGCCGCGGAAAGTGCAGGTCGCCTCCCCTTCGTTCGCTTCCGCGGTAACGGCCCCGAGCATCTGTTCCGTGACGTCCATCAGGTGCTCGTAGTCGGAGTAGGCCCAGTAGAACTCGAGCATCGTGAACTCGGGGTTGTGCTGGGTCGAGATGCCTTCGTTGCGGAAGTTGCGGTTGATCTCGAATACCCGGTGCATGCCGCCGACGAGCAAGCGCTTGAGGTACAGCTCCGGCGCGATGCGCAGGTAGAGGTCCATGTCGAGGGCGTTGTGATGGGTCACGAAGGGGCGTGCCGCGGCGCCGCCGGGGATCGCCTGCATCATCGGCGTTTCGACTTCGAGGAAGTCCAGGTCGAGCAGGAAACGGCGAAGGGCGGCGATCGCGCGCGAGCGGACGACGAACCGCCGCCGGGACTCGGGTGAGTTCAACAGGTCGAGGTAGCGTCGGCGGTAGCGTTCCTCGCGGTCGGCGAGGCCGTGCCATTTCTCGGGCAGGGGCCGCGTCGCCTTGGCGAGGAGGTCGAGGCGGTCGGCCATCACGGTCAGTTCGCCGGTTCGCGTGCGGATCAGGGTGCCGGCGGCGAGCACGTAGTCGCCGATATCGAGCTGGGAGAGCAGCCACCAGACGTCCTCGCCGACCTGATTGCGTCGCAGGAGGACCTGGACCTTGATTCCAGCCTGGTCGGAGATGTCGAGAAAGGCCGCCTTGCCATGGGTCCGGTGGGCGCGAACGCGCCCGGGAACCCGGAGGGGGATCGCGGCCTCGTCGAGTTCCTCGGCGGTCCGGTCGTCGTAGCGATCGCAGACCGTGCACGGTTCGAGGTCATGGGCGGCGCGGGTCGGGTAGGGCTCGACGCCCCGCTCGCGCAGGCGGTCGCGCTTCGCACGCCGGTTCGCGATCTGTGCTTCGAGTTCGGACACGGTTCAGTTTGACGTAGCGCGCCAGAGAACGCCATCGGCGATCAGATCGGAGGTCAGGCGTGCGACGTCGGCCGCCGCGCTGCTGCCGACGCGGAGCACGTCCTCGTGATCGACCGGCCCCTCCTCGAGTCCAACGCCCATGTTCGTGACCAGAGAGAAACCGAGCACGCGCAGGCCCATGTGGCGGGCGGCGATGACTTCCAGCACCGTCGACATGCCGACCAGGTCGACGCCGAGCGCCTGGTAGGCCCGGATCTCGGCCGGCGTCTCGTAGGAGGGCCCGAGCAGGCCCAGGTACACCCCTTCACCCACGCTGATCCCGGCACTGCGGCCGAGTTCGACGAACCGGCGGCGGAGGGCGGGGTCGTAGGCGCCGGCCAGGTCCGGGAACCGGGGGCCCCAGCTTGCCGGCATGCGGCCGCGAAGCGGGTTCAGACCGGTCAGGTTGACGTGATCGGAGAGTGCCACGATCGACCCCGGCGGGGAGTTGCGCCGCAGTGAGCCGGCGGCGTTCGTGACGACGAGCGAACCGGCGCCGAGCAGAGCCGCCAGGCGCACCAGGTAGACGACCTGCGCCGGCGTGTAGCCCTGGTAGGCGTGGAGCCGGCCGCGGCAGTAGAGCAGGAACCGGCCGTCGGGCGTTTCGACGAGTTCGATCGTTGCCTCATGCCCTTCGACCGCCTCGACAGCGAACGGAAGCAGGTCCTGGAACGGCCATGGGCCGGCCGCCGGGACGCCAAGGTCGAGGCTCAGCCCGGAACCGGTGACGAGAAGGGCCTCAGGCCGGGGCCGGCCGGCGTCGAGCCAGCGTTTTCCGCTCTCCTCAAGCTCGTCGGCGAGACCCGTGTCCGGCCCTGTATTCTTGCGCAGATTCACCGCCTTGATCCCCCGCCGCGGAGTGGGGTGGACGATACACGACCGGAGCGTCGTCAGGCGCCGGCGCTTGAGGTGACCATGACCGAGAACGGAAAGCCCAGGGAGCTCATTTCGGCGGAGATGCTGCAGCGCCGGATCGACGAACTCGCGGCCGAGATCGAGCGTGACTACGCCGACAGCAGAGACCTCCTCTGTGTGGGCGTGCTCAAGGGCTCGGTCTTCTTCCTCGCCGATCTGGTGCAGCGCCTGTCACGGCCCCTGGTCGTCGATTTCTTTCAGACCTCGAGCTATCGGGGTGAGACAACCTCACCCGGCGAGGTGCGGATCCGGCGCGACCTGGACCACTCCCTGGCCGGGCGCGACGTGCTGCTGATCGAGGACATCGTCGACACGGGCTACACGATGCGCACGATCATGGCGCTGATGGGTTTCCGCGGCGCCCGTTCGGTTCGCCTCTGCGTCCTGCTGGACAAGGCGTGCAAGCGGGAGACGGCTGTCGATATCCACTACCGCGGCTTCGAAGTGGACGACGTCTTCGTCGTCGGCTACGGCCTCGACTACAACGATCGCTACCGCAACCTGCCCTACGTCGGTGTGCTGGACGAAGTGGAGGTGGAGGAGGAGTAGCGCCGGTCGGCCGGCCCGGCGTCCGTCCCTGGCCTCCGGGGCATTGGGCTCAGGTCAAGTGCTGCGGATAGCCTCGCGTGCCGTGGGTTTCGTCTGGCATGTCGCGCTGAGGTACTTCCGTTCGACCCGCGCGGATGCGCACATCCGTGTGCTGTCATCGCTGACCGCCGGCGGTCTGGCAGTCGGCACGGCGGCCCTGGTCCTCGCCCTGGCGGCGCTCTCGGGCTTCCAGAACCACCTGCTCCGGGATCTCGCGCAGCACACACCGACCCTGCAGGTGGAACTGGGAGGTCGAGTGGACTCCGCGACCGGGTCGGCCGCCTCGATCGTCGACCGTGTGACGGCTACACAAGGCGTAATGACGGTCCAGGAGTTGCTCTACGCCCGCGGTTGGCTGGTCGACAGGAGGGGTGTGGTGGCGGTCGAGGTGGTGGGCTACGAGAAGGCGCCGCCCGCGTGGACTCCGGTGGAGGCCGCGGCGGCTCCAGGTCTGATCGTGCCGCTTCAGGTCGCCCTGCGGATGGGGCTGACGGTCGGCGGTTCGGTTCGGGTGGCGTCACCCCGGTCTTCGCTGACTCCGGTCGGGCCTCGGCCGCGCGTTCGGACGCTCCCGGTGGCCGCGATCTACGACGCCGAACGTGCCGGGTACGAGGACCTGCCGGTGCTGCTGCCGCTGGAGCAGGCGGCCGCGCTCTTCGCGGGCGGTGACCGGCGGCTTGATCTCACCCTGGCCCCGGCCGCCGACCCCGAAGAAGTGGCCGCCGACCTGCGCGCGGCGATCGCCCCGACCGAGGGCTCGGTGGCGACCTGGCGGCAGGCCAATCGGGCGTTGCTTTTCGTCCTGCGGCTGGAGAAGGGCCTGGTGTTCTCGGCGGTGGCGCTGATCGTCGCGGTGGCGGCCTTTGCGCTGCTCGCTTCTCTTTCCCTGGTGCTTTCCAGCAAGCGTTCCGAAGTTGGCGTGCTCGCGGCGATGGGCGTACCTCCCGCGCGCTTGCGGGGCATCTTCCTGACGCTCGGCGTGCTGCTCTCCGTCGGCGGCGCGGGAGTCGGCGTCCTGATCGGGGCCGGCGTAGCGTTGTTCCTGGACTCCTTCCGCGTGCTCTCGCTGCCGTCGGACGTGTACATCGTCGACTACGTGCCGTTTGTGGTCAGGGAAGAGGACCTGTTCGTCGTGGCTTTCTCCACGATTCTGTTCACGGGCGCGGCCTCGCTGCTGAGCGCGCGCAAGGCGAGCCGGCTGGACCCGGTCGAGGCGATGCGGAGCGCCCGCACGTGATCTTCGTCGCCGGAGTCACCAAGGCCTACCGGGACGGGGCGGCCCGGCGTGAAGTGCTGCGCGGTGTCGACCTCGAGGTCGGCCGCGGCGAGACGGTCGCCATCGTCGGCCCCTCGGGTTCGGGGAAGTCGACATTGCTGAACATCCTCGGGGCGCTCGACACCCCGGATGCAGGTACCGTGCGGATAGACGGGGTCGAGCTCTCGGCCTCGAGACCAGCAGCGCTGGCCGGGTTTCGCAACCGCTCCCTCGGCTTCGTGTTTCAGTTTCACCAGTTGCTACCCGACTTCACCGCGCTTGAGAACGTGATCATGCCGGGGCGGATTGCGGGTCGCTCGGGAGTGTCGCTGGAGACCGAGGGGCTGGAACTGCTTGAGCAGGTCGGGCTCAGGGACCGTGCGGGCGACTTTCCCCAGCAGCTCTCCGGCGGCGAGCGGCAGCGCGTGGCGATCTGCCGGGCGCTGGTGCTGGAACCGCCGGTTCTGCTCGCCGACGAACCGACCGGCAACCTGGACGCGACCAGCGGAGCGCGCGTGCTGGAGCTGTTGAGTGACCTCAGGCAGCGGCGTGCAACGACGTTGGTGCTGGTCACGCACAACCCGGAGGTGGCGAGTAGATGCGGCAGGACCCTGGTGCTCGACGGAGGGCGGTTGGCGCGCCACTGAGTGCCGGGGCGCCCGCTGAACCGGTTGCGTCGATAGACTGCGGCCCGAGCGGGCGCGTAGCGTCGAAAGCAGGTAACTCCGTGTTCGAGAAGTACAACGAAAAGGCGCGTCGTGCGCTGTTCTTCGCCCGCTACGAGGCGAGCAAGCTCGGTAGCCGCGTCATCGAGTCGGAGCACATCCTGCTCGGCATCCTGCGGGAAGGGGAGGACTCGATCGTCGAACTGCTCCAGCGGCTCGAGGTCAAGCCGGAGGACCTGCGGCGCGAGATCGAGGGCGAACGGGTGTTCGTCGAGCGCATCTCGTCCACCGCTGAGCTGCCGCTCTCCGAGGAGTCGAAGAAGATCCTCGCGTACGCCTCGCACGAGGCGGAGAGCATGGTCCACTCCTCGGTCGGTTCGGAGCACCTGCTGATCGGCGTGCTTCGGGTCGAGGGCTGCCTGGCGCAGCGGATTCTGGTGCAGTACGGGTTCGAGGTCGCGAACGTGCGCGAAGAGGTCGCGCAAGTCGCGCGGGAGCGCGCCAACCGACGCGAGAAGCAGGAACTGCCCTTTCTTGGCGAGTTCGGCCGCGACCTGACCGCGCTCGCCCGGCAGGATCAGTTCGATCCGCTGATCGGGCGCGAGGATGAGGTCGGCAGGATCGTCCAGATTCTTGCCCGGCGCACGAAGAACAACCCGATCCTCCTCGGCGAGCCGGGGGTAGGGAAGACGGCGATCGTGGAAGGGCTGGCTCAGAGGGTGGTGCTGGGCCGGGTGCCGCGGTTTCTGGCGGACAAGCGCCTCATCGCCCTCGACCTGTCGCTGATCGTCGCGGGGACGAAGTACCGGGGGCAGTTCGAAGAACGCCTGAAGGGCATCCTCAAGGAACTGGAGGAGGGCGAGGACGTGCTCGTCTTCATCGACGAGATCCACGCATTGGTCGGGGCGGGTTCGGCCGAGGGCTCGCTCGACGCGGCGAACATCCTCAAACCGGCCCTGTCGAGGGGAGACATCGCCTGCATCGGCGCCACGACGGGGCGCGAGTACCGGCGGTACATCGAAAAGGACCGCTCCCTGCTGCGGCGGTTCCAGGCGGTCCAGGTCGATCCGCCGACCGCCGACGAGACGTACGACATCCTGGTGGGCCTCAGAGAGCGTTACCAGGGCTTCCACAAGGTGGCGTACGAGGATGGGGCCCTCCGGGCCGCGGTGGCCGGGTCGAACCGCTACATCCCCGACCGCTTCCAGCCGGACAAGTCGATCGACGTAATGGACGAGGCCGGCGCCAGGGTCAAGCTTCGCCGCGTGAAAGACACCACGCAGACGCGCCGGATCGAGACCGAGATCCGGCAGGTTGTCGCCGAGATGAAGGCGTCGATTTCCGACAAGGACTTCGACTGCGCGGTCCGCTACCGGGAGCGGGAAATCGAACTACGGGAAGATCTGGAGAGCATGGAGCGGTTGCACGACGGAGGCCTTGGAGATCAAGTCGTGACTGCCCAGGATGTGGAGGAGGTGATTGCCTCCTGGACCGGCGTGCCCGTGGCCGCTTTGCGCGGTGACGAGGCACGGCGGCTGATGAACATGGAGGACGTGCTGCGGCAGCGGATCGTGGGCCAGGAACGGGCCATCCGCGCGATCAGCCGCGCGATCCGCAGGTCCCGGCTCGGTGTCTCCGATCCCCGGCGGCCGGTGGGCTCCTTCATCTTCCTGGGGCCGAGCGGTGTGGGCAAGACGGAGGTGGCGCGGCGACTCGCCGAGTTCCTCTTCGGCAGCCAGAACGCCCTGCTGCGATTCGACATGAGCGAGTACATGGAGAAGTACGCGGCCTCCAAGCTGATCGGTTCTCCGCCTGGCTATGTCGGCTACGAGGAGGGCGGTCAGCTGACCGAGCGGGTGCGGCGCCAGCCGTACTCGCTGATCCTCTTCGACGAGATCGAGAAGGCGCATCCGGACATTTCGGGCCTGTTGTTGCAGATCCTGGAGGAGGGGACCCTGACGGATGCCTACGGAAACCATGTCGACTTCCGCCACTCCATCGTGCTCCTGACGTCGAACCTGGGCAGCCAACTCGTCCTCAAGGGGGGGCGGATGGGTTTCGGCGGCGCCTCCTCGGATGACGACTTCGCCCGGATACGGGAGGAGACCCTTGCCGAACTCCGGCGTTCCTTCAGCCCCGAGTTCATCAACCGGATCGACGAGACGATCGTGTTCAATCCGCTGGGTCGGGCGGAGTTGCGGGCGATCGTCGATCTGCTGCTGGCGGACGTGAACGAGACGCTCGCCGACCGTGGTCTGGCGGTGGACGTGACTCCCGCCGCACGGGAGTGGCTGCTCGACCAGGCAGGGATCGACCCGTCGACCGGCGCCCGGCCGCTCCGCCGGACGATTCAGCGCCACGTTCAGGATGCGGTGTCCGACCTGCTGATCCAGCGCACCGGCGCCGAGATCCGCCGGATCCGGGTTGACCTGGGGCCGACCCGGCGGCGTGACGTGGACGGCGACGGCTCGCCGGAAGGCAGCGATCTGGTCCTGGACGTGGCCCCGGCCAGCGAAGAACAACCCCCGGCGGGCGAACCAGCAGCGCATGAGGAGGAACCTGCTCTTGCGGAAACCTGATCAAGTCTTGCGGAAACCCGAGCCGATCTCGCGGAGTTCCGATCGATTCGTGCGGAAACCGGAGTTACGCCGTCTCTCCCTCGCGGTGCGGACGATGGGTGCTCTGCTGACCGTGCTTCTGGTCGCGTCCCCCGCGGCGGCGCAGCTCCTGGTCGGTCGGCCGATCGTGTCGGTCGAGTACACCGGCGTGGAGACGCTGAGCGAAGAGAGCCTGAGCTACTACCTCGATCTCGAGCCGGGAAAGCCCTGGGATCCGGGCCGTCTGAACGACCGGATCAAGGATCTCTGGGAGCGTGAACTGATCGACGACATCCAGGTCGAGTCCGAGGCGGCGGGCGAGGGCGTGGGGGTGACGGTGACGATCACCGAGCGGCCCCTTCTGACCTCGCTCGAGTACGACGGGCTGAAGAAGCTCAAGCGCAGCGACATCGGCGACATGACGGATCGGGAGCGCATCTCGGTGTACGAGGATTTGCCGCTCGACCTCGGCGAACTGGCTCGCCTCGAGCAGGCGATCAGGAAGCTCTACGAAGAGCGGGGCTTCCGCTTCGCCGGAGTACATGTCGAGGTGCAGGACGCGGGCCTGGGCGAGAAGCGCGTTCTCATCACGGTCGACGAGGGCGGCCGGGTCAAGATCGGCCAGGTCGACTTCGAAGGCAACGAGGTCTTCTCCGCCGGGAAGCTGCGCCGCCAGATGGAGAAGACGAAGAAGTCGAACCTGCTGACCCGGATTCGCAAGCGCGATGTCTTCAACTCGGCCACTGTCGAGGAGGACCTCGACAAGGTCAAGGACATCTATCGCCGCTTCGGCTACAAGGATGTCGAGGTCGGCGAGCCGGAGCTCGACGTGATCGAACGCAAGCCGAACGCGGACCGGCTCGAGGACCGCAAGAGGCAGCTCGGCCTGGTCGTGCCGATCGAGGAAGGGCCGCGCTGGAAGCTCGGTGAGATCGAGATCGAAGGCGCCGAGGTGTTGCCGGAAGGGCTGTTGCGCCAGATGTTCAAGGATCCCCAGGGCGGCTGGCTGCGCTCGGACGTGATCGACGAGGGGGTCGAGCAGATCGGCGAGCTCTACCGCAACAGCGGCTACATCTTCGCGGACGTGAAGATGGAGATCATCGAACGGGACGATCTGGTCGCGGACCTGTTGGTGATGGTCGAGGAGAACGATCAGTTTCGGGTGGGTCGGCTCGAGTTCACCGGCAACGACCGCACGCGGGATCGCGTGCTCCGGCGCCAGATGCTGATGAAGGAGGGCGATGTCTTCAACTCGGGGATGCTGCGCACCAGCCTGCTGCGGCTCAGTCAGCTCGAGTACTACGTGGTGAACGAGGACGATCCGGTCGAGGTGAACTACGACACCGACGACCAGCAGGTCGATCTGGTCGTCAAGGGGACGGAGACGGGGCAGACCGAGGTCCAGTTCGGCGGCGGCTACAGCGAACTGGACGGGTTCTTCGTCCAGTCGGCTCTGCGTACGCGCAACTTCCTCGGCCGCGGCGAGACCGTCGGCGTGTCGATTCAGACCGGTCGCTACCGCGACATCTTCGACGTCTCCTACTACATGCCCTGGGTCAAGGACCGGCCGCAGAACATCGGCATCCAGTTGTTCAACCGCGACACGGACTTCGACCTGCTCGTCGACCAGCGCTATCGCAGCAAGGAGGCGGGCGGTGTCGTCTCCTTCGGCCGGTCGTTCCGGCGATGGGAACTCGTCCAGTTGGCGTACAGCAACATGGACATCGAGAGTTTCCAGTCGCAGACGTTCTTCTTCTTCGAGGACCCGGTGGAACGGGACGAAACGATGAGCGACACGATCGAGCAGGCGTTTCAGTTCAACCGGCGATCGGTCACCGCGACATACCAGTACGACAGCCACGACCACCGACTCGAACCGACCCGTGGCCGACGCCTGATCGCTTCGCTCGAGTACGCGGGCGGACCCTTGGGCGGCGAGTCGTTCTTCATCAGGCCGTCGCTGACGGCGGCCTTTACAACGCCGCTTACGCGGGGGGCCTGGCGCACGGTAGGCCGGGCCAACATCCAGCTCGGCTACATCAAGCCGTTCGGTACGGACGGTGCGGGCAACCTCCGTCAGTTGTTCTTCCTCGACCGGTATCTGCTCGGCGGGGAGAACAGCCTTCGGGGCTACGCCTTCCGGTCGATCTGGGTGCGTGATCCGGAAACCGGGCGGACGCTGCTCGACCAGAACGGCTTTCCCCAGGGCGGCAACAAGAGCGTCGTGATCAACCTCGAGCACCACACCCTGGTCAACGGTCCCTTCCGGGTGGTCGCCTTCCTCGACGCCGGCAACGTGTACGGCGACGATCAGGATGTCGACTTCAGCCACATGAGGATGTCCGCCGGAATCGAGCTGCGGGTGAACGTGCCGATTCTTGGCGCGCCGCTCCGGTTCATCTACGCTACGAACCTGAATCCCCTCGACGACCTCGGCGGTTTCGACCGCGAGCGCTTCGACAGCTTCGACTTCAGCATCGGGACCAGCTTCTAGGGTCCCCAAGTTTCATCAGAGACACCGCCTCAACGGAGAACACCGCATGAAAGCCAAGACACCCAGTACTCGCGCCGCATTCGTCGCGGGGGCCGTCCTCCTGGGGGCTCTGGCCTCGGGACCGGTCCTCGCCCAGAGCAAGATCGCGGTGATCGAGGTCGAGCGACTGTTGCAGGAGTCGGGCCGTGGCCAGATCGCGGTCCAGGAACTGACCAGGCTCAGAGACCAGAAGCAGACGGAACTCCAGGGTCGGCAGGAACAGTTGGCGGCGCTGCAGAAGCAGTACAACGACGGCCGGCTGACCCTGGCGGAGGATCGCCTGGCGGAGATGGAGAAGCAGCTCGAGGACATGACGATCGGGCTGCAACGTTCCCAGGACGACGCGAACCGCGAGATGCAGAAGATGCAGGCGGAGAGATTCGGCGAGATCGAACAGGCCGTCCTGCCGATCATCTCCCAGGTGGGCCGGGAGTTCGGCTACACGGCGATCTTCAACAAGTTCCAGGGGGGATTGCTGTACTCGGCCGATGCCGCCGACATCACGAACCTGATCATCGAGCGCTACAACGCGGCCCATCCCGCGACGCCCGGCGAGTAGCTCTGGCGAGGGTTCGCCTCACACCGACGAGCGTGCAGGCCGGAGCGGATGCCGGCCAGAAGGCCGGCGCACCCAGTGGGTTGGAACTTGCCTCAACTGTAAAGGTCAGGCCTGTTCAAGAATCTAGTCAGGGTTCTTGATGCTGTAGAGCTTCGACCGGGTGCGGATCAGCAGCCGGTCGCCCGCGACCGCGGGAGACGCCATGACCATCTCGTCGAGGCTGTTCATGTGCAGGACCTCGTACTCGGCGCCGGCCCGGATGACGTAGGTGTCGCCCTGCTCGCTCAGCGCGAACACGCGGTCGTTGTAGGCCCACGGCGATGAGGTGAAACTGGCGCCGCCGCGCGGAGCGACCCGCTGGCGGCCGTACACCGGCTCACCCGTCAACGCGTCGTACGCTTCGAAGAAGCCACGGTCGAGCAGGCTGTAGTAGATGCCCTTGTAGACCAGCGGCGACGTGTTGTAGTTGCCGGCCTTGGGTTGGTGCCAGGCGACGAACTCGCTCTCGGTCGCGTCCCCCTCGAGGGTGATGTCGCCCAGGGCGCCCGGCCGGATGGCGAACACCGGTCGGCGCTGGTCCTGGAAGTAGCCGGAGTTCACGTAGACCATGTCGTGGGCGGCAAAGGGAGTCGCGATCGCTGCCCACGACATGCGGCCGTCCATCTCCCACAGCAGTTCGCCGTCGAGACTGTAGGAGCGGATGCGGTTCTTGCCGTTGGTCACGATCTCGGTACGTGCCTCGTTGGTCCACACGAGCGGCGTCGCCCAGCTCGAGACCTCTTCGCGGTCGGTGCGCCAGCGCTGTTCGCCGGTGACCTTGTCGAGAGCGGCGATCCAGGACTCTTCCTCGTTGTCGTAGAGGATGATCACCTGATCGTCGTGCACGACCGGCGAGGAGGCGGAACCGTAGTCCCACATCGTCTCCCGGTACGGCGTGTCGAAGCTCCACACCGGGGTCCCGTCCATCGTGAAGGCGTAGACGCCGAGATCGCCGAAGCGGACGTAGACCCGCTCGCCGTCGGTGGCGGGGGTCTCCGAGGCGTAGGTCTGCTTCTGGTGACGCGGAAACTCGGGAAGCCCCGTCTTGACGGAGCGGTGCCAGACGATCTCACCGGTCGCAAGGTCCAGGCAGTAGACCCGCCAGTCGTGGACGGCCTCTGGTGGTTCGCTGCGCCCGCGAGCGGCGTAGAGCCCGGCCTGCGGGCGCTCGAAGTCGCCTTCGGCGACGGCCGCGGTGAGGAACACCCGGTTGCCCCAGACGATCGGACTCGACCAGCCGAGACCCGCGATCTCGGTCACCCATTCGACGTTCTCCGTCTGGCTCCAGCGGTCCGGCAGGTTCGGATTGTCGTCGACCGCCGGGTTCGCGCCGGGGCCGCGGAACTGGGGCCAGTTGTCCGAGGCCTGGGCCGGTGCGGCGACGCCGAGAGCGACGCACGCGAGGACCGCGAGAACGGTCGCTGCACGGCAGGTTGGCGAGGCGTGGAGCTCGCGAAGGGGGCGACAAGTGGTCTGTGCATCCATTGAGGGAACCTCCAGAGTCATCGAAGGGAGTCCGGGCATCGTATCGCCGACCGGCTCCGGGAGGCCCCGGCGATTCCGGTAGCGCCGCCAAACCCGTCGCAGGCTCCGTGTTTGGCCCCAGCCCCCACCTTCCCAGGAGCTTGCGCCCGCAGAACTCACTCCATTGCGTTCTTTGGCGCAAGCTCCTAGGCTCGCTGCGTGACCCACCGTCTGGCCGATCTTGCCGCGATGGTCGGCGCCGAGCTTGTGGGCGATCCGGATCGGCTCATCGACGGCGTCGCGACGCTGGAGGCCGCCGGTGAGCGCGATCTCTCCTTTCTGACGAACACTCGGTACCGGGAGCAGGCGCGGTCTTCGGAGGCCGGCGCGATCCTGGTATCCAGGGCCATCTCGCCCGACACGTTGGGTGGCCTGGGCGTCGATCTGGTGGTCTGCGACGATGCCTATCGTGCGCTGGCCGACCTGGTGACGGCGTTGTTCCCGGTGCCCGAGGTCGAGTCGGGAGTCCACGAGACGGCGTGCGTCGATGCGACGGCCCAGGTCCATCCGGGTGCCCGGATCGATGCGTTCGCCGTTGTCGGCGCCGGGTCGACGGTCGCGCCGGGAGCGACTGTCGGCGCCCACAGCGTGGTCGGCCGCGGCTGCCGGGTCGGCGCCGGTACGGTGCTTCACCCGCACGTCGTGGTCTATGACGGAAGCCGGATCGGCGATCGGGTGATCGTCCATTCGGGCGTCGTGCTCGGAGCGGACGGATTCGGTTTCGCCGAAGGGGAGGCGTCGGCGTCGCAGGTCAAGCTGCCCCAGGTCGGGGTCGTCGTGATCGAGGACGATGTCGAGATCGGAGCCAACTCGGCCGTCGACCGGGCGACGTTCGACACGACCCGCGTAGGCCGCGGCACGAAGATCGACAACCTGGTGCAGGTCGGTCACAACGCGCAGATCGGCCAGGGATGCATCCTCTGTGGACAGGCAGGGGTGTCCGGCAGCAGCCGCATCGGTGACCGCGTCCTGCTTGCAGGCCAGGCCGGCGTCGCGGGCCATTTCGAGATCGGAAACGGCGTTCAGGTCGCGGCGAAGTCGGCCGTGTTCCAGGAGGTGCCTCCGGGGCAGCAGGTTGCCGGGATTCCGGCGACGCCGATCGCCGCCTGGCGGCGCCGGATCGCGTTACAGTCTCGCCTGCCGGCGATGCGCAGGGCCCTGCGCGGGCTTGAACGCCGCGTGCAGGAGCTGGAAGCGGCGGGCATCGAGTCGGCGGCTGGATCGGCAGCGGCATTGGAGCCGGAGACGGACGCGGGAGACGAGAAGTGAGCGAAGAGCAGAGCGGAAACGGCACGCCCCTGGGCCCCTTCGACTCGCGCTGGATCGCGGCCGTGCTGCCGCACCGCTATCCCTTGCTGCTGGTCGATCGGGTGCTGGAGCTGGTACCGGGCCAGCGGGTTGTGGCGGTCAAGAACGTGACCCGGAACGAGCCCTTCTTCGACGGTCACTTTCCGGGCAATCCGATCATGCCCGGAGTCCTGGTGATCGAGGCGATGGCGCAGACGGCGGCGCTGCTCCTGCTGCACGAAATGGAGGACCGGGATCAGAAGGTGCTCTTCTTCTCCGGCATCGAGAAGGCTCGCTTTCGCAGGCCCGTTCTTCCCGGCGATCGACTGCGGATGGAGGTGGAGTCGCTGCGTCTGCGGACCTGGCATTCCCGCTTCCGGGGCGTGGCGACCGTTGACGGCGAACTGGCGGTGGAGGCGATCTGCACGTCCGCGATGGCAACGACTTGAACGGCCGTCGGTCACCTTTACCGGGACGTCGACCATGACCGCCGAACTTCACCCGACGGCGATCGTCGACCGGAGCGCCGAGCTGGGCGAGGAGGTCGTCGTGGGCCCCTATGCCGTGATTGGCGCCGGCGTACAAGTAGGCGACGGCACGACGGTCGGCGCCCACGCGACGATCTGCGGCGAGACGGTCCTCGGACGGGAGAACAGGGTTTTCCCCCATGCGGCGATCGGCTTCGATCCGCAGGATCTCAAGTACGAGGGAGAGAGCAGCCGCCTGGTGATCGGCGACCGGAACCAGTTCCGGGAGTTCTGCACGGTCAACCGGGGAACGGCGTTCGGCGGCGGCGAGACCCGGATCGGCGACGACAACCTGTTCATGACCCAGAGCCATGTCGGCCACGACAGTCACGTTGGCAGTCGCACCGTGTTCACGAACGCCGGCACCCTGGCCGGGCACGTCGTCGTCGAGGACGACGCGACAATCGGCGCCTTCTCGGCCGTTCACCAGTTCTGCCGGGTTGGCCGGCACGCCTACATCGGCGGCTACTCCGTGATCACGATGGACGCGCTGCCGTTCTGCATCACGGTCGGGATCAAGCCGGCGTGCATGGGCGTGAACCGGATCGGCCTGGAACGCAAGGGGAA
Organism: Thermoanaerobaculia bacterium; assembly: GCA_965116445.1. Taxonomy (GTDB): domain Bacteria; phylum Acidobacteriota; class Thermoanaerobaculia; order Multivoradales; family Multivoraceae; genus Multivorans. Next base: position 1,701,044 of record OZ220688.1, on the reverse strand, counting down.
GTCGCCGGAGGACATCCGGGCGATCGAGCGTGCGGTGAGAGTCGTCACGCGTTCCAGGCGGAACAGGACCCAGGCCCTGGAGGAACTCGACGCCGGGCATGCCGGACACGTCGACGTGGACGCGCTGATCGCGTTCGTGCGCGATTCCGCGAGAGGCTTCATCCGCTCGGCGCGCCGCGGCTCGCGGGGCGCGGGCGACTAACCGGGTCGGGCGATGACGGGTCTTTTGGCGGGCGTGGTCGGCGCCGGTGTGATGGGTCGCCATCACGTGCGTCTTCTTGCGGACCTGCTGGCCCCCGAGTCGGTCTTCGTGCTCGACGCGGATGGAGCCCGGGCCGGACGCGTCGCGGGCGAGCACGGAGCGTCGGTGGCCGGGGGACTCGACGAGCTGGCGCGGACGGTCGACGCGGCGGTCGTCGCGGTGCCGACGGTCGATCACCTGGATGTGGCGAAGCGGCTGATCGAGACGGGAGTCCACGTTCTCGTGGAGAAACCGATTGCCGTCGACCTCGCCCAGGCCGACGCGCTTGTCGCGACCGCGGCGGCGCGGGGAGTCGTTCTGGCGGTAGGCCATGTCGAGTTCTACAATCCGGCCGTTCAGGAGCTGCTGGCTTCGGGTCGCAGGCCGCGCTTCGTCGAGGTCGAACGGCTGTCGCCCTTCAGTCCCCGCAGCCTGGATGTCGACGTGGTGCTGGACCTGATGATTCACGACCTGCAGATCCTCCATGCCCTCGATCCGAGTCCGGTTCGCGAAGTGCGGGCGGTCGGGATCGACGTCCTTTCGGACCGGGTCGACATCGCGGACGCCCGGATCGAACTCGAGTCGGGGTGCGTCGCGAACCTGACCGCGTCGCGGGTGTCGGCCGAGCGGGTCCGGCAGTTGCGCGTGTTCTTCGAGGACCGGTACTGCTCGCTGGACTACCAGGAGCAGACGGTGCGGGGGTTCCGCAGAGTGGGTGGCGAAGCTCCCGGCACGCCGGCCGCGCTCTCGGCGGCCGCGGCTGGCGGACCGGCCGGCCGCATCGTGCCGGCGGACCTCGATGTGGAGCGCGGTGAACCGCTGCGCGGAGAACTCGAGGCGTTTCTCGCTCGCTGCGCCGGTCGTCCGGCGCCGTTCGTCGACGGCGAGGCCGGGCGGCGGGCGCTCCAGACGGCCCTGCGGGTGAACGAGGCAATCGCGGGAGGTGAAGGATGAGCGCGGAGGCATACCGCACAGGCATCATCGGCGGCTCGGGTCTCTACGGCATGGCGGAGCTCGAGGTGCACGAGGAACGCGCGATCACGACACCGTTCGGCAGTCCCTCCGAGGTCTTCGTGCTCGGCGAGTTGAGCGGGCGGCGGGTCGCGTTCCTGGCCCGCCACGGCCGCGGCCACCGCATCCTGCCCAGCGAGCTGAACTTTCGCGCGAACATCTATGCCTTCAAGACGCTGGGCGCCGAGAGGTTGATTTCGCTGTCCGCCGTCGGCTCGCTTCGTCGTCGCTACCGGCCCACGCACATCGTCGTCCCGGACCAGTTCATCGACCGGACGCGGCACCGGCCGGACACGTTCTTTGGCAACGGACTGGCCGCTCACGTCGCGTTCGCCGATCCGATCTGTCCGGAGCTGATGGAGATCTGCGCCGACGAGGCGGAAGCGGCCGGAGCCGTCGTTCACCGCGGCGGCACGTACGTGTGCATGGAGGGACCCCAGTTCTCGACCCGCGCCGAGTCCTTCATGCACCGCGGCTGGGGCGCGGACGTGATCGGCATGACGAACCTCCAGGAGGCGAAGCTCGCGCGCGAGGCGGAGATCTGTTACTCCACGCTCGCCCTGATCACGGACTACGACTGCTGGCACGAGGAGGAGGAAGACGTCACCGTGGACGCCGTGCTTGCCGTGCTGCAACAGAATGCGCGCATGGCCCAGGCCGCGGTGGCCCGGATCGTTGAGGCGCTGCCGGAGGAACGCCCGGAGCGAACCTGCCCTTGCGCGAATGCGCTGGAACACGCCCTGATCACGGATCCGTCGGTCATTCCGGCCTCCGTCTTGCGCGACCTGGAACCGATCGTCGGCAGGCGACTTCGCCTGAGGCGGCGACAGTTGAACGACGAAGAGCGGAGACGGGCGTGACGCGACTGCTGCTGACGAATGACGACGGCGTGGGCGCCGCCGGCCTGACCTGCCTGGCGGCGGCGCTCGACCTTGCCGTGACCTCGAAGGGCCCGATCGAGTACCGGGTCGTCGCGCCGCTTCATGAGCAGAGCGGAACCGGACAGGCCCTGACGCTGTTCCGGCCGCTGCGTGCGAAGTCCGTGCGGGAGGGCTGGTTCTCGGTCGACGGCACGCCGTCGGACTGCGTCAATCTGGGCGTTCATGCGTTGCTGGACCGGCGCCCCGACCTGCTCGTGTCGGGGATCAACTACGGGGTGAACCTGGGGGACGACGTGACCCACAGCGGCACGGTCGGCGCCGCGCTCGAGGGCCGACTGCTCGGCATCCCGTCGATTGCCTTTTCGCAGGAGTACCGCAAGGCTCAGCCTGCGGACATGGAACGCGCCGCGGATCTGGCCGCGCGCGCGATCGTGTCCCTGCTCGAGCAGGGGATTCCCGACCGGATGCTGCTCAACGTGAACTTCCCGTTCGATCCGCCGCGCGGCGTCAGGATTGCGAGGCTCGGTCGCCGTCCGTACCGAAACTCGGTCGTGAAGCAGGAGGATCCGCGAGGCGGATCGATGTACTGGCTCGTGGGGAAGCCGGAACCGGAACGTCTCCAGGACACGGACGCCGCGGCGGTTCGCGACGGCTACACCTCGATCACCCCACTCACCTCGGACCTGACGGACCGGGATGCAATCGCCGAAGGAGATGGCGTGCTGCCGGGCCTCGTTGGAGCGCTCCGTTGAAGACGGTCGGAGTGAGGGCGGACGGCGCCTACCGTTTTCCCCGCGGGCGCATGATCGCGAAGCTGGTCAAGCAGTATGGACTCAGGGACGAGCGTGTGCTCGCGGCGATGGAGAGGGTTCCCCGGCACCTGTTCGTGCCGGAGCACCTGGTCAACGATGCCTACAGTGATCGCGCCTTGCCGATCGGTTGCGAGCAGACGATTTCGCAGCCCTACATCGTCGCGCACATGACGGCGGAACTCGACGTGCGGGACGAGGACTCGGTGCTCGAGATCGGCACCGGATCGGGCTACCAGACGGCAATCCTGGCGAGGCTGGCGCAACGGGTCTACAGCATCGAGAGGGTGGGGCAGTTGGCCCGGGAGGCGATCGGCCGGATCCAGTTGCTCGGGCTGCCGAACGTGAAGATCCAGGTCTTCGACGGCACGGTCGGCTGGAGCAGCGCCTCGCCGTTCAACCGCATCCTGGTCGCCGCGGCGGCGCCCCGGGTTCCCGAGGCGCTCCTCGATCAACTGGCGCCGGGCGGCCGTCTGGTCATTCCGGAGGGAGACCAGCACGAACAGCGTCTGATCAGCTATCGGAAGCACCAGAACGGTGTCGTCACGCGGGACGTGGGCGAACCGGTTCGCTTCGTGCCGCTGATCGGCCGGCACGGCTGGAAGACGAAGGAGGCCATGCCCTGAACCGGGAGGAGACCTGAGATGGAACCAGACGTAAGAGGACCGGACCCGGACAACGCGAACCGGCTGAAGGACCGGATCCGCGAGGTGCCCGACTTCCCGAAGCCCGGCATCCTGTTCAAGGACATCACGACGCTGCTCAAGGAACCGGCGGCGCTTTGCGAGACCGCCGACCTCCTCGCCGAACGGTTCGCCGACCGGCGCGTCGATCAGGTCGTCGGCATCGAAGCGCGCGGCTTCATCTTCGCGCCCCTGGTGGCGTGTCGACTGAACGCCGGTTTCGTACCGGTCAGGAAGCCCGGCAAGCTGCCGGCCCGGACGGCGTCCCGTACCTACGAACTCGAGTACGGCAAGGACACGCTCGAGATCCACATGGACGCTCTCGCCGCCGGCGACCGGGTGGTTCTGGTCGACGACCTGCTCGCTACCGGCGGCACGGCGAAGGCCGCGGCCGAACTCGTCGAGTCGGTCGGCGCCCGGGTCGAGGCCGTCGGATTCGTCGTCGAGCTGACGTACCTGGAAGGCAGGAGACGACTCGAAGGCTACGACGTGGTTGAATCCCTGGTCCGATACTGAGATCCTTGGCGGCCGGCCGCCGGGCCGGCCTGACGGGTCAGCGCCTGTAGCTCAGCGGGATAGAGCGCTGGATTCCTAATCCAGAAGTCGGGGGTTCGAGTCCCTCCAGGCGCACCACAGCCCGCAGGTCAGGTGAATGGCGCGGTGGATTCCTAGTCAAGAAGCAAGGGGGTTCGAGTCCCTCCAGGCGCACCAGCCTCCCAGGCGCGCTACTACTCTTCGATCTCGCGCTTCGGCTTGTCCTCGGCCTCGTCTTCGCCGGGCTCGTTCAGGCCGCGCTTGAAGTTCCGGATACCAGCGCCGAGGCCTCCCGCCAGCTTGGGAATGCGGCTGGCTCCGAAGATCAGGACGATGATCGCGAAGACGATCAGCAGTTCGCCAATTCCCAGGGTCGGCATCTTGGGTGCTCCAGGTGGTTGAGTGGCGTTGCCGGACGACCGGGTCCTCCGACGAGAACGCCTGAGTTCAAGTCTGCCACAGCGGCGGACTTTGCGCCCGTTTCCCGGTTTGCGGGGAGTCAAGGGCTGCTAAGGTTTGCGCCGCCTGAGGAGGGTCTTGCAATGAGCCGTCTGACACGAGAGGAGATTCGGCGCGACGAGGTGCGCGAAGCGGTTTTCTCAGCTTCCGCGTGGTTCGCCGAGCACGTTCGGCAGATTCTGATCGGGATCGCGGCAGTGATCGCCGTTGTCCTGGGCGTCGTGCTGTTCCTCAACTACCAGGATCGCCGGGAGGCCGACGCGAGCTTCCAGCTCAGTGAAGCCCTCAAGGTCTACCGGGCAGAGATCGACGAGCCGGAGACGGACGCCATCGACGATCTCTTCGGTACGCCGCCGGACAGCGCGCCGGGCGAGGAACGGGACGAGAGCGGCGAGGCGGAACCGGAGGAACCCGTTGCGCAAGAGGATGGCGACGACGACGTCCTCAGCTTTGCTTCCGAGGCGGAGCGGCGGGTCGCGGCGCGCGCCGCGCTCGAGGCGGTGCGGGAAAGCTACGGTTCAACCGCTTCCGGTCGACTGGCTTCCGTCTATCTGGGCCAGATCGCCGCGGACGAGGGCGACACCGCGACGGCGCGTGAGCTCTGGACCGGCTATCTCGAGACGAGCGGCGGAGACCATGCGCTGGGTGTGAGCCTGCAGTTGAACCTGTACAGCCTCGACCGCGCCGAGGGTCGGGGAGAGGAAGTTGCGGCCGAGCTCCGTGGCGCGGTGGCGACGGAAACGTCCAACCTGCCGAAGGATGTACTTCTGTTCGAGCTCGCCTCGACCCTGGAGCAGCTCGGCGACGAGGAGGGCGCTCGGGAGACCTTCCGGCGCATCGTCGACGAGTACCCGGACAGCGGCTACGCGATCAGGGCCCGGCAGCAGCTCGGGCCGGAACCCGCCGCCGCGAGCCCGTTCAGTTTCGGCGGCTAGCAGCGTGCGCGGCAGGAAGACTGCGGGCCCAATGTTCCGCGGCGCACGCTGACAGGGCGCGGCCGGTATCCCGCCCCATGGCTACGCCCTACGGCATTCTGAACCGGATGCGTCAGGGGCGGAAACTGACCCGCGACGAGGTGTGGTCCGTCGCCGCGGGAGCGGCCGACGGGAGCTGGACGGACGTGCACCTTGCCGCTTTCCTGATGGCCGCCGCGATGCGGGGCCTCGATCCCGACGAGACGCGGGAACTGACCCTGGCGATGCTCGAGTCCGGAGACCGTTGGACCCTGGCGGAGGACTTCGGCCCGCTGGTGGACAAGCACTCGACTGGCGGCGTCGGCGACACGGTCAGCCTGATCGCCTTGCCCCTGCTTGCGTCCTGCGGCGTGCCGGCGGCCAAGCTGACGGGCCGCGCCCTCGGCCACAGCGGCGGCACCGCGGACAAGCTGGAGAGCATCCCCGGCCTGCGTCTGGAGCTGGACCGGGCCGGCGCCCTCGACCTGCTGGACCGCTTCGGCATGGCAATCGGCATCGCCACGGGGAGCATCGCGCCGGCCGACAGGCGCCTCTACGGCCTGCGGGATCGCACGTCGACCGTGAGCTCGATCCCGCTCGTCGTCGGCAGCATCCTGTCCAAGAAACTCGCCCTGGGCGCATCCGGAATCGTGTTCGACGTGAAGACGGGCAACGGCGGCTTCTTCCCCGACCCCGAGGAGACCCGCAAGCTCGCATCCGGCCTCGTTTCGATCAGCGCCGCCTGCGGCACGCCGGCGGACTGCGTCCTGAGCGACATGAGCCAGCCTCTCGGCCGCTGGGTCGGCCACGCCGCGGAAGTGCGCGAGGCGCTGGATTTCCTGGCCGGGGACGGAGACTCCCGCCTGCGCGAGGTGGTGATCGCCGTCTGCCGCAAGGCGGGTCGCCTGGTCGGGCGGGACATCTCGCCGGGAGACCTCGACGCGGCGGTCGCCTCCGGCGCCGCCCGGGAGAACCTCACCCGTTGGGCCGACGCACAGGGCGCCGAGCCCGGCTGGACGAACGGCCTCGACCTGGCGCCGGTCGAAGCCGTCGTCACCGCCTCCGAGTCGGGTTTCCTGGAGGCCGTCGACTGTCGGCGAATCGGCAACGCCTTAGCCGACGCCTGCCGCCCGGACCGCGACCCGAACCAGATCGACCACGCGGTGGCGATCCGCTACGACGTTCGCCTGGGCCAGAAGGTCGAACGAGGCCAGGAACTCGCACGGCTCTACGTGCGGCGCGACCCGGAAGCCCTGCAACGCGAGGTCGCGGCCGCGCTCGTGATCGGAGAGCAGATCGAGGGGCCGCCGGCCGTGGCGGAGGGCTGAAGGCGAAGAACGTGGGCGAGCAGGACGGGATGCGGAGGTACTTCGAAGCCTGGAGTGAGAACGGGACGTTTGCGCGGTCAGTCGGTCGGTCGTAGGGTAGACGCTCAGCCCAGCGTTCTACCGTGGAGATAGCGATGACCCTGAACATCAAGAACGAGGAGACTTGCCGCCTCGTACGCGAAGAGCGCCAGCGTGACCTGGATGCCCGCGTCGAGGAGTTACTCGCCATCGGCCGGCGCTGTGCCGAGTCTCTGCAGCCGGGACCTTCGGCCATCGAGCATGGCGACCTCCTCTACGACCACTGCGGTTTGCCGAGGTGATCGTAGAGTTGCGCAGCCTCGTGAGGCGTCGCTCCAGGAAGGGCAGACGCCCGGTTGAACCTCGGCGATTGCTTCGCCTCGCCCAGGGCGGGACGAGCGATGAGCTTCTGTTGTTCAAGGGCGAGGACAGTGCCCAAACCGACATCGACGCGGCGTGAGTGAGGAGCCGCTAGATGACGGTACCTGATCGCCCCAGTGTGAGGCTGCCAGTCCTTCAGGCCCTGGGGGATGGCGTTGAGGTATCGAGTTCGGAGATTCGAAGCAGCGTCGCTTCGGCGATGGGCCTGTCAACTCAGGACCTGAGTGAGATGCCGGCTCGCGGACCAACGCCGGTGTTCCACAACACCGTGGCCTGGGCGCTAGTCGATTTAGGAGGTGCCGGCCTACTACGGAAGGTAAGGAAGGAGGTGTATCGAATCACCCAGGAAGGCTTGGATCTTCTGGATCGAGATCCCGGACAGATTGACACCGAACTCCTCAGTACCTACAGGAGCGCTGCCAACGTAGAAGCGCGACCAACGCGAAGACTGGTTCGATCTGCGAAACCGAGGGCCGAATCAGACGGAGAGGTGTCAACCCCTCAACTCGCAGCGGCGTCGGTTCCGAGCCCGCTGTATCTGGAGTCGGGTCTGTTCACCCTTGAGGATGCGGCACGTCAGGTCTTTCTCGATCGCGCCGACATCGAGCGGCTCCTCTCCCAGCTCAAGCGCAAGAAGAACCTCGTCCTCCAAGGTCCCCCGGGCACCGGGAAGACGTTCATCGCGCAGCGGCTGGCATGGGTCCTGGCGGCAGAGCGGTCGATGGAGCGCATCGAGGCGGTGCAGTTCCATCAGTCCTACGGCTACGAGGATTTCGTCCGCGGCTACCGACCCACGGAAGAAGGCGGCTTCGTGCTCCGCGATGGGCCTTTTCTCGACTTCTGCGAGCGGGCGCGGGAGGACGGCGACCGGCCCCATGTTCTGTTGATCGACGAGATCAACCGAGGCAACCTGAGCCGCATCTTCGGCGAGTTGCTGATGCTGATCGAGGCGGACAAGCGGTCGGAGGAGTGGGCGGTGCGGCTCGCCTACCCGCGAGACGGTGCCGAGCGGTTCCATGTGCCGGAGAACCTCCACCTGATCGGCACGATGAACACGGCGGACCGCTCGTTGGCGCTGGTCGACTACGCGCTGCGCCGGCGATTCGCGTTCTTCACGGTGGAGCCGGCGTTCAGGCAACCTCAGTTCCAGCGTCACCTGGAGGGCCAAGGGGTCCCGGCGCCAGTCCGCGGGCGCATTCGCGAGCGGCTCAGTGCTTTAAACGAGGCGATCGCCGGAGACTCGGATCTTGGAGCCGGTTTCCGCATTGGCCACAGCTATTTCTGCGACCCGCCCTCCGGAGGGTCGCCCGACTACGACGAGTGGTTCCAGGAGATCGTCAGCTTCGATATCGCGCCGCTGCTCGATGAGTACTGGTTCGACAGGCCGGAGACAGCTTCGGAGGCAGTGGCGAACCTGCAGGCCGGCGATTGATCCGCGTCCGCGATGAAGATCCCGTCTCACACTCTCTACGTCGTGCTCTGCTACGCATGGGAGCGGTTCGAGCATCTGGACTCGGTGGCGGCAAGAGAACACGCTTCGGCCCCGGACGATCTGCCGCAGAACCTCATGGCCCGGCTGCTCCGCGACAGCTTCCGGCGGCTGTGGCGGCGCGGACTCGATCGCGGCTACCTGGAGCGGGCCGAGGACGCACGGCGGCCTCGAGGGAAGATCGATCTGACGCGAACGGTGGCTCGAGCGCTTCGTTCCCGCGCTCGCGTGGCGGTGCGCTACGAGGAGCTGACCCGGAACGTGCTGCCCAACCGCCTGGTCAAGTCGACGATGCTGCGGTTGGCGTCGCTGCCAGCGAACGACCTGGACGACGGGTTGCGCCGCGACCTGCTTCGCCTGGCGCGTCTTCTCCCCGAAGTCGATGAAATCGAGCTGCGAGGCGAGTTCTTCCACGGCGTGCAGCTCCACCGCAACAACTCGGACTACGGTTTCCTCCTCAGCGTCAGCCGACTGATTGCCGGCCGGCTGGTTCCGGAGGGCCGGTCCGGCCGCTACCGGTTCCGCGCGTTCGATGCCGACGACAGGGAGATGGGGCACCTGTTCGAGGCCTTCGTCCGCGGCTTTCTTCGGCGGGAGCGGCCGGAGCTCGGGGTTCATCGGGGCCACCGGCAGATCCGCTGGCATGACGCGACCGCCGCGCCGGACTCGCCGCAGCTTCCCGTCATGGAGACGGACGTCTTCGTTCCGGCCCGTGGCGACCGCGCCGTGATCGTGGAGGCCAAGTGCGAGAAGAAGCCCTTCGACCGCGGCGGAAAGACGCTGAAGAGCCGCCACCTCTACCAGCTTTGGGCCTACCTCACGAACTACTCTCGCGCCAACCCCGCGGATCGTTCACCCGCCGGCCTGCTGCTCTACGCCACGGACGGTCAGTCGTTCCGCCACGCCTACGACTTTCCCGGCCACTCGATCGAGGTTCGTTCGCTCGACCTGGGCCAAGGCTGGCCGGACCTTCGTCGCGACCTTCTCCGATTCGCCGACGAGCTGGCCGAGGTGACCGGCACCAGGGTGCGCCCGGCAGCCTGAAGGGACAGCAAGAGGACGACTTGGCCGCGTCGGCCCGCGTGGCGGTCCTGGTCGGCGGCCGAATCCCGCAGGCCTTCAGGAGAAGATGCGCGGCTCGAAGTCGTCGGGGTTCACGATGCTGGCGCTGCTGCCGGTGGCTCGAATGACGAAGAGGCCCCTCCGCTGGGCATACTTGACCACTGAGTCGCTGCTCTGGAGATACGCAACTGCCCCGTAGATCCTGCGGCCCTGGAACTCGGGCCACCACTCCAGGAAGCGCTCGAGTTTCCCGAGGAAGTGAGTGACTCCCTCCGAGCGAAGCGTGGTCTTGACCTCGACGGCGACGAGCTCACTGCCGTTGATCGCGATGATGTCGATCTCGAAGTGCTCCCCGTTTCGGGCCTTCTCGGTTTCCCTCGCGGTGCCTTCGACTTCGATTCGGCGTTCTTTGAGCAGCCGGATGAGGTCGCCCCTGACCAGGCTCTCCATCAGCTTGCCCCACTGCGTGGTGAACAGGTTCTCGGCTCTCCGGAGTCGTCTATCGGTCTTCTTCCCTTCCTTCTTCAACCGTCGGGTGTCCTCCTGCATCCGCCGGGTGTCCTCCTGCGCCCGCCGGGCATCCTCCTTCAGTTGCCGATCGGTCTCCTTCAGTTGCCGATCGGTCTCCCGCTGGTCCTTTCGGTACTCCATCATCAGTCGGGATGCGTGTTCCAGGTTTGCCTCGATCCTGTCGAGCCTCGTCTCGGGATCGAGGGTGTGGGCTTCTGTGTTCGCTGCCATCTCGTCGTCCTCGGTCGCGGCAGGGAATGCCGGGGGGCGGGTTGCTGTGGATCGGTCGGAGGGCTCTTCGATCTGGCCGCTGCTGACCACCTCGAATCTTACAGCGGCCGGTGCATGGCCGCGTCGAACGCCGCCTCGTTACACTGCGGCCGGTGAAGGCTTCGATTCTCGCGGTGGGCGGTGAGCTGCTCGGTACGGACCGGCTCGATACGAATTCCCTGGTCCTGACGGAGGTGCTGAGACGGCGGGGAGTCGATCTGGTCTCCAAGGCGGTCGTCGGCGACGATGTCGTCCGGATCGCGGAGACCCTGGATGCGCTTCGGGAGCGCGCGGAGCTGCTGCTGGTGACCGGCGGCCTGGGCCCGACGCGGGACGATCTGACGCGGGAGGGGCTGGCTCGGCTGCTGGGCCGGTCGGTCGCGGTGGACGAGGCGTTGTGGGATCAGATCGAGCGCGGGTTTCGCAAGCTCGGCCGGCGCATTCCGCGGGTCAACCGCAAGCAGGCGGAGCGGGTCGACGGAGCGGAGATGCTGCCGAACCGGGCCGGTGTCGCGCCGGGTCAGCGGATCGAGGATGCCGCGCCCTCGCCTCGGGGCACGACGTACTTTCTGTTCCCCGGCGTGCCGCGGGAACTGAAGGCTCTCGTGGACGACGCGCTCGACCCCTGGCTGGCGGCGCGGTCCGAGGACGGCGCGGGCTTCGATCAGGTCGAGGTGCGGGTCGCCTGTTTGCCGGAGTCGGTCGTCGAGGAGCGGATCGTGCGGGTCTACGAGCGTTTCGGCGATGAGGACGTGTCCGTGCTGGCCCGACCGGGCGAGATCCGGCTGCGGTTGCGGGCCGGAGGGTCGGTGGCGGGCAGGGCACCGCGTCTCGCGGAGATGGAAGCGGCGGTCCGGAAGGCGTTGGGCGAGGCGGTCTTCTACGTCGGCGCGATCGAGGACGGCATCGAGTTCGAGGCCGCGGTCGGCGACCTGCTGGCGGACCGCGGCGAGACGGTGGCGGTCGCCGAGTCCTGCACGGGCGGCCTGCTCGGCCAGCGGTTCACGGCCACCGCGGGCAGCAGCGCCTACTTCGTGGGTGGCCTTCTGACCTACTCGAACAAACTGAAGATGCGCCTTCTCGGCGTGCCGCGCGAAACCCTGGTGGAGTACGGCGCGGTGTCGAAACGGACGGCGCTGGCGATGGCCGCGGGCGCCCGGGAACGCTGCGGCAGCGACTACGGCATCGGGATCACGGGCGTTGCGGGCCCCGGCGGCGGCACGGAGAAGCTTCCCGTGGGGACCGTTCACATCGCGGTCGCCGGCCCGGCGGCCGCTCGTTCGCACTTCGAGGCGCGATTCCCGGGCGACCGGGCGCGGGTGCGGCAACTCTCGACCCAGTTCGCCCTCGAACTGCTGCGGCGGATGCTGCGGCCGCGTGAGGCTGGAAGGGACCTGTTGCCATGGGCAGCGCCGCGCGGAGAGGGGGCCGCGTGACCTCGACCGGTCCCATCGCTGTCTTGGTGGCGTACCTCCTCGGGTCCATCCCGTTCAGCTACCTGATCGTGCGGATCCACCGGGGGTTCGACGTGCGGACGATCGGCAGCCGAAGCGCCGGCGCGACGAACGTGCTGCGCGCGTCAGGCAAGTGGGCGGCCCTGCTCGCGCTGCTGCTCGATGTGGCGAAGGGCGCGGCGGCGGTCGTCCTGGCGGGAACGCTCGACGTCGGGAGCTGGTGGCTCGCGGCGGCCGCGGTCGCGGCGGTGGCGGGGCATGTGTTTCCCCTGTTCCTCGTCTTTCGTGGCGGCAAGGGCGTGGCCACGGCCGCGGGTGTGCTGGCGGTGCTGGTGCCCTGGGCCGGGCTCGGCGTGCTGGCGGTGTTCATCCTGCTCGTGGCCTGGAAACGCTATGTCTCGCTTGGTTCGATTTCGGCGGCGGCTTCGCTGCCGGTTCTGGTCGGCGCCCGTTGGTGGAGCGGCGCCTTCAAGGATGCGGACGGCCTGGACTACGGACCGGCACTGCTGGCTGCCGTGTCCGCGATCGCGGTCCTGGTGATCGTCAAGCACCGGGCGAACCTGGTCCGGTTGCTTGCGGGCACGGAGTCTCGGCTGGGGCAGAAGCGGCCGGCGTCCGAGGCTGCCGAGTGACGAACGGGGCCGCAGCCAGCGGCGTCGCCGTGCTGGGTGCGGGCGCCTGGGGCACGGCGCTCGCGGTCCATGCCGCTCGGGCGGGTTCACCGGTCACCCTCTGGGCCCGTTCTCCGGAGTACGGCGCGGTTCTGGCGGAGGAGCGGGTGAACGAGCGTTACCTGCCGGGCGTCGAGTTGCCGGCGGAGCTTCGCGTGACCTGGGACCTGCGGCAGGCCGCGGTGTGCGATCCTGTCCTCGTCGTTGTGCCGTCGCACGGCTTCCGTGCCGTCGTGCGGTCGTTTCTCGAGGCGCGGAACGGTCTCGGCGACGGTGCTCCGTTGCCGGAGCGGGTGACCTTCGTTTCCGGTGCGAAGGGCATCGAGTCCGACCATCGCGGTGGCTTCCGTTGCATGAGCGACATCTGCCGGGAAGAGGCGGTCTCGGCCGGCACGGACGCCCTGTTCGCCACGATCAGCGGACCCTCGTTCGCCGCCGAACTCGCCGCCGAGCTGCCGACGGCCTGCGTCGTCGCGTCGGAGTCCGAGGTGGCGGCCGAGCGACTGCAGTCACTGCTCTCAGGCGGGGCGCTGCGGCTCTACACCTCGACCGACGTGATCGGGGTGGAGATCGCCGCCGCGGCCAAGAACGTGATCGCGATCGCTGCCGGGGTCCTCGACGGTCTGCGCTACGGATCGAACACGCGGGCGGCGCTGATCACCCGCGGCCTGCACGAGATGATGCGTCTCGGTCTGGCCTGCGGCGGCCGGCCGGCGACCTTTGCCGGCCTCGGTGGTCTCGGTGATCTCGTGCTCACGTGTACCGGCGGCCTCTCGCGCAACCGGAGCACGGGTCTCGAGCTGGCCCGGGGCCGTTCCCTCGAGGAGATCGAGGCGGACCGGGCCGGTGTCGCCGAAGGAGTGCGCAACTCACTCGCCCTGCTCGAGCTGGCGACCGGGAAGGAGGTCGAGTTGCCGATCACGGAGCAGATGGTCGAGATCCTTTACAGGGGCAAGGAACCGGCGGCCGCGATCCGGGATCTGATGCGGCGCGAGCTCAAGGTAGAGTCCGCCCTGTGACGGCGGGGAGAGGCGAGCACGAGACGGTCCTGGTGCTCGATTTCGGGGGCCAGTACACGCAGTTGATCGCCCGGCGGATCCGGGAACTCCAGGTCTACTGCGAGATCCATCCCTTCGACCTGGACGTCGAGGAGATCGGGGCCCGCCGGCCGATCGGCATCGTCCTCTCGGGCGGCCCGGACAGCGTCTACGAGCAGAACGCGCCGCAGGCCGATCCGGAGGTTCTCCGGCTGGGCATTCCGGTGCTCGGGATCTGCTACGGCATGCAGTGGATGGCGCAGGTCCTCGGAGGTCGGGTCGCGGCATCGGGCCTGCGGGAGTACGGTCGCGCCCGGATCACGCTGCTGGCCAGGGACGGCGATCTGTTCAACGGGCTGGAGCCGGAGCAGAACGTGTGGATGTCGCATGGCGACCGGGTGGAACAACTGCCGCCCGGGTTCGAGGCGACGGCGTCGACGTCGACGGTGCCGGTGGTGGCTGCCGAGGACGGCGAACGGTCCCTCTTCGGCATCCAGTTTCATCCCGAAGTCACGCATACGGACAGCGGCTCGACGATGCTTCGCAACTTCCTCTACGACGCCTGCGGCGCCGCGGGAGAGTGGCGCATGGCCTCCTACGCCGACGAGGCGACGGCTGCGATCAAGGCCCAGGCCGGTCGCTCCGACCGAGTTCTCTGCGCTCTCTCCGGCGGGGTCGATTCAGCGGTCGCGGCCAGCCTGGTGCAGCGTGCCGTGGGGGAGCGCCTGACCGCCGTGTTCGTGGACAACGGGCTGCTGCGCAAGAACGAACGCGACGAGGTGGAGCGGAGCCTGCGCCAGGGGCTCGACCTGAAGCTCGTCGTCGTCGACGCCGCCGAGGAGTTCCTCGGCGCGCTCGCCGGGGTGTCCGACCCCGAAGAGAAGCGACGGACGATCGGCCGCGTCTTCATCGAGGTGTTTCAGCGCGAGGCGGCGAGGCTGGAGCGTGCCGGCGAAGGGAACGGCGCGTTTCGCTTTCTGGTCCAGGGCACCCTCTATCCGGACGTGATCGAGTCGGTCTCCGCCTTCGGCCCGTCCGCGATGATCAAGAGCCACCACAATGTCGGCGGCCTGCCGGAGCGGCTGGGCTTCGAACTGATCGAGCCGCTGCGCTACCTGTTCAAGGACGAAGTGCGCCAGCTCGGCCGGGAACTCGGTCTCGGCGCCGAGTTCCTGGGCCGGCATCCTTTCCCGGGGCCCGGCCTCGGCGTGCGGATCCTGGGCGACGTGACGGCCGATCGGGTGGCCGTGCTGCAGGAAGCCGACGCGATCTTCATCGAGGAGTTGCGCGCCGCGGGGTTCTATGACCGTGTGAGTCAGGCGCTCGCCGTCCTCCTGCCGGTCCACAGCGTGGGCGTGATGGGGGACGGCCGTAGCTACGAGAACGTCGTCGCCCTGCGGGCGGTCGAGACGGAGGACTTCATGACCGCCGACTGGAGCCAGTTGCCGCACGAGTTCCTGGGCGCCGTGGCGGGGCGGATCGTGAACGAGGTCACCGGCGTCAACCGCGTGGTCTATGACCTGACGAGCAAGCCGCCCGGCACGATCGAGTGGGAGTGAGGACGGCCGGAGGGGCCGCTCCTGGGCTGCACCCGGCTCAAGAGCGCCCCTCCATTCGCAGCAGCAGATCGGCGATCTCGGGCACGATGTCGGGTTGGGGCACGGTGCCGAGCCGGCTCATGATCAACGTGTCGACTCCGCGAAGATTCGCCAGGGCCTCGCGTAGCGTCTCGAAGTCGTTGCCGCGGTGAGCGCGTCGGGATCCGGATTGTCGTGGGTCAGGACGAGCCAGCGCCCCCGTGGATCGGCGCCTCCATGTGGCTGCGGAAGGCGTCGAAGCGCTTCTGGGCCAGCTCGCTCAGCATCCCGATCATGCTAGCGCCGGCTCCTGGACCGGGGCGGCGTAGGATGCGGGTTCATGATCTCGGAACTCTTCCGCATCGGTCCGCTCTCGGTTTCGCCCTTCGGCGTGATGCTGGTCGTCGCCCTGTTCGCCGGCAACCTGCAGTTGCGCTGGGGCCTCCGTCGGGTGGGCACGAGCGCCGCGCGGGCCGCGGACGATGCGGCGGCCATTCTGCTGGCGGCGGCCCTCGGCGGTATCGCCGGCGGCAAGGCGTACTACGCGTTGCTCTACGGCGACTGGCGTCTGCTGTACAGCCGCGCCGGTCTGGTCTGGTACGGCGGCTTCCTGGTCGGCGCCGCGGCGGTTCTGTTCGTCATGCACCGTCGCCGGATGCCGGCATGGCGAACGGCCGACGCCACGGCGCCCGCTCTGGCTCTCGGCTACGGCATCGGCCGCATCGGGTGCCTGCTCGTCGGCGACGACTACGGCTCGCCCACGGACCTTCCCTGGGGCATGACGTTTCCCGAGGGGCCGATCCCGACCACGGCGGGCGCCTTGCAGCGCGAGTTCGGCGTCGACCTCCCGGCCGACCTGGCGGCGGACGCGCTCGTCGCGGTGCATCCCACCCAGATCTACGAAACTTCGGCGGCGCTGCTGATCTTCTGGTTCGGCCGCAGGCTCCTGGCGCGGGGCGCAGCGCCCGGCGGCGTCGTGCTGCCGGTTGTCGGACTGCTGTCGGTTGAGCGCTTCCTGGTGGAGTTCGTGCGCGCCAAGGACGATCGCTTAATCGGAGCGTTGACCGTGGCGCAGTTGATCGCGGCCGCTCTTCTGCTTCTGGTCGCTCTGCTATGGCTACGCCGCCGCCGCGCGTCCTGACGATCGCCGGCTCCGACTCCGGGGGCTGCTCGGGAGTACCGGCCGATCTGCGGACCTTTGCGGCCTACGGGGTTCACGGCCTGTGCGCCCTGACCGCGGTGACCGCCCAGACCGCCGGCGAAGTCAAGGCAGTCGAACCGGTAAGCACCGAACTGCTGCGCCGCCAGTTGGAGGCGGCCGCCGAGATCGGCCTCGACGCGATCAAGATCGGCATGCTTACCGATGCCGCGACGGTCGAGGCGGTCGCGGATTGGCTGGAGGCGTTGCCGCCGACGCCGGCGGTCTTCGATCCCGTGTTCCGGTCGACCTCGGGCGCGGCACTCCTGGAAGCCGAGGCCCTGCCCCTCGTCGTGGAGCGGCTGCTGCCCAGGTTGCTGCTGGTGACACCGAATCTGTTCGAGGCGGAGAGGTTGAGCGGCATGGCGATTGGAGGTCCGGACGATGCCCGGACTGCCGCGCGGCGCATCGAGCGGCTGGGGCCTGGCGTCCTGATCACCGGGGGCCACGGCTACTCGGCCGCGGCGGGGTCGGCTGGTTGTGGCGCTAGCGGCGAACTGACCGATCTTCTGTTCGACGGCAATCGCTTCGAGGCCTTCGTCCACCCCAGAATCCGGACCCCGTGGCGGCGCGGCACGGGCTGCACCCTGTCGGCGGCGATCGCGGCGGGTCTCGGCTGGCACCTGCCGCTCGAGCGGGCTGTGCGGCGGGCCGTCGCCTTCGTCGAGAGGGCTCTTCGCGGGTCGTATCCCCTGGGCCGGAACGGTCGCCACGGCGCCCTCGACCCGATGGCGGGCCGTCGGGGGCACAGGTGAGGCCGCACGGAATGGTCGGGCCGCCCGCCTTGTTCCCGGTTCGAGGCAACCCCGCTGGAGGCGGAAGCGGCACCGTCACCTATAATCGACAATTCATGGCTGGACCACTCCGTCAAGTGCTTGTGCTGCGCGCCGGTTGTCTGATCTTCGGATCGCTGCTGACAGGGGCGGTCGCCGGTCAGGTCCGGGAGGGCTCCTCCGAACCGCCTCGCGCCACCTTCCTTGAGTCAGTCCACGTCAAGGTCGTCAACGTCCAGGTCTTCGTCCGGGACAAGGACGGCAATCCGGTGAAGGGCCTGACCAGGAAGGACTTCATTCTCAGAGAGGAGAAGGACCCGGTCACGATCACGAACTTCTACGAGGTTCAGGATCGGGTCAAGGTGAGCGACGTACCCGGCCTGGTGCCGGAGGAACCCGAAGTCCGTTTCGTGGACCGGCCGGGCCTGGAGCGTCGACGGGTCGTCGTGCCGGAGGACGAACGCCTCAACCTCGTGATCTACATCGATCACATGAACATCCGGCCCCAGAACCGCAATCGGGTGTTCCGCTACGTGCGCGAGTTCCTGCGCAAGGACGTCACTCGCGACGACCGGGTCATGCTGTTGAGCTACAACCGCTCGGTCAAGGTCGAGCGGGACTTCACCAGCGATCCGCAGATGATCGCGAACGCTCTCTACGAACTCGAGAAGCACACTGGCGGCAGGACGCAGTGGGACTCCGACCGGGCCGACATCATCCGTGACATCAGCGAGGAGGACCGCCACTACGAATACGTCCAGGGCCGGGTCCGGATCTACTCCCAGTCGATCTTCAACGACATGCAGTTCACGATCGACGGTCTGAAGGACACCGTGATCTCGCTGGCCGGTCTGCCGGGCCGCAAGGCCTTCATGTACGTCTCGGACGGTCTGCCGATGCGAGCGGGCGCGGACATGTGGCAGGCGCTCGATGAGCGCGGCCGGTCGGTCGACTCCCTGAGCTACAACCAGAACTTCTTCCTCGACTCGCTTCAGTACGACTCGAGCCGGCGCTTTAGCGACCTGGTCGACACGGCGAACGCGAACGAAGTCTCCTTCTACACGATCGTCGCCGCCGGGCCGATGGGCATCAACTCGCGGGACGCCTCGATGCAGGGCATGGCGTTCTCGTCGAACATCGACTCCGTCGCCAGGGACAACGTGCACTCGTCCGTCATGTACATGGCCGAAGAAACCGGCGGCCAGTACATCGTCAACACGAACAACTTCCGCGACGGCCTGAACCGCATCGCACTCGACTTCACGAGCTTCTACTCGCTCGGCTTCCAGCCCGGTCACGCGGGTACCGGCCGGAGGTACAAGCTCCGCGTCGAGTTGACGAACGAGGCGAAGAGGCGTCTTGGCTTGCGGGACAGGAACGTGAGGCATCGCCTGAGTTACCGCGACAAGTCGATCGATACGGAGATGACCGAGGGGACCCTGGCGGCGCTCAAGCTCGGCTACGAGAAGAACGACCTGGACATCACCCTGGTCAAGTCGGACGAGATCCGCCGTGAGGAGCGCGGGCTCTACACCGTCCACCTCGACGTGCGGGTGCCGATCGGCGAGATGACCCTGGTGCCTGTGGGCACGGCGGGCGAGCACTTGCTGCGGGCGCGTGTCTGGGTGCAGGCTCTGGCATCGAATGGGGACATCTCGCCTCCCCAGGTCGAGCCGTTCGAGCTCACCATCCCGGCCGAGGACCTGGAGCGGGCGCGGGAGAGCTTCTACACCTACACGCTGCCCCTGATCATGAAGGAAGGCGATCAGCGCCTGACGATCGCGGTGCGGGACGAGGTGGCCGGCGAGACGTCCTTCATCACCCGGAACCTGCGGGTCGGCGCCTGACGAACGTCTGACCGGGGAGTTGCGGGTAGGCTGCTTCGAGGCCGACATTTGGGCTGCTAGCGTCTGCCTGGAGGCTGAAGCCGTTGTGAAGACCACGAAGATCGTCGAGTCGTTGAGCGCCTTGAGCGGGCTCGGAGGCGCTCTGGCGCGTTCCGCCGCGGCGCTGCTCGAAGCGGAAGTGGATCAACTGCGTTTCGACCTGGCCCGGAACTGGCGCCGCTTTCTGGGCCTCGTTCTGCTTGCCGCCCTGGTGTTCGGCATCGTCTTCTGGGCCCTCGGCGCGCTCCTCTTCGCTGCCGGAGCCGGCCTGGCGCTGGTGCTCCCGGTCTGGGCAGCCGCGCTGGTGGTTGCAGTGGGCCTGCTGGCGTTGGCGCTGATTCTGCTCTGGATCGTCCGCGTTCGCGCGCGCCGTCTCGAGTCGCCCGTGGGCACCGTGAAGCGCCGCGTTGGCAGTCATGTGGCGTTTTGGCAGGGCGTCCTGGACGAGGCCGCGCGTGCCGGCGTCGCGGCTTCGGAGCGGGAACCCGACGAGTCGTCGGGTAGCGAATCGTGAGCCGCCGTTCGGAGGAGCGCAGGCGGGCGGCTGTGCTGGCGCGCCGGCGCGACGACACGAAGGAGGCCGTGGAGCAGGTCCGCAGGGCCCTCGGCGACGTGGGCGGAACCGACTTGAGCAGAGTCCGTGTGGGGGCGGCGTGGGTGCTGCCCGTCGCTGCCGGCGCGGTCGGGATCGCGATCGCGTGGTCGCTCCGACGGCTCAGGAAGAGGTGAGGACCCACTTGGCCGACGGTCGTCCGCACCCTGCCGACGGCGCGGGTGTCCGGGGAGCGCCGGGTCCGCGGCCCGCCGAGGCTTCGGTCCGGCGGCTGCTGCTCTTCGCCAAGGAGCCGGTTCCTGGCCAGGTGAAAACCCGGCTGATCGCGCCGGACGGGTTGACTGCCGGCCAGGCCGCTTCGCTGCACGCCGCCCTGGTTGCGGACCTGAGTTGGCGGCTCGATGCCGGGCGTTGGGAGCTGATTCTGATGTGGTTGCTGTCGCGGGGCGGTGATTCGCCGGTCGACCTGGCGCCTGCCGGCGTGCCCTGGCGGCGGCAGCGCGGTCGCGACCTGGGCGAGCGGCTCTTCCGCGGGCTGGAATGGGCCGCGTCGCGTGCCGGCTACGTCGCGGCGGTCGGCAGCGATCAGCCCGACCTCGATACGGCGCGGGTGGAGACGGCGTTCGATCTTCTGGCGCGCGGGAACGACGCGGTCCTCGGCCCGGCCCGGGACGGCGGCTACTACCTGATCGCACTGCGCCGGAAGGCTGTGAACCGTCGCCTGTTCGATGGACTGGCGTGGAGCACGCCGTCGGTGTTGCGCGAGACGCAATTGCGCTGCCGCGAACTGGGGCTGGAAGTGGCCCTGCTTCCGGAAGAAGAGGATCTCGACACGGTGGAGGATCTGGTCCGATTCCGGGATGCCCTCGAACGCCGGCCCGATTTGCGATCCATGTGCCCGCGTACGGCCGAAGTCGTTGCGTCGTGGTCGGAGCATCCATCGGAGAAGGAGGGCCGGCGTTGAGAGTCGTCACGACAGACGAGATGCGGTCGGCCGAAGCCGCGGTGATCGACGACCTGAGCGTGCCGGCGCTGGTGCTGATGGAGAATGCGGCTCGCGCCACCGCCGACGCGATCGCGGAGTGCTATCCGCGTGCGCGCCGTGTCGCCATCGCCTGCGGCCGGGGCAACAACGGCGGCGACGGACTTGCCCTGCTGCGCGATCTGACGACCCGGGGGTACGAGGCGACCGCCTTCATCGCCGGATCGCTCGACAGGCTCAGCCCCGAAGCGACGCAGCAGTTCGTGTCCTGCGAACAGCTCGGCCTGTCGACGGCGGTGGTTCCCGAGCCCGCCGAGTGCGACGCGGTGGGCGCCCCGGTCGACCTGTGGGTCGACGCGCTGCTCGGCACGGGGCTCAATCGGCCGGTGGAGGGTCCGGTGGCCCGGTGGGTCGACTGGCTGGGCAAGCGGAGCGGAGACGTTCCGCTGGTCTCGGTCGATCTGCCGACCGGGCTCGACGCCTCCACGTCCGTGCCTCCAGGGCCGCACGTCGTCGCTGACCTCACGGTGGCTCTGGGCTTCCCCAAGGTCGCGACCGTGCTGGCGCCCTCGTCGGACGCCTGCGGACGGCTTCGGATCGGCGATCTTGGGGTGCCGTTGCCCGAACCGCCGCCGGGGCCGGAGGCTCTCTACCGGTCGCGGCGGCGGGATCTGGTCGGTCGACTCGGAGCGCGTCCGCTCGACGGGCACAAGGGCACGTTCGGTCACGTCGTCGTCGCCGGCGGCAGGAGCGGCTACACGGGGGCCGTGGTCCTGGCAACGCGCGCCGCCGTCCGGGGCGGCGCCGGGCTGGTGACGGCCGCGGTGCCCGAACATCTCGCCCTCGTCGTCGACGCCGGCTCGCTCGAATCGATGACTCTGGGCCTGCCCCCGGATCGGGACGGTTGGTCACGGGAAGCCGCCGAACCGTTGCTGCAGGCGATCGGCGAGCGCGCATCGCCGGGTGCGTTGGCGCTGGGCCCGGGCCTCGGCCTGGGCGACGGTGCTCGCGTTCTTGCCCGGCAGGTCGTGGCTCGAAGTGTGGCCCCGATCGTCCTCGATGCGGACGGCATCTCCGCTTTCGCCGGTGATGCCCGGGCGCTTCGGGTGCGTCACGCCGACCTCGTGATCACGCCTCATCCCGGCGAACTGGCCCGTCTGCTGGGTGTCGCCACGGATGCCGTAGTGAGGGCCCGATGGGAGCACGCGCGGCGGGCAGCTCAGGAGACCGGAGCGGTGGTCGTCCTCAAGGGCCGCCAGACGCTGATCTCCGATCCCGTTCTCGGCACCTGGGTGAACCCGACCGGCAATCCGGGAATGGCTTCGGGAGGCAGCGGCGACGTGCTGACCGGTGTCATTGCGGCGCTGCTGGCCCAGGGACTGGAGCCGCCTTCCGCGGCGAGGATGGGCGTCTACGTCCACGGACTTGCGGGCGATCTGGCCGCCGCCACCTGGGGCGAGACATCGATGGCCGCTTCAGACCTGGTTGACGAGCTGGGACCGGCGTTCAAGTCGCTAGAGCCGGAATGATCGTCAGGACCGGGAGCGCCGGCGAGACCCGCAGGTTGGGAGTCGAGCTCGCCGAGCGGTTGACGCCGGGCGGTACGGCGCTTCTGTTCGGCGACCTGGGCTCCGGCAAGACGGTTCTCACCCAGGGCATCGCCGAGGGCCTGGGGCTTGACGCGACCCTGATCCAGTCGCCGACCTACACACTGGTTCATGAGTACGACCGCGGCCCGGTGCGCCTGGTGCACGTCGACCTCTACCGGCTTCAGCCGGAGGAGGTCGAGGGAATCGGGTTGGAGGAACTGTTGGCCGGGGACGGTGTCAAGGTCGTGGAGTGGG
The DNA here is from genome assembly GCA_965116445.1 of Thermoanaerobaculia bacterium. Lineage (GTDB taxonomy): Bacteria > Acidobacteriota > Thermoanaerobaculia > Multivoradales > Multivoraceae > Multivorans. The sequence goes on along the minus strand of OZ220688.1, from coordinate 1,678,440 downwards.
CGGACCGCCTGCCGTACCGCTTGCCGGCGATGGAGGTCCGGTTGGAGGTCGGCGGCGAAGCGGGGGAGCGGACGATCGAGGTGCTCGAACCGTTGCTAGAGTCCCGCTCCGGAACCGGACCGGTCGATTCGTCGAGTACATAGACGAGAAAGCGAGAGAGTTCGATGGAAGTGGAACGCGTAGGCATCGTCGGCTGCGGCCTCATGGGCCGGGGCATCGCGGAGATCTGTTCACGGGCCGGCATCCCGGTCACGGTCAGGGAGATCAACCAGGAAGCGCTCGATGCGGGGCTCGGCGCGGTGCGCAGATCCCTGGCCAAGAGTCTGGAGAAGCGGCGTATCGACGCCGAGGAGCACGACCGGGCGATCTCGAACCTGAGCGGTACGGTCGATCTCGCGGATCTCGCCGGTTCCGACCTGGTCGTCGAGGCGATCGTCGAGGACCTGGAGACGAAGCGCGAGCTGTTCGTTTCGCTGGACGACATCGTCGGTGAGAACACGATCTTCGCCAGCAACACGTCCTCGCTGACCCTCACCCAACTCGCCGCTTCGACGGCGCGGCCGGACCGGTTCGTCGGGCTTCACTTCTTCAACCCGGTGCCTGTGATGCGGCTGGTCGAGGTCGTCCGCACGCTGATGACGTCGGACGCGGCCTACGACGCCTGCTGGAATCTCGCCCAGCGGGTCGGCAAGACGCCGGTTGCCTGCAAGGACAACTCCGGGTTCATCGTCAACCGGCTGCTGATTCCGTACCTGCTGGATGCGGTCCGCGCCTACGAGAACGGCATCGGCAGCATGGAGGACATCGACACGGCGATGAAGCTGGGCTGCGGCTACCCGATGGGGCCGTTCACGCTCTCCGATTTCATCGGACTGGACACGATGTACTCGGTCGCCAACATCATGTTTGACGAGTACCGGGAAACGCGCTTCGCACCGCCGACGTTGCTGAAGCAGTTGGTCCAGGCGGGACACCTGGGACGCAAGACCGGCAAGGGGTTCTTTGACTACCGCTGAACCAGCGCGGACGAGGGCGCAACTGGTCCTGCCCGAAGGGTCGGTGCAGGCGATCTGCGGCGCGCACGACGAGAACCTGCGGCGGGTCGAGAAGGCGCTCCATGTGACCCTCGGCGTGCGTGGGTCGGCGGTTCAGATCCAGGGCGCGGCGAAGGCCGTGGGTCAGGCGGAGCGCCTGCTCACGGACCTCGGCACGCTGGCCGCGAGCGGCCGCAGGCTCAGCGGCGGCGACCTGGCGACCGCGCTGCGCGTCGTGGCCGAGGAACCGGCCGCCTCGCTGGTCGATTTCTTCAAGACCGGCGCGTTGATTCAGGCGTCGCGTCGTCTGGTCGCGCCGCGCAGCCTGAACCAGAAGCGGTACCTGCGCGCTATGCTGGATCACGATCTGGTCATTTCGACCGGGCCGGCGGGCACGGGCAAGACCTACCTGGCGGTCGCGGTGGCGGCTTCCGCGCTTAAACAGGAGAAGGTGCAGCGCATCGTGCTGGCCCGGCCGGCGGTCGAAGCGGGCGAGAAGCTCGGATTCCTGCCCGGCGACTTGGCGGAGAAGGTGAATCCCTACCTGCGACCGCTCTACGATGCCCTCTACGACATCATCGGCTTCGACAAGGTTGCGCGGATGATGGAACGCGAGGTGATCGAGGTGGCGCCGCTCGCCTTCATGCGGGGGCGTTCCCTGAACGACAGCTTCATCATTCTCGACGAGGCGCAGAACACGACGCCCGAGCAGATGAAGATGTTCCTGACCCGCATCGGCTTCAACTCGAAGGCCGTGGTCAACGGGGACATCACGCAGGTCGACCTGCCGGTTGGCCAGCAGTCGGGCCTCAAGCATGCACTGGAGGTGCTGCGGGGCGAGGAAGGAATGGCCTTCGTGGGCTTCGGGCGGTCCGACGTGGTTCGCCACGAACTCGTGCAGCGGATCGTCGGCGCCTATGACCGCTGGGAGGCTCGTTTCGGCTCCGACCCGGCGCGGCGGGAGGAGCGGTGAGCCCGCCGGCGAAGACGCCGCGGCGGCGACGGGCCGACCGACGGCGGGAAGCGCGCAAGCGGTTGCGACGCAGCATGTTCCGCCGCCACGGCGAACGGTTGACCGTCGCCGGCCTGTGGCACTACATACTGGAACTCGACGTCGTCTGGGTCGTGCTCCTCATCCTGGCCGGCACCTGGGTCATGGCGCCGGCCGGCTTCTTCTTCGGTCTGGACCTCAGTGAGGGCGACATCGCGAACCGCGACTATCACGCGACCCGCGACATCCTGATCCCCGACGAGGCGAGATCGGAGGAGCTGAAGGAGCAGGCCCGTTCCGACGTCCGGCCTCTGTACGACTTCGACGCCGCCCAGGCCAACGGGATGGAGGACCGGATCCGGCGCCTCTTCGAGATCGAGCGCGGGGGAGACGATGCCGCCGAGCTCCCGACCGAGGGGGAGGAGCAGGAGGTGGCCGCCGAACGGCTGCGGCGGCTGCGGGAGGGCAGCAACCTGCGAGTCGACGAAGGCCACGCTGACGTGCTGGCCGCCCAGGTCGGCGGCGAGGACGAAGGCGCCGAGCTCGAGGAGCGTCTGGGCCGCCTGGCCGGGTTCCTGCTTCGGGAGGGGATCGTGGAGAACAAGGAGACCCTGCTCCAGAACCGGCTCGAGGGCGTGACGGTGCGCATCCTCCAGACCGGGGAGGAGGCGGTCCAGTTCGACCTCTTTCGCTATCGCGGCTGGGATGAGGTGCAGAGCTATCTCGAAGCGGAGGTCGGCCGTTGGGGCGGCTGGAGCAGCGCCGACCGGGAGACGGTCGTCGATTTCCTGATGGTCAACCTGACTCCGAACGTTTACCTGAACCTGAATGAGACCCAGCAGCGGCGGGACGCGGCCGCGGAGGCGATCGGGCAGGCGTTCAACGAGATCCGGGCGGGGCAGGTCATCGTGCGCAGGGGCGACGAGGTCGACCAGAAGGCGATCGAACTGCTGCGGGAGATGACGGGCAGCGAGCGGCGGTCGACCCTGCTTCGATCGCCGGCCGCGTCGGCACTGCTGCTGGGCCTGGCGGTGGCGTTCCTGTGGGTCGCCTTCCGGCGCAAGCGGCTGGTCACGGTGGAGGCGCACGCCTTCGGCAGCGTCGTACTGCTCCTGGTTCTGGGCCTGCTGGCGACCCGTTTCGGCTTCGTCGTCGCGGACGCGCTCGCTGCCTCGTTCGAGATCGAGGTGCTCGGTTCAGCGCGGAGCTACGGCTTCGCGATTCCCTTCGCCGGGGTCGCGCTCCTCGTGTCGGTCCTCTACGGACGCGGCGCCGGGCTGCTGGCCGGTCTGGTGTTTTCCGTGCTCGTGGGCCGTCTCGGAATGGCGGAGGCAGGCACATCACCGCTTGGATTGGCGGGCGGCACGATGCTCTATGCCCTGACCGGCAGTCTCGCCGCCGTGTTCGCCCTCGATCAGTTGAAGCAACGGTCCGCGGTGATCCGGGCGGGCCTGCTCGTCGGACTCGTCAACATGGCTTCGGTGACCGTGGTGACTCTGCTGGACGAGAACGGCGCGTCGATCGCCGGCTGGGGCTTCGAGCTGCTTTGCGGACTCCTCGGCGGTCTGCTGGTCGCGGCAGCGGTCGGCTTCGCGATCCCCGTCTTCGAGGCGGTGCTGTTCCTGACCACTGACATGAAGTTGATGGAGCTTTCGGACACGAACAGTCCGCTCCTGCGGCGGGTTGCCTTCGAAGCGCCCGGGACCTTCCAGCACTCGCTGATGGTTGCCAATTTGGCCAAGGCGGGCTGCGAGGCGGTGGGCGGGAACCCGACGCTGGCGTATGTGGGAGGCCTCTACCACGACATCGGCAAGGTGCTCCGGCCCCAGTACTTCGTGGAGAACCAGCGGGATGGCGACAACCCGCACGACAGCCTCGCGCCGTCGATGTCGGCGTTGATCCTCGTCGATCACGTGAAGGAAGGCGTCGTCCTCGCTCGGGAGCAGGGGCTACCGCAGCCGATCGTCGACGCGATCGAACAGCACCACGGCACCCGCACGCTCGGCTACTTCCTCGCCCGCGCGCAGGAGCGGGCCGAGCCGGGGCAAAAGGTAAACGAGCACCAGTACCGCTACACGGGTCCCATGCCCCAGAACAAGACGATGGGTGTGCTGATGGTCGCCGATACGGTGGAGGCCGCGAGCCGAACCCTGGAGGACTTCTCCGAGGATTCGATTCGGGAACTGGTGACCCGTCTCCTGGGCGACATCGTCGAGGATGGCCAACTGGATCAGACGGATCTGACGCTCTCCGACCTGCGGCGGCTGAGCTACACCCTGCAGAATGTCCTGAAGACGATTCACCACCATCGGGTGGAGTACCCGGGTTTCGAATGGGGCGGCGAAGGTCGGGGTTCCCTGCGGGTTCTTCCCGGCGGAGCGGTGGGCGGAGCGGCGGGCGGAGCAGCGGGCGGCGGGGGCGGCGGTCGGTCCGACTGACTTCTTCAGCGTGGTGACCATCGATCTGCAAGTGGCGGCTTCCGTGGAGGCCACGTGCCGGGCCTGTCTTCCCGACCTGCGCCGCGTCGCTCACGACGCGGTCGCTGAACTGGCGGCGGACTCCGCGACGTTGACCCTGCGACTGGTCGACGACGACGAGATCCGGGAACTGAACCGCCGCTACCGGGCGGCCGATTCGGCGACCGACGTGCTCTCCTTTCCCGGCGAGACGACTCCCGAGGGGCGTCACCTTGGCGATGTCGTGATCTCGGTGGAGACGGCGCACGGGCGTAGCGGCACGGCCCTGGAGCGGGAACTTCAGGTGCTCGCACTGCACGGAATCCTCCACTGCCTGGGATACGACCACGAGACGGACGACGGCGAGATGGAGGCTCTGGAGCAGCGGCTGCGGTCGCAGTTCCTCGGGCCGTACAAGGCCGGAACGGTGGCCTTCGTCGGTCGTCCGAACGCGGGCAAGTCGACGCTGATGAACCGGTTGCTGGGCGAGAAGCTGGCGATCGTGTCGGACAAGCCGCAGACCACCCGCCACCGGTTGATCGGCATCCTGACCACGGAGCTTGGCCAGATGGTGTTTCACGACACCCCTGGCCTGCACCGTCCCCTGCACCGGCTGAACCGGCGCATGGTTCACGCGGCTTCCGCGGCGCTCAAGGAGGCCGACGTCGTGTGTCTGATCCGCGACGTGGCGGTTCCCTTCGGCAAGGGAGAGGCCTATGCCCTCGATCTCGTCGGCGCTGCCGCGGCGGCCGAACGGGAGCGCCCCGTGCTGTGCTTGCTGAACAAGATCGACCAGGTCTCGAAGCCGAAGCTCCTGCCCGAGATCGAGCGTTACGCGGGGAGCGGCGTGTTCAAGGACATCGTACCGATCTCGGCGCTCACCGGGGACGGCGTGGAGCAGGTCCTAGAGATCCTCTGGCGTCACCTGCCGACGGGCGAGCGCCGGCACCACCCGGAGCTCCTGACGGTGCACACGGAGCGGTTTCTGGTAGCGGAGCTCATCCGGGAGAAGGTGCTCGAGCAGACCCACGACGAGCTGCCCTTCACGACCGCGGTCGTGATCGAAGCCTGGGAGGACGGCGCGAAACGAACGGATCTGCTGGCGCACATCCTCGTCGACCGGGACAGCCACAAGGGCATCGTGATCGGTCGTGGCGGCAAGCGGATCAAGGAGATCGGCACCGCCGCCCGCCGGGATCTGGAGGGGTTCCTGGGTCGGCGGATTTACCTCGAGTTGCAGGTCCGGACCCATCCTGGATGGCGCGAGGACATGGCGGTGCTCGGGCGGCTGGAAACGGGCTAAGGAGGCAGAGCCGCGTACTGGGTGCGCCGGCCTGCCATCCGCGCGCCCGCGCACGGGCGCACGGACTGGTTCGCGGGTGGCGCGGTCCCGCGCTACCCGGGTTCTGGCCGGCTGCCGCCGAAGGCGGCCAGAAGTACGTGCGGGCCGCCAGGCCGGTCCTCCTTCCTACAGAAACGTCGGATCCCGGGGCCTGGTTGCGACAGAGTTGTTCGTCTTGCTGCCGTACGACAGCCGTGTGGGAGGGGACGATCGGGGAGCGGGGTTTCCCGTTCGCCCTTTCGGCAGGGCAAGTCGGGCTGTACCACCCTCAAGGAAATCAGGCCGAAACGCTCGTGGGCACGCAGGTTGCTAGCGGAAGAACCACGGTGCCGGCGTCGTGGGTTGCCAGTTGATGGACTCGCTGATAGACACGCGGCGAAAGCGCTTTCGTGCATGCAGAAAGGCGGTCGGGTCGGCGGCTCGACCACATAGGTTCAGCGCGGCTTCACCGCGGTAAGGAACAGCAAAGGAGGACTTCATGGCAGAGGCTAGCCCCCAGTCGATCATCGGACGGATCCAGGACGAAGGCGTCCAGATCGTCGATTTCAGGTTCACGGACTTCCCCGGTCTTTGGCAGCACTTCTCGGTACCGGCCAGCGAGGTCGACGAGAGCACGTTCGAGGATGGGCTCGGGTTCGATGGCTCGAGCATCCGCGGCTGGCAGGTGATCAACGAATCGGACATGCTGGTCGTGCCCGAGCCCGGCACAGCCTTCATCGACCCGTACTTCGAGCACAAGACGCTGGTCATGACGTGCAACATCGTCGACCCGATCACGCGTGAGAGCTATGGCCGCGACCCGCGCGGCGTCGCCAGGGCCGCGGAAGCCTACGTGCAGTCGACGGGTCTCGCCGACACTGCCTACTTTGGCCCCGAGGCGGAGTTCTTCATCTTCGACGACGTGCGCTTCGACGGTGGGCCGAACTTCGGGTTCTACGAGGTCGACTCGATCGAGGGCCGCTGGAACAGCGGCGCCGACGAAGGGCCGAACCTGGGCTACAAGCCGCGCTACAAGGAGGGCTACTTCCCGGTACCGCCGACCGACAAGCACCAGGACATGCGCAGCGAGATGATCCTGATGATGGAGGATCTCGGTCTCAACCCCGAGTGCCAGCACCACGAAGTCGGCACCGGCGGTCAGGCGGAGATCGACCTCCGGTTCGCGCCGCTGGTCGAGATGGCGGACGCGATGATGCTCTACAAGTACATCATCAAGAACACCGCCGCCAAGCACGGCAAGACGGTCACCTTCATGCCGAAGCCCCTGTTCGAGGACAACGGCAGCGGCATGCACACCCACCTTTCGCTCTGGAAGGACGGAGTGCCCCTGTTCGCGGGCGACGGCTATGCCGGACTGTCCGACATGGCAATGCACGCGATCGGCGGTCTGCTCAAGCACGCGCCGGCGCTGCTCGCCTTCACCAACCCGACGACGAACAGCTACAAGCGGCTGGTGCCGGGCTTCGAGGCGCCGGTCAACCTGGTGTACTCGCAGCGCAATCGGAGCGCCGCGGTGCGGATCCCGATGTACTCGCCGTCGCCGAAGGCGAAGCGGGTCGAGTTCCGTTGCCCCGATCCGAGCTGCAACCCGTATCTCGCCTTCGCGGCGCTCCTGATGGCGGCCCTCGACGGCATCCAGAACGAGATCGATCCGGGCAGCTCGCTCGACGTCGACATCTACGACCTGTCGCCGGAGGAGAGCCAAGGGGTTCCGACCACGCCGGCGACGCTGGACGAGGCGCTCGACGCCCTCGAGGACGACCACGACTTCCTCACAGCGGGCGGCGTGTTCGACGAGGACGTGATCGAGAACCACATCGCGTACAAGCGGGAGAGCGAGTGCCAGGAGGTGGCGCTGCGGCCGCATCCGCACGAGTTCGCGCTGTACTACGACATCTAGTCGGGCCGTACTTCTGAATCTGACCCGGAAGGCGGCGCCGTTGGCGGCGCTCGGTGGATTCCGGAATCGCGGGTCAGAAGACTCGCGACACTGGCCGGCCGCGCATCGCTGCGCGGCCGGCTTCTTTTTCTTGCAGGGATGTAGGCCACCAGGGCTGCTGGTAAGTTACGCCTCCATCCCACAACACGCGCCGACGAGCAAGCAGGCTCCGTCGCAAGCAGGAGGAGGTCCCTTCCGTGCAAGCCTTAGCGATTCGCACCCTTGGCATCGTGCTGGGGTTGACGTTGACCGTGCCGGTGTTGGCCGACGACTGGCCGCAGTGGAGGGGCGTCGACCGTTCCGGCGTGTGGCAGGAGGACGGCATCGTGGAGCAGTTTCCCGAGGACGGCCTCGAGGCTGTCTGGCGGGTGCCGATTCACGGCGGCTACTCGGGGCCGGTGGTCGCCGACGGTCGCGTGTTCGTGACCGACTGGCGGCGCGTGGAAGGCACTCGCGCCATCACGGGCAAGGAACGCATCCTAGCGCTCGACGAGGAGACCGGCGAGGAGCTCTGGAGCCACGAGTGGGACGTGAACTACTCGGCGCTGCAGCAGAGCTATGCGATCGGTCCCCGCTCGACGCCGGCGGTTGACGGCGGCACGCTGTACGTGATGGGGGCCGTCGGCCATCTGATGGCGCTTGAAGCCGAGACCGGCGAGGTGATCTGGAGCTACGACTCGGTGGAGCAGGGCAACGCCAGCATCACGATCTGGGGGTTCGCCACTTCACCGCTCGTGCACGGCGACCTGCTGATCCAGATCGTGGGGGCCGAGCCGGACGGCAAGGTGATGGCCTTCAACAAGCACACGGGCGAAGAGGTTTGGCGGTCCCTGTCCTCGGACTGGGAGATGGGCTATGGCCAGCCGATGATCTTCGACGCCGGCGGCGTGGAGCAGCTCATCATCTGGGAACCGAAGGCGGTCAACTCACTCGACCCGGCGACTGGCGAGGTCTACTGGTCGGTGCCTTGGGAAGTCGCGTCGGGTATGACGGTGACGACCCCCGTGATCGACGGTAACCGGCTGCTGTTCAGCCAGTTCTACCGCGGTTCCCTGCTGCTGGAACTCGCTGAGGACAAGCCGGAGGTCAAGGAGCTGTGGCGCGGCCAGAGTCGCAGCGAGATGCCGGAGGAGACGCAGGGCCTGCACGCCCTGATCACGACGCCGATCCTCGAGGGCGACACGATTTACGGGGTTTGCAGCTACGGCCAGTTGCGCGGTCTTGACGCCGCCGACGGCTCGCGGCTCTGGGAAAGCGACAAGATGGCCCGCCAGGGCCGCTGGGGCGCCGCCTTCATGGTCAAGCACGGCGACCGCTGGTTCGTGAACAACGATCTAGGCGATCTGATCATCGCCCGCTTCTCGCGGGACGGCTACGAGGAGATCGATCGCGCCAGGCTGATTGCACCGACGACGCGGTCCGGCTTCGGCCCGCGGAGGTTCTACGACGCGATGGTGAACTGGACACACCCGGCCTACGCCAACCGCCACATCATCGCGAGGAACGACGAGGAGATCATTCGTGTCTCCCTGGCCGCCGACTAGCGCCCTTCGAGGAGCCACCGCAGGAGTTCGGCTGACCCTGGTCCTTGCGGCGCTCGCCGCTCTTGCCACCCTGCCCGCAACCGCCCAGCAGGAATCGGATGCACAGGGTCCGGTGGGGGAGCTGATCTTCCCGCTGGAGCACTGGCACAACCACGGGTCCTCTCTCGTCGAGCTGCCGAATGGCGATCTGCTCGTGGCCTGGTTCCACGGTTCGGGCGAGCGGACGGCTGACGACGTGCGCATCCTGGGCGCCCGGATGCGTGCCGGCGCAGCAACCTGGAGCGAGCCGTTCCTGCTCGCGGACACGCCGGGCTTCCCGGACACGAACAGCACCCTGCTGCTCGAGCCGGTGGCGGCCGGCGGTCACCGGCTGTGGCTGTTCTGGCCCACCATCCAGGCGAATCTGTGGGAGAGCGCCTTGATGAAGGTCAAGGTGTCGACCGACTTCGAGGGGCCGGGACCGCCGGTCTGGCAGTGGCAGGACGTGCTCCACATGAAGCCCGGCGACGGCTTTCCCGATCTGGTGGCCGGCAAGACGGACGAGTACTTTCGCAGCCTTGGCTTTGCCGGCGCGTCGGATCCGGCCGCCCCGGAGTCGTCCCGGGCGTGGGCCGCCCGCAACCTGGAGCAGGCCGCGGATAAGCTGACCCGGCGCCTCGGTTGGTTCACCCGCGCCCATCCGGTCGTCCTCCCCCTGCCTGATGGCGGCCAGCGCCTGCTCCTGGGGCTCTACTCGGACGGCTTCAGCTTCGCTGCCGCGACGTACAGCGACGATGGCGGCCACACCTGGACGTTTGCCGAGCCGATCATTGGCGGGGGCAGCATCCAGCCCACGTTCGCGCTCCGCGACGACGGCACCCTCGTCGCCTTCATGCGCGATAACGGACCGCCTCCGAAGCGCGCCCACGTCGCCGAATCGAACGACCTGGGGGCGACCTGGTCCATCGCCCGCGACCATCCCGACCTGGTCGAGACCGGCGCCGGACTGGAAGTCCTGAAACTCGCGAGCGGCCGCTGGATTGCGGTCCACAACGACATCCCCGACGGCCGCTACCGGCTCGCGGTGTCGGTCTCCGAGGACGAGGGCAGGACCTTCAGTCACGGGCGCTACATCGAGCGCGAAGAGAAGGGCGTCGGCCGCTACCACTACCCGTCCGTGATCCAGTCCCGCGACGGCCGCATCCACGTGACTTACAGCTACCACGTTGCCGGCGCGCTGGATGACGGCGGCCAGGGCAAGAGCATCAAGCACACGAGCTTCGACGAAGCCTGGCTGCTCGGGGACGCCTGAAGGCGAACGGAGTGCAACAGGTCGAGCCGCTGATACCTTTGCGCCTCCTGCCACGAACCGGGAGAGTCTCCATGCGTCAGCGCCCGCTTGCCGCCGTAGCCCACGTTATCTTCGTCGCCACGGTTGTCGTCCTCCTGCTCGCCTCCTGTGCCGCCCAGGACGCGGCCGGCACGAGCGCCACGGAACCCTTCGCCGGCCTCCCGCGCGTGACACCGGAGAGCGTCGGCATGTCGAGCGAGCGGCTCGACCGCATCCGGCCGGCGTTCGAGAGCTACGTGACGGAGGGCAAGCTCTCCGGCGTGGTCACCGTCGTCGCGCGAGACGGCCAGGTCGTTCACTTCGAGGCCAGCGGCAACCAGGACGTCGAGGCCGGCGAGCCGATGACCGAGGACACCCTCTTCCGCATGTACTCGATGACCAAGCCGATCGCCTCCGCGGCGCTGATGATCCTCTGGGAGGAGGGCCACTTCCTGCTGTCCACGCCGTTGTCCGCGATTCTTCCCGAGTTCGCGGATACGCAGGTCTACGTCTCCGGCGACGGCGACGACATCGTGACGGAGGCGCCGCGGCGACCCATCATCCTCCGGGACCTGATGACCCACACCTCCGGGCTGACCTACACCTTCATCCCCAGCCCGGTCGCCGCCTCCTACGCGGCGAACGGCCTGGAAGGCTCGGCCGACGCGGTCCCCCACGACGACCTTGCGCACTACGTCCGGGAGCTGGCGAAGCAACCTCTGCTCGCGCATCCCGGCACCGCCTGGAACTACAGCGTCGGCCTCGAAGTCGCGGGCCGGGTGGTCGAGGTCGTTTCGGGGCAGACCTTCGGCGAGTTCCTGCAGGAGCACATCTTCGACCCGCTGGGCATGGTCGACACGGACTTCTACGTCCCCGACGAGAAGCTCGACCGCTTCGCGGTGAACTACGCGCCGACGCCGGAGGGTGGTGTCACGGTCGTGGACGATCCGGAGACCAGCCACTACCGCAAGCCTCCCAAGGTCGAGATGGGCGGTTCCGGCCTCGTCGCGACCGCCGGCGACTACCTGCGCTTCGCCCAGATGCTGGCGAACGGCGGCGAGCTGGACGGTGCGCGGGTACTTGGGCCGCGGACGGTGGCCCTGATGATGGACAACCACCTTGGATCGTCCTACGGACCGTCGCCCATGTCCAGCCTCAACCTCGACATGGGGATGAGTGAGGGCATGGGCTACGGCCTGGGCGGCTACTCGGTCACCGACACGGGGCTCACCGGGCTGCCGGCCTCGCCCGGCACCTACGGCTGGGGCGGCGCCGCCTCGACCGACTTCTTCGTCGATCCCGAGGAGAACCTCGTTGGCATGGTGCTGACCCAGTTGCTTCCCACGGGCACCTACCCGCTGCGCCCCACGATGGAGGTGCTCACCTACCAGGCGATCGTGGAGTAGCGGCGGGGTGCCCGTTCCGTCCGTGAGGTTTCGCCTCGCGTCGTTTCCTGCGCCGGCGGCGATGCTGCTCGCGGCGGCAGCGCTCGCACCGGCCCAGCAGCCGCCGCGGCCCGCGTTTGTGTCGATCGCCGACGATCCGAACCTGCCGAGGGTGTTGATCATCGGTGACTCGATCTCGATCGGCTACACCTTGCCGCTCCGAGAGGCGCTTGCCGGGGTCGCCAACGTCCACCGCCCACCCGAGAACTGCCAGCACACCTGGCTTGGCCTGGAGAGGATCGAAGAATGGCTCGGCGACGGCAAGTGGGACCTGATCCACTTCAACTGGGGCCTGCACGACCTGAAGTACGTCGATGCCGAGGGCGAAAGGGCCCTGCCGCCGGAAGGTACCCAGGTCACCTCGCTCGAGGACTACGGGGCGAACCTTGACCGGCTCGTGAAGCGCCTGAAACAGACCGGGGCGAAGCTGATCTGGCGGCCCACGACCCCGGTCCCCGAAGGCGCGTCGGGGCGGTTTCCAGCGGATCTTCCGCGCTACAACCGGGCCGCTCGCGAGGTCATCGACCGCCACGGCATCGAGGTCGACGACATGAACGCGTTCATCGCGGCCAATCGGATTTCGCACCGGGCGCCGAGCGATGTCCACTTCACGCCGGGTGCATCGAAGAAGCTGGCGGAGAACAGTGCTGCCGTGATCCGGCAGGCACTGGGGACAGGCAAGGAGGCGGCCGAGTGAGCCGCACGCTTGCTGCGGAGGAGTTCAAGGAACAGTGCCTCGAGATCCTCGATCACGTTGGTCCGGAGGGCGTCGTGATCACGAAGCACGGGCGGCCCGTGGCGAAGCTTGTTCCGATAGAGGGAACCTGAGGCTCGCCGTCCCTCAGGCGTACATCACAGCCGCTGCCTGCTCCCGCAACGCCGTCGGATTCCCCAGCACCTGCCGGTCGTAGCCGGCGCGCTTGTAGAAGATGTGCATGTCGCACTCGTGGGTGAAGCCGATGCCGCCGAAGACCTGGGTGGTCATCGTGACGGCGTGGCTTGCCACGTCGGTGGCGTGGGCCTTCAGCAGCGGGGCGAAGTGGTCGATTTCGTCCGACCCTTCGTCCCAGGCGTCGGCGGTGTGCCAGAGCAGGGACTGGACGGGCTCGATTTCGGCGAGGACCTCGGCGCAGATGTGCTTGACGGCCTGGAAGGAGCCGATGATGCGCTCGAACTGCTTGCGCTCCTTGGCGTAGTCGACCGCGATGTGCAGTCCCTTCTGGGCGGCGCCGAGGGCGTCGGCGGCGAGGGCGATCTGGGCCCCGTAAACGGCGCGCCGGGAGCTCTCGGCGCTGCCGCCGAGGCTCTCCGCGGCGTTCAGGTCGACGCCGGAGAAGGTGACTTCGGCAACCCGGCGCGTGTCGTCGACGGTCTGGAGGGGCTCGATGTCGATCCCCGCGGTGGTCGCCTCGAGCAGGTGAAGGCTGCCCCCGGATTCGAGCAGGAAGGCGTCTGACCATGCCGCGTCCGGCACGTAGAGCACGGTTCCGTCGACGCGGCCGTTCTCGACCGGCGCGTCGAGGATCGGCGTGATCAGCGTCCGGCCTTCGGCGATCCCTTCGAGCAGGCCGTTCCGGTGCTCGCCGCCGTCGGCGCCGGCGATCAGCAGCGGCGCCAGGACGTAGGACGAATGGAAGTTCACGGGCGCGGCGGCGCGACCGATTTCCTGGGCAGCGATCGCGGCCTCCTGCATCCCGAGTTCCGAGCCGCCGAGGTCCATGTCGACCAGGAGGCCGGTGATCCCCTGGTCTCCGAGCTGGCCGTGAATCGCCTCGTCCTGCCCGGACTCGGAGTCCATCACGCGACGGACGCGCTCGATGCCGACGTCCTGGGCGAGAAAGCGGGCGATCGAATCTTGGAGCAGCTCTTGCGGCTGCGTCAGTCCAAAGTCCATATCGGACTCCTTTGGCTCAAGGGGCGGCGCGGACTCTAGGCCGCGGCCGGCTTCGGCTCCCGCGGCAGTCCAAGGCCCCGCTCGCCGATGATGTTTTTCTGGATCTGGGCGGTGCCGCCGCCGATGATCAGGCCGAGGGCGTACATGTAGTTGCGCTGCCAGTTGCCGTAGTCGCGGACGTGCTTCGAGCCGCGCTTGAGAACGCCGCGCTCGGCCATCGCGTCGATCGCCAGGGCGCAGACGTCGTAGTTCAACTGGCAGTTGTTCAGCTTGACGATCAATCCCCCGGCGCCGGAGTCGCGCTTCTTGAGCCGGTCGGTGAGCAGGCGCAACTGGTGGTACTTCATCGCCTGCACCCGGCCTTCCAGCTTGAGCAGGCGGTCGCGGTAGACGGGCGAATCGATCAGGCCGGTCTCGCGCAGGATGTCGACACAGCCGGCCATGTAGTTCTCCGTCGCGTTCGAGCGGCCGAGCATGTTGCGCTCGAAGCGCAGGGTGTACGTGCCGACCTCCCAGCCCTGGCCCGGGCGGCCGATCACGTTCGTTGCGGGCACCCGCACGTCGGTAAAGAAGACCTCGTTGAAGGAGGCGTCGCCGGTCATCGTCATCAGGGGCCGCACGTCGAGGCCGGGCGTGTCCATCGACAGGACGAGGTAGCTGATGCCGCCGTGCTTTCCGGAGTCCGCTTCGGTGCGGATCAGGGCGAACATCATGTCGGCTTCCCGGGCGCCGCTGGTCCAGATCTTCTGACCGTTGATCACGTACTCGTCGCCGTCGAGCACCGCGGAAGTGCGCAGCGATGCCAGGTCTGAGCCGGATCCCGGCTCGCTGTACCCCTGGCACCAGATCAGCTCGCCGCGGATCGTCGGCCGGATCAGTTCCTGCTTCTGGTCTTCGCGGCCGAAGTGCAGAAGAGTGGGCACGAACATGCTGATGCCCTGGTTCTCCATCCCGAGGGAGAGCCCTGCGTTCTGGAACTCTTCCTCGATCACCAGGTTGGCGAGGGCATCGGGTTCGTGGCCGGCGCCGCCGTAGCGTTGCGGGATCTCGCGGCCGGCGTAGCCGACGTCCACGAGCCGCTTCTGCCAGTTGACGATGCGGTTGCGGACCTCGGAGGCGTCGCCGCCGAAGCCGGGCCCGGCGGGGACCGCGACGTCCTCGTTGGCGGTGAAGAATGAGCGAACCTCCTCGCGGAGTTCGTCGTACTGGGAACCGATCGATGTATCCATGATGGGCAGGACTTTATCGCGCCCGGATCGCTCCCGTCAGGCCCCCGGAGCATTCGGAGTAAGCTGTTCCGTCCGACGGTGCAATCCGTGCGCCCGTCGTAGGGCGCGCGGATTGCTTCGGGGTTGGCGCGGACCGCGCCAACCGGGTTCTGGAGGGTGAGCAACGAACAGCGGCGGCGGGGGCGAAATGAGCGACGACACGGTGGAAGGGGACTTGGCGGCAGAGGCAGAGGGCGCTGGCGAACAGGCGCCGGCCAGCCGTGACGCCCGGTGCCTGGACCAGTTGCGCCAGGCGGCCTCGGCGGCCGGCGTCGACGCGGTGGTCCTGACTCCGGCGGCCACGATGACGTGGCTGTTGGGCCACGAGTTCGAGGCCCACGAGCGGCTCTTCCTGCTGATCGTTCCGACGTCCGACGCGGCGGTGGCCGTCGTTCCGGCTCTGGAAGAGGCGAACTTCCGTGGCGCGGCGCCGTCCGTCGAGTCGCTTCACCTCTGGGACGATGCGGACGGCCCGGAGAAGGCCGCCGCGGATGCGTTCAGATGCCTGGCCAAGGCCTCCCGGGTCGCGGTGGAGCCGTTGAGCTTGCGCTACATGGAGTTCGGGCACGTGCGGCGGGAACTCCCGAACGCGAAGATCGAAAGCGCCGAGAGCGTTGTAGCCGCTCTGCGGCTCAAGAAGAGCGACGAGGAAGCGGCGCTGATGAAGAGGGCGTCGAAGATCGCGGAAGCGGCGCTCGAGTTCACGCTGCGCGACGTGAAGCCCGGGCGCAAGGAGGTCGAGATCGCCTCCAAGCTTTCGAGCGAACTGCTGCGGCGGGGCGGAGGCGGCATCTCGTTCGGGCCGATCGTCCTGAGCGGCCCCAAGTCGGCCTTGCCGCACGGCGTGCCGGACGATCGCGAGATGCAGGAAGGCGAGTTCCTCCTGATCGACTTCGGAACCTCTTTCGACGGCTACCACTGCGACATCACGCGGACCTTCGTGGTCAGCGGTTCGCCCACCGACCGGATGCGAGAGGTCTACGAAGCGGTCCTGCAGGCGAACATCCGCGGCGTCGCCGCGTCCCGGCCCGGTGTGACCTACGACTACGTTCACAAGAACTGCCAGGCCAACCTCCACGGTCCCCGTTTCAAGGAGTTCATGACCCACCGCACCGGCCACGGTCTCGGCCTCGAAATCCACGAGCCCCCCTCCGTGATGGCCGGCAACGACGACGTCGTCGAAAAAGGCGCCGTCTTCACGATCGAACCAGGCCTCTATCTCAACGGCTGGGGCGGCGTGCGCATCGAAGACAACATCCGGGTGACGCAGCAGGGCTGCGAGCTACTCACGTCGTCCCCGCGGGAGCTGCGGATTCTGGGCGCGTAGGAGGCTGGCCTGGCGGCGTTCGCCCTGCGACGGTGTCCAGCCGGCCCGGCGGGTGCAGCCGAGAACGCCAGCAAGCCTCAGAAGTGAACGTGGAGGCCGAGCTGGCCGCGGCGGCTGTCGCCGAGGCCGCTTCGGATCGCGCCGTCGAAGTTGAAGAGCAGGGAGCCCTGGGCGGCGTCGAGGCGGTTGTCCGCGTTCGTCACGTTGAAGATCTCGACGACCGGTTCCAGGGTGACCCCGCGGCCGAGGGTGAATGGGCGCGACAGCCGGATGTCCCAGGTCAGGAAGTCGTTCTCGCGGCGGAGGGTGTTGCGCTGCAGGATGGTGCCGTCGGCGCAGATGCGGTCGGACGGCTGGGCGGCGCGCTGGCCGGGGCGGGCGCAGGACGCGGACACCGGCGAGGCCGACAGGTAGCGGAACGCGTTGCTGAACTGAATGTCGCGGGGTAGCGAGAAGAGCAGATAGCCAGCGACCTGGCGCCGGCGGTCGCGGTCCGACCAGCCGAACTCCGGTCCCAGGTCCGTGGGGTCGGCGTAGCGGAAGGTGAAGGGATCGCGCTCGTTGTCGTCGTCCGAGCGGTCGCGGCTCAGGGTGTAGTTCACCTCGAAAGTGAGCAGGCCGTCAAAGGCGTCCCGGCCGCGGAGGGTCGCGGTGAGTCCGTGGTAGCGGGAGCGCGCGGAGCTCTCCGTGTTGTTCAGGGCGTTGATGCCGCCGCCGCCCGGATGGGTGCCGACGCCGAACGGGGAACCGAAGTTCGGGTGGTTCCGGTCGACGAAGCGGAAAAGCTCGTCCGTGCGGGCGTGCTGGTAGCTCAGCTCGGCGGTCACGCCGCGGCCCAGGCGGCGCTCGAAGCCGGCCGCGAATGACCAGGTCTCGGGCAGCTCCAGATCCCGGTCGACGACGGTGATGTCGGGCAGGAAGGGCAGCGTGTCCGAACCGTCGATCTGCTCGTCGATGGGCGGCACTGGGCCAAGCGCCGGCGCGGCGGCGCTGCTGCGGAACAGGAGTTGCTGGAAGGCCCCGTTCGTCGTGCGCGGACCGGCCAGGACCAGGCTGGGGATGCGGGAAACGTAGGATCCGGCGTTCAGCCGCATCACGCTGTCGCCGTCGCCGGCGATGTCCCAGGCCAGCCCGAGCCGGGGCTGGACGTTGTCCAGATCGTCGGGGATCGTGCCGTCGGACGGGAAGCGCGGGTCGTCGAGGTAGGGGGCGAAGTGCGTGTTCTCGGGCGCGATCAGCGGGTCCGGGTTCCAGGTGCCCTCCCAGCGCAGCCCGAGGTTCAGGACGACCCGGTCGCCGGTCTGCCAGGTGTCCTGGAGGAACAGGGCGACCTCGTCGACGCCGAAGGCCTGGCGGCCCAGTTCCTCGGGCGGCACGCCGGGGACGGTGGCCGCCTGCAGGTAGAGGAGGACCGGCCCCGTGATCTCCGCGCCGGGCGGGCAGACGCCGGCGGCGCTGCTTGAACCGTCCGAGCAGGTGACGTAGCGGTTCCCCTGCTCGACGAACCCGATGAAGCCGTCCACGGAGTTGAAGAGGTAGCGGCTGTTTCCGAAGCCGACGAATTGCTGGCTGACCGCCGTCCGGTTCACCTCGATTCCGGCCTTGACCAGGTGATCGCCTCTAAGGGTCGAGACGTTGTCCACGAACTGCCGGCGCTCGTCCGCGCCGTCGGCGCCGATGGGCAGGAAGAAGGGGAGGCCGATGCGAAACCCGTCGGCGAAGTCCATGCCGATGTCCGGGAAGGGCCTCCCGCCCAGCGCCTGGTACGGCGGCGCGGGCGGCGGCGGGACTCCGGGCTGGAGCGGCCCGCCGTAGCGCCGCGGACGGTTCTCGCGCGCCCATTGCACGCGCAGCTCGTTCGAGGTCCGGTTGCCGAGCACGGACCGGAGGCTCAGATTCACGGCATGCGAGTAGTCCTGCTCGATGCCGTTCGCGGAAAGTCCCCAGGAGTCCACGTCGAAGGTGCCGTTCTCCTGTTCCGACCACGTGTAGTTGTACTTGACCGAGGCCTGGTGGCGCTCGCTCAGATTCGCGTCCAGCTTGACGATCAGGGCCCGGTTGTCGTCGCTCCGCTCGATGGGCCCGAACTCGTCGTCGAACAGGCCCGGCCACCGGCCCTGCAGGAAGCGGTCGAGCCGCGCCAGGTTGGCCGGGCCGGCGACGGTGCGCACGAGTTGCTTCGTCTCGGCGGCGTCCTGCTCGTCGTAGGCGCCGAAGAAGAACAACCGGTCGCGCCGGATCGGCCCGCCGAGCGTGAAGCCGTACTGCAGGCGTTCGAAGTCGGGCTTCGCCGCCTCGCCGGAGGGATGCTCCGCCGAGATCCCGTCCCACTGCCGGAACGTGTGGATCGTCCCTTCGAGCTCGTTCGTGCCGGACTTCGTGATCACGTTGACGAAGCCGCCTGCCGAGCGCCCGAACTCGGCCGTCGCCCCCTGGTTGATCACGACCATCTCCTGGATCGCGTCCTGGTTGAAGGTGAAGGCCGGCCGCTGGCCGCCGCGCTGCTCGCCGAAGAACGAGTTGTTGAAGTCCGCGCCGTCGACGATGAAGTTGTTGAAGATGCCGCGCTGACCGCTGATGTTCAGTTCGTCGCCGTCCGGCCCCTGGGAGATCGAGGCGCCCGGCGTGAGCAGGGTCAGGTCGAGGAAGTTGCGGCCGTTCGTGGGCAGCCCCTCGATCACTTCGTCGGCGAGCCGCTGGGAGGTCGTCACATCTTCGGTGGCTGGTGTCTGGTAGGCGTCCTCGCTGACCGTGATCTCGTCGGTGACGACTTCCTTCAGCGTGACGTCGAGGTTCAGACTCTGGCCGACCCGGAGCGTGAGTCCGGCAAGCCGTTCCAGCAGCCCCTCGGCGTCCTTCGTCGCGATGAGTTCGTAGGAGCCGAGCGGCAGCAGGGTGCGGGCGAAGGTCCCGGAGGCGGTCGTCTCGACGGAGGTCGCGAAGCCGGTCTCGGCATGCTGGATCAGGACCAGGGCGCCGTCGACCGGCGCTCCGTCAGGGCCGTGCACCGTGCCGCGGATGATCCCGGTCGTCGCTTCGGACTGTGCCGTCGCGGGTACAGCGCCTGAAACGGCGGCTGCCACCAGGAGGATGGCGGCGAGGGGCGAACGGAGCGTCATTGTGGGACTGCGCGTTTTGTGCCGCGCTTCGAAGCGCCGGATGATAGCGGGCGTGCGGAGCCGGCGACCGGCGGGTCGTCCGCGCCGGCTCAGCCCGAACGATAGGTCAGGCGGGCAGATACTCCCGCAACCGCCGCACAACCTCCGGCTGCGTCGCCGCCAGATTCTCCGTCTCCATCGGGTCCGCCTCCAGGTCCCACAGAATGTCCTCACTCCCGAAGCCGGCGACCAGCTTGTAGCGGCCGTCGTAGGCGAGCCGCCAGTCGCGAAGTCCGGACAGGACGACCTCCCGGTGGCTGTCGGTCCGGCCCTCCAGCAGTGGCCGCAGGGATCGGCTGTCCATGTCGGCTGGGGTGTCCAGGTCGGCGTAGTCGAGGAAGGTGGCCGCGAGGTCGAGTACGGTCGTCGGCAGGTGGCATTCGTATCCCGCGCGGATGCCGGGGCCGGCCGCCAGCAGGGGTACGCCCGCGGAAGCCTGGTAGGGGAGCGACTTCCCCCAGCGCGCGTGGTCTCCCAGCATCTCGCCGTGGTCGCTCGAGTAGACGATGATCGTGTTGTCGAGTTGGCCGGTCTCTTCAAGCATGTCGATGTAGCGGCCCAGCCAGGCGTCGATGTTCTCGATCATCGCGGCGTAGTTCTGGCGGGTCGCCTTGTGGTCGTCCGGGGTCAGGGCCCCGTGGTAGGCGTAGGGCTGGCCCAGGCCATTGCGGCCGCGGACCCATGCTTCCATCTCGGCAGTGATGTCGACCGGCGGATGCGGGCCGACGAAGTTGATGACCAGGTGCCACGGGTGATCCTTCGGGGCGGCCTCGATCAGGTCCAGGCCGTTCTGGGCGATCCAGTTGTCGCAGTAGGCCTCGGGGCCGAGCGGTGAGGTGATCACGTCGCCCCACCAACTGTCCGGGAAATTGGAGCGCCGCCGACGGAAATCCGTGGCGCAGGCGCGGCCCTGCGGCGGTTCCAGCGAGTCGAGGTAGGTGTAGTACGGGTCCTTGGGACCCTCGGGGTCCCCGAGGTAGGACTGCATCCCGTCGCCCTTGCCGCAGTTGTTGATCTGCGCCGAGAAGCCCCAGTGGTCCGCGAAGTTCGTTCCGTCGATTCCCCAGTTGCCGCTGTTCTTCGACATGTCGAGCTTGCCGACCGCCATCGTGTGGTAGCCGGAGTCCCGGAGTTGGCCGTAGAAGGTCTGCTGGTCCAGCGGGTAGTCGGTGCCGTTGCCGGGCACGCCGCAGCGGTCGTACTCGCGGCCGGAGGCGAGGCACGCCCGGGACGGGCCGCAGACCGGCGACGGCACGAGGGCGCGGGTGAAGTTGACGCCGTCGCTCGCCAGACGGTCGATGTTCGGTGTCCGCAGCGCCGCCAGGCCGCGACCGTCCAGTCCGAGCCAGTCGGGTCGCTGCTGGTCGGGGAAGAAGAAGAGGAGGTTCGGCCGGTCGTCAGCCTTCGCGGGCGGTTGGGATCCGCCGCAGCCGGAAAGGCCGGCGAGGGCCCCGCCGGCAATGAGTGAGGACTGCTGCAGAAAATCGCGGCGGGTGGGGCGGGTCATGAAGCTCCTTCTCACCTTCGGTCAGAAAAATCGAACGGGGGTTGCGAGTGCCAACGGCGTTAGCTAGTTTAGGTCACGACAAGAGCCAATGGGGTTTGGCCGCGCTGTCGTGGAATCTCCGCGCCGGTCGGTCGAGCCCGCGACCTGGAGGAGAGGCATGAATCGACGTTCCGTTTGGCTCGGAGGGCTTGTCGTCCTGATCTGCGTCGCTCCGCTACTCGCGGACGGCCCCCAGACCGGCACGATCGACGGCCGCGTCCTGGACGCCCAGGGTGCGCCGCTTCCGGGCGTCACGGTAACCCTGACCGGACCGCAGAGCACGCGGACGGTGATTACGGACGCTGACGGCGTCTATCGCTTCGCGCTGCTGCTGGCCGGCCGCTACACGGTGAACGCGGAACTCGAGGGGCTCGGCGCCGCGGAACTGGCGACCGACCTCGATCCGGGACAGCGTCGCGGCGTCGACCTGACCCTCGTGTCCGGGACCGAGGAGGAGATCACGGTCACCGGCGAGGCGCCGCTGATCAGCCGGTTTGAGACGGCGGCTGCGGCGACGATTCCGGAGGAGGTGACGGAGAACGTCGCTTTCGGGACGCGCAACTACAACGCGGCCATGCGGCAGTTGCCGTCGGTCGTCAACCGCAATGACGCGGACTCCTTGCCGTCGGTGAACGGCGGCATCTCGACCGAGATCGGTGTCTACGTCGAGGGCGTGGATACGTCGATGCACCGTCGCGGCGGCGAGATGCGTCTGCTCATTCCGGGCACCGCGCTGACCGAGACGAAGCTCGAGTCGACCGGTTTCGGCGCCGAGTACGGCCGTGCGACGTCCGGCATCATCAACTCGACGGTCAAGACGGGGACGAACGAGTTCCGCGGCGACTTCCTCTACATCGGCCAGAACCCGAAGTGGCGGGCGCCGGACATCCTCGAACTCGAGCGGCCGGACGATCAGATCAACAGCTTCGAGACCGGGCTCGGCGGCCCGATCGCCCGCAACAAGGCCTGGTTCTTTCTCTCCTACGGCAAGATGTCGGACAACCGGATCGACACGCTGCGGGACGGTTCGATCGTGAATCTGAGCCGCGAGGCGAGACCGCTGATCGCCAAGGTGAACTTCCAGCCCAGGGACAACCAGCAGATCGCGATCACGGCGATCGATGCTCCGTCGGAGGCCATCGGCCTTTCGGGTAATCCAGGTGACCGGTGGGCGATCATGAGCTTCCCGCTGAACGGCCGCGTACAGACGCTCAACTGGAGTCTTGGTCTGGGCAGCTCGAACTTCCTCGAGTTCAAGGTCGCCAACCGTGAGGAGTTCGTCGGCCGGCAGGCGGCCGAGCAGCACCCGATCGATCCGAACGCCTCACCGGATGACCCGCCGGGAAACAACTTCCGCTATCGCGACCTTTCCACTGGCCTGCGCCACAACGGGCCGGCGGTGCGCCTGGCCGAGGGCTTCAACGACTTCCCGCGCGATCAGGCGAACGTGTCCCTGACCAGCTTCAGGGGCAGGCACGAGTGGAAGTTCGGGGTCGACGCGCAGGCGATCGAGTTCAGCAACCTGACCTCGATCATCACCGAGTTCCGCGGACGCGGCTACGACCCAAGCCTGCCCGGCGGCTTCGTGACCCCCGTCAACAAGCGGGTGTTCGAGCCGTCGAACGTGATCACGGAAACGAGCGACTTCCTGGCCGTCTTCGCCCAGGATCGCTTCGAGGTCGGCGACAACTGGGTCTGGACCCTGGGCGTCCGGGGCGATCAGCAGACGATCGACAACGACATCGGCGAGCGGGTCAACGAGTACACCGAGTGGGTACCGAGGGTGAGCGGCGTGTACGACGTGAAGGCCGACGGCAGCATCCTGCTCCGTGGCACCCTGGGACGCTACTACCACGCGATCGGCATGGGCATTGTGCTCCAGGAGTTCTCGCGCCAGAACAACGGCGAGAACATCTACGAGCAGTTGCTGTGGAACCGGGCGACCCAGCGCTACGACCGCTTCCAGCGGCGAGTCGAGCCGACGTTCGACCAGGCGATCCAGGACATCGACCCGTACTACAAGGACGAGATCTCCTTCGGCGCCGACTTTCAGGTGTCCGAGAAGTGGGTCGTCAAGTCGCGCCTGGTCGCGAGCGAGGCGGACAACATCTTCCATGCCACGCTCCAGTTCGACGATGCCGGCCGGGTGGTTCGTGATCTCCGCAACTGGTCCGACGCCCGTCGCGAGTACCGGGGGCTGCAGATCGAGGCGAACCGGCTGTTCCGCGACAACTGGACCCTGCGCACGAACTACACCCTGAGTTCAAACAAGGGGAACATCAACGCGTTCAACGACAACTTCAACCTCTACGAGGGCCTGGGCGGCATCGAGGTTTCCACGGGGCTGACCGACGCGACCTCGAGCGACTGGTGGTTCGGGCGGCTGCTCGAGGACCGGGAACACCTGGCGAACGTGGTCGGAATGAAGCGCTTCGTCTTCGGCAGGCACGACTTCGTTCTGGGCGGCTTTGTCCACTACGCTGCGGGCAGGCCGTGGGGAACTCACGTTTCGACCCAGGTGCGTCACCCGGTATCGGGACAGACGATCACCACGTCGACGTACCGTGAGCCGGCGGACGCGCAGCAGTTGCCGGACACCTGGACGATCGACCTGTCGGCGATGTACTCGGTGGCGATGGCGGGCGATGTGCGGGCGAAACTCGGCTTCGAGGTGGCCAACCTGACCGACAACCAGGAGCCGACCATCATCAACCGGTCCACTGGGCGGCCCAACGCGCAGGTCGCGTGGTATCAGCGCCCGCGGGAGTTCCGGCTGAAGGTGGGCTTCAGCTTCTGATCCGGCTCAGGGAGCACGGTTGGGAGCGGGCGCCGCTCTTCGCGGGCGGCGCCCTTGCCCTTGTCCTTGTCCTTTCCGGTTGCGACGGGGCCGGCCCGGGTCCGGTCTACAACCGCGACCTGGGCTCGGCGATCGAGCAACTCAAGGCGGACGTCGCAGCGGAACCGACGGACGAGTCGACCATCGCCGCGCGCGCGGCGGTGGTCGCCAACTGGGCCGACGCGCTTTCTCTGGCCGGGCACGAGATGGGACTGGAGGGGCCGCGGGTCCGTCTCCAGTCGACCCTGCCCCCGACCGGCGAGGCGGCCGTCAGCGCGGGCACGACGATCGACCGGCTGGTGCGCGAGTTCACGCTGCGGGAGGAGGAGGGCGCACTGGGTTCGCTGGAAACAGACACTCCAGGACCGTTCGAGGCCAGTCAGTACGCGGCGGTTCGCCAGACCTGGACTGCCGGGACACGGCCGGTCGAGGCCGGCGGCGGGTTCTGGGTCGCTCGCCACTTCAACGCGAATTACGGCGCCTTTCAGACTTCCGATCCGGCCGGCGCGGGTTACGTGAGTCTCGAGACCAGTGATGACGACGCCGTCTTCGAGGTCGACGTCTACATGGCGTCCGGGCCGCACGGGGGCTTCCGCGCACCGGAACCGGCGCTGGCCTATCGGCTCGCGGAAGGCCGGCTCGACGCCGGTGAGTCGGTGACGATCACCTACGGCGACACGTCCGGCGGCGGCCCGGGAATCCTGATGACGCAGACGACGGGAGCGCGGATCCCGTTTCCGCTCTACGTTGACCTCGACGGCTCCGGCGAGTGGCGCCCGCAGCCGATTCTGCCGTTCGCGGTGGTCGGCACGACGGTGGCCGGAGTCCACGGCTTCGCTCCGAGCGTGGTGCGGCCCGGCGAGACCTTCGAGTTCTCGGTGCGCGCGGAGGACCGCTTCTACAACCGGGCGACCGGCGACGTTCCGGGCTTCGATGTCCTCCTGAACGGAGAGCTTCGCGCCGCGACCGAGCCGGGAACCGAAGCGATCACGGTCGTCGAACTCGCCCTCGATGAACCCGGCGTTTACTGGGCCACGATTCGCTCCCGGGGCGAGGGGCCGTCGGTCAGCGGCGACGCCAACCCCATCCTGGTAGCCGAGGACCCCGAGTACGGCATCTACTGGGGCGACACCCACGGCCACTCGGGTTACGCCGAAGGCATCGGCACCCTGGACTTCTTCATGCAGTTCGCGCGCGACGACGCGCGACTCGACTTCGTCACGCACTCGGAGCACGACATCTGGCTCGACGCGGGCGAGTGGGAACTGATGCGCGAGAAGAGCGCCGAGTACGACGAGCCGGGACGGTTCATTCCCTACCTCGGTTGGGAATGGACGCGGCACACGCGCCAGGGGGGCGGCCACCACAACGTCCTCTACCGGACGGTCGACGACCGGGAGGTGGTTTCGGTGCTGGAGTTCCCGACCCTTTCGGAGCTCTACCGGGAACTCGACACCCGCAACGACCGCCGCGACGTGGTCGTCATCCCGCATGCCCACAACCCGGGCGATTTCCGCCAGTCGCATCCGGGCCTGGAACCCCTGGTCGAGATGATGTCGATGCACGGGACATTCGAGTGGTTCATGCAGGAGTACCTGTCACGCGGGCACCTGGTCGGCGTCGTCGCCGCGTCGGACGACCATCTGTCCCATCCGGGCTACTCCGCGCCGAACCGGACCTCGCTGGCGCAGCGGGGCGGCCTGGGCGCGGTACTGGCCCCGGAGAGGTCTCGCGACGCGATCTTCGACGGGATGAAGGCACGGCGCACCTACGCGACGACCGGCGACCGGATCATCCTCGACTTCGAGGTGAACGGGACCGGCATGGGTTCCCGGGCTCCGTTCTCCGAAACCCGCGAGATCTCGGGCCGGGTGATCGGCACCGCACCGATCGGCTCGATCACGCTGATGAAGAACGAAACGGAGCTATGGAGCGAGGACTACTCGCTCGACACGGATGGCGGCGCTCCGACCGATCTCATCGTGACCTTCTACTCCGAGGAGACACCGGTCCATATGGGCGACGCTCCGCGCGGCTGGCGTCACTGGAGGGGCCAACTGACCGTTGCGGGCGCCACGCTGGTCAGCGTCGAGGGCACGGACTTCGCGAACCCGACGACGCAGCACGTGGACCAGAACGGCAACAGCGCCGTCTTCCGGACGAACACGCGAGGCGAGACGAGCTCGCTGCGGCTATCGGTGGCGGACGTGCAGCCCGGAGCGGCGATCGTGCTCGAACTGGAAGAGGCGGCGGAGACCGGTTCGGCTCCGCCGTTCTATCGGCCGCGCGCCGTCATTCCGGGCGGCCGGGTTCGACTGCCGCTGTCGGAGTTGCGGGGCGGCCGTTTGGAGCGGCTGCTGCCGATCGAGAACTACCTCCGCGATTCGGTCACCCTGCGGCGCGTTCACGCGGACGGCCCGCGGGATCTCTCGTTCAGCTACACGGATACCGATACGCCGCGCCAGGGTGACTACTACTTCGTCCGCGTCCGGCAACTGAACGACGCGATGGCCTGGTCGAGTCCGGTCTGGGTCGGAGGACATCCCTCTCAGTAGTTCGGGCTTCACGGGCGGCGCCCGCGGTTTGGCCGGCTACGCCGGCTCCGCGATGAACACCGGGATCGTGCGCGATGTCTTGTTCCTGTACTCCTCGTACGGCGGGAACGCCTCGACGGCCAACGCCCAGACGCGGGCGCGCTCGTTGGCATCGTCGACCTCCCGGACCCGCATCGCCTGAACTTTCGTGGCGTCCCGAAGCTCGATGTCGGGGTCCGTGCGCAGGTTGTACACCCACTCGGGGTTCTTTGGCGCGCCGCCCTTCGAGGCCACGAGCACGTAGCTGTCGCCGTCCTTGACCCGCATCAGAGGGGTCTTGCGGATCGAACCGGTCTTGTTCCCCGTATGGGTGACGATGATGCACGGCAGACCGGTGTCCCGCAGGCCGACACCCTCGGTGCCGCCACTGCCTTCATAGAGCTCCACCTGGTCGCGGACCCACTTGACGGGGCTTGGGATGTACTTGGGCATGACTCTCCTCGTGTTCTCTCGTCGGAAGCGGCGAATCTACCCGACGAGCAGAGTAGATTTCGGCCATGACCAGGCGGCGGATGGCGGTGACGATGGGGGATGCTTCGGGCGTTGGCCCGGAGATTGCGGTACGCCGGTTCGCCGAGGGCTTGCTGGGCAGCGATGCTGTGATTTACGGCGACGCGGCCGTGCTGGCGCGCGCCGGGGAGATGCTGACTCCAGGTGTGTCGATTCACTCGATCGATGGGCCGGACGAGGCAGTGGAGGGTGTGCTGAACGTCCGCGATCTCGGGCTGTTGGGTCCGGATCAGGCGACGCCGGGCGTCCTGAGTCGAGATGCCGGTGCGGCGGCGCTGGCCTATGTCGACCGCGCGACGCGCGACGCCCTGGCGGGCAACGTCGCGGGGGTCGTCACCCTGCCGATGAACAAGGAGGCGACGCGCTTGTCGCGGCCGGACTTCAGGGGGCACACCGAGTTCATCGCCGGTCTGTGTGGCGAAGAGGACTTCGCGATGATGTTGACGGTGCCCGAGGTGGCGGTGACCCACGTCAGTGCTCACGTGAGCCTTCGGGAGGCGATCGAGCGCGTGGAGCCGGTGCGGATTCGCAAGGTGATCGATCTGACCCACGAGGCACTTTCCCGGTTCATCGAGCGGCCGCGGATCGCCGTCTGCGGGTTGAACCCGCATGCGGGGGAGCACGGCCTGTTCGGTGGTGAGGACGAGGACGTCATCCGGCCGACGATCGAGCGGGCGGCGGCTGACGGTCTGGCTGTGTCCGGCCCGCATCCGGCGGACACGATCTTCCGCCAGGCGATCCATCTCGACCGCTACGACGCGGTCGTCTGCATGTACCACGACCAGGGCCACGCTCCGATGAAGCTCTACGGCTTCGAGCGTGGAGTCAACGTGACGATCGGCCTGCCGATCGTCCGCACGTCGGTAGACCACGGCACCGCCTTCGATATCGCCTGGCAGGGAAAGGCCTTCACCGACTCGCTGGGCCATGCGCTCGACTACGCCTGGAAGCTCGCCGGTGCTACACCGGTCGGACCGTGATCAGGTCTTCGAGGCCCTTTACGTCAGCGGTGTTCCGGGTGTAGAGCGGCAGGTCGTTTGCCAGCGCGGTGGCGGCGATCAGCAGATTGGCGAAGCGTCGGCGTCCCACCCGGCCCCTTACCAGGAGCGCTGAGTAGATGCGACCGTAGGCCCGGGCCGCCAAGGTGTCGAACGGCAGCGGATCCCACGTCGCCGCCGCCCACTGCAGACGGTCCTGACGACGAGCGCGTTCTTCTTCGTCCTGACCGGCGGCCAGCGGGCCGACCGTGAGTTCAGCAAGCGTGATCGCGGAGACTGTGGACTGTTCCGGGAGACTCTCGTCGTCGATCAGGTCGAGATCGATCACGACCGATGTATCCAGGAGTCCGTGGCTATCCATCGACCCACGGATCGACGACCGCGTCGATGTCGGTCCGGAACCGGCTCGCGTCGATCCTGGGAGCGGTTCTCGCCGCTTCCTTGAGCACGCCACGGGATACGTAGCGGCGGGCGGCTACGGGTCGGAGTTCGGCCACCGGCGTGCCGTTTCGGGTAACGGTCATGGACTGTCCCTCCTGAACTGCCCGGAGGATTTTGGCGGAGTCGTTGCGCAGTTGCCTTTGGGTAATGGTGATCATGTGTGGCACCGTAGCAAGTGTAGCGTTTCGTAGCAAGATGGGTCTCCTGTAGAGTCTACTGACTAAGACTAAGACGGAGAAGCAGGGGAGATTTCAGGTGGACCAACTGTTTCGACTTGCTGTGTCGCTTGTCGGTGTGACGCTCGTAGCGGCCTGCTCGCCCGATGGAAGCGGCCGTGACACCCAACGGTCGAGGGCCGTCCCGCCGCCGAACATCGTCGTCATCCTGGCGGACGACCTCGGTTACGCCGACGTCTCGACCTACGGCGACCGGCTGCAGACGCCGAACATCGACCGCATCGGCCGCGAAGGGGCGGTGTTCACCCAGGGCTACGTGACGACGCCGGTCTGTTCGCCGTCGCGGGCGGGGTTGCTCACCGGCCGCTACCAGCAGCGGTTCGGGTTCGAGTACAACGCACGCCAGGCGCCGGAGGTGCCGGATGTCGGGCTCATCGCCGGCGAGCTGACGATCGCCGACCACCTGAAGGCGGCCGGCTACGCGACGGGAATCGTCGGCAAGTGGCACCTGGGCTTCAAGGATGAGCACTACCCGACGAACCGCGGTTTCGACGAGTTCTATGGGCACCTCTCGGGGGCGACGTCGTTCATCAGCCGGAGGACCGAGGGCGTTCTCTCGATGCGGACCGACGAGGAGTTCCGGCGGCGTTCTCCGGATGATCCGCGTACCGATTTGCTGATCAGAGGCACGGAGGCTCCGGAGCCGCCCGTCCGCCGGCGCGGCAACCTGATCCTGCGCGGCCCGGAGAAGACGGTGATCGACGAACCGGCCTACATCACGGACATCTTCGGCGACGAATCGGTGGACTTCATCCGCCGGCACGCCGGAGAGCCGTTCTTCCTGTACTCAGCCTTCAACGCGCCCCACTCGCCGTTCGAGGTGACCGAGGAGTACTACGACCGCTTCCCGGACGTCGAGAACGAGCTTCACCGGATCTACTTCGGCATGATCGCCGCTCTCGATGACGCGGTGGGTCGCATCCTGGATGCGCTGGACGAAGCAGGGATCGCAGAGAACACCCTTGTCGTCTTCCTGTCGGACAACGGCTGCGCCGGCTACTTCCCCGGGCTGTGTTCCTGCGAGCCGCTCTCCGGCGGCAAGCTGACCTACTACGAGGGCGGCGTCCGCGTGCCCTACCTGCTGCGCTGGCCGGCAGCGGTCGCGGCGGGGACCACGATCGACGCTCCGGTTTCCACGCTCGACATCTTGCCGACCGCCCTGGCGGCGGCCGGCTCCGAAACGCCGGCCGACCTTGAGCTGGACGGGCACGATCTCATGCCGCTCCTGGATGGGTCGGCAGAGACGCGCGGTCACGACCGGCTCGTCTGGCGGAACTATCCGACAGTCGCCGTCAGGAGCGGCGACATGAAGCTGATCAAGCCGAACCAGGATGCGTCCGGCGGCTTTCTCTACGATCTGTCGAGCGACATCCGGGAGCAGACCGACCTCGCCGCCGAGCGGCCAGCGGAGGTGGCCTCGCTCGAAGCCGCCATCGCGGACTGGCGCTCGATTACCGTGGAACCTGCCTGGGGCCGGCGCCCGCCACTCTCGTACTCGATCTGCAACATCGAACCCATTGGCTTCGAGAACTAGACGGCCGCATGCCGTCTAGTCGCCGTCCGGCCACTGATGGCCGTAGGCCATCTGACGCCGTCCCGTCGCTCGTTCGCCGGAATTCGGAACGATTGGCACGGTTTCCTGGTTACAAGGGCAAAGTCCAGTTCATCGATGTGGCCGACGAAGCGTCGACCAGAGGCGTGCCGCTTTCTGACGCGAACCAGCGGGGAGGAGACGAGAGAATGACGATGTCTGACGACATGGTGTTGGGTCGGTGGTGCAGAGCCGCCACAGTGCCGGCGGCGTTCACGATGGCGCTGACGCTCGGAGTATGCGAACGCGCCGCGGGGCAGAAGGCCTCGGAGACGCAAGGCGAGTCAACGGAGTCCTCCGTGGAGGTGGGTCCGGATTGGGAGATCGTCGAGGACTATCTCGAGCGCCAGAACGTCTGGTCGGAGCAGGTTCGGAAACAGGTGCTCGCCGGAGTTCCGAACGATCTCCCGTCTCCGGGTGCCGGGGGAGGGGACAGTTCGCGGCCGCGGATCGTGGTGGTGCCCGCGTCGGGAGACGGCTCGCTGTCCAAGGCCGAGATGGAGAAGCGGCTGCGGGAGGCGATTGAGGGGCGCGCTACGGAACCGCCGGACATCGAGCGTGCCGCCGCCGCGGCGATGGCGATTCTGGAGCAGGGCGGGGCTCACGAGAAGACGGTCGAGGCGGCTGAGTTTCTCGTCAACCATGCGGCGTCGGTGACGGGAGGCGGAAAGTACGCCTCTCGGGGCGCCAGGGCCCTGCTTGAGTTTGCGCCCGACTACCAAGCGTGGCGGTTCATGCTCCCGCGACTGCAGACGGTGGCGCGTTTCGGGCCGGATCGGGAAGCCGCGGCGGCCGCGGTCTTCAAGGTGTTGGCCTCGGAGGCCGAGGATCCGGTACTGCGTGCCGCGGGGAGGTACTACGTCGCTGCCGGACGGATGCAGGCGGCGAACGCGGCCGGAATCTCTGAAGAGGACCGCGCGGTCAGGCGTCAGAGCGCCCTCGACGCGGCTGCCGGCTTGAGCGCCGGAGTCGAGGAGGAGGCCTTCCCCGGCGACGCGCGGACATTTGCGGAGGCCGAGGCCGACCTGATTCGCAGCATCCGCCACGGGACCGTTGGCGGCAAGTTGCCGGACCTCGTGGGCAGTCGGCTGGATGGCGTGGAGGAACGTTTCTCCGACTACCGGGGCCGTGTCGTGCTCTTGGATTTCTGGGCGACCTGGTGCGTGCCGTGCGTCGCTGCGTTGCCGAAGAAACGGCAACTCGTTGCCGACCTCCCCGCAGACCGATTCGCTCTCCTGTCGATCAGTGTCGATGCGGAGCTCGAAACCGTGACCGGATTCATGGAGGACGAGCCGATGCCATGGGCGAACTGGCATGTTGGAATGACGAGCGAGATCACCCGGATGCTGGGTGTCGGCTCCTACCCGACCTACATTCTCATAGACGAGCACGGCGAGATCCTCGACAGAACGAACCACCTCCCGGACGAGTTCGTAGCTCTTGTCGAACAGACGGTCGAGGTCGCCTCGGACGCCTGAGTCCGACCTGCCCGACGTCTCCGGAGCGGTCCTTCCGGACATGTCTGTGCGAGCCAGTCCGGCCGCCGTCGCCGGAGGTCTGCTGTACAGTCTCGCGGTGTCGCTACGCCTTCCCCGTGGCGGCAGTTGGAAGTCCAGTCGGAAAGGCAATCTGATGCAGAAGACTCGCTTTCCCCGCTTCGCGGCACTCGTGCTTACCGCCGTCGTCAGCCTGCCGGCGGCCGGTGCCGCCCAGGACCTCGCCGAGGCGATCGCCGAGGACTACCGGACGGAGTTGAAGTCGCTCTTCGAGCACTTCCACCGCAACCCGGAACTCTCCTTCCTGGAGCACGAGACGGCGGCGCGGCTCGCCGACGAACTCCGCAAGTCCGGCGTCGAGGTGGCGGAAGGTATCGGCCGCACCGGGATCGTCGGCATGATGGAGAACGGCGAGGGACCGCTGGTGCTCGTGCGGGCGGACATGGACGGCCTGCCAGTGGCGGAGCAGTCGGAACTTCCGTACGCCTCGACGGCCAGGCAGGTCGATCTCTCGGGCGAGGAAGTCCCGGTCATGCACGCCTGCGGCCACGACATGCACATCACGACGATGGTCGGCGTGGCTCGCCGGCTCGCCGCGATGCGTGACCAGTGGTCGGGCACGGTCATGTTCGTCGGCCAGCCGGCGGAAGAACGGATCATGGGCGCCCGGGAGATGCTCGAGGACGGCCTGTACGAGCGCTTCGGCGTGCCGGACTACGCACTGGCGCTCCACGTTTCGGCCGGCAGGCCGGCGGGGAAGATCGAGGTGCCGCCGGGCCTGCTCGCGTCGTCCTCGGACAGCGTGGACATCACGGTCTTCGGAGTCGGCGCTCACGGCGCGTCGCCGCATCGGGGAAAGGACCCGATCTACATCGCGGCGCAACTCGTCGTCGCGCTCCAGGGCATCGTGAGTCGGGAACTCAACCCGCTCGAGCCCGGTGTTGTGACGGTCGGTGCGATCCACGGCGGTTTCAAGCACAACGTGATCCCGGACCGGGTCGAACTGCAGCTCACGGTGCGGGCGAACAGCGAAGAAACGCGGGAGCAACTACTCACGGCGATCGAGCGGATCGCGGAGGGGGTAGGCAGGGCGGCTGGACTTCCGGCCTCGTTGCTGCCCAAGGTGGTCCGCACGAAGGAATCGACGCCGGTCACCGTGAACGACCCGGAACTCGCGGCCAGGGTGCGGACCGCGATCGCCGCCGGCATGGGTGATGACGTGTTCCACAGCGAGCCGCCCTCGGGAATGGGCGCCGAGGACTTCGCCTACTTCGTCCGCACGGAGCACAAGGTGCCGGGCACCTACTTCAACGTCGGCGGCACGGACCCTGCCGACCTGGAAGCGGAGGCGGCCGGCGGTCCGCCGGTGCCGTCGCACCACTCGCCTTTCTTCCGCATCGAGCCGGAGCCGTCGATCCTCGCGGGTGTCGAGGCGATGACGCTGGCCGTCCTCGACCTGCTGCAGCCTTAGCAGTGCCCAGGCCGGAAGGTCCGTTCGAACGGATCCCGGAGCCTGCGCTTCAGGAGATTCTCGCCGAACTGGAGCGGCTGTACCCGGACGCCGACTGCGAGCTCCGGCACGAGAACGCGCTGCAACTCCTCATCGCGACGATCCTCTCGGCCCAGTCGACGGACGTGCGAGTGAACCAGGTCACTGAGACGCTCTTCAAGCGCTATCGCAGTGCTGAGGAGTTCGCGGCCGCTGATCCGGCGGTCTTCGAGCAGGAGATCCGAAGCACCGGCTTCTTCCGCAACAAGACGAAGAGCGTGCTCGGCGCGGCCAGGAAGATCACCGAGGACTTCGTCGGCGAGGTGCCGCACACGATGGAGGACCTGATCACCCTGCCGGGCGTGGCGCGGAAGACGGCGAACGTGGTGCTGGGAACCTGGTTCAGGAAGCCGGTCGGCGTCGTCGTCGATACGCACATCGGCCGGCTGGCCCGCCGCCTGGGCATCACCCCCGAGACCGATCCGGTGCGCGTTGAGCGGGACCTGATGCACCGGCTGCCGCAGGACAAGTGGATCTTCATGGGCCACGCGATCATCTGGCATGGCCGCCGCGTCTGCTCCGCGCGACGGCCGGACTGCGCGAACTGCACGCTGGCGAACTGGTGTCCGCGCAACGGGCTGCCGGACGTGTAGTTGACGACTGCCGCCGAGCCGGGTCGTCAAACAACTGGACGGGTTGCCGGTGCAGGCCGGCTGCTAGGCTGCCGCGACTTGCTATGAGGCCAACGAAATCAGTCTGGGCGGTGCTGCTCTCGTTGGCTTTGGGCTTGGCGGCTGGCAGCGCATCGCTTGCCGGTCCGCCGCCGGAGCCACCGCCGTTCTATGCGATCGAGAACGTACGGGTCGAGGTCGGTGACGGGACGGTGATCGAGCGCGCGACCGTCGTGATCGAGAACGGGACGATCACGGCGGTGTCAGAGGATGCGGCGGTTCCGGCTCATGCCTGGGTCGTCGACGGCGAGGGGTTGACGGTGTTTCCGGGGCTGATCGACGCCCTGGGTACGTTGCCGGCACCGCGACGGTCCGGCGCTGGGCCTGGAGCGGGTGGACCTGGTCAAGGAGGCCCCCGGCGGCGGCCGGACCCTGACCAGCAGTTGCCGCGTGGTCCGGAGGACCGCCCGCAAACGACTCCGTGGAAGCGGGCCGCGGACGATCTGGCGCTCGATGCGGATGCGGTCGAGACCTGGCGCAAGGCCGGGTTCGCGTCGGTCGCCGCGCGGGCCGGGCAGGGGCTGTTCCCGGGGCGACTATCGCTCGTGCGGTTGGGTGAACCGGGGGCCGATCCGGAACATCAGGTCGTTGCACCTGAACTCGCGCAGATGGCTTCGTTCGACACGGGAGGCGGGTTCGGTTCCTATCCCGGGGCCCTGATGGGCAAGATCGCTTACGTTCGGCAGGTGCTGCGGGACGCCGGTCACTATGCGGCCGCTGTAGCGGCCTTCGAGGCGGACCCCAGGGGCTGGCGGCGGCCCGACTACGATCGCACGCTGGCGCCGCTGGCGGCGACCGCCGCGGGAGACGAGCGCATCCTGTTGCCGGGCTCGAGCGCCGCGGAGATCGGACGGGCGCTCGCTCTCGCTGAGGAGTTCGGTCTGAACTCGATCGTTTATGGCGGTCAGGAGGCATACCGCCTCGCCGGGGAGCTCGCCACTGCCGGCGTGCCGGTGCTGGTCGATGTCGACTGGCCTGAGCCTTTGCCGGAACGCGACCGGGATCCGGACGCCGACCGGCCACTGAGAGAGATTCTCCATGAACGGTTGGCGCCATCGACGCCGGTCGAGCTGGCGGAAGCAGGCGCACGGTTCGCGTTTTCGTCCGGCGGCGCAAACAATCCGGACGAATTCCTCGCCGGCGTGCGCCGGGCGGTCGAGGGAGGTCTGGAGCCGGCGCGAGCGCTCACGGCGCTGACCCGGGACGCGGCGGCGGTCTACGGCCTGGAAGATCGGCTAGGCACGGTCGCTGCGGGTATGGGGGCGGACCTCGTGCTTGCCGACGGGTACCCGTGGCAGGAGTCGACCCGGGTTGAGGCGGTGTTCGTCGATGGCCGCCGGTATGCGGTCGACGATGGTGGTTCGGAGGGGGAAGCGGAGGCAGAGCCGGAAGCGGAGGCGGAGCCGGCCGGAAGGCCGGCGCACCCAGTGTCGGAGGCGGAGCCGGCCAGAGGGCGGGCGCGGCCGGTGACGGCGCCTGCGCCGATGCGGCTGGCCGAGGTGGCGGAGAGGTACGAGGAGGTCGCCGGCGAGTCCGGTGTACCGATGACCGGGCCGTACCGCGAGGACGACGTGCTGGCGATCGTCGGTGGGACGGTCCTGACGATGGCCGGCGAAACGATCGAGAACGGCACGGTCGTCGTGCGGGACGGCCGGATCGCCGCGGTCGGTCGCCGCGTGAGGCCGCCGCGCGACGCTCACGTGATCGAGGCCGCGGGCCGCTACGTGACGCCCGGCATCATCGATGCCCATTCGCACATCGCGACAGCGGGAGGCGTCAACGAGGGCAGTCTGGCGGTGACCGCGATGGTTCGCATCGAGGACGTGGTCGATCCGACCGACATCTCGATCTACCGCGCCCTCGCCGGCGGTGTGACGACGATCAACGTGCTGCACGGCAGCGCGAATCCGATCGGCGGCCAGAACCAGGTACTCAAACTGCGCTGGGGACAGGACGCCGACGGGTTGCGCTTCGAGGGTGCGCCACCCGGCATCAAGTTCGCGCTGGGCGAGAACCCGAAGCGGTCGCGGTCCTTCGGACCGGGCCCGCGCCGCTACCCGGCGACCCGGATGGGCGTGCTCGATGTGATCCGGCAGGCGTTCACCGACGCTGCCGAGTATCGGACGGCAACGGAGCTTCATCGCGAAGCGGAGGCCGCCGGCGAGCGCAGCCGTCCGCCGGCGCGGGATCTGAAGCTCGAGGCGCTCGTCGAGATTCTGGAGGGTGACAGGCTGGTCCACGCTCACAGCTACCGGGCCGACGAGATCCTCCAGTTGCTCCGTCTGGCGGAGGAACTCGGCTTTCGTATCGCGACCTTGCAGCACGTGCTCGAGGGGTACCGGGTCGCTGACGAGATCGCGGCTCACGGCGCCGGGGCCTCGACCTTCTCCGACTGGTGGGCCTACAAGGTCGAGGCCTTCGAGGCGATCCCCCACAATGCCGCCCTGATGACGGACCGCGGCGTCCTCGTGTCGATCAACTCGGACGACGCGGAGGAGATGCGCCACCTCAACCACGAGGCCGCCAAGGCGGTCAAGTGGGGCGGGTTGAGCGACGAGCAGGCACTCGCGCTGGTCACGATCAACGCCGCGAAGCAGCTCCAGATCGACGACCGCGTCGGTTCGATCGAGGTCGGGAAGGACGCCGATCTCGTCGTCTACGACGGACATCCGTTGAGCTCCTACGCGGTGGTACAGACCACCCTGGTCGACGGCAGGGTCTACTTCGACCGCGAACTGGACCGCGTCCGGCGGGAGCACCTGGCGGCGCTCGAGCAATCGCTCCTGGGGTCGGACGACGACGAGGGTGGAGAAGCGCCGTGAGCCGACCTGTGCAGCGCACGAGCCGGTCCTTGCTTCCAGTCGTCATCACGGGGCTGCTGACCCTGACGGCGACGTGGGAGACGGTGGCGGCACAGACGCTGGCGATTCAGGGCGGTACGGTGCATCCGGTTTCGGGACCGTCCTATTCGGGCACCGTCGTCGTGCGCGACGGCTTGATCGAAGCGGCAGGCGCCGGCGTGGAGGCGCCGTCTGACGCCGAAGTGATCGACGCCACGGGGTTGCACGTCTATCCGGGCCTGTTCAGTGCTTTCACCTCGGTCGGTCTGGTCGAGATCGGCTCGATCGCGGCCACCCAGGACGACAGCGAGTTGGGCGACACGCCCCACCTGCGGGCGCTGGAGGCAGTCCACCCGGCGAGCGAGATCATTCCAGTCACGCGGGCCAACGGCATCACCCACGTGTTGTCGGCGCCCGGCGGCGGCCCCTGGGCGGGCCAGGCGTCGGCGATTCTCCTCGACGGATGGACCGTGGAGGAGATGGCGATCGCGCCCAGCGTTGGCGTGGTGCTCGAGTGGCCCAGCCTCGAGACCCGCGAGTTCGACTTCTCGACCTTCAGCGTGCGCGAGAAGAAGTTCTCCGAGGCGAAGAAGGACTACGACCGGACGATCGACGAACTTGGCGATTGGATCGACGCGGCCCGCCAGTACGACCACGCGCGGTCAGCCGCCGGATCCGGAACTGCGGTGGAGCAGAACCACGCTCTGGAAGCCGTGGCGAAGCTCACACGGGGCGAGTTGCCCCTGATCGTCCTGGCTGACCGTGCCCGGGCGATCCGGGATGCGGTCGCGTTTGCCGGCCAGCACGGCTTGCGCCTGGTCCTCGCCTCGGGACGCGACGCGGCGCAGGAGGCCGAATTGCTCGCCGAGAAGGGAGTACCGGTCATCCTGGGAGCCGTCCAGGCGCTGCCGGTCCGGGACGACGATGCCTACGACGGCCCCTTCACCGCACCCGGCGATCTCGAGCGGGCCGGGGTGCCGATCGCTTTCGGCACCTTCGACTCGTCGAGCGCCCGGGTCCTTCCCTACGAAGTGGCCACGGCCGTCGCCTTCGGTCTCGACCCCGAGGCCGCGCTACGAGCCCTGACACTTGGCGCGGCCGAGATCCTCGGCCTCGACGACCGTGTGGGGTCGATCGAGGCGGGCAAGTGGGCGAATCTCATCGTCACCGACGGTGACCCGCTGGAAGTACGGACCGCGATGCGCCACGTGATCATCCGTGGCCACGACGTCGATCTGGCGAATCGCCACAGCCGCTCGTACGAGTTGTACGGCAGCCGCCCGGCGCCTCCCTAGGCCGCGGACTTTGCGCGGCAGACACCGGGTGCGCCGGCCCTCTGGCCGGCATCCGGCGCGAAGCGCCGGCTTCTGGACCGTTCTGCCGCGCTAGCTGCGGGACCGGCCCCGAGCCTTACGGTTCCTCGCCCGACTCCGACTGTTCCTGAGCCTGGAGCAGCCCGACGACCCGCGGGGTCAGGTCGACTCGCTCGCTGGCGTGGAGCACGCCGCCGATACTGGCGTTCAGGATGAGGTCGTAACTTCCCTCGTCGATCAACTGCTGAACGATCGGGCGCAGCCGCTCGTTGATCTGCCGCAGAGTCTCCTCTTCGCGCTTCGACGCCTGCCGCTGGGCATCGTCGGCCAGGCGCTGCGACTCCCGTTGCAGGTCCTCGAGCTGGTGCTGGATGCTGCGGAGCTCGTCCGGTCCCTTGCCGACCGCGCTCTGGCGCAGACTCTGCTCCTGGCTGGCGTTGGCTTCGAGGGCCGCCCTGGTCTGGGCCTGGACCTGCTGCAGGAACGCCGCAAGCTCCTTGCCTTCCCGCGCTTCGGCGACGACGGCTTCCACGTTGATGATGGCGACGCGGGCGGCGCCGGTGTCCGCCTGCTGGGCGTTCAGGGAAGGCGTCGCCGCGGCGAGCAAGAGGAGCGGGAGGGCGCAAAGTGAGAGACGACGGGTCATTGGGACTCTCCACCGGGCGTGTAAATCGGCATCGGAAACGGCGTGACCTTGCGGTTCTCCGGCCGTTCGATATCGCGGATTCGGGCGGTGCCCTGTTTCGTTACCTGGTCGATGCGCAGTACGGAGTGCATCGGCAGATAGGTGCGTCTGACGCCGCTGAACTCGCGCTGCAAGCGTTCTTCCGAGGGATCGACGACGACCTGCGTCCTCTCGCCGAACACGAGTTCGCCGATCTCGACGAAGCCGAGCAGGCCGCCCTGGGCAACCGAGCGGGCGTAGACCTCGTAGACCTCGCCCTGACTCAGGAACGTCACCCGGTAGATCAGGTCTTCGGACACGGGTTCACTTGGGCTGCTGGAGTTTGGCGAAGGCGGCGGCCATCGCGTTCAGGGCCGCGGGTTTCTTCTGGCGCTTGCGGTAGTTCTTGTAGTCCGCCTTCGTGCCGACGAGCTGCGAGCCCGGCGGCGCGAGTCCAAGGCGGCGGCGCTTGCGGTCGATGCTCTCGATGATGACCTTGAGTTGGCGCCCGGGCGGGTAGGCGCGCTGAGCCTGATTGCCGTCCGGAAGGGTGACCGCGGACATTGGCAGAAGGCCGGTCAGGCCGGGTTCGAGTTCAACGAAGATGCCGAAGCGCGAGACCTGTTCGACGCGGCCCTCCACCTCGGCGCCTTCCTCGTAGTGCTCGCCGAGGTTCTTCCAGGGATCGTTCGCCGGCACTTCGCGCAGGGACAGTGCGATCCGGCGCCGCCTGGGCGCCACCTCGACCACCCATCCCTCGATCTCCTCGCCGGTCGCGAACTCGGGCGCGCTCATCTGCTTGCCGATCGGGAGCTGGGAGGTATGCACGAGACCGTCGAGGCCGGGGGCCAGCTCGACGAACAGGCCGAACTCGCTGTGGCGCACGACCTTGCCCTTGAACTTCTCGCCGGCGGTGAACTTCTTCGCGGTCTCCTTCCATGGATCCGCCTCGAGGGCCTTCATCGACAGCGAAATGCGAGCGCTGCGCTTACCGTTCTTCTTCTCGATCTTCGTCACGACGGCTTCTACGCTCTGCCCGACCTTGAGCAGGTCACCGGGTTCGCCCGATCGGGTTCGGGAGATCTGGGTCCTGTGGACGAGTCCGCCGATCCCGCCTCCCAGGTCGACGAAGGCGCCGAAATCGGTCACCGAAGTCACCTTGCCGCTCACCGGCTCGCGGGACTCCTGCTTGGCGCGAATCTCGTCCAGCGCGCGCTTGCGTTCGCTGCGGATGGCGGGCCGTCGGGTGAGCACGATCCGGCGACCGGCTTCCTTGATCTCGAGGACGTGGAACACGTACGTGTTGTTCACGTACTGGGCCGGAGGCTTGGGGCGGTTTCCGAGTTCCATCAGCGACCGCGGGCAGAACGTCGTGACGCCTTCCGAGACGATGTGGAAGCCGCCCTTGTTCCAGCCGATCACCTTGCCCTCGACCGGGTTCTTCGCCTCGAGCGCGGCGGCGAACGGGATAGCTGCGGGCGCCAGTTCGACTTTCGGCGGTTCTTCAGGCGCGGGCTCGGGCTGTGCTTCGGGCTCGGGCTGGGCCTCGGGCTCGGGCTGTGCTTCGGGCTCGGCTGTTGCCTCGGGCTCGGCTGCTGCCTCGGGCTCGGCTGCTGCCTCGGGCTGAGCTTCGGCCTCGGGCTGAGCTTCGGCCTCGGGCGGCGCTACTGCCTCGGCCTCGGGGGCCAGCTCGGCTTCCGGCTCCGCGTCGGTCGAAGTCGCGGCTTCGATGTCCGCGTTGTCGTTCGACTGGGCCATTGCTTCTACCTGGTCCATGGGCGCTTCGTCTTGAGCAGTTGGGGGCGGCGGTTCGAGGGGCTCCTCGCCCTCCGCCGGCACTTGAGCGAGCGCTGGATCGTTCGTCTCAGTCATGGTGCTGGAGGGAGGACACGGGCCGCAGCTTCGAGCGCGGACCAGGATTGTAGCAGTCCAACCGGAAGCAGGTGCGTCGCCAGGAACACGACGGGCCCCGCCGATGCGGGGCCGGTTGTGGCCGATCGCGTGGTCAGGGTGTCAGGTGATCTCGATCTTCCTCGCGGACTGGCCCCATCGCCTGCAGCGCCCGGATGCGCGCTCCGCTAGTTCGGCTCCGTGACTCCGGTCACCGCGCCCAACGTCGGGCCGATCTCGGCGTGGAGCACGAGGTCGGCAATGCCGTCCAGGTCGGTCGCTTCGCGGTTCAGGATGACCAGTCTGGCGCCCGCCTGCTTGGCCAGGGCGGGGAAGCCTGCGGCCGGGTAGACCACGAGGGAACTGCCGATCGCCAGGAAGAGATCGGCGGCCAGGGTTGCCTCATGGGCGCGTCGCATGGCGAGTTCGGGCATCGCCTGGCCGAACGAGATCGTTGCGGTCTTGATGATGCCGCCGCAGGTCTCGCCGGCCAGGTTCTGCCGTGAACAGACCGGCAGTTCTTCGCGCTCGCGGAACGCGGCCACGATGGGTTCGAGGTCGTAGCGCTGCTGGCACTCGAGGCAGGCGGCGTAGGTCGCGTTGCCGTGCAGCTCGATTACGTCGCTGTCGGGAATGCCGGATTCCTGGTGCAGTCCGTCCACGTTCTGGGTGATCACGGCCCGGAGCTTTCCCAGGCGGCGGAGTTCGGCGAGCGCGAGGTGGCCGCGGTTGGGCCGGGCCCTGGACATCGTGCGATCGCTGCCGATCTTGCGCCGCCAGGACTCGCGTCTCGCCTCCTCGGAGGCGACGAACTCGCCGAAGTCGATCGGCTTGTACTTCGTCCAGATACCGCCCGGGCTGCGGAAGTCCGGGATGCCCGACTCGGTGCTGATGCCCGCTCCCGTGAACGCGACGATCCCGCTCGCTTCGTCGATCAGGCGTTCAAGTTCCTGGACCTGGCTCATGGCGACCTCCGGCATATTGGA
This sequence comes from Thermoanaerobaculia bacterium, assembly GCA_965116445.1. Classification (GTDB taxonomy): domain Bacteria; phylum Acidobacteriota; class Thermoanaerobaculia; order Multivoradales; family Multivoraceae; genus Multivorans. Next base: position 1,636,572 of record OZ220688.1, on the reverse strand, counting down.
CGGTGGGACCGAGTCTACGGCTTGTTCTCTACCGACCGGTCGGTCTGTTACAATGGCGCCCGCCCGCAAACCAGTTGGATGGACCCGGCAACGCCGGAGGATAGAGAGAGCCAGAATGTCTTTTCATAGCTTTACAGGCACGGATTCCTACCTCGCCGCACCCGAACTCCGGGACTCGGTGAACGTCGCCGCGGCGCTCGAGAAGCCGCTCCTGGTGCGTGGCGAACCGGGTACCGGCAAGACGGTGCTCGCCGAGGCGGTCGCCGAGAACCTGGTCATGGAGCTTCTGACCTGGAACATCAAGTCGACGAGCAAGGCCCAGGAGGGGCTCTACGTCTACGACACGGTGCAGCGGCTCAACGATGCCCGCTTCGGCGACAAGGACATCACGGACATCTCCCAGTACATCAAGTACGGCCCGCTCGGGCAGTCCTTCCTCACCGATCAGCGCGTTGTGCTGCTGATCGATGAGATCGACAAGGCGGACATGGAGTTCCCGAACGACCTGCTCCATGAGCTGGACCGGATGAGCTTCTTCGTCCACGAGACGGGCAAGCAACACAGCGCCCAGTTCCGGCCGATCGTGATCATCACCTCGAACAACGAGAAGGAACTGCCGGACGCCTTCCTGCGCCGCTGCGTGTTCCACTACATCGCGTTCCCCGACAAGGCAGAGATGGAGGACATCATCCGCGTCCACCATCCGGATGTCGAGGCGGAGCTGCTGCAGCAGGTCCTGCTGCGGTTCTACTGGCTGCGCGACCTGCCCGAGATTCGCAAGAAGCCGTCGACCAGCGAGCTGATCGACTGGATCGCCGCGCTGCGCCGTGGGGGTGTAAGCACCGAGGTGATCGAGAGTGAGCTACCCTTCCTGGGTGTCCTGATGAAGCGCGAGAACGACCTGGAAGCCGTGATGGCTGCGCACCGTCGCGGTCGGGTCAACTGAGCGCGCGCTGAAGGCCCGGCAAGGCCCGATCCCACTCGAAGGCAATCCAAGCCATGTTCGTTGATTTCTTCTACCACCTCAGGGGCTACGGTCTGAAGGTGACGATCACGGAGTGGCTGGCCCTCATGCGGGCGCTGGCGATCGGCTACAGCCGCGCGGATCTTCACGTTTTCTACAACCTGGCCCGCTGCCTGATGGTCAAGCGGGAAGCTGACTTCGACAACTACGACCGCGCCTTCGCCTCCTTCTTCATGGGGGTCGAGAATCACTTCGACATCAGCGACGAGCTGCTGGAGTGGCTGTCAAATCCAAAGTTGCCGCGGGAGTTGACCGACGAGGAGCGTTCCAAGCTGGAGGCGCTCGACCTCGACGAGTTGCGTGAGCGCTTCAAGGACCTGCTGGATGAGCAGAAGGAGCGGCACGACGGCGGCAACCGCTGGATCGGGACCGGTGGCATGTCTCCGTTTGGCCATGGCGGTGAGCATCCGACCGGGGTTCGCATCGGTGGCTCGGGCGGCGGCCGCTCCGCGGTCCAGGTAGCGACGGACCGCCGCTTCCGCAATCTGCGGTCGGACCGGATCCTCGACACGCGACAGATCGGGCTGGCGCTGCGCCGCCTGCGCAAGCTGGACAAGGACGAAGGCCCCGAGGAACTGGACATCGACGAGACGATCGACAGCAGCGCCCGCAACGCCGGCGAGATCGACCTCGTGTTCCGTCCGCCGAAGCGAAACCGGATCAAGCTGTTGCTGCTGATCGATGTGGGCGGCTCGATGGATCCCCACACCCTCCTCTGCGAGCGGCTGTTCTCCGCAGCGCACAAGGCGAACCACTTCAAGAAGTTCGAGTTCAAGTTCTTCCACAACTGCGTGTACGAGAACCTGTACACGGACATCAGCCGCTGGAAGGGCGAACCCACGTCCGAGATCCTGAAGCGCCTGGATCACACCTGGTCCGTGTGCCTCGTCGGCGACGCATGGATGAGCCCCTACGAACTGACCCACACGGGCGGCGCGATCGACTACTACCACAGCAACCAGGTCACCGGCCTGGACTGGCTGCGCAAGTTCCGCGACCGTTGTCCGAACTCGATCTGGCTCAATCCGGAGCCGCAGCGGATCTGGAACGCTCCGACCATCCACCTGATCCGGCAGGTCTACCCGATGTTCGAGTTGACGATCGACGGGTTGACCGAGGGCATCGACGTTCTGCGGGGCATCCGGCCGAACCGCGCGCTGGCGGCCTGATCGGACGGAGCGAGCGGGCCCGCCCTATGGCCAGGGCCCCGGAATGGTCGGCGGGCGGTCGGGGTTGGCGCCGCCAAACTCCTCGCAGACTCGGAGTTTGGCCCCAGCCCCCACCTCACCAGGAGCTTGCGCCCCGGAACTCACGTCGTTGCGTTCGGGTGGCGCAAGCTCCTAGACTGTTCAGATGGATGAGAAAGGCTCAGGGGCGACCCCGTCCGATGATCCCGGTTCGTCCGGCAACGAGTCCGATCGCAGCGATCCGGTCTTCGATCTCCCGTTGAACCTGAGCCGGGAGCTGGCTTCCGAGAGACCCGAACGAGACGGGGACTCGGGCGACTCGCCCGAAGGGCCGCCGGAGCGTTCCGGGACGGTAGCCGTCATCGTCATCGCGGGCCTGATTCTGCTCGGCGGCGGTGCGGTGATCTGGTGGTGGTTCGCCAGCCGGTCCGCGGATGCGGTCGGTCCCTACGTCGCTGCTGCGGCCGCTGAGGCAGCCACTGCCCCCGAACCGGCCGCGGCGCCGCCTGCGGCCGAGGCTCCCGCCGCGGAACCGCCGGCGCCCCCGGCCCTGTCCGGGAGCGATTCCCTGGTTCGGGACGTCGTGGGCGGCCTGTCACAGCACGCTGAGTGGCTGGCGTGGCTGGTTCCCGAGGAACTGGCGATTAGCTTCGTGCGCGCGGTCGGGGCCGTTGCCTACGACGAGCCGCCCCAGTCCAGCCTGGAGCCGCTACGCCCCGAGGAGGGCTTCAGCGTGGTGCGGCGGGGACAGCGCTTCTACCCGGCCGAGACGAGCTTCCGCCGCTACGACCTGGCGGTCGAAGTCTTCGACTCGATCGATGTGTCCGGGGCCGCCGGTGCCTATCAGCGCCTGGAGCCCTTGTTCGAGCAGGCGCACGACGAACTCGGATACCCCAACGAGTTCGGCGACACGCTCGAACTCGCCGTGACCAGGCTGCTGGCGACGCCCATCCCCGACGCTGTGCCGGAACTCCGGTTGCGCGTGGTCAGCTTCGAGTACGTCGATCCCGGGCTCGAAGGATTGAGCCCGGCCCAGAAGCTCCTGTTGCGCCTGGGTCCGGACAACGGCGACCGCGTGCGGGCGAAGGTCAGGGAACTCTACGGGGCACTGCCTTAGTAAGAGTAGGGGATTATATCCGTAGGTTGACAAGCCAGCTCTCGGTCAGGTAGGGTATACCTCACGGTTGACGGAGGGAGAAGCGATGAACGACACCGAATTGAAGGCACCCGGCAAGGCGCACCGGCGCGGCATTACGCTGTTCGACTTGCAGCGGATGTTTCCCGACGAAGCGGCGGCGAGAGACTGGTTCGAGGCGATCGTCTGGCCGGACGGCGAGCGGTTCTGCCCGAACTGCGGCACCAACAACAACCACGAATGCAGCCACGCGAAGATGCCGTATCGGGCCGCGACTGCAAGCGGTACTTCTCGGTCAAGACCGGCACCGTCATGGCGCGGTCGAAGCTGCCGCTGCTCAAGTGGCTGTACGCGATCTATCTCGACACCACCAGCCTCAAGGGCGTGTCGAGCATGAAGATCCACCGCGACCTGGGCGTCACTCAGAAGACCGCATGGTTCATGTTGCAGCGCATCCGCGAGTTCAGCGACTCGGGACCGACCGTGAAGTTCGAGGGGCCGGTCGAAGCCGACGAGGCGTACTTCGGCGGTCTGCGGAAGAACATGCACGCGAAGAAGCGGAAGACCCTCGAAGGGCGCGGGACCGTGGGCAAGACTGCGGTGGTCGGCGTGAAGGATCGCGTAACGAAGAAGGTCGCGGCGAAGGTGGTTCGCTCCACCGATGGCGAGACCCTACAGGCGTTCGTCCGTGAGCACGTCGAAGCCGGCGCAACGGTCTACACCGACGACACCGGGGCCTACGGTGGTCTACGCGGCGACTACGAACGCGGTACCGTCAAGCACTCGGTCGGTGAGTACGTTGCGGGCAAGGTCCACACGAACGGCATTGAGTCCCTGTGGTCGATGCTCAAGCGCGCTCACAAGGGCGTGTACCACAAGCTCAGCCCGAAGCATCTACAGCGCTACGTCAACCAGTTCGCGGGGCGGCACAACTTCCGCGACCTCGACACGCTGGCGCAAATGGCGTCCGTCACCGAGGGGCTGGCGGGCAAGCGGCTCCAGTACCGTGACCTGATCGCCGACAACGGCCTGCCGTCCGGCGCACGGGAAGTGACGGCGTGACGACCGGGCGACCGGGCCGGAATTGTCCCTGCAACTTCGGAGCCGAACTGGAAGAACCGGACGCTATGGACCGGGCGCGACAACCTAGAGGTCATGCGCGGCATGAACTCCGCGAGCGTGGACCTGATCTACCTCGATCCCCCGTTCAACTCCAAGAGGCACTACGCCGCACCGATAGGTTCTCCCGCTGCCGGTGCCGAGTTCAAGGACACATGGACGTTCGACGATGTAGACCGCGTATGGCTTGGCCTGACAAGGGAACGCGAACCGGCGCTGTACTCGGTGGTCAACGCTGCCGTGAATGCCCACAGCAAGGGGATGGCAGCGTACTTGGGCATGATGGCGCAACGCCTACAGGAGATGCGCCGCATCCTCAAGCCGACCGGCTCGGTCTACCTGCACTGTGACCCGACCGCGAGCCACTACCTCAAGATGATGATGGATTCCGTGTTCGGCATGAAGCGTTGCCAGAACGAAATCGTGTGGGCATACCGAACTGGCGGCGCTAGCCCCAAGCGGTTCGCTCGCAAACACGACATTCTGCTTTGTTACGGCGATGAACGGACCAGAACCTTCAACACTCAGAAGGAGAAGGCGTACACGAAGGCGAAGGGCCGAAAGCCAGGGCGAACCAACTACGGGGCCGGCGAAGCGGAGTTCTTCGAGGACGACCGGGGGGTCTACAACTTCGTGACCATGCGCGATGTGTGGAACATCCCGTACATCAACTCGCAGGCGAAGGAGAGGACGGGCTATCCAACGCAGAAACCGGAGAAGTTGCTCCGCAGGGTCATCCGTTCCTCGTCAAACGAAGGCGATGTCGTGTTCGATCCGTTCTGCGGTTGCGCTACGACGTGTGTAGCCGCAGAGCAGCTAGGTCGCCAGTGGGTCGGCATCGACATCAGTCACAAGGCCGCAGAACTTGTTGTAGACAGGCTGGACCGGGCGGTCTACGAGTACGGCGGAGTTCAAGCGCGAAGGCCGGATGTCATTCACTTGACGGAGTTGCCGCACCGCACCGACCTCGGCAGACTGCCGCGCTACACGGTCCATAAAGAGACGCTCTACGGCGAGTCTGGCGGCTACTGTGGCGGATGCGGAGTTCACTTCGAGAAGCGGAACTTGGAGATCGACCACATCGTCGCCCAATCAAAGGGCGGAACCGACCACATAGAGAACCTGTGGCTGTTGTGTGGCGCTTGTAACCGGAGCAAGGGCACAAGGTCTCAAGCGGAGTTTGTGGCGCAACGCATGGGCAAGAAGGGTTCAGGAGTGCAATGGCTCGATCAGTGACCAAGAAGCCAGAACGCAAGCCAGGCCGCAAGGCCGACTACAACGGCGCTACCCCGAAGCAAGTAGCGCGGTTCCTGCTGATGAAGGGCCGAGCGAAGCCGGTCAAGACCACGAAGAAGGGCGAGGCGTGACCGGGCGCAGTCAACCTACGGATATAATCCCCTAAGAGTAACTGGGTGCGCCGGCCTTCTGGCCGGCATTCGGCGCGCAGCGCCGGCTTTCCGACTGAAAGCCGGCCAGAAGGCCGGCGCACCCAGTGATTTGCGCACCCAGTCTTTGCCCTACTAACGCCCTAGCGCCCTGCGCTGCGCTTCGGCGTACCGCGTAAGCAAGCGGTCGTAGACCGCGGCTGCCTGGGGGCGGGGTGAGGCGGAAGGTCCGGGTCCGCCGGCCGGTGGCAGCGGGTACGGCCTGCGCCCGGTCGCGCGCAGAGCGGCGCCCAGGGCTGCGCCGTCGCTGACCTCGTGTCCCTCGACGGGGCAGCCCATCACGTCAGCGGCGATCTGGAGCATCTCCCGATTGTGGGAGCCGCCTCCGGTCGCCAGAATCCGGCTGGGCCGGGTCGCCATCCATTCCGAGTTGAGCCGCATGGACAGGAACTGCCCCTCGACGACGGCACGGCAGTTCCGGGCCGCCTGCTCGGGCGCGTCCTCCAGGCCGCCCAGCCGAACGACCCGCGGCGACGCCACGCGCGGGACGATCTCCGGTTCGAACCACGGGATCATCATCATCCCGTCGTTGCCCGGCGGGGTGGACCGCAGCGCGTCCTCGAAGCCCTGCCAGTCGAGACCGTGACGGTCCCGCACCGCCTCGCGCGCGAGGGATCCGTTACGGAAGCAGATCAGACTCATCGGATGCCCGCTCGGCGCGATGAACACGTGGCCGTTCGCGTCCGGGTCGACGGCGACATCGGGCAAGAGGCAGAAGTACGTGTCGCTCGTGCCCAGGCTAAGGACCGCCTCGCCGGGTTCACGGACACCGACGCCGACCAGGGAGCAGGGGTTGTCGCCGGAGCCGATGGTGACTCGCGCATCCGCCGGGAAGCCGTAGCGGGAGACGAAGCAGGGAGCAATGGAGCCGACGACCTTCCAGGGCGGTTGGGACGGGAGGAGACGGCGCTCAAGTTCGGTTGAGGTGGCCGCCATCGCCGCGGACGACCATTCCCGCCGCCGGATGTCGAGCAGATTCATGCCCGAACCGTCGCCGTGGTCGATCGGCGTCAGCCGGCCGGCAAGAACCGAGGTGACGAAGGAGCTGACCAGGCAAACGTGAGCCGTGTTGGCCCAGGCGTCAGGCTCGGTGCGGGCGAAGCGCCGGATCTGGGGCCCGGTGAAGCGCTCGAATGTGTCGCTGCCGGTAAGCGCGGCGATCGCGGCAGCGCCGCCGAGCGCCTGCCGGATGTCCTCGCATTCCCGCGTCGTGGAGGAATCGGTCCAGATCGGCGCTTCGGTGCGGGCAAGGAGAGGCTCGATCTGCTCGGCGAGGTTCCGGTCCGGGGTCAGGGATCGGAGTACTCGGTCGCTGCCGGCCCGGAGGTAGACGGAGCCGTGCTGCTGGCCGGACACCGACAGGCCGCGGACCTTCCCGCACAGATCGCCGCCTAGTCGTTCCAACGCCAGATCCAGGGCCTCGATCCACATGCAGGGCGGTACCCGCCCGATCGCCGGATCGTCGTTCGGAAGCTGTCCGCTGACGGTGCCGTACGCCGGCAGTTCCGAGTCGTAGTGCACGCTGGCGCGCCCTGCGATCTCGAGTGCCCGGTCCTCGGCCTCTCCGTCGGGCGGCGGCGCCTCAACCAGAATTGCGGTCAAGCTCTGCGTGCCGACATCGATTCCGAGGTAGAAGGATCGATCGCCAGCGCGGTCGTCGTTCTGCGGTCGCCGCTTCGCGGCGCGTCTCATCCCGGAAGCCGGCCAGAAGGCCGGCGCACCCAGTGACGGCCCCTGGGGCCCGCCCCGTCCGCTCCCTGGTCAGGCGGGTGCGTCCGCACGGCCGTCGTCACTCGATTCGGGTGCTGTACAGGTAGTCGTTCAGGATGCTCTCGAGCTCCTCCTGGCGGCCGCTGATCTTCGGCGGTTCGCCGACCCTCCCGGCCCAGTCCTCGAGTTCCTCGAGGGTCGTCTCGCCGGCCAGGAGCTTGCGGCCGAGGCCGCGGCGGTAGCCGGCGTAGCGTTGCCGGATCCGCTTGCCGGCGAGGCCGAGGACGCCGTCCTTGCGTATCCGGTCGACGATCAGGAGAGCCTTGGCGAAGACGTCCATCGACGCGATGTGGGCGTAGAACAGGTCGACCGTGTCGAAGGAGCCCCGCCGTACCTTGGCGTCGAAGTTCAGGCCGCCCCAGCGCAGGCCGCCCTGGCCCTGGATGATGAGCAGGGCCAGGACGCACTCGCGGAGGCTCATCGCAAAGTTGTCCGTGTCCCAGCCGACGCCTTCCAGCCCGCGGTTGATGTCGACGCTGCCGAGCATGCCGGCGCCCGCCGCGGTCGCCAGTTCGTGTTCGAAGGAGTGCGTGGCGAGCGTCGCATGATTCGCCTCGACGTTCAGCATGAAGTCATCGGTCAGGTCGAACTCGCGCAGGAAGTTCAGGCAGTGCCCGCAGTCGAAGTCGTACTGGTGAACCGAGGGCTCCTTCGCCTTCGGCTCGAGGAAGAACTTGCCCTCGAAGCCCTGACGCCGCGCGTAGTCGACGGCGAGTCGGAGGAAGGCGGCCATCTGCTCCCGCTCATGGCGCATGTCGGTGTTGATCAGGGAGGTGTAGCCCTCGCGGCCGCCCCAGAACACGTAGCTGCTGCCGCCGAGTTCGATCGTCGCGTCGATCGCGCGCCGCACCTGGGCGGCGGCGTGGGCGAAGACTTTAGGGTCGGGGTTGGTCGCCGCGCCGTGCGTGTAGCGCGGGTGACCGAACAGGTTCGCCGTACCCCAGAGCAGCTTGACGCCGGTTTCCCGTTGCCTGGCCTTCGCCAGTTGGACGATCTCGTCCAGGGACTCGTTGCTCTCGGCGATCGAGTCGCCCTCGGGCGCGATGTCCCGGTCGTGGAAGCAGTAGTAGGGCACGCCGAGCTTGGTGAAGAACTCGAACCCGGCGTCGAGTGTTTGCCGCGCCGCGTCGATCGGCGTCGGGGCGTCCTCCCAGGGCCGGTCGTACACGGGGTCCGGTCCGAACGGATCCTGGCCGCCACCCTTGAACGTGTGCCAGTAAGCGACCGCGAACTTGAGTTGCCGCTCCATCGTGCTGCGGCCGACCCGGCGTGCGCGGTCGTAGTACTTGAACGTGAGCGGATCCCGGCTGTCGGGGCCGTGGAATGGGATCGGTTCCCGGATCTCGGGGAAGAACGTGCTCATCGCGTAGCGGGCGCCTCCTCGCGGTTTCCTCAGTTGTCCTCGAACGCGGCGTCGAAGGCGATCGCGGAGGGCGCGAAGTCGAGCGCCCTGACGAAGTCGGACGCCTCGGCGGCGCCGTGTTCGCGGTCCATCCCGGAGTCCTCCCACTCGACGGACAGCGGTCCGTCATAGCCGATGTCGTTCAGCGCCCGGATGATCTCCTCGAAGTCGACGGAACCGCGGCCAGGCGAGCGGAAGTCCCAGAACCTGCGGTGATCGCCGAAGTTCGTGTGGCCGCCGAAGACGCCGCAGGGCTTCGGCCCGTCGGACCACCAGGCGTCCTTGATGTGGACGTGGAAGATCCGGTCGGCAAGACGCCGGATGAAGTCCACGTAGTCGACGCCCTGGTAGCCGAGGTGGCTCGGGTCATAGTTGAAGCCGAACGCCGGGTGTGCTCCCAGGGCCTCGATCGCCCGCTCCGCGCTCACCGTGTCGAAGGCGATCTCTGTCGGGTGGACCTCCAGGCCGAAGCGCACGCCGAGTTCCCGGTAGGCGTCGAGGATCGGCGTCCAGCGGGCGGCGAAGTCGGCGAATCCGTCGTCGATCATCGCGGGCGGCACGGGCGGGAAGGAGTAGAGCAGGTGCCAGATCGGGCTGCCGGTAAAGCCGTTGACCACGGAGAGGCCCAGGGCCTTCGCGGCCTCGCCGGTGCGGATCATCTCGTCGGCGGCGCGCTTGCGGACGTCCTCGGGATCGCCGTCACCCCAGACGTGGGGCGGCAGGATCGCCTCGTGGCGGGCGTCGATCCGGTCGCACACCGCCTGGCCGACCAGATGGTTGCTGATCGCGTGGAGTTCGAGCCCGTGCTGCTCGAGCAGTTCGCGCCGCGAGGCCGCGTAGGCGTCGTCACAGCGGTCGACTTCCACGTGGTCGCCCCAGCAGGCGAGTTCCACGCCGTCGTAGCCGAGTTCCTTCGCCAGCGGGCAAAGGTCGGCTACGGGAAGATCGGCCCACTGGCCGGTGAACAGGGTAACGGGTCGAGCCACGGTGCGTCTCCTACTGGTTGCTGCCTTCGTTCGTTGAGGTGTGGCGCTTGCGTGCCGCGGTCAGGCGGGCATCCTGAGCCACTTCTCGTCGCTCTCGCTGCTGGCGACAACCGTCTCGATGAACTGCATCCCGCGCAGGCCGTCGTGGACCGTGGGGAAGTCGAGCATCGTCTCGTCCGGCTCGACTCCGCGCCGCCGGCAGTCGAGGGTCCACGCGAAGTTCCGGTACAGGTTGGCGAACGCCTCGAGGAACCCCTCGGGGTGGCCGGCCGGCAGCCGCGTGTGCGCCGCCGCGGCGGCGCTCAGCCCTTGGCCGGAGGTGCGCAGGATCTCGCGCGGACGGTCGAGCCACTTGAGGATCAGCGTGTTCGGCTCTTCCTGGCGCCACTCGAGACCCCCGGTTTCGCCGTAGACCCGGATCGCCAGCGCGTTCTCCTCGTCGACCGCGATCTGGGACGCGTGGAGCACTCCCCGCGCGCCGCCCTCAAAGCGGAGCAGCATGTTGCCGTCGTCCTCCAGGGGCCGGCCGTCGACGAAGGTCGTCAGGTCCGCGCACAGCGACTCGATGCGCAGCCCGGTGATCGCTTCCGCGAGGTTCTCGGCGTGAGTGCCGATGTCGCCGATGCAGCAACTGATCCCGGCCCGCTCGGGGTCGGTCCGCCAGTCCGCCTGCTTCTGGCCTTCCGCTTCGAGCTCCGTGGCGAGCCAGCCCTGCGGATACTCGACGACGATCTTGCGGACCTTGCCGAGCTGGCCGCTCCTGACCCGGTGGCGGGCCTCCTTGACCATCGGGTAGCCCGTGTAGTTGTGGGTCAGGCCGAAGACGAGGCCGGTCCGTTCGACGAGTTCGACCAGGGCCTCCGCCTCGGCCGCCGATTTCGTCATCGGCTTGTCGCTCATCACGTGGAAGCCCGCTTCGAGCGCCGCCGCGGCGACCGGGAAGTGCATGTGGTTCGGGGTGACGATGGAGACGAAGTCCATCCGCTCGGCCGGGTCGAGGGCGGCCTCGCACGCCATCATCTCCTGGTACGTGCCGTAGCAGCGCTCGGGCGGCAGGAAGAGCGCGGCGCCCGAGGCCCTGGAGCGTTCCGGATCCGAGCTGAAGGCGCCGCAGACGAGCTCGATCAAGCCGTCGAGGCCCGCCGCCATCCGGTGGACGGCGCCGATGAAGGCGCCCTGGCCGCCGCCGACCATGCCCATGCGGATCTTCCGTTCCATCGCGCGTCCTCCGCTCCCCGGTCGGGCCTCAGTTCGGCTCGATCAGGACGTTGTCGTAGGAGACGACGGACGGCGAGTAGCCGAGCAGGCCGGGCGAGCCGTTGCGGATCGGGTGGGGGTCCGTCGCGGTCACGGTCCAGTCTGCCGGCTCGTTGGTGCCGCGCGGCCACACCTTGCCGCGAATGCGGGCCTCGGCGTCGTCCGACTCGACCTGGAGCTTCATCGTGTACCAGCGGTCCATCTCGGCTTCGACGTCGACCGTGTTCTCGACCCGGAGCTGCGCCGACCAGGACCGGATCTGCAGGCGCTGGTGGATGCCGAGCAGATCCAGGATGTAGCCGCTGTTGATCAGGCCCGCATCCGCCTTGCGGCGGCCCTTCTGCGTGAGGCGCACGTCGGCCTGGATCGTGTAGTTGCCCATCGAGGGTGGGCCAATGAGCAGCGGCGAGCGGAGCAGGCCCCGTTCCGCCACCGGCTTGATCAGGATGCTGTCGCCGTTCTCTTCCGCCACGTCGTAGCGGCCGCCGCCGATCCAGAGCCCGCGCTTGCCGCCGGAGAAGTCCTCGCGCCAGGGCAGCGGCGGGAACACGCGGACCCGCGCCTCGGCTTCGAGGCCGCCGCTCTCCGCGACCAGGGCGCCGGCGGCGAAGCCGGAGTCGGCTGCGATCCGCAGGCTCGATCCGTCCAGTTCGGCGTCGAGGCCCGCAATCGACCACGTCGCCTCGACCGGGCCGAGAGACCGGCCTTGCGCGTCGAAGGCCTGCACCTCGAAGTCGTGGGTCTCGCCGGGCTTCGTGGTGACCTCGGCGGGGATCACGAGCAGCGTGGCCGCCGGGCTTTCCGCCGTGCCCTCGTCGCCCAGGCCGGGCGGGTCGGAGGACGTGACCTCGAACGCCGCGTCCTTGTCGCCCAGGCAGTACAGGCCCTCTTCCGTCGTGAAGTAGATCCGGCCGTAGGCGATCGCCGCCGACCCGTAGAACTCGGCGTAGCGGCGGCCGTCTGGCATCCTCAACTCGTGGCGGGCGAGGATCTCGGCGTTGTCCTCGCCGGGCTTCACGATCGCGAAGTGGCCGTTCGTCTCGGGAGCGTAGAGCTTGCCGTCGGCCCACACCGGCGACGCCTTGCCGACCGTGCCGATGCTGAGTTCCCAGTGCACGTCGCCGGTCGCCGCATCGACCGCTGCGAGATTGCCCTGGTTGCTCACGACGTAGACCCGGCCCTCGTGGAGCGCGGGTGACGGGAAGCCGGCCTTCTTGCGGTTCCAGCGCCACAGTTCGCCCGAGGAGGTCAGGTCGCCGCTGCCCGTGCCGTCGATCGCCACGAAGCGGCCGAGCGTGGCTTCATCGATGTTCTCCTCGCTGTGGGAGATGAAGACCCGCCCCGCGTCGTCGACCACGGGAGAGACGTTGATCCCGCGTTTCGACAGCTCGAACTCCCAGACCTTTCTGCCGGTGCGGGCCTGGATCGCGTAGATGTGGCCGTCCGCGTTGCCGCCGATCAGCAGGCGCTGTCCGTTGATCACGGCGACCACGGGAACGGACTGGGTGTTCCGGTCGTAGACGTTGCCGCCCGGCGTCGACATCCAGCGCACGGCGCCGCTCTGCTTGTCGAAGGCGTAGTAGCGGTGGCGCGGCGGTCCCTGGTTGCCCCAACTGCCGTTGATCATGTTCAGGATGACCTGGTCCTCGTCGATCACCGCGGAAGCGGTGCGGCCGCCGTAGCCCTCGAAGCGGCCGTGCTCCTCCTTGAGCGAGCGGGACCAGACGACCTTGCCGTCGCGGTCGAGGCAGAGGAAGAGGCCGCTGACGAGCTGGGCGTAGATGTAGCCCGTCTCCGGGTCGCCGGTGAGCGAGGCCCAGCCGACGCGGTTCATCGCCACGGTCGTCAGGTAGAGGTTGTAGCGGTTCTCCCAGACGGGAACGCCGGTCTCGGCGTCGAAGGCGGCAACGACCGCCTGCTGGTCGATGCCGGTTCCGGCGCGGCCGTTCACGTACACGCGGCCATCCATCACGACGGGCGTCGACCGGGCGGTGAAGTCGCGGCGCCAGATCAGGTTCTCGCCTTCCGGACTCCAGGTGTCGATCAGGCCGGTCGCGGACGAATAGCCGTTCTGGTCCGGGCCTCGCCAGGAGGTCCATTCGCTGGCCTGGGCCAGCGGGGAGGCCAGGGTGGCCGCAAGCGCCACGGCGAGGACGGTCGCCACCTTGCTCTCGACGCGGCGGTAGCTGCCGCGGGGGCTTCCTCGATGCGTGTTGTTGGGGGCCGCGGCCCTCCTGGAGTCGCTCATCGTCTGCTGTCTCCTGCCCGGTCGTTTCCGCGGCGTTCGGTCGCGGGTCGGCGGTGAACCCGGTAGAGTAGCAATACGCACGACCGGCCGGTACGGCCAGGAAATGAATCCCGGAAGTGAATCCCATGCCTCTTTCCCCCGAACTTCAGACCCGCATCCAGGGCATCGTCGATTCGGCGCCCGCTGTTCTCTTCATGAAGGGCAACCCGGCCGGGCCCCAATGCGGCTTCTCGGCCCAGGTGGTCCAGGTTCTGAACCGTCTTCTGCCCGAGTACGAGACGTTCGACGTTCTGTCGGATGGCGAGGTCCGCGAAGGCGTCAAGGAGTTCTCCGATTGGCCCACGATCCCGCAGCTCTACATCGGCGGCGAGTTCATGGGCGGCTGCGACATCGTGAAGGAGATGTACGAGAGCGGCGAACTTCACGACGCGCTGGGACTCGAGCGCGCGGAACTCGCCGCCGCCGACATCGAGATCACGATCAGCGGCGACGCGGAGGAGATTCTCCGCAATGCCCAACAGCAGCAGCAGGCGGAACTGCACTTCGGTATCGACGCGAAGTTCCAGCCCTTTCTCGGTTTCGGGCCCGCGACGGGATCGGAGGTCCGCGTGCCAGTTGGCGATCTTCACTTCCTGCTCGACCGGGATTCGGCAGCGCGTGCGCAGGGAGCTTCGATCACGGTGGTGGACAGCGAGCACGGGCAGCGCCTGGATGTCGACATCCCGGCTGCCCGTGCCGCCGGCTGATCGATCGGCGCCTGGTCGGAACGGCCCGTGGAATGGAGATCGCTGAACAGCCGTCGCCGCAGGAGACGGCCGAGCGCATTCGGGAGGCCGTGGCCGCGGCGCTGCCGGGTGCCCGCATCAGCGTGACGGGCGAGGGCAGTCACTTCAGCTTGCGCGTGGAGTCCGCCGTCTTCGCCGGCCAGGGGCGGCTGGCCCGGCAGCGCCTTGTGCTGCGGGCTGTCGCGCCTCTGATGAAGGGTGAGGGCGCGCCGGTTCATGCGATCGACCGGCTTGAGACAGTGCTGCCGGACTAGCACCTCCATGTCGGAGGCTTCACACTGGGTGCGCCGGCGCCCCCGCCGGCTGCCGCCGAAGGCGGCCAGGGAACCGCGTTGGCCATCGGCATTTGAGTCGGCGCCACCCGGCGTGGTACATTGACGCAACATTCTGAACCGTGAACCAGCAACCCTCGACCCGGGAGGACGCTCGTGATCTCCAACCGTTCCCGCTTCTTCGCACTCGCCGCCCTGCTGCTCGTCGCCGCGGCCCCGGTTCTTGCCGCCGGCCCGAACGAAACGACCAGCCCGGACGCGATCACGTTCCACGAGGACGTCGAACCGATCCTCCAGCGCTCCTGCCAGGGCTGCCATCGCCCCGAGGGCGTGGCCTACGGCGGCATGAAGGCGCCGATGGCCCTGACGACCTACGAAGAGACGCGCCCCTGGGCCCGCAGCATCGCGCGCCAGGTTGAGGCGAAGGAAATGCCGCCGTGGTTCGCGAGCGAGGAAACCCACGGCCAGTTCACGAACGAGCGGATTCTGACCGCGGAAGAGATCGACACGATCATCGGTTGGGCGAAGACGGGCGCTCGCCGCGGCGACCCGGCGAACGCGCCGGCGCCGACCGAGTGGCCGACGGGCTGGTTGATCGGCGAGCCGGACCTCGTGCTCGATCTGGCCGAGCCATTCTGGGTCGACGACGACGTGAAGGATGTGAACATCAGCCTGAAGGCGGTCATGATCACCGAGGAGATGCTCCCCGAGCCGCGCTGGATCCAGGCGATCGAGTTCCGTCCCGGCAGCGACGTGGTCCATCACGTGGTCGGATCGCGGGTCGCGACCGAGACGGAAACGCCCGGCGCTTCCGGCCTGATCGGCGGGATCGCCCCGGGCACCGAGCCCTTCTACCTGCCGGAAGGCGCGGGCCGTCTGCTGATGCCGGGCACCCAGCTCTACTTCTCGATGCACTACAACAAGGAGCCGGGCGAGGGCACCGGCGTCTGGGACAACACCCAGATGGCCTTCAAGTTCCATCCGAAGGACGCGAAGATCGACCGGGTTGCC
This sequence comes from Thermoanaerobaculia bacterium, assembly GCA_965116445.1. Classification (GTDB taxonomy): domain Bacteria; phylum Acidobacteriota; class Thermoanaerobaculia; order Multivoradales; family Multivoraceae; genus Multivorans. The sequence goes on along the minus strand of OZ220688.1, from coordinate 1,620,931 downwards.
CAGTGGGAAGGGGTCGGGAACAGCGACTTCGAGATCCCGCCGGGCCATGAGAACTGGGTCATCGGCGCCTCGAAGGTGTTCGAGTACCCGACGACGATCTACGGCTACGTGCCGCACTCCCATCTGCGCGGACTGGACGCGAAGTACACGGCGTACTACCCCGACGGCACCGAGGAGGTTCTGCTTGATGTGCCTGCCTACGACTGGAACTGGCAGACGAACTACATCTACAAGGAACCGAAGGACCTCCCGGCCGGTACGCGCGTCGACGTGCTGATGACGTACGTGAACACCGAGGAGCGCAACGCGGAGACGGTCCTTGAACTCGACACGACCCGAGCCATCCAGTTCGGCGGTCCGACGACCGACGAGATGATGATCGGCTTCATCGACTACTCGGAGGATCGGGGCGAGGATCTCGTGACCGAGGCTGAGGGCGCCGCGGCGACGGCGACACCAGCCGCTGGCGGGGCTCGGTAACCCGTTCCTTCCACGAGCTCTCGATATGCGGCGCGTCCATCTTTGTGGGCGCGCCGCTTCTCGTTGTGGGCCAGTGCCGCTGCGCAGAACGCGCATTCGCAGGGAGCCTTCTGTCCACCGGGTGGGGGCCCTGTTGACCCGCCGTGACCCGAGACGCTTCCGGACGGTTCCGGTTTGACGGACGATGACCGCTGACGCCAGCGAAGGAAGGCTCTACGGCGCCGTCGACCTGGGCGGTTCCCACATCGGACTCGCGCTGGGTTTTGTGGACGGTGCGGCTGGCGAGTACCGCCTCGTCGCGCGGCGGAACCTCGAGGGCGGCGGCTACGAGGGTTCGGCGCCGGTGCTCGACCAGATCGCCGAAGGGATGCTGGAGCTGCAGCGAGAAGTCGGCGAGGGCGCGGCAGCGGTCGGTCTCGGCTGTCCGGGCTGGGTGGATCTGGAGAAAGGCGAGACGCGGTTCCTGCCCAACCTGCCAACCCAGTGGCGCGACGTACCGGTGGCGCGCATTCTCGGCGAACGGTTGGAGGCGCCCGTCCATCTCCTGAACGATGTCCGTGCCGCCACTCTGGGCGAGTTCACGCTGGGCGCCGGGCGGGGGACGTCGACGATGGCTCTGTTCGCGCTCGGCACCGGAATCGGCGGCGGTGTCGTCGTGGACGGCAAGCTGCGGTTGGGGCCGCTGGGGTCGGCGGGAGAACTGGGCCACCAGATCGTCGACCCGACCGGCCCGCTGTGCGGCTGCGGCAACCGCGGCTGCCTGGAGGCGGTGGCGAGCGGCCCGGCCATCGCCGCCGCTGGCGTCCGGCTGCTTCGTTCGGGTCAAAGCCCCGTTCTGCACGAGCTGACCGGTGGAGACGCGGGCCAGGTCACGGCCGAGGCGATGGGGGACGCGGCAAATGCCGGCGACAAGGCGGTGACGAGCGAACTGGAGCGTATCGCGGGCCTCGTCGGCATCGCCGCCGCGAACGTCGTCGTCTCCCTGCACCCCGACCTGATTGTCCTCGGCGGCGGCGTCGCCGGCCTCGGCGACCTGCTGTTCGAAGGCGTCAGGCGAACGATCGCCGACCGCGTTCGTGTCTTCCCTGTCGACGGCGTCCGCGTCGAACCCGCTGCTCTCGGCACGGACGCCGGCCTGGCGGGGGTGCTGGCGTGGGCGTCGTCGGCGTCGCGTAGCCAGTAGCACGCCGCTGGAGGCGCCGTACCGAGTTGCCAGCGCGTGTGAGGCCCACTTCACAGTTCTCTTCACATCGCGTACACTGCCTCCCGTCAGGCGTCGCCCAACCTTTTCGGAGGACAGAACCTGGTGGAATCGACCCAGAACCCCCTGCAGGGGCCACCGCCGACCGAGGTTGCTCTCGAGAACGCGCCGTTGGTGCGAGTCATTGCGCAGGTGCGCTATCCACTGATCGCCTCGGTGGAGAACCGGAGCTTCGTCGCCCCCTTTCAGGAGGCGATCCGGGACGACTATCCGACGTTGCGGCCCGAGGAGAGCGGCAACGTCGTCATAGGGCCGAAGGGCCCCGTCAGCACGCAGTCCAACGTGTCGTGGCGGTTCATCGATGCGACCGGGAGTTGGCGAGTGACGCTCGCTCCGGAGTTCCTGGCACTTGAGACTTCGCGGTACACGAGCCGCGACGACTTCTTCGACCGGTTCCGCCGAGTACTGACCGAGCTCCGCGAGCACCTGAACCCGCGGACGGTCGATCGCCTTGGTGTCCGGTACATCGACAGGATCCTCGGTGCGAACCTCCGCGCGTTGCCAAAACTCGTACGCCCGCAGGTGGCGGGCGTTCTGGCGACGCCGCTGGTCGAGGATGCACACCACATGCTCTCCCAGACCCTCTTCCGGCTGCCGGACTCCAACGGCCAACTGATGGCGCGGTGGGCATACCTGCCCGCCGAGAGCACGGTCGACCCTGCCGCGGTGGATGCCGTCGACGAACCGAGCTGGATTCTCGACGTCGACGCCTTTGTGGAGGAAGCCAACGCGTTTGATGTGAAGCTCATCGGGTCGCAGGCGAGAGCGCTCGCCGAGCGCATCTACAGCTTCTTTCGTTGGGTCGTCACCGACGAGTTTGATCGCCGCTATGGAGGGCTCTCGTGAACCTGCAACAGCCGTTCTCTGCCCTTAGCACTTCGGGGTCCGGGGCGGACATAAGCGCCGTCGGTTACGGACTTCGCGGGTCGTTGGCTCCCATCGCGGTCATCATCGCGGCTTGGCAGCCGCTGGCCCACGCGACCTCGTCCGCGGCTTCGACGGGCGTGTGGTCTGAGCCGTTCGTGTGGGACAGCCACCGAACAGCGGGTGACGATTCCTGGAATGCGCCTGCGGAGCCGGACCAGATCGCGGCGACTGATTCCGATGTCACGAGCCGCGCGGTCTCGGAGTTGCGCCGCGTTTCGGGGTTGACGTGGAAGCAACTAGCGCAGATCTTCGGCGTCTCACGCCGCAGCGTGCATTTCTGGGCCAGCGGCAAGCCAATGAACTCTGCCAACGAACGGCACCTCCTCAAGGTGCTTGACATCGTGCGAGAAGCCGACCAGGGTGACGCGAGGAGCAACCGCGCGGCGCTCTTCACGGTGTCTGCAGGCAGTGCGCCCTTCGATCTCTTGACGTCGCAGGCGTTCGACGAGGCCGCCGCGCGGCTCGGTCGTCGACAGCCGGGCCGGCGTGTCGAGCGGCGCGAGCTTGATGCGGACGCTCGGGCCGAGCGGACGCCGCCGCCGCCCGATGGCTTGATCGAAGCGATGAACGATCAGATCCACCGGGATGCTGGGGCCGGTTCCGCCGCCCGCACCGTGAGGAACATGCGGCGTGAATCGACCGAATGAGGTGCACCCGGCAGCCATCGACCGCATTGACGACGCTCTCCGGTCGTGGCGCCAGGGAGACTGCGTACTGGGCGACCGGGGGTTCCTGTTCCGGTTGGACCCGCAGGCGCCGCTAACGGAAGCGGCGGCTGTCGCAGCCGCCGTCGGCGCCGACGCGGCAGAAGCACGGGTCCATGGATTCGCTGTGGTGACGCAGACCTGCGACATCGTCCGCGCCTGCGAGAGCCGGCCCTTCGTCCAGGTCTGCCCCTTGGTAGAGGTGGACACTGACAGGCTCGCGGAGATCCGACGAGGCCGCAGACCGAACTATCTAAGCGTTCCTTCCGGGAACCGAGCCTCAGGGGCTCGTCGCCGACCTCGACCGCGTGATGACCGTGGAGAAGGCGGTCGTGGCTGATTGGGAACGCGTCGTTGGCGCGCCTCAAGACGAGGATGTCAGACACTTACGGCAGGCACTCACCCGGAACCGGATTCGCGCGCTACGGGAGATTCGGGTGCGGGCCGCGCCCTCTTGGCGGGCCTCGGATGTGGCTCTCCTGTTCCTGTTCGTCCGTGGCGACTCGGACGAGACGTTCGCTGGGCAAGACTGGGACAACTACTTGGACCTGTGGCTGCACCGAGTCCAACCCGAAGGCCGCTTCAGACACGTCGACGGGGTAGTGCAGACGCTCGACGACCTGACTGGCCGGGACTGCGTCGAGAGTGACCCGCTCGACCTTGACCACCTGTCCTCACGCGAAACGTAGATTTGGCTGCGGGGGGCGGGGCGACGTTGGCGCACGGGCCAGCCGCAGGGCGGCTGTCATCAGTCGGCGGAAGTGTGGTGTTCCGTGTGTCTCGTCAACTGGCGGCTTCCGAGAGTCGTTTGCGGTTATGCGCCAAGCGGCTCTAGGGCGAGGACCTTGAGGTTTCGCAGCCGTCTTTCGCGGCCCGCCGTAGCCGGTGACGCGGCGTCGATCGACGAAAGTCGCCCGGTGATCTCAACCTGCCGAGTCTTGTCGGGCACTGGCATCGGGAGTTGGGCCAGGTTCTGTGCCCCTAGGTGGGCAATGGACGTCGTCTGCGTAGCAAGGGCAGCGAAGGTGCCGTTATACATGCAGTATTGAAAAAACCGGTGGGCGTACTGGGTCGAGACTCTCGGACCGGGCCGGAACCGGACGAGCGTGTTCTGGAAGCAAGCCCCCGGCACATCTCCGCAGAAGACCGCGGTACGCCCCACGAGTTCGCGACTCTGTCCTTCGTTTAGGAGGACATCGCCGTCCCGGAGGCCGTACCGCTGGTACTCGGAGGGTGAGAAGTTCATGCTCTTGACATCGGTCGTATCGATGTAGCCGTCGAAGACGTTGGCGGCGCGCAGGTATGGGCGCATCGACGGTCCGTCCTCGTGCCGTGGAGCACGCTGGGGTCCAAGCAGTACTTCGCCGATCGCTCCTGTTGGGATTCGCTGGACCGCTGGATCAGCCAGCAGTTGGCTGAGTGCATGCACCAAGGTGCTCTTCCGCAGCGCGATCAACGCAGTGCGCGTCTCGTGGAGCGCCTGCGACACGGATTCGATGTGCATCAGCAGCTTAGCAATCCGGCGCTGTTCGACTAGCGGCGGCAGGGCGAACTCGTAGGCGGCGAGACTTCGCCAATTGGTCCGGGGTGATAGAGACCCCGCGGAGGTGCCGATAGCATGCTGGAAGAAGGCTTCCGTCTGGCAGACGAACGGGAGGAGCCCGGCTAGCAAGTGCCGGTCGTCGCGGGGTGTGAGCACGTAAATGTCGCCACTGCATACGCCAGCGAAGTCCGGGACGGCAACCTTGCGCTGATACGAACGTCGTTTTCCGAACAGAACCTGTCCCGGACGGAACACCGTCGCGAAAGTCGTGCCGTCCGCGACATGACCCCAGCGGCGGATCGCGAGGTTTCCTGGATCAAAGGTGCTCAAGGCCCACGTAGCGCTTGAAACCGGCCGACTCCGGATTGGACGACCGGTCCTTGCTCAAGCGCACGACATCTCCGAAGGTAACCCGCGTCCAGCCGGGCTTGAGCCTGTCGCTAGCCATCGGATCGGCTCTGTATCCCGGTCCGCTCGACCATCTCAACGACATTACCCATCTCACGCCAGAAGGCTGCGCTACCGGCGTCGAAGTCGGCCGATGCCTGCCGCAGGTCGCCTTTCGTCCGGGGCCCGCTATCCCCTTCGTCGATCCGCCGGACGTAGCGGAGGATGGAGAGGTTGCCGTCGTTCGCAAGCACGTCGTGGCAGGAAGCGACGGCGGCGAATCCAGGCTCGTCGACGAAGGCCTCGTATGCCGTCAGAATCCGCTCCTGATGCTCCGGTGTCAGGAAGCTCTGCGCCCGTTCCCGCGCGATCGCGTGGACGGCGTTGATGAACAGGATCTTGCCGCGGCGGTCGGGCGGCTTCCGGGTCCGGCAGACGACGACGCACGCCTCCATCGGCGAGTTGTAGAAGAGGTTGGGCCCCAAGCCGAGCACGCACTCGACGAGGTCGCGCTCGATCAGAACGCGCCGCATGGCCGCCTCGTCCTGGCGGAACAGGACGCCGTGCGGGAACAGGATGGCGCACCGGCCGGTCCGAGGGTCCAGGCTCTTGAGAATTTGCTGGAAGAAGGCGTAATCGCCCCGCCCCTGAGGCGGCACGCCTAGGGTGTTGCGGCCCCAAGGGGCCTTGGACCACGCGTCGCGGTTCCACGTCCTGATGGAGTAGGGAGGATTTGCGAGGACCACATCGAACGTCATTAGGCGGTCCCGCTCGACGAAGGCCGGATCGCTCAGGACGTTGCCGACAGCGATACGGAAATCGTCTATCCCGTGCAGCACGAGGTTCATCCGCGCGACCGCCGCCGTCGTTGCGATGAGCTCCTGGCCGTAGAGGCCGAGCGTTCGCGCGTCACCGCCGTTGCGCCGCACTTCGGCCAGAGCGGAGATAAGCATGCCGCCGGTGCCGGCCGTCGGATCGTAGATCCGCTCGCCGGCTTGCGGCTGAAGCATCTTCGTCATCAGGTGTACCAGGGTCCTGTTGGTGTAGAACTCCTGCGCCGTGTGCCCGCTGTCGTCGGCGAACTGTTTGATGAGGTACTCGTAGGCGTTGCCCAACTCGTCCTCAGGGACGGCCGCGAGGCTCAGCGAGTGCTTCGAGAAGTGCTCGATCAGGTTCTTGAGCGTGGGATCCGGCATCTGCGCCTTGTCGGTCCAGGGCGCGTTGCCGAAGACCCCGGCGAGGCGTTCCGGGTTGGCCGTCTCGATGGCGCGGAACGCTCTCAGCAGCGTGCGGCCAACGTCGCGCGCCACTCTTCGGACGTCGTCCCAGTGAGCGCCGGTCGGGATAGTGAACCGGTCGTTGGCAGTCGCCACCGCGTATCCTCGGTCGCCGGTTTCGTCGAGGGCGCCTCGGCAGTCCTCGTCCCAGACGTCGGACAGGCGCTTGAAGAACAGCAACGGGAAGACGTACTGCTTGTAGTCGCCGGCGTCGGTGAGGCCGCGCAGAAGGTTGGCCGCTCCCCAGAGATAGGACTCCAGCGCCTGCTGGCCAAGGTGTTGGACGCTAGCGCTAGCACCCCGGCTGCCATGGCCTTGGCCTGCGCGCTCCGTAGTCAGACCCGCCGGCGCCACGTCCTCGGATCCCGGGATTGATGCAGCACGGCGATGACTTCGATCCACTGGGGCAGTGTCCGGTAGAAGATCGAGAACGGGAACTTTCGCAAGGGTGCGCGTCGAATTGTCGCCTCCACGATCTGGTACACGTCAGGTCCCCCCGAGATGCGGCCAAAGGCGGCGGCGACTTCCTCTTCGAAGGAAGCCAGCATGTAAGGAGCTTCCTCGGAGTACCACCGTGCGGCCAGCGCGAGATCCTGCACTGCGGCGAATGTCAGGCGGACGGCTAGGGTCACGCCTTGTCGGCGAAGATTCGCGGGCGGACGGCTTCCCAAGGCGCCGAACGTTCGTCGGGCGACATCTCATCCAGGGCCGCCAACCGATCATGAACAAGATCACGCTGCCACTCGGGGATGGGAATCTCCCCCGGCACCAGACTGTCCCAGAGCTCGACTACGAGCTCGATACGTTCCTGCGCCGGCAGGTTCAGGGCATCTCTCTGGATTTGGGCCTTGGCCAGCATGGCTTGAGCATAGCGGTTCGTCACTCGTGCGAGGAAGGAGCGGGACGGGTCAGTCTAGCCAGCCATCATCGATTACCCGACGCCGGAGGCGGTCCTCGGCGCCCCGCGCCTCGGCGAGCGCCTTCTTGAAGCTGGAGATGGCATCGGGGAGCGGCGGGATCTCTGCACCCATGGGCGGGAGCACGTAGCGGGAGATGTTGAGCGTCCAGTCTTCACGCTTGATGTCCTGTGTGGAGACGACTCTCGCCCGATCCTCCACGTCCCGGAACTCGCCTACCCACTCGACGATCACCTCGGCGTGCGCCGGGTCGAGGAAGTTCTGAGCCCGGCCCTTGCGAAACAGGCTGGATGCGTCGATGACGATCACCTTGCCGCGCCGCTTACGTCGCTTCTTGCGGCCCATCGTAACTACGGCTGGGGCCAAGCCGGTGCCGTAGAAGATGTTGGGCGCGAGCCCGATCACTGCCTCGATGAGATCCTCCTCGAGAAGTGCGCGACGGATTCGCCCCTCCGCGCCCCCGCGGAAGAGCACTCCCTGCGGCAGCACGACCGCCATGCGGCCGGAGTCCGGCGCCATCGACGCCACCATGTGTTGGACCCAGGCATAGTCGCCGTAGCGGGCTGGGGGCAGGCCGAACGACGCGCGGCGCCACGGATCTGCCTCCCATACCTCGCGGCCCCACTCCTTGAGCGAGAACGGTGGGTTGGCGATCACGCAATCGAACGTCGCCAGGACGCCGCTAGGGTCAGTGAAGGCGGGATTCCGAAGAGTGTCGTTCTGTTCGATCCGGAAATCGTCGATGCCGTGCAGCATGAGATTCATGCGCGCGATGGACGAGGTCGTGAGGTTCTTCTCCTCGCCGAAGATGTGGCCGAAGAAGGTCCGGGGATCGCCGCCCCCGCGCTCGATGTGGTCGATGGCGCCGAGCAGCATGCCGCCGGTACCGCAGGCCGGGTCGTAGATGGTCTCGCCTTCCTGCGGATCGAGCAACTCGACCATCATCCGTACGACGCTGCGCGGCGTGTAGAACTCGCCGGCTTTCTTCCGCCGCGTGATGTCGGCGAACTTGCCGATCAGGTACTCGTAGGCGTCGCCCAGGATGTCGGACCCCACTGCTGCGTTTCCCAGCGGCACGGCTGACAGTCGTTCAATTTGGTCCTTGAGTAGCGCGTCACTGAGGATCTCGCGGTTTCCCCAGTCGGCGGCGCCAAAGACTCGGGCCAGCGTGTCGGGGTTGGCCTGCTCGATGTCTCTAAGGGCCTTCGTGAGCGTCGCGCCGACGTTTGTTGGCGCTTGCCGGACATCGCGCCAGTGGCGCCCGGTCGGCAAGTCGAAGCGGTGGAGTTCCGGGAAGTCGGCCAGGTCGACCTCACCGTAGGGCTGTCGGGCCTCGGCGGCTTCCTCGTCCCAGACATCGCTGATCCGTTTGAAGAACAACAGAGGGAGGATGTAGGCCTTCCAGTCGGTGCGGTCGACGGCGCTGCCGCGGAGGATCTCGGCACACGCCCACAGCTCGGACTTGAGGCCATTCAAGGTCAGGGGCTGTGGAGGCATTACCGATAACACTCGTTTCTGGCTACGCAGCCGGCCGGTTCCGGCTCCGGGCCGCAGTGGCGGTGGCGGTAGCCACATGCCGCCGTCGCCGACGCAGGAGGAGTTCGGCGAGAAACAGGAGGGTCGCCGCGGTTGCGAGGACGGACCACAACTCGAAGCGGCGGACCGCGGTCCGGGCGCCGGGCGAGGTGATCGCGGCGACGGCGCCGCCAACGGTCTCGTGGAACAGGCCGGAGGTCTCGGCGGCGAGCTCGGCGAGGGCGGCGATGTCGGGGGCGCCGGGGCGCAATTCGTCGCGGGCGGGGAAGAAGATCGTACGGCCCGGACTGACGCTCGCTTCGGTGCCCGGCGCTCCGGTGTGGACCTCGACTCGGTAGGGCTCGAGGCTCGGCGCGAGTTGCAGGCCATCTTCGGGCGAAAGCCGGTAGAGACCGGGGCCGGTGCGCTGCATCGGCGCTTCAAGGCGCCGGTCGCCGCGCAGCACGACCAGCCGTGGGGAGAGGTCGCTGGCGAAACGCCCGCCGTCCTGGATCACGCTGAGTTCCGCTTCGAGGACCTCGTCCCGCCGGTCGAGGCGCAGGTTCCATTCGGAGCTCGCGCGCCGGTCGGCCGCGTCGCGCACGACCTGGGCGACGAGGCGGGGTAGTTCGGGCCATCGCAGCCAGTCGCCGGCCCATCGGGGCTGGAGGTCCGTAGTGAGCATCCAGGTCTTGCCCATGCCGACGTAGCGACTGGCCAGGATCGGATCTGACTCACCGGCGCCGAGAATGACCTCCGCGCTGTCCTTGGCCACCGCGGCGATGCGGCCGTAGAGCTGAGGGGCTTCCGCGATGTCGACTCCGGCCAGGGCTTCGGACTGGCCGCGTTGCTCGACCCGGATCTCCTCTTCCCGCGTCGAGTCGGGGAGCTGGTTCATCGTCTCGTCGATCAGGATGCCCTGGACGGAGGAGGCGTCCTCGATCGTGTAGGCGTTGCCGTCGCCCCAGTCGGCGATGTCCGCGAGCAACTCGCGGTCCGACTCCACACCGATCGCGACGGTGGAGACGGTGATCTCCTCCTGTCGCATGCGGAGCACGAGGTTCTCGTACTCGTCGGGGTAGGTGCGGCCGTCCGAAACCAGGATGACGTGCCTGACCTCGGACTCGACCGCCGAGAGCTGGTCCAGACAGGCTTCGAGCGCCGGATAGAAGTTCGTCTGGGCGCTGGCTTCGATGCGGTCGACGCGGTCCGCGAGCAGCTCCTGCTCGCGCACGAACTGCAGCGGGACGATCTCGTGGGTGTGCCAGTCGAAGGCGACCAGCCCGAAGCGGTGTTGCTCGTTGAGCATGCCGAGGGCAGCCTTGGCCGCCTCCTTGGCCAGGTCCATCTTCGGACCCTTCATGCTGTAGGACTTGTCCAGCGCGATCATCAGGGCAACCTCGCTGCGCTCCTCCTCGATCTCGAAGTCGAGCGGCAGCACGCCTTCGAGCGGTGAGTCGCGGTACCCCTCCTCGCCGAAAGTCGCCTCGCCGGCGACGAACAACAGGCCGCCACCTTCGTCCTCGACCCACTCTCCGAGCGTTCGCTGGGCCGGTTCGGGAAGGCTGTCGGCGGCGACGTTGCTCAACAGGACGGCGTCGTACCGCAGAAGCGCGGTCGGATTGAGTGCCGTCCGATCCGGCGTCCTGCGGGTGACCTGCAGGCCCTGATTCTCCAGCAGTCGCTCCAGGTCGCCCGAGTGATCGGTCGGCGCGAGGAGCAGGACGCGGTGTTCGGGCGCCACACGGAGGCTGCCCCGCCACACGGCACCCTGGGCCGGAGCGTCGCCTTCGCCGCTCCCGAGCACGGCCTCGAAGGTCTGGAGTCCCGGCTCAGGGAACGTCCATTCGAGCTGGATCTGCGTGACGCCGGGTTCAAGCGGGACGCTGTGCAGTTCTTCGGCGCCGCCCCCGCGCAGGGTCAGGGGAGCCTCGGGCAGGGACGCCCGGCTGCCGATGCGGAAGATCCAGTTGTGAGGCTCGCCCGCGCGCAAGGGCCGCTCGTCGTCGTCGAGTTCAACGGATTCGATCCAGACCGGCGGCGCCACCCGGTCGAGAACCGCGGTGTCGATTCGGAGTTCCGGATACTCGGTCGCGGTTCGCCCGGCCATACCGCTCGCGTTCTGGCCGTCCGAGAGGAGAAGGATGCGGCGGACGCGGTCGGCCCGGAGCGCTGCCGCCGTCTGACGAATGGCGGCGTCCGGACGCGTGCTGCCGCGGTCGAGCGCGGCGTTGCCGGCGGAGGCCGTGCTGGAGTCGGCGACCTCGAGGCGCCGCAGGTCATCCGCGTCCGCAGCCGCCGTCGCGCGGTCCGCGAAGGCGAACAGACGCACCGGCGCCTCCGCATCGATGCCGCGGTCGATCGCCTGAAGCGCGCGGTTCAGGCTCGCCGGTTCGACGCTGGCCGAGACGTCGACGAGCACGGCGACATCGAGCTCGCGGCTGCTCCAGGTGACGACCGGTTCGGCAAGCGCCAGGACGACCAGCACCAGCAGCGAACCGCGCATCCACAGCAGGCGCCGCCGCTGCCGGTCGGGCCGATCGCTCCGCTGCGACCACAGCAGCACCGCGACCGGCAACGCCGCGAGCAACCAGTACGGCTGGAGCAGGGTCATTCCAGCTAAACCGTAAGGCCGCGGAAGAAGGTGATTGCCTCGAGGGAGGCAAGGAGGAGGCCGGCCAGGGCGAGGGTGCGCCAGGACCAGGGGCGGCGGGTGCCCTGGGTGAGTTCGGCGAAGCGGCCCGGTGGGACGGGGTCGAGGTTCGAGTCGTTGATCCTGGTGGCTCGCTCGCTCTGGAGGCCGATGGCGGATGGTTCGGCGGTCGCCACGGTGTTGCCGGCGGTCAGCCACTCCGTGGCGTTCTGGAGGAGGGCGGCGAGATCCGGGCGTTGGGACAAGGGGGAGAGGTCCAGGTCGAAGGCGATGACGACGGAGCGGGCCGTGAGCTGCGGGAGTGCCGGGTCGGAGGGAGCGGAGACCGGCGGCGAGGCCGGGTCGGCGGGATCGCAGACTGCGATTGCGGTCAGGTTGCCGGCTGTGGCGAGGGGTCTGCAGCGGGGATCGAGCTCGCGGGCGGGGATGGTGGCCGGAAGGCCAAGTAGTGAGACGCCGGCGAGGATCGGGTGGTCCGCGTCGATGCGGTTGATGCGACGCTGGCCTTGGGACCCCGCCTCGGCGGGGGAGAGTCCGCCGGCCGGAAGGGCATCCGGAGGGTCGAGGAACAGGCTGGGCAAGGCGGTGAGGCCCGCCGGTCCAGTGCGGTGGAAGACGGCGACGTCCGCCAGAAGCGGTTCGGGCGCGGAGTCCCGGTCGCCGGGAGTGACCGCAGGTGTACGCGTAGCGGTTCCGCCGCCTGTCTCGTCGGTTTCCGAGTGCACGGCGACGACCTTGACCGAAGGGTCCGCCGCGAAAGCCCTGGCGACGGCCGAGTCGTCGAAGGAGGCGTGACTGCGGGCCTGAACGAACAGATGACGTTCGCTCTTCGGCCGCACAACGCGTGCCGAGCCGGTTGTCCGAGCGGCGATCAATGTGGCCCGGTCGTCCAGCGGAAAGACATCGCCGGGCGTCTGGAGCCGTGCCACAACAGGGCCGGGGGCGAAACCGGCGATGTCGATCAGGGCCGTGAAGCGGTCGCCGGGCGGCAGCTCCAGTTGGCGCCGGATACGGATCGTCTCCGAATCGGCGACTGTCAGTTCGGTCCGTACGGGACTGCTGGCGTCGGCTGAGTCCGTTGTGAGCACTTCGAGAAGCGCCTCAGGCTTCGCTTCGTGGCTGGGTGCCGGGCGGGTTACGAAGAGGACGATGCCGGCGTTTCTGGCCGGGGCGAGGACGGACACCGTGCGGGTCGCGGTGGCGGGGTCCGTGATCGGCCGCCAGTCGGAGACCCCGTCGGTGAAGAGGTAAGCCGCATCGCCTGAGGGGATCGCCGGTTCAAGGTCGGCTTCCACGGCCTCCGGCTCGACGGAGCCGGACAGGGCGAGCAGCGCCTCAGCGGAGGTGAGCGGAGTCGGGTCGGCGCCCAGGGTGAATCGGCTGCCGGAATCGGCTTCGGCGATCGTGCGGCGCGCTTCGGCGACGGCCAACTCCGTCCGCGTACCCGTCCCGCCGGGAAGGGCGGCGCGCATCGTGGGCGAAGAGTCGAAGGCGAGGGCGATCAGGTCGCCGCCTCCGGGCTGCAGCCAGGGGGCCTTGCCGGCGGCCAGCGCCAGACAGCCGGCGATGGTCATCGCGAGAAGCAGGGAGAGCAACCAGCGCAGCCGGTCGTGGCGCTTCCGCCGGGCGGCCAGCAGGCGCCGCCAGAGCAAGGTGGAGGCAACGGACAGCGTCTGTGCCGTGGGCCGGATCAGGTAGATCGCGAGCACCGCGAGGGCGGCGAGCAGGAGTGGTAGCCAGACCGGCACTAGCGTCCCCGGCTCAGCAGGCCGCGGCGCAGGGCGCCGAGGGCCAGCTCCTCGAAGCGCATCTCGACCGGCGCCTGGATGAAGGACCAGCCACGGGCGGTGCAGCGGGCGCGGATCTCGTCCCGGTGGACGTCGGCCTCGGTTTCCAGCTTGTGGAGGAGCGTGGGGGCGCCATGAACGCGGAGAGTGTCGCCGGTCTCGCTGTCGACCAGGGTCGTGTCGCGGTCGAGCGGCGCCTCCAGGTCCTGGTGGTCGGTGACCTGGAGGACCGCGACGTCGTGGCGCAACGGCAGGAGCAGGTCGAGACCGCCCTCCGTCGTGTCCGAGAGCAGGTCGGAGATCAGGATGACCAGGCCGCGCCGGCGGCCGGCGGCGAACACCTGGCGCACGGCGTGGTCGAGGCGTGTGTCGCCGCCGGTGTCGAGATTGGCGAGGAAGTCGAGCGCGCGCCATACCTGTCGCGAGCCGTGGAGCGGCCCGAGAACCTGGTGCGCGTGGCTCGAGTAGGGCGCCAGCGTGACCCGGTCGAGGGTGGCGAGGGCAATGTAGGTCAGGGCCGCCGCGATCCGGCGGGCGGCGTCGAACTTGCGGCGTCCGGCGTCGCCCGGCGTGGGCGCCATCGAGCGGCTGCAGTCGAGCAGGATGTAGACCGCGAGGTCGCCGTGTTCTTCGAACATCCGCAGTAGCAGGCGGTCGAAGCGCATGTAGGCGCGCCAGTCGAGGTGACGCACGTCGTCGCCCTCGACGTAGGGGCGGTAGTCGGCGAACTCGATTCCGGAGCCGAGATGGGTCGCGCGGTGTTCTCCCTTGAAGCCGCCGGCCGGAACGCGGCGGGTCAGGAGCCGGAGGCGCTCCAGCCGGGCGAGGAAGGCCGGCTCGAAGGCGAAGGCGGAGTGGTCGGCCACGGTGGCTCTCGCTGAACGTTAGCGCCGCAGGATGGTCGCCGCTTCGCGGCGCGTTTCTCTCAGAAGCCGGCGGGGACGCCGGCGCACCCAGTTCTTGCGGCGCAACTCCTTAGCCCTCGGGCACGTTGTCGACGAGGTCCTGGAGCAGATCGTCCAGGTCGATCCGTTCCGCCTCACCCTCGAAGTTGAGCAGGACCCGGTGCCGCAGGGCGGGCAGAGCGACGGCGCGAATGTCCTCCCGGGCGACGTGGGCGCGGCCGCGAATCAGGGCGTGGACCTTGGCGCCGAGGACCATCGCCTGGACGCCACGGGGGCTGGCGCCGATGCGCACGTAGCGGCGGACCGCCTCCGCGGGCCGGTCTCCTTCGGGACGGGTCGCCAGGCCGATCCGGATCGCGTATTCCTGGACCGGATGGGCAATCGGGGCGAGGCGGGCGGCGCGACGCATCGCGATGACCTGCTCGGCGGTCCACAGTGCGGCAGCGGTCGGCGTGTGGCCCGAGGTGGTGCGGTCGAGAATCGTGTGCAGTTCGTCGGTGCCGGGGTAGGACATCCGCAGCTTGAACAGGAAGCGGTCGAGCTGTGCTTCGGGCAGCGGGTAGGTCCCCTCCATTTCCAGCGGGTTCTGGGTGGCGAGGACGAAGAAGGGCGGCCCGAGGGGATTCGTTTCGCCGCCGACGGTGACCGTCGTTTCCTGCATCGCTTCCAGCAGGGCCGATTGGGTCTTCGGCGTGGCGCGGTTGATCTCGTCCGCGAGCACGAGATTCGCGAAGATCGGTCCGGGCTCGAACACGAGCCGACGGCCTCCCGTCTCGTCTTCGCGCAGCACGTGGGTGCCGACGATGTCGGCGGGCATCAGATCCGGCGTGAACTGAATGCGCGAGAACTCGACGTGAAGCGCTTCGGCCAGGGTGCGCACCAGTCGCGTCTTGCCGAGACCGGGAATGCCCTCGAGCAGTACATGGCCGTCGGCGAGCAGACCGATGATCACGCCGTCGACCACCTCCTCCTGGCCGACGATCACCTTGCCGATCTCGCCGCGCAACTGGCCGCAGCGTTCGGCGAAGTCGGTCAACTGGTGAGCCAGGTCGGCTGCGGTCCGTGGTTCGGCGGTGTCGTTCACTCCCTGCCCTCCGGGGAATCGTCCTCCAGCGACTCGAGGTAGCGCCGCACGGAAACGCGGTGGCGCCACGCGATCGGATGCCTCGGGGGCGGCAGATCGCCGGCAGCGGCTGTGGAGTCGCTGCCGACGACGGTGCCGGAGCTTCGAATCGCCACCTCCGCGGCCCGGAACTGGGTCGCACTGGTCGTGGTCAGGGGCCTGCGGAAGGCGTCCTCGGGCGACTCGAGCAGGGCGGTTTCGAGTGCCTGTTCGAGGCTGAGGGCCGGGGTGAGGAGGTCGCCGAAGGGGTCGACCATCTCGTCCTGCGGTCCGGTGCCGACCCCGGCCGCCGCGCCGTCGGCTTCGGCGCTGCTGTTGCCGGGTTCCGCGCTGGCGGCCGCGGCCGTGCCGCTCTCGTTGCCGGAACCTTCGCCCTCGTCTGTCGGCTGGCCGCCGGCGCCGTCGCCGGTCGCCGTCTCGGCTCCGGCCTCGGCGCCTTCGCCTTCGCCCGGCGTGCCCGGCGCGCTCAGTTCGTCTTCTCCGGCTCCCTCGCCCGTGTCGAGTTCCCGCATGAGGTCGGCGCCGGTTTCGGCCTCCGCTTCACCGGCGAAGTCGCCCGCCGCGGCCTCGCCGCCCTCGGCGTCGCCGTCCGTGCCCTCGACTTCCGCGTCGTCGCCGAGGCTCCCCTCGGAGGCGTCTCCGACAGCGTTGCCGGCATCGTCGTAGTCTCCCGGTTCGCGGATCCGGAGACTCAGGAAGGGCAGGTCGCTGAGGCGGACATCGATCTCCGGGACTCCCGGCCTGCGACCCGGCTCCTCCTCGAGAAACGCCGCCGCCTCGAGGTCCCGGGCCGCCTGGTCGGCGCCGTCGCCGCTCATCGCGGCGGCCAGCGTCTCGCCGACGAAGGAGTTCGGCAGGGCGATCGGCACCAGCAGGACGGCGCTGAGGATCGCCGAAACCGTGGCGCCCCGGGGGGCGAGGCGGGGCGCCGCCCGGCGCGCACCGGTGCGGTCGAGGCCCGCGACGCCGCGTTCGAGGATCAGTTCGATCCAGGGCCGCGGCCACGCGGCCTCGGCCTTGTTCGCTACGGGAGGCCGGCCTTCAGGACCCGTGGGCAGGCGCTTCTCCGTTTCCAGGGCGGTGGCGACGGCGTCGCGCAGATCGCCCGCCTGGTCGACTGCCCGGGCCGCGGCGGGAAGATCACGGCGAAGCGAAGCCGCCTCGCGCAGCAGAAGCGCGAGGAGAACGATGCCTCCCGCCCAGGACGGCCAGAGCGCGGCGGCGCTGCCGTCGCCGCCGGCCGCCTGATGTAGCAGCCAGGTGGAGAGCAGCCAGAGGCAGGCGGCGGGCGCGAGCCAGACGAGCGCGGCGAGGGCGCGCCGCAGACGCAGCCGCCGGTCGACCGCGGCGAGGCCGCTCAGCAGCTTGCGGCGGAGGGCGTCGGCGGCTTGACCGGCGACCTCGAACTCGACTTGCGGCGGGTTCAATTCGCTTCCCAGAGGGCGATGCCGCCAGCCTGCTTGCCGATGTCGATTTGGGCAACCCGGCGCAAGGCGCCGTTGTCATAGACCTCGACGACTCCCGGCTCGCCACCGATGCCCTCGACCGTGACCAGGCTGAAGCGGCCGTCGGAGGTGATGGCAACACCGTGTGGAATGCGTCGAGTGGTGTCTAGTCGAGCGACTTCGCTGCCGGTCTCGAGGTTCCAGAAGCCGATCGAATCGCTCTTCTTGTACGTGACGACGAGCAGGCGTTCGTCCGGCCCGACTGCCGCGTTGTAGGGGCCGACTGGCGTGTCGAAGCGTCTCGTTACCTTCCACTCGCCGGTGTCGACTTCGTAGATCGCATTGCCCGAGAGAGCCGTGATGTAGAGGAGACCGTCGGCGGTCGGCGGCGTGACCCAGGAGGGCTCGACGGCGGCGCCGGCGTGGGCGCCGCCGTGGCTCGCCGCGGTCTGGTGGTCGCCGTGATCCCCGTGCGCTGCACTCAACCCGGTTTTCGCACCCAGCTTCAGGCGCCGGCCGACCTCGAAGCGGAGCGCGTCGACCTCGACGAGTTCGTCATCCATCATGTTCACGCTGTAGAGCTTCCGGCCGTCCCGGCTGAGCCTCGCTCCGTGCGGCATCGTGCCGCTCGTAAACTGTGAGATCTCTGTCATCGACGACGTCTCGACGACGGAAATCGTGCTCGGTACGTGGTCTCCGTAGAAGTCCGAGTTGACGACGAACAGCAGCCCCGTCGTCGCGGCGATGTCGAGGGTGGCGGGGAACATCCCGACTTTCACGTCGCCCAGCCACTCGTCCGTCCCGGTCTCGTACTTGTGGATCGAGCCGAACGGATTGCCGTGGGCGATCGAGACGTACCAGTAGCGGCCGCCGGCGGAGATGTTGATGCCGTGGGGACCCTCGATCTCCGCCGGGAAGCTGCCGACGGGAATCGTCTTCGCCACCTCGATGCCGGAGGGTCCGAACCGGATCAGGGACACCTCGTCCTCGGACTCGGCGCAGACGTAGGCGTAGTAGTTGCGGGAAGGAGGGACGGGATCGGTCTCGGCGCGGCCAGGCGCCGGAGCCACCGCGGCCGCGACAAGGGCCACCGGTGCTGCCCAAGATGGCAGCCAGGAGGTCGACGTGCGCATGCGGCGAAACCCCGATTGCCGCTAGTGCGGCTCTCCGATGACGCGGTTCGGATCGTCGGGGTCCTTCAGCTTGACCGCCCACAACCCGGAATGCCAGTCCGAGAAGAAGATGTGGTCCTTGTAGGGCTGGGGGCCCCAGACGAAGGGTGCGTTCGGTACCAGCGCGTCGGGATCGAACGGCATGAACATGCCGATCTCGCGGCCCTGCTGGTAGAGATCGCCGCGCAGTTCGCCCGAGACGTCGACGACGCGCAGGCCGCCGTTGTAGTAGGCGACGTACATGATGTCGTCTTCGATCCAGAGGTTGTGCGTTCCCGCCTCGGGCACCTGGTAGCGGGCGACCTCGCGGGGATTCTCCCAGTCGTCCCACGAGATGACGTGAATCCAGCCGGCCGCGCGGGGCGGTGCGGCACGGGGGTCGCGTCCGAGTTCGCCGTAGGGGAACGCCTCGTCGCCGGCGAAGACGTAGAACTCGCCGGTCGATTCGCTGCGGTAGGGATAGGCGGCGTGGTTCCAGCCGCTGGGGTAGGCGTAGCTGCCGAGCTGCACCGGGTTGTTCGGTGCGCCGCCCATGCCGGCTCCACCGACGTCGATTGCGACGACGCCATCGTCCCAGTTGGAGGTGAAGGCGACGCCGTCGACGACCCAGACGTCGTGGATCGAGTGCCCCGGGGTCTCGAGTTCGAAGCGCCCGACGCGGTAGGGCTGGGTTGGATCCTCGATGCTGATCACGTCGAAGCGCCGGCCGTTCGACAGCGCGTAGACGTGCTCTTCGTGGATGAACACGTTGTGGACTCCGCCCCGCAACTGATCGTCGAACCGGGACAGGATGCGCACGCCGACCTGCGGTTCGGAGACGTCGAGGACGACGAAGCCGTTCTTGCGGTTCGAGGCGCCCTCGCGGCTGATCACCGCGACCCGGCCGTCCTCGGAGACCTTGACGTCGTTGACCGTCCGGGCGTCCACGCGGACCGCGTCGATGAGGACGATGCTCTCGGGGTTCGTCACGTCCCAGATATAGGCGTGGCCCTCGGCGCCCCAGGTGCCCGTGATCGCGTAGTCGTTCCCGTCCGTTCCTTCCCAGACCCAGAGGTCCGAAGTGCGACGGTCGCTGACCTTGCCCTGGCCGACGAACTCGACCTCCTTGTTCACGCGCCGCGGCGTGATGCGAACCGGGTGGCTCGCGGAGTGATTGCCTGCTACAGCCGTCACCGTGTAGATGCCCGACCGCTCGGCGACGAAGGCGCCGTCCTGCTCGATCTGGGCCGCTGCTCCAGGCGCCAGAATCCGCGCCGAAGGCGTGCCGGCCACCAGGAAGCGGATCGGCAGGTCTTCCACCGCGTCGCCGTCCCGGTCGAGGCCGACCGCTTCGAACCGGACGACATCGCCGGTGCGGGCGTTATCGGCGGAGGCGGTTACCTCCAGCCGTTCGGTGGGATTCGGCGCGACGGCGATCTCGACCTGGTAGGAGGCATCCTCGGCGGTCGCGGTAAGGGTGGTCTGGCCGGGCGCGACCAGGTCCAGGCCCCCGAAGCCGTCCGGCGCGGCCACCCCCGTGTCGGAGCTCGAGTAGGTCACGTCGACGTTGTCGCGGACGACATCCGTGATGTCGACGACCCGGGCGTGCAGCGGCAGGTGAGTGCCGGCGTAGAAGGCGCCCGGGAGGTCCACGATCTCGACGCTTTCGACCGGAGGATTCGGGATCGTCACCTCGACCTCGACCCGGAGCAGGGCTTCCGCCCGCCGCGGCTCGTCCTCGACCTGCTTCGGCACCAGAGCGATGACGGTGACGTCTCCCGGGCCGTGCGCTTCGACCTCGCCGGCCGGGTTGACCCCGAGTCGCCGGCGGTTGCGCGAGAAGAAGACCACGTCGACGCCTTCGATCGGTTCGCCGTCCTCGTCCACGACGGTCGCGGTGAGCGACGCCTTGTCGCCGACCTCGAGGGTCAGTTCGGTCGGCGAGACCTGGAGCTCGGCGCCGGCCGGCACCGAGACTTCTTCCTCGTCGTCGCCGGAACCGGCCTCATCGGCGCCGTCCGCTGGATCTGCGGCCTCTGCGTCCGCCTTTTCCGGGGCTGGTTCCTGGGCCGCCACCGGTAGTGTGGTGAGCAGAACCATCGTGGCGGCCAGCGCCAGCCAGATGGGCGGACGAGTGCGGAAAAGGGTCACGATGCTCGGTCTCCGGGAAGTGCGCCTCTGGGGTGTCGAAGAATCGGCGCAGTCTATCAGCGCCACGTGAAACCGCAGCGTTCCCGGAGGTTACGAATCCCGGCCCCTCAGGGGCGGACCGGCGGCTACATGTGGATTGCCCGGCCGTGCACTGCCAGAGCGGCCTCCTTGATCGCTTCCGCCAGCGTCGGGTGAGCGTGGGAAGTCCGGAACAGATCCTCCGCCGAGGCGCCGAAGCTGATCGCCGCCACGGCCTCCGCGATCAGGTCGCCGGCGTGGCTGCCCAGGATGTGGACGCCGAGTACCTCGTCCGTCTCCGCGCCGGCGAGGATCTTGACGAAGCCCTCCAGGCTTCCCGTGGCCCGTGCCCGGCCGATGGCGCGGAAGGGGAAGGAGCCCTTCCGGTAGGGGATTCCGGCTTCCTGCAGTTGTTCCTCCGTCCTGCCGACGGAAGCGACTTCGGGCTCGGTGTACACGATGCCGGGGATTTCGTCGTAGTCGATGTGCACGTAGCCGCCGGCGATGCCTTCGACGCAGGCCATCCCCTCTTCCTCCGCCTTGTGGGCCAGTTGGGGACCGCCGATCACGTCGCCGATCGCGTACACGCCGGGCGCGGAGGTGGCGAAGCGCTCGTTGACCGTGATGAAGCCCCGTTCGTCCGTCGCGACACCCGCATCCTCGAGTCCCAGGTCATCGCTGATCGGCGTGCGCCCGACCGCGACGAGGACGCGGTCGCACTCGATCGGGTCGGCTCCCTCGACTTCGACGACGCAGTGGTCGCCGTCCTTGCCGCTTTGTACGGAGCCTCCCAGAACCCGGCTGCCGAGGCGGATGTCGAGCCCCTGGCGGCGGAAGATCTTCTCGGCCGCCGCGGCGATCTCGGTGTCGGCGCCGGGAAGGATGCGGTCCAGGTACTCGAGCACGATGACCTTGGAGCCGAGTCGGTTCCAGACCGCCCCCAGTTCGAGCCCGATGTAGCCGGCGCCGATCACGACCAGGCGCTCCGGCACCTCGCGGTACGCCAGCGCCTCCGTGCTGGCCCCGATCCGGTCGTCGTCGAGTTCGATACCGGGCAGGCTGGCGGGCCGCGAACCCGTGGCGACGATCACGTTCCGGGCCCGGATCTCCCGTTCGCCGTTCGCGGTCGCTACGAGCACGCTCCGATTCTCGCCGTCCTGGGCGCCGAGCTTCGCCCGGCCCTGGATGTGGTCGACCTTGTTCTTCCTGAGCAGGGACGAGACGCCGCGGGTCAGGGTCGTCACGACCCGGTCCTTGCGCTTCATCATCGCCGCCAGGTCGAGCCCGATCTCGCCAGCGACGCCGCCGTGGGCGGTGAGCTCGCTGCGGGCCGCGACGAGGCGCTGGCTCGATTCGAGGAGCGCCTTGCTGGGGATGCAGCCCACCCGCAGGCAAACGCCGCCCGCCGCCGGGTGCTCGTCGACGACGGCAGTGCTGAAGCCGAGTTGGGCCGCGCGGATCGCGGCGACGTAGCCGCCGGGCCCCGCGCCGATGACGGCGATATCGAAGATCTCGTCAGACATGCTGGCGGAGGCTACACCTCGATCAGCATCCTCGCGGGATCCTGGATCGCCTCCTTGATCCGGACCAGGAAACTGACCGCCTCGCGGCCGTCGACGATGCGGTGGTCGTAGGTCAGGGCGACGTACATCATCGGTCGGACGACGATCTCGCCGTCGACCACCATCGGCCGGTCCTGGATCGCGTGCAGGCCGAGAACGCCGCTCTGGGGCGGGTTGATGATCGGCGTCGACAGCAGGGAACCGAAGATGCCGCCGTTCGTGATCGTGAAGGTGCCGCCCTGGAGTTCCTGGAGCTGAATGCGGCCCTTGCGTGCCCGACCCGCGAAGTCGGCGATCTGGGCTTCGATCCCGGCGAAGGACATCCGCTCGGCGCTGCGCAGGACCGGCACCATCAGGCCGCGGTCCGTGCTGACGGCGATGCCGATGTCGTAGTAGTTCCGGTAGATGATGTCGGAGCCTGAGATCTCGGCGTTCAGGCGCGGGAAGCGGCGCAGGGCGTCGACGGCCGCCTTGACGAAGAAGGAGAGGAAGCCGAGGCGAACGTCGTGGCGTTTCTCGAAGTCGTTCCGGTACTGCGACCGGAAGTCCTTGACCGCGGACATGTCGATCTCGTTGAACGTGGTCAGGAGCGCGGCCTGCTGTTGGGACTCGACCAGGCGTTCCGCGATCCGGCGGCGGATCGGGGTCATCGCGACGCGCTCTTCGGCCCGGCCGCCTGCGGCCCCGGGGACCGGGGCTGCCGGTTGCGGCGGGGCGGCTGGCGCGGCGGCTGGTGCGGCCGGCGGTGCCGGTGCGGCAGCAGCCGCGGGCGGTGCGGCGGCGGGGGTCGGCTCGGCAGGCGCCGGCGGTTCCGCCTCGCGGGAGGCGAGGTAGGCGACCACGTCGCTCTTGAGCAGCCGGCCGCCCTTGCCCGTCGCCGGAATGGCGCCGGCGTCGAGATCGTGTTCGGCGATCAGGCGCTTCGCCGCCGGCAGGATGCGCGGAGCTTCGACTGTCGTTGACACCTGGGGCGTTGCGGGTGGAGCCGGCGGCGCTGGGGTGTTCACGGGAGGCGGTGCGGCGGCTGCGGCGAGCAGATCCGTCTGGGCGCCGACGGTTGCGGAGGCGGCTCCCGCGGTCGCGGCGGCGCCTTCCTCGATCCGGGCGATCACGCCGCCGATCGGCACCGTTTCCCCCTCCGCGGCGACGATCTCGGAGACGACACCGGCAACCGGCGAGGGCATCTCGACGGTCACCTTGTCCGTCTCGAGCTCCACCAGGGGTTCGTCCCGGCCCACGTGGTCGCCGGGGTTCCTGATCCAGCGCAGGATCACCGCTTCGGTGATCGATTCGCCGATCTCGGGGATCGTGACTTCGTAGGTCATCTGGGGTGCTTTCGGGGAGTTCTCATTGCGATTCGGTCGAGTCGGCGAACGCCGCTTCGACGAGTTGTTGCTGCTCGAGCTTGTGGCTGCTCGAAGATCCGGTCGCAGGGCTTGCCGATTGGGGACGGTAGACGGCGGAGAGGGGCCGATTGCCCATCAGGAAACCGAAGTTCAGGCGCAGGTAGGACCAGGCGCCCATGTTCCGCGGTTCCTCCTGCACCCACCGGACCTTCGCTTCGGCCGGGAACCCGGCCAGCGCGACGTCGAGCTCCTCGCTTGGGGCCGGGTAGAACTGCTCCATGCGGAGGATCGCGTGGTCGTTGGCGGAGGTCTTCCGGCGGTGAGCGTCCAGATCGTAGAAGACCTTGCCGGAGCAGAGCAGGATGCGGCGGACCTTCGCGCGGTCCTCGTCGGTCCGGATCGCCGGATCGGCGAGGACGGGCTGGTATGCACCGTGCGCCAGTTCGGCCAACTCCGAACCGACTTCCTTGCGGCGCAGCAGGCTCTTCGGGGTGAACACGATCAGCGGCTTGCGCAGAGCTCGTTCCACCTGGCGGCGGAGCAGGTGGAAGTACTGCGCCGGCGTCGAGGGGTTGACGATCTGCACGTTGTCTTCGGCTGCCAGCAGGAGCCAGCGCTCGATTCGGGCGCTCGAGTGCTCCGGTCCCTGGCCTTCGAAACCGTGCGGCAGCAGGATGATGAGGCCGCTCAGCCGGTTCCACTTGTCTTCGGCGCTGGTGATGAACTGATCGATGATCACCTGCGCCGCGTTGACGAAGTCGCCGAACTGCGCTTCCCAGAGCACCAGTCCGTCCGGATAGTCCAGACTGAACCCGTACTCGAAGCCGAGCACGCCGGCCTCCGACAGCGGGCTGTTGCAGATCTCGACCGGCTCCTGGTTGGGAGCCGCGTTCATCAGAGGCCGGTAGTTCCTGTCGGTCACGCGGTCGTGCAGTACGGAGTGGCGCTGGCTGAAGGTTCCGCGTTCGCAATCCTGACCGGTCATCCGAACGCGCTGGCCGGAATCGGCCGTCGCCGCGAAGGCGAGCGCCTCGGCCGCGGCCCAGTCGAGTGGCCGCCTGCCTTCCGCCATCTCGGCGCGGGCGGTGATGAAGCGGCGGAGGTTGCGGTGCAGGTTGAAGTCCTCCGGAAGCTCGACCAGCCGCTTCAGGTACTCGCGCAGCTTCTCTTCTGGAATACCGGTGTCGGGCTCCGGGATGTCCTCGGTGCGGCCGCCGACGAACGCGTTCCAGACGCCGTCGTAGGCCTGAGGACTCGTTTTCTCGTTCATTCTCCGGGCGGTGGCGAGTGCTCCTTCGAGCCGCTTCTCTTCGCGCTGAATGTAGATCTCGGCCTCCTCGGGCTTGATCTCTCCGAGTTCGAGCAGGTGCTCGAGGTAGTGGACCCGGACCGGATCGCGCGCGCGGATCCCGTCGTACAGCATCGGCTGCGTGAACGCGGGCTCGTCGCCCTCGTTGTGGCCGCGGCGCCGGTAACAGTAGAGGTCGATCACCACATCCCGCTGGTAGCGCTCGCGAAAGTCGAGGGCCACGTTCACGACCTGGGCCACCGCCTCGGGCTGCTCGCCATTGACGTGGAAAATCGGTATCTGGAGCATCTTCGCGACGTCGGTGCAGTAGGTGTTCGAGCGCGAACTCTCGGGCGGCGTCGTGAACCCGATCTGGTTGTTCACGACGACGTGGAACGCGCCGCCGATGTGGTAGGCGGGAAGCTGGGACAGGTTGAGCGACTCCTGCACGATCCCCTCACCGGCGAAGGCGGCGTCGCCGTGGATCAGGAACAGCGCCGCGCGGTCCCGGAGTTCGTTGCCGATCCGGTCCTGCTTGGCCCGCACGCGCCCCATTGCTACGGGGTTGATGAACTCGAGGTGGCTGGGGTTGAACGACAGGGAGAGATGGACCCTGCGTCCCTTGTCCGTGGTCCAGTCGCTCGAGTGGCCCATGTGGTACTTCACGTCGCCGCCGCCCGTGTACTGCTCCGCGTCGAGGTCTTCGAACTCGCGGAAGATGTCCCGCGTCGGTTTACCGATGATGTTGGCCAGCACGTTCAGGCGACCGCGGTGGGACATGCCGAAGACGATCTCCACGGCGCCCTGTTCGGCGACCTTCTCGATCGCCAGATCGAGCAGGGGAATCAGGCTCTCTGCGCCCTCGAGGGAGAAGCTTTTCGCGCCAAGGTACTTGCGCTGGATGAACTCTTCGAAGACGGCGGCGTCGATGAGCTTCCTGAGAATCCGCACCTGCTCTCGACGGTCCAGGTGGACCCGATTGCGGCTGATCTCCATCCGTTCCTGGAGCCAGGTGCGCACCTCCAGGTCGTCGATGTGCATGAACTCGGCGCTGATGTACTGACAGTAGGTGTCGCGCATCCGCTCCCAGACTTCGCGCACCGTCGCCGTGTCGGCGCCGGGGATGCCGGCCGTGGACACGGTGCGGTCGAGGTCGCTCTCCTTGATGCCCAGACCCTCGAGTTCCAGTTCTTCCGGCAGCACCGGTGGATTGCGGAGCGGGTTGATATCGGCGAACAGGTGGCCGCGAATCCGGTAGTTGCGGATCATGTCGTCCACACGGCGCTGGAGTTCGATGGCCGCCGTCAGGGTGGAGGTTGTAGCGGGGGCGCTGTCGTCAGCCGGTTTCCGCAAGGTCGGCCGGGAGACTGGCCGCGCCGTTGCCGCTGTCGTCGGCGCTGCTGCCGGCGCTCCGTTGCCACCGAACAGTGGGGGCGGCTCGAGCGATGGCTCCGACGCGCCGTGGTCGAGTTCTCCTGCCTCCGCCAGGGCGTCGAAGTAGCTTCGCCATTCGTCGTCGATGGACGCCGGATCCCGGCGATACTCGGCCAGGAGGGCTTCGACGTAGTCGAGAGAGAGGCTGTGCAACTGCTGGGGCTGGCTCATCGCTGCCTACCTCCTTGATCGAACGCTAGCAGCCCCGGGTCAAGCGCGCTCGGCCTGAAGCCGCGGATCGATCACGTCCCTCAGCGTATCGCCGACCAGGTTGAAGCTCAGCACGGCGAGGAAGATCGCGACGCAGGCGGGAGGAATCATGTGGCCGGCGGTGAACAGGTTCTCGTAGCCGGAGCGCAGAATCGTGCCCCAGGACGGATCCGGCGGCTGAACCCCGAAGCCCAGCCAGGAAAGGCCGGCCTCGATCAGGATGGAAACCGCGATGCCGAAGGTCACGCTGACCAGGACCGGGGCCAGGGCGTTCGGCAGCAGGTGGCGGAGCACGAGCTGGGCCGGCCGGACGCCGAGAGAGCGGGCGGCCAGCGCGTAGTCCGTCTCGCGGATGCGCAGAATCTCACCGCGTGCGAAGCGCGCGATGCCGACCCAGCGGGTCAGTCCGATCACGATCATCACGTTCTCGATGCTGGGCGGGAACCAGGCGAGGACGGCGAGGATCAGGAAGAACGGCGGGAAACACATGACGACCTCGATGAAACGCGAGATGACGAGGTCGGCGATGCCGCCGGCGTAGCCGGCGATGCAGCCCAGCACCAGGCCGAGGATGACCGCGATGCCCATCGACAGGAAGCCGATCTTCATCGACACGACGGTGCCGTGGACCATGCGCGACAGCACGTCGCGCCCGGACTGGTCGGTCCCCAGCCAGTGGCGCCTGGACGGGCCGGCCAGGGGTTCGGCGGCGATCTCGCGCGGGCCGTAGCGCATCGGCGTCCAGAGTGCCCAGTCGCCGCGGTCCGGATCGAACTCGCGCTTGAAGTCGAAGGTCGCGAGGCGGTAGGGCCGCTTCTTCTTGATGATCAGCTTGCTTCCCGGTATCTGGTGGATCAGGTCGATTACCGCCGGGTAGTAGAAGCTGCCGTCGAAGACGCAGAGGATCGGCTGCTCGTTGGCCAGCATCGGCGAAAGGAAGGAGACGAGGAACAGCGCCGCGACGACGCACAGTCCGACCATGCCGAGGCGGTGCCTGCGGAAGCGACGCCAGGTGATGTGCCAGTACGAGCGCGCCGGCTCGCCGCTTGTCGTCGATTCAGCGCTCATCGTCACTTCTCATAGCTGATCCGGGGGTCGACCAGGCCGTAGGTCAGGTCAGCGATGAAGGTGATGCCGAGGACGAGCAGGGCGGTGATGAAGTTGAGCGCCATGATCGTCGGGTAGTCCCGCTGCAGCACGGACTCGAAGTACAACCTGCCCAGCCCCGGCCAGTTGAACATGTACTCGAGGATCACGCTGCCGCTGAGCACGAAGGGGAAGGTCAGGCCGATCAGCGAGATCAGCGGGATCAGGCTGTTGGTGAAGGCGTGCTTGAGCACCACGCTCCGTTCCCCGAGTCCCTTGGCGCGTGCGGTGCGGACATAGTCCTGCCGCACCACCTCGAGCAGGTTCTGGCGGATGAACCGGGAGTAGTAGGCCAGGTTGCCGAAGGTGAAGCAGAAGGTGATCAGAACGTAGTGCTGCGCCAGATCCCACATCTGGCCGAGGGTCGTCATGTCGTCGAAGCCGTCCGAGCGCATGCCGCGGAAGGGGAGCAGGTCCCATTTCACGCCCAGGTACAGGATGAGGAGCATTCCGGCGACGTAGTTCGGCACGGAATAGAGCATGTAGAGGCCGGTGCTGACCGAGCGGTCGAAACCGCCCCCCTGCCGGAGGGCGCTGTAGATCCCGATCGGTGTCGAGATGATCAGGGTCAGCATGAAGGAGAGGAGCGCGACCGACAGCGTCGGCCACAGTGCTTCGCCGATCTTGGCGGACACCCGCCTTCCGTCGTGAAAAGACGACCCGAGGTCGAACACGACCAGCTTGCTGACCCAGTTCGCGTACTGGACCGGGATCGGCTTGTCGAGGCCGTAGAGCTCCCGCAACTGCTGGTAGACGCGCTCCGAGACCGCGGCGTCGGCGATCTGGGAGGTCTGGAGTTGCGCCGGGTCGCCCGGGACGAGCTGGATGATGAAGAACGAGATGACCGAGATACCGAACAGGGTGACCAGTCCGGTGGAAAGCCGGCGAAGGATGTAGCTGAGCAAGATCGATCTCGGGGTGTGAGCGGTGCCTACAATACCGTCCCTTGAAGAACGTGATTGCAGCGGCCGGCGGTTCACCCGCGCGAACGGAACCCGCGTGACGAGGAACGGGTCACGCGCGACCCGGATCGCACGTCCGTCCGCGGACGTGCGAACGGAGTTCAGGGCGGTGCTGCGCCTGGCGACGCCGGTCATTCTGGTGCAGGTCGGCATGGTGCTGATGGGCGCCGTGGACACGATGATGCTGGGTCGGGTCTCCGAGGTCGACCTGGCGGCCGGCTCGATCGGCAACGCGCTCAGCATCGCGGTGATCTGGTCCTTCATCGGCATCCTGCTGGCGATCGATCCGATGGCGGCGCAGGCTTTCGGGGCCGGCGACCATCGGCAGATCAGCAGGGTGCTCTGCCGGGGCCTGGGGATGGCGGTTCTGCTGGCGGTACCCGCCACCCTGATCGTGCTCGGGCTGGATCGCGTGCTGCCGCTCACTGGCCAACCGGAGGCGATCATCCAGCCAGCGTCGGCCTACCTTCGGGGCATCGGCCCCGGCGTCGTCGCCTTCCTGCTCTTCATGTGTCTGCGGCAGACCCTTCAGGCGATGAGCATCGTGCGGCCGGCCCTGATCGCAATCGGCGTCGCCAATGTGTTCAACGTGTTTGCGAACTGGGCGCTGATCTTCGGCAACCTGGGATTCCCGGCGCTCGGCGTGCGGGGCTCGGCCTTCGCCACTTCGGGATCCCGCTGGGTGATGCTGATCGTCGTCGCGGCGTTCGGATGGCGTCACCTGCGCCCCTACCTTGGTGGATGGCGATGGTCCTGGTTGCGTGCGACCGCGCTGCGTCCCTTCCTGATCGTGGGGGTGCCGATCGCGATTCAGGTGTCGCTCGAGGTCACCGTGTTCAGCTTCGCCGCCGTGCTCATCGGCCGTCTGGGAGAGGCGGAGCTCAGCGGCCATCAGGTGGCGATCAGTCTCGCCTCGATCTCCTTCATGGTGCCCCTTGGCTTCGCCGGTGCGGCGACTACGCGGGTCGGCAACGCGATCGGGCGTCGTGATCCGGCGGGGGCCCGTCGCTCGGCCCTGGTCTGTCTCGGCCTTGGCGCCGGGGTGATGATCGCCTTCGGAATCGTCTTCTTCTCCCTGCCGCACCTCCTGGCGCGCCTGTTCAGCGACGTGCCGGGCGTGATCATTTCGGCCGCCGCGCTGATTCCGATCGCCGGCCTGTTCCAGGTCGCCGACGGCCTCCAGGTGGCCGCCGCCGGTGTTCTGCGGGGAGCAGCCGATACGCGGTTTCCCGCGGTCGTCGCGCTCGTGGGGTACTGGGTCATCGGCATGCCGGCCGGCGCCTGGCTGACCTTCGAGAGAGGGCTCGGCCCGAGCGGGGTGTGGTGGGGCCTGACCTTCGGGCTTGTCTTCGTGGCGATTTTCCTCGCGTTTCGCGTTCGCTGGCGGCTCTGGCGGAGTGGCACGGTGGGTCTGCTTCCGGCCGACGCCGCCGACGACGACTGACGATCGCTTCACCGCGGACCGTTGCCCGGATAGTCTCCCGCCGGCCCGGAGCGGTCTCCGGACCTGAGGGAGGTCCAGCCAGCCATGCCGAGCAAGCCAGTCATTCCGAAGAAGCCAGTCACTCCGAAGAAGAAGGCCGTACTCGCCTACAGCGGCGGTCTCGACACTTCCGTCATCCTGCGCACCCTGCAGGAACGCGGTTTCGACGTCGTCGCCGTGATCGTCGATGTTGGTCAGCGCGAGGACTTCGACCATCAGGCCCGCCGCGCCGAGGCGATCGGCGCCTCCAAGGTCTACGTCGAGGACCTGCGCCGCGAGTTCGTGACCGACTTCATCTACCCGGCGATCGCCGGCAACGCGGTCTACGAGAACCGCTACCTGCTCGGCACCGCACTGGCCCGGCCCCTGATCGCCCGCTGCCAGGCCGAGATCGCGATCCGCGAGGGCGCCGACGTCCTCTCCCACGGCGCGACCGGGAAGGGCAACGATCAGGTCCGATTCGAACTTGCCTACGCCGCGCTGGCGCCGCAGGTCGAGATCTACGCGCCGTGGAAGGACGCCGAGTTCCTGCGCCGGTTCCAGGGCCGCACGGATCTTCTGAACTACGCCGAGGAACAGGGCATCCCGATCGAGGCCTCGTCCGAGAAGCCGTACAGCATGGACGAGAACGTGATGCACAAGAGCTATGAGGCCGGCCTGCTGGAAGACCCGATGCAGACGCCGACCGAGGACATGTTCTCGCTCACGGCCTCTCCGCTCGACGCGCCGGACGAGCCGACCGACATCGAGGTCGAATTCAAGGACGCTCGCCCGGTGCGGGTGCGAAACCGGACCGCCGGCGTCGAGCACACGGATGCCCTGACGTTGTTCGAGTACCTGAACGAACTCGGCGGCAGCAACGGGATCGGCCGCATCGACATCGTCGAGAACCGGTTCGTCGGCATCAAGTCACGCGGCGTGTACGAGACGCCCGGCGGCACGATCCTCCACCATGCGCTGCGCGACCTCGAGGGCGTCGCGATGGACCGGGAGGTGCAGCGCCTGCGCGACGGCCTGTCGCCCAAGTTCGCCGAGCTGATCTACAACGGCTTCTGGTTCGCGCCCGAGATGGAGTTCATCCGCGCCGCCTTCCTCCAGGCCGAGCGGATCATCGACGGCACAGTCCACCTGCGGCTCTACAAGGGCAATGTGACGATCCTCGGCCGCGAATCGCCGAGTTCGCTCTACGACCAGAACCTGTCGTCGATGGACGTCGAAGGCGGCTACGACCAGACCGACGCCCGCGGCTTCATCCGCCTGAATGCGCTACGGCTCAAGGCGCACCAGGTGATCGTCGGCGGGCGGGGCGCGGCGGGCTCCTAGGAGTCGTGTCCCGCTCGCACGGACCCGATGGCAGAACAGTCTCGAGAGAGGCCTTGGATAGTAGGCTTCGTAGGCTCCTGAACGGCGGCCGGGAGCGACGGGCGCTGTTGCCGCCGGTTGCACGAGTTGGTTGCTGATGCTCGTCTCTCGGTCCATAAGGAACTTCAAGAGCATCAGGGATGCGCGCGTCCGCTTCGGACCGCCTCCTCGTGGAACACGAGAGTCTGACGCACGCGAAGTTGGGGGACTACCGGAAGTTCATGTCCTCCTCGCGGACGATCCCGGCGCTGGCAAGACGATCATGGCAGGACTGCTCATCCGTGAGCTGATTGCGCGCGGCGACCTGGTTCGCTGCCTGATCGTCTGTCCAGGGAGTCTGGCGGAGCAGTGGCAGGACGAGCTCTGGGATCGCTTCCACCTGCCGTTCGAGATCCTCACGAACGACAAGCTGGAGGCTGCCAAGACCGGCAACTGGTTCCTGGAGACGCGCCGGAGGACGAGAGGGCTCGTGCCGAGGCGCAGATTCTCGATCAGGCGACGGCGGCCCAGTCCATCGAGGAGCTGAAGGCGGAACTCGCGTGCTCCTGTTGACGGGGTGTCGCAAGGGCGAGATCGTCAACCTGCGCTGGTCGGAGCTCGGTTCCGACGCCGGGCAAGCGGGATCTGGGGGGCTCCCTGCCGGCCGGAGCAGGCTCGGGAACGCTCTGTCCGGCATTCGGCACCCGGGGTTGGAGCTCCGAAGAAGGGGCGCCGGTGCCGATTGGACGGTCGGGCAAACCGCCGAGAGACTGGGGTGCGCCCGCCAAACTGTCTCGCGGCTGCTGCATGGCCGGAGCGGCGTTTCGCCGAAGATGGCCGTGGCGCTGGAACGGATCGGTTGGGGTCGGGCCGTGGACTGGCTGGGCCGTCAGGCGCGGTACGATCTCGCAGTGGAGAAGAGCGAGAGAGGTCTTCCAGCCTCTGGGTAGGGCAGCATCGCCAACCGGGAACGGCGCGCGCGGGGTCCGGGGCCGGTCAGCCGATCGTCAAGCGGACCTGACTCGCGGCGACGACCTTGCTGTCGCCCATGCGGACGAGGTGGTGGAACCGGCCTGGATCTAACTTCAGGTTGGCAACACGTGGTGGCACTGCTCGTGATGCGAAGGCGGGTCCGTCACGCGACCGCGCCCAGACCGTTCTTCTCGACCAGAGTCAAGAGTTTCAACGACGCCCCCGCGGGCCCTTCTGTCCTCGCTCCCACTGACTCACCAAGCTCGTGGTCACGTTCAAGACGACCGCGTCCGCGACCGACGAAGATCGGTGGTAGGATAGTCGAACTTTCCAACGACTGTGGGGAGCCATCATGCCGCTCGTCAGATTACGCGCGAAGAACCAGGTCACTCTTCCCGCGAAGGCGTTGGGCCGGATCGGCGCCAGCGAAGGAGACATCCTGCACGTAGCCGCCGATGGTGACCGGCTCATCATCACCGCCAAGGAACTGCGGGACCGAGGGCGTACCTTCACGATGGCCGATCTGCTCGGCGCGGCTCCGGGCATGTACGAGTCGGTGGAGGACATCGACCGGGAGATCGAGGACGGGCGAGCAGAGTGAATTCCGGTCACTGGTCCTTCGACCTGTTCGGCCGGCGGCTCTATCTCGACGCGAATCTCTACATCTACCTGTTCGAGGGCTCCGAGGCTTACCGCGAGCAGATGGGGCGGTTGGTGGCGGAGGTCGATCGCCGTAAGCTCGCGGTGATCGCCAGCGAGTTGCTGTTCGTGGAACTTCTGCCGCGGCCACTTCGCGAAGGCCGGAGAGACCTGGTCGAGAGGTACTCCGAGCTCGTGCAGCGGACGCCGAGAATCAACCTCGTGCCGGTGAACCGGTCCGTCGTTCTTCAGGCCGCTCGCCTCCGAGCGGACTTCGGGCTGCGGTCCATGGATGCCTTGCACCTGGCGACGGCACGCGTCCACGACTGCGACACGTTCCTCACCAATGATCTGCGGCTCGCGGTCGTCGAGGAGCCTCGCGTGCTGACGCTTGGCGAGCTTGAGGGCTGACTACCCGGGACGAGGATCCGGTCAGCCGATCGTGAAACGGACCTGACCGGCGACGCCGAGCCCGTACTCCGCGAAGTCACTGCTCAGCGTGACCTGCGGACGCTCGGCGGTGACCTCCAGGTTCACCCGGTGGGGCGAGCCTTTGCGCATCGAGTGGCGGACGCCGAGCCGAAGGTGTTCCTGCCCGGTTGCCGACTTGGCCATGGCCTGCGCGAAGGGCGTAACCAACGATGCGCCGAGTCCAACTCCCCATGCGACTTCGGCCCGAGTCTGCGACGCTCCGGGATCCATCCGGGCGGAGGCGGTAGCGAGCGCATCGGGAGACATTCCGATCCATCGGGGAGCGTCGGAGCGCCACAGGGCGTTCGCACGCGCCGCCGCGCCGCCAAACTGCTGGGCGACCAGCAAAGACAGTCCCTCGCCGTCCCTTGTCGCTGGACGAAGCTCGATCGTGGCGCCCACGCTCTCTTCCTCGTAGCGGCCCAGGCCCTGGGTGACCAGAGTCCTGCCGGTGGCCTGGACCCGTAGCCGACCGTCGGCGGAGATCAGTTCCAGGCCGCCGGCGAGTTCCGTCCCGGTTCCGCTCGTCGAGGAGCCGCCGTCATAGCGTTGGGCGACCTGGGTGAAGGGGCGGAAGACCACCGCGCCGACCTTGCGGGTCAGGGAGCCCTCGAGACCGATGCGTCCCCTGCTCGCGTCGCCGTCGAGACTGGCGTCCCCGGTAGATCGGCCGAGGTGTTCGCCGCCTTCGATGACGGCGGAGCCGATGTCGCCGCGCAGGGCGAACTCGAGTGCCCCGGCTTTCGCCACTTGCTGGCGGAAGCCGGCCAGGCCAAGCCGCATCCGTGCATCCGAGGACGGAGGCGCTCCCGCCGTCGTGTCCGTGCCTCGAACGAGGTCGCCCTGGCCCATGGCCCCCACCGCCCAGAGTTCTGTCCGGCACGACTTCCGGGACGGCCCGCGGCAACCCGATGCATAGCGGGCGTAAGGGTAGACGCCGCCCAGGTCGAGACGCACGGCGCCGCTGCCCGCGTTCGCGAGCCGGTAGCGCCCGGTGGCGTCGAACCAGGACACGGCGGTCCCGAACATGAGACGCCCGGCTGTGTAGTCCACGCCGACAAAGGGCAGTTCAGGCGCGACCGTGTACGCGTTACCGCCCGTTCGTCCGCGGACGGACCGACTTACCCCCGCCCCCCAGAGCGCCAGCTTTCCGGTTGGGCGTTCGTCGTCGAGCGGCTCCACCTTGCGGACGAACTCGAAACTGTCCGTCGCGAAGTCGAAGGCAAGGTCGGGTGTTCCGCACACCTCGTGACCCGCTGCCCGGCCTCTCTCCCGATCCATGCGCTCTACGTCGATGCGGTTCCGGCGCGCGGCTTCGCAGCGGTCGAGCGACTTCATCTTCACGCGGTTTCGGTCCGGCCTCGCCTTGAACCGTCGTACGACCGTGTCCGTCGCGCCAAGCAGCATCCCGCGCGCGAAACCGCCAAGGACCGCTTCCTCTACTAGCTGCTCCGTTCCGCTGTTTCCCGGGAAGTCGGCTGGCCCTGACGCACGGGCCGATCCGAAAGGAAGGGCGACCAGGGCCAGAGCACAGCAGCAGGAGGTTCGGTGCAAGCGTCAGGTCCTTTGCCTGGTGGTTCCCTTACGAGTGTTCGGTGTGACTCGGTCGACTAGACGGATGCGAGCGTAACGTCAGCGTTCACAAGACTTTACCCCGACAGTGCCGCGAGCTTCTCGGTCAACAGCGGGACGACCTGCTTGTAGTCCTCGACGATGCCGAAGCTGCAGTGCTTGAAGATCGGAGCGTCGGCGTCCGTGTTGATCGCGGCGACGACCTTGCTGTCGCCCATGCCGAGGAGGTGCTGGCTGGCGCCGGAGATCGCGATCGCGATGTAGAGCTCGGGGGCGACCTTCTTGCCGGTCTGGCCGACCTGCCAGTTCGGGGGTACCCACCCGGCGTCGCAGGCGGCGCGTGAGGCGCCCTGCTCGGCGCCGATCGTGTCGGCGAGCTTCTTGAGTTCCTGGAAGGGTTCGGGACCGCCGAGTCCGCGGCCGCCGGAGACGATGACCGGGGCGTCCTCGAGCCGGACGCCTTCCTGGGCGGCCACTTCACGGCCGACGATCCGGATGCGTGGCTGGTCGAGGTTCAGGTCGACCGATGTCACATCCCCTGATGACGGCCGTTCGGGGGCCGGTTCGAAGCCGCGCGCCCGCAGCCAGACGACCGCCGGGCTCTTCTTCAGCCGGTAGATCGAGATCGCCTTGCCGCCGTAGGCGGTGCGCTGGGCCAGCAGGTGGTCGCCGTCCATGCGGATTGCTGCCGCGTCGGCCATCGAGCTGCCGCCGAGTCGGTGGGCGAGCCGGGGCGCGATCTCCTGGCTGTAGGTGTCGTTGCTCAGCAGCACGGCGACGTAGTCCCCGCCTCCCGCGGCGTGGAGCTGCTCGGCTGCCTGCAGGGCCTGCTCGGGCTGGACGTCCCGCAGCTCCTCGTTGGCGCCAAGCACGACGCGGTCGGCAACGGCCGCCATCGCGGCGACCGCTTCCTCGTCGGCGGGGCCGATGACCAGCACATGGACCTCGCCGCCGACGCTTCCAGCCAGGGCGCGCCCGGCGCCGACGGCGCCCTGCGCGGCGCGGTCGTAGCCGAAACTTCCCAGAACACAGACTGCAACGTTCGCCATTCTTCTCTCCTTCTGCCGTCTCAACCGGGGTTCCTGCTCCGCGTCAGCCGATCGAAGCCACGACTTCGTGGATCTTCCGCGCCAGTTGATCGACCCGTTCGTCCAGCGTGTCGCCCTCGGCGAGTTCGCAATCGACTTCATCCGTCGGCACGAAGATCTCCTCGACTTCGAAGCTCGAGAAGCCGTTCCGGATCTCGTCGCCGTCCAGTCCGAGGTCGGCCAGGCTCACCTTCTGGAGCGGCTTGCGGTAGGACATCATCACGTCGCGTGTCTTCGGGATGCGCGGCACGTTGTCCTCGTTGTTCGTGATCGTGACGACGAACGGGGGTTCGGCTTCCGCGACCTCGATGCCGACATCGGTCTGGCGGCGGAGTGTGATGCCGCCGTTGCCGGGACTCAGGCTCTCGACGAAGCCGAGCGCGGGACGGCCGAGTTCCTCGGCCAGTACGCCGCCCGTCTGACCGGTGCCCCAGTCGCCCGATTCCCGGCCGACGAGCACGGCGTCGAACGGGCCGCCGTCCTGCTCGAGGCGCGAGATGGCGGCCGCCAGCACCTGCCCAACGGCCGCGGCGTCGGGATTCGTGTTGCCCTCGCGTTCCACGAGGCACGCTTCGTCGACTGTCATTGCCATCGCCTTGCGCAGGCAGTCTTCAGCCGAAGACTCTCCGTAGCAGAGCGCGGTGACCTTGACGTCGCCGGCAGCCTCCCGGAACTGGAGCGCGGTCTCGATCGCGTTCTCGCAGAAGATGTTCGTCACCAGGTTCGCGCCGCCGCGTTTGGCCGCTTTGGCCGCCGGGTCGATCTCGAAGTCCCGGGCCGGAACGTCCGGGTCGAGGATCTGCTTCAGGCAGACAAGCACTCTCATTCTCGATTCTCCTTCTCGCTGTGGGCCTGTCCGGCCTTCTGATTCAACACGGCCGCAACCGCCATCCGGGTCACTTCCGCCACGACTTCGTCCGCGTCGAGCCGCCCGTCCGCCCGGTACCAGCGCGAAATCCAGAGGATCATACCGACCAGGCTGAAGGCGCCGATCGTCGGGTCGAGACCTTCCACCTTGCCCTCGTCGCGCAGGGCGGCGAGGGTGTCGGCGATGAACTCGACGTAGTCCCGCTGCCTGCCGATGATGTCCGTCCGGTCGTTGGGCAGCAGCCCTTCGAGTTCGTTGACCAGGATGGTCAGCGCGGAGGAATCCTGGGTGATCAGTCGCGCGTGGCGGGAGACGATCGTCTCCAGGCGGGCCTGCGGATCCTCCTGGCGGCGCGCCGGTTCGATGACCTGCTCGTCGAGCTGGTCCATGGCGAAGCTCATGATCGCGAACAGCAGGTCCTGCTTGCCCTTGATGTAGTAGTAGAGCCCTGCCTTGGTCAGTCCAACGGCTGCCGCGATGTCGTTGATCGAGGTCGCGTGGTAGCCCTTGCGATGGAAGATTCGCGCCGCGCTCCGGTAGATTTCCGCCCGGCGGTCCGGGTCGCTCTCACCGGCCGCGGCGCGGTCTGTTGCGGGCGGAGGGCTGTCGAGAGCAGTCATCGGATCGAGATCCCGAAAGGGCTGCCCCGGAGTCTACCGACCGCCCGGTAGGTTGGCAACGGGTTGTGGTGCCGCTCGTGATGCGAGGGCTGGGGTCCGTCACGCGACGGCGCCCAAACCGTTCTTCTCGACCAGGGTCAGAAGCTTCAACGAGGCGCCCCGCGGCCGCTTCTGTCCTCGCTCCCACTGACTCACCAGGCTCGTGGTCACGTTCAGGTAGCGCGCGAACACCGCCTGGCTGGCGCGCTCGCGCAGCCGCAGCTCACGAATGTCCTCCGGCGTCATCTCCCGCACCGGCGTAAGGCACATCTCGTCGAACTCCCGCATGGTCCGTCTCGACAGGATCCCCGCCTCGGCCAAACCCAGAGCCGCTTCATGCGCGGAAGCAAACGCCTCACTCTTGTACTGATTCTTCATTGCACTTCACCTCGATAATCGCGCCAACCGCCTCGACCGCCTCGAGCCCCACCGGGTCCAGCGTCAGATACTGCCGAGCCAGCAAGCGGAACGCCCGGAGTTCGTCCTGGCGGAGGTTCGTCCTTTGGCTCTTGGCGAATCCGTGGACAAAGAAGGCCAACTGGCTGCGACGAAACAGGATGATCGTCCGGAACCCACCCGATCGCCCCGCCCCCTTTCGGCCGATCCGCTGCTTGATGACGCCGCCGCCGAGATCGGCAGCGACAAGTCCTCTCTCCGCACGTTGCACCGCGTCGCAGAGAGCGGCATCGTCCAATCCCATGCGGTCGGCGAAGCGAGCGAACGCCTTGGTCTTGAACGTCTGCAACTCCGGTCCCGCGAATGCCTGTCGTCACAGGGTATGTGTAGCACTCAGTGTGACTTTTCGTCAACCGGCTGCGGGGGTTCTCTGTACATGTGCGGAGGAAGCGTGCCGCAAGTGTGGTGATCGACCCGGCGGCGGCAGGTGTCGGTAGGCTAGCGGCCGCAATGAACGCCCGCGACTTGTTGGAACGGCTGATCGAGAACGGCATGCCGGCTGTGCGGCTTGGCCCGGGCGTCACGCATGCGGTGATGGCCGGGCCGGTCGAGGTGGCCGCGGCGAGCCGGGCCGACGAGCCCTTTTTTCGGGCGCGATGGCGCGAGCGGGTAGGGAGTTCGCCGCAACCGTATCTGCTGTTGGCGGACGAACCGGAGACTGCGGGGAAACTGCGCGTGCTGGGGCCCACCCGCCCGGATGAGGCGGTTCATGTCATCGAGGCCAACTGCTCGGGGAGGCCCTGCAACGGGCGGCGAGAGAGCAGCACCCGTTGGATGCGGTGCGGGGACTGACTGACGAGCTTGCGCGGCTTGGCGGAGACGGGTTGACCTGCCGGGGTCTGCTCACCCGCCATACGTTGGAGCATCGCGCTGGACGCGGGGAGCGATCCGAAGCTCCGTTTGCTTCGTGGTCTCCTCGACAAGTCGCCGTCAAAGAAGGTCGTCGTCTTCAGCACGTTTGCCGACACGATCCGCTACCTTGGCGATCGCCTGCCGGAACGCGTCTCCGATCGGGATCGGGTCGAGGTCATCGGGGCGGAGACGAGCCCGGATGAACGGACGGCGCTCGTCGCCAGATTCTGCCCGGACACCGTGGTGCGGCCTGGCTACGAGCCGCCCGAGGGCGAGGTGGACCTCCTGCTCCGGGGACGAGACGGCCCCGGACGTCCGTTCCTACGCTCGTCGCCTGGCCGACGGCGACTCGACCCTTCTGAACGAGCAGGACGGCGCTGCCAGTGAGTTGGTGCTGTCCGCCGACGCACTCCGCGCGGAGCTTCGGCGGGCAGTTGCGGAGGGCGAGGTCGAACGCCTGAGGAAGCTCCCGTGGGGCGTCGGCGCGGCGTTCCGGCAGGGTCCCGGCGTACCCTCCCGAGGGGCGCCCGGAGTCTTCTTCGCCTGTCGGGTGGGCGAGTCTTCCGGCGCTTCGTGGTCCTACTGGCGCTGTGTGAGCGGCGAGGAGGTCCTGAGCGAACCCGCGCAGATTCTCCGGCGGATCGATCCGGGAGAAGCGCCGGGGATCGCCGACCCGCAGGTCGACATCGAGTCGGCCTGGGAGCGGGCCGTCGAGTCCATCGTTGCGGAACACAACCAGGGCGCGGGCCGACTGGCTTCGGACTCGATCGGGCCGGTGCAGAAGTGGGCGCTGGGCATCCTGGCCGATCCTGCAGCGGGCGGGCCTGACGGGAGCGAGGAGGCCTGGGACGCGCTTCAGGTCGGGCGCAGCCAGCCCGAACGGAACGCACTCGGGGAGATCAAGCGACTGCTGGAGCGAGGGGAGATTGCGCCAACCGAGGCGGCGCGGCGGATCGTCGACGTGCCCCGGACCTATGGCTTGAGAGCGGTCGAGCCGCCGGCGGAGAAGGAGCGGATCGAAGAGGGCGACGTGGGTGTTGTCTGCTGGATGGCGGTGCTTTGACGGGATTCAGGGTGCGGCCTGGTCGGACTCGCCGACCGCGTCCCAGAGCAGTTCCGCGACGTCCTTGACCTTCACGTCGCGGTCGCCGCGGCGGGCGTTCACGCCGTCGTCGAGCATCGTGGCGCAGAACGGGCACCCTACGGCGACGACATCCGCGCCGGTGTCGACCGCTTCCTGGGCGCGCTCCTGGTTGACGCGCTGATCCGGCGGCTCGTCGACGAAAGCCATGCCGCCGCCGCCTCCGCAGCAGAAGCTCGTGTTCCGGCTGCGCTCCATCTCGACCTGCCGGGCGCCACCGACCTTCGCCAGCAGGTTGCGAGGAGCGTCGTACTCGCCGTTGTGGCGGCCGAGGTAGCAGGGGTCGTGGAACGTGATCGTCTCGCCGCCGTTCACGCCCGCGTCCGGGTCGTTCGCCTGCAGCTTCCCCGAGCCCACGAGCTGATCGAGGAACTGGGTGTGGTGGTACACCTCGTAGCTGCCGCCGAACTGCGGGTACTCGTTCCGGAACGAGTTGAAGCAGTGCGGACAGGAGGTGACGACCTTGCGCACGCCGTAGCGATCCAGGGTTTCGACGTTGCCCTTGGCCAGCATCTCGAACAGGAACTCGTTGCCGACGCGGCGGGCCGGGTCGCCGCTGCAGGATTCCTCGCGGCCGAGGATCGCGAACTTGACGCCGGCCTTCTTCAGGAGCTTCGCGGTGGCGCGGACGGTGTTCCGGTTGCGCTCGACGAGGGCGCCGCCGCAGCCGACCCACATCAGGACCTCCGCCTCGGCCGGGTCGTCCATGTCGGCCATCACGTCGATGTCGAGCCCCTCGGTCCAGTCGACGCGGCTGAATTGGGTGCCCGCGAACGGATGCTGGCGCGACTCGAGGGAGTTCATCATGTCCATCATGCCTTCCGGGAACTCGGCCTCTTCCATGACCAGGTAGCGGCGGGCGTCGACGATCTTGGGCATCTGCTCGATGTGGACCGGGCAGGCCTCCATGCAGGCGGCGCAGGTCGTGCAGGAGAACAGCGCCTCGGGCGATACGGCCGTCTTCTGATCGATGATCGGCAGCAGTGCGGCGTCGCCGTTTCCACTGCCGTTGCCGTTGCCGTTCGCCAGGACGCTGTCGCCGCGCTCGTGCATCAGGGCCTGCAGGTCGAGGATGATGTCTCGTGGCGACAGGCTCTTGCCAACGGTGTTCGCGGGGCAGACATCGGTGCAGCGGCCGCACTCCGTGCAGGCGTCGAAGTCGAGGAGGTCCTTCCAGGTGAAGTCGCCGAGGTGATTGATGCCGAAGCGCTCCGCAGTCTCGAAGTCGATCGCCTTGAGTGAGCCGCCGTAGCCGTCGAGGTTGGCGGTGAAGATGTTGAGCGGCGCCGTGAACACGTGCGACATCTTGCTGAAGGGCACCCAGGCGATGAAGCCGAAGGCGACCAGGAGATGGAACCACCAGATGACGACGTGACCCGTCTGCATCGCCGCGTCGCTCATCAACGGGTCCGAGGCGCGCGCGAACAGGTTGCCGACCGGCGACCAGGCGGCCCAGACATCGTCGGTCACCGCGATTCGCCAGCCTTCGACGATGAAGCCGGTCAGGGCCATGACGAAAATGGAGACCAGGATCCAGCTCGCCTCGTCGGTGTAGACGAGCTTCGCCGGTTTCGCCACCCAGCGGCGCACCGCGGCCAGGGCGACGCCCACCAGCACGAACAGGCCGAAGATGTCGACGATCAGGGACTGGAAGATCAGGTAGAAGTGCCCCTTCATGATGTGCAGGGGCGTGTCGTGGTGGATCGCCACGACGGTGGTCGCCAGGAACAGGACGATGAAGCCGGTGTAGACGAGGCTGTGGAAGAGGCCGGCGTAGCGGCTCTTGATCGTGCGGCCCTGTCCCACGGCGTTGCGGAGGAAGAGTTGGAACCGCTCGCCGAGCCGGTCGAACCGGACGGCCGGCTGACCGGCGCGCCAACGGCGGATCTTGAGCCAGAAACCCCAGCCGAAGACGGCCAGGGTGGGGACCATCAGGACGTACACCAACCACGTGTACTGGATGTTCCAGAAGACCTCGCGTGTTGCCTGGGTTGGGTCCATGGCTGGGACTGTACCGCCGAGTCGAAGTATCCGGCAATTCCGGTCAGCGGCTTGGTCGTCTTAACTTCTTGCTCCTGAATAAGTTACAGCGTTCCACCTTGGCGCACCGGATCCGGTGCGGAGCGCACGTAAATCGCTGAGAACAAGGAGCTTACAAGGTCCGAGTATGGTGCTTCTCCGCAGGGTTTTCCGCAGATTCTGCGGACTCCTGGTGTGGATACACGGGGCGCCCAGCCCGGTGCGCGGTCCCGCGCGGGCCCTACAGCCTGGGTAGGCCCAACTCCGCCAGGGTCTGCTCGATTTCGTCGAGAATTGCGTGGTCGTCGATCGTGGCCGGCACGGCGTACGGTTCGCCGTCTGCGATCCGCCGCATCGTGCCTCGCAGGACCTTGCCGGAGCGGGTCTTGGGCAGGCGATCGACCACCGCCGCGATCTTGAACGAGGCGACCGGTCCAAGCTGGTCCCGTACCGTCTGGACGAGCTCCGGCACGATCTCGGATTCGCTGCGGCCGGAACCGGCGTAGAGAACGACGAGTCCGAGAGGCACCTGCCCCTTGAGCGAATCGGCGATGCCGATCACGGCACACTCGGCGACGTCCGGGTGAGAGGCGAGGATCTCCTCCATGCCGCCCGTGGACAGGCGGTGCCCGGCGACGTTGATCAGGTCGTCTGTGCGGCTCATGATGTAGAGGTAGCCGTCCTCGTCGACGAACCCGGCGTCGCCCGTCTGGTAGTAGCCGGCGAACTCCGAGAGGTAGGAGTCCACATAGCCGGCATCGTTCTTCCACAGGGTCGGCAGACAGCCGGGCGGGAGCGGCAGCCGCAGGGCGATCGCGCCGGTTTCGCCGGCCGGCAGTTCGCGGCTTGCGCCGGCGGCGCCGCCCTCGTGTTCGAGAATCCGCACGTCGTAGCCGGGGACGACCCTGGTGGGGGAGCCGTGCTTGACCGGCAGCGCTCCGAGGCCGACGCAGTTTGCGGCGATTGGCCAGCCCGTCTCCGTCTGCCACCAGTGATCGATCACCGGTACGTCGAGCTTCTGCTCGGCCCAACGGACGGTGTCCGGATCCGCGCGCTCGCCGGCCAGGAACAGGGTGCGGAGGCAACTCAGGTCGAACTTGCGGATCAGATCGCCTTTGGGGTCTTCGCGCTTGATCGCACGGAACGCAGTCGGCGCCGTGAACAGCACGGACACGCCGTGCTCGGCGATCACGCGCCAGAAGGCGCCGGCGTTCGGTGTCCCGACCGGTTTGCCCTCGTAGAGCACCGTCGTGCAGCCATGAATCAGGGGCGCGTAGACGATGTAGGAGTGGCCGACCACCCAGCCGATGTCCGATGCGGCCCAGTAGACCTCGCCAGGCGCTATGCCGTAGACGTTCTTCATGCTCCAGTCGAGGGCCACGAGGTGCCCGCCATTGTCACGCACGACGCCCTTGGGGACGCCTGTCGTGCCGGACGTGTACAGGATGTACAGGGGGTCGGTTGCCTGAACCGGGACGCAGTCGGCCGGTTGGGCAGCGGCCACAGCTTCCTGCCAGTCGTGGTCGCCGTCGCCGAGTTCGGCGTTGTGCTCCGGGCGCTGCAGGAGGACGGTCGCGCCCGGCTTGTGGGCGGACATCGCGATCGCCGCGTCGAGCAGAGGCTTGTACTCGACGATCCGGGCGATCTCGATGCCGCAGGAGGCGGCGAGGACGACCTTCGGCTTCGCGTCCTCGATCCGGGTCGCCAGCTCCTTCGAAGCGAAGCCGCCGAAGACGACGGAGTGGACGGCGCCGATCCGGGCGCAGGCCAGCATCGCGACGACCGCCTCCGGAACCATCGGCATGTAGATCAGCACCCGGTCTCCCACCCCGACGTCGAGACCGCGCAACACGCCCGCGAGCCGCGCGGTCTGTTGGTACAACTCCGCGTAGGAGAGCGTCCGCTTCGCGTCGGTGACGGGGCTGTCGTAGATCAGGGCCGGCTGATCGCCCCGGCCGGCGTCGACGTGGCGGTCGACCGCGTTGTGGCAGGTGTTGACCTCCGCGCCGGCGAACCAGCGGTAGAACGGCGGGTTCGAGTCGTCGAGTACGCGATTCCAGGGCTTGTGCCAGGAGATCGCCTCCGCGGCTTCGGCCCAGAACCCCTCGGGATCCGTCCGCGCCCGGCGCAGCGCCTGTTCGTAGCGGGTGCTCACCGCCGGCTACGGCTCGTCGCGGGCGGGAGGCCGTCCGCTCCGGATCTCGTCCCAGATGCCGACCTCGAAGCGGCCGAGCGAGTTCGCCGCGCCTCGGAACATCGCGTTCGTGTTGAACTCCATTGCGATCGTCCCGTCCCGGCCGACCGCGATCAGGCCGCCGTCGTCGGGTTGCAGGGTCTCGTCGATCACCCGGCGCGCGGCCTCCTCGACGGACAGTCCGGCGTGCTTCATCAGCGCGGAGACTTCGTAGGCGACCGTGTGGCGAATGAACTCTTCGCCGCGGCCCGTGCCGGAAATCGCCGCGGTCTCGTTGTTCGCGTAGGTGCCGGCGCCGATCACGGGCACGTCGCCGATGCGGCCGATCTGCTTGTACATCGTGCCGCCGGTCGACGTGGCCGCGGCCAGGTTGCCGTAGCGGTCCATCGCGACCGCGCCGACCGTGCCGAGGTGGGAGGCGCCGCTCTGGCCGGTCTCCGCGCCCGCGTTGCCGGTGCTGTCGCCGCCTTCGTTCGGGGCGCCGTCGCCTTGCGGGTTGCCGCCTCTTCGGCGATCCCGGACTTCGCGAAACCGCTCCAACTGCGCCTCGGTCGTGAAGTAGGCCTGGACGTTCCGCCGGACGCCGGCGTTCACGGCGAAGTTGTCGGCGCCCTGGCCACCCAGGAATACATGCGGCGTGTCCTCCATCACGCGGCGAGCCAGCCGCACCGGGTTGCGCACGTTCCGGACGCCGGCCACCGCGC
This sequence comes from Thermoanaerobaculia bacterium, assembly GCA_965116445.1. Taxonomy (GTDB): domain Bacteria; phylum Acidobacteriota; class Thermoanaerobaculia; order Multivoradales; family Multivoraceae; genus Multivorans. The sequence goes on along the minus strand of OZ220688.1, from coordinate 1,576,280 downwards.
CGCAAGCCAGGGTGCGGCCGTCCATGATCGCGGCGTCGAGCTCGTGGGTGCCGATCGCGGTGAACACGGCGCCGCGGCCGGCGTTGAAGCGGGGGTCGTCCTCGAGCGCCGCGACGACGTCCTCGACCACGCGGAGGCTCGCTTCGCCGGCCGCGAGTCGTTCGCTTCCGAGCTCGAGGGCAGCCGCCAGGGCCATGTAGTAGTCCTCGGCGTCCGTCGTGTCGCGGCGCGCGCTGCCCGCGCCGCCGTGAATCGCCAGCGACCACTCGGGCGCGGGCGCCTCGTCGATCTGCGGGTTCTCCGTCTGTTCCACGTCCTGCGGTTCGTCCTGGCCCGGCCCGGCCTCGGGGTCGAAGGATACGCACGCGCCGAGACCGACGGCCAGGACCGCGAGAACGGCGAGGCGGCGTGCGGATGAAGTCAGGTCGGACTCCGGCGGGCGGCGATCGAGAGAGCGGTTGTTGAGCCTGAAACCCACGGCACTGGAACGGGGGATCGTACCACCCGGGGTCTGTCCGGGACAGGCGCGGCCCGGTCCGGCTAAGGCCGGGCGGACGAGTGGGGCATAATCCGGCCCCCGTGCCCAAGACCAGATCCCTGTCGGACTACGCGGACGAGCGCGACCAGGACGCGTTCTGGGAGGCGATCCGCCCCGCCGACGAACCTCTGCGGCACCGCTGGTTCCTGCCGGTCGTCGGCCTGATCCTCGTGGTCAGCGTGCCTTGGTATCTGCCGGACGCGGTCGGCGGTCGGTTGGTCGCCGGCCTGCCGGTGTGGACCTGGATCACCGTCGTCTGCGGCTTCGCGCTGGCTGTCGTCACTGCGTTTGCGTCGCTCAGGCTGTGGCGCGACGGCGGCGGCGAGGGGTCGGGTACGGCGGAGGCGGCCGATGCGGGCGAGGAGCCGGGCGGCGGAGCGCCGTCCGGGAGAGCCGGCGCATCCGGGCGATCCGGCGCCGCCGGAGAGAGCCGGTGAACGACGGCGTCCCCGAGGTGACCTTCGGGCCGGGCGCCCTGATGGTGCTCGGCGGCTATCTCGTCGTCATGCTGGGCCTCGGTCTGCTCGGCCGCCTGAAGCGGCAGGAGCACTCGCTGCGCGACTTCTACCTCGGCGGCTCGACCTTCGGCTTCGCGGTCCTGTTCCTGACCCTGTTCGCCACCCAGTACAGCGGCAACACGCTGCTCGGCTTCGCCGGACGGTCCTACGTGCAGGGGGCGACCTACATCGTCAGCGTGACGTTCATGATTCTGGTGATCACCGTGTTCATGATCTACGCGCCGCGGCTGTTCCGCCTGGCCCGGCGTTTCGGCTACATCACGCCGACCGACTTCGTGTACCACCGCTTCGGCTCCCACCCGCTGCGCATCCTCTGCGTCGTCCTGTTGTGCTGGGGCCTGGCGAACTACGTGCTGGAGCAACTCGTCGCGATGGGCCACGGGGTCGAGGCGATCAGCGGCGGCAGGATGACCTTCATGCAAGGGGTTCTGCTGTTGGTCGGCGTCATGCTGATCTACGAGTCGCTGGGCGGCATGCGAGCGGTGGCCTGGACGGACGCGGTGCAGGGAACGCTGTTGCTCTGCGGTTGCGCGGTCATCCTCTACACCCTGGTCACCGCGGACGGCGGGCTCGCGGCGGCATCCGAGGGGATTCGCGCGACGGCCCCGGCGAAGCTCGAAGCACCGGACGCGCGCGGCCTGCGCACCTGGGTCAGCACGCTGCTCATGCTCGGCCTGGGCGTCGCGCTCTATCCGCACGCGGTCCAGCGGATCTTCGCGGCGAAGGGCGAGAAGAGCCTGCGGCGGTCGCTCGGAGCGATGGCCTTCATGCCGCTCGGTACGACCCTGCTCGCCTTTCTGATCGGCTTCATTGCTCTCAGCCGGTTCCCCGGGCTCTCGCAGCTTGAGAGCGACAAGGTCACGATCTACGTGCTCGGGGGGTTGATCGACCGCTCGCCGCTCATGTATTGGCTGATCGTCATGGTCTTCGCGGCGGTCGTCGCGGCGATCATGTCGACGGCGGATTCGGCGCTTCTCTCGATCGGGTCGATGTTCACGAAGGACATCTACAAGAACTACTTCCGCCGCGAGGCGTCGGCGCGCGAGATGCTGATCGTCGGCAAGACGTTTGCCTGGGGGATCATGGCGATCCTGATCCTGATGGCCTGGGTGTCGCTGGAGACGGAGAGTTCGATCTGGGTGCTGATCGAGCTGAAGCTGGAGTTCATGGTCCAGCTTTCGCCGGTCTTCATGCTCGGGGTCTACTGGCGGCGGATGCCGGCCTCGGCGGTGCTGGCGGGCATGGTGCTGGGCACTTTGCTGACGCTCGCCATCTGGTGCGGAGCGGCCTTCGACGTCTGGTCGACCCGCAGCCCCTGGGGCGTGGGCGCCGGAGTCTGGGGTCTGCTCGTGAACTACGGCGTCTGCATCGGCTGGACCTTGCTGCGGCCGGTGAAGCGGCCGGCGGCGGCTGTTCGGGCATGAGCGGCGCAGCGCGCGGGCCCGCGAGAGGTCCGGCACCCGCCAACGGTCGAGCAGGGCGGCAACGGGAGGGGCGGCTCAAGCGGCGCCGTGTCTTCTCCGGCATCCAGCCCTCCGGCGCGCTCCACCTGGGCAACTATCTGGGCGCCGTGAAGCACTGGGTCGCGCGCCAGGACGAGCGCGAGAACTTCATCTGCGTCGTCGATCTGCACGCGATCACGGTGCGGCAGGATCCGGAGACCCTGCGCGCCGGCACGCGCGAGTTGACGGCGATGCTGTTTGCCTGCGGCATCGATCCGGAACGCACGACCCTGTTCGTCCAGAGCCATGTGCGCGCCCACGCGGAGGCCGCCTGGATCCTGGGCTGCGCGACGCCGATCGGCTGGCTCGAGCGGATGACCCAGTACAAGGCGAAGTCGGAGCGCCAGGGCGGCCGCGAACGAATCGGCGTCGGGCTGTTCACCTATCCGGTGCTCCAGGCAGCGGACATCCTCCTGTACGACGCGAACGAGGTGCCGGTCGGCGAGGATCAGAAGCAGCACGTCGAACTGGCCCGTGACATCGCGGGCCGCTTCAACCATCTCTACGGAGAGACCTTCGTCCTGCCCGAGGCGGTGATCCCCGCCGCCGGCGCCCGGGTCATGGCGCTGGACGAGCCGACGGCGAAGATGTCGAAGAGCGAGACGGCGGGTGGCGGCCACGCGGTTCGCCTGACCGACTCTGACGACGAGATCCGGCGTTCGCTCAAGCGCGCGGTGACCGACTCGGGGCGCGAGATCGAGTTCAGCGACGATCCGGACCGCGCCGGCGTGAACAATCTGCTCGTGATCTACCAGGCGATCACGGGCCGCGCTCGCGATGAAGTCCTCGCCGACTTCGCCGACGCTCGCGGCTACGGCGATCTGAAGATGGGCGTCGCCGAGGCGGTCATCCAGGTCGTGGCGCCGATCCGGCAGCGCTACGAGGAACTGATGGCCGCCCCCGACGAGTTGGATCGGCTGCTCGCGATCGGCGCCGAGCGCGCGCGGTCGGTGGCCGAACCGAAGGCGGCGGAGATCCGGCGGTTGGTCGGTTTCGCCTGAGCAGCGCGGCAGAACGTCCGGAAGCGGCGCTTCGCGCCGGATGCCGTAGACGCGGGCCAGAAGACCAGCGCCACGGCCGGCGCACCCGGCTTCTGCCGCGCCGGTCTCCTACGAGTGGGAACGGATCAGCTTCTCGATCCGCTCCGTGCCCCGCTCCAGGGTCTCCATCGAGGGGCCGAAGCTGAGCCGGCAGTAGCTGTGGTAGCGGGCGTTGCGGCGCCGCTGGCCGGGGTTCACGTCGAAGAACACGCCGGGGACGGTGATCACCCGGACCTGGAGCAGGGCCTTGAAGAACTCGATGCCGTCGCTAAGCGGCGCCGGCAGACCCGCGAGGTTGCCCCAGACGTAGAAGGCGCCCTGCGGCTCGTGCTCCACCTCGATGCCCAGGCCCCGGAGCCGGTCGACGAGGAACCGGCGCTTGCGCGTGAACTCGGTCTGGATGGCCCGTGTCTCCTGTAGAACGAGCTCCGGCTCGAGAAGGGGTACGGCGGCTTCCTGGAAGGGGTGGTTGCCGCCGCCGTCCAGAAAGGAGCCGGCGCTCGTCACCCGGTCGATCACGTTGACCGGCCCGACGATCCAGGACACGCGCCAGCCGGGGTAGCGCCAGTTCTTCGTCAGGCCGTCGACCAGGATGATCGGATCCCGGTTCACGTCCTCGACGTGGGCGGCCGCGGAGATCATCCGCTCGCTGTCGCCGATCTGCGGGCAGTTCGCGGGCCGTGGCGTGTAGATGTAGTGCGAGTAGAACTCGTCGAGGATGAAGGTGCAGGCGTTCTCGCGGGCGACTTCGACCCACTCGGCCAGGAGGTCGCCCTCGACGAGTTGCCCGGTCGGATTGCACGGGTTGCTGCACCAGACGGCGGACAGGCCGCGGCCGACGATTTCCTTCTCGAGCAGCCGCCGAGAGGCGCGGTAGCCGTGGGCCGCGTCGAGCAGGATGGGGATCGGGATGAAGCCCTTGAATGCGCTGAGGAGTTCCTCGTAGGCGGTGTAGTCCGGGATGAAGTGCCCAAGGTTCATCTCGCCCATCGCCGCCGCGACCCGGGTCATCGCCGGTCTGCCGCCGGGCGCGATGCTCACGTTGTCCCGCGTGTACTGCGAGTGCCTGCCGCGGCGATAGAGGACGTTGTAGAGCTCGGCGACCCGCTCGCGCAGCTCCTCGATGCCGTCCACCGGCGCGTAGGCTTGGCGGCGCGGGTCGATGTGGAGTTCGTCGCGGCGGGGCGGCGCTCCGGTCATCGGCCCGACTTCGGGGGAGCCCTGGCCGAGGTTGTACCAGGTCCGGCCGTCGCTGCCGTGGCCGGCGGCCGCGGCGCGGTGCATCACGTAGATCACGCCGGTCCGCGGCACCCGGCGGAAGCCGGGCGTCTCGGCGCCGGTGTCGGGGTGGGAGGATGCCTTGGTCATCGTCCGGCGGTGGAGACTATGCCAGCCATGTGGGCCGCGCGGGTGTTTGCCAGGGAACGCGGGCTGCCGCCTTCGGGTTGACGGTTCTTCCGGGCTGGCAGAGACTTCGGACCGCATGAGTTCCCCGCGCCTCTACCGTTCCTGTGGGCTCTGGTCCCGGCGGCGATGACGATCGCCCCGGTTCTGAGCCACCTCCTCTCCGCCGAGCCCGAGGCTCTGCGGGCGGGCGACGAGGCGGGCGCCTGGTACCGCGTCTTCAGCGATCGCGTGCTCTTGCCGTGGCGGGCGCGGGAGCGGGAAGGCAGCCGTCACACAAGCGGCGACGCGTCCGGACGTGAGCACTTCGCCCACGGTCTGCTCGGCGGCTTCGCGGCGGATCGGCCGGCCTGGGCGATGGTGGCCGGACACCAGGGGGCGATCCGCCGCCTGGCCTGGGAATGCGGCGGGCTGCACCTGATGCCGGAGGGCGGCATCGTCGCGTTCTGTGCCAGCGAGGAGGGCGGGGCGCACCCGCGCGCGATCCGGTCGTCCCTCGACGTGCGGCCGGACGGCGGTTTCCGCCTCAACGGCCAGAAGAGGTGGGCGACGCTGGCGCCCTCCGCGACCGCGCTGCTGCTCATCGCCTCCGTGGGCCGGGAGGGCGACCGCAACCAGTTACAGGCGCTGTCCGTGCCCAGTGACCGGCAGGGAATCGAAATGGCGCCAATGGACCTTGGCGGGCGCGTGACCGCGAACCCCGAGGTGCGGCACGCCGTGGTCGATCTGAAGGAGGTGCCGGTGGCGGCGGCGGAGCTCCTTCGGGGCGACGGCTACGCGGATGCCGTGAAGCCCTTCCGGACGATCGAGGATCTCTACATCGGCGCCGCGATGACGGCCTGGAACCTGGCTCTGGCGCGAAGGTCGGGCTGGCCGGAGGCGGCGGTGGAAGACCTGCTCCTGCTGCTTCTGACCGCCGAGACTCTGGCCTTCGGCCCGCTGGACGAGCCGGCTGCCCACCTGGGTGTGGCGGCGCTCGGTCGCGCCACGGCGCATGTACGCGAGACGCATGCGGCGCACTGGGAGCTGGTGGACGAGGAAGCGGCGGCGGCCTGGAAGCGTGCCACGTCGGCCGCCGGCGTGGCGGCCCGGGCCAAGGAACTCCGCCGTCAAGCGGCGTGGCGGCGTCTGGGCCGGGAAGACGCCTAGCCTGGAGCCCTAGGGGACGTGCTCGAACGCATCCGCAGCTTCTTCGGCGAACGGATCGACCCGGAGCGGGCCGGCGATCCGGAGGCCCGCCTGCGTCTGGCGGCCGCGGCGTTGATGGTGGAAGTGATGCGGGCGGATTTCGATGCCGCGGAAGCGGAGAAGGCGGAAGTGCTGGCTGCGGTCCGCCGCCATTTGCGCCTCACCGAGCAGGAAACGGCGGAACTCGTCGCGCTGGCCGAAGAGGAGACCGAAGGTACGGTCTGTCTCTACGAGTTCACCCGTCTGATTCACGAATCGTTCGACGCGGAGCGCAAGGGCCGGTTGCTCGAGGAGCTGTGGCGGGTCGCCTTCGCCGATCGGGTGCTGGAGGCACAGGAGGAGTTCCTGATCCGCAAGATCGCCGGGCTCCTTCACGTTCCGCACGCGGACTTCATCGCCGCGAAGCAGCGGGCGAGGAACGACGCCCGGAGAGTCTCCGGGTGAGCGAAGCCACTCGCTCACCGGAGCAGCGCCCGGCCGACCTCCACCCGATCGAGGCGAGTGCGCTGCACGCGCGCCGTGAGCGCGTGTTCCTCATCCTCGCGGGCTTGTTCCTGGGTTCGATGACGATGCTGAACATCCTCGGCGTCACGCGGTTTCTCGATCTCAGCTTCACCGTGTTCGGCACGCGCATCCCGATGCCGCTGGCTGTCGGCGTGCTGCCGTATCCGCTGACCTTCCTCTGCACCGACTTCATCTCCGAGATCTACGGCCGTAAGCGGGCGAACGCTGTGGTCTGGGTCGGCTTCCTGATCAACGTCTGGCTCGCGGTCATCCTCTGGCTGGGCGGCGTCCTCCCGGGCTTCGACGCGCCGGTTCCCGGCCCCGATGGCCGGTTGCCGATCTTCTTCGAGATCCGGACGATGACCCTGGGCGTGATCGCGGCCTCGATGGTCGCCTACCTTTCCGCCCAGTTGTGCGACGTCTACGTGTTCCACTTCTGGAAGCGGCTGACGAAGGGTCGGCACCTGTGGCTGCGCAACAACGGCTCGACCGTGGTCAGTCAGTTCGTCGACTCGTTTTCCGTGATCACGATCACCCACTTTGCCGCCGGCGCGATCCCCGTTGAGGGCGGCGAACCGGTCTGGCCGCAGTTGTGGGTCTTCATCGGCACTGCCTACGTGTTCAAGTTCCTGGCCGCCGCCTTCGACACGCTGCCGTTCTATCTCGGCACGCGCTGGTTGCGCCGCTACCTCGAGATCGAGGACGGTTGAAGTAGGATTCGTCGCCGTTCATGGACACTTGGAGCCCCACCTCCTGGCAAGGCGCGGACGTGCGCCAGCAGCCGACGTACCGCGAGCCGGAAGCGGTCGACGCGGTGGCGACGAAGCTCTCCGCGCTGCCGCCCCTCGTGACCTCCTGGGAGGTCGAGACGCTGAAGGGGCAGTTGGCCGCCGCGGCGCGCGGCGAGCGCTTCGTCCTTCAGGGAGGCGACTGCGCGGAGAGCTTCGCCGAATGCACTTCGGACTCCATCGCGGCGAAGCTCAAGATCCTCCTGCAGATGAGCCTCGTGCTGACCCACAGCCTGAAGAAGCGGGTGACCCGCATCGGCCGGTTCGCAGGCCAGTACGCGAAGCCCCGCTCGGCCGATATGGAGACGAGGAACGGCGAGACCCTGCCTTCGTACCGCGGCGACCTGGTGAACTCGCTCGATTTCACCGCCGAGGCGAGGGAGCCCGATCCGCTGAATCTGCTCCGCGGCTACCAGCGCTCCGCGCTGACCCTGAACTTCATCCGCGGACTGATCGACGGCGGCTTCGCCGATCTTCACCACCCCGAGTACTGGAACCTGGACTTCGTGAACCACTCCCGGAACGCCGCCGAGTACCAGCGCCGGGTCGAGTCCATCGGCGAGTCGCTGAAGTTCATGGAGACGCTGGCCGGCGTCGACGTGGGGCAGATCGACCGGGTCGATTTCTACGCGAGTCATGAGGCGCTGCACCTGGTCTACGAACAGGCGCAGACCCGGACGGTCCCGCGCCGGGATGGCTGGTACAACCTCTCGACCCACCTGCCCTGGATCGGTCTGCGCACCGCGTTCCGGGGTTCCGCGCACATCGAGTACGCCCGCGGCATTCGCAACCCCCTCGGCATGAAGGTCGGAACCGGGATGAACCCGGCCGACATCGCACACCTCGTCGAGGTGCTGAATCCAGGAGGCGAGGAGGGCCGGCTGGCTCTGATCCACCGCTGCGGCGCGGAGAAGATCGCCGAGGAGTTGCCTCCGATCCTGCAAGCGGTGTCCTCGACCGGCAAACCCGTGCTTTGGATCTGCGATCCGATGCACGGGAACACGAAGGGGACCCGGGAAGGGATGAAGACCAGGGCCTTCAGCGACATCCTGTCGGAGCTGGAGCAGGCGTTCGACCTCCACGCCGCGAACGGCACGATCCTGGGCGGCGTCCACTTCGAACTGACCGGCGAGGACGTGACGGAATGCGTCGGCGGCGCCCGGGGTCTCGACGAGCAAGGGCTGCGGAGGGCGTACCGTTCGCAGGTCGATCCGAGACTGAACTACGAGCAGGCCCTCGAGATGGCGCTGCTCGTCGCCCGCAAGGGCGCGGCCGTCTGACGGACGTTCCGAAGGGGCTTCGTCCGAGCGGGTAGTATGGGCCTCTCATTGCCTTGTGAGGTTCCCGCGCCATGTCTCCGGCCAGTCAGAGTTTCCGCTTCCGCGAGTCGCGCCGTTTGCTGCGAGAGGCGGCCGTTCGCCTTTCCGCGCCCGGTCGGGATGACGAGCTTCCCGGATTGACGAGGGACATCGCGACGGGCGGAATGTTCGTCGCGACGCCGTCGCCGATGCCCGTCGGTACGGCGGCGCATTTCGTGCTGCAGCTCGGCTCAAGCGAGCGGCCTGCCGATGTCGAGGGCGAGGCGACCGTGGTCTGGGTGCGTCCCGAGGCCGGCGGCGCCGACCAGCCGGCCGGGATGGGGATGCAGTTCAACCGCGTCGAGCCGCCGGGCGAAGAGCGGCTGGAGGCGCTGTTCTCACAGCGGCAGATGGAAGGCGATGTGATCCCCTCGGCGCCCTCAGGCGAGGTGGCGGAGGTGGTTGCGGCCGACGCGGTCGCGCCGGAGGAGCCGGAAGAGATCGCGCCGGAGGAAGCGGAGGAGATCGCGGCGAAGGAGACCGCGGCGCCCGAAGCCGCCGACGCGGTCGAGCCGGTGGAGATCGTCGAGCCGGATCCGCCCGATGCGACCGAGCCGGTGGAGATCGTCGAGGTGGCGTCCGAACCGTCCGGCGACGACCCGCCCGCGATCGATCCCCCGGTCGCGGTAGAAGATGCCGCCGGCGCCGACGAAGTGGAGACCCCTCGTGTGGAGCTGTTCGGTGACCTCGCGGAGGACATGGGCGACGACTGGAGGAAGCCTGATTCGGCGTCTCGCCCCTGGCTCTGGCCCGCGGTCGGCGGGGCCGTGCTCCTCGCCTTGTTCATCGTCTTGCGGGGACCACTGATGAGCCTGTTCGGTTCAGGTGGCGCTCCGACCGAAGAGGTCGTGCCGGCTGAAGCACCGGGCTTCGAGCTCTCGACCCCTCGACCGGGCCCGGGTACGCCGTCGGCGGATGCCGGGGACTCACCCGCGGCGGGCCAGCCGTCCTTGCCCTCAGGGGAGCCAGCGGCCGACAGCGCGGCAATGGGCGACACGGCGGCGTCCTCATCCGGTGATGCGACCGCGATGGAACCTGCCCGGCCTGTCGTGGCCGAACGGCCTGCGCCTGCGCCGCCCGCGGTCGAAACGCGGTCCGCAGCCGAACCCGCCGCAGCCGAACCCGCCGCAGCGGAGCCCACCGCCACGCGTAGGCCACCGGTGCGCCGGCCCGCGCCCACCGCAGCGACGCCCCCTCTGAACGCGACGGCTTTACGTTCGATCACCGCGTCGTCGACAGGTGACCGCACCGTGATCGAGATCGTCGGCAACGCGCCCTTCCAGCGACATCATGTGATGCAACTCGACTCGCCGCCGCGCCTGGTCGTGCGCCTGATCGGGGTGCGGCAGGACTACGATGCGCGCGAGATCAGGATGCCCCGCCTGCGCGGTGTGCGTACGGGCGTCCATGGCCGGGGGGCGACCCGAAACCTGCACGTCGTGCTCGATCTTGCCGCTCCCGACATTGCCGCGTCGGTCGAGCGACGGGGCGACCGGGTCGTCGTCAACCTCTCGGATTGACGCAGGCGGCGCCCGCCGGCAGGGATAGCGAGGCGCGGGCCTCGGGAGGCGCGCCGCGAGTCGCGGCCGGCATGCTGGCGAGTCGGGTTCTCGGCCTGGTCCGGGAGGCCGTGATCGCCAGCCTCGCCGGGGTCAGCGCCCTGACGGACGTCGTGTCGGCGGCCTTCCGGGCGCCGAACGTGCTGCAGAACCTGCTGGGGGACCAGGCGCTCTCGGCCTCCTTCATCCCGGCGTACAGTCGAATGGTCGCCGAGGGCAGGCGGCGGGAGGCTGGCGCTCTGGCCGGCGCGATGTTCGGCCTGCTGTTCGCCGCGATGGCAGTGCTCAGCCTGCTCGGCGTGTTCCTGGCGCCCTGGCTCGTGCGGTTCCTGTTCCCTGGTTTCGCCGGTGATGCCGAGGCGGTGGCGGCCGGCACGGCGACGGTCGATCGCCTGGCGCTGACGACGGTGGCGGTCCGCATCTGCTTCCCGATGGTCGCCGCGATCACGCTGTCCGCATGGTGCCTCGGAATCCTGAACAGCCACCGGCGCTTCCTGCTCCCGTACCTCGCGCCGTGCTTCTGGAACGCGAGTGTGATCGGCGTCGTCTGGTTCGTCGCGGCGCGGACATTCGCCGGCGATGCCGGGAGGATCGAGTCCCTCGTGCTCGCCGTCTGCTGGGGCGGCCTCCTCGGTGGTCTGTTGCAGTTCGCGGTGCAACTGCCGTTGGTACTCAGGGTCACTGTGGGCCTTCGTCCTTCGCTCAATCTGCGGGCGTCCGGGGTGCGCAGCACGCTGACGAACCTCGGGCCGGCGATCGCTGGCCGCGGCGTGGGCCAGTTGGGCGCCTGGGTCGATCTTCTGCTGGCCTCCTTCCTCGTGGAGGGGGCGATCGGGGCGCTGGCTCTCGGCCAGCGGTTGTACCTGCTCCCGATCGGTCTTCTCGGTGTCTCCGTGGCGGCGGCGGAGCTGCCCGAGCTCGCGCGACTGCGGGGCGATGTGGAGGAGCGGTCGAGAGCGGCCGCCTCGCGCACCCGGCGCTCACTCGCCGCGATGTCGTTCCTGGTGGTCCCGACCCTGGTCGGTTACCTGGCGCTCGGCTTCGGGATCGTCGGCGCGGTCTATCGTCGTGGTGAGTTCGGGATCGTCGACAACTGGCTCGTGTTCCTCGTGCTTGCCGCCTACTCGCTGGCTTTGCTCGCGTCGAGCGCGTCGCGCCTGCTGCAGAGCGTGTTCTTCTCGTTCGGCGACACGCGGAGCCCGGCCTGGATTGCGGCGATGCGGTTGGTCGTCGCGGCGGGACTCGGCGCGGCGCTGATGATCTGGCTGGACCGGATCCCGGTGGTGGAGGTCGCCGCGGCCGGCTGGCCCGGGCCGGCCGCTCCCGAGACGGTCCGGCCCCTGCGGCTTGGCGCGGTCGGATTGGCCCTCGGCTCGGCGGTCGGCAGTTGGTGCGAACTCGCGTTGCTCTTGCGGCGGCTGCGACGCCGCGAGGTTTCGGTCCGGGCGCCGTGGCGAGCCTGGCGCCGGCATCTGCCGCTTGCGCTTCTTTGCCTGCTGCCCTGGGCGGCGACCCAGACCCTGATCCCCGGGCCGCCGTGGATCGCCGGCCTCTTGCCCGTGCTCGGCTTTGCCTCTACCTATCTGATCGCTGCGAACGCGCTGAAGGTTCCCGAGGCGCGGGCGCTCTGGCGTGGGCTCACGGAAACCTGGCGCCGCCAGGGGACGTAGTCTCTGGCAGGAGGGTTGCGATGGAGATTCTGCTCAGCGTGGGTCTGGGAGTCGGCTTGGCGGCGGCGTGCGGGTTCCGTGTGTTTCTGCCCGTCCTGGTCATGGGCGTGGCGGCCCGTGCCGGCGCCCTCGACCTGGCCGAGGGTTTCGAGTGGATGGCGGGGACTCCGGCCCTCCTCGCTCTGGGCGTCGCGGCGATCTGTGAAGTCGGCGCTTACTACATCCCCTGGCTCGACAACATCCTCGACGTGGCCGCGATGCCGGCGGCCGTCACGGCGGGCATCGTCGTCGCGGCGGCGAACATCGAGACCGCGACACCGCTGGTGGGCTGGGCCCTGGCCGCGGTGGCGGGCGGCACGGCGGCGGCGGTGGTCCAGACGGGGACGACGTTGCTGCGCGGCGCCTCGACGATGATGACGGCGGGAATCGGCAATCCCGTCGTGTCCACCGGCGAGGCCGGCTCGGCCGCTGGCCTTTCACTGCTGGCGATCACGATGCCCGTGTTCGCTTTGGTCGCCGTCCTGTGTCTTGTGGCCGTTGTCTGTGCGCGGCTTCTGCGGCGGCGTGTGCTCAAGGCGCGACCCGCCGACTCCTGAACCGCCGCCACGGCCTTCGGTAGCTGTTCCGGAGGGTGGCCCGCGACCGTTCCCCCTCCGGGAATCGCGCAGCCTCCAGACCGGTTGCGGTGTGACGACGCTAGGATGGCAGGGGCGCCGATGGAGGTGTGACCGCTGTGACGACGGGCGACATCGAAGCGCGGGTCGGGTACCGCAGGAGGAACTATCCGGCTGCGGCGGCGCTTCTCGCGGCACTGGTTCTGGGATGCGCTTCGACCGGCGTAAGAGAAGCCGGCGAGAGCGCGCTTCAAAGAGAGCTCGAACGCCGGGGAGTCGGCCGCGTCGTCGTGCCGTTCGCGCTGAACGAGAAGATGGCCGAGTGGGCTCGCGAGTCGGCCGCCGAGGCGCTGCGACAGGACCGACTCGATCGTCTGGTCGAGGCCGTTGCGAACACGTCGCTGCTTGGCGTGCGGTACGAAACGGGACACACCGGCTCGGCGGTCGAAGTGTTCGAGGAGCGAACGGCGAACTGCCTCGCGTTCACCCAGATGTTCGTCGGCATGGCGCGGGAGCTGGGTCTTGCGGCCTACTTCGTCGAGGTGTCCCACGTCGAGAACTTCGAGCGTGAAGGCGACCTGATCGTCGTGTCCGACCACGTCGCGGTGGGGTTCGGGCCGCGACACACGATGCGGGTGATCGACTTCGGGCAGCGTCAGGAAGAGGATGACTGGCGGGTCCATCCGATCAGCGACCTGACGGCCACGGCGCTCTTCTACTCGAACCGCGGCGCCGAGGCGCTGCGCGCGGGGCGCCTCGACGAGGCGGTGGCCTGGCTCGAGGACGCGGTCCGGATCGATCCCGAACTCACCTCCGCCTGGGTCAATCTGGGGGTCTCCCAGCGGCGGAGCGGACGCGCCGAGGCGGCCGAGGCGAGTTACCGGCGGGCGCTCGAGATCGACCCCCGGGGCGGCTCGGCGCTCGTTAACCTGGCCGTGCTGCTGCGGATGAACGGGCGCGCCGGCGAGGCCGAGGATCTGCTCCGCCTGGCGGCAACGGCTCGCAACCGCAACCCCTTCACCTACGTCGCCCTGGGCGACCTGAGCCTGCGCTACGGCCGCCTGGACGAGGCGGAGCGCTTCTACAGCCGGGCGCGCCGGCTGGGGCCCGATGAAGCGGCGCCTGCCGCGGCCCTGGGCGAGGTGCGGCTGCGCCAGGGCGAGCGGAGGGCGGCGGAGAAGCTGCTGCGCCGGGCCTTGCGGCTGCAGCCGGACGGCGACCAGCGGATCGATCGTCTGGCCCGACTCCTGGCGGGCGCCTGAGCGCCGCGAGTCGTTTGTCCGCGGAATTCGACGTGCCGTCCCTTTGGCAGCTCTGGATCGATACCGGCGGCACGTTCACGGATTGCATCGCGATCGATCCGGCGGGCGCCGCCCGGAGCGTCAAGGTCCTGAGCTCGGGGGCGGTGCGTGCCACCGTCCGTTCGAACGGAGTCCGTGGACTGCGGCTTCAGACGCCGTTCGACGTCCTGGATGGCTTCTTCGCCGGCTACGGCGTGGCGCGTCTGGACCGAGGGTCTCCGGACGACGGCGAAGCGGCACGAGTCGACACCTGGTCGGCCGACGGAACCTGCCGGCTGCGGCCGGTCGGGGATGTCGCCGCAGCTTCCGGCTTCGAACCCGGCCAGGTGCTGGAACTCGTCTCGCCCGAGAACGCGCCGATTCTCGCCGCCCGCATCGCCACCGGCAGGGCGCTTCACGAGGCGTTGCCGCCCTGCGACTTGCGGCTCGCCACGACGCGGGGCACGAATGCCCTGCTCGAGCGAGCCGGATCGCGTACGGCGCTGTTCCTCACCGAGGGCTTTGGCGACCTGCTCCTGATCGGCGACCAGGCGCGGCCCGACATCTTTGCGCTCGACATCGAGCGACCGGCGCCGCTCTACGAACGCGCGGTCGAGGTCGGGGGAAGGCTTGACGCGGAGGGCCGCGAGCTTGCGCCGCTTGACGAAGCCGGCTTGAGGGCGGCCGCCGCCAGCCTCGTCGCCGAGGGTTTCCGCGCCGCCGCCGTCGCCCTGATGCACAGCTACCGGAATCCCGCCCACGAACGGCGGGCGGAGCGCGTTCTCCGTGACGCCGGTTTCGAGACGGTGTCCTGCTCGGCGGAACTCGCGCCTCTGATCAAGATCGTGCCGCGCGCGCACACGGCCGTCGTCGACGCCTATCTCGGGCGGGCGGTCGGCGGCTATCTGGAGGCCACCGGCGCGGCGCTTTCGGGCGGCTCCAAGGTCGAGGACGGCGGCCCGGCGCCCCGGGTGATGACCAGCGCCGGCGGCCTCGCCAGCTTCTCCAGCTATCGCCCGAAGGACAGCCTGCTGTCGGGCCCCGCCGGCGGCGTCGTCGGCGCGGCGGCGGCGGGTCGCGCGAGCGGCACAGAACGGGTCATCGGCTTCGATATGGGAGGCACCAGCACGGACGTTTCCCGCTATGACGGCGACTTCGAGTACAACTTCGAGTTCCGGGTCGGCGATGCGGTCGTCGTCGCGCCGGCCCTGGCGATCGAAACGGTGGCGGCCGGCGGCGGCTCGATCTGCGGCGTCGACCACGGCCAGCTCAAGGTCGGGCCCGAGAGCGCGGGCGCCCGGCCCGGCCCGGCCTGCTACGGCGCCGGCGGGCCGCTGACGATCACGGACGTGAACCTGCTGCTCGGCCGGATCGATCCGGCCGCCTTCGGCCTGCCCGTCGATGTCGCCGCCGCCGAGCGGCGCGCCGCGGAGGCGCTGGCCGATCTCGGCGGCGCCGGCGAAGCGTTGCTCGGGGGCTTTCTGCAGGTCGCCAACGAACGGATGGCCGACGCGATCCGGCGCATCTCGATCTCGCGTGGCTACGATCCGGCGGACTACGCGCTGGTCAGCTTCGGCGGCGCCGGTGGTCAGCACGCCTGCGCGATCGCTTCGGAGTTGGGCATGGAGGCGGTCATCGTGCCGGTCGATACGTCGCTGCTCAGTGCGGTCGGTCTTGGCCACGCGGTGGTCGAGCGTTTCGCCCACCGGCAGGTCCTCGAGCCGCTCGACGGCGGGGGAGTGGCCGCGGCGGTGGAGGATCTGGAGCAGGAGGCGCTGAGCCGGCTCCTGGAAGAACGGGGTGTGAACCTGAAGGGCGCCGCGGTACGGCGTCGCATCGTCCGGCTGCGGTTGCTCGGCCAGGAGACGGCGCTCGAAGTGGAGCCCGGGTCCGCAAACGAGGCTCGCTCGACGGACCGCATCGCCGCGCTCTTCGCCGGGCGTTACCGTGCGGTCTATGGCTACCCGCCGCCGGAGCATCCGATCGAAGTCGAGTCGGTCCGGGTGCTTGCCTCGACGGCGCCCGCCGCGGCGCGGCTCAAACGGCGGGAGGCAAGGCCGGACGGCGAGGTCACGGTGGGTGAGCATCGGGCCTGGTTCGACGGCTGGAGAACGGCCGAGCTCCTCCGCCGCGAGGAGCTGGTCGCCGGCTTCGAGCGCTCCGGCCCCTGCCTGGTCCAGGAGCGCCACAGCATCACCGTGGTGGAGCCGGGCTGGAACCTGCGCGTCGACGAGGCCGCGGCGCTCGTGCTCAGCCGGTAGGCCGAGCCGCGGCAACTTCCCGCGCGGGGCGACGTATCAGGAGTTGTTCCGTCCGTCCAAGATAGGGGGTTGGCGTAGAGTTGCCAATTCCCGTCGCCTGCTCCTCATGATCTCCCTCACTGCCAGGGCCCGTTGCGTGCCCGGTCCGACCTCAAGGACCCTGCTGGGCCTGGCGGTGGCGGCGACGCTGGGTTGCGCGCACACCAGCGTGCTGGAGCGCATCCCGGAGGTTGCCGAGCCACCGGCCGCGTTCGACCTGGCCTCCGTGGACCCGACGCCCGGCGTCGTGACGCCCGACGCCTGCAGCGCCCTGGGCGACCGGACGCTTCGCGGCCTCCAGGACCAGTTGGCCGGTCAGAGCTTCGATCTCCAGGCGGCGTGGCGCCGGGTCGAAGCGGCCGACGCCCGGGCCCGGGAGAGCGGCGCCTACCTGATGCCGCGTCTCGATGCGTCGCTTGCCGGCAACGACCTGACGTTTCCGGGCGGCGGGATCGTGAACCAGTTCCTGCTGCAGGGCGCGGCCTGGGACTCCAGCCTGGCGGCCAGCTTCGAGATCGATCTCTGGGGCCGGCTGCGCAACCGGGAACTCGCGGCGTTGCTGGATGCCGAGGCCAGCGTCCAGGATCTGCGCGCTCTCTCGATCAGCCTGTCGTCCCTGCTCGCGGAGGTGTGGTTCGGGATCGTCGCCGAGCGCGAGCTGATCGGCCTGCTGGAAGCTCAGCAGCGGACCTCTGAGCGCTTTCTGGAACTGACGGAGCTCCGTTTCGGTCAGGGCCTGGGGCCCGCCCAGGACATCGGCCGTCAGCGGGAGCAGTTGCTGGGCCTGCAGGGGCAGATCGAACTCGCGCGCGGCCGCCTCGAGTCCCTTGAGTTCCAACTGGCGACCCTTCTGGGCAGCGCGGAGCGGGCGACGCCGGAGGATGCGCCGGGCCTGGGGCCGCTCCTTTCGGCGAGTGCGCCGCCGGATCCGGGACTGCCCGTGCAGTTGCTGGAGCGGCGGCCGGATCTGCAGGCGGCTCGACGACGCCTGGAGGCGGCAGATCGGCGCGCGGCCGCCGCGGTCAAGGAATGGCTGCCGTCGCTCTCGTTCACCGGTCTGGTGACGGGCCGCGCCCTGGACGTCGTCTCCGTGCTGGACGACCTGGTCCGCCAGATCGGCGGCACCGCGTCGCAGGCTCTCTACGGCGGCGGCGGCCGGCGGGCTCGCATCGACCAGGCGTACGCGGCGGCGGAGGAGAGCCTGTATGCCTATGCGCAGTCGCTGGTCAGCGCGGTCGGCGAGGTGCAGACGGCATTCGCGGACGGCCGCAGCAGTCGCGAACTGACCCTGAACATCGAGAAGCGCCTGGTCGAGGCGCGCCGGGTGTTGCTCCTGACCAGCGAGTCCTACCGGGAAGGCGCCACGGACTACCTGAACGTGCTGACCGCCCTGCTCTCGCAGCAGGGGCTGGAGCAGGCGCTGATCGACGCCCGCCGTCGGCAGCTCGCGAGCCGGTTGCAGCTCTGTCGCGCGTTGGGCCAACCGCCCGGTACGTCCGTGGAGCGCCTGGCTGCCGGACTCGCGGCGGAGGCGGCCGAAACAACCACCGCCGCCGGAGCGTCCCCATAGAAGAGCCTGCAATGGGAACCCTGATCAGAGTAGGACTCGTGGCGGGGGTGCTGGCCTTGGGCCTCGTCGTGGCGATGGCGATCATGCGCGCCCGTCCCCAGGCCGTGCAACTCCCGTCCGAGGATTCCGGCGTGCTGGTCGAGGTCGCCGAAGTGCGCCGCCAGCCGCGACGGATCGATGTCGAGGCCCAGGGCACGGTCGTGCCGGCGCGGCGGGTCGTCGTCCAGCCCCAGGTCAGCGGCCGCATCGCGCGCATCGCGCCCCGGCTGTCGCCCGGCACGCTGCTGCGCGAGGGCGACGTTCTGTTCGAGATCGAGGACGCGGACTTCAGGCTGGCGGTCGCCCGGGCCACCGCCGCCGTGGCCGAAGCGGCCGCGCAGATGGAACTCGAACGCGGCCGAGGCCGGGTCGCCGAACGGGAGTGGGAGCTTTTCCGGGACGAGCTGTCCGCGGAACAGATGGAGGCCTCGCTCGCCCTGCGGGAGCCGCAGTTGCGTTCTCGGCTCTCCGCGGTGCAGACGGCGCGCGCCTCGCTCGCCCGGGCACGACTCGATCTGCAGCGCACGGTCGTCCGCAGCCCGTTCAACGCAGTGGTTCTCTCGGAGTCCATCGAGATCGGTCAGATCGTCACGCCCCAGAGTCAGGCGGTGACCCTGGCCGGCACGGACCGGTTCTGGGTCCGCGCCGCGATGCAGACGGATGAACTCGACCAGCTTCGCGTACCCGGGCTGCGCGGCGAGACGGACGGTTCGCGGGCCTTGGTACGGCTCGATCCCGAGACGGCCGAGGTTCTGCCGGGCCGCGTCGTCCGGCTGCTGGGGGATCTCGATCCGGCCGGCCGCATGGCGCGGGTCCTGGTCGAGGTCGAGGATCCGCTCCGGCTTCAGCGTGGCGCCTCCGGGGGTGCGCGAGGCCTGCTGCTGCTCGACAGCTACGTCGACGTGCTGCTGGAGGGGGCCGCCGCGCGCGACCTGTTCGAGCTGCCGCGCGAGTGGCTGCGGGACGGCACGGAGGTCTGGGTGCTCGCCGGCGACCGTCTGGAGGTGCGCCCCGTGGACATCGCGTGGCGCTTCGAGGACAGCGTGTGCATCGAAGGCGGTCTGGCGGACGGCGAACTGATCGTGACCAGCGGACTCGCCACGCCGGTCGCCGGCATGAAGCTGCGCCCCGCCGCTGACGCGCCGCCGACCGACGCGTCGGAAGTCCTTCGCCGGTCCGGGCGTTGGGATCTGGCCGCCTGGGACGGCACAAGGGGCGGCGGTTCGGGCGAGGGGGCGCGTTGAGCCTGCTGTCTCACGATCACGGTCCGGTTGACAAGAAGGGGCCGATCGGTTGGTGGGCGTCGAACCCGGTGGCCGCGAACCTGTTGATGTTCGTTCTGGTCGTCGGAGGGATCATCTTCGCTCTGGGTCTCAAGCGGGAGGTGATGCCCGAGGTCGAGATGGACATGGTGAGCGTGATCGTCGCCTACCCGGGCGCGTCCCCGGAAGAAGTCGAGGAAGGCGTCGTCCTGGCCGTGGAGGACGAGATCAGCTCCCTCGACGGGATCAAGAGGGTCAACTCGGTCTCGGCGGAAGGGGTCGGCACGGTGCTCGCGGAGCTCTTGACCAGCGCGCCCGCGGACCGCACCCTGAACGACATCAAGAGCGCCGTGGACCGCATCACGTCCTTCCCGCAGAACGCGGAGCGGCCCGTCATCTCCCTGATCACGAGCCGCCAGCAGGTCCTGTCCTTGCTCGTCCACGGCGACCTCGACCTGAAGGCGCTGGACGGGCTTGCGGAGGAACTGAGGAGCGAGCTGCTCTCGGACGAGCGGATCACCCTGGTCGAGAAAGGCGGCATCCCGCCGCCGGAGATCAGCGTCGAGGTGCCGTCGGACAACCTGCGCCGATACCGTTTGACCCTGCCCCAGGTCGCGGCCGCCGTGCGGGCCGCGTCGATCGATCTGCCGGGCGGCGCGGTGAAGACGGACGGCGGCGAGGTGCTCGTGCGGACGACGGAACGGCGGGATGTCGGCGAGGAGTTCCGCGACATCACGCTGATCGCCCGGGCCGACGGCACGAGGGTGCGGCTGCGGGACGTCGCGGACGTGGTGGACGGCTACCGGGAGACCGATGAGGAGCTGTACTACAACGGTCAGCCGGCGATCGATCTCCAGGTCTTCCGGGTCGGCGAGGAGGCGCCGCTCGAGGTTTCGGCGGCGGTCTACGACCTGCTCGAACGCCGGCGCCCGACCCTGCCGGAGTCGGTTGGCCTGTCGATCGTGTCCGACGAGTCGGAGGAGTACCGCGATCGCCTGAGCATTCTCGGGCGCAACGGCCTGATCGGCCTGCTTCTGGTCATCACGGTGCTCGGGGTCTTTCTGCGGCCGGCGGTGGCCTTCTGGGTCAGCGCCGGCATCGTCATCTCGTTCTGCGGCTCGTTCTTCCTGATCTCGCTGCTCGGGGTCTCGATCAACATGATCTCCCTGTTCGCCTTCATCCTGGTGCTGGGAATCGCCGTGGACGATGCCGTCGTCGTCGGCGAGGCGATCTTCTACCACCGCCGCGGCGACAACCGGCTGGAGGCGGCGATCGTCGGCGCGCGGGAGGTCCTCGCTCCGGTCACCTTCGCGGTCGTGACGACGATCATCGCCTTCGTGCCGCTGGCGCTGGTGCCCGGCGTGACCGGCAAGTTCTTTCGCAACATCCCGCTGATCGTCATCCCGGTGCTGCTGCTCTCCCTGGTCGAGTCCCTGCTCATCCTGCCGGCGCATCTGCGGCATGTGGGGCGGACGAAGCTCCGTGGGCGACGCCGCAAGCGGTCGAGGAACCCGTTCCGCGTGCTTGGCATGGCCCAACTCCGGTTCTCGGAGTGGGTCGAGCGGACGATCGCCCGCCGGGTGCCGCCACTGACCCGGCGTCTGGTGCGCGACCGCTACCTGACCGTGGCCATCCTGTTCTCCGGGCTCGTCGTTGCGATCAGCTTCGTCGCCGGTGGACACCTGAAGTTCAACTTCTTCCCGCCCATCGAAGGAGAGTTCTCCAATGCGGTGATCGAGATGCCGTTCGGTGCGCCCGTCGCGGCGACGCGGGAGGTCGCCGAGCAGATCGTGGTCGCCGCCCACGAGGTGGGCGAGGAGTTGGTCCGGGAAGGAGGACTGCGCGACCGCGGGCCGGACGGGCCGGGCGATACGGCATTCAAGGGGATCATGACGAAGATCGGGACGGCGGACATCGGGTCGTTCGGGCCCGGCGCCGGGTTGGCCGCCACGGGCGGCCACGTCGCCGCCGTTACGGCGCATCTGGTTGGCAGCGAGGAGCGGAACTTCGGCTCCGGCGAGTTCACGGCGCGCTGGCGCGAGCGAGTTGCCGAGATCCCGGGGGTCGATCGGCTCGCCTTTTCGTTCGGCACCGGGCCTTCCGCCGGCGCCAAGGTCTCCGTCCAGCTCGAGCACACGGATACTCCGGCGCTGGAGGCTGCCGCGGCACGGGTGGCGGCGGCGCTTGGCAGCTACGCCGGCGTCTTCGACGTGGATGACGGCTTCAAGGTCGGCAAGCCGCAGCTCGACCTGGAGC
The DNA here is from genome assembly GCA_965116445.1 of Thermoanaerobaculia bacterium. Lineage (GTDB taxonomy): Bacteria > Acidobacteriota > Thermoanaerobaculia > Multivoradales > Multivoraceae > Multivorans. Next base: position 1,554,890 of record OZ220688.1, on the reverse strand, counting down.
TCAAGCCGGCGGCCAAGGGGCTGGGCCTCACCGAGCGCGACCTGGCGGCGCAGGTCCGCGGTGCGTTCTTCGGCGCCGAGGCGAGCCGTCAACAGCGAGGCCGCGACGAGTTGCGGGTCTACGTCCGCCTGCCGCGGGAGGAGCGGGATTCCGTCCACGCGATCGAGAACATGCTCGTTCGAACACCGGCGGGCGGCGAGATTCCACTCCACCAGGCGGCCTGGGTGCGGCCGGGCCGCTCCTTCACCGAGATCCTGCGGGTCGACGGCCGCCGCACGGTCACGGTGACGTCCGACATCGATCCCGAGGTCACGACCGGCAACGACATCCGGGCGGCCCTGGCGCGCGACGTGCTGCCGGAGGTCGTGGCCGGCACGCCGGGCCTCACCTTCAACTTCAGCGGCGAGCAGGAAGCGCAGGCCGAAGCGATCGGTTCGCTCGGCCAGAATCTGGTCATCGCGATGCTCGCGATGTACGCCTTGATCGCCGTCGCGTTTCGCAGCTACCTCCAGCCGCTTGTCATCCTCTCGGCCGTGCCCTTCGGCATGTTCGGCGCCGTGATCGGCCACCTGGTCCTCGGCTACGACCTGAGCTTCCTCAGCATGTTCGGCCTGGTCGCGCTGGCCGGAGTCGTCGTGAACGATTCGCTCGTCCTGATCGATGCGATCAACCGGTTGCGCGAGGAAGGGAGCGACCTGATCGACGCGGTCATCGGCGGCGTGACCCGGCGCGTCCGGCCGGTCGTCCTGACCTCGCTGACCACGTTCTTCGGCCTGATGCCGATCATCCTCGAACGGTCGAGCCAGGCCCAGTGGCTTGTGCCGATGGCGCTGAGCCTCGGCTTCGGCGTCCTGTTCGTCACCGGCATCGCCCTGGTGCTCGTACCCTGCATGTATGTGATGACCGAGGATCTGAAGCACGCGGTTCGTTGGGTCGTGGACACGATTCTCGGCCGGGAGCCGTTCGTCCAGGAGCACGGGGAGCCGGCGCCGGCGCCGCAGCCTGGAGGCAGGTAGGGCCGGAGAAGAGGGCGCCCCGGGCGATGGACGACCTGGTTCGGGCTTGCGAGCCGCTGTGGCCTCGCGGCGTCTCCATCTTCCTCTCCCATGAGGCGCGGTTCCGCAATCCCCTCGTGCCCGCCGACCGGGAGGCGCTGGCCGAGGCCGCGGCGGCGCGTGACCACGGCGTCGTCGCGGTCGTCGCTGAGGAGTTGCCGCGTCGGCTGGCGGAGGGTCGCCTCGATCGCGGGACCTACTTCCCGGTTCCGCTTGCCCGGGCCGTCGCCGGGGGCCGGGCCTTCGACGACGCGCTGATGTCGTTCCACTACCCGCCCATCGTCGTCGACACAGAGCGCCGCTGGTCGTGGAAGGGCGGCCCGGTGGCGGATCGCATCCGCCGCTTCTTCCTCCAGCACATCGGTTTCGAGCCTGCCCTGGGCGTCTGGTTCGTCGAGTACCGGGTGAACGACGGCTGGTGGGACAAGTGCTACCTGGACTGCGTTTCAACGCCGCTGGTTGCCGTGCAACTGCGGGAGGAGCAGGCCGCGGCGGGTGATCAAGTGATCGCCGACCTGAGCAACGGCCAGCGCGATGCGCTCGACCCCGACTCGCTCGAACTCGACGAACGGGAACGCCTGTTCGCCCGGTCGTCCCGCCATGGCCTCGTCGAGATCGCCGACGCCCCTCGCTTCGCCCTGCTGCGCACCGTCTCCGACGACTGCCGAACGGTCGAGTTCGCCGGCACCCGCCGAACCCTGCGCTGGCCGGACCAGAGTCAGCTCTGACGAGGCTCCGCCTCAGACCGACGAGCGTGCAAGCCGGAGCGCCCAGTGTCGGTGGAAGGTGCAGGACTGGGTGCGCCGACGTCCTCGTCGGCTTTCCGAGAAAACGCGCGAGGCCAACGGCCTCGCTCCGCTGCGACGCCGTCGCCATCGCGAAGCGCCGGTCCGGGTCCGCTTCTACCCTTCCACCGGATTCCCGTCCGCGTCCAGGAAGCGCATTTCGCCCAGGCCGAGAGCCCGAATCTTCTCTTCGATCCGGACGCGGTCGCCGACGACGATCCAGGCCAGGTTGTCCGGCTGGAGGACGCGGTCGGCCTGGGCGCTGACGTCGGAGAGGCCTATGCCCCGCGCGGCGTCGGCGAAGGTGTCCCAGTAATCCTCGGGCAGGTCGAAGCGGACCATCTCGACCAGGCTGGCCATGACCGCGCTGTTCGTCTCCCAGCGGCCCGGCAGGGTCAGCGTGTTCTGGTCCGTCACCTTGGCGAGTTCGTCGGCGGTCGGGGCTCGGTTGCCGCCGCTGCGGATGCCGCGAAGTTCCTTGTCGATCTCGGCCATGGACTCGGCCGTCCGGTCGGTCTGGACCGGGGCGAACACGTAGTAGGGGCGTTGCCCGGCCGCGTCGAGGAGGATCGCGCGCGCGCCGTACGACCAGCCCTTGTCTTCGCGCAGGTTCAGGTTGATCCGCGAGGTAAAGCCGCCGCCCAGCATGTCGTTCATCGCCTCGATCCGGAGGTTCGCGGGATCGCCCTTCGGCGGCGCCACCTGGCCGGCGAAGATGATCGACTGGGCGGAATCGGGCCGGTCGATCAGGTAGACGACCGTCTCGGGCTGGGCGGGGACCTCGGCCAGGTTCTTGGCCGGGACGTCGCCCGCCTCCCAGTCGGCGAAGCGGGCCTCGATGGCCGGTACGAGCTCGTCGAGCGTGATGTCGCCGACGGCGATCAGGGTCGCGTTGTTCGGTCTGAACCAGGTGTCGTGGAAGGAACGGAGCGACTCGAGGCTGAGTTCGCTCACCGACTGCTCGGTCCCCGATCCGGTCAGGGGATTGCTGTAGGCATGGCCCTCGCCGTAGAGGATGCGCGGCAGGACCCGCTGGGCCATGGACACCGGCTGGACCTTCTCGCGACCGATGCCGGCGAGCTGCTGCTGCTTCAGGCGATCGAACTCGGCCTCGGGGAAGGACGGGTTCAGGACGACGTCGGCGAACAGGCCGAGCGATTCGTCCAGGTTCGAGGCGAGGGCGCTCATCGAGACGCTGGACGCGTCCAGGTTGGAACCGGCCCCGAGCGTCGCGCCCAGGGTGTCGAGCGCGTCCGAGATCTCGAGCGCGTCGCGGGACGTCGTCCCCTCGTCGAGCATCGCCATCGCCATCCGCGCGGTGCCGGGCAGCGCGAACTGGTCCGAGGCGTAACCTGCGTCGAGCAGGAGAGTGAAGTTGACGACCGGCACCGCGTCGCGCTGCGCCAGGATGACCTTCAGTCCGTTGTCCAGTTCCGCGGTCTGACGGGCCGGGAAGCTGGCCTGCGGGAACTCGGTGACCTCGGGCGGCCCGGAGGAGCGGTCGAGGGTGCTGTCCATCGTCGTGTAGGTGGCGTAGGGCCTGACCTCGACGGTCAGGACGCCCTCGTCGAGCCATTCGACCGCTGCGTTGTGGACGTCGGAGGCGGTCGCGGTCAGGAGGTTCTCCTGCTGCTGCACGTGGCCGTCCGGGCTGCCGAGATAGACCTCGCTGGCGGCGAGGACGTCGGACTTGCCGCCGAAGCCGCCGATGCGCTCGACGCCGCGAATGAAGCTCGCCCGCTGGCTGGCCTGGGCGCGCGCGAGTTCTTCCTCCGTCGGCCCCGAGGCGAGGAAGGCCTGGAGTTCCTCTTCGAGCACGGCTTCCACCTCGGCCAGGTCCTGGCCCGGCTGGGCGGTGGCGAAGACGAGGAACATGCTGCCGAACTCGCGGGCCAGGACGAACGCGCCGATGTCGGTCGCGATCTGGTCGTCGTAGACCATGCGCCGGTAGAGGCGGGAGCTCTTGCCAACGCTCAGGACGTCGCTGGCCAGGGACAGGTGATCGACGGACTCGTCCTTCACCGTGGCGACGTTCCAGACCTTGTAGACCCTGGCCTGCGGAACCCGGTCCTGGAGGATGATCCGGCTCGGTTCGCTGCGGCGCGCGAGCTGGACGTCGGTCTTGATCAGCGGCGGCCCGGAGGGGATGTGGCCGAAGTACTTCTCGACCCGCGCCTTCACGTCCTCGGCCTCGACGTCGCCGGCGACCACCAGGACGGCGTTCGCCGCGCCGTACCAGGTGTCGAACCACTCGTGCACGTCGGCGAGCGAGGCGGCGTTCAGGTCTTCCATCGATCCGATCGTCGAGTGGTCGTAGGGGTGGCTGTCGGGATAGGTGTTCTCGAAGATCGTGAGGAAGACCTTGCCGTAGGGCTGGTTCTCGCCCTGTCGCTTCTCGTTCTGGACGACGCCGCGCTGTTCGTCGAGCCTGGCCTGGTCGACGGCCGCCCGCATGTGCCCCATCCGGTCGGACTCCATCCACAGCGCCATGTCGAGCGCCGTCGTCGGCACGACCTGGAAGTAGTTCGTCCGGTCCTGGTTCGTCGTCCCGTTCATGCCGGTCGCGCCGACCCGGTCGAAGGGCTTGAAGTAGTCGTCGTTGTAGTGCTCGCTGCCGTTGAACATCAGGTGCTCGAACAGGTGCGCGAAGCCGGTCTTGCCGGGCTTCTCGTCGCCGGCGCCGACGTCGTACCAGACGTTCACCGCGACGACCGGCGCCTTGTGGTCCTCATGGACGATCAGGCGCAGCCCGTTGTCGAGGACGTACTTCGTGTACGGGATGTCGACGATGCTGGCGGCCTCAGGTGACGGCCCGTCCGCCGGGCCGCCGCAGGCGACGGCGAAGATCAGGAGCAAACTGGGGAGGGTGGTCTGACGTAGTTGGTTCACGGCGGTGTTGCTCCTTGAGCTGGTGCTGGTCAGGGCACTTTGGGGTTGGCGTCGGCCAGCGTCGGCCTGTTCCCGGTCGGCAGCTTACCGACTGCTTCAAGGCGGTCAGAGAAGCTGCGGTGGTCTTCTTGGGCCGTGTGAGCTGTCAACCAACACTACGAGGCTTCGCGTTAGGCCGAAGAGCAGGTCGGCAGCGGCTGTCCCAGACCGAGCGTACCCGTTGCGCTGGGAACGGGACATCCTACTGGGTGCGCCGACGTCCTCGTCGGCTGCCGCCGGAGGCGGTCAGGAAGCGGCCACGACTCTCCGCTCGATGTTCTCACTCCAAACCTGCCTCAACTAAGGATGGCGCCTGCTCAAGGAGTCTAGTGCCTGTACCACCCGTAGCGCGTGAGGGTTGTCAGGCGTTCCTCGTGTACTCGCACGGCGGTTCGGAGAAGTAGCCGCTGCAAGCCCAGAAGGCACCGTGCGGCCCGTCCTTGATAGTCAGAACACCGTCCTCGCAGCGCGGGCAAAGTCGCGTCTCGTGGCGACAGTTCGCTTCGGTGCAGGACGCGACTCCGTCGCCTCCAATGAGGTAGCCCGTGCCGCACGCTGGGCACCTAGGCGTTAGGTAGGGGGATTATATCCGTAGGTTGACTGCGCCCGGTCACGCCTCGCCCTTCTTCGTGGTCTTGACCGGCTTCGCTCGGCCCTTCATCAGCAGGAACCGCGCTACTTGCTTCGGGGTAGCGCCGTTGTAGTCGGCCTTGCGGCCTGGCTTGCGTTCTGGCTTCTTGGTCACTGATCGAGCCATTGCACTCCTGAACCCTTCTTGCCCATGCGTTGCGCCACAAACTCCGCTTGAGACCTTGTGCCCTTGCTCCGGTTACAAGCGCCACACAACAGCCACAGGTTCTCTATGTGGTCGGTTCCGCCCTTTGATTGGGCGACGATGTGGTCGATCTCCAAGTTCCGCTTCTCGAAGTGAACTCCGCATCCGCCACAGTAGCCGCCAGACTCGCCGTAGAGCGTCTCTTTATGGACCGTGTAGCGCGGCAGTCTGCCGAGGTCGGTGCGGTGCGGCAACTCCGTCAAGTGAATGACATCCGGCCTTCGCGCTTGAACTCCGCCGTACTCGTAGACCGCCCGGTCCAGCCTGTCTACAACAAGTTCTGCGGCCTTGTGACTGATGTCGATGCCGACCCACTGGCGACCTAGCTGCTCTGCGGCTACACACGTCGTAGCGCAACCGCAGAACGGATCGAACACGACATCGCCTTCGTTTGACGAGGAACGGATGACCCTGCGGAGCAACTTCTCCGGTTTCTGCGTTGGATAGCCCGTCCTCTCCTTCGCCTGCGAGTTGATGTACGGGATGTTCCACACATCGCGCATGGTCACGAAGTTGTAGACCCCCCGGTCGTCCTCGAAGAACTCCGCTTCGCCGGCCCCGTAGTTGGTTCGCCCTGGCTTTCGGCCCTTCGCCTTCGTGTACGCCTTCTCCTTCTGAGTGTTGAAGGTTCTGGTCCGTTCATCGCCGTAACAAAGCAGAATGTCGTGTTTGCGAGCGAACCGCTTGGGGCTAGCGCCGCCAGTTCGGTATGCCCACACGATTTCGTTCTGGCAACGCTTCATGCCGAACACGGAATCCATCATCATCTTGAGGTAGTGGCTCGCGGTCGGGTCACAGTGCAGGTAGACCGAGCCGGTCGGCTTGAGGATGCGGCGCATCTCCTGTAGGCGTTGCGCCATCATGCCCAAGTACGCTGCCATCCCCTTGCTGTGGGCATTCACGGCAGCGTTGACCACCGAGTACAGCGCCGGTTCGCGTTCCCTTGTCAGGCCAAGCCATACGCGGTCTACATCGTCGAACGTCCATGTGTCCTTGAACTCGGCACCGGCAGCGGGAGAACCTATCGGTGCGGCGTAGTGCCTCTTGGAGTTGAACGGGGGATCGAGGTAGATCAGGTCCACGCTCGCGGAGTTCATGCCGCGCATGACCTCTAGGTTGTCGCGCCCGGTCCATAGCGTCCGGTTCTTCCAGTTCGGCTCCGAAGTTGCAGGGACAATTCCGGCCCGGTCGCCCGGTCGCCCGGTCGCCCGGTCGCCCGGTCGCCCGGTCGCCCGGTCGCCCGGTCGTCACGCCGTCACTTCCCGTGCGCCGGACGGCAGGCCGTTGTCGGCGATCAGGTCACGGTACTGGAGCCGCTTGCCCGCCAGCCCCTCGGTGACGGACGCCATTTGCGCCAGCGTGTCGAGGTCGCGGAAGTTGTGCCGCCCCGCGAACTGGTTGACGTAGCGCTGTAGATGCTTCGGGCTGAGCTTGTGGTACACGCCCTTGTGAGCGCGCTTGAGCATCGACCACAGGGACTCAATGCCGTTCGTGTGGACCTTGCCCGCAACGTACTCACCGACCGAGTGCTTGACGGTACCGCGTTCGTAGTCGCCGCGTAGACCACCGTAGGCCCCGGTGTCGTCGGTGTAGACCGTTGCGCCGGCTTCGACGTGCTCACGGACGAACGCCTGTAGGGTCTCGCCATCGGTGGAGCGAACCACCTTCGCCGCGACCTTCTTCGTTACGCGATCCTTCACGCCGACCACCGCAGTCTTGCCCACGGTCCCGCGCCCTTCGAGGGTCTTCCGCTTCTTCGCGTGCATGTTCTTCCGCAGACCGCCGAAGTACGCCTCGTCGGCTTCGACCGGCCCCTCGAACTTCACGGTCGGTCCCGAGTCGCTGAACTCGCGGATGCGCTGCAACATGAACCATGCGGTCTTCTGAGTGACGCCCAGGTCGCGGTGGATCTTCATGCTCGACACGCCCTTGAGGCTGGTGGTGTCGAGATAGATCGCGTACAGCCACTTGAGCAGCGGCAGCTTCGACCGCGCCATGACGGTGCCGGTCTTGACCGAGAAGTACCGCTTGCAGTCGCGGCACCGATACGGCATCTTCGCGTGGCTGCATTCGTGGTTGTTGTTGGTGCCGCAGTTCGGGCAGAACCGCTCGCCGTCCGGCCAGACGATCGCCTCGAACCAGTCTCTCGCCGCCGCTTCGTCGGGAAACATCCGCTGCAAGTCGAACAGCGTAATGCCGCGCCGGTGCGCCTTGCCGGGTGCCTTCAATTCGGTGTCGTTCATCGCTTCTCCCTCCGTCAACCGTGAGGTATACCCTACCTGACCGAGAGCTGGCTTGTCAACCTACGGATATAATCCCCTTAGGTAGCGGCAGAACGGATGGTTCGTGCAGCGGAGATAGTCGGCGCTTTGCGAAGGTACGAGGACGCCCTCGCAGCGGGGGCAGGGCGGCGCGCCATCACGCGAGAAGGCGCCCATCTGCCGCGGAGGTGCGGTGGCGTCGGTGCTTCGGCTGGCGTGAGTGTCGGCCTCCAGCAGTTCGCTCACGAACGGAGAAGGCCTTGCGCGATCGACGATCAGGTAAGTGCCGCGCTTCGCCCTCGTAGTCGCCACATAGAAGAGCCGTCGCTCTTCGCCATGGGGAAGGGACGCTTTGGCTGCGGGCAGGACCATGCGCAGTACCGGATCGTCCTGCTTGCGCGAGGGGAAGCCCCGGTTGCTCAGGTCGAGGACGATGCCGTAGTCGGCTTCAAGACCCTTTGCGCGGTGGACCGTACTGAAGTCGACCGGCATGCCGCTGCGCTCCTTGGCGGAGCGGACATCGGCGCTGCTCCGGTTGTACCGGCCAAGCGCAAGGACCGATGGTTGGTCCGCCGCTGCGCGGCCGCCGCGAACACTGTGGAGTTCTATATCCTTGAGCGCCCGAACGACTCCGCGTCCTTGGTACTTGGGGTCGACGGGGATCACGGTCAGACCCTCGTCGGGTCCCTTACTCGCGCTGCGGACTTCTCGCTGGGTCTGCACCGGGTTGCGTTGCACGAACGCGGACGTGGGCGCGAGGATGCGGGGACCATGGCGGAACGTCAGACTGAGCGTACGCTCCTGAACGTGCCCGAGGTGGTCGCCGCACTGCCGGAGCAGACTGACGTCGCTGCCTGCGAAACGGTAGATCGACTGCCAGTCATCGCCTACCAGGAAGAAGGCGGCCTCCGGCCCCTTGAGGCCCTTGAGGAGGCGCATGCGCGCGGCGGATATGTCCTGGAACTCGTCGACCAGGATGTGGCTGTAGTGGGGAGTCCACTCGCCGTCCTCGATCATCTGGGCCGCGCGGATGATGAGATCGTTGAAGTCGAGCGCGTTCTCTTCCTCGAGTGCGGCCTCGTAGGCGTCGCGAATCGGTTCGAACAGGGTGAGGAACGCCAAGCTCCTGAGCTTCGCCTCGCTCCTTCGGGCCCGTCGCCTGAGTTCGTTTCGGGACAGGCCGGCGCCCCGGGTGTGCTGGAGGAAGGTCGCGAGCAGGTCCGAGATGCCGGAGATCGTGGTGTCCCGGAGCTCCTGAAGCAGTTCACTGAACGGTGTCGCGCGCAGCCTCACTCCTGCGTTGATGAGTTCAGTTCGAAGGTGGTCGCGCACGACGCCGTCCTGGAACTGCCAACTGTGCGTCTCGATGAGCCGTGTGCCGTGACGCCTGTGAATGTCCCGCTTCCACTGCACGCCGGCCTCGTAGCTGCTTTGGAAGTGCGAAGGAGCGGTGCCAGTTTCGTCCAGGGCGAAGTGCTCAAGGTACAGGTTGTCATCGGGAAGGTAGAAGTCCGGTTGATACTGCCGGTGCCGCCTCGCGGCGGTGGTCGCCCGAAAGTTCGCCTCGTACTCGAACCTGACGCCGTTCATGGACAGGAAGTTCGCAATCTGGACTTCTTCGTGACTCTTGACCAGGTCGCCCCTGAGTGTTCGCAGTTCCTGACTGCGGACGAAGTCGTAGTACTCCTGGCTCGACTCGAAGTCGAACGGAGAGCGATACTCGTTGCTGAAGTAAGCGACGAACTCGACGAGTACTTCGGGCAGGCCGCGCAGCCAGCGGTCGATCGCCTGACGCAGACGGGTGTTGTCGGTTGCGAAGGTCGAGATGGTGGGCGCGGCTTCGACGTCGGCGATCACCTGCCGGCCGAAGCTGTGGAACGTCTTGACGTCGACGCTCTTGAGGTCGTCGGGAAGCCGGTCCCGTATCTCCTGCGCGGCCTTGCGATTGAAGGCCAACACCAGGATCCTGAAGGGGCTTACGGCGCCGTTGCGGACCAGGTGCGCGACCTTTGCCGTGATTACCGCCGTCTTGCCCGACCCGGCGCCTGCGAGCACCAGGGTGACATCCTCGTCGGTTGCGACGGCCTTGGCCTGCTCGTCGGTCGGCGGATGGGCGGTTACGCCTCTGGCCGCCTCCCTGACCTCTGACCTGCGGCTGGCGACAAAGCCATCGTTGGCGGTCTGACGGGACGCTTCGAATCGCTTCTTCGTTGTGCCGGCAGTCTTGAGAACACTAAGGGCTGCGAGAGAGCGGTCGTCGAGCAGCACGCGAACCAAGAGTGAACGACAATCCCGAAGGACGTTCCGATTGTCCGCGAGGATGGACGCGGCGACCGAATGGCGCAGGTACCCGGTGCCGTCGAACCGACGGCTCGTTTCCTTGGCACACTCGATGAGGCGCGGAGCGATCTCTCCGGCGACCCTGCGAGCGCCGGATTTCCACGCGACCCGCAACAGGGACGCCAGGAACCGTCGGACCAGGACGGCCGCCCAGGCACTCACGCGGCGACAAACCGGATCGTCGTCGGCCTCGCCGAAGGTTCGATCTGCGTCAGGCGCTCCCTGACAACACGGAGCGCCAGCGCTCTCGCTCGCCTCGTGGCGCCTTCGCGGTTCTGGCCGTATGCCATGACGCCAGGGAGCTCCAGCACCTCCACGATCCAGCGGCCGTCGTCCTCGCGCGCTGTCTCGATCGTCAGCCGCATCCGCTCGCCGGGTCGGTCAAGAGTGAGAGTGTACTGCGGGTTGGCTTGACGCCCCACGAATGACGAGAATAGGGGCTTATGAAGGGGTGTGGCGACACGTTCGTTATCCGGCCCCGCCGAGCTTCCGGCTCTAGCGGGAAGGGCTGGTTGGAGTACAACGGCAAGCGCTATTGGGTCGGCATGGCAGAGCCCTTCGGGCTCCTCATCTACGACCCCGAAGCCCAGAGCGGAGTGCCCGGAGACCGAGTGAACCTGTTCATCGTAGACCGACGGCGAACAGCGTCCTTCGTCCGCGCCGGCGGAGTCAGAGACGCTATCCGTGCTATGGACCCCACGAGTGGCGACTCTGCGAGGGCAGTGGCGGAGTACGCCGAAGCCCGGGGATCGTGGCCCCGGCTCTTGGCACACACCAGGACAACAGCCCGGCGGCGGGTCCACGAGGCTACGAGACAGAGACAGTGGACCCGTCGGCCAAGAGCGACACGTTGCTGGCGTTGCAAGGAGCACCTCAGTTCTGCGAATTCCCCAGTTTGCGAGTGGTGCAGAGGGCTACAGTGCTCCTGTGGTGCTTGTCGTTGCCGCTGAGTGCCGGGCTGGGTAGGTTGATGAACTCCAGGACACTTCAGTGTCGGGTGACCCGCCGCGAGCAGTCTTTCCCCGGCGCGACCTGTCCTTCCGCCGACGCAGGAAGCGGAGTTCGAGCGTCTGATTGGGCAGACGGCAGACCGGTCACCACGCGATGCCGTAGTCCTCGCCGAAGTCGCTGGCGCCGCCCCACATCGTGCCGTTCTTGCGGTCGAACCAGATTGCTGTGATCGGTCCGGAGGTCCGGTCCAGCGCGCGCACGCGGTAGCCCATGTCGCGGAGTTCGTCTCGTACCCAGGACGGCACGTCGCTGCGAACGTCGATATCTCCGGGCCGCGACTCGTGGGCGCCGAAGGAACTCTGCATCTGGTGGCTCGTGATGTTCGCGGCCTCTGCCGCCTGCTGGACGTTCATGCCGAACTCGACGACGTTCAGGAAGAACTGGAGCAGGTTCTGGTCCTGTGTGTCGCCGCCCTGGACGGCGAAGGACAGGTAGGGCGAGCCGTCCAGAAGCGCCATGCCCGGGGTCAGCGTTGCTCGGGGACGCTTGCCGGGTTCGGGCAGGTTGTAGGGGTTGAGCCCTTGGTCGAGCACGAAGCTCTGCATCCGCTGGCTCATCCCGATGCCGGTGCGCCCCGCGATCACGGCGGGGATCCAGGCGCCGCTGGGGGTGACGGACACGACCCAACCCTCGGCGTCGGCGGCCTGGATCGAGGTCGTGCCCGCGGTGAAAGCCTCTTCGTAGGTCATCCTGGGAAAGGGCTGTCGGCCGGCCGACGCCTGCTGGAAGCCCTGCTCGCCCTCGGCGTCGGCTGCTGGCGGGATGGGCGTCCATTGCTCCAGCAGGTCGAGGAACGGATTCTCCCCCTCCTGGAAGTCGTAGGGATTGCCAGGACGCGCGTTCTCGTCGTTGTGTTCCCAGTCGATCGACTCGTAGCGGGCGCGGGCGTAAGTCTTCGACAGCAGGCCTTCAAGCGGCTCCTCGGGCGGGTAGTAGGGGTCGCCGTAGTAGAAGTCGCGGTCGGCGAAGGCGAGGTTCATCGCTTGGTAGAGGGTGTGGATGTACCGGGCCGAGTTGTAGCCCATTGGCCTCAGATCGGCGTTCTCCAGGATGTTCAGTGCCTGGAGCATGACGGGTCCCTGCACCCAGGACGTCAGCTTGTAGACGTCGACGCCGCGGTAGTTCGTGCGCACCGGTTCCTCGATGTGGACCTGCCAGCGGTCGAGGTCCGCCATCGTGACGAGGCCGCCAAGCGCCCGGGCGCCGCGGACGAACTCCTCGGCGATGTCGCCGCGGTAGAAGCGATCGTAGGCGGCGGCCAGGGCCTGCTCGCGCGTCTTGCCTTGCTTGAGGGCGGCGGCTTCCGCGTCGACGAGCTTGCGCAAGGTGTCGAGAAGGTCCGGCTGGCGGAAGATCTCGCCGGCGCGCGGGGCGGCGCGTCCGTCGCCTTCTTCAGACGACGACAGGTGGGGCAGGAAGACCCGCGCCGAATCTGGCCACTCCTGGAGCATCTCCTTGCGTCGCTCCATGTTGTCGGCCTGCGCTCGCTCGATCGGGTAGCCGTCCGCCATCTGGATCGCAGGTTCGAGCACCTCGGCGAGGCTCATCGTTCCGTAGTGGGAGAGCATCACGATCAGGCCGCCCGGGGTGCCCGGCGTCACCGCCGCGAGCGGCCCGTACTCGGGCGGATAGACGTGGCCGTTCTCGCGGTAGAACTCGACCGTGGCGCCGGTAGGGGCCACCCCAAGTGCGTTGATTCCGATGACCTTCTGCTCGCGCGGATCGAAGATCAGCGCCTGGGTCTCGCCGCCCCAGCCCAGGGTGTCCCACATCGTCGAGGTCGCGGCGAGCATGGCGCACGTCGCGTCGACCGCGTTGCCGCCGCGGCCGAAGATCAGGGCGCCGGCCGTGGCGGCGAGCGGTTTGCCTGTCACCGCCACCCAGTGGCGACCGTGCAGGACTGGTTTGACCGTGCGTTGGGCGAGGACCGGGGCGGCGGCACTTGCGGCGGCGACGGCCAACGCCAGGAAACGAACCCGGAGACCACGGGTCGGCGTAGGGATCATCGCGTCAGCTTATCGCCGCCTGTGACAGGCGTTCTCCGTTGGCGCCCGAGCTGGGATCGCCTCGCTTTCTTGGGCTCCTCGCGATCCCGCTGGCTGGTATCAGGCTGTCTCATGCTGCGCTCTAGAATCGTCGAGTCGCTCCGCGTGGCGACTCCAGGTGCGGGCGAAGAAGCCGTAGCGGAGTCGTCCGCGCCAGCGGGTCCACGGGATCGGAAACACCCTTGGCTCCGTAGTCTCAGTCGAATCGACGACGTAGAGCCAGTACTCGGCGCCGTCTTCCTGCTTCAGGGCATCGTTGACTTGCCGGACGGACAGAAGGACGCTGGCTTGGTCTCCCTCGAATCGCCCCTGGACGCCCTTCACTTCGATTCGCCGGACCCTGCTGGTCTTCGGATCTCGGCTGAGCACGTCGTAGCCAGGCTGGCCGGGCGGTGCCTCTTCTGCCTCCCGACCTTGCTCCGTTTCAAACTTGACGACGCTCCTGCGAGCTTTCCTGTCGCTCTTCGGCCCTGGAGTCTTCTTCTCCGACTTCCTGCTCTCTGCGTCCGAGGTCGACTCGTCGTCCGCGGACTCGGCGAAGACGGCTACTTGGTTGACTGCCAGCCGTCTCGACGCGGTCCTCGCTTTCGTCGTCTCCAGTGGTTTCCGTCCGGGACCCTCGAGTTTCGGCTCGGGACCGTCTGGAGCGGGTTCATCACCATCGTCTAGCTCGAATTCGTCGAGGTTGACTTCCACGCCGAGTCCATCGGCCAGCGTCCTGAGATGCGCTCGGAAAGACGTCGGGTTGTCCAGCGCAAACAGGGCCCCGGTGAGCCATGCGACATCGTTACCTCGCTGGCTGAGCTGGAAGTGGTTCACGAGCTGGTCGGCTGCTTCGACGGCAAACCTCGACGGCTCGCCAGCGAGTCGGAGAGTGTCGCCCTCGGCGTAGGCCAGGACGGGGCGCTCCGTGTCGGCGACACGCAAGGTCAAATGCTCATGGAAGGTGAACGCCCGAATCTCCCGCCGATCCTCAAGCAACGCCAGGGTCTGGACGAGTTTCTCGAATCGTCCCTTCCAGGAAATCTCGTGAGCCAGCGCTGGGCCGGGCTGGACGCTGACCTCACCCGAGAGCAAAGGAACATCGAGTCGCGCGGCGACTCGATGGACCGCCTGGCTTGTGTCGCCCAGGTGAGATGCCGCCACGGCGATTCTGTCGTCGGCGAGCAGCTGGCGGATGAACGGCGACCGTACGTCGTCAACGATGAGCGAGGAGCCGTCAGCGGGTCGCCACTTGCCTTGGCCGTAGAGGCGGACCTGCTTCCGGCTCTCTTCCCAGTCCGACATCGGGATGATGCCGGCGTCGAGATCGTCCAGCACGTAGCGGTAGGCGGCCGCCACGCGACTTCGCAGTTGCTCCACTCCGGCAGGTTGCTCTTTCCAGAGATCCACCAGGAAACCCATTGCCTGATGTCCAGTCGTGGTTGTCGGGATCGAAGGGATGAGTTCGTCGACTACGGCCGCGAGCTCGTTGCTGACGGACGACAAGGCGACGACCCACCCACCGAGATCGCTTCGCAGGCCTTCGCCGACGCCGCAGCGGCGCACGCTACGGCTGACCAACGGAACGCCCTGTCGCTTCAGGTTCTCAAGCCCCGCGTCAAGTCCGGCTCGCGTAGTGGCCCCGCCTCGGCACTCTTCTTGTACTTCACGGAGGAGAGCAGCCAGTTCAGCGTCCGGCGTATCTTCATCGCTGCACAGCACGAGCCGGTGGAGCGCTGGGGACTTCGGGATCGTAGTGCCGAACTCGATGCCCTCTTGCTGCAGTACTTTGGCCAGTTCCGGATCGATGGCTGCGACCGGAGCGCCCTCGTAGTCGGCATCGGGTGAGAGTAGGACCTCGCTTGGTCTGTGCCGTTCCCCGTTCCTGCAGAGCAGCCAAGCGTGGCTCTGCAGATCCCGGATCCAGCCGCAAGATGTTGTGCCGCGAGCTGATTTGGTGCCCCAGTAGCTGCCTTCGGCTCGCTTCCTTCCAATGCCGCTGAAGGAGCTGGGGCTGCCGCTCAACCAGTCCTGCACCGCCTCGGCAGGAACATCGGCGAGGGGGAACGGGAAGTGGTAGTCGACTACCTGGTAGCCGCTTCGGACGCCGGTCTTCGGTGGCTCCGCACCGATTTGCCGTTCGACGAGCGATCGCTGGCTTGATGTGTAGCGGACCCGCCGCTCTTGTAGCTTGACTTGGCCGGGGACTCCGAGCCGCTCCAGGAACAGCGTCACCGCGCGTCGATCCTCGATGATCGCGTCGTCCTCAGCCAGTGGCGACTTCGCGCCAAAGATCTGCCGGCGGCAGGCGCCATGGTCGACGACGGGATCGGCGAGCAGAGAGTCGGCTGGCCTCCGTGGTCCATTCTCGGTCATGACAAGGGGAACGAGATCCTGGCGCTGATCGCCCCGGTGTAGCGCCCATTCGAGGAGTTCAACCAGCGGAAAGCCGTCCTCGGCCCCGACCGTGTTGCAGGCGTCCCGAATTACCGCCGCCAGCCTCACGTCTTGGTGGCGCTTCTTGAGCCAAGCGGCGCCCGCGTGCGTCGATTGCCTCACCCGGTTGCGGAGCCTTGGGGGCAGGCGCTCATCGGGACGGGGAAGGAGACCTGCGAGTGCCTTCGCGACGACGGGACCGCTGGGCTCGTTTTCTGATGGCGGTTCCTCGTTCAGGAAGCGCGTGTGCCTTGCCGGTAGCTCGTCTTCCAGTACGCTCCACCAGGTCGGCACCGTCTCCGCCCAGCGGACGTCGTTCGCCGAGACTTCCCGCCGCCCTTCGTCGGATCGGCTAGCGTCCGGTAGCCGCGGCCCTGCGATTGCTCCGGCTGTGTCTTGAGCCACACGAGGATCTGCCGAACGAGTTCGGGTACTTGCCGTAGGATGGCTTCCTGCTAGGCGTTGCCCTCGACAGACCTGAGGTTCTGGCGATCGAGATCGACGAGCCAGTCTGCCTGCAGGTGGAAACCGAACGGCACCGGTGTCTGCGTCGGGAGTGTCGCGTAGGCGAGTCCGCTCGTCGGCGGTTCGGGCCTTCCATTTGTATCGAGCGGTAGCAGCGCGACGACGTTTCGTTCAGGCCGTCTACCGTCGTCGTCGCGTTGGTCCGTAAGTTGACGGCGGGCTTCAAGAAGAGCGCGCGTCTCGTCGTCGTTGGGTCGATAGACGGAGGCGAAGGACTGCCACCGGAACGTCCTTCGTTCGGGCGACGACCGGACTTCAACAAGGTCGCGTTCGGTGGAGAGGCGCCACGTTACTTCATCAAGGCGTACCTCTTGAAGGCCGCGGAGCGCGAGAACCGCCAGCGGGATCGGATCGTCGGGGGCTGCAAGGCGGTTGAGATCGGCCCCCAAGGGAAGGTCGGGATCGGCTGGCTGGCTGAGTTGGAAGACGGTGGTGTAGCCGGTCGCCGGACTTGACCGTGGGGCTTCGTCCCACGTCGGCAGAAGCGTGTCGAACCAGCGCGTCACTCTCGACCCCAGGTCTCCTCGGTCAGTGGCGACGTCGAATCGGAAGCGCCATCCGGCCCCGGAGATTCGCGCTTGGTGAAAGCGGGCAAAGACGGACTTGAAACCCACTCCCATGAAACCGATGGTGGCGAGTCCCTTTGTCGATCGGCCGAGCGACGCCAAGGCGCGGACATGTTCGTCGTCCAGAGCTTGTTCGCCGTCGTGTTGGAAGCGAACGGTGTCTTCGCCGATCCGCTGCCACGCCACCCGGCGGGCGCCGGCGTCGATGGCGTTCTGGGTCAGTTCGTAGACGTAGGTCCAGGGATGTGAATGGCCGGCAGAGAGCATCTGCTCGACGGCTGACCGGGCGTTTGGACCGAACTCCTCCTGGTTCTGGCGCCGTACACGAGACACGAAGTCGCGGCGATGGCGTTGCGACTGGTGTGTGCCGTTACGCATCGAGAAGCTCGAAGAGCCGGCTTCGACTCATACCGGCGGTCCGCATGTTCTTGAGGATGATGCCCACAGGCACGTCCTTGCCCATCGGGATGACGACGGGGCGGCTCGCCCCTGCCTTGGTCAGCGTCAGATGCGATCCGACCTGGTGCTTCCTGGTCCAGCCATCCCGTTCGAAGGCGCGAACCAGCCGCCGCGGCCTAATGGGCCGTAGCGGCCTGGACAAGCGGCTGCCTCGTCTGGAATGGCACCAGACGTTTGGTGGTGCTGGCAGCGGAGTAGCGGTTCTCGACCGAGGTCTGGAAGCCGCAGTCTCTCAGGACTTCGTCCAGGGTTCCGATGTCGTAGCAAGTGAAGAGGAAGGCGCCCAGGGCCTCGCCCAGCATCTCCTGGGCCTCTTGCCGGTCTTCGCCGTGGCTTGCCACGTCCAGAAGAGGGCACGATGCGATCCACGCGTCTCCCTCCAGGTGAAACTCCACGGGCACAGCCATCCTGAAGTGGACGCGGTCCGGGCTGGCGTCAACGAGGATCTCGGCTTCGTGCATCGAACAGGTCCTGGCCCAGGCTGCGAGGTTACACCAGCACCTGGTTGGAGTGGTGGCTCCGGTTCCGTTCTCCATGCGGCGGGCACAGCCGCTGATAGCCTGCCGATCCTTGCCCGGGCCGGCGGCTACGCGCGGGTCCGCACCGGATTCAGGAGGGGTTCCAGACATGAAGGCAGCCGTGTTCCACGAGGTCGGGCAACCGCTTGAGATCACCGACGTCGTGATCAGCAAACCGGGACCGCACGAGATCCTGATCAGGAGCTCGGTGGTCGGCGTCTGCCACAGCGATCTGCACTTCGTGGACGGGCTGTGGCCGATCCGGACGCCCGCGATCCTTGGCCACGAGGCGGCTGGAATCGTCGAGCAGGTGGGTTCCGAGGTTCGCTACGTCAAGCCGGGCGACCACGTGATCACCTGTCTGTCCGTGTTCTGCGGCTACTGCGAGTACTGCATGAGCGGCGAGCCGACGCTCTGCGACAAGCGGGCTACGCGGCGACCGAGAACAGAGGAGCCGCGACTGGCGCTGCCGGCCAGCAATGGCGGCGGACCGCGCCCGATCTCGCAGTTCGCGGACCTCGCCTCGTTCGCCGAGCAGATGCTCGTCCACGAGAACGCGGTCGTGAAGGTCCGCGAGGACATGCCGCTCGACCGGGCGGCGGTCATCGGTTGCGCGGTAACGACGGGGGTTGGCGCCGCCTTCCGGACGGCCCAGGTGGAGCCGGGCTCGACGGTCGTGGTGATCGGCTGCGGCGGCATCGGCCTATCGACGATCAACGGCGCCGACCTCGCCGGCGCGGGACGGGTCATCGCGGTCGACCGGGTGGCTTCGAAGCTGGCACTGGCGAAGCAGTTCGGCGCGACGGACACGGTGGACGCGTCGGCCGGTGACCCGGTGGAGCAGGTGCTCGAACTGACCGGCGGCGGCGTCCAGTACGCCTTCGAGGCGATCGGCCTCAAGGTGACCGCCGAGCAGGCTTGGGCGATGCTGCGTCCCGGCGGCACCGCGACCGTGATCGGCATGGTGCCGTTCGGCGAGAACATCGAGATTCCCGGTCACGAAATGCTCCAGGCGAAGTGCATCCAGGGCTGCGTGATGGGTTCAAACCGATTCCGGATCGACATGCCGCGACTGGTCGACTTCTACCTGGCGGGCAAGCTGAAGCTCGACGAGCTGATCTCGGACCGCGTCGGCTTCTCGCAGATCAACGAGGCGCTGCAGAACCTGAAGAGCGGCGAGGTGGCGCGGCAGGTCATCGTGTTCGATGCGTAGGAGCATTGGCCGGCGGGGGCGCCGGCGTTCCCGGTATCCGTTCGTCGTAGCGATTGCCGCGCTGTTGGTCAGCGCTGCGCCCGGCGCGGCTGGCGACGTCGCGGAGAAGACGGGGCTGGAAGCCGCGGTCGCGTCGCGGGCCGACCTGCTCTGGGACGCGGCGCGCAAGATCTGGGACTGGGCCGAGCCCGGGTACCAGGAGACGAAGTCCTCGGCCCTGCTTGCCTCGATCGTCGAGGAGGAGGGCTTCAGCGTCGAGCGCGGGGTCGCCGGCATCCCGACGAGCTTCGTCGCGTCCTACGGCTCGGGAGGTCCGATCATCGCGATCCTTGCCGAGTTCGACGCCTTGCCGGGGCTGTCCCAGGAAGCGGTTCCCACGCGCTCGCCGCGCGAGGGACCCGACTGGGGCCATGCCTGCGGACACCATCTGTTCGGCGCCGGTTCGGTCGGCGCCGCGCTTGCGGTAGCCGACGGCATCCGTAGCGGCGCGATCCGGGGCACGGTGCGGCTGTTCGGAACGCCCGCCGAGGAGGGTGGCGGCGCCAAGGCATTCATGGCTCGGGCCGGACTGTTCGACGACGTGGATGCCGTCCTCCACTGGCATCCGGGCGACGTGAACTCCGCCGGCGACCCGACGAACCTCGCCCGCGTGGCGGCCAAGTTCCGCTACCGGGGCCGCAGCGCTCACGCTGCCGCGTCGCCCGAGGCGGGCCGGTCCGCACTCGACGCGGTGGCGATCCTCAACTATGGCGCCGAGCTGTTGCGGGAGCACACGCCCGACCGCACGCGCATCCACCACGTGATCACCGCCGGCGGCGACGCCCCGAACGTCGTGCCGGCCTTCGCCGAGGCGTACTACTACGTGCGCCACCCGGACATCGACATCGCGCGCTCGATCTACGACCGGCTGGTCCTCGTGGCCGAGGGCGCCGCTCACGCGACGGAGACCGAACTGGAGATCGAGTTCCTGGGCGGGATCCACAACCTGCTGCCCAACGACACGCTGTCGAAGGTCTCGCTTGGGAACTTCGAGGCCCTGATCGACATGAAGTACAGCGAGGAGGAGCGGAGCTGGGCCCGCAAGCTGCAGGAGTCGCTGCTCAAGCCGCGCCCGCTGTCGTCGGTGTCCGAGCTGCGCGACGACACCGGCAACACGACCCTGGGCTCCACGGACGTCGGCGACGTCTCCTGGGTGGCTCCTACCACGGGCATCCGAACGGCGTGCTGGGTGCCGGGCACACCGGCGCACTCCTGGCAGGCGGTCGCGGCCGGCGGCACGACGATCGGCCGCCAGGGCATGTTGATGGCCGCCCGCGTGCTGGCGGCCACTGCCTGGGACCTGCTCGCCGATCCGTCGATCGTCAAGGCGGCCCGCGAGGAACTCGACCGCCGGCTCGCCGACCGTCCCTACCGCGCGGCTCTGGAAGAGGGCCAGCAGCCGCCCCTGGACTACCGGAAACCTCCGGGTCGCTAGGGCGGTGGCGGGCGCAGCCTGATGCCCGCATGCAGGCTGACGTCGACCGCCGAGCCGTATTTCGCCGTGTTGTTGCTCAGGCTTACGTACGCGGCGCGGTCGCGTCCGCTTCGGCCCGGTTTGAGGCTGCGCGTCCAGCCGACGTCGATCAGGGTCGCCGTGACGCCGAGGATCGAGAGCTTCAACTGCCGGAAGGGGCTCTTCTGGTGTCGGAGTTGCAGGACCAGCGACGTTCTTGGGCCGAGTGGACGTTCGCCGGCGATGGCGGCCGTGACCATGTCCTGCGGCTCCAGTGTCAGCAGCTCGTGGCCGCCGAGCCGGACGAAGCCGGCGTTGCCGTAGAGAGTCCAGCGGCGCCACGGGCGTGACACGAGGTACTGGACTGCGGTGTCCACCGAGCCGGTGCCGTAGAAGTCATCTTCGCTCGCGGTGGGCATTTTGACCTGCACCTGGACGGCCTGGCGCCACGCCGCCGATCCGGCTACGAAACTCCACTTGAGAGAGGCAACGGTCTCGCCCAGACCAGGCCCCGGCTCGTCGAAGCGGATGAACCGCAGGCGGTCGCCGTAGGTGCCGGGATCGCCGCTGCCGTCGCGGCGGAAGTACAGGCCGTAGTCGTTCTGCAGCGACTGCGGCCGGCCGGACTGGCGAAAGCCGAAGAGCTTGTGAAAGCCCTCGATCACGGGGTCGAGGACGCCGCCGCCGGCATCGACGATCGAGGTCCTGAGTCCCAGTTCGAGTCTCCCGCCGATCCGGCGCCGGGCGTCGACTGTCAGTCGGTGGACTTCCGCGTCGGCGAAGTAGATGCCCTCCGGTCCCGGCCAGGGGGCTAGCCGATCGAGTTCCCCGACCGTGACCGGACCGCGCTCGGGCCGCGCCTCGATGGCTTCGGACACCGCTGGCGACCGCAGCCAGAAGCTGGAAAGCCCCAGCGACGCCGTAACCTGCCACCTTCCAGGCTCGGCCTGACCCTCGGCCGGCGCCTCGACCGGGAGACTCAGAAAGCCGGAGCCGCTTCCCAGCCACGCTTCCGCCACGGGCAGGGGCCCGAATCGCTGCTCTTCGGCTCGGGCGACCCCGGCCATCGTCAGCGCCGCGGCGGCGAGAACGGAAAGGCGGGGCAGCAGGGTTAGTTCGCCGTTGCCGCCTGGATCGCCCGCCAGATGCGCTCAGGCTTGGCCGGCATGTCGACGTTGTCGATGCCGAGCGGCCGTAGCGCGTCGACGATCGCATTGACGATGCAGGGCGTCGCCCCGATCGTCCCCAGCTCGCCGATGCCCTTGGCGCCGAGCGGGTTGATCGGCGTCGGCGTCACCGTGTTGTCGAGCTCCATGCGCGGGAAGCGCTTCGCCCGAGGCACGGCGTAGTCCATCAAGGTGCCGGAGAGGAGCTGACCGCCTTCGTCGTACTGCACCTCCTCCCACATCGCCTGGCCGATGCCCTGGACCACGCCGCCCAGGCGCTGGCCGTCGGCGAGCATGGGGTTCATCACTTCGCCGAAATCGTCGACCGCCACGTAGCGCTGGATCTCGATCTCGCCGCTTTCGGGATCGATCTCTACCTGGCACAGGTGAGCGCCGAACGGGAAGGTCGTCGCCGACGGTTCGAAGCGGGCGACCGCCTCCAGGCCCGGTTCTTCGCCGGGAACGTTGACGTTCCAGAGGTGGGCCATCTCGGCGACTTGCCGGAAGGTCAGCTTGCGGTCCGTGCCGGTGACCGTGAACTCTCCGTCGTCGTACGCGATCTGATCGACGGGTGCGTCGAGGTGGTGCGCGGCGATCCGGGTCGCCTTCGCGTGGACCTTGACCAGCGCCATGTCGAGCGCGGCGCCCCCGACGGCGATGCCTCGGCTACCAAAGGTGCCGACACCGTGCTGGACCTGGTCCGTGTCGCCATGGACGACGACGACGTCGTCGAGGCCGACGCCGAAGGCGTCCGACACCTGTTGGGCGAAGACGGTCTCCTGGCCCTGTCCGTGCGGAGAGATGCCCGTGTAGACGGTGACGTTCCCGCTGGGCTCGACCCTCACGGTGGCGCTCTCCCAGGTGCCCATCCGCTGCTGTGGCGCGGTGCCGGTCGAAGGCCCGAGTCCGCAGACTTCGGTGAAGGTGGCGAGCCCGATTCCGACCAGCCGCCCGTCATCGCGCGCCCGGCGTTGCGCTTCGCGCGCCTCGTCGTAGCCCGCGAGTTCAATCATCCGGTCCAGCGACTTCTCGTAGTCGCCGGTGTCGTAGGTGGCGCCGGAGGGCGTGGTGTGGGGGAAGGCGTCCTTGCTGATGAAGTTCCGGCGGCGTATCGCGACCGGGTCGATTCCCGTGGCTGCCGCCACCTCGTCCATCACGCGCTCGATGAGGTAGGCGGCCTCGGGGCGCCCGGCGCCGCGGTAGGCCTCTGTCGCCATCGTGTTCGTGAACACCGAGGACGTTTCCCAGGCAACGGCCTTGATGTCGTAGCAGCCGCAGGACATCGTGCGGGTGGAGAGGGCGATGAAGGGGCCGAAGAAGGAGCGGAAGGCGCCGATGTCGGCGATCGTCTGGCCCTTGAGAGCCAGCACGCGCCCGTCGCTCTGGAAGGCGACGTCGATCTTCTCGACGTGACCCCGGCCGTGGGTCATGCCGAGCAGGTTCTCGGTCCGCGTCTCCGACCACTTGACCGGCCTCCTGAGATCGCGGGACACCCAGCACAGCAGAGCGTCCTCGGCGTAGGTCGGGATCTTGGCGCCGAAGCCGCCGCCCACCTCCGGAGCGATGGCGCGAATGCGGATCTCGGGGATCCCCAAGCACATGGCGATCTGCTGCTTGACCGAGTGGGGGGCCTGGTTGGAGGTCCAGATCGTCAGCTTGCCGGGACCTTCCTCCCAGTGGGCGCAGGTGGCGCGCCCTTCCATCGGAAACGGCGCGACCCGTTGGTTCAGCAGCCGGATCGAGAGCGTCTGGTCGGCCTGCTCGAAGAGCTTGTCGGCCTCGGGATTCGGCGCCGGCACCTGGAGGCAGATGTTGCTGTCGAGTTCGTCGTAGACCCTGGGCGCGTCGGGCGCGATCGCCGCCTCGACGTCGACGACGGCTTCCCGGGGTTCGATGTCGACCTCGACCGCGGCGGCGGCGTCGCGCGCCGCATAGGGCGACTCGGCCACGACGACGGCGACCGGGTGGCCGACGTAGAGGACGCGTCCGTCCGCGAGCAGCGGGTGGTCGGGCATGCCGGGCATCGCGACGCCTATCGGGGTGCCCCCGACCTGTCCGTCCATGTCGGCGTAGGTGTAGACGCCGACGACGCCCGGGCGGGCTGCGGCGGCCGTCGTGTCGATCGAACGGATCTCGCCGGCAGCGAAGTCGCTGCGCACGAACGCGGCATAGGTCATGCGCGGCAGCTTGACGTCGTCAGTGTAGGTGGCGAGGCCGCGAATCAACCGCGGGTCCTCGCGCCGCTTGATCGGCTTGCCGACGGAGTTGGGTCGGAACGTGGTCATCAGGCTGCCCCCGCGACTTCCGCCGCATGCTGTACCGCGTCGACGATCTGCTGGTAGCCGGTGCAGCGGCAGATGTTGCCGTCGATCGCCTCGCGGATCTCAGCCTCGGAGGGGTTCGGGTTGTCGTCCAGCAGTTGCTTCGCCGCCATGATCATTCCGGGGGTGCAGTAGCCGCATTGCAGGCCGTGTTTCTCCCAGAATCCGACCTGCAGCGGGTGCAGGGAGTCGGCGTCCTGAGCCAGGCCCTCGATCGTCGTCACGTCCTGGCCGTCCGCCTGGACCGCGAGGACAGTGCAGCTCTTCACCGCGCGGCCGTTCAGATGCACGGTGCAGGCGCCGCAGAGGGTGCTTTCGCAGCCGATGTGGACGCCCGTGAGGTCGAGTTCCTCGCGCAGGAAGTGAACCAGCAGCGTGCGGGGCTCGACCTGCCGCTCGGTTTCACTGCCGTTGACGGTGATGGCTACGGGGACGGATCGTGGCATCGGACCTCCTACCAAATCGAGTCGCGGCGTCCGTGCCGCGCTGAGGCACAGGAACAGGGCTTGTTCCGTACACGGGTCGGTGTCGTGGCGCGGAAGCGTATCGCAGCGAAGGCTGCTAGGATCGCCCCATTCAACAACGACGAGTTACCCCCTCAAAGCACCCTTTCAAGCTCAGGGAGACCGACATGAGAAAGCCGCTCATCGCAATCGCCGTTCTGGTTGGGCTCGTAGCCGCGGCGCCTGCCGCCGTTGCCGCCGAAGGCGAGATCAAGAGAACCGCCAGCGGCAAGCCGGACTTTACCGGTGTCTACGACATCTCGAGCATCACGCCGTTCTCGAGGCCCAAGGACTTTGGAGACAAGCTGACCCTCACGCCCGAAGAGGCGCAGGCGCTGGCGAAGCGCCGGGCCGACACGAACGCGGCCCAGGACGCGCCGAGCGATCCGGAGCGCGCGGCGCCGGAGGAGGGCGGCAACGTTGGCGCCTACAACAACTTCTGGTTCGAGTGGGGCAGCCAGAACTTCATGATCGATGGCAAGTACCGCACCTCCGTGCTGACCGATCCGCCGAACGGACAGATGCCGGCGATGACGGAAGAAGGCAAGAAGCGGGCCGCCGCGGCGCCGAAGTTCGCCTGGCCCAACAGGGGCTATGCCTGGTGGCTCGAGTCGGGCGACATCCCGTACGACGGTCCGGAGACGAACATCGTCGGCGTGCGCTGCATGTACCAGCCGACCGCCTCCGTCGCGATCCGTCCACTGCCGTACAACAACGTGAAGACGATCGTGCAGACCGAAGACCACTTCATGATCAACATCGAGTGGATGCACTGGAGCCGGGTCGTACGCATTGGTGGCGAGCACATGCCGCCCGAGTACACCTCGCTCTCCGGCGACTCGATCGGCTGGTGGGAAGGCGACACGCTGGTCGTCGAGACGACGAACTTCCGCGACATGCCCGACCTGCGCGGCGAGGGCGTGCGCGTGATCGAGCGGTTCAGCCCCGGCGACGCGAACAGCCTGATTTACAGCTTCACGGTCGAGAACCCCGAGTACGAGGCGCCGTACAGCGGTGAGCTGCCGTGGCCGAAGACGACAGGCAAGAGCTACGAGTACGCCTGCCACGAGGGCAACTACGCGATGGGCAACACGTTGCGCGGCGCGCGGCTGCTCGAATCGGAGTTCAAGAAGGGCCAGTCGAGCACGGGACAGGAGTAGGGAGCGAAGGCCTTCGGCCTCGCACGCTTTCTTCAGAGAGCCGACGGGGACGTCGGCGCACCCAGTCCGGAGCCCGGATGCCGGCGAGACACCACGCACCAAAGGCGGGGACTGGGTGCGCCGGCGTGCCATCCGTCCGCCCGATGACGGGCGCACGGACTGGTTCACGGGTGGCGCGGGTCGCGCCACCCGGGTTCCCGCCGGCTTCTGAGGTAAGGCGCGCCGCGAAGCAGCGACGATTCTGCGGCGCTAGACGGCTCGAACCTGCCGGTTCACCCGTCCGATGATTCGGGGCAGGGCCTCGTGGGCCTCCGGCGGCACCCGGAAGGTCGTCATCCAGGACAGCGCGGCGAGATCCGGCAGGTCGACGGCGCCTCGTCCGGCCAGGAGCGCCGCGCCGCGGAGGATCTTGATCGCCTTGACCAGGAAGGTGCGGTCCGTCAGCAGGGAGTTCGTCTCGTTGCACTCGAACTCGAGTACGAGGGTGCGCAGGATGTCGAGTAGCGCGGCGCGCACGACGGGCCCCACTTCGACCTCGTACATGCGCTGGTTGAGGGCATCGAGCGTGGCGCGGTCGGTGACCGCCTCGGGGTCGGGCTGCTCGACCACCGACCCGGCGGCGAAGCGGTCGATCAGGGTCCGCGCATCCTCGGCGCCGCTCTGGATCAGGCCGGAGACCCGCAACTGGAGGGCGAAGCGATCCAGGTTCGCGGGATCGAGCGGCTCGTTGTAGTACTCGTCGTCCATCGGGTTGCCGGTCGCGATGGCGGCCATCAGTGGAATCGGCTCGGCGCCGAATCGGCGCTCGTTCAGGATGCGGAGCAGGACGTTCAGCGCTTCGCCCGGAGCGCGGGAGATGTCGTCGAGGACGGCGATCTCGGCGGTCAGCAGGCCCCCTGGTTCGATCCGCTGGTGGATCCGCTCCGCTTCGCCGGTGCTGGCCGAATCGGCGGCCTCCGTCTTCACCTTCCGCCGTTCCAGGACGATGTCGCCGACGAGTTCGGCCAGCCGCGTGTCGCGATGCAACTGGTAGAAGAAGAAGTCGAGTTCGGAACCCTTGGCGGCGACCTCGGCCAGCCGTGTCTTGGCGGTGCCGGGCGGCCCCTCGACGTAGATGTGCTCCCTGGTGACAAGGGCCAGGAGCAGGGCCGTTTTCACCTCGTCGTGGCCGACGACGTGGTGATCGAGCAGGTCGCGCAGAGGGGTCAGGTCGCTCATGGGACGCGCGACTCTATCGCTCCTCGAGCCGGAGACCGCCGCCGGTCAGTGGACGGCCGCAGAAGCGCAGTCCGCCAGTTTCGGCCGAGATGTCATCGAGCACCGGCGGGCAGTCGCCGTTGCCCAGAAACACGGTGTGGAGAGCAACGCCTAGCCGGCGCGCCAACTGCCGCTCGCGCCGCACGGACGTGTCGCCGATGATCGGCAGTCCGTCGGTCAGGAGGACGACGTGCCGGTTGCGGCCGGAACCGCCTCGCAGCCCTTCCAGGGCGGTGCGGAGCGGCGCCTCGTAGTTCGTCTGGCCGACCGCCTTGGCCTGACCGGCCTGCTCGGCGAGCCGGGAGTAGGAGCGGTGCAGCAGGCGCCCGCCGACGTGGTGGGGCAGGGCGCGGTGATGGAACTCGACATAACCCACCCGCATCCTGCGACGCGCCGCGACCCGGAGGATGCCGAGCACGACCTGACTGGACCACACCGTCAGACGGCCCGCCATCGACGCGGAGATATCCCGCAGCACGGCGACCGCGCCGCCGGCGCTCCTGCGCTTGCGCTCGAAGGTGCGCGGCGCGCCGGGAAGACGGCCCTCGGTGAACAGCAGGGCCTCGATCACGTCGGCGTCGATCAGCTCGTCCAGGTCGCGCAGCGGACGGTAGCCGCGAGGCTGGCCGCCCGGGTCGGTGTCCGGGTCGATTCGCCCGCGCTCGATGCGGCCGACGAGGGCCCGCAGGAGAGGGTCGACCTGGGCCGGCGGGGGCGGTTGGCCGAACAGGGCGGGCGGGGCCGGCAGGTCGGCCTGATCGTCGATCCAGGAGTCGGAGGCCTGGGAGACCGCCGCCCCCGGATCGGAATCGTCGTCGCCCTGGTTCTGCGCCCCGGGCATCTGAGCTCCGGCCTCGGCCATCGTCACGTTTGGGGGGTCGCCGAGCAGCTCCTCCAGGATGTGATCGAAGTCCTCCTGCACTTCGTCGGGCAGGCGGTGGGCGACCATGTAGCGGATCGCGCCGAGATCCCGCGGCGCCGCGGCCGGTGCGCCGCGGAGAAAGGCGTGCGCGCGGACCAGCCGCAGCGCGGCCGAGCTGAAGGAGCGGTCGGACATCAGACGGTCACCCGATGCCGACTGGTCGGCGCTGCGCTGGCGGAGCCGATCGAGCAGGCGGTGATAGGCGTCGAGCGTGCGCGGCTCGATCCTGAGGGCCGCCGCGGCTCGCTGGGCGGCCTTGCGGATGGGGGTGCTCATGACCGCTGCGTTCAGCGCGGTGTTTCCCTCGGAGAACTCACGCGTGGCGCCTTTGCCCGACCGGTCGATGGCGGGTGCGGGTCGCCGAGCCGATGTCCGCGCGAGCAGGACGGCGGCTTCATCGAAGAGTTCCCCGGTGAGCAGACCGGTCAGGCGTAGCTGGACCGCGAAACGGTCGAGCTGCCCGGGCTCCAGCGGGTCGATCGGGGCTTCCACCTGCTCCAGCGGGCCGGTGGCCACCGCCGACTCGAGGGGCAGGGCCTGTCCCAGGGCGTGCCGTTCCGCGAGGATCCTCAACAGGGGTCCCAGGGCCTCCCCCGGGGACCGGGGCAGGTCCTCGAGCAGAGCGACCTCCGCCTGGAGCAGGGGGCCCGGGATCAACTCCCGGCGCAGGCGCTCGTGGCCGCGGTGTCGGTGGCGGCTCAGCAACACGTCGCCGAGCAGGTCCGTCTCGCGGATGTCGCGATGAAACACCAGCGTGTGAGTGTGGGCGCCCGACAGCGCGGCCAAGGCTGCGGCCAACTCCGACTTGCCGCATCCGGGCGGACCCTCCAGGTAGGCATGCTGCTCGGCCAGCAGCGCCAGGGTCAGCCCGGTCGCTGCGTCGTCCTGGCCGACCAGGACCCGTCCCAGCGCCGTGCGCAGCTCGACGAAGGCGGCAGACAGTTCCGCCGTGCGGCGGTCCGGGGCAGGCAGAGTCACGGCGACAGCATGCTACTTGTGCGGACCGGCGGCCGCACCGTCCACGGCCAGCTCCGTCAACTGGCACGGTCTGTGCTTCGAGATGTGGGAAGAAGTGGAGGAGGCACGTTCCTCCGGGTCGCGATGAGGCAGATCGACTACCGAAGCCGTGCCTTGACCACACACTGAGACATCAGGATTCCTGGATGAACTACGTGAGGAGAGCGGTTGGTAGGATGGTGGGAGCGTCGTTCCCGGGTCGTCAGCCGTGGCTCGCAGCCAGGCAGTCAGGAACATAGGAGGTTCGAGCGTGACAAGAATCGCGACGGTTGGACGACGATGCGGGCTTGCAGTCGCCCTGGTCGGCGGAGTTTTGTTCTCGGGCGATCACGGCTTGGCGGTTGCGTCCGATGGAACCGCCGGCGCCGCAGCGGCGGTGCGGAATGGCGCGGTCGACGACGAGAAGAAGAGCAAGGCGGAGAGAAAGGCGGCGAAGAAGAAGGCGGCGCGCGAAGCGAAGGAGCAGAAGCGGCTGGAGAAGCAGCGGCGGCAGCGGGGCAAGACGGTGCGGGCGGTCGTCGTGCCGTCGACGCCTGCCGCGGCACCGTCGGTGACTCACGAGCCGGCCGCCGAACCCGCTCCGGCCGCTGAGCCGGTGTCCGCGCCGGCGCCGGAAGCCGCCGCGTCGCCGAGGGCGACCGCGAAGATCGACGCCGAGCTGAAGACCGAACCGGCCGCAACGGTCCTGAGGGAACCGGCATCTGAACCCGCGCCGGCGACGACCGGTCGCCGGTCGCGCGCGGCGGACCGCACTCCGAGCTCGGTCACGACAGTGAATCGCGCCGCGGGGACGGCTCCCGCGGACGTCAGCCTGAACGAGCGCATCCGAGTGGCCGAAGTGTTGCTGGATGTCCTCGTGACCGACAGGAAGGGCAACGTGATCGAGGGCCTGGGCGCCGAGGACTTCGTCGTCCTCCACGACGGCAAGGAGCAGGAAGTGACGAGCGCTTCCTTCTACGGCGGGCCGAGCGAGTTGTCGGCCACTGGCGAGGGGGGAACGACCCGGACCGACCGGTACTTCATCCTCATGTTCCACGACCAGCGGATGCAGGCGCCCCAACTGGCGGCGCCCCAGATGGACAATGCGCGCTGGCTCAAGCGGTGGATCGAGGAGGAACTCCAGCCGAACGATCAGGTGGCCGTGTTCGCGTACCAGGCGCGGCTCAAGGTCTACCTCGACTTCAGCCGTGACCGCGACGAGATCCTCGCGGCGGTGGATGCCGCCGCCCGGGGCAAGAGGGACCTCGAGCCCTGGACGACGCGCTCGGAGCCCGAGTTCGACCCGAACTCGCCGTCGCTGGTGGTGAACCTGCCGAAGGGCAAGGAACTGGCGCGGCGGAGCCGCAAGCTCCAGGAGGCGCTCGAACTGCTCGGCGAGGCCGCCTCGGGAGTCGCCGGCCGCAAGAATCTCGTCATGTTCAGCCTCGGCTTCGGCGACATCGGGCAGTTCGGCAGCTATACGCCCGACGCACGCTACTACCCGCCGATGCGTGAGGCGCTGAATGCCGGCAACGTGGCGGTCTACACGATCGACACGATGGGCAGCTCCCGTCGCTCGATCGCGTCCGCATCGCTCAACGACTCGCTGAGCCTGATCTCGAACGACACCGGCGGCCACTACTACGCGAACTTCACGAACATCCTGACGCCGATGCGCCAGGTCGCCGAGGAGAACCAGGGCTACTACCTCGTGAGTTTCCGCTCCGAGTACGAAGCCGGCACACAGGGCTACCGTGGCATCAAGGTCAAGATCCGCGAGGGCAAGTACAAGGTGCGGTCCCGCACCGGTTTCCGCTACGGCGAAGCGTCGGGTCCGTAGCGAGGTCGCCGCCGGTAACGGGACCGGAGGGACGGCTCCCAGGTGCCCTGCCGGCCGTGTAGTCTGCGCCGACTGCAAGTCGCACGACCAACGGAACAGATGAGGACTCCTGGATGATCTCCGCCGACGCGCGTTACGAGAAGAAGAGGATCGAGGTTCATGGCCATGAAATGGCCTATGTCGATGTTGGGGAGGGCGATCCGATTGTCTTTCTGCATGGCAATCCGACTTCGTCCTACCTGTGGCGCAACGTGATGCCGCACCTGGAGGGCCGGGGTCGGCTCGTGGCGCCGGACCTGATCGGGATGGGCGATTCGGCGAAGTTGCCGGATAGCGGGCCGGATCGGTACCGATTCGTGGAGCACCGGCACTACCTCGACGGGCTGCTCGAGGCGATCGGAGTGGATTCGAACGTCGTCTTCGTGATCCACGACTGGGGTTCCGCGCTCGGTTTCGACTGGGCGAACCGGCACCGCGATGCGGTGCGCGGCATCGCCTACATGGAGGCGCTCGTGAGTCCGGTCCCGACCTGGGATGAATGGCCCGAGGCGGCGAGAGGCGTGTTCCAGGGGTTCCGCTCGCCTGCGGGCGAGGGGATGGTGCTGGCGAAGAACGTCTTCGTGGAGCGCGTGCTGCCGGGCTCCGTGCTGCGAGAGATGACGGAGGAGGAGATGGCGGTCTACCGGCGGCCGTTCAAAGACGAGGGCGAGTCACGCCGGCCGACGCTGACCTGGCCGCGCCAAATCCCGATAGCCGGCGAGCCGGAGGACGTCGTGGAGATCGTCCATGCCTACGCGGACTGGCTCAAGGACTCCGACGTGCCCAAGCTGTTCGTCAACGCGAAGCCCGGCGCGATCCTAACCGGCGCGATGAGGGAGATCTGCCGGACCTGGCCGAACCAGACGGGAAGTGACGGTCAAGGGCACCCACTTCATCCAGGAGGATTCCCCGGTCGAAATCGGTTCCGCGATTTCGGAATGGTTGCCGTCGTAGCTGACGTTGTTCTCCCCGACACCCGGATTCGCATCTGACGCCTGAGGATTCAGGCACGGGGAGGAGGCTCACATGCTGCGCCGGCCGTTGCGGAAGAGCGGTAGCAGTCGCTCCGATCTACCAGCGATCGTCGTGCTGTGCGCCATGGCGGCGCTGGCCGCGGTTCCCGGAACGCTCTGGGCCCAGGAATCCGGAAACGGGCCGCGCCTGGAAAGGTTGAAGCCGCTCGACCTGCCGGATGACATTGCCCGGGCGAGCGATGTCCGCTGGCTGGAGGACGAGGAGTTTCTTCTCGGGGTGATCGGACGGGGCGTCTATTCCTGGCGCGTCGGCGACGAGGCGGGCCAACTTCGGGTGGCCCTCGAGGAGCCCGAGGCCGAGACCTTCCAGATCGGCGATCGGACCGTTGTCAATTCCAGTCGGGACGAACGGGACTATGGGCGGCTTGCCGTCTCACCGGACGGAATGGCGTTCACTGACCTGTTCTCCGGCATCCACCTGGCGACCGAGGATGGGATCGACTCACTGGCGGACCTGGAGCACCTGGGCGACCTGGACCGGCGGGGTTCGCTGACCGCGGCGGTCGGACTGGTCCGCAAGGACGACGATGCCTGGGGGCCGTACGCCGCCTGGCTGATCGAGGACGCTGGAGGCGGCCCGCGGGGTCTCCTGCCGACGAGGGACGGCGGGCATGGACTGGAGCTGTGCGGCGACGCGGAGCTCTCGGTGATCCGTTTCATCGCGGCAGATCGCCTGCTCGTGATTCCGGGAGCCGAGGCCGGAGTCTTCGTCTACGACCGTGCGGGTGCCCTGCAGCACAGCCTGGACGCGGAGACCTTCTTCGGCGAGGACGGCTGCGACATCGAGGCCAACGAGTGGGGGCGCTCGCCCATCTCTGATGCCTACGTGCGGGCCGACTGGTTGGGCCCCCGTCGCATCATCGACGAAGTCGTGGCCGACGGTGAAGGGAACGTGTACTTCTT
The DNA here is from genome assembly GCA_965116445.1 of Thermoanaerobaculia bacterium. GTDB lineage: Bacteria > Acidobacteriota > Thermoanaerobaculia > Multivoradales > Multivoraceae > Multivorans. The sequence goes on along the minus strand of OZ220688.1, from coordinate 1,522,298 downwards.
CGTTCGATATGGGGCGGAGAGTCCGGCGGAGGCACTGGCAGCCAGCGACCGGAAGTGGCTGCCGGGTGGCGCACCGTTCCTCGTGGGTTTCGGGGCGGGAGTGCTGAACCAGCAGTTGATCAGGGACCGCGTCGTTGCTTCGGTACCTCCCCCCAGTGGCCGGGTGTGCTGGGACCTGGTCCACGTCCATGTCGACGATCTTCGGACCGCCAGGATGCAACCGTGTGTTGTGGAGTCGGAGTTCGCCGACACCAGGCTGCGCGCCGACCTCCGCGGTAGCCGGGCGGTCATCCTGCTTCGCGGCGGGGCCCTGCACGGTGGTGACGTTCGGGCTGCTGAAGCGTTTGAAGCCCGCATTCGACCGCCGGCCGGGGCGGAGGGCTAGGACGGTGCGGCTATTGATCCTTGTCCCCTGGCTTGTGGTCGGGGCGTTCGCGGCTCCGGGGCTGGCGCAGGACGAAGCTGCGCAGGACGCTTCTTTCCAGTTCGTATGCCCGCAGGGAAGCGAGCCTGCCTTCCTCGACGGGATCCCCGTGCCGGCCGACGACATCTGGGAACGGCGGGACGACATCCCGGCAGGCCGCGCGCCGGCTGAGTGCTGGGCCTGGAGCGACTCCTGCCCACCGTTGTTTCTCGAGCCCGGACAGAGCGCGGCTGCCGCCTGCCGCGCCGGCGGTGACTCGGCCAGTCCGATGGCCGTTCGCATTCTGGTCCCCGTTGCCCCGACTTCCGACAGGAGTTCGGTGGACGGGGCCGGGGTTGTAGCAGAGTTCAAGGTGACGGCGGCGCCGGCGGCGATGTGGCGGCAAGTGCCGCGCCATCTGCTGCCGACGAAGACCGTCACGTCCGGGTCGCTCTCCCTGCTTCGTAGTGACGACACATGGCGCGTCCATGCGCGATCGGAAGGGCTCGCCTCGATCTGGCGGGACGTGCCCCCTGAAGAGGGATCGGTGGAACTCGCGTTGGCGAAGGCGGTGAACGTCACGGTCCAGGCGACCGCTGGCGGCGGGCCGCTCGTCGGCGCGCGGATGTTCCTGGTTCGGTCGGGCTCGGGAAGGGCCGCGTTGACCGAGCCTCTGGGTTTTGGGATCGCGGACGCTGACGGCAGGGTGAACCTGACCCTGTCCGAGCGGGAGCGCGCCGCGGTCCTCGTCTCGCACGTCACCCGGACCGGGTCGGCGTTCGAGCGCTTCGACGACGTGCCACCAGTGGTCGAGCTCGGTCCGGGTCTGGCCGTCACGGGTCGAACCGTCGATCCGGAAGGACGACCGTTGGCCGGCGTGCGGCTGCTGGGTCTGTCGTGGGTGGCGCCCGAGCTTCCAGTGACGCAGCGCCACCTGGGCCTCTCCGGCCCCGACGGCCGCTTCTCGCTCACCGGTTTCACGAAGGGCACCGCGTCGCTCAGAACCGACGACGGCGGACTGGAGTACTCGGATGGGTTCGATCTGGAGGGTTCCCTGGACCTCGGGTCGATCGTGCTGAGGACGCCCGAGACCTACTGGATCCAGGTCGTCGATGCCAGCCGCGGAACACCGGTGCCCGGTGCCCGTGCCGTGTTCGGGGGCGACGAGGTAACCACGACGGATCGGGAGGGAATCGCGCAGGTGTCGCCCCGTTTCAGCCGCACCTTCCTGGTCATGGCGAAGGGGTACCGGATGGCGCAGTTCAAGCTTGCCGGCGATGGCGCCACCACGGCGAGGGAACCCTCGCTGCCTGGCTTGCCGACTTTCCCGGTCGATGTGGCCGGCGACGTGGGCGCCGCGGCGGAAGACCCCCTGGTACTTCGGCTGGAACCGGCCTTCACGGTCGAAGGCGTCTTCATGGCGGCGGACGGCGTGACTCCGGCAGCCGCTGGTCGTCTGGTTGCCAGTCAGGAAGTCGCGGGCGGGAGCCGGACGCGCCAGGGAACTCTCTCGGCGGATGGCTCCTTCTCCCTGGACCTCGAGCCGGGCGCTTACAAGTTGGAACTGACGGCCGCGAATGCCGGACGACGATTGCTGGAGGTCTCGGGCGTGGCGGCCGAGGTTCGTGACCTCGGGGTCATCGTGGCGCCGGCGTCGGCCTGGGTGTCCGGGAACGTGGTGAGCCCTGAGTACACTCCGGTCGCCGAAGCCAGGATCTCCTACATGCGCCCGTCCGAGTTCGGCGGTTTGATGGCCCGGGCGATGGGACGGGTAGCCGAGGTGACGGCGGATGCCGAAGGGTACTTCGAGGTGCACGGCCTGGAACTCGGCAGCTCGAGCCTCCGCGTGGAGGCGGAGGGGTTCGCTCCGCTGGAGTTCGAGGTTGAGACCGCGGCGATCGAGTGGGTCGACGCCGGTGTCGTCGAGCTCTCACGGGGCCGCCGCATCACGGTGCGTTCCGACGTTGACGGCGGCACCGTGCATCTTGATCCTGGCAAGGAGCACGATCCCCTGGGCTCGATGACGGGCAAACTGGCAGACGGTGAGGCTGCGTTCGAGGCCGTGCCCGAGGAGCCGCTGCGGATTCGGGTGATGGAGGACGGGGTGCCGGTCTGTGAGCGCCGCGAGGACGCCGGGACTGGCGACGAAGTGCTCAGGTGCGATCGCAGCACTCTGACCGTGACCGGTGGCGTGACACAGGCGGGACAGCCCGGGAACGGGGAGCTGCTCTGGAGCCTGAAGGCCGAGAATCGCCAAGGCGGGGGGCTTGTGCGGACGTTGCGTGGGCCGATGAGCCGCACCCAGGTCTTTGGCGGCAAGGTGGAGCGAACGGCGCCGATCGACGAGGAGGGCCGGTACCGACTGGAGTCGATGCTCCCGGGCGAGTGGGAGGTGCGCTTTTCGACGCTCGAGGGCGGATGGCAGCAGAAACGTGATGTAAGGGTGCCGGATACCCCGGGTGAGGAAGTCGTGCTGGATTTCCAGTACGGCGGCGTGTCGATCGACGGGGTCGTGTTCGATTCCGAAGGACAGCCGGTCACCCACGCGACGGTCGACATCTTCCCGGGCCGCCGGGCCGTCGTGACGGGCCAGAGCGGGCGGTATGAGATCATGGACCTCGCGCCCGGCGCCTACCAGTTGCGGGCGCGGTTCCGGCACTCTCGCTCCGACCTGGTCGACGTGGAACTCCGGGACTACAACGACCGCCGGTCCGTCCAACTGGACCTGCGGGACGATCCCTCGGACGACGAACTTGTGGTCCGGCTCGCCGGCGCCGCCGGCGGGTTCTGCTTCGTCGAGATGGAGGGGGCCGGGCAGCGGACCGTCGGGATCGATGGCGGCGTGGCGAGCACGAGACTCCCTCCACCGCTCACCGACCGTGTCCGCGTTGCCTGTCAGGCGGACGGGCGTTGGGTCCTCACTGGCTGGCAGCCCCTCGAACCGGCTCTGGATCGCGGCCTCGACCTCGATCCCTTCGAATCCGACTCCTCGATCGTCCTGGAAGGCGACCCGTCAACCGTCGCGGTTCGGATCACCGGCCCCGGAGGCTGGGACCTCGGAAAGCTCCGAATCTGGTTCGGCGGCGCGACGACATTCTCCGTCGGCGAGACGATCTCGAACCTGCCGGAGGGCGAGTACACCCTGCGCTGGGGGAACCAGGTCCGGACCGTCTGGACGGAGCGGCGGCGCGCGGCTGAGGTTGAGATCGAGGACTAGGCGGCGGCGTTCAGCCGGTCGGTCAGTCTGACTCTGCGTCAGCCAGTTCCCGCTCGACCACGTTCAGCAACGCTTCGACGAGAGCGAGTGCGCCTTCCCTGTCGATCCTCTCCAGGTCGGGCTCGACTCCGGCGTAGCGAAACGCGACGGCGTAGGGCGTGTATGGGATGAGCGCCTGGAACGGCTCCGTCGAGCTTCCTGAACGGGCGAGGCGGTCCAGCAGTTCCTCGATGTCGTGGGTGAGAGGGTAGACCTCGCCCAGCAAGGCGATTCGAGCCTTCAGCGCCTTCTCCGCAGCCTGCTGGACGTGAAACCCGAAGACCTCGTCCGAGGTTGCGTTGGGGTCGCCCATGACCCGGAGTGCTTCGACATCGCGTTCGGCCGCGCGCAACATCATCCGGGCGCACTTAGGGTCGCTCATAGAGCACCTTCCCCTCACGCAGGGCGCGCGCCAGGACGTGGTTCAGCGAGTCTCGCCAGTAGTCGACATCCTCCTGCGAGAAGACGAGGACATCGGTCGAGACGCCAGACCCCGTGATCGCGTGGTAGAGCCGGACGAGTTCCTGGTGGCGACTTCGCTCAGGCCCGAAAGGTTCTGCTTCAACGACGATCAGATCGATGTCCGAGTCCTTGCGCTGATCGCCGCGAGCCTGGGAGCCGAAGAGAATGACCTGTTCCGGGTCAACTTCTTCGACGATCGCCCACACCATGCGCTTGAGCGTGGCTTCCGTGACGGAAGTCATGGGGTGTTCCGTACGCTTCCTGGCTCCACGACCACGACCTGATGCTAGCAACGGTCCTAGGACGCCTGGGGAAACATGAACCGGCAGGTCGGCCCTGCAGCCCGCCCGCGTTGGTCTACTTGCCGCCGGTGACCGGCCACTTGGCCGGATCGTGGTGGCGGAGGTAGTCCTTGCGGTCGATCCAGCCGAGGATCATCGACCAGGTCATCCAGCGCTTCTCGGGCAGGATGGCGAAGTAGACGTGCGCCACGGTCAGGGTGACCAGGACGACGCCGCCGACGCCGTGGAGGACGTAGACCCAGCCCCAGCCGCCGTCGCCGAAGAACTTGTAGTCGTCCTGGGCCCAGAGCGGCTGCTCGATGCGCCACATCATCAGGATGCCGGTGACGATCGCGGCCATTCCGAACAGGGTCGCCGCGTGGTGGAACATCTTCTGCGCCGCCGGGTACTTGCCGGGCTTGGCGGGCGGTGCGCCGCCGCTGACCGCGTTGCGCATCTCGCGGACCATGTCGCCGAGGTCCTTGATGCCGACCCAGACGTTCTTCAGGCTCTGGAAGAAGGTCGCGTGGATGATGTGAAAGACAATCGAGGCGGTCAGGATCAGGCCGGTGATCCAGTGAATCTCGAGCCACGCGAACTCCAGGCCGACCTTGGGCAGGAAGCCGGTGATCAGCAGCAGGATCATCGAGATCCCCATCACGGCGTGGAAGATGCGAGAGGCCAGGCTGTGCCGCTGGATCTTCTGCGGCAGGCCGGGATCGTCAACGGCGTTCTTTGCCGCCTTCTTCTCGTCGCCGATCCACCGGCGCCGCAGCGCCAGGTGGAGGATGAGGAACACGCCGCCGGCGATCAGCGCGATCCAGAACAGACTCCAGTCGATCCCGGTGAGGACGTCCTGCCCCCATGGATTCGTTGCACGCTGAAATAGATTCATCTGCGCCCTAGACCGGTGCCTGTCCGCGGATGGCGCGGCGGATCAGGTTTCTCATCAGCGGCACCTTGTAGCCGTTGTGGCGGAGCGGCTTGGCGCCGATCACGCCGAGTTCGGCGATCCGGGTGGCGATGTCCTCGCTGATCTGCTTGCCCCGCAACAGTTCCTCGCAGCGGTCCATGCGGAGCGGGACGGGCGAAACGGCGCCGACCGAGAGCCGGCAGTCCTGGACGACTCCGTCCTCGACGCGCATCGCCGAGGCGACGTTGACGAGGGGGAAGTCCCAGGCGTTGCGGTCTCGGACTTTCTCGAAGTAGAAGTCCGCGCCGGCCCAGGTGTCGGGGATACGGACCGTCTGGAGAATCTCGTTCGGTTGCAGGACCGTCATCCGGGTGATGTCGATCGCCGGTCCGAGGAAGAAGTCCTCGGCCGCGACCGTCCGCTCGCCTCGGCGACCGCGGATGACCATCTCCGCGTCCAGGGCGATCAGCGCCGGCGCGGTGTCCGAGGGGGTGACCGCGACGCATCGGGAGGCGTCGAAGATGCAGTGCTCGCGGTTCATCGACTCCGGCGTGTCCGCGTAGCAGATGTTGCCGCCCGCCCGGTAGCACGGCCAGCCGGCCCGGTAGTACCAGCAGCGCGTGTCCTGGACGAGATTGCCGCCCAGCGTGCCCTGGTTGCGGATCTGCGGCGTCGCGACCGTCTCGGAGGCCTCGGCGAGCAGGCTGTAGCGGTCGCGGATCAACTCGTTCTCGACGACCTCGGTGAGCGGGGTCATCGCCCCGATCTCGACGCCGCCATCGGTCTCGCTGATTCCGGAGAGCTCCGGGATGCCGCCGAGGTCGACGACCGCATCGGGGCGCTTCACCCGGTCCTTGAACCAGTCGAAGGTGTCCATCCCGCCGGCCAGAACCCAGGCCTTGTCGCGGTGACGGTCGAGGACTTCGAGCGCACCGGCCATGTTCTCGGGCTGGTAGAGCTCGAAGTCGGGAATCATGTCGTGGATGACGGCCATGCTGTGTACTCCTCCGTTCGCTGATTCGGTTCTTGGCGATCCGAGCCGATCAGGTGTGCGCGGCCAGGAACTCGGCGTCCTGCTCGCGGCCTTCGAGCTGGTTGATGATGTGGTCGGTCATTAGCGGCAGGTAGGCCACCGTGTCCTGACCGAGGGCATCCTGGATGGCGCAGAGCAGCACGGCGCAGCCGGCGCCCATCGGCGGTTCGCCGATGCCCTTGGCGCCCACCGGGTTGTTCGGGTCGGGCTCGCCGACCGCGTCCCAGTCCATCGAGAGCGGCACGTCGAGGATGGTCGCCGGCCGGGCGGTGTAGAAGCGGTTCGCGAAGGGGATGCCCCATTGCGGGTCGTAGACCCACTTCTGACCGACCGCGCAGCCGAAGCCCTGGACGGCGCCGCCGTGGAGCTGGGCGCCGAGGCTGCGGGGGTTGAGCACCGTGCCGCAGTCGGTGACCGCCTTGTAGTCCTTCAGCTCGATCACGCCGGTTTCCTTGTCGAGCTCGATCTCCGCGTAGGCGACGACCCACGAGTAGACGTCGCCGGCCCGGCCGTAGTTGTCCTTGGCCGCCGCCAGCAGGCCGCGACCCTTGAGGATCGCGGCGCCGCCGATTGTGATCGGGCTCAGGCCCTCGTTCAACTCCGTGCCGTCGTACCGGCCACCGAGTTCCATCGCCTTCGTGGCGGCCTGGGCCAGGCTCATGCCCGCGGCCCGGTTGCCGCGACGGTACACGCGTTCGCCGGCGACGACGTACTGCGATGCCGAGCCGCCGTGTGTCTGGGCGGCGATCTCCTGCAGCTTCGTCTGCATGTCGGTGGCTGCCGCGTGGGTCGCCCGCGTGATCGCGTGGGTCGTCTGGCTGCCGGCCTGGACGCAGGTGTGAGGTATGCCCTCGCCCGTCTGGCCCCAGACCATGTCCACCTTCTCCCACGGCACGTCGAGCAGGTCGGCGGCGACGCGGGCGGTGTCGGAGTAGGAGTGGGTGCCGAGGTTGCCGATCCCGGTATGGATCTCGAGCCGGCCCTCGGGCGTGATCAGCATCAGGCCGTCGAAGCCGCTGGAACCGGCGGTGTAGGTCGAGCTGGCGAGTCCGACGCCCGTGACCTTCGAGCCCTTGGTTTCCTTGCTACGCGCCTTGGCTGCGTTCCAGTCGACCATCCCGTCCAGCTTGTCCCAGGCCTCCGCGACGTACGCGGTCGTCACGTTGCGGCCTTCCTGGGCACCGAACTTGGCGCCGTTCTTCGCGATGTTGATGCGGCGAATCTCCAGCCGGTCGATGCCGAGGTGATCCGCGGCGCGGTCGAGCAGCGGCTCGACCATGGCGGACATCTGAACTCCGCCCGGCGCCCGCTGAGGAGCGCGCGGCGGCGTGTTCGTGGCGATCGAAAGACCGCGGTGGCGCATGTTCTCGGGCTGGTAGGTGAGGGACACCATGTTGCCCGAGGTGCCCATGTCGCTCTGGCGCCCGTAGGGGCCGTTGTCCTGGATCACCGCCCAGTCGAAGGCGGAGATGCGGCCGTTGTTCTTGAAGCCGATCTTGGCCCAGCCCTGGAAGCCGGGGCGGGCGCGGCCGATGTAATTCTCTTCGTAGCGGGTGACCCGGTGCAGAACCGGCTTGCCGGTCATCTTGGACAGGTAGACCGGCACTGCCATGTTGCTCGAACCGACGATCTTGCTGCCAAAGCCGCCGCCGGTGTACTCGGCGTGGACGATCAGGTTCTGCGGCGGCACGCCGATCGTGCCCTGGGCGGCGAGCACCGTGAAGGCCACGCTCTGGGTCGACGGGTAGAGGTGGCAGATGTCGCCTTCCCAGTGCGCCATGCAACTCCGCGGCTCCATCGGGTGGTGGGTGACCGACTGGAAGAAGAGCGGCTCTTCGATGATGTAGTCCGCGTCGGCGAAGCCCTTCTCCAGGTCGCCGTTGGTCCACTCGTCCTGGAACACGCCTTCGGGCATCTTGCCCTTCTCGCCGTTCGTGCCCCGCGCGGTAGCCAGATCCTCGGCCGTCCACTCGACGCGTTCGACGACCGTCTCGACGCCCGTGTCCGTGCGCTGGCGGTTGAGGCTGTTGCCGTCGGGCAGGGAGTTCGAGCCGCCGGGGGCGATCGAATCCAGCGGGTCCAGCGCGAAGGGCAGCGGCTCGAAGTCGACGTGGATCTTCTCGATCGCGTCGGCGGCGATCTTCTCGCTGACCGCGGCGACGGCGAGGACCGGTTCGCCCTCGTACTTGGGATGGTTGGTCAGGGCGCGCTCACCCAGCGGGTCCGGTTCGCCCATGAACCCGGCGAGGTCGTCGGCGGTGAGGACCGCTTCGACGCCTTCCATCTCGAGCGCCGCCGAGGCGTCGATGTTCCGCACCCGCGCGTGGGGCATCGGCGAGAGCAGCTGCTTCGCGAACAGCATGCCCTCCTGACGCCAGTCCTCGGCGTACTTGGCGCGTCCGGTGATCTTCTCGATCAGATCGGGTGGAGCGTAGTCGGTGCCGACAAGAGTCTTGGCCATGCTTTACTCCTCAGCTCAGGCGGTGCGCGCGTTCTCGAGCGCGCGCGAGTTTTCGAGGGCGCGTTGGGCGGTGTTCAGGATCTTGTTGTAGTCGCCGCAGCGGCAGATGTGGCCGGCGAGCCACTTCTGGCAGTCCGCGCGGGTCGCGTTCGGGTTCGCCTTGACCAGGGCCGCCATGCTCATGATGAAGCCGGGGGCGCAGAAGGCGCACTGAAAGCCCATCTCGTCGAGGACGGCCTGCTGGACCGGGTGGAGGACACCGTCCTGCTCGAGCCCTTCGACCGTCGTGACCTCGCGGCCGCGCACCTGGTGGACCAGGATCGAGCAGCCGTAGTGGGGCACCTCGTCGATCAGCACGGTGCAGGCGCCGCATTCCGCCCGGTCACAACCGAGCTTGGTGCCGGTCAGGTCGAGCTTGAAGCGCAGCACCATGGCCAGCGTGTCCTGTGGCTCGACCTCGAGTTCGTGGGTCTCGCCGTTCACCCGCAGGTTGATCGCGCTGCCGACCGGCTCGGTCGCGGCGTGCAGAACCTCGGGCTGCAGCAGGTTGCCTCCGGCAAGGGAGACGGCGGCGCCGGTGGCGACCGTACCCTGGATGAAGGTCCGTCGGCTGACGTTCGAGGGGCCGGAGTCTGCGCCGTCCTCCTCGATGTCCTGGTCGTCCTGCCGAAGTTCCTCGAGCAGGTCGTCCTCCAGGAAGGTGTCTTCTCTCAACTCATCCATGGTCTCCAACCTCCGTTGGGGGAGTCATGCCGCCATCTTGCTGCCAGCGGGCTGTCGTCGGCTTGTGCGGGGGAGCATACAACATCGTTTCCGAGCATTCGAGCGGCCTTCCTTGGGGGTGAAATCGACCCGCCGAGGGTCAAATCCGCCCACCGATGATCACGTCGAGCACGTACGGACCTCCGGTGGCGAAGGCTTCCCGCACCGCCTCCTCGAGCTCGGCCGGATCCTCGATCTTCCGACCCGGGACCCCCATGCCGGCCGCCATCTCGACGAAGTCGAGGTCCGGCTCGGTCAGGTTCATGTGGGGGTACGGCCGCTCGGCGGGGATGCCGAAGCGTTCCCGGTAGATGTCCATGTTGATCTTCAGGATCTTGTACTCGCGGTTGTGCAGGATGAGGAACACGATCGGCATGTCGTAGTGGGCCGCGGTCCAGAGCGCCTGGATCGAGTACATCGCCGAGCCGTCGCCCGAGAAGACGATGACCGGCCGGTCGGGGTGGGCGAGCGAGGCGCCGATGCCGCCGACGAGGCCCTGGCCGATGCCGCCGCCGCGGGTGCCGCAGTAACGGTCCGGGTCGTCGATGGGCAGGAAGCCGAGCAGGTCGCCGCCGGCGGTGATCGACTCGTTGACCACCACGGCATCGTCCGGGACCGCCTTGGCGACCTCGGACATGAGCCGGGCCGGCGACATGGGCGAGTCGTCGAAGTGGGCGGCGAGGCGCTTCTGGCGGGCGGCGTGAGCACCGGCCGTCCCGGCCCGCAGGGCGTCCATCCGCTCGGTGGCGGCGGCGCGAAAACCCGTGTCGGCAATGGTCTCCAGAACCTCGCGGAGAGCTGCGAGTCCGGCACGGGGATCGGCGATCATTCCGGCGTCGACCGCGAAGTTGAACGCGAGCCGGCTCGGGGCGTCCTCGATCTGAAGCACGGTCGCCTCGGGCGGGAACGGCGAATCCGGGTCGAACCAGACCTCCTCGAAGAAGGAACCGCCGACGAGAAGGACGGCGTCCGCGTCGCCGAGCGCGTGCCGGATACCGGCGTGGTTGAGCGGCATCCGCGGCCGGAAGCAGGGATGGCTCTGGGGGAAGTTCACGCGCTGCATCAGGCCCTCGGGATAGACGCCGGCGCCGAGGAACTCGGCGAGCCCCACCAACTCGTCCTGGGCGGCCGAGCGCGCCACCCCGTCGCCGACCACGATCGCGGGACGTTCGGCTCGCAGCAGGACAGCCGCCAGAGCCTCGACGGCCGCGGCTTCGGGCTGCGGCGCGCGGTAGAGGTCGCCGAGGGGCCGGGCTTCTTCCAGCGTCTCCTGCTCGAGGACGTTGATCGGCAGGGCGACGAACACCGGGCCGGCCGGCGGATCGTGCGCGATCTTGAAGGCGCGGTGCAGCACTGGCGCGAACTCGTCCGCGTGCTCGACCTGAACGCTCCACTTGACCAGCGGCGCGGCCATCGCCACGAGGTCGTGGCCGAGCAGGGGTTCGCGCAGCCTGGAGCGTGTGTCCTGCTGGCCGGCCGTGATCACCATCGGGGTGTTGGCCTCCCAGGCGTTGTAGAGCATGCCGAGCCCGTTGCCGAGGCCGGGCGCCACGTGCAGGTTGACGACTCCGGTGATGCCGGTGGACTGGGCGTAGTAGTGGGCCGCGCCCAGGGCGACGGACTCGTGCAGCGCGAGCACGTAACTCAGGTCCGGATGGTCGCCGAGGCGGTCCATCAGGGGGCTCTCGGTCGTGCCCGGGTTGCCGAACAGGAGGGGAACGCCGTACTCGGACAGGGCATCGAGCAGGACGTCGCCGCCGCGTTTGGGTGTGTGTCGGGGACGGATCGCTGGCACGCTCATGGCGGTGGAGGGTAGCAGCCTTGGCGGCGTGGCCGAAGCCGTCCTTCCGGTGTTACGGTTGACTTCTTTCGCAACCCCCTGGCAGGGGAATCCCAATGCGCGGGATGGAGAACACGGCATGGACACGCGTGAAACGGTGAACGAGGTAGTGGATCGGGAGACGGCGTCGGCGGCGGAGTTCTTCGCCGACGAGCGCTTCGGGGGGATCAAGCGGCTTCACACCGCGCGGGAAGCCGCGGAGCAACGCGGCACGATCCGTCAGGACTACACGGTGGCGCGGGACACAGCGAGGGCCTTTTACGAGCGGCTGCGCGAGCTGTTCGAGCAGCGGCGGGCCATCACCTCCTTCGGTCCGTACTCGCCGGGTCAGGCTGTCGCGATGAAGCGCCGCGGTATCGAAGGCATCTACCTCGGTGGCTGGGCGACCTCGGCCAAGGGCTCGATCAACGAGGATCCGGGGCCGGATCTGGCGAGCTATCCGTTGAGCCAGGTGCCCGACGAGGCCGCGCCGATCGTCCGCGCCCTGCTCACGGCGGACCGGAACCAGACGTTCATCCGATCCCGAATGAGCGAGGCGGAGAGGAAGGCGAACCCGCCGACCGACTTCAGGCCCTTCATCATCGCCGACGCGGATACCGGCCACGGTGGCGAGGCGCACGTGCGCAACCTGATCCGCCGCTTCGCCGAGGTCGGGGTGCCCGGCTACCACATCGAAGACCAGAAGCCCGGAGTCAAGAAGTGCGGCCACCAGGCAGGCAAGGTTCTCGTGGCCCAGGACGAGCAGAACAAGCGCCTCAACGCGGCCCGCTTCCAGTTGGACGTGATGGGGGTGCCCGGGATCATCGTCGCTCGCACCGACTCGGAGGCGGCGACGTTCATCGACGGCAACGGCGATGAACGCGACCAGGCGTTCATTCTCGGCGCCACGAATCTTGATCTGCCGAGCTGCAAGACGGCGACCCTGGCGATCCTGCGGCGGCTGAACACCCTCGGAGCGAAAGAGGTCCGTGGCCACGAGCTCTACCAGGTGTCCGAGGCCGCCTACCACCGGGCCGACGTCTGGCTCGACGGCGTCGGCGTCTACGGGCAGTTCGAAGCCGACTACAAGAAGATGGTCGCGAGCGGCGGGTCGGATACCGAGGCGGTTCTCGACGCGGCGATGGCTCGCTTCCTGGACGCCTGGCAGTCGGAGGCGGGGCTCAAGACGTACCCGCAGGCGGTCGCGGAAGTCATCGCCTTCCGGGAGGAGGAAGGCGCCGTGTTCGAGCTCTCGGTCGAGGAGTGGCTGGAGTTCGCCCACTCCGTGTCGGTCGAAGAGGCTGCCGCGCGCGCCCGCAAGATGGGGATCAACCTGGTGTGGAACGCGGAACTCGCCCGCACGCCCGAGGGCTACTACCAGATCCGGGGCGGCATCGAGTACGCGACCTCCCGCTCGCTCCACGCGGCGCCCTACGCGGACCTCCTCTGGATGGAGACGAAGACGGCCAACCTGGCCGACGCCCGCCGGTTCGCGGAGGCGATCCACGCGGTCTACCCGGACCAGATGTTGGCCTACAACCTGTCGCCGTCCTTCAACTGGGATACGACCGGGATGACGGACGACGAGATGAGGGCCTTCCCCGAGGAACTCGGCAAGCTCGGCTTCGTGTTCAACTTCATCACCTACGGCGGGCACCAGGTCGACGGTCTGGCGGCAGAGGACTTCGCCACGGCCCTGCGCGAGGACGGCATGCTGGCCCTGGCACGGCTGCAGCGCAGGCTGCGCCTGGTGGGGTCGCCCTATCGCACGCCGCAGGCTCTGGTCGGCGGCGCCCGGCTCGACGGAGCGCTTTCCGCTTCGACCGGCCATACGGCGACGACCAAGGCGATGGGCAAGGGATCGACCAACGTCCAGCACCTGGTGCAGACGGAGGTGCCGCCGCGGCTGCTTGAGGAGTGGCTCGATATCTGGCGGGACAAGTACGACATCGAGGAGTCCCTGCGCGTCGAGTTGCGGCCCCACGTTGCCGGCTCCGACCTCCTGGAACTCCGGGTCCTGGCCCGAGGCGCCGGCGACGAATCGAAGGCGGCGAACGTCGTCTTCGCTCCGATCCGGGATCGCCGCGAGCGGATGATCCTCTCAGTGCGCGACCAGAACACGTTCGACGTCGATCTGAGACGCCGCCGGTTGATGGCGTTGATCCACGTCTTCCTGATCCACCGCTATGGCGGCGTCTGGGTTCACTACGTCAGTCCGACGAACGACAACCAGCACCAGACCCGGCGGATGATCGACCTCGGCATCTTCGAGAGCGCGAACACCGAGGTCGGCGAGATCATCGTCGCCGCGGTCAATCGGGATCGGGTGAAGGAGCTCGCCAACCCGGACCACGAGTCGCTCACGGCGCTGATCGAGAAGACGGAGCCGGTGCCGGTACGGGCCGCTTCGTGATTCGACAGCCGGCCGGGGGCACGGACTGGCGCGCGGGCGGCGCGAATCGCGCCGCCCGGGCTCTTCCGGCGGTCGTGGGTCTGGCCGTCATGCTCTGGGCGCAGGCGCTGGTCGGGCAGGAACAGAAGGAGCAGCCGGAGGAACCGCCGTCCGTGGCGGAGGCCACCGAGGGCTACGAGCACCTTCCCGGGTTCCTCGACCTGTTCTGGGACAGCCGGGGCGGAAGGCTCTTCCTGCGCATCGACGCGCTCGACACGGATCTGCTCTACATCGAGTCGCTCGCCGCGGGTGTCGGCTCGAATGACATCGGTCTCGACCGGGGCCAGGTCGGGCGTACGCACCTGGCCCGTTTCGAGCGGGTCGGGCCGAAGGTGCTGCTGGTCCAGCAGAACACGCGCTACCGTGCGCTGAGCGACAATGAAGACGAGCGCCGCGCGGTGGCCGACGCCTTCGCCCGTTCCGTGCTCTGGGGCTTCGAGGTCGCGGCCGAGGACGAGGGCGGAGCGGTCCTCGTGGACGCCACCGCCTTCGTGCTTCGCGACGCGCACGGTGTCGCGGCGCGGCTCCGGAGGAGCGGGCAGGGCAGCTACCAGTTGGATGCGTCGAGGTCGGCGATTCATCGAGCCGGCGTTGCCGCCTTCCCGCGCAACTCGGAACTCGAGGGCACGCAGACCTTCGTGCTGCGCTCGACGGACCGTGGCCCCGGCCGCTGGGTGAGCCAGGTCGCCCCCTCGCCGGACGCAGTCACGGTGCGCATCCGGCACTCCTTCGTCGCTCTGCCCGAGACGGGATACGAGCCGCGCCGGGCGGACCCTCGCTCCGGCTACATCACGACAAGCTACCTGGACTACGCGACGCCGATCGAGGCACCGCTCGAGACGAGCTACGCTGTTCGCCACCGCCTGCGGAAGCGGAATCCGAGCGCCGCCCGAAGCGAGGCGGTCGAACCGATCGTCTATTACCTGGACCGGGGTGCGCCGGAACCGATCCGGTCGGCGCTTCTCGACGGCGCGCGATGGTGGAACGAGGCCTTCGAGGCCGCGGGCTACATCGATGCCTTCCGGGTGGAGCTGCTGCCGGAGGGGGCGGACCCGCTCGACATCCGCTACAACGTGATCCAGTGGGTCCACCGTTCGACGCGCGGATGGTCTTACGGCGGTTCCGTGACCGATCCGCGGACGGGCGAGATCCTGAAGGGCGTCGTGACGCTCGGATCCCTGCGCGTGCGACAGGACTTCCTGATCGCCCAGGGTCTGCTCTCGCCCTTCGAGGATGCGGATTCGTCGACCCGGACCCTCACCGAAATGGCCCTGGCCAGGCTGCGGCAGCTCTCGGCACACGAAGTGGGTCACACGATCGGGCTGGTCCACAACTTCGCCTCCAGCGTCGACGGACCGGCCGGTCGTGAGTCGGTCATGGACTATCCGCATCCACTGGCCACCCTTGGCGAGGACGGCACGATCGACCTGGGCGCCGCCTACGATGTCGGCGTTGGCGAATGGGACAAGCGGGCGATCCTCTACGGCTACGCGGACTTTCCCGAGGGCGTGAACGAGGCGGCGGAACTCGACTCCATCCTGCAGGGGACGATCGCCGCCGGGCTTCACTTCATCAGCGACGAGGACGCGCGACCGGTGGGCGGCGCTCATCCGCTGGCCCACCTCTGGGACAACGGTCGTTCGGCGGCCGAGGAACTGCGACGCGTACTGTCGGTTCGGCGGGCGGCGCTCGACCGGTTCTCCGAGCGCAGCGTGCGAGTCGGCGATCCGCTGTCCACGCTGGAGGACGTCCTGACGCCGCTCTACCTGCTGCATCGGTACCAGATCGAAGCGGCGGCCAAGGTGGTCGGCGGAATCGACTACAGCTACGCCGTGCGCGGCGACGGTCGCGCGCCGGTGTCGTTGCTGCCCCCCGCGATGCAGTTCGACGCCCTGGAAGCCCTGCTTGAGACGGTCGATCCGGCGGAACTCACGCTGCCGGAACGGATACTCGACCTGATCCCGCCGCCGTCCCCCGGCCGAGGACGCGGCCGGGAGCAACTGCCGTCCCGCGCCGGCCCGGCCTTCGATCCGGTCGCCGCGGCGGAGATGGCCGCGGACATGACCTTCGGGATGATCCTCGACGATGCTCGGGCCACTCGGCTGATCGATCATCACGCCCGCGACCCGGAGCAGCCGGGATTGGGGGAGGTTCTGGAGCGGTTGCTCGACGCCACGTGGCGAACCGATCCTCTGCCCGGGCTGGCAGGGGAAGTCGGACGCGCGGTGGACGCGGCCCTGTTGCGGCGCCTGTTCGCGCTGGCGTCCGGAACGCCGTCCGGGAGCGGACCCTCCGGCGTGCCCACCAATGTGGCTGCTTCCGGCCCGGTTGTTTCCGCGGCCTCCCAGCAGGTGCGGGCCGAAGCGATGGTGGCGGTGGCGGCGCTCCGCGAGTGGCTTGGCGACAACACGGGGCCGATAGCGGATTCCGACAGGGCCGAACTCCACCACCGAGCGCACGCGGTGTGGCTGATCGATCGCTTCGAGGACGACCCCCGCTCCGTTGCTCTTCCGCGGCCATTGCGGGCGCCGGACGGCTCGCCGATCGGCTGCAGTGTCGGGCCCGGCGGCGTGGCTTCTGCGGCCTGGAGTGCCGACCCCGGTTGGTTGTCGGGAGTGCCTCTGCCGCGATGAACGACGCCGAAGCGGTATCGCTCCGGCTTCCGGCGGCCGTCGCCGGGCTCTACGACACCTGCGCGGTCGAGGAACTCGTCGATCTGCGTCGTACGCTCCACGCCGACCCCGAGCTTTCGCTCCAGGAGAAGCGGACCGCCGCGCGCCTGAAGGAGACGCTGGTCGGGCTCGGCGTGCGCGACGTGACGCGGGTTGCGGGCACGGGCGTTGTCGGCCGGATTCCTGGTCGTGAGTCCGGTGCGCCGACGGTCGCGGTGCGTGGGGACATCGATGCCCTGCCGATCCTTGAAGACACGGGCCTGGCCTTCGCCTCCCGCAACGACGGCGTGATGCACGCCTGCGGGCACGATGTCCACGCTTCGTGGACGGTCGCCGCGGCCCGCCTGCTCCAGGCGGAGCCCGCGGCCGGCGATGTGCTGTTCGTGCTCCAGCCCGCGGAGGAGACCGGGGAAGGCGCAGCCGCCGTGCTGGCGACCGGTGTTTTGGACGACGTCTCGGCGATCTTCGGAGCGCACGTCGACCTGACCTTCGAGGTCGGGCAGGCGATGGTCCAGGAGGGCGCCGTGGGCGCCGCGGCGGACCGGTTCGAGGTCGAGCTTCTGGGGCAGGGCGCTCACGGTGCAAGGCCTCACCAAGGCCTCGATCCGATCGTCGGCGCGGCCCAGGTGGTCTCGGCCCTGCAGACGGTCGTGACCCGGCGGGTGCCGCCGGACCAGCCGGCGGTCGTCACGGTGGGCGTGATCGAGGCTGGCGCGGCCCACAACGTGATCCCGGATCGGGCGGTGCTCAAGGGGACCCTCCGCTCACTCGATCCCGGCGTGCGCCGACTACTCGCGGACGAGGTCAGGCATGTTGCCGAATCGGTCGCTGCCGCGTGTCGCCTCGAGGCCCGGGTGCGGATGCTCCAGGGAACGCCGGCGGTGCTGAACGACGAACGCGCCGCAGCCTGGGCCCGCGAAGCCGCGGCTTCCGTGATCGGCGCGGATGCGGTCAAGCCGCTTCCGGTCGCGAACATGGGCGGCGAGGACTTCGCGTTCTACCAGGAGCGGATTCCGGGCTGTTTCATCCGGGTGGGCGCGAGGCTGCCGGGTGATCCCGTCGTGGGCGCCCACACGCCGTACTTCGCGCCGGCCGAGGAGGCGATCTTCGTGGGCGGCGCCCTGCTGGCGGCGGCCGCCCGGCGGGCGTCGTCGGAGCTGGCGGCGGCTAGAACGCGAAGATGAACCCCGCGCTCACGATGGCCTGGACGAGGTCGTCGCGTTCGCCTCCGTAGCAACAGTCGTAGCAGCACAGGTCATCGTCCCCGGTGCTGGTGACCAGCAGCCTGGCGTCGAGCCGCAGGCCGATGTGATCGGTCAGGAAGATCTTCGTGCCGCCTCCGAGTCCGACGGAGAAGCGGCTCTCGGTCTCGGGCAGGAAGTCGCTGTCCGGCACCAGCCGTGTGACTCCCGCGCTGAACGAGGCGAAGGGACGCACCTGGCCGAGCGGGGCCGTCCATGTGACCCCGGCGTGGTAGTAGGAGATGTCCATCGGGCCCAGGTCCGCGGCGCCCAGGAAGGGGCCTTCGTCGAGCCCGAATCTCGTCTCCTGTTCGTTGACGAGGAGCTCAAGGTGGAGATTCCGGCGTACGGGAATGCCGACAATCAGGCCCCGCAAACTCGTGTCGTCGAGCTCCAGGTCGAGACGCCCGAACTCGAAGTCATCGATCTCGAAGCCGCCGAGAAAGCTGTAGCCGTAGTAGGGCGTGATCTCGAAGCGGGGCTGCTGCGCCGAGGCAGGGGAGCCGGTCGCAGTCAGCAGGGCGACCAGTGCGGCGGCGGCGACGGGCAGTGTCCTGAGCAGGTGACGGCGTGTCTTGGTCATCGTTTCTCCTATGAGGGGCGGAGAAGCGAGGTTGCAAGTTTCGGGCCGGCGCGCTGTCGGTGCTCAAGAGAGGCGGAGCGGCGTGCTGCTGTCCACTGGGGAGGTAGTCAGTTGACGTCACACGAAGAGGAGCGCCGCTCCGCCTCTGCTCCGGTTTACGCATGCGGGGAGGCAGGGTTTCGGGCGCCGCGGCAGATTGCGGCCCCGGCCGGATGATCTAGCCGCTCTTCTTGTCCCGGTCCGGATGCCGCATCGCGGTGATGTTGAACCCGGCGTCGACGAAGTGGATGCCACCGGTGGTCCCCGCGCTCAGATCGGAGAGCAGGTAGGCGGCCGTGGCGCCCACGTCATCCACCGTGATGTTGCGGCCGAGCGGCGCCCGTTCCGGCATGACCTTCAGCATGCCTCGCATGCCGGACACTCCCGAGGCGGCCAGGGTCCTGACCGGGCCGGCGGAAATCCCGTGAACGCGGATGTTCTTCGGCCCCAGGTCGACGGCCAGGTAGCGGACGGAGGCCTCGAGCGCCGCCTTGGCGATGCCCATCACGTTGTAGTTGGGGGTCGCCTTGGTCGCGCCGTAGTAGGTCATCGCGATCATGCTGCCGCCGCCGGTCATCAGCGGTTCGGCGGCCCGGGCGAGGGCGATCAGGGAGTAGCAACTGATGTCGAGGGCGGTGGCGAATCCGGCCCGCGAAGTGTCGACCGTCCGGCCCAGCAGGTCCTCCCGGTTCGCGAAGGCCACCGAGTGGACGAGGAAGTCGAGGCGCCCCCAGCGCTCCTTCAGGATGGCGAACACGTTGTCGATCTGGCCGTCGTCCGTCACGTCAAGCGGTTCGACGAAGGTCGAGCCGATGCTCTCGGCCAGCGGCCGGACCCGGCGTTCCAGGGCGTCGCCCTGGAACGTGAAAGCGAGTTCCGCGCCTTCCGTGTGGGCGCGCCGCGCAATGCCCCAGGCCAGCGAGCGCTTGTTCGCCGTGCCAACGATCAGTCCGCGGCGACCGGCCAACAGCCCGCCGGAGGCGGCAGTTCCCGACCGGGCATCGACGGGAGGTGATTCGGGCGCGGTCACGGGCGGCGGGATTCTACACCTGAAGAGCGGTGTCTCGGGCCTGCGGACCGGGCGGGGAAGAGTGAACAGTGGAAGAGGGGACGCCGCGCCGTGGTTGAATGCCGTGCATGGTTTCGGCGCTCGGCATCGTCCTGGTCGTCGGCGCGACGCTCTGCTTCTCGCTGTTCGACCTGCTCCGCAAGAAGCTCACGGGACGGCTGAGCGACGCCTTCCTGGTCATGGTTCTGGCGCTGGGGGCGGTACCCCTGTATGGCGTCTGGTTGGCGGTGCAACCGCCGCCAGGCGTGAGTTCGGCGTACGTCTGGCCGGGGCTGCTGTCCGTTGCCTGCAACCTGGGCGCGAACTACGGCTTTCTGCGATCGGTCCGATCGGCGGGCCTGAGCGCCGTGATCCCGTTGCTCTCCCTGACGCCGGTGTTCACCGCTCTGCTCGGGATCCCGCTGCTCGGCGAGCTGCCGGGCGGTCGGGAGTGGCTTGGTATCGCGATGGTCGTCTGCGGCGCCCTCGCGCTGCAACTGGGTGAGCGCGCCGGCGGC
The DNA here is from genome assembly GCA_965116445.1 of Thermoanaerobaculia bacterium. GTDB lineage: Bacteria > Acidobacteriota > Thermoanaerobaculia > Multivoradales > Multivoraceae > Multivorans. Next base: position 1,502,355 of record OZ220688.1, on the reverse strand, counting down.
CGGGGCCGGCCGTGGACGCTGGGTGCGGGCGCCTGGTGGATGATTCTGGTCGCCTTCCTCTGGGCGACGGCTCTACCGCTCGACAAGCTGGCGACGGAGGCCTCGAACGCGGCCTTCCACGGCCTGGTCATGCACCTGGGGGTCGGCCTCTGTGTCGCGGTGGTCGCGGTGCGGGGTTTCCGGAACGCTCCCGGTCTTGGCCGGGGCGTTCGCACGGGCGTTGGAGCGAGGACCTGGGCGTTCCTGCTTTCCGCCGTTGTGATCGGAGCGGTGGCCCAGGCGCTCCAGTTGCTGTCCCTGCAACACGCCTGGGTGGGCTTCGTGGAGACGGTCAAGCGGGGCATCGGATCGTCGCTGGCGCTGGTTCTCGGCCGTCTGTTCTTCGCCGAGCCCCTGACGTTGCGCAAGGTGTCGAGCGTGGCGGTGATCGCGGCCGGTGTCGCGGTCATGCTCTGGTAGCTTGCGGGACCGTGGTTCGTTCGGTCCCCGCTGGCCCCAGGCTGAGCTTGCAGATCGCGCTGGTTGCTTCGCTGGTTGGCGCCGGCCTGGGTGACGCCCAGGTGTCGAGGTTGTCCGAGATCGAGCTGCCGGACGGGTTCTCTGTCGGCTTCTTCGCCGAGGGTGTCACCGGCGCCCGGTCGCTCGCGCAGAGCCCGGGCGGCACGGTGTTCGTCGGCACGCGCCAGGTTGGCAGGGTCCATGCCCTGATCGATTCCGACGGCGACGGCGTCGCGGATGAGAGGTACGTCGTCGCATCGGGTCTGAACTCGCCGAACGGAGTCGCCTTTCGAAACGGAAGCCTCTACGTGGCCGAGATCAGCCGGATACTCCGGTACGACGGCATCGAGAACCGACTGGACTCGCCTCCGCAACCGTTCGTCGTCACCGACCGGCTTCCGACCGACGCGCACCACGGTTGGAAGTTCATCCGCTTCGGGCCCGACGGGCGGCTCTATGTGCCGGTGGGTGCGCCGTGCAACATCTGCAACGAAGCCGACCCGTACAACGCCATCCTGCGGATGGCCAGCGACGGCAGCTACGAGATCGTGGCGCGGGGCGTCCGCAACACGGTCGGCTTCGACTGGCATCCCGGGACGGGGCGGCTGTGGTTCACGGACAACGGTCGCGACTGGCTGGGTGACAACCGGCCTCCGGACGAACTCAACGTGCTGACCTCGCACGGCCAGCACTTCGGATATCCCTTCTGTCACGGCCGGAACATCTCCGATCCGGAGTTCGGCTCGCTCCGTGCCTGTTCCGAGTTCCGGCCTCCGGCGCAGGAACTCGGCCCGCACGTGGCGGCTCTGGGCATGCGCTTCTACACGGGCGACGCGTTTCCGCAGAAGTACCGGGGCCAGATCTTCATCGCGGAACACGGCTCGTGGAACCGGACCGATCCGATCGGTTACCGGGTGATGGTGGTTCGGCTGAACGGCGCCGGGCGGCCCACGGCCTACGAAGAGTTCGCCACCGGCTGGCTTCGGAACGGTTCGGCCTGGGGGAGGCCGGTCGACGTGATGGTACGTGCCGACGGCTCGTTGCTCGTCTCGGACGACCGGCTCGGAGCCGTCTATCGGTTCGAACATGAGTCCGGGCCCAACCCGGAGCCGGATCCCGAGCCCGATCCGGACCCCGACCCTGATCCCGAGCCGGACCCCGATCCCGAGCCGCCTCCGGCCGACGGGCCCTGCAGGTTGAGCGCGGAGACGCTCTGCCTGCACGACGGCCGCTACGAAGTTCGAGTGGAGTGGTGGACTGGCGACGGGGAGACCGGTTCGGCCCTGGTCGTGCCGGAGGCAACGAAGGACTCCGGCCTGTTCTGGTTTTTCGATGCCGAGAACTGGGAGATCCTGATCAAGGTGCTGGACGGCTGTACGGTCAACGACCACTACTGGGTGTACGGCGCCTCGACGACGGATCGGGGTTACGCGATCCGGGTAAGGGATACGGCGACAGGCGCCGTCAAGGAGTACCGGAACGACCTCGAACAGCCCGCCACGGCGATTACGGACGCCAGGGCCTTCCCGGCCGCCTGCGAAGAATCGGTGGCGGACACCGGTTGACGGCGAAGGAGAGAGCCCTCAACGATCGCTGCGGAGCCGGGATCGGGATACGCTTTGGTCCCCTTGCCGGCACTCTGCCGCCACCGGCGTGCCTCGCTCCTGTGGATGTCTCCGATCGGAGGCATCCCCTGAAGCAAGGAGAAGAAGACTGACATGACGACCCATGACACGCCATCGACGCCGGCTGATCCCTCCGGTCTTGAGGGCATCCGGGAGAACCTGGAGGCGGTCGGCGCGCTCCTCCGTGAGACGGCTGCCCGGGCGGCGGAGACCGAAGCCCGGGCGCTGGAGAACGAAGCCCGAGCAGTGGAGGACCACAGGCGGGCCATCGAGGTCGACCTCCTGGCGGTGAACGGCCGTGAGGTCGTCGTCGTGGAGGTGAAGACGACGCTGCGGTCCGAGGGCGTGACGAAGTTCCTGTCCAAGCTGTCGGAGTTCCTGGACTGGTGCGCGGAGTACAGCGGCAGGCGAATCCTGGGCGCCGTGGCGTACCTGGACGGCGCCGAGTCGGTGACGAAGTACGCGGAACGCAGCGGGCTGTTCGTCATCCGCGCGACCGGAAGCAGCGCCAGCCTCCTGAACGAGCCGGGATTCGAGCCCCGCGTCTTTTCCTGACCGGTCGTTGGATCGACCTGAGCCCAATCAACTCAAGGAGTTACTACATGCTTCGCTCTGCGTCCCCTGAACCGCGGGGCCGTGTGTCTTCGCGAAGGACACTCCCTCGCTTCGCCCTGATCGTTTCGGTCCTGGCCCTTGTCTCCGGCACGGCCTTCGCGGCTGATGACCCCGAGGTCCAGTTGGAGAAGGTCGAACTGCCGGCCGGGTTCTCAATCGACGTGTTCGCTTCCGGCGTCGACGTCGCGCGGTCCCTCGCGCAAAGCCCGTCCGGGACCGTCTTTGTGGGAACCGGACGGCGTGGCGGCGGCGTCGTCCACGCAGTCGTGGATCAGAACGGCGACGGAAAGGCCGACCGCCGTCATCCCATCGGCTCCGATTTGAACTGGCCCAACGGCGTTGCCTTCCACGATGGCGATCTCTACGTTGCCGAGATCAGCCGCGTGCTCCGCTTCGAGGACATCGAGGCGCGGCTCGACTCGCCGCCGGAGCCGGTTGTCATCACCGCGAATCTGCCGGACAAGACCCACCATGGCTGGAAGTTCATCCGCTTCGGCCCGGACGGCCGGCTCTACGTCCCCGTGGGCGCGCCGTGCAACGTCTGCGACGAGGGCGATCCCTTCGCCACAATCCTGCGCCTGGACGACGAAGGGGCCTACGAGGTCGTGGCGCGGGGCGTTCGCAACACGGTCGGTTTCGACTGGCGCCCGGGCACCAGCGAGCTGTGGTTCACCGACAACGGGCGGGACATGATGGGTGACGACGTGCCGCCCGACGAACTCAACGTGCTGACGGCAGATGGCCAGCACTTCGGCTACCCCTACTGCCACGGCCAGGACATCGCCGACCCGGACTTCGGCGACGAGCGTCCGTGTGGTGAACTCGTGCCGCCGGCTCTCGACCTCGACCCTCACGTGGCGGCGGTGGGCATGCGCTTCTACCGTGGCGATGCGTTCCCGGCGCGCTACCACGGGCAGATCTTCATCGCCGAGCACGGGTCGTGGAACCGCAGCAACAAGATCGGCTACCGGGTCATGGTCGTCCATGTCGACGGCGACGGCCACGCCACGGAGTACGAGGAGTTCGCCACCGGCTGGCTACAGGGGGAGGACTCTTGGGGCCGGCCGGTCGACGTGATGGAGCGCGCCGACGGATCGCTCCTCGTCTCGGACGACATGCGGGGCGTGATCTACCGGATCACCTACGACGCGGCGTCCGCGGCGGGGGAGTAGGAGCGTGGCGGCTGTTGACCCGGCAGTAGTCGAGGCGGCGCGGGCCCGCTATGCGGCGGCTCAGGCGGCCGGTCTCAGCCTCGACATGACCCGCGGCAAGCCGTCGCCGGAGCAGCTTGCCCGCTCGCACGGCCTGCTGGCGGCAGTGGCGCGGGAGGACGATCCCGCCGCCGACGGCACGGACTGCCGGAACTACGGCGGAGATCCCCATGGTCTGCCGGAGCTGCGCGCGATCTTCGGCGAGATTCTGGGCGTCGATCCCGACCTGGTCTTCGTCGGCGGCAACGCCAGCCTCCAGTGGATGCACGACATCGTCGCGCAGGCGATGCTGGTGGGAGTCCCCGGTGGCGATCCCTGGGGTGGCCCCGGGCGATCGACGCCGGTCAAGTTCCTCTGTCCCTGTCCCGGCTACGACCGCCACTTCGCCGTGCTCGAGCGCTACGGCATCGAGATGCTGAACGTCGCGATGGGCGACGACGGCCCCGACATGGACGAAGTCGCGCGCCTAGCGGGCTCGGACCGGAACGTGAAGGGCATGTTCTGCGTGCCGCGCTACAGCAATCCGACCGGGGTCACCTACTCGGACGATGTGGTCGAGGCGATCGCTTCGATGCCGACGGCGGCGCCGGACTTCCGGGTCATCTGGGACGATGCCTACGCGCTGCACGCCTTCGACGGCGAGCCGGACCGGCTGGCCAGCCTCTACGGCCGCTGTGCGGCCCACGCCAACGAGGATCGGGCGTTGCTCGTGTCGTCGTTCTCCAAGGTCACGTTCGGTGGCTCGGGCCTGGCTGCCGTCGCGGCGAGTCCCGCGAACGGCGACTGGATCCGGGCGTTCCGACAGATTCAGACGATCGGCCCGAACAAGCTGAACCAGCTGGCGCACGCGCACTTCTTCGACGGCTCGGTCGCCGCGGTGCGGGACCACATGAAGGGACACGCGGACCTGATCCGGCCGAAGTTCGAGGCCGTCCTGCGCGTGCTCGACGAGCGCCTTGGCGGCCTTGGGATCGCCTCCTGGAGCCAGCCTCGCGGCGGCTACTTCGTCAGCCTGGACACGGAGCCCGGTTGTGCCCGCGCGGTGGTCGAGATGGCGGGTGAAGCAGGAGTCAAGTTGACGCCCGCCGGCGCCACCTTCCCCTACGGCCTCGACCCGCAGGACCGGAACATCCGCATCGCTCCGACGCTGCCGGCCCTGGGCGAGATCGAAACGGCGACCGGCCTGCTGGCCGACTGCATCGTCCTGGTCAGCGTCGGCGACTAGCGTCGCCTCCTGCCGCGCGCGCTCCTGGCAGGCCGGAGCGGATGCCGGCCAGAAGGCCGGCGCATGTATGGTCCGCCCCGCTTGTGCAAGGGCTCTTTCCGGGTTTCTGGCGAGGTAGGTGCAGTTGCTTGCATGTATTCGGCCTGTTGGTGGGAGTCTCTGAGAGAGAGCTCCCTGGCCCCGATGGAATACGCGCGCGTCGGCCTCTTCACACCCAGACGGCCTCTTGATGGGCCCTGCGCCGACTCAGGCTTCTCAACGCGCCGGTCCGACCTGTTTCGCCATCGCTCGAATGAGTCCCCGCAAACTGCTTGGTGGGGCGATTCTCCTATCGTTGGTTCGCTGTTCCCCGAGCCGTCTACGCCGCGGCCCGTGAGTCCCTTGCTCGACCGCCGACATGGCGTTCGTCGCTGTAGCGTTCGTCGTGTCGCAGCACCGCCCAGGCGATTCGAGCCAGCTTGTTGGCCACGGCCACCGTGGCGACGTTCGCCCCCCGGCGCCGCTTGACGTCCAGAGCCCATTCCTTGAGCCGCGTCCGCTCGCCCTTGTGGGCTGTGCGCAGCACCGCCCGCGCACCGTGGATCAGAAGCGCCCGCATGTAGCGGTCCCCGCGTTTGCTGATCCCCAACAGCCTCGTGTGCCCGCCGGTCGATGCCTGACGAGGCACCAGCCCGAGAAACGCCGACATCTGACGGCCGCTGCTGAAGGCCCAGCCCGAGCCGACCGACGCCACCAGCGCCGTCGACACCATCGGACCGATCCCCGGGATCGACATCAAACGCTCGGACAGGGGGTTCTCCTTCGACTCCCGCTCCAGCATCGCCGTCAGATCCGCCACCTGATCGTCGACCTGCATCAGCGCCTGGTGCTGCATGCACAAGAGAGCCCGAAAGTCGCCCGGCAGGGCCCGCTCCGGGTCCGACGCGATCGCAGGCACCTCCCGCTTGATCACCGCCAGACCCTGAGGCAGCACGATCCCGTACTCCCGCAGAAAACCACGTAACTGGTTCGCCAACTGCGTGCGCACACCAACCATCGTCTCCCGACTTCGGTGGATCTGCTGCAGCGCCCGGCGCTCCTTCGTCTTGTAAGGCACGAAACGCATCGTCGGACGCGACACCGCCTCGCAGATCGCCTCCGCGTCGTGGTAGTCGCTCTTGTTCGACTTCACGTACGGACGGACAAACTGCGGACTCATCATCCGCACGTCGTGGCCCAGATCCCTCAGCTTCTCCACCCAGTGGTGCGCGCCGCAGCTCGCCTCCATCCCCACCAGGCACGGCTTGAGCCGCGACATCAACTCCATCAGCCGCGGTGCCTTCAACTGACGCTGAAACACCACCGCGCCCGACGCGTCCATCCCGCACACCTGGTACACATGCTTGCCCAGATCGATACCGACTCGAGTAACCTCCTTCACGGTCCGCCTCCTCCTTGTTGTTCGGAAGAAAACACCATTCTGGCCCCAACGAGAGGCCGTAAGGGTGCGGGGCGGACCATCCCATTACCCAGTGGGCGGCCAAGATGAAGTGCGTTCGTGTACTTGAAACTTGAGCGCCTAGTCCGCGAAGAAGAGTCCGCCTCGCCCGCCCCGATCAGTACGTGTCGAACGAGAAGCCGACGGAGACGCTGACGATGTCGCTGGCCGCCGTGTTGCGACCGTCGAGGACGGCGCCGTAGGACACGCCGAGGTTCGTCGTGTCCGTCAGGCTGAAGCTCAACGTGCCGATCAGGAGCTGGATGTCCTCCTCGAGTTCCGGGAAACGGGCCGGCGAGAAGGGCGGCACGCCGATGTCGAGCCCCGAGGACTCGGCGTCGACCATCCGGTAGTCCAGGCTGAGGCTCGTGCCCGCGCCCATCGCCACGCCTGCGGAGAGGTTCAGGAAGGTGTCCGCGGGGACGTTGCTGTTGCGGTGCCGGTAGCCGAGTTCGGCGGACAGGGCGCCGCGGTCGCCGACGAGCTTGCCGACGATGAAGGACAACTCCGCGCCGTCGCCGCCGTCGCCCAGGGAGCTGATGTAGCCGGTCGTGTAGTCGCCGGCGATGATCGCGCCGACCCGCAGGGCCGTGGTCGCCCCGCTGCCGGTCAGCTCGTCCGACATCCGCCAGACGACGCCGGCCGAGAGGTCGACGAGTCCGCTCAGGTTCTCCTTCGGCGGGAACGGCGCCATCGGCCCCGCCGGAAACGTGCTCTCGGCCGTGCCTACCCGCAGGTCGAGCGCCCAGGCGTCGGACAGGCCGTAGCGCCCGGTGACCCACAGCGTCTGTTGCTCGAGGTTGTTGCCGCCGCCGGGGGTCGGCCTCTTCTCGGTCTGGCGGTAGAACTCGGTCGCTTCCTGGGAAACATAGGACACGGTGATGTCCCCGGCGCCGGGGGCGGGAAGCCAGGGCGACGCCTGGCCGAGGACAGGGGCCGCCGACAGCGCGGTGGCAAGGAGGATCACGGCATGGACCGGGAGGCGCACGGACGCCTTCCCGCTGGTGCGGGTATTGCGGGGCATCGTCGTTCTTCCCTTCCTACAGCTTGTAGCGCCGGGTCAGGTAGAAGTGGACGAGTTCCTGCTCGTCCGGCTTGCCTTCGCAGCCGGCGGCGCCGGCGCCGGGGCAGAGCACGCCGATGTGCTCGTCGTCCGCCGTGCCGGGCTTCGTCGTTTCGTCCCGGGCCTCGAGACTGTTCTTCAGGCTCTGGGCGCGGTCCCGGTCGAGATCCCGCTTCTGCAGCGGACAGGACGCGCAGACGAGCTTCTGGAAAGTCAGGGCCTTGCCCATGGTGTACGCGTCGCGAGGATTCATCCCCTTGCCGGCGGCGATGGAACCGGATGCGAACAGGGCCGTCGACAGAAGGGTCGCGGCCAGGGCGCATGCGGAGAGTCCAATGGTGAGCCTTCTCATCGGTGGATCGTTCTCCTGAGTGCTGATCTTGAGAGGGCCCTGGACCGGGCCCGATTCCGGTCGGCGGACGGTAGCACGGTGCAGGCCCGCTCGGTCGGGTTCGGCTGGGTCACTGCTATGCCACAATCGCCGGCTCTCACCTACCAACGACGGCACGGGAAGGAGCGGGCAGGCATGATCCGGACGGGCGAGTTCAGGGGCTTTGAGGTTTCCGTGGAGGATCCGGGGATCCTCGTGATCACCTTCAACCGGCCGGACCGGCTGAACGGCATGGACGCGCCGATGAAGCGGGACTTGCTGGAGACGCTGACCCAGGCGGCGATGGAAGACTCCGTGCGGGTTCTGCTCTTTGCTGGCAGCGGCCGGGCGTTCTCCGCCGGGGACGACATCAGCGGCCAGGACAAGGGTCGGCGCGGCGAGGCCCTGGTGCCGGACATCCACCGGGGCCACGACAACGTCCTCGGCACGATCAACGGGCTGCGCAAGATCTCCCAGCCGATCAACACGGCGATTCGAGGCATGGACAAGCTGTCCATCGCCGCGATGAACGGAGTCGCGGTGCAGACGGGCTTCTCGCTGGCGCTCAGTTGCGACTTCCGGGTTGCCTCGAGCGCGGCGCGGATGGGCAGCGGCACGCTCCGCTTCGGACTGCTGCCGGACGAAGGCGGCCACTATCTCCTGCTGCAGATGATGGGCCTGCCGAAGACGATGGACTTCCTGATGCGCAGCCGGATCGTCGAGGCGGCGGAGGCGCTTGAACTCGGCCTCGTTCACGAGGTCGTGGAACCGGACGACCTGATGCCGCGCTCTCTGGACCTTGCCCGCGAACTGGCGAACGGCCCCCAGGTGGCGATGCGCCTGCTGAAGAGGAGCCTCTACAACGCCGCGGACCAGACCTGGGAGCAGTCGCTCGAGGACATCGCGGCGCGGACACCGATGGGCGACCACCATCCGGACTCCCGCGAGGGCGTCGCGGCGTTCCGCGAGAAGCGGAAGCCGACGTTCAACGCGTGGTTGGAGGAATAGCCGACCGACCGGACGGTAGGTGCTATTCTCCCGTGCTCAACAAGACCCAAGCACATCGCAACCATCCAAGCCAGGGAGCACTCCATGACTGACGCCGTCATCGTTTCAACCGCCCGCACGCCGATCGGCAAGGCCTATCGCGGCGCCTTCAACAACCTCGAATCGCCGACGATGGGCGCGGCCGCGATTGCCGCCGCGGTCGAACGTGCTGGCGTCGAGAAGGGCGAAGTCGACGATGTCGTGATGGGCTGCGCCATGCAGCAAGGCTCGCAGGGCAACAACGTCGCTCGGCAGTGCGCGATTCGTGCCGGCATGCCGGTCGAGGTCTCGGGGATGACGATGGACCGGCAGTGTTCGTCGGGGATGATGGCGATCGCCACCGCCGCGAAGCAGGTCATGGTCGACGGGGCGCCGGTCGTCGTCGCCGGCGGCATCGACTCGATCAGCCTCGTCCAGAACGACAAGATGAACCACTTCCGGACTCCCGATCCCTGGATCCGGGAGAACAAGCCGGATCTCCACCTGCCGATGATCGACACCGCGGAAGTCGTCGCGAAGCGCTACGACATCAGCCGCGAGCAGCAGGACGAGTACGGGCTGCAGAGCCAGCAGCGGACCGCCGCCGGCCAGGAGTCGGGTGCCTTCGACGACGAGATCATCACGATGAACGCGACGAAGATGATCCTCGACAGGGCGACCGGCGACATCAGCTTCGGCGAGGTCGAGTTGAGCCAGGACGAGGGCAACCGGCCCACGACGACGATCGAGGGACTCTCCGGGCTCAAGGCAGTCCGCGAGAACGGCACGATCACGGCGGGCAACGCCAGCCAGCTCTCCGACGGTGCGTCGGCGTGCGTGGTCATGGACTCGAAGCTGGCCGAACAGCGCGGCCTCGAGCCGCTCGGCATCTACAAGGGGATGGCGGTTGCCGGCTGCGAACCGGACGAGATGGGCATCGGCCCCGTCTTCGCCGTGCCGAAGCTGCTCAAGCGCTTCGACCTGACGATGGACGACATCGACCTCTGGGAGCTGAACGAGGCGTTCGCCGTTCAGGTGATCTACTGCCGTGACCGGCTGGGCATCCCGAACGACAAGCTGAACGTGAACGGCGGCGCGATCTCGATCGGCCATCCGTACGGCATGAGCGGTGCGCGCCTGGTCGGCCACGCGCTGATCGAGGGCAAGCGCCGCGGCGCGAAGAACGTCGTCGTCACGATGTGCATCGGCGGCGGCATGGGCGCGGCGGGGCTCTTCGAAGTAGCCTGAGTCGCTGCGCGCACGGCGCCCTCGGCGGCACCCGCACACCGGGTGCGCCGGGCGTGTCATCCGTGCGTCCGATGACGGACGCACGGACTGTTTCACGGGTGGCGCGGGGTCGCGCCACCCGGGTTCCCGCCGGTGTTCCGACACTGGGTGCGCCGGCGTCCCCGCCGGCATCCGGGTCCGTGCGGGCGGCTTGAGCCGCGTGATGCGCCGCCTGGACCGTTGGCGCCCCGGACGGCGCTTCGCAGCAGCGGCGGCGCGCCGCGGACCGACGATCCGGTGGCGGCGGCGCTATGTCGGATCCCAGGTGAACACGTCGGTCGTCCGGTCGAGGTCGTGGAACGACCCGGCCAGCGCCGGCATGCCGTGCTCGGCGATCGTCTCCGGGGTCCAGCCGTCGCCGTTGTGGACCGAGCGGATCGGTCGCGGCTGGCTCATCAGGAAGATCTCGTTCTTGCGCACCGTGAAGATCTGCCCGCTTGTGTCCTTCGCCCTGTCGCTCAGCAGGTAGACGGCAAGCGGCGCGACCAGGGCCGGCGTCATCTCCTTCATCTTCGCGACCCGCGCTTCCTGTGCCGGGTCGGCGGTCGGGATCGTGCCGATCAGGCGCGACCAGGCGAACGGGGCAATGCAGTTCGACCGCACCTCGAAGCGCTGCATGTCGAGCGCCAGGGACTTCGACAGGCCGACGATCCCCAGCTTCGCCGCGGCGTAGTTCGCCTGGCCGAAGTTGCCGATCAACCCGGACGTGGAGGTCATGTGGACGAAGGCGCCGCCGATCTGCTTGCGGTAGTGGGGGGCGGCGGCTCGCGCCATGTTGAAGCTGCCCTTGAGATGGACGGCGATCACGGCGTCCCAGTCGCTCTCCGTCATCTTGTGGAAGATGCCGTCGCGCAGGATGCCGGCGTTGTTCACGATGCCGTCGATCTGGCCGAACTCGTCCAGTGCCTGCTCGACGATCCGCCCGGCGCCCTCGAAATCGGTAACGCTTTCGTAGTTCGCCGCGGCGCGGCCGCCGGCGGCCTGGATCTCGGAGGCGACGGCCTGGGCCGGCGTCTGGTCGCCGCCGTCGCCGCGCTCGGAGCCGCCGAGGTCGTTCACGATGACCGACGCGCCATGGGCGGCGGCGAGCAGGGCGATGTCGCGGCCGATGCCCCGGCCGGCACCGGTGACGACGACCACCTTTTCGTGCAGCATGCGAGTGTTCATTCCGGGTTTCTCCGTTTCGTCTTCTTCGTGGGTTGAGATCGGTTCAGATTGGTTCAGGTCGGTTCAGGCCGCGGCGAGAGCCGCAATCAGGCGGCAGCCGTCGAGGTACTCCTGTACGTCGACGTACTCGTCCACGGTGTGCGGGTTGTGCTGTCCGGCGCCCAGGGTCACCGTGGGCACTCCCTTCGCGTTCAGGTAGTTCGCGTCCAGCCCGCCGTTCGCGACGAGGTAGTCGGCCTCCTTGCCGAGAACCTCCCGGACCTGTTCCGCGGCGAGTTGTGCGGGCGGCGAGTCCGTCGGCATCTCGAAGGCCTCGTAGTCCGTCTCGGCGCGGAAATCGACGCGGCCGCAATGCCCGTCGGCGCTCGTCACGCTCCGCGCGGCCTGCTCGAAGGCGTTGCGGTAAGTGGCCGTGATCTGCGCGAGGAACGCCTTGTCGTGGCTGCGCGATTCGCCGGAGACGAAGACGTGGTCCGTCACCTGGTTGCTCGCCTCGCCGCCGGCCATCCGGCCGATGTTCGACGTGCCGCTGCCCGTCGGAAGCTCGATCTTCCCGAAGTAGCCCTGGGCCGCCACGTCGGCGACCGCGCGTGAAGCGATCAGCGCGGCGGAGATTCCGTGCTCCGGATGTACGCCCGCGTGTGAGGACCTGCCGTGAATGTCGACCTGCCAGCGGTCCGCCCCGGTCGCGCCGATGATCACGACGTGGGCCGAGCCGGAGTCGATGTTGAAGCCCATCGCCGGATTCCCGAGGCGCTCCAGTTCCACTGTCCGCGCGCCCCAGAGGCCGACTTCCTCGCCGACCGTCATCAGCACCGTGATCGGCGGCCGGGGCACGTCCTGAGCGAGCAGGGTCTCGACCATCGTGACCAGGGCGCCGATCGAGGTCCGGTTGTCCCCGCCCAGCGCCGTGTCGCCTTCGGCCTCGATCCGCCCGTTCCGGCGCACCGGCACCGCGCCGCGGCAGAGCGGCACCGTGTCCATGTGCCCCATGAACAACCGCCGCGGCCCCGGTCTCGTGCCCGGCAGGTCGACGATCAGGTTGCCGACCTCGTAGTCGCCGGGAATCCGCTCGTTCGCGTCGTCGTGCCCGATCCAGGCCGGCTCGCAGCCCGCGGCCAGCAGCTTCTCGCGCACCGCCGCCGCGACCTTGCCCTCGCGGCCGCTCAGGCCCTCGATGGCGAGCAGGTCCATCAGGTGGGACACGGCGCGGACTTCGTCGATCTGCGGTGGGGTCATGCTCGGTCTCAAAGGCGGAAGATAGGCGGCGCGGGCGGCATCGGTTCCGGTGCGTCGGGTACCGGAAGCTGGCGATCCTACTGCCTTCCGCGCCTTCAGCCACAGCCGCCATCCACAGGGTACGCCGGCCTCCCGGCCGGCTGCTACCGCTTTCCGTCCGCTGGGTGCGCCGGCCTCCCGGCCGGCTGCTACCGCTTCCGTCCTACCGGGTGCGCCGGCGTCCCCGCCGGTTGCTACCGCTTCCGTCTACTGGGCACGTCGACGTCCCGCCAGCTGCTAGCGTTTCCGTCTACTGGGTGCGCCGGCGTCCCCGCCGGCTGCCGCCGAAGGCGGCCAGAAACGCGGGCCGCGAAGCGGGCACCTTTGCCACCATGTGGAGTCCATGCAGGGCGCGAACCTCGGCTTGGCGAGAAGAACGCGGAGAGAAGAGGTGAGCGACCACCTGTTCGTGTATCGGCGGAACCGGGACAAGAACAAGCGACGGGCGCTCCGGGAACGTCGGCGTCGGGGCCACGACGGCAACCTGGCGCCCCGGCGCCAAAGCGACGTGACCGGCGCTTGGGTCTGGGACGTTCCACCCGAGGTTTCGAGGCGGCGGGTTGGCGCGGCGGCCGTGGAGTGGCTGGGCGGCTACCGACTTCGCGTCCGCTTTACGGACGGGGAGGTCGGCGTCCTGGACATGACGGAAGACGTTCTCTGGAACCCGTCCCCATTCATGGACTTTCTGCTCGAGCGTCCCGAAGAGTTCCCCAAGGTCTCCATCTCGGACGACGGCGCCGAGGCCGTGACCTGGCCTTCGGGTTGGGACCTCTGTCCCGAGTACCTCTACCACCGCTGCATGTACTCGGATGGGCTGCCGTTTGCCGATGAATGGTGGAAGCTGCCTCCGTACGGGGAGGTTGGCTGAGTGGGAGCAGTTGCATCGTGATCGCTGGCGCGTTCGCGCCGGCGGAAGGCCTGAGCCAGCTTCCCGAGTCCTGTGAGAGAATCAGGGGCGTGAAACCAGTGCAGTGGAAGGAGGCGCTGAGTGCCTTGGATCAGTCGATCTCCGACGTTTGCGGCTCCGAGGTCAAGCGCCTGAGCCGGCATGGAATCGCCGCTGCGGGCCCCCGGGTCGACCGGGCACTTCGATCCATCAACCGGCTTCGGGAGCAGAAACACCCTAGGTGCGACGAGTGGGATGCTGTCCTTTACGCCAGTTGGTATCAGGCGCGCCAAGATAATCTCGGCTTGGCGGTGCTCACGCAACCCCCCTCCGCCCTCCCCGCTTTCCTCGGAACGGAGGCGTCCTCCACTTCGGGTCGTGGACGTCGGTTGTGGTGCGTGGGCGCTATCTTTCGCCTTGGCGATCCTCGCCGCGTGTGGCCATTCTGAACTTCGTGATCGGACCATCAGCGTGGAGTGCATCGACCGTAGCCCACCGATGATGAGCATGGGCGAGAAGCTGTGGGAAGCATTCTGGTATCAAGCGGCCGATCGGGGTCTTACCACTCTCGTAGAGGTGGTTGATCAGATGACAGACGGGATGAGGCGATGGTACTCAGCAAAGGCGTACCTCGATAATCTAAGGTCGGGTTTCGAGACCGCAGGTTCACATCGGTGGATAGTCTCCCTGCATGCCGTGTACTTCGATTCCAAGAAGGAGAGCAAAGAACTCATCGACGGAGTGCGGGAGTACCGGTATCCGCAGTACGAGGTGGTGACTACAAGCAAGCGGAAATCGGGCCTGGGCCGCGACGTGATGCGAATGGGACAAGAAGAAACTGTGGCACCGTTTCTGACTTCAGGTTTTCTTGACTTAGTTGGAAGTGATCTCTATCTGAAGCGAACAACCTGTTGGCGGAAGCAGCTCTTGGAGGATCTGAGATCTCCGGGGGACCTTAGCCAGAGTTACCTATCTCAGCCCGTAGGCTGGGACCACCAGAAGAACTCGATATGGAATGACTCTGTTTGGGTGAGGAGCGGTGTGCGGTGACCCAACGTCTGCGACAGTCGCTCCTGTACCCGTCTTTCGATGCACCTGCGGGGGGCCAACGTGGCCCCTCTCAGGTCGGCCCCGCCACCATCGCCTACGCCCCGGCCCGCGACATCCTCACCCGGGCGTCCGGGTTCATGGACGCCTACGACTTCACGCTGAACCCCTACTCCGGGTGCGGGTTCGGCTGCAGCTACTGCTACGCAGCGTTCTTCTCGCGCAGCACGGGGGAACGGGATGCCTGGGGGGAGTGGGTTCGGGTGAAGGAGAATGCGGTTGAACTCATGGGTCGGCGGCGGACCGGCAGCCTGGACGGCAAGCTGATCTACATGAGCAGCGTGACGGACGCCTATCAGCCGGTCGAGCGTCAGCTCAAGCTGACGCGGGGTTTGCTGGAGATCCTGGCGGACCGTCACCGGCCGAAGCTGGTGGTGCAGACGCGGAGCCCGGACGTGGTGCGGGACTCGGACCTGTTCCGGGCGATCGTCGAGAGGGGCGGGCGAGTCCAGGTCAATCTGACGGTGACGACGGACGATGAGGACGTGCGGAAGGCGTTCGAGCCGCTGTGCCCCGGTAACGCCAAGCGGCTTGAAGCCGCGGCTACGCTGGTGCGTGAAGGGATCGATACCTGCGTCACGATGACGCCGCTGCTCCTCGTCCGCGATGCACGGCGCTTCGCTGAGCATCTGCTTGCCACGGGCGTCAAGGACTTCATCGTGCAGCCTTTCCACTTTCAGCGCGGCAAGTTCGTGGCCGGAACGCGGGACGGCGCGCTCGATACGATGGCCGAGAAGCTGGCTTGCGGGCGGGACAGCATGCTGGATCGCTACCTTGAGCACTACCGGGAGGTTCGGGCGGTGCTGTACCGTGAGCTGCCTCGGCTGGGGGAGGGCAAGGACGGCTTCAAGCCCCCGTTTTGAGGCAGCGACCCGATGGAACCACAGGCAGTCTTCGACCTGATCCGCAACGGTGAGGACTCGATGGTCGAGTTCAAGCGGGACGAGGTGCGGAACCACGATCTGGCGAAGGAGCTGGTTGCGTTTCTCAACCTGGAGGGCGGAACGGTCCTGCTTGGCGTGGAGGACGACGGGACGATCAGTGGAGTGGCCCGGGAGCGGTCCGAGGAATGGGTGAGCGAGCTCTGCCGGACGAAGATCGATCCGCCGGTCATCCCGCTGCTTTCCTGGGCGCGGGGCGTCTCGCCGGGTCGGGACGTGCTCGCGGTCCGGGTGGGAGCCGGTCCCGACAAGCCCTACGCCAGGGCCCATCGTGGCCGGCGCACGTACTACATTCGCGTCGGCAGCACGTCGCGCGAGGCGAGCCGCGAAGAGATCGAGCGGATGTTCCAGGCTTCGGGCCGCATTCACTACGGCCTGAAACCGGCTCTGGGCGCAACGTTCGACGACTTCGACAGCCGTCGCCTCCGCGACTACTTCGAGCGGGTGCTCGGAGGCTCCGCGCCCGCGAGCGACGACCGGGAGGGTTGGGAGGCCCTCCTGCGGAACCTCGACCTGATGACAGAGGCCGGCGGGACCCCCGTGGCAACGGTGGATGGCGTGCTCCTTTTCGGCAGCAGGCCGAACCGCCATGTCCCGCAGGCGGGGATTCGGGCTCTCTGCTATCCGGGCACGGAACCCGACTACGCCACCCGCGCGGACGAGGACCTGCGAGGGCCGATGGTCTCCCTGGTCGGGGCCGACGGCGCGGTGATCGGCCGGGGCCTCGTCGACCAGGCCTGGGACTTCGTCCGGCGGAACACCACGCCGACTGCGCACCTTGAGGGTATGCGACGGGTCGACCGGTGGGAGTATCCGGAGGAAGTCGTCAGGGAAGTCGTCGCCAACGCCCTTGTCCATCGCGACTACAGCATCGCCGGAACGGACGTCATGTTGACGATCTACTCGGACCGCCTCAAAGTGCTGAGCCCCGGTCGCTTGCCGAACACGGTGACGGTCGACGGGATGAGGTCCGGTGTCCGCTACGCGAGGAACCAGACTCTGGTCAATGTGATGCGAGACTACGGCTACGTGGACGCCCGAGGCATGGGAGTCCGGAACAAGGTGATCCCCGGCATGCGTGCGCACAACGGCACGGAACCGGACCTGGTCGAAGGGGAGCACCGGTTCACCGTGCGGCTGTGGAAGGAAGGAGGGCGCCGATGAAGCCTGCTGCGACATGTTGTTCGTTCGCTGGCGGCCGCAGGCGGGCAGGATTCCCGCGCTTCCAGGCCCGATCTGGCGCAGCAGCGCGGTGCAGCGGTTCGCCCCGACCGGCTTTCGGGGCGGGAGCGGTCGTTAGCGCTCTCGGCATCGTGGCCGTTCTTGCGTGCAGTCCGGGAGAGACGCCGACGGCGCCGGGCGACTCCCCTTTCTCCGGCCGGCCCCCGAACTTCGTCATCGTCTTCGCCGACGACCTGGGCTGGGGGGACCTCGGCAGCTACGGGGCGCCGGTGATCCGCACTCCGAACCTCGACCGCATGGCGGCCGAAGGCCAGCGCTGGACGAACTTCTACGTGACGGCCTCCGTGTGCTCGCCGAGCCGGGCGGGGTTGTTGACCGGACGCCTGCAGCTTCGCAGCGGTCTCTACGGCGACCGGGCCCGGGTGCTGTTCCCCGAGTTCGTGGGCGGCATCCAGGACGAGGAGGTGACGATCGCCGAGGCGCTACGCGATCTCGGCTACGCCACGGGGATGTTCGGCAAGTGGCACCTGGGCGATGGCCCGCAGTACCTGCCGACGCGGCATGGCTTCGACACCTGGTTCGGCATCCCCTACTCGAACGACATGATGTCGACGCTGCCTCGCGAGGAGCGTCGCGCCGCCTTCCGGGATCCGAAGATCGAGTACTGGGACGTGCCCCTGATCCGCTCGGCGCGCGACGAGGACGGGCAGATCGTCACGGAGACGCTCGAACAGCCCGCGGACCAGACGACGATCACGAAGCGCTATGCGGAGGAGGCAGTCGACTTCATCCGCGCCCACCGGGACGAGCCGTTCCTCGTCTACCTGCCGCACAGCATGCCCCACGTGCCGCTGTTTACGGCGCCCGCGTTCGAGGGCCACAGCGACGCGGGGCTCTACGGCGACGTGATCGAGGAGATCGACTGGAGCGTAGGCCGGATCCTGGACACGCTCGAGGAGGAGGGGCTCGCGGAGAACACGGTCGTGTTCTTCAGCAGCGACAATGGCCCGTGGACCGCGTTTCGCACGCAGGGCGGATTGGCCGGGCCGCTTCGCGAAGGGAAGGGGATGACCTGGGAGGGAGGCATGCGGGTGCCGGGGCTGTTCTGGTGGCCAGGGACGTTTCCTCCCGCCGTGGTCACGGACGAGATCGGGTCGACCAGTGACCTGTTTGCGACCTTCCTCGGTCTGGCCGGCGGCGCTTTGCCGGACGACCGGCCGATGGACAGTCTCGATCTGGGCCCGGTGCTGCTCGGAAGCGGTGAAGGCCCGCGCGAAGAAGTGCCGTTCTACCGCGGCAGCGAGCTCTACGCCTACCGCGTCGGGAACTACAAGGCGCACTTCATCACCCAGGGTGCCTACGGCCTGGCGGGTGAGCGGACGGAACACGATCCGCCCCTGCTCTACGACCTGGCGCTCGATCCCGGGGAGAAGTGGGACATCGCGGCCGAGCAGGCGGAGATCCTGGCGGACGTCACGTCGCGCGCGTTGCAGCATCGGGCCGGAGTCACCGTGGCGCCGTCCGAGTTCGATCTCCTGACCGGGGACTGATCTCAGGGGCCGGCGCCGCCTGAATCGGTCTCTTGCCTTTCGGCGTCCGCCGTGTTCTTCAGGCCCGCGGCGAGCCTCCTCAGCCGCCCTATGCGCTGCTGCCAGAGCAGGGCTTCCCGGACGACCTCCCTGGCCGCCCGGATGCTGCGTATCCACCAGCCGAACGTCGCGCCAGCCAGCGCCGCGGCGGCGACCCAGATCCAGATTTCGAGGAGGATGTACAGCATCGGCGCCCTTCAGGGGCGGTGGAGAACGCGGAACTCGATGCGTGTAGACGCGGCGGCGGCGGTGTCCGCCGCGTCTTCGCCGACCGCGGCGAGCGGACGATCGCCGCCGTAGCCGACCGCCAGCAGGCGGTCGGGTTGAATGCTGGCCGAGAGAACGTCGCGGACGGCCTGAGCCCGTTCGAGACTGAGCGCCCGGTCGACTGCCGGCTCGCGGCCGGCGTCCGTGTGGGCGAGGATCTCGACCCGGATGCTGGAAATGTTGGCCAGCGCGGCGCCGATCTCGCCAACCGTGGTCGCGGCTTCCCCGGTGAGCGTTGACGTGCCGTCTTCGAACTCGATGAGTCCCCGTTCGAGCACCTCCCGGATGCGCCTCTCGCCCTCGTGGTTTGTCGCGACGGGTGAGACCCGCATCCGATTGGCGATCGTCCAGCCAGCGTTCGCCGCGGCGTCGATCGACGTGATCTCGAACATGAGGTGGTCACGCAGGCCCTCGCTTGAGGTGTGACCGGTCAGAGCCAGCGTCCGGTCTTCGAGCCGCAGTCCCGGAGCGCCGTCCAGGCGGCGCAGAAGCTGGATCAGTCGCGGCAGTGCCCCGAGCCAGGGAGGCTCGGTTACCGAACTGTCGACCTCGGTTTCGTCGATGACGTTCCCCGGCCCGACGATCGCGGCGGCGGCGTCGAACAGCTCCTGCCTGCTTTCGGGCGTCGGCATCATGCCCCGAAGCAACCAGATGTCGCCGTTCGGCGCGAATTCGAAGGAAGGCCCGATGGCCATCTCCAGCCGGTTGTCGACACGGCGCACGCCGAGAGTTCCGCTCGCCCGCCGCGCCGCCTCGATGCCGATTTCGGCGAAGGCGATGGTGCCGGAGAGCGTCACGTCGCGTCCGCGGGCCTGCACACCCAGGTTGCGGACGCCGGCATCGGCCAGCGCCGCCGCGGTGCGCGCCTCGATTTCGGCCTGGATCCGGGGTCCCTCGATGGCGAAAGCCGCCAGTCCCAGGGTCAGGACCGACGCCGAGCCAACCAGGATCACGCTCGGTTCTTTCATCGTCACTGCGAGGTGTGGTCGGCAACGATGAACCATCGATCGCCATGCTGCTCCAGCAGCAGAGTGAACAGTCCGGTCGGTTCGTCGGATTCCCGCGTCAAGCGGAAGCGGCCGAAGACCATGGCGGCATGTTCGGAGAGCACCCGGACGTCCAGGTTCTCGAAGGCGAGCGAGCCCATTGCGGCGCGGTCGGGGTAGCGCTCGTGGTAGCGCTGACGGGTCTTTCTCCAGCCGTACTGAACCTCGTTTCCCGAGGTGAACCGCAGATCGTCGCTGTTCAGATAGCCAGCCATGAATCCGTCTATGTCACCCTCGTTCCAGGCTTCCACCTGCATGTCGAGAACTTCAAGCACCGCTCCGGCGACGGTCTGGGGATCGAACTCCGGGACCGGCTCCTCGAGCGCCGGCGGCTCGCAGGAGGCGAGAACCAGGAGTGCGCCCAGGCAGGCGAAGGCGGCCGCGAGGCGCACCGTCAACTGGTCCCGGTCCGTTCGACATGGATGTCCCGATGTTCGATCCGGGAGACGAGGGGCAGCTCCTCCTCGACGTATGCCTGGTTGATGTCGTCGACGGTCAGGCCGCCGTCCCGCGTGTTCAGGCCGTAGTTGTCCGCGTCGTAGAACAGCAGGCCGCCGATCCGCCGGTAGTTCGTCAGCACCCGGAAGCGGAGTCCGGTGTTCTCGCTGTAGTCGTAGGCGAACTGCTCGAGGCGGGCGGTCTCGGGATCGAACCAGTAGACGTAGGCGCTGTCCGCGCCGTCGCTCGTGCCGGATGCGAAGGTGATCCGGACGCGTTGCAGTTGGCGACCGTTCCACTCCTCGAGCCCCTGATCCTCCTTCCAGGTGCCGGGATCGTTCAGCTTGTAGGGCAGGAAGAGGAAGTACATGCGCTGGTTCACGTAGCTCTTGGCGCGGGCGTGTTCCGTCTCGTCCATCTCCATCGGCTGACCGCCCTCGGTCACTTCGAGCGCTATGTTGTCGCGCCGGTATACCCTTTCGTCGCTGCCGTTCGAGGCGCGAATCAGTTGCTCGAAGCGGTCGCCGTCGGCCGTCGAGTCCACGTCGAAGCTCCCGGAGCGAGACGCCACGGTCAGCTTGACCCGGGACTGTTCAAAGAGCTCACCGCCGTGGAACTCGATCGCCCGGTCGACGATCTCGAGCCTTTCGGAGGTGTCGGGCGGTGGTGTGGGCCGGAGCTCCGGTTCGGGCTCGGGGCCGGCACAGGCCACCAGGATGGAGCCGGCCGCGACCGCGAGCGCTGGGGTTCGGAACATGACGATCTCCTTCCACACGCGCCCTGGTTTGCGCCGGGCGTGCGTGTCGTCATGTTAGCGGTCGATCGGTGCGCTACTCTTGGCCGCTCACTTCGAACAGCGGCTGGAGGCCAAGGCATGACCGAGTACGAACTGATCAAGTACGACGTGGACGATCCCATCGCCACGATCACCCTGAATCGCCCGGAGCAGTTGAACGCGATCACCGGCAGCATGATGGCCGAGATGAAGCACGCGATGGCGGCCGCCGAGCAGGACGAGCGCGTTGTCGGCATCGTGCTGACCGGCGCCGGCCGTGGCTTCTGTGCCGGGGCCGACATGCAGGGCCTTCAGGCCACGAGCCGCGGCGAGCGCGGCAGCGGCGGCGGCAACACGTTCGAGGACGCCCAGGCCGGCGCGATCGAGGAGATGGGCGAGGAGAACTTCGGCGTCACGTTCAACTACCTGATGGCGGTGCGCAAGCCGATCGTCGCGGCGATCAACGGTCCCTGCGCCGGTCTCGGCTTCGCGGTCGCGATGCTCTGCGACATCCGCATCGCGTCGGATCGCGCCGTCTTCACGTCGGCCTTCGTGAACCGCGGACTGATCGCCGAGCACGGCCTGAGCTGGATCCTGCCGCGGGTCGCCGGCCCTTCGAACGCCCTCGACATCCTGTGGACGGGACGCAAGTTCTACGGCCCGGAAGCCGCACAGATGGGCGTCGTCAACCGGTCCGTCGCGCACGACCAGGTCGTGTCCGAGGCCGAGAACTACATCAAGGCCTTGGCCGAGCGCTCCGCGCCGATGTCGCTCAAGGTGATCAAGCAGCAGGTCTACCGTCACCTGATGATGGAAACCGGCGATGCCCTGCGCGAGTCGAACGAGTTGATGGCCGAGAGCCTGGAGCGCGACGACTTCAAGGAAGGCGTCGCCTCCTTCGTCGAGCGCCGGCCACCGAACTTCCAGCGCATCACGAGCTAACCGCGACGGCGCCGGCGGCGGTGACTGGCCTGGTTCAGCAGGGCCCGAGCCGCCTTGTAGACCTCGGCGTCCGAGGGCTGAGGGTCGCCTCGGAGTACTCGGGCCGTTGCTTCGAATGCCCACTTGAGGACGCTGTTGGCCGTCTCAGCGGGAAGCTCGATCGTAGCCAGAGGTCCGCCGTGAGATGGTCGAACAGTCACCGCCTCGACCGGCAAGTCGGCTGAGGCGAGTAGCCGGAGCGCCTGGGTGAGCCAGGCGGCTGCCACCTCTTCGGCGGAGTGATCGCCGGAGGGCCGGAACAGCCGGTTGCTAGTCGACGCGGTCCCGCCTTTCCTTGAGCTCGCGGAAGGTGGTCAGGACCAGGCCCTCCTCCTCGATCACCTGTTCGAGGCGGGGGTCGAGCATCGCCAGCATGTCGCCCTTGCGGCTGGGGCCGGAGGTCGAGATGTACTTGAAGTTCTCGCTCGGGTCGGTGGAGTGCATGATGACCATCGTGACTCCGGGGCGGAGATCGCGCAGGCCCTGGATGTAGCGCTCGACCTTGTACTCCAGGAGCTCCTCGTCCGTCGCGTCGGCGCCGCTCTCGGGGACCCAGCCGTAGCTCAGGTTGTGGAGGTCGTCGAGAACCGGCAGGCCGCCGTCCCAGATTCGCTGGCCGAGTTCCGTGGCACGGCCGAGGCCGGGTGGCGTGTCCCGTCCCTGGGCTTCGTACTGCGCTTCGAGAATCGTGTTGTGGCCGCCCGGGAACATGAGGGGAAGGCCCTCGTCGAGGCCGACCGCGATGTAGCGCTCGAGAAAGTCCATCGTGGCGAAGAGGGTGCCCATGTGGGAGTCGAGATGGGTCGGTTCGAAGCCCATCGTGCGGGCGCGGTTGATCTGCTCGCGCACCTCGGCCTCCACCTCGTCGGGCGTCGCGTTCGCGACGACCTCGGCGACGCTTGACCACAGGGCGCCTTCGGCGTCGACCAGGCCGGGCGCCGCTTCGCGGCCCACCAGCGGTCCCCAGCGGTAGTCGTCCCACTCGGCGGTCAGGGTCAGGTGGAGGCCGGCGTCGATCCCGGGGTTCTCCTCCAGGCCCCGCACCAGCTCGGGCACCCACGGGCAGGGCATCATCACGCTCATCGAGTTCGCGACTCCGTCGAGGATCGAGCGGAAAGCGCCGACGTTCGAGTCGTGCGACATGCCGGCGTCGTCGACGTGGAGGATCACGGCGCGCGTGCCGGCGGGGAAGCCGAGCTTCTCGGCGTACGTCTGCGCCTCCGCCTGGCAGGCGGTGAGGAAAGCCGCGGTCAGGCAGAGGGTGACCGCAGCCGCGGTGTGTGAGCGGCGTGGCGTTGGGGTGGCGGTGGTGTGGAGCATGAAGGTCGTCCTCATTCGGCCAGCCGGTCGACGCCGTCAAACCCCTCGAAGCCGGCGATACCGTCCACGGGGAGTCCCAGGATGGCGGCCAGACTAGGCGCCAGGTCGATCGTGTTCGCACGTTCCTCGACGACGCGGCCGGCGCCATCCTGCTGCCGGATGATGAGCGGAATGTGGGTGTCGTAGCGGTAGGGGGAGCCGTGGCTTGCAGTGACGACAGCGGCGGCCACCGGCAGCACGTTCGGCTCCGGCACCGCGATCAGGTCCGGACTGCGGCCGGGATATCGGCTGTTCAGGTAGAGCTCGTGCAGGGGATCGGACGGATCGAGGTCTGCGGGTCGCAGGACCTGGTGGAACAACGGACAGCTTCCCATCACGTCGATGATTTCGTCCTCGATCGCCGCGCGGTCGGCGCCGGCCGCCGCGATCTCCTCTTCGTCGAGATAGAAGGTGTCGCCGAGCCATTCGCCGTCGCCGAACCGCTCCGCGAGCCGCGCCTGGAGCTGTTGCAGGCAGAGGGTCTGCTCGGCGCCGAATCGACCCCCTTCGCCGCCGTTGCGCACGACGAGTTCGGGGACGCGGCCAACACCGTGATCAGCGGAAAGTGCGACGACCACGTGCTCCATGCCGATCCGTTCGTCGATGAGGTCGAGCAGTTCGCCGATCGTCCGGTCGAGCCGGAGGATCACATCCAGTGTCTCCGGAGCATTCGGGCCGAAGCCGTGGCCGACTGTGTCCAGGGCGGAGAAGCTGAGCGCCAGCAGGTCGGGAACCTCGTCCTTGCCCAGGCCCTCCGCTTCGATCAGGGTCTTGGCCAGATCCCCGAGGTGGCTGTCCAGGAAGGGCGACCGGTAGATCGAGGCGTAGAACGCCGATCGTTCCACGGTGTAACCGCCCAGCGCGTGGGGGAACGTGTCGACCGACAGACCACGCTGGAGCGGCTCGATATCGTACGCCGCGGTGTGCTCGAGCGGCATCAGCGGCTCCCAGGCGGTGCCGAAGAGCGCGTCGAGACGGCTCTCCCCGTTGAAGTCGTCGAGCCACGCGGGCCCCGAGTCGCGGTCGCCGTAGTAGGTCGACGTGGTGAAGCTGCCGGTCGGACGGCTGTACCACCAGGCGCCGTCGGCGTGGTGCCCGCCCATCAGGATCGCCGCCCGGTCCTTGCCGCTGGCGGAGAACACCTTGGACTGCGGCCAGGCGGCCTTCATCAGGTCGCCGATGGCCGGCGCCAGCATGTTGCGCGGCGACACGCCGTGTTCGGGGTCGCCGCAACAGTACGCGTCGTCGCCGGTCTCCCGGTCGAACCAGCCGTTGCCGATGATCCCGTGCCGCTTGGGGAACACGCCCGTCGCCAGCGTGGCGTGACCGGGAGCGGTTTCGGTCGCGGCGTGGAAGTGATGGGCGTCCGTGAAGACGACGCCTTCCTGAAGCAGCCGGGCCAGACCGCCCGTGAGCAGGGGCCCGAAGCGCTCCAGGTAGTCCGCTCGCATCTGGTCGACGGCAAGGATAAGGATGAGTCGGGGCGCGCCCTCGGGGACGGCCTGGGCCGCCGGCGCCGCCGGCGCCGCGTCGGCCGCTCCCTCTTCGGGTGCGGGCGCCGGGCCGCTGCACGCTACGGCGAGAGATAGTGCGGCGAAAGCAGGGAGCAGTGCGAGCTTCTTCATGTCTGGAGTGCCTTCAGTGGATGGCGGCCATCGACATGGCCCATGAACGGAGGATGGATGCCGTAGCCGATCAGTTCCTGGACCGTCACGGCCAGATTCGCCACTTCGCCGGCCGGCACTCCCAGGATGAAGTTCTCTTGCTGGCGGGCCCAGGCGGGACAGTACTGGATCGTGAGACCGAGCCGCGACCCGGCCGAACGGTTCTCGCCGCCGCCGTGGTAGAGGGTGCCGAGGAAGATGAGGAGCGAGCCGGCCGGCATGATGACCGGCCGCGCAGCCGCCTCGTCGGGCGGCTCGCCGTTCCTGCGGTGGCTGCCGGGCACGATGCGGGTGGCGCCGTTGTCCTCGGTGAAGTCGTCGAGCGCCCAGATCGTGCTCACGCCGAGCGCCTTTCTGGGTCGCGGCAGCGGATAGAACGAGTCGTCGTGGTGCAGGCTCTGGGCGACCTCGCCCGGGTGGATCAGGATCGCGTGAGCCACCGAGAGCAGGAAGCCGGGTCCGAGCGTCGCTTGGCAGGCGGCCATGACCGCGGGCTGCGCGACCAGGGCATCGAACAGCCGTGACTTCGCCAGCAGGCCGTAGACCCGCTGCGTGTTGTGGCCCTCGAACGGGTTGCGGCCGAACAGGCGGCGTTCGAAGTGGGGCTTCAGCACACCGCGCAGCGCCTCCTGCTGCGCGCGGTCGAGAACCCCTTCCAGGATGACGTAGCCGTTCTCTTCGAGCTCCTTGAGATGGTCCACGGCGAATGAGACTATCCTCCGCTACTCGGATGAGAATCTTCGACGCCGCCAAGACCGCCGAATTGCTGCCCTGGGGCGCCGTGGTGGACGCACTCGAGGCGGGTTTCCGCGACGGCTGCGAGATGCCGGTGCGCCACCACCACGGCGTGGAGGCGCCGGCCGGCGACCCGGAGGCGACGCTGCTCCTGATGCCGGCCTGGACGGTCGGCGGCTATCTGGGCGTCAAGGTGGCGTCCGTCTTCCCGGGCAACGCCTCCCGCGGGCTGGGCGCCGTGCAGGCCAGCTACATCCTGGCTTCGGGTGAGACCGGCAAGCCGCTGGCCCTGATCGACGGGTTGGAACTGACGCTCCGTCGTACCGCGGCGGCGTCGGCCCTGGCGGCGAGGTACCTGGCGCGGCCGGATTCCCGTCGCCTGCTGGTGGCCGGCACGGGCAACCTGGCGCCGCACCTGGCCGGGGCTCACGCGGCCGTGCACCCCGATCTCGAGGTCGAGTTCTGGGGTCGCCGGCCCGAGCGGGCCCGTTTGGCGTCCCGTTCGCCATTGATCGAGGGGCTCGATGCGGGCACGGCAAGTGACCTGGAGGCGGCGGTCCGTGGCGCCGACATCGTGAGCACCGCGACCCTGGCCACGGAACCCCTGATCTTCGGCGACTGGCTTCGCGCCGGCATCCATGTCGACCTGGTCGGCGGCTTCACGCCGGGGATGCGCGAGGCGGACGACGAGGCGATGCGCCGCTCCACCGTGTTCGTCGACACTCGAGACGGCGCTCTGATCGAGGCCGGCGACCTGACCCAGCCGATCGAGTCCGGCGCGCTCGCTCCTGACGATGTCGCCGCCGACCTCTACGAGCTGTGTCGCGGCGAGCACGGGGGCCGCGGGACGGCGGATGAGATCACGCTGTTCAAGTCGGTCGGCGCCGCGCTGGAAGATCTGTTCGCCGCCATCCTGTTGTGGGAGCGGAGTTGATGGGGGCTACACTCTGGTACCCATGCGACAGCTACGAACGAGAGCGTTCCGAACCGGAATCCCCGCTGCCGGAGTCCTTCTCCTGGCGGCCCTCGCGGTGACCTCCTGCGCCGCCCCCGCAGCGGACCCCGGCGACCCGCCGCGGGCCGAGGCGCGTCCCCACGAACTCGAGACCCACGGCGACGTCCGGGTCGACGAGTACTACTGGCTCCGGGAACGCGAGGACCCGGAGGTGATCGCCTATCTCGAGGCGGAGAACGCATACGTCGACGCCGCGCTGGCGCACACCGAGGCGCTCCAGGAGAGCGTGTTCGCGGAGATCCGCAGCAGGGTCGTCGAGGACGACTCATCCGTTCCCTACCGCGACGGCGACTACTGGTACTACACGCGCTACGAGGAGGGGAAGCAGTACCCGATCCACGGCCGCCGGCCAGCCGACGGCGACGTCTTCGGCGGCGATCAGGCTCCCGAGGCCGAAGAAGTGCTGATCGACGTGAACGAGATCGCCGAAGGCAAGGAGTACACGGCGGTCCGCCTGTCCGTCAGTCCGGATCACCGGATCCTGGCGTACGGGGTCGACGACGCGGGGCGCCGCTTCTACACGGTGCACTTCAAGGATCTGGCCACCGGCGAGGTCCTTGCAGACGAGATCCCGGACGTGACGGCGAATCTCGTCTGGGCCGCCGACAGCGCGACCCTGTTCTACGTCCGCCAGGATCCGGACACGCTGCGCGCATACCAGGTGTACCGCCACCGCCTGGGCTCGACGGCCCCCGACGAACTGGTCTACGAGGAGCCGGACGAGACCTTCAGCGTGTTCCTGGGGCGGACCCAGTCACGGAAGTACCTGCTGGCAACTTCGAGTCACACTCTGCGCACGGAGGTGCGCATCCTGCGGGCCGACGATCCCGGCGGCGACTTCGCCGTCTTCGAGCCGCGAAGCGAACGCCACGAGTACAGCGTCGATCACCTGGGTGATCGCTTCTGGGTACGCACGAACGATCGCGCGCCGAACTTCCGGCTCATGTCGACCGCCGAAGGCGACACTGGTCGCGCCGCCTGGCGCGAGGAGCTCCCGCACCGTGACGACGTGCTGTTCGCGGGTTTCGAACTGTTCGATCGGTTCCTGGTGCTGGCGGAGAGGCGCGAGGGTCTCGAGCAACTCCGCATCGAGCCGATGGGCGGAGGCGGCAGCGGAGATGGCTCCGTCACGGGCCATGACCTCGACTTCGGCGAACCGACGTACTCGGCCGGTCTAGGCGCGAACCCGGATCCGTCGTCCGGCACCCTCCGCTACGTCTACCAGTCGCTGACCACGCCGCGGTCGGTCTACGACTACGACCCGGCGACGCGTGAGAAGACGCTGCGCAAGCAGGACCAGGTGCTCGGCGGTTTCGACTCCGCGAACTACCGGAGCGAAAGGCTGTGGGCGACGGCCGGGGACGGTACGCAGGTGCCGGTGTCGCTCGTCTACCGGCCCGATCTGCGGCCGGAAGAGGGTGGCAGCCCGTTGTTGCTCTACGGCTACGGTTCCTACGGCTCCAGCATGGACGCGTCGTTCAGCTCGCCGCTTCTGAGCCTGATCGACCGCGGCTTCGTCTACGCGATCGCCCACATCCGCGGCGGCGAGGAGATGGGCCGCTCCTGGTACGAGAACGGCAAGCTCCTTAACAAGAAGAACACGTTCACGGACTTCATCGCCGCGGCCGAGCATCTCGCGGCCGAGGGCTACGCTGACCCGGACCGTATCTACGCGATGGGCGGCAGCGCCGGCGGCCTGCTGGTCGGCGCGGTGTTCACGATGCGTCCCGACCTCTGGGACGGCGTCGTGGCGCGGGTGCCCTTCGTCGACGTCGTGACGACGATGCTCGACGCGAGCATCCCGCTGACCACCTTCGAGTGGGACGAGTGGGGCGACCCGAGGGTCCGTGAGTACTACGACTACATGCTCTCCTATTCGCCTTACGACAACGTGCAGTCGAGGGACTATCCCCACCTGCTCGTGACCACCGGCCTGCACGACTCGCAGGTCCAGTACTGGGAGCCGGCGAAGTGGGTCGCGCGGCTGCGGGCCAACAAGACGGACGACAACCACCTGCTGCTCGAGACGAACATGGGCGCCGGCCACGGCGGCGCCTCCGGCCGCTATGACCGCTACCGCGAGACGGCTCTGGTCTACGCGTTCCTGCTTGATCTGGCCGGCCTCGGCGATTCCTAGAGCCGCGGATGGCGATCGACTTCAGCGACCGGCGGAATCAGCTCAAGCGGCAGCAGGCCGGCAGCATGCGCTTCGTGCGCGTCGTGGTGCGCGTCGCGCTCCTGTTCGCGATCGGGGCGCTGGCCGTGCTCCAGGGCTTTTCGCCGACTTCGTGGGTGCTGCTGGGCATCCTGCTGGTCTGGGGTGCGTCTCTGCCGTACCTGCTGCGGACCATTGTGCGATGGGCGGGCAGACAGGAGCACCTCGAGCGCTGGCAGCGCCTGGCACTGACGTGGACCGCGGCTCTGATTCTGATCGGCGGCTTCGCCGCCCTGGCTCGGTACGTGCTGTTGCCAGCTCCGGCGGGCTGAGGCAGAGCAGGACCGGAGCGGCGAAGCGGCGAGCGCGAACTGCCCGGGCTCGTAGAGTCGTTGTACCCTCTGCGCCGCCCATGGACTTCACTCTGAGCGGACAGCAGCGCGCGCTGTGCGAAGGGATTGCGCGTACATGCGCGGCGTTTGACGACGACTACTGGCTGGCGGTCGACAACGAGGTCCGGTTTCCGAACGAGTTCCACCGCGCCATGGCGGAGTGCGGCGCGCTCGGCATCGCCATGCCGGAGAAGTACGGCGGTTCGGGGTTGGGCGTTACCGAAGCTGCCCTGGTCATGCACGAAGTGGCCCGAGCGGGCGGCGGCATGAGCGCGGCTTCCGCGATTCACATCAACATCTTCGGGCCGCACCCGATCGTCGTGTTCGGAACGGAGGAGCAGCGCCAGCGCTTTCTGCCCGAACTGATCGAGGGTCGGGCGAAGACGTGCTTCGCGGTGACGGAGCCGGATGCCGGCTTGGAGACGACGGCCATCACGACGCGCGCCGAGCGGCAGCCCGATGGCGGCTACATCGTCCACGGCCGCAAGATCTGGACCACGACTGCTCAGGAGGCGGACCGGGTCATGCTGCTCGCGCGCACGACACCGAGAGCCGAGACCCGGAAGGCGACCAAGGGCCTTTCGTTGTTCTACACGACACTCGACCGGTCCAGGGTCGAGGTCCGGCGCATTCCGAAGATGGGCCGGGCCGCCGTGGATTCGAACGAGCTGTTCATCGACGGACTCGAGATACCCGCGGAGGACCGCATCGGCGACGAAGGCCGCGGCTTCGAGTACATCCTGCACAGCCTGAATCCGGAGCGGATTCTGATCGGCATCGAGGCGGTTGGCGTCGGCCGCAACGCTCTGGACCGGGCCGCCGACTACGCCCGGAACCGGCGGGTCTTCGGTCGACCGATCGGCCAGAACCAGTCGATCCAGCATCCCCTGGCGGAGTGCTGGATGGAGCTGGAGGCGGCGTTTCTGATGGCCATGCAGGCGGCTTCTCTCTACGACCGCGAGGAACCGTGCGGCCACTACGCAAATGCCGCGAAGTACCTCGGCGCCGAGGCGGGCTTCAAGGCCTGTACGCAGGCCGTGATGACCCATGGCGGCATGGGCTACGCGAAGGAGTTCCACGTCGAGCGGCTGATGCGCGAGGTGATGATCCCGCGGCTGGCCCCGGTCAGCCCGCAGCTCATCCTCTGCCACATCGCGGAGAAGGTGCTGGGCCTGCCGAAGAGCTATTAGCGCGCCAGGATGGTCGCCGCTTCGCGGCGCGTCCTTTTCGGAAAGCCGGCGGGGACGCCGGCGCACCCAGTCTCTGCCGCGCTAGCTGAGCTACTAGCGCGGCGTGCTCAGTCAGCCGCCAGCTCGCCCAGCAGCTCGGCCGCCGTTCTCCCCAGCCCCGGGTGCCAGGCGGCGGGGGCGATCTGGCACAGCGGTTCGAGGACGAAGCGGCGGCGGTGCATGTGGGGGTGGGGCACGACCAGGCCGGGCGTCTCGATGACGAGGTCGCCGAACAGGAGGAGGTCGAGGTCGATCGTTCGGGGGCCTGCGGGCGTTGTTCCTCGGTCGCGGCCGAGGCCGGCCTCGATCCGGAGCAGGCCGTCGAGCAGGGTTCGGGCGTCGAGCCGGGTCTCGATCGCCGCGGCGGCATTCAGGAAGTCCGGGTCCGTGGCGAGAACGCCGCTCTCCGGGACGGCCCGGGTCGTGTGAAGTTCCGAGACTGCGGTCAACGTCCCGAGGCGCCGCAGGCTGTTCGTCGCGGCCCGCAGGTTCGCCCGGCGACAGCCGAGGTTCGAGCCGAGCGCGACGAAGGCGCGAGTCCGGGTCACGGCCGGTTCACGGTCGCCAGTCGACTTCGGCGCCGACTTCCGCGACGCCGAGCTCGCGCGCCGCTCCGGGTTTCATGACCCGGACCCGCAGCGACTCGATCCGGCCGCGGGCCGCCGGGCCTTTGTCGCCGCCGCTGCCGGCTGCCGCGCGCACGGGCCTCTGTCCGCGATCCGGCTGCCTGCCCCGGGTGGGCCGTAGAGCGCCCGGTGCTCGATTGCCTCCGAGGACCGCGGCGGCGATCCGTTCCCCCAGGGTCTCCACGAGCCGGTACTCGCCCTCCGCCGCGAGGTCGCGGGCGATCGCGGCCAGCTCGGCGTAGTCCACCGTTTCGTTCAGGTCGTCCGGCGTCGCCGGCGTTGCTTGTGCTGCCTGCGTCACTTCGATGTCGACCAGGAGTTCCTGCGGCGCAGAGCGTTCGCGAGCCGTCACGCCGATGCGGGCGCGGCAGGGGATGCCGCGTGCGATGACCCGCCGTCGCCGTGCCGTCGGCCGGCGATGCCGGCGCAGCGCGGCGATGCTCTCCGCCAGTTGCCGGTGCGCTCGTACGTCGTGGACTCGCAGCACGTCGGCGACGTCCAGGGCCGCCGCCCAGGCGTTGACCGCCAGGGTGCCGGCCAGCCGCTCGCCGACCCGCACGCCGCCGAGCAGCCGGTCGAGGAAGGATTTGCGGGACACCCCGAGGACGACCGGCGCGCCGAGCGCACGGAACGCGGACAGGTTGGCCAGCAAGTCCAGGTTGTGCGCAAGCGTCTTGCCGAATCCGATGCCCGGGTCGACGAGAACCTGGGCGCCGCGGTCGTGGCCGGCCGCCACCCGCTCGGCCAGGTAGTCGCGGACCTCGGCGACCACGTCGTCGTAGTGCGGGGCGCTCTGCATCGTCCGCGGCTCGCCCCGCATGTGCATCGCGATGACCGGAGCGCCGTGCCGGACGGCGACCTCCAGCATCGCGTCGCCGGCGCCGGAGACGTCGTTGATCATCACGGCGCCGGCTGCGAGCGCCCGGTCGGCCGCCTCCGGCTTCGCCGTATCGACGCTGAGCGGCACGCCGAGGTCGAGCGCCGCAATCCCCTCGACGACCGGCAGCAGGCGCGCAACTTCGTCCTCCAGGTCCACGGGCGCGGCGCCCGGCCGGGTGCTCTCCGCGCCGATGTCGATCAGGTCCGCGCCCTCCGCCGCCATCCTGCGTGCATGGTCGAGCGCCCGGTCCGGACGGTCGAAGCGGCCGCCGTCCGAGAAGCTGTCCGGCGTCACGTTGAGCACCCCCATGACGAGCGGGCGGCCCGCGAACGCCAGGGTGTGCGTGCCGCAGATCAGCTCCACGGACGCAGTCTACGCGCCACGGAACCCGGTTGCAGGCGGCTTAATCCGTCCTTGTCTTTGTATGGAGATAGAGTCGACGCGCCACCGTGGCGCCGTCGACTCCAAGGTTGACCGGATTCGAGTCGGGAGGCGCCGCCGTGGAGAGTGCGATGAATACGTTGTTACTGATCGGGGGCGTGGTCTTGCCCTGCATCTCGGCGTTTGGGGGGCTGTTTGCCTGGGCCATTCGCCGAATGGACCGGCGCTTCGATGAAGCAGCCCTGGACCGAAGGAGGATCGAGATGCAGGCGAGTGAACGAAGCGACCGGATTGAAGAGCGGTGCAGTCGGATTGAGGAGCGCTGCGCTCGGATCGAGGAGCGTTGCACCCGGATTGAAGAGCGCGGCGATCGACTTGAGGCGCGCATCGACAGAGTGGCCGGGCAGTTGGCCGACCAGGTCACGAGGCTGGGCGTCGAGATCGGAAGGGCACAGGGGGCCGCACGCTTGGCGGTTGAAGCGGCCGCGAGCTGAGCGCCGCCACACGATGAGCTGGCCGCGCGAGTCGATTCGGCCTTGCGGTCCGTGCGGATTTCCGGCGATCGGTTGCCGACTGGCCGTTCTGGTCGCCGTGCATGCGGCGGTCTTCGCTTCGCCTTCCGGCGCCGCGGACGGCGGGGACTGCGGGTTCCTGTTCACGGAGACGGCCGCCCGGTCCGGTGTGCGCTTCGTCCACGACTCGGGCGCCGCGGGCGGTCTGCACTTGCCGGAGACGATGGGCGCCGGCGTGGCCTGGGTCGACTTCGACGGCGACGGTTGGCTCGATCTCTACCTTGTCCAGTCGGGCGTCTTTCCGCCGGAGGGGGACGGCCCGGCGTCCGACCGCCTCTTCAGGAACCTCGGCCCGGATGAGGCGGGTGCGTTCCGGTTCGCGGCGGTCGAGGCGGGCCCCCTGGCGCGGGGTTACGGGCAGGGCGTCGTCGCGGCGGACGTGGACGGTGACGGGGATGACGACCTGCTCGTTTCGCACTACGGCCCGACCGTGCTCCTGGACAACCGGGGCGACGGGTCGTTCGCGCCGGCGGCGCCGCTTGAGGCAGTCAAGCCGGAGGGACGGTCGGGCGGCGTCCCCTGGGGGTCCTCGATGGCCCTGGCCGACGCGGACGGAGACGGCGACCTCGACCTCTACGTCTCGCGGTACCTCGACTACGACCCGGACCACGGCCTCGTCTGCCGTCGGGACGGTCCGGGCTCCGAGCCGGAGGTCTGCGATCCGTCGCTGTTCCTGGGCCAGCACGACCGCTACTACGTGAACCTGGGGGCCGGCGCTTTCGAGGACGCGACCGCTCGGGCCGGCCTCGATGGTGCCGACGGCAAGGGGCTTGGGGTTGTCTTCGCCGACCTCGACGCGGACGGATGGCCCGATCTCTATGTGGCCAACGACCTGACCCTGAACCTCCTCTTCCGGAATCGCGGCGATGGTACGTTCGAGGATCAGTCCCTCCTCTCGGGCGCCGCCGTCAACCGGAACGGACGCCCGGAGGCGGGCATGGGGTTGGCGGCGGCCGACTTCGATTCCGACGGCGACGTCGATCTGATGGTCACCAACTTCGACGTCGAGACGAACACCCTGTATCGCAATGCGACTTCCGGGACCGACCTTCTTTTCCAGGACGTGTCGGCCACCTCTGGTTTCGGCCAGCCCTCCTTCAACCTGCTGGGCTTCGGGATCGTGACCGGGGACTTCGACCGCGACGGCGCGCTCGACGTGTACGTCGCGAACGGGCACATCTTCGCGTCGCCGCGGCGCGACAACACGGACCACCGGCAGCGGAACCTGCTGCTGCGGGGCAGTGCTTCGGGGAGCTTCTCCGAAGCGCGGTGCGACTGGACGGACCAGGGTCCCCTGGTGAGCCGCGGGGCAGCCGTCGCGGACTTCGACAACGACGGCGACGGCGACCTCCTTGTGACAGCCAACGACGGTCCGGCGCGGCTCTGGAGGAACGACACGGCCGGACCAGCGGGTGCGGGTTGGCTGGGCCTCGAACTTCGCGGCCGATCCGGGAACACCCAGGCTGTAGGGGCTGTGGCGACCCTTTCCGGCGAGGTCGCACAGCCGCCTTCACGTCGCTGGGCGTTGCGCGGCGACAGCTACCAGTCGTCGAGTGGGCACCGTCTGCGTTGGGCGCTTCCGGCGACCGGCGCTGTGAGCGGCGCCGGGGAACCGAGGCGCCTCGACCTGCGCTGGCCGTCCGGCGCCCGGACCCGGATCGTCGATCCGCCGGTTGGCGTCTACCTCGTCGTCGAGGAGCGGCCGTGAAACCGGCTGGATGGCTGGCGGCGTTGGGCGCTCTGGCGACTGCGGTGACAGCCGCGACGGCCCAGGCTCCACCGCCGAAGCTGGAGCCCGCACACTTCACACTCGACAACGGGATGACCTTCCTGGTCGTCGAGCGACCGGGAAGGCGCCTCCTGGCCGCTGTCTGGGCGGTGCGCGGCGGCTCGGCGATGGACCCGCCCGGCCGTCGCGGTCTGGCACACGTCGTCGAGCATCTCCTGTACGCCGGCAGCCGTACGATCGGCACCCGCGACTGGGAGGCGGAGGCGCCCCTCTTGAAGCGGTGGGAGCAGTTGTACGGACAATCCCTGCGGCGGGGTGCCCCAGCGCCCGGCCTGGAGCGCGTGGAGCAGCGGCTGGTCGAGATTCAGCGGCCGGGTGCCTACGCGGGCGCCTACACGCGAGCCGGCGCGGTGGGGATCGATGCGTTCACCCGCCATGACTCGACCGCCTTCCAGGCCCTGGTGCCGAAGGAGAAGCTCGAACTCTGGTTCTGGCTGGAGTCCGACCGTTTGCTCGAACCCGTGTTCCGCGGCTTCCGGCGCGAACTGGCGGTGGTCGAGCAGGAGCGGCGCCAGCGCATCGACTCGAGCCCGACGGCCTCCTGGTTCGAACTCTTCGACGCCGCCTACTGGGGCGTGGGGCACCCGTACGCTCATTCGCCGGGCGGCGAACGTCTTGAAGTCGAGCGCTTGCTGCCCGAGCACGCGCGGAGCCACTTCGAGGCCGCCTATCGGCCCGAGCGGATCGTCGCGGTGCTGGTCGGCGACCTGTCCGTGCCGCAGGTGCGGGAGCTCGCGGAGCGGTACTTCGGGCGACTGGGGAGTTCCCGTCGCGTGGCGGCGGCCACGAAAACGCCTGAGGTTGCGAAGCCGGCGCTCGGCTCGCTGGACGGTCTCTGCGCGTGCCGGAGCCAGGTCGAGATCCGTTATCCCACGGTGCCGTTCGCGGCGGCCGGCGATGCCGTCGCCCTCGATGTGCTGGCCGGTCTCCTGAACAGCCGGTCGGGGCGGCTCTACCGCGAACTCGTCGTGGGAGGAGGGCGGGTCGCCTACGCCGCGTCGGCGGAGCATGTGTCCAGGAAGCTTGGCGGTTACTTCGCGGTACGGATCGAGGCCGGTGAGGGAGGCAGTCTGGAAGACTTGACCGCGGCCTGGGACCGGCTGCTCGGGAGGATTCGCACCGGTGGCATCGATGACACGGAACTCGCGCGGGTGCGCCGGCAACTCGTGACCGACTCGTGGCGTCAACTCGAACAGGACGCGGGCCTGGCCCATCGGCTGGCTGCTGCCGAGGTCCTGGGGGGTTTCAGCCAGTTGGAGGAGTGGCTGGACGCCGCGTCCGCCGCTTCCGCGGAAGACCTGGAACGGGTCGTCGACCGCTACCTCGTTGCGGCCGAACGGGCGGTCCTCTCCCTGACCCGGACCGGGGGGAGTTGACGTGCTGCGACTGGCGGCGCTCGGGGTCTTTGTCGTGTGGGCGCCGCTCACTGCACAGCTTTCCGCGCAGGAGATTCCGGACCGGCCCGAAGCCCTCCGTTTCGCTCCGTCCCGATTCGATCCGCCTCCGGTCGACGGACTCCGTTTCGAGCTTGGTAACGGCCTGCCGGTCTACGTCGTGCCCGACCGCAGCCTGCCCCTGGTCGATGTCGTGCTGGCGCTGCCGGTCGGGGACCGGGACGAGGGGTCGGGTGAGGACGGCATCGCGTCGATGACCGCCGCCATGGTCAGGCGTGGGGGCGCCGCCGGCCTCGGTCCCGAGGAGCTCGACGACGAAATCGATGCTCTGGGCGCGCGCATCGCGAGCAGCAGTTCGTGGGCCCGGACCGTGCTCGCGCTCGATACCGGTTCCGAGGCCCTTGACCGGGGCCTGGAGCTCCTGGCTGCGATCGTGTTCGAACCGCGATTCGACGAGCAGCGGCTGGCGCAGGCGAAGGACAACCTTCGCGTCAGCCTGCTCGCGGAAGGGGACGACCCGCGCTCGGTCCTGGATCGGGAGTGGTCGCGCCTGGTTCACGGGCCGGACTCCCCACACAGTCGACGCTTGACGGAGGCGTCCGTGGCGGCCTTCGAGCGCAATGCGCTGGCACGCTTCCACCGACGGCACTGGCGTCCCGAGGGCGCGGTGATCGCGGTATCGGGCGACGTGGATGCCGAGGCTGTGGTCGCGCGACTCGACGAACTCTTCGGCGACTGGGAGGGGCCGGAGCGGGTAGCGGGCGGGGAGGCGGAAGTGTCCGCGGACGCCGCGCCGGCCGAGCCGGCGAAGTCGGGTTTTCGGCCGGACATCGCTGCCGCGTCTCCGGGTTGGTGGCTCATCGACCGGCAGGGCACGCAGGCCGCGATCGCGCTAGGCCATCGGGCCGCCCAGTTCGACTCCTGGGACCACCGCGACCGCTGGGCCTTGATGTTGCTGACGGAGATTCTGGACGGTCCGGGCGCGGTGTCTCGCCTGCGTGCGCGACTGCAGCTTGAAGAGGGCCTCACGTACCGGGTGTTGACCTGGTTCGACCTGGTCGTGGTGCCGGCCGAGTCGGCGCGGGGCCGAACGCCGACCCCGAGCGCGGGCGAGTTCCGGATCTTCCTGGAGACGGCGCCCGAGTCCGCCGCGGTGGCCGCGGCGGCCGTACTCGAAGAACTCGGACGGCTGCGACGGGGCGATGTGACCGATGCGGAAGTCGCGACCGCCAGGCGGTCCCTCCTGGCGCGGCTGCCGCTGCTGTTCGACCGCGCCGAGGTCATCGCGGGGCGCTACGCCGAGGACGAGTTGCTCGGCCGTCCCCATGAGTACTGGTCCCTGTACCGGCAGCGGCTCGGCACCGTGACCGTGACGGACCTCCGGCGCGTGGCGCAGCGCTTCATCGATCCGCGGGGGATCGCCCTGCTTGTGGTCGGCGACTCGGCGGCGGTCACTTCCGGCCGCGGAACGACCGACCTGCGACAGGCTCTTGGGCCGCCGCGTCGCTAGTAGACCGCGGTGTCCGGGTAGAACGCGTACCAGCCGAACCAGAAAGCGATGTGGCCGGGGACTCGCGGTAGCAGGTCGCCGCCCGCGGCGGGCGCCAGGCCTCCCTCGGTTAGCGACCAGACGGTGTCGTCCTCGGCGCGAAGCTGGCGGACCGGCGCGATTCCCGGGATCCGGAACCTGCGTTCGCCGCGCTCGTAGGCGCGTACCGCGCCGCTCGCGGAGTCGAGCACGATCACGATGGCCACGCCGCCCAATGTGTCGTGGACCACTAGCTGTTCCCGCAGCTTGTCCAGCGGGTAGGCCTTCGTTTCACCGCGGATTCGCAGGGCATAGATCCGCGCGTTCCGCTCCAGGGCGTCGCTCTGCTGCCAGACCGCGAACTCGACGCCGGCGCGGGCCTCGTCGGCGGCGCCTTCGATGTAGCGATAACCGGTTCGCTGCGCCGCCGCCGGATCGGGGCGCATGATCGTGGTGTCGGGGTAGCGCTGCTTCCAGACGTCCCACCGCGTGAGTGTCATCGGCAGCATCGTGAGGTGCGCTCCCTCGGCCGCGCGCTTCCCGACCACGGCTTCGCCGGTCAGGTTGCTCCACAGGCTGCGCGTGGCGTGGTCGAACATCAGCTTGTTCGAGCGGTAGAGCAGGCCCGAGGTGCCGAACAGCATGCGGGTCCCGCTCGCGTCCTCCGCGAGGTAGAGGATCCCGGAACCGCAGAGTGTGCAGAACGAGAGGGTGATCGGCCGGCCGCCGACCGTGTCGTTCAGCAGTTCGTGCCAGCTCAGGACCTTGACCGGGTAGGCGCGGTGCTGGTCGCCCAGGCTGACGCCGAAGACGGCGTCCGTGTCGCGCATGAACCGGGCTGCGTCGGGAGGAACGAACTCGGGATCGTCGATCGTGGGGATTCCGTCCAGGGGAACGCCTCCCCACTGGACTTCGCGCAGTCTGAGGCGGACGGTCGCTTCAGGGCTCAGGATGCTCCGGTAGGCCGGATCGATGCGCGAGAACAGCTCACCCTTCCAGGCCACGTACCCGGGCGGCGGTTGGAGGTCTTTGCGGCCGCCCACGTACTCGAACCAGTCGCGGTACCGGCTGCCGAACTGCTTGCCGGAGAGGTCCTCGAGGGCCTGCCTCAGGTCTTGACGCGCTTCGTCCGGCGAGAAGAAGTAGGCGTCGACCAGGGGTATGAGGGCGGCCTCGTCGACCCTGGCGAGCGCCCTGGCCGCCCGTTTGCGCGCCTTCGGCTTGCCGGACATGAGGTGTCGGATGCGATCGTAGAAGGCCGGCTCGGCCCTTCTCTCTGCGGTGGGCAGGTCGCTGAGGCGGAGGGTCGGGTCGTCCTCTTCGGTGAGCTGTTCCTGGAACTGCGCGGGAAGAGCGGCAGAGCCGAGCAGGGCCAACAGGGCCAGCAACGCCGGCAACCGGGGCAGGAAGTGCGTGGGCATGATCGAAGAGTCCCCGCCAGTATTATCCATGGGGTGTCGAACGTAGGGGCCACGGCCGGGGCTTCCGGCGCCAGCAACACGTTACGGCGCCCGTCCGCGGCGTCAGTGGCGGTCATGGCGGCGTCGGTTCTCGGTTTCCTGCCGGTCGCCTGGCCAGCCGCCGCCGCCGAACCGGAGATCGTGCTTTCCGGGTTCGAGGTGACGCCCGCGGAACCCGGCCCGGAGACCCTCTGCCGACTCGTCGCGACGATCGAGAACCGGGGCGGCCGGGCCGTCTACAGCTTCGGCTTCGACGT
Source organism: Thermoanaerobaculia bacterium (assembly GCA_965116445.1). Taxonomy (GTDB): domain Bacteria; phylum Acidobacteriota; class Thermoanaerobaculia; order Multivoradales; family Multivoraceae; genus Multivorans. Next base: position 1,462,865 of record OZ220688.1, on the reverse strand, counting down.
GGAGCTTAACGGCCGGGCGCTGCCGGTTTACAAGCAACAACTCTTCCTCCATGTGATCGAACCGGGTGAATCGGAGGAGGTGGCGCTCTACAACTTCTGGACCTCCGAGCAGGGGCGGCCCGCGCCCGCCGACGGCAAGCTCGAAGTCGTCGTGCGATTGCGCGAGGCGCGCTGGGTCGAGGTGACGGAAGTCGAAGAGGACGGCGAGACGGTCGAGGTGTGGACGCCGGTCGGCGAGGTGGCAGGCCTGCCGCAGGACGCTCGCCGGACGCTCGAACTGAAGTGAGTCGCACTGCGGCTATCGCGTTCGCCTGCGGCGGTGCGCTTCTTGGCTGCGCGGCGCCGCCAGTCCCGGACGACGCGCGCGCACCCGCCGCTGCGGGTGCGAACGTCGTGCTCATCTCGATCGACACCCTGCGTTCGGATCGGCTGCCGGCCTACGGCTACGACGGGGTCGAGACGCCGGCGATCGACCGCCTGGCCGCCGACGGGGTGCTGTTCGAGCGCGCCTACACTCACGTCAACGTGACCCTGCCGTCGCACATCAGCCTGTTCACCGGGCTGCTGCCACCGGACCACGGCGTGCGGGACAACTCGGGCTACCGGCTGGACGAAGAAATCCCGACGCTGGCCGAGACGCTGCGCGGGGAGGGTTACGCCACCGGCGGTTTCGTTTCCTCGTATGTCCTGCGCGCCGGAACCGGGATCGACCGCGGTTTCGACGTCTACGACGACGGCGTCCGGTTCGAGACGGGCCGCGATTTCGGCGAGCTTCAGCGGCCGGGTCAGGAGACGCTGAACGCGGCGTCGCGCTGGCTGAGCGAGGTCGAGCGTGGGCCGTTCTTCCTGTTCCTCCACCTCTACGAGCCGCATGCTCCCTACAATCCGCCGGCGCCGTTCGCCGAGCGCTACGACAATGCGTACGACGGCGAGGTCGCGGCCGCCGACGGGGTGGTCGGCGAGCTCATCCGAGGCCTCGAGGAACGCGGGCTCTACGACAGCGCTCTGGTCGTCCTGCTCTCCGACCACGGCGAGGGCCTGATGGACCACGGCGAGATGGATCACCTGATCCTCATCTACCGCGAGGTGCTGCAGGTGCCCCTGATCGTCAAGCTGCCGGCGGGCGAGCGTGCGGGCGAACGGGTTGCATCGAATGCCCAGCTTGGCGACGTGGCGCCGACGGTGTACTCGCGCCTGAGCCTCGACCAGCCGGCGGAGCTCTTCGGCGTCGACCTGCTGGACCTCCCCGGAGAGCCGGAACCGGGCGCGGGGTCTCGGCAGATCGTCTCCGAGAGCGTTTATCCCCGCATTCACTTCGGCTGGAGCGATCTCGCCTCGATCGTCGAAGGCGACCTCCACTTCATCGAATCGCCGGTCCCGGAGCTGTTTCGGTTGTCCGACGACCCCGGCGAGGTGAACAACGTGATCCAGCAGGAGCGGGCGGCGGCTCGCCGGATGCGCGCGGCGCTCGAAGCGAGCGACCGGTCGCTCGTCTCGCCGGTCGAGGACGACCCGGATGTCCGGCGGCGACTCGAGTCGCTCGGCTACTTGTCCGGCGGCGCGCGCGCAGGGGGCGGCCCGCTGTCCGACCCGAAGAGCCGGATCGGCGTGGTCGAAGAGCTGGCGCGGGCCGCTCGCCTTGGTGCGGACGGCGAGCTCTCCGGGGCCGAGACGGCATTGCGCTCGGTGCTCGAGGCCGAGCCGCAGCTCGTTCTGGCATGGCACGAACTGGGAGAGACCCTGGAACGCCGCGGCCGTTCTGCGGCTGCGCTCGATGCCTACCGCCAAGCCTTCGAGGCGTCCGGCGGCAGTGCCGCGGCGTCCGGAATCAAGGTTGCCGAACTGCTGCTGCGGGCGGGCCGGGTGGCGGAAGCGCGTGAGCACGCCCTGGCGGTGGCCGACCGCTCGCCGCTGGCGCCGCTGGTCCTGGCCGAAGCCGCCCTCGTCGACGGGGACCTGGAGGCGGCGGCCGAGCATCTGGAACGGGCCTTGGCCGAGCGGGGGCCGCGGATCGCGCCTCTCATCGTCCGGACGGGCCTCTTGAACGCGCAGGGCCGCTTTGAAGAGGCGCTCGCCCAGAGCGTCGAGGCGCTGGCCGAGTTCGGCGAGCGCCGCGACCGGTCCGCCCTCGCGCGTCTTTGTCTTCACCGCGGGACTGCGCTCGGAGCGCTCTCGCGACCGGACGAAGCGGAGGCCTCCTACCGGGAGGCGATCGCCCTCGACCGCGGGCTGCTCGGCGCCTATTCGTCGCTTGCCTTTCTGTTCGCCATCGAGGGTCGCGCTGCCGATGCCGGCAGGACTCTCCAGGAGATGGTGACCGTGAACCCTGCGCCGGTTGCCTACGCGGAGGCGGTTCGCACCCTCCGGGCCATGCAGGACGAGCGGTCCGCGAACGCGGTGCTCGCGGAAGCGCTCCGGCGATGGCCGGACAGTGAGCAACTGCGGCGGGAAAGGCGGTAGGCTCTCACGATGACCTGTGCGGACTCCACGGCGGTTCTTCGACTGCGCAACGCGGGGCGGTTGCTCATGTGGACGGTTCTTGTCTTGTGGCTGTTCGCCGGGCTTCCGGCGGCAGCCCAGACGGAGCGTTCGCCGTCTGGTCCCGGCTTCGTCGAGGTCGTCAACGTCGAGGTCGTCAACATCGACGTCTACGTGACCGACGCCGACGGCAAGCCGGTTCTGGGCCTGGATCCCGACGACTTCGAGCTTCGGGTCGACGGACGGACCGTGCCGATCAGCAACTTCTACGCCGTGGAGCAGCAGGGCGACGAGCTCTTCGTGCGCCGCGGCGGCGAACTGACGGCGGCGCCGCTGCTGCCGCCGCCGCCGGAAGATCCGCTCGAACGGGAGGCAGCCGCGCGGCAGCCGGTGACGATGCCGGCGGAACAGGCGCTCCATGTCGTCATCTACATCGACAACCTGAACCTGACGCCGCTCAACCGGAACCGGGTGATGCGCGAGTTGCGGACGTTCATCCGCGAACACCTGAGGCCGGAAGACCGGATCATGCTGGCGAGCTTCGACCGCTACCTGAATTCGCGGATGCCGTTCACGAACGACCGCGACCAGGTGCGCCGGGCGTTGCTCGAACTCGAGGAGATGACTGGCCAGCGGGTGCACCGGGAGAGCGAGCGCCGCGACCTGTTCGAGGTGATCAACGACGTGAACACGGAGATCGAGAACCGGACGAACAGCCAGGCCCGGATCGAGGCGGCCCGCTCGGGCGGCCTGATCGGCGGCGGCGCGGTGCTGGCCCGCGAGCAGTTGACCAACTACGCGGGTTCCGTGCGCAACGAGACAAACATGGCGATCGACGGCCTGATGCGACTGGTCGAGAACCTGTCCGCGGCGCCGGGGCGCAAGGCCGTCGTCTACGTCGCCGACGGCATCCCGATGATCGCCGGCGAGGACATCTTCTATTTCCTCCACGGCGTCTACGAGCAGGCGGTCTCGCTGATCGAGATGGCCGAGTACGACATGTCGCGTCGCTTCCAGCAGCTCGCCGCGTCGGCGAACGCGAACCGGGTCAGCTTCTACGCCATCGACGCGCGCGGGCTGACCGTTTACTCGCAGGGCACGGTCGACAGCCAGGTCGCCGGCCTGCCCGGCCAGATGGCTCAGGTCGACACGATCGCGCGGACGAACCTCCAGAGCCCCCTGCAGTTGATGGCGGAGGAGACGGGCGGCCGGGCGATCCTCAACGCGAACCGGGTGCTGCCGGACCTGCTCCAGGTTGCCGCCGATTTCCGCAACTACTACGCCCTGGGCTATGTGCCGGACCTGGTCGGCGAGGGCGCCTACCACCGGATCGAGGTCGTCTGGAAGAACAGGCCCCGCGGCGCGGAGGTTCGCTTCCGCAAGGGCTACCGGGACAAGACGCTCGAGTCCCGGATGATAGAGGGGACGCTTTCGGCGCTCAACCTGAACATGCTGGCGAACCCGCTCGGGGCCCGGATCCACAACCTGCCCCCGAAGCGCCGGCCGGACGGGAACTTCGACGTGCCTCTGGTCATCGAGGTGGCGTGGGAGGAGTTGACGCTCATCCCGCGCGACGGCGTGCACCACGGCCGCATTCAGCTCTGGATGGCAGCGCGGGACGAGAAGGACCACGCGACGGACCCGCAGCGGACCGACCTGAACATTGCCGTGCCGCCCCACCGACTGGCCGAAATCGAGGGCGGTACCTGGCGCTACGGCCTGGAACTCGTGATGGAGGGCGGCTACCACGACCTGGGCATCGGTCTGCGGGACGACATCGGGGGGCGCCAGTCGTTCCTGCGGGGCGGCGTCGACGTCCGCTGATCGGGAGCAGACGGTCGCCGCCGGGCGCTATAGTGACTGTGATGACTGCTTCTCACTTGGGCCGGTCCGGGGGCACCTTGGGCCGGGCCGTTTCCCGACAGTGGCGGCTCGTGCCGCTCTGTCTCTTCCTGCTGTTGCCGGGCACGAGTGTCCAGGCGCAGCGGCTACTGGACCTGGGCCCCGTCATGGTGAATCCAGCGGTGGAGGAACCGGGTGTCGTGCCGTACGCGGTCGATCTCGATATCGATCTCGTTCGCTCCGCCCCGCAGTTCCTGGAACTGCCGGCGCCGGACGGCCGGCTCCTGGTGGCCGAGTTGACCGTGTTCGAGGATCGCGGCGACGGCGACGCGATGTGGGCCGGGCGGGTCGTCGGCTCGGACTACGAGAGTGTCGTGTTCACCGTTGCGAATGGCCATCTTGCGGGTAGCTTCGGCGTGCCGGGCGGGGCGAAGTACCGCATCTCGGCGAGGCCCGACGGCAGCGGCCGGATCGAGAACATATCGACGATGAGGCGCAAGCCGCCTGAGGAGTTCTGCCCCGGCGGCGTGGTTTCCGACCGGCTGCGGCCGGCGGTCGCCATCGAGGCGCAGGGCGCGGGCGACCCAAAGCGCATCGTCCAGGCGTCGAGCCACAACCATCTCGACATCATGATCTTTTACAGCGAGGCGGCGGGCGAGCGTTACATCCTCCGGGACGGATCGATCGAAGCGCCGATCAACAACTCGATCGACTATCTCAACTTGGTGTTTCGCAACGGCCAACTGGATGTCGTCGCTCAACTGGCGCACCTGGAGCAGGCGCCGGCCTCGTTGAACACCGCCGGTGGCGGGAGCGCGGTTCTCGGCCGGCTTCAGCGAAACCAGGAGATCCGGGACCTTCGCATCGAACACAAGGCGGACCTGGTCCATTTGTTCACGACGGCCGAAGTCACCGGTGTCTGTGGAATCGCCTATCTCTTGGGGAAAGGCGATACGTGGAGGGACTTCTCGCCCGTCGCCTACGGGCTGACGCTCATGCAGGGCTGCGGAGACGAGACGTTCGCCCACGAGGTCGGCCATAACCTGGGTGGAAATCACGACCCGCCGAATGCTGGCAACAACTGGGAAGATCAGGATAGGCGTAACAATGTCGTGATTGCACCCTACGCCTTCGGAGACACCTGGTTCAGCCCCTCCTCTCCGAACCCGCCCCACAAGGACACGATCATGAGCTACGGCAGCGGTGAGGTCGAGCCGTGGTTCTCCACTGTGCGAGTGGAGCCGAACGGCTGGAGCATCGGGGACGCCGGCGAGCGGGAGAACGAGCGAGCGATTCGGGGCATCCTCGACATCGCGGTGCGCTACAGCGATGCGCTGCCTCAGGGTCCGGGTCCCGATCCGGGTCCAGACCCGGAACCACCTCCTCCGCCGGGAAGCGGCCCGACCGCGCCGGGCAACCTGACCGGCGCCTCGACGGGTCCCACCAGCGTCCGCCTGACCTGGGTGGACCGGTCGGACGACGAGACCGGTTTCGATGTCCAGCTCCGCCAGGCCGGCAGCGGCTGGCGGACGGCTGACAGGCTACCGGCGGATGCGGTGTCTGCGGATGTGACCGGACTCGAGTCCGGCGGCCGCTACGACTTCCGGGTGCGGTCGTTCAACCGCGCCGGCCGGTCCGCGAGCAACGTCGTGACGATCGTGCTGTCTGCGGCCGAGTACTCGAAGTGCGATCCGACGGGAACGGCGCCGCAGATCGTCTTCGAGCACGGGTACACCGTGAGCATGTGCATCGAGTACGAGAAGGACGGCGAAACGGTGGAGGCTCCCGCGCGCGACTTCGGGCTCAACTCGAGCCAGTCGGGCCTGCTGTACTTCTTCGACGAGGACAACTCCGAGGTGCTGATCAAGGTGCTCGACGCCTGCAAGGTGGGATTCGACCATCGATGGGTGTTCGTCGCGCCGGTGACGACGCTGGCGTTCAACCTCTACGTCGACGAGACGGCGACCGGCGACCGTTGGATTCACCGGAACCCGAAGGGCGGCGCGACCGCGACGACGAAGAGCGATATCGAGGCGTTCCCCTGCGATCCGGAGCCTGCCGTGTCCACGACCGCTGCGGACGGTGGTGACGGTGTCGAGGGAGTAGACCTCGTCGATGCGGGATTCGTGGTGGCGCCGGTCCCGCCGCCGTCGTTGGCGCGGGTCGAACCTTCCCGGTCGGGGCCGGTTCGAGTCACTCAGCCGATCAGCGGGGGGGAAGCGGCAGCCTGTGAACCGCGGCCCTTGCAGCCGGCGCTGACCCTTCTGGGCGGCTACACGGTCAACATGTGCGTCGAGCACATCAGGGACGGCGAGACGGTGGTGGAAGAGGTGAAGAACTACGGTTTGAACTCCGAACAGTCCGCCATCCTGTACTTCTTCGACGAGGACAACTCCGAGGTGCTGATCAAGGTGCTCGACGCCTGCAAGGTGGGATTCGACCATCGATGGGTGTTCGTCGCGCCGGTGACGACGCTGGCGTTCAACCTCTCGATCGATCCTCCGGACGGCGGCGAGCCCTGGACGCACCGGAACCGTCTCAACCAGACCGCCGCGGCGAGGAGCGACCTCAAGGCGTTTCCTTGCAGTCCGTAGTTTAGGGTCTCGCCGTCTTGAAGTCTGTGGGGGCGAGGGAAGTTCGGTCCCGCGCCCGTCCGCGGGTCTGAAGGCCCGCGACTACAGCACCCGAATCGGCGTCGAGGACGAGTGCTGGTCGTTGTTCTCGTCGGTCACCGTGACGACCAGCGTGTAGTCGCCGCTGGCGAGCTTCTTCCCCGCCACGAACGTTCCGGAGAGCTGCGAGAGGCTTGAACTGGCGGCAGCGTCCGGCGCCAGGATCACGTCTCCGCCCTCAGCTACCTGCTCTCCGTTCGGGTGGAAGACCTGAGTCCGTACCGAGACCGGCCCGGCGCTCAGGTTCATGCCGACGAGGCTGATCGGTGTTTCGCCACCGGCAGCGATCTCCGGCTTCGCTGCGGGGATGAAGGGTTCACCGCTGCGCAGGAACGGGAAAGCGACGTCCTGGCGCTGCTCGGACGGATCCTCGCGCAGCAGCAGCCACTTGGTCGGCGGCTCTGGAAACAGGGGCGGCTGAAGGACCGGGTTGTCGCCCGGCACGTTCAAGACGGCAGTCGAGAGTGCCCGGCGGCCGGTGACGTCGTTGCGGAGCAGCACCCGCACCGAGTAGGCGCCCGGGTCGAGGTCGAAGTGGCCCCAGTACTTGATGCCGCTCCGGCGGATCGCGGCGCCGGCTTCCGCCAGGCCCAGGCCCATCCGAGCTGAGAAGAAGTCGCGTACGACGCCGTTCTCGTCGAGCGCGTAGGCGTAGATTTCCATCGGTAGCACGTCGCCGCTCACTCCGGCGAGCAGGTCCTCGCCGCGGGCCGTGATGAGGACCGGCGCGTATTGCTTGCCGCTGTCGGCGGGGAAGCCGGTGGCCAGAACCGAGGCCTCGATGTCGCCGGTCTCAACGCCGCCCATCACGGTCTGAGCCGAGCTCAGCGCCCGCTCGAACGGGCTCGTCTGGGCGTAGGACTTCGGGGGGAAGTAGCCCGGCCGGTGCACGACCCGGGTCCCCCGGGGAGCGTCCTTCAGCCGCACCCGCAGCCGCCGGAACTTGCCGTCCGGCTTGAGGTCGGTCGGGGTGAAGGCAAGCAGGTAGGTAACGCTCGTGCGCTCGAGCATCTCGGACATCGCGTCGCCCAGGTTCGTGAAGTTCGAGAACATCTCGCCGCCGGTGTCGTCGGCCATCTGGAGCAGCGAGCCGCGTCTGCTCTGGGCCTCGCCCGTGATCTGGCCGCTCACGTCGACCGCCTGAATCGAGCAGTTCGCTTCGCGGAACCGGGCGAGCATGCGCTCCATCGCGCTCTGGGCGGAGGAGTCGCCGAACGTGCTCTGCTGGTCGACCTCCCACGTCCGGCCCTGCAGGACGGCCTCGCTGTCGCTCTGCAGTGCAGCCCGGTCCTCGTCGGTCAGGCCCTGGTTGCCGTACAGCACCGCCGTCGGCATGCCCTCGGAGAGGAACACGACATGCTTGCGGCCCTCGACACTTGCCATCCAGTTCGCGAGTTCGCTCATGCCCTGGGTCATCGCGGCGATCTTGCTGGCGTCCGCCCCGCGTTGCGCCTGTTCCTGGAGGTTCTGGAGCTCGCGCCGGGTCTGTTCGAGGATTTCGCCCGGGTCGATGGCGGCGGCGTTCTGCGCGCCTCCGGCCAGATCGTCGCCGGCGGCCATCTCGGCCAGGGCGCCGCCGATGTCCGCGACGACGAGCCCGAGCGGGTCGCGGACGTTGCGCTCGCCCACCTCCACCTGCCCCAGCGACTGGATCGCCTGGCGCACCTGGCTGCGGTCGGACGTGAAGCCGAGCACGAGCCGGGGCCTCGTGTCGAAGACGGCGACGGCGACCAGATCGGTCGGGTGAAGCGAGGTCAGGACGAGCTCGGCCGCCGCCTCCTGCGCGCGGCCTACCGAATCGGGACTCGTGAAGAACAGGTCGAAGAACAGCAGGAAGTGCCGTCGCGCGGCGACCGGGATCTGTTGCTGGGTGGGTTTGCCCTCGACCACGGAAAGGTCGACCAGGTCGAAGCCGGTGATCTCGACCTGCCGGCGGCCGTCGAGAAGCTCAAAGTCGTTCGGGCCGAGGTCACGCAACGGCGCGCCGCCGCTCGTCACCTGGACGGGGACCTCGACGACGGTCACCGTCGTCGTGTCGCTGAACTGGGTCTGCGCCTGCCGCCGGCGGTTGCGCTGGGCATCCGCGTCGGCTGCGGCGAGGAACAGCGCGGCTGCGCACAGCGCCGCCGGCGCGGTTCTGGCGGCCAGTTGCCAGGAGGTTCGGCTGAAGAACGTAACGGGTTGCTTGCAGTGGTGCATGCTCGAAGCTCCTGAGGTCGAGAAACGAGTCGTCGGCGCCGGATCAGCGAACCCGGTCAGACCGCCCCGCTCAGTTCAGGACTCTAAGCGGAATCGAGTTGAACGGTCGAGCCTGGGTCGCCGGATCGGTCACCGTGACCCTCAGAGTGTAGTCGCCCGCCGGCAGGTCGACCGGATCGAAGGCGGCGACCAGCTTGTCGAGGCCGGGAATGCCGGTCACGGTTCGTTCGCGCAGGTTGAGCGCACCGCCAGCCATCCGCTCACCGTCCGCGTCCAGCACGGTGCTCTGGAGCGCCAGATCGCCTTGTAACCCACGAGGCAGATCTCCGCTTCGCCGCTGCCGGCCTCCGCGAGGAGGGGTACCGCCGACGGTACGTAGGGCTGGCCGTTGACCGTGAACGGGTAGACGGTCGATTTCGCGTACTGGTCCGCGGGCTGCTCCCGAACCAGGAACCAGGCGCCGGGTTCTTCGTGGAAGAAGGGGGGCAGGAGGGTCGGTTCGCCGTCTTCGAAGGTGGGAACGTGGAGGGCCAGGGTCTCGACGCCGGTGGCGCCCGTCGACGCGTTGCGGGCGAGCACTCGCAGCAGGTACTCGCCGGGCTCGAGATCGAGGCTGCCGTAGTACTTGAGCCCCGTGTTCGCGAAGGTGTCCTGGCGGCCGGTCAGATCCAGGGTCACGACGCGGCTGAAAAAGTCCCGCACCTCCGTCCTTTCGTCGGTGATGTAGGCGTAGATCTCGACCGGGAGCCGGCGCGATTCGTGGCCCTCGAGCAGGCTGCCGCCATCGATCTCGACGATGACCGGTATGTAGGCCTGGTTCGGGCCGGCCCGGAACGGGGCGGCGAGGACGTTCATCGTCAGGTCGTCCCGCTCGGCCGCGGCGGCGATCAGGTCGGAGGCGAGCAGACGCTTCTCCATCGGGTGCAGGTCGCCGTAGGGTCGCGGCGTGTAGTAGCCCATGCGGTGGGAGAGTTGAGCGCCCTTCGGCGCTCGGGCCCGCACCCGCAGGCGGTGGTGGTCGCCGGCTTCGCCCGGGTCGGTGGGCTGGAACGAGAGCAGGTAGGTCACGGTGGAAGACTCAAGCACTTCCTCGAGTTCGGCGCCGAAGTCGTTCGCGTCTTCGTGCAGCCGTCCGCCGGTCTCGTTGGCCAGGTAGAAGAGAGCGTCCCGGCCGACGACGCGGGCGCGGTCTTCCTCGCGCGAGTCCGCCCGCAGGCCGGAGATGTCGACGGTGTGGATCACCGTGTTGGCCCGGTTGAACTCCCTCAGCATCTGGTGGACCTGGGCCTGGAGCTGGGTGTTGCCGAAGCGTTGATCGGTGTCGACCTGGGCAATGTGCCCGCGCTCGATCAGGTCGGTTTCCTGCCGCAGCTCCTCGTCGAAGAAATTCGGCTGGCGGCCGAACAGGAGCCTGCCGTCGAAACCCTCCGAGAACAGGATGAGGTGCTTGCGCCCCTCGACCGAGGAGAGAATGCGCGCCATCTGGTGCAGGGTGTCTGCCCAGCGAGAGACTTGGCCGCGGGCAAAGCTCCTCTCGGACTTCGCCATCTCCCGGCCGATCACCTGGAGGTAGCTGCTCATGCTGCGCTCCATTTCGGTGATCCCCGGGTTTACGCCACCCACGTCGAGCGACGCCGTCAGTTCGGGCGCCGGCCCCGGCGTGTCGATCAGGAAGCCCAGCGGGTCCTCGGTCGCCAGTTGGAGAAGTCTCGGATTGCCCAGGGTCGCGATCGCCCGCGCGAGCTGGGAGCGATCGGGCGTGAAGGTGATCAGGAGTTGCGGACCCGATTCGACGGTGTGGATGCCGACCGCGGCGAGATCCGTCGGATGCATCTGCTCCAGGACGAAGGCATGCGCCGCCTGCTGGGCCTTGGCGATGGAGGTCGGCGCGGAGTAGGAGAGGTCGAACAGGAACAGGAAGTGGCGTCGGGCCGCCGGCGGAACGCCGTAGTCCGTCTCGATGACCCGCCGGTCGTCCGGGACGATCTGTTCCAGATCGATCACGCGGAAACCGGTGAGCGCCTGCGCCTCGTCCTCGTCCAGGATCTCGAAGTCCTCGGCGGTCAGGCCGCGGACGGCGGTGCCGTCTCGCGCGATGACGTTGACCGGCACCTGGACCTCGAAGACGAACTCGCGGTCCTCGAATTGGCGGAGGTTCCCGGGAGCGGGCTCCTGGGCCGTCGCATGGGGTGTCGCAAGCAGGAAGCCGGCCAACGCCGCCGCGGAGGCGAGGCAGGCGGCCATGAACGCCAGCCTGGCACGTTCAGGCTTGCAGGCGTCTGACATGAGCAGGCTCAAGGCTAACACCTCCTTCGGTCCTCCCGGTTCCCGTGCCTACCCGGGTCCGCGCTCGATCATCGCGGCGTACTTCCGTGCTTCCACGTGGGTCGCATCCAGGCGCAGTGCCCGTTCGACGTGGTGCTTCGCCTCACGCATCTGACCGGTCGCCAGGTACACGCGAACCAGGCCGACGTGGACTTCGGGCAGTTCCGAGTCGGTCGCCAGCGCACGTCGCATGTAGTCCAGTGCGGTCGCCGTGTCCCCGGCGGCGAGCGCCGCGTCTCCGCGGTAGACGTAGAAGAAGGGGCTCGCCCGGTTCATCGCCTCCAGGGTGTCGAGCAGTTCGGCGGCGCGGTCGTGGCGGCCTTCGATCTGGTAGCCGCGGACCAGATTGGTCAGCAGGGGCACGTTTTCGGGATGGAGTTCCAGTCCCTGCTCGTAGGTCGCGATCGCTTCGTCGATCCGGCCGGCTCGCAGCAGAACCAGGCCGTAGTTGTTGATCGCCTTGTCGAAGTCGGGCGCCAGCCGGACCGCGATGTCGAGCCAGCGCTCGGCGGCCTTCAGGTCGTCCGCCATCAGCGCCTCCGCTCCGAGGTTGTTGTAGTAGTGGCCGGCGGCCGCCAGGTCCGTGATCGGCCGAAAGCTCCGGTAGGACTTCGGCCGGTAGGGCAGGAAGTCGTAGGTAGCCATGTTGCCGTCCACGTACATGCCGGCGACGATGTGGCCGCGGCTGACGACGACGCCGTTGTGGTAGTTCCAGCGCTGGTAGTCCTCGACCTCGACGAAAAAGGGGTTCAGGCGCCGCTCCCGTCCGGCCGCCACGAACAGGTTGACGAAGGAGAGGCAGTTGCCGCGAGCGGTGCTGAACGTCTCCGCGGCGGTGCGCGTGGGCCTCAGGTCGTACTGCAGATCGAGCCAGCCGAAGATGAAGTCCAGGACCTCGTCCCGGCGGCGGGTTTCGCTGCCGGCGGGGCTGACGCGCTCGTCCATGGCGGCGCGCAGTTCGTCGGTGACGGCGAACGGCACGACGACCTGCTGCTGCCAGCCGCTGCCCAGGCGCCGCTCGAACTCGGGCGCCAGAGCCCGGGCGCCGTCGAAGGGTACGTAGCCCGCGCAGGCTGTTGCGAAGGCGGCCAGGACGAAGACCTGGGCGCGGAGCGCTCGGGGCCGGGCGAAGGCCTGTTGACCGGGGGTGGGTTCCATGTCTATGGACAACCTCTCACTCGTGCTGTACGATTCCCGCACTCGACAGGTTGATCCGGGTCAGGCGCTGGTCACGCCGTCCATCAGTGGGCGGTTGGTCATCGTCAATCAGACGTTGAATTCAGCGTGCCTCAACCCGGAGCGCGCCTTGGTATGCGGTACTGGCGACTTGCCGTCAGGCGACGGTTGATCGGCAGTCACGGATGCAGGCACCGAGCCACGAGGATCTGACGGGTTATTCAAAGCAATGGAGAAAGACCGCATTTTTGGATGTACCCGCGAGGGTGGTCGCGTCAATATGGCGCGGTCATGTCGTCGGCGCTCCACAGAACGCCTGCGAAGGCGGGTTTCCGCCTACCGTCAGACGTGCCGGGCCGCTGGCCGTTTTGGCATGTGCCTTGCGGTAGGTTCTTCACTGTTGGTGAGCCGGTCAGGCTCGTTACCAAACTGCGGGGGACGGTTCAGTGTCCACTGAAGGACGCTGACCCCTCCGTACAACTCACCTTGGAGGGAGTATTGAACGTTATGAGCAGACGCACCGTTTCGACGTTCGGCGTCATCCTTTGTCTGCTCGTCGGGGGGGCGGCCTTCGGCCAGTCCGCGACGGGCAACCTGTACGGCACGGTCACGGACGAGTCCGGCGCGCCGTTGCCGGGCGTACAGATCACGGTCGGCGGCATCGGCGCCGACCGTGTCCAGTTCACGGATGAGCGCGGCGCCTTCCGAATCCTTGCGCTCGATCCGGGCGGCTTCACCGTCAGGGCGGAGCTCGATGGCTTCGGCGGCCTGGAGTATCCGGACGTCGTCGTCCGGCTTGGCCAGAACACCAACCTGCCGCTGACCCTGACCGCGGCCCTTGAGGAGACGATCACCGTGACTTCCGAGAGTCCGCTGCTTGACGAGCGGCAGATCTCGGCCGGCACGAACGTCAGCCAGGTCGAATTGGAGAAGATCCCGACCGCGCGCGACCCGTGGGCCATCCTGGCCCAGACCCCAGGCGTGATCGTCGACCGGGTCAACGTCGGCGGCAGCGAGTCCGGCCAGCAGGCCAACTTCCGTGCCGCGGGCGTGTCGTCGTCGCAGAACGACTTCCAGATGGACGGTTCCGAGATCACGGACATGCGCGCCACCGGCGCTTCGCCGACCTACTACGACTTCGATCAGTTCGCCGAGATGTCGATGACGACCGGCGGTACCGATGTCACGAAGAACAGCTCCGGAGTCCAGGTCAACCTGGTCACCAAGCGGGGCACGAACGAGTTCCGGGGTTCCGCGCGGTTCTACAACACGGCGGGCTCGGGCTACTTCGGCGGTGCCCTCAAAGGGTCGCAGCCGAACATCGAAGGCGAGCTCTACAGGACCAACGGTCAGACGGCGCTCGCCGGCGCACGCGTCCGCAAGATCGAGGACTTCGGTTTCGAGGCCGGCGGCGCGGCGATCCAGGACCGCCTTTGGTTCTGGGGTAGCTGGGGCCAGAACGACATCGGCCAGAACGCAGCTTCCGGGCAAGCCGACGACACGTTGCTCGAGAACACGGTGATCAAGGCCAACGGCCAGATCAACGACTCGAATTCGATCGTGGGCTCGTACAACAACGGCGACAAGCTGAAGTTCGGCCGCGGCGCCGGAACCACGCGGCCGCCCGCGACCACCTGGAACCAGCGCGGCCCCTCGGCGCAGTACCGCCTTGAAGATCAGCATGTTGCGTCGTCGAACCTGTTCTTCACCGGCACCTACATGCACGGCGACTTCGGTTTCGGCCTGTTCGCCCTCAGCAACCGGTCCGACCAGAACGGCCTGCACGCGGATGCTCCGGACCCGGAGCGGAACGACGGCATCTGGGCAATGAACTACCTCAGCGGCGGTACGTCATCGCCGAACGACCTCTTCAAGGTAGATGGCACGTACTTCCTCACCAGTGGCGCCAGCGCCACCCACGAACTCCGGTTCGGCGGGCGTTACCGGACGTATGAGAACGCTTCCGTCTTTCGCTGGGGACCTCGTCAGACTTGGCATCGACTTGACCGGGAGTGGACGTACTTCGCCCGTGACGATGTCGGCGAGCTGACCGCCGAGTACACCGGCCTCTGGCTTCAGGACACGATTTCCCTCGGCCAGATGACGATCAACGCGGGCCTCCGGTACGACTCACAGACCGGCGAGAACGGCCAGTACGATCTGCCGGCCCACCCGGTCCGTCCCGACCTGATTCCGGGTGTCGCCTATCCGGGCGGTGACGCGGGCTTCAGTTGGGACTCCATCTTCCCGCGGCTCGGGTTCACGTATGCATTGGGCCAGGAACGCGACACCTTGCTGAGGGCGAGCTACTCGCAGTTCGCGGACCAGCTACCGACGAACAGCGTCACGCGGTTGTCGCCGCTCGGCTACTCATACGCTCTTGCTGACTCCGTGACGGGTGAACTCATCTTCACGAACGTTGACCCGGACGATCCGATCAGGGTCTGGAACACGGTCGATTCCGGTCTGAAGACGCCCTCGGTCACGGAGATTCTCGCGGGCGTGGAGCACTCCATCCTGCCGGAGCTCGTCGTGGGTCTGCAACTGACGGCCCGGTCGGTCGATGATCTGACGGAGTCCTGGTCCTACGTTCGGCAAGACGGCAACCGTCGTCTGGTGCAGGGCAGTGACTTCCAGCCAGGCGGCGTAATCAGTGGGGCGCTGCCTCGCGGCGAGGGGAACTACAACGTCACCTGGTACGACTGGGCGGACGGTGTTCGGCCGCACGTCGGAAGCCATCTTGAGAACGGCGTTCGTAGTCGTGACTTCTTGGGTTACAGCCTCACGCTGACCAAGCGCCTTGCCAATCGCTGGATGGCTCGCGGCTTCTTCCAGTACGGCGATGCCGAGTGGAGTGTGCCGAACTCGTACTTTGACCGCGCCGCTCGCACTCCGGGCCGAGGTGGCGGCGATGTCGACGGCCAGCTCTACATGACCCGTTCAAGCGGTTCCGGCAAGGGGCAGCGTTATCTTCAGTCCACTTGGTCCTACAACCTGAACGGGATGTACCAGGTTGCGCCGGACCGTGGCTGGGGCTTCAACGTCTCCGCCAACTTCACCGGCCGCCAGGGTGGCCCCACCGCGTACTACCGGAATGTGGCCCTCGTCACGGGCAGTACCGACGTCAATCTCGTCGAAGATTTCAACGATATCCGCCTGGAGGACGTCCAGTACGTCGACCTCAGGGTCGAGAAGGAGTTTGCGCTGACCGGTCCGGTCAACCTGACCTTCGGTATCGACATCTTCAACGCGACGAACGAAGGTACCGGCCTGTCCTACAACGACCGGGTCGGCGTCTCGAGCGCCGGCAACCTCGCGGACAACATCGCTCCGCGGATTTACCGCCTCGGCGTTCGCCTGAACTGGCGCTAGTCGATCAGGAACAGGGCGAGGTCGGGGGCCAACGGTTAGCGCCAGCCGCCCCCGACCGCAGCCTTCAGCTTCGGTTTTGACCGCCGCCTCCGGGCTGATCCCGGAGGCGGCGGTTTTCTCTTGGGACGGTTCTTCGCCGAGCCGGACCGCTTGGTAGTAGCATCGTTGCTGGATCAGCGTTTTCGGCACGTTGGGGGAACTCATGAGCTATCGGATCCGAATCGCCGTTGCGGGCCTTGCCGGACTTCTGCTGGCAACGCTCCTCTCGGCTCAGGGCTGGGCGGGCCGGGGGCGTCTCAGCGGCACCGTCGAGGACTTGGAGGGCAACGCGGTCGAAGGCGCGAGCGTCAAGCTGACCCTGGACGGCGCCGGCCCGGAGGAGGTCGCGACGAACCGCCGGGGACGGTGGGTGCGGGCTGGTCTCCGGAGCGGCGAGTGGGTCGTGCTGGTCTCCAAACCCGGCTTCGTTCCGACGGAGCACACGGTGATGCTCAACGAGTACGCCACCGGCGGGGATCGCCCAGTGCTCAAGACGGAACTTGAGGTGGCCGAGGCCGGGGCGGCCGGGGCGGCCGCCCTCACCGACGACGCCGCGGCGCAGGCGGCGAGGGAACTCCTGGAGCAGGGGAACGCGCTGATCGCCGTCGAGGATTTCGAGGGCGCGATCGAGGTTTTCCGCGAGGCTCTGCCGTCGTTGCCGGACGGAGCGAAAGCCTCGGTGCTGGTGATCATCGCGCAGACTCAGGCGCGCCTGGAGCGCGACGACGAGGCGATCGCGAACCTTGAGAAGGCCTTAGCCCTGGCGCCCGAGAACGTCGACGCGCTGCGGCTGATGAGCCGGCGGCTGACCGCTCTCGGCCGGTCGGAGGAGGCGCAGCAATACCTGGCGCGGATGCCTGAGGACCAGAGGTCCGATCCGGAGATCCTCCTGCGTGAGGGGGTCGAGCTCTACAACCAGAACGACTTCGAGGGGGCGGTCGAGAAGCTGACCGCGGCGATCGAGGGCGCTCCGGACTGGCCCGACGCCTACTACTACCGCGGCCTCGCTAGGATGGCGGCGACGGAGAACGAGGCCGCCGCGGAGGACTTTCGCAAGTTGCTCGAACTCGCCCCGGACGGCCCACGCGCCGAGGAGGCGAAGCAGTTCGCGGAGTACCTGGAATCGCTCTGAAGGCGGGGCATGCCGTCCTGCTGGCCGCGCTCGCGGTCGCGGCATGTGCTCCTTCCGGCAGTGAGCACGAGGCAGCGGCGATTCGGGAGACGCCCTCCCGGCCGTCGGCGCCCGATCCCGGCTTCGCCCGGGATGTGGTCCTGATCACGATCGACACCCTGCGCGCGGACGCGACGGGCTTCGCGGGCAACACCGCCGCGCAGACTCCCCACCTCGACCGGCTGGCGGCGGAGGGCTGGGTGTTCGAGCGCGCCCACGCCCACAACGTGATGACGCTGCCGTCTCACGCGAACCTGCTGACGGGTCGGCTTCCCTACCAGCACGGGGTGCGCGACAACGCCGGCTTCGTGCTGCCTGAGACGATCCCGACTGCCGCCGAGGCCTTTCTGGCGGCCGGCTTCCGGACCGCAGCGGTGGTTGCCGCCTTTCCGCTGGACGCTCGCTACGGGCTCGACCGCGGCTTCGAGTTTTACGACGACTCTTACCCTGAGGGCTCGGCGGCCGGCTTCGCCGTCGCCGAGCGCGAGGGCGCCGAGGTGGTGGCGGCTGCTAGCGCCTGGTGGCGCCGGAACGGGGGCGAGCGGCGCTTTCTCTGGGCCCACTTCTACGAGCCCCACTCGCCCTACGAGCCGCCGGAACCCTTCGCCTCCCGGTTCCCGGGGCAGCCGTACCTGGGTGAGGTCGCGGCCGTCGACGATCATGTGGGTCGCCTGCTTGCCGAAGTGGCGCCTGACGGCGGGGCGGCGGGCGTGCTGGTCGTCGTGACGTCCGACCACGGCGAGGCGCTCGGTGAGCACGGCGAGAGCACGCACGGCCTGTTCGCCTACGACGCGACGCTCAAGGTGCCGCTCGTGTTCTGGGCGGAGAAACTGGCGGCGGCCCGGCTCGACGATCCGGTGCGCCACATCGACGTCCTGCCCACGATGCTGGAAGCGGCGGGCGTAGATGCGGCGGCGCTGCCGGGGATGGTGGGCCGCAGCCTGTGGCGGGAACCGGCGGGCGGCGGGTCGACCTACTTCGAGGCGTTGCAGGCAAACCTGCAGCGCGGCTGGGCGCCGCTCCGCGGCGTGATCGCGCGCGCGGGTGACGCGAGCGGCGAGGGCGCCGATCGGCTCTTGAAGTACGTTTCGCTGCCGGAGGCCGAGCTATACGACCTGGACGCAGATCCGGCCGAGGCGAGGAATCTGCACGGCGCCGAGTCCGACCTCGTGGCGCGGCTCGCGACACTGCTGCCGGAGGAGTCCGAGTGGCCGCCGTCCGCCGGCGCGGTGAGCGAGGAGGAACGGCGGGCGCTCCAGAGTCTCGGCTACCTCGGTTCGTCCGGCGGCGCAACTCTCCCCGAGACCTACGGCCCGGACGACGACCCGAAGCGTCTGGTGGACCTGGACCGGGCGATTCAGGCCTACTCGGAGGCGTTCCAGGCCGGGCGGCACGAGGAGGCCGAGCGGTTCGCCCGCCTGACGATCGAGCGCCGGCCGGGGATGGGTCTTGGCTACCGAATCCTGGCCCAGGCGCTGCTCGAACAGGGCAAGGTGGAGGAGGCGCTGGACGTCATGATCGACGCCGAGCGGCGGCGACTCGCCTCGGCTTCGCTGCACCGTCAACTGGCGTTGACGCTGTCCGAGGTCGGCAGGGCGGCGGACGCGGTGCGGTTGATGGAGCGGTATGCGGACTCCGCCGATCCCGAGGCGCTCAACGTCTTCGGACTCGTTCTCGCCGAGGCCGGGATGACGGTTCGTGCCCGTGAGGTCCTGGAGCGGTCGATCGGGATCGACGAGCGGAATCCGGTCGCGCGGCAGAACCTGGCGCTGGCGGCGCTGCACGCTGGCGACTGGCCGGCTTCCGAGGTAGAGGCCCGTGAAGCGGTGGCGCTCAATCCGCAACTGCCGCTGGCCTGGAACTACCTCGGGATGTCTCTGGCCAATCAGGGCCGGATCGATGAGGCGTTGGAGGCCTGGCGGCGGTCGGTGGAGGCTGGCCCCGGCGACCTGGACGTGCTCTTCAACCTGGCCACCGTGGCGGCCCGTTCCGGCCGGCGGGGAATCGCCCGGCCGGCTCTTGAGCGCTTCTTGCGCGAGGCGTCGGCGCCGGGGCTTCGCGATCGCCACGCCGCCGACCTCGAGACCGTGCGTGCCCTGCTGCGCGGACTTTAGGTCGCGACGCCGCCAGGAGCAGCCGAAACTGGGTGCGCCGGCGTGTCATCCGTGCGTCCGATGACGGACGCACGGACTGTTTCGCGGGTGGTTTCGCGGTCGCGCACCACCGGGTTCCCGCCGGCAGCCGGCGCGAAGCGCCGGGCTCTGGACTAGGGCGGAGGATCCTTGGACTCCGAAGCCCGGCCCCGTTCCTGTGCGTCCTGCTGATCTCGCTCGTAGAGCGCCTGGTACTTCTGGATCTGCGTTGCGGCCTCTTCTGCTTTCCCCAGTCGGCGCAGCACCTGGGCGAAGCCGTAGGCTGCCTCGCTGTGCTCCGGCGCCAGCGCCGTCGCTCGCCGGTACGCGGCTTCCGCCCGCTGCAGTAGTTCCTCGCCGCGTTCCGGCTGCGCGCTTGCCGCTCCCTCCCAGGCACGGGCAAGTTCCAGGAATTGCTCGGCGTCGGGCTCGGCCAGGGAAGCGGAACGCTCCAGGGCCTCCGCGCCTTCCAGGTATTTGCCACGCCAGAGAAGGATAGCCCCCAGGAGGCGGCGAGGCATGGGCGACGTCGGCATCAGGTTCGAGGCCTCTCTGGCATGCCGCTCGGCTTCGTCCGGCTGGTTGTTCTCCCACAGCGCGGACGCCAGGGCGATCCGGGTATCGGCGTTCGACGGATCGAGTGCGACGGCGCGGCGGAGCGGCTCTTCGGCTGCGCGGAAGCTCCGCTCAAGCAGGAGCGCGTCTCCGAGCCGGGCCCAGGCCTTCGCGTCCTCCGGATCGAGTTCGGCCGCACTGCGGAGACGATCGACCCTTGACCCGGCGTCGCTTTCCGTCGTGGGAGGTTCGCCCTGCAACTGGTCGAGGTGGCGCCGGGCCAGCGGGTCGTCGGGACGGAGTTCGAGGACCCTTCGAAGGTGCCGGGCTGCTTCGTCGTTACGCCCTTCGCTCATCAGCAGGACGGCGAAATCGGAGAGCGCGGCGATGTGCCGCGGGGAAACGGCCAGCGTCTGCCGGAACATCTCCGCGGCCTCATCAAGGCGTCGCATCGCCATCAGGATGGCGCCGCGCTGGTAGAGCCCGTCCGCGTTCGTCGGAGCCATGTCGAGCGCCTGCTCTACAGCCGCCAGCGCTTCCTCTCTACGACTGTCATGGAGCAGGACGGAGGACGCGGCGATCGCCGGCCGCGGATCGTCTGGCGCCAGCCGTGCTTCACGGGCGAGGTCCTCGAGAGCCCCGGCCGCGTCGCCGCTGCCGGCGCGTTGAAGGGCCAGTCGCACCGTGTTTCCGGTCGGATCGTCGAGGTCTCGCCGGTCGGCGTCGCTTGGAGCGGTCGGGCCGCTCGAAGCAACGGCGAGGTCCTGGTATCGCCGGATGGCGGTTTCCGCATCCTCCCTCCGGCCGAGGGCCGACAGCACCTGCCCCAGCACCTGAAACGTCTCGGCCAGGTTCGGGTCGAGGTCGGCCGCAAGCCGCAGGAAGGGGAGCGCCCGATCCGCCTCGCCGGCCGCGTGGAGGTAGCGCCCGTAGTCGTAGGTCAGTTCCCGGGCCAAGGCTCTGGGAGCATCGTCCGGCGGTGGCGCGGTCACCAGCGGTTCGACGAAAGGACCGAGCGCACCGATCGCGTCGCCGATACGGCCTGCCTGGTAGTAGGCGCGCGCCAACCGGCCTGTGAGTTCCGCGTCCTCCGGCGCCAGCCGTTCCAGTTGTTCGACGGCGCCGTCTGCTTCGCCGACCAGCAGGTAGGCGCCGGCCAGCGTGCTGCGAATGGTCCGCTCCAGGGGCGGAGGCGGGGACTCGGCCAGCGGCTGTAGTACTGCGAGAGCGCCCCACGGGTCGTCGCGCAGGAGGAGAGTGCGGCCGAGCAGCAACTTGACCGCCGGGCCCTGTGGGTCGAGGCCGTCGATCAGCGCCTCCGCTTCGGCGGGCCGCTGGAGTTCGACCGCGCCGGAAGCGGCGGCCAGTCTGGCCTCCCGGTCGCTCGGATTGGCGTCGGTCCACCGCCGCAGGTACTCGTAGGCGTCGCCCGCGCGACCCAGGCGTCCTAGCATCATGCCCAGTGCCCGTAGCGCCGGCGACCGGGGTTCGACTTCGGTCGAGCGGCGGTAGTACGCGGCGGCCTCCTGGAAGCGTCCAAGCGTCTCGGCCGCCCGGCCGGCGTTGAAGAGGGCCGCCGGGTCGGGCCGGTCGCGACCGGCGAGCGGGGCCAGAACATCGAGGGCTCGTTCCGCGTCCCCTGCTTCCAGGAGCAGCGCACCTAACGCTGCAGAGGCCATGTCGGGCGCGCCGGGCGCCGCGACCTGCTTCTCCAGTACCGCGATTGCGGCGGCGGGGTCCCCTTGTTCGACCAGCGCCATCGCTTCGCGTAGAGCGGGCGGCGGTTCCTGCGCCGGCGCCGCGCTCACGCCGAACGAGGCGAGCAGGACGAGCGCGAGAAGACCTTTGCCTGGCACCGTCATGGTCGGGGATGCTAGCGCGGCTGAACTTTCGGAGACCGGCGCTTCGCGCCGGATGCCGGCGGGGACGCCGGCGTACCCAGTTTCTGCCGCGCAAGCTCTGAGCGCGGCAGTCAGCGGACGACGCGCAATCTGGCGCCGGAAGGTAGGCCGAGCAGGCGGAGCGAGCCGCCATCGGGCCACAAGACGTCGAGGAACGCATCGGCATCCTCATCCTCGTCGGGAGACCCGCCGTCGCCCGACGGGATGCCGAAGGTCTGGGTGAGGGAGTTCCGGGACAGGTAGGACGAGCCGGCGCGCACCTCGCGGCGTTGCGACCGTGGCCCGGTCTGCAGCCTGATCGCGGCGCCGATGCCGCGCCGGTTCGCGGTTCGGCGATCGACCAGATCGACGCGGAGACTCTCACCCTGGCGGCTGCTCTCGTTGGCGTAGACCTCCGCAGGGCCGTTGCAGTTCGCGATGGCAAGATCCAGGTCGCCGTCCAGGTCGAAATCCGCGGTCGCCAGGCCCCGGCTGACGCCGAGGGCCGAGAGGCCGCTCGGCTGCACTTCCTGGAAGCGGCGACCCTGGTTCTCCAGTAGTTGGTTCGGCTGCGCGTAGGTGTCGCCCGGGCGTTGCGCGTGGTCGGAGATGTCATGGAGCACATGGCCGTTTGCCACGGCCAGGTCGAGGTCGCCGTCCAGATCGAAGTCGGCCAAGTCGACGCCGAAGCCGACGTACGGTTGCGACGGTTCGGCGATCCCGGCGGCGAAACGCCGGTCCAGAAACACGCCGTCGCCACGATTCGAGTAGAGGGCGTTCGTCTGACGGTCCAGGTGAGTCAGGATCAGGTCGTCGAACCCGTTCGAATCGACGTCGCCGACGGCGATACCCATGCCGGCCTCCGGCTGGCCGCGGTGGGACAGCGCGGTGCCGGCGAGCAGCGCATCGTCGACGAAGCGGGGGGCGCCGTTCTCGGACCGGTTCAGGAAGTGGAAGTTGGCGTCCATGTCGTTGGCCACGTAGATGTCCGGCCGCCGGTCGCCGTCGAGGTCCGTGATGACGACACCGAGACCGGCGCCGAGTACGCCCTCGATCCCGGCGTCGGCCGTCGCGTCGACGAAAGTCGGACCTCCGCTCTCTACGAGTTCGTTGCGGTAGAAGCGATCCTGCTGGGCGCTGTAGACGTCGGGGTGGCAGTAGGAGCGCCGGCCGGCTTCCTCCACGCCGCACACCTTGTTGTTGTCGTAGCCGAAGTCGACGTAGTTCGTCACGTAGAGGTCCAGGTCGCCGTCGAGGTCGACGTCGCCGAAGGCGGCCGACGCACTCCAGGATGCGTCCGCGGCGGCCCCCTCGGCGGGCGCCGGGCTGAAGGCGCCGTCGCCGTCGTTGAGCCAAAGGCGATTGGGGCCGAAGGCGGTCAGGTAGAGGTCGGGATCGCCGTCGCCGTCGACGTCTCCGGCTACGGCCCCCATGCCGTAGCTGTCGAGCTGCAGGCCGGAGGCCTCGGTGACGTCGGTGAACGTGCCGCCGTCGTTGCGGAGCAGGGTCGTCGTGCCCGGTTCGGCGCCGTAGGGCTCGGGTTGCCCGCTGTCGACGAAGAGCAGGTCGTCGTCGCCGTCGCCGTCGTAGTCGAAGGCGACGACACCGCCGCTCAGGGTCTCGATCATGAAGAAATCGCCTCCGGCGCCGTTCCGGTGGTGGAATCGGACGTTCCAGGTCTCTGCCGCGTCGACGAAGCGGATTCCGCCGCCTGCCGCCGGTTCCTGGGCGGCAACGGTGAGCGCCGTCAGGGCGATCAGGGTGAGAACCATGGCTCCCGGACGGGCTCACCGGCCAGGTAGGACTCCAGTCGCTGCTGCTGGCCGGCGGTGGATGCTCCGTCCCGGCGCTCGACTTCAGCGATGAGTTGCCGCTGGAACTCGGCGGCCCGCTCGAACTCTCCGATCTCGGCCAGGGCCATGGCGACGGTCTCCGCGTGCTCGATGCTCGGTCGGTCTCTCATCAGGCGCTGTGCGATGGCGAGCGCCTCTCGGCCGTTCCGGACCTGCGCATCCGGGCTGGTCGCGAGGAGACGCGCGAGCAGGGTGTCGAGATGTTCGGCCGCGGCCGCCGTCTCGCTCGTGGAGTTCGCGAGCGCGCGCCGGGCACTCGTCAGGGCGCCTCGTGCGGCCGCGTAGCGCCGCCCGAGGAGCAGGGCCATGGCCCGGTCGCGGTGCCAGTCGGAGTTTCCGGGGTCGCGGACGAGGGCCCGAGCGAAGTGTCCCGCCGCTTCCGCGTAGCGCTCCTGCCGGCCGAGGACGCGCCCCAGGAGAACGTGCGCCTCGGCGAAGCCCGGGTCGAGTTCGAGCGCCGCTTGAAGGTGCGATTTCTGGTCATCCGCCGCGCCCGCAGTCTGGGCCTCCAGCAGAACGGCCAGACGGTAGTGGGCCTCGGCCCGTTCCCTGACCGCCCCGGGTGCGGCCTCCAGGACGCGATGGAAGGCCTGCCGGGCCGCTTCTCGGTCGCGGCTGGCCTGGTAGGCCGCGCCGAGTGCAAGACGGGCGGCGGGCAGCGCCGCGTCGGCCGCGAGGACATCTTCCAGGACTTCGATCGCTTCCTCGGTGCGGCCAAGGCGGGTCAGGGCGTCGGCCCAGCGCGACCGGGCGTCAAGGTCGCCCGGATCGATCTCCGCGGCGCGGCGAAGGTGCTGTTCCGCCGTCTCGAGGTCGTCCCGTTCGGCCAGGATCAGGGCCAGGTTGTAGTGAGGTTCGCGGTAGTTGGGGTGGAGCGCGATCGCCTCGCGCAGCCGTCCTTCGGCCGCCACCTTGTCGCCCAGGTCGATGAGCGCGATGGCGAGGTTGAAGATGGTCTCCGGGTCACCGGGCATTGCTTCGAGCGCTGCCTCGAAGGCTCCGAGGGCGAGCCGTGGGTTGCCGGTGCGCATCGCCTCGGCGCCGCGGGAGAAGTAGGCGTTGCGGCTTACACTGAGCCCCTGCAGAGCCAGCAGGAGCGGGTCCTGGTAGCTGACCGGGATCTGCTGACTTCGTGCGAGGTGGTCTGCCGCCTCCTGCCGCCGCCCCAGTCTGCGCAAGGCCCGCCCGATCCGGTGGTGGATGATCGAGCCCTCGGGTTGGCCTTCCAGCGCCAGGGTGAAGAGGTCGATCGCCGACTCGAAGTCGCCGGCCTCGAACTTCACGCGACCGAGGCAGAAATGGGCCGCGGAGTGGTTCGGGTCGAGTTCCAGGATGCGCCTGCACTCGGCCGCGGCCTCGTCGAAACGACCGAGCTCCATCAGCGCGAAGGCACGGCGGGTCCCCGCTGCCAGGTGGTCGGGCGCGAGCTTGAGGACGCGGTCCAGATCCGCCACTGCTTCGTCGTGGTTGCCGTCGTACGTGTTCGCGACGGCCTGGTAGTAGGGCCACCGGACATCGTTCGGGTCGAGTGCTTCGGCGTTGCCGAGAGCGCTTCGGGCGATCCGCCAGAAGTCGTAGACGAGGTAGAGCTGGCCCATGCGACCGAACGCCGCGGCGAGGCGAAGGCGATCCGTGTTTTGCTCCTCTGGCGCGGCAGAAGGTCCGGAAGCCGACGCTTCGCGCCGGATGCCGGGCAGAAGGCCGGCGCACCCGGTTCCTGCCGCGCAAGCTCCTAGCAGACTGTCGAGCGCCTGCCGGGCCGCCGCCAGTTGTTCCTGAACCGGCTGTTCGTAGTCGTCCGTCCTCGGCCGTTCGACCGGCACGAGCGGCGCCTGGGTCCTGCCGGGTACCGGTCCGAGCGCAAGGCTGACCGCTAGGAGTGCCGCGATCCGCGGAAGCCGGTGCCGGCGGGGTGTCTGCTGCGCGACGATCACGGGTTTCCGTGCGAGGCGGCCGGTGAGCCCTGTCCCCGGATCAGGGTGACGTACTCGCCGGTTTCCCCGGTTTGGAATGTCTCGGTCGCGCCGTCGGGCCAGCGAACGATCAACCTCGGCGGCGTGCCGGTCGGGCTGACGACGACCAGCCGCGGATCGTTGGCCGACGCGTAGGAACCGTCGGTGTGGAAGCGCCGCCAACGACGAGGCTCGCCGTTCTCGAGGACGCCCAGCCAGGCGCCCAGGGCGCGGCGGCCGGCTGGCGCCTCCCCAGTGGGCGCCAACCGAAGATCGACGCCCACCCAGCCCCGGCCGCGCGGCGCGGCCTGGTTGATCAGGACCCGCACAGGCCCGCCGTTGTTCACGACCACCAGGTCGGGGTCGCCGTCATTGTCCAGGTCGCCCCGGGCGACGCCGCGACTGACCTCGGACACGGCCGGTCGCTCAAAGTCCGCCACCTCTTCGAAGCTGCCGCCTCCCAACGCCCGGAAGAGCTGGTTGGGCTGCCGGAGCGGGTGCGGATCGCCGGCCCGGAGTTGCTCCTCGATCCGCTTTACGGCGCCGTTGGCGACGTAGATGTCGAGTTCACCGTCGAGGTCGTAGTCCATCGCGGCGGCGCCGAAGCCGGTGTAGACGAAGCTCGGCTGCCCGAGACCGCTGCGGTGGGTGCGATCGTCCCAGAGCCCGTCACCCTCGTTGAGGTAGAGCGTGTTCGTCTGGTGCTGGAGGTGGGTCATGAAGAGATCGACCAGGCCATCGCCGTCGAAGTCCTCGGCGAGCACCCCCATGCTCGCCTCCGGCTGTCCGCCCGCGTCGACCGCGGCACCGGCCAGGACCGCGTCGTCGACGAACGCGGCGCCGTTCTGGTTCAGCAGCAGGGCGTTCGGGCTCTGGTCGTTCGCGACGTAGATGTCGGTCGTACCGTCGCTGTCCAGGTCGGTCGTCACCGTCCCGAGAGTGGGGCGCCTCAGATCGCCGATTCCCAGTCGGTACGTCCAGTCCTCGAAGATGCCGCCGCCGCGATTTCGCAGGACGCGATTCGCTTCGTCGCGGTAGGCGGATGGGCCGCAGTAGTCGAGCAGGCCTTGTGGCGAGTAGCAGGTCTTGTGGATCGCGACCCGGAATTCGACGTAGTTGCCCACGAACAAATCGAGCAGTCCGTCGCCGTCTAAGTCAAAGAAGCTGGCGGCCGCGCTCCATCTGGGATCAGCGGTGTTGCTGCCGGCGGTGATGTTCGTGAAGCGGATCGCTCCTGGTGCGGAGTCGTTGCGCCAGAGTTCGTTGGGTCCGAGGTTCAGGATATAGAGATCCGGGTCGCCGTCGTTGTCGATGTCGCCGACGGTCACGCCCATCGCGTAGCCGCGGGCATCGAGGCCGCTCTCTTGGGTGATGTCCGCGAAACGAAGACCGCCGTCGTCGAGATCGTTGCGGAACAGGCGGTCTCCGGGTGCGCCCGCGCCCGGTACGGCTGCTTTGCCGGCGGGCGCCAGCCGGTGGCCTTGGCCCAGGTACAGGTCCAGGTCGCCGTCGCCGTCAGCGTCGAACAACGCCGCGCCGCCGCCCATGTTCTCCGCGAAGTAGAGCTCGCCGGTCATGCCGTTGTCGTGGACGAAGTTGACGCCGAGTTCCTGGGCACGGTCCACGAAGATGGGCCCTCCCTCATCGGCGGCGAGGGCGCCCGCGATCACGGCCGCTGCCACGGCCAAGGTGAATGCCGGGGCTCGGCCGTTCCTGAACACCTGCATGATCAGCCCAACGCCACCGGCGCCGCGGTCCGTGCCGCGCCGACACGCGCGGTCCGCCCGTACCCCAGGTTGTGGAGCACGTCCTCGGTCGTATGCCCGGGAAGGATGTCGCACCGGAAACCGCCTTCTGCGTCGTCGTCGATCAGGATCTCGGTCGCCTCGGGCAGGACGCAGTGCTTGCTGCCTCGTACGCCGCCGAGCATTTCCTGGTAGGCGCCGACCGAGAAGAAGCCGAGGTGGAGCGGCGCCTCGCGCAGGTCCGTGGCGTCCAGGTCGGGCAGGAAGAGCGGGACCGCGCTGCCGCGTGGCGGGTACACGTCGTCCCGGTCGCAGGTGATGCCGCCCAGGCGCACGCGGCGGAAGGGACGGTCGAGGTGATTGAGCGGCAGGCAGACGAAGTGCTCGCCGAGTGCCCAGGTGTCGGGGAAGGAGGTCATGATCGAGCCGTTGACCAGGTACCAGGGGAGTTCGGAGCCGTTCTCCTTGACCGTGATGACCCGGAACAGGTGCGCCGCGTGCTCGGACACCGTGTAGCGGCCGAACTCGCCGACCAGGGCCGGCGGCCTCGTGCCGTGAGCGGTGCAGCGCTCGAGCGCCCGCTGAAGCAGGAGGCGGGCGAAGCGGTCGTAGTCGAAACTGCGGTCGAGCGTGGTTCTGCCGGGCACGCCGCCTCCGAAGTCGAAGAGGCGAAGGTGCGGGTGGCTGCGGCCGAGACGGGCGTAGAGGTCGAGGCCGGGCTCAAGAGCCGCGACGAACTCCGCTGGCGTGTCGGCGGCCGCACCGAACATCGCGTGCAGGAGAGCGAAGCGGGAGTTGGGTGTGAGGTCGATCTTCGCCGCAAGACGTTCCGCTTCGCCAGCTTCGACGCCGAAGCGTGAGTCCTTGTCGGCGACGCCGTGCTCTTCCCCCGGCCGCCTCATCCGGATGCCGAACTCGAAGTTCACCCCGCTGCCGGTGAAGGCTCCCAGTTCGGTCGCGTCCTCGAGAATGGGGATCACGCGGGGGTGTTCGGCCGCGAGCGCCACGAGGTTTCGCGCGTAGGCGCTGCCCGGACCCTTGAAGCCGTTCGCCAGCACCATCCGGTCCGGCGGCAGCAGACCGGTCCGGATCATGCGGCGCGCGATCTCCACGTCGACGTCCGATGACATCTCGTGGTGGGCGCCGGCGGCGAGGGTCGAACGGACGATCTCTTCGGCCGTGTTCGCCTTCGAGGCGAAGGCGAAGTGAAAGGGGGCGGGGTAGCCGACGTCGTCGATGGCGCGGCGGAAGCAGCGCACCATCGCCTCTACCTGGGCGCGGATGTTCGGCAGGAAGGCAATCTCCAACGGGCTGGGCATCGCCTCCGCCGGAAGGCCGCTGGCGGGAGACCGGCCGGTCTCGAAGAAAGCCGCAAGGTCGAGCCCGTGCGCCAGGAGGCGGCCGCCGCCGACTTCGAGGAAGTGGTTGAAGCGGTGGCCATCCGGGACCGGCGCCGGGGACTGCCAGCCGATCCTGCAGGGTACGGACGGCG
Source organism: Thermoanaerobaculia bacterium (assembly GCA_965116445.1). GTDB lineage: Bacteria > Acidobacteriota > Thermoanaerobaculia > Multivoradales > Multivoraceae > Multivorans. Next base: position 1,433,982 of record OZ220688.1, on the reverse strand, counting down.
GCGCTTGAGTGAAATCCATGGCGTCCCCTTGCTTCGGGCGGTCTATTCTACCGGCGCGTCCGAGGCGCGGGCGGTTCAGCCGGACGGACCCTTGCGGAAGCGTTCGTCGAAGCGGAAGGTGCGGATCGTGCCGGCCCGCACTTGATGGAAGTCCGGGTGCAGCGGGTTGATGACGATGTTCCGCTCCAGCGGATTCACCACGCTGGGAACCGCGAACGCGAGATGCTCCTTCAGGACCGCGGCGCCTGCCTTCTGTTTGTTCGGGGCGTCGAACAGGTTGGCCGGCTCGACGAGGGCGGCGTTCGGGATCGTTGCGTGAAGGATTCCAAAGGCGCCTGGATTCGAAATGTCCTCGGTGTGCACGAGAGTCTCCAGCATGGCCAGGGAGGACGTCTCGCTGCAGTAGACCGCCTGCATGCCGATCGGATTCCAGCGTCCCCCCATGAGGGCCGCTCCCCTGCCGCTCAGCATCCGGGCTGCGTCGGTGGCGTGGGCGGCCTTGGCGATCCTCCAGACCCTCATCGAGGAACTCAGGGCAGGACTCCGTGCTCGAGGCGGTGAAGCAGCACGACGACCTCGTGCGCGCCGCTGACGGTGTCGGCGCGCTCCAGGGGCGTGTCTCCGTCGAGCGCAAGGTTGGGGCGCTTCATCCACCTGATGGCGGCTTCGTGCTGGTAGTCGAAGAACTCGAGTGCCTTGTTGTATGCCTTGGCGACCGCGACGACCCGGTCGGCTTCGTGCCGTTTGAGGCTTCCATGCTGCAGGCGACGGTGCATGGTCTGGCGTGGGATTCCGACGATGCCCGCGAGCTCGATGTCGGAAACCTCCAGCGCGCCCTTCAACTCGCGCAGCATGCCTGCCGAACACGCCCCCCCGCGGATCGCCTCCATATCGGGGATGCTCAGTTCGCTGCCTGTTCCTTCACCGCTCATGCGCTTGGGCTCCTGCCGCAGTATTGGTGCAGTGGAATGTACCATATGGGATGTGCCTCGTGGCCGTATCCTTGGAGCGATGGTTTTCGACCTGAGGAGACGGGCCGCGGAGATCTTCCGCGTGGGCGTGATGGCGGCCGATCCGGCGGCGTCAGCCGCTTCGGCGCTTCGCGAACTCGACCTGCGAACCAGGGCAGGCGGCCGTATCGCGGTGCTGGCGGTGGGGAAGGCCGGGTTCGGCATGGCGGCGGCGGCCGCCAGCGTGCTGGGTCATCGCGTTCGAACCTCCGACGTGTTGGTTGTCGCTCACGACGAGGCGGTGCGCACAGGCGGCTTCGAGGCTCTGCGCTCGGGACACCCGCTGCCTGACGAACGCGGTCTCGCCGCGGCGCGGCAGATCGAGCGGCGGGCCGCTGAGCTGGGCGCCTTCGACCTGGCCCTGGTCCTGATCTCCGGCGGCGCCTCAGCGTTGCTGCCGGCGCCGGCGCCGGGCATCGGTCTGGGCAACAAGCTGGAGGTGACCCGGCAGCTCCTCCGCGCCGGCGCCACGATCCACGAGCTGAACGCGGTGCGCAAGCACCTCTCGACGATCAAGGGCGGCGGTCTGCTGCGGCAGTTGCGCCCGGCACGGGTGATCACTCTCGCCCTCTCGGACGTGATCGACGACGATCCGTCCGTCATCGGCAGTGGGCCGACGGCGCCCGATCCGTCGACGTTCGGGGATGCAGTCGGCGTCCTGGAGCGATGCGGCGTGCTCGAGTCGTGTCCGGCGTCCGTTCGAGCACGGTTCGAGGCCGGGGTTCGGGGCGACGTCGAGGAGACCCCCAAGCCCGGCGACCCAGTCTTCGCCGGCGCGATCTACCGGATCGTCGGCGGTAACCGGACCAGCGTCCGGGCGATGGCCGCGGCGTGCGGCCCCGCCGTGGAGATCGAACCGCAGCCCCTGGAGGGCGAGGCGCGCGAGGTCGGAGCGACGCTCGCGGAACGCTTCGCTGCCGCGGCGCCCCGCGCCTTCGTCGGCGGCGGCGAGACGACGGTGACGGTCCGCGGCGCGGGCAAGGGCGGCCGCAACCAGGAACTTGCCCTGGCCTTCGCGCTCGAAGCGGCCGAGGGGCCGCTTGCTGACCGCCGCGACTGGGTGTTCCTGGCCGCCGGCACGGACGGCCGTGACGGCCCCACCGATGCCGCCGGCGGCCTGGTCGACGCCTCGACGGTGGCTCGCATCCGGAGCGCCGGCATCGACCCCGCCGCCGCGCTCGCGGACAACGACTCGTACCACGCCCTCGACGCTGCCGGCGCGTTGATGCGCACCGGCGCCACGGGCACCAACGTTGCCGATGTGGTCCTTTTCCTGTCAGGTCTGTAGTCTCGACCGATCCTCGTTTGACACCTTCTGGAGGGAAGTGAATTGAAGAGTGAAAGAGCGCGGGGCCTTGCACGAAGTGGTCGGCGAGGGGCTTGCGCTCTTCTTCGGTGGCGGGGACTGGCCGGCGCTTTGCTGGCGGTGTCGGTGACCGCGCCGGCTGGCGGCATCATCTACGTCGCGCCCAGCGACGAGGTGATGGTGGACCGGACACCGATCATCGTCTTCGGAGAGGTGCGGTCGGCGATGGCGGCCGCCGGAGCGCGGTTCCCATCCACGGACGCGCTCTTCGAGGTGGAGGCGGTGCTGAAGGGGACCGTCCCGGGCGGCACGATCCTGGTCCGGCAGCCGGGAGGCGTGAGCGAGGACGCCGTCGTCTCGGTCATCTACGGCCTGCCGATGCTGACGGCCGGCGACCGGCTGCTGCTATTCCTCGAAGAGGTTCCGGAAGCCGTCGGCGACGGCGTCTACCGCACCGTGGAGTTGTCGCTGGGCATGTTCTTCGAGTCGTCGTCGGCCGCGGGCAGACTGCTGATGCGCGAGGCGGCCCTCCATGAAGCGGCGCCGGGGTCAAACAACGGGGCGGACTCCGATCCGTCGAGTCACAGGCCCCGCAACGGTGGCGACTTTCGCCGCTGGATCGCTGACCGCGTGCGCGGCGTGGAGCGCGAGGCGGACTACTTCGCCGCCGCCGCGCCGGCCGACCGTCCGACCGCCCTGGTCTCTCCGTACCGCTTCCTCACAAGTCCTTCCACCTGCCCGGCGCCCGACCTGCCGATCCGGTGGCGGCAATTCGATCGCGGCAACGGGGTCGGGTTCACTATCCAGGCGGACGGGCAGGCCGGCGTCCCTGGCGGCGGAATCGCCGAGGTGGTGCGGGCGATGCGGGCCTGGAACGACGATCCGGCAAGCAGCGTTCAACTCGAGAATCTGGGCACGACGAACAAGAGGGCCGGGATTGCCCGGAGTGACGGCGTGAACTCGATCCTCTTCGAGGACCCGCACGACGTGCTTCCAGGCTACTTCCAGGCCAGCAGGGGAGGCGTTCTGGCCATCGCCCTGACCCGCTTCTCTTGTGCGGAGGAGCACCGTCACAAGATCCCTGGCAATACATCGCACGAAGGGCTTCCGATCCTGGAAACCGACATCCTGACCCAGGACGGCTACGGCCTGAGTTGGGCGGCCCGGACCCTGAACGCCGGCAAGGCGCATGAGCATGTGATGGCTCACGAGCTGGGCCATGCGCTCGGTCTGGCTCACTCCTGCGCTCAGGGGTTCTCCGATACCTGCAGCGCGCTGACCGCGGACTCTCTGATGAAGGCGACCGCCAGCGGCAAGCACGTCTACCGTGGCGGGCTGCCCGCGGCCGACGACCTGGCCGCGGTGCGTTTTCTCTATCCCGCGCACGGCGGCCCGGCCAGTCCGTCCGAGCTGACCGCCAAGACGATCGATCAGCAGAGCATCGAACTCACTTGGCAGGACAACTCGAATGACGAAGCGGCCTTCGACATCTTCGAAAGGTCGATCAACGAGACGGAGTTCACTCTGATCGCCAGCGTCGGGAGCAACATGACCTCGTTCGTCGTCGAGGGACTGCCGCCGGCGACCTACCGTGCGTACCGGGTGGCTTCGAGCAACGCGGGTGGACGGTCCTCGGCGACCAGCGAAGCCGGCGCGGTCACGCACGGCGAGGCGCGGACATGCGTCGAGGACGGTCAGACACTGTGCCTGAACGAAGGCCGGTTCCAGGTGACCGCGGAGTGGACGACCGCGGCCGGGGCCACCGGTCCGGGCGGCTCGGTGACCCTGACGAAGGACACCGGGGCCTTCTGGTTCTTCGATCGCGCCAACGTCGAAATGGTCGTCAAGCTGCTCGACGGATGCGCCCTGAACGAGCACTTCTGGGTCTTCGCGGGTGGTCTGACGGATACCGAGGTTCAGTTGACGGTGGTTGATACCGAGACTGGCATGGCCGGGACCTGGTTCAATCCGGAAGGAACGCTCCTGCAGCCGGTTCAGGACAACGAGGCCTTCGAGACCTGCGGCCCCGACACGAGCATCGCCGCGGCGCGGAGCGCCGGGCTGGCGAAACCCTCGCCGTTGGCCGGGCGCCCGCTGGACCCCGACCGGGACGTCCAACTCGCCCTGGAGCGCTACCGCGCCGCTCGGGTCGAGACGCCCGTGGCCGCCCCCGGCCAGTGCGCCGCCGGCGAGCGCACGCTATGTCTCGAGAAGGGCCGCTTTCGCGTCCGCCTGGACTGGGAAACCGAAGACGAGAAGACGGGCACAGGCAGGGCGAAGCCGCTTACCGGCGACACCGGCCTGTTCTGGTTCTTCGAGCCCGCCAACATCGAGATCGTGATCAAGGTGCTCGACGGCTGCGCGGTGAACGGCAACCGATGGGTGTTCGCCGGGGGCCTGACGGACGTGGCGGTCGAGATGACCGTGGTCGACTCCCAGACCGGCGTCGCGAGAGCCTACGCCAACCGTTTGGGCAGGCCGTTCCGCCCAATCAAGGACACGACGACCTTCTCGTGCTCGGCGACGGACGATCACGGCGGTACGCGGGATGAGGCGACCGATATCCCGCTGGAAGCCTCACGGTTCGGCTTTCTGGACGCTGCCGACGCCGACTTCTTCGTCTTTCGGATTCCGCGTGCCGGCAGGGTGCAGCTCCGCACGACAGGCTCGACCGATACCGAGGGCGTCCTGATGAATGCGGCTGGAACGACCCTGGCCAGCGACTCGGACTCGGGCGCCGAGGAGAACTTCCGTCTTGTCGCATCGGTGGGCCCGGGTACCTACTACGTACGCGTCACGGGGAAGGACACGGATGCGACCGGCGCCTACGAACTGCACACCGGGTTTTCGGCCACGGCCGCGATCTCGAAGCGGGATCGGGATGCGTTGATCGCGCTCTACCGAGCGACGGGTGGCGCGAACTGGACGAACAAGGAGAACTGGCTGAGCAACCGTCCGCTCGACGAGTGGTACGGCGTGACGACCGGCGAGGGCGGCCGCGTGACCTGGCTGGAGTTGAGCGAGAACGGGTTGAGAGGCGAGATACCGGCTGCGGTCGGCGATCTGGATGATCTCCTCGTGCTGCTGCTGAGTGGCAACCAGTTGACCGGGGCCATCCCGCGGGAGCTCGGCGACCTCGAGGATCTCGTGTGGCTGTTCCTTCACTCGAACGCGTTGACCGGCGAGATACCGGTGGAACTGGCGCGTCTGCGTAGCCTGACGTACCTGTATGTGTACTCGAACCAACTGACCGGGAGCATTCCTCCGGCGTTGGGGAGGTTGCCAAGGCTGGGCTACTTGCGGCTCGGCTTCAATGAACTGACTGGCGGGATTCCCGCCTCCTTCCGGAACCTGAGATGGCTGAACCTGCTGGAAGTGCGGGGCAATCGGTTGACCGGCGCCATTCCTCCCTGGCTTGGCGAGTTGACGAACCTGAGGTGGCTCTGGCTCGGGGACAACGAGTTCTCGGGCGGCGTGCCGCCGGAGCTGGGCGATCTGACCGACCTGGTGTCGTTCCGCCTGTGGTCCAACAACCTGACCGGTTCGTTGCGCCCGGAGATCGGTCGCCTCACGGATCTGGTCGAGATGTACGTTCACGACACACAGCTCTCAGGCCCCCTTCCCGACACCCTTCTCGACATTGGCGAACTCGGCGTGTTCTGGTTCCACGCCAGCGACCTGTGCGCTCCGTCTACCGCCGCCTTCGACGAGTGGCTCGGCGGCATCGAAAACTGGCAGGGGGACAGATGTGACTAGGGCCACGCCGGCGCACCCGGTCTCTGCCGCGCGAGCTCCTGGCAGCTAAGTGGCCGGGTTCCTGACCGGAAACGCGTCGAGTCCCGGGTAGACGGCGCGGTCGCCGAGCTGCTCCTCGATGCGGAGGAGTTGGTTGTACTTGGCGACCCGGTCGCTGCGGGCTGGAGCGCCGGTCTTGATCTGGCCGGTGTTCCAGGCGACGGCCAGGTCCGCGATCGTGGTGTCTTCCGTCTCGCCGGAACGGTGGCTCATCACGACGCCCCAGCCGGCGGCGCGGCTTCGCTCGACCGCGGCAGCGCTCTCGCTCAGCGAGCCGATCTGGTTCACCTTGCAGAGCAGGGCGTTGCAAGAGCTCTCCTCGACTGCCCGGCCGATCCGCTCGATGTTCGTCACCAGCAGGTCGTCTCCGACGAGTTGCACGTCGTTGCCGAGACGTTCGCAGAGCGCCTGCCAACCGGCCCAGTCGTCTTCCGCGAGGCCGTCCTCGATACTGACGATCGGGTACTTCGCGCACCAGTTCGCCCAGAGGTCGACGAGTTCGCCGCTCTCGAGTTCGCGGCCCTCGATTGCCAGGCTGTAGCGGCCAGTCGTCTCGTCGTAGAGCTCGCTGGTCGCGGGATCGAGGGCGATTCGGATGTCCTCGCCGGGGCGGCGACCGGACGCCTCGATGGCCTCCAGGATGACCTCGACGGCGCGTTCGTTGCCGCCCAGGGCCGGTGCGAAGCCGCCCTCGTCGCCGACCGCGACGGAGAAGCCGCGGTCGTGAAGGATCGAGCGCAGCCGGTGGTAGATCTCGACGCCCCAGCGCAGGCCCTCGGCGAAGGAATCGGCCCCGGTCGGCATGACCATGAACTCCTGGAAGTCGGTCGAGCCGGCGGCGTGCTGGCCGCCGTTCAGGATGTTGAGCATCGGCACCGGCAGGGTGCGCGCTGCGTCGCCGCCAAGCGAGGCGTAGAGCGGCTGCGCCCGCGCCGCCGCCGTCGCGTGGGCTGCCGCGAGACTCACGCCGAGCACGGCGTTCGCGCCCAGGCGACTCTTGTTCCGCGTGCCGTCGAGCTCGATGAGGACCCGGTCGAGCGCGTCCTGGTCGGCCGCGTCGAGGCCCTGGATGGCCCCTGCGACCTCGCCGTTCACGTGACCGGCGGCGGTCGTCGTTCCCTTGCCGCCGTAGCGGGCCGCGTCGCCGTCGCGAAGTTCGACCGCTTCATGGCGGCCGGTGCTCGCGCCGCTGGGGACGATCGCGCGGCCGCCGCCGCCGCCTTCGAGGACGATCTCCACTTCGACGGTTGGATTGCCGCGGCTGTCGAGCACCTCGCGGCCGGTGACGGAGGCGATCCTGGTGGCGTTCGTGGACATCGTGCTTGCTGATCCTCGTTCGGTTGTCCCGGAGCGGTGGCCATGCTGGCGAGGCGTTGGCGGCGGCGTCGGATCGAGGATCGTACAAGGTCGGGCGAATGCCGACGGGGACGTCGGCGCACCCAGTGGGATGCCAGCTGGCGGCGCGGTAGGATCGCCGATCCCAACGATGAGAGAAACGCAGTTGATCAGGGTGTTCAGGAGTCTTCCGGTGCTGCTCGCGGTGTCGGTCGCCCTGCCGGCCGCGGCGCAGCACGGCGCGGAAGGCGGGCAGTGGCGGCACTTCGGCGGCGACAGCGGCTCGACCCGGTACTCGTCGCTTGACCAGATCGGCCGGGACAATTTCGAGCAACTGGAGGTCGCCTGGCGCTGGGAGTCGGCCGATGTCCACCTCCGGGACGTGACGGATCTCGTGCCGGGGCCGTTCCGGGGCATGCCGCTGATGATCGACGGCGTCGTCTACATCGCGAGCGGCCTGGGCCAGGTCGCGGCGCTCGATCCCGCGACCGGCGAAGAGCTCTGGCGGCACGATCCGAGGGACTGGGAGATCGAGCAGCGGCGCGGTCTGGTCCAGATCCGGGGCATCGAGCACTGGACGGACGGTGCGGCGGATCGCGTCCTGATCGCCACCCGGGCCGGGCGGCTCGTCTCCATCGACACGGCGACCGGCCGGCCGGACCCCGAGTTCGGCGAGGAGGGCGTCGTCGACCTGATGCAGGGGCTCCTGCCGGGCCGTGCGAACCGGAACATGAACTGGACGGCGCCGGTTGTCGTCGTGGCCGACACGATCGTCGTCGGCAATACGATCTTCGACTTTCCGCTGCTCAACAACAACCCGCCCGGGGACGTGCGCGGCTTCGACGTCCGCACGGGGAAGCTGAAGTGGACGTTCCACGCCGTGCCGCGGGAAGGCGAGCCCTACACGGAGACCTGGGAGAACGAGTCCTGGCGGACGATGGGCAACACGAACGTGTGGTCCATGATGAGCGCCGACCAGGAGCTCGGCTACGTCTATCTGCCGTTCGGGACGCCGACGAACGATTACTACGGCGGCGACCGGCACGGCGACAACGTCTACGCGGAGTCGATCGTCTGCCTCGATGCCCGCAACGGCGAGGTCGTCTGGCACTTCCAGACGATCCACCACGGCGTCTGGGACTACGATCTGGCCTCGGCGCCGAACCTGATCGACATCACGGTCGAGGGCAAGGAGATCAAGGCGGTTGCGGTGGTCTCGAAGGTCGCGATGACCTACGTGTTCGACCGGGCGACGGGGGAACACGTTTGGCCGATCGTCGAGGCGCCGGTCAACTACCACTCGCGCATTCCCGGCGAGAAGCTCTCGCGCACCCAGCCGTTCACGACGCGGCCGCCGCCGTTCGAGACGCTCGGCATCGACTACGACGACCTGATCGACTTCACGCCGGAGCTGCGGGCCGAGGCACTCAAGGTGGTCCGGGACTATGTGATCGGCCCGGTCTTCACGCCGCCGATCGTCCACGGCGAGGACGGCAAGCGCGCCTACGTCCAGAACCCGGGGCCCGGCGGCGGCGCGAACTGGACAGGCGCCTCCTTCGATCCGGAGACGAACATCCTCTACGTGCCTTCGCTGACGCGGCCGGGCGCCATCTCGCTCTCGGCGCCCGACCCGGCGCGGTCCGATTGGCGCTACTCGATCAACCGCCGGCCCACGCCGAAGGTCCAGGGCCTGCCCCTGCTCAAGCCGCCCTACCGGCGGATCACGGCCTTCGACATGAACCGCGGCGAAATGCTGTGGCAGGCGCCGCTCGGGGAGGGGCCCCGCGACCACCCCGCGATCAAGCACTTGAACCTCGGCCGGCTCGGCACGCCGCCTCAGGACGGCATCGTCACCGAAGGCGGCGTCCTGGTCACGAAGACGCTGGTCGTCTCAATCGAACCGATCGTCGATGAACCCGGCTCGCGAGGGAACGAGCGAGACGCGAACCAGTCCGATCGCCCGTCCGCGGGCGGTCGGATGGCACTGGGAGACCGTTCGGCTGACGGCAGCTACCTTGTCGCCTTCGACAAGGCGACCGGCGAACTCCTGGCCCAGCTCGAAGTCGACCGCAGCCTGCACGGCGGCCCGATGACCTACATGCACGAAGGCCGCCAGTACATCCTGATCGCCGGCGGCGGCGAGCGCCCAGGCCCCGGGCCTTCCATCGCATCGACCGCCGTCGCCGACGCGCCGCCCCCGCCCCCGCGGCTGCCGCCCCGCAAGTCCGAACTCCTCGCCTTCGCCCTGCCCGAGTAGGGCTTCGGCGCCGCACTCACTGGGTGCGCCGGCGTCCCCGCCGGCTTTCCGGGAAAACACCGCGCGAGGCGTCAGCCTCGCTCCTTACTCCCCGTCCTCCGACGCGGTCGCGCGAGCGACTCCGCGTCCGCGAGCCTGGTGCCGCGCCGGCCCTACGCCCGCAGTCCCGCCAGCGGTCCGGCCAGGCTGATCAGGTCGCCCCGCTGGCCGTAGGCGTGCCGCAGGCCGACGTGGTCGACGTCCAGGCCCATCGCCTGGGCAACGCTGACGAGGAGGTGCTGGTGGGGAACGCCGGCGAACTTCGTCAGACCACCGGGAGCGAGCTGTGCCGGGACGCGCATCCGGGCCGGTGTCTCGTGGGGCCAGTACATGTAGCGGCCGGTGTCGAAGGCCCAGGAGCCGCCGATCAGGACGGGGCAGTAGTTGCGGTAGCCGTGCCAGCCGTCGCCGAGTTCGGAGCCCCAGACGATCAGAGTGTTGTCCATCAGGGAGCCGCCGCCCGCGTCCGGGATCGACTCCAGGGTGCTGACGAGACGGGCGACCTGCTGGCCGTGGTAGTCCACGTAGTGCGTCATCGCGTCGTGCTTGCGGACATCGTCGTGGATGTAGTGGGCGATGCCCTTGTGCACCTTGTCGCTGATGTGGTCGGCGCCGAACTCGGCCGTCGGCATCTCGCCGAGCGAGAAGGAGACGACCCGGGTGATGTCGCAACTGAAGGCGGCGGCGATGATGTCGACGAAGGCATCGAACTGCAGGTCGTAGCGGTCGAACGAACTGGCGGGCCGGGCCGGGGCTTCGCAGGAGAGGGTCGCCAGGCCTTCGAGCCGGTGGCCGAGCCGGTCGACGAGGCCGAAGTGGGACTCGAGCCGGGCGCGATCGTTCGCGTCGAAGCGCGCTGCGACCGCCCGGTACTCCTGGTACGCGAAGTCCAGGGTGCTGCGCCGGTAGGCGCCGACCGTGTCGCCGGAGGATGCCGGCCCGAAGACCCGGTTCCAGGCCCGCAGCGGCGTGTTCTCGGCCGGCAGCCGCACGCCGCCGGCGTTGTAGCTGATCGGCCGGCCGGCCTCAAGCGCCGCGTCGACGGAGACCTCCAGCGACGGCAGGCGGTCCGCGCGGGCTACATGGGCGGCGACGATCTGGTCGAGGGAGGCCGAGGTCGAGCGCGTGTCGCGACCGGCGAAGTCCGCGTTCGCGCCGGTCCATGAGTGGACCCAGCCGCGATCGTGCCGGTTGCCGCCGGCGTCGAGTTCCGCGGTGGCCAGGGACAGGCCGTCCAGGGCGAGGATGCGGCGACGGTGCTCGTGGAGCGGGGCCAGCGGTCGGCTGAACGCGCTCTCCGGCAGTTGCTCCAGGTCGACCGACCAGGGTTCGTTCTCGGAGACGCCGTCCGGGCGCATCTTCCAGGTGGCGTAGGGCCAGCCGTGGCAGTGACTGATGAGGATCAGCCGCCGGACTTGAGCCGGGCTCTGGGCCAGCGCCCGCAGGGCGCCGCCCGGCCAGCCGGCGCCGAGTGCTGTGAGCCCTCCGAGTTGCAGCAGTTGGCGTCTTGAGATCATCCGTCGACTTCGGAGCCTGGTTCGGTTGCGCGTGTGCGGAAGAGGTCGCTGGTCGCGATGGAAACGAGGAGTGCCTTGACCGAGTCGTTCTCGCGGAAGCGCTGCTGAATCGGTTCGAGGCCGGGCGCGTTCCGCTCAAGGTGGCTTCCGAGTGCGTAGCGCGTCCAGTGGAGCGCGTAGCAGTCCCGGACCCGGCGGCTCGCGGCCAGCTCGTGCGCGAACTCGACGCCGTCGGCGAACGTGAGCACTTCGGCGCCGGGGAGTCGCAGCGAGCCGCTGGCGTCGACCGGCTGGCCGTTGTCCTCGGCCCGCCAGGCGCCCATCGCGTCGTAGTGCTCGAAGGCGAAACCGGCCGGGTTGATCCGGCGGTGGCACGAGTTGCACTCGCCGGGTTTGGTCGCGGCGGCGGTCCGTTCGCGGTTGGTGCTCTCGACAGTCAGTGCGTCGGGGGGCAAAGCGCTCTCGACGCCTTCGACCGGCTCGCCGAGGTCCATGCAGGCGATCCGCTCCAGGATGCGCACGCCCCGGGGGATCGGGCCGGGCTGCACCGCGTAGGCGCCGATGGCCATGACCGACGGCAGGGTCAACACGCCGGCCCGCAGCGCGGGGTCGAGCTTCACCGGCTTGAGGGTGAGCGGCTTCCTTCGTCCGACCGAGGCGGTGACGTACTCGATCTTCCGGGTCACGGCGGCCCGCCCTTCGTCCAGGGTCGTCGTCTCACCGTAGATCGGCCTGGTGTTGCGCGACATGTAGCCGTGGTTGCCGGTCATCAGCTCGGTGAAGGTTCCCGCGCGGTCGAAGATCGCCTCTTCGACGAACAGCTCGGTCTCGAGCTTCATCGAGTGGCGGATGGGCCCGATGATCGCCGGCCACTTCGTGTCGTCGTCGCGGGCGTTGTGCACCTGGGTGGAGAGGCCGAACCGGGGGCCGAAAGCGCGTCGCGCCGGTGCGATCAGCAGGACCTGTTCGGTGCCGAGCCATTGATGGTGGAAGTGGACGACGGCCGGCCGGGCCAACGGGTCGTCGAGCATGCGCTCAGCCTGGCGTTCGAGGCCTTCCGGGGTGTCGAGCTCGCCGGTGCGGGCCGCCTGGAACAGCTCGTCGTCCGGCATCGAGTCCCAGAGGAAGTACGACAGCCGGGTGGCGAGTTGCCACGGGTCGAGCGTTGCGGCGTCGCTCGGGCCCGGCGCCAGCTTGAAGTGGAAGGCCGGCGCCTGGAGGATGCCGGCGACTGCAAGAGCGACCGCCTCTTCGATCGGTTCCGCGGCAAGTTGCGTCTGCCAGAACGCCTCGATCCGTTCGCGCTCGTCGTTTCGCAGCGGCCGGCGCCACGCCCGTTCGGCGAAGCGGAGGATGCTCTTCCAGACGCAGGCTTCGCGCTCCGTGGCCGGCAGCTCGGCCCAGGTGGAGCAGGTCAGGAAGTTGGGCGAGTACAGGGCGAACGAGCCAAAGTGCATCGCCGCCAGGTGGAGTTCCTCGACCTGGTAGGAGGAGGGACTCTGGCCCTGGACGATGCCCTCGAAGCCGTCCGCGCCGGGCTCGTCCGGGAACGGCCACGGCCATGGATCGGGTGGCGGCGGCGGCGAAAAGACGCCCTTGCTTGCCGCGCGCCGCGGACTGATCCGGTCGGCCACGGGTGGCCGCTTCGGCCACCGTTCCCCGTCCCTGGGGAAGCCGAGAAGGTCGGCGATCGTGTTGTTGTACTCGGTCGGCGTGAGTGCCAGGGGCGCCGTCTTGCTCGCCGCGCCCGCCTCCCTGGACTCTCCCGCTGCCGGCAGCGCGAGGGCGGCGGCGCACAGAAGCGCCAAGGATGTCCCGAGGTCGAGTTTCATGGCGATGGCGTAGGTGGCTAGAGGCTCCGTGCTCTACGAACTTGTAACACTGTATCAGTCTTGCCTGTTCCTGGACGGAGATGGAGGGACCTCGGAGCGCCTCTCAGAAAGCCGACGGGGACGTCGGCGCACCCGGTCCCGAGCCGGCCCAGGGCGTTTCGGGGCGCGATGCAAGGCCCACTGGGTGCGCCGACGTCCCCGTCGGCATCCGGTCCCAAGCCGGCCCAGGGCGTTCGGGGCGCGAGGCAAGGGCTATTCGGCGCCTCGCGCGGCGCCGCCCGACGTGCGCAGGATGAAGGCGTCGAGCGTTTCCTTCCACTGCGGCAGCAGGGACTGATCCACGTACATCATGTGCCCTGCGGCGAAGTCCTCGCGCTGGATGTTGGCCCTGAGTTCCGGCGGCAGGCCCATGTGGTCCAGCGTCCAGACCGCCGCGAAGTAGGGCGTCGCCAGGTCGTACAGGCCGTTGATCAGGAGCACTTCGAGCTCCGGATTCCGGCGCATCGCGGCGGCCAGGTCGGGGGCGACGTTCGGTGTGCCGTCGCCGCGCGAGAAGCGGCCCGCCCTGACCCGGCCCCAGTTCCAGTCGCGGACGGCGCCGCTCGGGACGTACTCGCGGTCGCCGTCGTAGCCGAGTTCGCTTCGCAGGTAGCTGTTGAAGGCTGACGTGTAAGCCGAGCTGATCGCCGTGGACTGCGGATCGTGGGAGGGCCGGGCGCCCAGCGTGTCTCCCGCCGGGCCGGTGAAGCGGGCGTCCAGGCGGCCGACGATCTTCCCCTCGTCGCGCAGCAGTTCGGCCTCGAAGGCCGGAGCCGTCACCCGCAGGTCCGACTTTTCGAGAAAGTCGCGCGAGAGCCCGGTGTAGCGGTGCAAGCGGTCGATCACCCGGGCGCGGGTGTCCGCGTCGAGCGTGCTGCCCCGAAGCAGTGCGGTGGCGTACTCCGTGAGCGCCCATTCCTCGACTTCGGCCATCAGGGCCGCAAGATCCGCCGGGGTGCCTTCCGGCAGCGCGTCCAGGTAACGGGCGGCGACGGTGTAGGACGGCAGATTGACGACGTAGGCCAGGTCGTCGCCTGGCGCGAACTGGATCGTGTTGAACTGCAGGACCGAGGAGACCAGGACGATGCCGTTCAGGTCGATGTTCGCGCGCTGCAGGTGGCCGGCGAGCACCGCCGAGCGGGTCGTGCCGTAGCTCTCGCCGAGCAAGTAGCGGGGCGAGTTCCAGCGGTCGTGTGCGCTGAGGAACCGACGGATGAACTGGGCAAGCGACTTCGCGTCCTCGTCGATGCCCCAGTAGTCGGAGCCAGGAGTCTCGCCCAGCGTGCGGCTGAAGCCGGTGCCTACGGGATCGACCATCACGATGTCGGCGATGTCGAGGAGGGTCCAGGCGTTGTCCTCGAGCGGGTAGGGCGGCGCTCCCTGCGGGCCGACGTCGGGGGTCACGACGCGCCGCGGCCCCATGATCCCCATGTGCAGCCAGAAGGACGCGGAGCCGGGGCCTCCGTTGTAGGAGAACACCAGGGGCCGCTGTTGCGGTGTCGCGCCGTTCGTCCGGAAGTACGCCGTGTACCAGAGATGTGCGGCCGGAGCGCCGTCGTCGTTGTCGAGCTGGATTCCGGTGACGACGGCGTCGTACTCGACCGTCTCGCCGGCGACGTCGATCGAGTGGCTGGTCTCCCAGCGACCCGGCGGAACGGGCGGCTTGGCGGCCGCCGATGTGCCGTCGCCGTCCTCCGCGCGCGCCTGGGCCGTCGCGGCCAGGGCGGCGACGCAGATCAGGGCAAGAGCCGGTCTGGCTGCGGCGAGCAGCCGGAGGACGGAGAATTCCATCAGGTTGGCGTATTGTAGACCGTCGCCGGAAATTGGCGGACGACGAGAGGGAGGACCATGAAACACGCTCTTCGACTGACGATTCGACCCGCGCTCGTCGCGGCCACGGTGTTCGCGGCGGGTTCGCTGTGGGCGCAGGAATGGACCACGACGACGGACACCCACCGCTTCATGGAGGTCCGCAACGGCATCTGGCTGACCCAGACCACGGCGCAGGTGTTCAACAGCAACGCGCTCGTCATCGTCAACGACGAGGACGTCGTCATCGTGGATTCCCACGTGACGCCGTCCAAGGCACGAGACCTGATCGCTTCGATTCCGGCGATCACGGACAAGCCCGTCACGGCCTTGATCAACTCCCACTACCATTGGGACCACGCCCACGGCAACCAGGAGTTCGCCGGCATTCCGATCATCGGCCACGAGTACACGCGGATGAAGATGGCGACCGGTGCTCACGAGGAGGCGACCTACCTTCGTGGGCTGGCCGGGAACGCGGCGACGCTGGAGCGGCTTGCAGGCGAGATCGAGGCGGCCGAGGACGACGAGCAGCGCGAAGGGCTCGAGGCATACCGCGCGATGTTCGCTGCCCATGCCGCGGACTTCGACGAGATCGTCCCGCTGCCGCCCGACGTGACGATGAACGAGAAGATGACCCTGTTCCGGGGCGGCCGCGAGATCCAGGTCATCTTCCTGGGCCGCGCCCACACAGGCGGGGACGTCGTCGTCTACTTCCCGCAGGAGAAGCTCGTCTTCACCGGCGACATCCTGTTCGGTGGACCGTCGTTCCTCGGCGACGGCTACGTCGACGACTGGCCCCAGACGCTGGAGAACCTGAAGGCGCTCGACTTTGACATCGTCGTTCCCGGGCATGGGCCGCCGATGACCGACCTGAGTCCGATCGAGAAATCGCAGGACTACTACCGGGCTCTGTGGGAGCGAACCGCGGCGAAGCACGCGGCCGGGGTCTCCGTCGAGGAGGCGATCGAGACGATCGACATGTCGGACACCGGCTTTCGCAACCCCTCCGACGTGGAGGTCCAGCGGATGTACGACCGCCTCGAGAACCCGGACTGAAGCAGGGTTCGCTCGCCCTCAAAGACTGGGTGCGCCGGCCTGCCATCCGTGCGCCCGATGACGGGCGCACGGACTGGTTCGCAGGTGGCGCGGCTCCGCGCCACCTGGGTTCCGGCCGGCATCCGGCGCGAAGCGGCGGCCTCCGGTTAGTCTCCGCAGGCCCATGAGACAAATCGGCCCATGAAGCGAATCGGCATCAGCACCGGTGGCGGCGACGCGCCCGGACTCAACGCGGTGATCCGGGCCGTCACCCTGGCCTCCGTTCGCCGCGGCTGGGAGGTCTTCGGCCTCCTGCGCGGCTACGGCGCATTCTTCGATCCAAGCCAGGTCCGCGTCCTCGACCGCGATGCGGTGCGCGGCACGACCCATCTCGGCGGCACGATCCTGGGCACGCGCAGCGGCGCGAACCCCTTCGAGCGCCGGGTCGAACAGGAGGACGGCTCGGTCGTCGTGGAGGACCTCACGGAGGAAGCGATCGCCGGTTTCCATCGTCTCGGCCTGGACGCGCTCGTCGCGGTCGGCGGCGATGGTTCCATGCGGCTTGCCCTCAAGCTGCACGGACTCGGTGTACCGGTCGTCGGTGTGCCGAAGACGATCGACAACGACCTTGCCGGCACCAACGTGACCTTCGGCTTCCACACCGCGGTCGATGTAGCGACGGCGGCGATCGAGCGGCTGCACTCGACCGCCGAGGCGCACGACCGCATCTTCGTCGTCGAGCTGATGGGCCGCTACGCGGGCTGGATCGCCCTCTTTGCGGGCGTCGCGGCGACGGCCCAGGTCATCCTGATCCCCGAGATCCCGTACGACATGGACGAAGTCTGCGACCATCTCATGGCGCGTGAGCGGCGGGGACGACACTTCGCGGTCGTCGTGGCGGCCGAGGGAGCGCGACCGGTCGGCGGCGACTTCACTTGGTCGAAGGGCGTCGGAGGCGGTCCGGTCGAGCGCCTCGGCGGTGTCGCAGAGCGTGTCGCGGCGGAGATTCACGAACGCATCGGCAAGGAGACCCGCACCGTCACCCTCGGCCATCTCCAGCGCGGCGGCCAGCCGATCCCCTACGACCGCTTGATCGCCCTGCGGTTCGGCGCCGCGGCCGTCCGCCAGATCGAAGAAGGGAAGTTTGGCGTGATGGTCGCCCTCGACCCGCCTACCGTGCGGGCAGTGCCGCTCGAACGCGCGGTCAGCCGGATGAAGAGCGTCCCCCTGGAAGCAGACGTCGTCGCCACCGCCCGCGACCTCGGCATCTGCCTGGGCGAGTAGCGAACACTGGGTGCGCCACCCGGGTCCCGGCCGGCATCAAGAGCGGGTCCGCGGGACGGCGAGGAAAGGAGGAAATCTCGATGGTAGGCGCCGAGATTTCCGGGTGAAGCGCGCCTCCAGTCCACGCGATGGGCCGCTTCTGGAGAATGCTGTCCCACTGGCACGGTCAGGTCTGGAACGGTTCGGAGTTCGGTCGTTCCTTCGGCGTCTCGGATACCACGGTCCGCCGGTATCTCGATCAGCTCACGGCGGCCCTCGTCGTGCGTCAACTGCAGCCCTGGCACGCGAACCTCCGCAAGCGACAGGTCAAGATGCCGAAGGTTACATCCGGGACTCCGGTCTGCTTCACACCTTGCTGGCCCTGGACAACCAGACCGCCCTCGAACGCCACCCGAAGTGCGGCGCGTCCTGGGAGGGCTTCATCATCGAGCAGTTGCTGACTATCCTGGACCTTCCAGAAGAACGCGTCTACTTCTGGCGCGCCCACACGGGGGCCGAACTCGACCTGCTCGTGGACCGCGGCGACCACCGGGTCGGCTACGAGATCAAGCGGACGTCCTCGCCGCGCACAACACCCTCCATGCGCTCGGCGCTCCGCGACCTGGAACTCGCCGAACTGACGGTGATTCACGCTGGCGACCGCTCGTTCGCGATGAGCGAGAATGTGCGAGCCGTGGCCGCCGGGCGACTGCTGGAGGATCTGTAGTCGGCGGACTGGACGATCGGAGAACAATGGCGACCAAGAACACGATCGATGCGAGGGCACTGGAGACGCTGGGTGCTCGAAAGCTCGCGGAACTCCTGTCGGCGGCCACCGCGCACGACGCCGTGGCAAAGCGTCAGTTGCGCCTGGAGCTTGCGGCAGCCAAGGGTCCCGACGCGGCCGCAGCCGAGATACGGAAGCGTCTGGGGGCGTTGAGCCGTGCGAAGAAGTTCGTGCCCCGTTCCCACGCCGCGACCTTGGCGGATGACTTGGAAGTGCAGAGGGAGGCGATTCAGAAGCACGTGACCGAACAGGATCCGGGCTTGGCCCTGGAGCTGCTGTGGCGATTCATCACGCTGGGCGAGCGGGTCTTCGATCGTTGCGACGACAGCTACGGCCTGGTTGGCGAGGTCTTCCGGTCGGCCCGTGCCGACATCGGTCGCGTCGCCGTCGCCGCTTGCCCCGACCCTGTCAAGCTCGCCGACAGGACCTTCGAAGCGATCTGGAGGAACGGCTTCGGCAACTACGACGGACTGATCGGTGAACTGGGGCCCGCTCTGGGGCAAGCGGGGCTTGAGCACCTTCGACTGAGAGTGCTGGCGCTTCGGGAGGGCAGGTCGGCCGCCGCGCGGGGCGCGGGCCGAAGCAACGTCGTACCGGGTCCTTGGGGCCGGTCCCCTGAGAGAGCGGATGAGGATGATGCTCTTGTATCGTTCGAGCGGGCGATTCCCGAGGCCCTGGAGGACATCGCCGACGCCCAGGGCGATGTGGACGCCTTCATGGAGCAGTACGACGAGCGGAAGCGGCGGATTCCGGTCTTCGCGGCAGAGATCGCGCGACGCCTGCTCGGGGCCGACCGCCCGGAAGAGGCGCTTTGTATCCTCGATGACGCCCGGCTGGTGCGGGACGATGGCTGGCCGGCACCTGACGAAGAGTGGCGCGAGACTCGAATCGACGTGCTTGAAGCCTTGGGCCGAAACGCGGAGGCCCAGGTCGCGCGATGGGAGACATTCGAGAAGACGCTCGACGAGAAGTGCCTGCGGGCTTACCTTGAACGGTTGGACGAAGCCGGCGCGGCGACGGCTACCGAGAAGGCGCTCAACCATGTCGCCGGCTACCAGGACGTGCATGCCGCCCTCGAGTTTCTGCTCGAATGGCCGGATCCCGCGCGAGCCGCCGCGGTCGTTATACGAAGAGCGCGGGAACTGAACGGCGACTACTACGAAGTGTTGAACGCCGCCGCATCGGCGCTCGCAGCCGATCATCCGCTGGCCGCGACCCTTGCCCTGCGGGAAATGATCGACTTCGCGATGGTGAACGCTCGCTCCTCACGCTATCGGCACGCGTCAAGGCACTTGCTCGCCTGCGCCGGGCTCGCGGAGAAGATCGACGACTACCGCGGCTTCGAGGACCACGACGCCTACTTCGCGGCCATTCGGAAGGAGAATGCGAGGAAGTCGAAGTTCTGGGCGGTGCTCGGCGACGTGATGGGCATCGGCGGGCCCTTCCGACCTTAGCTTGGCGATAGAGAGGGGCGGAGCGAGCCGGACCGTCAGATCGGCATCCGGCTGAGGTTACCTGGCTGAGGAGACTTCCACACCGGCGGGCTTCTGCGGGTCGGGTGCTTGCCCCGTGTGTTAGCGTCTTGCCGCCCCTGTGACTGGGAGGAGGATCCGCGATGATGGACCAGATCACGGTTTCCGTCGATTCAGACGTAGCCGAACTCTACCGAGCCTCTTCCGTTGGCGAGCGTCGCAAACTCGATGTACTCGTCAGCCTTCGCCTTCGGGACGTCGTCGAATCCCGACGATCGTTGGAGGATGTCGTGCGGGAAATCAGCCGCAACGCCCGGCGTCGCGGCCTGACCGAGGAGACTCTGCAAGAGCTGCTGGCTGAAGAGTGACGCGAGTCGTCTTCGACACAAACGTCATCGTCAGCGCAGCGCTCCTTCGTCGGTCTGCTCCGGGCCGAGCGTTTCTGTGCGCGCTGCGCCAGGGCACCGTTCTCGTCTCAGCGCCGTCACTCCGAAAGCTGACCGCTGTGCTGCGCCGAGCGAAGTTCGACCGGTACGTGTCTCGCGAAGAGCGAGACGAGTTGCTGAAGGCGCTCGTGCGCGAGTCACGCCTGGTCGAGATCACGGAGTTCGTTCGCGAGTGCCGTGACCCCGACGACGACGGCATCCTGGAAGTAGCTGTGAACGGCGATGCCGAGTACCTCGTGACCGGTGACGAAGACCTGCTCCGGATGGATCCGTTCCGGGGTGTCCGGATCGTGACGCCGGCCGAGTTTCTCGCGGTGCGAGCCTGAACGGCGTCGGCAGGGTCCGTTTGGCACCCGTCCTGCCGCTTGGATGCGGCA
Organism: Thermoanaerobaculia bacterium; assembly: GCA_965116445.1. Taxonomy (GTDB): domain Bacteria; phylum Acidobacteriota; class Thermoanaerobaculia; order Multivoradales; family Multivoraceae; genus Multivorans. The sequence goes on along the minus strand of OZ220688.1, from coordinate 1,413,660 downwards.
TCTCCACGCCGTCCGGTCCTTGGTGCCCCAACGTCAGCCGACGACCGTATTGAACGCGCGCCGCACGATGGGAATGGCAGCCTTCGCTTGCTCAGCGTCGTCAATGCGGATGACGACACCGCACTCCTTGTGCACGGCACCTACGAAGAAGGACCAATCGGCTGCATCGCGAACACTCAGCGCCCTCGGTGTCTCTCCTAGGTCGTCGAAGTCAAGCGGAAGAAGCAGGCGAACCCACCCCTTCATGGCCCGTGCCTCAAGGAAGAACTCGGGCGGTCGGTAGAAGCAGATTGTCGAGTCCCTCTCGATGACCTCGACAACGTCGCCGAGACGCCTAGTCCGGCAGACGAGATCCTCGATCAGACGCTTCGTCTTCTTGGCCGCCTTGAGGTCATTCCAGTTTCTGGCGGAGGCGCGCCGTCGAAGGTCGGTGATTGTTGCCTCCCGCAACTCCTGCTCGTTCGCGCCGTGACCAGGCCAGACGACCAGCGCCTTTCGCGAGAGCCGCTCGCCGCGCTCTTTCATCTGGCTCGCCGTCCAACCGGACTGCGTCCGGACGTACTCGTTTATTCGGGCGGCGCTCTGGTTGAATCCCCCGTTCGTGGCCTTCTTCTCCTCAAAAGGCCGGTTCGACAGCGTGCTGTTGTATGCGGTCAGGGTCAGATTGCCCAGCCTGTGCAGCCAAGCGTGGTCGCGGAGGGCGGTCAGCATGAGCAGCAGGGTGGTGAGGCGCTGCTGGCCGTCGATTACTTGGAAGGTATTGAAGACGGCGTTGGCATCGTCTCCGACATAGACGATTGAGCCAAGAAAGTGACCGGCGGCGGGCTGTGAAGTACGTGGAGTACGGCTATCCCCGCAAACGTCGCACCACAGTCGTTCCCATTGCTCCTCACCCCAAGTGTAGTCCCGCTGAAAGACGGGGACGAGAAACTGCTTGCGCCCGCCGAGGATCTCGAGAAACTGTTGGTCGTTTGCGATCATCGATCGACTCTCGTCGTGCTTCGTGACTACGTCCCGCAGGCGATGGGCGGTACCCGCGGTACCCCTACCGCAGCGCCTCGACCACCTTCTCCAGGGTGTCCTTCGCGTCCCCGAAGGTCAGCACCGTGTTCGTCGCGAAGAACAGCTCGTTCTCGATGCCGGCGAAGCCGGGGCGCATGGAGCGTTTGAGGACGATGCAGGACCGGGCAAGGTCGGCGTTCAGGACCGGCATGCCGTAGATCGAACTGGACGGGTTGTGCTTCGCGGCGGGGTTCACGACGTCGTTCGCGCCGACGACGAGGGCGACGTCGGTGTTCTTGAAGTCGTCGTTGATCTCCTCGAGTTCCATCAGCGTGGTGTAGGGGATCTTCGCCTCGGCGAGCAGGACGTTCATGTGACCGGGCATACGGCCGGCGACGGGATGGATCGCGTAGCGGACCTGGGTGCCGTTCGCTTCGAGCATCTCGGCCAGTTCGCCGACGACGTGCTGGGCCTGGGCGACCGCCATCCCGTAGCCGGGGCAGACGATCACGGAACTGGCGCCGGACAGCAGCATCGCCGCGTCGCCGACGGAGGCCTCCTGGACCCGTTCGCCGCCACTGGCGGCCATCGCGGCGTCTTCCTCGTCGACCTTGCCGAAGGCGCCGAAGAGCACGTTGCGGAACGAGCGGTTCATCGCCTTGCTCATGACGACCGAGAGGATGAAGCCCGAGGCGCCGTCGATGGCGCCCGCGATGATCAGGACGTTGTTGTTCAGCGCGAATCCGGTCGCCGAGGCGGCGAGGCCGGCGTAGGAGTTGAGCAGGGTGATGACGACCGGCATGTCCGCGCCGCCGATGGGCGCGACGAACAGGATGCCGAGCAGGAGCGGCATCGCGGCCATCGCGTAGAACAGAACCTGGTTCGACGGATCGATCGTGACCAGGACCAGGAGCACGAAGGTGCCGCCGAACATCAGGATGTTGGTCTGGTTCTGGAGCGGCCAAGTGATGTTGCGCCCGGGGATGAGGCCAGAGAGTTTGCCGAAGGCCATCAGCGAGCCGGTGAAGGTGAGGCCGCCGAAGAGCACTTCGAAGCCGAGCGCGCCCATCGTCGTGTGGTCGATGTGGCCGTACTCGCGGTAGTACTCGGAAACACCGACTAGAGCGGCGGCGAGTCCGCCGAAGGCGTGGGAGAGCGCGATTCGCTCGGGCATCCGGGTCATCGGGATGAGCGCCGAGATCGCGATGCCGATCGCACTGCCGATGAAGAAGGTCAGCAGGATCCACTTGTAGGTCTGGAACCAGCTGATGTTGGCCAGGTGGCGGGTGATGTCCGGGTGGATCAGGGTGCCCCAGATGGCGAACCCCATGCCGAGTTCGGCGAGGATCAGACCCCGGCGGGCCGTATGCGCGGCGGTCAGGCCGCGCAGCCCGAGGATGAACAGGAACGACGCAATCAGGTAGAGCGTCTCGACCTGGCTGATCACGATGCGGCGTCTCCGGCTGCGTCAGCCTTCGGGTCCTGCTTCTTGAACATCCGCAACATGCGGTCCGTGATCCAGAAGCCGCCGACGACGTTGATCGTCGCGCAGAGCACGGCAATCGCGCCGAGCACAGTGCTCACGTCGTTGTAGTGAGCGCCGGCCGCGACCAGGGAGCCGACCAGGGAGATGCCGGAGATCGCGTTCGTGAACGCCATCAACGGAGTGTGGAGCAGGGCCGGTACACCCTTGATCACGCCGTAGCCGACGAAGGCCGCGAGCATGAAGATGTACAGCCCAAGGAAGATCTCGAGCATTTCGGTTGCTCCTCCTTGCGCGGGGTTCAGGCCTTGACGGTTGCGTCAGGCCAGTGCTTCGGCGACCTGTGTGTCGACGATTTCGCCGTCGTACGTGACGACGCAACCCTTGACGATCTCGTTGTCGAAGTCGTAGCTCAGCTCGCCGTCGGTCAGCAGATAGAGCACGAGCTTCTCGGCGTTGCGCGAGAACATGCGGCTGGCGTCGGCCGCCAGATCGCTGGCCAAGTTGAGCGGGCCGAGCACGGTGACGCCGTTCACGGTGACTTCCTCGCCGGGCTTCGTCAGCTCGCAGTTGCCGCCCTGTTCGGCCGCCAGGTCGACGACGAGGGAGCCGTGCGGCATCCCCTCGACCATCTCGGCCGTGATCAGGCGCGGTGCGGGACGACCCGGAATCAGCGCCGTCGTGATGCAGGCGTCGGTCGAGCGCAGGCGCTCGGCGATCACCTCGTTCGCTCGCCGCTGGCTCTCCTCGGAGACCTCGCGGGCGTAACCGCCTTCGGTCTCCGCGTCTTCTATGGCCGGCACCTCGACGAACGTGGCGCCCAGGCTCTCGACCTGCTCCTTGACCACGGCGCGCACGTCGTACGTCTCGACCACGGCGCCCAGTCGCCGGGCGGTGGCGATCGCCTGGAGGCCGGCGACGCCGGCGCCGAGGACCAGAACGCGAGCCGGATTGATGCGGCCCGCGGCGGTCATCAGCAGCGGAAAGAACTGGGGCAGACGGTACGCGGCAAGCACGGCGGCCCGATAGCCGGCGACCGTGCTCTGGGAACTCAGGACGTCCATCGACTGCGCGAGCGTGACGCGGGGAATCCGGTCGAGCGCGATCGCGGTGAGCTTCGCGTCCCGCAGCTGCCGCACGATCGGTCCGGCGGTCAGGGGGAAGAGCAGGCCGATGACCGAAGCGCCGGCCTTCGAGGCCTTGATCTCGTTCGATTCGGGCGCCTGGACGCGGACGACGAGATCGGCGGCGGCCAGGACCTCGCCGGCCGTCGCTGCGATTTCGGCGCCGGCTTCGCGGTACGCGTCGTCGTTGAAGCCGGCGTCGGCACCGGCGCCCGCTTCCACAAGAAAGTCAACGCCCTTGGCGTGAATTCGAGTGACGCTTTCGGGTACGAGCGCGACCCGACGCTCTCCCGGGCTCCTCTCGCGTACGACTCCGGCTTTCATGTTCCCGCGCGAAGGTTATGTCCGGGAGGGCGTCGCGTGCAAACGGGCGGTGTGCTCTGGACGCGCCGGATGGCTCAGGGGGTTCCGAAGCCCGCGTCCTGGACGGCCTCGCGGAGCGTCGCGGCGGCCGCCACGCCCCATATCGTCACGGTGCCGCCAGCCAGATCGACACGCGCGGCGTTCACTCCCGGCGCAGCGAGCAGGGCGGACTCGACCGTATCCGCGCAGTTTCCGCAGGTCATGCCGGTCACCGCGATCTCAACTGCCCTGCCGCCGGGTTCGCCTTCCGCCATCTGGCCGGCCGACCACCGGTCCGCTTTCGCGTTGCGCCGCCAGCGCCGGAACTCCTGCACGGCGAACCAGCCGAACATCAGCACGAGCAGGATCGCCGACGTCGCGGCCCACCAGGGGACGCCGTGTACGTGCGCGGGTCCGGCCTGGATCGCGTCGCCGCCGATCAGGCTCTCGAACAGGACGGCGAAGCCGAGGCTGCCGACGATCACGGTCGTCAGGTAGACCGTGGTCACCTTGCGGCCGAAGCCGCGGTAGACGGCGCCCACGGTGGCGACGTTGGTCGCGGGCCCGGCCATCAGGAAGACGAGGGCGGCGCCCAGCGGCAGTCCGTTGGCGACCAGGGCGGCCGCGATGGGTACCGAGGCCGTTGCGCAGACGTAGAGCGGCAGGGAGATGACCAGCGCCGCCGCCGCCGCGCCGAAGGTCCCCAGCGCGGCCAGGTCGAGCCACGCCTGTTGCGGCAGCAGGACCTCGATCGCTGCGGACACGAGGATGCCGACCGCGACCCAGCGCCAGATGCTCTGCAGGAGTTCCGCGCCGTGGTCGACCATCTCGGAGATCTTCGGAAGGACCGTGCCGCCGAACCGATGTCCGGTGCCCGGCTCGCTGCCGGCGTCCTCAAGCGGAGCTTCTTCCTCGACTGGCGCGCCGTCGTCCTTCATCCCCTCGACCCACCAGCCGCCGGCCACGCCGGTCACCGCGGCGGCCGCGACCTTGAACAGGGCGAAGGGCCAGCCCAGGAAGGTCGCGCTAACCAGGACCGAGTCGACGCCCGTCTGCGGCGTACTGATCAGGAAGCCCATCGCCGAGCCGTTGCTGGCGCCGGTGCGTTTGAGGCCGATGCCAGCCGGGATCACGCCGCAGGAGCAGAGCGGCAGGGGTACGCCGAGGGCGACAGCCTTGATCGCGCCGGCGTAGCCACTGAGCTGGCGGCGGATCAGGTTGCGGGGCAGCAGGACGTGCAGCAGCGCGGCGAGCAGAGCGCCGACCAGCAGCCACGGTGCGAGCTCAGCGAGCACGCTCCACGTCGCTTGTCCGAAGCTCGTCATTGCAGAATCACTCTATCGTCAGGGAATGCTCCGGCGTTCGGGCCGATTCCAACTCTTCCAACACTAGCGCGCTGAAGTAGCCGCTTCGCGCCGCGATGTGCCCACCCGGGTCTGGCCCGGGAGCCGTTGACCTGCGCGACGAGACTTAGTGTAGACTAAAACTCTGATTCGCCGAAGCGAATCGTCGCCCGAAAACGCCCGCCGAAGACGATGAGCCCCCTTCTTGCACTGGTTGTTCTAACCGCGGTCATCGCCCTGGCCGCCCTCGTGGCATGGCCGGACCGCGGCTGGCTGTGGCGCTGGCGCTCCGGCTGGCGCGTCCTCCACCGGACGCGCACGGAGGACGCGCTCAAGCACCTCTTCGATTGCGAGTACCAGGGGCGCCAGGCGACCCACCAGAGTCTGGTCGGCGTGTTGCGGCTTGGGGGCCGGCGCAGCACCGAACTCCTCGCCCGCATGGAGAGGCTGGGGCTCATCGTGTCGGCGGAAGGCGGTTTCCGGCTGACTGCCGAAGGGCGCAGCGAGGCGCTGCGCGTGATTCGCATCCACCGGTTGTGGGAGCGCTACCTCGCGGATGAGACGGGGCTGGAGCCGGAGCGCTGGCACCCGGAGGCGGAACGCCGGGAGCACCGGACGTCAGCCGAACAGGCCGAGGAGCTGTCGGTGCGGCTGGGCCATCCGCCGTTCGACCCGCACGGTGACCCGATCCCGACCGAGGAAGGCGACCTGCCGCCGCGAGCCGGCCGGGCGTTGACGGACTTCGCGGCCGGCGAAGAGGTCGAGGTGGTTCACGTGGAGGACGAGCCCGCCGCGATCTACGCGCAGTTGGTCGCCGAAGGCGTTCATCCCGGCATGAAGCTGCGAGTCGCGTCCGTGGCGCCCGAGCGCATCCGCTTCGAAGCCGATCTGGACGAGGTTGTGCTGGCGCCGGTCATCGCGGCGAACATCTTCGCCGTGCCGGCCGCGGAGGAGTCCTCCGTGGGAACGGCAGCGGCGGAGGCCACGGGTTCCCTGTCGGACGTGGCCGTCGGCGAGCAGGCGCTGGTCGTCGGCTTCTCCCGCTTCTGCCGCGGGATGGAGCGTCGCCGGCTGCTCGACCTGGGGCTGCTTCCGGGAACCCTGGTCGAAGCGAGGATGGCCAGCCCTTCGGGTGACCCTGTGGCTTACCGGGTGCGGGGAGCGGTGATCGCGCTTCGTCGCTCGCAGGCGGACCAGATCCAGGTTCAGCAGTCACACCCACAGGCGGCTTCAGCATGACCCAGCCAGCGCTCGCACAGGACTGCGCCAACTGCCCGGCGCATCACCTCGGCAACCTGGTCCGGCTCGGCGTCGACATGAGCAACTGGGACTATGTGGTCGCCCTGGCTGGGAACCCGAACACGGGCAAGAGCACGGTGTTCAACGCGCTCACCGGCCTGCGTCAGCACACGGGCAACTGGCCCGGCAAGACGGTGACCCGCGCCGAGGGCGGTTTCGAGTACGGCGGCGACCGCTACAAGCTTGTCGACCTGCCGGGGACCTACTCCCTGCTCTCGTCGAGTCTCGACGAGGAGACCGCCCGCGACTTCATTCTCTTCGGCCGCCCGGACGTGACCGTGATCGTCGTCGACGCGACCCGGCTGGAGCGGAACCTGAACCTGGCTCTCCAGGTGCTGGAGATCACGGATCGTGCCGTCGTCTGTCTCAACCTGATGGACGAGGCGCGCCGCAAGGGGCTGAGCGTCGACGTCCGGCGTCTGGCCCGTGACCTGGGCGTGCCGGTCGTGGCGACGGCGGCTCGCTCCGGCGAGGGACTGGAGGAGCTGAACCGGGTCGTCGCGGAGGTCGCGACGGGTTCCTATCGTTGCCGCCCACGACGCGTGGGCGGGCGCTCGCCGGTGCTGAGCGAGGCGACCCGCCGCTTGTCGGGCGCGATCGGGGACGCGTTCCCGGCGCTGCCGAATCCGCAGTGGGTTGCTCTCCGGTTGCTCGATGGCGACCGCACGCTTGCCGCCGCGGTGGAGAACGGTTCGCTGGCCGAACTGGTCGATCTCGGCGTGCGGGAGGACGTCGGTGGGGCGGCGCCGCCCGCCGGCGACGAGGCCGGCGCTCCCGCGGTCGCCGAACCGGAGGCGACCCGGGCGGCCGCAGCCGAGTTGGCGGAGCCCTCCATTGCCGCCGAACCCGCGGCGCGCGCCGCGGTGCTTGAACTGGCCGGCCAGTTGCGCTGGGGCGTGGGCCGGAACTTCCACCAGGCGCTGACCGAGGCGGTGTACGCCGAGGCCGCCCGGATCGCCGACCGCGCCGTCACCCGGGACGACGAGCGCCGACGTTTCGACCTCGACGCGAGGCTCGACCGCCTGGTCACGAGCCGGGTGTTCGGTTTCCCCCTCATGCTGCTCATGCTGACGGTCGTCTTCTGGCTCACGATCGCCGGCGCCAACGTGCCGTCGTCGATGCTCGCGTCGCTTCTGATCGACACCGTGCATCCGCTCCTGAAGGACGTGGCGTCCGCCTTCGGCCTGGTCTGGTGGCTCGACGGGCTCCTGATCGACGGTGTGTACCTGGCGACCGCCTGGGTCGTCGCGGTGATGCTGCCGCCGATGGCGATCTTCTTCCCGCTGTTCACCTTGCTCGAGGACTTCGGCTACCTGCCGCGGGTGGCGTTCAACCTCGACCGCATGTTCCACCGCGTCGGCGCCCACGGCAAGCAGTCGCTGACGATGGCGATGGGCTGGGGCTGCAACGCGGCGGCGATCGTCTCGACACGGATCATCGACAGTCCGCGCGAGCGCCTGATCGCGATCATCACGAACAACTTCTCGCTCTGCAACGGACGCTGGCCGACCCAGATTCTCGTTGCGTCGATCTTCATCGGGGGCCTCGTGCCGGCGCACATCGCGGGCGTCGTCTCGGCGCTGTCGGTCGTCGGAATCGCCGTTCTCGGCGTCCTGCTGACCTTCGCCGTGTCCTGGTTCCTGTCACGGACCGTGCTGCGGGGCGAGGCGTCCGCCTTCTCGCTCGAGCTGCCGCCCTACCGTCCGCCGCGCGTGCTGCAGACGATCTACACCTCGATCATCGATCGCACGCTCATCGTGCTCTGGCGCGCGGTCATCTTCGCGGCGCCGGCCGGGGCGGTCATCTGGCTGCTCAGCAACATCCGCGCCGGCGAGGCGTCGCTGGCCGAGCGCCTGATCGTCGCCCTCGACCCGTTCGGCTTCGCCCTCGGCCTGACCGGGATCATCCTCGTCGCTTACATCATCGCGATCCCGGCGAACGAGATCGTGATCCCGACGATCCTCATGCTGACCGTGCTCGTTGCCGCCGTACCCGGCGTCGGCGCGGGCGCCGGCGTCATGTTCGAACTCGACTCTGAGGCCGCCACCGCGGCCGTCCTCGAGGCCGGCGGCTTCACGCTACTCACCGCCGTCTGCCTGATGCTCTTCTCCCTCGTCCACAACCCGTGTTCGACGACCCTCTACACGATCTGGAAGGAGACCCGCAGCGTCCGCTGGACCGCGGTCTCGGCCCTGCTGCCCGTGGCTCTGGGCTTCGTGCTCTGCTTCGCCGTCGCCCAGGTGTGGAGGGCGTTGAGTTAGCGGCCCGCTACTTGCGGCCGTACCGGCGCTGGAACTTCTCGATCTGGCCGGCGCTGTCGACGAAGTGCTGGCGCCCCGTGTAGAACGGGTGGGACGCGGACGAGATCTCGAGCCGGATCTCGTAGTGCTCGACGCCGTCGATTTCCCGGGTCTTGTCGCTCGTCATCGTCGACTGGGAGATGAACTCGGCGTTCGCCGAGGGGTCGATGAACACGACCGGGTGCAGCTCTGGGTGGATATCGCTCTTCATGGTGTTCTCGCTCGGTTTGGGCTCGGACGGCGGATGCGTGGAATGCCCTCCGAGAGCGGGTGATGATAGCCGAATTCCCTCCTGGGGCCGCAGGATGGTCGCCGCTTCGCGGCGCGTCTTCCTCAGAAGCCGGCGGGGACGCCGGCGCACCCAGTGTCGGAGGAACGCACAGACTGGGTAATGGGATGGTCCGCCCCGCACCCTTACGGCCTCTCGTTGGGGCCAGAATGGTGTTTTCTTCCGAACAACAAGGAGGAGGCGGACCGTGAAGGAGGTTACTCGAGTCGGTATCGATCTGGGCAAGCATGTGTACCAGGTGTGCGGGATGGACGCGTCGGGCGCGGTGGTGTTTCAGCGTCAGTTGAAGGCACCGCGGCTGATGGAGTTGATGTCGCGGCTCAAGCCGTGCCTGGTGGGGATGGAGGCGAGCTGCGGCGCGCACCACTGGGTGGAGAAGCTGAGGGATCTGGGCCACGACGTGCGGATGATGAGTCCGCAGTTTGTCCGTCCGTACGTGAAGTCGAACAAGAGCGACTACCACGACGCGGAGGCGATCTGCGAGGCGGTGTCGCGTCCGACGATGCGTTTCGTGCCTTACAAGACGAAGGAGCGCCGGGCGCTGCAGCAGATCCACCGAAGTCGGGAGACGATGGTTGGTGTGCGCACGCAGTTGGCGAACCAGTTACGTGGTTTTCTGCGGGAGTACGGGATCGTGCTGCCTCAGGGTCTGGCGGTGATCAAGCGGGAGGTGCCTGCGATCGCGTCGGACCCGGAGCGGGCCCTGCCGGGCGACTTTCGGGCTCTCTTGTGCATGCAGCACCAGGCGCTGATGCAGGTCGACGATCAGGTGGCGGATCTGACGGCGATGCTGGAGCGGGAGTCGAAGGAGAACCCCCTGTCCGAGCGTTTGATGTCGATCCCGGGGATCGGTCCGATGGTGTCGACGGCGCTGGTGGCGTCGGTCGGCTCGGGCTGGGCCTTCAGCAGCGGCCGTCAGATGTCGGCGTTTCTCGGGCTGGTGCCTCGTCAGGCATCGACCGGCGGGCACACGAGGCTGTTGGGGATCAGCAAACGCGGGGACCGCTACATGCGGGCGCTTCTGATCCACGGTGCGCGGGCGGTGCTGCGCACAGCCCACAAGGGCGAGCGGACGCGGCTCAAGGAATGGGCTCTGGACGTCAAGCGGCGCCGGGGGGCGAACGTCGCCACGGTGGCCGTGGCCAACAAGCTGGCTCGAATCGCCTGGGCGGTGCTGCGACACGACGAACGCTACAGCGACGAACGCCATGTCGGCGGTCGAGCAAGGGACTCACGGGCCGCGGCGTAGACGGCTCGGGGAACAGCGAACCAACGATAGGAGAATCGCCCCACCAAGCAGTTTGCGGGGACTCATTCGAGCGATGGCGAAACAGGTCGGACCGGCGCGTTGAGAAGCCTGAGTCGGCGCAGGGCCCATCAAGAGGCCGTCTGGGTGTGAAGAGGCCGACGCGCGCGTATTCCATCGGGGCCAGGGAGCTCTCTCTCAGAGACTCCCACCAACAGGCCGAATACATGCAAGCAACTGCACCTACCTCGCCAGAAACCCGGAAAGAGCCCTTGCACAAGCGGGGCGGACCATACATGCGCCGACGTCCTCGTCGGCTCTCTGAAAAAGACGCGCGAGGCCAACGGCCTCGCTCCGCTGCGACGCAGGCGCGCCCAGTGGGCGAAACTTGCCTCAACTGTAAAGACGGCACCTGTTCAAGGAGTCTAGACGACGATGTTGACCAGTCGCCCCGGCACGACGATCACTTTGCGCGGTTCCTTGCCGTCCATGAAGCGGCGCGCGTTCTCCGAGCTGAGTGCGAGTCGTTCCAGAGTCGCCTTGTCGGAGTCGGCCGCGACCTGGAGCACGTCGCGCTTCTTGCCCATGACCTGGACGACGACGTTGACCGTCTCGTCGATCACCAGGGCGGGGTCGTAGGCGGGCCAGTCCTCGTGACAGACCAGGCCCTCGCCGCCGAGCCTGGACCACAGCTCCTCCGCGAGGTGCGGCGCGAACGGAGACAGGATGCGCAGGAAGGTCCTGAGCGATTCGCGGGGCACACGGTCGGCGGCAGTCGCCGCGTTGACCCAGATCATCATCTGGGAGATCGCGGTGTTCATGTCGAGCGTGTCGACGTCCTCGCCGACCTTGCGGATCGTCTTGTGGAGGAGGCGGTTCAGTTCGGTTGCGGCTTCGGTGGAGTCGCCGGTTGCGGCCGCGTCGTCGCCGACCCGGTCTGCTACGGCGCCGGTCCGCTCGTCGACGATCAGGCGCCAGGTGCGCTTCAGGAAGCGGTGCACGCCGTCGACATCCTTCGTCTGCCAGGGCTTCTGCTGATGAAGCGGCCCCATGAACAGCTCGTGCAGACGGAGCGAGTCGGCGCCCCATCGCTCGATGATGTCGTCGGGATTCGCGACGTTCAGCTTCGACTTGGACATCTTCTCGACCCGGGCTTCCAGCGTTTCGTTCGTGCCGGCGAGGAACGCCCGGTCGCCGCGCCAGTCGACCGTGTCCGGGTGGTGGTACTTGCCCTTCTCGTCGCGGTAGCTGTAGGCCAGGATCATCCCCTGGTTGAACAGTCGCGCGAACGGTTCGGCGGTCGACACGAGGCCCGCGTCATGGAGGACCTTCTGCCAGAAGCGCGCGTACAGCAGATGGAGCACCGCGTGCTCCACGCCGCCGATGTAGAGGTCGACCGGCATCCAGTAGCGCTCCAGCTCGGGTGACCAGGGCGCCTGGGTGTTCTTCGGGTCGATGTAGCGCAGGAAGTACCAGCAGGATCCGGCCCACTGCGGCATCGTGTTCGTTTCGCGCCTTGCCCTGCGGCCGTCCGGCAGCGTGACGAGCAGCCAGTCGTCGCCGGCGCGGGCGAGCGGCGGCCGGCCGTCGGCGGTCGGCTTGAACTCGTCGACCTCCGGGAGTTCGACTGGCAGGTCGTCCCGCGGCACCGGCAGGATCTCGCCGGTTGGCTCGCCGTCGTCGTCGAGGACATGGAGCACGGGGAACGGCTCTCCCCAGTAGCGCTGGCGCGAGAACAGCCAGTCTCGCAGGCGGTACTCAACGCGCCGTTCGCCGTGGCCGTTCTCGACCAGCCAACCGATCATCCGCTCCTTCGCCTCGTCCACCAGGAGGCCGTCCAGGAAGCCGCTGTTCGTGGCGGGGCCGTCCTCGAGGTAGGCGTCGCCCTCCCAGCCGTCCGGCGGCTCGACGGTGCGGACGATGGGCAAGTCGTACTCGACCGCGAAGTCCCAGTCGCGCTGGTCCTGGCCGGGGACGCCCATGATCGCGCCCGAGCCGTAGCTCATCAGAACGTAGTCCGCGACCCAGATCGGGATCGGTTGTCCGGTCGCCGGATTCGTGGCGAACGCACCGGTGAAGACGCCGGTCTTGCTCTTGGCGAGATCGGTGCGCTGGAGTTCGCTCTTGTTGATCGCCTCGGTCACGTACGAGTCGACGGCGGTCCGTTGGTCGGGCGTCGTGATCTCGGAAACGAGCGGATGTTCCGGCGCCAGCACGCAGTAGGTCGCCCCGAACAGCGTGTCCGGCCGGGTGGTGAAGACGGGGAAGCTCTCGCGGGTTCCCTCGATCGGCATCCGGATCTCCGCGCCGTGGGACTTGCCGATCCAGTTGCGCTGCATCTCCTTGACGTACTCGGGCCAGTCCACCTGGTCGAGGTCTTCCAGCAGACGTTCGGCGTAGGCGGTGATCCGGAGCATCCACTGCCGCATCGTCCGCCGTTCGACCGGATCGCCCGTGTCGACGTAGGCGCCGTCCTTGACCTCCTCGTTCGCGAGCACCGTGCCCAGTGCCGGGCACCACCAGACCGGCACGTCCTCCAGGTAGGCCAGGCCGCGTTTGTGGAGCTCCAGGAAGATCCACTGCGTCCAGCGGTAGTAGTCCGCCGACGACGTGTCGACCTCGCGCTCCCAGTCGTACGAGAAGCCGAGTCGCTCGATCTGACGGCGGAAGTTCGCGACATTGCGCTGGGTGATCAGCCGCGGATGCTGGTTCTCGCGCACCGCGGCGCGTTCCGCCGGCAGGCCGAAGGCGTCCCAGCCCATCGGGTGGAGGACGTTGTAGCCCTCCATGCGCCGCTTGCGCGCAACGACGTCGGTCGCCGTGTAGCCCTCCGGGTGGCCGATGTGCAGGCCCGCCCCGGACGGGTAAGGGAACATGTCGAGGACGTAGTACTTGGGCCGGCTCGCGAGGAGTTCCGGGTCGTCCGGCGTGCGGAAGGCCTGCTGCTCGCGCCAGATCCGTTGCCACTTCGGCTCGATCTCGGCCGCGTCGTAGACGTGCCGACGGGGCCTGGCTGGCGGTGCTGACGGGGTTCGTGCGTCTGGTGTCTCAGTCGGGGTCATCGGAGGCGCTTCGTCCATGTGACGGACTCTGCTGGCCGAGCGGGCGGGCGGAATCGGGGAGTGTACCGCCCAGCCTCCTGGCCGGCATCCGTGCTCTCGACGACCGGTCGTCCTGTAGAGTCCACGGCTTCCCCATGAACGACGTCGTCCGGTCGGGGCGCCTCGCTTCAGCCCCTCTTCTTCTGCGCCTCGTCGCCGTGAGTGCGGCTGGCGACTTCGGTGCGAGTTGCGGTGCGATCAGCGGCGTGAGCTGACGTCGTGGCCCGGGTGATCGAATGGGCGACGGTCGAGCCCCCCGCTTCGGAGCGTCGCTTCCTGGACCTGGCGAAGAGCGACCTTCCCGACTCCTGGACGGTGATCCACGGCCTGCGGCTCCGGCAGCCGCCGGCGGACCGGGAGCTCGACTTTCTGATCGTCGACCCGGCCCGGGGCGCCCTGGTGGTCGAGGTGAAGGGCGGGCGGATCGAACGGCGAGGGAAGGACTGGTTCTCCGTCGACGGCGGCGGCGAGCGTCATCCGATCAAGCATCCCGGCGAGCAGGCGAACGCCGGGGTCTACGCGCTGCGGACGTGGCTGCGCGATTCCGCCTCGTTCCGCGGGCGCACGTCGCCGACGGTCCATTCCGCCGTGGCGTTCCCGGACATCGTCCGCACCCACCGGGAACTGGGACCGGACTTCTCGGGCGACACGGCCCTCTTCAGCGACGATCTGCACGAGCTTCAAGCGGCGCTCGACCGGATCTTCGAGACGTACCTGATGAGTCGAGGAGCAGCGCTCTCCCGGGCCGACGTCGATGCGCTCCTGCGGGCGCTCGAGCCGCCCGAGTACGCGCTCAGGGCCAGCGTCGCCGCCCGGGTCGACCGGAACCGGAAGGCAATCGACCGATTGACCGAAGAGCAGGCTCGGACGCTCGACTTTCTGGAACGCCAGCGGCGAGCGGCCATCGAGGGCTCGGCCGGCACGGGCAAGACGGTCCTTGCGGAGATCAAGGCGGAGCGGCTGGCGTCGGCGGGGCAGCGCGTCCTGCTCCTGTGCTTCAACGAGGCGCTGGCGGACTGGCTGGCGTCCCGGGCGACCGGATTCGAGGCCAGGACCTTCCATGGTTTCTGCCGCGAGCGGGCGATGAAGGCCGGGCTTGCCTTCGATGCTCCGAAGACGGGCCGGCGGGCGCGGGAGTTCTGGAAGAACACCGCCCCCAGCCTGCTGATGGACGCCCTGGGGAGCCAGCAAGAGGACCTCTACGACGCGATCATCGTGGACGAGGGACAGGACTTCCGCGAACTGTGGTGGCTGGCCCTGGAGTCGGCCCTCAACGACGAGCGGGACAGCATCCTCTACGCCTTCTTCGATCCGAACCAGAACATCTACGGAGGCGGACCGCCGGATGCCTTCGGGGTCGCGCCCTTCTCTTTGACCTGCAACTGCCGGAACACCCGCCGGATCGCCACCTACGCGTCCGGTCTGATCGACGTCTCGTGCGAGGTTCGCCCCGGCGCGCCGGACGGCGAACGGGTCGAGTCGCTCCGCTACGAGACGCCCGGCGAGATGGCCGACCAGGTGCGTCTTCAGCTACACCGCCTGGTGGCCGAAGAGAAGGTCGCCTCCGACCGGATCACCGTGCTCTCGACCCACGCGACGAACCGCAGCCACCTGGCGCACCACCGCCGCCTGGGCAACTTCAACCTCGTCGAGCGTCCGCACAAACCGACGGACATCCGTTTCACCAGCCTCCACAAGTTCAAGGGACTCGAATCCGACATCGTCATCCTGGCCGACGTGGACGGCAACCCGAAGTCCTGCAGCGAACGCCACCTGTACGTCGCGGCGACGCGGGCACGAGCCCTGCTGATCGTGCTGGAGGACGCGCGGGTCGCTGCCTGACGGCGCATCCTCGCGGTCGGCCACGGATCGGCTGCCGACCACCTCTTGTACCGCGCGTCCAGAGCGATGCTCGATGGCGAACTCGAAGCTGCGACGTGGGTCTTCTGGTTCTTGAGAGAGTTCAAAGAGTCGGTTGGGAGCGAGACGCCGAAGCGCGATCCGGAGGACGGTACGAACTGGAGGCCTATGAGAACACCCGCGGCTCGAAGTCCGGCGCGTTCACGATGCTGGCGCTGCTGCCGGTGGCCCTGATGACGAACAGCCCTTGACGCTCCGCGTGGACCACGACCGAGGTGTCGGTCCTCAGGTACGCCACTGCCCCGAGGACTCGACGGTCGCGGTACTCGGGGAACCAGTCGGCGAATCTGGAGAGCTTCTCGAGGAAGTGACCGACGTCGTTGGGCCGGAGCGTCGTCTTGACCTCGACGACCACGACATCCGCTCCGTTCATCGCCAGGATGTCGATTTCGATGTGCTCGCCGTTTCGCTTCTTGACGGTTCTCTCGGTTGTCCCCTCCACGGCGATGCCGCGTTCCTGGAGCAGAGGCGCCAGATCGCCTTCAACGAGGCTCTCCATCAGCTTGCCCCACTGTGAGGTGAACAGGTCTTCGGCCTTCTTGAGTCGCCGGTCGGTCTCCTTCATCTCCCGGGCGGTGTCCTTCTGGATGGCGCGAATTCGGGCGATCTCCCGGTCCGCCCGCTCGCGGCGTTCCCGTTCCTCCCGCTTGTACTCCTCGGCCTCCCGCTTGCGCTCCTCGGCCTTCCGCTTGGGCTCCTCGGCCTTCCGCTTGCGCTCCTCGGCCTTCCGCTTGCGCTCCTCGGCCTTCCGCTTGCGCTCCTCGGCCTCTCGCTCGCGGCGCTCCCGTTCCACCCGCTCGTACTCCTGGGCCCTCCGTTCGCGCTCCTGGGCCGCCCGCTTGCGTTCCTGGACCATCCGCTCGCGCTCCTGCGCCATCCGCTCGCGGTCCCGGGCGGCCTGCTCGCGGTCTTCCGCCATCTGTCTCGATAACCGGTCCAGAGTTGCCCAGATCCTGTCCTCGAACGAGGCCGGGTTCATGTTCTCGGTTGTTGGTTCGCTCGTCGTCATGCATGTCCCTTCTGTTTCAACAGGGGCAATGGCGAAGGCTACCAACAGAGCGTGCCGGAAACCCTCTCCCGGGCCTCTCGCGGTACGATCCCGTTCATGGATCCCCTCCACGAACAGATGAGGTCCTGGCGTCGGGATTTCCATCGCTACCCGGAGTTGGCCTTCGAGGAGTTGGAGACGAGCCGCAAGGTCGCCGAGTTGCTCGAGTCGTTCGGCGGGATCGAGGTTCATCGGGGTCTGGCCGGGACAGGCGTGGTCGGCGTGCTCCGGTCCGGTTCCTCCGAGCGGAGCATTGCACTGCGGGCCGATATGGACGCCCTGCCCATTGCGGAGGAGAACGGGTTCGAACATCGCTCGCGGAACCCCGGCAAGATGCACGCCTGCGGTCACGACGGCCATACGGCGATGCTGCTGGGCGCGGCGAAGCACCTCTCCCGGAACCGGTCTTTTGACGGCACGGTCTACTTCTTCTTCCAGCCGGCGGAGGAGAAGGACGGCGGCGCCCGGGTGATGATCGAGGACGGGCTGTTCGAGAAGTTCCCGGCCGAAGAGGTCTACGGCGTCCACAACTATCCAGGCATGTCGGTGGGCAACTTCGGCCTCTGCGCTGGTCCGCTGATGGCCGCCATCGACGTGTTCGAGTTCGCCGTGACGAGCGCCGGCGGCCACGCCGCGTTTCCCCACGGCACGGTGGACCCGATACCGGTCGCGGCCGAACTCGTCCTTGCCCTGCAGACGATCGTGGCCCGCAACGTGGACCCGCTTCATAGCGCGGTGATCACAGTGGCCCGTGTCCACGGCGGTCACGCGGACAACGTGATCCCGAGCCGCGTCGTTCACGGCGGCTGCGTTCGCGCGTTCCTGCCCGAAGTGCAGAAGCTGGTCGAGCGCCGGATGCGCCAGATCGGCCGAGGCATCTGCAGCGCGCACGGCG
The DNA here is from genome assembly GCA_965116445.1 of Thermoanaerobaculia bacterium. Classification (GTDB taxonomy): domain Bacteria; phylum Acidobacteriota; class Thermoanaerobaculia; order Multivoradales; family Multivoraceae; genus Multivorans. Next base: position 1,396,268 of record OZ220688.1, on the reverse strand, counting down.
CAGGCTTCGAACTGGAGTACCGGCCCTACTACCCGGCCACCGTGAACCACGCCGAACAGACGGAGAAGGCTGCCAACGCCGCCCGGGAAGTGGGTCGCGAAGTGACCACCGACATGGCCCCGGTCATGGGCTCCGAGGACTTCTCCTTCATGCTCCAGGAGCGTCCCGGCGCCTTCATGTTCCTGGGCAACGGCGACAGCGCCGGCCTCCACACGCCGCGCTACGACTTCAACGACGACATCCTGCCCGTCGGCATGCGCTACTGGACCACCCTGGTCGAGACGCAGCTCTCGGCGTAACCGACGAACTTGCCTGCGTCGTCAGGCGCAGTTGCAGAGTTCGATGAAGAAGGCGCGGATCGTGTCGTAGAACTCGGGGGAGTTCAGGGTGTTCATGTGGTTCGCGCCTTCGATCACGTGGAGGCGGTGCTCCTGCATGACAGAGACGAGGGCGTCAGCGTTGGGCTTCAGGGGATCGTTGCTGCCGATGATGTTGAGGGTCGGCACCTTGTTGATGCGGAGGAGCTCGGCGCTCACGTCGAGGGCGGGCATGCCGCGGACGACGGCTGCCAGGGCCGCCTGGTCGTTCGAGGCAACCATCGCCAGGCCGATGGCCTGAACCTGCTCGGGGCCAGGCGGTTCCTCGCCGGGCCACAGGAACTCGACCAGGGGACCGCCGCCCTTGCCCGCCTCGAGCGAAACCGCCAGGGCGTCGAACATGGCGTCGTCGCGCAGGTCGGGGCTGGACCAGCCGGCGCCGCCGACGACTGCCGAGAGCAGCCGGTCGGGCGCGAGGGCGATGAGCTTCATCGTGATGAAGCCGCCCATCGAGTAGCCGACGACGTTCGCCTGCTGCAGCCTCAGGTGATCCAGCAGATCGACGACATCCAGCGCCATGCGCTCGCCGTAGCTGTCCGGGTCGTGCGGCTTGTCGCTCTTGCCGTGGCCGCGCTGGTCGACGGCGATGACCTGGAACTCCTCGGCCAGCCGGTCGATGATGCCGGCGGCGCCCCAGTTCGAGGCGGCCGTGCCGGTGATGCCGTGGAGGAGCACGACGGGGTCGCCGCGCCCTTCGACCAGGTAGTGAATGACGGCGCCGTCGCTCGCCGTGAAGGACTCGGTAGAGGCGTCACTTTGCGCGTAGACGCCGGTGAAGGCGACGAACGCGATCAGCGTCGCCAGGACGGCGCGGAACATCGGTCGGCGATACGCCGTATCTCTTCTCATGGAGTGAAGGCTACTCCCTTTGGTACGCTCCCGCGAAACGTCAATCCGATCACTGGTCACGGGAAGTTATGGACATCGAGAGATCAGCACGGCAGGTTCGCGAAGACGGCTACACGGTGGTGCCCGATTTCCTCGGCGAGGAGAGGCTGGAACGGCTGAAGCGGGGTCTCGACCCCGTGTTCGAGGAAATCGGCAGCCGGCTGACGGACGACTACGGTCAGCAGACGATCCACACGCACAACCTGCTCGCCAAGACGCGGGCCGTCGACGAACTGCTGATGGACGATGGTCTGCTGGGGCTCGTCGAGGCGGTGCTCGGCCCGGACTATCAGGTCTCCGGCGTCGCCGCGATGCGGCCGGGGCCGGGGGACCGTCGCCAGCGGATGCACCAGGACGACGGCCACTACCCGCTTGCGCGCCCGCACTTCCCCCTGATCGCCAACACGCTGATCGCACTCGATCCGTTCACGGCCGAGAACGGGGCAACGGAGATCGTTCCCGGCAGCCATCGCTCGGCCGATCCGGTCGATCCGGACGTGCCCACGTTGACGGTGGAGATGCCGGCCGGGGCCCTGTTCCTCTGGGACGGCGCCGTCTGGCACCGTGGCGGAGGGAACTCGACGGACAGCGGCTATCGGCGCTCCATCAACTTCAACTTCAACCTGGCGTGGCTCAAGCAGCGCGAGAACCAGTACGTCGGCGTGCCGTGGGACGTCGTCGTGGAGATGCCGGAGAAGCTGCAGGAGTTGATCGGTTACAAGCTGACCAACAAGGGTCTTGGCACGGTGGACTACCGCAACCCCCTCGAGACAGTGAAGCGGCGACTCGCCGAAGCCCACAGTTCCTAGCGGGCCCACAGTTCCTGGAGGAATCGCGGTCCGCTGTGTCGGAAGCCCCAACAGACATAGAGGGGAGAAACGAGATGACAGCAGCATCCGCGGCAGAAACCAGGGATAGCGATTTGAAGGCGCGGTCGGTGGTCGACTCGGCCGTCGAAGCGGCCCACAAGGTGGCGCTTGCCGGCGCAGGCGTGGCGGGCGAGGCGGTCGACGCCGGATCCAAGGTCTTTGACCGGCTGGTTGCGCGCGGCGAGAAGGTCGAGAGCCAGGGCCGGGAGTCCCTGAGCGGTTGGCGGGACAAGGCGGAAGTCAAGGTCAAGCAGGTGCGTTCCGCGGCCGAGAAAGGGCTCGAGCAGACCAAGTCGAAGGCGCGGAGCGGCTTCGAGCAGACCAAGGCCAAGGCGCGGACGGGACTCGACGAACACCTGGAGCGCCGGCTCGAGAAGCTCGGCGTTCCCGGCAAAGCGGACCTGGACGCGGTGGTCGAGAAGCTGAGCGCGATCGAAGCCCGGCTCGAGGCGCTGGAAGAACTGGAGCCGCGAGCGGGCGACTTGGAGTCCCTTCGAACTGCCGTACAAGAGGGCATCGACAGCGGTCCGAGCGAGAAGACGGTGCCTTCTGTCATGGAAGAAGTCGAAGCGCGCAGGACCTGACGCTCGGGTCAGTGCGGCCCTTCGTTCCTGGCTCGTCGTTCGGCCCGAATGGCGCGGAGGACTTCGCTCACACTCGCGGGCCGGGCGCCCGCACGGATGCGCTCGTCGGCGAGGTCGAAGGCCTTCCGCCACTGCCGGCGCAGGATCGCGTGGGCGGCGAAGAAGCCGTAGCGGCGGTCGTACATGTGGGTCGCTTCCGAGGTCACGCCGTTCGCTTCGAGCACCCGGATTCCCTCGCCACGCTGGAGCGCCTTGGCGGTCGGGACGCGTATGTCGAAGCGGCCGAAGTCGAAGCCTGCGTAGGCAGTGCTGATCGTGTTGATCGCCCGTTCCAGTTCCGGGGTGTGGAGATCGTTCGCGTCCAGGAAGATCGTGCCGCGGGAGTGCGCGCCGACCTCGGTCAGTTCGACGACTTCGCCGGCTTCGGGTACGCGCTTCGCGGCCTGGGGGTGTTCCCGCCGGTAGAGGTGCGCGATGGCTACCGCTCGCCGGTCCTCGAGGATCAACCGTTCCAGGGTGCTGGCGCCGTCGCCCGTCACGGTCGGCCGCACCTTGTGCGTGATCGAGAAGACCTGCCCGTCACGTCGGCCCTGGTGGCGGGCCCAGAACACGCCGTACTCTTCGCCTGCCACGTACTCCTGCACGAGCGCCGGTCCGGGAGTCGCCTCGAAGAACGCGATCGCTTCGGCTTCCGAGTGCGCCACGGCGATACCGCGTCCCCGCTCGCCGGTGTCCGGCTTGAGGACGACCGGGTAGTCCAGATCCTCGTCCCGCAGGAACCGCTGCAGGGCCGCGACCCGTGTCGCCAGGTTCTCCGTTGGTAAAGGCAGTGCGTTCCTCGTCGGCAAACCCTCAGGCTTCCCCGGCGGCAGGCGCGTCCATGCCGGTAACGCCTCGCCGATTCCGGCCAGGCCGTCCAGAATGTCGCTCTTCGACTCGCCCTGCAGGCCGCCCAGCGGCATCGCCGGATTGACCGCGGTGAACGCCGCGAGGCTGCCGCGCCGGAGACCGAGCCACAGGATGTAGAGCACGAGCGGCGGGTAGAACACCCACATGGGCCAGAACTCCCAGTGCCGGATGCGGAGCAGCCGGCCGCGCAGCAGCCGACGCCCGCGCCAAGTGAAGAGCGGCAGGACGAAGGTGCGGACGCTGAGGATCACGAGCCCCAGCGCCAGCACTGCCGCCAGCAGGCCGCCGGGCAGACGGCCGCCGAAGCGCTCGACGGCCTCGCGGCCCAGCAGCACGTTCAGACCGACGAAGGCGGGCGTCCAGATCGCCACGGCGACGCCGAAGTAGAAGCAGAACCGGAGCAGGCTGGTGCGCAGGATGCCGGCGGCGAGGCAGGTCGGCAGGCGCGTGCCGGGCAGGAAGCGGCTGACCAGGACGACGACGAGCGCCCGGCGCCGCAGCCATGCCGAAGCCTCCTCGACGGCCGCTTCGCTGACCCACCACTTGAAGGGCGGCAGCCTGAGCGCGGGCCGGCCCAGAACGCGCGCCAGCCAGGCGAGGCCCAGGTCGCTGCTCAGGATGCCGAGGTAGCAGGCCGCCACGCCGACCGGGAAGTCGAGGCGCCCTTGTGCGATCAGCAGGCCCGCCGTGATGCAGGTCAGATCCTCGCTCAGGTACGCGGCGAACACGAGGAGCAGGAAGACGATCAGCAGGGCCGGCCCGGCAAACGGCGGCAGGTCCATGTCGTCGAACGGCATCGCCGCCCGGCGCAGCCGCTCCGGCGTGGCAAAGGCCAGGGTCGGCGCTTCGCCGGCTTCGACGCGTTCCAGGAACCCGTCGATCCGGGACGCGAGGTCCCCGCCGCCGCGAAACAGGAAGAAGTGGCTGTCCGGCCGCATCCACAGCTCGCTGTGAGGCACGATCCGGTGGTGCTCCAGCGCCGCGGCGGCCGGCACGAGCGGATCCTGCTCGCCGTGGACGATGAAGACCGGCGCTTCCAGGGTCTTGAGGATGCCGCGCAGAGGCCGCTGGTCCGTGTCGTAGAAGTTGCGGGCGTAGGAGTGGGCGATCGGCTGATCGAAGGCGCCGAAGTGGGGGACCAGGTTGCGCAGGCCCCGGATCAGGCCGAGCTGCAAACCGTGCAGGCCGTGGTTCACCGTGTAGTTGCCGAGCAGTTCGAGCTCCTGAACGCCGACCGAGGCGACGAGCACCACGGACGCGACGCGGTCCGAAGCGTTGTCCGCCAGGTGCAGGGCGGGGCCGCCGCCCATGCTGAAGCCGAGGACGTGGAAACGCCCCACGCCGAGTTCGTCGAGCAGGGCGAGGGTCGCCTCGGCATGGGCGCGGATCGAGTAGTCGTTCACCCGCTGCTCGGAGGCGCCGAATCCAGGGAGGTCGGGAGCGATGATGCGGCGCCCTGAAGCCAGGTGGGGCGCCAGGCGCCGGAAGTCGTCGGCGCTGCCTGGCGATCCGTGGAGGAGGACGAGCGGCAGGGCGTCTTCGCCCGGGGCGTCGGCGGCGACCGGCTCGCCCCACTCCCGCCACGCCATGCGGACTGGTCGGTCAGCGGTTGCCGACGAGTCGATTTCCGTCGTCTCCCGGCCCCGGGGCAGCGGATCCGGTTCGGCGACGATGCGCGTCAGCGTCGAGCCCAGCAGCAGGACGAGGTAGACCGCGGTCGCGATCTTCCACCAGGTCGCCCGTTGCGGCCGCAGTCGATCGTCTCTCGTCACCGTTCGACCATGCGGCGGACCGCCGGTTCGTCGTGCGATGGCTGCCGCATCCGCGCCCCGTCAGTCGCGGCGTTCGGGAATCCCGACGGGGCCGTGGAGGTCGCCGATGGCCGCGAGTTCCTCGCTCGAGACCATCGGCCGGAACCGGTCCGCCATCCGCTCGCGCAGGAGGCGGGCGAGCTCCTTGCGGTCGGCGCACCGCACCGGCTCTTCGCCGAACTCGATTTCCGCGTCGATGCGCCGGAGCCTGAGCAGGTCGGGGGCGTGGGGCACCATGGGCATCTCTCCCCACCAGGCAACGCTCAGGAAGGCGGGCGTCTCGTCGGGCGGCGTCCGGTAGCGGATGACGGCCCAGTGCACGGCGAGCTCCTGCCCGGCGGCCGGCGCCAGCAGGGACGGCTTGAGTGGCGTCACCTCTCGGCCGGGTGTCGACGTCCCTTCGGGGAACAGGATCACGGAGTCGCCGTCCGCGAGCGCTGCGGCGATCTGCTCGCCGACGCGCGTCACGTCCCGGCGCCGGCGGCGGTCGACGAAGATGATGCCTACCGTCCGGCACATGGCGCCGGCCACCGGCCAGCTCCGAATCTCCGCCTTGGACACGAAGAGGCCGGGCGTGAAGGCCGAAAGCAGAAGAATGTCGAGGTATGAGATGTGGTTCGAGATGAGCAGGAAGGGACTCTTGGGCGCCTTGCCGCGTACGGTCACCCTGCAGCCGAGGATCGCGAGACTTGTGCGTCCCCAGCACCGGAGCACGGTGCGGAGGACGGCTCGCCAGGATCGGGGCGCCGGTCGTGCCAGGAGGGGTCGCAGAACGAGCAGCGGGAGCCAGGCGGTCAGGGCCGCGACCAGCAGAGCCGGCGCCCGCCAGATCAACCGCCAGAGCCGGAGGGGCCCAAGCAGCGGGGGGTTGCTGGTTCTCGGCTGCATCCCGGGAGCTTGCGCCGAAGAACGCCGCGAAGCAAGTCGTGTGCCGGAGCTAGAGCGCCGCCGCCGGCGCTTCGTTGAGCCCGAAGATCAACCGCGTGCGCCGGCTCAACGCGGCCGTGTCCATCAGGACCAGGTAGTCGATCGTCTTGAACTCCCGGTCGATCGCCGGGCGGCTGCACACCAGGGTGCCGTAGCGGAGATAGGTGGCGAAGAGCGGCGGCACCTTGATGTCGGGGATTGCGGCTACCTGATCGTCGGTCGCCTCGCAGCGGGTGTGGGGCAGGGGAGGCACGTCGAGGTCGGTCATCACCTTGCCGGCCGCATTGAGTTGCCGGTAGAGCCGGATGCCGGCCGCCTGATCCTGGCTGGTCAGGGAGCAGCAGCCGAACAGGTAGCGGCAGCGGTTGTGGACGAGGTACCGGGCCAGGCCCTTCCAGAGCAGGAACAGCACCGTGCGCTTGCGGTGTTCGCGGTGGATGCAGGCGCGGCCGATCTCGACCGACTGATCGAGGACGCTTCCGGGTATGGCGTCCAGTTCGTACTCGCCGGCCGAGTAGAAGCCATGACCGCGCGCGGCCATGGCCGCCGTCTGCATGCGGTAGGTGCCGATGAGCTGGCCGTTCTCTTCCTCGACCAGCATGTGGTGGCAGCTCGCGTCGAAACGATCCGTGTCGCGGCCGGTGGCGAAGGACTCCGTAAGGCCCTCGCCGAGTTCCAGGTTGAAGACCTCGAAGCGCAGCGCCAGCAGCCGGTCGATGTCGGCCGCCGTGCGTGCAAACCGGAGCCGATAGCTGCCGACCTCGATCTGGCCGTCGGGCAGGAGTTCGGGGCTGGGAATCGGGCCGCCACTTCGGTCGATGCCGCCCTCTGAGGGACTTGCGTTCACGACCCTGGCGTTCATCCTGGGCGCCCCTCCGGTCCGGGGGCGCCGCTGCCGGACTTGCGCGAGCGTTCGTTCGGCGGGCCGGGTCGATCGAGGACCGCCTCGGCGCCGGGGAACTCGGCCGCGGGGTAGGGGCGAATGGTCGTCGCCGCGGAGCTCCCGTCGGATATGGCGGTCGCCAGGAAGAGGCGGTCGTCCTGGCGATGCAGGAAGCCGGTGACTTCGACCGGCTGGCCGACCCAGTCGAGGATCTCGCGTCCCAATGGCCGGCCGCCGAGGTCCACGAGGTGGACCAGTTCCCGCTTGCCGTCTTCCGTTCGGACCAGGAGCGCGGCCGGAATGCCGCCGCTGATGCAGAGCGAGGCGCAGCCCCGGTGGGCTTTGCCCCGGCCCGGCTTCATCGCGCCCAGATAGCACTTCGTGTCGACGATTTCGCCCAGCAAGGTCTGCCCGCGCAGGCGAACGACGTTGGCTGCTGCGTTCGGCGGCCCCGGGATCGCGTCGGATGAAGGGTGAGGGCCCTCGGTGTCGAGCCGCTCCCGGTCGGTTGCCGGACTTGCTGGAGCGCCCGATTCGACGGCGGGCCCAGCCACGGCGGTTCTCTCGGGAGGCTCGAGCACGTGGACCTCGAGCATCGCCGCGTCCCGGTTCTCGATCAGCGAGCCCGAAAGCGCGGTACTCCAGGAGAGCGAGGGCGACCAGGGCGGGTTGGACTCCAGATTCACGTCCAGTCCGTGCTTTCCGACCCCAACCAGCAGATAGCCCTGAGCCGGTCCATCGGCCGTGAGCAGCCGGGGATGTGGATCGACGAGCAGTTCTCCCTCGTAGTCTCTCACCGTGCCGTACTCGAACACTCCTTCGTCGAACGGCTCGAGCAGCAGCGCAAGACCGGCGCCCAGGACCACGGCCAGCAGCAGGAGGCCGATCGCGATACGGCGCACAAACCGCGCCACGCTGGGCGGCGTCTCGTCGAGGTAGCCGACGTACAGTTCGTCCTGGCGATCGCCGGTCACGAGGAACCCCCGAGGCGGCGATCCCCGGAGTGCCGGCTGGAAGGCCGACCCAGCCGGCCTTCGGCAGCGGCGACCCGCGCCGGTTCCGCCCGCGTACCGGGCGGATTCGGCCGCGGATCGACCAGTACCCGGCCGTTCTCGACGCGGACGTGGAACGTGGGGATCTTCTCGGTGAAAGGCGGGGGCGAGCAGCCGTCCTCGGGCCGGTACTGGTAGCCGTGCCAGGGGCAGGTGATCCAGCCGTCGAGGACCCGGCCTTCGCCGAGTGGCCCGTTCTGGTGCTGGCAGACGTTCGAGACGGCGGCGAGCCACTCGCCTTTGTCCGTCCGGTAGCGGAAGACGGCGACGCGTTCGCCGGCGAGCAGGAAGATGCGGGCGCGGTCGAGCGGGATGTCGGTGACCGCGCAGACGTCGACAGCGTCCATCGCGTTCGCCGTATCGTCCCCGTTGGCCGCTCTGCCGCGTTCCGGAGACGAGAGTCGGCCCCGCCAGCCGGCGACCAGGTGCAGCGAGGCGATGCACGCGAATCCGAGTCCCAGCAGGGCGGCGAGGATCGGCGGTCGCTCGGCGGCCTGAAGGCTGCCCAGCGCCACGTGGACGAGGATCAGTCCGTAGGCCGCGTAGACCAGCATGTGGAGCGACTTCCAGACCGGCGCCGTCAGGTTCGCGAGCCAGAAGTCGTGCGAGGTCGCCGCCATCAGGAAGAGGATCGCGAGCGCCAGCAGGCCGAGCGCCTGAAACGGGAACTGCGACAGGCTGTCGTATCTCCCGTTGCTCGCCAGCACGCTGACCAGGGGGTTCAGTACGCCCAGGCCGTGAAACTGGACGACGGCGAATCCGCCGTGAGCCAGAGCCAGCAGGAACATGGAGACACCCAGGTGGCGCCGGTTGTAGAGCAGGGGCAGGAAGCGTCGGTCCAGCCGGCACAGCGGCCCGATGGCGAGCACGACGTGGAGCAGCAGCAGGGCGCCGGCGCCGAAACCGCGAATCAGCAGGGTCTCGATCGTCGCCTGGGGTCGGGTTGCGATGCCGATGCCGACGAACAGACCTAGGAAGACCACGACTCCGGTGGCGATGGCCAGGTCGTAGAGCTTCTTGTTGCGGTTCCAAAGAACGGCCTGGTACTCGGCGCTCACTGCGGCTCGTCCCGCGGTGCCGGGGTGTCGGCGCCGGTTTGGGAAGCGTCGACCTCGCGCGCTTCCGGAAGGCTGTCCGCGAGCGGGGGGGCGGGCCGCCATAGCAGCGCCGCGGCGAGCAGGACCGCCAGGATCGGGAACAGCACGGTCCAGATCAGGCGGTGGCGCCCTCGCAGACCGCGGATCACCCGTCTACCCGCCTTCCTCGACCGGCAGCCGCGTCACGGTGCGCGTTGCGCTCCGCCGGAGGCTGCCGTCCGGCGAGCCACCGCCGCAGCAGCACCGGCCACAGCGCGGCGACGCCTGGAAGGACGATCAGACGGAACCCGAGCCCGGTTGTCCTCGCGGCCGGGTCGACGCGGCCCACGCCGCGCCAGACGAAGAACGGAGCGAACACGAGTCCGCATGCGACGTACACGGCACCGAGCAGTACGACGACCTCGGCGGCGCGCACGATGGACATCGGGTGGAAGTATACGCAGGCGAGCAGTCAGAGCAGCGCGTGCGCTGCGCTGACTCGCCTGGAACAGCCAGGTTGCGGCCTTCCGCTGCGCCGACGCGCAGGGAACTGGCCGCCCACTGGGTGCGCCGGCGTCCCCGCCGGCTGCTGCCGAAGGCAGCCGGAGAGACGCCCCGGCCGTCAGGCCGGCTCCGCACGAAGGAGCTAGGCCTGCGGCCTCGCGCGTTTCTCTCAGAAAGCCGACGGGGACGTCGGCGCACCCAGTGATTCGGCCAGTTCCATACAAGCCCGTGGCGCCTTTCCCGGCTCTGGTTGAAGAGTCCTGCCGTAGACTCCGAGCGCTCTGACGCCTTCGACGAGGCAACCCGGGACTTGAGGAAGAAAGCATGCCGGTCACACATAGTTCGAACGCTTCGATCCGCATCGATAACCCGAGCTGGTTCCTGGTCGCCGCTCTGCTGCTCGCGCCGCTGCCGGCCGCCGGCCAGGACATGACCGTCGAGGCCTACGAGCCGCGTTCGACGCTCAAGGTGCCGGGCGGCCCGGTGACGCGGGCGAAGTTCCCCTTCGTCGACGCCCACGGCCACCTGCGCGGCGGCGACGCGGCGCGGATCGACCAGATGGTCAAGACGATGGACGAGCTGAACATGGCCACCTTCGTCAACCTGAGCGGCGGCAGCGGCGAGGGCCTCAAGGCGAACATCGCCGCCACCAAGGGCCGCTACCCGGGCCGGTTCGTCGCCTACGCGAACGTCGACTTCTCCGGCATCGGTCAACCCGGCTGGGGCAAGAAGGCGGCGTCGCAGCTCGAAGCGGACGTTCAGGCCGGCGCGCAGGGCCTCAAGATCTACAAGAACCTCAGCATGTTCCAGACCGACAGCGACGGCAAGCGGGTGGCGGCCGACGACCCGCGGATCGATCCGGTGTGGGCGAAGGCGGGCGAGTTGGGCATCCCGGTCCTGATCCACGTTGGCGAACCGTCGCCGTTCTGGGATCCGTGGGACGAGCACAACGAGCGTTGGCTCGAACTCAAGATGTTCCCGAGACGCCGTCGCGACGACGCCACGCGCTTTGCCTCCTTCGAGCAGACGATGGGCGAGCAGCACAACCTGTTCCGCAATCATCCGAACACGATCTTCATCAACGCCCACTTGGGCTGGCTCGGCAACGACCTGGCGCGACTCGGCAAGCTGCTCGACGAGCTGCCGAACGTCTACACGGAACTCGGCGCGGTCCTCGCCGAACTCGGCAGGCAGCCGATCACGGGCGCCGCCTTCATGGAGAAGTACCAGGACCGCGTCCTGATGGGCAAGGACTCCTGGGATCCGATCGAGGGCTACCACGTCTACTTCCGCGTGCTGGAGACGCGGGACGAGTACTTCGACTACTACCGGAAGCGCCACGCCCACTGGAAGATGTACGGGCTCGGCCTGTCCGATGAGGTGCTCGAGAAGATCTACTTCCGCAACGCCCTTGAGATCATCCCGGGCCTCGACCGGAGCCTGTTCCCGGAGTGAGTTCCGGCCAGCCCCTCAGGGGAAAGGCGAACCGGCGCGAGCCGGGACAGGAGACGCTGCCCGCCCAGGGGCTGTTCCGCGGCCGGACGGTCGCGCGACGGTTCGAGTCCCCGGACGGCTTCATCGTGCTGGTCGGCAAGACCGCCGCCGACAACGACGATCTGAGCCTGCGGCTCGCCCGCCCCGCGGATTTCTGGCTGCACGCGGCGTCGGGCGCCGGGTCTCACGTGCTGGTGCTCAACGACTCCGGCGTCGACCGCCTGCCGCGGGCGACGCGGGACTTCGCGGCCGCCCTGGCGGCCCGCTACTCGAAATCCCGGGCCGGCGGGCGGGTGGCCGTTCGCCTGGCCCGCGGCCGTGATGTCAGCAAGCCGCGCGGAGCGCCGCCCGGACGCGTCGCGCTGCGGCGGTCCGAGACCGTCTTCGCGCGCCCTTGTGAGGCAGGTGTACCCGGCTAGTGCCGACGAGGCTCCGCCTCAGACCGACGAGCATGCGGGTCGGACCGGATGCCGGCGGGGACGCCGGCGCACCCAGTGGGCGGAATTCGCCTCAACTGTAGAGACGGCGCCTGTTCAAGGAGTCTAGGGACCGCCGGTCGCTTCGCCGACCGTCGCGGCTTCCGGCTCCGGCGAGCCGCTGCAGTCGCCGCAGTGGACGTCGTCGACCGCTTCGCCGGCGGCGAGCGAGGCGACCCAGTCGCGGACCCGTACGCCGTCGGACTCGAAGCTGTAGAACTGGGGCCGCAGCATGATCGTGTGGAGTTCGCCTGGCGCGATGTAGCTCCGGTAGTTGTCCTGGCCTTCGAGCGCCGCGTCGATGTCGGCCTCGTTCGCGTCGAGCAGCGGCTGCAGGCCGCCCTCGGTGCTCACTCCACCGATCTGCAGGAACTGGATCTGGACGTCGTCCTCGGCGGTGTCGTAGCGCGCGAACATGGCCTCCGGGTGAGCCTTGGCGGCCTGGATGTAGAGCGTCTCGAACGAGAAGTTCTCGGTGCTCGTCTCCGCCATGTTCTCGAAGTGGGAGAGTGCCGCGAGCGTTCCCCACGCCTCGTGCGGCCTCGTATCGCCGATTTGCCGGTAGCCGCCGGCGCCGTCGCCGAGCGCGGTGACCCGCGCGTCGGGATAGTGCTCCGCGAAGTGACGGGCGTAGACCGGCGACGGGATCGAGCCGGCGCTCGAACCGGTGATGAACACGGTCTCGGGACCGAGGAAGTGCTCGTAGGTCCAGTCGAGAGCCGCCCTGCCGTTCGTGTAGCCGCGGTGATGGATCGTCACTTCGCGCGCGGGCTCCTCGTCCCTCGCCGGCACTTCGTACACCGCGTCCCGGTCGCCGATGTGGACGTCGCCGGTGCAGTAGGGCACGAAGACGAAGCTGTGGTCGGCAAACGGGTTCTCGGGGTGGTTGAAGGCGGCAATGCCGTGGGCCGCGCCTTCCTCAGGCAGAGCACCGCTCGGGGAACGCATCTCCTCGGCCGCTGTCATCGTGTAGGTCGGTCGACCCTCAGGGTCGCAGGTCTGGGCGGTCCAGCAGCCGCCGCCACCCTGGAGGTAGAAGACGAGCCGGGTCGGGTCCGCCTTGCGGACGAAGAACCGGAACGGCGAGCCGTCCGAGCAGGTGGTGCTTCCACCCGGGGTAATCGTGTTCCAGCCTTCCCCGAGGTCGGCGAGCGGCGCCTCGAGATCGACCGGTTCGGGGGCCTCCTCGGCCGGCGCACAGGCGAATGCGGCGAGGGCGAGAACGGCGGCGGTCAGGATGCCGAGGGCGGAGTGGCGGTTCTTCATTCGTCTCTTCACAGGTCGTTCTCCTTCGTTCGTTGCGGCTCTCAGGCACCCGGCGCCAGGGCTGCCAGTGCGTCGAGATCCGCTCCCGGTTTGCCGTCGGCCCGGAACGCCTGGATGCAGACGTGATCGGCGCCGGCATCCTGGTGCGCCTCGATGCGTTCGCGGATCTGGTCCGCTGTGCCCCAGGCGACCAGGGCGTCGACCAGCCGGTCGCTGGCCTGGAAGTCCGTCCAGTCGTCCTCGGTGAAGCCGAGCTCGAGCAGGCTGTTCTGGTAGTTCGGCGCGCGCAGATAGACGTAGAGGTTGGCGCGGCCGATCTTGCGGGCCGCTTCGGCGTCCGTGGTCAGGATCACCTTCTGCTCGGGACACAGGAGCGGCCCGTCGCCCATGATCTCGCGCGCCCGCCGGGTGTGTTCCGGCGTCACGAGATAGGGATGGGCGCCGTCTGCACCCGTGGCGGCGAGCTTCAGCATCAACGGTCGCAGGGCGGCGATCACGATGGGCGCTTCCTGCTCGGGCTCCGCGCCGCGATAGAACGCCTTGCCGACCGCTTCGAGGTACTCGCGCATCTTGGGTACGGGCGGCTTGTACTCGTGGCCGCGCAGGTGAGTGACCAGGTGCGGATGGGAAACGCCCAGGCCCAGAACGAAGCGGCCCGGCAGCATCTCGGACAGCGTCTTGTGGACCGCCTTCGTCGTCATCGCGTCGCGGGCGTAGATGTTCGCGATGCCGGTGGCGTGCGTGATCCGCTTCGTGCGGGCGCCGAGATACGCGATCAGCGCGAACGGGTCGCGGCCGACCGCCTCGGGCGTCCACAGCGCTCCGTAGCCCTGCGCTTCGATCGTGGCCGCGAACTCTGCCGCCTGGGGCGCCGAGAGGCCGTCGAGCCCGGCCCAGACCCCAAGCCGGCCGAGAATGTTCGTGGAATCCGTCATCGCCCGAGTGCCCTCCCACCTGGAATCGACCGCCGACCGTATCAAGAGTACTCGGAGCGCCGGCTCGGCTCTGGCCCTGCCGGTGCTAACGTCCCCGGCCGATGACGAACGCAGGCACGAAGCGCCCTTGGGCTTGGGAACACTGGTTCGGCCTCGTCGGTCTCGCGCTGCTCGTGGCGGGCGTCTACGTCGGCCTGTTCGTCGCGCCGACGGAGCGGTTCATGGGCGAGGTCTACCGCATCCTCTACGTCCATGTTCCCTTGCAGTGGAACGCCCTGCTCTGTTTCTTCGGCGCCGGTTTCGTGGGCGCGGCTTCCCTGTGGAAGCGCAAGGCCTGGATCGACGGCATGCTCGTGGGGGTCATCGAGGTCGGGGTCGTGCTCGAGACGGCGGGGCTGCTCTCCGGGATCGTCTGGGCCAAGCCGACCTGGGGCGTCTACTGGGCCTGGGATCCGCGGCTGACCTTCACGTTCGTCATGTGGCTCACCTTCCTCGGCGTGCTGGCGCTCCGGCGCTTCGCCGAGGAGCACCGGCGGGCGCCGTGGACGGCGGCGGCAAGCATCGTCGCTTCGGTCAACGCGCCCCTCGTGTACTACTCGGTGAACTGGTGGCGGAGCATCCACCAGATGCAGTCCTCACCGGAAACCGTTCACACGACGATGATCCTGCCGCTGCGGATCAACGCGATCGCCCTGCTCCTCGTCTGCGTCTGGTTCGTGGCGCGCCGTGCCCGGATCTCCCTGGCTCGTCGCCAGGCCGAAGCGACCGCGCCGCCGCCTCGCATCGTGCCGGCAACCGGCAGCGCCTGACTGAAGCCGCCCGCCGCGTATCGTCCCTGCATTTCCACCACGGGCTGAACTCTTAAGAGCTGCCGACGAAGCGGACGGAGACGAAGGCTTGGGAGACCACCGATGACCGCAACGAACTACGAACAGATCCTGGTCGAGGACCGGGGCAAGACCCGCATCCTGACCCTGAACCGGCCGGACAAGCTGAACGCCTGGACCCGGCAGATGAACTTCGAGTTGGTCGAGGCGATCGAAGCGGCCAACGAGGACCCGGGGCTGGCCGCGATCGTCGTCACCGGTGCGGGACGCGGATTCTGTGCCGGCGCGGACATCGGCGCCCAGTTCAAGGCCCGGCTCGACGGCGGTGAGGCCGGGGCGGAGGCCGATCGCAGGCCGCCGCGCCCCTGGGTGGAGCTGGTGCGCGACTCGAAGCCGATGATTGCCGCGATCAACGGCGTCGCCGTGGGCGTCGGCATCACGCTGGCTTTGCCCTTCGACGTGATCGTGCTCTCGGAACGGGCCCGCGTCGGCATGTTCTTCGTGCGGATGGGTCTGGTGCCGGAACTCTGTTCATCCCACTTCCTGGTGCAGCGCGTGGGCTGGGCGAAGGCGAGCGAGATGTGCCTGACCGGCAGTCTCTACGACGCCTCCGAGCTCGAGGCAATGGGCTTTGCCAATGCCGCCGTGCCGCACGAGGAGACGCTGGACCGGGCGCTCAAGCTCGCTGCCCGGATCGGCGAGAACGCGGACAGTTCGCTGCGCGCCGTGAAGCGGTTGCTGACGAAGAACGGCTCATCGCACGACCTCGACGACGTCCACCGCCGCGAACTCGAAGAGCTCCAGACGGCCTACAAGAGCGACGCCCACCGGGAAGCCGTCGCGGCCTTCATGAAGCGCTGACCGGCTGCGCCGGCCTCCGGCACTGGGTACGCCGGCGTCCCCGCCGGCATCCGGGCACTGGGTCAAGGCAGCGCGAACGCGATCAACTCCGGCACACCGTCCGTCTCCCGCCTGCCGGCGACCGTCAGCGCGATGTACTGCCGGCCCTCCCACAGGTAGGTCATCGGCGTGCCGAGCCCGCGTGCCGGCAGCGGCGCCTCGGCGATCACGTCGCCGGTCCGCTTGTCCCGGGCCACGAGCCGGTTGCCGCCGTCGTCGTCGGGGGCGTGCTGGCCGTGGATCAGCAACGTCTTCGTGAGCAGCGGTCCGGTGTACGTGTCGCCGCCGAGCGGGGGCAGGTCGAGGTCCGCAAGGCGCGGGTGGTTCCTCAGGGTGTCGTTGTTGCCGAGCGGCTTCATCCACACGTGCTCGCCGGTCACAAGATCGATCGCGGTCATCCGCGTGTAGGGCGGTTTGAACAGGGGCAGACCTTCCGGCATCTCGGGCCGCCGGCCGCGGCCGCCGTGGGTGTAGCGCAGCGTGCCGCCCTCCAGCGGATCCGGCGTGTAGAACGTGACCATGCTGAAGGCGTTCCGCGACGGTACGTAGAGCCAGCCGGTTTCCGGGTCGACCGCGGCGCCGTACCAGTTCGCCCCGCCGCCGGCCGACGGCCGGAAGATCGTGCCCTGCTTGCCGCCTCGTACCGGCAGGGACGGAGGCGTGTAGAGCGGGCCGATCTCGTAGTTGGCGATCACATCCAGGGCCATCTGCCTGATTTCCGGCGTGAAGTCGGCCAGATCGTCTTCCGTCACTCCCTGGTATTCGAACGGCGCCGGCTTCGTCGGGAACGGCTGGGTGGGCGAGGCGGTGTCGCCGGGCATTGTCGCCGGGGGCACCGGACGGTCCTCGATCTCCCAGACGGGCTCGCCGGTGACCCGGTCGAACACGTAGAGGAAGCCCTGCTTGCTGACCTGGGCGACGATCTGTCGGGGGTCGGCGCCGTCTCCGCCCGGAAGGTCGATCAGCGTCGGCGCGGCCGGGAAGTCGTAGTCCCAGAGGCCGTGGCGGACCGCCTGGAAGTGCCAGAGCTTGTCGCCGGTCTCGACGTCGACCGCGACCAGGCTCTCGGAGTAGAGGTTGTCGCCCGGCCGGTGGCCGCCGTAGAAGTCGTTCGTCGCCGTGCCGATGGGCAGGTAGACGATCCCGTGCTCGTTGTCGCCGGAGAGCATCGTCCAGACGTTCGCGTTGCCTGAGTAGCGCCAGGACTCGTCTTCCCAGGTTTCGACGCCCTCGTCGCCCTCCTGCGGCACGGTGCGGAAGACCCAGCGCAGCTCGCCGGTGCGCGCGTCCCAGCCGCGCACCCAGCCCGGGATCGACTCCTTCGTGATCCGGCGGTCCGCGATCGAGGCGCCGGTCACGACGACGTCGCGCACCACGACCGGCGGAGATTGCATCGAGTAGAGAAGGGCGTTCAGGTAGTCCCGCTCGCCGCGGTTGGCGCGCGGCAGACCTTCCATCAGGTCGACGCGGCCGCGGTCCCCGAACTCCTCGATCGGTCGGCCGGTGCGGGCGTCGACCGAGAGCAGGTAGCCGTCGCCGGTGCCCCAGTAGACGCGGCTGTCCGCGGCTTCGCCGTCCTCGCCGTTCGTCCAGTAGGCCACGCCGCGCTGGTTCCAGACCACGGTCATCGTCGTCGTGCCGCTCTCGTAGCTCTTCGGGTTGTAGGCCCAGACCGTCCGGCCGGTGCCGGGATGAACCGCCGCCCCGATCGAGATCGGCGTGTTCAGGAACAGCAACCCCTCCTGCATCAGCGGCGTCGCCTTCAGGTTGCGGATGAAGGGCGCCCGGCCCGCGCGCCACAGCAGGGGATCGTCGTCCTTCAGCCGATCGAAGATCGCGTCGCGGCTGGCGTGCCACTCGCCGCCCGCTTCGTTCTTGCTGAGAAACCCGTCGACCGAGCGCCAGCGCCAGACGTTCTGGAGTTCGCCGAAGTTCGAGGCGTCGATCTGGTCGAGCGGCGAGTACTTCGTCGATCCCACGTCGCCGCCGTAGCTCGGCCACTCGCCGGCCGGGGCGCCGTTCTGGCCGGCCGCGGAGGCGGCCAGGAGCACGATACAGACGGCGGCTGCTGCGGCGATGCGGATCGTCTCCATGTTCCAGTCTCTGAATGGGCGGGGAAGGCGGTCGCCAATCGTACCTGTCTGCCCACTGGGTGCGCCTGCGTGTCATCCGTGCGTCCGATGACGGGTGCGCAGGCCACACAGCATGATCTGAGAGTGGGGCGATGCCTGCGGCCTCGCGCGTCTCTTTCGGAAAGCCGACGGGGACGTCGGCGCACCCAGTGGGGTTGCCGCGATTGTCACTGGGTGCGCCTGCGTCCCGCCGGCATCCGCCGCAGGCGGATCCGGAACCGCATCGGCGCCGCCACCTGGCAGCTATGCTCCCGGCGAGTCGATGGGAGATTCAGGGCAACTGCACGTCGGCATCGTCGGCGCCGGGTTCCTCGCCGACACCAGGGCCCGCTGCTGGAAGCAGGTCGTCTCGGCGCGCGTCGCCGGCGTCGCGTCCCGGCGCCGCGAGCAAGCCGAGAACTACGCGCGTCGCTTCGACGTGCCGGCCGTATTCGACGATCTCGACGCGATGCTCGCGAGCTCATCGATCGATGTCGTCGATCTCTGCGTGCCGAACCGCCTGCACCGCGGGATGACCGAGGCGGCGGCCGCGGCCGGCAAGCACGTGATCTGCACGAAGCCTCTGACTGCCTACACGGGGCAGGACTTGCCGGAAGCCGCGAGCGACGCAGAAGTAGCCGGTCGTGACCGCTCTCTGATGCTGCGAGTGGCCGAGGCGGACGCGCGAGCGATGGTCGAGGCGGCAAGCCGCGCCGGCGTGCAGCTTCTCTACGGCGAGAACTGGATCTACGCCCCGGCTTTCCGTCGCGCGCAGGCGTTGCTGGAGGAGGCGGACGGCGTGCTCCTCGAGATGCGGGGCGGCGAGTGCCACAGCGGGTCCCACTCTCCCTACTCGCGGGTCTGGCGGCACACCGGCGGCGGCGCCCTGATCCGGCTTGCCTCTCACCCGGTCGGCGCCATGTTGCACCTGAAGCGCGTCGAGGGCCTGCGCCGCCAGGGCAAGCCGGTACGCCCCGCCTGGGTCAGCGCCGAGACCGCCGATCTCAGTGCCGTCGCGGGCCTGTCGCCAGACGAACTTCGCAGCGCCGGGGAATGGGGCGAGGTCGAGAACTGGGGCACAGCGGTGATCGGCTTCGACGACGGCTCACGCGCCGTCGCCTGGGGCGGCGACCACGTCCTGGGCGGCATGGAGAGCGCGCTCGACCTGTTCGCCAGCAACTGCCGCCTGCGGCTCTCCCTGAGCCCGAACGACATGCTTCGTGCCTATGCGCCTGACGGCGGAGTCTTCGGCGACGCCTACATCATGGAGAAGATCGACTCCGGCGCCGGCTGGACGACCCCGATGCCGGACGAGGACTGGACCTCGGGCCAGCTCGGCATGTGCCAGGCGTTCGCGGCCAACCTGCTGGACGGCGTGGCCGCCGCGTCGGACGGCGACCTCGGCCTGCAGGTCGTGCGAGTGCTCTACTCGGCGTACCTTTCGGCGGTGGAAGGCCGGCGAGTGGAACTGCCGTCGGAAGCGCCGCTTGTCGACTGACCTGGCTTCCGACCCACCGGGTGCGCCGACGTCCTCGTCGGCATCCGCTTGCAGGCCGCGGCCCGATGACGAGGATGTGATCGCCGTGATGGACGATGGTTCGGCCGTTGCGGGACGGCCCTGACGGGTGACGGTTCTCGTCACCGGCGGGACCGGGTTCGTCGGCGCGCACGTTGTCCGGGCGCTGCTCGAGCGCGGCGGGGACCGCGTCCGTTGTCTGGCGCGGCCGGGTGGAAACCGCTCGAACCTGGAGGGCCTCGACGTGGAGATCGTCGAGGGGGACCTGCGGGATCCAGCGAGTCTCCGGGAGGCCTGCGCGAGTTGCGGCGAGGTCTACCACTGCGCCGCGGACTACCGTCTGTTCGTGCGGCGTCCGCGTGACCTCTACGCCGCGAACGTGGACGGCACGCGGGATCTGCTGGCGGCGGCGACCGAGGCGGGGGCGGAGCGCATCGTCCACACGAGTTCCGTGGGCGCGCTCGGCCTGGAACCCGGCGGCGAACCTGCGACGGAGGCGACACCGGTCAGCCTCCAGGCGATCGTCGGGCACTACAAGCGCAGCAAGTACCTCGCCGAACGGGTTGCCGTCGAGGCGGCCGAGGCCGGCGCGCCGGTCGTCATCGTGAATCCGTCCACGCCGGTCGGCGAACTGGACGTGAAGCCGACGCCGACCGGGCGGATCATCGTCGACTTCCTGGCCCGGCGCATGCCGGCGTACGTCGATACCGGGCTCAACCTGGTCGACGTGCGCGACGTCGCCCGCGGGCACCTGCTGGCCGCCGAGCGTGGGCGTGTCGGCGAGAAGTACATTCTGGGGTGCCGCAACGTGACCCTCGCCGGGATGCTGCGGATGCTGGGCGACATCACCGGGATCGAACCGCCCCGACTGCGGCTGCCGCACTGGCTGCCTGTCGGCGCCGCGGCCGTGGCGACCGGCTGGGCGCGGCTGTTCGGCGGCGAGCCCCGCGTCGCGTTCGACAGCGCGAGGATGGCGCGTCACAGGATGTTCTTCGACGCCGGCAAGGCGGTCAGGGAACTCGGCCTGCCCCAAAGCCCGGTCGAAGCCGCACTCAAGCGCGCCGTGCGCTGGTTCAAGGAGAACGGCTACGCCTGAAGCCCTGAGCGCACCGGTATTCCGCCACTGGTACGCCGGCGTGCCATCCGTGCGCCCGACGACGGGCGCACGGACTGGTTCGCGTGTGGCGCGGACCGCGCCACACGGGTTCCCGCCGGCATCCGGCGCCCGTTACCGTTACGGTGCCTGCACCGTCATCCGACACAGCAGCGTGTTCTGCGTCTCCAGGTCCGCCGACCAGATCAGACGCGCTCCGCCCCGCCACGAGATGTCGTCGTACCCGCCCTTCGGTCTGACCGCGGCGGCGCTGTGCTCTACGGCCGTCGGCCATCCGGAATCGTCGAATCCGGGCTCGCGCCAGCCCTCGGGCGCCGCCTTCGCCTCGAACTGGCAGGGTCCCGCACCCGGCGCCGGCTCGGCTTCGTCCGCGCATGCGCGGTCGAGCGGCGCCTCGTGGATCACGAGACATCGCCAGGCGGCGTTCGTCACCGCGACGGTCTCGCCCGTGGCGGTATCCGTGAACTGTGCAATGAGTCCGCCGTCGCCCATCTGCTGGTTGCCGCGGCCGATGTACTCCAGGCCCGTATCGTCCTGCTTGAAGTCCTTCGCGATGAAGTTCAGTTGCAGGGGATAGTCGGCGCGGAAGACGAAGGCCTCCGCATTGAAAGACCGCTCCGTCGTAATCGGCGTCGAGTCCTCGACGATCAGGCGGTCGTCCAGGTAGAAGGCGAACCAGTTATCGGCCCAGACCTCGCCCCGGATGGACAGGGCGCCCGGGCCCTCGACCACCGTGGCCTCGGGTGACGCGCCGCCGCAACCCGAGAAGAGGACGGCGAAGATTGCCAGTGTGCGCGCCTTCATCGTGAAGCTCCTTCCGGCCCTTTGGGGGTCGGATCGGCTGCAGTATGGCAGCCGAGGGTTCTTCACGCCGTGCCCGACTGGGTGCGCCGACGTCCCCGTCGGCTTTCCGGAGAGAAACGCGCGAGGCGCCAGCCTCGCTCCACCATTCAACGGATTGACCGCTGTGTCACGTACGTTGGCAGAAAGGGAGGGGCGAAGCCGAACGGGAGGGCGCTACATCAGAGTTCGCAGCTGTAGCGGTTTGGTTCGCTGCCGTTCAGGAAGTCGGCGATCTCCAGGCAGACATCCATGTCGTCGGCCCATCCGTGAATCAGCGCCATCTGCTCCGACTGGCCGCTCATGTTGATCTTGTAGAGCTTGACTCCGGCAGGAGCGCAGGAAGCGCCGATGAGCGCGAAGGCAAGTGTGCACCACACTAGGCGTTTGCTCCGGTGTAGTCGTTTCTCGGTCATGGCCTCTCCCAAGAGTCCTAAAGAGCAGTGCCGACGCCCTTTCGTTGTGCCTCTAGAAGCCCGTAGCGGCCGCAGTGGCTGGTCGGCGGCTTCATCGCTACCATCACCGCCGGATGGTAGCCAACCGAACCGACCCCTTCGTCGCCATCGACTTCGAGATCGCGAACTCCCGGCACGACAGTGCCTGTTCGGTGGGCCTCGCGGCTTGTAGCGGGGGGCAGGTCGTGCAGTCGCGGAGCTACCTGATCCGGCCGCCGGGCAGGCGGTTCACGTTCACCGGGATCCACGGTCTGAGCTGGGAGGACGTGCGCGAGGCGCCGACGTTCGCGGATCTCTGGCCGATGCTGCGGGAGTGGCTCGTCTCCGCGCGGTTCGTGGCCGCGCACAACGCGAAGTTCGACCGGCGGGTGCTGAATGCCTGTTGCGCTCTGTACCGGCTGCGGCCGCCCCGCAGGCGCTACGTTTGCACGGTGGAGTTGGCCAGGAACCACTGGGATGTTTCGTCGGCCGGCCTGGCGCACGTTTGTCGACGCCTGGACATTCCTCTCCAGCACCATGACGCCGGTTCGGACGCGCTCGCCTGTGCGCGGATCGTGCTCGCGGCGCAGGCAGCGGGCTGGCGGCTTCGCTAGACGTGCGTTTCACAGCCGCTCTCCCTCGCCGCACTCGCGGACCTGGTGTCAAGCCGCTGGCGACAGGTTGACTCCGAATCTGCCTGGTCATAGCGTTAGCTAACGATGTCGGTTGTCAACGTTCATCAGGCGAAGACTCATCTCTCGCGGCTGCTGGCGGAGATGGAGGCGGGTGAAGACGTAGTGATCGCCCGGGACGGTGAGCCGGTGGCGCGGCTCGTTCCCTGCAAGCCCGTAGCCCGGCGTCAGCCGGATGTCCTCAAGGGCAAGATCAAGGTTCCCGACAGCTTCTTCGACCCGCTACCGGAGGACGAACTCGCCGCCTGGGAAGGCGGTTGAGTGCGGGCCCTGATCGACACCCATGCGCTTCTCTGGTGGGTAGCTGACAGTGCGCGTCTTTCCGAGGCTGCCCGCGACGTGATCGCGGACGACGCGAACGACATCTTCGTCAGCGCGGCGTCTGCATGGGAGTTGGCCACCAAGTACCGCTTGGGCAAACTGCCGGGTGGCGAGCGTGTCGCAGCCGATGTTGTGGCCTGCATCGCCGCGCAGGGATTCAGGGAACTCCCGATCAGCGTGACCGATGCCGAACGCGCGGGCCGGCTTGCCGGTCCGCACCGCGACCCGTTCGACCGTATGCTGATCGCCCAGGCGCTTGCACACGACCTGCGGCTCGTGTCGGTCGACCGGGCCTTCGACGCGTACACGGTGGACCGGTTGTGGTGAAGTCCCCGCCGGTTGGGTGGTGGTCGTCGCGCAGGTAATCTACGCGTTTCGCTCGGGGCCGGCTGGGCGGTCGCGACGGTTCCAGCGACGACACGGAGACAGCGAATGCGATTCAGTTACTGGCCCGCTCCGACGATGCCCTGGCCCGACCTGCTGGAGATGTCCCGGCACGTGGAGGCGACCGGCTGGGACGGCATCTGGTACGCGGACCACTTCATGCCGAACGGCGAGGACACGTCGGCGCCGTGGGCGGAGAGCTGGACGACGATCGCGGCTCTGGCGGCGGCCGTGCCTCGCGTGCGGCTCGGTCCGCTGGTCACGGGCAACACGTACCGGCATCCGGCGGTGCTGGCGAAGATGGCGGCGACGATCGATCACATCTCGGGTGGCCGGGTCGTGCTGGGCCTCGGCGCCGGCTGGCAGGAGAACGAGCACCTGGCGTACGGCATCCCGTTCTACACGCTGGGCGAGCGGCTCCGCCGTCTGGACGAAGCGTGCCGGGTGATCAAGGCGCTCTATGGCCGGCAAAGCGCGAACTACGTGGGCGATGCCTACCAACTGGTCGAGGCACCGCTGGAGCCCAAGCCGGTCCAGGACCCGCTGCCGCTGATGGTCGGCGGCGGCGGCGAGAAGGTGACCCTGCGGATCACCGCCCAGCATGCCGACGAGTGGAACGGGTGGGGCACGGTGGACATCCTCAAGCACAAGATGGCGGTGCTCGACGCTCACTGCGAGAACGTCGGACGCGATCCGGCCGAGATCGAACGCTCGGCGGTTGCGCTGCTGTTCCTGAGCGACGACGCGACCTTCCTGGCCAAGGTGCGAGCGCGCGGCACGGCGATGCCCTCGAACCTCGGCGGCGTGTCTCAGATCGCCGACGCGGTCGGCGCCTATCGGGACGCGGGAGTGGACGAGTTCATCGTCCCGGCCTTCAACCTGGGCGGCAAGGACCGGCAGAAGGACGTTCTGGACCGGTTCATCGAGGAAGTCGCGCCGGCCTTCCGCTGAGTGGCTGCGCTGACTGATTCCGTTCGGTGATTGTGCTGACGCGGTAAGGTTGAACTGCATGGCCCCGCGTGGAAAGGGCGGCAGGGGAGGAGAGAACCCCCGGGCCGCCGATGAGGAAGCAGGCCGTTCCGACCTGCGGATGTCGCCTGAAGCCATGTTGGCTCTGGCCGGCAAGGCGGCGGAGCTCGCGGTAGCCCGGATCGAGAGCCTGCCCCGTGAGAACGCCTGGGACGGGGAGTTCAAGGAGGGGCTCGAGCGCCTGCTGCTCGAGAATCCGCCGGAAGATGGCCGCCCGGCGGAGGAAGTCCTGCAGCGGGCCGTGGACGACATCCTCCCGATGACGACCCGGCTGGACCACCCCCGCTGTTTCGGGTTCGTGCCATCGGAGCCGACCTGGCCTGGCGTCGTCGCGGACTTCCTGGCTTCCGCCTGGAACGTGAACGCCTGTACCTGGCTGGTCGCGAGCGGTCCGAGCCAGGTCGAACTCGTCGTCCTGGACTGGTTCCAGCGCTGGCTCGGCTACCCGGAGAGTGCAGGGGGTTTGCTGACAAGCGGTGGTTCCGCCGCCACGGTGGACGCCTTCGTGGCCGCCCGGGAAGCGGCCGGCAATCCGGAGCGCCCGTCCGTCTACATGAGCGACCAGAGTCACAGTGCGCAGGCGCGTGCCGCGCTGATCGTCGGCGTCCGGCGGGAGGGCATCCGCATGGTCGCGACCGACGGGGACTACCGTCTGGACATGGAGGCCCTGGCGCGGGCCGTCGCGGAGGATCGTGCAGCGGGGTTCCAGCCCTTGGCGATCTGCGCCAACGCCGGGGCGTCCAGCACCGGAGCGATCGACCCGCTCCAGGAAATGGCGGACTTCTGCGAGGCGGAGGACATCTGGTTGCATGTCGACGCTGCGTACGGCGGTTTCGCCGCGATCACCGAGAGGGGCAGTGAACTCCTGGGCGGAATCGAACGCGCCGACTCGATCGGACTGGACCCGCACAAGTGGCTTTTCCAGCCGTACGAGGTGGGCTGCCTGCTGGTGAAGGATGCCAGCAAGCTCGAAGACGTCTTCGCCTTCGGCACGACGGTGCTCCAGGACACGATCTGGGGCGCGAACCACCCCAACATCAACGATCGCGGCTTGCAGTTGAGCCGCTCGTTCCGGGCGCTGAAGATCTGGATGTCGATTCAGACGTTCGGGGTGTCCGCGTTCAGGCGGGCCGTGTCCAAGGGGATGGCACTCTCGAAGCGAGCCGAGGAGTACGTTCAGGAGAGTCGGACCCTGGAACTGCTGACGCCGGCGTCGCTTGGCATCGTCTGCATCAGGGTGAACCCCGCGGGCCGCCGGCCTGGAGGACGGGAGCTCGAGGACGTCAACAGGGAGGTCCTGGCCCGTCTCTTCTGGGATGACCGGGCGTTCGTTTCGTCGACGTCGCTCCACGGGACCTTCTCGCTTCGTCTCTGCATCATCAACCACTCGACGAGTTGGGACGACGTGCGGGAGACGCTGGAAGCGATGGAGCGGTTCGGCCAGGATGCGCTGGCGGCCTGACCGCCGGATTGCTCTCGCAGAAGGGCGGAACGCCGGTGAGCCAGGAAGGCGACGCTGCTGACGTGGGCGCGATCTGGAAGGTGCCCGAACCGTCGGCCGTGGTCGAGGCCCACGCCGATGACGGGACTCCGATCATTCTCAGGAGGCACGGCAATCGCGATGGGCCGCGCCTCGTCCTGAGTCACGGCAACGGATTCGCGGCCGACGCCTACTATCCGTTCTGGTCCTTGCTCGCGGACCGGTTCGATCTCATCCTTTGGGACCAGAGGAGCCACGGCTGGAACCCGGTCAGCGAATTGGACTTGCAGACGGTGCCGGCCATGGTCCAGGACCATGGCTGCGTTGCCGAGGCTGTCGACCGGCACTTCGGCTGCAAGCCGAAGGTCGGCGTCTTCCACTCGATGTCGGCCTTGACCGCAGCGCTGTACGCAGCCGGCGGAGAGGGATTCTCGGCCATGGTGCTCTTCGACCCCGTGATCTGCCCGCTCGGTTGCGATCCGGTCGACGTCGCTGACGTGCAGGGGAAACTGCGCGGCATGAGCGCTTCGGTCAGGCGCCGCCCGCAGCGTTTCGAGACCGTCGAAGCACTTGCCAAGGGCATTGGCCGGGCATCCGTCTTCGGGCTTCTGCTACCCGGCGTTGCGGAACTCCTGGCGGAGAAGATGCTCCGCCCGGCCGCCGACGGCGATGGGTACGAACCTCGATGCTCCAGCGAGCACGAGGCCCGGATCATCGACCAATCCGTCGACTGGGTGCTCCGGGTCGATCTGGGGAATCTGGGCTTCCCACTCAAGGCGATCGGCAGTGATCCGACGGTGCCGTTTTCCTTTCTGCCGAGCGTGAACCTGAGCCACATCCTCATCCTGGACTACGACTTCGTGCCCGACACGAGCCACTTTCTCCTGCTGGAGAAGCCGGATGAGTGCCTCCAAGCGATGTTGCCCTTCCTCGAACGGCACGTCTGACCCTCGCCCGCGGGCGGCCGTTGGCGCGATCCAGCTCTACGGGTAGTACCCCGACATCGTTCGCACTTCGGCGCCGCGGCGGTCCACCTCGACCCGGATCACCCGGAAGTCGCTGTCCGGCTTGTTGCTGGTCGACTGGTAGGTCAGCAGGTAGCGGTTCCGGAGTTCCCGTTCGATCTGGTCGTAGACCGCGTCGAGTTCATCCACGTCTTCGATCAGGAAGGCCTGCCCGCCGGTCTCTTCGGCAATGCGCTCGAGGACGCGCCGCGTGTTGCGGTCCCTGGCCGCACGCTTGAGGCCGATGGCGTAGATCGTCACGCCCGAGCGCTGCGCGGTCTCGAGCGCGCTCTCGAAGGAGAACGTGCTGTTCTCGTCCTTGCCGTCGGACAGGAGCAGGAGCGCCTTCTGACCGCTGATCCCGTCGAAGTAGCTCAGGGAGTAGACGAGGCTGTCGTAGAGGGCCGTCGTGCCCGTCGCTTCGAGACCCGCCAGCGCCCGCGCGAGGATGCCGGTGTCCTTCGTGAAGCGGCTCTCGACCTGCGGGCGGTTGGCGAAGGTGAGGATCGAGAGTCGGTCCTGGGGCTGGAGCGCCTTGTCCACGAACCGCTGCGCCGCGGTCTGGACCTGCTCGATCGAGTCCTCCATCGAAGCGGACGTGTCGATCAGGAGACCCGCGTGGAACGGCGTGTCGTCCACCCACTCGAAGCGGCGGATCGTCTGCGCCGCGCCGTCTTCCGTGATCCGGAAGCGGTCCTCAGACAGATCGGGGACCGGCCGTCCCCGGTCGTCCACCACGCTGGCGAAGAGCTCGACGTACTGGACGTTGATCCGTTCGATCGGATTCGGGCTGTTGATGAAGACGACGTCCTCGGTGCTGCTGCCGTCGGCGAGGAAGGCTGCGGCGCGCAGGTAGGTCAGGGTCGGTCCGTCGAGGACGACCGGCTGCACCCACGGCGGCTGGTAGAGGGTGGCGATCCGTTCCTCACCGAGGAAGAGTTCCAGGCGCTCGATCTCCTCGCCGTCGGGGGTGGCGATCTCGATCGCGGCCCGCGTGCTCTCGAGGAACTGCTCGCCGGAGCGCGGCTCGATGAACCGGGCGCGGAAGCGCTGGCCGCCGCGGTTGACGGACATCTCGTCCGAGGCGACGACCTCGCCGTCCTTCAGTCCGTCGACGCGCACCCGGTGCTCCGTGGGATGCGATCCCAGGTTCAGTTCGACGTCGAACGGGGGACGGCGCTTGCGCAGGATCTCCCGGCCGTCGAGCGAGAAGGCGACCGCGTCGAAGTCTCCGATCGCGTGGGTCGAGAAGCGGACCATCCCCACCCGCACCCGTTCGTCCCGCGGCGGCACGAGGCGCAGCAGCCGCTCGCCGCGGGCCGCGGCCGCGTTC
Organism: Thermoanaerobaculia bacterium; assembly: GCA_965116445.1. Taxonomy (GTDB): domain Bacteria; phylum Acidobacteriota; class Thermoanaerobaculia; order Multivoradales; family Multivoraceae; genus Multivorans. Next base: position 1,368,232 of record OZ220688.1, on the reverse strand, counting down.
GCTTCCGCCAGGGCGGGGAAGGTCTCGAGGATGCTCTTGCGCAGCGACTCGCCGTCCTGCAGGTTGGGCACCGGGATCGTCTCGTCGACGATCGCGAACCGCTCGCCGAACACGTCCTCGATCTTGAGCCGGACCTGGACGTCGCCCGGCCGCAGATACCGCGTGAAGACGAGCGGGATGTTGGCCGCTTCCTCGCCTTCGTCGGCGGGCAGCTCGAACCGGTACCGGAAGTTCTCGAACAGTTGATCCTCGCGAATCACCTCGCCGGTCACCTGGAAGCTGTGGTACTCGCGGTCCTGGAAGCTCCTGCGGCCGGCGGTCGCGGTCGGGACCAGGACGAGACCGTGGGTCACGGTCCGGGTCTGGTTGCGCCCCGGGAACTCCCACCGGGTCTCGACGTCGAAGCGGGGGGCCGTGTCCGGAACCTCGGTCGTGAAGGAAGCGAAGGTGGCGAGCCACTCTCCCGGCGGCTCGGGCGGCGTTGCGACGTGCTCGATGACGGAGGTGCCGGCCAGGTCGTTCTGCAGCGTCCGGGCCGCCCACGGCAACCATTCCTCGGCGCAGAGAAAGGCGATGTTCGTCGTGGGCAGGCCGCGCCGTGACGCCGGGCGTCGCGCGGCGGCCTCGTGCCAGAACACGTAGGGACGGTTTCGAGTGACCGCGAGGAAGATGACGACGAAGTGGCGCGGCGTGCGGTCGCTGCCGCCGTAGAACCAGATCTCCAGTTCGCGGTTCCGCGACAGGCAGGCCGAGGCGGTCCGCCCGTCGGGCAGAGTGAATCGACCGGGCGGGCCGTTCAGCAGGTAGAAGACGGCCCGCGCGTCCTCGAGCGTGCCCCACTGGGTGAGCGCGCCGTCCACGCGATCCTCCCAGAGCACCTGGAGTTCGTTGAGCGGCGTCCTCGGGTCCGGGTCGCGCGCCTTCCAGAAGGCCTGGATGAACGCCTCGCGCCGGTAGTCCTCGGGCAGGTCCACAAAGAACGCCCGTTCCTCGTCGCTGATCAGCGGTCGGACGCGTTCGAGCCAGCGAACGAAGCGGTCGTCGAGCGGCCGCGAAGGTCCCGCGTCCTGGGCGCCGGCCGGATCGCCCTGTTCGGTGGCCCTGCTCTCTTCGGCGACCCTGGTCTCTTCGGCGAACGCCAGGCCGCCTGCCGTCACGGCGAGAAGCGACGTGGCGAGGGCGAAGGCGATCCTGGTGCGGGCGTTCATCAGCGGCTCGTTCTCCGATTCTGCAACGAATCGCTTCGCGGGCCGATTCCGGCGCCTCTGACGCTCTTCGCCTCAGGACGGGCTTCTAGTGCCCCGAATGGCCTCGCTTTCGCACCTGCCGCGCGATGGAGACGAGAACGGTCAGTCCCAGAACCGGAGCGACGAGGCCGGCGTCCTGCCTCAGCCACGCGGCCGGCCCGAGCCCGCCGACGACGACCTGGTCGATCATTCGCAGGAACAGGAACATCGAGGCGATCAACAGCGGCGAGTTGTACTCCCGGAGGACGATCGTGCGCCAACTGAAGCGGGTCTCCGGGGTCAGCCACAGTCCCGGCCGTGGCCAGAAGGTCGGCGTGCGGTCCGCCCAGCGGCGGTGGATCACGCCGAAACGCTCGTCGAGGAACCGCTCCTCGGCGGCGATGACCCGCTCGTAGAGCAACCAGTAGACGAGCGCCGCCACGATGACGAACCACCAGGACTTCACGGCCAGCGCGAAGCCGATCAGAACGAAGAGGTTGCCGAGGTAGACGGGGTGCCGGCACAGCGAGTACATGCCGGTCAGGTTCAGGCGGCTGGCGCTCGGCGCCCGCAGGCTCCGGGTCGAGGCGCCCGGCGGCGCGGAACCCAGGGCCGCCCAGCGCACGGCCAGCCCGGACAGGGAGACGACGAGGCAGACGGCGAGCCAGCCGAGTCCCGGGTCCACCGGCGTCGCCGCCGACCGGCGCTCGAGTACCGCGAGGACCGCGGCGGGAAGCAGGAAGACGACGAACAGGCCGCGATGCCTGAACAGGAACAGCCCCTGATCCGCGAGTCGCCGGCTCAGGGGTCCGAACCGTCGCGGCGTCCCGGCGGCCGCGGCGCTGGCCGTCGACGCGCCGGGCGCGGCCGCCGCGGAGGTCCGCGCCGTGGACATCGCCGGGGACGCAGCCGGTTCGTCGGCCGGGCCGGAAACCAGCCCGGGGGCCGCCTCGTTCGACGCGAGCTTCGGCGTCAGAGGCAGGCTTTCCCTGTCGGTCATCGCTTCGGCTTCGAGGACGTCGCGACGCGGGCCGCCGCTTCGGGAGTCGTCAGCAGGACGTGACCCTGCAGCGGATCGTGGTCGCGGGCGACCTCGACGAGGTCGAGCGGAGGCTCGAGGGCTTCCAGGTTGTCCCGTTCGATGAGCAGCCAGACGGGGCGGTCGGTGCGGGCGAGATAGCGCCGGAGCGCCTGCTCGTCTCCCTGGTCGTGGGCCAGGGTCCCGCCATGGAGGTCGACCGCGAAGCGACGGGTGTAGAAGAGGAAGGCGGCATCGGGAACGGGGTAGATCGCGTACGGCTCGTCGGGCTTTGCCCAGAGGGCGAGGTCGCCCGAGAGGCCGCGGGCCGACTTGAAGGCGTCGCCCAGCGGCAGCAACCGCACGGCGGTCACCGACATGGCGAGTCCGAGGCCGATTGCGAGGCAGGCTATCAGCAGGTCCGGCCGCCGCCGCGCGGCGAGGACCAGGCCGACCAGGCCGGCGAGAGCGGGGATTGCGGCGACCGTGATGAGCGACGCGATCGCGCCTTCCGGGAGCGAACCGTCCGGCAGATCTCGCGCCGCGACCGGCGCCGCCGCCATGATGACGCCGAACAGGAGCGGCACGGTCGCAGCCGAGACGAGGAACGCCGTGCGGTAGCGCGGCCAGCTCTCCCGGATCGTGCGGACGCCGCAGGCGACAAGCAGGGCGAGCGGCGCCGCGAGGGCCAGCAGGTACACCGTTCGCTTGCCGCCGGACAGGCTGAAGAAGACGAACGTGCTGGCAATCCAGATGACAAGGAAGCGGACGGCCTGCGCTTCGCGGCTTCCCGCTCTGCGCCAGAAGCGCGCGACCGCGGCGTAGATGGCGACCGGGGCCAGCAGGGTCCAGGGAGCGAAGGTGCCTTGCAGGGTCCGGAAGTAGTAGTGCCAGGGGCGGGGATGGTAGGTCGCTTCGGCGTAGCGCGAGACGGTCTGGTCGAGGATCAGCGCGTCGAAGTAGGAGCTGCCGGCCATCCACACCGCCGGCCCGAACCAGGCGAGGACGATGCCCGCCCAGAGCAGGAGGCCCGTGCCCATCCGGAGGTCCGCGATGCCCGCCCGGTCGCGCTCGAAGGCGAGGTACGTGATGACCGCGAGGAGCGGCACGATCAGCCCGACCGGCCCCTTGGCCAGGGTGGCGAGGCCCAGACAGGCGAAGAACAGGAGATTCGCCGTGCGGGAAGCCGGCACGTCGCCGGTTGCGCGCGCCGCTTGACCCGCCGCCGGGCCCCAGGGCCGGCCCCGGCCCCGGACCCAGAACAGGATCGCGAGCAGTTCCAGGAACGTGAGCGTCATGTCGATCTGGCCGACGCGGCCGTTCCACATGACGAGCGCCGAGGTCAGGAAGATCGGCGCCGCCAGCCAGGCGGTCCTCCGGTCGAACAGCCGCCCGGCAAGCGCGAACACGACGAGCACCGACCCGATGCCCGCGAGAAGCGAAGGCGCCCGGGCCGCCACTTCGTCGACGCCGCCTCGCAGCGCCCCGAACAGGGCAATGTTCCAGAAGTGGAGCGGCGGCTTGTGGTCGTACCGCTCGCCGTTCAGGCGGGGCACCAGGAAGTGTTCGACGCTCCGCGGCTCGAGCAGCATCTCCCGCGCGACCTCCGCGTAGCGCGGCTCGTCCGGATTCCACAGGTCGCGGCTCCCGATCCCGGGGAGCAGCACGGCCGCCGCAGCGACGGCGAGGACGAGGTAGGGGAGCAGGCGTCCTCGCACGGCTCGATCCTGCCACAGGAGAATCGCCGACCGAGCGCCGACCGATCCGCGACCGATCCGCGGCCGCCGTCCCGGCGCCGGGCGCGGCGATGGCGCGGCGATAAGGTACCTGCCCTGCACGACGGGTCGCCGGCAACCAGAAGACGAGGCGGAGGAATCAGGCGATGGGACAGTTTCCGAAGTCCGTGACGATCACGGACGACACGATGAGGGAGGGGCTTCAGATCGAGAGCGCCGACATCCCGGTCGAGGACAAGCTGCGGCTGCTCGACGCGCTGGGCGAAACCGGTGCCAAGGTGATCTCGATCGGGTCCTACGCGCACCCGAAGTGGACGCCGCAGATGGCCTGCATCGACGAGATCGCCGAGCGATTCGTGCCCAGGCCGGGCGTACGCTACACGGCCGCGATCTTCAACCGGATCGGATTCGAGCGCGCGGACCGCTGGTACCCGAAGCTCGACGTACGGCAGCGCCGGATCGGCACTCACGTGGAGCTTTGCGACACCTTCGCCCGCCGGAACTACAACGCGACCCAGGCCCAGCAGATCGAGCGCATCCCGGCGGTCATCGAGCAGGCCCGCGCCCGCGGGGTCGAGACGGGGGCGGTGGCGATCGGCAATCCGTTCGGCTCGAACTTCGAGGGGGCGTTCACGCTCGAGCAGCGGATGGACCTGCTGGCGCTCCTGGTCGACCGCTGGCGGCAGGCCGGCTTCCGGGTCACCCGCTGCTCGATCATCGAGGCGATGGGCTGGAACATGCCCCATACCGTGCGGGAGACGATCCTCGCGATCCGGGAGCGCTGGCCGGAGATCACGGACTTTCACTGTCACCTGCACAACACCCGCGGCGCCTCGATGGCCAGCTACTACGAGGCGCTGAAGCTCGGCGTGCGCGAGTTCGACACGTCGATTGGCGGCATGGGGGGATGCCCCTACTGCGGCAACGGACGCGCGGCCGGCCATGTGCCGACGGAGGACTTCGTCGACTTCTGCCACGAACTGGGAATCGAGACGGGCTACAGGCTGGACAAGCTGATCGAGGCGGCCTGGATCGCCGAGGAGGTAGTCGGCCATCCGCTCTGGGGCCACGTCTCCAAGGCCGGGCCACGGCCACGCGCGGAGGGCGACTTCTATCCGCGGCAGATGCCCTTCGTCGAGACGCTTGAGGAGGCTTCCCACTTTCGCAACGGGTCGCCGGTCTACGAGGGGCAGCGCTCGCCGTGGCGGCCGGACGCCGCGCTCTACCAGGGCCAGTCCGAGAGTCCGTCCTCGAACGGTCGGACTTCGTGACGGCAGCCGGCCCGGCGGGTTCGTCCGCGGCCGTTCGCTACGAGGCGGACGAGCGGCCGCCGACCCTGCTCGCGGCGACGATGGGGCTGCAGTACGCGGCCCTGTGCATCGCCGGCATCGTGCTGACGCCGGCGATCATCGTCCGGGCGGCCGGAGGCAGCGACGAGTACCTGGCATGGGCCGTGTTCGCTGCGATCTTCGTCAGCGGCGTGACGACGATCCTGCAGGCGGTTCGGCTGTGGCGGATCGGCGCCGGCTACACCCTGCTGATGGGCACGTCCGGGGCGTTCATCGCGGTGTGCATCGCGGCTCTGGCCGAGGGCGGGCCGCTTCTTCTCGCGAAGCTCGTCGTCGTCTCTTCACTGTTCCAGTTCCTGCTGTCGTCGCGCCTGCTGCTGCTGCGCCGGCTGTTCACGACGACCGTCATGGGCACGGTGATCATGCTGATCTCGGTCTCCGTGATGCCGATTGTCTTCGACATGCTGACCCAGGCGCCCGAAGGCGCCGCGCCGTCCGCCGGGCCGATCTCGTTCGTCGTCGCGATTCTGGTCATGTTGGCGTTCGGACTGCGGGCTACGGGCATCGGCCGTCTCTGGGCGCCGGTGGCGGGCGTCGTGGCGGGTTCGATCGTTGCTGCCGCGTTGGGGCTCTACGACTTCCGGCAGGTTGCGGACGCTGCCTGGTTCGGCGCTCCCCGGAGCGGCTGGCCCGGCTTCGACCTGTCGTTCGGCCCGGCCTTCTGGGCGCTGCTGCCGGGCTTCGTGATCGTCACGATGATCGGGGCGATCGAGACGATCGGCGATTCCGTGGGGATCCAGCGGGTGTCCTGGAGGACCCCGCGGGCCCCGGACTACCGGGCCGTGCAGGGCGCGGTCGCCGCGGACGGCCTGGGCAACCTGCTCTCGGGGCTCGCCGGAACGGTGCCGAACACGACCTACTCGAGCAGCATCTCGGTGACCGAGCTGACCGGCGTGGCGTCGCGCCGGGTCGGGATGTGGATCGGCATCGTCTTCATCGGTCTGGCCTTCCTGCCGAAGGCGCTCAGTGTAGTGCTCGCGATTCCCGGGCCGGTGGCGGGCGCCTACATGCTCGTGCTGATCGCGGTCCTGTTCGTGCTCGGCGCGCGGATCGCGGGCCATGGCGGCCTGGATTACCGCAAGGCCCTGGTTATCGGCGTTTCGTTCTGGATCGGCGTCGGTTTCGAGAACGACCTGATCTTCAGCGACCAGCTCGCTGGATGGGCGGCGTCCATCCTGAGCAACGGCATGACGGCGGGAGGGCTCACCGCGATCCTGCTGACCGCGTTCCTCGAGTCGACCAGACCGCGCCGCCGCCGGCTAGAGACCGACGTGAACTCCGCATCCGCCGCCGGGATCGGTCGCTTCCTGGGCGCCCAGGCCACGCGGGCGCGCTGGAGCGGCGAGGCCGCGGAACGCCTGTCTTCGGCGGGCGAGGAAGCCCTGCTCAGCCTGCTGGCCGGCGACGAGGAAGGCGGCCCCGGGGCGAAGCGCCGCTTGCTTCTGCTGGCTCGCGTCGACCGACAGGCCGCCGAACTCGAGTTCATCGCCGCGCCGGGCGGGCGCAACATCGAGGACCGCCTGGTCCTCATGGCGCCCGAAGCGCCGGCGCCCATCGAGAACGAGCTCTCGCTACGGCTTCTGCGGCACTATGCGTCCTCGGTGCACCATCAGCAGTACCACGACACGGACGTGCTCACGGTCACCGTGAGCAGCGACGTCCGGGAGCCGACCGGGCAGGTCGATACGGCGGGAATCTGAGGGAAACCGGGAGCATTGTAGGATGCGCGGCAGCCGTCTCCTCGGCTTGTGACTCGACTGGAAGGCTGGCTTGAACGAAGTGACAGAGAAGCCCCATCTCACGTTCGTCGAGGAGATTCTGCTGCTCCTTCTCGACGACGACACGGGCGCGATGAAGCGCGTCGCGCCGAACGTGATGGAGTTGCTCGTCGCGGGCGCGATCCTGATGGATCTTGCGCTTCGCGGCCGGCTTGACTGCGACCTGCAGAAGATGCTCGTCGTCGATGCGACACCGGTCGGCGAGCAGATCCTCGACGGCCCGCTGGCCGAGATCGCCGGCGCCGACGACGAGGCGGACCCCCGGACCTGGGTCGTCAGACTCTCGGCCCGGAGCAAGAACATTCAGGAATCCGCGCTCAAGCGCCTCGTGGAGCGGGGGATTCTCCGGGTCGAGGACCGGAACTTCCTGTGGGTGTTCGGCAGCCGCCGCTACCCGATGGTGGACGACCGGGAGGAGCGCGAAGTCAAGCTCCGGATCCTGGACGTCCTGCTGAGCGACCGGATTCCGGCGCCGAGAGACGTGGCGCTGATCTGCCTGGCCGACGCCTCGAACGCCTTCCAGGTCATCCTGAGCCCCCAGGAACTGCGGAACGCGGCGGCTCGGATCGAACTGGTCCGCGGCTTCGATCTGATCGGTCAGGCGATGAGCCGGGCGATCCAGAAGTCCGTTCAGGACATTGCCGCCGCAACGGCGACGGCCCATCACCCCTTCTACTAGGACCATGGACCACCCACTTGGACAGGGAGAGCACTTGGCGTGACCGAGACCACGAGAATCGGAAGTTCGACGATCGAACCCACGGCATCCGGCAGCGTGACGATCTGGGCGCCCGAGGGGCGCGTTGACGCGACGAGTGCGCCGGAGCTGGAGCAGTCCATGATGGCCTCCATCGAGGAGGGCGCCGCCGACGTCGTGCTGGACCTGGGCCGGACCCGCTACATGAGCAGCGCCGGCCTTCGCGTCGTGCTGGTCGTCGCCAGGGCGATGCAGGCCAGGAGCGGCCGCTTCGCCGTCTGCGGCCTGAACGATGAGGTGAAGGAGCTGTTTGAAGTCAGCGGCTTCAGCCTGATCGTGAACATCGTGGCGGACCGCGACGCCGCGGTGGCCGCGGTTCAAGCCGGCTGACGGGAGTCAGGGCCGCCGCGCGGGCTGCCCGCTTCCAGCGGGACGATCCGGCGCCTGCGCGCCGAGGCGCCGAAGGTCAGCCGCCGTTCGCAGCCCGCCCGGCCGCCACCTCGCGCTGGAGACCGCGAACGACCTCCGCGAACTCGTCGAAGACCAACGGGTCGTAGCCCAGGTGGGAGTACACGACCTCTCCGCGCGGGTCGAGGACATAGGTCGCGGGGAAGGCCTCCGGGGCGAGCTTCGAGATCAGGGCGTGATCGCCGTCCCAGACGACCTCCAGCTCCAGGTCGAGTTCGCGCACCAGGCGGTCGCGGCCGCGCTCGGTCTCGTCGACGCTGACGACGACGACGCGCAGGTCCGGCAGTTCTCGCGCCAGTACCTGGAGCCGGGGCAGGGCGCGATAGCACGGGGTACACCAGGACGCCGCGAAGTCGAGCACTGTGTACGTGTCGGACGGCGCGGTCAGCAGATCGAGCGCGTCGTCGGCGCCGACGGCCGGCAGCGGAGAGGCTAGAGCCAGCGCCGCCAGGACCGCGAACAGCTTCACCGGTCTCCCCAGAACCGGGTGCCCACCGCGAAGGAGATCGTGACCGCCTCGAAGCCGTCGTCGCGGTCGTAGCGGTTGAGTCGCACTTCCAGGTCCTCGAAGCGCCTGCCGACGACGCTGGGCAACTGGAAGCGCATACCGAAGCCGTACTTCAGGAGGTCGAACTCGCTCAGGTCCGGGTCGGCTGTGTAGAAGTCGTCGACCCGGGAAAAGTCCCCTGGCCGGCCGTAGTAGTCGGTCCCGCTCTGGGTGTGGTAGCGGAAGATCGGGAACGCCCACATCTCGCGCTCGGTCGGCAGCCGGAAGTGGACCTCGTAGTCGAAGGACTGTGCCTCCAGGTTCCAGTCGTCCTCGTACCAGCGGAGCCGAGGCCGCTGGACCACGCCACGGGAGATCATGTGGTTGAGCCCCAGGCCGACGGAGTAGCGGCGGCGGCTGTCGGGCAGCCGCTCCGCGACGACTTCCCCCCGCGGGAAGGGAACACTGGGCGCGAAGACGACCTCGTGAAACGGCGTCGACAGGAAGCCCGACTGCTCGATCGCCGACACCTCCACTATGCCGACCGCCCGCCGGCTGAGCACGCTGGTGAACGACAGCGAGAGATCCGTCGTGTCCCGGTCGGACTGACCGCGCTGCACGCCGTCGATCTCGTACAGGTCGACGATGTCGAAGAAGTGCCTCAGGCCGACGGTAAAGCTGCGCAGACCCTCCTCCACGTCATAGGTCCAGGCGCCGCCGAACGCCACGGAGCGGTAATCCCACTCGGCCGAGAAGCCGGTGAAGAGCGAAACCGAGGAACGCTCGAAGGACCGCGTGGCCGTCGCGTTCAGGTAGCCGCGGACATCGACCAGGGACGCGCTGGAGGTGCCGTCGAACTCGTCGTACTCGCCATCATCGTGGTCGTCGTCTTCGTAGTCGTCGTCATGGTCATCGTCGTCGTCGCGCCGCAGAACCGGGCTCTGGAGCCCGTCGACGTCCATGTTGTTGGTCGACGCCGAGGTGATGCTGTCGGCTCCGACCTCGAAGTTGAACCGCCAGTTCTCGCTGACCGGCCAGTTGATCAGCACGGTGGGCGCGGCGACCTGGAGGTCCTCCGTGCCGATGCCGCCGGTCACCGGCGAGCGGTCGCCGTCCTGGTCGTAGTAGTTGAACAGGAAGGTGACGGCGAGGCCGTCGCCGTCGCTCGCAGCTTCCCGCGGCGATTGAGGCGCCTGCTGCGCCCCGGCCCCGGCACCAACGCTGGCGAGCACCAGGGCGGCGAGCAGCAGCGATGGCCGCCGGCAAGCGGCCCTTGGCGCGGCAGAAGGTCCAGAAGTCGGCGCTTCGCGCCGGATGCCGGCCAGAACCCGGGTGGCGCGACTCGCGTCACCCGTGAACCAGTCCGTGCGCCCGTCAGGCGGGCGCACGGATGGCAGGCCGGCGCACCCGGTCTCTGCCGCGCATGCTCCGGACTCAGGTGCAGCCACAGCCGCCGCCCGACTTGCCACCGTTCGCGCCCACCGCGCCCTCGCGGTAGACCTCGATGCTGCGCTCCGGACGCTGCGATTCCGCGTCGCCGACGGTCATCGGAGTGGCGGCCAGATCGCCCCGTTCCCAGGGTTCGAGCGACGTGGCGCAGCCGCCCATCGTCAGGGCGGCCAGGAAAACAACGACAGCGAGCGATCCGGTTCTTCGGTTCATCCTCGATCCTCCTGCTTCAGATGCCTGCGTATGTTGGACGTTGAGCGGACTTCCCCTGTTTCGATCACGAACAGGGCGTCCACGCGCTCCATGCGCTCGACCAGCGCGAGTCCCTCCTCAGGGCCGAGGACGAACGCCGCCGTGGCCAGCGCGTCTGCCAGTTCCGCGTCCGGGCAGATCACCGTGACCGCCTGCAGCCCCGAGGCCGGCCAGCCGGTGCGCGGATCGATGATGTGCGAGTAGCGCCGGCCCTCGTGGATGAAGTACTGCTCGTAGTCACCTGACGTCACGACGGCCTGTTCCGTCAGCGGTATCCGCGCCAGCACCCGCTCCCGGTCCCTGGGATGGGCGACCCCGATGCTCCACGGCTCGCCGTCCTCGCGCTGGCCGAAGGCGACCAGGTCGCCGCCGGCGCTGACCAACCCGCCACGGACGCCGTGCTCCTTGAGCACGAACACGGCCCGGTTCGCGGCATAGCCCTTGCCGATCGCCCCGAACCCGATCCGGGCGCCCGGATCGTTCAGGAACACGGTTCCCTTCTCCTCGTCCAGGACGATCCTTCGGTAGCCGACGTGCTGGAGCGCGGCGGCGATCTGCTCCTCGCTCGGCAGCGCCGGCGCCGGCCTTGCGGCCGGCGCGTTCTGTTGGCCGCCTTCGGCCGCAGCCGGCGGGGACGCCGGCGCCCCCGGTTGGCGCTCGCCCGCCCTGAAGTCCCAGAGGTCGCCGACACCGGCGAACGTGATGTCGAAGGCGCCCGCCGTCAGCTCGGAGACCTTGACGGCCCGCCGGATCAGCCGGAACAGCTCCGGCGAGACCCGCACCGGACGGGTCCCCGCGCTTCGATTGACGGCCGACGTCTCGGAGTCCTCGCGCCAACTCGAGATCATCGCCTCCAGCCGGTCGATCTCGGCCCACGCCGCCTCGACCGCCTCGCGGGCCGCAGCCTCCTGATCGTGTACGGCGGTGATCTCGAAGCGTGACCCCATCTTCGACCGGACATCCTGGACCGTGGCTGCGTGAGCCGCCGTTGCGCCCAGCACGAGCAGGAGCCAGCACGCGGCTGCGAGACCGCGACCGGCCGCCAGTCGGATCGTCGACGTTGTGCCTGCGACCATGGTGCGCCCTGAAGTCACTATAGCCCCCAGCGTCGGGTGCGTCAGTTACTTCGTCCCGCATAGCATGAGCGGTTCTCGGCAAGGGAGGCACGGACGAGTGGGAACCTTCGGGCGGCCAGCGGTCTGGTTCTGCATCCGGCAGCGCGGCATCGCGAAGCGAAACGGCTGGATCGACTACCCGGCCCTGCCCGAGTTGCCTGCCCGGATCGGGGCCAGCGGGGACGGCGCGGTCGAAGTTTGCGTCGCGGAGCGATCTCGCCGGGTTCCGCCCGATCGGGTGTCCCACGTTTTTTGTAACCGTGCTCGCGGAGTGATCGGCTTGGAGATCGCGTATCGCGACGAGACGGTCAGGCTGGCGCCGACCCGCATGCTCGCCGGGAACCTCCGCTTCGGGAGAGCCTTGGAGCGGTTCCGCCAGGAGAGGAACCTGAGCGCGGCCGAGTTCAAGGACCACCGCCGGCTGGGCGCGTTCCCGGCCCGCCAGTTCCTGCTTGCCGGCGACGGTTGGGCCGGCGCGACCGAGCTGTACCGGGGCTCCCCTCTGGTCGCTCCCGAACCGTCGGACGGTGAAGACCGCGTCGCCGACCTCGCCAACGGCATTGGCCGATGGATGCTCAACAACCTGTCGCCGGAAGGCGGGCTGCCGTACAAGTACTGGCCCAGTCGAGGTGAGGTGGCGCCGTCGGACAACGCGATTCGCCGGTTCCTCGCGACGCTGGCCCTGGCCCGGCTCGCGAAGCTCCAGGGCAGCGCCGGAATGGCCGAGGCTGCGCGGCGCAACCTGCACTTCAACCTGCGGCGCTACTTCCAGAGCCTCGGGGACGGACGAGGCGCCATCGTCGAGCGGACCGGGGCCAAGCTCGGCGCGGCTGCCCTGGCGGCCCTCTGCATTCTGGAGAGTCCCGCTCGCCGCGAGTTCAATGCCGAGCTGACTCTGCTGACGGCGGGGGTGAACTCGCTCGCGGACGAGGAGTTGGGATTCCGCACCTTTTTCTTTCCGGCCGAACGCGACGGTCAGAACTGGAACTTCTACTCCGGAGAGGCGCTGCTGTTCTGGGCCGAGGCGGCTCGGCGGGGAATCGAGGGCGCTCCGACCCTGGACCGTTGTGTGGCGACCTTCGAGCGTTGCGGCGAGCGGCACCGGCGGGCCCGGAACCCGGCCTTCGTGCCGTGGCATGCGCAGGCCGGCGCCTCCCTGTTCGCCCAGACGGGCAGGCGGGAAGTCGCCGATTTCGTGTTCGAGATCTCCGACTGGCTGCTGCCGATGCAGCAATGGGACGGTTTGGACGCCGACCTGCGCGGACGCTTCCATGATCCGCGCCATCCCGAGTTCGGCCCCCCTCACGCGGCTTCCACCGGCGCGTACCTGGAGGGACTCGCGGACGCTCTGGCCCTGGCGCGCTCCCTGGGAGACGAACACCGCACCGCGGCGTACGAATGCGTCATCCGGCGCGGGCTGCGGTCCCTGCGGCAGTTGCAGTTCCGGGGACCGCACGACACCTTCTACATCTCGAAGAAGAAGCGGGTCCTGGGAGCGTTGCGTACAGAGGCCTACGACAACGGGGTGAGGGTGGACTCGGCCGCTCACGCACTCGCCGCGGCCGAGAAGCTGCTGCGGCAGAGGCGGGGTCAGCCGGTCGGCGGCAGGACGTAGTAGCCGCGCCCCGGCCCCGGCAGCACGTCGAAGATCAGGTGCACCCGCGGCTCCTCGGTGAGGTTCTTCGCATCGTGCCTCGCCTTGTTGTCGAAGGCCCAGAGCTCGCCCTCGTGCATCACGACGGTTTCGTCCCCCGCCATCAGCGGGCTGCCGCCCGGGCTTCGGAGCACGAGGTGGAAACGATCGCGGACGCGGTAGTACTCGCCCGCGTCGATGTGAGGTCGCACCCAGCCGCGGGGTTGCAGCGCGACGAGGGTTGCCCGCCCCAGCTCTCCCGCCTGGAGGGCGGCGATTCCCTCGCAGAACGCCAACGTCCGGGGAAACTCCGCCGCGTGCTTCCCCGGGCAGCTTGCGTGGACGTCGTTCGCGTTCCTGGCGCCGGGAGGCAGGGGCTTCCTGGCTACGCGCAGGAAGATGTTCTGCGTGTCGCGCTGACAGCGAACATTCCGCTGGCGGCTGGTGTCGACGAGCCAACCCTCGGCGGACGCGGCGAGTTCCGACAGGAACGGCGCCACGTCGATTCCCCCGGCGATCTTCGTGAAGTGCGACCTCGTGCGACCTGCGGCCGGCATCTTGATGCCGAGTGCAGCGGGAACGAACGCAACGAACTGCCACGGAGGAGTTGACGGGTCGACGTCGCCATCGTCGCCGGTGTCGCCGTCGTCGTCGTCGTCGTCGTCGTCGTCGTCATCGTCGTCATCGTCGTCATCGTCGTCATCGTCGTCATCGTCGTCATCGTCGTCATCGTCGTCATCGTCGTCATCGTCGCCGTCGCCGTCGCCGTCGCCGTCTCCGTCCCCGTCGCCGTCTCCATCCCCGTCTCCGTCTCCATCCCCGTCTCCATCTCCGTCTCCATCGCCGTCGCCGTCGCCGTCGCCGTCTCCGTCCCCGTCGCCGTCTCCATCCCCGTCTCCGTCTCCATCCCCGTCTCCATCTCCGTCTCCATCGCCGTCGCCGTCTCCGTCGCCGTCTCCATCCCCGTCTCCGTCGCCATCCCCGTCTCCATCTCCGTCTCCATCGCCGTCGCCATCCCCGTCTCCATCTCCGTCTCCATCGCCGTCGCCATCCCCGTCTCCATCGCCGTCCCCGTCGCCGTCGCCGTCTCCGTCACCTGCGGGTACGACACCGACATCCGTGCCGTCGATGCCCTCAAGCAGTCGCTTGCTTGAAGAGCCGTCAGCATCCACATTCGTGTTGTCGACATCCTCAAGATCGCTCTTTCCCGGGGGCGTGGACGACAGCGTTAACCCTGAGGTCTCCGAAGCGGACTCGAAGTCGCCGTCGAGGTCGAAGCGTTCGAGATCCGTCTCAAACTCGATGCCGTCAAACTGATCGATCTCATCCACCCGGATCGCTTCCGGCGGTTCAGCGAGCGGCGAATCGCCGCCCACCGAGGCAGCGACCGGGGCCTCCTCGACTCCGCGTCCATCCAGGAAGAGACGGCCCCGCGGCCGCTCGCGGGATGCGTCCCCGTCGCCGGCTCCGTGGCCGTCTCCGTCCCAATCGCCATCGCCATTGGCGCCTTGGCCTGAAGCCGGTTTCTGAAGAACGAACTTGGGCGCTGTGGGAAGCACAGGGTCGCCGTCCTCGCTGCAACCTGCGGCAACGAAGCACGCGCCGAGGAGCAGCACGAGTGTCCTGGCCCAAGGGGAGGTGATCACCAGGCCGGGACTGCGCTCAAGAGCTTTCAGGATCGCGGAGTTCATGACGACCTCGACCTTCTGGTTGAACGAAACATCTGGCAGGCTGACAAACGGTCTGCTACGGCGAGCACCTGAACGCCCGATCATCGCTCCTGGCGGACGCAGTCACCCCCTGCACGTTGCGATGCGCCCACCTCGTGCCGTCCGGGGCCCTGACCAGGAGGTTGAACTCCAGCGTGGTGACGGGCGCGACGAAGACCCAACGGTAACCGTTGTGTGAGCAGCCATCGAGGACCTTGACCAACACTTCGGCGTTGTCGCGGTCAAAGAACCACAACAGTCCGGACTCGCCCGAAGCCCAGATGCCGCTCTTCGCCTGGCCCACCTGCCCGTCCGGGGTGCGATAACACATGCTGACCTCGTAGCCTCCATCGAACTGCAGCAGCGTCGTCGTCGGCGTGCAGTCCTCCGGCGGAGGAGGCGTGGTTGCCTCGTGGTCCACGCTCAGGCGCATGAAGTACGCGGTAGCTACGGTCTCGGCGTTCCATGAACTCCAGGGGCCTTGCGACGAGGACCGGGACCGCCAGAAGTTCCTCGTGCCGCCCGGTCCGTTGCGATCCTCGGCGAAACCCTTGCCACTCGAGTTCGGCCACTGAACGCCCAGCCATACATCGCCGCCATCGAGCTGCTGTGAGGTGACGTCGCCACGGTTGATCAGGCCACAGGTGCCCCGGCCTCTGGCCAAACCGGGAACCGTCGCCGAGTAGGCGGCCAATGGACTGCCTGGCTTCCCGCCCGAATCGCGATAGAACGTAAGAATGAACGCCACGTCCGGATTGTCGTCGTCCGGCTCACGACCGAAGCACACCGTGACGGAAGTGACCGCGCCGGCGTCAGACAAGCGGAAACGCTGTGCGTACTCCTGTCAGCCCGTGGTGAAAGTCGCCCTTGGCGGCCATTTCGCCAGGGCAGTAGAATGTCGTCATGGCTATGGGCAAAAAGCGTCGTGGTGGGAGCCAGGAGCCTCTCTGGGTGTCGGGCGGCGATCTGCCGCGAAGCTCTGGTCACCCGTTCTATGAGCGTTTGAACGGCTTGCTGGAGTCGAGGGGTTTCGACGAGTTCGTGGAGTCGGAGTGTTCGGAGTTCTACGCGGAGCGCATGGGCCGACCGAGTCTGCGTCCGGGCCGGTACTTCAGGATGTTGCTGTTGGGCTACTTCGAGGGTTTGGACTCTGAGCGTGGCATCGCGTGGCGGGCTCAGGACTCGCTGAGCATCCGGCGGTTTCTGGACTTGGGTGTAACTGAATCGGCCCCGGATCATTCGACGATTTCGCGTACTCGTCGGCTGATCGCGGTGGAGACTCACGCGAAGGTGTTCTCGTGGGTTCTTGGCGTCCTGGCGGATTCGGGTCTGGTGTCGGGGAAGACGGTGGGGGTGGACGCGACGACTCTGGAGGCGAACGCGGCGCTGCGAAGCATCGTGCGTCGTGACACGGGCGCGGAGTACGAGGAGTTCGTTCGGGGCTTGGCGGCGGCCTCGGGTGTGGCGACGCCGACGAAGGCGGAGTTGGCGCGCTTCGACCGCAAGCGGAAGAAGAAGTTGTCCAACAAGGAGTGGGAGAATCCGCACGATCCGGATGCAGAGGTAACGAAGATGAAGGATGGCCGCACGCACCTTGCGTACAAGGCGGAGCAGGCGGTGGACCTGGAGTGCGGGACCATCCTGGGCGTGACCATCCACGGCGGCGCCAAGGGGGACACGGAGTCTCTCTTCGCGACGCTGGAGGAGACCTTCGATCAGGTCGAGTCGGCGGTCGGCGACTCGTCGGTGATCGAGGAAGTCGTTGCGGACAAGGGGTACCACAGCAACGCCGTTCTCGCCTCCATCGACGAGTTGGAGCTTCGCAGCTACATTGCGGAGCCGGACCGTGGTCGTCGTCGTTGGAAGGGCAAGAAGGACCTGCAGGCCATCGTGTACGCGAACCGTCGGCGAATCCGGGGGAATCGAGGCAAGCGGATGCAGCGCCAGCGCGGCGAGCGCCTCGAACGGCCTTTCGCCCATCAGTTCGAGACCGGCGGCATGCGACGGCTGCATCTGCGCGAGTGCGGCAACGTGCTCAAGCGGGTCTACCTTCAGGCCTGCGGCTTCAACCTCGGGCTGCTGATGCGTACGCTCGTGGGAGTCGGAACGCCGCGGGCCTTGCAGGGACGGTCTGCGGCGTTCCTCGACGCCCTGGCCGGCCCACACGGGGCGCCTTGGGAGCGTCTTGGCCGGGCTTTCCGCCGGTTCCTCGCCCGATGGCGGGAAAACCGCGCTGCCAGCCGCCCCAACTTCAACTTCGTCTTCCTCGCCGCTACCCAACCTCAAGCCTGAACCAACCACATCGCTCGGACCGCACGACTACTTCTGCCACGGGCTGCTAGAGCTTCGCGCCAGATCGCCTGGGCTTCGGCAGCTGTGAGATCGACGCCGGTCAACAGGCGGGGCGCTCTGGCGACCGCCTCACCAGCAAGACCGGTTACTCGCGGGTCGTTGACTTCAAGGGCGCACTCGATCAGTTCCTGGGGCTCTGCCAGTCGGAGAGCCGCCCTCAGGCCCTCCAGGAAGGAGGGATCGACATCGACCTCAAGTTGCTTCCGAGCAGCCGCCAGGGCGGAGCAGCTTGCCGACAACAGGGCTCCATGAAGCCGAAGCCACCCGCGAGACAACGCGGCCGCCGCGACTATCGCGGCGGGGACCTCATCGAGACTGTTCGGCGTTGCACTCGTGAACCGCTCCTCGACGGCGTCCTGGTCAGGAACATGCTGGAACACGGCGGCTACCACTCTAGGGCGTACGGGAAGCCAACGCCAGAAAGCTGTGGCGAACGGGGAGATGGGCAAGCCTGTCGCGAGAGCCACGCCGTCCAGAACCGCCGTTCGCCATTCTTGAACAGCGGCGTTCTCAGTAGTGGCGTCCTCAAGAACGGAGAGCATTGCAACATCCTGATCTTCGGGATAATTGCTTTCGGCCACCCACGCTTCAAGGGCTTTCCAAAGCCGGCTGGATGAGGGAAATGCAGACAGCTTGAGATTGCGGAGCACCAGAATCTCTTGGGCGCTCGCGCTTCGTAGAAGGCCGCAAAGCCGCCGGACACGACGGTCCCTCCCAGCCCGACCAGCGTCCGGTTCCGATGACAAGCTCTCGATCAATCTCACGCTTCCAACGCGTCGTTCCAGGGTTGGCTCACCAGCGTCGAGGTGATAGGCCTGCTCGAGCAAGCGCAGCTGAGTGAATGTAACGGGCTCGACGCCTATTTCCTCCATGAACTCGGAGAGAGGATTCGCCTTCTTCTCGCCGGTCAGAAGAGCAGCAGCGAGGGATTCCGTTTCGCTACGAACGGGTGAACGAACAATCGGGTGTCCGGACCACCGCGCCTCCATGCCGTGCGGCGTACAGACAAGCGTCGGTCGCGGCGCCTCGACGAGATCCTGAGGGCCGAAACTCAAACGGAAAGCGAATCCCCGTCGGATCCCGGGTAAGAGGCGGGCCCACAACGCAACCACAAGATCGTCGAATCCCAGATGGCCGAGGCGTACGACCGGCAACACTCGACTCGTCGAAAGAGCTTCTGCTGCGTCGAACAGATCGGCCGCCTCCGGGGTTCCCTTCTCGGCCTGGACCGTCGGTACCGTCTCTACCCGCGGCCGCTGCCGGTGGCTAGTCGCGAGTCGAGCTAGGAGCGGGCCCAGATCGGCGGTCTCTCCAATCTCCTCCAAGGGCGTGAGAAGGGCGTGAGAGAAGACCATTCCGCCCCTTGACGCCCCTGTATCGCGAAAAGTCCTTGCCAGCACATACCGGTCTCGATGGGGAAAGCCGCGGAGGAACGGAGACCACTCAGCGCGGGGCGGTGCCGTATCCGGCAAGTCAAGGCGCTGCACTATCTCTGCTGACACCTCATCGTCTCGGCTAGACGCGAGCAAGGAGTGGGCACCACGAGCGTCGCCGTAGAAAGCCTGCTCGATCTGCATGGCTCCTTCCTGCGCAGCCCTACGCTCGCGCGGGAACTGCGAGTAGCGTCTGAATCGGCAGCGTCAGATCAGAGGAGCGCTCGCCGTTCTCCAACACCACGTAGCCGAAGTGTTCGGAGCCCTTGTTGACGTACTCCTCGTCAGGCTCTTGCCGGCCGAGCGATCGTCCCAGAGCAGACAGTCCCAGCACAGCGCACTCTTGCCAGTTACTCGCGACGAAATCGCTGAACATGGGAAGCCGGTCTCGCAACGCCCCCGAAGGAGTCTCGGGGCTTTCCATCTCGTCCCAACAGGTTAGAAGAACGACAAGGCGAGGTAGGGCGACCTTACGTGCGTACGAGGAGAACCAAGCAAATGCGAGGACTTGTAGCAACTCGATTAGGCGGGCCTGATCTGACACCCTTTCGTTCTCCGTCTCTCTACTGTTCTCCTTGAGAAACCTGAGGGGGCGTGAGAAGATGTCGTCCTCCGTACGAGTCTTCTGCAGGCGAATGAGCAAGAGCCACCCCGAGGACTGCCCGATGCGGTGCAGCCAAGCATATGGAAGCTCCCTCTTGTCAATGATGTCTTTGATTTGTTCGCCACCATAGTCCGGCCAGATCAGATTGGCCCTACGTCCTCGATCGTCGACAACCGGCCAGTGGCTTTCGTGATAGGTCGTCGTGGCGGTATGGGCTGCTGCCAGGCCCCGGTCCAGACTCGCGACAACAGCCTCGAAAGGCTCCAGATTCGTTGCGGCCCCATCCATTCGGATTCGCCCGTCCTCCTGCATCAGCCGCTTCAGTAGCTGCCCCCCGTAGTGGGATTTGCCCACATCGGATTCGCCAATCAGAAGAATGGTTTTGTCTGGCACAGTCATTTATCATCTCATGCCGGATGTGAAGATGCGCGCCAGAGTCCTCTCTGGTGGCTCCCGAAGATCAGCCCGCGCTCGCCGCGCAGTTAGGACCCAACGAAGAAGATCGAGGAGGCCTTGTGCGTCCCTTTTCCCGCCGGACTCGGGCATGATGGTCACGGCGAACTCGTCGGCGTCCGGTATCGCCGTGCGAACGGCGCTTCGCACTGCTGTTTCCAGGTCGCTCGGGACCGCAACGTCGCTCTTGGTCCAGACTAACGCAACGGGCCTTCCCAGACGCTCTTCCGCCAAGCGGCGCGCGAGGAGCTGAACGGAGGTGCGGGCGGCTCCCTTTTCCGGGCCCGCGAGGCCTTCGCGGTCGGCAACGAGCAAGAAGGCGTCGGCATGTTCCGCGGCCCATCGGGCGCCTTCAGCGGCCGGGGCGTCTCGATTGACTGCCCAGCTGCGGAACCACTCGCCAGGGGCGTCGGTCATCAGGTAGTCCCTCGAAGGGGCGCGGTGTCTCGTGAATGCCAAGTGGAGCAGTCCGGGTATCCGTGCACTTCGACTCGATGTGTGGGGCGGAAACGTGGGAGGAATGGAACCCGGTTCCCATCGCAGGGTGTTTGCAAGAAGTTCCCAACCCGCGAGCGAGCGAGACCCGGAGAACCGCTGCTCTTCGTCCGCTCGGTGGCCGCGGCCGAGCAACAAGTACCAAGCAGCCAGAAGCGTCGTCTTTCCCGCGCCATGCGGACCCACAATCGCTACTACAGTCGGCTTACGAGCACCCGCGACGAAGGCCAAGTCTGCGAGCCCGAGCACGCCTCCCGACCAAGGCATGGCCACCGCTTCCACCGGGGGCACGTCGACCTGTTTCGCCTCGGGCAGTGCACTCAGTGCCGGGCAGTCTAGAGGGCTGAGGAAACCCAAACCGCAGCCCGCACCTTCCGATAAGAAGCATGTCTCCTGAGGGCACTCAGCCATCGTCTCCTATTTCCTCCGCGCCCGTGGCTTTGAAGTCCGAGGTTTCTGATCGGACGCTTCCCGCGTAGCCCGAGCTGCCTGAAACTCGCGGAACACCCAGACCGACCAGTTCGGCAAGGTGACCACTGTGTCCGGCTTCAGGCCGACGAGGTCGCGGAACTCGTCGTTGTCCAGTTGTGGTGGGGTCCCGACGTGTCCGACCAAGGCGAGGATCGAACCCCGTCCCACAGGGGCAGCGACGAGTTTGTGCGCTTCCAATCTCAACTCCTGGAGAATGTCGGCAACGCGAGTTTCTTCCAACACGTCATGTATCGGAAACTCCCGCTTCTGGTCCACTTTCGGGAGGCTAGTAACGATCTCTCGCAGAAACGCGGTAACGCTCGCTGGTGAGAACGTAGGAACTTGCCGGTGTAGGTCGAAGGCCATCAGCGCGGCCGCCTCGAATTCCGACATTTCACGATAGCTCTTCCGAGCTGTCGGCGAGAACAGACCTTCCTTCCACCACAGTAGCCTCGTGCGCCGTTCAAGGCCATCCGTTGCGCCACCAAGGGCTTGCAGCGTCCTCTTTTGGTGCTCGCTTAGGAGCCTTTTGATGTCTTGATAGAAGCCAGGCAAGTCAAGACCTTCGACGGACGAACTTCCAATCGCCTGATCGATGGCACCGCCGACCGCTTCGGCTGCGCGTCTACTGAATTCGCCAAGCCAGTGGTCGGGGTGGTTGTGGGGCCAGTAGCCATTGCCATCCGTGGCCTGCTGTGTCCCATCAGAGTCGATGTATTGAGGACCAGCGGCAGCCGCAAGCTCCGTCCCCAGGCTTGAGGAACGCACTTTCTTCGAGGCAATTCGCGGTTCAAACTCCGCAGTCAACTTGAACCTGATGGCCGAAACAGGAAGGGAGGTGGGCGGCCCCCAGAACTGTTCGGAATGCTCTTCTACGTTCTTTTCGACTTCGTCTACAATGGCCTCCCATATCTCCCGTTCGCCACCGACTTCCATGAACGGAAGCATGTTGCGTGCGGACGCAACGAATGCGGCAGCCACTGTCGTGTTCTTCGTGCTGACTCTGACGAGCGCGTCGAGCAGAATGGCGCGAAAGACCGTGACGGGCGTGTCAGCGAACGTGTTAACGTAAGTCTCCCAGTGTTCGCGGAGAGCGTTCTCGACCTCAGCGATTGTCGGATCGCTAACCGCCACGTCAGGGTCGAAGGCCACAAGAGCGTATGGGCACGTCTTGGTGGGCGCCTCTTCGAGAGACCCAGAGAGATCGGCAGCGGCCTGTCTGAGACGAGCGAGCTTGTCGTCATCCCCTCCCACGTCGATGAGTCCCTTCCCTAGAAACTGGAGCAACACGTCGGCGTTCACAAAATCCTCCTGGTCGACCGCGCGCGACGGTCGCCTCCTCGGTGTGGACGATGCGGGCGGCATGATACCCGAGGCTCTGAGGCCGGTGTGCTAGGTGGTGGTTGTCGTCTGGCTCGGCTGAGGAAGGGGGGAGCGGCTAAGCCTCTTTCGGTTCGGCCGACGAGCTGTCCTTCCAGCGCGGCGGAGGTTGGCTAGGTCCAGGCGACGGTCTGGGGCTTCCGCATTCTGGACGACCTACAGTCAACCCCATATCGACTCTTGAGTCCGGTGCGATGCCACCCTGAGCCCGAGCGTGGTTGTCTCTTAGGCGTACAGGCAAACGTGGGTGCCAAGTCATGCCGCACTCTCGGTCGCGATCGACCGGAGAGGGCTCGCTCCAACTCCGCTCGCTCCGGGCAGGCGTTGCTTGGCGTGGTGGTGTCGGGCGTCGCTCGCGTCGAGGCTGTTGGGACCCTCCCCTCTGGCCCCCCGGACTGGCTGCGGTCGTTGCGCAGTGCGGTCGGATCGGGTGCGGTGTTCGTAGGGGGCGTAAGATCGCCCGCCATGCTCGACTGCCAGCGGCCTAGGTTCCAGCTTCCGTCGGATTTGCACTACCTGAACTGCGCTTACATGGCGCCGCTGGCTCGTGAGGTCGAGGCGGCGGGGCGGGAGGGCATGGCGCGGCGGCGCGATCCGTCGACGATCGTTTCGGACGACTTCTTCGATCAGGCGGATGCCCTGCGCGAGCGGTTTGCGCGGTTGATCGGCGGCTCCGATTCGCGACGGGTCGCGATCATCCCGGCGGTCTCGTACGGCATCGCGACGGCGGCCCGGAACGCCGCGGTCGCGGCGGGACAGAACATCGTCATCCTGGGCGAGCAGTTTCCGAGCAACGTCTATGTGTGGATGCGGAAGGCGAAGGAGAGTGGCGCGACGATCCGCACGGTCGATCGGCCTACGGTGGGGGAGCACGGCGCAGGCGCGGTCTGGAACGAGCGTTTGCTCGACGCGATCGATGGCGACACGGCGGTCGTGGCAACGCCGATCGTCCACTGGGCGGACGGCACCCGGTTCGATGTGGCGGCGGTCGGGCGGAGGGCACGCGAGGTCGGTGCGGCCTTCGTCATCGACGGCACGCAGTCGGTCGGCGCGATGCCCTTCGATGTCGAGGAGGTCGCGCCGGATGCCCTGGTCGTCGCCGGCTACAAGACCCTGTTCGGCCCGTACCAGAGCGGTCTGGCGTGGTTCGGCGAGCGGTTCGACGACGGCGTGCCGCTGGAGGAGCCGTGGGCCGCGCGGGAGAGCAGCGAGCTTTTCGTTGCAGGCCGGCTCGAGTACGTGCAGGAGTACCGGCCGGCGGCGGCGCGCTATGACGTGGGGGAGCGGAGCAACCAGATTCAGTTGCCGATGCTGAACGCGGCCCTGGACATGGTGCTCGAGTGGGGACCCGACCGGGTCCAGGAGTACTGCGCGACGCTGCTCCAACCGTTCGAGGACACCTTCTGCGAGGCCGGATTCGACCTGGAGGATCGGGCGTGGCGCGGTGCCCATCTCTTCGGTCTGCGCTCGCGGCGCGGTCTCGATGCCGACGCCACCGCGGCGGCGCTGCGGCAGGCTCGGGTGTTCGTCTCGGTGCGGGGTACGGCGATCCGGGTGGCGCCCCAGGTCTACAACGACAGCTCCGACCTGGAGGCCCTGGCGGCGACGTTGCGGGCGTTGTAGCGGCTCGATCCAAGCCGCTCGGCGGGCCCCGGCCGCTAGTCCGTTGCAACCAAGAGACATTTGTGATCGTATTTGTCACAAATGCAGCAAGATCCCCATTCGCACGACCTCGGTGGCGCCGTTCTGGAGTTCCCCGGCCAGGCCGCCGACGGCGATCTTTGCGTCCTCGGCTGGGCGATGGAGTTGGAGCTCGCGACGCCGGAACAGGTCCTGCGCTGGGCCCACGGCCGTTGGGGGAACGAGCTGACCCTGGCGACCTCGTTCCAGGCGGAGGGCATGATCCTCCTCCACATGTGCCATGAACTCGGCCTGCCGGTCCGTGTCGTGACGCTCGACACCGGGCGGCTGCCGGAGGAGACCTTCCGGCACATCGAGCACGTGCGGCTGCACTACGGCGTCGAGGTCGAGGTGGTCGCTCCGCGAGCCTCCGAGGTTGCGCGACTGGTGCGGCGGGAGGGGCCGAATCTCTTCTACGCCTCGGTTGCCGGGAGGCAGCGTTGCTGCAACGTGCGCAAGGTGGAACCGATGGGCCGGGCCCTGGCGCGCACACCGGCCTGGCTCAGCGGTCTGCGCCGCGATCAGACCCCGACCCGGGACGTCCTGAACAAGGTGGAGGTCGACCGGGTGACGCGGACGAAGGGACGTCTGGTCAAGGTCTGCCCGCTGCTCGACTGGACCGAGGATCAGGTCTGGGCCTACATCCACGAGCAGGGAGTGCCGTACCACCCACTCTACGACCGCGGCTACCGGACGATCGGATGCGCGCCGTGCACGCGGCCTTCGCGGCCCGGTGAAGGTGCCCGCGGCGGACGCTGGTGGTGGGAGTCCCAGACCGGCAAGGAATGCGGGCTCCACGTGCTGCAGCCGCGTTGAGCCGGTCCCAGGCGGCTTACTACCCGGTTTACCTGTCGCTGGCCGAGCGGCTGGTGGTCGTGATCGGCGGCGGTTCGATTGCCGAACGAAAGGTGGCGGGTCTTCTCCCCAGTGGAGCGCGGGTACGGGTCGTCGCGCTTGAGTTGACGCCCGAGCTCGCGCGACTGGCCGGCAGCGGCGAGATAGAGCACCGCGCGCGGGACTACCGACCGGGTGATCTGGAGGGCGCCTTCCTGGCGCTCGCGGAGCCCGGCGGCGCGGTGCGGGACGAGGCGTTCTCCACAGAGGCGGAAGCTCGGGGCATCTTCGCCAACGTGGAAGATGTGCTCGAGTGCTGCAGCTTCATCGCGCCCTCCATCGTGCGGCGCGGCGACCTGGTGATCGCCATTTCGACCTCCGGCAGGGCGCCGGCCCTGGCGGTTCGTCTCCGGCAGCGACTCGAGCAGGAGCTGGGACCGGAGTACGGGGCGCTACTGGAACTCGCCGGCCGTCTTCGGCGCCCCCTGGCACGAGCGGTACCCGAGTTCGAGGAACGGCGGCGCCGTTGGTATGAACTCGTCGACTCGGAAGTGCTTGCCCTGTTCCGGGACGGTAAGACCGCCGAAGCGTCTGAACTGGCGGAGCAGATGTTGGGCGTGGCCGCCGAGGAACCGGAGCGATGAGCGGCGCGGCCGAATCGTCCCGGGAGAGCGAGCGGGGACGGGTGACCTTGATCGGCGCCGGCCCGGGCGACCCCGACCTGATTACCGTCCTGGGTCTGAGGCGGTTGAGGGCCGCCGATGTCGTGCTGCACGATCGCCTGGCGGCGCCCGAGCTTCTCTCCGAGGCCAAGGAGGACGCCGAGATCGTCGACGTCGGCAAGCGCCCCGGCGACGACGTGCAGGCGCGGCAGCGCCGGATCGAGAAGCTGATGATCGAACGGGCTTTGACCGGCTCTCACGTGGTCCGGCTCAAGGGCGGCGACCCGGCCGTCTTCGGTCGCGGCGGCGAGGAGATCGAGGCCTGCGCGGCGGCCGGTGTGCCCTGCGAAGTCGTACCGGGAGTGAGCAGCTTCACCGCGGCGGCCGCGGCGGCCGGGATTCCACTGACGCATCGGGGCGTTTCCCTGGGCTTCGCCGTCGTCTCCGCACGTAACGCCGAGGGCGGCGAACCCGACTGGGCGGCCCTCGACGGCTCCGACACCGTAGTCGTCCTGATGGCGTCGCGCCGGCTGGAGCGCATCGGCCAGGGGTTGATCGCCGCCGGTCGAGAACCGTCCACGCCTGCAGCAATCGTCGAGCGAGCCAGCACACCGAAGGAGAAGATCGTCTCCGCCACGCTGGAGTCCCTCGCGGTGGGTGAACTCTCCGGCGACATCAAGCCGCCCTGCGTCCTCATCGTGGGCCACGTAGCCGCGGACGTCCGCGGCTACACGGAGTAGACCGGCGCCAGCGGATCCGCTGCCAGGTTCGGCAGTTCCTTGCCCTCGCTTCGGGCGACTGCGCGGAGCAGCCAGTCGAGCCGGTCGTTGCCCCAGAAGCGCTCTCCGCGGTAGATGAAGAGTGGTACGCCGAAGGCGCCGTCCCCTCTCGTGTGGGCGAAACCGGCCATGATGGCATCCTTCCACTTCGGGTCGTGGGCGACGGCGAGGGTTTCGTCGCCGTCGAGACCCACTGCTTCGGCGGCGGCCTTCATCACCTCGTCGCTGGCGAGGTCGAGGCCGCGTTCGAAGCGTGCGGAGAAGGCCTCGCGCGCATAGTCGATCGCCTTGCCCTGCTCTCGGGCCCAAAGGTAGATCTGGTGGGGCGGAAACCAGTCGGGATCGCCTTCCGACTCCGGCCACTTGACGGTGAGCCCGTAGGCCGTCGCGATGCGCTCCGTGTCCTCCCGGAGGTAGGACGACTTGGCGCGTCCTGCCGAGAGGTTGGCGCCCTTGCCGAACGGGAAGATCGGGACCGCGTCGATCTCGTTCCAGTCGAACACGCCGGTCGTCGTGATCCGGTGAAAGGCCAGCCACGAGAACTGGGAACGGAAGGAGAAGTAGATGCGGAGGTCGCTGGAATTCATGTCGGCGGGGCTCCTGCGGGTAAGCCGATACAGACTCAACGGAAGACGTCGATCAGGCGGCTGTACTTGACGATGACAGTACGGTCCGGGCGCTCGTAGAGAAGCCGCGCACCCAGCTCGTCGATTTCGTTGTAGACGACGAACAGGCCGGTGTTCGCATCCTGCAGCCAGGAGAAGCGAAGGTTCGCGGACACGTTGTCCGACTGGTCGTTGTACTGGGCGAGGGCCTGGACGAGCATCCGCGGGGTGATCGAGTAGGAGAGCCGCAGGCGGCCGAGATTGACCTGGAAGCTGCCGGAGGCGATATCGACGTCGTTGTGGTCCCAGGTCACTTCCGAAGTCAGTCGTTCACCGCGCCGGGCGAGCAGGGTGAGCGAGGTGGAACTCCGGTCGCCGCCGAAGAAGCCGCCCGTGATGTTGCGGATGTAGACCGAGAACGGCTTCGCCTGGTTCGTCGAGAACACGGTCTGCAGCTCGTCGTGGCTGTACCTGCCGGCCTGGACGGGGAAGCCGTCGACGATCTCGAACGTCTCCTTGACGCCCTCCTCGGTGAAGTTCACGCCGGTGTGGATCTGGAGGCCGTTGCGCCACTCCCAGTGCGTATCGACATGGATGTACTGGGTTTCCTTGTAGTCGTCGAAGTCCCAGATGCCGCTGTACGAGGCATGGGGCCTGATCTCGTGCAGGCCGGCGAGGTTCTTCGGTCGCATCGTGCGCATGCCGAACGCGGAGAAGTTCCGGAAGTCCCGTCGTGACATGAAACCGACTTCCGGATTGAAATTCGCACGGGCTTCGGCGACGCTGACGCTGCCGCGCCACTCCGGCTTGCCGAGGTTGTAGCTCAGGAGCATCGAGCTGTCGTCGCCGTCGAGTCCCGGCGTGTCCGTCTGGGCGACGTACGACTCGATCGTGTGGTGCTCGCCGATACCCCACTTGCCGTCGATGGCGAAGGTGCGGTTCGTGTCGTCCTGCGGGGCCAGGCTGCCCACGCCTTCGCGGCTGACGAACATCCCGCCGATGCTGGAGCGTTCGCCCAGTTCCCGGTTGACGCGGGCGACGGCGTAGTTGTTCCCGTGCAGCCCTCCCACCGTGGCCGTCTGCATGTGGAGCAGTCCGACGTTGAAGCGGCCCGTCTTGCCGGAGAGCCGGCCGCCGTAGTCGATCGGGATCAGCTCACCGCCTGGGCCGATGCCGATGCGGCGGCTGAAGAACAGGTCGACGCGGGCCGACGCGCGGCTGCCGCCGGAGCGCGCTCCGACGGTGAACAGGCCGGCGTTCTCCAGGAAGAAGGGCCGCTTCTCGGGGAAGAACAGGTTGAACCGGTCGAGGTTCACCTGCTGCTCGTCGACCTCGACCTGGGCGAAGTCCGTGTTGTAGGTCAGGTCCAGGGTCAGGCTCGGCGTCACGCTGTACTTGAGGTCTACGCCGAGGTCGGAGTCCGACTCGTTGTCCCTGCCGACCGTGGGCGGCTCCCGGCCTGAGCCGATCGCGTAGGGGATCAGCTTCAGGTTGCGCTGCGGCGGCGGCTCGACCCCCTGAAGCGCGCCCGCGTCGGTCAGCCTGTCCAGGTCGTGGTTGCGGTCGAGCTCGGACCAGAAGGCGACCTCCCTGTGGCGGGCGATGTTGCGCTGAAAGTTGAGGCCCCAGGTCTGCACGTCGGTAGGGGGATATCGCAGGGTGCGGAAGGGAATCGCGAACTCGGCGCTCCAGCCGAACTCGCCGACCTGCGTCGCCACGTTCCAGGCGCCGTCCCAGTTCAGGTTGAAGCCCGTGGACAGGGCGCCCCGGAAGCGGCCGCCGCCGCCCATGCCGCTGAACACGCCCGAGCCGCCTTCGAGAACCTGGCCGTCGTACTCGATGCCGGCGGGATTCGTGCCGAAGACGAAACCGTTGCGCCCGTCCTGGAACGTGTCGAAGATGACCTGGAAGCTGTCCGTCTCGTCCAGGGCCGCGTCGCGGCGACTATCGGAGATGACGATCCCGTCCGGTTCCCGGTCGTGGCAGACGACGGCCACGAACAGGGTGTCCTCGGTGTACGCGAAGCGGACCTCCGTGTGCTCGGTGCCCGGCTCGCCGGCGTAGGGCCGCGTCTGTGTCAGGCCCGATGCCGGCTCGATGGCTTGCCAGACGGGGTCGCCAAGAACGGTGCCGTCCAGCTCGGGGACCTCTCCGATCGCCACCGCCGTCGCGGACGGACGTGCGGTCTGGGCCTCGGACGTGGCGGCCCACAGCGACAGGGTTGCGGCGATGGCCGCCGTGGGAATGCGCTTCACGGCCCGCGACTCTACTCCGAATGGGAATCGAGACGCGGGCCCGACCACCTGCTCCGCGGCAACTCTCTCCGGTAGCATCGGCGGAAACGACTCGATGGACTTCTGAGGAGGATCGGCAATGCGGAAGCACACCCGAACGACCCGCTGGTACGCGCTCGCCCTGACGGCAATCCTGTTCGCCGCCTGGACAGCGGCGCCGGCGCTGGCAGCCGGCGAGTTGATGGACGTGGAGGGCTATCCGTCCCTCGTCCGCAAGCCGGTCGAGATCTGGAGCGACGGCACCCGGTTGGCCGGCGACGTCTTCTACCCGAAGGCGACGGCCGAGGGCGAGAAGCTGCCGACGATCGTCCTCTGCCACGGTTGGGGCGGCACGAAGTCGCATCTGAACCGCGGCATCGCGCCTCGCTTCGCCGCCGCCGGTTACCTCGTCCTGGCCTTCGACTACCGCGGCTGGGGCGAGAGCGACGCCCGCCTCGTCGTCCGCGAAAAGATGCCGGAGCCGGATGAGGACGGCTACGTCACAGTCAAGGCGCAGGCCATCCGGCAGCTGGTGGACCCGCTCGACCAGCAGGAGGACATCGACGCCGCAATCACGTTCGTTGAAGGCGAACCGCACGCGGACCCGTCCCGGATCGGCATCTGGGGCTCGAGCTTCGGCGGGGGCCACGTCGTCTGGCGCGCCGCCCACGACCGTCGCGTCAAGGCGGTCGCCGCCCAGGTCGGCGCGATGGACCAGCGCTCCGGCCTGGTCACGGCGCCCGGCGGCCTCGAGGGCTTCCACCACACCGCCATCCAGCGCGCCCGCGGCGAAGTGGCGCCGGTGCCGGTCGGCGGCCCTCAGCCCGAGGGCCTGACCGGCAGCCCGTACTACGAGCGCTTCGCGAAGTTCTCACCCGTCGAGCACGCCCACCGCATCACCGCTCCGACCATCATCATCGACGCGAAGCAGGAGCACTACTTCGACATCCGCGAACACGGCCAGCGAGTCGCCCAAATCCTGTCCGGCCGCGTCCCCGTGGAGTACCACGCCTGGGAAATGGGCCACTACGACATCTACAGCGGCGACTGGCTCGACAAGGCAATGGCCGCCGAGATCGACTTCTTCGACCGCCACCTGAAGTAGCCGTAGCCCTACGCGACGTCCGCGAGGAAGCTCTCCACTTCGGCGTGGAATTCGTCGGGGCGTTCAGTGGGGATGCCGTGGCCGCAGTGTTCGAGCATGACGAGGCGGGCGCCGGGGATGCGGCGGGACATGATTACGCTGCCGCCGGGTGGCGTGAGGGCGTCTTCGAGGCCCTGGAGAATCATGGTCGGGCAGGAGATCGTGGCCAGGTCGGCGGTGTAGTCGATGTCCGAGACCGCGCGGCAGGCGGCCGCGTAGCAGGCGGCGTCGTTGCGCTCGATGGTGAGGTGGGCGGCCTCCGCGATGTCGTCGGCGTGGCGTTCGCGGTACTCCTTGCCGTAGGAGAGGGCGGGGCCGGTCGGCGTGAGCGCCTTGGCAAGACCGTCCCGCTCGATCAGGTCGGCGCGGGCGTTCCAGCCGGCAGTGGCGCGTTCGTTCACCTCGCTCGAGGTGCTGATCAGGATCAGGGCCCGGGTGCGGTTTGGGAAGTCGAGGGCGAAGCGCTGGGAGACGACGCCGCCCATCGAGATCCCGCCGATCACCGCGTCGTCGGCGCCGACTTCGTCGAGCACCGCGGCGAGATCGGAGGCCCAGACCTCGGGCGCCATCGTGTCGGGGCGCCGCTCCGAGCCGCCGAAGCCCCGGACGTCCCAGGTCAGAACGGTGTAGCGGTCCTGGAGCGCATCTACAGTCTGCTCCCAGGAGTCCAGGTGACCGCCCAGGCCGTGCGTCAGGACGACGACCGGCCCGCTGCCCGCGAGCCGATAGCGGAGCGTTGCGCCGTCCGCCGCGGTCGAGCGGCGGTCAGGCTGCACGCCGATTGAACAGTCCGATAGTCAGAGCCAGGGGGATCACGAAGAGCAGCGTACGGAGCCAGCCCGGCATGTCGGTCATGACCAGGATCAGACCGAGCGGGGTCCAGAACACGAGCCACATCCAGATGGGAATCATCCGCCGCGCGACGGGTTCCGTGCTGGCGCCCTCGGCGATGATGATGACGACCAGGACGCCGACGGCGGCGCCGAGAACGCCGGCGATCAGGGCGCCGGCGGGGTAGACGTATGCGGCGAGGATCAGTTCAGGCATATCAGGGTCCCAAGGTTGTGGCGGGTTGTTCCGCTGCGAGCGCCTCTGAAGGCGCTCGCTCCGGTTCACAGGTGGCGCGAAACGCGCCATCTCGGTTCGGGGAGCGAATCGTAGCAGCCCTCGGATTGCAGTACATTGGCGGTGGAGGGTAGCCAATGCGGGTCAGCATTTCTGTTCAGAGCGCGTACAACGTGACCGATGTCCGCGAGGGGGCGGTTCGCATGGTGGACCGTGCTCGGGCAGCCCGGGACGCCGATCTGGATGCCTTGTTCGTGGGCGACCATCACGCGACGCCGGGGCCGTACTACCAGAACACGGCGATCCTCGGCAGGATGCTGGCGGAGTGGGGGGATCGTCCCGCGGGCGCGCTGTACCTGCTGCCGCTGTGGCACCCGCTGATCGTCGCGGAGCAGGTCGGGACGTTGGCCAGCGTGATGGAGGGCCGGTTCATCCTCCAGTGCGCGATCGGCCCGGCCGACAACCAGTTCGAGGCGATGGGCGTCCCGGCTCGGCAGCGGCCGTCGCGGTTCGAGCAGTCGCTCTCGATCCTCCGCCGCCTATGGGCGGGCGAGACGGTGACAACCGGTGGCGAGAACGACCGTTTCGAACTGCGGGAGGCCCGGATCGCTCCCCGTCCGCCGGAGCCGGTCGAGGTGTGGATCGGCGCGTCCGCGCCGCCGGCGATCGACCGCGCGGCGCGGCTGGGAGACGGCTGGCTGGCCGCGCCGGGGTTGGCGCCCGCTGAGGCGGTGGATCAACTCGGGCTCTACCGGGAGGCCTGTGAGCGGCACAACTGCCCGGTCGGCGTATGCGCGATCCGGCGCGACATCTACGTCGGCGAGACGGCGGAGGAAGCCGAGACCCTGGGGGGGAAGATGATCGCTCGCGGCTATCGGGGCTTCCCGCCGGAGGCGCTCATCGTTGGCGACGTGGAACGGGTCGCAACCGCGTTCGCTGAGCTGGGTGCGATGGGTTACGACGAGGTAGTCGTCCGGCACCTGGTGCAGAACCCGGCTCGCGTGCTCGATTCGATCGGACGCCTCGGCGAAGTCCGCGAACGCCTGGCCAGGTAACTGGGTGCACCGGCGTGCCCGCCGGCTGCGGCTTGCAGGGCGTTCCACACTGGGTGCGCCGGCGTCCCCGCCGGCATCCGGCGCGAAGCGCCGGGCTCCGGACTCGAGCGCCGCTCTAACGCCTCGGCACGTCTTCGGGGAACGGCTCGAGGCCTTCGTCCAGTTCGACGCCAATGCTCCTGAGAGCCATCGAGACCATGCGGTACTGGCCGACCGTGAAGATGAGGTCGATCATCTGCTGGTCGCTGTAGCGGGCCTTCAGGAAGGCCCAGGTCCGCTCGGAGATCGCGGAGTTCCGGTGCAATTCGGTCGCGGCGCGGAGGAGGTAGCGCTCGAAGCTGCTCCAGGGTCCGGCGTTCTCGCCCACGGCGACGTTGCGGACCTCCTCGTCCGTCATCCCGGCCGCCTTCCCGGCCCGGGCGTGGTACCCCCACTCGTACTCGGCCCCGTTCAGCCACGCGGTGCGCAGAATGATCATCTCGCGGTCGCGGTCGGGGAGGGTGCTGCCGCGCAGGATGTAGCCACCGAAGGGACCCCAGGCCTCCATCAGGGGAGGATGATGCGAGAGCGTGCGGATCAGGTTGATGCTCTGCACGTCTTCGACTGGTGGAATTCTCGGCCCGGTCTCGCGTCGTTGCCACTGGGCCGAAGCCGACGTGGCCACGAGTGCCAGGGCGAGGACGGAGATGGCGGTTTTGCGGATGGCATACGTCTTCATTGGCGTCCTCCGGGGAATCTTCTGCGACACGACGTTTTCGCTGACTATAGCTTCGGGAAACGTTCGGCCCGAGTCAGGCCCGCCGCGCCGCGGCGGTCTTGAAGCCTGAGTACTTCGGCTGATCGATCGCGATCTGGTTGACCACGGTGGCGCGAAGATGATCGTGGAGGCCGGTGTCGCCGAGCCCGATGGCGTCCTCGCGGATCGCGCGGACCAGCTTCCATCGCAGTTCCAGCAGCGAGCCCTCGGCGTCGAGCAGACGGCGCAGACGCTTGTGCTCGCGGCGGCGGTGCTCGGTGCCGGAGTGAAGGTCCCGGTAGACGATGTCGAGCGCGTTGCCGGCGACCAGGGCATGGAAGCGGGTGCGCCCGGCGGTTTCGTCCCTCACCTGACCGTGCAGGAAGTCGCGCGTCGCCCCGACGAGTTCCTCGAGCCGCGGCATGTCGGGGTCCGGGAGCTGCTCGGGCGCCGCGACGAGTTCCACCGGACCGGGGATCAGGAGGTTGACGCAGTCGACCTGGCACTCCGTCGTCCGGCGGCCGATCGTGACGCGCTCGACCGAACGGTCCAGCCCCTGACGGTAGTGCTGTGTCATGCCGAGGGTCGAAACGGCCCACCAGAAGGAGCCGAACACCTCCCAGTACTGCACGCGCTTCAGGTCTACCGCCTTGCCACTGGTCGCCTCGTAGCCGGCGAACAGGTCCTCGTACGTGCCGAAGCCGCCGACCGGCAGCTCGGGTCCCGCGCCGTAGCGCCAGGAGTTCGTGCAGATCCAGCCCAGATCGCGCATCGGGTCGCCGATGTGGGCGATCTCCCAGTCGAGCACCGCGTTGACGCCTGTCCGGTCGACCATCAGGTTGCCGTTGCGGAAGTCGTTGTGGACCAGGGTCTG
Organism: Thermoanaerobaculia bacterium; assembly: GCA_965116445.1. Taxonomy (GTDB): domain Bacteria; phylum Acidobacteriota; class Thermoanaerobaculia; order Multivoradales; family Multivoraceae; genus Multivorans. Next base: position 1,334,420 of record OZ220688.1, on the reverse strand, counting down.
ATCAGGCGACTCAGGCAGGTTCTCCATCAGCCAGCGGGCGGTGAAGTCGATCATCGGCTGCGGCGTGTCGAGGGCTTCGTAGCGTCCGCGGGTCTGCTCGATGAAGTCCGCCGCGCTCAGGCTTGCCAGATCGCGGTCGAGGCCGTGGGCTTCCAGGTCGATCGTGTGCAGCCGGCCGAGGATTTCGCCGCATTGCCGGGCCAGCTTGGGGCGTACCTCGGCGAGGTCCGGGGAGCGGACGATTCGCGCGCCGAGGGCGATGCCGTCGAGCCATTCCATGACGAAACCGCCGCCGAGTTCGTCGGCGGGCTCCAGCACGTAGAACACTTCGGGTTCGGGGATGCCGTTCTCGCGGGCGACCTGCATCAGCTTCGCCTCGATCCGAAGTCCCGGTGCGCTGCGCTCGACGGCACGGGCTTCTTCCTGCTTGCCGCCCTGGGATCGCCGGAGGGCGAGCTGGCGATCGCCGGCCTCGGTTTCGATCCGCAGGCGGTAGGTCTCCTGGCTGGCGCCGCCGGAGAGACGTTCGACGGCGGCCAGTCGTCTGCAACCCGCGATCTCCCGCCGAAGTACGGACTCCAGCCTGGCCTCGAAGCTGTCCGGGGTCCGGGCGTCGCGGCCGCTGCCGCCGGCCACCGGTGCGAGCAGGTAGATCTCGTCGCGGTCCTGGAGCGGCCGTTCGCGGTTGCTCTCCAGCGGGCAACGCTCGCCGTTGATCATCAGCGTGTCGCGCAGGTGCGGGGAATTCTCGATTGCTTCGGAGAGCGGTACGCCGGCGCGGTCGGCAAGCGGCAGGAGCTCCGCCAGCGTGGCGCCGGCCGCCAGGCGGAACGTACGGTCGACGTCATGCCAGCCGGCTCCGATGCGGCCACGGATCAGGACGCGGACACGGATCTTCGTTTCGGAACGGGGACGAACGAGGCTGCGCAGAAGGCCCATCGGGGAGAACGACCTACGCCTGAGTCAGGCCAGTTGGGAGTCCAGCAACTCGGCCATTCCCAGTTGCTCGGCGCGCTCCCGCCCGAGCCGGCCGGTGTCGGAATCCCAGTCCATCGCCTGGTAGTAGTCCCGCTTCAACTGTTCGAGCGGCGCCTGCACACCGGCCAGCGGACCGGCTTCGAGCAGCCCGTCGCCCTCGCCCATCATCCGGGCGTGGGGCTGAAAGTCCGCGGGCCGGACCCCCTCGCGGACGTTGAAGGCGTTGCGCAGGTTCTGGATCCGCTCGCCGCAGAGCAGCAGCTCCTTCTGGTCCACGCCCCACCCGGTCAGGGCGTTCACCATGTCCACCCAGGGCAGGCCGCCGGTGAGGCCGGTGAACATGCACAGGCCGAGGCCGTTCAGGGTCTGGTGGGCGTTGCTGTGGTGGGCCTGGGCGACACCCTTGTTCTTCGTGCCCTTCCAGGCGATCTGAACTTCGTCCTTCGGGGCGGCCTCGGGCAGCGGGAAGGCGGCGCCGAAGGTCTCGTTCCAGGACGCGGAGCCGGCGGTGTGCCGGCCGGGCGTCGGATCGGAGATGTAGGTCACGCCCATGAGGGAGGTGAATCGCGGGTCGTGGTACGCGGGCTCCTGGCCGCCGACGTGAACCGCGTAGGCCTCAGTGCCGCGGCCGACGTGCCGCGACGCGGAAGCGAGGCCGTGCCGGAGCCACTGCCCGCAGCCCTCGCCTTCGCCCATCTTGACCGTGAGGGCAAGCGCGCCCTCGCCGTTGCCCCAGCGCATGTCTACGCCGTCGAGATCGTCGGCGGTGAGGTCGCCGCGCTCCAGGGCCTCGCACACCCAGGCGATCGTGGCGCTTGAGCTCACGGCGTCCATGCCGTAGCGGTTGCACGCGTCGTGGCAGGCGGTGACGAGCTCCAGGTCGTCGTTCAGGATGTTGGCCCCGAAGCCGACGATCGTCTCGTAGTCCGGGCGGCGCACGTCCGACAGGCCACGGCTCTTCACGCCGACGATCCCCTTGCAGGGTGCCGGGCAGTCGCCGCAGCTCAGTTTCTTCGTGATCAGTTTGTCGACCTCCGCGCCGTCGAGCTTCCAGCCCTTCTTCGAGAGCGGGAAATCGCGAGCGCCGACGCCGGTCCAGTTCTTGAGCGGCGCGTCGCCGTTCTCGACCGACAGCGCCACCGCCGCCGTCGTTCCCCGGTCCGCCCACAGTTGCCGCATCGCCGGCTGCGGCGACTCGATCTTGATCCCGAACTTCGCGAACATCCGGTACATGAAGCCGAGGTGCTTCTTCGGCGTCGCCATCTTGACGACGAGCCGCATCGGCAAGCTGATGTCGCTTCGGTACTCGCGGTTGACTCCGTCGCACAGGGCGCGGAAGCGCTTTTCGTCGCGGATCGGCACTGTGTCGCCGGTGTTCTCCCCGCCGTCCACAACCACGGCCTTCAGGTTCTTCGAGCCGAAGATGGCCCCGAACCCCTGGCGTCCGAAGGCGTGGTAGCGATCGTTCATCACCGAGGCGATGCGGGCGCCGCGTTCGCCGGCCGGGCCGATCGCCGACACGCCGACACGGAACTTCGTGCCGTAGCGCTCCTGGAGGGCGTCGAAGGCTTCAGGAATCTGCATACCCCACAGATCGCCGGCGGGTTCCACCGAGACCCCGTCGGAGCGAACGACGAGCACCGACGGTTCGACGGCCCGTCCGCGCACGATGAGCGCGTCGTAGCCGGCATGGCGCAGGTGGATCGCCGTGCTGCCCCCGGAGTTCGAGTCGGCCCAGGTGCCGGTGAGCGGCGACTTGCCGACGATCTGAATGCGCCCCGAGAACGGCGTGCGGAGCCCCGTGAGCAGACCCGAGACGAGGGCGAAGCAGGCCTCTGGCGCCGTCGCCTCGGCGCCGGCGGGGAAGTGCTTCCACATCAGCCAGGCGCCGAGACCGTAGCCGCCCAGGTACTGGCGGAAGACGTCCGCCGGGATCGTCTCCACGCGGTGCTCGCCGGTCGAAAGGTCGACGACGAGGGCGCGGCCGTGGGCGCCGTAGAGGCCGTTGCCGCCGTTGGGGTTTCCGGGCGCGATCATCTCGTCAAGTCTCCGGGCTGTCGGTGAGTGTCTCGCGCTGGAGTGTAACTCCCGCGCCTGCGAACGGTTTGGCGGCTCTACGGGGCGCTGGTGGCCAGGCATTCGACACCCTCTGCATGGGCGGCGCCCACGAGGCGTTCGTCGAACGCAACGAGGCGCGCAGGCGTTCCCAACTCATCGGCCAGCAACAGGCAGGAGGCAAGCTGTACCGAATCGCTCCCGCGCAGCGGGTGCCGGCGCAGCAGCGCCGCGGCCCTCGTCGTGATCTCCTCGGTGAGTTCGACGACATGGAAGGCCGGGCGCTCGGTGTCGAGAGAGAGCAGGGCGGCTTCGCGCTCCTCGACCCGCATGTCGCCTTCGCGGCAGCGCCGACAGATCGCCGAGACAACCTCGGTCGTCGAGAGCCGACTGATGGCTACGGGTTGCCCGGCCATGACTTCGATGACGAAGTCCGATCCGTCTTCCTCGACGTACCGCTTCACCAGAGCGCTCGCGTCGAGGAACAGCATCAGAACCGGTCGGCTCGCTCCTCGACGATCGTGTCTGCGACCGAGCGGCCGCGCACCGGAACCGGTTCGATGGACGCCGTAAGGCGGGCGGTCCCCAGGGTCACCAGTCCCCTGGCCGCGAGGTCGAGGAGCTTCTCCCCCTCGTCCGATGCGGCTTTCGACAGCGGCCTGAGTTCGGCGACCGGTCGCCCTCGTTCGGTCACGAGAATCACCGATCCCTCACGCACTCTTCGGAGATAGGTGCCCAGCCTCGTCTTGAGTTCTCTCGCTCCAACGGTCACCATGTGACCATTGTAGGCACATGCATGGCGTCGGGCAACTGCAACCCGCGCCGCTCGGACCGCCCCGAACTCCTCAGCGTCGCCTGAGGTGGAAGGTCATCGTGCCCGCTTCCGTATCTCCCTCATGGGCCATCCAGGCGCTGTCGAGCCGGTCCTTGCCGTCGAGCCGGATCTCTGCCGAGTGGATGTGGCTGGGCGTGGTCTCCAGGTTCGTGCCGCCGTCGAAGTCGAAGACCAGGCGGTTCGGAGCGCTGGTGGCGGCGTTGAACCTCATCTTCGGCTGGTTGCCGCCCGAGCAGTAGTGGGTGAGGACGAGGTCGGAACCGTCGAGGTGGTACATGTTGACCATCTCGTACTCGGTGTCCGGCCCCATGCGCTCCATCAGCACATGGCCGCTGGCCGTGACCTCGAACTCGTGGACGACCTTGCCGGTCGCGTCCGCCTCGGCCGCGGCCTCCGCGCCCTCGCCGCTGGCCGAACCCTCCCAGGTGCCGGCCAGCGCCTTGAGGCGTTCGAACGCCTTCTCGGCGGTCAACTCGTCGGACGCCGGCGCTGCCGCGGGAAGCAGGAGGACGGCCGCCGCAGCTGCGATCCACTGGATTCTCTTCATCTCGTATCTCCTCCGGGGCTCGATCATGGTGAAGCGGCAAGGATACCGCCCCGGGCCGGGACGTTCGTCGGGCTTGGCGTATCCTCCCGCACCATGCCGGAAAACCCATCCTCGCCCCAGAGCCTGCGCCTGCCCGGAGCGGGCGGCATCGAATTGCAGGTCTACGACTACGGCAACGAGGGTGCGCCGCCTCTCGTCCTGCTGCACGGCATGCAGGACCTGGCGCTGGCGTTCGAGCCGGTAGCGAACCGGTTCCGCGACCGTTACCGGGTCGTTTCCTTCGATCTCCGCGGTCACGGCGACAGCGGCAAGCCGGGGGTCTACGCCCTGCCGCATTTCATCGCCGACCTGCACGCGGTCATCTTCCAGCTCCAACTGGAGCGCCCGGTGCTGGTCGGCCACAGCCTGGGCGGCCAGATCGTCAGTCACTACGCGGCGGTGTTCACCGACGTGCCGAGTGTGGTCGTCAACATCGACGGCGTCGGCGCGCCGTTCCGGGAGAGCGACATGCCGGTGGAGAACCGGCAGCTCCGCCTCCAGAACGGGCATACCAGCCTCTTGCGGCCCGGAGGCCACAAGCGGCCGATGATGGACCTGGAGGACGCCTGGCGGCTGTACTGCCGGTTCCATCCCGGCCTCGACCACGACCTGGCGCGGCACCTGGTCGAGATCGGGACGACCGAGCATCCGTACGGCGGCCTGCAGTGGAAGTGGGACCCGCAGGTCGAGACGACGGGGCTGACGATGTCGAGCCGGCTGTCCGAGGAGCGCTGGCCGTGGGTTGCCTGCCCGGTGCTCGTGGTCACCGGAGGCCGTTCCGCCGAGTTCTACCGGGGCCGTGGCGGGATCGATCACGACACGCCGGCCGCGCCGGACGAGATCGAGCGACGGGTCCGCCTGTTCCGCAACGTTCACCACGTCGAGATCCCGGAGGCGGGCCACATGGTCCACTTCGACGCGCCGGAACGGCTGGGCGAGATCATCGACGCGTACCTGGAAGCCGGGTAACGGGAGAAACATGGACTTCGAGATCCCCAGGGACATCCGCGACAAGCTGGCCGAGCTCGACGACTTCATCGAGCGCGAGATCAAACCGCTGGAGCGGCAGGACGACAACATCCGGTTCTTCGACCAGCGCCGCGAGTGGGCGCGGACCGACTTCGAGAACGACGGCACGCCGCGCCCCGAGTGGGAGGCTCTGCTGCGGGAGATGAAGCGCCGCGCCGACGCGGCCGGCCATTTGCGCTTCGGCCTGCCGAAGGAGCTCGGCGGCCAGGACGGCTCGAATCTGGCGATGGCGGTGATCCGCGAACACCTGGCGGCCAAGGGCCTCGGCCTGCACAACGACCTGCAGAACGAGTCCTCGATCGTCGGCAACTTTCCTACTGTGATCATGATGCACCGCTTCGGGACGCCCTCCCAGAAGGAGCAGTTCATGGAGGGCATGATGACCGGCGCGGTGCGGATGGGCTTCGGCCTGACCGAACCGAATCACGGCTCCGACGCGACCTGGCTCGAGACCTCCGGTGTCCGAGATGGCGACGACTGGGTGATCAACGGCGCCAAGCGGTTCAACTCTGGCCTCCACGCGGCGACCCACGACCTGATCTTCGCCCGCACCTCGGGCGATCCGGGGAAGGCGGACGGCGTGACCTGCTTCATCGTGCCGACGAACTCACCCGGTTTCGAGATCCCCTTCATGTGGTGGACCTTCAACATGCCGACGGATCACGCGGAGGTGTCGTTGACCGACGTGCGGGTCCCGAACGAAGCGATCCTCGGCGAAGAGGGCCGCGGCCTCGCCCTGGCCCAGACCTTCGTCCACGAGAACCGCATTCGCCAGGCCGCCTCCGGTGTCGGCGCCGCCCAGTTCTGCATCAACGAAAGCGTGAAGTACGCCCGCGAGCGGACGGTCTTCGGCAAGCCGCTCTGGCTAAACCAGGCGATCCAGTTCCCCCTCGCCGAACTCCACACGGAGTGCGAGATGGTCCGCAACCTCGTCTACAAGACGGCCTGGGAGCTCGACCAGCAGCACCACATGGAGGTCACCGACAAGGTCTCCATGTGCAACTACCGCGCGAACCGCCTCGTCTGCAACGCCGCCGACCGGGCGATCCAGACCCACGGCGGCATCGGCTACACCCGCCACATGCCCTTCGAGCACATCTACCGCCACCATCGGCGGTACCGGATCACCGAAGGCTCCGAGGAGATCCAGATCCGCCGCGTCGCGGGGATCATGTTTGGCAAGAAGGCGAAGCGCTAGCTACGGACTTGGGACGCCTGCGGTTGTCCGGGCGGGCGCGGTACGCTCCCGCCCGTCTTGGGGAAACATGGGGCGGTGCGCATAGCACTCGGGCTAAGGGGCCAAGAGTGCAACTCAAGGGGCGAAGCGCCGTATAGCCGGTTACCATGCACAACACATCGGACGCACTCGCGGCAACGACCAGCGCTCTCGGATTGCTCCTCCTGCCGGCGTCGGGCTTCGCCCTGAACCTCGACCAGCCGACCTTCGTCGACGACATCGCGCCGATCCTCCATGAGAACTGCGCCTCTTGCCACCGGCCCGAGGAGCTCGCGCCGATGTCGCTCCGCACCTACAGCGAGGTGCGGCCCTGGGCGCGTTCGATTGCCCGTGCCGTCGAGAACCGCGACATGCCTCCCTGGGATGCCGATCGCGGCTACGGTCCCTGGGCGAACGACATCAGCCTGAGCGACAACGAGATCGAGGCGATCACCCGTTGGGTCGCTTCGGGCGCGCCGCGGGGCAACGGTGATGAGCCGGTCTACGAACGCCCCGCCGAGCAAGCCGAGTGGGCATTCGGCGAACCGGACTGGATCTATGAGTTCGAACCCCTCGAAGTCGCCGCCGACGGCCCGGACCTGTTCGCCATGATTCCGATCGCGCCCGGCTTCGAGGAAGACCGCTGGATTCGCGCCGTCGAAGTCCAGCCCGGCGACCGTGAGGTGCTCCACCACTTCATCCTGTGGCGGGCATCGGAGGCCAGCACGGAGGTCCAGGACGCCTGGATCGATGCCTGGGCGGCTGGCGTCGGAGCGACCGAACTCCCGGCCGGCACGGCTCGCTTTCTGCCCAAGGGACGCGGACTGCTCGGCGATTTCCACTACCACCCGAACGGCACGGCCTCGACGGACAAGACCCGGATCGGCGTCTGGTTCGCCGAACCCGAAGAGGTCGAGAAGGAACTGATCAATCTCTGGGTGATGAACGCCGCTTTCAGGATCCCGGCCGGCGACCCCAACTACGAGGCGCAAGCAAGCCACGTCTTCTCCCAGGATGTTGTCGTGCGCTCCCTGGCCCCGCACATGCACTATCGCGGCAAGGACATGAAGTACACCGCACACCTCCCTGACGGCGAGGAGCGGGAACTGCTCAGCGTCAGTCGCTACGACTTCAACTGGCAGACGTCCTACGAGTTTGAGGAACCGGTCGAGCTGCCGGCCGGCACCAGGATCGAGGTCACGGCCCACTGGGACAACTCGGCGGACAACCCGTACAACCCCGACCCGACCGTCGATGTCACCTGGGGCAACGAATCGACCGACGAGATGCTGATCGGCTTCGTCGACTACGTGGCTGCCGAAGGCCTCAGTCCGAAGCCGACCAGCGCGGTGATCGCCAAGCTGGCCGAACTGGCCAGGTCCCATCCGGGACAAGCGTGGCGTTTCGACATCGTCCCGATGCCGGGGAGGGGGACCGAGCCCACCGCCATGCTGCTTCCACGCGACGGCAGCTCGGGGGGTTGGTACGTCCAGCTCGGCACTCTTGCCTTGCCGGCGCCGGTCGTCGACATCGTATGGAACGGCAACCGTGTCACGGCCACGGCCGAAGTCCCCGGGCAGTCCAGGAAGATCGAGGGAACGGTCCAGGAGGACGGCTCCCTGCTAATGGACCTGGGATTCGGTGAGATCACCGGCACGCCGGCCGAGAACGAGACGCCGACGACGCTGCCGACCGGATAGCGGCTTTGGGCCGAGCGAGGAAATCGCTCCAGTAGGCTGCTCCTCATGACCTCCGGCGACCACAACGCCAGTACGGGTAAAGCCGGTACGGAGGCCGGCAATCCGTGGGAAGAGCGGAAGGACCGCGGCAGGGTGTCCGCCTTCTTCGCTTCTCTGGCTCTCCTGGCGACGTCTCCCCGGAGGTTCTTCGAAGGAACCCGTACCGATGCCGGCATCTGGGGCCCGCTCCTGTTCGTGGGCCTCGTCACCACGATCGGCCTCCTGGTCAACGGCGTGGTCCTCACGATCCTCACCTTCACGCTTCCGGAGCCCGCGGCCGAAGTCCTGTAACGGACGGAGTTCTCGATGGATCCGTCTCAGCTCGCCAACTGGGGGGAACTACCGGTCGGCCCCCCGCTGGCTGCCCTCATCATCATCCAGGCTCTCCTGCTCTTCCTGCCGGTTCTCTTTGCGTTGACCCTGTTCGTCATGCTGCTGTTCGGTGGCCTCGTGCACCTTCTCCTGGTCGTCACCCGCACACCGAGGCCACGAGGATTCCGCGGGACCTGGGTTGTCCTGTGCTACGCGAACGGTGCTGGCCTCCTGAGCATCATTCCGTTCGCGGTCGACATCGTCAGCATCGTCTACGCCGCTGAACCGTTCGGGCTCGGCCTCCGTGTCGTCCTGGGAGTCTGAGTCATCAGACGGGGTGGACCCCTGAGCCCAGACCCGGGCCGGCGGGTGCCGGCAACGCCGCGCCGGCAACGCCCGTTGGGTACTACTCAGCGTGGGTACTGCTCAGCTACGAGCTCGGTTCGAGGATCGCCTGGTAGGTGAGGCGCCGGCTCAGCGACCGGACGTCCGGCCTCCGCGGTCCGAAGTGCTGGATCATGCCGACGAAGACGAGGTCTTCCTTGGGGTCGATCCAGAACCAGGTGCCGGCGGCGCCGCCCCAGTAGTACTCGCCCTTCGAAATGCCGTCAGCGGCGACGGGGTCGAGGACGACGGCGAAGTCGAGGCCGAAGCCGGTGCCCGGGGACATCTCCTTGAGTTCGCGGGGCAGGTGGTTCAGGTGCATCAGCTTGACGGTCGAGGGGGCGAGGATGCGGACGCCGTCCAGCTCGCCGCCGTTGAGCAGCATCTGGCTGAAGCGCATGTAGTCCATCGTGGTCGAGACCAGGCCGCCGCCGCCGGAGAGGAAGGCGGGCGGGTCGAGGTAGTCACGGCGGCCGCCGAAGCCCTCCTGGGCCATCAGGTTGCCGTCGGCATCGTGGGTGTAGACCTGGGAGAAGCGGTCCGCCTTGTCTGCGGCGACGTGGAAGGCCGTGTCGTTCATGCCCAGGGGGCCGAAGATGCGCTCGTTCAGGAATTCGTCGAAGCGTTGGCCGGAGAGGACCTCGACGAGGTAGCCCTGGACGTCGACGGCGACGCTGTAGTGCCACATCGATCCGGGCTGCTGGCGCAGGGGGATCTTCGACAGCTTGTCAATCATGTCCTTGAGGGTCGAGTTGTTGTCGAGGACATTCGCTTCGTTGTAGAGAGCGTCGACCTGGGACTGCGAGAAGATGCCGTAGCTGAGGCCGGCGGTGTGGGCCATCAGCTCGCGGATCGTCATCGGGTGGTCGGCCGGCTCGGTGATCGGCTGGCCGTTCGGCCCGTCCTCCTTGGCGACCACGAGTCCCTCGAACTCGGGGATGTACCGGTGGACCGGGTCGGAGAGGCGGAACTTGCCCTCTTCGTAGAGGATCATCAGGGCGACGCCGGTGATCGGCTTGGTCATCGAGTAGATGCGGAAGATCGTGTCCTCACTCATCTCGACGCCGTCTTCGATGTTCTGGTGTCCGAACGTGCCGAAGTGGGCGATCTTGCCCTGGCGGGAGATCATCGTGGTGATCCCGGCCAGGAGACCGTCGTCGACGAGGCCCTGCATCGCGCTGTCCAGGCGTTCGAGCCGGTCGCTCGACATGCCGACGGCTTCCGGCGCCACGCGCGCCAGGTCGCGGGGACCCTGAACCGGGACGTCCGCGCGGGTCTGCTCGCAGGCGACGAGACCGAGGGTGAGGAGGGCGACCGCGAGCAGCGCGGTCAACAGGCGGGGAAACGTGGCGGCACGAGTCATGGGTTCTCCCTCGACTTGCTGGTGAACTGGGATGAGCGGGAACGGCCGAGCCTACCAGTCCGCGGCCCCCGGAGGGGTGCCCGGGAGGGAGCGCCGCTGCTACGATGGATGGCTCACGATGGACAGGGTGATCGACAGGCCAAAGCTGGCCCGGGACATCATGGTGACCAAGCTGGTCACCGTGCATCCGCGCACCCACGTCTACGACGGCATCGCGGCGCTCCTGCGGCATCGCATCACAGGTGCGCCGGTGATCGGCGACCGGCATCGCTACCTCGGCATGCTGTCGGAGAAGAGCTGCCTGACGGTGCTCACAGTGACCGCCCGTGCCGCGGACGAACAGGGGCTGGCGCGGAGCCGACCGACCCGGGCGAGTGACTTCATGGCCAGGCGCCTGGTCACCCTGCAGGCGGGCATGTCGGCTCTTGATGCGATCGGTCTGTTGCTCAAGAACAGAATCTCGGGTGCGCCGGTCGTGGACCGCGACGGTCGGCTGCTGGGGGTCTTCTCGGAGAAGTTCTCGATGGATGTCCTGCTGGGGCTGGCCTACGACCAGTTGCCCGCGGCGCCCGTCGACGCCTTCATGAACACGGACTTCGGGCGCGTGATCGACGGTTCCGAGCCGCTGCTCGAGATCGCGCAGCGATTCCTGGACACGCCGTACCGGCGTTTGCCCGTGGTTCAGGACGGCACCCTGGTCGGGCAGGTCAGCCGGCGGGACGTGCTCGCGGCATCCCACCACCTCACGTCGGCGCTCGCGGGCCGGCGCTCGATCCTGCGTGAGCGCAGTAGCGAGCTTGGCCTGGAGGATCTGGCGGCGCCGGACGAGAACGGCGAATCCGGGGACTTCGAACTCGACTCGACGGACGCGTCGGCCTTCATGGACCGCAAGGCGCGCACGATCTCCGAGGAGACGGACCTCTTGAGCATCGCGCGTATCTTCAAGAGCACTCCGTACCGCCGGCTGCCGGTGCTCCGGGGCCGCAGGCTGGCCGGGCAGATCAGCCGCCGGGACGTGCTTGCCGCCACCCACGGCCTCCTCGTCCAGGCGCCCCAGCCCGGTCAGGCGCTCCTCTATCTGAGCGCGGTCGTGGATTCCGGTGATCGTCCATCCCTGTCGTGAGTCTCGAACCGGGGCGGCGCGATAGCTTCGGCCGCCCCGTCTTCCAATTCGGAGTGGGTCATTCAGTCAGGAGGGGAACGTGTCCAGACGGATCCTTGATGCCTTGAACTGCGCTCCGGTCAGCTTCGTCGCTCTCGTGGCTCTGCTTTCGGGGGTCGTAGCTCCTGGTGTCGCTGGCGCGGCCGCGGAAGAGGAAGAGCCGAACCTGGTCGAACCGGCGCCGCCGCGCCCGGACGACGAGGGCCAAGGTCCCTTCGACCGCCTGATCCTGCGCGGCGTGACCGTCATCGACGGCACCGGCGCGCCGCCGATGGGGCCGGTCGACATCGTGATCGAAGGCAACCGGATCGAAGAGATCAAGAGCCTCGGCATGGCCAACACCGAAATCGACGAGAGCAAGCGGCCGAAGGATGCGGATGTCGAACTCGATCTCGACGGCTCGTACGTGCTGCCGGGCCTGGTCGATCTTCACGTCCACACGGGCGGCGTGCCAAAGGCTCCGACGGCGGAGTACGTCTACAAGCTCTGGCTGGCGCACGGCATCACGACCGTTCGCGGCGTGCCGACCGGGCCGCTGGAATGGGACCTGAGTGAGAAGGCGCGCAGCGAGAAGAACGAGATCACCGCGCCGCGCATCGTCTCCTACCAGCGTCCCGGCGGCGGCAAGGAGTGGAAGGACCGGGACATCCGCACCCCCGCCGATGCGCGGGAGTGGGTCCGCTACGCGCACGAGAAGGGCGTTGAGGGACTGAAGCTCGGCGCCTATCCCCCGAAGATCATGGCGGCATTGATCGACGAGGCAGGAAGCCTGGGAATGGGATCGACCGCCCACCTCGACCAGATGGGCGTGGCGCACATGAACGCCCTCGACGCCGCCCGGCTCGGCCTGGTCGGGATGACCCACTTCTACGGGCTGTTCGAGTCGATGTATGACGGCGCCGACGTCCAGCCGTGGCCCGCGGAGATGAACTACATGGACGAGCAGTTCCGCTTCGGCCAGGTGGCCCGCCAGTGGAGCATGGTCGAGCCCGGCGGCGAGCGCTGGAACGCCCTGCTCGACGAGTTCCTGGAACTCGACTTCTTCATCAACCCGACGATGACGATCTACTCGGCGGGCCGCGACGTGATGCGGGCCCGCAACGCGGACTGGCACGCCGACTACACGCTGCCCACGCTGTCCGAGTTCTACGCTCCCAGCCGCCTGGACCACGGTTCGTACTGGTACGACTGGACGACCTGGGACGAGGTGGCCTGGAAGAACTTCTACCGGGTGTGGATGCAGTTCCTGAACGAGTACAAGAACCGCGGCGGCCGGGTCACGATCGGCTCGGACTCCGGGTTCATCTACCAGACCTACGGTTTCGGCACGATCCTGGAACTCGAACTCCTCCAGGAGGCCGGCTTCCATCCGCTGGAGGTGATCCGCTCGGCGACGATGTACGGCGCCGAGGAGTTGACCCGGGCCAGCGGCGCCGAGATGGAGTTCGGCATCGTGCGCGAAGGCATGCTGGCCGATCTGCTCGTGGTCGGCGAGAACCCGGTCGCGAACCTCAAGGTGCTCTACGGCACCGGCGCCGTGCGACTCAACGACGACACGGGCCGCCCCGAGCGCGTCGGCGGCGTGCGCTACACGATCAAGGACGGCATCGTCTTCGACGCGAAGAAGCTGCTCGCCGACGTGGCGGATATGGTTGCCGCCGAACGGATGAAGCCCGAAGTGCCGCCGCAGGAGACGGCGGGAGGAGCGCGGCCGTAGCAGCCGGGCGATGACAGTTCAGCCACCGCAGCAGCCAGAGGAGAACTCAACATGAAGCACGTATTCGCCATCCTGCTCGCCGCCGCCCTGCTTGCCGCACCGCTGTCGGCCGGCTCGGAAGCCAAGGTCCACGCCGACGTGGTCTACGGCCACAAGATGGGCATGGCCCTGACCTTCGATGCACTCGTGCCCGCGGACCAGAACGGCGCCGGCGTCCTGTTCATGGTCAGCGGCGGGTGGTTCTCCCGCTGGTCCGACCCGCACGGCATCGTGTCAGGCGAGGGCCGCCGGTTCGGCGCGATCGGCGACCTCCTGGACAACGGCTACGCCGTCTTCATGGTCCGCCACGGCTCGGCCCCGTTGTTCAAGGTGCCGGAGGCGGTCGCGGACGTGCGCCGCGCGGTCCGTTACATCCGGCTCAACGCGGACGATTTCGGCGTCGACGCCGACCGACTGGGCGTCACGGGCGGCAGCGCCGGCGGCCACCTGTCCCTGATGCTCGGCAACGCCTCGGACGAAGGGAACAGTGGCAGCAACGATCCGATCGAGCAGACCGGCAACCGCGTCGCGGCGGTCGTCGCCTACTTCCCGCCAGTCGACCTGCAGGGGCTGACCGGTCCGAACGAGCGCTTCCCGGCGCTCGAGTTCGACGCGGAGAAGGCTGCCGCTATCTCACCCGTCCTGTTCGTCAGCGAGGATGATCCACCGACGCTGCTGATTCACGGCGACCAGGACGCGCTCGTGCCGATCAGCAACAGCGAGCGGATCAAGGCCGCCTTCGACGAGGCGAGCGTGACCTCCGAGCTGATCGTGATCGAGGGCGCCGCCCACGGTTTCCGCGGCGAGGACGGCGAGCGCGCTTCGAGCGCGCTGGTCGCCTGGTTCAACGAGCACCTGGGAGTGTCGTCGGACTAGGAGATTGCGCGGCAGAAACTGGGTGCGCCGGCGTCCCCGCCGGCATCCGGCGCGAAGCGCCGCTTCCGGACCTTCTGCCGCGGGAGAGCTCCCTCCTCAGGTCAGAACCTCCAGCTCGCCCTCCCCGTAGCGGGCCCGCAGGACCTTCTTGTCGAACTTGCCGACACTGGTCTTCGGGACCTCGTCGATGAAGGTCCAGCGTTCGGGGACCCACCAGCGGGCGACGCGGTCGGCCAGGTAGCTCCTGAGTTCGCCGGGGTCCGCCGCGGCGCCGTCGCTCAGTACGACGCAGGCGAGGGGCCGCTCGTCCCAGCGGTCGTCCGGCACGCCGACGACGGCGGCTTCGGCGACGGCCGGGTGGCCCATCAACTCGTTCTCGAGGTCGACGGACGAGATCCACTCGCCGCCGGACTTGATCACGTCCTTGGCCCGGTCCGTGATCTGGAGGAAACCGTGCGGGTCGATCGAGGCGACGTCGCCGGTGCGCAGCCAGCCGTCGTGGAACTTCTCGGGATCGTCGTCGAGGTAGTAGGAGCCGGTGATCCAGGGGCCGCGGATCTCGATCTCGCCGACCGCCTCGCCGTCCCAGGGCATGACCTCGCCGGCATCGTTCGTGATGCGGATCTCGACGCCGGAGATGATGCGGCCGGTCTTGACCCGCCAGTCGACCTCTTCCTCCCGGGGCGTGCCGCGAGGGGGAATCGCCATCGCCGCGAGGGGTGAGGTCTCGGTCATGCCCCAGCCCTGGATGATGTCGACGCCGAAGCGGTCGCGGAACCCTTCGATCAGGGAGCGTGGCACGGCCGAGCCTCCGCACAGGACGGCGCGGAATGAGGAGAAGTCGACCTCGTGGTTCTCCGAGTAGCGCAGGACCTCGTTCCAGATCGTCGGCACAGCGCCGGAGAGAGTCGGCCGGTGCTCGGCGATGATCCGGCACAGGGGCTCGGCCTGCAGGAAACGGTCGGGCATCACGAAGTCGGCGCCGGTGAACCAGCCGACGTGGGGCAGGCCCCAGGCGTTCGCGTGGAACATCGGCACGATGGCCAGGATGCTGTCCTGCTGGCTGATGCCCAGGGCGCCGCCCGAGGCGACGCCGAGCGCGTGCAGGAAGGAAGATCGGTGGCTGTAGGCGACGCCCTTCGGGTTGCCGGTCGTGCCGCTCGTGTAGCACATGGCGCAGGCGGCTCGCTCGTCGATCTCGGGCCAGTCGAAGCTCGTCGGTTGGCCTTCGAGAAGGTCGTGGTAGCGGTGGATCGCAGCGCCTCCAGCGGCGAGTGCCGAGGCGTCGCCGTCGCCGACGACGATGAAGTGCTCCACGGTGGTCAGGTCGGCGGCGACCTGGGCCAGCAGCGGGATGAGGGAGTCGTCGACGAGTACTATGCGGTCCTCCGCGTGGTTCGTCACGTAGGTCAACTGCTCGGGGAACAGCCGGATGTTCAGGGTGTGGAGGACGGCGCCCATGCACGGGATGGCGAAGTAGGCCTCCATGTGCTCCTGGTTGTTCCAGGCGAAGGTACCGACCCGGTCACCCGGCTCGATGCCGAGGTCCCTGAGTGCGTGCGCGAGCTGCGCGGCGTGGTCCGCGACCTCGGCGTAGGTGCCGATCCGTGCGCCGTCCGCCTGGCAGGTGATGACCCGGCTGTCCGCGTAGACCCGGCGGCCGTGATCGAAGATCATGCGGATCGTCAACGGGAAGTCCATCATCGTGCTGTCGGTCATGGCGGCTCCTGAGGTCGTGGGGAAGGGTGCGCTGTTGACGGAGCGGTACCTTAGCGAGTTCTGATGGACCGCAGTGGATGCGGGCCAGGCGCTTCGCGGCGTCGCGCTAATGCCGGCCAGAAGGCCGGCGCACCCAGTGTTTCCTCGTAGACTGCGCCCGATGGACCCCGTCCGGCTCGAGTTGTTCAGTAACCGGTTCGCCGCGATCGCGTCCGAAATGGGCGTGATGCTTCAGCGGACGGCGATGTCTGTGAACGTGAAGGAGCGGCTCGACTTCTCGTGCGGCCTGCTCGATGCCGTTGGTCGCCTGCTCGTCAATGCGCCCCACATTCCGGTGCACCTGGGCGCCCTTGGCGAGTGCGTGCGCGGACTCGCCGCCGAGCTTGAGCTCGGGCCGGGCGATGTCGCGGTGACGAACCATCCGGGCTACGGCGGGTCCCACCTGCCGGACATCACCGTCATCGCCCCGGCCCACGTCGACGGCCGGCTGCTCGGCTACGTCGCCAACCGGGCCCACCACGCCGAGCTGGGCGGCATTCGTCCCGGGTCGATGCCGCCGAAGGCAGCCAACCTGGCCGAGGAGGGCGTCGTCATCGCGCCGCAGCTCCTGGTGCAAGCCGGCGAGCCCCGGTGGGAGCGGATGGAGGCGCTGCTGAGCCGCGGGCCGTCCCCATCCCGGTCGGTGGCGGAGAATCTCGCCGATCTCGGCGCGGCGGTCGCGGCCAACCGGCGTGGCGTGGCTGCGCTCCAGCAGCTCGCGGCGGACCACGGCGAGAACGAGGTGCGACGCTACATGACGGCGCTCTACTCGCGCGCCGCCGACCGGATGGAGGTCGCCCTCGAGGAACACGTGCGGAGCACGGGACGCCAGTCCTTTCACGCTCTCGAGCGGCTGGACGACGGTTCGCCGATCGAAGTCGAGGTGACGATCGAGCGCGGGTCGGCGCGAATCGACTTCACCGGCAGTGCCCCGGTCCATCCGGGCAACCTGAACGCGACGCCGGCGATTGTTCGGAGCGCCACGATCTACGTTCTGCGGCTGCTCATCGGCGTGCCGTTGCAGCTCAACGAGGGGTTGCTCGAACCGGTCGAGATCGAGATTCCGCGCGGCATGCTGAATCCCGAGTTCCCGGCCGACCCGAAGCGTTGTCCGGCGGTCGTGGGGGGCAACGTCGAGACGAGCCAGCGGGTGGTCGACACGCTGATCCGGGCGCTGGGACTCTGCGCCTGCGGACAGGGCACGATGAACAACACGCTGTTCGGCGACGACAGCTTCGGCTACTACGAGACGGTCGGTGGGGGCGCCGGCGCCGGTCCCGGGTTCGCCGGGGCCAGCGGCGTCCACACGCACATGACGAACACGCGGATCACCGACCCTGAAGTGCTGGAGCACCGCTATCCGGTGCGTCTCGAGCGATTCAGCCTGCGGCCGGGCTCGGGCGGGGCCGGGAAGTTCTCGGGCGGCGACGGTCTTCGGCGCGAGTTGCGGTTCCTGACCCGGCAGCAGGTGTCGGTGCTCGGGCAGCACCGTGTGGAGCGGCCGTTCGGCGTCCTCGGCGGCGCGAGCGGAACCGTTGGCCGCGCCCGCATCCTGCGTGCCTCCGGCGGGGTCCGGGAACTGGCCTCCGTCGATCAGGCCGATGTCGAGCCGGGAGACCTCCTGGTGCTCGAAACACCGGGCGGCGGCGCCTGGGGCGAGAGCGAGCGGGAAGAAGGCTAGACGGCGGCGTTCGGGGTCGCGGCCGGGTACAATGCGCCCGTCCCCGCGTGTCGGGACGAACCCTTGCCAGTCTGCATCCAACAGGAGCCGAGTCGATGAGCCAGCAACAGGTTCGAGTGAGCGAAGAGAAGGCCCGTGCGGTCGCCGAGGCATCCCGCCAGAAGGAGTGGAAGAACCCGTCCTTCATGAAGGAGATGTTCCTTGGCAACTTCCGCTTCGACCTGATCAACCCCTATCCCACGCGGGACGAGTGGCGCCCGGAGTTCGAGTCCTTCTACTCGGCGCTCAGCGACTTTCTCCGGGACGAGGTCGATCCGATCGAGATCGACGCCTCGGGGGACTACCCGGACCACGTGCTCGACGGTCTCGCCAGGCTTGGCGCCTTCGGCATGAAGATCCCGACGGAGTACGGGGGGCTCGGCTTCGACCAGGTCGAGTACGCCCAGGTCATGGAGCTGATCGGCGCCTTCGACGGCAACCTGACGGCTCTGCTGTCGGCTCACCAGTCGATCGGCGTACCGCAGCCGCTCAATCTGTTCGGCACGGAGGAGCTCAAGCGGAAGTACCTGCCGCGCTGCGCCTCCGGCGAAATCTCCGCCTTCGCCCTGACCGAGCACGAGGTGGGCTCCGATCCTGCGCGCCTGTCGACTACGGCAGTGCTGGACGGCGACTTTTACCTGCTCAACGGCACCAAGCTGTGGTGCACGAACGGCACCAAGGCCGGCCTCCTGGTGGTCATGGCGATGGACCCCGCGACGGAGAAGATCAGCTCCTTCGTCGTGGAAACGGACTGGGAAGGGGTCACGGTGGAGCGCCGCTGCCACTTCATGGGGCTCCGGGCGCTCGCCAATGGAATCATCCAGTTCGACAACGTGAAGGTGCCGAAGGAGAACCTGATCGGCAAGGAGGGCAAGGGTCTCAAGATCGCCCTGACCACGTTGAATGACGGCCGCCTGTCGATCCCCAACAGCTCGGTCGGCGCCGCCAAGTACTGCCTGAAGGCGGTGCGCGAGTTCAGCAGCAGCCGGGTTCAGTGGGGCGTGCCGATCGGCAAGCACGAGGCGATCGCGCAGAAGATCTCGGACATCGCGGCCTACGGCTTCGCCATGGAGGCGATCGTCAAGCTGGCCAGCCACATGTCGAACAACAAGAAGCTCGACCTGCGGCTCGAGAGCGCGGCCTGCAAGGAGTGGAACACCTGGCGCGGCTGGCAGATCATCGACGAGACGATGCAGGTGCGGGGCGGCCGCGGCTACGAGACGGAGTCCTCGCTGCGTGACCGCGGCGAGGACCCGGTCGGCATCGAGCGGATGATGCGCGACTTCCGGATCAACCGAATCTTCGAGGGCTCGAGCGAAATCATGCACCTGATCATGGCTCGCGAGGCGGTGGACAAGCACCTTCAGGTCGCGGGCGCCCTGATCGACAAGCGTGCCGGCTTCGGCACCAAGCTGGCGGCGCTGCCGAAGATCGGTCTCTTCTACGCCTGGTGGTATCCGACGCGGTGGCTGGCGTGGGGTCGCTGGCCCCGTTACGCCGGGTATGGTCGCCACGCCCGGCACCTCCGCTTCATCGATCGTGCGGCGCGCAAGCTGGCGCGCGAGAGCTTTCACGGCATGCTCGTCTACCGCGAGAAGATGGAGCGTCGCCAGATGTTCCTGTTCCGGCTCGTGGACGTGGTCAACGAACTCTTCGCCATGGCCGCCTCGATCTCGCGGGCCCACGGCGAGGCGCAGAACGGTGCCGAATCGGCCGCCCGGTCGGCGGCGCTCTGCGACCTGTTCTGCCGCATGTCGCGGCGGCGGGTGAAGCAGCTCTTCCACGAGCTGTGGCACAACGACGACGCGCTGAAGTACAGCACGGCCCAGGACGTGATGAAGGGTCAGCATGTCGGCCGCGAGGAACTCCTGGACGCGATCGATCCGTCGGCGCGCCAGCGCCAGGCGGCGGCCGCCGCCTCGTAGCCGGCCCCGTGTCGAACCCCGGGAGCAGGGCGGAGCCGGGCGGCCAGTCCGGCGGGCCGGGGCGCCGGGTCGCGGTAGGCCTGGTCAGCCTCGGTTGCGCCAAGAATCACGTCGATAGCGAGATCATGCTCGGGGTCCTGGACCGCCAGGGCTACCGGTTGGTCGCGGAACTGGACGAGGCGGAGACGGTCATCGTGAACACCTGCGGCTTCATCGACGAGGCCAGGGAGGAGTCGATCGACGCGATTCTGGACGCCGCTGCCCGCAAGTCAGACGGCGGCGCGCCGGTCCGGAAGGTCCTGGTCGCGGGCTGCATGGCGAACCGGTACGGCCAGGAACTCCAGGCCGAAATCCCGGAGATCGACGGCTTCGTCGATCTCGACTCGCTGCGGCAGGTGGGTTCCCTGGTGCGGCTCGGCGGCGCGCCGGCCGCGGAGCCCTCGGCGTCTCACCTCGTGTTCGACCACCGGGACAGCCGGTTGCTCACCACGAGCGGCTACGCGTACCTCAAGGTCGCGGAGGGGTGCAACAACCCCTGCACCTTCTGCGCCATTCCGGTGTGGCGGGGCCGGCTGCGCAGCCGCACCGTGGACAGCCTGGTCGCGGAGGGACGGAACCTCGTGGCGCGCGGCGCGCGCGAACTCGTCCTCGTGGCTCAGGACACGACCAGGTACGGGGAGGACTTGGGGTACGGCCGGCATGGGCTTGCGCGTCTGGTGGAGGCGCTGCTCGCGGGCACCGACGCCGAGTGGATCCGGTTCCTCTATGCGTACCCGACCACCCTCGACGACGAGCTGCTCGAGCTGATGGCGGCCGAACCGCGAGTCGCGTCGTACCTCGACATGCCGCTGCAACACAGCGACCGGCGCATGCTGCGGGCGATGCGCCGGGGCGGAACCGCCGACCGCTACCGGCGGATCTTCGACCGGGCGCGCGAACTCGACCCCGAAGTGAGCCTGCGCACGACCTTCATCGTCGGTTTTCCGGGGGAGGACGAAGCGGCCTTCGAGGACCTGCTCGAGTTCGTTGCCGAAGTTCGCTTCGACCACCTCGGGGCGTTCTTGTACAGCCGCGAGAGCGACACGCCGTCGGCGGCGCTGCCGGACCAGGTACCGCGGCGGGTGGCGGAAGAGCGCAAGGAGCGGTTGCTCGAGTTGCAACGGGAGATCGCCCTGGAGCGACGCCAGCGTTTCGTCGGCAGGACCCTGCCGATGCTGATCGAGGGCCCCTGCGAGGAGACGGAGCACCTGCTCTGTGCCCGGCACCAGGGCATGGCGCCGGACGTCGACGGCCGGGTGCTGATCAACGACGTCGCCTCTCGCGGTGCAGGCAACGGCACGAACGACCTGTCGCTGGCCGACATCGTCGCGGGCGGGATCGCGCAGGTCGAGGTGACCGATGCCTTCGCGGACGACCTGGTGGGCCGGGTCGTCGCCCTGGAGGGGACGTCGAACGCCGAGCCGGCCACGGTGGAGGCGAATCCCTGATGCCGGCGATCCGGGACGCGATGAAGTCGACGGAACTGCCGCGTGGCGTGATCGCCACGATCGGCAACTACGACGGAATCCACATCGGTCAGCAGAGCGTGCTGGACATGGTGACCGGCCGGGGCCGGGAAGTCGGCGTTCCTTCTGCCGTGATCACCTTCGATCCGCACCCTCTGAGTGTCGTCCGACCGGAGGAAGCGCCGCCCCGGCTGGTGACCCAGGACCAGAAGGAGGCCCTGCTGGCGGCCGCCGGCATCGAGTACGTGCTCACGATCCACTTCTCGCATGAGTTCTCGAACACCCGGGCGCGATCGTTCGTGCGGGACTTTCTGCATGGCCAGCTCGGGGTTGCCGAGCTCTATGTCGGCTCGAACTTCACCTTCGGCCGCCGGCGTGAGGGCAACATGGCGCTGCTCAAGGAGATGGGAGCGTCCTGCGGCTTCGCGGCGGTGGAGATCGACGAAGTGCGTTCGGGTGGCGAGCGGGTGTCGAGCAGCCGGATCCGCGGCCTCGTGCTGGAGGGCAGGATTGCCGAGGCGAACGATCTGCTCGGACGTCCGTACACAATGACGGGCACGATCGCCCGCGGGGACCGGATGGGGCAGCGGCTCGGATGGCCGACGATCAACCTGGCGCCCGACAACGAGCTCTACCCGCACAACGGTGTGTACGTGACCAAGGTCTACTTTCCCAGCTTCGAGGCGACGTTCCGGTCGGTGACCAACATCGGCACCCGGCCGACCGTGTACGAGAACTACCGGAGGGTGATCGAGAGCCACATCCTGGACTTTTCGAGCGACGTGTACGGCGAGCGCGTCGAGCTGTCGTTCTGCCGGCACCTTCGCGAGGAGAAGCTGTTCTCGTCGATGATGGACCTTTCCGCGCAGATAGGACGTGACGCCGACGCGGCGCGGGAGTACTTTCTCCGTCTCGAGAGTTCCACCAACTGACTAACCTGACACGAGGGACCTGAACCCCATGGCAAGCGAACAGATTTTCAACGTGGACAGCCAGAGCTTCGAGGACCAGGTGCTGGGCGCTGACAGCCCGGTCCTGGTCGACTTCTGGGCTACCTGGTGCGGCCCCTGCCGCATGGTGGCCCCGGTACTAGACGAGCTCGCGGATGAATACGACGGGCGGCTGAGGATCGCCAAGCTGGATGTCGACCATGCCCAGGACGTCGCCGTGCGTTACGGCGTGCAGGGGATCCCGCACTTCATCCTGTTCAAGGATGGCGAGATCGCCGGCCGCATGACCGGCGCGGCTCCGAAGGTGCGGTTCCAGGCGTTCCTGGACGACCACGTTTGACCTACGGCGCACGTTCCTAGCGCGTGGCGGACAGCACGACCTGGCCGCGCAGCGAACTTCTGGCCGAGTTGCTGGCCGGGGAGGAGGCCGAGGCACTCGTCGTCTTGGCTGGGTCGAGTCGCGATCCGGATCTTCTGCCCTTCGTCGGAGGTGCCCGGCTTGGAGATGCCTGCGTGGTGGCACATGGCGGTGGCGTCTGTCTCGCGTACTTCACGTCGATGGAGCGAGAGGAGGCGGCCCGGGCGGAGGCGGAGGGTATCGAGCTCTTCCACCCGGCGGACTTCGACATGGAGTCGCTCCGCAAGGAGGGCAAGAGCCATGACGAGATCCTCGCGGCGGCGGTCATGGCGGCATTCGCTCGAGCCGGCGTCGTCCCGGGTCGAGTGGCGGTTGCTGGCCGGCCGGCGGCGGGCGCTGCCCTGGCAATGGCGGGGACGCTCGAAGTAGGCGGATGGAAGCCTGTCTCGGGACGCCGAGTGATGCTGGCGCTCCGCCGGACCAAGACCGGGAGCGAGATCGAGGGGATTGCCGCCGCCGCGGGAGCAACGGTCGAGGCTTTCGAATCGGTGGCGCGGATGCTGGCCGGCTGCTCGATCCGAACGGGAGAGGAGCTGTGGTTCGCGGAGGAGCGTCTTACCGTGGCCCGGGTCAAGGGGCTTGCGGCTCAGGTGTTCGCCGGCCGCGGTCTGGAACAGCCCGAGAGCTCGATTGTCGCTCCGGCGGAGGAGGGCGCCACCGGCCACAGCACGGGCACCCCCGACCGGGTGCTGCGGGCCGGCGAGTCCGTTGTCGTCGACCTGTTCCCGAAGGGCCTTCTGTTTGCCGACTGCACGAGGACCTTCTGTGTCGGAGAGCCGCCAGGGGATCTGGTGCGAGCGCACGGTCTCGTGCTGGAAGCGCTCGAGACGAGTCTCGAGGCCGTTCGGCCCGGCGTGCGGGGATGGACCCTGCACGAGCGTGTGTGCCGCCTGTTCGAGAACGCGGGCTTCGAGGTGCCCGACAAGAACCCCGGCGCACAGACGGGCTACTTCCATCTCCTCGGCCACGGCGTCGGCTACGAACTGCACGAACTGCCCAGCTTTCGCGAAGGGGATTATAGCGCTGGCTAGACAGGCGGGCCAGCCGTAGCCGAGAAAGGACACGGGAGCGACCTCAGACGGTCACTCCCGTGTGTGCTATCCTGAGTCGTCCGCTGAATTCGGCGGGGCCGGACGCCACGCTGCCAACGTGGTGACCTCACTGGGTTCGGGTTCGACTCCCGCAGCGGACTCACAGAACAGAGGAGAAGAGTATGGTGACCGTAGCTCAAGTGGTAGAGCGGCTGGCTTGGCCCCAGAAGGTTGGGGGTTCAAATCCCCTCGGTCACCCAACCCCTTTCCTGCTGCACAGTCTTCTACCGGCGAAACTCCTGGTCAAGGAAGACGTGTACAGGGAAGCTCTGCGTATGGCGCCCCAGTAAACGGACGGGAGGGTACGAAGATGCCGAACGGAGACGTTGATGTGGCCAGAGATGTGCTCGTGAAGAGATTGGCGGCCTGGAACAAGAAGGTCGAGAAGCTCGACGAACAGTACACAACGGCACAACAGACACGGGATGCCATCGCGGTCGCAATCGCGGATCTGGCACCGCCTAAGAGGCGCAGGACGAGACGAGTGGATCTTCACGTCGACCCGGCGGAACTACACGGTGCCAGCATCGAGGAGGCCGCAATCATGGTAGCGGAACGAAACGGCAGCATCGTGCAGAGTACTCCTCTGCGCCTGCTTCTGGTCCGTGCAGGCGTGCTGGAGGACAAGAAGACCGCCTCAGCGCGGCTCTGCAACGCTCTGCGTGTCTCCGACTACTTCGAGAAGGTGCCGAACAAGAAGGGCCACTATCGTCTGCTCGATGTCAAGCACCAGGAGCGTTCTGGGTTGAACGGTGAACAGGAGGCGCTGCTGCGGAGATTCAGAGGGAGGCAGTCGTCGGCCGTCGCCTCATGACCGCCGCCCTGGCGGGTTCCCTGTCGCGCAGGCGCGGCGGCGGCTCGAAGCGGTGGCGTTCCTGCATCAGGTCGTCGAGGTCTTGTTCGATCTCGTCGAGGACATGCAGCGCTCGGCGCCGGTCGTGTCGGGCCTCGCGGATGTCCTGGTCCAGTGCGGCCAGCCGCCTCTCTTCGTCTCGGATACGTCGTCGCATCGGGAATCCCCCAGCAGTTGTAGTCCTAGCCGCCTAGTCTACCACCGATTGTGGAGCTGGCGGGGTGTAGCACGCTCTGTGTTACGGTGTCTAGCGAGTAACTACTGAGTGCAGGCGCGCCCTTAGTCGGGTCGCCCTGCCGAATACAACAGCCTGTAACGAGCGGCGGGTAGCTCCCGGCGTTGGCGAATAGGCGGGACATCCTCACGCGTCTGCGCTGCTGGTGGTTACTCCGGCCCGGCACCAATCCCGGTGCGGGCAACCCCGAAAGGAGTCCCCCACCGCATGGCTGCCCCACGCATTCGCCGAGTGTCATCCCAACGAGAGATGGAGTCCGTCGTGGACGACTACATCACTCAAGGTTACGAGACCATCAACACCGGAGAGAACTCCGTCATGGTGAGGAAGAAGACGTGGGGCACAGCAGGTGGGCACGTCCTCTGCGCGCTCCTTACGGTGTGGTTCACGTTCGGGATCGGGAACGTCATCTACGCCTTGATCGTCCACAACACGGCGGAGAAGGTCCTGGTGAGGATCTCGGAGGCCAAGTGAGCGACACCCGCCAGATCGAGAAGCTGCTGTACGAGATCGCCAAGCAACTCGCCCAGGTGAATCGGGAACTGCGGAGCTTGACGGCCGCCGTCAAGAGGTCTTGAGCGACGCGGCTAGGGACTGCTCGATGCGCTTCGTGATCTCGTAGTACGGGATCGTCCTGTCTGTCGGCAGTCCGCCGTTCAGGACCACCCGGTAGTAGAGCGTGTCCGGGCAGAAGTCGAAGCAGTCCATGTCCGGCTCTCGCTCCGGGTAGATGCCGACCCAGCCTACGGTGACTCCGTACTCGTCAAGCTGAGCGCGGCGGAAGGTGTTCGGGTCGCGCAGTGGATGCATCGTCCAGTGGTCTTCGCGCACGTCCTCGGTCATGTCCAACAGGCCCTCGGCGCCGTTCTCGAACTTGACCCAAAGTGTGTAGCCGTCTCGCGGCTCGACGTGGACTGGTCGCGGTGTGCTCATCGTCGAGGCGAATCCGGGTTGCGAGCGTCCCATTCTTCCAACAGCCCGCCTGTCCCGTGGTCGTCGAGCCACCGCGACACAATGCGTCTGTCCGGTGAGCTAAGGGCACCCTCGGTGATCTCCAGAGTCTTCAGATCAATGGCCGCCAGATTCTGGTTGTCACGGTCTACATGGAAATGAGGCGGCGGATGCTCTCTACCCCTCACGACGATACGCAGGCCCCGCTCTAGATGAGCATAGACCGGCATGTCCTCGGCCCAATAGCGAGACCGGAAGCCGCCTCTCCGGTAGGTCATGAGTGCGTCCCCGGCGGGAACAGAGGTGGCTGGCGCTTCTGCTCCAAGTCCAACTGAAGCTGGCCAGTGTCCTCGCGGTACACCGGGCAGGCTACGTTGTAGCGCCGCAAGAACTCGCCCCACTTCTTCTCAGGCCGCATGAAGGCGATGGCCATGCGAATCTGCTCCTGAACGCGAGGATGACCGTGCTCCGGTGTAAACCACTGGTGCCACCGGCTGCCAGTAGGCAACTGCGGTGCCCGCTTCATGACCTCGCTCAACACGCCGGGAGCAAGGCGAGCGTAGACAAGTTCAATCGTCCACGTGCCGACGACGCCTGGCATCTTCCCGTTCGGCGGTGGCGGCAGTTCCCAGCCGTTCAGGCCGTACAGCAGTTCGTAGAACTCGTAAGGGAAGGTCTTCACCCAAGGCTGCAACTCCTCGCTCAGGTACCTCTCCAAGATCGTCGCTAGCGCCCGCTCCTCGCGGATGCGCTGATAGCCCGTGGCCTCGTCAATCAAAGCGACGAGGCCAACTCCAGAGAAGCCGCGGTTCAGAGCGTAAGCACGGTCGACGATTCCTTGCTGCCTGGGCGTGGTGGCACCGCCCCGCGCCGCGTCCATGATCGCAACGCAGAGGTCGGACAAGACCTTGGCCGGGTAGCCGCGAACCATGCCGCCGCCTTCGGGGTTAGCGAACAGAACAGGAGACCTCGCCGCCAGCACAAGTTCCTCATGGATAAAGGGGGCTAGCCACTTCTGGTGCATGAACTCGGGCGTTTCGCCGCCAGCACCGGATCCCCCCCGGCGAACGCCAATAGCTGTCCCCAACCCCCTGGCACTCAGCACCCGTTGTTCGTCATCCAGGACGTAGCAAGCGATCTTGGTATCGCCGATCGTGAGCGGACTGTCCGCACGGTGGGCGATTACCGTGTGGGGAGGTCTAGGCATGAGTCTCCGGGCCAGTTCTTCGGGGCCAATGTCGATGGGCGGCAGGAGCACGTCTGCGGGCGTCATCGGCGGGCTCCTGACGGCAGGCCATTGTCGGCGATCAGGTCGTCATACATGAGCCGACGCCCGATCATCCGGCGCACCATGTCGTACATCTGGTCGCCGGTGTCGTCCTCGCGCTCGTTCTGGCGCGTCATGAACTCGCCGACGTAGCGGTGCAGGTGCTTCGGCGACATGCGGTGGTAGGTCCCGACGAACCCGCGCTTGAACATGCTCCACAGCGACTCGATGCCGTTCGTGTGAACGTCGATCTCCTTGACGTACTCGCCGAGGCTGTGCTTCACGGTGTCGTGGGCGTACTCGCTCAGGGCCTTGTAGGAGCTGGAATCGTCCGTGTAGACCGTCGCGCCGCGTGGAACATGGGTGCGAATGAAGCGTTGCAGCGTCTCGCCGTCCGTGGACCGCACCACGCGGGCGTTGACCTTCTTTGTCTTCCGGTCCTTCATGCCGACGACGGCCATCTTGCCGGCAGTGCCGCGTCCAGTGAGCTTCTTGCGCTTCTTGGCGTGCATGTTCTTCCGCTTCCCGCCGATGTAGGTCTCGTCCACTTCGACCGGGCCGGCGAAGATGCCGCCGCCGCCCAGGTAAGCCTCCCGCAGCCGATGGGCCATGAACCATGCTGCCTTCTGGCTGATGTTCAGGTCGCGGTGGAGCTTCATGCTGGACACGCCCTTGAGGGAGGTGGTCCACAGGTAGATCGCCCAGGCCCACTTGCGGAGGGGAATCTTCGACCGTTCGATGACGGTACCCGTGCGGACGGAGAAGTACCGGCGGCAGTCGCCGCAGTGCCACTTCATGGGCTTGCGGCTCTTGACCTCGTTCACTCGGTCGATACCGCCGCAGCGCGGGCAAGACGGCTCGTGGCCCCAGCGGACCTTCTCGAACCAGCGCTCCGCAGCCAGGTCGTCGGGGAACATCTCGGCGAGTTCCAGGAGGGAGATGCCCTCCCTGTACGCCTTACCAGGGGCCTTCGGCTTGTCCGTCGTCATGCGGATGACTATACACCAAGATGGCTCCCGCGTCTAGTCATCGCTATAATCCCCTTCGCGAAAGCGGACCGGGCACGGAGGAACTCCGGGCCGGCGACGTCGTGACGATCGAACCCGGGCTCTACGATCCGGAAGCTGGATGGGGCGTGCGTCTCGAGGATCTGGCGGTGGTGACGGAGAACGGCATGAAGAACCTCACGCCGCTTCCGTACGCTCTCGATCCCGCGGTGTGGTAGAGGTCGCAGCTTCGCGGCGCACCCGGTCCTGCCAGGCTCAGCTCCGGTCGACCCAGTAGTTGGGCGACTCCTTCGTGATCACCACGTCGTGGGCGTGGCCTTCCCTCTGGCCCGCGGCGGTGACCCGGACCATGCGGGCGGAGGTTCTCAGCTCGCCGATGCTCGCGCAGCCGGAGAGGCCCATGCCGGAACGCAGGCCGCCGGTCAGTTGGGCGATGACCTGGTGCACGCTGCCCTTGTGCGGGACCATTCCCTCGATGCCCTCCGGGACCAGCTTCGATAGCGGCTGATCCGACTGGAAGTACCGGTCGGCGCTGCCTTCGGCCATCGCGGACAGGGAACCCATGCCGCGATACGCCTTGTAGCTGCGACCCTGATAGAGGATCGTCTCGCCGGGGCTTTCCTCGGTGCCGGCGAGCAGGGAACCGACCATCACGCCGTGAGCGCCGCAGGCCAGCGCCTTGGTCAGGTCGCCCGAGAAGCGGATACCGCCGTCTGCGACGATGGGCAGATCGCCGGCGGCACCGGCGGCGTCGCGGATTGCCGTCACCTGGGGCATGCCGGCGCCGGTGACGACGCGTGTGGTGCAGATGCTCCCCGGGCCGATGCCGACCTTGATCCCGTCCGCGCCGCGCTCGGCGAGCGATCGTGCGCCTTCGGCCGTCGCCACGTTGCCGACGAGGAGTTGAGCGTCGGGCAGTGCCTCGCGGATCCGGGCGGTCGCCTCGAGGACGCCGCGGCTGTGGGCGTGGGAGGAGTCCACGACGAGGACATCGGCCTGGGCCGCCGCCAGCGCGCGCGCCCGGTCCAGGTAGTCGCCTGCGGTCCCGACCGCCGCCGCCACGCGGAGACGACCCAGGTCGTCCTTGCAGGCGATCGGGTACTGCATCATCTTCTGGATGTCCTTGACCGTGATCAGGCCCTTCAGGTTGCCGTCGTCGTCCACGACAAGGAGCTTCTCGATCCGGTGGCGGTGAAGCTGGGCCTTGGCCTGGTCGAGGGTCGTTCCCTCCGGAACCGTGACGAGGTTCTCGTGGGTCATCAGGTCGGACACGGGCAGGCCCAGGTTCGTCTCGAACCGCAGGTCGCGGTTGGTCAGGATGCCGACCAGGTGGCCGTCGCGGTCGGTCACCGGGACGCCGGAGATCTTGTAGCGGGCCATCAGGTCGAGCGCCTCGCGAATGCGCTGCTCGGGCCGGATCGTGATCGGATTGACGATCATGCCGGCCTCCGAACGTTTGACACGGTCGACCTCGGTGGCCTGGTCGTCGATCGTCAGGTTCTTGTGGACTACCCCGATGCCGCCCTCCTGGGCCAAGGCAATCGCCAACTCGGCCTCGGTCACGGTGTCCATCGCGGCCGAGATCAACGGGATGTTCAGCTCGATCCCGCGCGTGATGCGGGTGTCGAGGCGGACATCGTTCGGATGCACCTCCGACAGGCCCGGCGCCAGAAGGACGTCGTCGAAGGTAAGGGCAAGTGCGGGGGCGTCACCCCCGGAGTCCGGCGTTTCCATGCCGAACGCTATCAACTGGGAAGGCGGCGCGCATCCGCACGCCTGGTCGGCGGGGGGCTGTTCCGGGCGCCGCTACCGTGCCGCTTCCTGGACGTTCGTGCCGGCTTCTACACGGCGACGGGAGCGCCGTGGCACTTCTTGTACTTCTTGCCGGAGCCGCAGGGGCATGGGGCGTTGCGGCCGACCTTGGCCTGGGCCCGGACGACGGTGCGCGGCTTCTGCGGCCGCGCGGGTGGTCCGGTGGGGCCCTGCGGCGGCGGGAATCCGGGGGGTGCGGGACCGGAAGGACCCCCGCCGGGCATGCCGGGCATGCCGGGTCCCGCGCCGGGTTGGGTACCGGCGGGTGCAGCCGGCAGGCCGAGGGCGCTCGGATGGCGGAAGCTCATTCCCTGCGGGCCGATCGCACGGCGGCGGCGTTCGAGTTCCGCGATCTCTTCGGCGGAAACGGGCCGTAGACGGAACAGATCCTTGATGATCGTGTCCTCCGTCCGCTCTTTCATTTCGGTGAACAGCTCGTAGCTTTCGCGCTTGTACTCGTTCTTCGGGTCCCGCTGGCCGTAGCCGCGCAGGCCGATGCCCTCCTTGAGGTGATCGAGAGCGAGCAGATGGTCCTTCCAGGCGGTATCGACTACGCGGAGCATGTGATGACGCTCGGCGGCGCGCAGCGCATCGGCGCCGTGCGTCTCCTCCTTCTCGCTGTAGCTCCGCTCGGCGGCGCTCAGGATCGCGTCCTGGAGTTCCTCGGTGCCCAGTTCGTCGAGCGGCGCCCCCAGGTCGGCCTCCTCGAGATCGAAGAACGTTCGGATCTCGGAACGCATCTCCTCGAGCTTCCAGTCGCGGGGGTCCAGTTTGGCGGGGCAGTGCCGCTCGATCAGGTAGTCGACGACGTCGCTGGCGATCTTCATCACGTAGTCGCGCCCCTCGCGACCGAGCAGGATGTCGCGGCGCAGCTCGTAGATCGCTTCGCGCTGCTTGTTCATCACGTCGTCGTACTCGAGGAGGTTCTTGCGGATCTCGAAGTTCCGGCCCTCGACCTGCGTCTGGGCGCGCTCGATCGCCCGGTTGACCATGCCGGCCTCGATCGGCACCCCTTCCTCCATGCCGAGCCGCTTCATCAGAGCCTGGACGCGGTCCGAAGCGAAGATACGCATCAGGTCGTCCTGCAGGGAGAGGTAGAAGCGCGAGGAACCGGGATCCCCCTGGCGGCCCGAACGGCCACGAAGCTGGTTGTCGATCCGACGGGACTCGTGCCGCTCGGTGCCGAGGATGTGCACACCGCCGGCGGCGACCACCTCTTCCCGTTCCGCTGCGCACACTTTCCTGTAGCGCTCCAGCGCCTGGGCGAAGCCTTCCGGGTCCTTGTCCCCGTCGACCTCGGCCTGCGCCATCTGTTCGGGGTTGCCACCGAGAACGATGTCCGTGCCGCGACCAGCCATGTTCGTGGCGATCGTCACCGCGCCGCGGCGGCCGGCCTGCGCCACGATCGACGCTTCGCGCTCGTGGTACTTCGCGTTCAGCACGACATGCTGGACCCTGTTCCTCTTGAGCAGGCGCGACAGCATCTCGCTGTTCTCGATCGAGATCGTGCCGACCAGCACCGGTTGGCCGTGCTTCTGGCAGTCCTGGATCTCCTCGACCACGGCATTCCACTTTTCGGGCGCCGTACGGTAGACGAGGTCCGAGCGGTCGTCGCGGATCATCGGCTCGTTCGTCGGCACGACGACCACGTCGAGGTCGTAGATCTGGCTGAACTCGCCGGCCTCGGTGTCGGCCGTGCCGGTCATGCCGGCCAGCTTCTCGTACATGCGGAAATAGTTCTGGAACGTGATCGTGGCCAGGGTCTGGTTCTCGCGTTCGATCCGCACGCCTTCCTTCGCCTCGACCGCCTGGTGCAGGCCGTCCGACCAGCGCCGGCCGGGCATCTTGCGGCCGGTGAACTCGTCGACGATGACGACCTGGCCGTTCTCCATCAGGTACTCGACGTCGCGCCGGTAGAGATGGTGCGCGCGCAGCCCCTGGTTGACCGCGTGGAGCACATCCATGTTCTCCATCTCGTACAGGTTGCCGATGCCGAGGAGCTTCTCGACCTTGGCCGCGCCCTCGTCCGTCAGGTTCGCGGTATGGGTCTTCTCGTCGCAGACGAAGTCGCCGGTCGTGTACTTCCGGTCGCCGTCGCGAAGCTCCTCGCCGCGCTCGAGTTTGGGGATGATCCGGTTGACGAGGGTGTACTTCTCTGTCGACTGCTCCGAAGGTCCGGAGATGATCAGCGGTGTTCTCGCTTCGTCGATCAGGATCGAGTCGACCTCGTCCACGATCGCGAAGTGGTGGCCACGCTGAACCATGGACTCGAGCGTGAACTTCATGTTGTCGCGCAGGTAGTCGAAGCCGAGTTCGTTGTTCGTCCCGTAAGTGATGTCCGCGCCGTAGGCCTGCTGGCGTTCCTGGTCCGTCAGGCCGTGCTGGACCACGCCGACATCGAGACCGAGGAACCGGTAAATCTGCCCCATCCACTCGGCGTCGCGGCGGGCCAGGTAGTCGTTCACGGTGACCACGTGGGCGCCCTGGCCGGCGAGGGCGTTGAGGTAGACCGGCAGGGTCGCGACGAGGGTCTTGCCCTCTCCGGTCTTCATCTCGGCGATCTTCCCCTGGTGAAGCACGATGCCGCCCAGCAACTGGACGTCGTAGTGCCGCATTCCCAAGGTGCGCCGCGAGGCCTCGCGGACCGTGGCGAAAGCGGGCACCAGCAGATCGTCGAGGTCGGCGCCCTGGTCGAGCCGCGTTCGGGCCTCGCTGGTGCGGGCTCGCAACTGATCGTCGCTCAGCGACTCGAGTTCCGGTTCGAGGGCGTTGATCGCGTCGACGAGCGGCTGCAGCCGCTTCAGGTCGCGGTCATGCTTGCTGCCGAAGACGCGGGTGATCGCTTTGGAGATCATCGACTCGTTTCCGTGGGAAGGCGCGCGACCGCGGCGAGTCCGGACACTCTGCCGGTTCGCAGCGACGGTTCGCCGTGTGTGAGTTCGCCGGGGCGCGACACGTCCGCCGTCGCGGTGCTGCCGCTATCCCTGGTCTCGGATGAACTCGAAGGGGTCGCGCGTGTCGCCGCCGCGACGGACTTCGTAGTGCAGGTGGTAGCCGGTCGCTCGCCCGGAGTTGCCGACCCAGCCCAGCGTGTCGCCGCGCCGCACTTCCTGGCCCTCTTCGACCAGGATTTTCGACAGATGGCCGAAGCGCGTTTCGTAGCCGAAGCGGTGGACCATGTAGACGGCGCGGCCCAGGTTGCCCGCCCTCGCGGCGCGCACGACGATGCCGTCGGCCGTCGCGAAGACCGGCTGACCGCGGTCTGCCGAGATGTCGATGCCGTCGTGGTGGGCACGCTGACCGGTGATCGGATCGCGGCGGAAACCGAAACCGCTGTTGATCACGCCACGCACGGGCGAGATCATGGGCGTGGAACGGAGCAGGAGGAGACGATCCTCGACGGCCCCCTTCACCTCGTCGAGCTGGCCGTCGAGCCGGGAGGCTCGGGCTTCCAGCAGCGACAGGTCGTGACTGCTGGGAACCGCGGGGCTCGAGTAGCCGCCGCCGGCGCCGGTTTCGGATGGGCGAGTCTCCGGTTCGCCACCCACCATCTGCTCGAGACCGGCGACGATCGCAAGGTCGCGGGTGCGGTCCTCGGCGTCGGTCAGCGCTCGTTGCAGGCGGGAGATGCTGGTTTCGAAGGTGTCGTTCGCGCGACGCAACTGCTCGTTTTCGCGCTCGATGCGCGCAAGGTCGCGGAGTTCCGCCGCCGACCGCATCTGGGTGACGGTGACCCAGCCGACCAACCCCAGGACGAGGGCGGTCGCAGCCGCGACGGCCGTCAACCAGCGACTGCTGACACGGAACTGTCGGGTCCGCTTCTGGGAATGCGGGACGAAGACAATCGTGTGAAACCTGGATCGCATGCTGAAAGAAGCCTGTGTGGGGCTGAATCGCTGCGGGCGTCAGTCGCCGGGGCGCGATGTATAGAAGAACCCGAATATTATCCGTCTTGCGCGGATCGGTGTCAAGGAACCGGTCCTCCCGAGGGCGGCGAGGAGTACCGGATCGACGGGGTGACTCTAGCAGCAAACGCCTGCGGTCGTAGGTGGGCGGCCGGACGGGGCGGAGGGGAGAGCCCCGCCCGGCCGCCTTCTGCTTCGACGTCACGGTCCGCTGCGATCCAGAGGTCGGTACTGGATCGCCTCCGCAACGTGGGTGACGTCGACCTTGGGGGACTCGTCCAGGTCGGCGATCGTGCGAGCGACCTTGAGCGCACGGGTCAGAGCCCGCGCGGACATGGCCAGGCGCTCGAACGCGGCGTCGATGAGGCTTTGCGCGGCGGCCGTCGGTCGGCAGTACCGATCGAGTTCCCGTCGCGCCATTGCGCTGTTCAACGGAGTCGGATGTCCGGTTGGGAACCGGGAGGCCTGGGTGCGTCTGGCGGCCGCCACGCGCTTGGCGATCGAGGCGGAGGTTTCACATGCAGGGCCCTTGAGTTCGTCCAGGCTGGGCACCGGCATCTCGACGTGGAGATCGATGCGGTCGAGCAGAGGTCCCGAGAGCTGACGGCGGTAGCGGTCGATGTCCCGGGTGGTACAGACGCATTCCGCGCGGGGATCTCCAAGATGGCCGCAACGGCAGGGGTTGCAGGCGGCGATCAGGGTGAAGCGGGCCGGAAAGGTGAGCCGGGCCTGAGCCCTGACGACGGTGACGACGCCGTCCTCGAGCGGCTGGCGCAGCGCCTCCAGCGCGTCGCGGCGGAACTCGGGCAGTTCGTCGAGGAACAGCACGCCGCAGTGAGCGAGGCTGATCTCTCCGGGGCGCGGCATGGAGCCGCCCCCGATCAGTCCGGACGACGACACCCCGGCGTGCGGGCTGCGGAAAGGGCGTGTCCACAGCAGTGCGTTGCCGCTCGCGGAGCCCGACAGCGAGTGAATCTTGGTGACGGTGATCGCTTCCGTTTCACCGAGTGGAGGCAGAAT
The DNA here is from genome assembly GCA_965116445.1 of Thermoanaerobaculia bacterium. Classification (GTDB taxonomy): domain Bacteria; phylum Acidobacteriota; class Thermoanaerobaculia; order Multivoradales; family Multivoraceae; genus Multivorans. Next base: position 1,299,712 of record OZ220688.1, on the reverse strand, counting down.
GCCCGGCAACCGCCGAGCGAGCATCGTCTTGCCGGTGCCCGGCGGCCCCATGAAGAGGACGTTGTGGCCCCCGGCGGCTGCGACCTCGAGCGCTCGCTTGGCGGTTTCCTGGCCCCGGACATCGGAGAAGTCCGGAATCGCGCCGTTCGCCCGGGCACGGGGCAGCGGGGTGGCCGGGGCGATGGTCAGGTCGCCGCTCAGGTGCTGGATCGCCTCGCGGAGGTGGGTGATCGGAATCACCGGGGTCCTGGAAAGCGCCGCGGCCTGGCGGCTGTTGGCGGCCGGGAGCAGAAGTTCACGGATGCCGAGCCGGCCGGCCAACTCGGCGACCTGAAGGGCGCCCCGGATGGGACGTACCTCGCCGTCCAGGCCCAGTTCGCCACAGGCCATGCGGCCTTCCAGCGAATCAGTCGTCAGCTCGCGGTGGGCGGTGAGGAGGCCGAGGGCGATCGGCAGGTCGAGCTGATTGCCTTCCTTCTTCAGGTCGGCCGGGGCGAGATTGATCACCACGTTGCGGTTCTTCAGGTCGTAGCCGCTGTTACGGATCGCAGAGCGGACCCGGTCGCGGCTTTCGCGCACGGCGGTGTCCGGGAGCCCGATCAACTGCATCGCGGGCAGACCGAAGTCGGCCCCCACCTCCACTTGGACCTCTCGCGCCTCGATGCCCCAGGGCGTCGCCGAACTCATGTAGGCAATCACACTGGCTTAGACGGAAACCACCTCCGGGAACCTCGATCCGGCACCGGGACGGGCCGCGGCTGCGGCCGGGTGCTGCGCGTTCGGAACGCCTGAACGCAGCGAGAGCGCAGGTGTCAACCTGCGCTCTCGGAGGTGTCCAAAGCCTGGATGGATGCGTTTACGCGGTGGGCGTTCGGCGCCCGCTGGGCCTTGACTCGTCCCGGTTGGCCTCGTCGCGATCCGGTTCAGATCAGTGATCCGACTGAGATGCTCGGACGATTCAGGTGACGGTCAAGCGGCCGGATGTCGTTCGTCCACTCAGGCTGCGGACTTGGCGGCCCCCGGCTTCGTATCCTGGGCGCTTCGGCTCAGGTGGGCCGGGGGCTGGAGATGGCCCGGCGGTGTCATGGTGCCTCCTTCCATTGCATCGATGAAGAGACGCTAGGGCCGGGGCGAGTAGTTGTCAAGCGTCCGACCGGTCGGACGGTTTGGGCGATGCCCGGGGTCTCCGGTGGCGTAGAGTTGCGTCTGCGAATTGCGTCTATGAGCTGCGTCGATCCACCGGGTGCCATCCGTACGCCCGATGACGGCCGTACGGATGGTTCACGGGTGGCGAAGAACGCGCCACCCGGGTTCCGAAAGCGTTGCCTGACGTTCTTTCTGCGGATGCTGGCGAGGCTGTTCTTCCGCAGGGTCGAGGTCACGGGGAGGGAGAACGTACCTCAGGATGGTGGCGGCCTGCTCGTCGCCTGGCACCCCAACGGTCTCGCCGACGGCATCCTGATCCTCGGCTTCTGTCCGCGGCCGGTCACGTTCGGGGCCCGTCACGGCTTGTTCCGTCTGCCCATTGTGGGCTGGCTGCTGCGCGGCGTCGGCGCCGTGCCACTGTACCGGGCTCGGGATCGCGGTGAAGCGGGCGCCCCGGCAAGCGATCGGGAACGCCGGGCGGCGAACCACCGGAGTGTTGCCGCCCTTGCCAGGGCGGCCCGCCAGTCTTTCGTGGCCATCTTCCCCGAAGGGGCCACACACGACGAGCCGAGCCTGCTCGAGTTGCGGGCCGGAGCGGCGCGCCTGTTCCAACTGGCGCGGGAGAACGGAGGCGACCCGGCGCTCGTGCCGGTCGGACTGCACTACGAGCGAAAGCACAGGTTCCGGTCCCGGGCTCTGGTGACCTTCCACCCACCGGTTGAGTTGCCGGCCGATCTTGCGGGCGATCCGTCGACGGACACGTTCGTCGAACGGATGACGGGCGTGATCGGGGAGCAACTGGTCGAGGTGACCCACCCGACAAAGAGTTGGGGCATTCACCGGGCGATGGAGCGGGTGCGGTCGTTGGTGCGGGCCGAGACTGCCGCCCGGGCGGGCGAGCGGTTGCGGCGGGCTCCGATGCGCGAAAGGGACCAGGGCTTTGCCCGCGTCTGGACCGGCTACGGTACGCGGAGCGCCATCGACCCTGAGGGGGCGGCAAGCCTCCTGGACAGGGTGAGGCGCTACGACGACGCGCTTCGACTGCTGGGTCTGAATGACCGGGAGCTGGACGGCGTACCGCTGGCAAGGACGGTCCTGCGCCTGGGGCTGCTCGGTGCCGAGGCGCTGGTCATGCTTCTTCTTCTGCCGACGGTCGTCCTGGTCGGTAGCCTGATCAACCTGCCGGCGGCCCTCCTGGTGGTGCTCGGCGCGAAGAAGCTCTCGAAGACCAGAAAGGAGCAGGCGGGGCTCAAGATGGTGCTCGGTCTCGTCATCCTGCCGACGGCGTGGATCGTCGCCAGCCTGGCGGTGGGCATCGCCTGGACCGAGCCCTTGCCGGGGTTCGACTGGGTGCCCGAAGCCCTCTGGGTGCGCGTTGCCGGGATGCTCGGTCTCTGTTCGGTATCGGCGCTGCTCGGCCTCCGTTACCACCGCCTGATCGCCGAGCTCGGTCACGGTCTGAGGGCACTATGGACGGTGGGCCTGCGCACCGGCACCGTGGAGCGCCTGCGGCGGCGGCGTGCCGAGCTGTACGACGAGGTGATCGGGCTGGCGGAGGATCCCGACCCGGCGTGAGACGGGAAGACCGCGACGACTGCTAGTCTGCGGCCGTTGTGTGGCCGTCCGTGGTTCTCGTCGTGCTGCTCTGCGCCGGGGTGGTGGCCGCCGCGGCTTTCGTGCTCTTGCGCGCCCGGCAGCGGATCCACGCCCTGCGGCTCGAAACGACGCGGGTTGCGACGCTGTGCGGGGCGCTGCAGACGAGAATCGACGAAATGTCGGATCGGGCGGCGGAACTCGAAGAGGCGCTCTTCTTCGAGCTCTATCCGGCTCGGGTGCTGCCCTTGATCGACCGGCTCGACCGCGACGGCCGGCTGACCGAGGGCACCGCCGAACGGCTGCGGCGACTGACGCTGGATATTCGGGCGGAGGCGTGGTCCGACCAGGAGACGGGCGCCGCCGGGCCTACGAGCAACGACCAGATGACCAGCAGCTAGCGCCGCACCATGCGCATCGGCTTCGATGTCGCCAAGGTCTTCGGGCCGCGCGACGGCATTGCCAGTTACACGACGAGCCTTCTGGGGGTCTTGGCGGATCGGGCGGAGAAGGGCGACGAGTACTCCCTGCATCTCTACGCCCCGGATGTCGAGGTCGAGCCGGCGGACTGGGAGCGGACCCTGGGCCGACTGCCGGACAGTGCCGTGCGGCATCCCGGGCGTCATCCGGAGCAGGACGACCTCGACCTCTTCCACACGACCTCGTTCACCGACACGGACTTCTTCGACGGGCCGGTGCTCTTCACCGTTCACGACCTGACCTTTCTCACTCACCCCGAGTACCACCGGCCGGTCAACCGGGCCCATTGCCTTCGTTCGACGCTGCGTGCCGTGTGGCAGGACGCGATGCTGGCGGTCGACTCGCAGGCCACGGCGGACGAGGTGCGCCGCTGGTTTCATGTACCTGCCGAGCGCATGCAGGTGGTCTACCCGGCGCCGTCGTCGGTGTTCGTCGCGCTGGAGGGGGAGAATCTGGCAGCCGCGAAACGACGACTCGCGGATCGTTTCGGAATCGAAGGTCCGTTCGTCCTGTCGGTCGGAACGCTTGAGCCGCGCAAGAACGTCGCCCGCCTGATCGAGGCGTACTCGGGGCTCGAACCGGACCTGCAGGGCAGCACGCCCCTGGTGCTGGTGGGGGACGGCGGCTGGAAGCAGCAGGCCGTCTTCACCGCGGACTGGCCCGAGTCTGTGCGCCGCCTCGGCAAGGTTGACGAGCGGGAGCTGGTGGCCCTGTACAACGCGGCGTCGGTGGTGGCCTACCCGTCTCTGGTTGAGGGATTCGGCCTGCCGGTCGTCGAGGCGATGGCGTGTGGCACGCCTGTGCTGACGTCGAACGTTTCTTCGCTCGTGGAAGTGGGCGGCGCCGCGGCGGTGTGCGTCGATCCCGTCGATGTGTCGGCGATTCGGCGCGGCCTGGAGTCCCTGCTCCGGGACGGGTCCCTGCGCCGGCGGTGCCGTGAAGCCGGCTTCCGGCACGCCGCACGGTTCTCCTGGCAAAGGGCGGCGGACCAGGTGATTGCCATCTACGGTGAAATGGCTCGGGCCGCCGACTAGGGCTCTGGGGTACGCTCCGGGTGCCATGCGGCAGGCGACCCGGCTCCTGGACCTGCTCCGACCCTTCGTTGTGCTGCTGGGCCGGTTCACACGATCGGGCGCCGCCAGGCCGCTACGCCACCTGTTGCGGCTGGTGATCGGCCGGGAACGCTATGACCGCCTCCGTCTTGGCGTCTGGGTGAGGACGAAGCAGGCGGTCCAGGTTGATCCGCTGCACGAGGACATCCTGCCGCTGATCGAGCAGCTCGACGGCGAGGGACACCTGGTGGCCGGTGCGGCGAAGAGATTGCGGGGCGTGGCGCTTGGAATCCGGGCCGAGACGAGACGGGAATCGCAGGCTTCGAGGCCGGCCTAGGCAGTGATGCGCGTCGGTTTCGACGTCAGCAAGATCTTCGGCCCGCGGGACGGCGTCGCCCGGTACTCGGTCAGCCTCCTGCAGGCGCTTGCCGAGGAGGCGGAGGAGCGGGCGGGCACGCCGGCGCTCCGCCTCTACCCCCTGGGCGCGGAGCCGGACTCCCGGGCCTGGAAGCGCCTGCTGGATGAACTGCCGGGAAACGTCCGGAAGGGGACCGGTCGCTGGCCGCGCCACGCCGACCTGGACCTGTTCCACATCCCGTCGTTCTCCGATCCTGCCTGCTTCGATGGCCCGGTCGTGTTCACGATCCACGACTTGACGTTCCTGACCCACCCGGAGTTCCACGTGCCGGACAACCGCAATCAGTGTCTGCTGGGCACTCTGCGGGCGGTGTCGCGGCAGGCCACGATTCTGGCCGTTTCCGAGGCGACGGCGAAGGAAGTGCGGAAGTGGTTCGTGCTGCCAGAGGATCGGCTTCGCGTCGTCTACGAGGCGGCGTCGCCGGTCTTCGTCGCCTTCGACGGCGCGGAACTGGCAGCCGCCCGGGAGCGCGTCGCGGCGCGCTTCGGGCTCGAGGGTCGGTTCGTCCTCTCGGTAGGCTCGCTCGAGCCGCGCAAGAACATCGCCCGTCTGGTCGAGGCCTACGCCGGGCTCGATCCCGAGTTGCGGGAGAATACGCCGCTGGTGCTCGTGGGCGGCAGCAGCTGGAAGGAGGATGACGCGTTCGGCGGCGCCTGGCCCGCCTTCGTGCGGCGGCTGGGCGCGGTCGGGGAGGAGGACCTGATCGCCCTCTACAACGTCGCTTCGGTCGTGGCGTATCCGTCCCTCGTCGAGGGGTTCGGTCTGCCCGTGGTGGAGGCGATGGCATGCGGAACGCCGGTGCTGACGTCGAACACGTCCTCGCTCACCGAAGTGGGCGGAGACGCCGCAGTTTGCGTCGACCCGCTCGATGTGGCGGCTATTCGCCGCGGCCTGGAAGAACTGCTCGGCGACGGTGCGCTGCGACGGGACTATCGGCGGGCCGGTCTGGTTCGAGCTGCCGGGTTCTCCTGGCGCACCGCGGCGAAGGAAGTGATCGAGATCTACGACGGGATAGTGGGCGCGGTCCGATGAACGAGACGGGGCCGGTTTCGCGCTCGATCGGCGTCGTCGCCTACGAGATGGAGGGGGAGCCGACCGGCGTCGGCCGCTACACCGAGGAGATTCTGACGGCGCTTGGTCGAGTTCCGCGGGCCGAAGGGTGGCGGTTGCGACTGTTCTTCAAGGGTGATCCCTTTGAGCACCCGCTGTGGGCCGACCCAGGGAGCGGGAGCTGCAGCGTCGAGCCGGTCTTCGATCGGCGGCCCGGCGCGCATCCGGTCCTGTGGGAGCAGTTCCGGTTGCCCAGGCTGCTCAGGCGTCAGCCAGTGGACCTCATCTTTTCGCCCGGCTACAGCCTGCCCCGAACCCGCGGGCGACCGTCTCTGGTCACGATCCACGATCTCTCCTTCGAGCACTTCCCGGCGGACTTCAGCTTCCGCGAGTTGCGGCGTCGCCGTTACCTCGCGCGCGGCGCGGCGCGAACGGCGACCAGGGTGCTGACCGACACCCGGCGCACCGCCGCCGAGTTGCAGCAACGCTACGGCGTGCCGCCGGGACGGGTGGCGGTGGTGCCTCTGGGGGTGTCGCCGCGCTTCGAGGCCGCTGCCGCTTCGGATGCGACGGGAGGGGTGGAGCAGGACCGGGCACTGGCGGACCTGGGCGTTCGGCCACCCTACCTGCTGATGCTTGGCTCGGTTCTGCCGCGCCGGAGGCTCGACCTGGTGCTGCCGGCTCTGGGTCGGCTGGTGCGCGAGGAGGCGCCAACCGGGTCGGTGACGTGCCCCGGGGCTCCGAATCCGGCGGAGGTCCGCCTGGTCATCGCGGGCCGGAACCAGTTGCTCCGGCGGGAGGAACTGGACCGCATCGTCCGTGCGGCAGATCTTGGCGATCGGGTGATTCGCCTCGGCTACGTCGAGGACGACCTGCTGCCGCGACTCTACGCGCGGGCCCTGGGAACGATCTACGTCTCGGAGTACGAGGGCTACGGCCTGCCGCCTCTCGAATCGCTCGCGGCCGGGGTTCCGGTCCTCGTATCGGACGCGCCCGCTCTGACGGAGTTGTGGCCGGAGTACCCGCTGCGGTGTGACCGGCTCGAAGTCGAGGACCTGACCGAGGGGCTCCGGCGGCTGGTGGGGGACGGCGAAGCGCGTCGGTTGGCGATATCGGAGGGGCCCGGCCGCGTGGGCTCCCTGACCTGGGACCGTGCTGCCGCGTGCTTCGCCGACGAGGTGGAGACGGCCTGGCGCATGTTCCGGAAGCAGGTCCCGTGAGCGGATCGGAACCCCCGGCGGTAAGCGCCCTGGTCGTCAACCACAATGCCGGGGACTGGCTCAGAGTCTGTTTGGAGAGCCTCCAGGCGATCGCGGAGGCGTGGCGGTCGGAGGATGGTGAAGTAGAGCGTGGTGCCGCGAGCACGCTCGAGGCGGTCGTGGTCGACAACGCATCTGTTGACGGTTCCACGGGGACGGTGCGCGAGCTCGCGGCGGACGCGTCGACCGCGTTGCCGGTGCGACTCGTCGAGGCGGGTCGCAACCTCGGTTTCGGCGCCGCTTGCAATCTGGCCGCCGCGAAGTCGGCCGGCCGTCATCTGCTGCTTCTGAACCCGGATGCACGGATCGACGAGGAGTCCCTGCGAGGCCTGGTCGAGGCGCATGAGTTGGACGAGCGGCTCGCGGTTGCGGCGCCCGCTCTTCGTTACCCGGACGGGTCCAGGCAGTTCGTATGGTCGCCGCCGGTCGGTGTTCCCGGCGAGGCGATCCAGAGACTTCGCAACCGGTTCGAGAGGACCGCGTGGAACCATGGTCTGCTGCCGCGTTTGCTCAAGCCGCTGGTCGGTGCCGGGTGGCACACGGCCGCCTGTCTGCTCGTCCGCCGTTCGGCCTTCGAGGAGGTCGGCGGTTTCGACGAAGGCTTCTTTCTCTACTTCGAGGACGCGGATCTCTGTCTTCGGCTCCACCGGGCCGGATACAGGCAGCGCGAGGTGGCCGGGGCTCGGGCGTGGCACGTGCGGGGAGCGATGACGGGCGCGGATGGCGAGCGCTCTCTGACCCCCGGCGTGGAGCGCTTCTACCGTGCCTCCCAGTTGCGTTACTACAAACTCCATCGGCCCCGTTGGGAGCGGGCGATCCTGCGCCGACGCCTGCGCCGGAGGTTCCGTGGAATCGGCGACGAAAAGCACAGGAACGCGATGCTCCGGTTGCTGGACGAGGCGTGACCGGTTGGTAAGGTCTTCGGTGTCGATGCGCCAGTACCTCGATCTGCTAAGGGAGGTGCTCGACCACGGGGTTGTCCGCGACGACCGCACGGGCACCGGCACCCGCAGCGTGTTCGGCCGGCAGTTGCGCTACGACCTGGCCGACGGATTCCCGGCGCTGACCACGAAGCGCCTCCACCTGCGATCGATCATCGTCGAATTGCTGTGGTTCCTGCGCGGGGAGACGAACGTCGATTTCCTGCGCCGCCACGGGGTGACGATCTGGGACGAATGGGCAGACGAGAACGGTGATCTGGGTCCTGTCTACGGCTCCCAGTGGCGGTCCTGGGCGACGCCGGACGGGAGGTCGATCGATCAGATCGCGGGTGTCGTCGATCGCATCCGGCGCGAGCCGAACTCGCGCCGCCTGATTGTCAGCGCGTGGAACGTGGCCGAGGTCGACTCGATGGCCCTGCCGCCCTGCCACACGCTGTTCCAGTTCTACGTCGCGAACGGTCGCCTCTCCTGTCAGCTCTACCAGCGCAGCGGCGATCTCTTTCTGGGGGTCCCGTTCAACATCGCGTCGTACGCTCTGCTGCTGATGATGGTCGCCCAGGTCTGCGGTCTCGCGCCCGGGGAGTTGGTTCACACGTTCGGCGATGCCCACCTGTACAGCAACCACGTGGAGCAGGCAGAGGAGCAGTTGTCGAGACAGCCGCGACCGTTGCCCGAAATGAGGCTCGATCCGGACGTCCGCTCCATCTTCGATTTCGGGCCCGACGACTTCGAGCTCGTGGGCTACGACCCGCATCCGGCGATTCGCGCCGCGGTCGCGGTCTGATCGTTTCCGTGTTCCGGCCAGGGAGGTGGAGATGCGGCTCTCGGTGATCCTGGCGGCGGCTGCGAACGGGGTGATCGGTCTGAACGGCCAGCTTCCGTGGCGGCTGCGGACGGATGTCAGGCGCTTCAAGCGGCTGACGTCGGGCCACCACGTGGTGATGGGCCGGAGGACCTGGGAGGAGATCGGCTGCCGGCCGCTGCCGGGCAGAAAGTGCATCGTGCTGAGCACCCGGCCGGACTTCGAGGCGGCGGGCGCTGCCAGGTTCCACTCGCTCGACGAGGCGCTCGACGCGGCCCGCGATGCGGGGGAGGAGGAGACGTTCGTGATCGGCGGCGCCGGTCTGTTCCAGGCCGCGTTCGGCTTTGCCGACCGCGTCTACCTGACCCGCGTGCTGGCCGAGGTCGAGGGCGATACGTCGGTCGATCTCGGGCCTCTCGAGGACTGGCGGGTCGACACCTCACAGGACGTTCCCGCCGGTCCGGACGACGATCACGCCACTCGCTTCGAGATCCTCCTGCAGCCGGAAGCCCGGGCGTGAGTGCGGTGTCGGGGTCGGCGAAGGACCGCGCGGATCTGCTGACCAGGTGGGCTTTGGAGGTCGGCTTCGACCGCGCGGGGGTGGCTTCACTGGAACCGTACGCACGCGCCGGAGCGTCGTTCCTGCGCCGGTTGGAGCGCGGCCTGTTTGCCTCCATGGCCTGGCTGGGCAGGCGGCCGCGGCGGAGACTGGCGCCGGCCTCGCTGCTCGACGGTGCGAGGTCCGTGCTGTGCGTGGCGCTTCACTACCACCCCCTGGAGGGCGAGCCCGAACCGGAAGGCGATCTCTGGCCCCGGGTGGCCCGGTACGCCCGCGGCGATGACTACCACCCGCTGATGGAGCGACGCCTGCGGGCCCTGGCCGGCCGTATCCGGGAGGCGTTCCCGGGCTCCGGCGCGCGCCTCTACGTCGACACCGGACCGGTGCTGGAGAGAGAACTGGCGGCGCGGGCGGGGCTTGGCGCCATCGCCAAGAACACCCAGTTGCTCGATCGCACCGGATCGTGGTTCCTGCTCGGAGAGCTGTTCCTCACCCTGGAACTCGAACCGTCCGAGCCGCTCGCCGAGGACCTTTGCGGCAACTGCCGGCGCTGCCTCGACGCCTGCCCGACGGGTGCGCTGCCGGCCCCCCATGTCCTGGACGCCGCCAGGTGCATCAGCTACTGGACGATCGAGCATCGGGGCGAAGTGCCTGAGGAGGCCCGTTCCCTGGTTGGCGACTGGGTCTTCGGGTGCGACGTCTGCCAGGAGGTCTGCCCCTGGAACGAACACCGGGCGACGCCGGCGAAAGGCGAGCGAAGCGGAGCCTTCTCCCTGCCGGCGCATCGCGCCGAACTCGATCTGACGGCGCTTCTCGCACTTCCGGAGGAAGAGTACCGGGCCCGGTTTCGCGGCAGCCCGATGAAGCGCCCCGGACGGTCGGGACTGCGACGAAACGCGGCCCTCGCGATGGGAAACCGGGGCACGGCGTCCTACATCCCGGCGCTCGAACGGGCACGGGCAAGCCGTGACCCGGTGGTCCGGACTCACGCCTCCTGGTCCCTGGCGGCGCTCCGGAAACGGCCCGAATCCCGCACGGCCGAGAAAGATCCCTGATAGCCGAAGCGATGGCTTCCGGGGCGGGTGGGCGGCACATAAGTGCCGTGGAATGAGTGATTAAGCCTTGCTCGACGGCAGATTCCGTGAAGCGCCCGACGGTTGACCGCCTCAGGCTGCGTCCCTATACTTGTCGGTCTGACCCTTGGCGTCCGTTCTGGCCCCGATGCCTGCCGTCGGCAGTGCGTCACGGGCCCGGATTGTCGCTGCGCCGCCTTACCTGGAAACGCCCACCGCACGGTCACGCTGACCGAAGCGAGAACACAGGAACCCATGGAATCCACCGAAGAACACACCGTGGAGGCGCTTCCGCAGGAGGCGCTTCCGCAGGACGCAGCTTCCGCAGACACGCTTCCCACGGAAGCGAAGGCAACCGATACCGACAACCTTTCCTACGAGCAACTCGTCGAGATGTACGACGACAGCATGCGTCATCTCAACGAAGGGGAGATCGTCCCCGGCAGGGTGATCGCGATCACATCGAATGACGTCGTCGTGGATGTTGGCTACAAGTCCGAAGGCCTGGTGCCGATCCACGAATTCACTGCCCGGGGCGCCGAATTTCAAGTCAGCGTCGGCGACGAGGTCGAGGTGCTGCTCGAGCAGACGGAGGGTGCAGACGGGCACGTGATGCTGTCCAAGGTCAAGGCCGAGCGCATGCGCATCTGGTCGGAGGTCGAGAACAGCTTCAAGGAAGGAAAGGTGATCACGGGCCGTGTGATCGACCGGATCAAGGGAGGCCTGACCGTCGACGTCGGCCTGCGTGCCTTCCTGCCAGGTTCCCTGGTGGACATCAAGCCGGTCAAGTACCTTGAGTCGTTCAAGGGCGAGGAACTCGAGTTCAAGGTGATCAGTCTGGATCGCCGGCGCAACAACATCGTGCTGTCGCGGCGCGCGGTTCTCGAGAAGGAGTACGCCAAGAAGAAGGCCGAGACCCTGACCAAGCTGAAGGAGGGGGCAAGGCTTCCGGGCGTGGTCAAGAACATCACGGATTACGGCGTCTTCGTCGACCTGGGCGGCATCGACGGCCTGCTCCACATCACGGACATCTCCTGGGGCCGGGTCAACCATCCCTCGGAGCACTTCGGGGTCGGCGATGAGGTCGGGGTCGTCGTTCTCCGTTTCGACCCGGAAACCGAGCGTGTCTCCCTGGGTTTCAAGCAGACCACGGAGGACCCGTGGACCCTGGTCGACAAGAAGTATCCGCTCGGGTCGAGGGTGCGCGGTCGGGTGGTCAGCCTGGTCGACTACGGCGCCTTCGTGGAGCTGGAGGAGGGTGTCGAGGGCCTGGTCCACGTCAGCGAGATGTCGTGGACGAAGAAGGTCGTACCGCCGTCCAAGATCGTCAGCGTCGGCCAGGAAGTCGAGGCGATCGTTTCGGAACTCGACATGCAGCAGCGTCGGATCAGCCTCTCGCTGCGCCAGGTCGAATCGAACCCGTGGGAGGATCTCGCGGCACGGTTCCCGGTCGGCACGATTGTCGAGGGCCGGGTGCGCAACCTGACCGAGTTCGGCGCCTTCGTCGAGATCACGGAGGAGATCGACGGCCTCGTCCACGTCTCGGACATGAGTTGGACCAAGCGCGTGAAGCACCCGAGCGAGGTGCTGGCGAAGGGCGACGCGGTTCGGGCGCGGATCACGAACATCGACGTGACCGGACAGCGGGTGTCCCTCTCGATCAAGGATTTCCTGCCCAACGAGTGGCAGGACTTCGTGGACAGCAACCGCATCGGCGACGACATCGTGGGCCGGGTGGTCAACGTGACCGACTTCGGGCTCTTCATCGATGTCTACGACGGGCTGGAGGGTCTGGCGCACGTCAGCGAGGTCGACGTGCCGGGCGGCAAGCTCGAGGATCACTACAAGATCGGCGAGTTTGTCCGCGCCCGCATCCTCCGGATCGAGGACGAGGACAAGAAGGTCGGCCTGACGCTGCGCGGCGTGGTTGAACTGACCGACGACGAGGCGGACGAGTTGGTGGCCGAGCGGGAGCGGAAGCTCGCCGAGGCTACGGCCGCCGCTGCTGCCGCCGAGGAGGCATCCGACGCCGAGGACGCCGCGGAGGCCTCGGTCACCGGCGAGACCGGTGACGCGGCAGAGACTCCTGAGGTCGAGGCGGATCAGCTCGAAGAGGCCGGGAGCACCGAGGAAGCAGGTACCGCGGAGAGTTCATCGAAAGAGGACTAGGTAGGCCGGCTAAGGGGAGAATGCTGAAAATGAAAGATGCGATCCAGATCTCTGAAGCCATTAGTCAGGGGATGACCAAGGCTCACCTGGTCGAGGAAGTGGCGCTCAGCGCGGACTTGACGAAGAAAGAGGCCGAAGTCATCGTCAGCACGGTGCTCGAGAGCATCGTCGACTCCCTGAAGGATGGCGACAAGATCGAGCTTCGCGGCTTCGGCAGCTTTCGCATCCGCGAGCGTGGTTCCAGGATCGGTCGCAACCCGAAGACCGGCGCGCCGGTCGATGTCCCGTCCAAGAAGATCCCCTACTTCAAGCCCGGCAAGGAACTCAAGGAGCGTCTGAACTCTGACGAGTGACCGGGCCCCGCGAATCCCGGGCCCTGCCCGCCGTGCCCAGATGACGACGACTTCGCCTCCAGCCGGCCCTTCCGCCGAGTCCATCGGTGTTCTGCGGCCGGTTCTGGTCGCGGTCGCTGCGTGGGCTCTGCCCGGCTGCGGCCACTTGATCCTGCGCAAGCCGCGTCGCGCGGCGGTCATCTTCGGCGTGGTCTTCTTCTCCTTTCTGTTCGGCTGCTGGCTCCGCGGACATCTCTACGTCGTCGTGCCGGAGCAGCCGCTCAGCCGGCTGGCGACGCTGAGTTCGATGGGCGCCGGAGCGCCGTACTTCCTGGCCCGCTACGCGTTGGAGTACAGCGGCGACATCCTGTCTTCGACCTTCGAGTACGGTAAGGCCTTCCTGCTGACGGCGGGGCTTCTCAATTTCCTGGCGGTCCTCGACGCCTGGGACATTGCCAGCGGATCGAAGGACTAGTGCTCTCAAGCCACTTCGCCTTGATGGTGATCTACGCCGTGCAGGTCAGCCTGTTCTTCGCCGTACTGTGGCGGCGTCGGCTCAGGGACCGGGTGCGGCTCTTCCTCCAGATGATGATCGGCATGGTGGGCGGGGGCCTGGTGCTGGCCTGGTTGATGTATCCGTTCCCGCTATCGCCGCCGGCGCCGATTCCCTGAGGGCGAGACCCTGATCCAAGGTAGCCCGGCCGTCCTGATCTCCGCCGGCGAGGCTTCCGGCGACCACCACGCGGCGCGAATGATGGAAGCGGTGCGGCGTCTGGCTGGAGACGAGACACGGGTTCGCTTCTTCGGACTCGGCGGCGACGCGATGGCCGCCGCGGGCCTCGAGTCGGTTGCCCACAGCGACGAGGTCGCCGTGGTCGGTATCGTCGAGGTGCTGAGGGAGTTGCCGCGGATCCGGCAGGTCTTTCGGCGGCTGCTCGAGGCGGTCGAGAGTCGGCGGCCGGAGCTGGCGGTGCTGGTCGACTTTCCGGACTTCAATCTCCGTTTGGCCCGCCGCCTTTACCGTCGCGGTGTGCCCGTTCTCTACTACGTGTCGCCGCAGGTGTGGGCATGGCGGCGTCGCCGGGTGAGAACGATTGCCCGCCTGGTCAAACGAATGCTCGTGCTCTTTCCGTTCGAGGTCGACGTGTACCGGGGGCGCGAACTCGAAGTGGAGCACGTGGGCCATCCTCTGGTCGACGAGGTGCCGGAACTCCCGTCGGTGTGGGAGCGGGAAGCGAAGCTGCCGGAACGCCCGACGCTGGCCCTGCTTCCGGGGTCGCGCAACAGTGAGGTGCGACGCATCCTGCCGCCGATGCTGCGGGCCGCGGCAGTCGTGGGGGGCGGAACGGGGCGCATACGGAGGGGTGGCGACTCCGGCAACGACGCGGCGCGTGTTCGCCTGATCCTCGCGTCCACGGTCGACAGCGACCTGGTCCACCGTCTGGTCGCGTCGAGTCCGCTCGCCGGCAAGGACCTGGAAATCGTGCGGTCCGAACGGTTCGAGGCCGTTGCCGGCTCTCATCTCGCGCTCTGCGCCTCCGGCACGGCGACGCTGGAGGTGGGACTGCTCGGCACTCCGTTGGTCGTGGTCTACCGGGTGGCGCCGGTGACCGGGTTGATCGGCCGGTGGTTGGTCGACTTGCCGTTCGTCAGCCTGGTCAACCTCGTGCTCGGCCGGCGAGTGGTCCCGGAACTCCTCCAGCGAGAAGCCGGAGAGGCGGGAATCGCGGCGACGGCGCGGGAACTTCTGGCCAGCCGCCGCCGGATCGACAGGATGCGCGGGGCTCTGGCCGAACTTCGGCCGGCGCTCGGGGAGTCCGGCGCCAGCGAGCGGGCCGCACGAAGCCTCCTGCACGAGCTGCAGGTTGCGCGGGACTACCGGGAAGGGGGCCGACCCTGAGAAGCATGACCGGAATCGGGGAGGCGGCTGAACAGGGCGGGGCCTGTCGGGTGACGGTGACCGCGCGCTCCGTCAATCACCGCTACCTCGACATCGCGGTGCGTTTGCGGGCGCCCCATCGGGGTCTGGAACCGTCGTTGCGCGCGGCGGTGGCGGAGGAGGTTCGGCGTGGCCGCGTCGAACTCGGCGTCGAGGTCGCAACTCGTGTTGCCGCGGGCAGCGTGGAGGTATGTGACGAGACGGCCAACGCTCTGCAGCGAGCCGCGCGGCGCTGGCGGCGGTTGGGCCTCGTGTCGTCGGAACTGAGCGCGGGCGAGTTGATGTCGGCCGCTCGGGTGTCGGGGGCGGAAGCCGGGTCGTCAGCGATGGGGGCGGGTGACAGGGCGCTCGCGGAACGCGTCTGCCGGCGCGCGGTGGCGGCGCTCGTGGCCGAGCGGGTACGTGAGGGACGGGTTCTGGAGGAGGCTCTTCGCGGGCATCTCAGGGAGCTGCGAGGCAGCGTGGAGGCACTTGCCGGACGCCGTGAGGAAGTCGTCGATCAGGCCCTCGACGAGTTGGAAGGGCGGGTGCGCGACCTGCTCGCGAGGCACGACGGTGCGGCCGCCCGACTCGATCCGGGGCGCGTGGTTCAGGAGGTCGCCCTGTTGATCGAACGCAGCGACACGGCCGAGGAGCTGGAACGGCTGAGCGGCCATCTGGACGGCTTCGAGGCGGCGATGGCGGAGGAGGGTGCGATCGGGAAGCGCCTCGATTTCCTGACTCAGGAGATTCAGCGCGAACTGAATACGATCGGCTCGAAATGCCGCGATCTGGCGATGCAGCGCGCGGTCGTCGAGGGCAAGGTTGCGTGCGATCAGCTACGCGAACAGGTGCAGAACATCGAATGACGGCGGGCACGGCGAGAGGGGAGTTGTTCATACTCTCGGCCCCGTCAGGCGCCGGGAAGACGACGCTCGTGCATCGGGCGATGGAACTGGTGGACGGGGTCGAGTTCTCGATCAGCCACACGACCCGTCGCCCGCGCGAGAACGAGAAGGACGGGGTGGACTACCACTTCGTCGCCAGGGACGCGTTCGCTTCCATGGTGGCGACGAACCGGTTCCTGGAGTGGGCGGAGGTCCACGGGAACAGTTACGGGACCTCGGTCGACGAAGTGCTGCCGCGTATCGAGAGTGGCACGGACGTGCTCCTGGACATCGATGTCCAGGGCGCGGCTCAGGTGATGGCAGCCGGGGGCGCGGCCGGCCAGTTGGACACCGCCGTGCACAGCATCTTCGTCATGCCGCCGAGCCCGAGGGCGCTCGTGGAGCGCCTCCGGGGGCGCGACCTGGACGAGGCGCCGGCGATCCGGCAGAGGTTGCGGGGAGCGCTGGGCGAACTGGGCCGCGTGCGGGAGTACGACTATGTTATTGTCAACGACCGCGCCGAGGCAGCCAGCAATACTCTGGCTGCCATCATTCTTGAGAAACGACAGCGGAGGGAGCGGATGCGGGAGCGCGTACGCAGCGTTCTCGCGGACTTTCATGCACATGGGCCGTTTTCCTGAAAAAGTGGATAGCAAGTTCCGTTTCGTCCTTCTGGCCGCGCGTCGCGCCGAGCAGTTGATTCGAGGCGCCCAGGAGCGCATGCCCCGGGAGAGCCCGAAGTTCGCCCGCCACGCGATGAGCGAGATGCAGCGCGATCTGGTCGAGTGGGACTTCGGCGAGGCGCCCGAGTCTTCCGCGGCGGCGAGTGGCGAGGACGGCGGCTCGCAGCCCGGCGACGATGCCTTCGGGCCGCGCGGCACAGTCCACTAGAGCCGCCCCGAGTGTGCCCGACGCGCTTGCACGGGCTGCCCGAGTTCTTCTCGGCATAAGCGGCGGGATCGCCGCCTACAAGGGCGCATACCTGGTCCGCCGGCTCCGGGAGCGCGGGATCTCCGTGCGCTGCGCGCCGACCCTGGCGGCCGAGAGCTTTGTGTCGCCGCTCACGCTCGAGGTGTTGAGTGGCGAACGAGTCTATGGCCAGAGCTACCTCTCCCGCGACGGCGGGGTGGACGGCGCTGAACTCCATGTCGAGGCGGCGCAGTGGGCCGATCTGCTCTGCGTGGCGCCGGCAACAGCCAACACCCTGGCCCGCCTGTCCCTCGGACTCGCGGACGACTTCCTGAGTACGACTGCCCTGATGTTCGAGGGACCGGTGGTCGTGGCGCCCGCGATGCACGACGCGATGTGGCGCAAGCCCCAGGTAGAGGCTCAGGTCGAGGCGCTGTGCGCCCGCGGCGTGGAGATGGTGGGGCCGGTCGAGGGCGCGCTGGCTTCGGGCGAGCGGGGATTGGGCCGCATGGTGGAACCGGAGACGATCGTGGAGGCCGTGTGCCGGAAGCTGGCGCTGCCCGAGGGCGTGGCCGCCTCGCCGGTGGGGCCACTGGCCGGCTGGCGAGTCGTCGTCACGGCCGGACCGACCTACGAGGCGATCGACCCGGTTCGTTTCATCGGCAACCGGTCAAGTGGGCGGATGGGCTTCGCCCTGGCGCGGCAGGCGGCCCTTCGCGGCGCGGAAGTCACCCTCGTCGCCGGCCCCGTGAACCAGGAGACTCCGGAGGGCGTGCGGCGGATCGATGTCGTCGCGGCGAGCGAAATGCAGGCGGCCCTCGAGGAAGCGGCGCCGGCGGCCGATCTGGTCGTGATGGCGGCCGCGGTGGCCGACTACCGGCCGCGTGAGCGCGCAGACCAGAAGCTCAAGAAGTCCGGCGCCGACGGCATGGTGCTCGAATTGACGCAAAACCCCGACCTCCTCGCCGGTCTGTCGTCATTGGCGCCTGAGGCGATGCGCGTCGGGTTTGCGGCCGAGACGGAGGACCTCGAGGACTCGGCGCGAGGCAAGCTGGAAGCGAAGCAGGCGCACTGGATCGTCGCGAACGACGTGTCGCGGCCCGACATCGGCTTCGAGGCGACGGACAATGAGGTGGTCGTCTTCGGTCGGGGCGGCGCTCCCGTTCGCTTCCCGAAGCAGTCGAAGAACGAGTTGGCGGGGCGCTTGCTGGAGTTGTTCGCCGGCGACGGGACCGTTTCGAGCTGATTGGCTCGTGACGCGACTTCAACTCTCGGTGGGCCAGGAGTTGCGCCTCCTGCGGGAACTCGGCTTCGAGGACGCCTATCCGCCGGGGGCGGCGGAGGCCGCGCCGGAGGGTGGGGCAGGCCGCCTGGAACGCTTGCAGGCGGTCGCGGAGGAGGCTCAGGGCTGTACCGCGTGCCGGCTCTGCGAGCAGCGCAACACGGTCGTGTTCGGCGACGGCGACGGCGACGCGGACCTGATGTTCGTCGGCGAGGGCCCCGGCTACAACGAGGATCGGCAGGGCCTGCCCTTCGTGGGGCCCGCTGGCCAGCTCCTGAACCGGATCATCCAGGCCATCGACCTGCGGCGCGAGGACGTCTACATCACGAACGTGGTCAAGTGCCGGCCGCCGAACAACCGCAATCCGCAGCCCGACGAGGCCGCCGCCTGCCGTTCGTTCCTCGACCGGCAGGTCGAACTCATCGCCCCCCGGGTGATCGTCGCCCTCGGCGGGGTCGCGGCCCAGCAACTGTTGCAGACGAGAGACTCCGTGGGCCGTCTTCGCGGTCACTGGCACGACGTGGCGGGAGTGCCGGTTCGGGTCACCTACCACCCGGCCTTCCTGCTCCGGGATCCGTCCCACAAGCGAGCCACCTGGGAAGACATGCAGCTCGTCCGTGATCGTCTGCTGGAGGCGCCTTGAAAGCCACGGGCGTCCCCGCTTCCGCGGCGCTCCGCGAGAAGACCTGCGAGGACGTGAGCGAGGCGATCGGCGGCACGCCGTTGGTGCGTCTCCGCCGCTCGCTGGGTGCGGGCGCGAAGGAAGTCGAGGTGTTCGCGAAGCTCGAGTACCTGAACCCGATGGGCAGTGTGAAGGACCGTGTTGCGCGGTATCTGGTGGACCGGGCGCTCGCCTCGGGAGAGCTTTCGCCGGGAGGCGTCGTGATCGAGGCTTCGTCCGGCAACACGGCGATGGGACTGGCGATGATGGCCACGAACCGCGGGCTGCGCTGCCGCGCGGTCGTCCGCCGCCAGACCAGCCGCGAGAAGCTGGACTGCCTGCGGGCGCTGGGGGTCGAGTTGATCCTCGTGGATGGCGATCTGCCCCCGGAGCACCCGGAGTCGTACAACCGGAAGGCGCAGAGCCTGGCCGCCTCGCATCCGGAGGCTTTCTTCCCCGATCAGCACAACAACCGCGACAACAATCGCTGCCACTACGAGACGACCGCCCCGGAGATCTGGCGCCAGATGGGTGGGCGGATCGACGTCTTCGTCGGTGGCATCGGCACCGGCGGCACCGTCTCCGGTGTGGGCCGCTATCTGAAGGAACAGAATCCGAAGATCCGGGTCATCGCGGTCGATGTCGAAGGCTCGGTATTCAGTCGCCATTTCGCGGCCCTGGCGGGGGCCGAGGACGACTCCGCGCCTCCTCGCCGCTATCTGCTCGAGGGACTGGGTGACGAAGAGATCATCGACTGCCCGGAGTTCGACGTCTTCGACCGGATGCTCCAGGTCAGCGACGCGGAGGCCTTTCTGGCCGCCCGGGAACTCGCTTGCGACGAGGCGATGCTCGTGGGCGGATCGAGCGGTGCCGCGCTCTGGGGCGTACGCGAGATGCTCCCCGAATTGCAGCCCGGCGCCCGCGTCGTGACCCTCTTCCCGGATTCCGGCACCCGCTACCTGAGCACGATCTACAACGACGACTGGCTACGCGAGCAGGGTCTGCCGACGGCGCGCGGTCAGCGCTAGCGCACCCGCCGGTCCGAGGGCGTCCGGGGCCAAGGGGTTCCCGGGGGACTCGCTGCGCTGTCGCATCGGGAACTCAGTCGACGAAGATCAGGTCGTAGCCCACCGCCATGATGGCGACGTCGAGACAGATGTGGCTGATCCAGGGGGCTAGCAGGCGGTTTCCCGTGGTGCGGTAGAGAAGGCACCAGAGAACTCCGCTCAGGGCGACAGGTAGGGACATGAGGACCAGGACGAAGACGGATGCGTCCCCCAGATAGACCGCGATGACCACGACATGGTGGGCTGCGAAGCCGAGGGCGGCTACGACCAGGGACCACTCCGAGTGCATCAGGCGGTCGAGCCAGCGGTAGACGAACGCGCGCCAGTAGACCTCCTCGAGCCAGGAGTGGAGGAAGCTGATGAGAAGCGCGGCAAGGACGTAGCGCCAGAGGGCGTCAAGGTGGAAGTCGGCCAGCTTGACCGTGATTGCCTCGGCCGCGGTGGCCGCCATCTCGCCTCCGCGAAACAGCGCGACGTAGCTGAGCCAGGTGAACGCTGCCCCGGCCATCCCCGTGCCCAGACCGAGGGCCACGGAACGACCAGGCCGCACGGGCCCCGTCGCGGCCGCCAGCAGCACCGCCAGGGCTGCTACTGGCGCGGCGAACTGGAGCACCTTGGCGCCGAGGTAGGCAGGGGCGACCCAGGCGGTGCCTTCGAGCCAGACGAAGTAGGCGAGCGAGGCCAGGGTGGGCAGGGTCATCGCGGCGACCAGGACGCCCCACCAGACCCTTCGGCTGCGTGAGCCGAACGCTGCTTCCTGACGCACGCTCTTCACTGTCGTTGGCGTTCGGACAGGGCCTCCAGGTAGGCGTCGCGGTACGCGGCGGCGACCTGGTCCCAGGTCAGGTGCGAAACGGCTCTGGCGCGGGCTCGGGCACCCATCCGGGCGCGGCGTTCGGGAGACCGCAGCAGACTGGCGATCGCGCCCTCCAGAGCGGGGCGATCCTGCTCGGGAACGAGGATTCCCTCGACCCCGGATTCGATTGCCAGCGGAATCCCCGAGATCGCGGTCGAAACCACGGGCAGACCGCTCGCCAGCGCTTCGAGGATCACGTTGGGGAGACCGTCGACGTTGCCCTGCGGGTCGTGGACCGCGGGCAGGACGAAGAGGTCCGCACTGCGGTAGAGGTCGGGCAGATCGTCGTGGGCGACGAGGCCGGGAAGGTGGATTCGGGCGACGTGCTCCGGCGACCACTCCGCGACGGCGGCCAGGAGCTCTGGCATCTGGTCGCCGCCGCCGGCGATCACGGCGTGCAACTCGTCGAACTCGGCCAGGAGCCGCGGCAGTACGTCGACCAGGACGTGGAATCCCTTCTTCGTGGCCAGCCGCCCGACGCCGAGCAGCATCGTGGCGTCGGCGGGGATGCCCAGCCGCTCGCGCCACCCAGTGGCTCTCGACTGGCGCGCCGCCTCGTCAGCGGGGCAGAAGAGGTCCACATCGACGCCATAGGGAATGACCCGGCGGGGCTTGCCGCGGTAGCCCAGTTTCACGACTCGCTCGACAAGTTCCGGCGAGCAGCCGGTCAGGAGTTCGCAGCGCTTCAGGGCGCGCCGGATCGCGGGACGGGCCGCTGCCTTCTCGGCGATGAAGACGTCGCTGCCGTGCAGCCCCGCGGCGATCACGGCGTCGTGCTTGCGGACGCCCGGCCACAGCGCGACCAGTCCGTTCGGGGCGAGCCAGTGCGCGTGCAGCAGGTCGTAGGCGTCGCGCGTGAGATGGCGGCCGACCGCGGCGGCGGCGGCGCGCAGGTAGAGGGGTGCCGCCAGACCCGCTCCAAACCGGATGCGCTCATCGGAGGCCAGACTGCGCCCGTAACCGATCACCTCGAGGCGTCGTGGCGCGTACGCGAACGCGTGGACGTCGACGCCGTCGTCGACCCAGGAAAGGCGCACACCCTTCGCGCGCGGCGTCAGCACGGTGACGCGGTCGCCGCCGCGGACCAGGCCCCGGGCCAGTTCGCGGATGAACGGTCCAGCCGTATCGCCCGGCCAGCGCGGGTAGGTCTGGGTGAGGAAGAGGATCCGCAGACCCGCGGCGGGGAAGCCGGTTCGCCCGCCCCGTTCCGCCGCCGAGGTCAGGATCCGTTCAGGCAAGTCGCCTCCCGGGCCGGTGTCAGCCGACCCGCTCTCTTATCGAGTAGCTGTCGTGCCTGCGGAAGTTCTTGAAGGTGATCAGCTCGCCGATCAGGCCGGTCGTGACGATCTGAATGCCGAGCACCATCAGCAGGACGCCGAGGAGCAGCAGGGGCCGATTGGAGAGGGAGGCGCCCGCGAACCAGAGCGCGGCCAGCCAGGCGCAGATGCCGAAGCCCAGGGCACAACTGATCAGCCCGATCGGCCCGAACAGGTGGAGGGGTCGGCGGGTAAACCGGCTGATGAAGAGCACGGTGATCAGGTCGACCGGGCCCTTGTAGGACCGATCCCAGCCGTACCGGCTGCGGCCGACCCGGCGCGGATGGTGGGCGACTGGAATCTCGCCGATGACGAAACCGCGGCGGCTGGCGAGGACGGGAATGTAGCGATGGAGTTCGCCGTAGACGGCCACCTGCTCGAGGACCTCGCGGCGGTAGGCCTTGAAGCCCGAGTTGAAGTCGTGCAGATTGACGTTGGAGAGCGTTCGCGTTACCCAGTTGAAGACCTTCGACGCCAGGCGGCGCCGCAACGGGTCGCGGCGGGTTCGCTTCCAGCCGCTGACCAGGTCGAGAGGGCCGTCTTCGAGCGCCTGGAGGAGGCGGGGAATCTCGTCCGGATCGTCCTGGAGATCGCCGTCCATCGTGACCAGAATGGCGCCGCGAGCATGATCGACGCCCGCGGAGAGCGCTGCCGCCTTGCCGAAGTTTCGGCGCAGGCGGATCAGGCGGACCCTCGAATCCCGCTCGTGCTGTCGCCGCACCTCGTCCGACGTTGTGTCGGTTGAGCCATCGTCGATGAACACGAGTTCGGAGCGGGCGCCGATGGCGTCCAGATTCGCGAGTACGCGTTCAGCCAGGCTGGCTACGGTGGCTTCCTCATTGAGCACCGGAACCAGCACACTGACATCGAGGGGCGACCGCTCGACACTGGCGTCGGTGCTACGGTCCAGGCTCGGCATCGACCGGAGCGTACTCGATCCTCCGACCGTCGACGATCAATGCCGGCGGTTCGGATTCGAGGTCGAACTGCACGGTGGTTTCCTGCCTGGACCGTACGCGGATCCGCTGCTCGATCCGCTCCTCGGGCCGCCATGTGGGGTTCTTGAAGACGCTGATCACATGGGCGCCGACGGGCAGTTGCAGGCGCGCGATCGGTGTCCAGCCGATCGCCTCGTCCCCGATGCGCACGAAGACGGGGCGCGCAGACTCCTCCGCCGGGGCCACGCTGAGGAAGCCGGGACGCACCAGGGGCACGGGCGTTTCCAGCAGCCGGCCCGACGGGACCTGGGCGACGACCTGCTCCCGAATCTGGTAGTCGCGCGTTGCGAGTTCGAACGTGAGCACGTGGTCGACGCCGGCTTCCACTTCGAAGACGCGCCGGCGGTCGAGGACGACAGGTTCCGCAGCCGCCACCGAGACGGTGATCTCCGGGTGCCAGGCGGGTGCCAGAGCCAGGCGGCCCGTGCCACGGCGGGCGGGCTCTACCGCATCGAACCGGTCCGGAGGGGGCGACGGCGCGACGTCTGCCGGGGACTGGAGGTCGACGGGGGAGACGGCCTCGCCGGTCGCCGCCGGGTTGCCTGCCGGCGGCGGCCCGGAAAGCGTTTCCTCCGCGGTCGCGGACACTTCGGAACCGGCCACGGCCGGACTGCCCTGGGACCACCAGAGGGTGCCGCCGAGCCAGAGCGCGGTTCCGGCTACGGTCGCGAAAGTCAGCCAGCGTCGGCGGAAGCGGTAGCGCGAGGGCCGCTTGATCGCAGCCGCCACCGTCTCGAGACTGGGCGGAGTCGCGTCGCCGTTGCCGGATTCGTCGCCACGGAGCTCGACGTCGACCAGAGGGGCGTCGCCCCCAGTCGATTTCCGCACCGCGATGTCCGCGATCGGGCCGGCGCTCGAAGTGCCCCGGCCTGCCGCCACGGTCGCTGAATCCCAGCTCGGAGACGCGGCGGGGGCATCGGGAACGTCTGCCGGCGGGGAGGCTTCCGCGGCGACCGCGGCGACGCTGGCCGTATCGTGGATGGCGGCCTCGATTGCGCCGACAACGGTCGTGAAGTTGTCGAGGCGATCGGCGGGATCGTTGCTGAGGCAACTTTCGAGGACGGGAATCAGGCGGCGCGGGAAGTTCGCGGGCAAATCGGCCAGCGGCGGGGAAGGGTTGGTCTTCAGCCTGCGGCTAAGGACTGGATTCGCGCCCGGCTGGCAGGCCACCAGGCGATGGAGCAGAACACCGAAGGCGTACAGGTCGGTCCGCCCATCGACCGCCTCGCCGCGGATGAGTTCGGGGGCGCGATACAGGAGTTCGCCGGTTGTGCGCGGATTGGCGAAGCCGCGCAGTTGAGCGGTGGCGTCGGAACGGATGGTCACCAATCCGGGGTGCAGGTCGCCGTGAACGACGCCCAGACCGTGCGCGTACTCGAGGGCACGCGCGATCTGGGCCAGCCAAGCCAGGATGGTCTCTCTCTTCAGGTCGCCGGTTTGCCTGAGCTTCTCCGCCAGGGTCTCACCGTCGGCGAACGCTTCGATGCGGCAGGAGGTGGTGCCGTCGATTCCGAAGTCGAGGATACGGGCGATGCCATCGTGCTCGAGCCGCTCACTGGCGGTGGCGCGATCCAGGAATCGCGCCTGTGCGTCGGGAGTCTCGGGCGTCCAGATGTCGATCGTGGCCGAAGAGCCGTCGGTCGCGTGGCGGGCCAGATAGGAAGCGGCTCCAGCGGGGGCCTCGAGACGGCCGACGATTTCGAAGTCGCCGATTCGTTTGCTCATGGACTAATGCGAAGAAGTTGATCGTCGGTAGACGCCGATCATAGCACGTTTTGGGCCTAAGTTGTTGTTTTTCAGTGTGTTGTGTCCTTGTTGAGGGGGTAGCCTTCGGGAACTGGTGCTAGCCTCTGACGCCGAGATCGGTTGAAATGCAGGCGAACGGGAACACGTGGGCGAGGGGCCTCGTCTGCTCCGCGACCGGGGCGCGGGCGCCACTTGACGAACCGGCCTTTCTGTCGCCCGCGGGCAAGCCCTGGTTGGTCGACTACGATCTCGACCAGAAGCGGGGGAGTGCCTTCGCCGGGGCTCTGCCCAGGCGACCGTGGACCTTGTGGCGCTACCGCGAGCTGTTGCCGGTTGCCTCTTTCCACGACCGGGTCGATCTCGGCGAGGGGGGCACGCCGGTGGTTCAGCTTCGTCGACTGGCGCCTGACAAGGTTCGGGTCTTTCTGAAGAACGAAGCGGGTAATCCGACCGGTTCCTTCAAGGATCGGGGGCTGTCGCTGGCGGTGAACCGGGCGCGGGAACTCGGCGCCCCTGGCGTGCAGCTTCCGAGCGCCGGCAACGCGGGCGTCGCAGCCGCTGCCTACGCCGCCGCCGCGGGGCTGCCCTGCCGTGTGGCCCTGCCCGAGGATACGCCGGCTACGGTACGCGAGCGTTGTCGCGCCTTCGGGGCCGAGGTCATCGAGGCCGGCGGGACACTGGTCGACGCCGGCGCTGCACTCAGGGAGCGGGGCGGCGACTTGTGGGATCTCTCGACCCTGCGTGAGCCGTACCGCGTGGAAGGAAAGAAGACGATGGGCTTCGAGGTCGCGGAGCAGTTCGGCTGGCGGCTACCGGACTGGATCATCTATCCCACCGGCGGCGGGACCGGCATCGTCGGCATGGCGAAGGCCTTCGCCGAGCTGCGCACGCTGGGCATTCTGAGCGGTCCGCCGGCCAGGTTCGCCGTCGTCCAGATGGCCGGCTGCGCGCCGATCGTGCGTGCCCACGAGGCAGGCAGTGACCACGCCGATCCCTGGCGGGAACCGGATACGGAAGTCTGGGGGCTGCGGGTGCCCGCGGCGATCGGCGACTTCCTCATCCTGCGGGCGCTGCGGGACAGCGGTGGCGCCGCCGTGGCGGTGGAGGAGGCCGAGGTTGCTGCAACCGCGGCGCGAGTGGCGGCGGAGGAAGGGCTCCTGGTCGGTCCGGAGACCGCGGCGGCGATGGCGGCGCTCTTCCACCTGAGCGACTCCGGTACGATCCGTTCCGGCCAGTCCGTGCTGGTGTTCGCTACCGGCCATCCGGCCAACTATCTCTAGGAGTCGAGTCGCGGCGTCCGCGCCGCGCTGACGCACAGGAAGCAGGTTTATGCAAGGCGCGATGCCCGAGGAACTGTTCGGGAAGGTAGCGGACGGGATCAACGGATTGCTCGGGCCGGTAGCCGGCTGGCTCGAGGGGCTGGTCTGGAACACGCCGCCCCAGGCTCCGATACTGGCGCTGGTGCTCCTGGGAACGGGGCTATTCGTCACCGTGCGCCTGGGCCTGATCCAGTTGCGGGGCTTCCGGCACGCCTGGGCGATCCTCGGCGGCAAGTATGACGATCCGGACGACGACGGCGACCTCGTTCACTTCCAGGCCCTGACGACCGCGCTTTCGGCGACCGTCGGCATCGGGAACATTGCCGGCGTTGCGATCGCGATCCGCATGGGCGGCCCGGGAGCATTGTTCTGGATGTGGGTGACCGCCTTCTTCGGCATGGCGCTCAAGTTCGCGGAGTGCACACTGGCGGTCGCCTACCGCCGGGTGCACAAGGACGGTTCCGTGTCGGGCGGCCCGATGTACTACATCGAGAAGGGCCTCGGGGAGAACTGGAAGTGGATGGCGATGCTGTTCGCCGGCCTGGCGGTCATGTGCTCGTTCGGCACCGGCAACATGAACCAGGCGAACACGATGGCCGACCAGCTCGAGTCCCAGTTCGGTCTGGCCCCGGCGTGGACGGGCCTCGTCTTCGCTTCGGTCGTCGCGCTGGTCATCATCGGCGGCATTCGCCGCATCGGCCGGGTGACCTCGATCCTTGCCCCGGGCATGGCGGTGATCTACGTCGGCGGCGCCCTGATCATTCTGCTGATGAACATCGAAAGCGTTCCCGGGAGCCTGGCCCTGATCGTCGAGCAGGCGTTCCGGCCCACCTCCATGGTCGGGGGCGCCGCCGGCTCCTTCCTGATGACGATGATGTGGGGCATTCGCCGGGGTCTGTTCAGCAACGAGGCGGGGCAGGGCAGCGCGCCCATCGCCCACGCGGCGGCCCGGACCGACGAGCCGGTGCGTGAGGGGCTGGTCGCGTCGCTCGAGCCGTTTATCGACACCCTGGTCATCTGCACGATGACGGGTCTTGTCATCGTCACGACGGACGCCTGGCGCGACCACACACCGCAGAGCTTCGGGCTCGACGAGGTCGAGGGCATCCACCGCGTTGTCGGCGATGACTCGGAGTTGCTCGCGGCGCGCGACGAGCGGTCGACGCGCGGCGGGGGTGCGGTCGACGTCGAGGGCGGTGTAGCCGCAGGCTCCTTCGTCGTGCTTCACTCGATGATCGCCGAGCCGCGGCTGGTGGACGGCGCGGGCGCACCGTGGAGCGGCAGACTGGAGGTCGCCGGTGACGGGTCGCTGAACGCCGCGGGCGATGCGCCGCGGATCGAGGGCGGAGCGCTGCTGACCGGAGCGCCGCTGACGGCGCGCGCCTTCAGTCTCGGTCTGCCGGGCAGCCGGGGCGACCTGATCGTCACGCTGTCGGTGTTGCTGTTCGCTGTTTCCACGGCGATTTCGTGGTCGTACTACGGCGACCGGTCGACCGAGTACCTTTTCGGGGCCAGGGCGATTCCGGTCTACCGCTGGATCTACGTCGGCTTCTTCTTCCTGGGCTGCCTGCTGCCGCTCTCGACCGTCTGGACTTTCGGCGACGTGGCGCTGGGGTTAATGTCGTTCCCGAACCTGATCTCGCTGCTGCTGCTCTCGGGAGCAGTCGCCGGCATGACGAGGTCCTACTTCCGCCGCCAGCTTGGCAAGGGCGGCGGCGAAGGGAATGGCTGAGCACAGCCGCGACCGGGGCCCTTGGGCGTCCGTTGCGACCGGCCTGATCGCCGCGCCGATTCTGGCGGCGCTCGCCTGGTTCCTGATTCCCGAGGCGGTCACAGGTGCCGACGGCCAGGTCGTCTCCGGGCTTTCCGGCGCCGGCCGCGCGGTGGCGGCGACCGGGGTGCTCATGGGCGTGTTGTGGCTGACCGAGGCACTGCCCGTGGCCGTCACCTCGTTGCTGCCGCTGGTCGCGATTCCGCTTCTGACCGGTGGCGAGATTGCGATTTCCCAGGTTGCGGCGCCCTATGCGAATCCGAACATCTTCCTCTTTCTGGGCGGTTTCATGATCGCCCTCTCGATGCAGACATGGGGCCTGCACCGTCGGATGGCGCTCCACATCATCCTCCTGGTCGGTAGCCGGCCGGACCGCCTCGTGCTCGGCTTCATGGTGGCGAGCGCTTTCCTGAGCATGTGGATTTCGAACACCGCGACGACGGTCATGATGCTGCCGATCGCTCTGTCGGTGATCGATCTCGTGCGCCAGCGGTTGGGTCCGGACGTTGCCCCGGTCGGGAAGCCGTTTCCCTTCGCCCTGAATCTGCTGCTCGGGACGGCCTACGGCGCCTCGATCGGAGGTGTGGCGACGAAGATCGGCACCCCTCCCAACATTCAGATGATGTCCTTCGTCGAGGACACCTACGGTCGCGAGATCTCGTTCGCGCAGTGGATGCCGTTCGGTCTCCTGCTCACCGTGTCCTTTCTGCCCCTGGCCTGGCTGGTGCTCACGCGGTTGGTCTACCGCTTGCAGATCACCGAGGTGCCCGGCGGCGCGGAACTCATCCGCGGCGAGCTGCGGAAGCTGGGGCCGATGACGGCCCCTGAGAAGGCGGTGCTGGCGATCTTCGTTTCGGCCGCCGCGCTGTGGACCTCCCGAACCTGGCTTGCAGGGATCGAGATCGGCGGGGCAGCGCCGCTGGCCGGACTGACGGACCCGGGCATTGCGATCGGAGCCGGTCTGTTGCTGTTCACGGTTCCGGTCCACTTCCGGCGCGGCGTGTTCCTGCTGAGCTGGAAGAAGGCGCTCGAGGCGCCGTGGGGAATCCTTCTCCTGTTCGGGGGCGGGCTCAGCCTCGCGGCCGCGGTGGTCGGTACCGGTGTGGACCGTTTCATCGGCAGCCTCCTGCTCGTGCTCGAGGGCATGCCGGTGCTCGTTCTCGTCATCGGCGCCGCCGCCCTGTTGATCATGCTGACGGAGGTCACCAGCAATACGGCGACGACCGCGACCTTCCTGCCGATCCTGGGCGCGACCGCGGCGGCGATCAACGTCGATCCACTGCTCCTGATCGTGCCCGCCACGCTGGCGGCGAGCTGCGCCTTCATGATGCCGGTGGCGACGCCGCCGAACGCGATCGTCTTCGGTTCCGGGGAGATCACGATTCCCCAGATGGTGCGGGCCGGACTGTGGCTGAACGTGATCGGACTGGTTCTCGTCGTGTTCTGGGTCTACGTTGCGGGAGGCCTGATCGGTCTGTAGCCATCGTCGACAAGGCCGCCCAGCTCACGCGCGTACCTGTAGCCGATGCACTTGTAGAGCAGCCTGGCTGCCGTGTAGTCGCTGGCCGGGTTGCCGGGGATTGGAGCCAGTTCGACCACGTCCATTGCGATGACGTGCTTGTGCTCGAACAGCAGCCGGAGCAGCGCCAGTGCCTGGTGCCAGGTGCCGCCGCCGGGCTCGGGCGTTCCCGTCGCCGGCATCAGGGATGGGTCGAAGAAGTCGAGGTCGAAGGTCAGGTAGATCTTGTCGGGAAGCGACGCGAGGAGCCCCAGGAACAGGTCCCGGAGTTCGCCGGCAGTCAGGGCCTCCAACTGGCTGGCCCAGATGACGGGCAGACGCTCCGTCTCGATGCGCATCGCCTCCGGACGGCTCAATGACCGGATGCCGATGGCCAGGGTGGACACGCCGAGATCGAGCACGCGGCTCATCGCGCAGGCATGGTTCCAGCGTGTTCCCGCGTAGGTCGGTCTGAGGTCGGTGTGGGCGTCGAATTGCACGACTCCCAGATCGGGGCCGAGGTCGGAGCCAGCCGCGTCGACCACACCGCGTACCAGAGCCGGCGTGACCGTGTGTTCGCCGCCGATTGCGGCCAGGAAGCGACCGTGTTCGATCGCCACCCGGGCGGCGGTGCGGATTCGGTCCAGCGCCACGTCCTCCGCGGCCTCGACGTCGACTGGCGGCAGAGTCTCGATGCCGACGCGAAACGGTTCGAGTCGGAGTTCCTCGTCGTAGAGCTCCACGTAGTGGGAGGCGCGGAGCAGGGCCGCCGGCCCATCCTCGGCGCCCCGTCCCCACGATGTCGTGCGTTCGTAGGGAACCGGCAGCACGGCGACCGCGGGTTCGCCGGCGGGCGCCTCGAACTCGAGGAACGGCGGTAGTTCTGAGCCGCGCATGGCGGCAGCACGGTAGCAGTGCGGGGCGAAAAGCGTCTTGGTCAACAGGGGGCGCCGATGACCGGGCAGGACGGGATGAACCGCAGCACGTTGAGAGAAATGCCTTCGGGGCAACGTCCCCGCGAGCGATTGCTGGCGCACGGAGCGGGTGTTTTGACGGACTGCGAACTGATCGCCATTCTGCTGCGCACCGGGCATCGGGGTTGCTCGGTGCTCGATCTCGCATACGACCTGCTCTACGACGAAAGGCGCGGGCTCGGCGGCCTGCCGGCGCTCGCGCTGCTGGTTGAGCACGACCTGCCGTCGTTGCACCGCAAGGGCCTGGGAGATGCCAAGGCGGCGACGATCCTGGCCGCGGTGGAACTGTCCCGGCGCCTGGCTCGGGCCCAAATCCCCGAGAGAAGGCCCTTGGGAGACATGGTCGGAGTCGCCCGCTACCTCAATCTGCGGTACGCGCGGCGCGACCAGGAGGTGATGGGCGCGATCTACGTCGATGTGCGGGGCCGCGTGATCAGCGAGCGCGAGCACTTCGTCGGCTCTCTGGACCGTGCCTCGGTCGAGCCGCGGGTGGTCCTCAAGGAGGCGCTGCGGTTGGGAGCGCCGGCCGCGGTCGTGTTCCACAACCATCCCAGTGGCGACCCGGATCCAAGCCGGGAGGACCTGGCCTTCACACGCAGGCTGGCGCGGGCCGGCGCCGCCGTCGGAATCGAACTCGTTGACCACCTCGTCCTGGGCGGCGGCGGCCGCTGGGTGTCGATGCGTGAACGGGGGTTCATCTAACTTGACTCCGCGTGGCTGGGTGGTGGGCTGCTATGGTCCGCCCGATGGCTGCCGGAGGCCCCGTACTGCTCCACTTGGACTGTGCGAGCGGCATCTCGGGCGACATGTTCCTGGGCGCCAGCCTCGACCTCGGGTTGCCGGTTGCGCTGCTGGAGGAGATGGTCGAGCGCCTGGGCCTTGACGGCGTTGAGTTACGGGTGCGGCCCGCGAAGCGCGGCGCACTGGCGGGCGTGCGTTTCAGCGTGCTGCGCGGCGGCAGGCCGGTCGAGGGCGGCGGCGGCGAGGGCGCCTGCCATCGGAACCTGCCCACGATCCTGCGCATGATCGAGCGAAGCGGCCTCGACGCCGGCACCAGGGAACGGGCGTCGGCGCTCTTTTGCCGTCTGGGAGAGGCGGAAGCGAGCGTCCATGGCGTCGGTCTGGACGAGGTGCACTTTCATGAAGTCGGCGCCGACGATTCGATCGTCGATCTGGTCGGCGCCGCGCTCGCCGTGGAGCACTTCGCTCCGGCCCGCATCTCCTGCTCAACCGTGGTCGTCGGCGGCGGCACGGTGCGGACGCGGCACGGCGTGATGCCGGTGCCGGCGCCCGCCACGGCCGTCCTGCTCCAGGGGGTGGCGATCAGCACCGGCGGCGTGGACGGTGAGATGACGACGCCGACCGGCGCCGTGATCGTGCGGGAGTTCGTCGACTCCTTCGAGCCCTCGGCGGCCGACAGCCCGCGGCGGATCGAGCAGGTCGGTGTCGGGTTGGGCAGCAGGGAACTCGCGGATCGGCCGAACGCCCTGCGGGTTCAACTGGCGAGGCCGGCGACGGCAGGTTCGCCGTGGAACCGTGTCGCGGTTCTCGAGTGCCAGGTCGACGATACGACCGGCGAGGCGATCGGCTACGGCGCCGAGGCGCTGCTTCAGGCCGGTGCGCTCGATGTGTTCGCCACCCCGGTGCAGATGAAGAAGTCGCGTCCGGGTGTTGCCGTCACGGTCATCTGCCGCCCGGAGCAGGCATCCGAACTCGCCGAGCGGCTGCTTCTCGAGACGGGTTCCCTAGGGTGCCGGCGGATGGTCGTGGACCGGCTGGAGGCCGAGCGCTCGGTTGTGCCGGTGACGACGCCCTTTGGCGAGGTCAGGGTCAAGACGGCCGCCATCGGTGGCCGGGCCCTGGGTGCGGCACCGGAGTACGAGGACGTGCGACGGATCGCCCGGGAGAGGGGGGTCCCCTTCCGGACGATCTATCGCGCTGCCCTCCGGGCGGCGGACTGAACGTCGGCCGGCCGGGTCGGCCGGCCGACGGCTCTGGCTAGCCCAGCCTCCTGGCTAGTCGCGGCGCGGGCCGCGACCGCGACCACCACCGCCACCTGGCCTCGGACCGCGGCCGCGGCCTCCCGGGCCACCGCGTCCACCACGTCCGCCGGGGCCGCCACGACCACCACGTCCGCCGGGGCCGCCACGACCACCGCGTCCACTGGGACCGCCCCTGCGGTCGCCGCCGGCGGGCGCGGGAACGCCCATGCCCTCGTAGTCCTTGGGGTCGAAGTCCGGATCGTCCATGATCACGGCCTTCCGCGAGAGTCTCACCTTGCCCGAAGGATCGATGTCGATCACCTTGACCGTCATCTCGTCGCCTTCCGTCACCAGGTCGCGAATCTCGCCGACCCGGTAGGGCGCGAGTTCGCTGATGTGGACCAGGCCGTCGGTACCGGGGAGAATCTCGACGAACGCGCCGAACGGTTCCACCCTGCGCACCTGGCCGGTATAGACCTTGTCGACCTCCGGCACCTCGGTCAGGCGTTCGATCATCGCGATTGCCTGGTCGGCCGCGGTCGAGTTCGGCGAGGCGACGACGACGCGGCCGTCGTCCTCGATGTCGACCTGGCAGCCGGTTTCCTCCGTGATGCCGCGGATCGTCTTGCCGCCCGGTCCGATCACGTCGCGAATCCGGTCGCGGGCGACCATCATCACGTGCAGGCGCGGGGCGTGGTCCGACATTTCCTCGCGCGGCTCGCCGATTTCGGCGGCCATGTGGTCGAGGATGTGCATCCGGCCTGCCTTGGCCTGGGTCAGTGCCTGACCCATGATGTCGCGGGTCACGCCGGTGATCTTGATGTCCATCTGCAGGGCGGTGATTCCGCCGCGGGTTCCGGCGACCTTGAAGTCCATGTCGCCGTGGTGGTCCTCCTGGCCAGCGATGTCGCTGAGGACGGCGAAGTCCTCGTCGTCCTTGACCAGGCCCATCGCGACGCCCGCGACCGGGGCCAGCATGGGAACGCCGGCGTCGAACAACGCCAGGGAGCTGGCACAGACGGTCGCCATCGACGAAGAACCGTTCGATTCCAGGATCTCCGAGACGACGCGCACCGTGTAGGGGAAGTCGTCCTCGGTCGGCAGCACGGGAATCAGGGCCCGGCGGGCCAGAACGCCGTGTCCGATCTCGCGCCGGCTGGAGCCGCGCAGGAAGCGCACCTCACCGACGGAGAAGGGCGGGAAGTTGTAGTGGAGGAGGAACTTCTGATGGGTCTCCCCCTCGTACTCCTCGATGATCTGCGCATCGCGGCGGGTACCGAGCGTGACCGAGGCGAGGGCCTGGGTCTCGCCGCGGGTGAAGAGCGCCGAACCGTGGACGCGGGGCAGGAGTCCCGTTTCGCTGTCGAGCGCCCGGACCTCGTCGAGAGCGCGGTTGTCGAAGCGCTTGTTCTCCTTCATCACGATCTCGCGCAGCGCCTTGTCCTCGAGCTCACTGACGATCTTGCCGACCTGGGCGCGGCGCTCGTCGTCCTCGGGTAGCTGCTCGAGGAAGCCGTTCACCACGGCCTTGACGGCGTCGCGGCGCTCGAACTTCGCGGGCGTGTTGAGCGCCGAGGTGAAGTCGTCCCAGATCGTGCTCTCGACCTGCTGCTGGAACTCGGCCGTATAGGGCTCGGGCGCCTGCCAGTCGGGCTTCTCGAGGTTCATCTCGCGGAAGAGGTCCTGCTGGGCGCGAACGATCTTCTGCAGTTCCTGGTGACCCGCGAAGATGCAGTCGAGGATCACGCTCTCATCGAGCTGGTTGGCGCCGGCCTCGACCATCGTCACTGCGTCCTCGGTGCCGACAACGATCAGGTCGAGGTCGGAGACGTCGCGCTCGGCGCCGGTCGGATTGAACACGATCTCGTCGTCGATCATTCCGACGCGGACGGCGCCCACCGGGTGGTAGAACGGGATGTCGGAGAGCACGAGCGCAGTCGATGCCCCGTTGATCGCGAGGATGTCGGGGTCGTTCTCCTGGTCGGCCGAGAGGACGAAACTGATGATCTGGGTCTCGTAGAAGTACCCCGACGGGAAGAGCGGCCGCAGCGGCCGATCGGTCAGGCGGCAGGTGATGATCTCCTTCTCGGAGGGGCGTCCCTCACGCTTGAAGAAGCCGCCCGGGATGCGACCCGCCGCCGAGGTGTACTCGCGGTAGTCGACGGTGAGGGGCAGAAAGCCGCGCGGGTTGCTGTCCGGCGCCATGCAGGCGGTGGTCAGCACGATTGTCTCGCCGAGTTGCACGGTGCAGGAACCGTTGGCCTGCCTGGCGATGCGCCCTGATTCCAGGGTCATGGTGGAGTTCCCGATCGGGATGTCCTTGGTGAACTTCATGTTCTTCTCTTGTCTTCCTTACTCTGTTGTTTGCGCCCGACGATTTCAGTGACGGGCAGGTGCCTTGATCGGCGAATGTTCGGGGGAAGTGACCCGAAGGGAGGGAGTCGGCCGAGTCCGAGGTTCCGGGGTCTGTCCGCCTTCGGCGGCAGCCGGCCAAGAGGCCGGCGCGCCCAGTCTCGTCCAGTTGGATCCGTCGTCGGATCCGAACTCACCTGGCTGTCGAATCGGTCGGTTCCGGAGAGGCGGAGCCGCTTGGCAGCTCCGGGCTCTGGGTCCTACCGGCGGATGCCCGCTACCTGCGAATTCCGAGCCGCTCGATCGTCGTCCGGTAGCGCTCGAAGCTCTCGCTGCGGAGGTAGCCGAGCAGCCGGCGACGGCGCCCGACCAGCTTCAGCAGACCGCGACGGCCATGATGGTCGTGCTTGTGGACCTTGAAGTGCTCGGTGAGCTCGTTGATGCGATTCGTCAGGAGTGCGACCTGGACCTCCGGGGATCCCGTGTCCGTCTCGTGGAGACGGTGGTCACGGATGATCTGGTCCTTCACTTCGGTTGTCTGTGGCACGCTCTGATTCCTCGCTGACTCTGCTTGTTCCGTTCTGGCTGGGTTCTCTGTGTTGCCTTCGTGTTGCCTTCGTGTTGCCTTCTTGCGGTTCCTTCGTCGTTCCTCTGTCCTTTCGCGGCGCGCAGTGTAGCACGGTCAGGCTGACTGGCCCACCTCTAGCCTTGTCCCATGTGAAGTGAGCCTGAAGCGGCGATGTCAATCCCACGAGAAGTGAGCCTGAAGCGGTGTTGGGGATCATTGGAGGATGATCTTGCAACTCGACATCGAACGGCTTCGGACCCTGGACGAGGTCCGGGATTTCATGGCCGGCAGCGCGCCGGTCGACTTCCGTTTCGTGGAGCGTGCGGATGCGTACGACTTCGTCCGGCGGGTTCTGGTGCGTACGCGGTATGTACGGTTGCCGCGGCCCGACAAGGGTCTCGTGCGGCGGTTCCTGGTCAAGGTGACGGGCTTCAGCCGGGCGCAGGCGTCGCGGTTGATCTCCCAGTACCGGGAGACGGGGCGCATCAAGGACCGGCGCCGGGGTCCGAAGCGCCCGTTTCGTCGGCGCTACACGAAGGCGGACATCGGTCTGCTGGCGGAGGTGGACGAGACCCTGGGAGGCCTGTGCGGCGCGGTGACGCGGCGTCTGATGCAGCGGCAGTACGAGGTTTTCGGCGATGCTCGGTTCAAGCGTCTGGCTGGGCTCTCCAACAGCCACCTGTACCGCCTTCGCCGGTCCGTGACGTACCGTCGCCGTCGGCTGACGGTGGCCAAGACGCGGTCGACTCAGGTGAGCATCGGGGAGCGTCGCAAGCCCCATCCGGCCGGTCGGCCGGGCTTCCTGCGAGTGGATTCCGTCCATCAGGGCGACCTCGACGGGGAGAAGGGTCTGTACGAGATCAACCTCGTGGACGAGGTCACGCAGTACGAGTTCGTGGCCGCCGCAGAAGGCATTTCGGAGCGTTTCCTGGTCCCGGCGCTTCAAGGGTCGATCGAGGCTTTCCCCTTCGTCGTCCAAGGTTTCCACGCCGACAACGGCTCCGAGTACATCAACCACAAAGTCGCCGCGCTGCTGCGCAAGCTCCACATCGAGGAGTTCACCAAGTCCCGCCCGAAGCGTTGCAACGACAACGCCCTGGTCGAAAGCAAGAACGCCTCGGTGGTCCGGCGCTACCTCGGCCACGACCACATTCCCCGGCATCACGCCGCCCTCGTCAACGGCTTCCTGCGCGACGTGCTCGCCCCCTTCCTCAACTACCACCGGCCCTGCCACTTCCCCGTCGAAATCGAGGACGCCAAGGGCAAGAAGCGCAAGACCTACCCCTTCGACAAGGTCACCACGCCCTACCTCAAGCTGAAATCCCTCGACGGCGCTGCCCTCAGCCTGCGGCCTGGCGTCACCTTCGAGATGCTCGACCAGGAGGCGCTGGCACTCGACGACCTCGCCGCCGCCACCACCGTCAACGAGGCGCTGGTTGCGCTCTTCGCCGAAATCCGACGCCGAGACGCAACCGTCGCATGAGCAACTCGCCCATCTCTCTCACTGCACCTGGACCACGCCTCGCGGTCCCCGCGCTACCGTTGGTCCCTGGTGCCGATCTCCGCTTCGCTCCGATCAGCAACCCGGAAAACCGCCCCGACTCACGCGACCCGCTCAACTCCCGATCCACCGCCGTTCAGGCTCATCTTCGTATGGGACTAGACTCCTCTCAGAAGTTACTCCCCGTGAGGACTTTGGAGCCGACCGGCGCTCACTGGAAGACGATCTTCGGATGGACGACGGCGAGACCGCGGTCGCCGATCCGCTCCGCGACCGCGCCGACGGCGAGGAACCGGCCGCGGTTGTCCGTGATCTGTACCCAGTCTCCCTCTTCGGCTTCGCTTCCGGGCGCCAGCACGGATTGGCCGTGAGCTATGCGGCGTTCCTGTGTCGCGTCCATCGCGACCCGGGGAAAGGGAAGGGGGATGTCGTCGAAGGGCACCCAGGACACTCCCAGATCGTCGGCGGCGAGCGGTTCGGCGTCACGTTCGCTCGCCTCGAGCCGTTGCGAGTCGAGGGCGTCCGCGACCTGGAAGGAGCCGATGCGTAGTCGGCGCAGCGCGGCAAGGTGTCCGCCGCAGCCGAGGTGCTCACCCAGATCGTGGGCGAGGGAGCGTGCGTAGGCCCCCGTCGAACAACTGAGCCGGAAGGAGATCCGGTCAGGTCCCGATGCTCCCAGGGGTCCTGTCGCCTCGAACTGGAAGATCTCCACGTCCTTGCCCTGGCGCTCGAACTCCTCCCCGCGGCGCGCGAGCTCGTAGTACTTGCGACCGCCGATCTTCTTGGCCGAATAGGGCGGCGGCAACTGGTGCTGCTGCCCCTCGAAGCCGCACATTGCCTGGACGACCCGCTCATGCGTCAGATCGGCGATGCTGCCCTCTCGGGTCACTTCCCCGGCGGCGTCGTAGGTGTCCGTGGCGATGCCGAACCGGATCTCGCCCTCATAGACCTTCGGTGCGCCGATCAGGAAGCGGGTGAGACGGGTGCTGCGTCCGACCGTGAGCAGCAACAGGCCGGTCGCGTTGGGGTCGAGGGTGCCGCAGTGACCGATCTTCCGTTCGCCGAGGGCGCGCCGCGCGGCGCGCACCACGTCGTGCGACGTGCCGCCCGGTCGCTTGTCGACCAGGAGCAGACCGTGGAGCGCCGGCGGGGGCGTCATGTGCCGCCCTCCAGAGCCGTGGCGTGGGTGCAATCCGACTGCGCGGTCGTCTTGACCGCCTCCTCCGCGCTCGCAGCGACCGCGGTTGCCAGTTCGGCGATTACGCCGGACTCGTTCTCCCTGCTGCCGATCAGGCAGCCGGCGGCGTTGCGATGGCCGCCGCCGCCGCGCCGGCTGGCGATCGCTCCGACATCGACCCTGCCGCGGCTGCGCAGAGAGACCTTGACGTCTCCTTCGGGGCGTTCGCGGAACAGGGCGACCGCCTCGACGCCGCGGATCGACCGCGGGTAGTCGATCAGGCCCTCGGAGTCCGTTTGCGCCGCGCCGGCGCGGTCGAACATGTCCAGTTCGAGGCGGACGCTGGCGATGCGCTGTTCGCAGTGCAGTTCCAGCGTCTCCAGCACCTCCCCCAGCAGCCGCACCGCGCCGGCCGGCTGGGATTCGTAGAGCCACCCTGCGATCTGCTCCGGACGGGCGCCCAGGCGCACGAGTTCCGCGGCCGCGTCGAACGCCCGCGGGGTGGCATTCGAGAACCGGAAGCTGCCGGTGTCCGTTGAGAGTCCGAGATAGAGCGCGTTCGCGGTTGCCGCATCGATAGGGGCGTCCAGGGCGTGCGCGAGGTGAAGAACCATCTCGGCGACGGCGGGAGCCTCCGTGTCGACCCAGTTGGCCACTCCGTAGAGACGATTGCCCAGGTGGTGGTCCATGTTCAGGATCGGTAGCCGACCGAGCGACTGCTCCAGGCCCGTGCGGTCGAGTTGGGGACACTCGAGCGGTACGACGAAGTCGAAGTCGCCGGGAAAGCCGGGGGGCGGTGTCGCGCCGACGTGAATCGCCATGTCTCCGATCACGCCGGCATAGGTGGCCGGGGCCGGGTCGACGTTCCAGATCGTGGCTGCTCGCCCGACCGATCGGAGGAGCCGAGCGAGCGCCACCTCGGAGCCGATCGCGTCGCCGTCCGGGTGAGCGTGACTCGATAGCAGGAAGCTCCTGCCGTCGCGCAGGGCATCGACGAACTCCCGGGGGACGGCGGGGGAGCGGCTTTCCGGGTTCACAACTCACCCAGGAGCTGGTCGATCCGCTCGGCGTGTTCCGCGCCGCGGTACAACTCGAAGTGGAGTTCGGGCGTTCGTTTCAGGCGAAGGCGCCGTCCGAGGCGACCGCGAATGAAGCTGGCTGCCCGGCGCACGGCTCGGATCGCGGTTTGGCGTTCATCCTCGCTCCCCAGCGCGGAGAGCAGGATGCGTGCGTGGCCGCGGTCGGCGCTCAGAGTGAGATCGGCGATGCTGACGAGTGCCGCACGGGGATCCTGGACCTCACGCCGCAGAATGTCCGTCAGCTCCCGGCGCAGCAGATCGCGTGCGCGGGCCTGGGATGCCGATTTCATCGAATCAGAGCGTGGGAGCGACGGCTTCGTGGTCGAAGGCCTCGATCAGATCGCCGGGCTTCACGTCCTGGAAGCGGTCGATGCCGATACCGCAGTCGAAGCCGCTACGCACCTCGGCCGTGTCGTCCTTGAACCGGCGCAAAGAGCCGATTCGGCCCTCGTGAACGACGACGCTGTCTCGTACCAGGCGAATCTGCGCGTTCCGCGGGATGACGCCCGCGACCACGTGGCAGCCGGCGACCATGCCGACCTTCGGCACCTTGAACACCTCGCGCACTTCGGCACGCCCCTTGGAGATCTCGCGCCAGGTCGGTTCCAGGAGTCCGGTCATCGCCGCGAGGAGTTCCTCGGTCAACTCGTAGATCACCGTATGGAGCCGTACCTCGACATCCTCCTTGGCCGCCAGGTCGGCGGCGCTGCGTTCGGGGCGGACGTTGAAGCCGTAGATGATCGCGCCGCCGGCGGATGCCAG
This sequence comes from Thermoanaerobaculia bacterium, assembly GCA_965116445.1. GTDB lineage: Bacteria > Acidobacteriota > Thermoanaerobaculia > Multivoradales > Multivoraceae > Multivorans. The sequence continues at coordinate 1,260,215 of OZ220688.1, read as the reverse complement.
GAGCACGTCGTGGGTCGTCACCGCGCCGACGGCGGCACGAATCACCCGCACCTTGACCTTGTCCGTCGAGACCTTCTGCAGCGTGTCCCGGAGCACTTCGACGGAACCCTGGACGTCGGCCTTGAGGATGACCGGCAGTTCCTTGACTTCGCCCTCCTTCAGACTCGCGAACAGGCTTTCCAGGGAGACGCCGCCCGCGGTTGGAGCTAGCTCCACGCGGCGTTTTTCCTCGCGGCGGAAGTCGGCGATCGAGCGCGCCTTCGCCTCCTTGACAGCGACCTGGAAGGGATCGCCGGCGTCGGGAAGGTCGTTGAAGCCCGCGACCTCGACCGGCATGGCGGGAGGAGCTTCCTTGACCCGGTTGCCCAGGTCGTTCATCAGCGACCGGACGCGGCCCCAGGTGGAACCGCAGACGAACACGTCGCCGAGGCGGAGGGTGCCATTCTGAACCAGAACCGTCGCGACGGAACCGCGACCCGTCTCCTTGCTCGCCTCGATGACGACCCCCTGGGCCTGCAACTCCGGATTCGCCCGCAGCTCCGCCACCTCCGCGGTCAACGAGAGCATCTCGAGCAGATCGTCGATTCCCTCACCCTTGAGAGCCGAGATGGGCACCGCGATCACGTCGCCCCCCCAATCCTCGACCACCAGGTCCCGGTCCGCCAACTGCTGCTTGACCCGGTCGACGTTGGCGTTCGGCCGGTCGATCTTGTTGATCGCGACCAGGATGGGCACCTCGGCCGCGCGGGCGTGGTCGAGCGCTTCCAGGGTCTGGGGCATCACGCCGTCGTCGGCGGCGACGACCAGGACCACCATGTCCGTGACCTTCGCGCCGCGGGCCCGGAGCTGGGTGAACGCTTCGTGGCCGGGCGTGTCGAGGAAGGTGATGCGACCGTCATTGTGGTCGACCTGGTAGGCGGCGATGTGCTGCGTGATGCCGCCGAACTCACCCTCGGTCAGTCTCGACTTGCGAATCGCGTCGAGCAGGGACGTCTTGCCGTGGTCGACGTGACCCATGATCGTCACGATCGGCGACCGCTCGACCTGCGCCGCGGCGTCGGTGCCTTCCCCGGTTGCCTCCAGCTCCTCTTCCTGCTCAAGCTGGATCTCCTCTTCAAAGGAGACGATCAGGGCGTCGAAGCCCATCTGTTCCGCGAGCTCGACCGCCACTTCGGGTTCCAGGACGTGGTTCACGGTGGCCATTACGCCGCGATCGAACAGCCTCTTGAGCAGGTCCTTCGACTTGACCCCCATCTTCTCGGCCAGATCCCGCACCTGCAGGCCGTCCGAGACGGTCACGGTGCGGCGCGACGCGTCCTCGGCGGCCGCTTCGTCCTGCTGTTCCTCCCGCGGCTCGGGACGGCTGCGGAGGTCGACGTCAACCGGTGCCGCCACGGGTGCTTCGGGAGAATCGGTGGGCCGTGCGAACGGTCCGGGCGCCGGCGCGGCGGTGGCCGGGGACGCGGGTGGCGCGGCGGCCGGCGTTCCGGTCGCGGGTTGGACGGTCGGCGCCGCGGCGTCCCGGTTCTGCGGGGTCGCGGCCTGCGCTGGTGTACTCGCGGCTCTTGCCGCCTCTTCGGCCGCGATTTCCTTGGCGGCGATCTCCTCGGGCGTAGGAGGCTTCGGCTTCGTCTCGGTCGGCGTCAGGGTGCGGATCGTGTGCTTGTGGACGACCTGTCGCCGTCGATTCGGACGCATTGGCCCGGTGGGTGGCCGCAGACTCGAGATGGGGCGGCGCCGGGGGGCGGCCGGTGGGGCTGCGCGGTCGCGCAGGATGACCTCGCGCTGAGGACCGGCGATCTTCTTGCCTTCCAGCAGAGCCTTGATGATGTCCGTGTCGATCATCGAGTCTTCGCCTTCGACGCGAACACCGATCGATCGGAACTTGAACAGCAGGTCCTGTTCAGGCACGTTCATCCGCTTGGCCAGATCCTGGAGCCGAATTTTTGCCATGGATTCCTCGGTTCCCCTTAGCTTCTTGTCGGCTCGGGCGGCCCTCAGGCTGCGCCGCTCCCCGTGTCGTGGTCGCCACCCTCATCCGCAGCCCCGGCCTCTTCTTCGCCGGTCTCTTCGCTGAAGGCGCGGGTCAGCGCCGCCATGAAGTCGTCTTCGTCCATCGCGGGGCCGTCGCTTTCCGCTTCGGCCTCGCTCTCCACGGCGGTGCCCGAGTGTTGGGCGGCCCACTCGAGGATCGTGGCCGCCAGTTCGGCGTCGACGCCCGGAACCATGGTCAGAGCTTCCGTGCCGGCGGTTTCGAGCGTCTCGAGTTCGCCAAAGCCGGCCCCGGAGAGGGCGGCCGCCGTTGCGTCGTCGACGCCTGGAATCTCGGTCAGGTCGAGTTCATCCGCACCGCGGTCGACGTTCAGCATTCTGGCGAGTGCATCGGCGACCTCGTCCTTGACGTCCGTCTCGCTCTTGATGTCGATCCGGGCGCCGATCAGTTCGCTGGCCAGACGTACGTTCTGGCCCCGCTTGCCGATCGCCAGTGAGAGTTGCTCGTCTTCGACGATGACGTCGAGGTGCGGGGTGGCGCCCTCGTGGGTCACCGATACGCGGGTGATCCGCGCCGGCGCCAGAGCGCTCTGCGCGAAGGTCACCTGGTCTTCCGAGTACTCGATGATGTCGATCTTCTCGCCCCGGAGTTCGCGGATGATCGACTGTACGCGCGATCCCTTCATTCCGACGCAGGCGCCGACCGGGTCCACGTCGCGCTCCCGACTCAGGACGGCGACCTTGGCCCGTTCGCCGGGGGCACGCACCGCGGTCTTGATCACGACGGTGCCGTCGTAGATCTCGGGCACTTCCATCTCGAACAGCTTGACCAGCAGACGGGGGTCGGTCCGGGACATCACGATCTGCGGTCCCTTGGGCTGCTTGTGGACCTCGACGATCACTCCGCGGATACGCTCGCCCTGGCTGTAGCGTTCGTGACGGGACTGCTCGTTGCGGGGAACGATCGCCTCGGTGCGGCCGAGATCGACGATGATGTCGCCGCGCTCGAAACGTCGTACCGTGCCGTTGACCACCTCGCCGACGCGATTCTCGAATTCACCGAAGATTTTCTCCCGCTCGGCTTCCCGGACACGCTGGTAGAGGACCTGCTTCGCGGACTGGGCAGCGATCCGTCCAAGCCCATCGGTGGAGATGGGGATCTCGATCTCCTCGCCGATCTCGGCGTCCTCCTTGTGCTCGCGCGCCTCCTCGAGTGTCCACTCGGCGGCGGGATCCTCCACCTCGTCGACCACCTGGCGGTAGAGGAAGGCGCTGAACTGGCCGGTCTCGCGGTCCATGTAGGAGCGCACCGGCTCCTTGATGTGGTGCTGTTTCTTGGCCGCCGAGGCCACCGCGTCCTCAAGGGCGACGATCCACCGGTCGAGATCGATGTCCTTCTCGTGGGCGACCTGCCTGAGGACCTCGTTGATGTTCACTTCGGGAGTGTGTGGCTGAACCATTGTCAGAGTCCCCGGAGTCAGAGTTCGACCAGTAGTTTGGCCTTGTGAATGCTGTCGATGGTGAGGGGCAGGGTGTCGCCGGTGTCGTCCTCGAGGATGAGTGCGACGGCGGGATTTTCGGCGCTTTGGCCCTCGAGGAGACCACGCACCGTGCGCCGGTTTCCGGTCGCCCGGTCGGTGAAGGTCGCCTTGACCCTGTATCCGCGGAAGCGCTCGTAGTCGCGCGCTGCGTAGAGTTCACGGTCGAGTCCCGGCGAACTGACCTCCAGCACGTAGCCGGAGGTGGGACCGAAGTCCTCCGCGTCGAGCAGGACGGACGCTTCCCTGGAGACACCGGCACAATGATCGTGGGTGACCCCGTCGGGATGGTCGATCACCAGGCGGAGACTGCCGCCCCGAAAGGAGGCGTCGAGCAACTCGCATGAGTGGCTCGCTACGAGGCGCTCCAGCGGCCCCATGAGGTTCGAGTCGATCGCGCTTTCCACAACGTCCCTAAACAAAGTCCCTGGAAGGTCCCCAAACAGTCCCTAAACAAAAGAGAGCGGGCCGAAGCACCCACTCTCAGCAGCCGCCTGCCGGTTTCCGCCGCTTCACGCGGCCGCTTCGCGCCCCGGTCACCGAAGACAGTCTTCGACTCGGAGGCGTTCCCCTTCTTCTGGTTGAAGCGAGGGAGAAGCGCCGGCAGTCGATTGAGGACTATACAACCGATGGTTGGGGTGGGCAACCATTCTCCGCGCCATTGCGCCAGAATGGCGCACTCCCGGTGGAGAGCGTGGCGGCCAGCGGGCGGTGCGGCGCCGCGCTGTGCGGACAACCGGACCAGCGCGGCGTTGGCAGGGGGATTGCAAAAGCGGGAGAAGCGAATTCCAGCGTGCGGCGCTGCCGGCCACGCCCTGCGGGAAGAGGGGGGCCGGGACGGTTGTATGCTTCCCTTCTTTTGGCTGAGGTACTCCTGACGATGAATACGAAGCAGCAGATCCTTTTCACCGCCCTGATGGTGTTCGGCGCCCTGGTGTTCGGCATGATCATTGCGGGTGGTCTGAACCTCACCGAACCGACCCGGGCGGAAGAGGCAGGTCGGGCCGCGGCGGCTTCCGAGGACGACTCGCGGACCGCACAGGCAAGGCGGATCGAAGGCCACGCCAGGACCTCGATCGACAGCTTCGCCGATCTGGCGGAAGCCGTGCTGCCGGCCGTGGTCACGGTCGAAGTGGCGCGGATCGAGGAGAGTTCGGGCCCCGATTTCTTCTTCCAGCGCAGCCCTTTCCAGCGGCAGCCGGACCGGGAGGCGGAACCCGACGAACAGCGGCTTCAGGGCGCCGGCAGCGGCTTCGTCATCTCCGCCGACGGCTGGATCGTGACGAACAACCATGTGATCGACAGAGCAGAGGACGTCACGGTGCGTCTCGAGGGCCGTGAGTACGAAGCCGAGGTCCGGGGCCGCGACCAGGAAACCGATCTGGCCCTGATCAAGATCGAAGCGGAGCAGGACCTGCCGTTCCTGCCGCTCGGCGATTCGGAGGCGCTTCGGGTCGGTGACTGGATCATGGCGATCGGCAGCCCGCTGAGCTTCGAGGCATCGGTGACGGTCGGCGTGGTCAGCGCCAAGGGACGGTCCTTCCGCATCGAGGGCGGACCCACCAGCTTCGCGAACTACATTCAGACCGATGCCGCGATCAATCGCGGCAACTCCGGGGGACCCCTGGTGAACACCGCCGGCGAGGTCGTCGGCATCGCCACCGCGATGGCCTGGGCCGAGAACATCGGCTTCGCGGTGCCGGTGGACGTGCTGGAGGGAGTCCTCCCGCAGTTGCGCGCCGAGGGCAAGGTCAGGCGCGGCTACCTTGGCGTGCAGATCCGGGATCTGGAGCACATCGAGGCCAGGTACTACAAGCTGGATGAGCCGAACGGCGCCCAGGTGCAGAGCGTGCAACCGGATACGCCGGCGGAGAAGGCCGGAGTCGAGTTCGGAGACGTGATTCTCGGCGTCGACGACCACGATGTCGTGGGCACGCGCGACCTGATCGACTACGTGGCGGCGCTGGCGCCCGGCGAGAGCGTCGTACTCGAGATCCTCCGCGAGTCGAAGCGGATCAACCTCGAGGTCGTGCTGGAGGAACGGCCGGCCCAGGTCGCCCAAAGCGAGGCGCCGATGCCGGCGCCGCCGCGTGAAGAGGCCACCGAGTGGCTCGGACTCGAACTGCGGCCTCTGACCGCGAATCTCCGGCAGCGTTCGGGACTGGACCGCCGACAGCGGGGCGTCTACGTCTCGGGTGTTTCGGCCCGCAGCGTCTTCGCGGAGAGAGGCTTCCAGGCCGGAGTCGTGATCTCTGGCATCGACGACGCCGAGATTCGCGATCTGGACGACCTCGAGCGGACGGTTTCCGATCTGGATTCGGGGGATCTGGTCCGTGTCGAGGCGATTGTCCCGGGCGGCCAGCGGTTCTTCTCGGTCATCGAAGTACCCTGACGCTCATGGGTCCCCGCGTGCTCGTGGTCGACGACGAGGAGTCGATCCGAAGCTCGCTGCGGATGATCCTCGAGTTCGAGCGCTACCGGGTCGAGGAAGCGTCGACCGGCCGGGAGGCGCTTCGACGCGTGATGAGGAGGCCCCCGGCTGCCGTGCTGCTGGACATCAAGATGCCCGAATCGGACGGTCTGGCCACGCTCTCCCGCCTCCGGGAGCGCGGGCACGACATGCCGGTCGTGATGATCAGTGGCCACGGCGACATCGCCGCAGCGGTGGAAGCGACCCGGCTGGGCGCTTATGACTTTCTCGAGAAGCCGCTCGAACGGGGCCGCGTGCTACTGGCTCTTCGCAATGCGATCGAGCGACGGCGGCTCGAGGACGAGAACCGTCTCCTGCGTGGGGCGCCGTCCGAACTGGTCGGGGAGTCGGCTCCGATGCAGGAGCTTCGGGCGACGATCGAGCGGGCCGCACCGACTCCGGCCACCGTGCTGATCACCGGGGAGAGCGGCGTCGGCAAGGAACTCGTGGCGCGCGCCATCCACGCCGGCAGCCCGCGCGCCGAGGTGCCGCTGGTTCAGGTCAACTGCGCCGCGATTCCTGACGAACTGATCGAGTCGGAGCTGTTCGGCCACGAAAAGGGCGCGTTCACGGGCGCCGTGCGCCGCCAGATCGGCAAGTTCACGGCCGCCGACGGCGGCACGATCTTCCTGGACGAGGTGGGTGACATGTCCGCACGCACGCAGGCGAAAGTGCTGCGGGCGCTCCAGAGCGGCGAGATCGAGCCGGTCGGTTCCCGCACCACGGTGACCGTCGATGTCCGGGTCGTCGCGGCGACGCACAGGGACCTGATGGCCGAGATCGAAGCGGGGCGTTTTCGCGAGGACCTCTTTTACCGGCTCAACGTGGTTCCGATTTGTGCGCCGCCGTTGCGGGAGCGCCTGGACGACCTGCCGCTCCTCGTGGACCACCTCATCGAGCGCTTCGCCGCCGAGAACAACTACCGGAAAAAGACCCTGAACGGGGCGGCGATCCGTCAATTGCAGGAGATGCCGTGGCGGGGCAACGTCCGCGAACTGAAGAACCTGGTCGAGCGTCTGCTGATCCTCACGCCGGACGACGAGATCGGCCGCGACGACGTGCTTCGCCTTGCGGGTCCGGTGCGCGGGGAGTTGTCGGAGGCTATTCTCGCGTTGTCCAGCCTGCGGGAGTTCAGGGATACGGCGGAACGCCTCTATCTTGCGAAGAAGCTCGAGGAGAACGGCTGGAACGTGACCCGGACGGCCAAGGCGATCGGAACACCGAGAAGCAACCTGTACAAGAAGATGGATCAGCTCAACCTCCGCCGGGCGGACGCGACATGAGCACGGCGCGCCCGGGCGCGGTAGTCCCGCACCGGATTCTGGTGGCCAAGCCCGGGCTCGACGGGCACGACCGCGGCGCGAAGGTCGTGGCGCGGGCGCTCCGGGATGCCGGTTTCGAGGTGATCTACACGGGGCTGCGCAAGACGCCGGAGCAGATCGTCGCGGCCGCCGTGCAGGAGGACGTTCGGGCCGTCGGTTTGTCGATCCTCTCCGGCGCCCACAACACGCTCCTTCCCGAGGTGGTCGAAGGTCTGCGCGCGGCGGACGCCGGTGACGTACTGGTGTTCGCGGGCGGCATCGTGCCGGATCGGGATATCGAAGAGCTCAAGACCGCCGGAGTGGACGAGGTCTTTCCCCCGGGCTCGAGCACGACCGCGATCATCGAGTACCTGAACCGGTCCCTGGGGTCGCGATGACGCCTCAGGTGGATGGCGAACCGAGTCGCGGCCGACCGTTCGGGGCCGGCGACTGATGCCGGACAACGAGGCGGCGGCGGGCGCCCCAACGGCGGGCGCGGCGATGGAGAAGCGCTTCGATCCGGCCTCGTACGAGACCAGGTGGCAGTCCTGGTGGGACGAGCAGGACCTGTTCCGGTGTCCGGAGGATCCGGACGGTCAGGGACCCTCGCCCTACTGCGTTCTGATTCCACCTCCCAACGTGACCGGCAAGCTGCACATGGGGCACGCGCTCCAGAGCACGCTTCAGGATCTGGTCACCCGATGGCGACGGATGCGAGGCGACAACGCCCTGTGGCTTCCGGGAACCGACCACGCCGGCATCGCGACCCAGCTCATGGTCGAACGCCAGCTCGAGCGGGAGGGCACGAGCCGGCTCGAACTCGGGCGGGAGAAGTTCCTCGAGCGGGTGTGGGCGTGGAAGAACGAGTACCACGCGAACATCAAGCGACAGTTGCAGCGCCTGGGCGCCTCGTGCGACTGGTCCCGCGAGCGGTTCACTCTCGACGAGGGTCTGGCGCTCGCGGTGCGCACCGCGTTTGTCAGTCTCTATCGGGAGGGCCTGATCTACCGCGGCGAGTACATGGTGAATTGGTCGCCCGTCCTGCGGACCGCCGTGTCGGATCTGGAAGTGGAGAACCGTGAGGTGGAGGGCACGCTCTACCATCTGGCCTACCCGCTTGAATCCGGGGACGGAAACGGTCGGTCCGGCGAGGAGACGTTGATCGTCGCGACCACCCGCCCCGAGACCATGTTGGGCGATACCGCGGTTGCCTTCCACCCGGAGGACGAGCGCTACCGCCACCTGGCAGGGCGCTTCGCGCGGCTTCCGATCCTGGACCGGCGGCTTCGCCTGGTCGCCGACGAGCACGTCGACCCGGAGTTCGGCACCGGGCTGGTCAAGGTCACGCCGTTCCACGATCCGAACGACTACGAGATTGCCCAGAGGCACGATCTCCCCGGCGTGCGGGTGATCGGTCTGGACGGCCGGATGACGGCCGAGGCGGGGCCGGACTTCGAAGGCCTGGATCGCTTCGAAGCCCGGCGCCGCGTCGTGGAGCGTCTCCAGGTGGAGAACCGTCTGGTCAAGAGCGAGCGGCACGTCCACAGTGTGGGCCACTCGCAGCGAAGCGGCGAGCCGATCGAACCGATGCTGTCGCCACAGTGGTTCGCCGACGTCTCAGGCATGGCGAAGGAGGCGCTCACGGCCGTCGAAGACGGACGCCTGGCGTTGATCCCGGACTCCTGGGACAAGACGTGGGAGCACTGGCTCACGAACATCCGGCCCTGGGTCCTCTCGCGTCAGCTCTGGTGGGGGCACCGCATTCCTGCCTGGTACGACCGCGACGGCACCTGCTACGTGGCGATGAACCGCGAGGAAGCCGAGGAGTTGGCCGGCACGGCGGACCTGACCCGGGACGCGGACGTGCTGGACACCTGGTTCTCGTCCGGGTTGTGGCCGATCTCGACCCTGGGTTGGCCGGACGAGAAAGCGGCGGACCTCCGCACCTGGTATCCCACGGATGTCCTGATCACCGGCTACGACATCCTGTTCTTCTGGGTGGCGCGGATGGTCATGCTCTCGAACCACTTCCATCGCGACATCCCGTTCGGCACGGTTCATCTGACCGGGCTGGTCCGCGACGCGGATGGCGAGAAGATGTCGAAGACCAAGGGGAACACGGTCGACCCGATGGAGCTGGTCGAGGAGTACGGGGCGGACGCGATGCGCTTCACCCTGGCGGTGCTCGACGTGCCCGGGCGCGACATTCCGCTCGATCTGGAACGGATGGCCGGCTATCGGGCCTTCGGCAACAAGATCTGGAATGCGGTCCGTTTCGCCCTGGCGCGCACCGGGGGGGCGAAGACCCCGGCGTCGGCGGTGGAACTGACGGGCGCCGACCTGGCTGCTCCGGAGCGGTGGATCCTCTCGCGACTGTCGGCTACCGCCGCCGCGGTCAACGAGGCCCTGGAAGAGTTCCGTTTCGACCGAGCGTGCAACGCGCTCTACCGCTTCTTCTGGCACGAGCTCTGCGACTGGTACATCGAGTTCGCGAAGCCGGCGCTCTCAGGAAGGGCGCCGCGGCCGCGGACCGCGGAGACCCTTCTCTTCGCGATCGATTCCAGCCTCAGGCTGCTTCACCCGGTCATGCCGCACTTGACGGAGGAGCTCTGGCAACGGCTGCCGCGCGAGCCGGCGCCGGAATCCCCCGGTCCCCGGAGCATCGCCATCGAGGCTTACCCGCTGGGCGATGGCGACCTCCTCTCGCCGGAGATCGAACGGGGCATGGACGTTCTCATCGCGGTCACGCAAACCGCCCGGAGCCTTCGCCGTGAACGGAACCTCGCCGGGACCGCGAAGATGTCGGTCTTCGTCGAGGCGGGCGAGGAGAGTCCGATCGCCTTCCTCGTCGAGCAGGCGGCGCTCCTTGGGGCGGTCGCGGGTGTCGGGCAGGTCACCGCGGGCCCGGGTCCGGCCGGCTCGGTTCGGGATCGGGCCGGGGGCCTGAACCTGGCGTTCGAGGTCGAAGCGCCGCCGATGAGCGAGGCCGAGCGGGCGAAGCTCAGCAAGGATCTGGAGAAGATCGAGGCCGAGATCGCCGGCGCCCGGGGCCGCCTGTCGAACGCCCGGTTTCTCGAACGGGCTCCAGCTAACGTCGTCGAGGGCAACCGCGCCCGCCTGGCCGAGCTGGAGGAGCAGCGGAACCGGGTGGCGGAGATCCTGGTGCAGTGAGCAGGGCCTCACTCGTTGCCTTCCGCAGCGCAAGCTCCTAGGCTCGCTGCTCTATGGGGCGCGGCTCTTCTGATTTCGACCTGTTCGTCGCCGATCTTCGCTCCCGTTCCCGGCGGTTGCCGGAGAACCTGCTGCTGATGGACACGGTCGATTCGACGAACCGCTTCGTCAAGGCGCTGGTCGAACGGTCTCTCGAAGAGGAGTCCACGCCGCGAACGGCCCTCGTCGTGGCCTTCGAACAGACGGCCGGCAGGGGACGGCAGGGGCGCTCCTGGGTCAGCACCGCCGGGCGCGGCCTCTACTGCACCTGGTTGCAGCCGCTGCCGATCGCCGGCGCCGGCCCGCTGGAGAATCAGCTCGGTGCGTTGCCGCTTCTGGCCGGAATCGCCGTGCGCCGTGGACTTGCGGCGTTCGTGAACGGCCGGGCGGGTCTGAAGTGGCCCAACGACGTGCTCGTGGACGGTCGCAAGATCGCCGGTATTCTGATCGAGACGGTGGTGGGCGGCGAAGGCGAGATGGTGGCTGTGATCGGGTTCGGAGTGAACTACGACTTCGGCGCCGACGGTGAACTGCCGACGCCGGTAGCGACGTCGCTGGCGCTCGAAACGGAACGTCCTCCCTCCCGGGCAGCCGTTGTCGAACGGCTCGCGACGTCGCTGGAACGCGAACTCGGCCGTGCCGGGGAACCCGAGTACACGCTGGACGCCTACCGCGCCTGCACGGTACACCGGGAGGGCGACGAAGTGACCTGCCGGATCGGTGGGGAGAAGGTCTCCGGCCGGTTCGCGGGCTTCGACGAAGGCGGCCGCTTCCGGCTCGAGACGCAGGCCGGTCTCCGCACGATCGCGTCGGGCGAGGTGATCGAGGAGTGAAACCGGGGGCGGATCCTGAGCGAAGAGACCGCGACTACTTCGAGGCGATCGAGGAGGAGTTCATCCGGCTGCGGGGCGCGCCGTTGCTGTTGAGTCCCGCCGACTGGCGCCTGGCGCAGCAGTGGCGGCAGGAGGGCATACCGCTCACGTTGGTCCTGGAGAGCGTCCGCGAGGTATTCGCGCGCCGGGCAGAGCGGGCGGTCGCCTCGGCGACGGCGCCGAAGCGGCGTGTCAGCAGCCTGCGCTACTGCCGGGCGGCGGTGGAGAAGGCGTGGTCGACTTACCGGGAACTGGGGGCGGTGCCGCCGGTGCGTCGGCGCCCGGCCGCAATCGATGTGCCGGCACGGCTTGCCGCCCTGGCGTCCGCGCTGCCGGCGACCCTGGAGGGCGTCGACGCCTGGCGGACCCGGCTGCTTGCGCTGAGCGGCCCGGCGCCCGAGGTTGAAGCGCGGCTGGCCGAGTTGGATGTCGAGCTCACTCGGTTGGCATTCGAGTCCCTGCCCCCGTCGGAGCGCGAGGCCGTCCTGGCGGGCGCCGACGAGGCGCTGGGCCGGATGGCGGGAAGAGTGGACAAGGAAAGGTTGGCGGATCTCAGGCAGCGCCTGGTGCGACGCTCGGTGCACGAGAGTGTCGGGTTGCCGTTGCTGTCCCTGTTTGCCGAGCCGGTCCCGTCGGCCGCGGGAGACTGACGCGGCCCGGGTGTTGCAACGCGCCCTCGCGGCGGCCCGTCCGTCAAGACATGCGAATCAGCCGCCCTGTTCGCCGCTGGTTCGCCGCCAACGGTCGGCGCAGCGGTCGTAGAGGACGATGCCGACCGTCATGCCCAGGTTCAGCGACACGGCGGTGGGGACGCGGAGACGGTAGTCGCTCCGTTTGAGGATGCGGTCGGCGACCGCCCCGCTCTCGGGCCCGAAGACGTAGCAGGCCCGCTCGGGGTGAACGAAGTCGGGGAGCGCGATCGCGTCCGGCACGATCTCGACTGCGACCAGGGCCGTGTCGCGAGGCGTCGCCTCGAGCAGGTCGTCGACTTCGATGACCGGAACGTGCCGGTAGGCCCTGGTCGGATCCGTCGGCAGCCGGCGGACGTTGATGTCCGCGGAGGGCTGTCCCAGGATGATCATGCGAGCCTGGAAGCAGAGCGCCGCGCGCAGAACGTGGCCGACGTTCACCGGATCGGCGGGCCGGTCAAGTGCTATGCAGGCGAAGCCCCGGCCGCTGGCCAGATCCGCCCGTCGCTGGACCCGTCGCTCGATCTTCTTCGCCACTCAGGGCGCCTCGTCGCCGTACTGCTCGAACAGCCGCTCGATCAGGAGCTGGAGCGGGAACCGGTTCAGCTTGCCGGTGCCGGCGGCGCGTTCACCGAAGCTGGTCACCGAGTCGGCCGCGATCCCGTTGCCCCAGATCAGCACCGGCACCGGATCGGCGCCATGAGCGCCCGCTTCGGACAGGGTGGCGTGGTCCGCCGTCACAGCGATCCGGATCGGCTGTTCGAGCTTCTCGAGCAACGCACCTAGTTCGCGGTCGACCCGCTCGAGGAAGGCGACCTTCAGATCGGGGCGGCGGTCGTGAGCCGCGATGTCGGCGCCCTTCACGTGGATCATGACCAGGTCGTGTTCGTCGAGGGCCTCCGCGGCGCAGTCGAACTTGAGTTTCAGATCCGTGTCGACGTTCGCGGTCATGCCGCGGCGCCGGATGACGGACGCGCCAAGCGCCGAGGCGATGCCCGCGACTGTCCGATCGCCGCTGATACAGGCCGCACTGAGCGGGAGGCCGCCCGGCTCCAGCGGCAGGAGCTGGTGGACGCGGCCCACACCCCGGGTCAGGACGGCGTTCGCCGGCAGTTCGCCGTTCTTTCGTCGCTCTTCGTTCACCGGATGCCGCGCCAGCACGCGTCGCGCCTCCTGCTCGAAAAGGGCCAGGACGCGGGCGGTGTGCTCGGCGCTGTCGTCGTTCGGGTCGAGGGGTCTCGGCGCCAGCGGTCGTCCGGAGGGAGCGCCGTCGCCCGGGTCGGAGCCTTCGATGGCCGACGTGAGGCCTTCGCCGCGCAGGGTAATCGCGATGCGATGCTCCGTCGTCGCTCGCACGCGGACCTTGACCCGGTCCGAGGCCGGCAGGTCGAGGCGGTCGATCGCCTTGGCCAGCTTCTTGGCTCCCTCGCGGATGCGGCCGGCCCGACGATCGGCGACGAAGCCACGATCGTCGAGAGTGGCGAAGTTGCCCCGGATGGCGATTGTGCCCGTCTTCAGCTTCAGGCCGGCGCCCAGGGCCTCGATCGGCCCACGGGTCATCACCCGGGGCGACTGGGCGAACAGCGCCAGGTTTCCCGATGCCGTGTCGGGAACCACGCCCGGCGCTACCGGGTCGGCCAGGCCGCATACGCCTTCCAGTGCCAGCCGGTCGAGCGTTGGTGTCTGCGCGGCCTCGAGCGGCGTCCGCGCCCCGAGCGAGCGTAGGGGCCGATCCGGGAGACCGTCGATGACCAGCAGTAGAGCGGGGCTACGCCGCTCGCCCAGAGACGTCACCGACGCCCGGGTGAGCCACGGCAGCCGCTGGGAGAGGCTCTGCCCGAGCAGGGCGATGGTGGTCGGAAGCAGATCCTCGCGATCCGCCGTGTCGAGAATCGGAACCCCTGCTTCCTTCGCCAGACGCAACAGGTGGCGCTGTTGCCCGCGGATGACCCGGAAATGGTCGAGTTGCCGGTTCGGTCTCCGGCCGGCGAACGACTCGCGGGCGAGGAAGTGGCTGCGGTGGATCTCCTCGTCCGGCGTCGAGAGCATGGTGAAGAACTGGTAGGCCTCACCTTCGAGGTCGGCGAAAGGCACCAGGCCGGGCAGCAGGTGGACGCCCTCGACGACCAGGCTCAGGTTCTCCGCGATCGCTCGTTCGACGACCGCCCGCACGCCGACACATACCCGGGTGGCCTGCTCTTCGAGGGTTGCAACCTGGGGGTTGCCGGCGCCGGGCGCGAACTCGCTCGTTGGATCAACGGGGGTCTCGTAGCTAGAGACGTGCAGAGCCGGAAGGATCGCCGGGGCAAACACCATCCGCATGACCTGACGCACCGTGTCGGTCGCGTTGATCCGGTAGATGCGGAGCTGCGGCGCCAGATCGAGCGCCAGAGTCGACTTTCCGGTGCCTCCCGCGCCGCCGATGTAGATGACGAGGGGTTTGGGGAGCCGTCTCAGACGACGGATCAAACGGTAGCGACGAGCCGTGTCCGCGCCCTCTTCCGCCTCGAGGAGCTCGGCGATCCGCTGGGCGAGTTGCTGCTTCTCGAGGCCGGTCGTGCCTTCGTGCTGCAACTGTCGCTGAAGTTGTTCCACCCGGCGGTAGGCCCGGTCGAAGTCGAGTCCGGCCGCGTAAAGGCTTCGTGCAAGCAGCCCGCGGGAGAACGGCTGCGCCTCGCCGTGATGGGTGACCTGGATCGGGCGCTCCGGACCACCACCGGTGGCGATCAGGTGTCCTCCCGTGCCCGTCGCAGCGGACAGGTGGCGCAACTGAGGGACTCGCCGTCGGGTCCGAGAACATCCGGACCACCGCAGGAACCGCGCAGGCAGCGGCCACTCAGCAGCACGCCGACCGACATGAGGACGACGCAAACAGCGATGACGGTGATGCTCAGAAACAGAATCGCCATGACTCGAACCAGAGTCTAACGGTCGCGCAGCAGCGGCGCCTGGCAGCGGGTGGCACCCGCCGTTCCGGGGTTCCGCGGGAACGGCTGGACGGTGTCGGGCTGCCGGGCACGCTACTCGACCGCAACCACTCCTGATCGCCGGATGCGGGAGATGAAGTGAGAACCGCCGCCTCCAGTTTTCCCGGAGGCGGCGGGGGGGTGGATGGCCGATCTTCGGCTACAACTCAGTGCGTAGTCGAGGCAGAAACAGCGCCGGAGAAGGACGATGCAGGCGGCTCAGGCTTCAGAACCAACCCGGGTTCGTGCCGTTCTCCTTGAACCGCTGTAGCGCCGTTCGCCGAAGGAACCTGTTGAACCACTCCACCCAGACACGCGCTGTCCGGCTGTTCGACTGCGTGAGGTCAACCTCGGGCAGCGGCTTTGCCTGTCGCGGACTTGAACGGGTCGGGCTAGTCGTCGCCATCGTCGTCATCACCGTCGTTGGCATGGCGACCCAATCCCATCTCTGCACACGCCGAATCAATCATTCGGTTGTACGCCCATCCGCCAGCGCCGACAGCAGCTACCCCGCCGTTGCCGCTGAGAATCCCAACAACGGTCATCAGCGCCGTGCCGAAGTTCGTGATGTTGTGGCCAGCTCCAAAGAAGCTGCACGCTCCGGTGATCATCCAGCCGCCGATCACCAGATTCTGGCTGGTGGACTGGGGCTTCTCGCTCGAAGCGGCCGCCGAAACCGGCGCGCCGCCGATCAGAAGTGCGAAGAACAGCACGCTCAGCAGCGGGCCACGGAACCAGGTTTCTTTCCTCATTGGAGGACCTCCTGTTGTGGAGGACCTCCTGTTGTGGAGGACCTCCTGTTGTGGAGGACCTCCTGTTGTGGAGGACCTCCTGTTGTGGAGGACCTCCTGTTGTGGAGGACCTCCTGTTGTGGAGGACCTCCTGTTGTGTGTCGCGCTAGCTTATCAGACGGGATTGCGCTCACCGGAAGGACTTGTTGGCCGGTGTTGCCGACGAGGTTACGAAAAGAGGTGCTGGGGTGCTCCTGGAGTTCCGTCCCGCGGTAGACGAGGAGCAGGGCGGCGATGTCGTTTCTGTCCGCCCACCTGAGACCGTCTTCAGGGCCCATAACCATCAGGGCAGTGGCGTAGGCATCGGCGATGGCGCAACTCTCGTGGAACACGCTGGCCGATGCGAGCGAGTGTTCAACGGGCCGGCCGGTCCGGGGATCAATGGTGTGGGAGTAACGGATGCCGTCCTGTTCCCAGTAGTTCCGGTAGTCGCCCGACGTAGCCAAGGCCCCGTCGGTGAACTCCAGGACCTGTTGCAGGCTGGGCGGCAGTGTCTCGTTCGGGGCCTCGGCGGTCGCCGGGGGACGCTCGATGGCGATGCGCCACGGGTCGCCGGAGCTGCTGTGGCCGGCTGTGCGCACCTCACCGCCGACCTCGACCAAGTGGTTGGTGAAACCGGCTTCGGTCAAGGCCGCGGAGACCCGGTCCGTGGCCCATCCCTTGGCCACTGCCGATAAATCGAGCGCGGCGCCCGCATCGAGTTTGACAAGGCGCCGGTCGGCGAACGACAACTCGACCGCGCCCACCGCATTCCGCAACTGGGTGAGTTCGTCCTCGTGAGGAGGTATCGGTTCGGCGCTTCGTCCCTGCGCGCCGAATCCCCAAGCGTCGACCAATGGCCCGACCGTCGGGTCGAACGCACCGCCGCTCTCCTCGCGGACTCGCCACGCAAGCTCCAGAACCGCCCAGGTTTCCTCGGAGAAAACCAGCGATTCGCCGGCCGCAAGCCCGTTGAATCGGGAGATCTCCGAGTCCTCGCGATAGGTCGACATCGCCCTGTCGACCGCGTCCAGCCGTCCCTCGACAAGGCCTCGGATCGCCTCCCGGTCACCAGTCTCCGCGATCGCACGAACCCGGTAGTACGTCCCCATCGTAGGGCCTTGGAGCACGACCTCATTCGCTGTCGGAGTACAGCCCAGGGCCAGACCGCCGAGGACCAGCAGGAGCAGCCGTCCCCGCCGCCACTCCGAAGCCATCCCGTTACAGAACACAGGCGGCACGCTGCTCGACGCCGTCCAGCCTGGTGGGGCTCCGGGGGAGGGGGCCCAGGTGGCTCGGAGCGAGCGACGGTCGACGCCCTCACAATAGCCGGCGCCCAACCGGAGCGAGCGGAGTGCAGCGAGCGCACCCCCTTCCATTCTCCGACCAAGCGTGAGCGGCACCTGGGCCCCCTCCCCCGGAGCCCCGCCAGGCGGGTGCCACCGCGACCTGGCGCGGCAGGGGGCTCGGAAGCCGTCGCTTCGCGCCGGATGCCGGCCAGAAGGCCGGCGCACCCAGTTTCTGCCGCGCAGCGGCCTAGCCGAAGTCGTCGAAGGCGATGTTCTCAGGCTCGACTCCCAGGTCGTCGAGCATTTTCATGCAGGCCTGGAGCATCAGGGGCGGTCCGCAGAGGTAGTACTCGACGTCTTCCGGACAGGGGTGGTCCTTCAGGTAGTTGTCGTACAGGACCTGGTGGATGAAGCCGGTGTAGCCGTCCCAGTTGTCCTCTTCGAGGGGATCGGAGAGCGCCAGGTGCCAGGTGAAGTTCGGGTTCTCTTCCGCGATCTTGTCGAAGTGGTCGATGTAGAAGGCCTCGCGGTAGGAGCGGGCGCCGTACCAGAAGGACACCTTCCGATCCGTGTGGATGCGCTGGAACTGATCGAAGATGTGGGAGCGCATCGGCGCCATGCCGGCGCCGCCGCCGATGAAGATCATCTCGGCGTCCGTGTCCTTGGCGAAGAACTCGCCGAAGGGGCCGGCGATCGTTACGTCGTCGCCTGGCTTCAGGTCGAAGATGTATGAGGACATCTGGCCGGGCGGAAGATCCATCTCGCGAGGCGGCGGCGTCGCCACGCGGACGTTCAGCATGATGATGCCCTTCTCCTCCGGGTAGTTCGCCATCGAGTAGGCGCGAACCACGGTTTCGTCGACCTTGGAAACCAGGCTCCAGAGCTTGAAGCGGTCCCAGTCCTCGTGGTACTCGTCCTCCACCTGGAAGTCGCTGTAGTTCACGGCGTGGGGCGGGCACTCGATCTGGATGTAGCCGCCGGCGCGGAAGGGCACCTCCTCGTCGGCCGGAAGCTCCAGGATGAGTTCCTTGATGAAGGTGGCGACGTTCTCGTTCGAGCGCACCTTGCACTGCCACTTCTTGACCCCGAAGACCTCGGCCGGGATGCCGATCTGCATGTCCTCCTTGATCTTCACCTGGCAGCTCAGGCGGCAGCCCTCACGGGCCTCGCGGCGGCTTATGTGGGTCTTTTCGGTCGGCAGCATCGCGCCGCCGCCGTCGAGCACGTCGACGGTGCAGACGCCGCAGGTGCCCTGGCCACCGCAGGCGGAGGGGATGAAGATCTGGTGCTCGGCCAGGGTGCCGAGCAGGGTGCCGCCGGTCGTAGCGGTCAGCGTCTTCTCGTTGTTGATCAGGATCGAGACCTCGCCGCCGGCGACGAGCCGGGCCTTGGCCTGCATCAGGATCGTGACCAGGGCGAGGATGACGATGGTGAACATCGCCACCCCGAGGGCGACGGTGATCACAGTTGGATGCCTCCGAAGGCCATGAAACCGAACGCCATCAGCCCGGTGATGACGAAGGTCATGCCCAGGCCGCGCAGGCCGTGGGGCACGTTGCTATAGCGCAGGCGCTCGCGGATCGACGCCAAGGCGACGATCGCCAGGAACCAGCCGATACCGGAGCCCAGACCGAAGACCACGCTTTCGCCGAAGTCGTAGTCACGTTCGACCATGAACAGGGAGCCGCCCAGGATCGCGCAGTTCACCGCGATCAGGGGCAGAAAAATCCCCAGGTTGGCGTGAAGCGCCGGGAAGAAGCGGTCCGTCGTCATCTCGACGAGCTGAACCATCGCGGCGATCGTGCCGATGAAGCACAGCAGGTTCAGGAAGGTGAGATCGACGTCGGCGAACTCAGGGCTGATCCAGGTAAGCGCTCCCTCGCTGAGGAGGTGGGTCTGAATCAGGTTGTTGGCCGGCACGGTGACGGTGAGCACGAAGATGACCGCCAGGCCGAGGCCGACCGCCGTCTCCACCTTCTTCGACACGGCGAGGAACGAGCACATGCCCAGAAAGAAGGTCAGGGCCATGTTCTCGACGAAGATGGCTTTGACCGCGAGGTTGAGGTATTCCTCGAACATCGTCCCTGATCCCCCTCTAGCCGTCCATTTCGACTTGTGCGGGCTTCCAGACCCGGATGGCCCAGATCAATCCCCCAATGATGAAGAAAGCCGCCGGCGACAGCAGCATCAGGCCGTTCGGGAGGTACCAGCCGCCCTCGGAGACCGTGGGCAGGATCGAGTAGCCGTACAGCTTCCCGGAACCGAACAGTTCGCGCAGCACGGCGGTGGCCATCAGGATGGCGCTGTAGCCGAGACCGTTGCCGATGCCGTCGAGCATCGCCAGCGACGGCGGGTTCTGCATCGCGAACGCCTCGGCCCGCCCCATGATGATGCAGTTCGTGATGATCAGCCCGACGAACACGGAGAGCTGCTTGCTGATCTCGTACACGTAGGCCTTCAGGATCTGGTCGGTGACGATGACCAGCGAGGCGATCACCGTCAACTGGACGATGATCCGGATGCTGTTCGGGATCTGGTGGCGCAGCAGGCTGATCGTGAGGTTGGAGAGGGTGAGCACGCAGATGACGGCCACGCACATGACGAGCGAGGTCTCCATCTTCGTGGTCACCGCGAGCGCCGAGCAGATGCCGAGCACCTGGAGCGCGATCGGGTTGTTGTTCCAGAGCGGATCGAGCGCAGCTTCGCTCTTCTTGACTGCCATCAGTTCGCCTCCCCCCGGATTCGGGCGAGATACGGCTCGAAACCTCGCTCGCCGAGCCAGAAATCGAGCATGTTCGTCACTCCGTTGCTCGTGATCGTCGCGCCGCTCAGACCATCGACGCGGAACGGGTCCTCTGCCGCGACGCCGGCCTGGCCCTTGATCACCGCCAGTTGGAACTCGCCGTCCTCGTCGAACGCGCGGCGCCCTGGCCACCGCGCCTTCCAGCGCGGGTTGTCCACCTCGCCGCCCAGGCCCGGCGTTTCCTTGTGCGTGTAGTAGGTGATGCCGCGCACGGTCGTCGTGTCCGCGTCGAGCGCCAGGAAGCCGTAGAGGGTGCCCCAGAGCCCCAGGCCCTCGATCGGCAGCACGACCATCTCGAGTTCGCCGTTGTCGCCGCGCACCTCGTAGAGCAGCGCCTGATCGGGAAGGCGCTTGACGCTCGCCCTGTTCTTCGGCAACTCGACGCTGGTCGAGGGGTTTCGGGCCCGCCGCTGCTGGTCGAACGTTGCCGTGTCGGCGTCGGCCTGCGCTTCGCCCGTCGCGAGGTCGATGATCACCGGTTTGATCGGTTCGAAGCGCGCGGCCACCTCTTCCGGCGTGACTCGCTCGCCCGGTTGGAGAAGATCCACAGCCTCGAGAACCCGCTTCTGCTTGTCGAGTGCCGCGTTCTCATCCTGGAGCGGCTCCAGGCTGACCGCGAAGGAGGAGACGAGAATGCCGCAGACGATGCAGATCGCCGTCGCGAACAGGAGGATGTAGCCGGTGGCCTGTCGGTCTGCCATTGCGGAGTCTCGTTGGTCGGCTCTACTGAGCGTAGCGCGCCTTCCGGCGCTTGATGTTCGCCTTCAACACGTAGTGGTCGATCAGGGGCGCGAACAGGTTCATGAACAGGATGCCGAGCATCACGCCTTCCGGGAAGGCGGGATTCACGGTGCGGATGAGAATAGCCAGCACGCCGACCAGGAAACCGTAGATGTACCGGCCACGGTTCGTCTGCGCGGCGCTGACCGGATCGGTGGCCATGAAGACGATGCCGAAGGCCCAGCCGCCGAGCACGACATGCCAGCCGAATGGCACGGAGAGCATCGGATTCGTCGTCGACGCGATCAGGTTGAGCAGCATGGAGATGGCGAAGGACCCGGCGGTGGCGGCGACCATGATGCGCCAGGAGCCGATGCCCGTGGCGATCAGGATCGCGGCTCCGATCAGGCAGGCCAGGGTCGAGGTCTCGCCCATCGAACCCGGAATGTCGCCCAGGAAGGCCTGCATCCAGGTCACGGAGCCCTCGATGGCGTCCAGGCCGTTAAGCCGGGCGGTCGAACCGGATTCCGCCTCGTGCACCGCGATGTCGCCGAGCGCGGTGGCGCCGCTGTATCCGTCGGGCGGAGCCGAAGTGCCTGCCGCGATCCACACCGCGTCGCCCGAGATCTGGGCGGGATAGGCGAAGAAGAGGAACACGCGGGCGGTGAGAGCCGGGTTCAGGACGTTGAAGCCCGTGCCGCCGAAGATCTCCTTGCCGACGACGACGCCGAACGTGATGCCGATCGCGACCTGCCACAGCGGGATGGTCGGCGGCAGCACGAGCGGAAAGAGCATGCCGGTAACCAGGAAGCCCTCGTTCACGTCGTGGCGCCGGACGACCGCGAACAGGCCCTCCCAGAGGCCGCCGACGGCGAAGGTCACGATCAGGACCGGCAGGTAGTAGAGCGCGCCGTGAACCGAGTTCGAGAGCAGGCTGGAAGCGTCGAAGGGCAGCCCCAGCATCTCCATCGCGTCGGTTTGCCAGTTCGGCAGCGCGCTGGCGCCGCCGGCGATCGCCACATGGATCTGCCGGCCGGTGTTCCACATCGCCATGAGGACGCAGGGCACGAGCGCGACGACGACCGTCATCATCAACCGCTTCAGGTCGAGCGCATCGCGCACGTGGGCGGCGCCGGCGGTCGTCTTGCCCGGCGTGTAAAGGAAGGTGTCCGGCGCTTCGTACAGGGGGTAGAAGCGCTCGAACCTGCCGCCCCGCTCGAAGTGGCGGGCCTGACGGTCGAGGATCTTGCGCAGGAACTTCATCGTCGGCGGGCGGCGTCTAGCCTTCCTTCTCGATCAGTTCGAGCGCGTCGCGCAGGTAGGGCCCGTACTCCGTCTTGCCGGGGCAAACGAAGGTGCAGAGAGCCAGATCCTCCTCCAGCAGTTCGAGGCACCCGAGTTCCTCGGCGCGCTCGATGTCGCCGGCCACCAGCGACTTGAGCAGGAAGGTCGGCTGCAGATCCCAGGGAAAGACGCTCTCGTAGAGGCCGACCGGAACGATCGCCCGCGGCGATCCGTAGGTGGTCGTCGTCATTGCGAACGACTTGCGCGGCAGCAGGGAGGAGGCGAAGGCGCGGGCTCGCGAGAACGCGCCGAAGCCCGGCTGCAGCCAGCCCAGGAAGCGGCGGTCGTGGTCGTCCTCGAGCACGCTGACCGTGTCGTGGAAGCGGCCCAGGTAGCCGTGCAGGTCGGCCGGTGCACCCTCGCCGATCGCGGTTCGCCCGCTGAGCGGCGAGCCGCTGACAACTCGCACGGCATCGTCGGGGATCACTACCGCGCCGTCGCCGAGCTCGCCTCGGGTCACGTCGGCGAGCGAGGCGCCAAGCCGAGTGCGGAGCAGCCGTGGCCTGCGGACCGGGGGCCCGGCGAGGGCGACCATCCGCGAAACGTCCGGCTCGCCGGTCGCGAACAGGCGACCAATCGCCAATGTGTCCTGGAGCCCGATCTGCCACACCAGCTTGCTGCGATCGACCGGATCCAGGGTGTGGATGTGCAGTCCCGGAGCGCCAGCGGGGTGGGGGCCGATGAACTCCTCGATCCGCACCTGGCCGCTTGGCTGGATGGCTGCCAGCGTTCCGGGCGCCCGGCAGAGATAGACCGGACCTTCGGTCAGCCTGGCGAGTGCGGCGAGGCCCCGTTCCAGGTCACCAGCTCGTCCTTCCGCTACGCGGTCGGCATCCGGTGCGAAGGGTTCGCTGCTCATCGCGGTGACGAAGATCGACTTCGGTGTCGATCCCGGCGCCGCCGTACGTCCGAACGGGCGAGCCCGGAGGGCCGCCCAGTCCCCGGACTCGACCAGCAGTGTCTCTACCTCCTCGCGGGAGAGGGCGCTGGGGTGACGTCCGGTGTGGCTTGAGAAGCTCGCGCCGCCGCCGGAGCCCGCCTGGTCCCCGGGGTCCACCCGGACCACGACCGAGATCAGGGCCCGCTTCGCGCCCCGGTTCACTGCCATGACCGTGCCCGCGGCAGGGGACGTGAACCGGACGCCAGGCTGCTTGCGGTCCTCGAACAGGAGTTGTCCGCGCCTTACCGCATCGCCCGGCGAGACGTGCATTGCGGGCTTCATGCCCGGGTAGTCGGCAGCGACGACCGCAACGGTACCCGGCGCCGGGCCGTCGTCCAGCGTCTGTTCGGGAGCGCCCGAAATGGGCAGGCTCAATCCCCGCCTGAAACGGTGCGTGCCCATCGATCGTGACGTGCTCTATTCCGGCGAGCGAGCTCTAGTCCGGCGAGCGAGGGCGAATCAGAACGCGTCGCTCGGCCAGAGAGGACTATTCCACAACGGTGGGGGATCGGCAATACGGGCCGAGGGCAGGCTACCTGCCGTCGGCGCTACGGCGCGTAGTACGGGTTCGTGCCGGCGGCGTGGTCCGTCGTGTCGAGCACCCGGCGGACGGTCGGCACCGCCTCGAGAATGGCCTGCTCGACGCCCTGCTTCAGGGTTTGGTCGGCCATGCCGCAGCCCTGGCAGCCGCCGCCCATCGTGATGAACGCCGTCTCGTCCTTGACCTCGAGCAGGGTGACGAAGCCGCCATGGGCGGCGATCTGCGGATTGATCTGGTCGTCGAGGACGCGCTGGACGTCGGCGGCGACTCCCTCGCCCCAGACCGAGTTCGGGTTCTCGAACTTGAAGCCGCTCTCGGAGAGCCGGGTGATGAAGTCGATCGTCGTGCCCTCGAGGTCCGGGGCGCTCTCGGAGTCGATGAAGACCTTGAACGCGTCGGCGTCCACCACCTCGTCGCCGGGCCGGGTCTCGTCTGTTCCCACCAGGTCCATCTGGTAGCGGAAGCCGCCGCCGCCGCGGCCGGTGATCGCGATGCGGAGAGCGAGATCCTCGCGCTCCTCGTCCTTCATCGCTTCGGCGACCTTCTTCTGTGCCAGCTCGGTGATCGTTAGCATGCGCCGCATTCTAGCCTCGGAATCCTCATAGTCGAAGGAGTACGCACGCCATGAGCTTCAATCACATCCTGGTGGACCACCAGGGCCCGATCACGCGGTTGACCCTGAACGTGCCGTCCCGGTTGAACGCGATGACGTCCGCGATGGGCGCGGAAATCCGGGACGCCGTGCCGCTGATCAATGACCGGGACGACACCCGGGTCGTCATCGTCCGCGGCGCCGGCCGGGCGTTCAGCGCCGGCGGCAGCCTGGAGAGTATCCAGGAAGAGGTCAGCGAAGAACCCGATGCGGGCCCCGGCCTGGGCGGCGGCGCGAACTTCTACCGTCTCTACCTCTCCGTCCGCGGCCTCGACGCACCGTCGATCGCGGCGATCAACGGCCATGCGATCGGCGCCGGCCTGTGTTTCGCGCTCGGGTGCGACATGCGGGTGATCAGGACGGGTGCGAGGGTGGGGATGACCTTCGTGCGTCTCGGTATCCACCCCGGCATGGCGGCGACCTGGACGCTCCCGCGTTTGATCGGACCCGCACGGGCCGCCGAGCTCCTGTACAGCGGCCGGCTGATCGACGCGGCGACGGCGGTCGACTGGGGCATCGCCAGTCGCGAGGCGGACGACGACTTCGACCAGGTCGTGGAGGGCTTGGCACTGGAGATCGCGGCGGCTGGCCCGGTGGCGGTGAAGGCGACCAAGCGGACCGTGCGCGGCACCTTCGAGCGGTCGATCGACCAGGCCCTCGAACTGGAGAGCGCGGAGCAGGAGGTCACCTTCCGCACCGCCGATGCCCGCGAGGGGGTGCAGGCATTGACGGAGCGCCGGTCGCCCCGTTTCGTGGGCCGGTAAGCTACCCCGATGCCCACGGCGGCGGCGTTGATCATCGGGAACGAAATCCTCACCGGCAAGGTCGAGGAGGCGAACCTGACCCTGCTGGCGCGCGAGCTGTTCGGCCTGGGAATCGAGCTGCGCCGAGTGGTCGTCTGCCCCGACGACATCGCCGGCATCGCGGGTGACATCGAGCGGCTCAGAGACAGCTTCGACTACGTGATCACTTCGGGCGGCGTCGGTCCGACCCACGACGACGTCACCCTGAAGGCGGTGGCTGCCGCCTTTGACCGGCCTCTGGTTCGCTCGCCGGAACTGGTGACCAGGATCCGCGAGATGGTGGGGGAGCGCTGCACGGAGGGTCACCTGCGAATGGCCGACGTGCCGGAAGGCGCAGACCTGGTCAGCACGCCAGAGGTGCCCTGGCCTTCTGTCGTGATGGACAACGTCTACGTCTTGCCGGGGGTGCCGCGGATCTTCCGCATGAAGCTGCCCCTGCTGCGGGACCGGTTGGCGGCCGGTCGCCGTTTCTACAGCCGGGCGGTGTACACGATGTGCCGCGAAACGGACATCGCCGAGATGCTCGATCTGGTCGTTGCGGCTCACGCCGAGGTCGAGATCGGGAGCTATCCGGTGATGGACGGTGACTATCGGGTCAAACTGACGGTGGACAGCCGCAGCCGCGGCGCCGCAGACCTTGCGCTCGCGGCGCTGGTCGAGGCGCTCCCCGCCGGCGCGGTGGTGCGAGTGGAAGGCGGGGCGGCCGCTGCAGGCGGGCGCTGACGCCACGGACTGCTGGGAGGAACGATGATCGAGTTGAGTTGCCCTTCGGGGCTGAGGGTCAAACGCGGTGTCCTGGTTGGAATCGTCTCGCTGTCTGTCTTCGTCGCCGGCGTCACCGCCGCCGTCGCGCAGGAGGAAGCCGCCGGCGAAACGACGGAGGTTGGCGGCGACTGGACCTGGGAGCTGACCGAGGTCCTGCCCCAGGATCCGGCCGTGCTGACTGGAGAACTGGACAACGGTCTTCGGTACTACGTGCGCAGCAATGGCCGGCCGGAGAACCGGGCCTTCCTGCGTCTCATCGTGCGTGCGGGCTCCGTGCTCGAGGACGACGACCAGCGCGGTCTCGCGCACTTCGTCGAGCACATGGCGTTCAACGGCACGAAGAACTTCGAGAAGACGGAGTTGCTCGACTACCTGCAGGGTATTGGCATGCGCTTCGGACCGGACGTCAACGCGTACACGAGCTTCGACGAGACCGTCTACATGCTGGAAGTGCCGACCGACGATCCGGAGATTCTCGATACGGCGCTCCTCGTGCTCGAGGACTGGGCGTCCGGCGTCAGCCTTGAGGACGAGGAGATCGAGAAGGAACGCGGGGTCGTAATCGAGGAGTGGCGCGGAGGCCGTGGCGCGGGCGCCCGGCTGCGCGATGCCGAGATCCCGTACCGCTTCCACGGCTCGCGCTACGCCGAGCGATTGCCGATCGGCGACCCGGAGATGTTGCGCGAGGCGCCGCCGGAGCGGCTGCGGGACTTCTACCGCGACTGGTACCGGCCAGATCTGATGGCGGTGGTCGCCGTCGGCGACTTTGAAGCGGAGGAGGTGGAGTCGGAGATCCGCAGCCGATTCGGCAAGCTCGAGGGGCCGGAAACGCCGCGAGAGCGGTTCGAGGCGGAGATACCTCCACACGAGGAAACGCTCGTTTCGGTCTTCAGCGATCCGGAACTGCCGCGTTCCTCGGTTTCGGTTGCCTACAAGGGGCCGCCGGATCCGTACTCCACCGTCGCAGACTACCGCGCCCGGCTGGTGAGCGGTCTCTACAACGGGATGCTGAACAACCGGCTGGCCGAGCGCGCCGAGGAGGCCGACCCGCCGTTCATCGGCGCCTCCAGCGGCAGGGGAACGCTGGCCCGCACCCGCAGCCTTTACGTACTCTCGGCCGGCGCTCGCGAAGGCGGCGCGGTGCGGGCGCTGGAAGCCCTGTTGACCGAGTCGGAGCGTGCTCGCAGGCACGGCTTCGAGGAGAGCGAGCTGGAACGGGCCAAGGTCAACACGCTGCGGTCGATGGATCGGGCTTACGATGAGCGGGACAAGACCCATTCAGCGGCCTATGCCGCCGAGTATTCGCGGAACTTCCTGAGCGGCGAGCCGTTTCCGGGCATCGCCTACGAACGCGAGCTGGCGCGCCGGTACCTGCCCGAGCTTGAGTTGGCCGAAGTCAACGCGGTTGCCGACTCCTGGATCCACGACAACGACCGTGTGGTTCTCGCCAGCGGCCCGGAGAAGGACGGGCTGGAACAGCCAGGCGAGGAGGAGCTGCTGGCCGGCCTCGCCCGGGTCGGTCAGGTCGAGGTCACGGCCTACGAAGACGATGTCGGCGAGGGCGCCCTGGTGCCCGTCCGACCGTCGCCGGGTCGGATCGTCGAACGGTCGACGATCGAGAAACTCGGGGTCACCGAGTGGCGACTCTCGAACGGCGTCCGGGTCGTGCTGCGCCCGAGCGACTTCAAGAACGACGAGATCCTGGTCGCCTCCTTCAGCCCGGGGGGCGCCTCACTCGTCTCGGACGAGGACTGGCTGGAGGCGAACATGGCGACCTCGGTGGTTCAGCTCTCCGGGCTCGGGAACTTCAGCCTCACCCAGTTGAACAAGGCGTTGGCCGGGAAGGTGGCGCGGGTCGGTCCGGTGATCGGCCCCCTCTTCGAAGGCTTCAGCGGCCGGGGTTCGCCCAAGGACCTGGAAACCCTGTTCGAGTTGATCTACCTGAGCGGGACGTCGCCCCGCCGCGACGCGGAGGCGTACGAGTCGTTTCTGACCCGCCAGGGTGCGCTGCTGCGCAACCAGAGCGCGATGCCGAGGTACCACTTCCTGAAGACGTTCGTGGAGATCCTGAGCCAGGATCATCCGCGGCGCCGGATGGTCACGGAGGAGATGCTGGCGGACCTGGACGAGGACCGGATCTTCGCCGTCTACGAAGACCGGTTCCGGGATTTCTCCGATTTCACGTTCTTCTTCGCCGGCAGCTTCGAACTCGGCGTGATGGAACCGCTTGTCGAGACCTGGCTGGGTGGCCTCCCGTCCACCGGCCGCGAGGAAGCCTGGAGAGATGTCGGAGTGCGGACTCCCAGGGGCCGCATCGAACGGACGGTGTACAAGGGCCTTGAGGAGCAGAGTCAGGTCGCCCTTGTGTACAGCGGACCCTTCGAGCAGACCCAGTTGAACCGCTACCGACTGAACGCCATGGGCTCGCTGCTGCGGGATCGCCTGCGGGAGCGTCTGCGGGAGGAACTCGGTGGGACCTACGGTGCGAACGTGTCTGCGGGCGCGGACAGGATCCCGGTCTCGGAGTTCTCCGTGCAGGTCCTCTTCGGCTGCGGTCCCGACCGGGTCGAGGAGATGATCGAGGCGGTCGGCGAGGAGATCGCTCGCATCCGTACCGAGCCGGCAACGGACGAGGAGGTGGCCCAGATCCGGGAGCAGCAGCGTCGCGGCCGCGAGACGTCGAAGGAAACGAACGGCTTCTGGCTGGGTGCGTTGCAGACCGTGTACCAGTTCGGCGAGGATCCCCTCTCCATCCTGGAGTACGAAGAACTCTTCGACCAGCTCGACGCGAACATGATTCGTGGCGCCGCCCGCGACTACCTCGGCGGCGAGAACCTGATCCAGGTTCTGCTGATGCCCGAGGCTTCGGAGGCCGCTGACGATGAGGCCGACGGAGAGGGAGAAACGGACGAGCCCGCTGCGGCGAGGGAGGCGGCATGAAGCACAACGGCAGGGAATCCGCGGCCGGGTCCCGCTGCACCCCGATCGTCCTCGGAGCGGCTCTCTCGGCTCTCGCCGCGACGGCTGCCTTCGGGACCTCGGAGTGGCCGAACTGGCGAGGCCCCGACCGCAACGGCTACAGCGCCCACACCGGTCTGCCAACAGAGTGGTCCCACGACGGCGAAATGGAGCGGAACATCGTCTGGAAACTGCCCCTTCCGGATCGCTCGGGCTCGACGCCGATCGTCGTCGGCAAGCGCCTCTTCCTGAACGTGGCGGAAGGGGACGACCTCTTCCTGTGGCGGGTCGACGCGGATTCGGGCGAGGTCGTCTGGCAACGGAAGGTCGGAGGAGGCAACCGGTTCCAGCGCAAGCACAACATGTCCTCGCCGTCGCCCATCACGGACGGCGAACGGGTCTGGGTGCTGACCGGCACCGGAGCGCTTCAGGCCTACGATTTCGACGGCAACCGGCTCTGGGCTCGTGAACTCGAGCAGGACTACGGCGCCTTCGGACTGAACCACGGCTACGGTTCGTCGGCTCTCCTGTGGCGGAGCGTGCTCTTCGTGCCGGTCCTGCACGGCATGAAGACGGACGATCCGTCCTACATCCTGGCGATCGACGCCGCTTCCGGGGAGACGATCTGGAGGCAGGAGCGGCCGACCGACGCCCGGATGGAGTCGCCGGACGCCTACATCACGCCGGCCATCGCGGAGACGGGCGATCGCCATGTGCTCGTGATCAACGGCGGCGACGTCGCCACTGGCCACGATCCGGCAAGTGGCCGGGAGATCTGGCGAGTCGAGGGCTTCAACCCGAACGACAGTCCGATGTACCGGGTCGTCGCCTCTCCCGTGGCCTCTGGCGATCTGGTCTTCGTGCCGACCCGGGTCAACCCGATGAAGGCGCTGCGGCTTGGCGCCGGCGAGCCCGAGATTCTCTGGGAGACGGACCGCGGCCCCGACGTGCCGACGCCCGCGACGGACGGCGACACGCTCTACCTGCTGCGCGACAACGGCCTTCTGTCGCGGCTCGACGCCAGGACCGGGGAAGCGGACTGGAAGGACCAGAGGCTCGAGCGGGGCACCTACAGCGCCTCGCTCCTGGTGGCCGACGGCAAGGTCTACGCGACGAGCGAGGACGGGGTGACGACCGTGCTGCGGGACGGGCCCGAGTTCGAGGTCCTGGCGACGAACCAGGTCCAGGGCTTCACCCTGTCCTCCCTCGGCGTGGCGCCGGGCAGGCTCTATCTGCGGACCGCCAGCTTCCTGTACTGCATCGCCGAGCCGTAGGGCGTCACGGATCGCCCACTGGGTGCGCCGACGTGCCATCCGTGCGCCCGGGGACGGGCGCACGGACTGGTTCGCGTGTGGCGCGAGATCGCGCCACACGGGTTCCCGTCGGCTTTCCGAGAGGCAAGTTCACGAACGGCGTCGCCGGCACGGGCCATGGCCGTGCGGGTTATGATCGCCGGCCACGTCCGCCGGCCCGCCAACATCCGCACGCTCCGAGGTACCTGTCGATGAAGAACCGCCTGTTCGCCGCCCTGCCGGCGCTCGCCCTGCTCGCGGCCTGCGGTGGCGGCGGCGGTGGGACCGATGCTGGTTCGGGAAATCCGCGATTCCTCAGCATGGGCACCGCGCCGGTCGGCGGCGCGTTCCCGGTCGTCGGAGGCGCGATCGCCGAAGTCCTGAACGAGAACCGCGGCGAGAACAACTGGCGCGTGCAGCCGCGCGGCACGAAGGGCTCGCAGGAGAACATTCGCCGGCTCGCGCGCGGCGAACTGGAACTTGCGCTCTCCAACTCGGCGATCAGCTACTTCGCGGTGCTGGGCGAGTCGGGCTGGGAGCAGAGCTACGACATCCGCGCCGTCGCCACGCTGGCGCCGAACATCGCGACGTTCATCGCGAAGGCGGACTCGGGACTCGCCACGCTTCAGGACCTCGCGGGGAAGCGGGCGATGGTCGGGGTTGCGGGCGCGGGCTTCGAGATGTTCGTCGAGCCGCTGCTGGCGGCCCACGGCGTGAGCTACGACGACTTCACCCAGGTCTACGGCACGCAGAGCGGCGCCGTCGACATGCTGGGCGACGGCTCGATCGACGCGGCGTTCCTGGGCGGCGCGGTGCCGACGGGGTCCGTGACCCAGGCCAGCAGCACCCACGACATCGTGTTTCTCCCGTTCGACGAACAGAAGCGGCAGCAGCTCGCGCGCGACTATCCCTTCTTCCAGCTCGCTGTGATTCCGGCCGACGCGTACTCGGACCTGACCGAGGACTACCCGGGCCTGAACGTCGGCTCGATGCACCTGATCACCTACGCCGACGCGGACGAGGAACTCGTGTACCAGGTCACGAAGACGATCTGGGAACACCGCCAGGAGATCGCCGCCAGGCATCCGGCCGGCCGCGCGATCAACGAGGCGAACGCGGCCCGGAACACCGGCACGCCGTTTCATCCGGGCGCTGAGCGCTACTACCGCGAGATCGGCATCTGGCCCGAAGCGGGCGGTTGAGCGGCACGCCCGAGGCACGGAGCATGGCGTCCGGCGGCGACCCGGAAGGCGCCGCTCCGGCGCCTGAGGTCGAGCGGACCCGCCGGGGCCTGATCGCGGCGCTTGGCGTCGCCCTCTGCTTCTTCGTCCTCTTTGAGGTGAACTTCGGCCTGCTGCTGCCGCAGTCGTCCCTGGCCGTGTTCGTCGGCCTCGGGCTGTTGCTCTGCTTTCTCGCGTTTCCGGTTCATCCGAAACTTGCGTCGAATCCGTGGCTGCGGGGGCTGGACGGTCTGCTCGGGCTCCTGGCCGCCGTCGTCTGCGCCTACGTCGTCGTGCAGACGGAACCGGCCTTCGAGCACCTCTGGTCGGGCGGCCGGTCGCTGGGGAATCGGGCCGGGATCGAAACCGGCGCGGACATCGGCTTCGGCCTGATCGGCCTGCTGCTTGTCCTGGAGGCCGCCCGCCGGAGCATCGGCTGGATCGTCCCGGCCCTTGGCATGGCGTTCGTGGCGCACACGCTCTACTGCTACTACAGCCTGCGGAACGGCTGGGACCTGCTGCCGGACTGGCTCTTTCCCCACGCCGGCCAGAGCCCCCGCGACGTCGTCGGCACGACCTTCCTGCAGAGCCTGGGCGTGTTCGGCCCGGCCGCTTCCGTCATGTTCCGCTACGTGTTCCTGTTCGTCGTCTTCGGGGCGTTCCTCGAGATGTCCGGGGCGACCCGGTTCATCATGCGCTTCGCGGAGCGCGTCTTCGGCTCGAAGCCGGGCGGTCCGGCGAAGGTCGCCGTGCTGAGCAGCGGGCTGTTGGGGTCGCTATCCGGAAGCGCGGTGGCGAACGCCGTGACGACCGGCGCCTTCACGATCCCCATGATGCGGAGCAACGGGTTCAGGCGCCACATCGCGGCGGCGGTCGAGGCGGCGGCGGCCTCCGGAGGCGCCCTGGTGCCGCCGGTCATGGGCGCCGGCGCCTACATGATGCTCGAGATCGTCGAGCCCCAGGTCACCTTCCTTCAGATCGTGCAAGCGGCCCTGCTGCCAGCGGTCCTGTTCTACCTCTCGATCTTCCTGATCGTCCACTTCTACTCGCGGCGGGTCGGCGCCCCCGAGCGCGAAGGCGAGCCGCCCCCGGTGCGGCGCTTCGACGCCCTCGTCTTCGTCGCCGGCCTGTCCACCCTCGTCCTCCTCCTGCTGCTCCGGTTCTCGCCGTTCCGGGCGGTCACGGGCGCCCTGATCGTGATCCTGGTGCTGGCGGTGCTGCGACCCGAGATCGATCTGCCCCGGAAGCTCCGCCGCCTGGCCCTAGGCTGCTTCGGCGTCGTGGCTCTGCTGCACCAGGTGGTCCTGGCCGAACTTCCCGCGGATCCGTCCTTCCGGCAGGTGTTCGAATCCTGGCTCTCGTCCGGGATCGTGGCGATGTTCGGACTCATGTCGTTCGGGCTGATCCACCGCGTCTTCCGGCCGCACATGCTCGACGCCCTGACCCGGGCCGCCCGCAACGGGATTCCCCTGGTCGCCGCCAGCGCCTGTGTTGGCGTCGTGATCGGCATCGTCCAGCAGACGGGAATCGCGGCGGACTTCTCGGCGGCGATCAAGGGCGTCGTCGCGACGAACCTGTTCCTGGCCCTGCTCGGGATCATGGTCACGTCGCTCGTGCTCGGCATGGGGGTGCCGTCCGTCGTCTGCTACCTGCTGATGGCCACCCTGATGGGCTCGCTGCTTTCGGAGCTTGGCGTGATCCCGCTGGCGGCTCACCTGTTCATCTTCTACTTCGGGATGATGTCCATGGTCACGCCGCCGGTCGCGCTCGCGGCCTACGCGGCGTCCAGCCTGGCGCAGGCGCCGGTCATGCCCACGGCTCTTGCCGCGTTCCGCTTCGCCCTCGTGGGATTCACGCTGCCCTTCATGTTCATCTACCGGCCGGCGCTGCTCCTGATGAACGAGGACGGCACAAGCCTGTTCGCCACAGGCGCGGCGGGCCTGCCGCCACTGGTCCTCGCTCTCGGCGCGGCCGTCGTCGGCATCGTCGCCCTGGCCTCCGGGATCGGCGGCTATCTGCGATCCGACCTCACCCTGCCGCTTCGAACCCTGATGCTGCTCGCGGCGGCCCTGCTCCTGGTCCCCGACCTGGGTGGTCCGACGATGGGTCTCGTCGTGAACGGCCTCGGAGGCATCCTGTTCGCGGCGCTCTTCGTGCTGAATCGGCCGGCAGTCTCTCGGGCCTGAGGCGGGGCCTCGTCCGAGCTGTTCGTGAATCCGGTCGTGGCGATTCTCATCAGCTCTGGTGGAAGCAAAGGGGTTCGCGGCTACTCGAACCGGAAGCGGCGGGCCTTCAGTTCGAAGCGGGGGAGCGAGCCGGGGTCGCTGATCCGTACCGGGACGCGGAGGCTGAGGCGGCGTTCGAGGAGTTCCTGCAGACGTGACCGCAGGGGGCCGGCGTCGCTGCCGGGTTCGGGTTCGATCTCCAGTTCGACTTCGGTCATCTGGCGGCTGCGGCGGACGGTCGCGCGGTACTCGGCGACGCCGCCGGTTTCGCGGATCAGGGCGTCGACGGCGCTCGGGTAGACGTTGACGCCGCGGACGATGAACATGTCGTCGGCTCGGGCGAGGACGCCGCCGTCGAGGTACATCGTCGGTCGGCCGCAGGAGCAGCCGGCGGCGACGAGTCGTCCGACGTCGCCGGTGCGGTAACGGACGACCGGGCTGCCGATGCGGCCGAGGTTCGTCAGCACGAGTTCGCCGAGGACCGGTTCGGTGTCGGCGTCGGCGGCCGCTTCGGGATCGAGCGGCTTCAGGAGCTCGCCGGTTCCCCTGTCCAACCACTCGACGATGAACTCTTCTTCCAGGATGTGCAGGCGTTCGCCGACGCCGCAGGGGTGGCCCCAGGCCCCGACCTCGGTGGCCCCGGCATGATCGAAGACATGCGCGCCGTAGCCCGCGGCCAGGCGGCGTTTCACCGCGGGGACCCCGCCGCCCGGTTCGCCGCCGTGGATCGTCCGCGCGATGGAGCTTCCGGCCAGGTCGAGGCCCAGCCCGTCCCCGACCTCCAGGAGGCGCAAGGCGTAGGTCGGGGTCGCCACGAGCACCGTCGCCTCGTCGTCCAGCATGACGCGCAGCCGCTGTTCGGTGCTCAGGTGACCGGCCGGCATGACGAGGCAGCCAAGCTGCTGGGCAGCCTCGAATGCGGTCCAGAAGCCGACGAAGGGGCCGAAGCCGAAGGCCACGAAGACCCGGTCGTCGGGGCCGACGCCGGCTCCCTTGTAGGTCTCGAGCCAGCAGTCGAGGAACCACTGCCAGCTTGCCGGGGTGTCGAACCAGCGCAGCGGCTTGCCGGTCGTCCCCGAGGTGCGGTGGACGCGGACGTAGCGGTCGAACGGGAAGGTCAGGTTGCTGCCCCGGGGCGGGTTTGCGTCCTGGTCGCCGGCGAGCTCGGCCTTGGTCGTGAAAGGAAGATCCCTCAGGTCGTCCAGGGTCGGCGGGGAGTCGAAGCCGGCGGCTTGCCACTTCGCCCGGTAGAACGGGTTGTGAACGTGGACCTGCTCCGCCATGCGCCCGAAGCGGTCCGCCTGTCGGGCCCGGAGTCGCTGGCGCCGGCGCGCCAGGCGGTCGGTCAATTCCGCTCTTCCTCGGTTACCGCCGGCGAGCGTCCGGGCGCGGGTTCGGGCGAGGCCTCAAGATCGACTTCATCGCGGAAGCGGACCTCGATTCGATACCCGTCCACGTCTTCCCCGAACTGCGACAGCAGGAACGTGCGCACGAAGTCGGCGGTCCTGCGGCGCCCGAGTTCCCGCACCAGGGCGATGTTCTCGCCCGCGCGGGACGCCAACTGGTCCGTGATGCGGAGGCGGAGTTGCTCCAGCACCGCTTCCTCGTCGCGGAGCACGGAGTCCGCCTGGACCCGGTACTCGATCGCTGAGGCGTCCACGGCGGGCCGGTTCGCGCGCACGCCGGGGGCAAGTACGTGAACCGTTGTTCCCTCAAGGGTGAGTGACCACTCGTCCTGGAGGTCGAGGTAGTAGGTGTAGCGGACCGGGACCCGCGCTTCGACCATTACGTCCGGCAGCCTGAGTCGCCCCCACAGCAGGCTCGCCGAGTCCCTGCGCTCGATCACCTCGGTCTGGTCGAGAGACGCGAACTGGAGGAAGGCGCTGCCGGAGATCTCGGTGGCGTAGCTCACGAAGGATGTCTGCACGGTGCCTGTGTGGAACGCCTCCGCGATCCGTTCGACGGCAAGGGCGGCGTCGCGGGCGAGTTCGCGGCCGCCCTCCGCCACGTCGCCGGGGACCTGGGTCAGTCGGATGATGACGAAACCGATCACGATCACGACGACCATCCCCAAGGTCAGCGTGACGAACGCGAGCGGCCAGAGGATCTGGCTGCGGGGTTTGCGCGAGCCAAGGCTGGAACCACGCTCCGATGCCGGCGTCTCGGCCATGGATCGCAGTCTAGTCCGACCTGCCAGGAGCTTGCACCGCAGAAACGCAACGGAGTAAGTTTCGCGGCGCAAGCTCATCGCGAGGTGGGGGCTGGGGCCAAACACGGAGCTTGCGCCGGGTTTGGCGGCTCTGGCCTCGCGCGCGTTTTCGTCCACGAACCGACGGACACAACCAGGACATTGGAGACCGGACCATGGAACTAGGCCTGCTCGCCGGCGCCTTCGGCAGCCAGATCAGCATCGACATCGAACGCATCCGGCAAGCCGAGAGCATGGGTTTCACCTCGGTGTGGACCGCCGAGGCGTACGGCTCGGACGCGGTGAGCACCGCGAGCTGGATCCTCGCCCAGACGGAGAAGATGAAGGTCGGCACCGCGATCATGCAGATGCCCGCGCGCAGTCCCGCGATGACGGCGATGACCGCGATGACCCTGAACCAGCTTTCCGGCGGCCGTTTTCTCGTCGGTCTCGGGCCGTCCGGGCCGCAGGTCATCGAGGGCTGGCACGGCGTCGCCTACGGCCGGCCGCTGACGCGGACGAAGGAGTACATCGAGATCATGCGGAAGGTCTTCGCCCGCGAAGAGCCGGTGACGCACGACGGTTACCACTACCAGTTGCCGTATCGCGGCGACGACGGGACCGGTCTCGGCAAGCCGCTCAGGAGCATTCTGGCGGCGGACACCTCGATTCCCGTATACACGGCCTCGATCAGCCCGAACGGTCTGGCGTGCAGCGCGGAGGTCGCGGACGGCGTGTTCCCGATCTGGATGAACCCGGAGCGCTACGACCTGCTCGAGGGCGCCCTCGAGCGGGGATTCGCCGCGGCGGGCAACGGCAAGGGCCTCGGCGACTTCGAGGTCATGCCCTTCGTCACCGTCGTGATGGGGAACGACGTGGAGCAGTGCCGCACCCCGGTCAAGCAGAGCATGGCGCTCTACATCGGCGGCATGGGCGCGCGGGACAAGAACTTCTACAACGACTACGCCACGCGCCTCGGCTACCCGGACGACGCGAAGCGGATCCAGGACAACTTCCTCGGCGGCAAGAAGAGCGAGGCCGTCGGCGCCGTGCCCGACGCCCTGGTCGACGACGTGGCCCTGGTCGGCCCGAAGGAGCGGATCGTCGAGCGGCTCAGCGCCTGGAAGGAAGCCGGCCGCAACGGCCAGGTCGCCTCGATGCTGCTCGGCTGCCGTCAGCCGGAGGCGATGGAAGCGATCGCGGAGGCGGTGCTGTAGGCCGGCGCTTCTCGAACGTCGACGGCGCTCAGGCCGTCTTGCGGCCGACGACGACCGTGATGCCGACTTCGTTCCAGACGCAGTCGGCGTGGAAGCCGGCCGAAGCGATGGCGGCGAGTTCGTCTTCGAGCGGGAAGTAGGTGTCTTCCTCGGACCACTCCTCGAAGTGCTCGAAGGCTCGCCGCTCGTCGATGCCGTGGGAGATGAGGTGGTTGGCCCAGCCGCGCCAGGTTGCCTCCTGGG
Source organism: Thermoanaerobaculia bacterium (assembly GCA_965116445.1). Taxonomy (GTDB): domain Bacteria; phylum Acidobacteriota; class Thermoanaerobaculia; order Multivoradales; family Multivoraceae; genus Multivorans. The sequence continues at coordinate 1,223,207 of OZ220688.1, read as the reverse complement.
CGGCCGGCGTCCTGGGCATCGTGGCGTCCGCGTTCACGAAGACGCCGCCGGGTTCGAGGGCCTCGAAGACGGTGCGGTAGAGAGATCGCTTCTCGTCCATCGTCGGGATGTGGTGCAGGGAAAGAGACGCCGCGGCGCCACGGCAGCGCGGCAGCGGCTCGAGGAAGGACGCCTCGGTGAACCGGGCGCGGTCGCCGAAGCGGGCCAGGCGGATCCGGGCCTGATCCAGCATCTCCGGGTCGACGTCGATCAACTCCAGATCCACGCTGTCGCAGGAACCGAGGATTGCCTCGGACAGAGCGCCGGTGCCGGCGCCGAGGTCGACTACCCTGCCCGCAGCGGCCGCGCCGAGCTCCCGGGCGGCTGCCGCCAGCATCTCGTCGTAGCCCGGGATGAACCGGCGGATCGCCGCGTCGTACTCGTCGACCGCGACCCGGAGGTGGCGGCGAACGGAGTGGGCAGTGTCCCTCACTCCACGGATGGCTGCCCGGCGCGGGCGGCCTATGAATCGAGCCCCGGACGGACCAGGCGCAGCGGCCCCTGGCGCTCGTACCGGTGGGCCGGCGTGTTCAGCACGGCGGCCAGTTCCGCGGCCTGGAACGACGTCTCGACCCGTTCCGGGGGCGGCGTGCCGTAGGGCGTGGTGCGCTGTCTCGGAACGCGGCCGGCACTTCGGATCAGCGCCTCGATCTCGGACGGCGGCAGTTCCTGGCCGTGCTCGGAACCGGCGGCGCGGGTGATGCTCTCGTTCATCAACGTGCCGCCGAGGTCGTTCACGCCGGCCCGAAGACAGGCCGCGACGCCTTCCGGCCCCATCTTGACCCAGGAGGCCTGGACGTTTTCGAACCAGGGGTGAAGCGCCAGCCGGGCCACGGCGTGCATGAGCACCGCCTCGCGGAAGGTCGGCCCCTTGCGGGCGCGGCCCTTGAGGTAGAGCGGCGCCTCCATGTGGACGAAGGGAAGGGGCACGAACTCGGTGAAGCCGCGGGTGCGCTTCTGCAGGTCGCGCAGGCGGAGCAGGTGGCGGGCCCAGTTTCGCGGGCCGTCGACGTGGCCATACATGATCGTCGCCGTCGTGCGGTAGCCGACCCCGTGGGCGGTCTCCATCACCTCGAGCCACTGGTCCGTGTTCAGCTTGTCGGGGCAGATGATCGCCCGAATCTCGTCATCGAGGATCTCGGCGGCGGTGCCCGGCAGGGTGCCCAGGCCCGCCTCCTTGAGGAGCAGCAGGTAGTCGCGGAGCGGCATGTCGAGGGTCGCGGCGCCTTGCCAGACCTCGAGCGGCGAGAAGGCGTGGACGTGGATTTCGGGCACGGCCTCCTTCACCGCGCGGCAGATTCCGAGATACGTCTCGCCCGTGTAGTCCGGGTGGATGCCGCCCTGCATGCAGACTTCCGTCGCGCCGCGCTGCCAGGCCTCGACCGTGCGGCGCATGACTTCTTCCAGTTCGAGGTCGTAGGGCTTGCCGCGCAGGTTCTCGCTCAGCTTGCCCTTCGAGAAGGCGCAGAACTGGCACTTGAAGTAGCAGACGTTCGTGTAGTTGATGTTCCGGTTGACGACGTAGCTCACCGTCTCGCCGTTCACGTCGCGGCGGACCTGGTCGGCGGCGGAACAGACGGCGCTGAAGTCGGCGCCGCGGGCGCGGAACAGGCTGGCGATCTGCTCCTCGAGGAGGTCCTCGCCGGCCTGGGCGCGAGCCAGAATGCCGGTGATGCCGCTGCTCGTCGACACGCCGGGGGCCCCGCCCGCTCCCGGGTCGGGCGCGGGTTGACGTGCGTTCCCCGCGGGTGCGGCTGTTCCGGCGACGCGTCCGTGGCCATTGCCGGTGCCGTTGCCGTCCCGGGGAACCGGCGCCGTGACCGCCTCCAGGACGTCGCGCGGGGGCGGCGTCTGTTCGCCGGGCGACCACTCGTCCGTGCGCGGCAGTCCGGTGGCGTCGATGCGCTGCAGGACCGCGGCGCGCACGCCGCCGGACCGCCTGATCTCCCGGCTCTGGCCGCGGCCGTCGTCGAGCCAGCGCTCCCCGTCGAGTGCCCACTCCGGATAGACCGTCAGGCGCTCGACCAGGGTCTTGCCGGCGGCCGCCGTCTCCTCGGCGAGGCGTTCGAGGTGCGGCCAGGGCGCCTCGGGGTTGACGAAGTCCGGAGTGACCGGCGAGACGCCGCCCCAGTCGTCGATGCCGGCCGCTATGAGTTGCGGCAGGACGCCGGGGCTCAGGTTCGGCGGCGCCTGGATGTGCATCTCGGGTCCGAGCACGAGGCGCGCCGCGGCGATCGTCCACAGGAGGTCCTCGAGCGTCGGCTCGGGCGCGTCGGCCATCCGGGTCTCGGGCTTGGCCCGGAAGTTCTGGACGATCACTTCCTGGATATGGCCGTACTCCTCGTGCAGGTCCCGCATCGCGAGCAAGGCGTCGATCCGTTCCTCGCGGGTCTCGCCGATGCCGATCAGGATCCCCGAGGTGAAGGGCACGTGGGCTTCGCCCGCCAGTCGGAGGGTTTGAAGCCGCCTGGACGGCACCTTGTCGGGACAGCCGTAGTGGGCCTGGCCCTTCTCGTGCAGCCGCATGGACACGCTCTCCAGCATGATCCCCATCGACGGCGATACGGGGCGCAGACGCTCGATGTCCCCGGCGGTCATCAGGCCCGGGTTCAAGTGGGGCAGGAGCCCGGTCTCGGTAAAGACCCGTTCCGCGGCTTCGCGGAGGTAGGAGAGGGTCGACTCGTGGCCGAGTTCGGCCAGGCCCTCGCGCGCCGCCTTGTAGCGCAACTCGGGCTTGTCGCCAAGGGTGAAGAGCGCCTCCTTGCAGCCGGCCTGGGCGGCCAGGCGCGCCTGGCTCAGGACGGTGTCGATCGGCATGTACGCCGCCTCGCCCTTCTTCGGCGGTTGGGCGAAGACGCAGTAGTGACAGATGTCCCGGCACAGGTGAGTCAGCGGCAGGAAGACCTTGCGCGAGTAGGAGACGACGTTGCCGTGGCCCCGGTCACGCAGTTCACCGGCGACATCGACCAACTCGTCGAGGCCGGCGCCTGGCTCGATGCGGGCAAGCGCACGGGCTTCGTCGGGGGTCGGGCAACGGTCCAGGAACGCGCTGAGCTGATGCGGCATGGCTATGACGGCGGGAAAGAACGCGCCAACGGCGGATAGCGAACGGTATCAGTCCCGGTTCAGTGGCCTTCGAGCCGTGTCGGCGCACCGAGTCGGCGTAGAAGACGTCCGGTGCGGCTGGCGTGGTCGAGCCGTAGCAGTTCGGCCAGGTCGTCCGGATGGTCCACGTCGAGGCTGAGGTTCCTGAGGGTGACGCTGGCGTGGGCGGCCTGTGCCCGTTCCGCTTCCCGGAGATGGGCATGAAAACTGCCGTCGCCGAAGCGGAACGGAATGCAGCCAGGCGGCGAGCAGACGAGGGCGTTGGTGCCGGAACGGAATCGGTCAGGCGCCACGGTGACGGTCGCCCGCGCAGCCGGGCTCCCGGTGTGCCCGGCCCCCTGTTCCAGGTGGTGGACGCAGAGCTGGTCGAGATCGTCGGCCACGACAAGCGGCAGGTCGATGGGCAACACCAGCATCGTCGATTCGTCGCGGCGCCCCAGCTCGTCCGCGGCGGTGCCCAGTGCCCGGTTCAGGCCGCGTCTGGGCTCCGCCAGAACTTCGCACCCGGCCCCTTCCAGGTAGCTCGCAGCGACCCTGTCCGCGGTGACCGCAAGTGTTCCGGTGACCCGGGAGGCCCCGGCGATCGCGCCGAGCACATCGTCCAGCATCGCGCGGGCCAGCTCCTGTCGTTCTTCGCCGCTCAGGATCGGCGACAGGCGTCGCTTGGCCTCGGACCAGGCCTTGACCGGCAGGACCGCCCAGAGACCGCCCGCACTCACGTTCGGCGATCCGGTACGGCGATGCTACGGGCGAAGTCGAGCACCTCGCTTGCCAGACGCTCCCGGTCGGCCAGGCTTTCCATCACCGTGCCGGTGACCAGGGTCGGGAGTCCCTCCCGCTCGATATCCGCCGCTTCGCCGGCGTCCGCATGGTCGACGACGAAGCCATCGAGGAGGTGGCGCTCCCGGTAGTGGCGGGCCACAGCCGTGGCCGTCACGGGCATCCGCAGTTCCTCCATCATCTTGGCCGCCGGACCCTTGATCGCCTGGCCGCCGACGATGGGAGAGACGGCGAGCACCGGCGCCCGCGTCCTCCGCAGCGCCGCCTCGATGCCCGGCAGGCCGAGCACCGGATCGACACTGACGAACGGGTTCGACGGGCAGACGACGATCGCCGCCGTCGCGTCGTCTTCCAGGGCGGCGAGGAAGCCCGGCGCCGGACGAGCGGCACCTATGCCCTCGAACCGGAAGCCCGTCACCGCAGGGGCACACTGGTCGCGCACGAAGTAGTGCTGGAAGCTCAGTTCGCCGCCGGACGTGCCGACAACGGTGCGTACCGGGTCGTCGCTCATCGGCAGGACCTTCGCTTCGACTCCGAGTGTCCGGCACAGCGCGTCCGTCACCGTAGTCAGGCTCTCGCCGTTCCGGAGCCTCCGCGTGCGCTCGACGTGGGTCGCCAGGTCCCGGTCGCCAAGCCGGAACCAGCTCTCGCCGCCGAGCTGGGAAAGCGCCTCGAGGAAGGACCACGTCTCGTGTGCCTGGCCCCATCCGGTGACGCGGTTGGAGACACCGGCCAGCGTGTACATCACCGTGTCGAGATCGGGGCAGACGCGGAGCCCGAGATGGTCGAAGTCGTCCGCCGTGTTGCAGACGATCGTCAGGTCGCCCGGGGGCAGGACGCGCGACAGTCCGAGGGCAAGCTTGGCGCCGCCGACACCGCCGGACAGCGCGACGCAGCGCGTCGGCTGCGGTTCGGCCGCCGACGGTGACGGCGGCACGCCTGACGACTGGCCTTCGCGGCTCACCGGAAGAGGTCCTGGTCGCGCGGCCGGACCAGATCGCGGGCGGTCCGGGCCGGTCCGAGTCGCCGCAGACCGCGCACCCGGACGACGGGCGTGCCCTCGTCGCCTTCGCCCTGGGCGATCTGGGCGGCGCTCGCCACCTGGTCGGCGATCCCGGTCTCGGAGACCATGAGCTCCCGGCCGAACAGGTCGCGGTCCCCGCGCAGATCCCTCAGGGCGGTCATGCCGGCGACGCCGATCGCCAGCCCGACGGTGCCGAGCCGCCAGGCGCGGCCGACGCTGTCGTTGATGATCAGGGCGAGGTTCTCGATTCCAAACCGTGCTGCGAGGGCTTCACGCAGAGCCGCCGCTGACGCGTCCGGATCCTCCGGCAGGAGCAGGGCGTAGCCATGGTCGTCGCCGGGACGCAGATTCGACTGGTCGATCCCCGCGTTCGCCAGCACGAGACCGAGCCGATGCTCGACGATGATGACTCCCGGCACAGTCCGGAGCACCTCGGTCGATTCCCGGAGCACGAGTTCGATCAGCCGGGGGTCCTTGTCGCACTCCGCCGCCAGCCGCACGGCTTCCTCACGCGGTTCGACAGTCGCCAGTTCGACGATTCGTCCCTCGGCCTTGGAGACGATCTTCTGCGCGACGACGAGCACATCGCCGGCGCGCAGCTTCAGGCGCGCCTGGCCCATCGCTTCCTCGATCAGGGAGGCCAGATCGTCGCCCGGTTGGACATCGGGCAGGCCGGGTACCGACTTGAGATTCAGCATGGTCTGACGACGCCGAGGCGGACGAACTCAGGGCTTCCGGGTCACCTCGCCCGTAATCCGGATCCCCGCGCCGGCGATTCCGTACTTCCGATTCAACTGGATGAGGATCGATGTCAGGGCCTCGGCCGCGGCGGCGTTGTCGAGCGGGCCGGCGTGCCAGCCTCGCATCCCGAGCGCCTCGATCAGCTCGATGACCTCGGCGCGTGCCGCCGGGTCGTCGCCGGTCACCAGGACGTCGCAATCCACCGCGTCGTCCTCGCGCAGATGGGCGGCGCCGACGTTCTGGAAGGCGGAGACGACCCGCACGTCCGGGCCGACGGCCTGCTGGGCGATGACCGCGGCGCAACCCTCGTCGGGAAGCTGCACCCGCGCGACCTTCGGCGGCACAAGCGGCACCGTGCAGTCGACCAGGATCTTGCCCTGGAGCGCGTCGCGCACGGCCTCCAGCGTGGCGCGCTGGAAGGCGTAGGGCACGGTCAGCACGACGAGGTCGCCTTCCTCGGCGGCGCTCAGGTTGTCCGTGCCGCGGACCGAGGGGGCCAGGCCCTGTGCGCGAAGCTGCTCGTTCACGTCCTCGGCCGAGCCGGCGCCCTTTTCCCGTGAGCGCGAGCCGATGACGATCGAGTAGCCGGCCGCGGCCCAGCGCCGGGCGAGGCCGCCCCCAAGGTCGCCGGTGGCGCCGAGCATGGCGAGAGTGGGCAGTGGCGGACTGGCGGACTCGTTCTCAGACATCGGCGGTTTCCAGTGGAGTGAGTTGAAGTCGGGGCCTCACAGGCGAAGGCCCCGGATGTGAGGGCGGGGATCGTACACCGCCCGATTCGGCTCCGCCTGCCTCTACTTGCGCCGCCGGTGGAGCGTTACCGCGTCGACCTCCTGCTTTCGCTCCCACCAGTTCTGGTAGAGGTCGAGCGCGAACATCAGCAGCAGGATGAAGATGACGATCCACTGCGGGATGTACGGGGTGGGGGAGCCGTTGACGACCATGTGCGCACTGTGGCCCGCCTCGAGGATCAGCACGAATCCGATGAGCAGGAGGACGAACAGGCCGAGGATCTCGAACTCGGGGTTGGAGCTGAGGAAGCGCGAGATCGGACCGGCGAAGACCAGCATCAGCGCGACCGAGATGAGCACCGAGCCGACCATGACCGCGAAGATGTCCGTCATGCCGACGACGGTCAGGATCGAGTCGACGGAGAAGATCAGGTTCATGCCCACGATCAGGGTGACGACCTCGGCGAAGCGGCTTGCCTTCGCGACCTCGTGCTCGACCGCCTTCAGCTTGATGCGCAGCTCCTTGACGCCCTTCCAGATCAGGAACAGGCCGCCGACCACGAGCACGAGCGACTTGCCGTCGACGCTGCCGGCCATCTCGACGCCGAGAAACGCTCCGTCGAAGGTCCAGAGTTCGGTCGTCGCGGCCCCGAGCACCAGGCTCAGGATCAGGAGCAGCACGATGCGGAGCGTCATCGCCAGCACCAGGCCGAGCTGGATCGCCTGCTTGCGCCGAGTCTCGGGGAGCTTGTTGGCGATGATCGTGATGATGATCAGGTTGTCCGCGCCGAGCGCGATCTGGATCAGCGTGACGGAGAAGAGCGCGGCCCAGAACGAGGGCTGGGCGATGAGCTCGATCATCGGCGGTGCGTCCCGTGATTCGCGCGCCGGATGCGGTTACACTGCGCGCCCGTCGTTTTCCATGCCTTGACCATCAGCAGCCGACCTCCCAGGAGATGTCCTGAGCCATGAAGCTACACGAAGCCGCCACCGCCCCCAACTGCCGCCGCGTCCGCATCTTCCTGGCCGAGAAGGGCATCGAGGTTCCCATCGTGCCGGTCGACCTGGGCAGCGCCGAGAACAGGCAGGCGCCCTTCCGCAAGAAGAACCCGATGGGCCGCGTCCCGGTGCTTGAGCTCGACGACGGTACGTTCATCGCCGAGTCGGTCGCCATCTGCCGCTACTTCGAGCAGTTGCAGCCCGAACCGGCCCTGATGGGCGGCAGCGACCCGGAGCAGGCGGCCCGAATCGAGATGTGGCAGCGGCGGATGGAACTCGAGATCGCGCTGCCGATCATGCAGGTCTTCCGGAACACCCACCCGTACTTCGCCGATCGCATCGAGCAATACCCGGACTACGGGGAAGGCCAGCGGACCCAGGCGTCGAAGCGTCTTGAGTGGCTGGACACGGAACTCGCTGACCGCGAGTTCGTGGCCGGCGACGAGTACTCCATCGCTGACATCACGGCCCAGATCGGAATCGACTTCGGCCGGGTGACCAAGTTCAAGGTCACCGAGGAGACGCCGAACCTGCTGCGCTGGCACCAGGCCGTGTCGGCGCGGCCGAGCGCCAAGGCGTAGCTCCTGGCCGGCGGTCTCGACCCGGTTCCTGAGCTGACAGACGCCTTCGAGTTCCGCCTTTCGTAGCAGTGAGCCTCAGCGGGGAAGGCCGTCTTCGTCGTACCCGAGGATCTCGTCTGCGGACCTCTGGTCTCGTACCGGGAGCTTCGCGGCGCGTCGCCCGATCTCGTTGAGTTCGTCGGCCAGCGACAGGCCGGCTTGCTGCTCCAATTCCTCGCGGAACCTCGGCGCGGCGATCCGGATCAGTCTTCGGGCCCGTTCCATGACGTCCACGCCGCGCACTTCGGCGACGCCGTACTCGGTGACGAACACGTCGGCGTCGGTGCGGAGCGCTGTGGCCGCGTGCTCGGCCGGCAGCGCCGGGACGATCCGGGAGAAGCGGCCTCCGCCTGCGGTTGCCTCGAGGGCGACGATTGAGCGTCCGCCGGCCGACATCCGTGCGCCGCGCATGAAGTCGACGGCGCCTCCGGTGCCGCTGATCTGGCGGCCGCGCACGATCTCCGAGTTGACCTGGCCGAAGAGGTCCACCTCGACTGCGGAGTTCAGCGCGACGAAGTTGTCCAAGCGGGCGATGACGCGCACATCATGGGTGTAGTCGACGGTGCGCAGATCGATCAGATCGCAGTGGCTCGCCCAGTCGTAGAGCGCGGGTGAGCCGAGGACCATGGCCGCGACCAGACGCCCCCTGTCGATTGTCTTGCGGGCGCCCGTGATAGCGCCCGCTTCCACGAGATCCATCACGCCATCGGACAGCAGGCCGGAGTGAAAACCGAGGTCGCGGTGACCGTGGAGCGCCGCCAGTACCGCGCCCGGGATCGCTCCGACCCCGGTTTCGATGCAGTCGCCATCGCGGACGAGGCCGGCGACCAGGGCGCCGATGCGGTCAGCCACGGGACCGCTTCGGCTGGCGAGCGTGGGTGGTTCGACCTCGGTCTCGACCACGTAGTCGAAGCGGTCTGCGCCTACCGTCGGCGCCCCCGGCAGACGGGGCAGGGCGCAGTTCCACTCCGCGACGAAGGGGACCTCGCGGCGTTCGAGCAGGGCCGGCAGGAAGCCGGCGCCGATGCCGAGTGAACATGCTCCGCTCTCATCCGGCGGTGTGAACTGCGCGATCGCCAGATCGAAGGGCGCCGCCACGAGATCGTCCCAGACGTGCCGGTACTGCATCGGCACGAAGCGGACGGCCCCGGCCTCAAAGCCGCCGCGCATCTCCGGCGTGACGAAGAAGCTCCGCACCGTCGAGCCGGCCCAGGGCGCGAGCGTCGGCGAGGCGATGCCGGGGATGCGGGTCACCGTGAACGCCACGCCCGCGGTTGCCTCCGGCTGAGCGTGCAAGGCGGCGGAGATCCCGCGAGGTTCGTTGCAGCCGCCCAGTACGGCCACCTTCATGCCGGGTCGGAGCAGAGCGCCGACCTGTTCGGGAGCGAGTTTCTCCATTACGGCCGTAGCGTAGCCGGAACGCTGCAACGGACTCCCTGCTCGTCCGGCGACGCTTGATACCCTGCCGCCGCCATGACGACGACACTCCAGGAACAAGGCGGCCTTCCGGCCGTTTCCCTCGCCGCCGTGCCCGGCCGCCGGCGGCTCACCCTCGACCTGGCGGCGGAGATCGAACGCCGCGGCTTCAGCGGCATCTACTGTCCGAGCATGGGCGACGGTCTGGCGCTCTGCGAGGCGATCGCGCTGCGCACGGAGCGCATCCACTACGGCACCTCGATCGTGAACATCTACACCCGGCACGTGACGGAGTTCGCTCACACGGCGTCCTTCATCCATGAGGTGTCCCGGGGCCGCTTCCGGTTCGGCGTGGGCGTCGGCCACGCGCCGGCTCACAAGCGCCTGGGCGTCACCGTCGGCAAACCGCTGGGCGACATCCGCGCCTTCGTCGACGAACTGAAGGCGGTGCGTGGCGCCGGCGAACTGCCGCCGATCGTTCTCGCCACACTGCGCGACAGGATGATCGCCACCGCCGCGGAGATCGGCGACGGCATGGTGTTCGCGAATGGCGCCCGCTCCCACATGGCGCATTCCCTGGCGGCAACGGGGGGAAGGGCCGCCGATCCCGACTTCTTCGTCGGCAACATGATCCCGACGGTCATCTCCGACGACCGCGACCTGGCGGCGGCGCGCAACCGGAAGACGCTGTCCCGCTACGTTCTGCTGCCGAACTACCGCAACTACTGGAAGGCGGCCGGCTACGTCGAGGAGATGGAGGCGGTGGAGCAGGCAGTCGAGCAGGGCGAGATGGACCGCATTCCGGCCCTCCTCTCGGATCGCTGGCTGGCGGATTGCACGCTGTTCGGCACCGCGGCGGAGGTGCGCGAGGGGGTCGAGCGCTGGTTCGACGCCGGAATCGGCACGCCGATCCTGGTGCCGTCGTCGGCGGCCGGCAACCAGATCAAGGCGTTCGAGGAGCTGTTCGCCGCCTACTCGTAGGCAGGTGCCTGTTTCGATGACGCAGACAGTCAAGGAGCGCCTTGAAGCGCTCGGCCTGGAGCTTCCCGAACCCGCGGCGCCCGCCGCGAACTACGTGCCGTTCGTGCGCACCGGATCGCTCCTGTTCGTTTCCGGCCAGGTGCCGGTGAAGGACGGGCGGTTGGCGTACCGGGGCAAGGTGGGTGTCGACTACTCGCTGGAGGAGGCCCAGGAGGCCGCCCGCCTGGTCGGGGTGAACATCGTGGCCGTCGTCGCGGCAGCCTGCGACGGTGACCTGGAACGCGTCGTCCGTTGCGTGAAACTCGGCGGCTTCGTCAACTGCAGCGATGACTTCGACAACCACCCGGCGGTGATCAACGGCGCCTCCGACCTGATGGTGGAGGTCTTCGGCGGCAGGGGGCGGCACGCCCGCTTCGCGGTGGGCACGAACAAGCTGCCGTTCAACGTTCCCGTGGAAATCGACGCCGTTTTCGAGGTCGAGTAGGCGGCCGGATCACGGGCGGCAGGGTCGCGCGACGAGCGGCCGATCGGAGGCGCTTTCCAGGGGCCCCCAACTCGCTGAATTCCCTTGGCTTCGGGGTTCCGTAGGCGTCGCGGCCGGCACCGGCCGAGGGACCCGGCTGGTACGATCCGGCGCGCCATGTCCACCCAGCGGGTAGAGATTCTCGGCGACACGATGCGCCGGCTCGCGCGCCGCGGCGCGCGGCGCAACCTGTCGCGCGTACTGAGCAAGGTGCGGCCTGGAGACGTCGCCGCCGCGCTGCGGAAACTCGTGCCCACGGAGCAGTTGTTCGTCGTCCGCCTCGCGCTCGAGGACTACCCGGACTCGGCCGGCGAGGTGTTGCTGGAACTGGAGCCCGGTGAGCGGCGGCCGTTGCTCGAGGAACTCGCGCCGTCCGAGATCGCGGGGCTGCTCGCGCCGCTGGCGGTCGACGACAGCGTCGAGATCGTCGACGGTCTCGAGGACGAGTTGCGCGAGTCCGTCCTGGCTCTGCTCGACCGGCCCGACCGGGACGAACTCCAGACCCAGTTCGCCTACGAGGAGGACACGGCCGGGCGGATCATGAACACGGAGTTCTTCTCCCTGCCGGAGGACACGCCGGTCGGCGACGCGATCGCCAAGATTCGGGAGCACGGCGAGGTCGAGATGATCTTCTACCTCTACGTCGTCGATCCGGAGGGCCGCCTGGCCGGTGTCCTGTCGCTGCGGGAACTCCTGCTCTCGGTGCCGAGCCGCACCCTGGGCGAGATCATGAACCGCGGTCTCGTTACCGCGCACACGGATACGGACCAGGAGGACGTGGCGCGCCTCGCGTCGCGCTACGACTTCCTAGCCATCCCGGTCGTCGACGACCGTCGCCGGCTGCTGGGCCTCGTGACGGTCGACGACGTGATCGACATCGTGCAGGAGGAGGCGGAAGAGGACTTCTACAAGATGGTGGGGACGTCGGACGACGAGCTGCTGTATCGGGAACGGTCCTGGCGCGTAGCCGGCATCCGGCTGCCCTGGCTGCTCGTCAACCTGATCGGCCTGACTCTGACCGGCGTCCTGATGAAGCAGTTCCAGTTGAGACTGAACGAGGTCTTTCTGCTCGCATTCGCACCGGTGGTCATGGGCATGGGCGGCAACATCGGCAGCCAGACGATGACGCTGACCGTGCGCGGCCTGGCCACCGGCAGGATCGGCGAGGGCGGCGGCCGGATGCGGCGCTTCCTGATGCAGCAGATCCGGATCGGTCTCGTCGTGGGCCTGGTCTGCTCGACGGTCGCCGCGGGGGTCGCTGCGTTCCTCGAACAGAACCCGGCCTTCAGCGCCGTGGTTGCGAGTTCGCTCTTTCTCGCGATCATGCTCGCCTCGCTGATCGGCTCGCTGCTGCCGATGGCCTTCGAGCGGATGGGGATCGACCCGGCGGTGGCCAGCGGCCCCATGGTCACGACGTTCAGCGACATCACCGGCATCCTCGTGTACTTCGGTCTCGCCACCCTGATGATCGACTGGCTGGTCCGCTGAACGAGCGATGACGCGATGAAGCGGCGAAGCGGCGAGGCACTGCTGCTTCAGACGATCGATCTCCACGAGCGCGACCGGATCGTCGTCTTTCTCAGCCGTGACTGGGGGCTGAAGCGAGGCGCCGCGCGCAGCGCCCGGGCGCGCTTCAGCCGCTTCGGCGGCGAGTTGCAGCAGCTTGCGAAGGTTCACCTGTCCTGGTTCGAGAAGCAGGACCGTGATCTGGTCCGGATCGGCGACGCGGAGATGATCAGGAGTCCCGGAGCCCTGCATGCGGACCTCGAGGGGATTCTCGTCTCTTCGTATCTCGCCGAGCACATGCAGGTGTTTGCCCAGGAGGACGAGCCGGACAATCACCTCTACCGCCTCCTGGATTCGACCGTGCAGGCGCTGATCGCCGGTTGCGATCGCTCCCTGGCGGCGCGCTATCTGGAATGCTGGACACTGCGGCTCTCCGGCGTGTTCCCCCCGCCCCGGCAGTGCCCGTCCTGCGGCAACGAGCTCGGAGACGAGGCGATGCTGGCGGTCGAAGGGCACGGCCTTCTGTGCCCTTCGTGCGGCGCGGGCGCCGGCGCGAATCGCCGGGTCGGCGAAACGGCCCTTTCCTTCCTGCGCCGGATCGGCCGCGCCGATCTTTCCCGGTTGCAGGAGAACGGAGGGTTCGAGGAGTCGACGCTCAAGTCGGTCGAGGCGATCGCGCGGGAGGTCCGGCGTGCCTTCCTGGGCAAGGAACTCCGCAGCTACGGCGTGATGCAGCGGACGCTGCGGGACCTCGCGCCCTGATGGGCGCCGACTTCGAGGGCGCGCCGGCGCGCCGCCCGCTGCAGCGGCTGCCCGACACGCTGATCTCCAAGATCGCGGCGGGCGAGGTGATCGAGCGACCGTCGTCGGTCGTCAAGGAACTCGTCGAGAATGCGCTCGACGCGGGTGCGTCGCGGCTCGAGGTCGACCTGACGAACGGCGGCAAGGACCTGATCGTGGTCACGGACGACGGCAGCGGCATCGCGGCCGAAGAAGCGATCCTGGCGGTCGAGCGCCACGCGACGAGCAAGATCGGCTCTTTCGAGGACCTGCTCGAGGTCGCGACCCTGGGTTTCCGGGGCGAGGCCTTGTCTTCGATCGCCGCCGTCTCGAAGTGCGAGCTGCTCACGGCGCGAAGCCCCGGCGAGGGCCACAGGCTCCTGGTCGAGGGCGGGAAGGTAGCGATCGACGAGCCGGTGAGCCGGCCGCGCGGGACCACGGTGACGGTGGAGTCGTTGTTCTACAACGTGCCGGCGCGCAAGCAGTTCCTCAAGCGGCCGGCAACCGAACTGCGGCATGCGACGACGGTGGTCCAGGGATACGCCCTGGCCCGTCCGGATGTGACCTTCGTTCTGCGCCACGCTCCCGACGGGGCGTTTCCCCTGCGAGAGGTTCTGCGCACCCAGGCGACCGGAAGCGACTCGGCCGGCCGCCTGGAACGGATAGCCCAGTTGTTCGGCACGGATCTGGCGAATCACCTGATTCCGCTGCCCGAGGCCAGGAGGCGGCAGGGCGTCGACGGTTTCGTCGGCGACCGGGAGACTTCCAGGGGCAGGAGGCAATTCGTTTTCGTCAACGGTCGCCTGTTGCGCGACCGGGCCGTGCTCGGCATCTACTACAAGGCGGTCCGGGATCTGATGAAGGGCGACCCGGCGCCAGCCTTGTTCCTGTTCCTCGACGTGCCCCCGGAATCGGTCGACGTGAACGTTCACCCGCAGAAGGCGGAGGTCCGCTTTCGCGACGCGGCGATTCTCGGGCGTATCGGCAGCGCGCTCCGCAAAGGGCTGGAGGCGGCCAAGGGCGAGGAGCCGGCACCCCTGCGGGAGCTCGGCGGACCGGTGGCGCCCCCGGCCTGGACCGGCGCCGGGCAGGTCCGTGAGACGGGACGCGCGGTGTCCTGGCGCCGCGCCGGCGCGGCAGGAGAGGGTCACCCTGAAGAAGGCGATCCGGCGCCCGAGGCTCCCGCCTGGGCGGCTGAGCTTGCCGCCCGCTACGGCGGCGCCCAGCCCGGGCCGGCGGGAAAGCTGGCGGAGGTCGCCTACCGGCCGCAGCCTTCCTCCCCGGTCCCCCTGTCGGGGAAGGGCCGGGAGTCGCTCCGGCTAATCGGTCAGTACAAGGGAACGATGATCCTGCTCGAGGGACCGGAGTCGTTGCTTGTCGTGGACCAGCACGTGGCCCACGAGCGCATTCTGTACGAGCGGTTCCGCCTCAGTCTTGCCGAGCAGGAGTCCAGGAGTCAGACGCTGCTCGTGCCCCGCGTGCTGGAGCTCTCCGCGGCGGAAAACGCGGCGCTGGCCGAATGCTCCGCGGGCCTCGCCCGGTGCGGCTACTCGGTCAGCAGCCTCTCCGGCGGCAGCGCCGCGATCACTGCGATTCCGGCCGTGCTTCCGGACGCCGAAGCGGAGAGCCTGGTGCTCCGTATCGCGACCCGTGTCGCCGGCGGCGACGAGCTGCCGAGCGAGGAGGAGGCGCTGGCCGAGTACCTCCTGACCCAGTTGGCGGCCAGCCGGGCCTGCCGGGCGGCGGTCAAGATGCACCAGGCCCTGTCGGCGGAGAAGATGGAGAGCCTGATCGGGGAGCTCTTCGCCTGCGAACACCCATACACCTGTCCGCACGGAAGACCGGTCGTGCTGGAGCTGACGGACCGGGACCTGGAGCGTCGCTTCAAGCGGCGCTGAGCCGGAGTCGTCAAGCCGGGGTCTTCGGTTCGCGCAAGCGGACATTGGCGAGTCCTGCTAGCGCCTGACGGGCAGCGCGGCGCTCGGCCACCTTCTTCGATCCACCCGTCGCACTGCCGGCGACGTCGCCGTCGACCAGGCACTCGACGTGGAAGATCGGATCGTGGTCGGGCCCCTCGCGACCGACGTGCTGGTAGACCGGAGGCGCCAGACCCCGTGCCTGGAGCAGTTCCTGAAGATCGGACTTCGCGTCCGGGGTGTCGATCGCCTCGGTGGCCTCGGACTCGATCCACGGCTCGACCAGGGTGCGGGCGGCCTCCAGACCACCGTCGATGTACACCGCTCCGATCACCGCTTCGAGCGCACAGGCCAGCAGAGACTGCTTCTCGCGTCCGCCGGAGCGCTCTTCGCCGCGCCCCAGCCGGAGTGCCGAACCGAGCTCCAGGCGGTGCGCGAAATGGGCCAGGACTTCGGCGCTGACGACGTGCGACTTGACCCGGGACAGGTCGCCCTCCGGCTCGAACGGTCGACCCCGGTAGAGCCAGCTCGCCGCGACGAGCCCCAAGACCGAATCGCCCAGGAACTCGAGACGCTCGTTGTGCTTCTCCAACCCCTGTTCGTTGGCGAAGGAGGTGTGGGTCAGGGCCTGCTCGAGCAGGTCGCGGTTCTTGAAGCGGTAGCCGATCCGCTCTTCGAGTTCGTCGGTGCGAAGCGTCAGGGGTAGATCCGGTCCATCGTTCGGGGATAGGGAATCGTCTCCCGTAGATGGGGGACGCCGGCCATCCAGGCGACGAAGCGTTCGACGCCCATGCCGAAGCCGCTGTGCTCGAACGTGCCGTAGCGGCGGATGTCGAGGTACCACTGAAAGGCCTCGATCGGCAGATCGTGCTCCTTGAGTCGGGACAGGAGCAGGTCGTGGTCGTGGATGCGCTGGCTGCCGCCGATGATCTCGCCGTAGCCCTCGGGGGCGATCACGTCGAGGGCCAGAGCGAGGGTCGGATCGTCCGGGTCGGGCTCCATGTAGAAGGCCTTGAGCGAGGTCGGGTAGTGGGTGACCATGACCGGCCGATCGAACGCCTCGGCGATCGAGGTCTCCTCGGGAGCGCCGAAGTCGTCGCCGAACTCGATGGCGGAGCCCTGGCCGCGAAGAAGATCGATCGCTTCCGCGTAGCGGAGCCGGGGGAACGGCTTGCGGATCGCCTCGAGCCTGGAGG
The DNA here is from genome assembly GCA_965116445.1 of Thermoanaerobaculia bacterium. GTDB lineage: Bacteria > Acidobacteriota > Thermoanaerobaculia > Multivoradales > Multivoraceae > Multivorans. The sequence continues at coordinate 1,206,853 of OZ220688.1, read as the reverse complement.
TGTCGCGCTCAAGGACCTCGAGCGGCTCGGCGCAGTGCTCCAGCACCCGCTCCGCGAGATAGACGACGAAGTCCTCGGCGAGCTCGGCCAGGCCCTTGAAGTCGAGGAAGGCGGCCTCCGGCTCGACCATCCAGAACTCCATCAGGTGGCGCCGGGTCTTCGACTTCTCGGCCCGGAACGTGGGACCGAAGCAGTAGACCTTGCCGAGTGCGGCGGCCGCGGGCTCGAGGTAGAGCTGGCCGGACTGGCTGAGATACGCGTTGCCGTGATCGAAGTAGGGGGTCTCGAACAGGGTCGACGTCCCCTCGCAGGCCGCCGGCGTCAGGATCGGCGAGTCGACCAGGTAGTAGCCGCGCTCGCGGTGGAAGTCGTGGATCGCCTGGCAGACTTCGCTGCGGATCCGCAGCACGGCCCGTTGCCGGCTGGAGCGCAGCCAGAGGTGGCGATGGTCCATCAGAAAGGCGGTGCCGTGCTCTTTCGGCGTGATCGGATAGCCGTCGGCGCCGTGGACCAGGGCCAGCGACGACACGTGGACCTCGACTCCGCCCGGCGAGCGCGGGTCGGCGGCGGCGGTGCCGGTCACGGCGACGGTTGATTCCTGCGTGGCGCTCTGTAGCGCCTCCCACGACGCCTCGTCGACCTCCTTGCGACTGATCACGAGCTGCACCGTGGCGCCCGATTCCCGGAGCTGAATGAAGCCGATCCGGCCGCTCGAGCGCCGCCCGTCGACCCAGCCGCGCAGGCGGACTTTCTCGCCGGCGAGCGCGCCCAGCTCGGGGATCGAATTCCAGCCGCTCACGGGTCGCTCCTCACGACGCGATCATAGCGGCGGGCCGGATCGAGCGGTGGCCGTCGCGCAGCTACACTAGTCGGACGATGCTTGACCAGCGGTTTGGGGTCCCCGCGGCAACGGCTGTCATTGCCCTGGGGTGCTGTTGCGCCGTCGCGATGGTCGTTGCCGCGCCGCTCCTGGCCGCTTCCGGCGGTCTTTCGGCGTCGCTGCTCTACGAGTCGTTCGCTCGTGTCTGCCATCAGATCGCCGAGCGCAGCTTCCACGTGGCGGGTCACCCCCTCGCCGTCTGCCACCGCTGCTTCGGTTTCTACGTCGGCTTCACCCTGGGGCTGATCGTGCTGCCGTGGCTTCGTCCGGCACGTGACTGGCTGCTGGAGAAACCCAGGCGCATCTTGCTGTTCCTGGCGCCCGCCGCGATCGACTGGCTGCTGCCGATCAACACGCCGGCGAGCCGTTTCCTGACCGGCGTGCTGGCGGCGGCGGCCATCGCCGTCCTGGTCTGGGCCGCAGTCGGCCAGATCGTCCAACAAATGCCCCGAAACTTGCCACGTGAGAACCCGTAGAGCGTCTTGACCGGCGCGTGCTCGGGTTCGACCCGTCTGAGGAGATTCCATGACACCGAAGAAACTGAAAGCGGCGGCCATTGGCGGTGGAGCGGCGGGGATCGCCTCGCAGATTCCGATCGTCAATTTCGCCAACTGCCTGTGCTGCGCCCTCGTGGTCGGCGGCGGCATGCTGGCGGTCTACCTGGCGATGAGGGATGAGCCCCCTACGCCCGCGGCCCCCTACGGCGACGGCGCGATGATCGGTGTTCTGGCCGGTGTCGTCGCGGCGGTCGTCGGCGCGATTGTCGCGATACCGATGACGATGATCGTCGGTGATCCGACGGAGATGATCCGGGGGCTCATGGAGGGCATCGAGGGGATGCCACCGGAAGTGCTCGATGCGATGTCCGGCGAGGAAGCCGGCGCGGTGGCCGCTTTCGGTGCGGTTGCGTTCCTGATCAGCCTCGTCGTCGACGTGATCTTTTCCGCTATCGGCGGCGTGATCGGCGCCGCGGTGTTCCACAAGAAGCCCTCGGCTTAGCCCGGTTTCAACTGAACCTGAGGAGACGCCATGACCGGAAAGAAGATCGGAGCCGCAGCCATCGGTGGCGGCACGGGAGCCATCGCCTCGCAGATTCCCGGCCTCCAACTGCTGAACATCGCCTGCTGCGCCCTGGTCGTCGGCGGCGGCATTCTGGCGGTCTACCTCGCGCTGAAGGATGACCCGCCTGCCGCGAAGGCTCCGTATGGCGAGGGCGCGAAGATCGGAGCGCTGGCCGGTGTCTTTGGCTCCGTGCTGAGCATTCTGCTGGGACTCCTGATCCTCGGGGGCCTCACGGGTGCGATGGGGATCGGCGCTCTCGCCGCGGAATCCACCGAGGACTTCGAGGCCTTCAGCCTCTTCGGTGCGATCGCCGGCCTCGGCATCATCGCGATCGTCGCCGTTTCCCTGGCGATCAACGTCGCGTTCTCGACGATCGGCGGCGTGATCGGGGCGGCCGTGGTGCGCAGGAATGCGCCCGCGGCGGAGTAGCCTCTCCGGTACGAGTCAGCGGCTGAGCCTGGTGCCCGGCCGGTAGCGCTGGTGCCGGCATTTCAGGCGTCCTCCGGCGCGCCCAGGGTCTTTGCCGCCGCGATGTCGGCGGAGTAGTCGCGGAGCTTCGTCGGCATCAGGGTCATTTCCTCGATCACGGTGCGTTCGGGAAGGGCTGCCGCGGTGAGGATCGCCTCGGCGATGTCCTCGGAGGCCATCATGTCCGCCCGCTCCTCGGTTGACGGCGGCCGCGGCCGGTTGTCGAGGATCGGCGTGTCGACCTCGCCGGGCAGGACGCTGGTGGCGCGGATGCCGAGCTGGCGGAGTTCCGCGCCGAGGCCGAAGATGTAGTTGCGGGAGGCGGCCTTCGCGGCGCCGTAGGCGGTGCCGGCCATGACTCCCGGGCGGATCGCCGCCATCGAGGAGACCATGATCACGATGGCGCCGCCGTGACCGAGCATCGCCGGCAGCAGGGCCTTCGTCAGCATCGCCGGCCCGGTCGCGTTGACCGCGATCACGCTGTCCCACTCCTCCTGGGAGATGTAGCGCGTGCTGCGGACCTTCGAGCTGTGACCCGCGTTGTGGACCAGGACGTCGACCGTGGGGTGGCGGTCGAGTACCGCCGTGGCGAGGCCCCGGACCGCGCCGGCGTCCTCCATGTCGGCGGAGTGAGCCCAGGCGCTGCCGCCCGCTCCCTCGATCTCGCCGGCGACGGCTTCAAGTGGTTCGAGCCGCCGGCCCGACACGATGACGGTCGCGCCTTCACGGGCGAAGAGCAGGGCGGTCGCCCGGCCGATGCCGGTGCCGCCGCCGGTGACGAGAGTGATCTTTCCTTCGAGCTTTCCCATGGCGTTTCGGTCTCCCTGATGCTGTACTGGCGCGCCAGAACTCCCGGAGCCCGGCGCTTCGCGCCGAATGCCGGCCAGAAGGCCGGCGCACCCGGTGTCTGCCGCTCAACTCCGCAGGTCGGTTTGCGGCCCGGAGTCTAGCCCCCACTCAGTTCCTGGCGGCGACGCCCGAGTCTCCCCGGTTCGGCAGCAGGTAGCGCCGCGCCGCGAAGCCCAGCGTGGCCGCCCGGCCGACCATCATGCCGACCATGCTGAGCCAGAGCAGGTTGCTATCCCGGAAGTGGATCGCGGCCCAGGCGAGCGGCGCGAAACCCAGCCCCAGGCTGATCACCATCGCCCGGCTGAGCAGCTTGCCCTGGGTGAGGCCGAGGAAGAAGCCGTCGAACGCGTAGGCGAGGGCGGCGAAGAGGAGCACGGGCAGCAGCCAGATGTTGCTGTCGACGGCGAGTGCGACGACATCGTCGTAACCGACCAGGAGGCCGTACGTGCCGCGGGGGAAGATCAACACCGGCAACAGGAAGGCGACGGCGCAGATCTCCGCGGCCGCCACGGTCAGGATCAGGACGCGCCGCAGTTCCTTGCGGTCGCCGGCGCCGTAGGCCATGCCGGCGAGAGTCTCGCCGGCGAAGGCCGCGCCGTCGACCAGGTAGGAGGCGAGACTCAACATGCGGAGGATCAGGCCGTTCGCCGCCAGGCGGGCGGTACCGAGGAGCGCGCTGGCGTTCGTGAACACGGCGAAGGCCGTGATCAGGAGCAGGGTCCGGACCACCAGGTGCCCGCTCAGGGCGACGAGCCGGCGCAACGCGGCACGGTCGAGCACGGTCCGCCAGGAGCACGACGCGGCGCCCGCGCCGAGGGTCAGGATCAAACCGATGCCGGCTGCCAGCCACTGTGCCGTGGCGGTGGCGATTCCGGCGCCGAACGCGGCCCAGCCCAGGTGAAGGATGAACCACCAATTCAGCACGATGTTGCCGACGTTCGCTGCCGCGACGACGAGTAGAGCCCGTGCCGCCTCGCCCCGGCCCAGGAACCAGCCGACGAACGCCAGATTCGCGAAGGTCGCGGGCGCACCCCAGATGCGGGCGTCGTAGTAGCGGCGGCCGGCGTCTTCTACCTCCGCGGTGCCGGAAAGGAGTCGGAAGCCGAGGTCGCCGAGCGGGCCGCGGAGCGCGACCGTCACGAGGCCGAGAAGGGCTGCCAGCAGGAGCGCGCGATAGAGGTGTGCAGCGACCTCCCCGGTGTCGCCGCGGCCCCAGGACTGGGCGGTGACTCCTGTGGTCCCCATGCGCAAGAATGCGAACCCGAAGTACAGGTAGTCGAAGATCAGGGCGCCCAGGACCACGCCGGCTAGAAAACGCACGTCGTCGAGTCGGCCGAGCATTACCGTGTCGGCCAGACCGGCCACCGGCACGGTCAGGTTGGAAGCTGTGTTGAGCGCCGTCAGCCGCGCGAATCGGCGGGTCAGGCCGGGTGTCGCCGCCTCAGTCACGGCCGGCTGCTGCTAGCCTGCGCCCGCTCATGGCGTCAGAACGTGCTTCGGGCGTCTTCCTGTCCGGCTTCGTCGGCTGGGTCGATCGCTTCAACTCGCGACTCGGGGTCGCTGTCTCCTGGCTGACCCTGGCCATGGTCGTCGTCGGAGCGTACAACGCGGTGGTCCGCTACCTTGGCCGGTTCACGGGCTGGAATCTGAGCTCGAACGCCTACCTCGAGCTGCAGTGGTACATGTTCAGCCTGGTCTTCCTGCTGGGCGCCGCCTACGCGCTGCAGACCAACGCCCACGTGCGGGTCGACGTGGTCTACAGCCGGTTGCCGGAGCGGTGGCGGCGGCACATCGACTTCTGGGGCTCGCTGCTGTTTCTGATCCCGTTCGCGGTCTTCGGGCTCATCATGTCGTGGCCGGCGGTGCGGAACTCCTGGGCGGTACTCGAGGTGTCGTCGGATCCCGGCGGCCTGCCGCGCTACCCGATCAAGAGCGTGCTGCTCGTGGCGTTCACGCTCCTGGCACTGCAGGGGCTCGCTGAAGCGGTGCGGAACTGGCAGCGCCTGCGCGCGCTCAAGGCCGGTGCCGAAGAGGAAGAGATGGAGCAGGAGGGGCTGCTGTGAGCGCCGACTACCTCGGCCCGCTGATGTTCGCGGTCGTCTTCCTGTTCATCTTCGCTGGCTATCCGGTCGCCTTCTCGCTCGGCGGCACGGCGCTGATCTTCGCCTTCATCGGCATCGAGCTCGGGATCTTCTCCTGGAACCTGCTCTACGCCTTCCCCGAGCGGGTCTTCGGGGTCATGTCGAACGGCGTCCTGCTCGCCGTGCCCTTCTTCATCTTCATGGGCACGATGCTCGAGAAGTCGAAGCTCGCGGAGGATCTCCTGCGCACGATCGGGATGCTGTTCGGGCGCTTGCGCGGAGGCCTGGCGCTGGCCGTGGTCGTGGTCGGCGCGATGCTCGCCGCGGCAACCGGTGTGGTCGGCGCGTCGGTCGTCGCGATGGGGCTGATCTCGCTGCCGGTCATGCTGCGCTACGACTACTCGCCGATGCTCGCCACGGGCGTAATCAGCGCCGCGGGCACGCTGGGCCAGATCATTCCGCCCAGCGTCGTGCTCGTCGTGCTTGCCGACCAGCTCGGCATCTCGGTCGGCGACCTGTTCATCGGCTCCCTGATTCCGGGCCTGATGCTGGCGGGCTTCTACGCTGTGTATGTCGTTGGTGTCGCGATCGCCAAACCGGCCGCCGCCCCGGCGCTGCCCGCCGAGGAGCGGACGCTCGGCGGCGTCGCGCTGGCCCGGCAGGTGGCCGTCGTCATGCTGCCGCCCATGGTGCTGATCCTGGTCGTCCTGGGCAGCATCTTCGCCGGCATCGCGACGCCGACGGAGGCGGGGGCCCTGGGCGCCGTCGGCGCGATCGCGCTGGCCCTGTCGCGCGGACGCCTGACGATGAAGGCCGTCAAGGAAACGATGGACGCGACGGCGAAACTGACCACGATGGTCATCTTCCTGCTCATCGGCTCGACCGCGTTCGCGCTCGTCTTCCGGGGGCTCTACGGGGACATCTGGATCGAGGATCTGCTGACCGGCCTCCCGGGCGGGAAGATCGGCCTGCTGATCGTCGCGAATCTCGCGATCTTCATCCTCGGGTTCTTCATCGACTTCTTCGAGATCGCCTTCATCGTGATCCCGCTGATCGCGCCGGCGGCGCGCATCCTCGATGTCGACATGGTGTGGTTCGGCGTGATGATCGGCATGAACCTGCAGACCTCCTTCCTGACGCCGCCGTTCGGCTTCGCGATCTTCTACCTGCGGGGGGTGGCGCCGCGCCGGATCACGACGGTTCAGATGTACCGGGGCGTGATCCCCTTCATCGTCATTCAGCTCATCGGGCTGGCGCTGATCTGCCTGTATCCGGAGCTGGTCACGGCCCTGCTGTAGCCGGGCGGAGGCGGTCGGGAGTGCCCGCAGCATCCCCGGGCCTGAGACCTCGAAGATCCGGAACGCGCTGAGGTCGACGACGCCGGCCTTCTCACGCAGGTGCAGGTGCTCCGCGTCGATGATCGGCGACCACCAGCGGCGGTCCCACTCGTGGGGGCGGTCGGCGACGCCGTAGCGGGTGACGAGGTCCTCGTTCGAGGCGTACCACTGGGGGCGCTCCCAGCCGCGCGCTTCGTGGAACTCAGCGCCAAGAGCCGCCGTGCCGTCGTGGAAGGGCGCGCGCTGCCCGGACCCTCCTTGATCCAGATCTGCAGGAGGTCGATCGGCCCGAAGGCGGCCATCTGGTGCACCGCCGGCGTGAGCGGAATCGAAGCGCCCGCCATCGCGGCGATCCGCGGGCTCCAGACGCCGCAGGCGACGACGATCTGATCCGCCGCGATCGTGCCGCGGTCCGTCGCCACGGCGCGGACGCGCGGCCTGGCGGTCGCCCGGTTCTCCGCTGGAGGCGGGAAGGCCGCAGCGGCTTCGTGGTTCTTGACGCGAAGTACCGGACGGGGCGCGGCCCGATACTCGACGGCATGGCTCAGTCGGCCCACCTGTACCACGATGCCTTGCGGTGGGGTTCGACCGGTCCGGAAGCCTCGCTCTTGCTGGTCCCGGATGCGGGCGCAGTTTCCTGGCTGGCGGCCGAGGCCTACGTCGCCAGCCACGGCGTCGGCGCGGTCGCGCTGCGCCCGGGTACGGCCCCGCCCGGCTGGCTCCGCAGCCTCCTGTTGGGCGCATCAGCCTCACCGTCGTAGCCGATCGTCAGCACAATCACCAGGGACGTTCGACTCTCCGCGTCCGTATACTCAGAGCAGCCAGCCGGGGTACCGGCGAGCCTCACTACGCTCGGAAGTAGACCATGGAGAACAACGATGCTCCGACTGCGCTTGAACCTGTCGATGAAGCTCGACCAGGAAGAGGACGTTTGGGTCGCGCTTTGCCCCGAATTGGACGTTGCGAGCCAAGGGGAGACGGTTGAAGAGGCTGCGGACATGCTGGACGAAGCTGTGCGGCTCTTCCTTGAGACCTGTCATGAGATGGGTACGCTGAACGAAGTCCTCGCGGAATCCGGCGTCACGATCGCCGTTGCCGGTGAAACAGACGGTGCTCCCGAGCCCGTGGCCGTACCGATGGAACTCGTGATCGGTGCCCGGCAAGCGTCGCAAGCTGACGCCCATTGAGCCGCGGCGTCTCGTTCGGCTCTTCGAGAGAGACGGGTGGCGCGAAACCGGGCGGTCAGGAGGGCATATCACCTTGACGAAGCCCGGCTTCAAGAGGCCGGTCACGATCTCGTTCGGGCGTAAGCCGATCAGCCTCGGCGTCATCCGCGCCAACATGCGCACCGCGGGTATGACCCGAGAACGGTACTTCGCTTTGCTTGACGAAGTCTGACGCCGGAAAGCTCCTTCAGCCCAACTGACGGCGCTGATCTCGCCATGCCTCGATGCCCTCGAGGTGGCGCGTTGCGTCGTGGCGGAGCGCCGTGCCGAGCAGGGAGTTCAGCTTCTCGTCCAGGAACAGGTGGGAACTGTAGACCGGCGCGGGCTCGAAGCCGCGGCTGATCTTGTGCTCGCCGCCGGCGCCGCCTTCGAACACCTCGACTCCGCGTTCGATGCACTCGTCGATCGAGTGGTAGAGGCAGACGTTGAAGTGGAGGAACCGGTGCTCCTCGTGGCAGCCCCAGTAGCGGCCGTAGAGGTGGGTCGGGGAGCGCAGGTTGATCGCGCCGGCGACGACCCGTCCGGCCCGCTCGGCTGCGACGAGTTCGACCTCGTCGCCGAGCAGGGTGAACAGGTCGCCGAACAGCTCGCGGTTCAGGTAGCGGCCGCCCCACATGTACTTGTCGCAGGTCGTGCAGTAGAGGCCGAACGCGGTCTCGGCCCAGCGCTCCGGATCGGCGGCGATCTCGCGACCCCGCACGGTGCGGATCGCGATCCCCTGCCGGGCGGGCTCGCGGCGCTCCCGGCGGCACTGGGTGCGGCGTTTGGAACGGAGCTTCGCCAGCCAGTCCTCGGGCGTCCGGTAGTCGTAGTTCCGCCAGTGGTACTGCACCATGACCCGTTGGGCGAGGCCGGCGTCGGCGAGTGCCGCGGCCTCGCGTTCGCCGTGGTAGAGGACGTGGACGGACGCGATGCCGACCTCGCGGGCGGTGTGCGCGGCAAGCTGGACCAGCATCCGCGCGGCGACCGTCGGGTCGAGGTCGGCCGCGGCGAGGATGCGGCGGCCGGTCACCGGGGAGAACGGAACGCCTATGACCAGCTTCGGGTAGAAGCGCCCGCCCGCCGCGCGCACGGCGTCGCCGAAGGCCCAGTCCCGCGAGAAGTCGCCCATCCCGTCGTTCTTGATGTAGGCGGGGGCCGCGGCGATCAGTTCGCCTTGCGGCCCCCAGGCGGTCAGGTGAAAGGGGAGCCAGCCGCGGTCGGCCGCCACGCAGCCGGTTCGCTCGAGCGCTTCGAGAAAGGTCCAGCTCAGGAACGGGCGGTCGCCGGGCAGAAGGAGGCCGTCCCAGGCGGCCTGCTCGATGTCGGACAGGGACTGGACGATCCGCAGTTCGATCTGCCGTTCCCCGGTGCGTCGGTCAGGTTCGGGCGCGGCACCATCCATCCGTCGAGTCTTGCACGGCGCCGCGGTGGACGGGGACGTCGGCGCAGCCTGTGGGGTTGCCCCGGTCGTCAGTAGCCGAGGGCGGCGCCGTCCTTGCGCGGGTCGGAGGCGCCATGAAGCGTGCCGTGCCGGTCGACGCGGATCGCCTGGGCGCCGCCGAACTCGGCGCCGCGGACTCTGCTTCGGACGTCGTGCCCCAGGGCGGCGAGCGCATCGACGGTCGCCGGCTCCATGCCGCGTTCGCAGAGGAGTTCCAGGCCGCTGGTGTGCCGCCAGCGGGGCCGGTCGATTGCGGCCTGCAGGGGCAGGCCGTGGTCCATGTGGTTCGTCAGGAACTGGACGTGCCCCTGCGGCTGGAACGGGCCGCCCATCACGCCGTAGCAGAGTTCGAGACGGCCTCTGTTTCGGACCATGCCGGGGATGATCGTGTGGAACGGGCGCTTGCCGGGCCGATACTCGTTCGGATGGCCGGGCTTCAGGGTGAAGCCGGCGCCCCGGCAGTGGAGCATGATGCCCGTGTCCCCGCCGGCGATGGCTGCCCCGAAGGGCGCGAACAGGGAGTTGATCAAGGACGCGGCGTTGCCCTCGCCGTCGACCACGGCGAGGTAGACGGTGTCCGAGCCGACCGGGCCCGAACCGGGAGGAATGCCGCCGGGCGAGGCGTCCCTGGCCGCGCGGCCGGGGTCGATCAGGCGACTGCGCTTCAGGGCGTACGCCTTGTCGAGCAGTTCCGGAAGTGGAACGCCGCCGGCGCTCCGGAGCGGTTCGCCCTCCGGGTCGCCGACGTGGGCGTAGAGGTCGGCGTAGGCGAGCTTCTTCGCTTCGACCAGCAGGTGGGTGTGCTCAGCCGAGGCCACGTCCATCGAGCCGAGGTCGAAGTTCTCGAGCAGGTTCAGCATGAGCAGGGCGCCCAGGCCCTGGCCGTTGGGCGGCAACTGGAGGACTTCCCGGCCCCGGTACATCGTGCCGATCGGATCGACCCAGGTCGATTCGTGGCGCCGGAAGTCCTCGAGCCGGAGGAAGCCGCCGGACTCGCCCGCGTAGCGGACGATGCTCTCGGCGATCGGTCCACGGTAGAACGCGTCCCGGCCATCCTCCGCGATCTGCCGGAGCGACCGCGCGAGCGCCGGGGAACGGAACACGGCGCCGAGCTCGGGCGCCTCGCCGTCCACCAGATAGTGCTCCGCCGCCGCGCGGTCACGGCGCAGCCGCGCTGTGCATGCCGTCCACATCCCCTGGACGCGTTCGCTGACCGGGAAGCCCGCCTCGGCCGTCTCGATCGCGGGACCGAGCAGATCGGCGAAGCGGAGGCGGCCGAACCGCCGGTGCGCCGTCTGCCAGAGGTCGACCGCGCCGGGAACGGTGACGGCCGCCCAGGAGTCCGGATCGATCCTCCGTCCCGGAAGGCGCTCGCGCGCAAGACCCCTGGGCGAGCGGCCGCTGCCGTTCAGTCCCAGGACGTCGCCCGGCCCGCCGTCCGGGTCGGCGAGGTGGTAGAGCAGGAAGGCGTCGCCGCCGATTCCGGTCATCATCGGCTCGGCCACCCCGAGCATGGCCGCCGCCGCAATCGCGCCGTCGATCGCCGAACCGCCGGCCCGCAGCATGTCGAGCCCGGCAAGGGTGGCCAGGGGATGGGACGTCGCGACCATGCCGCGGCGCGCCATGACGACGCTGCGTCCCGCGCGGTGGGGACTGGCGAGTCGGGGCGGCGTCACGGCGGGCTCAGCGGAAGACGTCGAAGGTGCGGTTGTACTTGATCGCCAGGCTTCGGTCCGGAGTGTCGATGCCGAGGACGCCGAACTCGGAGATCTCGTTGTAGACGACGAAGAGACCGCGGTTCGCGTCGTTCAGCCAACTGAAGCGGACGTTCGTGTTCACGTTGTGCGTCAGGTCGTTGTACTGGATCAGCGCCTGCAGGAGCAAGCTGGTACTGAAGGCGTAGGTGACCCGCACACTCCCGAGGTGGGTCGTGAAGGCGCCCATCGGCAGGTCGATGTCGTTGTAGGACCAACTCAGTTCGGACGTCAGGTAGTCGCCGAGCCGGATGCTCAGCGAGGGGTCGATCACAAGCTGGTCGCCGCCGAAGAAGCCGCCGCCCTGGACCCGGGTGAACAGGCTGACCGCCCGCCCGCGGTTCGTGTTCATGAACAGGAAGAAGCCGTGGTCGTCGTATTCGTCGGCGGGAACGGGCACGAGGTCGGCGAGGACGAAGGAATCGAGCAGCCCCTCGTAGCGCCCGCCGGCAGAAAGGCTGATCTGCGCGCCGCCACGAAACTCGACTTCGCCGCCGATCGAGTAGCGCTGGGTCTCCTTGTAGCCGTCGAAGTTCCAGAAGCCGTCGTAGAACATCCTCGGCCCGAACTCCTTGATCGGGCCCTCGCCGGCAGGGCGGAACCGGCGCCGGATGTAGCCGCTGACCTGGCGGTAGCCCGAGCGGCTGAGGAAGCCGACCTCGGGGTTGAAGTCCTCGCCGACCTCGGCGTAGCCGAGGCGCCAGCGCCAGAAGGGCGAGCTGTAGCTGCTGTCGAGTCCGAGCCCGTGGTCGCGGCCCGTAAGACCCGGCGTTTCCGTGCGGGCCGCCCAGCCGGTGATCTCGGCGAACTGCCCGACGCCGACCTGGCCGTCCACGGCGAAGGTGCGGTTGTAGTCGTTGTCCGGCGCCAGCGACCCGGTTCCCTGGCGGTTCACGACGAGGATGCCGGCGCGGCTCCGGTTGCGGTACTCGCGGCCCAGGCGAGCGACCGTGAAGTTGTTGCCGTGAACGTCTCCCGTCTCGTCGGTCTGCATGTTCAGGAAGCCGACGTTGTATCCCCCGGCCTTGCCCGACAGCCTGGCCCCGCCGAGGATGGGGACCGGCACGCCGCCGCTCAGGCCGATTCGCCGGCTGAAGAAGAGCTCCGTGCCGCCCCGGCTGAAGGATCGGCTGCCGACCCGGAAGATGCCCGCATTCTCCAGAAAGAACGGCCGCTTCTCGGGAAAGAACAGGCTGAACCGGTCCAGGTTGATCTGCTGGTCATCCGCCTCGACCTGGGCGAAGTCCGTGTTCACCGTGACGTCGAGGGTGAGGCTCGGCGTGATTCCGTACTTCACGTCCATCCCGATCTCGCTGTCGTCGGCGCGGCCGTCCACGTTGTCCCGTCCCGAACCGAGCACGTAGGGAGTCAACTGGAGATTGCGCTGGCGCGGAGGCTCCAGGCCGAGCAGGCTGCCGGCTTCCGAGACGCGGAACAGGTTGTGCTGGCGGGCGAGATGAGCCCAGTAGGCGGTTTCGCTCTTGCGCCGGATGTTCCGCTCGACGTTCAGTCCCCAGACCGCCCGGCCCGACCGGTAGCGGAGGCTGCGGAAGGGAATCGCCATCTCCGCGCTCCAGCCGAAGTCGCCGCTCATCGTCCGCACGGTCCAGGATGTGTCCCAGTCCAGGTTCGCACCGCCCGACCGGAAGCTGCTGCGGGAAGAGCCTCCACCGCCTCTGCCCTGGTCCGTGAACTGGCCGTCGTACTGGATGCCCGCGACGTTCGTGCCGAAGACGAACCCGTTCTGCCGGTCCCCGAACGTGTCGAGGGCGATCCGGAAGCTGTCCTCGTCGCCGAGGTCCGCGTCGCGACGGCTGTCGGAGATCGCCAGGGACGACGTTTCGCGATCGAAGCAGATCACGGCGATATAGAGGTTCTCGGCGTCGAAGGCGACCCGCACTTCCGTACGCTCGCTCGCCGCTTCGCCTTCGAACGGCTCGACCTGCTGGAAGCCGCTTCCGAAGTCCACGTCGAGCCAGAGATCCTCGCCGAGGACGTCCCCGTCGATGACCGGCGCCTGGTCGAGACGTTTCGCGGTCAGGCTGGGCCGATCGCCCTGGGCCCCGGCCTGGTCCGGCTGGCGGGCCCGCACGCCGTCGGGGGCGGCAAGACCTATGGCCAGCGCGAGGGCGCCGTGCAGGAGGTGGTTGCGCGGCATATCGGCCCTAGGGCTGCGGAGGAGCTGCGTCCGCGTCGCGGCCGGCCGGCGGCTGGACGGCGGGTATGGCCAGCTCGCGGGCTTGCCGGTTCAGTTCGTCAAGCTGGGGGCCGGTCAAGTCGGATACCGCCTCGAGGATCGGCAGGAGCTCGGCTTCGAGATCCTCGAAGCGGCTTCGCGCACCGGCGGTCGGCCGGGCGGTGTTGCCGAAGACGTGAGTGTAGAGGTAGGCGTACTGGTTGTCGATCCGGGGCTGGAAGTTCAGTGCGTCCTGGGAGACGCGGCTTCGGGACTGGATCAGTCGCTCGTCGAGTTCCCCGGCGCGCTCCAGGAGCGTGTCGACGGCGGGTCCGAGTTCCAAAGCGCCGGCCGCGTCGAGGCGTTCCGCAAGCGCGCCAGCCTGCTCCCGGACGCTGCGCAGGCCGGCGATCGCGTCGTGAATCGCCGTGATGCGCGCCGACAACTGGTCGAGCATCGCGTACTGCTCGTCCAGGTCGGCCTGCGTGATGTCGTCGAGCCGGGGATCGGCCAGCACCTCGAAGGTCCGGCTTTCCGTCCAGTCGTCGCCTGCTTCGGCCCGGGCGGACGCGTCGTCATCCGTCCCGTCGCCGTCCGCGTCGTCCGCTCCGACCGACAGGGTGGCCCGGTAGGTCCCCGGCGGCAGGTAGGGGCCGCCGGTGTAGGAGAGGGACATGATCGCGCCGTCGACCAGGTGCGGCGCCTGCCCCCGGAGGTTCCAGACGACCCGGTTGAGCCCCGCCTTCGCCTGGAAGGACTCGATCCGTGGACGGGCGTCGTCGCCGCCTTCGATCTCCTCACCTTCCGGCAGGGACAGGAAGCGCCGCAGCACCCGCTCGCTGCCCACGGGAGAGATCGCGAGCTCGACCCGGCCGACCGGCTCTTCCGGGAGGTCGAACCAGATCGACGCGCCGACCGTGAAACCGCCGCCGCGACCAGGCCGGTCGATGCGGACCACGGGTTCGGGGGAGAAGAGCCGGGGCGCCGTGCGCCTGGCGCTGGCGGCGATCTCCGTCGCGAGTTCCCGCACCGCGCCGAGGTCGTCGAGCACCCAGAAGCTCCGGCCCTGGGTCGCCAACACGAGATCCGGGTTGCCGACGTTCGTGTGAATCAGCAGATCGGTGACCGGTGTCCGCGGCAGGTTCAACTGGAACGACCGCCAGGAGTCGCCGCCGTCGAAGGAGGCGTACAGGCCGAACTCCGTGCCGGCGAAGAGCAGGCCCGGCGTTGCCGGATCCTCGCGGACGACGCGCACGAAGTGGTCGGCCGGCAGACCATCCGTCACGGTTGCCCAGTTCGCGCCGCCGTCGTCCGTGCGGAAGATGTACGGCGCGTAGTCGTTCATCCGGTAGCGGTAGACGCCGACGTAGACGCGCCGCGGGTCGTGCTGCGAGACGTCGATCGAGTTCACCGTGCCGTCCGCCGGCATCTGCTCCGGGGTCACGTCGTTCCAGGTCGCGCCGTTGTCGCGGCTGACGTGAATGCGGCCGTCGTCGCTGCCGGCCCAGATCTCGCCCGCCGTCTGCGGCGATTCGGCGAGCGCGAAGATCGTGTTGTAGACCTCGACGCCGGTGTGGTCGTGCTGGACGGGGCCGCCGGGGACTCCCTGCTTCTCGTCGTCGTCCGTCGTCAGGTCGGGCGAGATCGTCTCCCAGGTCCAGCCGCCGTCGCGCGTGCGGTGGACGTAGTTCGACGTGTGGTACACGACGTCCGGATCGTGCCGGGAAATCAGGATCGGCGCGTTCCACTGGAAGCGGTAGCGCAGGTCGCGCGGGGCCGTGCCGTCCTGCATCTGGGGGTACAGGATCATGTTGCGGGCGGTGCCGCTTCGGTGGTCGTAGCGGTCGATTCGCCCCAGGTAGTTGCCCGAGTAGACCAGGTGGGGCTGCTCGGGATGGACGGCGATGTGGCCGCTCTCGGCGCCGGCCACAGAGTGCCAGTGCTGGGTCGCCGTCAGTTCCGGCATCGGCCGGGACGGCACCGAGATCGTGCTGTTGTCCTGCTGGGCGCCGTAGATGCGGTAGGGGAACTGGTTGTCCACGGTGACCCGGTAGAACTCGGCGGTCGGCTGGTTGTTCTGGGTCGACCAGGACTCCCCGCCGTCCACGCTCACGTTCGCGCCGCCGTCGTTCGCCTGGACCATGATGTGGGGCTGCTCCGGATTGATCCAGAGGTCGTGGTTGTCGCCGTGCGGCGTGCCGACGCGCTCCCAGTTCGCGCCCCCGTCGACGGAGCGAAAGAAGCGGACGTTCGAGCCCCAGACCGTGTTCGGATCGGCCGGGTCGGCCTGGATGTGGCTGTAGTACCAGCCGCGGGTGAGCAGTTCCGGCTCGTCGCTCACCTTCTTCCAGGTGTCGCCGTGATCCTCGGAGCGGAAGATGCCGCCGCGGCCATCCGCCGCCGTGATGATCGTCCACAGGCGGCCGCGCTGGGCCGGCGACGCGGAGACGCCGATGCGGCCGAGCACGCCGGTCGGCAGTCCGCCTTCGAGTCGCTCCCAAGTGTCGCCGCCGTCGGTCGAGCGGAACAGGCCGCCTTCGTCACTGCCGTCGACGAGGGTCCAGGGCTTGCGCTCGACCCTCCAGGCTGCGGCGTAGAGGACGCGAGGATTGAACGGATCGAGCTCCAGGTCGGCGATTCCGGCCTCGTCCGAGATGCTGAGCACGTGCTCCCAGGTTTCGCCGGCGTCCGTCGAACGGTAGACGCCCCGTTCCGGGTTCGTTCCGAAGATCTGGCCGAGGACGCCGACCCAGAGTGTGTTCGGGTCGTCCGGGTGGACGCGGACGCGGCTGATCGAGGCCGATTGCTCCAGCCCGATGTGCTGCCAGGAGGCGCCGGCGTCCGCCGAGCGGTACATCCCGTCTCCGGTCGAGACGTTGCCGCGCGGGCAGGCAGAGCCCATGCCGACGTAGATCACGTTCGGATCGCTCGGCGCCACGGTTACCGCGCCGACGGAGCCTGCCCGGTAGTCCTCGTCGCTCAGGTTGTCCCACGACAGCCCTGCGTTCGTCGTGCGCCAGACGCCGCCGCCGGTCGAGCCCATGTAGAAGGTGTACGGGTGGGACACGTGGCCCGCGACCGCGGTGACCCGGCCGCCGCGGCTTGGGCCGACGAGCCGGAACTCGATTCCCTCGAAGGGGTCGGTCTCGTCCTCGCCTGCGGCCGGCGCCGGGCCGATCGCGAGGGCGACCGCCAGAACGGCGATGCTGTGCTTCAGGTCGGTCATTTCGCCGTAGTCTACGTCCCGGCGGCGGTCCCGGGCGGTCGCGTGCCACCTTCGGCTGACCGCAGGGAGTTACGACCCGCTGCACGCGGTACCGACCCGATGAAGCGTGCGTCGCGGGCTGGTACATTCAGTCCGTCGTGAGCGCCGACCCTGCCGCCCGCCTCGTCATCTACACGGACGGCGGCGCTAGTCCGAACCCCGGCCCGGGCGGCTGGGGCGTCGCAATCCTCGACGAGGAGGGACACGCGGAGGAACTCTCCGGCGGCGCCCCGAGCACGACGAACAACCGGATGGAGCTTCAGGCGGCGATTTCGGCTCTGGCTCACCTGTCCGGCCCGAGCGTCGTCGACCTGCACACGGATTCCCGCTACGTCAGGCAGGGGATCACGAGCTGGCTGAGCGGGTGGCGCAGGCGCGGATGGCGGCGTCGCGATGGCGGCCAGGTGAAGAACATCGACCTGTGGCGTCGCCTGGATCGGCTGAACCGGCGCCACCGTGTGCGGTGGCACTGGGTCAAGGGTCACGCCGGGAACGAGTGGAACGAGCGCGTGGACACGCTGGCCAGCGCGGAGATCGAGGCTCGGGGCGGCGGCGCCGCGGCGGAGCCCGCTTCGGACGAGGCCATTCCGCCCGACAGCGCGCGGATCTACCTGAAGGTCCGTTGCGTGGGCGCGCGAGGCGCGTGGCTTGCCGAACTGGAGACACCGTCCGGCAAGGTCGAACGGTCCGGCCGGGCCGAGGACACGACCCCGAACCGGCTGGAGCTGGAGTGCGTTCTGGAGTTGCTCGCCGCCTTGCCCGCCGGTCAACCGGCCGCGGTCTTCACCGGCAGCGACTACCTTCGGCGCGGCGCCGCGCTTTGGCTGCACTCCTGGAAGCGCAACCGCTGGCGCACGAAGGCTGGCGGTCAGGTCAAGAACGCCGAACTCTGGCATCGACTCGACCGGCAACTGCAGGACCGGCGCGTGGTCTGGCCGGCGCCGACCGGCGACGCCGGTGAGCGGCTGAAGGAGCTGAAGGAGCGCGTCCGCGCCGTGTGACGCGGGAAGCGGCTACGAGGAAGTGCCGGATGCCGGCGGGGACGCCGGCGCACCCAGTGTCGGGTGTCGGCGGGGATGCCGGCCCACCCGGTGCCGGATGCCGGCGGGGAGGCCGGCCCACCCGGCGCCGGACGAAGAGCAACGGTCATACTGCCTGTTCGTGGGTCGAGAGGAACCGGATATCGGGCGCGTTCTCGGCCGCGCGGTCGAGCCAGTAGCGGTTCGCGGCCAGAAACAGCGGCGCGCCGTTGTGATCGTGTGCGATCTTCGCTTCGTTGCGGCGCACGAAGTCGCGCACGGTTCGCTCGTCGTCCGCTTCGATCCAGCGCGCCAGGGACATCGTCGTCGACTCGAAGCGCACGGGCACCTCGTACTCGGTGCGGATGCGGTCGGCGAGAACGTCGAACTGGAGGCTGCCGGCGACGCCGACGACCCAGTGGTTGCCCTCCCGGGTGCGGAACACCTGGGCCACGCCTTCTTCGGCGAGCTGGAGCAGCGCGCGGCCGAGGTGCTTGGCTCGAAGCGGATCCTCGGGTCGGACCCGGCGCAGGAGCTCGGGCGCGAAGCTCGGCACGCCGACAAAGCGGAGCGGCTCGCCGCCGGTCAGCGCGTCGCCGATCCGCAGATTTCCGTGGTTCGGGATGCCGATGATGTCGCCGGGCCAGGCTTCCTCCGCAAGTTCGCGGTCGCGGGCCAGAAAGAGGACGGGATTGTGGATGTTCAGGGTGCGTCCGCTGCGCGGGTGAAGCAACCGGATTCCGCGATGGAAGCGCCCCGAACACAGGCGCACGAAGGCGATCCGGTCGCGGTGCTTCGGATCCATGTTCGCCTGAATCTTGAAGACGAAACCGGTCACCGCGTCTTCATCGGGTTCGACCGTCCGGTACGCGGCGTCCTGGGGCCGTGGCGCCGGTGCGTGGCGCGCGAGGCCGTCAAGCAGCGAGCCGACACCGAAGCTGCGCAGCGCGCTGCCGAAGTAGACGGGCGTGCGGTTCCCGTCGAGGTACGCGGCGGTGTCGAATGGCGGACACAACTCGCGCACCATCTCGACCTCCTCGCGGAGTCTCGCTGCCGCCGCGTCGCCGATCGCTTCGTCGATTCCGGGGGCGTTCAGCCCGGCGACGATCCGCTCCTCCCCGCGCCGCGCCCTGTTGCCCGGCTCGATGAGGACCAGCCGATCGCCGGACAAGTCGTAGCAACCCTGGAAGCTCTTCCCCATGCCGACCGGCCAGGTGACGGGGGCGACTTCGAGTTGCAGCGTGTCCGCGATCTCGTCCAGCAGATCGAACGGGTCGCGGACCTCGCGGTCCAGCTTGTTGATGAAGGTGGTGATCGGCATGTCCCGCAGGCGGCAGACCTCGAACAGCTTGCGGGTCTGCGCCTCGATCCCCTTCGCCGCGTCGAGCACCATGACCGCCGAGTCGACCGCGGTCAGGGTGCGGTAGGTGTCCTCGCTGAAGTCCTCGTGACCTGGCGTGTCCAGCAGGTTGAACCGGTTGCCAGCGTAGTTGAACGTCATGACCGAGGCGCTGACCGAGATGCCGCGCTCGCGCTCCACCTTCATCCAGTCCGAACGCGCCCGGCGGGCTTCGCCCCGGGACTTCACGGCGCCGGCGAGCTGGATCGCCCCCGAGTAGAGCAGGAGCTTCTCCGTCAACGTAGTCTTCCCCGCATCCGGATGGGAGATGATGGCGAACGTGCGGCGGCGGGCGACCGCGTCGGCGAGGGTAGTCATGGGGCGGTTCCGGGCGGCGCGCGAGTCTACCGTCGCGGAGCGGCCGGGCTGTCCCCGCGTTCTTCCGGCCACTTCCGCCGGGGTGCCAAGGATTCTCAGCGACAGGCGAAGGCAGCCGTGTCGGCCCGTGGCGTCGCGGTGCGGCCACCGGCGTTCCGGTGGATCCAGCGTTCGCCGTCCGGCGCGGTGATCGTCAGGCTGAACTCCAGGTCCGTGGCGGGCGCGGAGAACACCCAGCGGTGGCCGTTGATCGCGCAGCCGTCGAGGAGCTTGACGAGCACCTCTGCGTTGCTCCGGTCGAAGAAGTAGAGCAGCCCGGACGAGTTGCCGTAGAGGCCCCAGTCGAGGGCGGACTGGACGATCCCTCCCGGGGTCGCGAAGCACATGTCGAGGCGGTAGCCGCCGTCGAGTTCGAGGCCGGGTCCGGTGGGCTCGCAGGCGGTTCGCGTATCGGCCGTCGAAGTGCGTGGTTCGGCGCTCCCGGCGTCTGTTCCGGCGTCAGGCCTTGCGCGGGCGTCCGTTAGCGAAGGCGCGGCCTTGAGGGAAGCTTCGCCCACGTGGGCGTCGGCGGCCCCCGAGGCCAGGCTGGCCGAAGCCTCCCGTCGGCACGGGAAGGCCGCGGTATCGGCGCGGGTGCGGGCGGTGCGGCTCTTCGGGTTCCTGTGTTCGAAGCTGCGGCCGGTGCTCCGTTCCGTGATCGTCAGGTTGAAGGCGAGGTCGGTCACGGGCGCGATGAACACCCAGCGGTGGCCGTTGATCGCGCAGCCGTCAAGCACCTTGACCAGGACTTCCACGTTGTCCCGATCGAAGAAGTAGAGGAGGCCGGATGTGTCCGACTCGAGGTGGTAGTTCGATGCGTCCGTCGACGTGCCCGATGGCGTCTCGAAGCACATGCGGATCTCGTAGTTGCCCTGCATCACGGCGACGACGTTGGTCGGCGTACAGTCCGTCGAATCGCCGGGGGCTGGCGGTTCGCGGAGCACGAAGGTGCCGGCCCGGCTGTAGGCAACCCTGTCCGGTCCGCGGGCGGCTACGCGGAAGTCGTAGCGGCTGCCCTCGGTCAAGCCGGTCAGGCTGGTCGAGGTCCTGTTCGCGCCCAACCTGGGGCCGGTCGTCCATTGCTCGTCCTTGGCCAGCCGGTAGTCCACGTCGTACCCGGTTTCGGCAACCGCGTTGTCGCGCCATGTGAGCTTCACGGCGTCCGGCGCGAGGATTCGGCCGTCGAGATGGGTGGGCGGCGCCAGGGTCAGGGTGACGCCAGCCATGTCGCTGGCGGAGGATCCCGCGGCACTGGCGGAGACGACGAGGAACTCGTAGCGGGTCGCCTGGTCCAGGCCCTCGATCGTGGCGGACCGTGTGTCGGCGGGGACGGATCGCAGGGCCTCCCACTCTCCGTCGTTTGCTCGCTGAAGGATCAGGAACCCGGCCTCGTCGGAGGCTTCGTCCTCCCAGGCCAGGAGGACGGAATCAGCGGTCAGGAGCGTGGCCGTCAGGTTGGCCGGCGCGGCGGGGGCTTCGGTGGGCGGTGGACCGTCGGGCGCGCCGGTCTCCCTCTCGATGACGGTCACCACGACGTAGCGGCTGGCGGAAAGGGCGCCGTCCGACGCCACGACCGAGAAGCCGTAGGACTCGGGCTCTCTGCGGTCAAGCGGCGTGGCGGCCTGAGCGAAGATCTGCCCGGTCGTCGGATCGATGGAGAAGAAGGCCGCGTCGGATCCGGCCAGAGAGTAGGTCAGTTCGTCGCCGTCCGGGTCGACAGCCACCACCGGCGATCCGATGGCGCCGCTGGTTCCTTCGGCAACAAGAAACGCGAGGGGCGCCGAAGACGCGTATTCCGGCGCCCGGTTGGCTGGCGGAGGCGGCGTCGTGGGTTCGGGCGGTTCCTCTGGCCCGTCGGGCCCCGGCGTCTCGGTGATCTCATCGACATCCGTCACGGTGACCGTAATGGAAACGGAGCCGGTGATGCCGTCCTCGTCCGTCGCGGTCGCGGTGACCTCGTAGACGTTGTCCGTGTCCGCGTCCTGCGGGTCTTCGTGGTCCCGGGCGATCATGGAGAGGACGCCGGTGCCGGAGTCGATCGTGAAGTCCGCTGCGTCGTTGCCGGACTTCGTCCAGGTCACCGCGCCGCGGTGGCCGGTGACGGTTGGCGTGGCGGAGGCGTACGCCGCGTTCTCCGCGACCGTGCCGTTGGCGAGGCCGGTCACAGTGAGCGACTCGCCCACATCGGTCACGGCGATTGTGACCGGGCGGGTCGCGGTGATGGGCGGCGTCTGGCCGTCGGAGGCGACGACGTTCAGGCTGTAGCTGGACTTCTGTTCGTAGTTCAGGACGGCGCCGGAAGCGAGGGAGATCTGGCCGGTTGCGGAGATTTGGAATGCCGCGGCGTCCGTGCCAGTCAGGGTGTACGTGATCGCGGCGCCTTCCGGGTCCGTCGCCGTGACCGGCGAGCCGATGTTGCCGGTCGTGCCTTCCGCGACGGACAGGGCCAGCGTCGCGGAGGCGGCAAAGGTCGGCGCCTCGTTCACGTTCGTGACCGTCACCGTGATGGACACGGAGCCGGTGATGCTGTCCTCGTCCGTCGCGGTCACGGTGACTTCGTAGACGTTGTCCGTGTCCGCGTCCTGCGGGTCCTCGTGGTCCCGGCCGATCATCGAGAGGACGCCGGTGCCGGAGTCGATCGTGAAGTCCGCCGCGTCGTTGCCGGACTTCGTCCAGGTCACCGCGCCGCGGTGGCCGGTCGTTGTCGGCGTGGCGGAGGTGTACGCCGCGTTCTCCGCGACCGTGCCGTTGGCCAGCCCAGTGACGGTGAGCGATTCGCCCACGTCGGTCACGGCGATTGTCACGGTGCGTGTCGCGGTAAGAGGCGGAGTCTGGCCGTCGGAGGCGACGACGTTCAGGCTGTAGCTGGACTTCTGTTCGTAGTTCAGGACGGTGCCGGCGGCGAGGGAGAGCTGGCCGGTCGTGGAGATCTCGAATGCCGCGGCGTCCGTTCCGGTCAGGGTGTACGTGATCGCGGCGCCTTCCGGGTCCGTCGCGGTGACGGGCGAGCCGATGTTGCCGGTCGTCCCCTCCGCGACGGACAGGGCGAGCGTGGTTGCCGCGGCAAAGGTCGGCGCCTCGTTCACGTTGGTCACCGTCACGGTGATGGACACCGAGCCGGTGATGCTGTCCTCGTCCGTGGCGGTCACGGTGACCTCGTAGACGTTGTCCGTGTCCGCGTCCTGCGGGTCCTCGTGATTCCGGGCGGCCATCGAGAGGACGCCGGTGCCGGAGTCGATTGTGAAGTCCGCCGCGTCGTTGCCGGACTTCGCCCAGGTCACCGCGCCGCGGTGGCCGGCGACGGTTGGCGTGGCGGAGGTGTACGCCGCGTTCTCCGCGACCGTGCCGTTGGTGAGGCCGATCACGGCGAGCGACTCGCCCACGTCGGTCACGGCGATCGTCACGGCGCGTGTCGCGGTGAGAGGCAGAGTCTGGCCGTCGGATGCGACGACGCTCAGGCTGTAGCTGGACTTCTGTTCGTAGTTCAGGACGGTGCCGGCGGCGAGTGAGAGCTGGCCGGTTGCGGAGATCCGGAATGCCGCGGCGTCCGTGCCGGTCAGGGTGTAGGTGATCGCTGCGCCTTCCGGGTCCGTCGCCGTGACCGGCGAGCCGATGTTGCCGGTCGTGCCCTCCGCGACGGACAGGGCAAGCGTGGTCGCCGCCGCGAATGCCGGCGCCTCGTTCACGTTCGTGACCGTCACCGTGATGGAAACGGAGCCCGTGATGCTGTCCTCGTCCGTCGCGGTCACGGTGACTTCGTAGACGTTGTCCGTGTCCGCGTCCTGCGGGTCTTCGTGGTCCCGGGCGATCATCGAGAGGACGCCGGTGCCGGAGTCGATCGTGAAGTCCGCCGCGTCGGTGCCGGACTTCGTCCAGGTCACCGCGCCGCGATGGCCGGTGACGGTTGGCGTGGCGGAGGTATACGCCGCGTTCTCCGCCACCGTGCCGTTGGCGAGGCCGGTCACGGCGAGCGATTCGCCCACGTCGGTCACGGCGATCGTGACCGGGCGGGTCGCGGTGAGAGGCGGCGCCTGGCCGTCGGAGGCGACGACGTTCAGGCTGTAGCTGGACTTCTGTTCGTAGTTCAGGACGGTGCTGGCGGCGAGTGAGATCTGGCCGGTTGCGGAGATCTCGAAGGAGGAAGCGTCCGTTCCGGTCAGGGTGTACGTGATCGCCGCGCCTTCCGGGTCCGTCGCCGCGACGGGCGAGCCGATGTTGCCGGTCGTTCCCTCCGCGACGGACAGGGCCAGCGTGGTTGCCGTGGCAAAGGTCGGCGCCTCGTTCACGTTCGTCACGGTGACCGTGAACGAAACCGAGCCCGTGATGCTGTCCTCGTCCGTCGCGGTCACGGTGACTTCGTAGACGTTGTCCGTGTCCGCGTCTTGCGGGTCCTCGTGATCCCGGGGGACCATCGAGAGGACGCCGGTCGCCGAGTCGATCGTGAAGTCCGCCGCGTCGTTGCCGGACTTGGCCCAGGTCACCGCGCCGCGGTGGCCGGCGACGGTTGGCGTGGCGGAGGTGTACGCCGCGTTCTCCGCGACCGTGCCGTTGGCGAGGCCGGTCACGGTGAGCGACTCGCCCACGTCGGTCACGGCGATCGTGACCGGGCGGGTCGCGGTGAGAGGCGGCGCCTGGCCGTCGGAGGCGACGACGTTCAGGCTGTAGCTGGACTTCTGTTCGTAGTTCAGGACCGTGCCGGCGGCGAGTGAGATCTGGCCGGTCGTGGAGATCTGGAATGCCGCGGCGTCCGTGCCGGTCAGGGTGTACGTGATCGCTGCGCCTTCCGGGTCCGTCGCCGTGACGGGCGAGCCGATGTTGCCGGTCGTTCCCTCCGCGACGGACAGGGCCAGCGTGGTTGCCGCGGCAAAGGTCGGCGCCTCGTTCACGTTGGTCACCGTCACGGTGATGGACACCGAGCCGGTGATGCTGTCCTCGTCCGTCGCGGTCACGGTGACTCCGTAGACGTTGTCCGTGTCCGCGTCCTGCGGGTCCTCGTGATCCCGGGCGGCCATCGAGAGGACGCCGGTGCCGGAGTCGATCGTGAAGTCGGCCGAGTCGTTGCCGGACTTCGTCCAGGTCACCGTGCCGCGGTGGCCGGTGACGGTTGGCGTGGCGGAGGTGTACGCCGCGTTCTCCGCGACCGTGCCGTTGGCGAGGCCGGTCACAGTGAGCGACTCGCCCACATCGGTCACGGCGATTGTGACCGGGCGGGTCGCGGTGATGGGCGGCGTCTGGCCGTCGGAGGCGACGACGTTCAGGCTGTAGCTGGACTTCTGTTCGTAGTTCAGGACGGTGCCGGCGGCGAGTGAGATCTGGCCGGTCGTGGAGATCCGGAACGCCGCGGCGTCCGTGCCGGTCAGGGTGTACGTGATCGCGGCGTCTTCCGGGTCCGTCGCGGTGACCGGCGAGCCGATGTTGCCGGTCGTGCCTTCCGCGACGGAGAGGGCGAGTGTCGTCGCCGCGGCAAAGGCGGGCGCCTCGTTCACGTTCGTGACCGTCACGGTGACGGACACCGACCCCGTGATGCTGTCCTCGTCCGTCGCGGTCACGGACACCTCGTAGGCGTTGTCCGTATCCGCGTCCTGCGGGTCCTCGTGGTCCCGGGCGATCATCGAGAGGACGCCGGTCGCCGAGTCGATCGTGAAGTCCGCCGCGTCGTTGCCGGACTTGGACCAGGTCACCGTGCCGCGGTGGCCGGTCGTCGTTGGCGTGGCTGAGGTGTACACCGCGTTCTCCGCGACCGTGCCATTGGCGAGACCGGTCACGGTCAGCGACTCGCCCACGTCGGTCACGGCGATCGTGACCGGGCGGGTCGCGGTGAGAGGCGGCGTCTGGCCGTCGGAGGCGACGACGTTCAGGCTGTAGCTGGACTTCTGTTCGTAGTTCAGGACGGTGCCGGAGGCGAGTGAGAGCTGCCCGGTTACGGAGATCCGGAACGCCGCGGCGTCCGTGCCGGTCAGGGTGTACGTGATCGCGGCGCCTTCCGGGTCCGTCGCGGTGACCGGCGAGCCGATGTTGCCGGTCGTCCCTTCCGCGACGGACAGGGCCAGCGTCGGGGAGGCGGCAAAGGTCGGCGCCTCGTTCACGTTCGTCACGGTGACCGTGATCGAGGCCGAGCCCGTGATGCTGTCCTCGTCCGTCGCGGTCACGGTGACTTCGTAGACGTTGTCCGTGTCCGCGTCCTGCGGGTCCTCGTGGTCCCGGGCGATCATCGAGAGGACGCCGGTGCCGGAGTCGATTGCGAAGTCCGCCGCGTCGCTGCCGGAGTTCGTCCAGGTCACCGCGCCGCGGTGGCCGGTCACGGTTGGCGTGGCGGAGGTGTACGCCGCGTTCTCCGCGACCGTGCCGGTCACGAGGCGGGTCACGGTAAGCGATTCGCCCACGTCGGTCACGGTGATCGTCACGGCGCGGGTCGCGGTGAGGGGCGGCGTCTGGCCGTCCGAGGCGACGACGCTCAGGCTGTAGCTGGACTTCTGTTCGTAGTTCAGGACGGTGCCGGCGGCGAGGGAGATCTGCCCGGTCGTGGAGATCTCGAATGCCGCGGCGTCCGTGCCGGTCAGGGTGTACGTGATCGCGGCGCCTTCCGGGTCCGTCGCGGTGACCGGCGAGCCGATGTTGCCGGTCGTCCCTTCCGCGACGGACAGGGCCAGCGTCGCGGAGGCGGCAAAGGTCGGCGCCTCGTTCACGTTCGTCACGGTGACCGTGATCGAGGCCGAGCCCGTGATGCTGTCCTCGTCCGTCGCGGTCACGGTGACCTCGTAGACGTTGTCCGTGTCCGCGTCCTGCGGGTCCTCGTGGTCCCGGGCGATCATCGAGAGGACGCCGGTGCCGGAGTCGATCGCGAAGTCCGCCGCGTCGGTGCCGGACTTCGTCCAGGTCACGGCGCCGCGGTGGCCGGTCACGGTTGGCGTGGCGGAGGTGTACGCCGCGTTCTCCGCGACCGTGCCGCTCACGAGGCCGGTCACGGTAAGCGATTCGCCCACGTCGGTCACGGTGACCGTCACGGCGCGGGTCGCGGTGAGGGGCGGCGTCTGGCCGTCGGAGGCGACGACGTTCAGGGTGTAGCTGGACTTCTGCTCGTAGTTCAGGACGGTGCCGGCGGCGAGTGAGATCTGCCCGGTTGCGGAGATCTGGAATGCCGCGGCGTCCGTGCCGGTCAGGGTGTAGGTGATCGTGGCGCCTTCCGGGTCCGTCGCGGTGACCGGCGAGCCGATGTTGCCGGTTGTGCCCTCCGCGACGGACAGGGCCAGCGTCGCGGAGGCGGCAAAGGTCGGCGCCTCGTTCACGTTCGTGACCGTCACCGTGATGGACACCGAACCGGTGATGCTGTCCTCGTCCGTCGCGGTCACGGTGACTTCGTAGACGTTGTCCGTGTCCGCGTCCTGCGGATCCTCGTGATCCCGGGCGATCATGGAGAGGACGCCGGTGCCGGAGTCGATCGCGAAGTCCGCCGCGTCGTTGCCGGACTTCGTCCAGGTCACAGCGCCGCGGTGACCGGTGACGGTCGGCGTGGCGGAGGTGTACGCCACGTTCTCGTTCACCGTGCCGTTGGCGAGACCGGTGACGGTAAGGGTGGTTGGTCCCGTGGAGGCGACGTTGCTTGGAGTTGAGTCGCCGTTGCCGTTCATTGCGAACACGCGAAAGTCGTAGTCCGTTCCGGATGTCAAGCCGGTGACGGTCGATGAGGCCGCTTCGGCTGGCGTGGTTGCGAAGGCGGTCCACCTGGAGTTGCCGGTTTCGCGGTACTCGACTCTGAAGCCGGTTTCGTGATGGGAGTTGTCGGTCCAGCTCAGAGTCGCCGTCGAGCTGGACGAGGCCGAGACCGAGAGTTGCACTGGCGCCGCAGGGGGCATGCGCATGATGAACGTGCTGCCGGGCGAGAGGCGCGTGCTGTCGGTATCCGCAGCCTGCAGAAACGAAGTCACCCGGAACTCGTACGTGGCGCTGGGCGTGAGGCTGGCCACCGTGGTCGACGTCGTGTCGGCGTCCGCGATCACCTCGGCCCAGGATCCTGCGGTCCCATCCGCCGCTATGGTTCGATGCTCCACGCGAAACCCGCCTTCGTTGGCCGAGTTGTCGGTCCACGTCACTTCGGCGTTGGTCGAGCCGTCGCTCTCGGCGACCAGGTCCTGAGGGATTGCAGGTCGCGGAAAGCTCCCGACCATGGCGATGTTGCTTGGACTCGAGGCTCTTTGTGAGTTGACGAAAGCGAACATCGTGAAGAAGTAGTTCTGGCCGGTGAGTCCGGTATCGACGAGCTGCGTGTTGCGGGCCGGGCTCATCAGGTAGGTCCAGCTGTCGCCCGCCGCGGCGCCGGTCGTCTGGTAGTAGACGTCGAACTCCACCTCGTCGGTCGAGTTGTCCTGCCACTCGAGCCACCAGGTTCCGCTGGTTCGGCGGGCGGCCAGGTTCGAGGGGGCCGGAGGGCCCGTTCTTCGGGTCGTTACGTTGCTCGGCGTCGCACCACTGGTGTTTCGCGCCACGACTCTGAAGTCGTAGTTCGTGCTTGGCGTCAGGTTTCCGACTAGCCAGGAGGTCCAGTCCGTCGCCGCGGTTGCCGCCGTGACCCAGGCGCCGCCGCCGGTCCGGTACTCGACGTCAAATGCGGCCTCGTCCGAGGAGTTGTCGGCCCAGGAGATCCCTACGCTGGTCGAGTTGGCGCTTGTGGAACTCAGGCCCGATGGCGCCGCGGGCGGTGTGGGCGTGACGATGGTTGCGACGTTGCTCGCTGTCGACAGACCATTCGAAGTGTGTTTGGCGAACACCTGAAAGTCGTAGCTGGCGCCGCTGGTCAATCCCGTGACAGTCGCCGAGAGGGAGTCCGCCGTGGCTTCGGAGCCCCAGGTGGTCCAGGCGGTCGCGGTCGACAGCCTGTAACGGATGACGAAGCTCGTCTCGTCCGGCGAGTTGTCGGTCCACGACAGCAGGACGCTGGTTGGACTCGCGAGAGTCGCCGCCAGCGCGGATGGCGCTGCGGGCGGCATGGTGCGGGACACCGTTTGACCAGGCGTCACGCCGTGAGCGTTTCTGGCCGAGACCCTGAACTGGTAGGTCGTGCTTGCCGTGAGGCCGCTGACCGCGGCGGAGGTGGCGTTCACCGCAGCGGTCGATGTCGTCCATCCGGTCGACAACGTGCGGAAGAGGATGTCGAAGCCGGTCTCGTCGTGGGAATTGTCGGTCCAACTCACCGTGACCCCGGTGGAGCCGGTCGGGGTGACAGTCAGGTTCGAAGGCGCCGCCGGTGGGCCGGGCGCGGCCGTGGCGACGAGCTGGCTCGGCGTCGAGTCTCCGTTGGCGTTCGTGGCCAGCACACGGAAGACATAGTCTGTGCCCGCCGTCAGACCGGTCACCGTGGCCGAGGTCGCGTCCGCCGATGCACTCAAGGAGAAGGGCCAGCCCGAAGTGCCGCTCTCCGAGTACTCGACTCTGAAGCCCGTCTCGTCTGGAGAGTTATCGGTCCAGGTGAGGCTAACGGTCGTGTTCGTCGAGGCTGCAAGCGCCAGTTGGGACGGCGCCGCCGGGGGCATCCTCGTGATGAAGGTGCTGCTGCGAGAGAGAGTGGAACTCGCGGTGTCCGTTGCCCGGTAGAAGGACGTGACCCGAAACTCATAGGTTCCGCTGGCAGCAAGGCCGGTCACCGTCGTCGACGTGGTGTCGGCCGCCACTTCCGAAGCGGTCCATTGGGGCGCCGTCTGGCCGGAGAGGCGCCTGCGGTGTTCAACGCGAAAGCCGCCTTCGTCGGTCGAGTTGTCGGTCCAACTCAGGGCGGCCCTGGTCGAGTCCAAGCCGAATGCCGTGAGGTTCTGCGGCAGCGCCGGGCGCGACCAACTGCCGACCGCAGCGATGTTGCTCGGGCTCGAGGACGCTGTCGCGCTGATGTAGGCGTAGAGGGTGAAGAAGTAGTCTTGGCCGCTAAGTCCCGTGTCCGTGGTTTGGCTGTTGGCGGGCGGGCTCTTGAGATAGCCCCACGTGTCGTCGTCGTTGTCGCCGGCGACCTGGTGGTACACGTCGAACTCGACCTCATCGTTCGAGTTGTCATCCCAGTCGAGATGCCACGTCCCCCCACTTCGTCGGGCGGTGAGGTTGGACGGCGCCGCCGGTCCCGTCCTGCGCGCCGTCACGTTGCTCGCCGCCGCACCGGTTGTGTTCCGCGCCACGACCCGGAAGTCGTAGTTGGTGCTGGGCGTCAGATTCCCGACCAGCCAGGACGTCCAGCCGGACGCTGTCGTTGCCGCGGTGGTCCAGGCGCCGCCGCTGGTTCGGTACTCGACGTCGAAGCCTTCTTCGTCCGATGAGTTGTCGGTCCAGGCAAGGCCCACTCTGGTGGAGTTGGCGCTCGTTGATCTGAGCCCCGACGGTGCGTCCGGTGCGCCGATCTGGCCCGTCGAGGCGATGTTGCTGGGCGGCGATCTGGCCGCCCCGTTCGTCGCCAGCACCCGGAACTCGTAGCTTTCGCCCGCCTCAAGCCCTGTCACCGTCGCCGAAGTGGCGTTGGCGGGCGCCTCGGGAGCCTGGCTCATCCAGTTCGTCTCGCCTTCCACACGGTACTGGATCAGAAACCCGGTCTCGTCCGAGGAGTTGTCGATCCAGGTCAAGTCGACTGCGGTCGAACCCGAGGCCGTCGCCTTGAGTCCGCTCGGAGCCGCAGGAGCCAGCGTCGAAACCGTCACGGAGGTGCTGAACGCAGTGCCGTCGTTGCCTCTCGCTCCGACTCGGAAGTCGTAGGACGTTTCGGCCACGAGCCCCGTAACCGTCCATGTTTCGACGTTGGGGTTCGTTGTCGTGGCGCGACTCCAGGATGACGAGTCCGTCACGCGGTACTCGACTTCGTAACCGGTCTCGACGACCGCGTTGTCGCGCCAGGACAACCGAATCCGATTCGAGTCGAGCGCCACTGCGGCCAGTCTGTCCGGCTCGGTCGGTGGCCCGGTTCCCGGAGTTCGCACGGACCATTCCTCGCTCACGTTGGCGCCGTGTGTGTTCACGGCGGCAATGCGAAACGCGAACCGCGTGGCGGGCGCCAAGCCCGTAAGCGTAGTCGAAGTCGTGTCGGCCGCGAGCGTGGCGCCGACTTTCTTGTCACTGCTCCAGGATTCCAACCAGGTCTTGTACTGCACCTCGAAGGACTCTTCGATGGAGGAGTTGTCCGCCCAGCTCAGGCTGACGGAGACGGTGGCGCCGGACGGGCTGGTCGTGCCGGTGAGCCCGGACGGCGGGGCCGGTGGGAGGTACTGGTTCATTTCGGTACCGGAGGCGGCGGTCTGCTGAAGCGCCCGTTCATTCTCGCGCTCGTTCGCGACGCCGATGTTCCAGGCGTTTGGCATGACCCTGACGGTGGAGAACCAGGCTTCCCGGACATAGCTATGCGTGCCGTAGCTCATGATCGTGGCGATGTTCGGGTCCGGGGCGGTGTCGGTATGGCCGTATGCATAGGGGTATACGGCCTCCTCCGGGGCGACGATGCCGCCGCCTTCAGGGTCGTGATTGCCGCCCAGCACGTGGCCGATCTCATGGGCGAAGATGGAGTTTGCGCTCCGAGCGGAGCTGTGGCACGCAAGGTTCGCGAATCCGAACGCCCACCGTGACATCGTCTCGGCTGTAGAGCCCTTCGTTCGAAGATACGCCGCGCCGCAGCGGGCCCAGTCGGAAGCGTCACTGATGAACAACATGACGATGTCCGCTTCGTGTGTTTCCCTTAGGCGGTTGACCTGCGTGTTCTCCGAGATGGGGTCGAGCCAGTCGCGGCCTCTTCTTGCAGCCGTCGATATCGCCGGGGGCGCGGCGGTTGCATGGGCAAGGCTCAGGGTAAGCGGGATGTTCCCGTTCCCGAAGACCGTGTTCACGTAGTCGACCGCGGCCTGAACCGCGACGCCCTCGGAGACATTCCAGGCCGCGGATGCGTCCGTCGTGTAGAGCACAAGCACGTCGAGCTGGTGTTGCGAGGTCTGGGGCTCGGGGGATACACGGAGTCTCGGAGGAGACTGGTCGGACCGGGCGCTTCCTGCCGAAGGGCTGCCCGCTGTCGCCGGTCGCGAGTCGGGAACTCGAACTTCGCACTCTCGCTGAACGTCGAACGGAGATTGCGCCGCGGACTTGCTGAGAAATCCCGCATCTCCAGTCGAAGTCAGGTCGAGCTTCGGATGGCCCGGTCGCCCGTAGGCGCCCGCGAGGTGGCCATCGTGAACTGTCAGTACGACCGTGTCATTACTGGCTCCTTCGATCCTCCCAGCCCAGAGTACGTTGCCGCTGCCACGGTTCTCGAAGGCCGTGCGCTCCGCCACGAGCACTCTTCCGTCAAGGGTCGCTAACTCCAAGCGTTGCACGCCCGCGCGCAGCAACGCGAGATCAACCGTCACTTCGCGCCGGTCCGAGGTGAGTGCTGCAGCAGGGGGCGATTCGGCGGTTGACCGCGATTCCAGGACGCCCGGCACGGAGTCTCCCAGCCGAACGAGCATCTGGCCTTCGGCGGCAGATGGCCAAAGCGCAGCGAGGAACAAGGCGGAACAGAGGGGACCGCGGCCCGGCGACCAGCCCGCGTGGAGCTCCGGGTCACGAGATCGCCTGGAGGTGTCAGAACTGTGTCGCATAGCGCTGCCGTCGGGGCCAAGGGCCGGCTCTTCGGTTCTGCGTCGACGCCTTGCCCCTCCCTTGCCTGGATCCCAAGGGAAGAATGGCACGTCTGCTTCGTTGGGCGATGCGACCGGACCCAGACGGACGCCAAGCGGACGATTTCGGTACTTCGAACGATGGATTCGGAAGGCGTGGCGCCTTCCGGCAACCCTGGCAGGTGCTCGCTGCCCGCAACAGGGAATCGCCAATCGGCGGACTTACCCCTTCCTCGGGCGCCGTGGGTGCCGCAGGCGAGCCGCACCAACTGTGCCGGCAGAATCAGCGCGCTAGCCTAGGGCGGACTGTGACTACAAGGTGGCGAGGGACGACGACGCGTACTGGCGAGGTGACTTCGGAGCCCAGGTCGGTCTGGGTTTGGTGGACTTCCGGGAAGGACGCCGCGTGGGTGCTGCACCTTCTTCGCTCCCGCCAGCGGTGGGAGGTTCAGGGACTACTCGCCGCCGTCACTGCCAAGGACGGCAGATCCTGGCTTCACGGCGTGAAGCGGCAGTTGATCGAGGAACAGGCAAGCGCGGTTGCTCTCCCCCTCGCGTGGGTCGAAGTTGATCCAGAAGCGGACCCGCCCTGCTATGACGGCGCCGTGGGTGCTGCATGCCGTGAGATCCGGCGAAAGGGTGCGAGTTGCGTTGCCTTCGGGGACCTGAACTCCTGGCGCAGACGACGTCGTCGAAGCCAACTGCTCCAGAACACCGGTCTTGAGCCCGTGTTTCCGCTGTGGGGACGCGATTCACGGTCACACGTCCGGGAGATGCTCGGCTACGGCTTGGCTGCACGAGTCTGTTCGCTGGTGCCGACCGACCTGCCCCCGCAACGCGTCGGCATGCCCTTCGACAGGTCGTTTGTGGAGGGACTGCCGAGGCACGTCGACCCCGGCGGGGAACATGACGAGTTTCATACTTTCGTCGAGTGGCTTCCCGGTTGGCGGCACAGGGTTGGTGTACTCGCCGGGCGTCGGGTCGAGCGCCATGGTCTTGTCATGGCCGATCTGGTCCGGGACCATGGGGCTTCGGCACTGGATCAGATGTTCTCCGGAGACCCCCCAGGGAGGCCCTCTCCGGATCCCTTCGACTACCACCAGCGGTTGCAGCGGGTCCAGACGCTCGTTGCCGAACATCTCGATGGCGATCTGAACGTCGCCAGGGTCGCACAGGCGGTTGGTTTGGCGCCTTCCAGTTTCAGACGGTACTTCCGGAAGCAGGCCGGTATGACGTTCGGTGCCTGGTTGACGCAGCGCCGGATCGAACGCGCAGTTCAGTTGCTGCACGAGAGCGACGCGAAGATCCGCGAGATCGGGGCGGCTGTCGGCTACTCGGAGAGCAGGAGCTTTCGGAGGGTATTCCGGAGGCGAGTGGGCTGCAGCCCCACGGAGTACCGGGAGGCGTACCTTTCCGGGCGGCTGCGTGACTCGCGAATGGAGGTCAAGCACTAACCGAGGCTCTGACCATGAGCCGGCCGGTGCAAGCTCCGGGAGACATGGCGATTCGAGTGGGACATGCGGCCCCCGGACCCGCAAGCGGGAGGGGGGCGACAAGCAGCGGATCGAGGCACGGAACACGGCGGTTGGAGTTCCGTGGCAGAATGCGCGCTCGCCTGATTCCCCTGTTTCCCCGATCCCTGTTCCCCTTCAGAGGAAACCGCATGAGTGATCTGTCCGCATTTCGTCAGGAGGCCCGCGCCTGGGTCGAGGGGAACGCTCCCGAGTTCCTGCGCGGCAAGGCGTCCGATCCGAATGCCTGGGCGGCCGGCGGCCGCAAGGCGCCGTTCGTTTACCCGGAGAGCCGCGACTGGCTGTACGCCGCGGCGGACCGGGGCTTCTCCGTGCCGACATGGCCGGAGCAGTACGGCGGCGCCGGCCTTTCCCGCGACGAGGCGAACGTGCTGCAGGAGGAGATTGCCCGTCTCGCGCTGCCGATGCCGCTGACCGGCTTCGGCTACAGCATGATCGGACCGACCCTGCTGGATCACGGGACGTCGGCGCAGAAGGCGGAACACCTGCCGAAGATCGCGCGCGGCGAGATCCGGTGGTGCCAGGGCTACTCGGAACCGAACGCCGGCTCCGATCTCGCGTCCCTGGCCACGTCAGCCGTGCGCGACGGCGACTTCTACGTGATCAACGGCCAGAAGATCTGGACCTCCGGCGCGGACCAGGCGGACTGGATCTTCATGCTCGTGCGCACCGATCCGGACGTGAAGAAGCAGCGCGGGATCACCTTCATCCTGGTCGACATGGCGTCGCCGGGCGTCGACGTGCGGCCGATTCGGCTGATCAGCGGGGCTTCGCCCTTCTGCGAGACCTTCTTTCACAACGTGCGCGCGCCGGTGCATCAGGTGATCGGCGAGGTGAACAGCGGCTGGACGGTGGCCAAGGCGCTGCTCGGTCACGAGCGCACCTCGATCGGCGGTATGGGACGGGGCGGCGCCAGGGCGTCGCTGCCGGATCTGGCGCGGGACTACGTCGGCGTGGACGAGGCGGGCCGGATCGACGATCCCGCGATTCGCGAGCGGGTGGCTCGGTGCGAGATGGACGCGATGTCCTACGGCCTGACGGTCAAGCGCCACGGCGACGGGCTCGAGGCGGGGCACAAGCCCGGCCCGGAGAGCTCGATGTTCAAGTACTACGGGACGGAGCTGAACATGCGCCGCGAGGAGCTGATGCTCTCGATCCGGGGCCCGCAGGCCCTGGGTTGGGAGGGCGAAGGATTCGAGGCGGAGGAGCTGAACCAGACCCGCACCTGGCTCCGCTCCCGGGCGAACAGCATCGAGGGCGGAACATCGGAGATCCAATTGAACATCATTGCGAAGCGCGTGCTGGGGTTACCGGACTGATGGCCGCTCCAGCCATGAACATCATCGCGAAACGCGTGCTGGGGTTACCCGACTGATGGCTTCTCTGGTTCTCACTCCACCCCAGGACATGCTCGCCCGCACCGGGGCCGAGTTCATTTCGAAGCACGGCGGCGTGGACCGCCAACGGAAGCTCCGCGACGACGGCGATGAACTCGCCTACAGTCCCGCAGTATGGGCCGAGATGGCCGACCTTGGCTGGCTCGGAATTCCCCTCGCGGAGGAGTACGGCGGCCTTGGCATGGGCCTGGCCGAGACGGTCCTGATCACGGAGGCAATGGGCCGGGGTCTTGCGCCCGAGCCGTTCGTTTCGGCTGTCGTCCTTGCCGGCGGGCTGATCGCGGACTCCGGCACGGCGAAGCAGCGAAGCGCCTGGCTGCCGCCCCTGATCGACGGGAAGAAGCGTCTGGCGCCGGCGTTGCTCGAAGCACGGGGCCGGTACGGGCTCGACCGGGTCGAGACCCGGGCGCAATCGAACGGCGCCGGCTGGTCGCTCTCAGGCGAGAAGGTCCAGGTGGTCGGTGGCGTCGGCGCCGATGGTTTCCTGATCGCGGCCCGAACGGGAGACAGCGACGATGGGCTGACGCTCTTCCTGGTCCCGGCGTCGGCGGCCGGTCTGGAGGTCGTGGCTCAGAAGCGGGTCGACTCCCGCAACGCGGCGATCGTCCGGCTAAGCGACGTCGAAGTCGATGCCGGCAGCGTTCTCGGCGACGTCGGCGGCGGACTCGGGCCGCTCGGGCGGGCGGTCGACCGGGCCACGGTCGCCGTCTGCGGCGAGATGCTCGGCGTAATGACGGAGGCATTCGAACGGACTACCTTGTACCTCAAGTCCCGCAGCCAGTTCGGCGTCTTGATCGGTACCTTCCAGGCGCTCAAGCACCGGGCCGCGAAGATGTTCATCGAGATCGAGCTCTCCCGCTCGACGGTCATGGCGGCGGCACGGGCCCTCGACGCCGGCAGCGACGACGCGGAACTCCAGGTCTCCAACGCGAAGGCCCGCTGCTCGGACGCCCTGATCCTGGTCACGAACGAGGCCCTGCAGATGCACGGCGGCATCGGCATGACGGACGAGCACGACATCGGCCTGTTCATGAAGCGGGCCCGGGCGCTGGAGTTCGCCTTCGGCGACGCCGCGTTTCACCGGCAGCGCTTCGCCCGTCTGCGGGGTTTCTAGCAGCTACAGCTCGAACCGGAGGCCGATACTCAGGACCCGGCCCAGGGGGTTGTGGGTCGAGGGGTCGTAGTTCACTTGCCGGAAGACGCGAGGCGGTTCCTCGTCGGCCAGGTTCAGGATGGACGCGAACAGGGACGCGCGATCGCCGGGTAGCGACCAGGAGACGTGGATCTCGTGGCTTGCCCATGCGTCGATGGGGTAGTTGTCGCCCCAGGGCGCCGGCGCGTCGTGGACGTAGGAGTCCGTGTAGTTCAGGTGCCAGCGACCGCTGAAGGCGCCGAGGGTGTAGCCGGCGAACAGGCGGCCCTTGAACTCGGGCAGGGCGCGGGCGAGGGAGGTGTCGTAGTTCAGCCGGCCTCTCGCGTCGTAGGCCCGGCCCAGTTCCCAGCCGTCGATTCGCCAGGAGAGCGTGTGCGTGCCCGAGGCGCCCAGGCTGAGGCGTCCCGGGCCGACGTTCGTCTGGAAGTCGGCGCGAAAGTCGATGCCGTCGGTCGCGATGTCCGGTCCGTTCACGATCCGAACGGCGAGCGTGTCCAGGTTCTCCAGGCTGGGGACGCCGCCGCTGATCGTCAGCGCATCGAACCAGGGCGAACCCGGTTCGCAGGTCGGGTGCGTCGCGGGCGGGCAGGCGAGGTTCAAGACGGAGTTGAAGGGCTGGATGACGAGCGGATCGGAGAAGTCGTAGCGCCAGTAGTCGACCGTGGCGAAGAACCTGCCGCTGCCTCCCGAGAGGCCGGTCCGCTCGAAGACCGTTCCTGCGTTCAGCGTCGTGGCCGACTCCGGGTCGAGTGCCGGGTCGCCGTGGATGTGGATCGGCTTGAACGTGCCGATGCGGCCGACGAAGAACCGGGTCGTGTCCGCGATGCCGTCGATCGTCTGGTTCAGTGTCGGCCCGCGGAACGTGGTTCCGAAGGAGCCGCGCAGGGCGAGTGCGTCGGTTGCCTGCCAGCGCAGCGCGAACTTCGGGTCGAGGCTCGAGCCGACGTCGCCGCCATAGTCCTCGAAGCGGAGCGAGACCTGGCTTTCGACCGAAGGGGCCAGGGGCAGCGAGAGTTCGCCGAACATGGACCCGATCCCGCGGTCGTCCTCGACCGGGAAGGCGGGCGGAAGGTAAGCGAAGACCCCTTCGCGCTTCTCGCAGGTCGTGATCTCCGGCCCGCCCGAACAGGGGTAGATCGAGATGTCGTGCAGGGCGCCGCCCCGCGGTACGGGCGCGCCGACCGTGTATGGATGAAGCTCGTAGGTCTCGCCGCGCCACTGGACGCCGGCTGCGTACTCCGCCGCGCCGCCGGGGAGGCGCCAGTCGAGCAGGCCGCTTGCCACCGCTTCCACGACGAACAGCGACGTCTCGCCCCGGTTGCCGAGGATCGTCGTCAGATAGTCGTGCAGGAGGCCGTTGTCGAACGCCGGGTCGTAGTCGGGGTTCGAGGCGTTCGGCACCAGGGAATGAGGCTTGATCGAGTTGGAGAACGGGATCCAGTAGCGGCAGTCGCCCTGGCCGGCGTGCCGGCGCAGCGTGTCCAGGGAGAAGCTCAGGTTGCCGCCTCCGTCGTACTCGTTCGGGACCTGGTCTTCGCAGGCGAGACCGCCGAGACCGGCCAGCGCGCGCCGGGCGCGGTAGTGCAGGGCGTCGCCGTCCTCGAACCGTCGCTCGGCAGCCGACCAGGACGCCCGGAATGCCCACAGGGTCTCGCCCGTGACTCCCTCGAGGTCGAACGCGAACCGCTCCGTGTCGGACTCCCGGATGTGGCTCCGCAGGGGGCCTTCCTGGCCGAACATCCTGCCTCGAATCCACGCCACGTCCTGCCAGGCCGGGTCGATTCCCGCCGCGTCCTGGGCGCCGCCGTCGCCCTGCCAGGCGCACCAGGGCGCGTCGCAGAAGGCGTAGGCGCCGTACAGCTCCGGGTAGAGCCGTGCCATGTCGACGAGCCCCAGGTTGTTCGCTCGCACGGAGCGGGTGAGATCGACGACCTTGTTCGGCGGATAGCCCGGCGAGGTCTGCCATGACGGCACGTCGCCCCTGGAGAACAGGTACTCGGCCCCGATATGCCAGCCGCCCTCCGTGTCCCACGAGGCTTCCGTGAACCACTGACCGCGGCGCGTGTCCTGCACCAGGTTGTCGAACGGCGTGTACTGAACCCGGCAGAGCGGACTGTCGGGGCTGCTCACCGCGCCGCCGACGCGTTCGCAGTTCGGGTCGCGGATCGCCGGCGCACCGGAAAGCGGGTAGAACACGGCCGGACGCCCGGTCCCGGACCAGCCGCCGCGGGGGTTGTCCGCGTAGGGGCGAATCGCCCAGTCGCGTTCGCGAAGCCGGATCGGGCTGCGGCGGGACAGGCCGAGCGAACTGGCGACGTGGCCGCGGCCGCCTCCGAACGGCCGTCCGCCGAGCAGGCCGACCTCGCCGTCGCCGTTCGAACCGTCGATCACGCTGTGCCTGCCCTCGAAGGACAGGCCGTCGAAGTGGCTTCGCGTGATCACGTTCATCACCCCGGCGATCGCGTCGGAGCCGTACGTCGCGGCGCCGCCGTCACGCAGGAACTCGACCTGCTCGACCGCGACCATGGGAAGCGCGTTCGTGTCGACGACAAGCTGGGCCTGGTCCGGGATCGCGCCCGGAGACCAGGTGAGCCGGTCGCCGTTCAGCAGCACGAGGGACCGGCTCGGCCCCAGGCCGCGCAGGTTCAGGGTCGAGCGGTCCGCGCCGGTGCGGGAACCGAACTGATCGGACTCCAGGTCCGCGCCGAGGCTGAACGAGAGGTTCCGGATCACGCCGAGCATCGTGGGCGAGCCTTCCGCCTCCAGGTCGTCGCGAGTGAGGACCGAGACAGGCTGTGCGGCGTCCTCGGGCGTTCCCGGAATCCAGGAGCCGGTCACGGTCACCGTGTGGCTGAAGGTATCGACCTCGTGGGTGTGGTGCTCGTGAGAGTGGCCGGAAACCTCGGCAGTGGCGGCTTCGCGTTCGTCCACTTTCGCGGGGTTGGCGGACTGCGCCGTCGCCGCGGCGGTCCAGACGAGGGCGAGCAGCGACAGCGCAAGTCTGGGCTTCATGTTTGCGGACGTTGCGTCGGACTTGGGACTAGCTGACAACACGCCTCGGGTTCATGCCCGAGCAGCCGTCGTGCTTCGCCGCGGTGGAGCAGCGGCCCGTGTAGCAGGAATCGCCGGCGAAACCCTGTGGACGCAGGTTGTGGATGAAGCGCTCCACATTCGCCTGGACTTCGGCGGCGGTCTGGCCGTGTTCCGTGATCAGGGCCTTCGACAGGCCCCACCAGGCGCTTGCCAGGTTGCAGGGGCAGCAGCAGGTGTAGGCCGTTCGGTCGCTGCAACACGGCGCGGGAATGGGCTCCAGCGCGGCGCGTTTGATCTCTTCCTGCTCGGCGGTCAGTTCGATCCTCGCGTCGTACGCGATGAGGTCCTCCATCGGTAGTGCGAGAAGCGCCGCGACCGGATCGTCGCCGACCGCGGCCGGGGCCGGTGACGGGGAGTTGCCGCAGCCCCAGAGGGTGAGTGTGGCAAGGAGGAGGATCGCCGTCGCGGCGAGAAGGCGGTGACGGTCGGCGAGGAAGATCATGGCGCGGGATGTTAGCGGGAGAGTCTGACGCTGAGAAGGTCGCGGGGTGTGGGTCTCGATCGTGCTCGTGTCGAGGACGAGACGCTCGGTCGACGCCGATGTCCCGCCGTCGGGAGCCGACGTGCCCCGCTCCGTCACGTTGCCGTCGCGGTCTTCATTCCCAGATCCGCCGGTCAACCACCCGCTGCTCGGCCAGGGCTGAGTCGAACTCCTCGGCGTCGTCTTCGGTCCAGGTGGCGTACCGGAGAAGCTGGGCTCGCCGGGCGTCCGGCCCCACGGCTTCGCGAAGCACCCGGAGGACGGTTGTGTTCAGGCTTTCTCCCCGCTCAGCGCTGATCGAGCGCAGCCGACGTGCGAGATCCGCGTCCACGTTGCGGACGGTGAGTTGGGATGAAGGCATGACAGCAGGACGATGCCTTCATCATGTCACCGTGTCAACCCAGGGCAGAGTCTCCTGGGTTCGACAGCGTCGCGTTGGGGTCTAATCGCAGGATTCTGCGGATTCCCGGTAGACCCGGTATCCCGCCCAGTAGTACGGATGCGAGGCGTCGAACTCCAGTGGCTCTCGACCTTCGCCCTGATCGAAGACGAGGGGATCGTCCAGTAGGCGGAGTTGCGCTTCCCGGAGGGCGACGGCCGGCGAGGCGCCGTCCATCGCCAGCTTCCGGTAGAACGCGCCGAACAGGTGCGTGGCGGATTCGTCGACGACCGGCCACAGAGAAGCGACGACGGAACTCGCGCCGGCGGCGCCGAAGGCCTCGACGAACGGGCCGGGGCCGGCGCCGTGGCCTCCCGTGTCCAGGCCCGAAAGGACGACGAGGGCTCCGGGTTCGAGTGCGAGTCGCGACGTCAACTCGTCGGTCGTCAGGGGAATGGCCTGCTCGTCGTACCTGCCGGGGGAAAGCAGCAGAGCTGGAGGCTCAGGGCTTCCAGGGTCGATTCGTGCTTCGACGGCCATGTGCAGAAACCGGACCGCGTAACTCTCGGCCGATTCGAGGAAGAGAGCAGGCGAGGCGGACTGACCGAAGCGGGACACGACCGGCAGACCCAACGCACGGACCGTGCTTGCCTGGTTGCGGCGCGCGGCGTGCCGGCGCCAGGAGACGCCGCCATCGCTCATCGAGGCGCCGAGCGGGCGGGCTGGTGGGCGATAGACCGCGTCGGCGATTGCCAGTGCGACCGGCCTTTCGCTCGGCGGCGAGTCCTCGCCGTTGCGGGCGCCCAGAGCCGGGTCGACCCAGCACAGAGTCCGCGTCTCGACAAGGTAGCGCCCCTGAGGATCGAGCGACCGGGGAGCGCGGATGGCGCCGAAGGGCAGGTCGCTGAGTGGACCGCCGGCGACCAGAACGAGATGCGAAACGTGCCCGAGCTGCTCGGCAACCGGACCGAGCAGGACATCGCCCAGATCGTCTCCCAGGCGGACGATCCGGCCGAGGGAGGCCGGTGGCCGGAGCAGCGCGAGCTCGCGGATCTCGGCGACCTGAGGCCGCAGATCCTCCGCAGTCGTTCCCAGGATGAGCGTTGTTGCGGGTGTGGGATCCGCCGGCCCCGAAACGACCGTCAGGCGCAGCCGGCGACCGGGCGAGGCGTCGTAGATCAGGGTCGCGACGCCGGAGGCGGTAGGCCGGAGGTGGTCGGGGATCGCAGTTCCGTCTCCGCCGCTCTGGGCCCAGGCGGCCGATCCGCCGAGAACCGACAAAGCCAGCAGCAGGACCCTTGCCCGACCGGCGGTGTGTGTATTGTTGCGCATGCTCTATGCACTACATTGCCGTGATTGACAAGGATACCGACAGCGCCTACGGGGTTCGGTTTCCGGAGGTGCCGGGATGCTTGTCGGCCGCGGACACCT
This sequence comes from Thermoanaerobaculia bacterium, assembly GCA_965116445.1. GTDB lineage: Bacteria > Acidobacteriota > Thermoanaerobaculia > Multivoradales > Multivoraceae > Multivorans. Next base: position 1,165,486 of record OZ220688.1, on the reverse strand, counting down.
TAGGGGAGATCGTCCCCAACTCCATCGAGGCGTTGAGCCTGTTCCTGGAGGACACCGAGCCCGCGCCTCCGCGGGGTCTCGAGTCCGTGCGCGAGCAGGTTGCGGAGGACATCAGGAACGGCGCCGTCCTCATGATGATTCCCTACGCCGGTACGATCCGCGACCGATGACGAACGTCCGACTCGAATCGGCGGGGAAGGTCGCCCGGATCACTCTGACCCGCCGCGCCAAGGCGAACGCGCTTGATTCCGCAACGACGACGGCACTGCGCGAAGCGGTCGTCGAGTCCGCGGCGACGAACCCACGAGTGCTGGTCCTCTCCGGTGACGGGGTCTTCTGCGGCGGCGCGGACCTCCGCGAGATGGAAGATCTCGACGCAGTCGGTGCGGAACGGTTCATCCGCGGGTTGCATCGTGCATTCCTGGCGGTCCGCGAGCACCCGGCGCCAGTCGTTGCCGGGGTTCGCGGAGCAGCGCTGGGGGCAGGCCTGGAGCTTCTCGTGTCCTGCGACCTGTCCGTCGCCGCGGACGATTGCGTCTTCGGGATGCCGGAGCCCCACGTCGGTCTGCCGTCGGTCATCGAAGCGGCTCTGTTGCCGGGCGTTGTGGGGCTTGTTCGCGCCCGCGAGCTGTTGTTCCTGGGCGATCCGATCGACGCTGCCGAGGCGGTGCGAATCGGGCTGGTCGGCGAGGTGGTTCCGGCCGCAGATCTCGAGGCGGCGGTCAACGCGAAGGTCGAGCGGCTGCTGCGGTTGAGCCCGGAGGCCCTGGCGCTACAGAAGCGCCTGATCGGCCGCTGGCTCAATCTGCCCCTGGACCAGGCCGTGGAGGCCGGCGTCTCCGCGTTCCGCGCGGCCTATGGCACCGGCGCGCCCAAGAGGGAGATGGAGAAGTTCTGGCGGCGCCGTTCGCGGAACTCCTGAGCCGACCGACTCGCAGTCCGTCGAGACCACTGGGGTGCGCCGACGTGCCATCCGTGCGCCCGATGACGGGCGCACGGACTGGTTCACGGTAGCGCGGGTCCGCGCTACCCGGGTTCCCGTCGGCTTTCCGGAGGAATCAGGCGGCCAGCCACCGCAGACAGCCCGCCGACTCCAGCACCGCATCGATCTCGTCGCGGTCGGCCAGCGCGTCGTACTTGCCGCGCAGCGCCGCCAGCGACCGGGCGTGGTACTTCTGCGGCTTCTGGGTCCATTCGCCGCTCGCGAGTTCGACGGAGAACTCGTCCTGACCCCCGGCGATGGCGGCCGCGTTCGCGACGCTCCAGGGCAGGAACAGGCCGCCGACCTGCTGCTCGAGCAGCGGCATCAGGGTCGGCGCCAGGGACGCCCAGTCCTCGAAGTCGCCGTTCGCCGTCGGATCGACCAGACGCTTCACCCAGGCCACGGTCCGAGGGGCCCGTTCCTCCATCAGGTGGCCGGCCGTCGGATCGGTCCAGGCCTGATGGAGCTGGAACCCGGCGCCGAAGTCGCCGAACGCTGGACGGCCGCCGAACAGGTAGTCCCGGCCGTCGAGGTGGGTCTCGATCAGGTCGACCGCGTCCAGGAACGACTGTTCGATCTGCGGCGCGGTCTGCTCGTTCGAGCCGACGAACCAGACCCGGGGCACCATCCGCTCGCGGACCTGGGCGGCCATCGCCTCAAGCGTCGCCTCGTCGGCGTCGGGATTCATCCCCTGGGCGATGCGCCGGGCGCCGGCCTCCTGGTCCGCCGGCCGGGCCCAGCGGAAATGGAACATCCACTTGTTGCCCCACTCGTCGCCGAACTCCTCAAGCAGCACGGAGACGAAGGCCGCTACCTCGTCGGCCGGGTGGATCGAGGGTTCGGGAAACTCCGTCTCCATCGCCTCGATGATCGGCGTCGAGTCCTGCATGCCGCGGTCGTCCGGCGTGACGACCAGCGGCACGAGCGGCAGTTTCGCGTAGCGCCTGAACTCTTCCTGGTTTGCCCCGCTGCGGCGGAGCCACTCGTGGGGGATGCCCTTGTAGCGGAAGTACGAACGCACCTTGATCGAGTACGGGGACAGCTCGGCACCGAAGATTCGGTAGGGTCGGACCATTGGCGGAGGCCTCCTGGAGGGGAGTCGTTGTCGGACGGAGGCTGATGCTAGGAGGCTCTGCTGCAGAACGCAACGAGTTCTCCGGCGCGACCTGCTGGTGAGTTGGCGACCCAGGGAAGGACTGACAACGGCGTGACAACGACTCCCGATCTCGATCAGCGGCTACAGGAGGTTTTCGGCCACACCGAATTCCGGCCGCACCAGGAGGAAGTCTGCAGCCGCACCGCGGCTGGCGACGACGGCCTGGTCGTCATGCCGACTGGCGCCGGCAAGTCGCTGTGCTACCAGCTTCCGGGCCTGCTGCGCGGCGGTCCCACGCTCGTCTTCTCGCCGTTGATCGCCCTGATGGAGGATCAGACGGCCAAGCTGCGCGAGATCGGGCTGCGCGCCGAGCGCATCCACTCGGGCCGGCCGCGCCACGAGTCAAGGCAGGCCTGCCGGCGCTACCGCGACGGCGAACTCGACTTTCTCTTCATCGCGCCCGAGCGCCTCGGCGTGCCCGGCTTCATCGAGTTCCTGGAGGGTTGCCGCCCGGCGCTGATCGCGGTCGACGAGGCGCACTGCATCTCGCAGTGGGGCCACGACTTCCGTCCCGATTACCGGCTCCTGGGCCAACGTCTGCCGCGCCTGCGGCCCGCGCCTGTGCTCGCCCTGACCGCCACCGCGACGCCGCGCATCCAGGATGACATCGCGGCGCAGCTCGATCTGCAGGGAGACCAGCGCTACATCTACGGTTTCCGGCGCGAGAACCTGGCTGTCGAGGTGGTGCAGAAACGACGCGGCGCCCGGGCCGCGGTGGTTGCCGAGGTCCTTGGCAAACCGCAGCGCCGACCGGCCATCGTGTACGCCCCGACGCGCAAGGAGACCGAAGAGCTAGCCGGCCGGCTGGCCGACGAATTCCCGGCTGCCTCGTACCACGCCGGGATGCCGACGGCCGAGCGGGACGAGGCGCAGACGGCCTTCCTTGACGGCGCGATCGAAGTCGTCGTGGCGACGACCGCCTTTGGTATGGGCATCGACAAGCCGAACATCCGCACCGTGATTCACACCGCGATGCCGGCGACCGTCGAGGGCTACTACCAGGAGATCGGGCGAGCGGGCCGCGACGGTGACCCGGCCCGTGCGCTGCTCCTGTATTCCTGGGCCGACCGTCGCACCCAGGAGTTCCTGCACAAGCTCTCGTATCCCGAGATCGGCCACCTCAAGGAGCTGTACCAGGCACTGGGGGAGGAGTCTCAGGAACGGGCCGACCTGCAGCGCCGGCTCCGGTTCGACGAGGAAGTGTTCGAAGCCGCGTTGGATCAGCTTCGCATCCACGGCGGCGCAGTGATCGGCGGCGGCTATCGCGTGCGCCGCGGCGGCGACTCGTGGGTTCCCGCCTACCGGGTCCAGCGCCAGCACCGGCTGGACCAGATCGACGAGATGACCCGCTTCGCCGATCATCGGGGCTGCCGGATGCTCCGCCTGGTGCGGCACTTCGGCGACCAGGCGGACAGCGGTTCGCTCTGCGGCGTCTGCGATGTCTGCCGGCCGGATGACTGTCTGGTGCGCCGGTTCCGGACTCCCCTGCCCGAGGAAGTCCAGGCGATGAAAACGGTCGTGTCGCTGCTGCGTCGCCGCGAAGGGCAGGGCACCGGCCGGCTGTTCCAGGAGTTCAGGGCGGTTCACGGCTCGTTCGACCGCGGTGCGTTCGAGGACCTTCTCGGTGCGCTGGGGCAGGCGCGGGTGGTCTTCGTCGAGGACGACTCCTTCCAGAAGGACGGCGAGACGATCCGCTATCAGCGTGCCGGACTGACACCGAGCGGTCGCCGGCGCGGGATCGACCTGGCGGGCCAGGTCTTGTTGCCCGACGATCCGCCGGACGCTCCGAAGGCGAACCGCAAGCGGAAGGCCGCGCTGGCCGCGGAAATCGCGGAGGCCGACGCCGACCCCGAGCTGGTCGAGGCGCTTCGGGCGTGGCGACTCGAGGAAGCCCGCAAGAAGCGGTGGCCCGCCTACACCGTGCTCACGAACCGGGCGCTAATCGCCGTCGCGGCGACGAAACCCGCGAGCGACGAGCAACTGCTCGCGATACCCGGTATCGGCCCGACGACCGTAAAGCGCTTCGGCGCCGCGCTGCTCCGGATCGTGGCCGCGGCGGGGGAGGCGGCAGCGAAGTGACAGAATCCCCTGCCATGACGACATCGACAGCACAGTGGTTCGGCCATCCCCGGGGCTTGTCCACCCTCTTCTTCACCGAGCTGTGGGAACGGTTCAGCTACTACGGCATGCGGGCGCTTCTCGTGCTCTACATGACGGACATCGCGACCGGCGGCCTCGGCTTCGAGACGGAGACCGCGACGATCGTGCTGGGGCTCTACACGTTCGGCGTCTACGCCCTGGCCCTGCCGGGCGGCTGGATCGCCGATCGCATCCTGGGCCAGAAGAAGGCCGTGCTCTGGGGCGGGATCATCATCGCGCTTGGCCACTACGCGCTGGCCGTCCCATCCATCGTCATGTTCTTCATTGGGCTGTTCCTGGTCGTCGTCGGCACCGGGCTGCTCAAGCCGAACGTCTCCGCGGTGGTCGGCGATCTGTACAAGGGCGACGCGGACGCCCGGCGGGACGCGGGATTCTCGATCTTCTACTCCGGCATCAACATCGGCGCGATGCTGGGGCCGCTGGTCTGCTCCGCGCTCGGCGAGAGGGTCGACTGGCACCTGGGTTTCGGCGCCGCCGGGGTCGGCATGACCGCGGCGATCATCGCGTACATCAAGGGCCAGAAGCACCTCGAGGGCGCCGGAGATCCGCGCGGACCGGCCGCCGATCCGGTCCAGGCTGCCGCCGCCAAGCGGAACCTGATTGCGGGTACTGCCTGCATCGTCGTGTTGGCCGGGTTGCTGTGGTGGCTGGGCGCGAGCGGAATCGCGCCGATTACTCTGCTGGGCTTTGCCGACGCCACGGGCGTGATCGTCGTCGTCCTGGCGGTCGTCTACTTCGCCTACGTGATCGGCTTCGTCTGCAAGGACCAGGTGGAGAGGCGGCGGATCGGCGCCTGCGCGGCTCTCTTTGTCGGCGCGGCGCTGTTCTGGTCTGGCTTCGAGCAGGCTTCCTCGTCGCTCAACCTGTTCACGCGCGATCACGTGAACCGTGATCTGTTCGGACTCGCCGAGGTACCGATCGGCTACCTGCAGGCAGTCAACCCCTTCTTCATCATCGTACTGGCGCCGGTCATGGGCGCGCTCTGGGTACGCCTCGGGGCTCGAAATCCCTCGATACCGGTCAAATTCGGTCTCGGGCTCGTGCTGCTCGGCGTCGGCTTCCTGGTTCTGTCCTGGGGCGCTTCCCTCACGCAGGAGGGCGGTGGCCAGGCGGCGATGGGCTGGCTCGTCGTGACCTACTTCTTCCACACCGTCGGCGAACTCTGCCTGAGCCCGGTCGGCCTCTCGAGCATGACGAAGCTGGCGCCGGATCGCCTCGTGTCCCAGATGATGGGCACCTGGTTCATGGGCGCCGCGCTGGGCAACCTGATCGCCGGGAGGGTCGCCGGCTACATCGAGTCCCTGCCGCCGGCGGAACTGTTCCGCACCGTGGCGCTGATCGTGGCCGTCGCCGGAGTCGTCTTCCTGCTCCTGTTCAAGCCGATCAAGTGGCTGTGCGCGGGAGTGAGGTAGAGCGGCATGGCGCCGCAGGATGGTCGCCGCTTCGCGGCGCGGTTCCTCCCGCAGAAGCGGGCCAGAAGGCCGGCGCACCCAGTACCTGCGGCGCGGGCCGTCAGTTGATCCCGCGCTCCTTGCCTTCCCAGAAGGGGGCGCGCAGTTCGCGCTTCAGGACCTTCATCGCGCCGGAGAGCGGTAGCGGCTCGGCCCGGAACTCGACGGACTTCGGCACCTTGTAGCCGGCGATCGACTCGCGGGCGTGGCTGATGATCGAGGCTTCCGTGCCCTCGCCCATGTCCGCGCCCTCCTTCGGCACGACGATCGCGTGGACCTGCTCGCCCCAGACGTCGTGGGGGATGCCGATCACCGCGACCTGGCCTACGACCGGGTGGGTCGAGATCGCGCTCTCGACTTCGGCGGAGTAGACGTTCTCGCCGCCGGAGACGATCATGTCCTTGACCCGGTCGACCAGGAACAGGTAGCCCCCGCTGTCCAGGTAGCCCGCGTCGCCGGTGTGGTACCAGCCGCCCCGGAAGGCCTCCTCGGTCGCCTCCGGCTTGTTCCAGTACTCCGTCATGTAGTTGCCGCCTCTGGCGCAGACCTCGCCGACCTCGCCCGAGGGCAGCTCGTTGCCGTCCTCGTCCTGGATGGACAGGACGACGCCGGGCACGGCGCGGCCGACGGAGCGCAGGCGGTCGCCGCCGACCTTGTGGTCCTCCGCGTCGAGCACGGTGAGCAGCGAGGAGCTCTCCGTCATCCCGTAGCCCTGGCCGATCTCCATCTCGGGGAACAGGGTGAGCAACCGGTCGAGCAGGGCCGCCGGCATCGGCGACGCGCCGTAGGCCAGGTTGCGGACGGAAGCGAGCTTCTCGGGCGCGAAGTCCGGGTGGCTCATCAGCATGTGGATCATCGTCGGGACCATCGTCGTCGTGGTCACCTCGTGCTTCTCGATCAGGGCGATCGCGGCGCCGGGGTCGAACATCGGCATCAGGACGAACTTGCCGCCCATCGTCTGGGTCGCGACGACAGAAACCATGGAAGCGGCGTGGAAGATCGGGGTCTGCAGCAGCGCCGTGCCTTCGGAGAGTTGCGGGAACTTCATCGCCGCGTGGTAGGCGTTCAGGATCTCGGCCCGCTGGTTGCAGAGGACGCCCTTGGGCAGGCCGGTCGTGCCGCCCGTGTACATCAGGACGACCGGATCGGTCTCCTCCGGCTCGTCCGGCAGGACGGCGTCGGCGTCGGCGATCAGGTCCTCGTAGCGGACGTCGTGGGGAGCGTCCACGTCTTCGTCGCCGCCGCCGATCAACACCGTGCGGCGGACCGTGCATTCGTCGCCGGCGAGCGCCATCGCCTGGGCGAACAGGGGCGCGAAGGTCTTGTCGACGAAGGCGACTTCCGTGCCCGAATCGCGCACGATGTAGTCGAGTTCCTTGCCCGCCAGGCGAAGGTTCAGCGGATTGATCACGCCCGCGCCGAGGAAGGCCGCGTGGTACAGCTCGACGTACTCATGGCAGTTCAGCGCCATGACGGCGAAGCGGTCGGTGCGCCCGACGCCGAGTTCGTCGCTCAGCGCCGAGCAGAGGCGCATCGTGCGGTCCGCATGTTCGCCGAAGGTCGCGCTGTACGCCCCGTCGATCAGGGATTCCTCGTTGGCCTGGTAGTTGAGGGCCGGGACGAACAGGCGGTGGAAGATGAGTTCCTTCATCGGGTGCCTTTCTTGGGAAACGTTCCTCAGTTCGCGGACAGGGAGGCGATCACGTCCCGCTGCGTTGCCTCGTCGAGAAAGCGGAGGTTCGGGCTCATCCGGTCGACGACCTCGCCGTAGCGGTCGAGGACGCCCCGGGCCAGATCGGCCGGCTCGCCGACCACGGCGAAGGCGTCGAGCATCTCGTCGGTGATCAGCGTACCCATCTCGTCCCACTGTCCCTGCTTGGACATCCGGTTCAACTCGAGCTGCAGGTCACCCCAGCCCTCCGATTCGAGGACCGGGCGGTAGGCCGGGGTCGAGCCGTAGAAGGAGATCTGCTTCTTGACCGCGCGCTTCGTCTCCTCGAACGTCTTCTCGTCCTGGCCGGAGACGATGAAGCCCGGGTAGGCGATCTCGAAGTCGCCACGGTCGCGACCGGCGGTTGCCAGACCGCGCGCCACGGCGGGCAGGGTCACGTCCCGCATGTAGGACCGGGTCGTGAACGGATGGACGATCAGCCCGTCGGCGACCTCGCCGGCGACTTCGGTCATCAGCGGCCCCACCGCGGCCAGGAAGACCCTGGGCGGCCCGTGGTCCGTGTCCGTCGGCGTGAACATGGGCGTCATCAGGGTGTGGGAGTAGAACTCGCCCTGGAAGCGGAGGCGTTCGCCTTCGTACCAGTTGGCCCAGATCGCCCGCATCGCCAGGATGAACTCCCGCATGCGTCGGGCCGGATGGGACCAGGGCATGCTGAAACGCTTCGTGATGTGGGGACGGATCTGGGAGCCCAGGCCGAGGATGAGACGTCCCTTCGAGTAGGCGTTCAGGTCGTGGCCGACGTTCGCCAGGTTCATCGGCGTGCGCGCGAAGGCGACCGCAATCGAGGTCATCAGGTCGATCCGCTCGCTGTGTTCGGCGGCGAGCAGCAGCGGGAAGAACGGGTCGTGCGCCGTTTCGGCAGTCATCGCCGCCGCGAAACCGGCGTCCTCCAGCTCGCGGATGCGGTCCGGCACGGCACGCAGGTCGGTGGGAAGTCCGCCGTCAACCTTCATCGATTCCTCCTTAGGGGGCCCTGAGTTCATGGGCAGCGGTTTCGCGTGTGGCGCGCGAGTATAGAGGAGCTAGCCCGCTTGCTACGATCCCGCCTCTCTTCGCGGAGATCGTCTGGCCGGGATTGCCGTGCGCCGGGTTCGGGCCGGCAGCCGGCGTCAGGCGGAATCCGCTTCCCGCCAGCCTTACGGAGACCGCATGGATCAGGTGCTCGCCGGCGTTCGCGTCCTCGACTTCGGCCGTTACATCGCCGGCCCGTTCTGCGCCGCCCTGCTCGGCGATCTTGGTGCCGAGGTCATCCGGGTCGAGAAGGTCCGGGGCAGCGAGGACCGCTTCATCGCCCCGGTGACGCCGACCGGCGAGGGCGCCATGTTCCTGCAGATGAACCGGAACAAGCGCTCGCTGACGCTGAATCCGATGAAGCCCACCGGGCGGGAGATCGTCCGCCGGCTGGTTGCGACCGCCGACGTCGTCGTGGCGAACCTGCCGCCTCGGACGCTTCAGGCGATGGCGCTCGACCTGGACAGTCTCCGCGAGGTCAGGGAGGACATCATTCTGACCACGGTCTCGGCGTACGGAAGGGGCGGGCCGTACAGCGACCGGGTCGGTTTCGACGGCGTTGGCCAGGTCATGTCGGGCATCGCGTACATGACGGGCGATGACCAGGGACCGCGACGCTCCGCGGCGGCCTTCGTCGACTTCGGCACGGCGCTTTCCTGCGCCTACGGGACGCTTGCGGCGCTGATGGCCCGTCAGCAGACCGGCAAGGGCCAGATGGTCGAGGGAGCCTTGCTCAAGACGGCGCTGATGATCGGCAACTCGAACCTCATCGAGCAGGCGGTCATCGCGGCCAACCGGATCCCGACCGGAAACCGGGGCCAGACCGCGGCGCCGTCCGACATCTACCGGACCGCCGACGGTTGGCTGCTCTGCGCGGTGACCGGCCAGCCGCTCTTCGAACGCTGGGCCGGCCTGATGGCGGCGGATGACCGTGCGGGTGGGGAAGCGGAGCGCGGCGCGGTCACGGTCGACTGGTTGGGCGACCCTCGCTTCGCCGACGATCTTGCGCGCGGCGAGAACGCCGGTCCGATCGGCGAGCGGATGAACGCCTGGTGCGGCGCGCGCTTTACGGCGGAAGCGGTCGAGGAATTGAACGCGGCGTTCATCCCGTCGGCGCCGGTGTACTCCCTGCAGGAGACTTTGGACGATCCGCACGTCGCCGAAGTCGGATCGTTCGTCGAGCTCGACTACCCCGGCATCGCGCGTCCGGCGCCCGTCGCGCGGCCGTCCGTGCGGCTGACCGGGACGCCGGCGACGATCCGCCACCGCGCTCCGACGCTGGGCGAACACACGGACGAGATCCTGAGCAGCCTCGGCTACACGGGCGACGACATCGCCGCGTTTCGGGCCGAACGGGTGGTGTAGCCATGTTCCTGGTCCAGGACCGGATGCGCCGACGTCAGCATCACCAGGGTTCCCGTCGGCATCCGGCGCGGCAAGGCGGCGACCGGGTACGCCTACGTGTCATCCGTGCGTCCGATGACGGACGCACACACTGTTTCGCGGGTGGCGCGGAGCCGCGCCACCCGGGTTCCCGTCGGCATCCGGTGCGCAGCGCCGACTGGGTGCGCCGACGTGCCATCCCTGCGCCCGCTGACGGGCGCAGGGACTGGTTCGCTGGTGACGCGGGTCCGCGTCACCAGGGTTCCCGTCGGCATCCGGCGCGAAGCGCCGGTCTTCTGGGGCTCGTCCTCACACTCCTTGTCGCGGCGCCCCCCGGCACCGCCCAGCAGCCCGACGACCTTCCGCCCCCCAACATCCTCTGGGTCTCCAGCGAGGACAACGGCCCCCACCTCGGCGCCTACGGCGACGACTACGCCACGACCCCGAACCTCGACGCGCTCGCGGCCCGCGGCCTGATCTACCGCAATGCCTGGTCCACCGTCCCGGTGTGCGCGCCGGCCCGGACGACGATCATCAGCGGCCTCTATCCGGCATCGACGGGCGCCCATCACATGCGGAGCCGGTCCCGGCTGCCGGACGGCTTCCGCTTCTTCCCGGAGGTGCTGCGCGAAGCCGGCTACTACGTGACGAACAACGCGAAGGAGGACTACAACCTCGAGAAGCCCGGCGGCCAGGGATCCGTGTGGCACGAATCGTCCCGCGAGGCGCACTGGCGTAACGGTCCGGAGGGGGCGCCGTTCTTCGCCGTCTTCAACCTCACCGTGTCTCACGAGAGCCAGATCAGGCGGCGGCCCCACACGCCCGTCCACGACCCGGCCCGGGTGCGGGTGCCGGCCTACCACCCGGACACGCCGGAGGTGCGGCAGGACTGGGCGCAGTACTACGACAAGGTCACGGAGATGGACGCCCTGGTCGGCGAGCGTCTGGCCGAGCTGGATGCGGCCGGCCTCGCCGACGACACGATCGTCTTCTACTGGGGCGACCACGGCCCCGGTCTGCCTCGCGGCAAGCGCGCGGCGCTCCAGACGGGTCTCGGCGTGCCGCTCATCGTCTCGATCCCGGCGAAGTACCGACACCTCGCGCCGGCCGACTACGAGCCCGGCGGGGAGACCGACCGCCTCGTCGGCTTCATCGACTTCGCGCCGACGATGCTCAGCTTGGCCGGCATCGAGCCGCCCGCGCACTTTCAGGGCCGGGCCTTCCTCGGCGCCCACGAGGCGGTGCCCAACGAGGTCATCTTCGGCTTCTCCGACCGGATGGACGAGCGCTACGACATGGTCCGGAGCGTGCGTGACAAGCGGTACGTCTACGCCCGGAACTTCCTGATCGACCGGCCCTACGGACAGCGGCTCTCCTACCAGATGGAGACGCCGACCACCCGGGTCTGGCTTCGGCTGTTCCAGGAGGGGAAGCTGAACGAGGCGCAGGCGAGGTTCTGGCGGGAGAAGCCGAGCGAGGAGCTCTACGACCTGGAGAACGATCCGGACCTGGTGAACAACCTCGCCTCCTCGCCCGAGGTTGCGGCCGACCGGGAACGCCTGGCCCTGGCGCTCCGCAACCACCTCCTCGGGATCCGCGACCTCGGCTTTCTGCCCGAAGGCGAGATGCACCGGCGCGCCGCGGCGATGGGCGCCGTGCCGTGGGCCTACGGTCAGGGCGGCTACCAGGTCGAACGCGTGTTGGCCGCGGCGGAACTCGCTTCCGACCGGTCCGCCTGGGACGACCCGGCTACCGAGCGGCTCAGCATGCTGCTCGCCGATCCCGACTCCGCGGTCCGCGCCTGGGCCGCCATCGGCCTCCGGGCACGCGGCGAGGCAGCCGTGCGGGCCTCCCTCGCCGAACTCCGCGCGGCGCTCCGGGACCGGTCGGCCCCCGTCCGCATCTACGCAGCCGAGGCCCTCGGCCGCTTCGGCGAGGAATCGGATCGTGAACCCGTGGTCGAGCTCCTGCTTGCCTCGTCTTCCATCGAGGAGAACGACTTCTTCGATGCCCTGTTGGCGCTCAACGCGCTGGACTACCTGGAACCGGACGTGCTCGGTGGGCCGGGGTCGCAGGCAGGGGAGTGGCGGGAGCGCCTGGCCGCTCTGCCGAGCGCCCTGGAGGGACTCGACCGCAGGTTCAGGAACTACGTTCCGCGGTTGCTGGAGGCCATTCAGTTCGACTTCCCCCGTCGTTGATGCGCTTGGCAACGAGAGAAGGCGGCCACGCCGCCGGCGCGGGATCGTAGGCCGATGGGCATCCGGGGCATCGAGTACGGGCGCGGGCGGCAGCGGCTGGAAGGGCTGTTGCGGTCCGTCGACCGCCCGGGGAACTACTGCGCCGGCGGGCGGCTCTACGTGCCGATGCCGCGGGTCGAGGTGAAGGGCGTGGGGGAACTGTCCTTCCCGGTTCAGCCGGCCCAGATCGAGGCGTTGATCGCCGCCGCCGAGCGGGCGCCCTACGGCAAGGGCACACGGACACTGGTGGACGTTTCGGTCCGCGACTGCTGGCAGATCGATGCCCGGAGGATCCGTTTGCACGGTCGCGCCTGGCCGGATTCGCTGGCCAAGGTCATGGAGATCGCGGCGGACGGGCTCGGACTGCCCGTGGAGAGCCTCAGGGCCGACCCGTACAAGCTGCTTGTCTACCGACAAGGGGGCTTCTTCGCCGAGCACAGGGACACGGAGAAGATCCCCGGCATGGTGGCGACCCTGACGCTTTCGTTGCCGACGTCCGGGGCGGGCGGCGAACTCGCGGTTCGCCACGGAGACCGGGAGACCGTTTTCGACCTGGCCGCTGAGGAGCCGTCGGAGTTGTCGTTCGTTGCGTTCTACTCCGACTGCCCGCACGAGGTGCGGCCCGTGACCGAGGGCCATCGCCTGTCCCTTGTCTACAACCTGTCCCTGGATTCCGGCGGGGGCGGTCTTGGCGCGCCCGACTACGCAGACCTGGCCGCGCCGGTGGCGGAGTGTCTGGCGGAGTGGCGGGACGAAGGCTCGACCGACAAGATCGTCTGGCTGCTCGAACACGAGTACAGCGAGGGAGGGCTGTCCTTCGAGACGCTCAAGAACACCGACGCGGCGATCGCCCAGGTGTTGGCGGAGGCGGCGGACCGGGTGGACTGCGAGTTGCACGTCGCCGTGCTCAAGATCGAGGAGTACGGTCTACCGGAGGTCGACGGTTACAGCCCCTGGGGCTGGGACGACGATGACGGCGCGGATGCCGACATGGAAGAGGTTTACGAGCGGTGGGCGAGTCTGGACGCCTGGGCCGCCCGCGACGGCAGCAGGCCGGACCTGGGCGCGCTCTGGCTGAACGAAGCGGAACTCCTTCCCATCGGCGCGCTCGACGACGCCGAGCCCGACGAGCGCCGGCTGGAAGACTCGACCGGCAACGAGGGACCCACCCTGGAGTTCATCTACCGGCTGGCGGCGCTGGTCGTCTGGCCGACCGAGAAGACCGTGGACGTTGTAGCGGGCGCCGGAATCGACCACGCCGTGGCATGGGCGGCCGCCCGGTACGCGAGCCGCGGCGCCGCCGATCCGGATTCGGACCGGCGAATCCTCACCCGCCTGGTCGCCCTTTGGCCGTCTGAGGAGGAGTCCTGGCGAAAGCAGGACCGGGGGGCGCTGCTCCGTTTGCTGGCGGAAGCCGGCGCGGTCGACCTGACCGTCAGGTTCTTGCGGCGTGTCGTACTGGCGAAGTACGACGGCAGCGAGAACGAGCCGCTGAGGGAGGTCATGTGGCTGATCGGCGTTCACGAGACGGCCGCGTTCCTCGGCAGCCTGCTGGAGGAGCACTTGCCGAAGCGGCCGGCTTGCGTCGTGGAACTCCTCGTGCTTCTCGGAGAGTTGGCCGACGTGACGGAGGATGTAGTCTGGCTCGAGCCGTTGCGCGCGTCCGTGCGGACCGTATTGACCGGTCTGGAAGGTGCCTTGGCGAGCAGGACGAAGGCTCGCGCGGAGCATGACGCGCACAGGTTCGAACTGCCCGACGCGTACTGGGCGCCCCCGCGAGGGCCGTCAACGCATGAAGACGAAGGGGGCGAGAAACCGCGGCGACCGTGGATCGACGATGAGGCGGTGCGCGACATCTTCCTGCTTGCCCGGCCCCTGGATCTCGGACTCGAGGCCGCGGTCGCCGCTCGCGCGATCGGCGGCCATCCGAAGATCGCGACGCCGGACCGGATGCTCCCGGCCGCGCTCGAAGGAATGCGGGAGGACGAGGAGCTCGCACGATCGCCGGTCTTCTCACTCCTGTGGGGGCGGGCCGCCGACTTCCTTCTGGCGCGCAGTTCCGGGGTCCCGCCAGAGCCCGGAGACTGGGCGATGACCGTGGAGATTTCCTGTGATTGTGAGGACTGCTCACGGCTGCGGGCCTTCTGCCGGGATCCCGAGGAGCAGACCGGGCGCTTCAGCGTGCGCAAAGACCGCCGCAAGCACCTCCACCGAACGATCGACGGCTACGGACTCGACATCGATCACGTGACGGAGCGGCGCGGCAGTCCCTACACACTGGTTTGCACGAAGAACCGGGACGGCCACAAGCGGCGGCTTCGCGAGTACGCGGAGGATCTGCGGTGGATGGCCTCGCTCGTCGAGTGCGCCCCCGAGGGTCCCGCCGGCGCCCGGCTCCTTGAGGTCGACCGGGTTGTGGAACGGCTCAAGGGGGCCGTGGCGGTGGGTGGGGCCGCTGCAGGTTGACGCGTGGTCCGAGCCGTGCGGCGGCAACGCAGGCGCGGCGCCGCGTCAGCGGTCGCCTGCCGCCTCCTCTGGCGGCCAGCCGAACGGCAGATCCTCCGGCACGACCTTGATCTCGGTCGAGAACTGAAACGGCGCCTCGCCGGGGCCGGGGAAGGCGAACTCGAGGTAGAAGGCGGTCCAGCCGCGTTCGGGAGTGTCGATCGCGCCGGTCCAGCGGCCGTCTGCGCCCGGCTCGACGGCCGTGCTCGTCCAGGAGCGGCCGATCGTGTCGACGCGGAAGTCGCGGGTTTCCTCGTTCGAGGCCTGCCAGAGGAGAACCTGGCTCGGTTCCATGCCGTTCGTCACCCAGGCGGTGATCGAGCCGCCCATCTCGTCCGCCTCGACGGACCAGTCGACGTCCGGGCGCTCCACGTCTTCCAGGATGGCCTGGTAGAACGCAAGGAAGCCGACCGCGGCATCGCTGCCGCCCAGGGAGTGCTCGGTGTTCGGCACGTAGCGCAGGTGCTTCTCGCCGACCAGGTCGTCGAAGTAGAACTGAGATGAGTCGGAGAGGAAGAACTGGTCTCCGGTCGCGTTGATCAGATATTTCGGCATGTCCAGCTTCTCGAGGTGCTGGTAGGGCTCCACGATCTGCTGCAGTTCCAGGTAGCGGGGATCGCCGAACCAGTCCATGATCCCCTCGCGCTCGTAATCGCCCACTGCCGGCGCCCAGAATCCGTAGGCCTTCCAGTGGTGAATGAAGGAGGGTTCGAGGTTCAGCATGTCGATCACGATCGGCGCGATGGCCACGACCCGCTCGTCGACCATGCCGGTCGTCCAGGTGGTCCAGCCGCGCTTCGAGCCGCCGGCGACGACGAAGCGATTCACGTCGTTGCCGCCGCCGTCCTCTGACGCCGCGAACGCGGTCATCGTGTCCATCGCCCGCACGGCGGCCTTCGTCATCGGCAGCCGCGCCAGCCAGATCGGATCCTCGCCCTGCAGGAACTTGTCCCAGCCGTAGGCGATCAGCTCGTCCTCGACCCGCTCTCCGTAGTCGTCGCCGACGAAGGTCAGCGGCTGGTTCGGCACCATCCGCAGCTCGGCGGTGAACGAGCCAGTCGCCAGGGCCGGCTGGAGGGCCAACGGGTTGGCCTGTTCCGGCGGGTCGCCGCCGTTGCGGCCGCCTGAGATGTAGAGGAAGCCGTGGTCGCTCCGAATCTCGTCGGGCTCGACGACCATCAGCCAGTGGGTCCACAAGGGACGGTCGACCTCGGCTTCCGTCAGCCAGGTCTGGCTCGTCATCTCGATCGCGTGCAGCGTGTAGCCGTCGCCCGGCGCGCTGTGCACCAGGTTCCACCCGTAGGCCGGGTCGGGCGTATCGACGTACTGCTTGAGGATGTCCCCGGGGCCAGGATCAGGATCGATCGCGGCGTCCGTGTCCGTCGGCTCACCGCCACCGGCACAGCCAAGAAGCAGCACGGCCGCGACGAGCAGCAAGTGGTGGAAGTGCGCGTCGCACCGAGAGCGGTAAGGCGCATCCGGCCCGGCAGAGAGCTTCGCTTTCACCACGGCATCTCGAGTCCAACGCCGCATTTCAGATCGCCCCCGCAGACTTCAGGCCGTCGATCCGTTCACCACTGAACCCCCAGTCCGTCAGCACCGCCTCGCTGTGCTCGCCTGCCTTGGGCGGCGGCCCCTGGACCGCCACCTCCGTGCGGCTGAAGCGCGGCGCGGGCGCCGGCTGAGGCACGCCGTCGACTTCGACGAACGTTTCCCGGGACCGGTTGTGCGGATGGTCGATCGCCTCGCCGATCCGAAGGACCGGCGCGAAGCAGACATCGCTGCCCTCCATGATCGCGCACCACTCGTCGCGCGTCTTCGTGCGGAAGGTCTCGGCCAGCCTCGCCTTGAGTTCGGGCCAGCGGTCCCGGTTCTGCAGGTGCCCTTCCCACTCACCGCCCGCAAGGCCCGTCTTCTCGAGCAGCAGGGCGTAGAACTGCGGTTCAATCGAGCCGATGGAGACGTACTCGCCGTCCGCGCACTCGTACGTGTCGTAGAAGTGGGAACCGCTGTCCAGCATGTTCGATCCGCGGTCGTCCTTCCACATGCCGGCCGAGTGCATGCCGACGACCGCGGCCAGCAGCAGGGCCGAGCCGTCCGTCATCGCCGCGTCGACGACCTGGCCCTTGCCGGACTTCTGGGCCTCGAGCAGACCCGCGACGACGCCCAGTGCGAGCAGCATGCCGCCGCCGCCGAAGTCGCCTACCAGGTTGAGCGGCGGGACGGGCTTGCCGCCGTTGTTGCCGATCGAGTGGAGCACGCCGGAGAGGGCGATGTAGTTGATGTCGTGGCCGGCGGCGTGGGCGATCGTGCCGTTCTGCCCCCAACCCGTCATCCGTCCGAAGACGAGCTTCGGGTTCCGCTCCAGGCACACGTCCGGGCCGAGTCCGAGTCGCTCCATGACGCCCGGCCGGAAGCCTTCGATCAGGCCGTCGGCTTTCTCCACCATGTCGAGCACGGCGGCCACCGCTTCGGGTTTCTTCAGGTCGAGTGCGAGGGAGCGCCGGCCGCGATTCAGCACGTCGAACTTCGAGCCCCGGCCGGCGTAGGCCAAGCGGTCGATCCGCACGACCTCGGCGCCCAGGTCGGAGAGCACCATGGCGCAGAAGGGCCCCGGCCCAATGCCGGCGATTTCGAGAATGCGGTAGCCGTCGAGTGGTCCCATGGCGCGAGTCTCCAGGCGGTTCGTGTTGCGACGTGCGAGAGCGGTCAGTATAGGAGAGCCGGTCGATCGTCGATCCGCGCCGAATGCGGACCCGGATGCCCGGTTCCCGGGGGGAGCGGACCCAACGGAAGACGCGAGCTTCGGCATCCATGCGGGCGCCCTTGTTCCGAGGGAGCGGGGCGCCGCGCTGCCGGGCGGCCTCTCTGCCTTACAATCCGCGCTCGACAGCCCGGAGGAACATCGACAGAGCGGCGGCCGCGGCCGCCGCTGTGGAGGCACGCAGACGATGCAGCGATACGGAATGACGATCCCATTCGGCCTGCCCCTGGCGGAGCAGGAAGACCTGATCAAGGAGATGGTCGATCTCGGCTACACGGACTTCTGGTCGTCCGAGTCGAACGGCAGCGACGGCTTCACGCCGCTCGTTCAGGCGTCGATCTGGGCGCCGACCGCCCGGCTGGGCATCGCGATCATTCCGGCCTATACGCGTGGCCCTGCTTTGATGGCCCAGACCGTCGGGGCGATGGCCGAGGCGGCGCCGGGGCGTTTCGTGATGGGGATCGGCACGTCGTCCAACGTGATCGTCGAGCAGTGGAACGACATCCCGTTCGAGCGGCCCTACTACAAGACCCGGGACATGGTCCGCTTCCTCAAGAAGGCGCTCACGGGTGACCGCATTGACGAGGAGTTCGAGACCTTCCAGGTCCGCGGCTTCCGCATGGGCCGGCCGCTCGAGGAATGCCCGCCGATCCTGATCGCGGCGCTCCGCCAGGGGATGCTGCGGATGGCCGGCCGCGAAGGCGACGGCGCGATCCTGAACTGGCTCTCGCCCGGCGACGTGAAGACGGTCGCTCCCTACGTTCACGAGGGTGGCCCCGGCAAGGAGATCGCCGCCCGCATCTTCGTCCTGGCCACCGAAGACAAGGGCGTGATCGACTTCGTCGGCCGGCGCTCGATGGCCGCCTACCTGAACGTCCCCGTCTACGCCGCCTTCCACGACTGGCTGGGCCGCCGCGACGTCCTCGGCCCGATGTGGGACGCCTGGGCCGCTGGCGACCGCAAGAAGGCGCTCGAGGTCATCCCGGAGGAAGCGCTCCGCGACATCCTGATCATCGGCCCGCCGGAGAAGTGCCGCGAACGGATTCAGGAGTACATCGAAGCGGGGGTCCATACCCCGGCGATTCAGATCATGCACCCGGGCGACGACCTGCGGCAGACGATCCGCGCCCTGGCGCCGTAGACGACATCCGGCCTTCTTCTGCCAGGTGATCGCTCCTCCGGGGGCGGGATGAGGAGGACCTCGACAAACTTGCCGAACCGGTATGACCGAGGTCATACTACTTCCCGTGAAGACGGCAATCTCGATTCGCGACGACATCTTCGAGTCCGCCGAACGCATGGCCGGGGCGATGGGCATCTCGCGTAGCGACCTCTACTCGAGGGCCGTGAGGGACTATGTGTCCCGACATTCCGGGGAACGAATCACGGAGCGTCTCGACGCGGTGTACGGAGATGACGCGGATGCCTCGGCGCTCGGCGACACCCTTGCCCGCATCCAGGCCGTGTCGCTGGGAGACGAAGACTGGCGATGAGGCGCGGTGAGATCTGGTGGGCCGAACTGCCGCGCCCGTCAGGAGCCGAGCCGGGTTACCGCAGGCCCGTACTGATCGTCTCCGCGGACGAATTCAACCGGAGCCGGATTCGGACGGTGTTGGCGGCAGCGATCACGGGGAACCTGGCGCTCGCCGCCGCGCCAGGGAACGTGCGGTTGCGGCGTTCGGTGTCCGGGTTGCCGCGCCCGTCCGTGGTCAACGTTTCGCAGATCGCGACCGCTGACCGAGCATTTCTCACCGGGCGCGCCGGCAGACTTCCGGGCGCCGTCATGCGGCGTGTGGACGAGGGCCTTCGCTTGGCGCTGGATCTGGGCCGACTTTCCGCATGATGGTTCGCCCGGCGAAGTTCTTCGAACAGCCGATCCTGAACTCGCCCTACGAGGCGCCGTCGCGCCACTGGGAGCTCGACGCCGACGGCCAGCCGACGCATCGGTTGATCGAGACGCGCCGGCAGGTCCGGTTCGAATCGCCGATTCCGTTGCCGAAGAAGCGCGGGCGCGCCGCCCAGTTGGAACTGGCCGCGACCGCTGACGAAGAGGACGAGGCCAGGTTCGACCTGGCGCGGGTGATCCAGGACCTGCGCGCCGAAGTCACGCGCTGGCGCCAACTTCCCAACCCGCAGCAGTGGCAGGTGACGCCCGAGACGGCGCGACTCCTGCGGCACTGGCGCCGTTCGGAGGGCTGGGACGACATCCGGCCCTTCTTCTGCCAGGTGGAGGCGGTCGAGACCGCGATCTGGTTGACCGAAGTCGCTCCGAAGAGGCGGGACGAGAGGACCCGCCGGTTTCTGAAGCGGCTAAAGGAAGTCAACGCGGAGAACGGCGAACTGCCGCGGTTGGCGCTCAAGCTCGCCACCGGCGCCGGCAAGACGATGGTCATGGCGATGCTGATCGCGTGGCAGACGGTCAACGCGGTCCGCCGGCCGGGCAGTCCGACCTTCTCGCGCGGCTTTCTGATCGTGGCCCCGGGCCTGACGATCCGCGACCGGCTGCGGGTGCTTCAGCCCAACGATCCCGACAACTACTACCGGCGACGCGGGCTGGTTCCCTCGGACATGACCTCGGACGTGGACCGCGCGAAGATCGTCGTCACGAACTTCCACGGGTTCCAGCGGCGCGAACGGATAGCGATGTCGAAGGGCGCCCGATCCCTCCTCCGGGGGCGTGGCGGCGAGGACCTCGACACGCTCGAGACGGAAGGCCAGATGCTCCAGCGGGTCGTGCCCGGCCTGATGGGCATGAAGAACATCGTCGTCTTCAACGACGAGGCTCACCACTGCTATCGGGAACGGTCCGGCGACCCCGAGGAGGCCAAGCCGAAGCACGACGACCTTCAGGAGGCGAAGGCGAACGAGGAAGCAGCACGGGTGTGGATCTCCGGGCTGGAGAGCGTTCACCGGCGCCTGGGGCTGAGCCGCGTGTTCGACCTCTCCGCGACGCCCTTCTTCCTGCGCGGCTCGGGCTACGCCGAGGGCACGCTGTTTCCGTGGACGATGAGCGACTTCTCGCTGATGGACGCGATCGAGAGCGGCATCGTGAAGCTCCCGCGCGTGCCCGTAGCGGACGACCTGCCAAGCGCGGACGTGCCGATGTACCGGGAACTCTGGAAGCACATCGGCGGGAAGATGCCCAAGGGAACGCGGACCGCGAGGGCTGCGGGGCTCGACCCCCAGAGCCTGCCGCTGCCGCTTCAGAACGCCCTGGACGCCCTCTACGGCCACTACGAGGGGGTGTTCGAAGCCTGGCACGAGGCGTACATCGAGAGTGGCGCCAACGAGCAGAAGCACCGCTTCAAGCCCCCTGCTTCATCGTGGTCTGTAACAACACGTCGACCTCGAAGCTTCTCTACGATTACATCTCCGGCTACCACCGGGAACGCAAGGATGGCAGCACGAAGTTCGAGGACGGACGGCTCGAGCTGTTCAGGAACTTCGACATCCACGGCAATGCGCTGGCCCGGCCCCGGACCCTGCTCATCGACAGCGCTCAACTCGAGTCGGGCGAGGGCCTGAGCAGTGCGTTCCGGGTCGCCGCGGCGGACGAGATCGAGCGTTTCCGCCGCGACGAGATGGACCGCACCGGAGACCTGGTGAAGGCCGGCAGCCTGACCGACGAGGATCTTCTGCGCGAAGTGATGAACACGGTCGGCAAGCCGGGACAGCTCGGCGGCTCGATCCGCTGCGTCGTCTCGGTCTCCATGCTCACGGAAGGCTGGGATGCGAACACGGTCACCCACATCCTCGGCGTCCGCGCCTTCGGTACCCAGCTCCTGTGCGAACAGGTGATCGGCCGCGCTCTGCGGCGGCAGTCCTACGAACTGAACGAGCACGGCCTCTTCGACGTCGAGTACGCCGACGTGTTCGGCGTACCCTTCGACTTCACGGCGGAGCCCGTGCCTGCGCCGCGGCCGGTCGTCAAGCCGACGATCGCCGTGCGGGCAATCAGCCCGGCCCAAGATCATGCGGAGATCCGCTTCCCCCGGGTTGAGGGCTACCGCGTGGAACTCCCGGAGGATCACGTCACCGCGGAGTTCACGGCCGATTCGACGCTCAAGCTGACTCCTGAACTCGTCGGCGCGACGAACACCCACACCGAGGGGATCATCGGCGAGGGCGCCGACCTCGACCTCGAACACCTGGACGACTACCGCCGGTCAGAGCTCATTTTCCGCCTGACCGTGCGACTCTTGGACACGAAGTACAAGGACAACTACGCGCTGTTCGGCAAGCTGAAGCGGGTCACGCGCCGGTGGCTGGATTCCCACCTCGAGTGCGAAGGAGGCACGCACCCGAACCAGCTCTGTACCAGGAACTGGCCGACATGGCGTGCGAGAGGATCCAGGCCGCGATCGTCCGCAGACAGAAGGAGGGACGACCGGTTCTCGCCGTCCTCGATCCGTACCAGCCGACCGGAACGACGGCGGACGTGCACTTTGTTACCTCCAAGAGGTGCTACCGCACTGATCCCCGCCGCTGCCACGTCGATCATGCAGTGCTCGACAGCGAGTGGGAGGGCGAGTTCTGCCGCGTGGCCGAAGCGCAGGACCGGGTGTTCGCCTACGCCAAGAACGACCGCCTGGGCCTGGAGATCCCGTACCTCCATGGCTCAGTCGCACGTCGCTACCGACCGGACTTCATCGTGCTGGTCGACGACGGCCGAGGACGTGAAGACCTCTTGCAGCTTCTCGTGGAGATCAAGGGCCTTCGCGGCGAAGATGCGAAGGCGAAGAAGGAGGCCGCGGAGACCTACTGGGTCGAGGGCGTGAACAACCTCGGCTCCCACGGCCGGTGGGCGTTCGCGGAATTCACGGACGTGTTCGACGTGGCGGCGGGGTTCGATCGGCTGGTTCAGCGTCACGCGGCGGGGGCCGCACCGGCGGCGTAAAGTGCCGTGGCCCTGAGTTCGGCTGTTTGGCAGAATGCGACTGATGGCAGTAGTGGCGAAAACTGGCGGGGAAGGACCGGAACAAACCGGGACGGCCGAAGGCAGCGCCGAGGCTCGGCGTCTAACCGCGCGCATTCGCGCGACGGAACCTGCATGAGCCCATGCCCGAGATCAGCAGGTTCTTCGGTATCGTGATCACGATGTACTACAAGGATCACGGGCCTCCTCACTTTCACGCGAGGTACGGGGGAGACGAGGCGCAGTTCAACATCGCCACCGGTGAGAAGCTGGCAGGGCGTTTGCCTCCAAGGGTGCAGGGTCTGGTTTCCGAGTGGCTGGAGATGCACCGGGAGGCGCTTCACGGCAACTGGACAAGGGCGCGCGAGGGAAGGTCCCTCGATCGGATCGATGGGCTGGTTTGACGAGGTGACGCCGAGACTGGTGTCGGCGACCTGGCTCGAGACGTACAGGATCCGTTTGGAGTTCGACGATGGCTGCGTGGGCATCCTGGACATGCGGGATCACCTTTCTGGTGAGGTGTTCCGGCCCCTGAGGGATCAGGACCTCTTTCGCTCCTTCCGCCTCGACCGCGAGTGGAACACGATCGCGTGGCCAACCGGCGCAGATCTAGCCCCGGAGTACCTGTACCGGCAGGCATCGAAGCATCCGGTCGTCGGAGCGGACCGAGAGCGCGGGCGGTCGCCTGCGCAAGAGCTCCCCGAGCATGTCGACGACGCCAGCCTTGCCGGGACGACGGGCGGTTCGCCGGCGGCATCGGACGCCGAGCGCTGACCGTGTCGAGGAAGCGCAAGCCGAAGGCGCCCAAGCGGGTCGAGGCCTTCCGTCACGACGAGGCGAAGCGGCCGAACCTGCCTTCGGCCGAGCACCAGTCCGTCATGGCTCCGGAGGAGCAGACGCCGATCCGCCGCGCCGTCGAGCGGCGGAACCGCGACCTCGACCCGCAGCTCGTCTGGCGCGGCAAGGACGAGGGCGAGAGCTTCGAAGTCCAGGCCCCGCCACTGTTCATCCAGGAGAAGCTCCACCCGAAGGCCCTGATCGACGACCTGAAGCGGATTGCCGCCGAGGGCAAGGCGTCCGAGGAGCAGGCGTCGCTGTTCGACGACTTCAACGGCCTGCCGTCGCCGGAAGCCCGGACCGAGTTCTACCGGCACGAGGCGAACTGGTCGAACCGGATGATCCTGGGCGACTCGCTCCAGGTCATGGCGTCATTGGCCAACCGCGAGGGCCTGCGGGGCAAGGTCCAGACCATCTACATCGACCCTCCCTACGGCATCAAGTTCAACTCGAACTTTCAGTGGTCCACGACGAGCCGGGACGTGAAGGACGGCAAGGCGGATCACATCACCCGAGAGCCCGAGCAGGTCAAGGCGTTCCGGGATACGTGGCGGGACGGCGTCCACTCGTACCTGAGCTACCTGCGGGACCGGCTGACGATGGCGCGGGAACTGCTGACCGAGAGTGGATCGGTGTTTGTCCAGATCGGTGACGAGAACGTCCACCGGGTTCGGGCGTTGATGGATGAGGTGTTCGGGGAGGAGAACTTCGTCTCGCAGATCTACTTCGCCAAGACTACGAGTCTAGTCCCATACGAAGATGAGCCTGAACGGCGGTGGATCGGGAGTTGAGCGGGTCGCGTGAGTCGGAGCGGTTTTCCGGGTTGCTGATCGGAGCGAAGCGGAGATCGGCACCAGGGACCAACGGTAGCGCGGGGACCGCGAGGCGTGGTCCAGGTGCAGTGAGAGAGATGGGCGAGTTGCTCATGCGACGGTTGCGTCTCGGCGTCGGATTTCGGCGAAGAGCGCAACCAGCGCCTCGTTGACGGTGGTGGCGGCGGCGAGGTCGTCGAGTGCCAGCGCCTCCTGGTCGAGCATCTCGAAGGTGACGCCAGGCCGCAGGCTGAGGGCAGCGCCGTCGAGGGATTTCAGCTTGAGGTAGGGCGTGGTGACCTTGTCGAAGGGGTAGGTCTTGCGCTTCTTGCCCTTGGCGTCCTCGATTTCGACGGGGAAGTGGCAGGGCCGGTGGTAGTTGAGGAAGGGGGCGAGCACGTCGCGCAGGAAGCCGTTGACGAGGGCGGCGTGATGCCGGGGAATGTGGTCGTGGCCGAGGTAGCGCCGGACCACCGAGGCGTTCTTGCTTTCGACCAGGGCGTTGTCGTTGCAACGCTTCGGGCGGGACTTGGTGAACTCCTCGATGTGGAGCTTGCGCAGCAGCGCGGCGACTTTGTGGTTGATGTACTCGGAGCCGTTGTCGGCGTGGAAACCTTGGACGACGAAGGGGAAAGCCTCGATCGACCCTTGAAGCGCCGGGACCAGGAAACGCTCCGAAATGCCTTCTACGGCGGCCACGAACTCGTACTGCGTGACCTCGTCCACGAGGTTGATCTCGTACAGACCCTTCTCCCCGTCGAGGTCGCCCTGATGGACGGAATCCACTCGCAGGAAGCCCGGCCGACCGGCCGGATGGGGCTTGCGACGCTCCCCGATGCTCACCTGAGTCGACCGCGTCTTGGCCACCGTCAGCCGACGGCGACGGTACGTCACGGACCGGCGAAGGCGGTACAGGTGGCTGTTGGAGAGCCCAGCCAGACGCTTGAACCGAGCATCGCCGAAAACCTCGTACTGCCGCTGCATCAGACGCCGCGTCACCGCGCCGCACAGGCCTCCCAGGGTCTCGTCCACCTCCGCCAGCAGACCGATGTCCGGCTTCGTGTAGCGCCGACGAAACGGGCGCTTCGGACCCCGGCGCCGGTCCTTGATGCGCCCCGTCTCCCGGTACTGGGAGATCAACCGCGACGCCTGCGCCCGGCTGAAGCCCGTCACCTTGACCAGGAACCGCCGCACGAGACCCTTGTCGGGCCGCGGCAACCGTACATACCGCGTACGCACCAGAACCCGCCGGACGAAGTCGTACGCATCCGCACGCTCCACGAAACGGAAGTCGACCGGCGCGCTGCCGGCCATGAAATCCCGGACCTCGTCCAGGGTCCGAAGCCGTTCGATGTCGAGTTGCAAGATCATCCTCCAATGATCCCCAACACCGCTTCAGGCTCACTTCTCGTGGGATTGACATCGCCGCTTCAGGCTCACTTCACATGGGACAAGGCTCTACGGGGTTCGTCGGGCAATACTTGGCCAACGTGGCTGACTACGTCCTTTGGTATGCACGTGATCGGCATTCCGGGAAGTACAGACCACTTTGGAGGAAGAAGGTCGCCGGTGCCGAAGGAGCCGCAGGCTACAAGAGCTGGGAGTCGTACCGGACGCTGACGAACTACCCGTTTTCGCCGTGAAGTTCTAGTCAGTGGCAGGACGTTTCTTCCGCTTCCAGGACTACATTGGAAAACGACGGGCGTCGGTCTAAGGCGATTGGGTGCGGCTAGTCGAGTGGCGGCTGAGGGAAGAACGCCGGGCTATGTACGCTTCATGGATGACTTGCAGTCACTCCCTTTGTCAATCGCTGGACGGACACCGTGGGCCAGAACCAGTTCGGTGGCAGCAAGTCGTATGTCGTGCAGACGGCACTTCCAGTCGTACGGCGCTGCATCCTGATGTCTACGGACCCAGGCGATCTCGTCCTCGACCCGACGTGCGGCTCCGGCACGACCGCCTACGTCGCCGAACAGTGGGGCAGACGCTGGATCACGATCGACACGTCGCGCGTCGCTCTGGCCTTGGCGCGGGCCCGTGTCATGGGCGCACGCTACCCCTACTACCTGCTCGCGGACAGTCTCGAGGGCCAGGAGAAGGAGGCGGAGCTCACGCGAACTGCGGCGAAGCACGCCGAGACCTACGGCCGGCTGCGACAGGGCTTCGTCTACCAGCGCGTCCCCCACATCACCCTGAAGGCGATCGCGAACAACGCGGAGATCGACGTGATCTGGGAGCGACTTCAGCCAGCGGTTGAGGCTGCGCTTCTGAGCCTGAACCGGGAGCTGAGGCGGGTCGCGGTTGGCACGGGCCTTGCTCCGTCCGTCCGTCCGTCCGTCCGTCCGTCCGTCCGAGAGGCGTTCGCCGGCTTCCGGAATGGACGCCGCCG
This sequence comes from Thermoanaerobaculia bacterium, assembly GCA_965116445.1. Classification (GTDB taxonomy): domain Bacteria; phylum Acidobacteriota; class Thermoanaerobaculia; order Multivoradales; family Multivoraceae; genus Multivorans. The sequence goes on along the minus strand of OZ220688.1, from coordinate 1,139,152 downwards.
GAGCGCGAACCGGCGCGGGTCCAGAGCCGCGTCCTGCCGGTCCTGGGCGGTTTCCGTTGTTCCAGGTCGAGACCGGCGGTCGCAAGGGCGAGTCCGTGGACTTCAAGGCGTCGGACGGCGACGCAGTCGAGCTGCCCTCCGGGGAGCGGGCGCCGATCAACGGCCTGCTGGAATGGGAAGTGCCACGTGAGGCGCCGGACGACTGGCCCTCGGAGGCGACTGAGCCACTTGCCGCCTTCTGGAAGGCCCGCATCGCCCGGCAGCAGGAGATTGACGCCTCGATTGGCGCCAGGGCCGAGTTCGAGTTCCTCTACGAAAAGCCCTACGAGGACAAGAAGAAGGTCCGGGTAGCCGGCCCGTTCACGGTCGAATCGCTCTCTCCGCACCGCTCGCTGATCGTCGACGAGGAAGACAACCTCGTCGACACGATCGGGGAAGCGCGGAAGAGGAGCGGCACGGGCCAGGACTTCGCGGGCGTGATCATCGATCAGTTGCGCACGGCCGGCGTTCAGCAGTCCCATCGTGACGACCGAATCGAGTTCACCTCGCTTGCAGCCTGGCCCGGCAGGTTGATCGCCGCCGAGGGCTCGTACCTGGAGGCTGGCAGTGGAGAGGACCGTCGCGCCGGCATCCTGATCGGGCCGGAGTTCGGCAGCGTGTCGCGCGTGGACCTCGTCGAGGCGGCCCGCGAAGCGGCCGACGCCGGCTTCGATGTGCTTGTCTCGTGCGCCTTCAGCTATGACGCACACGCCGCCGAGTTCAACAAGCTCGGCCCTGTTCCGGTGCTCAAGGCGCGCATGAACGCCGACCTCCACATGGCGGAGGACCTGAAGAACACGGGCAAGGGCAACCTCTTCGTCATCTTCGGCGAGCCCGACATCGAGGTTCTGGCCGTGCCCGGTGAGCGTGGCGGCGAAGAGCAGATCCAGGTCAAGCTGAACGGAGTCGACGTGTTCGATCCCCGGACGGGGAAGGTCCGCAGCGACTCTGCCGGCGGCATCGCCTGCTGGTTCATCGACACCGACTACGACGGCGAGAGCTTCTTTGTCCGCCACGCCTACTTCCTTGGCGCGAACGACCCCTACAAGTCCCTGAAGACGACCCTCAAGGCCGAGATCGACCGTGAAGCGTGGGAGACCCTTCGCAGTGACATCTCGCGGCCTTTCCCGCGGCCGGGCTCAGGCCGCATCGCGGTGAAGGTGATCAACCACCTCGGCGACGAGGTGATGAAGGTGCACCGCGTCCGGGCTCGGCCCCATGAGGCAGGCTGAAGGCGTCGCCGGTCTTGTTGGACGGCTAGACGCCGGATGTCGCACCGTGGAGTTCCGCATCGCAGATACGTTTACTGCCAGTCTGGCGCGGCTTCGCGCGGATGAGCAGAAGGCGGCGAAGACGACCGCCTTCGACCTCCAGATGGACGCGTCGCGCCCGGGTCTGCGCCTGCACCGGTTGGACAGGACGCGGGACCGGAACTTCTGGTCCGTGCGTGCAGGTCGCGACCTGCGGATCATCGTGCATCGCACGTCGGCGAGCTTGCTGATCTGCTACGTCGCCCATCACGATCCGGCGTACCGCTGGGCCGAACGGCGGCGGCTGGAGCGGCATCCCCGGACGGGGGCGGCCCAGTTGGTGGAAGTCCGCGAGATCGTGCGCGAGATCGAAGGGCCGTACCACGGGCAGCCGCAGCGGGTTCCGGGAAGCGACGCGGCGGATGGTGGGGCGGCGGGGCTTGGGTCGGACTCGAACCGCGTCGACGAAGAGGCTCCTTCCGGGACGTTAGCGACGGCGCCTGAGCTCGTGGCGAACGAGCGGTCGGCCCCAGGGTTCATCTTCCGCGACAAGACGGACGACGAGTTCCTGGGCTATGGCGTACCGCCGGACTGGCTGGAAGAGGTCAGGTCCGCTACGGAAGATTCGCTGCTGGAACTGGCCGACCATCTGCCGGCGGAAGCGGCGGAGGCGCTGCTTGAACTGGCGACCGGGGGCACGCCTCAGCTTCCGGCCCCGTTGGCACCTGCTTCGGACGCATTCTCCCATCCTGATGCGGAGCGGCGTTTTCGGGTCGTGGAGAACCGGGAAGAACTCGAGCGCGCACTGGATGCGCCGTGGGCGAGGTGGGCGGTCTTCCTGCATCCCGCGCAGAAGGACTTGGTGAGGCGGGACTACGGTGGCCCCGCCCGTGTAGCAGGATCGGCGGGTACCGGCAAGACGATTGTGGCTCTCCATCGCGCTGTCCACCTGGCGGAGTCGGATGAGCAGGCACGCGTGCTGTTGGCGACCTTCTCCGAGCCTCTCGCTGACGCCTTGCGCAGGCGGTTGCGGATCCTGATCGGCCGTCGACCCCGTCTGGGTGAACGGGTCGAAGTCCATTCGATGTCCGTCCTTGCTCACCGTCTCTATCGGCTCAATGTCGGGGCCCTCAAGCCCGCGTCCGAAGAACACCAGCGGGAGTTGCTGCGGCGAGCCTCGGCGGAAGTGCCGGCCCACCGCTTCTCGAACCGGTTCCTTTGGGCAGAGTGGAGCAGCGTGGTCGATGCCTGGCAGTTGACGAACTGGGACGAGTACCGTGAGGTTCCACGACTTGGTCGTCGCACGCGGTTGGCGGAAGCTCATCGGAAGGTCCTCTGGGGCATCTTCGCCAAGGTGCGGGATGAACTGGACCGCCAGGATCTCCTGACGACGGCCGCCATGTTCGGCCGGCTGGAGGCCCACTTCAACCAGGCGCCGAGGTTTCCCTTCGACTACTGCGTGATCGACGAGGCGCAGGACATCAGCGTCGCGGAACTCCGGTTCCTGGCCGCGCTCAGCGAAGACCGGCCGAACAGCCTGTTCTTCTCCGGCGACCTGGGCCAGCGCATCTTCCGTGCGCCGTTTTCCTGGCGCAAGCTGGGCGTCGACGTGCGGGGAAGGTCTCGGACCTTGCGGGTCAACTACCGCACGTCGCACCAGATTCGGCGGCAGGCCGACAACCTGCTCCCCGGCAGGATCGCGGATGTGGACGGCATCGAGGAGGACCGGCGCGGCACAGTTTCGGTCTTCAACGGTCCCGAACCCGAGGTTCGCGTCTTCGGCTCGGAGGCCGAGGAGACCGCAGCCGTCGGCGACTGGCTTCGTGGGTTGCCGCGGGCTGGCAACGAAACCGCGGAGACCGACCAGGGTCGCGACGCGGTCGGGCTCTTCGTCCGGTCATCGAGCGAGATCGAACGGGCCATCCGAGCAGTGGAGGCGACTGGTCTGCAGGCCGTTCACCTTGACGCGGGCGAGTCCGCCGTGGCCTCAGGAAAGAGCGCCGAGGCCTCCCAGGTCGACTCGGCCGCGGCTCGCGTCGCGGTCGGAACCATGCATCGCGCCAAGGGTTTGGAGTTCTCTGCCGTGTGCGTCATGGCCTGCGACGACGAAGTGCTGCCGCAGCAGGCCAGGATCGAGAACGTCGCCGACGAGGCGGATCTGGAGGATGTCTACAACACGGAACGTCACCTGCTCTATGTGGCCTGCACACGGGCGCGGGATCGGCTGCTCGTGACCGGAGTGGCCCCGGCGTCTGAGTTCTTGGACGATCTGGCCTGACCGGTGCGGAACCGGCCTAACGGCCGGTACGATTCTTCGCCGCCTTCGGCGGCAGCCGGCGAGGACGCCGGCGTACCCAGTGTGTGCAGGCGGTCTACGGGTCGGGGGACCCGCGGCAGCAGGTGCTTTGACGTAAACTCCCCGCCGCCCCGCGACCGGAGAAGAACGCGGGGCCCGACGTACGCACATTCTCAGACGGGAGATTCTCGATGGCGCTCAGCACCTACCTGACCTTCGACGGCAACTGCCGGGAGGCGTTCGAGTTCTACCGTTCCGTCTTCGGCGGCGAGTTCCAGGACTTGACGACGTTCGGCGAGGGCCCGGAGGGGCTGCCGCTTGCCGAGGGCCAGGAGGACCAGATCATGCACGTGGCGCTGCCGGTCGGCGACAGCGTGCTGATGGGGAGCGACTCGACGACGTTCGGCCCGCCGCTTGAGGTCGGCAACAACTTCTCGATTTCGGTCGAGGCCGAGAGCAAGGAGCACGCGGACGAACTACAGGCGAAGCTGTCGGAAGGCGGTGCGGTGACGCTGCCGATGGAGGACCAGTTCTGGGGCGCCTACTTCGGCATGTGCACGGACCGCTTCGGCATCAACTGGATGCTGGTGTATGCACCGCCGCAGGAGTAGCCGGACCGTCAGGCTCCCCGGAGCGGCGCAACAGGCCTGGACGGATGGAGCGTCCGGAGAACGTGCGCCTGACGAGGCTTTCACGAGGAGGATCAGATGACCGCAATTTCACCCCACGACGGCCCGGTTGCCGTTACCGGCGTTTCCGGCTTCACCGGCGGCCACATGGTCCGGGAACTCGTCCTTCACGGCTACCGGGTCCGCGCCTGCCTGCGGAACGCGGAGTCCTGGCGCGGTCGGGACTGCGTGGAGTACCTGAGCCGGCTGCCGAATGTCGACATCGTGGACGGTTGCGACCTGTTCGTGGCCGGTTCGTACGACGAGGCGTTCGCCGGGTGCTCGGGCGTGTTTCACGTCGCCGCGGTGCTCGGCAACTCGGCCGACGTCAAGTCGCAACCGCTCGGTTCGGGCGACGTCTCGACGGACATCTACGAGGGCGGGATGGCCGGCACAAGGAACGTGATCGACTCCGTGAATCGGAGCGGCAGTGTGAAGCGCGTCGTGTACACAAGCTCGCTGGCGGCGATCTCGGGTCTGGCGCCGCCGCCGATGTCTCCGGGCTTTTCATGGACGGAGAGCCACTGGGCTCCGGACCACTTCGAGCCGGAGGCCTGGCAGCACCCGCGGCAGGCGTACGCCCGCAGCAAGGTGGACACGGAGCGGCTACTGAACGAGTCCGCGGACGACAGCGATGGCCGCTGGGATGTGGTCACGATGAATCCGGCGATGATCTGCGGGCCGATTCTGTTCAAGGCCCAGGTCGGCCAGTGGATCGAGCAGATCGGCCGCCTGGCCGCGGGGCTCGATGTGTCCTGGCCGACGCCGTACGACATGTACTACAACGTGATCGACGTCCGCGACCTGGTGAAGGCCGAGCGGCTGGCGGCGGAATCGGACGTCGACCACAAGGCGACGAACGGCGGCAGCAGGTACCTTCTGCACGGCAGCGGCGGCCGTTCCGCACTGCGGCTGAGTACCGAGGTCGTCGGCATGATCCGCGAAGCCTTCCCCTCCTTCGTCGTCGGCGGGGCCACGGCGCCCGAGGGCGGACCGCCGCGACCGGCGGCGATCAACCACAGCGGGAAGGCCGCCACCTTGCTTGGCGCCACGTTCCGGCCGGTCGAGGACACGATCCGGGACGTGGTGGAGACGTCGGTCGAGCTGGGCATCATCGAACCCCAGTTGAGGGAAGCCTGACCGCGAGTTCCGGTAGCGGTCAATGAGGACATTCCTCGTCGGTCCACTGCTCGCCCTGGTGTGCGGCGGCGCGCTCCGCGCCGACGATCCGAACCCCGGGCGCAACCGGGTCGCTGAAGCCGGGAACTTGCCGGTGGCCTGGGACGTCGCCTCGGGCGACGGCGTCCTCTGGTCGGCCGACCTGGGGACGACCACCTACGGCGGCCCGACGATCGCGGGAGACCTGATCGTCGTCGGAACGAACAACGAACGTCCACGGGACGAGGCGGTGAGCGGCGACCGCGGCGTCGTACTGGCCCTCGACCGTCACTCCGGCAGCTTCCGCTGGCAGATTGTGCACGAGAAGCTCGAGACGGGCGACGCGAACGACTGGCCGCTCCAGGGGGTGTGCTCGACTCCGTCCTACGACGGCGAGCGGCTCTACTACGTTTCGAACCGGGGCGAGGTCGTCGCGGCGGACCTCGACGGCGATGTCGCCTGGTCCTTCGACATGGTCGGGGAGTGGGGCGTGTTCCCGAAGCACATGGCGGCATCGACGCCTCTGGTCGTGGGTGAACTCGTGTTCGTCACGACGAGCAACGGGGTTACGGACGACGGCCGCGTGCCGGCGCCGGAAGCCCCGAGCTTCGCGGCCCTCGAGCGGACGACGGGTCGGCCCGTGTGGCGCGACGGCAGCCCCGGCGCCGCTCTGGTCGACGGACAGTGGGGGAGCCCGGCCCACGGCCGTACAGGCGACCGCGAGCAGGTCGTCTTCCCGGGCGGCGACGGCTGGCTCTACGCCTTCGCGCCTGCGACGGGAAGTCCGCTCTGGCGGTTCGACGGGAACTCGGCGCTTGCGCCAGGCGAGGCCGAGCGAGCGGACGCCCGCCATGTGTTCGTCGCCACGCCGGTGCTGCACGAAGGCGCCGTCTACATCGCGGCGGGCCGCGACCCGGAGGCGTCGCTTGCGGCCGGCGTCGTGTGGGCCGTCGACGCGGACGGCAGCGGCGACGTGACGTCGAGCGGCGTTCGCTGGCGCTTCGAGGACCGGGATCTGGGGCGCGCAATCGCCACCGTGGCGGTCCACGAGGGTGTGGTCTACCTTGCGGATCTCGCCGGTTTCCTGTTCGCGCTGGACGCCGGGAGCGGCGAGAAGCTCTGGGTCCACGACGCGCTGGCGCCGTTCTGGAGCTCGCCCCTGGTCGCGGACGGCAAGGTCTATGCCGCGGACACGGAGGGCGATGTTGCCGTGCTTCGGGCGGGGCCCGTCCTCGAAGTCCTGGCGGAGAACGTGATGCCGGGAGCGGTGTACACTTCGCCGTCCACGGATGGCTCGGTCGTCTACCTTGCGACCAGCGAAACGCTCTATGCGCTGGTCGCCCGAGCCTCGGGCGGCGGCACGGACGGTTGACAGCTCAAGGACCCCCGGACCCATGAAGACTCGAATCTCCCTGCACATTCCCTGCATTCTGTTGGCGATCCTCACTGCCGGCGCCGCGGCGCCTCTCGCCGCGGCGAACGAACCGCCGGCGATGTTCGGCGGCACCCCGGCTCGCAACATGGTGTCCGGCGCGACGAACCTGCCCACCGAATGGGATGTGAGGTCCGGCGAGAACGTCATCTGGCAGGCGAAGGTCGGTTCGCAGACGTACGCAGGTCCGGTCGTTCACGGCGGCCGCGTCTACGTCGGCACGAACAACGAGGGGCTTCGCCGGCCCGGCATCGAGGGCGACAAGGGCGTCGTGATCGCTCTGGACAAGAACACCGGTGAGCTCCTGTGGCAGGCCACGCACGACAAGCTCGGCGCGGGCCGGGTGAACGACTGGCCGCTTCAGGGCGTCTGCTCGACTCCCTACGTCGAGAGCGAGCGCGTCTACTACATCTCGAACCGGGCGACGGTCGTCGCCGCGGACGCGGACGGTTTCCGCGACGGGGTGAACGACGGAATGACGGACGAGCAGTACAGGGAGGAGTTCGACGCGGACCTCGTGTGGGAGTACGACATGATCGGCGACCTTGACGTCTTCCCGCACAATCTGGCCGCCGGGTCGCCCCTGGTCGTCGGCGACCTGCTGTTCACCGTGACCGGCGCCGGGGTCGACGAGGGGCACATCAATCTGCCTTCGCCGGCGTCGCCCGCCTTCATCGCGCTGGACAAGAACACGGGCGAGCTGGTCTGGGAGAGCATCGACAGCGCCGATGCGGTCCTGCACGGCTCCTGGTCGAACCCGGCGTACGGGGTGGTGGACGGCCAGCCGCAGGTCGCCTTCCCGGGCGGCGACGGCTGGCTCTACACCTACGAACCGGCGACCGGCGCCCTGCTGTGGAAGTTCGATCTGAACCCGAAGGACTCGGTTTGGGAACTCGGAGGAGCGGGCACCCGGAACAACGTGATCTCGACGCCGGTCTTCTACAACAACCGGTTCTACCTCGGTGTGGGCCAGGATCCCGAACACGGCGAAGGCCCGGGCCACTTCTACGCGATGGACGCGAACGTGGAAGGCGACGCAACGGACAGCGCCGCGGTCTGGCACTTCGGCGACGACGACTTCAACCGGACGATTTCGACCGCCGCGATCGCGGACGGTCTGGTCTACATCCCGGATCTGAGCGGCTTCCTCTACGTGCTGGATGTCGAGACGGGCGAACACCTCTGGACCCACGACACGTTCGCTGCGGTCTGGGGTTCGGCGTTCGTCGCGGACGGCAAGGTCTACCTCGGCGACGAGGACGGCGACATCGTCGTGCTCGACGCGGGCCGCGAAGAGAAGGTCCTAGCGGAGCAGAACATGGGCTCGGCCGTCTACACGACGCCGGTTGCGGAAGATGGCCGGATCTATGTCGCCACCCGGTCCGACGTGTTCGCGATCGGGTCGAAGTAGCACCGCTTCCTCCACCTGGTCGTGGCGATCAAGCGAGGCCGGCGACCGCTCGAAGCGGGCGACTCGTGGAGCATCGACACCGCGCCGGGGCGGGTGCTCTACGGCGCCGGGGTGATCGACCTGATCGGCGAGGTCGTGCGGGAGCTTGGCGGCCGGCGGGTTCTCGTCGTGGCCGACCCGGGGGTGGCCGCGGCGGGCCACGTGCATCGGGCGTCCGTTTCGTTGCGCGACACGGGCCTCGACATCACGGTGTTCTACGGGGTCGGAGAGAACCCGGGGGAGCGCCATGTAGCGGCGGCCGCGGCGGCGGCTTGCGTCCACGAAGCGGACTTCCTGGTCGGTCTGGGCGGCGGCTCCGCGATGGACTGCGCGAAGGGCGCGAACTTCGTGTTCACGAACGGCGGACGGATGGAGGACTACTGGGGCTTTGGCAAGGCGAAGGGACCGATGCTTCCGTCGGTCGGCGTTCCCTGCACGGCCGGCACCGGCAGCGAAGCGCAGTCCTTTGCCGTGATCTCGCGCGAGGACGACCACCGCAAGATGGCCTGCGGCGATCCGAAGGCGCGGTTCGCCGCCACGCTGCTCGACCCGGAACTCGTGCGCACGGCGCCAGCAGACGTGATGGCCGCGACCGGACTGGACGCCCTGTCGCACGCGCTGGAGAGCTTCGTCAGTACGGCGGCCAACCCGTACTCGAGAATGTTCGCGTCGGAGGGATTCGCGCGCCTGCTGCGAGGCTTCGAGGCGGTCGTCGCGGCGCAGGGCCAGCCGGAATCCGCGGGCGCGTCGGGCGACGTGGAGTCGAACTCTCTCTGGGGCGACATGCTGCTTGGCGCCCACTTCGCGGGCGGTGCGATCGAAGCGTCCATGCTGGGCGCGGCGCACGGGCTTGCGAACCCGTTGACCGCGCGCTACGACACGACCCACGGAGTCGCCGTCGCGATCATGCTGGACCATGTCGTCCGCTTCAACGGCGCAGCCCGCGACGCGGGCGAAGCCGGCGAAAACGGGAAGACCGAGGCTGCCTCATACGACGGCCTGGCCCGGCTCGCCTTCCGCGGCGAGTCCGGGAACGGTTCCGCCAGCGAGCGTCTGGCGGGGCTCTGGTGCGAACTTCGGGGCGCCGCCGGCGTCGCCGCGCGGCTGCGGGACATCGGGGTTCGGGAAGCCGACCTCGACCTGCTTGCGTCCCAGGCGGTCGGGCAGTGGACGGCGCAGTTCAATCCGCGTTCAGCCACCGCCTCCGATATGCTCGCTCTGTACCGGGCGGCGTTCTGAGGGAGGCGTTTCGACGTTCCTCGAGCCTCACGAAGGGCCGCTCGCACGGGAGCTTGTCGTGCCGGGAACTCAAGACTCAGGAAACAGCGCAAATCGCCGAGTTCGCTCTGGCGTCAGACGACCTTCTGGTCGTCGGCCGCCTCATTGGGTGGTTCTGACCGCTCTGGCTACAGCTCTCACGCTGCCGCTTCTGTTGGGGGCGGCCGCCACGGCTGGCGATGGAGAGGACCAGGAGTCGGCGGCGCCCGGGTCGTTGTTCCAGCCTTCCGCGAATGCCTGGCCGGTGTTCCGCGGCAACCTTCTGGGCACGGGCGTGGCCGGGACGACCCTGCCGGAGAATCCGAAGCTGCTCTGGACGTTCGACACCGGGAGCGAGATCGAGAGCACGGCCGCGATCGTGGGCGGGGTTGTCTTCTTCGGGGACTACGAGGGCCGGGTCTACGCCGTGACCCTTGAAGAAGGAAAGGAACTCTGGCGATTCGACGCGGGGACGCCGATCAAGGCGCCACTGTCGGTCTTCGACGGCGTGGTGTACATCGGCGACGAATACGGTCTCGTCCACGCGCTGGACGCCGGGAGCGGCGAGGAGAAGTGGCAATTCGAGACGCTCGGAGAAATCTACGCCGGGGTTTCGCTCTACGAGTCGGCGGAGGGAGGCGACCGGCTGCTCGTCGGCTCCTATGACAACTCGCTCTACTGCCTGGATCGCGAGAGCGGCGAGAAGCTGTGGCAGGTGGAGACGGAAGGCTACGTGCACGGCACGCCGGCGGTCGCCGAGGGTTTGACCACGGTGTCCGGTTGCGACGGCTTCATGTGGCTGATCGACATCGAAACCGGTGAGACGGTTCACAAGATCAACCTGCGGGGCCAGGCGGCCTCGAGCCCGGCCGTGATCGGCGAGATGGCCTACGTCGCCACCTACGAGAACGAGGTGCTGGGAATCGACCTTGAGCGGCGCCAGGTGGCCTGGGTGTACGAGCACGAAGTGCGCAAGTTTCCGTTCTATGCGTCGGCCGCCGCGGACGACGAGATCGTCGTGATCGGAGGACGGGACAAGATCGTCCATGCCCTGGATCCCCGGACCGGCGAACGGATATGGGAGTGGAACAGCGGCGCCCGCCTCGACTCCTCGCCGGTCATCGTCGGCGACCGGGTCTTCCTGGGCTCGAAGCGGGGGCCCGTACTCGCGCTTGACAAGGCGACCGGGGAACCGGTGTGGGAGTTCGAGACCGGTTCCGCGATCATGGCTTCGCCGGCCGTCGCATCGGAACGGCTCGTGATCGGCAGCCTCGACGGCATTCTGTACTGCTTCGGCTGAGACGACCGGGAGATTCAGGGATGAGTGAACGCACCGCCACGATGGCGGAGCCGGCAACCGGCCTGCTCGATCTGGAGGCGACCGACATCGGGTCCGTCTTCGTCTCGAACTATCCGCCGTACTCGGCCTGGAACGAGGCCTCGGTGAGCGAGGCGGCCGCGGCGCTCGACCGGGCGCCTGACGCGGACACGTCGCTCGGGCTCTACATCCATATCCCGTTCTGCCGGAAGCGCTGCAAGTTCTGCTACTTCCGGGTCTACATCGACAAGAACCACGAGCAGATCGGTCGTTACCTGGACGCCCTCGGCGTGGAACTCGAGCGCTACGCCGAGCGGGCCGCGATCAGGGGCAGGGAGCTCGATTTCGTCTACTTCGGGGGCGGCACGCCGTCCTACATCGCGGCGAAGCAGTTGATCCCGCTGGCCGAGCGGCTCCAGGGCATCATTCCCTGGAACACGGCCGAGGAGGTGGCCTTCGAGTGCGAGCCGGGGACGCTGACCCAGTCCAAACTGGAGGCGATCCGGAGCATCGGCGTGACCCGCCTGAGCCTTGGCGTGGAGAACTTCGACGACAGGATCCTCGAGGAGAACGGCCGCGCCCACGTGTCGAAGGAGATCTACCGGGTGCGCGACTGGATCCGCGCCCAGGAGTTCCGGCAACTCAACGTCGACCTGATCGCCGGCATGGTCGGCGAGACCTGGGAGAGCTGGAAGCGCACCGTCGACCTGACGATCGAGTACGACCCGGATTCGATCACGCTCTACCAGATGGAACTGCCCTTCAACACGGTGTACTCGAAGGCCAAGCTGCGCGGCGACGCGGACGCGCCGGCGTTCGCCGATTGGCGCACGAAGCGGGAATGGCACGCCTACGCGTTCGAACAGTTCGAGCGGGCCGGCTTCGAGCGCTGGAGCGCCTACACGATGATGCGGCGCGACCGGGGCTGCAAGTTCGTCTACGCCCGCGAAGTCTGGAGCGGCGCGGACATGATCCCGATCGGTGTCTCGTCGTTCGGCCACATGGGCGGCGTTCACATGCAGAACCACGACCGCTGGGACGACTACCTCCAGGCGACCGACGCGGGCGGTCTTGCCACGCGCCGGGCGTTCGCCACGAGCCCCCGGGAGCGGTTGACCCGCGAGATCATCCTCCAGTTGAAGCGGGGCTGGCTCGAACGCGGCGCCTTCGAGCGCAAGTTCGGCATCGATGTCGTGGCGGACTACGCCGACGCCTTCGGCAGCCTGACCGAGCAGGGGCTGGCCACGATTGGCCCGGAGCGGGTCGAACTCAGCGACGGCGGCGTCCTGCGCGTCGATCAGCTCCTGCCGCGCTTCTACGATGAGCAGTACCGGGGCGCCCGGTACACTTGATCGCGGTCAGCGCACCCACCGGGTGCGGCGACGTCCCCGTCGGCATCCGCTCTGCCACTGGGTGCGCCGACGTCCTCGTCGGCTGCCGCCGAAGGCGGCCAATGGAACGCGCTGCGAAGCAGCGACCCTCTTCCCTATCTGCAAACGCGAACGAGGGCTCCGCCTCAGACCGACGAGTGTGCAGACCGGACCGGATGCCGACGAGAACGTCGGCGCACCCAGTTCTTCAGAAGTCGAAGCCGACCTGGACGCCGACCTCGGTGGGGGGCGCCCAGACCCGGAGCGATCCGGTGTAGTTCGTGAAGTACTCGAACAGCTTGTACTCCTCGTCGCCCAGGTTGCGGCCGTAGGCGGCGACGAACAGCCGGTCGCCGGGGGCTACCCAGCGAAGCTGAGCGTGGAACAGCCCGTAGGACGGCTGGACAAAGTGGCCGAACGCGTCGAAGGTCACGTCGTCCGTGTACTGGTACTCGCCGCGCGCGAGCAGGTCGCCGGCGGCGCCCAGGTCGAAGGTGTACTGGAGCGCGGCGGTGGCGGAGAAGTCCGCGGCCCGCGGCAGCGAGTTGCCGGAGAGATCCCGCGGTGCGAACGGAAGAGCCCCACCCTCGCCCCCGCCGCCGGTCAGGATCGCCAAGGGGTCGATCAGCGCGCCAGCGAGCAGTTGCTCCGTGAACGCGGCAAGTGCCACCGGATCGACCGATTCGTAGTCCGTGAACTCGTTGTCCAGCAGCTCGAAGCCCAGGTCGAAGGCGAGACGGGACGTCGGCCGCATCGCGAGCTCGAAATCGAGACCCTGGATGCGGGCGTTCGCCGCGTTCTCCACCTGCGAGCGGTCCGGGTAGAGGACGGACACCTGGAGATCGTCGTAGTCGTAGTGGAAGGCCGCGGCCGAGATGCGCACCTTGCGGTCGAGCAGGGAGGACTTGACGCCCACCTCGAAGCTTCTGACCGTCTCCTCGTCGAACGCCGGCTGCAGGGAGATCGAGTTGTAGCCGCCGCTCTTGAAGCCGGCTGCCGCGGAACCGTAGAGCATCAGGTTGTCCCGCGGCCGGAACTCGAGCCCCAGTCTTGGAGTCAGCGCGCTCCAACTGTCGTCCAGTGTCTGCACGGACGGCTGGTACGTCGCGAAGTTGATCGTCTGCTGGCGATGCTCCTTGTCGTCCACGGTGTAGCGGGCGCCGGTGGTCAGGGTGACTCGGTCGCTCAGATGCCAGTCCACCTGGCCGTAGCCCGCCGCAAGCGAGGTGTCGAGGTCGGTCCGGAAGGGCAGTGCCGCGGTGTTCCCCGGCAGCGGCAGGCCGAGGAACGGAGCGATCGCCCCGTAGTAGTCGATGCCGCACAAAAAGGACGGAGCGAGAACGCCGAGCGAGCAGTTCGTCGCCGGATCGAACAGGAAGGTCTGCGGACTCAGCGCGAAGAGCCAGACGCCGAGCAGGCCCTGGTCGGTCAGCGTGTTCACGTCGCTCAGGCTCCGTTCGCCGAAGGCATAGGCGCCGGCCACCCAGCTTGCGCGCTCGCTCGAGCCGTGAAGCTGGAACTCCTGCGACCACCACTCGGACTCGAAGGCGCCGGAGGTCGTGGCGAACGTGACCGGCGAACCGTCGATGTCCGCGTCGCGCATCGAGTCGAAGTCCCGCCAACTGCTGATCGACTGGAGGCTCAGACCGCCGTTCGTCACCTTGTCCACGTGAAGCGAGTAGCCGCTCTCGCGATAGCTCGACAGGGGAGCGGTTTCGGTGGCGATCCGGTGGATGTCTTCCGGATCCGTGTACCCGAAGAAGCGGTTGATCGCTCCGAGCGTGCTGTAGGGGGACACGTCGCCGGGCTTGAAGTAGAAGTTGCTGTGCGCGTCGTCGTCCGTGCTGTCCGCCCGGATCGTGAAGGTCAGGGACTCGGCGGGCAGGAAGGTCAGGCCGCCGCGCCAGGAGGCGCCGTCGAAGTTGTCGCCCCGAGCGCCCAGAAAGTCGTTGTACGTGGCGTCCTCGACTGTCGCACTGCTGGCCGAAAGCCGTCCCCAGACCTTCTGCGACACCGGTCCCGTCAGGGACAGGCCGTAGCGCGCGCCCTCGGCGGGCTCGCTTGCGTCGAGTTGGGAGACGGCGCCGAACAGCCGGCCGTGGAACTCGCCCCGCGGCGCCCGCGTGACGACGTTGATCGCGCCGGCGGTCGAGTTGCGACCCCACAGCGTGCCCTGGGGCCCGCGCAGGATCTCGACCCGCTCCAGGTCGAGAAACGGATTCGTCGCCGCCTGGGGCCGGGGCATGTAGACCCCGTCCACGTAGTAGCCGACCGTCGCCTCGGTGCCCAGGCCCAGGACGCTGGAGCCGACGCCGCGGATCGTCAGGGTGACTTCACCGGTCGTCGGCGTCTGCGACGAGGCGACGACGCCCGGGGCCGCCTGGGCCAGGGCCTGCATGTCGCCGATCGCCTGGACGTCCAGTTCTTCTCCGGTGCGGGTGACGATCGAGATCGGCACGTCCTGGACGGATTCCTCGATCTTCTGCGCGGTCACCGTGATCTCGTCGGCGACGGTCGCTTCCGGGTCGTCCGGAGTCTGACCGGCCGCTGGAAGTGCTGCGAGGAGCCCCGCCGCAAGGACGAGGGAGGGGCGGGAGGTTCTGGAGGAGACGGAGAACATGAAGGGCACCTCGTGACGAGACTGGGCGCGCCGGCCTTCTGGCCGGCAGCAGGACGATGGAACGGCGATCCGCGACAGCCCGCGGTGGGCGGGCGACGCTACAACAAGACGCTCAGGATGTGAGGTACGGAGAACCGGCGGCGAGGTTCTGGGGCGGCGTTCTTCGGGTCGCCGGGCGGTTCGCCCGGGCTTCGGCTCGTTGCCGTAGACTCCGCCCCATGTTCACGGCCTCCTCCTACGACGTGATCGTGATCGGCGCCGGCCCGGGCGGCTCGGCGGCAGCGGCCATTGCCGCGCGCGGGGGACTGCGCACGCTGCTGCTCGAGCGGGACGCCGCGCCCGTCTTCAAGATCGGCGAATCGCTGATGCCGGACACCCACGGCGTGTTCGAGAAGATGGGCGCTCTCGAAGCGATGCAGAAGAGCGACTTCGTCGAGAAGCACTCGGTTCAGTTCTTCACCAGGACCGGCAAGGCGTCCATGCCCTTCTACTTCGAGAAGGAACGGCCGGGCGACGACAGCGCCCGCACCTGGCAGGTGCGGCGATCCGAGTTCGATCAACTGCTGATCGACATTGCCGCCGGGCAGGGGGCCGAGGTGCACCGCGGCGTGAACGTGCGCGACGTCCTGTTCGAGGACGGTCGGGCCGTCGGTGTGCGGGCGTCCGCCGCCGGCAACGGCGGGTCGGTGGCGCCGGCCGCCAGGGTCGTGATCGACGCGACCGGCCAGAGCGCCTTGCTCGCGCGCCGACTGGAGCTGGGACGGGTCGATTACGGCCTGCGCCACGCCTCGATCTACACCCACTTCCGCGGCGCCGTCCGGGACGAGGGGAAGGATGAGGGCGCAACCCTGATCCTGCACACGAAGTCCGGGGATTGCTGGTTCTGGTACATCCCGCTGGCCGGAGACGTCGTCAGCGTCGGCGTCGTCGGACCGATGGACACCCTGATCCGGGATCGCGAGGGCAGGCCGCACGAGATCTTTTTCGACGAGGTTCGGAACTGCGCCGAGATCGAGCGGCGGATCGCTCCCGCCCGGCAGTGCCGCCCGGTGTCCGTGATGAAGGACTTCTCCTACCGGAACGAGAAGATGGCGGGCGAGGGCTGGATCGCGATCGGCGATGCGTTCTCCTTCATCGACCCGGTCTACTCGTCGGGGGTCTTCCTGGCGCTCAAGTCCGGCGAGCTGGCGGCGGAGGCCTCGATCGATGCGATTGCCGCGAACGACGTCTCCGGCGAACGGCTCGGCGCGTTCCAGCCGCTCCTGATGCGCGGGGTGGAAGCGGTGCGGCAGTTGGTCAGCGTGTTCTACGACCCGAACTTCAGCGTCGGCGCGTTCCTGCGCCTCTACCCGCAGCACCAGAGCAAGGTGACCCGCATCCTGATCGGCGACGTGTTCGAACTCGACTTCACGTCGATGTTCGAGGACATGGCAACCTTCGCGGCCGCCGGCGGCGGCAAGGTCGCGCCGGCGCCCCGGACTGCTGCGGCGCAGTCGCTCCAGGCAACCTGAGCCGGACACCGGCGGTCGGATTCGAGGCGGGGCGGGAGTGTCAGGGAGAGGGACGGCCCCGAAAAGGGCGGCGCGAATCGCTGCGTACGCTGCGCTGCCTCTGCTCTACCTGCTACGCAACGATCTCTGGTTCTGGGACGACCCGAGCCGGCTCCTCGGCCTGCCGGTCGGGCTCTCCTACCACATCCTGTTCTCGGCGGCGGTCGTGCTCGTCATGTGGTTGCTCGTGCGGGTCGCCTGGCCGGGTGACGCGCTGGAGCGGTTGGCCGGAACGGGGGCGCCGGTCGCGGAGAACGGCGGCGCCGGCGACCCTGGCGGCCGAGCGGCCGGGACCGCGCGTCCGGAGAAGGCGGGATGACCCTGACCGTCATCCTGGCCTACCTGGCGCTGGTGCTCGTGATCGGGGTCTGGAGCAACCGGCGCCTCTCCGCGACCGGCGAGGACTTCTTCGTCGCCGGGCGGACGATCGGTCCGTTCGTCCTCCTGATGACCCTGTTCGGCACCCACATGACCTCGTTCGCGCTGCTCGGGGCCTCGGCGGAGTCCTATCGGATCGGCATCGGCGTCTTCTCGCTGATGGCGTCGTCGTCGGC
This sequence comes from Thermoanaerobaculia bacterium, assembly GCA_965116445.1. Lineage (GTDB taxonomy): Bacteria > Acidobacteriota > Thermoanaerobaculia > Multivoradales > Multivoraceae > Multivorans. The sequence goes on along the minus strand of OZ220688.1, from coordinate 1,122,190 downwards.
CCTGATGGTCCCGGTCGTCTTCTTCTTTGTCGGCGCCCGGGTCTGGGCGGTCGGCAGCAGGCTCGGGCTCCTGACCCAGGTCCAGTTCGTGCGCGCCCGCTGGGGATCGGACGCGGTCGGCCTCCTGCTCTTCGTCGTGCTCGTCCTGCTGCTCCTGCCGTACCTACTGATCGGCGTGATGGGAGGCGGCGTCGTTCTGGGACAGCTCACGGACGGCGCGGCGCCGTCCTGGCTCGGCAGCCTGCTCGTGTCGGCGGTCGTCATCGGGTACGTGACGAGCGGCGGGCTGCGCGGCACGGCCTGGGTGAACACGTTCCAGACCGCGATGTTCATGCTGCTCGGCGCGGTCACGGCGATCCTCATCGTGACCAGGCTGGGCGGCGTCGGCGCGGCGCTCGACCGGGTGGCGGAGAGCCGGCCGGACCTGCTCGTCCGCGGCGAGGCGATCCACCCGCTGCGGCTGCTCAGCTACACCCTGATTCCGCTCTCCGTGGGGACCTTCCCTCACATCTTCGCGCACTGGCTTTCAGCGAAGCGGGCCGCGACGTTCAAGGCGCCGATCGTGCTGTATCCGGTCTGCATTGCTCTCGTGTGGATCCCGAGCGTGCTGCTTGGCCTCTTCGGGAACATCGACTTTCCGGGGCTGGGCGGCGCGGACTCCAACGCGGTCCTGGTCCGGATGATCGGCCTCTACGCGCCGGATCTGCTTGCAGGCCTTCTGGGCGCCGGCGTCTTCGCCGCGATCATGTCGTCGCTCGATTCGCAGTCCCTCTCGCTCGGCACGATGTTCACGCAGGACATCGTGCGGCACTACCGTCTGGGCGGCGACCTGAGCGAGGCCCGGCAGATACGCCTCGGCCGGCTGTTCGTCGTCGCCGTCGTGGCGACCGTGTTCCTCCTCTCCCTGGTCGCCGAACGAAGCATCTTCGCGCTCTCGGTGTGGTCGTTCACGGGCTTTGCCTCGCTGTTGCCGGTCATCGTCGCGGCGCTCTACTGGCGGCGCAGCACGGCGGCCGGGGCCGGCGCGGCGATTCTCACGGTCATCGGCCTCTGGATCTGGTTCTTCGTTCGCGGCATCGGCAATCCGGACTACAGCGTTGGCGGCACGGGGATCATGCCGGTCGCCGTCGTCTTTGCCGGCGCCACGCTGGCGATGATCGTCGTCTCCCTGTTCACCCGACCGCCCGCGCCCGAGCGGGTGGCTCGTTTCTCTCCCGTACGCCGATGACGAACGGACGGCGAGCAGCCCGCGCGGCGTGGCGTCGGCGCCACCGGGACAGCACGTCGTGACGACCGTGACGACGACGGACCAGCCGCTTCGCATCGCCTACCTCGCGGCGGGGGCAGGCGGCATGCTCTGCGGCAGTTGCATCCACGACAACGCCCTGGTGCGGGAGCTTCAGCAAAGGGGGCACAACGCGCTCCTTTTGCCGATCTACACGCCGCTGCGAACGGACGAGCAGAACGTGAGCTACGGCCGGGTCTTCTACGGCGCGGTGAACATCTACCTGGAGCAGAAGCTGCCGCTGTGGAGCCGGGCGCCCGCGGCGATTCGCCGGCTGCTGGACAATCCCCGGCTGCTGTCCCGCGTGACCCGGTCCGCCTCGGCGACCGACGCCCGCGACCTCGGGGAACTCGCCCTGTCCATGGTGCGGGGCGAGGAGGGACGTCAACTCGCGGAGCTCAGGAGCCTGGCGCAGTGGCTCGCCGGCGAGTTCCGGCCGGACGTCGTCCACCTGACGAACTCGATGCTCGTGGGGATGGTTCACCTGATCCGCGAGGCGCTGCCGGACGCGTTGATCGTCTGCAGCCTCCAGGGCGAGGACATCTTCCTTCAGGATCTCGAGGAGCCCCACAAGTCCGCGGTCGTCCATGAGATGAAGAGTCGAGTGCGCGAGGTCGACGTTCTCGTCGCGCCGAATGACTACTACGCGGCGACGATGGCGGACATCCTCGACCAGCCGCTCGCCGGCATCGACGTCGCGCGTCTCGGGATCGAGCTCAAAGGGCATGGCGGCCGGGAAGCCGAGCCTCCGGCCTCGCCCCTCGTGATCGGCTACCTGGCGCGGATGTGCCCCGAGAAGGGGTTTCACCTTGCCGCCGAAGCGTTCCGCGAGTTGAGCGACCGACTGGGCCGGGGCCAGGTCCGCTTTCGCGCCGCGGGGTACCTCGGCGGCCGCGACCAGGCGTACTTCGAGCAGCAGCGGCGGCGAATCGCCGGATGGGGACTCGAGCCGCACTTCGACTGGCTGGGCGAGATCTCGCGTGACGAGAAGATCGAGTTCCTGGCCGGCCTTCACGTCTTCGTACTGCCGACGGTCTACCGGGAGGCGAAGGGTCTGCCAGCGCTCGAGGCGATGGCAAATGGCGTGCCGGCCGTCCTGCCCGACCACGGCGCGTTCCCGGAGGTGCTCGAGCGGACGGGCGGCGGCACGCTGTTTCCGGCCGGTGACGTCTCGGCCCTGGCGGACGCCGTGGAGCGCCTGGCCGGTGACGCGGAGCGCAGGAGTCACCTCGGTCGTTCGGGCCAGAATGGAGTTCGCCGCCACTATCCGGCGTCGCTGATGGCCGCGGACACGCTTGCCGCGTACCGGCGGGGCCTGGCCCGGCGTACTGTGGCATAATCGTTTGCGCCGACACCTCGTCAGGAACCCGCGACACTTGATCGTCCGCCGCATCTCAGTAGGCTGTCTTCTCGGCGTTCTTGCCCTCGCCGTACCCGCGGCCCGAGGTTAGTTCCTTGCGGATGGGGCTGACGGCGGTCGCGTCGGGCTGCCCGGCGCTCTCGAAGCGGTCCACGCCGCGCACGCCGGGCATCGTCACGCGCACGAGGCGCCCGACCGGGGTGCGGCGCCCGGGGTCGGCGCCGCATCGACGGCGAGTTCGGACTGCGTGCCGTCCGGGCCGCAGCTCGCCTTCGACCACGGCTTCACGGTGAACATGTGCTTCGAGCACGAGGAGGGAGGCGAACGGGTCCGGCAGAACGCCCTGGACTTCGGGCTCGGCGAAAAGCAGGCGGGGCTGCTCTACTTCTTCCAGCCGGAAAACGCCGAAGTGCTGATCAAGGTGCTGGACGGCTGCAGGGACAACGGCCACTACTGGGTGTTCGTCGCGCCGACGACGACTCTGGCCTTCAATCTGCGTGTGGAACAGACGGCTACCGGCAGGTCCTGGGAGCATTCGAACCCGCGCGGCGGCCAGGACGCGAAGACCGCGAGCGACTTGACGGCGTTTCCGTGCGCACCGGCCGCCACCGGCGCCGTGGCCGGAGATGCCGCCGGGGACGTCGCCCGGGACGCTGGCGTTTCGGGAGTCTCCGCGCCGGTCATAGACGGCGACGGCGCCACGGACTGTTCGCCCGGGCCCGTCACGACCTTGAGCGGCGGCCTGGTCGTCAACATGTGCGTCGAACATGGGAGCGGCGGCGCAAGCGTCCTGGAGCAGGTGAAGGACTACGGGCTGGATTCCCGGCGGTCCGCCCTCCTGTACTTCTTCGATCGCTCGAATCCGGAAGTGCTGGTCAAGGTGCTGGACGGCTGCGCCCTGAACGGCCACTACTGGGTGTTCGTCGCGCCCGTGACGACGCTCGCGTTCAACCTCGCGATCCATCGCCCGGCCGTCGGGGACTCCTGGACCCACGGCAACCGTCTGAACCGGACCGCCGCTGCTCGCAGCGATCTCCAGGCGTTTCCCTGCGTCGAAGGGATCGGCGACAACTCCCTTGAGGGGCAGGTGTTGGGCCACCGGGGCGATCATCGGGACGTCGAGGTCCTGCTGACCGCCCGGGGCGTGCTCCGGGTCGCCCGTCCGAATGCGGCCGGCTGGTTCAGCTTCGAGGGCCTGGCCGATGGCCAGTACGCCGTCAAGGCGCAGGCCAGAGGTCATCGCGCGACGCCGGCGCGGCTGATCAGGCTGCCGCATGACGGTCGGCTGGACTCCATCGACCTGACGCCGATTCCCTCGAATCCGTTCGTCTACCACTGGGAAGAGGACCAGAGCACGGCGGGAACCGACTATTCGGCGAACGTGATCGAGCCCCTGGAGGTCGAGTTCGAAGGCGAAACCGGGACGCTGGCGGACAACTCGGCCTCGACCATCCTTGCCCACGAGTACGGCATGCTCCTGGTGGACACGGACGAAGCCGCGTGGACCCAGGAGCACGCATGGCGGCTGCTGAGGACGTTCCGCGCCATCCCGCAGCCAAGCGGCGACAGGCCGCCCTCGAAGTGGCGCCTGACGCGCAGTTTCCTTCGCCATGACATCCAGGTTCTGGGCGCCCCCGATGCCCCGTCGGTGCTCGTGTCCGAGGCCGCGTTCGTGAACGCGAATCCCCGGGTTGCGACGGTGGAAGGCAAGCGGGGCGTGTGGTTCTCGAAGCGGCTGCACCACGCGGCCGTCCGGTACGTGACGAACGGCGGTCGCGACGTCAGGGCCTACGAGACGATCTTCGCGGATCGGTACGGCGTGACGACCGAGATCGACGACTACGCCGGACTGACCGGGCCGACGGGCAACGAAGGCCCGGGCCGATTCCAGAAGTTCCACCCGGAGGAGATCCTCACGCTGCTGAACATGCTGGAGGAGTTTCCGAGCGGCATGCACAAGACCCCGGGTCTCCCGCACATCATTCGCCGTCTGGACGGAACGGATCATCCCTTGTACCCCACGGCGCCCGCCGTCGCCTGGCCGTCCGCGGGCTACGTCGAGTTCATGGAAATTGCCTTCACGCAATCCAGCATCAGCGCCATCCAGCGTCTGGCGGTCCACGAGAAGGCGCACTTTCTGTGGGCGCACGTCTTCGACGAGCAGACGCGCGCCGACTGGATTCGGCTTGGCGGCTGGTACCGGGACTCCAGCAGTCCTTCGGGCTGGTCCACCACGAAGCAGACCGAGTTCGTTTCGGCATACGCCCATCAGAAGAACCCGAACGAGGACATGGCCGAGACGATCGCCCACTTCATCGTCGAGCCGGACAAGCTGAGATCCCGTTCCCTCGCGAAGTACGAGTTCGTTCGAGACCGGATCATGCAGGGCAATCTCTACCTCTCGAGAATCCGGGAGGATCTGACGTTCAAGGTGTACAACCTGTTTCCGGACTACGTGTTCCCCGGCAAGATCAAGCGAGTGGACATCGAGGTCGCCGGGTTGCCGGAGGAGGACAAGGAGGTCCGCGTCGAGATCGAACTGCACGCTCTGGACCGGGTGCTCGAGGGCGCGACACGGGCCTACACCCGGATCAGCAGCAGTGTCGGCACGTTCCGCGATCTGTACCTCTTGCCCCTGGACGGAAACGGCAGGGTGACCCGCGACCAGCCGGGCACTGTGCTTTCCGGCAGCTTCACCCTGAGCAAGCACGCCAAGGCGGGTTACTGGGTGCCGAACCAGATGCAGATCACGGACGCGGCCGGCAATGAGCGCTTCCAGCGAGGCGGTGACTTCGGCTGGAAGCTCTACGTCGACAATCCCCTGGAGGACTGGGCGCCGCCGGCCTATGTGTCGCACACCGCGCGTCTGAGCAAGGGACAGACGGTTGCGGAGGGCCGGAACGTTCAGACGATCGAGGCGTCCTGGCAGGTGAGCGAGGGCGTCGGGATGCGTGCGGAATCCCCGTGCTACGCCGCGCTGAACGACGAACTCGAAGGCACCTACAGCTTTCAGGAGTACGGTCGCTTCCTGGCCGGAGACGACCGCTGCCTGGTGGAGTTCCTCATGCCGGAGTACATGCCGTCTTCCAGGTACTTCCTCAACCAGATCCTCATGGTCGATCGGGCCGGGAACAGGGCGACGGTCAAGTTCACCGACGATCCGAGGGACGAGCCGCCGCCGAGCGTCCGGCTGAGGACGGCGAACCCGGACACAGGGCCGCCCGAGCTCGATCTGAACAGGATCCGCGTGACCGCGGAGCCCACGAACCCGGAGGCGCCGAACGGCGAGACGATCGTGAAGGTGGAGTTCTACACTCGGGACGATGTCTCGGGCTTCCGCCAGGGGTCGCTTGCATTTCGCGATCCCCAGGGGATCACGCACGTCTCGTGGTTCTACGGCGATCAGAGGGAGCGGCTCTTCCCTTCAGGGGATCCCCGCGTCTGGAAGTTCGTTTCGCACACTCATGTTCTGCCCGCCGGCTCGGCGCCGGGAACCTGGGGGATCGCGAGCATGACGCTTTACGATCGGGCGGGGAACTTCGCCTTCGAGGACTTCACGGAGACGATCCGCTTCAAGGTGGACTAGCCGGCAGGCCGCCGTCCCGCGGGCGCTCGCGATGGCTTAGGGACTGACGGGCGCCCACTGGGAGCAGGACCTGGTTGGCAGGCTCCGGGAGCGATGCCCGATGGGCCCACTGGGTGCACCGACGACCCCGTCGGCTCTCCGAGGGCACCCCGGTGTCGCCCGGATGCCGACGGGGACGTCGGCGTACCCGGTGTCGCGGTTGGTAGGCTCCGGGAGCGATGCCCGATGCCCTTCGTTTCGACCGGGTCACCAGGTCCTACGCAACCGGGGCCGGCGCCGTCGAGGTTCTGCGGGGCGTGTCTTTCCGGCTGGATGCGGGGGAGGCGATGGCTGTCACCGGGCCGTCCGGCAGCGGCAAGAGCACCCTGCTCCATTTGGCCGCGACGCTGGAGACGCCGTCGTCGGGGCGCATCCTGATCGGCGGCGAGGCGGCGCATGAGTTGCCGGAACGGGAGCTCGCGGCCTTCCGGAGCCGGCGGGTCGGCCTCGTGTTCCAGGATCACTACCTGCTGCCGCAGTACACGATGCTGCAGAACGTCCTGCTGCCGACCGTGGCGGCCGGCGACGGGCAGGCTGACGCGGACGGCCGCGCGCGGGCGCTGCTCGAACGGGTCGGTCTTGGCGCCCGGGTCGACCATCGGCCGGCTCAGGTGTCCGGCGGAGAGCGGCAGCGGGCGGCGATCGTGCGGGCGGTGATCAACCGGCCCGGACTCCTTCTCTGCGACGAGCCGACGGGCAACCTGGACGCGGACACGGCAGGCGCCGTGGCGGATCTGTTGCTCGAGCTTCACGCGGAGGAGCAAACCGCGCTGGTCATAGTCACCCACAGCCTGGAGCTTGCGGCGCGGCTGCCGCGGCGGGTCGAGCTGCGGGCAGGCCTGATCCAGGATCTCCCGGCTGCGTCCGAGCCCGCGGCCGGAGGCTGAGACGGTGAGCGGCGCGCGTCCGGGCGGAATCCTGCCGAGTCTGCGCCACTACTGGCAGCGGAACGTCGCGGTCGTCCTGACCGCGGCGGTTGCGGCATCCGTCCTGACCGGGGCGCTGATGGTCGGCGACTCGGTGCGCGGCAGCCTTCGCGAGCTCACGCTTGACCGCCTGGGCGGCATCGATCACGCCCTGCTCGGCGCCGGGTTCTTCCGGGAGGCGTTGCGCGACGAACTGGCCGGCGACGAGGAGTTCGCCGCCCGCTACGGTCCGGTGTCCGCCGCGATCCTGATGCAGGGCAGCGTGGTCGAACCGGAGAGCGGCCGGCGCGCCGCCCGGGTCAACGTGCAGGGGATCGACGAGGAGTTCGCGGCATTCTTCCCCGGCGCCGCGGAAGCGTTCGACCTGTCCCGGCGCGAGGGCCAGCTCTTCGCCTCGCTCGCGGTGAACCGTTCGCTCGCCGACGCCCTGGCGGTCGAACCGGGCGATTCCGTCGTGCTCTACCTGGAGCGACCGAGCGAGGCGCCGCGAGCCAGTCTGATGGGGGAGAAGGACCCGGAGGACCAGTTGGAGAGCGTACGACTCAACGTGGTCTCGGTGCTGGACGACACGGGCGCCGGCGGCTTCACGCTGGCGCCCCACCAGAGCCAGCCGCTCGTCGGCTACGTTCGGCTGGGCGACCTTCAGCGGGAACTCGACCAGCGCGGCCTGGCGAACTCGCTCCTGATCGGGGAGCGCCCTGCTGCCGGAGGAGACCTTGCCGGCGGCGCGGAAGCAGCAGCCCCCGGCCTGGAGCGCCTCGTCCGCTCCCACGCCCGGGCGGCCGACTTCAGCCTGGACTTCGCCGGGGCGCCGGATCACCTCCAGGTCACCACGTCGCGGATCGTCTTCGCGGACGAACTGGCCCAGGCTGTCGAGGAACTGGCGGCAGCCGCGGGCGCCGAGACGGTCGGCGTCTCGACCTATCTGGCGAACCGGACGGCGGCTGCGAACGGCGCCGAGGCGCCCTACTCGACGATCGCCGCGCTCGATGTGGGCCGGGCCGGCGAACTCGGCGCGTTGCGGCTGGACGACGGTCGGCGGGCGCCGCCGCTTGAGCCGGGCGAGGTTCTGGTGAACGCCTTCCTGGCCGAAGACCTTGGGGTCGCCGCGGGCGACCGGCTGACGCTCGACTACTGGGTGGTCGGGGACCGGGAGCAGCTTTTGGAACGGACCGTGGAAGCGACCGTGGCCGGCGTCGTCGAGATGACCGGCTGGGCCGGAGACCGCAGCCTGACGCCGGACTTTCCGGGCGTTGCCGACGCGGACAACATGAGCGACTGGGATCCGACGTTCCCGGTCGATCTGAGCCGGATCCGCGACCTGGACGAGGCCTACTGGGACGAGTACCGGGGGACGCCGAAGCTGTTCGTCGACCTGGACTTCGGCAGGGAGCTCTGGTCGAGCCGCTTCGGGCTTCTCACGTCGTTTCGACTGCTGCCGCCTGTGGGGGGCTCGGTGGAGACTCTCGCGGCGTCGCTCGAACGCGAGGCGCCAGCGCGGGTCGAGCTCGTTGCCGCGGGGCTCGCGGTCGAGCCGGTCAAGGCGACGGGGCTGCGCGGCGCGACCGGCGCCACGGACTTCGGCGGTCTGTTCATCGGCTTCAGCCTGTTCCTGATCGCCTCGGCGGCGCTGCTCGTCGGTCTGTTCTTCCGGCTCGGAACCGAGAGCCGCGCGAGCGAGATGGGCCTGATCCTTGCGCTCGGTCACGGTGTTACGCGGGTCCGGCGGCGCTTCCTTCTGGAGGGCGCGATCCTCGGCGGCGCCGGCGTCCTGCTCGGCCTGGGTGGCGCGGTGCTCTACGCCGGCGCGATGATGGCCGCGCTTCGCACCCTGTGGCGGTCGGCGGTCGGTTCGAGTCATCTGTACCTCCACGTCGAGCCCGTGACGCTTGCGATGGGCGGCGCGGGTTCGCTTCTCGTCGTCCTGCTCGCCGTGCGCGGGGCGGTCGGCAAGCTGGCCGCGGTCTCTCCCGTCCGCCTGCTGCGCGGCGAGACGGTCGAACAGTCGGCGGCGGCTGCCGCGCCGGGCCGGCGGGCGCGCTGGACCGGAATCCTCGCCTCCGTCCTGGCGGTCGCCTTGCTTGCCGGCTCGGCCGCCGCTCCCGCGTCCGCGTCCGCCTACCTGTTCTTTGGCGGCGGCGCCTGTCTGCTCGTCGCCGGTCTGGCCGGATTCACGCTGTGGCTGCGCCGGCGGCCCGAAGCGCCGCTCGGGAGCTGGTCCTGGCGAGCCGGGTCGAGCATGGCGGCGGCCAACGCCTCGCTCAACCCGGGCAGGAGCCTGCTCTGCGCTGCGCTCGTCGCGAGCGCGTCGTTCGTGATCGTCGCCGTGGGCGCCTACGGTCTCCGGTTCGGCGAGGAGACGAGAGACCTGGATTCCGGCGCCGGCGGGTTCGACCTGGTCGCCGAGTCGGACGTATCGATCCTCGCGGATCTCTCGACCGTTGACGGCCGCTACGATCTGGGATTCGGCGGCGAGGCGTCGGAGCTTCTCGGCGGCAGCGAGATCGTCGGCTTCCGGACGGTGCCGGGCGACGACATCAGTTGCCTGAACCTGTTCCAGCCGGAGCGGCCGCGGCTCGTCGGTGCGCCGACCGGGTTCATCGAGCGCGGGGGCTTTCGCTTCCAGTCGCTCGTGCCGGACGCCGGCGAGGAGCCCTGGGGCCTGCTGGAACGGGACCTGGGTCCCGGCGTCGTGCCGGCAATCGGCGACTTCAACTCGGTCATGTGGATTCTCCACTCCGGGCTCGGCCAGGGGATCGAAGTCGACACGGAGCGCGGCGAGACGATCGAGCTGCGGCTGGTCGGCTTGCTGCGCAAGAGCGTGTTCCAGAGCGAGCTCGTGATCTCCGAGGCGAACCTGGCGAAGCACTTTCCCAGCCGCACGGGCGCGTCGTACTTTCTGCTCCGGACGCAGCCCGGCGAGCAGGACCGGACGATGCAGGAACTCGAACGGACCCTCTCCGGCTTCGGCTTCGATGCCGCTCCCACGGCCCAGCGACTGCAGGCGTTCCAGGCGGTCGAGAACACGTACCTCGGCACCTTCCAGACCCTGGGCGGCCTCGGGCTGCTGCTCGGCACGCTGGGCCTCTCCGTCGTCCTCCTGCGCAACCTGCTGGAGCGCCGCGGCGAACTCGCGACGATGCAGGCGATCGGCTTCTGGCGGCGGGCGCTCGCCTGGCTCGTCGTCGCCGAGAACGGTCTGCTGCTCGTTGCGGGCGTCGTGGTCGGCGCCGCGTCGGCGCTCGTTGCAACGAGTCCGCACCTGCTCGGCGGGCATGCCCTCGTGCCGTGGCTGTCGCTCGGGCTGACGTTGCTGCTGGTCGTGGCCGTGGGCACGCTGGCGAGCCTGGCGGCGGTCCGGCGGGTCACGCGGGAAGACCTGCTGCCAGCGCTGCGGGGCTCGTAGGTTCCAGAAGCCGACGGGGACGTCGGCGCACCCAGTGGGGTGGAACTGAGGCCTCTTTACTGGGTACGCCGACGTCCCCGTCGGCTTCTGAAGAAACTGCGCCGCGCAGCGGCGACGATACTGGCCGCCGTTCCGGTCAACAAGAACGGAAGGCCGTCAGCGCCTCAGATGGGTCTCGAACAGCTTCAGGATACGGCGGTACTCGTCGAGCCAGCTTGACGGCTCGACGAAGCCGTGGGCCTCGGCCGGGTAGACGGCGAGCTCCCAGTCCTCCTTGCCGAGTTCGATCAGGCGCTGGACGAGTCGAACGGAGTCCTGGAACAGGACGTTGTCGTCCAGCATGCCGGTGCAGATCAAGAGCGGCTTCTCCAGGCCCTCGGCGAACTCGATCGGGGAGCTCCGCTCGTAGGCTTCGGGGTCGAGCTCCGGTGTGTTCAGGATGTTCGACGTGTAGCCGTGGTTGTAATGGGCCCAGTCGGTCACCGGCCGCAGCGCCGCGCCGGCGGCGAACAGTTCGGGGCGGCGGAACATCGCCATGAAGGTGACGAATCCGCCGTAGGAGCCGCCGTAGACGCCGATCCGTTCCCGGTCGACGCCGTGCTCGGCGACGAGGTAGTCGATGCCGTCGGCCAGGTCCTCGACTTCCGGCGTGCCCATCTGCCGGTAGATCGCGGTGCGCCAGTCCCGGCCGTAGCCGGCCGAGGCGCGGAAATCCATGTCCAGCACGACATAGCCGCGGCGGGCGAGCAGGGTGTGGAACATGAACTCGCGGAAGTAGGAGGACCAGCCCTGGTGGGCGTTCTGGAGGTACCCCGCGCCATGGACGAAAACAACCGCCGGCCGCGGCGCCTCCGTGGCTTCGGGAGGCAGGTAGAGGCGGGCGTGGATCGGTCGGTCGACGTGGGACGACGGGACCTCGACAAACTCCGGCGAGACCCAGGAGGTTGCGAGAAACTCCTCGGACACCGTCTCCGTCAGCCTAACGGCGTCGGCGCCCGGCGATGCGTCCTGAACCCAGAGTTCCGGCGGCCCGGTTGCGGTCGAGTGGACGATCAGCAGCTTCTTGCCGTCGGGCGAGAGCCGGAAGGCGTTCAGGCCTCCAAGGTCCGTGACCTGCTCGATCCTGGCGCCGTCGCCAGCCGACGCGGCCGCCCGGTGGATCTCGAAGACGCCGGGGTGGCCCCGGTTCGCCTCGAAGTAGAGGAACTCGCCGTCCGCGGTGACCTGGGGCGAACGGACGACGAAGTCGCCCGCGGTCACCTGCTCGCGCTCTCCGGTCGCCGTGTCGATCAGCGACAGGTGGGAGTAGCCGGTCTCTTCGGACAGGAAGTAGACCGTCTCGTCGTCCGGCATGAAGCCGAGGTCGCGGAAGGCGTAGTTGATCCAGGCCGGATCGGTCATCCGGTGCAGGGGACGCAGCTTGCCTTCCTCCAGGTCGATCTCCGCGATCCAGCGATCCTTGTTGTCCGTGGACCAGGCCTCCACGACGGCCCGCGAGCCGGAACGGTTGAACAGAACGGGACCGAAACCGACGGGTCGTGGCTTCGGCTCGGCCTTCTCTTCGTTCGCGGAGGCGTCTTCCCCTTCGCCCCCGGAGGCTTCACCTCTTCCGCTCTCGCCTGGACCCTCCCCCTCGGCGGAGTCCTTCGCCGCGGCCTTGCGCTGGCGCTCTCGCTCTCGAGCCGCCTTGCGCAGCGCGGCCAGCGGGTCGTCCGCGATGCCCGGGAGGACGGAGAGGTCCAGAATGACCGGCGCCGGGTCGCCGCGTCGGAGCAGGACGAGGGTTTCACCGGTCGGTTCGGCCGTGCCGACCTTCATGCGGACCTCGTCCAGCTCGACCAGGCCACTGCGGGTCACGTAGTTCGGCATCTTGTCCCTGAGCCCCTCGTCACGCTGGGCGGGTCGCTGCCGCACGACGAGGTGGTCCAGAGCCGGCGAGAGCCAGGCGCCCGCGACCTCGACGTCCTTGCCGAGGTAGTGGGGCAGTGCCGTGCGGCTGGGGTCCGCGGCCTGGCGCGTTCTCGACACCTCCTCGCGCCGCTCTTCCCGCTGCCGCCGCAGTCGGACGATTTCGAGCAACCTGGGCTGCTGGCGCTCCAGGTAGCCGGCCTCAAGATATTCGTTGGCGCGAGCGGTTTCGGGCGCCTCCGCCGCGCGGACGTCGAACGGCTGCCAGATCAGACCGGTGGCCCGCTCACGCACGAGCCAGGCGCCGTCGCGCCGGAAGGCGACGTCTCCGGTCGCCGTGAAGAAGGGCGCGCCCTCCTGTGCGGCTGTGCGGGTGAGCTGGGTCAGGCTGTCGTCCCCGTCCAGGTCGCGGAGGAAGATGTCGCCCGCCTTGACGAAGACGCGGCGGCTGCGCTCACGGTCCCAGGACCCGCCGCGCGCCTCGGCGTCGGCCCGGTCGCCGTCGTTCACCAGGCTCGTCTGCCGGGTGTCCAGGTCGACCCGGTAGAGATCGCGGGTCTCCTCGCCTTCCCGCTTGCGCTCGAAGTAGACGCTGCCGCCGTCGCTGCTCCAGTACGGCCGCTCCGGCTGGCGGCCGAGCCAGTCCGGATGGGCCATGATCCGCTCCAGGCTCAGGCCGTCCTGAGCCGCGGCGGGAAGGGCGAGCAGGAGTCCCGCCGCGAGGATCGCTCTGGCGAACGACCAAGCCCCTATTCGAGGTATTGCAGCATCTCCCTGGCGGTCGGCGCGTCCGCGTGGTCCGGCGCGATGCTCAGGAACTTCTCGAACTGGACCTTCGCCTTCGCCGGATCCGATCCGGCGTAGCAGATGCCGAGCATGTAGTTCGCCTCGGGATGATTCGGGTCGACTGCCAGGAGACTCTCCAGAGCGGCCTGGGCCTCGGGGATCTGGCCCGAGTTGAACAGGTCGGCGGCCTTGTTGAACATGTTCTTGCCGGCCTTGCCCATGTCCGTGGCCTGGAGTGCCTTGAGCGCCGCTTCGGCCTTGTCGTCCATGCCGAGGGCGTCGTAACCGGCGTAGAGGATCTGGTTCATGTTCTCCAGATCCTCGTTCTCCGCCGCGACCTTCTCGGCGTACTCCACCGCCCTGACGTGATCGCCCCGATGGGAGAAGACCCGGGCCAGCCCGCCCATCGCGGAGATCAGATCGGCCTTCTTCTCGAGAGCGTTCACGAACATCATCTCGGCCGTGTCGTAGTCGCCGGAGTTCAGGGCGTTGCTGCCCTGGTTGTAGAGCTTGATCGCACTGCCGCGCGCCTGCGCCTCGAGGTCGATTTCCGGCGCCGCGCCGAGATCGCCGCCCAGGCTGGCCTGGGCCTGCTGGGCGTCCTCGACCGACGTGAGATTCCAGTCTCCGCCTCCCGAGAGCTGGCTGAGCCTCGTCTCCTGGCGGGCGGGAATCCGTACGTTGCCGACCCGCCGGGTCAAGTAGCCTTCCTTCTTCAGTTCGACGCTGAAGCCCGATCGCTCGTGCTTCACGACGTTCTTCAGCATGATCCGGAAGCGCCCGTTCTTGCCGGAACTGTGCTCCGCACGGAAGTTCGGGGACTCCGGGTCGGTGAAGATGATCTGGACGCCTTCGAGCGTCTCGCCGGTCTTCGCGTCGAAGATCTGTCCGTACACGGTCCCCGGCAACTGGGCCGCGACCGGCCCCGCCAGGACCAGAGAGAGACCGGCAACGAACGCCGCGAGCACGGTGGCGGCCCGCGCCGTCGGCTCCATGGTCCACGATTCGCGCATCGACTTCATCGTTTCCTCCTTCGCCCGCTCAACCTGCTGAATGAGAGCCCCTGTGATGCCGCGGGAATTCCGCCGAGACTTGCGGAACCGCAACCGCGGCCACGATCGGGCCGTAGAATAACAGAGCCGTGGTTCGGGATCCTGGCGCAGGCTTCGAGCACAATCCGGCCTGGCCGAGGGTACTGGAGATCTGCCGGGCCGCGGCGGCGGGAGGCGGAACCGTGCGCCTCGTCGGAGGCTGCGTCCGGGATGCCCTTCTCGGCCGCAAGTTCAAGGAGTTCGACCTGGAGGCGTTCGGACTCCCTCCGGAAGAGCTCGACCTCGTCCTGCGAGGTCTCGGCTACCGCGTCGACCAGGTGGGACGCGCGTTCTCCGTTGCCAAGCTGCGCGGCTTCTCGATCGACATTGCCCTGCCGCGGCGGGAACGGAAGGTCGGGAAGCGTCACCGGGACTTCGTCGTCGACGCGGATCCGTACATGAGCGTCGAGGAAGCGGCCGAGCGCCGCGACTTCACGATGAACGCGATCTCCTACGACCCCCTGGCGGGCCGCGTTCTCGACCCCCTGAACGGCCGGGAGGACCTGGAGAAACGTCGTCTGCGTCACGCTTCCCACCGCTTCGCTGAAGATCCCTTGCGGGTGCTGCGCGGCATGCAGTTCATCGCCCGCCTGGGGCTTGAGCCCGATCCGGAGACGGAAGACCTCTGCTCGCGCATCGACTGGAACGACCTGAGCGTCGAGCGCGTGTTCGAGGAGTGGCGCAAGATGCTCGTTGCCGGCGCCTGGATCGGACGCGGACTCCGCTTCCTGCGGGAGGTCGGCTGGCTCCGCGCCTACCCCGAGCTTCAAGCGCTGGTCGGCTGCGAGCAGGATCCCGAGTGGCACCCGGAAGGCGACGTCTGGACTCACACCGGGCATGTTCTGGACGCCTTCGCCCGGGAACGTCCGGGCGACCCGGAGGAGGATCTGGTCGTGGGGCTCGCCTGCCTCTGCCACGACCTCGGCAAGCCTTTGACCACGCGGTTCGTGGACGGACGCCTGCGGTCCCGGGGACACGAGGCCGCGGGGGAGGGGCCGACCCGGACCTTCCTCGCGCGCTTCACGAAACGGAGCCGACTGGTCGACGACGTGGTCCGTCTGGTCGTCGATCACCTGAAGCCGCGCCAGCTCTACCAGGGCGGGGCGGGCGACGCCGCCGTGCGCCGTCTCGCCCACCGGGTCAAGCGAATTGACCGGCTGGTCCGGGTGGCGCGCGCGGATGCCCTCGGGCGGCCACCGCTTCAACCGGACGGCTGTCCCGACTGCGACTGGCTCATGGCCCGCGCCGAGGCGCTGCGGATCCGGGACCAGGCGCCGGAACCGATCGTGCGCGGCCGGGATCTGATCGCGCGCGGCATGGCGCCGGGGCCGGCGATCGGCGCCATGGTCGAGCGCTGCTACGAGGCCCAGTTGAACGGGGAGTTCGAGTCCCGGGATCACGGTCTGCGCTATCTCGACCGGTTGCTCAAGCGGCCGTCCGGCGGGAACCCGGGCGCCGCGGGCGAGTCGGCCCCCGGGGCGTAGGCTGGCCGCCGGCAAGCGAATGGACGAAACAAGGACCGCGCATGGGGCGTCCCTGCACCCAGAGGACGATGGCTTGCCTGCACAGAAACCGCGTGGCCGGGAACCGGCCGGTGGACCGCCCGATGGCCCGGAGGACGGTGAACTCGTTCGCCGCGCCACGGCTGGCGATCAGGAGGCCTTCGAGACGCTCGTCGTGCGGTACGAGACGCCGCTGCGCAAGATCGTCTACGGCTACGTGCTGGACTGGGAAGTCGCGAAGGACGTGGCCCAGGACGCCTTCCTCGTCGCCTTCAGGAAGCTGGGCCGGCTGGACGAGCGGGCAGCCTTCAAGAGCTGGCTGTACCGCATCGCGATCAACCGGGCTCACGACGAGTTGCGGCGCTCGGCGCGTTGGGGACGGCGGGTGGACCGGAGCGTGGGAGAGGACGCGCTCACGAAACTGCCGGCCGCGGGCGCTGAATCCGCGGTCGAGGCCCGCTTGCTGCGGCGCGCCCTGGTGCGCGCGCTCCGGCGTCTGCCGAAGAGCCAGCGAACGGCGGTCGTGCTGAAGGATGTGGCGGGAATGAAGTACGTGGAGATCGCGGAACTGCTGGGCTGCCCGATCGGCACGGCGCAGATTCGGGTCCATCGCGGCCGGCGGAAGCTCCGGCGTCTGCTGGGCGAGCCAGGTTCCGGGACGTCAAGAGGAGGTACGAGGTGATGAGGGAGGACAGGTCGAGCCGACCGGTCGAGGCAGGTGAGGCCGCGGATGCCCTGTTCGGGAGTCTGCGAGAGGAGTGCGGGGCGCCGCCCGAGGCGCCGGACTTCATGGCCGGCTTCCGGGCTCGCCGCGAAGTCTGGCTGGAGCGCCGGGCCCAGGCCGCGCCCTGGCGGTCGCTGGCGCTTCGCGTGGCGCCCGCCGGCGCGCTGGCGGCGGTTGCCGCGCTGGCGATCACGCTGGGAGCCGGGGCCCCGCCCGCGCCGGAGGAAACCCGAGCGGAAGCCCCGCCGATCACGGAGGTTCCGGATCCCTTCACGGCCGGCCTGGAGGAGGCCGGCGTGGTGACCCTGGCGATGAGCGAGGAGGAAGCCGGCTTCGAACTCCTGGCCGTCCTCTATGACCCGACGGGGACGCCATGATCGCGAACGGTTCCGGAAGGCTGTGGATGGGCGTCGCCCTCGGCTCCGTGCTGGTCGTCGGCGTGGCCGCCGGCCTGGCGGCGGAGCGGCTTCTGGCGGAACGGGACGCCCCCGAAGCTTCGAGGCAGGACCGGGCGCAAGCGCATGGCGACCGGCCGCCGCCGCTCCACTTCGACTGCCGCGGCTGGGAGGAGAGTCAGGCGGAGCTCTCCGGCGGCGCGGAGGACTCGGGCGTTCGCGAGTCGACAGGCCCCTCGCGGGAAGCCGCCGCGGACCGGACGCCGGCGGAAACACCGGCGCACCTGGACGCGGCCGACGCGGCGAGCCCGGAACTGGCAAGTGCGCTTGAGCGTCACAGGTCGCGGTTCACGGAACGAATGAAGCGTCGACTGGACCTCGACCCGGAGCAGGTCGAGGCCCTGGCGGCGATCGTGGACGAGGCGATGATCCGCGGCCGCCGCTACTGGGCCGGGGCGAGAGACGCGTTCTGCGCGATGCAGAGGGATTTCGATTCTCAGGTGGAGGAGCTTCTCCGCCCCGATCAGGCGCTTCGTTTCGACGAGATGCGCCGTGACCTGTGGGACCGGCGACCGCGCCAGGGAACCCGCGACCACGACCACGACCACGACGATGACCGCGAAGGCAAGCGTCATGGCGGCCGTCGCGACGACGGATCACCGGGAGAGTGTGAATGAGCGAGAAGCACGAAGGGGACGCGGTGGAACGGCCGGAGACCGGTCTCGGAGCGCTGTCCGAGCAGGAGCAGGAGGAGATTCTGCAGGAGGCGGCCCTGCACGTTTCCGTGAATCCGCTGATCCGCTTCGCCGTCGAGCGCCGGGTGACCATGTTCATGGCGACCCTGGGCGTCCTGGTGCTCGGCTGGTTGTCCCTGACCCGTCTGCCGCTCGAGTTCCTGCCCCTGTTCCAGTCCTCGGACATCTCGGTTCGGGTGCCCTACTCCTCGTCGTCGCCCGAGGAGATCGCGCGGTCGATCGTCTGGCCGCTGGAGGACAGCCTGGGGACGATCAACGGCGTCCGGTTGCTGCGCTCGCGGGCGAGCAGCAGTTCCGCCTCGGTCGACATCGAGTTCGTCGACGGGACGGACATGGAACTCGCCGCCGTCGACGTCCGCGACCGGATCGACCGGGTGCGCAACGAACTGCCGAGCGACGTGGAGCAGATCTACGTTCGTCGCTTCGAGAGCACGGACATTCCGGTGCTCCGAAGCAGTCTGAGCGCTCCCTGGACCCAGGACGAGTTGAACGACTTCGTGGAGGATGTCCTCCTGCCGCGCATCGAGCGGCTGGAGGGCGTCGCCCAGGCGGAAGTCTGGGGGATGCTCAGCCGGGAACTGCGGATCGAACTGCTGCCGGACCGGATGATCGCGCACGGCGTGGACGTGCGCGAGTTGCGGCAGGTTCTGCAGAGCAACCACGTGAACGTTTCGGGCGGCTATCTGCGCGAGGGCAGCCGGCGGCTCCTCGTCCGCACGATCGGCGAGTTCCAGACCCCGGACGAGATTGGCCGGCTGCCGATTCGCGCCGACGGTCTGCGGGTGTCCGATGTCGCGGACGTGAAGTTCGGCTATCCGGACAAGTACGAGTACAGCTTCCTGAACGGGACGGAGTCGATCAGCCTGAGCGTGAACAAGGCCTCCGACGCGAACCTCCTGGAGGTCGTCGGCCGGGTCAAGGAGGAGCTGGAAGCGATCCGCCAGACGCCGGAAGGCGAGGGCCTCGAGTTCCGCCACTTCCACGACACGTCCGTCGACGTGCGTCAGGGGCTGACCGAACTGGGCAGAAGCGGACTGATCGGCGGCGGCCTGGCGATCGTCTTCATGTTCCTGTTCCTGCGCAAGTTCCGGACCACGCTGCTGGTGGCCCTCGCGGTGCCGCTGTCCCTCGTCATGACGTTCGTCATGATGTACCTCGGGCGTCAGGCCGGAATCACCGAGATCACGCTGAACGTGATGAGCCTGATGGGGCTGATGCTTGCGATCGGGATGTTGCTCGACAACTCGATCGTCGTGATCGAGTCGATCTTCCGTCACCGCCAGGAGCTCGGCGCCAACGCGCGGCGCGCCGCCCTGGGAGGCGCCAGCGACGTGGCGATGCCGATCATCTGCTCCACGATGACGACGATGTGCGTGTTCGTGCCGCTCATCTTCTTCGGCGGCGGCGGCTCGGGCCGGTTCTCCCGTTTCATGGGCGACGTCGGCACGACCGTGTGCGTCGTGATGCTCGGATCGCTGGTCATTTCGCTGACCGTCGTGCCGATGATTGCGGCGATCCTGCTCAAGTCGGAGAGCAAGCGCCGCTTCAAGCTGCTCGACCGCGTCAGCGAACTGTACGGCGCGACGCTGGGATTCACCCTCCGCCACCGCTTCCTGTTCACCGTGTTCATCGGAGCGCTGCTCTGGGGTTCCTGGGTGCTCTACAACAACATCGAGCGGAGCTTCAGCCAGCCGTCCCAGGGCAGGTCGCTGACCGTCTTCGTCGAGACGCCGCGGCAGATGGGGATGGACGAGCGTCTGGACCTCTACGACGAGGTCTACACGATGCTCGATTCCAGGCGCGACGAGTGGGAGATCGCGGACATCGCCCACCAGGTGCGTCGCGGCGGCGGTCGGAGCCGGGGCTACGGCCGCGGCAACCGGTTCGAGGTCTATCTCAAGCCGGAGGAAGTCTCCGAACTCTCGACCGACGAGGTCACGGAGCGCATCCGGGAGGCGATGCCGCAGCGGGTCGGCGTCCAGTTCAAGCTGGCCCGGACCGAGTTCGGCCCGCCGGGCTCCGGAAGTGCCGGCGTGGAGGTCGAACTGATCGGGGACGACGTGGACATTCTCGAACTCCTCGTGCCGCGGATCACGGACCGCCTGAACCAGCTTCCCATGGTCGGCGACGTGGACAACTCGTTCGAAAGCGGCGACGACGAGATCCGGGTGTCGGTCAACCGCGAGCGGGCCCTGCAGGGCGGGCTGTCGAGTCAGGCGGTCGCGATGACGGTGAACGGCGCCCTGTCCAGCCGGTCGCTGGCCTGGTTCAAGACGGCGGACCGTGAGATCGGCATGGTCATGCAGTACCGGGAAGAGGACCGCGAGACGCTCGACCAGTTGCGGAAGATGCCGGTCCTCGTGTCGGACCCGGACGACGAGTCGGCCGCGGTCACGCTGCCGATCGCGAGCCTCGCCTCCTTCGACGTGCAGAGCGGTCCGTCCGAGGTCGAGCGGGAGAACCGCCGCGCCAAGGTGGAAATCGACGCGACGGCCGCCGGCGGCATCCCGGGCTTCATGTTGCGGCGGCCGGTCCAGATGGCGCTTGCCGACGTGCCGCTGCCGCCGGGCTACGAGTGGTCGCTCGGCAGGAGCTTCATGGACGCGGAGGAGGACGCCTCGCGCGCCGTGCTGGCGATGATCCTGGCCGTCGTCCTGATCTACATGATCATGGCGGCCCTGTTCGAGGACTTCCTCCAACCCTTCACGATCATGCTGTCCATTCCCTTCGCCTTCATCGGCGTCGGCCTGATCATGTACCTGGCCGGCCAGCCGAGGTCCGATTCGTCGAACATGGGGTTGCTCATCCTGGCCGGGATTGTCGTGAACAACGCGATCGTCCTGATCGACCACATCAACCGGCTGCGCCGGGAGGGCATTCCCCGCCACGACGCGATCGTTCTGGGCGGCAAGCACCGGCTGCGCCCGATTCTGATGACGGCGGTCACGACGATCCTCGGCCTGTCGCCGATGGTCGCGCCCTTCTTCCTGCCCGAGGTGTTCGGCCAGCCCGAGGGGCGCGCGGCCTTCTGGGCGCCGGTGGGCCTCGTCATTCTGGGCGGGCTGACGACCTCCACCTTCCTGACCCTGCTTGTGATTCCGACGGTCTATTCCCTGGTCGACGACGTGAAGCTCTTCGTCCAGCGGGTTGTGCGGGCGGTCACGACCGTTCCGCGGAGAAAGATGGCATGAAACGAGAACGACGTGTGGGACCGGGCCTTCTGGCCGGCGCCGCCTTCCTGGTCGCGGCGCTCGGTGTCGCCGTGATCGGCTGCGGGCAGTCCAACGCCGAATCCGGCGGCGAGAATCCTCGCGGTCAGGGACCGCCGGGCGGCAGGCCCGGAGGCTCTGGCCCGGGAGGGCGGGGCGGCGGTCCTCCGGGCGGGTTCCCGGGCGGCATGCCGCCCGGCTTTGGCGGCGCGGCCGGCGCCGTGATTCCGGTCAGGGTGACGAGCGCCGTACGGCGCGACATCGCGGACTTCCTCGAGACGAACGGCTCGCTCGAGGCCGAGAACGAGGTCGACATCGTGGCCCGGACGACGGGTCCGATCGTCGAACTGAACGTGGAGGAGGGGGACTTCGTCCGCGCCGGCCAGGTGCTGGCGCGCATCGACGCCGCCGAGATCCAGGCCCAGCTCGGCATTGCCCGGGTCAACCTGACCGAGGCGGAACTGGTGTGGAACCGGGCCCAGTCGTCCTACCGCGAGGAGGTGATCAGCCAGGAGGCGTACGACCTCGCGAAGTCGAACCTCGACGCTGCGGCCGCCCAGATCGTGGGCACCGAGATCCTCCTGGACTACACCGTGATCCGGGCGCCGTTCGACGGCCTGATCATCGAACGGGTGATCAAGAACGCCGAGTACGTGTCGAACAACGCACGGCTCTTCCGGATCTCCGACTTCGACCCGCTGCTCTGTCCGATTCAGCTCCCCGAGAAGGACCTGCCGCGGCTCAAGCTGGATCAACCCGCGTACCTGTCCGTCGAGGCGTATCCCGAAGACCGCTTCCCGGCCCGCGTGCTGCGGATCAGCCCTGTCGTCGACTCGGCGACCGGCACGGTGAAGGTCACGCTGGAAGTTCAGGGCCAGGGCCGGCTGCGGCCGGGGATGTTCGCCAGCGTGTTCGTCGAGACGGACGTTCACGAAAACGCGGTCGTCGTGCCGAAGCAGGCTCTTGTCCTGGAGAGCACCTCGGACACCGTGTACGTCGTGTTGGACGACGGCCAGGGCGGCAAGGTCGCCCGCCGACGGGAACTCGAACTCGGCTACGAGGAGAGCGACAGTCTGGAGGTGCTTTCGGGACTTGCCGAGGGCGAGGACATCGTGATCGTCGGCCAGGACGGCCTGTCGGACCAGACGCCGGTCACGATCCTCGAACGGGAAGGACCGCCGGGGGCCGCGACGCCGGGTGCGACGGCGTCCCCGCCCGCATCGGGCCTCCGGACACCGGGTGCGCCGGCGTCCCCGCCGGCATCCGGCTCCGGGGCATCGGGCCAGGCGGCCCCGGCGCCGCGTGGCCCCGGCGGACCGCCCGGCGGCTTCGATCCGAGCCAAATGACTCCCGAGCGCATTGAGATGATGCGCGCCCGGATGAAGGAACGGGGCATGAGCGAAGAGCAGATCGACCAGATCATCGAGCGGATGCGGAGCGGCCAGGCGCCGCCGGGAAGACCCTCGGGCGGCGGCCGCCGAAACGAAGCGCAGGGCGGCCCTCCGGGCCGGCCGCGGGGCTGATCGGATGTCGCGTAGCGGACGCCCGAGCAGGTAACAAGTCATGAAGGTCGTTTCCTTCGCCACCCGGCGACCGGTCACCGTGTTCATCTTCGCGCTGGCGGCGGTGGTCTTCGGCGGCGTCGCATTTCGCGATCTCGCGGTCGACCTGCTGCCGGACATCACGTACCCGTCGCTTACGGTCCAGACGGAGTACGAGGGCGCGGCGCCGGTCGAGATGGAGAACCTGATCACCCGGCCGGTCGAGGACGCGGTCGGCGTGGTGAACGGCGTGAACCGGGTGATCTCCAGCTCCCGGGCCGACATCAGCGAGGTCACGCTGGAGTTCTCCTGGGGCACGAACATGGACTTCGCGTCGCTCGACGTCCGCGAGCGGCTGGATCAGGTGCGGTTGCCGATCGAGGCCGAGCGGCCGGTCCTGCTGCGCTACGACCCCTCGCTCGATCCCATCCTGCGGATGGGCCTCGCGGGTGGCGGCAGCAACCTGATTGCGCTTCGCCTCCTGGCGGAGGAGGACCTGAAGCGGAAGCTGGAGCGCCTGGAAGGCGTGGCCGCGGTCGTCGTCAGCGGCGGGCTCGAAGAAGAGATCCAGGTCGATATCGACGAGCGCCGCCTGACCAGCCTCGGGCTCACGATGAACCAGGTGATGAACCGGCTGGCCCAGGAGAACGTGAACCTGACCGGCGGCCGGCTGCGCGACGGCCAGACGGACTACCTCGTGCGGACGATCAACGAGCTCCTGCGTCCGGAGGAGATGCGCGAGATCGTGATCGACCGCTCCCAGGGCGCGATCGTCCGCCTCGAGGACATCGCCCGCGTCTACCAGGGCGCCAGGGAACGGGAGGTGATCACCCGCATCGACGGCAGCGAGGCCGTCGAGATCGCGGTCTACAAGGAGGGCGGCACGAACACGGTGACCGTCGCCTCCGCCGTTCTCGACCGGGTGGAGGAGCTCGAGCGGGATCTCCGGGAGATCGATCCCCAACTCGAACTGAGCCTTCTGGCCGATCAGTCGCGCTACATCCGCGACTCGGTGTCGGCGGTCATCCAGACCGCCCTGATCGGCGGCTCGCTCGCGATCGTCGTTCTCTTCCTGTTCCTGCGCAGCGCCCCGAAGACGCTGATCATCGGCATCTCGATTCCGGTCTCCGTCGTCGCGACGTTCTTCCTGATGTACGTCGCAGGCGTCTCGCTGAACATCATGTCGCTCGGCGGCATCACGCTCGGCATCGGACTCCTGCTGGACAACTCGATCGTCGTCCTGGAAGCGATCCAGCGCCGGCGGGACCAGGGCCTCGGCGTCGTCGAGGCGGCCCGGGCAGGTGCCTCGGAAGTCGGCCGCGCGGTCATCGCAAGCACGATCACAACGGTCTGCGTGTTCGTGCCGATCGTTTTCGTCGAGGGCGTCGCGGGACAGATGTTCGGCGATCAGGCATTGACCGTGACCTTCTCCCTGCTCGTGTCCCTGGGGGTCGCGTTGACCGTGATCCCGATGCTCGCGTCCAGAAAGTTCTTCGCGTCCGGCGAAGCGGTGGAGACCGCACCGAGCGTCGGCCGCTCCAACCCGGTGACTCGCGCCGTCTCGGCCGTCCTGGGCGCGATCGGAGTTGGCGTCGCGCTGACGGTCAAGCACGCCTTTGGCGCCGTCGCGTCGGTCATGTCCTTTGTGCTCAGGCCGTTGCTTGCCGGCTTCGATGCGCTGCTCCGCGGGATCACGGCGGTCTACGCCCGCGCCCTTCGCGGAGCGCTTCGTCATCCCGCGCTGGTCGTTCTGGTCGCCGTAGCGCTTCTGGCGGGGAGCGTTCAGCTCGTCGGCTCGCTCGGCAGCGAGCTCGTGCCGGAGCTGATCCAGGGCGAGTTCTACGTCGACGCCGAGCTCGCGCCGGGCAGCCGCCTCGAGGTCACGGACCGGCGGCTGGCCACCGTGGACGCGTTCGTGGGTGGGCTTCCCGGAGTCCAGTCGGTCTATTCGGTGGTCGGCACGTCGAACGAGCAGGGGGGCGCCGCGGGCGAGCGACGCGAGAACATCGGCCAGGTCAACGTCCGAATGGAACCGCCCATCGACGCCGAGCGCGAGGAGTTCGTGATGAGCCAAATCCGGGAGCTGATCGACGCGGAGAATGCGTCGTTCGCCGGTCAGGCGCCTCCGGTCGCGGGCGCGGCTTCGGTTCCGGCGACCCTGCCGGGCGCCGGCGCCGCCGGATCGGCGGCCGGGGACGATTCGCTGAAGTACCGGTTCGGACGACCGACCTACTTCAGCTTCCGGAGCCCGGTCGAGGTCGAGATTCGGGGTCACAACCTGGCGCTGCTCGAAGTGCTTGCCGACCAGGTCGCGTCGCGAATGCGCGGAGTCGAGGGTCTGGTCGACGTGAAGTCGTCGACCGAGGGCGGCAACCCGGAGCTGCAGATCGTCTTCGACCGGGAGCGGCTGTCCACCCTGAACTACACCGTGGCCCAGCTTGGCGCCGTGATCCGCTCGAAGGTGCAGGGCGACATCGCGACGGACATTGTCCGCGAGGACCGGAACATCGAAGTCCGGATACGGACGGACGAGGACTACCGCGATTCCGTCCGCGACCTGCGCAACCTGAACATCCGCCAGAGCGGCGCGACCCCGTTGCCCCTGTCGGCGGTGGCGGAGGTCATCGAGACGGAAGGTCCGGCCGAGATCAGGCGCAGCGACGGCGGCAGGGTCGCCGTGATCGAGGCGAACATCCTCGGCCGCGACCTCGGCAGCGTCTCGGACGACACTCAGGCGATTCTCGACTCGACGCGGTTTCCGGTCGGCTTCGATTACTCGGTCGGCGGTCAGCGCCAGGAGATGGAACGCTCCTTCGACAGCATGCGGCTCGCGATCCTGCTCGCCGTGTTCATGGTCTACCTCGTCATGGCGTCGCAGTTCGAGTCGCTGCTCCACCCGTTCGTCATCCTCTTCGCCGTGCCGTTCTCCGTGATCGGAGCGATCGGCATCCTCTATCTCACGAGCACGCCGGTCAGCATCGTCGTCCTGATCGGCGGCATCCTGCTGGCCGGGATCGTCGTGAACAACGCGATCATCCTGATCGACTACACGAACCGTCTGCGGCGCTCCGGCAGAGCGAAGTTCGACGCGGTGTTCGAGGCCTGCATGGTTCGGCTGCGACCCATCCTGATGACGACCTCGACCACCGTCCTCGGCCTGCTGCCGATGGCCCTGGGCCTGGGCGAGGGCGCGGAACTGCGGACCCCGATGGCCCTGACCGTGGTCGGCGGCCTCCTGACCTCGACGCTCCTGACCCTGATCGTGATCCCCGCCCTCTACCTGCTGCTCGACCGCCAGAAGCACCAGCCCAACCCCGAGGCCGCCGCGTAGCCCCTCGGCTCGTCGGCTTCCGCCACTGGGTGCGCCGACGTCCCCGTCGGCTTCTGAGGAAAACCGCGCCGCGAAGCGGCGACGATAATGGCCCAACCCCCCGACTACGGCGGAAACGCCTCAGACAACTCGGACGCCGTCCACGGCGCCACCCGACCGGCGGTCCGCCGCCGCACCCCGGCGACGAGCTCCGGCGACACCGGATCGGCCGCATTGCCCCAGCTTCGCCGCACGTAGGTCAAGAGCGCCGCGATCGCCGCATCGGGCAGGCGTGGATCCGGGGCGAAGCCGGGCATCATGTCGTCCCAGGTCTCGCCGTGAACCTCGATCGGCCCCTCGATTCCCTGCAGGACGAGCGCGGCAAGCCGTTCGGGAGAGCCGATGACCCAGGGGGTGCCGACAAGGCTCGGGCCGAGACCTTCCTGCCCCCGGCCGTCCTCGTTGTGGCAAGAGCGGCAGGCCCGGTAGTGGCGGCGTCCGCTGGCGAACCGGGCGGCCTCCTCGGCGCTCAGCGCGGGGGCTTCCACCGGCGCCTCCAAAGGTGCGGCCGAATCGGCAGCGGCCAGGTTCGCGGTCGAGTTCGCGGCGAGCGCAACCTGCCGCAGGAACGGATCGTCCGGGCTCGACGCGACGCGATCGGCAAGCTCAGCCCTCGCCCAGGCCGTGCGGGGCGCCAGCGCGCCCAGCGTCAGCAGCGCCTGCACGCGCACCTGAGCCGACGGGGAAGCGAAGAGCTCCCGCGGAAACCACCCCGCCGCGCCCCCACCGGGTACGCCGGCGTCCCCGTCGACATCCGAGCTCCGGTCACCGGGCCCGCCCGCGTCCCCGCCGGCATCCGACCTCCGGTCACCGGGTGCGCCGGCGTCCCCGCCGGCATCCGCAAGCAGCGACTCACCGACCCGCAGCGCATGGACCACGAGCCACGGATCCCGAGCCCGAAGCGCCTCCCGCACCGTCGCGTCGTCCAGCTCCCCGCGGCCGTGCAGCGTCCACAACGCGTGGACGCGGGCCAGCGGGTCGTCGCCCGAGCGGGCAAGTTCCCGCAGTGCGTCCCGACCGTCGTCGCCAAGCTCGTTCTCCACGAGCAGCCGCTGCGCCGTATCCCGGCGCCAGCCGTTCGGGTGCGACAGCGCGGCGATCCGCTGGGCCGCGGTCTCAAGCACGGGCTTGCCACGCCGGATCGGCGCCGGCTCGTCCGCATCGCCTTCCCAGACCACGCGGTAGATGCGCCCCATGCCGAGCGGCCGGTCGAGGCCGTGCTCGAGGATGTACTCGCGCAGGTAGGTCGTCACGTACCGGACATGCTGGAGGATGCCGCGGTACATGTCGATCACGTAGAGCGCGCCGTCCGGCCCGACCTTCGCGTCCACCGGGCGGAAGCGCTCGTCCGTGGACGCCAGGAACTCGCGTTCGATCCACTCCGGGTCGCCGTAGCGCCGGTGCTCGGCGACAAGCGTGGGGACGCCGTCTCTGACCGGCCCCGGAGCAAGGTCGAAATGCGCCACGACGTTGCCGGCCGGCTCCGGCACGAAGACGTCGCCCCGCCAGGTCGCCGGGAACTGGTCGCCCCGGTACACCGTCACGCCGCTGACCGAGGTGGTCACCGCGAGCCGCCCGTCCTCGCGCAGCATGCTGCCCACGTAGCCCCGGTTGATCCCCGGGTTCACCCGGATCGAGTGGACCGATTCGTTGTTGACGAGCCGATCGCTGGCGCCGATTCCGCCGCCGCGGGGCTGGACCTCCGGGTTCGCCAGGGCATAGTCCGCCGGAATCAGGTCGGCAAACAGATAGCGCGAGTTCGTGTTGTAGT
The DNA here is from genome assembly GCA_965116445.1 of Thermoanaerobaculia bacterium. Classification (GTDB taxonomy): domain Bacteria; phylum Acidobacteriota; class Thermoanaerobaculia; order Multivoradales; family Multivoraceae; genus Multivorans. Next base: position 1,094,536 of record OZ220688.1, on the reverse strand, counting down.
AGAGGCGACCGACGTCGTCCTGAGCGATGCCCCACTGGCCCCGGAACAGGGTCGGGTCGACTTCGACGGAAACGCCATCCGCACCGCGCCGCAGCCGGAAGCGTCGATCGGACTTCGCGTTGTAGATCCAGTTGTCGAGCGCCCACAAGAGTCCGTTCTCCGTGTGCTCGAGCAGATCGGGGTCGGGATCGCCATACTCGAGCAGCCGCTCCCGACTGCCGCAACGGGGCAGGCCGCCCTCCTGCGTATCGCTTCGGCACAGCCAGAGATTCGGCGGTTCGCCGATCAGGATGCCGCCCGAGACCGCCGCGATGGCCCGTGGACTGACCAGGCCATCCAGGTAGACGCTGCTGCGATCCATCGCGCCGTCGCCGTCCTCGTCCTCCAGCACGACGACGCGGCCGACGGGCTCCTGCTCACCCTCGCCGTCAACTGTCGGCATGAAGCCGCGCATCTCGACGACGTAGAGGAGGCCGCGCTTGTCCCAGGCGATTGCCACGGGATCCTCGACCAGAGGTTCCGCGGCCACGAGTTCGAGACGGAAACCCGGGGCCACGCGAAAACTCGCCATCGCCTCCGCCGGAGACAGGGGAGGGGCACCGGGCACCTCGAACTGGCGCCACACCTGGTCCATGACATGACCTTCGCGGTCGCCGCGCTGGGCGACGACCGGGACCGAGGCCGAAGCCAGGCCAATCAGGGCCGCCGCAGCCATCAGTGATCTCCCGCCCATTGCGGTGGAGTAGCCTAGCCGAGATGCCGGAGACCCTGTCTGCTGCCGAGCGGAGCGACCTGCAGGTCGGGCTTCGCATGGCCCACCCGCCTGATCCGGGTGCCCTTGCCGAGGAGCGGCAACGCCTGGCGGAGCTCGATTCGGCGCCTCGAAAGACCCGCTGGCGCGCCTTCGCCGGGCTGATCGGACCCGGGTACATGCAGAGCGCGATGACGCTCGGCAGCGGCACCGCGGCCTCCGCTCTCTTCGCGGGAGCCGTGTTCGGTTACCAGCTCCTGTGGGTGGCGCCGCTGGCGATGCTCCTGGGCCTGGTCATGCTGTCGGCCGTTGCCCACCAGACGCTTTCGACGGGCGTCCGGCCATTCGACGCGATGCGGCGCTTCGCCGGCGCCCCGCTGGCCTGGAGCTGGGCGCTGGGCGCGCTGATCGCCTCGATCGTCTGGCACTTCCCGCAGTACGCGCTGGCGTCCGCCGTGCTGGTCGATCTCGGCGAGGCCGCCGGCGTCGAGGGTCTGCCGGCGTCGGCGCTCGGCTTCGTCGTTCTGTTCTGGGCGGTTCTCATCTCGTCGCTCTACGGACGCCGGCCGGAACTCATCCGCGTCTACGAGCGCCTGTTGCGGTACATGGTGTGGGGAATCGTTCTCTGTTTCGCCTGGGTCGTGCTCCGCACGGGAGTATCAGACTGGGGAGCGCTCTTGCGCGGCTTCGTCGGCTTCGCGGTGCCGGGAGAACGCAACGGCGTGCTCGGCGTGACGGTGATCCTGAGCGGCCTGTCGGCGGCGGTCGGCATCAACATGGTGTTCCTGTACCCGTACTCGCTGCTCGCGCGCGGCTGGTCGCGGGAACACCGTTCGCTGGCGCGATTCGATCTCTGGACCGGTACGTTCGTGCCCTACGTTCTCGCAGCCAGCCTGATGGTCATCGCGGCGGCAAACACGATCCACCTCGACCCCGCCTACGACGGCACGCGGCTGGGCCCGGTGGAAGCGGCGAAGTCGCTTGCCGCGGTTGCCGGCCCGGCGGTGGGCCGGGTGGTCTTCGACCTCGGCGTGCTCGGAATGGCGCTGTCCACGATCACCCTGCACATGCTGGCCACCGGCTTCGTCGCCTGTGAACTCTTCGGTTGGCGGTTCGGCGGCCGCAAACACCGCCTCGCCATGCTGCTGCCCGCTCCGGGCGTGCTGGGACCTGTGTTCTGGGGCGATATCGCGGTGTGGCTGGCGGTGCCCACAAACATCATCTGCGGCCTGTTTCTGCCCGCTGCGTACATCGGCTTCGTGATCCTGCAACGCAAGCGGGGCTACCTGGGAGACGACCGGCCGGAAGGGGCCCGCGGCTGGTTGTGGTGGGGACTGATGGTCGGCGTGACCGTCTTCCTGACCGCTTTCATGGCCTGGTACGTCTTCACCCAGGGACCGGGCTACTTCGGACGCCTGATCGGCTGAAGGCTACGTTCCCAGCTCCATGCTCCAGCTCCGATCGGTCGGTATGCAGTTCGGCGCGGTCGAGGCGCTTCAGTCGGTCGACCTGGATCTCGCGCCCGGCGAAGTCGTCGGGCTGATGGGCGACAACGGAGCCGGGAAGTCCACGCTGCTCAAGATCGTCGCGGGGAACTTCGCACCAACGTCGGGCGAGGTTCGCCTGGACAAGCGCGCCGTGGAGCTCACGCCGCTGTCGGCGCGGGAGCACGGGATCGAGGCCGTCTACCAGGACCTCGCCCTGTGCGACAACCTCTCGGCGGCCGCGAACGTGTTCCTGGGCCGCGAGTTGAGCCGCAGACTGCTCGGGGTCTTACCAGTGCTGGATCACGCCGCCATGCGCCGGAGATCGGCGGAGCTGTTTGTTGAACTCGGTTCCGACACACGCCCGGCCGACCTCGTGCGAAGGATGTCGGGAGGGCAGCGGCAGGCGGTCGCCATCGCCCGCGCGCGTCTCAGTTCGCCTCGACTCATGCTGCTCGACGAACCGACCGCGGCGATCAGCGTGCGCCAGATCGCGGAGGTCCTGGAACTGATCCGCGGCCTGCGCGAGCGGGGCGTCTGTGTGCTGCTGATCTCCCACCGGATGTCGGACGTGTTCGCGGTCGCGGACCGCGTCGTCGTTCTGCGACGGGGACGAAAGGTGGCCGACAAGGCAACCACCGATTCCTCGCCGGAGGAGGTGACCGCGCTGATCACGGGTGCGATCGAAGCGGCGTGAAGAGCCTCCGCCGGACGCCCCAGTCGCTTTGGGTGATGTTGACGGTCGCCGCTCTGGCCGGCGTGATGAGTCTCGTCTCGGAGCCGTTCGCGAGCGCCGACAACATCTTCAACGTCAGCCGCAACTTCGCCTTCATCGGTCTGGTCGCGCTCGGCCAGACGGCGGTAATCGCCACGGGTGGGATCGATCTTTCCGTCGGCTCCGTGATGGGCCTTTCGGGGATCGTGACGGGACTCGTTCTGGGTTCGGGCCAGCCTCTGGCGCTTGCGGCGGCGGCTGGACTCGGCTGCGCGTTCCTGTGCGGACTGACCAACGGCGCGCTCGTGGGGTATCTCCGACTGTCGCCCTTCGTGGTCACTCTCGGCATGCTGAGCGTCGCGCGCTCCCTGGCCCTGGTGATTTCCAACAACAAGATGATCCACGACTTCGGGCCCGACGAGGGTCTCGTGCTCGCCCTCGGCGGCGGACGCTTTCTGGGAGTCGCCAACCCGGTCTGGTTGCTCCTCGTTGCCGCGCTCGGCGCCGCGGCGTGGTTCCGGTACAGCCGCCTGGCCCGTCACGTGCTGGCGGTTGGCGGCAACGAGAACTCGACCCGGCTGGCCGGGGTTCCCGTGGCCCGGGTCAAGCTAACGGTCTATGTTCTGAGCTCTCTTTTGGCCGGCGCTTCCGCGATCCTGATGATCGGGTGGCTGGGAGCGGTCACGAACGCGCTGGGCCAGGGCTACGAACTGCGCGTCATCGCGTCGGCCGTGATCGGCGGCGCCAACCTGATGGGCGGCGAAGGCGGCGCCTTCGGGGCGGTCGCGGGTGCGGCTCTGATCGAGCTGATCCGGAACAGTCTTCTGCTGCTCGGCGTCGACCCCTACTGGCAGGGAGCCTTCGTCGGGGGCTCGATCATCGTCGCTATGCTCGTCGAGCGAGTTCGGCGCGGAAGTCGAACCGCTGGCTAGAGCACAGGGGCCGGGGCGTGGGTGCGCTCGGGAATCCCGGAGCCGGAACGGAGTTGCATGTGAGTCTTGAGAGAGGAACGCGGAGCGTCGGAGCAGGCCTCTGCGGAAGGTATCTGGCGTCCGTTCTGGCCGTTGTCCTCTCCGTTTTGGCCGTAGGCGGCTGCGCCCGGGAACAGACGGGCTACACCTTCGCCCTGGTGCCAAAGGCGATGAACAACCCCTTCTTCGACTTCGCCCGCGAGGGCTGCATGCAGGCGGCCGCGGACCTCGAGGATGTCGAGTGCCTGTACATCGGGCCCAGCGAACACACGGAGGCCGACCAGATCCAGGTGGTCGAGGACCTGATCACCCGCCGCGTGGACGGGATCGCCGTGTCGCCATCGAATGCGACCGCGATGGCGCGGGCGCTCGCGCGGGCAAACGAGGTCGGCATCCCCGTGATCACGTGGGATTCCGATCTGCTCGCCGAGGACGCCGGCCTGCGGACGACCTACATCGGCACGGAGAACCGGGCGATGGGGGTGGAGCAGGCGAAGCTGCTGCAGAAGCTGAAACGGAATGGGGGCACGATCTGCATTCAGTCGGGCGGCGCAGCGGCGATGAACCACAACGAGCGGATGCAGGGCTTCCGGGACACACTCGCCGGCGCCAGCTCCGGTGAGCCTCCGGGGGAGCGACTCGAAGGCGCGAACGGATGGACGGAAGTCGCGGCCTGCCCGCTCTACACGAACGACGATTTCCCGTTGGCCGTACAGCAGTTGGCGGACATCCTGGCCTCGGAGCCGGACCTCGACGTGTTCTCGATCACCGGAGGATTCCCCCAGTTCGTCGACCAGGCCTACCGGCAGGCAGTTGAACCGTATCGGGAACGAATCGAGTCGAAGGACCTTGTGATCATCGGCGCCGACGTCCTGCCGATGCAGCTGGACCTCCTGGCGGAGGGCCTGAGCCACGGCCAGGTCGGGCAGCGTCCGTACGCGATGGGCTACCGGTCGATGGAGGTGTTGCTCCAGCTGGTCAACGGCCAGAGCGTCGAGGACCCGATCTACACCGGCCTGGACGTGCTGACCAGCGCCGGGGATGTGGAGGTTTTCAGGACTCGCTAAGCCAGGGATTGGGTACTAGGGGCTTGCTGAAAAAGTCGCGCTGCATTCGACCGGCGATGCATCACGTCCAACATTGTTGCTCCTCAGTCGAATACGCCACTGATATGCTCCTTCGTCGCGCCTTGTTGGACGCGCGCCTCACCGGTCTCGGTGCGACGCGGACTTCTTCAGCAAGCCCCTAGTGCGGCAGTTCGATGTCTCGCACGAGATAGCTGCCACGGCCCGATACTTCGTCCCGGATGCCGACGGCGACTTCGAAGTTGCCGGGTGGGAGATCGACGTTGACAACCACCAGGGCGGTGTCCTGCTGGGCGTGTAACTGACCTTCACTGAGCGTCAGGGTCTTCTGGCGCATCGGTGTACGGCGACCGTCCTCGCTCTCGGCGACCAGGAAGATGCGTACAGCTCCGGCCTGGCCAGACGGTCCGGGAAGGAATGTGACCGCCGAAACCGGAACCTGGACCTCCACCGGCAGTCTGGTCTCGCCGACACCCGGGGCGGGCGACAGGCCTCCGAAGGTCACCTCGACCGCGAGAGGATTACTCTGCTCGTCGAGCTTCAGGGCGGAGAACAGTCGATCCGCCAGCTTCTGATCCTCCGACTTCAGGACATAGGAGCGCCGGTAGCGCACCCGCCAGCCCTTTCTCGGGCTGGTCAGCCTGACTTCGATCTGGCGGATGGCGTGACGGCGATCGGGAGGTGCCCTGTAGCCGAGCGAGTAGTAGGAAGCGAAGTCCGCCGCGATCTCCTCCAGCGCTTCGGCCGGATGGGCCAGGTTGAAGATCGCCCGACCACCAGTCTCGTCCGCCAACAGACTGAGGGTGCCCTGCAGGTTGTCAACCCGCAGGCGATCGTTTTCGGTGCTGGGAACGAGAACGGTCGAAAGTCGCGAGTCTCGGGTACCACTGAACCCCTCCACCTCGGCTACGGGGCCGGCGAAAGTCGGGTCGACCGACGACAGCGCCCGGACTCCGGCGGCGTCGACCGGGTAGATCGTGACCCGGTTCGCGTTGCTGAAGGCGCTGAATCGGTTGAAGCGCGTCGTGTCGTCCCATTCACGTTCCAGGGCGTCCGTTTCGGACCGCCGGTCGGTGCAGATCTGTCCCAGGTAGTGGTACAGATCCGCGCCCGGACGTTGCGACAAACCGTCACTCACATAGACAAGCGCCTTGGGACCGGGCAGACCGCCCAGTGCAGTCACCAGTTCGGCGAGGGCGGAGATCGAGGTTGCGGCCCGGGACTGCATCTCCGACGCGTACTGGCTGGCAGCTCCAAGGAGTGCGCCCCAGGTATCGACGCATGGAACGCAGCCGGGGTTGAACGCGCTGGCGGGAGGCTGTACGCAGGTCTCGTAGGTCGTCCGGATACTGCCCAGGGTGCGGCGACGGAGCAGTTCGTCGTCGTAGAGGCCGGAACGCGGCTCGCTGCGCAGCTCCTCCAGCGCCCCTAGCAATTCCCGCGGATCGTCGGTGAAGGGGACTCGGACGTTCAATTCAGGGTCGCCGGTCGCGAGCAGGAACCGGATTCCGCCTCCCTGATCCCGGCGTTTACTCAGGAAGGAGGCGAGATCGCGCTCGATACGGAGCAGATGGCCGTGGGCAGTGCGATAGCGGTCGACGTAGAGCGCCACCATCAGGGGAGCCTCGGTGTCCGCCGGTTCCTCCAGTTCCCCTCCGTCGATCCACTCACGCCCGTCCCGGGCGGAGGCGTTCAGGAAGTTCGTGACCTCGACCGGTACGCCGTTCTCATAGAGCTCAAAGTCGGCGGCGACAAGGTCGGCGATCGGCTGACCCCGGCGGTTCGTGACATGGACATCGATGTTCACGATGTTGACGGTCACCTGTTCCGCGACCGTGGTGGCCGGGGAGTCCGGGTTTCCCGGCTGCGGTGACGGCAACTGGGCAGCCGCCAGCGCCGGCACCAGGAGGAGGGCGGCGGCGACTCCTTTGTTCAGGCGTCCGGGGGCCATGGGTTCACTATACTGAGCCAATGGTCTTCGCGTGCGTGAAAGCCGTGCACCGGGGGCTCTCAGCCGTAGCGGGGATACTCCTGGCGACCGGTGGGATCGGCGTCGGCGGCGGGTCGCCCGCGATGGCGCAGGTGTCGCGCCCCGAGGCGGTCTACGAAGGCTCCGACCGGATCGAGGAATGGTCCGACCGCCGCATCCTCGTCGTCACGCCGCATCCGGACGACGAGACGTTCACCTCGGGCGGCACGCTCGCACTGCTGGCTGCCCGGGGGAACGACATCCAGATCGTCGTCTACACGACGGACAACGCGGTTCCCGCGATCCGGAGATGACAAAGGACCGCCTGAAGGCGATCCGCCGGGCCGAAGAGGAAGAAGCCTGCCGCATCCTCGGCATTCCGAAGGAGAACATCCACTGGCTGGGGCACGACGACGGCATGCTCGAGTACGTCGACCGCCGCGAGCTGACGCGCCAGGTAGCCCGCGAGATCCGGCGTTTCAAGCCTCACGCCCTGTTTTCCGTCGACCCGGGATCGCCCTCGGAGCAGTACCACAAGTCGGATCACCGTTCGGGCGCCATCGTCACGGTCGACGCGATCCGTGCGGCACGCTGGCGGCTCTACTTTCCGGAACTTGAGGCGGAGGGCTTCGACGCCTGGAGCGTGCCGCTCGTCTTCTTCTACTACAGCGCGAATCCGAACTACACGGTCGACATCACCGAAGTTGCGGAAAAGAAGGCGCGCGCGTCGGCGGCCCACATCAGTCAGTTCGGCTCCCTGGTCGACCGCTACGATCCCGGAAAAGTGGACGAGCAGCGAAAGGTGTGGGCGGCCCGTCTGCTGGAACGCGCGGAGCGCGAGAACGGCAGGGTGGTGGAGCGGTTCCGGCGCTCCGAGGCCTACTGAGTGGCGGCCGCGGAACCGGCTTCGAGCCGAAGCCTTCCGGTGGCATCGCCCTCGCCGGCCCTCGCGCTGAGTGTTCTGGACCAGTGTCCGATACGGGCCGGGATGACCGCGGCGGATGCGATCCGGGAGGCGGTCAAGCTGGCTCAGGAGGCGGACCGACTCGGCTACCGCCGTTACTGGCTGGCCGAACACCACAACTCGGAATCGCTCGCCTGTGCCGCTCCCGAGGCACTGATCGGACAGGTCGCTGCCGCGACGAAGCGGATGCGGGTCGGTTCGGGCGGTGTGATGCTGAGTCACTACAGCGCGCTCAAGGTAGCGGAGGTCTTCAGGATGCTGGAGACCCTGTACCCCGGACGAATCGATCTCGGCATCGGTCGGGCGCCGGGTTCGGACCGCCTGACCGCCCGGATTCTCGCGCACGGCCCTGGCCGACTGGGTGTTCAGCACTACCCGGAGCAGGTCGCGCATCTGCTCGGGTACCTGGGCCGCGGCCACGAGGACGAGCGACTGAACGGCGTCCGCGCCATGCCCCAGGGCGACACGCAGCCAGACGTGTGGCTGCTCGGCTCCAGTCTCGGGTCGGCGCGTTTCGCTGCCTGGTTCGGCTGCCCCTACAGCTTCGCCCACTTCATTCAGCCACGCGACGCCGAAGCCGCACTCGACCTCTACCGGAGCGAGTACCGGCCGTCCGAGCGTCATCCGGAACCTCAGGCAAGCGTCGGCGTGAGCGCGATGGTGGCCGAGACGGAGGACGAGGCGCGCCGGCAGTCGCTCAGCCGGTTCCTCTGGTGGATCCGGTTGACCCAGGGGCGTCCGGGGCCCTTCCCGAGCCTGGAGGAGGCTGAAGCCTACGAGTTCACGAAGAGCGACCGGCGCGTGATGGAGAAGATGCGGGCCCGAAGTCTGATCGGATCGCCTGAAGCCGTACGGGAACGGGCTGAGGAGTTGGCCGGGCGACTGGGCGTGAAAGAGCTCGTCGTGCTGACGATCTGTCCCGGTTTCGAGGCCAGGATGCGCTCGTACGAACTGCTGGCGGAGGCGGTTGGTCTGACCGGACTCCCGGTTGACATCGCCGCCCCTCAAGCCTGAGGATGGATCGCGCCAGCAGAGTGCGCGGCAGAAACCGGGTGCGCCGGCCTTCCGGCCGGCATCCGGCGCGAAGCGCCGGCTTCCGGCCCTTCTGCCGCGCCAGGAGATGACGACGCCGTTGCATCTCGCCGATCAGCATCGCGCATCAACGGACCCACGCGGTCCCGACTCCGGAGACAAAGACATGACTCTCGCAGACAGACGGATCGAGGCCGCCCCGGCGGTAGACGAATTGGCGCGCAGCGCGGCTTCGGACCTGTTTCGGGCGGCGAGCGGCCTGGACCACCGGGTCGCCGACCTGTCCCTCGCCGACGCCGGTCGGCGGCAGATCGAACTCGCCGAACACGAGATGCCGGGGCTGATGGAGCTTCGCCGCCGCTATCGCTCGGAACAACCGCTCGCCGGCGCGCGGATTACCGGCAGCCTGCACATGACGGTGCAGACGGCCGTGCTGATCGAGACTCTGGTCGACCTCGGCGCCGAGGTGCGCTGGGCTTCCTGCAACATCTTTTCGACCCAGGACGAGGCGGCCGCGGCGGTAGTGGTCGGCAGGCCCGAGCGGGGCGGTACCGCGGCGGACCCCAAGGGCGTATCCGTCTTTGCCTGGAAGGGCGAGACGCTGCCGGAGTACTGGTGGTGCACGCTGCGTGCACTGGACTGGCCGAACGAGGGTGGCCCGACTCTGATCGTCGACGATGGCGGCGACGCCACGCTGCTCATCCACCGGGGCGTCGAATACGAGCGAAGCGGCGTCGTGCCGGACTTCGATGCTGACACCGAACCGGAGGAATGGGGCGTCATCCTGGAGCTGATTCGTCGCGTCCGAACCTGGGACGAGCAGTACTTCACAAGACTGGCCGAGGGTCTGCGGGGGATCAGCGAAGAGACGACGACCGGAGTCCTCCGCCTGTACGAACTGCAGGACGACGACGCGCTGCTCTGCCCGGCGATCAACGTCAACGACTCGGTGACCAAGTCCAAGTTCGACAACGTCTACGGCTGCCGGCACTCCCTGATCGATGGGATCAACCGGGCGACGGACCTGATGATCGGCGGCAAGTCGGCGGTCGTCTGCGGCTACGGCGAAGTCGGCAAGGGCTGCGCCCAGTCCCTGCGGGGTCAGGGCTGCCGCGTGATCGTCACCGAGATCGACCCGATCTGCGCGCTTCAGGCCGCGATGGAGGGCTACCAGGTGGCGCGCCTCGAAGACGTCGTGGAGACCGCCGACATCTTCGTCACCTGCACCGGCAACAAGTCGGTGATCACGGCGGAACTGATGAGCCGGATGAAGGACAAGGCCGTGGTCGGCAACATCGGCCATTTCGACAACGAAATCGACATTGCCGGACTGAAGCGAATTCCTGGAATCCGCACCCGCAACATCAAGGACCAGGTCGATGAGTGGATCCTCCCGGACGGCCGCAGCCTGTTGATGCTCGCCGAGGGGCGCCTGCTGAACCTCGGTTGCGCCACCGGACACCCCAGTTTCGTCATGTCGACCTCGTTCGCCAATCAGGTGCTCGCCCAGATCGATCTGCACCGTGGCGCCGAGGACAGGGAGCGGGTCGTGTCGCTGCTGCCGCGGCACCTCGACGAGGAAGTGGCCCGTCTTCACCTCGACCACCTCGGCGTTGGCCTGACCGAGTTGACCGAGGAGCAGGCCGAGTACATCGGGGTAGAGAAGGGCGGCCCCTACAAGCGGGACGACTATCGCTATTGACCGTTCCTGCGCATGCCGGCGGGCCTGTTTCCCGGCCTGCGTCGACGACATCGAGCGGCGCGCAGGGCTGCACAAGTCGTTGTTTCTCAGTAAGATACGGGCCTCATGATGAAAACTCGCAGTAGCTCGCCCTGGATTTCTGCGCTTGCTTGCAGCGCCCTCCTGACACTCGCGGCGTTCGGCGCCCAGGCCCAGGAGCGCTACCACCCGGCGATCGATCCGGACCTGTTCCCCGTGCCGGTAAGCCTGGAGCCGGCGGTGGAGTTCTGGAAGAAGGTCTTCGTCACCTACTCCAGCGACCAGGTCGTCCTCCACGACGAGAGGCACCTGGACGTCATCTACAGCGTGGTCGACATGAGCGACCTGCGCACGCTGGGCTCGTCGGAGTTGCAGATCGACCGGGCCCGGATCAAACGGGTCCGCGCCGAGATGAGCCGCGTCTCGAGGGCTCTGCGGGATCTTGCTGCGGGCCGGCCGGTGACGAACCTGCCTGCGGACCTCCGGTCCATACCCACCCGGATGGAGCATGTGGCGGGGGGCAGGTCGAAGTACCGGCGCGCCGCGGGGATGGTTCGTTCCCAGCGGGGACTGCGGAACCGTTTCGAGGAGGCGATAGAGATTTCCGGCATGTTCATGCCCGGCATCGAAAGAACGCTCTCGGAGTACGGTCTGCCGCTGGAGATCCGCTGCCTGCCGTTCGTCGAATCCATGTTCAACTACCGGGCGCGCTCGAAGGTCGGAGCTTCCGGCGCATGGCAGTTCACCGCCTCGACCGGCCGCGCCTTTCTGCAGATGGACGAGGCGGTAGACGCACGCTCGGACGTGCTGCTGGCTGCTGCCGGCGCGGCCCGCAAGCTGCGGCGGGACTACGAATCTCTCGAAGCCTGGCCGCTGGCCCTGACCGCGTACAACCACGGCGCCGGCGGCATGGCGCGGGCCGTGCGCCGTCTAGGCACCAGGGATATCGCCGTCGTGGTGGAGAAGTACAAGTCGCGCACGTTCGGTTTCGCGTCGCGCAACTTCTACGCGGAGTTCGTCGCCGCCGTCATCGCGTACGTCGAGCGCGATCGTCACTTTCCGAACGTCGAACCGTTCCCCGAGCTCCGCTTCGATGTCGCTCTTCGGGATCGCTACGTGGCCCTGACCGACCTGGCGACGGCGACCGGCGTGGACATGGATCGGCTCGCGGAACTCAATCCCGCACTGGACCGGACCGTCCTCGCGGGCTCGCTCCTCGTGCCGCCGCGCTACCCGCTTCGCGTGCCGCATGGCATGGGCGCGCAATTCGAGCGGGCGTACGCCGCCCTGCCTCCGGATCGCAAACCGGACCGCCAGGCCGCATTCGGTTACCGGGTACGGCGGGGCGACACCCTGGGCGGTATCGCGCGCCGCTTCGGTTCCAGCGTTGCCGAGATCCAGCGCGCGAACCGACTGCCGAGGGCGGACCGCATCTACATCGGCCAGCGTCTCCGCATCCCGCAACGCGGAGCGGGCCGCTCCGCGCCGGCTCCGGTTCAGAGGGCCGCGCTCGAGGCGCCCGGGCCGACGGGACCGGCATCCTCCGACCCCGAGGTGGCGAGCAGCGCCGGGCAGGCGGTCAAGGAGACGGTTCACGTGGTCAGGAGGGGCGAATCCCTGCACCGCATCGCGACGAAGTACGGTACTTCGGTCAAGGTCCTGACGGCGGCGAACAATCTGCGGCGGCCCGATCTGATCCATGCAGGACAGCGCCTGGTGATTCCGGCGGACGGCAAGGAAGTCCTGTACCGCGTGCGGCAGGGCGACACGCTGAGTCAGTTGGCCCGCACCTTCCGAACCTCGGCAGCCCGGATCCGCCAGGTGAACGGACTGCGCGGCAATCTGATCGTCGTCGGACAGACGCTCCGCATTCCAGCGGGATGACCTTCCCGCCGGGGCACTCGAAACGTACCGCGTCACTGGCGGCGGTCGCTGCATTCGTCCTGGTCGGCTGCGGCGACGAGGTGCAGCCGACCGCGGATCTCGTTCTGGTGGGAGGTCGGCTGGTCACCCTGAGCGAAGACGCGGAACGGGCGCCCGCCGAAGCGGAAGCGCTGGCCGCGGTGGACGGCCGCGTCGTGTTCGTCGGTTCCGACGACGAGGTCAGCCGTTGGATCGGCCCTGACACGGAAGTGCTCGATCTGGAGGGGCGTCTGGCCGTTCCGGGTTTCATCGAAGGGCACGGCCACTTCTGGGGCCTCGGCGAGTCGAAGCTCCAGTTGAGCCTCGAGTCCGCGTCATCCTGGGACGAGATCGTCGCGCAGGTTGCCGCGGCGGTCGAGGAAACCGAACCGGGAACCTGGATCCTGGGCCGGGGTTGGCATCAGTCGAAGTGGTCGACACCGCCCGTTCCGGCCGTGCAGGGACTCCCGGTTCATGCTGACCTGAGCGCGGTTTCGCCTCGGAACCCCGTCCTCCTGACGCACGTTAGTGGTCACATGGCCTTCGCCAATGCCCGCGCGATGGCGCTCGCCGGCATCGACGCGGCGACTCCCGACCCGGAGGGGGGCGAGATCGTGCGCGACGCGAATGGGCAACCGACCGGCGCGCTCAGGGAAACGGCGGAGAACCTGGTCGCGGGGCTGCGTAGCGAGACCCTGGAGTGGAACCATGTTCGGCGCGTCGTCGGCATCGCGGCCGAAGAGTCTCTCGCCAAGGGCATCACGAGCTTTCAGGATGCCGGTTCAAGCTTCGAACTGATCGACGCCTATCGACAGATGGCGGACGACGGGGCCCTTCCTCTGCGTCTGTGGGTGATGGTGGGCGAGGGAAACGAATCCCTGGCGGAGTCCCTGAGCCGCTACCGGATGATCGACCGCGGAGACGGCTTTCTCACCGTTCGCGCGATCAAACGTTCGATCGACGGCGCCCTGGGATCCCACGGCGCCTGGCTGCTGGAGCCCTATGAGGACATGCCGCAATCCAGCGGCTTGAACACGACAAGTCTCGAGGTGATGGAGGAGACGGCCCGGCTGGCGCTGGAGCACGACTTCCAACTGTGCGTTCACGCGATCGGCGACCGGGCGAACCGCGAAACGCTCGACCTCTTCGAGCAGGCTCTTGCCGGCGATCGGGACCGCCGCTGGCGCGTCGAACACGCCCAGCACCTGCACCCGGACGACATTCCGCGCTTTGCCGGCCTGGGCGTGATCGCCTCGATGCAGGCGGTCCATTGCACATCGGATGGCCCCTGGGTACCGGATCGGCTCGGAAAAGGACGAACCGCGGAGGGCGCCTACGTCTGGCGGAAACTCATCGACTCGGGGGCCGTCGTGACGAACGGCACGGATGCTCCGGTCGAGGATGTCGATCCGATCGCGTCCTTCCATGCCGCGGTCAGCCGGCGACTCGAGAACGGCGAAGTGTTCGGGGCGGATCAGCGAATGACTCGAGAGGAAGCGCTCCGTTCCTACACGATCGACGCCGCCTACTCGGCCTTCGAGGAGCATCAGAAGGGCAGTCTGGAAGTCGGCAAGTTCGCCGACGTAACAGTCCTCTCCCGCGACATCATGACGGCGCGCGAGGAGGAGATTGCCGATACCGAGGTCGTCTATACGATCGTGGGTGGCCGAGTGGCCTATCGCCATCCCTCGGCATCCGGTCCAGGCGACGGATGAGGCCCCGGAGGGCTGGCTCGGGTGGAGTGAAGTTGTTGGGCGGCCAGTGGCGGGGCCGCCGTCTGGAGACGCCGGCGGGCATTCGCCCCACCCAGGCGCGTGTTCGTGAAGCGCTGTTCTCGCACTGGGGCGATCGGATCGAGCGCTGCCGTTTCCTGGAGCTCTACGCGGGTTCCGGCTCCGTCTCGCTGGAGGCGCTGTCTCGCGGCGCCTGCTCGTCCCTGGCCGTCGACCGGGATCGCCGGGCCCTGGACTGCATGGAGGTGAACCGGGATCGCCTGGGCGCCGGCGGCCTGCGCGTTGCCGCGGCCGAACTTCCGGAGCGCCTGGCCCGGGCTACGGCCGGCGAAGCCGCCTTCGACCTCGCCTTTATCGATCCACCCTACGACGCGGACGGACTCGAGCAACTCCTGGCCGCGGTCGCCGCGTTGATGACGGACGGCGGACAGATCGTCCTGGAGCATTCGAGCCGGCGGCGACCACCCGAGGGTGCGGGTCGGCTGTCGCTGAACGGAACGCGGCGCTACGGCGACAGTGCGCTCGCCTTCTACGAGTGACGCCCGAGCGGTGCGATCCGCGCCGACTGGAAACGGCTCCGCGCGCGGGTCATCGAACGCATCGATCTGAACCCGGATGGTGCGAAAGGGGGGACTCGAACCCCCACGGTATTGCTACCACAAGAACCTGAATCTTGCGCGTCTACCAATTCCGCCACTTTCGCAACGGCCCTGAGCTCCGTCGCTCTCGCGACCGCCAACAGGCCGAGGCGGGATTGTATCCGCATATTCGGCCTGCCGGCGGAGGGCCTGCTAGCTGCTAGGCTCGCTTCATGAGCAGATCACCTCACCGCCGTGCTCTGGCTGGCGGAACTGCGGGCGCGGCGCTCCGATCGCTGCTCGCCATCTCCTGTGTCGCGGGCCTGGCCGCCTGCGGCGAGTCCGGGCCGGACGGAGCGAGCGAAGAGGATCGGCTGGCAATCGAGGCCGTTCTCACGGATTACCTGCCGAAGCTGGGCGCCGCCTACGCGGAGGGAGACTTCGAGGGCCTGGCCTCCGGAGCCGTTCCGAAGGAGGTCGAGACGGTCCGAAGGCGTGTTTACGAGCTGGAGACGGGAGAGAGCCGCACCCTGCGGCCAAGCCTCCAGAGCTTCGAGATCGAGCGGGTCGACGTTTGGCGCTACTCCAACGCGGCAGTCACGACTCTCGAGGTCTGGGACATTCAGTCCCTGGCCAGCGGCACCGAGCAGATACTCTCGTCGGCTACCGATCGTTACCGAGTGCGTTACCAGTTCAAGCGGCGCGACGAGGGCTGGAAGGTGATCGACCGCCGGATCGAGTATCAGTTCGAGTCCTGATTTCGTGCCAGCCGCGGTCGCGATAGTCGGTCGCCCCAACGTCGGCAAGTCGACCCTCTTCAACCGGTTGATCGGTCGCCGGCAGGCGATCGTCCACGGAACGCCAGGCGTGACGCGGGACCGTCTCGTCGGCCGCTTCGACCTGGAGGGGCGTGGCTTCGTCGAGTTGATCGACACCGGGGGACTGGTGCCGGGCGACGACCCCCTGGGATTGAACGCCCAGGTCGAGTTCGCGATCGAAGAGAGTGACGCGTTGTTGCTCGTCGTCGACGGAAGGGAGGGGTTGGCCGCGGGCGACGAGCAGGTCATGGACCGCCTGCGCGGCCATGGCCTGCCGATCGTCGTCGTGGTCAACAAGGCGGACACCAAGGCCGCCCAGGAGGGTTACCAGGAGTTCTACGCTCTGGGCGCCGAGGGACTCGTACTCGTGTCCGCGGAACACGGGGCCGGTCTCGGAGACCTGCACGAAGAGCTGGCCGCCCATCTCCCCCCCGCGGGGCCGGCATTCGAGCCCGAGGCATCCGGTGTCGCGGTCGTCGGTCGGCCGAATGTCGGCAAGTCCTCGGTGATCAACCGGCTGCTGGGAAGCGAGCGAACGCTCGTCTCACCCACCGCCGGCACGACAAGGGATCCGATCGACAGCCTCCTGCAGCGCGCGGACGGACCGGACTATCTGCTCGTCGACACGGCCGGCATCCGGCGCCGTTCTCAAGTCCAGGACGCACCGGAAGAACTGGCGGTGATGCTCGCCCGGAGACAGATCGAGCGGGCGGAACTGGTCGTCCTCGTGGTCGACGCGAGCCAGGGGATCACGGCCGGTGATCTGGGCATTGCCGATGCAGCCTGGCAGGCGGGACGCTCGGCCGTCATCGCTTGCAACAAATGGGATCTTCTGGATACGGAGGGTCGGGAACGGCTCGAAGCGGGTTGGGAACGCCTGGCCGAGGTCTTCGCCAGGCCCTCTCGCGTCAACGTCTCCGCCCTGACGGGACGCGGCATGGGCGGCGTCCTCCCTGCTCTCGACCGGGTCCGGGAGCGCCACGGGCTGCGGGTGAGTACGTCCGAACTCAACCGGGTGACCCACCGGATCGTGGCCCGCCACCAGCCGCCCGCGGAGCGGGGCCGACCGTGGAGGTTCTTCTACGCAGCCCAGGTACGGGGAACGCCCCCGACGTTTCTTCTGTTCGCGAACCGGCGCTTGAAGCGAGGAGATACATACCGCAAGTACCTTGAGAACCAGCTTCGAAGAGCGTTCGATCTCCCGGGAGTTCCACTGCGCCTCGTGGTCAGGGAACGACGCGGAGAGACCGAGCCGACGTCCGGCTGAGGTGCTGACGGAAGCAGAGAAGCCGGTTGTTCAGGGTTTCGTATAGTCTTCATTTCGTTTCCCTGACTTCAGTAGACCGGGTGGCCAACGTACCTGGTTGGGCCCGGAAGCTACCTGCGGACCAGGCGGGAGACCGGTCATTCCCTCCAAGCAGCAGTACAAGATCGCCGACGTATGCAAGGTGCTGGACATCCAGCCCTACGTCCTGCGGTATTGGCAAACGGAGTTTCCGGCCCTGGCCTCGAAGGGAGCGGGCGGCCGTCGGGACTACGACGCCGAGGATCTGGAGACCATTCGCCGGATCAAGGAACTCCTGTACGACGAGGGTTTCACCATTGCCAGCGCGAAGAAGAAGCTCGTCGCCGAACTCGAGGAAGGCGGTGTCCGCGGGCAGCCCCTGGTCGTCACCGAGGAGCCCGCCAGTGAGGTCGAGAGCGAGAGCGAGAACGAGCTGTCCACGGAGAACGGGTTGCCTCCGGAAGAAGGGCAGGGCGGCGACTCGGAGACGGAAGCGGTGGGTATGGAGGCTGCGGTGACGGTGGACGAGCTCGATCGTCCGGCCGATGGCGCGGACGCCTCCGGTGCAGGCGAACTGGGAGCCTTGACTCGACGAGTCGAGAGGCTCGAGGGCGGGGTAGCGTCGCTCGTCTCGCAGGCGCGCCAGCTTGCGGCGGAACTCAAGCCGGAGACAGGCGTCGAGGACGACTGACCCGTCGCCACTGCGGTGCGTTGTTGCCAAGCGCGACGATTGCGTAGAGAATGCCGCTCGGTCGGGACGTGGCGCAGTCTGGTAGCGTACCTGAATGGGGTTCAGGGGGTCGCGAGTTCGAATCTCGCCGTCCCGACCATTTGACGATTCCTCTAGCCCTGTAGCAACCGGTCCGCCGCCTGCCCCGAAATGAAGACGGCCTCCGATGCGCCCGGTGTCAGGGTCGGCCTGGTCGCGGCGCGCTTCAACGGCAGCATCGTGGAGCGCCTGCTCGAGGGTGCCCGACGGTTCTTGGTGGAACACGGGGTCAGGGAAGAGGATCTCCTGGTTGTCCGGGTTCCCGGAGCCTGGGAGATACCCGCGGCACTCGACGCCCTGGCCGCCACCGGAAGGGTCGATGCACTGATAGCGCTCGGCGTCGTGATTCGGGGTGAGACCCCGCACTTCGACTACATCTGCAACGAGTGCGCCGCAGGATGCGCCCGGGTCACCGCGCAGACCGCGATCCCCGTGGGCTTCGGGGTTCTCACCTGCAACGACGCCGAGCAGGCCGCTGCGCGTGCCGGAGGAAAGGCGGGGAACAAGGGCGAGGAAGCCGCCGAGGCAGCCCTCGAGATGGCGAATCTGCTGGGATCGCTCCGGTCGTGACCAGGCCCGGTGAGGCGCCACCCGGGGAGGCCACGCCGCCGAAGACACCCGATCGGCTGCGGCGAGCGGGCGGCAAGCGCCGGCAGGCGAGAGAGATGGCGCTGCAGATGCTCTATCAGCGGGAACTGGGCGACGCGGAACCGGCTCTACTGCTCAGGGCCTTCGACATTCACGGATTCCGTGCCGAGACCGCCGACGCCGGCGCCAGCCAACAGATCTCCGAGTCGGCACTGGACTACGCCCGCACCCTGGTTGAGGGCAGTCTCGCTCACAGGGAGTCGATCGATCGCATGGTCGCCGACCAGGCGGACAACTGGCGACTGGAGCGGATGCCGGTCGTCGATCGCAACGTCCTGCGACTGGCGGTCTACGAGATGCGCTTCCAGTCCGACGTTCCAGCGGTCGTCGTGATCGATGAAGCGATCGAACTCGCCAAGAAGTTCGGCTCCGAACAGTCCGGCCGTTTCGTGAACGGGATTCTCGACGCCCTGCGCGCCACGCTGAACCTGGATCCGAGTCGCTGACTCATCCTGTCGAGGGCTCCCGGGCCCCGGAACTCCCGCCTCGGACTGTTACGCTGACGGGCATGCAGGGAGCCCGTTTCAAGCGGCTTGTCGAGGCGGCCACCCTGCTGCCCGTGCTGGTGCTGGTGAGCTGCGGCTACGCGCTCGTCGGCAAGGCGTCCAACATTCCTGACGACGTGCAGCAGGTGTTCCTGGCGCCATTCGAAAATCGGACCTCCCGAGTGGAGGTCGAGCAGTTCCTGACTCAGGCAATCGCGGACGAACTCCTGACCCGGCGGCGGTTCGAGCTCGTTTCCACGGAAGCGGAGTCCGATGCAACGATTCGCGGCGCCGTCACGGCCTTCCGGGTCGCGCCGATCACCTTCACGAACGACGGTCGCGCCCAGGAGTACGAACTGGCGATCGTGGCCGACGTGTCCTTCCGCCGCACGGTCAAGTCACCCGGCGAGGAAGAAGGTGAGGTGATCTGGGCGAACGACCGCTACCAGTTCAAGGAGAGCTACCCGGTCGAGAGCGCCGACGCTGACTTCTTCGACCGCGAGAACATCGCGATCGAAGACAGCGCGGAACGGTTCGCGGACACGATGGTGACCGACCTGCTGGAAGGCTTCTGACGCCGCTCCAGCCGAAAGATCACGTCCTGCGGATCACTCGGCCGCGGCTCCCGACGCGGATGCGGCCTCGGCGCGACGATTCACGAGCCGGGCAAGTCTCGACTTCCGGCGGGCCGCCGCGTTTGCATGGATAGCGCCCTTGCGGGCCGTGACGTCGATCAGGCTCAATGTCCCGGGAAGCAACTCCCGGGCACGCTCGACATCGGTGTCAGCGGCTGTGCGCAGGGCTTTGACCGAAGTACGGAGCTTCGAGAGCGCGGCACGGTTGCGGTCTCTTCGGACTCGTGACTGCCGGATGCGCTTCTCTGCCTGCTTGCTGTTCGCCATATCGCCTTCTCTCACCTTCCGGGTGTACGTCTCATTCGGACCGGGCGGCCGAGCCACCGGCGGCGCAGTTTACTGCTCGGCGCCCAGGTTGTCGAGTTGCTGGAGCGCCAGGATCGCCTCATCGGTATCAGGGTAGCTGCTTCGAACTCGGAGGAACATCTCAATCGCGAGTTCGCGGTCGCCCAACTCGTTCAGAGCGACCCCGACCTTGAGCATGGCGCTCGGGACCTTGTCGCTCTCCGGGTAGTCCTGTCGAACCAGACCGAGTTCCTCGATCGCCGCGCGGTACTGCCCACGGCCGAGGTGGGACTCTCCGAGCCAGTACTGCGCACTGTCCGCGTCGGCGCCGTCCGGAAACGTATCCAGATATTGACGAAAGCCGGTGATCGCGCGCTCGTACCATCCCTCGGAATAGTCCTGGTAGGCGGCGTTGTAGAGAACCTTGGGGTCGACGGCCTCAACCGCGGGCGCCGCGCGGCTGGTTTCCTGCAACTGATCGAGAGCCGAAAGGTACGCCTCCTGGCGTTCGAGGCGACCCTGGATCAGGGCCACGTCCGTTCCGGTCTGCTCAAGGCGGTCCACCGTCGCGTTGAGAATCTGACGCTGCTCCTGAACGAGGTTTCGTAGCGCCTCGAGGTCAGAGAGGATCTGGCGCAGGTCCTCTTTCAGATCGGCGTTCGCGGTGACTTCGCTGTCGACTTGATTCTCGAGCGCCTGAACCACCGTAGCCAGGTCCTGTCGCGTGGGCGTCTGGGATCGAAGTTCGTCCAGCCGCCGTTCCACTGCGGCGAGACCGGTCTCCAGGTCGGCCAGTTGCGTGGACGAGGAGGCGCAGGCCGCCACGAGCAAGACGACCACCGACCCGGCGACCAGCAGCAACCGGGTGGGGTAGCAGGAGGTCCGAGATTCCGGCAGCCGCATGCTCAGAACCCGCGGCTATCGGCAATGAGGGTTCGCGGCGTGTGCGAGAGGACCAGCCAGTGCCTGGAGCACGCCGCGCTGAGTCAGCTGAAGTCGGTGACCCGGAAGTAGGCGCGACGGTTCAGTTGCCAACAGTCCTCGTTCGTCTCCTCGCACTGCGGGCGCTCCTCGCCGTAGCTGATCGTCTTGAGACGATCCCCGGAAACGCCCAGGGACAGAAGGTAGTCCCGCGCCGCGTTCGACCGGCGGTCGCCAAGTGCGAGGTTGTAGTCGTTCGTGCCCCGCTCGTCGCAGTGGCCCTCGATCGTGATCACGAGGTTCTCGCCGTCCCTGGTCTTGAGGAAGTCCGCGTTCTTGCTGAGCTGGGAGCGCGTCATCTCGGTGAGAGTCGCCTGGTCGAACTCGAAGTAGACGTCACCGAGAAGGCCCTTCTCATGGACCTGCCTGTTGGCCTCCATGATGTCCTCGGACCACGGAGACTCGTACTTCGGCTCGACCGGCGGCGCCGGCGGCGGAGGGACCGGTTCCGGCGGTGGGGGCTCCTCGACCGGGGGCGGCGGAGGCGGTGGCGCCGGGGGCTCGGGCTCTGCCTTCTTGCAGGCGCCAACGGCCAGCAGCACAAGAGCCGGGAGGATGAATGCGGGGAACCTTCTGGCCAACATACCGGGACTTCTCCTCGAACCTGAAACCTTGGTTGGTTGAGAGCGGGGAAACAGTACCAAAGCGGCGCGGTTGCGGCAACCTGTCGCTTCGGCCGGGGGAACTTGAAATCAGTCGAAATAGCCCGACCAGGACGGGTGCGAGTTGTTGCCCCGCGAGGTGACCTGACGCGTGTACCTGCCGTCCTGGCTCATGATGTAGATGTGGCGGCGACCTCCAGGGCGCCGAGTGTCGAACGCGATCCACTCGCCGTTGGGGGAGAAGGACGGGTTCTCGTGACTCCCCGGTCCCGTCGTCAGAAGTTGATCCTGGCCGGTCACCAGGTCGACGACCGCGATGTCGTGACGGTCGCCGCGGTCGGCGCGGCGGGAGTAGACCAGGCGACTGCCGTCCGGGTGCCAGGATGCGAGCGTGTTGTAGCGGCCCTCGAACGTCACCCGTTGCAGGTCGGTGCCGTCGATGCCCATCACGTAGATTTGGGGGGTACCGGAGCGGCTTGACGTGAACACGATGCGTGCGCCGTCGGGCGAGCACTCAGGGTTCGTGTCGATCCGGCTCGAGCGGGTGAGTTGCCGGGGAGAGCCTCCACTGCGGGAGACCACGAAGATCTCAATGTTCTGGCGGTTCGTGCGGAGGGGGCGGGCAAAAAGGACCGATTCGCCGTCCGGACACACGCTGGGGGAATAGGCGGGCTGCTCTTCAGCGATGATGGCGGTCTTCCTGCCAGTAACGAGGTCGGCCCAGTACACGCCGGGCCGTCCCTCGAAGTAGGAGAGATACACGAGTCCACTGCCGTCCCGAGCCCAGACCGGCGACAGGCTGGTCGAGATGTGCCCGGTGATCCGGCGCTGCGCATGACCGTCGTAGTCCATCAGGAAGATCTCCTTGCTCCCCTGGGACTCCCGGTCGGAAACGAACGCGATCGCAGTCATCGCGATGCCGCGGCGGCCGGTGAAGTAGAGAACGACCTCGTCGGACATCGCGTGGGCGAAGCGGCGTGCAAGGTCGATTCCCCCGTTGAACCGCTTCCCCAGAATGAACTGGCCGCTGGCCAGGTCGTACACCCGTCCCTCGAGAATCAACTCATCGCCGTCGAGCTTGAACTCGGTGAGGAGCGCCACCTCGTTGCCGTAGGCGCGGTACTGCTCGAGGTCCTCCGCGCGCTCGCCGGTCAGACGCACCGCCGACAACACCTCCGGACCCTGGACGTCGAAGAGCTGGGTGAACACCAGATCCTCCCGGAGAGTCTGTTCCACCTCGTTCATCGCATCGAGGAACTCCGGTCCGGCTTCCGGCGGCCGACCGGAGCGCGGTACGGCGAGATTGAGCCGAGTGGCCACGTCGCGGTCGAGCACGACTTCGACGTCGGAGGGCAGTTGCTCGGCGGGAAGCGGTTCATCAGGGTCTTCCTGCGCACCCAAGAGCGGCGCCCCGCAGAGGAGAAGGACCACTACCGCGTCGCGGACGATCCGGGTCGGCGAAAAACAGTGCATCGTCATCTAATCCTCATCGTCACGCCGAGGCTTGGCTTCCTGAAGCTACGCGGCAGCGGCGGCACCGGCGACGCCAGCTCGATCGCGCGCAGACCGGCATTGTCGAACCGTGTGACGCCGGAGGACGCGATCAGTTCGAGTTCGCTCACCGTACCGTCACTCGCGATCCGGAAGCGGACGAGGGCCTCGACGCCCTCGATCGGAGGCCTGGTCCAGCGGGCCCGGATCGCAGCAACCAGGCGCCTGGTGTAGTACGCGTAGGTGAAGTCCTCGCTGTCGTAGCCGACCACCGGCGCCTCCGCGTCGTCGCTGCCGGCCAGCGAATCGTCGATGGTCCGGGCGCGCTGGAAGGGCCGCTCCAACTGCGGCCGCGGTTCCGGCGCCGGTTCCGGTGGGGGAGGAGGTGGCTCCGGTTCGGGTTCGGGCTCCGGCGTCGGGGCCTCTTCCTCGACCAGAACCGGCACATCTTCCGGCGGTGGTTCGGGCTCGGGTTCCGGTTCCGGGGCGGGAGGCGGCGGTTCTTCTTCCGGGGGCGGGGTCACCGGAATCGGCTTCGGCCGGATCGTCGTCATGCGAACGATGTCGACAGTCTGGCGCTCCAGGTAGGTCCGTTCGGCGAACAGGCCGGGCCCGAAGAGAATCCCGCCAAGAATCGCGATGTGAAGGGTCAGGGAGGCCGCGAGGCAGGGCCGGTTCAGGCGGGCCGCCCGGCGCTCCCGGCTCTGGAGAGCCAGTTCGACGGATGGCTTGGAAGTGTCCTGACTCGGCACCTGGCTGGGGCTCCGTGGCAGCGGCCGCTAGGGCCCTTGATCCTCGGGTTGCACGACAAGCGCAACGCGATGGATTCCCCCACGTTCGAGAACGTCGAGGACATGGATGATTCTTCCGTACGGCACTTCCGCATCGCCCTTCACGAAGACGGCCTCATAGTCACGCAGGTCCAGCAGGGGGAGGAGGCGGTCGACGAGCAGCGGCGTGGCCACCGGCTCGTCCTTGATGTAGACGAGGTCGTTCTGCGCCACGGTCAGGATCATCGGATCCTCATCCCGGACCGCCAGCGTCGACGGCGATTCCATTTCCGGCAGGGTTACTTCCACGCCCTGGTGCAGCATCGGCGTCGCGATCATGAAGATGATCAGCAGCACGAGCATCACGTCGACCAGGGGCGTCACATTGATGTCCGCCAGGACGGCGTCATCGCTGTCGGTGTCCTGGAAGAAGGCCAATTCCGACTCCCTTATCCGAACTCAACCGAAGTTGCGCCCATCAACCGAAATTGCGCTCGGCCAGATTCAGGAACTCCAGCGTGAAGTCGTCCATTTCCGCGCGGAGCTGCCGGAGTCTGGTGGCGAGGTAGTTGTACCCGACCAGGGCGGGAATCGCCGCGACCAGGCCGGCGGCCGTGTTGACCAGCGCTTCGGCGATGCCCGGCGCCACCGCGGTGATCGTCGCCGTTCCCGAGGTTCCGATGTCGTTGAACGCGATCATGATGCCCCAGACCGTTCCGAACAGGCCGATGAAGGGCGCCGCCGCGGCCGTGGTCGCCAACCAGGACGTGTTGCGGGCGAGGACGCGAAGCTCGACGTTCGCGGCCCTCCGAAGCGTCCGCTCGAGCCCCATCAGCGACTGGAGCCGGAAGCTGTCGTCATCCCCCCGCGGTTCCTGGAGGGCCTTGATCTGGGTGTCGATCTCCAGGTAGCCGGCCTGAAACAGCCCGACCAGCGACGAGGCGCGGTGGTCGGGAGCCGCCTTGCCGATGTCGCTGAAGCGGGCGGCCTTCCGGAACACGTCGAGAAAGCCCTGGTTCTGTCGCGCCGTGCGACGGAAGAGCAGCAGGCGTTGCAGCAGCACGTACCAGGAAGACAATGACATCAGGACCAGAATCCCGAGCACGATCTTCGCCACCGGGCCCGAACGCAGAAAGAAGTGGATCACCGCTGAGTCACCGGTGGCCATCAACGTCGCGATGGGGATGGAGAACGCAGGCACCGCCGAGAGAAACTATCAGACAGATAGCCAAAGGTCTATGCCTTCGGCTCCGTTGGCGCCCCCGGGAGTGGCGCTATGCTGCCGCGCCAACCAAGGGAGAAGCCCGGCTTGAAGATCGGCGTGTGCATCAAGCAGGTACCAGACAGCGATGCGCACCCGCGGATCGCTGACACCGGCCGCCACATCGACGATCGCGAGGTGAACTGGGTCATCTCGAGCTGCGATCTCTGCGCGCTCGAAGAGGCGCTGCTGCTCGTCGAGGCGGCCGAAGAGGCCGGGCTCGGACGCCCCGAGCTCATCGCCTTCAGCCTCGGACCGCCACGGGTTGAGGAGGCCTTGCGCAAGGCCCTGGCGCTGGGGGCCGACCGCGCCGTGCACCTCGCGGACGCCGACTTCCAGGGCGGCGACGCGCTGACGGACGGACGCGCTCTGGCCGCGGCCGTCGACCGGGCGGCGTGTGATCTCGTCCTTGCCGGTGCCCAGTCCGACGACCTGGGCCAGGCCGCGACCCCAGCTGTGATCGCCGGGCTGCTCGGCCGTCCCTACGCCTGGCTGGTGATGGCCGTCGAACTGGAACGGGCCGGTTCGGTACGAATCGTCCGCGAACTGGAGGGCGGTCTGAACGAGGTGCTCCGTCTCGGACTACCTGCCGTGCTCGCGGTGCAGGCCGGAATCAACAAGCCGCGTTTCGCTTCGCTGCGCGGCACCCTTCAGGCGCGGAGAAAGCCGCTGGAAACTGTGGATTGCACGACCCTCGGCGTCGAAGCCGGTCAGGTGGGCGAGGCCGGCGCCGGGATCGTGACGACGGCCCTCCGGGTCCCACCGACCGGCGGGGGCGGCCTGCTGATCGAAGGGGACGCGCCGGAGACAGCGGCGACCGAACTCCTCGCGCACCTGGAGCGGGAGGCTCTGCTATGAGCCGTACGGAACCCGTCGTATGGATCGTCGAGAACGCCGGCCCGGGGCCCGGATCGCGCGAAACACGCGCCTGCGCCGGGATTCTCGGCGCCGACGTGCGGCTCGCGCTACTCGACGAGGAACGGCTGGGACCCTATTCGCCTCGCGTTTATGCCGAGGCGCTTGGCGCGCTCATCGTGCGCGAGAACGGCGACGGAGAACCTCCATCGACGGTGGTCCTCTTGCCGCACACCTACCAGGTGGCCGAGTTCGCTCCCCAACTCGCCCTGCGACTCGGCGCCGCCTATGTCCCGTCGATCAGCGGGGCGGCGGCGGACGGTCGAGGCGGTCTGTGCTTCGAGCGGTCCATCCTGCAGGCCAAGCTCCAGGCCGAAGTCCGTCCGAGAACCCGTGCCGTCGTCGTTACCGTGCAGAGTGGTGCCTTCAGCGGCGACGAGACACCGGCGCCGCCGGGGCGAGTCGTGGAAGTCTGTCTGCCGGCCGACATGGAAGGAAAACCGGAACGGGAGACCCTGGGACGTATGGCGGCTAGCGCCGGCGGCGTCGACCTCCCGGGCGCCGAGCGGATCGTGACCGCGGGGAGGGGAGTGGGCGGAGCGGACGAGGTCTCGGTCGCGGCCGACCTGGCCACGGCTCTCGGCGCCGAGCTCGGCGCGAGCAGGCCGGTCGTGGACAACGGCTGGCTGCCGCGCGCGCACCAGGTCGGATCGAGCGGACATACGGTGGCCCCGGACCTCTACGTGGCGCTCGGAGTGTCGGGCTCGATCCAGCACCTGATGGGCATGAGCGGATCCCGGATCATCGTCGCCGTGAACAAGGACCCGGAGGCCCCGATCTTCAGCATCGCCCAGTACGGCATCGTCGGCGACCTGCACGAAGTCGCGCCGGCGCTGACCCGCCTGTTGAACGAGCGCGCCGGCCAGTAACCGCCGGTGGGCTCACCCGCCTGCTCCGGTCCGGGGAGAGGGTCCCAGGGGCCGCTCGCCGAGCCCAGAAAGTGTCAAGTCGAGGCGTGACTCTGCTGCCTGCGCAGCCTCTGCAGTTCGAACATGGCCAGGGAGGCTGCAACCGTGGCGTTGAGGGATTCGATCGTCGGGACCATGGCGATCTGGAGGAAGAGGTCAGACCGTTCGAGAACTGCCGTTGAGAGACCTCTGCTCTCGTTGCCCACGGCGACAACTACGGTCTTCGCGGAGGCAACTTCAGAGAGCTCTGAAACGGGATTGCCGGGAGCGAAAAGGTAGGCAGTGGGAACGTCGGTTCCGGGGCTTCCGCCGGACGTCAAGGCGAACCACGAGGCCCCGCTCGCTACCTGATGGAGCTGGACGTCGGTCCAGACGGGGATGCGAAGCAGACTGCCGGCCGAGGCTCGGAGGGCGCGCGGCTGGCTCGGGCGGGCAGTGCCGGTGGCGAGGAGAAGGGATGCGGCCCCCGCGGCTTCGGCGGAGCGAGCCATGGCGCCCAGGTTGCCTGGATCCTGGACACCGTCGACGTAGAGGTGGAGGCCGGAAGGCAGAACGAGGGTCTCGCGTTCCGCAGAGTGCCAGCCGGCGGGTGGTTCGACCAGGGCGGCGACGCCCTGGGGGGCGTCGGCGTCGGCCTGCTCGCGGAGCCGGTCGGGGTCGATCAGGGCGGCTGCGGTTCCCGAACAGTCTTCAAGCCGCCGGATCAACTCGGCGTGGGCCGCGCGGAAATCGGGCGTTGCGAGGAGATGGCGGAACGCGAGCCCGGCCTCGGCGCCGGCCTCGACGAGATGCCGGCCCTCGAGCAGGAGCAGGTCAGACTGCTTCCGAGTGTGGGCGTTACGGAGGCGGCGAATCGCACGTACCTGGGGGTTGTTGCGGCTGCGAATCATCGCCGGGCGATGTTACGCAGTGATCGAAGAAGGCGGTGCGGCGGGCGACATGCCGACGAGTTGGTATGGTTCGCTGCCGATGCGAACGAGTGGGACAGGAATACGGCGTCTGTTCACGTCCGAGTCGGTGACCGAGGGTCATCCCGACAAGGTCGCCGATCAGATTTCCGACGCCGTTCTCGATGCGGCCCTGCGGCGTGACCCGAGGGCTCGGGTGGCTTGCGAGACGCTGGTCAGTACCGATCTGGTGCTCCTCGCCGGCGAGCTCACGGTTCGTTCCACCGACCACGAGATCGACTACGAGTCGGTGGCGCGGAAGACCGTCCGCGACATTGGCTACGTGGACACCGGGACCGGCTTCGCCGGCGACGACTGCGAGGTGCAGGTCCGGCTCGATCCGCAGTCTCCGGATATCGCCCTCGGCGTCGACACCGGCGGTGCCGGCGATCAAGGCCTGATGTTCGGCTATGCATGCCGCGAAACCGACGAGCTGATGCCACTGCCCATCGTCCTTGCACATCGCCTGACGCGACGCCTTGCCGAGGTACGGCGCGCGGCCGAGGTCGACTGGTTGCGACCGGACGGCAAGTCCCAGGTCACGGTGGAGTACGACCAGAACGGGGTACCGGTGCGAGCACACACGATCGTCGTTTCGACGCAACACGCGCCGGGAGTCGATCTGGAAGAAATCCAGAGGTTCGTGCGGGACCGCGTCGTCCGGCCCGTGATGCTCGCAAACCTGTATCGCGAGGATGGACCGCAGCGAACGAAACTCCTCGTCAATCCAACCGGCCGGTTCGAGGTCGGCGGTCCCCAGGGCGACTGCGGCCTCACGGGGCGCAAGATCATCGTCGACACCTACGGCGGCGTCGGACACCACGGCGGCGGCGCTTTCTCGGGCAAGGACCCGACCAAGGTGGACCGCTCCGCGAGCTACATGGCGCGCTACGTGGCGAAGAACCTGGTAGCCGCCGGCATGGCGGAGCGCCTCGAGGTTCAGTTGGCTTACGCGATCGGTGTCGCTGAACCCGTTTCGGTGCACGTCGATTCGTTCGGTACCGCAAAGGACGGCATTTCAGACCGCTTCCTCGAGGAACTCGTGCGCAGCGAGTTCCCGCTCGAGCCTCAGGCCATCATCGAAGCGCTCGACCTGCGCCAGCCGCATTACCTCAGGACGGCCGCCTATGGCCACTTCGGTCGGGCCGAGTTTCCCTGGGAAAGCACCGACCGCGCGGCGACACTGCGCCGGGCTGTGGCCTGAGCCCCTGACGCCAGCGGCGGCAGCCGGCGCGCACTCGTTCGCGCCAGTTCCCAGCGCTGACGCCTCTCAAGTCCTCACTCCCAGGAACAGGTAGAGCGCGAGGGTGCCGAACAGCGCGTTCGGGCTCCAGGCCGCAATCAGGGGCGGCAGGGCCTCCGACTGGCCGAGCGTCACGAAGACGCTGATCACGGTGTAGTAGACGATCCCGAGCATGATCGAGATGCCAATGCCGTAGAGCGCCCCCTGGCGGCCGAGGCGGAACGCGAAGGGCAAAGCGACCAGGCCCATGACGAAGCACACGACCGGCAGTGCGGTCTTGTTGTGGAGCTGCATCTGGAGTTCGGGTACCGCGTTGCCGGCGGCTGTCAGATCGCTGACGTACCGCCTGAGTTCGCCACGGTTCATCTGATCGGCGTACTTGACCTCCGTGTCGAAGAACTCGGGTCCCTCCGGAAGATCGACCGGTTGAGGTCCGGCGAATCGGTTGCTGCTGGTGATCGTCAGGCCGTCAAACTCGCGCACCCAGGCGTCGACCAGTTGCCAACCGCCGGTTTCCGCTTCGCTACCTTGCACGAACCGCGCAGCGGCAGCGTACAGGCGCCCGATCAATCGGTGCTCGCGGTCGAACCGGAACACTTGCAGGCGCTGCAGGGTCTGGCGGTCGGCATCGTAGTGGCGATAGTTGTAGATGTAGCCGGAACCGGTGCCGTCCTGGGCATATCGCCACTGACGATCCATGCCCTGGTAGCTCCTGACCGCTCCCGAATTGCCTCGGATCCGGTCCTTCAACTCGGCGACCTTGGCGTTGGAAGCCGGCAGCACCGAGTTCTCGAGAGCCGCGCTGAGCAGAGCGATTCCCGCGGCCGCGACGAGGGCCGGTATCGCCAGCCGGAACAGACTGAAGCCCAGGGCCTTCGCGGCGACGACCTCGTTGCGCTGCGAGAGCAACCCGAACGTGACCAACGTCGTCACCAGGACGAGGACCGGCGCCACGTCATAGAAGATCTGGAGCGAAAGATAGGGGTAGTAGGCCGCGAAGACGCTTGATGGGACATCGTTGTCGAACATCTCGTCGACGAACTGGGTGAAGTCAGTGACGATGTAGATGGCCAGAGCCGCCGCAACCGTGACCGCAAAGACACGAGCGAAGACACCGAAGACGTAGCGGTCCATGACCCCGGGAAATCGAAGGCCGAACGGTTCGACCCGCAACCTCAGGCGAGGCCGGGTGGGGGAGCCGCCCAGCGACAGCGACTGGGGCCGGGCGCGCGCCAGACGATCCTCGAGCGCTCGCTTGCGGCGACCCCTGACCTGCCTCCGTCTGCCGAGACGGAGGATTCGTCGCCAGACGTGCACCCTCAGGTAACGGTCGACCGCGCTGATCATCAGCGTCTTGTCGCGGTTTCGGCGCCAGAGAAGGAACGTGCCAAGCACCAGGAGGAGCATGTTCGGCGCCCACATCGCCAACCAGGGCGGCACCTGCCCGTTGACGGCGGCTTCCTCGCCGTTGCCCAGCATGACGTAGTAGAACAGGAACATCGTCACCGAGATGAGGAATCCCGAGGACCGCCCGGTTCGGCGGTTCCGGAAGCCGAGAGGAATCCCGTACAGGCCGAACACGAGACAGGCCCCGGGGATCGCGAACTTCTTCTGGATTTCCACCCGGGCCTTGGTCCGCTTCTCGGCAAACACGCCGGGCTCGTCCGCGGTCCGGACCAGCTCCGAGAGCGTCATCGAGCGCACGTCCTTGGCGAGGACCAACCCCTCGCTGTGCCGGAACTGGCTGTCCTCGATCACGATGTTCGCGTCTCGGAGGCGCTGCAGCCGGTAGGTACTCGGATCGTTCGTGTCGACCTCGTGCACGTCGGCAAGACCGAAGGCCAGGACCGGGGACCGGCCGTCTCCCGGCGTCACGTTGATCCCACCTGTCTCGCCGACGATGACCTGCTGCTCGGGACCTGGAACCGCGTCGGCCAGGAATACGCCGCGCCAGCCGGCCTCGTTCTCGGGCGACTCGAAGACGTAGAGGACGCGTCCCTGGAGGCCGTCGTAGAACACCCTCGGCTTGACCTGCTGATTCACGCTCCGTTGCAGGATCGCCAACTGGAGCTCGGAGGTCGCCTTGTTGCCCGCCGGCAGCGTGACAGTCATCAGGTAGGTCGTCACGGCCGTCAGAAGCAGACTCATGATCAGGATCGGCCGGTAGATCGAGAACAGGCTGATGCCCGAGGCCCGCATCGCCACGAGTTCACTGTCGGCGGCCATTCGGCCGATCGCCAGCAGAATGGCGAACAGGAACGCCATCGGGATCGTCAGGACGATGATCTGCGGCAGGCTGTAGGCGAGAAGCCGAAGGACGATCTGAACCTCGACGTCCCGCTCGATGATCAGTTCGGCAAGCTGAAACAGTTCCTGCAGGAGGGCGAGGAAGGTGAAGACGAGCAGGCCCAGTCCGAGTGGGCCGATCGTTTCGCGAAGGATGTAGCGATCGAGGAGGCGGAACATCGGCATTCCGGGCCTATGGGGATTCGGCCCGAACCCCAACTTTGCCACGGACCGCGCCCGGTTGCCGCCCTGATGGAGTTGACATAATGGACATTATCAGACCTTCGATACGACGAATCCGCCACGCGAGAGGCCTCTGGGGACTACCCTTCCGGACAGTCGCGTCCCACGCCGAGGCCGGCCGACCGCCGCTAGAACGACGCGGTCGTTTCCCGTTCCCGCCGCAGCGCCGCGAGGAACTCCTCGAGGGCCCGGATCAGATCCTCTTCCTCGACGACACTCTGGCGGAAGCTCAACGAGACGCTGTAGCGCTCATCCGGCGCCTGGAAACGGAACACATGCGGCTTCGGTCCGGCCTCGCCTCCTTCAGCCGGCTCTTCGGCCTTCCGAGGTCCCTCGTCCTGCCGCGCGTCCGATCGGCGGGCTCGCACCTCATCGCGCACATCGGCACGCTTGAGATCGTACTCGGCGATGCGCTCCAGCATCTCGATCATCTCGCGCTCAGAGGCCAGCTTCAGCACTTCCAGAAGAATCGACTTCTTCGCCGAGATGCCGAGTGCTATCGCCCGGTCCCGTACGTCCCGGGGCAAGCGGAGCAACGCGAGCGACTCCGTCACACTGACCCGGGAGCGGCCAAGCGCGGCAGCCACCTGCTCGTGCGTGTAGCCGTGCTGCTCAACCAGCGCGCTCAGGCCGTCAGCTTCCTCGAACGGAGTCAGGTCGACCCGCTGGAGGTTCTCGACCAGCGCGATCTCGAGCGCCTCGCTGCGGGAGACATCCATCTCGATCACCGGAATCTCACTGACCCCGGCCCGCAGGGCGGCGCGAAACCGGCGCTCGCCGGAGATGATCCGGTAGCGCCTCTTCCGCGCGTCGTGGGGGTACGCGGGGGGAAGCGGTCGGGCCAGGATCGGCTCCAGAACGCCCTTCGTGCGAATGGAGGCAGTCAGCTCTTCCAGGCCTTCGAGTTGCTGCCTGGGCTGATCGGGGTCCGGCTCGATCCGGGAAAGAGGGACCATTCGGATGTCCATCAAACGCGCCCGGTTACATCTCGTACTTGCCGAGTGCCTTCGGATCGAGCTCCTCGAGCCACTCCTTCATCTTCTCTTCGTCCATGCCGGCTGTCGGCGCCTCGGTGCCCTCCTCTTTCGCCGTCTGCTTGACCCGGGCCAGATCCGCGACCGACTGGCGCACGAAGAGCGGCGCTCCGGCACGCAGCGCAAGCGCGATGGCGTCGCTCGGTCGAGCGTCGAGAAGACGGTGCTCGCCGCTTCGCTCGACGAGCTCGACCACCGCCAGGAAGGTGTTGCCCTCGATCGCCCGCACAACGACCTCGATCACCTCGGCCCCGACGAGGTCGAGCGCGTTCTTCAGCAGATCATGGGTCATCGGCCGGCCCGGATCCTTGCCCTCGATCGCGAGTTGGATCGCTCCCGCCTCGAAGATGCCAATCCAGATCGGCACGACGGAACTCTCGCTCGCGTTCTTCTCGTGCAGGCGCAGGATGACGATCGGCTGATTGGAGTTCGGCTCCATCATGAGGCCGTGGACCTCAGCCGGGATCTTCCGATCGACCGCGTCCTCCCGGGCCGCCACGCCGCTGCCTCCTCCTTCAGTCGCCATCCCCGACCATCCTACGCCAGCGGCCTAGCAGCGGCCAGCGATCATCTCGCCCAGCAGAGAATGGTCGTAGGCCTCCAGAGTCCGGATGCGGGTCAGCGTCCCGGCCCTGACCGGCTCGTCGCCCACCGGAAAGTGGACGATCCGATGACAGTCCGTTCGCCCGGCCTGATGGCCCGGCCGCCTGCTCCAGCCGGTCACCAAAAGGTCGAACTTCCTCCCCACCAGCTCCTCGTTCAGCTCGCGCTGGATGACCGACTGGGCCGCGAAGACGCGCTGGAGCCGCTCGTCGGCGACTTCCCTGGGGACCTCGTCCGCGCTGGGCAGCCGGATCGCGGCCGTATTCGGTCTGGGGCTGTACTTGAACGCGAAAACGGATGCGAAACGGACCTCCTCGACCAGGTCCAGGGTGGCCTGAAAGTCCTCATCGGTTTCGCCCGGAAAACCGACGATCAGATCGGTCGACAGGGCGAGGCCTTCGCGAGCGGCACGTAAGCGACCCACCAGCCTCCGGTAATCCTCCACCGTGTAGCCACGTCCCATGCGCCGCAGCACCCGGTTCGAGCCCGACTGAACCGGCAGGTGGAGATAGGGCGAGATGTTGTCGTGACGAGCAACGGCCGCGATCATCGCGTCGGTGAAATCGCGCGGATAGGAGGTCACGAAACGCAGCCGCTTCAGGCCTGGCATGACGGCCGCGGCGTTCAGCAGATCGGCGAAGTCCAGCTCCTGGCCGCTTCCGAGCGGCGGCGGCGGCTCGCACCAGTGGTTCACGGTCTGTCCAAGCAGTTCCACCTCGAGGAAGCCGTACTCGACCAGGTGCTTGATCTCGCTCATGATCTGCGCCATCGGTCGGCACCGCTCCGGCCCCCGGGTGGTCGGCACAACGCAGAACGTGCAGCGCTTGTTGCAACCCTCGATGATCGTCACCATCCCCTTGTGAGCGCTGTCCCGACTGATCGCCTCGAAGTCGTAGGGCCGCTCCTCGGGAAACCCGACTGCCAGGACCCGCTCGCCACGCCGGCTGCGCCTGAGAACCGACTCGATTTCGCCGACCCGGCCCGTGCCGACCACGAAATCGATGTCCGGGTTGCGGCGCAGGGCCTCTTCGCCCTCCTGCTGCGCAACGCAGCCGCAGAAACCGATCCGGAGGTTCGCCCGCTGGCGCTTCAGCAACCTGTACTCGCCCAGCCGGGAATAGGACTTCTGGGCCGCCTTCTCCCGCACCGAGCACGAGTTCAGGAGGATCAGATCGGCCTGCTGCAACTCACGGGTCGGCACGAGGCCCTGTTGCATCAACTGGCCCGCCATGCGCTGGCTGTCCAGCTCGTTCATCTGGCAGCCCCAGGTCTCGATGTAGAACCGCTCCACGGCGCGGAGACTACTACCCCCTAATGCACCCGCGTCCGCGTGTCCACGGCGGTTGCCCCGAACGCCGCGAGCAGCGCCCCGACCTCCTCCGCCGTCGACGCGGCGACGCACCTGCGAGCAAGCTCCTCGGCGTCGCAGACATCGAGCGAACGCACGACATCCTTGACCCTTGGAATGCCCCGGGGACTCATCGAGAGCTGACGCAGACCAAGCCCCAGCATGAGCGGAACGCACTCGGGGCTTGCCGCCATCTCGCCACACAGGGCGACCGGAACCCGCTGCCTCCGGCCCGCCTCAACCACGAGTTGAATCATGGTCAGCACGGCTGGATGCAGTGGCTGATAAAGGTCGACGACGTACTCGTTCGTCCGATCGACCGCCAGTGTGTACTGGATCAGGTCGTTCGTGCCGATGGAGAGAAAGTCGACTTCGGCCGCGAGCTGGCGGGCGATCATCACCGCCGCGGGTACTTCCACCATCGCGCCCAGCTCCACGTCCCGCCGGTGCTCGGCTCCTTCGGCCTCGAGTTCGGCGCACACCTCATCGCAAAGCACTCGCAGTGCCCGGATCTCCTCGACCGCCGTGACCATCGGAGCCATGATGCGGAGGCTGCCGAAGGGCGCGGCGCGGAAAAGCGCGCGCAACTGGACGCGGAACACGTCTTCCCGGGCCATCGTGAGCCGAATGCCGCGCTGACCGAGCACCGGATTCTCCTCGTCCTGCGGTACGAGGCCACTTGCCACCTTGCCGCCGCCCAGATCCAGGGTCCGCACGACGACGGGCTGCGGCGAGAGGGTCTCCAGGAGCTCCCGGAGCACGGCCAGGTGCTCTTCTTCGGAAGGCAGCTCGGGGCTCTTCTCCAGGTACAGAAACTCGCTTCGGTAGAGCCCGATGCCGGCGGCGCCGAATCGCTGTACGTCGTCGAGTTCGTCAGGCAGTTCGACGTTGGCCAGCAGTTCGATCTCCGCCCCGTCGACGGTCCGAGCCGGCAGATCCCTGGCAGCGGTCGACAACGCCTCCTCGTTGCGCCGCCGCCGGCGCCGGAGCCTGCGGTACTCGTCCAGCGTTTCCGGTGTCGGATGGAGAGTGAGGCATCCCTCCTCCCCGTCCACGATCACGGGGTCGTCGTCGGCGACCCGGTTCGTGATCTCCACGATGCCGGTGACCAGCGGGACGTCCAGCGCGCGGGCGACGATCGCCGTGTGCGAGTTGGCCCCGCCGACCTCGATCGCGAAGCCAACCGCCCCGCGGCGTCCCAGGCGCAAGACTTCGTCCGGCGTCAGCTCATGACTGACGACGACCACGTTGCGGTCGAAGTCCTCGCCTACACCCGGCGAAGACCTCTTCCCCGCCAGGGCCCGGAGCAGATAGCGGGTGACGTCGCGAAGGTCCTCGCCCCGCTCCCGCAGGTGCTGACTCTTTACCTGGGCGAACTTCTCGCCAAGGTCGTCGGCCACCGCCTGCACCGCCCATTCCGCATTGACCCGATCCTTGCGGATCATCCGATCGATCCGGCGGGCGAACGACGAGTCCCGCAGAATGACCGAGTGGGCATGGAAGATGGACGCCAGATCGCTGCCAAAGGTCTCGGCGATACGGCTTTCGGTGGCCTCGAGTTCCGCCTCCACGGAGCGTACGGCAGCGCCGAAGCGTGCGACTTCCCGGTCCAGGCCGCTGCTCCGGATCGGCACCCGCAGCACTTCGACGCCGTGTCCGCGGAGGCAGACCGCGGGACCGATCGCGACTCCCGGCGCCGCGGCAGCCCCCTGAAGGTCCTCCTGCGGTTTCAGGTCCTTCACCCGGTTCACGCGTCCTCCCCGAAGCGGGTTTCGACCAGCTCGCATATCGCGGTGATCGCGGCATGTTCGTCCTCGCCGAAGCAGCGGACGGTCAGCCTGGAGCCTTGTCCGGCTCCCAGGAGCAGGACGCCGAGGATGCTCCGCGCCCTGGCTTCACGGGCTCCAACGCGCAACACGACGTCGGACCGGAACTGCTTCGCCGTCTGCACCAGCCTGGCCGCGGCACGCGCGTGCAGGCCCAGTTCGTTGACCACCTCAACCACCCGTTCCATCACTCGGGGTTCGGCGAACTGCCACTCGCGGCGAGCTGAATGCTCCTGCGCCCGTTGCTCCAGATCCAGTCCGCCAGATCCGGCAGATCGAGCTCCGG
Organism: Thermoanaerobaculia bacterium; assembly: GCA_965116445.1. Taxonomy (GTDB): domain Bacteria; phylum Acidobacteriota; class Thermoanaerobaculia; order Multivoradales; family Multivoraceae; genus Multivorans. The sequence continues at coordinate 1,057,963 of OZ220688.1, read as the reverse complement.
CGCTCCACAGCAGAGACTCAGCACCATCGGCAGGTTGACCCCCGTCACGACCGCGGCGTTCGCCGCTCCGGAGGCCCGCAGCGCACTGTTGCAGGGCGTGTCACCGAACATTTCGGTCAGGATCAGCACCCCTTCTCCGTGCTCCTCCTCGAGCCGTCGGACTCTGGCCTCGATGAGGTCCGCCGCCTCACCGGCGTCGGCCCGCCAGTCGACGCAGAGCGCGTGGATCGGCACGGGACAGGTGTCGTGGTCCTGGCCGGAAATGGCGTGCGCGGACTCGAGCAGGCGCTGAGCGAGTTCGCCATGCGAAACGATGAGCACGGGAATCGTCATCTGTCGCTCGCCGCCCTTGACCGGTGGCGCTCCACATCCCGGTGCTGCAACTGGATCTGCCAGGCGCCGGCCACCAGCCGGTCCGCCAGTGCTTCCGAGACCGCGACCGACCGATGCCTCCCTCCAGTGCAGCCGATCGCGACGGTCAGATAGCTGCGGTTCTCGTCCCTGAATCTCGGCAGAAGGTAGGCCAGAAGACTCTCCAGCCGACCGACCAATTCGGCGAACGCCTCGTGGCCATGCAGGAAACTCTGGACCGCAGGGTCCGTGCCCGGCTTCTCCCGCAGTTCGGCGACGAAGTACGGGTTCGGCAGGAACCGGACATCGAACATCAGGTCGGCGCCCGCCGGGACACCGAACTTGAACCCGAAGCTGACGATGTTCACGGTCAGGCCGCCGGCGTCGCTCGATCCGAACTCGTCGTAGATGGCTGCGCGAAGCTCATGAATCGTCGAGTCCGTCGTGTCGAACACTCGCGCGGCCCGTCCCCGAAGCTCGAGGAGCATCTTCCGCTCCCGCCGGATGCCGTCGATCACGCGCTCCCCCTCGCCCGTCAGGGGATGCCGGCGCCGGGTCTCGGAGTACCGCCGGACCAGCACGTCGTCGGAGCTGTCGAGAAAGATCAACACCGGTTCGACCAGCCCGGGATCCGCTTCATCGAGAAGGCGCGGCAGTTCTTCCGCCAGTCCGGGAGTGCGCAGGTCCGTGACCAGGACGATTGCCTCGAGCCCCGGTGCGGCCGCAGCCGGCTCACGGACGAGGTGCCTCAGGAGAGGCAGCGGCAGGTTGTCGATGCAGTGGTGGCCGAGATCCTCGAAGCACCGGGCAACCGTGCTCTTCCCCGAGCCCGACAGGCCCGTGATCACGAACAGGCGGACCGGCGATTCAGACACGCCCGTTGGCGCACAGCAGCTCGTAGATCTCCTGCGCCTTGGAGACGCGGCGAAGGCGCTCACGGCCGCCACTGCTCACCCACTCGGAGATCGCGGCCAAGGCCTTGAGGTGTCGGCCGGCGCTTTCCCGGGGCGAGAGCAGGACGAAGAAGAAGCGGACCGGCACGCCGTCATCGGCGCCGTAGTCGACGCCGCGCTTCGACACCGCCACTGCGAGCACGATGTCCCGCAAACCACGGATCCGGCCGTGCGGAATGGCCATGCCTCCGCCCACGGCCGTCGAGCCCAATTCCTCCCGCTCCTGCAGGGCGGACAGGACCGCATCGGGATCCGAGAGGCCGAGGACGCGGCAGATCCGCTCGGTCAGTGTTCGCAGTGCGCCGTCGCGGCTCTTCGCCTCGACGTCGGAGAAGATCAATTGCGGTTTCGCCAGACTTGCCAGATCCATCTTGGTTCGGCGGTGCCCCCGTTGTAGCTCTGTCTCAGAAGATCCGTCTGCGATCGGTTGAGGACGGAATACCGAGCTCATCCCGGTACTTGGCCACAGTTCGCCTGGCGATGTTAATGCCCTCCTGTTGCAACTCACGCGTCAATGCCGAATCCGATAGCGGCCTGCGGCTGTTCTCCTCGCCGATCAGGTCGCTCAGCATCCGTTTCACCGTCAACGAGGAAATCTCTCCTCCCTGGTAGCGGTCGATGCCGCTGTGGAAGAAGAACTTCATCGGCAACAGGCCGCGCGGCGTGTGGAGGTACTTGTTGGACACCACGCGGCTTACGGTTGACTCATGCATACCGATGTCGTCGGCCACGTCCCGCAGCACCATGGGGCGCAGCTCATCGAGACCATGGTCGAAGAACCTCCGCTGCTGCCGCAGAATGGACTCCGCAACCTTGTAGATCGTTCGCTGGCGCTGGTCCAGGCTCTTGATGAGCCACATCGCGGAGCGCATCTTGTCCTTGAGGAAATCCCGCGCCTCCGTCTGGTTGCCGTCGCGCTGCATTGTCCGAAGCATCGACCGGTAGGCCCGGCTGATCCGCAACTTGGGCAGGCCGTCGTCGTTCAGCTGAATCGCCCACTCGCCGCCGGTCTTGACCGCGACCACGTCGGGCTCGACGTACTCGACGCGCTCGTTCGAGAACTGCCGACCAGGTCTCGTTTCCAACGCCTTGATCTCCTCGACCGGCGCCTCGAGCTGAGCCAACGGCGTGCGCAGCCGTCGCGCTATGAGCCGGAACTGCCGTCGAGTGAACGGCCCCCAACATTCGCCGACGATGCGGTACGCCAGCGAGTCCGTTTCGCCCCTTGCCTCGAGTTGCGCCAGCAGGCATTCCCGCAGCGAGTACCAGGCCACGCCGGACGGATCGAAACTCCGCACCAGCTCCAGCGCCCGCTCCACCAGCTCCAGGGGGTATCCCGGTACCGCGACTGGATCGGGCGCCAACTCCGCTGCCTGGTGTTCCGAAACTGACGGAGCGCCGCCATTCTGCTCCTGAGAGGTGGCCAGCGCCTCGTTCATTTCCCCGGCCCTTGCGACTTCCGAGCGATACCGCTCGGCCTCCGCTTCCCCGGCACCGAGAAGTCGAATCTCCTCAACCGAGGCCTGCAGAAAGCCATCCGCATCGACGTTGCCGATGATCAGTTCCGCGACCTTCCTGAGCAGTGGCGAGGCGTCGGACATGCGCAACTGCCAGAGCAGGTGGTCGTAGAGATCCGGCTCGCGGCTGAAGTTGTTCTCGATCGGCGAGGTTTCCCTGCTCTCGAAGGTGTTCGCGACCGTCGAGTCCGGCCCGAGGTAGTCGTTGAAGTACGCGTCGAGGTCGATGTCTCCCATCGAGGGGTCGTCCTCATCGCCAGGCTCGGGAGTGTCGCTCCCCTCCCCTTCCTCGGCGCCGTTTGCGCTCGCAGCCTCCTCTCCCGGAGCGTCCGCAACCTCGGCCTTCGTCTCGCCGCCAGCGTCGGAGGGAGCTGCCTCTTCCGGATCCTCTTCTTCGCTGCCATCCTCAAGCACCGGGTTCTCGACCATCTCCTGGTTGAGCACGCCTTCCAGCTCGAGGCGGGTCATCTGCAGCAGCTTGATCGCCTGCTGCAGGGCCGGCGTCATGACCAGCCGCTGGGCCAGTTTGAGGGAGAGCCTCTGTTGGAGCACCATGATCGCGTTCGAACGGTAGCGGTTCCCGGGGCCGGGCCAGTCCAACTCGAAGCGTCGGCAGCCCGCCACCGTCCGGCGCCGCCTCAACGCGTTCCAGCAAGACCAATGCCAAGATGACGGTATCACCTTGCGCCGTCGCTGCGGCGCGGGATCCTAGAGCGTAAACTCGGCGCCGAGGTAGATCTTTCTCACCGTCGGATCGGACGACAGTTCCGTCGGTGTGCCCGTACGAAGAATCCTGCCGTCGTTGATGATGTAGGCCCGGTCGGTGATCTTCAGCGTTTCCCGCACGTTGTGATCCGTGATCAGGACGCCGATACCCATGTCCCGGAGCTGTCGAATGATCGCCTGGATGTCGAGCACGGCGATCGGATCGATGCCGGCGAACGGTTCGTCGAGAAGGATGAAGCTGGGGCTGATCGCAAGCGCCCGGGCAATCTCGAGCCGCCGGCGCTCGCCGCCCGAAAGCTGGTTCCCTCTCGAGCGCCGGACCGCGACGAGATCGAAATCTCCGATCAACTGGTTGATCCGATGGCGCTGCTCGGCACGGCCCAGGCCGAGCGTCTCAAACACCGCACGGAGGTTGCCTTCGACGGAAAGCCGCCTGAACACCGAAGGCTCCTGTGGCAGATAGCTGATGCCCTGCTGCGCACGAAGGTACATGGGAAGGTCGGTGATGTCGACGTCGTCGAGGAAGACGCGGCCGCCATCCGGCCGGGTCAGGCCCACGACCATGTAGAACGTGGTCGTCTTGCCGGCGCCATTCGGTCCGAGCAAACCAACGACTTCCCCCTGGCCGACCTCGATCGACACGTCCTGGACGACTGGTCGGCCCCGATAGACCTTCCGCACATCCCGGGTGCGGATGCGGTGGCCTGAGGCCGGGCGGTCGGTCACGGGTAGCCGACTCCGGCAGCCGTGCCGCCGGACGGCCCCATCGCGTAACGGCCCTCGTCGAGCCAGTAGATCAGGCGCGACCCGCTCAGGAGATCGCCTCCCTTATCGATGACGACGCCGCCGGAGAGCCGAATCACGCGTTCCGCCACGAGATAGACGAGTCGATCGGCCTGGGCCGAAACCGACTGTGCGAGGTCCTCGAGCCGCGCGTTCCCCAGGCAGTACAGCGCCCGCGTCTGGACGTTCTCCGCATCGTCGCTCGCAGCCGCAGCTTCGACGGTCAGTTCGTCGCAGTTCAGCCGCTGGTCCCCAAGGGAGGCCGAGGTTCCGCCGCTGTAGCGCAACTCGCCCTCGTCCTCGGAGAAGCTCATTCGCTCGGAGACCACGAGCCATTCCTCATCAGTTGTCTCAACCTCCAACTCTCCGGCGGCCGCCGGCGCGAGCCCCGGCGCCGCGCGCCAGGTCGTGCGCACATCGCCAGTCGCCAGGAGGCGCTTGCGGTCTCCGCTGACCTGCAGTTGCGCGGCCGCGAGATGGTACTCCCCGAGAACCGCCTCGACACTCCCCCGGAAACGGCTGCCCTCCTGTTCGCAGAGTACGGCCTCCTCCGATCGGATCGTCGATGGGCCACTGGTCGAGTCCGCGCCCGCGAGCGGCAGAGAGCTCCTTTCGCCATCGGCGGCTCCCTGAAACGTGATTCGTACGCCACCGCTCGCTTCCGAGCAGGCAGCAGTCTGATCGAACACCGTGCGCGGGGCTTCGAGTTCGCCTTCCGCGACGGTGAGCTTCGCCGGCTCTCCGAGAAACTCGACCCGTCCGGTCACGGGATCGATCGTTGCGCGGTCCGCGAGCGCACGGACCGGATCGCGGCTCCGATCCGTGAGGTCCACGTTGCCTGCCAGGACCAGTTCCGCCAGAACGCCGGCGTCGTCGAAGCGGCCATTGGCGACCCTGCTCGAAGCGATTCGCAGGGGCTGGTTTCGCTGGGGAACCTGCTCGTCGAGCACGACCCTTCTTCGCGCCTCGAACTCGGACGGCACTCCGTCGACAAAGCCGAAGGCGAGTACCTCCGCCCGAACCCGCCGCCGGCCTCCATCTCCATAGTCGATGCGCAGCACGCCCGGACCGCCCCGGTTCGGGCCGCTCAGCAGCAACCGACTCGGGAGTTGGTTGGCGTCGAATTCGACATCCAGCGCACCGCCGAGCAGGACCATCGTCGAGCTCTCGGCATCCCCATCCGCATCCCCCGCCGGAAGCCCGCCACTCGCGAGAGGCGCAAGCAGCACGATCTCCCCGCGGGCCTCGAGTGTCTTCAGCGCATCGCCGGCGTCTCCTGCCAGACCGAGCGTCAGTGAACGGGCGGTGAGGTTCAGTTCGCCGAACCGCGTCGTGGTTCCACCCCGGCCGGTCAGAGTTCCCTCGTTCCAAAAGTACTCCAGCGTTTCGCCGGCCAGGAAGAGAGGCTCGGGCGACTGCCCGAACTCCATCGCGGCACCGCCGGTAGCCCTCATCCGCCCCTCTCGCCATCGATACTCCAGCGTCTCGGAAGTCAGGGCCAGCGGCTGGGGGGAAGAGTCCGTTTCGCTCGTCACGGCGCTGCCCGTCGCCCTGACGCCGCCGCTGAGGTGTGCTACCTCTCGACGGAAGTCGACCCGCAGTCCGTCCCCAACCGCAGTGATGCCCTCGAACGTGAAGCGGCTGCCGGGCGCCGCCGTCAGGATCATGCCGCCCTCGGCCAGGTCCATCCAGTCCGTGTCGACAACCAGGCCGTTCGTTCCCTCGAGAGAGACCGCTCCCTCAAGGTGGGTTGCGTTCGTCGCCTCGTTGTACATCGCACGATCCGCATGCAGGCGAAACTCGTCGTCGCCGCGCGGGTAGACGATCTCGACCTCCTTCAGCAGCACGTTGCCCTGGTCATCGGAACTCGTGCGTGCGCCCCGAATGCGAAACACCTCTGCGCCTTCACGCTCAAGTGTCGATTCGAATTGCTCAGCGCTAAGCTGGACCGTCTCCTCGCCCGCCAACGCGGCCTCCCCCGTAACAGCCGGCTCTTCGAGAGTCTCGTCGGCGATCACCGCGGTCGCGTCGGGTTGTCCACTGACAAAGACCCAGGCAAGCCCGCCGACGCCGGCAATCAGCACGACGAGCAGGAACGCCCTCAGTAATCTGGTGCGAAGTTGCCGCCGGTGTCCATAGCGCAGGTCTCTCCGGCCACCGGGCCGGTAGACGGAGTCTCCGCGGTCCGTTGCCGGCGAAGGGCGGGTTTCGTCGGCCCCGGAGGGTGTCTCGGTGGCCATGTGCCGGAGTCTACTTGGCCCTGGCGGCCGTCTCCGAGCCGTTGGCGATCTGCCTGGCGTCCTCGACCCTGACCACGGGACCGCCGGCCCAGGTGTCCCATTCCAGGGCCCCGAGCACTTCGAAGCGGCCATCGAGCTCGGCCAGTCGCTTCCGCCAGCCCCAGCCGAGCAGTTGGACGAATCGGCCTGAGCCGGAGCCCCTTCCGGCTCGCCTGACGCCCACCTTGACGTGGTCCTTTCCGAACTCGCGCACCGGCCCGCTACGTTCCAGCGGGCCCAGCCGAATCAACGGCCGGCGATTCGCCTCGCCATGTGGCTCCAACTGCGCGAGTTCGCGGAACAGGCCTGGCTCGACCTGTTCCGGAGAGAGGGCCAGTTCATACTCCCGGCGTCGCACGAGCACTTCCGGCGGCCAGACCGCGGCCTCTTCCATCTCCGCTTTCAGAGCCGGCAATGCGGACACGTCCACCGACAGGCCAATGGCCTGGGGATGGCCTCCGAATCGCGCCATCCGCCCCTCGAAGCCGGTCATGAACGAGTGGAGATCAAGGCCCGGAATGCTGCGACCTGAGCCGGTGCCCGTCTCGCCCTCGACTCCCAGCAGGATCACCGGCCGATGGAACTCGCGGGCGAGGCGGCCGGCGGCAATCCCCACGACGCCCCGATGCCATCCGGGGCTCCAGCCCATGAGGATCCCGGGCCGTCTTTCGTCGGCCGAGAACAGTTCCGTGGCCTCCCGCACCACCCGCCGTTCTTCGGCCTGCCGTTTCCGGTTGAGTGAGTCGAGCTCGCCCGCGAGGCGGTCGGCCTGGGCCCGGTCCCGGGTGAGCAACAGGCGGAGCGCCAGCTCGCCGCTCGCCAGTCGGCCGGCGGCATTGAGCCTCGGTCCCAGCCGAAAGGCGACCTCCGTCGACGAGACACCACCCTCGACGCGAGAGACCCGCATCAGGGCCCGGAGCCCCGGTGACCGTGCCTTTGCCAACGCCTGCAGGCCCAGGGCCGCGATGACCCGGTTCTCCCCCACCAGGGGAACGACATCCGCGATCGTCCCGAGGCATGCCACGCGTAACAGCGCGGCCAGCGGCTCCTCGCGGCCGCTTCGGCGCAGGACGGCCTGCGCCAGCTTGAACGCAAGCCCGGCCCCGCACAGATGGCGGAAAGGGTAGGTACAGCCATCCTGCTGAGGATTGACCTGAATCGCCTGGGACGGAAAACCGCTTCCGGCAACGTGATGATCCGTCACGACCACGTCCATTCCCTGCCTGATCGCCTCCTCCACCGCCTCGTTCGAGGTCGTCCCGCAGTCCACGGTGACGATCAACGAGGCGCCGGCCCGTCGCGCCTTCTCCACCTGTGCGACCTGAAAGCCGTAGCCGTCGGTCAACCGGTTCGGGATGATCGGAACAACCTCGACAGCCAGGGCGCGCAGTACGGCCGTGAGCAGAGCGCAGGCGCTGACCCCATCCACGTCGTAGTCCCCCACGACGGCTACCGTGCCGCGGTCCCGGCATACGGCCAGCACGCGTTCGGTCGCCTCTTCCATTCCGCTCAGCAGGAAGGGGTCGTGCAGGCCACTGCGATGCGGCCTGAGGAACGTCTCCGCCTCGGCCTCCGTCTTCACGCCCCTTCGGGCAAGGGGAGCCGCAAGCAGCCCGTATCCTGCCGCCAGAAGCCGCCCGGTGGCCTCGGGGGCGGGCTTCTCCAGCCACTCCACCGCCTCTTCGCGGCCAACGCCCTGCTCGGGAACAGTCACATCAGGTCCTGGGGATCCACATCGATCGTGAGATCGGCGGCCGGCGCCGGCGCAATCGCCCGGGCCAACCGCCGGACGTCGGCGCCGCTGGCGGAGCGCATCAGGAACTGAAACCGCCACTGTCCCTTGAGGCGCTCGAAGGGTGCCGGTGCGGGCCCCGAAAAGCGCACCCCAGGGGCCAGCACATGGGCGCGGGCCGCCTCCGCGAGCTCCCTGATCCGCCGCCAACCGCGTTCCCGATCACGATCGCGGATCACGAGCTGGACCATGCGGGTGAACGGAGGGTAGTGAAACACGCGACGAAACCTCATCTCATGACTCGCGAAGGCCTCGTCATCGCCGTTGAGCACCGCCTGAATCGCATAGTGGGCCGGATGGTACGTCTGGACCACGAAGCGGCCCGGCCGTTCACCACGACCGGCCCGCCCGGCAAGCTGCGTGAGCAGCGCGTAGCTGCGTTCCGCGGCGCGAAAGTCCGGGAACCCGAGATACGAATCCGCGGTAAGCACCGCGGCAAGCGCAACGTCGGGGAAGTGATGGCCCTTCGACACCATCTGGGTGCCGATCAGGATCTGCGTTCGCCCGCCGCGAAAACGTTCCAGGACGGCCGCGGGCCCTCCGACCCGGCGCGTCGCGTCGCGGTCCAGCACATCCACGACAGCCCCCGGAAACCGCTCCTGGACTTCCTCCTCCACCCTCTCCGTGCCGGCGCCGATCGGCTGAAGCGCGTCCTCTCCGCAGTCCGGGCAAAGCCGGGGCGCCTCCTCGCGGACGCCGCAGTAGTGACAGATCAGTCTTCGCTCCCGGCGGTGGAAGCTCTTGGGCAGGCCGCAGTCCTTGCAGGGCATGTTTTCGCCACAGGCACGACACAGGAGCTGCGGCGAATAGCCGCGGCGGTTCCGCAGCAGGATCACCTGCTCTCCCCGCTCCAGGCTGTGGGTGATCTGGTCCACGAGGAGAGCCGAGAACGTCACGTCCCCCGGACGGCGGGGTCCCCCGGCCTCCCTGCGGAGATCGACCAGAATCGGTTCCGGAAGTGAACCCGAACCCACCCTGGCAGTGAGCCGGAGGTGGCGATAGCGACGGCGTTCGACGTTCAACCGGGTCTCGAGACTCGGGGTGGCAGAGACGAGTACGGCGGTCGCGGCGCAGGAGCGTGCCCGTACCAGGGCCAGGTCCCGGCCGCTGTACCGCGGACGCGTGTCCTGTTTGTAGGCCGCGTCCTGCTCCTCGTCGACGACGATCAGGCCGAGGTTCCGGACGGGAGCAAAGACGGCCGACCGGGGACCCACGACGACCCGGCACTCCCCACCGCGGACACGCTCCCACTCCTGATGGCGCTCCGCGTTGCCGAGGTTCGAATGCAACAGAGCGACCCGGTCGCCGAAGCGCTGCTTCAGCGTCCGCGCGAGCGCCGGTACCAGCGCAATCTCCGGCACCAGAACGATGACGGACCGGTCCTCTTCCAGCGCCGCAGCAGCCGCCTGCAAATAGACCTCGGTCTTTCCGGAGCCGGTCATGCCGCCCAGGAAGCAGGATCGGAACTGGCCGCTCCGGACCGCGGCCACCAGGTCGTCGGCGGCAACGAGCTGGTCCGGACGCAGCTCGATCGGCTTCGTCTCGCCGTCACCGGCCAGGCGGTGACGGGCCAGATCCATCGTCTCGATCTGCGTGAAGGAGCGGAGAACGCCGAGACGTACCAGGCGCCTGACGACCGCCGCCGAAGTACCGGTTCGGGTACGCAGCTCCTCGAGTGTCGCCGGCCGGTTCAGTTCGGCCAGGTACTCGACCGCCAGACGGCCCTTTGGAGACCGCCCGCAAGCCTGAAGCTGGGCGTCGCGGTCCCCGGCCGGCAGTTCGACGGCCGCCCGGTACCGGGAACTCCGGCTACCAGCCTCGTACAGCCGGATTCGGCCACTCTCGCGCCAGCTCTCGATCCGATCGAAAAGGGTCGCCTCCCCCAGTTCCTCCCAGATCGTCGCCAGGGCAAGGCGGCCTCGATCCAGGAGCAGACGTTGCAGAGCCTGACTCTTCGGATCCCGGCAGTCGTGGAGTGCGCCGCGGTTCGTCAGTTCGGCACGCGCGTCGCCCCGGCCCGGGAGCCGACCGGGGATCATGTTCCTCAGTACCTCGCCGATCGGCGCCGCGTAGTAGGAAGAGGCGAAACGGGCGATCTCCATCAGGTCGTCGGGCAGAACGGGTTCCAGATCGACGACCGATTCGATCGGCCGCAGTTGGGTTTCGACCTCAGCCGGTGGGCGACCGGGAAGGCCGACAATCCAGCCGGTGACCCGTCGTTTCCCGACGGGCACGCGCGCTCGGACGCCGATTCGGGCCAGGCCGCTCCAACGGGCGGGTACGCTGTAAGTCAGAGGATCGGGCAAAGGCAGCGGCACCGCGACTTCGGCAAACCCGCCGCCGGCCGCGCCGGCGCTATCCAGCCCCATCCTCCCCGGCGCAGTCGCCGCACACGCCGCCGGTCAACTGGGCTTCAGGCACGTGGACGCCGCATCGCGCACATCGGAGCAGCGGACTCACCGATCCCGTTGGCCCATTCGTCTTCCGGCTGCCCCGCGGGTTCCCGGGCGAGAAACCGCCGGCCGTGCCTCGTGCGCCCCCCGTGCCTCGCGGCCTGCCCGTACCGGAAGAGCCTGCGGCGGATCGCTGCAACACCTGGAGCAGGCGCAGGAACGAGCGGGCCTCCGCGGCACGCGGTGACCGCAAGAGCCCGCGCACTATCCGCGATACCCACATCCATGCCACCAGGAGGGCAATCAGGATGACGAGCAGTTTGGTCACGATCTACATCAGCCCAGGCAGCCTGGACTTCCCCGCCGATTCCTCTCGCGGCCTCAGAGGCGGGGACCGCCGCGGCCGCGGAGCCTCAACTGGCCTTGGCCTTGGAGATCTTCTCGAGGCTGCCCGTCAGAGCCTTCTCGACCAGCACTTCCGCGTCCTCTTCGCTGATCTCCCGGACATGCAGCACCTCGCTGACGATGAAGTACCTCGCCTTCTCGTACATCTTCTTCTCGCGGAACGAGAGGCTCTTCTTCTGGCTTACCAGACGCAGGTTCTTCAGCACCTGGGCGGCGTCAGTGAGGGAACCGGTCCGCATCTTGTCGAGGTTCTGCTTGTAGCGCCCCTTCCAGTCCTTGTAGACGTCGATGTTGCCGTCCTCGATCAGCCGCAGCAGATCCCGGATCTCCCGCGCCTTGGCCAGCCGTCGGAGGCCCACGCGGTCGAGGTTCTCCTCGGGCACCATCACCTTGGAGTCGTTCCCCAGGACCCTCAGGTGGTAGTAGGTCTGTTTCTCGCCACCGTCCGGGGCGCTCAGAGCAATCTGCTCCACGATGCTTACGCCGTGGTTGGGGTATACGACTTTCTCACCGACTCGGAACACTCTGCACCCCCATTTCGAAAACGCCGTCTGGCACGCTCAAGTCGCTTGCTTCGGCAGACGTCGCCGAAGCCTTCCGAGATCCGCCGCCAGTTTGCTGTTCTGGTTATCCCTAAGTTACGGACAGCCACACAGTTAACGGGCGCGGATTGTAGCCGAGCGGGCCCCTGACGTCAAGCTGTTCCCGCCCCATTTGCGCCTAGCCCCGAGTGTTGCCCTAAGTCCTTGCAGGCGCTGACTTTGCAGTTCCAGGGCTGGAAGTTGCTCAGTGGCGGTGCTACTCTGCGCCCCCATCGTCGCAGCACCCGCGGAGATGCGGTTTCCACCAAGGCCGGAGTGGCGGAATGGCAGACGCAGGGGACTCAAAATCCCCCGCCCCAAAAGGGCGTGTGGGTTCGACTCCCACCTCCGGCACCACTTGCCCGCACATGGCGTCCCCTGCGGGGACTCCAGTCACCCCAGCGCCCCAAAAGGGCGTGTGGGTTCGACTCCCACCTCCGGCACCACCTGCCCCGTGGTTCAGCTGTCCGTGTCGGCGTCGTCGACGAGTTCGATGCCCTTCTGGTCCAGCAGCATGCCGATTGCCTTGAAGTAGGCCAGCAGGGCGCGCCGGTAGTTCGTGATCGCCTCGACTTCGCGGGTTCGCGCCGCGGTGAGGTCCTCCTGGATCTCGAGAACCTGGAAGCTCGTCCAGAGTCCGTTCTCGTAGCGCTTCTGGGCCGCGTCTAGGTTCTTCTCCGCCAGCTCTCGCGACACCCGGGCGGAGTCGATCTGTTTGCCAGCGGTTTCGACGCCACGCGTGGCAGTACGCACCTCCGTGCGGATCGACAGCGTCAGGTCCCGGAGCTCCAGTCGCCCCTGGTCCAGCGCGAGTGCAGCAATCCGGTTCTGGGCCTTCGCGGCCCGGTTCTGAAGAGGCTTCGACAGGCTCAGGCCGACGTTCCAGCCCTCGAAGACCTGGCCCAGGATCCCGTCGTAGAACTGGCCAAGGGTCGAGAAGTAGTCCAGCGAGTCCGTCCGCTCGTACTCGGGGGGGCACGGCGAGAACAGATCCGCGATGCTCGGCTCCCCCGGTCGCTCGCAGGTGAGCCGATCGCCGCCAAGGGCGTTGCGCCCGTAGCTCAGGTTCAGGCTGAGGTCGGGCCGCGCCTGGTTCTTCAGAAAAGCCGAGTCGACCTGAAGGGTCTCGATCTGAAGCTCCTGTCGGTCGATCTCGGCTCGCCGGTCGAGCGCCCAGCCGAGCGAGGCCTCCAGGTCAATGACGACCCGGGAGATCTCGGGCGACGTGGTCGGCACGATCTCCAGCTCCCAGAACGCCCTCTCGTCCAGATTGAGCAGCCGCCTGAGTTCGTCCGCCGAGTCCTGGATCTGGGCCTGGACGCGGATGATCTCTTCCTCGCGGGTGGCGATGCCGGCCTCGCTCTGGACGAGTTCGAGCGGCGCCAGGGTGCCCACCTCGATCTGGATCCGGTTCATTTCGTGGAGTTCTTCCGCCAGGGCAAGGCTCTCCTCGGCGACCTTGAGCTGCTCCAGGCCTTCGACAAGGGCCCAGTAGCCGTTCGCCACCGTCTGCACCGTGTCGACGACCTGGACTTCCAGGTCGTCCAGGCTCATGTCGCTGTTCAGCCTCGCCACGGCGAGATTGCGCTCCGTGATCCTCCTGCCCCGGTTCCTGAGCAGCGGCTGGTTGAAGGCGAAGGTCAGGCTCGAGCGCAGGCTCGGATTGATGTCCGAGAAGCGGGAGTTCGATTGCGAGCGGCTGTTTTGCCAGTCGATCGAGAACTCGCCGCCCGACGCGACCGGTTTCCGCAACTCGACGCTCCCGGTGATCGTCTCGTTCTCCGTCACCAAAGCGCCATCGAGCTGCGAGGCCGACGGGCGACTGTCGCTGTTCACGTTGGCATTGACGCCAAGCACCGTGTCGTAGATGCCGTACTCCTGGTCGATCCGGAACAGGGACTGCGACCTCTGGTAGCGCTGGACCAGCAGCCCCAGGTTGTTCTTCAGGGCAATCGCGATCGCTTCGTCCAGATCGAGGAGAAGCTGCCCGTCCGCGATGTCCAGTTCGGGTTCGATCGGCTCGGTGATCCAGGTCGAGCCCACCTGCAACTGCGCTTCCGCCGGCGGCGCCGACACCGCGGGCAGAATGAAGACAGTGCAAAGCGCGGCGATGATCACCGCGGATTCTCGGGCTCGCTGTACTGGGAACAGGTTCATCGGGATACGTTCCTTCCTTCGACCGCGCTCCGGCCCGAACGGCCGCCACGCATCGTGTCTTCCTCTTTGACGCGAGAGGCGCGAGGTTGTTTCACCAACCCTGCGCCGTGGACTCCTCGGGCCTCGCCCGACCGAGCCGCCAGTTCGCCGTCCCGCCGGGCGGCATCGGCATCAACATTGGCATCCGACCCTATCCCGTGGACGTCGACTCATTGAGCAGTCGGTGGGCCACCGACCTGGCCTCGTTCAGGCTTCCAGTCAGACGGTTCTCGGGGATGCCCCGAAGAATGTCGAGTGTCGACAGCGTTCTGGCGATCGAGCCGCCAAGCCCGGTCACGACGACCTCCGTTCCCTCCGCCGCGGCGACTTCAACGAGCCGCCGGACGACCATCGCCGCGCTGTCGTCCAGGTGGACTGCCTCCGAGAAGTCGAAGATGACGACTTCATGGTCCTTGATGTCCCCTCCGATCACCGAGTACAGCTTGCTCGAGGACGCCACGGTGAGCGTTCCCTTGAGCGCCACCAGGCCGACCCTGGCCGAGTACTTGTCTGCCGCAGGCACCTGGTCCTCGTCGAAGAAGGCGCGGTCGAGAAGCGGGACGGAAACGACGCTGTCCAGCTCGAGCCGCTCCAGGCGCCGCGCGTGCGACATCCCGGCGGCGATCAGCCCCACGGCGACGGCCGTCACCAGGTCGACGAACACGGTCAGGCCCAGCGTGAGCAGCATGACGAAGAGGTGCTCGGGCCGAATTCGGAGGATCCGCACGACCAGCGGCCAGTCGATGATGTCCCAGCCAACCTTCATCATGATCGCGGCCAGCACCGCGTGGGGCACCGGCTCGACGACCGGCCCGAGCCCCACCGCGAGCAGGAGCAGGAAGATGGCCCGCATCGCGCCGGACAGACGCGTCGACCCGCCGGCGCGGATGTTGACCACCGTGCCCATCGTCGCGCCGGCGCCGGGCAGGCCTCCCAGCACCCCGGACACCATGTTGCCGATCCCCTGCCCTACGAGTTCGCGGTTCGGATTGTGCCGGGTGCCGGTGAGCGAGTCCGCGACCAGGGAGGTCAGCAAGCTGTCCACGGAACCCAGCAGGGCGAGAATGAGCGCCGGCTGCAGCGCCTGGAGCAGAAAGCCCGCCGGGGGAATCCCGATCTTCAGACCCGGCAGGCCGGCCGGAACGTCGCCGAGAACAGGCGCACCTCCCAACCACAGCACGCCCAGCAGCGTGCCCACGATCAGGGCCAGCAAGGGACCGGGCAAGTACCTAGCGAGACGGCGCGGCCAGAGCACGCCGGCGGCCAGGGTGATCAGTCCCACGGCGAGCGCCTGCCAGTTCAGGGCGACCAGCGCCTCCGGCAGCGCCCGGACCGCTCCCAGGGCGCCTCCGGGCGCCGGCGGCGACCCGAGCAGCGGCAGAAGCTGGATCAGGATCACGATGATGCCGATACCCGACATGAACCCGGACACGACGACGTAGGGCGTGTACACGACGTAGCGCCCGACCCTGGCCAGCCCGAGCAGCATCTGAAGCAGGCCGCCGAGCACGACCACGGTCAAGGCCTCGGTCAGATTCGAGGCATGGGTCGTCAGAATGACCGTCATCGCGACGGTCATCGGCGCCGTCGGTCCGGAAATCTGGGAGCGCGTGCCTCCGAACACCGCTGCAAAGAAGCCGACCGCAATCGCGCCGTGCAATCCGGCCACGGCCCCCATTCCGGAAGCCACGCCC
Source organism: Thermoanaerobaculia bacterium (assembly GCA_965116445.1). Classification (GTDB taxonomy): domain Bacteria; phylum Acidobacteriota; class Thermoanaerobaculia; order Multivoradales; family Multivoraceae; genus Multivorans. The sequence continues at coordinate 1,042,293 of OZ220688.1, read as the reverse complement.
AGGGCCAGGGCGACCGGCAGCGCGACGACCGTGGAGGTCAGGCCGCCGAACAGGTCGCCGCGGAATGTCTGAAGGTCGTATCGCACGTCGTGGCGCTACCGACTGCTGTCCCGGAACATCCGGTTCTTCACACGTGGCTCCCTCGCCGATCACGCTTCAGGGCGTTTGAGATCCGAAGCCGTCGCGCGACAAACCGCCATGCTACATTCCCGCCGCGATGAACGCGCTGGACGGTCTTCCGCCCCCCCGTCGCGGCAAGGTCCGGGACATCTACGACCTTGGCGACCTCTTGCTTCTGGTGGCCAGCGACCGCGTGTCCGCCTACGACTTCGTCCTGTCGCCGGAGATTCCGGACAAGGGCAAGGTCCTGAACCAGTTGACGAACTTCTGGTTCCGCCGGCTCGGAGACACGATCCCGAATCACCTGGTCGAGACGGACGCCGGCAACTACCCCGCCGACGTCAGGCGCCACGCCGACTACCTGCAAGGACGGTCGGTGCTCGTGCGCAAGGCGGAGGTGGTCCCCTACGAGTGCGTGGCCCGCGGCTATCTTGCCGGCAGCGCCTTCAGGGAGTACCAGGAAACCGGCCGCGCCTGCGGCCACGACCTGCCGTCGGGCATGCGCCGGGCGGAGAAGCTGGACCAGCCGATCTTCACGCCGGCGACAAAAGCCGAAGAAGGCCACGACGAGAACATCGACTACGAGACGCTCGTCCAGGGCGTCGGCCCCGAGATGGCGTCGACGCTGCGCCGGATCACTCTCGAGCTCTTTGTGGCCGGCCGCGAACTCGCGGCGCAGCGGGGCCTGATCCTGGCGGATACCAAGTTCGAGTTCGGACTGGTCGACGACCAACTGCTGCTGATCGACGAGGTCCTCACCCCGGACTCCTCGCGCTATTGGGACGCCGCGGCCTGGAGCCCGGGCACCGAGCCGGTTTCCTTCGACAAGCAGCCGGTCCGGGACTGGGTGGCCGGGACCGGCTGGGACAAGGCATCGCCGCCCCCGGAACTCACGTCCGAGGTCGTGCACGAGACCCGGGAGCGCTATCTCGACGCCTTCCGCCGGATCACCGGTCGCGATCCGGTTCTGTAGGCCCTTCTCCACCCACCACCTGCCGTGGCAGCCGGCTCCTGAAGCCGCACCAGACTTCGTAGGCCGCGATACCGGCGCGAGCGGCAAGATCGGCGACACCGATCCGCTCGCCGTCCTGCTCACCGAGCAGCACGCACTCGTCGCCTACCGCCACGTGCGGAACGCCGGTCACGTCAACCGTCAGCGAGTCCATGCTGACCTGGCCGGCAATCGGGCAGCGAACGCCTCGCACCAGGACATCGCCGGAACCGAAGCCGGTGCTGAATCCGTCTCCGTATCCGACCGGGACCAGAGCGATCACGGCCGCGCGCGGCGCCCTCCATGTGCGGCGGTAACCGACGCCGGCACCGGCAGGTACTCTCCGAAGATCGAGGATCGGCGCTTTCACGCTCATCACCGGGCGCAAACCGCTCGCTGTCCGGGGCTCGGCGAGCGACGCCAGGTCGAGACCGTACAGCGCCCCGCCCACGCGCACAGCGTCCCAGCCCGCTGAAGGCCGCCTCAGGGCGGCCGACGAGTTCGAGAGATGAACGGCGACAGTTCGACGCTCGTCCGGGTCGAACTCCGCCACTGCGCCGGCGAACCGCTGCTCCTGCTCGCCGTTGAAGCCGCTTGCCGGCAACTCGGATTCCGCGAAGTGCGACATCAGGCCGACAAGTTCCAGCTCTCTGGCCGCGCGGAGTTCGTCAAGCATCGACGGCCAGCCGTCGAGCGGCACACCGTGACGGCTCATGCCCGTGTCCAGCTCGACCACGACGCCAAGAGGGTCCCCGCCACCGGACCCTCGCCGTCGCCAGACCGACCAGTCGGCGACCTGCTTTCTCCTCGTGAGCACCGGCGTCGCGGCGCAATGGACCGCGAGTTCGAGTTCCTCGATCGAGGCCGGCCCGCCCAGGAGGAGCAGCTTGCCGCGGACGCCGACGCGCCGCAGTTCATCCGCTTCGCTCACCCGGGCCACGGCCAGTCCGTCGACTCCCAGCCGCTCCAGTTCCAGGGCCATCGCCGCCGCGCCGTGGCCGTAGGCGTCGGCCTTGACCACTCCGATCACTTTCCTCCCGTCGACGGCCCGTCGCACCGCGTTCAGGTTGGCGGCGAGCGCGCCAGGGTCGACCTCGACCCGCGCGAGAACCCTGGCAATCGAGGTCAGAGCGGTCCCTCAGGGGGCGTGTGACGCCTGTCGTAGGTGCGGAACGTGGTCGTGTCGCCGAGGAAGACAAGGGGCACGGACCCTGTCTCGCCGTTCCGGTGCTTGGCGATGATCAGCTCGGCCAGTCCCTTCAGGTCCGGGTCGTCCGCGTCGTACATCTCCTCTCGGTAGACGAAGGCAACGATGTCGGCGTCCTGTTCGATGTTGCCCGACTCCCGGAGATCCGCAAGTTGGGGCCGGCGGTCCTTCGTGCGGCGCTCCGGCAACCGCGAGAGCTGGGAGAGGGCCACGACCGGCGCCTCGAGCTCCTTGGCCAGTTGCTTCAGGCCACGGGTTATCGCTCCGATCTCCAGGTTCCGGTTCTCGTAGCGGCCGCCCGCGTTCATCAACTGGAGGTAGTCCACGACCAGGAGACCGAGGCCGTGCTGCGCCTTCAGCCGGCGCGCCTTCGACGCAACCTCGAGCAGCGACGGGTTGGCGGAATCGTCGATGAAGAGATTCGAGTCGCGGGCGCTCTCGACCGCCTGGTGCACGCGGCTCCAGTCCCGGGCCCCGAGCCGGCCGCCGCGAAGCCGGTTGAACGGAACGTCGGTCGTCGAGCACAGCACCCGCATCGCGATCTCCCGTTCGCTCATCTCGAGCGAGAAGAACCCCGCCGCCTTCTTCTCCTCGTGGGCAACGTGGGTGGCGATGTTCAGGGCCAGACTCGTCTTGCCCATCCCCGGCCGGCCGGCGACGATGACCAGATTTCCGGGCTGAAGACCGTGGGTCATGGCGTCGAACTCCAGGAAGCCGGTGCGCAGGCCCGGGAAGTCGTTCCCGGACTGCTGTTCGAGTTCCTCGACCGTCTCCTTGTAGACCTGGTCGAGGGGCACGAACGTTCGCGACACCGCCTCCTCGCTCAACGCCATGACGGCCTGTTCCGCGTGGTCCAGCGCTTCCCTGGCCTCCAGACCACCATCGAATGCCGACTTGTAGATCGTCGTGCAGGCGTCGATCAGGCGCCTCCGCAGAGCCCGCTCCTTGATGATCTCGACGTAGGAGTCCACCCGGCCGAGGTCGGGCAGATCGACCTCCAGCGTGGCGAGATAGGCGACCCCGCCGGCGGTTTCGAACTGGTCTCGTTGCTCCAGCCGTGCCTGCACCGTGCGAAGGTCGATCGGGCTGTCCGCCTGCTGGAGGGCAAGCATCGCCTCGTACAGCACTCGATGCCGCTCGGAGTAGTAGTCCTCCGGCTTCAGGCGGACCGCGGTGGCCGCCAGGTGTCGATCAGCGTCGAGCAGAATCGCGGCCAGGACCGCGCGCTCCGACTCCTCGCTGTGCGGCAGGCTGTGTGTTTCTTCGACCGGGGCGCGCACGGTTACTCAGACTAGGAGCTTGCGCCGCAGAACGCAACGACGGTCCGCGGTCATCGAGGCGTCTGCGGAATTCCGGGCGGCATGCGAAGATGAGCGGGTGCCGACGGCTGGGACGGAGAGCCCGTCGCACAGCCCCTGAATCCATGTTGGCGAGACCCAGGCCACACCCTTCTTGGGGTTGGCTGAAGCTGAAGCTGGTCTGCACGATCCTGTGCGCCTGGGTCCTCGCGGCCAGTTCGGTCGCCAGCCAGGAAAGGTCTTCCGAACCAGCGGGGAAACCACGAGCTGCGGACGAAGCCCCAACGGAGACCGACGCGAGCAGCAACGAGGCCACGGAGGAGACCGAGGGTGCGGAGGACACCGAGGGTCCGGAGGAGGAAGTCGACCCCTGTGCGTCCGAGTACCTGGAAGGGCGCTCCTGGCTCGACTGGCTCAACCTGGGCCTCCACCGCACAGCCTGCGAGACCGCCCTGTGGTTCGACCACCTGTTCGGCGACTACCGGCTGGGCGAGGAACTCGAGGCAACTCACGGGCGGGCTCTCGTCGGCGTAATCTGGGACGAGCAGTACGGCTTCGAGGACGACCTGCGCTTTCGCGCCCGTCTCCACTTCCCGAACATGGAGCGGCGCCTCAACGCCTTCATCGGCCGCGACGACCGGGAAGATGTGCTGGAGGACGCGCAGCGCCGGGGCGCCACCTCCCTGCCGAGCATGTTCGATCCGACGGACGACGAGTGGCTGGTGGGGCTCGGCTATCGCCCGATCTCCGGCGGCGGCAACGGAGACCTCGACTTCGATCTCGGCATGAACTTCGACTTCCCCATCGAGCCCTTCGTCCGCGCCCGTTACAAGCACCGGACCTTCCTCTCGGACACGGACCTCGTGCGCTTCCGCCACGCCCTGTTCTGGGAGCGGGATGACGGCTGGGGCATGTCGACACGGATCGACTACGAGCACGCCTTCGTGAACGGCTCGATGATGCGTTGGCGCGGCGCCGGGAAGGCATCCGACATCACGCTCGGCGGCGAGTGGTTCACCGAGTTGAGCTACTACCACCGCCTGGGCCGCCGCCGCGCTCTCGCCCACCAGGTCGGCGCCAACGGAGAGACCGACGCCCCGATTCTGGTCGAGAACTACTTCGTGCGCCTGATCTACCGCCAGCAGGTCTTCCGCGAGTGGCTGTTTCTCGAGATCGGTCCGGGCATGGCCTGGAGACGGGATGAGCCGGGAGCACCCAGGGACTCGGTTCCGATCCTGCGGTTCGGTTTCGAGATGCTCTTCGGCGACTACCGCGGCGAGGGCACTGCCGCGCCCGTTCCCGGGCAGTAGAGAGGGCTGTGCAAGCGGGCTAGAGTCTCGAACTTCGGGACACAACTCCAGGAGCGAGGAGACGATGAGCGAACATGGCGCCGGGAACGGCGAGATTACGGTCACGGTCGGCGACGATCTGGTCGCCGAAGTGGAGATCCACCGGCCGCCGAACAACTTCTTCGACCAGGATCTGATTGCGGATCTGGCGGCGGCAATCGAGGACCTCGACGAACGCAGCGACTGCCGTGCTGTCGTCCTCTGCTCCGAGGGCAAGCACTTCTGCGCGGGCGCGAATCTGAACTCGCCTCGCCCGGCGACCGGTGGCCCCGAGCGCCATCTCTACGACGAGGCGGTGCGCCTGTTCGAGACCCGGACTCCGGTCGTCGCCGCCATCCAGGGCGCGGCGATCGGCGGCGGCCTCGGGCTCGCTCTCATGCCCGACTTCCGTGTCGCCTGCCCCGAAGCCCGGTTTGCCGCGAACTTCGCTCGCCTGGGATTCATCCAGGGCTTCGGTCTGACCGTGACCCTCCCCCGCCTGGTCGGCCGCCAGCGCGGGATGGAGATGCTCTACACGGGTCGCCGGGTGAGGGGCGAAGAGGCGTTCCGGATCGGTCTCTGCGACGACCTCGTTCCTCGCGACGACTTGCGGACCCGGGCGCGCGCGCTTGCGCGAGAGATCGCGGCGTCGGCGCCTCTCGCGGTGCGATCGATCCGGGAGACCCTTCGGGGCCGGCTCGCCGCCGAGATCCGCGCAGCCACCGACCACGAGAAAGTCGAGCAGGACCGGCTGCGGCAAACGGCGGACTTCACCGAGGGTGTGCGGGCGATGACGGAGCGCCGCCTGCCGCGCTTCACCGGCTCCTGATCCACCGGGATGGCGGGCCCGTTGCAGCCAGTCCGCCGATCGGGGCAGCAGAGTCCCTGCCAGCCGTTCCTCAAGCTCCAGCCGCCGTGGCGGCCAGGAAGGTGACCCAGGCGCCGAGCCAGCCCAGTCCGGTCATGTAGACGAAGGTGAAGGCCGGCCAACGCCATTTCCCCGTCTCGCGACGGATCACGGCCAGGGTCGACATGCACTGCATGGCGAACGCGAAGTAGACGAGCAGGGCAAGCGCGGACGGACGGGATAGCAACGGTTCGCCCGAGCCGTCGCCGACACCGGCCAGAACGCCACCAAGCCCCTCGCCTTCCTCGTCTTCGTGGGCGTAGATCTGCGCCAGGGTGGCGACCATGACCTCGCGAGCCGCCTGAGACGCGACCAGGCCGACGTTGATCCGCCAGTCGAAGTCCATGGGCGCGAACACCGGCTCGATGAATCTGCCCACCGAGGCGGCGTAGCTGCCCTCCAGGATCGCCTGCTGGTTGGCCGCGGCGCTGAGTTCGGGGTCGGCGGCGCGCCGAGGCAGGTTGAGCAGGAACCAGAGCACGATGCTGACGCAGAGAATGATCGTGCCGGCGCGGCGCAGGAACATCTTCGCGCGGTCCCAGACCCCGAGAAGAATGTCGCTCGGCCGCGGCAGGCGAAAGGGCGGAAGCTCCAGGTAGAACGGCAGCGACGCGCCGCGCCTCAGACCGCGCTGGAGCACCGCGGCCGAGACCAGGGCCGCCGCCGTACCCAGGAGGTAGAGGCCGCCCAGGGTCAGCCCCTGCCAGGTGAAGGGGCCGAACACCGGGTCGGCGGGAATGAAGGCCGCGATCAGCAAGGTGTACACGGGCAGCCGGGCCGAGCAGGTGGCGAACGGCGCCACCAGAATCGTCGTCAGCCGATCCCTTTCCGAGGGGATTGTCCGGGTCGCCATGATGCCGGGGACCGCGCATGCGTACGAGGAAAGCAGGGCGAGGAAACACCGCCCCTCCAGGCCCACCCAGCCCATCACCCGGTCCACCACGAAGGCGGCCCGGGCCATGTAGCCGCATCCCTCGAGAAACAGGATGACGGTGAACAGGAGCACGATCTGGGGCAGGAAGACGATGACTGCACCGACGCCCCGGATCACGCCGTCGGCGAGCAGCCGCGTCAGCAACGAGTCCGGCACAACGGTGAGCACCCAGTCGGCGAGGCCGTCCATCAGCCCCGACAGCAGGTCCATCGCGGGAGTGGCCCAGGTGAAGATCGCCTGGAAGAAAAGCGCGACGAAGGTGAGAAACACCGCCGGCCCGAGCACCGGATGGAGCAGGAAGCGGTCGAGCCGTCGGCTCCAGTCGTCCGCTCGCGGGACCTTGCGCCGGCATCGGCCGAGGACACTGTACGTCCATTCGAACCTCTGCTCCGGCGTATCGGCCTCGGCGGCTTCCGGCAAGGCCTCCGACCGGGTCCAGTGTCCGGATTCGGCCACCAGGGCCCCCAGATCGTCGATCCCGAGGCCGCGGTTGCCGACCACGCCCAGCACCGGCACACCGAGTTCGGCGCCCAGGGCCTCGAGATCGATCTCGCCATGCCGTGCCTTCAACTCGTCGATCATCGTGAGGGCAATGCAGAGGGGAAGCCCCAGTTCCGCGGCCTCCGCCACCAGGGGCAGAGCCCGCTCGATCGTCGTGGCGTCCAGGACTACCACCACACCATCCGGCGGCGGCTCTCCGAACTCGCCGCGCAGAACGCGTACCGCGACCGCTTCGTCTTCCGACTGCGGTTCCAGGCTGTACACGCCCGGAAGATCGATGAGCCGGACGGCCAGCTCCGTGAACCGGGCGCGGAGCTCGCCCTCGCGGCGGTCGACCGTCACCCCCGGGTAGTTTCCCGCCTTCGCGCGGTGGCCGGTGAGGGCATTGAACAGGGTCGTCTTGCCCGAGTTGGGCGCCCCGAGAATTGCGATACGCGTTGGCCGCCCGGATGGGGCGCCCGTGCCCAACCGGACAAGTTCCGTCATGAGGCGCCCGACCGGACGCGGATCCGACTCGCCTCGCTGCGGCGCAGGCTGAGGGTGGCTCCGTGGAGTTCGTACATCGCCGGGTCGCCCAGCGGCGCCCGGCGAACGAACCTCACCGCCGCTCCCCGGCAGAAACCGATCTCCCGCAGACGCCAACTGACCGGGCCGTCCCCGGTCACTCCCGCGATCTCGACCTGCCGGTCGTCGCCCGCATCCGCCAACTCGGCCAGTGTCCGATCCATTTCGGACCGGGAGAGTACCAGTGTCCCAAGCTACCCGCACGGGCGACTCCCCAGAGCGGCAGCGGCGTGCCGGAGGTGAGAGTTGAACCCACAAACCACAGAGGGGTGCGGGGTTTCTGCAAGTCCCCGCAGGGGACGCTCGTCTGGCTTGCAGCGGCGTGCCGGAGGTGGGAGTCGAACCCACAAACCCACAGAGGGGTGGGGGATTTTAAGTCCCCTGCGTCTGCCGTTCCGCCACTCCGGCGTCTACCGCTTTGGTCAAGACAGGAAGTCTGGAGGCGACGGCCGGATTCGAACCGGCGAATAAGGGTTTTGCAGACCCTCGCCTTACCACTTGGCCACGTCGCCGTTGCGGACTTCGGTGCCGGTTCTCAGGCGGCACGGCTCGCATGGAGCGGGAAACGGGATTCGAACCCGCGACCCCAACCTTGGCAAGGTTGTGCTCTACCACTGAGCTATTCCCGCGCCGGAGCGAACCCGCCGGACAACCGGCAGGCCCTGAGTCGCGGAGAATACGGCCCTCTCTCCGGCACTGTCAACTCGCGAGCGGCTCCGGCCGGCAGGACTAGAGCGGCCTCCGGCCGGCAGGACTAGAGCGGCCTCCGGCCGGCAGAACTAGAGCCAGCTTCGTCTACCCGCGTCGTCGACGGTGAAGGCATCGGGATAGTGAGTGAATCGCCACTCCCCCAGCTCGGGCTGCCAGGTCGCCGCCACGACATCGAAACGGCAGGGACCGAGCCGGAGCGGCGTACGATCGGGGTCGCTGAGGTAGGCCTCCGCCGCCCGGACCAGACGGCTCCGCTTGCGACGGTCGACCGCCGCGGCCGCGCCGCCGAAACGCGGGTCGAAGCGGGCCTTGACCTCGACGAAGCAGAGCGTGTCCCCGTCCATCGTGATCAGGTCCAGTTCGCCGCCAACGGTGTCGACGTTCCGGCCCACGATCCGGTGTCCGCTCTTCCTGAGCAGATCGGCGGCGGCCTGCTCCGCCTCGGCCCCGCTCAGGCGCGGCTCGCCTTCCGCTCCCCCTCCTGTCACGCTGACTCGGGTCAGGACCGCTTCCAGCGACTGCCGCCCGGCGCGTCCTCGACCACCACTCCGGCAGCCGCCAGCTCGTCGCGGATGCGGTCCGCGGCGGCGAAGTCCCGCGCCGCTCTCGCCGCGCTTCTCGACTCCACCAACCTCTCTATCTCCGCGTCGCTCAGGCCGCCGAGTTCCTCGTCCGGCGCGGCCCCGGAATCTCCGTTCCAGGCGCTCGCGTCCAGCACCGCCAGCACCTGATCGGCGCGCTGCAGCAAGCCCTCCACCCGCTCCCGGGCGCCGGACGGCAGACCCCGGTCGATGATGCCGTTCACGTCATGGACGAATCGGAACACCGCGCCGAGGGCGGCGGAAGTGTTCAGGTCGTCGGCCAGGGCGGCGGCGAAGGCTCCCTCGAAGCGCGTCACGACCTCTTCGAGAGGCGCTTTGTCGCTAGCCTGCTCCCTCTCATGGGTGAGTCGAAAGCGCATGTCGTCGACCCGCTTGAGAGCCCTGTCCGCCTCCGCCACCTTGGCGAACGTGAAGTCGAGTTGCTGCCGGTAGTGAACCGAGATCAGGAGGTAGCGGATCGAACGGGCCGCCAATCCTCTCGTCTCGAGATCGGCAAGTGTGTAGCAGTTGCCCAGGGACTTGGACATCTTGTCGCCGTCGACCGTCAGGTGCTCCGAGTGGAGCCAGTACCGAGCCAACGGGCTGCCGTTCGCGGACTCGCTCTGGGCGATCTCGTTCTCGTGATGCGGAAACAGGTTGTCGACCCCTCCGCAATGAATGTCGAAGGTTGTCCCCAGGTACTTCTGGCTCATCGCGGAGCACTCGATGTGCCACCCCGGACGACCGGGCCCCCAGGGTGACGCCCATTGCGGCTCGCCCTCCTTGGCCCCCTTCCAGAGGACGAAGTCGCGCGCATCCTCCTTGCCGTACTCGTCGCTCTGCACCCGCTCACCGCGGCGCACCTGATCGAGGTCGATTCCCGACAGCTTGCCGTAGTCCTCGTCGGCGGCGATGCGGAAGAAGACGGAGTCATCGGCCCGGTAGGCGTAGCCTTCCTCCAGTAGCTGTTCGACCATCGCGATCATCTCGTCGATGTGACAGGTGGCTCGAGGGTAGTGCTCCACCCTCTCGATCCGGAGGGCGGCCAGGTCCTCGAAGAAGGAACTGACATGGGGCGCGGTAAACGCACCGATCTCGACGCCCGCCTCGAGCGCCGCGGCGATGATCTTGTCCTCGACGTCGGTGAGGTTCATCGCCTGCGTGACCCGGTAGCCGAAGAATCTGAGCGTCCTCCGCAGCACATCCTCGAACACGAACGTGCGCAGGTTCCCGATGTGAACCCGGTCGTAGACGGTCGGGCCGCAGGTATAGAGCCGGACGTGACCAGGCTCGAGCGGCTCGAGTTTCTCCAGCCGTCGCCCGAGAGAGTTGTAGAACTTCACCGCTTCCATCAGGCGACTCCATGCCGCGTTGAACCCGGATGGCGCGACTCGCGCCACCACGCGACCCACCCGGGGCGCCCGCTGGCGGGCGCGCGGATGGCACCGGCGACAGTAGCAACGGCGACCGGGGCGGGTCCACCCATCGCGGCCGTCACCACCGAGCGGAAGGTCTCAGAGATCGACGCTGACCGTTGCGCCCGCCCAGTTCAGCGAGATCCGATCGCCGAAGCCGTCGAAGGCCTCCTGGCCGCTGAAGTCGAAGGTCCCGCTGCCATTGGCCACCGCGGTGAAACGGACGAAGGCGACCGTGCCGCCGCCGGTCAGACCGGCCACCGCCCCGAAATGGGTGGCGCCGACGAGAACACGGCCCGCCCCGGCCTCACTTACCTGCAGCGTGGGAAACACGCCGGCGCCCGCGTCCTCGTAGCGCAGCAGATTCGCGGGAAACAGGAGTTCGAAGTTGAGACCGTAAAGACCCTCCACGCCGGCGGCAACGATCTCGACCTCGAGCGTGGTCCCCAGCGCCCTGCCACGCATCCCGATCGACCCGTCCCCGACCTGCGTCGCCAGGAAGTTGACGCCACGTGGCGCCGGCGCGGAGGGCGCGGTCGGACTGCCTCCACCGCTGTCGCAGGCCGTGAGTCCCAACACCAGGATGAGAGCCGCCCGCAGTGCCGGAAGGCTCGGGGCCGTACCTGTGCCTGAAGCGCTCAGCTCTCTTCGCCGGCGCTGACCGGCCCGTTCGCGCGAAGCCGGCGGAGAAAACTCCTGGCCCGCTGTCGCCGTAGTCCACGCAGCCGATCGACGAACAGCACGCCGTCCAGATGATCCAGTTCATGCTGGATCGCGCGCGCCTCGAGTTCCTCTGCGTCGATTTCGAAGGCTGAGCCCTCCAGGTCAGTGGCCGCGATGCGAACGGTCGCCGGGCGCGTGACCTTCTCGGTGAAGTCGGGAATGGAGAGGCAGCCTTCCGTATCGGTGTCCACGCCGGCCGAGTCGACGACGCGAGGGTTGACCAGGACCCGCACCGCTTCAGGGTCCATTCCGGCCGTCGCGTCGACCACCGCGACCCGCAACTCGACGCCAACCTGGGGAGCGGCCAAACCGACCCCAGGAGCTTCGTGCATGGTCTCGATCATGTCCGCAACCAGGCGTGTGAGATTCGCTCCGAACTCCTCTACCGATGCGCACTGCACCCGCAACACGGGGTCCGGGTAGAGACGGATCGGAAGAACGGACATGCAATCCCTACGCGGCGCGGAAGCCGGACGTGGATCATACGGGAAGGTCTGCAGCCCAAGCGGCCACCGTCCCCGTACGTAGACACCTGTGTGCTGTTCCCGCTACGGTCGATTCCCGGCAGTTGCCCTCAAGAGTCCAGCCACGAACGGAGTCCGCCTTCTGGCATGGGGATTGGTCTGGCATGGGGATTGCTGAGTTCTGCCGTACAACACCCGCACCCAGGTCGGGCCAGGCCGGGCCCGGCAGCCGCCTTTTCGGTGGTAGCGTGCAGACTCCGACCCGGTTGGAGGAAACAAGATGAGATCCACCTTCCCGCAAGTCCTGTTGGTCGTTGTCGCGGCCGGCGCCGCCGTTGCGGCGCAGGCCCAGCAGCCGGTGCAGCAGGAACAGGCAGAACTCAAGGGCGTCTACAGCTTCGTCGGCGCTCTGGACGGCGAGGCGACCCTGTTCGCTGCCCGCTCGGGTGCGCAGAGCGGATTGGAGATCCATCTCCCGATCCTGCGCGGGGACCGGATCTGGACGCGACCCTACGGCCGCTTGGCCGTGCTGATGTCCGACCGCTCGATCCTGGCCCTCGATCATGACAGCGAAGTCACCTTCACCCAGATCGCCGGCTCTCCGGATGCCGACGACGTGGACTCCCTCTACGTTCTGCACCGCGGACGCCTGAGCCTGGAAGTCGCGGACCATCTCGTGGATTCCGAGCTGCCCGCCGTCGACACGACGAATGCCAGGATCTACGCCAAGCAGCAGGGCCGCTACCAGGTCGAAAGCGACGGCGACGCCTGGACCGAAGTCGCGGTCGTGGAAGGCTTCGCCGAGGTCGTCACGCAGCGGGGTTCGGTGATCGTCCGCGGTGGCGAAGCGCTCCGGGTGCAGGGACTCGACGACCCCTGGATCGAGCTCCAGAACGGAGCCGGCGCCGCCGCCGCGGCCCTGGATGAGTGGACGGATGGGCACCGAGCCAGCCTCGCGGCCTATGCGGCGGTCGATGCCAACGGCTACGGCTCCGCGCTGGCCAGCCACGGCAACTGGGTCGAAATCGAGGATCGCCAAGCCTGGAAGCCCGAGGTCGAAGACGACTGGCAGCCCTACAGCCGGGGCCGCTGGACGCATACGCCGGCCGGACTTTACTGGGTCGCCCGGGATCCCTGGGGCCCGCTCACCTACCACTACGGCAGCTGGAACCTGTACCCCGGCCATGGCTGGCTCTGGTTCCCGAGCGCGATCTACTCCCCCAGCCACGTGTACTGGTACTGGGGGCCGTCCTATGTCGGCTGGATCCCCCGGGGCTACTACCAGCGCTACTACGGCGGGCTGGGCTTCGGTCTCCGCCACGGTCTGTACGGATGGGCCGGGGGCTTCTGGGATCCCTTCAACACCTGGATCTTCTGTCCCTCCGGATACCTGGGCTACGGCCGCGGCTACACCTACGGCCGCTCCCTGCGCCGCCGGAATCCGAAGCTCTCCCGCGGCATCATCACGACGGACACGAACGGAATCGACTACCGAAACTGGCGGAACCCCGACGCCGCCCGGCAGGTGCTCCTCTCGAAGCACCCTCGCCTGTCCGAAAGCGAACTCCCCGACGTGACCGACTTCGTCGCCCGCAGGGCAGACCTGACCGAGTCTCTCCAGAGGAGGCTCGTACGGGACGACACCCAATCGCGGTCCGTCACCGTGACCGGCGGCCCCTCCGGTAGCGGTAGCCAGGGCCTCGTCGGCGTCACCGCCGGAGGCGTCAGGGCAACTCCCACCGCACGGGTGACGGGTGCCGGGGGAAGCTCCGTTTCAGGCGTCGCGGTTCGGCGTACCGCCCCCGGCCAGCTTCGGCCCGCGGGCAGCGGCCCGGCCGGAAGCACGCCCCAACTGCGGCGGACCGGTTCGGTTCCCACCGACGCGGCGGAACCCTCCGACGCCGTAACCCGGGTCCGACGAGCGGACACCCCCAAACCCGCGAGCGTCAGCAGCGGAGGCGTCAAGGCGGCGCCCACGCCGACAGCGGCAGTCGAAGCGAACGAACCGGGACAGGCCGGCGCCGAGGCGCCGACCCGCGTGGTCACGCCACGTTCCAGCGGAGGAACGCTCGATCGCAGTCGGAGGCCGACGCCAGGACGGCGCGTGCTCGACGCGATTCGCGGACGCGACGCGGCTCCGGGTCAACCCCGAACGGCAGCTCCCCGGTCCGGGCGACCGGAGCGGGTCAACACACACCGGCCGGCCACAACTCCCCGCACCAAGGCCACAACGCCGCGAACCTCAAGGCCGGCGACCCCGCCGACCCGCACCAGGGCCACAACGCCGCGAACCTCAAGGCCGTCGACCCCGCCGACCCGCACCAGGGCCACAACGCCGCGGACCTCAAGGCCGCGGTCCACGCCGGCCCCACGGACACGGTCGACACCTCGAACCGCCTCGCCGCGGTCGTCCTCGCCGCCGGCGCGCAGCTACTCGCCACCGTCCAGCTCTTCCGCGCCGAGGGCTTCGTCGCCGCCACCGTCCAGCGGTAGCGGCCGCACGCCTCCCCGTCTTCCCTGACCCCGGGGATCGTGTGCCCGATGACGGGCGCACGGACTGACTGAAGGGCGGCTGGCCGGCTCCACCCGAGCGCAACAGCAACAGCGGTCGCGGGACCTGCGCACGGCGGCCGGAGCAGCCAGCCGCCGCGCCCTGAGCCCGTAAGATGCGTCTCCCATGAGGGCTCCTTCCTGATCATGCGCCGGTCGGTCGCCTGGTCCAGTCTGCTCCGCGTTCTGTTCGTCATTTACTGCGTCGAGGCGGGCCTGTTCCTGGTCATCGCACCCTGGCGGGAGTTCTGGAGCCTGCTGGTCAGCAGATCGGCGCTCTCCCAGGCGCATCTGGGAAGCCTCCTCATGCTGCCGTGGGTCCGCGGCGCAGTCAGCGGATTCGGGCTGATTCACCTCATCTGGGGTATCCACGACCTGGAACGCATCCTGCTCGGCAGACGTGCGGGCAACCGGGAAGCGTCGGTCCCGGAGCCGGACCGGGCGGGATGACGCAGACCGCCGGGATTCCGGATCTGATGGCCATCACCGATCGTCGCCTGTGCGGCGGGGCATCCGGTCTGAGGCGCTGGGCCCTTTCCTTGCCGGCCGGGACCGCGATTCAGCTCCGCGAGAAGGACCTGGAGTCCGAAGCACTCGTCGAGATCGGTCGGACGCTGCGAACGGTCGCGGCCGGCCTCCTGATCGTCAACGGCAGTGTGGAAGTGGCCCTCTCCTGCGGCGCCGACGGGGTACACCTGCGATCCGACCAACCATGGGACGAGGCCGCCCCGGCCGTCCGCCGACAGGGTCTTCTTCTCGGCGTGTCGACTCACAGCCACCAGGAGATCGGGGCCGCGGTCGCTGCCGGTGCCGACTACGCCCTCTTCGGCCCCGTGTTCGCCACGCCCGAGAAGGCCCGATACGGCGCGCCCCAGGGTCTCGAACGACTCGAGCGGGCAACACAGGGCGATCTCCCCGTCCTTGCGGTAGGGGGCATCGTTGCCTGCAACGCGGCGCTGCTGGCCCGCGCGGGCGCCCACGGCGTGGCCGCCATCCGGGCCTTCGCCGAGCCCGACACGGCCAAGGCTCTCACCAGTGCGTGGGCAATCGCGACTGGTACGATTCCGACCTCGTGAAGTCCAGATTTCTCGTCCTCTCCGCGTGCGTCCTGGCGCTCGATCAGTGGACCAAGTTGTGGATCGAGACCAGCTTCGAGCCCCACGGACGCCTGACGGTCCTTCCGGGCTTCTTCGATCTGGTTTACGTCCGGAACACGGGCATCGCCTTCGGGCTGTTCCCTGCAGGCGGCGAGCTGGCGGGCACCCTTCTGCTGACGGCCCTCGGCTTCGCCGCGCTGGTCGTCGTCTCGCTCTACTTCCGCGCCACATCCGAGCGGGAGCCGCTTCTGCTGCTTTCCCTTTCCCTCGTGCTCGGAGGCGCCGTCGGCAACCTGGTGGACCGGTTACTCATGCGAGCCGTGACGGACTTCCTCGACGTCTACGTCGGCAGCTACCATTGGCCGGCGTTCAACGTGGCTGACAGCGGAGTGACGGTCGGGATCATCCTGATGCTGGCGCACAGTTTCGGACCCCAGCTTCGGCGGCGTCCGAACGCGGCGGAAACGAGCCGCCACGGGTGCCATCCGTGCGCCCGATGACGGGCGCACGGACTGGTTCACGGGTGGCGCGAATCGCGCAACCCGGGTTTGGTCCAGGCCCGAACATCGAAGTGAACCCGTCCGGCCGGGGCACGTCGCCAGTCCGGGACGCTCCCGAACGCCCCACTCCGCTGCAACACCTGAGCGCGCCGGCGGACGCCACCGGTGAACGGATCGACCGCTACCTGGCGCGAGTTCTCGACCTGTCTCGCAGCCAGGTCCAGAACCTGCTCCGCGACGGCCGCGTGACCGCGAACGGAGCGCCGCTCAAGTCCTCCTACCTGCTGCGGGGCAACGAACGAATCGACTACCGGATTCCGCCGCCCCGTCCCACGGCCCTGACGCCCGAAGCCGGGCCGATTCGACTGCTGCACGAGGATGAGCATGTGCTGGTGCTCGACAAACCGGCCGGCCTGATCGTCCATCCGGGCTCGGGCGTTCGTAGCGGCACCCTCGTGAACCGGCTTCTGCATCACTATCCCGAGATCGGCGGCGTCGGATCGGCGGAGCGCCCGGGAATCGTCCACCGCCTGGACAGGGGCACCAGTGGCGCTCTCGCCATCGCCCGCACGGATACGGCTTACCGCACGCTGAGCCGGGCCTTCGCCGAACGAGAGGTCGGCAAGTTGTACGTCGCGGTCGTCTACGGCGGGCCGGACCCCACAACCGGAACGATCGACCGACCGATCGGCCGCCACCCGACCGCCCGCACCCGCATGGCCGTCGTCCCGGAATCCCGCGGAGGCCGTCCCGCGAGAACCCGTTATCGCGTACTCGCCTCAGGATCGGGCGTCTCGCTTCTGGCGGTCGAACTCTTCACCGGCAGAACGCACCAGATCCGGGTCCATTGCAAGGCGATCGGCCATCCTCTGATTGGCGATCCCGCCTACGGCGAGCAGCGCTGGCGTGGCCTTGCGCCAGCGCTGCGGCGTCCCCTTCGGGAGTTTCCACGACCCGCGCTGCACGCCCGGACGCTGACGCTTCCCACTGTCGCCGGCTCACCTGCAGCAAGCTATACGGCACCCGTCCCGACGGATCTGAGGGAACTCTGCGGCGCCTGCGATCTGGCTCCCGGCCTGCCCGCGGACGAGGCCGGCGAACCAGTCGAACCAGGCTGCTAGGAACCGCCGGACTCCGTGACTCCTCCCGCGAAGTCCCGGGCCACCGGCGATTCGATCGCTAGGGTCCCGCTCATCTCGATTCTGCCGTTGCAAACCCCGCCCTCGGCGATCGATACGAGGGGCGCTGCCAGATTCCCCTCGATCGATCCGGAAGGGGCTACCTCGATCTTCTCCGTCGCCCGCACGTTACCTTCCACTTTGCCGGAAATCTGAACCGAGTGCGCTGTGACGTCGCCCCGGATCCGCCCGCGGCGACCGAGAACGAACCGCCCCTTGAGCTCGACGCTCCCCTCCAACGTGCCGTCGACCAGAACCTCCGTTTCGCCGGAGATGCTGCCCTCGATGTGGGAGCCCGCCGCGACGTAGGTACGGGCCGCCGCCGCCGAAGTCGACCTCACATCACCTGGGGGTGTCAACGCGGCCTGCACCGCCGACTCGTCGGAATCCTTCTTGAACAACGCCATCTGTGTTTCTCCCGGTACCCGACGCAGCAGGGACGAAAGCCACCTGGACGTGCGGCTGGAGCGGGCAACGGGACTCGAACCCGCGACATCCAGCTTGGGAAGCTGGCACTCTACCAACTGAGTTATGCCCGCCAGGAGCTGCGTGGACCGCCAAGGTAACCCAGCCACTCGCAAGCGGTCAAGCGCCCTCCGAAGCCTGGACGAGCGCGCCACGCTATGATGCTCCGCCGCACCCTTCCGCGCCCCCGGCCTGCTCCCTTGATGGCTACAAGCTCCTCGCACCAGAATCAGCCCCTCTACTTCTTCCCGGAGCGGCGCGTGACCGCCGAGGAGCTGGATTTGATGCTCCATGGCGGGAGTCGAAGCGAACGGTGCTACGCCGTCTCCTGCATGCTCCGGTATGCCCAGTGGGAAGACATATGGGACTATGTTTCGCGGGACGAAGTGCGTGACCTGTTCGACGATCTCGACCTCCCGGACAGCCTCCGCGCCGCCTGGGCGCGCATGCTGAAGATCGAGACCGTCGCCACCTGAGGTGGTTGGCGCCCGGAGCTTTCGCGACAGAATCCCCGGAAGCCGGCGCTGCGCGCCGAATGCCGGCCAGAAGGCCGGCGCATGTATGGTCCGCCCCGCTTGTGCAAGGGCTCTTTCCGGGTTTCTGGCGAGGTAGGTGCAGTTGCTTGCATGTATTCGGCCTGTTGGTGGGAGTCTCTGAGAGAGAGCTCCCTGGCCCCGATGGAATACGCGCGCGTCGGCCTCTTCACACCCAGACGGCCTCTTGATGGGCCCTGCGCCGACTCAGGCTTCTCAACGCGCCGGTCCGACCTGTTTCGCCATCGCTCGAATGAGTCCCCGCAAACTGCTTGGTGGGGCGATTCTCCTATCGTTGGTTCGCTGTTCCCCGAGCCGTCTACGCCGCGGCCCGTGAGTCCCTTGCTCGACCGCCGACATGGCGTTCGTCGCTGTAGCGTTCGTCGTGTCGCAGCACCGCCCAGGCGATTCGAGCCAGCTTGTTGGCCACGGCCACCGTGGCGACGTTCGCCCCCCGGCGCCGCTTGACGTCCAGAGCCCATTCCTTGAGCCGCGTCCGCTCGCCCTTGTGGGCTGTGCGCAGCACCGCCCGCGCACCGTGGATCAGAAGCGCCCGCATGTAGCGGTCCCCGCGTTTGCTGATCCCCAACAGCCTCGTGTGCCCGCCGGTCGATGCCTGACGAGGCACCAGCCCGAGAAACGCCGACATCTGACGGCCGCTGCTGAAGGCCCAGCCCGAGCCGACCGACGCCACCAGCGCCGTCGACACCATCGGACCGATCCCCGGGATCGACATCAAACGCTCGGACAGGGGGTTCTCCTTCGACTCCCGCTCCAGCATCGCCGTCAGATCCGCCACCTGATCGTCGACCTGCATCAGCGCCTGGTGCTGCATGCACAAGAGAGCCCGAAAGTCGCCCGGCAGGGCCCGCTCCGGGTCCGACGCGATCGCAGGCACCTCCCGCTTGATCACCGCCAGACCCTGAGGCAGCACGATCCCGTACTCCCGCAGAAAACCACGTAACTGGTTCGCCAACTGCGTGCGCACACCAACCATCGTCTCCCGACTTCGGTGGATCTGCTGCAGCGCCCGGCGCTCCTTCGTCTTGTAAGGCACGAAACGCATCGTCGGACGCGACACCGCCTCGCAGATCGCCTCCGCGTCGTGGTAGTCGCTCTTGTTCGACTTCACGTACGGACGGACAAACTGCGGACTCATCATCCGCACGTCGTGGCCCAGATCCCTCAGCTTCTCCACCCAGTGGTGCGCGCCGCAGCTCGCCTCCATCCCCACCAGGCACGGCTTGAGCCGCGACATCAACTCCATCAGCCGCGGTGCCTTCAACTGACGCTGAAACACCACCGCGCCCGACGCGTCCATCCCGCACACCTGGTACACATGCTTGCCCAGATCGATACCGACTCGAGTAACCTCCTTCACGGTCCGCCTCCTCCTTGTTGTTCGGAAGAAAACACCATTCTGGCCCCAACGAGAGGCCGTAAGGGTGCGGGGCGGACCATCCCATTACCCAGTTTCTTCCGCGGAAGCTCTTACCGACGGTCGCCCATCACCAGGCCGCCCAGACCTCCGAGCACCGAGCCCTCGCCCTTGCTCTTGCCGCCGCCCTGGGCCGCGGCCGCGAACACCCGACTCGCCAGACGGCTGAACGGGAGCGACTGGATCCATACCTTGCCTGGTCCGGTCAGGCTGGCGAAGAACAGTCCCTCGCCTCCGAACAGCGCCGTCTTGACCCCGCTGACCATCTGAATGTCGTAGTCGATCTGGTTCTCGAAAGCCACCAGACAGCCGGTATCCAGCCGCAGCGTCTCGCCGGCCGCCAGATCCCGTTCGACGACCGTGCCTCCGGCATGGACGAATGCGAGCCCATCTCCCTCCAGCTTCTGCAGGATGAACCCCTCGCCGCCGAACAGCCCGGCGCCCAGCTTGCGCTGGAACGCGATGCCGACCGACACGCCCTTGGCGGCGCACAGGAACGCGTCCTTCTGGCAAAGAATCCTGTTGTGGTGGGAGGAGAGATCGAGCGGGATGATGCGACCCGGGTAGGGAGACGCGAAGGCCACGTTTCGGCGACCCCCGCCGCTGTTTCCGAACACGGTCATGAACAGCGACTCGCCCGTCAGCACCCGCTTGCCGGCGGAGAGCAGCTTGTCCATGAAGCCGCCACCGCCACGCTCGGAGCCGTCGCCGAAGATCGTGTTCATCTCGATGCCGGGATCCATTTACATGAACGAGCCGGCCTCTGCGACGCAGGCCTCGCCGGGATCGAGGGTGATCTCGACGAACTGCATCTCCTCGCCCACGATCACGTAGTCGATCTCGTCCGCCACGCCCCCGGGCGGCCGCGGGATCGAACTCCCGAAGGCGGAAGCGAACCGGGGCTCGCTGACCACGGGGGCCCAGTTGCCCAGGCCTTCCCGATACACGTGCGCGCTGCGGGATACGGCGCCGGCACGGATCTTCTCCGCGATCTCTTCAGCCAGAAAGGGCCCCTCCTGCTTGCCGGAGGTGGCCAGGTACCAGATGCGGTCGCTCATTCGTCTCAACTCCGTGGTGGACGGCTCCCGGGTGCGGGCATGACCGCCTATCGTGGGGCGTCGGGATCGTAACCCACGATCCGTACCTCGAACACCCACGGCCAGTACTTCCCGGTCAGCAGGAACGTTCCCGGGCCGGGCCGGTAGGCGATGCCGTTCAGGACATCGGCCGCGGCCGCCTCTTCCTCCGTCAACAGACCTGAGGCGTCGACGATGGCGGTCACCGTGCCAGTGGTCAGTTCGATCACGGCGATCTCGTCGCTGCGATAGAGGTTCGCGAAGAGAAGGTCACCGACCAGCTCGAGCTCGTTCAGGTCGGGGAGCGGCATACCCTGGTTCGTCACCCGCAGCCGACGGCGAACCTCGAGCGTAAGAGGATCACGGAGAGTCAGGACCGGCGTGCCGTCACTCATGATCAGGTCGGAACCGTTGTACGCCAGGCCCCAGCCCTCCCCCGAGTACCGAACACGCCTCCGCTCCCGCAGCGGGTCGAGCGACCAGACCAATGCCTCGCCCCGCCGCCAGGTGAGCTGAACCAACCGCTCCTCGGCACCCGGCAGGATGGCGATGCCTTCTCCGAACAGTCGCCGGTCCAGGTCCACCCGCGCAAGTTCTTCGCCGTCGCTCCAGCGCCACGCCCGCATGCTGGAAGAGCCGTACGAGCCGGTGCTCTCATAGACCACTCCCTCACGCCAGAGCAGACCCTGCGTGTAGGCCTCGAGATCGTGCGGACGCCGGTCCAGCACTTCGACCCGCCACAGCTCGGGCGGCCGCGAAGGCTGCGCGCCGGTCCCCTCCGGCATCGAACCGCCGGATCCGGCAGGTGAACACCCGACCGCCCAAGAGAGGCTCAGGGCCAGAGCCAGACAGCCATCCCGCATCCGGGCCACGCTAGCAGCAGCGTCCGACTCGAATCGGGCTCCCCTTGACCGTTCCTCCCCGGGTTGGAAGAGTGGCGCCCCGTGCACGCGTCCTTCCTTCGCAGGATCTCCCTGCTCGCCGTCGGCGCTCTGCTCGCGGCCGCCTGGTTCGCCTTCGCGCAGCCGGCCGCCGACACCTCGCTGACAAGTCCTCGGGAGACGATGCGCGTCTTCCTCGAAGCGTTCGCGACCGACGGCGGCCGGCCGGATCTGGATGCCGCCGCGTCCTGCCTCGACCTCGGCGACCTTCCCTTCCCCGTCCGCGCGCGCCAGGGCCGGAACCTGGCGAACGAACTGAAGCACGTGATCGACCGACTGGAGCTCGTGGAGTTCGACGCCATTCCGGACGACAGCGAGCTGGAACAGTGGGTGTTCAGCGACGAACTCTCGGTGCCCATCGTCCTGGCCCCCGACAGCGACGGCCGCTGGCTGTTCGATCGGTCGACCGTCGCCGCGATCACCGCCCTGTACCAGGAAACAAGCGAGCGTACGGTGGTCGAAGGCGTCGAGGAAGCACCGGTCACCGCGGCGATCTGGCTCCGGGACCGAGTTCCTGAGTCGTTGCGCAGCGGCGGCTTCATTCTCTACCCCTGGCAGTGGCTGGCGCTGCCGATCCTCCTCCTGCTCGGCCTCCTCATCGACCGGATCGTCGTCTGGATCTCTTACGGATTGCTCGCGAAGCCCCTGAGCGGACGCTACGACAACCTTGACCTGCCGGGCGCCCGCCGCATTCTTCGCCCCACCGGACTGCTGGGCATGGCGGCCGCGTGGTGGCTCGGAATCCAGTGGCTCGGCCTGCCCCCGCAGGTCGACGCCTGGCTCGATACGACCCTCCTCGTTCTCCTGCTGCTGGCGCTGGGCCGCACCGCTTTCGCCCAGATCGACCTCCTGGGGACGGCGCTGCGAGCCCGCGCCGCCAAGAGTGAGAACCGGTTCCAGGACCAGTTGGTTCCGTTCGTCACGAAGACCCTGAAGCTGGCTGTCGGCATCTTCGGCGCCGTCTTTCTGATCGCCCGCCTGGGCGGGGATGTCACCGCGCTGCTCGCCGGCCTGGGCCTGAGCGGATTGGCGGTGGCGCTCGCGGCCCAGGACCTGCTGAAGAACCTCTTCGGTTCGATCACGGTGCTGCTGGACCGCCCCTTCCGGGTCGGCGACTGGATCAAGATCGGCGATGTCGAAGGTGTAGTCGAAGATGTCGGCTTCCGGAGTACCCGGGTCCGCACCTTCTACGCCTCCTTGATCACCCTGCCCAACGCCCGCCTGATCGACGCCTCGGTCGACAACTACGGCGCCCGACAGTTCCGCCGCTGGAGCACCCGTGTCCAGATCACGTACGACACGCCGCCGGCCAGCGTCGATGCGTTCTGCGAAGGCATCCGGCAGCTCGTGCGCGACAACGAGTCGATGCGGAAGGACGCGTTCGAGATCCACCTGAACGAGTTCGGTCCCCACGCGCTCGAGATCATGCTCTACGTCTTCTTTCTGGCGCCGGACTGGAGCACCGAGTTGCGCCTCCGCCACAACCTGGCGCTGGACATTCTGCGCCTCGCCGACCGCCTGGGTGTCCGGATCGCCTTCCCCACGCAGACGATTCAGTTGGAGCCATCGTCCGGCGAGCCGCCGGACGCCTGACCGGCCGGCAGGACGATCCGTACGGACAGTCCCCCACCCGGCCTCCTGGAGGCTGCAATCGTGCCGCCGTGTTCCTCCACGATGCGCCGCGCGATCGGGAGGCCCAAACCCGTGCCGCCGCTCGAAGTTGAAAAGTAGGGCTCGAAAATGCGTTCCAGGTCGGGATCCGGGACACCCGGCCCCCTGTCGACGACGGTCACGGCTAGCGTACCGTCGTCGCCGACCGGCGCCACGGTGACACGGACCTCGCCGCCCCCCTCGCTCGCGCCGAGGGCGTTCTCCAGCAGGTTGCGGACGGCTCGCTGCACGAGGCGCCGGTCGAAGGCAATCTGCACCGCCCCCTCGTCCGATTCCGACTGGAACACGACGTCGACACCGTCCGGGGGCGGACGCCGGTAGCCGTCGACGACTTCCAGGACCGCGGCCGCCAAACTCCCGGGCTCCGGCTGGGCCAGCGGAATCCTGCTGTAGGTCGAAAACTCACCCGCCGTGCGGGCCAGTTCGTCGACCTGCACGAGGATGTTGTCCGTGCAGCGCTCGAAGATCTCCTCCAGCCGCTCCGGGGCATCCCGCCACACCTGCCGCAGATGCTCGGTCGAGAGGCGGATCGGGGTCAGAGGGTTCTTGACTTCGTGGGCAATCAGCCGCGCCATCTCGGCCCAGGCCTCGAGTCGTTGTGCCTCCTCTTCCCGGGCCCGGTTCGAAGCGATGCGGGCCGCCATGCCGTCGATCGCGGTGCCCAGCGTCTTCAGTTCCGTCTCCTGCGGCTCGAAGCCGAGCGAGGATGCGCCGCCGGCAATTCGGCCTGCACCATCGATCATCTGCATCA
Source organism: Thermoanaerobaculia bacterium (assembly GCA_965116445.1). GTDB lineage: Bacteria > Acidobacteriota > Thermoanaerobaculia > Multivoradales > Multivoraceae > Multivorans. The sequence continues at coordinate 1,018,349 of OZ220688.1, read as the reverse complement.
GCGGCCGGGTGAAGCCCCGGGCGAGACGCGCACCGACGGTGACGAGCAACAGGACCAGGGCCATCGTGATGACCAGGGCCTGCCGCCTCAGGGTGGCGAGTTCCCGGGTGGCCGCTTCCTGCTGCGCCAGCAGCGGTACCGAAACGAAGAGCCCCGATTCCCCCGGGCGCTCTTCTCCCAGGGAGACGGGCGTGTACAACTCCAGGTAGGAGGCGCCCCGACCGGCCGTCTGGACGCGGGCGGCTGTCGGGTGCCCTAACAGGGCCAGTCTGCTGTAGACGTTGCCGGGAATGCGCTTGGGCATCAGCCCGGCGGTGAAGAGGTCCGGCTTGCTCGACGCGTAGACGCTGCCTCGCCAGTACAGGTTCACTTCGTGCCCCACGACCTCGGCGAGCCAGGCCAGGAGTTCGTCGTCCAGTTGGGCGTCCATCGAGAACCCCGCCTCCAGGCCGAGGAGAAAGTCCGTCAGGACGTACTCGAGCGACACCAGGGCAGTGCGACCGGCCACCTCCTGCTCCGCCTGGATTCGGGCCGCCAGGTTGCGGAAGAGCAACACGTTGAGCAGCGTCAGCGGCACGATCGCAATCAGGGCCAGCACGGCGGTGAGCCGAACCGAGTAACGACGGACGTCGGGCAGAAGGGTCTCCCGCAACGTCGCCGCCGGCAGGCTGATCACGAGAACCGCGAGGGCCGCCGCGGATACTGCCAGCACGAGCCGCGCAGCGACCGTGGCGATCCGCCACAGGCTCTCCGCCACGGACTGCTCGGGCAGCAGCGCGACAACCCATAGCCCTTCGAGGCCGGTGGGGCTGAACCAGGCCAGGGCGGGTCCCGCCGGTGTCTCCACGCGGAGGGTCCGACTCGGATCCACGGCTTCGGAGGGCGCCGGCAACAGCCAGTCCTCCTGCCACCGCGAGACGAGCGGTCGGCCTGCACCGTCGACATAGGCGAGGAGCGCCTGTGCCGGCGGACTCACACCGCTCCGGCCCGGGCCACCCCGGAGCAGACGCAACTCGAGTTCGGCGCCAGCTCCCGAGGTGACGCCGCCCCAGACGTCGAGGCGCGGGAACGCTTCCGTCCAGAAGCGGACCGACCCCCAGCCCTGTCCCGCGGAAACCACCGTGACCTCGTCCGACGCGCCGCGCCGCTGCTGCCAGACTGGCAGCTCGCTTCGCGGCCAACGGGCGCTGTCGACCGCCAGGTCCCCGGTCGCCGTCTCAACCGGCAGGCCGTACGAGAATGTCGACGAAACCCCGTTCTCCCGAATCACGACGAGAGCCGAGTACAGCTCGGAAACGGCGAGAGGCGACCGGCGCCAGAGCTCCAGCGCCAGATCCTGGTGATCGTCGAGTTCGTTCGGATCGCCGAGAGCCAGTTCCCTCAGGTCGCTCGACGCGACGAAGGAACGCGTTGCCTCCGCCAGCGATGCGACGTCCTCGGGCGCGGGAGCGTCGAGACCGCCTCGAGCACTCTCCAGGAGCAGCGCACGGACCGCGGGCCGATGAGTGATCTCGGCAAGCAGGCCCACGCCCAGGGCCGCCGCGGTAGCGATCAACAGAAGATGCATCCAGTCCCGGCCATCCCGCCAACCAGTGGCCCACAGCCCGGTTCCGGCGAGCAAGACCCAGGCCGCCAGCAGGGCCGCCCAGTGACCGATCGGCCCTCCGAACGAACCTCCGAGATCGGGCGGCGCCCCCGCCGCGTCCGCAGCCTCGATCTGCCAACGATAGAGGCCGTAGCCCACTGCCGACGCGACTCCCGCCAGGCCGACGGCCGCCGCGGCGCGCCCGGGCCGCTTCCGCGTTCCACCGCTCCAACGGCGAAAGACCCAGGCCAGCGACAGACCAACTCCCAGGCTGACGGCCACCAGCGCGAGCCAGCCCGCGACTCCTCGTTGCCGTTCCGACGCCGGTTCGAATCGGAGCCTCAGCCACGGTGCCGGAACGCCTTCGGGGGGAGCGAGTTCCCGAATTCCGATTGCCTCCAGGGCCGGCGCCATGGGCTCCGCCGAGTAGTCCCGAACGGACCACCGGACACCGTAACGCCGCAGTCCGAACGGCGTCGGGATCGGCAACGCGTCGGTGGGAAAGCTGTTGCCGACGACCAGTCTCCACCCGCCCTCACCCGTGCTCATGTCGACGGCCGCGTAGAGCGAGACTGCGGTGAAGCCGGCCGTCTGGTTGACGCCGCCGGGAAGCAGGCGATCAAGAGGCAGATCGTGCCTCAGCCCTGAGCCGCCCCACGCCTGCACGAGGCCGTCAGGATCAACCAGCACGAGAGTGCGGTCGCCCTCGTGACTGGCCCGATCCAGCTCCTCGAAGACCCTTTGCCTGGACAATGCCGATTCGAGCGGGAGCGTCCCGGTCCGGCGGACACCGTCAGCCGCCCGTTCAGCGCCCGCAAGCAGCTCCAGGAGCAGATCCTGGTAAGCAGCCTCCATCGCGGCCATCTGCCGTTGACTCGGAAGCGGTGACCCGTCGGCCCGCGGCCAACGCTCGACCGCCAGCAGAATCGCGGCCAGAACGAACAGGCCGAAGATCACGCGAAGCTCGACCGTCCCCCAGCCGCGCTCCGCCCCGGAGGTCGTCATCGTTCAGCCGCTGCAACCGCCGCGCGGACCGACGCGAGAATCCGGGCCGCGATCTGATCGGCCGCCCCGGTCGAGGTGTCGATCATCTCGTAGCTCGCATCGTGCCGTAGCGGCGAGGCGCTGCGCTTGCGGTCGCGCTCGTCCCGGGCCTGAATCTGCCGCCTCAGGCTCTCGCGGTCATCGGCATCCAGACCGCCCAGTTGCCGCAGGCGCCGTTCGGTCCGGACTTCGAGCGGCGCGTCGAGGTAGAACTTGTGCCTCGCCCGAGGAAACACGACCGTGCCGATATCGCGACCCTCGACCACCGCGCCTTCCCTGGCCGCGAACTCCCGTTGCCTCGCCACCAGCCAGGAACGCACCCGGGGGTGGACCGCGACCCGGGAGGTCGCCGCGTCGACCCGGGGGGTACGAAGCGACGCTCCGGGAGCGAAACCGTCGACAACCGCATCCGCTTCAGCTTCCCGGATGCGCAACTCGAACCTGATCCTGCCGATCAACTCCTCCATCGCCGACTCGTCGGCCGGATCCAGACCGTCCTCCAACGCCTTCCACGCCACGGCCCGGTACATGGCTCCCGTGTCGAGATAGGGAACGCCAAGTTCCGCGGCAACCCTGCGGGCCACGGTGCTCTTGCCGACCCCAGCCGGGCCGTCGATGGCGATGACCGTCACCGGCTCCGAGGTCCCCGCCGGTGGCCACTCGAACGTGGTCGCGAGCCCGGCCCCGAACCGGCCCGCAGGGTCGCCACCTCACCCGACGAGAGTTCGCGCCAGCTCCCGGGCCGCAACCCGGCATCCTCGAGACGGCCGATCGCGACTCGTCGCAGTCGCTGCACCGGGTGTCCGACCCGGAAGAACATCTCCCTGATCTGTCTGGTCTTCCCTTCACGCAGCTCCATCGACCACCAGCTCGACGACCGCGCGGTCCTGCCGCCCCGGCGGGTTCGCACCGGACGCGGCGTCACCGGTCTGGTTCGCCGGCCGCCGATGAACATGCCCCGTCCGAGTCGCTCGAGCGACGCCTTGCCGGGGAAGCCCCGCACCTTGACGAGATAACGCTTGGAGCACCCGAAGCGGGGATGGGTCAGCCGGTTCGCGAGATCGCCGTCGTCGGTGAAGAGCAGCAGGCCCTCGGTGCGGTAGTCCAGTCGCCCCACGGGCTTGAGCCGTCCGCGCCATCTCTCGGGGAGAAGGTCCATCACCGTGGGCCGCCCTTCCGGGTCACTACGGGTCGTCACGTGGCCAGCCGGCTTGTTGAGCAGAACGTAGAGCGCCGCGGCAGTCTGCACGATCGGCTCGCCATCGACGCACACCGTCTCCGTTGCCCTTCCACGCTGCTCCACGCGGTCACCCAGCACCGCGATCCGATCGCCGATCGTGACCCGTCCGGCCCGGATCAACTCCTCGGACCCACGCCGCGAGGCGATGCCGGCCCGCGAGAGGATCTTCTGCAGCCGCTCTCCTCGGGGCTCCTCAGCCATCGTCCGGTTCCACAGGCGCCAGGGCGATCGCGGCCGGGGACGGTTCCTCCTCGGCCGCGGCCAGGAACGTCTCTTCGAACTCCTCGAGCGGCGGTAGCTCCGAGAGCGAACGCAGACCGAAGTGCAACAGAAAGTCGCGCGTCGTGGCGTACAGAAACGGACTCCCGACCACCTCCTTGCGGCCGGAGATGCGGATCAACCGGCGCTCGAGGAGGGTCTTCAACACGCCCGAGGAATTCCTGCTCCGCAGCTCCTGGATCTCCGGACTCGTGACCGGCTGTCGGTACGCGACGATCGCCAGGGTCTCGACCGCCGCCATGGACAACCTGCTACGGCCCGCCACCTCGAAGAACCGGCGAAGGTAGGGATGAAGGTCGGACCGGGTCACCAGGCGGTAACCGCCGCCGGCCCGGTCCAGGACGATGCCACGGTTCGGCGATCCGCCCGTATCGTCTGGCCGGTAGCGGTCGAGAACCGCCTGAAGCGCCTCCATCGCGCGTTCCCGATGCTGTTCGGGGAACACCTCCAGGAGCTTCTCCTCCGGCTGCGGGTCGGGGCTGGCAAAGAGCAGCGCCTCGAACACCGCCTCCATCTCGGCCGCGTCGGTCATCCGGCCAGATCCTCAAGCAAGATCGGATCCAGCGCGCGCGTCGTGCGGAACAGGAACACCGAGCCGCCGTCCGATGCGTGGAGGCGAACCAGATTGAGACGGGCCATCTCCAGCACGGCCAGGAAACAGGCGATCGCTTCCGCGCGACTGGACAGGGCGAACAGGTCATCCTTCAGATCAAGCGACCGCCCACCCTCGAAGCGGCTCAGGAGCCGATCGATCTGCTCCCGGACGGTGAAGGTCTCGCCCTGGTAGATCAGCGGACTGGGGTGCTCCTCGTCATAGCGCTTCAGCACACCGCGCAGCACCTGGAGCAGATCGAACAGCGAAAGATCGCCCAGGTCGAACTCCTCGTCGTCGCCCCTGCCGACGGTCTCCGTGCCGCCGCGTGTCCAGAGCCCGTGGCGCAGGTCGTCGACCTCGGCCAGGGTCTGCGCGGCCTCCTTGAGCCGCTGATACTCCAGCAACCGCGCGATCAGCTCACGGCGCGGGTCTTCCGGCGCCGCCCCGGGTTCGGGTTCGGGTAGCGGCAGCAGGATCCTGGCCTTGAGCTGAATCAGGAGCGCAGCCTCGTAGATGTACTCGGCGGCGATGTCGAGGTCGAGTTCATCCATCAGGCCAAGGTACTCGTGGAACTGATCGCAGATCAGCGCAACCGGGATGTCCGTGATCTCGATCTCGTTGATCCGCACGAGGCGAAGCAGCAGGTCGAGCGGACCCTCGAACTCCGGTAACTCGACCCGCCAGGAGGCCGGCAGCAAACTGGTTGCCGCCCGGGCGCTGGCGGGTCCTGAAGTCATCCATCCGGATTGTTCCACACCGGCGGGGCCGGTCCACCGGCTCGCTCCACCGCCTGCAGCCACTGTCGCGCGGCATGCCGCGGACGGTAGCCCTGGTCCAGCCGGCGCCGCCCGGCCTCTCCCCGGCGGCGCGCTTCCGCGGCGTCGGAGGTCGCCGCGATCAACGCGTCGCCGAGTGCGCTCGAACGTTCCGGCGGCACCAGCCAGCCGGTTTCCCCGTCGACGACGACCTCCGGAATGCCGCTGACCGCGGAAGCGATGACGGGAACACTGTCGTCCATCGCCTCGAGAACCACGAGCGGCATCCCCTCGTAGGTAGAGGGAACGACAAGGGCCGTCGCGCGCTGCCGCAACCGGGCCACGTCCGAGCGTGAGCAGCGGCCCGCGAAGCTCACCGCCGCCCCCAGCCGAAGACCCCGCGCCAGCGCCGACAGCGACTCACGCCGCTCCCCGTCGCCCGCGATGACCAGCCGCGGCCGGTGTCCCCTCTCACGGACCGCCGCCAGCGCGTGGAGCAGGATCTCGAATCCCTTGCGGATCCGCATCCGGCCGACCGCAAGCACGAACGGCTCCGGGCCGGACAAGTCCTCGCCCGGACTCTCCCCTGTCTCCCGATCGTCCGGGTGGTCCAGGGATGCCCCTGTCGCGTTGGGGACCACTTGAACCCCGTTGACGCCGTAGTCCCCCTCGATCTCCCTCGCCGTGGCCCGGCTCGGAGCCAAGCAGACGTCGGCGCACCTGGCCGACATCCGGCCCAGGGCGATGTGCACCGGCGTGCGCAAGGCTCGAAAGATACGCTCGCTGCCTCCGGGCCGCGCAACCACCGCGGAGCGGCGATCTGCGTCGACCAGCGGACGGACGGCTTGGCGCTCCCGGACGTAACTCACCTGCTGGAGGGCTGCGAGCAGCGGCCGGTCGGCCCCGCGTAACCGGGCAAGGTCCCGGATCACCAGACCGCCATCGCTCTCGTGGACCTGCACGACATCCGGCCGCCACTCGGCGACCCGGCGGGCAACGGCCCGCCTCGCGTACCAGGGAAACGAGGTCTTCGAGACCTTCGGACCGCACCGGTCCCGGCCCAGGACCTCGACCTCGCAGCCGGCATCACGCAGGCCCCAGGCGAGCTGCAGCACCTGTTCGCCGGCGCCCGAGAGATCCCTCGGGGGCAGGACATTGGCGACCAGGAGGATCCTCACGACACAGCCGCCCCCCGGCTCGAGCCGACGAGCGCCGGAATCCTGCGCTCCAACTGCCGCCGCAGCAACTCGTTCCCGGGCTCCGCGAGCCGATCGAGGAGCCTCGCGGCGTCGGTACGAGCCGCCACCAGCCATTTCCAGTCCCGGGCCAGGTCGCCGAAGCGGAACTGCGGCAGACCGGCCTGGCGCGTGCCGAGCACCTCGCCGGGCCCGCGTTGACGGAGATCCTCCTCCGCGATCCGGAAGCCGTCGTTCGATTCCTCGAAGACCGCCAACCGCCGCTGCGCCTCGGCCGATGACCCGCCGCAGACCGCGATGCAGATCGACTCCCCGAGCGCCTGGTTCGTGCCACGCCCGATGCGGCCCCGAAGCTGGTGCAGTTGTGCCAGTCCGAACCGCTCCGCCCCGAGGATCACCATCCCGGTAGCCTCCGGCACATCGACGCCGACCTCGATCACCGTCGTCGCCAGCAGCACCTGGATCGAACCGTCGGAGAAGCGACTCATCGTGGCGTCGCGCTCGTCACGCCCCACACGACCGTGGACGACGCCGCACGGCGCTCCAAGCGCATCGGCCCACCAGGAAGCCGACTCCTCGAGAGACGGCAACGTGGCTGCACTCCCTTCCCCAGCGTCGATCAGGGGAAACACGACGTATGCCCGGCCACCGCGACGAAGGCGCTCGCGCACGAGCTCCACAGTCTGATCCCGCTGGTCCGCGCTCATCACCCGGGTCTCGATCGGACTGCGGCCAGGCGGCATCTCATCCAGAATCGACACGTCGAGGTCACCGTACACGGTCAGCGCCAACGACCTGGGAATCGGCGTCGCGGTCATGACCAGAAGGTCCGGCCGCAGCCCCTTCTCCGCCAGGGACTGCCGCTGGGCGACACCGAAGCGATGCTGCTCGTCGATCACGGCCAGTCCCAGGCGCGCAAAGCGGGTTCGTTCCTGGATCAATGCGTGCGTGCCGACCGTCAGGTCGACCCGGCCGGCGGCGATGCGCTCCCGCACCGCCGCGCCTCCGTCACTGGCGATGTGCTGGCTGGAGGTCACCAGGGCCAGTGTGAGACGCGACCCCAGCAACCGCGCCAGCGAAGTGAAGTGCTGTTCCGCGAGCAGCTCCGTCGGCGCCATCAGGGCCGACTGCAGGCCGCTCCGCGCCGCGACCAGGCAGGCCAGGGCGGCAATCACCGTCTTGCCGCTGCCGACATCCCCCTGCACCAGGCGCAGCGTCGGCCGCGGGCCGGACAGGTCCCCAACGATCTCCTGGAGCACGCGTTCCTGGGCCCCGGTCAACTGGAACGGCAGCAGACCCCGCGCCTCGCGCCACACCGCATCGCAGATCCGGTAGCCGTGCGGCTTCCCATGCCGCCGGCGGCGCCTGCGAACGGCGGCGAGCTGTAACTGCTGGAGCAGGAACTCCCCGTACGCGAGGCGCGCGTGGGCCGGACTCCGCCGCTCGTTCAGTTCGCCGACCGATGCCTCCGGTGAAGGTCGATGGACCTCGGTCAGGGCTTCCGCCAGGCTCGGCAGGCCGTGCCGGGCCCGTTCTTCCTCGGGCAACCATTCGTCGATCCAGTTGGAGCCGCGGGCCGCTGCCAGATCCCGCACGACCCCGCCCACCAGCCGCTCCACCCGCGACGGCGGCACGTCTCCGATGCGCCCGTACACCGGCCGTACGGTGCCCCTGGGCGGTTCCTCGCCCACCCGCTCGACGGTCGGGTTCGCCAGTTCCCAGGCACCGTCGCCGCCCCGGCGCCGGGGCACGCCGTGGAGCAGGTAGGAGGCTCCCTCCTCCAGTTGATTCAGCAGATAGGGCCGGTTGAACCAGACCACGCCGGCCCGGTTCTCGCCGTCGTCCGCGATGGCCTGCACGCGCGAGAACCGGCCGCGGCCGAACACCCGCCGCGGCCTCTCCAGCCGCACGACGACGGTCAACGCGCCTGGCGCGGTTTCGGGCGACGCCTCCTCCTCCGGCCCCGGTAACCGCCCGAGCGTGCGCCGGTCCTCGTAGCGGATCGGCAGGTGGGCCAGGAGGTCCCTTATCCGCCGGCAACCCGCGTCCGCCAGTTTGCCGCCCAGCACGGGGCCAACACCGCGCGCACTGGTGATCGGGTCGCCCGCTTCCATCGTCGCGCCGGATGCTATGCGCCGGGCGGAAACAGGGTGCGCCGTCCTCAGCCGATCACTTCGAGCTTCCCCGCCTCGGGATCGAGCCGGACCGGCGCTCCCAGGGGCAACGTGTGATTGGGAGCCTGGTGGCCCGCCGGCAACCCGACCAGGAGCGGCACATCCAGCGCCTCCGCAAAGTCGATCAAACTGTCGCGCGCGTCGCAGTTCGTGAAGTGGCCGGCGACCACGGCCCGCACACCCGCGATGTGACGGGAAGTCCGGAGCTGGGTCAACAGGCGGTCGATCCGGTACTCGGGCTCGCCGATGTCCTCCAGCAAGAGGACGGAATCCCGAAGATCGGGAAGGAAACCCGTTCCGGTCGTCGCTGCCAGCATCGTCAGACAGCCACCGAGCAGACGCCCCTCCACCACCTCGGGTCGGCCGGCCGACACCGCGACGACCGGCTCCAACTGCCAGGCCGGGCCCGGGTTCCCGGCCAGCGCCTCAAGAAAGGACGTCCGCTCCTCCGAACGCAGCCCGCGCGCGAAGTCGACCACCATCGGGCCGTGGTAGGCCACCGTACCGGTGCGAGACACGAGGCCCAGGAGCAAGGGCGTCAGGTCGGAGTAGCCCACGCAGGGCCGCGGACGGGAGGCAAGCAACGGCCAGTCGATCCTCCCCAGCAGCCTGGTCACGCCGTATCCGCCCCGGGCGAAGACGATGCCCGCGACCCTGTGGTCCGCCGCCAGTTCGTGGAACGCAGCCAGCCGCTGACGGTCCGAGCCCGCGAAGAGCGACCTTCCTTCGCGGGTCGCCCCGGACCGCAGGTTGGACGCCAGCACCACCTCGAAGCCGAGGTCTTCGAGCGCCTCCACCCCACGAGAAAGGCGCTCCGCGTCGACCGGGCCAGAGAGCGCCGCGATGCCGATCCGGTCGCCGGGCCGCACGGCAGGCGGACGCGCCGCGCCACGCTGTTTTCCTTTGCTACGAAGGGTCAAGTGCCGGAGGACCTCGTAAGCCGGATTCTGTTCGTCCCGTCACCGTCAGGCGAAAGGAGGCGGCCATTCATCTCTGCGACCTACCCGGAGGGCGTCCCGGACCGCGGACGGTCCGGTATCGGGACGGACAGCCCGAACCGCACTCCCTATTTGGTCTTGCTCCACATGGGGTTTGCCATCGCCTCGCACCGTCGCCGGCCGAGCGGTGCGCTCTTACCGCACCGTTTCACCCTTGCCGGCCCTCCAGCCCCGAAGCCCTGGGCGGGCTCCGGAACCAATGCACCGGCGGTCTGCTCTCTGTTGCACTTTCCGTCGCGTCACCACGCCTTGCCGTTAGCAAGCATGCCGTCCGTTGGAGTCCGGACTTTCCTCCCCCGGCGGGCAAGCCGCCGGGAGCGACCGCATCCGGTCCTCCGGCGGGATGGAGATTAGCAGCCCGTCGCAGGTCCAGGCGGTCGCTCAACCCGACTGTCCGCGGTTGACCGAGGTGTAGACGGAACGGCCGAGCTTCGCGCCGAGAACCTCCCGGAGTTCTTCCTCTGACGCCTGCGTCACGCCGGCGTAGCTGCCGAACCGGCGCACGAGCAGCTTGCGCCGCTGGGGGCCGATGCCCCGCAGGTCGTCGAACCGGCTGTGCAGGGTTCGCCGGGAGCGGCGGCGGCGGTGGCGCGACACGGCGAACCGGTGCGCCTCGTCCCGTACCTGCTGGAGAACCCGCAGGCCGGCGTGATGCCGCTTCAACCGTAGCGGCGCGGGTCGCACCGGAACGTAGATCTCCTCCTCCCGCTTGGCCAGTCCCACCACCGGCGTCTCGTCGACGCCCAGCTCGGCCAGTGCCTCGAGGGCCGCGTTCAACTGGCCGCGCCCGCCGTCGATCAGGATCAGATCCGGCATCTCGCCGACTTCCTTCAGCCGGCGTCGGTAGCGGCGTTCCACCGCCTGCCGGATCGACGCGAAGTCGTCCGCCTGCTCCAGGCCGCGGATGTTGAAGCTGCGGTACTGGTTCTTGACCATCCGGCCATCGCTCCAGACCACCAGGGAGGCAACGGTCTCGCTGCCGCCGAAGGTCGAAATGTCGAAGCCCTCGATCCGTCGCGGGGGTTCTTCGAGGTCGAGTGCGCGCCGCAGCGCCTCACCGGCCTCGCCGGCAGCGGCGGCGCCCCGGAACCGCCGGAGGAAAGCCATCCTGGCGTTGCGGTTCGCGAGCGCCACCCGCTGCGCCTTCGGTCCGCGCGATGGCATCCGGAGGTAGACCTTCGACTCGCGGCGTTCGCTCAGCCACTCCACCAGCGCCTCCTCGCCCTCGATCGGCGCCGGCAGGTGGATCTCCCTGGGAATGAGCGTTGTGCGGTCGTAGAGCTGCGGCAACAGCTCCGACAACAGGCGCTCGGCGGTGATCTTCGAAACGCCCTCCCAGAACAACTCGCGGCGATCGAGCACCTGGCCGCCGCGCATGACCAGGACGACGACCGCCGCGTTGTCGCCGCGGACGTGGACGCCGAAGATGTCGACGTCCTCGCCCCGGTCCGAACTCAGCTTCCGCCGCTGACTGATGGATGCGATCTCCTGCATCGTGTCGCGAAGGCGGGCCGCCGTCTCGAACTCCAGGCGAGTCGCCTCAGTCCGCATGCGGCCGCGCAGGTCCCGCAGCAACTCGTCGTTCCTGCCGGCGAGAAACAGACGCGCCTTCCCGACCGCCTCGGCATAGGCCTCGTCGGTCGTCAGGCCGTCGACGCAGGGCCCCAGGCAGCGCTTCATGTCGTAGTAGAGGCAGGGTCGCGGCAGGCTGCCGTCGATCTCGATCCGGCACACCCGGATGCCGAACAGCTTCTGCGTCAGCTTGATCGCCTTGCGCGCCAGTCCGGCGGGCAGGTAGGGACCGTAGTACTCCGCGCCGTCGCGGCGAATACGCCGCGTAAAGGCAAGGCGCGGATGCCCGTCGGCGAGGGTGAGCTTCAGATAGGGGTACGTCTTGTCGTCTCGCAGGCGGATGTTGAACCGCGGCTGCCGGCGCTTGATCCAGTTGTTCTCGAGCAGCAGCGCTTCGGCTTCCGAGTCAGTGACGACGAACTCGATATCGGCCGCGTCCTGGAGCATCAGGGCGATGCGCGGATCCTCCGCCGGCTTGCGGTAGGACGCCGCACGACGCCTGAGGGACTTCGCCTTGCCGACGTACAGCGCCTCGCCGGCCTCCCCCTTGAAGATGTAGATCCCCGGCTGATCCGGAAGCTCTCCCAGCCGCTGCCGCAGCTCCCGGCGCATCAGCCCATCACCTTCAGCTCGTGGAGTTCCTTCAGACGGTCGCGCAGTACGGCCGCCTGCTCGAACTCCAACCGCCGGGAAGCCTGCTTCATCGCCTTCTCCAGGCGTGCGATGCGGCGTTCCAGGGGCATCTCGGGAGCGTCCTCGCGAAGCAGGTCCTCCACCGCCTTCTCAGCCGCCGCGCCCGCCTTGTGCAGGTAATCCAGGTTGCTCATCTGGACCAGGGGGCTGTGGACCTCCTTCAGGATGGAGGCTGGCTCGATCCCGTGTTTCCGGTTGTAACGGTCCTGGATCCGCCGGCGCCGGGCCGTCTCCTCCACCGACCGGTCGATCGAGTCGGTGCGCTGGTCGGCGTAGAAGATGACCCGCCCGTTCAGGTTGCGAGCCGCCCGGCCGGAGGTCTGGATCAGCGACACCTCGCTGCGCAGAAAGCCCTCCTTGTCCGCGTCGAGGATCGCGACCACGGAGACCTCGGGCAGATCAAGTCCCTCCCGCAGCAGGTTGATGCCGACCAGGATGTCGAACTCGCCGCGCCGCAGCGCGGTCGTGATCTCGACCCGCTCCAGGGTGTCGATGTCACTGTGGAGGTAACGAACCCGCAGGCCGAGCTCGGTCAGGTACTGGGTCAGTTCCTCCGCCATCCGCTTGGTCAGCGTCGTCACCAGGACCCGCTCGCCGCGCTCCATCGCCGCCCGCGCTTCCTCCACCAGGTCGTCGATCTGGTTGGCGGAGGGCCGCAACTCGATCCGCGGATCGAGCAGGCCGGTGGGCCTGATGATCTGCTCCACGACCACGCCTCCGGTGCGCTCCAGCTCGAACGCGCTCGGCGTGGCCGACACGTAGATGCGCTGACCGCAACGCTCCTCGAACTCGTCGAACCGCAGCGGCCGGTTGTCCATGGCGCTCGGCAGGCGAAACCCGAACTCGACCAGGGTTTCCTTGCGCGCCCGGTCGCCGTGGTACATCCCGTTGACCTGCGGAATCGACTGGTGGCTCTCGTCGACCACGAGCAGGAAGTCGTCGGGCAGGTAGTCGAGGAACGTCGGCGGCGCTTCGCCCGGCGCCCGGCCGGACAGATGGCGCGAGTAGTTCTCGATACCGGCGCAGGAACCCAGTTCGCGCAGCATTTCCAGGTCGTAGCGGGTCCGCTGCTCCAGGCGCTGCATCTCGAGCAGGCGGTTCTCGCGCTCGAGGACGACCAGGTGCTCACCCAGCTCTTCCTGAATCGACGCGATGGCCCGGCGCAGCCGCTCCTCCGGCGTCACGTAGTGGTTGCGCGGGAAGACCGGCACCTGGTCGACCTCCTCCAGCACCCGGCCGGTGATCACGTCGAACCGGCAGACCCGGTCGATCTCGTCACCGAAGTACTCGACGCGGATGCCCCGGTTGTCGTAGGCCGGCAGGATCTCGAGCACGTCGCCGCGCACCCGGAAGCTGCCGTGGAAGAGGTCGAGCCGGGTGCGCTCATACTGCATCTCGGCCAGGCGCCGCTGCGCCCGCTCGAGCGGCAGTTCGACTCCGCGCTCGAAGAACTGGAGCATCGAAAAGAAGACGTCCGGCGCCCCCAGACCGTAGATGCACGACACGGACGCGACGACGATCACGTCCCGACGTTCGAACAGCGAGATCGTCGCCCGCAGACGCAGTCGGTCGATCTCGTCGTTGATGCTCGTCTCCTTCTCGATATAGGTGTCCGACTGCGGGACGTAGGCCTCCGGCTGGTAGTAGTCGTAGTAGGAAACGAAGTACTCGACCGCGTTGTTCGGGAAGAAGCTCTTGAACTCCTGGTAGAGCTGCGCCGCCAGGGTCTTGTTGTGCGACAGGACCAGGGTGGGACGGTTCACCGCCTCGATCACCTTGGCGACGGTGTAGGTCTTGCCCGAACCCGTCACCCCGAGCAGCACCTGCTCGGGAACGTCGTCCTCGAGACCCGCCACCAGTTCGGCGATCGCCGCCGGCTGATCGCCCTGCGGCCTGAACGGGGAGATCAGGTCGAAACGTCCCGGCGGCGCCTGGCGCCAGCGATCCGCCGGTCCGGCCTCCCCGCCTGACCCCGAAACCAGGGGCCTCTTCGTCGGCCCGACATCCCGATGCAAGGTCAGACCTCCGGGCTGGAGGCCGCGATGCGCTCGAGACGCTCGGTCAGGCGACGCAAATCGTCGCGGTCCAGCAGTCCCCGCTCCGCCCGCCGCAGCGCGTCGGTGAGCGCCATCTGCAGCCGACGATTGTCGGCCGGCGTAGCCGGTCGGGTCCGGTAGCGCTCGAGCACGGAATCAAAGGCCCGCTCGACGCGGTTGCGCTCTTCCGACGTGACGTCCTCAGGCAGTGCCTCCATGATCCGTTCCCGACCCAGGTCCAGGACGAACTCGAGCAGTTCGTCGGCCTGCGTCAGTGCCACCGCGAGGCCGACCACGAGCAGGAGGGCGAGCAGCCCGCATCCGGCCAGACCCGCAATCAGACAGCCACGCCGCTTTCGGTCCGGATCCCGCGGCCGCACCGGCGACTGCTCGGGAAAGGGTTCCGGCAGAGGCGGCAGGCCGCGCGGCTCCTCGGGTTCGGGAGTCATGAGTCGGGCCGTATGATACGCGCGTGATGAAGGCGCCGCACAAAGCCGTGCAACCCCTGCTCGACTGGGGCTTGCGGCACTGGCGGTGGCTGACGCCGATCGTCGCGACGCCGGTCGCAGGCGTCCTGCTGGGAATCGGCGTCGCGGCGGCGATCGATCTGCCGCAGGTCGAGACCGTCGCCGAGTTGACGCCCAGCCAGATCACCCGGCTCCTGGATAGCGGGGGCGAGGTCTTCCGGAGCTACTCCGTCGAGAAACGGATCATGCTCGCCGAAGGCGAGGTGCCGGAGGTCTTCGAGCGCGTCCTGCTCACCGCGGAGGACCGGAACTTCTACGCCCACGGCGGCTTCGACATCGTCGGCGTGGTACGCGCAACGGTGCAGAACTGGCGGCGGGGCGAGCGGTTCTCCGGCGCTTCGACGATCACGATGCAGGTCGCGCGAACGCTGTATCTCGGCCGCGAGAAGGTCTGGAGCCGAAAGATCCGCGAGACACTTCTCGCGATCGAGCTCGAAAAACGCCTGAGCAAGCAGCAGATCCTCACCCTCTACTGCAACCTGACCTACTTCGGCCACGGCAACTACGGCCTCGAGGCAGCCTCCCGCTACTACTTCGGCAAACCGGCGGCCGAGCTGGATCACGTCGAATCCGCCACACTCGTGGCCGTCCTGCCGGGGCCGAGCGTGTGGACGCCGTATCTGCGACCCGAGGTGGTACGCAACCGCCGCAACACGATCCTGGGCGTCGTGGCCCAACGCGGCGTGATCACGAGAGAGCAGGCCGAGGAGGCGGCGACGCTGCCGCTCAACGTGGTCAAGCAGCGCGAGACGAAGCCGCTGGCGCCGTACTTCGCCGAGCGGGTCCGGGTCGACCTGTACTCCACCTACGGCCGAAAGGGCCTCTACGAGCGGGGGCTCCAGGTCAGGACGACCCTCGATCCGCGGATGCAGAACGCCGCCGAGAAGGCGCTGCGCCAGGGCCTGGTCCGAATCGACCGGTTCCGGGGCTACCGTGGGCCAGCGGCCCGCGTCGACCAGGACGATCTCGAGGCGGAGGATCTCGCCGAGTCGGTTGGGGGTCTACTCGCCGCCTGGGTCGGTTTCGAACCGGAGGTCGGTGCCTGGGTCCCCGGTGTCGTCCTCCGGCGCGGGCGTCGCGACGCGGAGATTCGGATCGGCGACCACCGCCTCGTGCTCCAGCCCGAAGGGTACGAATGGACCCGGCGGGACGCGCCGCCTCTCAAGAGGGGCGACATCGCCTGGTTCGAACTCCGTCCCGCAGCGAAGGGCGACCAGGAGGGCGAAGCGGATCCGGAGATGTCCTTCGCGCTCGAGCTCGTCCAGGAGCCGACCCTCGAGGGTGCCGTGCTGCTGCTCGAATCGTCGACGGGCGCCATCCGGGCCATGGTGGGCGGCTGGGACTACGAGCGAAGCGAGTTCAACCGCGCGATCCAGGCCCGGCGCCAGGTCGGCTCGCTCTTCAAGCCGTTCGTCTTCGGCGCCGCCTTCGAGCACGGCTTCACCCCCGCCGACACCCTCTTCGACGCGCCGGCGGTCTTCGTGGGCGTCGACAACCTGCCGAGCTACAGCCCGCGCAACTACTACCGCAAGTACCTCGGCATCCTGACGTTGCGCAAGGCGCTCGAGAAGTCGATCAACGTCACCGCGGTCAAGCTCCAGGACGTTGTCGGCGCCGACCGGGTCGTCGACTTCGCCTACCGGACGGGCATCCGTTCGCCTCTGCCGCCATATCCCAGTCTCGCCCTCGGCGCCGCCGACCTGACCGTGCTCGAGGTAGCCACCGCCTACGCCACGATCGCCAACCTGGGCGTCCACGTCGAGCCCTACCTGATCGAGAGCGTGGCGACCCGGGACGGCCGCGAACTCGAGGCCCACGTGCCCCAGGCGTCAACCGTCCTGACACCGGAGGTCGCGTACCTGCTGACCCACGTACTCTCCGGCGTGGTCCAGCGCGGGACGGCCCAGTCGGCGAAGAGCCTGGGACTCGCGGCCGTCGCCGGCAAGACCGGCACGACCGACGGTTTCACCGACGCCTGGTTCGCCGGCTACACGCCCCGTTACACCCTCGTGGTCTGGGTCGGCTACGACCAGCAGCGGCGTATCGGCCGCAACATGACCGGCGCCGCGGCCGCCCTGCCGATCTGGAACGAGGTTCTGCGCCAGGGGGTCGAGGACGGCTGGATCGATCCTCGCGCCACCTTCACGCGACCGAACCGGGTCCGTCTGGAGCGGATCGAGTACAACTCCGGCCTGCGGCCCGCGCGCCGTCCGGTCGGAGGGCAGCACCTGATCGACGAAGCGTTCATCGCCGGCACCGAACCGGTGCTCTCCTTCGACCCCGACACGCGCCCCGTCTACGACCTCCCGTGGTACCAGCAGCGCGCTCTCTACGGCGAACCGAAGGCCGGCGAGAACATGCCCGAGGACGTCACCGACTGGTCTCTCATCCGCTATGCCTGGAGAGAAGACGAATCGGAGTAAGTCTAGCGAGGCTTCGCCTCAGACCGACGAGCATGCAGGCCGGAGCGGATGCCGGCCAGAAGGCCGGCGCACCCGGTGGGCGGAACTTGCCTCAACTGTAAAGGGCATGCCTGTTCAAGGAGTCTAGTGAGCAACCGCCGAGTTAGCCCTCAGCCGGGGCGCGTTCCGATCAGGGCGTAGTCGCGACAACCATAAAGCAGGTCGTCGAGCTCGTCGCGGAGACGGTTGAGCCGGTCCGCCAGCTCCCGAGCCTGCCCGTCAAGCCCATCGAGCGGGACTTCCGGCAGGCGCTCTTCTTCGGGGTAGGGACGCAGGTCGAACTGTTCGACTCCTGCGAACCCGGCGCTCTCGTAGCAGGCGCGCAGCGTTTCCGGGTGAACCGGCCGCACATGCGTCGGGTCGAGCCAAAAGCTGCCCGCGGTCACGGCCACCGAGAGTGGATTCGGCGTCTCGAGCAGGAGAATCCCCCCCGGGCGCAGGGCCGTGTAGGCGAGGCGCACCAGCCGGTCAACTGCTCTCGGCGGCAGGTGTTCGATCACGTGGAAGGACACGATGCCGCCGAGCGATCCAGGCTCGACGCCGGCCAGGGCTCCCGGCAGCTCCCCCTGCTCGACCTGGAGGCCCTGCTGGGAGCAGCGACGCACCATGGCACCGGAGGAATCGATGCCGCGACAACAGATGCCCTCCTCCTGAAGCAGCGCCAGCGCCTCGCCGCGGCCGCAGCCGAGGTCCAGGACCGGCGCCGCCTCGCGAAGCCGTGGCAGATAGGAATGGACGCGCTGCCGGATCTCACGTTCGCCGCCGCGAAACCGGTTCTCGAAGTCAAGGTAGGAGGCATCGTCGACGCTCGAGCGAAGCATGGCCGCCTCCTCGTCACCGTCCCTGGCCAGGGCCGAGCGCAGGAGGCCGGCGAGCTCATCCGCCTCGCGCCGGTACCGGTCCAGCTTGCGGTCGACGCGCCCGAAGAGCGCGTCGTCGTGACGCATGACCTCATCCAGGCCCTGGTGCAGGAAGTTCTCCAGGTGTCTGGTCCGCCCATCCAGTTCTTCGATGCGCCGCTCGAGGTCCCGATCCACCCGTTCCTGGTGCTCGAGACGTCGGCCGAGATCCTGGACGTGCCCCAGCAGGATCAGGTTGAAGACCCGCTGGCGCTCCCACAGGTCCTTCTGCGGCAGGTGGACCAACGGACGCAGCAGCCGCTTGAAGGCCACCAGGAGCCGCCCGGAAAGGCCGCGGTGGCTACGAATGGGGAACGGGAGATCCCGTTCCCAGAGCTGGCGCCAGTGCTCGAGCCGACGAGTGGGCCGGTCGCCGAGAAAGGCCTCGACTTTCGGCGGTCCGCCATCGCCGCCAACCGCTCCTCCGCCCGCCGTTTCTCTGCCGGTTTGCCCGGTTGGCCCGGCCGGGACGTTCCCTTCGCTGGAATCCTCAGGTCTCAGGCACGACCTCGACTGCGATCTCGGCGATGATCTCCGTGTGGAGGTCCACCCGAACGACATGCTCGCCCAAGGCCTTGATTCCGCCCGTCAGGTCCACCATCCGGCGATGGACCTGGACCCCCTTGGAGGCAAGCGCTTCGACGATCTCCGTCGGCGTCACGGAACCGTAGAGAGTTCCCGTCTCGCTGGCCCGCTTGGCGATCTTGATCTTCAGCGCCGCCAGCTCGGCGGCGACCTCAGCGGCAGCCGAGCGCTCGGCCGCGTGCCGGGCATCGAACTTCGATCGCTGCGACTCGAACCAGTGCCGGTTCGCCACCGTGGACGGCGCCGCGAGTTCCCTTGGATACAGGTAGTTCCGCGCGTAACCGGGCTTCACGTCGACGATCTCGCCACGCCCGCCGAGCCCCCTCATGTCCTGAAGCAGGATGACTTCCATGTTGCGTTCCTCTTCCCTTCCCTGTCCTGCGGCCGTTCAGTCCGTGGTGTACGGAATCAGGGCCAGGAAGCGCGCACGCCGAATGGCGCGGGCCAGCATTCTCTGGTGGCGGGCTGAATTGCCCGAGATTCTGCGGGGGAGGACCTTCGCCCTCTCCGGCACGAAGGGCCGCAGGGTCGCTATGTCCTTGTAGTCGATGTACTCGATCCCGTCCACGGTGAACTTGCACACCTTGCGGCGGCGGAAGAAGGTCTTTCGTTTCGGCATTGTCTCTGTTCCCCTCTAGCCTGTGGCCTCGGCGAGGACCGTCGTCTGGACCGGAGCCTTGCCCTTGCTTGCCGCGCGCTTCAGGTCGCGGTCCGTCCGCACGACAAGGTGGCGCAGCACGCGCTCGTTCTGGAGCATCCGCTGCCCGACCTCGGCGAGGCTGTTGTCGCCACCGTCCGACTCCAGGTAGTAGATGTGGTAGCGCCCCTCGGTGAACTTCTTGATCGGATAGGCGAGCCGCCGCTTGCCCCAGGACTCTTCCTGGGTGATCCGGGTTTTACCGTCCGCCACCAGCATTTCACCAAAACCGTCGCTCAACTGCACCGCCTCTTCATCCGAGAGACGTGGGTCCGCAATGAAGACCAGTTCGTATGTCCGTGTCAATCGTTCATCCTCGTCAGGTTCTCCACGAAGCCGCGCATCGCGAGTTCGGTTGGCTGTTTTCTCCGTTCCACGCTGGCAGGCACCAGAGCCGCAACGAATTTCTTCCCTGCCGCTTCCTGCGGAAGCGCTTTCGGCGGCGGAATTTATCACGGTTGTCGGTCATAGGACGAGCAGGGGCGCGATGACCAGGGACACGACGGACATCAGCTTGATCAGGATGTTCAGACTCGGACCGGCGGTGTCCTTGAACGGGTCACCCACCGTATCGCCGACGACCGCTGCCTTGTGCGCGTCCGAACCCTTGCCGCCGTGGGCGCCGGCTTCGATGTACTTCTTCGCGTTGTCCCAGGCGCCGCCGGCATTCGACATGAAGATCGCCAGCAGCACGCCACCCGCCGTGACCCCGGCAAGCACACCGGCCAGCGCCTCGACATCGTAGAAACCGACCGCGACCGGCACCAGGATGGCGAGCAGACCCGGAGCGACCATCTGTCGGAGCGCCGCCGCCGTCGAAATGTCCACGCAGCGGGCGTACTCCGCCTTCGCCTTCCCCTCCATCAGTCCGGGAATCGTGCGGAACTGCCGCCGCACTTCCTCGATCATCTCGAAGGCCGCCTTGCCTACGGCCTTCATGGCCATCGACGAGAACAGGAATGGCAGCATGGCGCCGATGAACAGGCCGCACATCACGCGGGGATTGACCAGGTCCATGCTCTCCAGACCGACCGTGGTGCGGAACGCCGCGAACAGAACCAGGGCGGTCAACGCGGCCGACCCGATCGCGAAGCCCTTGCCGATCGCCGCGGTCGTGTTGCCGACCGCGTCCAGCTTGTCCGTCCTCGCTCGCACGTCCTCGCCCAGGTGGCTCATCTCGGCAATGCCGCCGGCGTTGTCGGCGACCGGGCCGTAGGCGTCGACGGCGAGTTGAATCCCGGTCGTCGACAACATGCCCAGGGCGGCGATCGCAATGCCGTACAGGCCCGCCTGAGAGTGGGCTACCAGGACGGCCGCGGTCAGCACGACGATCGGAAGCGCCGTCGATTGCATGCCGACGGCCAGACCGCCGATGATGTTCGTCGCGCTGCCGGTCAGGCTGTCCTTCGCGATGCTCTGAGCCGGCGCCTTGGACTCCGCGGTGTAGTACTGCGTGATCAGACCGATCAGGAGGCCGGCCAGCAGACCGGCGACCGTGGCCAGGAAGACGCCCATGTAGCCGAATTCCTGGCCCTCGATGACGTACTGGGTGTCCCCGAGCAGCCCGCGGGCCACGAAGAAGGTCACGACCAGCATGATTCCCGCGGCGGCGAAGGTGCCGAAATCCAGGGCGTGCTGGGGATTGCCCCCCTCCCGGGTGCGCACCAGGAAGGTCGATGCCAGCGAGACGAGGATGCCGAGGCCGGCCAGGAGCATCGGCAGGAGAATCAGGTTCGGCGTGAAGTCCTCGCCCGCCAGGGTCGTCGTGCTGACGCCGAGGACGAGCGTGCCGACGATCGCGCCGACGTAGGACTCGAACAGGTCGGCGCCCATGCCGGCGACGTCGCCGACGTTGTCGCCGACGTTGTCCGCGATGACCGCCGGGTTGCGCGGGTCGTCCTCCGGAATGCCCGCCTCGACCTTGCCGACCAGGTCAGCGCCGACGTCGGCGGCCTTGGTGTAGATGCCGCCGCCGACGCGTGCGAACAGAGCGATCGAGGAGGCGCCGAAGGAGAAGCCGGTCAGCACCGTGACGACCTGCCCGAGCGTGTCGTTGTCGGCACTCCCGAACATCGAGGCGTACAGCAGGTACAGCAGCGACAAACCAAGAATGCCCAGGCCGACGACCGCGAAGCCCATCACGGCGCCGCCCGAGAAGGCCACGGCCAGGGCCCGGTTCAGGCTCGTCCGGGCTGCGGCGGCTGTGCGCACGTTGGCCGAAGTGGCCACGCGCATGCCGAAGAAGCCGGCCAGACCGGAACAGAGCGCGCCGCCGAGAACCGAGACCCCGATCCAGGCGGAACTGCCCGCGCGGTCGGAATTGGCAAGCGCCAGCAGGCCCGCCGCCAGCAGGACGAAGATCGCGAGGATCCTGTACTCCCGTCCCAGGAAGGCCATCGCGCCGTCGCGAATGTGGCCCGCGATCTCGGCCATCACGCCGTCGCCGGCATCCTGTTTGTTGATCCACCGGCTCCGCAGCCAGGCGTAGAACAGAGCAGCCGCGCCGCACACCGGCAGCAGGTAGTAAATGGTGTCCACTATCCGTTTCCCCTCAATCCCTGGTAAGAGTTCATCCGTTCCTGCAAACTCATCCGTTGTACTCGTTCATCGTGATGTCGACGCCTCGGTCGACCCAGCTCAGGACGCAGTCGGCGGCGCGGCGCACCATGCGTCTCGCGGCTTCGACTTCCCCGGCAGCGAACGGGGCGAGCACGAAATCCGTGAGCCCCGCCTCCCTGTCGCCGGCACAGCCATCCGCCAGTTCCGCCTCGTCCGCTGCGATGCCCAACCTCAGCCGGGGTACCGCTGTGGTGCGCAGGTTCTCGATAATCGACTCCATTCCGCGATGGCCGCCCGGACTGCCCCTGCCGCGAAGGCGCAACCTTCCCAAAGGCAGATGGACTTCGTCGTAGACGACCAGGATGTTCTCGGGAGCATAGCCATTCCGTTCACTGAGGCATCGCGCGCTGTAGCCGCTGCGGTTCATGTAGGTCTGGGGAGTCGCCAGGTCGACCCGCCCGCCGGCGGCCCAGAGTGCGCCGCAGACCTCCACGCCGAGGCGGACGTCGAGTCGCTGTGCCAGTTCCTCGACAACGCGGAAACCGAGATTGTGCCGGGTGCCGGCATACTCCTCTCCCGGATTGCCAAGACCGAGAACCAGCCGCGATGTACTAGCGTCGCCAAACCTGTCGCCGACTCCATGTTTGGCCCCAGCCCCCACCTCACTAGCACCTTGCGCCTCAGAACTCACTTCGTCACGTTCAACGGCCCAAGCTCCTAGTCGTCTTCGCCCTCCGCCTCGGCCCCGTCGCCGACCATTTCGGGCTCCTCGCCGAACGCTTCGAGCAGTTCGTCCTCCTCGGAGACCTCCTCTTCCTCTTCCGCGAGTCTCGGGGCGGCAACCGACACGACAACGCGGCTTTCGTCGTCTTCGAGCCGCACCGCATCCGGGAGCGTGAGCTCGCCGATTTCCACATGCTGGCCGATGTGCAGCGGCTCAACGTCGAGTTCGATCGAAGACGGGATGTCGCCGGGCAGGCAGACGACGGCGATCTCGCGGGTGACGAACTCCACGATGCCACCCTCGTTCCTGACCCCTTCGGGAGTTCCGATCAGCGCGATCGGGACCGAGACCTGGACTTCCTGATCCATCTTGACTCGTTGAAAGTCGATGTGGACCAACGCGCCGGTCAGGGGATTCCACTGCAGGTCGCGGATCATCGTATGGCGCGTGCGATCCGTTCCCTCCAACTGGAGCTGGAAGACGGCGTTCTCGCCGCCCTCCCGGATCAGGGTTTGCACGCTCTTGCCGTCGACGCGTATGGCAGCCGAGTCCGCGTCGCCGCCGTAGACCACGGCCGGGATCTCGCCCGCCGCGCGCAGGCGGCGGTTGGCGTTCTTGCCGGTCTGCTCACGCAGCCGCACACTGACTGTCGGTTCGCTCATTTCGAGCTCCTTCGAGAAACGAACAGCTCAGACGAAAAGGGACGTCACGGAGCTGTTGTCGTGGATTCTGCGGATTGCCTCGCCCAGCAGGGCCGCGACACTATGGGGACGCAGCCGCGTGCTCCGGGCGAGCTTGTCCTCGAGCGGCGTCGTGTTCGTCACCAGGACGCCCTCGAGCTTCGATTCTTCGATTCGTTCGATCGCGGAAGCCGAGAGGACACCGTGTATTCCGGCGGCGAAGATCCTCCGAGCTCCCTGGGCGTCCAGCGACCCGACCGAGTTGAGCAACGTGCCGCCCGTATCGATGATGTCATCGAGGATCAGGACGTCCCGGCCCTTCACGTCGCCGATCACGTTCATCACCTCGGCCTTGTTCGCGGCCACCCGCCGCTTGTCGATGATGGCGAGTTCCGTGTCCAGGCGCTTGGCGATGGCCCGCGCCCTCGCCACGCCGCCGGCGTCCGGCGCCACGATCATCAGATCGTCGATGCCCAGCGCCCTGATCGCGTCGAGGAGAACCGGCGCCGCGAAGAGGTGATCGACCGGAATGTCGAAGTAGCCCGAGATCTGCGCGGCGTGGACGTCCATCGTCAGCAGCCGGTCCGCTCCCGCAGCGGTGATGACATCCGCCACCAGCTTGGCGGTGATCGGCACCCGCGGCTTGTCCTTCTTGTCCTGGCGGGCGTACCCGTAGTACGGAATCACGGCAGTCACCCGCGCCGCCGAGGCTCGCTTGACCGCGTCCAGCATGATGAGCAGCTCAACGAAGTTGTCGTTGACCGGAGTGCAGGTCGGCTGGACGATGAACACGTCGGTGCCGCGAACGTTCTCCTGGATCTGACAGAAGATCTCGCCGTCGGCGAAGTTGTAGGCCGTGACCTGCCCCGGCACCATGCCCAGATAGCTGCAGATCTCGTTCGTCAGTGCCGGGTGCGCCCGGCCACCGAAGATCTTCAGCTCCGTGTACATGGCGCGCTCTACCTTGCTGGCATGAACTGTCATGAGGCCGCCCCATCGCGAAACCGCGCACGATTGCAGGAACCTTCGCGCCAGCCGCGACAATCGACGCGTACGGAGACTCTCGACACGGACAACCTCGGGCTCTGAACCTGTTGTAAGGGGGGGAGAAGGCCGGCGCATCCCTGTGGTTGGGGCGGGAGGATTCGAACCCCCGATAGCGAGATCCAAAGTCTCGTGCCTTACCACTTGGCGACGCCCCAGACGGGCCGGCGGATTGTACATGAAGCGCGCGAGCCTCACGAGTCCGAATCCGCGCCGCGCCGCCTGCGTCGGGTCGCGGTTCGAATCACTCGCGCGCCGAGGCCTTCGACCGCGCGCTCCGCGTCCTTCCAGCTACCGATCCCGAACACCGCGCCGCCGCTGCCGGAAACCTGGGGACCCCGGTCCGACCGGCCGGGCGCGGCGCCGCGCAATGCGAGCAGAAGCCGGTCCACCTCCGGATGCAGCCTTCGCGCGACGGGTTCCAGATCGTTGCCCCGAAGCCACGAAGCAGCTTTCGCCCGCGCTGCCTCCGCGGGCAGCAGGTCCACTCCCCGGTGCTCCCCGACCGGCGACCGGACACCGCTCCAGCACCGGAAGACCTCCTCGGTGGAAACCTCCACCGCAGGCACCGCGACGACGACCGAAGCGGTCCCGATGTCCGGCAGCGCCCTCAGCTCCTCGCCGCGGCCGGTGGCCAGCACCGTCCCGCCGACGAGGAAGAAGGGAACATCCGAGCCGACAGCGGCGGCAACCGCCTGCAGATCGTCGTAGCTGAGGGGTTCGCCCCAGAGTTCCTGCAGAGCAGCCAGAGTCCCCGCCGCGTCGCTGCTCCCGCCGCCCAGGCCGCTGCCGGCCGGAATCCTCTTCCTCAGTTCTAACCGGACGCCCCGCGCTGGCTCGCCGATCGCTTCGAAGAAGGTTCGCGCGGCCACGAGGACGAGGTTCGAGTCATCCTCGGGGGCACCGCCGTCCGGCAACTCGAGAGCGAGGGGCGCGGCCGAGTCGGTCCGGCTCACCCTCAGCCGATCGCAGAGATCGATCGTCTGCAGCACGGTCGTGATCGCGTGGAAGCCGTCCGGGCGGCGACCGTGAACCCGCAGGCTCAGGTTCACCTTGGCGGGACACTCCAGACAGACACTGGTCTTCGACGGTCGCCGCCTGGACGGTCGCGACTTCGCCAGTCGCGACGTCACGGATCGCCCGCTTGGCAGGCGCCCGGCAAGAAACCGTTCGGCACCTCCGGTGGCGGCAGCGCGCCCGCCAGGTCCCGTGCCGGCCGTGTCTGTTCCCAGAGCAGTTCGAGACCGGTCTCGGGCTCGACCAGCCGGGAACGACCATCCGCGTCGAGATTCCACGAGGCTCTCGTCTCCGCTCCCCGGTGAAGAGTCCATCGGCGCGGGCCGTTCGTGGCCGTCGCAGCCGTCCAGCGCCGACCCCAACGGTCCTCGAAGTCGAGTTCGACGATAGTGGCTCCGGACCTGGCTGCCGCCGCCACGGTTCCGGTGTCGAGCGGCGGAGCCGGCAGTCGCCGCAGCAGCAGCGCGGCAACCGCACCGGCGGGCACCGGGCCCAGGGCCAGAGCGGGAACTTCCAGTTCGCCTCGATACCGGCAGAAGGTCCGCTCGCGCACCCACAGCACCAGGGCATCGCTTTCCTGGACGTTCAGATCCCACCATCGGCGCCCCAACCGATCCGAGGCCTCCACCTGAAAGCGCTCCGGCGACTCGAAACGCAACACCAGGCGCAACGTGCCTCTCCCCTCCGGACCGGCGTACCGCATCCGAAAGATGCGTTGGCTACGCCACTCTCCCGCCGGAATCTCCCACGGCAACACAGCGGCAGCAGCGCCGTCGCCGGCCACGGACAGGCTCAGACCCGAGCCGCCAGTGGCACAAGCCGCAAGCCAGACGAGCAGTACCGGCAGCAGCGCCGCCGCCGGCCGGTTCGCGTGTGTCAGCGGACCTCCAGCAGCCGCCCGGCTAACGCCGGGCCAGTTCGCCCAGCTTGCGACGCACGGATTCGACGTTCTCCTCGTCATCGATCGCCACTGCGTGCTCGTAAGCCTCCCGAGCTCGCCGGATATCGCCGAGCGCGACATAGACATCGCCGAGATGCTCCAGGATGGTGGAATCCTCCGGTGCCAATTGGTTCGCCCGCTCCAGATGGCGGCTAGCCTCCTCGAACTGACCCAACCGGAACAGCGCCCAGCCCAGCGAGTCGACGTAGGCGCCGTTGTTCGGTTCGAGCGCCACGGCCCGACGCACGAGTTCAAGCGCCTGCTCCAGGTTCTCCCCGTTGTCGGCCCACATGTAGCCCAGGTAGTTCATCGCCGTGCTGTTCTCGGGCTGGATCTCGAGCACCGCCTGGAACTGCTCGGCCGCCTCCTCGAACCGGCGCGTGCGCTCGTACGCCTCGCCGAGCTGGAAGAACAGACCCGCTCTGAGCGTCTCCGGGTCCAGATCGAAGCCGGTCTCCGCGCCGCTACCCATCCGCACCAACGCCAGCTCGATCAGGGGCGCGGACTCCTCGAACCGGCCGCGTGCACGCCAGAAATCGGCGATCCCGACCAACTGCCGGACGTCTCCAGCCGCCGCGAACCGATCCAGCACCCGGACGGCGTGGCGAGCCTCGTCGAGGTCGACGTAGATCCCGGCCTTCCTGAGGATGGCCTGCACGTCCGGCTCACCGGCGTCGCCGCCACGGAGCAACCGCTCGGTGGCCATCGTGTCGCGACGGAGGATGGCCATCGCACGCCGTTTTCGGCCCGCCTCGGCAAGCAACTCCGCCTGACTCAGCAGGAGTTCCACCGATTCACCGCGCCGCTCTGTTTCGGACTCCAGTTCGGCGAGGGCCTGATCCGTCTTGCCCAGCCGCCGAAGCGCCTCGACCAGGAGACCGAGACCGAAGTCCGCGCTGTCCCGGCCCGGCTGCGTTCCCCGGTCGGCGCGGTCGACCATGCCGCGACCGATCTGGCGGATCCGCTCCCACTCACCCGCTTCCATCAACCGTCCGACGAGCTCCCGGAGAAGCTGGGGGTCGTCCGGCTGCTCTCTTCGCAAATCCTCGAGAATCTCGATTGCCTCCGGTCCACGGCCCGAGGCGCCCAGGATTCGAGCTTCGAGTACCCGAGCTCCCGGGTTCCGACGCGCGACCCGCGGCAGTTCCCGTAGACGACGGAGGGCCTCGGCAAGGTCCGCTGCGCGCTGATCCGGCGTGCGCCCGGAGGACGTGGCACGCCGGTAGTACTCCTCCGCCAGCGCCCCCTGAACGGGGATGCTGTCGGTCAACTCCGCGGCCAGGTCAACCAGCATCTCGATCGCCCTGGTGTGGTTGCCCTGGCGACTCTCCCGCCCCGCGAGTTCCAGCCGCTCCTCGACTGAGCGCTCCTCGGCCGAACGTTCATCGAACCGGCGGATGTCGGCCTCGACCTGCCGCGCCCGTTCGCCCTCGCCGGCCTCCCTCAGGGCGTCGGCCAACATGCGCTGCAGTTGACGGTTGCCGTTGTGGTAGCTGACCAGCTCTTCGAGCACGGCCGCCGCCTCCCTCTGCTGCCCCAGGGCCGCACGGATCTGGGACAGGAGCAGCATGCCCTCGATATCGTTCGGCGCCAACTCGCGCAGCGTCCCAAGCGCTTCCAGGGCGCGGTCCACCGCTTCCTTGTCCCGGGCCCGGTCGGAGAGCCCCATCTGGATCCGCGCGTATCTGCGCAACACGTCGACGTCATCAGGCGCGTTCCGGTACGCAACGTCCAGGTGTTCCCCGGCCTCCTCGAGCCGCTGAAGCTGAATCAGGAAGTCGGCGAGTCCAACCCGGAGAAAGGGCGCCTCGGGATCCATCGCCACCGCCCGCTCGAAGAGCTCCAGCGCCTCCTCGCTTCGGTCAAGCTCGCCGGCCAGCATGCGGGCGGCCGCGAACAGGAACGGGCCGCTTTCGGCGGTCGGCTCGTCGCCCACCTGGCCGGCGGCGCCGAGGGCGCCAAGGCACAGCAGAACAAGCCATGCCGCGAGTGTCTTTCGACGCCGCATCCCTGGCGTCGAAGACGCCTGGTTGAGTCTCGGGGAGTCCATGCGGCCGCCAAGGTTAGCAGTCCCGGCGACCTGTTCTCGGCGGATTCGCAGCCCCGTGATGCCTTTACGGAGACCGCCCCCACGCGCTAGAATGACCGATCCACGGCCAATCGCCCGGCGGTCTCCGACATTCCGCCCGTAGCCTGGCCAACGGTTTTGAGGAGGCTCTCCACATGATCAAGGCGGACATCGTGAACCGGGTCGCTGAGAACTCGGATCTTCCCCGCGTCAAGGCCGCCCGAGCCGTCGACACGATCCTCGGCGCGATGAAGAGCGCCCTTGGCGACGGCAAGCGGATCGAGCTCCGCGGCTTCGGCGTCTTCCAGGTTCGCAACCGCAAACGCGGCGTGGGGCGCAACCCGAAGACCGGCGTCGAAGTCACGATCGCGCCCGGCAAGACGGTCCGGTTCAAGCCGGGAAAGGAACTCAAGAACCTCTAGACTCCTTGAACAGGCATGCCCTTTA
The DNA here is from genome assembly GCA_965116445.1 of Thermoanaerobaculia bacterium. Taxonomy (GTDB): domain Bacteria; phylum Acidobacteriota; class Thermoanaerobaculia; order Multivoradales; family Multivoraceae; genus Multivorans. Next base: position 989,533 of record OZ220688.1, on the reverse strand, counting down.
CAGTTGAGGCAAGTTCCGCCCACTGGGTGCGCCGGCCTTCTGGCCGGCATCCGCTCCGGCCTGAACGCTCGTCGGTCTGAGGCGAAGCCTCGCTAGTTCTTCGGTCGAAAGTCGAGCACGAAGGTCACCGGACCGTCGTTCACCAGCCGAACCTCCATCCGGGCTCCGAAACGGCCGCCTTCGACGACCAGCCCCGCCTCCTCCAGCCGGACGCGCAGCCTGGCCAGCAACGGCTCGGCCACCTCCGGACGTGCCGCCCGGTCGAAGGAAGGCCGTCTTCCCTTCCCTGTCGAGGCCGCGAGCGTGAACTGCGAAACCAGCAGGATCGCGCCGCCTGCCTGCCGCACGTCGAGGTTCATCCTCCCCTGCTCGTCTTCGAAGAGGCGCAGACGGGCCAGCCTGGCCGCCGCGGCGGCCGCCTGGTCCTCGCCGTCGCCGACCTCCACTCCCGCCAGCACAAGCAGACCGCCGTCGATCCGGCCGACGACCCGGCCATCGACCGTCACCGACGCTGAACTGACCCGCTGCACGACCAGCCGCACGCCGGAACGATACCGCCGAAGCCGCTCCCCGGCCTGCTGGTCCAGCGGTTACGATCAGGCGACGGGCCGGGCGACGCTCCGGACCCGGGTTCCGTACAACAAAGCGAGAGACACGATGCCGGTCGTGCCGGGGACACTCGCCTGCCGAACACCAACCGCCCCTCCCTCCCGAACCACCAGAAAGGACGATCTCCCGCCATGTTGAACCAAGTGATCCTGATCGGCCACCTCGGCCGCGACCCGGAACTCCGCACGACCCAATCCGGTCAGACCGTCGCCAACCTGAGGCTCGCCACGAGCCGGCGCTGGACCGACCGCGACGGCAACCGCCAGGAACAGACGGAATGGCACACGATCGTCTGCTGGGGCCGCCAGGCGGAAGTCGCCGGCCAGTACCTGAACAGAGGCAAGTTGATCTCGGTCGAAGGTCGTCTGCAAACCCGTTCGTGGGAGGACAAGCAGACCGGACAGAAGCGCTACGCGACTGAGATCGTCTGCCGCAACTTCCAGATGCTCGGCGGCCGGGGCGACAGCGGCGGACAGCAGGACGGTCAGCCCGGCTATGGGAGAAGCCAGAGCGCGCCCGCCCCGTCCGCGCCCCAGGACCCCGGCTTCGACCCCGCCGGCGCCGACGACGACATCCCCTTCTGAACTGACTGGGTGCGCCGGCCTGCCATCCGTGCGCCCGCTAACGGGCGCACGGACTGGTTCGCGGGTGGCGCGGAATGCGTCACCCGGGTTCCGGCCGGTAATCCAGCGAAGCGGCAAGTTCGCGACGTCGAGCCCGTCTACCCGCCGCCGGACCCTGAAGTCTCCGGCGGCTTCGCGCCGGACCTGAGCCGATCCTGAAGGGTCTGCAGAAGGTTCAGCGCGGCCACCGGCGTCAACTTGTTCACGTCGACCGCCCGCAGCGCCTCGACCACCGCCTCGTCCTGGCCGTCCCATAGCGCGAGCTGGTCGGGAGGCTCGTCAAGCGGCGCACCGGCAGCGCCAAGCGCGACCCGCGGCTTGCCGGAGAAGCTGAACTGCTGGGATTCGATGTTGGCCAGTACGGCCGCCGCTCGCTCGACCACCTCCGTGGGGACTCCGGCCAGGCGGGCGACGTGCAGTCCGTAGGACTTGTCCGCGCGACCGGCCGCGACCCGGTGAAGGAACAGGATCTGGTCCTGCCATTCCTTGACCGCCATCCGACGATTCGCAACCCGAACAAGCGTGGCCGGCAGACCGGTCAACTCGTGGTAGTGGGTGGCAAAGAGCGCCAGACACCCGTTGTGCTCGTGGAGGCGTTCGACGATCGCCCAGGCCAGCGACAGCCCGTCGTAGGTCGAGGTGCCGCGCCCTACCTCGTCGAGCACGACCAGGCTGTCTCGGGTCGCGTGGCGCAGGATGTTCGCGGTTTCGACCATTTCCACCATGAACGTGGACTCCCCGCGCGCCAGATCGTCGCTCGCGCCGACGCGGGTGAAGATGCGGTCGACCAGACCGATCTCAGCGCTCTCGGCGGGCACGAAACTGCCGGCATGGGCCATCAGCACGATCAGCGCCACCTGCCTCAGGTAGGTCGACTTGCCGCCCATGTTGGGACCCGTGAGAAGCACGATCTGCTCCTTTTCGCGGTCGAGTACGGCATCGTTCGGAACGAAACCCGAGGCGCCGCGCACCGCCGCCGCGGACCGTTCGACCACCGGATGGCGGCCTTCGCGAATGTCGATCCGGCCACCGGCCGGCAGCATCCGCGGCCGCACATAGGCGTAGCGGCCGGCAGCCTCCGCCAGAGCCACCAGGCAGTCGACTTCGGCGAGCGCGGCGGCCAGTTCCAGGAGCCCCGGCGCCTGGCCTGCAGCCTCCCTGCGCAAGTTCTCGAACAACTCCTGTTCCAGCGCCAGTTGCCCGCTCTCCGCGCCGAGAATCTGTTCCTCCAGCGTCTTCAGTTCATCCGTTACGTAGCGCTCGGCGTTGGTCAGCGTCTGCCGGCGGACGTAGTGGTCGGGAACGCGATCCTGCTGGGTCTTGCGGACCTCGAAGTAGTAGCCGAAGACCCGGTTGTAGCCGACCTTGAGCGTCGCGATGCCGGTCGCCTCGCGCTCCCCGGCTTCGAGCACCGCAATGTGACCCTTGCCGTCTCGCGCCAGCGACCGGAGCCGGTCCAGCTCGTGGTCGACGCCAGCCGCGATCACGCCTCCCTCCGTCAGGGACCCGGGCGTCTCCGCCAGCACCGCGTCCAGCCTCGCGCGGAGTTCGGCCTGCGGATTGACCGCCTGCAGACGTGCCAGCCGGTCCGCCTGAAGCCCCTTGAGGGACTCAAGCACGGACGGCGCCTCGCGCAGGGTGTCCCTAAGCGCGCCCGCCTCACGCGGCGTGATCCGCCCCAGGACCGCCCGCGACGTCAGACGCTCCAGATCGGCAATCCGTTTCAAGCGCGACCGAAGCGCCTCCCTCAGGGCGATGCTCGAAAGCAGGGCGGCCACTGCGTCATGACGGTCGCCAAGCGCGGCCAGATCCCGCAGCGGCCGGCCCAGCCAGCGCCGCAGCATGCGCGCCCCCGGCCCAGTAAGGGTCAGGTCGAGCACCTCGACCAGGGTCCGGGCCTGGTGCCGGAGGTGGCGGAAGACCTCCAGGTTGCGCAGCGTCGTCTCGTCCAGGACGACACACCGATCGTCGTGCTGGACCTCGAGGGCGGCAACGTGGTTGACGTCGGACCGGGCGGCGCGGCGGGCATAGTCCAGGACCAGGGCCGCCGCGGTCACCGCAGCCTCGCCCTCCGCCAGACCGAAGCCCCGCAGATTCTGAACGCCGAACTGTTGCCGCAGCGCACGCTCGGCGGACGTGGGCCGGGGAGCGCCGGCCTCGTCGACTTCCGTGTGCGGTGTGCCGGCGCGCGCGATCCACGCCGCCAGATGGCCGTCCGGGTCGCCCCCACCGCCCTCAAAATCGGCGGCGCAGGTGAGGACTTCCCGCGGCGCCAGCCGTTCCAGGTCCTCGACCGCCTCCGCCGCGTCCGGCCAACGTCGCACGAAGAACTCGCCGGTCGAGACGTCGAGGAAGGCGCCCGCCCCGGACTCCGCGTCGAACCGGATTCCGGCCAGGTAGTTGGGGCGGGCCTGGTCCAGCATCTCGAGGTCGTTGATCGTGCCCGGCGTCACGATCCGCGTCACCTCGCGGCGGACGAGACCACGCGCCTGCGCCGGATCCTCCACCTGATCGCAGACCGCGACCTTGAAGCCGGCGTCCAGCAATCGCCCGATGTAGGTGTCGGCCGCATGATGGGGGACGCCGCACATCGGCGCCTCGCTGGCCGTCCCCTTCTGACGCGCGGTCAGGGCCACGTCGAGCACCGGCGCCGCGGTCACCGCGTCCTCGAAGAACATCTCGAAGAAGTCGCCCATCCGATAGAGGAGGATGGCGTCGGGATGCTCCGCCTTCACCGTCAGGTAATGCCGGAGCATCGGCGTCATCGCAGAGAGCTTCCGCGTCGGCGCCCGCGATCCGGCGGCCGACGCCCGCGAATCCTCCGCGTCTTCGGCGGTGCTCGATCTAACCACGGGCGCCCGCCAGTATATTGACCGGCATGGCGCCGCTGCTCGCACTCGACACCGGCTCGGCGGTCGTCAGCGTGGCGGTCGGCGAGCCGGGCAACTTCGAGGTCCTGTCCGCGCCCCAGGGGCGTTCGTCGCGCGAGCTGATCGCGATGATCGACGAGCTACTGGGCCGCGGCGGCATGACACTGCGGGACCTCGCGGGCATCGGGGCCGCTCGCGGACCGGGCAGCTTCACCGGCCTGCGGGTTGGATTGGCGACGGCGCTGGGACTTCACCAGGCATCCGGCGTCAGAGCGGGTGCCACATCGACGTTCGAGATCCTGGCCGCCCACTACTTCGAGCGCACAGACAACGGCGCGTCCGAGGTGGTGGCCATTGTCGACGCCCTGCGTGAGCGCTGGTACGCCCAGCCCATGCGAAGGCAGGAGAACGGCAGGATCGAAGTCGTCGGTGCGCCTGAGATCAGAGATCAAGCCGACCTCATCCGCGGCCGGCAGCCGCTGGTCGGGCACGGCGTGTTCCGGCTTCCCGGCCCGGCAGGCGGCGCGATCGAAGCGTCCGAGCTCGCACCGACCCTGCTCCACCTGATGGCGAACGGCGCCCTGAGCTGGGATGGCCGAGCGCTGACCGAGCCGCTCTACTTGCGCTCGCCGGCCACCAGCCCGTCGACCCGCCCGCCCGGCAGCCCGCGACCGAACCGGCGGCGGCGCCGCGCCCGAAGATCGACCTGACGGAAGCGTGCCCAAGCCTTCAAGCTGCTACTCTCCTGCACAGACTTTTCGGACCCCGGGACAAAGCGCTTCCGCAGGAAGCGGCAGGAAGAAACCACGAAGGGAGGCGCGTACCGAATGAGCGATGACGCAGTCAAGGAAGAGCTTATGGCCCAGGAGGGTGAGTTCCGCAAGCTCTACGACGAGCACCAGGCCTGTGAGAGCCAACTCGAAGAACTGGTCGGTCGTTCCGTCCTGTCGCCGATCGACCACTCCGAGGCCAAGCGCATCAAGCTCCACAAACTCGCCCTCAAGGACCGGATGGAGTCGATCCTCCGGTCACACGCTCTTCAAGCCGCCAGGTAGCGCTGCAAGGCTCCATCCCCCGCCGTTTCACGCCCGGCGAGGCGGACGCGCCGGGGCCGATCTGAACGGATGAGATTCGCACGGGAAGCTTGGCCCTTCGTGCTGCCGTTCCTTGCCGTTGCCGGCGTGTTCTGGCTGGTCGGTGTTCTTCCGGCTGCTGTCGCGATGACAGTGCTCGGTTTCCTGGTGCTTCTCTTCTTCCGCGATCCAACGCGGAGCTATGACGGCCCCCCCGATGTCGTTCTCGCACCCGCCGAGGGCACGGTCACCGCGGTCGAGATCATCACGGACAGCGCTCTCGGAGACCGAGCGTGGCGCCGCATCTCGATCTTCCTGTCGGTGTTCAACGTGCATACCCAGAAAACGCCAGTGGAGGGGGTCGTGATCGGCAGCATCGCGACACCGGGCAAGAAGCTGCCGGCGTACCGCAAGGAAGCGGGCGACGTGAACGAGAACCACCTGACCCTGCTCCGGCGCACCCAGGGCGACCTGATCGCGGTGCGCCAGATTGCCGGCCTGGTCGCGCGTCGCGTCGTCTCCCGCCTGCAGGCAGGTCAACGGGTGATCCAGGGCGAGCCTCTTGGCCTGATCAAGTTCGGTTCCAGGGTCGATGTGTTCGTACCGATGTCCTACGACCCGCTGGTTGAAAAGGGACAGCGCGTCATTTCCGGGGAGACGCCGATCGCCATGCCCACCGATCCGTCGACGCCGCCGCCCGGCGACTTCCCCGTCAGCAGACCCTCGACTCCCCGTTCAGGCGCCCAATGACCTGGAAGCGACCCGGAAGACGCGGCAGGCCTTCGCGAGCAGGGGCCGACTCCAGGTTCGATACGGGGTCGTCGGCCCGACCGCGCAGGCCCTTGCGGGCGGGGGCCTACCTCATCCCCAGCCTGTTCACGACGGCGAACATGCTGCTCGGCTTCTACGCTCTGCTGGCCGGGCTGGAAGGACAGTTTCGGGCCGCGGTCCTGATGATCTTCGCGGCCGCCGTGCTCGACACGCTGGACGGGCGGATCGCGCGCCTGACCAGTACCGCCAGCCCTTTCGGACGGGAGTACGACTCGCTCGCCGACCTGGTTTCCTTCGGCCTCGCACCCGCCCTGCTCTGCTACCTGTGGGGCCTGGACGAACTCGGCCGGGTCGGCTTCGCGGCCCCCGCCGTCTACCTGCTCTGCAGCGCGGCAAGGCTCGCCCGCTTCAACGTCAGCCGGCGCACCACCGATCCCAGGTACTTCATCGGCTTGCCCGCGCCGGCGGCAGCCGGCGCCATCGGCTCGATCCTCTTCTTCGTCGACACCAGGGGCGACTCCTTCGTGCTCCAACTCGCGGTCCTGGGCGCCCTGGTCCTTGTCGGTCTGCTCTCGGTGTCCACGTTCCGCTACCTGAGCTTCAAGGAGATCGACTTCCGGCGCCGCAGGGGCTTCCGCGTCGTCGTGGTCATCGCCGCGATCACGGTCCTCGCCCTGATCCACATCGGTCTCTTCTTCCTCGTGGGCGCCGCGAGCTACGCACTCTCGGGACCGACGGCCTGGCTGGGAAGAAGGCTGCGCCGACGAGGCCGGCCCGGTCGCACCGAGGCCGAGGCGGCAACCGGCCCCGGCCCCTGACGCGACGGAAGACTCCCGAGAGACGGCACACCCGGTTCAGCCGCCCGCTGCTACTCTCCGCGGCCCATGACGACTGCCTCGCCCAGCAACCACCATCGCCTCACGATCCTCGGCTCGGGGCCGGCCGGCCTCACCGCGGCCCTCTACGCCGCCCGGGCCGACCTCGCACCCCTGGTCCTCGAGGGCAGTCAGCCCGGCGGCCAGTTGACGATCACCACCGATGTCGAGAACTACCCGGGATTTCCCGAGGGGATCATGGGACCCGAACTGATCGACCAGATGCGGACCCAGGCGCAGCGCTTCGGCGCCGACACCCGATTCGAGACCGGCACCTTCGTGGACCTGAACGAGCGGCCGTTCCGGATCGAGACGGACGGTGGCGAGTACTCGGCCGACGCCCTGATCATCGCCACCGGCGCCTCGGCCCGCCAACTGGGCCTTCCCTCGGAGGCGGAGCTCATGGGGTACGGCGTCTCGGCCTGCGCCACCTGCGACGGCTTCTTTTTCCGCGACAAGGAACTCGTCGTGGTGGGCGGCGGCGACACGGCGATGGAAGAGGCCACATTCCTGACCAAGTTCGCCAGCAAGGTGACGATCGTTCACCGTCGCGGCGAACTGCGGGCCTCGGCGATCATGCGCGACCGCGCCGCCGCCAACGAGAAGATCGACTGGCTGTTCCACGCCACGGTAGAGGAAATCTACGGTTCTCAGGCGGAGGGCGTGCGAGGCGTGCGCCTCCGCGACCCCCGCGCGGGCGATGAATCGGACTTCGCCTGCCAGGGCGTCTTCATGGCCATCGGCCATACCCCGAACACCGAGTTGTTCCGGGACAAGCTGGCCATGGACGAGGTCGGCTACCTCAAGGTGCACCATCCGGGCACCGCGACGGACATCGAGGGCGTGTTCGCCTGCGGCGACGTGATGGATCCGATCTACCGCCAGGCGGTCACCGCCGCCGGAACCGGTTGCCAGGCCGCGATCGACGCCGAACGGTGGCTGAGCGAATGAGAGACGAGATCCCCCGACGGGCCCGCCCGGCGGGGAATCGCAGGTCCAGCCAGGCACAGTAGACTGACCGCCCACAACCGCACCACCCGACGAGGACGGCACGCATGACCAAGCTGAGACGCAGGGACTTTCTGGGCAAAGCCGCCCTGGCCACCGCCGGAGCGGGCGCCGTCGCAGCCTGCGGAGGACCGGCGCCCGGGCCGGACGGCGCGCCCGCCGTGGTCACCAGGCCACGCCTGAACTGGCGCCTGGCCTCCAGCTTCCCACGCGGCCTCGACACGATCTTCGGCGGCGCGGAAGTCCTCGCGGAGCGGGTCGAGAGCCTGTCCGAGGGCCGGTTCCGGATCCGCGCCTATCCCGCCGGTGAACTCGTGCCCGGGCTCGGAGTGCTGGATGCGGTCCAGCAGGGCACGGTCGAACTCGGCCACACGGCGAGCTACTACTACACCGGCAAGAACCCGGCCGTCGCCTTCGACACGGCGATGCCCTTCGGCCTGAACACCCGCCAGCAGAACGCCTGGCTCTACCACGGCGGCGGCCTGGAGTTGATGCGCGACGTGTTCGCCGACTTCAACATCGTGAACTTCCCGGCCGGCAACACGGGCGGCCAGATGGGTGGATGGTTCCGGCGCGAGATCAGCACGCTGGACGAGTTACGCGGTCTGAAGATGCGCATTCCCGGCCTCGGCGCCGAGGTCCTGAGTCGGCTGGGCGTTACGGTCCAGACGATTCCGGGCGGCGAGATCTATCCCGCCCTTGAGCGCGGCGTCGTCGACGCCGCCGAGTGGGTCGGTCCCTACGACGACGAGAAGCTCGGCTTCCAGCGCGTCGCGAAGAACTACTACTACCCCGGCTGGTGGGAGCCCGGCCCGACCCTCTCCGCGTATGTCAACCGGACGGCCTGGGATTCCCTGCCCTCCGAGTACCAGGAGATCTTCCAGTCCGCCGCCGCCGAGGCGAACATCGACATGATCGCCCGCTATGACGCACTCAACCCGGAAGCGCTCCAGCGGCTCGTCGACGGCGGCGTCTCGCTGCGCCCGTTCTCCGACGAGATCCTGGAAGCCGCGCGAACCGCCGCCTTCGAACTGATGAACGAGAACGCGGCCGCCGATCCCGCCTACCGCAGAATCTTCGACTCCTGGGACGCCTTCCGCGACTCCTCGTTCCGCTGGTTCAGCACCGCCGAACAGGCGTACGCGCGGTTCTCGTTCGGCGGCGGTTGAGCGACGCGCACCTTCCTGCACAGGACTGGCTCGAATCTTCGCTCGGAGTGCGAGCAGGATGCCCGCGCCCCCGGCATCGGAGTCCAGCAGCACCGATCCGGCCTGAACCGCGCCAAGCGCGCGCGGACCCTATAATCGGCGCGTCATGCCGCACTTCGAAGACGACCAGCAGGGCGACAGCAAGGTCCTGACGAAGACCAGGACGAAGACCCGCCTCGCCCGGCCGCGGCTGTACAAGGTGCTCCTGCACAACGATGACTTCACTCCTCGCGAGTTCGTCGTGATGGTTCTGCAGCACGTCTTCCACCTGACCGAGTCGGACGCTTCGCGGCTGATGCTCTACGTCCACAAGAACGGCGTCGGCGTGGTCGGGCTCTATCCGTTCTCCGTGGCCGAGACGAAGGTAGCGGAGGTCGGCAGCCTCGCCCAGCAGGCGGAGGTGCCGTTGCTGTGCACGATCGAGCCCGACGAGGGCGACGGCAAGGGCTCCGGCGACGGCAACGGTCCAGGCAACGACGACGTGAACTGACGACCGGGAGAACGACGATCGCTTCCGTACGCATGACCGAGGAGTTGCGGCAGTCGCTGCGCCGCGCGATGCTCGAGGCATCTTCGCGCCGGCACGAGTACGTGACGCTGGAGCACCTCCTGCTCGCCCTCTGCAGTGACTCCGTGGGCGCCCGCGTGCTGCAATCCGTCGGCGTCCGTCTCCCGCGCCTGGTGCGGGATATCGAGGAGTTCCTCGACCACCAGCTTGAGACCCTGCCGCCCGCGCTGACGGCGGAGGCCGCGGAGGACCAGGCGGAACCCGCCGGCGGCGCCGAGGCAACCGGTGAGGGGGACGGTACGGAACGAACGAACGGGAGCCAGGAACCCGGTGCAACCGAAGCACCCGGAGACGAACAGGCCGAAGAGCAACCGCCCAAGCAGACGATCGCCTTCTGGCGCGTGATCGAGCGGGCGGCGATGCACGCTCACGGCGCCGGCAGGACCGAGCTGGATGCCGGCGCGGTCATCGCCTCGCTGCTGCGCGAGCAGGAGTCCCATGCGGTCTACGTCCTCGAGGCCCAGGACGTCTCCCGGCTCGACGTGATCCGTTACCTCTCCCACGGCACGGTCAAGTCCGCGCCGGGCCTCACCGCGCCGGAGTCCACCGGGGCGGACGCGGAGGAAGGCGAGGAGGAAGAGGAGGTCGAGGATCCCCTGGAGCGCTTCGCCTCGAACCTGAACGAGCGCGCGGCCGAGGGTTCCATCGACCCGCTCGTCGGACGGCTGGACGAAGTGCGGGTCGTGTGCGAGACGCTCGCTCGGCGGCGCAAGAACAACCCGGTCCTGGTCGGCGATCCGGGGGTCGGCAAGACGGCGATCGTCGAGGGACTGGCGCTCGCCGTCCACGAGGGCAACGTGCCGGAGCTCATCTCCAGGGTCACGATCTACGCCCTCGACATGGGCGCGCTCCTCGCCGGGACGCGCTACCGGGGCGACTTCGAGGAGCGGCTGAAGGCCGTGATCGACCGGATCGTCGCCGAGCCCGAGCACATCCTGTTCATCGACGAGATCCACACGATCGTCGGCGCCGGCGCCGTGTCGTCCGGCTCGCTCGACGCCTCGAACATCCTGAAGCCCGCACTCGCCTCGGGCAAGCTGCGCTGCATCGGCTCGACGACCCACGCCGAGTACAAGGGCTCGTTCGACCGCGACCGAGCCCTCGCGCGGCGCTTCCAGAAGATCGAGATCGACGAACCGACGATCGAGGAGTCGGCGGAGATCCTGCGCGGCCTGCGCGACCGCTACGAGGAACACCACGACGTGAAGTACGCGGACGAGGCGCTCGACGCGGCCGCCGACCTCTCCGCCCGCTACCTGCTCGACCGCCGGCTGCCCGACAAGGCGATCGACCTCGTGGACCAGGCCGGCGCCTCGAACCGTCTGATGACCGCGAAGGAACGCAAGAGCATCCTCGACCCGATCGACATGGAGCGGGTCGTCGCTTCGATGGCGAAGATCCCCGAGAAGTCCGTCTCGAGCGACGACCGGGACGCCCTGGCCCACCTGGAAGAGGAACTCAAGGCGGTCATCTTCGGCCAGAACGAGGCGATTCACTCGATCTCCTCCGCGGTCAAGCTGGGCCGCGCGGGCCTTGGCGCCCTGGAGCGGCCGATCGGCAGCTTCCTGTTCTCGGGTCCCACCGGGGTCGGCAAGACGGAACTGGCCCGCCAGCTCGCCGAAGTGCTCGGCATCTCCTTCACCCGCTTCGACATGAGCGAGTACATGGAGAAGCACACCGTGTCCCGGCTGATCGGCGCCCCGCCCGGCTACGTCGGCTTCGACCAGGGCGGCCTGCTCACCGACGCGATCCGCCGCACGCCGCACACCGTCCTGCTACTGGACGAAATCGAGAAGGCGCACCCGGACGTCTACAACATCCTGCTCCAGGTCATGGACCACGCGACTCTGACCGACAACAACGGCCGCAAGGCGGACTTCCGGCACGTGATCCTGATCATGACGACGAACGCCGGCGGCCGGGAGCTGACGACGAAGCCGCTGGGCTTCGCCGACCGTTCGAAGCTCTCCGCCGAGGCGGCCTCGAAGCCGGCGGTCGAGCGCCTGTTCACCCCCGAGTTCCGCAACCGGATCGACGCCTGGGTCGTGTTCAAGGCGCTCGGGATGGACTCCGTGCGGCTGATCGTCGACAAGCTGGTCGGCGAACTCGGCGATCAACTGAAGGACCGCGACATCCGGATCGATCTGACCGCCGCCGCCCGCAACTGGCTGGCCGAACACGGCTACGAACCAGACTTCGGCGCCCGGCCGATGCGTCGCCTGATCGACGAGAAGATCAAGCGCCAACTCGCCGACGAAATCCTGTTCGGCAAGCTGGCGGACGGCGGCAAGATCGTCGTCGACGCCAGGGAAGGCGCGACGCTCGAGGACGGCCTGTTGCTCCGGACGAGACGGAACCGAGGCGTCGGCAGAGGCGGACGAAGCCGAACTAGCCCGCGGAGTTGCCCGCGGAGTTCACCTGTTCTCCTGCCGCGGCCACGGACTCGCTTCCGGTAGCGGCAGGCGCCGAGCAGGGGAACGCTGCCAAGTCCCCAACGGGCGCGAAGGGCTTGCCGAGCCCGTTGGCTACGCGCCACAGTTGTCCCGTCTGCGTGTCCTTCATCTGGAGATCGAACTCGACATCGGTCATCCCGGCCATGAAGAGCCACCGATGGCCGTTGATCGCGCAGCCGTCCAGCACCTTGACCACGATCTCGATGTTCTCGGGAGTGAAGAAGTAGAAGGCCATGCTGTCGCGAGTCATCGGCGCTCCGTGAAGCGCGCCGCGCTCCGTCGGGCTCGTCCACTCCCCGTACATCTGGAACCTCTCGCCCAGCATGTAGGTCGGGCCGCTGTCCGACGGAGGACCCCGGAAGGGCTGCGGGACGGAGACCGGGGGCCGCGCCGGCGGGCCGGCGGGGACGGTCGCGGAATCGCCGGCCGGCAAGGACGCGACGCGTGCTCCGGCGCTCCCCGTCGCCGCTGGATCGGCCGCGGCGCCGCTCGACTCGGCGGCGCAGGAAAAGGCCTGTGTGTCCGTCACGGTGGGCATCAGCTTCCCCACTGCCGTCTTGCGGTAGACCCGCTCCCGGCCGGTGGCCAACTCGGTCACGCGAAATCCGGCGCCGACGTCCGTCATGCCGGCTGCGTAGACCCACTTGTGCCCGTTGATCGCACACCCGTCCAGCACCTTGATCAGAAGCTCGGGGTTCTGAGCGTCGAAGAAGTGGAAGTACCCCGCGTTCGCGCTGACCGGCTCGGCCGTTGCGGGCCGCCAGTCGTCGCCGGCGCGGGAGGTCGTCCACTCCGCCGTGACCCGGTACTGCTGCTCGGCCAGGCAGAGCGTCTCGGGGTCGTTCCAGGGGCAGGCCTCGATCCACTCGTCGCCGGCCCCTGAGATCGGATAGAGACGGGAAGCGGCGTCGCGGTCGTCTTCGTTGATCGACCGGGCGTCTTCGTCTACGGGATTCGACCAGGGACGCATGACCGAACCCAGCGCCGCAGGCGTCCAGGTCTCCGGGTCGTAACTGCAGGAATGGGCGATTCCCAAGGCGTGCCCTATCTCGTGGGTCATCGTTTCCGCGAAGTAGGCCCGCGGATCGTCGGTGACGTCGCGAAGCCACGCACCGAAGCCGGCGTTCGTCACGATGTCGACTTCCACGATCTCGACAGCGGCTTCTCCGGAGCGATTGGAGGCCGGAACGTCGCAGCGCACCCGGACGGAAGCCGCCGCGAGTCCGCCCTCTGGAGCGCCATCGCCGAACGTCACGTGCGGATCCTCGAAGGCGATCGTGGAAAGGCCGTCGTCAAGGAGCGCCAGTTCCGAGTTCCGCCGGTCCGTGAGCCTCATGGCAAAACGGATCCGACTCGCCGGATCCTCGTTCCAGGCCGCCATGCTTTGCCATACCTCGCGCAGGGCGCCGCCCTCGACATGCGGCTGCCCTTCGGCTTGCACGACGAACTCGACCGGGACACCACGGTCGAAGCGGCCTTGCCGAACCAACGGTCCTCGCGCCCCCGGCTCCTCGTCGGACTCCCAGGCGTCTTCACTGCAGACCGCCTTCATCAGGTTGTACTCGCTGACGACCGCGACCGGTTCGTCCAGTGGCTCGGCGAGGAAGTAGTCGGACGGCCGTTCCCTCCCGGCCACGCGCTCCCGAATCCAGTCCCGGAACTCGGCGCCGCGACGCGGAAAGGCGGCCCGCAGGCGCCTGGCGGCGACCGGATCGTCAGGCAGGCCGACGGACGGGGACACGGTGCCGTCGCGTACCAGCAGTCGACTCCCTCGCGGGCCCGGGCGCTCCAGGAACATGCCGAGGGCCAGCTCCACCGTGGCGTAGGCGTCGGCTTCCGGACGCAGGAAGAGCAGCATCCGGTCCCTCTCCCGCAACCGCGGCAGGCCCATGATGAACCGGGCGGTCCGGTCCGGCAGAACCCCGCCGGGCTGCCGGACGACGATCGGCCCGGCGCCGAGGCTGCCCTTGAGGCTCTCCTCCACATGGAACGTGAAGTCGGTCGTGACCATGCCGCCTCCGCCGACCGGACCGGGCGACGACGCCCCGACCGTGCCGTACACGATCACGGGCGATCGATCCACCAACTCCTCGTCCGTCAGCATCACGTAGACAAGCCCCGACGACGGCGTCGCAATCAGGAGAACCGCGGCAAGACCGCCCAGCAACCGTGAACGCCGACGGAGCGACCGAGCGAGCGGGGAAGCCAGCATCAGAGCCAGCCGCGATCGACATGAGCCTGCCTTCATGCTCGTATTCCTCCCGAACCCGAACTCTAGCACCCCGTGGTGGAAGTCCCCTGCATGCCATCCGTGCGCTCGATGACTCGCGTCCGGACTGGTTCGCGTGTGGCGCGAAGCGGCGACTTCTCTGCTGGGCCTTACGCGCCCTCCACCCGCGGCAGCACTTCCGTCCTGAAGCGCTCGATCGTCGACATCAGCCGCGCATGCGGCAAGAGCCCGTTGTAGGCCCAGAAGTAGAGCCAGGTCACGGGCAGGCGCTTCCGCAGCGTCTCGAGCTGCCGAGTCACCGTGTCGACGGTGCCGACCAGGGCCGAACCCGCGTCCATCAAGTCGTCGAACGCCTCGCCGGTATCCGGGTCGGCCATCCCCTTGCTGAAGCCGAAGGGCTCGAACCAGGCGGCGCCGCAGAAGGCGCCGCTTGCCTTCCAGAGGCGCTCTGCTTCCGCGTCCGTGTCCGCGATCACGACGTCGCGCAGCACGCCGATGCCCTCGCCGAGCGGCCGCCCGGACTCCTCCGCGAACAGTTCGAACAGCGCCTGCTCCCGCTTCGGGTGCAGCGGCGGCAAGATCGCGGTCACGCCTTCCCGTGCGCACCAGCGGATGCTCGCCTCGGACGACGCGAAGGGCTGAAAGATCGGCGGGTGCGGCTTCTGCACCGGCTTCGGCACGACGCCGACCTGGCGCAGCACGCCGTCCTTGACGCCTTTGCCCCACTGCTCCGTCGCCTCGAGCGTCCACGGCGTCCCGCCCGCAGGGCCGCCCACGGGGATCTTCCAGAACCGGCCGTTGTAGTCCAGCATCGGCTCGGTCCACGCCTTCCTGATGATCTGGAAGCACTCCTCGAAGGCGGCCCGGTTCGCCCTGTCGATTTCGTCCCGCTGGTGCGGCAGGGCGCCGGAGATGCCGTGCGTCTGTTGGGCCATCACGTCGACCCAGCGCCGCTGGTAGCCGCGCGCGAAGCCCGCGTTGGCCCGGCCTCCGGTCATCCGGTCGAGCATCGCGATGTCCTCGGCCACCCGGATCGGGTTTCTCGCCGGCAGCACGATCCCCAACTGCCCGACCCGGATGTTCTTCGTCTGCATGCCGATGAACAGGTCGAGCAGCACTGGATTGTTCGAGAGCTCGAAGCCCTCGATGTGGAAGTGGTGCTCGGTGAAACTGATCGAGTCGTAGCCGAGGTCGTCGGCGAGCCGGGCTTGCTCGGAGATCTCGGCCAGCATCCGGTCGTAGAGGTCGCCGCGCAGCCCGGCCATCCCCTGCTTGATCTCGGCCCGGGAGCCGATCGAGGGCAGGTAGAAGAGGGAGATCTTCAAGAAGCCTCAGCCGCCGCTGTCGTAGCCCGGAAGCTCCCGAATCCAGACGTTGCGGAAACGGGTCGGGTTGCGGTGATCCTGGAGACCGATCCAGCCCCGCGCTTCGTGCGGCCGGTCGTACACGCCGACCCGCCGGTGGATCGTCCGGCCGATGTACTCCTTCTTGTGATGGATGACGACGCCGTTGTGGATCACGGTGACGTTCGCCTTCTTCGTCAACTCCCCGTCCCTCCAACGCGGCGCCTCGAAGATGATGTCGTAAGTCTGCCAGGCGCCCGGGGCCCTGGACGAGTTGACCATCGGGGGCGTCTGGCCGTAGATCGCGCCCGCCTGCCCGTCGGCGTAGGACCGGTTCTGGTACGAGTCGAGGATCTGGACCTCGTAGTCGCCGTAGATCATCACGCCGCTGTTGCCGCGGCCCTGACTGTTGCTCTCGACCTTGGCCGGGGTCGCGAACTCCAGGTGGAGCTGGAAGTCGCCGAACTCGCCCCGGGTGCGAATGGAACCGGTCGAGGTGACCTCCATGTACCCGTTCTCGACCTTCCACTCTGCGTCGTCGCCGTTCGGTTTCTGCCACCTGGAAAGGTCCGTGCCGTCGAACAGCACGACCGCGTCGGCCGGGGCCGCCGCCAACTCGCTGAACGAGGCGCCGGGCGCGACGACCGGCGGCACGGGGCGGTTCGGGTCGTGCACCTTCCAGGGCAATCCCGGCAGCTTCGGCGTGTCTTCGTAGCCGACCGGCTGCTCCTGGCCGGCCGCCGACGCGACGACCAGCAGGCCGACGGTCAGGAAGGTGGACAGGGTCTGCTTCACTCGGTTCGCTGCCATCTTGATCTCCTCTGGCGTCTACCGCACTCGCGACGCGAGCAAGGGTTCGGACAATTCCAGCCACTTGGCGACCTCGGCGCGCGTGTTCCGCGGGTCGATCAGGTCGTGGACCGAGAACCCTTCGGCCCGCGGGAAGGGAGTCCGGCGCTTGGCGAACTCGGCTTCCAGTTCGGCTCGTTTCCTGTCCGGGTCCGGCGCCGCGGCGATCTCGCGCCGGAAGGCGACCGCCACCCCGCCCTCGATCGGCAGCGCGCCGCTCTCCGCCGACGGCCAGATGAGGACCCGGCCCCCCGGTCCGTAGTGGGCCGCGGCGGCCACACCGTAGGCCTTGCGGATCTGCACCGAGCACCAGGGCACGGTGGACCGCACGGTCGCCGCGATCGCCTCCATGCCGTAGCGGATCGTGCCGGACGCCTCGGAGTCCGAGCCGATCATGAAGCCAGGCTCGTCGACCAGACTGAGGATCGGCAGGTGGAAGGTCTCGCAGAACTCGACGAAGCGTCGGAACTTCTGCGCCCCCGCCGCATCCATCGCGCCTCCGATGTGCCGGCAGTCGTTCGCGACCACGCCGACCGTGTGGCCGTCGACGCGCGCCAGCCCGGTGATCTGGGACGGCCCGTAGCCCGCGGTCATCTCGAAGAAGCTGTCCCGGTCGACGACGAGCGAGATCAGCTCGCGCATGTCGTACAGGAACCGCCGGTCCCGCGGCACGATCTCGAGCAGGCGTTCCTCGCGCCGCTCCGCCGGATCGCCCACTGAGCGCCGCGGCGGCAGCGTGTCCACGTTGGGCGGCAGGTAGCTCAGGAAGCGCCGGACCTGCTCCATCGCATCGTCTTCGTCCTCGGCGACGTTGTCCACGACGCCGCTCCGGCTGTGGACCTGCCAGCCTCCCAGCTCGTCCTTCGTCTTCTTCTCGCCCAGCGCCCGCTCGACGAGCGCCGGCCCACCGATCAGGATCTGCGCCGTGTGCCGCGTCATGACCGAGAAGTGGGAGGCAACGAGTCGCGCTGCAGGAAATCCCGCCACCGCGCCGACTCCGATCGAGGCCACCGGCACGGTCCGCAGAATCTCGGCGATCGACCAGAAGCGGGCACGCGAGTAGACCGGCTCACCCATCGGCCGCGGCGGCGTCTTCGGCGCACCCTTGGCCCGTCCGCCGCTGCCCCGGACGCTGCCGCCGCCGCCTTCGAGGAACCGCAGCAGGGGCAGGCGGTACTTCAGCGCGAGTTCCTCCGAGTAGACGCTCTTGCGCAGCCCGGCAGGCGACGGCGAGCCGCCCGCCTGGGTGAAGTCCTCTCCGGCCACGATCAGCCGCCGCCCCTCGACGTCCGCGAAACCGACGACGTAGTTGGCCGGGGTGAACGCGACGACGCGGCCCTTCTCGTCCACTTCGGCCGCCCCCGCCTGCCGGCCCTCCTCGATGAAGGACCCCGGATCGGCGACCCGCTCGATCCGCTCGCGGACCGTCAGCCGCCCGCGCGCGTGCTGCTTCTCGATCGCCTCCTCGCCACCCATCGCCAGCGCCAGGCGTCGGCGGCGTTCGATCTCGTCGACCTCGGGCTGCCAGGACATGGACGGACATTCTAGATGGTCGGCCGCCCGACGCACCTCCTTCGCTATCCTGCGCGCCCTGAAGGAGGTTCCGGTGACGTCACGACGCAAGCTCTGTGGTTGGGGATACGAAGGGCAGGGACTGACGCCGGCGGAGGCCGACGCGTTCCGCGCCAGCACCGCGGAACGCTTCGGCACGCCGCTTGAACCGCGCGCGACGATGCCGCAAGTCGCGGACTTCGACCTGCGTCCGACGCGGTTGCGGCCGCCGTCGTCGCTCACGACCCTGTTCCGCGACGACCCGTACGAACGGCTTCTCCACACCTACGGCAAGTCGTTTCCCGATGCGGTGCGGATGTTCCGGCGCGAGGTCGCCGAGCCGCCCGATCTGGTCGCCTACCCGGAGACGGCCGAGGACGTCGTCCGCATCCTGGACTGGGCCAGCGACGCCGGCGCCGCCGTGATCCCCTTCGGCGGCGGTTCGAGCGTGGTGGGCGGCGTCGAACCTGCGGTCGGCGGCAGCTACGCCGGCGCGGTGACGGTCGACCTGGAGAAGCTCGACAGGGTGCTCGAGGTCGACCGTGCGAGCCGGGCCGCACGAATCCAGGCAGGCGCCCGTGGGCCTCACATCGAGGCGCAGCTCCGGGAGCACGGACTGACGCTGCGCCACTTCCCGCAGAGCTTCGAGCACTCGACCCTCGGCGGCTGGATCGCGACCCGCTCGGGAGGCCACTTCGCCAGCCTCTACACGCACATCGACGACTTCGTCGAGGCGACGACGACGGTCACGCCCCAGGGAGTAATGGAGACTCGCCGATTGCCCGGGTCGGGCGCCGGTCCGTCCCCCGACCGGATGGTCATCGGCTCGGAGGGCATCCTCGGGGTGATCACGGAGGCCTGGATGCGCCTGCAGGACCGGCCGGTCCACCGCGGCTCGGCGGCGGTCCACTTCCCCGACTACAGAAGCGCTGTCGAGGCGGTGCGCATGCTCTCGCAGAGCGGCCTCTACCCATCGAACTGCCGCCTGATCGACGCCCGGGAATCCGCGAACGCGGGCGCCGGCGACGGGTCGACCTCCCTGCTCGTCCTCGGCTTCGAGTCCGCCGATCATCCGGTCGACGCGTGGATGAAGCGCGCGCTCGAACTGACCGCGGACTGTGGCGGCGATCACAGTGACTCCGCCGGCCGCTCGCACCGCGAGGGGGCGGCCGGGGCCTGGCGGGACGCCTTCATCAAGGGGCCGTACTTCCGCGAAGTCGGCGTGCCCCTGGGCGTGATCGGCGACACGTTCGAGACCGCGATCACCTGGGACCGCTTCGCCGACTTCCACGCCCGGATCATGGCCCGAACGGGGGAGATCCTGGAGCAGGCGACCGGCAGGCCCGGCAGCGTGACCTGCCGCTTCACCCACGTCTACCCCGACGGCCCCGCGCCCTACTTCACCTTCTCCGCTCTCGGCGACTGGGAACTCCTCGCGGACCAGTGGCGCGAGATCAAGCTAGCCGCGAACGAAGCCGTCGTCGACGCCGGCGGCACGGTGACCCATCACCACGCCGTCGGCCGTGACCACCGGCCGGCCGGCTACGACCGGCAGCGCCCTGACGTTTTCGCGCGCGCCCTCGCCGGCGCCAAGGCGGCGGTCGACCCGGACGGCCTGATGAACCCCGGGGTCCTGATCGACCCGGAAGGGCGAGACGTCGGCGTCACCGGTGCGATGGCGCCGGCCGTTGCTTAGGTAGACCCCCGGAGGCTCAAGCCGCCTCGATGTCCGTACGGGTGAAGTCCTGTCCCTTGAACAGCAGGGGCTCTCCAGTATGGCGGGCCAGGGCGTACGCGCAACAGTCGCCCAGGTTCAGCCGGGCCGGGTGCTGACCCTTGCCGTAACGTTCATACGCCTCACGTGCGAGCCGAAGATGGTCGGCGGTGAACGGCACCACCTCGAACTCGGCGCGATGTAGCAAGAGGTCGAACTCCCGCGCGCCGTGAGGCCCCTTCCTGGATCTCACGACGACTGCCTCTTCGAGTGCGTTGACACTGCTCATCAACCGTACGCCGGCCGCGGCCAGAGCCTCCGAGAATGCGTCTCTTTCCGGTTCACCAAAGAGGATGGCAAGCACCGCCGACGAGTCGACAACCATCAACCGAACCCTCCGCGCTCGTCGTACCCGAGAATCTCCTCGGCTGTCCGCGTGTCGAGGTCAGGGAGCGCTGCACAGCGCTCCGAGATGTCGAGAATCGCATCCCGTACTGAAGGCGCGACCCTTCGCCCGCGTGCGCGCCTGAGCGCGTCGTCGAGGGCACTGATGACGGCCCCGGTCACAGTCGTGCCGCGCTCTTTCGCGAGCTCCTTGGCGAGCCGTTCCGCCTCGACGTTCTTGATGCTCAATGCCACGGTTACAACCTACTACCGAAACAGGCGGATTCTACCACGGCCGCTTTGTGACTTCCGGGAGGAAGCGCGACAGAAAGGACAGGAAGGGTGCTCTGTCGCGGAGCCTCCCGGTCAGGTGGGGGCTGGGGCCAACACGGAGGCGGCGACGGGTTTGGCGGCGCTAGCCCCTCAACCTTCCGACCAGCGCGGCTACGTGGGGGTCCTGGGCGCCCATCGCGTCGAGCGCTGCGTGAAGGTCCCGCACGTAGTCCGCATTGGCGCCGCTCGGGCCTGTTGCTTCGTCGATCTGGGACGCGATCTCGGCGATTGGGGCCGGACCGGCGTAGTTCCGGTTGCCGGGCCAGCCCTGGTAGGTCAGGCCCGCGACAACGTGCGGCGACGGCGCTGAGTCGGCCGGCGTCGGCTCGGCAGGCTCGTTCAGTTCGAGGTCGACCTCCATGCGGACGTAGCCGCCACGTTCCCGCACGTCCAGCTCCGCGAGGATGGCTTCCGCGTTCGCTTCGTCCAGACGGTAGGCAACTCCCCGGCAACAGGCCTGCGGCGCCGGCGCCAGGGTGACCACCCGGCCGGGACGCCAGGGCTCCCCGCGATGGTCCGTCGACCACTGCCAGAAGCGCCGGGTCCAGCCACGAAGACGGGCAGGGCGGCGCTCCACGAAGGGGATCGCCGGACGGAAGATCAACGAGCCGTAGCCGAAGATCCAGATGGGTTGAGTCGCGACCATCGCACCGCATTCCAGGGTCCGTTCAGTGTAGTCGCCGCTGCGCTACGATCCTCGCCGCCGTCATGCGCCACCTCTTCGTCATCGATCCGATCGAACGTCTCGATCCCGAGAAGGACACGACGATCGCGTTTCTGCGCGAGGCGGACGGGCGCGGTCACGAACTCGAGGTCTGCACGATCGACACCCTGGGACTGGGTCCCGAAGGACGGCCGCGGGCGGAAGCGATTCCGACGCGCACGGTGGCGCCGGCAGCCGGTGGCGCCTGGTACGAGGTCGACGCCGGCCGAACCGCCTTCCTCGACGAGTTCGATGTCGTCTGGATGCGGAAGGACCCGCCCTTCGACATGGCGTTCTTCTACGCGACCCACCTGCTGTCCATGGTGGCGAGGAGCACCCTGGTCGTGAACGATCCGCTGTCGCTGCGCGACGCGAACGAGAAGCTCTTCGCACTCCGCTTCCCTGAGGTCTGCCCGCCTGCGCGGGTGAGCCGCCGCATTCGGGAGCTGCTCGCCTTCCAGGAGGAGATGGGCGGCGAGATGATCGTCAAGCCGCTCGACGGCGCCGGCGGCGAGGGGATCTTCCACCTCAGGGCCGGCGACCGGAACACGAGCGCGATCCTCGAGGCGGCGACCGCGCACGAGAGCCGCTACATCATGGCGCAGCGCTACCTGCCGGAGATCCGGCAGGGCGACAAGCGGGTCATCCTGGTCGAAGGCGAGGCGCTCGGCGCGGTGCTGCGCGTGCCCGCCGAGGGCGAGTCGCGGGCGAACTTCCACGTCGGCGGCCGCGCCGCGGCCACCGAGGTCGACGACCGGGACCGCGAGATCGCCGCGGCGGTCGGTCCGGAACTCGTGCGCCTCGGGATCGTCTTCGCCGGCATCGACGTGATCGGCGGCTGGCTGACCGAGGTCAACGTGACGAGCCCCACGGGCCTGCGCGAGATCGCGGACCTCGGCGGTCCGCGCCTCGAAGTCGACGTGCTCGACGCCGTGGAAGCCCGGCGAGGCGCCGGCTGAGCCGTCAGCGCAGCGTGACGAACTCCTCGGCCGAGGTCGGGTGGATCGCCATCGCGGCGTCGAAGTCCGCCTTCGTGGCGCCCATCTTGACCGCCACGGCGAGTCCCTGGATGATCTCGGCCGCGTCGGCGCCGAGCATGTGGGCGCCGAGAACGCGGTCGGTACGGCGGTCCACGATCAGCTTGATCAGGGTGCGTTCCTGGTTGTCCGTCAACGTCAGCTTGAGCGGCCGGAAACTGCTGCGGTAGACGTCGACGTCGTCGTACCGCGCTCTCGCTTCCTCCTCCGTCAGGCCGACGGCGGCCAGGGGCGGCTGGCTGAAGACGGCCGTGGCGACGGCCTCGTGGTCCACGGGGGTCGGATCGTCCGCGAACAGGGTGCGGGCCAGGCACATTGCCTCGTGGATCGCGACCGGGGTCAGGTTCAGGCGGTCCGTCACGTCGCCGATCGCCCAGATGTTCGGCACGTTGCTCCGCGAGTACTCGTCGACGAGAATCTCCCCCAGCCCGCCCAGCGCCACGCCGCAGTCCTCGAGTCCGAGGTCGGCGACCAGGGGTCGGCGGCCGGTGGCGTAGAGCACCTCGCCGCATTCGACCGCGCCGCCATCGTCGAGGTGGAGCCGCAAGCGGTCGCCGTCACCGGCCGTCGCCTTCTCAATGGCCTCGACCTGGCAGTCGAACCGGAGATCGATGCCGCGCGTCCGCATCTCCTCGGCCAGGCGCCTCCGGATCTCCTCGTCGAATCCACGCAGAAAGAGCGAACCCCGGTAGATCAGGGTCACCTCGCAGCCGAGGCCCGCGAAGATGCCCGCGAACTCGACGCCGATGTAGCCGCCGCCGACGACGGCGACCCGCTCCGGCAGCCGCTCCAGGTAGAACGCCTCGTTCGAGCTGATCGCGTGCTCGATGCCCGGGACAACTGGCAACTCGGGCCAACTGCCGACCGCGACCAGGATCTGGTCCGCCGTCACACTGCGGCGACCGTTCCCGCCGGACTCGATTTCCACCGCATGCGGGTCGAGGAGCCGCGCCCGTCCCTCGAACAGCTCGACCCCGGCGCCGTCCAGCAGGCCGCGGTAGATCCCGTTCAGCCGCTCGATCTCCCGGTTCTTGTTCGCGATGAGTTGCCCCCAGTCGAACGTGGGCTCCTTTGCCCTCCAGCCGAATCCGGAGGCCTCCCGGTAGTGGTCGGCGAACCCCGAGGCGCAAACCAGGAGCTTCTTCGGCACGCAGCCGACGTTCACGCAGGTGCCGCCCAGATAACGCTCCTCGGCCACTGCCACCCGGGCGCCGTAGCCGGCCGCCATCCGGCTGGCCCGGACGCCCCCGGAACCGGCGCCGATCACGAAGAGGTCGTAGTCGTAGTTCGTCATGAGCGCAACCCTAACGAGGCTTCGCCTCAGACCGACGAGCCCGCGGCCGGACCGAATGCCGGCGAGAACGTGCAGACTGGGTGCGCCGACGTCCTCGTCGGCTCTCCGAAAGAACGCGCGAGGCCAACGGCCTCGCTCCGCTGCGGCGCCCGGGCGCGAAACTGCCAAGCGCCCTTAGACTCCGACCGATGAGCACCGCAGTGAACCCGTCAGGGAGCGACGGCATCGCCTCCTGGGCGCCACGCGCGGTCGCCGGCGGCGTTCTGATGGGCCTGGCCAACCTGGTGCCCGGACTAAGCGGCGGGACGATGCTCCTTGCGGTCGGCATCTATCCGCGATTCATCGAGGCGGTGGCGGACACGACCCGGCTTCGGTTGCGGCTTCAGCCGCTCCTGCTGCTCGCGACGGTCGCCGGCGCGGGCGGGCTGGCGATCCTCCTCCTGGCCGGCGTGCTCCGCGACCTCGTGGTCCAACAGCGGCTGATCATGTACAGCGCCTTCATCGGCCTGACCCTGGGAGGCGCGCCGCTGGTCTGGCGTCTCGCCGAGCCCGCCGGTCGCTCGTTTTGGGCGGGCACGGCCGCCGGCTTCGCGGCGATGGCCGGGCTCGCCGTGCTCCAGAGCGGCCCGACCGAAGCGGGAACCGCCAGCGGACCGTTCCTGCTCGCGGTGGCGGGAGCGGCCGGAGCTGCCGCGATGATCCTGCCGGGCGTGAGCGGCGCCTACCTGCTCCTCGTTCTCGGCCAGTACGAGCCGATCCTCGGCGCGGTCGACCAGGTACTGGAGGCTCTCGGCAACCTGGATGTGCGGACGCTCTTCGAAGCGGCAGGCGTCCTGTTGCCCGTTCTCTTGGGGATCGCGGTCGGTGCAACCGCGATCAGCAACGCCGTGCGGTTCGCCCTGCGACGCTTCCGCCAGGCGACGCTGGGGGTCCTCATGGGGCTTCTGCTCGGCGCCGTCGTCGGTCTCTGGCCCTTCGAGGGCGCGGCCTTCCCCGCACCGCTACAGGCCGCGTCGGCGTTGGGGCTCGCCGTTGTCGGCTTCCTCCTGACCTGGACGATCAGCCGGTTCGGCGCGACACAAACGCGCCGGTCCGCGCATCAGTAGCCGCCGACTCGGGCTGCGCTACAGTCGCGGCTTCTTTCCGCTTCCCACCCTTGGTGGCGCAGTTCGCGCCATCCGGGAACCGGTTCGCGCGGCCACGATCGGATGCGCGGATCGCATCAACGGAGTTCCCGACGATGAAGAAACGTCTCGCCCCATCTCCCGTCGCCGGCTTCCTTGCCTTGGCCGGGCTTCTCCTGTCCGCAGCGACCTTTGCCTTCGCAGCCGACGGTCGCACCGTGATCCACGCCGGCGCCCTCGTCGATGTCGAAGCAGGCGAAGTTCTGGGCAGGCACACGATCCTGGTCGAGGGCGAGACGATCGCGGCGGTCGAAGAGGGGCTCACCGACCCGGAAGACGGCGACACGCTGATCGACCTCTCCGGTCACACCGTCCTGCCAGGACTGATGGACATGCACGTCCACCTGCTCTCGCAGCAAAGCGGCGCCGCCTCCTACCTCGAACGCTTCCAGGACACCCCGGCCGACCTGACGATCAAAGGCTTGATCTACGCCAAGCGGACGCTGCTTGCCGGCTTCACGACCGTCCGCGACGTCGGCGGCGAGACAACGGCGATCCTCGCGTTGCGCAACGCGATCAACCGTGGCGACATGCCCGGCCCGCGGATCTTCGCCGCGACCGCCTCGCTCGCCACGACCGGTGGTCACGGCGACCGGACGAACGGGATGAGACCGGATCTTCAGGGCGACCCCGGCCCGAGGCAGGGCATCGTGAACGGCATCGAGGACGCCCGCAAGGCGGTCCGGCAGCGGTACAAGGAAGGCGCGGACCTGATCAAGATCACGGCGACCGGCGGCGTGCTCAGCCTGGCCAAGAGCGGCCAGAACCCGCAGTTCACGGAAGAGGAGATCCGCGCGATCGTCGACACCGCGAAGGACTACGGCTTCATGGTCGCCGCCCACGCCCACGGCGCCGAGGGCATGAAGCGGGCGATCCGGGCCGGCGTAACGACGATCGAGCACGGAACCTACATGGACGAAGAGGCGTTCGAGCTGAT
The DNA here is from genome assembly GCA_965116445.1 of Thermoanaerobaculia bacterium. GTDB lineage: Bacteria > Acidobacteriota > Thermoanaerobaculia > Multivoradales > Multivoraceae > Multivorans. The sequence continues at coordinate 963,916 of OZ220688.1, read as the reverse complement.
GAAGCAGCACGGCACGTACTTCGTCCCGACGATCTCGGCGGGCAACTTCGTCGCCGAGAAGGCGGCTGTCCCAGGCTACTTCCCGGAGATCATCCGGCCCAAGGCGGCCGCCATCGGACCGGTGATCCAGGACACCTTCGCCAAGGCTCATCGAGCGGGCGTACCGATCGCCTTCGGCACGGACTGCGGCGTCTGCCCCCACGGCAGCAACGCTCAGGAGTTCCTCTACATGGTCGAGGGCGGCATGGCGCCGATGGCCGCGATCCAGTCGGCCACGACGGTGACCGCGAAGCTCCTCGGCATCTGGGAGGAAACCGGCTCGATCACCGCCGGCAAGGCGGCCGACCTGATCGCGGTCGAGGACGATCCGATCGCCGACGTGACCCGGCTCCAGGACGTCCGCTTCGTCATGCGGGTCGGCCGGGTCCACAAGTCGCCCGAGTAGGCTGATCGACTCTCGCGTGACGCTTCAACTCCAGGTTCTCGGCTGCGGAGACGCCTTCAGCAGCGGCGGCCGGCTGCACACCTGCTTCCTGCTCCGCGGCGAGACCGGAGGCGCCGCCCTGCCGCCGACCCTGCTGGACTGCGGCGCGACCTCGCTGGCGGCGATGAAGGGCCGTGGAATCGAGCCGGCGACGATTCGCACGATCCTCATCACCCACCTGCACGGCGATCACTTCGGGGGACTGCCCTTCCTCCTGTCGGACGCCCACTACCGCGCCCGGCGCGCCGAGCCGCTCACGCTGGCCGGTCCGCCGGGTCTCGAGAAGCGGCTCGGGCAGGCGCGGGAAGCGCTCTACCCATCCTCGACTCAGCGCGACCTCGCCTTCGAGCTTGAGATCGTCGAACTTCACGAGCGGCGTTCGGCCGACGTCGGCGGTCTTCGGGTGACCCCGTTCGAGGTCGTCCACCCGTCCGGGGCGCCGAGCTACGCGCTGCGGATCGAGTACGGCGGACGCGTGCTCGCCTTCTCCGGCGACACGGAGTGGACGGACGCTCTCGTCGATGCCGCTGCCGGCGCCGATCTGTTCATCTGCGAATGCAATTCGTACGACCGGCCGATCCCGAACCACCTGAACTACCGCGAACTCCTCGCCCGGCGGCCTCTCTTCGACTGTCGGCGAATGCTGCTCACGCACCTCGGCGAGGACATGGTGGAGCGCCGCGACCTCGAGATCGAAGCTCTGATCGAGGGTCGAATCTACGAGGTCTGAGAGCCACGTTTTCGCTGTTACACTCCGCGTCCGAAACCGACCCAGGAGCAGCCATGAACTTCGATTTCTCGGATGCCCAGAAGGCACTGAAACAGCAGACCCGCGGCTTCCTCCGTGCCGCCTGCGACACGACCGTACCCCGGCGCGTGCTGGAGAACGCGGACGAACCGTACGCCCGCGATCTCTGGCAGCAGATCTGCGCCAACGAGTCCCTTGGAATCGCGATTCCGGAAGAGTACGGCGGGATCGGCTTCGGCTACCTCGAACTCTGCGTCGTCGCCGAGGAACTGGGCCGGGCCATCGCGCCGGTACCCTTCTCCTCCTCCGTCTACCTGGCCACCGAGGCGGTGCTGCTGGGAGGTTCGGAGGACCAGAAGCAGGCCCTGCTGCCGAAGCTCGCTGCCGGCGGGGCAATCGGCACCTTCGCCCTCTCCGAAGGGCCGGGTCAGGCCACGGAGGCGAACCTGCAGACCACGCTGAAGAACGGGCGCCTGAGCGGAACGAAGGTGCCCGTGCCCGACGGCGATGTGGCCGACTTCTGCGTCGTCGTCGCCAGGGACGGCAACGGCAGTTCACTGGCCGTCGTCGATCTTGGCGGCGACGGTGTCTCGAGGGAGCAGGTGGACACCCTCGACCCCTCGCGCTCGAACGCCCGGATCGCCTTCGACGGCGCCGAGGCGGAGCTCCTGGGCGAGTCCGGCCAGGGCTGGGAGCTCAAGAATCGCGTCTTCGACCGCGCCGCGGTGCTCTTCGCCATGGAACAACTCGGCGGCGCCGACGCCTGCCTCGAGATGGCGATCGGCTATGCGAAGGGCCGCTACGCCTTCGGCCGGCCGATTGGCTCCTTCCAGGCGATCAAGCACAAGCTCGCCGACATGTACATCAAGAACGAACTCGCTCGCGCCAACTGCTACTACGGCGCCTGGGCCCTTTCGACCGACGCTCCCGAACTGCCGGTGGCGGCGGCCGCGGCGCGCGTGGCGGCGATCCAGGCCTTCCACTTCGCGTCGAAGGAGAACATCCAGACGCATGGCGGCATCGGCTTCACCTGGGAGTCCGACTGCCATCTCTACTATCGCCGCGCCAAGCTGCTCGCGCTCAGCATCGGCAGTGAACGGGTATGGAAGGACCGGTTGATCTCCGGTCTGGAAGAGGAGGCCGCCTGATGGACTTCAACGACACCCCCGAACAATCCGCATTCCGCAGCGAGGTCCGCTCCTGGCTAACTGCCAACGCGGAACCGCGCAAGGACCGCCCCAGCGTCAGCCGCAGGCTGGACGCCGAGGAAGGCCTCATCCTGGCCAAGAAGTGGCAAAACCAGAAGGCCGAGGCCGGCTACGCCTGCCGGCACTGGCCGGCCGAGCACGGCGGCCAGGGCCGACCGATGATCGAGACGATCATCTACGACCAGGAGGAGGCAGGCTTCGACGTCCCGACCGGTTTCTTCAGCATCGGACTCGGCATGTGCGGTCCGATCATGGCGAAGTACGCCACCGAGGAGCAGCAGGCGCGCTACATCCCGCCGATGATCCGCGGCCAGGAGGTCTGGTGCCAGTTGTTCTCCGAGCCGGCCGCCGGCTCCGACGTCGCCGGTCTACGGACCCGCTGTCACCGCGACGGCGACGACTGGGTGGTCAACGGCCAGAAGGTGTGGACCTCGGGCGCCCACTACTCCGACTACGGCATCCTGGTCGCCCGCCACGACTCCTCCCTGCCCAAGCACAAGGGCCTGACCTTCTTCTTCATCGACATGAAGTCCCCCGGAATCGACATCAAGCCGATCAAACAGATCAACGGCGGTTCGAACTTCAACGAGGTCTTCTTCACCAACGTCCGCGTGCCCGACAGCCAGCGGCTCGGCGCGATCGGCGAGGGTTGGCAGGTGGCGATCGCGACCCTGATGAACGAGCGCCTGGCGGTCGGCGACGCCCCGCCGCCGGACTTCCGCGAAGTGATGAAGCTGGCCGCGAGCTGCCTGCTCGACGGCAAGCCCGCGCTCGAGGACTCTGCCGTGCGCGAGAAGATCGCCGACTGGTACGTCGAGTCGATGGGCATGAAGCACACGAAGGCGCGCACCCTGACCGCACTCTCGCAGGGCAAGATCCCCGGCCCCGAGAACTCGATCGGGAAGGTGATCTCCGCGTCCAAGTTGCAGAACGTGTCCTCCTTCGGCGCCGACCTGATGGACATGGGTGGCGTGGTCACCGACCCCTCCTTGATGCCGGCCTCGGCCCTGTTCCAGCAGTCCTACCTCTACTCCCCCGGGCTCCGCATCGCCGGCGGCACCGACGAGATCCTGCGCAACATCATCGCCGAACGCGTCCTCGGCCTCCCCGGCGAGATCCGCGTCGACCGCGACGTGCCCTACAGCGACATCCCGACGGGGAGCTAGGCCAAACTGAGCATGCCCCGCTCCGACGGCTCCGCCAGTTCCCTGGAGGCGCGCGAACTTCCGCTAACGAAGATATTCGGCGGGGACTTCGCCTTCAGGATCCCCTTCTACCAGCGTCCGTACTCTTGGACGCGGGAGCAGGTCGACGAACTCCTGGACGATCTCACGAACGCTGCCAACGCGGCTCCTGTCGTACCGTACTTTCTGGGGAGCATCGTCCTCGTCAAGCCCCACAAGGACGCGCCTCCCCTTGCGATGTTGTGGATGGTCAACAACGCCTGACGACACTGACCATTCTTCTATGTGTTCTGCGTGAACTCTCCGCTGACAGCGACCCGAAGATCGCCACGGCACTTGACCAGAGAGTCTGGCACGCAGATCCGCTGGACGACAAGCCAGGACGTTGCCATCTCAAGATCGGCAGAAGGGACGAGGACTTTTTTCGGCGGAACATCCAAGCTGGCGGTTCCATAGGGGCATTCCTAGAGCTGAAGACGGCCGAGCAGACTTGGGTTGACAGCCGAAAGAGGCTTCACGAGAACACAGCCCGTCTCTTCGAGAAGCTCGCGGACCAACAACCCGGCGAGCGGGTGAAGATCGCGAAGTTCATCGCGAACCGCTGCTACCTCGTCGTGGTGACGACGACCAACCGAGAGGCGGCCTACCGGATCTTCTCGGTCCTCAACGACCGGGGCCTTCCTCTCTCGCCAACCGACATCCTGAGAGCCGAGATCCTCGGCGAGTTGCCCAAGGAGGACGAAGACCGCTACAGCCGAAGGTGGGAGGAGATCGAGGACGATCTAGGTCGTGATCGCTTCCGGGACCTGTTCACCCACGTTCGGATGATTGAACGCAAAGAGAAGCTCCGTAGAACCCTCCACGACGACTTCAAAGACCACGTCCTCAAGAACCAGACGGGCGACAAGTTCATCAACGACACCTTGGTCCCTTCCTGGAAGGACTACAGGCAGATCCTCGACGGGGAGGTCGCGGATTCGCCCGATTCGGACCCCTCTCTGCCAACGTACGTGACACAGCGGTCAATCCGTTGAATAGTGGAGGGCACACGTTGGCAAGGAGGATCGATGTCAAGACGAGAGCAGAGAGTGGATGGTGGCTCGGAGGTTCCGGCTCCGGGGGCTGAGGAGCGTAGCGACGAGGCCCCCGGAGCCGGCGCGCCGACCGCGGGGAGGGTTCCTGACGCCGAGGTGGTGGCGAGGCCGTCCAGGCGGCAGTTCACGGCGGAGTATCGTGTGCGGATTCTGGAGGAGGCGGACCGATGCGCGGACCGCGGCGAGGTGGGGCGTCTTCTTCGGCGCGAAGGCCTGTACAGCTCCCATCTGGCCAACTGGCGCAAGGCACGTCGAGAGGGTGCCCTTGCGGGTCTGAGTCCGAAGAAGCGAGGTCGCAAGCCTGTCGAGGCCAACCACTTGGCGCCGAAGGTAAGGCGGCTGGAGGCGAAGGTGAGGCGGCTGGAGAAGGAACTCGCCGCCGCCCACACGATCCTGGACGTCCAGGGAAAAGTTGCAGGGCTGCTGGGATTCAGCCTCAAAGACGGGAAGGACTGCTGATGGCGGCGGCGTCCCTGGCCCGGCAGGTCGGCATCGCGCCGGCATGCCGGGCCTTGGGCGTGTCGCGATCGACGTTCTATCGTCGAACGAGGCCTGCTCCCGGGCGACGGCAGCCCCGTCCCACACCCGCCCGGGCATTGAGCGAGGCCGAACGGCAACGAGTCGGAGACACGCTCGCCTCTTCACGGTTCGTCGACCGGGCGCCCGCTGAAGTGGTGGCCACCCTGCTAGACGAGGGCAGGTACCTGTGCTCGGAACGCACCATGTACCGCATTCTCGGCGCGAACCACCCGGTGAAGGACCGCCGCAACCAGCGGGTCCATCCGCAGTACGCCAAGCCGGAGCTCGTCGCGACGGCACCCAACCAGGTCTGGTCGTGGGACATCACCAGACTGCGCGGACCCCAAACCTGGAGCTACTACTACCTCTACGTCCTGCTCGACCTCTTCAGCCGCTACGCGGTCGGCTGGATGGTCGCCGATCGCGAGAACTCCGTTCTCGCCCAAACACTCATCGAGGAGACCTGCCTCAACTACGGCGTCAAGCCCGAGACGCTCACACTGCACTCGGACCGCGGCTCGCCGATGACCGCTCAAGGTACCGCCCAACTGCTGGCACGCCTCGGCGTCGTCCGCTCCCTTGGCCGACCACAGGTCAGCGACGACAACCCCTACTCCGAAGCCCAGTTCAAGACGCTCAAGTATCACCCCGGCTTTCCGCCCCGCTTCGCTGACCAGGACGCGGCGACCGCCTTCTGCAGGGCCTTCTTCCCCTGGTACAACACCGAGCATCGACATCACGGCATCGCCATGCTCACCCCCGAAACCGTCCACAACGGCCGAGCTCAAGCCGTGCTCAACCAGCGACAGCGCACCCTCACCGAAGCCTGGAACCAACACCCCGAACGATTCGTTCGAGGTCGACCTGCCCATCAGCCACCGCCCACCGAAGTCTGGATCAACAAGCCCGACCCTGAAACAACGGAGGAACCTCACTAAATCCAGAAACACCCTGTGCCATAGTCGTTGACAGGTTCCGGACCGAGTCAGCGACCATCTCCGTCACTTGGGGCGGCTGGACAACTTCGATTGGATACCACCGGCTATGGCGCACCTTCGATGCCGGTCGCAAGAAGGCACCCGTCTCCAGTTCTTCCGAGACATTGAGCGGCTCGCCTTCTTCCTCTTCGTCACCCGAACCTACGTAAACCAGCGCATCAACCGCTACGCGGAGGTACTCCGCGAGATCGAGGACGGGGACAACCTGCTAGACGAACAAAGTAGTCTCCAGTTGACGCTTGAGGAGCAAGCGGCCTTCAGACAGAGACTGGCGGAGGACATCTACTCCCGCGGTTCGCGCGTGATGCTCCCCTTGCTGTTGAAGCTTGACAGCATGCTCGTGGAGCGCAACGGTGGGGCCGTCTACAACCAGAAGGTCATCACAGTTGAGCACGTCCTGCCGCAAACACCTCCTGAAGATTCCGAATGGCGCAAGCGGTTCACCGATGAGGAGAGGGAGAAGTGGACGCACAAGCTGGCCAACCTCGTGCTTCTGTCTCGGCGGAGGAACACGGCCGCATCGAACCGTCCCTTCCGACAGAAGATCGACACCTACTTGATGAAAGACGGCCAGACGCCGTTCCTACTCACTCAGAGCATCAGGGATGAGTCCGGATGGACCCCCCAGGTCCTAGAGCGGCGCCAGCGCGAGTTGATCGACCGGCTCAGTGCGGACTGGCGGCTCCAGAGAGCGGAACGTCGCAGCGGAACGTTGTAGCGGTTGTCGGTTTCAGGACCGGGGCCTTGCAGCTCCTGCCGCCCATCCCAAGGCCAAGGGCGTCGCTTCTTGGCCCGGACGTCATCAGCTTACCCTGCTGGGGACGCTGCGCGACGGCACCGGACCGACGTCAATCGCCAGCGATGAAACCGCAGATGACCGAACCCGTGGGGAGGTCCCAAGAAGGAGGCCCGTCGTGCACCGTGCAAGACCGTGACCCACACGGGCGCCGCCCGGCACGGCTTCCGATCTCAATCGGAGTCCGCCCGCGAGAACAGAGAGAGCCAATCCGTCTAGATCCTTGAGGCCTCTGTTGCAGAGGGGTATCGTCCTACAAGACGGGAGGAATGACGTGAGTAGCCAGTCGGTTCAGGAGGTCAGCCGGGGACTCCGCCAAGAACTGCCCCACATCAGGGACGAGGTCCACCGGATTGTCCACGAAATCTTCCCCAGCCTGCGATTTGCGAACGTCTGGGTACAGCCCGGCAGGTCGTGGTACGGGGATGAGGTGGTCGACGTCTGGGCGATCTACGACGGCGATGTCGGCGGTTTAGAGCAAGCCGAAGGCCGGCTGTTGTGCGGTAGAAAAGTCCGGGACATGCTCTGGGACCGCGATCTGGACGTGACGCCCAGCATCCACATGGTCACCACGTCTGACGCGGGAAACTGGCGTCCTGAAGGCTTCTGATCTTCTGGCCTCGGCCGAGCAGCAGCTTCCATCCGGTCGAGGGAGGCCGTTGCAGACCCACCTGCGCCGTGCGGTGAGCACCGTCTACTACGCGCTCTTCCACTGTCTGGCCAATTGCTGCGCAGACACTCTGGTCGGGAAGACCGACCGAAGGACCCGCGGTTGGAGCCTGGCCTACCGATCCCTGTCCCATGGCCGCGCGCGTGACGCATGCAGGCAGAAGCGCGAGATCCGGCTGTTCCCGCAGGAGATACAGAGTTTCGCCGACCTCTTTCTTGTGCTCCAGAAAGAACGCCACACGGCTGACTATGATCCGGCACAGGTCTTCTTCAAGTCTGATGTTGAAGGCCACCTTCAGACCGCACGACTCACGATCAGAAGACTCGAGACCGCCGACGTTCGAGATCGGCGTGCATTCGCGGCTCACATCCTGTTCAAGGAACGGCCGTAGCGGAGGCCTCTCGCGACAGGCTGAGAAACCTCTGGACAGCCGTCTCCACCGAAGAGGCTCCTCGCACGACGAGGACGCCACGCCGACACCCTCCAGCCCGCGAGGAGATCGGAGGGGAGGGACCCAGGGGACTCGGAGCGAGCGACGGCCGGCGCCCTTCGGCCAACCGACGCCCAACCGGAGCGAGCGGAGTGGAGTGAGCGCAGGCCCCTCCAACCTCCGACCAAGCGCGAACGGCCCCTGGGACCCTCCCCTCCGATCTCCGGGAGGGCGAGTGAGCCCGCCGCCAGTCCGGCGCCACGCAGCCGCAGCAACCGCCGCGCAGCGGCAGCAGGGCGCTAGCTGTCGTTGGCGAGCTTGCGGAAGTACTCGTCGACGAGTTCGCGGTAGCCGGGAGGGACCTGATCGGAGTTGCCGAGGTAGACGCGTTCCGTGTCGGCGCCGCGCAGTTCGCGCCAGAGGCGGTACTCGAACTGCCGGAGTCCTTCGACGATGTCTCGGCGCAGGGACTCAAGGGCCAGCGGATCCTTGTTGAGCCCGAGCAGGTCGAGATCGCCCATCTGGCGCAGGAGTCGGTCCACGTCGGAGGTGTCCATCCCTTCCCGCCGGAGTTCCCGTCGCAGCGCGTCCAGGTCCTGGCGCCGCTGGCTCAACTCGCGCTCGGCCTGCCGCAGATCCTCCGTGGTGAAGGCGCCGGGCTGGTAGAAGCCGCCGGAACTCGATCCATACTGGCTGGGACGGCCCCAATCCCGGCCGCCGCCCTCCTGGTTGCGGGCTCCGCCCTGCTGTGAGGAATCACCCGGCTGACCGCCCTGCTGCCCGCCGCCGGACTGCTCACCGCCCTGCTGTTGACCGCCCGGCTGTTCGCCACCCTGCTGCCGACCATTCTGTTGCTGGCCGTCCTCCTGTTCGCCCTGCCCTCCGGGACGCTGGCCGAGCCGCCTGCCGGCATCGGCACGGTCTCGCAGACGGGCCTCGAATGAAGACATGTTCTCCACCAGATCACGAGCCTGCTCGAGCATCCGCTCCTGACCGTTGCCTCCGCCTTCCCCGACGCTCGCCTGCGCATCGGCGATCCGCTCCGTCACCTCGTCTATGTCCTGGCGAATCTGACCCTCGAACAGGCGCGCGAACTCGGCATCCCGGCCGGCCAGCACGCCCTTCGAGTAGCGAATCTTCTCCTTCAACTGCTCGTCCCGAATCAGTTCGGCCGACGCCTGCAGCTTGCGCGCCGCCTCGGGTTGCTCTTCGCGCGCGCTCCTGGTCATCCGGTTGAGCTGAGCCTCCAAACCGCCGACTTCGTCGGTCAGCCGGTCTTTCCGCTCCATGATCCGCTCGATCAACTCCGCGCGCTCCTGCGCGGTCAGGTCGCTCCGTCGCCGGCCGTCTTCGCCCTCCTGTCCCGCCAGCTCTTCGACCTGCTCCTCGATCCGGCTCTGCATCTGCGATACGCGCTCCGCTCGCTGCTGGAGTTCCTCCATGTCCCGGCCGAGCTGCTGGCGTTGGTTGCGGTCCAGCAGACGCCGCGCGTCGCGCAGCTTGTCGAGCGCCGCGATGCCCTGCGCCCCGGCGCTGGACTGCGAGCCGGAGGAACCGGCCTGTGACCGCTTCATCTGCTCGACCGCCTCCCGCAAGGCCTGGGTCGTCTGCTGAAGTTCGGAGCGCTGCTGCTCGCGCGCCAGCCGTTCCAGTCGCCGCGCCAGTTCCTCGGTCTCCTCGATCAGTTGTTGCTGACTGCCACCGCCGCCACCGCCCTGTTGCTGGCGGCCGCGCAGCCGGTTCTGGCGTTCGTTCTCGCGCTGCTGGCGGCGTCCCAGTTCGCGCAACTTCTGCATCAGTTCGTCGATCTCGGCCTGGGTCTGTTCCGCTTCACCCCGCTGCACCGTCTCGTACTGATTGCGCAGCTTGTCGAGCTCCAGTTCGAACAGGTCGGCAAGGTCCTCCGAGAGCTGCTGCTGGCTCCCGCCACCACCACCGCCGCCGCCCTGCTGGAACGAGACCGTCAGTGTACGGAACGCGGATTCCGCGCGCTGCAGCGACGCGAGGGCCTGTTTCTCCACCGTCATCGCCTCGTCGGGCCGCTTCGCCTCGAGCTCACTCTGCGCGACCGCCATCTCCGTGGCGGCCTGCTGAAGGTACTCGATGATCTTCGAGAACTCATCGTCGCCGAGCAACTGCTGGCCGCGATTGCCCATCCGCGTGATCAGCGAACCGACCTGGTCTCGCAGCCGCCCTTGCATCAGGGCGACCGTCGTCAGATTCTCGGACATCTCCCTGTCCGAGTACTCCTCCGCGTCCCTGACCAGGCGGAAGGTGGCCGAGATGATCATCTTCTGCTGCACCGACAGCGTGTTGTCGAAGCCGCCGTCACCACCCATGCCGCCACCGCCGCCCTGTTCGGCGCGCCGGTAGTTCCGGTCGAAGGGTCTGATCTCCAGGAAGTAGATGTCGCTGATCACCGGCTTCGAGCGCCCGCGGTCCCAGGCCTCGGCGTAGTAGGAGATCGAATCTCCGATGCCCAGTTCCATCTCCTCGAGGAAGAGCGTGTGTGCGGCGCTGACCTTCTTCATCGACGACCGGCTGTCCAGCAGGTTCAGCGCCGTCTCCTCGCCGCCATTGATCGCGTAGCGGATACCGAGTCGACTCACGCCGTAGTCGTCCTCGGCTTCCACTTCGACGAAGACCTCGTCGACCAGGGTCACCTGAATGTCGCGGCCGGGATTCGTGAAGCGAACGATCGGGGGCTGGTTCTCCAGCGCGCTGATCATGTACTCCGCCGAGGCCCGGTGCCAACGGCCCTCGTCGTCCATCAACTCGATGCGGTAGTACGTGTTGCCGCTGATCCTGTAGGCCGCCGTCAGTCTCCCGTCTCCCGAACTGAGGTCAATCGGTTCCTCGCCTTCGATCAGAAGCCGTCCCTCCGGCACCTCGAAGATCGGCAGAATGCTGAAGAGAACCCGCGTACCCTCAAGTACGGCAATGTCTCCTCCGTCCTCGACCGTCCGGTCGGACAGACCGCTGAAGTCGGGGAACTGGTACTGCAGGTCGATCTGCTCCACGTACGGCAGATCCTTGACCCGGATGCGGTAGATCGGGGAACGCACCCCCGAGGCGTCGACGTAGTAGTCCGTATCCGCCCGCAGGTTCAGGGCGATGAAGTCGTGGGTAGCCCGCACATCACCGATCATCAAGTCGCCGTCCACGTCGACCTCGGCGCTCACCCTGTTCATCGGCCACTGCCGCCATTCGCCCTGCGGGTCGCCGCTCGCGTCCAGCGGCCGGAGCGCGACTTCGACGCGGTCCGGATCGAAACCGAGGACGGCCGCGCTGATCAACTGGTCCGATCCGCGAGCCACCGTCATGTTGCCGGGTCCCACCCGCAACTGGTAGGGATTGTCCGCCGCGGCCGCCTTCCAGGGCGTGAACAGCAGCATCGCACCGTGCTGCAGAAAGGCCGGACTGAGCAGGACCGCGGCCATGCCGGCGCCCGCCACGCCCGCCAGGGCGACGGAGAAACGGCGCAGCGATCCGCGCTCGATCCGGGAGGCGAAGCCGCTGTTCTCGCAGCGTTCGATCGCTTCTTCGAGAACCCGCCGCTGGAGCTCGGGCGACACGCGCTCGGCATCGCGGATCGAACCCTGCTGCACCGGTCCAAGTTCGACCGCGCTCAGTACCGAGGCCTTGAGAGTCGGCTCGTGCTCTTCGACGTACAGCGCCACCTGCTGCCTGGACACCCGCTGAGCCAGGGGTACGACCAGCAGCCGAACGGCAAGCGCGATCAGGGCCACGTAGGTCAGCCAGCGGAAGATCCGGACCGCTCCCTCGCTGTAGAGGAAGTAGTCCATGCCCCATACCGACATGGCGAAGGCGGCGAATCCGGCCATTGTCAGCATGACGAGTCCGCGCAGTGCGACCTTCGCGCGCCACCGCGCCCGCACGCGCCGGATGACGCTCATCAGCTCGCCGTATGTCGGGTCGTAGATGGGATCGAAACTGGCTGCCATCACGTCTCCTCGCCGGTTGGCCTCCATGCTGTCACGACTGGCGCTGCAGTCGCACGTCGCCTGCGGTTGCCGAACAGGCCCTCGGCCACCAGCATCGCCGCCGCCGCCGCAATCAGGTACCACCACAGGCGCTGCCGCCGCTCTTGCTCCTCCGCCGTCACCGGCGTCGCCAGGGACGCCGCGGCGTCCTCGGCCTGATCCGGTCGAATGCGGGACGCGAACTCATCCACATCAAGCCCGCCCAAGTCCGACTCCGACACCGGCACGTTGGCCGCGAGCGTCAGACGCTCGGAAGTCACGTCGGCCCGCACCTCCCGGAAGTCGTAGAAGCCGGGCTCTTCCACATCGAGCAGAAGATCGCCACCGCCTGTGCCCAGGCGGCGTTCCCTGCCGGACGGAGCGACGGAGATGTACCCATCGCCCTCGCTTCCGACCGTGCCGGGCAACTCGACCGAGGCGACTTCGCCGACGCGGTACCACGAACGGGGCAACGCGTAGCCGGCCAAGTACTGCATCGAACGATGGACGAAGGGAAGAAACACGGCTTGCAGCGGCAAGGTGTTCCAGAAGGTGTCGAACGACGTGGGCAGCACCAGCACACGCCCGGCCCGGCCCGACGCGGCATCGGCGACCCCGTCCTCCGCCCGAGCGGGCATCAGGTCGAGCAGAGCCGGCGCCCCGTCGTCGAACAGGGCGATCGGCATCGCACCCTCGGGTGTCTCCAGCCGGTGGTAGCGGAAGAACGACGCCGAGGAAAAATCCCCGCTCCTCGCCGCCGCGAAGACATCGAAGACCGGATGGCCGGTGTCGAACCAGGCCAGCGCCCCGGGTGTGCCGGCCAGCCGGTCCACCTGCTGCGTACTTTCGACTCCGAGCTCCCCGAGCAGGGCGGAAGTCGAGTTCATGCCGCGCTCGACTCCGATCAGCAGGCCCCCGCCCTCGCGGACGAAACGGACGACCGCCGCGTCCGCCGCGGCGGGAAGCTGCTGCGCCGAGTCGTTGATCACGACGACGGACTTGCCTTCCAGCATCGCAGGTTGAAACCCGGAGGCCTGGACCCGGTTCACCCGCAAGAAGGGACGGCGCCCGAGCGACAGGGCCTCCTCGAGGTACCGGCCCCGCCGCCGGTCGCCGCCCGGTTCGATGACCAGGACGCCGACCTCGTGGGCGGGCGACAGGACGAAGTGAAACTCGTTGTCCGTGGCGAGGGCGTCCTCGCGCAGGCGTACCGTGCCCCGCGTGGTCCGCTCGCGCTCCAGCACCTCGGGAGAGAAACTGACCATCGTCGACGAATCCAGCGGCAGTTCCACGGCGCGTGTCTGAATCACCTCGCCGTCGAAGAGCAGATCGACTTCCGCCCGCAGGGGCTCGGGCGATCGCTCCGGGTAGGCCGCGGCGCCGACCCCCTGATAGCTGACCCGCGCCGCGATGCCGACGCGTTCCCGAGCGCCCTCTCCCGCTTCGCCGGCGCCCGCCCCTCCGGAAGGCACACGGGCGTGGTCGAGAACCACGTCGGTAACCGCCGCATTGACCTCCTCCTCTTCGTCCGAGCGGACATCGACCAGACGCAGTTCGACCCCCTGGGGCAATGCCGCCACGTTGTCGGGCGCCCAGGAAGAGCGCTGAAAGTCGCTGACGATCACGAGTTCTCGCGCGGCGGCGCTTCCCGCATCCGCGAGAACGCCCCGGGCCACCTGAATCGCGGGCAGAAGGGACGTGGCACGCGGTACGAGCTCCGTCTCCCGGGCCAGCGTCGCCAGCAGGGCGCCGTCCGCGGTCGGCGCGGCCACCATCGCGGCCTGATCCGAGTAGACGATCAGAGCCCCGCGATCCACCGCACTCATCCCATCGAATGCCGAGGCTGCCGCCGTGGTGGCTCGCTGCCACCTGCCGCCGAAGCCCATGCTGAACGAGTTGTCCAGCAGCACGACGGTCAGCCGGTTGGCCGCCGCCGCGTTCGCCGCCGCATCGCCCTGAAACAGGGGCCGCGCGAAGGCCACAGCCAAGAGCGCCAGCGCCAGACAGCGCAGCGCCAGAAGCAGGAGATCCCGCAGTCGACGCCGGCGCACGGAGCGGTAGGGCGCCCTGGAAATGAACATGAGCGACGGGAACGGCACCATCCGGCTGCGATGACGCAAACGCATGTGGATGATGACCGGCACCGCGACCGCCGCGAGGCCGAGCAGGAAGAGAGGTGCGAGCAGGCCCACCCGTCACCTCGTCTTCATCGCGTGCAGGCGCGCCGACAGGTAGCTGTACAGCGCCGCGTCGAGGGGTTGCGAGGTGTCGACCAGCGTGTAGTCGATACCGGCCTCGACAAGGGACCGATCGAGTGTCTGCGTGTGCTCGCGAATCAGGTCCAGGTACTGGTCGCGGAGCACGTCCGGCATGACCGCCTGCCGCGTACCGGTCTCCAGGTCGCGAAGATCGAGCTCGCCCTCGAACTCGAAGCGGAGTTCCGCCGGGTCGAGCAGGTGGAAGAGGATCACGTCGTTGCCCTTGTGTCGGAACCCTGCCGCCGCCTTGATCACCGTTTCCGGATCCTCGTAGAAATCCGAGATGAGGACGACCATGCTCCGCCGGCGCACGGAGTCCACGACTTCGAGGAGCGGTTCACGCAGGCTGCCTCCCCCGCCCGGCTCGATGCGGTCGATCGTGTGCAGGACGACCTGGAGGTGCTTGGCTGCCGGCGGAACGAAGTCGACCAGCTCGTTGTCGAAAGTCACCAGGCCGATGCGGTCCTTCTGCTTGGACGCGAAATAGCCAAGGCACGCCGCCAGATAGCGCCCGTAGTCCAGTTTGGTCAACGCCCCGGTGCCGAAATCCATCGAGCGGGAGACGTCGAGCCCGATCGTCAGGTTCGTGTTCGTGTCCGCCTCGAACTCCTTGACATAGAAACGGTCGGTTCGGCAGAAGAGCTTCCAGTCCACGCGGCGGATGTCGTCTCCCGGCTGATAGGCGCGGTACTCGGCGAAATCCATCGAACGGCCCAGGAACGGTGAACGGTGAAGGCCGCTGACGAAGCCCTCCACCACCGTTTTGGCGAGCAGATCCAGACTGCTGATGCGACTCAGCGTCCGCGTGTCGACGAACCGGCCGTAACTCATCCCCGCTCTTCCATCACTTCATCCTGCTCGCCGTCACCGGCGCCAACGTGACGCGGGTCTTCTGACCCGCGCTCTCCGACTGTTCAGCACCACTCCCCTGGCCATCACTTCATCCTGCTCGCAGTCACAGGCGCCAACTCCAACAACCGGCCGACGATCTCGTCCGTCGTGATCCGCTCCGACTCGGCATGGAAGTTGGTCAGGATGCGGTGCCGCATGACCGGCGCCGCCAGGGTGCGGACATCCTCGTGCGCGACGTGGTAGCGGCCATCCATCAACGCCTTGGCCTTGGCTCCGAGCACCATGAACTGGGCCGCGCGGACGCTCGCCCCGTATTGCACCCAACGATTCACGAAGTCCGGCGCCTCCGGCGTGTCGGGCCGCGTCATCCGCACCAGGTGGACGGCGTAGCGCAGAATCGGATCGGCGATCGGTACCCGTCTTACCAGGCGGTGGAACGCGCGCAAATCGGCTCCGGAGACCTGGGTCTCCAGCGTGAACTCGCGCACAGTCGTCGTCGCGTCAACGATCTCCATCTCCTCGTCCTCGGGCAGATGGTCGATCACGATGTTGAACATGAAGCGGTCGAGCTGGGCTTCCGGCAACGGGTACGTCCCCTCCAGTTCGATCGGGTTCTGGGTCGCGAACACGAAGAACGGCTGTTGCAGGTCGTAGGTGCGACCCTGCACGGTGACCCGGTGCTCCTGCATCGCTTCGAGCAACGCCGCCTGGGTCTTGGGCGGCGTCCGGTTGATCTCGTCCGCGAGCACGATCTGAGCGAAGATCGGCCCCTTCATGAACACCATCTCGCGTCGACCCGTGTCCTGATCCTCCTGGATGATGTCCGTGCCGGTGATGTCGCTCGGCATGAGGTCGGGCGTGAACTGAATGCGGCTGAAGTCGAGGTCGAGAATCTGGGCCACCGTCTGCACGATCAGGGTCTTCGCCAGCCCCGGCACCCCGGTCAGGATGCTGTTGCCGCCGACGAAGAGCGTCATCAACACCTGCCCCAACACGTCTTCCTGGCCGACAATCTGCTTGGCGAGCTGGACCATGATCTGCTCCCTGCCAGTCGCCAGCCGGGCAGCCAACTCCACGTCGCTCTCGCTGGTCAGGCCCTGGCCGCCAGGCGCGCCGTCGACCGCCTGTTCAGGGGTGTCGTCAAGGGTGTCGTTCATCGATTTCTCCATCGTTCAGCCATTGTTCGGGGGATCGGAATCCGGTGCGCCTCAGTGAGTCATGCCGTAGATCAGGTAGTTCACGCCCAGCTTGAAGCCCTTCTGAGTCACGTCGACCGGGTAGATGGCGTACTCCGACCATTCCCAGAAGTCGCCGATGTCCATGTTGTAGTTGATGGCCACCATCAGCCGCCGGTTCGGATCGTTGTCCTCGAAGACGCCGTAGATCTTGCCGCGCACGGGAAAGATGCCGGGAAGGTCGAGATCGAAGTCCAGATCCTCGAGCGGGAAGAAGGCACGGAACACCGGATGGTCGATCGTCATCGGCACCAGTTCGTAGCCGGGCAGGAGGCGCCCCATCTGCCGCTCCGTGTTCTCCCAGTAGATCGGATAGCCGGGCCGGTCGAAGATGTCGTCGACGACCAGGAAGCCGCCCTTGAACAGGTAGGAGCGGAGATTGGCGAGTTCCTCTTCCGTCGGGTTCCAGAAGCCCGCTTCGCAGAGGTAGGCCCAGGGATGCTCGAAGAGCCGTGGATCGGTCAGTTCGATCACGTTGCCGCCACCCGTGAACACGTCGATGTGGGTCATCTCGTCGACGATCCGGGTGAAGTTCCGTTCCGCGTCCGGATAGTCGTGGTTCCATTTGAGATCCAGACCCCACATGAACGGACCGCCCCCCCACTGGGTCGGCTCGAACTTGATCCGGGCGAAGGTGAAGCCGCCCGAATAGGGAAACGACGGCGTCTCCACCTCCGGGGCCCGCCAGAAGTCGTCGCGAGCGAACAGGGCGCCGGCCAGGACGGCGAGGACGACCACGGCGGCGAGAACCGAGCGCCCGCGGCGTCCCCTACGGAAGCCGTTCATGAGCCCTCCCCCACCAGGTCGAGCAGGAGTTCCTGTGCCGGGTCGTAGCCGGGCGCCACCTCGAGGGCTCGCAGCACCGACCGGCGCGCCTGCTCCGGCTGACCGGCGTGATGCTGGGCCACCGCCAGCTCGTAGAGCGCGACGGCGCGGTCCGGCGGATCGAGAGCGACCAGGGCGGCACGTTCCCGCACGGCAAGTTCGAAGCGGCCCAAGGTCGAGGCGAGTTCGGCGAGACGGCTGTGCACCTCCAGGTCGTACGGTGAAATGTAGAGCGACCGCTCCAGGATCTCCGCCTCCTGCTCGGTGCGGCCGGCGCTCTCGAGCAGCCCGGCCAGAGCCAGATGCTCATCCCAGGCCATCTCGTTGCTTGCCACCAACGTGTTGAGCGCCTCGATCGCCTCGTCCTCGCGTTCCTGCTGCCGGTAGATTTGGGCCAGCAGAGTGTAGGCGTTCCCGGGACCCACGTAGTCCGTGAAGAGGTCACGGCCGCGCAGCAGCGGAGCCTCCGCCTCCTCGAAGCGTTCCTCGCGGAACAGGGCCGCGCCGTAGGTCATCTGGATTCTGAAGTCGTCCGGGTTCTCCTTTGCCGCCTCGGCCAGCGCCTCGAGATTCGGCTCCTGGCGCGCGAACGGGTTGCGCGTCGGCGCACGGGACGGTCCGCCCTCGCCGGCTTCCCGCTCCTCCTCGTCAGGCTCCGGCGGCGCCTCGCCGAGTGACGCAATGGCGGCGCCGAAGCGCGTGCGGAGATGGCCGAAGAACCGTTCGTCGAAGTCCTCCAGAGCGAGGGACATCGCCTCCTCGAACACTTCCTCCGTGGTCTTGCCGTCGCGATAGCCCGCCAGCATCGTCAGAATCGCGTCGAAACCGTAGTTCTCCTCGATCCAGTCGCAAATCAGCGATGCCTGGAAGTAAGACAACCCGATCTGGTTGGGGAACTTCGGGCGCACGAAGCCGTCGTTGATCGCCGCGATGCCGAGCAACTCGTCGTCACGCAGTGCGGTGAGGAAGCCCACCTGGACGTCGTCACCCCAACCCGGCCTCGCCCGCCGTTCCTCGAACACGGACAGTCCCTCGGTAAACCAGCGGGGGATCTTCGAATCCGTGACGAGCAGGGTGAACGTGTGGGCGATCTCGTGCCAGAGCGTGCCGCCCCAGTTGAAGTGGCCCATCTGACGAGCCGACGGGGAGTCGAGAGCGATCACCGGCCCGAAGCAGACGCCGAGCGCGCCGAGCCCGGCCAGCCCGACGGTGCGAACCGAGAAGTCGGCATGCGACGGATAGACCTCGACGCGAATGGGCGTCGGAGGTTCAAAGCGGTAGCGCTCGGCCAGCGTCGCCCAGGCCTCCTCCGCCAGCTCGACCATGTAGGGGGCCAGCAGTTCCGCCTCGCGATCGTGGATGTGGAACTCGAAGTGCTCGCTCCCAACTTTCCGGTACTCGCCGAACGTGTCGAGCAGGTCGAGCGTGTTCTTCGTCCAGACGTTGTACGGATCGCCAGCGAAGGAGGTCTCGAGGTTCGCCCTTCCGGCCTCGATGTCCCCCAGCCGGAGCTGGTTCATGCCCAGCAGGCCGTAGCCCCGCCAGGACTTTGGGTCGATCCGCACGGCCTCGGCCGCGAAGTCCCGCGCCTTTGGATAGAGCCGGTTGTCGACGCTGGCGTCGGCGAGGTCGTTGAACAGGTCGGCATAGCGCGGATTGTCGGCGAGCACGCCGTCGCGGAGGGCCGCGAAGTCCTCGTCGCGACCTTCCAGGAACGCGGCTGCAGCGAGCAGGGTCTGGGCGGTGAGCGAACCCGGGTCGATCTCGAGCGCCTTCTCTGCCTCTTCTCTCGCCTCCGCGAAGCGCTCGGCCTGAAACCGGAGACGGGCCTGGTACACGCGCGCAGGAATCAGGTTCGGGTTGACCTCCAGAGCGGAGTCCAGGACGCCCTGGGCTCGGGGGTCGCCGTCGAAGCGCATCGTTTGCGCCATCGCGAGCAACGCCTCCGCGTGACGGGGATTCGACCGCAGTACGTCGGCCAGCGACGAACGGGCCTGGCTGCTGTCGTACTTCTCGAGGAACAGCTCGCCGAGCCGGATGCGAGGCACCGGCCAGGACGGAGCGAGCGCCACCGCCTCGTCGTAGGCCCGCAGCGCGTCCTTGAACAGTTCCGGATCGTCTCGCCCCAGGAACTGGCAAGCCTGGCCCACGGCAACGAGTTCCTCGGCCGTATCGGCGGCGCCGCGGTTGTAGGCGTCGATCATGCCGTAGAAGCCTGATGTCGCTGCCTCGATCTCGCCCCGCTCCCAGGCCAGTCGAGCGAGTTCGAACGAAGCGACGAGGGCGTCCGCGCCCTGGGCGCCCCGGGCCTCCTCGAAGGAGCGCCCGGCCGTCTCCCGGTCCCCGCGAAGGAGCGCTACCCTGCCGCGCAGCACACCGAGCCCAAGCGCTGCTCCATCTTTGCCCTCGAACGCGGCCTCGGCGTCGTCGTAGCGACCGATCGAGATCAGCGCCTCCACCCGCAGTCTCAGCGCCCGCGGATCGTCCGCCTCGTCGGCCCGCGCGTCGAGCTGCTCTACCGCCTCGTCGTAGCGGCCGGTCAGAATCCACTGCTCGATCTCGTCCAGGGAAACCGGCCCGTCCTGGGCCACGGCAGCCGGCTGCAGCCATACGGCGACGGCCAGGACGACGGCCACCCGTCCGATCCACCGGTCGATGAGGTCGCGGCGCACGTTCATCGATCATGATTCCCGTTGGTGCCGTCGGCCCCGCTGTCCCCATCGTTCCCGGCCGCCTGCAGCTCCCGGTCGACCAGTGCGAGCTCCACCATCAGATCCTGCAGTTCGCTGAGGTAGACCTCCTCGTCGAGCGACTCACGCTGCAACCTGAGTTCGTCGATCCGGCGCTCGATCCCGCGTCGGCGATCGACCAACTGCCGCGTCTCCTCCGTCTGAACTTCCGGAAGCGCCTCCTCGCCCAGGAGGACAAGACTCGCGAGCCTCCCGTCGCCAGGTCCGGAGGAATCAACTCCCACCGGCTCCAGGGTTCCCTCACCATCACCGTTGTCGTCGAGAAGCGCATGCTCGGTTCGGATCTGCCCTGCCTGCTGGTAGTAACGCTCGACCTCCCGTTGAGCGAACTCGAACGCCTCGAGGGCGGACGTACGCCCGTCCTTGTTTCGATCTCCCGCGGCACCGTCCAAGGCCTCGGCGAGATAGCCGCCGAACAGCGACTCGTTGCCCTGGGCGCCCGACTTCGTGGCGGTGATGACCACCCGGCCCTCCCTTGCCAACGGCGCGACAAACCCCCCGGAAGCGGAGCTCGCGTTGATGAACACGAGGCGGCGGTCCGACAGCGGCTCGAGCGCCGCGGCGTACTGCTCGGCCACGAGATCCCGCCCCGGCAGATTGAACCGGGGCGGACCCGCGGAACCGCTGCCGTGCCCGAACAGCAGGATCCACACGTCGTCACCGGCGCTCGACCGCTCGCCGAGCGCCTCGATCTCCGCGAGCAGGTTCTCGCCCGTGGACCGGGCCCGAATCCGCTCCGGATCGAGCTCCGGATCCTCGCCGAGATAGACGACCCGGTCCTCGCTCAGACCTGCCTCGAGCGCCGCCTCCACCACGCGCACGGCCCAGGAATGGAACCGTTCAGTGTACATCTGCTCGCCGCCGACACCCGTCACCACGAGGAGGTGGCTCTCGGCTCCGAGCGGGGCCACGGCAAGGGAACAGGCGAATGCCGCCGCCACGAAACGCCTGTACCCGGGGCGCCTCACGCCATCCCCAGACGGCGCCGAACCGCCCACTCGCCGCCCAGAAGCGCGACGAGGAGCAGGAACAGGATCGGCATGTCCCAGAGATCCCGCGCCTCTCGTACTGTCGTTCCCTCCCGGCTGACCGAAAGGTCCTCGACCAGCCTATCCATCTCGTCCAACTCGTACTGGCGGCCCCCTGTTTCATCGGCGACCCTTCCCAGCACCGAGTCCCGGCGACCGGCGCCGAACAACTCCTCGTTCAGGGTGTCCACCGTAAACCGCGAAGTCGCGACACCCAGCAGCTCGCCCTCCGACGTCGCGTCCACTTCGACCTTGTAGTGGCCGCGCTCGCCCGCCACGTACGTGCCGACGAACTCGCCGTCGCGCTCGACCGACCAGTCGAGCGGGACAAAGGCCTCATCTCCGGACGGCAGCTCGATCGTGGCCGTGACCTGCGCCCGGTTCACCTCCCGGAAGGCCGCGTCCCGCACCATGGCGCGCAGCGTTACGGTGCTCCCAGGCTCGAACCGGTCGCGGTCCGTCTCGACCTCGACCTGATCGGGGACATAGGACACCAGCCAGCGCAGCATCTGCCGCCATAGCCGCTCGTGGGTCTGGTCCTCGAGCGGAATGTCCGCGCTCATCTGCCAGTGCCAGGAGTCGTGCGGCGTGAAGGCGATCGCTCGGCCGCGGCCGATCCGATGATGCGCCAGCGCCACCAATGGCTCGCGCGAAATGGGGGTCTCCGCACTCAGGAGCGCGGTCGCGCCGGCTTTCACTTCCGTCGCCCGCTGGTACGCCGAAAGCCGCGGCAGGGTCGACCAGAGATCGTTGGATTCGGCCCGGTCGTCGCGCAGCAGGGTCGCGGGATGGGCACGTCCCTGGGCCGTCAACTCGAGTACCAGGTCGTGGATCAGTTCGGGCCGGGCTTCTCCCGACGGCGTTTCGACGTCGTAGAGGACGAGTGGCGACAGTTCCGCGATCGGCGTGCCGGCGAAGCCGCCCTCCGAGAACGAACGGCGACTGCCGAGCAGCAGCACACCGCCGCCGCGCTGGGCGGCGAAGTCGACGACCATCCGCATCTGGTCGTGGGTAAAGAAGCTCGCCTCCATGCTGCCCAGAATGATGCCCTGATACTCGAACAGGTCTTCCCGGCGGGTTGGAAACCCGTCGAAGCGCTTCGTGTCCTCGTCGAAGTTGATGCCGTAGAACTTGTTCGCGGCCTGGCGGGTCATCGACACGACGTGGAGGTTCTCGTCGAACTGGACCGCCCGGCGCAGGAACTTCGACTCATCCCGCGGTTCGCCTTCGAAGAAGAAGATCTTCTCCTTCCTGTCCGTCACTTCGACCAGGGCGATCCGCTCGTTGTTGAGGATGAGACCCTCGCCCGGCTGTTCCGCCACCCGAAAACGGAACTCCCGCGCCCCCGCGTCGCTGGCAGCGAACATCACCCGGGCCGTGACCGCCGAACTCTGCCGCGGGAAGGTCACCGGTTCCACGTTCACGATGCGCCCGTCATCCTCGACTTCGAGGTTCACGCTGCTACCCCCGAACCCCGTCTGACTCAAGGTGACCTCTACTTCAACCGTGGACCCCTGGAGTACCCGCCGGGGGGCGACCACGCGCGACACCTCGATGTCCTTCTCCAGGCCCTCGCGACCCAGCCCGACGGAATGCACCGGCGTCCCCGCGGCCTTGAGCGCGAGCAGCGCGTCACCGAGTTCGGCGGGTGCCGAATCGGCGCCGTCGGAGAGCAGGACGATCCCCGCCAGCGGCAAGCCGGCCAACTCGTCCGAGGCCGCGACCAGCGCCTCGCCGATGCGGCTGTCGGCGCGAGCGAACCGGAGCTGATCGGCCGACTCGATCCGCTCCGTGCCGCGGCCGAAGGCGAGCTGGCGTACCTGAAAGCGCTGCTCCAGGAGCTCCAGCAGGGAACCCGGCTCCCCGGAGAGCGCCTCCCGGACCGCCCCGCCCCGGGTACCGTCCTCGGCACCGTCCTCATCCGGCATCGCCATGCTGCCCGAGTCGTCGATCAGCACACCGACGAAGGACTCCTGCGGCACCACGGTCGACAGCACGAGGGCCGGTTGCATGAGACAAAGGACCAGCACGACGATGGCCAAAGAGCGCAACGTCGGCGGCAGCCAGCGGTAGCGCTCGGCGCCGCCGCTGGGCCCCGGACGCATCCGCCGGTAGGTGAACGCGGCGAACACGAGCGCGGCGCCGGCAAGCAGCGCCGCGAGCTGCATCCAGCCCGGAGCGGCGAGGGCGAACCGGCCCTCGTCGAAGAGGGCCGGCCGGTACTTGAACAGGAACTCGAAGAGACCAGCCATGAGGAACGAAGAGACGGAGAGGCGGGGAGTCGGAACGTCGGCTCAGTGCGACATGGCGTAGACGACGAAGTTGACTCCCATCTGGTACGCGTAATGCGAGAACCGTACCGGGTACCACTCGTCTTCCGCCCACTCCCAGGCGTCGCCGAGGTCGGTGTTCCAGTTGATCACCACCATCAGGCGGCCGTGGTCGTCGAAAATGCCGCGCACGTGCGGCGTGTAGCCGTCCTGCTCCCACGTCGGACCGCCGTACCGACCCTGGCCCACGTTCGGTACCTGGAGGATCTCCTCGACATCGTAGAAGCAGTGAAAGATCGGGTGGTCCAGGGGGATATCGACGATCGAGTACTCAGGCAGGAGCTCGGACAGCTCCCGCTCCAGGTTCGCCCACTCCCAACTGCCCCAGAAGTCGTCGATGACCCAGAAGCCGCCGGCGAGAAGGTATCGGCGCAACGCCTCGCGTTCATCCTCTCGAAGAGCCATGTGGCCAACCTCCACCGAGTAGAGGAAGGGGAAACGGTAGAGCTCCGGGTCCGTCGCCTGCCGCGCGTTGTAGTAGTCGTAGGCGTCCAACTGGTCGAGCAGCCTCTTCAAGCCGATCATGAACTGCACATCCGCCTTGGGGAAGTCGACCGACCAGCTTCCACGCCCCATGTACGGAGAGCCGCTGTACGCCAAACGGGTGAAGTAGAACTCCCGGAGCACGTCGTCTGGATGAACCGGCCTCGGCAGGTACCGATCGAAGAGCGGCATCGCCTCGGGAGGCAGGGACCGTCGGTACCGTGTGCGGACGTCGCGCCGGTCGTCGGGACCCCTGACCTGGGGACCCGGCGCCGGCGCCGCTCGGACGGCAAGCAGGCCGGCGCCCGCGGCGGCCACCAGAGCGGCGGCAACCACCAGGAACGCTGTTCGCCGGATCGGCACGGGCCGGATCGTACCGTACCCCGAGGCGCCCACATCGCCCGTCGCGCGCGGGAATCACCCGCGGCCAGCCCGGCCGCCCGGTCAGCGTTCTACGGCTTCCCAGACCTCGGGCAGCACCTCGACTCCGGTCAGGGATTCGACCAGGGTGAAGATCAGGTCATCCTCGTCGGCGCCAAGCTGCTCCGCCAGGTTCCGCATCACCCCGTCGATCGACGCGACGAGGGCGCTGAAGCGGAACTTCCAGTTGCCATCCTCGTTCACGAAGCGGTACTCCAACTCGTCGATGCCGCCGCCGAGCGCCGGGTCCTCGAGAGAAGCCCGGGTGCGGGCGGCGGCCCAGGCCTCGTCGCCCTCGATCCGGACCGCGCCGACGGCAAGCTGCTCGATCGCCGCGGAGTTGATCCAGCCGATCTCCATCGCCCGCACGATCACGTCGGCCAACTCCATCCCGGTCAACTCGGCCTCTTCGAACTGGTGCCGGAACGCCACGACCAGGAAGCGGTCGACGAAGGTTCGCTGCCGTACCTCCTCCTCGCTTCCATCGAGGACCAGTCGCTTCAGTTCGCGGTAGTAGTCGCCGGTCTCCCGGTCGACGAGGGCCGCGGCCCGTTCGCCGTCACCGGCGATCAGGGCCTGGCGGTAGGCCTCGAACGTCTCCCGCACCGCCGCTTCCCCGGCGCCCGCGTCCCGGACCGTCGGCTGGGCGGCCGGCAGCACCGTCGCCAGCCCCAGCGCGACGACCACGATGATCGGCCGCACGCGCCGGGTCAAACGATCTGGCCCTCGCGCAGCAACCGGTTCACGCCCTTGAACTGAGGGTGGTTCTTGTCGCGCGCCAGTTCGAAGGCGACCGACTCGTGGTTCGTGATCTGGGCGCCGGCGTGGCCCAGCCGCTGGAGCGCGTGGCGCCGGTACTCCTCACCTCGCGAACTCGTGCAGTCCCAGCACACATGGACATCCGTCCCGCGGGAGATGAGATCCAGCGCCGTCTGCATGACGCAGATGTGGGTTTCGAGTCCCGCCACGACAACCTGCCGATCCGCCGGATCGAGACCCGGCCGCGCCGCCGCCAGAGCTTCCTCGAACGCCGGCTCGCCGCAGCAACCGAACGAGTCCTTCTCCACCCTCCGGGTGCGGCGGCCTTCGGGATCCGTCTCCTCGATCACCGCCTCGAGCTCCTCGCGAGTCGGACCCAATCCCCGCGGGTACTGCTCGGTCACGATCACCGGCAAGTCGAACATCCCGGCCAGCCGCAGCAGCCGGGAGGTGCCGTCGATGACCATCCGGGGCCGGTGCATCAGGTCGACGAGCCGGCCTTGCATGTCGATCACGAGAACGACGGCCCTCTCGCGATCGAGAGCGGTCATCGAGGATGGCACGGATGAAGTCATGGAGCGGTCTCCCGAAGGGTCACAGGTGGCTCCGCGGTGTCGCCGCCGCGGCTGAGGTCTACTACTGGATCAGATGGAGGGTCCGGCGCAGGGCCTCGGCGGCTTCGCGGCCCGAGATCGCCGCCTGGGGCCGGCACTCCCCCGGTTCGGAGATCAACCGGCAACGGAGCGCCGCCGCGCAGACGGATTCCGTGTCCGCGGGCGCCTGATCGCCGACATCCCCGACACAGGCGGCGCCGCTGCCGAGCCGGTCCGGCATGCGAAGCAGGGCGGCCAGCGCCGCGCCGCGCCGCATGTAGTCGTTGGGAGCGAACCGCCGCACCGCCGGATCGACCGGCGCCATGAGGCCCAGATTCAGCACCCGGGCGATCTCCCTTCGCTGTGGATGCTCCACGATGTCGCTGACGATCACGGTACCGCCGGCCGATCCGGTCCGTACGCCCGCCACGAGCCAGTACGTCAGAGCCGCGAAGTCGCCCCGCAGCAGGCTCGAGGCGTCGAGCAGCCGCGCCACCCGGTCGGGCAGGAGCTTCGTGCGCCAGGTGAAGCGCGCCGCCGTCAGCGCCGCCGCGATGTCGACATTCTCCGGATGGCGTTCGGCGAGCTGCTCATAGAGGTCGAGACCGAGGCGGGCGTCACCCATCTCGACTTCGAGCGCCGCCTGGCGCTGCAGCAACTCCAGTGACCTGTCGCCGGCGGCGATCAGCACCCGGGTCGCCTCGAGCTCTTCCTCCGCGTTGCCGCCCGCGCGCGCCAGACGTCGCCGCAGATCGACCGTCGCCGCCTCATCCCCCGCCCACGTCCGCAGCATCGCGAGCGCCGCTCCTGCCTCCGCCAACCGGCCTTCTCCGATGTCCCTCCCGACACGCTCACCCAGCTCCACGACCGCTCGCGGGCGCAGGGCCGGGGCCCGAGCCGCCGCCTCCCGGTCGAGCTCCGCGATGCCGAGGTAGGCGCCGAAGCCAGCGACGGCGTCACCCACGAGTTCGGCGGACCGCGCGAAGACGAGTTGGCCGGCGGTGTAGTCGGGTCGACCGGCCAGAGGCTTGCTCAGCAATTCGACCACCCGCGCCGGCTCCCCTGCCGCGAAGAGTGTCTGCGCCAGCAGCACGGTGGCCGGCACGAGGGTCGGGTCGATGGCGAGCAGGGCTTCGGCACCGGCCCGTGCGACCTGGACCTCACCGCGCCCGAGCGCCCTCGACGCGGACTGGAGTTCGTACCGGCTCTGCTCCGGGATGCTCCCTCCGTACCCGAGCAACGGTTCGCGAAGGAAGGCTCGAACCGCCGGATCGACTTCCGCCCTCCGAGGCTCCGGGGGCGCTTCGAAGGTCGAACTCGTCGCGCAGGCGGCAACTCCCAGCAGCGCCACGACGGGAGCGGACAACCAGACCCGGCGGCGGTGTCGTCCGTGCGCCCGAGTGACGGACGCACGGACCGGGTCGCGGGTGGCGCGGATCGCGCCATCCGGGTTCATGCCGGCGCCACCGACGAACGCGCCGCGGTCCGCGCCTCGACCCGGGCCTCGACGACACGCCGCAACGCCCGTTTCACTCCTGCCCTGCCGGAGATGTCGATCCAGCATACGTCGATCTCCCGGCGGAACCATGTCTCCTGTCGCTTGGCGTAACGGCGAGTGGCGCGGATCGTCTCTTCCAAGGCCTGCTCCAGCGTCGACTTCCCATCCAGGTGATCGGCAAACTGCCGGTAGCCGATGGCCTGACACGCCGGCAACTCAGCCCAGGAAGCCCCGGCACGAAACTCGGCGCGTTCCCGCAGGCGCTTCACTTCGGCCAGCCATCCACGCTCCAGCATGCGTCCGGCCCGCGCCTTGATCGCATCGTACAGAAGGGGTCTCGGCAGGGTCAATCCAATCTTGAGTACACGCCTGTCGAGCGCCGCTTCCGAGCCCGCGCGCTGCCAGCCCGGAAGCGTCCGGCCTGTGAAGCGAACCACCTCCAGAGCCCGCAGGATGCGCTGCGTGTCGCCGGCGGAAAGCCCCGCCGCGCTCTCCGGGTCAACGCCACGCAGCTCCTCGAGCAACGGCTCGAGGCCGCCGGACCGCAACTCGCCCCGCAATGCCACGCGCACCTCGCTCGGAACCGGCGGCACCGGAGCGAGACCCTCGAACAGCGCACGAAGGTAGAAGCCGCTGCCGCCCACCAGCAACGGGAGGCGATCGCGGCCCTCGATCTCCTCGACCGCGGCCCCTGCCCTGCGCGCGAACTCGCCGGCCGAAAACGCCTGGTGCGGCTCGAGCACATCGACGAGGTGATGACGCACCCGGGCTCGCGCTCGCGGCCCGGGTTTGGCGGTGCCGATGTCGAAGCCGCGGTACGCCTGCAGCGCGTCGGCGCTGATCAGTTCCACTCCACAGCCCCTTCGGCCGAGCTTCTCCGCGAGCTCCATCGCGAACGCGCTCTTGCCGGTCGCCGTCGGGCCCAGGACCGCGATCACCTGCCACGGGAGTTCCCGCATCGGGGCAGGATAACCGGCTTCCCCTTCACGACGACCTCCTGCGACCGGTGAGGACTCCCGTCAGTCCACGCCCCTGCGGGGCCAGGAAGCGACCTGGTACGCGGGGCGCCGAACGCCGGAAGGATGGCGGCGGAAGCGGACTTCGATCCGTCCGTGGCGATCCGTGCGCAGAACCCCCGCCCTGCGGGTTTCGATCCGTTCCACCACGTCCGGCGAGGGGTGGCCGTACGCATTGCGTCGGCCGGCCGACACGAGCGCCAACCGGGGGTCGACGGCGTCGAGGAACCCGGCCCCGGTCGACGTCCGACTGCCGTGGTGAGCAACCTTGAGCACGTCACTCCGAAGCGATCCGCCCCTGCTTCTGGTCCAGGCCAGCAGTTCCCTCTCACCGGCCAGGTCGAGGTCGCCGGTAAGCAGGACGCAGGAGCCCTCCGAACACGCGTGCACCACGAGCGACGCCGAGTTGCCGTGAACGCCCGGTTCCGGAGCGGGATGGTGGACCTCGAGCCGCCACGCGCCAACCGTCTCGGCGTACCCGCGCTCGACCATCGTCGCGCGCCCCTTCAGGCGCTCGGCCAACTCCCGGCCGCAGCCATCCCGGGTTTCCACTTGAGCCGCCCACAGGCGTTCAACCCGCAAGTACCGGGTGAGTTCAAGCAGGCCCTGGCAGTGGTCCGCGTCCCCGTGCGACAGGACGGCCAGGTCGATCCGGCGGACCCCTTCCGCAGCCAGGATCTGAAGCAGGGCCGCCTCCGCGAAGTTGCCCTGACGGAAGCCACCGCCATCGACCAGGATCACCGGCCCGCGCTGGCCGCTCCGCAGCAGCAGCGCCTCCCCCTGGCCCACGTCCAGCATGACCAGCCTCGGCTCGGGGTCGGCCGGCGCCGACGTGCACACGAGAACCAGCGACAGCGCGTAGGCTCCTCGCCTGATTCCCGACAGGAGGATGCCAAGCCAGAGCGCCAGCGTCAGCGCGGTACCCGATTCGACGCTCACGGGTACCGCCAGCCAGGCGCCCGGAGGGAGTTCGGCGAGCCAGGCAAAGGGTTGGGCCAGCAGGTCGAGAACCCCCAGGAGCACGCCCGCGGCGGGCTCGGCCACCCGCCAGGCCAGCGGTAGCGCGGCTCCCGCAACCACAACGACCCAGAGCAGCGAAACACCCAGCACCAATGCCGTCCAGGGCACGAACAGGAGGTTGAGGGCCGGCGCCAGCGGCGTCAGCAGACCCATCTGGACCGCGGTGACCGGCAGGGTGGCGAGCTGGGCGGCAACAGTCACCGCCAGACCGGCGACCACATGGGCCCCCCAACCCCGGACCCCCCGGCTCCGCCACGACCTGAGCAAGCGCGGCGCCAACAGGAGAATCCCCGCCGTTGCCAGGAAACTGAGCTGGAAGCCGAGATCGAAGGCGGCCTGCGGGTCGAGAAACAGGATGACGATCAGCGCCGCGCAAAGCGAATTCAGGGCCTGCGGCGGCCGTTCGAGCACCAGCGCCAGGATGACGAGCAGGGCCATGAGCGCGGCTCGCAACAGCGACGGCCGCGGACCGACGAGGCACCCGTAGAGCAGGAGGACGGACACGCCGCCCCAGGCGGTCAACCGATTCGAGACGCCGCCGAACAACCACCAGAAACCTCCCAGGATCAGTCCCACGTGGAGACCCGAAACCGCGAGCAGGTGGGAGAGGCCTGCACGCCGCAGACCCGTCTTCCAGGTCGGAGGCACCCGACGCCCATCCCCGAACACCAGGGCCTGGGCGAGAATCGCTCCCGGCCGGTCGGTCGATGTCACGGCGGCGAAGAGACCGTGGCGCAGTCGAAGCGCAGCCCCCTGAAGCCGGCCGGGCGCTCCACCTGTACCGGCCAACAGCCGCCGGCTCTTCACGTTCAGCCCCCATTCTCCCGGTTCGGAGACGTTCAGATTCCGGTAGGACTGACGCCGGCTGAAGTAGCCGCGCACCCGGAGCAGCCGCTCCGGTGGTGGACGCGCCGCGCCCCGCAGCCGAAGCCAGGCTCGATCCGGTCCCGAAACCGGCCGGCCGCCCTGCTCGACCGCCAGGACCCGCACCCTCGCGGCCCAACCCTCCTCGGCGGGCGGCGTCCGTGCCCCCGATGGGGGGCGCGCGGAGTGGTCCGGGCCTGGCGCGGGACCACGCCACACGGGTTGCCAGGCCGCCGCGCCGAGCGCCGGAACGACGACGTCCGCGGTGACCGGCCGTTCGGGGTCGAGGACACCCAGCTGATCGGGACCGCGCCCATCGGCGACAAGCGCGGCGACAAGCACCGCGGCCAGGGGCAAGAGCGGCGCCTGGACGAACGCCCGGGGCCTCTTCGCTGACCTCGGGACCGCGGCCACATAGATCTAGACGGGATCGGCCGGCGGCAACCCGATTCAGGTGCCTGACTGCTCTTGCGCCGGTGCCGCCGCGGTGAGAAGCTAGGCGCCGTCACTAGCGCGCGGCGAAGGCCCTGAGCCCGATTGCCTGCGACGCCGACTCTCCCTCGAGCATGACAACGGACTTCGTCCACCTCCACCTCCACTCCGAGTACTCGCTACTCGACGGAGGCAACCGGATAGGGCCTCTGGTCGACCGGATCGACGCGCTCGGCATGGACGCGGTCGCGCTCACGGATCACGGCAATCTGTACGGCGCGGTCGCCTTCTACGAAGCCTGTCGCAAGAAGGGCATCAAGCCGATCCTCGGCATCGAGGCGTACGTGGCGCCCGACATCAAGACGGAGACATCCGACCGGCGCTACAAGGAAACCCAGGGCGTAGCCGACGGCGGCTTTCACCTCGTTCTGCTGGCACGCAACGAGACCGGCTGGCGGAACCTGGTCAAACTCTCTTCCGACAGCTTCCTTGAGGGCTTCTACTACAAGCCCAGGATGGACAAGGAAACCCTCCGCCAGTGGAGCGAGGGGCTGATCGCGATCAACGGTCACCTCGGTTCGTCGCTTGCCTACCACCTGCGGAACAGCGACTACGAACGGGCCAGGGAAGAGGCGGAATGGCACCGGCGGACCTTCCCCGACGACGAACACGGCGAGCCCTGCTTCTACCTGGAGTTGCAGCGCCACGACACCCCCGAGCAGGACCAGGTCAACGAGCAGGTGCTGCGACTCGCCGCGGAACTCGACCTGCCGCTCGTATGCGACAACGACTCCCACTTCCTGACCGCCGCGGACTGGGACAGCCACGACACCTTGATCTGCGTGTCGACCGGCAAGTCCAAGCAGGAGGAGAACCGGCTCCACTACCCGAAGGAGCTCTACGTCAAGAGCCCGGAGCAGATGGCCGGGCGGTTCAGCGATCCCGAGACCGCCGGGGCAATCCTGAACACCCGCCGGATCGCCGACCGCTGCAACATCGAACTCGACTTCACCGCCAACCATGCTCCCCTGGTGCGAGTCGAGCGCCTCGCCGCGGAGGCGCTTCCCGCGGGCACGGATCAACCGAAGCCCGGCAGCACCGCATGGTTCGATCGCTTCTGCGCCGGCTACCGGGTCGAGCCCCTCGCCGACCAGCCCGGCGAGGAGGAGCTGGCGGTCCTCCACGCCGACTGCGACAAGGCCCTGCGCGAGCTCAGCGAGGCCGGTCTGGTGTGGCGCTACGGCGACCGGATCGAGGATGCGCACCGGCAACGCCTCGACCACGAACTCGCCGTGCTTTCCGGCAAGCGGATCAGCGCCTACTTCCTGATCGTCTGGGACTTCGTCAACGAGGCCCGCAAGCGAGGCATCCCGGCGACCGCCCGAGGATCGGGCGTCGGCACGATGGTCGGCTACACGCTCGGGCTCTCCCACGCCTGCCCCGTGCGCTACGGCCTCCTGTTCGAGCGCTTCACCGATCCCGACCGCAGCGAGTACCCCGACATCGACATCGACCTGTGCCAGGACGGCCGGGCCGAGATCCTCGAGTACGTCCGCGAGAAGTACGGCTACGTTGCCCAGATCATCACTTTCGGCACGATGAAGGCCCGCGCCGCGATCCGCGACGTGGGACGGGTCCACGAGCTGCCGCTGCCCCAAGTCGACCGGATCTGCAAGTTGATTGGCGGCGAGCTCGGGGTGACGATCGAGCAGGCTCTGGAGCGCGAGAAGGAACTCAAGGAGCTCCAGGACGAAGACGAGCAGGTACGGGAGGTGATCGCCACCGCGCAGAAGCTCGAGGGGATCACCCGGCACAGCGGCGTCCACGCCGCCGGCCTCGTCATCGCCACCCAACCGCTGGAGAACCTGGTTCCGCTCGCGACGAATCGCAGCCAGGGCTCCAGAGACGTCCTGGTGACCCAGTGGGACGGCCCGACCGTCGAGAAGATGGGCCTGCTCAAGATGGATTTCTTGGGGTTGACCACCCTGTCCATCATCGAGCGCTGCCGCCAACTCGTGCGCGAGACGCTTCCGCCGGAAGCCATTGCGGCGGCCGTTCCGAATGCCCCCGAGGGTCGCGATCCGCTCGATCTCGACCACATCGATCTCGCCGACCGGCAGGTCCTCGACGTCTTCGCCCGCGCCGATACGGCGGGCACGTTCCAGTTCGAGTCCGAGGGCATGCGCAACCTGCTGCTGCAGATGAAGCCCGACCGGCTCGAGGATCTCGTCGCTGCCAACGCCCTTTTCCGCCCCGGTCCGATGGCGCTCATCGGCACCTACTGCGACCGCAAGCACGGCCGCGAAGCGACGCCTCAGGTCCACGAGATCGTCGACCGGCACACCGCCGACACCCACGGCATCATGGTCTACCAGGAACAGGTCATGCAGATCGTCCACGAGTTGGGCGACGTGCCGCTGCGGGAGGCCTACACGCTGATCAAGGCGATCAGCAAGAAGAGCCGCAAGACGATCAACGCGGCGAAGCAGCGGTTCCTCGCCGGCTCCCAGGAGAAGGGCCTGAGCAAGGCCCAGGCGACCCGTTTGTTCAGCCTGATCGAGGAGTTCGCCGGCTACGGCTTCAACAAGTCCCACTCGGTGGGCTACACCCTGCTCGCCTACCAGACGGCATACCTGAAGACCTACTTCCCGGTCCAGTACATGGCCGCGGTCCTCACCTACGCCGCCGACAACACGGACAAGCTGGTCCACTATGTCGACGAGTGCGGTCGGGTGAAGCTCCCGGGCGACCGGACCGGAATCGAGGTCGGCCCGCCCGACATCGACCGCTCCGGCGTGCGCTTCCACGTCGTCTTCGATCCCGACGAGAAGCACGTCAGCGCCAACGGCCACATCCGCTTCGGCCTGTCCGCGGTCAAAGGCGTGGGCGAGAAGGCGGTGCGCGCGATCCTCGAGGCGCGGAGCGAGGGCGGGCCCTTCCGCAGCCTGTGGGACTTCTGCCGGCGAGTGCCGCTCCAGGTCGTCAACCGCACCGCGATCGACGCGCTGATTAAGTCCGGCGCCTTCGACCGTGTCCACGGCCAGGACCAGCGGGCCGCCATGCTGCAGGCGCTCGAGCCGGCGATCAAGGCCGGCCAGCGTGCCGCAGCCGACCGGGAGAGCGGCCAGGCGAGCCTGCTCTTCGGCGCCACGGACGAGTCCGGGACCGAGGAAGAAGCCGACCAGGACCTGCCTTCCGTGCCGCCCTGGACCCCGAGCGAACTCCTTGCCCACGAGAAGGAGGCACTCGGGTTCTTCGCCACCAGCCATCCCCTGGACGACCACCGCGAGCTGCTTCAGCGCTTCGGCAACGTGACGGTCGAGCAGTTGAAGAAGCTGCCCGCGGACACCGAAGTCGTCCTGGGAGCGTTGCTCGGCGGGCTCCGCACCACGCGCACGCGCAAGGGGCGGAACCCCGGCCAGAAGATGGCGATCGTTCAACTCGAAGACCGCACCGACCGGATCGAAGGCGTCCTGTTCGCCGACGCCTACGCCGAGTACGAGGCGGCGCTTGATCGCGGCGCCGTGCTCTTCTTCACCGGTCGGGTCGACCGGCGCCGCGAGGATCCAAACCTCGTCGTCGGCAAGGTGATCGGGGTCGCCGAAGCCGAAGCGAAGCTCTCGCGGCGCCTCCGGATCCATCTCGACGGCACGAGTGCCGTGGCGGCCGCCGGCAGCGTCCTCGGCGAAGATCTCGAGCGGCTCCGCGATCTGCTCGACAAGCACCGTCATCGCGGCTCGAACGGCCGACCGAATGGCGGCGTCGAGGTGGAATTCAGGATCGAACTGGACGACCTGACCGTCACCGCGGGCGCCAACGGCAGCCGCGCGCCGATCGACGACGCGATCCGGCACGAGATCGACGAGCTACTCGGCGCGCGGGGCCACTGCGAGTACGTCGGCCCGCCGCCCCCTGGTCCGCGGTGAGTTCCCGGCCCCGGCTCCACCGGCACCGGATCGCCCTCCTGATCGCCCTGCTGGCGGTCGCTCTCTGGGGCCACTGCCGCGGCAGTTCCTACCGGAACTTCTTCCGGCACGATCCGCGTCAGGCGCACGACTACGCGCTCGATCGCCGCGACGGCCAGACGTTCGAGGTGCGCCTGACCCGCAACGGCTTCGAATGGCCGGAGGAAGCCCCCCAGGCCGGCGTCACCGCGTTTCTCGAGCTCCACGTCAAGACGAGGGTCCTGTTGCCGTCACTCGACCCGTCCATCGAGTTCCGGTCCGGCGACCGGAGCTTCAGTCAGTCCTTCGCGCCCCGCTCGACCGGCCGTCGTTATCTGAACGTCTCGCCTGCCGCAGGCCCCGGGCGAGTCGACATGGTCGGCCGGCAGATCGGCTGGCGCACGGAATCGACTCGTCTGGTCGTGTTCCCGAACCGACCGATCGACGAGTCCACTCGGGTGCTGGTAGTCGCTCCACATCCCGACGACGCGGAGATCGCCGCTTTCGGACTGTACGCCACGACCCTCGCCGACGTCGTCACAGTCACCGCGGGCGACTACGGAGGCAAGAACTACGGCGGGCTGTTTCCGGAAACCGGCGAGCACTACCGGATCAAGGGTCTGATCCGCACCTGGGACAGCCTGACGGTGCCCTTTATCGGGCACGTGCCGATCAACCGGGCCCGCAACCTGGGCTACTTCGACGGCACGTTGCGCACGCTCCACGAGCGACGGCCCCGGAAGGTACCGGCCATCCTGACGGAGCTGCAGGAGCCGGGCCTCTTTCGGCGAGTCAACACCGAGCCGCAGTTGGCCACCAGGCCATTCGAGTCGAGTTGGCCGGCCCTCGTGGAGGACCTCCGCCGTGAGGTGGACTGGGTGGGGCCGGAACTGATCGCCGCACCGAACCCGCTGCTCGACAGCCACGCCGATCACCAGTACACGACCGTGGCTCTGATCGAAGCCCTGGAAGAACGCGGATGGGACGGCGCGCTGCTGCTCTACACGAACCACCCCACCCGGGCCGAGCCCTACCCGCTGGGGCCGAACACCGCCCTCGAGTCGCTGCCGCCCTGGTTCGGGGACGAGCTTCCCTTCCTGACCGTGCTCTCGTATCCCGTCGACGAGACGACGCGCCGTCTCAACTACCTGGCGCTCGAGGCGATGCACGACCTGCGGCCGTTCGAGCACCGCGTCACGACGCCGTTCCTCGAACGCACGCGCGATCTCGCCGCAGAGGCGGTCTGGCGTGCACTGGGCCGTCACGACAAGCTCCCCGGCTACCTGTACGACTACCTGCGGCGGGGACCCCGGCCGAACGAGATCTATCTCGTGCTCGATCTCGAGCAGGCAGTGCGCCTCAAGGAGCGTTTCCTGGAGATCGAAGCGGTTCGCCGGCGGTAGCGCGGCAGAAGGTCCGCAGGCCTGCGCACCCAGTTTCTGCCGCGCTAGCTCCGGTTCAGCGCCGCAGAAACGCCAGCAGATCGGCGATGTCCGTCGGCTCGAGGCCTGCCTCGAGCTCCTCGGGCATCATCGAAAGGCCGTCGCTGCGCACTTCCCGGATCCGCTCGGCGGGGACCTCGATCAACGCGTCCTCGGCCGCGCGGAGAACCACGCCGCCGTCCGCGTTTTCCACCAGGAGACCCGAGAAGACATCGCCAGCGACCGTCTCGACGATGTAGTTCACGTAGCCGGTGTCGACCGCCGCATTGGGATCCAGGATGTCGTGCAGCAGAGTCTCGGCGCTCTTGCGGCCGACCCCGGAGAGGTCGGGCCCAGGCCCGCCGCCCATCTCGCCGCTGCGATGGCAACGGGCGCAGAGTTCGAAGAAGGTGGCTTCACCCCGCTCCGGGTCGCCGTCGAGCTCCAGCGCCGGCCGCAGCGCGGCGAGCGCTTCCGGACGCGAGACCACGCCGGCGTCGTCGAACAGGGCCGCGGCCCGCCGCCGCACGTCCGGGTCCGGCGAACGCAGGAGAAAGCGGCGCCGCTCGAGAATGAAGTTCATCTCGCCGAGCCGGATGCGCCCACTCTCGAGCGCGTCGAGAAGGGCGCCGTGCCGGCCTCTTCCCCGGATCAGGTAGCTGCCCGCATCCCGCCTGGCCGCCGGCCCGAGGTAGGGCCAACGCTCGATCAAGTAAGCGGCGACCGACCGCTCCTCCGCGGCGGCAAGTTCCGCCATGGCGGCTCGCTGCACCGCCTCCGGCTGACCGGCCTCGAGCAGAGAACCCATCCGCTCCAACCACGTCCCGCCAGAGAGCGCCGTCCGGTTCGCTACGCTTCGGCCTTCCGGGCAAGCCGGAGCAGCCTCCTCCGGGCCTGCGCCCCACGTTCGACGCAGACCGAAGAGGGCCAGAGCTCCAAGCCGTTCGGGGGTCTGCCGGGTCGGGTCCGTGGCCCGCGAACCCGCGCAATCGAGGAGCGCGATCTCCTCCGCCGCTACGTCGACGCCCAGCGCCGCGCTCAGGCGCCAGGCCACCTCGGCAAGACGGTCGTCGTTCGATGCGCGCAGGCGGCGCAGGGGGCCGAGCAGGGCCGCAGGTTCGACCTCGGTACTCGCGGTGCCAGAGGCCGCGGCGAGCCCCACAAGGAGGGCACGGCCCACACCTGAGCCGTCGTTTCCGGCCCCGGAAAGGGCACGCAGAATCGCCCGGTCACCGATCACCTCGCCTATCCGCCCCGCGGGGACGAGCTGTGCCACCCGCTCGATCACATCGGCGGCGGCCACGCCGCCCGCTCCGCCAGACTCGAGCAGTTGTCTGAGCGACGCCACCGGGTCGTCGGCCAGGACCGAGAGGGCGGCAAGGCGCAGCCACGGTCCGTCGCGGTCCGCGTCCGGCCGGGCCGTCGCTCCTACCTCCGACCCGGCGGGTTGCCCGCCCCCCGGACGCACGACGCCAGCCACGACAGCCGCCGCCACGGCCTCGCCGAACTCCGGACCCGGAAAGACCTCTGACCCGAGCAGGAGGCCGGCGGTCAAAATCGCCTGCATGCGCACACCGGGTTCCCGGTCCCCGATCAGACGCACCAGGGCGCCCGCCAGACCCGGCGGCGGCGCTCCCAACGTTCCTTCGACCGCCAGCAACGCGTTCCGGCGGAGTTCCGGATGGGAGTCCTGGAGGAGAGCGAGAAGCCCCTCGGGATCGAGAGCGTCGAGACCGGCCAGCGTCCACATCGCGTGGAGGCGGCCCACCGGGGCGCCCGGTCCGGTCATGCGCTCCCGCAGGGCTCGAACCAGCGTCTCCGGTGGCGCACCGCCGTGGTCTTCGACAAGGAGCCGCTGCGCGGTGAGACGGCGCCACCGATTTTCGTGGCCAAGCGCTTCGATCAGCTCAGCGGGCCGGGACCGGTCGAAACCGTCGAATCCCTCGGCCCAGGCCGGCAGACCGCTCGCCGGGACCACCCGATAGATCCGTCCGCGGTCATCGCCCTCGTACACGTCGAGCGCGGCCTCCATCGTGTCGGGGATCCACTCCGGGTGCTCGATCACGCCGCGGTGCATGTCGAGCACGTAGAGGGCGCCGTCCGGACCAACGTGAAGATTGACGGGACGGAACAACGGATCGGTCGAGGCCAGGAACTCGACGCCCGCCCGCCCGCGACTCGCCCCGGCGGCCGCGCCGGTCGTGTCGACTACCGCACGGTGCACCACGTTCGCCGACGGATCGGCCACGAAGACATCAAGGCCCGGGTCCGTCAGCCCGGCGACATCGAAAGCGCCGCCCCCGTACGCGGTGACCGCGCAGGCGGCGGAGAACCGGCTCGACTGCTCCGGGTGGTTGGGCCGGGTCTGCCGGTCCCCGATCGGGAACAGTTCGGCGGGACCGCCATCGGGGTGCGGGGCCAGGCGGAGGCGGGCGTTCTGCCGGGAGGCCGGCAATCGACCGAGGTACCGACGGGGGATGAGGAGTTGGCTCAGGTGATCCAGGTTGTGGGTGCCGAAAGTCCGGCCCCAGGGTCCGATGGTCATCCCGAACCCGCCAGCGCCGCGGCCGGTCCGCTCGAAGCGGCGCGCCTCCCTCTCAGCCCGGAAGTCGACCCGGAAATCGTCCTGGCCGATGTCGATCGCCTCGTCCGGAGAGTCGGGCCAGAACGGACGAGCGCCATTGCCGCCGTTGACACCGTGAATCCAGTTGTCCAGGCCGTAGCGGAGCGCGTTCACGTTGTGCTGCGGGTTGCCTTCGGCGAAGCCGCTGAGCAGGACATCACGCCGGTCGGCCCGCCCGTCGCCGTTCGTATCCTCGAGGTAGAGAATGTCCGGCGGCGCCGCGACCAGCAGTCCACGACGCCAGGGCAGGATCGAGTCCGCCATGCCGAGGTCGTCCGCGAACAGACGCCGGACGTCCCAGCGCCCGTCGCCGTCCCGATCCGACAGGGCGACGATGCGGGCAGGCCGCTTCATGTCGGGGTAGCCGGGCAGCTCGAGCACGAAGGCCCGGCCCCGTTCGTCGAAAGCGAGGTCGATCGGGTCGACGACGACCGGCTCGGCCGCCGCGAGTTCCAGTTCGAAGGCCGGGTGGATTTCGAAGCCCGGCGGCACCCCGTCGGGCGCGGGCGGAGCACAGGCGGCGAAAGCTACTGCCGCGGCCGCCGCCGCGGGGCTGCCGACGCCGCGGCCCAGGGTACGCCTACTCGCCGCCGGTGGAAGCGGCCGCTGCGTCGGCCTCCAGCAGCCGGGCGCCGCGCATGATGTTGCCCATCGCGTAGTTTCCCTCGTGACAGGCGTACTCGTAGACGCGTCCGTCGGCGGCCGGCCACGGGAACTCGCCGCTCCAGGCCGATTCCCAGGTGTTCGGGTCTTCCACCGTGAAGTTGTAGTTCAGGGTGTGCCCGTCGATTCGGCTGAAGCGCTCGGTGACCTTCAGTCCTTCGCCCGCACCGTAGGTGTACATGCCCGGCTTCTTGCCGAAGTTCTTCGTTTCGACGACCAGCGTGTCGCCGTCCCAGTGGCCGATCGAGTCGCCCATGTAGCTCGTCTCCCCTTCCGGCAGGTGCTTGCCCTCGATGCGGATGATCCGGGCGTCGTGGATCATCTCGGCGAGGATCATCACGTAGTCCTCGGTCTGCACGACCCGCTTCAGGTTGTTGTAGGCGGTCGGCAGCATCGGCGGGCCGGATGTCGAACCGAAGCCGAGAACGCAGCGTTCACCCAGCGGGCGCTGCTCCATGTCGTCGTACGGGCCGGGGCCGTCACCATCGATCCACCACGCAGTGCCGGTGTTTTCCCGGAACAACTGGAAGAACGCCATGCGGGCCTGCTGGGCCGCCGGCTGCATCTTCGGCAGGCGGCCGTTCGGCGGATCAAACACCAGGGAGGTACGGAACTTGCCATCGATCGAGATCGAACGGCTGCCGTAATCGAGCCAGAAGTCGTTGTACCCGCCGACGTTGCCGGCTGCGCCCGGCGAACCGTCACCGCCCGGGGGCGGCGCTTCGCGAGTCGGGTCGCTTGCCTCCAGCGCATCCGCCCTGCGCGTGGCGACCGCGTTCGCGATCTCCTCCGCTTCCTCCGGGCTCAGGTACAGGTTGTCGCTGAACTTCGGATCGCGTTCGAGGGGCGTCAGCGTGGCGATGTCGTAGGTGCCGGTCAGGTCCGGCCGTCCGCTCGCCGTGCGGGGAATGTCGGCGTCCTCGGCGGCCGCCAGCGGGGCCGCGGCGAGCAGGGCCACGGCGCCGAAAGCCACGCCGAGCAGTGTGAAGTACGCCCTGACCTGCTTCAAGCTCTTCATCGGAATCTCCTCGTGGTCTGGCGGCGGAGTCTACAGCAGCCCCCGCATGGCACTGGTACACTCACGCGCGCTTCCCGCTTCCCTCGGCGCCGGCTTCCGTCACCAGGGAGCAAGGGAGCACGAACCTGAGAACCTGGAGCCATAAGACTTGGAGACTCGAATGATCCGTTGCACGCCCTCGGCGCTCCTTCTGGCCGCCGCCGCGTTCGCCTCAGCCCCCGCCAGCGGCGCCTCCCCCGACGTGGGCGACGTTGCGCCCGACTTCACGCTGCCCAGCACCGACGGCAGCGAGGTCACCCTGTCCAGCTACGCCGGCGAGAAGAACGTGGTCCTGGCCTTCTTCCCCAAGGCCTTCACCTCCGGGTGAACGATGGAAATGAAGGGATACCAGGCTGGTATCTCCGACTTCACGGGCAGTGATTCGATCGTCTTCGGCATCAGCGCCGACAAGCTGGAGGACAACAAGAAGTTCGCCGCGGATCTGGAACTCGACTTCGCGCTCCTGAGCGATGTCGACGCAACGGTGATCAACCAGTACGGCGGGACGATGGAGCAGTACGCCGGACTCGCCAAGCGCGTGACCTACGTGGTCGGCAAGGATGGCAAGATCGCCTACATCGCGGAAGGCGGCGAAGCGATGGATCCGACGGGCGCGATGAGCGCCTGCCAGGGACTCGAGTAGGACTCAGCCTCAGCCGCTCTCCGCGGCTGTCTCCGAAGCGGCTTCGGGCCGGGGCTGGTACAGCTCCACCCGATTGCCTTCCCCATCCCTGATCCACGCGAACAGGGCATAGCCCTCGTCGTCCCGCCGCAACGGCTCGACCCCGTGTTCCGCGAGGTGCGCGAGCACCGCGTCCAGGTCGCGCACCCTCAGGTTGACCATGAACGGCTGGTCGCCGTACATGTCCCCGGGCTCCGCGCCCTCGTTGACCGTCATCCGCGGCACCGGCGCCTTCGCCTTCATGATCGCGAACGTTGTGTCCATGATCCACGCTGCGTCCTCCGGGTCGGCCGCCACGTAGCGGACGTAGAAGGCGCCGAACTCCTCGCCGCCCTCGAACTCGATCCCGAGGTGCTCCGCGTACCAGTCGGCGAGGCGCTTGGGATCCTCGCTGAAGATGAACGCGCCACCGACGCCGTCGATCAGGCTCACGGCAATCCGCCGGTGGTCGTCGGGTCCATTCTGAAACTGATCTCCGTCCGGGTACTGACGGTCTGCCGTGTCAGCGGGTCGTGGACCGAGACAACGAGGTCATGCGGCCGTCGGCGCAGGGTCAGGGTCGCCTCGTAGGGCACGAGGGCGCCGGGCTCCGGCTGGCTGCCACCGGCGAGATTGAGCGGGATCACCGGAATCGCAGCCTGCTGGCCGTTGCGGTCGACGACGGCGAAGCGAAGTTCCAGCCGGGCCAGGAACCGATCCTCGAACGGGAACACGGGGAAGTAGCCCACCGGGATGTGTACGGTCACCGGCACGAGCATCTTGCGCCTGAACGGCCCGGTCGGTTCGAGTTCGCCGATCTCCACCCGCAGCACCGGCTCGCCGTGGGTGCGGGTCTCGTCGGGAAACAGCAGCCGACCCTGCGTCTCCATGTCCGCTTCGGCCCGCCGCGAGAGATCGACGTAGCCGCCGCGCGAGCGCACGCGCAGGTCCGGCCTCCGGACCTCCACCCGCACGTCGTGGGCCCGGTCGTCGCGCCGGTACTCGGGCACGAAGCCGAGCCAGTAGTAGTTCGCCACGTCCTCGCTGACCCGCCTCAGCGCTCCGATGTTCGCTCCCGCAACGTACGCCTTTCCGCCGGTCCGGTCCGCTACCTGCCTCAGGTTCTGCCAGCGCATCAGGCTCGGGCCCTTCTGCTGGTCCACCGGATAGACCGTGTAGCCGAGAACGTTGGCCGTGTCGACCAGCCTGTCGAGCATCTCCCAGTCCGATCGAAGCCCGATCCCCTGGCCCGCCGGCCGGAACAGGCCGACAGGCCAGTCTCCCGCCAGCAGCAGCAGGACCTTGCGGCCTTCCGGCACATCGAGCGCCCGCATCGTCGAACTGACCGCGGTGACCGAGAACTCGAGATCGCGCGCCAGGCTCTCCGCCCGCGCCTCGTTCACGGCCTGCGGCAGATCCATCGACGAGACGAGCAGGTCGGCGGAGACCGACGTGAGGTCCTCGTTGAACCGCGCGCCCGGCGCCAACCGCCCGTCCGAAGTGTCAGCGAGGTGCCGCTGGTCGAGCATCCGCGGCGACCTGAGAACGCCCCCGAAGGGACGCCCGCGCTCGAGCTGTTCGAGAGCGCTGCGGGTCCGCCTGCGATCGGTCGTGAACGGGCTCAGGACCTGCAGCCGGCGGCGGCTCTGCACGACGACCGCCACCTGATCCCGCAGGCCCAGGTTCGCCAACTGCCGGGTGAAACCGCGGACCACGGGACGCCTGAACGTGACGTGGGTGTGGTCGTCGTCGACGAACAGGAGGTAGTTCGTCGGCACGGACTCGCCGTCGCCGATCGCCGGCGGCGTCTCGCCATCGGGCGACTCCACCGCACGGTTCTCGAGGATCTCGGTGAAGTAGTCGACATCGACCTCGACGCCGTCCACGACGATCCGGAAGTCTCCGGCTTCCAGCCCGTGGACCCGGCCGCCCGACCGGTCCTCGACCACGACCTCCAGGTTGACCACCCGAACATCGATCTCCTCGCCGAAGAAGAGATCGGGCGGCGGACTGTCCGTCTGCCGGGAAGGCGGCTGCGCTCCGGCCGGCTGCGTCCAGGCGAGCATCAGCACAACGGCAAGTGCGAGTGAAGGTCTACTGAAGCTCGCGTACTCCACGTGCAGCCGATTCTGTCAGGGATTCGTCCAGCAGCCGTCGTAGACCTTCACGGCGCTACCCGAGTGCGCGCGGCCGAGGTGGCGCCGCGGTCCGTCGTGAACGGACTCAGGAGCTCGAGGCGGCCGTCGTTCTGTACGACCACAGCCACCCGGTCGGCGAAGTGCAAGGGAGGTGCCACCCAACTCTTCCGCTGCTACCCTCCGCGCCATGAGCGAACCCACCTCCGACCCGGCACCGCCCGCGGACGCGCCGTACTGGTCGGCCACCGAAGCCGCCGAGGCCATTCGCACCGGGCGAATCTCGTCTCGCGACTACCTCGAACTCCTCCTCGACCGCGTCGACCGCCTGAACCCGCCACTCAACGCGGTCGTCACCCTCGACGCCGAGCGCGCCCGCCGGGAGGCGGACGCCGCCGACCGGGCGTTGGCCGGCGGGCAGGACGTGGGCCCGCTCCACGGCGTCGCGATGACGATCAAGGACTCCTTCCAGACCGCCGGCGTGCGCACGACCTCCGGCGCGCCCGAACTCAGCGATCACGTTGCCGAAATCGACGCGGTGCCCGTCGCACGGCTGCGCGCCGCCGGCGCCGTTATCTTCGGCAAGACGAACCTGCCGATCTACGCTGGCGACACACAGAGCTACAACGCGGTGTTCGGCCAGACGAACAACCCCTGGAACCTCGATCGCACGCCGGGCGGCTCGTCCGGAGGCTCCGCCGCCGCTCTCGCGGCCGGCTTTACGCCGTTCGAGCTCGGCAGCGACATCGGCGGTTCGATCCGCGGTCCGACTTCGACTTGCGGCGTGTTCGGACACAAGCCGAG
This sequence comes from Thermoanaerobaculia bacterium, assembly GCA_965116445.1. Classification (GTDB taxonomy): domain Bacteria; phylum Acidobacteriota; class Thermoanaerobaculia; order Multivoradales; family Multivoraceae; genus Multivorans. Next base: position 920,131 of record OZ220688.1, on the reverse strand, counting down.
CTACGGCATCGTGCCCGCGCTCGGCCAGATTCCCGGCCCGCCGGGCACCCTGACCCAGGCGGACATCGCCGTCGCGGGACCGATGGCGCGGAACGTCGAGGACCTGGAACTCGGCCTCGACATCCTCGCCGGCCCGGACGAATGGCACGCCCCGGGCTACCGCCTGGAACTGCCGGTCCCGCGACACCAGAACCTCGCTGACTATCGCGTTGCGGTGTGGTTCGAGGAGCCCTCCTGCCCGATCGACGATGCGGTCCGTGAGCGACTCGAAGCCGCGGCCGACGCGCTGGAGAGAGCCGGCGCCACTGTCGACCGCGAGGCCCGGCCCGACTTCACCTTCGACTACGCAACGCGCGTCTTCGGGCAGCTCCTGGGTGCCGCGATGTGCGGTGGTTTCAGCCACCAGGAGGTCGAGGACCTCGCCCAGCGCGGCATGCGCGAAGAGGAAGAAGGCGCCCTGGCCGCACGCTGGGCCTCCCAGCGGCACCGCGCCTGGCTCTCCGCGAACGAGCGCCGCCTGCAGATGCGGCGCAAATGGCACGAGTTCTTCAAGGACTGGGATGCCGTGCTCCTCCCCAACCTGCCGACGACGGCGATCCCTCACGACCACAGCGAACCGATGGGCGCTCGCCGGATCACGGTCAACGGCGAGCAGCGACCGTACGGGGAGCAGACCCTCTGGGTCGGCCTCACCGGCGTCGCCTACCTGCCGGCCACGGTGATCCCGGCCGGCACAGCCGCCGACGGCCTGCCCGTCGGCCTCCAGATCGCCGGCCCCTTCCTGGAGGATCGAACGACCCTCGACCTCGGTCGCCGCCTGAGTCGGCGGATCGGGGGCTTCGAGCGTCCGCCGGGCTACTAGGTCGCCTCCCCTGCCTCGAGGACCCGTGTGGCGCGGGGCCGCACCATATGCCAATCCAGCCCGGATGCTCGTCAGCGGGCGTCCGGACGGAAGGATCGAAGATCCTCCCGGCTGACCGCCGGCTCTCCCGGAGCCACGTTGTCCAGGCGCCCGTCCCCGAGCCAGCGCTCCAGCCGCAGCACCTCGCGCTCCAGGTGATCGAAGCCGTCGACGACGAACAGGAGCGGCTGCAACGAATCGATCTCGAAGCTCTGGTTCACGACCCAGTCGAGCTGGAAGGGCACTCGCTGCACCCGGGGCGACTCGAGCGCATGCCCGATCTCGCCCGCCGAACTGAGCAGGCCGCTGCCGTAGGCGCACAGACCATCGCCGTCGGGACGCCGCATCAGTCCGAACTCGATCGTGAACCAGAAGAACCGCGCCAGTGCCTTGAGGGCGCTCTCGACGCGGCGACAGTTCCCGTCGCGAGCGCGCACCGCCGCAATCCGCGCCGCCTCGCCGAAACGGACCAGGACATCGGCGAACGCCGGGTCCGTGTGCATCGGCACATGTCCAGCCAGGTCGTGGAAGATGTCGGGTTCCGGCAGGTAGTCCAGCCGGTCACCGTCGCGGACGGTGGTCGTCGTCGGAAACTCCCTGCGCCGTAGACAGTCGAAGAACAGGTACGCCGGCACGTAGCCGCTCACCGCCCGTGCCCTGAACCCGCTCAGGGGTTCCAGGAACCGGTTGATATCCGCGAGTCGTGGGATGCGGTCCGGGTCGAGCGCGAGACGCGTCACGCCGTCCAGAAAGCGCGGGTGGGCGTGCTGCTCCCACTTGCCGGCGAGCGCCCGGTAGAGCCGGCGCCACGTCTGCTGGTTCGCTTCGCTGTAGAGCCCATAGGGCTGCTCGATGAACAGCTCGCCCCGGGTCTGCGCTCGCTCGATGAAGTCGGCCCGGCCGGTCGTCAGGTCCCGACCCGTGGCCGGCTCCAACACCCCCTGGTCAAACACGCCAACTCGTTGCATAGCTCTCGTCCTCCAGATCGGCCGCGGCAGCCGTCATCTGCAGCGGCCGGAAGGTGTCCACCATCACAGCGAGTTCGTCAGTGCGCTCCTTGCCGATCGATCCCTCGTAGGCGCCCGGATGGGGCCCGTGGGGAATCCCGTTCGGATGCACCGTCAGCGCACCGCGTTCTACTCCGCGTCGCGACATGAAGTCGCCCTCGACGTAGTAGATGACCTCGTCCGAATCGACGTTCGAGTGGTTGTAGGGCGCCGGGATCGCCTGCGGGTGGTAGTCGAACAGGCGCGGCACGAAGGAGCAGACGACGAACCCGGGCCCGTCGAAGGTCTGGTGCACGGGCGGCGGCTGGTGGACGCGGCCGGTGATCGGCTCGAAGTCCTCGATGTTGAAGGCGTACGGCCACAGGTGGCCGTCCCAGCCGACGACGTCCATCGGGTGACGCCCGTACAGGTACCGGGTGGTGCCGCCGCGCGCCTTGACGCGGACCTCGAACTCGCCCTCCTCGTCCCGCGGCTCGACCCATTGCGGAGCACGAATGTCGCGCTCGCAGTACGGCGAGTTCTCGAGGAACTGGCCGTAGCGGTTCACGTATCGCCCTGGCGGTTCGATATGGCCGGCCGCTTCGACACAGAGCATCCGCTGCGACTCGTCCGCCCGCGGCAGGAGTCGCCAGACAACTCCGGTGGGAAGGACCAGATAGTCCCCCGGGCGGTACTCGATGTGACCGAACTGGGTCTCCAGCACCCCGCGCCCCTCGTGCACGAACAGCAGCTCGTCGCCGTGCGCGTAGCGGTACCAGTAGTCCATGGACTCCCGGAAGCGGGCCACGGACAACACAAGATCGCGATTGGCCATCAGGGGCACGCGGCCGCTCACCACATCTCCCTGCTCCGGCGATCTGGCGGCACGGATCAGCCGGTGCCGGAGCGGTCCCGCGTACTCGAGCTTGAGACCGTTCCCCGACCGTTCACCGATCCGCTCGATGGCGGTCGGCGGGTGCAGGTGGTAGAGGATCGACTGGACGCCCGAGAAGCCGTGGATCCCCATGACCTCCTCGTGGTGAAGCGAACCGTCGGGTTTGCGGAACACGGTGTGGCGCTTGTGCGGAACCTCGCCCGCGCGAAGGTAATAGCTCACAGGTTTCCCCTCAGCCCCTGCTCGCGTTCAAGGGCAACGAACAGGCTCTTGAAGTTGCCCTCGCCGAAGCCCCGCGCCCCGTGACGCTCGATGATCTCGTAGAACAGCGTCGGCCGGTCCTCCACCGGCTTGGTGAAGATCTGCAGCAGGTAGCCGTCCTCGTCGCGATCGGCCAGGATGCCGAGTTCGGCCAGGCGATCGATCGGCTCGTCGATCTTCCCCACTCGCTGTTCGAGGTCGTCGTAGTAGGTGTTCGGCACGTGAAGGAACTCGACCCCGTTCTCGCGCAGCCGGGACACCGTGCCCACGATGTCGTCGGTGCGGCAGGCGATGTGCTGCACACCCGGTCCTTCGTGGAACTCGAGGAACTCCTGAATCTGCGACTTCTTGCGCCCCTCGGCGGGCTCGTTGATCGGGAACTTGATGACTCCCGAGCCGTCCTGCATGACCTTGGACATGAGCGCCGAGTACTCGGTCGAGATCGCTTCGTCATCAAAGTGGACAAGCTGGTTGAAGCCCAGCACGCGCGAAAAGAACCGCGCCCACTCGTTCATGCGGCCCAGTTCGACGTTGGCCACGACGTGGTCGACCGCCAGCAGGCCGCAGCCTGCAGGCGCCGCGGCGCCGGGCACTTCCGGCGCCGGCTCGAAGCCAGGACCGAACACGCCACCGTAGGCCCGGCGTTCCATGAACTGCAGCACGCAGTCGCCGTACAGACGGATCGAAGCGTGACGGAGTTCGCCGTGCTCGTCCCGGGCGGTTGCCGGCGGCGCCGCGGCTTCCGCACCCCGAGACACCGCGGCCGCGAATGCCGCGTCCGCGCTCGGCACGGACAGCGCGATGATTGCCACCGAGTCGCCGTGCCGCCGGACCGACCGGGCGGCATCGTGCGACGACTGGAGCGCACTCGTCAACACGAGCCGGATGTCCCCCTGCTCCACCAGGCAGGACGCCCGCGCCCGTTCGCCGGTTTCGAGCCCGCGTACCGCGGTGCACTCGAAACCGAAGGCATGGCAGTAGTACGCAGCCGACTGTTTCGCATTGCCGACGTACAGCTCCAGGTGATCGAAGCCCAGGATGGGGCAGAAGTCCTCCGCGGTCGCCATGCCCCGCCCAACGAGCCCGAGCTGTCTCTGTTCAGCGGCACTTACACTCATTGCCTTCCCTCCTCCTCGTCCTTGTTCGGATGCGGGCCAAAGGTGCCCGCGGTTCCCCGGCCGCTTGAAGCGGCCTCTCAGATGCAGGTGGCGAAGTCCGCCACCGCCTCGCGCAGAGCCTCAGGCTCCAGGCGCGAGAAGCTCAAGCGCGCCGCGTTCCGAGGCGCCGCCCGATCCGCCGGATCCGCGAACGCGGCCGCGGGAACGAAGGCGATCTTCCGCTCGGCCAAGGTCCGTTCCAGCAGGCGCTCGCCATCCGTTCCCTCCGGCAGCTCCACCCACACGAACATGCCGCCGCCAGGCCCCGTGAAGGTGCAGCCCGCCGGTAGATGCTCCGCAAGCGCCTCGAGCATCGCGTTGCGTCGACGCCGGTAGGTCCTTCGCAGCAGGTCCAGGTGCCGGTCGAAGTCGAGGTCTTCCAGGAGCCGGGTCACGGCGAGCACGCTCAACCTGGAGCACTCGAGATCCCCCATCTCCTTGACCGCCGCGAGGGTCTCGACCAGCGACGACGGCAGCCGCAGCCAGCCGATGCGCAGAGCCGGCGCCAGAATCTTGGAGAAAGTGCCCGCGTAGACGACCCGTTCCGAGTCGAGCGCCGCCAGCGGGGCCTCGAACTCGCCGTCGCAGCAGAGAAGGCCGTACGGATCGTCCTCCAGGATGACGAAGTCGTAGTCGTGGGCCAGGACCACCAGCCGTTCCCGGGTCTCACGGGCCAGGCTCACACCGAGCGGGTTGTGCGCATCCGGAATCACATAGACGAGGCGGGGCCGGGCGCCGGCAAGCAGGAAGCGCTCGAGCGCTTCGATGTCGAGCCCATCGTCCAGACTGCTCGGCAGGGTCACGAGTCCCGCCTGGAGCGGCGCCAGGACCTCCCTGAAGCCCGTGTACACGAATCTCTCGACGGCGACGCTTTCGCCAGCGCCGACGAACGCGCGAACGGCGACGTCGAGCGCCTGCTGAGCGCCCGTCGTGATCAGGATCTCCTCCGCCCCGCAGTCGACGCCCCGGCGCCGCATGACCTCCACCACCCGTTCCTTCAGTTCGGCGAACGGCGGGACGTACTGCATGGACTGGGGGTCCTCCAGCAGTCGGCGGACCACGTCGCCGTAGGCCCGCGACGGAAACAGCTCCACGGCCGGCAAGCCGCCGGCGAGCGACACCACGCCGGGGCGGGCGACCTCGTTGACCAGCCGACGCAGCAGGGAACGCTGGCGACCCCGCAACCACGACGCGACGCGCGGCGGTCCCAACCGCTGCGGCTCCTCCTTCCGGGGAACCAACATGGGCACCGTTGCCGCCGTGACGGTAGAAAAAGGAGCTTGCACTGCCATGATTGGAACGCTAACAGAGCCAATAGTGCAAGACAAGGGACGATTTCCTACCCTTGGGTCAAGGGCCGTGTACACTCCGCCCATGGACAAGACAGACGATCGGCGCGCAGCCGAGTCAGGCCGCTCGGCGACCCGACCCCTTGACGCCACCGACTACGCCATCCTGGCGCTCCTGCAACAGGATTCGAATCGAACCGACGTGGACCTCGCCCGCAAGGTGAGCCTGTCCGCGTCTGGCCTGAAGAAGCGCCTGCGCAAGCTGGAGCGACGGGGCGTGATCGAGCAACAGGTCACCCTGCTCGACCGTAACGCCGTGGATCTCGGTTTGCTGTGCTTCGTTCAGGTCTACCTGACCCACCACCAAGCGGACGCCAGACAGCAGTTCAGCGATGCCGTCCGCAAGCTGCCGGAAGTGCTCGAATGCCACTTCCTGACCGGCGAGCACGACTACATGCTGAAGATCGTGGCCAGGGACTATCGCCACCTGGAGCACATCCTCGCGGATCATCTCGCCGGCATACCGGGGGTCGACCGGCTGCTGACAAGCATCGTGCTCAACGAGATCAAGCGCACGACCGCCCTGCCGCTGAGCGCTCCCCGGGAGGACGGCGAAAGTGCGTCCTGAGGCTCGCTGCGCCCCGACACCGGCCGGCGTGCGGGATTCCGGCCGCCTTTCTTCGTTCAGGCTTGCTACCCTCCCGCTCCGATGAACGGTGCCCAGGCCATGGTTCGGACCGCCGCCAACGCAGGCGTCGAGGTCTGCTTCGCGAATCCCGGCACGTCGGAGATCCATCTCGTCGCGGCTCTCGACGAGATTCCGGGCGTGCGCGGCGTGCTGGCGCAGTTCGAGGGCGTCGCCACAGGCGCGGCGGACGGCTACGGCCGGATGGCCGGCAAACCGGCGCTTACCCTCGTCCATCTCGGCCCGGGCTTCGCGAACGGCATCGCCAACCTGCACAACGCGCGGCGGGGCCGCACGCCGGTCGTCAACGTGATCGGCCACCATCCAACCTGGCACCGCAACTACGACCCACCGCTCAACACGAAGGTCGAGAGCCTGGTCGACGGAGTCTCCGACTGGCAGCGCACAGTCGCCTCGGCCAACCACATTTCGCGAGACATGGCCGCCGCGGTCTCGGCTTCCCTGCACCACCCGGGCCAGATCGCCACCCTGATCGTGCCCACGGACTGCCAGTGGAACGAGGCCTACGGCCCAATCGTCGAGCCGGCGCCTCCCCTCGGCGCACGCGTTGCCCCGGAAGCCGTCGAGCGTGCCCGGGCCGCCGTGGCCCGCGGCGAACGCACGATGCTGATGCTGGGCAGTTCCGGCCATACGGCAGCGGCCCAGCGCGAGGCTGCCAGAGTACAGCGAGCGACCGGCTGCAAGCTCGTCGCCGAGACGTTCTCGGGGCGGATGGAGCGCGGCCCCGATCTTCCCGCGTTGCCGCGCGTGCCCTACTTCCCCGAGCAGGCCGTGGAGTTCCTGGGTGGGATCGACACGCTCGTCCTGGCCGGCGCGCTCGATCCCGTCGCCTTCTTCGGCTACGAGGGCGGTGTGAGCCGCCTGACTCCGGAAGCGGTGGAAGTCGTCGTCCTGAGCCATCCGACGGAAGACAGCGGCCACGCTCTCAGCGAACTGGCCCAGGCAACCGACGCGAAGGACGAGCCGCCGGCCCGTGCGGTCGAGCGGCCACCGGCGCCGAGCGGTCCGATCGGCGCCCGGGTCGCGGCACAGGCAATCGCCGCCACCCTGCCCGAGAACGCGATCGTGATGGACGAGGGAATCACCGCGGGTGCCGCCTTCTATCCCGCCACGATGAACGGCCCGGCCCACACCTATCTGCAGGAGAACGGGGGCGCGATCGGTCTCGGCCTGCCGGCGTCGCTCGGCGCCGCGATTGCGTGCCCGGACCGCAAGGTGCTGACGCTCGAGGGCGACGGCAGCGGCCTGTACACGGTCCAGGCGCTCTGGAGCCAGGTCCGCGAGGGCGTCGACGTCGTCAACCTCGTGTTCGCCAACGACGCCTACCGCATCCTCCAGGTCGAACTGCAGCGAGCCGGAGTCGAGGAGTTCGGCCCGCAGAGCCTGAACCTGACGGAGTTCGGCGCACCGCGGGTCGAATGGCTCGACCTGGCTCGGGGCTTCGGCATGCCCGCCACGCAGGTTCGCACGGGCGAAGAGCTGACGGCCGCCCTCGAGCGCGGTTTTACCGAGCCGGGGCCCTGCCTGATCGAGGCGTTGGTCAGCGACGCCGCTCTCCAGTAGCCCAGTTGAAGTACGCGGTCACACTCCTGCCCGGGGACGGCATCGGCCCCGAAGTCAGCAAGGCGATGGTGCGCGCCGTCGACTTCGTCACCGGCGGCCGGATCGAGTGGGAGCCGGTCGTTGCCGGCAGCACGGCCGTCGACCAGGGGCTCTCGCCCCTCCCGGACGAGGCGATCGAGTCGATTCGCCGGAACCGGATCGCGATCAAGGGGCCGCTGCAGACACCGGTGGCCGGCGGTTGGCGCAGCGTGAACGTCCTCCTGCGGCAGTCCCTGGAACTGTTCGCGTGCGTGCGGCCGGTGCGGTCGATGCCCGGGAACACCCGCGCCCGCTACGAGGGAGTCGACCTGATCATCGTGCGCGAGAACACCGAGGGCCTCTACAGCGGCCGTGAGCACGAGGTCGTCGACGGCGTGGTCGAGGCGCTCAGGATCGTCACCCGGGACGCGTCGCGGCGGATCATGCAGTTCGCGTTCGAGTACGCGCGCAGCCACGGCCGCAAGAAGCTGACGATCGTTCACAAGGCATCGATCACGCCGCTGTCCGACAATCTGTTCCTCGCCTGCGCCCGCGAGTGCGAACAGAACTACCCCTTCTTCCAGGTCGACTACCTGCCGCTCGACAATCTGGCGCTCGAACTGGCAAAGGACCCGACGCGTTTCGACATGCTGGTCATGGGCAACCTGGACGGCGATCTGATGAGTGATCTGTGCGCTGGCCTGGTCGGCGGCCTGGGGGTCGTCCCCGGAGCCAACTACGGCAACGGCTGCGCGGTGTTCGAAGCGGTCCACGGCACGGCCCCCGACATCGCCGGCCGCGACCTGGCCAATCCGATCGCGTTGATCCTGTCCGCCGAGTTGATGCTGCGGTACGTCGGCGAGCCGGAGGCCGCCGCGCACCTGCGCTCCGGCGTCGAAAGGCTGCTGATTGGCGGCACCGCCCTGACCCGGGACCTCGGCGGCAAAGCGAACACGTCGGAGCTGACCGACGCGCTGCTGGCCGAGCTGGAGGCCGTGGCGGAAGAACGGGAGGCCGCCCGATGAGCGGAGGCGCCGAACAGGACGCCCGGCCCCGTGTAGCGCTGATCGTCGGCAGCAGCGGAGTCGGCGCGGAAACCGCCCCGCCGGTGCTCGAAATCCTCGAGGCGGCCGGCGCCAGGTTCGACTTCGTCCGCGTCAATGTGCCGACCGCGGTGCGCCGGAACACGGAGACGGTCCTCCGCGAGGCGGCGGAAACGATCCGCGATTGCCGGGTGGCGCTCAAGACCCGGCTCATCGGGCCCGGTCCGGATGCGGTCCGCGTCGGCCCGGGGCCCCAGAACCCCAATGTCGCCCTGCGGCAGATGCTAGGCCTCTGGGCGAGCGTGCGCCCGGTGCGGTCGATCCCGGGACTGCCAACGCGCTATCCAGACCTCGACGTGCTGCTGATCAGGGAAATCACCGAGGGCGTCTACCGCGGCATCGAGCACGAGATCGTAGACGGCGTGGTCGAGAGCATGAAGGTGGTCAGCCGCGCCGCCTGCGAACGGATCGCGGACTACGCCTTTCGGATCGCCCGGCGGCACGGCCGCAGGAAGATCACCGCGATCCACAAGGCGAACATCATGAAGCAGAGCGACGGGCTCTTCCTGGACTCGGTTCGCTGCGTTGCCGCCGGCTACTCCGATATCCAGGTGGACGACTGCATCGTGGACGCGGCCTGCATGCGCCTGGTCCTCAACCCCTACGACTTCGACGTCATGTTGATGGACAACCTCTACGGCGACATCCTGAGCAACCTCGGGGCCGGGCTGGCGGGCGGTATCTCCACCGGCCACGCGATCAACGTCGGCGACGACTGCCACGTCTTCGAGGCCGTTCACGGAGACGCGCCGCACCTGATCGGCACCGGCCAGGCGAACCTGTTGCCGCTGCTGACGCCAGCCACCGCCCTCCTCCGGCACTTCGACCTCGATGACGAGGCAGACCGGATCGATCAGGCCGTGACCGCGGTGCTCGAGGCGGGCAGCAGCCTGACCCCCGACCTCGGAGGACGCTCCTCGACCTGGCAGATGGCGCGCGGCATCATTGCGGCGCTCGGGTAGCGGCGAGGAGCCGGCCCAGCCCCGCCCTCACCCGATCCATCTCCGGCTCCGTCAGCCAGGGCTCCAGGGGCAGGAGATCCACCGCCTCCGGCGGTTCGGCCGAGGCCCCCGCCAGGGCGCGCAGAGCCCGCACCTGACTCTCGCCGAGCCGGATCAGGGCCGGACGAACTTCGTCCAGGTCCAACGTCGGCTCGGCGGCGGCGGTCCGCCGCTGCACCGCCTTCGCCAAGTCGATCTGGAGGGTGAACCACTCGCGCACCGGCCCTGGATCCAGCCCGAACTTGACCGCCGTCGACTCGGCCGCCGCGAGCACCAACCGTTCCCGCTCCTGGTCCTCGATCGGCACGCCACGCTCGGCCTTCCAGACTGCGATCACCGGCATGAAGGCAAGCCGGCGTGCCGTCAGGTCGAGCAGATGGTCCAGTTCGTCCCGGCGCTGGCCACGGCCGAACCACTCCTCGCGACGGGCCTCGAGCCACCGCTCGTTGCGCTGAACCCATCGGTCGACCGCGGGTCCGAGATCGTCCGCGCGCCCGGGGCCGACCCAGAAGACCTTCCGGTCGAGCGGGGCTTCGCAGCGACGGCGCCAGCCGTCGCGGCCGAAGTGCTCGACCTCGAACGAGTCGGTGACGAAGGCGTCGACCTCATTCCGTTCGAGGCGCCCGGGCAGCGAGAGGTTGTCATCGACCGCGGTGATCTCGCTGGCGCCGCCTCCAAACCGCTCGCGCGTCCAGCGCTCCAGGATGCCGCCGCGATTGACGGCCACCCGGCTCGGTGGCTCCGGGCCGCCGGCCGCCGAGACCACGCACGGTCCTCCGGCCGCAACCGCGCGGCTCATCCATCCCACCGCGGCCCGCGCCGGCCGCCAGGTGACGCCGCTCATCGCGAGGTCGAAATCGCCCGCGACCATCGCGGCAGTCAGGTCGGGCCAGTCGAAGGGCCGAAACTCCAGGTCGAAACCCAGGTCGGAGGCTAGTCGCTGTGCGACCTCGATAGCGAAGCCGCTGCGAACCGGGGCACTTCCCTCGACAGGGTCACGCTCGGCGACCGAGAACGGCGGGTAGTCGCCGCTTGTCCCTACCCGTAACACGGGTCTCGCCGGCGCTTCGGTGGGCGCGGATGCCGCGGCCTGGTCGAGCTCGGCCGCGGTGAATCGCACCGCCGCGACCCACGGTTCCTCGCCCGCCGTGAAGTGACCGTACGTCGTCGTGACGAAGGCCCCGTCAGAGAGCAGCTCCAGGCCGGGATAGGCGGTGTCCGCCCTGTACGTGTTGTCCATCAGCCGCACCCGCACCTCGCCGGCCCACGGTGCCCGCTTGCCGCGGTGCAGGTCCTCGTAGCGGCCGAGCCAACCCACCCAGTCGCCCCGCCAGGGGCTTGACGGCGCCTGGTCCCGGAAGGTCACGAACAGCCGGCCGTCCGGCGTGTAGCGGCCGACGTGCCGATCACCGGTGAGGGAGACCGGCAGCTCGACCGGCCGGCTCCAGGTGCGCCCCTCGTCCTGAGAGAAGATGGCGAAGGAGTTGAACCGGCGGCTGTTCTCCCGCAGCAACACGGCGATCTCACGCCCGTCGGGCGACCGGATCAGCCCGGGCTCGCAAAGGTGGGCCTCCGGGTGCTCCGCGATGACCTCCGGCTCCGACCACGTCAATCCGTCATCGAGGGAGATCGTCTTGTAGACCTTGAACTCCGGCTCGAAGCCGGGGATTCGCTCGTTGCGCGACGTCGGCCGGCGGAGGAACCGTCCGTCGTCGTGAAAGAGCGCCATCAGCTCGCCGTCGAGGCTCCGCAGCCGCTCGACGGACGACATCGCGACGATGCCGCCGAAGTGGCCGATCGGCTCAAGTTCGGTCCAGGTTGCGCCTTCGTCCTCGGACCGCGCCATTCGGACCGGGTAGAGGCCCGAGAACATGATGAGCCGCCGCCGGCCGTCCGGCAGGTCGACGGGGAACACGGTGGGCGTCTCCATCGAGGTCGCCCAGCTCGCGGGCACAGGCAACCGCTCGCTCCAGGTCAGGCCGCCGTCGTCGCTGCGCTTCATCACGATCGCCCCGGCGCCGTGGCCCAACGGGTAGACCGTCAGAATCGAGCGCTCGTCGGAGAGCAGCACGGTCGTCGGGTGGCCCAGGTACTGCCCCGGTTCCCGGTCGACAACGACCTGGCGATCGGCTTCGTCCGCCCAGTCGACCCAGCGCAGCGGCGCGTCACCGGCCCCGCCCCGACAGCCGAGCGCGACCAGCACCGCCAGCGCGGTCACCACGCCCGCCAATCCCAGGAGCTTCGTCGCCGCCCCCCCACTGGGTGCGCCGGCGTCCCCGCCGGCATTCGCCGCGAAGCGGCGGCCTCCGGGGAGCCTTCGCGCCGCTCTCACCGCCCAGCCCTCAGGTGTCATCCCCGCGCCCTTCATAGGACGCGGGGAGCGGGTCGTGCATGGCGCGCACGCGCGCCATGCAGGTTCTTGAGCGCTTCACGACGGCTCAGCGGGCTCAGAAGCTCCTCGTGCTCCCGGACGAACCGGCGCACTTCCTCGGGGTCGTGCCAGGCCAGGTCCCGGAGAGCCCAGCCGATCGCCTTGCGGATGAAGAACTCGTGACCGAAGCGGGAACCGAGGAGGTTCTGGCCAATCGCCGCGTAGAGCAACTCCAGGTCCGTGTCGCCCTTGCGGCCGAGCTGGCAGATCATCGAGGAGCGTCGCTTCCAGAGATCGCCGCAGCGGCTCCAGATCCGCATCCGGCGCGCCATCGTCTTTGGATAGCGCTCGACGAGCTCCCGCAGCCGATGACTGGCCACGGCGTCGACGAAGTCCCACCAGGCGCCCGAGACGATCATCTCCTCGAAGACGGGCAACGCCTTCATCGTGCGAAGCGGCTTGTAGGCCGTAAAGCCGCTGAGGTCGATTGCCGCGTGGCGCTCCTCGCGGCGGCCCGCCGTGCGCCACAGGGTCAGCACGGTCGGCCGCCACTCCTCGAAGCTCTCCAGAGGGTACGTCCGGAACAGCGCGCGGCCGATCTTCCGCAACTGCGGGGTCTTCACACCCCAGAACGGCATGGTGGACTTCATGTACGCCTGCTGCCCCCTGGCTCGCTCGGGATCAGCGGCCGCCGCCAGCTCGCGCCGCAGCTCCAGAATCAGCTTTCTACCAGCCGCCGGGGGCCGCAGTTCCTCCATCCCGGCGAATGTAGCAGCGCTCGCGGCGGCTATCCTCGGGGCCGTGCCCAACGCAGCCTGGGTTGCAGGGGGCCTCGCCGTCGCGCTGATGACCATGGCAACGCCCTCCGCCTCCATCGTCCTTTCCCCGGGGGCCGCACCACGCCCGCCGGAGCTTCAGGCCCGGCTCGAAGCGGCGCTCGCCGCGTTGCCGCCGGACTACGAGCCCCGCACGGAGCTTGTTGACGCCGAAGGGCGACCGCTCTATCTGAACCGCCTCATCCTCGAGACCTCGCCCTACCTCCGTCAGCACGCCCACAACCCGGTCGACTGGTTCCCCTGGGGCGAGGAGGCGTTCGAGCGGGCGGAGGCGGAGGACAAGCCGGTCTTCCTGTCGATCGGCTACTCGACCTGTCACTGGTGCCACGTGATGGAGCGCGAGAGCTTCGACAACGTGGAGGTCGCGCGGCTGATGAACGAGATGTTCATCTGCATCAAGGTCGACCGCGAGCAGCGTCCCGACATCGACGACATCTACATGACGGCGGTCCAGGTCACGCAGCAGCGCGGCGGCTGGCCGATGTCGAGCTTCCTGCTGCCCGACCGCAGGCCGTTCTTCGGCGCCACCTACTTTCCGCCGCAGCAGTTCGTCAACCTGATGCGGCAGGTCGACGCCGCCTGGCGGGAGCGGCGTCCGGCCCTCGAGGAAAGCGCCGCCCGGATCACCGACCTGGTGCAGCAGATCACCGCCGCCCGTGGAGCTGCGAAGAATCTGGGCCGCACCGTGATCACTCAGGCCAGGCAAGGGTTGATCGCGAGCACCGACCGCGTCAACGGCGGCTTCGGCGACGCGCCCAAGTTCCCGAACGAAACGAACCTCCTGCTCCTGCTCGAAGAGGCTCTGCGAACCGGCGACCGGGAACCGCTGGACGCGGCCCTGCTCACCCTCCGCGCGATGGCCCGGGGCGGCATCTACGACCAGGTCGGCGGCGGCTTCCACCGCTACTCCGTCGACGGACAGTGGCTCGTGCCCCACTTCGAGAAGATGCTCTACAACCAGGCCCACTTGCTCCGCGCCTACGCCCTGGCCTACCGGCTGACCGGCGATCCGCTGCTCGCGCGCGTGGCGCGCGAGACGGCCGACTACGTCCTGCGGGACATGACGTCGCCCGACGGCGCCTTCTACTCCGCCACCGACGCGGATAGTGAAGCGGCCGGCGGCGAATCGGTCGAAGGCGAGTTCTTCGTCTGGACGAAGGACCAGCTTCGGGCCGCGCTAGCAGACAACCCGGCTCCGGAAGGGGACGACGCGGAGTTGGCGATCCGGGTGTTCGGCGTCACGGACCAGGGCAACTTCGAGCACCGGAACATCCTGTTCCTCGACCGGCCGCTCGACGAGAGCGCAGGCGACCTTGGACTGCCGCTCGAGGATCTCCTTGGCCGGCTAGACCGGATCCGGGAGCGCCTTTACCACGTCCGCGAAGAGCGCCTGCACCCGCTGCGCGACGACAAGATCCTCACCTCCTGGAACGGCATGATGATCCGGGGGCTGGCAGAGGCCGCCGACGCGCTGGGCGAGCCGGCCTACGCGGAGGCCGCCGCTCGGTCGGCGGAGTTCCTCTGGGAGCACTGCCTCCGCGAGGACGGCGGCCTCTGGCGCGTCTGGCTCGACGGCGACGCCTCGACGCCGGGCCTGGTCCAGGACTACGCCCACCTGGCGCATGCGTTCGTGGCCCTCCACGACGTGACGGGCGACCAGCACTGGCTCGAACGGTCTCATACCGTAGCCACCGAGATGATCGAACGCTTCTGGGATCCGGGGCCCGCCGATCCGGCCTCCCCGCGAAGCCTGGGGGACGGTTTCTTCATCGCCGAGCGGGAGAAGGCCAACTTGCTCATCGCCCAACCCAAGAGCCCGACCGACGGCGCCGTCCCCTCGGGCAACTCGGTCGCCGCCCGCGCCCTGGCCGAACTCGGCCTCCGCACCGGGGACCCACAATCGCTCGACCGGGCTCTCGCCACGGTCGCCGCCTTCGCCGAGAGCATCGAACGGGCACCCGCCGCCTTCACCTACATGCTCGCCGCACTGGCCGTCGCCCTTGACGGCGACGCAGGGCCACGGGCTGCCGGAGGCAACGGCGCCGTCCTCGCCGCCGCCCGCCTGCGTCCCGGCCCCGCTTCAGGCGAGTACGAAGTCGACCTAGACCTGATGATCAAGGATGGCTGGCACCTGAACGGTCCCGAGCCACTCCAGGAAGACTTGATCGGAACTCAGGTACTCAGCGCCGGCAACGTCTTCCAGACAGCCGACCTTCGCTATCCCGAGCCCCGACGAACCCAGGTCAGCGCTCAGTCCGGCGACGTCCTGATTTACGAAGACACCCAGCGGATCAGTTTCAGTATTCGTCCGGGCACCGAACCCGAACCACTCCCCGTCTCCGTTCCCGTCTCTGTCCGCCTCCAGGCCTGCGACGACCAGGTGTGCCTCCTCCCCGAGACCCTGGTGCTCGAACTCCCCCTCGCCGGCTCCTAGCTGCGACGAGCAACCTCGACTCCGCCAACTCCGCCCGCGGCAACTGCCTTGTATGGAACTGGCCGCATCACTGGGTGCGCCGGCGGCCCCGTCGGCTGCTGCCGACGGCGGGTGCATCCTCCGCCGCTGCGGCGCTGCGGCGCTGCGGCGCTCCGACCCTGCGGCGCTCCGGAGCAGCCGTCTACGGCGCAGCAATGCAGTACAGGTTGCGGCGGCCGCGGAGGTAGATCACGTCGCCGACGATGGCCGGTGAGGCGTCGAAGCGATCGTCGAGTTCGCTCTCGGCGAGGACCTCGAAGGTCGGCCCCGCCTTCGCGACGAGGAACTCGCCGTCCCGGCTGCTGAAGTAGACGCGGTCGCCGACTCCGACGGGCGACGCGTAGACGTTGCGCACCGCGCCCAGCCGCTGATTCGCGTAAAGAGCCTCGCCCGTCGCCGCGTCGTAGGCGGAAAGGATGCCGCTGTTCGACTTCGTGAAGTAGATGACGCCGTCGTGCAACAGCGGCGAGGGCACGTAAGGCGTGTCCCGGTCGACCGACCAGATCACCTGCTCCGTCCCGGTGACATCGCCCTCGGCCCCGTCGAGGCGCACCGCGAGCAGCTTGCTGCCGCGGAAGCCGCTCGTCAGGTAGACGACGCCATCCGAGTACACCGGCGACGGGATCGCGTTCAGGGTCATGCCCGTCGCCTGCCAGATCGGCTCGCCGGTGTCCGCGTCATAGGAGCGGACGCGGTTCGTCGCGCTCGTGATGACCTGGACGCGGCCGCCGTGCTCGACGACGAGGGGCGTCGTCCAGGCGGTCATCTCGTCGCGGTCGCGGCGCCAGCTCTCCTGCCCCGTCGTCTTGTCGAGGGCGATCATGAAGGACTCGTCCTCGTGATCCCAGATGACGAACACGCGGTCTCCGTGCAGCGCCGGCGAGCTACCCTCGCCGAAGCCAAGCCGGGTCCTCATGTCGCCGAAGTCGCGGCGCCAGAGTTCGGTCCCATCCAGATCGAAGGCGTAGAGTCCCTGCGAACCGAAGAAAGCGATCAGCACTTCGCCGTCCGTAACGGGCGACCCGGAGGCCCAGGTGCCGTCGGGATGAGTGCCGCCGGACGGCGCCTCCGTTCGCACGGTCCGCTTCCACACCGTCGACCCGTCCGCTCGGTCCAGGGCGTGAACTTCGTAGCTCAGGACCTGGTCCGGCGGGATGCCGTCACGCCTGCCGGCCGGAGGCGCGTTCTCGGCCTTTTCGCCCGTCGGCACAGCGGTCGTCAGGTACAGCCGGTCGCCCCACACGATCGGCGAGGACAGGCCGAGCCCCGGCACCGCCTTCTTCCAGCGAACGTTCTTCGTTTCGGACCACTCGATCGGCGGGTTGCCGCCCGGCGCCGACCCGGTCCGGCTCGGACCCCGCCAGGCCGGCCAGCCGCCTTCGATATCCGAACCAGCGGGCGGCGCCGCCGTCGCGACGCCAGCCGCCAGGGCCAGCACGGCCGCCAGCGCGACGTGCTTCAAACGCAGCACTCCATCCGAGCGGGTAACCGGCATGGCGAGGCTCCTACAGGCTCTCGAAGATGGATGTGATGAACACCGACTCGTTGATGAAGCCGGAACCCCAGCCCTCCCACTCCTCGGGGAGGCCGGCTGCCTGAATCTCCTCCACCGACTTGCCCGCGTCCTTGCCGGCCTCGACGGCCGCCACGCACTCCGTCAGCATGCGGTGGTAGGTCTTCAGGTCGTCCACCGAAGACAGGGGACCGTGGCCGGGGATCACCTTCGCATCGGCCGGCAGGTGTTCGAGCACCTCCCCGATGCTGTCCCTGAGACCGACCGCGTTGCCGCCGTTGCCGATGTCGACGAAGGGAAAGCGTCCGGCGAAGAACTGGTCGCCGAGGTGGACCACATTCGAGTCGGTGAAGTAGATGTAGCTGTCTCCGTCCGTGTGGCCGCCCGTCAGGTGGCCGATCATGATCTCTTCACCGTTGAAGTGGATCGACACGCCCTCGTCGTACGTCACGACCGGCAGGGCCTCCTTCGGCGCAGGTTCGGCCGGTCGGCCGCGCACGCCGGCCCCTTCCGCCAGGCGCTTGCGCACGTTCGCGTGCGCCACGATCAGCGCCTCCTTGCCGAAGATCGCGTTACCCCCGGTGTGGTCGAAGTGGAAGTGGGTGTTGACGACGAACTCGAGGTCGCCCGGCGAAATCCCCGCGAGCGCCGCCCGAATCTTGTCGGCAAGCGGGGCGAACTGATCGTCGACGATCAGGATGCCGTCCTCGCCGGCGGAAACGCCGATGTTGCCGCCGGCGCCCGTCAGCATGTGGACGGCGCCCGCGACGTGCTCGGCGGTCACCTCGACGGCCGAGAAGTCCTGCTGCGCCGTGACGGGTACGGCGAGAAGGGCCGCGGCGGCAACGAGGGTAAGAAGACGGGAGCGAAGTGTCGTAGCAAGGGCCATGGAAGTGTTCTCCTCTGTCAGTGCGAAAGAGCGTACAGGACCAGATTGACCCCGAAGGGATAGGACTTCGTCAGCGAGAAGCGCTCGAAGAACTCCCGCGACTCCCCTTCCCTCTCCCAGCCGTCGGCGATGTCCGTGTTGTGGGTCATCGCAACCAGGAGCCGTCCGTTCTCGTCGAAGATGCCGCGGAAGTGGGGCTCGGCCGAGTTCGAACCGCGTTCCGAGGTATCGACCCGCCCGTCATGTTCCAGTACTGGATCGAGGGAATCTGCGGCACCTCGTCGACGGTGAAGAAGGTCCGGAAGATCGGGTGCGTCACCGGGATGTCGACGATCGGGTAGTCGCCCGGCGGCAACACGCGGCCGATCTGCCGCGACCAGTGATCCCACGCGGCGGGACCCCAGAAGTCGTCCACGTAGAGGAAGCCACCCGCCAGCAGGTAGCGCCTCAGGTTCTCCGCCTCGACGTCGTCGATACCGATCGTGCCGACGTCGGACATGAAGAGGAACGGAAACTCGAACAGCCGCGGATCGTCCAGGGTGAGCACGAGGTGCTCCGGGTCGCCGTACGCCGTGCGCTGGATCTCGACCGTCGTCAACTGGGACAGGCGGGTCATGAAGTTGTACTCGGAGTCGGGATAGTCGGTGAACCAGCCCTGGCCAAGCCACTCGTTGATGACCTGCCGGTACTGGCCCCGGCAGAAGACGAAGCCCTCCAGGTACTGGCGTCCCTCCTCCGGGTAGCGAGCCGGCGCCCGGCGCCACCACTGGGCCGACAGCAGGGAAGCGACGAGCAGCGTCGAGACGGCCAGAATCGCCGGCAACCGCCACCTCGACCTTCGCTCCACGTTCGACTCCACGGCCCGATCGTAGCGCGTACCGGCCGGGCGCTAAGATGACCGCCTCCCATCCAAGCCTGCTCACGCCCACCGGAGGACCTATCCGTGAACGCAGAACCTTTCTCCCGCCGAACCCTGATCGCCGGCGCCGCTGCGGTCGCCGCCGCGGCCGCAGCGCCTGGAGCCCTCGCCGCCCAACAGGAACGGGTCATCAAGAACGGAAGGATCCGCCAGTCGGTGTGCCAGTGGTGCTTCGGCCGCATTCCGCTCGAGGAGCTCGCCGCCGCCGCCAAGGCGATGGGCCTCGACTCCATCGAGATCCTGAGGCCCGAAGCCTTCCCGACCCTGCAGGAGCACGGCCTCTCCTGCGCGATGACGAACAGCCACGGCATCCCCAAGGGAATCAACGACCCCGCCAACCACGAGGCGTGCCTGGAGGCGATAACGGCCGCCATCGACGCCACGGCCGACGCCGGGTTCCCGAACGTGATCACGTTCTCGGGCAACCGCAACGGCATGGCTGACAGCGTGGGCCTGGACAACTGTGTCGCGGCCCTGAAACAGGTCGTCGGCCACGCCGAACAGAAGGGGGTAACGATCTGCATGGAGCTGCTGAACTCCAAGGTCAACCACGCGGACTACATGGCCGACAACATGCCCTGGCTGGTCGAACTCGTCGACCGGGTCGCTTCCGACCGCTTCAAGATCCTCTACGACATCTACCACGCGCAGGTCATGGAGGGCGACGTGATCCGCACGATCCGCGACTACCACGAGCACATCGGCCACTACCACACGGCCGGCAACCCGGGGCGCAACGAACTCGACGACAACCAGGAGCTGTACTACCCGGCGATCATGCGCGCCATCCTCGAGACCGGCTACACGGGGATCGTGGGCCAGGAATTTATCCCCAAGGGCGAGGACAAGCTCGCCGCGCTAGCGCACGGCGTGAGTGTCTGCGACGTCTGAAAATCACTGGGTGCGCCGGCCTTCCGGCCGGCTGCCGCCGCAGGCGGCCAGAGTCACGCGCCGGCCGCAGGCCAGCCCCTAGTTTCCCTCCGCCTGTGTCTGATCCCTGAACAGCAGCCCGAACCCCACCATCGTCACCAGGGCCAGCGCCGACAGCGAGTACCACAACGCGGAGTAGTCGAGCACGCCGGCGGCGTCGGTGAAGACGTCCGACAGCACCTGTAGCACCGGCGCCGCAAGCACCGGCCCCAGCCCCAGAATGACGATCCCGAAGACGGTCTGCGCCGAGTGGCGGACATCCGCCTCCGCGATGCGGTCCACGTAGATGAAGGCGGCGGCGAAGAAGCACGCATAGCAAATGCCGTGGAGCGCCTGGCTGGCGACGATCACCGGCACCGGCAGGAACACGCTGCCGAAGATCGCGTAGCGGGCGACGTAGGCGAACGCGCCGATCGTGATCACGCCGCGGAAACCGAGGCGGGCGAGCAGCCAGCCGGTGGCCACCATGACCGCGATCTCGGCGAACTGGCCGATGCTCATCGCCGGACCGATCCGGCTGTCAGCCAGACCGAGCACCTGACTCATGAACGGCGCGGTCTGCATGAAATAGATCTGGTGGATAATCGCGATCGGCAGGCTTGCCGCCACCAGGACCGCGAAGGATCGCTGCCGGAAGAGCCCGAATGCCTTCGCGAAGGCCAGTTTCTCCTTCGCGTCCTTCCGCGGCGGCGTCGGCGGCAGGAACAGGCAGAAGAGCGCGTAGCCAAAGGCGAGCACGCCGCTCCAGATCAGCGAATCGGCGAGTCGCGCGGTCGCGTCCGCGGCCTCCACCCCGACATAGAACGGCGGTAGCCACGAGAGCCGGACATCGGAGAGCAACCAGAACAGCGGGAACGCCCAGCTCGCGGCGATCCAGCCGATCGTGCCCCAGACACGGACCTTCGGGAACTCCCGGTCGCCGTCGTCCATGTGGGCGAAGGCGAGCGAGTTGGACAGGGCCAGAGTCGGCGTGTACAACACCGAGTAGAGCACCGACAGCCACAGCCAGGCGCTGAAGCTGGTCTGGTAGGCCGTGATGATCTTGACCACACCGCCCGCCACCAGCAGCACGGCGAGCATCCGCTGGGTCGAAAACGACCGGTCGGCGAGCTGACCGGCGACGAAGGGGGCGGTGACCGCGCCGATCGAACTCGCCAGCCCCAGGATCCATCCGATCTGGCCGGGCGTGAAGCCGAGCCCGCCCTCCGAAGGCTCCGCCTGGAGGTACCGGGCCAGCACCGGCAGCCAGACGCCCCACACCCCATACTGCAAGAGCATCATCACGGAGAGCCGCAGAACTGTCTGTCGCTTCACCCGCGGCATCCTACGCCGACCTGGAGTGCTGGCCACGCGAGCGCCCGCACACCGTCGGTGCGCCGGCCTTCAGGCACTGGGTGCGCCGGCCTTCTGGCCGGCACCCGCCGCAGGCGGAATCCGGAACCCGCCACGATCTACAATCCCGCGTCCAGCCGTTCCATGCATTCCCAAGAGCCCACAGCCGCAGCCCTCGGCGGCATCCACGTCGTCGACGTCGCCGGCACGATCGCGACCGCCTACTGCGGCAAGCTGTTCCGCGATCTCGGCGCTCGAGTGACGAACCTCGAACCGCCCGGCGAGGGGCAACCGATTCGCCGGTTGCCCCCGTTCCATCCCCTGACCGCTGGGCCTGAAGCGAGCGGGCTGGCCACCTACCTGTCGCTCGGCAAGCAGAGCGTTGCCGCCGAAATCGCGAACCCGGTGCGGCAGGCGCTGCTTGAAGCCGCCGACGTGATTCTGGACGCTGAGGCTCGCCGCGGTCCCACCCTGCGCGACGGACAGATTCGCTTGTCCATCTCCTGGTTCGGCGCCACCGGTCCCTACGCCGGGCGCGCCGCGACGGACCAGGTGATCGGGGCCCACACCGGCGCCGCGCGGGCGGTCGGCCCGGCGGAGGGGCCGCCCATGCTGACCACCGGCCACACGGCTCAGGTCGTCGCCGGCACGCTCGCCTACGTTGCCGGCGTCGGCCATCTCCTGGGCCGGGAAACCGGCGCGCCCGATGCGCAGACCCAACTCGACGTATCCATCTTCGAAGCCGCGATGTGCATCACGGAACCCGGTCCGCCGGGGACCCTGGCGACCGGCGTGATCCGGCCCCGGATCGGAATCAACCGTTTCTGGCCCACTTATCCCACCGGCATCTACCCCACTCGCGACGGTTGGCTCGGCGTCACCACGGTCACGCCGAGCCAGTGGCAGAGCTTCAGCACGTTGTTGGATCTGCCCGAACTGGCCGCGGAGCCCCGCTACCAGGTGTCGATCAACCGCCTGGAAGATGCCGACAAGATCGACGCCCTGCTCGCCCCGCGCCTGCTCGAACGAACCGCCCTGCAGTGGGTGGAGGCCGGTCAGGCGGCCCGCGTTCCGTTGGCCCTCGCTCCGACACCGGTGGAACTGCTTGCACTGGACCAGTACCGCGGCCGCGGCGCCTGGGTCGAAGCGGAGCACCCCGACCAGGGCCGCTTCCCGGCACCCGGCACGCCCTTTCGGCTGCACCGCACTCCGGCAGCAGGCGATGGCCGCGCGCCGCGGCTCGGTGAACACAACGGCACAGCTTCCGGACCGGAAATGCCGGCCAGAACGCGGGTGGCGCGAACCCGCGCCACCCGCGAACCGGACCGTGTGCCCGTCATCGGGCGCACGGACGGCAGGCCGGCGCACCCAGTGGCGGCGCAGCCGGCGGCGGTGCGTTCAGCGGACGGCGCCCCTCGTCGCCCCGACCTGCTCCGGGACATCCGCATCGTCGACCTGACGATGGGCTGGGCCGGCCCACTCGCCACCCGTCAACTCGCCGACATGGGCGCCGAGGTGATCAAGGTCGAGTCCTGCCAGTACTTCGACTGGTGGCGCGGCTGGGAGTCGACGCCGGAGTCCATCGCGCAGAAGCTCTACGAGCAGTCCACCGCCTTCAACACGACGGGGCGCAACAAGTTCGGGATCACCCTCGACCTGACCAGCCGTCGCGGCAAGGATCTCCTGCTCGAACTCGTCGCGAAGTCCGACGCCGTGATCGAGAACTACACGGCGAGCGTCCTGCCCAAGCTGGGTCTCGCCTACGAGCGGCTGCGAGAGGCGAATCCCGAACTCGTGTTGGTCTCCATGCCGCCGTTCGGCGCCAGCGGCGACTGGATGAACCACCGCGCCTACGGCTCCACCGTCGAGCAGGCATCCGGCCTGCCCCACATCAACGGCCGCGCCGGCGATCCGCCGACGATGCAGCATGTCGCCCTCGGCGATCCGATCGCGGGCATCAACGCCGCCGCCGCTCTCTTGACCGCGCTGCGCCATCTCCGGAGGACCGGCGAAGGCCAGTACGTCGATCTCTCCCACGTCGAGTCGATGTTCCCGCTCGCCGCGCACGGGCTCGTCGAGCAGGCGATCCGGGGAGCGCCACCGGAACGCTGCGGCGGACGTCATCCACTCCACGCGCCCTGGGGGGCCTACCCCTGCATCGGCGCCGAGCCCTGGATCGTGATCACGATCGAGACGGAAGAGCAATGGCGGCAGCTCAGCGCCGCGCTGGAGATCGATGGCGCCGCCCCTCGCTTCGCGGCCGCGCCGGACCGGAAGAAGCATGAAGACGCACTGGACGAGGCAATCGCGTCCCGAACCGGGCTTCACGACGGGTTGGCACTCGAACGGCGCCTGGCCGCGGCCGGGGTGCCGGCGGCCGTCGTGCGCAACACGATGGACGTGCTCTACGACCCCCACCTCGACGCCCGCGGCTACTGGCAATGGCGCGAACGCGCCTTCGTCGGCAACCAGCCGAACCCCTCCGCCCCCTACCGGCCGGTAGCCCCGGACGGCCCGAGCCGCCCCTACCCCGTCGAGTGGCCGGCGCCGACCCTGGGCCAGCACAACCGCGAGGTGCTCTCCCGGCTACTCGGCCTGAGCGAGGACGAACTCGACGCCCTGGAGGCGGACCACGTGATCGGCAACGAGCCGGTCGTGTAGTTGGAGGAGCTGCTGCTACTCCACGAACTCCAGTTCCCCCGCACCCTCAACGACCCGATACAGCCGGTCCATCTCGACCTCCGCAAACGTCTCCGTCAGATCGGTCGTCGGCCAGTAGACCTCGACCTTCTCCACGGCCTCGGGCCGTCCCAGGCCGATCGTCTGCCGCAGCGGATTGCCGCCGAAACTGCCGCCGCCGTTCACCCGTCGGTGGATGCTCCGGCGCCCGCCGTCCGCGTCGACCACATCGACCCGGATGCGGGCCCCGATCGCCGAACGGTTGCTCCGGGTACCGATCAGCTTCAGACCGAGCCAGCGATTGCCGAAGCCCGGGTTCTCGAACAGCGCATCGCCGAAACCGTCGCCGGGAAAGGCGCCGCCCATCTGTTCGAAGACGTCCAGGTCGCCGTCCGAGTCGATGTCGGCGAACGCCACCGCGTGCCCCTTCTGCAGGTGGCCGAATCCGGCGGCGAGACTCACGTCGACGAACCGCTCGCCGCCCAGGCTGCGGTAGAGCACATTCGGCATCACGGCCTCGTAGTCGGGATAACCGGTGCCCAGGTAGAAGTCGAGGAAGCCGTCGCCGTCCAGGTCGCCGAAGTTCGAGCCCATCGGCAGGTGGAGGCGGATCAGGCCGGCCCGGGCCGCGACGTCCTCGAACCGGCCACCGCCCGTGCCCCGGTAGAGGCGCGCCAGCTCCCACGGACCCGGGAAGCCCTGGTAGCTCGCCGCGACGAACCCCAACGCCCCGCGGTCGCCGGTGTAGCTGGAAACGAACAGGTCCAGGTTGCCGTCGTTGTCGAAATCCCAGAACCAGGCCGGGAAGCTCTGGCGGGGCCCGGTGACGCCCAGTTCCGGAGCCACGTCCTCGAAGCTGCCGTCACCGCGGTTGCGGTACAGGTGGTTCGCCCCGCCCAGCACGGAGACGTAGAGGTCGGGAAAGCGATCGTTGTCGACATCCCCCCAAACCGCCGCCTTGACGAAGGCCCGCACCTCGACGCCCGCGGCGGCAGCAATGTCGCGGAACCGGACCACGCCGTCCGGCCCCGGTCCCTCGTTGCGGAAGAGCTGCGACGGCGCCGGCTGCACGGCGCTGTGCTCGTTGCCGACGAACAGGTCCAGGTCACCGTCATTGTCCATGTCGGCCCAGGCGGCAGTCTGCGTCGGATAGTGGGCGCCGCCGAGCCCGCTCAGGAAGGTCACATCGCGGAAGACCGGCGCGCCGCCATTCTCCCCCTCTCCGTGGACGGATTCATTGCGCAACAGCGAGTTCGGATGCCGGCCATGGGGCCCGAACCAGGCCCCGCGCAGCACATACAGGTCCAGGTCGCCATCGTTGTCGACGTCGCCGTGGACCACATTGAGGCCACCGTAGAGCCCGTCGAGTCCCGCGGCGGATGTCTGGTCCTCGAACCCGCCCTTCCCGTCGCCGACGAAGAACCGCGGCTCGCCGCCGGGATCGAAGGTCGTGGTGAAGATGTCGAGGTTGCCGTCGCCGTCGAAGTCGTCGACCACGGCGCCGCCGGACAGGTTGAACGTGTCGATGCCCAGCGCGGGGGCGACATTCCGGAAGCGCGGAAACTCCGCGCCGCTCCCGAAGGTCTCGAGCGGCAACCGGTACTCCGGCTCGACCCCGCCGGGATGGTCGCCCAGGGTCATGTGAACCAGGTTCAGCAGCCACTTCCCTTGCACTTCCTGAACCGAGCTCTCAGGAACCGCCGCCAGGTACTCCCGCAGATACCGGGCCGCCTGCTCGGAACCCTCCCGTTCCCGGTGAACCGCCCCGCTGCGGATCGGCAGGATGCAGGCCTCCGCGCCATGCGTCGCCGCGCAGTTCCGGCTCTCGCCATAGCGCAGCCAGGCCACGGCGATCCGGAACAGCGTCTCCGCCTTCTCCCGCCCGGGCAAGCTCCGTAGTTCCTGCATCAAGCCGTAGGCGTCGCCGAAGTGCCCGAGGGCCTCCGACTCGTTCCCGAGCCGCAGTTCTTCCTCCGCAGCCTCGACCAACAGGCGGAAGCGTCTAGCCGGCGGTGCGTCCCCCGCGGCCGCCAGCGCCTCCCTCGCCGCGCCCGCCGCCGCCTCCCCCAACCAGGGATTCTCCCCGGCACTCTCGACCCGAATCTCCTCCAGGAGTTCCAGCATCCGCTGGTGCCCGGCTTCTACCTGCGTCTCCGCGGCGGGCGGCTGGCCCCAGGAGATTCCCGGCCAAAGCCCCAGAGACAAGAGGAGAATCAGCACGGCCCCCGGCAGGAGCCCCGTCCTGGCCGGTGCAGGCCGCAAGGCCGACCTACGGCCTCGCCGGCGCGCGCAGGGGCTGCCGGGCCCGGTAGAGGTCCAGGCGCTGTCGCCGTTCGGCCGAGTTCACGCCGGTCGACCGGCGTTCCATCTCCAGCGCTTCCTCCTGTCGAGCGACCGCCTCGTCGAAGCGTCCCGCCGCCGCCAGGGCCATCGCCAGCGTCTCCATGTGGTCCAGGACCGGCTGCTCGGCCACGACGGCCTCCGCCAGCTCCACCGCCCGGGCGCCGTCGAGCGCCCCCGGAACCGGGCTCGTGGCCAACAAGCGGGCCAGCAGGTGCCGCACGGCGACGTCGCCGGGGAAGCGCTCCAGCGCCGCTTCGAGCGACGCCCGAGAGTCGACGTACAGCCCGGCCTGGAACTGCATCAGGGCCAGATTGAAGCGCGCCGCGATGTCGTCCGGCACGAGCTGGACGAGAGCATCGAGGTGGACCGCGGCACGTGCGGGCGCCCCGGCGCCAACCAGCAACGCCGCCAGTGAGCGCCGCGCCTCGATCAGGCCGGGATCGAGGCCGACGATCTCCTCGAGCTCGGATATCGCGCCGCCCACGTTGCCGGCGTCGGCCCGGGCCCGCGCCCGCGCCAGCCGCCAGGGCAGGTTCTCCGGGTCGAGGTCCGCGGCCCGCTCCAGGTGGGCCGCGGCCTCCACGTTGCGACCAGCGCGCCCCAGGAGCAGCGCAAGGTTGAAGTGCGCGGCGCCGTGGTCCGGCCGCACCTCGATGGCGCGGCGCAGGTGGCTCTCCGCACGGCCGAAATCGCCGGTCTCGATCAGGGACCGGGCCAGGTTGAAGTGGACCTCCGCGTCCGCATCGTCTGTCCCGAGCAGTTCGTCGTAAAGGTCGATCGCCCGGGCATGGTCGCCCGATCGCGCGGCGCGCACGGCGCGGTCGAACATGGCCTCCCCCTTCATGCCGAGCAGATCGAGGCGTTCGCGCAGCGGATCGACGATCGCGATCGGCGCCTGCCGATTCCGGCTCAGCTCAAGCCGCGCCCGCTCCGGATCGCCGGCCGCGCGCAGCGCCATGCCGAGATGATGATGGACGATGCTGCCCTCGGGCTCGGCGGCCACGACCGCCTCCAGGATCTGGACGGCGCGGCTCGCGTCGCCCCGCTCGAGCGCCACCCGCCCGAGACCGAAACGGGCCGCCGCGCTCTCGGGCCGTCCCGAGGCGGCCCTGCCGTAGGCCGCTTCCGCCGCGTCGAGCTCTCCTTCGGCCAACAGCAGATCGCCGGCACGAATCAGGGTCGGCACATCGCCCGGACGCAAATCGAGCGCTGCGCCGGCGCTCGCCCGCGCCCGCTCCAGGTCGCCGGTCGCGTCGTGCAGCAGCAACTCGTAGTAGGCCCACTGGAAGTCGCCCGGGGCAAGCGCCCGGAGCTGGGCCAGGCAGACCGAGGCGGCGCCGTGGAACTCGTAGTGCAGATAGCGCATACAGAGATCGGCAAAGGCGTTCGCGGCTGCCTGCGCCTGTGCCTCGCCGGCGGCGCCGGCCAGCGCGGAGGCGACCGCGGCGCGATCCTCCTCAAACCGCTGGACGACCTCCGGCTCCAGGTGGTCGAGGCGCGGCGCCGGTACAGCATCGATCGCGAGCGCCGCGCGCACCCGGCTGAAGCCGGCGTCCGGGACTGGCTCCTGGCCACCTGCGGCAGCAGCCGACGGGGACGCCGGCGCACCCAGTGCGGCGGCGACGATCGCCAATGTGACGAGAATCCGTCTGGGACCGGAAAAACCGCTCACGGCTGCTCCTTGGCTGATCCGGCGCCGCGCCGTAGCTGGTGGTAACGGTTCGGCTCGACGCCAGGGAACTCCTCGATGGACCCGTCCGGCCAAACGACCTCGACCGTCGCGGGGGCCGAGTCGCCCGTCAGCGGAAACAGCAGCCGAGGATCACTGGCCGCGGCATAGCTGCCGTCCGTGCGGGCCCACTGCCAACCGCCCTGTCCGGCGATCCGCGCACGGGCGCCGTACACGTCGAGGATCGGCGGTCCGGAACCCTCCACGGGGTGCGCCAGCCTGCCATCCGAGCGCCCGCCGACCGGCGCACGGACTGGTTCGCGTGCGGCGCGGGGCGCCACCCGGGTTCTGGCCGGCATCCGGTCCTTCTCTCCGGCCCGCTCAACAGAGGCATCGGCAGCGCCGATACCGGCCACCAGCCGCACGCCGAGCCAGGCCCCGCCGGGCGGCCGGCGATTCAGCAGCACCCTTGCCCGGCCGCCGTTGTTCGTGATCACGAGATCCGGATCGCCGTCGTTGTCCAGGTCGCCGACAGCCAGGCCGCGACTCACTTCGCTCAGGACCGGATGCTCGCGTTCCGCGGCGGGCACGGCCTCGAAGCGGCCTCCGCCCAGACCCCGGAAAAGCTGGTTCTCCATCCGCAGCGGGTGCGGCTCCCCGGCTTCGACCTGGCTCTCGATCCGGCGCACCGCGCCGTTGACGACAAACAAGTCGAGCACACCGTCCCCGTCATAGTCGAGCGGCACCGTCCCGAACCCCGTCATCGGCCAGCTCGGATCCACCAAGCCTCCCTCGCGCGAACGGTCCGCGAACAGTCCCTCCCCGTCGTTCAGGTACAGCGTGTTGTGTTCCCGGACCAGGTGGGAGAGGAAGATGTCCGGCGCACCGTTGCCGTCGAAGTCCGCGACCGCGACGCCCATGCTCGCCTGGGCCCTTCCCTCCCGGTCGAAGGCGGCGCCGGCGAACACCGCGTCCTCGATGAAGGTGCCGTCGCCCTGGTTGAGCCAGAGCTGGTTCGCCATCTGGTCGTTGGCGACGTAGAGGTCGACCAGACCGTCCCCGTTGAAGTCGACGGCAGCCGCGCCCAACGCCGTGTGCGGAGCCCCGGCGAGGCCGGATCGCTCGGTCACGTCCAGGAAGGTCCCGTCGCCGAGGTTGCGCAGCAGGCGGTCGGCCTGCGCCGGCTGGCTGAGCGGTCCGCAATAGTCAGGTTGGCCGCCGGTCAGGAAGCAGCGCTTCCGGTTCGCGCGGTGGAACCGGTGGTAGTTGCCGACATAGAGGTCGAGCCGGCCGTCCGCGTCGAAGTCGAAGAAGGTCGCGGGGACGCTGAAGCGCCGGTCGGAAGCCCCGGCGCTCTCGGTGACGTCCTCGAAGCCGGCGCCGCCGTTGTTGCGGAGCAGTTGATTCGCCCCCAGGTTCGTCACGTACAAGTCGACGTACCCGTCCCGGTCGTAGTCGCCGGTCGCAACGCCGATGTTGTAGCCGGGAGCGTCGAGGCCCAACTCCGCGGTCACGTCGACGAACCGCAGTCCCGTCTCGCCGGCGCCTTCGAGTTCGTTGCGGAAGAGGCGGTCGCCCGCTGGCTGCCCGAGCCGGCGCGCGAACACCGGCGCGCGATCCTCGTCGCCATCGAACTCACGGCCCTGGCCCAGGTAGATGTCCAGGTCGCCGTCGTTGTCGTAGTCGATCAGGGCAACTCCCGGACCGACGACTTCCGCCGTGTAGAGCTGGCCCGTCATCCCGTTGAAGTGGACGAAGTCGACGCCGACAGCCTCGGCGACTTCCTCGAACACGGCGGACGACTCGCCCGTCGCCGCAACCAGCCAGAATGGGATCATCACGATGAGGATGGCCATGGGCGATGGAGAGTATCGAGGGTGCTCCAGCGCACTGAACTCTGAACCAGTCTGTTGGATCTCCCGAGCCCTCACCGCCCCAGGCCCGCCCTGATTTGACACGAGCGGAACGAGTCGGTGAAGATGCGCCACTCGAATCCAACCGTTGGCTCATCTAACCGACAAGGAGAAGGACTGAGATGAAGCGACTGTTCCTGGCCGCGCTGCTGGTTCTGCTGCCCGTCTGCCTGTTCGCAGACGCGCCGGAGACCGCGACGATCAGCGGCCAAGTAGTAGACCCCGGCGGCTCTCCGCTGCCCGGCGTGAGCGTCACCCTGAGTGGCGAGCGCGGCGACAAGTTCGGGATCACCGACGAGAACGGCAACTACCGTTTCGTCGGCGTGGTTCCGGGCGACTACACGATGACCGCCTCGCTGGAAGGTCTGGGCGAGGCCCGGGCCGAGGTGCATGCCGTCGCCGGCGACCGGAAGGACCTCAACGTCACCCTCCAGGCGGCGATCGAGGGCGAGGTCACCGTCACGGGTGAAACGCCCATGGTCGACAAGTTCAACGTCTCCGCCGGCGCCACGGTCTCCGGCGAGATCGGCGAGCAGATCGGCGGCACGACCCGCACCTACTACGGCATCATCAACGCTCTTCCCGGCGTGACCGCCGACGCGGAGAACGACGACATCCAGCAGACCCGTCCGTCCGTCAACGGCGCGCACTTCGCCGACCAGGGCGTGTTCATCGACGGTGTCGACACGACCTTCGCCAAGTTCGGCGGCAGTCGCGTCCGCGTACCGACCACGGCGCTGACCGAGGTCTCCATGGAAGCCGGCGGTTCCTCCGCCGAGTACGGCCGCTACGTCGGTTCCGCGACGAACGTGATCGTCAAGTCCGGCACCAACCGCTGGCACGCCGACACGCTCTGGAACCACCAGAGGATCGACTGGGGCGCGGACTACAAGGACCAGCCCTCGCTCACCGAGCGGACGAACAAGCCCTACCCGGCTGACTGGTTCAAGCGCTGCCACGGAGACGAGCGCGACCAGGGTCGCGGCCTGATTCCCGGCGGCACCGACGGCTCGCGCGAACTTGAGCCCTGTCGCCCCGGAGGCTCCGAGTGGGCCGGCGCCAGCGACGGCTTCGAGGTCTCGCTCGGCGGTCCGATCATGCGCGACAAGTTCTGGTTCTACGCCGGCTACAGCGAGTTCGACGACGCGTACTCGGAGCGGCTGGTCGGCGGCGATCCGTACGACATCAGCCTGTTCGACGACACGCGGATTCTGAAGCTGAATCTGCAGTCGAGCGCTGCGCATTCGTTCAACGCCTCCACGATCGAGACGCCGACGTTCCGGAACTACTTCAACCCGCAGTCGTTCGACTACTGGACGCCGACGCCGCACGAGAACGACAGCACTCTGGCGACGGTGAACTGGAACTGGGCGATCTCGTCCAACTGGTTCCTCGAGATGAAGATCGCGCAGCAGGAAACGCAGGAGAACAAGTTCCTGGGTTGCCACAACACGCTGGCGCAGGAGAACCCCGGTGTTCTCGACGTCAACGGCCAGCCGCTTCTCGATTGGCTCGGTCTGAACCACCTGCCGGAGGTTCCGGCCGAGATGGTCACGACCTGCATGCAGGCGAAGGCGCTCGACCGAGGTCCGGAAGCTGGCCACAGCGAGCTGAACACCTCGGGCGGCGACGCGAACTTCGATCTCCGCTTCCCGTTCGACCCCGACCAGGGATTCTTCTGGCCGGGCAACAACTACAACGTGTACGTGGACGGTGAGAACCTCGGCGCCTGGCACAACGGCTGGATTCTCTCGGACGGCTTCGGCTTCAACGGCTTCCCGCGCGACCAGGCGAACGTCGGCCTCACCCAGTTCGTCGGCGCGAACCACGAGCTGAAGTACGGCATCGACTACCAGGACACGAAGTGGGAGGGCGAGAACGCCCGTACGTCGTTCATGAACGGCTGGGGCTACGACTCCTACAACCCGTTCGGGTACGGCGGCGCCGGCACGATGGGCATGGACACTTGTTCCTTGACCCGCAATGCGGGAACCAACGCCGACAACCCGCACTGGTCCGGCAGCACGAACCGCGGCCGCGGCTGCGTCTACGTGGACTACAACTCGCCCAGACTGAGTTGTCAGGGTCCGATCGGCCAGGAGTTGACGCCTGTCGAGATCACGAGCGTCAACGGGCGGATCGAACGCACCGACTTCAACGACATCACGAGTTGCATCGGCCGCGGCACCGGCGACGCCGAAATCAAGGACACGGCGTTCTACCTGAGGGACAGGTTCACCGTTGGCGATCACTGGACCTTCAACGTCGGCGTGCGCTCCGAGATTCAGGAAGCCTGGAACGACGTGCGCCGCCAGGTAGTGGACTCCACCTACGCCGACCCGCGCTTCAACGCGACCTACGACGTGAGGGGCGACGGACGGCTGTTGTTCACGGCGAACTGGGGCCAATACCACGCGATGCTGAACCAGGCCTGGATCTCCGGCGGCGGCGACACCGCGGGGGGCATGCACGATCAGTGGAACGGCTACGAGGGCTACGAAGTCTGGTTGTTCTGCGACCCGATCGAGGCCATCGTGTTCTGCGCGGTTCCGGATCGGACCGACACCCGGCTTGCCGGCACGGTCGGGAACGCGACGCCCGGCTACAACTTCGCCTGGAGCACCCTGGTGCCTGGCCTGATGTGGGACGCCGTGCGGCCCTGCCAGGACGGCGAAGCATCCGGCGTGGACTGCGAGATCTGGAGCCACGACATCGATCCCTACTACCGGGAAGACCTGATCATCGGTCTTGAGTGGCAGTTCGCTCCGAACTGGGCGCTCGACGTGAAGTACATCGACTGGTCGATGCAGGACATGATGTTCTCCAACACCCAGTACGATCACAAGGGCCGGAACATCTTCATCACCGGGAACTACCATGACCTGACGGAGATCGTGACGAATACGGCTGATGCGCGCGAAGCCAGGGGCATTCCCCGGAACCTCAACGACGAGGCGCTCGCCGCCGCGGATCCGGCGAAGAACGGCTATCGGGGGCTGCAAGTTCAACTCAACCGGCGGTTCGCCAACGGCTGGGCGCTCTACAACAACGTGTCCTGGTCGGAAACCGACACGACGGGCGCCGGGGCCTGGTGGAACAACACGAACAGCAGTTACCTCGAGAACCTGAGCGTCGTGCTGACCGAGGGCCACATTGAACAGTGCGACGCCGGCCAGTTGGTGCCGGACCGGCGCACCGGCCGCACGGAGCTCTTCCCTGTGGACTGCAACCAGGCACTGTCCGAGTGGGTGGGTTACCCCGTGTCGATGATCAACCGGCGTGGCCTCAACGGCGCCTATGACCGGACGTGGATCTACAACTCCTTCGGCTTCAAGACCTGGCGGATCGGGAACCAGGATCTGACGCTGTCGGGCCACCTGAGTTTCCAGACCGGAACTCCGTGGGTCCGCTCGGAAGGCGTGAGCATCGACTTCGATGGTCTTGAGAGGGTCCAGCGCAATCCGACCGATCCGAAGCCGGGTACGCCGAACAACGGGGTCGGCTTCAACCTGCATGCCCCGGGCACGCAGGGGCGCTTCACCTCGGACGAGTACACCCTGAACCTGAACGGCGCCTGGGGCTTCCCCATGGGCTACCGGGACGTGCGGGGTGAGCTCCGGGTCGACGTGCTGAACCTCACGAACCAGCAGCGGCGACGTTCCTGGGGCGGCGACGGTCAGGTCTACCCGGTCCGGCGCTTCTTCCAGCGTCCGCGCCAGGTGCGCGCCTCGATGAGGATCCGCTTCTAGGAGCCGAACCGCACGAATCGCCGGGTTGTGAACCCGACGAAGAGAAGATCAAGGGGAGAGGGCTTCGGCTCTCTCCCCTTTTCTCGTTGGACTCCTGGGCCGGCACGGCGGCACAGTCCTCCTCCCCTTGGCGCCCCGGTTGGCCCGCCCCGCCCCCCAACCGGGCGACCGGCTCACCTCCAACCGTTGCCAACAGCTTGGCGTGTCTCCGTTCTCCGGCTCGCGCGGCCACACGCTTCGACCGTACCGCCGGGGGCGGATCGGCCCTCCGACGACGCCAGTTCAGGCGAACGATCGCGGTTCGAAGCCCTCGGCGTTCACGATGCTGGCGCTGTTGCCCGTGGCGCGGATGACGAACAGACCCTGACGCTCGGCGTACGTAGTCACGTCGTCGCCGCCGTCAAGGTAGGCAACCGCTCCGTACACGGTTCGCCCCCGGTACTCCGGGTACCATTCCAGAAACCGCGACAGCTTCTCCACGAACCGGCCGACGGCCTCCGGGCGCAGAGTCGTCTTGACCTCCACTGCTACGACCTCCGCGCCGTTGGTCGCCAGAATGTCGATCTCGAAGTGCTCGCCGTTCCGCCGCTTGCGGGACCGCTGAAGCGTGCCCTCCACCGCAACGTCCCGCGCCTGGAGCAGACGGACCAGGTCTCCCTCCACCAGGCTCTCCATCAACTTGCCCCACTGCGTCGTGAACAGATTCTCGGCCCGCCTGAGACGCCGGTCCGTCTCCTGCATCTGGGCCGCGACCTCTTGCTGCCGCTCCCGCGCCTCGTCGCGGATCTCGCGAATGCTCCTCGTCAACTCGACGAGGTGCTCCATCGTGACCGGCGCCTCCAGAGGCCCTTCGGGGGAGTTCGTTGCCATCGCCAATTCCTCTCAGGGTAGCGGCATCCGGGATACCGAGGGGCGCTGGTGTTCGTGGAGGGCGGCGCTGCGCCAATCCACCGCAGGGACCGCCCGGGCCCAGACTATCAACCCTTCCGCTCACGCCCCTCCGACGACACCAGTTCAGGCGAACGATCGCGGTTCGAAGCCCTCCGCGTTCAGGATGCTCGCGCTGTTGCCCGTGGCGCGGATCACGAACAGGCCCTGACGCTCGGCGTACGTCGTCACGTCGTCGCTGCCGTCGAGGTAGGCGACCGCACCGTACACGGTTCGCCCCCGGTACTCCGGGTACCACTCCAGAAACCGCGACAGCTTCTCCACGAACCGGCCGACGGCCTCCGGGCGCAGCGTCGTCTTGACCTCCACGGCTACGACTTCCTTGCCGTTGGTCGCCAGAATGTCGATCTCGAAGTGCTCACCGTTCCGCCGCTTACGGGACCGCTGG
Organism: Thermoanaerobaculia bacterium; assembly: GCA_965116445.1. GTDB lineage: Bacteria > Acidobacteriota > Thermoanaerobaculia > Multivoradales > Multivoraceae > Multivorans. The sequence continues at coordinate 885,299 of OZ220688.1, read as the reverse complement.
AGGGTGCCCTCAACCGCAACGTCCCGCGCCTGGAGCAGACGGACCAGGTCTCCCTCCACCAGGCTCTCCATCAACTTGCCCCACTGCGTCGTGAACAGGTTCTCGGCCCGCCTCAGACGCCGGTCCGTCTCCTGCATCTGCCGGTCCGTTTGCTGCATTCGCCGGGCCGTCTCCTGCATCTGGGCCGCGACCTCTCGCTGCCGCTCCCGCCCCTCTTCGCGGATCTCGCGAATGCTCCTCGTCAACTCGACGAGGTGCTCCATCGTGACCGGCGCCTCCAGAGGCCCTTCGGGTACGTTCGTTGCCATCGCCAATTCCTCTCAGGGTAGCGGCATCCGGGATACCGAGGGGCGCTGGTGTTCGTGGAGGGCGGCGCCGTGCAAATCCACCGCAGGGACCGCCCGGGCCCAGACTATCAACCCCCCACCCCGCTCACATCCTCCGACGGCACCAGTTCAGGCGAACGATCGCGGCTCGAAGCCCTCGGCGTTCAGGATGCTCGCGCTCTTGCCCGTGGCGCGGATCACGAACAGACCCTGACGCTCGGCGTACGTAGTCACGTCGTCGCCGCCGTCAAGGTAGGCGACCGCTCCGTACACGGTTCGGCCACGATACTCCGGGTACCACTCCAGAAACCGCGACAGCTTCTCCACGAAGCGGCCGACAGCCTCCGGGCGCAAGGTCGTCTTGACCTCCACGGCTACGACTTCCACTCCGTTGGTCGCCAGAATGTCGATCTCGAAGTGCTCCCCGTTCCGCCTCTTGCGGGACCGCTGGAGGGTGCCCTCCACCGCGACGTCCCGGGCCTGGAGCAGACGGACCAGGTCTCCCTCCACCAGGCTCTCCATCAACTTGCCCCACTGCGTCGTGAACAGATTCTCGGCCCGCCTGAGACGCCGGTCCGTCTCCTGCATCTGCCGGTCCGTTTGCTGCATCCGGGCCGCGACCTCTCGCTGCCGCTCCCGCCCCTCTTCGCGGATCTCGCGAATGCTCCTCGTCAACTCGACGAGGTGCTCCATCGTGACCGGCGCCTCCAGAGGCCCTTCGGGTACGTTCGTTGCCATCGCCAATTCCTCTCAGGGTAGCGGCATCCGGGATACCGAGGGGCGCTGTGTTCGTGGAGGGCGTCGCTGTGCAAATCCACCGCATGGACCGCCCGCGCGCAGATTATCAACACCGCGACGACCCGCGAGGCTGATCCCGAACAGGCGCGCGTCGCCGCAACACCGCGCCTGCGTTCATGCGTCCGGGCCGTCTACATCCCCCAGACGGTGACCGGCACGCCTGCAGCGGACTCTTCGCGCCGGTACAGCTTCTCTTCCCACGTCCTTTCCGCGTCGCGGTCGAAGATCACGAGGTCAGGTCGCGGGGGATCACCTCGCGGTAGATGGGATTGGCGATCGCCACCGGGCCGTCAGGGCGAACCAACCCCAGGTCCCGTGCGTACTGCAGATCGTCCGGGCGGACACCTTCGCCCCGGCCGCCCGCGAGCAGCGGTCCGACCACTCGGCGCACGCGCTCCTCCTGGAGCTTGTCCGCGAGCTGATCCAGGTGCGTCTCGCGGCGCAGGATCAACTCTTCACGCGCTGCCTGAATCGCCTCCCCACCAATCGGGCGCGAGCGATCGCGACCGGCCCGGTTCCGGAAGGATGCCTCGTACGCCAGCGCGTTGACCAGCCACGGCTGCCCCCTCGTCAGATCCCACACCGCGGAACGCGCCTCGCCGGTGAACTCCTGTCCCGTCGCCTCCACGTGCTGGTCTAGCAGCAGCGAGACTTCCTCCGGCGTGAAGTCGCCGAGACGCAGCGACTCAGGCCTGATGTTGAAAGCGCTGCCGCCGGCCACCACTTCCCTGGCCGCCCCGGAATGGATGCGGTAGTCCCTCACGTCCCGAACCCCGCAGAGGATCACGCTCTGTGGAAAACGCTCCGGCCGGTCCGGATAGCCGGCGCGGAGTTGCCTGAGTACCGACAGCAGCGAGTCGCCCACCAGCGCGTCTATCTCGTCGATCATCACCACCAGAGGCGCCTTGCTGGCGCCGGCCCACCGGGTCAACGACTCGCGGAGCGCGGCGCCCGGCCCCGACCGCTCGAGGATGTCGGGCCAAACGCCGTCCAGGAACTCGTCGCCAAGCGACCTCCGCGCCTCGGAGCCCATCTCGCTCAGGATGGTCCGCATCGCCAGGCCCACGTCCTCGCGCATCGCCTGGGCGCCCTCGACGTTGACGTACAACGCCAGGCAGCTCCCCGCCTCGCCGCCGTTCAGCAGTTCCCGAAGCGCAAGCAACGCCGAGGTCTTGCCCGTCTGCCGCGGGGCATGCAGGACGAAGTACTTCTTCCGCTCGATGAGGAGCAGGATCTCGTCCAGATCGAGACGCGCCAGCGGCGACACGAGGTAGTGGTCCTCCGGACGGACCGGGCCCTCGGTGTTGAAGAACCGCACGGCCGCAGTATGGCATTCACGCCCGGCGGCGGGAACGAATCTCCATCGAGGCTCGGCCGACATCGAGTCGCCCCTGCTTGACTTTCTCGCCGATCCTGTATAGTCGTTCGGAATCCCTACAACTTGATCCGAGGAGGAGCTCATGAAGCGACTCGCAGTGGCTCTGATGCTGCTGGTTCCGGTCGGCCTGTTCGCCGATGCGCCGGAGACCGCCACGATCAGTGGCACGATCGTTGATCCCGGCGGCTCACCGTTGCCCGGCGTCAGCATCACCCTGTCCAGTGAGCGTGGCGACAAGTTCACGATCACGGACGAGAACGGCAACTACCGCTTCGTCGGCGTCGTCCCCGATGCCTACACGCTGCAGGCGGAACTTCAAGGGCTGGGCACAGCCAATGCCGAGTTCCGCGCCGCGGCCGGAGACCGGAAGTCGGTCGACCTGACGCTGCAGGCGGCGGTCGAAGGCGGTGAGATCCAGGTCACGGGCGAGACGCCCATGGTCGACAAGTTCAACGTGACCGCGGGCAGCACCGTGACCTCCGAGATCGGCGAGCAGACGGCCGGCACGACGCGCACCTACTATGGTGTGATCAACGCGATGCCCGGCGTCACCTCCGACGCGCGGAACGACGACATCCAGCAGACGCGCCCCTCGGTCAACGGCACCCACTTTGCCGACCAGGGCGTCTACGTGGACGGTGTCGACACGACCTTCGCCAAGTTCGGCGGCAGCCGCGTCTTCCTTCCTACCACGGCGCTCACCGAGGTGTCGATGGAGGCTGGGGGTTCCTCAGCGGAGTACGGCCGCTACATCGGCTCCTCGACCAACGTGATCGTCAAGTCGGGCACGAACACCTGGCACACCGATGTGCTGTGGCAGCATCAGCGGGTCGACTGGGGCTCGGACTACAAGGACCAACTCTCGCTGACGGAGCGCCAGAACAAGCCCTACCCTGCCGACTGGTTCAAGCGCTGCCACGGCGACGAGCGAGACGCCGGCAGGGGCGAGATACCTAGCGGCACCGATGTCTCGGAGGTCTTCAACACGAACCGGCAGGCCTGCCTGCCCGGCTCGGACGAGTGGGCCGGGGCCTCGAACGGCCACGAGATCTCCGTCGGCGGTCCGATCCGCCGCGACAAGTTCTGGTTCTTCCTGGGTTGGAGCGAATTCGACGACGCCTTCAACGAGCGCCTGCTCGGCGGCGACCCGTACGACGTCAGCCTGTTCAACGACGCCCGTATCCTCAAGCTGAACATGCAGTCGTCCGCGGCGCACTCCTTCGCCGCGTCGACGATGGACACGCCTGCCTACCGAAACTACTTCAACGACCAGTCGTCCGACTACTGGACGCCGACGCCGCACGAGAACGACAGCGTGCTGTCGACGGTCAACTGGAACTGGGCCATCTCGAACAACTGGTTCCTGGAGGCCAAGGTCGCCCAGCAGGAGACGCAGGAGAACAAGTTCCTGGCGTGCTACGGCAAGCTGGAGCAGGAGAACCCAGAGGTCCTGACCCCCAACGGCGTCCCACTGCTTGAATGGCTGTCGCAGGACAACTTCCCCAATGCGCCGGCCCGATTGGTGGAGACCTGTCTGCAGGCCAAGTCGCTCGACCGTGGACCGCTAGCAGGCCACAGCCCCACGAACACGTCGGGCGGCGACTCGAGCTACCCGCTACGCTTCCCGTTCGACCCGGGCCAGGGCATCTTCTATCCTGGCAACAACTACAACATCTACCGGGACAACGAGAACCTGTCGGCTTGGCACAACGGCTGGATCCTCTCCGACGGCTTCGGCTTCAACGCCTTCCCGCGGGAGCAGGCGAACGTCGGGCTGACCCAGTTCGTCGGCGCCAATCACGAATTGAAGTACGGGATGGACTATCAGGACACGAAGTGGGAGGGAGAGAATGCCCGAGTCCCCCTGATGGACGGGTGGGCTTTTGACGCCACGAACCCGTGGGGCTTCCTCAACGCAGGAGAGGACGTTCTCGACTCATGTTCCGTGTTCCGCAACGCCGGCACGAACCCCGACAACCCGACGGCCGCCTGGGACGGCTTCCGCACGAACCGCGGCAGGGGTTGCTACTTCGTCGACTACAACTCGACTCTCTTGACGTGTGAAGGTCTGGCCGGAGACGGTATGCCTCATCGGCCGACCCAGATCACTCACGAGGGCGGTGAAGTCGTACGTACGCCAGGCACTTGCGTCGGCCGCGGAACGGGCGACACGGAAGTGCGGGATGTCGGCTTCTACATCCGTGACCGGTTCACGATCGGCGATCACTGGGTGATCAACCTCGGCGTCCGGACGGAGAACCAGGAAGCCTGGAACGACGTCCGGCGCCAGGTTGTGGACGACACCTACATCGACCCGCGAATCAACATCTCCTACGACGTCAAGGGCGACGGCGCACTGCTCCTGAACGCCACCTACGGCCACTACCACGCCATGCTCAACCAGGCGTGGATCTCCGGCGGCGACGTCGCGCGACCAAGCATGCACGACCTCTGGAACGGCTACGAGGGGCGGGAAGTGTTCCTCTTCTGCGACCCGGGCGATGTGGCGTCGGCCAATCTGCTGGGGGCTCTCGGCTTCATCAACTGGAGTTGCAACCTCCCGCAACGTCGCGACACTCTCCGCGACGGCACCGTCGGCCAGCCCCTGCCGGGCTACAACGTCTCGTGGCAACTCGCACAGCCCGGCCTGATGTGGGACGCCGTTCAGGCGGGAATCATCGACTACGACATCCAGACCTACTACAAGGAAGAGATGATCGTGGGTCTCGAGTGGCAGTTCAGCCCCAACTGGGCTCTCGACGTCAAGTACATCGACTGGCAGCTCCAGGATTCGATGTTCTCCAACTTCCAGTTGGACCATCTGGGCCGGAACATCGGCATTACAGGGAACTACCACAACCTCGCGGAGATAGTGACGGCATTCGACGACGCGAGAGAAGCGGCCTGGGTCGCCGCCGGCAACGAACCCGGCACCCGCAACCCGTCGAGCGTTCTGAACCGAGAGGCTCTCGCTCAGGCGGATCCGGCGAAGAACGGCTACAGGGGGCTCCAGATTCAGTTGAACAGGCGCTTCAACGACGGCTGGGCCATCTACAACAATCTCGCCTGGTCCGAGACCGACACCACCGGCGCTGGCGTCTGGTGGAACAACACGCAGGGCGACTACCTGGAGGGCGTCCACCTCGTGCTCGACGAGACGCACATCGAGCAGTGCCAGACCGGCATGGAGACGCCGGATCGTCGGACGGGGCGCCTGCCGCTCTATCCTGAGGACTGCGCCCAACGGCTTGACGAGTGGCTCGGTTACCCCGTGTCCATGATCAACGCGCGCGGGGCAAACGGCGTCAACGACCGGACATGGATCTACAACTCCTTCGGGTTCAAGACGTGGCGACTCGGGAACCAGGATCTCACGCTTGGAGGTCACCTGACGTTCCAGACCGGTACGCCGTGGGCCCGCTCCGGAGGCGCCTCCTACGTCAAGGATCCGACGGATCCCAACAACGCGAACACCGACACCCGGCCCGGCACCGCTCAGGGCGGCGTCGGCTTCCGGTTCCACCCGTTCGGAGCCGAGGGCCGAAGGACCTCCGACGAGTACACGATCAACCTCACCGGCGCCTGGGGATTCCCCCTGGGCTACCGGGATGTCCGTGGCGAGTTCAGGGTTGAGGTGCTCAATGCCACCGACCAACAACGCCGCCGGAGTTGGGACGGCGGCGGCTACGTCTACCCCGTGCGCCGGTACTTCCAGCGCCCGCGGCAGATCAGGGCCAACATCAAGTTCCGGTTCTGAGGAACGCCGAGCAGAACGACCAAACACGACAAACCAATCCTCGAACTTCCAGCTCGATCACCGGGGGCGCGCCATCGGCATCACGGAGAACTACCACGACCTGGAGACGATCGTGCTCGCGTTCGACGACGCCCGCGCACAGCGGTGGGCGGACGCCGGCTTCGATGAGGCGGACCGGCCAAGCGCGGTGAATCGCGAGGCTCTCGCCAACGCGGATCCGTCGAAGAACTCGTACCGCGGCCTCCAGATCCAGTTGAACCGGCGCTTCGCCGATGGCTGGGCGCTCTACAACAACGTGGCCTGGTCCGAGACGGACACGACCGGCGGCGGCGTCTGGTGGAACAACACGGACAGCGGCTACCTGGAACTCGCCCACGTGAACCTCACGGCAGACGCGGTCGAGCAGTGCCAGACGTCCCAGAGCATCCCGGATCGCCGGACCGGCCGAACCCGCACCTATCCGGAAGACTGCCACGCGCGGCTGGACGAGTTCGTCGGCCTGCCCGCCAGCATGATCAACCAGCGGGGTGTGAACGGCGTCGCCGACCGCACCTGGATCTACAACACCTTCGGGTTCAAGACCTGGCGGATCGGAAACCAGGACCTGACGGTCGGCGGTCATCTGACCTTCCAGACCGGTACCCCCTGGGCCCGGTCCGAGGGAGCCGGCATCAGTGCCCAGAAGACCTGCGCCCCAGGCGCAAGGCCGAGCGGACTGAGGACCTGCCCGCCGATCACGCCCTCCGACCCGACCAGCGACGCGCGGCCGGGCACGGCGAACGCCGGCGTTGGCGTGCGCCTGCACCCCTTCGGGGCGGAAGGCCGACGGACCTCGGACGAGTACACGATCAACCTGAGTGGCGCCTGGGGCTTCCCCATGGGTTACCGGGACGTTCGCGGCGAACTCCGGGTCGAGGTGCTCAATGCGACGAACCAGCAGCGCCGCCGCAACTGGGACGGTCAGGGCGAGGTCTACCCCGTGCGCCGCTACTACCAGCGCCCGAGGCAGATGCGAGCCTCGATCAAGTTCCGGTTCTAGGACCGGATCGACAGAACCCGGGGCTTCGGCCTCCGGTTCAGAGGAATCAGAGGGGAGAGGGCTTCGGCTCTCTCCCCCTTCTTCCTTTGTGGCGGCGCCGCCTCCCGCCGACAGGCCGACACCTGGCGATCTGATTCGCGCTGCGAACGCGACGGTCAGCATCTGGATGGACGAACGGTACTGATCGCCGGATGTCGTTCGATCCGGGGCTCACCCCGAATCGGCTGTCGGGCGCAGCGGATGCCGCCACCTCAGGGCGGGAAAGCGCGCAAAGTCGGCATCGGTCGAAACCATCGTGCAGCCATGCTCAATGGCGACCGCCGCGTGATGTGCGTCGGCCACCAACTTCCCGGTCGCCCGCGAATCACGACAGACCCGCTCGAAGATCTCCATATGGTCGGGGCCCGGCGCCACAACGCGGGCGTTCGGCCGCGCTGACAACTCCGCCAGGAAAGCGAATGCCTGGTCGAGAGTCGAAGGCGGTCCGAAGATGCGGGCATTCGTGACGATCCGTACGAAGCCCACCAGAACCGGCACCGACAGGGCGAAGGGCTCAGCTCCAGTCGCCAGCCGCGTCAACCACTCCGCGTAGTGCGGATGATCCGGGCTCGAATCCGCTCGGTGCGCGTACATCAGTACGTTGACGTCCGGCAGCAACACGTCATTTCGCTGCGTCAGAAGAGCCGGGCCTCTGAAGGCGAGCCTCGTCCTCGGCCACTTCGAGCGCTCGCGGCTGGTCTATGTTGAATCCGGGGCGTGGTCCGTCCCCATCGACCGTGACCAGCCGGAACGGCACCGGCTCTACCGGGACCCGCTTCTTCAGCGCGTCGTCCAGGGTGTTGGCGATGAAGCGGCTCACGCTGAGACCTCGAAGGGCTGCCTCCCGCCGCACCTGAATCGCCAGTCTGTCCTCGAGAGAGATGGTCGTCCTCATGGTGTGCAGAGCATAAATTGATCACACCAGTTCATCAAGTACCGGGAAGCTCAACGCAACCAACCCGCGGCCCTCCCTCCCGCCGACAGGCCGACCCTGGCTCCAGAATTCCGGAGTGTCAGCGCATGTATGGAGGAAACCGAGTCTTCCTTGACATGCGGGAGCCTCCCCCTATAGTCGGCCGTACACGCCTTGAAATTGATCCGAGGAGGATCCATGAAGCGACTCGCCGTGGTTCTGATGTTGTTCGTCCCACTCGGCGCAGTCGCCGATGCCCCTGAAACCGCCACCGTCAGTGGCACGATCGTCGACCCGGGAGGCTCCGCCCTTCCTGGCGTCAGCGTCACCCTCTCGAGTCCCCGCGGCGACAAGTTCTGGGGATTATATCCGTAGGTTGACAAGCCAGCTCTCGGTCAGGTAGGGTATACCTCACGGTTGACGGAGGGAGAAGCGATGAACGACACCGAATTGAAGGCACCCGGCAAGGCGCACCGGCGCGGCATTACGCTGTTCGACTTGCAGCGGATGTTTCCCGACGAAGCGGCGGCGAGAGACTGGTTCGAGGCGATCGTCTGGCCGGACGGCGAGCGGTTCTGCCCGAACTGCGGCACCAACAACAACCACGAATGCAGCCACGCGAAGATGCCGTATCGGTGCCGCGACTGCAAGCGGTACTTCTCGGTCAAGACCGGCACCGTCATGGCGCGGTCGAAGCTGCCGCTGCTCAAGTGGCTGTACGCGATCTATCTCGACACCACCAGCCTCAAGGGCGTGTCGAGCATGAAGATCCACCGCGACCTGGGCGTCACTCAGAAGACCGCATGGTTCATGTTGCAGCGCATCCGCGAGTTCAGCGACTCGGGACCGACCGTGAAGTTCGAGGGGCCGGTCGAAGCCGACGAGGCGTACTTCGGCGGTCTGCGGAAGAACATGCACGCGAAGAAGCGGAAGACCCTCGAAGGGCGCGGGACCGTGGGCAAGACTGCGGTGGTCGGCGTGAAGGATCGCGTAACGAAGAAGGTCGCGGCGAAGGTGGTTCGCTCCACCGATGGCGAGACCCTACAGGCGTTCGTCCGTGAGCACGTCGAAGCCGGCGCAACGGTCTACACCGACGACACCGGGGCCTACGGTGGTCTACGCGGCGACTACGAACGCGGTACCGTCAAGCACTCGGTCGGTGAGTACGTTGCGGGCAAGGTCCACACGAACGGCATTGAGTCCCTGTGGTCGATGCTCAAGCGCGCTCACAAGGGCGTGTACCACAAGCTCAGCCCGAAGCATCTACAGCGCTACGTCAACCAGTTCGCGGGGCGGCACAACTTCCGCGACCTCGACACGCTGGCGCAAATGGCGTCCGTCACCGAGGGGCTGGCGGGCAAGCGGCTCCAGTACCGTGACCTGATCGCCGACAACGGCCTGCCGTCCGGCGCACGGGAAGTGACGGCGTGACGACCGGGCGACCGGGCGACCGGGCGACCGGGCGACCGGGCGACCGGGCGACCGGGCGACCGGGCCGGAATTGTCCCTGCAACTTCGGAGCCGAACTGGAAGAACCGGACGCTATGGACCGGGCGCGACAACCTAGAGGTCATGCGCGGCATGAACTCCGCGAGCGTGGACCTGATCTACCTCGATCCCCCGTTCAACTCCAAGAGGCACTACGCCGCACCGATAGGTTCTCCCGCTGCCGGTGCCGAGTTCAAGGACACATGGACGTTCGACGATGTAGACCGCGTATGGCTTGGCCTGACAAGGGAACGCGAACCGGCGCTGTACTCGGTGGTCAACGCTGCCGTGAATGCCCACAGCAAGGGGATGGCAGCGTACTTGGGCATGATGGCGCAACGCCTACAGGAGATGCGCCGCATCCTCAAGCCGACCGGCTCGGTCTACCTGCACTGTGACCCGACCGCGAGCCACTACCTCAAGATGATGATGGATTCCGTGTTCGGCATGAAGCGTTGCCAGAACGAAATCGTGTGGGCATACCGAACTGGCGGCGCTAGCCCCAAGCGGTTCGCTCGCAAACACGACATTCTGCTTTGTTACGGCGATGAACGGACCAGAACCTTCAACACTCAGAAGGAGAAGGCGTACACGAAGGCGAAGGGCCGAAAGCCAGGGCGAACCAACTACGGGGCCGGCGAAGCGGAGTTCTTCGAGGACGACCGGGGGGTCTACAACTTCGTGACCATGCGCGATGTGTGGAACATCCCGTACATCAACTCGCAGGCGAAGGAGAGGACGGGCTATCCAACGCAGAAACCGGAGAAGTTGCTCCGCAGGGTCATCCGTTCCTCGTCAAACGAAGGCGATGTCGTGTTCGATCCGTTCTGCGGTTGCGCTACGACGTGTGTAGCCGCAGAGCAGCTAGGTCGCCAGTGGGTCGGCATCGACATCAGTCACAAGGCCGCAGAACTTGTTGTAGACAGGCTGGACCGGGCGGTCTACGAGTACGGCGGAGTTCAAGCGCGAAGGCCGGATGTCATTCACTTGACGGAGTTGCCGCACCGCACCGACCTCGGCAGACTGCCGCGCTACACGGTCCATAAAGAGACGCTCTACGGCGAGTCTGGCGGCTACTGTGGCGGATGCGGAGTTCACTTCGAGAAGCGGAACTTGGAGATCGACCACATCGTCGCCCAATCAAAGGGCGGAACCGACCACATAGAGAACCTGTGGCTGTTGTGTGGCGCTTGTAACCGGAGCAAGGGCACAAGGTCTCAAGCGGAGTTTGTGGCGCAACGCATGGGCAAGAAGGGTTCAGGAGTGCAATGGCTCGATCAGTGACCAAGAAGCCAGAACGCAAGCCAGGCCGCAAGGCCGACTACAACGGCGCTACCCCGAAGCAAGTAGCGCGGTTCCTGCTGATGAAGGGCCGAGCGAAGCCGGTCAAGACCACGAAGAAGGGCGAGGCGTGACCGGGCGCAGTCAACCTACGGATATAATCCCCCAAGTTCTCGGTCACCGACGAGAACGGCCAGTTCCGGTTCGTCGGCGTCGTGCCGGACACCTACCAACTAAACGCGGAACTGGAAGGCCTCGGCACGGCTCAGGCGTCCTTCCACGCCGCCGCCGGCGACCGCAAGGCCGTCGACCTCACACTGCAGGCGGCGGTCGAAGGCGGCGTCGTCGACGTCACGGCGCAGACGCCGATGGTCGACAAGTTCAATGTCACCGCGGGCAGCACCGTGACGTCCGAGATCGGCGAACAGACCGCCGGCACGACGCGCACCTACTACGGCGTAATCAACGCGTTGCCGGGCGTCACCGCCGACGCGGAGAATGACGACATCCAGCAGACGCGGCCGTCGGTCAACGGCACCCACTTCGCCGACCAGGGCGTCTACGTCGACGGCGTCGACACGACGTTCGCCAAGTTCGGCGGCAGCCGGGTCTTTCTGCCCACGACCGCGGTCACCGAGGTCTCGATGGAGGCCGGCGGCTCTTCCGCCGAATACGGCCGGTACGTCGGCTCCTCGACCAACGTGATCGTCAAGTCGGGCACGAACCGGTGGCACAGCGACGTCCTCTGGAACCACCAGCGAGTGGACTGGGGCGCCGACTACAGGGACCAGCCCTCGCTGGCGGAACGGCGGACCCGGCCGTACCCGGTCGACTGGTTCGAGCGCTGCCACGGCGACGAGCGGGACCAGGGCCGCGGCCAGATTCCCCGAAGCGTTATCGAAGAGGTCTCGACGATCAATCGCGACGCCTGCCTCCCCGGCACCGACGAGTGGGCCGGTTCCAGCGACGGCTACGAGTTCTCGGCCGGTGGTCCGATCCGGAGGGACAAGGCCTGGTTCTTCGTCGGGCTAAGCGAGTTCGACGACGCCTACTCCGAGCGTCTGCTCGGCGGTGACCCGTACGACGTCAGCCTCTACAGCGACGCCCGCATCTTCAAGCTGAACATGCAGCCTTCCGCGGAACACGCCTTCGCCGCCTCGGCCATCGACACGCCGGCGTTTCGGAACTACTTCAACTGGCAGTCCTACGACTACTGGACGCCGACGCCGCACGAAAACGACAGCGTGCTCTCGACCGTCAGTTGGAACTACGCGATCTCGAGCAACTGGTTCCTGGAGGCGAAGATCGCCCAGCAGGAGACCCAGGAGAACAAGTTCCTCGCCTGCCACGACCTCCTGGAGCAGGAGAACCCGGCCGCCCAGGCGGTGGACGGCATCCCCATCCTCGAGTGGCTGTCCCAGGACAACTACCCGGAGACGCCCGCGCGGATGGTGGAGACCTGCCTGCAGGCCAAGTCGCTCGATCGGGGCCCGATCGCCGGCCACACGGCGACGAACACCTCGGGCGGCGACACGAGTTACCCGCTGCGCTTCCCGTTCGACGCGAGCAAGGGGATCTTCTACCCCGGCAACAACTACAACGTCTACCGGGACGCCGAAAACCTCTCGTCCTGGCACAACGGCTGGATCCTGTCGGACGGCTTCGGCTTCAACGCGTTCCCGCGCGAGCAGGCGAACGCCGGCCTGACCCAGTTCGTCGGCGCCAACCACGAGTTGAAGTACGGCATCGACTACCAGGACACAAAGTGGGAGGGCGAGAACGCCCGTGTGCCCCTGATCCAGGGGTGGGGCTTCGACCCGACGAACCCGTTCGGCTTCCTCGGCGCGGGAACGATCGCCGACGACACGTGCGCCACTCCGTTCACCCGGACCGGCACCTCGGCTATCCGCGGCCGGACGTGCTACTTCACGGACCACAACTCGACCTTCCTCACCTGTGAAGGCAACGCCCCCGACGGCTCGCCTCATCGGCCGACCACGGTCGAGCGGGTAAACGGCGAGATGGTCCGGACGCCAGGCACCTGCGTGGGCCGCGGCAGCGGCGACACCGAGGTGAGCGACCTCGGCTTCTACGTCCGCGACCGCTTCACGATCGGCGATCACTGGGTGGTCAACCTCGGCCTCAGGGCAGAGAACCAGGAAGCCTGGAACGACGTCCGGCGCAAGGTGATCGACGACACCTACGTCGACCCGCGGATCAATCTCTCCTACGACGTGAAGGGCGACGGCGCCCTGCTGCTCAACGCGAGCTGGGGCCAGTACCACGCGATGCTGAATCAGGCGTGGATCTCCGGCGGTGATTCGAACGTTCCCAGCATGCACGATCTGTGGAACGGCTACGAGGGGCACGAGGTGTTTCTGTTCTGCGACCCGGCGGACATCGGAACGTTCGACTACCTGATGGCGGTCGGCCTGACGAACTACGGCTGCCGGGTTCCGCAGCGGCGAGACTCGATCAACTCAGGAACGGTCGGCGCGCCTCTGCCGGGCTACAACCTGTCCTGGGAGTTGACGACGCCGGGTCGCATGTGGGACGCGGTCCAGGCCGGCGTCCTCGACTACGACGTGCAGACGTACTACAAGCAGGAGGGCATCCTCGGCCTCGAATGGCAGTTCCGTCCGAACTGGGCGCTTGACGTCAAGTACATCGAGTGGCAGATGCAGGACATGATGTTCTCCAATAACCAGCTCGACCACAAGGGCCGGAACATCGGCATCACGGAGAACTACCACGACCTGTTCGACATCCTGGTGGCGTTCGATGACGCGCGGGCCGCGACCTGGGCAGCGCAGGGCTACGATCCCGCCGAGCGTCCCTCCCAACTGAACCGGGAGGCCCTGGAGATGGCGGATCCCGCCAAGAACTCGTTCAAGGGGGTTCAGGTTCAGTTGAACCGGCGCTTCGCGGACGGCTGGGCGCTCTACAACAACATCGCCTGGGCCAGCACGGACACGACGGGCGCCGGCGCCTGGTGGAACAACACGAACAGCAGCTACCTCGAGGCGGCTCATGTCGTACTGAACCAGCAGAACATCGACAGTTGTCAGGCGGCCCAGACGAGGCCGGACCGCCGTACCGGCCGGACGCCGCTCTATCCGGAGGACTGTGTCGCCCGACTGACGGACTGGCTGGGCTTCCCGGCCAGCATGATCAACAAGCGCGGCGCCAACGGCACCTATGACCGCGAGTGGATCTACAACTCGTTCGGATTCAAGTCCTGGCGCCTGGGCAAGCAGGACCTTACGCTGGGCGGCCACCTGACCTTCCAGACCGGAACGCCCTGGAACACGTCATCGGGCGCCGGCTACGAGCGGCCCTGCGGTCCGAGGCCGCCCGGCATCCCGGACTCGATTCCGATCTGCCTGCCAGTCGACGTGACGGACGCGAATGCGAACCAGCGGCCCGGCACGTCAAACACGGGAGTCGGCTTCCCCCTCCACCCGTCGGGTACGGAAGGCCGCCGCACCGCGGACGAGTACACCGTCAACCTGACCGGCGCCTGGGGCTTCCCTCTCGGGTACCGGAACACCCGCGGCGAACTCCGGGTCGAGGTGCTGAACGCGACGAACCAGCAGCGCCGCCGTTCCTGGAACAGCTCGGGTGAGGTCCTGCCGGTGCGCCGGTTCTTCCAGCGCCCGCGGCAGATCCGGGCGAACTTCAAGATCCAGTTCTAGAGGCTGGGGTACGGAGCCTGGGGCTTCGGCCCCAGGTTCCCCGGCTCCCGTGCGCGGGCTCTGCTAGCTTCCCGGGAGCCGATGAGTAGCGCTCGTATCGCGCTGGTTTCGCTGGCCGTCGCGGCCTGCGCCCAGGACTCCGGAGTCCCACACGCCGCCGAACCCACGACACCGGGGATGCCCGCGCTACCTCTCGCCTTCGATGAGCGTGCCGTTGCTACAGGCCTCGTCTTCCAACACCGGAACGGCGGAACCGGTCGCTATCTGCTTCCCGAGATCATGGGCGCCGGCGCCGCTCTCTTCGACTTCGACGGTGACGGCGACCTCGACGCGTATCTGGTCCAGGGGGCGACCCTGGAACCGGGCGCGGGTAACAGCGCCTCGTCGGGCCCCGCCAACGACCGTCTTTTCCGTAACGAACTCGCCGAAACCGGCGACCTCCGATTCGTCGATGTCACCGCCGACTCGGGCGTCGAGTCCACCGGCTACGGCATGGGCGTCGCGGCGGCGGACTACGACGGCGACGGCAAGACTGACCTCTACGTGACGAACTTCGGGCCGAATCGGCTCTGGCGCAACCTGGGCGGCGGCCGGTTCGAGGACGCGACGGCTGCCGCAGCAGTCGACGACCCGCGGTGGAGCGTCCCGGCCGTCTTCTTCGACTACGACAGCGATGGGGCGCTGGACCTGTTCCTGGCCAACTACGTCGACTTCAACCTCGGCAGTCACACGCTGTGCACCTTCGGCAGCGGCGAACCGGACTATTGCAGCCCGAAGACGTACCGGCCGGAGCCCGATCGCCTCTTCCGTAACCTCGGCAACGGTCGTTTCGAGCAGACGACGGATCGCGCCGGCATCGGAGCCGAGTTCGGCAACGGCCTCGGCGCCGTACCGGCCGACTTCGATCTCGACGGACGGCTCGATCTCTACGTCGCCAACGACGGCACGTCGAACCAGATGTGGATGAACCTCGGCAAACGCCGGTTCGAGAATCGCGCCCTGTTCGCGGGAGCGGCAGTCAATGGAAGAGGCGAGGCCGAGGCCGGCATGGGGGTAGACGCCGGCGACATCGACGGCGACGGCGACGAGGACATCTACGTGACCCACATCACCGGGGAGACAAGCACCCTCTACCTGAACGACGGCGACGGTCTGTTCACCGACGCCGGGATGGTCGCGGGACTCGACGCGCCCAGCCTGGCTATGACCGGCTTCGGCACCGGCTGGTTCGACTTCGACAACGACGGCGACCTGGACGTGCTGGCGGTCAACGGCGCGGTGCGGCGCCTCGACCGCGCCCGTAGCGGCGCCGAAGCCGCCGCGCGGGGTGCCGCGGTGAGCGACCACGAACGCCGCTTCGGACAGCCGAATCAGCTCTTCCGCAATCTCGGAGGCGGCCGCTTCGAAGACGTCTCGGCTCTTGGGGGCGCTTCCTTCACGGCTTTCGAGGTCTCCCGCGGCGCGGCCTTCGGCGACGTGGACAACGACGGCGACACGGACATCCTGATCACGAACAACAACGGACCGGCCCGGTTGATGGTGAACGTCGTCGGCCAGGACAACGGCTGGATCGGGCTCCGGTTACTCACCGGCAGCAGCAGGAGGGACGCCCTCGGCAGTTTCGTCCACGTCGTCCTCGACGATGGCCGGACGCTCACGCGCCGGGTTCGAACGGCCATGAGCTACGCCTCGTCCAGCGACCCCAGGATCCTGGTTGGCATCGGCGCCGCCGGCGTCGAGGACGTTCGGGTGACCTGGCTCGGCGGCGCAGAGGAGTCGTTCGGCCCGCTGCCTCAGCGGGCCTACCACGAACTGCGCCAGGGACAGGGCAGCCAATGACTTCCGCACCGGGAGCTTGCGCAGCAGGAACTGGGTGCGCCGGGCAGCCATCCGTGCGCCCGATGACGGGCGCACGGACTGGTTCGCGGGTGGCGCGGGGCCGCGCCACCCGGGTTCTGGCCGGCATTCGGCGCAAAGCGCCGGCTTCCGGACTTTCCGTCGCGCTAGCCCTCGCCTGCACGGGCGGCGCTGGCCTTCCCCTCCCCTCCACCTACGAAGCTCACGACCCGGCGGTCCGCTCACAGATCGCAAGCCTGGAGCGGCGTGTTCGCACCCTGGAAGCCGAAGCGGCAACGGACGCCGAACTCGCAGCCGCCGTTGGCGAACTCGGCCGGCTCTACCACGGCGTGCAACTGCTCGACACCCATGCGTTCAACGCGCTCGAGGCGGCCGAACACTGCTACCGCGAAGCGCAGCGACTCGATCCCTCCGACCACCGCTGGCCCTACCTGAGTGCCTTCGCGGCTCAGTCGCAGGGCAATCTCGATGCCGCCGCCGCCGCCTACCGGAGCGTGCTGGCCATTGAACCCGATCTGATCCCGGCCCTTCACCATCTTGCCGAGACCGAGGCGGCACGGGGCCGACCGGACGAGGCAGCCGCCCGGTGGAACCGCACCCTGGAACTCGAGCCCGGATTCGGTCCCGCCCTCTACGGCCTCGGCGCCCTGGCGCTCGACCGTGGCGACGCACAGACTGCCGCCCACCATCTGGAAGGGGCGTTGGCAGCCCAACCCGGCACCGGCCGCGGCCACTACTCACTGGGCCTGGCCTATCGCAGGCTCGGTGACGAGGAGCGGGCCACTACCCACCTGGCTCAGGCCAGCCACACGGACTTCCCGCTGGACGATCCCCTCGTCCGCGAACTCGCCTACCTGCCCGGTGGCAGCACGGCTCTCGTCCAGCAAGGGCTGATCGCGGTCCAGGCAGGCGAGTTTGCCGCTGCGGCTACCCTCTTCGGCCGAGCCGTAGAGGCTGATCCCACGAATGTAGAGGCCCGAAGGCAACTCGCGCTGGCCCAGGCCGACGCGGGGAAGCCCGACCTGGCCCAAACCGCCTACGAAGAGCTACTTGCTCTCGACCCGACTCAGGCATCGGCACGCCTCGAACTCGCGCGGCTTCTCGCCCGCCGCGGCCGACCCGCCGAGGCGATCCGACATCTGCTTCGGGCGACGGAGCTCGCACCGGACTACAAGCAGGCCCACTATCAACTCGCCCTTCTCTTCGACCGAACTGGCCGGCCGAGCGAAGCGCTCGCCCGCTACGACCGGGTCCTCGCCCTGGACCCCGACTTCGGCGAGGCCGCCACACGGCGGGCCGCCACCCTCGCCGCTCTAGGCCGCGCCGGCGAAGCGATCCGGATCCTCAAAGCCAGGAGCGCCGCCGCTCCAACCGACGCCGCCGCCCTTCAGGCCCTGAGCGTCGTCCTGCGGCAGCAGAACCGGCTGGTGGAAGCGCGAACGACCCTCGAAAGCGCCCTCGCCTCCGGCGGACTATCGCGCGCCGGTGAGGCGCGAATACGAACGGAACTCGGCGGTATCTTCGCCATCCAGGGTCGACTCCGCGACGCCGCGAGGGAATTGCAGACGGCTCAGCGGCTCAACCCGACCGAGGCGCAGACCAGCTTCATGCTCGGCATGATCCAGGCCGATCTGGGCCGCCTGGAGGAAGCCGCCAGGTCCCTGGCCACCGCCTTGGCCGTCCGCCCGGATCTCACCCCGGCCCGTCTCCGCCTCGCCTCCCTCCTGGTCCAGGAAAGCCGCTGCCCCGAAGCCCTGCAACTCCTCCAGGACGGCCGACGCCTGACTCCCAACGACCCCGCCCTCATCCAGACCCTGGGACAACTACAGACCATCTGCGCCCGGCAGTAGCAACCCAGTCAGCCGAAGACGATCGCCCGGTTCTCCACGACAAGGACCCGGTGCTCCAGGTGGGCCTGGACGGCACGGGCGAGCACCACCCGCTCCAGGTCCTTGCCGCGGCGCACGAGAGTCGTCACCGAGTCCCGGTGGCTGACCCGCGTCACGTCCTGTTCGATGATCGGTCCCTGGTCGAGCTCGGCCGTCGCATAGTGCGCCGTGGCGCCGACGACCTTGACTCCCCGCAGGTAGGCCTGCCGGTACGGGCTGCCTCCCGGAAAGGCCGGCAGGAAGGAGTGGTGGATGTTGATCACCCGATTCGGAAAGCACTCGAGGAAGCGAGGCGTGAGGATCTGCATGTAGCGGGCCAGCACGACCAGGTCAACCTGCTCCTCCTCCAGGATCCCGATCATTCGCTCTTCCTGCTCGCTGCGGCTCTCCGGCGTCACCGGAAGGTGGTGGTACGGCAAGCCGTTGTACTCGGCCTCCGCGGCGTGGTCCGGGTGGTTGCTGATGATGCAAGCTGGCCGCCCCGGCAACTCGCCGAGGCGCCAGCGTGACAACAGGTCGTGGAGGCAGTGCGCCTGCTTTGAGGCGAGTACGCCCACCCGCTGCTCCTGGTCCGAGAAGGCGATCCGGGTCCTGACCGAGAAGTGATCGCCGATCTCCCACTCGAGCAACGGCTGGATCGTCTCCCGGTCGAGGTCGAAGTGGTCGACACGGAACTCCAGGCGCTGAAAGAACTTGCCTTGTTCCTCGTCGCGGTGGGTCTCCGACGAGCGGATCGTGCCTCCGTGATCGTTCACGAAGCCGGTCACCGTCGCGATCACGCCAATCGCGTCGTCGCAACTGAGCAGCAGGGTCGCGGTCAGATCCTGCGACGCTGCCGTGGGGCCGTGCGTGTGCTGAGCCAAGACGGCGGCAAGTCTACACGCCCGCCCAAGGCCGGCTCCGGTGCAACGCCCTTCCCCGACGCTGTATGATCTACCGCATCGTGTCTGCATCGACGCAGCGGAGAAGACCCGCTGTCCGAGCGGGTTGTGCGTTCCTGCCTGGGCCGTCGCAGCCGTTGTTGTGGCTCGCAGCCACGCTGCCGCTGTTCGTCCTGCTGACGACGGCGCCGGCAAGCGCGCAGACCGCCCAGACGCCCGCGGACGGCATCAAGCTGTTCGAGGAGAACGTCCGGCCAGTGCTGGAGCAGAACTGCTTCATGTGCCACTCGGATCCGGAGCGGGCCGAGAACGGCTTCCTGCTCACCACCAGGGCGGGACTGCTACGCGGCGGCGAACGGGGTCCGGCGATCTCCACCTCCGAGCCCCCCCTGAGCCTCCTGCTCCACGCGGTCGAGTACAGCGACGACCAACTGCAGATGCCGCCCTCAGGTCGGCTGGCCGACACGGAGATCGAATCGATCCGGCAATGGGTGCTCCTCGGCGCGCCCTTCGGCGGCGACGAGGACGAGCTCACGGGGGTCGCGCCGGCAGAGGACGCGTTCGAGATCACGGACGCGGACCGCGCGTGGTGGTCCGTGCGTCCGCTCGTGCGCCCGGATGTCCCCGCCGTGGCGGATTCGGACTGGCCGCTCAACCCGATCGACAACTTCCTGCTCGCCCGAATCGAGGCGGCACGCCTCGAACCGCCTCCCGCAGCGGACCGCCGGGCCCTGATCCGCCGCGCGACGTATGACCTGACCGGGCTGCCCCCGACCCTCAAGGAGGTCGAGGCGTTCGAGCGGGATCAGCGTCCCGACGCATGGGAACGTCTGATCGACCGCCTGCTCGCATCGCCGCACTACGGCGAGCGCTGGGGCCGGCACTGGCTCGACCTCGTCCGCTACGCGGAGACGGACGGCTACGAGCGGGACCGCAAGAAGCCCTCCGCCTGGCGCTACCGCGACTGGGTGATCGACGCCCTGAACGCGGACATGCCCTACAACGAGTTCCTGACCCACCAGCTCGCCGGAGACGAGATCGAGAACCCGACCGCGGCATCGGTCATCGCCACCGGCTATCTGCGCCTCGGGATCTGGGACGACGAACCGACGGACACGGAACTCGCGCAGTACGACGATCTCGACTCCGTCCTCGATACAACGTCCCGGGTGATGCTCGGCATGTCGATCGGCTGCGCCCGCTGCCACAACCACCGCGGCGATCCGATTCCGCAGACCGACTACTACCGGATGCTGTCCTTCTTCCGCGGGATCGCGCCCTACAAGGTCGGCGGCGGCAACCAGCCGACGCCCGAGAACTACACGGACTGGATTCCGGCCGACCTGGGGACGGCGGACGACGGCGGCCCGGTCGTCGAGGGTCCGCCCGCGAATCTGCTCGAGGTCCTGCGGGTGAAGGAAATCGGCCCCGAGTCGCCGCCGACCCACGTGCTGATCCGTGGCAACCCGCATGCGCCGGCGGAGCGCGTGGAACCCGGGTTTCCCCTGATCCTCGGCAATGCGGATCCGGGCATAGCAGAGCCCGCACCGGACTCCCCCACGACCGGACGCCGCCTCGCCCTGGCGCGCTGGATCGGGGACGACGACAACCTGCGGACCTCACGCGTCATGGCAAACCGCCTTTGGCAGTACCACTTCGGCCGCGGCCTGTCGCCGACGCCGAACGACTTCGGACGATTCGGGCAGGAGGCGACCCATCCCGAGCTGCTCGACTGGCTGGCCACCGAGTTCACGGCAAGGGACTGGAGTCTCAAGGCGATGCACCGGCTGATCATGACGAGCCGCGCCTACCGGATGTCCTCGCGCCCGCCCGACGGGGCGCTTGAAGCCGACCCCGGCAACGACCTGTTCAGCCGCTTCAACATGAGACGGCTGACCGCCGAGGAGATACGGGACTCCGTTCTGGCCGCGACCGGCCGGCTCAACCTGGAACTCGGAGGCCCCAGCGTCTACCCGCCGATGCCGGCGGAGGTGCTCGCCACGTCCTCGCGTCCCGATGAGGCCTGGGGTGAGGCAACCGCGGAACAGGCATCCCGCCGGAGCGTCTACATCCACGTGAAGCGCTCCCTGCTGCACCCGCTGCTCGAGAGTCTCGACATGGCCGACACGGATTCGACCTGCCCGGTCCGCTTCACGACGACCCAGCCGACGCAAGCGCTGCTCATGCTGAACGGCGAGTTCATGAGCGAGCAGGCGGCGGCGCTGGCGAACCGCGTTGGCGACGACGGTGGAGCACTCGGGGACCGCGTCGCCGAGGCGCTTCAGGTCGTGCTCGCGCGCCAGCCGAACACCGCGGAGGTCGCCCGCGGGGTCGGCCTGGTCGAGGAACTCGAGCGGGAGGAGGGCTTCGACCCGGAGGCCGCGTTCGCCAGCTTCTCCCTTCTGTTGTTGAATCTGAACGAGTTCGCCTATGTCGACTGAGAGAGTGAGAGAAAGCGCCTCGAACGGGTTGGCTCGCCCAACTCTCGAGGAAGGAGAAGAACGATGACCCACGACCCGGATCGCCCCCGCAACACCTTCTGCGGCCAGACCCGTCGCGAGTTCCTCTGGGAGGCCGGAGGCGCCTTCACCTCCGTGGCGCTCGCCGGAATGCTGTCGACGGACAACTTCCTCGCCGCCCAAACCGTCGGCGCAGACGGAGTGAGCGAGTGGAAGAACCCCCTGGCCGCCAAGCCGCCCCACTTCGACGGACCCGCCAAGGCCGTCATCTTCCTGTTCATGTACGGCGGCCCCAGCCAGGTCGACACGTTCGACTATAAGCCGGACCTCTACCCGCTGGACGGCAAGACGATCGAGATCAACACGAAGGGCCGCGGCGGCACGAGGAACCAGGGCCGGGTAGTGGGCCCGAAGTGGCAGTTCAAGCAGTACGGCGAGTGCGGCAAGTGGGTGTCCGACCTGTTCCCGAACCTCGGCGGCTGCGTCGACGACATCGCCTTCATCCACTCGATGACCGCGGATGCGCCGCTTCACGGCTCCGCCATGCTGCAGATGAACAGCGGCCGCATCCTCTCCGGCAGCCCCGCTCTCGGCTCCTGGGTCAACTATGGCCTGGGCACGGAGAACGAGAACCTGCCCGGCTTCGTCGTCATGCTCGACCCGACCGGCGGGCCGATCAGCGGCGCGAAAAACTGGTCGAGCGGCTACATGCCGGCCAGCTACCAGGGCACGGTGATCCGCTCGAGCGGCACGCCGATCCTGGCGCTCGACCCGCCGCCCGGCATGTCGCGTCAGGCGCAGCGACGCCTGCTCGATCGGCTGCGCGAGTACAACGAGGAGCACGCCGCAGAGCGTTCCGAGAACAGCGAGCTGGCCGCCCGGATCGCAAGCTACGAACTGGCCTACCGGATGCAGCAGCACGCGCCGGAAGCCGTCGACCTGGGCGGCGAGTCGGAGGAGATCCAGAGCCTCTACGGCCTCGACCAGGACCACACGAAGGACTTCGGCAGGCGTTGCCTGCTCGCCCGCCGGCTGGTCGAGCGCGGCGTACGCTTCATTCAGGTGTACTCGGGCGGCAACCACAACGACAACAACTGGGACGCCCACGGCGATCTGGTCAAGAACCACGAGTACCACGCCGGCGCAACGGACAAGCCGATCGCCGGCCTGCTGCGCGACCTGAAGCAGCGAGGTCTGCTCGACAGCACCCTGGTCATCTGGGGCGGCGAGTTCGGCCGCCAGCCGACGGCCGAGTACGCGGAAGGCACCGGCCGCGATCACAACGCCTACGGCTTCACGATGTGGATGGCTGGCGGCGGAATCAAGGGCGGCACCAGCGTCGGGGAGACGGACGAACTCGGCAACCGGGCCGAGGTCGACCGCTTCCACGTGAAGAACCTCCACGCCACGATCCTCCAGCAGTTGGGCCTCGACCCGAACGCCCTCTCCTACTTCCACGCCGGCCTCGACCAGAAACTCGTCGGCGTCGAAGGCGCGAAGCCGATCCACCAGATCGTCGCTTAGGGCTGTGCCGTCCCCAGGGACGATGGCGTGCGTCTTGCAGCACAATCGGCCGGACCGATGTTGAGATGCGGTAGATGGCCGGCGGCGGCTCTGTTCTTGTCTTGCGGCGTGAATGCGGCGCTTGCGCAGCAGACCGTCACGTTCGAGGCGAACGGCGCGTCGGCGGCGGACCTGTCCGGGCAACTGGAACTCCTGATCGATGGAAAGCCGGTAGAGGTCGACGGAATCGCGACGGCCGAAGATGGTTGGCAGACACTGGTCTATGTCGACTTCGCTCTGACCACGCCCAGCTCCGTTCACAAACTGGCGAATTCGCTGCTTGGGCACCTCGAAACCCTGCTGGCCGCCGGCAGCCTCGAGATCGTCGTGGCGGACCCCTCGGCTCGCACGATCCTGCCGCCGACTCGCGATCCTGAACTGGCCGAAGCCGCGCTGAACCGACTCATTGTCGGCGAAGAAGCCGCGAGCGCTCTGGTCGAAAGGCGGCGCCTGTTCGCCAGTGAGCGGCAGCTCGAAATCTCGCGTGCGCAACGCGGCCCGGGTGGTGCCGGAGAAGCAGGAAACGCCGACCTCGAAGCCGCGCTCCAGCAGATGGCGACCGATGCGCTTCGCGATGAGGCAGAGATGCGCAGCCGCCAGATCGACGGGCTCGTTGCCTTTCTGGCCGACCGCGAGGACCTGAGACGCACGACCCTCCGGACCCTGACGTCCCCGGATGACGACACCGCCGAAGGAGACGAAGAGCGCGTGGCGCGCCGGCACCTGGTACTGCTCAGCGACGGCCTGGCCACGGATCCGCTGAGCTACTACCTGGAACTCGTACCGACCGCCGGTTCGCTCGCCGTGGAGGCAGCCGGCATGCCGGGGCTCGAGCCCGTCGGCCGCACGGCGGCGGCCTACGGCTGGACGGCGGCGCCCGTGGCCTTCGCGCCCGAGGACGACGACGGCGTCGACATCAGCTCGAACGAGGTCACGGTCGGCTTCACGCTCCGGTTCAACCGGCCGCGGTCCGGTGCCCAGCAGACGGTCGAGGAGGAGCTCGCACTGTTCGTCCAACCGGCCGACTGGGAAGGTGCTGCCGCGGCCACCGGGGGCGCGGTGCTCTCGAACGGCCTGGAGATCGCGGAGTGGATCGACCGCCTTCCCCGCCGTCTCGAGGCGAGGTTCGAGTTGCCCGAGAGCGCCACCGCCGCCGGTCCGCTCGAGCTGCGACCACGAGATGAAGACCGCGCACTCCGCGCGCCGACCGTGGTCCCCGGGGCGGGTTCGCCAACCGCCGTGGCTGAGGTCCGGCTGCGGCGCGCCTTCGAGGGCGAACTCGACAGCGAGTTCGAGGGCGGAGGCGGCGGTATCGAAGTCGTTGCCTCGATCCAGATCGAGTCCACGTCGCCCGAGCGGTTGGCCGGACGCCTGACCAGCACGATTGTGCCGCCCGATGGCGCACCGCCGGGCGAGGCCGCATCGTGGCGGGTCAGCACCGGCCTCCACCGGGAGGACGGCAGCGTCGTGACGAGTCACGGCCAGCCCTTCGGACCGCCCGACGGAGAGCACCTGTCCTTCGAGCGGCCCCTCAGGCTCCCGCCCGGTACCGACTCCGCGATCGTGCTGGCCGAGAATCTCGCGACCGGGCGCTGGGGCTATGCGCTGGTCGACTTCGTCGACCTGACGGACCCGGCGGTGGAAGCCGAACCACGTACCCTGTCGCGCGCGATCGACCTGAAGCCCGAGGATCCCACCGACAGCCGCGGTCGCGTCGCCTTCGTCGCCGAGGTCCTGGAAGGGTTCACCGACCGGGTGCAAAGGGTCATCTTCTACTACAACGGCCGGCGCGTGGCGGCCCGCAACCGGGCGCCATACCGGGCCCGGATCGACCTGGGGCGAGGCGACCGCCTCGGCCGGGTCGAGGCCGTCGCCTTCGACGCCGAGGACCGGGAACTCGACCGCCATGAACTGCTGGTCAACCAGCCGCCGCACGCATTCTGGGTGCGTATCACGGAACCCGAGGACGGGCCCCAGGCGGGTCGCGTCAACATGGCCGCCGAGGTCAAGGTGCCGCGCGGCAGCCGCCTGGGTGAAATGCGGTTCTTCGTCAAGGACAGGCTGGCGGCAACTGCACGGGAGGAACCGTTCCGCCGCGAAGTTCTCGTGCCGGTTGGCGACCCGGAGACCTTCCTGCGGGTCGAAGCCCAGTTGCTCGACGGCCGCATCGCCGAGGACGTCATCTTCCTCAACCGGCCCGGCCTCTCGGCCCGGATCGGTGTCGAACTGGTGCAGCTCTACGTCGTCGCGACGGATCGTTCCGGGCAACCCGTCCGCGACCTCTCCGCTGCCGACTTCTCCGTTTTCGAGGACGACCGCGCCCAGGAGCTCGAGTCGTTTCGGGTCGCCTTCGATCTCCCCCTGACCCTCGGCCTGGCGATCGACACCTCGAGCAGCCTGTTCCTGCGCATGCCGGACGTCAAGCGCGCCGCCACCGCGTTTCTCGACTCCCTGGAGGCGAGACGCGACCGCGCGTTCCTGGTCGGTTTTGGCACGGAAGCGCGGCTGGTCCGCGCCGCCACGTACAACCTGAACGCGGTGCGCGGCGGCATCGGCTCGTTGCGGCCCCGGGGCCGCACCGCGGTGTGGGGCGCGCTTTCCCTGGCTCTGGACCAACTCGAGGGCCTCCGCGGCCGCAAGGCCCTGGTCGTCTTCTACGACGGCGACGACCAGGACTCCGACGCCGCCTTCCGGCAGAGCCTGGAACAGGCCCGGCGCGCTCGCGTTCCGGTCTACCTCGTGCTGATGAACGACGAGGCGGCGCGCACGGACGGGCGCAGCTTCAGTACTCGTACCTTCGTCAGCAAGCTGGAACGCATGGCGAGAGCGGGCGGCGGCCGCGTCTACTACGTGCGTCACGACGAGGACCTGGCCCCGATCTTCGCTTCGATCAGCCGCGAACTCCGCAGCCACTACCTCCTCACCTACTACCCGAAGGAGGAGCCGGGCGGGCCGAACTGGCGGCAGGTCAACGTGGAACTGACGCGCAACGGGGTGAGCGCCCGAACGATCGAGGGCCGCGAGGTGCGGTAGATACGACGTGAAGCCTCTGCCCAACGATGCCGTGATCCGGGCCAGGTCGAGAGCACCAACGCTCGGCCGGTACCGCACCGTGCCTGCCCTTGCCGCCCT
Organism: Thermoanaerobaculia bacterium; assembly: GCA_965116445.1. GTDB lineage: Bacteria > Acidobacteriota > Thermoanaerobaculia > Multivoradales > Multivoraceae > Multivorans. The sequence continues at coordinate 858,804 of OZ220688.1, read as the reverse complement.
GGCGATGTTCCCAGGTCCCGAACCGGCTGACGCTCAGGTCCTGAGCCGCGAGAGCGAGATCATCTTTCAGGTCTCCTCCGCTCCGGCGGTGCGGCCGGACGCCGGAACCGTCGCGGTCCTGGAGAACGGCGAAAGGCGCCAGGTGCTTGCGGTGGACCCGGTTGCCGACCGCTGGCGCATCGTCATCTACTTCGACCTGCCCGCCTCGACACCGGGGGGCGTGGAGGCGGCCGCTACGGCCCTTGGCGAGGTGGCCGAGCAGCTCGTGGCCCTCGGCGATGTCGAGGTGGTCACCAGCGACCGGATCGTCGAGGTCGTCCTGGAGCCCACCAGGGACGCTGGCGAACTCCGTCAGGCCGCGGTCGAGGTCGCAGAACGCGCACACGAGGCCGGAGGCGTCCTCACGCTGCGCCGGGAAATGAAGGCTGCCGCCGCTGCCCGTTCCGGCGACCCGAACGCGGACGGTCTCCGGACAGCCGACCTTCTGGAGGGCTTTCTGCAGGAACTGGACACCCTGGATCGGCAGCGGTCGGGCCTGCTCGAGTCGTTGCGCCTGACCTCGTGGACCCGGGGGCCACCCAGAGCCCTGCTCCTCGTGCGCGACGGCATGGATCTGAACGCCGACGCCTTCGCGCAGCGAATGCTCGGAGGGCCGACCCCGGCCTTCGAGCGTGCCGCCGTCAGCGAACAGCGTCAGCAGCGAAGTCTGGCGCGAGCGGTTGCCGCCCTGGGCTGGCGCGTCTACCCGCTTCACGCCGCGCCCGCCACGGCGGAGATCGCGGATCTCTTCCCCGGTCACCGTTCGCACTCCGAGGAGTTCGCCCGGACCAGCGGCGGCCGGGTGCTGACCGCCGCGGACGAACTGACCACCGCGCTGGAGCGCCTCGGCGAGTCGTGGCGAGTGCTCTACAACTCGGCGGGGCCTCGCGACGGAGCGACCCATCCGGTCAACGTGCGCATCGCTTCCTCCTCCGGCGGACCGCCGCCCGACGTGACCGCTCGCCGTTGGGCCACGATCGCGGCGCCCACGGACCTGGTAGGCCTGCGCGCCAGTCGGGCACTCGAGGCGATGGCGTACGGCGGCGATGGCGCCGACACCGCCGGCAGCACGGAACTCACCCTCCGCGGCGTGCTGCTGCCGCAGGGCATCGCGTCCACCGCCGACGGTGGTGCGCCCGCCGAACTGGTCACCATCGACGGTCTCGCCGACCTCGGCGACCGGCCCCCGGCATCGAGCGACGCCCTGCGCGCCACGATCTACGGCAGGGGTCTCGACGCGCCTCCCCTCAAGGTTCACCGGTCCGGCGCGGGCGCCGATCTCGGCGGCGGGACCTGGCGGTTCCGAACGCTGCTGAACCTGCCGACAGCGATCGACGAGCTGGTCCTGATGGTCGAGGACCTGCGAAACGACCGCTGGCACGTCACCTTCCTCGAGCAGGGACGTCATCCCCTGGACGAACGGAGCGATATCGAGCTGCTGGCCCCGGACGGATCCGGTGGAAGGGGTTCAGCCGAAGTCACCGAAGCCGCGATCCTCGCGGAGGCGCGGTCCGCTGCCCGGCGCGCCGGCTGGACTGGCGGTCCCGACAACGAGGACGCGGCGCCGCAGGGCAACTGGGTGCGTCTGGTTCCTCCACGCGGCGAACGGTCGGGACTCACGGGGAAGAAGCTCTTCGCTACGGTGACGACGAGCGAGGTCGTGCGGCGCGTCGAGTTCTACTTCGACGACGAACTCGTTTTCGACGACAAGCGGAAGCCCTTTGCGACCCGGATCGACCTCGGACCCGAAGCGGTCCCCCACGTCGTGCGTATCGTCGGCTACGACCGCGCGGGCAGGCGACTCGACGAAGACGAACTGCCAATCAACCAGCCGCAGCGGAACACCGAGATCGCCATCGCCTCCGTCGAAGCCCGGGCCGGAGGGAGCTACGCGATCGAAGCGCAGGTCGAACTCGTCGCCGGACGCCGGCTCGACCGCGTGGAGTTCTACCGCAACGACCGGCTGGCGGCCACGATGACCAGGGCCCCCTTCCGAACGGTCCTTCCGGGCCCCGTCATGCCGGGCGCCGACTTCGCCCGCATCGCCGTCTATCTCGAGGACGGCTCGATGATCGAAGACGTCGAGTTCCTGTCGTCCGACAACCCCGTTGCCGAGACGATCGTCAACCTGGTCGAGGTGTACGTCGTCGTCAACGACGAGGAGGGCAAGCCGATCACCACGTTGAACCGGGAAGACTTCGTCCTCCGCGGCGCTCGCAGCCAGATCCCGATCGAGCGCTTCGCGGTCGCCGAGGACGTGCCCCTGGTGCTGGGCCTCGCCGTCGACAGCTCCCAGAGCATGTGGGCCCTGATGCCGGACGTGCGCAGTGCGGCCGCCCGCTTCCTCGGCAACACCCTGACCAGGCTCGACCAGGCGTTCCTCGTCGACTTCGACACCCGCCCGCGGCTTGTCTCCGACACGACGGCCGACGTAGCAGACCTGATCGGCAGTCTGAAGGACATCCGGGCCGACGGTTACACCGCCCTCTACGATGCGATGGAGTTCAGCCTCGTCCATCTCGCCCGCGACCAGGGCCGTCGCGCCCTCGTCGTCCTGACGGACGGCGACGACTACGGTAGCCAGGCCGGCTATCGCAGGACGTTCAGGACCGCCGGGAACACCGGCGTGCCGATCTACGTGATCAACATGATCCAGGGCGAGGATCCCTGGAACCGGGGACCCCGGAAGCCCGACATGGAGGCGATCGCCAAGGCGAGCGGCGGGCGCGTCTACTACGTCGGCAGCATGGACGCCGTGCTCTGGGCCTACGGGCACATCGGCAATGAGCTCCGCAGCCAGTACATGCTCGGCTACTCCACCGGCGCACCCCTGACTTCGAAGGAGGTCCAGTCGATCAAGGTCGAACTGAAGTCCGGGGCGAAGGATCGCGAGGTGCGCATGGCGGTCGGCCGCGGCCGCGGCTGACCCGCACGGAACTGGCCGCCCAAAACGGAGCCGGCCTTGCGGCCGGCGCGTACTAATGGCCGCCTACGGCGGCAGCCGGCGGGGACGCCGGCGCACCCAGTCGGCGGCCAGCTCCCTGCGGGTCAGCCGCCTAGGGCTCCGCGACGACCGGGTTCTCCAGCACGCCCAAACCCTCGATCTCGATCCGCACCACGTCGCCGGGAACCAGGAACTTCGGCGGCTTGTAGCCCATACCGACGCCGGCGGGCGTGCCGGTGGTCACCACGTCGCCGGGTTCGAGCGTGCACATCGTCGAGATCGTCTCGACCAGCGTCGGACAGTCGAAGACCAGCTCGCTCGTGTTCGAGTCCTGTCGCAGTTCACCGTTGACCCAGGTGCGGATCCCAAGCGCGTTCGGGTCGTCGACCTCGTCGGCCGTAACGAGGTACGGACCCATCGGCCCGTGGGTGTCCCAGCCCTTGCCGAGGATCATCGTCGGCGAACGACGCTGCCAGTCGCGGACGGACACGTCGTTGACGATCGTGTAACCCGCGATCACGGAGGCGGCGTCGGCGGCAGCGACGCCGCGGCAACGGCGACCGATGACGAAGGCGAACTCACCCTCGTAGTCGACCGCGGTCGATGCCCGCGGGATGTGAATGTCGCCTCCCGGACGGTTGATGCAGGTGACCTGCTTGTTGAAGACCGTCGGGAAAGACGGCGGCGTCTGGCCGGTCTCCGCCGCGTGGTCGGCGTAGTTCAGGCCGATCGCCAGGAACTTCCGCGGCCGCGGCACGGGGGCCAGCAGCGTCTGATCCGCCAGGGGCACACGGCCGGCACCGGAGTCGACGGCGCGGCGCGCCGCCTCCATCGCCTCCTCGCCGGCGGCCAGGAACCGGCACATGCCGCGCGGCAGTTCGGGCGCGGCAACGCTCAGGTCAGCGACCGTTTCGTCATCGGCGAGCACACCGATCGCGGACCGGCCGTCGCGCAGCAGGGAGAGGAACTTCATCGGCCAGGAGCCTGCGCGGCAGGAACTGGGTGCGCCGGCGTGTCGTCCGTGCGCCCGGCTGACGGGCGCACGGAACGGGTCGCGGGTGGCGCGGGTCGCGCCACCCGGGTTCCCGCCGGCATCCGGCGCGAAGCGCCGGCTTCTGGAGCGTCCGCCGCGCCAACCTCCTTCGCAGCAGCCCTCGGCAGCGCCAGGGCGACGATTCCCGCGTCGGCCTCGCCACCGACCGCTAGCGCGATGTACTGGTGCCCGCCGACTGCGTACGACATCGGCGTCCCGTTCGGCGCCGCGTCCAGCACGATCTCGTGGATCACGTCGCCCGTCCTCTTGTCGTGCGCACGCAGAACGGAATCCCCGCCGCCAGGCGCGCCGGTCAAAGCCGCGCCGCCGCCCTGGGCCTGGAACAGCAGGGTCTTCGTCAGCAGAGGTCCCGCCGAAGGCGCCGCACCGAGTGGCCCGGGATCTTCGCCGGTGATTCGCTCGATCTGGGCCCGCGGTCCGTCGCCGAGGGGCGTCATCCAGGCGTGCTCGCCCGTGTTGAGATCGATCGCCGTGATCCGGCCGTACGGCGGTCGGGTGAGCGGCAGGCCCATCGGACCCGGCAGGAAGAAGCTCTCGATCCCGCTCGTACCGCGCACATAGCGGAAGTTCGAACGCGCGCCGTCCGGTTCGACCAGTTTGACGACCATCGGCATCGTGTAGGACGGGATGTAGATCGTCGAGGTCTCGGGGTCGACCGCGGCGCCGAACCAGTTCGCGCCTCCGCCCCAGCCCGGCAGGAGCAGGGTGCCTTGCAGCGAAGGCGGCATGAACAGCGGTCCGGCAACCCACTGGTCGCGGATCTTCTTCGCCGCCTCGTGGAGTTCGGGCGTGAACGAGATCAGCATGTCGTCGCTCTCGAAGCCCTGGTGCTCGTAGGGCGCGGGCTTCGTCGGGAACGGCTGGGTCGGCGAGGTGCGCTCGCCCGGCACGTCGGTCTGCGGCACCTCCCGCTCTTCGATCGGCCAGACCTCCTCCCCGGTTTCGCGGTCGAAGACGTAGATGAAGCCCTGCTTCGTGATCTGGGCGACCGCCTTGATCTGTTTGCCGTCGACCGTGATGTCGACCAGGTTCGGCGCCGCCGGCACGTCGTAGTCCCAGAGCCCGTGGTGCACGAACTGGAAGTGCCAGACCTTCTCGCCCGTGTCCGCGTCGAGGCAGACCAAGCTCTCGGCGTAGAGGTTGTCGCCCAGGCGGTGGCCGCCGTACCAGTCGTTCGTCGGCGTGCCGATCGGCAGGTAGACGTAGCCCAGCTCCGGGTCGCCGCTCATCACGGTCCAGACGTTCGTGTTGCCGCTGTAGGTCCAGGAGTCGTTCTCCCAGGTTTCGACGCCCGGCTCGTCGCCCTGCGGGATCGTGTGGAAGATCCACTTCTGCTCGCCCGTGCGCACGTCGAAGCCGCGTACGTGACCGGGCGGCATCTCCTTGCGGGTCGGGCCGTCGAAGATCGAGGAACCGACAACCACCGTGTCGCCGATGATCATCGGCGCCGAGATGACGGAGTAGATCCGGCGCTGCACCTGCCGTCCGAGGCCCTCCGTCAGATCGACCTTGCCTTCCGCGCCGAAGTCGCCGACCGGCTCGCCGGTATGGGCGTCGATCGCCCACAGGTACGCCTGGTTCGTCGGCATCAGGATTCGAGCCTGCTCGCCGTCCGTCCAGTAGCCGACGCCGCGGTGGTTGTAGCCGAGGTTCGTAGGCCGGCTTGTGCGCCAGTCTTCCGTGTCGAAGACCCACTTCTGCTCGCCGGTCTCGCCGTCGATCGCGGCTACCTGGCCAAAAGAGGTCGCCACGTAGAGCACGCCGCCCTTCATGAGCGGGGTCACCTTGTAGCCGCCCGGCATGAGCATCCGGCTCCGCCCGGCCGTCTCCGCGTTGTCGGGCGACTCCCAGCGCCAGGCCACCTCCAGGTCGGCGACATTGTCCCGGTCGATCTGGTCGAGCGCGGTGTACTTCGTGCTGCCGTAGTCGCCGCCGTAGGACGGCCAGTCGCCGGCGCCGACGCCGTGCTGGGCCCGGGCCGTGGGCACCGCCAGCAGCAGCGCGGTAAGGACGATCGACGGGGCGAGGGTTCGTCGTGCTCTGGTCAATACGTGTCTGTTCAACGCGGCTCTCCTTGGATGGGTGCGCGGCCGCGCGATCATACTTGTATGCTTGCCCGTCTCTTTACGAACGCGATCCGCATTCCCACCCGACTCCGACAACCAAGCATGCTCAAGCCGGCCACGATCGCGCTGGCCATGGCAGCCCTCGCGGCCATGGGCCCCGCCGGTGCGCCCGTAGCGGGCCAGGCTGACGATCCCGCTCTGCCACTGGCGTCGGCCCGCCTGCAGGAGTACCTGCGGATCGACACGACAAACCCGCCCGGCAACGAGAGCGAGGCGGTCGCCTTCTTCGCCGCCATCTTCGAGAGCGAGGGGATCCCCTACGAAACCGTGGAGCCGGAGCCCGGCCGCGGCAGCATCTGGGCGCGCCTGGAAGGGGGTCAGGCACCAGGCATCATCCTCCTCCACCACATCGACGTCGTGCCCGCCGACCCGCGATTCTGGAAGCACGATCCGCTATCCGGGACCTACGAGAACGGTTACCTGAACGGTCGCGGCGCTCTCGACACGAAGGGTCTGGGCATCATGCACCTGGAGGCGTTCCTGGCCCTGGCCCGTTCCGGCAAGCCCTTGAGTCGCGACGTCATCTTCCTCGCCACGGCAGACGAGGAGGCCGGCGGTCTCCTGGGCGCCGGCTGGCTTGTCCGCCACCGGCCGGACCTGCTCGAAGGCGTCGGTCTGCTCCTGAACGAGGGCGGCAGCGGCCGGATCCTCGGCAACCGCGTCGTGTTCAGCGTCGAGGTGACGCAGAAGGTGCCGCTCTGGCTGAGACTCAACGCGGTGGGCCCCGCCGGTCACGGCTCGAGCCCAACGACTCGAAGCGCGGTCACCGACCTGGTCGAGGCGCTGGAGCGCCTGCGTCAGAACCCCTTCGCGCCGCGGATCGTGCCCGCGGTGGGCGACTTCTTCCGCAACCTGGCCGACCTCGAGGCAGGAGCGGCGGACCTCGCCGATCCCGAGCGACTGATCGCGGAGCCGGAACGCCTCGCCGCCCTGCACCGGACGAATCCGATGCTCCACGCCCTGACCAGGAACACCTGCGCGGTCACCCGGCTCAAGGCGTCGAGCAAGATCAACGTCGTGGCCCCCGCCGCCACCGCCGAACTCGACTGCCGCCTGCTGCCGGATCAGAGCCCGCGCCTCTTCATCCGCGACCTGAGGTCCGCCCTCAACCAGCCTTCCATCTCGATCGAGGTCCTGATCTCCTTCACGCCGGCGGTTTCCTCGACCGACACGGAGCTGTACCGGGCACTCGAGAACGTCACCGCGCGGCGGTACCCGGGTTCGACGCTCATGCCCGCCGTCACAGCCGGCTTCACGGACAGCCACTTCTTTCGTGATCTCGGGATCGTCGCCTACGGATTCTCGCCCGCCATCATCCCGAGCTCCGACCAGGGCGGAGTTCACGGCAACAACGAGCGGATCTCGGTCCAGAACGTCGAGCGCGGGTGGCAGACGATGCTCGACCTGCTGCAAACGATCGCGGTCGAGTCCGACCGCCGGCAGCCTGCGGCCGGCGGCGTCACTCCGACCGCCGGCGGCCAGGACTGAACCCCACTGGGTGCGCCGGCGTGCCATCCGCGCGCCCGCTGACGGGCGCACGGACTGGTTCACGGGTGGCGCGGATCGCGCCACCCGGGTTCCCGCCGGCATCAGGCGCAAGCCGCGAAGAGGCGAACGCGAGCCGACGGCTAGGATCGCCAACATGAAGCACGCACAGCCCATCGCTCTCGGCCTCTTCCTCTCCCTCCTCCTCGCCTGCGCCGCAGAGCCGCCCGATCCCTTCCTGGTCGAAACCGACGCCGGACCCGTCCAGGGCTTCGCTCCGGAAGGCAGCGACGACATCGCCGCATTCCTCGGCATCCCCTTCGCCGAACCCCCACAGGGCAACCTGCGATGGCGTTTGCCCCGACCCGCCGGCTCCTGGGAGGAACCCCTCCTGGCAAACGAGTACCGCCCCATCTGCCCGCAGGGCCGCGCCCAGCTCCCCCAGAGCGAGGACTGCCTGTACCTGAACGTCTGGACCCCGATCGACCGCGCCGGCAGTGAGCCGCTACCGGTCATGGTCTGGATCCACGGCGGCGGCTTTCGGGCCGGCAACGGCCGGCTCGGTGAGGCCCCCGACACCGGCCGCGGCGCCGGCCTGGCGCGCCGCGGCGTGGTCGTGGTCAGCATCCAGTACCGCCTGGGGGCTCTCGGCTTCTTCGCCCACCCCGCGCTGGCCGCCGAGGCCGCGGTCTCCGGCGAGCCCGAGGGCAGCCACGGCATACTCGACATGATCGCCGCCCTCGAATGGGTGCAGCGCAACGCCACAGCCTTCGGCGGCGATCCGGACCGAGTGACGATCTTCGGGGTTTCCGCCGGCGGCATGGCCGTGAACACCCTGATGAGCACGCCCGAGAGCGCCGGCCTGTTCCACCGCGCGATCTCGGAGAGCGGCTACGGCACTTGGAGGCTGCCCCATCTCAGCGAGGCGCGTTGGGGTCTGCCCTCGGCCCGCGATCAAGGCGCGGCAGTGATCGCCGAAGCCGGCCTCGACCTCGGCGACGAGCCCTCCGCCGACGATCTCCGGGCACTGGCGTTCGAAGACCTCTCCGCGCTCGGCACCGGCTTCTGGGTACCGATTACCGGAACCGTGCTCCCCGACGAGCCCGGCATCGTCTTCGCCCGCGGCGAACAGCACGACGTGCCCTACATCACCGGCGGCAACAGCTTCGAGGGGACGATCTTCCGCGCCTTCCAGATGGCGCCCGACGACTACTTCGCCACCTTCGGCGAGCGCGAGCCGCAGGCCCGCGGCCTCTACGGCGCGGACGGCGAGCCAGACGAGGACGCCCAGCGCGTCGCCGCGGCCACCTCGTTCGGCGACCAGCGCTACGTGATCTCGGCCCGCTACCTCGCGGAGCAGATGAAGACCGTCTCCTCGCCGGCCCGCACCTACTACTTCCAGTACGTCCCCGAGGCGCAGCGAGAGAGGTTCCCCGGCGCCCCCCACGGTTCCGAGGTCGCGTACGCCTTCGGCGACACCCACCACCCGGAGCCCGAGCGCTACGGCGGCGACGACGGCGCCGCGCTCGGCGACGCGATGGCCGGCTACTGGACCCGCTTCGCCGCCACCGGCGACCCGAACGGCGACGGGGCCCCGGAGTGGCCCGAGTACGACGCGGAGAGCGACACCTGGATGGTGCTCGACGCCCCGGAGCCGAGGGCAGTGCCGGGCGTGATCAAGGACAGGCTGGACCTGCTGGAGGCGGTATACCTGGAGCGGGTCGGCGGGGAGTAGCGTTCTCCGGACGCCCGTCGAGCGCCGAGCGGAGCCGCTTCCGACCGATCGGAGGTGCAGCGTCAAGGCCCGCTTCCGCGGCTCTCAAGACTCAGGCCTGGCCATCAAAGCCCCCTTGCGGACGTCAACCAGCCTTCCTTGACCAGGAGCCGCAGCCGCTGCCCGGCATAGCGTTTCGTGACGCCGAGTTCCGCCGCCACCTCAGGCGGCCCCACCGGATTCCAGGCCAGTTCATTCGTCAGGAAGCGGAACGCCGCATGTATCCGATCCGCCAAGGCCCGCGTCGCGGGGGCGTCCAACCGCCTCTCCGGCGCTGCTCCGGCAAAGAGATCCGTCTGTCGGGCAAGGAACGACCGCCGCTTGCTCCCGGTCCGGATCAACGTACCCTCGCTTTCGAGCCGAGCCAGCCACATCCTCGCGTCGGCCCGGGCGATCCCGAGTGCGACCGCCACTTCGGCGGGGGTCATGGGAACGCAGAGAAGTCGACCGACGGCGCGCCGGATCACGAACCAGAACAACTCCTCCGAACTCGCGTCCGGTTCGACCCCCGCCAACGAAGCGGGCGCCGGGATCGGCTCGCTTCCCGGAGCGACGATGTAGCGCGCTTCCGCCTTCGGTCGACGGCGGCGCCTTCTCCGCTTCCGACTCAAGGTCTCGCCAATCCGCTGCAGTCGCCCCGCGTCACCGACCGGTCGCCGCAACCGTACAGAATCGGCGGCGCGCCCGAGCCCAGACTCCGCTTCAGACGGCCGGGATAGTCGTCATCGGCCCGGCTCAGGACCCAGATCGCCCGGGCCTGCCACTTCTCCACCGCCAGACTCAATTGCATTCCCCGCCCGAGCAGGTGCTCCATCCTCCCGCGACCCAAGCGCTCGACTGCCGGATCGTCCGTGCTCAAGCAGTCGTCGAGCACGGGCGCCGTCGACGGCCGACCGTCCAGAGCCAACGAACCCCAGACGTTCGCCGCCTGCTGAGTGCTGTTCTCCATCGTCTTCTGTTCGGGTCGGTTCTCTGTCTTTACCAGAATCGGCACGAAGGGCAGGCCCAGTGCGTCGGCGAGCCGAGGCTCGGCCCCAGCACCGCCTGCAGGTCATCGACGACCCGATCGTTCGCGGTCGCCGTGGTCGCCAACAACCGGAGGTTCGGCGGCAGGGCCTCGACGATCCTGCCGATGCGCCGGTAATCGGGCCGGAAGTCGTGCCCCCAGTCTGAGATGCAGTGCGCCTCGTCGATGACGAGCAGCGAGATCCGGTCGCTCACCGTGGCCAGAACCCGCTCGACGAACCGCGCTTCTGGCGGTCAATGATCAGCGGCGGTGGCTCCCCAACGCGTTCATTCAGGCGCTGTTACATCTCGGCCGTCACAAGACGTCGACGCCTTCGATTTCGGCGGCCGCCGCGAGTTTGCGGTCCAGGGTAGCCACCGGCACACCGTGGCGAAGACCAGCTTCGAGGTAGGAGGCGTCGTAGACCGTGAGGCCATGCCGACGCGCCAGCGCCAGAACGAGGTCCGAACTGCCCGGTCGTTCTTCAAGGCGAATCGGCAGACGGTCCATCTCGCGGAGAAATGCGACGGAATCGGTCTCCGCCAGACGTCCTCGCCGCTGGTTGACGACGAGCGCGTTGCGCAGTTCGAACCACCACAGTGCCGGGACAACGGCTTCGTCCCTCGCCAATCGGTCAAGCGCCCGATCCGCAGCTTCCGATTCCTCGTCCTGCAAACACCAGGCGACGACGACCGAGACGTCCAGGACGATTGGCATCAGAAGCGACGCCCCTCGTCACGGGCGGCAAGGATCTCCTCGGTCGTGACGGAAGGGCGCCTGGTCCGCGCTGCCTTGATCCGTTCGATGACCTCCGCCGTGGACTCTACGGCCCCGCTCTCGACGCCTACGATGCGAGCGACAGGCTCGCCGCGTCGCGTGATCGTCACGACCTCACCACGCTCCGCCGCGCGAAGAAGTTCGGGCAACCGGGTCTTTGCCTCGTATGATCCAACAATCGTCATAGGGTTCTCCTTGTAGATCCGACCTGTAGACCAAGTCGGTAGACCAGTCTACTCCGGATCCCACCCGGCCCCTTCAACATCCTCTCGAACCAGTGATCCGAAGCGACCGGCCGGGTTCCCGGCTCTTCCCTGAGAGGCGCGCGGCCTTGTTCATCTGCACACTCCTCCTTGCTACCGTCACGATGACCCTCGGCGCGCAGGACCCGACCCTGGACGCCCCGTCCGATCCGGACACCGACCTCGGCCGCCAGGCCTTCCTCCGCTACTGCCGGGAGTGCCACGGTGAGAACGGCGACGGCCTGGGCAAGTTCAGCTACACGACCGGAGAGCGGCCCCGCAGCTTCCAGTCGGGCCGCTTCAAGCTGGCGACGACCGAGAACGCGATCCCGTCGGACCATGACCTGGAGGAGACGATCCGGCGCGGCATGCCGGGCACGGGGATGTCGGCCTGGGGACAGGTGCCGGAGGCGGAGATCAAGGCGATGGCGCGCTACGTGCGCAGTTTCAGCCTGGATGCGATTCGGGAGGGCCTCGACCGGAAGGTGGCCGCCGGCGAGTTGAGCGCGGCGGCCGCGGAGGCCGAGTTCGCACGCTTGACGACGCCCGGTCCGCCGATCGAGATCCCGACGGAGCCGCCGTTCGACGAGGAGCGGCGCGCGCGGGGCGAACTCATCTACCAGGAGGCCTGTGCTTCCTGCCACGGCCCGAACGGCAGGCGGCTCCGTAACGATCCGATGGCCGACTTCGAGGGCAACCACACTCTGCCGACCAACATCGTCGGCGGCGTCTTCAAGGGCGGGAACAGCAGCGCCGACATCTACAGCCGCCTCTACCTCGGCATGGACGGCACGGCGATGCCGGGTTACCGCGACGCGTACAGTCCGGACGAACTCTGGGACCTCGTCCATACGGTTCAGCGGATCATCGCGGAAGGCGGTCTGGGCCAGCCGGAGGACGAGGCGGCGCTGGCGGCGGCGGCCGCTGCCTCGGAGGACTACTCCTCGTTCTTCGACGAGCCCGGGGACGAGGTGGTCACGTACCAGGAACGCCGGACTTCGCCGATCCTGCTCTGGGTCGGGGGCGCCCTGCTGTTGCTCGTGCTCGTCGGCGCGGCGCTGTTGACGAGTCGGCGGTAGCGGGACGGGCTCGCCGCTTCGCGGCATCGCCCGGATGCCGACGGGAACCCGGGTGGCGCGATCCCGCGCCATCCGCGAAACAGTCCGTGCGTCCGTCATCGGACGCACGGATGACACGTCGGCGCACCCAGTGGGATGCTGGCCAGAGGGCGGCCGCACCAGTGGAGCCGGCCAGAAGGCCGGCGCACCTAGTGGAGCGATCAGTGCGCTTTGCGGAACTCCAGCATGTAGTCCCGCAGCCGCTCGACGCCTTCGGTCGGCATCGCGTTGTAGGCGGAGATGCGGAAACCACCGACTGAGCGGTGGCCCTTGATCGAGACGAGATCCCGCTCGGCGGCGCCAGCGACGAACGCCTCCTCCAGTTCGGGGCGCCGCAGGCGGAAGGTCACGTTCATGTGCGAACGGCACTCGCGTTCGGCGTGGGCGACGAAGAACTCGCCGCCGTCCCGGTCGAGCACGTCGTAGATCAGCGCACTCTTCGCCGCCGCCCGCTCGGCCGCGGCCTCCAGACCGCCGACCTCGTCACGCAGCCAGCGGGTCATCAGAAGGAAGACATAGACACCGAAGACGTTCGGTGTGTTGAGCCGCGAGCCCTTCTCCGCCTGCAGGCGGTAGCTGAGCATCGAGTGAATGTCGTCGCCGCAGCGTTCGAGCACCTGGTCCGAGACGACGACCACGGTCACACCCGAGGGACCGGCATTCTTCTGGGCGCAGGCGTAGAGCAACCCGAACTCGCGCACATCGACCGGCCCGGAAAGGAAGTCCGACGACCCGTCGCAGACGAGCGGCGCCTCCCCCACTGCTGGCGGACGTCGGAACTGGACCCCCTGGATCGTCTCGTTCGACGTGTAGTGGACGTAGGCCGAGGCCGGAGGCAGGTCGAGCTCCTCGTCGTCAGGCACCCGCACGAAGTTGTCAGCCTTGCCGTCCCATGCCACGTGGACCTTTCCCTCGCGGCGCGCTTCGACCGCGGCCTTGCTGCCCCAGGAGCCGGTCAGGATGTAGCTCGCCGGCAGGTCCCGGAACCGCAACAGGTTGATCGGGATCATGGAGAACTGGAGCGATGCGCCGCCCTGCAGAAACAGGACCCGGTAGTCGTTCGGGACGGCGAGCAGTTCCCGCAGGTTGGCCTCCGCTTCGGCCAGAATCGAGTCGAACGCCGGGGAACGGTGGCTGATCTCCAGCACGGAACTGCCGGCGCCGGGCAATGCCAGCAGGTCGCGCTGAATCTCCTGAAGGACCGGCAACGGCAGCACCGCCGGGCCCGGAGAGAAGTTGAAGACGCGCCGCTCCTCCGCCTGCCCCCGACCTCCCGACGGCTTCGCGTCTCGGTCCGTCGAACCGCCGGCGGGCGCCGTTCGCCGCGTGGATGCGTCTCGATCGATCGTCAAGGTCATGGTGTGCTTCCGTGGGAATCGCTCGGGCCGGACCGACGCCGGCGAGGGCGAATCGTAACCCGGTTGGGTGAAGCATGCGCGGCCTTGCAGACTGCCGGCCGGAAAGTCAGCCAGCCGACCGTCCACAGGCTGCACCGGCGTGCCATCCGTGCGTCCGGACGTCGGCCGTCCAGGCGCTTGGGCTGCGGTGTACGCTTCCAACGATGACGGTAGCCGAGCCAACTCCAGCCCAGCCGCCACGGGCCACTCTTCACCACACCGCGTGCACGCTCGACTGCCCCGATTCCTGCTCGCTCGAAGTCGAAGTCGAGGAAGGTCGGGTCACGAAGGTGCGGGCGGCGCCTCCGGACATTGCGCAGCCGCTGACCGGCGGGTTCATCTGCTCCAAGGTCGGGCGCATCTCGCGCCACCTCTACGGCGAGGATCGCCTCCTCCACCCGGCCCGCCGCGCCGGAAGGAAGGGCGAAGCGCGGTTCGAACGGGTGTCCTGGAACGAGGCGCTCGACGTGATCGCCAAGCGCATGGCGGAAGCGAAAGCGGAGTTCGGGGCCGAGTCCGTACTGCCTCTGAGCTACGGCGGCTCGAACGGCCTCCTCACCCAGGACACCGCCGACGCGATCCTGTTCCGACGCTTCGGCGCGTCTCTGCTCGCCCGCAACGTCTGCGCGGCGCCCAGCACGGCCGCCGCGCTCGGCCTCTACGGCAAGATGGCCGGCGTCGCGCTGGAAGACTACGAGCAGGCCGCGCTCGCGATCGTCTGGGGCGCGAACCCCTCGTCGACCGGCATCCACCTGGTGCCGATCCTTCGCGCGATGCGGGCCCGCGGCGGGAAGCTCGTCGTCGTCGACCCGCGGCGCACGCCGCTGGCGCGGCAGGCCGACCTCCACCTGCAGCCCCGTCCCGGCACGGACCTGTGCCTCGCGCTGGCGCTTCACCGCGCTCTGTTCCACCAGGGCGGCGCCGACCTCGACTTCCTGGCGGAACACGCGACCGGCGTGCTCGAACTGCGGCGCCGCGCCGAACCCTGGACGTTCGAGCGCGCCGCGGCGGTCACCGGCGTCCCGGAAGCTGACATCGCCCGCTGCCACGAGTGGTACAGCGCGTCGTCTCCGGCGGCGATCCGCTGCGGCTGGGGAGTCGAGCGCAACCGCAACGGCGGCTCGGCCGTCGCGGCGATCCTCGCCCTTCCCGCGGTGGCCGGAAAGTTCGGCGTCCGCGCCGGCGGCTACACGATGAGCAACAGCGGCGCCTTCCGGGACGTGGGCCGGCGCGAGCCCGCGTCAGGCGCCCGGATCGTGAACATGAACCACACGGGCCGCGTCCTGACCGACGCTCGCGCGATTCCCGGCCCCCCGGTCAAGGTGCTCTTCGTCTACAACGCAAACCCGCTGGCGACGCTGCCGAACCAGGAGCTTGTTCGACGCGGCCTGGAACGCCCGGATCTGTTCACGGTCGTCTTCGACCAGGTGATGACGGACACCGCCGCCTGGGCAGACCTGGTGCTGCCGGCAACGACGTTCCTGGAGCACGACGACCTGGCGATGGGCTACGGCGCGATGCTCGTCCATGACACGGCGCCGGTCGTCCCGCCGGCTGGCGAGGCCCGATCGAACAACCGTGTCTTCGGCGAACTGGCCGAGCGACTCGGCCTGCTGCGCGAAGACGACCCGCGCTCGGAAGCCGAATGGCGGCAAGCCGTACTGGGCCGGGAGCGGGCACGGCGGCTCCACAACGACGGGCTCGTGCGACCGGAAACGGGCGGGCGGCCGATTCAGTTCGTCGACGTCTTCCCCCACACGGCGGACCGCAAGGTGCATCTCTGCCCCCGCTCGCTCGACTCGGAGTCGGCGAACGGGCTCTACGCGTTCCTTCCCGAGCCCGGCAACGGCCGCTACCCGCTGGCGCTCATCTCGCCGTCGGTCCCGCAGACGGTGAGCTCGACCTTCGGGCAGTTGCGCTCCGGGCATGTGCCGCTCGAGATGCACCCGGACGACGCCGCCGCCCGCGCCCTGGACACGGGAGACAAACCGCGCGTGCGCGTGTTCAACGACTACGGCGAGGTCGTCTGCCGTCTGCGCCTCAACCATGATCTGAAGCCCGGCGTCGTCCTGCTGCCAAAGGGCGTCTGGACCCGGAGCACGGAGTCGGGCACGAACGCATGCGCCCTCTCGCCGGACACCCTGACCGACGTCGGCGCCGGCGCCTGCTTCAACGACGCCCGCGTCCAGGTCGAGGCGCTGCCTGGCTGAGCCAGCGGCCGCCCACCCGGCCTCTTGCTGGCCCAGCCGCGGAACGCGGGGACTTGCCGGCCGAGCCGCTATCCTGACGACATGATGTCCATCCCCTTCCAGGCAGGCATCCTGCTCGCGGCAGTGGGCCTCCCGGCAGCGACTCAGGACGACCGAACACGGATCCCGGACTCTCGCATGATCGTCATCGCCCACCGCGGCGCATCCGGCTATCTGCCCGAGCACACCCTTCCCGCGTATGCCGTGGCTCACAACATGGGCGCCGACTACATCGAGCCGGATCTCGTGATGACTCGCGACGGGCGTTTCATCTGTCTGCACGACATCCATCTGGAAGCGACGACGAACGTCCGGGAGGTCTTTCCCGACCGGCCGCGCGAGGACGGCAGGTGGTATGCCGCCGACTTCACCCTCGAAGAGATCCGCCGGCTGGAGGCCTCGGAACGGCTGGATGGGCGCTTTCCGAAGGGCGTCGGCCACTTCCGGGTGCCGACGTTTGCCGAGATGATCGAACTCGTCCAGCGAATGAACCGGGACTCCGGAAGAAGCGTGGGGATCTACCCGGAACTCAAGGCGCCGGCATGGCACCGCGCCGAGGGTCTGCCGCTGGAGGAGGCGTTGCTCGAGGTTCTCGAGCGCTACGGCTACCGGGAACCCGGCGCCCGGGTCTTCGTCCAGAGCTTCGAGCCGGAGAGCCTGGAGCGCCTGCGAGCGCTGGGCTCGATGCTGCCCCAGGTGCTCCTGATGGCGGAAGTCGAGAGGTACCGGCGCTTCCTGAGCCCGGAGGGCATCGCCGGCATCACCGACTTCGCCGACGGCATCGGGCCGGCGAAGACGATGATCGAGCGGCAACGGGACCTCGTCGGTTGGGCCCGGGAAGCCGGTCTACTCGTTCATCCCTACACGTTTCGGGCCGACCAGACGCCCGACCGCTACGGGAGTCTCCCCGAGGAGGTCCGCTCCCACCTGTTCGGTTTCGGCGTGAACGGCGTGTTCACCGACCATCCCGACGTGGTGCGCGACGCGATCGACTCGTACTGACCCGCACCGACCGCGGCCCGGCAGTCGCCCATCGGACACCCCGGCGGCCTCCCGCGGAGCATCGGCACAGCCTGCGTGATCATCGTTCCGCGCCGCTGCCAAGTTGCCTCCGCCGCTCCTCCGGCTCGAGAGCCGCCAGGCGTTCCACCTCAAGGTAGAACGCCGGAAAGAGGCCTCCTGAAGCCTCGAGCAGTCCCTGGAACGCCGGCACGAGGTCGCCATACGTCGCGACCGAGACGAGGTCCGCGTTGCCCAGCCGCGCCAGCCACTCGCCCTGGTCCGATTCCCCGGCCACGGCGCCCTCCTCCTCCGCTCTCCAGTCCGCGACGAGTCGTTCAAGGTAGCGCGAGGGCAGCGCCCGGAACACCTCGGCCTTGCGGGCCAGCTTCCAGTCATCACCCTCGTCGCTCGCGTAGACGGCCTCCAGTTCGGTCCGCACCTCGAGCAGGAAGGCGTTCAGGTCGCGGCGACGTCGCCGGCCGCGCTCGAACGCCGCGAGCTCCTCCTCGCGACCCTGCGACCGGAGCCAGCGGCGAACGCCCTCGACCTCCACCGCGGTCGCGAACGATTCGTTGAACGTGCTGTCGTCCTTCACGTAGACGACCTGGTGCGCGAGCTCATGAAAGATCAGGGCCGCGAGGTCCGGCTCGGCGTAGTCGAGGAACGTGCTGAGCACCGGGTCGGCAAACCAGCCCAGGGTCGAGTAGGCCGCCACGCCGCCGACCCGCACGTCATAGCCAGAAGCGGCCAGCCGGTCGGCGAAACCGCGCGCCGCCCGCTCGTTGAAGTAGCCGCGATAGGCGACGCAGCCGGCGAACGGGTAGCACCAAGTCCTGGGTTCCAGGCTGAGCCGGGGCGAGGCGACCACGTTCCAGACCGCGTACGGACGCCCCAGGTCCGCGAAGCTCCGGTAGCTCCCGTTCTCCGGCAGCGCGAGCTCCCGGCTGGCGAAGTTCCGGATCTCCAGAACGAGCCGGAGACGATCCCGGGTTGCGGCCGAGAGCACCCGCGCCCGGTCCGGTTCGAGCAGGCGGTCGATCGGCTCGCGCTTGACCAGCACGTCGACGCCGCCCCGGACCGCCTGCGAGTAGTAGCGGACGCTGCCGCAGCTCGCGGCCGATGCCGCCAGGACCAGCGCGGCGACGAGCAGCGACCAGCGAGGCAGCCGCGCCGCCCCGCCCGCCAGCCGACGGCATCGCGCCGAAACGAACCGGCGAATCCGAACGACCCCGCCCCTTCGACCGGCACGCCGGCGACGCCGTCCCCGGCGCCCCGTGCTACCGTG
This sequence comes from Thermoanaerobaculia bacterium, assembly GCA_965116445.1. Classification (GTDB taxonomy): domain Bacteria; phylum Acidobacteriota; class Thermoanaerobaculia; order Multivoradales; family Multivoraceae; genus Multivorans. The sequence goes on along the minus strand of OZ220688.1, from coordinate 840,306 downwards.
ACGAATCATGAAATTGGCACTTCACTGGCAGGTACTCATCGGGATGGCGGCGGGCGTGCTGTTCGGCCTCGTCGCCCGTGGGACAGACCTCGACATCGGCTGGATCAGCCTGATTGCAGACGGCTTCATGCGCCTGCTGCGGATGGTCATCGTGCCGCTGATCTTCCTCTCCATCGTCCATGGCGTGGCTGGAATCGGCGACGGCCGCTCGATCGGTCGAATGGGCGCCAAGACACTCGGGTGGTACACGCTGAGCAGCTTCATGGCGATCCTCGTCGGCCTGACGCTGGTCAACATCATACGACCGGGCGACGGCTTCACGGTGCCTGCCGGAGCCGAGCCGATGGACCCCGAGCGGGCGCAAACCCCCGACTCGATCCTTGAGCAACTCGTCCAGGACCTGATTCCACTTAATCCGGTCGGCGCCGCGGCCGAGGGCGAGATCCTCGGCCTCATCTTCTTCTCCATCTGCATAGGCGCGGCGATCGGCGTCATGTCGGGCTCGGCGGGAGAGTTTCTTCGCAAGGGGTTCGGCGCCGGATTCCAGGCGATCATGACGGTCACGAGATGGGTCATTCTGCTGCTGCCGTTGGGCGTCTTCGCCCTCCTGACCCGCACCGTGAACGACCTGGGCATCGATCTCTTCCAGCAGATCGCCAAGTACATGCTGACGATCGGCGCGGGTCTGGCCGTCCACTTCCTCGTCGTCCTGCCGGCGCTGCTCTTCCTCTTCATTCGCAAGAACCCGCTGGACCACTACCGCGCGATGGGCTCGGCGATGGCCATGGCCTTCTCCACCAGTTCCTCGGCAGCCACGTTGCCGATGACGATGAAGTGCGTCCGCGAACGAGTCGGCGCCTCGAACAAGGTGACCGGTTTCGTCCTGCCCATGGGCGCCACCGTGAACATGGACGGTACCGCCCTGTTCGAGTGCGCGGGAGCTCTGTTCATCGCCCAGGCACTTGGCGCGGAACTCTCCTTCGCTACCCAGGCCATCGTCGTCCTGACCGCCCTGCTGGCCTCGGTCGGAGCGGCCGCCATTCCCTCCGCCGGCCTGGTCATGATCTTCATCGTGCTCGAAGCAATCGGCCTGAACACGCCCGAAGCCTACGCGCTCGCCGGCGTCATGCTCAGCGTCGATCGTCCGCTCGACATGCTCCGAACGATGGTGAACATCACCTCCGATTCGGTCGGCGCCGCGGTGATCGCGAAGTCGGAAGGCGAGGAGTTGCACTACTAGGCGCCATCCGGCGTAGAGTGCGCCGGCCATGGGCCCCTCCCTGAACGGCGACGATGTCACGATCACCCTCGGCGTCGAGGAGGAACTCTTCCTCGTCGACCCGGACTCGCGGGATCTCCTGAGCGATCCGGACCCCCGCATCTTCGAAGCCTGTACCGCGGCCGGCGGCGGCCAGGGGAAGATCGTCCGCGAGTTCCTTCGCTCCCAGATCGAAACGTACACGGCCGTCCACGACTCCGTCGCCGGGGTGCGCGACGGTTTGAAGGAGTCCCGCCGGCTCGTCGTCGAGGCGGCCCGCACCCACGGCGCGGCAGTGATCGGCTCATCGACCCATCCGTTCGCGGCCTGGGAAGCGCAATTGCCGACGCCGAAGGACCGTTACCGGCAGTTCGCCTCGACCTACCAGGAGACAGTGCGCCGCCTGGTCATCTGCGGCATGCACGTCCACGCCGGCTTCGGCGACCTCGACACACGGATCCGGGTCATGACGGCGCTCCGGCGCTACCTGCCCCTCTTCATCGGGCTGTCTGCCTCGTCGCCGTTCGGCGAAGGCCACGAGTCGGGGTTCAAGTGCAACCGGTTGAACCTCTTCGAGGCGATGCCTCGCACCAGCATTCCTGGGCCACTGCATTCCCATGCCGAGTACGAGGCGCTCCTGGGCGAGTACCAGCGCATGGCGTTCATCAAGGACGGCAGCGAAATCTGGTGGGACATCCGCCCTTCCCACAAGTTCCCGACCGTGGAACTGCGAATCTGCGACACCTGCCCGGCGATCGAGGACGCGATGTGCATCGTCGCCCTCTATGCCTCCCTGATCCGGATGCTGGCGCGACACGACCGGGAGGGCACCCTGCCGCCCGAACCACCGACGGAGATCATCGTCGAGAACAAGTGGCTCGCCCAGCGCTACGGCCTGCTGGGTTTCCTGGGCGACACGCGGCGCGGCGGCCGTATCGACATCGCGGACGAACTCGAGCAACTCGTCGAGGAACTCGCCGAAGACGCCCACGCCCTCGGCTGCGAGCAAGAGCTCCGGCACTGCCTGACGATCGTGCGCGAAGGCTCGAGCGCCGACCGGCAGCTGGACCTCTACCGGCTCCGCCTTGTCGAGGGGGCGAGCAAGGACGAGGCCCTGCGGGAAGTCGTCGATCTGTTGGTGGCGGAGACCGCCAGAAGTACATGATCGGACGCATCGGGCGGCGACAAACCCACCGGGCTTCTTCCCACGACCTTCGCCTGCATGGTCGAAAGAAAGCGCCCGGGGGGATCCTGCCGCCTCCGGGCCGGGCCTGCCCTGACTGCATCGAAGAGACCGTGTAGAGTCACGGCCATTCACGGTTACATGGCTGAGAAAGCACAGCAACGCGAACTCGGGAACGGCCTCCCCAGCTGTCTGAACGGACTTCTGAAGCTGCAGAAGCCCCTGTACCTCAGCGGCGGTCCTCGAAAGAAGCTCCTGAAGAGCACCTACGTGCGGTGCCGCGTGGACGCCGAGCTGCACGGGGCATCAGACAGGGAGATCCTGATCTCCTTCTATGGAAACGCGAAGAACCGCCGCGACCTGTGGAAGCACTGGAGGGCACAGCCGGCTGTCCAACCCGGCGGTGGTCAAAGCACGGCGGGCCGGAGTTCCACTGACACGCCTCCTTCGCTGGAGTACTGCATTCTGGACGGACTTGACAGGGAGTTCCTCAGGTCTGAGGGCTCCGACGAGATCGTCCTTGACCGCCTAAAGGCCGAAGTGAGGTCGCGCCTTGAGAGCTGGACCGCGGCGGACGACGAGGAGCGCCGCGTGACGACCCTGTTGACGTTTACGCTCGCTTCGCTCACGAACGATCGGTCCGTCCTCGTCGAAGCAGTCCGGCAGGCAGCGGAGCTGAAGACCGAGTTCAGCGCTCTCCTCGCCGCGCCCATCGCGACGTCCGCTTCGGATAGCGACCCGGCACCGGGACGACCGAGCGGGAGGGCGGCCGGGGTGGCGCCGCAAGCCGCTCTCGATCCAGCCATCGGCCAAACGCAGTCCGTCTTTGAACAGGCCTTCGATTCGTTTGGCGACCTCCTCGACTCGGTCAGCGACGTAGAAGCTCTGTCGATCGTCGGCGGGTTCGCCAGCGAACTCCAGAAACGCTGCCAGACCCTGCAAGCCAACGTCGCCTCGAAGCTGGTGGAGATCGAGGACGCGGCCGCGACCCACCTCCTGACCGCCGCCGATGGCCTGCTCGACGACATCGCCCGACATGCGGCCAGCGACGCGATCAGAGACGATCTCGACGGTCTCCGCGTCCTCTGGCGTGGCCTGTCGGATTTGGAGCCGCCGGCGGCCCGCTCTGAACTCGACCGACTTCTAGCCGCCATCCCGCCGGCGTTCGAAGTACTGGCGAACAGCCACGCGCGACATCGCGACCTTGAAGCGAAAACGGAAGAACTCCGGGCCGAGAAGCCAACGAGTCGCGACGAGCAGCGCAAACTCGATCTTCGTCTGGATGCCTGCCGGAAACGGGCCGCCGAGGCGAGAGACCAACACCGGTCGGCAGAGGATCATCTTCTGAGGCTGCTCGCACCAACTGACGCGACCAGCCAGAAGGCACCCGCCACGAGCGTCCCGGCTGACACGAGCGCGACCTTCGCCCTTGAATCGCCAGCCGACGAAACGGACGAGCCGGCGGGCGATGCCGACGCAGGCACAGACGTAGCGGCGGAATCGGCTGCGAGTCCTACAGGCGACGTGCTGCGCCGGAAGCTCTCCGGGGAAGATTCGGCAACGGAGCCCGGCGAGCGCCCGGACAGAGGAGCTGTCGGCACACCCGATGTCGACATCGAAGAAACGCGGCCGGAGGAAGCAAGGGGGGCCGAAGAAGGCAAGAAAGAGCCAGCGCCTAGATGGAACGAACAGGAGCGGCGGATCCGCGAGGCCGTAGCCGCAGCGCTTGCCGACGAAGGTCCCCGTCTCGCCGAGGCCTATCAGCTCTGCCGAAACGCCGAAACAGCGGGCATCGAAGCGGGACTGCCCCGAGCTTCTCTCCTTGAAGCCGCGCTCTACTCGACCCATCTGGAGAAGGCACACGGCGAGCTGGAGCCCGACCTGCGGGACGCCATCCAGCGCTCCGTGGAGGACGAGCCCGAAGCGGGAACTCTCTCGCCGGAGACCGAGAACGCGGTAGCTCTGCTCGGCTTCGCCGCGGCCCTGGGACCGGCACTTCTCGCCCCCTACACGGGTGCCGCCGCCCTGCTCCAGCACCTCACCCACGAGGGCCTCCCGGAGCTGTACGATTTCTGTCAGAAGGCGGCGCAGAGAAGCTGGGCCGTCCAGAAAGCCCAAGTAGACGCCGGGGCCGCCCTGCGCCGGGCAAGGCGTCACACGAAACGCGAGGAGGCGCTGGCCAAGCTGCAGGAGGACTTACGCTCCTGGCGCAGCGAGCGCGCGCAGAGGCCCTTCGCGTACACGCCCGCCAACCGCGTCTGGGACGCGCTACTCAGCGACAGCGGGGAACTCGGCCAGATCGTCCAGGCAGTTCTGGCCACGGCCGAGCCGAGTCGCGTGCGGGCGCATCTCACCGACCTTGAGGACCACAACGGTCTGCGGGAGATCGTGGACAGGGCGAGCAGAGGATTGCTCAAAGCGCGTCAGAGCATCGACACGAAGATCTTCCGCCAGTTCCAGCGGCGGCTGGCGCGACCACTCGAACTCGCCCACGAGTACCTCGACCTAGCAAAGAGCGGTCCGACGGACCACCGGCGCGTCGTGATCAACGAGTTCGTCTCCCTGTTGCGAGATGAGCTGCCACGGCTCAGAGAGACGTTCGTGCACTTGAGTACGGCTCCGGAGCGGCCACTGCTCGTGCAAGCGGCTGCCCGCGTGGCGGAGCGAGCTACGGGTCGCGTCCTGAACCTCGTCGACCCGCGCTGCGACGAGGATTACCTGAACGAACCTCCCGCCGAGCTGCTGAAGGCGACGGGCCTCTTCCGGCTACCCGCGGTCCGTATCACCGAAGATGGCGAGGCCGAAGGTAAAGGCGCCAAGATACTGGGAACTCTCGTCTCGGCACAACCAACCAGCCTCGAAGACGCATTCGAGCGCCATCTGGGCTTGGGGGACTTCGAGACCGCGCGGAGGGTCCTGGACTGGGCGGAACACTGGGCAGACGGAGACGAGCACATCGGCGCCGCCGAGGCCGAGCAGTGGCAGGAACGTCTCGAATCCAGCAGGGACGAGAGTCTCGACACGCTTCGCGTGCAGGCGTCAGAACTACGCGCCTCGCTGGAGCAGGCTTTTCGACACGGCCAGATTGAACCGGACCCCCGGACGTCGTTGGATGGGCGTCTCCTTTCCGTGGAAGAGGAACTAGAGCGGGGGAACGTCCAGCGGTTCGCTCAACAGCGGGAGAAGCTCCGGCGGGTCGAGCACCGCCTGAAGAAGGCCGTAGACGAGAGCCTCAAGGCCCTCCAAGCCAAAGCGGAGAGCGCAATCCCCGACAAGTCGGACCCAAGATACCGGACGATCAAGCAGCACATCGACGACGGCGATCTGGTAGCCGCAAACGAACTCCTCCACCGCTCCAGCGAAGACATCAGCGCACCAACCACGGCAGAAGACCCCGAGCCGTGGCTTCTGGACGCATACCTGGCGACCGACCGCGGGGAACTCCGACAAGCCGCGCAGGATTGGAGCGGAACCGTGGAGGCCGCCATGAAGGGAAGGAGGCGCGGCTGCCTCCGCTTCGACAAGTTGGAAGAGGACGACCGCGAGTCTGCCGCCGGCTTGCTCGAGAGCTGGAGGTCGTTGAAGCGGTCCGCACCGGGAAGCAAACAGAAGGTTGCCGGAGCGACGATCGCTCTGCTGACGAGACTGGGGTTCCCGGACGTCCGGCTCCAACTCGACAAGCCTAGCGCCGGAAGAGAGACGAACTTCCGGGCCGGCAGCCTCATCACCGCGCCGCTGTCAAGCCGCGACGAGTGCCCCATGCCGCACTTCGGCTCCCAAGCTGGAGGGCGCTATCGCCTCCTCATGTTCTTCGATCCGCCGACGGCGGCCCAGGTGATTCAGCGTGTTCAGAGCAAGGTAGGCGGTAGAGCGCCGATCGTCGTGTGCTTGACGCCGCTCAGCAACACCGTACGAGAACAGCTCGCTCAGAAGAGCTTCGAGCAATCGCTGCCCTTTGTCACCCTGGACGAGAGCCTACTGCTCTTCCTCGCGGCGCAGCCGCCTTCCCGCCTGGCCTGCTTCTTCGCCTTGGCCCTGCCCTTCTCCTACTGCCAGCCCTTCGGACGCCGAGCCGGTTCCGTTCCGCCCGAGATGTTCTTCGGGCGCGAAGAGGAGGAGCGCGAGATCATGGATTTCCAGGGTTCTTGTTTCCTCTACGGCGGTCGCCAACTCGGCAAGACCGCGCTGCTGCATCGAGTTCAGGAGAGGTATTCGGCCTCGGCTCGCGGCCACTTCGCCGTTGTGATCGACCTGAACGCGGCCGGGATCGGCGAAACGGACACGGCGGACATCTGGGGCGCGATCTGGACGGCCTTGAGAGGCATCGGCGCCATCGACGAGGAAGTCAAGCGGCCGAGCTTGGCGACCAGGGCCGTCGAGACATTCATGGACGCGCTGGACGCACGCTTCAACAGGGACACCGGGCAGAGGTTGCTGCTGATGTTCGACGAAGCCGACGGCTTCCTGCGTCGGGACAGTCTGAACAGCAGTCGCGAGACCTTCGCCGAGTCCTCGCGACTCAAGTTCCTCATGGATCGGGACCGATCGATCAAGGTGATCTTCGCAGGCCTCCACAACGTGCTGCGGACAACGACCCAATCGAACCACCCACTGGCGCACCTGGGCGAACCGATCTGCATTGGCCCCTTCCTCGCGCCGGAAGACCGGCGCCAAGCGGAACTGCTCCTCCGCCTGCCACTTCAGGCGTGCGGCTACCGGTTCGACCCACCACACTTGGTCCGCGGTGTACTGGCGCGAGCAAACTACTATCCGAGCCTCCTGCAGATTTACGGTGCCTCGCTCGTCAACGAGATGTCCAGGACGGCCAGCCCCAGAACAGCGGCTCGGCTACCGAACATCCACCGTGATCTCCTGGACGGAATTCACCGCAGCCGCCAGCTGCAGGAGCAGATTCGGCACCGGTTCGAGTGGACGCTGCAACTCGATTCAAAGTACGAGGCAATCGCCTATGCCACCGCCTGGATGTGCCGCGACGACCCGCGCATCCTGCATGACGGGGCGGACGAGGAACGGATCTTCGACGACGTGGGCCAATGGTGGCGAGCCGGCTTCAAGGGCATCGACCGAAGCAGACTCGTGGCGCTCCTCGAGGAAATGGCGGAGCTGGGCGTACTGCGGCGAATCCGCGACTGCAACGGCAAGGCCAAGTACACGCTGCGGAACCCGAACGTCCTGACCCTTTTGGGAGACCAGGAGGAAATCGACCGAAAACTCACCGCGCTGGAGGGGCGGGCCGTCGAGCCCGATCTCGGCCCCTACGAAATCCGGCGGCGCCACGGTGACAAGGGACCGCTCAGCCGTCCGTTGACCCTGGCGCAGGAGCGCCGAGTCGCCGGACACGCCGACCGCAGAAGCCGGCGCAACACCGTCGTGCTCGTGTGCGGGCCGGGCGCCGCCGGCGTAGCGCAGACGAGGGATTTTCTGGCGCAAACCCAAGGCCTCGTGGATGTCAAGCCGTTGGCGTCGTCGCGGTCCACCTTAGGCTTCGAACGCGATCTCAAGCGCCACATCAAGGTCAGAAGTCACGAGACGACCCTGCTCCTGGCGCCGTCGGGAGGGCCGACATGGGATGTTGAGTGGATCGAGGCGGCGATCGATGCGCTCAGGAAACTCCGCTCGCGCGACCGGTTGGCGCGCGTCGTGTTCACTCTTGACGCACGGCGCCTGCTGGATCATCAGGCCGCGATCGACGAGTGGGAGAAACAAGGCTTCGTCGAGCCGGTGTACCTCCGACCGTGGTCGGCCGACTTCGCTGTCCTGTTTCTCGACGACGATCCGGATGTAGGCCACCTGCTCGACTCGAACCAGGAGCGCCGACTCGCTGAGCTGTCAGGGGGCTGGCCCGAACTGCTCGAGCTGGTTCTCCACCGCCTCCGCAGCGGCGCTGGTCCGACTGAGTTGGTTGGAGAGGACGGCTTCGCGGCTCTGCTTGCGGAGAATGCTGACCGGCTGAGGTCGTCCTTCTGTCTCGATCAGAAACCCCTGTCGGAGGTGCTGCACCTCGCCAACGAGTGCGGCATGGCTGAGCAGCACGAGATTCTGGGCCCAGAGGCGAGGGAGCTCGCCGGCTGCACGCTGGGCAAGGATGAACTTCAGGCCGCCTTCCGAGTTGCTTGCAGGTTCAGCCTGCTGCGCGAGACCAGCGTCAACCGGTGGCAAGTGGACCCGGCCGTTGCCAGGGTGATGCAAGCGATGATGAGTTGAAGCGACCGTGGCGTCTCTATGGAGCTTGCCGGGACCCTCGCGCTTTGCCGACACGGTCTCCCACGATCTAAGGGACGGGGCCAGCATCGTCCTCAGGTTCGGCCGGCGCCTTCCCGCCGGCCTTGCCGATCATCTCGAGCAACGCTGCCGACGCTGGGGGTACCAATGGACAAGGGTTGCGGCCTCCGGTACCCGGCCACTCTCCGTGCTTCCTCGGACAAGCACTCCGAGAACGGCAACCAACGACCTCGGCTCCTGGCACCAGCTCGTCGTCGACGAGGGCCTCCAGCACCGTGTCTTCTGGCTCGATGGCCTGACGCCGGAGAACTGGCCGCACCGGAGGCGCTTTCTCGTTTCCTACGCCCAGGCCCGACGCAACGCTGCACTGGACGCCTGTCCTCCAGTCTTTCTCGCTCCGCTTTGCGGAAGGGGATTCGAGAAGGCCGACCTGGCGGACCCCATGGTCAGCTATCGGGAGTTTCGCGACGTGATCGACCGGGACGACCTGCAGGTGCTGGCACTCCAGAATCCCTACACGTCCAACAGGAGCCGCACGATCCGCTCCCTCTTTGCGAACACCGTCGCCGATCTCGCCCAGTGGGACCACGTTCTCGCACAGCGGTTGCTCGACGGCGGCCCAGACGCCGCTCTTGCGCCCCGCCCCGTCCTCAAGACGTACGCGGAGGAGCGCGGATGGACAGCAGATACGCCGGAGGCGTGGGTGGCAGGCACCCTGGACGGTCCACGGAAACGGCCCGTGATCCACTCCGCGCTGCTCCTTGTCAAGGGACGCGAAGCCGAACTGAACCGGCGGCTCTGGTCCGCTCAGGCCGCGGTACTAATGCCACTTCTGGAGCAACGGCGCGCCGAACTGGTGCATCGCCATCGGGACCGCTTCCACCTCCCGTTCACGACGGATCTCGGCGTCTTCACGAACCCGGAGGACCTGGAATTCGGCACCCTCGTGTACTACTTCTCCGTCCACAGGGCACAGAGCCGCGGCCTGCTGGCGAAAGTGAGAAAGCTGAGGGACTTCCGCAACAAGCTCGCCCACCTTGAACCGCTGAGCCCCAGGGAAGCCACGCATCCGATTCTCCTGAACCCCATCTGAAGTACCTGCGCGACCTTGACTTTCCGGACCGTCTATGGTCACCCTAGTCTTTCAGCCTAGCCACCCTGCATCGCGCGGCCACAACTTGGCGCGGTCGCTCACAGTCGCCAGGACGTCGTCGAACGAGAGGCCGGGAACGAGAGCGCGAAGGAAACACCCGCACGGCACACAGAGGACGCCACTCACCAGCGTGCGGCGGCCGCCGTACAGGAGCACCGGCGTGGCCTCGGGATAGTCCGCGGCGAAGGCCTTCAGACCGCTCAGATCGCGGGGATGGACGACGCTTGCCCTCTTGACCTCCAGCGCGAAGAAGCCGCTCTCTCCGTAGAGCACGAAGTCGACCTCACTGCCGGAACGGGTTCGCCAGAAGCTCAGGGAGTCCCGCCGGCCCGTGTAGGCGGCCCAGGCGCGAAGGTGTTGGGCGATCAGCCCTTCAAGCGCCGGGCCGGCAAGCTCCGCGTCCCGGTCGAGCGGGCCGCGGGGCCGGAGCGAGCGGAAGACTCCGGGGTCGACGAAGTAGAACTTCGGATGGGTGGTCAGTTTCCGGCGGGCACGCCTCCGGAACACCGGCAGAGTGAAGCCGATCAGCAGGTCTTCGAGGACGGAGAGATAGGTCGCCGCCACCCTTCGTTCGACCTCGCACTCGCGCGCCAGATTCGAGACGTTCAGCACGGCCCCGTGACTGAAGCTCGCCGCTTCAAGAAAGCGCGAGAAGGCGCCCACGTTCCGCACGAGACCCTCCGCCTGGACCTCCTCGCGAACGTAGAGCGCCGCGTAGGTGCGAAGAGCGGCCTCCGGCTCGGCCGCGTCGACGACAAGCGGAATCAGCCCGAGCGTCAGGGCGCGGGAGAGGTCGAAGGAGCTTCCCAGTTCCGCCGCCATGAACGGGTGCATCGTCGTCAGGAGGGCCCGGCCAGCCAACAGGTCCACGCCGGTGCGTCGGAGCTTCCTGGCGCTCGACCCGGTCAGGACGAAACGCAGGGCCTTGTCCCGTTCGATCAGCCGATGCACGACCTGGAGTAGCTGTGGCGCCCGCTGCACCTCGTCGATCACGACCGGGCGCGCCACCGGATTCGAGGCCACCGTGTCCTCAAGGCGTTCGGGGGCTGCTCCGTAGTAGCGCTCTTCTTCCGGATCGTTCAGGTCGATGAACAGGCCATCGGGGTGGCGCGCCGCCAACCAGGTCGACTTGCCGGTCCCACGCGGGCCGAAGAGGAAGTAGCTTGAAGACTCCGGGGGCGAGAAGAAGCGCAGGAACATGGGTCAAGCCTACGCATCAGACGCATTTCTGTCCATGTACTCGCCATTTCTCCCGGCGTTTTGTCATCTTTCCTGACAACAAGCGGCCGGACCCGTCGAACGTTCCGGCTCAGTCCCTCTAAGGAAGAAGCGTCGCGTACCGGTCGAGCCGGGGCAGGGCCAGGTCACGCCCTTCAGGCCGCGCCAGCAGGACGGCCCGGCCGACGCCAGCCTCGGCGTACCGGTCGAGGACCTCCCGATTCGGCGTCGCGCCGAAGACGTTGATCGAGATCGTGTCCATCGCGCGGCCCGCGCGTTCGGCGCGCTGCCTCAAATCCTCGATGCCTCGGAGCACTGCCTCGTCATCCCGCCCGATCGGCATCCAGCCGTCACAGAGGTCGACGACTCGCTGGCGGGTGTAGCCGGTGCCGCCGCCGAGCACGATCGGAGGATGCGGCTTCTGGGCGGGCTTGGGCCAGGACCAGATCGGGTCGAAGTCGACGTGACGGCCGTGGAACTCCGCCTCGTCCTCGGTCCAGATCGTCTTGAACGCCGCGACCTGCTCCTCGAGCTTCGCGAAACGTGTCGGGTAGTCCGTGCCGTGGTGTTCCATCTCTTCCCGGTTCCAGCCGCCGCCGATGCCGAAGATGAAGCGGCCGCCGGAGAGCACGTCGAGACTCGCCACAGCCTTCGCGGTCGTGATCGTGTCGCGTTCGATGATCAGGCAGATGCCGGTGCCGAGCCTGATCGTGCTCGTGCTCATCGCCGCCGCCGTGAGCGCGACGAACGGATCATGCGACCGGGAGTACTCGGGCGGCAACTCGCCGCCGCCCGGGAACGGCGTGCGCCGCGAGGTCGGGATGTGGGTGTGCTCCGGGAACCAGAGGGACTCGAAGCCGCGCGCCTCGACTTCGGCGCCGAGTTCGTCGGGCCGGATCGCGTCGCCGGTCGGAAACATGAAGATGCCAATGTCCATGGCGGCGGATTGTACCTGCCGGGAGGCCTCCACGGGTAGACTCGCGCACCGTGACGGAACGTCTCTCCTTCGGGCCGCTCAGGTCCTCAATCGAGCTGCAAGCGCTCGCTCGCCACGAGTCCCTGGCCTTCAACTCGTCGTATCAGTCGAGTGTTGACTGGCTCCTTGCGGTCCGCGACGGCGTGCGGGTCGTCCGCGACGGCGACGAGGTCATAGGCGGCCTCGTCCAGTACGACATGGGCCTGTTCCTGGGCGGCCGGCCGGTCCGCAACATCGGCATCGCCGGAGTCGCGATCAGTCCCACGGCGCGCGGTCGGGGCGCGGCGAAGTCGCTCATGGCGGCAACCCTCGCCGAGATGCACGACGCGGGCGTGGCGGTTTCAACCCTCTACCCCACGACCTTCACGCTCTACGGACGCGCCGGCTATGCGGTTGCCGGCCACCGCTACCAGTACCGGCTTCCGCTCGCCGGACTGGGTCGGATCAGGGCGGCCGGGGAGATCCGCCGGCTCGACCCGGGCGCCGACGCAGACGCGCTAACCCGGCTCTACCGGCGGCTGGCCGCCGACCGCCCCGGCTGGCTCGACCGCAACGAGCACATCTGGGAGCGGCTCCACAAGCACCCGGCCGGCCACGACGTGCACGGCTATGTACTCCCCGGGGATGACGGCATCGACGGCTATGTCGTCTACACCATGGGCGCGCTGGGCCGCTATCCCTACGACCTGCAGATCCGGGACGTACAGGTCGCGCACCCCGGCGCCGCGCGCCGCATGCTCGCACTCTTCTCGGACTGCCGCACCCTGGCCCGCCACGCGATCTGGTACGGCCCGCTGGACGACCCGCTGCTCCTCGCCGTGCCGGAGGTCGGAACGGAGATCTCGATTGCCGAGACCTGGATGCTCCGGATCGTCGACGTCCGGGCCGCGTTCGCCGAGCGCGGCTTTCCCGCGGCAACGAACGCGCGGCTCGACCTGGAGCTCGCCGACGACGTCCTGCCCGCGAACGCCGGCCGCTGGCGTGTCGAGATCACGAGCGGCGAAGCGAAAGCCAGCCGGCTCGAGGACGAACCGGGACCCGACACGCTGAGGATGGACGTTCGCGCGCTCGCATCGCTCTTCACCGGCCACCTGAGTGCGCGCCGGCTCGCCGCGATGGACGCCCTGCAGGGCTCGGCCGCCGCGCTGGAGCAGGCCGACCGCGTCTTCACGGCCGAACCGCCGTCCATGCCGGACTACTTCTGAGACGACGTCCAGGATTCCCGCGGCCCGTGCCCGCACACCGGCGGGCCCAAGGCCACTCGCGCTAGACTCCCACGGCTCAAGGCCCCGCGCCAACACCCGAAACAGCGAACCGGACTTGACCGGAGAAACGCCCATGTCAGGAAAGCCCTGGACTGCGATCACCTTCCTCGCCATTCTTCCGCCGCTTCTCGCGGGCGGGCCCGGCCTGGCCCAGGACCCGCCGGCCGAACCGCCGCCGCGCGCCGACACGGCCGAGATCCAGGCCTTTCTCGGCGAGTGGGTGCTCGAGGTGATGACCCAGCAGGGATCGCTGAACAGCCTGATCACCTTCGCCGACGACGACGGCAAGGCGAGCGCCGACTTCTACCTGGCACGCTTGGCCGACCTCGTCATCGAGAACATCGCACGCACCGAGACGGGCGTCCTGCTCAAATGGAACCTTGAACTCGGCGGCCAGATCGTTCCCGTCGAGATGGAACTCGCGCGGGAAGGCGACGGTCTCGCCGGCAAGCTGGAGACCGGATTCTTCAACGCGGAGATCAAGGGCGTGACGAGGGACGCAGCCGAGGCGGCCGGCGTCGTGGTCGAGCGGCAGCCGGTAGGCGACCGCGACGATCTGGACGAGTCCCGGGTGGAGGCCGACGGCCAGGCGATCCGGCTCCGCTTCGACCGCCTGCCGGCGCCCGGCCCCGACTACGACAAGCTCGAGACGCTTGCCGACGGCGAGGTTCTGGGCCCCGTCTACGGCAAGCCGTTCAAGTTCTGGACCGACGCCGACCTCGCCTTCGAGGACGCGGAGGTGGCCGCGCACAACCACGGGCCGACCTACCCCGGCGTCTACAGCCTGTGGCTCAAGCGCGAAGGGGACGGCTGGAAGCTCGTGTTCAACCACCTGGCCGATGTCTGGGGAACGATGCACATGGCCGAGCACGACGCGGGCGAGACTCCCTTGACCGTCCGCACCCTGGACGAGTCCGCGGAGCTTACGGAGGGCGTGCTGGAGATGGACGGCCGGAGCGGCATGCTGACCCTCCGCTGGGGCCGGATGGAGTGGTCGACCCCCTTCCGCGTCGTCGAGTGAACCGCCAGCCCTGATTCCGGCCCAGGAACCGGGGCGACGCCGGGCGCCGGCTACAGTTCGGCCGCGACCCTCGATCCGTCGCTCAGGCTGTCGCTAGGATAGACGACGACTTCCTGCCCGGGCGCCAGGCCGGCCAGCACTTGGGCCTCCCGGGCATTCCGCTCGCCGACCTCGATCGGCATCAGCACTGCCCTGCCGCCGTCCACCGCGAACACGGCCCAACCTTCGTCGCGCCGGAACAGCGCGCCGGTCGGCGTCTTCAACTCGTCCTCGCTCTGCCAGACGACGATCCGGGTCTCGACCCGGAACCCGTCGCCCAGGCCGGCCCAGACCTCCGGTGGGTCTGTGATGTCCATCACGACGTTGACCCGCTGCTCCTCGACCCCGAGCGCCGAGATCTTCGTGAACCCGGAGGGCTCCACGCGCCGCACCCGTCCCTCGAGCGGCCGGTCGCCCCCCCAGCGGTCGATCAGCACCTCCTGGCCCGGCCGGATCCGCACCGCGTCCTTCGACAGGTAATCCGTCACCACCTCGATCTGCTGCGGATCGCCTATCTCGAGCAGCGCCTCGCCCGGCGGCACCACGGACTCGCTTTCACGCAGCCGGCGCAGCACGACACCGGAAACAGGCGACGTGATCTCGATCGCCTCGCCGTCGGAACCCTGCCCGCTGAACTGTTGCAACCGGATCCGCGAGGCCTGTAACTCGCTGAGCGCCGTGCGCACCGCGTACTCAGCCGCCTCCAGGGCCTCCTGGCGGGTGTCCAGCTCAAGCTGCGAGGTCTCCATCTGCTCCACCGACACGATCCCGTCTCGCGACAGTCGCCGGTAGCGCTCGACTTCGGCGCGCGAGAAGGTCACTTCCGCGGCCGCCTGCTCATAGTGCGCCTCGGCTTGGCCCACGGCCGCGAGCGCGGTTTCCACGGCGGCCTGCGCCTCCGCCCGGCTGCGGGCGTCGAGCATCACCGGCGCGGAGGGCAGGAACGCGGCCAGGACCGTCTCGTTCGCGACCACGATGTCGCCCGGTTCGAGTTCGATCCGCAACACCCGCCCGCCAAGCGGCGCCGAGATGACGAAACGATCCCGGACCCTGGTCTCGCCCTCCTCGTCGATCGTCACGGCGATCGGACCGCGGGTCACGCGGGCCAGTTCAGCAGGCACGGGCTGCGGCCGCGTGCCGACAACGACCGCCACCACCGCCACGATCGCCCCCGCGATCCAGAGCACCCACCGCCTTAAACCCATCGCTTCGCTGTCCTCCAGTTGCCGGAAGCCCGGCCTCCGACGAAGGCCGGTCAGTCGTCCTTACTCACGGGTCTTCAGCACCGCGACGAGATCGAGGTCGTGGAGCTTACGCCTTACCGTCCAGGCCGAGATGGCCATCGATCCGAGAACGGTCGCCGCCGAGGCCAGGAACGTGCTCGCCTCGACGACGACGGGCAGGCGAAACAGCTCACTCTCGAAGGCGCTCATCGCACCCGCGATCATGCCGTATCCAAGCAGAAGCCCGATCGGGATCGACGCCAGGGTCAGGATCGCGAGTTCACCCAGCAGGATCGACGAGATCTCGGCCCGGGTGAAGCCGATCACCCGCAGGCTGGCCAGTTCACGGCTGGTCTCCGACAGCGAGATCCGGGCCGTGTTGTAGATCACGCCGAACGCGATGATCACGGCGAACAGCAAGTTCACGCCCATGACCATCGACATGTTGTCCACCATGTAGGTCTGAATGTTCTCAAGCGCTGCCGCCCGCAGCGTGACGCCGGCCACCATGGGCATCGCCTTGAGCAGGCCGAACAGCCGCTCCTCGGCCTGCGAGTCGATCTTCAGCATCGCGCCGCTTACCGTGTCGTCGCGCCGCACGAGGCGTCGCAGCGACTCCTGTTCCATGTAGGCGGCCACGCCCAGAAGGTCGTCCACGGTGTCGGTCAGGACGACGTCGCGCACCGGCCGGCCAGCCTCCATCACCTCGACGACCAGGGTGTCGCCCGGCGCGACCTGCAACTGTTCGGCCAGCAGAGTGGACAGGACGAGCCCCGGCCGGTCGAGCCGGATCGCTCGATAGTCCACGTCGACGACCCGCCGCAAGTTGGCGTCCGGCGCGAGCGCCTGGATCGCGGTCTGCTTCTGCAGGTGGCCATTGCGGAGCCGGGCCGCGACTCCGCTGGTCGGCTCGACCTGCATCACGCCGGAAAGAGCCGCGAGTTCGTGCACGGCGCTTCGTTCGACCGGTTCGAAGAAGCTCACCGCGAGGTCCTGTCGTTGGATGATGTTGAACTGCACCTCGAGCAGTTCGTCCATCGAGTCCATCATCGCGCTCCCCACGACCATGATCGCGCCGGCGAAGGCGATGCCGACGACGGACAAGGCGGCGCGCAGCGGGCGCCTGGACAGGTTGCGGAGGACCATCCGCGCCGGTTGCGTGAGCCATCTTCGCGCCCCCAGCCGTTCGAACAGGGACACCCGGAAACTCTCCGGCGCCGCCGGGCGCATCGCCTCGGCGGGCGGCAGCGAGGCGACGCTTCGCACCGCGCCGACCGCGCCGACCGCGGCGGCGGCGAAACTGACCAGGATCGCCGCGAGGATGCTCGGCACGGACACCTCGTAGCTGAGGAACGGGAACCGGAAGTACTCCATGTAGAAGCCGAGCATGCCGTTCGCCAGAAACAGCCCGGTCACGATCCCGATGACCGAGCCGAGACTCACCACGGCGATCGCCCACTGGATGAAGTGCAGCCCGAGACGGGCGTTCGAGTAGCCGAGCGCCTTGAGCGCCGCGATCTGCTCCCGCTGCACGGCGATCGTCCGCCGAAGCACCACGTTCAGCAGGAACGCGGCCACGCCGAGAAAGATCATCGGCACGATGAAGGCCATGTTCTGCAACTGGGACAACTCGTTCTGCAGGTACCAATGCGAGAGCTGCTCCGAGCGCGGAATCGCTCCCAGGCCGCCGTACGTGTCGAGAATCGCGTCGAGCTGGGTGATCACCGCCCGCTCCGTGCTCGGGGAGTTGCCGGTCAGGGCCAGCGAGACATCGTTGAAGCCGCCCTCCATCTCGAACGCGGTCGCCAGGTGGCGCCGGGACATCCACAACAGGCCGAAGTGTTTCGGGTCGGGGAAGAACTCGCCCGGTCCGATGTTGTAGATGAACTCCGGACTCAGGGCGACGCCCACGATTCGCAGGGGCTGCCGGCGGCCGTTGATCGTCGCCGCGACCTGGTCGCCCAGGGCGAGTCCGTGGGCCTCGGCGAAGCGCTCGCTGACCAGGGCCTCTTCCGCCCGGTCCGGATCGAGCCAGCGACCGCGGCGCAGAACGACGTCGTTGAGCGCCGGCCGGCCGCGCTCGGGCATCGAGATGAGCCGACCGTTGACCGGTTCGGCCACGCCCTCGACGTCCAGCGAGACGCCGACGACCACCCGGGTCTGCACCTTCTCCACCCCGGGGATCGCCTCGATTCGTTCCTCGACCCAGTTCGGCGCCCGCTTGGCGCCGGCGAACACGTCGGCGAAGGCGTAGCGCGCGTAGTAGGCCTCGCGCGTGGTCGTCAGCGAACCGAAAACGCCCAGCGACATGACGAGCAACGCGATGCCCGAACTGACAACCAGCGCGATCGCCAGCACCTGGGACTTCACGTTCCACAGGTCGCGCAACAGTTTGCGGTCGAGCGCTCTCATGGCAAGGCTGGCAAGGGCACGCCGAGCTCCGCTACCACTCGATCGCCGAGGCCGGCAACCTGGTCCTGTTGTGGACGTCGCTCGCGATCTGGCCATCGGCGAGCGAGATGACCCGGTCCGCCATCGCGGAGATCGCCGCGTTGTGGGTGATCACCGCGGTCGTCGTGCCCAGATCCGCGTTCACCTTCTCGATCGCCTCGAGGACAGCGATGCCGGTGGTGATGTCCAGTGCGCCGGTGGGCTCGTCGCAGAGCATCACGTCGGGGCGCTTCGCGATCGCGCGGGCGATCGCCACCCGCTGCTGTTCGCCGCCCGACATCTGGGAGGGGAAGTGATCCAGGCGGCGCTCCAGCCCGACCATCTCCAGTGCCTCCTCCGGGGTCAGCGGATCGCGCGCGATCTCGGTCACGAGCGCAACGTTCTCGCGCGCGGTCAGCGAGGGAATCAGGTTGTAGAACTGGAAGACGAAGCCGACGTGACGGCGCCGGTACCGGGTCAGCGCGCGTTCCCCGGCTTCGCTCAGGTCGCCGCCCCGGTAGGTCACCCTGCCCGCCGTCGCCGCGTCCAGGCCGCCCAGGATGTTCAGCAACGTCGACTTGCCGCTTCCCGACGGCCCGAGCAGCACGGTGAACTCGCCCTCGTGGAGCTCCAGGTCGATGCCGCGCAGGGCATGGACCTCGACCTCGCCCATCACGTACACCTTGGTCACGCCGCTCATGGCGAAGACGGAGGCCGGATGGCCCGTGGCCGCGGCGGCCGGCTGGCTTGCCGTGAGAGCGACGTTCATGTCTCAGGGCAGATCGAAGTCGGGCGGCGCCGCGGACAACTCGACGATCATCTCCGTGTACTCGCCCGGCTCCGTGTCGACCCGGATCATGCCGCCGTGTTCGCGCACGATGTCGGCCGAGAGCGCCAGCCCCAGTCCCGTGCCCTGATCGGTCGGCTTGGTCGTGAAGAAGGGATTGAAGATCTTGTCCACCAAGTCGCGCGGAATCCCGTTGCCGTTGTCCCGCACCCGAACCTCGACCCCGTCGTCCATCTTCCGCGTCGTGACCGTCAGGGTCGGCTCGTAGGACTCGTCGGCTGACCGCCGTCTCTCATCCGTGGCGTAGCAGGCATTGCTGACCAGGTTGAGGAACACGCGGCCCACGTCCTGCGAAACGACCTCCAGGGTCCCCAGATCGGGATCGAAGTCCTTCTCGATCGTCAGGTTGAAGCTCGGATCCGTGGCGCGCGCGCTGTGGTAGGCGAGCGCGATGTGCTCGTCGACCAGGCGGTTGATGTCGGCGACCTCCCGGCCGGCGGCGCCCCGGCCCATCTTCAGCATGTCGGTGACGATCCGGTTGGCGCGCTCGCCGTGGTTCTGGATCAGCTTCAGGTTGCCGCTCAGGTCCTGGAAGATCTCGCCGATCTCCTCCCGCTGGTCTTCGTCCAGGCTGCCGTCCTCGTTCTCCTTCATGATCTCCTCGACCTCCTCGAGGAGTTCGGCGGAAACCTCCGAGAAGTTCTTCACGAAGTTCAGAGGGTTCTTGATCTCGTGGGCGACGCCGGCCGTCAGCTCGCCCAGCGCGGCGAGCTTCTCGCGCATCACGATCTGATCCTGCACCTTCTGCAGGTCGGCCAGGACGACCTGCAGTTCGTCGTTCTTCTCCTTCAACTCGTCCGCCAGCTTCTCGACCAGGTTCAGGCGCTGCACTTCCAGTGCGTGACGGCGGAAGACCTCGAGAGCAGCCGCCATGTCAGCGACCTCGTCCTTGCCGCCGATCCCGATTTCGGCTTCCAGGTTGCCGCCCGCCATCTCCCGCATGCTGCTCGACAGCGCTTCGAAGCGGCGTACCAGCAGTCGTCCGACGAACAGCCAGCCGATGAAGACCGCGCCGGCGATGCTCAGAATGTTGAGCCCCAGGAGCAGTGCGCGGCCGGTGCTGATGGCCTGGGACGCTGCCTCTGTCGCCGCATCGGTGCGGGCCTGGGACCCGGCGACCAGCCTCTCGACGTCGTCACCGACGTCGACGGCCAGATTCTGGTTCTCTTCCAGCAGTGCCTGCTGCCGGTCGAGCGCGTCGACTTCCTGTCGTCTCAGGTCGAAGGTGCTGCGACTCTTGGCCAGCATCTCACCGAAGAGCGCCTTCAACCGGTCCGAGGTCGCGGTTTCGTCGATCGCGCTGAGGGCGCGCTCGATGCTCGTCGCCGCCGACTCGTATCGCTCCTCCACCGGCTCGATCAGCGGCCGGTCGGTCAGCACCGCCAGACTCTTCAGGAGCTGATCGATGATCGTGACGTCCTGCTGCAGCCCGACCAGCACGCGGTAACGGTCGATCTCCGGCTCCGAGAAGTGTCGATCGCGGGGTACCGGCGGCTGCTCGAACGAGCGAAAACCGGTCATGGCGTAGAAGAGCTGGTCATCGAGAGCGGGCACCAGAAGCGCCTCGATCCGGCTGTGGAGCGACTCCAGTTCCAGCCGCAGCGCCTCGCTCTCCGCGCCCAGTTGGAAGCCCTCCGACACCGACTCCTCGATCGCCGCGATGTTCCCGATCAGCTCCCCGCCCCGAGTCCGGATGCTCACGATCTCCGTGTCGCCGCCAAGCGACTCCTCGGACGCGGTGCCCCGGCTCATCAGGTCCTCGAGTGCGGACTCGAACGCTCGCTGCGCCGGCGCGATCTCGACGACCGCCCGATTCAGTTCGTCCTGGTTCGCCGTCGCGGTCAGTCTGGGTCCCGCCGCCACCAGCGTTCCGCTGCCCTGGGCGACGCCGAA
Source organism: Thermoanaerobaculia bacterium (assembly GCA_965116445.1). Taxonomy (GTDB): domain Bacteria; phylum Acidobacteriota; class Thermoanaerobaculia; order Multivoradales; family Multivoraceae; genus Multivorans. The sequence continues at coordinate 819,557 of OZ220688.1, read as the reverse complement.
AGCGGCCGCCAGTTCAGGCACCGTTCCCAGGGTGACCCGGTTCTGCGAATCGCCCACCTGGGCGAAGGCGAACAGAGCCACCAGACTGGCCGCCAGCGTCAACGCGGCGGCGCCGCCTATCGCAACGTAGAGTTGGGTGGCGATCCTGTAGCGGGCCTCGGCCAGTCGCCGGAACCACGGGATCATTGCTTCACAGCGCCTTCGAGCCGTGTCGCCGGTCGATACCGGCCCCGTTCGTCGATCACGGTCAGGAACACGGCATCCGATCCCTGGTTGTCTTCGTCGCCGAACACGAGCCTGAAACCGTCCAGGTCGATGGAACCCGCGCTCTTCAGCGTCTGGATGAAGCGATCGCGATCGACCGCCGTCCCGCACCGCTCGAGCGCTTCGATCACCAGACGTCCAGCCAGGTACCCCTCGAACGAGACGAAACCGGGTTCGGCCCCGGGGGTGTGGGCGCCCAACGCGCGCCGGTAGGCCGCGGCGACTCTCGAGTTTCGCGCGGTCGGGAAGGGCACGACCTGAGTAACGTAAACGTTGGCGCCCCGTGGACCGAGCTCTTCCGCCAGGGCATTGCTGCCCACGAAGGACAGCGTCATGAACACGGGATCCAGGCCTATGTGCCGGGTCCAGGCGATCAGGCTGGCCACCGGCTGATAGGCGCCCACCATGATTACTGCCTCAGGCCGGCCCACCTCGATGTCGACGATGGCCGTCTTGACGGCGGTCGTGTTGCGCGGATAGACGCCGATGGCGACCGCCTCCATGCCCCGCCTGTCGAAGGCGGCACGAACGCCGGCCAGACCGGCTCGCCCGAAGGAGTCGTTCTGGATGACGACCGCGATCCGCTCGATGCCGAGATCCCTGGTCAGTCGCTCCACCATCTCCTCCGTCTCCTGGGCGTAGGAGGCGCGGAGGTTGATCACGTGCGGTTCGCTGCGGAGAAAGCCTGCGCCGGTGAACGGAGCGATGTACGGCACACCCGCCTCTTCGGCAACCGGTACCGCGGAACGGGATGTCGGCGTACCGACGCCGCCGACCAGCGCGAACACGCCCTCGTCCTCGATCAGTCGGCGCGTGTTGCTGATAGCCGCCTCCGGCTCGTATCCGTCATCCACCGTGACCAGTTCCAGGCGTCGCCCATGCACGCCGCCGGCATCGTTGGCCTCCTTGAACGCCGCCTGAATACCCAGCCGCATGCCCCTGCCGAGCTCGGCTGCCGGGCCACTGAACGCGGCGGACTGGCCGAACAGGACGCGCTCAGGAGATACGCCCGGGACCTCCGCCTGTGCCGCCGCAGGGGCTGACCCGAGAGCCATGATCGCGGCGCAGGCCGACGCGGTCAGGGTCCCCTGTGGACGAACGCGCATCTCGTGCCGCCGGGTTCAACTCCGGCGCTTGACCATGGTCACATGGTTGCGACCGTCCTCGCGGCGGTAGGACGCCTCGTCCATCAGAACCCGCACGAAGTGGACGCCGAGACCGCCGATCTTCCGATCCTCCAGCGCGGCTTCAGTGTCCGGCTCGGGAGCGTCCTGGAAGGGATCGAACGGCTTGCCGCGATCGCGAACCTCCACCCGCACTTCCGTGCCTGTAGAGACGATTTCGATCTCGATCTCACTGGTCCCTGGCTCGCCCCCGCCGTGCCGCACGACGTTCGTCGCGACCTCCTCGAGCGCCAGGACGACGGCATACGAAACGTCGGGAGTCCAGTCCTCCTCCTGCCCGAGTGTCTCCACTGCCTCCGATACGCCCGAAAGCTCCTCGACCCGGTTCGGGATTCGCAGTGTGAGATCAGCTCTCACTCGTCAGCAACACGCAGGGTCATGCAGGTCAGGTCGTCGAACTGCGGCGCCTCCCCGGCAAAGTCGCGCACCGCCTGCAGAATCATCTCAGCGGCCTCCCGGGCACTCCGGGCCTGGCCGTCCTCGAACAGCGCCTGGACGGCCTCCAGACCGAACTCCTCGTTCGCGATGTTGATCGCCTCGGTCACACCGTCGGTGAAGAAGACGACCATGTCTCCCGGCCTGAGCTGAACGCTGGCCTGGCCGTATGCGAATTGCGGGATCGCGCCGAGGGCGATTCCGCCGGTCAGTTCGAGTTCCTCGGAGCTGCCGTCGGCGTGAACGATGAGAGGCGGGTTGTGGCCTCCGTTTGAGAAGGTCAGCACCCTGGTCGAGGGGTCGTACACACCGTAGAAGACGGTCACGAACATCGCAGCGTCGTTCGTCTCGTTCAACAGGTCGTTCACTTCCGACAGAACGGGCCCCGGATCCCCGACGCCGACCGCCGCGCCCTTGAGCAAGGTGCGGCTCGACATCATGAACAGGGCCGCCGGTACGCCCTTGTCCGAGACGTCCGCTACGGCGAGCCCGAGACAGCCCTTGTCCAGCTTGATCACGTCGAAGAAGTCACCACCGACGTTGCGTGCCGCTTCCATGCAGCCGAAGACCTCGCAACCGTCGGCGTGGGGAAACTGGTCCGGAAGGATCGACTGCTGTATCTTCGTAGCCACGTCGAGTTCGTTCTGAAGCGCGACGAGCTTGTCCCGCGCCGCCAGGGCGGCGCGCCACTCGTCCAGGTGCTTGAGCGTGCGATCGATCGTGATCTCGAGATCCGCGAAATCGATCGGCTTGGTGACGAAGTCGAACGCGCCGCGGTTCATCGCGGTGCGGATGTTCTCCATGTCGCCGTACGCCGAAACGATGACCGAACGGATGTCCGCGTTCACCTCGGGGATCTGCTGCAACAGTGTCAGACCGTCCATCTTCGGCATGTTGATATCCGAGAGAACGATGTCTATGTCTTCGACCTCGGTGAGCTTCTCGAGCGCCTCGATGCCGTTGCCGGCGAACTCGAAGGCGTAGCGGCCCGAGCGGATGTGACGGCGCATGCGCTGTCTGACCAGGCGCTCCAGATCCGGCTCGTCGTCGACGACCAGAATCTTGTAGTCGGGATTGGCCTTACGTGCGGCCCGAGCGCTCGATCTGTCGGACATGCAGCGACGCCGGGGCGACCTACTTTCCGGCAGCGGCCAGGGCGTCGGCCTGGGTGTCGTAGATCTGGATGATGCGGTTGAAACCGCTGATCTCGAAGACCGACTGAACAGGATCGGAGAGCGAGCAGAGGGAGATGCTCACGTTGCGCTGCCCGAGGGTCTTGGCCACCAAGAGGACAACCCTCAAGCCGGCGCTGCTGATGTAGGCCAGTTGGCCGAGATCCATCACGACGGCTCCGATGTCGTCACCGATGGCCGCTTGCAACTGGCGCTCGAAATCCTGAGAGTTCGAGCTGTCGACGCGACCCTCGACTTTCGCAACAAGAACCCCATCATGGTTCTCAGCCTGGACGTTCATCCTCTCTGCCTCCTCTTCCTTCCGCTCACGATTTCATCTCGGTCCCGTGGGACCGAGAGCATTCACTATCACATCGACCTCGATCTCCGCATCCGCGCTGCCCTGGAACACGCCGCTCGTCGGCGAGACATCAGCGTAGTCGCGGCCAACGGCCACGCGGATGTGGCGCCCGTCCCCACATGCCGCGTTCGTCGGGTCGAAGCCGACCCATCCGGCCCCTGGCAACCTGCACTCGACCCAGGCGTGGCTGCCCGTCGCCACCGTCGGCTCTCCCGGGCGACCGGTCGTGTGCAGGTAGCCGGATACGTAACGGGACGGAACGCCCCAGGAACGGGCGATGGTAATCATGACGTGGGCGTAATCCTGACAGACGCCAAGGCCGGACTCCAGCATGTGCTCGATCGGAGAATCGGCCGAAGTACTACCTGTCTGGTAGTCGAAAGCGTGGTGGATCTTATCCGAAAGACGCTGGATGGACGTCAACGGGTCGTCGTCCGGTTCGAGGCGTTCGCGACGCACAAAGTCCTCCAGCGCCGGGGACGGACGGGCCCGGCGACTTGGCCGGACGAGATGCCAGAACTCCGGAAGCCGGCTCCAGGCACGGACCGCCTCCCAGCGATCCCTCGCCTCCCGCCCCGATTCCGACTTGAGTCGGTCGGCTTCGCCGGTCCGCGGGCCAGCATCACGTTCCACCTGGAACCGCGACGTGATCGTCAGTCCACGGTGACGCCGGTGGACGTTGAGCACGTGGCGCCGGTTGCCGAACCCGTCGCGCTCAGGACTCAACGACGCGGCCGGTTCCGTCTCGATCTCGAACTCCACCACTCTCTGCCCCGGCGCCGAAACCGGCTGGAGACACAACATCAACACACAGCGGCGAGCGCTCTTCGCGTACCCGTACCGCGTCCGGTGCTCGACTTCGTAGCGCATCCCCGTCATCGCAGCGGAGAGTCCTGGATCCCGTAGTCCACGAAGGCATCCAGCACAGTGCCGTGCAGATCGCGGGTGCAACGGTCCACACGCCGGAGGAGTTGTTCCCGATCCCTGGCTTCCGGCCAGTCGTAGAGGATCAAGGCGCCGGCGCGGCCAACGAGTCGCCTCGCCGCCGCGTCGGCTTCGACATCCGGCCCGGTCTCGATGGCCTCCAGCTCCTCCGCCGCAGCACGAACCGAGCTGAGCAACGAAGCGGGCAGGAGCGGGTCGCTCACCAGCAGATCCAGAACGCGGCCGCGCCGAATCTCGATCCCGTACCGCCGGCTGTAGGCCTCGGAGGCGTGATGCATGCGCAGCATGCTCGCCCAGCCCAGCCTGCGCCTCTTCATGCGACGCCCGAGCTCCGCCTGGGCGACGATCAGCGATACCGCAAGCTGAACCCGCTCGATCGCGCAACCGAGGCGCATGAACCTCCAGGCGCCGCTCCGGTACATCGTCGCATCGGCAAGGCCGACGAAGTTGTGGATCTCGTTGCAGGTCTGGGCGTAGAAGGTCTCGGGAGTCCTCCAGATGTCCACGGTTTCCAGGTCCCGAATCCGCAGGTAGGCCAGGTTCAGGCAGGTCCACATCTCGGCGCTGATGCAGTGCCTCATCTGACGGGCGTTCTCGCGGCCCAGTTCAAGACTGCTCCAGACCGAGTCGGGGTTCGACCGCTCGAAGGTCAGATCGTCCGCCAGCGTGAACGAGTCCGCCAACGCGAACTCCTCGGCCTCGGGCAACCAGCTCTCCCCCGCCGGCGGAAAGCGCTTCATCGCCCGGTAGATGCGCCGCCAGCCGAAGTGGATCTCCTCGACCGACCGATCGACGAGGGCCTGCACGTGCAGCTCCAGGAGACGACTCAGGTACTGGGCCCGCGTGAGGTAGCGACCCATCCAGTACACGCCCCGGGCACTGCGGGAGAGCATCAGAGGTCCACCACCCACAGGTCCTTGCCGCCGCCGCCCTGGCTCGAGTTGACGACCAGACTCCCGCGGCGAAGCGCCACCCGGCAGAAGGCGCCCGGGACGATCCGGGTTTGCGCCCCCGTCAGCACGAAGGGCCGCAGGTCGACGTGACGGGGTTCCGCGCAACCGTCGACCAGGCAGGGCGAACGGGAGATCGGCAGGGTCGGCTGCGAGATGTAGTCCGCCGGGTTGGCCCGGAGCAACTCACTGAACTCATCCCGCTCCTTCGGCGTCGAGTGGGGACCCACGAGCATGCCGTAGCCGCCCGACTCCCCGACCCGCTTGACGACCAGGTCCTCGAGGTTGTCCAACGTGTACTCGAGGTCTTCGGGGCGCCGGCACAGATGGGTCTCGACGTTCTTGAGCAGCGGCTCTTCGGCCAGGTAGTAGCGCACAATGTCGGGGACATAGGCGTAGACGCTCTTGTCGTCGGCAACGCCCGTGCCGGGGGCGTTGGCCAGGGTCACGTTCCCCCGCTTGTACGCGTTCAGCAGGCCAGGCACGCCGAGGAGGGAGTCGTCGCGAAAGACGAGGGGATCGAGAAAGTCGTCGTCCACGCGACGGTAGAGCACGTCGACCCTCCGCAGACCGGCCGTCGTGCGCATGTAGACGAAGCCGTCGTTGACCAGCAGGTCCTGGCCCTCGACCAGTTCCGCGCCGATCTCCTGGGCCAGGAACATGTGCTCGTAGAACGCGGAGTTCCAGGTTCCCGGCGTGAGCAGGGCCAGGCTCGGATCCGGGCGTCCGCCCGGCGCCATCTCGGTCAGCGTCTGGCGCAACAGGCTGCCGTAGTCCTCGACCTCCTGGACCCGGCAGGTGCGGTAGAGGCGCCGCATGCCGGCCTTGACCGCCTTGCGGTTGGCGATCATGTAGGACACGCCCGAGGGCACCCGCAGGTTGTCCTCCAGCACCATGAACCCGTCGTGGGTGCGCACGATGTCCGTTCCACAGACCGCCACCCAGGTGTTGTTCGGCACGCTCACGCCGCGCATCTCCAGCCGGTACTGCGGGCAATCGAAGACCACGTCGATGGGGATCACACCGTCGCGGACGATGCGACAATCTCCGTAGACGTCGCCCAGGAACAGGTTGAGGGCCGTGATGCGCTGGACCAGACCGGCTTCCAGTTCACTCCATTCCGCGAGCGTGAGCAGGCGGGGCACGCAGTCGATCGGAATGATCCGCTCCTCGGCCTCCTCATCGCCGTAGACCGTGAAGGTGATTCCCTCCTGGGAAAAGGAGCGGGTCACCCGCTCCTGGATCGTCTCGAGTTCCTCGCGGGGGGCGCTCCGCAGGGCCTCGTAGACCGCTCGCCAGTGTTCGCGCGGCTCACCCTGAGCGACGAACATCTCGTCGAAGATCGCTGGATCGAAGTCGTAGGAGTCGAAGTCCAGAAGCCACCCCCAACTGGTGCTCTGCTTCGTCAATCTACACCAGCGCCGGAACCGCCGCCTTTCTGTATGGCCTCGCTTGGACGTTCCGCGCGTCCGACCCGTATCATCCAGTAAGCCGCAGGCGACATGCCCCGACTCGCGCGGCAAAACCTCGAATGCACTTAAGGAGCACGAAGATGACTGGAGCGCGCTCCCGCCGCCTTGAAGGCGGCTTCACCCTGATCGAACTGCTGATCGTCGTGGCGATCATCGGCATCATCTCCGCGCTGCTGGTACCGAACCTGATGACCGGACTTCAGAACGCGAACCAGACGCGAACCCAGGCCGACATGAAGAGCGTCGGCACCGCCTGGATGCAGTGGCTCACCGACCAGGTCAGCGCCGCCGCCGCCGGCTCGAGCACGACGGCCACGTTCACCTGGAGCGAGTTCACATACCCCGACTTCGCCCATGCCGACCTGTCCGCTCTGCTCAGGCCGTCGAACACCTTCTTCTACATGCAGGACGTGCCCGAACGCGACGGCTGGAACAATCCCTACCGCTACGGTTTCGGTGGCGCCGACCAGTTGCTCGGCACCCAGGTGATCGGCATCTGGAGCGGCGGCCGCGATGGCTCGGCTTCCGCGCAGCCGGAGTCCAGCTACGAAATCGGCGCCTTCGCGGGTACCGAATTCAACCAGGATCTGGTCTGGGCCGACGGCTACTGGGTGCGCTGGCCCGGCAGCGCGGCGGAGGCCAAAGCCGACGAAGGCGACAACTAGCCCACCGGGTGCGCCGGCCGGAACGCTCGTCGGTCTGAGGCGAAGCCTCGTCAGATCTGCGAGAACGCGGTCGGCCGGAGAAAGACGTTCTCGATCCCCGAGACCGTCCCCTTGTACATCTCCATGTCGCGCATCCGCACCCACTCCGGGTGGACCAGGAAGTCCTGCCAGTGCTGCCGGTGCGATTCGATGTCCGGCGCCGACAGGATGTAGACGAGTGCCGGTACATTGGCGCCGATCAGCAGTTCGCCATACAGAAGAGGCGCCATGTCGACATCGCGCATCACGTCGATCTCGCCGTTGTCGAACATGTGGACCTTGCGACGCGCCGTGTCCTCGTTGTGGCTCTCGTACAGCCGGAGCTCGAAGATCCGGTCCTCCCCGGCCGCGGTCTGGGGCGGCAGTTCCATCACCGGCATGCCCTTGAAGGCGTGCAGAAACCAGCTCTCGACCCGTTCGTAGATCGGCTCCCGCGTCGGCGTGGCGTACATCGGCGCCGCGGCCTCCAGGTAGGCGGCGTCGGCCTCCAGGGTGGCCTTCATGCCCACAAAATCCTCGATACCGGGGAAAGCGATGATCGCCCACACCGACAGCGCGTCAACGGGTTCGAGGGGATCTTCCCCTTCGGCGGGCGGCTCGACTCCGAACACGCCGACCCGATCGAGGCCCGCGCGGTTCAGCGCCGGAACCAGGGCGTTCTCCAGGTAGGCGAGGACCGTGTCCCGGCTGCCTTCGTCGTCCAGACTGTAACGCCGGATCTCGTAGTACTCGCGGGCGGGGCCGCTCTGCTCCACGGCCTGCTCCTCCGCTGCGTCCTCCTCGGAAACCGCCGCCGGCGCGCAGGCGAGAACCAGCGCGGCAGCCATCGCGGCCAGCGAGACGGACAGAAGACCTCTTCCTGGCTGGATCATCGACATCGTTCCACCTCAACTCCTCCCGAGCCTTTCGCTCACTCCCTGGCCAGCAGCCATGCCAGCATCGTGTTCGAGACGAGATCCGCCGCTTCCAACTGGACCCAGTGGCCCACCGACGGCACCGTGACCAGCGTGTAGTCGCGGTCGATCCAGTCCCACGTGTTCTTCAATCCATCCTTGTCCACCGCCGTGTCCTTCAGGCCGTGAAACTGGAGCACGGGCATCTTCAGGTTCGGCATCTCGCCGCCGCCGGCTACCTGACCGTAGTTCGCCCGGTAGTAGTTCAGCATGCCGTCCCAGTAGGAGCGCTCGAAGGCCTCCCGATAGTGGCCGGCCACCTTCTCGCCCTCGCTGGCGTAGCGGTTCAGAAGGCCCTCAGGCACCGGACTGCCGTCCGGCTCCGAAGTCGCGAAGTTCCGCGCGTACTGCGTGTTCTGCCGCTGCGCCTCGGTCGCGTTCGCGATCACGTTGCCGTAGCCCCTGGGATGGGTCAGGTTGAGGATGACCAGACGCTCTATCTGCTCGGGATGCTCCATCGCGTAGCGCCAGGCGATCCCGCCGCCCCAGTCGTGGCCGACCAGCGTGATGGGCGCGCCGAGGTCCTCGACCACCGCCGCCACGTCGCTGAGGATCAACGGCATCTGGTAGTCCTCGACCCGCTTCGGCTGACCGCTGCGGTTGTACCCGCGCAGATCCATCGCCGCGGTCCGGAACTCCCCCTCGAGGGCGGCCATCTGGTGGCGCCACGAGTACCAGAGGTCCGGAAAGCCGTGGAGGAACAGGACCGGCTTGCCATCCCCCAGCGTGACGTAGTGAATGTCGATCTCGCCGCTCTTCACCGTATGATGCTCGACACGATCCCACACGTCAGCGTTCGAGTCGTCGGCGGCGACGACGAGCGGCACCAGAACACAAGCGAGCAGAAGCGTCGCGCACCGAGCCCGGCGGCATCGAGAGTCGTACAAAGTCACATCTGTTCTCCCTGAAGTTGAATCGGCGATCGTAGCAGCGGGGCGTCCGGGCAGCGTCCGCGGGCCGAAGACCGCCTGACCCGATGTCCTCCGGTGAAACACGCGGGTTCAGGGAACCCGCGGCTCCTCGGCAGACGAATCCTCGAAGCGCTTGTAGTTCCGCCCGTAGTCGGGCCGGGTTCGCTTGTGGCACACCACGCAGGACAGGTAGACCTGCTCGTTCAGGGCGATCAGCGCCTCGAGATCCTGGTCGAGAGCCGCTTCATATGCGGCCGCCCCGGCGTCGAACATGAGCCGGGCGTCCCGCATCCACTCGTCGCGGTCTCCCACGACCCGGCTCGGCATCATGATCAGGTTCGCCGACTCGGCGAGGATCAGCGCCTGTGCCTGCAACTCGTTCCACTCGACTTCGTTGGTCGGCGCACGGCTCTCGACATAGAGGATCGCGTCGGACGCCGGATACATCAGCTTGATCATCAGTTCGCTCATCGTGCCGATCGGCTGCGGCTCCGGCACAGGCGCGTCGTCCCGCGCGGCAGCCGCGCCAGCGAGGCCCGCAACGACTACGGCGATCGCGATCTTTCCCGGCATGAGGTTGTCCCCTTTCGGGGCTATCATGGCATGATCCCGCCGGCCAGGTAACCACCCGGAGACGAACCCCAGCCATGAAGCGAAACACCCTCTGCACCGCCGTCTGCTTGCTCGCTCTGGTCGCCTGCGCCGAACAGGACGGTCCCCTGCACCCTGGCGACAACGACCAGAGGACCTTGCAGGAGGCGTTGCTCGTCGCCGAGCCCGGCGCGGTCATCGAACTCGCCGCGGGCCGCTTCGAGTTCGACGCCACACTCTCCCTCGATGTCGAGGGTGTAACGCTGCGGGGCCAGGGCATGGACGAGACGATCCTGGACTTCGCCGGCCAGGCTCCGGGCACCGGCGGCGAGGGAGTTCTCGTGACGGCCAACGACTTCACGGTCGAGAGCCTCGCGGTCGAGAACACCCTCGGCGACGGGATCAAGGTCGAGGGAACGACCGGCGCCGCCTTCCGCAGCGTGCGGGTCGAGTGGACGAACGGACCGGACACGAACAACGGGGCCTACGGCCTCTACCCGGTCCAGGTGACGAACGTGCTGATCGAGGACAGCCAGGTGCGCGGCGCCTCGGACGCCGGCATCTACGTCGGACAGTCCGCCAACGTCGTCGTCCGGCGCAACGAGGTGTGGGAGAACGTGGCCGGGATCGAGATCGAAAACACGACCGGTGCGGACGTCTACGAGAACCGGGCCCACGACAACACCGGCGGTCTGCTCGTGTTCTCCCTGCCGGAGCTTCCGGTCAAGGACGGCCGCGACGCGCGTGTCTACGACAACGACATTGTGGACAACAACCTGCCCAACTTCGGCAAGGAAGGGGCCATCGTCTCCACGATTCCCGCCGGCTCCGGAGTCATCGTGATGGCCAGTGACAACGTCGAACTCTTCGGGAACCGGATCCACAACAACCAGAACTCGAATCTGGCCGTCATCTCGTACCTGTCGACCGGGCGCACGTACAACGACCCCGGCTACGACCCGTACACCGAGGGCGTCTACATCCACGACAACGAGTTCGTCGGCGGCGGCGACATGCCGAACGGCGCGTTCGCCGACGCGTTCGTCGCCCTCGCCGGAGGCGCCTTCCCGGACATCGTGTGGGACGGCGTGGTGAACCCGGACAAGCTCGTCGACGGCGCGGTGCCGGACGAACTCCGCCTCTACGTCGAGAACAACGGCGACGCGGACTTCGTGAACCTCGATCTCGGCTCGGTGTTCGCGGGCGGAGAACCGAGCGTCACGACGGATCTCGGCCCGCACCAGGGCTCGCTGCCCGCGGTTCCCCGGCCGGTCGATCTGGGCGCCGCGACGGGCGCCGGCAGCCCCTGATGAGGGCACTGCTCGCCCCGGCGGTCGTCCTCTGCGTGGCCACCGGCTGTTCGAGCAGTGATTCTCCCGCCGGAAGGGGCCCCTTCGCCCACTATCCGCAGACTCTCTCGGCCTGGGGTCTCTTCGCCGGCGAACTGTCGTCCCACAAGCCGGCCCCCGGCGTCGAGCCCTACGACCTGAACACGCCGCTGTTCTCCGACTACGCGCAGAAGCTCCGCTTCGTCCGCCTGCCGGTCGCTCCCGGCGGCGCGATCGAACCCGCCCTGTACCGGGAGAACGGGTCGTTCGAATTTCCTGTCGGCACCGTGATCGCGAAGACCTTCGCCTACCCCGCCGACTACCGCGAGGCGGAAGCGAAGCTGCGGCCCCTGGAAACCAGGTTGCTCGTTCACGAGCCGGACGGCTGGGTCGGGCTGCCGTACATCTGGAACGAGGAGCAGAGCGAGGCCAGGCTCGAGATCGTGGGCGGCCCCCTGGACGTGACCTGGATCGACGGGACCGGCGCGCGAATCGAACACACCTACCAGGTGCCGAACGCGAACCAGTGCAAGACCTGTCACCGCACCGACGGTGAACGCGTGCTGCCGATCGGCCCGCGGGCCTCGCAGTTGAACCGGAACTTCGTCTACGCCCGGGCCGACGGCTCCTCGATCGAGGAGAACCAGCTCGACCGCTGGCGGCGCGTCGGCTTCCTCAAGGGCGCTCCGCCGGTCGACGAGACGCCCCGGGCTCCGGTCTGGAACCTGGCGGCGACCGGCACCCTCAACGACCGCGCCCGCACCTGGCTGGACATCAACTGTGCCCACTGCCACAACCTCGAGGGCAGCGGGCGCACCTCAGGGCTCGATCTTCGGGCGGAGCACGACGACCGGACTCGGCTCGGCGTCTACAAGCACCCGGTCGCGGCCGGCCAGGGCACCGGCGACCGTCTCTACGGCGTCGTGCCGGGACGTCCGGACGAGTCGATCCTCGTGTACCGGATCGAGTCGGTGCATCCCGGCGTGATGATGCCGGAGATCGGCCGTGGCCTCGTCGACACGGAAGCCGTCGCCCTGATCCGCGAGTGGATTCAGGCGATGGCGACTCGAACCGAGGCCTGAGCGACCCAGGACCTCGGAGGCGATGAGCCGCCTCCCGGTCCCGTGTCTACTCCGCCAGGACCTGCCGCGTGCGGTGGAAGACCTCGTCCAGCCCCACGGCGTCCGAGCCGTAGTACCCGCGGATGCCACCCGCCCGATCCACGAGCACCAGCCGCGTGGCGTGCGCCACATCGACCAGACCGCCGGCCAGGTCCAGCCGTTCGCCCATCGGCAGGGCAAAGCCGTCGAGGACGACGGAGCGCATCGCTTCCTCCGCCCCCGTGACGAAACTCCACCGCTCGAGATCGAGACCGCGGCTGTCGGCGTAGTCGAGCAGGCGCGCCGGCGTGTCGTGTTCCGGGTCGACCGAGAAACTGACCAGCCGGACGCCCTCGACGCCCTCCTCGCGGTAGCGGCGCTGCAGGCGGCTCACCTCGGAAGTGAGTCGCGGGCAGACCGTCGCGCAGCGGGTGAACACGAAGGAAGCAACGTAGGCCTCTCCCGCGAGATCGGCGCTGCCGAAAGCCTCGCCGTTTTGGTCCACCAGCCGCCACTCGGGCAACTGCCGGAGAACCGGCGGCGGATCCGGTTCGATGCGGAGCAGGGGCCGCAGCGCCGGGATGAGAACTACACCCGCCAGCGCCGCCAGCAACCATGGATTGAGGAGCCGGCGAAGGAACGGACTCCGCGCCTCGGCAGACCTCTCGGGAACCTCTACAGACACTCTCCGACACTATCTCGGCCCGATCCTTTGACCGCCTCGAAAGCACGCTGTACACTCCGCGCGATCTCGGAGGGGTGCAGGGCTTCATCCCTGCTTCGGGGCTAAGAAGTTTTGGCACAGATCTTCCCCAAGTGGACTCTCAAGGTACCGCTGTATGCCGCAGCAGCGCTGCCAATTGTGGGCGCGGCAGTGGTCGGCGGCATCTGGTACTACTTCTCGCCCGAGTACACGGATGTCGGCTATCGCCCGGCGCAGCCGGTGCCTTACAGCCACGCCCTGCATGTGGGCGAGTTCGGCCTTGACTGCCGCTACTGCCACTCCTCAGTCGAAGAGTCCGCGGTGTCGAACATTCCACCCACCCAGGTGTGCATGAACTGCCACCACGTCGCGGCGCGCGAGAGCGAGCTTCTGGAGCCGATCCGCAAGAGTGCTGAGCAGGGCCGGCCGATGCGCTGGGTCCGCGTCCACAACCTGCCCGACTACGCGTTCTTCAATCACAGCGTCCATGTCGGCGCGGGGGTCGGCTGCAGGTCCTGCCACGGTCCCGTCCATGAGATGGAGGTCGTCACCCAGACCGAGCCCCTGAGCATGAGCTGGTGCCTCGACTGCCACCGCGATCCGGGGCCGCACCTGCGGCCGCTGGATGCGGTCACCGACATGGAGTGGCTGCCCACTGGCGATCACGCTGCCTTCGCCGAACAGGCGATCGTGGAACGCGGTCTCGCACCGCCCGAGGACTGCACGGGGTGCCATCGATGAGCGCAGGCAACGGCAACCGGCCGGCGAAGACGTACTGGCGCAGCCTGGAACAGGTGCAGGGCGATGCCCGAGCCACCGAGTTCCTGCACCGCGAGTTCCCGGAAGGGGCCTCCGAGGCGCCCCCCGAACTGCTCCAGGAGGGCTTGAGCCGGCGCAGCGTGCTCGCGATGCTCGGCTCCACCGCTTCTCTCGCCGGTCTGGTCGGCTGCGACGTGATCCGCCGCCCGGTCGAACACATCGTTCCCTACGTCGACGCGCCGGAGGGCATGGTTCCCGGCGTTTCGCAGGCGTACGCCACGACGATGCCGTTCGGCAACCGGGCCCTCGGCGTGCTGATGGAGAGTCACGAGGGCAGGCCGACGAAGGTCGAGGGGAACGAACTCCACCCGTCCTCCGGCGGCGCGTCTGGTGTCTGGGCACAGGCCTCCATCCTCGACCTGTACGACCCGGACCGCTCCAAGATGGTGCGGTTCGGCGACCAGCCGTCTTCGTGGGGCGACCTCGTCGCGGCCTGGACCGAGGGCGACCTCGCTCCTGCCGCCGACGGCGCCGGGCTGGCGGTCCTCGCCGAGCCGTCCTCGTCGCCGACCCTGCTGCGGCTCAAGTCGGCCCTGCTCGAGCGCTATCCCCAGGCGCGCTGGGTGACCTGGCAGCCGGTGAGCGACGAGAACGCCGACCGCGGCCTCGAGTCGGTGGCCGGCGAGCACTACCACGCCCTCCCCCACCTGGATCGGACGCAGGTCCTGCTCACCCTGGACTCCGACCTGCTCGGCACGGAGGGCGACAGCGTCCGCAACCTGCGCGGTTACGCCAAGGCCCGGCGCGTGGGCGACAACGGCTCCCCCGCGATGCTGCGCCACTACGCCGTCGACGGCGTCCACTCGCTCACGGCCGCCAACGCCGACCATCGGCTGCGGGTTCAGAGCGGACGAGTCGCCGCCTTCGTGGCCCAGCTTGGAGACGCCCTCGTCGCCCACGGCCTGGAACTTCCCCTGGACGGCGGCGCGCCCGCAACGGACATCGACGACGCCTGGGTGCAAGGCCTCGCGGCGGATCTGGTGAGTCACCAGGGCGCCGGACTGATCGTGGCCGGCGACCGCCAGCCGCCGGAGGTTCACGCCGCGGTCTACGCCCTGAACTCGGCTCTCGGCAACGCCGGCGCGACGGTGACCTACCACCAGACACCGGACACCGGCAGTTCGAGCGACGCCGACCTGGCCGCCCTGACGGCCGCGCTGAACGAAGGCGCCGTCGACAGGCTGGTCGTTCTGGGAACGAACCCGGTCTACAGCGCTCCCGCCGACCTCGACTTCGCCGGGGCGCTCGAGAATCTGAACGCCGCCGGAGCGCTGATCCACGTCGGCACGTATCGCGACGAGACAAGCCGCCTGGCCCGCTGGCACGTGCCGCTGGCCCACTACCTGGAGACTTGGGGCGACGCCCGCGCGACGGAAGGCACCGCCAGCGTGGTGCAGCCCCTGATCGAGCCGCTCTACGGCGCCAGGAGCGCGATCGAGGTTTTGGCGCTCGTCGCCCTGGGCGAGGCACGAGACGGTCGCGACCTGGTCCGCGAGACGTGGTCCGAACTGCTCGGGCTGCCGCTCGAAGACGGCTCCGAAGCCGAGGCTTCCGTGCCGGAGGATGCCGCGGACGCAACGGAGGATGGCAGCGAGGACGCCGACGCCCCGCCGGTCGACCCCATGTCCCTGCCGGTTCCCGTCGCCCTCTCCGAGTTCGAGATCGCCTGGCGGCGAGTGCTCCATGACGGCGTCCAGGAAGGCAGCGCCGCCCCCGCGGCCGAACTCGCGGCCGTCGCCCCCGAAGACTGTGCCGCCGCCGTCCGCGCGGCCGGCGACGCTGCCAGCCCGATCGCCCTTGGCGAGGAGCTGGAAGTCGTCTTCCGCTCCTCCGCGGCTCTCTACGACGGACGCTTCGCGAACAACGGCTGGCTCCAGGAACTTCCCGACCCGATGACCAAGCTGACCTGGGACAACGCCGCCCTGATCAGCCCGGCCACCGCCAGCGCGCTCGGCCTGGAGAACGAGGACCTGGTCACCGTCACACGCGGTGAGCGCGAACTCGAACTGCCGGTGTGGCAGGTCCCCGGTCAGGCCGACAACAGCGTGACAATCGATCTCGGCTACGGCCGGGACTTCGGCGGCCGGATCGCCAGCACCGCGAACGACGAGGATCACACCCCCGGCCGGAACGGCTATCTGCTGCGCACTTCGGACGCCCTCCACGTTGGCCGCTGCGCCCTGCGGGCAAGTGGTGGCTCCTATCCTCTGGCGCAGACCCAGGACCATCACTCGATGGAAGGTCGGCCGCTCGTCAAGGAAGCCGACCTCGACTACTTCAAAGAACACCCCGACTTCGCCACCGCCCACAGCGAGAAGCCCCACGAGAACTCGATGTGGGACGAGTGGACCTACGGCGACTCGCCCCAGTGGGGCATGACGATCGACCTGAACGCCTGCACCGGCTGCAACGCCTGCGTCATCGCCTGTCAGAGCGAAAACAACATCCCGATCGTCGGCAAGGATCAGGTGATGGAAGGCCGGGAGATGCACTGGCTGCGCATCGACCGCTACTTCTCCTCCGAGAGCGAGGCCGACAGCATGCTCGAAGAGTTGGTCGACCCCCTGCCCCACGACCCGCAAACGAACTTCCAGCCGGTGCCCTGCATGCAGTGCGAGAACGCGCCCTGCGAGCAGGTCTGCCCCGTCGCCGCCACCGTCCACGATGACGACGGGCTGAACGCGATGGTCTACAACCGCTGCATCGGCACCCGCTACTGCTCGAACAACTGCCCGTACAAGGTCCGGCGGTTCAACTACTTCAACTTCACCAAGGACACCCCTGAGGTGATGAAGCTGGGCAAGAACCCGGACGTCACGATCCGTTCGCGCGGGGTCATGGAGAAGTGCACTTACTGCGTGCAGCGGATCAGCCGCGCCAAGGTCGACGCGAAGCAGGACGGCCGGCCGCTGGCCGACGGCGACGTCGTCACCGCCTGCCAGCAGGCCTGTCCGGCCGACGCGATCCGCTTCGGCGACATCACGGATGCCGCAAGCCAGGTCGTCGAGGCGAAGTCGAGCCCCCGCAACTACAACCTGCTCAACGATCTGCACACGAAGCCGCGGACCACCTACCTGGCGAAGATCCGCCATCCGAACCGCGACATCACTCCGGCCCCGGAGCCGGCCGACGACCACGGCGCGGGAGACGACGGCGGGCACGGCGAGGACGCACACTGATGCGTGAGGCAACGCCAGCCAGCCGCGCGAACCTGCGGCTCACGACCGCCGCCCTGGTTGCGGTTCTGGTCCTGCTCGGTTGCCGGGGCATGCCTTCCCCGTACCCGCCCATCCATCTGAACCCGAACATGGACTACCAGGAGCGCTACGACCCGCAGGAGGCGAGCGCCTTCTTCTACGACGGGATGGCGATGCGCCAGCCCGTCGCCGGGACCGTGGCCCGCGGCCAACTGGACATCGACCACCGCCTGACGTTCGGTCGCGATGACGAGGGGTACCTTCTCGAGGCTTCGCCGATCCCGGTCACCGGCGACCTGCTGGCCCGTGGACAGAAGGGCTACACGATCTACTGCCAGCCCTGCCACGACGAACGCGGCACCGGCCAGGGCATCCTGTTCGAACGGGCCGACACCCCGACCGCCTCGCTCCACGACGAACTGCGCGCCGGCTACAGCGACGGCCGCCTCTACGACATCATCACGAACGGTTCCGGGCTGATGGCGGGCTACCGCTACCCCCTCGGGGTCGAGGATCGCTGGGCGATCGTCGCCTACGTCCGCGAGTTGCAGGAAGAACGCCGGACGATGCAGGCGGAGCGGGAAGCCCGCCAGTAGCGCCTCAGGGAGCGGAAAGTCAGTGAGCAGAAACAAGATCCTCTTCGGCATCGGCGTTCTCGCCTTCGTGTCGGTGATCGTCACGGTCCGCCTGGGCGGCTTCCTGGTGGACAACGAGTACCGCCAGCCTGATCGCCAGGTGGCGGCCGAGGAAGCCCTGGGCGAAACCGAACTCACGCCGCGCCAGCAGGGCATCGCGGACGAGCAGGCGGCCGACGAGGAGGAGGCGAGAGCCCTTCCCTACGAAGAGGCCGAGTACCGCTCAGTGCCCTTCGTCGGCAGCCGGGTCACCGTGTGGGTGCTGGCGCAGCTCCACCTGCTGTTCGCGGCGTTCGTCCTCGCGGTGCCCCTGTTCGCCTTCATCATCGAGTTCATCGGCTACGTGAAGAAGGAAGAGCGCTACAACAAGCTGGCCTACGAGTTCACCAAGCTGCTCTCCGTCTCGTTCTCGATGACCGCCACCTTCGGCGCGTTCCTGACCTTCGGGCTGATCATCCTGTACCCGAAGTTCACGAACTACCTGATGCACATCTTCTCGCCGACCTTCCTGCCGTATGTGCTGCTGTTCTTCCTGGAGGCGTTGTTCCTCTACAGCTACTACTACGGCTGGGGCAAGTTCGGGCCGAAGGTGCACCTGTTCCTCGGCTTGATGCTGAACGTCGTCGGCACCGCGATCATGTTCATCGCCAACGCCTGGCTGACCTTCATGATGTCGCCCGGCAAACGGGAGGACGTGGACGGCGACGGCATTCCGGACTTCGTCTCCGCGGTCTCCGAGAGCGGGGCACTGCTCAGTCTCCGGGACGCCTTTTTCAACTTCACGTGGATGCCGATCAACATCCACCGGATCATCGCCAACGTCGCCTTCGGCGGTTCGATCGCCGCCGCCTATGCGGCCTTCCGCTACCTCCGGGCGAAGACCGACGAAGAGAAGGCCCACTTCGACTGGATGGGCTACATCGGCAACTTCGTCGCGATCATCGCGTTTCTGCCGCTGCCCTTCGCCGGCTACTACCTGGCGAGCGAAATCTACGCCTTCAGCCAGACGCTGGGCATCCAGATGATGGGCGGCACCTTCTCCTGGCTCTTCGTACTCCAGGCGGCACTGATCGGCAACCTGTTCCTGGGCGCGAACTACTACCTGTGGCTGGGGATGGGGAGGATCGAGGGCACCGCCCATTTCCAGAAGTTCATCAAGTATCTGCTGATCGCGATCGCTCTCTGCTTCGCCGTTTGGGCGACGCCCCGATATGCGATCGCGTCCGTTTCCGAGATCGCCGCGATGGGTGGCAGCAGCCACCCGCAGCTCTCCTATCTGGGACAGATGTCGGCCAAGAACACCGCGGTCAACATTCTCATCCTCTCGACCTACATGAGCTTCCTCCTCTACCGGCGAACCGGCAAGCAGTCGACCCACCCGCAGAGGCAACTCCTGAGCCGCGCTCAAGTCGTGGTCTTCGCCGCGACCGCGGCGCTCGTCATCTTCTTCGGCATCTACGGCTACTACGTGGACGCGGCAACACGCATCCGATTCGCGATACCCCAGGTCTACTCCGTGCTCGCCGCGATGGCTGTGATCACGATCATCGACCTGCCGCTGTACCGCAATGCGCGGCAGCCCGGCGAGACGCAGTGGGGGAAGATCCCCGCGATCTCGCAGTACGCCCTGATCTTCATCGCGCTCAGCTTCACCTGGTTGATGGGGCTGATGGGCTACGTCCGCTCCGGCCTGCGCCAGGAATGGCACGTCTACGGTGTGGTCCTCGACACGTCCCCGGACGCCTACACGCCCACTCTCGGCTTCGCCACCCAGGTCGTCTCGGTCACCGTGCTCATCTTCTTCGGCCTTCTCGGCGTCGTCTTCTGGCTCAGCAGTCTGGGCGGCAAGAAGGACTACCAGCCGAAATCGGCCGCTGAGCTCGAAGAAGGGGGGGCGGCATGAAGCTGACCCTGCCAATGCCGCTCAAGCTGGTCGCCCTGGTGCTCGGCACCACGGCGTTCTACATGTACCTGGGCCAGATCGTGCCCCAGAAGGAGGTCCATCCTCCGCCGCCGGTTCTGATCAGCGCCGAAATGACAACGGAAGAACTCATCCAGGTCGGCCTCGAACTGGCCAACGGCAGGGGCATCTGCATGAGCTGCCACAACGATGTCCGCGCGCCGGGCTTCGACGGCATCGGCTCGCGCGCCGGCACCCGGATCGAGGGGATGTCCGACATCGAGTACCTGGCCCAGTCCCTGTACGAACCGGACGCCTTCCTCGTTCCCGGCTTCGCTCAGGGCATGCAGAAGATGAACGAGCCTCCGATCAGCTTTTCGGACGATGAGATGAGAGCCGTGATCGCCTGGTTGCAGAACCAGGGCGGCACAGCGACCGTCACCCTGGACACCGAACTGGGCTACTGAAGATGGACGGATTCAACCTGCCGGTTCTTCTCGCCTTGGCCGCGGTCACCGGCCTGCTGGTCTGGCGCCGCGCCAACACTCTGACCTGGCTGCTCTTCAGTTGGGGAGCGCTGTGGGCCTTCTTCAAGTTCGGCTTCACCGTCCCGATTCCCCAGTCCGTGGCGACGATCTATCTGGGAATCACGACTCTTGCCCTCGTGTGCTTCGCTTCGTCGAGCCGCGAGCGGCTGGCGGAGGTCACCTCGCCGATCGTGCGCCTGATTCGCGAGCCGAGCTACAGGCTCCCTCTCGCCGCGCTTCTCGTCGCTCTGCCGGCGCTCGCCGCCTACAACGTCTACGCGGACATGAACGTCCCGCTCGAGGCGCCCGGCTTCGGACGGGAGGTCCATCCTTCTCCGAACGCGACGATCACGGTTCACGGCGAAACGATCGACATGGCGACCGCGGACAACCCGTACACCCATCTTCACGAAGACGACCCGGAAGCCTACGAGGAACACCTGGAGAACGGCCGCCGCGTCTACTACGAGAACTGCTTCTGGTGCCACGGTGACGGCATGGGCGGAGACGGCATGTTCGCCCACGGCCTGAACCCGGTACCCAGCAACTTCAACGACAGCGGCACCCTGCCGATCCTGCAGTCTTCCTTCGTCCACTGGCGGATCGCCCTGGGCGGCCCCGGTCTCCCGGAAGGCGGTACGCCCTGGGACAGCGCGATGCCGGCTTGGGAGAAGTTCCTGACCACGGAAGAGATGTGGGACGTCAACCTGTTCATCTACGACTTCAACGGCTTCGAGCCGCGCGCTCTGGGGCAGCACTGATGGCTGCTCATTCCAGCCGCACCGTGGCCGCGGTCGCCGCCGCGTTCCTGGCCGCGCCGCTGGCCGCCCAGGTCGACCTCGGCACCGAGGAGCAGCGAGCGGCCGGCAAGGTCGTCTACGACAAGTACTGCGGCCAGTGCCACGGAGACACGGGCGACGGTAACGGCTACGCCACGCTGCGGGTCAAGCCGAAACCCCGCGACTTCACGACCGGCAAGTACAAGTTCCGCACCACGCCGAACGGCATGCTGCCCACGGACGACGACCTGCGCCGGGTGATCGAGATCGGAGCCCCTTACACTTCGATGCCGGGCTGGCCCAACCTGACCAGCACGGAAATCGACAACGTCATCTACTACATCAAGTCCTTCTCGCCGGACTTCGAGAACCCGGACCGGTACGGCGAGCCGATCGACATTCCCCCGCCGCTCGAGTCGACCGAGGAGTCGATCGCCCGCGGGCGCGTGGTCTACGAGGAGCAGGGCTGCGCCGCCTGCCACGGCGAGGTCGGCCGCGGCGACGGCCCCTCCGCACCGACACTGGTCAACGACAAGAGTGATCCGATCAAGGTCGCCGACCTGACCGAGCGCTGGACCTACCGCGGCGGGCCAACCAAGGAGGACATCTACCGCACCTTTTCCACCGGGCTGAACGGCACGCCGATGCCGTCCTACGCGGACTCGCTCGAAGTCGAGGACCGCCAGCACCTGGTGAACTACGTCTACTCCCTGGGCGACGGCGACGATCCGGGCTACGGCACGCTGATCACCGCCGTCTACTCCGAGGAAGCACTCGATCTGCAGGACGCGGAAGCACTCGACGCCCAGTTCGAGAACGCGCCGATGACCCGTTTCCCCCTCGTCGGCCAGATCACAGAGCCCGGGCGGAACTTCTACCCCTCGGTTACGTCGATCGAGGCTCGGGCCGTCTACAACCGGGACGAGATCGCGTTCCGCGTGAGCTGGCACGATCTACGCGCCGACAACGCCGGCCGGAACAGCCCGAGCCTCGAAGTACCGATGTGGAACGAGGACAACGGAATCGGCGGCGATGACGGAGGGGACGGCGACGGCGGCTTCTTCGGCGTCGAGGAGGCTTCCGGGGATGACGACGGGTTCTTCGGCGTCGAGGAGGCGGAGCCGGAGGACGATTCCGGGTTCTTCGGCGTCGAGACGGTCGATGAAAGCGCGGACGACTTCTTCGGCGGTGGCGACGACGACTTCTTCGGGGGCGGCGACGCCGGCAGCGACGGCGCTGAGTTCTCCGATGCCGTGGCGCTCCAGTTCCCGGCTTCATTGGCCCCCGAAGACAAGCCCCAGCTCAAGCCGTACTTCCTGTTCGGCGACAGCCAGAACCCGGTCGATCTCTGGTTCGTCAATCTGACCTACGGCGTCGCGGACACCTTCCGCGGCCGCGGCAGCGATGCGATCGAGCCCACCGAGGCCGACATCGTCGAGGCCGTGACCTCGTACGACCAGGGCAAGTGGACGGTGACCTACAAGCGGCGCCGCGCGTCGCGGGCCGGCGTCAGCTTCGCCGAGCAGCAGTACACGCCGATCGCGTTCAGCGTCTGGGACGGCTTCAACCGGGAGCGCGGCAACAAGCGCGCCCTGTCGTCCTGGTTCTACGTCTACACCGAGCCGAGCGTCGAGCAGACGGCGACCATCCCGGTGCTGCGGGCCGCCTTCCTCGTCCTCGTGATCGAGTTGCTCGTCGTGTTCCTGGTCCGCCGCCGCGCGCGCCAGGCGCCCGCCAGCGACACCCTCACCGCTACCGAAGCCACCGCAGTCTGATCAAGACTCCGTTCAACAAACACCCTGAAGCCCCAAGCTCTCGGAACCGACACTCCGTCTACAGAAGAGACACCACCATGTACAAGACGATCTACGTCCCCGTCGACAACTCGGACTACTCGAACCAGGCCATCGCCTCCGCGGTCGAGCTGGGCCGGAAATTCGACTCCACCATGGTCGGCTGCCACGTCTACGCGGCCAGCATGCACGACTACCGGTTCAAGCAGATGGAGTACACCCTGCCGGACGAGTACCTCGAGGAGACGGAGCTCGACCGCCAGCGGAAGATCCACGACTCCCTGATCACGATGGGCCTGGAACTCATCTCGGAGAGCTACCTCGAGCCGATGAAGGCCGTCTGCGACGACGCCGACCTCGAGTTCGAACCGAAGATGATGGACGGCAAGCACCACGTCGAGATCGTCCGCGACATCCGCGAGTCGGAGTACGACCTCACCGTGCTCGGCGTGATGGGCATCGGCCGTGTCCGCGACACGCAGATCGGTTCGGTTTGCGAGCGGGTCGCCCGCACCGCCGACAAGGACGTTCTGGTCATCAAGCGCCTGCCCGCGAAGGCCAACGGCACTGCCACCAACGGCAACGGCAACGGCAACGCCGAGTCCGACTCTCGCGACACGATCCTGGTCGGCGTCGACGGCTCGCCCCAATCCTTCGGCGCCTTGATGACCGCGATCGACCTGGCGAAGACGTTCGGCAAGAAGGTCGAGGCGATCTCCGTCTACGACCCGTACCTCCACTACTCCGTGTTCAAGGGCGTGGTCAACGTGCTGACCGAGCGCGCGGCGAAGATCTTCCGTTTCGAGGAGCAGAACCAGCTCCACGAGGAGATCATCGACACCGGTCTGGCGCAGATCTACCAGTCCCACCTCGATGTCGCGCAGACGATGGCGACGGAGGTCGGCGTCGAACTGACGAAGACCCTGCTCGACGGCAAGGCGTTCCAGAAGGTCCTCGATCACGCCCGGAAGATCGACCCCTGGATGCTCGTCATCGGCCGCGTCGGCGTCCACAGCGACGAGGGCGAGACCGGCCTCGGCAGCAACGCCGAGAACCTGCTCCGCTCCAGCCCCTGCGACATCCTGCTGACCACCCGCCTGGAGTACCCCGAACTCGACGTGAAGGCCGAGGAGAGCATCCGCTGGACGCCCGAGGCCGAGGAGCGCTTCGAGCGCGTGCCCGAGCAGGTGCGCGGCATCGCCCGCACGGCCCTCTACCGCCTGGCGGTCGAGCAGGGCCACAGCGTGATCTCGAGCGACGTGCTCGACGAGGCGATGGACCGCTACATGCCGAAGTACACCGCCCGCGAAACGGAGGCGCTGGCCGAGCAGGTCGCCCTGCAGCTCGCGCGCAGCCGGCCCACCTTCATCTGCAGGAAGTGCGGCGTGACTTCGGCCGAACCCGATCCCGTCCGCTGCGGCGTCTGCGGCAGTGAGTCCTTCGAGGAGATCACGGAGGAGATGCTCGACCGGATCGCCGAGATGGAGGGAGGCCTTGAGGTCGAGACGACCTATGACGGCCGCAAGCTCAAGTGGACAGCGGACGCGCGCCTGGCCCTCAAGACGATCGAGGACGCCTATCGCCGCCGCCGCGCCAAGGCGCGGATCGAGAAGAAGGCGCGGATGAGCAAGCTGCCTACCGTCACCTTCGAATTCGCGCGCGTGATGATCGAGGACGAAACAGGCGAGCCGGTCACGATCGAGGCCCGTGAGCAGGCCGCGGAGGTGACCGGCAACGGCGCCGTCACCGAGTCGCCCGCGGACGAGCGGAAGCTGATCGCCCGCGACGACGAGCGCGTACCGCTGCTCTCGAACCACGAGTGGACGGCCGAAGCCGTCGAGCGCATTCTCCGGGTTCCCGCCGGCTTCATGCGGGACCGGACCCAGGAGCGCATCGAACTGGTGGCCCGTGAGAAGCACGTCCCGCAGATCGGCATCAAGACGGTCGAGGAGGGCATCGAACTCGGCCGCGAGCTGATGGAGCAGATGATCGCGGCCTACGAGATCGGCAAGGACGACGGGACGCAGGCAACCGACGTCGCCGAGGCCGAGACGAAGGCCGCGACCGCGGCAGGCAGGTGTCCCTTCTCCGCCCTCGCCGAAGCCGGCGCGAGCGACGCGCAGGTCGAGGCGGCGAAGGACGCGAAGGCCGGCGCCTACCTGAACGAGGTCGGCCTGATGTCGGCCCTCGACGAGAAGCGCAAGGGCGGCGAACCGGAAGCCTGAGCCAGCGTGACTACCTTGCTGCCGTTCTATGTGAACTTCGGGAGTAGCCATGCCGTTGCGAGCTCCAGCAGGGGCAGCGAAAACTGTAGTGGGAGTGATTCTCTTCTTCCTGATGGTGGCTTGGGCCACTCTCAAGCTCTGGTTCGTTTTCACCTAGGCAGCTAGTTGTGCGAATGCAACGACGCAGCTAGACCGTCGTGGGCGCGTCTCTACTTCTCGCGGTGATGGTTCGCTGGCCCTGCCTCTCTCGACGGCGTGAGCCACAGTTGCAATCCTTGTTTGGCGCAAGGAGGTTTCTCAAGAGCCTGAGCGGCGGCCCGAGCCACGCCGGCTGTGCAGCGCTGCCGCCTTGAACCCCGATGCGGACGCGCCTCCCGCCAGCGCGGTCTTCCACGGCTGGAAGATCATCGGTGTCTCCTTCCTGGCGCTCTTCGTCTCGGTCGGCTTCGGCTTCTACTCCTTCGGCGCGTTCTTCGTCGCGCTGACCGCGGAGTTCGGCGGCGGTCGAACCGGCGTCGGAATCGGGCTCGCCGTCTTCGGCATCACGAACGGCCTCGTCGCGCCCTTCCTGGGCCACGCCCTGGACCATGGCCACGCGAAGCGGATCATGACGGTGGGAACCTGGCTGCTGGCAGCGGGTCTCCTGCTGACGGCCGTGGTCCAGAACCTGGTTCAGTTCTATCTCGTCCTCGGCACGTTCCTGGCCCTCGGGGCGGCTCTCGTGGGGGGCGTGACCGCATCGACCCTGGTCGCCAACTGGTTCGTTCGCCAACGCGCGATGGCTCTCGGCATCGCCACGATGGGGATCTCGCTGTCCGGTGTCGTCATGGCGCCCGTCGCGACCCGTCTGATCGACTGGGTCGGCTGGCGCGGCACCTTCGTGCTCTACGGCGCGCTGACCCTGCTCTTCGTGCTTCCAGCAGTTCGTCGATGGGTCGTCGACCGGCCGGAGGACCTAGGGCTGCACCCCGACGGCGACGCGACCTCCAACGTCCCGGAATGGACCCCGACCCCTGCCCCCGGTGAAGGGCCGGCCGGCGTAGAGCCGGTGGCGCCGGCTCTTGCCGTTGCCGCCGCACCGCCTAGACGCCGGCGCCTCGACTGGACCGAGCCCCTCGCCAACCGGAACTTCTGGGTCCTCACCCTGGTCGTGTCGATGAACTTCTGTTCGAACTCGGCGATCCTCACTCACGTCATCGCGCACGCGACGGATTTGGGGTTCGCGCCGTTCCGGGCCGCCTTCAGTCTGTCCGCCATCGCCGCGATGGGCGTGCTGGGCAAGGTCGTGTTCGGCTGGATCGGCGATCGCCTGAGCGGCCGCGGCGCGTTGTGGCTCGCGATCGGACTCCAGGCCACCGGGACGACCGTCCTGCTGCGTGCCGAGAGCTACCCGGGGCTGATCGGCGCCGCCGCCATCTTCGGTCTCGGCATGGGTGGGATGATGCCGCTCTGGGGAACGCTGATCGGCGCCTGCTTCGGCCGTCGATCCTTCGGTCGGGTGATGGGTCTGATGAGTCCGATGCTCCTGCCGATCCAGATCCTCGGCGTACCCTTCGCGGGGTACGTCTTCGACCGCTACGGGACCTACGACCTCGCTTTCACCGTCTTCCTCTCCATGTACGTGTCCGCCATGCTGATTCTCGCGCTGCTGCGCGTCCCTGACCAGGAGCCGACCGGCATGACGTCCATTCCCGGCGCTGTCGGAGCGCCCGCGGGGCCGCCGGCCGAGTAGGCCCCTGATCGAGAAGACACTTGTCCGCCTACCGCTTCTGCCGCTCCGACGACGTTCCCCTGATCGTCGAGGCCTTCCACCGCTGCAACGTCGGCCCCGGCCGCCTACCGTGGCGGCTCACCGTCGACGACATGAAACGGCTGTCCCGGGAGATCAACCTCTGGACCAGCAGTTGCATGGTCGCCCTCGCCGGATCCGATCCGATCGGAGTCCTGATCGCGGCCAAGCGGGAGCCCACGGCCAACCTCGTGCTCCATGTCGGCGTCCACCCGGACCATCGCCAGCAGGGCCACGCCCGCCACATGCTGACCTCGCTCACTCAGAAGATGGCGATCCTCGAGCCGACCCGCATGTTTGCCGAGGTGCCGGCCGAGGCGATTGCCGCTCGCCGCTTCCTCAGCGCCTGCGGCTTCGCTGAAGAAGCAACGCTGACCGACTACGTCCACGACGGCAAAGCGCCGGTGGCCGGCGCCTTCCTCGATCTGGTCGGGACCGTCTCCGCGCAGGAGATCATCGCCCGCGCCGAGTTCGCGGATGCGTCGGAGTTCAACCGCTGCTGGCAACGCACGACGCGGACGATTCAGAACCTGCGCCGGCAGGTGCTCGGTGCCGGTATCGCAACCGACCGCGGCTTCGAGGCCTATCTCCTCTACCGCAGTCCCGTTCATGCCGACAAGCCTCTGCCGTTCATGGCCCGGGCACGCGACTCGGCTCGGAACGAGGACATGCCCGACCGGTCCACACCCTGCGAGGTTCTCGCGCTCGGCGGCCAGCGACCGGTGCCCGCGCTACTTGGTCCCGTGCTCGCGTTCGCCGCCGGCAAGGCCGAGCGACCGCTCTATCTGCCCCGCGTACACCGCTGCGAACCGCTGGCCGATCACCTCGACGACTACGGCTTCCGGGCGGCGCGGGAAACCCTCCGCTACGCGTGCGACGCGGTGCTGTCGTGACTGTTACTCTGCCCACGATGTCCGCCCACCCCGGCTCCGAAGACAGCCTCGTCGGAGCCCAGTCCGAGGTCCAGCCCAAGCCTGAAAAGCTCGAACTGATCGACATCGCCTACGAGCTCACCGACTTCCGGTCGTTCGCCGATCTTGGAGCCTGCTGGGGCGTCGACGGCGCCTACACCTTTCATGCGGCCGAGCTCTGCGGCAACGAGCTGGACCGGGCCGTGATCGTCGACGGCAACTTGACGCCCCTGACCCGCGAACGCGCCGGGGCGCATCCACGGGTGGAACTCGTCCAGGCCCTGCTCGGCTCGCGGGAAGCACTCGACGCGGTCCGCAAGGTCGATGCCCTGATCATGTACGACATCCTCCTGCACCAGGTCAAGCCGGACTGGGACAGGTTCCTGCTGGACTGGCTACCCCACACGAACTCGCTGATCGTGTTCAACCAGAACTGGTTGAAGACGCCACGAACGATCCGCTTCGTGGATCGCGGCGTCGAGTGGTACTACCGGAATGTCTACGTCTGGGAAGACGATTGGAACACCCGCGAACGCCTCGAATCGTGGTTCGAAAGGCACGGCGAACGGGACGAGGACGGCAGGCTGGAACGGGACAACCACTGGTACTGGCAATGGGGTATCCGTCCCCTCGAGCTGATCGGCCTGCTGGCGAAGAACGGCTTCGAGCTCATCTACATGAAGAGACATCGTCACGCCTTCGGTCGGCACCGCCCCTGGATCGTGAACGATGGACTGATCTTTCAGCGCGCCGCCTATCCCGAACGGGGCGTCGGCGGCCGGCTCCGCTCCGCGGCACGCTCCGTCGCCGAACGAACCGGCGTGCTCGAACGGTTCCGGCGGTCATGAAGACCTGGTCCGACCTCGCCGGCGACGGCGGTTCCGACGTTCTCGGCCAGGTCCTCCAGCAGCGGGAGCGCATCGCCGAGGCGATGACCGGCATCGATCACGTCGTCGCCGTCGGCTCCGGCAAGGGAGGTGTCGGCAAGAGCACCCTGACGATGCAGCTCGCCCTGGCACTCGGGCGAGCGGGGCGCCGCTGCGCGATTCTCGACGCCGATCTGAACGGTCCCTGCCAGGCCCGTCTGGCCGGGCTGGAACAGGCCCCGCTTCTGCCAGGCGATCGGGGAATGGCCCTCCCCCGCACGCCAGACGGTCTGGGCGTCGTGTCCCTGGGTTCCCTGGTCCCCGAGTCGGAGCACCTCGCCTTCGAGAGCGTGGCGACAGGCGACTCCCACGTATGGCGCGCGACCCGGGAGTTCAACCTGTTCCAGCAGTTGCTCGGTCTGGTCGACTGGGGTCGTCTCGACTTCCTGCTCGTCGACCTGCCGCCGGGCGCCGAACGGACGCTGCAGTACGCCGAGGTGCTGGGGCCGGCCGCGCGCTTCGTGCTCGTCACGATTCCAGCCGCCCTGGCCCGCGGCGTCGTCGCACGCTCGGCGGCGGCGCTCGGCACGACAGCGAACGAGGTCCTCGGGTACATCGAGAACATGAGCGGCTACTACTGCGAGACGTGCGACGGGGTGCGTCCCCTGTTCGACGGCGCGGCGGGAGAGGCGCCCGAGCTTGGACTCCCCTGCTTGGCTAGGGTACCGTTCGACCCGCGGCTGGCAACGGCCTCTGACGCAGGCGAAGCGGACCTGCCCCCGGGGCCGGTCATCCGCGCGCTCGACGAGGCCGCCGAACAACTCCTGCGTTGCGTCGCCCTGAGGCCCACGGACGAAGCCAACCTGATTCCGACCGACAGAGATCAAGAATGAAGTTCCTCTGCGTACCCTGCGACGAGCAGATGAAGCTGAAGCATGCGATCGGTCCCGACGGCGGCTCGGTCGCCCTGGTCTACGCCTGCCCCGCTTGCTCGGCCGAGATGGCCATGATGACGAACCCGCACGAGACCCAGGTCGTCGGCTCGCTCGGGGTGAAGATCGGGCCCGGGGAAGATCCGGAAGCCGCCGCCGCGGCCTCGAAGTGCCCGTTCACCGGCATGCTCGCCGACATGGGCCTGCCCCTCGCCGCGCAAGGCACCGCCCGGGATGCGAGCCCGGTCCATGGCAAGAACGGCGGCAACGGCGCCCCCGCGGGCATTCCGTGGACCGCGGAAGCCCGCGAACGCCTCGCGAACATCCCGGACATCGTCCGCACCTCGGCCGTTGCGGGCATCGAGAAGTTCGCCGAGGACCATGGCTACGACGAGGTCGACGCGGCGGTCCTCGAGCGGGCCCGCTCCTTCTTCGGCATCGCCTGAGCTTCTCGGTAGAACATTCCGCCAGAACATCTCCCGCAGAACGAACGCAAGCGAAGCTCTCGCGATGACCCTGTCACCCCTCGAGCGGCCAACGAGCGCCACGCCGGCGGCATTTGCCCGCCCGTACGTCATCTCCTGGAACCTGACGTACCGCTGCAACCTGGCCTGCGAGCACTGCTACCTGGACGCCGGCGGCAAGCCGCTGGTCGAGACCGCCAACTTTGCCGACCGCTCGGAACTCTCGACCGACCAGTGCAAGAAGGTGATCGACGACATCTGCGAGTTCGCTCCGGAGGCCCTGGTCATCCTCACCGGCGGCGAGCCGCTGCTGCGGCGCGACATCCTGGACATCGTCCGCTACGCCGCGAAGCGGGATCTCTGGGTCGTGGTCGGCAGCAACGGCGTCCGGATTACCGAGAACCTGGCCCGCATCCTGAAAGGCAAGGGAGTCCGCGGTCTCGCGCTGTCGCTCGACGCCCTGGACGCGTCGGTCCACGACGGCTTCCGCCGCGTGCGCGGCGCCTGGCAGAACACGGTCGACGGCGCCAAACATTTGGCCGCCGCGGGTCTTCCCTTCATCATCCAGACGACGGCTGGAGCACACAACCGCGGGGAACTGGAAGAGATCGCGGAGTTCGCCTACACCGAGCTCCAGGCCCGGGTCTGGAACCTCTACTTCCTGGTGCCAACGGGCCGCGGCCAGTTCGTGTCCGACCTCGCGCCGTCGGATTACGACGATGTCCTCGCCTCCCTGGAGCAGATTCAACGCAGGTACCGCGGCCGCATGGTGGTCAACGCGAAGTGTGCTCCCCACTACGTCCGTCAACTGCTGGCCGGCGATCCGGAATCGCCCTTCCTGAAGGCCTTCGACGGCGGCGCCGGCGGCTGCCCGGCCGGCACGCACTACATGGGAATCCGACCGAACGGCGACGTGACCCCGTGCCCCTACCTGCCGGTCTTCGGCGGCAATCTGAAGAGTTCGACGTTGTCCGCGGTCTGGAAGGACTCCGACCTGTTCCAGGACATCCGTCGCCGCAAGGAGCTGGGCGGCCGCTGCGGTTCCTGCGAACTCCAGTCGGTCTGCGGCGGCTGCCGCGCTCGCGCCTACGGCATGACAGGCGACCTGATGGCGGAAGATCCGCTGTGCACCCACGAACCCGGGGTCTTTTCGCCGCAACAGCTCGAGGCGCTCGGAGACCGAACCGGACTCGCATCCCTGTCCCGGTATGGCGAGGACAGCTCGACCAGCATCGCCTGGGAGCCCGAGGCACAGGCGCGAATGAAACGGGTGCCGGCCTTCGTTCGCGGCATGGTCGTCCGCTCGGTGGAATCCCACTGCCGCAAGAACGGCATCGCGACGGTCACCGTCGAGGAACTCGACGCGATCCGGGCCCGGATGCCGACGCCCAAGGTCTTCGGCCGACCCTCCTGACCCGGACAGCAACCTGGTCCGCACCGTGCGCCGTCCCCTGCCGCGCTCGTACGCCCACGTTCCACGCACCATCCTGTGGTTGATCCCGGGTGGCGAGATCAGGTTCAACGGACGCCTTGTGCCGGTCGAACCCTTCTACCTGAGCAAGTGGCCGATCACGAACGAACAGTTCGAGGCATTCGACGCGGGCTACCAGCGCTCGCCGGCTTCCCCCGGCGACCGGGATCTCGCGACAGGCCTCAGCTTCGAGCAGGCGCACGGCTACTGCCGCTGGTACGCGGAGGTCTCGCGCAAGCCGATGCGCCTGCCGACCGAAGTCGAATGGCGCTATGCCTGCCGGGGCACCGAGCTGGCCGGCGACGCCCCGTCGTGGTGTGCCACGCCGGAGTCGGTCGACCGGTCTTGCTGGCACGCTGGCAACTCGGGCGGCCGCGTGCAGCCTCCCGAGCACCTGACCGCGAACGGCTTCGGCCTCCACGGCATGCTGGGCAGTGTCTGGGAGTGGGTCGCTCCCGCTGCCGGCGGCGCCGGGGACCCCGGAACGCTCTGCGGCGGTTCCTTCCGACTTGCAGCGTCCGAGCTTCACTGCGAGCTGGCAAAGCGCGAGTCAGCCAACTTCGCCGACGACACCGGCTTCCGCGTCGCCCGCTCCTTCCGCATCTGAGCAGAGACCGGGTGCGCCGGCCCGCCATCCGCGCGCCCGCTGACGGGCGCACGAACTGGTTCACGGGTGGCGCGGATCGCGCCACCCGGGTTCTGACGTTCTGCCGCGAGGCTGCTTAGGTCGAATCACACCCTCAGCGGGTGCCGCGGACAACCGGCGTCGGCGGGTCCTCGCCCCGGTGGAGCGCCAGGACGTTGGAGACGGCGAGTTCGGCCATCGCCAGCCGGGTCGGGATCGAAGCGCTCGCGATGTGGGGCAGAAGAACCGCGTTGTCGAGTTCGATCAGGTCGGGATGAACCTCCGGTTCCCGCTCGAACACGTCCAGGCCCGCGGCCCAGATGGCGCCGGAGCGGAGCGCCGCGGCCAGCGCCGCTTCGTCGACGATCGGCCCGCGAGCGGTATTGACCAGTACCGCCGTCGGTGTCATCCGCCCGAGCCGTTCAGCGTCGATCAAGCCGGCGGTGCCCTCGGTCAGCGGCAGGTGGATGGAGACGAAGTCGGCAGCCCCGAGCAGCGTGTCGAGATCGGTCCTGCGAACGCCGAGTTCCTCTTCGAGGTCGGCTCGGCCCCGTTCGTCCCAGTAGAGGATTTCCATGCCGAACCCGAGCCGGGCACGGCGAGCGACCGCCTCGCCGATGCGACCCATGCCGAGGATGCCGAGCGTACGTCCGTGGACCTCCTGGCCGCACAGGAGCATCGGTCCCCAGCGCTTGTACCTCCCGGCTCGAAGAAAACGCTCGGACTCCGGGAGACGCCGTGCCGCGGCCAGCAGCAGCGCCATCGCCAGGTCCGCCGTGGCGCCGTCGAGCACTCCCGGCGTGTTGGTGACCCAGATTCCGCGTTTCGCCGCCTCGTCGATGTCCACGTTGTCGAACCCGACCGCCATGTTCGCCACCATGCGCAGATCAGGCGACCGATCGAAGAGCTCCGCGTCCATGCGCTCCGTGAGCAGCGCCAGGATCACGTCCGCGTCCGCAGCGGCGTCGAGCAGCAGCCCACGGTCCATCGCTGCGTCCTCCTCGAGCATCGTCGTGTCCACGCCCGGCTCGGCACGCAACCGTGCTACCGCCTCTTCCGGAATCGGTCGGGTCACCAGCAGCTTCATCGATCGAACTCCCATTCGTGCGCGACCTCGAACAGGCTGGGCTCGAACTGCTGCGCATCGATCTCCAACACGTTCGCCTGCACCTTGCGGTCGAACACGTGCAGGGATTCTTCGTCCAGCAGGAAAACGCACGCCGAGTAGTCGCCCTTGGTCATCGGCAGGCGCGGCACCCGCACCACCGCGCGGTGCCGGCCGGCCCCGGTCAGCGGTTCGAGCCCCGCGCGCTGGGTCGTGAAGGCACAGACCTGGACTCCGTCCGCGGTGTCGAGTCCGACCGCCAGGTGGAAGCCGAGGCCGTCCTCCCGACTCTCCCATTCGACCTCGAGAGCCCAGGAATCCGAGGCGCGCCTGTGGGCCTCGCCGTCGAGCGGCCGGATCCCGAGGATCCGCGCCGGGCTCGCCGCCGGATCGTCGCTTGACGGCGCGTCCGCTTCCGCGGTCTTGCCAGTCTTCGCCATCAGGAACCGCTCGTACTCGCCGACCACGCCGAGCGCCGCCCCGTCGGCCGCCACCTGGCCCTCGCGAAGCCACAGGGCCCGCTGGCAGAACGAAGTGACGTAGTACATCGCGTGGGAACAGAACAGCAGCGTGCCGCCGTCGGCCATGTACCTCTGCAGACGGTCCATGCACTTCTTCTGAAAGTAGCCGTCGCCCACCGAGAGCGCCTCGTCGACGACCAGGATGTCCGGTTCGACCTGAACCGCAATCGAAAAGCCGAGCCGCATCGTCATGCCGGTCGAGTACGAACGGACCGGCTGGTCGATCGCGGCGCCGAGTTCGCTGAACTCGATGATGTCCCTGGTCCGCTCCCGCAGCTCCCGCTGGTCGAGACCGACGATCGCCGCACTGAGCCGAATGTTCTGGCGGCCGGTGAACTCGTGGTGGAAACCCGAACCGAGTTCCAGGATCGAAGCGACGCGCCCGCGGATCGAGAGTTCACCCGAGGTCGGACGAGTCACGCCGGCGACGATCTTGAGCAGAGTGCTCTTGCCCGCCCCGTTCTCCCCTACGACTCCGAGTCCCTCGCCCGGAGGCAGTTCGAAACTCACATCGCTCAGAGCCCGGAACGGCCGGTGTGCCGGGCGCCTCAGCACCGCCTCCCGCAACCGGCCCCACGCGGTGTCGTAGATCCTGTAGACCTTGGTCAAACGGTCTGCCGAGACCGCGGAATCCCGCGGGTCGGGAACGACCGCGGGAGCGGCAGCCGTCACGCCCTCACCTGACGTCGCCCTCACCCGAGGCGGCGATCATCGCAGCCACCTGGTCCGGCTGGACACGGGTGATCAGGGGCTCAAACGGGCGAATCTCATGGTCCACCAGAGGCGTATGGACATCGTCCCAGACCAGGGGGTCGATACCGAGAAAGTTCTCCGCCCGGGCCGCGATCGTCGGCACGACGGGCTTCAGGTAGACGATCAACTGACGGAACAGCTCGATGCCCGTCGTGCAGACAGCCTGGACCTCGTCGGCACGCTCTGAATCGCGGGCGAGTTCCCAGGGCTTCCGATCGTCGATGTAGCGGTTCGCCCGGTCCGCCAGGGCGATGACGCGGCGCAGCGCCCGGTTGTAGTCACGCCCCTCGTAGAGGGCCGCGATCTCTTCCGCCCGGGAGGCCGCCTCCGCCGCGAGCTCGGGCGCGTCCAGCGCCGCCGCCAGCCGGCCGCCAGCCTGCCGGTGCAGGAATCCCGCGCAGCGGCTGGCGATGTTGACCACCTTCCCCACCAGATCCGAGTTGACGCGCAGGACGAAATCCTCGAGGTTGATGTCGATATCCGCCAGGCCGTCGCTGAACTTGGCGGCGATGTAGTAGCGGAAGGCCTCCGGGTCCAGATGCTCCAGGTACGTGCGAGCCATCACGAAGGTGCCGCGGGATTTGGACATCTTCGCGCCGTCGACGGTCAGGAAGCCGTGGACGAAGACGGAGGAGGGCGTCCTGTAGCCGCCGCCGTGAAGCATCGCGGGCCAGAACAGGCAGTGAAAGTAGAGAATGTCCTTGCCGATGAAGTGGTACAGCTCGGCGTTGCTCTCCGGCCCCCAGAAGTCGTCGAACGCGATGTTCTCGCGATCGCAGAACTGGCGGAAACTCGCCATGTAGCCGATCGGTGCATCGACCCACACGTAGAAGTACTTGTTCGGCGCATCCGGGATCTCGAAGCCGAAGTACGGTGCGTCGCGCGAGATGTCCCAGTCCCGCAGCCCGTCGTCGAACCACTCGCGGAGCTTGTTGACCACCTCGCTCTGCAGGCGGCCGTCACCGACCCACTCCTCGAGCAGGTACCGGTAGTCGGACAGGCGCAGGAAGAGGTGCTCGGACTCCCGCTCGACCGGCAGCGCTCCGGTGACGATGGAACGCGGGTCGATCAGGTCCGAAGGCTGATAAGTCGAGCCGCACTCGTCGCAACTGTCACCGTTCTGGTCCTTCGCCCCGCAACGCGGACAGGTTCCCTTGACGAAGCGGTCGGGCAGGAACATCTCCCTTTCGGGGTCATAGAACTGCCGGACCGTCCGGCGGTCGATCGACCCCCGTTCGCACAGCCGGTCGTAGATTCCCTCCACCAGTTCCCGATTCTCGGGAGAGTGGGTGGTGTAGAAGTTGTCGAAGCGGATCTGGAAAGCGCGATAGTCCTCCAGGTGCTCCGCCGCCAGCCGGACGATCAGGTCCTCGGGCGTGATTCCCTCCCGCTCGGCGCGCAGCATGATCGGCGTGCCGTGCGCGTCCTCGGCACAGACGTAGTAGCACTCGTGACCACGCATCCGCTGCACGCGGCACCAGATGTCCGTCTGAACGGCCTCCACCAGGTGCCCCATGTGGATCGGACCGTTGGCGTAGGGCAGGCCGCTGGTGACCAGGATGCGTCGTCGTTCCGGCATTTTGTCCCCTGCCGCTTCCTTCGGAAGCGCTCTTGGCGATTCCCCCGGAGGTCGGCCCCCGGCGGACCGGGATTATGCCGCATGCCGCCTGTGTGGCGCGTTTCGCGCCACGCGCGAACCATGTGCGCGTCCGTCAGCGGACGCGCACATGAAACCCGCGCGTGCCGGAACACGTCTTCCTGAGCAGACGCCGATGACGACTCCTCAACAACCTGCCAGCCCGAATCCCGACCTGTTCCTGGCGCGGCGCGCCGCTGCCGGACACGCCGACGCCTGGAGCGAGTTGATCGATCGCTACGGCCGGCGCATCTACAACATCGCGTTCCAGTTCGCCGGCAACACCGCGGAAGCAGAGGACCTGACCCAGGAGATCTTCCTCAAGCTCTACCGCAACCTCGACCGCTACCGGGGCGACGTGCCGCTCGCCGGCTGGACCCTCCGGCTGTCCAGGAACCTCTGCGTGGACCACTATCGCCGCACGCGGACCGAACGGCGAACCACCATCGTCTCGGAGGAGCTGTTGAAGCGCCAGGCCGGCAGTCTGGACACAGCCGCCAGCGCCGAACGCCGCGAACGGCTGCGGATGGTCTACCAGACGCTCGAAGAGATGCCGGAGGCCTTCGCCGAGATCCTGACGCTGCGCGACTTGCAGGGTCTGAGCTACGCCGACATCTGCGCCTTTCTCGACCTGCCCGAGGGGACGATGAAGTCTCGCCTGCGGCGCGCGCGACTGGAACTCATTCGGCGCATCGACCGCCGGCGCAAGGCCGCCGGCGATCCCGTTCCGACCCGCAACGGGGCCTACAGTTGAGCCTCCAGCGCCAGCACGGGAAGCCGCGGCCGGGAGCGGAAGACGCGGGGCGGGCTCCAGGCATTGACGAACTCGGCGCCCGCCTCCCGATGTCCGACGAACTCCGCACCAGACTCCTCGAGATCGCCCTCGGTCCGTCCTGGGACCGCGACGGCGAGGCGCGCGCCCTCGAGCTGGAATCGCTCGTCGGGTACGAAGTCGATCCGCCGGCGACCCTGATGCGGCGGCTGCGGGAGATTCCCGCACGCAGCCCCGTTCGACGACAATCGCCACCTCGGCCTGACCGCTGGTTTCGGCGTCGTCGCGGTAGGCCAGCCGGATCCGCGGCCCTGGCCGCACGTTCCGGAACCGGCACCGCACTCGCCGCCAGCTACCTGCTCGCGGTCGCCCTGACCCTCGTGCTCGGCGATCCGTTTGCCGCGGGGCGCAGGGTCGCGACGAATCTCGGCGCCGCGGCCGGCGAGCATCTGCTCGAACCCGCGTCCGAGGCCGGCGCGTCGGTGCAGGGAACCGTCAACGAACGCCTTGGCTCGCTGCAGGGACTCTGGCGGCCGGCCGGATTCTTCGCCGAGCCGCTGGACCTTCCCACCGATCGCGTCAGCGCCTGGTTTCGCGGCGCCGTCGAGTCGTCGTCCAAGGCACTTCGCCAACTGACCGGCCTGTTGCCATCAGGCGAGTCCGACGACGACGGCAAGCCGACGACGACGATCCGAAACCGCCCGGAAGCCCATCAGGACAGGAGCACCGCATGAACACCGAACCCGAACAGGACACTTCACGGACCGAGAACGCGGGGACTGCCAGCCAAGACCCGGCCCCGCCAGCGGACGCTCCACCCCCACCGCCCCGGACCGACGGCGACAAGACGCCTCCGCCTCCACCGCCGCCGGCGCCCGCCCAGGGAGGTCTCACCGCCCGGCACGTCGTTAGCGTGATCCTCGCGCTCTTCCCCGGGCTCGGCCACATCTACAACGGCCTCTACCAGCGGGGCATCGTGCTCTTCCTGCTCGCGGTCGGCTCCATCTACCTCGCCACCGAGGAGGGCGTGATGGGCATGGTCGTGGCCTTCGTCTGGCTCTTCAACATCATCGACGCCTACCGGCAGGCCACTCTGATCGAACTCGGCCTCGCGACCGACCTGGGTCTGCAGGACGCCCCGCGGCCCCCCAGGAGCGGCCAGCTCGGCCTCCTGGCCGGCGCCGGCCTGTTCGTCATCGGCTTCCTGGCCCTGCTCGACCACACTTTCGGCTACGACATCGACCGCGTGTGGGAGTTCTGGCCCCTCGGCCTGCTGGCGGCGGGCGCGTGGTTGATGATCGGCGCCTACCGGCAGTGGCGGCGCGGCCGGGAGGAGACCGGGTCCTCGACTTTGGGCTGACGGCGGTGGACGGATCACACCAGCTACTCCTCAGCCGTCCTCAAAGTACCTCGCGACGGCGCAGCTCCTGAAGAGGCCGCGGCCAAGTGTAGTGAAGAATGAGTGAGCTGCTCGTGCGCCGGAGGCGGAGGTCTCCGAGTACGTGGAGAGACAACGCTCGGAGCGCGGAGAGTACGGCCGGGCATTGGTGGTTCGCAACGGCCGTCGGGCCTGTCCGCATCCAGCATCACGCGGATGACATCGGCCTGGGAGGAGGAGTACCGGTCCTTGCGGCGACGGGACCTGCGCCGAGGACTACGTGCAAGTGTGGGCGGACGACGTGCCTTTCCGGGTCCGTCGGAGGCCGAGCGCCTGTGCACGCTGGTCCTCCGGGGTTGCGCCGTGACAGGATAAAGGAGCCGATCGTGGTCGAGGGCGGGTACCGGGAGAGCGCGGAGAGCTGGGCAAGTGTCTTGCGGGACCTGAAGCGCCGCTGCCTGCAAGCACCGGTCCTGACCATCGGCGACGGCGCTTTGGGCCTGTGGCGGGCGATCCGCGACGTGTGGCCCGAAACCAGGGAGCAGAGATGCTTGGTGCATCGGCTGAGGAACGTGCTGGACAAGCTGCCGAAGCGGCTGCAGGCCAAGGTCAAGATGGCTCTGCACGAGATTCATGTACGCGGAGTGCCGAGAGGATGCCGAGGCGGAGATCGAACGCTTCGCCGAGGACTACGGCGCCAAGTACCCCAAGCAAGCCGATGTCGGCCCTGGTGAAGCGACCCCGGAACGCGTTCCTCGGCGGATCCGGAGAGTAAACGATCCGGCCCGTCTCCCGGTACTGAAGGATCAGACGAGCCACTTGGGCTCTGGACAATCCCGTGGCCCTGGCCAAGTGAGGTGGTCCCGGTCCTTTGGACAGTTTCAAGGCAGGGCTAAGGTGTACTCCATTGGTTGATCACGCCGCAGTCGCCGTCGCCGGGGCTGTGGAAACTCTCGATTCTGCGGAACTTCGATCAGGCGGCGGTGGTAGGTCGTGGACTTGCGCAGGTTGTAGAACTGCCCGTTCGAGATTCCGGCCAGACGCTCGAAACGCTGGTCGCCTTACTCCTCGTGCATCCGCCGCATCACCGCGCGCGTGGCGTGCCCGCACAGTTGGCCCAGCGCCTCGTCGACCTCGGCCAGAAGACCGATGTCGGCCTTCGTGTACCACCGACGGAAGGCGTGATCCACCGCGCCCCGGCGGTCCCGGATGCGGCCCGTGTCCACGTGCTGCCGGATCAGGCGCGTCACCTGCGACTCCGACTTCCCGGTCATCTTCATCAGATACGACCGGACCGAGCCTTTGTCGCGCCGCGGCAGCGCGCGGTAGCGGAACTTGACCAGCGTCTCGATGACGAAGGCGTACGCCGAAGCGCGGTCACGAAGCACGAAGTCCACCGCCTCGTTGCCCGACAGGAAACGGCGAACCTCCTCAAGTGTCTGATGTCCGTGGGTCTGGAGAGTCAAGATCATCCTCCGATGATCCCCGACCGGCGGGCTCATCTCTCCTGGGATTGACGTCGACACTTCAGGCTCACCTCACGTGGGACTAGGCTGGTCGCTAGGCGCGTCTGATAACATGACGCTACACACAACCGGAGGTTCTCCACAACCGGAGGTCCTCCAATGAGGAAAGAAACTTGGTTCCGTGGCCCGCTGCTGAGCGGGCTGTTCTTTTCGTTGCTGATCGGTGGTGCGCCAAGCATCGCGGCTGCGGACCTGCAGTCGGTATCGAGTGCCCATCAGATCAAGGAGCGGCAAGGCCCATGCCAGACGCCCGGCCACGTCAACACGTCTTCGGGTTGCATCTCGCCAAACGAGATGAACCACCACAACCGGTGCGATATGTACGGTGACGCTGCGCTTCTGGGCGGTGTTGGCACGATCGTGTCTACCGGCGCAGTATTCCTGCCCGAGCTACTCACCACTTTCTTCGGTGGCCTGGGGCTGCTGACCTTCGGACCCACAGCAGTTGTTGGAGGGCTCGGTTGGGTATGGAACGACTGCTGACGAAAGTTCTTTCGTGGCCTCCTTGGTGGAGGGTGCCGTCGAAGAAGGTGCGACTGGCACTTGCGGTAGTGGGTCTCGTGGTTGGAGGCGGCGCAATCTTGATTGTGACGCTCGGCGGCTACTTCCACTGAACCGCAAGCCACGCGGTGTTGGCTGATCTCCGATCAGCCAACACCGGTGCCTGACAGCGCGTGACCGTCGTCTCCCCGGGGATCCGCCGGGGAGACGACGCATTCGCGTTTGTGCGCCGCGCCTTGATTGACAAGGGCCTTGACAGCCCGTGGTGAAAGCTAGTCCAGCTCGGCCCTCAACCGGTCGTGCAGGGCGCCGGCGCCGTCGATCATCGCGTCGACGCTGCGGGCTCCGGCCAGGAACAGGCCCGTCAGGTTGAGCGCGACGCTGCCGAACCCCAGTTCGCCAAGCTTCGCGGCGGCCTCGGCGACGCGGTCCGGCTCGGTGTAGAACGTGCGGTCGCTCTCGTTCCCCGGTCGCGGCGGCGGCGAAACCTGTGCCTGAAACTCCAGGGCCTCCGGATCACGACCGGCCCTGTCCGCGTAGCCGCGGATCGCCGCGATCGCCTGATCGCCGTTCTCGAACAGCTCCTCAGAAGCGACGCCCATCCAGCCATCACCGTACCGGCCCGCACGCCGGAAAGCAGCCTCGCTGTGGCCCCCGATCCAGATCGGAAGATCCGCTCCACGCGGCGGCTTGGGCTCCATCGCCATCGCCTCGACGCGGTAGAACTCCCCTTCGAAATCGATCGGGTCCTGGCCCCAGCAGGCCCGAAGCACGGCGATCGCTTCGTCCATGCGCCGTCCGCGGTTGCGGAAATCCTGCCCCATCGCCTCGTACTCCGATTCCTGCCAACCGACCCCGAGACCCAGGCGAAGACGTCCGCCGGAGAGCGTATCCAGGGTCGACGCCTGCTTCGCGGTCAGGACCGGGTCGCGCTGCGGCAGGACCAACACCTCGGTTCCGAGCCCGATCCGCGAGGTGCAGGCCGCGACGTAGCCGAGGGTGGCGAAGGCCTCCATGATCGGCATCTTCGCCGGATACCGGTTCTTCTCCCGCCCCTCCGTGTCGTGGCCCATGACCACATGATCGAAGATGTCCAGTTGATCGAAGCCGATCTCATCCATCGCCCCAGCGAGACGGGTAACGGCTTCCGGCCCCTCTCTGTAGACCACGCTAGGGAACTCAACGGCGAGCTTCATCGGCAAGACTCCTTCGACTTCGGCAGTAAGCCGCGCAGTATAGTTACCTCCTGGCCCGAGCGTCACGGGCTCCGGCCGATCGACCGAAGCCTCCCAAGGCGAGGAGCAACGAGAGTCATGCTGAGAACCGTCCTCGCCGTACCCACCGGCCTGATCGTCGGCGGCATCGTGATCAGCTTCGTTCAGGTCGCTGCGATCACCCTGCTTCCGGCGCCCGAAGGGGTACCCACCGACCGGGCACTGATCGAACCGGGCGACATCCCGGCCGCGAACATGGTTCTCGTTCTCGTGGCCTGGGCCGCCGGCGCGTTCCTCGGCGGCGGAACGGCGGCGCGCATCGCGCGACAGGCGAAGCGTCGACTGGCCCTGATCGTCGGCGCCTTCTTTCTCATCGCCGGCGTCTACAACATGGCGACGATCCCGTCCCCGCTGTGGTTCTGGGTCGTCGGCATCCTCCTCTTCCTGCCCAGCGCCCACCTGGGCGCCAAGGTGCTGGGCGGCCCGGAAGAACAGTAGCGGCGGTCAGAGCCGGCATCCGTTGGTAGAATCCCCGGCTTGGCGGCGTCCGTTCTACTGTCGCTAAGCCCCTCACTGACAGGCGGTTACCTCCACCGCGCCGGACTTCCGAATGACCCTCGATCATCATCCGCTGCACCGCCAACTGCTGAAGGGCCTCGAGGAGGAGGTCTACACGGGTACACCCGACGGTCACGTACTACCGCTGTCGGCACGGGTGAAGGCGGCTCTTGACGGCTACACGACGGAGCCGGACGGGCGCAACGTCGAGTTCACGACCGCCCCCTACCGCAACTACCAGGTCCTCACCGACCGGCTGATGGCGAAACGGTGCGCGCTACGCCGCTACCTGGAGGCGGCGCACGGCTGCACCCTGGTGCCGGGCGGCACGCTGTCGCTGGCCGATCCCGACTCCTTCTACATCTCGGATCCGGAGAACCCGTACTACCGCTACATCCGGGACACCTACGGGACCCGCGTCGTCACCGCGTCGACGCACATCAACCTGGGGATAGACGATCCGGAGGAACTGCTACGCGCCTACCGGGTCCTGCGGCTCGAAGCGTCGATGTTCCTCGCTCTCACCGCGGCATCGCCCTTCCTGGCGGGCGAACCGACCGGGCAACACTCGTCTCGCTGGCTGCGTTTTCCACTGACGCCGGAGCGGGTTCCCTTCTTCCCCGACCCCGCCTCGTTCGCCGACTGGATGGACGAGCAACTCGAGCTCGGCACAATGCAGAACGGTCGTCACCTCTGGCTCGGCATACGGCCGAACGGCCCCGCGACACCCCGGGTTCTGGATCGCCTCGAACTCCGGATCTGCGACCGGATCAGCGATCCGGACGTCCTGCAGGCGGTCACCGCTCTCTACGAAGCCCGCGTGTGGCAGGTGCTGGAGCGGCCGGAACTCGATCCGTTGCGCGGCCGATCGTCGAGCGAACTGGAGGCAGTCGCCGCCGCCAACGAGCGCGCCGCCGGCACCGGGAGCCTCGAAGCGACGGCCACGAATTGGGTCGACGGCGGGACCCTCACGTTTCGTGACTGGACCGCATCGATGCTCGAGAGCGTCCGAGAGACGGCCGGGCGCCACGGCTTCGGCTCCCTGCTCGATCCGATCGAGGGAATCCTCGAGAACGGTAATCCGGCGATGCAGTGGGTGCGTCGGGTGGAACAGGGGGCGACACCGCAGCAGGTCATCCAGGAGGCGATCGTTGAACTGGCCGCGCTGGACCGCGAGTTCGACCCGAGCTGTCCGCTCGTGGCCTGACCCGCGCTCAGTCCGCCAGCTTCGCGTATCGGCCGCCGTAGAACAGGAGCGGCTCGGCGTCGCGCACCTGCTTGCCAGCCACCACGTCACCGATCACGATGATGTGGTCGCCGCCCTCGAGGCGCTCCGCGACACGGCACTCGATGTGCGCAAGCGCATTCTCGATCAGGGGTTCGTCCAGCCTGCCGACTCGGTAGCCGACACCCAGCAAGGAGCCCTCCGCGGGTGCGGTCGTGCGGGCGAACAGGTTGGAGATCTCCTCCTGGTCGGCCGCCAGGATACTGAGGCCGAACACCTCCGCCTGCAACATCTGCCGATAGCAGTTCGACTCCCTGTCGACACAGACGAGCAACTGGAGCGGATCGAGAGAAAGCGAACAGACGGCGTTCGCCGTCATGCCGTGAAGCCGACCACGAACGTTCGTCGTGATGACCGTGACGCCGGTGGCAAACCGACCGATCAGGCTTCTGTACGAGTCTCGGTCCATGGCTCCTCAGCTTCTGTCTGAATACACTCCGTCCATGCGCGGTCCAATTCCATCATGGAAG
This sequence comes from Thermoanaerobaculia bacterium, assembly GCA_965116445.1. GTDB lineage: Bacteria > Acidobacteriota > Thermoanaerobaculia > Multivoradales > Multivoraceae > Multivorans. The sequence goes on along the minus strand of OZ220688.1, from coordinate 775,832 downwards.
AACCCCGCCGTCGTCATCGGCCTGGCCCTTACGGTCACGGCGACCCTGGCGGCCCTCGGCTGCGGCGGCACGGACTCTGTGGCGCGGCCCGACATCGTCCTCATCATGGCGGACGACATGGGGTTCTCCGACCTCGGCAGCTACGGCGGCGAGATCGACACGCCCAACCTCGACCGTCTGGCCTCGAACGGTCTGCGATTCAGCCACTTCTACAACACGGCCCGTTGCTGCCCGACCAGGGCGTCGCTCCTGACCGGCCTCTACGCCCATCAGGCCGGCGTCGGGCACATGATGGGCGATGACGGGTTGCCGGGCTACCGCGGCGACCTCGCCGCCAACGCGATCACGATCGCCGAGGCACTGGGTGCGGCAGGTTACGGCACGTACATGTCGGGCAAGTGGCACGTCACCCGGCATGTTGGCCACTGGAGCGGCGACGAAGAACTCACATCGACCCACAACTGGCCACGGCAACGCGGCTTCGACCGCTTCTACGGCACGATCCACGGCGCCGGCAGTTTCTACGATCCGGTCTCGCTGACGGAAGGCAACACGCCCGTCGAGCTGGAGCCTCCCGAAGACGCCGAAGCTCCGGTCTACTACTACACGGACGCGATCTCGGAATATGCCGCGCGCTTCGTGCGAGACCACGCGGCCGGCGACCGGAGCGCCGATCCGCTGTTTCTGTACGTAGCTCACACGGCGCCGCACTGGCCGCTGCACGCGCTACCCGAGGACATCGCCCGCTACCGGGGCCGTTACGCCGCCGGCTGGGACGCGATCCGCAAGCGGCGCCAGGAGCGGCTGGTCGAGCTGGGTCTCATCGACGAAGACTGGCTGCTCGCCGAGAGGGACTCCCGGGTGCCGCCGTGGGATGACGTACCCGCCGGGGAACGGCCCTGGTTCGAGCGCGCGATGGAGGTCTACGCCGCCCAGATCGACCGCATGGATCAGGGGATCGGCGAGGTTGTAGCGGCCCTCGAGGAGACAGGCCGGCTCGACAACACGTTGATCCTGTTCCTGGCCGACAATGGCGGTTGCGCCGAGGTGTTGACTGACCGGTGGACCGGCCTGCACCTGCCGAAGCAGGCCCTGGACGGAAGCCCGGTCGCGGTCGGCAACGACACGAGCGTGCTGCCGGGTCCGGAGTCGAGCTACCAGAGCTACGGCCCGCACTGGGCGCACGTCAGCAACACGCCGTTCCGTCTGTACAAGCACTGGGTCCACGAGGGCGGGATCGCTTCGCCGCTGATCGTCCACTGGCCGGCCAGGATCGTCGAAGGCGGCGGCATCGTCGGCGAGACCGCTCACGTCGTCGATCTGATGGCGACGGCTCTCGATGCCGCCGGAGCAAAGCAGCCTCCCAGTCGAGCGGGACGGGATTCGCTTCCCCTCGAAGGCGCCAGCCTGCTGCCGGCTTTCTTGGAGCAACCGCTGGACCGCGAAGCGGTGTTCTGGGAGCACGAAGGCAACCGGGCCGTCCGTTCCGGCAAGTGGAAACTCGTGTCGCGGCACCCCGGACCGTGGGAACTCTACGACCTGGTCGCCGACCGCACGGAAGCGCATGATCTGGCCGCGGAGATGCCCGAGCGGGTCGACGAACTCGCCCGGTTGTGGGACGACTGGGCGGCGCGCACCGGAGTCGTCCCGTGGGCGGAACTGACCCTGCAGCGGAGAGCCTCGCGCGAAGCAAACCGGGCCTCTCGGCGCCCGCCTGCGTGATACCCTGCCGGCCATGCGAACCACGACTCTTCTCGCCGGCGCGGCCCTCGTCTGCGCTACCGTTTCTTCGGCTTCGGCCGCCGACGTTCCGGCGTCGGCAGAGGACGTCCGGCCGCTCCTGGTCGGCAGTGCGGTACCGGACGTTCGACTTCCCACCGCCGACGGCGGCGAGGTCGATCTGCTTGCCGCGGCCCAGGCCAAGCCGACGATCCTGATCTTCTATCGCGGCGGCTGGTGACCGTACTGCAATACGCAACTGGGTCAGTTGCAAGAGATAGAGCAGGATCTGATCGACCTCGGCTACCAGTTGTTCGCGATCTCGCCGGATGTCGCGGAGCAACTGCAGGCCACCGTGGACAAGAACGAGTTGAACTACCGGCTGCTCTCCGACCGGGGCATGGCTGCCTCGCAGGCGTTCGGGATCGCCTTCCGCGACGAGGAGATGGTCCGGACCTACCGGGAGTCCTACCGGCTCGACCTCGAAGCGTACGCCGGAGACGATCACCACATGCTGCCGGTACCGGCGGTGTTCGTGCTCGACACGGATGGTCGCATTGCATTCCACTACGTGAACCCGGACTACAAGGTCCGCCTGCCGGAGACCGTTCTTCTCGAAGCCGCGAAGACGGCGATCCAGTAGGCAGCCGGGCCCGTCAGAGCCCGGCGCAGGCCTGAGTCACGCGCGATGGATTCCAACCGGCAGGCGCTGGCGCGCAACGATCCGGCCGTCTGGGCGGCGATCTCCGGCGAGGAGGACAGGGAACGGCGCGGAGTCGAGCTGATTCCGTCCGAGAACTACACCTATCCCGAGGTGTTCGCGGCGAACGGATCGGTGCTGACGAACAAATACGCCGAGGGCTACCCCGGCCGCCGCTACTACGGCGGGCAGGAGTTCACCGACGCGGTGGAGCGACTGGCGATCGAGCGCGCCTGCCGGGTGTTCCGATCCGAGCACGCGAACGTGCAGGCCCTGTCCGGCTCGCCGATGAACCAGGCCGCCTACTTCGCCTTCCTCGACCCCGGCGACACGGTGCTCGCGATGGACCTGTCCCACGGCGGCCACCTGACCCACGGCGCGCCGGTGTCCCACATGGGGCGGGTCTTCCGCTTCATCCGCTACAAGACGGATCCGGACAACGCCGGGGCCATCGACTTCGACGCCCTGCTCGCCCAGGCCCGCGAGCACCGTCCGAAGATGATCCTCTGCGGCTACTCGTCCTACCCGCGGGACTACGACTACCGCGAGTTCAAGCGAATCGCCGACGACGTGGGGGCCTTGACGATGGCCGACGTGTCCCACATCGGCGGCCTGATCGCGGGCAATGCGATGTCCAACCCGATGGACCACGGCTTCGACGTGATGACGACGACCGGCCACAAGACCCTGCGCGGCCCGCGGAGCGGCTTGATCCTGTGCCGCGCCGAGCACCGCCGGAAGATCGACAAGGCTGTCTTTCCCGGTCTTCAGGGTGGCCCCCACATGAACGCAGTGGCGGCCTTGGCGATCACCCTCGGCAAGGCGCTCGAGCCGGACTTCGCAATCTACGCCCGGCAAGTGCTGACCAACGCGAAGGTGCTCGCCGAGGAACTGATGAACCGAGGCGCCGATCTCGTGACCGGCGGCACGGACAACCACATGATGGTGCTCGACACCCGGAAGAGCTTCGGCATCGACGGCCGCGTCGCCGAGGAGACCCTCGACAAGGTTTCCATCACGGTAAACAAGCAGTTGATCCCCGACGATCCGCGACCCCCGCTCCGGCCGAGCGGCATTCGCCTCGGCAGCCCGGCGGCGACCACGCGCGGCATGGAAGAAGCCGAGATGAAGCTGCTCGCCGAGTGGATCATCGACGCGCTGCGCCGCCACCGGGACGAGGAACGCCTCGAGGCGATGCGCCACGACATCGAGCAGTTCTGCCTGCGCTTCCCCGTTCCAGGCGTGTCCGGCGCCTCCTGATCCCCGGAAACACAGCGACAAACCAGCCTCCGAGCCTCCCCCCACCCCTCCACCGACAGCAGGAACTCTCCAGATGCCCCAGGAACCAGCCTACGAAGCGATCCGTTACGACGTCCAGGACGGCGTCCTCACGCTCACCCTGAACCGCCCCGAGCGTCTCAACGCCTTCAACGGCCAGATGTCGGCCGAGATGATGGACGCCTTCGACCGCGCGGACGCGGACGACGACATCCGCGCGATCATCGTGACCGGCGAAGGGCGCGGGTTCTGCGCCGGGGCCGATCTCTCCTCCGGCGGCAACACGTTCGCCCGTTCCAATGAGGACCTCGAGGCCTACCGGGACGGCGGCGGCGTCCTGTCGCTCCGGATCTACGCCCTGCGCAAGCCGATCATCGCGGCGATCAACGGCCCGGCGGTCGGCGTCGGGATCACGATGACCCTGCCGATGGACGTCCGCCTCGCTTCGACCGAAGCGCGGATGGGCTTCGTCTTTGTCCGCCGCGGGATGGTGCCCGAAGCCTGCAGCAGCTACTTCCTGCCCCGCCTGGTCGGCATGGGCCGGGCCTCCGAGTGGACGCTGACCGGCCGCGTCTTCCCCGCCCCGGAAGCACTTGAGGCCGGGCTCGTCAACCGCGTCCTGCCGCCGGAGGAACTGCTTCCCGCCGCCCGCGAACTGGCCCTTGAGATCGCGGCGAACACCTCACCGGTCTCCGTCGCCCTGACCCGGCACATGCTCTGGAAGGCACTCGACGCCGAATCCCCGATGGCGGCCCATCGGGTGGAATCCAAGGGCATCTACACGCGCGGCCGCAGCGCGGACGCCAGGGAGGGCGTCGTTTCGTTCCTCGAGAAGCGGCCGGCCGAGTTCCCCCTGAAGGTGAGCGCGGACATGCCTTCCTACTTCCCCTGGTGGGAGGACGAGACGTTCTGAGCAGCGAAGGCAGCGGATCGGGATCCGGCCTCCGTCGCGGGGCGGTGGCCTCCTGGTGTCTTTACGACTGGGCCAACTCCGCCTTCACCACCCTGGTGGTGACCTTCGTCTACGCGACCTACTTCTCGCAGACCTTCGCCGAGGACGCGGACCGCGGCACCGCCCTGTGGTCGCGCGGGATCACGATCAGCTCCCTGCTCATCGCGCTGATCTCGCCGGTGCTCGGAGCGATGGCCGACCGCTCGGGGCTGCGCCGGCGCTTCCTGGCTGTCGCGACCCTGGTCTCGGTCGGCGCCACGGCCTGGCTGACCTTCATCGTCCCGGGAAGCGGCAACGCCGTTCTGGCGGCGCTCACCTTGTTCGTCATCGCGAACGTCGGCTTCGAGGTCGGCATGGTGTTCTACAACTCCTTCCTGCCCCGGCTGTCCACGCCCCGAACGATCGGGCGGATCTCCGGCTACGCCTGGGGCCTCGGCTACGCGGGTGGGCTCGCCTGCCTGGTCGTCGCCCTGCTCGGGCTGATCGGTCTCGGCGGGGGGGCGCCCTGGCTGCCGCTCAGCACGGAGGACGGCTTCAACGTCCGCGCCTCGAACCTGCTCGTCGCCGCATGGTTCCTGCTCTTCAGCCTGCCGGCCCTGATTCTGCTGCGTGACGAGGTCGCGCCAAGCGCAACCCGGCCCGCCGACGGCGCCGCCGCGTCTGTTCGCGGCGCGTTCAGCGATCTCGGTCGTACCCTGAAGCGAATCCGGGACTTCCAGGACATCATCCGCTTCCTCGTCGCCCGCCTGATCTACAACGACGGCCTGATCACGGTGTTCGCCTTCGGCGGCGTCTACGCCGCGGGCACCTTCGGGATGGACACCAGCGAGGTGATCGTGTTCGGCATCGCTCTGAACGTCGCCGCGGGGCTGGGCGCGTTCCTGTTCGGCCTCGTCGACGATCGGGTGGGCGGCCGCACCACCGTGCTCTGGAGCCTGGTCGGCCTGTTCGTCTGCTCGCTGGTCGCGGTCGCAGCGCCGAACAGGGCCTGGTTCTGGGCCGCGGCGCTGGTGCTGGGCCTGTTCATGGGTCCCAACCAGTCCGCGAGCCGGTCGCTGATGGGCCGTTTCGCGCCGAAGCGCTACGAGTCCGAGTTCTTCGGCTTCTTCGCCTTCTCCGGCAAGGCGACGGCCTTCCTGGGCCCGATGCTGCTGGGCCTGATCACCGCCGGCTACGGCCAACGCGCGGGCATCGCGGTCGTCCTCGTGTTCTTCCTGGTCGGCGGCCTGCTGCTGCTCAGGGTCGACGAGGCGCGCGGTATCGCGCGGGCCGGAAGCGCCGTCTGACGTCGTCAACAAGGACCCGGGGAAACACGTAGAAGAGCGAGGGGAGCGATGGAGGCAGTCAGCAACTGGTGGGGTTCACTGGAGGGCGCGTACCGCGTCTTCTACGCGCTCGGCATCGTCTCCGCTCTGGCCTTGCTGATTCAGGTCGTCCTCACCGTCTTCGGGCTCGACGACCTGCTCGACGCCGTCGACGGCGAGGGAACTTCCCTGCTCTCGATGCGCACCGTGAGCGGTTTCCTGGCCGGTTTCGGCTGGACCGGCGTCGTGATGATGCGCGCCGGCTATTCGACCCTCGGCGCCTCGATCGGCGGCACCGTCGTCGGTCTTCTCTTCGCCGGCATCCTGCTCCTGGTCATGCGCGTGCTGATGGGCCTGCGCCACAGCGGCACCGTGGACTACAGGAATGCGGTCGGCGTGGCCGGCAAGGTGTACGCGCCGATCGGCGGCGGCCTCAGGAAGCCCGGGCAGGTCGAAGTCCTGGTCCAGGGCCGGCTGCGCACGGTCGCCGCGATGACCCGCCACGACCAGGATCTGCCCACCCTGACCCGCATCCGCGTGGTCGACACCCTCGATCCGAACACCCTGCTCGTCGTTCCGCTAGACGCGGAAGCCGACGAACAGACCGAAACCCAGTAAGCAAGTAGTCAGGAGAACGAAACCGTGGACCTGATCATCCTCATCCTGTCCGCCCTGGCGGCGGTCCTCATCCTCATCTTCTCGCTTTCGAGCCGGTACCGGCGTTGCCCCTCCGACCGCATCCTCGTGGTCTACGGGAAGATCGGCGGCACTGGCTCGGCGAAGTGCTACCACGGCGGCGCCGCCTTCATCATCCCGATCCTGCAGGCGCACCAGTTCCTCGATCTCGAACCGATGACGATGGACATCAACCTGACCGGGGCGCTCTCGAAGCAGAACATCCGCGTCAACTGCCCGTCGACGTTCACGGTCGGCATCTCGACCGAATCCGGCGTAATGGAGAACGCGGCCGAGCGCCTGCTCGGCATGCAAATGGACCGGGTCTCCGCGCTCGCGCGCGACATCATCTTCGGTCAGATGCGCGTCGTTCTGGCGACGATGCCGATCGAGGAGATCAACGCCGACCGCGACAAGCTGATCGAGAACATCTCGAACGGCGTCGAGGTCGAGCTGAAGAAGGTCGGCCTGCGACTGATCAACGTGAACATCCAGGACATCACGGACGAGTCCGGCTACATCGACGCCCTCGGCAAGGAAGCCGCCGCGCGGGCGATCAACGAGGCGAAGGTCAAGGTCGCCGAGCAGGAACGGGACGGCGAGGTCGGCGCCGCGGCGGCGGAGCGCGACCGGCGCATCGAGGTGGCCCAGGCCCTGGCGACGGCTCAGGAGGGCGAGAACGAATCCGCGGTGCGCGTGGCCCAGTCCGACTCCAGTCGGAGAAAGGAAGAGGCCGAGGCCGAACGCGATGCGTCCGCCGCGGAGAAGGTCAAGGCGGCACAGGCCCTGCAGGAAGCCTACGCGGCCCAGCAGGAGTCCGAGGTCGCGCGCGCCACCCGCGAACAGGCGACCCAGCGGGCGGACGTCGTCGTCCCCGCCGAGATCAAGAAGGAAGAGATGGCAACGCTCGCCGAAGCCGAGGCCGAACGCAACCGCCGCCTGAAACAGGGCGAAGCGGACGGCATCCGGTCCCTGACCGAGGCCGACGCCGACCGCATTCAGCGCCTCCAGGAAGCCGAAGCCGCCGGTATCGAGGCGGTGCTGAAGAAGAAGGCCGAGGGCTTCGACCGCCTCGTCGACGCGATCGGCGGCGCCGACAACACGGCGCTACTACTCGCCACGGAGCAGCTACCGAAGCTGGTCGAGGAACAGGTCAAGGCGATCGCCAACCTCCAGATCGACAACGTGACCGTGTGGGATTCCGGCCGCGGCGACAACGGCAAGACGGCGACCGCGGACTTCGTCTCCGGCCTCGTCGGCGCCCTGCCGCCACTTCACGAACTGACGAAGAACGTCGGCATCAAGCTGCCCGAGTACCTGGGCAGCCGCGAGGAAGCCGGGGCGGCCTCGCCCGAGGAACCGGAGGCCGACCCCGAACCCTGAGCGCACGGGACCTCACACCGGGTAGACCGGCATCCGGAACCGGGTGCGCCAGCGTCCCCGCCGGCTGCCGGGACTGGGTGCGCCAGCGTCCCCGCCGGCTACCGGGACTGGGTGCGCCGGCGTCCCCGCCGGCTGCCGCCGCAGGCGGCCAGCGAGACGCGCCGCGAAGCGGCGACCGCTTTGCCGTCGCCTAAGTCACGTCGCGGACGGTCAGACCGCGGCTCTTCAGGTAGGGCAGCAGGCCCTTCTTGTCGATCGTCCGCAGGGCGCGCGTCGACACCTTGAGCTTCAGTGTCCGCTTGAGTTCGGGCACGTAGAGCCGCTTGGTCTGGATGTTCGGCCGCTGCCACTTGTTCGTGACGTTGTGCGCGTGAGAGATGTTATGGCCGCTGAGCGGCTTCTTGCCGGTGATCTGGCAGGTTCTGGGCATGTCGGGACTCCATCGGCGCGACGCCCGAGTTGCTGGCGTCAGGGCGGATTCGTTCGGCGCGCGATCATAGCACCGGAGCGCGGACAGCGTCGCGAGTGAGTTCCGGTTGAAGCGCCGAACGGACGGTGAGGTGGTCCCACAGAACTGAACAGGTGGCTAAGGTGCACTCCTCTACCGCGAGGAGGCCAGAGAATGAGGAAGCGTCGGAAGTTCACGGCGGCGTTCAAGTCGAAAGTAGCTCTTGAGGCGCTGCGCGAGGAGAAGCCGATTTCGGCGATCGCGTCGCGCCACGGGATTCACCCGAATCAGGTGAGCAGTTGGAAGCGTAAGGCGATCGAGGGGATGAAGGAGACCTTTTCGGCTGGTCCGGAGCGGCGGCGGGACCACGAGGAGGAGATCAGGGACCTTCACGCGAAGATCGGGGAGTTGACGGTCGAGCGGGATTTCTTGTCCAGGGGGCTCGGACGCTGAGCCGGGCCGAGCGCCTGCGGATGATCGATCGCGGGGAAGGTGAGTTGAGCTTGAGCCGGCAGTGTCGTCTGTTCGAGGTCAGCCGTTCCTCGCTGTACTACCGGCCAAAGGGGAGAGTGCGGAGACGCTCGATCTGATGCGCAAGATGGACGAGCTCTTCCTGCTGTACCCGTTCTACGGTTCTCGGCAGATGGTTCGCCACCTGCGCCGCGAGGGTATTCACCTCGGTCGTCACCGGGTGCGGCGTCTGACGCGCCTGATGGGCACTCAGGCGATCTACCGGGCACCGCGGACCAGCAAGCCTCATCCGGGGCACAAGGTCTTCCCGTATCTGCTGAGGGGCCTCAAGATCGAACGCCCGGATCAGGTCTGGTGCACGGACATCACGTACATCCCGGTGCGAGGCGGCTTCCTGTACCTGGTCGCGGTGATGGACTGGGCGAGCCGGCGGGTGCTGTCCTGGCGGCTGTCGAACAGCCTCGACGCTTCGTTCTGCGTCGAGGCCCTCGAAGAGGCCCTGGCCCGTTACGGCAAGCCCGACATCTTCAACACGGACCAAGGCAGCCAGTTCACCAGTTCGGGCTTCACCGGGCTACTTGAGGACGCCGACGTGAAGATCTCGATGGACGGGCGCGGCCGGTATCTGGACAACATCTTCATCGAGCGCCTCTGGCGCTCACTCAAGTACGAGGCCGTCTACCTCCACGAACTCGCCGACGGCATCGAGGCGCGGCAGGTGATCGGCGAGTGGATCGCCTTCTACAATCTCGAGCGGCCGCATTCATCCCACCAAGGCAGAACCCCAGACGAGGTCTATCGCGGCGCCTGCCCCGATGCGACTTCCGACACCCGCCTCCGGGGCGAATCGGAAGCTGTCAACGACTATGGCACAGGGTGTTTCTGGATTTAGTGAGGTTCCTCCGTTGTTTCAGGGTCGGGCTTGTTGATCCAGACTTCGGTGGGCGGTGGCTGATGGGCAGGTCGACCTCGAACGAATCGTTCGGGGTGTCGGTTCCAGGCTTCGGTGAGGGTGCGCTGTCGCTGGTTGAGCACGGCTTGAGCTCGGCCGTTGTGGACGGTTTCGGGGGTGAGCATGGCGATGCCGTGATGTCGATGCTCGGTGTTGTACCAGGGGAAGAAGGCCCTGCAGAAGGCGGTCGCCGCGTCCTGGTCAGCGAAGCGGGGCGGAAAGCCGGGGTGATACTTGAGCGTCTTGAACTGGGCTTCGGAGTAGGGGTTGTCGTCGCTGACCTGTGGTCGGCCAAGGGAGCGGACGACGCCGAGGCGTGCCAGCAGTTGGGCGGTACCTTGAGCGGTCATCGGCGAGCCGCGGTCCGAGTGCAGTGTGAGCGTCTCGGGCTTGACGCCGTAGTTGAGGCAGGTCTCCTCGATGAGTGTTTGGGCGAGAACGGAGTTCTCGCGATCGGCGACCATCCAGCCGACCGCGTAGCGGCTGAAGAGGTCGAGCAGGACGTAGAGGTAGTAGTAGCTCCAGGTTTGGGGTCCGCGCAGTCTGGTGATGTCCCACGACCAGACCTGGTTGGGTGCCGTCGCGACGAGCTCCGGCTTGGCGTACTGCGGATGGACCCGCTGGTTGCGGCGGTCCTTCACCGGGTGGTTCGCGCCGAGAATGCGGTACATGGTGCGTTCCGAGCACAGGTACCTGCCCTCGTCTAGCAGGGTGGCCACCACTTCAGCGGGCGCCCGGTCGACGAACCGTGAAGAGGCGAGCGTGTCTCCGACTCGTTGCCGTTCGGCCTCGCTCAATGCCCGGGCGGGTGTGGGACGGGGCTGCCGTCGCCCGGGAGCAGGCCTCGTTCGACGATAGAACGTCGATCGCGACACGCCCAAGGCCCGGCATGCCGGCGCGATGCCGACCTGCCGGGCCAGGGACGCCGCCGCCATCAGCAGTCCTTCCCGTCTTTGAGGCTGAATCCCAGCAGCCCTGCAACTTTTCCCTGGACGTCCAGGATCGTGTGGGCGGCGGCGAGTTCCTTCTCCAGCCGCCTCACCTTCGCCTCCAGCCGCCTTACCTTCGGCGCCAAGTGGTTGGCCTCGACAGGCTTGCGACCTCGCTTCTTCGGACTCAGACCCGCAAGGGCACCCTCTCGACGTGCCTTGCGCCAGTTGGCCAGATGGGAGCTGTACAGGCCTTCGCGCCGAAGAAGACGCCCCACCTCGCCGCGGTCCGCGCATCGGTCCGCCTCCTCCAGAATCCGCACACGATACTCCGCCGTGAACTGCCGCCTGGACGGCCTCGCCACCACCTCGGCGTCAGGAACCCTCCCCGCGGTCGGCGCGCCGGCTCCGGGGGCCTCGTCGCTACGCTCCTCAGCCCCCGGAGCCGGAACCTCCGAGCCACCATCCACTCTCTGCTCTCGTCTTGACATCGATCCTCCTTGCCAACGTGTGCCCTCCACTATTCAACGGATTGACCGCTGTGTCACGTACGTTGGCAGAGAGGGAATCGAGTTTTCCGCAGATTCCGCAGTTTTCCACAGCCCCGACGGCTGCGGCGGACTGCTTCATCAACCAAGGGAGTACACCTTAGCTTGGACCCGATACTGTCCAACGAACCAGGACCACCTCACGGGGAATGTGACGCGTCACACCTCGGAGCGATCCAGGCCACCGTTGCGACCGTCACTCGCCCCGACGTTCGTGCCACCCACCTCCGCCGCAGCCCGCCTCCGCTGATAGAGCCAACCAATAGCCGCGAAGGTCAGCAGGGCGATGAAGACGCCCGCCCACGTCCGCCAACTCTCCCACACCAACAAGGAGTTCACGAACAACACAGCGAAAGCGACCAGGCACGCACCCACCTGAAGACCCCTTCTCCCGATTCCCTTGAGTGCCATCCTGAACCCCTCCCGGAACGGTATAGCCGACAGACACATGGAGGCCCTCGGAGCGACAGCGACTCGTCGCGTTTTCGTGGACGCGCCCCTACCCGCGCTTGATCCTACAAGTAGCGCCTTAGCCAGCAACCGATGTTGAGAAGGTCGACAGCACCTCCAGCGGTCCTGACTGCCGCTATGTTGAGTCCCCATCGACCAGCCCAGGGACCGACGATCTTCCAGAACTTCTTGGAGAGGACCTTGTTGTCTTCGACCTCGTTCGCCAGTTCCCACAGGTTCTTGAAGGTGCCGAGTGTGCTCAGCTTGCCAATGACAGAACAAGCGTCGTTCGTGAACTCCTCCCAGTCAGTGTTCGCCACGACATTGAGGATCAGAGTAGCCGGCCATCCTGCCTGCTCCAGTTCCCGACGGATCAAGTCGTCGATGACCTCGTTCATGGAGCGGCATTCCCCGTACTCGTCCCGCATCTCGTGCGGAGCACAGCCGTCAAAAGGGCCCTCGCCCTCCATCGGACCGTCCATGAACGGCGCGATGATCACTCCGGCGCGCTCGACCATGCGGTCAAGCGCACCGCGAATCGTTCCCACATCTTCCGCGTTGCCGACGAGGATCGAAACGGAGTAGACGCGGTTGACGACGTCGTCGGGATACCCTGTCACGTGCTCTCCCTGCACTCCCGCGACGCGAATGCGGTGCCTTACGACACCCGGCCACTCGAACCCAGCCAGCACGGCATTCGCATAGAGTTCGCGCAGGAACCGCTCGTCGGCCTCCGCGATGACCGCTCGGATCTCGATGCGCACGGACTCCGGGTCGCCCAGGCCGGCAAGCAGTGCGGCCGCGTAGAGCTGGGACGGCAGGAGCGCGCTCAGCCCCCTCGACGGCAGATCGACCGGCGTGCTGACCGCGAACATCTGCTCATTGCGGTCCGGGGTTTCAGGTGCTTGGCGGTCCCGCTCTTGGCCGAGCGAGGGCACCGCCAGACCCAGCATGAACAGGATTCCGAACGCTACGTGAACGCAGCGAAACACACCTTGACGCAAGAACGCCCGCGCACTCCGGCGCGGGCGGCGAACCCGATTCTCATTCCTCATTGGAGGCCCTCCGGTTGTGGAGGCCCTCCGGTTGTGGAGGCCCTCCGGTTGTGGAGGCCCTCCCGTTCTGGCTGGCGCAGTTTATCACAGTCCGTTGCGGACGGAGCCCGCTGTTAGGCTCGGCGACACCGAAAACACGGCAACGTTGGCGCCCAGAACCGGCCGACCCGCCGCCGCAAGTCCGGGAGGACACCGTGAACGAACTGGTCTACCGCTTCCTCCGCAACGATCTCTCCCGCCGTGGCTTCATCCAGGCCCTGACGGCGCTTGGTTTCACCGGCACGATCGCCGAGTCCACGGCCAACGCGGCCGCCGCCGCGGCGAACGCCGATCCGGACTCCGGAAGCCGCACCGCAACCGGCACCGGCGGCGAGTTGATGGTCGAGCAGATGACCGCGGCCGGCACCCGCTTCCTGTTCACGAATCCCGGCTCGTTCGAAGTCGGTTTCTTCGACGCATTCCTGGACCGGCCCGGCATGCAACTCATCATGGGATTGCACGAGGGCATCGTCATCTCGATGGCCGACGGCTACCACAAGGCCTCCGGCGAACCGGCCCTGGTCAACGTCCACGTGATCGCGGGCACGGCCCAGTCCGCCGGCCAGCTCTACAACTCGAGTCGCGACGGTTCCGCCCTGATCGTGACCGCCGGCCTGCTCGACAACGAGATGCAGGACGACAACCTGCTGCTGGGGCCCAGGCCCGGCTTCGACCAGAAAGACGTGAACCGGCAGTTCACGAAGATGTCCTGGGAGACCCGTGACCCCGGCTCGATCCCGGTCATGCTGCGCCGTGCCTACAAGGTGGCCACCACCTCGCCCGGCGGTCCGACCTACCTCGCTCTGGCCAACCACGCCCTCGAGGCCAAGGGGGTCAGCGCCGCGATCCACGACCGCGCATCCTTCGTCATCCCGGACGACATTCCGGCCCGCGACGAGGACATCGAGGCGGTGGCGCGGATGCTGATAGAGGCGGAGGCGCCCGTCATCCACGTCGGCGACGAGGTCAGCAAGGCCGGTGCCCAGCAGGCGGTCCTGGAACTGGCCGAGCTTCTCCAGGTACAGGTGGCCGACGTGAACTGGCCTTTCCACAGTTTCCCGCGGATGCATCCGCTCTACGCCGGCGGCTACAGCAGCCGGGATCGCGACTTCGTGCTCCGCATCGGCGTCGGCGACATCGGCGGCACGGCCGCCGCCGGCCCCGATGCCGAAGGCTCGCAGAGCGCCTGGATCGGCCTGAACACGAGCGCGATCGGCGGCGACCGGCCGTTCGGACGCGCGGTCGTCGCGAACACGAAGCTCGCCACCGAGGCCTTGGTCGAGGCGGTCGAATCGCTCACGACGGAGGAGCGGCGAGAGAAGATCCGCGCTTCCAGGCCCGACTCCGCTCGCAGGCAGCCACAGCTCGACCCGGCGAACGTCGGCAACAGTCCGATCCACGCCGACGAACTCGGACACGTGCTCGAGACGGAACTCGACCCGAACGCGATCATCGTCAGCGAGAACCTGAGCGGCTCGAACCAGTTCTTCTCGACCGGCCACCGCGACGACGAGAAGACCTGGCTCGCGACCTCCGGCGCCGGCCTCGGCTGGGGAATCGGCGCGGCGACCGGCGCCAAGCTCGGCCAGCCGGACCGCCAGGTGGTCTGCAACATCGGCGACGGCTCGGTGATGTACAGCGCCTCCGGCTTCTGGTCCCAGGCCCGCTACGGCGTGCCGGTGCTCACCGTGGTCACGAACAACCGGAACTACCAGACCGTCCGCCTTGCCTACGCCCGCTACGACGGCAAGATGAAGGCGGCCAACCGCTACACCGGCATGCACCTTGGCGATCCCGACATCGACTTCGCCGGCCTCGCCAGGAGTCAGGGCGTCGACGGCGTCACCGTCGAGTCGGCCGCCGACCTGCGACCAGCGATCCGCCGCGGCATCGAGGTCACGCGCGCCGGCGAACCCTTCGTCATCGACGTCGTGGTCGACCGCAAGGGCGACGGCGGCGACTCCAACTGGCACCAGGAGTTCCGGCTTGCCGACGAGCGGACCAGGTCCGTCTAGGAGCTTGCGCCGCAAAGACCGGGTGCGCCGGACTGCCATCCGTGCGCCCGATGACGGGCGCACGGATTGGTTCGCGGGTGGCGCGGTTCCGCGCCACCCGGGTTCTGGCCGGCTTCTGAGAAGAGACGCGCCGCGAAGCGGCGACCATCCCGTGGCCGCACTCCTGCTCGCCCTCGGCCTCCTGCACTCCCCCGCCGCCGCCCAGACGAGCACCAGCCCCCGGCCGACCATCGAGGCACTCCGCATCGACACTTCGATTCGCGTCGACGGCGTGCTCGACGAAGCCGCCTGGGATCAGGCGCCCGTCGCCTCCGGTTTCACCGCCCGCGAGCCGGAGGACAACCGCCCGGCCGCGCAGCAAACCGAGTTCTCCGTCGTCTACACGGATACGGTCCTCTACTTCGGAGTACGCGCCTTCGACTCGCAGCCGGAGGCCATCGCCGCCAGAGAACTCCAGCGCGACTCGGACCATGGCCGCAACGACGACTCGCTGGCCATCGTGCTTGACACCTTTCACGACCAGCGCAACAGCTTCACCTTCGAGGTCAACCCGCTCGGCGCCCGCACGGACTCGCTGGTCACCGAAGAGGGCAAGGACCAGAACATCGAGTGGAACGGTGTCTGGAGGGCCACGGCTCGCACGACCGCGGCGGGTTGGCAGGCCGAGGTCGCGATCCCCTTCTCGACCCTGCGCTTCGACCCTGCGGCGAGCACCTGGGGGCTGAACGTCCGCCGGGTCGTGCGCCGGACGAACGAAGAGAGCTACTGGGCGCCGGTCGGGCGCGAGATCGGCCCGCGCGCCGTCAGCCGCATGTATGCGGCCCACTGGGTCTCGCTCGCCGGCGACCTCACCGGCATCTCCGGCGTCAAGCCCGGGAGACGGCTCGACGTCAAGCCCTTCGTGCTCGCCTCCGCCGCGGAAGAGCCTCGCGCCCCGACAAGTGGGACGCTCGACGACATCGACGGTGGAATCGACCTGAAGTGGGGGCTGACTAGGTCGTTGACGCTCGATCTCACGTACAACACGGATTTCGCCCAGGTGGAGGTCGACCAGCAGCAGGTCAACCTGACCCGCTTCTCCCTCTTCTTTCCCGAGAAGCGGGAGTTCTTCCTGGAGAACGCCGGCATCTTCGAGTTCGGTCCGCCGAGTCCGGGAGGCATGCAGCCCCCCCTGATGAAGGCCTTCTTTTCGAGGCGCATCGGTCTCGATCGTGGCGAAGAGGTGCCCATCGATCTCGGCGCCCGTCTCACCGGGCGGGCCGGCGCCTGGAACCTCGGCCTGCTGACCGTGGGGACCGAGGCCACTGCGGCGGAGGGCAGGTCCGCGGCCGCCGCCACCCAGCACAGCGTCTTCCGGCTCAAGCGCGATCTCGGGGAACGATCCAGTGTGGGCATGATCTACACCGAACTCGACCCGAGCGGCGGCACGATGAACCGGCTCTACGGCGTCGATCTCGACTACAAGCCGAACCGGCAGTCCGCCTTCTACATCTTCGGGGCCGGCAGCGATGATGAGGGACAGAGTGGCGACACAGGCGCCGTCGGCACGGGCTACAGCTACACATCCCGAAGCCTGCGCGCCAACGTAGATCTGATGGAGGCCCAGTCCGGCTTCCAGCCCGGCTCCGGCTTTCTCCTCCGCCGGGACTTCCGTCGCTACAACCCGAGAGTGCGCTGGGAACCGCGCGTCAACCGCGGCATCGTCCGCAGCATCACGGTCGAGGCCGAGCTCGACTACTTCGAGCGCGAGAGCCTCGGCCGGGTGGAGAGCCGCAAGCTCCTCTTCGCGCCCATCGGCATGCGCACGACCGGCGACGACCGGTTTCGCCTGGCCCTGGTCAACGACGTCGAGCAACTCTTCGAGCCCTTCGAAATCCGCCCCGGAATCTTGATCCCCGCGGGCCTGTACGAGTTCGATTCGATCTTCCTGCGGGGATTCTCCAACCAGGGACGGCGGCTCGCCTGGCGCGGCAACATCAACGTCGGCGAGTTCTTCGGCGGCGACCGCCGGAGCTACGTCCTGTCGAGTTTCGTTCGCCTTTCCCGCCACCTGCTGACCGAGTTCCAGTGGAACTACAACGACGTCATGCTGCCCCAGGGCGACTTCACCGCCACGATCTACACCGTCCGCCTCGATGCGGCGTTCAGCCCGGACCTGCGGCTCAACACGCTCGCCCAGTACAACGACGCGGCCCAACTGGCGGGCGTCAACGTGCGCTTCAACTGGATCTACAAGCCCGGCGCCAACCTCTTCGTCGTCTACAACCACAACTGGGCCGCACCGACCTTCACGGCCAGGGAAACGGCGCGTCGCGAGCTGATCGTCAAGTTCAACTATCTCTGGCAGCCTTGAGCGCCCGAACCCGCTACGGGGTCGTAGACTCGCGGGATGACGCGCCTATCCCTCCGCTCCAGCCTTCGGTTCCAACTCTCCGCCACCTTGCTCCTGACTCTCGCCGCCGGCCCGGCCCTGGCCGCCGGCGACGACGACAAGAAGTGGGACGTGAACGATCCGCCCGGCGACGAGGTCGAGGTCGAGATCGACACGACCGAGGGCACCTGGATGGGCCTCGACGTGTCGGCCGACGGCGAGCGGATCGTCTTCGACCTGCTGGGCGACCTCTACCTGCTTCCCATCGGCGGCGGCGACGCGGAGGCCCTGACGAACGGGATGGCATGGGACATGATGCCCCGGTTCAGCCCGGACGGCTCCGAAATCGCCTTCATCAGCGACCGGAACGGCGGGGACAACGTCTGGACGATTTCGACCGCCGGCGGTGAGCCGAAGCAGATCAGCCGCGAGGACTTCCGGCTGGTCAACAACCCGGTCTGGAGCCCGGACGGGCGCTTCATCGCGGCGCGCAAGCACTTCGTGTCGACGCGCTCCATCGGCAGCGGCGAGATCTGGCTCTACCACGCGAGCGGCGAGGGCTCGGGGCTGCAACTGAACGAGAAGCCGAACGAACAGAAGGACCTGGGCGAGCCGGCGTTCTCGCCGGACGGGCGGCACGTGTACTTCAGCCAGGACACGACGCCGGGCGGCGTGTACGAGTATGGCCGGAACGCGGCCCAGGGCATCTACTCGATCCGCCGCATCGACCGCGAGACCGGGGAGATCGAAACGGTGATCTCGGGGCCCGGCGGTGCTGTCCGGCCGACACCTTCACCGGACGGAAGGTACCTCGCATTCGTTCGCCGCATCCGCTTTCAGAGCCATCTGTTTCTCCACGACCTGCGGAGCGGCGAGAACACACCCGTCTACGACGCGCTCGACCGGGACATGCAGGAGATCTGGGCCGTCCACGGCGTCTATCCGGGCATGGCCTGGACACCGGACGGCCAACGAATCGTCTTCTGGGCTCAGGGGGGATTGCACAGGATCGACATCGAGTCCCGCGAGGTCACCGAGATCCCGTTCCGCGTCCGCGCCACCCACCGGATGCAGGAGGCTCTCGCCTTCGACTTCGAGGCGGCGCCGGACACCTTCCGGACGAAGATGCTCCGGTGGGCCCAGGTGTCCCCCGCCGGCGACCAGGTCGTGTTCCAGACGCTCGGCCGGCTGTGGACCCGCAGCCGCGATCCCGAGACCGGCGAGGTCGGCGAGGCGCGGCGGTTGACGAGCCAGGACGATCACTACGAGTTCTATCCGTCCTGGTCGCGCGACGGGAAGTCCATCGTCTACGTGAGCTGGCACGACGAGGACCTGGGCGCGGTCCGGGTCGCACCCGCCGCCGGCGGCGAGGGGCGGACGATCACACCCGATCCCGGCCTCTACGTGGAACCCGCCTTCTCGCCCGACGGCGGCACCGTCGTCTACCGCAAGAGTCGCAGCGGCGGCATCCTGAGCCCATTGTGGTCGAAGGACCCGGGGCTCTACCGCACCTCTGCCGCCGGCGAGAGCACCCCGGTACGCATCGCGCGCAGCGGTTCCGGCCCGCATTTCGGCGCGGACGGGGAGCGCGTCTTCTTCACCGTCACCCAGGGATGGGACCGTCGCGTGCTTCGCAGCGTGCCGCTCATGAGCAGCGGCCAGGCGCTGACCCGCGACCACGCCGGCAGCAAGGTGGCGACCGAGATGCGGGTCTCCCCCGACGGCCGCTGGCTCGCCTTCGCTGAGCGCTTCGACGTCCACGTCGTGCCGTTCACTCCGGCCTCGAAGGCGATCGAAGTCGGGCCCCGGACTGCCGCCCTCCCGGTGCGCAACGTCTCGACCGACGACGGCGCCTACCTCCACTTCTCGGGCGACAGTTCCACCCTGTACTGGTCCCTCGGGCCCGAACTGTTCGAGCGGCGGCTCGAGGACGCCTTCGCGCCAACGGACGACGAGGCCGACGGCGGAGACGACGACGAAGCCGGCGACGACACCGGCGACAACGAGACCGAACTCGCGGCCGGTCTCGACCTCGGCTTCGACGTGACCGCCTATCGTCCCGAAGGCCGGATCGCGATCACGAACGCGAGGCTGATCACGATGGCCGGCGAGGGCAACATGGAGATCATCCGCCGAGGCACGGTCGTCGTCGACGGCGATCGGATCGCGGCCGTCGGCCCTGCCCGCCAGGTCGACGTACCGGCCGGCGCCACGGTCATCGACGGCTCGGGGCTCACCGTCATGCCGGGCCTGATCGACGTCCACTGGCACGGGCCGCAGGGCAGCCAGGAGATCATCCCGCAGCAGAACTCCGAGCTCTACGCGACGCTCGCGTTCGGCGTGACGACGGCGCACGATCCCTCCACCGACACGAGCACCTTCTTCGCCGCCGCGGAGATGCAGAGGGCCGGCGAGATCGTCGGGCCCCGCCTGTTCGCCACCGGTACGATCCTCTACGGCGCGCTCGGCGCCTTCCGCGCGATCGTCGAGACGCCGGACGACGCGGTCCAGCACGTCCGGCGCCTGCAGACGGCCGGCGCCATCAGCGTCAAGAGCTACAACCAGCCCCGACGCGACCAGCGGCAGAAGATCGTCGCCGCGGCGCGAGACCTGGGCATGCTCGTCGTCAACGAAGGCGGCGCCCTGTTCCAGCACAACATGACGATGGTCGCCGACGGCCACACCGGCATCGAGCACTCGCTCTCGGTGGGCGCGATCTACGACGACGTGATCCAGTTCTGGGGCAGCAGCCGGGTCGGCAACACACCGACCCTCGGCGTCGCCTTCGGCGGCATCCAGGGCGAG
The DNA here is from genome assembly GCA_965116445.1 of Thermoanaerobaculia bacterium. Taxonomy (GTDB): domain Bacteria; phylum Acidobacteriota; class Thermoanaerobaculia; order Multivoradales; family Multivoraceae; genus Multivorans. The sequence goes on along the minus strand of OZ220688.1, from coordinate 755,738 downwards.
GACTACTGGTACGAGCACACCGACGTCTGGACCAACGAACGACTGCTGAACTACGTGCCCCAGGACGTGATCGACGCCCGTTCCCGTCGCCGACAGAAGGCGCCGGAAGGCGAGTACAACCACATCCTGACCGCCCGCGTGGTCAACGCCCTCGACCAGGCCGGTGTGCCGATCCAGCTCGGCGCCCACGGCCAGCGCGAGGGCCTCGCCGCCCACTGGGAGATGTGGATGTTCGAGCAGGGCGGAATGTCACCCCACCGGGCGCTGATCGCCGGCACGATCAACGGCGCCCGCTACATCGGCATGGAGGCCGACCTCGGCTCGCTGGAAGCCGGCAAGCTGGCCGACCTGATCGTCCTCGACGAGGACCCGCTCGAGAACCTCCGGAGTTCCGAGTTGGTCCGCTACGTCATGGTCGGCGGTCGCATCTTCGACGCCCTGTCGATGAACGAGATTGCGGGCGAGAAGAGGCAGCGGAAGCCGTTCTGGTTCCAGCGGTAGCGGCCTGCTCGCGGCTCGAGCCGCAGCCCCAGTTCCAGCCGGAGACGATCACGTCGCCTGAGCCCACCCGTTCCACGAACGTCGGATCGAGGTCCTCCAGGGCATGGGGTGCGACCTCCTCCGGCCGGCTCTTCGTGTAGGTGCCGATGAACGCCTGGTCGACCCGCACTGAATCGAGCTCGCCTACTCCAACCGTGTCGTCGACCTGGTGCGGTCACCCTTGCTGCTAGCCGCTGCGCAATGCGGTTTCGGCCCATCGGACGACGGTCTCCGCAATCTCGACCGCCGTCTCGTACTCCGACGCGGTGATGGACCGTGCAGGACCCGGATAGCGTCCGGCCACCGCATAGACGGTCAGGTCCACCGCCCTTCGTGCCTCTCTCGGAACGACCAGGCCAGCGTCCTCCAAAAGCGCCATCAGCATGTCCAGGTCGTGGATGTACGGAAACTCGCCGCCACGACTCAGAATCAGCCCCTTCAGGGCTTTCTCGGCCGCCTGTTGACACTCGAAACAGAGGTCCTCCAGGTAGACGTCCGGCTCGCGCCTCCTGGCCAACGCCAGATTGCTCCGCGCCCGATTCAGCCACTCGCGGGGATCCTGGGGGTCGAAGCGCTCAGGCGGCTGCATAGACCACCTTGCCTTCGCGTAGCGCGGGCGCAATCACAAGCGCGTGGCTGTCGCCATAGCGCTCGACGTCCTGCGGCGTCACGACCACCGCATCGACGGCGGCACGCACGCCGGCCAGCTTCCTGTAGATGCGAGTCGCCGCTTGCCAATGGTCCGCCCCCTCCTTGATCACCAGCAAGTCCAAATCGCTGTGCGAACCGGCGTCCCCCCGAGCCGCGGAGCCAAACAGGATGATCTTCTCGGGCGCCACCGCTTCCACGATGCGACGGACGACCTCGTCGAGCTTCTCCTGATCTACCACTTGGGCTGTCTCCGCCGTGAAGCCTACCGCTTCCGAAGCACGGCTCGACTGCGGCCCTTGCACGCAACGATCACGCCGCGCATCGAAGTCCCCTCAGACTCGACTGCGGTACATCGGCATGAAGGCCGACCTCGGCTCGCGAAACCCAGCGACGCTTCGGTCACCGGGCGCAGGCGTCGGGGAAGGCGGTCAGGTCGGTGACCGCCGCCGCGGGGCTGCCCGGTTCGTTCGAGTACGTCTTCTCCGGCTGACCGGCGTCGGCCGCCGTGTCGGCCACACGGATCTCGTAGCCCAGGTCCGTCGTCGCCGCAGCGAACACCCAGACGTGACCGTTATGCTCGCAACCGTCCAGCACCTTGACCAGGACCTCCCAGTTCGACCCGTCGAAGAACCGGAAGAGGGCGGAATCGTCCGTGCCCGCCGGAACCACCGTACCCCCGCCGGAAGCGCCGTGAGCCGTCCGCCAGGTCACGTCCACCGCGAAGCGCGTTTGCCCCAGACAACGAGTCGACGCATCCGCCTCGCAAGTCCCCAGGGGCTCCGCGGCCTCCACCAGGAACGTCCGCGACGCAACCGACTCCTGGCCCGCGCCGCTCACGACGAGCGTCACGTCGTAGAAGCCGGGCGCAGCCCACCGCACGGTCGGATTCGCGCTGCGAGAGGTCCGGCCGTCGCCCAGATGCCAGCGACGCAGGGTCACGCCTCCCGTGCTCGTATCGGCGAACCGCACCGGCTGGCCGGTCAGTACGCGGCAGAGCTCCTCCGGGCAGACCACGTCCACGAGGAACGTCGCTTGCGGTGGACCGCTCGGAGGCGGAGTTGGGGGTGGGGGTGGGGGTGGAGGCGGAGGGCCGGGAGGCGGAGGTGGAGGTGGAGGGCCGGGAGGTGGAGGGCCGGGAGGCGGAGGACCGGGAGGCGGAGCTGGAGGGCCGGGAGGCGGAGGACCGCCACCGCCACCACCCGGGGGCGGCGGGCCGGGGGGACCCGGCGGCGGCCCGGGGCCAGGCCCGGGCGGACCAGGCGGCGGACCGGGCGCCGGACCAGGCGGTGGACCAGGTGGCGGCCCCGGCGCTGGCGTCGTGTCGGTAATCGTGACCCTTGCGCTGCTCGGGGAACCTCGCCGGACCTCGCTTGGCAGAGCGCCCAGCGCCACGGTGAACACCTCGTCGTCCCGGTCCGAATCGACCCGCGTGACCAGCGGCGTCGTACCCGACCGGGAACCGGCGGAAATCGTGATCGGCGAGGGATTGTCAAAGTCACCCGCCTCCGCCGTGTCGCGAGTCGCTGTCAGTGGCATCGTCACCGCCGAGCTCAGCGTCGCACTCAACCTCGCCGTCACGAAAGTACTCGACCCCTCCGCCACCGAACTCGGCGAAACGCCCAGACTCACGGACGGCTTCTGTGGCTGCGGCGTCCGGTCCGCGATCGTGACCGTGACGCTCGAGTCGATTCCCGCGACGACGCCCGACGGAAGCACGGACGGCAACGCCACCCGAAGCGTCTCGTCGTCGCGGTCCGCATCCTCCGTCGTGGCGAGCGAACCCGTGGCGGACGTCCGCCCCGCGTTCACCGTGATGCTGCCGACGGCCGTGTAGTCAGACGGCCCGGCCGGCGCCGAACCGGTCGGCGCGGTCACAAGGGCAAATGTCAGCGAACTTCCCCACGATCTCGTCAGTTCCACCGTGACGGTCGCACTCGAACCCTCCGTGACTGGATTCGGAGACACCTTCAGGTTCACCTTCGGCGTACCGTCCAGGATCGTCACGGTCACGCTCGCCGGACTCCCCGCCCGCACGGCGGACGGCAGGTTCCCGGTGTCAAGCGCCACCGTGACCGTCTCGCTCGCGGTGGTGTCCGTGTCCGTCTGCGCCGAAAGCGACACGGAGGCGGACAACGTGTTCGCCGGAATCGTGATGCTCGACGAGAGCGTGAAGTCGGCGCTCCGGGCCGTCCCGCCCACCGTCAGCGGAATCGTCACGGACTGCGAGAGCGTCGACGACAGGGTGGCCGTCACCGTCGACGTAGCCCCCTCCCGAATCGACGAAGGCTGCGCCCCGAGAGTGACCGACGGCTTCTGCGGCGTCTCGTTCACGTCCGCCACGGTCACCGTGATCGCCTTCTCGGCGAAGTTGCCCTCCTCGTCCGCCAGCCGGACCGTGACCTCGTAGACGTTGTCCCTGTCCGCGTCCCCGGGCGCCTCGAAGTCCTGGGCCGGGAGGCTCAGGTTCTTCAGGGAGTCCAGCCTGAAGAGCGCCGCGTCCGCGCCCGACTTCGTGACCGTCGTGGCGCCGAGAGGCCTGCCCTGGAACCTGGGAGCGCCGCCGGTCCAGGCCGCGTTCTCGTTCACCGTCGCGCTTGACGGGCTCAGCAACTCCAGGGGCCTGGGCAGCGCGTCCACGATACGGACGATCATTCCCTCCGTCACCGAGTTGCCGTCCTCGTCCGTCCCCGTGAGCGACACCTGGTAGTCGTTGTCTCCGTCCGCGCTCACGGGATTCTCGAAGTCCTTCGCGGCAAACTCGAGTTTGCCTGCCGACCAGGTGAAGTGCGAGGCGTCCGGTCCGAACAGGCTCCAGGTCACGTCGCCGACGGGGCCATCCTCGACCACCCTCGCCCCGCCGCGCACGACCCAGGAGCCCTCCAGTTCAGGGCGGAGGCGAAGCGCTCGACGCTCCGGCAGTTTCCGGGGAGAGAATCCGGCGATCTCGAATGACCGCGTCTCCGTCACGTTCCTCACGGTCACGGCGAACGACCCCGAGGCGAAATCCCCGTTGCTGTCGGCGCCGATGACCGTCGCCTCGTAGACGTTGTCGCCATCGCCATCCAGCGCGTTCTCGAAGTCCCGCGGCGCAAGAGTGACGACTCCGGTCGCGGTGTCGATGGAGAACCCCGAATCCCTCGCCTCTAGAGACCAGGAGATCGTACCCACCGGACTTCCGCCCAGCGACGGATTTGCGGAGGTCCAGACCGCGTTCTCCTCCACCCAGTCGTCCGTGAAGCCGGTGACCGACAGGTTGGGATCGACGAAGTGACGTTCGAGGTCGATCCACCCGGTCGTCTCCTCGTTCAACTGCAGGAGGCGATCGGCGGCCCCGCCCGAGGGGATCGTGATCTTCAGCGGAACGGTGATGATGTTCGCGAAGTTCAGGACGTCGACCGTGGCCGTAAACACCGTGTCGCTGGTCGGTTCGTGCCAGGTGAACCCGATGTCCGACGACACCGTCGAAGCGGCGGGCGTTAGCCATCTCACCGGCTCGTTCCAGGTCACGGTCAGATGGATGGGAAGAGCATCGGCGGTCGTGGGCGAGATCGTGGGGACCGGCGCCGAGTTGTCCACGGTGTACGTCAGTTCCGCGGCTGCCGGCCAGGTCGACGGCAAAGCCGTGCCGGACAGGTCCTCGATGTCCTGGCCGGACGCGAAGCCGAGCCCGACCTCGCCGTCGAAGTCGGCCAGTGCGCCGCCCGAGGCCACGACGTCGTAGGCGCGCTGGCTGCTGCCCCTCGCGGTCACCGTGAGCGTGGGTGCGCCGAAGCCGGAACCGGTCAGCACGAAGTCGGCCGCCGAGACGTTGCGGACATCCTTCGTGAACGCGACCCGCCAGCCAAGAGTGTCCGTCAAGGTATAGCCCCAGGGACCGGGCCCGAAACCGTAGGCGTCGTCCTCCGTCGTGCGCCGGACCCAGGCGACCGCGGGGGCGGCCGTCGGCGGTCCGCGAAACGCTGCAACGACCGGCGCCGTCAGGTTGATCGTGGTGACGGCGTCGGCCGGCCCGGTGATCAGACTCGAGTCGGCCGTGGCAGGGACGCCAAGAGGATCGCCCGCCGCGGTCACAAGATCGGGGGTCGAGAAGTACGCGGCCCTCCCGCATCCCGACGCGTTCATGTGCAGACACATCGTGCTGTAGGCCATGATCGTGTACCAGGAGGCGCTCGCGGGCGCCGCCGCATCCCGCAGCAGCCTGTGGTTCGTGTAGCCGTAGGAGTGGACGTGCGGCAAGTTCTCGAAGTCGGACAGGCGTTCGAGATTCCGCTGATAGCGATCGTGCTGCAGACCCAGGTTGTGGCCGAGTTCATGGGCGAAGGTCCTGCTCCCGCAGATCACGTTCGTGGCGCCGAACGCCAGGTCCGCGAAGCTCGGTTCGACCACCTTCATGACATACGCGATGCCGCAATAGGAGGCTTCCCCTTCCACGAGGTGAACGACATCCGCACCCACCGCGTCCCGCAGCGCGTGAACCTCATCCATGTGGCCGTCCCGCGGCAGGACCAGACGGGACAGATCGAGGGTGCCGCCCCCTTCCTCGTAACCGACGACCTCAGCCACGAGAGCGGGGCGAATGCTCACCCTGGCGCCACTGTCCGCGAACATCTTGTTCACTTCGGTGAACCACAGGTCGATCGTCGTGTCCATCTCGGCGATGCCCCCCTCCCGCAGCAGGGCGAAAGGCGTGTAGACCACGAGCACGTCGATCTCGGCTGCCTGCGTCTGCGGACTCGGCACGAACGGAACGTCCGCCGCGACGCCCCGAGCCGCCGGACGCCCGAAACCCGGCGACAGCGAGGCCAGCGGAGCGGCGCCTGGCGGCGGCGCGGCAGGAGGCGGCCCGCCGGCCCCGGGCGGAGGCTCCAGCGGTTCGGCGCCCTCCGGCAACGCGCTCTCGTCGATCTGACGGATCACGACGTGCCCGCCCTCTGCCCGCCTGACCTGGTACCAGGCGGTCGGCGTACGGACGGAACCCGCGATCTGCTCTCCATTGACCACGATCGCGACCGTGCCGTGCGGCACGCCTTCGAGATCTCCCGTGATCGCGAAGCCGGCCGAGCTCGGAGCGGTTGCAAGATCGGTCACGCGGAAACGCGCGTCGTCGAACAGATTCAGGTCCAGGAGGCCGGCGCCCGCCGTACCCGAAGCCGCGGCGACCCGCACCCGATCGAGCAGGCCGCGATCGATGCGCGCCAGACGCTGCCGCAGGATGGGCGCGACGGGCCCGAACGTCGGCGCCGCGCCGGCGGCGGCCGGGGCGCTCTCCGGGCCGCCCGGAATCGTGGCGGCGGGCGAATCGACCGGCAGAAACAGGTCGTCCGCCCGAGCCGTAGCGGCGGCTGCGACAAGAACCCCGAGGATCAACCAGGCCCGCGATCCTGTGGAAGCGGTCACGACCCGCGGAGTCTAGCAACCGGACCGCGGCTCTCGCGACAGGCGCCTCGCGCCTACTTCCGGAAGCCGACGGGGACGTCGGCGCACCCGGTGCTGCTCGTCCCCGGGGAGGGGCCGACACCTGAGTTCAGGCGGCCTTTTTCGTCATTGTCTGTAGAGCCTCGCACCGTGCGCGGACCTCCGGGCTCACCATTCTTCTGCAGTGTTTTCCAATCCTGAAATGAGCGTGGGGCGGGTGGGGTAGAGAGGCTTCGATTCCGGTCGGTTCAGGGTTGGTTTCTGGACGCGGCAGACGGTTCCGTACCGTCTGCCGCCCAAGGGTAGCGCGCTCGGCACGGGGGGTTGGTTCTCGTGGCTCGGCGCCGCGGTCATGGAGTTGGCGGCTGTGGTGATCGGTGGCATCGTCGCCGCGGTCGGTTCAGGCGCGCCGGCGTCGCCGCGGATCGGACTCCCGGGCGATGAGTTCAAAGAGTCTGGCGCGAGCCCGCTTCAGAGCGACAGCGGCGTCGAGATCGCTGATGGCCGCGGCCTGGCCTTCGAGAGCGGTGATGGTGACGCCGGGCTTGAGGTGCCGCTCGACGTTCGGCAGGGACCGGAGCTTCTCGAACGGGGTCGCGACATCCTCGTAGCGGTAGCGCTTCCTGGCCTTGCCCTTGCGGTCCGTGACTTCGGTCGGGAACAGGCAGGGACGGTGGAAGTTGAGGAAGGGCGAGAGCGTGTCGCGGGCGAAGGCGTTGACTTCCCGGGCGAAGAGCTTGGGGATGTGCCCGTAGCCAAAGCAGCGGCGGATCACGTTGCCGTTCTTGCTCTCGACCAGGGCGTTGTCGTTGCTGCGGCGGGGGCGCGACTTCGTGAAGTCCGGGACGTGGAGCTTCTTCAGCATCTCGACCACCTTGTGGTTGATGTACTCCGAGCCGTTGTCGGCGTGGAAGCCCAGCACGTTGAAGGGACAAGCCTTGATGAGCTCCTCCAGCACGGGCACGAGGCAACGCTTCGAGATGGCGCGCACCGTCGCCACATGCTCCCACTGCGTCACCTCGTCCACGAGGTTGACGTGGTACACGCCTTTCTCGCCGTCCCGGTCCCCCTGGTGCACCGTGTCGACGCGCAGGAAGCCCGGCCGACCCTTCGGCCTGGGCTTTCGGCGCTCGCCGATCGAAACCGCGGTGGCTCGGGTCTCCCGGAAGGTGGTGCGGCGGCGCCGGTAGGTCGTCGACTTGCGCAGGTTGTAGAACTGCCCGTTCGACACCCCGGCCAGACGCTCGAAACGCTCGTCGCCGTACTCCTCGTGCATCCGCCGCATCACCGCGCGGGTGGCGTGCCCGCACAGTTGGCCCAGCGCCTCGTCGACCTCGGCCAGAAGGCCGATGTCGGCTTTCGTGTACCGCCGGCGGAAGGCATGAGCCTGCGCGCCCCGGCGGTCCCGGATGCGGCCTGTGTCCAGGTACTGCCGGATCAGCCGCGTCACCTGCGACTCCGACTTGCCGGTCATCTTCATCAGGTATGCCCGGATCGAGCCTTTGTCGCGTCGCGGCAGCGCGCGGTAGCGGAACTTGACCAGCGTCTCGAGGATGAACGAGTAGGCCGACACGCGGTCGGAAAGAACGAAGTCAACCGCCTCGCTGCCCGACAGGAAACGGCGAACCTCCTCAAGTGTCTGATGTCCGTGGGTCTGGAGAGTCAAAATCATCCTCCGATGATCCCCGATCCCAACCGCTCACGCTCACTTCTCGCTGGATTCACCCTCCCCGTTCACGCTCACTTCACGCTGGACAGCACGTCTGCTTGACGCTGCCGTGACCCTCGCCGATAATCGAACGCACTCGGACACACAACATGGTGCAGGGCCGTGCCGGCCTTGCAAACGCGACGGCCGGTCGTCTCCTGCCCATCGGGTGCCGAGTGCCTCGGCAGGGACGGACGCTCGGTCCGAAGCCTGGTCAACTCGCGGAGCGCCGTTCGGAGCGGTTCTCGTGACGTTGGCGCGAATGACTCTGATGGTTGGTGGGAGGGGCTTCTGGCCCCGCGGCCGAGCACGTTCGCCGGCGGTCCTCGCCGCGCTCTTCGGCGCCGCCCTCGCCTCCGTAGCGCTGGGCCAGGGAATCGCGATCAAGGGTCTCGGCATCGAGGCATACGAAGTGACGTCCGCGAACGAAAGGGTGGACGTCACGAGCCGAGTGGAAGGTCGATCCGTCTACCTGTACGTCGCGGTCGAGGAAACGCAGTCCGTTGACGTTCATTTCAAGCTCTGCTTCAGCGGCACGGCGACTCACGGCACGGACTACCAACTCACTCTGCCCGACAACCAGGGGCGCATCCAGCTTGACGCGAACCTCTGCACGACGCGGAAGATCGAGGCGAACCAGGCGTCCTGGCAGGTCAGCTTCCAGACTCTGGCGGACAAGGACGACGAGACGGCAACCGAATCGATGATCGCCACGCTCTCGGCGGATCCGGACAATCCTCTTCCCCAGAACGTCGGCTTGCTTGCCGACCACAGCTCGAAGCAGATCGCGATCATCGACAACACGCCGACCCCGGTCACGATGACCCGAATCGGACCCGTCGGCGCCATCCTCGAGGACGGAGGCGCGACGACGATCGAAGTGGCGCTCGGCCGGACCCTCCTGGATCAGGAGAGCGTGACCGCGCCGATGTCGGTAACGGGCGGCGCCGAGGGCGCGCACTTCGATCTCGCCTTCTCGGGCACGGGCGTGACCTTCGGCACCGAGCCGCCTCACAGCAAGCAGAGTCCGGTCCTCGACTTCGGCAAGGGAAGCCGGAAGGCGACGATCAAGGTCACCGCACGGTCCAACTCGGACAGGGACTCCCGAGTCGTCGGGATCGACTGGGGCGCGAACTCGCGGGCGCCAACCTCCCAGGGGATGGCCGGGGGCATCGCCCTCAGCGACGCTCTCGACATCCCGATCGCCAACGACGACGGCCTGCCCTCGCTGAACATAAGCCCGGGCGCCGCGACGACCGAAGGCAGCAGTGCGACGTTCACGATCGCCACGACGCCGAACGCGAATCCCGCGGAGGACGCCGCACTGAACATCGGGCTGATCGTGTCGGAACAGGGCGGCTACGTCGGATCGACTCACCTGGGGTCGAAGGAAATCGTCCTCGCCTCGGGCGCCGCCTCCACCACGTACTCCGTGCCAACGAGGACGGACAGCACGGACGAACCGAACGGATCGGTCCACGTCACGCTCCAGCCGGTCGCGGCGGGCGAGCGCTACCGCTACCTCGTCGGAGTCGAGGTCGCGAGCGTCACGGTCGAGGACGCCGAAGCGACGACGGTGACGCTCACGGCCCCCGCCGGAAACATCGCCGAAGGGGACTCGAAGACCCTGACCGTGTCCCTCAGCCGGGCACTCGCCGCGAACGAGAGCCTCAGTGCGGCGCTTTCGTTCGGGGGCGTCGCCACGTTCGGCACGGACTACACTCTGTCCGCGCCCTCGACCTTGCCCACGGGGGTGAGCTATTCGAACCTCGCCACCACGGACCTCGCGAACAGTCCGCCCACCGTCACGTTTACCGGCGGTTCGGCCGCGGCGAACTCCGCCACGATCATCCTCGCCGCGAGCTCCGACTCGAACATCGAAACGGGGGAATCGGTGACCGTAGTACTCGGGACACTCACGCCCGGCACGGGTCTCGGCGGCGGCGCAACGGCCGCGGCCGGTTCCGTCAGCTTCCACGTGGAAGACGCGAGCACGACGAAGATCAGCGTGACCGGACCGTCGTTCGTCACGGAGGGCACGAAGGCCAGGTTCACCTTCAAGGCGAACCCCGTGTTGAACGAGAGCACCACGGTCAACTTCACGATCACCGGGAGCGACCACTACGTCAGCGCGAGCGCCCGGGGCGAGAAGCAGGTCACGATTCCCGCCAGGAAGGCGGAGGCCACCTGGGACGTCCCGACAGACGCGGACAGCCTCGACGAGGCGCGCGGCAGAGTCGACGCCACGGTGAACTCGGGCACGAGGTACACGCCGAAGAGCGGCGCCAGTTCGGCGAAAGTCGACGTCCGCGATGACGACCCGACCACGGTGACGCTCGACATCGTGACGGACTGGGCTCTGGAGGGCACGGTCTACGGGGCGCTCATCCGAATGACGCCGGGCCGTCCGCTCGTTGACGACGAACGTCTCACGGTTCCGCTTGCTCTGACCGAAACGTCCGGGACCAGCCTCAGTTACCGCCTCTCGGAAGGCAGAGCGCTCGCCGGCGCCTTCAACACATCCACGAACACGGCGACGTTCACGGACGCCGACGTCCTGGCGGACCCGGAGGACCAGGTCGTCGTGGTCGGGCTGCGCGCCGAATACGACGGACTCGGGAACACCGAGGACGAGTCCTTGACGGCGAGCATCCCCGCCTCGTCCACCAGCGGCACGACCCGGCTCGGCGTGACGAACCTCGACGGCGGCGCCAGCGGCGCCGTGACGGGAGACGGCGTGATCCGCCTCCTCGACACGCACATCAGGAACACCGTCAGCGTCGGCGGCGGCCCCGCGGTGACCGAGGGGACGGCCGCCACGTTCACCGTGAGTCTCGACGGAGTGGCGCGCGACGACCTGCTGGCGAAGGTGCGCCTCGAGGAACAGGGGAACTTCGCCGCCTCGAGCCTCAACCAGCGCAGCATCGTCTTCCTGGCCGGCGACCCGAACCCGAAGACGATCCAGGTAGCGACCGAGAACGACCGGAACGACGAAGCGCACGGCCACATCAAGGCCACCGTGGTCGCGGACCCCGGCAAGTACAAGGTGGCGAAGGCCCCGCACAACGAGGCGACGGTTCTGGTCAACGACGACGACGACCCACCACCGGCAACGCCGATCGCGACCTTCTCCGCCGCGACCGCCACGACGGACGAGACATCGGGTTCGACGACGGCGAGCCTCGCCCTTTCCCTTCCCGCGCCGCAACCCCTCACCCTGAACTACACGCTGTTCGGCAGCGCGACCCACGGCACGGACTACTCGATCACCGGCGTGACCGGCACGTCCGGAACCGTCTCCGTTGCGAAGGACGGGACGTCCGCCTCGATTCCCGTCACGATCACGAACGACGCTGCCGCGGAGGGCGACGAGACGATCGTGATCACCCTGGCCGACGGCAGCGGCTACTCCGTCGGAGCGACCGGGAGCACCACGATCACGCTGCGCGACGACGAGCCGGTCGTGTCGGTCGCCGGCGCGACGTCGACCGTCGCGGAAGGCGCCCCGGCGAACTTCACGGTCAGTACCAGAAGCGCGACCGGCGCCGCGCTGACCGTGGAGCTCAACGTGACGCAGGAGGGCGACTTCGCCGCGGCAGGCGGCCTGGGCGCCAGGTCGGTGACGATCGCCAGCGGCGCGAGATCGGCAACGCTCGCGGTCGCCACCGTGAACGACGGCGCGGACGAGCCGGACGGGACCGTGAAGGCTGCCCTCGCTGCAGGCAGCGGCTACACGATCTCGCCTGCGGCCGACGCGGCCTCGGTCGAGGTGACGGACAACGACGAGCCCAAGGCCACCACGACGCTCTCGGTAACGCCCAATCCCGTGGACGAGGGCGAGGCCACGGTCGTGACGGTCACGCTCGACCGTGCGCTGGCAACCGCGGTCACCGTCCCGATCGTGACGACCGCGGCCACGGCGGAGCCGGGAGACTTCGGCACGCTCCGGTCGATCCGCGTTCCGGCCAGACAGCGCTCCGCGACCGGCTCTCTCGCCACCTCGAAGGACCAGGACGCGGACGACGAGACGCTGACCGTGGCCCTCGGCGCGCTGCCGCAGGAGCTTCAGGCAGGGACTCCCGGGAGTGTCGACGTGACGATCAGGGACTCGATGGCGCCGATCACCGTCAGCCTGTCGCTCAGGCCCTCTTCCGTCGTGGAAGGCTCGACCGCCATGGTCGTGGCGACACTCTCGCGGGCTTCCAGCGACCCTCTGGTCATTCCCCTGAGGACGATCCTGCTGACCGCCGAGGAGGGCGACTGCGTCGCCCCGGACAGTCTGACGATCCCGGCCGGAGACCTGGCCGTCTCGGGCGCCGTGACGACCACGAGGGACAGCGACACGGACGACGAGTCCGCGAGGCTGGCCCTCGGTTCCCTGCCCCGCGCGCTGCGCCCCGGCTCGCCGGCGAGCGTCACGCTGACGATCACCGAATCGAACGGTGGCGGCGGCGGCGGTGGTGGTGGTGGAGGTGGAGGCGGCGCCCCACCGCCGAGCCCGGGACCGTCACCGCCGCCACCGAGCCCGGGACCATCACCGCCGCCGCCGAGCCCGGGACCATCACCGCCGCCGCCGAGCCCGGGACCATCACCGCCGCCGCCGAGCCCGGGACCGTCACCGCCCCCGCCTCCAGCCCCCCCGCCGAGCCCGGGACCGCCCGGGAAACCGGGCGCCGGCTTCGACATCCTCGGCGCCGACTGCGATCGCGACCTGTGCACCACGTTCACCGGCGTGAGAATCACCTTCCAGCCCTCGGCCGGAGGCGGTTTGCGCCAGTGGGACTTCGGCGATGGCGGAACCTCGCGAGCGACGAGTCCACGCTACGCCTGGCGGGCGCCCGGCTTCTACCGCGTGACCCTGACCAGCGGAAGCGGCGAAGCGGCCTCCCTGTCCCTGAAGGTCATCCTGGTCCGCGCCAGCGAGGCGCGGGGAACTTGCGAACCCGACGCCTCGACCCTGTGCCTGCATGACTCGCGCTACGCGGTCCGGGTCAACTACGAAACGCCCGGCGGCGTCACGGGACGGGCCCGAGTGGTCCATGCGGGCACGAACGACTCCGGGATGTTCTGGTTCTTCAACCGAGAGAACTGGGAGGTGCTGATCAAGGTGCTCGACGGCTGCGAGAACAACGACCACGTGTGGGTGTTCGGCGCGGCGACCACCGATCTCGGCTATCGCATCCAGGTGACCGACACGGCGACGGCGACCGGCGATGTCTGGGAGGAACGAAACGAACCCGGCACGCCCGCGCCAGCGATCACCGATACGAAGGCGTTCCCCCGCAGTTGCCCGGCGCCGGAAGCCAAGTAACGCGCCGGCGCCGCGCGACCTCCACTCGCCGTCACAGCCGACGCAGCAGATCCTCGACGGCCTCCGCCGTCATCGCGCTTCCGCCGCGGTCCGGCGTTCCCGGGCCGTCCGCAAGGTGCGCCGCCACGAGCCGGCCGATACGGCCCCCGGCGCCAGCCAGCCCCACCCGTTCCAGCAGCAGCCCGGCGGCGGCGACCGCGGCGACCGGACTCGCGATCCCTCGCCCCGCAATGTCCGGGGCGCTGCCGTGGACCGGTTCGGCAAGGCAGAAACCCTCGCCGCAGTTGGCCGAACCGACGACGCCGAGCCCGCCGACCAGCGCCGCGCCGGCATCGCTCAGGATGTCGCCGTAGAGGTTCGGCGCGACGATCACGTCGTAGCGCTCCGGCTCCAGAATGAGCCGATACGCCATCGAGTCGACGAGCTGCTCTTCGATCTCGATCCCCGGGAAACCCGCGGCGACTTCGAGCGCCGTCTCGCGGAACAGGCCGTCGCTCAGGCGCAGGACGTTCGCCTTATGGACGACGGTGAGCCGTGCCGAGTTGCCCCGCCGGGCGGCACGAGCCAGCGCCTGATCGCAGGCAAAGCGGACGATCCGCTCCGTCGCGCGGCGGCTGATCACCCGCTCGGCGATCGCGACCTCGCCCTTTCGCTCCCAGTGTTCCCGGCCAGCGTAGAGGCCTTCCGTGTTCTCCCGGACGACGACCGCGTCGATGCCGTTCCCGGTCAGCGGCCGCACGTTGGCGAACAGATCGAGCAGCCGCCGCAGTTCGACGATCGGGCTGCGATACCCGTCCACGGCATGGCTCGGCGAGGACACCGCGCCGAACAGCGCGCCGGCGCAACCTTCGAGTATCTCCACGGTGGCCTCCGGCAGCGCCTCGCCGGTGCGCTCGAAGCTCCCCCAGCCCATCTCGGCCTCGACCCATTCGATCCGGTCGCCGCAGACCGCGTCTGCAACCCGCACCGCGGCGTCCACGACCTCCGGCCCGATCCCGTCGCCGCCGATGCGGGCCAGACGGACCGGCAAAGCCCATCCGTCGGCGTTCGCCGGGGCCGCACCTTGCGCTCCGGAGCTCAAGGGACCTTCCTTCTCATCCGCGCGAGCTGCCGCGAACGCTTCCGGGCCCGGCGCCCGCGGCCAGCCGTCGCTTCGTCTGCTCGATCAGGCCGCCGGCCGCGATCATCGACCGCACTGCCGGGCTGAACGGCGAGAACCCGAAGGCGACGTCGCTGCTACGGATCGTCGACCCCTGAAGCGCGACCTCCACCTCGGCGCCTTCCTCCAGCGCCTCGACCGCCTCCGCACAGACGATCGCGAGCAGGCCGTTGTTCAGGGCGTTCCGGTAGAAGATCCGCCCGAAGCTGCGCGCGATCACCGCGCCGACGCCGGCGTAGCGCAAACAGACCGCCGCCTGCTCGCGGCTCGAACCGCAGCCGAAGTTCCAGCCGGCGACGATCACGTCGCCGGGGCGGACGCGCTCGACGAACGTCGGGTCGAGGTCTTCCAGCGCATGGGGCGCGACCTCCTCGGGGCGGCTCTTCGTGTAGGTGTAGCGGCCGGGAAAGATGACGTCCGTGTTCACATGGTCGCCGTAGCGAAACACCCGGCCCCGGAAGGGCCGCGACACGTCGACCGGCGTAACGAGTCCTGGGCGCTTGACCCTGCCGTCACCGCTCATCCCGCGATCTCCCGCGGGTGAACGATCCGGCCCGCGACCGCGCTCGCCGCGACAACGGCGGGCGACGCCAGGTAGATCTCCGCGCCGCGGTCTCCCATCCGGCCCTGGAAGTTCCGGTTCGCGCTGGAGATGCAGACCTCGCCAGGCGCCAGCACGCCGAGGTGGTTGCCCATGCACGGGCCGCAACCCGGGGTCCCGAAGACGGCGCCCGACGCGGCGAGATCCGCCACCCAGCCGCGGTCGAGCGCCTCGTTCCAGACCTCGCTCGACGCTGGAACGATGACCATCCGCGTGCCCCGCGCGAGCCGCCGACCCGCAATCACCCGGTGCACCGCGGCGAGATCCTCGATCCGGCCGTTCGTGCAGGTGCCAATGAACGCCTGGTCGACCCGTACCGAGTCGAGTTCGCCGACCGCGACCGTGTCGTCGACCTGGTGCGGCCGCGCCACCCGGGGCTCGACGGCAGACAGATCGAGCAGGTGCTCGGCCGCACAGGCCGCGTCCGGGTCGGGATAGACCGCGCGCTCACGCAACCGGGCCGCGACCTCCTCCGCCGCCTCGCCGGGCTCGGCGCCTCGTCCCGGTCGCCGACCCGGCCGCTCGATCAGCCGGCTCGCGAGATCGTGGAACACCGCGCCGTCCGGCGGCATGTACGCGTTCTTCGCGCCCATCTCCGCCATCATGTTGACCAGCGCCGCCCGGGAGTCGAGGCTCAGGCCGGCGATCGCCGGTCCCTCGAATTCGACGCTCCGGTAGAGCGCGCCGTCCGCGCCCAGATCGCCGATCAGAGTCAAGGCCACATCCTTCGTCGACACCCACTCGCCGAGCGCACCCTCAAGCCGGATCCGGATCGACTCCGGCACCCTGAGCCAGAGCTCGCCGGTGGCCCAGATCACCGCCATCTCGCTGCGGCCGACGCCGGCGCCGAACGCCCCCAGCCAGCCGAAGTGCGGGGTGTGAGAGTCGGAGCCAAGAATCACATCGCCCGGCAGGACGACCGCCTCCTCGCTCAGCACCTGGTGGCAGATGCCGCGGCCGACCTCGAAGAAGTGGCCGACGCCCTGCTCGGCGACGAAGGCGCGGACTTCCGCGTGGTTCTGTGCGTGGCGGACCGTAGGCGCCGGCACGGCGTGGTCGAGCGTCACCGCCATTCGCTCCGGGATCGCGACCTGCTCCTGCCCGAACTGCCGCCAGATCTCGGCGATCGGCGCCGTGTTGTCGTGGCTGAGCACGATGTCCGGCCGCGCGTCGACGATCTCGCCTACCGCAACCGTCTCCTGGCCGCTGGCCCGTGCCAGGGCCTTCTGCGCGAAGGTGCGGGCCGTGTCGGCCGGCCGACCTCGTTCGCTCATCCGGCCGCTCCGGCCACCGCCGGCGTCAACTCCGCCGTGTGGTACTCCCGCAGCAGCGTGTCCACGTCCGAGAGGCTGAGCGGCTTCTCGTCCGCCAGCACCTTGATATGGGCCGTGATCTCCTTGATCTGCGCGTCCGTGAGCTCCAGGCGCAACTGCTCGACACGGGACTTGATCGCGTTCCAACCGGTCAGACGGTGCGCGACGTGGACGTACCGGTCGAGCCCGAAGTCGGCAGGATCGAGGATCTCGTAGCTCGAGGGGTCGTTGAGGATGGCCTTCGCGTGAATACCGGCCTTGTGGGTGAAGGCCGTGTAGCCGGTGATGTAGTTGTTGAACGGCACGTCGACCTCGACCAGGGAGGCGACGGTGTTCTCGATCTCTCGCAGCAGCGGCAGGTCGTAGCGCGAGCGCACGCCCTCGGGATCCTCGGCGTAGAGCCGCGCAACCAGACCGCCGAGAGGCGTGATGCCGTTCCGCTCGCCGATCCCCAGCACCGACGTGTCGACGTGGGTAGCCCCCGCCTCGAGGGCGCAGAACGCGTTGGCTACCGCGCAACCCGTGTCGTTGTGGCCGTGGAACTCGATGTCGCAGTCCACTTCCTGGCGCAGGCGCCGCACCAGGTCATAGACCTGCCGGGGACTCGCCACACCCACGGTGTCCGCGACCCCCACGCGGTTCACGCCCACCGCGTTCACGGCCCGGTAGGCGCGGATCAGGTCGGCCAGCTCGCTGCGGAAGGAATCCTCGGTACTGAAGCGAACCTCGACGTCGTGCGACCGGATGTACTCGACGACTTCGATCGCCGTCTCGATCACCTGGTCCATGCTCTTGCCGTGCGAGTACTCCCGGAGGTAGCGGGAAGTGCCGAACACGACGTCGATGCCGTCGACGCCCGTCTCGAGCGCCAGCTTCGCGTCCTCCAGGTGACAGCGGGTGTGCGTGAGCACCTTGGCGCGCAGCCCGAGTGCGGCTACCCGCTCGCAGTCCGAACGGCTACGACGACTCGCCGCCGGGGAGGTCAGTTCCAGGTACTCGACTCCGAAGGCATCCAGCAGGCGGGCGATCTCCACCTTCTGGTCACTGTCGAAGAAGGCGTTGGCGAACTGCTCGCCCTCGCGCAGGGTCGATTCGATGATGGCTGGGTGGGAGGCCATGACGTTGCTCCTCTACCGACAGAAAAGCCGGCGCATCCTGAACTGGATGGCCGGCCGGCAGGTGTTTCCCGATGAACGAAGTCTAGAGATCTGGCGCCCGGTCCTGGGGCCGGGGCTTCGCGCCCGGCTTGGCCAGCCGGTCGAACAGGGATGCGTCGTGCGTGTGGTGAGTCATGTCGCGGTTCTTCGCGCCGTGCCGATGTCGCCCTGAAGGCGGACCAGGAAAGGTGAGCGCGGATTGTGCGCCCTCGGGCGGCAGCCTGTCAAGCTCCGCACCCCCCCCGGGCAGCGGGCTAGACTCCAACGCCGCGCGGCGTCGCGGTCAACATGCGTGAACGGGATGAATGACCCACAGCAGATCTGGACCGCCACCGTCCTGCCCGAGTGGATCGACCACAACGGCCACATGAACGCCGGCTACTACCTGGTCGTGTTCGACGACGCGACCGGTCCCTGGACTGCGTTCCTGGGCATCGATCAGACCTATCGCAAGACCAACCGGCGCTCGACGTTCTCGATCGACAGCCATTTGACCTGGTTGCGGGAGTTGCCCGAAGGCGCTCCGATCATCGTCGAAGCGGAGCTGCTCGGCTTCGACGACAAGAAGTACCACACCTTCATGCGCATGCTCCACGCTGACGAGGGCTACGTCGCGGCGACGCACGAGTTGCTGAGCATTCACATCGACCTGGACACTCGGCGAAGTACACCAATGCCGCCCGAGATCCACCAGCGGATGGGCGAGGTTATGCGGGTTCAGTGCCGGATCGCCGGTCCAGCCGACGTAGGCCGGGTCATCCGCACGAAACCCTGGCCGCCGAGCTCCTGAGCCGAGCCGCGGCCGCCCGGTCAGGTCGACCAGACGCGCTTGGCCTCAAGCGCCACCATCAGGCGCCGCCCCGCCGGGCATTGGCTCACCGCCCTCGGCTACCATTGCCCGCCATGAGTACCCACAACGACGGAAGCGACTCCGACACACCGATGACGCGACGCACCCTCATCGCCGGTTCGGCCGCGGGAGCTGCCGCGCTCGCCGCGAAGCCGGGCAAAGCGGCGGCACCCCCCCAACAGACCCCGGACTGGCCTGAGCCCAGCTACGTGCGCACAAACGGCGGTCTGAGGATGGCCGTGTACGAAGCCGGAAACGAGGGCGTGCCGGTCATCCTGAGCCATGGCTTTCCCGAGCTCGCCTACTCCTGGCGCCACCAGTTGCCGGCGGTGTCCGCGGCAGGCTTCCGCGTCCTCGCGCCCGATCAGAGGGGCTACGGCCACACCCAACGGCCTCTGGCAATCGAGGCCTACAACATGGCCGAACTGTGCGCCGACCTGGTTGGCCTCCTCGATGCCCGGGGCATCGAAAAGGCGGTCTTCGTCGGCCATGACTGGGGCGGTGGAGTCGTCTGGGCGATGCCGCGGCTGCACTCCGACCGCGTCCTCGGCGTCGTCGGCGTGAACACACCGACCGGCCCCCAGCCACCTTCGCCACCCATCGAGCTTCTCCGCCGCATGCGCGGCGAGGACAACTACGTCGTCGCGTTCCAGGAGCCCTACAGGGCGGAAGAGGTGCTCGAAGCGGATACGGAAAAGAGCTTCCGCACCTTCATGCGCCGCGGCTCGTGGGATGCCGAGGCCTTCAGCAAGCTCCCCGCCGACGCCCCGGAGCGGAAGTTCCAGCTTCTGGAGACCATCAAGCACGGCACGGCGGACGATCTGCGCGGCGAACTTCTGCTTACCGCCAAGGAGCTGGCCCACTTCGTCACGGTCTACGAGCGCACCGGCTTCACCGGCGGCGTGAACTGGTACCGGAACATCGACCGCAACTGGGAGCTGATGAAGGGCATCGACCAGAAGATCGACCAGCCCTGCCTCTACATCGGCGCCGAGAACGACGTCGTGCTGCCGCCCTCCTCCGCCGACAACATCGAAGCGCTGGTCCCCAACATCGACAAGCACACGATCATGGACTGCGGTCACTGGACCCAGCAGGAGAAGCCCGACGAGTTCAACCGGGTACTGATCGATTGGCTGACAGCGACGTTCGCGTAGCCGGACCCGGCGTCCCCGGGGCGGCCGCCCCGCTTCTGCCCGCAATGAACAGCGCCGACATCCGCAGACGGCTGGCCGGGCACAAACCGCGGATCCTCCCGCCGGCCGAGTTCGAGGCCAGCGTGGCGATGGTTCTCCGCCCCTCGGCGGCAGGCCCCGAGGCGTTGTTCATCGAGCGGGCCCGCAAGCCGTCCGACCCCTGGTCGGGGCAGATGGCGTTGCCCGGGGGCCGGCACGACGAGACCGACCGCGATCTGCGGCATACCGCGGAGCGCGAGACCGTCGAGGAGGTCGGCCTGTCGCTCGAAGGAGCCCGTCTGATCGGCCGGCTCGACGATCAGGCGGGCCAGCGCGCCGGCCAGGGAAGGCGGCTCCGGATCGCCGCCTTCGTCTACGAGGTGGACGCGGACACGGGCAACGACCTGGTCGTGAACTACGAAGTCGCCGAGGCGTTCTGGGTGCCCCTGGCCTGGTTCGAGGAGCGCTCCCGGGTCATCGACTACCGGCACCCGCCGTATCCCGAAGTGAGCTTCCCAGGCGTCGTCGTCGGCGATCCCGACCGGCACATCGTCTGGGGCCTGACGTTCCGATTCCTGGCGGCCTTCTTCGAGATCCTCGGACGGCGCTTCGCGGCGGGCGGCTGAAAGCGGAGCCGTCGACTACTCGACGATCTCCAGGTACTCGCGCCTCGACCAGCCTCTCTGGCCGTCGGGCAGTTCGATCCGGGTCCACTCCGGGCGCTGTTCGACGATCCGGACCTCGGTGCCGGCATGGAGACGGAAGCGGACGACTGAGCCCTCCCCGGCCGCGGCATGGAGGTCGATCTCCTGCGGCAGAACGACGGCCGAGGCAGGAGTGAAGGCCGCGTGCGCGACGAGCGAGCCGCCCAGCGCCAGCGCTGCCGCAAGCAAGCAGACGGCGGACCACCGGAGTACCTCCGAAGTACGCCGGTAGAGCCGCAGGGCAAGGACCATCCAGAACGCTCCGCTGACGAGCACGACGCTGCGAAGTACCTCGTCCGGGGCAAGGCTGTAGTGCCAGAACAACAAGGTCCGCAGCAACGCCGGGGGCTCCGGCGGCGCGATCTCATCGCGGGCGCTGCGACGTGCGAACGCCAGGTTGGCGAGAGCATCCTCGTCGCGCGGCAACAGGCGAAGAGCCCGGCGGTAGGAAGCGATCGCCTGTCCCAGGTCGCCGGCTCGCAGGTAGGCGTTCCCGAGGTTGTAGTGGAGATGACCGTTCTCGACGCCCAGGCTCTCCATTCCGCGGTAGCGCGACACAGCAGTCTCGAAGTCGCCGGCCTCGTACGCGGCATTGCCGGTGACCCAGAGTTCCGCGGGTTCCGGTGGCGCTTCGGGCGCTGTCGAAGCGGGCGCCTCCTTCACGGCCGGAGCCTCGGTGACCACGGACGTCGTCGCCGGCTGCCCGGCGAGCGAAACGGCCCAGGCCAGCAGGGCGAAGAACAGCGCCAGCCCCCGTCTCATCCCTTTCTCCTCCGGAGCTGCCGATCGATGGAGCGGATCAACTCGGCAAGGACCTCCCCTGACTGCCCGCTGGAGTGTTGCTGCCGCGCCGCGCCGGCGATGCGGAGACGCCGCCGCGGGGAATCGACGCCGGAAGGGCCCAGGGCGTCGCGTGTCTCCGTTGCGGGCTCCACACCCACGCCGTACTGGTCCGCCTCGAACCGCTCCAGTTCGGCCCGGCACCGCGACGCCACGTCCGGCTCGACGCCGGCCCCGACCAGCGCCGTCTCCGCTTCGGCCGGGGTCAGGGCCGCTCCTTCGATACCCAGCTTGTCGCCCACATAGGCCCGCAACACCCTGGAAGCCTCCGCCGGCCCTGCCGTTCCCGCAGTTCCCTCCGTCCCCGAAGGGCGGGTCAGCCTGTTCGCCGCGGCCAGGGCCTGGCGCAGGGCCCGCTGGCGCCGGCGCAGCGTCCTGTCGGCGGCATACCTCCGCTCGCGGCGATACTGGGTGAGCAGCACGAAGTACAGGATCGGCGGCAACACACCGCCGGCCAGCCACAACCACGCCCGCCAGCCCTGAGGCGCGGCGGACACGATGCCGGCCGCAGTCCGGCGGAGCGGCAGGATGTCGTCGGCGAGAATCCGAACCGCTACCTTGCCCGTGGTCGGCGCCAGGGACTCGGTGAGCATCAGCTCTTCCTCGCCATCCGCGGGCGTCACTTCCAGATCGATGCGCTCCGTCGACCGCTCCACGTACTCACCAGGGTCCGGGTCGAAGTAAACGAGATCAAGCGGCGGAATGTCGAGCGCGCCGACGACCAGAGGCACGAGCGCCCGGCGAAAGACCCTGCGTCCCGTCAGGTGTCGACCGCTGCTGTCCATGTCGCTGGTGGGCTGGTCCGGGTAGATCTTGAACGCCGGCAGTTCGGGAAACGGGGGTTCGGACAGGAGCTGCACGTTGCCGGCGCCCGCGACCCGCACCTCCAGCGTCGCCGATTGCCCCACCTGCAACTCGCGACGGCTGAGTGAGGCGCTGATGTCGAAGTCCCCTACCAGGCCGTTCCACCCCACCGGAGGCGGTGGCAGCGGCCGCACGTCGAGCGTCACGGGTTCCGTGACCAGGTACCTCGTCTCCCAGCGCCCGCCACGACCGAGCAGACTGTCGAAGTCGTCGAAGACGCTGCGCCGCCGGCTCTGCCGGCGCGGCTCCTCGACCAGGACCTCCACGCTGAGCTGGGTCGGCGGCAGGACGATCTCGCCGGCGCGCTGCGGAAAGAGCGCCTTGCGCACCTCGTTCACCCTGTACTGGACGCCTTCGATCGCGGTCGTGAACTCACGAACCTCGCCCAGATCCTCGGCCACCACGTCGGAGCCGAAGTCCATCGACTCGATCGACCCCTGACCGACCCGCACCCGGCTGTAGAAGCGCCACGTGTAGATCACCTGCTGGCCCTGCCATGGCTGGCCCGTGGAGACCGACGCGGTGACGAAGAGAGACCGGTCCTGCTCGCCGGCGGCTTCCTCCGCCGCGGTGACCTCGACCGTGAAGGGCAGGCTACTGACTTCCGCACCGTCGACGAGTGCGACGGCCGGGCCAATCTCAAACGTTCCGGCCCGTACGGGAATCAGCAGGTAGTTGTATGACGTGCTGGCGCTCGACCTGCCGTTCCTGAACTGGAAGTCGCGCTGTTGACCCCGAGACACGACCCGGAAGTCCGGCATCTCCGGCAGTCTCGGCGGCTGGTCGGGTGAGCCGTCGATGCGGATCGTCAGGTAGATCTGGTTGCCGAGGATGACCTGGCTACGGTCCACCGTGGCCTGAATCCTCCCCCCCGCCTGCGCCCCGACCGGCGCGGGCTGCGACATGGCCATCAACGCCGCGCAGAGAACGGCAGACCAGCCAACGGCCGCGGAGCTCCAGCTCACCGGCCGAAGCCACGGTTGTCTCTGGCCATCCATCGCGGCTACCAGTCCTTCGCCTGGCGTTTGTTGCGGCCGCGTTGACTCCGGCGATTCGGGTCGAGGCGACCCTCCTCGAGTGCCTGGAGGTAGCGTTCAGCCTCCTCCGGCGTCATGCCCGGAGGCTGCTCCTGAGGGCCACCCTGACTGCCGGGATCCGAACCATCGCCCTCGGGCGGCGCATCCGCCGCGTCGGGAATGCCGTCACCGTCGCTGTCTTCCCGATTCGGGTCCGTCTCGCCCGGGTCGACTCGACCGTTCCGGTTCCGGTCCTCCTGGCCGTCGGGCAGTCCGTCGGCGTCACTGTCCGGATTCTGAGGATCGGTGGGATTCTCCGCGCCGCGCTCCAGATCGTCGGCAAGCCCGTCGCGATCGGAGTCCCCGGAACCCTCGCCATCCTGCGGCTGCTGGTCCTCCGACGGATCCTGGCCCTGGGCGCCGTCGTCCTGCTGCTGGTCTTCGGGCTGCCCGGCCCCGCCCTGCTCCGAGTCCTCCGGCTGCTGCTCGGCGCCCTCCTGGCTCTCCTGTTCCTGATCTTCATTGCCCTGGTTCTGCTGCTGCTGTTGCTGCTTCTTCAGCTCCTCCCTCACGAACTCCAGGTTGAACTTCGTATCCAGGTCGTCCGGATTCGCCTCCAGGGCGGCCATGTAGAAGTCGATCGCTTCACCCGGCTTGCCCTGGCGGAACGCGCTGTTGCCCAGGTTGTAGAGGGCCTGCGCCCGCAACTCGTCGTCGCCGATCGCCGCGGCCCGGTAGAACTGGGCGTCGGCGGCCGCGAAGTCGTTCAACTTGTAGTGGGCCGCGCCGACGTTGAGGCTCAACTCCGGATCGTCGGGCCGCTCGGTTTGCCGATCCGCGAAGCGATCGAGCGCCTGGGAGTAGGCCCCGGCGTCGAACGCGTCATAGGGCGAGGAGAACTCGACCGGCGTTGTCTCCGGCTCCGCCCGTGACGAAGCCGGCTCCGGCGGGAGCTCGGGCGGCGGCTGGGCTACCGTGACCTCCGGATGCAGGAGGCCCCATGCCACGAAGACGACGGCCCCGAAGAGGACCTCAGGCCGCGGCCGCATGGTCGCCTCCTCCGAACGTCCCGTCGCGGCGCCGCAGCCGGTCGCCGATCAGCGGCTCCAGCATCAGCGCCGCCAACGCGATGACCAGCAGCCACTGGAAGCGCTCCTGCCAGCGCTGGCGACGACTGGAGCCGAGTTCCTGGTCTTCGAGCTGCGCCTTGATGCCCTGGGCGTAGATCTGCTCCAGGTCCACGTCGCCGGTCACCGAGCGAACATAGCGGCCGCCAGTGGTCAGCGCGATCCGCTGCAGAGCCGCCTCGTCCAGCCGGCTCAGGATGATCTCGCCCCGCCGGTCGGTGCGGAAACCCCCGCCCGCCCTGGGGATGGGCGCGCCCTCGTCCCGGCCGATTCCGATCGCGAAGATGCGCACGCCCGCCGCGGCGGCGCCCTCGGCGACTTCCTGTGCTTCGCCCAGATGATCCTCTCCGTCGGTGATCAGGATGACGGCACGCGATTGACGTGATCCGACGGATGCGACCCGGTCGAACGCCTCGAGCGAGACCCGGAGTGCATCGCCGATCGCGGTTCCCTTGGTCGGAATCAGGTCCGGCGCCATCGCCTCCAGGAAGAGGGCCGCCGCCGAGTAGTCCAGGGTGAGCGGCAGTTCCAGGAAAGCCTCACCGGCAAAGGCCACCAGGGCGATGCGATCGCCCTCGAGCCGCTGCAGCAGGTCGGCGATCTCGCGTTTGGCGCGTTCGAGGCGACTGAGCTCGCCGCCCGCCTCCGCGTCGCGCACCAGCATCGAGTCCGAAACGTCGAGCGCGACGACGATGTCCACCCCTTCCCGGTGGACCTCTTCCCAGACGAAGCCCCACCTCGGCTGGGCGAGCGACGCGACGAGGGCGAGCAGCGCGACCAGGACGAGAAAGGCCTTCAGGCGCCGGCGGGGCCGGCTCACCCCGGCAACCAGCACCGGCAACATCTCGCGCGAGGCGAAGCGGCCGAGCAACCGGGTGCGAGCGCGGAACGCGTAGACATAGAAGAGCAGCAGGCCCGGCCCCAGCCAGAGCAACCAGAGCGCGTCCGGCTGACCGGTGCGGACCTCGCAGCCGAGCGCCAGGAACGCCGGCGCCAGCGTGATCAGCGACCGGCCGCGGCCGCTTGCCAACTCCGACCTCACAGGGTTCACTCTCACGGCAGCTTCCTCAAACGGGTATCGAGCAGTACGACTTCGAGCAGGAGCAGAAACACGGCCGGCGTGACCAGCCAAGCGAAGCGCTCCTCGTACTCCATGTACGACTCCTGCGTGATCTCCGTCTTCTCGAGCTCGTCGATCCGCTCGTAGATTTCCTCCAGCCCCCCGACGTCTTCGGCCCGGAAGTAGACGCCGCCGGTGACCGTCGCCATCTGCCGCAGAGTGTCCTCGTCGATCTCCACGTCCTCATAGACCACGCGCGGACCGAACCGCGTCTCGACGACGATGGGGGCCTGACCGCGCGTGCCGACGCCGATCGTGTAGAGCTTGACGCCGAGCGCGGCAGCCGCCTCGGCCGCCCGCAACGGCGTCAACGCCCCGGCGTTGCTGCGCCCGTCCGTCAGCAGGACCGCGACCTTCGATTCGGCCTCCGAGTCCACGAGGCGCTTGGTCGCCACCCCGACCGCCGACCCGATCGCGGTCGCGTCGCCCGCCATGCCGATCTCCAACTGCTCGAGAAAGGTCGCGGCAATGCCGTGGTCGAGCGTCAGCGGGCACTGGGTGAAGGCCTCCTCGCCGAACACGACGAGGCCGATACGGTCGTTCGGCCTCGCGGCGATGAACGTCTCGACGACCCCCTTCGCCACCTCCAGCCGGTCCCGGCGGCGACTGAGTGAGCGCTCGTGCGCATCGAGGTCGAGCGCCCTCATCGACCCCGAAGTGTCGATCACGAGCACGATGTCGATGCCCTCCGTGCTCACCTCGGTGAGCGCCCGGCCGGTCTGGGGACGCATCACGGCGAGCAGCACGAGGGCGACGACAACAAGGCGCAGCGCCGACACCAGGCGGCGAACGGTCGGCGTTGCCGTCCGCGCCGACTGACGCGCATGGACAAGGGACGAGTAGGCCACGGCGGCTCGACCCGGCGCCTTGCGTCCGCCCCCGAGACCGCTACGCGTCGCCAGTTGCCGCAAGCGCGGGCGAAGCCACCACAGAAGCGCCCAGACGACGTACATCGGCAGCAGCACCCAGAGCCAGCGGGCGTCGGCGAACAGGAGTTGCTCCATCAGGCAGCCTTCCCCGTGCGGTCGAGGTCCGACGCGGATTCCTCACCTGCTTCGTCCGACGGCCGGGTGGCCCGCACGAAGCCCAAAGCCTGTTCGTAGGTGCGGGCGATCTCGTCGGGCTCGGGCAGGTGGGCCGCGAACTTGACCTGGTCCGTCGCGACGAGGAACCGCTCCAGACGCCGCGCCTGGTTCGGATCGAGCCGGATCAACCCTCCCAGGCGGCTCAGGATCTCCTCCGTCGTCAGATCGGTCGCGTTCAGCCCGAAGCGGCCTTCGACGTAGGCCCGAACGACGGCCGAGACGGCGAAGTAGTAGCGGCGCAGTTCCCGCAGGTTCGAGAAATCGGTGCGGCGAAGCCGTTCCAGCTCCTGGACCGCGAGGTCGTAGGGCGGTATCCGGGGCGTCTCCGGAGCTTCGTCTCCTCTGCCCCGCCTCCGGCGCCACCACCACCAACCCGCAGCCGCGAGGGCGAGAACCGCGATGGCGATTCCGACCCACAGCAGCCACGGCCTCCCCAGCTCGATTCGCCGCAGCGGTTTGATGTCCCGGATGTCCGTCACCTCCGTGCCGTCCGCCGGCAGCACCGACTCGACCTCGACCGGGATCTCCGGCGTCCGGAGGTCGCCACCGTCGCCGCCGGGCCCGCTGTACGCAGCGGAGAGCGCCGGCAGCGCGTAGGCGCCGACCAGGTCCGCGCGGAGCTGGTACCAGCGGCGTTCCACGATCCGGCCGGTAGCAAGCGTCTCCGGCGGATCCTGGCCGAGGTCGACGATCCGGAAGCCGGCGATGTCGACTCCCGGATCGGCCAGTTCGACGGTCACCTCCGGGTCGCGCTCGACTTCCACCTCGTAGGTGATCAGGTCGCCCGTCGTGGCGGTCGTCCGGTCGACCGCGGCCCGCAGCTCGGCGGGCGGCTTCGGCGCCTCGCCGGCGTCGGCTTCTTCCCCGGCGGCGTTGCACGCGAGCAGCAGGGGCAACAGGACGACCGCTGCGGCGCAAGACGTCCGGGTACGCCGCCAACGGGACCGGGGATCACAACGCAACGCCGCCACGCCTCCTCAGACCCGCACCGTCTGCTCGCGCGCCCGCAGGTAGCGGACGATCGGATCGATCCACGGGCGGTCGGCCCAGACCTGAATCTCGCCGACGCCGGCGTGGCGAAACTGCTCGGACCGCCGCGCCAGATCCTCCCGGGCCAGACGGGCGAAGCTCTCCGACACTCGCCGGCTCGCCGTGTCGATGACGATCGTTTCCCCGGTCTCCGCGTCCTCGAGTTCGACGAGCCCCATTCGCGGCAGGCTGACCTCGCGCTGGTCGAGGACCCGGATGGCGGTGAGGTCGTGGCGGCGACCCGCCACCCGCAAGCGCTCGGATAAGCCCTCATCCAGGCCTTCATCCAGCAGAAAATCCGAGATCACGAAGCCAACCGACCGACGCGGCACGACGCGGCCCAGGTAGTCCAGCGCGCCGTCGAGATCGGTGCCCCGGCCCGTCGGGCGGAAGCTCAAGACCTCCCGAATCACGCGCCAGACGTGTGAGCGGCCCTTCTTGGGCGGAATGAAGTGCTCGATCCGGTCCGAGAAGATGATCATCCCCACGCGATCGTTGTTCTGGATCGCGAGGTACGCGAGCACCGCGGCGACCTCGGCGACCACTTCGCGCTTCTGCTTCCGGGCCGTGCCGAAGGCGCCCGATGAGCTCACGTCGACGATCAGCATGACGGTCAACTCCCGCTCCTCCCGGTGCTCCTTGACGAAGGGGCTCGACATGCGCGCCGTCACGTTCCAGTCGATGTGGCGGATGTCGTCGCCCGGCGTGTACTCCCGCACCTGCTCAAACTCCATGCCTCGCCCCTTGAAGGCGCTGTGGTACTCGCCCGCGAGGGCGTCGGTCACCAGGCGTTGGGTGCGAAGCTGGATCGTCTTGATCCGCGCCAGCAGCTCAGGCGCCAGCAACCCGGGGGAGCGCGTCGGCTCCTGCCGATCCTGGCCCGCTGTCTCGTGACGCCGGAAGAACCACATCGATCGCCTCAGGGAACGTCGACGGTGCCCATGATCTCCCGGATCAAATCGTCCGAACTGAGATCGCGGGCTTCCGCCTCGTACGAAACCAGCACCCGGTGCCTCAGGACATCGGGGCCCACCGTCTTCACGTCCTGCGGCGTGACGTAGGCCCGGCCCGACATCAACGCCTGTACGCGGGCGGCAGCAGCGAGGAAGATCGTGGCGCGAGGCGAGGCCCCGTACTCGATCAGCGGCTCCAGGCGTTCGAGTCCGACATCTGCCGGTTCCCTGGTCGCGAACACCAGATCGACGATGTACTCCTCGACCTTGGGATCCAGGTAGATCGCGTCAGCGACGTCCCGCGCCCGGCGGATCTCGTCCGGGCTGACGACCGCCTCGACGACAGGCCGCTCCCGCCGGGCCATCCGGCGCATGATCTCCCGTTCTTCCTCCCGGTTCGGGTAGTCCACGCGCAGCTTGAGCATGAAGCGGTCGACCTGGGCTTCCGGCAGCGGATAGGTCCCTTCCTGCTCGATCGGGTTCTGGGTCGCGAGGACCAGGAACGGATCGGGCAGGTCGAAGGTCTCGTCGCCCAGGGTGACCTGTCGCTCCTGCATCGCCTCGAGCAACGCGCTCTGCACCTTCGCGGGGGCCCGGTTGATCTCGTCCGCGAGCAGCAGATTCGTGAAGATCGGCCCCTCCTTGACCTGGAAGTCGTGCTGATCCACGCGGTAGATCTGGGTGCCCAGGAGGTCCGCGGGCAGCAGATCGGGCGTGAACTGAATGCGGGAGAAGCCGGTCTCGACGGACTCGGAGAGCGTCTTGATCGCCGTCGTCTTGGCCAGCCCCGGAATCCCCTCGATCAGGACGTGCCCATCCGCGATCAGGGCCATCAGAAGACGATCGATCATGTAGGTCTGGCCGACGATGACCTTTCCCACCTCCGCGCGCACCCGTTGCAGCACGTCCGCCTGGGCCGCGATCTCACTCCGGAGCTCTTCGCTGACCCCGGGTACGGCTGGGCCGGTGGGCGCCGCCACCCGGGGTGCCGCCGGCTGTTCGGATGGAACGGTCTCGCTCAGGTCCACGGTCATGTCGAAAGGTCCGTCCTAAGGTCATTTCCGGAAAACCACTGCCTGGAGAGGCAACACCTGCAGACTTCCGGCTCGGGAACACGCGGAACCGCGGCTTCACACACGGAAGCCCCGGCTACGCTGTCTGCAACCCGCCCTCGACCCCGGTTCTTCCCGAAGTGGCCAAGACGGTGAAACGGACTTTATCCGAGCGTACCGAGGGTCCGCAGCAGCCGAGCCGTCGGTCCCTTGCCCGAGATCCGACCGCCTCCGGCCTACGCCGATCAGATACCCGACATCTGACCGCCGTCCGCCGTCGCCTGGTTCAGGTGATCGCAGCAGTTGATCCGGGTCGTCCTCCACGGCGCCCGAGCCTCGACGTGGGTGACCGAGGTGTTCCCCCAACGATCGGGCTGCTCCACGCCGTCGCCAAGGTGCAGGTGATGCAGCGCCAGGGAGTGGCAGACCAGGCCGTGGGTGACGAAGACGCTGTCGCCTTCGGTTTCCCCGGAGAGCTCACGAATCCTGCCCCAGGCCTGGTCGACGCGGCGGTGGAAGGTCGCCCAGTCCTCTCCCGCCGGGGGTTGATATCCGGGCTCCATGATGTCGAGTCCGATGTCGGCGTAGGCCCGGCCCCGAAGGTCCCCAAAGTTGCGCTCGGCGAGCAACGGCTCGACGATCAGCGGCAAACCCAGGGCCGCGGCTACCGGCTCCGCGGTCATCTCCGCGCGCCGCAGATGGCTGGCCACGACCTGCCCGATGGGCCGTTCCCTATGGTGCTTCACCAGCCGTACCGCCAGCCGCTCCGCCTGCGCCATGCCGCGCTCGTTGAGCGGAGTCTCCGGAACCTGGACGATCCGGGCGGCGTTCGAGGCGGTTTCGCCATGGCGCACGACAAGCAACACGGCGGGCAGGGTATCAACGCACGCCGCTGCCTGTAGCTATGGCTAGGATCGGAGCCGCCGCCATGCCGCCAATGCTCTCGATCGTCGCGCCGGTCTTCAACGAGGCGGGCAACCTGGAACTCCTGGCGGTCCAGACCGCCGAGGCGATGACCGCTGCCGGGTTCGACTACGAGTTGATCCTCGTCGACGACCTGAGTACGGACGGCAGCCGCGAGGAACTTGTCGCTCTGGCCGCGGGAGACGCACGGGTTCGGGCAATCGGTCTCGACCGCCACGGCGGCCAGTCAGCGGCCCTGCTGGCGGGTATACGCACGGCAAGGGCGCCTCTCATCGTCACGATGGACGCCGATCTGCAGAACGACCCCGCAGACATTCCGGCGATCGCCGCCCTGCTCGACGACCACGACATCGCCTCCGGGGTGCGCGCCAACCGCCGCGACACGTGGCTGCGGCGCACTGCTAGCCGGATCTCGAACAGGGTGCGGCGATGGGTCCTCGGCGACCCCTGCACGGACATCGGTTGCGCGCTCAAGGGCTACCGAGCCGCCGTGCTCAACGATCTGCCGGCTTTCGACGGTCTTCACCGGTTTCTACCGCTGCTGGCCTTGCGGCACGGCGGCAGTTACGCTGAGATCCCGGTCCGGCATCGTCCCCGCACCCAGGGCAAGAGCAAGTACAACATCCGCGGCCGCTTCCTGCGCGGCATTCTGGACCTCTTCGGCGTCTCTTGGTTCCGCCACCGCGCCGTCTCCGCCACCGCTCACTCACTGGAGAGCCCGCCATGCCCGAACTCACACCCGAGAACATCTGGGTAGCCGTGGGCTTCGGGGGGCAGGCGCTCTTCGGCTCTCGCTTCCTCGTTCAGTGGATCGCCACGGAACGCCACCGCCAGAGCGTCGTCCCGAACGTCTTCTGGTACCTGAGTCTGGGAGGCGGTCTGATGCTCCTCAGCTACGCCATATGGATCCGGGAGTGGGTGTTCATCCTGGGCCAGAGCGGCGGCATCCTCGTCTACTCACGCAACCTCTGGTTCGTTCACCGGCCCAAAGCAGCCGGAGCAGACTAAGGGCGCGGCCCCTCGAGGCCGCCCCTCAGCCCCGCAGCCAACAGGCTGCTGCCTCAGAAGTTGTACTTGACGCCGAGCTGGAGGATCCTTCCGTCGCCGTTCGTCGCGGTGATCACGCCGTAGTCCCGGTCGCCGATCCGGTTGCCCGGCTGGGCGAAGTTGACCCGGTCGAAGACGTTGAACGCCTCGATCCGAAGCTGCAGCGACCGGTCGTCGCCGCCGACCGGAATGTTCTTGATCAGCGACAGGTCGACGCGCTCGAAGTCCGGACCGCGGAGGATGTTGCGGTCCGCGTTGCCGCGCCGCGTCGCCGTTTCGGCCAGGCTCAGCGGCACGAAGCACTCCGTGTTGAACCACTGGCCAACCGTTCTGGGCGCGCCCTCGTTCGGGTCGCAGACCTGGTCCGGACGCGAGGTCAAACCCCGGATGTCGTCGCCACGGACCCGGATCGGGAACGGATAGCCGGTCTGGAACTGCAGGATGCCGTTCAACTGCCAGTTGCCGAACAGTCCGCGCGTGAAGGCGCTGCTGTTCTCGAGCGACGGCAGGTCGTAGCCGAAGCTGAGCACCAGGCGTTGCCGGACATCGAACAGCGACGGGCCGCGTTCACGCTCGAGCGCCTGTTCGATCGAGCTCAGCCGCTCCAAGTCTACCGGAATGATCGGCCGCTCCTCTCCGCCGATGTTGAGCCCCGAGACGTGGTCCTCCGATTCGCCGTAGGTGTACGAGAAGAGGAAGTTGAGACCGCGGGTAGGCCGCATCCGCACGCTGGCCTGAATCGCGTCGTACCAGGACTTCGCCACCGTGAAGGTCGGCCGCACCAAGCTGAAGGCCGAGAACGTGCGCGGCCCCAGCGTGGTCTGGCCGGGCTCGACGACCCGTGGGTTGACCTCCATGAAGATGGGCAGGTTCCGGCCCCGCGACCCGACCCAGCCAACCTCGACGCCGATGCTCTGCCCGAGTTGACGCTGATACGTGAGGTTGTAGTGCTGGTAGTTCGGAGTCGTGAAGTGCTCACCCCATCCGATGAAGATGATCCCCGGCGGGAACCTCGTCGGGCCGCCCGTGAGGTTCGCCAGCGGGTCCGCGAGGGTCACCTCGTTGGGCGGCGCGTTGAGCTGGACGAGGGGGTTGAACGGCGGCGCCAGGACCGAGTTCTGGAAGAAGTCACCCTGACCCGGCAGGCTGTCGAAGAACAGCCCCCAACCCAGACGGAGGCTCGAACGGCCGTTGCCCTCCGGGTCCCAGACCATCGCCAGCCGCGGCGCGAAGTTGTTCGAGTCCGTGTCGTACGTCCCCGCGGGCACCCCCGCGTCTCCCGGGTACACCAGACCGGTCGGCGCGTCGGGAAAGCGCGTCGACTGCTGGCCCGGCCGGAAGCTGTTCAGCCCGTCGCCGCTGTCCTCGAAGGGCTCAGCCAGTTCGTACCGGAGACCGAGATTCAGCGTCATCCGCGGTGTGACCCGGATTTCGTCCTGGATGTACCCGGAGTACAGCCAGCCGTCGCCCTCGTTGATCGAGTCGGCGCCCGGCACCGCGGTCCGGATGAAGGCGGGCAACCCGAGCAGAAAGTCGGCCGCGGCACTGCCGGTGTGCGTACCCCTGAACACGAAGTCGCCGTTCGGCCGGTTGATGAAACCGATGAACATCTTCTCGTTGCGGACATCGACGCCGGTCTTGATCGTGTGGCTGCCGCGCAGGATCGTGAGGTCCTCCGTGAGCTGCTCGACCTCGTTCTCCCGCTTGACGAAGGGCTGATTGCGGTCGCCCAGGCTCGGGAAGCCCGAGATGGAAAACTGCGGCAGGCCGACGGCCAGCTCGTTGATGTTCGGCAAGTTGATGCCGTACTCGGAGTTCGTGATGCCGCTGGTCACGACCGGCTCCGCGTCGATCGCACTCGTCACGTAACGCACCTGGTTGAAGACGTTCGACCCCACCGTGGCGGTGTGGGACAGCATGTAGTCCTCGAGCGTCGACGCCGCGGTGTTGCCGATCGGCCGCACCGTGGGCGGCTCGAAGCGGTCCGAGGTGCTCCTGAGAGCGCGTAGCAGAACGTTCTGCGAGTCGGTGATCCGGTAGTCCAGGCGAAGCCCGAACTGGTCGCGGTCGTCCGTCACGTCCGGCGACGCGATGTACCGGCCACCGGCGTTCGGAAGCGGCATGAAGTCGCTGATCAGCCTGGTCGCGATCGGGCTCAGCCGGTCGGCCGGGATCACGTTGCCCGGAAAGGGCTCGCCGGTCATCGGGTCGATGATCGTGCCGCCGCCCGAGAAGTCGCCCATCCGCTCGGCGGCGGACATGACCGCGATGTTCTGGGTCGTGCCGCGGGTGTTGCGGAAGCCCTCGTAGTAGCCG
The DNA here is from genome assembly GCA_965116445.1 of Thermoanaerobaculia bacterium. GTDB lineage: Bacteria > Acidobacteriota > Thermoanaerobaculia > Multivoradales > Multivoraceae > Multivorans. The sequence continues at coordinate 721,781 of OZ220688.1, read as the reverse complement.
AAGCCGAACAGCCGGTCCGTCATCATCGGACCGCCGATCGTGCCGCCGAACTGGTCCTGCGCGAGGGTCGGCTTCTCCTGGTCGGGCGGCGAGAAGTAGTTCCGCGACTCGAACGAATCGTCGCGGTTGAACTCCCAGACACTCCCCCGGAGGCTGTTGCCGCCCGACTTCGTCACCACGTTCACGATCGAACCGGCGTTGCGCCCGTACTCCGCCGTGTAGGAGTGAGTCAGGATCTTGAACTCCTCGATCGCGTCCGGCGGCGGACGGACGACGAAGCCGGTGTTGAACGTGTCGTTGTTCGCGGCGCCGTCGAGCAGGAAGTTGTTCGACTGGCTGCGCACGCCGTTCACGCTGAAGCCGGCGGTGGCGGCGCCAAAGCCGTGAATCGCGGCGTCCGCGTCGCCGCGCGCCCCGCCCAGGCGCGCCGGAGGTTCGACCACGCCCGGGATCAACGTCCCCAACTGGGTGAAGTTCCGGCCGTTGAGAGGCAGCTGGACGATCTTCGCCTCGTCCACGACGATGCCCAGGGTGGCGTTCGAGGTCTCGATCAGGGGCGTCTCGCCGGTGACCGTCATCGTCTCAGAGAACTCGCCGACCGCCAGCGACATGCTGATCCGGGCGGTTTCGGCGACGGTGACCCGCACGCCTTCCCGGCTCAACTGGACGAAGCCCTCAAGCGCCGCCGTCACGTTGTAGTCGCCCGGCGCCAGCAGCGGCGCCGCGAAGTATCCGTCCTGGCCGGTCATCACCAGGCGCGACTGATTCGTGGCGACATTCGTCACCGTGACGCTGACGCCCGGCAGGGCGCCGCCCTCGTCATCCGTGACGAAGCCGCTCAATTGTCCGGTGGCCTGCGCCCATGCTCCGGTAACGCCGAGTGCGAGGGCCAACGCGAGAAGCGCAACCACCCGGGTCCAACCAACAAAGTTCCTCATCCAGTGCCTCCTTTTTTCCGCACATCCGGAACGGAAGTGCGGCAACCGAGTCAAGAAAAATCGAACGGCGTTTCCGCCGGAATTCAAGTCAGTGGGGCTAACGGGCAGCATAGCACCGGGCCAGGTCAAACCGCTGCAGCGCGGTCTGTTACGATGGCTTCGCTTCGGCGCGGTCCTCCGTGGTCGGAGCACTCATCGAGACCGGCTGAGGGACAGGCCCGTCGACGCCGGGGCAACCACCGGGGCTTCGCAACCCTGGGAGGTGCCAACTCCTACGGAAGCTCCGCTCTCGGGCGGGACTTGTCGAGAGATGAGTCAACGAAGCCGCGCCAGCGGTTTCGGCGCCTCCTCCGGTTCACTCTCCGTAGAAGTCTTCTCGAGAGAGCGTTGAATCCGTTCCGCGCACAACGGAACCACCCAACCCCCTTCTCGACCGGAGACTCACATGACAAAGCGCCACGCCCCGGCAACCCGCGCCGCGCGTGCGGCGATCGCCACCGACACGCAACACGGCGCGGTCGTCCCGCCGCTGTACCTGTCCGCCAACTTCACCTTCGACGGGCTGGACGGCAAGCGCCAGTACGACTACACCCGCGACGGCAATCCAACCCGCTCCGCCCTCGCCGACGCGCTGGCGGAGGCCGAGGGAGGTCACGGCGCGATCGTGACAGCCTCCGGCATGGCAGCGGTGACCCTCGTCTGTCAACTGCTGGACCCGGGGGACCGGGTCGTCGCCGCGCACGACTGCTACGGCGGCACGTTCCGGCTCTTCGATCGCTACCGGCAGCGCGGCCTCCTCGAAGTCGAGTTCGTCGACCTGACGGACGCGGAGTCGATGGCCGCCGCGATCGCTTCACGCCCGAAGCTCGTCCTGGTCGAAACGCCGAGCAACCCGCTGCTCCGGATCACCGATCTGGAAGCCGTCTGCCGGCACGCGAAACGGGTCGGCGCGCTGGTCGTAGCGGACAACACGTTCATGTCTCCCGCACTCCAGCGGCCGATCGAGTGGGGCGCCGACATCGTGGTCCACTCGACGACCAAGTATCTGAACGGTCACAGCGACGTGATCGGCGGCGCGGTCATCGCGGCCACGGAGGAGCTCCAGGAGTTTTTCCACGAGTGGGCGACCACGATGGGACTGACCGGATCGCCCTTCGACAGCTACCTCACGCTTCGCGGCCTGCGCACCCTGCACAGCCGTCTGCGTTGCCACGAGGAGAACGCGCTCGCCGTGGTCGAGATGCTGAACGAGCATCCGGCCGTGGAGCGGGTCTTCCACCCGAGCCTGCCGGGCCATCCGGGCCACCAGATCGCCAGGCGCCAGCAGGACGGCTTCGGCGCGATGGCCAGTTTCGAGGTCGCCGGAGATTCGGAGGACCTGGCGGTCGTCGTCTCGAACCTCAGCTGCCTGTCGCTCGCCGAGTCCCTCGGTGGCGTCGAGAGCCTGATCTCCCACCCGGCCACGATGTCCCACGCCTCGATGACGGCGGAAGCAAGGGCCACGGCCGGCATCAGCGACCAGCTTCTGCGACTCTCGATCGGAATCGAGCACGCGGACGACCTGGTGGCCGACCTGCGTGGGGCGCTCGACCGGGTTCTGAACCGGCCGAGGTCCGCCGCCTCGGTCGGCTAAGAAGCAGTGCGGGCGGAGCCCCGGCTAACGGGAACCGCGGGGCAGAGCCAGGCGGCTCATCCGCTCACAGAGCTCATCGAAACCGATCCCGACCACCGCGGCCGACTGCGGCAACAGGCTGGTCTTCGTCATGCCGGGGAGAGTGTTCACTTCGAGGCAGTATGGCTCGCCGGCGGCATCCAGCCGGAAGTCGACGCGCGAGAAGTCCCGCAGGCCGAGCGCCCGGTGCGCGGCGAGCCCGAGCGTGCGCAGACGCTCCGTGAGTTCGCCGTCGATTCTGGCCGGGAAGAGCTCCTCGGCCATTCCCGGCGTGTACTTGCTGTGGTAGTCGAAGATCTCTCCCGGCGGCACGATCTCACCCACCGCGAGGGCCTGCCCTTCGAGCACGCCGACGGTGTACTCGCCGCCGCCCACGAAACGCTCAAGCAACACCTGTTCATCGAAGGTAAGGGCCTGGCCCACCGCCGCGTCCAGGTCCCGCACTTGGCGAACGACCGACAGACCGACCGTAGAGCCGACGCGCGACGGCTTGACCACGAGCGGAAGCCCGAGCGCCTCCACTTCCTCGGCCGACACCGGCCACATGGCCCAGTCGGGAGTCGGGATGCCCGCAGCCTTGAATCGCTTCTTGCTCCGGTCCTTGTCCATCGCCAAGCGGCTTTCCGAAGCCGCGCTCCCCGTAAACGGAACGCCGGCCTTCTCCAGCAGCGCCTGGACTTCGCCGCCTTCTCCCTGGCGGCCATGCAGGACCAGGAACACGGCGTCACACTCGGCAAGGCCGCCCTCCGCCAGCAGGGCCTCGAGATCCTCCCGCTCGGCCAGCGCCCGCAGTTCCTGAAGCGACGGCGGCCTGCTGCCGACGACCTGGCCCAACCGCTCCCGTTCCAGGTCGCGGTCGAGCGCCGCCGGTTCGACCGTGTCGAACACGGCGACCTCGTGGCCCCTGCCGCGCAAGGCTGCGGCCACCTGAGAGGCACCGGCGAGAGCGACCGTCCGCTCGGGTGTCGACCCGCCGGTGAGCACTGCGATACGAGCCACTTCAGTCCCCCTGACCGCGGATCGTAACCGGCTTCCCGACTGCTACGCTGATCCCATGCTGAATGGTCGATTCCGTCGAAATCCCGTCGTCGCCCCCTTGATCTTCGCCGCGTTGGCCGCAGCCCCAGCCCTCGGGGCGGCCGACGAACCGCTTGCGCCGATGCTCGAGGGCCTCGGCGACCTTCACTACGCGATCACGACCTCGTCGGAAGCAGCGCAACGCTTCTTCGACCAGGGCCTGCGGCTCGTCTACGCCTTCAACCACGCAGAGGCCGTGCGCGCCTTCAAGGAAGCGGCACGGCTCGACCCGGAAGCGCCGATGCCGCACTGGGGCAAGGCTCTGGCCCTCGGCCGCAACCTGAACGACGGGATGCCGCGCGAGCGCGAACTCCAGGCGCTGGACAGCCTGAAGCAGGCTCAGGACCGGCGCGACAGCGCCAGCGAGCGCGAGCAGGCCCTGATCGACGCGCTCGCCAGCCGCTACTCGACCGACGAAGACGCCGACCGCGCAGCGCTGGACGCGGCCTGGGTCGAGGCCATCGCGGAGGTAGCCGGGCAGTTCCCCGACGATCCGGAACCGGCCACCCTGCACGCCGCGGCGATCATGAACACAATGCCGTGGGACTACTGGCGCGGCGCCAAGCCGCAGCCCGGGACGGTCGAAGCGAAGGAACTGCTCGAGCGGGTGATCGCCGATCATCCCCGTCACCCGGGCGCGCATCACTACTACATCCACCTGATGGAGGCCCGCGAGCCCCAGCTCGCCGAGCCCAGCGCCGACGCCCTGGGCAAGCTGATGCCCTCCGCCGGACACCTCGTGCACATGCCGGCCCACATCTACATTCGCGTGGGCCGCTACGACGACGCCGTCGACTCGAACCAGCGCGCGATCGCCGCCGATCTGGACTACATCGCCCAGTGCAACGCCCAGGGGCTCTACCCGGTGGCCTACTACCCCCACAACATCCACTTCCTGTGGGCGTCGGCGACGTTCGGCGGCCGCTCCGAACTCGCGATCGAGAGCGCCGATGAGCTGGCCGAAGAAGTTCCCGTGGAGATGGCTTCCAGCCTCGCCTTCCTGCAGAACTACCTGGCCACTCCGCTGTTCGCCCGTGTTCGGTTTGGCCGCTGGCACGAGATCCTGGACACCCCGCAACCGCCGGTCGGCCAAGCCTTCCAGAACGCGATGTGGCGCTACGCCCAGGGCCTCGCCGCGGCGGCCACCGGCGACGTCAAGGCCGCCAGGAAGCACCTGAAGACACTCGGCAAGCTGCGGCGCAACCCCGAACTGGCCGAAATCCGCATCTCCTTCGCCCAGGCGACCGATCTCGTTCGCCTCACCGAGCACCTCGTGGCCGGCGAGATCCACGCCGCGAAGGGGCGCTCCGAGCGCGCGATCGCGGAGATGCGATCCGCCGTGGCGCTCCAGGACGGCCTGCGCTACGCCGAGCCGCCGGCCTTCCACTACCCGGTGCGCCACTCGCTCGGCGCCGTGCTGCTCGAAGCCGGCCAGGCCCGGGAAGCCGAGGCCGTCTACCGCCAGGACCTGGAGCACAACCCGCACAACGGCTGGTCCCTGTTCGGGCTCGCGGAGGCTCTGCGCGCCCAGGACCGCACGGACGAGGCGGAAGAAGCCGGTCAGCGCTTCCGGAAGGCGTGGCAGAGCGCCGACGTGGAACTCGACGCCTCGGTCTTCCGCTAGCGCGGACAACAACTGGGTGCGCCGGCCTTCTGGCCGGCATCCGGCGCAAAGCGCCGGCCTCTGGGAGTTCTCCCCCGCCGCGCTAGTTCTCAGGCAACTCCCACTCCGCCGCCAAACGATCGGCACGGGCCATCCCCTCGAGGGTCGGTTGCAGCCGACGCCCGGTGATCCGTAGCCAGCCTGCCCGTTCCCACGCTTCGATCTGCGGAGTGTTCCCCACGGCAGGATCGAACCCAAACCGCTCCTCGAGCGCCGCGCAGTCGACACCGGAGCGCTGGCGGAGTCCCATCATCACGGCCTCGAGCAGCAGATCACGGTCCGTCAGTTGCTCGACATCCGCGACCGGGGACCTGCCGCCGTCCACCGCATCGCACCAGCGCTTCCATGGCGCGATGTTCCACGAACGGCGCCGCCCGTCGAACGAGTGCGCGGACGGTCCGAGCCCCAGGTAGGGCACGTGCCGCCAGTACTTCCGGTTGTGCCGACTCCGGTCCGCCTCGCTCCGCGCAAAGTTCGAGACCTCGTACCCCTCGTAGCCCAGTCCTCCCAGGCGGCGATGCGTCACGACGAAGTTCGCGGCCCGCTCGTCCTCCCCGGTCTCCCGCAGCCTGCCCGCATCCCGCCGGCGCCCGAACGGCGTCCCGTCGTGGATCGTCAGTTCGTAGCAGGAGAGGTGATCCGCCCCGAGCACAGCCGCCTCGTCGACGGTACGAAGCCACCAATCCGCGTCGAACCCGGGCAGCGAATAGATCAGATCGATCGACACCGACCGGAAGCCCGCCTCCCGCGCCCGACCGACACTTGCCCTTGCCTCCGCCGCGTCATGACGTCGGCCCAGAAACCGCAGTGCCCTATCGTCCAGAGCCTGGAGTCCGAGACTGATCCGATCGAAGCCGAGTTCCCGCCATCCCGCCAGCGACTCCGGCGACGCGTCCTCCGGGTTCACCTCGATCGTCCATTCAGCTCCGTCGTCGATGTCAAACACCCCATCGAGTCGCAAGCAAACCGCCTCAAGCTGCTCCAGGCCAAGCGCCGACGGCGTCCCGCCGCCGAGATACACGGTGTCGAACCGAAGGGCCTCGAAGCGAGCAGCCTCACCCGTCCAGCCCCCTTCGCGCCCACCGGAACCACAGCGATCGATGTCAGCCAGCACGGCCTCGACAAACCGCTCTGTATCCGCCGCTCCACCCCGCGCCACCGCGAAGTCACAGTAAGGACAGATCGCCGAACAGAACGGGACGTGGACGTAAAGCCCGGCCGCCTCCGTTACAACCTTCCCCTCGCCCACGACCAGACCCTACCGCCGCCCGCCAACGCCTCCGTTATTCTCCTCCGTGCCGGGCGGCATTCGGCCCGCCCGCCCGGCGGGTGCCACCGACGCCCCCCGACGCCGAGCCGCGGGCTAACGCGGTTTCTCGCCGCCGACCCACCAGGGACTCGACCAGGCGAGGTGGCCGTCGATCTGCTCGACGCGGAGGTAGTACCAGTCCTCTTCCTGGCCGAAGTCGGTGAAGCGGAAGGTCACGTCGTCGCGGAGGCCTTCGAGGTAGTCGACGCGGACGCTGTCGTGGTAGTCGCCTTCGTGGAAGACGTGCTCGTTGCCTCCGCGGGCGTCTGCCGACGTGCCCGGCGCCGCCGGCAGGGCGAGCGTGAACTCCGCGGCAGCAAACTGTTGGGGAGTCCGCACCTGGGTCGGCGCCGTGCCGTATTCGACGGCGGCCGCGATCTCGATGTCGAGCCGGACCGCCGCCGGGTCGCCCTCCAGCACGAGGGCGAAGGAGCGCCGCGAGCCGCGGGTCGTGAAGTCGAAGCTGGCCGCGTTGCCGTCGACGCCGAAGCGGTCCGCCGGCAGCGGCGTTCCCGTGAGACGAGCGCTGACCAGCTTCGCCCCCTCGACGGTCACGCTCCCCCGCCACGGGCGCTGCCCGCGCGGGTTGTCCCGGATATTGACCCAGGTCTCCGAGAAGAAGCTGACCAGAGCCTCGAACTGGCCGTCCGGCAGCGCCGACCCGCCCGCGCCGCGGGTGTCGAACGTGGCCACCACCTCGCCGTTACGGATCAGGTCGACGCGACGGATCGGCCCGGTGCCGATCGCCCGTCCTTCCAGCACCCGGCGATCCGTCTGGTCCAGCTCGCTGCCCATCGGCGCGCCGTTCAGACGCGCGTCCAACACGATCCGCTGCGCCCCGGTCGTCGCGTATGCGTGGCGCGCCTTGAGCGCCCCGAACACGGCGTCCGTGGTCCGCGCAGGCGCCCAGGCGGCGGCCAGACCGCCGAACTGGAAGATGTTCGACCTGCGCCCGGACGCCCCGGCCTGATGACCGGGCGAGTAGCCGGGGTGGCCCCGGTGGTCGTCCGAGGCGGACACGAAGCCGACCCGGAAACCCTGCTCCAGGTAGCGGCTGCCGAACCACTCGAAGGTGCCGTGGCCCGACATGATCTCGATCAGGTTCTCCATCTCGAAGTCGTTCTGCCGCCAGTCGCCGTTCTGGTGGGCGTGCGGGATGATCAGAACGTCGTCCGTGTCGTACTCGGCGCGCAGGCCCCGGTAGAGGTCGGACAGGTTCGGCGCCGCCTGGACGCCGACGCGCTGCATGCCGACGTTCCGGAAGAACACGTTGTGGTGACCGCCGCGCTGGCGGGGCGACGTCCACTCGTAGCCCGCGAAGACCAGCAGCTCGCCCTCGCGGTGGTACTCCCGGACCGCCTCGTTCAACTCTTCCCACAGACCGTCGGTAAGCCAGATGTCGTGCTCGCTCATCGTGATGAAGTCCAGCCGGGCGTCGTCGCGGGCGAAGGCGAAGTAACCCCCGGGCGTGCCCTGGCCCTCGGCGAATCCCGAGTGGCCGTGGGTCTCGCCCCAGAACAGGCGCTGTTCGGGATCCGCCTTGACCCATACGGGATTCGCGGCGCCCGTCACCTCGCCGTCCGGGCTGCGGAACGTGTAGCGATGGACGCCCTCGCCCTCCGCCGTGACTTCCATCAGGTGGATCGCCCGGCCGGCGGGCAGCTCGCCTACCTGCTCGCCGTCGCGGAACACTTCAAGACCCGGAATGTCCCGGGTCGCCCGGTTGTAGGCCCGGTCTTCCGCGCGCACCGAGATGACGTACGTTTCCCCGACGCCTGTGATCGACGGGGCGAAGCCGTGAACCCGCTCCGCCGCGCCGCCCACGACCTCGAAGGTCGCGGGAGGCATCTCGTAGACCCTGCCGTTGCCCGGGTCGACGTGAATGGGCAGAGCGATCCGGTCGTTGCTGAACTCGCCCACGCCGAGACCGCGGCCGCCGCCCGACGTGTCGCCGAAGGTCAACGTGATCGTGTCGCCGGGCGACAGATCGCCGCCGCGAACCCGAAGAGTCGGGAAGCCAACCGGACCGCGAAAGCCCCCGTACGGGCCCCAGATCGGGTGCGTATCCTGCTCCAGGCTGACGCCTTCCCGGCTCACCCGGGCGGAGACGTAGCGGTCGCCCGCCGGATCCGTCGTCTGCAGCAGGCCATAGCCGCCGGCGCCCTGGCTCGAGATCACGATTCCGCCGCCTTCCTCCATGCCGAGGGAGCCGACCATGTAGACGACCTCGATCGTCGCCCAACTCATCGCCTCGAACACCTCGGAACCGGTCCGCGTCACGGTGCCGAGCGCCTCCTCGTCCGCGTCCAGCCAGGCGAGCTGCCGCACGTAGTCGTCGACCGCCTCGATCTGGGACGGCGACGGTTCCGAACCCGGCCGCGGAAACGGTCCGTAGAACGCGACGAGAGGCAGGTTCTTCGGCACGAAGCCCCCCTGGAGCGAGACCGCGTTCGCCCACTCCCACAGCACCGGCATGCGCCCTGCGATGTTTGAGGCGGTGGTCGGCGAGCGCTCGACCTCCGCGATCAGGGCATCCACGCGATCCCTGAGATCCGCATCCAACCCCTGGCCGGCGGCCGGCGACGCCGCCACCAGGCCACCCAAGGCGACGAGAACGAATCCGCCGATCAGTCTGCGCACAACGTACCTCCCTTAGAGATCCGGTTTCCTTCGCGGTCCCGGCGCGATAATCCAAACAACGATTGTAGAACGGATAGTAGACTGTCGCGACACTGCTTGCGAGGAGAACCGATGAAGAAGCTCACGATGGTCGCGGCGCTGACCGCCTTTTCCGCCTTCCTGATTGCCGCGTGCGCTCCCAGCGAGGACGCTCCCGACGGAGGCGAAGCGGCGACGGCGGGCGACGCGGAAGGTCCGAACCCGACGAAGAACGCCTACTTCGGCGACCTTCACGTCCACACCCGCTACTCGTTCGACGCCTTCATCTTCGGCACGACGACCGACCCGAACGACGCCTACGAGTTCGCCAAGGGTGGGACGATCAAGCATCCCGCCGGCTTCGACATGAAGCTCGACCGGCCGCTCGACTTCCAGGGCGTGACCGACCACGGCATGTACCTCGGCATGCTCCCGGCGATGACCGAGGAGGGCTCGCCTGCCTATGACCACCCGATCGCCGCCGACATGCGCGTGGCCGAAGAGGCCGACGAGCGGCGCGGCATCTTCGTCGGCATGCGGCCCTACCTTGGCGCCCGGAAGGGCGAAGACGAGCATCTGAACATGGACGTCGTCCGGGGCGCCTGGTCCAAGATCATCGAGGCGGCGGAGGCCCACAACGATCCGGGGAACTTCACGGCCTTCATCGCCTACGAGTACACCTCGTCCGGCTACGAGCGCGACAACCTGCACCGCAACGTCGTCTTCCGCGGTTCCGAAGCCCCCGACGCACCGTTCAGCCGCACCGACTCCCAGAACCCGGAAGACCTCTGGGCCACGATGGACGAGTGGCGGGACCAGGGGATCGACGCGCTCGCCATCCCGCACAACCCGAACGGCTCCGGCGGCCGCATGTTCGAGATGGAGAAGTTCCATGGCGACCCGCTCGACGACGAGTACGTCGATGTCCGGATGCGCAACGAACCGATCGTCGAGATGACCCAGGTCAAGGGCACCTCGGACACCCACCCGGCCCTGTCGCCCAACGACGAGTGGGCCGACTTCGAGATCATGCCGTACAAGATCGCGACGACGATCATCAGCGAGCCGGAAGGCAGCTACGTCCGCGACGCACTGATCCGGGGACTCCGGCTCGCCGACGGCGGTCTCGAGAACCCGTACAAGTTCGGCCTGATCGGCGCCAGCGACACCCACGTCTCCGCCGGCTCGTTCGAAGAGGACAACTACTGGTCCAAGGTCGGGGTTCTGGACGCCGAAGCGCATCTGCGCGGCTCCGTGCCCGGCGCCGGCGCGAACCAGTCCACCGGCGATCCGGCCCAGGAGTCCGACTCGTCGATCCGGACCGACGACGGCTCGGGCCGGACCTTCCGCGACACCTACTACTACACCTGGGGCGCTTCCGGTCTGGCCGGCGTCTGGGCCGAGGAGAACACCCGCGAGTCGATCTTCGACGCGATGCGGCGCAAGGAGACCTTCGCCACCTCCGGCCCGCGAATGAAGATCCGGTTCTTCGCCGGCGACTTCGAGGACGGCGACCTGGACGACACCGGGTTCCTGACCAGGGCCTACGCGGAAGGCGTGCCGATGGGCGGCGACCTGCTGCCCACCGCTGCCGGCTCGGCGCCGACCTTCGCCGTCTGGGCGATGCGCGATTCGATGGCTGCGCCGCTCGACCGCGTGCAGGTGATCAAAGGCTCGTCGAGCAACGGTGAGGGCACCGAGATGGTCTACGACGTCGCCTGCTCCGACGGCGCCGAGGTGGACCCGGCCACGCACCGCTGCCCCGGCAACGGCGCCACGGTCGATCTCGCGACCTGCGACATCAGCGCGGACTCCGGGGCGGACGAGCTCAAGGCGGTCTGGACCGACCCCGACTTCGACGCCTCGAAGCGCGCCTTCTACTACGTCCGCGTGCTCGAGAACCCGACCTGCCGCTGGTCGACCTGGGACGCCCTCCGCGAAGGCGTCGAGCCCCGCCAGGATGTCTCGGCGACGATCCAGGAACGCGCCTGGTCCTCGCCGATCTGGTACACACCGTAAGGTCAAGTCTCCGCCCACTGGGTGCGCCGGCGTCCCCGCCGGCATCCGCTCCTGACGTCCTGGTTGCGTATACTGCGCGGCTGAAGTGGGACTTGCCGTCGAAGAGCACCTGAGCGCCGTAGAGCGTTCCGTGTCGTTGCTGGAGCGCGATGGTCGCCCGGCCAGCGCGCTGTCTCTCTGCCGCGGCTTTCCCGTGGACCTGGAGGACCTGTGGGACGCGTTGACAAAGGCTGAACGAATCCAGAGCTGGCTGCTGCCGATCAGCGGCAAACTCGAGCTCGGAGGCCGCTTCCAACTGAAGGGAAACGCCAGCGGCGAGATCACGGCCTGCGAGCAGCCCTCGCACCTCGCGTGCACGTGGGAGTTCGCCGGCGACGTGAGTTGGGTGGAGGTCCGCTGCTCGGCCACCGGCGCCGGCGCCGCGCGCCTTGAGCTCATCCACACCGCTCTCCTGTCGCCGCACTGGGACGAGTACGGACCGGGCGCCGCCGGCGTCGGCTGGGAACTGGCTCTGCTGGGACTCGCCCTCCACCTGGAGCTCCCGGACGAACCCCAACTCGACGAACACGCCTTCGCCGCCTCGCCCGAGGGCCAGGCACTGATCAAGGGCAGCAGCGAGGCATGGGGCGAAGCCGGAGTCGCGGCGGGAACGAGTCCAACCGCCGCCCGCGCCGCAGCACGGCTGACCACCGCCTTCTACACCGGCGAGCCGATGGTTTCGACGGGACGCTAGAATCGCGCTTCGATTGGAGGCCACTGACCGGGGAGCCTCGACCATGCAGATCCCTAGAGCCACTGTCAAGAAGCTTGCGTCCTTGCTGGCCGAGCCGCTGATCGAGGCCCTAGTGCCTCGCCTGCAGAAGATCTTCAAGAAAGGGACAGCCCCAGCGCTAACGGAAGAAGGTATCGCCGCCGCAGTCAACGAAGTCCTAGGCCCGACGCTTGAGGTACAGGCCACCAAGGCCGACCTAGATCTCCTGGCAACCAAAGGTGACCTGGATGACTTGGCCACAAAGGCGGATCTCGACCAGCGGGCGACCGAACTCAAGGAGGCCGTGACCAACATGGAGTCGCGGCTCACCCGCTGGATCGTCGGCAGCGCGGCAGTCCTCGCTGGGTTGGTCATCGCCGCAACTGCCATGGTCCTGACTCTCCTCTAGACTCCTTGGAACAAGCGTAGCCTTTACAGTTGAGGCGAGTTCCGCCCACTGGGTACGCCGGCCTTCTCGCCTGCATCTTCACCGGCCTGCACGCCCGGACCTCCAGACCGCTTCCGCACCGAGCCCCGAGTAGCGCAGCACGAACTCCAGCCACCTTCCTTGCCCCGCGCACTCCGAGACCAAGCCCACCAAGTGATGAGATAGGCCCGTCATGAGCCAGAAGAAGGCCGCTGTACCGATCGTTGAGGCCGCCGAGCGGTGGAAGCGAGACTGCCTGCTCAACGGCGGGTCCCTCTTCGGCGACGAGCGCCTCTGGACGCACGAGCGCTTCGCGGAACTGAAACGCTGGTTCGTCGACCGCCCCGACACAGGCAGCGGCTCGTTTCTCGAGAAGTTGGAGAAGCAACTGGAACCCGCCTCGGCAGAGGCCAACCGGCTGATGGCAGAGGTGGCATGGGCGTACTCCCTGATCCTCGCCTGCATGAAGCGCGCAACGAAGGCCAGCGACATCCGAACGATCCACGCGTGGTCTGGTCGGGCGCTGTCCGAGGACAACCCGGAACTAGGAGTCCACCTCCAGGGCCTCGCCAGCGGGGGACTGGGCTACCACGCACACAAGTGGCGCGAGTTCGCCTATCTGGTCGAGGTCATGCTCGGCTGGTGCTCCCGGCGGCTTGAAGAACGGACAGTGCTGCTCGATGACCCGTTCCGCTTTGCGGACTGGCTCGACGGCCAGCCCGGCAGCGGCAAACGGCAGTTCAGGCACGTCCTCCTGTTTCTCCTGTTTCCCGAGCACTTCGAGCCGCTCTTGAACACCAAGCTGGAACGGAAGATCGCGCTTGATCTGGGAGAAAGCGCTGGCGTCGATGTTGCTTCGATCAGGACGCTCGACGGCATCGCACTCGACAAGGAATTGTCCAACATCCGAAAGGGACTCAAGACCGAGGACTTCCTCTGGAATCTGGCGGAGATCGACAACGCCAAACCGCCATACGACGAGGCCGGAGCTCTCAAGGATCTGTTCCTGGGCAAGGACGCGTTTCGCCGCATCATCTCCTCGATCAGGCGCCGGAAGAACCTCATCCTCCAGGGGCCGCCCGGAGTCGGCAAGACCTTTATCGCCCGCCGCATCGCCTGGCGCCTCTCGGGACGGAAGGACGACGCCCCGGTCGAGATGGTCCAGTTCCACCAGTCCTATGCCTACGAGGACTTCGTCCAGGGCTACCGGCCCAATGAAGCGGGCGGCTTCGCCCTGCGGAAAGGCGTGTTCTTGAAGTTCTGCAAGCGCGCCGGAGAGAGGCCGAGTACCCCCCACGTCTTCATCATCGACGAGATCAATCGGGGAAACCTGTCGAGGATCTTCGGCGAGCTCCTCATGCTGATCGAGGCGGACAAGCGGGGACCGGACCACGCAATCGCGCTGACCTACGGCTCGACGGAGGAGCGGTTCAGCGTGCCCGAGAACGTCCACCTGCTCGGTCTGATGAACACGGCGGACCGGTCTCTCGCCATTGTCGACTATGCGCTTCGCCGCCGGTTCGCCTTCGTAACCCTCGATCCCGCATTCGGCCGGGGGCCCTTCGGCGACTACCTGGAGAAGCGCGGCGTGCCGGAAGGTCTCCGCAAGCGGATAGACGAGAATCTCGGCAGGCTGAATCAGAAGATCGCCGACGACGCGACCTCGGTCCCGGGTTCCGCATCGGCCACAGCTACTTCGTGCCCGATGCCACGGCCGACGGAACACGGGATGACCGCTGGTATGAGGGCTGGTACGAGGACATCGTTAAGACGCAGATCGAACCTCTGCTCCGGGAGTACTGGTTCGACCGCCCCAAGGAAGCGCAACGACTCCTCGACGAGTTCATGGACAACAGCCCGAAGCCGCCGCCAGACGCTTGACCACCACCGGCATCCCCATCGCCAACATCTACTATCTCCTCTGCTACGCGTGGGAACACGTCGAGGAGAGCGATGTGGTGCGCCTCGACGAGCTGGAGGAGCACGACGATGTACGCAACCTCCTCGGCAAGGTCCTGGCGGAGGGAACCTTCCGTCTCGTCAAGCGAGGCGTAGACCGCGGCTACCGGGAAACACGGGAAGACCTTGCGGGCATTCGCGGGAGGATCGCCGCAAGCGACACGGCCAAGCGCGCCCTCCGCGCCCGGGGTCGCCTGGCCTGCGTCTTCGAGGAACTTTCCGCCGACGTCCTGCACAACCGAATTCTCCGTTCCACGCTCCGATCTCTGCTGCTGTTGCCCGATCTCGACCGCAAGGTGCGGTCCGAAGTCAGCAGCGCCTACAGGAAGCTGGACGGTGTCTCCGAGATCCAACTCAGCCGACGCATCTTCAGGCAGGTGCAACTTGACAGGAACCGCCGCTACTACCGATTCCTTCTCTCCGTCTGTCGACTGATTCACGCGCAGGTCGTCGTCGACGAGTCATCCGGCGAAGCCCGCTTCACGGACTTCACGGAACACCAAATGGCAAGGCTCTACGAGGACTTTGTCATCGGCTTCTATCGGCGTGAGTCGCGGTACGGCGTGAACGCGGGCGGACGCGGAGTTCGCTGGGAGCAGAGCGGAACGCCGGAGAAGCACCGCTCGCTCCTTCCCGGAATGGAGGCCGACGTCATCCTGGAGTCGGCGGACCGCCGGATCATCCTGGACGCGAAGTTCTACGGCAGGACGCTGAACGAGCGGTTCAGGGCCTCCAAGTTGCACTCGCGGAACCTCTACCAACTGCTCGCCTACCTGGGAAACCGGGAAGCGACCGCGGCAAAGGGCCCACGCCACGACGGCATCCTCCTCTACCCCACCGTCCGCGAGCACATGGACGCCGACGTCAGGCTCCAGGGCTTCCGGATCCGGGCCCGGAAGATCGACTTGGCCCGACCCTGGCGGGAGATCCACGGAGCGATGCTCGCCGCCGTGGCGTAGGGGCGATACACCCGTCGCAGGCGGACAGGTTTGGCGGCAACTCGACCTCTTCCCGGGTGCCCGAGCGCCTTCGCCTACTCGGTCAGCAGAGCCAGCAGAGCTCTCGGCGAATGCACTGTCACGCGCGAGCCGGCGAAGTCCTTCTCGTTCCGCGTGACGATACAGTCCACGCTGGCTTGTCGTCCCGACTCGGCGATCACCGCATCTTCGAAGTCACGCAGACCGCTCTCGGCCGCTTGCTCCAGAGTCGCCCTGTTCACAGGCGTCACATCGAGCACGGACAGCAGCGACGAAGTGTGCCGCTTGGCCGCCTCCCTGTCGAGAGCCTTCTGCATCAGGTAGAAGATCGTCGTGAACGAATCGGCGCAAGCCAGACCCTGAATCTGGCCGCGGTCGGCGCGCGAGAGCAGATCGGCGGCCGCATTCGCGAAGGGCGCCCGGTCGAGAAGGAAGTCGATCAGCACGTTGGTGTCGAAGAGCACCCTCATGCGTCTCGTCTTCTCAGAGGTGCTTGTCTTCAAGGTGCGCGTGATAGTCGCTCAAGCCCATCAGGCCGGCGTCCTTCAGCACCCCGCGTAGCCCCGCCACTGTCGGCGTCTGGGTGCAATCCGGCTGGCGCCGCGAGGTGATCGCGGAAAAGTACTCGGCCACGACCTGCGAGAGGGACTTGCCGGCATCCCTGGCGTAGTCCTTCGCCTGGGCGATCAGCCGGTCGTCAAGCCGCAGCGTGAGCTTAGTGTGCATGGGTGGAAGTGACGTACATCGCGCGCGGAAGTATACGTCAGCCACGGCATCCGTCAATCGAGCCCTCTGGTTCGTGGGTACCTCCTCCTCCAAGGATGAAGGGTCCACGAGACCGGGACAAGCTCAGATGCCGCTAGACGCGATGAAGACGCCGCTAGAAGGGCAATGCAGATAAAGCGCGCACTGGAGTTGCCCCAGGGGGAGCAGAGCGGTCGGCTGGGCCATCACCGGAGACGGGCGAACCGATCTACGTCAAGACTGGCCGCTATGGCGACTACGTCCAGTTGGGCGATCCGAGCCCGGTGGGCGAGGGCCGCAAGCGTTCCACGAAGTCGGGCAAGCCGAAGATGGCCAGCCTGTGGCCGTCCATGGATCGCGGCCGGTTGACGCTGGACGAGGCCGTTCTGGTCCTTTCCTTCCCGCGGGAGATCGGCGATCACCCGGACACCGGCGAGCCGGTGACCGTGCAGGATGGACGCTACGTTCCCTACGTGCGTAGCGGCAAGGAGAGCCGCAGCCTCGAGGGCCACGAGCCATTGACGACCCTGACCCTGGAGCAGGCGGTCGAGATTCTGGGTCAGCCCAAGCCCAAGCGCCGCGGCGGCGCCGCGGCGCCGGTGCTCAAGGAACTCGGCGTGCACCCGCAGAAGGGTCTCGAGATCTCGGTGCGGAAGGGACGATTCGGCCACTACGTGACAGACGGGGAGGTCAACGCGGCGCTGCCGAAGGGCCGAAGCCCTCAGGAGGTCGAGTTAGGCGATGCGGTCGAGCTCCTGCTGGCCCGGGAGGAGAAGCTCAGCGCCCAGGGCAAGGATTCCAGGGCGCCGAAGCGCCGACCGGCGCGAAAGCGGCCTCCCGCTCGGTACCCGGCAGAGCTCCGGCAGCAGATGGTGGATCTGGTCCGGTCCGGGCGAAGCCCGAACCATCTCGCCCGCGAGTTCGAGCCTTCAGCGCAGTCGATTCGCAACTGGGCTGCGCAGGCGGACCGCGACGAAAGACGCCGGAGTGACGGCAGCACGACCGCGGAGCGAGAGGAGTTGCGCCGGCTGCGGCGTGAGGTTCGTCGGCTGCGTGAGGAGCGGGAGACCCTGGCAAAAGCCACGGCCCGGTTCGCTCGGAAGACGGGCCGGAAGGGGTCTTCCGGTTCATGAGAGCGCATCAGGCCGAGTTCCGGATTGCGACCATGGCACGCGTGCTCGGCGTCTCCACGAGCGGGTACTACGCCTGTTTGAAGCGGCCGCGGTCCGCGCGAGAGAAGAGGTCGTGGCCGACGGCCCCCGACCGGCTCTGGGTCGCGGACATCACCTACGTTCCTACCCTTGCCGGCTTCCTGTACCCGGACGGCACCGCGCTCTCGATGGGGTCCGTCGGAATTTAGTACGACAACACCATTGCCGAGAGCGTCTTCGCCAGGCTCAGTCGAAGTCGCTGTAGGGCGGTTGCTTCCACCACTCATCAGCGAAGGCCAGACCGTCATTGCGGAAGCACCGCTCATAGGCGTACATCGCACCCATCACGTGGGCGTCGTCGTAGGTCTCGTTAGGCCAGCACAGGTAGCCGCCGCCTTCCTCAGCATCAATATAGGCGTCTCTGAACAGCCTCGGCTCGTCAATGACGTCATCCATGAACCATGACGGATGGCGTTCTACATCTTCCGTCATGTCCAGAACTCCGACCTTGCCGTCACTGAAAGTCAGTTCGTAGCAATAGCCTTCTACCCATTTCGCATCGACCAGGGATCTGTGGTGTTCCCGTCTGTCGCTCCAACGAGCATCGCCCGTGCGATACAGGAGGGAATCTCGCTTCTTCCGTGCCTCCGAACGTTTCTCCGCCTCCCTTCTGTTCAGAGACTCCTGCCGGAGAGCAATCCACTCCTCGTAGACCCTGTGGCGGTTGGTCCATTCTCCTAACCACGCCTTGACCCGCTTCTTATCCTTCTTTTCGATGCTGCCTGGCGCAAAAAACTCATAGGGCAGCTCGAACGTCTCCTCGAAACGGAACGACAGATCCCCGCCGTTGGATGCCCTGGCGTGACCGTGAGGAACCTGATGGCGTTCTTCGAAGCGAGTGTAGATGATGATGTCGCCTTCAAGTCTCGCCACCGTCGCCATGTCACGAGCGCGGCGCCTCATGACCGTGCTCCTGACGGCAGGCCGTTGGCGGCGATCAGATCGCGGTAGCGAAGGCGCTTTCCCTCCACCTCATGGGCGAGACGGTCCAGTTGCTCGACGCTGTCGAGTTCGCGGACGTTCTGCTGCCAGCCGGCCTCGTCCACGCAGCGCTGCAGGCGCACTACCCGTCGCCGGTCGTGCCGGGCTTCGACAACTTCCTGGTCCAGCGCACGCTTGCGTTCACGGCCTCGGCCTCTCATGCGTCTCATCCGTCAGCCCCCTAATGGGTTGCGTTCGCTGGCCGCCGATCATACCACTAGTTGTCTAATGGCTAATGGCGCCGGCGCTCCCGCATATAGTCCCAAAGAGAAGGCCGCGGAACGGTGGAGGCAAGATGTGCTGGGGAGAGCCCTTTGGTTCCCGGGTATTAGTCGTCGCTGCGCAACACGGACACGAACGCCTCCTGCGGGATGTCGACGGAGCCGACGCGCTTCATCCGCTTCTTGCCTTCGCGCTGCTTCTCGAGCAGCTTCCGCTTGCGGGTGATGTCGCCGCCGTAGCACTTCGCAGTCACGTCCTTGCGGAAGGCGGTGATCGTGGAGCGGGCGATGATCTGGCCGCCGATCGCGCCCTGGATCGCGATCTTGAACTGCTGGCGCGGGATCGTGTCCTTGAGACGTTCGCAGTAGCGCAGCGCCCGCCGGCGCGCCTTTTCCCGGTGAACGAGCTGGGACAGCGCGTCGACCCGTTCGCCGTTGACCAGAATGTCCACCTTGACCAGGTCCGTCGAGCGCAATCCGATCAGTTCGTAGTCGAACGATCCGTAGCCCTGGGTCACCGTCTTCAGCTTGTCGTAGAAGTCGAAGAGGACTTCGGCGAGCGGCAACTCGCACGTCAGCTCCACGCGACCCACCGCCAGGTAGTGGATGTTCGTCTTGCCGCCGCGGCGTTCCAGGCAGAGTTCCATGACCGACCCGAGATAGCGCTCCGGGAGCATGATCGAGGCCTTGATGAAGGGCTCGGAAACAGCCTCGATCTCGGACGGATCCGGATAGGCCGCCGGGTTGTCGATCATCCGCTCCACGCCGTCCGACATGACGAGCCGGTAACGCACGGACGGCGCGGACAGCACGAGCGACAGCCCGTACTCGCGCTCCAGGCGCTCCTGGACGACGTCGAGATGGAGCAGACCGAGGAACCCGCAGCGGAAACCGAACCCGAGCGCCGACGACGAATCCTTCTCGTAGGTCAGGGAAGCGTCGTTCAGAGCCAGCTTCTCTAGTGCCTTCGTCAGATCCTCGTAGTCGTGACTAGACACCGGGTAGATCGACGAAAAGACGACCGGCTTCGCCTCGCGGTAGCCCGGAATCGGTTCCGCGGCGCCCTCCGAGGCCGTCGTGATCGTGTCGCCGATGTCGATCTCCGAAATCTTCCGGATCCCGGCAATCACGTAACCGACGGCGCCGGCTTCCAGCTCGTCGCGCTGCCTTCGCTTGAGCAGGAGCGTGCCAATCTCCTCCACTTCGTGCTCGCTGCCGGTGTGCATCAGGCGGATCTTCTGCTTCGGGCGCAGCGTGCCCTGGCGCACCCGGACCAGCATGACGACACCGCGGTACGGGTCGTACTGGGCGTCGAAGACGAGCGCCTGAAGCGGCGCCGACTCATCGCCCTCCGGCGGCGGCAGCCGTTCGACGATCGCGTCGAGCACGTCGTCCACGCCCTCGCCCGTCTTCGCCGAGCACAGAACCGCCTCGAACGGGTCGAGGCCCAGATCGCTGTCTATCTCCTCCCGCACCCGGTCCACATCGGCGGAAGGCAGGTCGATCTTGTTGATCACCGGAATGACCGCCAGGTCGTACTCGAGCGCCAGATAGAGGTTGGCGACCGTCTGCGCCTCCACACCCTGGGCCGCGTCGATCAGGAGCAGCGCCCCCTCGCACGACATGAGCGATCGCCGCACCTCGTGCGAGAAGTCGACGTGACCGGGTGTATCGATCAGGTTCAGCCGGCAGGGCCGACCGTCCGCGTCCTGATGACGCAGCGTGACCGTGTTGCTCTTGATCGTGATGCCCCGTTCCCGCTCGATGTCCATCGAGTCGAGGATCTGGTCCCGAAACTCCCGATCTCCGACGGCGCCACAGTGCTGGATCAGGCGATCGGCAAGCGTCGACTTGCCGTGATCGATGTGGGCGATGATGCAGAAGTTCCGGACAGACATGAGCGACCCGCATCCTATTCCGCCCGCGTCCGCCACCGGGTGCGCCGGAAGTTGCTAACTTCCCACCGATGTCCACCCCCGCGCCACCTCCCGGGACCACGATCCGCATCGTCGGCGCGCCTCTCGACCTCGGCCAGTCCCGCCGCGGCGTCGACCTGGGCCCGACCGCGCTGCGCTACGCCGGCCTCAAGTCGGCGCTTACACTGCTCGGCTATCGGGTCGAGGACCGGGGCAACATCGAGACGGTCGAGCGGGACACCCTCGCCGAGGCGCCAGGACTTGGCTTCCTCCAGCCGGTCGTCCATGCCTGCGAGCGGATCTACGCGGCCAGCCGTCAGGCCATAGCCGACGGCGCGGTGCCGCTCGTGCTCGGCGGCGATCACTCGATCGCCGTTGGCACGATCGGAGGCGCCTCGCGCGAGCACCGCACCGGAGTCCTCTGGATCGACGCTCACGGCGACTTCAACACGCCCGAGACCTCGCCAAGCGGCAACCTCCACGGCATGCCGCTGGCGGCTCTCTGCGGCCACGGCGCGCCCGAACTCGTCCATCTGGGCCGGCCAGGCCCCAAGCTCCGGCCCGAAGACATCGTCCTGTTCGGCGTCCGGGATCTCGACCCCGGCGAGCGGGCCCTGATTCAGGAAACCGGCGTCACCGTCTGCACAATGCGTCAGATCGACGAACGGGGCATCGCGGACCTTGCCGCCAGGGCGCTCGAACGTTTGAGCGCGGTCGACCGCCTCCACGTCTCCCTCGACCTCGACGTGATCGATCCCCGGGAGGCGCCCGGTGTCGGTACGCAGGTCCCCGGCGGCCTGAGCTACCGTGAGGGCCACCTCCTGATGGAGTTGATCGCCGAACACGGCGCCCTCGGCTCGGTCGACGTGGTCGAGGTGAACCCCATCCTCGACACCCGCAACCGGACCGCGGAGCTCGCGCGCGACCTCCTCTGCTCCCTCTTCGGCCGCAGCATCCTGTAGCCGGCGTTCCACCACCAGGAGACCCCATGACCGACGACCAGCGCCAGTACTGGCTGATGAAGAGCGAACCGGGCGAGTACTCGATCGACGACCTCGCCCGGGACGGCACGACCTACTGGGACGGCGTGCGCAACTACCAGGCGCGGAACCTGATGCGGGACCGGATGCGGGTCGGCGACGGCGTTCTCTACTACCACTCGAACGCGAAGCCGACGGCGGTCGTCGGGCTGGCGCGCGTCTGCAGCGAGTCGTACCCCGACCCGACCCAGTTCGACCCGGGGGACAGTCACTACGACCCGAAATCGGACCCCGAGAACCCCCGCTGGTACCTCGTCGACATCGAGTTCGAGCGGAAGTTCGACGAGCCCGTCACGCTGGCCGAGCTACGTCAGCGACCCGATCTGGAGGGAATGGCCCTGCTCCGACGAGGCCAGCGGCTCTCCGTCCAACCGGTGACCGAACGGGAGTGGCGGATCGTCTGCGGGATGGCGGGCGTCCCGACCGACTAATCGACGCTTGCGACCCGGACGCTGCCCGAGCCCGTATCCAGGATCACGTTCGCCTCGCCGTCGCCGGTGATGAACCGCATCTCGCCCCGCGACTTGTGCAACGTCTTCGCGATCGGCACGTCGACGTCGATGCCACCGCTGCCGATGTCGATGTCGAAGCGCGCGGAGAGGTCGTCGGGAACCAGCATGACGATGCCGCCTGAACCCGTGTCGATCTCGAACCTGCCGTCACCCATCCGCTCCAGGGCCAGGTGCACTCTGCCGCTGCCTGTGTCGATCACCGCGGCGTCGGCGCCCGCGGACTCGACCCGCACGCTGCCGCTGCCTGTGTCGATCGAGAACCGTTCCGCTTCGAGACCGTCGACCGTGACGCCGCCGCTGCCCGTGTCGATATCGATCGCCTCGGCCGCCACGTCCGTCACCTCCACCGAGCCGCTGCCGGTGTCGATCGACAGCACCGCGCCCTCGAAACTGTCGAGACTTGCCTTGCCGCTGCCCGTGTCCAACACCAGCCGGCCGCGCACGTCCCGCACCGTCAGGCCGCCGCTGCCGACGCCGATCTTCACGTCGCCGTCGAGGCCGGCCGCTTCCGCCATGCCGGCCCTGGTCTTCAGTTCCAGATCGGCCGTGACGTCGGACACGTCGATGTCCCCTGCTCCCAACTCGACCTTGAGCGACCGGCCTTCCGGCACGCGAATGCTCACGTCGGCCCAGGCCTCGAAACCGCCGCCCGACCTCTCGATCCGGATGCGGCGACCCGACATGGAGCGCAGAATCTCTCCAACCAGACTGTCGGCGCTGCCCTGCCGGCGCGACCACAGGTTCGCCCGGCGGCGGCTGAACTCCGGATAGACGTACCGCCTCTCCTCGTCAACCGGAAACTCGATCGCCAGCCGCGACCGCGAACCGCGTGTGTCCTCGTCGAGCGTAATGTTCTGCCGCGTGCCGTCTTCGCCGCGGACCGACACTTCGACCTCGAACTCGTCGCCGGTCGCCCGCCTGATCTCCACCTTGCCGATCAGGCTGGAAACCGAGAGAGAGCTCGCGTCGAAACGGTAACTCTCGTCGAACTCGGCGAACGCCGGGACGGCGAGGAACGCGACGGCGCAAAGCGCGCCGACTCCCGTGCGCCCTGACGGGCTGCGCTGCCCGTGGACAACGGCGCGAGCCGGGGAGTCCGGTGCGGGTCTCGAAGATCGGTTGGTCATCGGTCTCTCCTTGTTCCGGGGCTGAGAGTGGCGGTGCCTGACGCGCCCTTCACCGCTACACAACGCAGGCGGGCTGGCAAGGTTTCAGGGAACGCGACGGTACCGGATGCCGGCCAGAACCTGGGTGGCGCGATCCCGCGCCATCCGCGAACCAGTCCGTGCGCCCGTCATCGGGCGCACGGATGGCAGGCCGGCGCACCCGGTTCCGCGGCCATCGGGGTGGCTGGTATCGTCCCGCCAGTCGATCCGCTGCCTTGGAGAGGACGGCCCCAGATCATGGCCAGCTACAACATGAACCAGGTCCGAACCGGACTCAAGGTGCTCGAGGGCGGCGAACCGAACGTGATCATCAACTGCGACTTCATCAAGCCCGGCAAGGGGCAGGCGTTCACTCGCGTCAAGATGCGCAACCTCCTGAGCGGCCGGGTCAACGAGAAAACCCTGAAGCCGGGCGACCAGCTCGACGGCGCGGACGTAGTCGACACGTCGATGCAGTACCTCTACACCGACGGCGAACACTGGTTCTTCATGGATCCCGACACCTACGACCAGGTCGAAGCCGACGCACAGGCCCTCGGCGGCACGGAACAGTGGATCAAGGAAGAGGACGTCTGCAACGTGACTCTCTGGAACGGCCATCCGATCCAGGTCAAGGCGCCGAACTTCGTGATCCGCGAGGTCGTCCAGACGGATCCCGGTCTCAAGGGCGACACCTCGAGCGGCGGCAACAAGCCCGCCAGGCTCGAAAGCGGGGCCACGGTCAAGGTACCGCTGTTCATCCAGAACGGCGAGTCGATCCGGGTCGACACTCGCACCGGGGAGTACGTCTCCCGCGCCAAGAGCTGAGGGACCTCGGAGGGCGCCGCGTGACCGGCAACGGCGCCGACTGGCGGCCCACAGCCACTCCCGAAGCCATCCGCCGGCGGGCAGCGATGCTGGCTGACCTGCGCGCCTTCTTCGCCGCGCGGAACGTCATGGAGGTCGAGACTCCACTCCTGAGTGCCGAGGCCACGCTCGACCTCCACCTGGACAGCCTGGACTGCGAGGTCGAAGCGCCGGGTCTGGCGAGGCGCCGGATGTACCTCCAGACTTCGCCGGAACTGGCGATGAAGCGGCTGCTCGCCGCCGGCTCCGGCTCGATCTACCAGGTCTGCAAGGCGTTTCGCGGCGGCGAACGCGGCCGGTGGCACAACCCGGAGTTCACGATCCTCGAGTGGTACCGGGTCGGCTGGGACCACCACCAGTTGATGCGAGAGGTCGCCAGCCTGATCGAAACGCTCCTGGCGGAATCCCGGTGCCTGGAAGCGGCGGCCTACAAGACGTACGGCGAGTTGATGAAGCGCCATGGCGGAGTCGATCCAAACGGCACGCCGACCCCGGCACTGCGCCAGGCCGTAGAGCGAACATCCTCAGCCGAGGAAGCCGCCGGTCTCAACCGGGACGACCTGCTCAGTCGGCTCTTCGTCGAGCGGGTCGAGCCCAACCTGGCGAGCGACCGCGTCACCGTGGTCTTCGACTATCCAGCCTCCCAGGCCGCGATGGCCCGACTGAACGCCGGGGACCCGCGCACGGCGGAGCGCTTCGAGGCCTTCGTCGGGGACATCGAGTTGGCCAATGGCTACGGAGAACTCACCGACCCAGCCGAGCAGCGACAACGCCTCGAACACGACCTGACGTCCCGGCGGAAAGTGGGTCGGCCCGAGCCGCCGATGCCTTCCCGGTTCCTCGCTGCCCTGGAGGCCGGGCTTCCTCGTTGTTCCGGAGTCGCGCTGGGCTTTGACCGTCTACTGGGACTCGACCTCGAGGCCCGCCGGCTCGACGAGCTGATCGCCTTTCCGATCGAACGGGCCTGACGTCCCCACTACGCCGGCCCGACCGGCGCAGCCGCGACGGCGTCCGGACCGGGCGGCAGCACTTCCAGCAACTCGACCGCCGGCTTCTCGTCACAGAAGATCGTCGCCAGCCGTCCGAAAACCCCTGGCGCCTCGGCGACGCCCAACTCCGGCAGACCGAAGTGTCGCCGCATCTCCGCGTCGGGCTCGATCTCGAGCAGGCTGTGAGTGCTGATTCGCCGCAGCCGGCGGTGCCGAATCAGGATGTGCCCGAGCGGCGTCCGCTCTCTCAGGATCTCGGCTCGCGCCTCGTTGCTCGCCACTTGGAGGTTGAACAGCATGATCCCGAACTGGACAATCCGGGCCCTGGGGCGTACGGGAACGTCGCCCTCGTCCGTGCTTCGACAGGTCCGGCCGCGCCGGCGCGGCCGCCGCGCGAGGAGGATCTTGCGCGTGTAGTTGTCGCCGTGCACCAAGCGGTCCAGAACGACGACATCCACCTCTCCGCCATGGTGCTCCTCGAGCGTCACCGTCATGTGCCTCTGGTGCGACAGCAGCCTCCGCTGGGGCTGCGGCACGGCCTCTGCCGGCACGACGGTCGCCGCGGGCGCGGCCTGACCGAACAGTCGGTACAGGTCGCCAATCGTGTGTGGCAAGGAGTCCACCTGCCTCACTTCAGTTCTCACCCCGCCGCCTGCCGCGGCGACCGCGGCGTCTGCCGGCCGGCTCCGACGTCGGGAGACCCAGGCGCACCACCTCGGGCTCGAGTACCGATCGCCGCCAACCCTCGATCGCTGCAGGCCACACCCACGCGCCCTCAGCCTGACAGCGCCCCGCCCACGCCTCCAGGACTCGACGCGGCACCAGGGCCTCGGCCGGAAGTTCGAGGTCGCCGGCCACCCGCGCGACCAGCTCCCGCAATCCCTCTGCAAGACGGACCGACGACCGTCCACCCGAGCGCCCCACCCGTTCCGGGAGTTCGTTCTCCGGAAGCGACTCCGCCCGCCCTACCAGGTCACGAAGAGCCGGCCCGTACCGTCGCGCCTGCTTCGGGCCGATGCCCCTCATCGAGGCCAGTTCCCGACCGTTGCGCGGCAGCCGCCTCGCAATGTCGAGAACGGTCTCGTCCTTGAGCACGAAGCCGCGTGGAAGGTCACGTCGCCGTGCGCGCTCCTCGCGCCACTCGCAAACCGCTCGCAGCGCCGCCAGTTGACGCCCGGACAGCCCGGAACGCCGCAGGCGGCCATAGGACCACTCCGGTCCCAGCCGCAACTCGCAGGCGCGCAGCAGGCGACCGAACTCCTCCTCCGCCCAGGCTTCGCGACCGAGATCCCCGAGCTTCGCCTGCAGCACTTCGTGGGCGGGCAGGAGATAGGCCACGTCGAGACCCGCATACAGCACCTGTTCCTCGCTCAGGGGGCGCCGCAACCAGTTCGACCGCTGCGCCCCCTTGGCCAACTCGACCTCGAACAACCGGGACACCAGGTGTACGTACCCCAGCGAACCGCCCATGCCGCACAACGTGGCCGCAACCTGGCAGTCGAACATCCGCTCGGGAGCGAAACCGAAAGCGTGATGGAAGATCTCCAGATCCTCGCTCGGCGAGTGGAACACCTTGATCACCGTCGGCGCGCGGACCAGCTCGGCGAGCGGCGCCTGATCCCGCACCGCGACCGTGTCGACCAGGTAGCACCCGGACGAATCGGCGACCTGAATCAGGCCGAGCCGCGGGTAGAACGTCCGCTCGCGGACGAACTCCGTGTCCAGACCCACAGCGGGCTCTCGAAGCCAGCGGTTGGCGAGTTCGGCCAGACGCTCGTCTCGGTCCACGACCTCGGGTGTGGGTGGCGGTGGGAGTCTCGTCATAGAATCTGGTCAGCCCTCGGGAGAACTCGGATTCCGCCATGACCTCCAAGTCCGTACCCCTGATCGTACTCGGGGGAAGCGACCGCCGCCCGGCCTACATGCCTCCCGGCGGCCGCTCCAAGCACCCGCTCGCCGGCATCAAGGGCGTCGACGTGAAGATCGGCGGCAGGCCGCTGATCGAGGTCGTCATCGACAAGATCCGTCAGGCGGACGCCTTCGACCCGGTCTACGTTGCCGGACCCGGACACGCCTACCGCTCGCTCTCCGACGGCGTTTCGATCGATACGGACGGAGGCTTCGGCCGCAACATCCAGGTCGGCGTCGAAACCGCCCGCCGCCTCCACGGCGACGGACCGCTGGCAATCACGACCTGCGACATCGTCCCCGACCCGGACGAGATGCAGACTGTGGTCACGGACTTCTGGGACCACAGCCCGCTGGATTTCTTCTTTCCCCTCATCGAGGCGCCCAGCGACCCCAAACGGCTCGGCGCGTCCGGGTGGAAGCCGCAGTACCACGTCACACCTGAAGGAGTGTCCGGTCCGGTTCCGGTACTGCCGGGTCATCTGGCGATCTTCGACTCCGCGGCGCTGCGCTGGAAGTTCATGTACCGGCTGATGGAGCTCGCGTACCGGACGCGCAACCGCCCGATCCTCTACCGCAACACCTACATGGCCCGGCGCCTCCTGTGGATCATGCTGGTCCAGGACTTCATTCACCTGCTGAACCTCAGGCTGCCCACGTTCACCTGGGACACTCTGCTGTCCGGCACGTGGGCTGCCCGACGCCTCAAGGAAAAGGTCATCAAGCAGTCCGAACTCGAGCTCGCCATTCGCCGCATGTTCATCAAGCGCCGTCACCGCCGGAAGTACCCCGAACGCAGGGTCCGGATGCCGGTCGTCGATGCGATGTCCCTGGCCCGCGACATCGACACCCAGGAAGAAGCCCTGGCTTTCGGGGCCGTCACTGCGTGAACGCGGGCGTCCGCGCACTCCGCACGGCGATTCTGGGGGCGTTGCTCAGCGCGCCCCTCGCGGCCGAGCCACACCTGGTCCTGCTCTCGGTGGATACCCTGCGCGCGGACGCCGTCGGCGTCTACGGGGCGGAGGACGCGAAGACGCCCGCAATCGACGCCCTGGCCGCGGCGGGCATTCTGTTCGAGGACGCGCAAACGACGATCGGCAAGACCGGTCCGGCCTTCGCCTCGATCTTCACGTCGCTCTACCCGCCGACCCATGGCGCGCGCCGCAACGCGCAGAGGATGCGAGCCGACATCCCCGTCCTTGCCGGGATTCTGGGCGAAGCCGGCTACGAAGCCGCGGCCTTCATCTCGAACTGGACGCTACGAGCCGACCTGGTCGGCCTGGACCGGGGCTTCGACCACTACGACGAAGAGTTCAACCAAGCGCGGAACGCGGTCGGCGTCATGGAACGGCACGCCGACGACATAGCAAAGGCGGCCGAGCGCTGGCTGCGCCGACGAGCCGACGACGCGGAACGAAGCGGGCGGCCGCTGTTTCTCTGGGTCCACTTCTCGGACCCCCACAGCCCGTACCTGGAACGCACCGGTTTCACGCCGCCCGCGCCGCCGAGGGAGAAGCGAACCTCCGGCTGGCAGAAGCGCTGGCGCTACCAGTCGGAAGTGAACTACGTCGACCACTGGCTCGGCCGATTGTCCAAGACGATCGAGGAGATGCTGCCCGGACCCCGATTCACTCTTTTCCTCAGCGACCACGGCGAGAGCATGGGCGAGCACAGTTACTGGGGGCACGGCAAGAACGTCCACTGGCCGAACGCCCGTATCCCGATGATCCTCTCCGGCCCCGGACTTCCGGCAGGCCTCGAGGTCCAGGCGCCGGTCGGCGTCGTCGACGTGCTGCCGACCATCCTGGAACTGCTTGGTGTCGAGGCGCCGCCCGCCCTCGAGGGCCGGAGCCTCGTGCCGACCGAAGGGACGCCGGAAGGCGCTGCGCGGCCGCGGTTCGTGATCGGCGACCGCCATACCGCGCTGTTCGGCAAGTCGCGCCGCAGCGCGCCCTACGAGAATCCCCTGCAGATCAGCATGGAGCTCGATGGCGCAAAGGTGCTGCACGACTTCTCGAAACGCCGGACCGTGTACTTCGACCTGACGGTCGATCCGCGCGAGGAGAAACCGCTCACCACGCCCCCGGTCGAGCTGGTCCCGCCCCTCGGTCGCCGCCTGGTCAACTGGTACCGCGCCCTGCCGAAGTACGAGGCGAAGAGTTCGACCGTCCTCAGCGAGGAGGACCTGAAGCAACTCAAGAGCCTCGGCTACATCGACTAGCAACACTGGGTAATGGGATGGTCCGCCCCGCACCCTTACGGCCTCTCGTTGGGGCCAGAATGGTGTTTTCTTCCGAACAACAAGGAGGAGGCGGACCGTGAAGGAGGTTACTCGAGTCGGTATCGATCTGGGCAAGCATGTGTACCAGGTGTGCGGGATGGACGCGTCGGGCGCGGTGGTGTTTCAGCGTCAGTTGAAGGCACCGCGGCTGATGGAGTTGATGTCGCGGCTCAAGCCGTGCCTGGTGGGGATGGAGGCGAGCTGCGGCGCGCACCACTGGGTGGAGAAGCTGAGGGATCTGGGCCACGACGTGCGGATGATGAGTCCGCAGTTTGTCCGTCCGTACGTGAAGTCGAACAAGAGCGACTACCACGACGCGGAGGCGATCTGCGAGGCGGTGTCGCGTCCGACGATGCGTTTCGTGCCTTACAAGACGAAGGAGCGCCGGGCGCTGCAGCAGATCCACCGAAGTCGGGAGACGATGGTTGGTGTGCGCACGCAGTTGGCGAACCAGTTACGTGGTTTTCTGCGGGAGTACGGGATCGTGCTGCCTCAGGGTCTGGCGGTGATCAAGCGGGAGGTGCCTGCGATCGCGTCGGACCCGGAGCGGGCCCTGCCGGGCGACTTTCGGGCTCTCTTGTGCATGCAGCACCAGGCGCTGATGCAGGTCGACGATCAGGTGGCGGATCTGACGGCGATGCTGGAGCGGGAGTCGAAGGAGAACCCCCTGTCCGAGCGTTTGATGTCGATCCCGGGGATCGGTCCGATGGTGTCGACGGCGCTGGTGGCGTCGGTCGGCTCGGGCTGGGCCTTCAGCAGCGGCCGTCAGATGTCGGCGTTTCTCGGGCTGGTGCCTCGTCAGGCATCGACCGGCGGGCACACGAGGCTGTTGGGGATCAGCAAACGCGGGGACCGCTACATGCGGGCGCTTCTGATCCACGGTGCGCGGGCGGTGCTGCGCACAGCCCACAAGGGCGAGCGGACGCGGCTCAAGGAATGGGCTCTGGACGTCAAGCGGCGCCGGGGGGCGAACGTCGCCACGGTGGCCGTGGCCAACAAGCTGGCTCGAATCGCCTGGGCGGTGCTGCGACACGACGAACGCTACAGCGACGAACGCCATGTCGGCGGTCGAGCAAGGGACTCACGGGCCGCGGCGTAGACGGCTCGGGGAACAGCGAACCAACGATAGGAGAATCGCCCCACCAAGCAGTTTGCGGGGACTCATTCGAGCGATGGCGAAACAGGTCGGACCGGCGCGTTGAGAAGCCTGAGTCGGCGCAGGGCCCATCAAGAGGCCGTCTGGGTGTGAAGAGGCCGACGCGCGCGTATTCCATCGGGGCCAGGGAGCTCTCTCTCAGAGACTCCCACCAACAGGCCGAATACATGCAAGCAACTGCACCTACCTCGCCAGAAACCCGGAAAGAGCCCTTGCACAAGCGGGGCGGACCATACATGCGCCGGCGTCCCCGCCGGCATCCGGCGCGAAGCGTCGGTCTACGGCTCGTTGAGACTCCACTCGTACTCGTAGTCGATCGAGCCTTCGAAGCCCTCGAGGCGCGCGGCGAGGTCCTCGTCCGCATAGTCGACGAGGTGGGCGACGACGGACTCTTCCGTGTTCCCGAAGTCCTCGGCGTACCAGTCGTAGATGCTCGAGATCACGATGAAGTCGTCGTCCACGAAGTCGACTCCGCGGGCGTTGTTCACGTAGTCGCGCGCGCCCTGCTCCAGCAGCGACTCCGTGTTCGCGGCGGTGAAGGCGGTCGCCAGCAGATGGGGGCAGCCGTACGCGGCGCAGTTCACCGCGTAGTGAATCCGCTTGTCGCGCCACAGCGGCCGCAGGATGCCGTGCTCGATGTCGTCCAGGCTCAGGTCCTGGCCGTTCACCCGCGCGTGCGGGTCCTGCCACGGGCCCGTGTTCGGCACGACGCCCTCGTGGATCTCCTTGATCGAATCCACCGGATACTCCGAGAGCACGACGTGGACCGTCAGCGCGTTGTACAGGTTGATCCAGTACGCCATCTGCTCGGCCCGCGAAAGGGCCAGCGGATCAAAGCCCTGCAGGTACTCGAGGTAGCCGGCCAGCTTCGCCCGGTCGCCGGCGCTTGCAGACAGCGCGGCGTAGTTCACCAGGTTCACGCCGGCATCGTCGGCACGAACATGGGCGTCCAGCAGCTCCTGCCAGGCGCCGTGATCGACCTGTTCCGTGTTCGTTTCGTCGCTGACGTTCCAGCCGGCGATCTCTTCGGGTTCCGGAGCGCCGCAGGCAGCGGCGAAAACCGCCGCAACCAGGACACCCGCCCACCGTCCCACCGGGTGCGCAGGCGTCAAACTCCCTCTCCTCGCATCGTTCCTCCCGTTTCTCCCTGTCCCTGCCAACGCGGCCGAACCCGCGCCAACCGCCGCCTTCGCAAGAACACGTCGACCGCCAGGGCCAACCCGATCAGACCGAACTGCAGTCCGCGAACCCATGCCGGCTGTTCGTAGGCCTGCAACGTGTAGTCCGGGATGTTGAGTCCCGTCACGTAACTGAGCAGCACGGCCACCGAAGCCGTCCACGCCCAGACCGTCGGGAAGAGTACCGCGAAGGGCAGCAGCCAGAGCAGGTACCACGCGTTGATCACCGGCGACAGCAGGAGCAGCGCGCCGAACAGCCAGTCGCCGCGGGGAACCCCCCATTCCTCGCGCCGAACCCGCACGTAGCGCGCGGCGCAGGCAAGCCAGAAGAAGGCGAACGCGGCGCCAACCAGGAGCCGCGCGTGCGAAGCCTCCAGAAACGCGCCGAGCACGCCGAACACCGCCGAGTTGAACTCCCAGTCGCGCGTGAACGTCCCGAGCGACGCGAGATCGCTGCCTCCGGCGACGACGAACGGCAGGTAGGCCGTCGCCACGGTGGCGGCGCAGATCAGCCAGTGACGGAGCCGAGCGCCGACCAGGACCAACGGCGCCAGGACGAGCGCGAACACCTTCGTCGCCACCGCCAGCCCGAGCAGCACGGCGACAATGCCCCATCGGCGGTTGCCCTGCGCCGCCCGCAACCCGTCGCCGGAAGCCGGTCGCGGCTGGCGCGCAAGAACGACTGCGGCCAGCAGCAGACAGACGCCGACGCCGTCCGGATGGGCGGTGAAGGCGATCTCCTTGACGACCAGCGGGCACCACGCGTAGAGCAGGACGTTTCGCGCGGGCGCCAGGCGGAGCAGCAGGGCGACGACGGCCAGGTCGACCGCGATCAGGATCGCCTGCAACACGGCAACGGTCGCCGGCTCGATCCAGTACGCGACGAGGAAGACGACCTGAGTGACCGGCGCGTAGATCGTCGGCAACTCGGGGTAGTTCACGCCGTCCAGGACGCTCTGGAAGGCCGCCGGGACCGCCGGGTCGATGAAGAACTCCTCGGGCGCTGCGCCGTACGGCGTACCCGCGGTAGCGAACCGGAATCCGTCCCACAGATAGCGGTAGAAGTCGTCCTCGTAGAACGGACCGCCGACCAATCCGCAGAGGCGGAAGGCGACCGCCCAGAAGAACAGTCGACCGACCGGGAAGGACTCCCCCGTCCTGCGGAAGTGGAAGAACAGGCCGAAGACCGGAAGGCCCGTCCAGGCGACGAGCAGGAAGAAGGCCCGCAGGTCGGGTTCGCCGTCTTGCCGCGCCAGGAAGGCCAGGGCGGCGTATCCCAGGACACACCAGAGACCGGCGGCGTCTACGAACCTGAGCGACCGCCGGGACGCCCGCTCCGGGGCCTGGTCAGCCAACCCACTCCGTCCAGCCGGACCCGCGGTGGCCGAAGTCGAAGGTCTCCGGGTGCAGCAGTTCGGCCAGGATCTCCGCCGACTCGACGACCCGGGGGCCCGGCCGGTTGAAGTACTGGTTGCCGTCGGTCAGGAAGACGCGGCCGTTCCGGACGGCGGAGAGGTCCGACCAGCCCGGGCGAGCGGCGAGCGACAGCATCTCGGCCGCGGTGCGCGGAATGTCGAAGCCGCACGGCATGACCGCGATCACGTCGGGGTCTGCCTCCACCATCTGCTCGAACTCGAAGTAGCCGGAATGCCTCCCCGCCTCGCCGAGCATCACCGAGCCGCCGGCGATCAGGGCGAGCTCCGGCACCCAGTTCTCGGCGTGCATCAACGGGTCGATCCACTCGATGCAGGCGATCGTGGGCCGTTCGGCGAGCCCGCTGGAGCGCTCGCGGATCGCGTCCAGGCGCGCCGTCAGGCCGGCGTTCAGCCGCTCGGCCCGCTCCGGGCAACCGACCGCCTCGGCAACCGTGCGGATGTCCGTGAACACGTCGCCCAGGTCCATCGGCGCAAGCGAGACGATCCGCGGCTCGGCGCTCACCAGCTCGCACACCGCCTCCTCCACGTCCTTCAGACTGACCGCGCAGACTTCGCACTGCGTCTGGGTCACGATGACCGTCGGGGAAAGCTCGTCGAGCAGTCGACCGTCCACCCGATAGACCGAGAGCGCCTCCGCCACGATCGATCGCACCTGATCGTCGATGGCCCGGCTCGAACCGTCGACGTTCACCTTCGACGACGAGCACACCGGCAGCCTCTCCACCGCGGGCGGGAAGTCGCATTCGTGCGAGCGGCCCACCAGGCAGTCCTCAAAGCCGAGAGCGCAGACGATCTCCGTCGCGCTCGCGATCAACGAGACGATCCGCGGCTCGGTCATCCCGTAGCCGCCTCCGCGGGAACCGGGCCGCCCGGCGGCAGAAGATCGCAGAAGCCGAAGCCGTCCCGCTCCGTGACCTCACCGACCTCGACATCGATCGCCCGGTCGAAGATCGGCCCGTCGGACACGAAGGTGTGGAACTCGCCGTTCTCGCCGCAGGGGTCGACTTCGGCAGGCAGATCGGCGAGAAAGGCGTCGTCGAAGGCGCGCCCGGCGAACGTGACCGGCAGCACGGCCGGGTTCACGCAAACGGTGACCGCCCGGAAGCCATCGCGGATGAAGGTCCGGGCCAGCTCGTCCGTCGGCGTGTGCCAGATCGGGAACTCGCACAGGAGATCAGCTTCCGAAAGCTGGCGCTCGCGGTACTCCCGAAGGTCCTCCAGGAACAGGTCCCCAAACCCGACCCGCCGGATGCCCCGTTCGCGCAGCCGACCGAACGCCCTGCCCATCTCCCGTTCGTAGACCACGTTCGACGGCTCGGGCGGGACGACGACTTCGGTCAGCGGCAGGCCAATCGAGTCCGCCTGCTCCCGCAGCAGAGACCGGCGCACGCCGTGCATGCTGACCCGGTCGAAAGCGTCGGTCACGGTAGTCACGAGTTCCACCACCTCGAAGCGACCCTGGCGGCGGAGTTCCCGGAGCGCCAGGCAACTGTCCTTGCCGCCGCTGAAGCAGAGTGCGATTGGTTCGGGCATCGCCGCCGAGGCTACCGCCTTCCGAGCAGCAGAACCGCCGCCGCCGGCAACACCGTGACCGACGCCAGCAGGCAGGCAGGCAAGCCGATCAGCATGACCGCGGCCATCGTCTCCAGGCCCGGGTGGTCGGTGAACAGCAGGATCGAGAAGCTCGCCGCCGTGGTCAGGGTCGTCATCGCGATCGCCCGCCCCACGGACAGGGCCGCCAAGCGAATCGGCTGAGCCGGCAGCCCGTGGTGGAAGTGCGCGTCGCACCGAGAGCGGTCAGGCGCGCGTCCAACAAGGCGCGATGAGGAAGCATACCGGGCTGTATTCGACCGAAGAGCAACGCTGTTGGACGTGATGCATGGCCGTTCGAATGCAGCGCGACTTTCGCCACGGGCTGCCAGACCGTCCAGGAACCTGTGGACGACGTGGATGCCGTCGTCGATGCCGAGCCCGAAGATCAGCGGCAGGACGAGCCAGGTCATCACGTTGAACGGAATGCCGATCCAGCACAGCGCGCCCAGGGTGAACGGCACGGCGGCCAGCACGGGCAGGACCGCCAGCAGGACCGAGGCGGGTCGCCGAAAGTCCACGCAGAGGACGAGCAGCACGAATCCCAGGATCGACGCGGCGATCCACGGGATCCACGGCCGCTCGCCGATCATCATCCCTTCGACGACCGCCAGCAGCCCGCTCGCGCCGGGGTCGATCGCCTGGACGACCTCGCGCTGACGCCGGGCCAGGGCGCCGTCCGCCTTCGAGTCCTTCGCGTAAGCGAAGACCAGGAACTCCCCCGTGGGCGCGATGAACTTCTCGCGCAGGCCGGACGGCAGCGAGTCGAGGGACGGCGGGCCGGCGACAGCGGCTCGACGCAGCGCCTCGACCGCCAAGGCCAAGGGATCGCCCATCCCCCCGACGGACGCGGCCGTCCTGCCCTCGGGGCCGAGCACTCGTGGAAGGGTGGCGCCCCCCGCCGACCGAGTGTCCGCGGCGGCAGAATCGCCAAGCCCTAACACCCGGTCGAGAGCGGCCGCGCGCTCCGCGAGATCTGCCGGCAGGATGGAGCCGAGGCTGACCGTCTCGCTGAACAGCGGGTGCCCGTCGAGCCGGGCCGCGAAGTCGCGGGCCTGATCGAGACTCTCCGCCGCCAGGATCCACGGAGCGCCGTTCGTCCCCAGGACCTCCTGAATCCGGTCGACCATGGCGATGGCCGGCACGCCGCGATTCATGATCCGCTCCAGCCTCGTCTCGACCTGCAGCCGCGGCAAACCCGCGAGAGCTGCCGCGAGCACGACGGCGCTCACCACCAGGCAGCGAACGGGCCGCTCCGTCGCCCACCGGACTACGGCTGGGAGGCCGGGAACGCGGACCGGCGTCGCGCGCCCGCCGGCGGCCCCGGCCGCGGGCTTCGAGCGCCGCTGACTCCGCCGCTCCCGCAACACCCAGACCGAGGGCAGGATGAGCAGCGTCAGCGGCAGGCAGAAGAGCAAGCCCAGGCCGCCCGACAGGCCGAGATGGAGCGCCACCGGGTCCGGCGCGGCGGCCGCGATCAGAAAGGCGCCCGCGGTCGTCACGCCGCCGGCCACCACGCCGCGGCCGGCGCCTCTCACCGTCCTGCGGAGCGCGTCCTCGAACGGACGGCCGCGAGCCAGCTCCTCGCGCTGCCGCACGAAGAGGTGAACGGCGAAGTCGATGCCGAGACCGAACACGGTGACGCCGAAGAACGTCTCCATCACCGTCAGCTTCCCCGTCAGAAGGCCCACCGCGCCCAGAGCGGCGCCTATGGAGAGAACCAGAACCGCGGCCACCGACAGCATGCCGCCCGGTCGCTTCTCGACGATCCGGAAGAGAAGCAGCACGAGCACGAGGCTGATCGGGGTCAGGCGCTTGATCGCGCCCAGGGTCTGCTCCTGGTCGCCCGCCGACAGGGCCGGCAGGCCCGAGAAGCCCGCCGTCACACCCGAGCCGGCCAGCGCGCTCTCGACCACCGCTTCGAGTTCGAAGAACGCGCTCCGACCCACCTCCTCCGCCAGCGGGTCCGTGGCCATCTTGATTTCGACCAGGCGGGCGCCGGACACGCTCGCGACCGCGCCGCGAAGCGCCAACGCGGAAGCCGCGAACTCGGCCGCGTTCGCAAGGTCATCAGGCCGCTCGGCGAGGGCGAGCCAACGCTCGAACAGGGACCGCTCGACGAGCCACGGCGCCTGCTCCTCGAGCCAGTCAAGCGGCAGCGGCCGGCGAGCCGCGGCAACCGACGGCAACGCGGACGCGGCGCGCATCGTGTTCTCGACCGCGTCGTCGAGCAGTTCCTCCTCGCCCTCGAGCAGCACGAGGAGCAAGCCCCCGAGTTCGTACTGCTCGGACATCTCGAAGTAGCGGCCGACGTGCTCGTTGTCACGGTTCATCACCCCGGTGAACGTGAGATCGACCGGAGTTGCCGGCAGCAGCGCCGCCAGGGCAAGCGCCGGCGCGACCGCCCAGGCGATCGCTGTCCACGGCGACCGGATCGTCCAGCGCGCGACCGCGTCGAGCAACTTCGTGATCATCCGTCAGCCTCTATCCCGGGCCGCTGCGGCGCCGAGCCACGACCCGTCGCCGATTGCTACAGTGCGCCGGTTCGCCGACACCCGCACAACGAGGAGATGAGATGAAGTTCGGCATCATGTTCGCCAACACCGGCCCGTTCGTCGACGGCCCTCCCGCCGCGGCCCTGGCCCAGGCAGCCGAGGCCGCCGGCTTCGACTCGCTATGGACCGTGGAGCACGTCGTCGTCCCGCGCGGCTACGCCTCCAGATACCCCTACGACGAGAGCGGCAGGATGCCCGGCGGACGCGAGGACTTCGACATCCCCGACCCGCTCATCTGGCTATCCTACGTGGCCGCGGCAACGAAGAGCATCAAGCTCGCGACCGGCATCCTGATCGTCCCGCAGCGCAATCCGCTGGTCACCGCCAAGGCCGTCGCCACGCTCGACAAGCTCTCCGGCGGTCGCGCCGTCCTCGGCGTCGGCGTTGGCTGGCTGGAGGAGGAGTTCAATGCCCTCGGCGTACCCTTCGCAGGCCGCGGACGCCGCCTCGACGACTACCTCCGAGCCTTCCGGTCGCTGTGGACCGAGGACTGCCCGACCCACGACGGCGAGTTCGTCTCCTTCTCCGACTGCTACAGCCGGCCGCAGCCCGTCCAGGGCTCCGTACCGATCGTCGTCGGCGGCCACTCCGACCGCGCCGCGCGGCGAGCCGGCGAGTTGGGAGACGGCTTCTTCCCCGCCCTCGGCGACATCGACAAACTGAAGCACCTGCTCGGCGTGATGCGCGAGAGCGCCGAAGCCGCCGGCCGCGACCCGGACGCGATCGAGATCACCGCCAACGGCGGCCCGCCGGACCACGTCGCCCGGATGGCCGAACTCGGCGTCTCCCGCGTCATCTTCCCGCCGATGCCGCCGGACAAGCTCGCCCAGTTCGGCGAAGACGTCATCTCCAGGTTCAGTTGACGGCCACTCGGTGCGTGGACCTCATGGTCCGCATCCGTAGCTCCACCGAGAAGCGGCGAGCCTGGGCGGTGGTAACTTCTCCCGCATGATCCACGTTCAAAGTCGCATTCGCCCCCTGCTCCTCGCAGCCACCCTCCTCCTCGCGGCCACCCCCACCCTCGCCTCCGCGGACGAGGCGGACGACCCCATCCGCGTCCTCTTCCTCAGCAAGTCCTCCGGCTTCCAGCACTCGGCGATCAAGCGCACGGACGGCCATCCCAGTCACGTCGACACCGTGCTCGCCCAGATCGGCGCCGAGCGCGGTTTCGCCGTCACGTCCACCAAGGACGCCGGCCTGATCAACGCCACCCAGCTCGCCAACTTCGACGTCGTCATGTTCTACACGACAGGCGACCTGACCCAGCGCGGCGGCACCGGCGAGGGCTTCTTCCGCGGCGACGGCAATCCCCCGATGAGCGCCGACGGCGTCTCCGACCTGATCGCCTGGATCGAAGCCGGCGGCGGATTCGTCGGTTTCCACCCCGCGACCGACACCTTCCACGGCGAGGACGACGAGGTAACGCCCTACATCGGCATGATCGGCGGCGAGTTCCTCCACCACGGCAGGCAGTTCGAAGGCATCGTCCGCGTCGCCGACGCCGGCCACCCGACGATGGCCAACGTCGAAGACGGCTGGAAGATCATGGACGAGTGGTACCTGTACAAGAACGTCGCCCAGGACGAACTGCACGTCCTCGCCCTGATGGACCCCGGCGAAGAGCGGTCAAAGCAGGAGGTCTACGACATCGCCCCCTACCCCATCGTCTGGTGCCGCGAACTCGGCGACGGCCGCGTCTTCCACAACGCGATGGGCCACCGCGAAGACGTCTGGTCCCACGAGATGTTCCAAGCCTGGGTCGGCGACACGATCGAATGGGCCGCCGGCGAGGGTGAGGCTGCGGCCGCGCCCAACTGGGGTGATGTGGTGCCGTAAGGAGGTACATGCGCTTGGACTTGAACGCCCCCCGAAAGCGACCGACCACAGACCACAGGAGTTCCAGCGTGCCACCCGGCCCTCTGTTTGAGGTGGTCCCGGTCCTTTGGACAGTTTCAAGGCAAAGCTAAGGTGTACTCCATGGGTTGATTACGCCGCAGCCGCCGTCGCCGGGGCTGTGGAAGACTCTCGATTCTGTGGAATTCCGATCAGCCCGCGGTAGGCTTCGGCAGGCGCCCTGCCGCCGAGCGCCGTGTGGCCGCTCCTCATTGTAGAGGGCGAGCCAGCCATCGATCAGCCGCCGCGCCTCGATGCCGTCAACGAGTTCGTGCAGGTAGACCGCCTCGTACTTCATCGAGCGCCACAGGCGCTCGATGAAGATGTTGTCGAGGAAGCGACCCCGGCCGTCCATCGAGATCTTCACCTTCGCGTTCTCGTCGCTGAGAGTCTCTCAAGGGCGGCCTCGATCCTGGTTCAAGCGGCGACCACTACCAGGTCGTCGTTCATGTGAGCGAGGAGGAACTGAGCGTTCCTGAGAATGGTCCCGCCGTTGGGTGCGCGTCGTGTGTTTGCGCGGAAACGCCCGCGGCACGCGTTTCCGCGGAAACGCCGACGCACCCACAGGAACATGCGACCGCGACGGCAGAAGCCGAACACGCTTCCGCGGAAGCGTCGCCCAGCCTTCAACCCCGCCACGAACCGCCCTCGCCCCGCGGCGCCTGGCTTGGCGACTCCCAAGTCCCTGTTTCGGCGGAAACAGCCCGGCGCATCGCCTGCGACGCCGGGAAAGTCCGGATCACTCACCGATCGAGCCAGATCCTGAGCGTCGGCCGCAAGACGCGCACCATTCCGCCCCCGATCCGGCGCGCTCTGGAGTTCCGAGATCAGGGTTGCCGCTTCCCCGGCTGCACCTCGAAGCACTGCGACGCCCACCACATCGTCCACTGGGCCGATGGCGGCGAAACGAAGCTCTCGAACCTCGTGCTCCTCTGCCGGCGGCACCACCGACTGCTCCATGAAGGCGGCTTCAGCGTGCGGATGAGCAAGGCCGGCACCGTACAATTCTTCCAACACCGCGGACGGCCGCTGGAGCAGAGTCCCGCGCCTCCGCCAGTCGGCCTCCACGCCGCCCGAGAGCTGGTCGAGCACCTGGAGAACGCCGGCATCCTGATCACCGGCAAGGAATCGATGCCGAGCTGGGACGGCCAGCCGCTGGACCTGCCCTACGTGATGGAGTGCCTGTGGCGGCCGCCACCGCACCTGGAAGCAACAGTTGCCCGGGAACGAAACACACCGCGCGCCGCGTAGAGGTACGGCTCGGAAGGAGACGCCGACCCATCCAGAGGCGGCTTGCAGGCGGCGTCGAAACGACCGGGACATCCCTCGGCTCGCTCCACTGAGGGATACCCTCGGAGGCACGTACAAGACCAGACTCTCTCCTCCCGGAGATCGCGACATGGACGAGACGGCGGCACCCGCTGAAGAGCAGTGGAAGCGATGGGGAGTTCGGGTTCTCCGGTTTCCGCTGACCCGGATCGTCCTCTTTGGCACCGGTATCGCCGCGGCCGCCGTGATCCAGGCACTGGCGGCCGCCGGGCTCGGGCTGTGGTTGGGAAGTACTTGGCTGCGAGTCGTGGTCGGAGTGGTGTTTCCCATCCTCACCGTTCACTTGGCCTACCTTGGAATGACCCGTCTCCTGGAGCGACGGTCCGCCGCGGAACTCTCCCTACGCGGGGCACTGCGTGAAACCAGCGTGGGAGCTTTGGTCGGCGCCGCCTGCTTGACGCTGATCGTGGCGCTCATCGCCGCGCTCGGCTTCTACCAGGTGCAAGGAGTCGGTGCCTGGACCGCCTTGTTGACCGCCTTCGCGATCGCCACCACGTCCGGCTATGTCGAGGAAGTGATCTTCCGCGGTGTGGTGTTCCGGATTCTCGAAGAGGGGCTCGGAACATGGCTGGCCCTCGCCATCTCGGCAGCCCTCTTTGGGTTCGTACATCTGAGTAATCCAAACGCGACCTTCTACGGCGCCGCGGCAATCGCTATCGAAGCAGGCGTGCTACTCGGCGCCGCCTACGTCCTGACCCGGCGCCTATGGCTCGCGATCGGTATCCACTTCGGATGGAACTTCATGGTGGCGGGCGTGTTCGGCCCGCATCTCTCCGGCATCCAGGTGGGAAGCGTTCTCCAATCCCAATTGAGCGGACCCGACTTCCTCTCCGGCGGCGCTTTCGGGGTAGAGGGTTCCGTGTTCGCCATAGCCTTGGGCCTGCTCGTGAGCGCCGCCCTCCTGAGGCGGGCACGGCTTCAGGACCGCTTCATCCGGCCGTTCTGGCGGCGAGAAGCGACCCTGCCGCTGCCAATCGGCGAACCCACCGACAGCTAGAGTCTCGAAGCGCACCAGTCGGTGACAAGACTGGATCGGGCTCGATTCCATCTTGGAGGACCCCATGAAGAACCCACCTGAAGGCTGGCCGAGAATCTCGTCCTCCCTCTTCTACGACGACGCAGCGGCCGCGATCGACTGGCTGACCAAGGCGTTCGGATTCGAGGTACAGGAGCGGGTCGAGGACGAGCAGGGGAGAATCGTCCATTCGCAGCTCGTCCTGGACGGCGGCCTCATCATGGTCGGACAGACGGGTCTGCAGCCCGACCGGGAGTTCCAGCAGTCTCCGCAGGCGCTCGGCGGCGCGAACACGCAGTCGCTGGCCGTGCATGTCGACGACGTGGACGCGCACTGCGAACGGGCGCGGGCGGCGGGCGCCGTGATCACGATGGAGCCAGCGACCCAGGACTACGGCGAGGGCTACTGGGTCGACCGGAGCTACGGCGCCCGGGACATCGAGGGACACCACTGGTGGTTCCTCCAGCGCTTGCACTGACCGCGCCGGTTTCGTCGCCGGCGCTCCGGGACAGCCGGCGGCTCCGGCTCAGTGCACGAACTTTGAATAAGCGATCCCGCTATTCAAAGTTCAGGCTTAAGTCTTGATACGGACTTGATTCCGGCAGTCGTTGAGCCCTGCCACTGACGGCGACGAGGCGTCACGCAGGCTTCTGTTTACGCCCTAGTTGCGCTATGCTGCCCTCTTCCCCCTTTCCCGTTTTCTCTCGTTTCGCTCCACGGCGCCGTGACTTCCCTGCCCGCAGCTCTTGCCGACCCGCAGTGGCCGCGATCTCTGGTGCGCCAGCTCCGGAGCGGGCGGGATCTGATGGACGGAGATCTCACGGGGCCACCGATCGTGGAGGCCGACGACGACGTGTTCGCCACGCGGCTTGTGGACGTCGACCGGCTGCTGGGCGGCGGCATCCGCCGTGGACAGACGATCGAGCTGGTCGGTCCCCGGAGCAGCGGGCGCTTCTCCCTGGTGCTGGAGCTTCTGGCCGGGGCCACCCGGAGCGGGGAGGCGGCGGCGCTGATCGACCTGGGGGATCACTTCGACCCGCAGACGGCGGCGCGTGCCGGAGTCGACCTGGAGCGGCTGCTCTGGGCACGGCCTGAGCGGCTGAAGCAGGCGCTGGGCAGCGCGGAAGTGCTGATCGGCGGCGGTTTTCCCCTGGTCGTGATCGACCTCGGGCTGCCCCCGGTCCCCGGCGGCCGCGGCAAGGAGTCGGCATGGCTGCGACTGCGCCGGGCCGCGGAAAGTCACCGGACGGCGCTCCTGATCGCGTCGCCGTACCGTGCCGGCGGCACGGCGCCGCAGAAAATCCTCGATCTCGGGTCGCGAAGATCGCCGGGCCGCGCCCTCTGGACGCGGACGGCGCCGAGGAGTCCGCACCTGCTCGACGGACTCCATGCCCGGCTCGAACTCGCCAGGTCGCGCGGTGAACGGCCGGGCGCCGCGACCGATGTCGAGCTGCGCGTGCGCACCGGCAGCCTGCGGCGCCCCCTGCATCGCAAGTTGCTCGGGCCGACAAAGAGCAGCCCCACCGGCCGGCCCGCCGAGGTGCTGAGACGTGCCGGGTAAGCGGAAAACAGGAGAAACCCGCATCGCCTGCGTGAGGGCCGCTTGCGGCCGCGAACCGCATCATGCCGGGTAAACGGAGAACCCGCATCGCCTGCGTGAGAGCTGCGTTGTTCCCGTTGGCCGCTTACCTGCGAGGAGCCCCGGAACTCGCCCGCGAAGCGGTGGTGGTCCACGAAGGTCCGTCGGCGCGGATCGTCGCCGCGTCCCGGCTGGCGCGGCGAGCCGGAGTCCACCCGGGGCTCACCGTGGCCCAAGCCCGGAATATCGAGTCCGGCCTCGTCTCCCGCGTCCGTGACCCGGAACGCGAACACACCGCGCAGGACGTGCTGCTCGAGGTCGCCGGCGCCTTCTCGCCCCGGGTCGAGGATGGCGGCGAAGGCATCGTCTACCTGGACCTGGCCGGCATCAGCCCGGCATCCACCGGGAACACCGCCAGGAGGCGCGGACGCGGCCACGGTCGGCACAAGGCCGGCGCCAACACGCTGCTGCCCACAGCCGACCGCGACGAGCACAGCCTGGGCCAGTCGATCATGCGGGACATGGACGCCGCCGGGCTGCCCGGCCGGGTCGGCATCGCCGGCAGCAAGCTGGCGGCGCGGGTCGCGGCCGCACTGCCGCGGTCGCCGAACGTTGTGGCGCCCCGCGGCGAAGCGCGATTCCTGGCGCCGCTGCCACTCGAATCCCTGTTCGAGAATGGCAGCCGGGGCGGCAACGGAACCGGCAACGCGGCGCCGGACGGCGACGACCAGGAAATCCTTCACACGCTGAAGCTCTGGGGCCTGTGCACCGTCGGCGACCTGGCCGGTCTGCCGGCGGGCGAAGTCCACAGCCGGCTCGGCGAACGTGGCGCGGCACTCCACGCCGCCGCCCGGGGCTTCGACCCGGAACCGCTGACTCCCCGTCCGGCGGCGCCCACCTTCCGCGAATCGCAAATCCTGGAATGGCCAATCGACAACCTGGAGCCGTTCCTGTTCGTCGCCCGTGGCGTGGTGGAACGGCTCGCCGCGCGACTCGGCGCCCGGGGCATGGGCTGCAAGCGGCTCGAACTATCGCTCGGGCTCGAGCCCGAAGGCCTCCACGAACTGGCCATCGAACTGCCGGCGCCCACCCGCGAGGCTCGGACGCTGCTGTCGCTCATCCGTCTCCACCTGGAGGGGGAACCGCCACGAGCGCCGATCATGTCGGTCCAACTGCTCGCCCACCCCGACGTTCCACGCCAGGCCCAGCTCAGCCTGCTCGGGCCGACCGCCCTGTCGCCCGACCGTCTGGCCGCCGTCACCGCCCGGCTGCTCGCCCTGCTCGGGCCAAACCGCGTCGGCTCGCCGCGCACCCGGAACGGCCACCTGCCGGAGCGCTTCCGGCTCGCCGACTTCGACCCGCCCCCGCCGCCGCGGATACGGCTCGAACCGCGGCCCGGCCGCGGCATGCTGGCGGTGCGCACCCTGCGGCCCCCGGTCGAGGTCGAGGTGCTGACCGCTGAGGCCGGCAAAGCCAGCGAAACCAGCGAAGCAAACGGCACCGGCGCCAGCGCGGACAGCCCGGCGCCCCGACCCGCCCGCACCCCCTGCCCCGAACCGGTGCAGATCAGTCCCCTGCCCACCGAAGAACGCCACGTCCGCATCGAGGGCCCGGTCCGTGTCGCCGCCGGTCCCTGGGAGGTCGAGGAAGGCTGGTGGCGGGAAGCCCCGGCGCTGCGGGACTACTGGGACGTGGAACTTGGAAACGGCGCGGTGTGCCGGATCTACCGCGACCGGCTGTCCGAGCGGTGGTTCGCGGACGGCGTATACGATTGAGTTGGCGGTTCCACTTGGCTCAGCCGTCGTGGTGCCGCTTCCCGTAGCCGTTCACCGAA
This sequence comes from Thermoanaerobaculia bacterium, assembly GCA_965116445.1. Taxonomy (GTDB): domain Bacteria; phylum Acidobacteriota; class Thermoanaerobaculia; order Multivoradales; family Multivoraceae; genus Multivorans. The sequence continues at coordinate 676,951 of OZ220688.1, read as the reverse complement.
CGCACGCCGAAGTCCTGCTCCAGGGCAAGGATCGGGCCGCAGACGAGTGGTGCCCCGCGTGACCGAGGAAGCACGGCGGGAGCCGGCTGGCACCGCGGTCGGTCTCGGCAGACCGCCAATCCACCGGGCTCCGTTGCCTCTACAATCTACAGGCGTCTTCGCACGAAGTCGTCGAACAGGGGAACCGTGAAATCGATCTCGCCGCGTCGAGGCGAATAGCAGAGGCCCTTCCTGATCAGGCGATTGCGGAGCGAACCGACCTTCCGGGTGGACGTGCCGAGCGCGCTTGCCACTTCAGCGGCCGCGTGAGGCCCCTTCCCGAGCGACGCAAGGGCGACCAGGTACTCCCGCTCCGTGTCCGTCGTCCGACCGGTGCGGACGCAGAAGAGCCCTCGGTCGAGTTCATCGATGGCGAGGGGTAGCGCCTTCTCGACATCGGCCTCGGTGATCTCGACCGGCCCGGCCGCCACGTTCCAGGCCTGCTTGCCGAACTCCTGCAAGAAGTATGGGTAGCCCTTGGTCTCACCAACGATCCGGTCCAGCGCCCCGGATGTCCAGAGAACATCCTGTTCGGCGGCGGGGGCCGCTAGTGCGCTTCGGGCATCAGCATCGTTCAGACTGTTGATCCTTCGGAAATCGAAGAGACGCTCGGCGTACGTCCTCGCTTCGGCCGCCAAGGCCGGCAGAGAGGGCAAGCCGGCGCTCACTACGAGAACCGGCAACTGCCTCTGGTGAATCCGATGCAGACCGGCAACGAGCGCGCCGAGGCTGCCCTTGTCCAGGTACTGAACCTCGTCGAGCGCAAGCAGGAAGCCCGACCCGTGCTCACCCGCCGCCTCGCCCACCTCGGTCAAGAGCCCACCCAGATCGTCATCGAGAGAACCGGAGTCCGCCCGGCCCGGCACGGGATCGAGTTCCAACGTCAGATCACTACCGTTCGGCAGGTTCCACCGCATCTGAAAAGACTTGAGAACGCCCAATGCACGACGCACCCGCTCGGCCAGATGACGAGTCCGCGAAAGCTGACGCAAGGCCCTCTCCGCCACTTCCGCGATGACCTGGGGGAACTTCATGCTGGTGCTGGCTTCGACCGACTCGCAGGCCCAGTCGAGCTTTTCGCCCAAGCGGACGAGTTCCTGGAGCAGCACCGTCTTCCCGACGCCACGCAGACCAGTGAGCATGAAGCTCCTCGCCGATCGATCAATCCGCAAGCGCTCGAGGGCGACGCGGACCGCCTCGATTTCCGCATCGCGGCCCACCAGAGCAGGAGGAGGGCTCCCGGCGCCCGGACTATAGGGATTGCGAACCGGATCCATCGACCGAGTATAGGTCCGGACCGTCGTCCACCGCGCCGCCGCTGCCCCCGATCACCTGCTCCGCCACCACCCGGCCGGCGATCAGGTGTTCCTGGATCACCCGCTCCAGGACTTCCGGTGTGCAGCCCCAGTACCAGACGCCCTCAGGGTAGACGACGGCGACCGGGCCGGCGTCGCAGATGCGCAGGCAGTTCGCCTTCGTCCGCATCAATCCGCCGGATTCGGTGAGGCCAAGTTCGACCAGCCGGCGCTTGAGGAAGTCCCAGGATTCGAGCGACGCCTCCCGGCCGCAGCACTTCGGCTTCGTCTGATCACAGCACAGGAAGATGTGCCGCCTCACGTTGGCGATGCCGATCGCCTCCGCCTTGCGCCGGGCGCGGTCGAGAGCTTCGCGGTCCATGACGGCGATGATTCCATGATCGACGAGGACCGTCGGCGATAATCTTCACCCATGAAGCTCTTCGAGGCCGCTTACCCGTTCCAGGAGGACGTGCTCGCCCTGCCGGTCGAGGACCTGGACGCGACCGTGCAGTGGTACGCGAACGCCTTCGGGCTGCGGGAAGTCGAGCGCCGAGAGGAGCCGGCGCCGACGGTCATCATGGAGCGCGACGGCGTCCGCATCGGCTTCGCGGTCAACGGCGGCGACCCGAGCCAGGACGGCGCCGCGATCCTGGTAAGCGACATCAAGCGGGCGCGAGCCGAGTTGAAGAGCAATGGCGTCAAGGTCAAGAACTGGCGCATCGACAAACGCGACGGCAAGAAGTTCCGGGTCTTCTTCGTCGTCGCGCCGGACGGGCTCTGCTACTACTTCCATCAGGAGGTCTGAGCGGCTGGAGACCGCGGACCCACGGCGGCCCCAAGTAGAATCGGCCTCGGCGAGGATCGCTAGAGGACCAGGCCGTCAGGATCGCAGAGGACCCTCGGAGACGTAGACCATGCTCACGCTCCACCCCGAAGAACGGGTTTGGCTAGACGGGTACAGCCAAGCGCTGAAGCGCGAACACGCCGACGCCGTGCTGCGTCTGGTCATATACGGCTCCAAAGCGCGCGGCGACGCACACGGCGAGAGCGACATCGATCTCCTGCTGATCGTGCGGGACGAGGCCGCCGACCTGATGCGGCCTCTCCGCCGGCTTGGCTACACCATGGCCGCCACTTCCGCTATGGCCCCCTCGATCCAGGCGTACACGGAAGGCGAATGGGAATCGCTGAGAGGCCTCCGTTCCCCCTACCGTGCCGCAGTCGAGCGGGAAGGGGTGACCGTCCTTTGAACCGGAAACTCGTCGGCGCGGAGTGGCAACGCGCACTGTCGTCTCTGGGCGCATCCCAAGCCCTCCTGGGCACCGGCCACGCCGAGGATGCGATAACCAGGTCCTACTTTTCCATCTTCCATGCAGCCAAAGCAGCCCTTGCTGTTCCCGAGATCGAGACGTCCACCCATGCCGGTGTACGAAGCATGTTCGGCCTCCATCTGGTGAAGACCGGAGAGATCGAGCCGCACTGGGCCAGCGAACTCAGCGAGGGGCTCGACGATCGGATTCGGGCCGAGTACAACGTCTTCGCACACTTCACCGACGAGGACGCTCGGGATGAACACGACCGGGCTACCGCGTTCCTCAGCCGGATCCGGCAGTACCTCTTGACGAAGGGTCTCCAGGAGAACGAGATCCCAGCGCTCCCCGAACGGTGAACTCGGAACCGCGGCGACCGGGATCTCGTAGCGCCCTGCACACGGGTCTGGCTATGGCGGCGGCGCTGTGCACGGCGTCCTCCCCCGCACTTGCCCAGGACTTCGATGAGCTCCTGTCGATGCGGCGGGCCCGGGAGACGCTGATCATCGACCAGGTGCCGGCGCCGGACCTGTCGCGGCTCCCGGTCGCGGAGGCACAGCGCCTGCGGGACTACCTTGTCCTCACCGCCGGAAGCATCCAGCACGCGGCGACCGCGCATCAGATGCAACTGGCGGTCAACACCTACGGCGACCTCTGCGTGCGCTATCTGCACTACGAACTGCACGATGCCGCGGCCGTCTGCCTGGACCAGATCGGGACGCTGGCGCCCACGGACTTTCAGTGGGCCTACTTCAAGCTGCTGCTCCACATCGCGCTCGGCGATCTGGAAGCGGCGCGCGCGCAAGCCGGGGAGGCCCTGGCCATCCGGCCGGACGACCCGCCGACTCTGATCCGCCTGGCCGAACTCCATGTGGCCGCCGGCGACGTCGATGCCGCCGAGGACGCCTACGAAAAGGCGGTCGCGGCCTACCCGGAGAGCGCAACGGCCCGCGTCGGCCTCGGCTACATCGCGCTGGAACGAGGCGATCCCGCAAAGGCGCTCCAGATTTTCCAGGAAGTCGCCGCAACCCAGCCCGAGGGCAGCGAGGCGAATCACCACGTCGGCCTCGCCTACCGCGCCCTGGGCGACGCGGACCGGGCAGCCGAAGCCTGGCGGCTGAACCAGGACATCCTGATCCCGATGTACGACCCGCTGCTCGAGCGCCTCCAGCCGCTCACGGAGGACTTCACCCTGCCGCTCGACCGCGCCGTCGCCGCTGCCGCGGACGGCGACCACGAGCGAGCGATCAGCCTGTACGAGGAGATCCTCGAAGCGGACGAGACGGACGAGGAGGCTCACTTCCGCCTCGCGGGTTCGCTGCTTCTCGTGGGCGAAGACGAGCGGGCACAGCGGCACCTGCGCCGGACGATCGCGATCAACCCGGAACACGGCCCGGCCCACTACGCGCTCGCAATGTTCCTGAATCGCGCCGGGCGCCGCGCGGAGAGCGCCGCCCATCTAGAGCGTGCGGCCGACCTGATGCCGGACAACCTGCCCTGGCGCCTCCAGCGGGCGCAGATGCGGGCCGCGTCCGGTAACACGGCCGGCGCCATCGAGGAACTCGAGAAGATCGTCGTCCTGGACACCGGGATGATCGAGGCGCGCCGCACCTTCGCCGCGCTGCTGATCGGCGCCGGCCGAACGGAGGACGCAGCGATCCAGTTGCAGGCCCTGGTCGCTTTGGCGCCGGACGATCTGCAGGCGCGCTTCAACCTGGGACTCATGTTGTTCCAGACCGCGCGCTATGCAGAGGCGCGCCGGGTGCTCGACGAAACGCTGGAGCGCTTTCCCGCGGACATCGCGACGCGCCACCTCCTGGCGCGGCTCCTGGCGACCAGCCCGGACGACGCGGCGCGCGACGGCGGCCGCGCGGTCGAGCTCGCGCAGGCCGTCGCCTCTGAACAACCGGCCGTCGACCACCTGGAGACCCTGGCCATGGCCCTGGCCGAAGCCGGGCGGTTCGACGACGCGGTCGCCTGGCAGCAGCGAGCGCTGGAACGGGAACGGGCCGAGGCCGGGGGCAACTCGTCCCAGCGGCTCGATCGCCTCGCGCTCTACCAGGCGCGGCAGCCGTTGCGGGCGCCGCGGCGCCAGAACTGAGGAGCCCTTGAAGAGGAAAGCAGGAGGCGATCCCTTGCCTTCCGTTACCGCCCGGTTTACGCTTGTCGGATGGCCGACGACGATCCCACCAAACCCAAGGTCGACGTACCGGCTCGCAACATGGGGCTCTCCGGCACGGTACGCAAGGGCAGCGGCCAGGCCAGCCACGGCGACCGCGGCGGCAACGACCTGCTCGACGCCCGGGGCGAACCGAACCCCGGCTACGCCGCGCCGGGCGCGGTCAAGGAACAACTCCGCCGGCGCCGGTTCCGGGCGCCGGCGAAGCGCCGAAGCGAACCGCCCCCGCCCTACGCGGAACTCCACGCCGCGTCGTCGTTCTCCTTTCTGCGCGGCTCGTCGCAGCCCGAGGACCTGGTGGCGCGGGCGGCGGCGCTGGGGTTGCCGTCGGTCGCCCTGCTCGACCGGAACGGCGTCTCCGGTGCGCCGCGCTTCTACAAGGCGGCGCGGGAAGCGGGGATTCGGGCCCTGGTCGGCGCCGAGGCGGTCATCGACCGGCCGCAGGCGTCCGCGGTCTCGCGGCAGCGCGAGGAGCGGCCGACCCTGGACGACGAGGAGACCCGGGTCAACCTGCTCGTGCGAAGCCGGCAGGGCTACCGCAACCTCTGCCGACTGCTGACCGCCGGCGCGCTCAGCCACCCCAAGGGGGAGGCCCGGATCGACTGGACGCTGCTCGAGGAGCACGCGGCGGGGCTCCACTGCCTGGCCGGTTCCGAAGCCGACCCGGTCGGGCGGGCGCTGGCGCGGGAGGGGCTGGATGCGGCCGGCCGGCAACTCGAACGTCTGCACGCCGTCTTCCCGGGCCGCCTGCACGTCGAGGTCGCGCGCCACGGCGTCCGCGCCGAGGAACACCGCAACCAGGCCCTGGTCCGGCTGGCGGAGCAACTCCGCGTGCCGGTCGTCGCCACCGGCGGCGTGCGCTACGCCACGGCTCGCGACAAGCCCCTCCACGACCTGATGACCGCGATCCGGCACCACGTGACGGTCGACGACGCCGGCGCCCGCCTCGCCCGCGAACGCCAGCGCCGCCTCGTGAGCCCGGAAGAAATGCACCGGCTGTTCGCCGATCTGCCGCGGGCCGTTCATGCCGCGCACGAACTCGCCGAGGAACTCGACTTCACCCTCGCCGACCTCGGCTACCGCTTCCCGGACTACCCGGTGCCCGAAGGCGAAACGCCGATCTCCTGCTTGCGCGAACTGACCTGGCGGTGCGCCCGGGAACGCTTCCGGCCGCTGACCTCCAGGGCCGGCGCGCAGCTCGAGAAGGAGCTTGCGCTGATCGGGAAGCTCGACCTGGCCGGCTACTTCCTGATCGTCTGGGACATCGTCCGCTTCTGCAAGGAGCAGCGGATCTTCGCGCAGGGCCGCGGCTCGGCCGCCAACTCCGCGGTCTGCTACGCCCTGTCGATCACCGCGGTCGACCCGGTGAAGATGGACCTCCTGTTCGAGCGCTTCCTGTCCGAGGAACGCGGCGAGTGGCCGGACATCGACCTCGACCTGCCGTCCGGCGACCAGCGCGAGAAGGTGATCCAGTACGTCTACCGGCGCTACGGCCGGCACGGCGCGGCGATGACCGCGAACGTGATCACCTACCGCGACCGGATGGCCGCGCGCGAGGCGGCCAAGGCGCTGGGATGCTCGAAGTCGCAGGTCGACCGGCTGGCCAAGGGCCTCGGCCACTGGCACTACGACCTGAGCCGCGGCGACGGCAAGCAGATGGACCAGGAACTGACGGAGCTCGGGTTCGACCCCCGCGACCGGCGCATCCAGCTCTTCGTCCGGCTGTGGCGGCAGCTTCAGAACCACCCCCGCCACCTGGGCCAGCACTCGGGCGGCATGGTGCTCTGCGCCGGCCGGCTGGACGAGATCGTGCCGCTCGAGCCGGCGGCGATGGAGAACCGGGTGATCGTCCAGTGGGACAAGGACGACTGCGCCGACCTGGGCCTGATCAAGGTCGACCTGCTCGGCCTCGGCATGCTGAACGCGCTGGAGGAAGCGGTGCCCCTGATTCGCCGTCACGAGGGAAAAGAGGTCGATCTCGCCCACCTGCCGCCCGACGACCCGGCAACCTACGAGATGATCTGCCGCGCCGACACGGTCGGCGTCTTCCAGATCGAGAGCCGGGCGCAGATGGCGTCCCTGCCGCGCCACAAGCCCTACAAGTTCTACGACCTGGTGATCCAGATCGCGATCATCCGCCCCGGCCCGATCGTCGGCCGCATGGCCCACCCCTTCTTCGAGCGCCGGGTGGGCCGCGAGGAGGTCACCTACCCCCACCCGCTGCTTGAGCCGATCCTGAAGCGCACCCTCGGCGTGCCGATCTTCCAGGAGCAGATCCTGAAAGTCGCGATGGTCGCAGCCGGTTTCTCCGGCGGCGAGGCGGAGGACCTGCGGCGCGCGATGGGCTTCAAGCGCTCGGTCGAGCGGATGCAGCAGATCGAGCAGCGGCTGCGCTCGGGGATGAACGACCGCGGTATTGATGGCGTTGCCCAGGAGCAGATCGTCAAGGCGATCACCTCGTTCGCGCTCTACGGCTTCCCCGAGTCGCACTCGGCCAGCTTCGCCCTGATCGCCTACGCCAGCGCCTACCTCAAGCGCCACCACCCGACCGCCTTCTTCCTGTCGCTGCTGAACGCCTGGCCGATGGGCTTCTACCACCCGGCGACCCTGGTCCGCGAAGCGCAGCGGGCCGGCAGCGTCGTCCTGCCGATTGACGTGAACGAATCGGGGTTGAGGTGCCGCTGGCAGGACCGGCCGGCCGAGAGCGGCAGCGAGCCGACGCGGCCCGGCGAACCGCCCCCGCCGGGCGCGATCCGCCTCGGACTGCGCTACGTCAAGGGTCTGCGGCGCGAAGCGGCGGAACGAATCGAGGCCGAGCAGGCGGCAAGGCGCTTTGTGAGCATCGAGGATCTCGCCGAACGTTGCCGCCTGCGCCGGAACGAGCTCACAGCGCTGGCCTCGCTTGGCGCGTTCGGCGGACTCGGCGAGAGCAACGGCGTCGGCCGGCAAGCCGAGCAGCGAGCATTCGGGTCCTCCCGCAACGGCCGCCGAAAGCACGAGAGTCTCGGCCGACGCGCCGCGCTGTGGCAGGCGGCCCAGGTCGAGAAGCCGAAGGGTCCGCTGTTCGCGAATCTCGGGGCCACATCCCCCTCACCGCTAGCCGAGATGACGCCGATGGAAGAAACCGCCGCCGATTTCGCCGTCGCCTCGATCACCACCGGGCCCCATCCGATGGAGTACTACCGTCACGCGCTCAACCGCCGCCGCGTCGTGACTGCCGCGGCGCTGCCGGACAAGCCCGCCGGCCGACGCGTACGCACCGCCGGCTCCGTCATCGTCCGCCAGCGCCCCGGCACCGCCCGCGGCCTCCTGTTCCTGACCCTGGAAGACGAGACCGGCATGAGCCAGGCCGTCGTCATGCCCGATCAACTCAAGAAACACCGCCGCACGATCGTCTCCTCCTCCGGCCTGATCGTCGAAGGCGTGCTGCAGAAGAAGGACGGCTCCTTATCCGTCAAGGCGGACAAGTTCTGGCCGATCGACCGCCTGGAGCGGATTCCAAGCCATGACTTCCGGTAGTCGAGCGAGTTCCGTTGGATCGGCGGAGCCGCATCCACAGCATTTGACACGCGGAACGGCGTGTGGTAACCATTCCAAACTCTAACAACAGGAGGTCCTCCACAACAGGAGGTCCTCCAATGAGGAATGTCATCGTTCTCGCTCTCGCTGTCTCCCTTGCCTTGATCGCATCTGTAGCGGTCGCGCAAGCTCCCGCCGACAACGACCCGCTCGTACTTCTGTTTGAACTCCCGGAGGACGCCCACCCGCTGGAGATCCGTCGCCACCTGCTCGACTTCATCGACGGCACGGACGAACGAGGGTTCGAGGAGCTCTGGTACTTGGTGTTTCGGTCGGTGTTCGACGACCCGACGACGGCCTCAATGATGGCTTGGACCGGTGCCGGTGAACCGCCGGAGCTGCCCCACCCGAACGATGCTCGCATGGAGTTGCTGGACCTGATTCACGCGGCAGACGATGAGACGTTGACAGGTCTTAGGGAAACGCTTCGAGCCCCGTTGGAAAGCGACGAGGCGCGCTGGATACTTGGTCTGCTGGGCACACACAACGAGGCGCCTGACTTGATTTCGGTCGAAAGCGCACAATGCACGAACCGGATAGGACCAGGCCCCAACTGCGGAAACTACGACCCGAGAAGCTCAAACTGCTGGAACCGAGTCCCGCAAGTTGCGCTCGGTCCGCTCGGAATCGTCACGTACCCGCGGCGAGACATGCAGAACTTCTGCAACGGCAACATCATCCAGCGAGGAAAGTGCAGGATTTTCAAGACGGCCTATCGCCGTTGGGCCCGCAAGAGCGGGAACCCGTGCTCGTTCAGGTGAGCGCCGCCCGTAAGACATGGTCCGCCGCGCCCTGAACCCCGTAGAGCTGCGCGGAGAAGGAGAGCTGCCAGCGAGGGCGGGAAGCGGGTTGCAGATCAGCTTTGCTTGAGGCGATCCCAGCCTGACTCCCACCCGCCGCCTCCGGGAGACCGGAGGCGGCGGTTTCGCGTTCAGCCCATCAAGATGGAGATAGAGGGTGCCATCGGTGGTCAACATGCGCAGACATTGCACGCCCTCCTTGGAACGCCGGCGCCCCGCCGGCTTGAGAAAGAACCGATCCTTGCTACGGTAAGGACATGAGCAAGGTCACGAGCAAACTCCAGTTGACCCTGCCGAAGGCTCTCGCCGTGGAATACGGCATACGGCCTGGGGACGACGTGCGTTTCGAGGGGGCCGGTGAGGTGATCCGCATGGTCCCCGAAGACGCGGACCGCGCGCCGGCCAGCCTGGATGCGGAGGCTCGACTGCGGCTCTTCGACGCGGCCACGGCTCGCCAGGAGGCGCACCTGGCCGGGCGGCGAACCAGCGGCCAAGCCAGCCGAGGGTGGACACGGGATGAACTCTACGAACGTGGCCGCTCGCGTACTGATTGACACAAACGTCCTCGTCTATCGCGACCACCATCGCTTCCCGGACAAGCAGGGGACGGCTACTGCCGTTCTGCGCGAATACTTCCAGACCGACGCCGCGCGAGTTCAGGACCTCGCGTCAGCGCCCGGATCGCACGGGAACACCTTGCCGGTACTGCTCCAGCCGCCGGTTCAGGAGTTCGACCAGCCGCTCCCGGTCGGACGGCGTCGCCTGCTGCCGTCCCGTGCCGCCGCGCAGGATCTCCAAGGCGCTTTCGACCGTTCTCACCGCAGCCCCGAAATCACCGGTCTCGGCGTAAGCGGCAGCCAGGGTCTCGAGCAGGGCAGGTTCGCCGCCGCCGGCGACCGCGTTCAGCTCGAGCGCGATGATCAACGCGAGCTGGCCGTCCCGGCGGGCGGCGTCGCCGTGGGTCGCCAGGCCCCACGCGATCTCGTTGCCCCGTGCGAGCAGACGCTCGTCCTCGACGTAGGCGCGCCGCAGTTGCTCGGCGCCCTCGGCAGCGGTGGCCGGTCCACTCTGGAGCAGCGCAAGCCCGAGCGCGTGGCGGGCCGCGGCGTGATCCGGGGCGTGCTCAAGGACCGAGCGATAGCCATCCACCGCTTCGTCCAGACGACCCCGGCCGGCGGCAACCTGAGCGGCGCCGTAGAGAGCATCCACGTCGCGTGGCTCCACCGCAAGTACGGCGCGGTAGTGCGCGGCCGCGGGTTCCAGGTAGCCGCTGCGGACCGCCGCCACGGCCAGGATCCGGTGCGCCTCGACATGCCGCGGATCGCGGTCGACGACCGCCGCGAACTGCTCCATCGCCTCGGGCAGCCGGTTCAGCTTGCCGAGCAACTGGCCGTACAGGTACCTGAGCTCCACATCGTCGGGGCTCTGCTCCACGGCCCGGCGAAGTTCCCCGGCCGCGGCCTCCGTCTGCCCCTCGCTGTCCAGGAGTTCGGCCAGCCGCACGCGGGCGGCGACGTTGCCTGGATCCGCGGCGAGCGCCGCCTCCACGTCGCCGCGCACCTGGTCCACGTCGCCAGCATCGACCAGGGCGTTCTCGTAAGCCATCCGAGCACCAGGATCGTCCGGTTCGAGCTCCAGGGCGGCGCGTGCATGACCGACCGCGGCCTGGTGGTCGCCGCGCCGGCTCTCGATCACCGCCAGACGCTGGAGGGACTTGAACAGCCGGTCCCGGGCGCCGCGCTGCTCGAACTCCGCGCCGCTGCCGAGTCGCGCCTGCTCCACCTCGACGGACCGTCGCAGCAGGGACACGGATTCGGCGGGGAAGCTGTCCTCGAACCAGCGCGCGTAGCTCGCGAGCGACACCTCCTCCGGCGTCTCGGTGAACCAGCGGCCCGGGAACGGCATCGACGCAGCACGCAGCGCGGAAGGCGGCGACTCGAGCAGTTCCAGGTCCGCAAGCAAGTCCGCCGCGGTCACGCCGCCACGGTAGAGCGCGGCGACCCGGCCCGAGCGGTCAATCAGCATGGAGAACGGCAGCGACAGCGGAAAGCGCCGGTCGAAGAGCGACCGCTTGACGATCTCGACCTTGTCGAGCGTCTCCTCCGTCGCCATCCCGTGCAGGAACGGGAAGCGGATATCGCCCATGAACGACTTCGCGGCCTCTTCCGTCGTCGTCGCCACCTCGCCCATCCCGTCGGTCGAGAGCGCCGCGATCTCCAGCCCGGCGGCACGCAGCGCCTCCTCTTCCTCGGTCAGATCGAGCAGCTCGAACCGGCAGGGAACGCACCAGCTCGCCCAGATGTTGAGGAGCACGGGACGGCCGTGTCCTGTCTGAACGGCAACCACTTCCCCGTCGCCGAACGGACGCAGCGTGAACGACGGTGACGGTGGTCGCGGCGCCAGCACGACCCGGGAACCTGTGCTCGGCGCGGGCGGCTGCTGATCGCCCGGCGCGAGAGCTCTCGGCCGCGCGCGCGCCGGCGAGGGCGCCGCCCGGCCGCTGCCCTGGACGATCCGGTAGCGGCCGCCGGCCTCGATGCCGCTGAACGTCTCCATCCCCGCGCCCGGCCAGTGGACGGTCACCGAACCCGTCAGCTCGGCGTCCCCGAGACCGAAGTGCAGCCAGCGGCTGGACTGCGAGAGAAACCCCTCGCCGGCGCGCACCGATCGCCGCAGGATGCCGTCCGTCGTCTCGAGCTCGACCCGGGCGCCCACCGCGTCCCGGTTCGTGCCGGCGCCGTCGCCTTCGAGGTGGAGCGCCACGAAGCTCTTCCCCGCCGGCAGTTCGTTCCGCATCAGCCGCAGGCGGGGCGCGGTCCGATTGCTGATCGCCACGTCCAGGTCGCCGTCGCCCTCCAGGTCGAGGAAGGCCAGGCCACGGCCATCGTCCGGGAAGTCCAGCCCGCTGACCGCCGACGCGTTGGCGAAGGCGCCGCCCGCTTCGCCGGGGTTCAGGAAGACGCAGTTCCGCTCGTTGCCGCTGAAGGACAGGCCCTCGTCGAGCCGTTCGTGGAGCGCGCGCAGGGATTCGAGGTACGGCTCGAGCGAGCGGTCATCGGGCGAACCGTCAGCCAGAACTCCGGGCGCGCGCGGCACGACCTGCCGCCAGAAGAAGCTTCACAGGTCGTCCGGGAGGGTCTGGGTCAGGTTGCCGTTGGCAACGACCAGGTCCTCCCAGCCATCGTTGTTGATGTCGGCGAACACGGACGACCAGGACCAGCGGCCCATCGTGACCCTGGCGTCCTCGCTGCGGTCGACGAAGCCGCCGTTCTCCTCACCCGCAAACAGGGAGTTGCCGCGCGCCATCCGCTGAACTTCGGTCAGCGGACCGGCACGCTGGCGGTCACGCTCGAACTTCCGCTGGTAGGTGATCCGGTTGCCGGCAGCCGAGAACATGTTGCCGACGTAGACGTCCATCCGCCCGTCCCGGTTGTAGTCGGCCCAGCTCACGGACATCCCGGACGAGATGTCCTCGACGCCGGCATCGCCTGCCACGTCGACGAACCGGCCGCCGTCGTTCCGGTAGAGGTTGTTCCGGCCGTAGTCGTTCGCCACGTACAGGTCCGCGTCGCCGTCGCCGTCCACGTCCTCCCAGGACGCCGCCAGGCTGAACCGGCGGTTGTTCACATCGAGCCCCACCTCGGCCGTCGCGTCGACGAAGCGGAAGCCGCCGTCGTTCCGCAGCAAGACGTTGCGGCCGCCGTTGTTCGCGTCGTGGTAAGGCACCGGGCTCGCCACGCCCCGTTCGTCGTAGGCGCGACGGTAGGCGCAGACGTAGAGATCCAGGTCCCCGTCGCCGTCGTAGTCGGCCGCCGAGAGCGAATTGCTGTCTGGGATCTCGCCGGCAACGAAGCGCACGCGGGCAAAGCCGCCGCGCCCGTCGTTTTCGAGCACAACCACCGCGGGCCGGCTGGAGAGGACGAGGTCCGGGTCGCCGTCGTTGTCCAGATCGACGAACAGCCCGGCGAGAGCTCGCTCCAGGTAGTCGACCGCCGCCACGGCCGACCGGTCGTCGAACGTGCCGTCCCGGTTCTGGACGTAGAGACGGTTCGGCAGCCCACCCTGTTCCGGCAGGAAGAGGTCGTCCAGGCCGTCGCCGTTCACGTCCGCGACGGAGACGCCCTGCCATCCTGTCTTGTTGTAGCCGACGGCCTTCGTGATCCGGTTGAGCCAGGCGTCCGGCGGTTGGAGCAGTTGCTCTTCGTAGCTCGGGTTGTGGCCGACGGCGGCCCCCGTGACGTCGACGAAGAGGGGGCCCCGGGGAGCCTCCGTCTCCTCGTAGTCTGCAACTTCGACCCGCAGCAGCAACGGTTCGGCGTCGACCGCCGGCAACGTCCAGGTGGCCGACCAGACCGCATTCAACTGGCGACTGCCGCCTGCTCCCGCCGCCGACGCCTCCAGGTAGGCCAACGTTGTGAACCCGTCGGATCCTGTGTCGATCGAGTACAGCTTGAAGTCCGCCCGCGGCGTTCCGCCGCCCGCCAGCCGCTCGGCGAGGGCTCCCAGCGCCCCCTCAAACCCCTCGGCGCCGCGATACTTCACATCCGCCCCACCCGGGCTTCCCGTCTCGACGGCGAAGGCCGGCCCCCGGTAGCGCGCACTCAGTTCCTCCGGTACAAACCCCGCCGACTCAAAGGCCTGATCGACGACCGACGCGAGGTCGCTTGAGCCCAGACGATCGCTCTCGCCTCCGGCAACCTCAACCAGCCACGCAGCGACGCGCTTGAGCTGCGCCTCAGCCTGTTCGCTGAGCGCCTCGGTGTCCCAACCGTCCGCCCGCGGATCGACCGCGGCGGCGAAGTTCTCGGGCTCGAAGGCAGGGGTGACCTCCGCCTGCCTGGTCTGCGCCAACGCGGCGGCCGGCGCGACCGCCACGGCCGCAAGGACTAGTCGGGAGAGCCACAGCGCCGACTCTATCCGGGAGCGCCCGGCCCCGAGGGCAACCCGGGCTCGGCGGAGGCCGTTGGTGGAATGAAACCATGATGCTAGCGTTTCGCTCTCGAACCAGCCCCTCGGGATCGACGGAGGACCATGAGGATGGGCAACCTGACCGTACGCAATCTCGATGACGCCGTCATCGACCAGTTGAAGGAGCAGGCAAAGGTGAACCACCGCTCGCTCGAAGCGGAGGTCCGATACCGGCTGACCGAGATCGCCTCGTACGGAGCAAGAACCGCCAAGTTCTTCAAGCGCACCCGACGCCTCGCCGAGCAGACAGCCGGCACCCCTCAGACGGACAGCACGCTCCTGATTCGCGAAGACCGTGATCGGTGAGGGTCACGATCGACGCGAGCGTCGCGGTCAAGTGGTTCGTGTCGGAACCGAGAACCGAGGAGGCGTACCTGCTGCGCGGTCGGCCGATCATACGTTTCGCCCCCAGCTTCCTGCCCGTCGAATGCGCCAACGTTCTGTGGAAGAAGGTCCGCCGCGGTGAGATAGGCGACCTCGCACCCTTCTTTGAAGAGGTCGAGAACCTCGAGGAAGTGCTCTCGTTCCGGGCCACGGACGATCTGCTTGCAGCGGCTGTACGACTTGCCGTCGAGCTCGATCACCCGGTCTACGACTGCCTCTACATCGCCTGCGCCCTGCAGACCGAGTCCACCCTGGTCACCGACGACCGGCGCCTGACGAAGACCGTCTCGGAGCGCCTGCCCGAGGTCGATGTTCTGAACCTTCAGAACGAGAACGCGGTCCGGCGACTCGAAGCGGCGGCGGCGCCCCCGTTCCACTAGCGCCGCCAACCACTCGCGGGCGCCATGACGATCAAGTACCTCCACTTCGCGCGCCGGGCCTTCCCGGCGCCGGTCGAGGCGCACCTCGTGGGTCGCGCCGATTGACGACTTGGACGCGCGGGCATAGGTTGACCCGGTCCCTGTTGACCCCTGCAGGGAGAGCCCCACGATGACGAGGAGTCTGAAGTGACGACAGCGGCAACTGCGTCTACGGAGCGGCACACGGCTCCGAAGCTGACCTTCTTCGACCACGTCAATGCCGCCTTCGACGAAGCGGCCAAGCACACGGACCACGATCGCACGCTGCTGGAGCAGGTGAAGTGGGTCAACTCGGTCTATCGGATGACCTTCCCGCTCCGACGCGACGACGGTTCGATCGAGGTCGTTCACGCTTGGCGCGCCGAGCACAGCCATCACCGGCTGCCCACGAAGGGCGGGATCCGCTACGCGATGAACGTCAACGAGGACGAAGTCATGGCGCTGTCGGCGCTGATGACCTACAAGTGCGCCCTGGTCGACGTTCCCTTCGGCGGCGCCAAGGGCGGCGTGCAGATCGACCGCCACAAGTACTCCCAGGGCGAACTCGAGCGGCTCACCCGCCGCTACACCGCCGAACTCCAGCGCAAGTCCTTCATCGGGCCGGGCAAGGACGTCCCGGCGCCCGACTACGGCACCGGCGAGCAGGAGATGGCCTGGATCGCGGACACCTACGCCCAGATCGAACACGGCGAGGTGAACATCGCCGCCTGCGTCACCGGCAAGCCGGTCGAGCACGGCGGCATCCAGGGCCGCACTCAGGCCACCGGCCTCGGCGTCTTCTACGGCATCCGCGAAGCCTGTTCGTACGAAGACGACATGGCAAAGCTCGGGCTCGAGCCCGGAGTCGCAGGCAAACGGGTCGTGATCCAGGGCCTGGGCAACGTCGGCTATCACGCGGCGCAGTACCTGCAGAGCGCGGGGGCGAAGTTGGTCGGTCTGGCCGAGTACGAGGGTGCGATCGCGTGCGCGGATGGCCTCGACGTCGACGACGTGGTCGAACACCGGCGCGAGACCGGGTCCATCCTGAACTTCCCCGGCGCGTCCAACATCGAGCCCAGTCGTAAGGCACTGGAACTCGACTGCGACGTCCTCATCCCCGCAGCGCTGGAGAACCAGATCACCAGGGAGAACATCGGGCGCATCTCCTGCCGCATCCTGGCCGAAGCGGCGAACGGACCGACAACGTCGTACGCGAGCAAGGCCGCGGCCAAGCGAGGCATCTTCGTGATTCCCGACGTCTACCTGAACGCCGGCGGTGTGACGGTCTCCTACTTCGAGTGGCTCAAGAACCTCTCGCACGTACGCTTCGGGCGGATGCAGAAACGATTCGAGGAGAGTGTGCGCAGGGATCTGTTGCACGCGATGAGTGCCGCGACCGGAGCCAGCTTCAGCCGGGACGAGATCAAGATCCTGGCCCGTGGCGCGGACGAGATCGATCTGGTGAACTCAGGCCTCGAGGAGACGATGGCGACCGCCTATCACCAGATGCGCAGGTACAAGAAGAAGCTCGGCCCCGGTGTCGATCTGCGCACCGCCGCGATGGTCCTCGCCATCGACAAGGTCGCAGCCTCCTACAAGACCGCGGGGATCTTCCCCTGATCCGCTACGGCGACGTCCGCTCTTGATCTCCGTACTCCTCATCGTCCTCGGCATCGCCGTGCTCTGGGCCGGCGGCGAGGTCCTCGTGCGCTCCGTGACCGGACTGGCCGCCGTGCTGCGGGTAAGCCCGACCGTAATCGGCCTGACCGTCGTCGCTTTCGGCACCTCGGCTCCGGAACTCGCCGCAGCGGTGTTCGCCGCCCTGGATAACTCGCCCGGTCTGGTCTACGGCAACGTCATCGGCTCGAACATCGCGAACGTCGGCCTGATCCTGGGCGTGTCGGTCCTCGTCGCGCCGCTTCTCAACAACAACGACACGACCGACCGTCAGGCGGTGCGGCTGGTCCGGCGCGAGTTGCCCTTTATGCTCGCCACCTCCCTGCTTGTTGTGACCTTCACCGCTTTCGGCCGCTTCGGCCGGTTCGAGGGCGTCGCCCTGCTCGCTCTGATGGCGTACTTCCTTGTCGTGCTCGTTCGCGCCGGAGAAGTCGAAGAACCCCAGGCGCAAGACGCGAACGGACTGAAGTCCATCCTGGGCACGCTACTGGGGCTCGCATTGCTCGTCGGAGGGGCCTCGGAACTCCTGGTGCCCGCCGCGCAGGAACTCGCCAGCGACCTCGGCGTCAGTGAGAAGGTCATCGGCCTCACGATCGTCGCCTTCGGGACCAGCGTGCCGGAACTCGCGGCGTGCGTGGTCGCCGCGTACCGGAACCATCACGGACTCGTGCTGGGAAACATCATCGGCTCGAACGTGTTCAACATCCTGCTTGTCCTGCCGGCTGCAATGCTCATCCGGCCGTTCGAGACCACCTTCCTCGCCGAGGGTCTGGACGCCTCGGTCATGCTCGCCTTCAGCATGCTCATGTTCCTCGCCGTCTACATGCTGCGGCGCGGCCTCACGATCGGGCGAATCTGGGGCATCCTGCTGCTGGCGACCTACGGTCCCTACGTATCCTGGCTCTTCATCAGACAGTGACCCTCAAACCGACAGCAAGCGGCGCCATGCCCTTCGCCGACCGTCACATCGGTCCGCGTGGCGCGGAGATCGAGCAAATGCTCGAACCGCTTGGTCTGCCCGCGCTGGACGCCCTGGTGGACCAGGCGGTGCCGGCGGCGATCCGCAGCGGCGGGGCCACCGGCGGCCTCGAACTGCCGCCCGCCGCCTCCGAAGCGGAGGCGCTTGTAGAGCTCGACGAAATCGCGAGCAGCAACGAAGTCCTCCGCAGCTTCATCGGCATGGGGTACCACGGCTGCGTCACCCCGCCGGTGATCCAGCGCAACGTGCTCGAGGACCCCGGCTGGTACACAGCCTACACGCCCTACCAGCCCGAGATCTCTCAGGGCCGGCTGGAGGCGCTGCTCAACTTCCAGACCATGATCGCCAACCTGACCGGGCTCCCGATCGCGAACGCCTCCCTGCTCGACGAACCCACGGCCGCCGCCGAGGCCATGGCGCTGTGCTGGGCCGACAAGAGACGTCAGGGCCGGTTCTTCGTGTCGAGCGGCTGCCATCCGCAGACGATCGAAGTCGTCCGTACCCGCGCCGAACCGCTCGGCATCGAGGTCGAGGTCGGCGATCACGAAACGCTCGACGCGGCAGGCGTCTTCGGCGCGCTGGTGCAGCAACCCGCCACGGACGGCCGTGTGCATGACTACCGCGATTTCGCGGAGCGTGTTCGGGAAGCCGGCGGCCTGGTGATCGCCGCCGCCGATCCTCTCGCCCTCTGCCTGCTCGAGGCGCCAGGCGACTGGGGGGCGGACGTCGCCGTCGGCAGCACGCAGCGCTTCGGCGTCCCGATGGGATTCGGCGGGCCGCACGCCGCCTACATCGCGGTCCGCGACCGGTTGAAGAGGCGACTCCCCGGCCGCCTGGTCGGCGTCACGCACGACGACCGCCACCGGGCCGCACTGCGCCTCGCGCTACAGACGCGCGAGCAGCACATCCGGCGCGACCGAGCAACGAGCAACATCTGCACCGCCCAGGTACTGCCCGCGGTTCTGGCCAGCTTCTACGCGGTCTACCACGGCCCGAAGGGCCTGGAAGCGATCGCCGAGGCAGTTCACCGGCGCGCCTGCCGCCTCGCTGAACGTCTCCACGCACTCGGATTCGAACTCAGGGCGGACCGGTTCTTCGACACCGTCACCGCGGAAGTCGACGGGCGCGAAGAGGAGAGCCGGATTCTCGCAGCCGCCGTCCGCCGCAAGCTGAATCTGCGCGGATGGGAATCGGGCGCGATCTCCGTCACTTGCGACGAGACGACGACCGACTACGACATCGAGTCCGTGCTGGCGGCCTTTGCCGAAGTCCGGCCGGCGACCGCCCAGGTACCGGCGCACACACCGGACGCCCTACCCGGAACGCTGCGCCGCGAGTCACCCTGTCTCGAGCACCCCGTGTTCAGCAGCTACCGGTCGGAGACCGAACTCCTCCGCTACCTCCACCGGCTGGAGGCGCGCGACCTGTCCCTGACCACGTCGATGATCCCGCTCGGCTCCTGCACGATGAAGCTGAACGGAACGGCGGAGATGATGCCGATCACCTGGCGCGGCTTCGCCCACATGCACCCCTACGCACCGGCCGAGCAGACCGCCGGATACCGGAAGCTCTGCCTCGACCTGGAGAACTGGCTGGCGAACATCACGGGCTTCTCCGCCGTCTCCCTGCAACCGAACGCCGGTTCCCAGGGCGAGTACGCGGGTCTGCTGGCGATCCGCAGCTACCACCAGAGCCGCGGCGAGGGCGCGCGCAACGTCTGCCTGATCCCCACCTCCGCGCACGGCACGAACCCCGCGAGTGCGGTCCTTGCCGGCCTGAAGGTCGCGCCGGTCAAGTGCGACGACGAGGGGAACATCGACCTCGAAGACCTGAAGGCGCAGGCCGACGCCCACAGCGACGACCTCGCCGCCCTGATGGTCACCTACCCTTCGACCCACGGCGTGTTCGAGGAAGCGATCCGCGAGATCTGCGCCATCGTCCACGACCACGGCGGGCAGATCTACCTCGACGGCGCGAACATGAACGCCCAGGTCGGTGTCTGCCGGCCCGGCGACTACGGCGCCGACGTCTGCCACCTGAACCTGCACAAGACGTTCTGCATCCCGCATGGCGGCGGCGGTCCCGGAATGGGACCGATCGCCGTCGCCAGCCACCTCGCGCCGTTCCTGCCGCGCCACCCCCTTGCCGCCGGCGGCCGTTCGGACAGCACGGGGACCCAGGGCAGCGGCACGGTCGGCGCGGTCAGTGCCGCGCCGGTGGGCAGCGCGTCGATTCTCCCGATCTCCTGGGCCTACATCCGCATGATGGGCGCCTCCGGCCTGCGCCGGGCCACCGAGGCCGCGATCCTGAACGCGAACTACATCGCCAACCGCCTCGAAGCGCACTACCCGGTGCTCTACCGGGGTACGGGCGGCCTCGTCGCCCACGAGTGCATCCTCGACCTGCGCGGCTTCAAGGCGGCCGGCGTCGAGGTCGACGACGTCGCGAAGCGGCTGATCGACTACGGGTTCCACGCTCCAACCATGTCGTTCCCGGTAGCCGGGACCCTGATGGTCGAGCCGACCGAGAGCGAGTCGAAGGCGGAACTCGACCGCTTCTGCGACGCGATGATCGCGATCCGCGCCGAGATCGCCGCGGTCGAGCGCGGCGACGTGGAGATCGCGGACAGCCCGCTACGCGGCGCGCCGCACACCGCGGCCGCGATCACGGCCGACGACTGGAACCACCCCTACTCCCGACGGCAGGCCGCCTTCCCGGCCCCCTGGAACGACGACCACAAGTACTGGCCCCCCGTGGGCCGCATCGACAACGTCCACGGCGACCGCCACCTGATCTGCACCTGTATCGGCATGGAACCGTTCGAGGCGATCGGCGCCCGGGGCGCCTTCGCTCGGTGATGGGCGGCCAGGCGGCGATTCGCGGCAGCCTTGACGCGCTCTCCCCCCGGCCCTACGCTACTTGGCTAGATTGGTCCGGTTGAGTCGGAGACACTCCGACCCTGCGGGAGAGGGAGCGATGCTCGTCAACACGCACGAAGCCAAGCCCCAATTTTCCAGACTGATCGCGGCCGCCGAAGCGGGCGAGGAGGTGATCATTGCGCGCCGCGGAACCCCGGCAGTGAAGCTCGTGCCAGTCGAGAACAGAGTTCCGCTTCGGAGCGCTGGCGCACCTTGTTGACCCGGAGACGGTACCCGACTTCCTGGAGCCCATGAGCGAAGAAGAGCTGGCTCTCTGGGAAGGAGATCCCGGCGAAACCCGACCTTGACGCGGGTTCTGCTCGACACTCATGCCTGAGTGTGGACTCTCGTCGCGCCTGAGCGCGACAGTGAAGGCGGCGATACTACGTGCCGATTCCGTCCATGTGAGTCCCGTCAGCCTCTACGAAGTAGCGTGGAAGGTGCGTCTCGGAAAGTGGCCCGAGATGGGGCCGCACCTCGACGCGTTCGAGACCGAAACCGAAACCCGGACGGCCCGCTTGACCCGGGCGATCGCCGCCAGAGCCGGAAGGCTCGACTGGACGCACCGCGACCCGTTCGACCGACTGATCGCGGCGACCGCTATGGCACTCGGGTGCGCGATCGTCTCCAAGGACGCCGAGTTCGACGCACTCGCTGGCGAGTCCGGTTGGCCCGGCCGCATCTGGATCTAGCAGCTTGGCGCTCGAGACCGGCCAACGTCGCTCGCGCGACCAGCAGCGAACGGAGCGCCGTCACTCGACCGAACATGGCCCCTGACCTGTATCGAGACGCCTCCATCGCCGCGCTGAGCACTTCGACCAGCTCTGCGCAATCGGAGCCTTCAACGAGCGGGCGCTGAACGGGTCCATCTACGCCTTCCGGCGCCAGGAGGCCGTTCGCCTGGTTGAGAAGCCGCCGTAACGACTTCGGCCGGCGGCTCTCGGCCGGGCCGTGCGGGCAGCGTCACGCAGTCCTGGCGACGCCTCGTGGACCCTGGCTCGGCACGGTCGGCTCAACCGAAGGCGGTCGGCTGGAAGTCCGGTGCGTTCACGATGCTGGCGCTGCTGCCGGTGGCGCGGATCACGAAGAGTCCCTGGCGCTCGGCGAACGTGGGGGCCGCGCTGTCGTAGGTGAGGTAGGCCATGGCGCCGTAGATCGTGCGGCCCCGGCCCACGGCGGACCAGTCCTTGAACACCCTGAGCTTGTCGAGGAAGCGCTTCACGTGTTTCGGCCTGAGCGTGGTCTTCACCTCGACGACGACGGCCTCGGCGCCGTTCAGCGCCACGACGTCGAACTCCATCGTCTCGCCGCCTCGCCTGCGCTTGAAGCGGCCCGCGCTCTCCTCTACGTCGACGTTTCGCTCCCGAAGCAGACGCACCAGATCGCCCTCGACCAGGCTCTCCATCAGTCTGCCCCACTTCGAATTGAACTCGCCTTCCGACTTCCGGATCTGCCGCGCGGTCTTCTCTACTTCCCGGCGGGTCTCCTCCATCCGCCGGTCGGTCTCCTGCATCCGCCGGTCCGTTTCCTTCATCTGCTCGGCGGTTTGCCTCTGGATCTCACGGATCTCGGCCAGCTCGGCGGAGGATTGCCGGAAGCTTGCCTGCAGCGCCTCCATCGTTGTGGGGCCGGCGGAACTTGCGCGTGCCGTGTCTTCGTTCATGGTCGCCTCCTTCGTCGTGTTGCAGGAACGCCGCTGGAAGGGGCACGGCAGGGCCCGAGGCGGGCTACGCGCCAAGTCGCCTCGGAGCCGGAAGGATAACAGGCCGGACCGTGCGTCCGTCACCTTCCGCACGGATGACACCCCGGCGCACCCAGCGGGCGCAACTTGCCTCAACTGTAAAGGCTACGCCGGTTCAAGGAGTCTGGCCAGTCAGCCCGTACTCGATCGCGTCAGACAGGGCTTCCCAACTCGCCTCGATGATGTTGGTCCCTGCCCCGACAGTGGTCCACCGCTCGCCGCCGGCTACGAAGTCCACGAGCACCCGGGTGATCGCGGCCGTCCCCTTGGCGCTGTCCAGGATGCGGACCTTGTAGTCGGCGAGCCGCATCTCCGCCAACTGCGGGTAGTGCGGCTCCAGAGCCTTCCGCAGTGCGTGGGCCAGCGCGTTGACCGGACCGTTGCCCTCGGAGGCGGTATGCGCAATCGTGCCGTCCGGCACCTCGACCTTTACCGTCGCCTCGGCGACCAGGCCACGACCGTCGCGGTGCTCCACGACGGCAAGAAAGTCGATCAGCCGGAACGGGGCTTCGTACCCCGGTTCCGCTCGACGCAACATGAGTTGAACGGAGGCTTCGGCCGCCTCGAAGCTGTAGCCGTGGTTCTCGAGCTCCTTGACCTTGTGCAGCACCTCGCGCGCGTACGGCGTGCCCTTGCCGACCCCGGCGCTCTCCGCCAGGTGGACGATGTTGCCGCGCCCGGAGAGCTCGGAAACCACGGTCCGCATCTCGTTGCCGACGACCTCCGGCTCGAGGTGCTGGTAGCTGGCCGGTTCCTTGAGCATCGCGGCGACGTGGATGCCGCCCTTGTGGGCGAAGGCGCTTCGCCCCACGTAGGGCAGGTGGTCGTCATGCGTGATGTTCGCCACCTCCGCGACGTAGCGCGAAAGCGCGGTCAGTTCGCGGAGGCTGTCGTCGGAAACGCAGGAGAACCCCATCTTGCACTGCAGGTCCGGCACGATGGTGACCAGGTTCGCGTTCGCGACCCGCTCGCCGTAGCCGTTGATCGTGCCCTGGACCATCACCGCGCCGGCCCGCACCGCCGCCAGCGAGTTGGCTACGCCGCAGCCGCCGTCGTCGTGGGTGTGAATGCCGATCCGGACATCCGGGCCGAGTTCCGCGCGCGCCGCGTCGACGCCCGCTTCGATCTGCCACGGCAGGGTCCCCCCGTTCGTGTCGCAGAGCACGACGTAGTCCGCGCCCGCAGCGGCCGCCGCCCGCAGCGTGCCGAGGGCGCACTCCGGGTTGCCGGTCAGGCCATCGAAGAAATGCTCCGCGTCGTAGATCACTTCGCGGCCAAGATCCTTCAGGTAGGCGACCGTGTCGCCGATCATCGCCTCGTTTTCCGCTGCGTCGGTCTCGAGCACCTTCTCGATGTGCAGATCCCAGCTCTTGCCGACCAGGGTGACGGTCGGCGTGTCCGCGGCGACCAGCGCCTGGACGTTGCCGTCGTGCGCGCAGGCGCTGTGCTTGCGCCGCGTGGCGCCGAACGCGCAGATTCGCGCCTGTTCGAGTTCGATCTCGCGGATGGCCTCGAAGAAGTCGGCGTCCTTCGGGTTCGAGCCGGGCCAACCGCATTCGATGTACGGGATGCCGAAGGCGTCGAGCCGCCGGGCGATCGCCACCTTGTCCGCCAGCGACAGGGAGATGTTCTCCCGCTGCGTGCCGTCGCGCAGCGTCGTGTCGTAGAGCTCGATCCGGCGAGTCGTCACGAGGCCATCCCCACACGCGCAATCGTCACACTATTCGGGAGATGCATCGTCCAGCCCCGGCCCCTGCAGCAGTTCGATGAGCTCCTCGCGCGAGAAGATCTTGTTCAGGCGCGGATCGTCCTCCTGAACCACGCTCTCCATCAGCCGGCGCTTGCGGTCGATGATCGCCGCGATCCGTTCTTCCAGCGTCTCCTCGGTGATCAGCTTGAACACGTGCACGACCCGCTTCTGGCCGATGCGGTAGAGGCGGTCCGTCGCCTGGTCCTCCCGCGCCGCGTTCCACCAGCGGTCGTAGTGGATCACGACCGAACCGCCGACCAGGTCGATGCCCGTGCCCCCGGCCTTCAGGCTGCCCAGGAACACACGGCACTCGTCGTCGTTGTTGAACCGGTCGACCACCTTGCCGCGCTCGCGGGTCGAACCGGTCAGCGTGACGTAGTCGATGCCGAGCTTCGTCAGGTGGCGCTCCAGGATCGCGATCATGCCCAGGTACTGCGTGAAGACGACGACCTTCTGTCCACTGTCGAAGCTCTCCTCCAGCAACTCCTTGCACAGGTCCCACTTCCCCGACTCGTAGTTCTCGTAGCGGTCCAGGTCGTTCACCGCCAGGGCGGGATGATCGCAGATCTGCTTGAGCATGTTCAGCAAGGCGAAGATGTGGATGTAGGGCAGGGAGCCCCGCTCGCTCCTCAGGGTCTTCATCAGCGCCGCGCCCTTCGTTTCGATCGTCTGCCGGTACATGCCGAACTGCTCCTCGCTCAGTTGGCAGGTGCGGATGTCCTCGATCTTCTCCGGAAGCTCGTCCAGGACCGCGGTCTTGACCCGGCGCAGGACGAAGGGTGCGGTCAGGCGCCGCAGGTTGACCGCGTACCACGAGTCCGCATCGAGTTCGTTCGGCCCCATGAAATCGACGTAGCTGTCGTCGCCGCCCAGATAGCCGGGCAACACGAGATCGAAGAGGCCCTTCAGTTCGGTCAGGGAGTTCTCGATCGGTGTGCCGGTCAGCCCGATCTTCATTCGGGCCTTGAGTGCCACCGCTGCGCGGTAGCCCTGCGTGCTGCGGTTCTTGATCTGCTGAACCTCGTCGAACACGATCAAGCCCCAAGTTCGCTCGCCGAACCGTTCCACATCGTTGCGCATCACGCCATAGGAAGTGAGCACGACGTCGCCCTGATCCAGCGACTCATCCAGGTTGCGGTGAGGTCCGTGGTAGTAGACGGGCCGCAACACCGGAGCGTACTCCCGCAGCTTGTTCCGCCAGTGGCTGATCACGGTGCGCGGGCAGACGACCAGGATCGGCAGGCCCACCCCCAACTGTTCGCGCAGAATGACCATCAGGGCCATCGCCTGGTGGGTCTTCCCCAGCCCCATGTCGTCGCACAGCAAACCAGCCAGACCGTTCTCGTACAGGAACTTGAGCCACTCGACGCCCAGCTTCTGGTAAGGCCGCAGAATGCTCCGCAGCCCTTCCGGCTCGACCAGCGGATCGGCCGGCCTCAAAGCCAGGAAGCGGCGTAGAAAATCAGTCCGGCGGCCTTCGCCCTCGACCCGGATCGGCGCCGCGCTCGAGGCCTGAAGCCGCAGCAACTCAGCCGACGAGAGGCGCACGCTCCCCGCGCCGCCATTGCCGGAGCCGCCGTTGCCCGCCACGCTGGACCGACCGGCACTCGCGCTACGACCGGGCAACGAGCCCAGGCTACGCAGCGCGGGTGCGTTCAGGTCGATCCAGCCGGCTGAAGTCTCGAGATACGGCTGACCCGCCCGCTTCGCTTCGAGCAGTTCGTTCAGCCCCACGTTGCCGCTTCCGAAGCCGTAACGGATCGAAAGCAGGTCGTCTTCCTCGTCCTCGCCCTCGGGAGCAATCTCGATGTAGTCGAACTCGGTCAGGATGCCGAGGCTGGCCAGAGGATTCTCGGCCAAGGTCGGTGCCGGTTCCAGGACCGGGGGCCTGGAGCGAAACGTGTCGATGGCCGCGGCCTCAAGATCGAGAACCCTGGGTTCACGCCAGCGCCCCTCACTTCGTTCCGAGCGCCGCACGAGAATCCCCAACTCCTCGAGGAACACGAGGTCGCCGTACCGGAAGCGCGCACGCGCGGGTTCGTCGAGTATCTCCTCGCCCTCGGCGGCGATGCGCAGGACATCGAGTTTCCGCTGCTCCTCGATGTTCGTGTCGGGACCGACGTAGAAGAGGTCCGCGGCCAGTAGCGGCGCAACCGAGTCCTGCCCCGTCTCTTCCAGCAGCGCGAGCGCGTCGGCGACCCGCCTCCGCGGCACCGCGATCTGAAAGCGAACGGACGCATCGGACTGGACCCGGACCTTCAGGAACAGACTGCCGCCACGAAGGTCGATCGCGGGCTCAAGCCGGATCCGGGACTCCACAAGTTCCTCGATGCCGGGCCCGCCGCCGGGAATGTCGCCGTACTCCCGAAGCGCGTGGTAGGCGACGCGGCACCAGAGGCTCCGCTCGAAGAACTGCCGGTTCGTCTGCATCCCGGCCTTGTTCAGGTGCTGCTCCTCCGGTGTGCGCATGAACGTCGAGAGACGCTCCAGAAGGCCCGAGCGATCGGCCACCGAGGCGCCGGAAGAGAGCTTCCCGATCCGCTCGAGAAAGCGAACGACCGATGGAGACTGCTCCGCGTACCGGAGGACCTCGACCTCTCCCCGCGCAAACAGGCGGATCGGCCCGCCCGGACTCTCCTGCAGGACGCTGCAATCCAAAGCGGACGGGAGGTTGTCCTCGAAGAGCGTTTGAGCAAGCCGGAACCAGCCACTGCGTGTGAACAGATCGAACCAACTGCCGCCGAGGGCGCGGTGGAACTCGCGGATCTGGCCTTCGAGCTGTTTCAGATGACGGCAGCCGCTGCGCCGGCCCGCCGAACAACTGCAAAAGGTGAGCGGCCGCTTCGACCCCGCCACGTTGGCGAGATGCACCGCCGACCCGGGCTCCGGATCGTGCGGATCCGGCAGCAGGCCGATGCCGGTGCGGTGGAATTCAAGGCGGGGAAACAGCTTCACGACACAGTCGTCAGTTGGCTTCGGGGCAAGGCGTGAACGCTCGCATGAACGCGGCCCCGATCCATGCCCTGAGGCCGATCCGTCACGCTGAACGCGTAAACGCTCGATCCTATCCCCGTTTCGGACGCCCGTGCGGCCTTTCTCGGCGCGAAAGGCGCACCGAGACCCAAACCCGCGGCGCCGGCGAGAGCGCCGTCCACTTGACAGCCGCTCCTCTCCTCTCCTACGCTCCCCGGCACGGTCTGCCTCTCGGCAGAGCGTCAATCGGTCCATACCCAGCAGGAAACTCGAACCAGCCATGACGCGCTTGGCACCAGGATGGCGTCGGAGAAGTGCGCGGACGCCCCTTCGCGGCGTTCGGCCCGTGGTTGCCGTTCGCGCGCTGCCGCGACAGGTCGCCGACCTCCGCGTTCCCGCCGGCCTCCTGCTTCTGATTCTGGTTCTGGTCCTTGTCATCCAGGGGGCTAACTAGGCGCACAAACCTGAACCTGAAGCGATCTAGAGCCCCCAGCACCGCCTGGGGGCTTTTTTGGTTCGGCACCCGCAGAGTGACCATGAAGTACCGCTCGCCATGAAACACCACCATCTCCCCTTCGGCCGCAATCGGAGAACGCCGCATGCCCATCGAACGATCTGAGTGGATCTGGATCGACGACCAGTGGACGCCCTGGGACGAGGCGACCGTCCACCTGACGACCCACGGCCTGCACTACGGTTCGTCGGTCTTCGAGGGCATTCGCGCCTACGACACCGGCGAAGCGACGGCGATCTTCCGCCTTGGCCCGCATATCCGGCGCCTGTTCGACAGTTGCCGGATCATGCGCATGGATCCCGGCTACACGCAGGACCAGGTCGAGGAGCTGTGCATCGAGTCGGTCGCCCGCAACCGCCTCGAGTCCTGCTACATCCGGCCGTTGATCTACCGGAGCAACGAGGAGATGGGCCTCAATCCCACCGACTGCAGCTCCAAGCTCGCCATCTACGCGGTCCGGTGGGGGCGCTATCTCGGCGAGGAGGCGATCGAACAGGGCGTCGACGCCGCGGTCAGCTCCTGGCGCCGCTTCAACTCGAACACAGCCGTACCGCTTGGCAAGATCAGCGGGCAGTACGTGACGAACCAGTTCGTTTCCATCGAGGCGCGCCAGCACGGTTACGCCGAAGGAATCATGCTCGACGATCGCGGCCTGGTCTGCGAAGGCGCGGGAGAGAACCTGTTCGTCATCCGGGACGGCGTGATCTACACACCGCCCCTCTACAACTCGATCCTGGGCGGCATCACGAGGGACTCGGTGGTCACGATCGCCCGTGACCTGAAGTACGACGTGCGTTTCCAGCCGATCGCACGTGAAGAGCTGTACCTGGCCGACGAGCTGTTCATGACCGGGACCGCGGCCGAAGTCAGCCCGGTCCGATCCGTCGACCGCATTCCGATCGGAAGCGGCAGTCGCGGCGAGATCACGCACCACCTGCAGGAGGAGTTCTTCGGTCTCGTCGAAGGCCGACTCCCCGACCGACACGACTGGCTCACTCCCGTACCCCGATTGACCGTGGCGGCACCCGCCGCCGGGGCCTGACCGAGGAGGCCGAGATGACCGACGACCACGCCGCAGCGGACCGGGCAAACGAAGAGGCAGGCATGAGCACGGACGCCGTCGTCCTGACCGGCGCCGAGATCGTCTGCGAGTGCCTCCTGCGCGAGGGCGTCGACATCGTCTTCGGCTATCCCGGCGGGGCGATCCTGCCCACCTACGACGCCCTGACCAGGTATCCCCAGCTTCACCATGTCCTGACCCGGCACGAACAGGGGGCGTCCCACATGGCGGACGGCTACGCCCGCGCGACCGGCAAGGTCGGCGTCGCGATGGCGACCAGCGGACCCGGCGCGACGAATCTCGTGACCGGCATCGCGACGGCGATGATGGACTCCTCTCCGATCGTCTGCATCACGGGCCAGGTGCCCACCGGCGCCATCGGCACGGACGCCTTCCAGGAAACCGACGTGACCGGGATCACCCTCCCGATCACGAAGCACAACTACCTGGTCACCAGCATCGACGAACTGGCCGAGGACATCCGCGAGGCGTTCCACATCGCGCGAACCGGCCGACCGGGGCCCGTGCTCGTCGACATCCCGAAGGACATCCAGATTCAGACCACCGAGTTCGTCTACCCGAGCGAGCCGGTCACCCTGCCCGGCTACAAGCCGCCGCGAACCGGGCGAGCCGACCAGGTCGACGCCGCCCTGGAGTTGATCCGCGGATCGCGGAGACCGATCATCCTGGCGGGCCACGGCATCTCGATGGCGGGCGCGAATCAGGAGCTGGCGGCGTTGTGCGAACAAGCGCAGATCCCCGTCGCGCTCACCCTGCTGGGCAAGGGCGCGATCCCCGAGGGGCATCCGATGTGCGTCGGGATGATGGGAATGCACGGCGGCGCGGAAGTGAACCACGCGATCCAGCAGGCCGACCTGCTGATCGCCCTCGGCATGCGCTTCGACGACCGCGTGACGGGCAACCTGGAGACCTACGCCAGGGGCTCTCGCAAGATCCACGTGGACATCGATCCCTCGGAGATCAACAAGAACGTTCGGGTTGACGTCGGCATCGTCGGCGACCTCCGCGAGGTGCTGCGGCAGTTGCTGGACCGCGTCGAGCGCCGGCCGGACGACGCCTGGTTCGACCGCATCGCCGCCTGGCGCGCCGACTCCGAACTGCGGGAGATCGTGCGCCCCGCCGACGCGCCCCAGCATCCGGCCGTGCCCGAAGGAAAGCTGCTCGGCGCCCAGGTCATCCGCGACCTGTTCGAGTTGACGGGCGGCGACGCGGTCACGGTCACGGATGTCGGCCAGCACCAGATGTGGGAGGCCCAGTACTACCAGCACGAGCGGCCCCACAGCCTGATCACAAGCGGCGGCCTCGGCACGATGGGCTTCGGCCTGCCGGCGGCGATCGGTGCCAAGATGGCCAGACCCGACCAGGAAGTGTGGGCGATCGTCGGCGACGGCGGCTTCCAGATGACCTCGATGGAACTCGCCACCGCGGTCCAGGAGAAGGTCAACGTGAACATCGCGGTGATCAACAACGGTTTCCTGGGCATGGTGCGCCAGTGGCAGGAGTTCTTCTACGAGGAGCGCTACAACCAGACGCCCATGGTCAACCCGGACTTCTGCAAGCTGGCGGAGGCCTACGGCATCCCCTCCATCCGGGTCACCGAGCGCGGCCAGATCGAGGAGGCCGTGAACGAGACCCGGGCTCGGACCGGCGGACCGATCCTGGTCGAGTTCGTCGTCGAGAAGGAGGAGATCGTCTTCCCGATGGTGCCGGCCGGCGCCGACCTCGACGACATGATTCGTCGCCCGACTCCCGAAGAGTTCGAGCGGAAGCGCCGCGAGCGCGCGGCGGCGGCAGAAACGACCGCCGCGGAGAAGCCGGAGCCGGAACCGGAGATGCCCGCGGCGGCGGCCGCCGTCGGCTCGCGGTTCGGAGTCTAAGGGCGCCCGAACATGGCCAAACACATCCTTGCGGCGCTGGTCGAGAACCGCCCGGGCGTCCTGGCGAGGGTCTCCAACCTGTTCCGCCGCCGCAGCTTCAACATCGACAGCCTGTCCGTCGGGCGCACGCAGCGCGAAAACCTGTCGCGCATGACGATCGTCATGGAATCGGACACGGCGGAAGCGGACCGGCTGGTCAAGAACCTCTACAAGCTCGTCGACGTGGTTCATGTCGACCACCTGCACAGCCAGCCCTCCGTCGCCCGCGACATGGCCCTGGTCAAGGTCAAGGCCTCGTCGGAGAACCGGCGCGAGGTGATCCAGCTCTGCGACATCTTCCGGGCTCGCATCATCGACGTTGCCGCGGAGTCCCTGGTGGTCGAGATCACCGGCGAGGAAGAGAAGCTCGGTCACTTCACCGAACTCGTACGGCCGTTCGGCATCGTCGAAATGGTCCGCACGGGCGTCATCGCGATGGGCCGCGGCAGCCACACCCTGAAGGACGAGGGCTACAAACCGAACCGTGGCCGTTCCTCCAGCCGGCGCAGCGTGCTCTGACGGCGCCCCCGAACCCTCTGACGCATCGACCGATCGCCTGACAACACCTTACTCACTTCACCCGACGAGGACTCAACCCTGATGGCAAAGCTCTACTACGACAACGACGCGGATCTCTCCCGGCTCGATGGCCGCACCGTCGCGGTCATCGGCTATGGCAGCCAGGGCCACGCCCATGCCCTGAACCTCCGCGACAGCGGAGTCGAAGTCGTCGTCGGCCTGCGGGAAGGGAGCGGCAGCCAGGCGAAGGCCGAGGCCGACGGTCTCGAGGTGGTGAGCAACGCGGAAGCCGCCGCCCGCAGTCAGATGGTCATGATCCTGGCCCCCGATACCGTCCAGGCGGAACTGTACGAACAGGACGTCGCGCCGAACCTCGAAGCAGGCGACACCCTGATGTTCGCCCACGGTTTCAACGTCCGCTACGGCGAGATCGACGCGCCGGAGAACGTCAACGTGTCCCTCGTGGCGCCGAAGGCGCCCGGACACCGTGTGCGGGAAGTGTTCACGGAAGGCGCCGGAACACCGGGCCTGGTGGCGGTCGAGAACGACGCGACGGGTGGCGCCCTGGCGGACGCCCTGGCCTACGCCAAGGGGATCGGCTGCACCCGCGCCGGCGTGATCGAAACGACGTTCGCCGAGGAGACGGAAACCGACCTCTTCGGCGAGCAGATCGTGCTCTGCGGCGGTGCCTCGGCGCTCGTCCGGGCCGGTTTCGAAAAGCTGGTGGCCGCCGGCTACCAGCCGGAGGTCGCTTACTTCGAGTGCCTGCACGAACTGAAGCTGATCGTCGACCTGATGTACGAAGGCGGACTCGGTTACATGTGGTACAGCGTCTCCGACACCGCGGAGCACGGCGGCTACCACGCCGGCGATCAACTGATCACGAAGGACGTGCGAGCGGTGATGGACAAGGTGCTGAGCGACATCCAGGACGGAACCTACGCCCGCGACTGGATCGCCGAGAACCGGAACGGCCGTCCGCGGTTCGATCCGCGACGGCAGCAGGAGCGGAGCCACCCGATCGAGGAAGTCGGCCGGGAGCTGCGTCGGATGATGCCGTTCCTGGACGCCAAGGAGGTGTAGCGATGGCAGGACAAGCCCAGTCCGAGGACTACGTCCGAGTCTTCGACACGACGCTCCGCGACGGCGAGCAATCGCCGGGCGCGACGATGACGAGCGCCGAGAAGCTCGAAGTCGCGCGGCAACTCGCCGTGCTCGGAATCGACGTGATGGAGGCCGGCTTCCCGGCCGCCAGCCCTGACGACCTGGAGGGGGTGCGGCGGATCGCCCGCGAGGTCGGCGGCGGCAACGGCCCCGTGATCGCGGGCCTCGCCCGCTGCTGGCGCGAGGACATCGACAAGGCCTGGCAGGGCGTGCAGGACGCCGCGAAGCCGCGCATCCACGCCTTCATCGCGACCTCCGACCTGCACATGGAGCGCAAGCTGGGCATGACCCCCGACCAGGTGCTGAGCCAGGTCGGCCACATGGTCGCGCACGCGCGTTCTCTGTGCGACGACATCGAATTCAGTCCCGAGGACGCCAGCCGCTCCGACCGGGACTTCATGGTCGAGGTGCTTTCGCTGGCCATCAAGGAAGGCGCCACGACGCTGAACATCCCCGACACGGTCGGCTACGACATGCCGGTCGAGTACGGGGACCTCTTCCGGTACCTGATGGAGCACACGGACGGCGCCGACGGCGTCATCTGGTCGGCCCACTGCCACGACGACCTCGGCTGCGCGACGGCGAACACCCTGGCCGCGATCGAGGCGGGCGCCCGGCAGGTCGAGGTGACGATCAACGGCATCGGCGAACGTGCCGGCAACACCTCGCTCGAGGAAGTCGTCATGGCGCTGCACACCCGGCCGAAGATCTACGGCGTCGGCACCCGCCTGAACACGACGGAACTCGTGCGCACGAGCCGTCTCGTCGCCCACTACACCGGCATCGCGGTGCCCCGGAACAAGGCGATCGTCGGCGAGAACGCGTTCGCCCACGAGGCCGGCATCCACCAGCACGGCATGCTCCGGGATCAGCGCACCTACGAGATCATGACCCCGCAGACAGTCGGCCTGACCCAGAGCAGGCTCGTCCTGGGCAAGCACTCCGGCAAGCACGCGCTACGGATGCGGATGGAGGAACTCGGCTTCGAGCTGAACCGGGAGGAACTCGGTGACGCGTTCCGCCGCTTCAAGCAGCTCGCCGATCAGAAGAAGGACATCACCGACGCCGACCTGCAGGCGCTGGCGAACCAGGAGATCCTGGCGCCCACCGAGATCTTCACCCTGACCGAACTGCAGATCAGTTGCGGCCGTCCCGGCATGCCGACCGCGACTGCCCGCGTGGTCGGCCCGAACGGCCAGGAGTACGTCTCGCCGGGTGTCGGCACCGGCCCGGTCGACGCGACTTTCCGCGCCATCGACGCAGTGGTCGAAGCCAGGAACACGCTGCTCGAGTACAACGTCCACAGCGTCACCGAGGGAATCGACGCGATGGGCGAGGTCACGGTGCGGATCAAGAGCCCCGCGGGCGGCCGCGGGAAGGGCCGGGTCTTCGGAGGGTACGGCGCCGACACGGACGTCATCGTCGCTTCGGCCAAGGCCTACCTCGCCGCCCTGAACCGGATGCTGACCGCCATCGGGACCAAGTACACGGCCGGCGAGGCCGGCCCCGCGACGCTTCGGGTCAAGAGCGCGCAACCGGTGGAAGCATGAGTCAGACGCTCTTCGAGAAAATCTGGCGGCGGCACTTGGTCACCACCGAGGAGCAGGGCCTGCCGGCGACGCTCTTCGTCGACCTGCACCTGGTTCACGAGGTGACGTCCCCCCAGGCGTTCACCGAACTGGCCGAACGGGGACTTCCCGTGCGGCGGCCCGATCTGACCCTGGCGACGATGGACCACTCGACGCCGACCGACCCGTCGATTGACACAGCCCGGCTCCGGGTGCTCGACCCGGAGGGCTCCGCCCAGCTCGACCAGTTGCAGGCGAACTGCGATCGCTACGGCATTCCGCTCTACGCGATGGGCGACGAGCGCCGCGGCATCGTCCACGTGATCGGGCCGGAACTCGGCGCCACCCAGCCCGGAATGACCGTCGTCTGCGGCGACAGCCACACCAGCACCCACGGAGCGGTCGGCGCGCTCGCCTTCGGCATCGGCACCAGCGAAGTCGGCCACGTCCTCGCCACACAGTGCCTGCTCCAGCACCGCCCGAACACCTACCAGGTTCGGGTCGACGGCAGCCTGCAGGAGGGCGTGGTCGCCAAGGACATCATCCTGGCGGTGATCGCGAAGCTCGGGATCGGCGGCGGCACCGGCCACGTCTTCGAGTACACCGGCGAAGCGATCCGCGCGCTCGACATGGAGGGCCGCATGACGGTCTGCAACATGTCGATCGAGGGCGGCGCCCGCGCCGGTCTGATCGCACCCGACGAGGTCACCTTCGACTACCTGGAGGGTCGGCCGATGGCGCCGTCGGGAGACGCCTGGGAAGCGGCACTCGACGACTGGCGGTCCCTGCCCACGGACGAGGGGGCGACCTACGACCGCACGAAGACGATCGACGGCTCGGCGCTCCAACCGATGGTCACCTACGGCACGAATCCGGGCATGGCGATCCCGATCGCGGGGGCGATTCCCGAGGACCACACGATCGAACCGGAGAAGCGGGCTTCCTTCCTCAAGGCGCTCGAATACATGGCGCTCGAGCCGGGCCAGCAGCTTCAGGGCAAGCCGATCGACGTCGTCTTCGTCGGCAGTTGCACGAACTCACGCTACAGCGACCTGTTGGCGGCGGCCAACGTCCTGCGCGGACGCAAGGTAGCCGACGGGCTGCGCGTACTCGTCGTCCCGGGCTCCGACGCCGTCAAGCGGCAGGCCGAACGCGACGGCCTCGCCCAGGTCTTCGTCGACGCCGGCGCCGAGTGGCGCGAAGCCGGGTGTTCGATGTGCCTGGCGATGAACGGCGACCAGCTCGCTCCCGGCCAGTACGCGGTCAGCACCTCGAACCGCAACTTCGAGGGGCGTCAGGGCGCCGGCGGGCGCACCTTCCTGGCCAGCCCCCTGACCGCCGCCGCCTCCGCCATTACCGGCCGCGTGACCGATGTGCGCGAGGTCCTGTCATGAGCAAGCGCTTCGACCGTTACACCGGCACGATGGCGCCGCTGCCCATCCAGAACGTCGACACGGACCAGATCATCCCGGCGTCCTATCTCAAGGTGACCGACCGCTCCGGGCTGGCGTCGGGGCTGTTCTGCCGCTGGCGCTATCGCGACGGAACGCCGGAAGGCGAACCGATCGAAGGCTTCGTCCTGAATCAGCCGCAGCATCAGGACGCCCGCATCCTGCTCGCCGGCGACAACTTCGGCTGCGGCAGCTCCCGCGAGCACGCGCCCTGGGCCCTGGGCGGCTACGGCTTCCGCGCCGTGATCAGCACCTCGTTTGCCGACATCTTCCGCAGCAACGCGCTGAAGAACGGCCTGCTCGTCGTCCCCGTGACGGACGAGGTCTCCGCCGCCCTGTTCGACGCCGTCGCCGCCAACCCGGCGACCGAGGTCACGATCGACCTCGAAGCGCAGACGCTCAGCTTGCCGGGAGGCGGCCAGGCGCCGTTCGAGGTCGACCCCTTCGCTCGCCGCTGCCTGCTCGACGGCACGGATCAGCTCGGCTATCTGCTGAAACAGGCGGCGGCGATCGGAGCATTCGAGGCAGAGCACCCCTCCCGACTCGACACGCGGTCCGCCTGAGCCGCGCCGTCTCGACCCATACTGACCCATGCAGGCGAACATCGTCCTTCTTCCCGGCGACGGGATCGGGCCCGAGGTCACGGCCGAGGCTGCCCGCGTTCTGAACGTCGTCGCCGATCTCGGCGGCCACGAGTTCCAGCTCGAGTCCCACCCGATGGGCGGCAACGCGATCGACGACTTCCGCAACCCCCTGCCGCCGGGCACGCTCGCTGCCTGCAAGGCGGCCGACGCGATCCTGCTGGGCGCCGTCGGCGGCCCGAAATGGTCCGACCCGACCGCCGAACTCCGTCCCGAGCAGGGGCTGCTCGACCTGCGGGCCGAGCTTGGCCTGTTCGCCAACCTGCGCCCGGTGCCGGTCTTCGAGTCCCTGGTCGAGTTCGCGCCGCTCAAACCCGAGTTGCTGCGCGGCGTCGATCTCCTGTTCGTCCGCGAACTGACCGGCGGCATCTACTTCGGCCCCCGGCAGGAGCAGGGCGACGGCGACGTGGCGCACGACACGCTCGTCTACTCCACTGCCGAGGTCGAGCGCGTGGCCCGTGTGGCGCTACGCGCCGCGAGAGGGCGGCGCGGCAAGCTCGCGTCGGTCGACAAGGCGAACGTGCTCGCCTCCATGCGGCTCTGGCGGCGCTCCGTGACCGAAGTCGCAAGCGCCTACGCCGACGTCGAGGTCACCCACCATCTCGTCGACGCCTTCGCGATGCAGTTGATGCGCTCGCCCGCGGAGTACGACGTGATCCTCGCCGGCAACATGTTCGGCGACATCCTGAGCGACGAGGCGGCGATCCTCGCCGGCTCGCTCGGCATGTTGCCCTCGGCATCCCTGGGCGCCGGCAGCCAGGGCCTCTACGAGCCGGTCCACGGTTCGGCGCCCGACATCGCCGGCCGCGGCATCGCGAACCCCATAGGCGCGATCCTGAGCGCCGCGATGCTGCTCCGGCACAGTCTTGACCTCGAAGTGGAGGCCTCGCAGGTCGAAGCCGCGGTGGCCGCCGTGCTCGGCGACGGGCTCCGCACCGCCGACCTGGTGCCTCCGGGCCAGCGTGCGGTATCGACGACAGAGATGGGGCGCGCAATCGCCGCCAGGCTTGCCGGCGCCTGACCAGTCCGCGGCCAACCCCCGGCAGTACGCACCGCGAACGCGCAGCGCTGACGCTCAGAACACGATCAGCAGCACCACTCCCAACACCAGCCGGTAGGCGACGAAGACCTGCAGGCTCCGGCGCCGGACCCAGCCGAGCAGGAAACCGATCACCAGGTAGCCGACGACCGCCGACAGCGCGACGACCAAGAGCATCGCCGGCAGTTGCGAAACCGGCAGCGCCCCGCTCAACAGATCGAGCGTGTTGTTACCGACAACGAAGATACCGGCCGGGATCGCCATCAGGAAAGCGAAACGCGCCGACGACTCGCGGTCGAAGCCCAGCAGCCGGCCGGCGGTGATCGTGACGCCGGCGCGCGAAGCGCCCGGGACGAGCGCGGTGGCCTGCGCCACGCCGAACAGCAGCGCGTGCCACCAGGTGATCCCGTCGACCTTCCGTTCCTGCTTGCCCCAACGGTCGGCAACCCCAAGCAGCAAACCGAAACCGATCGTCGCCCAGGCGATCACGCCCGGAATGCGGGCGTCGCCAGCGACCCAACCCTCCGCAAGGATGCCGATGACCAGCACCGGCACGGACGCGAGCGCCAGAAGCGGGATCATCCGCCGCTCCGCCGGGACACTGCCAGGGTCGCCGCCGGGGCGAAGGGCCCGGACGAAGCGCGCGAGGTCCTTGCGGAAGTAGGCGACGACGGCGAGCAACGTGCCCGTGTTGGCGGCCACGTCGACCGGCAAACCCTGGTCCGGCCAACCGAACAGCCGCGGCAGCAGGATCGTATGCGCCGTCGAACTGATCGGCAGGTACTCGGTCAGCCCCTGCACCAGAGCCACGAGAATCAACTGCAGCGGCTGCACCAAACGAGGATAGCGAAGGACCCGGACGTCCGTGCCCGATGCGTCGGATGCCGTCCAGGACCCGGTTGGCGCGCCCGGTGCGGATACGATGCGCGCCATGAAGACACCACGCCGCCCCCGGCTGCTCATCGCCCCATTTCTCGCCCTCATCCTCGCTGCGCCCGCCTGCGCGCAGGAAACCGCCACGGCAGCAGCCGACGATCCGCCTCCATCCCCGGAAACCTGGGACGGGAAGGCCTCCTACGCGATCGGTCTGAACATCGGCAGCAATCTGGACCCGGACGACCTGAACCTCGACGCAGATCTGCTGCTCCGCGGATTCGCGGACTCCCTGGAAGGCACGGCAGCGCTCGATGACGCCGAGATCGACGAGATCCTCGGAGAACTCAACGAGAAGATGCAGGCGCACGCGAACCGCGCCCGGCAGGCGGCCATGATGGAGAACACCGCCAAGAGCGCCGCCTTCCTCGCCACGAAGGAGAAAGAGGAAGGCGTCGTCAAGACGGACTCCGGTCTCCTCTACCGGGAACTGCGCGCGGGAAGCGGGGACAGCCCCACGGCGAACCAGACGGTCACGGTCCACTATCGCGGCGCCCTGATCGACGGCACCGTGTTCGACAGCACCTACGACCGGGACCAGCCAACCACCTACCCCGTCAGCGGCTTCATCCCCGGCTGGTCGGAAGCTCTGCAGTTGATGAAGCCGGGCGCCAAGTGGGAGGTCTTCATCCCCGCCGACCTCGGCTACGGCGCGAATGGTTCGCCGCCAGCCATCCCGCCCGCCGCCGCCCTCACCTTCGAACTCGAGCTGCTCGAAGTCGAGTAGGGCGGCAAAACCGGGTACGCCGGCCGTGGCGCGGGCCTCCTGGCCCGCGTTTACGGCATTCGGCGCGAAGCGCCGGCTTCCGGAGATGCCGGCCGGAAGGCCGGCGCACCCTGTTCAGTCGATGTCGGAGGTGAAGCGGTAGCCGACGCCGCGGACGGTGTGGAAGTGGCACGGCCGCTCGGGATCGGGTTCGAAGCGCTTGCGCAGCCTGAGGACGAAGTTGTCGATCGTTCGGGACGAGGGGAACGCCTCGTAGCCCCAGACGCGGTCCAGGATGTCCTCGCGCGAGACGACTTCGCCCTCCCGCTCCGCCAGGGTCTTGAGGATCATCGCCTCCTTCTGGGTCAACTGCTGGGTCTTTCCGTCCCACGAAGCGCCCGCGAAGGCGGAGAAGTCGAAGTGGTTGTCACCGAAGCGCACCACATCGGGAGCCGTCTCCGCCACGCGCCAGGCTCGCCGCCTCAGGATGGCCTGGACCCGCAGCAGCAGCTCCGTCAAATGGAACGGCTTGGCGAGATAGTCGTCGCCGCCGGCTTCGAGGCCGCGAATGCGATCGTCCACGCCGGCCTTGGCGGTCAGGAAGAGCACCGGCGTATCGACACCGTGGCGCCTCG
Source organism: Thermoanaerobaculia bacterium (assembly GCA_965116445.1). Lineage (GTDB taxonomy): Bacteria > Acidobacteriota > Thermoanaerobaculia > Multivoradales > Multivoraceae > Multivorans. The sequence continues at coordinate 637,791 of OZ220688.1, read as the reverse complement.
CCTCCTCGCACAGGGTGAAGCCGTCCACTCCCGGCAGCATCACGTCGAGGATCACAAGCTGGTAGCGCGGATCCCGGATTCGTTCCAGGGCCGCCTCGCCGTCGCCGATCCAGTCGACATCGAGGCCTTCCGCTTCCAGGTTGAAACGAATCCCTGCGGCCAGATTCTCCTCGTCCTCGACAAGCAGCACGCGGGGCGCCTCCTCCGCCGCGGCCCTCACGACGCCGGCTCCCCGGCAGGCTCTCCGGCCGGCCAGGTGACGCGAAAGGCGGCGCCCAGACCCGGCCCCTCGCTGCGCGCTTCGACCTCTCCGCCCTCCAGCGCGACGAAACCGCGCACGAGATAGAGGCCCAATCCACTGCCCTGCTTGTTGCGTCGCAGCTCACTGCCGGGCCGGTAGAACTTCTCGAACAACCGGCGTCCCTCGGACGGCTCGAAGCCGACCCCGTCGTCGAGGACCTGGAGCTCGACCTCCGAATCGATTCGCCTGGCGGTGACTTCGACCCGGCTGCCTGCTGTCTGCGCCGACTCGATCGCGTTGCCGATCAGGTTCCTGAGCACCGTACCGAGGCCGACCGGATCGGCCTGCAGGCCGAGACCTGGCGCCACCTGGACATCGATATCGATCCCCTCGGCGCCGCGCGCACGGTGTCCCAGCTCAGCGAAGGCCAGCGACACCGCTTCGGACAGATCGACCGGCTCCCGGCGCGGCACCGCCCGTCGCTCCTCCAGGCGCGTTGTCTCCAGCAGGTTGCCGACCAGACGCTCCAGCCGACGCAGATCTTCCAGGTTTCGCTCGAGCAACCCACGGCGATCGGTCGCCGCCAGATCGCGCAGCAGCAGGGTCTCCGTCGTGAGTCGGAGACTCGCCAGCGGACTTCGCAGTTCGTGCGACACGGCGGCCAGAAAGTTCTGCTGACGGTTGAGCAGGTCCGCCTCCCGGCGCAGGACCCGCCACAACACGAGAATCCCTCCGCCGAGGACGAACAGAAAGAACCCTCCTTCCCAGCGGTACTGGCTCAAATGGCTGCGACGCTCGATCTCGATCGCCTGCAGGGATTCGGGCCTGAGCCGCGCGCCTTCGGCATCGACCAGGAGGTCCGGGTAGAACGCCCGCAGTTCATCGAGCGACTGACCGGCCCGGACTGCGGCCTCCGCCGCCTCCCGGTCGACCTCCAGGCGCGCCACCCGATCGTCAGCGATGCGCTCGGCGATCCGCGCCTGGTCGACCAGCCACCAGACGACCTGCACCGCGGTGATCGCCAGCAGGAGCAGGAACCCGATCTGCAGCCGCCACACGCGGACGCTCTCCGCCGAGCGGCGGCTTCGCGGGCCAGGGCGGACAACGGACCGGGACATGGCCCTATTCTGCAACGAGGACGAGACGGCGCAAACGCTGCTAACTTCTCTGCCGATGCTCGAACCGGTTTCCGTCCAACGCGTTGCGTCCACAGACGGAGTCGAACTCGCCGTGTACGACTTCGGCGGCGACGGCCCGGACCTGCTCATCGGCCATGCCACAGGATTTCACGGCCGAGCCTACGACCCGATGCTCGAGCGACTCGACGGCTTTCGCAGAATCAGCGTGGACGTCCGGGGCCACGGCGCCGCGACCGCGCCGGACGGGCTCGACTACAGTTGGGAAAGTTGCGCGGCGGACCTGCTCGCCACGATCGACGCGCTGGAACTCGGACGAAACAGGCCGCTGTTCGGTTTCGGCCACTCGATGGGCGCCGCCTCGCTGCTGATCATCGCGCCGATGCGGCCCGGCCTGTTCGACGGCCTGGTCTGTTACGAGCCGGTCATCTATCCCCCGGGCACAACAAACGACGATGCCCGCCTGGACGTCTGGGTCCATCGGACGAAGCACCGGCGCAGGCGCTTCGCATCCCACGAAGCCGCCGTCGCAAACTTCTCGGCGAAGCTCCCCTACTCGCTGTTCGCCCCGGAGGCGCTTGAGGCCTACGTTCGACACGGCTTCGCGCGGACGGGCGTTGGCCGCGGCGTCGAGATCAGGTGCCCTCCCGAAGTCGAAGCGCAGCTCTACCTGATGGGGCCCCGCCATCGCGCCTGGAACACGCTTCGCCAGGTGGAGTGCCCGGTCACCCTGATGCGTGGTGCCGTCCTCGTACCCGGCCCCGCGTACTGGGCCGAGGCGATCGTGGACGAACTGCCGAACGTCCGCTTCCTCGAGATCGAGGGGCTCGGCCATCTCGGCCCGCAGGAAGACCCCGAGCAGACGGCCAGGCTGACCGCCGAAGCGCTAAAGCTAGCGCTGTAGCAACTCCTGCCCGCGCGCCAGCGCCTGCCGCTCCTCGGCCGGGCGACCGAGCCGGTTCAGGATGTCGGCGAGCACGAAGTAGCCGAGCGCACCGTCCTCGCCAACCGGCTCCAGCTCGAGACCCCGGCGCGCGACCGCCTCCGCTTCGGCCAGGTCGGACCCCGTGTCCATCATGGCCTTGGCCAGATGGAAGTGGCCGCGCGCGAAATCCGGCGCCGCGTCGACCGCGGCCCGGTAGGCCTCGATCTCGTCGAGGGGCCGGCCCAGCCGGCCGTAGAGACGGCCGAGATTGAACCGCGGGCGGTGGTCGCGCGGCCGGAGTTCGGCCGCCCGCTGGTAGGTCTCCACCGCCTCGAACGGTTTTCCCGCCTCATCCAGGAGGACCGCGAGGTTGTAGTGGGCCTCGCCGAGTTCCGGGTTCGTTGCCAGAGCCTGCCGGAACTTCGCCTCCGCCTCGCCGCGCCTGTCCAACAGCGCCATCACTTCGCCCAGTTTGTTCGTCACGACCGGCGGCGGCTCACGACCTTCGGCCGCGGCGGCAAGCACCTCCTCGGCCTGGCTCAACTCGCCGCGCTCCACGTGGATGCGGGCCAGGGCCATCGTCGCCTTGGAGTCCTGGCCCGCGACCTCGAGCAGGCGCCGGTAGCCGACGACCGCCTCGTCGACGAGGCCAAGCTCGTGGTAGGCGTTGGCCAGGCCGAGCAGGGACTGACGATGCTCGGGATCAAGAGCCAGCGCGCGCTGGAAGTGGCCGACCGCCGGTTCCGGGGCGCCGCCAAGCAGCGTGATCGTTCCCAGCAACTGGTGCGCGTCGAGCAGCCCGTCGTCCTCGGCGAGCGCGGCCCGCAGTTCGTCGACGGCAGCCTCGTCGTCTCCGGCCCCGAAGGCGCTCTGAGCCCGCATCAGCGCGCGGTGGAGGTGGGCCTTGCTCTTCGGGTCGGCCCGCGGGCCGACCGCGTCGTCCCGGCTGGCGGCGCCACGGCCGGCGAGGTAGCCCAGTGCGCGCAACTGCGCCAGGGCATCTTCGTCCAGGTCAGGCTCGGCTGTCGCCTCCGGGGCCGCGCGGTCGAGTTCCGTCGCGAGTTCCAGCACCGCCGTTCTCAGTTCCCGCGACACGTCGCGCCGTTCGAGCAGGACGTTCGTCAGCTCGCCCGGATCCTCGAGCAGGGCGTAGAGCTCCGGGTCGGGCGTCTCGATGTACTTGTGGTCCGCCGTACGCAGCGAGCGAAGCGGCGCCCAGCCGTAGTGGTCCAGGGCGTAGAACGACTCGGCGTACACGCCGCGACCGGGATCCGGTTCTGCAAGCCCCTGCATCGACGGGAGCAGGCTCCGGCCCTGCTCCGCGCCGGTCCCCGGGAGGTCCAGAAGTTCGCCCAGCGAGGGCGCGATGTCCACGTGGCTTACGGCGTCGGTCACCACGCGTCCACCTTCGACGCCGCCGGGCAGCCGCACGATCAGGGGCACGTGGACGGTCGAGTCGTAGACGAAGAAGCCGTGGTAACTCTCCCCGTGGTCGCCCAGCCCCTCGCCGTGGTCCGCCGTCAGGACGACGACCGCCTCGTCGAACAACCCGCGCTGCTCGAGTTCGACCCGGAAGTCGCCGATCAGCGAGTCCGTGTACGCCACCTCGCCGTCGTAGGGCCGCACCTCGTACTCGGAACGGTAGGGCTCCGGCGGCTCGTACGGGTCATGCGGATCGAACAGGTGCAGCCACAGGAAGAAGGGTGGCGGCTCGTGCGCGTCCCCGGCGACACCATCGTCGCTGGCAACCGTTCCATCGAGCCACTCCAGGGCGTGGGCGATCGTTTCCGGCCCCGGGCGCTGGACCGAACCCAGGTTCGCGCCGGCCATCGAGTCGAGGTCAAAGTCGTCGACGTAGGTGTCGAAGCCGCGGCCGATCCCCCAACGCGCGTCGAGCACGAAGGCGCTGACGAAGCCGCCGGTGCGGTAGCCGGCGTCCCGGAATCGCTCGGCGAGGGTGACCTGCTCCGCGCCCAGAACATAGCCGACGTTCTCCCGCACCCCGTGGGACGGCGGGTAGAGGCCGGTCATGATCGAACTGTGCGCCGGCAGGGTGAACGGCACGGTCGACGACGCGTTGGCGAAGCGAACGCCCTCCGCCGCCAGCCGGTCCATGTGCGGCGTTTCGACCCGGTCCGAGCCGTAGCTCGACAGCCGGTCGGCCCGCAGCGTGTCGATCGTGATCAGGATGACGGGCGGCCGGTCGGTCGAGGCGCCCGCCAACAGGCGGCCGACATCCGTGGAGACCGCAGCAGGCGGCGCTCCTTCCGGCTCGGAAGAGCAAGAGACCAGGCCCAGCGTCAGCGCAGCCGGCGCCAGAAACGACCAGGCGCTACGGCCAGCGACGGACGCGCTTCGCATACTCGCGGTACTCGTCGGTGAAACGGGCTCCCAGACAGGCCTCCTCGCCCAGGAAGACGCCCCGGCAAGTACGAGACACAGTCGTCTTCGCCGTCACGACCGCTTCTCAGCCCGTGTCCCGGAGCGCTCCGAGCGCACGAATGTGCTCCGGACCCAGGCCGCAGCAACCGCCGACGATCTGAACGCCGGCCGCCACCCAGCCGCGCGCCTCCTTCAGCAGATCGGCCGGATCGATCACGTTGACGAAGTTCCAGTTCGGCATCGTGAAGTAACCCGATTCCGGGTAGACGCCAATCGGCCCCTGCCAACGCTCCTGAACCATCGCCACCGCCTCCGGCACCGCCGCGATCTCACTGTGCATCACATGGACGATCGACGGACCGAGCGGGAGCAACACATCGAGTAGCTCCTCGAACGACTCGTCGGGCCAGTTGAACGGCGTGATCGCGCCTGTATCCGGATCCTTGCGGGCGCTTACCCCGAGCCATACCGGCAAACCGGTTTCCTTCGCCGCCTCGAACGCCAGCGCCGCCCGCTCCCGATCCTGCATCATCTCGAGCGCGATCACGTCGCCCCCCGCCTCGGCCAGCAGTCCGCACTGCTCCCGGTAGGCCGCCATCTGCTCATCGAGCGGCGCGTAACCACCCCGAACGTTGCTCGCCGGCATCGTCGACATCGAACCGGCAACGAGCACTCCGGGACACCCGGCCCGCTCCCGCGCCTCGAGAGCCGCCTCCACCGCCCGCCTCACGATCACTCCAACCTGGTCGCCCAGCCCCGCCGCCTCCAGCAACGGCCGGTGAGTCGCGAACGTGTTCGTGATCACCGCGTCGGCGCCGCAGCGGATGTACTCCTCGTGCAGATCCCGGATCGCATCCTTGTGATCCAGCGCCGCCGTCCCACACCAGGCCGCCGAGTCCATCGGCACACCGCGCCGCTCCAGCTCCGTCCCGGTACCACCGTCCAGCAGCAGAACCTCACCCCGACCCAGGCACTCATGCCACTCTTCGACGATCCCCATCTTCTCCCCCTCGAATCGCCACTCTGCCACACCGCGGCACCCCTACAGCTACACTCGCGGTCCGCCGCGTGCGGCACGCAACCGGGAGGCAGACGCCATGAGCAGTGACTGGTTCTACAAGTTCGACACGCTTTCGCTTCACGCGGGCCAGCGGCCCGACGCGGCCACCGGAGCGCGCGCCGTGCCGGTCTACAACTCGACGTCGTACGTGTTCCGGGACACGGACCACGCGGCGGGCCTGTTCAACCTCGAAGAGGCCGGGCACATCTACTCGCGGATCTCGAACCCGACGGTCGCCGTGTTCGAGGAACGGATCGCGGCGCTCGAGGGCGGCGTCGGCGCGGTCGCGACCGCTTCGGGCCAGTCCGCCTTCCACCTGGCCGCGGCGACGATCCTCTCCGCCGGCGACCACGTCGTCTCCTCTGCGGCAATCTACGGCGGGACCCACAACCTGCTGAACCACACGCTGCGGCGCTTCGGGATCGAGACCACGTTCGTCGAGCCCACGGACCCGGCGAACTTCCTGCGCGCCGCGCGACCGAACACGAAGCTCTTCTTCGGCGAGACGATCGGCAACCCGCGCATCGACGTGCTGGACATTCCCGCCGTCGCCGATCTCGCGCACGGCATCGGCGTACCGCTCCTGATCGACAACACCTTCGGCACACCGTTCCTCTCCCGGCCGATCGAGCTCGGCGCGGACATCGTGATGCACTCGGCGACGAAGTTCATCGGCGGCCACGGCGTGACCCTCGGCGGCGTGCTCGTGGACAGCGGCAAGTTCGACTGGGCCGCCTCCGGCCGCTTCCCGATCATGACCGAGCCCTGCCCCGGCTACCACGGCATCGCCTTCGCCGAACATTACGGGCCCCCGGCGTTCATCCTCAAGGCGCGCCTCGAAGGATTGCGCGACTTCGGCGCCTGCCTCAACCCGCAGGCTGCGTTCTACCTGCTTCAGGGACTCGAGACGCTGCCGCTGCGGGTGGCTCGGCACACGGAGAACGCCGCTATCGTCGCCGACTTCCTGGAAAGGCACGACGCCGCCTTGTGGGTGAGCTATCCCGGCCTGCCGAGCCATCCCCAGCACGAACTCGCCACGAAGCTCCTGCCGAAGGGCTGCGGCGCCCTGATGACGTTCGGGATCCGCGGCGGGCTCGAGGCCGGGATCGCCTTCATCGAGAGCCTGGAACTCTGGTCCCACCTGGCGAATGTCGGCGACGCGAAGAGCCTGGTCATCCACCCCGCGAGCACGACCCACCAGCAGATGACCGCCGAGGAACTCGCCGAGTCCGGCGTGACCCAGGAGATGGTCCGGCTGTCCGTCGGGCTCGAGGACCCCGGCGATCTCACAGCCGATCTCGACCGGGCGCTCAAGCGCTCGCAGCGGCACGTGCAGCGGCCGCGGGCCGTGGCCTCCTGAGCACGAGACGAGCCATGCCCGAACTCGAAATCCGCGGCCGCCAAGTCTACTGCGGCGCCGGCGGCGCCGCCTGGAAGCCGAGGCAGCCGCTCGCCCTGCTGCTTCACGGCGCTGGCTGCGACCATACGGTGTGGGCCCTCCAGGCGCGGTCACTGGCCCAGCACGGCTGGAACGTCGCCGCGCCCGATCTTCCCGGCCACGGCGCCTCCGAGGACCTGGACGACATGTCCACTATCGCCGACTACGCGGCCTGGACCGTCGACTTCGCCGCCGAGGCCGCGGCAAGCGCGGGTAGTCGCGAGGTTGCCGTCATCGGCCATTCGATGGGCGCCTGCATCGCGGTCGACGCCGCGGCCAGGCCGAACGGACCCACAAAGCGGGTCGCCCTGCTCGGTGCCGGCGAGACGCTGCGTGTCCACCCCGGCTTGCTCGCCGACACCCTGAAGAGGCCGCTCAACGCCCACCGCTTCATCGCCGCGTTCGGCCACGGCACCGGCGCCCATTTCGGTGGTGCCGAATCGCCGGGACTGTGGATGCTCGGCGCGACGATGGCCCTGCTCGATCGCTGCGCGCCGAAGGTACTCCACCGCGACTTTGCCGCCTGCAACGCGTGGGAAGGCAGCGAGAGCGCTCCCAGTGTTTCCTGCCCCACACTCGTCGTCGCGGGAGCGAAGGACAGGATGACTCCGCCGCGCGCGGGCCGCGCACTGGCGGACCGCATCAGCGGCGGCGCCGGCTTCGTGACCGTAGCCGACGCCGGCCACATGCTGATGGCCGAAGCGCCCGGGGCCGTCACCCGCTGCCTGCGCGGCTTTCTGGGCGCCCACTGATGGACCGCGCACGCGGTCCATCAGACGCCGTCCGGCCATAGCTACCGGGGCAGGCTCTCGGCGAGGCGCATCAGGGTCACCGCCTCGCGGCGGTAGCCGAAGGGGTCGTCCCCGGTGTTCGCCTCGGCCAGCGCGATCGCATCGGCCCAGGTCCAGCCGCCGGTGTAGACGCTCCCTCGGAGAAGCTGGCCGAAGCCGGCGACGGCGGCGGCGAAGCGCTGGTCGCTACTCGCCGGACCCATGCCACGTGTAATCGGAAGCTCGATGAGTTCGCTCGCGTCCTCGCCGGGCTCCTTGTAGCGCAGGCGGAGGAAAGCGAGTTCCCGAGCGCTCTCCAGCCTCGCGCCGGCCACCGGCGGCTCCGCCGTGCGGTCGGCGTACCGCAGAGCATCGTGAAGCACGGCAGGGGAACCGACCGGTGTCACTTCGTAGATCGCGGTGACCGCGTGGCCGGCGCCGATCTCACCCGCGTCGACACGGTCGTTGTTGAAGTCCTCGCGCCGCAGCGCCCGCGTCTCGTAGCCGATCAGGCGGTACTCGGCGACCGCGGCGGGATTGAACTCGACCTGGATCTTCACGTCGTCGGCGATCGGGAACAGCGTGCCGACCAGTTGGTCGACCAGCACCTTCCGGGCCTCCGACAGCGTGTCGATATAGGCCGCCTGACCGTTGCCGTTCTGGGCCAGGGCCTGCATCGTCGCGTCGTCCAGGTTGCCGCGGCCGAAGCCGAGCACGGAAAGGTAGATGCCGTTCTTCCGCTGTCGGACAATGAAGCCCTCTAGCTGTTCGGGGTCCGAGATGCCGACGTTGAAGTCCCCGTCCGTCGCCAGGATGACCCGCGTGACCTCACCGTCCGCGACCATGCCAGCGGCCGTCCCGTAGGCGACCTGGATTCCCGCCGCTCCGGCAGTCGAGCCGGCAGCGTGGAGGCGGTCGAGCGCCGCCAGGATCGTGCCGCGCTCAGTGGACGAGGTGGGTTCCAGAACGCGGCCCGCGCTGCCGGCGTAGGTCACGATCGCCACCTCGTCCGCGGGATCGAGTTGCCCGACCATCAGGCGGAACGACTGCACGAGCAACGGCAGCTTGTTCGGCTGAGCCATCGAGCCCGACGTGTCGATCAGGAACACGAGGTTGAGCGGCGGCCGGTCGTCGGTTGCCGGCTGCCTCCCCTGGAGGCCGATGTGCATCAGCAACGTGTCCGCGTTCCACGGTGTCTGCGCGACGGTCACCGTCGGCCGGAATGGCGCACCGCGCTCGCCCGGCGGCGGATACGCGTACGGGAAGTAGTTGACCATCTCCTCGATCCGCACCGATTCGGCTGCCGGCAGGTAGCCGTTCATCAGCGACGAGCGGACCACGGAGTAGCTCGCCGTGTCGACGTCGATCGAGAAGGTCGAGACGGGTTCCTCCGCGCCGACTTTGACCGGGCTGGCCGGCTCGTTGGCGAAGGCCTCCGTGTTGGGCTGTCGTGGGACCGCAACGTCGGGAAGGGGCCGGGAGGACGGCGCGAAGCTGGAGACGAGAGTCGGCTCCGACGCGACCGTGATCGCCCTTGCCTCGACAACGCTCTCGGCCACTCCGGCTGACTCCCGGTTCCCGCGCTCGATTGCGACCATCGTGCGCTTCATCTCCGCCATGAGTTCGTCACGCCTCTCGCGCTGGTAGGTCTCGAAGTCCTGGGCCCTTGCCGGTCCTGGTTGCGGCACCGGCTCCGTTCGTTCCGCCAGCTCTGGCGCGCTGGCCACGCGCACTCCTTCGGCGGCACTCTCCTCGGCGCTGTCCGGCAGGGCCTCCAGCGCGGCAGTCAGGCGTTCTCGCTCTGCCTCCATGGCCGCCAGGGGCTCGGGAAACGCCGCTTCGCGGGACCTGGCGGCCGGAAGCACGGCCGTCGGCTCCGCTACGGACGCCGGAGGCGCCGCCGCCGTTGCGGCAGTGTCCGGCAAAACAGGATGGCCGGAAGGCGTTGTTTCCTCTTCACCAACAGCACCGACCTCGGCGACAACCGCCGCCGGCCGCGGCGCGGCGTCCCGACTCAGGATCACGAAGACCACCCCCAGACCGACGGCAGCCAGGCCTGCGGCCGCGGCGAAGGCCGGGCGAGAAGTCAGTAGGTTCAGCATTTGTCGTACTCCATGTCCGATGCCAGCCCGGGTAGTCAGGCGGTCATGGATACGACGTGGCTCGGCCGCCGATTCTTGGGCCTGCTCGAACAGCTCTGTCGCACGAGCCAGGTTCGCCTTCCGCCTTCCGGCGTCCAACTCCGGCGTCGCGTGGTCGAGCGCGCGCTTCAGGTCGTCGAGTGGATCGGTCATCGTCTTGATTCCTCCTGCCGCATCGCCCGCAGGCGCTTGCGAACTTCCGAGAGCCGCCAACTCACGGTGCCCTCGGAGACCCCGAGCACCTCGGCTGCTTCACGGTGGGTCATCTCGCCGTCGATCGTGAGCGCCACCGTGTCGCGCAGATCCTCCGGCAGCGCCGCCATCGACCGACGCAACCAGTCGAGTTCCGTGGACCTGTCCGCGGCCGCCGCACGCCGGTTCACTTCCCAGTCCCCCCAACCCTCAGCAGCCTTCGTACGGCTCGCGGCGCGGCGGCGCCGGTCATGCGCCGCGTTCAGGGCCACCCGGTAGAGCCAGGTCCCAAGCCGCGCCCTGCCCCGAAAGCTCTTCAACTTCGCCGGCAGTGCGAGGCAGATGTCCTGCGTCAGATCCTCCGCCTCTTCCCCACTTCCCGTCAGCCGAAAACAGAACCGGAAGATCCGGTCGTAGTGGAGCTCCAGCAACTCCGCGAAGGCCTCGCGATCCCCCTGGGCCGCAGCCCGGACCAGTTCCTCATCGTCCATCGGCACGCCAGCCACACTAGAGCACCGCCCGGCGGACACCCACCTGGCCTCGACGACTTGCTGAACCGCTTCTGCCATCCCAACTCATCGGTATGACGCATGAGAACGGCGAATCCTTGGCGAGGGTCGGACGCTGCTATCTTCCCGCGGACCAACCGGAGATCTGCCATGCACCTGTCGATGCACAACTGGATGCGAGCGGAACCGCTCGAGAAAACGCTCGCGCGGCTGAGAGAGTTCGGCTACGAGTCGCTCGAGATCAGCGGCGAGCCGGAGCTCTACGACACGGCGAAGGTGCGCAAGCTGCTCCGCCAGTACGGCATTCGCTGCTGGGGCTCCGTGACCCTGATGATGGACGGCCGCAGCCTGATCGCGCAGGACGAGGCGGAACGCGCGGGCTCCGTCCGGTACGTCAAGGACTGCATCACGATGGTCAAGGAGCTCGACGGCCACGAGATCTCGATCGTCCCCGGCACCGTGGGCAAGGTCGACCCCGACTCGACGCCCGAGAACGAGTGGCAGTGGGCGGTCGAGAGCATGCAGGAGATCTACGAGCACGGTCAGGCCGCGGGCGTCCTGCTGGCGATCGAGCCGATCAACCGCTTCGAGACCTACTTCATCAACCGCGGCGCCCAGGCGCTGGCGCTGGCCGAAGCGACCGGGCCGGATTGCGGCGTCTGCCTCGACGCCTTCCACATGAACATGGAGGACCGCGACCTGCTCGGTTCGATCCGCCAGGCCGGCAGCCGCCTTGTCGACTTCCACGTCGCCGACAGCAACCGGATGGCGGCCGGCATGGGCGCCCTGGACTGGGCGGCGATCGTCGAAACGCTACGCGAGGTGGGCTACGACGGCGCCCTGACCGTCGAGTTCGTGGCCTCGATCGACCGCACGCCCGCCAACCGCCATCCGAACGCGGTCGAAACGGAGCCCACCGACATCACGCCGGAACAGAAGAAGTTCATCGAGGACCACGGCAGCAACCTGCTGAGCGACGAGTTCTACACGACGCTCACGCGCCGCTCGGCCGAGGAGCTGCTGCCGCTCATTCGCTGACGCGAGGCCAAACCAGTCGCGGCGGCCATGCCGGAGTCTCTCCCTCAGCGAATCAGCTCAATCCGAGCTTCCAGGCTCAACGCTCAAGACGCCTCGTCCTCCAAACGAGCTTCCCGACGGCGCTCGGCGATGAGCTCGTCCACCACGTTCCCGCCTGGCCGGCCGAACCGCTCCTGTATGCGCCGAATCACCGACTCCCTGCTCTCGACCAACAGCCGGCCCTCCTGCACGCGGACGACCAGCGGGTCGCTAGGCTTGAAGCCCAGAGCCTCGCGTAGCGGCAACGGTACGACCAGACGGCCCTGTGCACCTAATCGAACGCTGACAGGGCGTAGTCGCATCGGATGATGGGTGGAGTATGCCACGCCGGTCACCAGTGTGGCACGCTCCACTGTTGACGGCATCTTCCGATCGTGTTCGTCAGCGCGGTCGGCTTCGATAGCCTCCGACCCGACATGGCCAAAGTACTGCAGATCCAACACGCAACGGTCGTCGTCGACGACCTGGAGAAGGCCTGCGCCTTCTACGAGCATGAACTCGGGCTCGAACCGCTGCCGACGTTCAACCTCGACTTCCCCGCCCAGTTCTTCAAGATCAACGAGGAACAGCAACTCCACGTGACGGAATGGGAGGACCAAGCGTCGTTCCGGGGCCACCTCTGCCTGCAGGTGGACGACTTCGACTCGATCTTCTTCCGCATGCGCGAACTCGGCGCCATCGACACGTCACCCTGGGGCAAGGTGCGGCGGCTGCCGGACGGGGCGATGCAGATGTTCATCCGTGACCCCGCCGGCAACCTGATCGAGATCTCCTGCCCCGGCGAAATCCCCGTCGACGAAGCGATCTTCAAAGACGACCTCGTCGACGCCGAGGGCGGCCTCTACAAGTCGAATCGAGACGATCCGCGGGGATTGCACACCGAGGACGCGACGCTCTACCACGGGCGGTAGCGACGAGGATGACTCCGGTCAGCGACGCAACGCTCACTCAGATGGTCGAAGCGATCGTCGCCGAAGTGAGTCCCGAGCAGGTGATCCTCTTCGGCTCCCAAAGCCCGCGGCGACCAGGAGCACCAGTGCGGTGTGGACCTCCTGATCATCCATTCGGAGCCCTTCAACACCGTAGGGAAGCGCGATGCGCAGTCCGTGCAACTCAGCAAACGACTGGCCCGTTTCCCGGTCCCGACCGACATCCTGCTCTACGCGCGGGACGAAGTCGACTACTGGCGGGATTCGCTGAACCACGTCGTCGCGAGAGCCCTCCGTGAGAGCACAGTCCCTCTATGAGCGACCCTCCAAGTGCGCCCGGATTCTCGTCGAAGCCGCGGAACGCGACCTCTCCGCGCTGCGAGGCATGACCGACAAGGAGGTCTTCGCCCACGAGATCGCCGGCTTCCTGGGCCCAGCAGGCCGCAGAGAACACCGAGAAAGGCTAGCTTGGCGCTTGATCCCGCGCTCCCACCGAGACCGGCTTCGGCGGGTCCGAACGCTCTGTTATCGTCCTCGGAACGGCGAGGGCACGCGCTCCCGCCGTTCATGCTCAGGAGGTCTGATGAAGGCGTGCAGAGTGGCCTTGGTACTGATGATGCTGGGCGTGTCCGCGCATGGGCAGGCCGTGACGTACTCAGGAGAGATGAGAGCTTGGATTCCTGCATCCGACGTGTTCAAGAAGAACGGGGAACTGAGAGCCGAGTACCAAGTGCCGATCAACTATGACAACGGCAAGCCAGTCGTGTATGGCAGCCCAGAATTCGTTGGTACGTCCATCCGCCGGTGGATGGCGGCTTTTGTCGCCAAGTACGGCTCAGCGAAGGATCCTGGGTTCGCGGATGGCGACGAGGTGACTACGCGCCGGTACTGTCCCGGCAAGGATGCTCTGGTTCACGACTACGTGAATCCGGTTTGGATCCCACCTTCTCGGTTTGATGAGTGGGTTGGAGCTTCGGAGGGCATCATCGAGGGCTACGTGACTCGCATTGATCCCGGCTTTGGTGGCACGGGCAACCCGTCTTCTCTGATTTCCGTGTCGGTAGCCGGCAGCCTCTACCCACCTGAGAAGCCGTTTCCGTCGACAGTCGAGATTGTGGTTCCCGTCGCCGAGTTCGTGGCGGGCGGTGCGATCTTCTGCGGCTTTGGGTCGTGGGGTGGCTACTACCCAAAGGAGGGAGACCGGCTCCTGATCGGAGCCTTTGCACCTCCGGAAGGAGATGCTAGCTCCTTCCTGAATCTGGTGGTTCCTAGCCAAGTCTTCGTTGTCGGCGAAGACGAGAGCCTTGAGCGTTTGCATTCCTCCCTTTACGGCGTCCGCCAGCGTCATTCGGGGGACGGAACGCTGGAAGGAAGTGGCTTCCCCGACAATCTGGCGGAATTCTACGGCGCCGTTAACGAGCTTTGGCTCAGCGGCGCCACCTTGGCTCCATCTCTCTATGACAGGAATGAGGTGGACCGATGAAGCGCGCCTGGACCGCCCTGTTTGCGCTGAGCTGCGCAGGGTTCGTGGCAGTTGAAGAGACGAGGGCAGCCGATGCTTGTGCTCCGCACAATGGAGCCGGTTCGATAGCCGCCCCGTACCGATTCTCGACGCCTGGTCTTCTGGAGCCACAAGCCTTAATCGATGCGACCAGGAGCAACAGTCCGACGTGGACATCCTGATCTCATCCAGCCGGAGCCCTTCGAGCGATTCTGAGGGTGCGTCCGGCTTCTCGAGGCCGACGCCAAGCGCTGTCGCACGGGCACCCAAGGCCGAAACGTCTCCGTTCGCTATTCGAATGACGGTGTGTTCTCGTCCGTGAGCGGCAACTCAACGCCGAGGGGATAGATGAGCTCCGCCGGGTCCTCACTATCCAGACTCCGCGGCGCTTCGACGACCACCGTCGGCAGGTGGTAGAGCGTGATCCGCAACCGATCGTCCGTGTAGTCGACTTGGGGACGAAACAGCTCAATGTCTGTGCCGCCGACCCGCACACGTCGCCAGACCTCACCCCCTTCAAAGGGCAGCAGCGCGTACACTCCCGACGGCATCTCAACCTTCGCGAACAAGCTTCCATCCGCCCATAACTCAACGTCTCCCATTCCCCCAATCCCGAGATTGACTATCGGCCAGCCGCTTCCGGCAGGAACCAACCGGGAATCCAGTATCGTCTCACCCGTACGCCGGTCGATCAAGATAGCCCGAACCGTCTCCAATACCTCGCTCAGGTCTTGGGCGTTTCCGAGCTCTTCGGCCGAATAGGAAAAGCGCAGGAGTAACGTCTCGCCGAAGCGGATCGCCTGAGGGTTCCCGTCGGCATCCGCAAGGACTTGGGCCAACAGGCCGACCTGATCCTCCGAACGGAGTGTGCCTTCATACACATCCACTCCGTGGTTGTTCCTGTACCCGGGAAAGCGTCCCCTGACATCGTTCCTGACCTTGCCCTGATCGTCGGCGAAGCGGACTATGCCGTCCCTCCCCTTGGTCAAGCTGGCCCCTATCTTCCGGCCCACGAGGTCGGCAGACACCCGCTCCCAGGTCGGCCCTGTTTCGTGGGCCACAGTCCCCCAAGGGAACGACTCCAGCCAGTCGTTCGGCTGGCCTGTCCGTTCCCATTGCGGATCCGCGCTCTGGGCCAAGCCCGACCGCTGCAGAACAGAGTCGAATTGCTCTTCGGTGAGGTCGAGGGCGTAACCCACGGCACTTCCCTCCGAATTCAAGAGGTAGTGCCTGACTTTCTTGCGACCGCCTCTGAACCGGGTCTCACGACGGATCACGTGGCCCTGGTCGTCGTGGGTAGTCAGGACACGAAGGCTAGCCCTGCAGTACTCCTCGACCTTCCTGCCCAATCGATCCTGACTGGTCGCGACTTCGGCTTCATGCTGCGAGCAGAATTGCTTGTCCTGACCACCGACGGGCTGGCCAGGAACCAGCACGACGGCAGCCAGAAGAACCCCAACTCCCGATCGGCGTGGCGTCTTGACGTCGATCAGTCCGGCTTGCTCTCTTCCTTGATCCAAAGGAGCTTCCTTGGGAGATAGAGCCGCTTTGTCGACCTCGGCGCGGCCTCGGCCGGGCCGAAGCGGGCTAGAACTGGAGCCCGAAGCGGATCATGACCCGCCGCGGGAAGAGGTAGCCGCTCGGCACGTACTCTTCGTCCGCGGGTACGAACAGCGTCTCCCACCAGTCGTAGGTGTCTTCGTTGAAGATGTTGAACATCTGGAGGTCCAACTTCAGTTGGACCCCGCCGACGTCGAAGCGCCGGCCGAGCGCAAGATCGAAGTTGTTCTGGTCCGGCAACCGCGTGTCGGCGCTGGCAGGAATGGCAATCACGCGCTGCGAACCCTGGGCCAGCGGCGACGCCGAACTTCGGGCGCCGACCAGCAATTGGCGACTGTACGGCTTGCCCGACATGTAGGTGTAGGTCGTCGTTCCGATCAGTTTCCACGGCAGTTCGAAACTGCCCTGAAACTGCAACATGTGCTCGCGGTCGTTCTGCAGCGCCTGGTCTGCGTTGATCCAGCTGTTCGGGTCGCGACCCTCCGTCGAGGTGTAGAACGGGTTGCCCTGGGACTGGGACAGGGGTCGCGGAATGAAGCCCGTCGAGTCGGACCATGTGTAGGACGACTGGAAGCTCCATCCGTCGCTGTACCGCCTGTTGAAGGTGAGGACCACACCCTCGTACTGCTGGTTGTAGCTGACGCCCGGCGGCGCTTTCGAGCCATCGCCCGGCCGGTTCCCCTTGCGCGTCGTCGGCTGCTCGATGATGCTGAACAACTGCTCCGTTTCGCCGCTGAACGGATTCGTCCAGGGCACCTCCTCGACGACTCCGTCGTCCAGAATCTCCCAGCCGATCAGGTTCTTCGCATCCTTGTACACACCCTGGATGCCGAACGTGTAGTTCTCGCCCAGTCGTCGTTCCCAACCCAGCGTGAACTGGTCGGTCTCCGGCGCCTTCAGGTCGGGATGAAACAGGTTTCCGTGGTACTCGAAGTTGGACGAGTAGGTCCAGGGGCCGTCAAGGGAGGGCCCGTACTCGTAGACGTACTCGGGGGGATTCGGCGGCGGCGCGTACCAGTTGCCGGTCACGTCCGCGTCGTAGAACTTGCCGTAGAAGGCGCGGAGGACCTGGCGGTCACCGATCTGGTACGCCATGCCGATCCGCGGCGAGATGAGCGACCAGTCAACGACACCGTCGACTCCGGGAATGATCTCGGAAGTCGGGCTCCAGTCCTGGTTCAGCACCGCGTAGTCCGGAATGTCGCCGTTGTGCCTGTCGAACCGCACGCCGAGGTTGAGCGTCAGATTCGGGTTGACCTGCCAGGAGTCGTCGACGAAGGCCGAAACGACCGCCGTCTCGGCGCCGTAGTAGAACGGCCGAGCGGTGACCCGGTAGTAGTACGGGTAGCCCGGGTAGTACTCGTAGCGGTAGAAGTAGACGCCGTTCGGCCCGCCCCCGGTCCGGGTGTCACCGGTGCCTGTGCCGTAGGAGATGCCGAACTTGAAGTCGTGGTCGCCGCCCAGGAGATCGTCGGCGTGGTGTGACAGCTTGACGTCCAACTGGTCGCGACCGAGCAGCCAGATGTAGGTGTAGCCGGGGCTGCCGCTGGACTGAGGCGGACCGCCGTCGGCCGGGGAGTAGTCCGTGTACGGCGGGGCCGTGCTGCCCGTCGCCGAGAGCAGGTTGTCATCGCTGCTGTAGCCCGAGTACAGCACCTCCAGGTAGTCGTTCGGAGTCAGGACCGACTGGAACTGGAGGCCCCAGGCCGGGTTGTTGCCGAACTCGGTCGCGATGGCGTCCGGCGTCGTGTTGGGCGCGGCGAAGACGAAGTCGTAGTCCTCGTAGTGGTACTTCGCCTCCATCAGGTTGCTGTCGTTGAACGCCGCGTTGAGCTTGATGTCCGAGCGCACCGTCGGGTACGCGGTCGGGAAGGACGGATCGACCCCGGGCTCGGTGTACGCATCGTCCGTGGACTGAATGGAAGCGAAGAACCAGGCCTTGTCCCGCGCCAGCGGACCGCCGAGAGTGCCCGTGAGGTCGTCGAACTCCTCCCGGTGGAAGGGGATGCCGTCGATGTCAGCGTTCTCCTCCGTGAGGCCGCTGTTCTGGTGGTACCAGTCGATCGTGCCGCTGAAGTCGTTCGTGCCGGACTTGGTCACGATGTTGATCGCGGCCCCGGACATGCCGCCGTACTCAGCCGGCGCACCGATCCCCAGCACCTGCACCTCCTCGATGATCGCCGGGTTCGTCCACCAGAATGCGTGGCCGGTGTCAGAGGAGGTCGTGTCCAGGCCGTCGATGCGCCAGGAGTTCGAGGCCGTGCTGGAACCGAAAGCAGACAACGAAGTGCTGCCCTCGGAAGACTGGCTGATCCCGGGCGACACAGCGACCAGATCCCAGAAGTTCCGGTCCGTCGGAAGATCGTCGATGAAGTCCGCCGTGAAGCTGGTGCCGACGCTGGAACTCGTCACGTCGAGGATCGGCGAGGCGGTGACCGTCACCTCCTCTTCCACTGCCTCCAGACCGAGTTCGATCTCCAGGTTGACCGTCGCGGCAATGCCCACACGTACATCCTCCACGCGGTGCTCCTGGAAGCCGTCCAGCGTCGCGGACACCAGGTACTCGTCCACCTGGAGCGACGAGATGACGAAGTTGCCGCCGACACCGGTGATCGTCGTTCGCGACACGCCGCGGTCCTCGATCGTCGCTGTCACCATGACGCCGGGCAGGCCGTCGCCGTTCGCGTCGCGGACTTCGCCGCGGATGTCGCCCGTGGTCTGGGCGGCTACCGTGCCGGCGAGCGCCATGATGGACAAGGCTACCGGCAGGACTCGACCGAGCGTCGTGCGTCTGGACATCGCAAATCTCCTCGTGGGGCCTTCTCGCCCGTTCTCCAAACCAGCCATGGATTCTACCCGCAACGACGCCGGACTCCGCCGCCGGCTCCCGAGCCCGACGTTCGGGAGGCCCCGAAAACCGCGACCGCAACGACCCGCCCGCGCGGAGACGTCCCGATCTTGATCGCACCTCCGTGACCCGGTAAGGTGCGCTTGCACCGTATTCTTGCGCAGGAGGAACCATGTCGCGCATTCACTTCATCGTTTCCGAGGCCGAGAAGGTCGGCTATCAGAGTCAGGCACGGACAGAAGGAAAGTCCCTGGGCGCCTGGATGCGGGAAGCCGCCGAAGAGAAGCTGGCAGCCGCCCGGCCGGCCAAGCGGTTCTCCGCCGCCGATCTCCAGAAATTCATCGAGGAGTGCGATGCCCGGTCGGCCGGGAAGAAGGAACCGGACTGGCCCGAACAGAAGCGGCTGATCGCGGAATCCAAGGTCCGCGGGTTGGAGATCACTTGATTTTCGTCGATACGAACGTTCTGATGTTCAGTGTCGGCGGCGACCATCCCTTGCGGGACGAAGCACGCGGCTTCATCGCACGTTCGCTAAGGCGAGGCGAGCGCCTGGTCACCTCGGCCGAAGTGCTCCAGGAACTCCTTCACGTCTACCTGCGCGCCAACCGGCCTGTCGACCTCGCCAGCGCATTCGCCTTCGTCGAAGGCTGCATCCACGACATATGGCCGGTGGAGGCGGAGGATGTGAAGCTGGCCCGGGATCTCGCGAGCGTACATGCAGGCCTCGAGGCCCGCGACCTCATGCACCTCGCCTGCTGCCAGCGTCGAAAGGCAACCGCGCTCAAGACCTTTGACCGCGCACTTGCGGCCGTCTGGCAGTCCTCCTGAATCGCTCCATCGGTCAGAACGGGAAGAGAAGCGGCACCATCCACACGATCGCAGCCAGCAGCACGATGGTCAGCGGCGTGCCGACGCGCAGGTAGTCCATGCTCCGATAACCGCCGGCGCCCATGACGAGCAGGTTCGCCTTGTGGCTGAACGGCGTCATGAAGGCCGCGGACGCCGCCAGCGCCACCCCCATCATCAGCGGATAGGGCGAAAGATCGAGGCCCGAGGCCGCCTCCAGCACGACCGGCGTCAGCAGCACGACCGCCGGCGCGCCGTCGAGGCACTGGCTGAGCAGGCTCGAGAGCAGGACCAGCGACGCCAGCACCGCATACGGCCCGATTGGGCCGGCCAGATCCATCACGCTGCTCGCCAGCAGAGCCGCCGTACCGCTGCTCTCCATCGCCGATCCCACGGGCAGGATCGCCGCGACCAGGAAGATCGCCCGCCACTCGACTGCACGGTAGGCCTCCTCCATCGTCAGCGCGCCGCACAGCACGATCAGGCTCGCGGAAGCGAACGCGGCGACCTGGATCGGGGCAACTCCCGTCACGACCAGACCGATCATCAAGGCCAGGCAGCCGACGGCGTACGGCGCCTTGGTCAGGCGGCGCGGCTCCTCCGCAACATCCGAGAGGACGACCAGGTCCCGTTCGCGGGAGAGCAGACCGAGCCGGCCACGACGCCCCTGGAGCAACAGCGCGTCGCCGACCCGTAGCGCGAGCTGGGCCAAGCCGCTGCGAATGGCCCTTCCCTCGCGCCAGATCGCGAGCACCTGCACGCCGTACCGATCGCGAAACGCAATCTCCTCCAGACTCCGCCCGACGAGACCGGACCGGGGCGCCAGCGTCGCCTCGGCCATGCCGACCTCCTCCGACTCGAAGGCACGCGGAGCAACGCCGGACGTCAACTCGACGCCGCCCATGCGGAGCAACGCGCGCAGCCGCCGCTCCTTGCCCTTCACGAAGAGTTGATCACCCGCCTCGAACCGGATCCGCGGTCCGGGCGCCCAGAGGACTTCGTCGCCCCGCTCGACCGCGACCACGGTGAGCGCCATCAACCGGCCCATCCACTCGACGCCGGCGCCGCCGGCCAGCAGCGGCGAGTTCTCGGGCACCCGGATGACCAGCATCGGCTGATCGTCGAGGCGTTCGAGGGCGGCGGGACCGATCTCTTCCATCTCCAGCACGTCGGAGGCGATCTCGGGTGCGTCGCCGCCGAACAGGCCATACAGCAGGTCGCCCTCTTCGAGCGGCATTTCGCCGAGCCGGTCGGCGTGCAGATCACCGTCATGCTCCACCGCGATCACGAACACCCCCCACCGTTCGCGAAAGCGGGTCGCGGCCAACGTGCTCCCGACCAGGGGAGATGCGGCCGGCACGCGCGCCCTGAGCGCGGTCACGCCGGAGTCCGGCTGTCCGATCTCGCCCGTGGTGGCCGTGCCGAGCGTCGTGTCGGCCACCAGATCGATCCCCTGAAGCCGCAGCGTTTGTCGCACCTCCTCGGCATCGCCCTCCACGACCAGTTCGTCCCCGGCGAGGAGACGCATATCGTCCCTCGGGGCCAACTCCCAGTCCTCCTCGCGCGCGAGGCCGAGAAGCTGTACGCCCAGGGTGGTCCCCAGCCGCGTGTCGCGCAGGATCGCGCCGTCGAGTCGAGAACCGGCCGGAATGCGGATCGAGAACAGGCCTTCGTGGAGGCCGTAGAGATCGGCCAGTTCCGAATCGCCGGCGCCGGCGGCGCCGGCCTTGCGCCCCGGCAGCAAGCGCCGCCCCAGAGTGAGCATGAACACGACGCCGCCCAGCAGCAGGACCACGCCGAAGGGCGTGAAGTCGAAGAGACCGAAGGGCTCGAGCCCGCGGTCCCGCAGCATCGCCGCCGCGAGGATGTTCGGCGGCGTCCCGACCAGGGTCGCGGTGCCTCCGAGGATGGCCCCGAACGCCAGCGGCAGGAACAACCGGGACGGCGGCAGGCGCGCGCGCCGGCCGAGACTCGCCACCGCCGGCATCAGCACCGCGGTCGCCGCGATGTTGTTCATGAACATCGAGAGAACGCCCGCGACCAGCATCACGGCGACCATCAACGGCGTCTCGCGGCTGCCGACGAAGCGATGGATCGCACCGCCGACCAGATCCGCCACGCCGGTCTGCATCAACCCCGCGCTGACGATGAAGATCGACAGCATCGTGATCACCGCCGACGACGCGAAGCCCGTGAAGGCCTGATCGACAGCGACGTAGCCGGTGAAGATGAGCAGCGTCAGGCCGAGGAACGCAGTCAGGTCGATCGGCAGCTTCTCGGTCAGAAACAGAACGACCATGGCCGCCAGAACGACCAGCAGGAAGGCGATCTCGAGAGTCATCGCGACTGCGATCGGCTGGGCAACTGCCTGGCGAGGCTTCGCCTCAGACCGACGAGCGTACAGGCCGGAGCGGATGCCGGCCAGAAGGCCGGCGCACCCAGTGGGCAAACTTGACTCATCTGTAAAGACGACCCTCTAGACGACGGTCCAGCCGCCGTCGACGAGCAGGATCTGACCGGTCACGTAGCTCGACGCGTCCGAGGCGAGGAACACGACCGGTCCCGCCAGTTCCTCGCCGCGGCCGGGGCGACCCATCGGTGTCTTGCGGCGGATCCAGCGCACGCCCTGGTCCGAAGCGAACATCTCCTCCGTCATCTCGGACTCGAACCAGCCGGGGCCGATCGCGTTCACCCGCACGCCGCGCCGCGACCACTGGGCGGCGAGTTCACGGGTCATGTTGACGACGCCGCCCTTGGAGGCCGTGTAGGACGCCTGCGGTATCTGGCCGGCGCCGACGACGCCGAGGACGGAAGCGATGTTGACGATCGAGCCGGATCCCTGCTCCAGCATCGCGGCGCCGAAGCGCCGGTTGCACAGGAAGACACCGGTCAGGTTCACCGCCAGCACCTGGTGCCACACCTCGAGCGGCTCCTGCTCGGCCGGTCGCGGATCGGAAATGCCGGCATTCGCCACCAGCACGTCGACGCGGCCGAAGCGCTCCAGCGCCCGCGTCGCAAGCGCGTCGACGTCCTCCTCTCGCGTCACGTCGCAGGGGACCGCAAGGGCCTGACCGCCGGCATCCTCGATCGACGAGGCGAGCTGCTCCAGGCGCTCCCGGCGACGCGCCGAGACCACGACGGAGGCGCCGGCCCCGGCCAGAGCCTGCGCGAACACGACGCCCAGGCCGGACGAGGCGCCGGTGACGACCGCCGTCTTCCCGTCGAGTCGGAAGAGGGTCTGCGCGGAGTTGCGTACGGCGTTCATCGCGGCGCCGAGTTTACGCGCCCGGCGACCCCGATTTCAGGCCGGAGGATCGAACCGGCCGTCGATCGCGGTCCAGCCGCCGTCAACGAAGAGGACCGCGCCGGTCATGTAGCTCGACGCGTCGGAGACCAGGAACGCCGCCGCGTTGCCGATCTCGTCGGACCTTCCCCAGCGGCCCAGCGCCGTCTTCCCGGCGTACGCGCGGTTCCAGGCCTCGTTCTGCTGAATCGGCTTGGTCAGCGGCGTGTCGATGACGCCGGGCGCCAGCGCGTTGACCCGAACCCCGGTGGCCCCGAGTTCCGCGGCAGCGGTGCGCGCGAGCTGGGCGATACCGGCCTTGGTCGCGGCGTACACCCCCTGCCCCGGCTCAACAACTTGGGAGCGGATCGAAGAAAGGAGAACGATGCTGCCGCCACCGGTGGTCGACAGCAAACCCCCGGCGACCTGCAGCACGCACATTGCGCCACCCAGGTTGAGCCTCAGGACCCGGTCGAACTCTTCGGGCTGGTAGTCGAGCAGGCGTTTGCGGACGTTGACGCCCGGTGTCGCGATCACGCCCCGCAGGCCGTCCAGCGACTCCAAGGCTGCCTTCATCGCTTCGGGCTCGAGGATGTCGAGCTCGCCCGCTTCGGCCTGCCCGCCCGCCTCGACGATCCGGTCCGCCGTCGCCTGAGCGGCCAGCAGGTTCACGTCAAAGCAAGCGACAGTCGCCCCCTGTCGGCCGCAGGCCTCCGCCGCGCCTTCACCGATACCGGAACCGGCGCCAATCACGGCCACCGTGCTGTCGTCGAGACGGAACGGGTTCAAGGACTCGCTCTCCTTTACGGCAGGTCGGACGCGGCGAGGAAGCCGGGGATCGACTCGGCCCGCCGGACGGCGTTCAGGACGGCATCGGCGAGCGCTTCGGCGGCCAGCGCACCGATCCGGCTCACGTCGGGCGGTCCCTCGAGGACGCCGGTGGCGACCGCGAACACCGTGTCGCCGTCGCCGGGCGTGTGGGACGGAACGATCGAGCGTGCCAGACCGTCGTGGGCCATCTGGGCCATCCGCGTCGCCTGGGCCTGATTGAGGATCGCGTTCGTCGCCACCACCGCGATCGTCGTGTTGTCGCGGCCGTCGGAACGGTCCCCGGGCCGCGCCCGGCGATCCCGGCCGCCACCGCTGCGGAGCAGCTTGCGGGCGTCCAGCAACTCGTTGTCGGGCCCGCGCACGCCCGCGACGACCTCGCCGGTCGCCGGATCGATCACGTCGCCCACGGCGTTGACCGCCACGAGCGCGGCGACCACCAGGCCGGCCGCCGGGCCCTCCTCGATCGTGATCGACGCGCTGCCGAGGCCGCCCTTCATCGAGGTGCCGCGGCCACCCATCTTCCCCACCGTGGCGCCGGCGCCGGCGCCGACGTTGCCTTGCGCCACCGGGCCCGTCGTCGCCGCCTCCGAGGCCCGGTAGCCGCACTCGGCGTCCGGGCGGGGCTTGCTGCTGCCGCCCATTCCGAGGTCCATCAAGGAAGCGCCGACCACGATCGGCACGACTCCCGCCCGCACCGGGAAGCCCACGCCCCGCTCCTCGAGGTAGCGCATCACTCCCCCCGCCGCGTCGAGACCGTAGGCGCTGCCGCCGGTGAGGACGACAGCGTGGAGTTCCTGAATCATGTTGTGGGGGCTCAGGAGAGCCGTCTCGCGAGTAGCCGGAGCGCCGCCCCGGACGTCGACGCCACCCACGGCGCCGCCCTCCGCCAACACGACGGTGCAACCGGTCGGGCGCTCCTCGTAGGTGATCTGACCCACGCGGATGCCCTCCACGGCGGTCAGCCCGGGATCGGCTTCGGCGTCTTCAGCCAAGGCCGGACTCCAGCCACCGAGGGCAAGGGCGCCCAGCGCCGCGATCCGCAATCCACATTCCGCGAACATAGTAGTCTGGCAAGCGTACTACCAGCCCGTAGAACGAGCCACCGGCGACACGCATCGTCCCATGACGTCAGCAAGCAGCGGACTAGGTCTCGTGGACCGCGTTCTCTCCGAGGCTGCGGTCTGCGGCGAGGAAGCGGCCCTCTTCGCAGCGGAACTGATCCGCGTGCCCTCGGTCAACCCTCCCGGCGACGCCTACCGGAAGTGCGCGGAGCTGCTCGGCGTACGGCTCGAAGCGGACGGTTTCGAGACCGAGTACATCCAGGGTCCCGGCAGCGATCCACGGCGTCCCAAGATCAACGTGCTCGGCCTGCGCCGGGGCCGGAGCGCGCGACCGGCCCTGCACCTGAACGGTCACATCGACGTGGTGCCGCCGGGAGACGGCTGGACAGTCGATCCGTTCGGCGGCGAGATCAGGGACGGCTGGCTCTACGGCCGCGGCTCGGCCGACATGAAGGCCGGCCTCGCCGCCGCGGTGTTCGCCGCCGAAGCGGTGCGGCGCAGCGGCGTCAGCCTGCATGGAACGCTCGAGATCAGCGGCACGGTGGACGAAGAAAGCGGCGGCCACGCCGGCGTCGCCCACCTGGCTCGGATCGGACGCGTCACCAGCCGCACGACGGACTACGTGATCATCCCCGAGCCGTTCAGTCCGACGAGGATCTGCATCGGCCATCGCGGCGTCCTCTGGTTCCGGATCGTGGCGCGGGGCCGTATCGCCCACGGTTCGATGCCGTTTCTCGGCGTCTCGGCGATCGACGCCGCGGCGGAGGCGGCGCTCGGCCTCCGCGAGGCGCTGGGCGACCTGGTCACCGAGCTGCCCGTGGTACCGGAAGGAGCGCGCCGGCCAACGATCAACATGAACTCGATCGTCGGCGGCCAGGTGATCGAGGGGCTCGATTCCTCGGCCGCGCTGGACGGTCACGGCCAGGGCCTGCCGTCGCCCTGCGTCGCCGACCAGTGCGAACTCGTCGTCGACCGGCGCTACCTGCTCGAGGAAGGGCCGGACGCCGTCCGCGCAGAAGTCCGGGGAGTGCTGGACGCGGTCGAGGCCAGGCGGCCCGGGATCCAGTTCGAGGTCGAGGAGCTGCTGAGCGTTCTGCCGACCCACACGCCGGACGACTGCACCCTGGTCGAATCGCTCGTCCGCTCGATCGAGGCGACGACGGGAACCGCCGCCGATCTCGTGGCGAGCCCCGGCACCTACGATCACAAGCACTTCCAGCGCATCGGCGGCATCGGACAGTGCGTTGCCTACGGGCCGGGGGAACTGGAGCAGGCCCATCAGCCCGACGAACGCTGCGCGCTGTCGGACATCACCCGGACCACGCAGGCGCTGGCGCTTACGATCGTCGATCTTCTGAGTTAGGGTTACTCCCCACGCCGCCGCGAGCGCAAGCGGCCGAACAGCGAACCACACAGCCGGCCTCAGGAACGGGCCGCCGAGGAACTGCAACCATGACCGTGGCACTTGACGTCGCGACCCCGACGCGATCCCGATCCCTGGAGCTGCCGCCCTGCGGCCACCGCCCGAGACCCTACGCGGGGCCCACCCGCGAGGAGACCTTCGCCCTGCGCCGGCAGCACGTGAATCCGGCGCTCTTTACCCTGTACGGCGAACCCGTGATGCTGGTCGAAGGCCAGCGCCAGTACGTCTGGGACGACAGCGGCCGGCGCTACCTCGATCTGTTCGCGGGCATCTGCACCGTCGCCTGCGGCCACTCGCACCCGAAGATCGTCGCGGCGGTTCAGGAGCAGATGGAACTCCTGGCCCACAGCTCGACGGCGTTCCTGCATCCGAACATGCCGCGCTTCGCCAAGGCTCTCCTGGCCAAGCTGCCTCCCCAGCTCGACCGCGTCTACTTCGTCAACAGCGGCAGCGAGGCGAACGATCTGGCGATCCAGATGGCCCGGCTGCACACCGGTCACTCCGACGTCGTCGGCATCCGCAACGCCTACCACGGCGGCAGCGCACCGACCGGCGCCCTGACAGCACTTCACACCTGGAAGTCCTGGGCCCAGCGCGGTGGCCCCGTCCACCACGCGATCAACCCCGATCCCTATCGCAACCCGTTCTCCGGCACGCCGGAGCAGATCGCAAGCCAGTGCGCCGAGGATGTCGCGGAGCTGATCCGCTACTCCACCCCGGGCCAGGTCGCTGCCTTCATCTCGGAGCCCATTCAGGGCGCCGGCGGCGTCACGATGGGAGCGTCGAACTACCTGGCGGAGGTCTACGACATCGTCCGCGCCAACGGCGGCGTCTGCATCGCCGACGAGGTGCAGACCGGCTTCACCCGCACCGGAGACCACTACTGGGGCTTCGAGCGCTCCGGTGTTACGCCCGAGATCGTGACGATGGCCAAAGGCATCGGCAACGGCCTGCCCCTGGCCGCCGTCGTGACGACATCGGAGATCGCCGCCACGCTGGCGCAGAATCTCCACATCAACACCTTCGGCGGCAACCCTCTCGTTTCGGCGGCCGGTCTCGCCGTCCTCGAGGTGATCGAGGAGGAGGGCCTCCAGCAGAATGCCCGCGTCCTCGGCAGCCGGCTGATCGCCGGCCTGCGAGCGCTGGCCGACCATCACGAAGCGGTCGGCGATGTCCGCGGCCAGGGCCTGATGATCGGCGTCGAACTGGTCGAGGACCGACGGTCGAAGACTCCCGCCACCGCCCTCACCGGCCGCGTGCTCGACGAGTTGAAGGGCCTCGGCGCACTGGTCGGCAAGGGCGGACTGTCCGGCAACGTGCTGCGGATCAAGCCGCCGCTCTGCCTGACGGACGCCGATGTCGATTTCGCGCTGGCGGCGATGGACGAAGCGTTGACGCGAGCGGCAGGCTGAGGTTCGACACCGCCTCTCACCGCGCAGCGAGTAAGTCCAGAACGGTACATGCCCACCCTCAACTGGCTGACCCGAGACGAGGACGTGGGCGCCGCTCGGCGGGTCCCGTACAGACTGCTGGAAGAGCTGCCCGACCTTTCGGCCGGCGATACGGCCGCAGAGAACCTGCTGATCCAGGGCGACAACCTGGAAGCCCTCAAGGCGCTGCTGCCGTTCTACGCCGGACGGGTCAAGTGCATCTACATCGATCCGCCCTACAACACGCGCTCCGCGTTCGAGCACTACGACGACAACCTCGAGCATTCGCAGTGGCTGGCGATGATGTGGCCCCGGCTGGAACTGCTGCGGGAGTTACTGGCGGAGGACGGCTCGATCTGGGTGTCCATCGACAGCGACGAAGCGCACTACTTGAAGGTTCTGATGGACGAAATCCTGCATCGGAAGAACTTCGTCGCCAACGTCGTATGGCAGAAGAGGACTTCGCCGGATGACCGCAAGACGCTCGGCGATGGCCACGAGAACATCCTCGTCTACTGCCGAGACTTTGAGAAATTCAAGGCGACGGCCAATCGGCTGCCCCTTACCCGCAGGCAACGGCGGGAGTACAAGAACCCAGACAAAGACCCGAGAGGCCTGTGGGTTTCCCGCGACTTCACCGCACAGGGATTCCGCCCGAATCAGATGTACGAGATCGTGACGCCATCGGGAACCTCGTACTCACCGCCGGAAGGCTACTGCTGGAAAGTCACGGAGCCCGTGTACGAGAAGCAACTCGAAGAGGGCAGATTCTGGTTTGGCAGGGACGGGTCGCGACAACCACGGCGGAAGAAGTACCTCTCCGAGTCCAAGGGCCTTCAGTCATGGACATGGTGGGCACACGAGGAAGTCGGCAACACGCAGGAGGCAAAGAAGGAGAGTAAATCTCTTTTCGGAGCGGCCGAAGTCTTCGAGACGCCGAAACCCGAGCGGCTGATTGAACGAGTACTCCATGTCGCCACAAGCCCCGGCGACCTCGTGCTCGACTCCTTCCTCGGCTCGGGCACGACTGCGGCGGTCGCCAACAAGACGGGGCGGTGCTGGATCGGGATCGAGATGGGCGAGCACGCGGTCACCCACTGCGCGCCGCGCCTTCGGAAGGTCATCGACGGCGAGCAGGGTGGAATCTCCAAATCGGTGGGTTGGCAGGGCGGCGGCGGCTTCCACTTCTACCGCCTGGGACCGCCAGCCTTCGATGCGGACGGACGTCTTCGCCCGGACATCCGGTACGACGTACTGGCGGCACATGTGTGGTTCTCGGAAACCGGAACGGCCTGGAGGCGGGAGGCCGTTTCTCCCCTGCTAGGTCTACACGACGGCGAAGCGGTCGCGCTGCTGTTCAACGGCGTGCTGGGAGACCGCCGGCCAGACGGAGGAAACGTGCTGACTCGCGCCACTTTGCGTCTCGTCCGCGAGAGAGTCGCGGAGGCGGCGCCGGGGTTCGACGGAGCGCTCACGATCTACGGCGAACGCTCACGATTGATGCCGGCAACCCTGGAGCGCGAGCGCGTGGCATTCAGGCAGACGCCCTACGACGTGAAGGCGCGAGCCTGAGGGCGCAGTGTGGACCTGAAGCGCTATCAGGCCGACACGCTAGCCCTCCTTCGCCAGTTCCTCGAAGAAGCCCGCATCACCGGTCCGAAGGCGGCGTACGGGAGCATCGTGAACGGTCCGGAGCAGGCGGACCGGCTGCGAGGCTACGCGGGAAGCTACAAGGCTCTGACCGGGCTTCCCGGCGTTCCCTACGTGTGCCTTCGCCTCCCGACCGGCGGCGGCAAGACGATTCTCGCGGCTCACACCGTCCCGCTCGCGCGCGACGCGTGGATCGAGAAGGACTGGCCGCTCGTTCTGTGGCTCGTTCCCACAAGAACGATCCGCACGCAGACCGCGGAGGCGCTTAAGGACACGCAGCACCCCTACCGGACGGCACTCGACGAGGCATTCGACGGCAGGGTGCGCGTTTTCGACATCGCGGACTTCGCCCATCTCCGACCCCACGACCTTCGCGACCACTGCTGCATCGTCGTCGGCACGATCCAGGCCCTGCGCGTAACGAACACCGAGGGGCGCAAGGTCTACGCGCACAACGAAGACCTCGAACCCCACTTCAGCGGACTCGTCGGCGCGCCGGAGGGGCTGGAGAGACTCGACAACGGAGAACCGAAGTTCTCCTTCGCCAATCTGCTCCACCTGCACCGGCCGCTGATGATCGTCGACGAGGCGCACAACGCCGTGACCGGCCTCACGCGGGAGATGCAGGCGCGCGTGAACCCCTGCGCCATCGTCGAGTTCACCGCCACGCCGCGAAGGAAATCGAACATCCTGCACAGCGTGACCGCGAGTGAACTGAAGGCCGAGCACATGGTCAAGCTGCCCGTCATGCTCTCGGAACACGACACTTGGCAGAACGCGGTGAATGGCGCCGTCGCGACGCGGTCTTCGCTGTCCCGGGCGGCAGCCCACGACCCGCGGCCGATTCGTCCGATCGTCCTGTTCCAGGCGCAACCGAAGAACCGTGAAGTCACCGCGGCGGCGCTCAAGGAGCACCTGGTCGAAGTCGAGCAGATACCGGAGGAGAAGATCGCCGTCGCCACGGGCACGAAGCGGGAACTCGACGGGCTCGATCTGTTCGACCCGGACTGCCCGATCGAGTACGTGATCACCGTCGAAGCGCTGAAGGAAGGTTGGGACTGCTCCTTCGCCTACGTCTTCTGCTCCGTCTCACGAATTCAGGACAGCCGGGACGTGGAACAGCTACTCGGCCGCGTCCTGCGGATGCCCTTCGCGGAGCGCCGTAAGGACGACGCTCTGAATCGCGCCTACGCCTTCCTTTCCGAGCCGTCCTTCGGTCATGCCGCACGAGCGCTGGTCGACAAGCTGGTCTCGATGGGCTTCGAGGAAGAGGACGCCGAAGAACACGTCGAGGTTGCCCAGCGCGACCTGCTTCCCAACGAAGACCTCCCCGCGCCGCGCGACAAGCCGTCCCCGACCCTCAGCCACATCGTGACGGTCTCCGACGACCTGCTCGCCGTTCTCGTGGGCGGCAACAGGTTCACGCTTCGGGAACCGGCGACCGGGAAGATCGAGATCGCATCCGACGTCGAACTCGACCCGTTCGAGGTGGACGCGGTCCGCAACACTCTGCCCGAAGGGGAACGAGCTGAGTTCGTCCGCGCGGTCGCGGAGTACCAGGCGGAACGACGACGCCTGCTCTCGCCAGCACAACG
The DNA here is from genome assembly GCA_965116445.1 of Thermoanaerobaculia bacterium. GTDB lineage: Bacteria > Acidobacteriota > Thermoanaerobaculia > Multivoradales > Multivoraceae > Multivorans. The sequence goes on along the minus strand of OZ220688.1, from coordinate 606,963 downwards.
CGGACGACAACTTTCCGTCCCGCGCCTCACTTCGGCCGTGCAGGGCGAGATCGTCTTCGCCGACGCGGACCTGTTCATGGAGCACCACGACTGGTCCCTCCTGAACCACTCTCACAGGCTCGGCAGGGAGGAGTTCACGGTCCGAGAAACCGCCCGCAGCTTCGAGATCGATCTGGACGGCCAGCGCGTGACCTACCGCTTCGCCGCCGAAGAGGAGCAACTCGCCCTGGACATCAACGTCGAAGGCTGGACCTCCCAGGCGCTCGTACGCTGGCTCGACCGCCAAGTCCAACAGCGGGACATCGGCCAGGGAGATCTCCTGCGCTGGTTGAGCCATCTGGTCAACCACCTCCTCGGCGCCCGCGGGCTCCACATCGCGGCCCTGATGCGGTGCAAATTCATCCTGGCCCGCAAGGTGCGCGAGAAGATTGTGGCCATTCGCCGAAAGGAGAGGGAGTCCGCCTACCAGCAGTTCCTGTTCGAGCCCACGGCCAAGGTTGGCGTTTCGTTCGACGACGCCTTCGCGTTCCAGGACGGGATGTACCATGGCCAGCGTCGCTATCGTGGTCCCTGGAAGCCGAGCCGCCACTTCCTCGGGTCGGACCAAGTGCCCGCCTTCGACGGCGAACCTGACGGCGAGGAGTTCGAGTGCGCGCAGGCGATCGACAGTCTGCCGACCGTGAAGTACTGGCTTCGGAACGTGGCGAAACATCCCGAGTCGTTCTGGCTGCCGACGGCGAGGGGCAAGTTCTACCCCGACTTCGTGGCCCGGTTGATCGACGACCGGCTGCTGGTCGTCGAGTACAAGGGCGAGCACCTCGCAGACAGCGCTGACACAGCGGAGAAGCGGACCATCGGCGACCTGTGGGAACGGCGGAGTGGGGGCAAATGCCTGTTCCTGGTCGTCGAGAAGGTCATCGACCGCAAGGACATGAGGTCGCAGCTTCTGGAGAAGATCGGGCAGTAGCCAAGCCCGGCCTCGACCCGATTCCGAGAGCCTCAGGTCTCATTGAGCCGCCAGGATCACGACGCCGAGCCTGAACGAGGCCTTCTCAGCAGAGTTTCCCGTCGCTGCAGTGCCCTACGACGTTGCCGCGACACTCACGCCAAGTCTCTGACGGACTCGGTCGTAGATCGGAATCGAGTCGCCCGTCTCCACCGTGACCGCCAGGCCATAGGGAACCGAGTCCCGAAGGTCGCCGGCAGGCGACGTGCACGACACCGAGAAGCACAGATGGCCGTCTTCGGCGAAAGACACGGCCTTGCTGCCCTCGTATCGGACGTGAAGAAGAGAACCGCGCCGCACCGAGTGATGTGAAGGCTGGAGGCTCTCGCGTTTGACGAAGCCGTCGTCCTCTCTCAGGTTCGCCCCCGGCATCAGGTCCAGCCCGGCCCGACGGTACATCCGATGCCGAACGTTCACGGGCGAGAACCACGCCAGGGTGCAGGTCACGGCTCGCGGCTCCGTGACCCGTTCAAGGTTCTCCGGAAGCGGTACACGATAGTCCGCCACCACACCAGCCGCTGCGATCTCGCCGAAGCCGATCAAGGTGGCGCGGTTCTCCGCACACGTCAACGCTTCCTCGATGGTGGGGCGACCGTAGCCGATCAAGCGGGCAATGGCGTCCTTCCTCTCCACGTCCCGGCCCGGCCCAATCGGCCTATGAATCATCATCAGATCCTCCGCTTCAACCCCCCAACGCGCCGTGTGGACGAGAAGCGCCTTGACTACCGGGCCGTAACAGTCTGGATCAGCCTCAGTGAGGAGCCCACCGTTCTCCTCGTCCATCAACGCCTCGAACAGGCGACACCCGTCGCGGGTGGCCAAGGCTGTGGCCGCGCTCGTTCCTGTCGAGGGACCTTCCCGCCTCAGGTCTCCATCGTCGCTCGGCGCCGCCGCGCGGAGCCCGAAGAAGCGCCCGGCCTGAGCAACCTGTACGGCCCGCCCGGCCTCCGACGAGACTTCTCGCACCAACTCGCGGCCGCCTGGCATCATGATCTCCGGCTTGATGACCTTGCGATAGCCAAGCCCTGCCGCGGACGTGGGGTTGGGGCCAGGTCCGTCGCCAAGTGCGTCCAGAAGGGCGTCGGGAGCGGCCTGGAATCCCGGGTGAGAATCCTCATGCCACGCGCCGACCGTCAGAACGTTCACCGCTTCCGCCGGCGAGAGCAGTGTCCGCCATGTCGACGCTCGACTCAGCGCCTCGAGCCCCAACTTACGCCGTTGTGGCGGCGCTGCGTCCTCAAAGCCAAACAGCGATTCTGCGGCGGACACGGGGAGCGGAGCGCCTACGTTCCCCGCACTCACCAGGAACAGAATGCCGTACCTAGCCGAGAGATGGTCCAGGAGTCGCGCCCAGGCACTGATCGGTCCCGCGAACGGTCGTCTCGTATCCCCAAGCGAGAGGTTCACCAGAAAGACGGACGGCGCGGTAGCGGCGCTTTCCTCGTCGCCCTCCTTCATTCTCCGCACGGCACGGTAGATCGTGTCGATCAGTAGACGGTCCCGAGGGAACTCCTCCCACTCGCCATCGAACGTCGGCACGAGAAGCGGACGCACATACACTTGCCGGTCAAGCGGTTCTTCGGCCCGGTGGCGGTCGCCATGGAGGATCAGCGACGCCATCGCCGTGCCATGTCGACGTCTGGCGACGACACTCAACTCGTCGAGACCGTCAGGATCGTCGATCAACAGGCAGCCGTCGAGCAGTGCGTGCCGCTGCACTGGAACGCCATCGAACAGGGCGGCCACCGGAGGCCCTGCAACTTCGCTCGCCAACACCGCCGCAGAGCCAACCTCCGTCTCCTTGACGACTGTCGAGAACCTGACGGCAGATTGCGGCCTCACGAACATCACGTCATCGCACGCGGCAATGACGTCCTGGTGCTCGATCATCCGCCGAAGCGTTTCCGCAGGAACATCGACCAGAGCCGCCTCGTATGCCACGTCCGGTATCGAGGCACTGTGAATCAGCTTCCCGCCGGCCTCACCGAGCACTTCGCGGAACCTCCGACGCGCGTACTCTCGGTTCTCCTTTGCCGCGCTGCTCCACAGTTCGACTTCCACGCGATGCTCAGAGTCTGGCGAGTCCTTCAGTCTTTGCTCGAGGAACTCGATCGTGTCGTCCGGGACTCGATCCTCTGGCCCCCAGGCACGAAGGACTCGTAATCGCTCGAAGACCCGCCACCAAGGAGTGAATCCTCTCGCCGCCGACTCGCCTGCCCGATAGCGCTCCCAGAGCCACAGGAGCTGCTCAAGCGCTTGGACATCCGGCATCGCCAGGTAGAGGCGACCGCCTACCGGCTTGTCTTCGCGGTCTTGCCCCACCCGTCCTTTCCGCGTATCGACAACGGCAAAGTCCTCGTCCGCGGGCGATTCGCTGTCTTCATCGCCCAGGAACTCCAGACCATCGACCTTGGCGATGGCCTTCCGAAACCCGGGCACCGATTCGGCGACCTCAAACACGAGCGCCCGTTCCGGTGCGATGCCCGCGGGATCTTCGCCGAACGTCAGCGGATGGTCGGGATCCAGCGTCCGGCGCAGACGCTCGAAGACCGGTCCGAACCGCTCACCCTGTCGTTCCCGGCCAGGCAAACGGATCCCTCCTCCGCCCCGTCTCCTTCCGCTGACTTTCCGCCGGACAGGCGCAGGCAGAGGCAGCAGCGGATAGTCGGCCATGTCGGGAACCCCCTCGCAGGCCTACGCGTTCGCCCGACCACGCCAGGCGGCAAGCCGCTCCGCGACGATCTGCCGCACGGCGATCTCGCCCATGGCGAGCACCTGACGACGGCGCACATCGCGGCAAAACTCCTCGGCTTCCGCGAAGCTGACCGCACCGAGGCCTTGGGCCACTGCCTCCGGGCTGTGGCCCAAGGGCTCGTCCAGAGAGTCCGCAAACTGCTCGATGTAGCCCGCAAGGGCCTGACGCGAGGGCGGATCCAGCGACAGCCGAAGCTGAAAGCGCCGCCACACGGCCCGGTCGAGGAGTTCCGCATGGTTCGAAGCCGCCACGATAACCGTGTAGCTGGGTAGTTCGTCCGTCTGCATCAGCAGGGAGGAAACGACCCTCTTGATCTCTCCGGTTTCGTGGGTGTCTCCGCGCTCCTTGCCCACCGCATCGAACTCGTCGAAGAAGAGAACGCAGGACGTCGTGCGGGCAGTGTCGAAGACGCGCTTCAACCGGGCAGCCGTTTCGCCGAGGAAACTCCCGATCAGCGACTCGTAGCGAACGACCAGAAACGGCACGGCCAAGGCCTCGGCGATCGCCTCAGCGAGCGTTGTCTTGCCGTTCCCGGGCGGCCCTACCAGGAGCACTCGGTGGCGCGGCTCGATCGAGTGAGCCCTCAAGATCGAAGCCCGGTGCTGCTCCTCGATGAGCTCTCGGCAAGCGTGGAGGTTGACTTCGGACAGGACGAGGTCGGCGAGACGGCGCCGCGGCGTGAGTTCGGCGACGTAGCGGCGTCCCCGCTTCCCGCCAAGAAGCAGTTGGCTGGCGCCACGGTGGCCGTTCGTTTGGAGTGCAGACTCCAGCCGCTCCGCCAGGACGTGATGCCTCTTGGCGCGCTCCTCCGCGATGATCGCCTCAACGGCGACCCGAGCGCGATCCCGGTCGCCCTGCGAACTCGCCTTCACGAGCGCCAGGAGGAGATCACTGCGCGCCATGGTCGTTACTCCAGATTCGTTGGGCTGCACCTAGCGACTGTCTGACTGAGCGTACCAGCGCTCACGCCGAGACCACCAAGACGAAAGCGACCCCGCCGGTTTCCCGGCGGGGTCGTCCTACGTTCTGATCTGCGGAGGGCCCTACAGGCCGACGACCGAAACGAAGCTGACGCAGCGGCCCGGGGCGCCGCCGAGGTTGTGGGTCAGGCCGAGCTTGGGCTCGGCGATCTGACGCTCACCGGCCTCGCCGCGGAGCTGCAGCCACATCTCGTACATCATCCGCAGACCGGAGGCGCCGATCGGATGGCCGAAGCTCTTCAGGCCGCCGTCCGGATTGACCGGCTGGTCGCCGTCGAGGTCGAAGCGGCCGTCCATCGTGTCCTTCCAGGCCTGGCCGCGCGGCGAGAACCCGAGGTCCTCCATCAGAACCAGCTCGGTCGGCGTGAAGCAGTCGTGGACCTCCGCCATGCTGATCTGATCACGCGGATCCTCGATGCCCGCCTGGACGTAAGCGTCGCGGGCGCTCTCGACGACCTCGGGGAAGGTGGTGAAGTCGTAGTCCTGCCGCTTGGCACCCTCAGCCGGGCCGGCCACGAACGACAGCGCCTTGATGAAGATCGGGTTGTCGTTGTACTTGTGGGCGTCCTCGGCGCGGCAGATCACCGCGGCGGCGGCACCGTCGGAGACACCCGAGCAGTCCATGATGCCGAGCATGCCGGCGATCTTGGGCGAGGAGTTGATCTTCTCGACCGGCACTTCCCGCTGGTACTGCGCCTTCTCGTTGCGGGCACCGTTGTAGTGGTTCTTGTAGGCGATCTTGGTCAGGACATCGCGCATCGTCTCCAGATCGACGCCGTACTTCTCGGCGTAGGCGGGCGCCAGGAGGGAGAAGTTCGCCGGCGCGGTCATGCCGGACTCGGTGCCGTCGCCGGGAGGGGCGCTGCCGGTGAGGCCGGAGAACCCGGAGTCCTTCAGCTTCTCGACGCCGACCGCCATGACCAGGTCGTAGGCGCCGGACGCGACCGCGTAGGCGGCGTTGCGCATCGCCTCGCTGCCGGTGGCGCACATGTTCTCGAGCCGGGTGACCGGCTTGTACTGGATCTTGAGCGGCTCGGAGAGGGTGAGGCCCGAGATCCCGCTGCCGGTCGTGCCGAGCCAGTAGGCATCGACGTTGTCCGGCTCGATCCCGGCTGAGCCGTAGGCATCCTGCACGGCATCGACCAGCAGATCGCTGGCGCTGCGGTTCCAGTGTTCGCCGAACTTGGTGCAGCCCATACCGACGATAGCTACGCGATCACAGATTCCCTTGCTGGCCATTAGTGCTCCTTCGTCGTTCTTCGGACGGTTCCCGTCCCTTGGAGTGTCGTCCCTATCGAAAGGGTCAGCGCTTCGGGCGCGCTTTCCAGAAGTAGTTGTGTACGCCCCCGGCAGTGTACAGGCGGCGGAATGTCATTTCCAACTCGTCACCGATCGCCACCTTGTCCGGGTCGACGTCGGTGAGCTGGCAGAGCATCCTGCCGCCCTTGTCGAAGTCGACCACCGCGCCGATCACGGGCGGCTGGAGCGAGTAGGCGAGCCGGTCGAGGGTGTAGGTGCTGATCCGGCATTCGCCGTCGGCGTAGGGCTCGATCGTCGAATCGTCGGACGCCTGGCAGACGACACACACGCGCTGCGGCGGCAGGTTCGTGTTGCCGCAACGGTTGCACCGGGAGCCCAGGAAGGCGAACTTCCAACGCTCGGCTCGCTGCATCGGCGGCGCCGCCGGCCGGTCCGGATCGGGGCGGCGCGGCGGCTCGAAGGGCAGCACGTCGCGCCACTTGAGGTACGTCGTGTAGGCGAGATCGTCGCGCTTCGACTCGACCCATGAAGCCACGGTGTGCTTCGGCCGGCCGTCATCGATCGCGTCGGTGACCTCGAAGACGGCCACGTCCACGCCGTCGGCCACGCAGGCGACCGCGATCCTGTCGCCAGCGGAGGCACCATCGAGCGCGCTCGCAAGAACCAGACCGGCGTGCGCCGCGCCCGCGCGGCCCACCGTGCCGGCCAACCCGTCGGCAAGCTGGGCGGGTGCGAGCCCCGAGGGGCGCATGAAGCCGCGGAAAACGCGGGCGTTCGTGCCGTCGAGCACGATCTTGGAGAGATCGGAAGCCGCCACCCCGGCGTCGGACAGCGCGCGGGCGAACGTGTCGATGAGGAGCGGCGTGAAGATACTGGCGCCGAAGCGTTCTTCCCACTGCTTGGCGAAGGGCATGCCGGGGCTCTGCCAGACATCGAGCACCTCTTCGGTGCACGAGGCCCGACCGATCAGGCGCGCGATGGGCTCGCCGCCGCCGAGCACGAAGGCCGCCGCCGCATCGCCGCCTCCGGATTCCCGCGGACCGCTCGGCGCGCCGACGGTGACCTCGCTGGCAGCAACCAGCACGGTGCGACCGGCCGCGGCCATGTCCAGGCCCGCGAGAAGGGCCGACAGCCCGGCGCGGCTCGAACCGCCGAAGTCGAACGCCGAGACCGACTTGGGCAGGTTCGTCGCGGCTTGCAGCGTCGCCGCGTTCAGCTTCTCGGTGTACGGAGCGCTCGTCGAAGCGAACACCACGGTGTCCACCGCGGCATCTTCAGGCAGTTCGCGCAGCGCCTCACGAGAGGCCTCGACCGCCATCGAGGCGGAGTCTTCGTCGTAGCTCGCGGCAGCGCGCTCTCCACGGCCGCCGCCCAACGCCGACCGCTGGATGCGAAAGAACGGTACGTAGCTGCCGTAACGAACGATTCCGGACATGGAAGCGGGTCTCCTGGTCTACGGGCAGTGTTCTGCCGATCGTGTCTGCCGACCGGTCGGTAGGTGAGAGAGGCGGATTGTAGCAGCGATCGGATTCGGAGCTGCGTCCGTACTAGTTCCGGTTCGCCCTCTCGATGTCCCGTATCGTCTCCTGCATCTTCTTCATCAGCTCATCCCGGCGTTGTTTCTGGTGCTTCTCGAAGTCGACTGCCTTCCCGTCCACGATCTGGTAGATGCGGGTGAACCTCTGCACGTCCCCGGTCTCCCGGAACTGGATGTTTCCGGTCACGCCCTGGAGTTCGCGCACCGCTCTCATGCCCTTCAGGAAGTCGCTCGGGACGGCGATCACGTCGACCTCGGACAGGGCCGCGATGTAAACCCACAGCGCGTCGTAACCGAGGGCCGCGTAGTAGCTCGGCATCATGCCGTGCTTCTCCTGGTATGCCGCGACGAAGGACGCCACCGGCTCCTCGAGACTCTCGGGTTCGTATAGCGGCGCCGTCATGAAGCTGTTGTTCCCGGCCGGACCGACCGCCTCCAGCACGGATTCGATGGCGAGGGAGGAACTCGTCGCCAGATAGTCGTGCGCCTCGTTGTAACCGCCAAGACGGAGGGCCTGCATCGCCTCGGCGAGCGCCGCCCCGGACGCGGCGACGTAGATCGCATCCGCCTCGTATCCCAGCGCCTCGTCGACCATCGCGTTCTGATCGCTGGACGCGGTGAACACGACGCGGCCCGCGAGTTGGGTTCCCCAGACCGCCTCGATGGCATCGGCCAGAGACGTGCCGAAAGCCGTGTCCTGGACTACCAGAACGAGGCGTGTGACCTGCAGCCTGTCCCGGAGGAAGGTCGCCATCGTCGAGGCTTCGATCTCGGCACTTGGATAGAGCCGGTAGAAGAACTCGGAAACGCCGCTGAGCTCCGGACTCGACGCCGACGGCGACAGCAGGACCCGGTCCGCCTCATCGACGATGGGAATCATGGCCAGGGCCTCGTCGCTGGTCACGCCGCCGATCGCAGCCAACGACGTCTCGAACGCCGTGTCCAGCAGCGTGGCGGCCTGCGCCGCGTCGCTCTCGGAATCGACGATCTCCAGGACCACGTTGTAGCCGATGTCTTCCTCACCCGCCATCAGTCGCTCGTGACGCAACTGAATTCCGTTGGCGATCTCCTGGCCGTAGACGGCCGCTTCGCCGGTGAGCGGCGCAACGGCCGTGATCGTGACGGTTGGAACCTCAGGACCGCAGCCGACGGCCGGCAGCAGAGAGAAGGCACCGAGCAGCACAAGAGTTCGTTTACGCAAGCTCATCACTCCAGGTCTCCATCAGCCAGCGATGTCACCCAATCGATTCCCCAACCACTTCCACGACACCTGGTGCGATCCGGCCACACGAGGCTCGAATCACAAAGGCGGACCCTTGATTCTAGGAGTCTGTGCGGCAGGAACGCAACCTTGAGAGTCGTCACCCCCTCAAGCCGAATCGAAAAGGGGTTGCGGAGGACGCCAGCCGGTACCGTCCCGGTCGAGCCGGAAGCCATCCGCGTTCCTCGTCGGTGTCGGACGCTTCGTCCAGGTACCGAGTGGTGCGTCCCCGGGGTCCGCGCGCCGGTCCACAGGCGGTGTGGGACAGGCCGCCTGGGCCCCGGCGATCCAGGCGCGCAGAGCGGCCATCACTCCGCCGTGGGAGACGACGATGACCTGCTGCCCCACGTGGCGTTCGGCCAGCCCCTTCACCACCGGCGCCGCACGCGAGACGACATCGACCAGCGACTCGCCGCCGGGCGCCCGGTGATGCCAGAGTTCTTCGATGTCGAGTTCGGCCAGTACGGCGCGGTACACGTCCCAGGGCTTCCCCCGGAGCTCCCCGAAGCAGCGCTCCTCGATGCCGTCGATCTCGACCACCGGCAGCCCGACCTCGGCCGCAATCTCTTCCGCGGTCTGGCGGGCGCGGCGGAAGCGGCTGCAGTAGAGGTAAGACGGCTCGTACTGCTCCGCCAGCAACCGGCCGGCCTCGCGAGCCTGCCGGTGCCCGAGTTCGGTCAGCGGTTCGTGATCGTGCCAGGTGTAGCGACTCGCCAGGTTCGCGGTGCTCTCCGCGTGGCGGACCATCAGCAGCGTGGACATGGTCCAGGAACGGCTCAGTCGCCGACGGCGCGGGTGACCGGCTGGCTGCCGACCGGGCCACTCACCCAACCGCCGATCACAGCGGAGAACAGCCCGGCGTTGCCACCGGCGTGAACGATCTGCAACCCGCCCGGCCGAAACTTCGGCACTTCGGCGCCGGCCATCTTCGGGGGCAGCCCCTCGTCGCAGTCGCCGGCCCCACGCACCAGGTCGGCCCCCGGCCGCACCAGCAATCCGTCGAGTTCCCGGCGCAGCCTGGCCTTGTCCCAGCCCGCCCGCCGGAACACGTTGCCGTGCTCGTATCCGACGACCAGCATCGCGTCGAAGCCGACGACCATCTTGTTGTTCGCGACGCTCAGGAGCGCCGCCGCCAGCGAGCGAACCAACGACTCCGGCCGGCGGGACAACTGATCCATCACGCCGCGCGGCCCTTCGCCGGCAAACAGGGTCACAGCGGACGTGCCTTCGGGAATGCCCCGCTCCACCGCCAGTGACTCCCATGGCGAGTCGTCCTCCCGCTCGGGAAAACAGAAGCTGAGTTTGCCGGGGTTGCCCAGCGTGGCCCGATCCACTTCGCCCGGCCGAGCGCCGCCGACGTTGCGCAGTACGAGCTGCAGCGCGCGGCCGATCGTCATGTTGGCCCGGTTCCCCTGCCCCAGGACGTTCATCTTCGAGTTCATGCCGATCGCCGATGTCACGGGTCCGTTCACCACGACGATGGGGCCGGCGAAGTACGTCGTCGCCGCCAGGCCGTGCCAGTTGAACTCCTCGGTCAACGCCGCCTCGACCGCGGCCAGGACCACCGGCATGTACTCCGGCCGGCAGCCGGCCATCACCGCGCCCGCGGCGACCTTCTCCACCGTGCACTCGCCGTAGTCGGGGGCCATGAGGCCAAGGACGTCCGCACGATCGCGCCGCGTGCCGGCGAGCATCCGTTCGACCCGCTCCGGCGTCGGCGGCACGACCGGCAGACCGTCCGTCCAGCCACGCGCGAAGCAGGCCTCGATGTCGTCTTCCTGGTCGCCGAGCTCGACCCGGCGCGCGCCGCCCCGGGCGAAGCGGGCGGCAAGCCGTTCGACGTGCGGTGGCTCCACGTTCAGCGCGCCGCAGCCCGGTCGGCTCGGCGGCAGACCTGTGCCCAGCCCGTCCAGGCCGCTCACCTCCTGCCACTGCTCGCGGTTCCAGCCGATCGCCGTACCCACCGTGGCGCCGCCATCACGAGACAGGAGCGTCGGCACGATCTCGATCCCCAGTTGGTGCGACAGCACGAGGTCCCCGTCGTGAACGGGATCTCCCGAAGCCGGGAAGTCCGGATCGTCCTGCGTCAGCACGAGCACCGGCCGGTGGCGGCGGACTTCGTCCAGCACCGGTTCGACCAACTGGCAAGTCGGACAGTCCTTCTTGACCACCGCCACCAGGCCCTGATCGAAGCCGGGAGGCGCGCCGGAGGAAACGGAGGGTGCAGCGGAGACGGAGGATGATGGAGCCATGGCGCGGGACGATACCAGCGCAGCGGTCGTGTATCGTTCGGGACTCACCGAGGAGACACCCCATGTCCCAGACACTGATCGACCCGACGAACGAGGCAACCCCCGCGGCACGCACCCCGGCGGCCCGACTCGACTCCATCAGCGGCAGGACGATCGCCCTGCTCGACATCTCCAAGGCCCGCGGCGACATCTTTCTCGACCGTGTCGAAGAGCGAATCGAGAGCCGCGGCGCGTCCGTGCTCCGCTTCACCAAGCCCACCTTCTCCAAGGTGGCGCCGGCCGACCTGCGCGCCGAGATCGCCCAGCGTTGCGACGCGGTGATCGAAGCGCTAGCCGACTGAGGATCCTGCACGTCGTGCAGTGTGCACGACACGACCCAGTTGGAAGAGATGGGGCTGCCGTCCGTGTTCGTCGCCTCGTGCGAGTTCCAGGACGCGGCCGAGTCGCAGTCGAAGTCGCTCGGCTCCTCGCCGGAAGTCGTCTACGTGCGGCACCCGATCCAGGATCGCGACGACGACGAGATGGGAGAGATCGCCGACCAGGCGGTCGACGCCCTCGTCTCCGCGCTGACCAACTGATCCTGCTCCAGGCGCCGCTCGAGTTGAGGGCTCGCTAGGTTGTCGTGTCTCCGACGCGGCTTGCCACATGAAGCTGACCACGGGCAAGCGCCTGGCTCGCCTGTCCGCAAACTTGTAGCGGAGACACGGCACTAGCAACGCCCATGCGGACACGTACGTCGAACGCCAAGAAGCAACTCGAGTCGCCGCGCCGTTTCGTCAGCGCCGCAGGGCGGACGGTGTACGCCCTGAACCTGGAGGTGTTCCCGAACTTCTTCGGCAACGTCTACGTGGTCGACGACGGCGCCCGCCGCACCCTGGTCGACTGCGGCTCGGGCATGGACTTCTCCAACGACAACCTGGTGCGCGGCATGGCCTCGATCGAGGATCGATTCGGCGCCCGCATCGGTCTTGCCGACATCGACGTCATCCTGATCACCCACGGCCACATGGACCACTTCGGCGGTCTGCAGTTCGTCCGCAGACACACCGACGCGCCGGTCGGCATCCACGTTCTGGACCGACGGGTGCTGACCCACTACGAGGAACGGGTCGTCGTCGCCTCGCATCAGCTCCGCGTGTTCCTGAACCGGGCCGGCCTGTCGGCCGGCAAGTGCGACCAGTTGATGGTGATGTACACCGCGCCCAAGGCGCGCTACGGGTCCGTGCCGGTCCAGTTCCTGCTCGACGAGGGCGCGCCCGTGCCGGATGCAGACGGCGGGGATCTCGACATCGAGGTCCTCCATGTCCCCGGCCACTGTCCGGGCCAGGTGTGCCTCCGGATCGACGACATCCTGCTGACCGCCGATCATGTCCTGGCGCGCATCACGCCGCACCAGTCACCCGAGTCGCTGACGCTGAACATGGGCCTCGGCCACTACCTGGACGCCCTGGGCAAGGTCGAGACGCTCGACGGCGTGCGGCTCGGCCTGGGCGGTCACGAGGAGCCGATTGCGGACGTGACCGCGCGGGTCGGCGAGATCCGCGCCTCCCACGACAAGCGGCTGAACGTGATCATGGACACCTGCAAGGCGCCCCGGACCACCGCCGAGATCAGCCGCAGGCTGTTCGGCGCCGTGCGCGGTTACACCGTGCTTCTCGCCCTGGAGGAAGCCGGCGCCCACGTCGAGTACCTCTACCAGCGCGGCGAACTCGTCGCGGAGAACGTCGGCGAACTGGAGTCCGAGGAAGATCCGGTGGTCCGCTACGTGCGGGCGTAGGAGGAACTGGGGAGAAAGAGGGCTGTCAGTAGGGGAGCCAGAGAACCGACCCATAGTCAGCAAACCGGAACGGAAGTTCGAGCTGGCCGCCAACGGGCAGGAACTCCCAGGAACCGACCGGCTGAACGGCGCCTTGGCAGGCAGCCGGATAGGCCGCCAGACCGAGAGACCCCGTCTGGGCGACGCCGTAGTGACCCGACGCCAACCGAGGCACGGTGAACGCGCCGCCTTCGGGGGCCGGAAGCTCCTGGTGTGGAAGTCCCAGCTCGGCGGTCCAGTTCAGCATGTCCTGCAAGGTGATCAGGCCACCGTCGAGTGAGATGAGAGCCTCATCGAATGTCCCTGCTTCGGACTCGGTTCCAGAAGGGCGTAGCGACAGCGTGCCGCCCGCACCCGCCGGTATGCGCAGGCGAAGTTCCGTTCCTTCATCCGGCAGAACAGTACACCCCGACCATAGTGTCGCGGTCGGTGGGCGAAGGATCACCGATACCGGCGTGACGCTCCTTGGCACAACTACCCTGCCCCTGCCGGCGAGATCCGTCGTGGTCTCGCCGACGCCGACGCCCTCGGGAGTGAGCGTGATGATGGACAAGTGAGCATTTCGCTGCGGTTCGCCGTTCGCGGACGTTACAAACACGTCGACGGGCTCACCAGCCTGCAAGATGATCGTCACGTCGTCGCCGTCCCGGTCCGACATCTCGGCTGCGATCACCTGCACGGGGCGAGACTGGGTGTAGCCGTACATGTAGCCGTATGCGCTGTAGCTGCCCTCGTCGAGCCCTCGAAACGCAAACCGGCCGTCTGCGTCGGTAGTCTCGGGGGCCGCCAGGAAGTCGGCGTCGGCCGGAAACGACAGTTCGACCGAGGCCCCATCGATCGGCTCGCGAGAGCCGCTCTCCAGCACCCGGCCACTGATCTCGTGGGTCCCGAGTTCAAGCGTGACCTGGTAGACGCCGCCGCGCAGAACGGGCTCGACCTGGAACACGCGGCTGATTCCGGTTTCGGTCTCGACCAGGGCGGCGACCTTCCCTTCCGCGGGCTTCGGCAGTCGGCCGGCGAAGCGGCCTTCCGTGTCTGTTTCGAACGACACTCGATCACCGGCGCCGACGGTGAGATCGACGTCGGCACGAACTCCTTCCCGGTCCATCAAAACCCGGCCGCTCACTCGCACGAGGTCGAGCAGCAGGAACACGTCGTCGTTGCCGCCAACCCACCGCTCCTCCGAGAACACGCCGTCGCCATGCGCGCCGACCACGTCCATCCGGTAGAGACCCTGCGCTGTCGACTGCCACACCGCCACGCCGGTTTCGTCCGCCGTTGCCGCGGTTTCATCCCAAGGATCGTGCGTCTGCGCAAGCTCCACACGCCAGGGAACGCCGTCGTCGGTTGGGGGGTCGAGGTGAACAGCGAGCCGGACGAAGTTTGCCAGCTCGACCTCGCCTAGCCACGTCTCCGTAGCCTCCACCATCTCGACGTCCCTCACGTAGGCGGGAGGGCGATCCGGCGCCTCGAGGACGAAGTCATAGACGCCAGGCGGAACCTTCCCGAGCTGAACGAAGCCTCGCTCGTTCGTCATACCCCGGACGCGAAGACGCTCGGCACGCGGCTCGTAGGTCTCCACGTCCGGCAGCCGAACCGACGCGCTCACCGAGGCCACCGGCGCTCCAGTTTCCAGATCGACCGCAAACGCCGACAGCGATGCGCCACGACTCAACCGCAGAACACCCACGGACAAGTCACCAGACTCTGCATCGACGTCGAACCGGTACCGAGGCGCCCAGCCTTCCGGCGCGATTCGCAAGTCCTGGACGACCGCGGGGCCGACCCAGGTCGCCTTCAGCCCCGAGTTGGAGTCCTCAATGACCGCTTCTTCGACGAACCTGAGCGGAGCGTCCGGCCGGCCGACCCGCGGCAGCCAAATCTCCACCTGCAGCCGCTCGTCCGCCCACCTCTCCCCCACCGGCAATTCCAGTGTCGCGCGGAAGGAAGCCCGCCGATGGGCCGGCAAGAGGATCTCCGTCCGGCCCTCTGGTGGCTCAACGCGGGGACACCAAACGCCGTCACCAATGCAGGTGACGAGATCGTCGGGACCGAGTTCGACCACGTTCGCCTGCGTTCGCCGCACTTTGCCCGTGGCGTCGATGACCGCCACCTGGACTGGCGACCCCGCCAGCAGCCCGGGGCCCGGCACGACGTTGACGCGCGTTGCAGCGGCGCCGCACGGCAAGGCTGGCCAGATCAGGGCCGCCAGCAAGGCGACCCCGACCTGGCGAAGGAGCCTGCCAATCAGCCGCTCAGGGAGCAGGAGCGGCAAACGCGCCCCATCTGTTGCACTTGGTGCAGTCGCGGGCCTCAGCCTCCTCCGGCATCGCGAGAAACGCAAACATCGCCAACGCCATGACCAACAGGCCAGGACCGTAGCGGCAGAACGCAACGTCCGCGCACCGGTAAGTTCCGTCGCGATCCATCAGGGATCCCCCCTGGTTGCGGGGATCCCTGGTTACGGAACGAGGGTAAGCCCCTAAGTCTGGGGCAGCAAAACGCTAGCCTGCGGCGAAAGAGTTGTCAATACCTCGTGCTGTCCAGCGAGAAGTGAGTGTGAACGGGGACGGTGGATCCGCTCGGCGTCACCATCACCGCTCTCGAAGACCAGGCCGCGGCCACGAGCGATCTCGACGACGCCATCGCTCTGAAGCGGCCTCGCGCCGCAGGCGATGTGGTCGGTCTCGCCAGAACAGCAGCAGGGAAAAGCGGTTCAGGATGCTGACGGTTCCGCCCGCATTGATTGCGGCCGAGCAACCGCTACGAGCGGCCCCCTGTGGTAGAAACTCCACCACTCGCGCCCATGATCTTCGTCGCCCAGACTCCAGACTACGGCCGTCGGCGGGCCACTAGCGATCGCCGCCCCGGAACGTGAAGATCAAGGGTTCGCACGCTCTTCCCTTCCGGCGCGACGTGGTCTGGGAAGCGATCCTCGACCCGGAGGTGCTGTCGCGCACCCTGCCCGGTTGCGAGGACCTGGCGCCGGTTGGCGACAACCGGTTTCGCGGCAAGCTGAAGATGAAGGTCGGCCCCGTGCAGGGCGTGTTCGAGGGCGGCGTCGAACTCCTCGACCTCGACCCGCCGAACGGCTACAGCCTGAAGATGGACGGCAAGGGCGCGCCCGGTTTCGTGAACGGCAACGGCTCGCTGCGGCTCGAGGATCAGGGCGAAGACGGCGCCCTGCTCCACTACGAGATCGACGCCCGGGTCGGCGGTCGCATCGCCGCCGTCGGCCAGCGCCTGCTCGACAGCTCGGCCAGGGTTCTGACCCGCCAGGGCCTCCAGGGCCTGGAGAAGCAGCTCGAGGCGCGGGCGGCCGCGATGCCAGCCACGGCCGCTGACGAGGATCCGACCGGCGGCAGCGAACCGCCCGCCGGGGGCGCCTCGGCCTCGTCGCCACAGCCCGAGGCCAGCGCCGAAGCGCCGTCCCAGGCCGCCTTCGCCGGCAAGTTCGCCGCCGGACTGGCCCGGGAACTCTGGCCCTACCTGGTCGGAGGCGCCCTGGTCCTCCTGGCCGCCGTCGCCATCTCGCTTCGCGCCTGCTCGTAAGGAACTCTCGCCAAGGCAGTCCAGAAAGGAGACACTCCAACGATGACCGTGTCCATACAACTCGAAGTCAACGGGAAGCCGGTACAGGCCGAGGTCGAACCCCGGCGCCTGTTGGTCCACTTCCTGCGGGAAGATCTCGGCCTCACGGGCGCCAACATCGGCTGCGAGACGAGCCTCTGCGGCGCCTGCACCATTCTGGTCGACGGCAGTGCGGTCAAGTCCTGCACGATGCTCGCGGCGCAGGCGGACGGCTCGGCCGTGACCACGATCGAGGGGCTGGCCCGGAACGGCGAACTGCACCCGCTGCAGGACGGCTTCTGGGAGAAGCACGGCCTGCAGTGCGGCTACTGCACGCCGGGCATGATCCTGTCCGCGAACTACCTGCTGGAGCAGAACCCGAGCCCGAGCGACGAGGAGATCCGCGAAGGGCTGAAGGGGAACATCTGCCGCTGCACGGGCTACCACAACATCGTGGAGGCCGTGAAGTACGCCGCCGAAAGGATGAGCTGAGATGGCGGGCGTACTCGGCACGTCGATCAAGCGCCGGGAAGACCCGGCCCTCATCACCGGACGCGGCAAGTACACCGACGACCTGAAGGTCGAGGGCATCACGCACGCCGCAATCGTGCGCAGCCCCTACGCCCATGCCCGCATCCGCGGCATCGACACCTCCGCCGCGGAGTCCTATCCCGGCGTTGTCGCCGTGCTCACGGCGCGCGATGTCGCGGCCGCCGGGATCCCCGGCGTCGTGCCGGTCGGCTGGCTGCTGCCCGACCTCAAGACACCCGCGCATCCGATGATCGCGGCCGACACGGTCCGCCACGTCGGCGACGCGGTAGCGGTGGTCGTGGCGGAAGACCGCTACATCGCCCGCGACGCCGCGGAACGGGTCGCGGTCGACTACGAGCCGCTCGACGCGGTGGCCGACGTGGTCGCCGCGCTCGAGGACGGCGCCCCCACGGTCCACGACGACGCTCCGGGCAACGTCGCCTTCGACTGGGAGATCGGCGAGAAGGACCCTGTCGACGCCGCCTTCGCTCAGGCCGCGCACACGGTGGCGCTTGATCTGCGCAACAACCGCCTGATCCCGCATGCGATCGAGCCGCGCGCGGTGCTCGCCTCGTACGACTCGTCCACCGGCGAGATGACGATCCACATGACGACCCAGAACCCGCACGTCCACCGGCTGCTGATGACCCTCGCCTCGCTTGGCATGCCCGAGCACAAGGTGCGGATCGTCGCCCCCGAAGTCGGCGGCGGCTTCGGCAGCAAGATCCACCACTACGCCGACGAGGCGATCGTCGGCCTCTGTTCGTTGAAGCTCGACCGACCGGTCAAGTGGACCGCCACGCGCACCGAGACGAACCTCACCGACGCCCACGGCCGCGACCACGCAACGCACTGCGCGATGGCTCTCGACAGTGACGGCCGCATCACGGGCCTGAGAGTGGACACGAAGGCCGCGATGGGCGCCTATCTCTCGACCTTCGCGCCGGCCGTCCCGACCTACCTCTACGGCACCTTGATGTCCGGCCAGTACGACATCCCGGCGATCCACTGCCACGTGACCGGCGTCTTCACCCACACCGCGCCCGTCGACGCCTACCGCGGCGCCGGACGGCCTGAGGCCACCTTCGTTGTCGAGCGGCTGATGCACCTCGCCGGCGAGGCGACCGGCCTCGGCCCGATCGAAGTCCGCAAGCGGAACTTCGTGCCCGCTGACGCCTTCCCCTACCAGACCCAGGTCGCGCTCGCCTACGACTCGGGGAACTACGGGCCGGCGATGGACCGCGCGCTCGAGATGATCGGCTACGACGACCTCTGCCGTGAACAGGCATCGCGCCGCGGCAACGGCAACGGCCGCCGCCAGCTCGGGATCGGTTTCTCGTCCTACATCGAGGCCTGCGGTCTGGCGCCGTCGGCAGTCGTCGGCTCGCTCGGCGCCCAGGCCGGGCAGTGGGAGAGCGCCGACGTGCGCGTCCACCCGACCGGCTCCGTTACGGTCTACACCGGCTCCTCGTCGCACGGTCAGGGCCACGAGACGACCTTCTCCCAGATCGTCGCGGACCGGCTCGGGGTCGCTCCCGAGGCCGTCGAGGTGATCCACGGCGACACGGATCTGGTCCAGTTCGGCATGGGCACCTACGGCAGCCGCAGCGCCGCCGTCGGCGGCTCGGCGATCGCGGGCAGTGTCGACAAGATCATCGAGAAGGGCAAGAAGATCGCCGCCCATCTCCTCGAGGCATCCGCGGAGGACCTCGAATACGAGGACGGCAGCTTCCGCGTCGCCGGCTCGCCGGACCGCGCGCTCGGTCTCGGCGACGTGGCACTCCAGGCCTACCTGGCCCACAACTACCCGGACGATCTGGAACCGGGCCTGTCCGCGACCACGTTCTACGACCCGGCCAACTTCACCTACCCGTTCGGCACCCACGTCTGCGTGGTGGAGGTCGACACGGAAACCGGCTCGATCGAACTGCTGCGCTACGCCGCGGTCGACGACGTCGGCAACGTGATCAACCCGATGATCGTCGACGGCCAGATCCACGGCGGACTGGCCCAGGGCATCGGTCAGGCACTGTGGGAGGACGCGGTCTACGACGACAGTGGACAGCTCGTCTCGGGCTCGTTGATGGACTACGCACTGCCCAAGATCCACAACCTGATCCCGTTCGAACTCGACCGGACGACGACGCCGTGCCCGCACAACCCGCTCGGCGTGAAAGGCGTCGGCGAGGCCGGTGCGATCGCCTCGCCGCCGGCCGTCGTGAACGCCGTCGTCGACGCGCTGAAGCCGTTCGGCGTGACCCACATCGACATGCCGCTCACGCCCGAGAAGGTGTGGCGGGCCGTGAACGCTGACTAGTCCTCAAACCCAACCGACCAGGACAGCATCTTCCGTCTAGAATCCCGCAGCCGAGCAACCGAAGCTGCCGAATCAGGAGCACCGATATGTACCCAGCCCAATTCGATTACCGTCGCGCCGGATCGGTCGATGAAGCGCTCGGCCTGCTGCAGGAGCACGAGGACGCGAAGCTGATGGCCGGCGGTCACAGCCTGATCCCGATGATGAAGCTGCGCCTCGCGCAGCCGCCCGTCGTCATCGACATCGGCCGCCTCGATGAACTCCAGGGAATCTCCGAAGCCGGCGGCGGCGTCCGGGTAGGCTCCCTGACCACCCACGCCGACATCGCGGCCTCCGACATTCTCGCCGCGTCCTGCCCAGTTCTCGCCGAGGCCGCAGGCCACATCGGCGACGCCCAGGTCCGCAACCGCGGCACGATCGGCGGCAACATCGCCCACGCCGACCCGGGTTCCGACATCCCGCCCGTGCTCGTCCTTCTCGGAGCGTCCGTCCACCTGCAGTCCCCGTCCGGCACCCGCTCCGTCGCCGCGGCCGACTTCTTCCAGGACCTCCTGATGACCGACGTCGGCGAAGACGAGATCCTCACCCACGTCGACATCCCCGCCCAGAGCGCCGGCACCGGCGCCGCCTACCTCAAGTTCGAGCACCCCGCCTCCGGCTACGCCGTCGTCGGCGCCGCGGCTTCCGTGACCGTTCACCACGGCCGCTGCACCGCCGCCGCCCTCGTCGTCGGCGGCGTCGGCGCGGTGCCGACCGCCGTCGACGTCTCGAGCCTGGTCGGCAGCGACCTCTCGGACGACGCGATCGCCGCAGCCGCCTCCGGCCTGGACACGGAAGACCCGATCGGCGACATCTTCGCCAGTGGCGACTACCGCGTCCACGTCGGCAAGGTCTACGGCAAGCGCGCTCTGGCCGCGGCGCGCGACCGGGCTTCGTAAGCTCGTCGGCTTCGCCGACCCGCCCATAGGCTGCCAGACCGGGGACGAGGATCAGACGACCCCCAAGTCGCGCTTCAGACCTGGTGCCGGCCCTTGACAAGCGCACAATCAGACCCATACGATCCCCCTCGTCCTTCCCCACGGGTCACCGATGGTTGACTGCAAGCGGGGAATCGATGATGAAGCCCGGCGAGTCCTGGCGCGGCTGGCCAGCCGCGCCGGAACGAGAATCTCGGGTCTGCGGCGAGCACGATGGGAGCCAGGGAACGTCAACAATCCCCAGGATCGCTACTTGGGAGGGGTGTTCACGGAAGAGACCGCCTGGAGTCTCATCGCCGAGATGCTGCGCGATGGGCAGGAGGTGGAGACCATGGTGCTGGACCACCCGCCGGGCGCCACCGGCTACGTGTTGAAGATCCGAGTTGAAGCCAACGTCCCTCGGGTCTACGTAAAGCTTGAGCTGCCGAAGAATCGGCGAAAGGTCCTTGGCAGGAGCTTCCACTACTCCATCTACGAGTGACTCGGCGCCGCCGATCGAACGAACAGGAAGAGAACGATGCCTGACTACCGCAGACCCAAGCACGAAGTCGCGGAGAGCGACCCGAACCGGGACACGACCTGTCCCTTCTGCGAAGCGCCGGCGAAGACAGAGATTGTCGACCATACGTTCCAGCACGGAGATGTCGAGATCTCGGTGACCTTGCCCGTCAGGCAGTGTGCCGACTGTGACGAGGAGTTTGTCGACTACGTCGGGGAGCGCATCCAGACCGAAGCCGTGTACCGCGCCCACGGACTCCTGTCCCCTTGGGACATCCGACGAATCCGGGAGCAGCGCGGCCTGAGCCGGCCCGCGTTCGCGGAAATCACCGGCCTCGGCGAAGCCACGATCAAGCGTTGGGAGACGGGCGCCACGGCGCAGAACCGGGCAAACGACCGCTATCTGCGGCTGTTGGCCACGGACCTGGGCTGGAACATCTTGAAGAAACTGACGCGGGACCAGAAGCCCGCCGACCGGTCCGCACCAAGCTCCAGCGCCGGACGATTCCCCCATGTGCCGCAGGACCAGATCAACTCCGCTCAGGCGTCCACGTTCCGTGTAGCCGCCTGAAGCGTCGCCGGCCCCGGCGGCGCCGACACGGAGCGTCATGTACGTCACCACGTTCTACTCCTTCAAGGGCGGCGTCGGCCGCACGATGGCCCTGGTCAACGTCGCGGTCGAACTCGCGCTACAGGGCAAGCGCGTCGTAGCGGTCGACTTCGATCTTGAGGCGCCCGGACTCGACACGTTCGACCTCAGCCGGCCGGCCGAGACAACGCCCGGCATCCTCGACTTCGTGGAGACCTACCTCGAGACTGACCGGGCGCCCGAAGCCGAAGACTTCCTGTTCGAGTCGCCACCCCTCGGCGAGAAGGGCGGGCGCCTGTGGATCATGCCTTCCGGATCGCACGACGAACGCTACGCAAGGCGCCTCGCCGCACTCGACTGGCAAGCCCTCTACGAGCATTTCGACGGCTACCTCCTGTTCGAAGATCTGAAGGCGCAGTGGCGGGACAGCCTTGAGGCCGACTACGTCCTGATCGACTCCCGGACCGGCCACACCGACGTCGGCGGCATCTGCACCCGTCAGCTCCCCGACGCCGTGGTGCTTCTCTTCTTCCCTAACGAGCAGAATCTCCGGGGCCTGACCAAGGTCGTCCGCGACATCCGAGCCGAACCGACGAGGTCAGAGGCAGACGCGATCAACCTCCACTACGTCCTGTCGAACGTCCCCGACCTGGACGACGAGGACGAGATTCTGCGGGCGATCACTTCGGATTTCCAGAAACAACTCGGCTTCCGCCGCGAGCCCTTGGCCATCCACCGCTATCCCAGTCTTTCCCTGCTGAAGCAGGACATCTTCACGAAGAACCGTCCGAGGAGTCGGCTGGCCCGCGAGTACAAGGCGCTCGCCACTGAGGTGATTCGTCTGAATCCGGCCGACCGCGACGGCGCTCTGGACTACATCGGCCGCCATCGCGCCTCGCTCCGTCGGCGGCCAGGAACGGGTAGCGGCCAGGATCGAGCCGAGGACCGACTGAAGCGAATCAGGGAACACCACTTCACAGACGGAGAGGTCCTGTTTCGCTTGGGGCAACTCCGCGATCGCCAGGGAGTCGAAGAGGCCGCCGGCCTCTTCGACAACGCCATCGAAGCCGGCTTCCACTCGCCGGAGGCATGGCTGGAGCGCGCCCGCTACCGCCGCCTGAAACTGGATGACGCCGAAGCGGCCAGTGAAGACGCCCTGGAGGTCTTCCGAAGTTCCGGGGCGACATTCCCGGACCGGATGTTGGCGCTTCGCCTCCTGATTCCGCAGGGCCTTGAGCAGCTTCCCGCCACGCGGGGCGTTATGGAATCGAGCCCTGGGGAGCGCATCCAACTCGCATCTAGCATGACCCGGACCGAAACGGAAGCCATAACGGCGCTGGCCCTGCTTGAGCCTCTGCTCAAGGCCGACAACCTCGAAGCGGCTGAACTGGAGAATGCCAGGAACGGGGCAGTACTTGCCTGCATGGCATTGGGCCGCGTCAGCGACGCGGCGGCCCTCTGCCGGACCTCGGCACCCTCACTGCAAGACATGTCCATTCAGTTTGCCTTCAACTATGCGATGGCCCTCTGGGGGGAACGAGGCGAGGTCCCTCGGGATGTCCTCGCACATGTCGTTGAACTGGACGCCGCGCAGGCGGACGACTTCCGCCCGAAGGCCAACTACCGGCAATGTCTCGCGTTGGCCCACGGGGCTACCGGCGACCTGGCCGCCGCCGAAGAGGCTCTCGACGAAGCGGCAAGGCTGCTCGTAAAGGAGCGGATGGCCCTCTCCTGCTGGCGGTATCTGACCGTCCCCGGTCAGGTCTTCGCCAGCGACCTGGCGGAAATGCGCAAGCTCCTCGGCGGCGACTCCTCGATCAAGCCCCCCTTCATCCGAAGAGCCGGCCTCAGGACCGCGGCCGCAGCGGCCGAATCTCCTCCGTGAGGCGCGACGCCGAGATGGCCCTTGTTGCCGGGCCCAAGTCGTAGTAATCGGTTCCGGCGTGAACCACGTCCAGCCGGGCAAGCCGGAGCTGGTCCATTGCCCGTCGCATCGACCCGGTGAGCGTCGGAGAACTCGTCCGCTTGATCTCGAACCCTCGCAGCTCGCCGCCGTGACGAATCACGAGGTCAACCTCGCCGCCGGTATGGGCGGACCAGAAGAAGCAACCGCGCCCGGGCGCGCCGAGCAGCAGAATGAGGTTCTCGACCACAGAAGGGCCAGGAGCGAACGCACCGCACCAGAATGGACCTCTCGGTCGATCACTCAGTGCATCGCACAGGAAATCTGGACGCGAGACGTCCAAACTTCCTGTTTGCCGCGCGAAACACCTCAGTAGCTGCGCGGCAGCCCCAGCACGTGCTGGGCCAGGTACGTCAACACGAGGTTCGTCGAGATCGGCGCCGTCTGAAATAGCCGGCACTCCCGCCACTTGCGTTCGATGTCGTACTCCGTGGCGAAGGCGAAGCCGCCGAAGGTCTGGAAGCAGGTGTCGCCGGCGTTCCAGGCGGCTTCGGAGGCGAGGAGTTTGGCGCTGTTTGCTTCGGCGCCGCATTCGCGGCCGGCGTCGTAGAGGGCTGCGGCCTTGCGGACGATCATCTCGGCGGCGTCGGTCTCGGCGTGGGCGCGAGCGATCGGGAACTGGATCCCCTGGTTCTGGCCGATCGGCCTTCCGAAGACCTCGCGTTCGTTCGCGTACTCGACGGCGCGGCGGATGAAGTAGCGGGCGTCGCCGATCGCCTCCGAGGCGAGCAGGATGCGCTCCGCGTTCATGCCGCTCAGGATGTACTTGAAGCCGTGGCCCTCGTCGCCGATCCGGCTGCTGACGGGGATGCGCAGGTTGTCGAAGAAGACCTGGGTCGTGCCGTGGTTGATCATCGTGTCGATCGGCTGGATCTCCAAGCCGTTACCCCGCGCCTCGCGGAGGTCGACGAGGAACACGGACAGGCCCCGTGAGCGCTTCTCGACCTGATCCGCCGGCGTGGTGCGCGCGAGCAGGATCATCAGGTCGGAGTGGAGGGCGCGACTGGTCCAGATCTTCTGGCCGTTGACGACGTACGTATCGCCGTCGCGGACCGCGGTGGTCCGGAGCTGCGTCGTGTCCGAGCCCGTCACCGGCTCGGTGACGCCGAATGCCTGCAGCCGCAGCTCGCCGCTCGCGATCTTCGGCAGGTACTGCTGCTTCTGTTCGTCGCTGCCGTGACGGAGAACCGTGCCCATCGTGTACATCTGGGCGTGGCAGGCGGCGGCGTTACAGCCGCTCGAGTGGATCGTCTCCAGGACCACGCTTGCGGCGCGCAGCGGCAGGCCTGAGCCACCGTACTCCTCGGGAATCAGGCAGCCGAGGTATTCGTGCTCGGTCAGTGCCTGGACGAACTCCGTCGGGTACTCGGCGGCAGCGTCGAGACGTCGCCAGTACTCGCCCGGAAACTGCTCGCAGATCCGGCGGACCGGATCCCGGAGGTAGGGGTAGTCGTTCTCGATGGAGACTTGGAGGTCGCTGTCGGTCATGGCGGGTGATCGTAGCGGAGCAACCCGCGCCGGCTACTGCGGCCGCACCCGGTGAATCCGCACCAGGTTCGTCGGCGGCCGATCCTGGATCGGATCGCCCATCAGCAGCACGATCGTGTCACCGGGCAGGGCCAGGTTGCCGGCGAGGAGCTGCCGGTCGACCATCGCGACGACCTCGTCGTGGTGGTAGACCTCCTGGTCCATCCGCACGGAGTGGACACCCCAGACGAGCTGAAGCTCGCGCATGCTGCGCGGTTCGCGGGTGAACGCCAGCACCGGCGTCGACGGCCGACGGCAGGCGACCTGGCGGGCGGTGAAACCGCCCTGGCTGAGAACCACGATCCCCTGCGCGCTCAGATGCCGGGCCGACAGGATGGCAGCCGCCGAGACCGTCTCCGGGATCTCCAGCGCGCCCAGCCGGTTCGGCGGTTCGATGTCGTACGGGCCGACCTCCATCGTGTGGAAGCCGACCGGCTGCGAGGTGTGCTTCGAGAGTTGGTAGCGCTCCGACTCGGCGATGATCCGGTGCATCGTCTGCACCGACTCCAGGGGATAGCGGCCGGCAGCACTCTCGCCGGACAGCATCATCGCGTCGGCGCCGTCGAACACGGCGTTCGCCACGTCCGACGACTCGGCTCGGGTCGGCCGCGGGTGCTCGATCATCGACTCCAGCATCTGGGTCGCCACGATCACCGGCCGCGCCAGCCGCCACCCGGACTCGATGATTCGCTTCTGCTCCACCGGTACCTGGTGGAGCGGAATCTCGACCCCCAGGTCGCCCCGCGCCACCATCACACCGTCGGATTCGAGCACGATCTCGTCGAGGTTCTCGAGCGCCCGGCGACGCTCCAGCTTGGCGATCACTGGCAGAGCACGGCCCGCCTGAACGGCAGCCTCCCGCACCCGCACGACGTCCGCGGAGCTTCCGATGTAGCTGGCCGCCAGGAAGTCGGCGTCCTCCTCGACCGCCATCCGGATGTCTGCCAGATCCTTGTCCGAGATGCGGAACGGCAGATGGCTGTCGGGCAGGTTGACGCCCTTGCGGCTCGACACGGCGCCGCCGACGATGACCTCAGCCCGAATCACCTCCTCGTCCTTCGAGCGGACCTCCAACTGCACCCGTCCGTCGTCGATCAGGATCTGTTCCCCGGGCTGGACGTGCCGGACCATGTCCGGTCGAGCGCAAGGTCGGCACCGGCGCCCGCGCCCAGGGAGACGATGTCGCCATCCTTGAGCATCCGCGCGCCCTCGAAATGGTCGAGCCGGTGCCGGGGTCCCATCAGGTCGACCATCACCCCGACGGACCGGCCGGCCTCCTCGCTGACCTGCCCCACGAGCCGGATCAGGCGACGATGCTCCTCCCGGGTGCCGTGGGACTGGTTCAGCCGGACGACGTTGACGCCGGCGCGGATCAGCCGCGCGAGGGTCTTTGGATTCGAGCTCGCGGGGCCGATCGTGGCGACGATCTTCGCTCGACGCTGCACAGTGGTCTCAGTCCTCCGGGTTCACGTTCCGGACGGGGCAGTACCGACCTGCGTCAGGATCCGAGCTGCGCCAGACGCTCGATCAGATCCGCAACCCGGTTCGAGTAACCCCACTCGTTGTCATACCACGACACGACGCGGGCGTACACGCCGCCGCTCTCGACCGGAGTGACCCGGGTCAGCGGCGCGTCGAAGATCGACGAGTGGGGATTGCCGAGAATGTCGCTCGACACAAGCGGGTCCTCCGAGTACTGGAGGATGCCGGCGAGGTTCGACCCGGCCGCGGACGAAGCCGCCGCGTTCACGTCCTCGGCGGTCGGGGCGCCGCGCAGCCTGCAGGTCAGGTCGACGATCGAGCCGTCCGGCACGGGTACGCGCATCGCCATCCCGTCGAGCTTGCCGTTCAGGTGCGGCAGCACCTTGCCGACGGCGCGCGCGGCGCCGGTCGTCGTCGGGATGATGTTGGCGGTAGCCGAGCGGCTGCGGCGCGGGTCGCTGTGCGGCGAGTCGACCAGGCGCTGGCCGTTCGTGTAGGCGTGAACCGTCGTGATGAAGCCCTCCTCGAAACCGAAGGCGTCGTCCAGCGTCTTGGCGAGCGGCGCCAGACAGTTCGTCGTGCAGGAGGCGTTGGAGACCACGTGATGCTCCGGCCCCAGGTCGCCGTCGTTCACGCCGAGCACGATCATCGCGTCGATTTCGTCCTTGGCCGGGACCGTGAGGACGACGCGGGAGGCGCCGGCCTCAAGGTGGGACGCCACCTGGGCGCGAGTCCGGAACACGCCCGTCGACTCGACCGCAATGTCGACCCCGAGGTCGCTCCAGGGAAGCCGGGACGGATCCCGCTCCGCGCTGAGCCGAATCTGGCGGCCTCCCACGCGCAGGCCGTTCCCGGTCACCTCGACCTCCTGGTCGAAAACGCCCTGCACCGTGTCGTAGCGCAGCAGGTAGGCGAGGCGCTCCGCATCGAACAGGTCGTTGATACCGACGATCTCGACGTTCGGCCGAGCGGCCAGAATGCGGAAGACGCTGCGTCCAATCCTGCCGAAGCCGTTGATGCCGACGCGGATCATGAGGCGCCTCCTTCGGCGTCCGCCGCGCCGTCGAGCGCGGCGATGAGTTCCAGGAGCCGGTGCAGGTACCCCCAGCCGTTGTCGAACCAGGCGATCGTCTTCGAGACGTGATCCCCCAGGGTCATCGTCGCCTGCGCGTCGAAGATGCAGGTCGCCCGGCTGCCCACGGTATCGGCGGAGACGATCGCCTCGCGCTCGAAGCGCAGCCGGCCGCTCCAGTCGCCGGCGGCGGCCGCGGCCACCGCGTCGCCTATCGACGCCACGCTGACCGCCTCGCGGTGCCAGCACACGAGGTCGACCACGGAGCCGTTCGAAACCGGCACGTTCATTGCCGACGCCGAGAGTTTGCCGCCGAGTGCGGGGAGCACGGACTCGAGTTCCGCCGCGGCCTCCGTCGCCGAGGGAATGATGTTCTCGCCCGCCGCCCGGCCGGAACGGAGCTCGGGCGCCGGCACGTCGGCGAGCCGCGAACCCGCGCCGTAGGCACGCACGGAGCTGATGAACGCCTGCTCGACGCCGAACGCACCGTCGAGGATCCGAAGCAGCGGCCCCGCGCAGTGAGCCGTAAACGAGCCGGCGGAGACGATCCGATCGGACGGTTCGATCAAGTCGTCGTTCAGTCCGACCACGACCGTCCGGTCCAGCTCCCCGCCCGGCGGCGCGCAGAGGACGACGCGTTCGGCGCCCGCTTCGAGGTGCCCTTCGAGCTCGCTCCGCGTCGGCTGTGTGTCACGGAAGTCGACGACGGTCGACACTCCCAGGTCGCCCCAGGGCGCCTCACCGGCGTTGCCGGCACGCACAACGCTCGTGCACGAGCCGTCGACGCACAGGCTGCCGCTTCGAAGCTCGACATCCGCGTCGAGCGGCCCGGGCAGGGTCGAGAAGCGCATCAGGTAGCGGAGCATCTCGGGGTCCGCCGTCTCGGCCAATGCCGCGACCTCGATTTCGGGGCGGTCCAGGGCAAGGCGCAAGAGACTGCGGCCAAGCAGACCGAAGCCCATGATTCCAATGCGAGTGGGCGTCGTCATCGGAGTCGTCCTGCCGGGGCCGCCAACTCGGGTTCGGTCGAGAAGTGCACGAGTCCCTCTCGAACAGGGAATGCAATGTGGGGCGTTGTCGTCATCAGGGGTCCAAGAGTCGTCAGGGTGGAAGCACTATCGCGAACGGAGACGTCGGCAGGATAACCGACCTGGACCACCCTGTCTGCGCGCGAAACCGACCTCCGGCAAGCCTCAATCGGTCAGGTAGGCGGAAGCCAGAATCTCCATCGTGTGACGCACCGGAATCGACGAGCCGAGACGGCTCACGTGACTCTGGATCTGGGCCAGACAGCCGATGTTGCCGGTGGCGATCACGTCCGGCTCGCCTTCCAGCAGAGCCTCCGCCTTCCGTTGCCCCAGACGGGCAGCAAGTTCGGGTTCCTCCAGATTGTAGATTCCGGCCGAACCGCAGCAGAGCTGCCAGTCGCGGGGCTCGACCAGGCTCACGCCCGGCACCCGGGACAGCAGTTGCCGGGGGGCCGACCGCTCCCCCTGCGCGTGCGCCAGGTGGCAGGCGTCGTGGTAGACGATCCGCAAAGGCGACGGCAACGCCGGCTGCGGCGCTGGCGGGGAATCGAGTTCGGCAAGGAACGTCGACACGTCGCGCACCTTCGAGGCCAGGGCGCCCGCCGCGTCCTCCTCGGGCCGACCCGCGAACAGCAGGCCGTACTCCTTCAGGCCGGAACCACAGCCGGCGGCGTTCGTGAGCACCGCGTCGACGTCCGGCAGGATCCCTTCAGGCCCCATCGCGCGAAGAAGCGAGCGACCCGCCGCCCGGGCACGCGTCGCATCTCCGGCGTGAAAGGCGAGCGAACCGCAGCACGCCTGCTCCCCGGGGACGACGACTTCGGCTCCGGAACGGGTCAGTACCTCGATCGTCGCCCGGTGAATGCGCGGCGCCAGCACCTGCTGCGCGCAACCGGCAAGAAGCGCCACGCGGGCACGCCGGCAGCCTGCCGCCGGGAACACGCCGAAGTCCACCTCCGAACGGTCCGCGGCCTCGGGCAGCAGATCGAGCGGCGCGGCGAGCCGTGCCGGCAGCAGCGCCCGCAGCGGCGCCGCCAGGCGGCCGAGCCGCAGCATCCACCGCAGCCTGGACGGGCTGGCCAGGGTGTCGAGCATGAATCCCCGCCAGAAGCGGTCGAAGCCCGAGCGACGGCGCTTGCCCTCGGCCAGTTCCCGAAACGGCATCAGGAGCTCGCCGTACTCGACGCCCGACGGGCAGGCCGTGACGCACGACATGCAGCCCAGGCAGGGGTCGATGTGCTCCAGCGCCTCCTCCAGGTCGAGTCCGCCCTCGAGCACTTCCTTCATCAGGACGATGCGCCCGCGCGGCGAGTCCATTTCCTCGCCGAGCTCGACGTAGGTCGGGCACGTCGGCAGGCAGAAGCCACAGTGGACGCAGGCCGACACCGCGTTCGCCATCGCCGAGGCCGAGTCGCCAACCTCGCTCCGCAGCGCGTCCAGTTCGATCGCGTGCTGCATCGCCGGGAGCGTAGCGCAGCAGTGACTGGGTGCGCCGGCGTCCCCGCCGGCATCCGGTGCGAAGCGCCGGCTTCCGGAGCTTCCGCCGAGCTAGATGTGCTCGTACGCCTGGAGGGTCAGGAACTCCTGGAACTCGGAACCGAGCACCAGGTCGTCGAGCAGGTCGACCGCGAGACCGTAGCGGCTCGCTTCGCGGCCGCCGAGCTGGCGCAGCTCCTCGTCCCGCACCTGCTCGTAGAGCTCGGGCGTGACCTGCTCGCCGTTGTCCATCCGCGCGCCTCTGTGGACCCACTGCCAGAGCTGGGCACGGGAAATCTCGGCGGTCGCCGCGTCTTCCATCAGATTGTTGATCGCTGCCGCGCCGTTCCCGTTGAGCCAGGAGTTCATGTACTGAAGCCCCACCGAGACATTGTTGCGCAGCCCCTGCTCGGTCAGCGAACCCCCGGGCACGTTCAGATCGATCAGGCTGCCGGGCTCCACCGAAACGTCCTGGCGCAACCGCTCCTTCTGGTTGGGCCGACCCTCCATCTTCGTGGAGAACACCTCCAGGGCGATCGGCACCAGGTCCGGATGGGCAACCCAACTGCCATCGAACCCGTCGCCGGCCTCGCGCTCCTTGTCGGCGGTGACCGCCGCCAGCGCCGTCGCGTTGACCTCCGCGTCCCGCCGGCTGGGGATGAAGGCGGCCATGCCGCCGATCGCGTGAGCCCCGCGGCTATGGCAGGTGCGAACCAGCAGCTCCGTGTAGGAGCGCATGAAGGGCACGGTCATCGTAATCTGGCCGCGGTCCGGCAGCACGAGGTCTTCGCGGAACGCGAACTTCTTGATCGCGCTGAAGATGTAGTCCCAGCGGCCGGCGTTCAGCCCCGCCGAGTGGTCCCGCAGCTCGTAGAGGATCTCCTCCATCTCGAAGGCGGCGAGGATCGTCTCGATCAGCACGGTCGCGCGGACGCTGCCTCGCGGCACGCCGAGCCCGTCCTGGGCGGCGACGAAGATGTCGTTCCAGAGCCGCGCCTCGTGCCGGTTCTCCAACTTCGGCAGGTAGAAGTACGGCCCGCTGCCGCGGCTGAGCGCTGCCTTCGCGTTATGGAAGAAGTAGAGGGCGAAGTCGAAGATGCCGGCCGAGACGGGCTGGCCGTCGATCAGGGCGTTCTTCTCGATCAGGTGCCAGCCGCGCGGACGCACGAGCAAGGTGGCGATCTCGTCCTTGAGGCGGTACTCCTTGCCATTGCCGGGGTTCGTGAACTCCAACTGCTTGCGCACCGCGTCGTACAGGTTCTGCTGACCCTCGATCACGTTGCGCCAGCTCGGACTGAGCGCATCCTCGATGTCCGCCATGAACACCTTGGCGCCCGAGTTCAGGGCGTTGATCATCATCTTCCGGTCGACAGGTCCCGTGATCTCGGCCCAGCGGCAGTTCAGATCCGCGGGCGTGGGCGCGACCTGCCAGTCGGCGTCCCGGATCTCCTGCGTCTCGGCCGGGAAGGTCGGATCCTCGCCGGCCTGGATGCGGGCGTGGCGATCCACCCGGTCCTGGAGCAACTGGACCCGACGCTCTTCGAACTGCCTGCAGAGGTTGCCCGCGAACTCGAGCGCCTCCGGCGTCAGAATGTGTTCCGCCGCCTCAAAGTCCCGCGGCCCGGTGATCTCGATCCCACTCATGCTGCCGTCTCCCCTAAGGCCGGCCGGACGCCGGCGTCTCGTTCTCCCCTTCTGCTGCAACCTGCCCCACCAGAACGCGTAGACCTGTCTGGCGAAGCGGCGGCAGCTTAGCGGATGCGCCGACTTGCCGGCCCTGGCTCGTCGGCGGATTCACTGGCCGCGCCTGCCTCGAATGCCGCCACGCCGCCTGAGTGGACGTGAGACAATGCCGCGGCGCTCTTCGCCCCAAGCGACGCGCCGCGACCGGAGGTTCCGATGACCGTCACCCGTCAGATCCAGAACGCGACACGATGCGGCATCGCTCTGCTCGCGCTCATGGCCATTTCCGCGCAGAGTTCCGCCCAGACCGGCGAGCCGACCAGACTGCTCCGCTTCCCGGACCTCTCCGGCGACCAGGTCGCCTTCACCTACGCGGGCGACATCTGGCTCGCGTCGGCGGACGGGGGCACGGCGACGCGCCTCACCTCCCATCCCGGCCTGGAGCTGTTCGCGAAGTTCTCGCCGGACGGTTCGCAGATCGCCTTCACCGGTCAGTACGACGGCGACGAACAGGTCTACGTCGTGCCCACGGCAGGCGGCGCACCTCGTCAACTGACCTTCTACCCGGCCGCCGGTCCGCTGGCGCCGCGCTGGGGATACGACTACCAGGTCTACGGCTGGTCTCCCGACGGCAAGTCCGTCCTGTTTCGCTCGCTGCGCGACGGCTGGGACCTGGGCGACACGAAGCTGTTCCTGGTCGACGTTGCCGGTGGATTGCCGCGGGCGCTGCCGATGCCCGAGTCGGGCGGCGGCGATCTTTCGCCCGACGGACAGCGCGTCGTCTACTCGCCGGTAACCCGTGACTTCCGCCACTGGAAGCGCTACGAAGGCGGCTGGGCGCAGGACCTGTGGATTCTCGACCTGGACAGCCTGGAGTCGATCCAGGTCACAGATCACAAGCGCTCCGACCGCGACCCGATGTGGATCGACGACACGATCTACTTCTCCTCCGACCGCGACGGCATCCTGAACCTGTACGCCTACGACACGGACTCGGGTGATCTGGAGCAGCTCACGAACGAGGACCGTTGGGACGTGCGCTGGCCCAGCGCCGACAAGGCGAATCGCCGCATCGTGTACGAGAAGGCGGGTTCTCTCGAGGTCTTCGACCTTGCCGCCGGCGCAGCGCGCCCGGTCCCCATCCACGTGCCGACGGACCAGCTCGCCCGCCGTCCCGGCCGGGTTTCGGCGGCAAACCAGGTGTCCGGCTTCGCTCTCAGTCCGAAAGCGAAACGGGCCGCCTTCTCCGCTCGCGGCGACATCTTCACCGTCCCGGCCGAGCACGGTCCGACCCGCAACCTGACCCACTCCTCCGGCGCGAACGACCGGGATCCCGCCTGGTCGCCGGACGGCCGGAGGATCGCCTTCGTGGCCGACCGCACCGGAGAGACCGAGATCTGGGCGGTCAGCCAGGACGGCAACGGCGAACCCGTCCCGCTCACACAGGGCAGCGTCGGGCGCCACTACAACAACCTGCTCTGGTCGCCGAATAGCGACCGCATCGCCTTCATCGACCAGCAGGGTCGGCTCGGCATCGTCGACGCGAGCGACCGGAGCGACGACGGGGCGCCCACTGCGCGGGAGATCATCGAAGTCGCTGACGATCCACGGCCCTTCGGCACCGCTTTCGACTGGTCGCCGGGCGGCGATTACCTGGCGCTCTCGCTCGGCGACGACAACGACTTCAGCTCGATTCACCTGTTCGAGGTCGAGAGCGAAACGCTCACCCGGGTGACCTCCGAGCTCTGGAACGACTTCCTGCCCGTCTTCGATCCGGGCGGCGACTACCTCTACTTCCTCTCGGACCGGCAGTTCGTGCCGCAGATCGGCAGCTTCGAGTACAACTACGCTGCGGATCGCGAGACCTACATCTACGCGCTCGCCCTGCGCGCGGACACGCCCCACCCCTTCCCGCCGCGCAGCGACGAGGTGGAGATCGAGGAGGACGAGGCGGAGAACGACGAGAACGACGGAGAGCAGGACGCCGACGACGATGCGAACGACGACGACGAAGCGGACGACGACGGACCCGCGGAGGACGAGGGCGACCGGATCGACCTCGACGGTCTCGCCGGACGGATCGCCCGCTTCCCCCTCGAAGCGGACAACTACATCGGCCTCGGCGCCGCGGAGGGCCGGGTCCTCTACGTGCGGGGCGGCGCCGGCTACCTCGGACGCTCCTCCGACGTTCAGCCCGAGGTCTTCTCGTACGAGCTCGAGAAACGCGAGGCCAAGAGCCTGGCCAAGGGCATCGGCGGCCTCGTGCTCTCCGCCGACGGCAAGAAGCTGCTGGTGCGAGAGGGCCGGTCCTTCCGCCTGCTCGACACTGGCGGCGGTCCGGCGAAGACGCTCTCCCTCGCCGGCCTGGTCGTCGACCGGACGCCCGCCGAGGAGTGGGCGCAGATCTTCGACGAGGTCTGGCGGCGCTTCCGGGACTTCTTCTACGCCCCGAACATGCACGGCTACGACTGGGAGGCGCTCCGCGAGCAGTACCGCCCTCTGCTCGCCCATGTCGGCCATCGCAGCGACCTGAACTACGTGATGAGCGAGATGGTCGCCGAGCTGAACGTTTCCCATGCCTACGTCTCGGGCGGCGACTACGAGGCGCCCGACCGGCCGCGCGCCGCCCTGCTCGGCGCCCGCTTCGAACTGGACGAGGACGCCGGCCGCTACCGGTTCTCCCGCATCTTCGAGGGCCAGAACGAGGAACCGCGCTACCGCTCGCCGCTCACCGAAATCGGCGTCGGCATCGACGAGGGCGACTACCTGTTCGCGATCCAGGGCCGCGAGCTGACCCCGGACACGAACCCGTTCCAGCTCCTGCGCGAGGCCGGGCGAGGACCGCTCGAGTTGACCGTCAGTTCGAGCGCCGACCGCGGCGAGGCGAGGAACGTCCTGGTCGATCCGATCGCGAGCGAGGACGCCCTGATCTACCTCGCCTGGACCGAACGGAGCCGCAGGATCGTCTTGGAACTAGGCAGTGGACGGATCGGCTACCTCCACATTCCCGACATGTCGGCGAACGGCATCCGCGAGTGGATCAAGTGGTACTACGGCCAGGTCCGCAAGGACGCGATGGTCGTCGACGTCCGCTCGAACGGCGGCGGCAACGTGTCGCCGATGCTCATCGAGCGGTTGCGCCGCGAGACTCTGATGCTCGACTTTGAACGCAATCGCGACTCCGTCGACACCTCGCCCGGCGGCGTCTTCCACGGCCACCTCGTCTGCGTGATCGACGAGGACACCGCGTCGGACGGCGACCAGTTCGCCTACCAGTTCCGCCGCGCCGGATTGGGGCCCATCGTCGGCAAGCGGAGCTGGGGCGGCGTCGTCGGCATCTACGGCCGGGCGCCGCTGATCGACGGGGGCTCGGTCAACGTGCCCGAGGCCGGCTCCGCCGATCCGGAAGGCAACTGGGTGATCGAGGGCTACGGCGTCGACCCGGACATCGAGGTCACCAACCTGCCCCGCGACATCCTCGAAGGCCGGGACCCGCAACTCGCGAAGGCCGTCGAGCTCCTGCTCGAGAAGCTCGCCGAGGACCCCCGCACCCTGCCCGGCCGCCCCGCCGACCCGATCAAGACCCCGTAGGCCGAAAAGGAGCATCCTGTGTCCAAGAGCCTCCCCTATCTCCTCGCCGCCACCCTGATCGCGGCGCCCATCCTCGGCGCTGAAGCCGATGCGAACGACTGGCCCGGTTTCCGCGGCGCCGACGGCAGCGGCATCGCACGCTCGGGTCCCGGTCCCGCCGCCGACCTCAAGCTCGACGGCAACCTGCTCTGGAAGTCGAAGATCGAAGGTCGCGGCCACTCCTCGCCGGTCGTCTCCGGCGACCGCGTGTTCCTGACGACAGCGATCGTGGGCGACGCGATTCCCGGCGCGCGGCCACCCGAACACACCTTCGGCGGGCAACCGTTCAAGCACCCGCAAGCGGTCGACGGCGACCGCCACCACACGATGAAGGTGATCGCACTCGACGCCGACCAGGGAGACCTTCTCTGGTCGCGTACGGCCTATGCCGGACGCGTCTACGACGACCGCCACTCGGACTCGTCCTACGCCTCGCCCACGCCGGTCACCGACGGCGAACGGGTCTACGCCTACTTCGGGTCCGAGGGTGTCTACGCCTACGAGGTGGACGGTGAGCCGGTCTGGGAGCGCGACATCGGCGACATCAAGACGGTCGGCCTCGGTGTCGGCACCTCGCCGGTCCTTCTGGACGACCTGCTGATCGTCCTGGCCGACGAGGACAGCGGCGACGACTCCTTCATCGTCGCGCTGGACGCCGGGACCGGGGAGGAAGTCTGGAAGCGCGAGCGGGAGGTGCAGGCAAGCTGGGCCACGCCGATCGTCGTGGAACACGAGGGGCAGAAGCAACTGCTCACCAGCGGCAACGAACTGGTCGTCGCCTACGACCCGCAGAACGGCGACGAACTGTGGCGCGCAAAGGGCCTTGAAAACAACGCGATCCACATTCCGATGACGGTCGGCGACCTGGCGGTCTTCACCTCCGGCTACCCGGCGAAGATCTCCTTCGCCATCCGGCTCGACAGCCGCGGCGACCTGGCCGGCAGCGACGACGCGCGGGTCTGGACCTACCGCAAGGGTACCGGCTACGTACCCTCGAACCTCCTCTACGACGGCCTGCTCTACCTGACGAACGACGGCGGCGTGATCACGTGCCTCGACGCGCGCACGGGCGAGGTGATCTACGAAGGCGGGCGGCTGCCGATCCGCGGCCGCTACTCCGCCTCGATGGTCGGCGGCGGCGGGCGGATCCTGATGGTGAACACGGACGGTGACGCGGCATGGTTCCGCGCCGGCCGGGAACACGAAGTGCTGGGCAGCTTCTCCGTCGGCGAAACCGTTTGGGCGACTCCCGCGATCGTCGGCGACCGGCTCTACATCCGCGGCCAGGAGCACCTGTTCGCGTTCGGCCCGGCCGGCAGCGAGGCCGACTCGACCGGCAGCGACGCACCCTGACCCTCCGCCGGGTCCGCCGGGTCCGCCGGCATCCCCGCCGGCATCCGGTCCGTCACTGGGTGCGCCGGCGTCCCCGCCGGCATCCGCCGAAGGCGGCCTCCGGCGCAGCCGATCGAACCGCAGTAGCCTGACGTGCGATGAGCCGCCCCCGCATCGCCGTCCTCCTCCCCTGCCTGAACGAGCAGGCGACGATCGCCGATGTCGTTGCGGCGTTCCAGCGCGCCCTGCCCGAAGCGACCGTCTACGTCTGCGACAACGGGTCCGACGACGGCACCGCCAAGGCCGCAGCCGCTGCGGGCGCGACCGTGATCGCCGAACCCCGGCGCGGCAAAGGCCGGGCCATCCGCCGCCTGTTTGCCGAGGTGGACGCGGACATCTACCTGATGGCCGACGGCGACCACACCTACGACGCACAGAGCGCCCCAGAGCTCGCCTCGACCCTCCAGGAGCGTGAGCTCGACATGCTCGTCGCCGCTCGCAAACGGGCCGACGCGCACGCCTACACGCCGCTTCGCCGCCTGGGAAACCGGCTGTTCACCGCCCTTGCCCGCTGGCGCTGCGGCCCCCGGGTTCAGGATCTGCTCTCCGGCTACCGGGTCTTCTCGCGCCGGTTCGTCGAGCGCTTCCCCGCGCGCTCCAACGGCTTCGAGATCGAGACCGAGTTGACTCTGTTCGCCGCGTCGTCGGACCTCTCCTGGGACGAAACCCCGTGCCCGTACTTCGCCCGGCCGGAGGGCTCGGCAAGCAAGCTCAAGGCGTTCCGCGACGGCTTCCGCATCCTGCGCACGCTCCTGTTCTCGTCTTCGGCGCCCGGGGACCCGGGTGGCGTCCGCCAGGCCGCCGCCCTCGTCGCCGCCGTGACGCTCGCCGCCACCGTCGTCTTCCTCGCGCTCAACTGGTTCGCCGTCCGCGCTGACCCGGAACCCGTCGCCGACGCGCTGCGGGCGTCCTACGCGGACCCCGAACGCACCCTCGAGGACTCGGCCGAGCGCTTCAACGACTGCCTGCTCAGCCTGATGACGCTCGACCGGGCCGGTTCGACCTGGGAGCGGACCGTCTCGCCGCGCCGCGTCTACCGCTACACGCGCCCGCAACGACCGTGCGACGCGCTCGAGCAGCGTCTCGACCAAGGCACGGTCGACGATTCGGACTTCCTGACCGTCTTCTACCACCAGTACTGGGCAGGTCAGCGCGTCATGCTGCAGTGGCTGCTGCCGCGGTTCGGCGTCGAGGGATTGCGGAGTCTCCTGAGCTGGTTCACCTTCGGCCTGCTCGGCCTCGGCCTCGCCGGCGCCCTCGTCGACTGGGTGCGCCGGCGTGCCGCGAACCGGCGGCAAAGACGTCAGTTCCTGTTCCAGCCCGCCGCCTGTGCAGCGATCTTCGTCTGCCTGCTGCTCTTCCTCGATCTCGACGACCGCGCCGGCAGCTTCACGACCGGCTCTTCGAACGTACTGACTCTCGCCCTGCTTCTCGGCATCCCCCTGCTCCGCGTCGCCCACTGGAGACCGGAACGCCAGATTCTGCTCTTCGCCTCCTTCGGCGCACTGATCGCGTACCACGAACTCCTGTTTGGCAGCGCCCTGATCGGGCTGGTCGCCCTGTTGCTGGCGCTCGCGGTCGCACCTTCGCCTGCTGCGGGACACGCCACGGAACCGTCCAGCCCGCTCGGCAGCGCCCGCGTCTGGCGCCGCGACCTGCTGATCCGCTGCGCCGGCGCATACACCTCCTCCCTCTCCGCTGTCTTCCTGCTCCGGGTCCTCATCGCCGAACTCGTGTTCCGCGAGCCCGTGCTGTTCAAGTTCTGGGACCAGCTCGCCTTCCGGCTCTACGGCGATCCCCGGAGCTCGATTCACCCGGACATCGACCACTTCTACTCCAGCCGACCCACGATCGAACGATTCCTCGACCGCGCCGCCAACCACCTCGGCACGGTCGGCCTCGGCTCACGGGTCCTGGCCCTCGTCCTGATCGCCGTCACCGCGGCAACGCTGATCGCCGGCACCCTCTATGTCCTCCGCCACTGGTGGTCCCTCGAAGACCCCTGGCGCTGGGCCGGCATCCTCGCCGCGGGATGGGCTGTGCCAGCCTGGTACGCCGTCTTCTTCGCGCACTCCCTGGCCCACGTGCCGGTTGCACTGCGGCTGCTGGCGCTGCCGTACGCGGCGGCCGCGGTGCTCGTCGTCGGATCTGCCATGTTCCGGCGAAGGGCTGTGGAAGCATGAGATCCCGGAGTCGGACATCGGCAATCTCGGAGTCACGATAGGGGAAATCTCGGATCCAGACGGCGGAAATCTCGGAATCGGACGGCCAGAACATGCGGGATAGGATCGCGACGGATCGACCGATGACTCGACCAATCGAAGTCAAACCGCGCAACGGATTCACCCTCTGGCTCCGCTTCTCCGACGGCGCGGAGGGCGTGGTCGACCTCTCCCGCCTTGCCGGCAGGGGCGTCTTCCGTTGCTGGAATGACGCAGACGCCTTCGAAGCGGTTCGCGTAGCCGAGCACGGCTCCGTCGTGTGGGGGGATGACGTGGAACTATGCCCCGACGCGCTGTACCTCCAAGTCACCGGCAAAGCCGTACACAACTTGATGCCCGGAGCCGCTCATCGCGTGCCCGATGCCTGAGCTTTGTCGTTTCTACGGGATCATCATCCGCCTGTACTTCGACGACCACGCGCCGCCTCACTTTCACGCCAGTTACGGTGGAGAGGAGGCGGTCGTGGCGATCGACACCCTGGCCTTGATCCACGGAAACCTGCCATCTCGCGCACATAGCCTCGTGCGCGAATGGGCGCTGTTGCACCAAGTGGAACTCCAAGAGGCCTGGAAGAAGGCGAAGCAGCTGCAGCCCCCGGGGAAGATCGACCCTCTTCCGTAGTCCAACTCGTGAGAAACACAGCATGCCAACCGAACTCCCGGACACGATCGGAACACTGCTTCAGCCAACAGAGCGCCTGACCCCTCTCAGGCTCTGGCGGGCTCTCACGAGCGACGAGCGGGCAAGAGCTGCAAGCGTGGCTCTCGCATCGGACGAGACCGCCCATCGCGCAGCTCTGATCCGAACCGTCTCCAGAGCAAGAACTTCCGGCCCAAGACGGTCGAGAAGTGGTCCGACCAGAAGATCGCCAACGAGGTGCGCCCACCCATGCTCGCCGATGCCGCGCTGGCCAACCGCCTGCTTCGCGCACTTGGTGAAGGCGCCTACCCGGAAGCTCACCGCGAGTTCGAAGAGCGCATCGCTCGGAATGAGGACGGCGGAGTTTCCGACAAAGCAGCGCGCAAGACGGCCACCCACCTCGTCGACCGGTTCGGGGAGAGGGACGCGGCCGTCTATCTCCGGACAATCAGCCTGTCCGACCGCCCGCTAGAGAGAGCCCTGCGCGGCTGGTTCGCTGACTTCAAGGCCCCGCCGGCGGACCCAGAGTCCGAAGCGCCCGCGGAGGCACCGGAAGAGGACGCCGGCGAGAGAGTAACGCCAGACGTCGCCCAGGAACCCGATCGTCAGGAGGACTTCACCACCCTTGACCGGCTCCTGATCCTGGCGGCCGTGGATGCGAAGCAGGAGGTCTTGGGAGCTGAGCCCGAGGATGCAATCGACGACGCAGTCGGCGAGCTGGTTCAACTTAGTCCGGCTCGAGGAGCTTGCCCTCGAAGGCACCGGCGTCGATGAGTTTCTCGCAAAGACTGCGGACGGCTACCTTGGTCTCGTGAAGAGGCTGAGGCCGCGGCCGCTTCGGTCAAGCGCTGGTCCAGCGCTCGCGAGGGCACAGTCTTCGCGAATCGCCAGCGCCAGGTAGCTGGCGTCGTAGGCAGTGAGACGATGGTCGCGCGCCATCTCCATGACGTGACGATCGTCCGCTTCGACGACGCTGCGAATCGGAAGCCTGCGCAGCCGGGACAGGATCCCGGCCCCACGCGTTCGGGCTCATGCTACGGTGAAGCGAGAGGGTCATCAACGAATCCGCAGCCTCCCACTGCTTGCAAGGGACCCTATGCCAGACAGAGACGCCGGACCCCAACCGCTCCTCGCTGACGAACTGGAGTTCTACGAGGAGCACTTCGACGAGTACGCGACCAGGTTCCCGGACCAGTTCGTCCTGATCTGCGGCCAACAGTTGGTTGGCGTCTTTCCGACTCGCCGCCAAGCGATCGACGAGGGCTACCGCCTGGGCGTCCGAAAGATGCTGGTCCGCGAGTGCGGTACGCACCCCGAGCCCGTGTTCATGCCGACTCTGCTTCGTGCGTAGGGCCCGTTACGACAAGCGCGGTCGCCCGACCTTCCCCATCACGCTTCGCCAGTGGAAGTAGTGCTCGACGACGTGGGATCGTGGCCGCTCCGAGTCGCCAGCCTCGACTTGGGGAGATTCGACCTCATCGCCGTCATTGGGCGCGACATTCTCAACGACCTTGTGCTGACCTACGACGGACCGGCACGAATCGTCACCCTGAAGCGGCCGTAGCGGAGACGTTCCTGGACGGCCGGCCTCAAGGAAGCGGAGCGGTCGCCCAACGGGGAGATCAACCCCCGCCGCGGAGCCGCTCGGCAACCCGCCTGAGAGGTCCGCGGCGGCGGGATAGTTCGGCGAGCAGTTCGCCGAGCGTCTTCTCGACCTTGGCGATCCGGTCGCCCAGCGGCCCGGCGCTCTCCTGGACCTCGCGGGCCGTCGCGGCCTGGAGCTCCTGGATCACACGGGCGTTGCCCGAACCGGTCTCGCGGCTGGCGCGTTCGGCCGCCTCCTCGACCTGGCGCGCCACACCGGCCACGTCGCGTTCCAGACCTGAGCGCAGGTCGGCCACGGTGGCGGCGAGTTGGGCGGGGTCGGACCGCGCCACGACCTCGCCTGCGGCCCGCAGTGCGTCGGCAGCGCTCGCCAGGGCCTCCGACGCCGCGCCCGTCTGGTTGGCCAACTCGCCAACGCGCCTGCCCGAATCGGCGTATTCCTCCTCGACCGAGCGCAACCCCTCGAGCCGGCCCACCAATGCCGTCAGGCGGTCATCGGCCTTCGCAAGCCGTTCCCGCATCTCCTGTGTCAGGTCCATGAACTTCCCTCCGTTGTTCCTTGCCGCCTGGCGACCCTCGGACGCCCCGGCGGCGGCCTTCCAGACGGCGCGGCCGCCCACCTCTGTTCCGTCGCGTCCACCGCGGCCGCGGCCTTCTCCACGGCACGCTCTAGACGCCAGGTGAGCGTCTCTTCTCTCAGCCCGGCGTTGTCGAACCTGTCCGCGGCCTCCAGCACATGCTCGGCCACCCACCGAAGATCCGCGTCCTGCCACAGACCGAGCAGCGCCCACGCCGCGGGTCGACCAAGCGCCGGCGCACTCGCTCCCCGGGTCGGGTCGAACAGCCAGTCGATGGCG
This sequence comes from Thermoanaerobaculia bacterium, assembly GCA_965116445.1. Lineage (GTDB taxonomy): Bacteria > Acidobacteriota > Thermoanaerobaculia > Multivoradales > Multivoraceae > Multivorans. The sequence continues at coordinate 565,038 of OZ220688.1, read as the reverse complement.
CGCTGAACGTCGCGCCTCGGCAGCTCGTACCGTTCCAGGCCTACCCGAATCGCTGCCTCGACGCCCCGCGAACTCGCCGCTTCGTCGTGGTCCGAGCACCTCGCCTCCGCCGCGGCGCGGACCAGGAGGAGCGCCGGATGGTCGGGGAATGACTCCAGGAAGCGAATGCACAACCCGCGGAGTTCGCCCGCCTCCAGCGGGGACTGCACGTTGCCGAAGAGGTCGAACCAGCCGGCAAGGTCGATTCCCGTGTCTCGGAGCAACTCCTCGATCTGCTCCGCGCCAAAACCTTCCGAGAGGTAGTCGAGCAGCCGGCGGCGGATCTCGAGGTCGGTGGTCGCGCTCCTCGCCAGCAGCATGGACTCCTGGATCATCCTCCGCCGGGAGCGCTCGATCACGTCGTACGTGAAGCCGATCAACAGGTTCGCCAGCGCGAGGGCGCACTCCACCGGACTGCCCGGGCCGACTTCGTCCAGCCGTTGTTCGAACACCGGGACGCGAGCCGGCTGGGTCGTCTCGACGTAGCGCAGCAGGGCCGTCTTCGCCGCCTCCAGGTCGAACCGGGCGACGTCCACCTTGAACCGCTTGCTGCCCCACTCGACTTCGTAGTCGTGCACGACGCCGAGCCGCACGAGGCGATAGAGCGCCTTCTCGCGCGCGGTCTTCTCCCGGTCGAACGGCACCTGGATCTCCTCGCGGGCCGCAAGATCGCCGAGCAGGTCCAGCACGGTCTGGACATCCCGAATCTCCTGCTCCTGCCCGGCGAAGGCGCCGAAGTGGAAGAACAGGACGTTCATCACGTCGTCCTTCTTCTTCCAGTTGCCCTGGTCCTGCGCGTACCGCTCCCTCAACTCCTCGAGACCCGCGTTCGGATCGAGCAGCCAATCTGAGCGAGCGGCGTCGTACTCCGTGAACACGACGGAGCAAAGGGCAAGCTTCCGGTCCCGTCCGGCGCGGCCCGCCTCCTGGTAGAAGTTCTCCAGCGACTGCGGCATGCCGTAGTGAATCGTGTAGCGGATGTTCGGCTTGTCGATGCCCATGCCGAAGGCCTTCGTCGCGATCAGCACGGGAATCTCGTTGCGCTTGAACGCTCTGGCGTTCTGCCGCTTCTGGACGTCCCAGTCGCCCCCGAACTCCTTCGGCGGCTTTCCCGAGTAGCTCTCCTGCGTGGCCCCGACGGTCTCCTCCACCAGCCGGCCAACCTCAACCACGCCGGACTGTCCGTTCACGTGGGGTACGAAGACGATGCCCGACTTCGTCCCGGCGGCGGCGGCGCTGAAGAAGTCCGCGGAGGGCCAGTTCCATTCCGCGGGCAGCGACTTCAAGAGACCCCGGAAGACCGCGGCGGCCTTTCCGGGCTTTGCCCGATCGATCGCGAACCGGAGTTCGCGGCGGTCGAACGAATCGGGACGGATCAGCGCATCCGAGCTTTCCTGGTCGATGCCGACCGCTTCCAGCATGTCCCGCAGCACCGCACGGGAGGCGGTTCCGGTCATCGCGAGAATCGGAGGCGGCGCGCCACTCCGGTCGGCGCCCAGGCGGCGCAGGTTACGAGCCAGGCTCAGGTACGCCGGACGGAAGTCGTGCCCCCACTCCGAGACGCAGTGCGCCTCGTCGATGACCGCCAGATTGACCGGCGAGACCCGCTTCATGGCTGCCAGGGTCTGCCGGAACCTCGGCGTCTGCACCCGCTCCGGCGTCAATAGCAGGAACTGGATCTCGCCCCCCGCCAGCCGATCGAGCAGCCGTGTCTGCTCGCCCTCCTCGACCGCGCTGGAGATCGCCTCGGCGCGGTCCATGCCGTAACGACGGAGCCCGTCGACCTGGTCCTCCATCAGCGCGATGATCGGATCGACCACGAGGGTCGTGCCCGGCATCAACAGGCCCGCCATCTGGTAGACGAGGCTCTTGCCGGCGCCAGTCGGCAGGAGAACGACGCAGTCTCTCTGCTTCATGGCCTGGAAGACGGCCAGGTCCTGCTTCTCCCGGAACTCGCACTTGCGGAACACGTTCTGCAGGAAGACCCGGAGCGCCGGCGTCGCCTCCTCTGCACTTTCCGGCGCAATGGCCGAGCGGGCGAAAGAAGCCGGGTTGTCAGTCGCCAGAACGACCGGAAGACACGTCGGGCGGATCACGAAGTCCGCGTCCGACCCCTCGAGCCGGTGGAACGGGCCGGCGAGACGGTTCGTCTCGATCCTCAGGCGCTGGGGGGGCCGCTCTCTGTCGAGGTCGTCGGCTGTGTCGACGTCGACGGATGCTGGTCTCTCCCAGATCGCCAACTCGACCTCGCCCTGCCCGAGAACGCCGACGATCCGACACCGCCGGGGCGCCGTGCGGCCACCATGGAGCACGTCCAGCGCCGCGAGGATCGTCAGCGCGTCACGAACGCCAGCGGCGGCCACCTCACCGGCGCCGCTCAACTCGATGCGCCATTCACGGGACGCATCGAGCCAGCCGTAGCCGACCGCCCGGCCGATCGCGAACTGGACCCGCGCCGCTTCCGCACAGTCCAGGATCATCGCCGCCAGCGGGTCGGCCTCGCGATCGTCTTCGCTCACGGCTGAGCGTGGAGTGCGCGGACACGCTTCAGCCCGGGACCGCGCCCGCACTCCACCTCCTCGTTGCGGACGCGTACGACCTCGATCCCGCACGCCTCCAGCAACCGGTCCCGCTCCTCGTCGTCCTCCCAGGCGGACTCGTGCTCCGGACCGTCGAGCTCGACGACGAACTGCGTCCCGCCTGGATGACAGTAGAGGAAGTCCACACGCCGGGCAGCGACGTCCTCCGATCGTTTCTCGCTGCCGGCCAGCGAACGCGCGAGTTGGTCAAGCGGCGCCTGCGGCGTGAACCACTGCCCCGCCGAAGGGCCGAGCGCCTTCGGAACCCAATCGCAAAGGAAGCGTCGCTCGACCGTGCTTCCAACCCGCGCCCCCTGTGAAGCGGCATTCGGGTCGAAGTCCACGCCCGAAGCCAGTTCGAAGGGTGCGCGACGGCACGCGACGCGCAGCAACGAGTCCCTGTCCAGAGCGTCGAGGACGCCCGGCGCCTGCCAGCCGAGCTCGACGCCGTCGGCACTCAGGTCGTCGGCGCGGTCCGCCAGACCATGAACCGCCAGAGCGGCCCTCTCGATCTCCAGCGTCGGCAGCGGCAACCGGCCCCGTTGAAGCAACTTGACCAGGAGCCCGCCAGCCAGCCGCGCATGCGGACGGCCGCCGCCGCGGTCACGGTCGCGCCGGGAATAGACGACGCACTGACCGATGGCTGACCGCAAGCACTCGTCGCGGCCGAGACTCCCGGCCAGGACGCCGGGAAGGGCCGAGACTGCGGCGTACTCGGCGACGTAGTTCCGTGGCGCGGCCACCTGCCAGGACACCGGCATCGGCGGCGGCTCTGTTGCCGCCGCCTCGCGTCGCCCACCGGCCGAGGGCGTACAACAGGCGGCTCGCCGTCCGCGAACCTCTCTGGCGTTCCGGCTTTGGGGCACAGCCGTTCCGTCTTGCTCCGCGCAAGTAGTTGGTTGAGGTGGCCGCGGACTCTAGCGCACCAGAACAGCATCCCCTCTCTGCCGACCGAGCCGCCCCGTCAGAACCGAAGGACCTCGAAGTCGCCGGGTCCAACACTTGAAGTCCGGGAGTTCCGATCGCTACACGGCGCGCATACACTCCCCTGAATCCGTCAACACAACTTGACATCGGACACGTCTCCGCCAATGGGCGACGCCCGAGGACCGCGCCAGCAAGAGAGGGAATGCAACAGGCACAAGGAAGGACCGACATCCCCCGGGTCGGCATGCTGGCCCGGGTCCGCAACCGGCGCGGGATCGTCGCGGCCGTCAGTCCTTACGACAATCCGCACGGCGGCGACGCCGGCCGCCTGCACCTGGTCCAGGTCGAGTACAAGGACCACGACGCGCCGCACAGCGAGCGCCTCCTGTGGGAACTCGAACCGGGCCGTGAACTCCTGGAACCGAACCGGCTGCCACGGGTCCGCGAGAGCGCGCCGATGCCGGCCGAGGACTTCGACGCCTTGCTGCGTGCCGCGCGCTGGACCGCGCTCCTGCCCTACGTCGACCCCGACGGCGAAGGTCCGCTCGACCGCCAGCCGGTGTCGAGTCCCCTGCACAGCGGCGTCCGGGTCGAGGAGTACCAGCTCGAGCCGCTCGTTCGGGCGCTACGAATGCCGCGCGTGAACCTGCTGATCGCCGACGACGTCGGGCTCGGCAAGACGGTCGAGGCGGGTCTCATACTCAAGGAACTACTCCTGCGCCGGCGCATCCGCCGGGTGCTCGTCCTCGTGCCGGCGGCGCTGCGCCTGCAGTGGCGGGACGAACTCGGCGACAAGTTCGCGTTGCCGTTCGAGATCGTCGACCGGGGACGGACCGAGACGCTGCGCCGGGAACTGGGCATCGACGCGAATCCCTGGCGCTCGTTCAGCCGGATCGTGGCCTCCTACCACTACCTGCGACAGCCCGACATCCAGGAGCAGTTCCTCGCCGCGAGCCGCGCCGGCGAAGACTCGCCTCGCCTCCCCTGGGACCTGCTGATCGTCGACGAGTGCCACAACCTGATGCCGTCGCCTTTCGGCGCCGACAGCGAGCTGTGCCAGATGCTGCGCCGGATCGCCCCGTGCTTCGAGCACCGGCTCTTCCTCTCCGCGACGCCGCACAACGGGCACACCCGCTCCTTCACCGGTCTGCTGGAGATTCTCGACCCGGTGCGGTTCAGCCAAACGGACGAACTGACGGACGTGCAGAGACGCCGCGCTCGCCAACTGGTCATCCGCCGCCTCAAGCGCGAACTGAACCAGCAGAGCGCCTCGCCCCGCTTCTGTCGACGGAACAAACCGGCGCCGCTCCTGCTCTACCGCGACCCGCGCGAGGCTGCCCTCTCCACGGCCTTCGCCGCCTTCCGCACCGCCGTCCGCCGCGCCATCGCGGCCGGCAATGCCGGCGAACGCGCCGGAACCTTCGCGATCGAGATCCTGGGCAAGCGCCTGCTCTCCTGCCCGACCGCCTTCGCCGACTCCTGGCGCCGGACCCGCGACGGCTACGCACGCGCCGAGCAGGCCGCCGACGCGGCGACCGACGCAGATGTCGCGGCGGCGAAGCGCTCCGTCGAGCGGGAAACGTCGGACGACCGGGAGACCGAGCAGCGCACCGGCACCGCGGCCGGCGTCGTCGGCGCCTGGCTGCGCAACGTCGCGGACGCCGTGGAAGGCGAGATGACAGCCATTGACACCGCGTTGGGCAACCTCGGCTTCGTTGCCCAGGGCCCGCCGGCCGTCGAACAGGACCCGACCGCCGACGCCCGACTCGACGCCCTCACCGAACTGATCGAGCGACTCCTGCTTCTCCCGCACGCACCCGGCGAAGCGCCGGCCTTCCGCGACGACGAACGGCTCGTCGTCTTCACCGAGTACAAGACGACCCTGGACTACCTCGAACGCCGGCTGCGGGAACGCTACGACGCGAACGGCGGCGAGGCCGCCGCGCGCGTGCTCACCCTGTTCGGCGCCGGCGGCCAGGACGGCATGGACGATGCCGCCCGCGAACGGGTCCGCGCAGCCTTCAACGACCCCGACTCCGCCGTGCGCATCCTGGTAGCGACCGACGCCGCGTCCGAAGGGCTCAACTTGCATCGCAGCGCCCGCTACCTCCTGCACTACGACTGCCCGTGGAACCCCTCGCGCCTGGAGCAGCGAAACGGCCGTCTCGACCGCTACGGCCAGGCCCGCGACGTGACGGTGCACCACTTCCTGAGCGACGACGACCCGGATCTGAAGTTCCTGCACTACGTCATTCAGAAGGCGGACGAGATCCGGGAAGATCTCGGATCGGTCAACGAGCTGTTCGACACCGCCGCCCACAGGCGGCTGGTCGAAGGGGCGGACCTGGCGAGAGTCGAGTTCGAGCTGCAACACGGGCTCAACGAGGAGCGGGAACGGGCGCGCGACCAGGGAATCCCCGGCCTCTTCGGCGGCGCCGACGCTCAGTCCGCCGGCGCGCCGGCCGCATCCGGCAGCGCTCCCGACACGCTCCTCCGCCAACTCGCCCGCGAGATCGACTTCCACCCCGCGGCACTCAGGCAGACCCTCGAAACCGCGATGGCGATGACGGGCGGCCGACCGCAACTCGACCGCGTTCCGAGTTCCGGCGCCGGCGATACGAACGGCGCGGACGGCTTCTGGCGCCTCCTGGACCCCGGCCTCCGCGGCTGGCGCGACACGATCGACGAATCGCTGCGGATGGCCTCCCCGGACGGCGTCGCCGGCCCCGCCCGGCGCCTCGCCTTCGACGCGGACTCCCTGCTGCGGCGAACGGGCGACCGCGCCGTGTTCTCACCGCGGCCCGAAGTCGCTCTGCTGCACCTTGCCCATCCGCTGATCGAGCGCGCCCTGCGGACCCTGACCCTGCGCCGCCTGCCGGGCCCGGCCGAAGCGGCGCGCTGGACCGTGCGGCGCGGCGGCGTACCCCGCGGCATGGACGCCCTGATTCTCCTCAGCCTGGAAGAACTGGCCGTCAACGAGCTACGCGAGACCTTCCACCACTGGGTGCGAACGCTCATCCTTCCCGTGCGAAACGGCGCGCTCGAAGACCCCATGGCCCACATGACGGCAAGGAACCTGGCCCGCAGCGAACACGGCGCCCAGGGCGACCCGGGAGCCCCGCAACCCGCACCGCCGACGCCCGCCGAACTCGAACGGGCCCGGGGGATCTTCCTACAGGTCGAAGCCGACCTCGAAGCCGCGGTCACGCGCCACGCCGAGGAGCTGACCGGCTCGCTCCAGGCACAGTTGCAAGCCGACGGCACAAGCGCCCTGCAGGACGCGAACGACCGCTACCGGAGCCGGCAGGGCGAAGTCTCCGCACTGATCGAACAGCAGAGCGTGAAGCAGCTCGAACGGGAGATCGCGACGCTCCGCCGCTCGCTCGCGCAAGGCCGGCTCTTCGACCAGCGCCGCGACCTCGAACGGATAGCCGACTCGATCCAGGACAGGGAGCGCGAGATCGACCGCCGCCGCCGCCACTACGAAGACGCGCGCGAGCAGTTGGAGGGTGAGCGCCGGCGCATCGTCGACCGTCTGCTGCCGAAGCGCCACGCCCTGGCGGGCGAAGCGCAGGCCTTCCCGGTGACCGTCGAGGTGCGCCTGCCTTGAGCAAGCCGCGGCCCGGCAACCGGCGAACCGGCGGCGCCACGACCGGCAGCGCCGATCTTCCGGGCTGGAGCGAGCTCCGACACGGCGGCCTGCTGCTGGACGCGCAGCGCCTGAGCGAGGTCGCCGCCCTCCCCGCGCCCGCCGCTCCGGACGCCTGGCTTCAGAGCGAGCTCCGCCGGCGCTCCGAACTGCTCCGCGACGCCGACGCGACTCGCCAGCGCCGCGAAGCGCCCGAGTTCGTCGCCTTCGTGCTGGAGCGCCTCTGCGGCTTCGGTATGAGCGGCGGCGCCGGGGCCGACGGCGGTTCGTGGCTGCGGGGCGCCCGCGTACCGGCCGAGTGGCGCCGCCGCGCAACGACCGGCGAGAGGGTCCGCCCGCGCCAGCTCTGGCAGGGTGCGAACGGCGCCGTCCTGCCCGTCTTCGTCACGAACGACAAACGCGTCGGCATCGGCCGCGGCCGGAGGGAGACGAGCCGCGTCCTCGGCTGGCTGCGCGCCGGCCCCGAACGCCTCGCCCTGGTGACGAACGGCCGCCAGTGGCGGCTCCTGTTCGCCGGCCTCGACTTCGACGCCTGGTGCGAGTGGGATGCCGACCTCTGGTTCGCCGAGGGTCGGCCGTCGCCGGCCTTGAAGGCCCTGCTCACGCTGATCCGGCCGGCCCTGTGGACGCCCGACGAAGAAGGGGCCGACCCGCCGTTGCTCCGCGCCGTCCGCGACAGCCGCAAGGGCCAGTCCGAACTCTCCGAGGCGCTCGGCGAGCGGGTGCGCGAGGCCGTCGAACTGCTGATCCAGAGCCACGGCGACGCGCTGAATCGGGACTGCGCGACCGTCGACCCGGCCGATATCTACCGCGCGGCCTGCCGCGTCGTCATGCGCCTAGTCGTCATCCTGTTCGCCGAAGCGCGAGGCCTGCTGCCCCGCGACGACGCCGCGTACCACGCGGCGTACGGGCTCGGCGGCCTCCACGAGGCGCTCGGGCGGCGCGCCGCCGCCGGCCGCTCGCAGGCCCACAGCTACGGCGCCTGGCCGCGCCTGCTGGCGCTGTTCAACCTGGTGCGCGAAGGCTCGCACCACGAAGGCCTGCCCGTCACCGCCTACGGCGGCGACCTGTTCGCCCCCGGATCGCCCAACAGCGAGGACAGCCTCTCCCGCGCCCTGGCCACCTTCGAGACCGCCTGCCTGCGCGACGAAGTGCTCTCCGACGCCGGAGTCCACGACCTGCTGGAGCGCCTGACCCGAACCCAGGTCCGCATCCGCCACGGCAAAGCCAGCCGCCTGGTAGCGGCGCCCGTCGACTTCTCCGACCTCTCAACCGAGTACATCGGCGTGCTCTACGAGGGCCTGCTCGACTACGAACTGAAGACCGCGCCCAGCGACGACCCCGTCATCTTCCTCGCCGTCGGCGAACAGCCCGCGCTGCCGCTGTCCCGCCTCGAGGCAATGGACGACAAGGCCCTCCGCAGCCTCTTCTCGGCCTTCAAGAAGGCCAGCGGCAGCAAGGACTCCGAACCGGCGGAAGAAGCCGCAGACGCTCCCCCACTGGGTGCGCCGGCGTCCTCGCCGGCATCGGGCGCGACGCCGCGAAGCGGCGAGCCCGAAACCCCGACCGAGAGCCCCGAACCGCCCCGACCCACCCAAGACCCCCGCCAGGCCACCCGCACCCGCGCCGAAGCCTGGGCACGCCATGCCGCCCTCACCGCCGGCCTCGTCAAGAAGCCCCGCCGCTCCAAGTCGCAAACCACCATCCTCTCCACGCGGCAACCCCACGAGCAGGAACTCGCCAAACGCGCCGCCAGCCTCGTCAGCCGCGTCGTCCTCCCCGGCGAGTGGTACCTCGTCCGCTGGGGCGGCACCCGGAAGGGCTCCGGCAGCTTCTACACGCGGCCCGGCCTCACCGTCCCCACCGTCCAGCGCACCCTGCGCCCGCTGGCCTACGACCCGCCCGCCGGCGCCGACGACGAACCCGACCGCGAAGCACCGCCCGCCGAGTGGACTCCCAAGCTCCCTGAAGAGATCCTCGACCTCAAGGTCTGCGACCCGGCCTGCGGCTCCGGCAGCTTCCCCCTCGCGGCCCTCCGCTTCCTGACCGACGCGCTCTACGCCTCGGTGCAGCACCACCGCCGGATCGAGAGCCAGGAAAGCCGCGCCCTCGTCCGCCTCCTCGGCCTGGATGACGCGCCGACTGCCGCTGCAGCAGCCTCCGCGGAACGCCCCGGCGACGAACTCATCCCCTGCCCGCCCGACGCCGACGACTTCGAGCCCCGCCTCAAGGCAGTGCTCCGCCGCTACGTCGTCGAACGCTGCATCTACGGCGTCGACCTCGACCCCCTCGCCGTCTCGCTCTGCCAGCTCTCCATGTGGATAGAGACGATGGACCGCGACCTCCCCTTCTCCTTCCTCGACCACAAGATCCGCTGCGGCAACTCGCTTATCGGCGCCTGGTTCGACCAGTTCCAGCACTACCCCGCGATGGCCTGGAAGAACCGCGAAGCCGGAGACAAGAACCACTCGAACGGCGTCCACCACGAGAAGGGCGCCGGGACGAAGGCGATCAAGGCCTTCGTCAAGAACGAGCTGACCCCGGATCTACGTCACGTCCTGGAAGGCCGCACCCTCTTCCACGAAGACCTGCTCGACCAGGCGACCGCCGTTCACCGCCAGGCGCTCGAATCCCTTGAGCGCATGCACCGCCTGCCTATCCAGGACGCCGCCGCCCGCGCCCGCCTGTACCGCGAAGAACTGCTCGACTCAAACGAGTGGCGCTCCCTCAAGCAGGCGATGGACCTGTGGTGCGCCTGCTGGTTCTGGCCCGCCGACGAACTGGACCGAGCGCCCCTGCCCACCGCCTTCGCCGACCCGCCGCCCGAGACCCGCGCCGCGGCCGACCGCATCGCCGCCGAGATGCGCTTCTTCCACTGGGAGCTGGAGTTCCCCGACGTGTTCCGCGAGCCCGGCGCCGGATTCGACGCGATGCTCGGCAACCCGCCGTGGGACATCGCCAAGCCCAAGTCGCAGGAGTTCTTCTCCAACATCGATCCGCTCTACCGCTCCTACGGCAAACAGGAAGCCGTGCGCCGGCAGAAGGGCTACTTCACCGAAGACGAAGCGAGCGAGCGCGACTGGCTCGACTACAACGCCCGCTTCCGCGCCCAGTCCAACTTCGTGACCTGTGCGGCCTCGCCCTTCGGCGATCCCAAGGAGAACGACTCGAGCGACCGCCGCTTCTACCTGCGCAAAGGCAATCTCCGCCTACACGACAGTTGGCGCCAGGCGCGAAGTCGCTCCCGCCGCTACTCCGACGCCGACCACTCCTTCAGACACCAGGGATCGGCCGACCTGAACCTCTACAAGCTGTTCCTGGAGCAGGTCCACGCCCTGCTCGCCATCGGTGGGCGGCTCGGCTTCCTCGTCCCGTCGGGCTTGTACTCCGACAAGGGCACCGGCGCCCTGCGCGACCTGTTCCTCGAACACTGCAAGTGGGAGTGGCTGTTCGGCTTCGAGAACCGGGCCAAGCTGTTCCCGATCGACAGCCGATTCAAGTTCAACCCCGTCATCGTCCAAAAGGGCGGGACCACGGCCTCGCTCCGCACCGTCTTCATGCGTCGCGACCTGACCGACTGGGAGCGGGCGGAGGAGTTCGCCGTCCCCTACAGCCGCGAGCAAGTCCTCCAGTTCAGCCCGAAGAGCCGCGCGATCCTGGAGATCGAATCGCGCCGCGACCTGGAAGTCCTCGAGAAGATCTACGGGAACTCCGTCCTCCTCGGCGACGACGGCCCCGACGGCTGGGGCATCCGCTATGCGACCGAATTCCACATGACCGACGACTCGAAGCTCTTCCCGCCCCGCCCCGCCCCCAGTGGGAGGCGAAGGGCTATCGCCCCGATGAGTACAGCCGCTGGCTCCTCGGCAACTGGCGGCCCATCGAGGAACTCTGGGCCGAACTCGGCGTCGACCCCGACCGCCCCGAACCCACCGCCATCGAGTTGGAAGACTGGCTGTTCGACTCCGATGCCGGCCCCGAACGCCGCATGGCCGAACGCCAGTTCATACACGGCCACCTCCTCGCCCCCGGCGACGGCCAACGCACACACCCGCGCACTCGATGCGCCCAACCGCCGTACGACCGCCTGCCCGTCCCGAGGATCGCGATCCTCGAGGGCATCATCCTGTCCAGAGAAGCCGACGCCTGGATCGACGAGAAGGAGGTCAAGGACGTAGCGCTGCCCCTCTACGAAGGCCGCATGATCGGCCAGTTCGACTTCAGTCAGAAGGGCTGGGTCAGCGGCAAAGGACGAAGCGCCGTCTGGCGCGACATTCCGTGGGAGCGGAAGCAGATCGAGCCGCAGTACCTGATGGCGGAAGAGGACTACCGGCAGGGCGTGGCGGACCCGAGTGCTTCGAAGCTGGCGCATATGAGTGTGACTTCGGGTACCAACACACGCACAGCCATCGGCTCTCTCATCTGGGGTATGCCGGCGGGTCACAAGGCACCCGTCCTCAGTGTTCCGTCGCTCGCTCAGTGTCTGCGGCTTGCGAGCATCTTCAACACCTTGACCTTCGACTCCGTGAGCCGCATACGAGTCGCCGGCTTGATGCTCGACTATCACGTGCTGGAGCAGCACCCGGTTCCGTTGCCCTCGCCTCAACTCGCGGCTTTGATCCCCGTTGGAACCAGCCTGATGCTCACGTCACCGAGAGACGCACCAAGTCTCCTGCTCCTCAGGGCCAGACCCTCGCCACACCAAACCTCCCCGGCCCTCGCGAACTGGGCCCCGGCAACGGCTGAGACACGAGCCTCCGCCCTGAGCCCAAGCGAACGCGTACGCGGGCGAGCCATAGCGGATGCGCTCGTCGCCTCCCTCTACGGCCTCGACGAGCCGGACTTCCAAAGCCTCCTGGCCGACTCCGATCACCCCCTCTCAACCGTCACCAGTAGAAAGAGCTCCGAACTGAGAGGCAAGGGCTTCTGGCGAGTCGACAAGGACAAGCCTCCAGAACTCCGCCACACCGTCCTGGCCCAGATCGCCTTCGCCGACCTCCAGCGCAACATCGACTCCGCCGCCGGCGACCTCGAAACCGGCATCCAGTCCTTCATCGCCCAGAACCACGGCGAAGGCTGGCACGTCCCCGAGACCCTCCGCCTCGCCGACTACAACCTCGGCCACGACGACCGCGCCCAACGCGCCCAACCAGTAGCCACCGCACTCGGCCCCCGCTTCTACGACTGGCAACTCGCCCAGCCTCCGGAAGAAGCCTGGGTGGAGACGCACCTCCACGCACGTAACCTCCTCGGCGAGCACGGCTACCGCCGCCTCCTCGCCGACGTTGAACAACGCCGACGGCAGCGCTCCCCTGACACCGCCCACCAGCCCCTCTCCGAAGTGGCTGAAAAACACGGTCGCTTGGACGCTTGGCTAGAGCCAGAAGATCGCACCGACGAGATCACCAAGTCCCAAAGCCCAGCGAACACCGACCAGCCTGACCTATTCTCGTAGCAGCTCAGTAACCGCCTAGCTTTCTGGCGTGGTCCCGATCATTGCGACGCCCTGAAGGCCCCACAAAGGCGTCCTGGGTTGATCAAGCCGCAGCCGTCTTCGCAACTCACCCCTCAAGGCCCGACGCTCGCAGGCTGGCCCAGCCGGCTGTAGCCGCTTTCCCGCCGTACTGCCCGCCCAGAGCTTCCACAGCCTGCTCACCGATCTCGCCACCCCGACGAGCAACCGAGTGCGAGACCGAAACGCCGACACCGCCACTGCCCCCGTCTCTCCCGACTGGCACGCGGGGCCTCCACTCCGCGGAGGCCGGCACCGAGTCCATGCACCCCCCTACGCCTAAGGCTAAGCTCCGGCGACGAACTGAGACCGTAGTCCTCGCCCAACTGGCTGGACACAGGAGAGGAAGGTGACGCATGGGTCAAGCGGAGCAGGCAGCGCAGGAGTTCCTGGACGCCGTCGAGAAACTAGGCGACTTGAAGGACCACGCTTGGGGGCGTGTCGCCGCTGAGCAGAACGACACCGAGACGGAAGCAGCCCTTGATCAGTGCGTATGGATAGCCCAGCAAGTCGTCAGTAGCGCCGGAAAGGCCCCGTACGTGGAGTTCCTCACGAATGTCTTCAACCAGCTAAGGAATCAGATAAGGGGATTCGGTTCGTTCACCTACGGTGCCGGGGCACAGCAGTACCAGAACCAAGCAAAGAGCTTCCGGGATCTGTCTGTCAAATTACATGGAAACGTGGGTGTCTGGGCGGCCATGTCTGCCGTGAAGAGCGTATCCGATCCCGGCGGCCAGGCAGCCATCGACCTCGAAAGGGTGGCTGAAATCAGGGAAACTATAGAGGAACACCAACGGAGGGCAGCCAAGGCAGCCGACGCCGCCCAAACTGCATCAGCGAAGACTGGCGTAGCCGTATTCACGAAGCAGTTCGAGGACGACACACGCTACTACCGGAGACGCGCATTTTTTTGGCTTCTCATGGCATCGGGATTCCTCGCTGCGGCACTATGGGTGGCCTGGTGCCTCATCAATCTTGAGCCCAACCAGACTTCCGAACCCAGGCCGAACGCGGAGCCTTGGGAATGGATCTTCCCTCTGGCCGGACGGGTGTTCATCCTCTCTCTTCTCACTTACGCCACGACTTGGTGCGGTCGAATGTCACTGGCCAGCCAACACTCCGCTGCGGTGAACCGACACCGGGCAAACAGCAGTCAGACCGTTGAGGCGTTGCGAGACTCTGCCACCGAGACACCGACCAAGGATGTCGTCGTAACGGAGGCAGCCCGGGCCATCTTCGAAAATGTTCCGACCGGATACTTGGGAAAGCAGACCGATCAACCCAACGCGTCAAGGACGTTGGAGATCTTCAGGTCTTCAAACTGAACTGGACCCACTCTTCCGTCGCCGGCAGGTCCACTCGCGATCTAGCTCTTGCGCTTCAGCTACAGCAGTCGCTCCTCCCGCCTTGATACGTGCCGCACTCGTGTCGGGCCACTCGTTTCAACGCGGTCGCGGCTCACGGTCTCGGCATCCGCCACCCGAACAGTTGGCGCCACTCGTCCACCGCAGCTCGTTCCTTGCCTTCCTCCTCAAGCAACAGCGCCTCTTCGGCCACGGCCAGCCACCCGCGTGCCACTCGCGCCAGCTCTCGCCGACTCCCCGCCCCTATTCCGGCATTGACGTCCGGGCCGAGGCCCACGGGATCGCACCAGTCGTCGGTTATCTGGTCGGCGACCGAAGCCAAGTAGAACCTGATCTCATCTTGGTACCGGCCGAACGGCTCCACCACAAGATCCAACGCCATCACTTCGAGCAGAAACGCAGGGGCGATGAGATCTCCCGCCTCGCGGTTGATTCCCTTCACCATCTTGACAAAGGGCACGAACTTCTCGTCGCACTCTTTGTTCTTCGCCGTCACGAGCGCCTCTTGCTCCCGCGGGTCAGTGGCCATCCACCCGGGGCCGGCGGGCATCAAGTAGCCTCCTCCGTTTCGCGGGAACGCCGGGGCGACCTCATACGACGCAACGTCTTCGTCGCCATAGTTGATCGTCACGACGTTGTCGTCTGCGTCCAGGTCCGTCCAGCGGGTCGCCAGCAAGTCGCGCAACGCGAGAACCGCCGCCGTTCCCGTACCGTCCGCCAATCCCGCCTCCGACCCCTCTGGATCTAGCACAACGAATATGTCCACGTCCTTCAGCTTCTTCGTCTTTGTGTCTCGCTTGTAGCTGCCGGTCAAGAAGTCCTCCACGAGCTGCCACGAGCCCCGGATGTGATCACGAACCAACTGGTGCCGGGTCTGGGCCTGTCGGCTCTCGGTCTTCGTGATCTCAAGATTCGACTTCAGTTTCTTGAATGCGTTGTCGACGTAGCTCATTCTCTTCACCTACTTTCGGTAGTAGCGCATTCCAGCGCCCGCGTGCGGTCCGGCGGCCAGCGTACCGAAGCTAGCCGAACGCATGCCCGCGACGGAAGTTCTCGCTCCCGGCGACCATCCTGTCTGAGGTGAATGAACCCCGTTGAAGCTACAGAAGAGACGGTACGTGGTTCCGATGGGCACCCGCTGCAGCTTCGCCAGATACCGTGCCAGCGCGGCCCGATCGGCCGTGAACTTCCTATCGCTCATTCCAGTGAACGTGTACGACACCGGAAACTCGAAAATCGGGTCCACCGTCCCGTTCGGGCGGTGGCACTCGAGTGCGACGCACTCAAGCGAACCCTCGTGAATCCAGTTCGAGATGGCCGTCTGGTCCCTGGGCCAGTCCGCGAACAGCCGAGTGGGGTCGATGCCCAGCGTTCCCAGAATGTCGGCTATCGAGCCCATGATGACGTCCGCCAAGTGCGTAGCGGTATGGGTGCGGGTATAGGTTGCGACTGAGGTCCTGACCGAGGTCATGACTTCCTGCCCAGCTTTCGAAGCGCGTCCAGATCGATGGCCGAGCCAGCCGCGCGTTTCCCCTGGACCGCTGGCGCCGACTTCGGCGGCGCGTCCACAGTTAGATGCGACGAGCGCTTGGCCGCGCCAGTCACACTCTTATCGAGCGCTCCGGGCAACGGCACATGAAGCATCCACTCGGACGTCGCACTTCCGCCACCGGGCACAGGATTGAGATTCTCGCTGACTGCGAGCGCCGCGTCGGCGGTTACGACTCGAATGGTCAGATGCAGTCCTACGTCGCAAAGCACCAGACCACCCGATTCTAGGTGCCCGCCGGCGATGAGGGCCGGGCCCAGACCGTTCAACACTGCCAGTTCACCCGCTACGCTTCCTGCCGCAACGTCAGGGCTCCGCTCGAGCGTTTTCGCGATCAGCGTGACGACCACGCCCCACGCTTCGGCAGCGTTCCGAACGGGGGATCCGGCGATTGTCCTTCGTCGCTCCATATCAGCCCTCCCAACCGCCCCCAGGGATGCCGCTCTCGTCCATGACCCGCGACGCCGCCGCGAGCAGGTCGTCGATCGTCGTACTCCCCGGTTCCAGCACCGTCTCGTGCCGGCCAAGCATCGCTTCCAAGATTGTCTTGCGGACCCGCCTGCCGTCCGCGCCCGTCAGGCGCCCCGCGACCTCTTCAAGCCGGCCGTCGCGGGCCAGTTCGCCGAGGCACGCGAACGCCGGCGCCATCGACCGGAGCGCCGACTTCAGGATCGCCACAATTCCTGCGGCATCCGGTACCGGAACGTGAATGTGCACGTCCACCCGCGACAGAAAGGCCTCGTCCAGCGCGCCGACAAAGTTGCTCGTCGCGACGAAGACCAGATTGGGAAACGCCGTCGTATTCGAGTCGAGAGCCGCCAGCACGGCGTCCGTCGCCCGATGCACGTCTGCGGGATTCGCTGCCAGCGACGCCTCACTCCTCGCGACCGCCATCGACTCGACCTCGTCGAGGAGCACCACCGTAGCCATCCCGTCGTCGCCGAGCCTCGGCACATGCTCCGTGAGCAAGCACGATACGGCCCTCTGGCTCTCCCCATGCTCGCCGCTCATGAGACCGTGCGGATTGACCTCGATCAAGCGCGCCTGGCGTTCCGGGGTGATCTTCGCCAGTTCATGGGCCACACCGCGTGCCAGCGTCGTCTTGCCGGTTCCCGGCGGCCCATGGAGCAGGAGGAGCCCGTGCAGCGCGGTCGTCTCGAACGGCAGTTCGCCGCGTAGGCGGAGGGTTAGTGCGGTGGCTCGGAGAAGGCGGTCCTTTACCGAAGCATCTACTACAATCGACTCCCAAAGGCCCGCGTAGTCCGGATCGGGCATCACCCGCACAGCGCGTATCGACTCGGCCACCTGGCCATCTGCGTTTCCGGTTCGCATGCATGCAACTCTACTTCGCATTCGCCACAACCGCAACCCCTAGTCTTGGCGACACCGAGGTTACCGGCGACGCTCGCGCCTACTTACGGGCCGCAGCCACTGGCGGAAGACGACCACACGGCCACACGAACCCCTCTCGTGACGGGAGGTCCCGTCCGAGTAACCGACACGCCGAACCGGTCGACACCCCAGCTGCGGCTCCCGGAGGCCCGACGGCGACAACCGCTCCATGACCATGGCCGATCCCGCCACCAAACCAACGATGGTCGGACCATCGGCAAAGCCCGATCCCACCGGGCGACAAGATCGCCCTCAGGTGGGCGGCGTCCTCCGCCGCGCCCGCCTGCACCACGATCTCTCGCTGCGGGAGGTGGAACGCCGCATCGGCCGATCCAACGCGTATCTGTCCCAGGTCGAGAGGGGCCTGATCAAGCAGCCCGACCCGATCGTGCTCCTGGAACTGGCCGAACTCTACGGGCTGAACTTCCGCACCCTTGCGGCCTGGGCGAACTGGACTTCCACCGACCCGGACGCTCCGGGAGCGCACCAGCCGCGTGACTCGACCGCCGTTCTCGTTCGACAGGTCATGGAACTCGACGCCGACGAACGAGCCACGGTTCTCCGCTTTGTCGACTCCATCCTGCGCAAGCGGCGAACGTAGCCACCCATGTGCCTAGCCCGCATGGGTCAGAGTGCTCCGCAGTTCGTATCCGACGCTCCGTATCGCCCCCTCTAGCCTAGCGTTGGACGCAGTCTCCACGCTCTGCTTATCGTTGCGACGGCCCTGCGGGTCAACGCCGCTCCATTGTCTCGTGTGCCGGCTTCCTCCGCCAGTAGAACCAGTCCGGCACAGTCGGGCTTAGCCGCCGATGCTCAAAGAGCCGCGCCTGCACGAGACGCACGTCGCAAAGCGTCAGCCCGCCTGTCTGCGCCCCGGCCCGCGACAGAAAGCCATGCAACGCCTCCACGCGTGTCTTCGCCGCCGATTGAGCCCTGACCTCCATCACCAACCATGCGAGCAGCCTGAGTCCCGCTGCGGCGACAAGGACCGTCTGGAGCAGTGAAACGCCGTGCAGCGAAGCCGCCACGAGACCTGCCGCCACCACCGATCCAGCCGACAATTGGACGAAGCAGATCCACTCCCTGCGCAACCGTTGGTCCCAACGGCAGTTGGTCCTCTGGCAATGGAGCCGTGCCGCCACCGCGTCATCTGGAATGTCATCCCGGCCATACCAGTCTGCCAGTCCCTTCCGGGCCTTGCTTCGCCGAGTTGGCATTCTCTCCAGCTCTCTCACCCGGTCGTCCGTAGGGCGCACAACGCCGTTGTACTCCGCCCACGGGAGGTCGAGTACGAAACAGTCGAAATCCTCCTGAATCGCCGCCGCCTCCTCCTTCTTCCGCTCAGCGCACCGAATCAGTACTGATTGGTCTACACCCCATAGCAGAACGACCACGACGGTCGCCACCCGGCTGAACTCTGCGACGTTCACGGCCAGACCCGTTAGTGCCAGAAGCGCGACGATCACTAGGAACCCCAGCCGCCAGCCCTCGAGCTTCTTGACCCTCGAATAGAGCCAACGCTGGGCGACGAGCCTCTCCCGGGACCTCTCGCTATTCTGCCGCTCTCGAATGTCCATCCGCCTCTTTCCTTCTTCCTGCGGACTACGTACTGCCTCGGCTCGATGCGGACCGGACACAACTGTGGAGTGCGATTCCGACCACACCGAAGGTCGCCTAGTTTCTCACGGTAGGCGCACCGAAGATCTGGATTTCGCTCGAGACCTCGCCGAATCACTCGCGTCGTCGCGCGGTAGACTCAGGCTCTTCCTGGGACAGCCCGGCAAGTCGTCTCATGCTGGCACTCTCCAAGACCTTACATGACGTCAGCCGTGCGCTTCTGTCGCTCGCGCCCGCTGGCCCCGAGCTTGCCGTCCCCGTCTCGGCCGAACAGCTTGACGCCGGCACGAAACGGCTGCGCCGCCACTACGACGACATCTTCCCGGTCCTCGATCGGGCGGGCCACACGCTCGCTCGGGCGATCGAGAGACTCGACTCCGAGGAGAGCCCCGACCCCGACAGGGAGAGTGCGGCTGCTCTCCAACAAGCCGAGGTCTACCTCAAGCACCGTCAGGAGCGCCTAGGGCACTCACGCGACTGCTTCGTCGAGGTCGGCGCTTCCGCTTCACACGACGTCTTCGAAGTACTCGACCGCTTGGACAACCTGTACACGAGGATCGTGGCCACGATGCAGGAAGTACGTTGGGCCGTCTTGATCTTCGAGGGACTCAAGTCAAACGTCGAGTTTCCCGAGAGGCGCTCCTTCACGTCCTCGGCCGAGTGGCTTGCGTCTCTCCGTGAAGACTAGGCGGGGGCGAAGGCCCTCATCGCGGGTGCCCCTCGTGCCGCCAAGCCAGGAGCTCGACGGTCGTCACGCCACCCTGCCTCGCCCGTGACCGGCGCAGCGTCGCGCACAGCGCGGCTTGTTCCCGGCCGTCGATGTACGCCGTCACACGGGCAACCGGAGTCGCGCCACGGCAGATGACCAGATCTTCGCCCGCCTTCACCTCCGCCAACAGCGCTGAGAGGTGCCTCGTGGCCTCGCCAATCTTGACGTAGCGGGTCAAGTTCTCAGTCCGCGTCGACGGAGCCTCGGATCGGTCGAGGCGCAGCAGCCAACGAAGCCTCGTCGTCTTCGTACAACGCCGGATCTGGAGCAACCTCCACCATCTTGCCGTTCACCACTACCAGGACACCCGTGCCGTGCCGGTGCGCATCCCGGTGCGCGCGCCGGACGGCCCGTTCCATCGCCGCAGGCGTCGCCTGCATGTCTGGGTCGTCCAGCTTCGACACTGGAAGCACCTTCTTCTCCGACTTCATCAGTTGTCCCCCTCTTCCACGAGCACCAAGTCGCCGCTCCTTCTGTCGAGAACCTGCCAGGAGTCTACGAGATGCCGGTAGACGTGTCGGAAGTTCGCCACGCTCCTGTGGAAGCGACGCCTGACGACATCTTCAGGAATCCGGTGGCCGCCCTGTCTGACTCGCTGTTCCACGCGCCTGAGTGCTTCCTCCGGCGTGGCGAGAGGCAGGTAGATCAACTTAACGGCGTAGCCCTCACTCCGCCACCGCCGGATTCTCCGCACGTAGCTGAGCCCGGCCAACGTCGTCTCGAAGGCGAAGCTGCTGCCTTGCCTCGCGTGGCGGTCGATCTCCTCCAGCATCAGGCGACCGGCCCGGAACGCGGCCGCTTCCGGATTCAATGGTGAGACGCCTGCCGCGATCAGGTCGGCGTTGACGAAGATCGGACACGCCGGCTCGAACGGCAGGTACGCCCGGGCGAAGGTAGTCTTCCCGGCCCCGTTCGGCCCGGCGATCACGATGATCTTGCGCTCGGACGGCATGACCGGAATCTACAGCGCAAGCCGCCGGCGTCAGGCCGGTTGCAGCCGCAGGCGGTAGCCTTGCCGGCCCCATGGCGCTGAACCCGGTCGTCTTCACGGAGAAGGTCCTCCACAGCTTTCTCCGTTACCAGTTGCGGGCCTATCCGTTCGCGGATCCGCGCCTGCATGGGCAGATGCGGGAACTGCTGTCGCTCGACGAGGCGCGCGAGTCGCCGTTGCTGCAAGGGCCGTTCGTCAGCCTCTCGCGGCCCTTCAGCGGCGGCGCGGCGGTAGCGGACCTGGCAGCCGAAGGACTGCTCCACCCACACCTGGAGCAGCGGATTCCGGACGAGGTCTCGCAGCTCTACCGGCACCAAGAGAAGGCGATCCGCGCGATCGTCGGGGGTCGCTCGACGCTCGTTTCGACCGGCACCGGCTCAGGCAAGACGGAGTGCTTCCTCTACCCGATCGTCAGTCGCTGCCTGCGTCTGCGGGACGAGGGTGCGGCGGCCGGCATCAGCGCAGTGATCGTCTATCCAATGAACGCGCTGGCCGAGGACCAGTTGATGCGGCTCCGCTCGCTGCTGGCGGGCACGGGCGTTTCGTTCGGCATGTACGTCGGCAAGACGCCGGAGAGGAAAGGCGACGTCGGCGGCGTCAGGCTTCCTCCGGGGTCTTCCCGCTCGGACTACGAGG
The DNA here is from genome assembly GCA_965116445.1 of Thermoanaerobaculia bacterium. Lineage (GTDB taxonomy): Bacteria > Acidobacteriota > Thermoanaerobaculia > Multivoradales > Multivoraceae > Multivorans. Next base: position 544,014 of record OZ220688.1, on the reverse strand, counting down.
CGCAGCTCGAGGCGGTACGGGCGGCCAAGAGCGGCGAGAGCGTGTTTCCGGCCGAAGAGGCCTGCTCGCGAGAGAAGATGCGTTCGACTGGCGGGCAACCGCGCATCCTGCTCACCAACGTGAAGCAACTGGAGCTGCTTCTCACACGCCAGCGGGACGCCGAGCTGTTCCAGGGAGCCCGCCTCGACTACCTCGTGTTCGACGAGGCTCACACGTTCACTGGCGCCATGGGCGCCGAGACCGCGTGCCTCATCCGCCGTCTGCGGGCCTTCTGCGGCCGACAGGCCGAGGACACGGTCTGCGTCGCCACGTCGGCGACGATCGTCGACCGCGAGCGACCGGAGGCGGCCCGGGTCTTCGCCTCGCGGTTCTTCGGCGTGCCGGAGGAGTCCGTCGAAACGGTCGGGGAGGACTACGAGCAGGAGCTCTGGAGCGAGGAGAGGTGGCTTCCTGCGGCGGCGACACAAGGCGACACAGCCGAACTGCTGGCCGACTGCGTGAAGGCAGTCGAGGAGGACTCCGACGGACCCGGAGATGCCGTCCGCCGCTCCTATCGAGCCCTCGCCGGTCGGGATCTGGGCGGTGAGCCCTGGCCCGAAGCGCTCTACCGAGCGCTAGCGCGGAGCGAGATCGTCTATCGGTTGAACGAGGCGCTGCACGAGCCTCGGCCACTGCACGAACTGCCACCGATCCTCCAGGAAGCCCTCGACCGGGAGATCACGGAGGCTGAAGTCCTGGCCTGGCTGACCCTGGCCGCCGCGGCGCGCAGCGATGGCCGACCTCTGCTGCGGCCGGTCGTTCACGGCTTCGTGCGCGGCATTCCCGGCGCGGTCGTCTCCTTTCCAGACGAGACGGACGAGCCTCGGTTATGGCTGGCCGCGGAGGACGAGATCGAGCACGGCGGGACGGCGCCGGCCGAGGAGGCCGAACCGTCAGGCGAAGCGCGGTCGGCCCGTCTGCCCGTGCTTACCTGCACCACCTGCGGTCAGCACTACTACGAGGGCCATCTCGAGGACTTCTCGTTCACCGGCAGACGCCCTGGCGGCGGCGAGCCGCATGGGGACGGTGTCATCTGGCGGAAGCTCGACGAGGCCCGGGAGGGAAAGCGAGTGGTCCTGGTGGACCGGCTGATCGGCGGCGACGAGCACGACGCGGAGGACGAAGACGGTCGGGACCCGGGACGACGCAGCGGGAACAGAGAGGCCGCGCACGTTCTCGAACGGCGAACAGCTCCGATTCACCTCTGCCGGTACTGCGGCGCCGCACATGAACGACCGGGCGGGGATTGCCTCGCCTGCGGCGCTCCCGGGCCGCGAATCCAGCTTCACGCCGTCCGTCAGAAGCTGGACAAGCCCGGGGTCCTGACGAGCTGCCTCTCGTGCAACGCGCTGGGCGGCCGGGGCGGAGGCGGCCGCTACCGCGAACCGGCCCGGCCAGTGCGCGCCAGCAACGCTGCCGACGTGCACGTTCTGGCCCAGGACATGGTCCACCACTCGGAGCGGCCGCGGCTGCTCGTGTTCTGCGACAACCGCCAAGACGCCGCCTTCCAGGCCGGATGGATGAAGGACCACGCACGCCGGTTCAGGCTGCGGTCGTTGATGGCGGACGGACTGGGCGGCGGGCACAGGTCGGTAGGCGATCTGACCTGGTTCCTCGACGACGCCCTGGAGAAGAACGAAGCACTCTCCCGTGCGCTGATCCCGGAGGTCTGGGTCGTGGCCCGCCGGGAGGCAGCCGGCCAACTCCACCGCAACGAACGGCGGAAGTTCCTGCGCATGCAGGTGCTGCGCGAGATCTCGGAGTCCGCCCGGCAACCCCTGGGGCTGGAACCCTGGGGGCGGATGAAGGTCGACTACGCCGACCTGGACGCTTCGCTGCCGTGGATCCAGGACCGCGCAAACAGGCTCGGCCTGCCGCCGGAATCGTTGCGCGAGGGGGTCGCCGCGGCACTCGACTACGTTCGTCGGCAGAAGGTCCTCTACGACGCGGAGTATCTGACCTTCACCCGGTACCGCCTCGCCGGCGACCTGGAGATCCAGCAGGGCTATCTCCGGCGCGCCGGCGGACCCAAGGGGGTCAAGTTGAAGCGCGCCCCCGGCGACGATCCTGGCCGCGTCCTGCAGTGGCTGAGCGACGGCGGCCAGACCACGATGAGGCAGATGGCCGCGAAGTGGGGCGCCGAGCCGGAGCAGGCGGAAGAGTTGCTGCGGAGCCTGTTCGAGATGCTGGCCGAGCGCGGCCTGCTGAAGCAGGTGCAGCTTCTGGGCGCCCGACGCCACCCGATGCCGAACGCCAGCGGCGTCTACCAGGTCGACGCCGACCGGATCGAGCTGTTGCCCCATCGCGGCGTCTACCGCTGCCGCAGTTGCCGCGCCCGCACCGTCCGCCGGACGCCGCACGACCGCTGCCCGGCCTGGCGGTGCAACGGCACGCTGGAGTGGTTGCGCGAAGACCCGGACGACTACGACCTGCAACTCCTGGACGGCGACTACTCCATGCTGCGCCCGGAAGAGCACACGGCGATGGTCCCGAATCGGGAGCGGGAACGGCTGGAGAACCTGTTCAAGGGTCGAAGCGACGCGGTGAACTGCTTCGTCTGCACCGCGACCCTTGAACTCGGGGTCGACATCGGCGCCCTGGATGCCGTACTGATGCGCAACGTACCGCCCCTGCCCGCCAACTACTGGCAGCGGGCCGGCCGCGCCGGCCGACGTCATCGAATGGCCGTCGATCTCACGTACTGCCGGCCTGTGTCTCACGACCGCGCCTACTTCGCCCAGCCCCAGAAGCTGCTTGCCGGCCGAGTCGACCCGCCGGCTTTCAACCTGAGCAACGACGTGATGGTCCGCAAGCATGTGAACGCCTCGGTCCTCACCGGGTTGCAGCGGCTCAGCCGTCAAGGCACCGCCGCACCGGGCGCACCTCATTCGGCCGAGAAGGAGCAGATCCGAACGGCGCTCGAACGCTGCCTGCCGCGCCGCGTCTCGTCCTGGCTGTTCGAGGGCGGCTCCGTGCGTACCGCGCCGTTCGACTTCGGGCCCCTCGCCGAGGTCATCCGCCGGCACCGGGGCACGCTTCTCGCCGAAGCCGAAGCGGCCTTCGCCCAGGGTTGGCCAGCAGCGGACGCCGCGGCGGTTACGCCGGAAGCGCTGGGCCGCTACGTCGATGCCTTCACTGCCGGCCTCGAGGAAGCGGAGCGGTCCCTGCGGCGCCGGCTGGAGTGGGCGCTCGCCCAGATGGAGAGGCTGCACAAGATCCGCCAGCAGCACGGCACGCTCGACCCGGAGGACGACGCCCTCTTCCGCCGCTGCGACGGCCTGGTCAAGCGGCTCAAGGGACAGGCGCGCGTAAACCGCCGCGACGCCCAGGGGCATCACGACGCGAACACCTTCAACGTGCTGGCGGCGCAAGGCTTCCTCCCCGGCTACGGGCTTGAGACAGGGTCCGTCCAGGCGATGGCGGAGGTGCCGGTCTGGCATTCCGGGGCGCTCGCCTTCAACCTGCCCCGGCCGACCGGCATCGCGCTGCGCGAGTACGTCCCGGGCAACCTGATCTACGCCAACGGACACCGTTTCGTGGCCAGGAGGTTCCTGCGCGGGGGAGGCGAAGACCGGGAGGAGATGCCGGCGTTCGAGGTTTCGACCGAGAACCAGGCGGTGCGGCAGTGCGACGCCGGCGCTCCGGCATCGACGATCGGCGGCGGAGCGCTCCGCACGCTCGCGGTCTGTGACGTGGACCTGGCCCATCAATCCCAGATTTCGGACGACGAGGACTACCGCTTCCAGATGGCGGTTGCGGTCCACGGCGTCGAACGCGACGGACACCGCGGCGGCCGCGCCTTCCAGTGGGGCGAGCAGGATGCGTTGCTACGTCACGGGGTCGAACTGCGCCTGGTCAATGTGGGTTCGTCGTCCGCGATCGGCGATGGTTCCGGGCTGGGATACCCGGTATGTACGGTCTGCGGCCAGAGTGTCTCGCCGCTCTCCTCCGAGCGCCAGCAGACGGAGTTCGCCAAAGGCCATTTGGAGCGGTGCGGGCGCCCGGTGGAGCGGATCGGCTTTCACGCCGACGTCACTGCCGACGTCCTCTCCCTGCCGGGCCTGCCGGAGCCCGCGACCGCCTACAGCGTGCTGGAAGCGCTCCGGTTCGGCGCCGCCGGGGTGCTGGACATGCACCTGGACGATCTGCAGATCCTGGTCGTGGGCCAGGTCGACCGTCCCCAGGTGGACGCTCTGCTGTGGGACCCGATGCCAGGCGGTTCGGGCCTGCTCGATCAACTCGTCGAGCGCTTCGACGAGGTCGCTCAGGCCGCGGAGGCCGTTGTCGACGGTTGTGCGTCCGGCTGCGACCACTCCTGCATCGACTGCCTCCAGACGTTCCGGAACGGCTACTACCACCGGCATCTCAGTCGAAAGACAGCGCTGGAGTGTCTGCGCCAATGGGGGCGCGAGCTGTCGTCCTCACATCCCATTCCCGCTGCCACGCCCGCCGGGAAGGAGCCGACCGCACAGCCAGTGAACGAGGCCGAGCGTCGGTTGAGACATCTGCTGGCGTCGGCGGGGTTTGCCGAAGGCGTTCGCGGCGAGCAATTCAACCTCGGCCCCGGTCTGGGCACGACGACGCCCGACGTCATCTACCGCGGCCAGAGCGGCATGCCCGATGTGTGCGTCTACCTCGACGGCCTGAGTGAGCCCCTGCACGGCAATCCCCGCACCGCCGAGCAGGACCGGGAGATCCGCTACTGGCTGCGGCAGCAAGGTCACGAGGTGGTCGAGATCACCGTGACGGACCTGGATGACGCCGGAGCGATGGCCCGCCACTTCGGCCGGCTCGCCATGTACCTCGGCGCCGATGAAGTTCGGAAGTCCGTGGACGCCGGCGATTCGTGGTTCGAAGCGGCGACCCCGGAATCGCCAACCGCTACGGCTGCGGTGCCGGAAGACACGCAAGCAGCCCAGGCCGGCGTACTCCGATTCGTCGAACCGACCGCGGAGAACCGCTACGAGAATTGCGTGCCGTTCCTGGAAGACCTCGAAGCCGCGGCGGGGAAGTTCGGTGACCCTCACGGCGCCCTGGGCGAGGTGGCGGATCCCGAGACGCGCTGGATCGAAGTCGACTCCGGGCGGCGACTCACGCCCGACATGTTCGCGGTCAAGGTCGTTGGACGGTCGATGGAGCCCCGGATTCCCGAGGGTTCCGTATGTCTGTTCCGTAGAGGCGTCGCCGGGAGCCGGTCCGGGCGCATCGTGCTGGTGCGGTTGCGGGACGCAGTGGACCCTGAAACCGGTGAGCGCTTCACGGTGAAGCGCTATCGAAGCGACAAGCGGGTGGCCGCCGACGGTCCGTGGCGCCATGTCCGGATCACGCTAGAGCCGCTAAACGCGAAGTTCACGCCCATCGAACTGGTCGCAGAAGACGACCGCGGTTCGGGCGCGGTCGACGTCCTGGCCGAGTTCCTTGACGTGCTTCACTCGGGCCCGAGCCAATAGCAGACACTGACAAGACCAGCCCTTCCACAGACGCAGGTGCGACGAGCCGCGACACGTAGAGCGCCGGCTCTCCTTCAGTTCACCAGCGCCTTGACGTAGAGTCGAGCCACTTCGTTCACCCCGCTCCCTGCTTCCATCCCTCAACACGCGACACTGAGACCCCACCCGTCACGAGTACAACCATGGATGAGCCGCATCTGATCCACCTTCAGCGCGTCGAGGTAGAGGGCCTCTTCGGCATCTACGACCACCGCATCGACCTCAACCTAGAGGACCGCGTCACACTCCTGCACGGCCCGAACGGCGTCGGCAAAACGCTCACGCTTGGGATGATCAACTCGCTGCTGAGCGGGGACACAAGCTACTTCTTGCAGGCGCCGTGCAAGCGTTTTAGGCTCACCTTCGCCGACAGTGTTCTGGAACTGACATTCACGCCAGCGGCGAGACGGAAGCGGCGCGCTCACCTGACGCTCAAGAACCAAGGCAAACCCCAAAAGGCCGAAATCCCGTTGGGTACAGAAGCGGATGAGATCGCCCGACAAGTCAAGTACCTAGAACGCGTCGAGGGGACGCGAGACTACTGGGTCGATCTCCGCGACCGAGAAGTGCTCTCCGAAGAGGAGGTCCTAATGCGGTTCGGAGGGCCGGCGCCGAATCGTCGCGGCCCCTCCCGGAAGCTCCCCTCTTGGTTTGCTGAGTTCCTCGGCAATGCGAACGTCCACCTCATTGAAGCTCAGCGTCTGATGCGGTCGCAACCGGACCCAAGAGGCTGGAGAGCCAGCCGCGGTCACCACTTCACGATCCCGACAGTCCTGGATCGAAGCCACAGACTCCGCGAACTCCTTAGCGAAACCATGGCGAACTACGGCAGACACGCGCAAACACTGGACCAGACCTTCCCGCAGCGACTGGTCGCTGCGAAGGACAGCGTTGACAGCACCGAGCTCAGAGAGCGCATGTCCGACCTCAAGAAGAAGACCGATCAATTAGAAGCTCTGGGGATCCTTGACGAAGCCGGAGAGCAACCCAGCCATCGGCTCGACATACAGCCGCTTGACGAACACGAAGCGCGGGTCATGGCCCTCTACGTTCAGGACACGGAACACAAACTCGAAGCCCTCGCCGATCTAGCCAGGAGAGTTCAGAGTCTCCTGGCTAGTCTCAACGAGAAATACAGGCATAAGAACTTACGTGTCGAGCGCAACGAGGGCTTCGTCGTCGAAATGGACTCCGGCACGAAACTACCTCTTACGTCCCTTTCCTCCGGCGAGCAGCACGAGCTCGTGTTGCACTACGATCTGCTCTTCCGCGTCAAGAGGAACACGATCGTCCTCATCGATGAACCAGAGTTGTCACTCCACGTTTCCTGGCAGAGCCGCTTCCTGCCGGACCTACTGGATTTTGCCAGGCTATCGGAGTTCGATGCAATCGTCGCTACCCACTCACCCTACATTGTCGGCGAGCGGGACGACTTGATGATAGGTCTCGGAAACTCGGCGTAGGCGCCGCTAGCTCCCTCCGTCCGACCACGCGCTGGCTCCAGCCCGGGGCCACCCTGCGCTCACGGTCCCAATGTCCTTCGAACCCAAGACGCCAGGCAATCTCGTCGCAGAGATCGCGATGCTCCGGCAATCCCATCCTGGCGCCCTCCTGGTGCTTGAGGGTAAGGACGACGTACTCTTCTGGGGCAATAGCAGCCCGTGGTGAAAGTCGCCCTTGGCGGCCATTTCGCCAGGGCAGTAGAATGTCGTCATGGCTATGGGCAAAAAGCGTCGTGGTGGGAGCCAGGAGCCTCTCTGGGTGTCGGGCGGCGATCTGCCGCGAAGCTCTGGTCACCCGTTCTATGAGCGTTTGAACGGCTTGCTGGAGTCGAGGGGTTTCGACGAGTTCGTGGAGTCGGAGTGTTCGGAGTTCTACGCGGAGCGCATGGGCCGACCGAGTCTGCGTCCGGGCCGGTACTTCAGGATGTTGCTGTTGGGCTACTTCGAGGGTTTGGACTCTGAGCGTGGCATCGCGTGGCGGGCTCAGGACTCGCTGAGCATCCGGCGGTTTCTGGACTTGGGTGTAACTGAATCGGCCCCGGATCATTCGACGATTTCGCGTACTCGTCGGCTGATCGCGGTGGAGACTCACGCGAAGGTGTTCTCGTGGGTTCTTGGCGTCCTGGCGGATTCGGGTCTGGTGTCGGGGAAGACGGTGGGGGTGGACGCGACGACTCTGGAGGCGAACGCGGCGCTGCGAAGCATCGTGCGTCGTGACACGGGCGCGGAGTACGAGGAGTTCGTTCGGGGCTTGGCGGCGGCCTCGGGTGTGGCGACGCCGACGAAGGCGGAGTTGGCGCGCTTCGACCGCAAGCGGAAGAAGAAGTTGTCCAACAAGGAGTGGGAGAATCCGCACGATCCGGATGCAGAGGTAACGAAGATGAAGGATGGCCGCACGCACCTTGCGTACAAGGCGGAGCAGGCGGTGGACCTGGAGTGCGGGACCATCCTGGGCGTGACCATCCACGGCGGCGCCAAGGGGGACACGGAGTCTCTCTTCGCGACGCTGGAGGAGACCTTCGATCAGGTCGAGTCGGCGGTCGGCGACTCGTCGGTGATCGAGGAAGTCGTTGCGGACAAGGGGTACCACAGCAACGCCGTTCTCGCCTCCATCGACGAGTTGGAGCTTCGCAGCTACATTGCGGAGCCGGACCGTGGTCGTCGTCGTTGGAAGGGCAAGAAGGACCTGCAGGCCATCGTGTACGCGAACCGTCGGCGAATCCGGGGGAATCGAGGCAAGCGGATGCAGCGCCAGCGCGGCGAGCGCCTCGAACGGCCTTTCGCCCATCAGTTCGAGACCGGCGGCATGCGACGGCTGCATCTGCGCGAGTGCGGCAACGTGCTCAAGCGGGTCTACCTTCAGGCCTGCGGCTTCAACCTCGGGCTGCTGATGCGTACGCTCGTGGGAGTCGGAACGCCGCGGGCCTTGCAGGGACGGTCTGCGGCGTTCCTCGACGCCCTGGCCGGCCCACACGGGGCGCCTTGGGAGCGTCTTGGCCGGGCTTTCCGCCGGTTCCTCGCCCGATGGCGGGAAAACCGCGCTGCCAGCCGCCCCAACTTCAACTTCGTCTTCCTCGCCGCTACCCAACCTCAAGCCTGAACCAACCACATCGCTCGGACCGCACGACTACTTCTGCCACGGGCTGATAGGTACCGACACCACCGGCACTGTCACCTCGTCCGCGGCGACGGGCGCGACAATGTCGTGGCCGGCGTTCTGAGACTCGATGCCCGCAGCACAAGGGGCGTGCTCGGCATGATCGACAGCGACTACGACGTGCTGCTCGGCGGTGAGTTGCCCTCGGACAATCTCGTCGCGACGGATGCTCATGATCTGGAGTGCCTGCTTTGTCGTTCGCCAGCCCTTGACCACGTTCTTGACGAACACGGAGACGCGGGCAAGATCCGGCGTTTTGAACAGGAGACTGGAACAACGGTCCGGCAAGCACTACTGAATCGCGCGGTTGTGTTCGGTAGCGTCAGACTGGCGGCTACGGTCTGGAGAGACAGCGAGCTGCGAGGGAAGATTCACATCCCGGAGTTTCTAAGAGAAGATACTTGGAAGATAGACGAGGACCGACTCTTGGATGCTGTCGCCGAGCGGTCTGCCCAGTCTCGACACGTTTGGGAGGACCGTCTAGCCGAGTTCTCTAACTCTGACCCCTGGCACCTCTCTGTCGGCCACGACATGATCGAGATACTCCGAATCGGACTGCAGGAAGTCCTTGGAAAAATGTCTTCAACGATTGGTGTCAAAGGTGTGGCCAGCGGACTGCGGATGGCGATGTCTCGGGAATTCCTCGAAGTCACAGGGCTGTGGGAGGACGTACGGCACTGGGAGAGCCTCAACCCGCCATTCGTCGTTCTTCCAGACTGAACATTCGAGAGCGTCAGCTACAAACCGTCACCCATCGCCACACTAGCTCAACTTGTCGCGCCGATGAACCTCTCTGTGAGAACCTCCACAGTCGTCGCGACATCCCAGCATCCCAAGGACTCGTGGCGTGCTGCCAAACGGTCTCAATCTGCGACCGACACAGCGGACGGCAGTGTTCCAGGCGATGACCGCGTGGGCGTGCCTAACGTAGGCTCGGACGTCGTCCACCCTCGAGGTCAAGTGCCCGCTTACCTCCTTCAGAGTGTGAGTCCGCCCGGCGTCAAGATCCTCATATCCCTCGTCCAGAAAACGCTTGCCCTCCTCACTCAGGGCCTCGTCGTCCTCGGGCGCTTCCATCAGATGCTTGGAGAACGCTGGTACGGTCATCGCCTCGCCTCCGAAGTGTCGCTCGGACGCTACCACGGCAGACCCGGGCCAACCGTATGCCGCCGCGCCTCCAGTTCCATGCCGGACGGCCCCATCAGCCCAGCGCCGGTCGGCTGCTAACTTGACGTCCATGCGCACCACGACCCCACTCGCGATCGTCCTGCTGGTCGGCCTGGCCCTGCTCTCGACGGCCGGCGTAGCCTCCGCCCAGCAACAAGACCAGCCCAACATCATCGTCATCCTCGCCGACGACCTGGGTGTCGAGACGCTGGGCGTCTACGGCGGGACGTCCTACGAGACGCCGGAGCTCGACCGGATCGCGGCGGAGGGCATGCGGTTCGAGAACGGGCACTCGCAGCCGCTGTGCACACCGACCCGGGTCAAGCTGATGACGGGGCTGCACAACTACCGGAACTACCGGGAGTTCATGGAACTCGACCCGGCCGATGTCACGTTCGCCCACGTGCTGGCGCAGGCGGGATACCGGACGGTGATCTCGGGCAAGTGGCAGTTGACGAACAACCTCTACATGGTCCACGAGGGCGCCTCGCCGCAGCAGGCGGGGTTCGACGAGCACCGGCTCTGGCAACTCCGCCGGGAGGGGCGCGGGTCGCGCTACTGGGGGCCGACCCTGGTGACGAACGACCGCAAGGAGACCTGGGGCGACGACGTCTTCGGGCCCGATCTGACGAACGACTTCGTGCTTGAGGCGATCGACGAGCACGCGGCGGCGGATCCGGCGACTCGCAAGCCGCTCTTCATCTACTACCCGATGGCGCTGCCCCACGATCCGTTCGTCGCGACGCCGCACCATCCGGATGCGGAGTCGAACCAGGAGCGGTTCGCGGCGATGGTCGCCTACATGGACCACCTGGTGGGCCGGGTGCGGGCGAAGCTCGTCGAGCACGAGCTGGACCGCGACACGCTGCTCCTGTTCATCGGCGACAACGGCACCTCAACGCGGATCACGTCTGTCCGCGACGGCCGCGAAGTCCCCGGCGGCAAGGGGCGGTCGCTCCAGACCGGCAGCCACGTGCCGTACCTCGCCTGGTGGCCGGGGACGATCTCCGGCGGGCAGGTGAACGAGACCCTGGTCGACGTCGGCGACGTGTTTCCGACCCTGGTCGAAACGGCTGGCGCCGGCCTGCCGCCCGGCCTCGACCTGGACGGCGAGAGCCTGCTGCCGATGCTCAAGGGCGGACCGGCGCTCGACCGCGATGCACTGTTCATCCACTACGAGTCACGCTGGTATGCGGGACCGCCGGCACGCTACGCCTTCGACGAGCGATTCAAGCGCTACGACGACGGCCGCCTGTTCGACCTCGTCGCGGACCCGAGCGAGCAGTCGCCGGTCGACGCCGCGAACCTCGCGCCGGAAGACGCCGCCCGCGTCGCGGCGATCGACTCCCTCCTGGCCTCCAAGCCCGGAGCGATCCGCTCCGCTGGCGCCTGGCTGCCACCTACGCCCGCCATCAACCGGTGGCGGCCGCCGGCCCACCGGCCGAACATCCTGCTGTTCGTCGCCGACGACATGACGTACAACGACGCCGGCGCCCTGGGCAACGCGCAAGTCCACACCCCGAACCTGGACCGGCTCGCCGAGCAGGGGACGACGTTCACGCACATGTACACCGCCACCGCGATGTGCTCGCCGACCCGGCACATGCTCTACACCGGCCAGTACCCGGTACGGAGCGGCGCCTACCCGAACCACGCGAAGGCGAACCCCGACACGAAGAGCGTCGTCCACTACTTGACCGGTCTCGGCTACCGGGTCGGCCTGGCCGGCAAGTCCCACGTGGCGCCGGAGGAGGTCTACCCCTTCGAGAAGGTGGCGGGCCGCGACCTCGACCCGGGCCGGATCGGCGAGTTCATCGGCCGCGACCCGAATCAGCCGTTCGCCCTGATCGTCGCTTCGACGGAACCCCACCAGCCCTGGAGCAAGGGAGACCCGTCGCGCTACGACCCGGCGTCCCTAGAGCTGCCGCCCTGGTTCGTCGACACGCCGGAGACCCGCGAGGCCCTGACCCGCTACTACGCCGAAATCACCTTCATGGACGGCCAGCTCGGTCAGGTCCTCGATCTGCTCGAGGAGCACGCGGCCCACGAGAACACCCTGACCATGTTCTACAGCGAGCAGGGCATCAGCGGTCCGCTGGCGAAGTGGACTCTGTACGAAGCCGGTATCCGCACCTCGGTCGTCGCCCGCTGGAGCCGCAGAATTCCGGCCGGCCAGACGTCAGCCGCGCTGCTCCAGATCAACGACCTGCTGCCAACCTGGATCGAGGCCGCCGGAGGCGCCGTGCCGCCCGAAATCGAGGGCCGGAGCATGCTCGGCCTCCTGCTCGAGCCAGGTCCGAAGCACCGCGACGTCGTCTACGGCATCCAGACGACGACCGGCATCATCGCGAACCTGGCGCCCTACCCCATCCGCTCCATCCGCGACGAGCGCTACAAGCTGATCTGGAACATCGCCCACGAGAACCGCTTCACGAACCTGGTCACCGAAGAGAACCGCGACGGCTTCTACTTCTCGTGGCGGGACGCCGCCGAAACGGACGCCGCTGCCCGGGCGTTGTACGAGCGGTACCAGCACCGGCCGGAGTTCGAGTTCTTCGATCTCGCCGAGGATCCGCATGAGCTGACGAACCTGGCGGATGAGCCGGAACATCAGGGGAGGATGGAGGCGCTGCACGCGCAGTTGCAGGCATGGATGGAGGACCAGGGGGACCTGGGGCTGCAGACGGAGATCGAGGCGCCGCAGCATCAGACGCGGTAGCGGCAGGAGCGGAGAGTGGTCGCCGCTTCGCGGCGCGTCTCTTCTCGGAAGCCGGCGGGGACGCCGGCGCACCCAGTCCCGGAATGCCGGCGGGAACCCGGGTGGCGCGCTCTCGCGCCACCCGCGAACCAGTCCGTGCGCCCGTCAGCGGGCGCACGGATGGCACGCCGATGCCCTCCCAAGGTGTGAAGAGACTTGCACACTGGGTGCGCCGACGTCCTCGTCGGCTTTCTGAAGAGAACGCGCGAGGCCGAAGGCCTCGCTCCGCGGGGGCGGCCTACCCAGTGGGCGCCGACGTCCAGCCGCCCCCTAGGCCGCCGTCTCCTGTTGCGCGTACTGCAACTGGTACAGGCGCCAGTAGACGCCGCGGAGGTCGAGGAGTTCGTCGTGGGTGCCGTGTTCGCAGATGGCGCCGTGGTGGAAGACGTAGATGCGGTCGACGTCCTTGATCGTGGACAGGCGGTGGGCGACCACGATCGAGGTCTTGCCTTCCATCAAGTGCCGGAGGGCGTCCTGGATCAGCGCCTCGGTCTCCGTGTCGACGCTGGATGTCGCCTCGTCTAGGAGCAGGAGCTGCGGCTCGCGGGCCAGGGCTCGAGCAAACGAAAGCAGTTGCCGCTGGCCGGTCGAGAAGTTGACTCCGCGCTCGCTGACCTTGTGCTGCCAGCCGTTCGGCAACCGCTCGATCAGCTCGTCGACGTGGGTCGCCTTGGCCGCCTCGTCGACCACGTCGTCGGCGACATCGCGGCCGAGGACGATGTTGTAGCGCAGGTCGCCGTCGAACAGGAAGACGTCCTGGAGCACGAAGGCCAGCCGGCGGCGCAGTTCGGGCTTCGGAATCTCCCGGATGTCCCGGCCATCGACGCGGATCGAACCCTCCTGCAACTCGTAAAGGCGCGCCAGTAGCTTGAGCGTTGTCGTCTTCCCGGATCCGGTATGCCCGACGATGGCCACCCGCTCGCCGGCGGCGACGCGGAAGGAGACATCCCGGAGCACCGTCTCCGCGCCGTACGAGAAGGTCACGCCGTCGAACTCGATCTCGCAGCCGCCGGGCTGCGGGCCCGCAGCCGCCTCGACGGGCGATTCGATCCGCCCCTCCGGCTCGCGCGGCTCGTCGAGAAGCTGGAACACCCGCTCGGCGCTGGCCATCGACGACTGCATCACCGAGTACTTAGCCGACAGGTCCATCAGCGGCCGGAAGAACCGGCTCATGTAGTCGGAGAACACGTAGATCGTGCCAAGCGTGATGCCGCCCAGACCCACCATCTGCGCGCCGTACCAGAAGATGAGCGCCCGGGTCAGGTTCGTGGCCAGGTCGACGGTCGAGAACAAGAGCGCGTCGTAGCGGATCGAGCGCAGCCAGGAATCGCGGTGAGAGGCGTTCTCGCGCTTGAAGTCCTCGAAGTTCCGCCGTTCGCGGGCGAACAATTGGACCACCTTCATCCCGGAGATCGTCTCCTGCAAGTGGGCGTTGAGGCGCGCGATCTTGACCCGGACCTCCCGGTAGGCCTCGCGCACCTTGTAACGGAAGATGGCTGCCGCAATTCCCAGGAACGGCACCAGGGCCAGCGCCGCCAACGCCAGCCGCGGGTCGATCGCGAACAGCATGGTGAGGATCACGACCATGACGAACACGTCGGCCACCATCGCGATGACCCCGGCCGAGAACATCTCGGCCAGGTGTTCCAGGTCGTTCGTGAGCCGAGTCACCAGGCGGCCGACCGGGTAGCGGTCGAAGAAGCGCATCGGCAGACGCTGAACGTGATCGAACAGCGTCCTGCGGACGTCCCGGACCGTCCGCTGGCCGAGGGAGATCATCGTGTAGGCGCGCAGCCAGTCGACGATCAGCGTGACGACCGAGATGAGGAAGACCAGCCCGAACATCCAGGCCAGGGGCCCGAGTCCCAGGCGCGGCACGACAAGGGGAGCCATCCACCCCACCTCGGTCGTCGCCGCTCCCTCGGTCAGGTAGTTCAGCGCGGCGCCGACGACCAGCGCCGGCATCAGTTCGAGGAGGGCGCGCGGCGGGATCAACGCGAAGTTGAACCCGATCCACCCGCGATAAGGCCGCATGAACGGCCACAGCCGCTTGATCAGCTCCGTGTCGTAGACCTTGCCGAGGTCCCGCTCGCGGCCAGGCGCCGCGGCCTCGCTCCGCTCCTCGCTCACGAGGGCTCCCCCGGGGGCAACCGCTGCTGCCCTGAACCGGCCGGGGCCCGGACGCCGGACGCCGGCTCCGGCACCGCCGCGCCGCCATCGCCGACCGCCATCCGCGCGCCCGATGACGAGCGCTCGGACTGGTTCGCGGTTGGCGCGGGATCGCGCCAACCGGGTTCGAGCTCGGACAGCAACTCCTGGCGATGGTTCAGGCGGGCATAGAAGCCGCCCAGCTCGACGAGCTCGCGGTGGGTCCCACGCTCGGTGATTCGGCCGTTCTCGAGCACGACGATCTGGTCCGCGTGCCGCACGGCCGAGATGCGGTGCGCCACGATGAAGCATGTGCGGCCACGCCGCCGGCCCTCGAGGTCGCCCAGGATCGCCTCCTCCGTTCCATGGTCGACGCTCGAGAGGGAGTCGTCGAGGATCAGGATCGAGGGGCGCAGAATCATCGCCCGCGCAAGGGCGACGCGCTGGCGCTGGCCGCCCGACAGGGTCACGCCCCGTTCGCCGACGACGGTGCCGAAGCCGTCCTCGAACTCGTCGACCTCCCGTTCGACCTGGGCCCGGGCGGCCGCCCGCCGCACCTCCTCGAGGGCGGCGTCGGGCACGCCGTAGCGGATGTTCTCGGCCACCGAGATGGAGAACAGGAAGCTGTCCTGCGGCACCATCGCGATGCTCGAACGCAGCAGGTGGACCGGCATCCGGTTCAGGTCCACGCCGTCGATCAGGATCGAGTCGTCGTCCACTTCCAGCAGCCTCGGCACCAGGCTGACGAGAGTCGTCTTGCCGGACCCGACCGGACCCACGATGCCGACCGTGCTTCCGGCTTCCACCGTAAGGTCGATGCCCTTGAGCGCAGGCACATAGCTGCCCGGATAGGTGAACGTGAGGTTCCTGAACTCGACCCGGCCGCCGATGTCCGAGACGTCCGCGACGTCCTCCCGATCGCGAATCGACGGCACGATGTCCAGGACGGCGCCCAGCCGCTCCAGCGCCGCAAGGCCGCGCTGGGTGATCGACACGACGAAACCCAGCATCATCGTCGGGAACGTGAGCATGCCGATGAGGCCCCAGAACAGCCAAAGGTCCTCGGCGCCGAGCTGGCCGGTCTGTACCCGCTGGCCGCCCAGCCACAGAACCACGGCAGCCGAGAGGGACGGCACCAGGCTCACGCTGGCAAACATCGTCGTCTGCATGACCCCGACCCTCATCATGCGCCGGAAGAGCTCCTGGTTCTGGTCCTCGAAACGGTCGCGCTCCAGGTTGGACAGATCGTAGGCCTTGACCACCAGCGCGCCCGACGCGTTCTCCTGCACGACCGTCGACACCTTGCCGAGCTGCTCCTGGCCGGCCAGGTTGGCCTGGAACATGTAGCGGCTGTAGTGCCGCGTGATCAGGACGAACAGCGGGAAGGGGGCCAGCGCCCAGAAAGTCAGCGTGGCGTCGACCGGCAGCAGCACGATCAGGGCGCCCGCGAACAGCACCGGTGTCTGCAGCAGGTTCAACAGACCCATCCCCAGGAACATCCGGATGCTGTTGATGTCGTTCACGGCCCGCGACATGAGGTCGCCGGTGCGGTGAGCGAGGTAGAAGGACTGCGGCAGGCTCTGGAGATGGGCGAAGTAGTCGTTGCGGATGCGGAACTCGATCTGCCGACCGATGTTGAACATGACGATCCGCGAGAACAGCCGCGCCACAGCCAGGCAGAGCGAGGCGGCGACCAGCCATAGGATCGCGCTCCCAACCTCGTCCGCGGCGTCTTCGAATGCGGCGACGATGGCCCGGATGGACAGCGGGATGAGCTGAAAGAAGGCCGCGTAGAGGAGCGTGAGAATCCCGCCCAGGACGTAGGCGCCGGGCGCCAGGCGCATATACGCGAACAGGCGGGCGAGCGGCTTCTGGCTTCCTGCCGACCCACCGTCCATGGCGGGGGACCATAGCAACGCGGTTCTCCCGATCGCGTTGCTGCTGGGGTAGGCTGCCGCAGCTTTCCCCGACCGCAAGTAGGCCATTCATGAAGCTGCACTGGTTCGTCTTCCTCGCCCTGATCGGCATGTGCCTCACCGTGGGCGCGGCCTTCCTGACCCCGCAAACGCCGTACGAGGACGTCGTCCTGGAGGACGGCACGACCCAGCGCGTGATCAAGAGCCGCGGCTTCGAGCACCACCGCTTCGCGACGATGCGCCAGGGCGGCCCGGGCGCCGAGCGCCACGCCACGACGCTCTGGATCGGCTGGGCGTTCGTGCTCTTCCAGGTGGCCTTCTTCGGCGGCTGCCTGGCGATGGGCATGCAGCGGCGCCAGGCAGGCGGCGTATCGCTGGGACCGGCGAAGCAGCACCTGATCATCGGCACGCTGGTCCTGGCGGCGATCTTCACCGCCCTCGTGTTCTCCTACCAGCGCTACGCGGTCGAGGACACGCACACCCTGTTCCTGGGCTTCCCCAGGCCGACGGCATGGGTGTTCTATGCGGTCTGGCCGTTCCCGGTGTACCTCATGTTCGTCTACATGCGGATCTTCGACCGCTGGTTCTTCACCGAAGAGGACGAACGCAAGGTCGCGGAACTCGCCGCCGCCCAGCGTCAGAAGGAACTTGAAGCCGGCGGCGGCGACGCGGCCAAGGCGGAAGGCCGCTGATGGAAGAGAGTCGCAACGCGGTCGTTCTGACCTGCCTCCTCATCTACTTCGCGCTGTGCATCGGCGTCGGCATCTGGGCGCTCAGACGCACGAAGTCGTCCCACGACTTCTTCATGGCCGGGCGGGAGCTCGGGATCATCGTCACCGCCTTCGCGCTCTTCTCCAGCACGCTCTCCGGCTTCGGCTTCGTCGGCGGCCCCGGCCTCGTCTACAGCCAGGGCATGACGTCCGTGTGGATGATCGTCTGCGGCACGGTGGCGAGTTGCTTCACGTTTTTCCTCGTAGCGAAGCGGCTGCGCATCTTCTCCGAGGTGTACCAGACGGTCTCCCTGCCGGACACCGTGGCGCTGCGCTACCAGAGCGAGGTCACCCGGTTCCTCACCGCCGTGGCGATCATCCTCGGCGTCGTCGGCTACCTGGCGGCGCAGATCATGGCGATGGCGGTCGTCCTGCAGGAGATTCTGAACAACGTCGACGGCTTGCCCTACGTGAGCCTCGGCGCCTCGATGGCGATCTCGGTCGCCGTCCTCGTCTTCTATTGCGTGACCGGCGGGATCATCGCGGGCGTCTACACGGACGTCGTCCAGGGCGCGGTGATGGCGGTCGCCGGCGTGCTGGTCGTGATCGCCGCAGTGAACGCGGTCGACGGCGGGATCGCCGGCGGCTCGATGACCCTGGTGAACGACGATCCCGAGGCGATCGGACCGTGGGGCACCCTCGGCATCATGGGGGCGCTGTCCTACTACCTCCTGTTCGTCGTCGGGGCCTGCGGACAGCCCCACATCATCACCAAGTTGATGATGAACAAGAAGATCCGCCAGTTCAAGCAGATCTTCCTGGTCAGCGCGATCGCCGGCGTCCTCGCGGCGCTCCTGTGGATCGCAATCGGCTTCGCGATGCGGGCACTGGTCGTGGCCGGCGACCATCCCGAACTCGGCCAGCCAGACGACGCGGCCTACGCCTTCCTCCAGTCCTACGCCCACCCGGTCCTGGCCGGCATCGTCTTCGCCGCCCTGTTCGCCGCGATCATGTCGACCGCGGACGGCTTCCTGAACATCGGCGCCGCGGCGATCATTCACGACATCCCGAAGGCGCTTTTCGGCAAGCCGCTCAAGAAGGAGCTCTTCTGGGCCCGCACCGCGACGCTCGCCCTGGCCGTGGGTGCCGCGCTCTTCGTCAGCCTGTCCAAGGAGGATCTCGTTGCCCTGCTGGGCACCTTCGGCTGGGGCACGTTCGCCGCGGCATTGGTGCCGACGGTGGCGATCGGCTTCAACTGGAAACGCGCGACGGCGCTCGCGGCGAACGTCGCCATCATCTCCAGCCTGGCGCTCAACTTCTTCATCGAGATCGCGGAGATCCAGGTGCCCCACGGCATCCACGGCGGCGCCATCTCGCTGCTGCTGTCGCTGACCCTGTTCTTCGGCATCTCGCTCATGTCGAAGCCGAAACCGTTGCCACGCGAAGTCGACGCGATCCTCGACCTCTGACGCCGGCTGCACCGGCGTCGCCGCGAGCGGAGCGAGGCCTTCGGCCTCGCACGTCTTTCGTCGGAAGCCGACGAGGACGTCGGCGCACCCAGCGGCAACCTCGGCCCACACTCGGTACGTCGGCGCCGGTACTCCGGGACTGGGTGCGCCGGCGTCCCCGCCGGCATCCGGCGCGAAGCGTCGGGCTCCGGTTGTTCGGCCGCGCGAACATCCCCGCCGGCTCCCCCTGCGGTAGGCTGCCGCCGCCTCTGGCGCCATGACTGCCCAGCCCGACTTCAAGCATCCGAACGTTTCACGCGACCGCAGCTTCACCGACGTCGAAGCCGTCGTCGCCGCGCTGCGCGCCGAGGACTACATCGCCGAGCGCGACCTCGCGACCGCGGTCTACCTGTCGCTCAGCATGGGCAAGCCGATCTTCCTGGAGGGCGAACCCGGCGTCGGAAAGACGGAGGTCGCCAAGGCTCTCTCCCGCTGCCTCGGCTCCGAGCTCATCCGGCTCCAGTGCTACGAGGGACTCGACGTTTCGACCGCCGTCTACGAGTGGAACTACCGCCGGCAACTGCTTCACCTGCGCGGCCTGGAGGCGGCCGGCGGCGGCGACGGCCGCGGCGCCGTGGACGACGTCTTCTCGGCCGACTTCCTGCTCGAACGGCCCCTGCTGCGGGCGGTCCGCCAGAGCCGCGAAGGCCAGGCGCCGCCGGTGCTCCTGATCGACGAGCTGGACCGCGCCGACGAGGAGTTCGAGGCCTACCTGCTCGAGATCCTCGCCGACTTCCAGATCACGATCCCCGAGATCGGCACCGTGGCGGCCGAGCGGCCGCCCATAGCCGTCGTCACCTCGAATCGCACCCGGGAAGTCCACGACGCCCTGAAGCGGCGTTGCCTCTACCACTGGATCGACTTCCCGGACTACGAGAAGGAAGTCCAGATCGTCCTGCGCCGCGTTCCCGAGGCGCCCGAACACTTCGCCTCCCAGATCGTCCGCCTGGTCCAGGCCCTGCGCGAGGAAGACCTCTTCAAGCAGCCCGGCGTCGCCGAGACCCTCGACTGGACGAACGCCCTGATCGCCCTCGATCAGGAGACGCTGTCCGACGACATCCTGCGCGACACTCTGGGTGTGCTCCTCAAGTACCAAGACGACCTCGACAAGATCGACGACGAGGCGGTCCGCCGGCTGCTCCAGAAGAGCCGAGCGTAGCGCCGGCGGGGTCCCCAACGGGCGCGCCAGTGTCCCTGTCGGCTCCCGGGAAGCGGGTGGACGGACCACGAGCGCGAGTCAAGTCGGACCTTGAACCAGTTCGCTACAATCCTGAAGAGGGCAAGGCTTGGGCCGACAGCAGGTAGCGCGGCTGGCAGCTTACGCTTGGCCAACCGCGCCCGGTGCGGACCCACAGCATCGTTGCCACCGGCGACCACAGGACGGCCGGGCGAGTTTGGCGCCGCTTGAAGCGTAGGAACCGATGACGACTCCGGAACCGCCCCGCTGGCACTACCGCTTCGCGAACTACCGGCGCGCCTTTCTCCTGCTCCGGGAAGCCCTGGACAAAGAGGAGCTCACGCAACTCGAACGGGAGGGCACCATCCAACGCTTCGAGTACACGATGGAACTCGCCTGGAACGTCATGAAGGACTACCTGGAGGCCCAGAACGTTGTCTTGCCGCAGGTCACGCCCCGGGCCGTGATGCGGGCGGCGTTCGAAGCCCGGCTGATCAGCGACGGCGAGGGGTGGATGGACGCATTGGACGATCGGAACAAGATGTCCCACACCTACAGCTTCGAGCGCTTCGAGGAGGTTCTCTACCGGGTGCGCAACCGCTACCTTGCTGCGATGGACGAACTCCACATGCTTCTCTTCGACGAACTGGAAGACCGCGAAGCGCCCCGCCGACCAGCGTCGAGTAGCAGTGGCGACACGGGCGCCGGCTGACGTGAGCGCTGAGATCGACAGCTCGGCCCGCGAGGAATTCGCCGGTAACACAGGTGTGGACCACGGCCTGTCCTCCAGACAACTCGCCACGATCCGCCGCGTTCTGGAACCCTGGGCGGACCGGATCACCGCGGTAGACGTGTTCGGCTCGCGCGCTACGGGCTCCTGGCGTCCGAACTCCGATCTGGACCTCCTGCTCCACGGCGACCTCGACCAGCGCGCCATCGACCGTCTCTGGACGCTGTTCCACGAGAGCAACCTGCCCTTCGCCGTCGACGTGACCTCCTACGACCTGACGAGCCACGAGCCGCTTCGCCGCCACATGGACCGCGTCCGCAAGCCGCTCTTCGGCCAGTTCAGCGCCGGTGACTGAAGCCGCCGCGGCGGCAGCGGCAGCACGCGGCCACCTGCTCCGCAACATCGTCCTCTTCGGCCGCCTGCTGCGGGTGGGCAGCCTGGACGTGACGCCGACCCAGCTCCGCGACTGGGTGGCCGCCCTGGAGCTCGTCGACCTTGCCCGCAAGCGCGACGTAAAGGCCGCGGCCCGGGCCGTCCTGGTCAGCCGGCGGCGCGATCTGCCCTGGTTCGACAAGGCGTTCGAGCTCTTCTGGCAGGCACGCGACCCGCGGGAACTCGAACAGCTCGAACTCGGGCTGATGATCCAGCGCCGAACCGAGCGGACGAAGCGGGCGGCGATCCAGAAGCTGGCGCTGAACGACAACGAGGGAGACGACGGCTCGAAGGAGACCGACCGGACCGCGCGGACGGCTCTCTACAGCGCCCGGGAGGCGTTGCGCCGCAAGGACTTCGCCCAGCTCGAAGGGGATGAGCTCGACGAGATCAAGCAGCTCATGGCAACGATGCACTGGGAGCTCGAAACCCGCCGCACGCGGCGGCTCAAGCCGAGTTCCGGAGGCCACCGCCTCGACCTGCGCCGCACGCTCCGGCGCAACCTGGCCCATGGAGGCGAGTTGATCGACCTCGTCGGCCGCGATCGCAAGCATCGACGGCGTCCGCTCGTTCTCCTCTGCGACATTTCCGGCTCGATGGAGCCCTACTCGCGGCTCCTGCTCCACTTCATCTACGCCGTCTCGCATCCCCGGTCGGCCGACCCGGGCGTCTCACGAGTCGAGGCGTTCGCCTTCGGCACACGGCTGACCCGCCTGACCCAGGAGTTGGCCGAACGCGACGTCGACCGGGCGCTTCAGGCCGCGGCCCAGCGCATCGAGGACTGGGGCGGCGGCACCCGCACCGGCGACGCGCTGCGCGAGTTCAACTTCAACTGGAGCCGGCGCCTCCTCGGTCAGGGCGCCGCCGTCCTGATCATCAGCGACGGTTGGGACCGCGGCGACATCAACCTCCTCGGCCAGGAGATGGAACGCCTCCACCGAAGCTGCCACCGGCTGATCTGGCTCAACCCGTTGCTGGGCTCGCCGGACTACCAGCCGCTGACGCGCGGCATCGTGGCCGCACTGCCGCACGTCGACGACTTTCTGCCGGTCCACAACTTGGCGAGCCTGGAGCAGTTGGGGGACTTGCTGGCGTCTCTGTAGGGCTGGCGCGGAGAGTCGTCGCCGCTTCGCGGCGCGTCTTCTCGGAAAGCCGGCGGGAACCCGGGTGGCGCGAATCCGCGCCACCCGCGAACCAGTCCGTGCACCCGTCAGCGGGTGCACGGATGGCACCCCGGCGCACCCAGTGGGTGACTGCCGAGGGAGACGCGAGAAGCGGCGCACCCAGTGGCTACCGACCGAGGTTCTGCTCCAGGTAGCGGGTGACCATGCGTTCGACGAACGCGGCGTCGTCGATGGTCAGGGCGACGGTGGAAATCGGTTCGGCGCCGGGCTCGAAGAGGGTCATGCTCTGTTCGTCGACGGTGACGCGGCCCTGTTCGAGGCCGAAGAGGTCGGGCCAGAGGAGGTAGCCCACGGCAACGGCGTCGAAGAGGCGGGGCGTGGTCTGGTCTCTTTCCGCGTTTCGCCAAAGAGAGTAGAGGGAGGTGACCGCGTCGGTCAGCGGGGTGCCGCGCATGGAGAGGTGGAGGCGGCGGTCGGCGTCGAGGCGGACGTGGTCCGTCACGTCAAGCGGGATGTATACGACGTCGGCACCCCCGGCCTGCACGGCGGCGTCGAAGATCCTCGACGAGGCGGCATCGGCCAGGACGTTCCACTCCCGCTGCGCTTCGCCGCCGTTGTAGCCGGACCGGATCGAGCCGTACATGGAGACGACGCGCTTCGCCTTCTTGAGGATGTCCGGGTCGAGTTCCAGGGCGTCGCCGATGTTCGTCACCGGACCGACGGTGAGCAGCGTGATCTCGCCCGGGGCGGCGTTCAACGTTTCGACGATGTACTCAGCGGCGGGCTGTTCCTGCGGTTGCAGTTCGTCGAAGCCGCGCGCCCAGTGGAACTGCCGGTTGTACGGCGCCTCGGCGAACTGCTCGTGGGGCTTCCCGTCGCGCAGCGTGACCAGCGGCGTCTCACGGCCGACGTAGACCGGGATGTGGTCGAGACCCGTCTCCCAGAGCATGCGCAGAGCCAGGGGCGCCCTGTCCGCAGTGCGCGCGTGGCCGACGGTGATGCCGACGAGTTCGATCTCCGGGCTGGCCAGGAGCAGCGCCATCGCGTAGGCGTCGTCGATGTCCGAGCCGATGTCGCAGTCGAAGAGGACCTTCTGCGGTTCGGCGGCGGCTGCCGGGCCCGGCTGGGCGGACGCGGGTGTCATGGAGCCGAGGAGAAGGCAGATGGCGAGAAGAAGAGCCGGGGCCGGCCTTCGGCCTGCGCGTTTCCGATGCCGCCTTCGGCGGCAGCCGGCGGGGACGCCGGCGCACCCAGTACCCGACGCCACGGCAGGTCTCCCCAAAGCACGATCCGTTTCGTTCGTCATCACGATGCTCCTCTTCCCCGCTCCAGTGCAGGCCAGTTCCGAGAGCGTAGTATTCCCCGTCATGCCCGACTCGCGCCTCCGCCGCTTCCTTCGCGACCCCCTTCTGGTGTTCCTCGTCATCGGCGCCGGCGTCTTCGCCCTGGACCGCATGGCCGGCGGCGTCTTCGACCCGGAGAGCCGCTCCATCCTCGTCACCCGGGAACAGGTCATCCGGCTCGCCGACCTCTGGAGCGCCCAGATCGGCCGCCTGCCGACCGCGGCCGAACTCGACTCCCTGGTCGAGGATCACGTGCGAGAGGAGGTCCTGGTGCGGGAGGCGATGCGCATGGGCCTCGACGCGGACGACACGATCGTCCGCCGCCGGCTCGCGCAGAAGATGTCCTTCCTGATCGAGGACACGGTCGTGGTCGACGATGTAGCCGATTCCGAACTCGCCACCTACTTCGAGGAGAACGCGGAGCGCTACGGCGACGCGCAGCGGTTCACTCTCCGCCACGTGTATGTGAGCCCGGACCGGCGCGGCAGCGACGAGGAAGCGGCCCGCGTCGCGACGGACATCCTCGCGCAACTCCGGGCCGAGGGCGGGGGCGCCGAACCGGAGAACACGCTCTGGCGCCGCCTGGGCGATCCCTTCATGCTGCGCCGCGAGTACGGGCGTCGAACGGCGGGCGACCTGGCCGAGCTGTTCGGCGGCGCCTTCGTCAACGGGTTGGCGACCCTGCCGATCGGCGAGTGGGCCGGACCGGTCGAATCCGCCTACGGCTACCACATCGTCCGGCTCTCAGCCCGTACTGAAGCCAGGCCGGCGGTGTTCGAGGACGTGCGTCGGCGGGTGCTCGAGGACGCGCGGCGCGACGCCCGGGACGCGGCGAACCGGGAAGCGCACGAACGCCTGCGGGAGCGCTACGAGGTGGAGATCGAGGAACTTGAGTTCGCGTCTGAACTCGAAGGCGGCGACGAACCGGGAGAAGAGCCCTGATTCGCCGCTGCTGCCACGGGCTGGTCCTGGTGGCCATCCTGGTTGGGCTCTTCGCCGGGCCCGCGGCGTTCGCCCACGAGGTCCGCCCCGGCTACCTGGAGCTGAACGAGGCGGAGCCTGGAACCTTCGACGTCGTCTGGAAGCAGCCCCGGCGCGGCGCGCTCCTGCTGCTGCTCGACCCGCTCCTGCCGGAACACTGCACCGAAACCGGCCGGCAGCCGCCCGAGAACCTGGCCGGCGCCCTCGTCGAGCGCTGGACCGTCGAATGCGAGTCGCCCGACGGCGACCAGGAACGCACCTTCCACGGCGAGACCTTCGCGATCCAGGGGCTCGAACGGACGCTGACCGACGTCCTGCTCCGGATCAGCTTCGCCAACGGCGACAGCCTGACCCAACTGCTCCGCCCCGAGGCGCCCGCGGCAACGGTTGACCGGGAGGCCGCCGGCAACGCCCTGCCCTACTTCCGGCTCGGCGTCGAGCACCTGGTGTTCGGCTTCGACCACATCCTGTTCGTCATCGGCCTGCTCTTCTATGTCCGCAGTCCGTGGCGCCTGGTCGGCGTGATCACTTCGTTCACGCTTGCCCACAGCATCACGCTTGCCTTGTCATCCCTTGATGTCGTCAAGCTGTCCTCGGCGCCCGTCGAGGCGGTCATCGCCCTGTCCATCCTGTTCCTGGCAGTCGAGCTGCTGCGGCCCGAGGACCAGCGATCGCCGATCACGACGAAAAGCCCCTGGCTTATCGCGTTCGCCTTCGGCCTGCTGCACGGCTTCGGTTTCGCCGGCGCCCTGGCCGAGATCGGCCTGCCGCAGAGGGCGATCGCGATGGCCCTGTTCCTGTTCAACGTCGGCGTCGAGGTGGGGCAACTCCTGGTCGTCGCGGTCGTGCTGGCGCTGGTCGCGGTCGTCAACCGGATAGGGATCGTCGTGCCGGAGCTTCTCCTGCGGACGCCTATCTACGCGACCGGCATCATCGCGGCGTTCTGGTTCGTGGAGCGGGTGGCGCGCATCGTCGTCTGACGCAACCTTGCGATTGGCCGAGGGTCAACCTTGCAATCAGCCGAAGACCCCTCAGAGGCGGGCGCTAAGATGACCGTTCCGTCCACAGCGTAGTAAGGGAGGCCTGCGTATGGCGAAGGCAGAGGGCGAGGGTCAGAAGGCGGACAACGGTAGACCCAAGGGCTTCCTCAACCGGATCCTCACGGCCATCGAAGTGGTCGGCAACAAGCTGCCGGACCCGGCGATCCTCTTCCTGCTGCTGCTGTTCGTGACCTGGATCGCCTCGGCGATCATGGCGCCGATCCAGTTCGCGGACGTCAACCCGGTCACCGGCGAACCCGTCCGGATCCAGAACCAGCTCACCGGCGAGGCGCTGGCGACGTTCATGGCCCGCCTGGTGACGACGTTCACCGGGTTCGCGCCGCTGGGCGTCGTGCTCGTCGCCCTGCTGGGCGTCGGTGTGGCCGAGAAGACGGGCTTCATCAACACCGGCCTGCGGCTGATCCTCGGCTTCACGCCCAGGAGCCTGCTGACGCCGATGCTCATCCTGGCCGCGATCGTCAGCCACACCGCCGCGGACGCCGGCTACGTCCTCGTCATTCCGCTCGGCGGGGTGATCTTCTACGCCGCGGGCAGGCATCCGCTGGCGGGCATCGCGGCCGCGTTCGCCGGCGTTTCGGGCGGCTTCTCGGCGAACTTCATCCCCTCGGGCATCGACCCTCTGCTCCAGGGCTTCACCCAGTCCGCTGCCCAGATCCTGGATCCGGAGGTCCTGGTCAATCCGCTCTGCAACCTGGCGTTCACCGCGGTCTCCTCCGTCCTCGTGATCGGCGTCGGCTGGTACCTGACCGACCGGGTGATCGAGCCGAGGCTCAAGGGCACCGAGATCGACGGCGATCCGGACGAGATGCCAAAGATGGAGGAACCGAGCCGGAGGGACCGCCTCGGCTTCCTCGCCGGCATGGCGTCCCTGGTGATAGGGCTTGTCGTGCTTCTGGTCTGGGCGTGGCCCGACACGTCGCCGCTCCGCAGCCCCGCCGGCGAGCTGACCGCATTCTCGGCGCCGCTGATGCAGATGCTGGTGCCGCTCATCTTCGTCTTCTTCCTGATCCCCGGCGTCGTTCACGGCTACGTCGCCGGCACGGTGAAGACCCACCGGGACATCGTCGACGGCATGAGCGACGCGATGCGCACGATGGCCTACTACCTGGTCATGGCGTTCTTCGCCGCCCAGTTCATCGCCGCCTTCAGCAGCTCGAACGTCGGCCTGCTCATCGCGCTCAAGGGAGCGAACTTCCTGCGCGACCTGGGCCTGCCTCCGCAAGCGACGGTCGTAGGGATCATCCTGCTGTCGGCGGTCGTCAACCTGTTCGTCGGTTCGGCCTCCGCCAAGTGGGCCGTGCTCTCCGTCATCTTCGTGCCGATGTTGATGAGCCTGGGCATTTCGCCCGAACTGACCCAGGCCGCCTACCGGGTCGGCGACAGCGTGACGAACATCGTCACGCCGCTCATGCCCTACTTCCCGCTCGTCGTCGTCTTCTGCCAGCGGTACACGAAGAAGGCAGGCATCGGCACCGTCCTGTCGCTGATGATCCCGTACGCCGTCACCCTGCTCATCACCTGGACCGTCTTCCTGATCGGCTACTGGCTGCTCGGCATCCCGCTCGGCCTCCAGGCGGGCTACACGTATCCCTGATTCGATCTGCGGCGCGCGATGAAGACGATGCAGCCGACCCGCACCCACCTGGCGTTCGCACCGCTTGCACGGCGACACCGTCAGAGCCCGACGCTTCGCGCCGGATGCCGGCGGGGACGCCGGCGCACCCAGTCTCTTGCGTTCGCCCTGCTTGCCGCCGTCCTGCTGGCGCCGGCGACGCCGCTGGAGGCGCAGCCGAACCGCCCGATCTTCCCGGTGTACGAGGGTTACGTCCCGAACGAGGACGGCACGGCCGTCCTCGTGTTCGGCTACTACAACCACAACGCGGTCGCGGTCGAGATTCCGGCAGGCGAAGCGAACGGCTTCGACCCGGGAGCAGCGGACCGCGGCCAGCCGACCGTGTTCGAACCGGGCCGCCAGCGCAACGTCTGCTTCATCGTCCTGCCGGACGACTACGAGGGCAACCTCGCCTGGACGCTGACCTGGGCGGGGCAAGAGCAGACCACCACCGAACGCGGGGGGGTCGATCCCCTCTACCTGATCGAGAACATCTCCTTGGCCTACCACCGCGCGAAACAGATCGACACGGCCACCACCGAACGGGGCGTCTGCATCGAACCTGAACCGTCCCCAACCGGGAGCGAACCATGAACCGCACTCTCCACGCGATGACTCCGACGCCGATCCTGCTGCTCGCCTTCCTCGCCGCCCCGGCAGCCTCCCCGGCCGTCGCGGCCGACGACGGCGCACCGACCTTCAGCCGGGACATCGCGCCCATCCTGCAGCGCTCCTGCCAGCGCTGCCACCGACCCGGGACCGCCTCGCCGATGTCGCTGCTCACGTACGAGCAGGCGCGCCCCTGGGCACGGTCGATCAAGCGGCGGGTGGCCAGCCGGGAGATGCCGCCCTGGCACATCGACCGCACGGTCGGCGAGTACGACCCGGACCCGAGCCTGAGCGACGAGGAGATCGCCACGGTCTCCGCCTGGGTCGACGCGGGGTCACCGCGCGGCAACCCGGCCGACCTGCCGGCGACGATCGACTTCCCCGACGGCGACGCCTGGGAGTACGGCGAGCCCGACCTGGTGGTCGAGATGCAGGAGGACATGGTCGTTCCTCCGGAGGGACCCGACCTGTTCGTCAGCTTCCTCGCCGACACCGGCCTGACCGAGGACCGCTACATCCGCTGGATCGAGGTCAAGCCCAGCAAGGCGGGCCGCCGGACCGTCCATCACACGATGGTCTACGCGATCCAGGACGACGCGGACTACGTGGGAGAGGACTTCTTCGAGCGGGACGACGACCCGAACCGCCGCGACCGCGAGGGCAATCCTGTCGGGTCACTATTGATCGAGTACGCGGTGGGCAACACGGGCGACATCTATTCGGAGAACACCGGCAAGCTGCTGATGGCCGGCTCGGTCATCCGCTTCAGCGGGCACTACCACTCGGTCGGCGAGGAGATCCGCGACCGGCAGCGGATCGGCTTCGGCTTCTATCCCCGCGGCGTGGTCCCCAAGCACCGCATCGTCTCCACCCGGCTGTTCGCCGGCCTGCCCAGCAGCACCGGCTGGCGCAACAACGAGCTGTCCATCCCGCCCGGCGCCGACAACGTCCGTCACGACGGCTACCGTGTGCTCGACCGCCCGATCCAGTTGATCAGCTTCCAGGCCCACATGCACTACCGCGGCAAGGCAATGGAACTCGAAGCGATCCACACCGACGGCGGCCGCGAACTGCTCACGCGCATTCAGAACTACGACTTCAACTGGCAGATCGCCTATCCCTACAAGAACCCGCCGGTCTTCCCCGCCGGCACGGTCCTCCACGTGACCTCGTACCACGACAACTCGGAGAACAACCCCTACAACCCCGACCCGACCGCCTGGGTCGGCTGGGGCAACCGAACGATCGACGACATGGCGATCGGCTGGACGAACTTCGTCTTCCTCTCGGAAGAGGACTACGAGGAGCACACGGCCGCGGCGGCGGCCGCGACGGGGGCCGGCGCCGGAGCCGGCGGCGACTAGCGGTGGTCGCACCCGCCCGTCTTGGGGCAGGAGGGGTCAGCTCCCAGGGTGACGTGAGCGCTTGAGAGGAGATGGGAGGGGGTGGCGCTCACTCCGCTTCACTCGCTTTGGTTGGTCGTCGGTGAGTGCGACGTCGTCGAGGTTCGCTCGTTCAGAGGCACCTGGGAGCTGACCCCTCCTGCCCCGACTGGGCTGGCGGTCGTTGCCGAGAGGGGCGGCTAGTCCAGATGCGATGCGGACATCAGACCGGTGTGCACGCCGCCGTCGCGCCAGGCGAAGATCAGGCGGTCGCCGGTGCGAACGAGCTTGGGGACGCCGACGGCGCTCCGGCCGGCCGGCGCTGGCGCCACGGTGACTGCGAGGCCCGTGTCGCCGTCCCGGGTGACACGACGGACCCGCAGTTCAGTTCCGCCTTTCGCCCCTTCGACCCAACTGACCGCGGCACTGCCGTCTCCCAAAAGGGCGACGCCGGCCCAGCCGCGGGGGGAGCCGTCGTCGACGCGAGTCGGGTCCGTGAAACGTGCCTGCTTCGGGTTCCAGAAAGCCGCCAACACCTTCGACTCGCCACCGGCGGCCGTGAACCAGGAAACAGCCGGTCCAGTTCTCCCCGAGGCAATAGCCGGGCCGTTCGTCGGACAGCCGCGAATGTGCCAGCCGTCCCGGTGAACCAGTTCTGACCCCGTCCATCGACCGTCCTCGAGGCGGGCGAAGGAGATGTCACGGAACTCGCCTTCCCGGCGGTCGCGGAAAGCCACGAACGGGCCATCCAGACTCGGCACCATTGCCGTCGTGCAACAACTGCACACGTCGGCGTCGACCTCCAGGTCACGGAGCAGCTTGCCGGCCTTATCGAACGAAGCCGAACGGAGAGTCATCCGCGGTTCCACTGCGGCGTGGCCGGGTACTCCGACATTCCTGGGACCGGAACCGACCGCGGCCACCTCTTTGTCGGCCTCGCCGACAGTAGACAAGTAGGCCATCTCGAACCCATCCGCAGTGGCGGCAGACGCCACAAAGCCCGCGTAGCCGTCCACACCTTCGCCACTCGCCTCGAACACCCGCCGCCAGGTCGCACCGCGGTCGTCCGAGAAGACCAACCGGATGCCGTAGCCGTAGTCGCCCTCCCGGTCCTCGTCGTGAACCAGCCAGTGCGCCGCCAGCCGGTCGCGGCCCAGACCCACAACGGCCGGATGGTCGATCCAGTTGACGAACCAGTCTCCGCCCGTCGCAATCGTCTCCGCCTCGCCCCACTCGTCTCCTGCCAACTCAGCAAATCGAAACGCATGACCGCCGCCTTCCAAGCGCTCGACCCAGCTAAGGAACACCGCACCATCGGGTCCCGCGTTCAGGGAGTAGCTGCTGCTCTTCTCCGCAGCAGGAGAGTCGAGAAGCCGCACCTCCCCGGCCGCAGCCGTTGTTGCGACGCTGATTACGAGAGCAATGAAGAAACCGCGACAGCGCATGTAGGGCCGGATTGTCTCAGACAGCGGCATCCGGGAGCGAGACTACGCCTCGCCGCTTTCTCCAAGGCGCCACCGCTTCGTCGCGTCGCCCGCAGAAGCAGCGAGAACCCAAATGGCACTCCGCCGCACCCAGTGTGGACCGACAGTCAGCCAGCCAGCCCGACGACCTCCAGCCCGGTCGGGGAGCGGAGGGGAGGGTCCCAGCGGACTCGAAGCGAGCGACGCCCGGCGCCCCCTCAATCACCGACACCGAACCGGAGCGAGCGTAGTGGAGTGAGCGCCGACCCCCCGCCATCCGAACAAGCGCTCACGGCCGCAGGGACCCTCCCCTCCGCTTTCCGACCGGGCGGGTGAAACGACAGCCAACTCGCCGCAGCCCGCTACTGCCAGGTCACCGCCATCGCGAAGAAGTGGTCGAAGACTTCGCGGTTGGGGTGGTTCGCGTCGTTGTTCTCAGGGCTGCGGATGTAGAAGTCCAGTTGCTGGGCCGCCGGGTTCACGGCCCCGGCCGGGCCCTCGGACGGCTGGAGTTGCACCTGCAGCGTCTCGCGGTCGCGCATGCCCTGGGTGACCATGAAGTGGATCTGGTAGTCGCTGTACAACTCTTCGCCGTTCAGTGTGCCGCGGCCGTAGCCCCAACCGGCGACGTAGAGCAGGCTCTTCGGCCAGTTCGAGTCGCCGCAGCCGGCATCGCCATGCTCGAACAGGTAGGCCGCGATGCCCCCGTCCTGGCAGGGCGAGAACTCGTGGAACCGGTCGAGTTCCACGACGTAATCGCCCTCGGGGAGCTGCAGCTCGGCCCGGAACGACCCGGTGTTCGCGATCTCGTCGACATCGATCGTGATCTCGCCGCCTACCGGGGCCACGTTGCTGGCGTCGTCGCCCATGTGGTCCCAGGGCGATTCGTCGTCCAGGCTGCCGACCTGGTGGACGCTCGTGCCGGTGATCACGAACCGGCCGTCGTAGAGTTCGTGCTGTTCCGGTTCGTAGAGTCCCATCCCGGTGCCGGGCTGGCTGCGGGCGGTCACCGGAGCCGGCTCGGGCTCGAGCTCCGCCGCTTGCTCGCCCACGCGCACGGTACAACCGGCCAGAAGCACCGCCGGCAGCCCCACGGCCGCTAGAACCACGAAGGACCAAGGCTGCCGCATCGTCATCGTCCACTACCTCCTGAAGTCACTATAGCCCCGCAGCCGGGTGCTCGCCGGTACAATCGCGGCCGTGCTGGACATCCTCCCCGACGTGGATCGCTGGCGTGCCGATGGCCGTAGGGTGGCCGTCGCCACCGTGATCCGGACCGTTGGCTCCTCGCCCCGGCCATTGGGTTCGAAGATGGCCGTCTCCGACGCGGGCGGCATCAGCGGCTCGGTCAGCGGCGGCTGCATCGAAGGCGCGGTGATCCAGGAGGCCCAGTCGGTGCTGGAAAACGGCCTTCCGAAACGGCTCCTCTACGGTATCTCCGACGAGCAGGCATGGTCCGTCGGGCTCACCTGCGGCGGCGAAGTCGAAGTCCTGGTCGAGCGCCTCGACGCTTGAGGCCGCCCGGCTGCCGCCGATGAGTTCCCGGTTCGAGTCCCTGCGCCGGTCCCTGCTGGCCGGCGAGCGGCTGGTCGCGTTCACCCGAGCCGACGACGACGCACTCGGCTCGCGCCTTCTCGTGTGGCACGACGGCCGCACGGAGGGAACGCTCCGCTCCCCGGATCTCGATCGGGCCGCCGCGACGCTGGCAACGGGTCAGGATCTCCCGGCCACGGGCCTCTGCGAGATCGACGGCACGGAAGTGTTCGTGGAGAACTTCGAGCCCCTGCCCCAGTTGTTCATCGTCGGGGCGGTCCACGTCGCGATCCACCTGGTCCACTTCGCCCGCCAGCTCGGATTCCGCACCGTGGTCGTCGACGCGCGCTCCGTGTTCGCCACCGCCGAGCGCTTTCCCCACGCCGACGAACTCGTCGTCGAGTGGCCGGCCGAGTATCTGGCCCGAACCACGCTGCACGCCAACACGTTCTGCGTCTTCCTCACCCACGACGAGAAGCTGGACAACCCGGCGCTCCAGGTCGCGCTCGAAGCGGGAGTCCGCTACGTCGGCGCTCTGGGCTCCTCGCGCACCCACGCGAAGCGGGTCGCGGCACTTCGCGAAACCGGCCTGGCCTCGGAGCTGGTCGACCGTATCCACGCACCGATCGGCCTCGACCTCGGCGGCCGCAAGCCGGAGGAGATAGCCCTCGCGATCGCCGCCGAACTGGTCGCGGTGCGCAGCGGCCGGTTGCCAGCCAAAGAACGATGACCGGCCCGGTTTCCGGTGTGGTTCTTGCGGCAGGCCTTTCGACCCGGTTCGAGTCCGCATGCGGGGAGAATGCGCGCGTTCCCGGGAAGAACGTCGCCGGTGCGACAAGACCGAAACAGCTCTACCGGATCGGCGGCGAGTCCCTCGTCCGGCGCACTTGTCGGGAGGCGCTCGCGTCCGGCCTCGCCGAAGTCATCCTGGTCACCGGCTACGCGGAGCGGAAGGTTCAGGAGGAGGTGGCCGACCTCGACCTCCTGTTGGTCCACAACCTCGCCTACAGTGACGGTCAGAGCGGATCGGTCCGTTGCGGACTGGCCCGCGTATCGGACCGTGCCGAGGGCGCGATGTTCCTGCCCGTCGACCAGCCCGCGCTCGACGCGGCGATCATCGACCGGTTGCTCGGCGGGTTCGACGGGCCCGATTCGATCGTCGTGCCTTCGCACCGCGGCCGGCGCGGCGCCCCGGTCACCTTCGGCCGCTCGTGGTTCGACCATCTGAATCGCCTTCGGGGCGACGAAGGCGCCCGCCCCCTGCTCCAGGAACTGGCGCAGCACGTCATCGAAGTGGACCTTGAGACGGAGTTGCCACTCGTGGACATAGACACGGAAGACGAAGCCCGGTCCTGGGCTGAAAAGACGGCGCAGTGAGAGCACCGCTCGACCGGCCCCTGCGGCTCGTCCCCCAGGTCCGTCACTACGACTGGGGTACCCGCGACTTCATTCCACGCCTCTGCGGCCGCGAACCCACCGGCCGGCCGGAAGCCGAACTCTGGTTCGGCGCCCACGCCGACGCACCGGCCGGCGTCGTGCTCGAAGCCGGTTCTGCCAACGGGCCGGGCAACGCCGGCCGTCCGGTACCCCTCGACCGGCTCATCGCCGACCGCCGGAGCGAGGTGCTCGGCCCCGGCGCAA
This sequence comes from Thermoanaerobaculia bacterium, assembly GCA_965116445.1. GTDB lineage: Bacteria > Acidobacteriota > Thermoanaerobaculia > Multivoradales > Multivoraceae > Multivorans. The sequence goes on along the minus strand of OZ220688.1, from coordinate 510,032 downwards.
GCGCCGACGCCCTGCCCTTTCTGACCAAGATCCTCTCCGCCTCGCGCCCCCTCTCGATCCAGGCCCACCCCGATCGCAAGCAGGCCAGGCGCAGCTTCGCAAGCGAAACCAGCGGCGCCGCGCCCGTCACCCAAGCGAACCGCACATACCGCGACCCGAACCACAAGCCCGAACTGCTCTACGCCCTGACGCCCTTCTCCGCCCTGTCCGGCTTCCGGCCACCGTCCGAGGCAGCCCGACTCCTCGCCGCACTCGGCCTCGAGCAACTCGAGTCGAGCGTCCGCCGCCTCGAATCCGAGGGCGCCGCCGCCTACCGCCCGCTGCTTGAAACGCTACGCCGCCACACCGGAACCGACCTCGCCTCCAACGCCGTCGATGCAGCCGCTCGTGCCTCGACCGAGGGCGACGCCGATTGCCTCGACGCGATGCTCTGGATCGTTCGCATCGCCACACACCACCCGGACGACCCCCTGGTCGCGGCACCGCTCTTCCTCCGTCTGGTCCGCCTCGAACCCGGCGAGGCACTGTTCACCGGCCCCGGCGTTCCGCACAGCTACCTGGAAGGCTCCGCGATCGAGGTCATGGCGAACTCCGACAACGTGCTCCGCCTCGGCCTGACCTCCAAGCGCGTCGACGCCGGAGAACTGCTCGACATCCTCGTCTACGAAGCCTCCGCAGGCGCCCCGCTGGCGCCTCGAGTCGACGAACAACCCTGGGGAACACGCACCTGCTTCCAGCCGCCGGTCGACGACTTCCACCTGGACGTCCTGCAGATCGGCGGCACTGACGAGGCTCCCCTCCAGCCCCAGGGGCGTGCCCGAATCACCCTCGCACTTGAAGGAGAGATCGAGGTCCGCAACTCCTTCGGTACCGAAACACTGCGTCCGGGCCAGGCCGTCCTCCTGCCAGCAGCGGCCACAACCGTCACCGCAACCGGCCCGGGAACACTCGCTCTGACGTCCTCAAACAACTGAGCACGAGCGTCGGCGAGGCGAGAGGCCAGCATTCCGCCTGGACGCCCGACGACCGCCGGCCCGGCGGGTGAACCTCAATCGCAGGTCGAGAACGCCTCGGTGTCGGTTACCGGCCTGAACAGCGTCCCGGCCTCGTTGAGGTACGTCTTGGACTCGTCGGCTTCGACGTCCTCGACTTCGAGTTCGACCCGGACGTCGGTCAAGCCGCCGATGAACACCCAGTAGGCGCCGTCGCCGATGGCGCAGCCGTTCAGCACCTTGATCACGACCTCGACGTTGTTCTCGCTGAAGAACCAGAAATAGCCGGTGTCTCCGGTCAGCTCCACTGCCTCACCGGTACCGGCGCGGCCATCCGCCGTCTCCCAGTGGGCGACGACGCGGAACCGATCCTCGTTCAGGCACAGGGTCGTCGCATCCGCCGCACAGAGCCCCGTCGACGATTCGTCCTGGAGGGCGCTCGCGACCTCCGGTAACGCAGCCACCACGACCCACACCAGCGACGCTCGCATGACGGCGTCAACCCAACCCCGACGCTGACCCAGCCGACACGGCATCGCGGCCCCCTACTTCGCCGACTTCCTCTTCGCGCCGCGTTCGTCCCCGCGACGACGCCGCATCTGGAATGCGACCCCAGCCACGATCAGCACGGCGACGCCGGCGTGGGCCGGCAACCCCTCCAGACCCACCGCCGCCATGATGAGCAGCGCACCGATGAACGACGAGACCACGATGAGCGCCGTCTCGAAGACCTGCCGCAGGAGCCACGCTCCCACAAGGGCCGCGGCCGCGGTCACGATCCACCACAGGACCTGTGACTGCAGGCCGTAGAAGCCGGCCGCCCAAAGCGCAGCGCCGGCGCCCAACATCGCCCCGGCAAGTGCCACGGCGACCTTGCGCACGACGAAAGCGAGCAACGCGCTGACGACTCCGATTCCCACCGCTACCCCCAGACGCAGGTCGCTGGGCAGGGTCGCCACGTCGGAGAGCATGCCGTAGCTGACGAAGAAACCGAGCAACCCCAGGAGCGCCGTGTAGAGCTGCCGGCCAAGCAGCAGTAACAGCAACCCCGCCAGGATCCACAGCCAGGGCGGTCCGAGGGCCCCCTCGGCGCCGAGCCGGCCGAAACTGACTCCGTCACTCCAGAGACCCAATCCCTCGCTCCAAGGACTGTTGTTCATTCCAGCTCCGAAGCGACCCATGCCAGGGCCGCCTCCCGCGGTTCGTCCCTGCCGGCGAGCAGACCCTCCCGTGTGAGAAGAACCAGCGAATCGGGGACGACCGGCCGACCTTCGACCCGCTCGCCGCTCGGGCGAACGAAGTCCGCGATCGCGTGCATCAGCAGATCGCCGTTCGGCATCCGCTCGATCACCGCCGGCAGCGCCGCCGCCGCCGAGGGCTCACCGAACAACCGGGCCCGGCCATGGTCCTGCAGACCGGCGGCGAAGATCTCGCTCGTGCTGGCGCTGCCGCCGTCGATGATCACGGCAACCGGCCCCTTGAACCCCTCGATTCTCTCGTTGCTGCGCGAGACGCGCCGCGGGTTCACCAGCAGCTTCAGGTCCGATCCCCGGTGCAGCATCCGGCCCAGGTCGACCTGCTCGTCCAGCAGGTAGCCCCCAACCCCTACCGCGGTGCCGGCAATGCCGCCGGGATTGCCACGCAGATCGATCACCAGACCATCGAACCCCGAGGCACCGGCCGGGTCTTCATAGAGAGTCGCCTCGAACGCTTTGACCACGGGAATCATCCAGACGTTGAAGCGGACGACGAGGACTCGTCCGCCCGTCGCCGTGCCCACTTCCTCGGTCTCGAAAAGGTACTGCATCGGCGGCAGGTTGCCGAATCCGATCTCGACCGCGCCCGGACGGTGGGCCCGGTCCAGCTCGAGCACGAACCGCTCGCCGGCGCCATCCGCGAGTTCCACCTGCACGGGATCGCCGGGCGCTCCGAAGAGAAGACCGTCGACGGCGCGCGCTCGCACCATGTCGGCCACCCGCGGATCGAGGAACTCCAACTCGAAACAGCGGGAAAGAGCCGCGAGACTCTGGTCGCCGATCCGTACGATCTCAGCGCCTGCCATCAAGCCATTGCGGCCAGCCGCCGAATCCGCTTCAACCCGGCTGACGACCGCGACGTGATCCGCGAAACGGACCTCGAATCCGGGCCCCGCATCCGATGCGGACGAACCACCCCCGCCACTGACGGTCCTCATCAAGGCCGGAGTGCAGGCGCCGTCGCCGCTGGTGCTTTCAGCCGGCTCATCGCCGCGATCCGTCGACCCGGCTCCCGGCAGGACGCCGAAGTGAGACTGCCCAAGCCGCGCCAGCATTTCCTGGATCACGTTTCGCAGTTCCCGGGCGTCTGCCGCATCCCGCGCTCGCGGCCTCAGTTCGTCGCGCACGGCCAGCCAGTCGACGCCGCCCATCTCCTCCTCCCAGAAGGTCTCGGCGATCTTCCGCCAGGCGAAATCGAAGCTCTCCAGGCTGAGTGCTGCCCTCTCGGACGCAGGCGAAGCACCTTGACCCGCGGCTGCAGCGGCAAGAAACACGGCACAGACGGCGACCCCGGCCGCCAAGCGCATCGCATCCCTCCTCACCATGCTCCGAGAATGACACACGCGCACAACGGTTCACGAGACAGCCCCGCCGGTCCCCGGACCGCGTGTTCAGGACACAGCCGGAGCGCCACCTCACGATCCTGCTACCGTCACTCTCACACAGTGCGAATTCTGTACGTTCTTCGTCACGCCAAGTCGGACTGGAGCGCAACCTACGGCGCGGACCACGATCGGCCCCTGAATCCGCGCGGCATCGCGGCCGCGAGGACGATGGGGCGGCTTCTCGCCGAACGACGGGAACCGCCCGACCGTATCCTCTGTTCGTCCGCCCTGCGTACCCGGCAGACGATCGAGCTGGCGATTGCCGCCGGGAACTGGAACCGGCCGACGATCCTGGAGCGGGCCCTGTACCTGGCGTCGCCGGGAACCGCCATCGACCTCCTGCGCGGGCAGCCCGACGACGCGAACTCCCTCCTGCTCGTCAGCCACCAGCCCACCTGCGCCGAGCTCGTCCGTCGGCTGACCGGCGACCATCCGCCCCGCTTCGTCACAGCCGCCCTGGCGTGCGTCCATCTCGACATCGACTCGTGGAACGACGTCGAGCCCTGCTGCGGCAAGCTCGTGTGGTTCGAGACGCCGAAGCGGGTAGCGGGGTAGCGCCGAGGCTGGCAGCCCGTGGCGGAAGTTCCGGAAGGCGGCCCTTCGCGCCGGATGCCGGCCAGAGAGCCGGCGCACCCAGTTCTCGCCCAACTACTCAGTCAACCGGGCCATCACCGGCGCGTGGTCGGAGGCGATCATCCCGTCCTTCTTCTTGCGGTAGTCACGGTCCGTGTCCACGTGCTCCACCCGGGCCCGGACCGCTTCGGTCGCCAGCAGGAAGTCGATCCGCAGGCCGAGGTTCCGGTGGAAAGCGCCGAAGCGGTAGTCCCACCAGGAGAACTTGACCGTGTCCGGATGGAGTTCCCGGAACAGGTCGACGAACCCTAGCCCCAGGAGCGCCTCGAACCGCTCGCGCTCCGCCTCCGTGTGGTGGATGCCGCCTGCCAGACGGTCCTCGTCGTGCGTGTCGAGCCGGGTCGGCACGATGTTGAAGTCGCCGCAGAGCACCGCCGCCGCCCCGGCGCCGAGCGAGCCCTCGAAGTAGCCACGAAGCGAGTCGAACCATGCCAGCTTGCGCGGATAGTCCAGGTGATCGATGTCCTTGCCGTTCGGGCAGTACACGGTCGTGAAGTCGAGACCGCCGGTACGCACCCGGATCAGGCGGGCGCCGGCCTCCTCCTCGCCGGGCAGGCCAGACTGGACCTCCTCGATCGGATGACGCGATAGCACCGCGACGCCGTTCCAGGCCTTCTGGCCGCACACCGCCGTGTGGTAGCCGAGTTCCTCGAGCGCCTGCCGGGGGAAGTGCTCCTCGGTCGCCTTCAGTTCCTGGAGGCCGACGACATCCGGCTGCCGCGCCTTGAGCCAGTGGACGAGGAAGTCGAACCGGGCGCCCAGGCCGTTGATGTTCCAGGTGGCGATCAGCATGGACGCCTACCCTGGCTGTTCCCACTGCTGAATGACTCCCGGAGGCCGGCGCTTCGCGCCGGATGCCGGCGGGGACGCCGGCGCACCCAGTCTGCTGCTCTCCGCAACCGCCTAGCTCCAACCGCAGGTCCGGCCCTCGTTCTGCTCCTTCAGCCACTCGGCGAGCGGCGCGAAGTAGTCGAGGATCGCCGTCGCGTCCATCTCGCGGCTGCCGGTGGCCGCTTCCAGCGCATCCGGCCACGGGCGGCTGAGGCCCATCGCCATCATCTCGCTCAGACGCCTCCCGGCCTCCTCGTTGCCGTAGATCGAGCAGCGGTTGAGCGGCCCCTCGTAGCCGATCGCCGCGCACAGGTCGCGGTGCAACTGGAACTGGAGGATGTGGGCCAGGAAGTAGCGGGTGTAGGGCGTGTTGCCCGGCACGTGGTACTTGGCGCCGGGATCGAAGTGCTCCTCGGTCCGTTCGCTCGGGGCGCCGACGCCCTGGTACTGCTCGCGCAGGCTCCACCAGGCGGCGTTGTACTCCTCCGGCGGCACATCACCCGAGAACACGGCCCAGCGCCAGCGATCGATCAGCAGACCGAACGGCAGGAAGGCCACCTTGTCGAGCGCCATGCGCATCAGCAGGCCGAGGTCGGCGTCCGCAGAGGGTTCTTCATCGAGCAGCCCGATGTCCACCAGGTAGCCCGGAGTCACCGAGAGGGCGATCACATCTCCCAGAGCCTCGTGGAAGCCGTCGTTCGCGCTGTCACGGAACAGGGGCGCCCGGTCCCGGTAGCCGAGCTGGTAGTAGCTGTGGCCGAGTTCGTGGTGGATCGTCGAGAAGTCCTCGGCGTTGATGTCGATGCACATCTTGATCCGCACGTCCTCGTCCAGGTCGAGCTGCCAGGCGCTGGCGTGGCAGACGACCTCCCGGTCGCGCGGCTTCAGGAACTGGGAACGGGTCCAGAACGTGTCCGGCAACGACTCCATGCCCAGCGAGGTGAAGAAGCCCTCCGCCATCTCGACCATCTCGACCTCGGTGGTGCCGCGGCTCTGGAGAATCTCGGTCAGGTCGTAACCCGGGGCCGCGGCCGGGGGCGCCACCAGGTCGTAGATGTTCGACCAGCTCTGCGCCCACATGTTGCCGAGAACGTGTGCCGGGATCGGGCCCGCGGGATCGACGACATCCGCCCCGTGATGAGCCGAGAGCTCCGCTCGCACATGGCACTGGAGGTCGTCGTAGAGCGGCTTGACCTGGTCCCAGAGTCGGTCGACCTCGGCCGCGAAGTCATCGGGCGGCATGTCGTACTTCGAACGCCACATGGCGCCGGTGTCGGCGAACCCGAGATCCCGCGCGCCCTCGTTCGAGAGTTCCACGAAGCGCTGGTAGTCGGCGCGCATCGGCGGCGAGATCGTCCGCCAACCCTCCCAGGCGTCGAGCAGCGCATCGGCGTCGCGGCTGTTGTCGATCACGTTCTCCAGGTCGCCAAGGGATCGGCAGGTGTCCGTGTCCGGGCCATCCGGGCAGTGCTTGCCCGAGCCGTACGTGGCCTCCATCCGGGTCGCGATCTGACTCAGTTCCTCGATCTTCGCCTCGTCGGCCGGCGCGGCCAGGGTCAGTCCGCCCCGCAGCAGGTCGAGCTTGCGCGCCACCTCGTCCGCCTCCGACGCCGCGTCATAGGTCGCTGCCTCCTGCGCGAAGTCGATCGCGCGGGTCAGCGCCTCCGCTCCGAAACGGGCCGCCAGGGCGGTCGTGTCCTCGTTGATGTACGTCGACTGCACCCATGCCGCGCGGCTGCCGTCGTAGTAATGCTCGATGAGTGTCTCCTCGGCCGCCGTCGTGAACTCGGCCGCTGTCGGGCGCTCTTCGCCCGCGCAGCCGGCCAGAAGAAGGACTGCGCCGGCGGCAACAAGGGACAAGAAGGACGAAGCGCGGAAACGGAGCGAACAAGACAACATGGTGCAAACCTCCACGGATTCGGCCCGCCGTGCGGTAGGGGCAACGCCAGCAACTCTATTGGACTGACGGGGCGGCGTATCCTCTGCCCATGACCCTGATCGTCATCGGCACCCGGGCAACGCCACTGGCGAGGATCCAGGCGGCCCTGGTGGCGGGACGGTTGCGGCAGTTCGGCGTCCAGACGGACATCAAGGCCATGTCGTCGCAGGGCGACCGGAGCCTCGGCGGCAGTTTCGCTCAGTCCAAGGGCGTATTCACCGGCGAGCTGAGCGCGGCGCTTCGCGACGGCACGGTCGACCTGGTCGTCCACTCGCTGAAGGATCTGCCGGTCGACGACGAACCGGGGCTCGTGATCGCCGCGGTGCCGGAGCGGGAGCGGCCGTTCGACCTGCTCCTGCTCGCACCCGCCGTGAAGGCGACGGAAGCCTCCCGGCTGGCTGAGATGCTCGAGGATGACGGCGAAGTTGGCGCCAGCCGCGAGCCGTCCGCGACCGAGGCGTTCGCCGTCCTGCCGGCCGGGGCGCGGCTGGGCACGTCGTCCCCGAGGCGGCAGGCCGGAGCCCTCGCGCTGCGGCCGGACCTCGTCTGCTGCGCGGTCCGCGGCTCCGTGGGCCGCCGGCTGGAGTGGCTTCAGAGTGGCGCGATCGACGCCCTGCTCGCGGCCGAAGCGGGCGTCCTGCGCCTGTCCCGAAACGCCGAACTCGAAGTTTCCGCGGCGGCGATCCGCGGCTTCCGGCTCGACCTGAGAACCTGGCCGTGCGCTCCCGGGCAGGGGGCTCTGGCGGTGCAGGTCCTCCGCGGCGGCCGCCTCGACGGGCACCCGGCCATGGTCCACCTCGACCATCCTCCGACCCGCGCCGCGGTGCTTGCCGAGCGCTCGTTGCTGGGGCGGCTCGGCGGCGGCTGCCTGCGCCCGTTCGGGGCATGGGCGGAGGTCCACGGAAGTACGTCCAGGCACTCCCCGCTCCGAGCGATCCATGTCGCCATCGCGCCGGACGACTGGCGGGAAGCGGCCGGTGCCGGTGTCTCGCCGCTCGCGACCCGCGTCGCGGCTTCGGCAACGGATGGTGATGGCGGCATCGATCTTGACGAGCTGGCCGCGCGGATCGAGCGGGGTCTGGCCAGATCGGATGCCGGCCTCCCGGCCGGCGCGTCTTTCCCGCCGCCTGCGTCGGCAGCCGGCCGCAAGGCCGGCGCACCCAGTGGGGGGCCGATCCATACAGCGGGCACCGGCGCACTCGGTGCGGGGCTGGTTCGCACGCCGGACCTCATCGTGACCTCCGGGCCGACCACCGTCCGGCGCCTGACCTGCCGACTCGACCCGGCCGTCCGGGTCGCGGCCCTGCCGGCGACCGCCGTCGACGCCTTCGACGTTCCCTGGCCCGCCGACCGCGTCGACCTCGAACGTCCTCGGCGGCAGTGGCCCTGGCTGCTCGTCTCCTCCCCGACCGCCGCCCGCGTCGTGGCGGAACGGGCCGCGCGCGTGCCGATCTGGGGACGCCTTCCCTGGTGCGCCCTCGGCGAGGGCACGGCCCGCGCTCTGCTGGCCGCCGGCGTGCCGCCGAACCTGGCGGCGCGAGCCGCGGACGGCCGGGGCCTTGCGGACTACGTGACCCGCGTCCTCGATCGCCGATGCCTCCTCCTCGTGCCGCATTCGGCCCGTGGCGGCCGGTCGTTGGTCGAGACGCTCGAAGCCGCCGGTCGCGAAGTCGTTGCCTGGGAGGCCTACACCGTCGACCCGGCGCCGGACCTCGCCTGGCCCGGGGGTTGGCAAGCCGCGAGGGCGCGCGTACTCTTCACGGCTCCATCGGCCGTCGCCGCCTTCGCAGCCTCCGGCCTGGACTGGCCGGGAAGCTGCTGGGCGATCGGGGCGACCACGGCCGCGGCCCTCCGGAACGCAGGAGTGGGCAACGTGACGTGCGCACATGAACCGACCGCCGACGGCATCGAGCGCCTTTGGAACGAAGAAGTGAACGGGCGGGAAGAAGCAAGCAGCGACCCGAGCGCGGAGGCATCCGAATGAGTGCCGGAAGAACCAGTGAGCAACTCTGGACCGAGGCGCAGCGACACCTCGTCGGCGGCGTAAACAGCCCGGTCCGCGCCTACCGGGCCGTCGGCGGCACGCCGCCCTTCATCGCCGACGCGGAGGGCGCCGTGATGCGCTCCGTCGACGGCCGGCGCTACGTCGACTTCATCGGCTCGTTCGGTCCCCTCGTCCTGGGTCACAGCCATCCCGCGGTGGTCGAGGCGGTGCGGGAAGCCGCCGCGCGCGGCACCTCGTTCGCCGCGCCCCACGAAGGCGAGGTCGAACTCGCGCGGACGGTCAAGGAACTCGTACCCGGCATCGAGAAGATCCGCTTCGTCAACTCGGGCACCGAGGCAACCCAGTCGGCAATCCGGCTGGCCCGCGGCTGCACCGGCCGCGACCTCGTGCTGAAGTTCGAGGGCTGCTACCACGGCCACGTCGACGCCCTCCTGGTCGAGGCGGGAAGCGGCCTCGCCACCTTCGGGATCGCGTCGAGCGCAGGGATTCCCGCAGCGACCGCGCGCGACACGATCGTCCTGCCGCTGGACGACGAAGACGCGCTGGAGCAGGCCTTCCGGCGCCACGGCGACAACCTGGCCGCCGCGATCATCGAACCGCTGCCCGCGAACAACGGGCTCCTCGTCCAGCGTCCCGAGTTCCTGCGCCTCCTGCGCCGGCTCTGCACCGAGCATGGCGCGCTCCTCATCTTCGACGAGGTGCTGAGCGGCTTCCGGGTGCCCGGCGTGACCGTCGGCGCCGGGCTCGGGGTCGAACCGGACCTGATCACCCTGGGCAAGGTAATCGGCGGTGGACTGCCGGTCGGCGCCTACGGCGGACCCGCGCGGCTGATGGACAGGCTCTCGCCGCTGGGCCCGGTCTACCAAGCCGGCACCCTGTCCGGGAACCCGCTCGCAGTCGCCGCCGGGCTCGCCACTCTGCGCGAAGTCGTCGCGAGCGACGGATGGCGACGGATGGAGGACCAGGGCGTCCTGCTCGACCGCGAGCTCGGGCCGGTTCTCGAAGGGAGCGGTCACCCCTACCGGCTCGTCCGCCAAGGCTCGATCTTCTGGCTCGCCTACGGCGACGGCGAACCGCCGCGCCGGGCCGACCGCTTCCACCCGAACACCGCCGAGGTCTTCGGCCCCCTCCACCGCGGGCTGCTCGACCGCGGCTACATGCTCGCTCCCTCCGCGTTCGAGGTCGGCTTCCTGTCGCTGGCGCACGACGACGCGGCACTCGCGGGTTTCGCCGGAGCGGTCGGCGAAGCGCTCGCGACAATCCCGCCGCGATGAGTTCGACCGGCCACGGCACGGACGCGGACGGACCCGCCGTCGGGAGCGCGCCGGATGCGGAATCCGTCGCCGCGTACTTCCGGGAACTTCAGGACCGAATCTGCAACGCCCTGGTCGAAGTCGACGGCGGCGCCTTCGACGCCCGGGAACTCCGGAACGAACGGGGCGGCCTCGCCCGGCCGCGGGTGCTCACGGACGGCGAGACGATCGAGAAGGCGGCGGTCAACTTCAGCCACTCGCGGGGCGACTCGCTGCCCCTGGCCGCGACCGAGCGCCGGCCCGAGCTGGCCGGCCGGAGCTTCGAGGCAACCGCCGTCTCCCTGATCGTCCATCCGCGCAACCCGTACGCGCCGACCAGCCACGCCAACATCCGCTTCTTCATCGCCCATCCGGTTCGCGAGGGCGCGAGAGCGGGGGACAGCGGCGGCCCGGGCGACGGAAGTGCGCTCGGGGGCGGCGAGGACACTGCGGGCTGGTGGTTCGGCGGCGGCTTCGACCTGACGCCTTACTACGGCTTCGAGGAGGACGCGGTCCACTGGCACCGCACGGCGGCCGACGCCTGCGCGCCCTTCGGCGACGATCTCTACGCTCGCTACAAGGCCGCTTGCGACGACTACTTCCATCTCCCCCACCGCCAGGAGACCCGCGGCGTCGGCGGACTGTTCTTCGACGACCTGAACCGGCTCGAAAGTCCGCCCGAACTCGAACAGTTCGGGCGCTGCTTCGCCTTTGCGCGCAGCATCGGCGACCACTTCCTGCCCGCCTACCTGCCGATCCTCCTGCGCCGCAAGGACCTGCCATACGCCGAGCGCGAGCGGAACTTCCAGCTCTACCGCCGGGGGCGGTACGTGGAGTTCAATCTCGTGTACGACCGCGGCACGCGCTACGGGCTGCAGGCACGGGCGCGCACCGAGTCGATCCTCGCGTCCCTGCCGCCGCTGGCGGCCTGGCGGTACGACTATGAACCCGAGCCGGGCTCCCCGGAGGCGCGGCTGACTTCGGACTTCCTGGTCCGTCGCGACTGGCTTCCACCGTCCGGCGGCGGCTGATTCCTGCGCCGCGTCGAGAGACCTTCCATTCCCCTCAGCCTTCCCGCCCCAACCTTCCGCGCCCCAACGGAACCCGAGCAACCACGTGCACTACCGACCTGAACCGTCCCTCTCGGCCGATCCCGCCTGCTGTCGCTTCGGCCACCGCGACTCCTGCGGCGTCTGCTCGGCCGACCGGCGCGCAATCGGCGTCGTGCTCGCCAATGTCGGCACGCCTGCCGCGCCAACCGCGCCGGCGCTGCGCACCTATCTGCGCCAGTTCCTGAGCGACACCCGGATCGCCGAACAACCGCGCTGGAAGTGGCTGCCGATCCTCTACCTGTTCGTGCTGACGACCAGGCCGCAACGGGTGGCCGAGCTCTACCGGAAGATCTGGACGAACGAGGGGTCCCCGCTGCTCGCAATCTCCCGCCGCCAGGTGGACGGCGTCGCCGCCCGGCTGGAACGGCCGCGAGGCGATGGCGACCCGCGATTCCACGTCGCCGTCGGCATGCGCTACGGCAAACCGTCCATCGAGAGCGCGCTGGCCGACCTGCGGCGCGCCGGCGCCGAGCGCATCCTTTTCCTGCCGCTGTTCCCGCAGTACGCGGCGGCGACAACCGCTTCGGCGCTCGACATCCTGCACCGCGAGGCGCGGTCCTGGCGCCGCGTGCCGGAGATTCGCACGATCAACAGCTACCACGCGGACCCCGGCTACATCCGGGCGCTGGCCGCGAGCATTCGCGAGACCTGGGCCGACGGCGAGCCCGACCGGCTCGTTCTCTCGTACCACGGCGTGCCGCAGCGCTATGTGGACCAGGGAGATCCCTACCAGTGCCAGTGCCTGGAGACGACCCGGCTGCTCGTCGCGGAACTCGGCGTCAAGGACGACCGCGTGCTCAGCACCTTCCAGTCCCAGTTCGGCCGCGAGCAGTGGATCCTCCCCAAGACGGACGAGACGCTCCGCGAACTCGCCCGAACCGGCCACCGCCGCGTCGACGTCGCCTGCCCCGGGTTCTCCGCCGACTGCATAGAGACTCTGGAAGAGATCGAGGTCGAGAACCGGGGCTACTTCGAGGAATCCGGCGGCGAGCGCCTCCGCTACATCCCCTGCCTGAACGACCGCCCGGACCACCTCGACGCTCTCGCCGAGCTGATCCTGCGCCACACCGGCGAGTGGCGGCGGCGCTGAAGGAGGTTGCCACGCGCCATGAGACCCGTTAAGCTGATTCCGGATCATGTATCTCATGAACTTGTGATCATGTAGCGCGTGACGACAACGATGCCGAAACCGCACCCGATTCAATGGGAACCGCTTGAGCCCGAAGAGGTTGAGGGACTGCCGGAGCGGCTGAAGAACCAGTTGGGAGAGGTCACCGCCGGAGACGATTGGGTGCTGATCCACACGTTCGGGGAAGCACGCGGCGTGCTCGACCGCCTGAACCGGCTGGTTGAAGACTCGTTGCCCGCACCAGAACGCGAGGGCTGGGACCGGTGGTTGGACAGCGCTCTGGTACGACTCTGGACGCCGGCCGCCGGCCCCGAAAGGGAGCTGGCCGTCGACAACCTGGAACTGCGACGGGCCTACGTCGCTGAAACAACGTTGCTGACGGCGGCGAGCATCCACCACTTGTCGGGCCTGCGCTCGAGGAACATGAGCGAGCCGGCGTCTCGCTGGAAGGCAGAGGGCAAGACGTTTGCTCTTCCGTTGAGAGGTTCCAACTACTACCCCGCCTTCCAGTTCGAGGACGGAGCCCCGCGACCAGCGGTGAAGGCCGCGCTCGCTGAACTCCCGACAACGATGACACCGTGGCAGACAGCGCTGTGGTTTGCGTCGGCGAACGGGTGGCTCAACGGCGACCGACCTCAGGATCGGCTGGAGGAGAGGGAGTTGGTCGTGCAGGCGGCCCGCCGGCTCGGGGAGCCGGCGTATGGATGAGGGATGCATTCCCGTTCCAACGGACCTCACCGAACCAAACATCGTCGACTGGGCCGTCGGGAGAGTGATGCACCGTGTCCACAGCCGGATGTTCGCGGGAAACGACTTCAATCCGTGCAAAGGCGGACAGACACGCTTCGCGCCGATCCAGGACGCACGCGGGCGCTGCGTTCCTTCGCTCTACGCATGCAGCACTCTGGAGGCGGCGATCTACGAGACCGTATTCCACGACATTCCAGTCACGTCCCGCGATACGAAGACCGTGCCGCGCTGGCAGGTTGAAGGTCGGAGGCACAGCACCCTGCTGCCGGGCCGCACACTTCGACTTGCGAGCCTACGCGCACCGGATCTCAGAAAGTGGAGAATCCGCCGCGAACGTCTGATTGGCAGCCTTCCAACCCAGTACGAGCACACGAGGCTCTGGGCCAAGGCGATCCACGACCGCTTCGAGGCGGATGGGTTGATCTGGACGTCGAACCAATGCGATTCAGATGACGCGATGCTGCTCTTCGGGGATCGCGTGGTGGCGGAAGATGTCCAGGTTGTGAGCGTCCGCGATGGAACCGACGGATCGTTCATCGAAGAGGTGCGTCGTGCAGGGAGGCGCAGCGGAGTTGTCATCACGCTGTAGTCCGCAGCCGCAAACCACGCAGATGCCTTCCCTCAGCGATAGCGTCTGCCCAGAACCGGCGGCAAGCGGCTGACACAACCGTGACAATCCACAGGTCGCACCAGGTCAGAATCCCCCGATGGACAACTGTTGCGTCGTAGCTGCGACCTGGCGCTATGCGAGCGCCGAAGAGATCGCCCAATACACGGTGCCCGACGAACGGCGGGCCGCGGAGACGCGGCGGCTGAAACAGCGGATCGGCGGCCAGGGGCTGATCTATCTCGCCACCTGCAACCGGGTCGCGTTCATCTTCTCGGCGGAACCGGGCGCCACGCTCGCCTCCTGCCGGCGGGAGCTGCTGCGCCTCGTCGCGGGCGCCGGCGCGGCGCGCCGCGTGTTCCGAAGCTGGGAGGGCGAAGGGGCCGTCGAGCACCTCTACCTGGTGGCGTCCGGCCTCGATTCGGCCCAGCCCGGCGAACGCGAGATACGCGGACAGCTCCGGGACGCTCTCGACGAGGCATCGACGGCCGGCACGGTCGACGCCTCACTGCGGCGGGTGGTCGAGTCGGCGCTTCGGGCCGGCAAGCGGGTCCACCGCGAAACCGGCGTCGGCGCCGGGCGCACCTCCCTGTCCGAGATCGCGGCCGACCTGCTGACCGGCCGCGCCGCGGAAGTCGTGGGTCCTGTCGCCCTGGTCGGCGTGGCGGCGATGACCGAGACCTGCACGGAGCGCCTGCGCGGCCGCGGGATTCCCCTGATCCTCGTCAACCGCACTCCCCACAAGGCCGAGGAACTCGCCGCTCGGACCGCGGAAACAGCACGGCTTCCGGCTACGTCGCCGATCGTCGAGACGATGAGCCTGGACGCGTTCAGGGCCCGACCGCCAGCGGTGTCCGCGGTTCTGTTCTCGACCGGCGCGCCCGGGCCCGTCGTCGACCGGCGCTGTCTGACCGCGCTGGCCGCGGCCGGCCGACGCCAACTGGGCACTCCCCCTCTCGTGATCGACATGGCGATTCCGGCCGACGCTCTGCCGACCGACACGGGCGCGGCGGGCCTCGAGCGGATCGGCATGGATCGGATCAACGAACTGGCCCAGCAGACCCTGCGCAACCGGCGCGATCGCACCGCCGAAGCCCGCGTCCTGATCGACGAGGAGCTCGACGCCTACCGCGAGGCGATGGCGACCCGCTCCGTCGCCGGGGCCATCCGGGCGATCGGCGCGAAGTACCAGGACTCCCTGGGCGCCAATCTCGACCGCCTGCTGCAGGGCGAGCTGAAAAGCCTCTCCGAGGCCGAGCGGGAGGCGCTCAGGCGGTGGACCGAGACGATGGCCAAACGCCTCAGCCATCTGCCGGTCGTCGGCCTGCGAGGGGTCGCGACCGAAATCGGCCAGGATGGAGTCGATGCCTTCCTCGCCGCCGCGGCGCCCGAGCTGCTGGAGCGCCGCCGCGCGGCGGGCGGCGCGAAGTGACTGACTGCGCCGGAACCGCCGCCCGCTCGTCGGCGGCATCGCCGAACAAGCCAGCACAGTCGGACAGCGGCCTGCTCCTGCGCACGCTCCGTTTCGAGAACACGCCGCGAAGACCGCTGTGGATCATGCGGCAGGCGGGGCGCATCCTGCCCGAGTACCGGGCTCTCAAGGAACGCCACGGTTTCGCCGGTCTCTCCCGCGACCCGGAACTGGCGGCTCGCGTCACGCTGATGCCGTTGCGCCGGTTCCCCTTCGACGCCGCGATCACCTTCGCCGACATCATGTCGCCCTTGCCCGCCCTTGGCGTCGACTTCCGGTTCGATCCCGGCCCGGTGATCGCCCGACCGCTGCGCGACGCCGCGGCGGTGGCCGCCCTGCCCGACCCGGACCGCCTCGACGAGGCCGAGATCGCACCCGAGGTCACGGCGGCCCAGCGGATCGTCCGCGGCGAACTCGATCCGGGCAAGGCGCTGCTGGGGTTCGCCGGCGCGCCGCTGACCCTGGCCGCCTACCTCGTCCAAGGCCGCGGCGTGCGGGACTTCCCCCTGTTACGAGCCTTCGCGTACGAAGAGCCGGCCGCCTTCGATTCCCTGCTCGACCGGCTCGGCCGCCTCTGCGCCCGCTACCTGATCGCCCAGCATCGGGCCGGCGCCGACGCCGTCCAGGTCTTCGACTCGTGGGCCGGGCTGTTCGCGCGGGCCGAGTGGCGACGCCTGGTGCGGCCGCACCTGGAACGCCTCCTCGTGCGCCTCGGCGACGCCGGCGTACCGCGCATCCTGTTCCTCCACGCCGCGCCCCAGTTGGTCGACGACTACGCCGAACTGCCCTGCGAAGCGCTCGGCGTCGACTGGCGCACGGACCTCGGCGCGCTCCGCCGACGACGACCGGAGCTGTGCCTGCAGGGGAATCTGGACCCGACCGTGCTGCTCGCCGGCAACGAGGCGATCCGGCGTGAGACGAGCCGCCTGCTCGAAAGCCTGTCTGGACGCGGCCACATCGTGAACCTTGGCCACGGCGTGCTGCCGGATACGCCGCTTGGGGCCGTGCAGACCCTGGTCGACGTCGTCCACGCCAAATCGGAGGACGTTTGAACCGCCCGTTCGGGGCCGGCGGCGCGGGCCGGGCGCCGGCGCCGCCGGCACTGGCCGACGAACTGCCTCCGAGCGAGGCGCTCACGGCGCGCCGCCTGATCATCGTTGGCGGCGGCCCTTCGGGCTTGGCCGCGGCCTGGAAGGCCTCCGCCGAAGCGCAGCGCGCCGGCGCCGCGCTTGAGGTCGTCGTGCTGGAGGCGGACACCGAGGTCGGTGGCAAGGCGCGGACCGGATTCGCCGACGGTCTTCTGATCGAGACCGGCCCGCAGGGTTTCCTCGACGATCAGCCCGTGCTGCGGGAGATGATCGACGCCTGCGGCCTCGCCGACGAGGTCATCTCGCCGGAGCCGGCCGCGAACCGGCGCTACATCTACCGTGGCGGCAGGCTGCGGGAGCTGCAACGCAGCCCGTTCGCCTTCGCGAAGAGCGGCCTGCTGGGACCACTCGGGCTGGCAAGGTTGGCAATGGAGCCCCTGGTGCGGGCCAAGCCAAGCGGTGACGATCGTCTCGGGGCCGCGGCCGCCGCGAGCGGCGACGCCACCCCGCACGCCGACGAGTCGCTCTTCGACTTCGCCGCACGCCGCATGGGCCGGCAAGCCGCGACGCGCCTGATTTCACCCGTCGTCCTCGGCATCTTCGCGGGTGACGCGAGGAAGCTGTCGGCGGCCGCGGCCTTCCCCCGGCTGGTGGCGATGGAACAGGCCCACGGCTCCCTGTTCAGGGCGATGCGCGCCGGCCGCAGGCGGGGCGTGCCGCCTCCCGGGCATCGGACCTTCAGGCGCGGCATCGAGGCCCTGCCGCGGGCGGTTGCCGAGTTGCCGAGCATCGAGGTCCGCTGCAACCGCGACGCGACGTCCGTCGAGCGCGGCGCGGACGGCGGCTTCACGGTCACTTCGACCGGCGGCCCGCTCACCGCCGACGCCGTGATCGTGGCCGTCGATCTTCCCGCTGCCGCCGATCTCGTGGCGGGTGTCTCGGCGCTGGCCGCCGACGAACTGCGGCAGATCGAGTCGCCTCCCATGGCCGTCGTCCATACCGCTTTCGACGCCTCGGCCGCGGCCCACATCGAGCCGGCCTACGGTTTCCTCGTCGCCCGCGGCGAGGGGATCCGCATGCTCGGCTGCCAGTACGAGACGGCGACGTTTGGAGGCCGCGGCCCGGAAGACCGGTTCCTTGCCCGGTCCATGTACGGCGGCAGCGTCGACCCGGAGGCCGCCGAACGGGGCGACGACGCACTCGTCGAACTGACCCTCCGCGAACTGCGCCGGACAGCCGGCATCGACGCCACGCCGACCTACACCAGCATCGCCCGCTGGCCGCATGCGATCCCCCAGTACGCCCCCGGCCACCCGCAACGGGTGGCAAGGATCGAAGCGGCCCTGGACCCCATCGACGGCATCTACCTGGCCGGCAACGTGCTCCACGGCGTTGGCCTGAGCCGCGCGATCGCCGTCGGCGCCGAGTGCGGCGAGAAGGCGGCCAAGCGTTTGCTCCGCGCCACTGCAAAGCCAGCTGGGCCCCTCGCGCCGGAACCGGCTGCTGGTGGTATCGTACGTCGAGCGCGGCCGGCGCATTCGCCTCCTCAGTGCCCGAACAGCGACAGCAGCCGAAAGAAATCAGTATGAGTCAGGCACGTGAAGACGACGAAATGCGCCCCGAATACGACTTCTCGAAGGCCACTCGAGGAAAGCACCACAAGGCCCATCGGCGCGGAACGAACGTGGTCCTTCTCGATCCCGACGTTGCCGCCGTGTTCAAGGATTCGGCTGCCGTCAACTCCGCGCTCCGCGAGTGGGCGAAGACCGCCCAGCACCCGCCAGCGCAGGACCGAACCGCCAGTTGACACGGCGGTTTCGCCCAACCCAGCACACCAGGAGACTCCCCCATGAAGGAAGCGCTGCAGTTCTACATCAACGGTGAGTGGGTCGATCCCGTATCGCCCAGGACCATGGACGTGATCGATCCGTCGACGGAAGAGGCGATCGGCCGGATCAGCCTCGGCGGCGCGGCGGACGTGGACCGGGCCGTCGCCGCGGCGCAGGCTGCCTTCGAGTCGTTCTCACAGACCAGCCGCGAGGAGCGGGTCGAGCTTCTCGGCCGCATCGTCGGGGGCTACAAGGCGCGCATCGGCGAGATGGCCGAGACGATCTCCGCCGAGATGGGCGCGCCGGCCTGGCTCGCCAACGCGGCGCAGGCCCCGTCCGGCATGGGCCACTTCGCGGGCGCCATGAACGTGCTGAAGGGCTACGAGTTCACGGAGACCCGCGGCACGACGAACATCGTGAAGGAACCCGTCGGCGTCTGCGGTCTGATCACGCCCTGGAACTGGCCGATCAACCAGATCGCCTGCAAGGTCGCGCCGGCGCTCGCCGCCGGCTGCACGATGGTGCTCAAGCCGAGCGAGGTTGCGCCGCTCAACGCGATCCTGCTTGCCGAGATCCTGCATGACGCCGGCGTGCCGCCGGGCGTCTTCAACCTGATCAACGGCGAAGGTCCCGAGGTCGGCGCCGCGTTGTCCGCCCACCCGGGCATCGACATGATGTCCTTCACCGGCTCGACCCGCGCCGGCCGCGCGGTCGCCAAGGCCGCCGCCGACTCGATCAAGCGCGTCGCCCAGGAGCTCGGCGGCAAGTCGCCAAACGTCGTGCTCGAGGACGCCGATCTCGACCGGGCAGTCAAGGCCGGCGTGCGGCAGTGCTTCATGAACAGCGGCCAGTCCTGCAACGCGCCGACGCGCATGCTGGTCCCCGCCGCGTCGCACGCCCGCGCCCTGGAAGTCGCCAAGGCCGCCGCCGAGGCGACCGTCGTCGGTGCGCCGGGACAGGAAGGCGTCGCGATCGGCCCCGTCGTCAGCAAGGTCCAGTACGACAAGATCCAGGCCCTGATCGCCAGGGGGATCGAGGAAGGCGCCAAACTTGTTGTCGGCGGCACGGACCGCCCCGAAGGCATGGACAGCGGCTACTACGTCCGCCCCACCGTCTTCGGCGGCGTCAGCAACGACATGACGATCGCCCAGGAGGAGATCTTCGGCCCGGTGCTGGCGATCCTCCCCTACGAGACGGAGGAAGAAGCGATCCGGATCGCCAACGACACACCCTACGGCCTGTCGAGCTACGTCCAGTCCGGCGACCTCGACCACGCCCGCAGCGTCGCCGCGCGAATCCGCGCCGGCAACGTCCACATCAACGGCGCCCCCGCCGACTTCGGCGCCCCCTTCGGCGGCTACAAGCAGTCCGGCAACGGCCGCGAGTGGGGCGATTTTGGCTTCGAGGAGTTCCTGGAGGTCAAGGCCGTGATGGGAGCGTTGCCGAAGGCGAGCTGACAGCGGTTGCACGGCGGCGGCCTCGGGGGCCCTGGAAGACCAACCGGCCCTGAATCACCCTTGAGTTCACAACTCGTTGACCGCAAAGGAGCTCGTTATCCCCCCGAAGCACACCGAAACTCCAGGTACAACCGTAACTGAGGCGGCCTCCGACGCCCTCCGCACCACGTCCGACGCCGCCAGAAAGGTCGCCACCACCGGCAAGATAGCGGCGAGCGCAGGCGCGAAGAAAGCTGGCCAGACCGGCAAACGAGCTGCGAAGGCTGGCCGACGGCTGACGATCTCAGCCGCAGACTCCCTCGAACGAGGCGCGACGTTCGTCTTCCGAAGCACACCGAGCGGACATCGGCAACCAGCAGTCAACCGACGACGAACGAATGGACGTCCCGCCGGTCGAGGGCGAGGAACAGCAGAAGGCAGTCGGCTTCTCACTGTTGAAGGACGCCATCTGGCTGCGTCTCGAAACGGCTGCGGAAGGGACGTGGCCTGCACGGGTGCTCACACTCGCCACATCGGCACCGGACGATCCCGGCATTCACAGGCTGGCTGAGCTTGTCGGCGCCACGCCGGGAAGCGCCTTCAAGGGTCAGCCGCAGCGGGGCAGTCCCGCAACAGCGTGGCTGAAGGAACAGTCCGAGAAGCTGGCGCCAACGGCGGGAACCGACGACCTGCAGCGGAACGCCTTTCAGGAGTGGATGGCCGGCCTCACGACGAACGCCGAAGCCTGGGCCAAGGTGCCCTACGATGTGGTGCGCTCAAGCATCGGCCTGACGCCAAACACACATCGCGTGGCGACTCCAGGCCACGACCCCGTTCTCGGCCTTGTCCTCGGCGCCCGGGACATCGTCGCCGGCACCTGCACGTTCGTCTATTCAAGCGGCCACTGGCAGGTCATCAAGGGTGTAAGCGGCGGCGAGGAAGGCGTCCTGAAGGCCCTGGCCAAGGTCGTGGCTCACGGCTTCTCGGACGTCTTCACCGCCCGGGGTTTACCGCCGCCACTCATGACAGCACTGCAGGCGATCAAGGTCAACTCCGGACTCGCCGTCCGTGAAGGCGGCGACCCGGTTTCCGTGCCGAACCTGATCCGCCACATGTACAGCAACGGCTATGACTTGCGCCACTTCGCCACGATGGCGATCGTGCCCGCGTTCGCGGAACTGACGCTACGCACCTACCACTTCGCCCGCACCGTCGGCCAGGGTGAAACACTCGGGAAGGAGGGCATCGGGGGTCGCTTGAAGCTCGCGTAGATGCTGGCGCTCACCCACCTCCTGCTGGCATCCGGCAACATTGTGAAGACGGCGCTGTACGGTTGGAATCCGACCGCCCTGAACTACCCGCAATTCCTCGCGCTGGCAAAGCAACTGATCTCCTTGGTCAAGCGCTCGAGCGAGCGCAACGCCTTGATCCAGGAAGATCTGGCCAAAGGGTGGCAGGAGTTGCTGGCGGAAGGCAACGACCTGGCTCGTTCGACGGCACAGCGAACGGGGCCGTCAACGTAGCTGTGCATCAGCCAAGACCGTGATTGAAGTTGAACGCCGCCTGTGGGTTCGCGGCCGAGGCGGCAAGGTAGAGATCCAGGTCCACCGTCAACAAGGGGGTTTCAGGCTTCACAACTTCCAAGAGCGCAGCGTCGGTCAAACCAAGACGCACAAAGTGCCTGTTGCGCGCAGCCACCGCGCTAACGACGACGACCTCCTCGCTCTTGTCGATGGCATCGCGTAGCTCCTCGCACAGGCGCGAGCGCTCGGGTTCCCCATGAAGACGAAGCAGGTTTGAGGCCTCCGTAAGCGTGTTTGGCGTCACCAGCACCTTGCCGAACCGGTCTACGAGTCTCCGCAGCGCGTCGTACTGTTCAACAGAGAAGGTCCGCAGCCGGCGGTGCCTGCCGATCAGTCCCCGATCGCTGTTCCCTGCGACCAGCAGAACGAGCAGGTTCGCATCGACGAACGCGCCGGACCACCGCACGGGCCTACTCGGGAACCTGAACAGTACGGGTAGTAACCGAGATGATGCCTCCGTCCTCGTCGCCTATGCGAACGACCTTGTACGACCTCGAAGGCCGTTGGTCGCCCAACGCGGCCGTCAAGGCGTTCCTCTGATCCCAGGGCCGAGAGAAGCCAAGCGTGACCTTCCACGCGTCCGCCACATCTTCAAACTCGACCTCTTCGAGGCCCAAGTGCATGATGCCCTCGTCCCCGAAGAGAGCCATGGTGTGGGCCTTCGCCTTGCCAACAGCTTCCTTGACATCCATCCCGCTTCTCCATCTCTCCCAGGCTGCGGAGCACTTGCATGACTCCGATCCCCATAGGCCCAAAGGCTAGCACCCGGTGATCTCCCCGCGCGAGCTCGTCAACTTCGTCTGACGCGCGAGCATCGTCACGCCGTCTCCCAGAACCGGCAGCAGGCCACGCAGCCAGTGTTCACCCCAGCCGGCCGAATCGGCCGGCCGGGTCGAGGGCTTGCTCGACGCGGCGTAACAGTTCGCTGCCGGAGCGGCACCCGAGGATCGGCTTCGTGGCGGCGCCGGCCGGAGCGCGTAGCGCCAGGGCGGTCAGTCTCGATTCGGTGAGGGCCCGATCAAGGGCCGGCAAGTCGGCGCCCCGTTCGGCGGGCCAGGCAAGGAAGGCCTGCTGGATGCCGGCGCTGTAGGTCCTGGCGGCGTGGGCGGCGTCCAGGTCGGCGAGGACCTGTTCCAGAACGCCCGCCGTCGCCGGCGTCACGGGGAGCTTGAGCACGGAGGCGTCGGGCGGCGCCCAGTCGAGTTCGCGGCGGGCTCGCCAGTGCTGCTTGTCGGCGTCGCCTGTGAGGGTCGACAGGTCGGTGTCGAGCAAGTCCGCGGTGCGGTCAAGGCGCGCATCGAGCGCGTCGCTGCGGCCGCCGATGCGGATCTCCAGATCCCAGCCCGTCCGAGCCTGAACCAGTTCGAGGCACTCAAGCTCGACCGGTCCCGCGCCGACGCGGCCGGCGGCCGCAAGAGCCTCGTCGAAGGCCATACCGGCGACGCGCAGGGTCGCGCAGGTCTCGGGATGCGGGAAGACCTTGAACGTGCATTCGGTGAGGACGCCCAGGCGTCCCAGGCTGCCGACCATGAGCTTCGGAAGATCGAATCCGGCGGCGTTCTTGACCACCTTGGCGCCGCCGCGGACGATCTCGCCCCGGCCGTCGACGAAGGTGACCGCGAGCAGGAAGTCGCGCAGGCCGCCATAGCGCTGACGGCCGGGACCGTTGGCCCCGGCGGCTACGGCGCCGCCGACGGTGCTGCCGGCGTCGACGAGCAGCGGATCGAAGGGCAGGTACTGGCCTTCCGCCGCGAGCCGCGCCTCGACGTCGGCGAGCGGCGTGCCGGCCAGGGCGGTCACCGTGTACTCGCTGGGAAGATACTCCGTGATGCCGCTGAGCGCGGAAAGTTCGACCACCTCGGCGCCATCGACCGACGACAGCGCCGGCTTCGTGCCGCCGCCGCGCGGCACGATCCGTTCCGCGCCGCGCACGGCCTCGGCAATCTCGACCGCCGAAGCCGGCCGATGGACGATCCCGGTCACAGGGTTTGCATGGCGCTCGCCATGTCGCCGCACCTCATTCGCGCGAGATGACTCCCGCCACTTCCAGCGGATGCGGACCGTGGCTGAGCAGCGCCGGCGCCTCCGCGTCCGGGAACATCTTGCCGCGGTTCGCCAGTTCGCCGGGGTCAATCGCCAGGCGGATGCGGCGCATCGCCTCGAGGTCGACCTCGCCGAACATCTCGCCCAGGTACTCGCGCTTCTCCATCCCGACGCCGTGCTCGCCGGTGATCGAGCCGCCAAGGTCGATGCACAGACGGAGGATTTCGCCCGCCAGCACCTCGGCGCGCTCGAGTTCGCCCTCGACCCGGCCGTCGAACAGGATGAGCGGGTGCAGGTTGCCGTCGCCAGCGTGGAAGACGTTCGCGACCCGAATCCCGTGCCGCTCGCCGAGCTGCTGGATCTTCGTCAGCGCCTCGCCAAGTCGCGACCGCGGCACGACGCCGTCCTGGACGATGTAGTCCGGGCTCAGCCTCCCCACCGCCGAGAAGGCGCTCTTGCGGCCCTTCCAGATCCGCATCCGGTCGTCCGGGTCGCTGGCGATGTGCTCGAGGTAGGGCTTCGATTGCCTGACGACTTCGAGCAGCAGTTCACTCTCGGCGGCCACCTGCTGCTTCTCGCCCTCCAACTCGACGATCAGGAGTCCCTCGGCATCCAGCGGGTAACCGGCGCCGACCGCCGCTTCGGCCGCCTCGATCGCCAGGTTGTCCATGATCTCCATCGCTCCCGGCAGGAGGCCCGAAGCGACGACCGCGGCCACCGCCTCGCCCGCCGCCGCGAGCGAGTCGTAGGCGGCCAGCAGCGTAAAGAAGGTCTCCGGCTTGGGCAGCAGGCGGAGCGTGATCTTCGTCGCGATCCCGAACAGTCCCTCCGAGCCGACGAACAGCCCGACCAGATCGGGCCCGACGCCTTCCAGGCTGTCGCCGCCAAGTTCGACCACCTCGCCGTCCGGCAGCACGACCTCCATGCCGAGCACGTGGTTGCTCGTCATGCCGTACTTCAGGCAATGCGCGCCGCCGGAGTTGAAGGCCAGGTTGCCGCCGATCGTGCACACGGACTGGCTCGAAGGATCCGGTGAGTAGTAGAGGCCGTAGGGCGCCGCCGCGTCGGACACGGTGAGGTTGACGACTCCGGGCTCGACCACGGCGATCCGCCGCACCGGGTCGACCTCGAGAATGCGGTTGAGCCGGTTCATCGCGATGACGACGCCGTCGTCGACGGGCAGCGAGCCGCCGGAGAGGCTTGTGCCGCTGCCGCGAGCCAGGAAGGGCACTTCCGCCGCAGCGCAGAGGCGGACGACGTCGACGACCTCCTCCGCCGAATCGACCAGCACGACCGCTCGTGGCCGGGCCCGGAACGCGGTCAGGGCATCGGACTCGTAGGCCGCCATCGGCGCGTCGCCGGTGAGGACACGCTTCAAACCCAGGCGCTGGATGAGGGCGTCGTGGAAGCTCGCTGCGTCGACCGGGGGCATCTGCGACTCAGCCTACAACGTGGTTCGGGCGGTGCCGCTCCGCGGCGTCGTCCCGAATGCCGGCGGAAACCCGGGCGGCGCGGTCCGCGCCGTACGCGAACCAGTGCGTGCGCGCGCCGGCGGGTGCACGGATGGCACGCCGGCCCACCCAGCGGGCCGCTCAGTCGCCGAGCGGCATGACGATCCAGAGCAGGATGTAGACGATGATCCCGGGGAACGCGGCCGAGAGGATGGAAACCAGGACGTAGAGCAGGCGCACCGCGGTCGGGTTCCAGCCCAACCACGCGGCGAGGCCTCCGCAGACGCCGCCGATCAGACGGTCAGACGCGGAACGATGAAGGGGACGGGACTGGGTGGCTGTCGCGGTCACGGTCGGTTCCTCCTCGCAGAGAGACTGCTCACGTTCAACTACGGATTCTGAACGACTTGGGTTCCATCGGGGCGGCTGATCGAGTCATAGACGATTACGCATAGGATGAATCCGATGGCCGAGCAGAAGCAGGCGCCGGAACGGCTCGGAGCGCTGCGGAGCCTTGCCCAGCCCGTCCGCTCCTGGCGGACGCTGTCCGTCGTCCTGCTCTCGTTCTCCTCCGGCATGCCGCTCGGCCTGGTCTGGATCGCGCTACCCGACTGGATGCGCACCGCCGGCATCGACATCCGGCTGATCGGTCTGTTCACGCTGGCTCACGCGCCGTGGTCCTTCAACGTGGTTTGGGCGCCCCTCATGGACCGGTTCGTGCCGCCCTTCCTGGGCCGACGAAGAGGTTGGGCCGCGATCGCTCAGGTCGCCCTGCTCCTTGGCACCCTCTCCCTGGCCGGTGTGGGCGACCATCCGGACACGCCCTGGCTCGCGCTTGCGTTGGCCCTTGCGATAGCCATGGCAGCAGCGTCCCAGGACATCGCGGTCGACGCCTACGCCGTGGACGTTCTCAAGAAGGAAGAGCAGGGAGCCGCGGTCGGCGCCCGAATCGGCCTCTACCGGCTCGCCATGCTCGTTGCCGGAGGAACCGCCATTTCGGTCGCGGGCCGGTACTCCTGGCCGCTCGTCTGTGTCGGCCTCGCGGCTCTCTACCTGCCGATGCTCGCGATCACCATTCTGGCGCCCGAACCGAAGAATCTTCCGCCCGGCCCAAAGACGCTCCGGGACGCCGTCTGGCAGCCGTTCCTCGGGTTTCTCTCTCGCCACCGGGCAGTCGAAATCCTCGCCTTCGTCATTCTGTTCAAGTTCGGCGACAACATGGCGCAAGGCCTGCTACGCCCCTTCCTGGTGGACATGGGCTACTCCGATTTCCACCGCGGCATTGCCCTGGCTACCGTCGGGACAACCGCGACGGTTGTCGGCTCGATCGCCGGCGGTCTGGGGACCAACGTGATCGGCCTCGGAAGGGCGCTGTGGATCTTCGGGTTCCTGCAGATCTTCTCCAACGTCGGCTACATCCTGCTGGCGAACCTGCCGATGCAGCCGGGCCTCCTCTACGGCGCGATGGGCTTCGAGTCCCTGTGCCAGGGACTCGGCACCGGCGCGTTCGCCGTGTTGCTGCTGCGCATGACGCAGAAGCGCTTCTCAGCAACTCAGTACGCCCTGTTCTCGACTCTCTTCGGCATGGGACGGATCGTCTCAGGTCCGATTGCGGGTTTCATGGTCCACTCCGTTGGGTGGTCCAACTTCTTCCTCTTCACGATCCCGCTCGGCCTGCCCGGCCTCTACATGCTCAGTCGGTTCGTCCGGCCGAGCGACCGGGAGCCGAAGTTCGAGGTCCGCCACCAGGAGCCGCTTCCACCACGCGCGCCCTGGCGACTCGCGGCCCACGGCACGACGTACGGCACTCTTACGCTGGCCGGCGGCGCCCTCCTGCTCACCGGTCTTGCCGCACTGGAAGCAGTGCGTGGCGGCGCGTTCGCCGACTTCCGTTTCGGATCCGCGTTGCTCTCGATCGCAACGCCTGAGGACCTGTTCGGCTGGGTGCAACTGGCCGGTCTAGCCGCTTTCAGCGGCGCGATCGGGCTGTTTGCGGCCGCGGTTCAGGCGGCGCGTCATGGTGCCGGCGGGTCGCTGGCAACGGAGATCGCCGAGGAGCCGTAGATGGAGCGGAACCGGCACTATTGAGGCCGGCCGCCACATTGCCGAGAGGGTCAAGCCCCGGCAGACGGTGGCCTAGCGCCCTAACGGGCGATCTGACCCATTCGCAGCTTCCGCTGCATCGTGGTCGGCTCGTCGGGATAGAGCTTCGCGGCGTACTCGCCGTAGCCGTTGAAGATCGGCGTGTCGAAGGGCTGGTTGTTGTGCAGCCAGTGCGACGTCGCCTGGCTCCAGCGCGGGTGCGGGATGTACGGGTTCACGTTGGAAAGGTAGCCGTACTCGTGCGGCTGAACCTGCCAGAAGATCTTCGGTTCTTCGGCCACGAACTCGATCTTCACGATCGACTTGGGGTTCTTGTAGCCGTACTTCCAGGGCACGACGATCCGCAGCGGCGCGCCGTGCTGCTTGAGCAGGGGTTCACCGTAGATCCCGGTGGCGACGAAGGCGAGTTCGTTCATCGCCTCGTCGAGCCTCAGGGCCTCGAAGTACGGCCAGTCGTAGCCGAATCCCCGAGCTTCCGATTCCCGTACACCCGGCATCTGATCCCTCTCGAGGGCGGTAAAGAAGCGCACGTGCTTCGCTGACGACTTCGGTTTCGCCTTCTCGATCAGCTTGCTCAGCGGGAAGCCGCTCCAGGGCACGTTCATCGCCCAGCGCTCGACGCAGCGGAAGTGGTAGAGGCGCTCCTCATGTTCGAAGCCGAAGATGTCGTCCAGGTCGAGCGTCATCGGGTTGTCGCACAGCCCGGTGACCCCGACCTTCCACGGCTCGACCGTGAACTTGCCGGCGAACTTCCACACCGGGCCGCCGCGACCGGGCAGGAATTCGTAGAAGTTGTTGTGGCCGCCCGCCACCTCGCGCGGGGTCAGCTCGCCGCCTACGCTCGCCGGCGGGCCAGCGAACTTCGTGTTGCGCTTCGGTCTGGCGCTGGCGTCGGCGCCATAGACGTCGGGCCGCTCCAGAGCTGGCTTCAGCTTCTCCTCCTCAGGCGGCGCGGGTGGCGGCGCCGGCACCTGCTGGCGACCGAACAACTGCGCGGCTGCCGGCGACGCGCCAGCGATGCCGATCGTGGCCGCGGCCGCCCCGACGAACTTGCGGCGGTCCATGTAGACCTCCCGCGGCGTCGGCTCAAGGCTCGGCAACGTAACGCCGGCGTCGGACGGGAGGTAACGGGCGGGGTCGTGCTTCCTGATCCACATCGTGTCTGGCCAAGCGGGACGGACTCCTGCGCCGCACCGTTCAGCGTCTCCTCCTGTTCTCGTGAGCGCCCGGAGAGCGAACGACCTCATCGTAGCAGCCAGGCCTCAGGGCAACGGCCTCGCCGGCGCTTCGGCTGTCGTCCCGATGTCAAGCGAAGCTCTCGAACCCACCCCCGATCAGAGACGCGATCCCCTCCTCGCGCAGGACCGTCCTGGCACGGAAGCCCTCCACAGCGTCCGCGAACAGGGCGCGCTTCGCCTTGAGAATCTCCTGCAGGCGCTGCTCGATCGTCCCGCGGCAGCAGAACCGGTAGACGTGGACCGTCCGCTTCTGGCCGATGCGGACGACGCGGTCGCGGGCCTGGTCGTTCGCGGACGGGTTCCACCACTGGTTGACCAGGAACAGGTGATTCGCTTCGACCAGGGTCAGGCCTTCGCCGCCGACGCGGCTTGAAGCGGCGAGAACGAACACGGACGGGTCGTTGCGGAAGTCGCGGACGGCCAGGTCGCGCTCGGCCCGGCCCATCGAGCCGTCGAGCCGCCGGAACACGCGGCGGTCCCAGCGCTCGGCGAGTCGTCCCTCCAGGGCCCCAAGCGGCGGCAGGCGGTAGGAGAAAACCACGGCCTTCTCGCCGCGGCGACGAACCTCCCGAAGACGCTCCGCGATCCAGTCGAGCTTGCTGCTGGCGCCGCTTTCCCCTTCCACGTCGCACAGAAGGCCGAGCTTCGTCAGCAGCGCCAGTTCGGCGCCCGGCGCCGGGTTCTCGCGATAAGCCGCCAGGGTCGCCCGGTACGCCGCCGATTGCTCGGGCGTCAGCTCGACATCTGCCGTACGGTCGACCACAGGAGGCAGCTCCTTCAGCACTTCGTCCTTGCGACGACGGAGGATGTACGGGCGCGCGGCGTTCCGCAGGGAGGACGCGTGGAGGCGGGAATCGCTCGGAGCGAATCGCCGCGGCGCGACCAGGGAAAGCAGCGTCGCCAGGTCTTCGAGGTCGCGCTCGAGGGGCGTGCCCGTCAGCGCCCAGAACCGCCGCCGCGGAATGCGGTCGATGCCGGAGGCGACCCGGGAGCCGAAGTTTCGGAGGCGGTGCGCTTCGTCGGCCACCAGAAGGTCGAGCGGCTCTGCCGGAGGTCCGTTTGACCTCGCACCGCTTGCGCCGGGCTCGCCGCGGGTTTCGGCCCTCAGCAGGACCGCGGGCGGCTCGCGCAACTGCTCATAGTTCGTGATGACCACATGGCGTCGGCCGAGGATGGTCCGCCATGCCTGCTCGCGGATCCGCCCAGGCGGGCTCAAGACGACCGCGCCGAGTTCCGGCGCCCAGCGAGTGATCTCCCGGTCCCAGACGTCCACGAGGCTCTTCGGGCACACGACCAGGGCGCCTCGAATCGCCGCCTGCTGGAACAGTTGCCGCATGGCGAGGATGACCTGCACCGTCTTCCCCACGCCCATGTCGTCGGCGAGGATCGCCCCGTCCCGGTCACGCAGCCACTCCACCCCTTCGCGCTGAAACGGATAGAGCGGGTCGAGCCGGGGCGGCCGTCGCAAGCCCGGACGCACGAGTTCGCCAACGTCCAGCCGAAGGCTCCTGTACGCCGCGAGCGAGTCCTCCCAGGCGCGACCGGCAGCGGCCGCGGACCGGGGCGATCGCCCGATCTCGACCACCGCCTCCTCGCCCGCCGCGACCTGTTCGGCGAGCCGCGGGTCCAGGTCGAGGGCCCAACGGGCCGCACGGGTCAGGCGGCCAGGGGTCGAGCACGCCGCGAAGCGCCGGTGGCCGCCGGCTGGTGCCGTCCCGGCGACATGAAGAGGACCGTCCGCGGACGCGGCCGCGAGAATCCTCAGCCGCCGCGCGTCGCCGTCCTCGTACTCCACGGACACGGCCAGGTCGGGCCGGCGTGCGTCGGTTGGCGGCGGGAACAAGGCGGAGCGACAGGCAGGCGCTCGAAGGCGCTCAGCGATCCCAGTAGCTGCTGCCGGAAGCGGGGGCAGGCGTCGTCGGCGTGTCAGGCGCTTGACCGCCGGTTGCGAAGTCGACCACCTCTCCCTTGTCACCAGGTGCGCCGACGTCCCCGTCGGCATTCTCGTCACGCCGCTCGCCGGCCGCGATGGCAGCCATTGCGTCGCTCGCCCGGCGCCACATCCCGGCCGCTTCCGACCGGAGGTCCTCAACGAACGCGTCCTCCATCTCCTTGGACGGCGGGTACAGCAGGACGCTCTCCCAGTCCCTCCGGAGCTCCCCTTCTTCGTTCTCGTTCAGATCGTCGACACGGACCAGCCAACGAACCAGCCTCTCCGCAATCTGAAGAGCGCTCTTCCGATCCTCGCTGCGCATCCTCCACGAGGCCAGGTCGACCCCCTTCGGCACAAGCAGCAGGTAGGACCAGGGCGGATGGTGGAGATCCCACGGGACCCCGGCCAGCGGCGAGAGCACCTCCGCCATCTGCTCCACACCGGCGCCCCGGGGAACCGCCTCCCGGTCCAAGAGCGCCCTGGCCACGTTCGTCAGCAACTCCTGGCCGATCGGCCAGAACAGCAGATGGTCGCGGAGCCGATCGGTATTCGGCTCGGGAAGGGCATGAACGCGCATCCTTGCCGGGTCTTCGCGCAACACCGGGACGGCCAGGAGAAGCGCCTCCCAGAGCCTGCAGATCTCGTCGTACCACTCCTCGATCGTGTCCTCGCCAGGCCGGAACTGCTTGAATACCTTGAGCTCCTTGCCGCCGATCTTGCGGCGCCGTCCGGCGTCCATCAGCAGCGTCTCGTTCATCGCGTAGAGCGTCTGCAGGCTGGTGAAGAACGGCGACCCCTCCTTCAGGTTCTTGCCCTTCGTCTGCACGCGAAACGACTCCCGGTCCGATGCCTGGAAGAACTCGTACTCGCTGATCAGCCGCCGCGTGAGGATCGCGAAGACGTCGTCCTCGTCCATGATGATGTTCGTGTCGCGGTCGGTCGGTCTGGCATAGCGATTGAGGCTCGAGAACAGCCGCCGGTAGCGCTGCAGCCAGACCTTCTCCTCCACGTGCTGGTCCTCACGGAGCACAACGAGCACCGAGATCTGCTCGCCGTCGAACCCTTGCGGCGCGCCGGCCGGGTCCTCCAGGAGTTCCTGAATCGCCTTCAGCCGGTGCTGGCCATCGAGCGCGAAGTACTTCGGGTCCTCGTCGAAACTGAGCGTTCCGAACACCCCGGCAAAGGCCCGGGAGTGCATCGACGGCGTCAGTTCCTCCGGTGTCCACGTCGGATTGCCGCCAATCGCCGCCACGACCAGCGAGCCGAAGAACCGGTCGTCACGCCGCGACAGGTACTCCACGATCTGCTGCTTCACCCGCGACTCGTCCAGCACCCGCTGAATCGCGTCCGAAAGGGTCCGGTCCTCCCAGAGGTCGCTCGCCAACCGCACCTCCCGGGCGACCTCCCGCATCGTCATGCGGACCATGTAGTAGTTCCAGTCGCCCATCCGGGCGCGCATTGCGGGGTAGATCTGCATATCTTTGAGGGCTCCGTTCAGTGTCCTTCAGCGATCCGGGGTGCTCGCCGTTGCCGCCTCATGCCGAGCGCTCCACGGCCCGAATGAGCGCCTGCGCGAAGCGGCGACCGGTGTCAACGGTGCGGCCAACAGCGGTGACCATCCCACGATGCCTGTTTGCTCTCGGCGCAAACTCGTTGACCGGCAACCCGGACATGTCTTCGATTGCCATGACTCCGCCAATGTCGAGCTTCGCCTTACTGGACTGTAGAATCACCACGTCCCGATAGCGAGTGCGCCAACTCCGATTCTCAATATCCTGCCGGCGTGAGCAATCGCCCAACACCATGGCTCAACTACACTCAAGCACTTCATTACTCTCTTCGGTTCAGCTTGAGGCCATCCAAGATAATAGGCCCTACCAACAAAGCCATGAACGCAAAGCACGCTGCCAAGTAGACTGCGATCGCCTTCAAAACATCAAAAAACTTAAACGGAGCCTCAGCCTTCTCCGCTTTGCTGTTCTTCTTCTTGAATGGGCGCGGGGCGAGCACCTGGTTCGTATTCATTCCTTGCGTTTCTCCTCCTGCTTTTGGTCGCAGGTGTTGTTTGCCTGATGGGCAATCGTACTTGGGAGGGTCGCCGTCCCTACGCCCTCTCGAGAGCCGCGGCGTTCTCATCCAGAGCCGCCTGGAAGCGCCGGCGCCAGCCCTCGGCTTCTTCCACCGCCCGCCGGTTTACCTCGGGGGTCAGCCGGTCGTCCGCCACCGTTCCGCGGAGCCTCGGTCGAAGCTCCTTCTTGTAGCCGTTGCGGACGGTAGCGGCCAGACCCTCCAGAAGTCGCCGTCGCCGCCTCATGCCGAGCGCTCCGCGGCCCGAATGAGCGCCTGCGCGAAGCGGCGAACCTGCCTTCCGGCACGTTTCGCCGCCGCCGCCTTCACCGCCGCCGTGAGCGGCTTGCCCATCTGCGGGTAGCTCGGCAGCAGCTTCGGTCTCTCTTCCTTCTTGTAGCCGCGGACGATCGTCTTGGTCAGGGCCTCGAGCAGCGTCCCGTACAGCGTGTTCCAGTCGGCGGCCCAAAGGTCGGGCGGCTCCGCCAGCGAACCGACGACGAGCGCGACGTACGGCCCGAAGGCGCCACGGGCGTCCTTCAGGCGGTAGTTCGTCACACTGCCGTTGTGGTCGACGATCACATGCCGGAGGTGGCCGTGCCCCTCCCGGCCGTACGCCGGATCCAGCCAACCGCCCTCGTACGCGAGGTTCAGTCCGAACGTGAACCACTCCGCGTACTCCATCCAGTCCTCGCACTCGAATCGCCAGGACAGTTCCCCGAAGGCCCAGACCACGCCGCGCATCCCTATGTCCTGATCGAACGGGACGGCCGGCTGAAGGCACTCCTTCCTCACCCGCTCGATTTCGACGAGAAGACTCCGCTCGACGTCGTCCACCTCGAATTTGTTCGCGGTTTCCTCGCCGCTGGAACCGAAGCGCAACCGGTCAAAGGCGTGATGCTGGAGGTCGTTGCCGCTGTAGTACTCGTCCTCAAGACTCCGCAAACACTCGATGTAGCGGCGGTACGGCTCGAAGTTCTCCAGAAGATGGAGAAGCGCCGGCACCATCGCCGCATCGCCGACCTTCTCGCGCACCAGCCGTGACGTCCCGTAATCGAGCCGCTGCCGCGTCCAGGCCGTGTCGAAGCGAGGGTCGGCAATGATCCCGAGATGGTCGGCCTGGTACTCGCTGAAGTCCTCGCCGAGGAGATACTCGTTGAACCAGTCCCGGACCTCGACGACCGACTTGAGCGCTGCCGGCGACGGCACAGCCTCGCCGTCCTTCTCCAGCCCGCGCCAGTCGAACATCAGAAGCGGCGTCGTCTCCCGCCGGCGCTCGTGGCGAGGCAACAAGTCGTTGGAATGAGCGCGTTCCAGGACCTCCTGCGCGGCCACGGCATTCACCGACTCATCGTTCAACAGCACCTTGCGCGCTTCGCCGACGATCTGCGCCTTCGTGTTCACGTCGACGAAGATGTTCCGGACGACCTCCAGGATCCTGGGCGGCGACTTGCGCACGCCGGCGACACGGAAGGACACGACGACGCAGGGGACCCGCCAGTCCAGGAAGGACCTGCCGCTCGACACTCCCGCACCCTGATTCCCGGCGCCGGACTCAGCGCGAGCTGTCGCCAATCCCTCCCGGCTTCGCGCCGCATACAGCCGCTTCAGCGCTGACAGCCGATGCTGCCCATCGATGGCTACGACCCGGCTCGTGTCGCTGTTCCACTCCAGCTCCGCGTACTCCGGATGATCCTCGATGACTCGCACCCGGAAGTAGCCTTCCCGCTCCAGCGAGATGCGCCGCTGACCCTGTTGTTCCTCGACTCGCTCGACCACGCGCGGCATCTGCGCGAGCACGCCGTTGCCGCCCTCCTCCATCGGCAGCACCGTCAGGATCAGCGAGTTGAAGAACTTGATTCGTTCCAGGTCACTCAGGTACGGGACCAAGCCCCTGCTCACCCGAGCGTCATCGACCTCTCGCTGAAACAGATCCCGAACCCGCCACCGCTCCGACCCGGCGATGTCCTTCACGAGCGACACCTTCCGAAGCTGGCCGGGCGAGAGCGCCGTCAACACATAGAACGCCTGCAGACCGCTGCCCGAGCCGAACTCGCCGTAGACGCCGGGGAGGCGTTCGTTGTAGCGGTACCTAACGACAGGCACCGGAGGCGCGGGACCTTGCCACACCGAGAGGCCGTCACTCCTCCTCACCGGCCCGCCCCCCGCACCTGCCCCCTCGCCGCCAGAGCGATTGACTTCACGCCGCAAACCTCTCCGAGGATCACAGGGAGCCTCTCATTGGCCCACCTTCTCAGGAAGCGTCGCGCGTTCGTCTTCCTGGTACTTCCGATAGTCCTCCCGCAGCCGCTCCTCGTCCTCCCGAGACACGTCCAGCATGTGAAGAGCCAGCCGACATGCCATGCGAGACTCCGACGTCCTGATCGCGTTTCCTCGCAAGATCGTCCCGCGCCACGGCACCTCGCCAAGAACCAGCGGCAACTGCCGCGCTCGCTCAATCACCTCCCCGAAGACCTCTCTGCCTACGGCTGCGCAACGCTCAACCTGAACACCATCCTCCTGGGCGAGCAACCCGGCCAGTACGTCGCCGAACAGCTCCAACCCCACGGGGCGGAACAAGAGGTGCCCACGGCCTGGGTCGTCCTGGGGCGCTCGGAAATCGCCCGGATCAATCCGATCCCTCTGCACTGCCGAGATCTCCTCGATGCGAGCCTCAATCTCTCCCCAAAGCCCACGAAGGGCTCCGAACACGTTCTCGACGTCACTCGCAGAAGGACGGAACTTCAGATAATCCTTGTCTCCCTTGAACCGGTAGATCGGCTCCAAGACGCGCTGATGGAATCCGAAGAGAGCGGCCAACGACGTGAACAGACGGCCCTCGCTCTTCAACACGTTCTTTCTCTCGATCCCCACCCGCTCCTGATCAAGAACACCGATGCCGCAACCCAGCAACCGCCGAGTGCAGATCGCCACCACGTTGTCCTCGTCCAACACGACGTTCTCACCCGTTGTCGTGGGTTTCGCGTACCTGTTCAGGGTGTGGAAGAGCCGCCGGGTCCGAACGTTCCCCGCCTCTGACCGATCGTGAGTCACGAACAACACCGACACCTCCTCGTGCCTGAGTTCCGGCATCTCCTTGATCGCCGTTCTGATGGATTCAAGCCGATGCTGCCCATCCAGTGCGAAGAAGTCCGCGCGGCCGTTGAGCTTCAGCAAACCGAACTCGAAGTCGCCGTCAAGCAGCGGGTGATCCTCCATCCTGACTCGCACGTACTCCGGCCGGCCTCCCCATGTCGCCACGATAACGGCACCGTAGAACCGCTCTGACTGCCGCTTGAGGTACTGCGTCATGTCGCGGGACCGGTTCTTGATCTCGCGCTGCAGCCTCGACTCGAGATTCGGATTACCTTCGATCTCCGAAAAGAGCTGCACTTTCGCTGCGAGTTCCTGGAAGGTCATCTTTCCCAGGTAGTAGTCGCGGCCTCCCATGTGGCCGCGAATCACCGGAAATAGCTCACTCATGGATCAATCTCCCAAGGATCGGCGCGCCCGCGGCGCGACCAAGTTGTAGGCTGGCTGGCTTGAGGCCCAGATCGCCTGCTCCAGCTTGATCGCTTCCGTAGCCCCAGTTTGTGCGAACCACAGCCGGAGGTCTTCATACGCCCTGAACATCTGGGCGATCTCTCTGCGGCTTGCGTCATAGCCCTGGCGGTAGCGGAGGTACTCCCGGAGACGGCTCCCCATGTCCTTGCTGGTGCTGCCCACATACAGAATCGGCGCACCCAGGCCAGTCCACTCGGGTGCCGCCTCACTTCGGAAGCAGTAGACACCCGCCCTGTCCTTGACCTGTTGAAGCGCCTCCGTGCTGAGCGGCACTTCTTCCCACTGAAGCGGGGCGACATCACGCAGCCGGCAGCGAGCCTCCGCAATCTCGGCAGCATCCGGTCGACGGCTTCGGCGACGCGGCTGCGCGCCGTTCGTCCACGACTCAGCGACCTCCCAGTACCGAACCGCACCCGTCTCGTGATCGATGTACTCGCCCCGCCCACTCTCGTCGATAGCCGAGTTCAAGAAGTACACTTTCTCCGAGTCACTGTGATAGACGGCGAATGGAGAGGTTCGCACGGCTTGGGCCTCGAGCAAGTCTCCCTCACTCCAAAGTTCATCGAAGCGGGGAGGCTGGGGTGTCTTCTGGGGCCAGAGACCGACGAACTCGCACGAGATGGGTCCGTAGGGCGCCTTCAGAGTGATGGACGAGAACGGCACGAGCCGTAACGTCCGCTTCAAAGCCTTGAAGAGCGGCCCTTCTACACGGTGGAGAACCTGAGGACTCAGGTAGCCGTGGGCGTGCTTGTTGCGGATCGTGACAACCTTCTCGAAAATGCGGAGTAGGCTCGGAGACTTGTCCGATTCGATCCGGTAGCCACGCTGTCGCAGGGGCTCCAGCGCCGTCGACAAGATGGAGGAAAGCTCGTCCAGTGCAGCACGGTCTGGGTGTTTCTTGTACGTATTGAGGAGCTTCGTGTAGGCGCGAGCGCGGGGCGGCAAGTCCCCCGAGCATCGGCAAAGGACGCTGACCGCGTCGACCCAGCCGCCGAGACTCGATGAGCCGAGGATTCGGTCGGCGACCTCCTGCCTACGGCGCGGGTAATAGACTTCTGCCGCAGCCACGGCGGCTGTTCCGGCGTACTTGATCGTTGCGGACCAGGCAGCCTCGAGGGACTTGTACCTGTCGGCCACATCGGTCGATTTGGTCCGGCTCACATACTGCTCGAAAGCTCGGAGAACGACTGTCGGCAGGTCGCTCACGTCAACTCGTCAGGACGCTGCTCAAGGGGGTGTGTCCGACGAGGTTCGCTGTCCGGGCAATCCGGGAGCCGGCTTCCACAACCTCCCGATCTCGACTCCCCCGGCCCAGCCCCACCCGCAACGTCCCGTACGCCTCCGTCGCCGACATCCCGGTTGCCCGGAGCACATGGGACGGCTCAGGCGTACCGGCATGACACGCCGACGCGGTGGACAGGTCGAACTCGGACAGGTTGGCGACGAGGGCGTCGGCGTCCAGGGGACGGCCTTCGGGGTCGAAGAAGGTGAGCGAGGTGGCGTGGGGCAGGCGGTTGCCGACCGCGCCGTTGATCCGGACGCGGTCGCCCAGGCGTTTTGCGAGGTCGGCTTCCAGGCGGTCGCGCAGGGCGCCGATGCGGGCCGAGTCCTCGGCCAGCCTTCGGATTGCGAGTTCGGCGGCGAGGCCGAAAGCGGCGATCGCGGGGGCGTTCAGCGTTCCCGGACAGAGGCCGTGCTCGTGGCCGCCGCCGAAGGTCAGGGGACGGATCGGGGCGCGGTGGGCGCCGCCGCGGATCCACAGGGCGCCGACGCCCTTCGGACCGTACGCCTTGTGGGCGCTGAGCGAGGCGAAGTCGAGGTGCAGGGCCTCGACGGAGAACCGGGACTTGCCCAGAATCTGCGCGGCGTCGCTGTGGACGAGGACGCCGCGTTCGGTTGCCATGCGCGATGCCTCGGCCAGCGGCTGAATCGTGCCGATCTCGTTGTTCGCGGCCTGGATGGAGAGGAGCAGCACGTCGTCGCGGGCGAGGGCGGCGGCGAGGGCGTCGATGTCGACGCGTCCGTCGGGGTGGACCGGGATGTGGTCGACCTCGTAGCCGCGGCGGCCGAGTTCGGCCATCGGGGCGAGCACGGAGGGGTGTTCGATGCCGAGGGTGAGGAGGCGCCTTCGCCCGGATGCCGGCGGGGACGCCGGCGCACCCAGTGGGGGACGGGCCCTCGTTTCCGCAAAGGCGACGGCGCCCAGGATCGCCAGGTTGTTGCTCTGGGTGGCGCCGCTCGTGAAGACGATCTCTTCGGCCAAGGCGTCGATCGCATCGGCCACCTGTTCGCGAGCCCGTTCGACCCGGCGGGCCGCTTCCTGGCCGGACCTGTGGGGACTCGACGGGTTCGCGGCGAGTTCGACGGCCAGGCGCTGCATCAGGGCCGCCGCTTCCGGATCGCAGGGCGTGGACGCCAGGTGATCGAGGTACAACCGCGGCGACCGCTCCCCGGCTGTCCGCGGTCCGGCCAAGCTGGCACGACGAGCGGGAGCTTCCCGCGCTTCGCCGCGGACCGGGCCGCTTCGCTCAGGCGGCACGGGGGCAGGCCCCGTGGCGGTTCCGGAACCGCTCACAGGTGACAGATCAGGCATCCTGTGCCGTCCTCATCGTCGGGTTCCTCGAAGCCGTAGGCCTGGGCGAGGGTCTTCGGCTTCCGCCGAGCGGCCAGGCGTTCCCGGCGCACCCGCTCGCGTTCCAGGATCTCTTCCCGCCGCTCGGGCAGCTCAAGTTCGTTCAGGCTCTCTTCCTGCGCCCAGGTGTAGCCCTCGTCCTCCTTCTCGTAGCCCTTGGCGAGCTGGTACAGGTCGGGATGGCGCTCGCGCAGGCGCACCCACTCGCCCTTCTGCTGGAAGAAGCAGAAGTAGCAACCGGAGCGGGAACGCCACTCGTAGTAGCCGGGGATGCCGACGCCGCTCTGCTCCAGAATGCGCATCACGCCGGCCTTGTCGACGCCGTCGTCCTTGAAGGGGAAGACGGCTTCGATGTTCTCCTTGGTCGAGATGTAGCCGCTTCGCCGCTCGTCGGCACGCAGCCCCACATAGAGCTTCGTCGGATCGTCGCCTACATAGCGCTCGAACGGTTCGATCTTCAGCAGCCGCGTGCACCAGCGCGCCTGCGGCGAGGGCAGGAAGCCGCCGTAGACCTTGAGGTAGTGGTCGAAGCCCCGTTCTCCGTGCTCGGAAGCGAGCCGCACCACGGGCCGGCCAAGCCGGGCCTCGATGCGCGCCAGGTACTCGTAGGTCTCCGGCAGTTCCTTGTGCGTGTCGCAGAACAGGTACTCGAAGTCCCGCTCCGGCTCCTTCTCGCGCAGATAGAGGGCGAGGGCGGTGCTGTCCTTGCCGCCGGAGAGCATGACGATGTGACGAAGCGCGGCGTCGCCGGACGCCGCTGCCGCAGAGCGATCGGTCGCCGCGCCTGCCGCACTCACGACGCTCTCCGCGCCGCCGCCGGCTGAACCTTCGTCCGTCGCGGCCGCCTTGCGCTCTTCCTGGCCGCGGCGCCCGCTGCATCCCCGACGCCGCTTGCCTCCAGGACGTCGAGTTCCTGTGCAAGCCGGGCCAGCGCCTGCAGTTGGACTCTGGCCCCGCGGCCGCCGCGACGAGCCGCCCGCCGCCACTCCTCGAGGAGGGAATCGACCGCCGGCTGGTCGCCGGGCGGACAGGGGAACGCGGTACGCGTCGGCTCGCCGCCGGGCGTGCGCACGCGGATGCTGGCGACGGCGACCGCCGGCCCGGAACCCGCCACCTGAACAACATCGAGAAGATCGTCGAGCTCCAGACGAAGCGCCCGCAGCCCCTGGCCGATGCGCGCCGCCCGGTGGTCGTCCCAACGGTCCGGCGGCAGGCCCTCCCCGATGGCGAGCGCAATCGCGGTCCGCCACTCCTCCTCGCTGCCTCTGGCGCCACGGGTCGCCGCTTCGACAAACAACTGAAGCCGCTGGAGCTCGGTGTGCGCCTGAAGCGGCATCAAGCGCTCGCGCAGCTCAACGCGCGTCTGGCGACCCGGTCGGGAGTCGATGCCGAAGGTCTCCCGCACGCTCGCCTCGACGCTCTCCAGGAGCCTCGGCAGCGCCCCGGTCAGTTCGCGCAGCGCCACATGGAGCGCATCGGCGAACCGCTCCGGCCCGTTCGGACCTTCGAGCCCTGCGCCGCCGGCAACAGCAGAGCCGGCCGGACGACCTGTGTCCGCGACTTCGACCGGTTGGCCCAGGGCGCGCGGCAACTCCTCGAAGAGCAGGCGGCGCGGGTCGCGCGCATCGAGCAGGCACAGGCGAACGGCCTGAGCCTCCGGGCTCAGACTCGTTGTCCGGCGCGCGTAGGGAGGAAGCTGCGCCGCAACGCGCACCAGCTCGCGGACAACGGACATGAGCCTCGGGTCCGCGCTCTTCGCCGCGGGCCGCAAGACGCTGCCCTCTCCTGCTCGCATCGGCAGCTTCGCCGCGACCGCCCGCAGCACCTCCTGCTCCGTGCGGCCCAGTTCGTAGGTGCGAATCGCGAACGTCTCGGGGCGGCGCACCAGCCGCTCCAGGGTCTCTATCTCCACCTGCGGCACGAAGAGGCCGTCTTCGTAGAGGGCCAAGCTGTCGCCGGACACCTTGAGCAGCATGGCGATCAGCACGGGGATGGGCCCCTGGCGGAGGCCGTAGGGCGGCGACTCCAGCGCTTCGATCAGCTCGCTGAGCGACCGCTCGCCGTTTCGCGTGCTCAAGGCGAACCTGGTGATCTCGTCCCACACGGGGCGCCAGCCTCCGGATGGGGGCGCGGCCGGGTTCCCCGGTTGGCCCGCGCGCCCAGGGTCTTCACCAGGTACCTCCGTTGCCTCGGCGGCAGGCCCGTTCTCGGGAGGCGCCTGAAGACACCAGGCGCCCTTCGCCGCGGCCGCGTGGAAGCCGCCGTCCCGCAAGAGCGACAGGTACATGCTGTACTCGGGCGGGTAACCCTCCATGCCCAGGTTCTCAAGCTCCGACGACTCGAAGACCCGCGCGATGAGTTCCCGCCTGGCCCGGGCCGCGGCGGAAGACAGGTTGTGACGGTTCAACAGCTCATTGCGAAGAACCGGCGCCTTGCCGTAGGCATCGCCGCAGATCGTCGAGACGGCCTCCTGCAGGCCGCGCGGGCCCGCGACCCGGTCCGTGATCTCCGTCACGCCAGCGGCGCCACAGGCAAGGTCCGTCGTCGAGGCCCGATCCTGATCGCCACGGATCAGGTACCAGCGACTCGCCCCCGGATCGAGCACGTGGCCGGACAAGCCGAACGTCCTCCCGGCGACCTGCTCGAAGCGAGCGCGGGCGCCGACTTCTCGCGCCGCCACCTCCTGCCGGGCGACCGCGTCACCGGCCAGCCGGCTCACGTTCTCGCGTACCCACTGCCACGCCTCGAGGTCGTCGAGACAGCCTGCGAGTTCGTCGGGCCGCCTGAGCGCCGCGACGAGGACGGGCCGAGACCGCCTCGCTTCGCCGTCCCGCCCGGCCTCCGCCGGCTCGTCGAGGCGCCGGTTCCGTGCTTGCAACCCACGGCGACCGGCGGCGCCCGGCCCCGGCAGCCGGAGTTCGCGGCTCAGTCCGCGGACCCGCTCCCCGAGGGTGTCCCGGTCGCCGGACTTGCCCGTGGGCAGGAGGAACAGCAGGACGCCGTCGGCCTTCGTCGGCTTGCCGAGGACGCGCCGGCAGGAACCGGCAGTCGCGGCCGCGATGCGCGGCTCGAAGAACCGCAGCGTGCCGGTGCGGACGTAGTGGGCCCGCGCCACCAGGGGCCGCGGCTCGACCAGACGGCCAAGACGCGCGTCGAGGCCGTCGCGGCTCCTCTGCGCCAGCGCCTGCTCGAACGCCAGATCGAGGTCGATATCCGACCCCTCCCACAGCCCGTACGCCTGCTGGTGCTGCCGGAACAGGACAATCTTCCTGCGGCGCAGCCCCTTGAGCGCGCTGTCGACCCGGGCCGCCGGAACATCGTCGAGAACCGTCCGCAGCAGGGCCTTGTCCGGCTTGAGGCCCACCGCGGCGCCGTAGAGCGAGAGCAGACCCACCGCCTTGACCAGACGCGACGCAACCGGCGACGCCTTCGCGGGCACCCGCTCCAGCGCATGCTCGATCAGGCTCCAGCGCCTGGCGTCCGCGCCGGTCAGGGCGGCCATGCCGAGCGCGCTGCGCACGTAGTCGTAGAGCCGGTCCAGCCGGTAGAGAGGAACAGCGCCGCGTCCAGGACCGACCTGCTCCTCGACCAGGAACTCCTGGAAGCCGTGGGGTTCGAAGCCGCTGAGGAAAGCGAACAGCGAGCGCTCGTTCTGCGCGGCCTTGCTGCGAAACAGCGGCCACAGGAGAAGCGCCGTCGTCGGGTGCAGCGGCAGGCACGCGGCCAGTGTGTCCTCGGCCCTCCCGCCATCCCCGTTCGCGCGCGAGAACGTCGCGTCGGCAGAGCGGCTGGAGCCATCGCCCCGGTCGTCGTCCAAGTCCGGCGGCGCACCGTGTTCCGTCCGCTGCGAGAGGTGGGCGACGATTCGCCCGTTCTGCCGCTGCAACAGCCGGAGCCGCTCCCGGTACGCTCTTCGGACCAGCCGGGGCCACCGCTGCTCGATCGCATGCCCCACCAGCTCAAGCAACTGCTCGGCCGGCAACGAGAACGGCAGATCCCGGAACCGCCCCTGAACCTTCTGCCACTCCGCGCGCCGGGCCGGCTCGCTGGCCGAGAGGTAGTCGCCGAAGCCGGAATGGAGGATGGACACGAAGAGGATCGGCTTCCTGCTTCTGGCCGCGGCCTCGGCAATCTGTTGCAGAAGGAAGACATCTTCCGCCGGGTCCGCCGCCGCGTACTCCAGGAACTTCCCCAGCTCGTCGACGATCAGAGCAATGCCGCCCCGGCTCCGCTTCGCCGCCTCCAGCAGGAGTTCGGCGCAGGCCGCGGGCTGACCGGCCAGTTCCAGGGCTCGCCGCCTGAGGACTTTGCTCCTGCCGGCTACCGCCCCGAGCAGCGCCGGCGCCAGCGGCCCACGCTCGGCCTGAATCAACACGGGACGAAGCGGCGCCTTCCCCCGCAGATGACGCCGGCGAAGATGCGCCGCCGCCCCGTCCGCCGGCGCCGGGGTGGCCAGCAGCCGCGCCAGAAACAGGGCAAACGCGGACTTGCCGCCGCCGTAGGGGCCGGTCACGGTCCAGGCTCTGGCGCCCCCGGGCCGGCCAAGTTCGCCGACGATCTGTTCGGCGAGTGCAAGCACCGCCGGCGTGGCCAGGAAGCCCTCCTCGAAACCGCTGCCGAAGTCCCGCGCCAGGTGGACCGACCGGTGGAAGCGACTCCGCACGCGGACGATCGAGCCGAGGGCGACCGGATTCACGACCGACCCCCGCCGTAGTACGAACCGAGCGCCCCGAAGGGGTCGCGGGCCGGGCCCACCGAGCCGTCGCTGAGCAGCAGTCGCATGCCGGCCGTCTCGTCGTAGCGGAAGCCGCAGGGGGCCGTGCGCGACCCGCTCAACCGCTCGTAGCGCCGGGCCAGGTCCTTGTCGCCGAGCCGGAACGCGGCGCCGGGACTTCCCGCATCGAACAGCAGCCGCTCCAGGGGCAGCGTCTTCAGGTCTGGCGCCGTCCGCTGCCAGAACTCCAGGGTGGCGAACAGCAGGATCTCGTCCGGCAGGCTCGGACGCGGGCCCCGCCGCATCGCGAAACGACCCGCGCCGACCCGCTCCAGCAGGCCAAGCTCCACGAGTGGGCAATCGAAGCCGTCTTCGAGCGGTCGCCGCGCGTCGGGCCGCGACGGCAGGTAGGTACGGAGAAACACGTCCAGGTCGCGGCGGATGGACGCCGGCGATGTCCGCCGCCTGGCGCTCTCGCTCGCCACCCGCACCAGCCAGGCGGCGAGTTCGTCACGCGTGAAGACGGTCTCGGCGAAGCGGGTGAAGACGAGGTGCCAGGTCGACGCCGGGCCGGGCCGCGACACCAACCGCCAATGGAGCAGCCAGAGCGTGCCCGGAGCTTCGAGGTACGGGTCGGCCGCGCGTCCACGGCGCTGCTGGCCAGGGCCCTCACCATGTTCGGGGAGCAGGGTCTGAGCAGCGGAGTCGCACGGCGCGCCTCCGGCCTCCCGGTCGGGCACACCGTCCGCGCCGGCCCGAAGACCGGCGGACCCGGTCGCTGTCGCGCGGCCCTCTAAGGCGGCCGGCTGCGGAGTTTGCTCAGACTTCTCGCAATTCTGGGGGGGGGGGGGGGGGGGGGGGGTGAACAGGAACCTGCCAAGCCTGGTCAGCTCGGCGCGGCCCTTCGTCACCTCGAACAGGTCCAGCGCTTCGCCCCAGTGGCGTATCGACGCGACCATGTTCTTGCCCACGCCCAGGCGCGCCAGCGCGTCCGGGCGGCGGAAGACTCCCGAATCCTGGCTGACCGCGTGAACGCCCTTCCAGGGCCACGCGTACCGGAACGGGAAGGTCTGATGCCCGGAGAAGGAGTACCGCATTGCCGTGTCCAACGTGGTCGTTCCAGGAACCACGGCGGACCCGGCGTTCAGAAGGCGGTCGGCGCCAGCCGACTCCGAGTGGGGCATCGCGTCCATCATGCATCAACGCCCGGCTCCGGGCAAACGGCGCCCGTGAACGAGGCGCCGTCCCGCTGGCGACGCCGACCTCCGGGTGGCCTTCCAGCTTGCCGGATCGAGCCGCCGAACATGGCTAATCCAAAGTCTCGCTTATGATCCGCAATGATGACGACTCGAGAGACCCTGCCGCGACGCACGGCAGCAGCCGTGGAGACCGCCCTTGACCGGCAGGCGGCCGTCGGGCTGATCGGTCCCCGACAGGTGGGCAAGACGACATTGGCCTGGGAGATCGGGGAGGCCCGGGACGCTCTCTATCTCGACCTTGAATCGAGTACGGACAGGAACAAGCTGGCCGACCCGAACCTGTTTCTCGCCGAGTTCGAGGACCGCCTCGTCGTACTGGATGAGATTCACCGGGCCCCGGAGCTCTACCGGGACCTGCGCGGGTTGATCGACCGGGGAAGACGACGGGGGAAACGACACGGCCGGTTCCTGATTCTCGGGTCGGCGAGCATCGACCTGCTCAAACAGTCCGGAGAGAGTCTCGCAG
The DNA here is from genome assembly GCA_965116445.1 of Thermoanaerobaculia bacterium. Taxonomy (GTDB): domain Bacteria; phylum Acidobacteriota; class Thermoanaerobaculia; order Multivoradales; family Multivoraceae; genus Multivorans. The sequence goes on along the minus strand of OZ220688.1, from coordinate 465,224 downwards.
GCCGGATCGAGTATGTGGCGCTCGACCCGATCAACGTGCTGGAAACCCGGTCGGCCCCAGTGCCAATCAACGCGCACTGGCTTCGCGGCGGCTTTCCCGACAGCCTGCTCGCGGCGACCGACGCCGACAGCGTCGCCCTGCGGCACGCCTTCATACGCACCTACCTTCATCGCGACGTGTTCGACCTGACCGGCCGGCGCCTGGCTGCCGAGACCCTGGAGCGCCTGTGGACCATGCTCGCGCACGACCAGGGCACGTTGCTGAACGCGTCGAAACTGGCGGCCAGTCTGGCGGTGTCCGCCCCGACCGTCACGACCTACATCGACCTGCTCGTCGATCTGATGCTGGTGCGCAGGTTGCCTCCGCTCCGGGCGAACGTCGCCAAGCGGCTGATCAAGTCGCCGAAGGTGTACGTCAGGGACAGCGGCATCGTTCATGCCCTGCTGAAAATCACCGACTTCAACGCCCTGTCAGGCCATCCCGTGGTCGGTGCGAGCTGGGAGGGTTTTGTCATCGAGAACCTCCTGAGTGTCGCACCGACGGGCACACGGGCCACCTTCTACCGTACCCGCTCCGGCGCCGAGGTTGACCTCGTGCTGGAACTCCCCGGCGAGGAGGCGCTCTGGGCCGTCGAGATCAAGCGCGCTTCCGCGCCCCGGCCCACCCGTGGCTTCCACGGCGCGATCGCGGATCTGCGCCCGAGCCGTGCCTTCGTCGTCGGTTCGGGAACCGAGCACTATCGCGTGTCGGAGGATGTCGAGGTCATCGGCCTGACCAAGTTGGCCACCCTGATCGACACCATGTGACGTTTGACCGCGGCGCCATCGGCCTCAAGCCCGCAGCCGACGAGTACCGCGTCCGCTGCCCGAAGCCACGGCATTCCGCGCAACGCTATGCTTGGCCGGCTTCCGCGAGTCGCCCGCCGGGATCGCCCCGGCTGCCGGACTACCCCACAGCCAATGGATCGCGACGCCTTCCTCAGCCGTCTGGGCAAGATCAAGGCCTGGAAGCGGCGGGGCGAACGGGCGCCGCACAAGCCATTGCTCCTGCTGTTCGCTCTGGCACGCCTGCAACGAGGCGAAGGCAGGCTCGCCCACTACGAGGGCGACATCAGGGATCAACTCAAGGACCTGCTGCGCGGGTTCGGTCCGTGGCGGAAGTCCTACAGACCGGAATACCCCTTCTGGCGCCTGCAATCAGATGAGCTCTGGGAGATCCCCGACGAGGAACTGGGCAGGATCCGCGGCGGCAAGCAAGCCAACCCGAGTGATCGCCTGCTCCGGGACACCGGCGCCCGCGGCGGCTTCCCCGAGCCGGTCTTCCGTCTCCTGAAGCGAGATCCGCAGCTCGTTCAGGAGGCTGCCGGGAAGCTGCTGTCCGGGCACTTCCCGAAGTCGCTGCACGAGGCCATCCTCGACGCGGTCGGGCTCGCCAGCGAAGCGGACAGGCTGATCGTTCCGGGTGCGACGAAACGTCCGCGTGACCCGAACTTCCGGCCCAGAGTGCTCACGGCCTACGAACGGCGCTGCGCGATCTGCGACTTCGACATCCGGGTCGACGACGCTCTCGTGGGCCTCGAAGCCGCCCACATCAAGTGGCACCACCTGGACGGACCGGACGAGGTGCGAAACGGCCTCGCCCTCTGCACCCTTCACCATGTGACGTTCGACCGCGGCGCCATCTGCCTCGAGCCCGCAGCCGACGAGTACCGCGTCCTCGTGTCGGACGTCGCCCACGGCCAGAGCGCCACCTTCCAGGATCTTCTCCGCCACCATGACCGGCCGATCCGAACGCCTCAGCGGCGCGAACAACGGCCCGACCCGACCTTCGTCGCCTGGCATCGGCAAGAAGTCTTCCGCGGAGAACCGCGGGAGAGCGGCTCGGCGTAGCGGCCGGCCGCGAACTCTCAAGCGCTTTCCGTCGTCGACGCGGCGGGGCACCGGCTCACTGGCAGGGAATCGCCTTCGAGTCGGCAATCAGCGGCCGCTGGGGGCCGCGCTGGTAGGACACGCCGTCGCCTCCCTCCGTCACGACCTGGACGTAGTAGTAGAGGTCGGTCGCCGCAGAGCCATAGACCCACCAGTGGCCGTTGATCGAGCACCCGTTCGCGACCTTCACGAGCAACTCGGGATTGTCCGCCGAAAAGAAGTAGAAGACAGCGGCGGACTCCCCGACGTTGGCCGTGGTGAGCCGGCTCGCCCGGTTCCACTGATCCTTGCTCCAGAAGCTGACGAAGACCTGGAAGCCCTCCTTGCTCAGACAGGCGCGGTCCGCGGGGCAGCCCGGCGGGGGCGGCGCCGTGTTCGGGTCGGGCAGCGTGACGGTGACCGTGTTGCTGTAAGTCCCGCCCGCATCGTTGAAGGCCCGCACCCGGAAGCTCCACGTCCTGGCGGACGGCGGTTCGTTCCAAGTCAGCCGCGCCGATGTCCGGTTCGCTTCCGCCGGTTTGTCCAACTGGCTCCAGTTGCCTCCGGCACGCCGGAAGTGAATCTCGAACCCCTTCTCGTTGTCCGAACGGTCAACCCAGGTCAAACGCACCGCCTTCGCGTCGACAACGGTCGCGGTTAGATTGCTCGGCGCCTCGGGAGCTTCGTCCCGTGGCGGTTCGGGCGACGAGGTCGAGCGTTCGTAAGCCGCCACGAAGGGCGCCGTCACCGCCGCGACGTCCGCGGCGCGATGGTTCCTGTCGCCTATGCGAACCCTCGCGCCTCGCCACGTATGGAAGCCGCTGCTGGAGAACCGGTCCACCCCGTATCGCGGCTCCGTGGCGCCGGCATAGGTGCCCATGACCGTCATGTACGGGCGGTCGAGGGAACTGCTCCTGCCGAGGTAGCCCTGGCCATGTGCGAGGTAGAGCGATTCCCCCGGGGTCCGGTCCGGCGCGCCGGGATGATGGTGCAGGCCGAGATTGTGACCCAGTTCATGGGCAAGCAAGTCCGCCGTCCCCTCCCGATTGCGCCCGCCGGAATGTAGTGCAGCGAAGCCCAATGTCCGATTGAACTGGTCTCCTGATGAGGGTGCGTAAGCCCTCCCAGCCCCTCCAAGGGCGGCCCAGTCCCGGACGCCAGTCCACACGACAACGATGTCCGCGCCGATCTCGCGCCGGACAGAGTCCACGCCCGCGTGTTCTTTGGTCAGGCGAAGCAGTTCACTCGATGGTTCGCTCCAGGTGTCCCTGTCGCTCGCCTCGACTTGCTGCGCTGCCTGGGCCAACCGCGACTCTTCGTTCATCGAGTACAGCCCGGCCAACCGCAGGATGATCCCCGTCCCCGAGTTCCAGAAGATGTCGTTCGCGTCTTCCAGCGTCCGGTTCAGGTACCCGTGAATCCCCTGCTCGATGGCCGCCGGACTGTACAGCAGCATCAGGTCGATCGTCACCGGCGCGGTCGCCGCACCCTCTTCCCGCTGAAACTCCGGTATCCCCCGCAGACCCGGCGTTCCCACGTTGATCGGCTCACACAGGAAGCGCTGGCCATGGGCCGCGCCGGCGGCGGTTAGCGTTAGCACTAGCGCCAGCGGAACGAGGATGCGCTGGGCGGCCAGCTCAACAAGGGGCATTCGGGAGATCTACATGAACGCCCACCTCCGGGCAAACGGCGAGGCCGCGGCCAGTCGCGGGAGCGGGGCCGCTCAGCGACGTCCGTTCAGGGACGCCGGAGACAACGGTCCAGCCAGCGACCCGGAAGCTGAGCGCAGAAGGGCGCCAGATCGGAACCGACCAGGTGGGCCTGGCTGACGATCGTCTGCCAGCAAGTCTCGGCGGCGATGGGGTCCTCGACCTCCGTGCACAAAGCGATGCCCGCATCCTGCTGGGTCGAGTCCCAAAACACGGTCCGGGCCGCGCCGTCGATGCAATCCCCCTGGAAGCCGAGGGTCGGCGCCAGGCGACAGTACTGGGCGATCAGGTACGGGTTCCCGCGGTGCGTGCCGCCGATGTCGCGCCCCCAGCTCCCGAAGCAGGCCCTGCGGGCGACCGGCGGCGCCTCCTGGCAGGCTTCCGGCACTCGGCTCAGGTCGTGGTGGAAGACGTTCAGCATCTGCGACGTCTGGTACCAGTAGCAGTCGTTGACATAGCGCTCGGGCAGTGCGTTGCACGGGTAGTGCGGATCCTCATCGTCCACGTAGGCTGATGTCTGCCCCACCTCGCCGGACAGCCCACTGACCACGTTCTCCATGAACACGCCCGTGTAGCAGGAACGCCGGGTCAGGTCGTCCTCCTCCCCCAACCGGTCGCAAAGCCCGAGCGCGTCCTCCAGCTCGTAGGCGGTCCACGCCATCACGCCGTGACCGACCCCGTGCAGACACTGGTGCCGAATGAAGGGGATCTCGGCAGAGGGACAAAGAGCGCCCACGTCCTCCGCCAGGTTCGTGATGCCCCGACTCACGAAGAGCTGCTCCATCACGCCGTGACGCACTCCCGACTGGCAAACCTCGTCGACACCGAGCACAGCCGCCGCGCCGTACTCCGCGAACGCCATCCGGCCCAGGTGATGCGCCCCGCTGTGACAGTCGATGCCCGTCTCGATCTCGCCCTGGCGAAGGAGGTTGAGCGTGTTGGCCGGGCCGTAGATCTCCATGTACTCCCGCACCTTGCCGGTATCGCCGAGCAGCTCGGTGAACTGCTCGTTCGTCAACTCCGGCGCTGCCGGGAAGGTCAGCGCCTCCGCACTCGTCACGAGGGGCTCAAGCATCGTCCCCTCCGGCGGCAGCGCAACGATCAGAGCGACATGGCCCGGCGCCTTCGCGTTGTGGAAACGCCAGTAGCCGCTGGTCGAGAACGCGTGGCTCCACGGCCCTGCGCCATCCGGATCCTCCCGCATCCAGACCGGCGCCGCCCCGCCGTGGTGGCCTGCGTGCCCATGCTGATCGTGGTCCGCTTCCGCGGAAGCCGCGTCGTGGTCCGCGGCCCCGGAGTCGTCTTCTACGCTGTGCGCGGCGCCGAACATCGGCGCCAGATCCCCGCCCGATTCGTCGACGAGGAGCACTCGCGTTCCCGTTTGAACGTCGAGCCGAGCCGGCACGAACCCGTCGCCGGCCCGATAGCGGACGACCTGCGGGGTATCCCCGGCGGTCGGGTCCTGATCCCCGGCTCTTGTCTCGCCCTGGACGACCTGGCCGGCGTGCCCAGCGCGGCCATGACCGGCGTGGTCATTGCCGGCGTGGGCCGCCCCGACGGGGTTTTCGCGCATCACGGACGGGCCGCAGCCGAGAACGACCACACCCAGGAAGGCGACCGTTGCGAAGAAAACGACTCGGTGCCCCATCTGTCCTGGCCTCTCTTCGGTTGCTTCTCGCGCCTCCCCGGCGGACCGCCCGGGTTCATCGTGCATCGGCGCATCGTAACCCGAGACCCGGACCGGCGAGCACGCTGGACGCAGCGGACGCCGCGGAAGCTACGTCAGCGCCTCGATGAACTGCGCCGCCCATTCGTGGACGGAGTGGCGACGGACCACGTCGCGCATCGCCTTCATCCGGCGCGTTCCGTCGGCCGGGTCGAGGGTGACCGCCTGTTCGATCGCCGCGGCCATCGCGTTCACGTCGTGCGGATTCACGAGCAGGGCGTCCGGCAGCTCGGCGGCCGCGCCGGCGAACTCGCTCAGCACGAGGACGCCGTCGTCCTGGAGCCGGGTGGCGACGTATTCCTTGGCGACCAGGTTCATCCCGTCGCAGAGCGGCGTGACGAGCATCACGTCGGCGACGAGGTAGAACGCAATCAACTCTTCGAACGGAAGGTTGCGCCGGAAGTACTGGACCGGCACGACGCCGAGTTCGCCGTATTCGCCGTTGATCTGGCCGACGAGCTCCTCCACGTCGCGCCGGAGGATCTGGTACTCCGAGATGCGCTCGCGGCTGGGCACGGCGACCTGGACCATCACCGCGTCGCGAATCGACCGGTCCTCGCGACCCAGCCATTCGAGGAACGCCTTGAGCCGCAGGTCGATCCCCTTCGTATAGTCCAGCCGGTCGACCGAGAGGATGATCTTGCGGCCGCGACGAAGCTGCTGGAGCTGTTCGGCACGCTCCCGGATCTCGGGCGCCAGAGCCGCGTTCGCGTAGCGGTCCGTGTCGATGGAGATCGGAAAGGCGCCGACCCGGATATCGCGCCCCTGGTAGCGGATCGTCTCGCCCCGGGGCTCCGCCTCGATCAGCCGGTCGGCAAGCCGCGTGAAGTTGTAGGCCCCGGCCGGAGTCTGGAAGCCGATCACGTCCGCCCCGAGCAGCCCTTCGAGCACCGCCCGCCGCCACGGCAGGCGCAGGAACAGCTCAATCGGCGGGAACGGGATGTGCAGGAAGAAGCCCGAGCTGATGTCGGGCCGCAGTTCGCGCAGCATCCGCGGCACGAGCTGCAGGTGGTAGTCCTGGATCCAGACGCGGCCCCCGATCGCGGTGCGGCGGGCAGCCTCCTCGGCAAAGCGCCGGTTGACCGCGACGTACGGGTTCCACCAGTGCCGGTGGTACTCGGGCGGACGTACGGCGTCGTGGTAGAGCGGCCAGAGCGTCGAGTTGCACATCCCCTGGTAGGAACCCGCGACCTCCGCCGCCGAGACCGGCACGGCCACGTTCAGGATGCCCTCGTGGCGGAACGGTTCGGGCGCGTCGTCGGCGCCGCCGGTCCAGCCCACCCAGCACCCGCCCGCCTCACGGACGATCGGCGACAGGGCGCTGACCAGACCGCCCGGGCTCTGCGCCCAACCCAACTCGCCCTCCACCTCCTCGCGACGCACGGGGAGCGTGTTGGCAACGATCACCAGCTCCGACTGCTGTGCGGCCGGCAGATCCTGAGAACTCATCGGTTTCTGTATCGTAAGGGATCTCGGAGGCCGAGCCCTGTGAACCAGAACGCGAATCCTCCGCACGCCGCCTGGATCCTGCTGGAACCGGGCGCCGATATCCCGCCGGCCGACTCCTGGGCCCTGTTCCTGGATGTCGACGGCACCCTGATCGAGATCGCGGATGCACCCGACGCCGTCCACGTCGACGAACGGATCGGTGGCCTGCTCGAGAGGCTCCGCGACCGGCTCGGCGGCGCCGTGGCCCTCGCCAGCGGACGCTCGCTCGACGTACTCGACCGCTTCTTCTCGCCCCTTGAGCTGCCGGCCGCCGGGCTGCACGGCCTGGAGCGCAGGTCCGCCGACGGATCGGTCAGCCGGGCCGACGGAGCACCCGCGTTGGCCCCGGCCCGCCGTGAACTGGCGCGCTTCGTCGCCGACCACCCCGGCACCCTGCTCGAAGACAAGTCGGCGACCCTGGCGCTCCACTACCGGCGCGCCGCCGGTGCCGAGAGCGCGGCGCGCGAAGTGATGGAGAAGATCCGAAGCTCCCTCGGCGCTGCCTACCGGGTCCAGGAAGGCAAGATGGTGCTCGAGTTGAAACCCCATCGCCCGAACAAGCACACGGTGGTCGAGGACTTCATGGAAGAAGCGCCGTTTCGTGGCCGCGTCCCCGTGTTCATCGGCGACGACATCACGGACGAGGAAGGCTTCGCCGCCGCGCAGATCGCTGGCGGCGCCGGGATCGTCGTCGGCCTGGACCACGCAGGCCACCGAATGAGCAACGCCCGGTACGGGCTGAGCGGCGTGAGGGAGCTGCACCGTTGGCTCGAGGTTCTGTGCGACAGAGTGATGGACGGGAGCCCATGACGCCTCACGAAGTCCGGCCGCTCGACGGCGGCGTGATCGGCAATTGCAGCTTCGGGGCGCTGATCGACCCGCGCGGCCGGATCTGCTGGGCCTGCCTGCCCCACTTCGACGGCGACCCCGTATTCCACGCGCTGCTCGGCGGCTTGGACGGGACCGAAGGAGACAACGATCCCGAGGCCGGCGGCTTCTTCGATGTCGTGCTTGAAGGGTTAGCGGACAGCGAGCAGCACTACATCGAGAACACCGCGATCCTCGAAACGACGCTGCGGGACAGGAGCGGCGCCACGGTCCGCATCACCGACTTCGCGCCCCGCTTCGAGCAGTTCGGCCGTTCCTTCCGGCCGACGACGATCGTCCGAACGGTCGAGCCCCTGGCCGGCGAGCCGCGCATCCGCATCCGCCTGCGGCCGCGATTCGACTACGGCGCGCGACGCCCGGACATGACCCGCGGCAGCAACCACATCCGCTACGTGGGCCCCGGCCTGACCCTGCGGCTGACCACGGACGCGCCGGTCTCGCTGATCACAGACGAGATCGCCTTCGTCCTCGAACAGCCGCTCACCCTGTTGCTGGGTCCCGACGAGAGCCTGACCGAACCCGTGGACTCCGTGGCGCGCGAGTTCCGGAGCCGCACGGAGAGCTACTGGCGCGAGTTCGTACGCCACCTGGCCGTGCCGTTCGAGTGGCAGGAAGCGGTGATCCGGGCAGCGATCACGCTTCAGCTCTGCAGTTTCGAAGAGACCGGAGCGGTGCTGGCCGCGATGACCACGTCGATCCCCGAGGCAGCCGACAGCGGCCGCAACTGGGACTATCGCTTCTGCTGGCTCCGCGACTCCCACTTCGTCGTCCAGGCGCTGAACCGTCTCGGCGCCACCCGGACGATGGAGGGTTACCTCGGTTACATCACGAACCTTGCAGCCGCGGCGGAAAGCGGTGTGCTGCAACCCGTCTACGGGATCAAGTTCGAGCGGGAACTGACCGAGCGCACGGTCGATCATCTTCCCGGCTACCGCGGCATGGGGCCGGTCCGCGTCGGCAACGCCGCCTGGCGACAGCTCCAGAACGACAACTACGGCAGCGCGATCCTCTCCGTCACCCAGAGCTTCTTCGACCGCCGCCTCGTCAAGCCGGGCAACGCGCGGGTGTTCGCCTCCCTCGAACAACTCGGGCGTCAGGCCGCCGCGCTTTTTGACCAGCCCGATGCCGGGCTCTGGGAGTTCAGGCAGCGCAGCGCCGTCCACACCTTTTCGAGCGTGATGTGCTGGGCCGCCTGCGACCGGCTGGCCCGCATCGCGCGAGTGCTCGGCCTTGCCGACCGCGACCGGCACTGGACGAGCCGCGCCGTCGCGATTCGCCGCCACATCCTCGAGAACGCGAAGACCGGCGGCCGTCTCGCCGCCAGCCTGGACGGCGCAGGGATCGACGCCAGCCTGCTCCTGCTCCACGACCTCGGCTTCCTCGACGCCGACGATCCCTGCTTCGCCGCCACCGTCGAGTCGCTCGAACCCCTCCGGCAAGGCAGCAACTTCTTCCGCTACCAGGAGGACGAGTTCGGCGCGCCCACGACCTCCTTCGCCGTCTGCAGCTTCTGGTACATCGACGCGATCAACGCCCTCGGCCGACGCGACGAAGCCCGGGAGCTCTTCGAGCAGATGCTCGACCGCCGCAACCCGGTGGGTCTCCTCTCCGAAGACCTCGACCCCGAGACGGGGGAACTCTGGGGCAACTTCCCCCAGACCTACTCCATGGTCGGCCTGATCAACTCCGCGTTGCGGCTCAGCCGCCCCTGGAGCGAAGCGTTCTGACCACTGGATGCGGCGAAGCGGGAGCCCGTACCGCCCCGCTGTTAGCCTCCCACCACGATGCACGACACTCCCCTCCTCCTCCACGAAGAGCTCATGCTGCTCGCCCTGCACGACGAGAAGGGCACGGTCGTCTCCGGCACCGCCAGCTTCGGAATCGCCGGCGCCATCGCCGCCGAACTCCTCCTGCAGGAACGGATCCGCATCGACGAATCGCGACGGCACAAGATCGTCGATGTCCGCAACACCAGGCGAATCGGCGACCCGGTCGTGGATGAGTGCCTGAAGAAGGTCCGGGACGCGAAGCGGCGCGCGTCGCTGCAGACCTGGATCACGCGCTTCTCCTCCCTTTCCAAGCTCCGACACCGGGTCGCAGGGCGCCTCTGCGAGCGCGGCATCCTCAAGGCGGACGAGAAGCAGTTGCTCGTCATCTTCACGCGGCGCATCTACCCCGAGATCGACCCCGGTCCCGAGCAGGAGATCCACTCCCGCCTGCGCGAGGCGATCTTCGGCGACGACCGGGAAGTCGAGCCCCGCACCGTCGTCCTGGTCTCACTCGCCAAGGCGGCGGGCCTGCTCAACCCGATCTTCGGCCGCAAGGAACTCAGGCCTCGCAAGCAACGTCTGAAGAGCCTCACCAACGGTGACCTCGTTGGCCGCGCGACCGCCGAGGCCGTCGCGGCCACGCAAGCCGCCATCGCCGCGGCCGCCGCCATGCCGGCCATCATCGCTGCCTCGCAGTCCGGCTGACTTCCAGCCAGGGAACCTCGTTGGCGCGGTCCGGGTGACGCCGCGAAGCGGCGAGCCCGTATCCTCCCCCACTATGCCCAAGCTCTACGCCGAGATCGCGCCCTGGTGGCCGCTGATCTCGCCACCCCACGAGTACGAGGAAGAAGCCGGCATCTACCTCCGGCACCTCCTCGAAGCGTCCGACGGCACCCCTCGCACCGCCCTGGAACTAGGCAGCGGCGGCGGTCACAACGCCTCCCACCTCAAGGCGCACTTCGAGATGACCCTCGTCGACCTTTCGCCCGGGATGCTGGCGATGAGCAAAGAGCTCAATCCCGAATGCCGGCACATCGAGGGCGACATGCGGACGGTCCGCCTCGACCGTACGTTCGACTGCGTCTTCGTCCACGACGCGATCGACTACATGACCACTCTCGAGGACCTGCGCGCCGCCATCGAGACCGCCTGGATCCACTGCCGGCCCGGCGGCGCCGCCCTCTTCGCGCCCGACCACCTGCGGGAGAACTTCCAGCCCAGGACCGACTGCGGCGGCTGCGACGGGGAAGACAGGAGCGCGCATTACCTCGAGAACTGCTGGGATCCCGACCCCGACGACACGACGATCACGACCGACTACGCCTTCGTGTTGCGCGAAGCCGACGGCAGCGTCGAGGTCGTGCACGACCGGCACGTCACGGGCCTCTTCCGACGTACCGAGTGGCTCGGCCTGCTCGCCCACGTCGGTTTCGAGGCAGTGGCGGTGGACTGCGACCATTCGGAGATGGAACCGGGGGAGTACGAGCTGTTCGTCTGCCGGCGGGTGTAGGAGGTCCGACGCTGCCTGACGCCGGCGGTGCCGGCGTCGTGCCCCACTTCGGCGTTGGCCCCTTACCCTGCCCGCCACTCCCTGACCTCGACGGCCGCCATCGGGTAGTCCCGTACGTTGGCCGTGGCCAACGCGGCCCCGGCGCCGACGGCGGCCGCGGCGATCAGGCAATCCGCCTGGTGCAGCGTCACGCCTCTCTCGGCGAACTCTCGGCGCCAACGGCCGGCCATCATGCCCTCGGCCTTGCCCAAGGGTGCAAGACGAAGGCCCCTGAAGAGCCTCCTCGCCGCCAACTCTTCGCCGGGCCGAATGCCTCGCCACACTTCGTCCACCGAAATGACGCACACCCAGGGCTCGGTTCCTTCGCGGCGCAGAGTCGCCACCTGCGCAGCCGCCCGGCGGCCGCGCAGGGCGTCGATGAGCACGGTCGAGTCGAGCAGCAGGCGGCTCAAGATCAGCCCGAACGCCGACGGTCTCCGCGCCGCTGGCGTCGCACCCACTCCGCTGGGTCGTCGTCCCAGTCGTGGCCCGTGTCGGAGATGCCGCCGAGCGCCGCTTCGATGTCATCCCAGCGCCGTTCGTCGTCGAGTCCCCGCTGGATCAGATGGGCGATGAAGGCGCTGCGCTGCCGGGGACCGGCGCGCCGGTCGAGTTCGGCTACGAGATCGTCGTCCAGCGCAATGTGCAAACGCATGGGCCGAACTTAGCACACGCAACTACTGTTCGCCCCGGGAAACCGAGCACTCCCGGTAGGTGCAGCTCCCCTGGCTGGGTGATGGCTACCTCGGTTCGCGAGATCCAGCCGCCCCAATCGACATGCGCAGCCGCGGAGAACTCGTGAGGCTTCAGAAGCTATCCTCGGCAGCATCGTGTTCGTGTGGACGCTCTGGTCTTTCGGCCTACTCATACTCACTGCGGGCTGGCTCAAGCTGCTCCAGTAAGGGACTGCCGAGACACGATGTCCTCCCTCGCCAAGAAACACGACGACTCGCGCCTTTCCGCCCGCTTGGCGGTGCTCATGGGGCTTGTCATGTCCGGCTTCGCGGACGGATTCCTGTCCCCGGAGAGCCTGCGGACGTCGCCGCTCGCGCTGTCCTATGCGGTCGGCCTGGGTGCGATGGGGCTGAGCACCTTCACGTTCATGCTCCGCGGAGTGCGGAAGTACCTGAACCCGGAGGAACCCGCGCCGCCGCCGGAGCCCCGGACCGGCCCGGTCTGGCACGAGGCGCGGTTCTTCACCGATCCCTGGTACCAGGTTCCCGCGATCTACTGCGTGCTCGTCCTGGTCGTCCAACTCATCGTGGACCTGGAAGCCGGACCCCCGCTGTCCGATCGAACCTTGTGGTTCCTGGTCTTCGTCGCCTTCGCGACGGTCACCATCCCGGCCAGCATCAGCAGGCGCGTGCGTCTGGAAGGCGCCGGCAACAAGGACAGCTCAGCCGACGGAAACGAAGCGAAGCGGACCTTCGCTCCGGGCTTTCGTGACCCGTGGTTCACCGTTCCGGCTGCGGCTTTGGGCGCCGTTCATCTCGCCAAGTTCGGAGTGGAGGCGATCGAGGAGGATCCCACTTCATCCGAAGCAACATGGTGGCTCCTCTCGCCGCTGCTTTCGGTGGCCCTCGCCGTGGCCATGCCGTCGATCGACCGGTTTCGACGGCGGCGCAAGCTGCGGAACGCCGCGGAGTCCGAGTCGCCGAAAGTCCCGGTTGACGCGGTCCCTTCGGAGTCGGAGTCGCCGTGACGGCGGAGGCAACGATCGGGAAGCCCACGCAAGAGGTGAACCAACCGCAACGCCGGGAAGTGCCGAAGCCCCCGGCGACGGCCGAGGCACGTACAGCCGATGGCAACCGCATCGTCTTCAGGCGGCATGGCAACCCGCGTGGCCCGCGGCTCGTTCTGAGCCACTGCAACGGGTTCGCCGCCGACGCCTACTACCCGTTCTGGTCGCTGCTCACCGACAGGTTCGATGTCGTCCTGTTCGACCTCCGCAACCATGGCTGGAACGCGGTTGGCGACGCCGAGGCTCATGGCATTCACGCCTTCGTCGACGACCACCGGCACATCGCAGAAGCGATCGACCTCCACTTCGGCGCCAAGCCGAAGATCGGCGTCTTCCACTCCGTGTCGGCCCAATCGGCCCTCCTCCACGCCACTCGCGCCGCGGACTACTCGGCCCTGGTTCTGTTCGACCCGGTCGTCTGTCCGCCTGGCTGCCGGCAGGAGGACGTGCGGAAGGTCGAAACGATGCTCCGTCAACTGGGCGAGGCCGCGCTGAGGCGCCGGGAGCGATTCTCGAGCCGGCAGGAGTTCATCGACCGCGTCCTCCGCGCGCCCGCCTTCCAGCTTCTCTGCCCCGGCGCGCCGCAGTTCATCGCGCAAGCGACGCTCCGGCCGATCCCGAACGGCGCCGGATACGAGCTGCGCTGCCCGAGGGAGTACGAAGCGAAGATCTAGCTGGAAGGACCCGGATGGGCCAGGGACGTGAACCTGAGTCGGCTCTCGTGCCCCACGAAGGTCGTCGGCTCCGATCCCACCGTGCCGTTCTCGTTTCTCCGCACGGTGGACCTGAGCGAGATCCTGGTTCTCGACTACGACTTCGTACCGGACACGACGCACCTCCTCCAGTTCGAGAAGCCGGCCGAGTGCGTCGCCGCGATGCTGCCGTTCGTGGAGGCTCAGATCGAAGGCCGCGCTGCAGGTCCGGGCTAGCACCAGGCACGTCAAACTTCCCTGTCAGAAGAGGCGCGCGAGCCGATCCTTGGCTACACTGGCTGATCCTGAATAGCCGCTCACGCGGCCGATCACGACGCACGACCAGCAGTGGCCGGTTCGCCGACGATGTCTAGGTCTTAGGTGCTTCGGCGGACGAGCCCGCACAACCACCAGTAGAGTCACCATGACGACTGCAACACAGACTGAGCCAGCCACACTCCCCGCTCGGACCGATCTCGACGAACAGGTCGAGGAGGGGCGGCGGCAGATCCGCGCCGATGGCTACGCGATGTCTCTCGGAGAACTCGCTTCCCTGTACGAAGAACGAGAACTCGAGATCCAGCCGAAGTTCCAGCGCTTCTTCCGGTGGACGATCGACCAGAAGACACGACTCGTCGAGTCCATCCTGCTGGGCATCCCACTGCCCCAGGTGTTCGTGTCGCAGAGGAGCGACGGCGTCTGGGAAGTCGTGGACGGTCTGCAGAGGCTCTCGACCCTCTTCGAGTTCATGGGCAAGCTGCGAGGAGAAAACGGAACGACCAGGGAACCCCTCTGTCTCACGCAGGCGAAGTATCTGCCTGCTCTGGATGGAGTCCGCTGGACCGATCTTTCGCATCCGCTTCGGATCGACTTCAGACGAGCCAAGGTCAACGTCAGCATCCTGAACCGCGGAAGCGATCACCGGGCGAAGTACGACCTGTTCGAGCGGCTGAACACCGGCGGCCAGCGAGGCCGTCGTTCGGCTGCAGCGAGCCAGCGGCTGGCGGAAGAAGGAGCTTCAGACGCTGCAATCCGCCATGCCCGTGATCGGCGTGTCAGCCCGCTTCAACATGATGCGTGGCTCGCTGGTGCTTCTCTGTGCACACTGCGAGGGGTTCCTCCGGGATGCAACGGCCATCTACCTCCGGTACCTGGAGGATCGCTCGCCCGACCTCGACGAGGTCAGAGAGAGCTACATCATCCTGCTGAAGCCCGACGGCCTAACAAGACCGTGGCGGCGCGCCCGCAACCAACTGCTCGGCGACACGACCGGCCGGCGGCGGATGCTCGGCGACATGAGACGCCACGTCTGGCTCTTGGGCCTCGACTACCCGCCGTTCGAAGCGCAAGAGAAGCCTCTCGGCGAACTCGTCAGGCTCCGGAACGCGATAGCCCACGGAGAGAAACAGTGGCTGTCAGACGACAGCTACTCGGAACACACCCGAAGAGTGCTCACCTTCATCGACACTCTCGAGGACGAGGTCATCGGCTCGATCCGAAACGAGCGGTACCTGAGGCCGGCAGCCTGAACTCACACGTTGACCGTCGCTCGCGCGGCTCTGACGCCACACCAGGGCGCGTGAAGACCGCCGCCCCTTCGGCCTGATTGGTGCCACCGACTCGCAGAAGCGGCCGAAGAACGAGGAGGCGAGCCCGGCGGGCGGAGCGGCGAGGTCGGGCGAAAGCAGGAGCCGCCTGTGCTACCAGAGTTGTGAAACCTCGTCCTCGTACCCGGTCGTTTCCCACCGGATGAGCGACCAGGGTATCTGGCCCGCGGCGTAAACCTCGTCCAGGAACTCCCGTAGACTGAAGTCGTCGCCGAGCTGATTCGCGCGGTCTCGCATCAGCTTCATGAACTGGACCTTCCCCAGGACCATGAGCATGTGATGCCCCACGCCGCGCAGCGTCGTATCCAGTTCAAACCAGAGATGGTGGCTGCCCTCCAGCAGTTCGCCATGCGGCGCATTGTCGATACAGAACTGCGTCGCTTCCGCCAGACTCCAGTCGCCGCTGTGCATGTAGATGTCGGAGAGTGCGCGCACGGTACGGAAAGCCGCCTGTTCATACGTGATTTCCCTGCCGTGGGGATTGCGGCCGTCCAGATAACCCGCATGCATCAGCAGTTCCTCGAGGGCGAACGCCAGCCCCTCGTCGCGAGCCGTCGAGATCTTGTACGGCCGCTCTCCGCCACGGATCGGGCGATCGTCGCGCTCCGCCCTGAGCATGTCGAAGTGATGGCCGACCAGCTCATGCGTGTTCTCCATCACCGCTTCCCGGTGGGAGAAATTGAAGAAATAGTCGTGCGTCTCGGGCCAGGGATCCTCCAGGGCATACCCCTTCCCGTAGAGCCGTGAGCCGAAGTAGTCATCCGGCACGAGGAAGTCATGCACAGTGAGGATCTCCTCATCGCGCAGGAAGCTCATGATGTGATCGACGGCTTCTTCGATGCCTTCCCGGTACTCGACCTGTGATCCGACCGGCACGATCGGTGGAACATCGCGATTGCGGTGCTCCTCAAGTCGCCTGAAGGTGATCACGCGATTGTCTTCAAGTTCGACGATCGTTCGAATCTCGTCCCAGGTGTAGGGGACCAGATAGACGTTCCTGAGCAGCCAGTTGTAGTTCTCCCTGCCCACACCCGTGGTGCCTGTCATCCGATGCTCGTTGGACCGTATCCACTGCTCGTAGTCGTCGATAGTTGCCAGCGCCGCCTCGACGTCGGCCTCGATTTCCGGATGATGACTCCTCAGGCCCTGCGCGAGCGATTCATAGGCCGATCTGGAGTCTCCAATGGAAAGAACCGCCAGAGTGGCCAGGTCGGCGGCGATCACAGAGAAGTCATCGAGATTCTCTTTCGCCTGCTGCACCACATCGGGTACCGATCTGAGCCTTGATTGCAGAGCAGCGATCTCGTCCCCCTGGAGAGGTGGTTCAGCTCCATCGGCGAGCGTGGCGATCACGTCGTTGTAGAACCCGGGATCCCTGGACCATGGGCTGAGAACCCGGTGCTGGAACTCATAGCCGTTCGCCTCCGCCCGGACGAGGTGGTAGTCAGCCTGTTGTGAGATCGGCCAGTCCGACGGATCGATCGACTCCAGGCGGTCCTGAAACGTCCTCAGCTCGCTGTACTTCTCCGCCATTGCCGTGGCGGAGAAGTCGGGCGCAGTGTCCAGGTTCGACAGGATCCAGCCGCTCTGCGAGTAGGACTGGATGTTGCCGGAAACGCCCTGCTGGAAGGAACGAAACTCTCCGAAGAGGGAGACCAGATCCGCGTAGTCGGTGCTTGTGACTGGCTGAGCAGCCTTGGTGTCCGCCGGATCGCTTTCCGGATCATTCGAGAGCAATCGATACAGGCCGAAGCCGGCGAGTAAGACCGCCAGTACGACCACAAGACTGCGACTACCGCGCATTTTGAACTCAAGAGTCTATACGAGCACCTGAGTTCGTTCACTCCCCAGATCGCACTACTCCGCCAGCAGGGACACGCGGACGATTTCCTGGTCGTTGCGGTGCACGATGTGGCCGTTCGCGTAGGCGGGGTGGACCCACACCAGTTTGCCGAGCTCCCGACGGACCTGCCGGCTCCGTGTCGTCGGTTCGATGAGCTTGGTACGGTCGATCTCGTGGTAACCGTCACGGCTCAGGCGGGCGATCATCAGTTCGCCGCGGTCGTTGCTGATGAAGTATCGGTCGCCGTTCCTGACCAGGAAGGCAGTGGCGATGCGGGCATCCTCGCTGGGCTCGAAGGTAGCCCAGACTTCCTTGCCCGACGCGCGGTCGATGGCGCGCAACGCCCCCTGGCCGCCGATGCCGTAGATCATGTCGCCGTCGAAGGCGGGCGTGGAGTTGAAGGCGTGCAGGCCGTCGAGGTCCCGCTTGCTGGTGCTCTTGCCCTTCCAGACGACCCTGGCTTGCGGCTTGCCGGCTGACACGGCCGCGACCTCGATCAATGTCGAGCCGTGCGACGCGGACGACACGAGGAGCTGGTTTCCCTGCTGGATCGGGGTCGCGATCGTCTGGCCGTACTGCACCTCGTAGGGGAACTGCCAGAACACCTCGCCGCCGTCCGGGTCGAGGCCGGCGATGCCCTTCGGGTGCCAGATGACCAGGTGCCTGCGCCCGCCGAGTTCGTAGATCACGGGCGGGTTGTAGCCCGGCTCGTTGCCGACTTCCATCGAGCGCCAGAGCTCCTCGCCGCTCTCACGGTCGAACGCGACGACCATCGCATCGGGTTCCCCGCCGACCAACGTGATGATCTGGCGGCCATCCACGAGGGGAGCGCCGACGAAGCCCCAGGGCTGCACCGGCGCTTCGTAGTCCGCGACCAGGTCGTGGCGCCACAGGACGCGGCCGTCGTCTGTGGCCAGAGCCGCCAGGTAGCCCGCCGAACCGAGCACGTAGACGTGGTCGCCGTCGACGGTCGGCGTGGCGCGCGGGCCGTTCGAGTACGCGGGCTGGAGACCGGCGAGATCCGTCTCCCAGGAGTGGTCCCAGAGTTGTTCGCCGGTTTTCTCCTCGAGCACCAGGAGGCGCTCGCGGCCGCGATTGCCCGGCAGCCGCTCGAAGTCGGTCGCGAAGACGCGGCCGTCCGCAACCGCGGGGCCGCCGTAGCCCGGTCCGATCGGCGCCCGCCAGACGAAGCGGAGCCCGTCCTCGGGGAACTTGTCGAGGATGCCGTCCTCGTGCCAGACGCCCCGGCGCTCGTCGCCGCGCCATTGCGGCCAGTCCTCGGCGTGGGCGATGGGCGCGGCGAGGGTGAGCGCCGCGAGGAGGGCTGCCGTTCTCATGGAGAGAAGCATAGCGGCGGAGTGTGGCCGGAGAAGCGGCGCTCCGCGCCGAATGCCGGCCAGGACCCGGGTGGCGCGATCCGCGCCACCTGTGAACCAGTCCGTGCGCCCGTCAGCGGGCGCACGGATGGCAGGCGGCGCACCCAGTGGCGGCGAGCCGACCTGTCGCCGGTGCGTCAAGTGCGGTAGTTTCTGCGCCGCCATGCGCCGGTCGTTTCTATCGCTGCCGCTGCTCGCCGCCCTGCTGCTGCCAGCGGCATGCAGCACGGCGCCCCACGTCAGTGCCGACCTGGTCTACCGCCACAGCCAGGACTTTCCGCCGACCCGGCTGCGGCCGGGCTGGAGCCGGGTGTGGGTCGGCCGCGAGCTGGAGCGGGTGGACCGGCTGATTCACCGGGTCCGGGTGATCCCGGAGTTCGCCGGCGACCTGATGAACATGCCCGGGCGGCAGCGAGAGCGAATGGCCGCCGAGATCGCCTGCCCGCCCGCCGACCATTCAGTGTGGGACGAGTTGACGCGCGGCCAGGACATCGAGATCGATCTGGAGACCGCCGAGCGCGGTCACTTCACGACCGTCTCGTGCCGCAAGGCGTTGAGATAGCCGCCGAGTCCGCGACGGGCTCGCCGCGTACCCAGCGAAGGGACGGTGTCAGACAGCCTCGGCGGTGCCGGGCGAGCAGAGGTCTGCCTGGAGCCTGGAGATGATGTCGGACGACTCGTAGAGCCACTCGG
The DNA here is from genome assembly GCA_965116445.1 of Thermoanaerobaculia bacterium. Lineage (GTDB taxonomy): Bacteria > Acidobacteriota > Thermoanaerobaculia > Multivoradales > Multivoraceae > Multivorans. The sequence continues at coordinate 446,236 of OZ220688.1, read as the reverse complement.
CCGTACCGTCGTCGTTCTCGATCCGCAGGCACGGCACCTGCTGCTTGCCGCCGCCTCGCACGAGTTCGTCGTACCGGCTTCGGTCGCGGTGGATGTTGCGCAGTTCGACTTCGACCCCGAGGCGAGCCAGCTCGCGCCGGACCCGAAGGCAGAACGGGCAGGAATCGAAGTGGTAGAGCGCCAATCGGGACGCCACACGGTCCGCGCCGGAACCGACCGAACTCCGTGGGGCTCTCCGCACCGTAGCGCGCAGGAGGGTGTCCAGGAAACTCATCGCCGCCTTCTCGGCGACAGGCTAACAGAGAGCCGGCGGCTTACTCGGCGCCGGCATCGACCGGGCCGCGGCGTTTCTTCGTCTCGCCGCGGCGCCGCTTTTCCGCGAGCCGCTTCGCTTTGGCGCGGGCGGAAGGCCGGGTGGGGCGGCGCGGACGGGGCTCGGTGCGCGCCTCTTCGATCATCGCCGCGAGCCGCGACAGTGCCTCGGCCCGGTTGCGCGCCTGCGTACGGTGGGTGTCGGCGGACACGACGATCTCGCCAGCGACGGTGAGGCGCTTGCCGGCCACGCGCTCCAGGCGAGCGCGCAACGGGCCTTCGATGCCGGCCGCGTCGAGGTCGAGGCGGCACTGGGCGGCCGTCGCGACCTTGTTCACGTTCTGCCCTCCCGGGCCGGAGGCGCGGACGAACTTGAAAGTCAGCGCCGCTTCCGGGATTGCGAGGCCGCCGATGTCGAGGGTGGCCATGGCCCTATGGTGGCAGATGCGTGGCCGGCTCGCCGCTTCGCGGGGATGCCGGCGGGGACGCCGGCGCACCCGGTTCCTGCCGCGCTAATGCTAATCCTCGGTGTAGCGGATCTCCATGCGGCGGATGATCAGCGCGGTGGCCGCGAGCACGACGACCGTAAAGGCCAGCAGACCAAGCACGGAGACGGCCGCCGGCGGCGGTTCGACGACCACGGCGAACGGGCCGTCGGAGAGCGGCACGGGCAGCAGACCCTTCAGGTAGTGGATCACGCTGAGCTTCTTGAGCGCGGGAGGCAACAGGAAGTGCAGCATCTCCCAGACGTACAGGACGCCGGCCGGAATGATGGGGTTCCTGAACAGCATGCCGATCAGCATGAACAGGGAGCCGTAGCCGATGCACGCCAGCAGAGTCACGCCCAGGTAGGCGACGAGATGAGCGCCGCCGGGACCGGCCGTCAGGTCCTCGATCGCCCCGCCGACGCCGACCGGCAGATAGATCAGCGCATAGCTGAAGACGGTGCTGGCCATGAACAGGAGCGCCACGGCAACCACCGCGGCGACGTACTTGGCCGTCACGACGAGTTCCCGGCGAAGCGGCACGAGCAGCAGGTAGTGCAGGCTGCGCTCGAGGATCTCGCCCCGGAACAGGTTGAAGAACACATACAGGCAGCCGAAGAACAGGATCGCGCCGAGGAAGACGGTCTCGAAGATCGTCTCGTACACCACCCGGTTGCCGAACCGCTCCAGCACCGTCTGCCCGCCGATCCGTATCGAGCCCACGAGCAGGACGATGACCACCGGAACCGACGCCGCCAAACCCAGGATCACGGCCCGGCGCGTCATCAGCAGCCGGCGCAGTTCGAGCCGCACCAGTCCGCCGACCTGCCGGCCGAGGAGCGTCCAGTCGACGCCCTTCGAACCGGCGGCCTCGGGGACCACGGTCACGACGGCTCCTCCTCGTCGACCATCAGGTAGCGATACACGGCCTGCAGGTCGCTGTCGGCCGGCCCGACGGCTTCGACTTCCACACCGCCCTCGGCGACCAGCTCGCCGACCAGGCGCAGGAAGCGGTCCGCGTCGCGGGTGCGGAGGTGAAGGCCGCCGCCGTCGTCGTGAAGCTGGACCTCGGTGACGTGGTCGAGCTCGAAGGCGCGGCCGGCGAGCCACTGCGGACGGTCGCAGCGCACGAACACCTGCATCGGCTGTTCGCGAGCCTCAGCGACCTCCTCCCGCATGCCCGGAACCTCGCCCTCGGCCACGATGTACCCGTTCGAGATCAGGATGACGCGGTCCGAGAGCAGATCGACCTCGTGCAAAATGTGACTCGAGATGAGCACGTGCTGGCCTTCGCTGGCCAGTTGACGGAACAGTTCGATCGTCTCGGCGCGGACCATCGGGTCGAGACCGTTGAGCGGCTCGTCGAGCACCATGACCTGGGGCCCGTGGGCGATCGCCTGCGCCAGCTTGATCCGCTGACGCATGCCCTTGCTGTAGCCGGCGACCCGCCGGTGCGCCGCGTCGATCAGGCCCACCCGCTCCAGGGCCTGCGCGGTGAGCCGCTCGGCTTCGCCCCGGCCCAGGCCGTGCAGCAACAGGTAGGAGAAGACGAACTGCCACCCGGTCACCCCCCGCGGAAAGGAGTCGTACTGGGTGCAGTAGCCGAAGTTGCGGAACAGATTCTGTGGCCGAGAGGCGGAAGCGCCGAGGATGCTGATCTCGCCCCGGGTCGGCCGCAGCAGGCCCGCGAGCAGGTTCATCAGGGTGCTCTTGCCGGACCCGTTCGGTCCGACCAGGCTGGTGATCCCGGGCTCGATCTCGAGGTCCACGCGGTTCACGCCCAGCACGTCGCCGTAGAACTTCGACACGTCGCGCAGGGTGATGTTGGCCGCGCCGCTCACTTGACGACCTCGAAGGCACGCACCCGTCGGTACAGCAGCGCCGCCGACAGGGACACCAGCCCGACCGCCGCCAGCCAGGCCGCCGCGCCCGGCATCTGCACGCTCCCTTCCGTGCCGAAGACCGAAGAGGAGAGCGCGGCCGTCACGTCGAACGCCACGACCATGCTGCCCAGCCAGGAGTCGTAGAACTGCTTGTAGAACTCGCCGAAGGCAGTGCCGCTCAGGATGGCGCCCAGGAATACGATCCGCGCCCAGGGCTTCCACTTCACCCAGGCCGCGATAGCCAGCATCGGCAACGACATGCACAACATCCACACCGTCGACACGACGACCAGGGACGGCGCGACCCGCCAGTGCTCCGCCAGCCACTCGCCGCCGCCAAGCGCGGCCTGGATCGCGAACAGGAGCAACCCCGGCACCCAGGTGATCGCCGACACCAGAACGCCGAGCACGACGAGCTTGCCGAGCACGTAGTCGGTCCGCGTCAGCGGCCGCGAGAGGTAGAGCGGCATCGCCCGGTTGCGGAGGTCCGCCGACACGAGCGACGGCCCGACCACGAGCACGACGACGAAGGCGAGATACAACTGGGCGCGCAGGAACAGGTTCTGGAAGAACCAGGTGTTGACTTGGACGAAGTCCAGCAGGTCGGCGGCGCTGATGTTGATCAGGGCGAGGGCCTCCGCGTTGTAGCGCAGGTACATGGCGACCAGCAGAACGAGCGGCCAGGCGAAGCAGAAAGCGAAGAAGGCGAGGAACAACCGCGACGCGAAGACGTCGCGCAGGCAGTACCGGCTGATGACGAGGAACCGGCTCCGCGCCGGCATCAGCGCGCCCCCGTAGCCTCGGTAGCCGTGGTCATAGACGGCCATCGTCGCCCTCCATCGCCTTGAGGAAGATGTCCTCGAGCGAAGTGCGCTTGTAGTCCAGGCGGCGGATCGTCACGTCCTGCTCGATCGCCGAGGCGTAGATGTGGCGCACACCGATGCCCGGCGGCAGAACGGCCTTGATCCGGCGCCGGTTGACCACCGCGACCTCGCAGCCGAGCCCTTCGATCGCGCCGCGGAAGGCGCTGCCGGCGCCCTCACGCTCAGCGCCCAGGTCCAGTTCGAGGAAGCGACGGTTGGCGCGGCGCTCCTCGGCCAGGTTGCAGTAGGTGGCGATCTTGCCCCGGCTGAGGACCAGCACCTCCTCGCAGCACTCCTCCACGTCGCGCAGCAGGTGCGACGAGACGACGATCCGCGCCTTGCCCGAATCCCGGATCTCGCGGATCAGCCGCAGCATCCGGAGGCGCGCCGGCGGGTCGAGACCGTTCGTCGGTTCGTCCAGGAACAGAAGGCTCGGCCCGTGGGCGATCGCCTGCGCCAGCTTGAGCAACTGCTTCATGCCCAGCGAATAGGTCTCGACGTTGCGGTAGCGCGCCTCGCCCAGACCGACGTAGAAGAAGACCTCGTGTGCGCGCTCGAGAGCCGCCTCGGGCGGCAGCCCCGAAAGCTCCGCCATCAGCCGCACGAAACGGACGCCGGAGATGCCGGCGATGAAGGCGTCCCGCTCGGGCATGTAGCCGACCCGCCGTCGGAGCTCCCGGCCCTGGGCCGTGATGTCCATGTCGAACAGGCGGGCGGTTCCCGCGGTTGGCTTGTAGAAGCCGAGCAGGGTGTTCAGGAGCGTCGTCTTGCCGGCGCCGTTCGGCCCCAGCAGACCGATCGCCCGGCCCGAGAAGGCGCCTCGCAGGTCGTCCAGGACCTGGTGTCGGCCGAATCGGACGCTCAGACCGTCGAGGTCGATCACGGGCGGCGACGCCCCGCTCGCCGGCTTCTGCCCCTCCGTGCCAGTTGCCGCCGTGCTCGTCACGAAGAGGTCATCGCTCCGTTCCGGCGCCCGTCAAGCGGCCGGCCGAAGGGCCGTGTCCTTCGGCGCCGGCCGGATCCCGGCGACCTGATCGTCCACACCGGCCGCCGGCTCGGCCTCCGGTTCCGAATCGGCTCCGTCGTCGATCGAGTCCAGGTTCTCCAGAAGATTGCGGAGTCCGGGCAGCGAACCCAGCCCGGTGAAGGCCAGCAGGCTCGGACCGCTGGAGGTCACGACGATCTCGCTGCGGCCCGCGTACACCGTGTAGAGCGCCGGCCCCTGACTGCGGAGCTGTTCCTCGATCGCCCGGACCACGGCCTGCTGATCGTCGCCCGCGACATCGGTCGGCAGCAGGTCGAACAGTTCGCTCGCCGTCTCGGCAAGCCGGTTGTAGACCATCGCGGAGAAGTCGGCGTAGCCGTTCTCGGGCAGCAGATCGAGGAACTCCTGGCTCGAGGTCAGCGACGCGCCACTGCCGCGGTACCGGATCGCGGTGTCGATCGTTGCCACGTTGGAGGCGCTCACCATGTACCCGTCAAAGTACGTGTAGAAGATCTGCGGAGTTTCGAGCAGGCGCAGAAGGGCCGCGCCGGCGGCGGCGTCTTCGTCTGCGCCGTCGCGTTCGCCTTCGCCCGCTTCGCCGCCCTCGTCGTCGCCATCGTCGATCTCCAAGGCTAGACGGTAAACGGTGCGGCCACCCGATTCCTGCTCGTCGAGAACGAGCCGTGCATCCCCGGCGCGGTCCAGATTCCCGACAACCTCCGTCGCCTTCTCCACCAGCATCTCGATCGAACCCTGCAGCGCATCCGCATCGTAGACCGACGCCACCGCTTTCCAGGCCGGGGACGGCAGCACCGGACCGTCGATGCCGACCGCGTACTCGCCGCCCACGTGCTGGAGCAGGTCGTCGCGCAGCGACAGCCCGAGTTCGGCCTCGACCTCGGCCATCGGCGCGTCGACGTCGATGCCGTGTTCGCTCAGGAAGCCCGTCAACTGGTCGTAGATCGACCCAGGATTCTCGATCACGCCGGCGGAAACGAAGGACGCATCGGGCGAGAAGAACTCGAGTGCCCCGTTCGCGCCCGGTTCAGCCAGCCACGACACGACTCCCGAACGCTCGCCGTCGAAGCTCAGCGCGGCCGTCACGTTGGCCCGGTCGCCCTCCTGGGTGCGGGCGACGACGAGGTCCTGGACCTTGTCGAGGCCGGTGAAGGCGAAGACCGCGACTTCCTCCACGTCCTCGTCATCCTCCTCGCCTTCCGTGCCTTCTTCGTCCTCTTCGTTCTCCGCCGCGTCGCGGATCCTGGAGATGACGCCCGCCAGGTCGACCGCGGCGAGCAGCTCCGCGCCTTCCTCGTAGCGCTGCGCCAGCCGGCCGTGCAGTCGCGAACCGACGAACGGGTTGGCGGCGCCGCCGCGGTTCGCGGCCACGGTGCGCAGGGCGGTCAGCGAAGTCGAAGCCGCCGCGATGTCATCGGCGATCCAGAGCAGCAGCCCCTCGTCCTGCTCGGTAGCGGCCTCAAGGTCCTCGACGATGTTCACCGGCGTTTCGTCGGTCGCCGACGCGAGTTCCGCCAGGTGACCCTCGATTGCCTCTCGCAGGGCGGCGGAGTCGGTCACTTCGGTGATCGCCAGCGGGGCCATGTCTTCCTCGACAAGGTCACCGACAACGCCGACGACCGTCTCGTCGCCCATCGCTTCCCCGAGGCCGCGCAGAGCACCGACCACCTCTTCGATCGTGCCCGCCTCGTCGGAGCCCTCGAACTGCTCCCACCACTCGGCGAGCAGTTCGCTCGACTCCATTCGCGAGCGCACCAGCTCGAACAGGTCCCCGAGCGTCGCCGGAGCGTTCGGCATCGCCAGGTAGACGGCCGTATCGCTCGGCATCAGGTCGAGCAACCGGGTCGAGTGCCGCGCCGGCGCAGCTTCCATCAACTGGTTCAGTTCGCTGCGCAGCGACCTGAACTCTTCGAGCAGCGCCAGGTAGCGGTCCGCGTCCTGGCTCCAGCCGACCTCCTCCTGCAGCGTCATCGCGATCAGCGTCTCCCGGCTCCGCAGTTGATCGCCGGCCAGCAGGTTGTGCCGCTCGCGGCCCTTCTCGACCTCGACCTCGCCCTCGATCACCGAGACGCGAGAGCCCCTGACGCCGTGGGTCACCGCGAAGATCGTGCCCTTGACCGACACGAGCATCTCCTCGGTCGACACGACGAGCGACCGGTTCTCCTGCTCCGCCGCCTGAACGATCACGCTGCCCCGGTCGACCCGGATGCGATCGCCGCGGCGGCGGGCGTCGACGCGGAACGTGGTGAGACCCGCGGCCTCGATGCGCGAGCCGTCCGCGAGCTCGAACACGCCGCGGCTGCCCGCGCCGGTGCGGACCCGGGCGCCACCGTCGACCGCGTCGCCGGGGGCGAGTGGAACGAGGTCCGAATCGCCGCCGGAACCGGCAACGAACATCCTGCCGTCCACGCTCTGGACCTGGACGATCCCGTCCTGGGGGGGCTGCAGAATCTGCTGGCTGAGCCAGACGCCGGTGGCGGCCACGCCGGCCACCGCCGCCGCGGCCGCGTAGTAGCGGCCGACGCGCGCCGGCGCCGCCGGACCCGACGGCGCGTCCGAAACGGCGCGGCCGGCCCGAACTGCCTGCAGGTGCCTGCGGCAGGGAATGCACTCGCGGGTGTGATCCTCGACCAGGAGGCGCTGGGCCTCGGGCAAGGTACCCGCGACCAGAGCCGGCATCCGCGCCTGGTAGTCGGCGCACCGGGTCAGGGTCTCGAATTCCAGGTCGCCGGCTCCGGCGCCCGCGCTCGCCGCGGCAACGGCGCTGCGCACCCTCTCCGCAGCGGCCGCTTCGATCGCGGCTGGCGGCTGCTCGGCTGCGATCGCCCGCGCGGTGTCCATCAGGATCCGATTCCTCGAGTTGCGGTCGCTCATCGTCGCGCCCTCCCCATTCCTTCCAGTCCTTCTTCGTTCTTTCCCCGTCCCGGGCTTCTCGGCTCCGTTTCCGCCGGCTCTTCGGAAAGCGCCAGGCTCAACCGCTTGCGCAGGCGGTGCAGCGTCACCGCCACGGTCATCCGCGAAGTCCCCATCATCGGGCCGATCTCCGAGTTCCGGTAGCCCTCGAAGTAGCGGAGAACAAACATCTCCGCGGCCCGCGGATTCACCTTCGCCAGCTCCCGGCGCAGTCTGTCGCGCAACTCCAGGTCAGCGAAACGCCGACCCGGATCGCTCGCGCCATCGAGGGCCGGCTCCACTTCCTCGATCAACTGCTGGTCGAGCGCCACCAGGCGGGAGCGCTTGCGGGACCGGATCAGGTCGAGCGACGCGTTGATCGCCGCCCGCCTCAGGTAGCCGCCGGCGTTCCCCGTCTCAAGCGCCGCGGGAGGCCGCTTCAGTAGCCGCAGAAAGATCGTCTGCAGCACGTCCTCCGCGTCACTCGGGTTGCCGGTGACCCGCCAGGCGGTACGGAAGATGAGTTGATGATGTTCTTCGAACAGCTCCCGCAGCGCCGTCCCGGTCGAGTCATGGATCGGTGGAGGCGCTGTGGGCGGCTCTATGGTCATCGGGCTTGCATTCGTCAAGCGGCGTCTCCTTGGCCTCAGGGCATCGGCTTGGTGCCGGCTCACCGGTGGGTTCAATGGTGAAGACGCCGCAAAGGGCGATTGTTTAGCAGACTGTGGCAGCTCTACCTGTCCGCCGACCGCACCACCGTCGCCAGCAGCACCGTCGCCAGCGCCACGATCCCGCCGCCCAGCCAGGTCAGCAGGTGCGGCTGCTCGCCGTGGAACCACATCGCCCAGAACGGGCTGAGCGCCGGCTCCAGGAGCAGCAGGAGAGCAAGAACGGGCGCCTGCAGGAAGCGCGCGGCGCGGGTCACGAGGACGTAGGCGAAAGCGACCTGAAAGAGCCCGAGACACGCCACGATCAGAAGGTCTCCCGCACCGATCGACCGGATCGGCGCCATCACCGGCAGGCACGCGAGGCACACGATCACGTTGCCGCAGGCCGCGGCCGCGATGCCGGGCGGGCGAATCACGTCACTGTCCGCCGAAGGGGATACTTCGCCGTGCGTACCGGTCGTTCGCCGCGCGGCCGCCGGGCGGCCCGCGGCGCGCAGGCCGATCAGCGTCAGGCCGTAGGCCAGGCCGCAGAAGGTGGCTAGCACGTTCCCGGTCCGCGGATCTGGCGCGGTCGTGGACGCATCGGCGCCGCCGAAGAAGGCCATCGCCAGGCCGGCGCCGAACAGCGGCACGAACAGGAGCTGCCGGCCGGAAGGCCGCTCCCGCAGCAGGATGGGAGCCAGGAGCAGAACGAACAGCGGCGCCGTCGACTGGAGGAAGATCGTCTCGGCGGCAGTGGTCCGCTTGTTCGCGTGGACGAACAGGACCAGGGTCATGCAATAGCAGAAGCCGGTTCCCAGGGTCAGGAGCAGGGCCCGCCGTCGAGCCGGGTTGCGCCACCAACCTGAGGCCTCGACGGCCCCGGTCCGTCCCGGACCGCCGGCCCACCGCCGCGCTGCCGGAATCGCAAGCAGCAGCACAGCAGCCGCAACGACGGACCGCATTCCCGCCACCTGCCAGGCATCGAGTTCCGTCGCCTTGACCGCGGCGCCGCCGGTCGAGAACAGAAGGCCGGCGACCACGGCCTGGAAGGCGGCGGTGGCACGGGGCGTCCTCATCGCCATGGAGCAACAATCGGCCGCAGCATCAGTCCAGCATCGTAGCGGCTTGACTTGTCCATGTCGGCCCCCGTAACGTGTCCATCATGGATACGACCTCCTGGCGCATCGGCGCCGCAAAGCAGCAGTTCTCCGAGGTCGTTCGCAGGTCCCAAAGCGAGCCTCAGAAGATCTTCAACCGAGACCAACTGGTAGCCGCCGTGGTGAACCCCAACATTCTCAACGCGGTTGAAAGAAGGCAACGACGGTCCGCAAGAACCCTTGCCGACCTCTTCGCCGAGTTCCGTGCCATTTGCGCGGACGAGGACCATGAGTTGCAGATCCCGGAGCGCCGGAATCGGGAAGGCTGGCCCGACGACTTCGACAAACACGAAGACGGCGAGTCCGGCCGGTCGCGGGCAAGCGCGGGGTGATCCTGCTCGACACGAACATCGTGGCCGAACTGAGTCGGCCGCGACCAGACCCTGCGGTCGAGCGATGGGCGACCACCGTGAAGCCGCCGTTCGGCTTCAGCGTGGTCAGTGTGGAGGAAGTGCGCTACGGGCTGTCGTGGCGGCCGACGCAACGACTGGAAACCTGGTTCAGCGAGTTCATGGAGGTCTACTGCGAGGCGCTGCCCGTCACCGAAGCCGTAGCGCGCCGTGCCGGAGACCTCCGCGGCCGATTCCAGGCCACCGGCGAAACGCGAACCCAGGCCGACATGCTGATCGCCGCTACCGCCCTCGAACATCAGCTCCCCCTGGCGACCCGCAACACGCGGGACTTCGGAGGCTGCGGTGTCGCGCTCGTGAATCCGTTCACGGCGACGCTCGTCTGACGTGGCACCTGCTACGCGATGAACGAACCGCCCCGCCGCTTTCGCTTCCTTCCCCGCACGCGGGACGGGCGCATCGCGGCGGACGCCTTCCTGGCGATCTTCCTGCTCGCCTCGCTGCTGGACCTCGCCAGCTGCGGCCAACAGCGTCGTCGGAAACGATGTCGGAGATGGTGCAGTACGACGAGAGCCGCCGGTTCAACCGGATCACCGCTCACGCCAACGCCAACCGCGTCACGTTCTACGGTCTGGATGCCGCCGGCCTCCGCAGTGCGACTCCCGATATCTCGCTCGACAACCCCAACCGGGCGCCTTCTTCCCGGAACGTCAGCCTGCGATCGATGAACGCTCAAAGCGGCTTGCACCTGCTGGCCCACGAAACCGGGGGCAAGGCACTGATCAACGCGAACGACCTGTCGATCCTCCTCGACGACGTGACCAGCCAGCTTGCCGCCTCGTACTCGCTGGGCTTCGTCCCCAGCGAGCCGACATCGGACCAAGTGCGGCAGATCGCGGTGCTGCTCGCTCCCGGCGCCGACAAGGGTCGCCGCATCGCGTACCGCCGCACCTACCGCGACAAGTCGCTCGACGAGCGGCTTGCCGAGCGGTTGCTGTCGGTGGCTTACCTCGGCAACCCGGAGAACCCGCTCGAAGCGAGTGTCGAGTTCTCCCGCACGACGCCGCTGGAGAAGAAGGTCCACGAGCTCACGGTCGGCGTCAAAGTGCCGGAGGATTCGATCGTGCTGCTGCCTGCCGGGAGCGACGCCGCGCAGAAGACGAGCGCACAACTCCGGCTCTGGCTCGTCGCCGTCGAGGACGAGAAGGGCGCCCGGACCACCGTCCGCCAGAAGACGGTCGCCGTCGGCGGCGAGAACGGCATCCCGGCCGTTTACGGCAGCTACCGCGTCGAAGTCGCGATGAACCTGCCGGAGGGCGGCTACCAGGTCGCAGTCGGCGTCCGCGACGAGACGTCGGGGGTCATGTCACTCATTCGCGAACCCGTCACCGTTCCGAATCGGGAAACTGCGAACTGAGACCGGCCCCTACCCGTAGTCTCACGTCCCTCGACAACACTCCTGCATCGAAACTCGAAGGACCTGCCCATGCCCGTACCCGTCCCGCCGCTGCAACAGGCTGAGCTGCCGAAGCGCAAGACCGCGCTCTTCAAGATGATGGGCCCGGGCATCGTCATGGCCGGCATCGCGATCGGCTCCGGCGAGCTGATCATGTGGCCGTGGATCACATCGATCGTTGGAGCGCAACTCATCTGGGCGGCCGCGATCGGGATCTTCCTCCAACTCTGGATCAACGTCGAGGTCGGACGCTGGACCGTGGTCACAGGCGAAAGCCCCCTGATCGGAATGGTCCGGGTCGTCAAGCTCATCGTCTACCTCTGGGTCTTCCTCGTCGTCGTCGGAAAGTTCCTTCCAGGTTGGGCTCGCGAGACCGGCGTCTCCCTTCGGAGCCTGATCTTCGGTATCGAGAACAGGGGTCTCCCCGAGTGGCTTTGGGCGGAGTGGGTGTGGACCGCGATCGTGTTCGCCGTGATCGCGGCCATTCTCTTCGGACCCAAGGTCGTCTATACCGCGGTCGAACGTTGCATCATGGGGCTCGTCGCCATCATCGTCGTAGGCCTGATCTACGTTGTCTGGGAGATCGGATCAGCGGATCTCTTCGGCGACATGTGGCGCGGCCTGCTGAACGTGGGGCGCTTCCCGGACTTTCCCGTCGAGATTCCCCCGGTGAACGGCGAAGCACGTCCGCCATTCGCATTCAGCCAGTTCTTCGGCGCGCTCGTCTTCGCGGGACTGGGGGGCCTCGGCAATCTCTACTACGCCTACTACCTGCGCGAAAAGAAGATCGGCATGGGGCAACGGATGCCGCCGCTGATGAGCCCGACACACAAACACGAAGTCAAGGAAATAGACGCCGGCTACGTCTATCCCGAGTCGGAGGAGAACCGCCGGCGCTTCCGGGACTGGATGAAGTACGTGTGGGTGGATCAGGTCTTCTGCTTCTGGATCCTCGGCAGCTTCACGATGTTCCTGTTCATCTTCGGCTCACTCGCCGTGTTGCATCCCGAAGGCCTCGTTCCCAGCCGCGGAAGCCTCGTGTGGGATCTGGCCGGGATTCTGGAAGAGAGCATGGGCACCTCCGGGCACTACCTGTTCCTGTTCGTCGGCATGGCGGCGCTGTTCAGCTCCCAATTGGGAGGCGTGGACGGCGGCAGCCGGATCTTCGCGGACATGCTCCACACCAGCTTCAAGTTCGGCCGGCGGCTCTCCCTGGAGAAGTGGTATCTCGTCCTGGTGGGCGCGACGATCGTCGTCGGAACGGCCAGCGTCGCCTTCTTCGAGAGAAGGGGCACGGCGGGACTCGATTTCCTGTTCTATTCGGCGCTCATCGGCGGATTCGCCATGGCGGTCTACGTGCCGCTGCTGCTGTACATGAACATGACGAAGCTGCCGAAGTCGGCGCGACCCGGCTGGATCAACATCTTCTTCGTCGGCATCGCTTCGGTGATGTACATCGGGTTCGCGGTGTACACGATCGCCGAAAAGGTAGTGCGGATGATGGCTGGCTAGGCCGGCGGTGGAGAGCTACTCCCGCACCCTGCCCTCGGCCCAGGGAAGGATGTCGACCCTGGTGCAAACGCCACTCGGCGAGCAGTACGAGTACGTCCCCGGCGCCAGATCCCGGACGATCGCCTCGTCGCTGCCGTCCTCCTGGATCTGGCCCCTGTCGTTGACGGCGGCAAGCGTGTCGATCCGAATCGAGGCGCCGCCGGGCATGACGAGGCGAACGTCCCGAAAGAAGTGAGGGTCCCCAGCGCCGGAACCGTCCTGCCACTTCGGTACACGGAGTGATCCCCGGTCCGCCGACAGATCGATCTCGATCGGTACGCCGTCGCGGATATCAAACCGCCAACCGTTCATGCCGAGTCCTTCGGCACGGACCACGACGTCAACGTACTCCGCGTCCATCGACACGTCGTGCGTCGCTACACCGGCGCCGTCGGAGTAGCTGCCCTCGACGGGAATGCCTGAGCCCGCCGGGTGGAGAACGAATGTCTGCGCCCCAGCTACAGGCACGCCTCCCGAACGGACGATCACGGTAACGGGCTGCTGGTCCGCAAGCCGAAGTACCACATCGTCGATCTGATCGTCGCCGGACAGCCGAACGCGGAGCGGACGCGATTGGACCTCGCGTTCGTCGATGTAGCTCTCGGCCCGAATGCTGTACTCCCACTCGTGCAGGCCCGCGACCTTGAAGGCTCCCGACCCGTCCGTCCGAGTGCGCCAACTGTCTGGCAAAAGGTAGTCATGACGTTCACCGGCCACTTCTTCCACGGCCCGCACCGAGACCCGAGCACCGGCCACGGGTTCCAGAACGCCGCTCACCGCGTTGCGCCTCACGACGCGGCCGCTGACCGCGCCCGCCGGGAGATCGATGTCAACACGGGCGGTACCGTCCGAATCCGCCTCGATCTCGAAGAAGCCGGCGCTGCTGATCTCCCTGCCGTCGAAGCCATCCCATCCGTCACCGTCCCACGAACCCTCGCAGGGGTCGCAGCCAGGCGCCGGAGTGACTTCGACTGGCCAGAAGCCCTCGCGCGGCAGGAGCCCGCTGAAGCGGCCCTCTTCACGGCTGCGGAAGGAGACCCGCTCGAAACCGTAGACACCACCGAACCAGACCAGCGCCCCTTCCAGAGGTTCACCACCAAGCTCCACCCTTCCCAGCAGCGGCACGGCGTCGAGTTCGACCGTGTACCGGTCGTGGCCGAAGAACTTGACCACCTCGTGGTGCCAGCGGTTGCCGCGGCTGTCCTCGACCTCGATCTGGTAGTCACCGGCCGGCAAACCCCGCCACAGGAAAGAACCGTCCGGGACCCGCTCGTCGAACTCGAACCTGCGGCCCCGGTTCTCCACCTCTCCGTCGGGCCCGAGCGTCGCGGCCTGCACGTTCGGTCTCAGGTCGGCGACTTCCAGGACGTTCGGCGCCAAGAAGAAGATCGTCAGCACGTTGCCCGCAGCCGACACGAGTTGGCCCAGGTCGATCCGGTCGTTCAGGGACTCGATACGCACGGGCCAACTGTCGCCATCGGAGCCAGCCAACCGGAGCTCGTAGGCCCCTGGAGAAAGCCCCTCGAAGAAAACGACGCCGCCGGCATCCGTCCAGGAGGACCATCCGAACGACAAGTACGCATTCCGCTGCTGCAGGCCGAAACGGTGGCTCGAACCGTCGGTGGAGGACAAGCTGCCGGTAAGCACTGCTCCTCGAACCGGGTCGATCAGGCCCAGGTCCGTATCGGCCGTGACCGTCAACTCCGATCTCAGCACCGGCAGGAACATGCCCAACCGCACCCGCAGGTCCACCGTTTCGTCCCGCGCGAAGGGACAGACGACCAGGACCTCGCGCCGGTCCGTCTCGCGATCGACCTCGCAGGGCCCGCCATGAATCCCCCGTTCCAGGCGCACACCGCCGCTGTCGACGCGACCGGCGATCCAGACCTGGCCGGTCCGCAAGAGGTCGACTCCCCTGTCCGTGCCGTCGATGGCGAACCGCACGACGCCCTCGGGAACCAGGGTTAGCGATACTTCATTCGCAGCCGGTTCGATGAAGGCCGCCGAGCTCCACCAACCCTCCGACCGCGCGGAAGCGAACCACCCGGATCGCGACTCAAGCGTCGGAACGGCCAGTCGGAACGTCTGCTCCTCCGCGGCAGCCTCGACCGTGTAGGAAGCCACCGGCACGCGTGTCGCTGCATCGGCGAACTCGATCGTCACATCGCCGGACGGGGCCTCGTCGCGGGATGCCACCGCGCCCAAACGGACTGTCATTTCGACTTCGTCCGCGGGCTGGGCCAGGGCAACGGAGTGCGGCGCAACGACCGTGAAGCCGAGGACGGTCAGCGCCACGGCAAACAGGGACTGCCTTCCTGGTCCGCGATAGTTCATCCTTGACGTTCCGGCGGGACGATTCTACGGAATCTGCTTTACGGGTCCTACCCACCCGAGGGCGATGACTCGCGTACCGAGTGTTCCGGAACTGAGTCGCCCGAAGGACACTGGACTCGCGTACACTGCCTTCCCGTGCACACTGCAATGGTGAGGAGAACGTGAGAAACATCACTCTCAGTGCTGACGAGAAGCTCATCGACGCGGCTCGCGAAGAAGCCCGGCGAAGAAGGACAACTCTGAACGCGGAGTTCCGTGTCTGGCTCGGACAGTACGCCCGAAGCCAGCAGGGCGAGCGTCGGGTCAGGGACTACCGCCGACTCATGGATGCGACGGAGGAGGTTTCGAGCGGCCGCCGGTTCTCGCGGGAGGAGATGAATGCCCGCTGAGTTCTTTCTCGACACCAACATCTTCGTGTACAGCTTCGATCGCCGAGAGCCCGACAAGCGGACAAGCATGTCGTCAAGCATGCGGTCCGATATGGGATATCTGGGAGTATCTTGGTTGCTTTGACAACTGCGTAACCGAAGTGATCGCCTGTGAGGATTCCTGCCCCTGTCCCTAGTAGGAGTACTCGCAAGGTGTTCGTCACGCTGTTGCGATTGAAGCAGTGCCTGACGGCGCTTTCAGCGCCTCGGGTTGGATTGGTGGGGCGGACGGTTGTTGCCTGCGCTGCCTTTTCCTCGGGGCTCATAGCGCAGCCCACCGCGACGTTTGTGGACGCCATCGATGTCCAGGTAGTCGAAGTCGACGTTGTAGTCACCGATAGAAAAGGGCGCCCGGTCCCGGGTCTGGCACGCGAGGACTTTGAACTCAACGTTGACGGCCGGCCGGTCGGGATCACAAACTTCTACGGGTCGGCGATCTTCGTGGAGCAGCCGGCAAACCAACGCAACCACGAACGCCCTGTCGTCCGCAACCAAGACACACCCGGCGCAGCGGACGAAGGTGCTCTGACCGTCGTCTTCTACCTGGACGACGCGAACATCTACCCATCCCATCGCACCCGCCTGCTGCGGCGCCTGGAGAACGCGGTCGAACCGTGGCGGTCGATGGACGCGAGCTTCATGCTCACGCGGTTCGTCAACCGTTTGGAGGTTCTCGTACCGCCGACGCGCGACCTGGACGCGATCCTTGAGGGAGCGGCGACGGTGCCAAAGGGCTCGCCGCGCGCCATACAGAACGGTGACGGCGCTCGGCGCTTCGCGATCCGAAGCCTGATCGACAGCCACGAGGCCTGCGCCCAGACACTCTGCCGGCCCTGTCAGGACAACTGGGGCGAACTCCTGTCGCTTGCCAGGCAGCACGCGGACAACCAAGCGACGAAGACGGCCATCGCAGTCGACGGGCTCGCCGATTTGGTAGCGACTCTCGCAGGCGTGCCGGGCAAGAAAGCGGTCGTGTACATGACGGACGGCCTAGCGCAGCGCCCCGGCATCTCCGTTCTCGAGTTCGTTGGGAATGAACTCTGCGGGGACCTGCGTCTCAGCGCGCCCTCGGAGACGATGGCGGAGATGGTGCAGTACGACGAAAGCCGGCGGTTCAATCGCCTCTCTGCTCATGCCAACGCCAACCGCGTCACCTTCTACGGTTTGGACGCGGCCGGCGTGCGGAGCGCCCAGCCCGACATCTCCCTGGACGATCCACGTCTGGCGCCGAGCTCCCACAACGTCGCTTTGCAGGCGATGAACGCGCAGAGTGGGCTTCACCTGCTGGCTCATGAGACCGGCGGCAAGGCCCTGATCAACGCGAACGACCTGGCGATTCTCCTCGATGACGTGACCGACCAATTCGCGGCGGCGTACTCGCTGGGCTTCATGCCCACCGAACGTAGACTGGGCCAAGTGCGGCAGGTCTCCGTGCGACTCGCTCCGGGTGCCGCCAAAGGTCGCCGGATCGTTCACCGGCGCACCTACCGCGACAAGTCGCTCGATCAGCAGCTTGCCGAGAGGTTGCTGTCGGTCGCCTACCTCGGCAGCGCGCTGAATCCGCTCGAAGCGCGCATCGGACTCGGCGGCATCAAGCCCCTGGAGAAAGCAACTCACGAGCTCACCGTCGGCATAGAGGTTCCCCAGGAGTCGATCCTGACTCTGTCCGAGAGGGGCGATTCTCACGAGATCACGAGCGGTGAGTTGCGCCTCTGGCTCGTCGCCGTGGAAGACGAGAAGGGCGCCCGGACGACGGTCCGACAGAAGTCGATCGCGGTGGGCGGGGAAGACGGCGTGACCGCGATGGACGGCTTCTACCGCTTCGATGTGGCGATGACGCTGCCCGGCGGCGACTACCAGCTCGCGGTGGGCATTCGTGACGAGAGGACGGGTGTGACGTCACTGGTTCGTGAGCCCGTGACCGTGCCGGAGGTAGACCTTGAACGCTAGACGTGGCGTAGATGTGGTGGCGTGATCTGCGTCGAGCCGCGCATTTTACGTCGTCGTGCTCCTCTGGTCGCGGTGGGGCGATCCGCTGCTGACCGGTGTGTTGCTGGCGCTGATTGCGTGGGCTCTCGTTCATGCGCACACGGCGCTTCCGGCGGTCGCCGACAACCGGAGCCGGGGGGGCAGTGAAGAGCCGATCGCAGGTCCGGCTGGGGATCATGCCCGGGACCGGAGGCAGCTCGCTGCAGCGCTGGAGCCGCTGCGCAAAGAGTAGTTGCGGCTGGAGTCGAAGCATGCGGGCTAAGATGGCGCGCATCCGTGGTCGGACAGTCGTTTCCTTGGAACGCCAAGTCAGCGCTGCGAGCGCCGGCCTCCGGCCCCGGTCTCCATACCGCGTATGGCGGCGGTCAGAATGGGTTGACGACGGTCAGTCCCCCTGCGTCAGCCGCGAAGCGGTGCCGTCAGTTCGCCGACGCGGCGTTCCAGCCGCGCCGCCAGATCCGGCTCGCCTGCGTTCTCCTCGACCAGCCGCACCAGGGAGCTGCCAACGACGACGCCGTGGGCCACCCGGGCCACTTCCTCGACCTGTTCGGGGGTGGAGATGCCGAAGCCGACGGCGACGGGAAGGCGGACCCGCCGGCGCACGCGCTTCACTTCCCGCTCCAGCGTGGGGATCAGGTCGTCGCGCTCGCCGGTTACGTCGGAGCGGGCCGTGTAGTACACGAAACCGTTCGATGCCGCCGCGGCGCGGTCGATGCGCTCCTTCGTGCTGGTCGCGGCGATCAGATAGATCGAGTCGACATCGCGTTCAGAAAGGGCCGGCTGGAGTTCGCGCAGGCCCTCGTCGGGCGGCAGGTCGACGCAGAGCACGCCGTCGACGCCGCTGTCGGCGGCCTGGGCGGCGAAGGTCGTAACGCCGCGGGCGTGGACAGGGTTGTAGTACGTGAACAGGACGATCGGAACGCCCAGTTCCTCCCGGTGCCGCTCGACGATCCCGAGCACCGCGCTGAGGGATGAACCGGCGGCGAGAGCCCGGTTGGAAGCACGCTGGATCGTGGGACCGTCGGCGATTGGATCGCTGAAGGAGACGCCGAGTTCGATCACGTCGGCGCCGCCGGCGACCAGGGCGCGCAGCAAGTCGGGCGTCGCTTCGAGCGAGGGGTCGCCGGCAACCAGGAAGGGGATGAAGGCGGCTCGCTTCTGCCTGGAACAGCCGGCGAATGCGGCGGCGATGGCGCCGTCGCGGGACGGGCGCTTGCGGAGCGGCGTCATTTCTCGGCTCCGTACTCCAGCACGGACTCGACGTCCTTGTCGCCGCGGCCGGAGAGGTTCACGATGATGACCTGGTCGGGGTCCATCCCGGGAGCGCGCTTCGTGACCTCGGCGATCGCGTGCGCGGATTCGAGAGCCGGCAGGATGCCTTCCATTGCGGACAGCAGGTGGAATCCTTCGATCGCCTCCTCGTCGGTGGCCGACGTGAACTCGATCTGCCCCTGCTCGTGCAGGAACACGTGCTCGGGGCCGACCGCCGGGTAGTCGAGCCCGGCCGACACGGAGTGCGTGCCGACGACCTGGCCCTCCTCGTCCTGGAGGACGAGCGTGCGGGCGCCGTGGAGCACGCCCAGCGTGCCGCCGGAGAAGCGCGCCGCGTGATCCCCCAGGTCCGGTCCGCGGCCGCCGGCCTCGACGCCAACGAGCAGCACGTCGGAACGGTCGAGGAAGGCGGAGAACAGGCCCATTGCGTTGCTGCCGCCGCCGACGCAGGCGATCGCGACATCCGGATCCGCGGCGCCGGTCTGCCGCTTCAACTGGCGCCGGGCCTCCTTGCCGATCACGCTGTGGAACTGCCGCACCATCCGGGGGTAGGGCTCCGGACCGGTCACCGTGCCGAGGACGTAGTGGGTTTCGGCGAAGCTCGCGACCCAGTCGCGGAACGCCTCGTTGATCGCGTCCTTGAGCGTCTGGCTGCCGGCGTCGACGGCCGCCACCTCGGCGCCCAGAAGCTGCATCCGGTAGACGTTCAGGCGCTGACGGCGCATGTCCTCCTCGCCCATGTAGACGACGCAGTCGAGCCCGAGGAGCGCCGCGGCGGTCGCGGTCGCGACACCGTGCTGGCCGGCGCCGGTCTCGGCGATGATCCGAGTCTTGCCCATCTCCTTCGCCAGCAGCACCTGGCCCAGGGCGTTGTTGATCTTGTGCGCGCCGGTGTGCAGCAGATCCTCACGCTTGAGGTAGATGCGCGCACCGTCGAGATGCTCGGTCAACCGCTCAGCGAAGTAGAGCGGCGTCGGGCGGCCGACGTAGTGCTCCAGCAGGTCCTTCAGGCGGCGCTGGAACGCGCGCTTGCGACGCAGCCTGTCCCAGGCGCGGCTCAGTTCCTCGAGCGGCGCCATCAGGGTCTCCGGTGCGTAGCGGCCGCCGTAGACGCCGTAGCGTCCGCCCTCGTCGGGTTCCATGGCCTTCGTGGAGAGGGGTGTGCGTACGTTCATCGGGCTGCTCCCTCGGCGAGGTTGGCGAACAGTTGCTCCAGCCTGGCGCGGTCCTTGCGGCCGGGCGAGGACTCGACACCCGAACAGGTATCGACGGCGTAGGCGCCGGGGACCGCGGCCGCGACCTCCGCTATGTTGTCCGGGCCGATGCCGCCGGCGACGAACAGGCGGCAGCGCTTGCCGGGGGCGGCCGGGGGCTGAACGAGGTCGGCCGCCGCGGCGTAGTCCCAGCTCTCCCCAGAACCGCCGTAGAGACTCTCGTGGGCGCGGTCGATCAGGACGGCCCAGCAGTCCTCGTCGGGGATCGGTGTCGGCCTTGCCGCGCCGCCGACCCGGCGGACGCGGATCGCGCGCTCGCTGAAGCTCGCTACGAGACCTGCGCTCTCGTCGCCGCTGAACTGGAGGTAGTCCAGACCGACCTGCCGGTCGATCGCCTCGACCTGCTCGCGGGTGTGGTTGACAAAGATGCCGACAACCCGTGCCGAGTCACCAATAGCAGCGCGGATGCCTTCGGCTTGCTCGACGTCGATCCAGCGCGGGCTGGGCCGGTAGAAATTGAGGCCGACAAAGTCGGCGCCGAGGTCGACGGCAAGCCGGGCATCGTCGGCCGTCGTGACGCCGCAGATCTTGACCTTCATGGAGTCACCTCTAACTCCAACGCCGGCGCGCCCAGCAGGTCGGCCAGGGCGGAGGCCGGATCGCCGGAGAGCACGAGTCGTTCGCCGATGAGGAAGGCGTCGAAGCCTGCCCGCCGCAGCTTCGCCACATCAGCGGCGGTGTGAATCCCGGATTCGGCGACCTTGAGAGCCGACGCCGGCAGGCGGCCGACGCGGTCGGCGCTCCGTTCCAGGTCGACCTTGAAGGTGCGCAGGTCGCGGTTGTTGATCCCGACGAGTTCCCAGCCCGGCGCCTCCGCATCACGTTCCGGACGACCCGGATGAGTGCCGACAGCCCGCGTCCGTGAGGCCGTGGGCGGGGCGGAAGCCTGCGTTCCGTCGTTGGGTGCAAGCTTCTCGAAGTCCTCGTCGTCGTGGGTCTCGATCAGGGGCACGAGACCCAGACCCCGGGCGAGAGCCGCCAGCCGACACAACTCTGCCCCGTCGTAGAGCGCGGCGATCAGCAGCACCGCGGACGCGCCCGCGTCGCGCGCCCACTCGAGCTGAACGTCGGAGACGACGAAGTCCTTCGCCACCGCCGGCAGGCCGGAGGCGGCCGCGCACTCGGCGAGCAGCTCGTAGCTGCCGTGGAAGTGGTCCGGCTCGACGACGACGGACAGGCAGGCGGCGCCGGCCGCGGCGTAGGTCTTCGCCCGTGCGACCGGATCGAAGCGTCCCCGCAGATCCCCCAGCTTGGGCGAGCCCATCTTGATCTCGGCGATCACGGCCCTACCCCGGCGGGCCTCGATCGCCTTGAGGAAACGGCGGCCGGGCGCGCCGGCGGGCAGGACCGGCGACATGGAGGCTGAGCCGGATGAGGGCGAGACGCCCGCGCTCCCAGGGGCGGAACAGGGTGCGGACGAAACGTCCGGGCGCAGTCCGCCCGCCCGATGACGGGCGCTCGGACTGGTTCGCGGGGGCTCGGGAGCCGCCAGGCGCTGGCGCCGCTGCTCGCAGATGCGCCGCAGGATGTC
The DNA here is from genome assembly GCA_965116445.1 of Thermoanaerobaculia bacterium. Taxonomy (GTDB): domain Bacteria; phylum Acidobacteriota; class Thermoanaerobaculia; order Multivoradales; family Multivoraceae; genus Multivorans. The sequence goes on along the minus strand of OZ220688.1, from coordinate 424,806 downwards.
GGGTACTTCCACGACGTCAGTCCTCGGCCCCTCCGCCACTCCAACCGGCCCAGCCGGCAAGTTGCTCGAGTTTCGCGGCGGCCGCCCCCGAACGCTGCACCTCGAACGCAGCCGAAGCACCGGCGGCCAGCCCGTCGGCCCGGCCGGCCACATGCAATGCGGCGCCGGCGTTCAGGCAGGTGATGTCGGCCAACGGTCCTCCGCCACCGGCAAGCACGTCGCGCATCAGGTTCACGTTCCGTTCGGGGTCGCCGCCGAGAAGATCTTCCGGTGTCGCCTCGGCGATCCCGAAATCGCGCGGATGGACCTCGAACGTCCGCACCTCGCCGCCCCGCACCTCGGCGACCGCGGTCGCCCCGGTGGTCGTGATCTCGTCCAGGCCGTCGCCGTGGACGATCATCGCGTGTTCGCTGCCGAGCTCGAGCAGCACCTGCGCGATCGGTTCGACGAGTTCCGCCGCGAAGACGCCGATCAACTGCCGCTTCGCCCCCGCCGGGTTCGTCAGCGGCCCCAGCACGTTGAACAGCGTGCGCACGCCGAGTTCGCGCCGCACCGGCATGACCTGGGCCATCGCCGGGTGGAGCATCGGCGCGAACAGGAAGGCGATGCCGACCTCGTCGAGGCAACGGCCGAGCGCTTCCGTATCGCCCGAGAGCTGCACGCCGAGCGCGTCGAGCACGTCCGCCGAACCGGAGCGGCTCGAGACGGCGCGGTTGCCGTGCTTCGCGACCCGCGCACCGCCCGCCGCCGCCACCAGCGCGGCCGCGGTCGAGATGTTGAACGTGCCCCGGCCGTCGCCGCCAGTACCGCAGGTGTCGATCACATACGCGCTGGTATGCGGCACCCGGGCCGCGCGCGCCCGCATGGCCCGCGCGGCGCCGGCAATCTCGCTCACCGACTCGCCCTTCGCCGCGAGCGCGACCAGGAAGGCGCTCTTCCACACCTCGGAGAGTTCCCCGTCCATCAGGCGGCCGAACAGCTCCTCCACCGTCGCCGCCGGCAGGTCCTCGCCGGCGATCGCGGTCCGCAGCAGGGCCGAGAGGTCAAGATCAGTCATTCGTCGCCTCGCAGTAGTCGAGAAAGTTCTGAAGTAGCTGCGGCCCGGTGTCCGTGAGCACCGATTCCGGATGGAACTGCACGCCCCAGTAGGGCAACTCCAGGTGCCGCATCGCCATCAGCGTCCCATCCTCGCTCCAGGCCAGCGGTTCCAGGGACTCCGGCAGGCTCTCCTCCTCGACCGCCAGCGAGTGGTAGCGCGTGGCGACGAAGGGCGACGGCAGGCCGGCGAGGAGACCCCCCGGATCACCATGTTCGACCTTCGACGTCTTGCCGTGCATCAGCGTCGGCGCCCTGCTGACCGTGCCGCCGAACGCGGATCCGAGCGCCTGGTGCCCAAGGCAGACTCCCAGGAGCGACACCTCGGGCGTCGCCCGCAGCAGGTCGATGCAGACGCCGGCGTCTTCGGGGCGGCCGGGCCCCGGCGACAGTACGATGCCTTCGGCGTCGCGCGCGAGCAGGGCCGGCACGCTCTCGACGTCGTTGCGCACGACCTCGAGTTCCGCGCCGAGCCCGCCCAGCATCTGGACCAGGTTGTAGGTGAACGAGTCGTAGTTGTCGATCACGAGGATCATGGCAAGTTCTCCCGCTCGGCGCGGCAAAGAGTCCGGAAGCCGGCGCTTCGCGCCGGATGCCGGCCAGAACCCAGGTGGCGCGGACCCGGGCCACCTGCGAACCAGTCCGTGCGCCCGTCATCGGGCGCACGGATGGCAGGCCGGCGCACCCAGTTTCTGCCGCGCACGCTCCTAGCCCTCCAGTTCGCGTGCCAACGCCACCGCGCGAAGCAGGGCCGCCGCCTTGTCCCGCGTCTCCTGCGCCTCGCGCGCCGGGTCGGAGTCGGCGACGATGCCGCCTCCCGCGGTGATCGACGCTTCGCCGTCCACGACCGCCAGCGTCCGGATCGTGATGCAGGCGTCCATGTCGCCGCCGAACGAGAAGTAGCCGACCGAACCGCCGTACATCCCGCGCGCCTCCGGTTCGAGTTCATCGATGATCTCCACCGCGCGGATCTTCGGCGCCCCGGACAGGGTGCCGGCCGGAAAGCAGGCCAGAAGGGCGTCGAGGGCCGAACCGGCGCCCTTTCCCGCGTCGGCCGCCTGCTCCGCCTCGACCGAGCTCACGATGTGCATCACGTCGCTGTAATGCTCGATGACCATGAACTCGGCAACCGAAACGCCCCCGGGCTTTGCCACCCGGCCGAGGTCGTTGCGCCCGAGATCCACGAGCATCACGTGCTCCGCGCGCTCCTTCGGGTCGGCCATGAGCTCTTCGGCCAGCACCCGATCCTCCGCCGCGGTCCTGCCGCGCGGGCGGGTGCCGGCGATCGGCCGCACCTCCAGGCGACGCCCCGTACGCCGCACGAGCATCTCGGGCGAGGCGCCGATCAGCGACACTTCCGGCGCCTCGAACAGCACCATGTACGGGGACGGATTGACGAGCCGCAATGCCCGGTAGACCGTGGCGGGCGGCACGTCGAGGTCGATCTTCCAGCGCCGGGCGAGGACGACCTGGAAGATGTCGCCAGCGGCGATGTACTCCTTCGCGATGTTCACCGCACGGGCGTGCGCCTCGTCGTCCAGGGTGGGGTCAGCGGTCTCCGCCTTGACTCCCCGATCCTCGACCCGGGCCGCCGTCGTCACGCCGCGGCTCTCAAGGACCGCCTGCAGCGCGTCCAGCCGGACTTCGGCGTCCGCCGCCGTCGACTCGCCCTCGATCTCGTTCGCCACCGCGACGATCCGCTGGCGGGCGTGGTCGAACACGAGCACGTCGTCGAAACGGGCGAGGATGGCGACCGGCAGATCGAACGGGTCGGGAGGCCGGCCGGCCGGATGATCGACCAGGCACGGCTCGACGAGGCGGATCGCATCGAAGCCGAAGGCGAAGGTCCAGCCGCCGGCGAACGGCAACGGCGGCGCGGGATCCGCGGTCACGCCGTCGAGCAGGCGCCGCAGCTTCGGCAGCGGATCGCCCTCTTCGACCCGCACCTCGCCGCCACCGCGCAGATCCTCCGTCTCCAGCCGGTCGAGGTACACCCGGCACACCCGCGACGGGCTCGCGCCCAGGAAGCTGTAACGCGAGACGTGCTCGCCGCCGGTGATGCTCTCCAGCAGGAAGCGGCGGGCCTCGCCGTCGCCGTCCGCTTCCGCGGCCAGTTTGCTGTAGACGCCAAGCGGCGTCGAGGTGTCGGCCAGGAACTCACGGGTGTGAGCAATGGCCGCGGCGGGTCGGCTCATCACGACGCCCTGCCCGCGGCATCGTGGCGACGACCGAGCTCGGCGGCGACGTCGGCGATCCCGACGCCGGTCGCCTGAAGCAGCACGAGCAGGTGGTAGGCCAAGTCGGCGGCCTCGGCGGCCAGGTCCGAGCGACGCTCGGCGGACGCCGGCTCCGCGTCGGCGCGCACGCCGGCGATCACCGTCTCCCCCGCCTCCTCCGCCACCTTGCGCGCAATCCGGTCGACGCCCTGGTCGAGCAAGCGCGCCGTGTAGCTCTCCTCCGGCGGCGCCTGGGCCCGCTCGGCGAGCACGCGAGCCAGCCAGCCGAGTTCGAACTCGGCCGCGTTCGGTTCGAAGCAGCTCCTGGTCAAGTTGTGGCAGGCCGGACCGGCCGGCAGGGCGCGCACCAGGAGAGCGTCGCGGTCGCAGTCCTGCAGCACCTCGACGACCGCTAGCGTGTTGCCCGAGGTCGCCCCCTTGCGCCACAGCTCCTGGCGGGAACGGCTGAAGAAGTGCGCCTCGCCGGTTACGAGCGTGAGCTCCACGGCCTCCCGGTTCGCGTAGGCAAGCATCAGCACCGCGCCCGAGAGGACGTCCTGGACGACGACGGGCAGGAGTCCGCGGTCGTCGTAGGTGAGCGTGGCCGGATCGATCGCTGTGGTTGTCATTTCGTCGTCTCCTTTAGCGGCGGAACAACGGAGACCGGCGCTTCTCGCCGGATGCCGGCGGGGACGCCGGCGCACCCAGTCCCGGATGCCGGCGGGGATGCCGGCGCACCCAGTCCCGGAGTGCCGGTAGAGACGTCGGTGCACCGAGTTACTCATCACATGCGGATCGGGTAACGGCGGCCGAGGTACTCCTTGACCGCTCCCACGGAGTACGTGGATTGGTGGAAGATCGAGGCGGCGAGCACCGCCGCGGCGCCGGTGTCCAGGGCCTCGGCGAGGTGCTCCAACGTGCCGGCGCCTCCGGAGGCGATGACCGGCACGGGCGACAGCGCGGACGCCCGTCGCAACAGATCCAGGTCGTAGCCGCTCTGCATGCCGTCGCTGTCGATGCTGGTCAGCAGGATCTCGCCGGCGCCCCGCTCGATTCCGGCTTCGATCCACTCCAGCGCGTCGAGCCCCGTCGGCGTGCGGCCGCCGTGGGTCACGACCTCCCAGCTCGGGCCTTCCGCGCCGGACGCCTCCCGCCGCTTCGCGTCGACGGAGAGCACGACGCACTGGCTGCCGAAACGCTCGGCAAGCCGGGTGAGCAGCTCCGGCTCGGCGACCGCAGCGGTGTTGATCCCCAGCTTGTCCGCACCGGCCAGGAGCAGCTTGCGACCGTCGTCCACGCTGCGCACGCCGCCGCCGACGCTGAGCGGAATGAACACCTGCTCCGCCGTCCGCCGCACCCAGTCGAGGTCCGTGTCGCGGCGCTCGGGAGCGGCGGTGATGTCCAGGAAGACGATCTCGTCGGCGCCCTCGGCGGCGTAACGGGCCGCCGCCTCGGTCGGGTCGCCGTGATCCGTCAGGTTCTTGAACTGGACGCCCTTGACCACGCGGCCGGCCGCGACGTCCAGGCAGGGGATGATCCGGCGCGTCAGACCGGTCGGTTCGATCGTGGCTCTCATCAGGGGCTCCCGCAGGCGGCGATCGCCTCGTCCAGACCGAGCGAACCGTCGTAGAGCGCCCGGCCGACGATCGCGGCTTCGATCTCGGGCCGCCGCGCCGCGGCTTCCAGATCCGCCGCCGAACGGACCCCGCCCGAGAGGATCGCCGGGGCGCCGGCCAGGTCGCCGATCCGGCAGGCGAGCTCGATGTTCGGGCCCTGCATCATCCCGTCGCGCGAGATGTCGGTCACCAGTACCGCGGCCACGGGCAGATCGGCCAGTTCGGCGCAGAGCGCGGCCGGCGAGCGATCGGCCGACTCGGTCCAGCCGGCGAGGCGGACCTCGCCACCGTCCATGTCGAGCGCCGCGACCATGCGTCCCGGGTACTCGCGGCAGAGATCGGCGAACACGTCGAAGTCCCGCACGATGAGCGAGGTCACGACGGCCCGCTCGCAGCCGGCCGCGAAGGCCCACTCGACCGCCTCGCGGTCGCGCAGGCCGCCGCCGAGCTGGATGCCGCACGACCCGTTCGACGACCCCGCGCCACGCGCGAACCAGTCCGTGCGTCCGTCCTCGGGCGCACGGATGACCTCTGCCGCGCGCCGGGCGAGTTCCCGGACGACGACGCGCTGCGGCGGGCCGCCAAACGCCGCGTCCAGGTCGACGACGTGGATGCGGGCGACTCCGGCCTCCCGGTAGCGCCGGAGCGCGTTGCCCGGATCGGCGTCGTAGACCGTGCGCCGCTCGTCGTCGCCTCGCTCGAGGCGCACGACCTGGCCGCCTCGCAGATCAATGGCCGGCAGCAGTTGCACTGTCTCCTCCATCAACCCCTGAGGCTCCTCCATCAGCGCCGGCGGCCAGCTCGCCGGCCCAAGCCAGGTAGTTGCGCAGCAACCGCAGGCCCGCGGCGCCGCTCTTCTCGGGGTGGAACTGGGTGCCGGCGATCCGCCCGCGACCGGTGATCGCCGGGAAACTGCGGCCGTGCCGGCACCGCCCGAGCACCCACTCTTCCGGCACATCCTGGGGTGCGAAGGAGTGGACGAAGTAGAAGTGGTCGTCGTCCGTCGAGTCCGCAAGCAAGGGGTGTTCCTTGACCGCGAAGACGCGGTTCCAGCCGATGTGCGGAAGCGGCACGCCACCGGGCAGCTCGGTCACCCGACCGGGGAGCAGGCCGAGGCCGTCCGTCGTCCCGAACTCCTCGCTGCTCTCGAACAGGAGCTGGTAGCCGATGCAGATGCCGAGCAGCGTGGCGCCGTCGTCGAGGGCGGCGCGAATGGCCTCCTCGGGCGCGCCGCGCAGGACCTCCCGCGGCGGCCGGAAGGCGCCGACCCCCGGCAGCACCAGGCAGCGAGAAGCACGAATCGCCGCCGGGTCGCAGGTGACCTCGACCTCGGCGCCCAGGCGCCGGAGCGCCCGCACGAGGTTGCCGATGTTGCCGACCCCGGCGTCGATCACGGTCGCTTCCGTGCCGGTCATGCGGTGAGGCTCCCCTTCGTGCTCGGCACTTCGGCGGCCGCCCCGGCCGGGAGCGACACCGCGTCACGCAGGGCGAGAGCCACCGCCTTGAAGGCAGCCTCGGCCACGTGGTGCGGGTTGCGGCCGCAGAGCACGTCCAGGTGCAGGGTGAGCCGGCCACGGTCGGCCAGGGCGCCGAAGAAATCACCGACCAGGGTGAGCGGGAACTCGGTCGTAACCCACGCCTGCTCGAGATCCGGCGGCAGCCGGAAGTGGAACGACCCCCGACCCGAGAGGTCGATCACGGCACGGGCCAGCGCCTCGTCGAGCGGTGCGAAGGCGTGCGCGAAGCGGCGCACCCCGGCGCGGTCGCCAAGCGCTTCCCGGAGCGCGTCGCCGAGCACGATCCCGGTGTCTTCCACCGTGTGGTGGAGATCGATCTCGACATCGCCGCGGGCTGTGAGGTCGAGTCCCAGGCCGCCGTGGCGCGTCAGCGCGTCCAGCATGTGGCTGAAGAACCCGTTCGGCGTGTCGATCCGGCGGTCGCCTCCGTCGAGCGACAGCTTCGCGCGGACCTGGGTCTCTGAGGTCTTCCGGTCGATCGATGCTGTTCTCATGCCCTGCCTCCTCTCATGGCTTGCCTCCCAGGATCCCGGCCAGGGCTTGCCGGGTCGCACGCAGGGCGGGCCCGGCGCCGATCCCGATCCGCATGCAGTTGCGGAGGCCGGGGTAGCGACTCACGTCCCGGACCAGGATGCCCTCGGCCGCCAGACCGTCGCGAAGCTCGGTACAGCGCGGGTGACGCGCGAGCAGGAAGTTGGCCTCCGAATCGAAGACCTCGAAGCCGAACTCGCGGAGCATCGCCGTCCATTGCTCCCGCCGCGCCCGCACGACCGCGATCCGGCGCGGGAAACGGCCGGCGTGTTCCAGCGCCACCTCGCCGATGGTGGCCGCGGCGTGGCCGACGTTGTAGGCCAGTTTGACCTTGATCAACTGGGCGACGAGTTCCGGCGCGGCGAGCAGGTAGCCAAGACGGATACCGCCCAGCGACCAGGCTTTGGACAGGGTCCTGAACAGGATGACGTTCGGGTTCTCCCGCACCAGCGGCCGGTAGTCGTGGCGGCAGAACTCGCCGTACGCGTTATCGAGCAGAAGGGGCGCTTCGAGGGACCGCGCCAGACGGTCCACGGCTTCGGGATCCGCCGCCGCCCCGGTCGGGTTGTTCGGCGTGCACAGGAGCACCGGCCTCCGCGGGTCGCGCGCGACTTCGGCGTGGAGCTCGTCCACCTGCAGCCCGAGGTCGGGAGACGGTTCCAGATGCCGCGGCACGCCGGCGGCGCGCGCGACGAACGTCCTGTAGGGGCTGAAGCTCGGGTCGCAGATGAGCACCTCCTGGCCGGGGCGAACGACCCCCTCGAGCACAGTCGTGATCAGTTCGCCGGAGCCGTTGCCGACCAGGACGCCCTCCATGGGCCACTCGTGGAGATCGCCGATCAGCCGGCGCAGCCGGTCGGCGTGGAAGTCCGGGTACTCCGACCAGGGCCGGTCGGCCAGTCGCGCCAGCGCCTCCCGCTTGAGCGACCGGGGAAGATCCCAGGGCGCCTCGTTCTGGTCGAGCTTGTAGCGGGCCTCGACCTGGTGCAGCGAGTAGAGGGACAGCTCCCGCACCTCCGGCCGCACGAGGGCCGCCGCTCTCTCGACGCGGACGCTCATCGCCCGGTCTCCCGGCCTTCAAGCTCGCGGTCTTCGGGCTCGCGGCGCAGCCTGGCCGCCGCGACATGCGCGGCCAGACCCTCCGTGGCCGCCAGCGTCTCGGCGGCGCCGGCCCAGGCCGCCGCGGCCTCGGTGGAGAACCGGACGGTGTGGCTGCGCCGCAGGAAGTCGTCCGTGCCGAGGCCGGAAGCGAAGCGCGCGCTGCCGCCCGTGGGCAGAACATGGCTGGGACCGGCGACGTAGTCCCCGAACACGACCGGCGACGACGCCCCGACGAACACCGCGCCGGCGTGCCGAAGCTCGCCGGCCCTCTCCTCGGCCGCCTCGCCCATCAACTGCAGGTGCTCCGGAGCGATGCGCTCGGCGAGCGTAATCGCCTCGTCCAGGTCGGCGGCGACAAAGGCCGCGCCGTACCGCTCGAGGGCCGCCGCGGCCGTCTCGGCGGTCGGCAGGCCGGCGAGCCGCGAGTCGACTTCGCTGCGGACGCTCTCCGCGAGCGCGCCGCTGTCGGTGACCAGGACGGCGACCGCCAGCGGATCGTGCTCCGCCTGGGCCAGCAGATCGGCGGCGACGCACTCTGCCGGAGCACCGCCAGTGGCGACGATGACGACCTCCGACGGCCCGGCGTCGCGGTCGACGCCGACATCCGACGCGACGTGCTGCTTGGCCGCCGCGACCCAGGCGTTGCCCGGCCCCGCGATCAGATCGACGGCACGGACCGACTCCGTGCCGTAGGCAAGCGCCGCGACCGCATGGGCTCCGCCCATGCCCCACACCTCGTCCACGCCGACCAGCTCCAGAACGTGCCGCAGCACCGGACTGTCCCGGTAAGCCTGGGGCGGCGTCGCGACGACGATCTCCTCCACGCCCGCGAGCCGGGCCGGCACCGCGGTCATCAGCACGGTCGACGGATAGGGGAAGCGGCCGCCCGGCACGTAGAGGCCGACGCGGCGAACGGCGATTCGACGCTCCTCGATCCGGACGCCGTCCCGGTCGACGCGCTCGACTCCCGGCCCGCGCAGCAGGGCGCGGTGATAGGCCTCGACCGCGCCCCGGGCGCGCTCGATCGCGTCGAGAACCGCAGGCTCGATTTCGTCGCCGGCCGGTCGCGGGCGGTCGCCGGCAAGGAGGAGCGCGGCGGCCGAGGGCGCGTCGTGGCCATCAAAACGGCGCACCGCATCGAGCAGGGCGGCGTCGCCGCCGGCCCGCACCCGATCCACGATCTCGGCCGCCGTCTGGCGGATCTCCAGAGCAGGGCCGCCGCGGCCCCGCCGGTCGAGGAGCTCCAGACGCTCCCGTCCGGCGGAACTCCCCGCGGCGAGGATGCGAAGCGCGTTGCCGCCGACCTCAGCCATCGGCGGTCTCCGTCTCTTCGAGCGAGCCGAGCAACCCGCTCAGCCGCCGGCGATGGGCGTGAAACGACGCCCGGTTGACGACGAAGGTCGGCGCCACCTCTGCCAGCACCTCGACCTCGTGCAGGTCGTGGGTCCGGAGCGTGCCACCGGTCTGAACGATGTCGACCGCCACGTCGGTCAGGTCGAGCAGGGGTCCGAGCTCGATCGAACTCGTGAGGTGGATCACCTCGACGTGGAGGTTCCGGGCGGCCAGCAGCCGCGCCGCCCAGGTCGGATAGCGGGTCGCCGCCCGGAGCTGGCCGCGCCGCTTCGGCAGCTCCGGACTCTCGGCGATCAGCGACAGGCGGCTCCTGCCGTCCTTCAGTTGGAGCGGCCGGAAGACGTCGGGCTGAGTCTCTTCGAGCACGTCCGAGCCGACGATCGCGCAGTCGACGATCCCGTGCTCGACGTAGAGCGGCAGGTCCCAGTCCTTGAGCAACAGCACCTCGACCGGAGTCCCCAGCACGTTCTGGTCGGGAAACCGCTGGCGCAGGCGCGCGGAATCGAGGCCGTCGAGGTTCAGCCCCGCGGCCTCGAGGGAAGCGCGCGCCGGGCCCAGGTTCCGCCCCTTGGGCAGGCCGAAGGTAATCATGACCGCGCCTCCGCGTTGTCGAGCTCCAGCAACAGGTCGAGACCGCACGAGAAGCCGACCGCCGAGCAGTCGCCGCTGAGCGACCGGAACACCTTGTCGTAACGGCCGCCGACGCCGAGGGCCAGGGCGGTCCCCGGCGCGTAGGCGGCGAACATCAGGCCGTCGTAGTAACCGCGCCGGCCCGCACCCACGCTGATCCGCGGATCGAGGGCGGCGGCCGCGAACTCGGCGAGGTCGACCTCGATCTCGACGCCGGCGTGACGGTACGCGGCGGACAACCGGTCCCGCAGGCCGAGCAGCTCGGACACCGCCTCTGCCGTACCGCCCAGCACCGAGAGATCGGTCGGGTAGCCGCGTTCGACGACATCGGCCAGACCGGCCCTCCGGGCGGCGGTCCGTTCGCGGCTGGCGATGCGCTGCGCGAGGTCCGGAGCTTCTTGCTCGCCGGCAGCGGTCAGCAGAGCCTCGTCGAGCGCTCCGGCCACGCCGAGCACGACGCGCAGAGCGTGCTCCTCGCCGCCCCTGGCCGCGGGGGCCTCCCCGCGCGCTGCCAGCAGCAGGTCGAAGAACAGGGTCAGCATCTGTTCGTCCCCTTCGGCCTGGTCGCCGCCGAGGAGTTCCGCGCCCAACTGGGAGTACTCGCGCATCCGACCGGGACGTAGAGGCTGGTGACGCACGACATCGCCCCGGTAGTAGAGGCGCAACGGCAGTTCCAGCTCGTCCAGATGAGGAGCGAGCAATCGCGCCAGCATCGGTGTGAAGTCGCCCCGCAGGACGAGCAGTTGACCGTCCCGGTCGACGAAGCGGTAGAGCTGCTCCAGCCGCCGACCCGTCAGCAACGGCCGGTAGGGCTCGAAGTAGTCGAGGATGGGCAGCAGGACCTCGGCGAAACCGCGCTCCTCCAGCAGCGCGGAAAGGCGCGCCTCGAGCAGGCGGCGCCGCCTGGCGCTGTCGAACAGGGCGGCCGACACTCCCGTGGGCAGGCCGGCTGAGATCTTCAAGGTTGTGCCTCCAATCCAAGGGCCGCGGCGCCGACCTCGAAGGGCAGGGCCTTTCCGGTCATCGCCTCGAACTGCGAGAGCCCCTGGTGCAGGAGCACCTCCCGACCTCCGATGACCAACAGGCCCCTGAGCCCTAGCGCCCGGCTCCAGGGCGTCGGACCGCCGCTGTAGACCAACTCGACCGCGGCCGCCGAGGCACGAAGCGACGCCGGGTCGCAGGGCAGAGGATCGGCGGCCCGATGACCGAGAGACGTCGCGTTGACCACGATGTCGAAGGCGCCGGGTTCCAGCTCTTCGAGCGGTACGAAGGCGACGCCGAGCGACTCGGCGGCAGCCCGACCGCTCGACTCCGTGCGGTTGGCGAGCGCGACCCGGGCGCCGGCAGCGGCCAGAGCGAGAGCGGCGGCCCGACCGGCGCCGCCGGCGCCGATGACCACCGCCTCGCGGCCCGGCAGATCGAACCCGCCCCGTCGGAGCGGGCCCGTGACCCCCTCGGGATCCGTGCTCTCCGCCCTCCATCGCCTGCTCGCGGCGCCATTCCGGCCCGCCAACAGGGTGTTCGCGCCCTGGGTAGCGCGCGCCAGGTCCCCCGCCTCGGAGGCCGCTGCAAGCGCCGCCGCCTTGTGCGGCGCGGTCACGCTCAGGCCGCAGAGCGGCAGACCGGCCCGGTCGAAGAAATCGGAGAGGACGATCTCGCGCCAGAAGGTCTCGAAGCTCGGCGCATCGAAGGCGACATAGAGGGCTTCCTCGCCGCGGTCGCGGTAGCCGGCGTTGTGGAGCCTGGGCGACAGGCTGTGCGCCGCCGGATGGCCGACGACGCCGAACAGCCGCGATGCCCGGTGGAGGTTCGGCAGGCCGTAGTCGACTCGCAACCGTTCGATCGACGGCTGGCCGGGCGCGGCGGCGAGCGGCCCCGCGGCGCCGTAGATCCACGGGGCGCCGAGACGCGGCGCCACAAGCCGGGTCCAGCTACCTGTGGCGCCCATGGAGAAGGCGGCGACATCGCCCCGGTTCGAGCCGAGCAGCAGCTCGAGCGGCACGAGCTCCTCGCCGGAGCTCTGTGCCTTGGTCACCAGCTTGTAAAGCCGCGCCTCGACCCCGGAAACCTGTCTCAAGCGGCCCCGCAGAACCTTCAGGTTCCGTGCCCGGCCATGCCACGACACGACGCGACGCCGGGGTTCGACTGCATCCAGAACGGCCCGGCCGAGATCGCGGTCCGCCTCGATGTCAACGAGGTCGTACGCCTGCGCCGCGGAAAGAAGCGCCGACCGCCGTTCCGGATCGACCGTTGCGCGGCCGCCTTCCGCTTCGCTTCGCAGCGTGTAGAGGAGCTCGCCGGCGAAGCGTTCCCGCAACCACTCGACGTCCACATCGCCGACCAGGTCCGCGCGGACCTCCAGGCAGTCCGCCTGCTCCGAGAGCGCGCGCACTTCGTCGCCGGACGCGCTCGGCGCCTCCGTCAACGACGCGACCAATGTCGCTCTCTGAGCGACTTCCGTAGATGTCGCTCTCTGAGCGACTTCCGTAGACGTCGCTCTTCGAGCGACCCCTGTAGCGGTCGCGCTCCGCCGGACCCCTGTCGAGGTGGCGTTTCGGGATTCGTCGGTTGCCTGGTTCAAACTCAAGACCTCCTTCGATCCGAAAGGAGGTCTTCCTGAGTGTCCCTCGTCCCGGATCAGGCGTACCGGGACCCAAGCCCGGGTTCAGCCCTTGCCGTGCCCGTGAGCCCACCAGGAGGTCGCGACGATCCCCGTCGCCGAAACGGCGAAGACAGCGACGAACGCGGAGGTTCTGGCAGGTGGGCTCATGGCGTTGCAGGGACTAAAGGGGCCGGAACGGCTCCAGAAGGCCGGATACTGCATCGGAAGGATCGGACTGTCAAGCAGCTAAGGGGGCGTCGGGCATGGCGGTGCGCCTGAGGAGGAAGAGGTGCAAGGCGCCAGCCTCGCTCCTCATTGCCTTCACCGGCACGGGAAAGCCGCAGTATCGCTTCGCGGTTCAGCGGTCTGTCCGGCGCTGTTGTGGTGCGTCCAGCGCTGCCCGTCGGGCGCGGTGACAACGAGGTGGAAGGCGAGGTCCGTCGCCGAGGCGGCGAAGACCCAGCGGTGGCCGTTCACGGCGCAGCCGTCGAGCACCTTGACCAGGACCTCCGCGTTTTCCGGGTCAAAGAAGTGGAGCAGCGCGGCCGAGCGCGGGGCCAGGCCCCAGTCGTTCGCGCCGAGGACGGCGCCGTCCGGGTTCGCAAAGCACATGTCGATCCGGTGGCCGCTCTCCAGTTCGATCCCGGGGCCGTCCGGCTCGCAGACCGGCGTCTCACTCGCTGCAAGAACGACCCGACCCGCATCCGACCCACTCGCTGCACCGACCATTCGGTCCGCCCCCGACCCGCCGGCTGCACGGACCTCCTCGTCCGCTTCCGGAACCGGAGCGCCGGCCGCAGGCCGTCCATCTCCTCCGGCTGCACCGACCGTCAGCTCCGCCACCGCCGCCGGATCGCAGGCAAAGGCCGTCGTGTCGCTGACCGTCGCCGCAACCATGCTCCGCGGATTCCGGTGGGTGAAGACGTTCCCGGTGGACCGCTCCACGACCTCCAGTTCGAACGCCAGCGTCGTCACGGGCGCGATGAACACCCAGCGGTGGCCGTTGATCGCGCAGCCGTCGAGCACCTTGACCAGGACCTCCACGTTGTCCCGGTCGAAGAAGTAGAGCAGGCCGGACGCCGTGGACTCCAGGTGGTAGTTCGAGGCGTCCACCTGCGCACCGGACGGCATCTCGACGCACATCCGCACGTCGTAGCCGCCGGCGAGCGTCGCGACGTTTCCGGCCGGCACGCAGTCCGTGTTCGCGCCGTCAGGCGGCGGCGCGGCCAGAGTGAAGCGCGCCGTGCCGCTGAGCGCCATCGCGTCGCGTCCCAGCGCGGCAACCCGGAACCGGTACGAGGCGCCGGGCTCCAGGCCCTCCAGCACGGCGGCGGCGCTGTTCGCGCCAACCGTCCCGACGGCCGTCCAGCCCGTCGCCGCGCCGCCCTCGCCGTCCGTGTCACCGGCACCGTCCGCGTCACCTCCCGCACCGTCCGCGGCCGCCCGCCGGAGCTGCACTTCGTAGCCGGTCTCGGCCGTCGCGTTGTCCCGCCAGACGAGCCGCGCGCTCGTCTCGCCGAGCGGCACGGCGTCGAGATGGGTCGGCGGCGCCAGCGACAACTCGATGGCGACCACGTCGCTCGCCGTCCGGCCGTAACGGTTTACAGCCAGCACGACAAACTCGTACTCGATCCCGCCGGCAAGCTCCTCCACCGTCGCCGTCTCCACGTTCGCCGGCAGCGAGCGCACCTGCTCCCAACCGCCGGTGTCCTCGCGGAAGTGCACCTCGAACCCGGTCTCGTCGTCCGCCTGGTCGAGCCAGGTCAGCACGACGACCTCGGACGTCAGCAGCGTTGCCGCAAGTTCCGTCGGTGGATCCGGCAGGTGACCGGTCGGCGAGACGCCCGGGGGCCTCGGCTCGACGACCTCGACCGTCACCTCGCGGCTCGCGCTCAGCGCACCGTCCGAGGCGATGACCGAGAACGCGTAGGACGACCGCACCGAGGCGTCCAGCGTCACGCCGCGCCGCACCAGGATCTGGCCCGTCTCGTTGTTCACGGCAAACGCACTGGCGTCTTCGCCGCTCAGGACGTAGGACAGCGCGTCGCCGTCCGGGTCGCTGGCGTCGACCGGGAAACCGACCGCGCCCGTCGTTCCCTCGACGATCGTGAGTTCCAGCGGCGTCGCCGGGTCGAAGAACGGCGCCCGGTTCGGCGGCGGAGCAGGCGGATCGACTGGCGGCGGATCGACTGGCGGCGGGTCGACCGGTGGCGGATCGACTGGCGGCGGATCGACCGGTGGCGGATCGACCGGCGGAGTCGTCCCGCCGCTTCCCGTCGTCGCCGCGTGCACCGGCGACGGGGACGACAGGCCGGCCGCGCTCTTCGCAAGCACCCGGAACTCGTAGCTCGTGTCCGCCGCAAGACCCGTGACCACGATGGACTCCGCGTTCGCCGGCGCCTCCGTCTCGAACTTCCGCCACACGCCCGGATTCGCCTCCCGGTACTCGATCTCGAAGCCCGTCTCGTCGTCCGAGGTGTCCGTCCAGGTCAACACCACGGCACTCGCGCCGGCCGGCGCGGCGGCCACA
This sequence comes from Thermoanaerobaculia bacterium, assembly GCA_965116445.1. Taxonomy (GTDB): domain Bacteria; phylum Acidobacteriota; class Thermoanaerobaculia; order Multivoradales; family Multivoraceae; genus Multivorans. Next base: position 409,615 of record OZ220688.1, on the reverse strand, counting down.
TTCACAGGCGGCGCGGGAGCGCGGAACGCGCCCACCCGGACCACTTCGCTCGGCGAGGCCAGACCGTTCGTGCCGTGCTTCGCGTAGACCCGGAAGTCATGGCTCGTACCCGAGGCAAGACCCGTGACGAACGTCGTCGTCGCACCGGCCGGCGCCTCGGCAGGGAACACCGTCCAGTCCTCTGTGCGCGCTGCGCGGTACTCCACGACGAACGACGTCGCGTCCGACGAGTTGTCCGTCCACTGAAGCGTCACGGTCACGGCGTCCACAGCCGCGCCGGAAAGGCCCGACACGGCGGCCGGCGGCATCGTGAGCGACACGACGGAGCTCCCCGAGGAACCGTTCGCGTTCACGGACGCGACCTGCACGTCGTACGCGGTGCTCGGCGACAATCCCCCGACGGTCGCCGAAGTCGCGTCCGCGACGGTCGTCGTACCGAGCGTCCACGAGTCCGAGCCCGTCCGGTACTCCACCCGGAAGCCCGTCTCGTCCGTTGAGGCGTCCGTCCATGTCACGGACACAGAGGTCGAACCCGTCGGCGAGACCGTGACGTCCGTCGGCGGCAGGGGAACCGCCGCCGCTCCCACAAACGCCTCGTTCGAAGGCGATGACAGACCGTTCGCGCTCGTCGCGGACACCCGGAACCGGTACGCCGTCCCCGAGGTCAGCCCCGTCACGACAAGCGACGTCGCGTTCGTGTCCGCCAGGGTCGCGAACTGTGTCCAGTCCGCGTCGCCCGTTGCCCGGTACTCCACGAGGAACCCCGTCTCGTCCGACGAGTTGTCCGTCCACGACAACGCGACGCTGCCAGGCGACGACGTGGAAGCCGCGAGCCCGGACGGCGCCGCCGGCGGCATCGTGAGCGACACGACGGAGCTCTCCGAGGAACCGACCGAGTTCACGGACGCGACCCGGAAATCGTACGGCGTGCTCGCCGACAATCCCCCGACGGTCGCCGAAGTTGCATCCGCGCCGGTTGTCGTACCCGTCGTCCACGAGTTCGAGCCCGTCCGGTACTCGACCCGGAAACTCGTCTCGTCCGAGGACGCGTCGGTCCACCTCACCGACACGGACGTCGAACCCGTCGCTGAAACGGTCACGCCCGTCGGCGCGGATGGCGCTGTCGGCGGATCGTCGTTGTCCGCGATGTTCACGGTCACGTTGCCGCTGACCGAGCCGTAGCCGCCGCCGGAGGCGCTGTGGCTGAGGGTGATCGCCGCCTCGTTCGCCGTGTCGTCGTCCTCGGCCGCGGTCACGGTCACGGTCTGCGCGCTGTTCCAGTTCGACGTCGTGAAGGTGAGCGACGTCTGGTCGCCGTTCGTGCCGCTGTCCGTGTCGACCGTGAGGTCCGTGCTGCCGTGGCCCGAGACCGACACCGTGACGTTCGAGGCAGGCGCCGTGGCCAGGCGGACGGTGTAGGTCGCCTCGCTGCCCTCGGTGACCGGCACGGTCGTCCGGGAAAACACGAGACGCTTCGTCTCGTCGTCGTCGATCGTGATCTCGCCGTTGCCGGACCGGCTGGCGGAGGCGCCACCGTCCAGGTTCGTCGCGGTCAACGTGCCGGTCGACACCGTGACGGTCCGGTCGTTCGCGTCGTCGTCGTCCTCGGGCGTCAGGGTGAGGTTCGCAGTGGTCGCGGTCGCGCCGCTCTGCGGACCCGTGAAGGTCACCGTGCTCGTGCCGGAAGCAAACGTCACGCCGGTCGGCGAGCCGGAGAGCGCCAGCGCGAAGTCCGTGCCCGCCGTGCCGCCAGAGAAGGTGAGCGGCACGGCCAGCGCCTCGCCGGACACCAGACCGCGGCCCAGGGTGAGCCGGATGCCGGCGGTCGCCGACGCTGTGCCCTCGGTTGCCGCCGCGTCCGGCACGGACAGGGTGACCGTCGTCTCGTCGTTGTCCGTGATCACGATGTCCACATCGGGCGTCGCGCCGCGGGCGTAACCGCTCGGCAACGAGCCGAGTTCAAGCCGCAGCGTCTCATCCACCTCGTCCGCCGAATCGTCCGTCGCGGTGAGGGTGATCGACCCGGTCGTCGCGCCGTCCGCGACCGTGATCGTCCCCGCCGGCGTGCCGTTCAGCGAGAAGTCCGCGGCCACCGCCGTGGAGTTCGCTGCTACCCGCTGGACCGGAATCGCAAGACTCCTGCCCGACGGCGCCTGGCTGACCGCCGCCGTGATCGTCAGCGTGCCGGCCTCCGTCACCGCGCCGCTGTTGTTCACGGACAGGTCGATCTTCGGATCATCGTCGTCCGTGATGTTCACGGTCACGTTGCCGCTGACCGAGCCGTAGCCGCCGCCGGAGGCGCTGTGGCTGAGGGTGATCGCCGCCTCGTTCGCCGTGTCGTCGTCCTCCGCCGCGGTCACGGTCACGGTCTGCACGTCGTTCCAGGTGGACGTCGTGAAGGTGAGCGACGTCTGGTCGCCGTTCGTGCCGCTGTCCGTGTCGACCGTGAGGTCCGTGCTGGCGTGGCCCGAGATCGACACCGTGACGTTCGAGTTGGGCGCCGAACCGAGCTTCACCGTGTAGTTCGCGTCGCTTCCTTCCGTGACTGGCACGGTCGTCCGGGAAAACACGAGGCGCTTCGTCTCGTCGTCGGCGATCTCGATCTGGCCGTTGCCGGAACGGCTGGCGGAGGCGCCGCCGCCGAGGTTCGTTGCGGTCAGCGTGCCGGTCGACACGGTGACCGTCCGGTCGTTCGCGTCGGCGTCGTCCGCCGGCGTCAGAGTGACGTTGGCGGTCGTCGCGGTCGTGCCGCTCTGCGGGCCGGTGAAGGTCACCGTGCTGGTGCCGGAAGCAAACGTCACGCCGGTCGGCGCGCCGGAGAGCGCCAGCGCGAAGTCCGTTCCGGCCGTGCCGCCAGAGAAGGTGAGCGGCACGGCCAGCGCCTCGCCGGACACCAGACCGCGGCCCAGGGTCAACCGGATGCCGGCGGTCGCCGCCGCCGTGCCCTCGGTCGCCTGCGTGTCCGGGATGGACAGGGTCACGGTCGTCGCGTCGTTGTCCGTGATCACGAGGTCCACCTGAGGCGTCGCGCCGCGTTCGTAACCGGTCGGCAAGGCGCCGAGTTCGAGCCGCAGCGTCTCGTCCACCTCGTCCGCCGCATCGTCCGTCGCGGTCAACGTGATGGACCCTGTCGTCGCGCCGTCGGCAACCGTGATCGTCCCCGCCGGCGTGCCGTTCAGCGAGAAGTCCGCGGCCACCGCCGTGGAGTTCGCGGACACCCGCTGGACCGGAATCGCAAGACTCCTGCCGGACGGCGCCTGGCTGACCGCCGCCGTGATCGTCAGCGTGCCGGCCTCGGTCACCGCGCCGCTGTTGTTCACGGACAGGTCGATCTTCGGATCATCGTCGTCCGTGATGTTCACGGTCACGTTGCCTGTGACGGACCCGTAGCCGCCGCCTGAGGCGGCGTGGGCGAGGGTGATCGCGGTCTCGTTCGCCGTGTCGTCGTCCTCCGCCGCGGTCACGGTCACGGTCTGCGCGTTGTTCCAGTTGGACGTCGTGAAGGTGAGCGACGTCTGGTCGCCGTCCGTGCCGCTGTCCGTGTCGACCGTGAGATCCGTGCTGGCGTGGCCCGAGACCGACACCGTGACGTTCGAGGCAGGCGCCGTGGCCAGGCGGACGGTGTAGGTCGCCTCGCTGCCCTCGGTCACGCTGACGGCGGTTGAGGAGAACGTCAGACCCTTTGCGTCGTTGTCCGTGATGTTCACGGTCACGTTGCCGCTGATGGAGCCGTAGCCGCCGCCCGTCGCCGCGTGGGCAAGGGTGATCGCGGCCTCGTTCGCCGCGTCGTCGTCCTCGCCGGCGGTCACGGTCACGGTCTGCGCGTTGTTCCAGGTGGACGTCGTGAAGGTGAGCGACGTCTGGTCGCCGTCCGTGCCGCTATCCGTGTCCACGGAGAGGTCCGTGCTGCCGTGGCCCGAGACGGTCACCGTGACGCTGGCGGTAGGCGCCGAGCCGAGCTTCACCGTGTAGGTCGCGTCGCTTCCTTCCGTGACCGCCACGGTCGTCTGCGAGAACACGAGGCGCTTCGTCTCGTCGTCGTCGATCGTGATCTCGCCGTTGCCGGTGCGGCTGGCGGAGGCGCCGCCGCCGAGGCTCGTCGCGGTCAACGTGCCGGTCGACACCGTGACGGTCCGGTCGTTCGCGTCGGCGTCGTCCGCCGGCGTCAGGGTGACGTTGGCGGTCGTCGCGGTCGCGCCGCTCTGCGGGCCGGTGAAGGTCACCGTGCTCGTGGCGGAAGCAAACGTCACGCCGGTCGGCGAGCCGGAGAGCGCCAGCGTGAAGTCCGTGCCCGCCGTGCCGCCAGAGAAGGTGAGCGGCACGGCCAGCGCCTCGCCGGACACCAGACCGCGGCCCAGGGTCAACCGGATGCCGGCGGTCGCCGCCGCCGTGCCCTCGGTCGCCTGCGTGTCCGGGGTGGACAGGGTCACGGTCGTCGCGTCGTTGTCCGTGATCACGATGTCCACATCGGGCGTCGCGCCGCGTTCGTAACCGGTCGGCAAGGCGCCGAGTTCGAGCCGCAGCGTCTCGCCCGCCTCGTCCGCCGAATCGTCCGTCGCGGTCAGGGTGATGGACCCGGTCATAGCGCCGTCCGCGACCGTGATCGTCCCCGCCGGCGTGCCGTTCAACGAAAAGTCCGCGGCCACCGCCGTGGAGTTCGCGGCCACCCGCTGGACCGGTATCGCAAGACTCTTGCCGGACGGCGCCTGGCTGACCTCCGCCGTGATCGTCAGCGTGCCGGCCTCGGTCACCGCGCCGCTGTTGTTCACGGACAGATCGATCTTCGGATCGTCGTCGTCCGTGATGTTCACCGTCACGTTGCCGCTGACCGAGCCGTAGCCGCCGCCGGAGGCGGCGTGGCCGAGGGTGATCGCCGCCTCGTTCGCCGTGTCGTCGTCCTCCGCCGCGGTCACGGTCACGGTCTGCGCGTTGTTCCAGGTGGACGTCGTGAAGGTCATCGACGTCTGGTCGCCGTTCATGCCGCTGTCCGTGTCCACGGAGAGGTCCGTGCTGCCGTGGCCCGAGATCGTCACCGTGACGCTGGCGGTAGGCGCCGAGCCGAGCTTCACCGTGTAGTTCGCGTCGCCTCCTTCCGTGACCGGCACGGTCGTCTGCGAGAAGACGAGACGCTTCGTCTCGTCGTCGGAGATCGTGATCTCGCCGTTGCCGGTGCGGCTCGCGGACGCGCCCCCGTCCAGGCTTGTCGCGGTCAACGTGCCGGTCGACACCGTGACCGTCCGGTCGTTCGCGTCTGCGTCGTCCGCCGGCGTCAGGGTGACGTTCGCGGTCGTCGCGGTCGCGCCGCTCTGCGGGCCGGTGAAGGTCACCGTGCTTGTGGCGGAAGCAAACGTCACGCCGGTCGGCGAGCCGGAGAGCGCCAGCGTGAAGTCCGTGCCCGCCGTACCGCCAGCGAAGGCGAGCGGCACGGCCAGCACTTCGCCGGCGACCAGACCGCGGCCCAGCGTGACCCGGATGCCGGCGGTCGCCGCCGGCGTGCCCTCGGTCGCCTCCGTGTCCGGGGTGGACAGCGTGACGGTCGTCGCCGTGTTGTCCGTGATCACGATGTCCACGTGGGTCGCCGAGCCGTCGTCGTGGCCGCTCACCGTGCCCAGGGCGAGGCGCAGCGTCTCGTCCTGCTCGTCCGCCGTGTCGGTTACGGCCGTCAGCGTCGCCGTGCCGGTCCTGGCGCCGGAGGCGACCGTGATCGACGCCGGAGACAGGGAGTAGTCGCCGGCCACCGCCGTTGAGTTCGCGGCTACCTGCTGGATCGGCACGCTGACGTTCGCGGACGGCGCGGCGCTCAGCGTCGCGGTCAGGGTCAGCGTGCCGCCCTCCGTCACCGCGCCGGAGTTGTTCACCGACAACTCGACCGTCGGATTCGCCGCCATGTCGTCGTCCTCGATCGTGCCGACCGCCGATGCCTTTGTCGCCAACACGTTGAACCCCGAAGGCAGCGGGTCCGGCAGCGCAACACGCACCGTGAACGCCTCGTTCCCTTCGACCGCCGTGTCCTGTGTCGTCGCGACGGAGATCGTCGCCGTGCTCGAGGTCGTTGCCGTGTCCGTGTTGCCGGCGATCGTCACGCTGCCCGGCGTGCCGGCCGTGCCCGTGTAGTCGGAACCCGTGGCCGTGTCGTCCGCCGTCTCCCAGGACAGCACGAGGTCCGCGGCGCCGGCCGAGCCCGTCACCGGGAACGTGTCGTGGGTCACCGTGAACTCGATGGGCGTTCCCTCCGTGGCCGTGGCGTCCGCGATGTGCGCGCAGGAGAAGACGGCGACCGTCGCCGGATTCGCCGTCCGCTTCGTCTCCAGCGCCGAAGGCAAGGCCCCCATGAGATCGTTGTCGCAGAGCGAGAGCTCCGTGAGCGCGGCGAGATTGCCAAGCTGAGACGGAATCGCGTTCGCCAGATCGTTGCCGCCCAGGTGGAGGACCTGGAGACTCGTGGGCAGCGTCGTCGGGATCGAACCGGACAGGGCGTTGCCCTGCAGATAGAGGTGGGTCAGGGAGGTCCGCGTGCTGAAGTCCTGGACCCCTCCGGTCAGCTCGTTGTCGCCCAGGGCGAGCCGCTCGATGCCTGCCGGCAGCGTCGCCGCGGTCGGCACGGCGCCGGTCAGCGCGTTGCCCGTCGCGTAGAACCAGTCGAGCGCCGACAACGCGTTCAGGTCGGGGATCGCCTGGTCCAGGGCGTTGCCGCTCAGCACGAGGCGCTGGACGTTCGGCGGCAGCGTAGTCGCCGCCGGGATCGCTCCGGTCAAGGCGTTGCCCTGCAGGTAGAGGTAGATCAGGCTCGACAGGTCGCTCATGTCCGGGAGCGCGCCCGACAGGCTGTTGTTGTACAGCAGGAGAATCCGCAGATTCGGCGGCAGCAAGTCGTCCGGCGGAACCGATCCGGTCAACGCGTTGCCGTCTAGACGGATGTCGCTCAGGCTCGAAAGAGAGCTCAAGTCGGGGAACGTGCTCCCGTCCAGCGCGTTGTTGCGGACGTAGAGCTGCTGCAGGCCGGACGGCAGGTTCCCGGGAACGGCGCCCGAGAACCCGTTGTCGTTCAGGTGCAGGTGCCTCAGGGCGGTCATGCCGCTCAGGTTTCCGATCGCCCCGCTCAGGTCGTTGTCGATCAGCCGGAGGAACAGGAGGCTCGCGGGAAGCGCCGGAATCCCCCCGGTCAGGTCGTTGCCCGTCAGGTCGAGCTGAACCAGGCTGCCCAGGCTGCTCAGGTCCGGAATCGCCCCGGAGAGGTCGTTGTCCACGAACTCCAGGTGGGTCAGCGTGGAAGGCAGCCGCTCCGCCGCCGGAACGCTGCCGGTGAAACCGTTCTGGTTCAGGCCAAGCTCGATCAGGTTGCTCAGGCCGCTGAAATCCGGCAGCGTCCCCGACAGACTGTTCCGCGAAAGATCGAGGTTCGTCAGGCTCCCGGGCAGGGTCGGCAGGCCGCCCGTCAACTGACCGGGGGTGATCCGTAGCGACGCCAGACCGCTCAGACGGGCCAGACTCGCCGGGAGCGTGCCGCTCAGGCCCCACGCCGCCCCCAGCAGGATCTGACTTACCCGGTCGCTCGCTATCGTGATGCCGTCCCAGGAGCTCATGCTGAGACTCGCCGACCAGTTCAGGGCCTTCGTCGGCGCACTGCCCTCCAGCGTGGACTTGTTGTCCAGCAGGAACGCGCAGTCCGCAGCCAGAGCCGAAGCGTCCGTCGGACTCGTCGCCGTGACCGCCACGGAAGACGCCGTGCAGGATGCTGCGGGCGCCGACGGCATGGTCAACGAAACGATCGCGCTCGCTCGCGAGCCGTGGTCGTTCAGCGCGACCACGCGGAAGTCGTAGGCCGTGCCGGCCGAGAGCCCGGTTACCGTCGCCGCTTCCGCGTCCGCCGCCGCCGTGGTCGCCGTCCAGGCGCCGCCGGCGGACCGGTGCTCGACCTGGAAGCTCGTCTCGTCGGACGACTTGTCCGTCCAGGACACCTCGGCGCTGGTCATTCCGGCCGCCACGACGGACACGCCGCCCGGCGCGGCGGGAGCGCCCACATGGTCGAGGGCCGCCACGTTGCTCGGCGAGGACAGGCCGTTCACGCTGTGCCGCGCGAAGACCCGGAACTCATAGCTCGCGCCGGAGGTGAGACCCGTCACCGAGAGCGTCGTTTCGTCCGCGCCGGCCTCGGCGCCGAACCGGGTCCAGGCGGGCGATCCGACCGTCCGGTACTCGGCGACGAAGCCCGTCTCGTCGGACGACTCGTCCGTCCACGACAGGCCGGCGCCGGTTGCCGACAGCGGCCTGGCCAGGAGGCCGCCGGGCGGAGGCGGCGGCATCGTCAGACGAACGGCGTCGCTGTTTGCGGAACCATCCGCCGTGACCGTCCGGACGCGGAAACGGTAGACGGCGCTGGCCTCGAGACCGGCGAGGGTCGCCTGCTCCGCGTCCGCGGCAACTCTCGTCTCGGTCACCCATCCCGACTCGGCGCCCCGGATCTGGACCTCGTAGCCGGTTTCCTCGGAGGACTCGTCCACCCAGTCGAGCGTCACGGTCGTCGACCCGGCGGGCGTCACGGTGAAGCCCGAGACCGCGCGCGGTTCGGCGAACGTGTTGAACTCGACCCATTCGTCGGGATTGTCCAGGCCGCCGTTCTCCTCGTGGTAGGCCTGAACGCGGGCGTAGTACTTCCTGTTCGGCACGAGGCCGTGAAACGTTCCGCTCGTGCTGTCCGCATCGGACCGGGCGTAGGACCAGGCGCCGTCCTCCGGCCTGACGGCCGCCAGGTAGTACGTTTCGTCCTTCGCCTTGTCCTGCCAGGTCAACTCGACGGTGATCGGGCCGGTCAGCGTGGCCGTCAGCTTCTCCGCTTCCTTCGGCGGCTTCGGCCGCTGCCTGGGCACGTTGAAGCTGAGCGTCGCAGGCTCGCTCCGGCCGGCGCCGTTCACCGCGCGCACCCACACGTCGTGCGCATCGTCCATCAGGCCGGTCAACGTGGCGGCCTCCTGCCCGGCCGGATAGACGGAGTAGACCATCTCATAGAAGGTCGGCCCCTCGAAGCTCACCTCGTAGGCCGTCTCATTCGTCGCGACGTCCGTCCAGGTGAGCTCCGCGCGGGTCGGGCCGATCATGTCCACGGCCAGGTTCGTCGGCGCGGCCGGGACGGTGTCCGCGCTCGTGCGGGCCGTCGCGACGGCGCTCCAGGAGACGCCCCTGTCGTTCGCGGCGCCGACGCGGAACTCGTAGGTCGTCTCCGCGAGCAGGCCCGTGACCGTCGCCGACGTCGCGTCCCGGGCCGCGGTGGAGAACGTCGTCCAGGGCACGCCGCCTCGGGCGACACGGTACTCGACCTGGAAGCCGGTCTCGTCCGAGGCGTTGTCCGTCCAGCTCACGACGACGGTCGACGCCCCCGACGCGGTCGCCACGACCCCTGAGGGCGCCGCCGGCGCGCCGAACGGACCGACATGGACGACCCGGCTGGGTGAGGACAGGCCGTTCGTCGCATGCTTCGCGAACACGCGGAAGGCGTAGTTGTTCCGCTTCGACAGACCCGACACCCGGAACGACGTCGATCCGGCGCCGACCTCCTGCAGGATCAAGGTCCAGCCGCGCTCGTTCTCCGCCTTGTGTTCGACGACGAAGCCCGTCTCGTCGCTCGACCGGTCGACCCAGGTCAGATTGACCCGGGCGCCGCTCGTACGATTCGCGGCGAGTTCGCCCGGGGCGGCCGGCGGCGTGGTCCGCGACACGGCCGCGCTCGCCGCCTCGCCGTTCGCGTTCAGGGCGACGACGCGGAACTCGTACGTCGTGCTCGGCTCAAGCCCCTTGACCTCGACCCGGGTCACGCTGGCCGCCACCGCGGCGCCAGTCGTCCAGCCGCCGGAACCGATCCGGTACTGGACCTGGAAACCGGTCTCGTCCGTCGAGTTGTCCGTCCAGGTCACGAGAACGGAAGTCGAGCCCGCGGGCGCCGTCGTGACCGCCGACGCGGCAGCCGGCGCGCCGCTTGAAGCGACCCTCGCGACGCCGCTCGGCGAGGAAAGGCCGTTCGCGCTCTCGGCAAACACCCGGAAGTCGTACGTCGTGCCCGACGTCAGGCCGGTCACGGTCAAGGCGGTCGCGTCGGCCACGGCCTTCGTCCCGAAGGCCGACCAGTTCGAGCCGCCGGCCGCCCGGTACTCGGCGACGAAACCCGTCTCGTCCGATGACGCGTCCGTCCACGTGAGGCGGACGCTGGTCGAGGTCGCGGCGGCCGCGGTCAGGCCGACCGGCGCGGCCGGCGGCATCGTGAGCGACACGGCTTCGCCGGGAACCGCGCCGTGCGCATTTGTGGCCGCCACCCGGAACTCATGCTTCGTGCTTGGCGCAAGGCCCGTGACCGTCGCCGTCAGGACGTTCGCGCCGACCTCCGCGACGGTCGCCCATTCGCCGCGACCGATGCGGCGCTCCACAGCAAAACCGGTCTCGTCCGTCGCGTTGTCCTTCCAGGTCAAGACGACGCCGGTGGACCCGGTGGCGGACACGGAGACGTTCGTCGGCGGGGCCGGGCCGCCCAGCGTCTCCACGACGACCACGTCGCTGGGGCTCCCCAGGCCATTCGTCGCATGCCGGGCGCGCACCCGGAACTCGTAGGCCTTGCCGGGAGACAGACCGGTCACGACGAGCGACGTCGCGTCCGCAGCCGCCTCCGTGGCGAACGCGGTCCAGTCCTTCGCCTTCGCCAGCCGGTACTCGGCGACGAAGCCGGTCTCGTCGGACGAAGCGTCGGTCCACGTGAGCGTGACGCTCGTGGGGCTCGCCACGGTCGCCGCCAGGCCTGTCGGCGGCGCGGGCGGCGTCGTCAGGGCGACCACGTTGCTGGGGGCGGCGCCGTGCTCGTTCCAGGCGAGAACGCGGAACTCGTACGCGGTGCTCGCGACCAGACGCGGCACGGCAACGGTCGTCGTGTCGCGGTTTGCGAGCGCGGCCTCGGTCCAGTCCTCGACGCCGGACAGCCGGCGCTCGACGCGGAAGACGGACTCGTTGGTCGAGTTGTCGACCCAGGTCGCTGTCACGCCGGTCGAGCCCGTCGCGACGACGGTGAAGCCGCTCGGCGCCGCCGGCGCACCCAACGGCGCGAGCGTCGCCACGTTGCTGGGGTCGGAGAGGCTGCCGCCCGAGCCCTTCGCGCGCACCCGGAACTCGTAGCCCACGCCGGCGGTCAGGCCGGTCACGGTGATTGACGTGGCGTTCGTGGCGGCCGACGTGCCCCAGGTCGTCCAGGACTCCTCCCCCACCGCTCGATACTCGACCTGGAAGCCCGTCTCGCTCGTCGACGCGTCCGTCCAGGTCAGCCTCGCGCTGGTCGGGCTCGCCTCCGCAACGGACAGCCCGGTCGGCGGCAGCGGCGGCATGTTCACGGTCACCGCGGAGCTGTACTCCACGCCGTTCGCGTTGCGGGCGGCGACCCGGAAGTCGTAGGCCTGCCCCGGGGTCAGGCCGGTCACGCTGGCCCAGTTCGCGTCCGCGGCGGTCGAAACCGCCGTCGCCCAAGGGTTCGAGCCCGTCCTCTGCTCCACGTCGAACGCGACCTCGTCGGTCGAGTTGTCGACCCAGGTCAGCGCGACGCGAGTCGATCCCTGGGCGGTCACGACGAGGTCGGAGGGCGCCGCCGGCACGCCGAGGCGGTTCAGGGTCTCGACCGCGCTGGGCGTGGAGAGTCCGTTGCGGACGTGTTTCGCGAAGACCCGGAACTGGTAGGACACGCCGCCCTGAAGACCCGTCACGATCGCCGAGGTCGCATTCGCCGGCGCCTCCGTGCTCCAGACGGTCCAGGTCGACGACGCGGTCTCGCGATACTCGATCACGAAGCTCGTTTCGTCCGGCGACAGGTCCTGCCAGTAGACGCCGACGCTCGTCGCTCCCTCGCTCGCCACGCCGACGATCCCGGGCGCCGCCGGCGGCATGACCAGGTTCGCGCTGGTCGACGGCGTCGCGCCCTGGGCGTTCACAGCACTCACCCGGAACTCGTAGCCGCGGCTGGGGCGAAGCCCGGTAACGGAAGCGGACCCGGCGCCCGTCGACGCGGTCGGACCGTGCGTCCAGCTCACGGGACCGCTCCGGTACTCCACCCGGAATCCCGTCTCGTTCGAGGAGTTGTCCGTCCACGTCACGTCGACCTGGGTCGAGCCCGAAGCCGTGGCCGACACTCCCGACGGCGCCGCGGGCGCGCCGAGCATGCTGAGCGGCGCCTCGTTGCTAGGTGACGACAAGCCGTTCGCGGCGTGCCTTGCGTAGGCGACGAAGACATAGTCGCCGCCGGCCACGAGCCCCGTCGCCGTAGCCGACGTGGAACCGGCCGGCAGATCCTGCGTCAAACGAAAACGCGCCGTCGTTCCGGGGGCGTCCGGGTCGGGCCCCGTGTACTCGACGTAGAAGCCCGTCTCGTCCGTCGACGCGTCGGTCCAGGTCAGGGTCGCGCTGGTCGAGGAGGCGGTGGCGGCAGAGAGGTTCTTGGGCGGCGCCGGCGGCATCGTGAGCGAGACGTGGTCGCTCGGCGTGGACCCGCCCGGGCCGACGGCAAGCACGCGCAGATCGTAGGCCGTGCTTGCCGCGAACCCTTCGAGCGCCGCGGACTCGAGATTCGGCTGCAGCTCGACCACCTCGGTCCAGGCGCCGCCGCCGGTCCGCCGCTGTACGGTGAAGCTCGTCTCGTCCGTCGACTCGTCTCTCCAGGTCAGGCTGACGCTGGTCGAGTCCGTTGCGACGGCCCGCAGGCCGGTCGGCCGTCGCGTGCCGAACGTGGTCGCGGAGGCGACGTTGCTCGGGTCGGACGCCCCGTTTGTCCCGTGCGTGGCGACCACCCGGAACTCGTAGGCGGTGCCGCCGGTCAGGCCGGTGACCGTAGCCGACGTCGCGTTCGCCGTGGCCCCTGTGCCGAACGCGGTCCACGCGGCAGCGGCCGGCCGGCGGTACTCGATCCGGAAACCCGCCTCGTCCGAGGAGGCGTCCGTCCAGGTGAGACCGACGGAGCTGGCCGAGGCCGCCGAAGCCGCGAGGCCGGTGGGCGCGGCCGGCGGCATCGTAAGCGAGACGACGTTGCCCGCGTTCGAACCGTTCGCGTTCGTCGCCGCGACCCGGAGGTCGTAGGTCGTGCTCGGCGAGAGCCCCGTGACCGTCGCGGATTCGGCGTCCGCCGCCGCCGTCAGGGCAACCGTCCAGGCGCCGGCGCCGATACGGTGCGCCACCTCGAAACCGGTCTCGTTCGTCGAGGCGTCGGTCCAGGTCACAAGAACGCGGGTCGAGCCCGCGGCAGTCGCCGCGACGCCCGACGGCGCGGGCGGCGCGAGCGCCGAGCCGACGTGCGCCACGTTGCTGGGCGTCGAGTCGCCGTTTCCGTTCGTCGCCAGCACGCGGAACTCGTAACTTGTGCCGGAGGTCAGGCCGCTGACCGTGGCCGACGTCGCGCCGGCTCCGGCTGCCGGCTGATCCGTCCAGGCGCTGCCGTCGCTCGACTGCACCTTGAAGCCGGTCTCGTCGGAGGAGTTGTCCGTCCAGGTCAGCGCGGCGCTGGTCGCCGTCGGCTGGGTCGCCGCAAGACCGCTCGGCGCCGCCGGCGGCATCGTGAGGGACGCCGTGCCGCTCGCCGTCGCCCCCGACGCGTTCCTGGCGCTGACCCGGAAGTCGTACGCGGTGCTGGCGGCAAGTCCGGTCGCGGCGGTCGACGTGACGTCCGCGGCGACGGAACCGGCCAGAGTCCAGGCGCCCGCTCCCTGCGCCCGGTACTCCACGTCGAAGCCGCCCTCGTCGTCCGACCCGTCGGTCCAGGCGAGAAGGACGCCGGTCGATCCCGAGGCCTGGACGGTCAGGCCCGAAGGCGCCGCGGGCGGGCCGGGAGTCGTGTAGGCCACGACGTTGCTTGGACTCGAATCGCCGTTCTCGTTGACCGCCCGGATCCGGAACTCGTTGCGCTCCAGCGGCGTGAGGCTGCCGATGTTCGCCGATGGTCCTCGCGTGACGACTCCGAGACTGATCCACGTACCGCCGTCGACCCGGTTCTCGACTCTCCAGCCGGTCTGGTCGATCGCACTGTTCCGCCAGGCCAGATCGACCAGGTTCACGGTCGGCAGCCGCGGTTCCAGGGTGAGGTCGGAGGGCGCCGCCGGCGGCGACGTGACCTCGACCTGGAAGCTCGGCCGCGACCCGTTCGCGTTGGCGGCCAGGACGCGGAAGCGGTAGGTGCGGCTCGGCAGGAGCCCGGTCAGCGTGGCGGTCGTCGTGTCCGCCGCGGTCGTGGCCCCGGACACCCAGGCGTCCCTGCCGAACAGCCGGTACTCCACGACAAAGCCCGTCTCGTCGGACGCGTTGTCCGTCCACTGGACCCGGCAGGAATCCGAGCCGAGGAAGGTCACGACGACGTTCGAGGCCGGTTCGGAGAGCCGCGGGAAGTTCACGGCGGACGCGACGTTGGACGGGGACGAGAGCCCGTGGTCCTCGTGCGCGGCGAACACGCGGAACTCGTAGTCCCGGTTCGGCACGAGTCCGGTCACGGTGACGGTAGTGGCGTCCGCCGCGGGATCCGGCGCCCAGAGCGTCCAGCCGCTCTCGGACTTGCCGCGATACTCCACCTGGAAGGAGGTCTCGGTCGAGGCGTTGTCCGTCCAGGTCAGGGACGCGGAGGTTGCGCCGGCCACGCTCGCCTGGAGGTTCGTCGGCGCGGCCGGAGACATCGTGAGACTCGCGTCTCCGCTCGTGCTCTCACCCGCGTTGTTGATCGCCACGACCCGGAAGTCGTACGAGGCGCCGGGAGACAGACCCGTCGCGGTCCAGGTCCTCGTGTTCGCGGGCAGGTTCGACACCGCCGCCCCCCAGGCGGCCGCTCCCTGGCGCGACTCGACGCGGAAGCTCGTCTCGTTCGACGCGTTGTCCAGCCAGTCGAGGACCGCGGAGGTCGAGCCGGTCACCCGGGCCCGCAGTTCTGACGGCGCGCGCGGCGCCGGGTGGAGGTCGAAGCTCACCAGGTCGCTCTCGAAGCTGCCGGCGGCCGAGACGGCGAGGATCCGGAAGTCGTAGAGCGTGTTCGGCGTGAGCCCGGTCGCGGTGTGGGACGTGGTCCCCGCCGCCACGTCCGCGAAGGTCCAGGCGCCGTCCTCAGCGCGCACGCCGACGCGGAAGCCGGTCTCGTCCGACGAGTTGTCCGTCCAGGTCAGGTCGACCTCCGTCGTCGCCGAGCCGAAGGCGGCTGCCAGGTTCGTCGCAGGGTTCGGCGGCAACGGATCGGGCACCGGCAGGGTGAAGGTCGTCGTGCTGGGCGAGATGGCGCCCGCCGCGTTCGCTGTGTCGAGCTCCAGCTCGTAGCTGCCGGGGCGCAGGCCCACCAGCGTGACCTCGGACGTGCCGGCGGGATAGACGCCGTACACGACCGCCGGCGCCCCTCCGCGGCCGAGCGACACGCGGTACCAGAGCTCGTCCGTCGCGTTGTCCGTCCAGGAGAAGCGAACCGAGGTCGGGCCGGCCTGGGTGGCCGACAAGCCGGAAGGCCGCCGCGGCGGCACCGGGGTGGGACCCAGGAAGAAGTCCTCGCTGACCCGCCTGCCGCCGCCGTTTCTCGCCTCCGCGCGGAAGGGCGTGGCCCCGGTCAGCTCCCTGGTCGTGTAGCGGGTCCAGACCCCGACGCTGCGCGTCGCCATGTAGAACTCGGCCCCGTTCGACGGTTCCACGGTGATCTCGAAACGGGGGACGATCCGGTCGCTCGCGTCCCGGTCGAGCCAGCTTCTGACGACCGGCATCCCCGGCGGCTCGACCGTCAGGTCGATGGACACTTCATCGCTCAGGCCCTGGCCGCCCGGCCCGACCGAGGCGACCCGGAAGGTCAGGTGGCTGTTCTCGGGCAGGCCGCCGACCACCGTCGTCTCCGTGTCCGGCGGGGCGGACGCGACGACCGTCCACTCCTGGCCGGCGAAGGGACGCACGTGGATGTCGAACGCCGTTTCGTTCACCTCCTCGTTCCCTAAGTCCTCGGAGTTGTCCAGCCAGGACAGCCGCACGGTGGTCGAACTCAGGCGCAGGCCGACCAGGTCGCCCGGAGCGTCCGGCGCGACGGGCGGCTCGGTGCGCGCCGTGACGATCCGGCTCCAGGCCGTGCCGTGGGCGTTCACAGCACCCACCCGGAACTCGTACTCCACGTCGTTCCCCAAGTCCGTCACCTCGACCGACGTTCCGTCCGCCGCCACGGTCGGGCCCGCCGTCCAGTCCACGGCGCCGACTTCCCGGTACTGGACGAGGAATCCGGTCTCGCTCTCGGACCAGTCGCTCCAGGTCAGATTCACCGTGCCCGCGATGTCCCGCCGGCCCACGCTTCGCCGGACGACCTCGACCCGGAGGTTCCCGGGCGCGTTCGGCGGCGCGATCCCTGGCGTGCGAACGACCCATTCGTAGCTGTGACTCACAAAGCCCAGGCTGTTCGTCGCCGCGACGCGAAAGACGTAGCGCGTCCCCGGATTCAGGCCGGTCAGGGTCGTGCCCTCGACGTTGCTCGCAAGGTTCGCCCCGGTCTGCCACGGACCGTCGCCGAAGACGCGGTACTGGACGGCGTATCCCGTCTCGCGCGAGGACACGTCGTCCCAGGTGAGGGCCACGTTCACCGTCGCGCCGCTCGCCGACGCCGTGCCGGTCAGGTTCGCGGGAGGCGCCGCGAGCATGTGGCGGTCGAAGGTCGAGGTGGAATGGAGGAGATGCCGGATCGCCCGCTCGTTCTCCCGTTCGTTCAGGATGCCGACCGGCACGGGGCCGCTCAGGGGATTCGCCGTGTTCGCGTCCGGGTCGGCCCGTCGCGTGGGCTGGACGCGAGCGGTCGAGTAGAACGGCTCGCGGGTGAAGGTATTGCCATATTGCCGGCAACCAAAGAAGCCAAACCGGATGCACCGTCGCGGCGTGCCGTAGCTCATGATCGTCGCCACGTTCAGCTCGTTGCCGCCGCTCAGATGGGTGTGGCCGAAGGCGTACGGATAGATCGGAACCCGGGGGTCCGGGCTGTGATTCGCCGGATCGTGCAGCGCGCCGAGCACATGGCCGATCTCGTGGGCGAGGATGGACCAGGGCGTCGCTCCGGGGTCGCACACGAAGTTGTAGACGCCGACCCCGGAGGGCGCCATCGTCTCCGTCGTATGCGTCTTCGACCGCAGGAAGGCGACGCCGCAGGGAAGCCGGTTGGTCGTCCGTTCCCAAGTCCAGAGGAACACGAGGTCCGCGTCGTGCGCCTCGCGCAGCCGCAGCAGGTCCGGATCCTCCCGCATCGCGAAGATGTAGTCCCTGGGGCCGTAACCGCGATTGTCCATCACGCCCTGCGGCACGGCGGCGACGTGGACCAGGTTCAGCCGGGCGGGAAAGGCGTTGTTGCGCCAGATGAGGTTCACGTAGTCGACCGCGCCCTGGGTGTCCGACGCGATCGTGACCGTTGGATCATCCCGGGTGACGCCCGCCATGATGCTCGCGGTGCTGGGGGTGTAGAGAATCGCAATGTCGATCACATGCTGGTCGTCGTCCGTGATCTCGACCTCCGCGGGCGTCACGGTCGCCCCGGCGAGGGTTCCGCTCACCCGCACCGTCTCGTGCGGCTCCGGCGAGGCGTCGTTCACCGGCGCGAGGGTGAAGCTCGCCGTGCCGCTCGTCTGGTTCGCCAGCAGGTTCAGCGAAAACCCGCTGACGTTCGTGAAGTCGACGCCCGGCGTGGCGACCCCCTCCATCGCCGGCGCGTCGCCGACCTCGATCATGATCGTCCGGTCGCTGCCGGAGGTGTCGCCGGCAGCGACCGTCGCGGTGACCGTGACCGTGACCGGCGCGGCCGCGTCCTCCGCAACGGACAGCGGGCTCACACTGAGGGCAACGGGCACTGCCGTCTGAGCGAGTGCTAAACGCTCGGGCGCCGGAGCGGTGGAGGCCGACGCCGCCCGCGGGCGGGCCTCAGCCTGGGACAGGCTCTCCGCCGCGGCGGCCTCCGCGGCCGCGCGCGCCGCGAACGCTTCCAGCACCGCCTCCGGCCCCTCGGGAAACGGCGCGATCGTCTCCTCGCACCAGGCGTGTCCGTTGGGTTCCAGTCCGCCACCGGCCTCGGCCTCGGACGCGACGGCGCCGAGGCCGTCCCCGCCGGCCCGCAGGGCGTGCTTCGCCTCTCCGGGCGCGCCGTAGGACCCGTGGACGTGGCCGTTGTGGACGGTCAGCGAGATCGTGTCGTACGAAGCGCCCGGAACGCGGCCCGACCAGAGGACGTCGCCGCCGCCGCGCTCCTCGAAGTGGGTCAGCCGGGCCTGAAGCGTCCGCCCGTCCGGCGTCAGGAGGTCAAGTCGCGGCGCCCCCTGGCGCAGCAGGTCGATGTCGACGCGGACCCGGCGCCGCGGCACGTCCTCCGGAAAGAACGTGGGTAGCCCCCGGTCCGACCCTCCGGCGGTCTGCGCCTGGGCCGTCGCCGCCGGCTCGAAGCTGAGGAGGCTCCGGCCTTGCGCCGCAGTCTGCGCCTGGACCGTCTGGACCGTCTGGGCCGTCTGGATGAAGCACAGCGACGCGAGGGCGAACGTCGCAACACGATGGGCACCGAACCTGCGCAAGCCGAACTCCCTTGCCCTAGCCTGGAAACCGGGGGGGTAGGGGAGGGGCGCCCCGCTTCGTCAACGAGTGACGAAAGAGAACCTAGCTCACGCATTATGCGCAGTGTACGCCACCGACCTGACGGTTGGCGGACGGTCCGGCTCCGAAAGCTGACCACCTTCTGAAGGCGTTATGGCCGCGTCATGATCAGGGCGCCGTTCGTGCCGCCGAAGCCGAAGGAGTTGGTCAGCGCCACATCGACCTTCGACTCGCGCGGCTCGTGGGGCACGAAATCCAGGTCGCACTCCTCGTCGGGCTCGTCGAGATTCAGCGTCGCCGGCAGCACCTGCCGGTCGATCGCGAGGGCCAGGAGACCGGCTTCCACGCCGCCGGCCGCGCCGAGCAGGTGACCCGTCGAGGACTTCGTCGACGACACGGCCAACCGGTAGGCGTGGTCGCCGAAGACGCGCTTGATCGCCCGGACCTCGGCAATGTCGCCGAGCGGCGTCGAGGTGCCGTGGGCGTTTACGTAGTCGACTTGTTCCGCCGCGATCCCGGCGTCGTCAAGGGCCGCCTGCATCACGCGGGCGGCGCCGTCGCCGGACGGTTCGGGCGCCGAGACATGGAAGGCGTCGGCGCTCATGCCGTACCCCAGGATCTCGGCGTAGGCGTGAGCGCCGCGCGCCAGGGCCGCCTCGCGCTCCTCCAGGATCAGCACGCCGGAGGTGGAGCACCTCGACGTGCAGGTTGCGGGCCGCAAGCAGTCTCGCCGCCACGCCGGATAGCGCCGCGCCGCCGGAGCTGACCGCTCCGCGGCAGTTCCGGCGTTTCGGCAATCAGGAACGCCGGCTGCGGCCGCCTTTGAGCCGCAGCGGCTGGAAGCCGTCGGGCCGCGTCTCCTCCAGCACGTCCGAGGCGATGATCGTGCAGTCGACGATCCCGTGCTCGACGTAGAGCGGCAGGTCCCAGTCCTTGAGCAGCACCGTTCGACGTCGACGCCCAGTGCGCTCTCGTCGGCCAACCGTTGGCGCAGCCTCGAAGAATCGAGACCGCCCAGACCCAGCCCACCGGCGGCAAGCGCGTCGCGGGCGGGTCCGAGGTTGCGTCCCTTCGGCAAGCCGAACGTGATCACGCGGAGCACTCCGACTGCTCCGGCAGCAGATCGAGCCCGAAGAGAAGCCCACCGCCGAGCAGTCGCCGCTGAGCGACCGGAGCACCTTGTCGTAGCGGCCGCCGACTCCCAGTGCCTTGCCCGGCGCGTAGGCCGCCAACATGAGGCCGTCGCAGTAGCCGCGCGGACCCGCGGAGCCGCCAACCCTCGGGTCGAGGGCGACGGCGGCGAACTCGGCGAGATCGACCACGACCTCGATGCCCTGGCCCCCGTAAGCCGCCGCCAGCCGGTCGCGCAGGCGGAGCTGTTCGGTCACCGCATCGGCAGCGCCGCCCAGCAGCTCGGTGCCCAACTGCGAGTACTCGCGCATCCGGCCGGGACGCAGCGGCTGACGCCGCACCACGTCGCCCCGGTAGTAGAGACGGAGTGGCAGCTCCAGGTCGTCCAGGTGAGGAGGCAGCAGCCGCGCCAGCATCGGTGTGAAGTCGCCGCGCGCACGAGCAGTTGACCGTCCCGATCTACAAACCGGTAGAGGTGCTTGAGCAGCGGATCCTGAAGCAACGGCCGGTTGGGCTCGAAGTAGTCGAGGATCGGCAGCAAGACCTCGGCGAAGCCGCGCTCCTCAAGCAACCCGGTCAGGCGCGACTCCAGCCGGCGACGGCGCTTCATGCTGTCGAACAGGGGCAGCCGACACTCCGGTCGCCAAGCCGCCGAAGATACTTCATCGTGCCGTCTCCAATCCCAGGGCCGCGGCGGCGACTTCGGGCGGAAGCGGCGTTCCCGTCATCGCCCCGTACTGCGCCAGGCCCTGATGCAGCAGCACTTCCCGGCCGTCCGTGACCTGAACACCACGCGCCGCGAGCGCCCGGCTCCAGGGCGTTGATCCGCCGCGTAGACCAGCTCGACCGCGTTCGCCGCGGAGCGCAGCGCATCGGGAGCGGGGGGGAAACGGGTCGGCGGGATCGCGGCCCAGCGAGGTGGCGGTGACGACCACGTCGAGCGCGCCAGGTTAGAGTTCGCCGAGCGGAACGAAGGCCGCGCCGAGCGACTCCGCGGCTTCCCGGCCGGTCGACACGGTGCGGTTAGCTAGCGCGACCTCAGCGCCCGCGGCCGCCAGACCCGCCACCGCCGCGCGGCCGGCGCCGATGACCACCGCAGCCGGTCCGAGAGCTCGATGCCGCCCAGCCGCAGCGGACCGACGATGCCCTCCGGGTCCGTGCTCTCAGCACGCCACCGCCTCTCGGCGGCGCCCACCGGGCCCGGGAGCAGGGTGTTCGCGCCTCCGGTCCGCGCCGCCAGGTCCCGGCCTCGCCGGCGGCGGCCAGAGCCGCGGCCCTATGCGGCGCGGCGACGCTCAGGCCCGCTAGAGGCACCCCGGCACGCTAGAGGCATCCCGGCGCGCCCGAAGAAATCGCTGCGCACGACCTCGCTCCAGAACGTCTCGAAGGTCGGCGCGTCGAAGGCGACGTATAGCCCGTCCTCGCCCACGTCGCGGTAGCCGGCGTTGTGGAACCGCGGCGACACGCTGTGCGTCGCCGGGTGTCCGACGACGCCGAACAGTCTCGACACCCCGGGCAGGCCCGGCAGGCCGTAGTCGGCCCGCAGACGCTCGATGGACGGCTGGCCCGGGGGCCGCTGCCAGCGTACCCGCGGCGCCGTAGATCCAGGGCGCCGCGAGCGGTGGCACCACCTGTCGGGGCCACGCGCCGAAGGCAGCCAACGCGAACGCGGCGACATCCGTGCGGCCCGTTTCGAGCAGCAGTTCGAGCGGCGCCAGTTCTTCACCCGACCTTCGGAGCGGTGACGAGATTGTAGAATCACGCCTCCGCGCCCGAAACTGTTTGAGCCGGCCGCCCAGCGCCCTGACGCTGGCACCGCGACCGTGCCAGGACACCGGCCGCCCGCTCGGGGCGACCGCGGCCAGCGACTCGCGGGTGAAGTCGCGATCAGCCTCGAGATCGACCAGGTACTACCCTCCGGCCGCGGCGAGCCGCACCGCCCGCCGACCCTCGTCGACCGGTCCGCGGCCGCCTTCCGCCTCGCTGTGCAAGGTGTAGAGCAGCGCACCGGCGAACCGTTCCCGCAACCACTCGGCGCTGATCTCAGCGACTAGGTCCGCCCGCACCTCGAGGCAGTCGGCGCGCTCCTAGAGCACGCGCAACTCGTCGCCGGACGCGCTGGGCGCCTCCGTCAACGACGCCACCAACGTCGCGCACCGCGCGACCCCTTGTAGGGGTGGCGCGCAGTGGACTCTCGGGTGCCAAAGTCAAACGAAACCTCCTTCGATCCGGAAGGAGGCCTTCTCGCTCACTCTCGTCCTGGACCGTACCGGGACTGGCCCGGATTCAGCCCTTGCCGTGACCGTGAGCCCACCAAGCCTGCGCAACGACGCCGGTCGCCGAGACGACCGTGGGCACAAGACTCGCGCTGTCGCTGGCCTGCGAGTCATGGCGTGGCGCGGGTTGCGGGGACCGGATGGCCCAAGACGCCGGACCAGACACTGAACGCCCTGGACCTGTCAAGCAGTAGGGCTGTCCGATGAAGTGAGCGTGTGGTGTCTGTCCAACGAGAGATGAGCGCGACCCGTTGGGATCAGGGATCATCGGAGCATGATTCGGGACCCTTCAGACACGCCAGCTTCAGAGTCTTGGCGAGGTCCGCAGCTTCCTGTCCGGCAATTCGGCGGGCTTCGCGGAGGTGGCACGCGGATCGGCCTACGAGTTCATCCAGGAACACATGGTCAGCTTTCGCTACTTGCCGCTTTGGACCCGCCACAAGGGCGTGATCCGGAGCTACCTGGTGAAGATGGTCTGAAGCACGAGTTCGAGTGGCGCAGCTCATTCGGCCGCATCGGCAGACCAACCGCATTGAGGACCTCCGGGGTGCGCCGGCTCGGGGCCGCTACTCGGAAACCGACATCGACCTTGCGGGCCGAGGTCGATGAGGCTCCCGGTCGGGTGTGCCGACTTAGCACGATTACCGCAAATGCAGAGAGCCACTGCCAGGAGCTGTGGATCCGTTGATGTAGGTCAGGCGGCGTATCCTCCTGGGTGTTCAACAAACGCCCGGTTGGATGCCGGGAGCGGAGACACGCCACCCTTGCTCAGGATAGTCGAAACCGCTTCGGAGGGGAACACCGTCTCGCCTCTCGACGAGCCTTTCCGCGAGGGCGTTCGCCGGATGCTGGTGGAGGCCCTGGAGGCGGAGGTCTCCGAGTGCGTGGAGAGACACCGCTCGGAGCGCGGGGAGGACGGCCGGGCACTGGTGGTTCGCAACGGCCGTGTGCGTCCGCGGCAAGTGACGCCCGGCGCCGGTACGGTGGAGGTCAGGGCTCCCCGGGTCGACGACCGGAGGCCTGAGCACCGCGTCACGAGCTCAATCCTGCCGCCGTACATGGGCCGCTCGCAGAAGGTCGAGGAGGTCCTGCCGGTGCTGTACCTGCGGAGCTGTCGACAGGCGACTTCAAGGAGGCGCTCGGCGCTTTGCTGGGGGACAAGGCCTCGGGCCTGTCGGCATCCAGCACCACGCAGATGACGTCGGCCTGGGAGGAGGAGTACCGATCCTTCCGGCGACGGGACCTGAGCGCCGAAGACTACGTGTACATGTGGGCCCACGGCGTGCACTTCCGGGTCCGCCTGGAGGACGGTCCCCTGTGCACGCTGGTCCTGCTGGGCGTGCACCGTGACGGCACCAAGGAGCCGATCGCTGTCGAGGATGGGGACCGGGAGAGCGCGGAGAGCTGGGCGAGCGTCCTGCGGGACCTGAAGCGCCGCTGCCTGCGAGCGCCGGTCCTGGCCATCGGCGACGGCGCTCTGGGCCTGTGGCGAGCGATCCGCGACGTGTGGCCCGAAACCAGGGAGCCGAGATGCTGGGTGCATCGGCTGAGGAATGCCTGCTCAGTTTCTTCGACCTTCAGGCCGAGCACTGGCAGCACATGCGCACCACCAACGCGGTCGAGTCGACGTTTGCCACCGTGAAGCTGCGACAGCGGGTCACCAAGGGTGCCGGCTCACGCACCAAGGCGCTGCTGATTGCCTTCGAGCTGCTCGACATGGCCCAGAAACGCTGGCGATGAGTCGGCGCTCCGCACCTCGTCGCTCCGGTCAGAGAAGGAGTACCATTCACCAACGGAACTCAGGTCAGGAACGCTGTCTGATCAACTCGCCGATCCACAACTTTTCGGCAATATCTCGATGCTGACCAACCGCTGCTTTGCAACCTCTGCCGGCGGGAAACGAGAACGTTGCTCTAGCAGCCCGTGGTGAAAGTCGCCCTTGGCGGCCATTTCGCCAGGGCAGTAGAATGTCGTCATGGCTATGGGCAAAAAGCGTCGTGGTGGGAGCCAGGAGCCTCTCTGGGTGTCGGGCGGCGATCTGCCGCGAAGCTCTGGTCACCCGTTCTATGAGCGTTTGAACGGCTTGCTGGAGTCGAGGGGTTTCGACGAGTTCGTGGAGTCGGAGTGTTCGGAGTTCTACGCGGAGCGCATGGGCCGACCGAGTCTGCGTCCGGGCCGGTACTTCAGGATGTTGCTGTTGGGCTACTTCGAGGGTTTGGACTCTGAGCGTGGCATCGCGTGGCGGGCTCAGGACTCGCTGAGCATCCGGCGGTTTCTGGACTTGGGTGTAACTGAATCGGCCCCGGATCATTCGACGATTTCGCGTACTCGTCGGCTGATCGCGGTGGAGACTCACGCGAAGGTGTTCTCGTGGGTTCTTGGCGTCCTGGCGGATTCGGGTCTGGTGTCGGGGAAGACGGTGGGGGTGGACGCGACGACTCTGGAGGCGAACGCGGCGCTGCGAAGCATCGTGCGTCGTGACACGGGCGCGGAGTACGAGGAGTTCGTTCGGGGCTTGGCGGCGGCCTCGGGTGTGGCGACGCCGACGAAGGCGGAGTTGGCGCGCTTCGACCGCAAGCGGAAGAAGAAGTTGTCCAACAAGGAGTGGGAGAATCCGCACGATCCGGATGCAGAGGTAACGAAGATGAAGGATGGCCGCACGCACCTTGCGTACAAGGCGGAGCAGGCGGTGGACCTGGAGTGCGGGACCATCCTGGGCGTGACCATCCACGGCGGCGCCAAGGGGGACACGGAGTCTCTCTTCGCGACGCTGGAGGAGACCTTCGATCAGGTCGAGTCGGCGGTCGGCGACTCGTCGGTGATCGAGGAAGTCGTTGCGGACAAGGGGTACCACAGCAACGCCGTTCTCGCCTCCATCGACGAGTTGGAGCTTCGCAGCTACATTGCGGAGCCGGACCGTGGTCGTCGTCGTTGGAAGGGCAAGAAGGACCTGCAGGCCATCGTGTACGCGAACCGTCGGCGAATCCGGGGGAATCGAGGCAAGCGGATGCAGCGCCAGCGCGGCGAGCGCCTCGAACGGCCTTTCGCCCATCAGTTCGAGACCGGCGGCATGCGACGGCTGCATCTGCGCGAGTGCGGCAACGTGCTCAAGCGGGTCTACCTTCAGGCCTGCGGCTTCAACCTCGGGCTGCTGATGCGTACGCTCGTGGGAGTCGGAACGCCGCGGGCCTTGCAGGGACGGTCTGCGGCGTTCCTCGACGCCCTGGCCGGCCCACACGGGGCGCCTTGGGAGCGTCTTGGCCGGGCTTTCCGCCGGTTCCTCGCCCGATGGCGGGAAAACCGCGCTGCCAGCCGCCCCAACTTCAACTTCGTCTTCCTCGCCGCTACCCAACCTCAAGCCTGAACCAACCACATCGCTCGGACCGCACGACTACTTCTGCCACGGGCTGCTAGGCGGCAGGACTGGGATAACCTCCCAATCCATGCACGCCACCTTCCTCCATGTCGTCGAGACTCTATACCGTGCATCGGCAACGACCCCGCTTCCCCAACAGCCTGCGGCAGAGTCGTGCTGCTCTCGAGCGGCTACGCATCCCGCCCAGCATCGTTGCTCCCCGGTCGAATACGGCCCACCCATATGCTCCCTCGTAGCGCCTTGCTGCACGGGTGCTTGGCGTCTCTCGGCGCGACACCCACTTCTTGCGCGGGCTGCTAGATGAACGTCTTGACCAAACTCCATGCCTTCGTGGCGGTTCTCCGGCTGGCCAGGAAGCGGAACCGCTCGAGAGCGCATCTCTGGATACTGACGACCCGCGCAGGATGCCTGCTGCTCGGCCTCATTCTGTGCTTGACTCTGGCGGCGATCTTCGAGATCGGAGACGACGCACTGCGCCGCAACACCCTGAACCTCGTTGCCAGCTTGGCAGCCCTAGCCTGGTTCGTCGCCGGGGCGGTGCTCCGTATAGACATGTCCGCCATCTTCGACTTCCGTCAGTGCCTGCCACTGCCGGTCGGGTTCAGGACCCTCTTCGGTTTCAGAGTGGCTGCAGGGCTATCTGGCCTGTGGATACCGATCTTCGGTCCATCTCTTGTTTACTTACTCATGTACCGAGCTGCGGGGCTGCCCGGCGTCGTGGTCGTCCTACTGGCGACGTTAGCACTCGTAGTTCTACTGGGTCGTCTAGTTGCCGTCGCAATGCTGAAGTTCGACGCTCTGGCCACGAGTTGGCTTGTGACAGCTGCGCTACTAACAGCGGTCATCATCGCCCTCTTCGCTCTTGAACCGACGATCCAGAACCGACTTCTAGAGGTCTCAGCGGAGTCGACTCCGTCGGGGGTCGCCAAGCAATTGAGTAACTCGCAGTTGCTCGCCGCTATGAGCTATCTCCCCAGCGGTCTGCTCGTCGGAATTCTCGACGCGCCGCACGAACTCGGAGCGAACTTCACGCGTTTGGCGGGTTTGTGGCTCGCCACGTTCGCCTGCCTGACACTAGAGTATCGTGTCCTCCGACGTCACCTCTTGCACCGGATGTCACCCGCAACGAGTGTCAGCGGAGTCCACGTCTCTCTAGCACCGATTCTGCGCCGGCTTCACCGCCTTTCGCCGGAGACCTGCCTAGTCCTGATTGAGTTCGAGACTTTGATGCGGATGAACTGGTACCGGGGAATGATGCTCGCCATGCTGTTCCTTATGCCGGTAGTGCAGACCGGTAACATTTTGGTCCTCTTGTGGCCAGTCCTCATGGTCTTAGCAGCGTTTCTTAACGTCCGATCCCACTCGTATGGCGTCGCACACCGTAGTATCGGGGAGCGATTCGCGATGCCGATCCGCCTTATTGCGCCCGCGACCGCGTACGCTGCAGCCGTGAGCGCCGGGCCCGCTCTAGTGTTCTCGGCAACTCTCTTTTGGACTTGGCACCGAGTGGGATGGCCAGGCCTCGGTACTTGGAGCCTGTGGCTGGCTCTTCCGTTTTGTGCTCTAGTTGCAGGCCACGGCGACGGCGTGTACCAGTCCGCCCGTTCGCCAAGTCCGTTCGACTTCACGCCCTACGCAGGAAAGCTCCCTTCTTCCTCGCCGGTTTGGTCGTCGGTGGCGTTCAGGGCGGCTATGATCGGCCTACCCTTGTTGCTGGCTTTTCTCGCGCCGAGAACCACTTGGGGACCCGCAGCGGCCGTCTGCGGTGCAGCAATTCTCATTCTTGGCGCCGCAGTGTTCAACGCCCGGATGCTTGGTTTGGCGGAGCGTCTCGTGCGTTCGGATCCCCACCGAATCCTTAGGCGTCTCTCCGCATCGTCGGGCAAATGAATGGTCTGAGTTGCCCCGGTTTCGTGTGGAGTGTGAGTGAATCAGGATCGAGGTCGAGTCAGCCGAAATGGAAGTGGGCGGCGGCGCGGAAGCGGTCCCGATCAGGAGAGTCGCGGGCGGATTTCTTGCGCCACCAAATCACCGAGTTGATTCCGTCGAGACGTGCGTTGGTGACGTCTCGCTGAATCGCGTTGAGCCCGCCGTCGTCATTTGATCATCCGGGCCACACGCTTCATCGGCTCCAGCCGGCTGCGGACCGCCCGCGAGTACCAGTCCTTGAGCGTAGCCAGGGCCTCGGCGCGGTTCCGGGTCCCCCAACATCATCATCGCCACCTCCTTCAAGTGCCAGCAACGGGCCATCTTCGAGTTGCCGTCGCTCAACTCCTTGAAAGCGGGCCATCGGTGCCCGGTCCGGGTGGTACGGCCACAAGTAGCGCGTGTCGGTCAGGCCTTCGTCACCCAGGCCGCGCAAGTGTGCTCCTGTCTGCGCACTTCGTCCACGGCATCGCCGAGATGAGCCGCGACGTTGAACTTGTCGTACGCGATCTTGTCCCCGCCGTCCGGCAGGCAGGACACCGTGGCCGAAATGTACGCCGGCCACATGTCCATCGCCACCGTCTCGATCTTTGAACGCTCGGCCTCCGACAGAGCCTCCACTTCGCCGGCCCTCAAGCCGCAGCTAGACACCCGTGACTTCCCAAGGACTCTCGACACCCAGAATCTGACCGTACAAGTCTATGTCGCGCATCAAGACTGACTACGGCGCTTCCACCATCAACCCGGAAGAGCCACAACAACGAAGCTACGATGTACTGCCGATCCAGGAAAGGCGGGAGAAGCGCTCGCCTGCGGAGAGGCTGAGAATGAGATTCTCGAGACGCCCAGCCCCCTCCTCTACCGCCGTTTCGGGCAGGTCGCGAAACTCCTCTCGGGAGCACGACAGGAGAACTGTGCCGCTCTTGATGACCGCAAGATGAGTCGACACTCGCTCAACATAGTCGAGAATCTGGGACGTCAGGAAGACGGCGGTGCCGTTCTCTTCGGCCATCTGGCGCAGGATCGACATGACGGTACGCGCGCTCAACGCGTCTACGCCCTCGAACGGTTCGTCGAGAAACAGGACCTGGGGTGCGTGGAGCATCACCGCCGCGAGGCGAACCTTCTTCTGCATCCCGCGCGAGTAGGTCGCGATGGGCCTCCTGGCAGCCTCTTCGAGGTCGAAGATCGCGAGTGCCTCATCGGTCCGTTGGCTCGCATCCCAGTGGCTCAGGCCGTAGATGCGGCCGTAGGAGAGAAGGAGCTCCTCGCCGGTGAGGCACTCGAACAGAGTGCTGTGATCCGGAACGATTCCCACCTGCTGCTTGAGCCCAGTGTCGTTGATGTCGGCTGGCCTACCAAGCAATCTAACCGTGCCCTCGGTAGGCTCAAGCAGTCCCGCCAGCATCGCCCATATTGTCGTCTTGCCAGCTCCATTGGGGCCGACGAACCCGAGAATCTGCCCCGCCGCGACCTTGAGGTCAACGCCGTCAACAACCGTCTTCTTGCCGAATCGACGACTCAAACCCTCAGCCTTGATGGCTTCCACGTCCTAGCTCCTTTCCCCGCTAACGCGCCAGAATCTCGGGGAAACTCCCAGCCGAGACTAGCAAGAGTGTCGTCAGTGTCCAGTGGATCCCCGCGACCGTCCAGCTTCGCCACTTGGGCAGCCGGAAAAGGGTCGAGGAACCCAGCGCCAGTACCACCACAAACCACATCCCAAACGGATTCACTCGAGAGTACAGGACCTCGACCGCACCGCTTTCGCCCGATATTAGTAAGTTCAGGCCAAGTGCTACTCCCATATCGTCGAGGCCGAGGTTACTCCCAAGGCTTCTCGAAATCAGAAAGGCCAGAAAACCAGCCAGTCCGCCTAGGAAGTTAATGATTCCGAGATGCGCCGTCAAGGAGAAAGCGTGACCGAACCGGGCTTCACTTCCGAACGTCATAGCCAAGAGCCAGATCAGAACCGCATCCAGAAGCCATCCGAAGAGAGCAAGGACTGGCGAGAGGCCCAGGGACAGATAGACGACGACTGGAGCCAGCTCAGCCGAACGAAAGCCGGCGTCAACCAGCGCCTCTGACATCGCTTCGAGGGTGAAAGGCGCTGCCGCTAGACCCTGGAAGATCAGCCCCAAGCTCACGAGAGTGAAGACACCGACCCAAGGGCACCGCTGCTCAATGATCGGAAAGGTCGTTCGAGGTGACCTAACTATCCCGACTGCGGCCCGAATCCAAGCCCGCTCGCCACCGCAGCGACTCCATACTCCGCCTATTCCCCCCTTGGCCATCCCCTCAACTCCCTTCTGCTGGCATCCATCCCCGGAGAACCTCTACTCCGCCCCCTCCCGTGCTCTAGCGGAGCGCGGAGCAAGTAGCCGCTGCCTCGCCGACTCAACACTCTTACTTGTTGCTTTCGCGTCAAGTGCCATGTGACCAAGGCGGCAGCTAGGCAGCCCGCCCCGATCGCCACGGTCGCGGTTGAACCAATACCGTCCCGCCCGCTGGCAACGTACAGTCCTAGCGTAGTCGCGGCTACTGCCACTGCCGGGGCCAGGGCTGCCAACGTAGCGACAGCCGCGCGCCCATCGAGTTGGGGACGGTCCCACTCGACTTGACGCGGAGGCCAGTACGCCTGCACCAGGCCGAGGCATCCACTCGCGAAAAGAACAATCGAAAGCGCCAAACCAAAGGACACGCCCTGAATCAGCCATCCTATATCGCGGCTCGAGATCACCATTATACTCGTGCCCGCTGCCAAGAGTACACCCGCCAACCCGTCGCTGCACCTGTTGGGAGTGCGAACGACCTGCACGACCGGCAAGGGGAGCGCGAGCGACTCTCTCCACAGGCAGCATGAAGGTGGAAGTGAGCGTACGCCCTCCATCAACAGGCACAGCATCAAGACGGCGAACGGGAGACCTAGCACTGGAAGCCTCAGTGCATGAACGAGGCCGAAAGCGAAGCAAGAAAGCACACACAGCCGAGCGGGCCTGAAGCGCAGCAAGCACTCCGTCTCAACCAGCCACAAAACCGCCTCGGGCGTGAGCCGCCTGAGCCGACGAGCCACACGAGTCAGCGGCAGTGTGCTCGCCGCTGTTGAGCGTTTCTGATTCCCGGCTCGGCAGCCCCGGAGCAGGACCTTCCACTCCAATTGCAACAGGGCGGCTAGTGTTAGGAGCATCATTCCCAGCCTTGCCATGTGCCCCTGCGGTTCGGAAGCCGCGAGAATGGCGGCCAACCAGCCGAAGGGCGTGTACGCCTCCAGCACCACAAGGGCCGCGTCCAAAACCCCCACTCCTAAGCCAGCGGGGCCGGCCTCTCCGAGGGCCAGCGCAAAGGCTAGGTGAACCCCAGCGTAGCCGGCCGCAAACAGCGTCAGGAGAAGCAACGAGCCTCGAACGCCCATCGAAGACCGGTTCACCATCCACGACAGAATTGTCGCCGCCCGGCCGGCTATCAATACGAAAATGGCGATTCCGGCAACAGCCCACCCGAGGTTCCCCATTCTTGCCGAATGAACGGACGTTATCCAGATTGCGGCTGGCCCGAACGCGAAGATCCAGAGACCGCCAACACTCAATGCGAACCGATGCCAGAACAACCGGCGAAGACCGAAAGGCAGCGTCAGTAAGGGCGAGAGCTCTACCAACAACACAACCGGAATCCTCAACAACACCTGCGAGACAAGACAGCATAGCGACGCCAGAAGCATAAGAAGGGCCAAAAAGCCTCGGCGGCACGCCTCATGCTCAATTCCCGCGAACATGGACAAGACGACGGCACAAAAGGCCAAACCGCCGATGGCCACCCCAAGTGGAACCCAGGCTATCCTAAGCCAAGACGAGGCCCTACGTGCAAGGAGCGCACTGAACACCAAACGCGACAGAATCAGTAGTTTCATGGCCCTATCGCTTCTCAACAGTCTCTGACAGCAGAAGTCTCCTACGGTACGGGGACCTTCGCAGAAGCCGCACGGCCGCCGGGACCCCGGCGGCCGTGCGGCTGTCATACCGTGAAGCTACAGGTCTCTAGCAGACCGCTAGCAGGCGGCCATGGCGGCTCCCGCCACAACACCTAGTCCTATAGTTACAAGGCCTACAAGACCACTGTGAGGTGTGGGAATGGAGGCGAGCCAGCCGCCGCCGATCTTCAGTCCGACGCTCAGTGAGCCAAGAGTCGCCAGACACTCCTCAGTGCCCATGCTACCGAGGCCACCGACGACAAGGGCCAGATCCTCCTCAGATAGGAGTTCAGGCGCAGGGGCCCCAGCGGAAGGTACGCTTGCCCAAACCGCGTCGGCTGGCTGGAGAATAGCGGACCCTGAGAATACCAGTAGTCCCGTGAGCGTGATTGCAGCGATTCTAGTCATGGTCAGAGTCTCCTTAGAACAGACAGATAAAGGAGCCGACGCCCGAGACAGCCATCACGGCGACTCCGACTGGCGGAACGGCCGTGCTGAGGATCGCCGCGCCGACACCGACTACGACACTTGAAAAGGTAAGGCCATTTGCGACGCCGCATGCGACGTCCTTAAAGAGGCCAGTACCCGTCACGGCTAGCAGATCGGCGTCCGACAACAGTTCGAAGTCGAACGCTTCCCCAGAAGAAGCTTGGGTCCACTCCTCGTGTGGACTGGCACCAGCAAATGAGCTCATGAACAGGACCGCAGTGGCGATCAGGATGGTAGTGAGTTTCTTCATTTTAGACCTTTCTCTCGAGATTCGAGATTGTGAGAGTTTTTCCGGCGAACACTGAGATGCGCTCGCCGAGCGAGCGACTGCGGGCGGTCTACTTCACTTCACCCTCCTCTCCCTGGTAGTGAATCGGTTGGAGGCACAACAGGCTTGAAGCTCAGGACGATGCCGTCCCACGCCTGATCGAACTCCTCTACTCTCATTCGTAGTCGACCAACGGAGGGATCGTCAACGACCAACTCCTTGCCGACGCTACGCAGCAAGACGAAGTGATCGCCGTGAACATGAGCAATGACCGGCATCTGCAAGTGAGCCAGGCGGTCCGATGACAGCCGAAGGCCCTGCGCCGTGAGGCCTTGGCCTTCAGCGATCTGTTTGAGCGCGAGCATGTTCGTGCCGTTAGGACCAACGGCGGCAGCGGTCTCGATGTCTTCTAGAGTCATTTCGTCGAGACCGTAGTGATCGAAGACCATCTTGAGGGCGGCTGGCCCGCAGTCCGTGCTCTCGTGCTGTCGAACCAGGTCGGCGGGTTCCGGTCTAGCCGAATCAAGGTACGCGATCCAGGCGATTCGGTCATGCTGAGGCGATGCGGGAACGGAATAGAGGAGGGCAGCCACCGCGGCAGCCGTAGCGAGCAGCAAACACGTAGCCACGAGGCACCGGCCCTTGATCGAGAGGCGGGTGCCCATCTGAAGGTCACTAGAGGGCATTCTCTTGGCCATTGAGCACCGAACGCCAGACTGCCTCGGGCCTCTCCCCTATCACCGTCGCCTGAATACGCGACTCGGCGTCGAGAATGAAGACCAGCGGCACCTTGATCACGCCAAAGCGCTTAGAGAGGACTCCGCCGGGGTCGGGGACTAGTCGGAACGCTCCCTCGTTCGGCCAAGGGCCCGCAGATCCGACGACGACCGCGGTCAGGTGGAAGCCCTCTTCGACAGCCAATCGGGCGAGCGTCGCGAGTGTGCGGTCGCAGTTGCCACAGCTTGCTCTTGCGAAGACCACGACTTGCCGTTGCCCAGGACTTGTCGGCAGGGACTGTTCCTCCATGGCCCCTGCTAGGGCAGGGAAGACTGTTCCTGTCTCGGGTCTCTGAGCCAGTCTCTCCCGGAGCCGAATCTCGACCACGAGTACGCCCAGGAGAGGTGCCAGGACCGCGCCGAGGATCAGCACAACGGCGATGTGTTGGCGCTTCACGG
Organism: Thermoanaerobaculia bacterium; assembly: GCA_965116445.1. Lineage (GTDB taxonomy): Bacteria > Acidobacteriota > Thermoanaerobaculia > Multivoradales > Multivoraceae > Multivorans. The sequence goes on along the minus strand of OZ220688.1, from coordinate 376,446 downwards.
GGGGCACGCGCTTGGGCCTCCAGCGGGGGCCAAACTTGTATCGGGTAAAGTCCACCCGCCGGTGCGGGACTGATGTTCGAGGGCACATGGTCTGTGGGAACTCCGGGGACGTTAGCGCTCGGCAAGGCCTGTTACCGAGCGCTAACGCTGCCACCACAGTTCAGCGCACGTCGCAAAGAGGAGGTCGCCCCAGACTCCGACAACGCATAACTGGGTGACGGGGGAAGAGGCAGTGAGAGCAAGCGACAATCGGAGGATCAACAAGAACGTCTCCGTTGGTGCGGCGATGCGGACTTCCTTGTCGGAAAACACCCGGCGAGCGTACCGTTGTGGGTGGAAGCGGTTCCTCGCCTACTGCGATGAGGTCGGGGTCGATCCGTTGGCTGCGACACCGGACGATGTGGCGAACTTCATCGTGAGAATGGCATCCTCTCCACGCTCTTCAGGAGCCACAACGAAGAGGGGAGAGCCGCTCGCCCTAAGCACCATCAGAGTTTTCTTGGCAGCAGTCAACCGCGAGTATCGCGACCAGCAGCGCACGCCACCAGGCGACGGTCCGAAGGTCCGCAGTGTTCTGCTCGGACTCGGTCGGCTGCTTTCTGATCCACCGAGACAAGTCAAGGCGCTGCGGAACGAGGAGATCAGCCAAATGTTGGCGCACTGCGACGGGCTGGTTGACCGGCAGACACACCGGATGAAGGCGCTTCGGGATGCCGCCGTGCTCGCGACGGGCTTCGCTGGAGCTCTACGCCGATCCGAGATCTGCGCCCTTCAGCCCGAGGATGTCGACTTCGTAGATCAGCACGGCATGGTTCTGCACATCCGCAGGTCGAAGACAGACCAGCAAGGCACCGGCCAGACAGTAGCGATACCGGACGGCGAATCGATTCGGCCAGTGAAGCGGATGCGGAGGTGGGTGGAGGTATCCGGCATCCACTCCGGTCCGCTCTTCCAGACGCTTCGCCGTGGCGGTAGCTTACAGGGGCGGGCAATGCACTCGTCAGACATAGCCCGTCTCGTGAAGCACTACGCCGAAGCGATCGGGCTAGATCCTGCTGGCTACTCGGCCCACTCACTTCGCGCTGGCTTCGTGACCTGTGCTGCCGCCCATCACGCCCGCCTGGACAAGATCATGGAAGTAACCCGACATCGGAGCGTCGCCACTGTACTCACCTACATCCGCCAAGAGAACGCCTTCCTGGACCACGCTGGTGCCGCATTCCTGTAGCGCTCGGAGCTTCTGGCCCGCTTTAGAGAAGGGATGTGCCGCGTCGCCGACCGGGCGCCCACTTACTAGGGCTTGACAACAGGCCTTGTCTAGCGCTGACCGCCGGTGCGTCGGACCCGTAGCATTGACCGAAGGTCCAAGCCCCCGCAGACGCATGGAGTCGTTGTGCGGCTTGGCGTTTCGTGCTCTGAAGCGGTAGTCCTTTGCCCGCTGATCTCGTCGAAGGGCTTCAGCCGCTCGTCATGGGCAGCGTCGCCCGGCCTTCGCTCGACGCTGCTTCGAGATCCTCCGCGCCCAGACCCCACGGACACGCCACCGGCACGCTCGAAGCCTCGCGCCGTTGGAACCGCAAACAACGAGCGCATAGCGATTCTCGGTCTTCGGCTCAGGCAACTTCGGTCTACGCCCGGGCCATGATCAACGCGCCGTTCGTGCCGCCGAAACCGAAGGAGTTGGTCAGCGCCACATCGACCTTCGACTCGCGCGGCTCGTGGGGCACGAAGTCCAGGTCGCACTCCTCGTCGGGCTCCTCCAGGTTGAGCGTCGCCGGCAACACCTGGCGGTCGACGGCAAGGGCCAGGAGACCGGCTTCGACGCCGCCCGCGGCTCCCAGCAGGTGACCGGTCGAGGACTTCGTCGACGACACGGCCAACCGGTAGGCGTGGTCGCCGAAGACGCGCTTGATCGCCCGGACCTCGGCAATGTCGCCGAGCGGCGTCGAGGTGCCGTGCGCGTTGACGTAGTCGATTTGTTCCGCCGCGATCCCGGCGTCGTCAAGGGCCGCCTGCATCACGCGGGCGGCGCCGTCGCCGGTAGGTTCGGGCGCCGAAACATGGAAGGCGTCGGCGCTCATGCCGTACCCCAGGATCTCGGCGTAGGCGTGGGCGCCGCGCGCCAGGGCCGCCTCGCGCTCCTCCAGGATCAGCACGCCGGAGCCCTCGCCCAGAACGAAGCCGTCGCGCCCCTTGTCCCAGGGCCGCGACGCCCTGGCAGGCTCGTCGTTGCGGACCGACAACGCCTTCATCGCCCCGAAGCCGGCCATCGCCAGATCGCAGGTCGTCGCCTCCGTGCCGCCGGCGAAGGCGGCGTCGGCGTAGCCGTGCTGGATCAGGCGGAACGCGTCGCCGACGCCGTGCAGGCCGGTCGTGCAGGCGGTCGTGGGACAGGTGTTCGGCCCCTTGGCGCCGTGGCGGATCGAGATCTGACCCGACGCCATGTTCGCGATCAGACCGGGGATGAAGAACGGCGATACCCGCCGCGGTCCACGATCCCGAAACGTGTCGTGCATGTGCTCGATCAGGGGCAGGCCACCCATGCCTGAACCGACGACCGTGGCGACGCGGTCGGCGTTGCCCTCGTCGATCTCGAGGCCGGAGTCCTCGCGGGCCAACGCCGCCGCGGCGACGGCGAACTGGATGAAGAGGTCGACACGACGTATGTCCTTGCGATGCATGAACCGCGCCGCGTCGAAGTCGCGGACTTCCGCGGCGATCTTCGTCGTGTACAGGTCCGCGTCGACCCGCGTCAGCGCACCGACGCCGCTCCGGCCCTCCATCAGGCCGGCCCAGGTGGCTTCGGCGCCCACCCCGAGCGGAGACACGAGGCCGACCCCGGTGATGACGACGCGTCTACGGTCGCTCATGATGCTGCACGAATCCGTGTGTCAGCGAACCCGCGCTCAGGCTGCGGAGCCGACCGGCGCCGCCCCGAGACGGCGCGCTACTCGGAGCCCTCGTGCGCCTGGATGTAGTCGGTGGCTTCCTTGACGGAGCCGATCTTCTCGGCATCCTCATCCGGAATCTCGATGCCGAACTCCTCCTCGAAGGCCATGACCAACTCGACGATGTCGAGCGAGTCCGCACCGAGGTCGTCGGTGAAGCTGGCCTGCGGAGTGACTTCGTCGGCATCGACTCCGAGCTGCTCGACGATGATGCTATTGACCTTTTCGACTACGGACATTCTCGTTCCTCTTTGGGGAGTTTGGCGTTTGCGGCCCGCTGACAGACGGAGACTATGCCACCACGAGAGCGATCCGTCCAACGAGCCAGACGCTCGGGGTACGAAACGCCGGAAACCCGGCCAGACGGCCGGCGCACCCGGTTTCTGCCGTGCAAGCCTCTCAGGTCATGCCGCCGCTGACGCTCAGGACCTCGCCGGTGACGTACGAGGCCTCCTCGCTTGCCAGGTACAGCACGGCGGGTGCAATGTCCTCCACCGTCCCGAGGCGCACCAGGCCGTGCTGCTCCAGGAAGCGGTCACCGGCACCCTCCGGCATGGCGGCGGTCATGTCCGTCTCGATGAAACCGGGCGCCACGACGTTCACCGTGATCCCCCGGCTCAGCAACTCGCGCGCCAGGGACTTGCTGAACCCGATCAGCCCCGCCTTGGAGGCGGCGTAGTTCGCCTGTCCGGCGTTGCCGAGCACACCGGCGACGGATGACACAGACACGATCCGCCCGTAGCGGCGGCGCATCATGCCCCGCACGAGCGCCTTGGTCAGGACGAAGACACCGGTCAGGTTCACGTCCTGCACCCGCTGCCACTGGTCAAGGGTCATCCGGGCCAGAAGATTGTCGGCCGTAATGCCGGCGTTGTTGACGAGAATGTCGACCGCCGCGAAGTCCTTCGGAAGCTGCCGCACCGCGGCGGGTACGTCTTCGTGATCCGCCAGGTCGAGGGCCAACACGTGGGCTTCGCCCCCCGACGATGCGATCTCGTTGGCGGCTTCGTCCAGGAATCCCTCGTTGCGGGCGGCCAACACGACGCGGGCGCCCTGCCGGGCCAGCAGCACGGCACAGGCGCGGCCGATTCCGCGCGAGGCTCCGGTAACCAGGGCTGTGCGGCCGCTCAGGTCGAAGATGCTCACGGTGTCACTCCATGTCGTCCGGTTCGGCCACTGTGCGGACCTTCAGCTTCCGATCGATCCGACGGGCGAGACCCGAAAGCACCTTGCCGGGCCCGAACTCCGTCAGTCGACCAACACCCGCGGCCGCCATGACCGTCACCGATTCCGCCCAGCGCACCGGGCCGTCAATCTGACGGACCAGCGCGTTCCTGGTAGCGGAAACGGTCGTCAAAGGCTCCGCGTCCACGTTGCAGACCACCGGCACCTGCGGGGCCACCATGGGCGCCGCCTGAATCAGCGGCTCCATCGTCTGCCGGGCTGGCGCCATCAGGGCGCAGTGGAAGGGCGCCGAGACGGGCAGCGAAATGGCGCGGCGGGCGCCCCGCTCACCAGCCAGCACGGCGGCTCGCTCCACCGCGGCGCTGGAGCCGGCGATCACGATCTGGCCCGGCGCATTCACGTTGGCGAGCTGGCAGACACCGCCCGTTTCACCGGCCGCTTCGGCGGCGACCTCCGCCGTCTCCTCCACGCTCAGGCCAAGCACCGCGGCCATCGCGCCGGCGCCCACCGGAACCGCCTTCTGCATCGCCTCGCCCCGAGCGCGTACCAGACGCAGAGCGTCTCCCAGTTCCAGCGCGCCGGCCGCGACGAGGGCCGAGTACTCGCCCAGGCTGTGACCGGCGACGAAGTCCGGCGCCTCCTTTTCGAGCCCCCGAGCCCGGTAGCAACGAAGCGCCGCCACCGACGCGGCGACGATCGCGGGCTGCGTGTTGGCCGTCAGTTGGAGTTCGTCCTCGGGCCCTTCGAAGCAGAGCGTCGACAGCCCGAAGCCGAGGGTGTCGTCCGCTTCCTCGAAAACCGCCCGCGCCTCCGCAAAGGCCGAAGCCAACGCCCGGCCCATGCCGACCCGCTGCGAGCCCTGGCCCGGAAAGACGTACGCCACCCCTGTCATCTGCGCAATCCCTGCTGTTTCTCTAGAAGCGGACCGCAGCGGCGCCCCAGGTCAGCCCGGCGCCGAAAGCCGCCATCAGGACCAGGTCCCCGGAGTCGATCCGGCCGTCGCGGTTCAGTTCGTCGAGCGCGATCGGGATGGACGCGGCCGATGTGTTGCCGTAGCGATCGACGTTGACGTACACGCGGTCGGCGGGGACCTCGATCCGGCGACCCACGGCGTCGATGATCCGCCGGTTCGCCTGGTGGGGAATGAGCCACTTGACGTCTTCCGGCGCCTGACCGGCGTCGGCCAGCACTTCGCCGGAAACCTCGGCCAGCGTGCGGACCGCGACCTTGAAGGTCTCGTTGCCGAGCATTCGGATGAAGGGCAGCCGCTGTTCCAGGGTCTCCGGACGGTTCGGAGGATTGCGGCTGCCGCCGCCCGGCATCTCGAGGAGGTGGGCCAGCGAACCGTCGCTGTGGATCGCCACCGAGAGGACGCCCGGCAGCCCGTTCGCCGAATCCGGCGCCGGAGGGTCTTCACCGCGCAGCACGACCGCACCGGCGCCATCGCCGAAGAGAACGCACGTCGAGCGGTCCTCGTAGTCCGTGTACTTCGTCAGCGACTCGGCGCCGATCACGAGAGCCGTCGAGGCGGCGCCGCTGGCGACGTACTGGTGCCCCACGGAAAGGCCGTAGATGAAACCGGTGCAGCCCGCGTTCAGATCGAAGGAGGTCGCGTCCTTCGCACCGAGTTCTTCCTGCACGAGGCAGGCAGTCGACGGGAAGGGCATGTCCGGCGTCACCGTCGAGATCAGGACGAGATCCACGTCACCTGGCTCCACACCCGCCATCTCCATCGCCTCGCGAGCGGCCTTAACGGCGAAGAGGGACGTGTACTCGTCGTCCGTCGCGACGTGACGTTCGTGAATGCCGGTGCGCGCGACGATCCACTCGTTCGAGGTGTCCACGATCCGTTCAAAGTCGGCGTTCGTCAGGATCTTGTCCGGCACGGCCTTGCCGGTGCCGGCGATCCGAACCCGCCGCGCACCGTTCGTGGAGGCGCCGCGCAAGCCGTTCCGCGTTGGCCCGTTCGCTGGCCCCTGCGTCATCCCGCCGCCGCCTTTGGCGCCGCTTCGAAGGCGACCTCCGAGAGCTTCGCGCTGACCTTCACGTGGGTGTCCGCCTCGCAGAACTCGACCGCCCGCTGCACCGCGCTGCAGATCGCGTGAGCGGAGGAACGCCCGTGAGCGACGAAGCAACCGCCGCGCAGACCAAGAAGCGGCGCCCCGCCGTATTCGCTGTAGTCGATCCGGCCCCTGAAGCGATCGAAGGCCCTCCGGGCCAGCAGGTAGCCGAGCCGCGACCGCAGGGTGCGGCCCATCTCCTCGCGCAGCTCGCCGCCCACGAACTCCCCGAGCGCCTCGGCGCTCTTCAGGATCGCGTTACCCACGAAACCGTCGCAGACCACGACGTCGGCGGCGCCGCTGAACACATCTCCGCCCTCAACGTTGCCGACGAAGTTCAACCCCGTGGCGTCGAGCGACTTGAACACCTCGCGCACCAGGTCGGTCCCCTTGCCGGCCTCCTCGCCGATCGACAGGAGGCCGATGCGCGGGGAGCGCAGTCGAAGCAGTTGCTGCGCCAAGTAGTGGCCCATGACCGCGAACTGACGGAGCTGGTGGGGCTTCGTGTCGACGTTCGCGCCCGCGTCGAGCAGGATGGTTCGACCGCCGCGCCGCGGCATGGTCACCGCGAGGGCCGGTCGATCGACCCCGGGCGCCACGCCGATCACCATCTTGCCTGCCACCAGGGCGGCGCCGGTATTGCCGGCGGTCACCATGGCCTGGGCCTGACCATCCTTGACCAGGCGGGCGCAGACGCGCACCGATGAGTCGCGCTTGCGGCGCACCGCGAGCGCGGATTCGCACATGCCAACGACCTGGTCCGCATGCACGACCTCGACTCGGCCGCGGGCGCCGGAACCAGGCTCCAGTCTCTCGATTTCCTGCTCGAGGATCGGCCGGCGACCCACCAGGAGGAGCCTCAGTTCACGCTGGCGCGCCGCCAGCAGCGCACCCTCGACCACGGTCCGGGGAGCGTGGTCTCCGCCCATCGCGTCAACGGCGATCACGGTTGGGGTCCGCGCTGAACCTCGATCCGTCAATTCAGGGTCTGCTCCAAGTCAGAAGCCACGAGTGTAACGCCTGAGCAACGCTGCTACAGCACGTCCTCCATCTCGACCACGTCGCGGCCACGGTAGTGACCGCAGTGGCTGCAGGCGCGGTGCGGCAGCTTGGTTTCGCCGCAGTTCGGGCACAGTGAGGCGGCCGGCCGCTTCAAGTGGTCGTGCGACCGACGCCGGTCGCGCCGCGCCTTCGAGTGCCGTCGTTTGGGGTTTGGCATTCCAGGAGTTCCTTTCCGAGTAATCCAGGTTGGTTGCTGAGTGGTTCAGGTTTGGTTGCCGAGTGATTCAGGTTGGTTGCCGAGTGGTCCGGGGCTGGTTGTCCTGGTTCAGATCGCCGCCAAGTCGTTCGCGGATCGCTTCCAGCCCGGACCAGCGCGGGTCGAACTGCTCGCTGCCGCAGGTGCAGGCCTCCTGTTCCCGGTTCACTCCGCACTGCGGGCACAGTCCGCGGCACCCAGGATCGCAGATCGGCTTCATCGGCACGTTCAACTCCACCTGCTCCCGGACCAGGACGGCCAGATCGATATCTCCCTCGGCCGCGACGAGCGTCGAGAGATCCTCCGGCTCGAGTTCATGCGCGCCGGCCCCATCCTCTGCCGGGGGCGGCTCTTCGGCACGACCGGTCACGACGAAAGCGAGCGGCAGTTCGACTTCCTCCTCGTAGGCAGTCAGGCAGCGGCCGCAGTACAGCCTCTGCCGATAGCGAAGTCTCGCCTCCAGCAGAAAGTCAGGCCCGACGAACGTGAGACTGCCCCTGCAGTCCACGCAGCCGAGCACGAGGGAACCTTCGGTCCCTGAGTCGGCAGCCGACACGGCAACGTCGTCACGCCAGTTCAGGGGGCCGTTGCGGGCCTGGTCGAGCTGCAGGTGCATCTCATTCACCACAAGGTCGCGAACTCGGGCCGCCGCGCAATCCGGCTCAGGTGCAACCGCACAAAGACGAGAGGCTACGAATCGTTGCGGCAACTGTCAATGCAGGAGCCGGCAACGGTCGACGCAGGACTCGCGGGGTAACGCGCCCGGTTAGGCTTGCGCCGTGGCCCGAATCGGCATCGATGCCCGAAAGGTCCGCGACTTCGGGATCGGCGTGTACGTCTCGAACCTGATCCACGGTCTCGCCCGGCTCGAGGCCGAACAGGAGGCGGACGCCAACGAGTACGTCCTCTTCGTCCGGCCCGAGGATCGCGACTTCGCCGTCGACCTGCCGGCGAACTTCCGTTGCGTCGTGGAACGGTCGCCGGTCTACTCGCTGCGCGAGATCGGGATGATGACCTGGCGCATCTCGCGGTCGCGCCTGGACCTCTACCACGCCACGCACTACGTCCTGCCGGCGGTCGTGCCGTGTCCAACGGTGGTCACGATCCACGACATCATCCACCTGCTCTACCCGGGCTTCCTGCCGAACCGCGCGGCGTCTCTCTACGCCCAGCGCATGTTCCGCCACAGCGTCGGTCGAGCCGACCGGATCATCGCCGTGTCCCGGAACACGAGCAGCGACGTGCTCGACTACTTCGATGTTCCGGCGGAGAAGATCCAGGTCGTCTACAACGGCGTCGAGGACCGTTTCCGGGACCTGCTCAGCGCGAAAGACCTCGCCGCTCGCCTGGAAAAGGTGGGCGTCCGGCAGCCGTACCTGCTGTTCGTCGGCAACCCGAAGCCCCACAAGAACCTGGACCGGGTGATCAAGGCGTACGCCAGGGCCCGTTCACGGGCCGGCTTCGATGCGCCGCTCGTTTGCGTCGGCGCGCGTCCCGGCAGCGACTTCAAGCTCGAACGACGCGCCCGCCAGCTCGGAGTCGGCGATCACGTCCAGCTCGTCGGCCATGTGCCGGCAAGCGCCCTTCCCGCCCTCTACCAGGGTGCGAGCCTGTTCCTCTACCCGACGCTGTACGAGGGTTTCGGGCTGCCCGTGGTCGAGGCGATGGCCTCAGGGACACCGGTCATCACGTCGAACACGTCGTCGCTCAACGAGATCGCGAACGGCTACGCCGAACTCGTCAATCCGCTCGAAGTGGAGGAGATCGCCACGGCGATCGAACTCTGCATGAAGGATCGGGACCACGCCCGGCAACTCGCCGACCGGGCCGCCTCCCGCGCCGCCGGATTCCAGTGGCAGACCACCGCCGAAAGCACCCTCGCGATTTACCGCGATGTGCTCGGGGAGACCGGACACTGAACGCCGTCACGCGCCGGAACGCCTGAGGCGGATTGCTAACATCCGGCGCTCCGCAGAGTCGGCCGTCCCCACATTCACGATCCCAGAACCGTGCTCCAGAAGCGACTCCGCGTCACCGCCACGCTGAACATCGCCGGCGATGTCGCCGCCACGGTCGGCGCCTTCTTCCTGGCTTGGTACCTGCGCTTCGTGCAGCCGGTCGTCGAAGTGACGAAGTCGGTGCCGGACTTCGAGCCGTACCTCAGGATGCTGCCGTTCATCCTGCTGATCTGGCCCACCGTCTACTACTTCCACGGCCTGTACCGAATCCGGCGCGGCCACAGCCGCGTGGACGAGATGATCAGCATCCTCGTCGCGACCGGGCTGGCGCTCGTCATTCTGACCGCGGTCCTGACCTTCGACCGGGTAACCCAGGCCGGCAGCGACGATCCCTTCTCCTACAGCCGCGCCTTCTTCGCCCTGTTCGCCGCCAGCGACGTCTTCCTGGTCGCCACGCTGCGCTTCACCACGCGCGCGTTCCTGCGCGTCGTCCGGCGGCGCGGGCACAACGTGCGCAGCATCCTGATCGTCGGTGCCGGCGACAGCGGCGAAGAGATTGCATCCAAACTGGTCCGCCACCGGGAACTCGGCTACGAGGTCGTGGGCTTCCTGGACGACGACCCGGACAAGCTCTCCAGCGAGCCGGTCAGCGGCACCCGCGTGATCGGCACCCTCGACGACCTGGAGGTCGTCATCGAAGAGCATCAGGTCGATCAGGTCATGATCGCCCTGCCGTTCGAGGCGCACCGGAAGATCCTCAACCTGCTCGACCGCATCGGCAACGAGTTGATCGAGATCCGCCTGGTGCCGAACGTCCTGCAGTACGCGACGCTCCGCGCCGACATGGAGGACGTCGACGGCACCCCGGTGATCAACCTCTCCCACGTGCCGATGGAGGGCTGGTCGAGCCTGGCGAAGCGGGCGTTGGACATCGGCATCTCCCTCGCGGCCATGGCCGTGCTGTTGCCCCTGCTCCCCATCGTGATGGTGCTGATCAAGCTCGAGGATCGGGGACCGCTGTTCTACAGGCAGGAACGGATGGGACTCGACGGCCGCTCCTTCATGATCCTCAAGTTGCGCTCGATGCGAATGGGCGCCGAGTCCGCCACAGGGCCCGTCTGGGCGGTCGAAGACGATCCCCGCCGCACCCGGATCGGCGCCTTCCTGCGGCGCTGGTCGATCGACGAGTTACCCCAGCTCTGGAACATTTTTCGCGGCGACATGTCGATCGTCGGCCCCCGACCCGAGCGCCCCGCGTTCGTCCGCAAGTTCCGCGACGAGATTCCGAACTACATGCTGCGCCACCGCGTGAAGTCGGGACTGACGGGCTGGGCCCAGGTCCACGGCTGGCGTGGCAACACCTCGATCCGCAAGCGGATCCAGTACGACCTCTACTACATCGAGAACTGGAGCCTCCGCCTCGACTTCCAGATCCTCTGGCTGACCCTGCGCCGGGGTGTGACCAAGAACGCGTACTAAACGACTGGGTGCGCCGGCCTTCTGGCCGGCTGTGGCGCGGGTTCTGACCCGCGTCGGGGAACGCGCCGCGAAGCGGCGACCGTTGCCGGCCTACTCCTCCGCGTCGAACTCCCGGTAGTCGCCACGCTCTTCCATCGGGATCGGGTGGCGGACCTCGACGTGGAAGCCATCTCCCTCGGTATAGGTGACATCGCTCAGTTCGTGGACGACCTGCGACTGGGACCCCTTGATGAGACCCGCGGTCTCGATCCAGAGCAGTCGCCGTTCCTTCTCCATGCCGTCCGGATCGGCGATCGTCAGGTCGACGGTGATGCCGTCGAGCGTGCCGGATCCCTCGTTGTGAACGAGGATGTCGAGCATGACGTTGACCAGGGCGGGCTCAGCCGGCATGTCGCCTTCCCCTTCCCCTTCGACGTCGGCCTCCGCGTCGGCGCTGGGCTCGTCCGCTGCCATCGCCTCGTCGCCGGCCGGCGACTGCACCGCGAACGACTGGATCTGTGCGATGTAACCGGCGCGAGTCTCGGCCACACCGCCACCGCCACCGCAGGCCGACGCGAGCAGCGCGACGGCCACGATGAGTGCCAACGCCACGTCCTGTCGACCCCACGCTGTCCGATTCAGAGTCCCCTTCATCGTGTCTCCCTTTCCTTCCGTCAGCCCTCGTCTCCGGTCCGCCCCTGAGGATAGCCTGTCGGGCCGCGCTCCGGCTGCCGTCACCCTGTGCGGACGCGGCCCCAGAACTCCTCGGTCAGGCCGCCCGCCAGCACGATCTCGGGCCGCAGTTCGACACCAAACCGGTCACGCACCGCCCGGTGGGCGGTCACCATCAGATCGAGCACGTCGGCGGCGCACGCCTGCTCCCGGTTGATGATCACGTTCGCGTGCCGCCCGCTGATCTCCGCGCCGCCCCGGCGCAGCCCCTTCAGGCCGCAGGCCTCGATCAGCCGGCCGGCGAAGTCATCGTCCGGGTTGCGGAACACGGAGCCCGCGTTCGGCTTGCCGGAAGGCAGGCTCTGCCAGCGGCGCCTGTTCAGCTCGTCGATTCGCGCGAGCGCCGCGATGCCGTCACCGCGCCGGAGCCGGAACTCCGCCCCGGTGACGACCGCGTCGGTGCCCTGCAGGCTGGTCGTCCGGTAGCCGGGCTCGAGCAGATCGAAGCGCACCGCCTCGACCGGCCGTCCCGGCCGCCCCACCCGAACCTCGATCAGCACGTCCCGCATCTCCGTGCCGTAGCAGCCGGCGTTCATCACGACGGCGCCGCCCACGGTCGAAGGGAAACCGGACAGGGCCTCGAGTCCAAGCAGGCCCTGCTTCGCCATATCCCGCGCCAGTCGGGCGAGCGTGACGCCGGCGCCGGCACGCACCGTTTCGCCTTCCACTTCGACCCGCTCGAGTTCACCTCGAAGCCTGCAGACGATGCCGCGCACCCCGGCGTCGGGGAAAAGGACGTTCGAACCGTGGCCGTGCAGGTGGAGAGAAACCCGGCACTCCCGGGCGATGGTCATCACCTCGCTGAGCGCCGCCTCAGAATCCACCCGGACGAAGACCTCCGCCGGACCGCCGATCCGCAGCGTCGTCGCGGACGCCAGCGGGACGGCCTCGCGAACCAGGACGCCGTCGGTCGACGAGAGCCGCTTCCGGGCCTCGCGGTTGACGCCCAAGGGGGGCTGCAATACGCTGACTGCGCCCTTGTCGATGTCGGCTGTCACGTTGTTCTACGCCACGTCGCCGAGCATCCGTAGCGGCCAGTCCCCGCCTTCTGTTCAACCGTCTGACGATCCAGGAGAGCGCCGCATCGGTCGCGCGGAAGTATAGCCACGCACATCCTGCGGCAAACGCCGCCGGGACCGCGTCAACGCCCCCTCGAAGGCCGCCGATCACAGCCCGAACCCAGTCCGGAACACCGCCCACGCGCCGCAGCAAGAAACGAGGAACGAGAACACATGACTCCCACCCGCGCGAAGGCGCGCACGAAGCCCGTCGGCCGCAAGGACGCCCGAAAGCAAGACATCGAGGGCGCACTGACCCAGATCGAACGCCAGTTCGGCAAAGGCGCGATCATGCGCCTCGGCGAACAGGAAAACCTCGGTGTCGAATCGATCTCGACCGGTTCACTGGCCGTCGACTCCGCCATCGGCACCGGCGGCTTCCCGCGCGGCCGCGTCGTCGAGGTCTACGGTCCGGAATCGAGCGGCAAGACGACCCTGGCCCTGTCCGTCGTCGGACAGGCCCAGCGCACCGGCGGCTCGGCCGCCTTCATCGACGCGGAGCACGCGCTGGATGCCGAGTACGCCGAGAAGATCGGCGTGAACATCGACGACCTCCTGGTGTCCCAGCCGGACAGCGGCGAGCAGGCGTTGGAGATCGCCGAGATGCTGGTCCGTTCGAACGCGCTCGACATCGTTGTGATCGACTCGGTTGCCGCCCTCGTGCCGCGCGCCGAACTGGAAGGCGAGATGGGGGATTCCCATGTCGGCCTCCAGGCCCGTCTCATGTCCCAGGCGCTCCGCAAGCTGACCGCGATCATCGCCAGGTCGCGGACGACCGTCGTGTTCATCAACCAGATCCGCGAGAAGATCGGCGTCATGTTCGGCTCGCCCGAGACGACGACGGGCGGCCGGGCGCTCAAGTTCTACTCTTCCGTCCGCATCGACATCCGGCGCATCGGCGCGCTGAAGGACGGCGACCAGGTCGTCGGCTCCCGGGTGCGGATCAAGGTGGTCAAGAACAAGGTCGCGCCGCCGTTCCGCCTCGCCGAGTTCGACATCGACTACGGCGAGGGCATCTCCCGGGTCGGCGAGCTGATCGACCTCGGCATCCAGCACAAGCGCGTCCTGAAGAGCGGCGCCTGGTTCTCGGCCGGCGACGTCCGGCTCGGCCAGGGCCGCGAGAACGCGAAGCAGTTCCTCCGCGACAACGCGGACCTTGCCGACGAGATCGAAGCCCACCTGCGCTCCGAAATGGGACTGCCGCCGATTGTCGTCGCCGCCGAGTCCGGCGACCGGGCGGCGGCTGCCGGCTAGGGCGCGGCGGCGCGGCGCGGAGGAGGGCTCACCCGCCCGTCTTGGGGTCAGGAGGGGTCAGCTCCCAGGTGACGTGAGCGCTTGAGAGGAGATGGGGAGGAGGTGCGCTCACTCCGCTTCACTCGCTCCGGTCGGGCATCGGTTAGTGGGACGTCGTCGGGCGTCGCTCGTTCAGAGGCACCTGGGAGCTGACCCCTCCTGACCCCGACTGGGCTGGACGGCGGTGCCGAGTGCCAGGCCGGGCGCCGACCTGTCCCTGGACGAGCCACCGTTGCAGGGCGATGCCGCACTGGGTAATGGGATGGTCCGCCCCGCACCCTTACGGCCTCTCGTTGGGGCCAGAATGGTGTTTTCTTCCGAACAACAAGGAGGAGGCGGACCGTGAAGGAGGTTACTCGAGTCGGTATCGATCTGGGCAAGCATGTGTACCAGGTGTGCGGGATGGACGCGTCGGGCGCGGTGGTGTTTCAGCGTCAGTTGAAGGCACCGCGGCTGATGGAGTTGATGTCGCGGCTCAAGCCGTGCCTGGTGGGGATGGAGGCGAGCTGCGGCGCGCACCACTGGGTGGAGAAGCTGAGGGATCTGGGCCACGACGTGCGGATGATGAGTCCGCAGTTTGTCCGTCCGTACGTGAAGTCGAACAAGAGCGACTACCACGACGCGGAGGCGATCTGCGAGGCGGTGTCGCGTCCGACGATGCGTTTCGTGCCTTACAAGACGAAGGAGCGCCGGGCGCTGCAGCAGATCCACCGAAGTCGGGAGACGATGGTTGGTGTGCGCACGCAGTTGGCGAACCAGTTACGTGGTTTTCTGCGGGAGTACGGGATCGTGCTGCCTCAGGGTCTGGCGGTGATCAAGCGGGAGGTGCCTGCGATCGCGTCGGACCCGGAGCGGGCCCTGCCGGGCGACTTTCGGGCTCTCTTGTGCATGCAGCACCAGGCGCTGATGCAGGTCGACGATCAGGTGGCGGATCTGACGGCGATGCTGGAGCGGGAGTCGAAGGAGAACCCCCTGTCCGAGCGTTTGATGTCGATCCCGGGGATCGGTCCGATGGTGTCGACGGCGCTGGTGGCGTCGGTCGGCTCGGGCTGGGCCTTCAGCAGCGGCCGTCAGATGTCGGCGTTTCTCGGGCTGGTGCCTCGTCAGGCATCGACCGGCGGGCACACGAGGCTGTTGGGGATCAGCAAACGCGGGGACCGCTACATGCGGGCGCTTCTGATCCACGGTGCGCGGGCGGTGCTGCGCACAGCCCACAAGGGCGAGCGGACGCGGCTCAAGGAATGGGCTCTGGACGTCAAGCGGCGCCGGGGGGCGAACGTCGCCACGGTGGCCGTGGCCAACAAGCTGGCTCGAATCGCCTGGGCGGTGCTGCGACACGACGAACGCTACAGCGACGAACGCCATGTCGGCGGTCGAGCAAGGGACTCACGGGCCGCGGCGTAGACGGCTCGGGGAACAGCGAACCAACGATAGGAGAATCGCCCCACCAAGCAGTTTGCGGGGACTCATTCGAGCGATGGCGAAACAGGTCGGACCGGCGCGTTGAGAAGCCTGAGTCGGCGCAGGGCCCATCAAGAGGCCGTCTGGGTGTGAAGAGGCCGACGCGCGCGTATTCCATCGGGGCCAGGGAGCTCTCTCTCAGAGACTCCCACCAACAGGCCGAATACATGCAAGCAACTGCACCTACCTCGCCAGAAACCCGGAAAGAGCCCTTGCACAAGCGGGGCGGACCATACATGCGCCGACGTCCTCGTCGGCTGCCGCCGAAGGCGGCCAGGAACACGCGCCGGCCGAAGGCCGGCTCACCCAGTACTGGGAATCTGGGCGGCCTTTCAGTGTTATCCGGGCTAGGGTTCGACCCTTGGGCTGGAACTGACCGAAGCAAGTGATGAAACAAGCTCTTCTTGCAACTGCACTCCTGCTCGCTGGCGCCCTGCCAGTGGCCGGACAGTTGCCGTGCAATCCCTGCGTGGGTCTGGCGACTGACGACCCCGAGGGAGTCGCGGAGGTTCTGGGAACGCTGCCGGAGGTGCCGGAGGAGGCGCTTCTGGTGGTCAAGTGGCCGGTCGATCTCCAGGATGAGGCCGGGATCGATGCGGCTGCCGAGGCGGCGACGCGGCTGCGCGACAGCGGCGCCGTGCCGTGGTACGCGGTTCGCTTCGCCGAGCCCCCGCCGGCGGCCGACCGCGGCGACGAACTGGCGACGGAGCTGGAGCGGCTCGCCGACCTCGCGCGGACCGCGTCGCCCGGCGCCTTCTTCCAGATCATCTGGCCGGTGGCGCTTCAGGACGAACCGGTACAAGTCCAGGAGTACGCCCTCGCCCTGAAGCGTGCCGCGGTGGCGGTCTCCGGCGCACAGCCCGATGCCCTCGTCGTCTCCCAGTCCTTTCCCGCCGATGACGGCTTAATTCGCAGCCTCTACGGGCAGGAACTCGACGCCTATCTGGACGGCGTCTCGTTCAGCGTCGACGGAGCGACCGGCGAGATCGACCTGACCGCACTCAGGCGATTGCTCCGCGACCTGGATCCGGACGCCCTGATGGCGGTCGAGGGCGGCCCGGCGGCGGCCGGGGACGCCGGCGGCGACCTGCTCGTGCGCGCCGCGGCCGAGGCGGAGGCCGGCGCCACCCTGTCCCTGTTCACCCTCGCCGGCGACGGGGACGCCGACCGAGCGGCCGTTCAAGCCGTCCGCCTGATCGCTCAGGAGTTCTCAGGGGATGTCGCCTTCGATCCCTACTCGACGCCCTCGGGTGCTACGGCCTGGAGCTTCGTCCACGGCGAGGACCTGAGCCTGCGGATCGTCGTGTCGCCACCGGCGGGCGCGCCGGTCACGCTCCGCTTCAGCGACCGGCAGCTCGGCTCGGCCGCCCGCTTCGACCTTGCGACCGGCGAGACGGACCTGCTGTTCGGCGGCCGGCGCACCCGAAGCGGCTATCAACTCGAACTGGACGAAACGGAGGGTCCCTTCGTCTTCCGGCTCGAGCGAGATCTGGCGGTTGGCCTCGACGGGGCGGAGAGCATCGAAGAGGCGTTGACGGTCGCCGACACGCGCCAGGTGCCGGTCGGCGAGATCCTGAGGCGGCTGCAGGCCTTCGAGGACGATCAGTCGAGGCGGATCGCGAACTACAGCGCGACGAACACGACCTCGCTGCGCTTCCAGCTCGGCACCGGCATCCAGACGATCGACGTGACCTTCCAGGGCCCCTTCTTCTTCCGCCAGGAATCCAGTCGCGGCGTCTGCGCCGCGCTGGCGGACGGGAAAAGACCTGTTTCATGCAAGGCGGGTTTCGACTGGGCCTGGGACAACTTCTTTGTCAACGGCATCCGCTGGCGGCGCAAGAAGATCCCCGAGATCCCCCTGATCCAGCCGGAAAAGGCGGCCGCGATGCCTGCCGCGATCACCTTCACCAAGGAGTACCGCTACCGGCTGCGTGGCACCGCGACCGTCGAGGGCCGGGACACCTGGGTCGTGGACTTCGAGCCGGCGGCTGCGCTGGCCGAGGGCCGCAGCCTGTTCCGCGGCACGGTGTGGGTGGACCGCGAGCTCTACGCCCGGGTGAAGACCCGTGCCGTCCAGCTCGGTCTGACCGGCGACGTCCTCTCGAATGACGAAACGACGTTCTACACCCCGGTTGACGAGAAAGGCGAGCCGGCGGCGTGGGAGCGGTCGTCGTACTGGCTCCCGGCCCGCGTCGTCAGCCAGCGGCTGTTCTCACTGCTGAACGCGACGACGGTCGTCGAGGGGTTGACCGAACTCACCGGCATCGAGATCAATCCCAGCGACTTCGAAACCCGCCGGCAGGCGGTCCTGGCCTCCGAGGCGACGATGGTGCGCGACACCGAGGTGGGGCTTCGCTACCTGGCCATGGACAGCGAGACCGGCGAACGGACGGTCAAGGAGGACGACAAGACCCGGATGTTCATCCTCGGCGGCGCCTTCTACGACGAAGCCCAGGACGGCCCCCTGCCGCTGGGCGGCGTGAACTGGCTCGCCTTCGACTGGCGGGGCACGGGAATGCAGGCCGACCTGTTCATTGCCGGTCCGCTGATCCTCGCCGACGTCGCGAACCCGAGCCTGTTCGGCTCCCGCTGGGATGCCGGCGTCGACGTCTTCGCGCTCGCCTTCGCGGGCCAGGACACCCTCTACCGCGACGGCCAGGAGGTGCCGCGGGAGAACGTGGAACGGCTGCGCCCGAACATGGACTTCAGCCTCGGCCGGCCGCTCGGCAGCTACACCAAGCTCGACTTCCGCTACGAGCTGTCCTGGAACAACTTCCAGCGGGCCGACGAGACAGGCGAAGACTTCGTCCTGCCCGCGGATCACCTGAGTCACAGCCTGGGCACCACCCTCCGCTACTCGCGTTCCGGCTACCGGCTGGTACTCGGCGGCACCTGGAACCGGCGAGGCGACTGGGACCCCTGGGGCCTGGGCGGCGCCAACGTGACCCCGGACACCTACACGCTCTGGAACGTGGGCGTCGCGAAGACCTGGCACCTGCCGAAGTTCCAGAAGATCGGTCTGTCCTTCGAGTACGTGGACGGCGCCGACCTGGACCGCTTCAGCAAGTACGAGTTCGGGTTCTTCTCCGACGTCACCGTCCGCGGCTACCAGAGCGACAAGGTGCGCGCCGAGAGCGCGGCGGCCGCCCACCTCACGTACGGCTTCGAACTCGGTCAGCTCTTCCGCATCGACCTGGTCGGCGACGCCGCCTGGGCGACGGACATGGCCTCCGGCCTGGACAAGGAACTGCTCGCCGGCGCCGGCATCGTCGGCACCTTCATCGGCCCGTGGGGCACGGTGGTCAGAATGGATGTCGGCACCGCCCTCGTCGGCCCCGACGACGGCTGGAGCGCCTTCATCGCCGTCCTCAAGCTGTTCTAGCCAGGAGCTGCCATGACCCCCGAAGACGACTTCGTTCCGGACATGGAAGAAGTCGTCGAGGTGCCCATCGGCGACGAGATCGACCTCCATCCCTTCCAGCCCCGGGAGGTGAAGGACGTCGTCGAGAGCTACCTCGACGCCGCGTACGAGAAGGGCTTCCGCGAGGTCCGGATCATCCACGGCCGGGGGATCGGCGTGCAGCGCCAGATCGTCCGCAAGGTACTGGAGCGCGACCCGCGGGTCGTGTCGTTCAGGAGCGGCGGTCCCGGCGGCGGCGGATGGGGCGCCACCGTGGCTCGGCTGCGGTGACGGCGGCTGGTGTGACGGCCACCGCGACCACCCGACCTTCGCGGACGGCGTGTGTATGCTCCGTAACGTCTCGGGAGCCGAAACGAGAACACCCCGCGCCTAATGTCCAGCGATCAGAGCATTCATATCGACTCGGTCAGCGTCGTCGTTACTGCCGAGTTCCACAACCCCTCCATCCTGAATCCCGACTTCCTTGTCTCCCGCGGGATCGCACCGGAAACATGGGCCGTCGCGGAGACGTTGACGACGCCCCCTTTGTCCTTCGTCGAGTACACGAACGGCGTCTCGCTTCGGGTGGACCCAACCCGGTTGACCGGGACTGAGCCAGGAGGAGACGGACAACGTCAGGAAGCGCACAAGCTCGTCCTCGCGTACTTGCGGAGGTTGCCGCACGTGCCGTATCGAGCCCTCGGCCTCAACTGCCTGATGTCCACGGTCCTCGACGAACCCGAAGCCTGGCTCATCGAACAGTTCGCTCCGTCCTGGCTCTCTGAAGAGGCTCGCCTGACCGGGATCGCCCCCAAGGTGACCTACGACGCCGGCCACGGCGCCGTATGTCACGTCGGATTGGCGGCTACCGACGACGGGGCGGGGCGTGTTGTCGTCGACTGCAACGTTCATCATCTCGGACTCTCGACCGTGGAGGGGTTGTGCTCCGCCATCGAGGCGTGGCCCGATCGACTGAACTTCATTGCCTCCCGAGCTCGGGAACTCCTGCGCCGGAGTCGCCCATGAACCTCTCCGCTACCGGAAATGCCTCGCTGGCCTCAACCAAGCACGACGCCGCGTTGGCCATTCAGATCAAAGCGGACCGTCGAGCGCCCACCGCAACCCGCACCACGGACTCGCCCGCCCCTGCCTTCTTGGGCGCCTCCTGCGATCGCACCGACAATTCCGTGTATCTGACACTGGGCGCCTGGATCAGGGACTTCAAGGCGCCCTCGCCAACGACCACCCCGACGCCTGTTCTCCACGAATCGTCGCTCGTCAGCACCATCGTCGACACCTCGGAACACAGGGAAGCCACTGCGGCCCTCTCGCTCTTCGGCCAACGCGCGGCTGCCGCCCGGCTCAACCGCCTGCTCGCGATGACAAACGGGGACCCCGAGGAACCAACCATCTCGCTGCCCTCGCTTCAAGGTCTGGCGCTGTTCCTGACGAGTGCGCCACAGTTCGGCGAGGGAGAGATCGGTGTGAGCCCTGACGGCCTTCTCCAGATGGAATGGCTGCTCGACGATGGCGGGATCGTGGCGATGGAGTTTCTTCCCGATGGCCTGATCCGCTACGCGGCAATCGCCAATGCCGCCAATCCAGGTACCTACCACCGACCTCGGGCACACGGCACAGGGTCCAGGGACGAAGTCCTGGCTGCGACCGTCCCCTTCCTCGACCGCAGGCAAGCTGTGTGACTTACAGGCTACTGTCCGACAGGCACCGGGTTGCCCGTTACTGCAAACCGTCGGCTGTCGGCGAGAACGGGCTACCGCTGGCCGCCGCTTTTCGATTGAGAACGGGAGAAGACCACCTCTCGGTCAACTGGCTTGAACACTACGGGGCTCCCGATGTAAACGTCGCCGTCGGCAAGGTGCGCGACGCGTTCCATGCGAAGGGCTTCAGCCTTCGCCCCAACGGCCGCTTCGCCGTGCTCGAGGTGGGCGCGACGACCGCCACGGTCCTGGAAGCGACACGCCATGACCTGCTGTTCAAGCACCTCCCACTGCCAGACGACGAGTCGCATAGCGGCATCTTCGGCTACGGGCCGGACGACCTGGCTGTTGCCACCGAGATCCGGGCGCTGGTGACAGCGAACCTGGTCCATCCTGCGATCATCCCCGACGACGCAGCGGGATCGAGATGAACGTCGTCGGAGAGCTCGGCGCCCTCCCCGAGCAGACAGAGCTCGATCTGGGCCTGCCGGACACCGCCGGAGAATGGCTCGCTCGCATACGGGAGTCGAGCCGAACGGAAACCGAGAAGGGACTCTGGTTCGAGAACCTGTTCGCGAGAAAGGGCTGCCTGAAGCAGACAGCAGGAAGCCGCCGACGCTCAATGACATCACGCGGGTCCTGGGCGTATCGCTCGCGATCAACGGACTTGTCGAAGGCGAGTGGATCGAGAGGCCCGAGAGGCTTCCCCGAACGATCGCGTACGCCAACACCATCAGCCGTTGCCGCCGCGCCGCAATCCGCTGGGTCATGGGCCCCGGCGCCGTCCGACGGCTCGGCCCCACTCAACGACAACGGGCGGGCTGCTGCAGCGACGGCAGTCCCGCTCAGCCCTCGTACGGCGCCGGCCGGGCACCGCCCCGGCGCGCCCACAGCATGCCGAGACCGAAGGCGATCAGCGGTGTCGCGATGAGCAGGTCGGAGGCGCTCACGCTGTACACCGGCTCCAAAGCGAGGGTCTCGGTCTCGCTCGCGGACACGGCGCGAATGGGAACCCCGGGCGCCTCGCTGCCGAGTACGCGGGTGACCGCCGCGCCCGCCTCGGGTCTCTCGGCGCGCAACTGGTAGGCCAGCCAGCCCCCGAGAGTCACGCCAGCGAGCAGGAACTGGGCGCTTGCCCGCTTCAGGTCCGATTCCGCCTCCCGGTGGGCGTGCTCCCGCTCGCTCGACGTGAGGTCCGCGTCCTCGACGCGCTCCCATCGTTCCGCCTCGATATCCGCACGGCGCCGGGTGGCCGCGACGCCGCAGAAGAAGCCGAGCGCCGCGACGAGGGCATGCAACGCGGCGACCAGCCCCGGCACGCCCCGCGGCACGACCTGGAGACCGACCAGGGTCAGGATGGCGGCGACCACGAAGACCGTGGACCAGACAACGGCGACCGACTGCAGGCGCTTCCAGTTCATCTCAGACCCAACCGTACTTCGTCCGAGCCGGCCGGAAGGCCGGCGTACCCAGTGCCAGGACGCTTCCAGGTCATCGGTACTACCGTACTTCAGCCGCTCCTGCCCATCAGTTCCAGGAGGCCCAGTGTCAGAACCGGCACGTAGGTGATCAGCAGCACGCCGACGCCAAGTATGACGAGTGCCGGCACCGCGGCCCGGTAGATCTCGAGCAGCGGCCGCTCGAAGCGGTAGGACGCCAGGAACAGGTTGAGGCCCACCGGCGGCGTCAGGTAGCCCAGTTCCAGGTTGGCGACGAAGATGATCCCGAGGTGGATCGGGTCGACGCCGAAGGCCAGACCGAGCGGGATGATCAGGGGCACGACGACCACGGTCGCCGAGAAGATGTCCATCAGGCAGCCCACGAGGAGCAGAAAGACGTTCAGCAGCAACAGGAAGAGGATCTTCGATTCGATGTTGTCCTGGGCGAGTTCAACCAGACGCTGGGCCGCCTGCGCGTCCACCAGCCAGCTCGTCAGTCCCATCGCCACGACGAGGATGATCAGCACCCCGCCGACCAGCACGGTGCATTGCCGGAACACCGCGAGCAGCGGCTTCCCCACCTTCAGGTCGCGGTGGACGACGCACTGGATGATGATGGCGTAGAGAGCCGCCAGCGCCGCCGACTCGACCAGGGTCGCGTAGCCGCTGAAGATCGCGCCCACGATGACGACCGGGAGGAGCAACTCCCACTTTCCCGCCCAGACGGCCCGGCCGATTTCCGCAGCCGAGACCGGGGTACGGCGAGCGCCGCCCCGCAGGCCCTCCCGAATGCCCCAGGCAGCGATCAGTGCGATCAGGAGCAGGCCGGGGAGGATCCCCCCGATGAACAGATCCTCGATCGGCACCTGCGCGACGATGCCGAACAGAATGAGCGGCAGGGCCGGCGGTAGCAGGAGCCCCAGGGATCCGGATGAGGTCAGGAGGCCGAGCGAAAACCGCTCGCGGTAGCCGTCGGCCGAGAGGGCCGCAAAGAGAACGCCCCCGAGCGCCAGGATGGTGACCCCGGAACCGCCCGTGAACACGGTGAAGAATGCGCACACGACGGCGCAGACCACCGCGGTCCCGCCCGGCGCCCAGCCGAACAGGGCGCGGAAGACGCGCAGCAGGCGTTCGGACGCCCCGCCCTCGGCAAGAAGAAAACCGGTCAGCGTGAACAGCGGGATCGCCGCCAGGGTCGGCGAGACGGCGAGGCGGTAGCTCTCGGCCGGGATGGAGGCGATCGGCACCCAGTCGGCGAGGAACAGGAAGACCGCCGCACCGCCGAGGGCGGCGAAGATGGGGCCGCCGAGCAGGGTCGAAGCCAGAATCAGCACGAGCCACGGCGCCGCCGCGCGATCGGCGAAGGAGTCCGCGTTCGCGTTGATCCAGAGTGCCAGCACGATCCCGAGCACCGCGAGACCCCGCCCCGACCAGAGATCGGACGCCTTCCACGCCAGCCGCAACGCCAGCAGCGCGAAACCGACCGGCATGACCGCCTGCCCTACCCAGACGGGTACGCCGGCCGCCATCTCGATCCCGCCCTCGCGTTCGATCTGCACCAGTTCCAGGCTCGCCAGCCCCAGCAAGGTCGCCACCATCGCGCTGACGCCACCGGTCAGAACCGCGGCCGCGCTCCGGAACCGGCCCTCGGGCAGCAAGTTCCCGGTCGCCATGGCCAGCAGGCGCCTCTCGCGCGCCGCGAGGGCCGCGCCGAGGAAAGCAATCCACAGGGTCAGATGCTGTTCGAAGGGAAGCGCCCCGGGAATCCCGGTGCCGGTCTGACGCACGACGATCTCCGCCAGCGGCAGGAGCACCATCGCGGCCAGGAGCACACTCGAGACGCCATCCTCGGCGCGATGCAGCAGGCGTACAACCGCCCGGAGTCGATGCGCGGCGCCCTCTTCAGTCAAGGGTTGCTGCCGTCAAGACCTACCGGCCGCCGTCCGAGGCGGCGGAAGCGGTCGCTTCGGCCTCCTGCTGCTCGCGGTACGCGTCCCGGACCGCGGTCGCCCGGTCGAAGATCGCCTCCGGAACGGTCTTCCCGCGCATGTCCTCGGCGAAGTCATTGGCGATGCGTTTCCAGTCGTCCTCCACCTCCGTGCCGACGATCGGAACGACTTCCAGCCCCTGGCCGCCCATCAGCTTGATCGTCGCCTGCTCGATGCTGGGAATCGTCTCGAAAATCCGCTTCTCGGCGCGCTGACCGCTGGCAACCAGCACCTCGCGGTCCGCTTCCGAAACGCGGTTCCAGGCGCGCTTCGTGACCACGATGGCGCCCATCATGGGGATCAGGGGAATGTCGGCGAAGTACTTCGCCTGCTTGAAGAACTGAACCTCCATCGCGTAGATCGGCGGCACGGCGAGGGCGTCGATCATGCCGGTTTGCAGCCCGGTGACGATGTCCGTTGCGGCCAGCGCAACCGGCTTGAAACCGCCCTGCCGCCACCAGTTCGTCATCGCCTCGTCCCCGGCCCAAGTGAAGATCCTGAGCTTCTGCATCTCCTCGACGGTGCGCGCCCGTTCGTTCGTGAAGAAGTGCACCTGCCCCACGTAGCCCCAACCCAGGAGCACAAAGCCGTTGTCGTCGAGCGTCGCGCGAAGGCCGGGCGTCAACTCCCGCAGGACGTGGTACATCTCGGCCTCGGAGCGGAAGAACAGGGGTATCTCGAAGGCGGTGAAGTCCTTGGAGATGTCGGCCAGGCCACTGACCGACAGGGCGGCCGCGTGGTATTGGCCGATCTTCATCTTGCGCAGGATGTCGGGCTCGTCCCCGGCCACACCGCCCGGATAGATCGCCAGGCTGATCCGGCCATCGGTGCCCCTCTCCCACTCCCGGCCCATCATGTCGAAGAACCCGTCCCAGGGCGAACCGTCGGGGGACAACGTCGCCATCTTGATCGTGAAACCCGCCGCCCCGGCCGGCGCGGCCGGCGCCACAGCAACCAGGAGCAACGCCAGCAGAAGCGAGAACCGAAGGAACGGAGCCCGCTGGCGTTTCCGGACGATCGTCCTGGGCCTCCCTGGCATCCTGGGCCTCCTTGGCGCCTGGCCGGAGTCGCGATCCGCGACGCACCGACCCGCAGTGATCAGGAGTCGGTACTGTATCAACGGGCCAAGCGCGGCAGGTCCGGAAGCCGGCGCTTCGCGCCGAGTGCCGGCCAGGACCCGGGTGGCGCGACTCGCGCCACCCGTGAACCAGTCCGTGCGCCCGTCAGCGGGTGCACGGATGGCTGCCCGGCGCACCCAGTCTCCTGCCGCGCAACCTCCCGTTAGCGCGGCGCAGAGACGGACTGATCGGTGTTCTCCCGGCAAACCAGGCGCCGCTCAACGCCCCAGGAGCGCCAGAGCAGGCTCGATTCCGGGGCCTCGCCCGCGACCTCCCCGTCTCCGGTTGCAACCAGGAGAACACGGAGCCGGTCGACCAGGGCCGCCGCCCGGCGGTCACGGTCGCGGCTGCGTTCCCGTACCGCCGTCGCCAGCGATCGTTCCTGTTCGCGACCGGCGAGAAGCACCGTCGGCCGGCACCAGAGCACGGAACCGACCAGCGCCTCGCGGCTCGGTTCGAGCACCAGGACCGCCAGGTTCGCGCAGCACCAGTGCAGCCACGGCACCGCCAGACGGTCCACCTCGGCCGGCGACGCCGCCACGGGAGGGGTGACGACGACGATCTCGCGCGCCAGCCGCCCGGGCGCCAGCAACCCGTCGAAGACCCGCGCGGTGCCGCCCTCCATCGGGGCCGCCGCCAGGTGGCAGCAGAGCGCCTGCGGGGAGGACTGAGGCGCGGGAACCTGGTCCACACACGGACACTCACCGCGCTCGAGCGCCGCCTGCCAGCGCTCGATCTCCGTCCAGCCGCGCCTGAACGACCACCACCGCCAGCGGCCACCCTGCGGATAGAACACCCAGGGCTCATGGCCGCGGCCGCTGCGTGCCGCCATTGCCAATGCCTCCCGCGCCTGTGAGGCCGCCACGGCGCTATCCTATGAGCGCGTGCGGCAAAACATGGGCGACGCCGATCTTCCCGCGGCACACGCTCCCATGTAGCCGGAATCCTTCAAGAGCAGGCCACCGTTCCCCCACCCATGATCCCGGCCCAGAGAACAAACCGCCGCAAGATCTCCGCACGGTCCGTAACCGCAGTTGCCCTGGCCTGGAGTCTCGCCAGCTCCACGGCCGCGCCCGGCGTCGAGATCTCGAATCCCGGACTGTTCAAGAAGAGTCTGGCAGCCGCTGCTCAGGCGGTGAGGCAGTACGGACTGATCGACGACCCGGAGGTCCAGGAACGAGTAAACCGCATCGGCTACCAGGTCGCGTACCACGCGGACTTCGACCAGTACCCGCTCACCTTCGCCGTCGTCGACACCCCGCTTCCGAACGCCTTCGCCCTGCCCGGAGGCCAGATCTTCGTGACCAAGGGAATGCTCGACCTCGGACTTTCCGACGACATGCTGGCCGCGCTGCTCGGCCACGAGATCGCGCACGTTACGTCCGAGCACTTCCTGAAGCAGAAGAAACGCGCGACCTGGCTCAACGTGGCGAGTTCCCTGCTGTCCGTGGGCCTGATCGCGGCCAGCGCGGCCGACCGGGACGACGGCTACGTCGGACCCTACGGTTACACCCGCGACCAGGGGTCGACCGCCGCCGCCGCCCAGGCAGCTCTGACCGGAGGCATGGTGCTCACTGAACTGCTCATGCGCAGCTACTCGCGCGAGCACGAGGACCAGAGTGACGAGGAGGGTCAGCGTTACGCCGCTGCCGCCGGTTTCGATCCGTCGGGGCTGGCGCAGTTGATGGAGAGGATGGGCGAACGCATCTCGCAGACGAAGCTGCTCGGCTACTGGCAGACCCACCCTTTCTTCGACTCGCGGGTCCACGCCGCGGAGGCCCGCGGGCGCTACCTGGCGACCCTGGAGCCCGCGCCCCCCGAAGAGGTCGACGCGTTCCGCACGGACACGCGGACGGTCCTGCTCGAGTACGGGGAACGCGAAACGAAGGCGAAGACCCGAGCCGCCCCGCGGGAACCGCGGGAACCGCCACCCGTGTCGCCCGAACTCGGACTGCTGAAGGAGCTGGCTCTCAACGCGTGGCCCTCGGGCGCCGCTGCCGAGTCCTTGCGGCTCGAGGAGCTGCACCGGCTGCGCGACATCGAGCTCGAGCGACTGGCGACTTCGCGGGACTATGGCCGCCTGACCTCGGCCTACCAGCGGCAGATGGAGAACGTCCGGTCCCTGACCCCCGACTCGCCCTTCCTGGCGGTGCTCAGCAACGAGCTTGCCGACTTGCGCCGCCAGTCGGAAGAGTTCTACGGCCAGTCGATCCGGATCCTCGACCGGGGCGTGTTCGAGACTCCCTTCCTCGAGGCCTTCCTCTCCAACTATCCGGATTCTCCGCGGACGCCCAGGGTGGCCCTGCTGCTGGGGATCTCGTACAGCCGGCTCGGCCGCGAAACGGACGCGGTGGAGCACTTCCTCAAGGCCTGGGAATCGGAACCGGCGGAGTCCATCGTGGAAGACGGCGACAGCCCCGCGGCCGCCGCGCAGCGCGGGCTGCGCAATCTGGCGCCGGTGCTCACCCGCCTGGGCTCGCTGCAGTACCTGGCCCTCCAGCAACGGGACCCGGAACTCGGACAGCGGGCCGCGGATCGGCTGGGAAACCTGGTCCGCGACTACGACGACATCACAAGCGGATCGGAGTACCTCGAGCGCTTCCCGGACGGCCCCTATGCAGGCGAGGTCGAGGAGCAGTTGAACCGGCTCGCGGACACGCTCTACAAGGAGATGCTCACCTACCAGGATCTCGGCGATGCGGCGAAAGCGATTGCGCGCGCCAACCAGATCCTCACTCATGCTCCCCACTCGCCAAGCGCCCAACGGATCAGTGACGAGCGGCTCGACGAGCACCTCGACGCGTAGCGGCCCGACCGGCCTGAGGCCGGGAGTGCTGCTCTGTCCCTCGAGCCGCGGTCGCTGCATCGGACTGTGGCTCGGCGCCGGCGTGGTCTTCCTTGCCGCGGCGCTGCCGGCCCGGCAAGAGACGGCCGAGCGGGAGGCGACCGCGGCCGTGGACGCGGTCCTCGCCGCCGTACAGACCGCCCGAAGCGCCGACGAGCTGGTCGAGGCTCGCGAGCAGTTGCGGGCGCTGGCCCGGCGCTTTCCGCGGAGCGCGCACCCCAGGGCGGCGATCCGGGGCCGCGCCCTGGTCGAGGCAGCCGCGCTCGGCCGCCGCACTGGCGACGTGGCGGCAGCCGCCGGCGAGTTGCTGCGGGTGCTGGAGCGTGAGGCGCAGGGCGAGTGGACGCCGCGGGCCCACTTCGAACTGGGCGAACTGCTTCTGGGCCAGGGGGACTGGGAAGAAGCGGCCGACCATCTACGCCTGGCGCGCGAGGGCTGGCTCCGTCGCGCCGCCGCCGATGGCGAGTCGCCGCACCACCTCGCCGATGCGGCGCTCGAACGGATGACCCTGATCCACCGCCTGATCCTGCGGCCACTCGAAGGGCAGGCGCCCTGGCGCCGTTCCCGGCCCTACCTGCCCGAACAGGCCGGAATCGGGAAGCCCCGCGGCGTCGCCGCCGGCCCGGACGGCGAGCTCCTGGTCACCGAGCCCAACCGGGCGGCAATTCTCGATGCCGCCGGCATGCCGTCCTCGGCCCGCGACCTCCGCGGCGTCGTCCGCCCCATCCATTCGGCCGGAGAAGGCGCGGCCGTGATCACAGCCGACGGAGTAACCCGGCTCGCGGGGCTGGCGACGGTCTCCTTCACCCGCCCTCAGGGTGGCGCCCTCGACCGGATCGTCGCCGCCCACCAGGACGGGTTCGGCAACTGGACGGTCCTCTCACAACGCACGGCGGAAGTGCTCCGCTACGACCCGGCCGGCAGACTGCTCGAGACTCTCCGGATCGGCACGATGACTCAGCCGATCGACCTGGCCGTGGGCGAAGACGGCGCGATCCACGTCCTGGACGCCGGTTCCCGCTCGCAGGCGCCGTCCGTCCATCGCTTCAACGCCAACGGCAGGTTCGAGGAATCGTTCCGCGCCGGATGGAAGCGGCCGGTGGCGCTCGATGTCGACCCGTTCGGCAGCCGGTACGTGCTCGACGCCGGCACGCTCCAGGTCCTGGTGTACGACCCGTTCGCAACACCCATCGCCACGATCGGTCCCATCCTCCCGAGCGCCCAGGAACTGCGGGCGCCGGAGGACGTCGCGGTCGACGCCCGGGCGCGCATCTTCATCGCCGACAGCCGGCTCGGCACCGTCCTGGTCGTGGAGTAGCAATGAGTGCGTGCCGCCAGTTCGCGATTGCCGGGGCGTTGCTGACGGCGTTCCTCGCGCTCTCCGGCCCCCTGGGTGCGCAGCGCTTCGGCGTCCAGGAGATCGGCCGCAGCGATCTCGAGATCGAGCGCTCGAGCCGGCTGCCGCCGCAGACGGCGGCCGCACTCGCCGAAGCCGGCGACCTCTACGCGGAAGGCGACTCCGAGGGGGCGATTCCGGTCCTGCGTAGCGTGATCGACACGCTGGAGCCTCTCGCCGCCGCCAGCGGCGACCCGCGGGCACTCGCCGCCAACGACCAACGACTGTTCGAGACCCTGCGCACGGCATGGCTCTACCTGGCCGCCGCCCACTGGACAACAAGCGACCGGGACGCAGCCGACGAAGCCCTCGACCGGATCGTCCGCCTCGATCCCCTGTTCGAACTGGACGCGGAAACGGCCGGCGACCAGTTGACCGATCGTCTGGAGCGCCGCAAGGACGAACTCGTCGGCCGGGTCTCTTTTCTTGTCCTGCCACGGGACGCCCGCATTCTGGTCGGCGGCGTGGAGTTCGAGAACGCGACGCCTCCGGAGACTCCTGCCGACGAAGAAGGCGAGGACGGGAACGAAGAAGACGCGTCCGACGACGACGACGGAGCGCCTGACTCCGACGGAGAGGCGGACGCGGACGCGGAACCGGAACCGGAGCCGTTCGAACCACCCGAGCCCAGTCCCATGCTGGTCGGTGACTACCTGGCCTTCGTTTCCCGTCCGGGCTTCCTGCCTGCCACGGCAGCGTTCGCGATCGCCGGCGGGCGCGATCTCGAAGTCGAAGTCGAACTGGAGCGCGACAGCGCCGTCGTCCGCCTGCGTACCGCGCCGACCGGCGCCACGGTCCTCGTCGACGGCATCGAACGCGGGCAGACGACCGGCCAGGCGGAACCCTGGTTCCTGCCGGACGGCGCGGCCTCCGACCATCCGCCCGAGGACTTCTCGCAGGAGCTCTGGATCGAGGACCTGGCGCCGGGCCGCTACCGGATCAAGATCGAGAAGGACGGCTTCCGCAGCGTCGAGACCAGCCTGCAACTGCCCGACCTCCGGGACTACGACCTGCCGCCGATCGTTCTCGATCGCGAGGAAGCGGTGATCGGTCTGGCGGGCCTGGCCGAAGGCGCGACGGTGCTCGGCAACGGTCGGGTCCTGCGCCCCGACCGGTCGAAGTCACCGCCGCAGGTCCGCCTGCCTCCCGGCGCCTACGACCTCTCGGTGACCCACGGCACCCTCGGTTACTTCGAGACCTCCGTGGTCGCCGAAGACCGACGGCGGATCGACATCGAGATCGAACTCCGGCCCGCGCTCGTCTACCTCGGCGTTCTGGGCAACGATCCGGCCGGCGTCCGGGCGTTGGAATCGGCGCTCGAGTCGTTCCGGGGCACCGGCGTCTACAGCGTGCTCGGGCGCGCCGGCGAAGGCGCCGCCGCCCTCGCCGAGGTGGGCCTCGACGCGGAGACGCTGCGCGACCGTGAAACCGCCCGCCGGGAGCTGGACTGGAACGCGATCCAGGAACACGTCCAGACCAGACTGCCGGCGGCGCTCTACTTCCTCGCCGTCCTGAACGACGACCTGGTCGCCGACGCGGTCGACCTGTGGTGGTGGCCGGCCGCCCCCGGGCCGGCGCGGCCCGACGTTCGGACGGTGCCAATCGACGGCGGCCGCCTCGAGCGCGGACCGCTCGTGAGCCTTGCCCAGGCGCTCGATCCGGATCTCGGGCGTCAGACGCCGCGGTTCGGCGCCGTCCTGATCGATTCGCTGAGCGCGGGTGTGCCCATCGTGGCCACGGTCGAACCCGGCGGACCCGCGGAGGAAGCGGGACTTGTGCCCGGGATGGAAGTCATCGCCATCGACGGAACGGCCATGTCCTCGACCCTGCAGTTGACATCGGTTCTCGAGGACGTGGAGCCCGGCGGCGTGGTCGAACTCGAGATCCAGGATCGGGACGCCGTCCTGGTTCTGACCGTCGAGCCCGAGTGGGGCTGGACCCGGCTCGACGTCAGGGACCCCGACCTGCTGCCCTCCGCCGCCGCCGCCCGGCTGCTCCAGGAGCTGGAGCGGAGCGGCGACATCCCGCGCTGGCTGCTCGAGTTCAATCTCGCCAACCTGCTCCTGGCGGGCGGCGACGCCCCGGCGGCCATCCGCAGCCTGCGCACGATCGACGCTCCCGGACGGTCAGGACTGGGCCGGGAGACGGTCCAGTACACGGTCGGCCTCGCGCTGCGGATGCTCAGCGACGAGGGCCAGGACGAGTACCGGGCCCGCGCGCGGGCCGTGTTCGAGGCCCTCGCCACCGCGGAACGCGGGCGGCTCGAGTCCGACGCGGGGCCGAAACTGGCCCCGCGGGCGCGCCTGCAGGCCGAATCCCTGGCGGACAACTGATGCCGGCCAGAGGGCCGGCGCACCCGGTTTCTGCCGCGCAGGCTGTTGGCGGGCCGCGGCCCGACGTCCTGGTCGTCGGCGGCGGCCTGATCGGCCTGTTGATCGCCCGTGAGCTGATCCATGCCGGCGCCCGGGTCGAGGTCGTCGACGACCTCCGCGCCGGCGCCGCCTCACCCAACGCGGCGGGAATGATCGCGCCGATCGCGGAGAGCAGCGCCGATCTCGCCTTCGCGAAGATGGCCCTCGTGTCGCGCGATCTCTGGACCGAGCTGGCTCCGGCCCTCGAGCAGGAAAGCGAAACTTCGATCGACTACGACCGCGCCGGCGCCATCCTGCCGGTTCTCGACGAGACCGGCCGCAAGGTGCTGGCCGGTATCCGGGAACAGGCCGAAGACCTCGGCGAACCGACCGCCGAGCTCGACCGCGCCGAGCTGCTCCGATTGGTGCCGGACCTTCGTCCGGGGATCGAGACGGCGCTGGCGCTGCCGGGCGAACACCGCGTCGACAACCGGCTCGCCGCCGAGGCGGCGGCAGCGGCCCTGCGCCGGCAAGGCGTGATCCTCCGCCGGGCCACGATCGACAGCGTGGTCGAGGAGACCGGCGGCGTCTCCGTGACGGGAGCTGGTTTCGCGGCCGCCGCGGACGCCGTCGTCGTTTGCGGCGGTGCCTGGACACCGGGGATCCACGGTCTCCCCACCCTGCCCATCCGTCCCGTCAAGGGCCAGATGATCGGCTTCGACCGGGTCGACTGGCCCTTTTCCGGCGCCATTCGAACTCCGTCCTTCTACGCCGTCCGCCGTGCCGGCGGCCGCCTGCTGATCGGCGCCTCGGTCGAGCACACCGGCTTCGACCTCAGCCTGAGCGACGAGGTCGGCAACGGTCTCGCCAGCGGGGCGGCCGAACTGCTGCCCGCGCTACGCGACCGCCGACCGGTCGAACACTGGGCTGGGCTTCGCCCGGGAACACCCGACGGATGGCCTCTCGTCGGCGCGCTGACCGACCGCCTCTACATCGCCGCCGGGCACTTCCGCAACGGCATCCTGCTGGCTCCGTTGACCGCCAGAATGATCGCCCCGATGGTCCTCGGCCAAGCCCCGGACTCCACCGTGCCGGTCCCCGCCGCGATGCAGCCGGGACGGTTTCACCAGCCCGGCTGCTGACGGACAGGGCGGGTTCTCCCCCGATAGCGACTCTGGTACTGTCTGCCGCACCCTGAATCCGCCGGAACCGGAGATTCCGGCACCTACTGGTCCGCACGAGGAAGCGTCCGATGACCCACATCATCTTTGAACCCTGCGTCGGCGTGAAAGACACGTCGTGCGTTGACGTCTGCCCGGTCGACTGCATCTACGACGATGACGACTGGGACATGCTCTACATCCACCCCGAGGAGTGCATCGACTGCGGGCTGTGCGTCGATGCGTGTCCGGTGCAGGCGATCCTGCCCCTGGAGGAAGTCCCCGAGGGCCAGGAGAAGTACATCGCGCTGAACTACACGATCTTCGGCTTCGACCCGCCGTAGACGGACC
The DNA here is from genome assembly GCA_965116445.1 of Thermoanaerobaculia bacterium. Taxonomy (GTDB): domain Bacteria; phylum Acidobacteriota; class Thermoanaerobaculia; order Multivoradales; family Multivoraceae; genus Multivorans. The sequence goes on along the minus strand of OZ220688.1, from coordinate 343,269 downwards.
AGGATCAGCGACTGGAGAAAGGGCGCGACGCAAGTCGCGCCCTTCGTGCATCTGGCCGCGGCGCCGCCACCGGGTGCGCCACCCGGGTTCTGGCAGGCATCCGCATCCACGTCGGAGCCTTCCAAAGTTGAGTGTGATCGACTAAACTATCTGCCGAACCTGGGTCGCTAGCGCTCAGACCCACGCAAAGGAGAACAGGTGGAATACAAGGACTACTATCAGACGCTGGGCGTCGCGAAGGACGCCTCGGCGCCGGATATCCAGCGGGCCTATCGCAAGCTCGCCCGCCAGTTCCACCCGGACGTGAACAAGGACCCGGGCGCCGAGGGCCGCTTCAAGGACATCGGCGAGGCGTACGAGGTGCTCAAGGACGAGGAGAAGCGCAGCAAGTACGACCAGTACGGCGCCGCCTGGCAACGAGTTCAGTCAGAAGGCGCTCCCCCGCCCGGATGGGAGGACTTCCGCTTCAACTTCGGCGGTGACGGAGGCGGCTTCGGCGGCGGCCGCGTCTCTGGTGACGCCTCCGGCTTCAGCTCGTTCTTCGACATGCTCTTCGGCGGCGCCAGCCCGCAGGGGTTTCCCGGCGGCGGCCGCCCCGGAAACTGGAGCCGGCCCCGTCGCGGACGCAACCACGAGGTCGCGTTGCCGCTCAGCCTCGAGAACCTGGCCGAGGGCGGTCCGCGAGCGATCGAGTTCCTGGACCGTTCGACCGGCCGGACCCGGCACCTGGAGGTGAATGTTCCGCGGGGCGTACTTCCCGGGCAATCGATCCGGCTCAGCGGCCAGGGTGGCAAGGGGTTGGGTGCGCCGGACGGCGACCTTCTGCTCAAGGTCGAAGCCCTGCCGCACCCGATCTTCCGCCGTCGCGGGCGCGACCTTCACTGCGACGTGCCCGTGGCGCCCTGGACCGCGGCGCTGGGCGGGAAGGTGCGGATTCCTACCCTCGCCGGGCACGCGGAGGCACAGCTCCCGCCCGGCTCGTCGACCGGCCGGAAGATGCGCCTGCGCGGCCGCGGACTGCCCGATCCCAAGGGCCCGGCCGGCGATCTGCTGGCGGAAGTCCAGGTCGTCGTGCCCAAGGTGCTCACGGAGGAGGAACAAGCGCTCTTCGAGCAACTCCGGGAGACCTCCGACTTCGAACCATCCGGTGACGCCTCAGGCACCGGCGACGGAGAACGCTGACCACTCTGAGAACGACAGGAGCCTCTGAAAGCAACAGGAGAATTGAACGATATGGACCCGAACAAGCTGACGATCAAGTCCCAGGAGGCCCTGACCGGCGCCCAGGATCGGGCGCGGCGTCTCGGCCACCAGCAGGTCGGCAGCGAGCATCTGCTGCTCGCGCTGCTCGACCAGCACGACGGTCTGGCGCCACGGCTGCTCCAGCGCCTGGACATCGACCCGACCGCGCTCAGCGCCGGAGTCCAGGCCGACCTCGAGCGCAAGCCGAAGGTCACCGGCGGCGCCGGTGAACTCGGCAAGATCTACGTCACGACCGACCTGGAGCAGCTCCTGCTTCGGGCCGAGGACGAGGCGAGGTCGCTCGGCGACCAGTACGTGTCGGTCGAACACCTGCTGCTCGCGGCAGCCGAAGGCAAGGACGGTGCCGCCAGGGCGCTGACCGAGGCCGGCCTCTCCCGGCCGCAGCTCCTGGAAGCGCTCAAGGCCCTGCGGGGAGCCCAGCGCGTGACGAGCAACAACCCGGAGACGTCCTACGAGGCGCTCGAGAAGTACGGCGTCGACCTGGTCGCTCAGGCCCGGGCCGGCAAAATGGACCCTGTCATCGGCCGCGATTCGGAGATCCGCCGGGCGATCCGCATCCTCTCTCGCAAGACGAAGAACAACCCGGTGCTGATCGGCGAACCGGGGGTCGGCAAGACGGCGATCGTCGAGGGACTGGCCCAGCGCATCGTCCGCGGCGACGTGCCGGAATGGCTCAAGGACCGCAGCGTCTTCTCGCTCGACCTCGGGGCGCTGCTCGCCGGCGCCAAGTACCGCGGCGAGTTCGAGGAGCGCCTGAAGGCCGTGCTAACCGAAATCGCCGGGAGCGAGGGCCGCATTCTCCTGTTCATCGACGAGGTTCACAACATCGTCGGCGCCGGCCGCACGGAGGGCTCCACCGACGCCGGCAACCTGCTCAAGCCGATGCTCGCGCGCGGCGAACTCCATTGCATCGGCGCGACCACCCTGGACGAGTACCGCAAGTACGTCGAGAAGGACGCGGCCCTCGAGCGGCGATTCCAACCGATCCTCGTCGACGCGCCGTCGGTCGAGGACACGGTGTCCATCCTGCGGGGCCTGCGCGAACGCTTCGAGGTCCACCACGGCGTGCGGATCCAGGACAACGCGCTGGTCGGCGCGGCCACCCTCTCCGACCGCTACATCTCCGACCGGTTCCTGCCCGACAAGGCGATCGACCTCGTCGACGAGGCCTGCGCTCTGATCCGCACGGAGATCGACTCCCTCCCGGCCGAGCTCGACGAGGTGACCCGCCGCGTGATGCGGCTCGAGATCGAGGAGGCGGCGCTGACCAAGGAAACGGACAAGTCGAGCCAGGCGCGCCTCCAGACGCTGCGCCGAGAGCTCGCCGACCTCCGGACCCGCGACGCGGCGATGCGCAGCCAGTGGGAGAGCGAGAAGGCGGCGATCGACGACGAACGGAAGGTGCGCGAGCAGATCGAACAGGTGCGGCGCGAGATCGAGGTCGCCGAACGCAACTACGACCTGAACCGCGCCGCCGAGCTGCGGCACGGCGTCCTCCCCGAGCTGACGGCGAAGCTCGAGAGCCAGGAGCAGGCGGAAGACGCGACCGACGCCTCGGGCCGGCTGCTCAGGGAAGAGGTGACCGACAACGAGATCGCGGAGATCGTCTCCAAGTGGACGGGCGTCCCGGTCACCCGCCTGGTCGAGGGCGAGCGCGAGAAGTTGCTGCGGCTCGACGAGATCCTCCACCGCCGGGTGATCGGCCAGGACGAGGCGGTCCAGATCGTCGCCGACGCGGTGATCCGCGCCCGCTCGGGGATCAAGGACCCGCGGCGGCCGATCGGCTCCTTCCTCTTCCTGGGCCCCACCGGCGTCGGCAAGACGGAACTCGCCAAGACGCTGGCGGAGGCGCTCTTCGACACCGAGGACAACATCGTCCGCATCGACATGAGCGAGTACATGGAGCGGCACACGGTGTCGCGCCTGGTCGGCGCGCCGCCGGGCTACGTCGGCCACGAGGACGGCGGTCAGTTGACCGAGGCGGTGCGGCGCAAGCCGTACGCGGTTGTCCTGTTCGACGAGATCGAGAAGGCGCACCGCGACGTGTTCAATGTGCTCCTGCAGATCCTCGACGACGGCCGGATCACCGACTCCCAGGGCCGCACGGTCAACTTCAAGAACACCGTCGTCATCATGACCTCCAACCTGGGTTCGCCCCACCTGCTGGAAGGCGTCACGCCGGCGGGCGAGATCACGGACGCCGCGCGGGACGCCGTGATGACCGAGTTGCGCCGCAACTTCCGGCCCGAGTTCCTCAACCGGATCGACGAGGTCGTCCTGTTCTCGCCGCTCACCGTGTCGGAGATCGAGCAGATCGTCGGCCTGCTGACGGCCGACCTCGGGAAGCGGCTCGGCGACCAGGGAATCGGGCTCGAACTGACCCCGGCGGCGCGCGAGTTCACTGCCCGCGCCGGATACGACCCCGTCTACGGCGCCCGGCCGCTCAAGCGCTACCTCCAGCGCGAGGTCGAGACCCGGCTGGGACGCGCCCTGGTCGGCGGCGACATCGGCGCGGGAGATCGGATCGTGATCGACGTCGAAGGCGGTAGCCTCTCGATCCGAACCGGACCGACGACCGCTTCGGACGAAGCGAGAAGCGACGACAATCGCGCCGCCTGAAGGAGCCGTTTCCAGTCCAACCCTGCCGCAACCCCCGCAGCAATCCTCCAGACCGGGGGCCGAGTCCAACACCGACCAGGAGCCGCAATGAAGCTCTACGCCTTTCAGGGCTACCGCTACAACTCCGCCAGGCTCGATGCCGCCGCTCAGGCCGCGCCGCCGTTCGACCAGATCGACGAGGCCCTGCGCGACCGCCTGCACGCCCAGTCGCCGCACCAGTTCTCCCGGGTGACGAAGCCCGTGGCGCGTGACGGCGAGACGCCGCACGAGCACTCGGCCGCGCTCCACCGGGAGTGGCTGGGAAACGGAGTCGTCGAGCGCGATGAGACTCCCTCGCTTTACCCCTACGCGATCACCCAACCCGACGGCTCGGCCCGGCTCGGCCTTTGCGCCCTGGTCGGGGTCGAACCGGGCCGGGAAGGCGATCTCCGGCCCCACGAGCAGACCGTCGCGAAGTCGACCGCCGAGCGCCTGGACCTGCTGCGGCTGATCCGGACCGACATCGAGCCCGTGTTCTACCTCGCCGAGGACGACGGCACCCTGGAAGGCCTGCTGAGCGAAGACTGCAGCGGCGCCGCGGGCGACGCCCTGGTCCGTCACACCGACCCGTGGACCGGCGACGTCCACAGGCTCTTCCGGATCACCGATGCCGAGCGGATCGGCGCCTACGCCGCGGCGCTCAAGGGTGCCCGCGCCGCGATCGCCGACGGCCACCATCGCACCCAGGTCGCCCAGACCTACGCTGCCGAGGAGGGGGCAAAGGGCGGCACCGCCGCGGCCTGCAAGATGGTCGTCCTCACCAGCCTGGCCTCCGCGAATCTGCGGATCGACCCGGTCCACCGCGGCATCCGCGTTCCAGTCGACCGCGAGGCGATGTCCGCGTTGCCTGCGCACCGCGAAACCCTGGAAGCTCCGGGTGGCGCCGAGATCACCGCCCGCGTCGCTGCCGCGCCGCAGCCCGCGCTCGCCGTCTGGTTCCAGGGCGACCCGTCACCCGAACTGTGGACCCTCGACGCCGCGGCCGCACCCGCCGACATGCCCGGCCGCAAGGCCGACCTGCCGGCCTCCCTGCTCCACTACCACCTGCTGACGACCGCCGGCGTGCCGACCGAGTCCGCCACCGACGGCAGCATCGCCTACGAAGCCGATCCCGACGACATCGTCGCGTTGCTTGAAAGCGGCGCCGTGACCGCCGGCGTCTTCCTGCCGCCGATGACCCCGAAGCAGTTCGCGCTGGCCACCGAGGACGGCGACCTGCTGCCGCCCAAGTCGACCCGGTTTCTGCCGAAGCTCGTGTCAGGCCTCGTCTGGTGCGGGCATGATGCCGCGGTGGTCGAGGGTTGAGGCAGCCCTCGATGGACCGGAGGACCCGCAACCGCAGCCGCGGCGCCGCCGGAACCCGCCGCGGCTGAAACAGTAGGCTAGCCCCGGAACGGCGCACCAGCCGACCGGAAGGCACGACATGAGCCAGTGGATCGCCCCACAGTTCTCCAGGCGCCGCGTCGACCGCGCGGGCCGCGCCCTGGTCGAGGCGCAGGCGGACCAGCTTCCCGAAGACGACCTGCGCATTTACGCCAACTGGCGATCGTCCCATGCCTTTCCGCTGAACACGTTCCAGGTCTACCTCCGCACCAGGGCGCGCAACCTCTGCCCGGACCCCGTCGTTTCGCAGCGCCTCAAGCGGACGCCATCGACGATCGAGAAGCTCAGACGGTTTCCCCGGATGAAGCTCTCCCAGATGCAGGACATCGGAGGCTGTCGCGCCGTTCTGGACACCGTCGACCAGGTACGGTCGCTGCGGGAGGCGTACCGCACGTCGCGGATCAGGCACTGCCCGGTCAACGGCAAGGACTACATCGCGGCCCCCAAGGAGTCCGGCTACCGCGGAGTCCACCTCGTCTACCGCTACCGCAGCCCCCGCAGCGAGACCTACAACGGCCTCCTCATCGAGATCCAGCTACGCACCAGGCTGCAGCATGCCTGGGCTACGGCCGTCGAGACCGCCGGCGCGTTCCTCGGACAGGCGCTCAAGTCCAGCGAGGGCGAACAGCAGTGGCTCCGCTTCTTCGCCCTCGTCGGCTCGGCCTTCGCACTGTCCGAAGGCTGCCCGCCGGCGCCATCGACCCCCGCCGATCTTCCCACGCTCCGGGCCGAGATTCGCGATCTCGCCGACCGCCTGGACCTGATCAACCGGTTCCGCGACTATCGGGCGCTGATCGGCCGCATACCCGTGGTCCGCTCGGTCGAGCGAATCCGCTTCTTCCTCCTCGAACGCCGGCCCGACCTCAGGTCGCTCTACGTCACGACCTACGGAACCGCCGAACACGAGCGCATCCTCGAGGACTACTTCAACGCCGAACAGAAGGTCCGGCAGATCGACGGCGCCGAAGTCGTCCTCGTTTCCGCCGACTCCATCCAGGCCGTGCAAGAGGCCTACCCCAACTACCAGTTGGACACCGGCTACTTCCTGCAGCGCCTGCGGCAGGTCGTCGGCTGAGACCGCGCACACGTCCCGCGGACAGCGGAGCTAGTACCGAAGCCGCCGCGCCGCGATGCTCGCCAATGAAATGCTCTCCTCTATCCTCTTCATCTCCAGGTCCCCGCACACTTGGCATCGGCGTCGCTTCCCGTCGCCGACCCGCCAGTGCAGCGGAGAGATCTGCTTACCGGGACCGCACTCGTCATCATCGTGGTAGACGGCTAAGTTGGAGGAGCGCGCGGAGTGCCATGGCCAAGTCTTCAACCAGGAGCCTCCGTCGCCTCGCCGTCGCACGGGCGACTCGAGCTTGGGTTTCCGGCAGATCGGGGCTCGATTAGGTACTCGGTCAGGTCGGGTGGTTGTGTGCCTTTCCTTAGCCGCAAATCAAAGGTGCCGGCCGATGACCGACGGACTTTGACGTGCCAGTAGAACTCGCCCTGTCCCTTGTCAGTGCGGTTCATAGCGTCAAGCCAAGGCGCAAACTTCTGGAAGCGGATCAGCAGGATCTGCTCGGGGGCACCGCAACCCAGGGCGACGAACGAGTCGGGCGCTGTCTCCAGGAACTCGGCTTGGTGCGGATGGAAGGAATACCAATACTCCGTCTGGCCGGCATGCTCATACGCCTTCGAGACGACGCACACTACGCGGAGTCGATCTTCTGGCGTCGAGAAGGTTGCTCGGGAGCGCCGAACTAGGGCCTCGTCGAGCTCAAACTGAATGCGGCGCACGCAATCCTGGTGAAAGCTGGCCGGCGGCGTCTTCTCTTGTTCCCTACTAGGCGACTCGTCGGTGGGTTCGGTCGTCGACAGTTCCTCCTCCTGCAGATCCTCTGCCGTCGAGAAGATCAGGTCGATGATCCCGTCGACCCTGGTGAACTCCTCGGGAGCCAGAACAGCGCGGATTCTCCCCGCTGTCTGTGGATTCTCGACATCTTCCCGCACGGTTAGTAGCCGCAGAAGGTACTCAACACTGATGAGTCTCATGTCCCAAGCGTGCCGCGAGCCCCGAATTTGTGCCTCCAGGTCTCCTGTGTCCTCGCGACCCACAACGATCAGAATCGACGACTCTTCCAGTGGTACGATACCCTCATCGCTGAGGCGTCTTCGGTAGCCCGCAAGTGTCTCCAGTGAGAAGCGATAGGCATCTGTCGTCTTGACTTCAACGACGATCGAACGGCCTTCCGGTGAGGTCCAGAGGCCATCGAAGCCGATGGCCTTCTGAGATCCCCTGTAGCGACCGGGTCGCACCCCAAACCCGAGGCGCCGACCGACTTCGTTCACGATGTCCTGTAGTGCTAAGCCTGAGTCCCCGAAGCTCTTCTCCAAACACTGGTGCGAATATCGTGCGAGAAGACGTGATGGAGCACTCTGGAGGAACTCCCGAAACTCCCTGGACGTGTCGTTATCGTCTCGCAGCTTCCCCTCGCCAGCAATCGCGATGAGTTGGTCGATCTGCTTGCTCGCGAGTTCGTTTGGTTGTGCCTTCCAAAGGTCGAACAGGGGCATGGGCTGTTCCTGTGACGGCGAAGGCGGTCTCGTGGGGGTTGGTAGAGGCAGACGAAATCGCTAGCTCGGCCAGCCGGCAGACCGGCAAGACCTGAGCATAGCGAAGGTGCTCCGGCTGGTCAGGTCGAGTCCTTTGGGGGCCCTCATCGCGGGCCCGTGGTGTCCAGGGGCCGGCGGTATTGGGCGAGCCCTCGAGACAACACCCGCTTCTCCGCCGTGCTCTCGGCGGCTCCGCAGACGTCGCTCAACGGTGGTCGGAGCGCCGGCCAAGGGGGTGGACTCGACGCGTGGCGGGCGGCCGGACGCGCTTCCTGATTCGGGGGCTGCGCTTCGCATCGGGATTCCTGGTGCGTGCTCCTCAGTCAGCGCGGTGCTCGGGATCGTCCCGGTCACCGGGAGAAGATGGACCTTCCGACCGAGCCGTTCACGTACTAAAACCCGGCACACGGTCAGCAAGACGCGCTTCGCTCATGGACTCGCTACTCTGTCTGGAGTCTGAACAAGTTGGACATTGTCGTGACGCCCCGCTCCTGCCGGTCGTCATTCGAAGAGTTCCGCGTGCGTGCCTGCGCGAGCGAAGTAGATGGACCCGCTCGGCCGGTCCGCGTCGTCGATGCGATAAATCAGAAGGAAGTCGCCGCCGATGTGGCATTCCCGATAGCGCGTCCAGGAGCCCTTGAGCGCGTGGTCCCTCCGTTCGGGGCCGAGCGGGGCATCGTTGGCGATGAGGAGGAGCATGACCGCCTTCAGCCGATTCATGTCGTATCGGCCGGAGCGCGAGAGCCTCTGCCAGTCCCTGAGGAACTGCCGGGCATAGTCGGCTCGGCGCGGTAGCTTGGCCCGTTTACTGGCCGCTGGCTTCTTCAAGCTCCGCAAACACCTCGTCTGCGCTGGCGAACCGCGCGCTGCGTTTCCGCACCATCTCGTCCACCTCGGCCATCGCGTCGCGGGTCCGCGCGTTCGGCACCTTGAGCTCGAGCGGGAAGGCCTGATCGACGGCGATACGGTGGAACAACAGCCGCACGGCCTCCGAAGCCGTCAGTCCCATCGCTGCGAGCGCTGCCGTCGCCTTCTGCTTCATCTCGGTGTCCATCCGGACGTGCAACATCGAACTCTCCGTCGTCACTCGAGCCTCCCGTATCGCTTCTGCGAGACAGTCTCGCATGCTGGCGAGTCCCGGTCAATCCGAAACGACTCAGTCCAGGAACCGATGGCTGCCGTCGCAGTGCGGCATCTTGTCGCTCCGCTTGCATTGGCAGAGCGCGACCCTGCGGTCCTCCTCCAGGGTCAAGCGCATCGGCTCGAACTCCGTGCCGCGGTGAGAGCCGTCGCAGAACGGCTGATTCTCCGACCGGCCGCAGCGGCACCACCAGTAGGTCCCGGCCTCCAGTTCGATCTTGGCAGGCACTCGGGCCGCGATGCGGGGTTCGGTCATCAGCGTGGTTCCTTTGTCAGGGGAGGAAGGAGGCGGTACAGGGTACCGGAACAGGACTCGCTCTCGTCATGACCCGACCACATTGCATCTGGTCGCCCTCAGCTTGACAGTAGACTCCTCGCCGTGTCGGATCCAGACGACCCGATCGCCAACAACGACCTGACGACTGCACTGCACAACGGTCATGAGCCCGCACGCAACAGCTAGCCATCCCGGTCGTTGGCGGCGGTTCTGGCAGCCGTCAACCGTTTCCAGCGGCCGCCAGGCCCAGGTTGCGAACCTGCGCTGGCGCGACCTGCTGAACCGCCGCGACGCCCTGATCCTCGACATCGCGCAGACACGGGCAGCCGGCCGTTCCGACACGGTCCTGATCGCGCTGATCGACACGACTGGCGCGGCTCGGTTTGCGGCGAGGTTTGCGGCCATCGGAGGGCTGCTGCCTCGTGTCGCGGTCGCTGGCGCCGGAACAAGTACAGCGGAAGTCGCAACCTCCCACGGCCCAGCCGGCAACCTGCCCGGGGGCGCCGATGTCCTGCCCTGGTCCGAGGTCCACGACCCTCTCGTCCAAACGCTCGAGGCCGCCGGCGTCGTTCTGGCCTGGGATGCTCCGTCGAAAGCTCGGCTTCTCGCCCGGACCGCCCGGAAGCACGGTCTGCCCACGACAACGGTACCGTGGCGCGACCTCCGCGCCGAGTACCGGAGACTGGGCTACCTGAACGACAGCCTGGCGATCGCCACCAGGCGGCGAGCCGGCGGCCGTGCGACTCCGGGAACGCTGGCCTCGTGCCATCGGCTACTCGAGCTCATGAACGCCTACAGCAACTGAGCCCACCTGGTCGTCTGCCACGGCGGCCAACGCCGCGAGCCGTGCCGCCTCGAACTCGTCGCCGGGATTCCAGGACGGTAGTTCGGGATTCTCGGAAATCGCGCGGGCGCAGGCCAGGCCGAGCTCTACGTCATCGACCATGCCTTCGAGGTTCCAGTCCTCGCCGTACTCGTCGGAGACCTGGTGGTAGATGTTCGCGGTCCAGGCCTCCAACTGCTCGTGGCCCCAGCCTTCGGGGCGGTCGATGAAGTCGGTGCCGTTGTCCAGGTAGATCGCCGGCACGCCGATGCGGGCGAAGTTCAACTGGTCGGAGCGGTAGAAGAAGCCGCGGTCCGGGAACTGGTCGGGAAGCACGCTGCGGCCCTGTTCGGCCGCGGCCGCTTCGACGACGGCGTCGAGGCTCGACTTGCCGTAGCCGATGTAGGTCACGTCGCGGGTGCGGCCCCACTGGTTGCCGCCGTCGTAGTTGATGTTCGCCGCCATCTTGCCGGGCGGCACCGTGGGGTGAGCGGCGTAGTACTCGGATCCGAGCAGTCCCTGCTCCTCGGCGCCGACCAGGGCGAACAGCATCGAGCGGCTCGGTCCGGGCTTCTGCGTTGCCAGCTCGCCGGCGATCGCGAGCACCTGGGCGACGCCGGCCGCGTTGTCGAGGGCGCCGTTGTAGATCCGGTCTTCCAGGCTCTCGTCCGGCGAGATACCGATGTGGTCGTGGTGGGCGGTGAAGACGACTTACTCGTCGGCCAGTTCCGGGTCGCTGCCGGGCAGGGCGCCGAGCACGTTGGCGGTCTGCTCGCTGGTCACCGTGTTCGTCAGCGACAGACTGGTGGACAGGCCCAGTGGCACCGGCGCGAAGTCGGCGCTCCGGGCCGATTCCAGGGTCTCGTCGTAGTCGACGCCGGCCAGCGCGAAGAGCCGCCGGGACGCGTCCTCCGTCAGCCAGGCGTTGATCTGGGTGCGGGCCTCGCCTTCCGCGGGTAGCTCGAACTGTGGGCCGGTCCAGGAGGTCTGTACGACCTGAAACGGGTAGCCGGCCGAAGGGGTCGTGTGGATGATGATCGCACCGACCGCGCCCTGAGCCGCCGCGCTCTCGTACTTGTACGTCCAGCGGCCGTAGTAGAGGCGGCGGTCGCCCTCGAACAGGTCCGGATCCCAGTCCGGATCGTTGTTCAACATGACGAGCACCTTGCCGGCGAGATCCGCGTCGCCGTAGTCGTCCCAGCCGTACTCGGGCGCCTGGATGCCGTAGCCGACGAACACGAGCTCGGCGTTCTCGATCGCGGCCTGGTCCGACTGGACGCCGCTGTGGGCGATGAACTCGTCCCAGAACGCGAACTCCACGCTGTCGCCGCCGCTCGACTCGAAAGTCCAGGTCTCGGGCACCGCCGCGTCGATACCGACGATGTCGAAGGGCTGCTCCCAGCTACCGTCGGCGGCCGCGGGTTCGAGGCCCATGCCGGCCATCACGTCGGCGATGTACTTGCGCGCCATCACGTCGCCGGCCGTGCCGGGGCCGCGGCCTTCCATCGCGTCGGCGGCCAGGTCGGCGATCCACGTGTCGAGTTGGGCTGCGGTATCGGGGGCCGGAGCGGGTGCGCTGCAGGCGCCGAGGACGCAGAAGAGAACAGAAAACGCAAGTGCGAGAGATCGTTTGGTCATTGGGGAATCGTAACGCGGCACGACTCGCGCGCCGCTTCGCGGCTGCGCGCTTGATGCCGGCCAGAAGGCCGGCGCACCCAGTGGTTGGCACACTGATAGATTGCTCGCTATACGACATGCCCGCGACGAAGACCTTGAGCCGGCCGGCCGCGGTGTCCGAGAGTGAGCGGACACTGGACCGCTATCTGGATGGTCTGCTGGTCGAGCGGGGCCTCTCCCAGCACACGGTGGACGCCTACCGGCGGGATCTCCGCCGGCTGACGAGCAACCTGGAGGATGACGGCGGCGACCTGTTGACCGCGGACGTGAACCAGCTCGGCCGTCACCTCAGGCGACTGCGCCGGGAGGCGCTGTCGCCGCGCTCGATCAGCCGCGCCCTCGTTTCGATGCGCCAGTTCTATGCGTTCCTGGTGGGCGAAGGCGACCGCGACGACAACCCGGCGGTCAATCTCTACCCGCCGCGCCTGCCGCGACGTTTGCCCAAGGTGCTGAGCCAGGAGCAGGTCGAGGCTCTGCTCCGCGCTCCCGACACCGGTCGGCCGCCGGGCGTCCGCGACCGGGCGATGATCGAGTTGCTCTACGCCACCGGCCTGCGCGTCAGCGAGATGGTCGGCCTCGAACGGAGCCAGCTCCAGCTCGACGCGGGCTTCCTCATCGCGTTCGGCAAGGGGGCCAAGGAACGGGTCGTGCCGGTGGGCGAGTCGGCCGAGACCTGGCTGAACCGCTACCTGGGGGAGGTGCGGCCGGTGATGGCGAAGGGCCGCCACGATGTGGTCTTCGTCAGCTATCGCGGCAGCGGACTGACCCGGCAAGGGTTCTGGAAGCTGCTCAGAAACTACGGCCGGGGCGCCGGCATTCCCGACCTGTCGCCCCATGTGCTGCGGCACAGCTTCGCCACCCACCTGCTCGAGCACGGTGCCGACCTGCGCGCGGTCCAGGTCATGCTCGGCCACGCGAACATCACGACGACGCAGATCTACACCCACATCCACGAGCACCGGCTGCGGTCGCTGTACGACAGGTATCACCCGCGGGCGCGGTAGGGGCGGCATGACTCGGGCTGGCGGCGTGGGCCGGAATGCCGGCCAGAAGGCCGGCGCACCCGGTGTTCAAAGCCCGAGGAAGCCGTAGACGCGGCCGATGAAGTTCACCGTCTCCCGGTAGGGCGGTACCCCGTCGTGGACATCGACGGCCCCCTCGCCCGCGTTGTAGCCCGCCAGCACGCGGGGCAGGTCGTCCTCGAACCGACGGCGCAGCCAGGTCAGGTACCGGGCCGCGGCGAGCACGTTGCGCGCGGGTTCGTCCAGCTCCCGCGCCGGAACGCCGAAGCGCTCGGCGGTCGCCGGCATGAGCTGGAGCAGGCCCCGGGCGCCCTTCGACGACACCGCACCGGGATCGTAGGCTGACTCCGCCCGCGCCATCGCGGCTAGCAGATCGGGGTTCAGCTCGTGTTCGCGGCCGATCTCGAGGAACAGTTCGCCGTAGGGAACGGCCGGCGCGGTCTGTCCGGGCCGGTAGTCGAGCGAGAAGCCGGCCTCCGGCGACGGCTCGGGTGGCGGCGGCTCCTCGACGATCTCGTCGTCGACGATGCGCTCGACCCGCATCAAGGGCAGGGTGACCGAACCGCCCTTCTCCAGCGTCAGCCGGATGCGCTCGGCGTTCGTGCCCGGCTCGTCGAGGAGTTCCCACGCGGTCACGCGGTAGCGATAACCGTTGGTCAGGACAGCCAGTTCCGCTCCGGCCGCGGAGGCGCACAGAACCAGGACGACGGCCGCCGCAGCGACCCGCGAACCCACCCTCACGCGCCCCCCGTCAGGCGCCGGCCGCGGTCATGAGTTGTGGCGCAGCGGGACTCTCCATCGCTCCGGCTTCCGGTTGATAGCGCATCACGACCAGGGTCAGATCGTCCTGGGCGCCCGCGCCGTCGGTATGCCGCCTCATCTTCGCCAGAATCCGGTCGCACACCTCCTTGGCGGTGCCGGCTGATCCCTTTAGCGAGTCCCTGGTCCGGTCGTAGCCGAACGGTTCGCCGTCGCCGCCGGGAGCCTCGATGAAACCGTCCGACAGCCAGACGAGGACATCTCCCGCCTGCAGCTCGATGCGCCGGAAGCCGTAGTCCTCGCCCAGCGCCCCGAGCGGCGTGCCCGGCAGCAGGATCTCCTCCACTTCGTTCCGCCGCAGCAGGTAGGCCGGAGGATGCCCTGCATTCGTTATGTCGACGACGCCCGCGGACAGATCGATGAGCGACAGACTCGAGGTCACGAAGGTGCGGTCGCCGCCGGAACGTACGAGTCGATCGAGTGCCGACAGGATCTCCCGCGGCGGCTTGCCCTCCTCGACCAGGGTCAGAAGCCCCGCCTTGAGCATCGCCATGCGCAGACCCGCCGAGAGACCATGCCCTGCGACATCCGCGATGACAACCGCCAGTCGATCGCTCTCGCCGCCGTCCTCCGCGGGAAGCCGAACGATGTCGAAGTAGTCGCCGCCGATCGCCGCCGAGGGCTCGAAGTAGGTGGCGAACTCCACGCCTTCGGCCTGCAGGCTGCGGCCCGGAATCAGGCTCTTCTGGACTTCGCGGGCGATCTCGAGTTCCTGCTCCAGGGCGTGCTTCGCGGCTCGCTCGGCGACCAGGCCCTCCAGGCTCTCCGCCATCTCGTTGAACGAGGTCTGCAGGGCGCCGATCTGGTCCCGGCGGCTCACGGGGATGCGGGCAGAGAAGTCACCCGCCTGCACCTTCCCGGTCGCCGCACTCAGCCGGTTCACCGCGCGACTGAGCCCGAGAATCATGAACATGGCCATGACCGTCGCCGCGATGAAGACGTCGAACAGCAGGAAGGTGGCGATGCCGAACGCGATCCAGCCGAGACTGTCGACCTGGGCGGATGAGGAGAAAAGGTGTCGAAACACGATCCGCTGGGTGGCGGCGAGCGATGCCGATACCGGCGGCGAGACCGGTTCGCCGCTGGCGAAGGCGTGCAGCGGTCCGGCCATTTCGACGCCGACGATGCTGAACGGCGAGCTGGCGCCAAGGGACTCGAAGAAGGCCTCGCGTTCCTCACCGCCGCGGGTCCGCGCCAGCGGCTGGAGCACGAACTGGGCATCCAGGAACTGAACCGTCCATTCCGTGCCGTCCGTCTCCCCCTGGCGCCGGAGCCGCGTCCAGACATCGCTCCGGCGGCTCAACTCCCGTTCCAGCAGGCCCCCGACTTCGGGATCGTAGAAGGCCAGCACCGCCGACGTCCCGCGTCGAAAGCCCGCCGCCAGGGTCGCCGAACCGTCGGGCAGCACGACCAGTTCAGGGACCTTGCTACGGCGTTGCTGGCGGTCGAACTCGCTGTCCGATTCCAACCACTCCGGGAAGGAATCCGGCGCCCTCGGGTCCCCGGCCGCCAGTGCGCCTCCCTGGTAGTAGGCCAGCGCCGCACCGTCCTGCGTGGTCGGCAGGCCGGAGGGATCGAAGAGGCCCATCTCGAGAGGCTGGATGAGGAAGGCGGAGACCGCCTCGAGTTCCTCGTGGAGGCCGATCGCCGCGTCGCGGTACAGGTGACCGAGGAAGAACCCGGACAGGAGATAGGCGGAGACGGTCACCAGCACCAGGCTGAGCAGGAAGGGCAGCAGGCCCAGCAGGACGTAACTGAAGGCCAGGCGACGACCGACGCGCCACAGAATCCGGCGCTGCAGCCAGACGAAGGCCACCCAAGCGAACACCGCCCCCACCACGGTGACGACGGTGCCGGCCAGCAGGTCCAGGACCAGCGGCGAGTCCAGCGAGAGGACGGTGATCGAGCCGGCCAGGGCGAGAAGCAGCCCCAACAGCCACGCGGCTCGGCGCCATGGCCTCCTTGGATTCGGTCGGTTCTCGCGACTGGGCACTCAAGCTCTCGCCAACGCGCGGGGCAGCGTCATGGTACTATCTGCGGCCTCACCACCCCGCGGACGGAGGCCGGATCGCCCGCGCTGCGTGGCGGCGGTTTCGATCCGCGTTAAACAGCGCCCGTCCACATCGCAAGAGACGAACATGACCCTACCGATCGCAGGGCAGACGGCCGCCGGTAGAGCCACCGAAGCAAGGGTTTCCGATGTCGTCATCCGCTTCGCCGGTGACTCCGGCGACGGCATGCAGCTTACCGGCACGCAGTTCACGAACACCTCCGCGCTGATCGGCAACGACCTGTCGACGTTGCCGGACTTCCCGGCTGAGATCCGGGCGCCCGCCGGCACCCTGGCTGGTGTTTCCGGTTTCCAGGTCCGCATCGCCGACCACGACATCCACACTCCCGGCGACGCCCCGGACGTGCTGATCGCGATGAACCCGGCCGCCCTCAAGGCGAACCTGCGCGACCTCAAGGACAACGGGGTGATCATCGTCAACACGGACGAGTTCACGCCACGCAACGTGAAGCGGGCCGGCTACGAGGCGAATCCACTCGAGGACGACAGCCTGAACGCGTTCCGGCTCTATCAGGTCGGCCTGACGACGATGACGCGGCGCGCCCTGGAGGACAGCCCGCTCGACGTCCGCTCCAAGGACCGGTGCAAGAACTTCCTGGCCCTGGGGATGGTCTACTGGCTGTTCAGCCGGCCGCTCGAATCGACGATCGACTGGCTGCGGGTCAAGTTCAAGAGACGCCCCGAGATCGCCGAGGCGAACGTCAAGGTGATGAAGGCGGGCTGGAACTTCTGCGACATCACCGACGCCTTCCAGGTGCGGTACGACGTGGAACCGGCGAAGCTCGAGCCCGGCATCTACCGCAGCATCCACGGCAACTCGGCGTTGGCCATCGGCCTGGTCGCCGCCAGCCGCCGCAGCGGCCTGCCCCTGTTCCTCGGCGCCTACCCGATCACCCCCGCCAGCGACGTGCTCCACGAACTGGCGACCTACAAGCACTTCGGGGTCACGACCTACCAGGCCGAGGACGAGATCGCCGCCGTCTGCTCCGCGATCGGCGCTTCCTTCGGCGGCAGTCTCGGCGTGACCTGTTCGAGCGGCCCCGGGATCGCGCTGAAGGCGGAAGGGATCAACCTGGCGGTGATGGTCGAGCTGCCGCTCGTCATCTGCGACATCCAGCGTGGCGGACCGTCGACCGGCCTGCCGACGAAGACCGAACAGGCCGACCTGCTCCAGGTCATGTTCGGGCGCAACAACGAATCGCCCGTTCCGGTCATCGCCGCGTCCTCGCCCGCCGACTGCTTCGACACCGCGCTCGAGGCCGTCCGCCTGGCAACGACCTACATGACGCCCGTCATCCTGCTTTCCGACGGCTACATCGCGAACGGGGCGGAGCCCTGGCGGATCCCCCAGGTCGAGGAGCTTCCCGACCTCCGCGTCGACTTCCACCAGAACGCCGACGGCTTCATGCCCTACATGCGCGACGAGAACTCCCTCGCGCGGCCGTGGGCCATCCCGGGCACTCCCGGCCTCGAGCACCGGATCGGCGGTCTCGAAAAGGAAGACGTGACCGGCAACGTGAACTACGAGCCGGACAACCACGACTACATGGTGCGGCTGCGCGCCGAGAAGGTCGCCCGGATCGCGAACGAGCTTCCCGACATCGAGGTCGACGGACCAGAGAGCGGCAAGCTCCTCGTGCTCGGCTGGGGCAGCACCCTGGGCGCGATCACCGGCGCCGTGAACCAGGCCCGGGCCGACGGCATCACCGTGAGCCGCGCCCACCTGAAGCACATTAACCCCTTCCCCCACAATCTGGGCGACGTGCTCGACCGCTTCGAGCGCGTCCTGGTGCCCGAGATGAACCTGGGCCAGTTGGCGCTGCTCCTGAGAGCGCGCTATCTGAAGGACATCGAGACCTACTCCAAGGTCGAGGGCAAACCCTTCACGCGCGACGAGATCCTTCACCGGATCGAAGCAATGGCCGGAGGGCCGAACTAGATGCCGACCACTGAAGCACCGGCCCTGACCCGAAAGGACTTCCAGAGCGACCAGGAGGTCCGCTGGTGTCCCGGTTGCGGCGACTACGCCATCCTCGCCGCCGTCCAGCAGGTGTTCCCGGAGCTGGGGATCCCGCGCGAGAACTTCGTCATCGTGTCCGGGATCGGCTGCTCCAGCCGCTTCCCGTACTACATGAACACGTACGGCTTCCACTCGATCCACGGCCGCGCTCCCGCGGTGGCCACCGGGCTCAAGATGACGCGGCCGGATCTCGACGTGTGGGTCGTCACCGGCGACGGCGACGCCCTCTCGATCGGCGGCAACCACCTGATCCACACCCTGCGCCGGAACGTGAACATCAAGATCCTGCTGTTCAACAACCGGGTGTACGGCCTGACCAAGGGTCAGTACTCGCCCACCAGCGAGCTTGGCAAGCGAACGAAGTCGACCCCTCACGGCTCGGTCGATTTCCCCTTCAACCCGCTGAACGTCGCGATCGGCGCCGGCGCCACCTTCGTCGCCCGCAGCGTGGACGTCTTCATTCCGCATCTCAAGTCCGTGCTGAAGCGGGCCGCGGCGCACAAGGGGTCGGCCTTCGTCGAGGTGATGCAGAACTGCAACATCTACAACGACAAGGCATTCGGCGCCCTGACCGACAAGGCGGGACGGCAGCAGAACGGCCTGTACCTCGAGCACGGCCAGCCGCTCGTGTTCGGCGACGACAAGGACAAGGGATTGCGGTTCACCGGCACCGACTTCGAGGTCGTGAAGCTCGGTAACGGCATGACCGCCGACGACTGCCTCGTGTGGGACGAGAAGCATGCCAACCCGTCCCTGGCGTTCCAGATGGCCAGCATCTCGACCGGCGACGGCCTCGGCGACTACCCGGTGCCCCTCGGCGTCCTGCGCGCCGTCGACGCGCCGACCTACGACGCCGGCGTGATCGACCAGATCGAGCAGGTTTCAACCGCCAGGCCGCAGACCCTCGACCAGTTGATCCACGGCACGGACACCTGGACCGTCGACGCGGCCGGCAACGTCGACCGCGGTGCCAACTAGAGGCCACGAGCCTCACTGGATTCTCGCCGGCCTGGTCTGGCTGGCGACCGCGGCGGCGGCCCAACAAACTGCCCGTTCACGCTCACTTCTCGCTGGACAGCACGGAGACTTGGCCTGTCCAGGTTCTTGAGCTACACTGGCGCAGCTTGCACGGTGCCGCGAGGCAGGTGACCGCCAATCCGGCTGTTGCCGCCAAACGCTCACAGCGGCCGCGACTCAGCTTCCCGAGACGTTCGTTACGTCGCAGCGTCCTCCGGGGAGCAACAGAACTGCTAGCCGGCGGCGCCGGCGGATTCAACGGGTCGAACACCCCACCGGAATGCCAGAAGCGCAGAGCGAAAAACCCACCGGAACCTCACGCACGTCCAAACCCTCGCGACCGGCCCGCCGCAGGCGGCGCAGCCGGTCGCGTGGCCGGTCGCGCGGTGGGCGCACCGTCCCGCTCCATCAACGCAGCGCGTCCCACTTTCGGCCAGAGGATCGGGAAGAAGGAAAGGCCGTTTTCTCCAAGGGAAACATCAAGCTGGAGATCGAGGGCGAAGGCGCTCGGATCCTCATCGCCCCGCCGGCCGCCGGCGACAGCGCCCCCAGCTCTGATCCGAATCTGAATGGCATCGCCAATGTTGAGCTCGACTGGTCCAGGGTCCCGGACGAACGCATCCTCCATGCCGTCTGCGGATGCGACCAGTTCGCCGCCGGCGCGGCCTGCGGGCATATCTGGGCGTCGTTGCTGCAACTGGCCACGAACGAGCCAAAGAGTCAACCGGCGGGATCCGGCCGTGTCTCGCTGCGCAAGACGCGCCCACCCCAGGTGTCGATTCCGGGATCGGCCATGAAGACCGTAGAGCCCACGAGCGACGACCGGCAAGAAACCCCGCGCCCGGTTCGCCGCTCCCGCCGAAGCCGCAACCGGCGGCGTCGGCGAGTCCCCGCGGCAACGAGCTGGCGTTCGGTCGTCGAGACCGTGCGCGAGGACATCGAACAGCAGGCTCAGAAGAAGAAGCCGGCTACTCCCAGGAACGCGCCGCCTCAGCTCCAGTTCCTTCTCAACGCCGCCACGAGCCGCAACGCTGGCGGCCTGATGATCGACATCTTCGGACGCAAGCAGAACCCGCAGGGTGAGTTCGGCAAGCTGAAGCGACTGAGCATCGACCACGGAAGGCTGGAAGAAGTGCTCGGACTGACAGCGACCGACACGACTCAGGCGGCGTGGAACGGAGGTCCCCCCGGCGCCGGACCAGCCATGGTCACCGCCCTGCCGCCGGACGTGCCGGCTCGCGCCAGCCGCAAGCGCAAGGGCGGTCGCGGCGCCCGCAAGCCGGGCCGTCCCCTGGTGCAACGGGTCTACCTGCCCATGAACTGGATTGGCTCCCTGCTCCCGCGGCTGAGCGCGGAAGGCCACCTGTACTGGTGGGACGGTCGTTCGCTCGGCGACCCGCGGGCGGTCACGATCGACGACGGCGAGCCCTGGCGCCTTGCCCTGCAACTGGAACTCGCGGCGGCCAGCCGGGTCCGGCTGCGCGGTCTGCTCAAACGCGGCGACGAAACCGTCCCCTTGAGCCGGGCCGCGCTCGTTCTCCCCTTCCCGAACGACGACGGAGCGGCCCGCGCGCTTCCGCAGGAAGCGGCAGGGAAGGATGACCCGTCCGGCGAGCAGGGAGACATGCTGCTCCTGGTCGACGACACGATCGGCCGGCTGCAACTCGACCCGCAGCGAGATCGGCCCTGGTATGCGTTGCTGGGCAACAGCGGAGAGCTCGTGATCCCGGACGAGGACCTCGAGGCCGCGGTGACCAGCCTGCTCGAGTTACCCGAGCTGCCGCCACTCGAACTCCCGCAAGAGGTCTACCTGTCGGAAGAGGCGCCGGTGCCCCTGCCGCGGCTGGCGCTTCAGCCGGAAGACGCCCCGGAGTGGATGAACCCCCAACTCGAGGCACGACTTTCCTTCGGCTACGGCGGACTCTCCGTCGACGCGGGCGATCCGCGTTCAGCGGTTGTCGACTGGGAGGAGCATCGCTTCGTCCGCCGGGATCTGGACATGGAGCAGGAGGCCCTCGTCAGGCTGCTCGAACTCGGTCTCAAGCCCGTCGCTTCGAAGAGCGGCCACAGCCTGGAACTCGAGCCGCGTGATCTGCCGGCAGTCGCGGAGCCGCTGCTGCTCGAAGGTTGGGAGGTCGAGGCCCACGGCGCCTCGATTCGGTCGCCCAGTCCACCGGCGCTGCGCATCGAGAGCGGCGTCGACTGGTTCGAACTCAGCGGGCAGATCGAGTTCGACGGCGATCCGATCGATTTCTCGGAGATCCTCGCCGCGATCTCGGACGGGCGCCGTTCCGTCGAACTGGAGGACGGCTCGAAGGGACTGCTCCCGGCGGCCTGGGTCGAGAACTACGGTTCCCTGAGTCAACTCGCCCAGGACTCGAACGACGAGGGCCTGCGCTTCCTGCCCTCACAGGCACTCCTGGTCGACGCGCTGCTGGCGGTCACACCGCCGACCAACGTAAGCAAGACGTTCGCGGAACTGCGCGAGAAACTGGCCACATTCTCCTCGATCAGGCCCAGGAAGGAACCCCGCAGCTTCGTCGGCACGCTCCGGAACTACCAGCGCCTGGGCCTTGGTTGGCTCTGCTTCCTGCGCGACTTCGGCCTCGGCGGGGTACTCGCCGACGACATGGGGCTGGGCAAGACGATTCAGGCGCTGGCGCTGCTGCGCACGTACCGCACGGCGTCAAAGACGACGAAGCTGCCATACCTCGTCGTCGCACCGCGCAGCCTCGTCTACAACTGGATCGACGAGGCCGCGCGCTTCACGCCCGATCTGAAGGTGCTCGAGTACGCGGGGCGCGACCGCGAGGACCTGCGCGATGAGCTCGAGAGCGCCGACCTCGTGGTGACGACCTACGGCACCGTCCGCCGGGACATCGGCTACCTCGCCACGGTCGAGTTCGACACGGTGATCCTCGACGAGGCACAGGCAATCAAGAACGCCGGCTCGCAAACCGCCAAGGCCTGCCGCCTGCTCTCGGGCCAGAACCGCCTCGCACTCACCGGCACGCCGATCGAGAACCACCTCGGCGAGTTGGGCTCGATCTTCGAGTTCCTCAACCCCGGACTCCTCGGTCGACTGCCCGCACTCGACGTCCTGGCCGGCGGACGGGCGCCGAGCCAGCAGGAACTCGCCCTCGTCGCCAAGGGTCTGCGGCCGTTCATCCTCCGCCGAACCAAGGAGCAGGTGCTACCCGACCTGCCCGAGAAGACCGAACAGATCCTGCAGTGCACGCTGAACCCGAAGCAGCAGGAGCTCTACGACAAGCTCCGGGCGAGCTACCGCGACAGCCTGCTGAAACAGGTCGAGGACAAGGGAGTCGCCGGGTCGACCATGCAAGTGCTCGAAGCGCTGCTGCGGCTCCGTCAGGTGGCCTGCCATCCCGGCCTGGTCGACGAGACGTGGGAGGACGCCGGGAGCGCCAAGCTCGAGTCCCTGATCGAGCAGGTCGCCGAAGTTCTCGACGAGGGTCACAAGTGCCTCGTCTTCTCCCAGTTCACGTCGCTGCTGGCCTACGTCCGCCGTCACCTCGAAGAACAGGGCGTGCCCTACGCCTACCTCGACGGCCAGACACGGAACCGGGGCGAAGTCGTCGAACACTTCCAGACTGACCCGGACACGAACATCTTCCTGATCAGCCTCAAGGCCGGCGGCGTCGGCCTGAACCTGACCGCGGCCGGCTACGTCTTCCTGCTCGATCCGTGGTGGAACCCGGCCGTTGAAGCGCAGGCCATCGACCGCACCCACCGCATCGGTCAGACCCAGCCCGTGTTCGCCTACCGACTGATCGCGCGCGACACCGTGGAAGAGAAGATGCTCGAACTGCAGCGCTCCAAGCGGAAGATCGCCGACGCGATCCTCGAAGGCGGCGGATCGTCCCTGCGGGATTTGACCGCAGACGATCTGCGCATGCTGCTGAGCTGACGCTCCGCACATCGGCCTCCAGGCAAAGGCCCTCGGAACCCGAATAGGGGTTCCGAGGGCCTTCTTGCGTCTTAGTCAATGAACGCCGCAACGGAACCCGCGGCACACGACTTCGACGCACAACACGGACTCCCAAGTCCACTGGCGAGGCCACGACCGGCCGGCGCCGTCCCTGGAGAACGATGACGCCCGAGAACCCCCCTTCCGGACCCCGCCCTCCGCTCCCGAACCACCTCCGGAAAGAACCGCGCTCCCGCACCAGCAGCGCTCTGGAGATTCAACTCGCGAAGTCTCCCCCGCTGGCCCTCGACGCGCGCCTGGAGCACGCGCTCGGGATGCTCGACGCGCGTTGCGTTCCGCCTGTCTGCGTGCTGCGCCTCGGCGCACGCCGCCGGCACGCCCATCACCGCCAGACCAGCAGCAGCCACCAGGAGAGTCGCCTGTGAATCGCCGCCGGCTTGCCATCGCGGTCGTCGCCCTCGCCGTCATCGGCCCGATCGGCGGCCTTCTCTGGTTCGAGTCCCGGCTCGAAGCAAGATTGTCTCAACGACCCGAAGTCGGCATGGTGTTCCCCGCCCTGCCGGGTCTCGCCGACAACGAGTCCCAGCTGGCCTCTCCGAACCGGCTTCGGGTCGTTACCTTCGCCAAGGCGGGCTGCGGCAACTGCGACCGCACGATCGCCACCTTCCGGCGCCTCGCTGCGGACAGCGAACTCGACTTCGATCTGATCGCGGTCGTTGCGGGTTCCACCGCCGAAGAACGCATCGAGGGCATTCGGCACACCCTCGCCGATCCCGATGCCTCCATCTCCCGGCGCTTCGGCGTAGTCCACGTCCCGCTCGTCTTTCTGGTCGACGGCGACTCGCGGATCCAGGCCGTCGCGACCGGCGAACGCCCCGAGACCGCTTGGCGCTCCTTTCTGGGAATCGAAGGCGATGCCCGCTGATCCCACGGGAACTGCCCGGCGTCGACGCCTGGCCGCCGCCGGGCTGTTGCTCGCCACCGGCCTGGTGACCGTCGCCGTCCGCGCCGTCGGCCCCACCCTCGACCGCCTCGCCTGGGCTGCCTCCATCGACCCCTCGACCTCAGGATTCGGCGAGGTCGTTCGACAGCAGAAGCGCTCCGACTGCGGGCCGGCGGCGCTCAAGATGATCCTCGATCACCACGGCATCGCCGGGGCCACCCTCGCCGAGCTGGAGGCCGACACCGGCACCGGACCGGACGGCACCAGCATGCTCGCCCTGAAGAGAGCCGCCGAAGACCGGGGGCTCGTAAGCCAGGGGCTCCGCCTGCCGGTGGAACGGCTGGGCCACATTCCCATGCCCGCGATCGCCCATGTCCACGGCGATCACTTCGTCGTCATTCGCAGCGCCGGGGCCGAACTGGTCATCGACGACCCATCGCTGGGGCGCCTCCGCATGAGTTCCAGGACCTTCGAACGCTCCTGGGACGGCGTCCTCCTCACCTTCACCGGCGGGCCAGCAACGATTTCGCGGACGGTACGTATGCCGTCCGTTTCCCAAGAAACCACCAACCTCTCAAACGGAGAACAACCATCAATCATCCATCCAAACGCGCCGGCGCTTCGCGGGCCGGCATCAACGCCTCGAGACACTCACACACCATGAATCACACCTCCTCCTCCACACGGCCGACACCGAAAGGACGCCCCCCCATGAAGACTCGCATCGCCCTCCTGTCCGGACTCCTCGCGCTCGTCGCGGGCGCCGCCGCAGCCATTCCGACCACAGACAACGAGCCGGCAACGGAACCGGCACAGAGTCTCCTCGCCTGGAACGAGATGCTCACCGAAGACTCCGCCATGCCGGCCATCCAGCAGGAGTCGATGGAGCTGGCCGTTTTCGGTCCCTGCGGCTGCATTCCACGCCCCGACTGCCCGTTCCCGTTTCCCTTCCCGCCCACGTGGCCTCCCGGCGGCCCGATCTTCGACCCGCTCCCCATTCCCGGCCCCTGGCTGTTTTGACTCACGCGCTCGCTTACGTTCCACCAGTACAACAACAACGAGGTTCAATCAAAATGTTCAAACTCGCATCGATAGTCACCAGCCTCTCTCTCCTTGCGGCGGCCTCAGCCTCTGCCGCGCCCCCAGTGCCCGAGATTCTCACCACCACGCCCGAAGCGACGGCCTCCAGTTTGGAAAGCGTCTCTCTGCTAGCGATGAACGAGCTGGCTCAACTGACCGGAGGCGCACCCGGCTGGGTCGTGGCGGGCTGCGCCGCTCTCGGTGGCTTCGGTACCGGCTGGGGTCTTGCCATGAAGCTGGCGAAGCGCGCCGTTCTTGGCGTGGCCTGTCCCGTTTGCGCTTGGACAATGGCCGGTGTGGGCGTCGCATGTCTGCTCATCTAAGGGGCGCCTCAGACAGCAGACAACTGGTCGCCTCAACTCTTGTCAGTCTCAGTCTTCCACAAACTCAAGAAAGGAATCACGCATGAAGGCACTGACTACCCTCGGCCTTGTCGCCGCCCTTGCTCTGACAACGCCAGCAGTCTCGCCCTCCGGAGCAGCGTTCGACTCGGAGTCGCCCGCGCGATCGGCGGACACGGTACTAAGTATCTCTGACCAAGCCGCTGCGGGCATCCACGGGGCACTCGCCTGGAAGTGGAGGTGCGCGATTGTCTTCGCCTCCTTTGGAGCAGGCCTGCTCGCCGGCGCTATCGCGACCGGCGGTGCGGCTGTCGCGATAGCCGCACCATTCGCGCTGAACGCCGCAGCGTTCTGCCTCATCTGAGCGAACGGGACGGGTGCTAACTCCGCGAACTCTCGGCGACGGTCCGAGCGACCATCTCCTCCAACCGCGTAGTCTGCACCCGACCCGAACAGCCGCACAAACCAGGGAGGGCGCGATGGCGACACCAGGAACGACAATGACCTCGATCCGTAGCATCCAGGCTCTGGCCGGGACCTATTGGACCGTCCACACCAGGGCGCTGCGGATGAACCGGTCGACGGTTCTCCTGATCTTGATGGCTCTGCCGAGCACCGCCGTCGCGCTCTTCCTCTCCGTCTTGCTGCCACACTTGATCTTCCGCATTGAAGACCCCGCGCTGCGCAGCGGATTGCTCACCGTCGCGCTTTCCCTGGTGGGCGCGATCTGGCTCTTTGTGCAGGTCTTCAGCCAACGGCCTATCAGTTGGCTACTCGATATCCGGCCGCTCATTCAGCTTCCGTTCGGGTTCAACACTCTCTATCGCCTACGCCTCGTCGGCTATTTGGCCGGTGCGTGGCTGGTGGCTCTTGGCCTGGCCGCGCCGTACTTTGCCGTCATCCGGTCAACCAGCGTGGGCGGCTTTGTCGCGTTGACCGCGGCCATATGCCTGACAGTGGCTATTCAGGGCCAGATCGTGTCCATCGTGTCGTGGCAACGGGACCGGCTAGTCGAGGGGCTCGTTGGCTCCCTGTTCGTACTCGCCGTCATCTGCGCAATGTACTTCGGACTCTACTGGGGGGTACTGCTAAGAACGGGCGAACTCAGTGGTGACGACCTCCTGGGGTGGGCGCGGGACTCGCCCCTGGTCCGGGCTGCCGCATGGACGCCGGCCGGATTGTTGGCCGGTATGCTGAACGACCCCGACGGCAGGTGGGAGAACGGGACTCGGCTCCTGGGTCTCTGTACGTACGCCATTCTCATCGGTATCTGCGACCGGGAGTTGCTGCGCAGATCGGGACTTCGCCCCGCCTCGGGTAGCCAGAGCGTCAAGCATCCCACTCTGCCGTTGCAGGCACTGCTGCGCAGGCTGCCCGCCGTGTCGCCGGGCGGCGTCCTCACGTTGATCGAGATCGAAAGCGGCGCCAGGGACCGTGGACTCCGCTGGTCCATGATCATAGCCCTCGCTCTCTTCTTCTTTCTCACACTCGTCATCGGAAGTCCCGTGCTCGCCGTCATCGGTTCTCTGACGCTTGCATGCACGTTGCTGACGTCCCACCGTGGTGAGCGGCTCTTGCCCACCTGTCGCCTCTGGTCCGAGTCTTTCGCCCTCCCCGTTACTCTCATCGATGCTCTACGTGCCGTGGGCCGGGCGCCGAGCCTCGTCGCGATCGGTTTCGCTTGCGCAGCCCTCGCGGCATCCTTCGTTCGTTTCGGCTGGTTCGGTTGGCTCCACGTGGGCTACATCGTTCTCCACTCTGCCGCCGGGCTCTTCTTTGCCGACGCGGCCTACGGGTGGCTCGACGCACGCTGGCAAACACCCGCCGGAATCGATGGAAGGGATCATCGCCCGGGGAAGGTACTGGCCCAGAACGTGCTTGGCCTCAGCGTCTTTCTCCCCTTCGTCCCCGTCGTCCTTCTCTTCACGGTCAATGAGGGAACTCCGGGGCTCATGGCGCTCAGCACCCTCCTTGCGATCTACGTCGTCCTCGCCGGCTCGGCAGGGGTGGCTTTTCGGGCATCTCGACAGCGCCTGATCGGTTCCAAGGGACTTGACGCACTCCTGGGACGCTCCGCCGAGTCGGCTCTTTCAGCCACAGGAAACAACGACGGCGATGGGCGCCACCCGGATGGGCGCGAACCCTCGGACAAGCATGTTTGACGGGCGCCACATCGGCGCGGTAGCGTCCGTCTGTTGGTCGTCAGAGGCGCAGTGGGCCTGCGAGCCGGACCCCCTGCCGGACCTAGCCGTCGCCCCTGGGTCCAGGGTCGCTCCCTACCCAAGGTTAGTCGGTGGGGGGTCTTGTTTTCCCTGTGCAGAGCGGCCAGTTCGGCCCGCCACCAGTCCAGGTGCCGGCGCACCCTTCCCGAGAGCCGGCTAGAGCCACCTTCAGGACTCGATGGCGACGTTGACGAAGCCCGGAAGCCGGGCGGACCTGCTGCTCACGCTCGCGCGGCTGGCATTGCCGGACGCCGTGCGGCGTGCGAACCAGCCGGTGGCAATGGCGGTTCTCTTCGCCGTCCTGTTCCTGGTGTTCGCGACTGCCGGGACTCTGGGGATCCTGCCGCTGATCTTCGCGATCGAGAGCGACGGCCTGCGGAGGAATCTCCTGAGCCTGATCGCCTGTTCCGTAACGGCGCTCGCCCTGCTCGCCCAGGTGGCGGTCCGGGCGCCGGTCACATGGCTGCTCGACCTGGAGGACCTGCTGCGGTTGCCCGTGGGCTTTCGGGACCTGTACGGCCTCCGCTTCGCCCTGAGCACGATCGGCTACTGGCTTCCCGTTCTCGGTCCCGCCGGCGTCTACCTCACCGTCACGAGGTCGGGAGGAATAGCCGGCGTACCGGTCACCCTGCTGGGCATCTTCAGCCTGGTCTGGATCTTCGGCCGTACAGCGGCGATCCTGTCGCTTCTCGCCAACCGCTGGGTCGAAGGTGCGCTCGGCACCCTGGCCATGGTGGCCATCGCGGCTGCCGGCCAGGGCGCCATCCTCGCCGGTGCACTGGCCTTCGGGGGAGAACTCAACTCCGCGGGGATCGCAAGCGCCATCGAGGACTCCGTGATCCTCGGCGGTCTCAACTACACGCCCCCGGGGCTTGTCGCCGGCATCGTTCACGACCCGGGCTCGTCCGCTCGGAATCTGGCAAAGCTCGGGAGTCTGCTCGCCATCCTCGGTCTGCTGACGGCGCTTGAGAACCGGCTTCTTCTTCGCAGCTACCTGGATCGCCCCGGCGCCGACCGCCGCGCCGCCTCCGGAGCGCTGCCTCTGGCGCGGATACTCCGCCGGTCGAAACGCCTCGCGCCCTCCGGCGTCCTCCGATTACTCGAGACGGAGGGCCTGCTGCGTCTGAAGCCGGCACGCCTGGTTCTGGCACTGACGGTCGGCTCTGCCCTGGTCTGGGTGCCGACCGAGGCCGGTCTGGCAGTAGGGATGGCAGCGATCCTCGGTCTCGCTCTCAACGAGTTGCGGGTGGGAAAGCAGCCCCCGACGTGCCATGTATGGCGGGAGTCTCTCATACTGCCTCTCAAGGTCTGGCGAATCTTCAGTGCACCCGGCCAAGCGGCGAACGTGGTGATCCTCTTCGTCCTCGGGCTGATCCTGGGACTGACGCCGCTTGACAGGTTCGGTTGGCCGTTCCTGGTCGTCGCGGTCTGCCTGATGCTCGCAGGAATCCTCCTGGCCGATGCCACATACGGCCTGATCCAGCTCTACTGGCCCCAACGCAACGCGGGGTTCATCCACAACCTCGACTCCGCGAAGCTCGTGGCCTCCCTGGTGGCCATACACCTCATGTTCGGACCCGGCTTCCTCTACCTTGTTCTCTACGTACTCCTGGAGCGCCAGCGCGTGACCGCACCGACGGCGGGGTTCATCGCGGCCGCGGTACTCCTCCTCGCGGCCGTGGCCGCATACGCCTCTCGCCGGTGGCAAGCGCGCGTGCTCGGGACCCGCGGACGCGAGCTCCTGCTTGAGGACCCCGATGAAGCCCCTCCAAGAAGATCGAGCCCCTCCTGACCACCCGCAACCACAAGGAACCCGCAAACTGATGGAAGCAATCAAGGCAGAAAACCTGACCCGCGCCTACAACGGCAACGTCGTTGTAGACGGTGTGGATCTCGACGTCCAGAAGGGCCAGATCCTGGGGTTCGTTGGTCCCAACGGGGCCGGCAAGACGACGACCTGGTCCATGCTGACCGGGGTGCTCAAGCCCACGAGCGGCACGGTCCGCCTGCTGGGCAAGCCAGTCGACATGAACGACACGGAGCTCAAGCGACAGCTCGGCATCGTGCCCGATCACAGCGAGATGTTCGAGAGCCTGACCGGGGAGGAGCTGCTGCTGTCGTACGCCCGCATCTATGGCCTGGGCCGCGAAGACGCCGGCCAGCGAACCGACGAGGCGCTCGCGGTCTTCGACCTCGAAGAGGCCGCCAAGCGACCGATCACGACCTACTCCCACGGCATGAGAAAGAAGATCCGGTTGGCGGCAGCGACCCTGCACGCGCCGCGAATTCTGTTTCTCGACGAGCCGTTCGAGGGCATGGACGCCCTGAGCGCGCGCACCGTGATGTCCATCCTGCAACAGATGGCCGAGCAGGACGGCGTGGCCGTGTTCCTGACGTCCCACATGCTCGACTACGTCGAACGCGTGTCGAGCCACATCGCCGTCATCCGGGACGGCAAGGTGCTCCTGTCCTGTTCGCGCGAGGAGTTCCGCGAACTGCCCGACTCCGAGGGAGAAGACGGCGCCGGCCGGCTCGAGAACCTCATCCTCAGCATCTCACGACGCGAGAGGTTCTCCCGCCTCTCGTGGATCGGTAACAGGAGCAAGACATGACCGAGCCTTTCCAGGACGCCCACTCCCACCAGCAAGCCGAGTCGAACGGAAACCAACCGAGCGACCGGACCGCCTGGCTCAGCGCCCTGATCGGGATCGTCGCCTCTCCACGCGGAAGCTTCGACATCATCCGGCGGCGCAGCCCCTGGCTCGGAGCTGCCGTCTTCCTCGCGGCCGGCACCATGGCCCTGACCAGCCTCCTGGCGCCGTTCGGTCTCCAGGCGCTCCGCACGCAGTTGACCCAGCAGATGCCCCAGGAACAGGTCGAGGCGATGATGAACCAGTTCGAGCAAACGGCCGCGGCGACCCGCTGGTTGTCGATGGTCACTGGTCCCGCCCTCGTGGTGATCGGGATCCTGGTGCAGGCCGTCTTCGTCTACCTCCTGGCGGTGGCGTTCAAGGGCCAGGCACGTTTCGCCCCGTCTCTCTCCCTGATGCTTCACCTGGGCGTGATCGCCCATCTCAAGAACTGGGCCAACCTGCTCTTCCTCCACCTCCGGGGCCTGGACGCCATCCGCTCGCAGCACGACCTTCAGACGCCAATGGGCCTCGACGTCCTCGCCGGCGACAACGCGGCACTCAACGCGGTCTACGCGAGCG
Source organism: Thermoanaerobaculia bacterium (assembly GCA_965116445.1). Classification (GTDB taxonomy): domain Bacteria; phylum Acidobacteriota; class Thermoanaerobaculia; order Multivoradales; family Multivoraceae; genus Multivorans. The sequence goes on along the minus strand of OZ220688.1, from coordinate 312,751 downwards.
TCAACCCCTTCACGATCTGGCTGCTGGTGCTGCTCGGCCTGGGCGCAGCCGCGGTGTACCAACTCCCGCGACGGAAGGGTCTCATGCTCGCGGGCCTCTACTGGGCGGCTTCGACGGCCCTCTCAGCCGGGCTCGCCGGGGTAGCGGGAGGGCTCCTGCCCACCTGAACGGGCTGCTCCGCCGCCCCCCTCGGAGGCCGGTTGTGCGAACATCCGCCCAGCGGTCCCTTCCGTCCCGGGAAGCCGCCGCCGGGAGGCACGATGGCCGAAGATCAGAAGCGCAGCGGAGCGGAGGACCTGAGCGAAACGGAGTCCTGGAAGGCGCAAGCACCCGGCGGAAGCGCAACGACCGACCGCTTTCCGGCCCTGAGGGCTCTCGTCGGGATCGTCGCTTCACCGAGAACCAGCTTCGAGATCATCCGCGATCGCCATCCCTGGGGCTTGGGCCTGACGGTGATCATCCTCCTGGTCACCCTGAGCACCCTGCTGTGGGGCCGGCAGTTCGCCAACCTGATGAGCGACACCGGCGACTCCCCGGCGATCCCGTACTGGATCATCCCGCTCGTGGCGGCGATCGTTCCCATCTGGCAGTTCCTGGAGGCTGTCGTAGTCCGGCTGCTGGCAGCGGCGCTGCGAGGTCGGACACGATTCCGCCACTGCTTCTCCCTGGTGGTGCACGTGAACGTGATCACCGCATTGGGCATGGCGGTTCTTTCGCTCCTGCGAATGACCCGGGTGAACGACCTCACCGGGCTGGTCACCGGCCAGACCGGCCTGGAACCGGGCTTCGGTCTCGACGACATCGAACTCGCGGCGAGCCTGCTGCCCGGCGCGGTCCTCGACCTGATGGCGATGTCCTCCTTCTTCGTCTGGACTCTGCTCCTGCTCGGTCTGGGCACCGCCACCGTGTTTCGACTCTCCAGGACCATGGGGTTCGCCGTCGCCGCTCTCCACTGGGCCCTGGGAAAGCTACTGACCGCGGGCGCGGCGGGTGTCGCCGCTATCGTGGCGACCTCCTTCTCCGCGCCTCGTTGACGCACATTGCCGCGACAAGGTAACTTCCCGCTGTTGGTCGTCAACTGCGGAGTGGGCCTGCGAGCCGGGTCCCCTGCCGAATAGAACAGCCGGCACAAGGCGCCGGGTCGCTCCCGACGCTCGGTGAATAGGCAGGCGTACGTGCCCACTGTGCATGGCGACCAACAGGGCCCGGCGCCATTTGACCCAACGGCCAGGAGAGAAGCGATGCAGCGCAGAACTCTCGGAGCACTCGCGGCGGCAGCCGCCGCCATCTTCCTCGCGACGCCGGTCGCGACAGCCGCCGAGGACGACGCGACTCCGCGCACGGCCTCGGGGCGTCCGGACCTGACCGGCAACTACGACATCGCCACCCTGACGCCGCTCAACCGGCCTCAGGAGTTCGGCGACAATCTGTTCCTGACTCCGGAGCAGGCGGCAGAAATCACCGAACGGGAGCGCCAGCGGGTAGCGGCCCGGGCCGCCGTCCGCCGGATCGACGAACCGCCCCCGCCAGGCGGCGCGCCGCCCATCGGCCTGGGCGACGAGTTCCGGGAGACGAGCGGCGCGGGCAACGTCGGCGGCTACAACAACTTCTGGACCGATCGCGGCAGCGACGTCTTCTCCATCGACGGCAAGTTCAGGACCTCGATCATCACCGACCCGCCGAACGGCCGGATGCCTGCACTCACGGCGGAGACGATGCAGCGGCTGTCGGAACGCCGCGGCCGCCGTCGGGGCAACGACGGCACGGCCTGGTGGCTGGAGGTCGAAGGCCCGGGACCGTACGACGGGCCGGAGTCCCTGGGCGTCCCCGAGCGCTGCCTGATCGGCTTCGGCTCGACGGGCGGGCCGCCGATGCTGCCCGTCCTCTACAACAACGCCAAGCGAATCGTGCAGACCGAGAATCACCTGATGATCCTGACCGAGATGGTTCACGACGCGCGGGTCGTGCGCATCGGCGGCAAGCACATCCCCGAGGGCGAGCGCCGCTGGCTCGGCGACTCGATCGGCTGGTGGGAAGGCGACACCCTCGTCGTCGAGACGACGAACTTCATCGACCAGCCGGCGCTCTTTCTCGCCTCACGGAACCTCAAGGTCACCGAGCGGTTCACCCGCAAGGGCAAGGACCTCCTGTACGGCTTCACGATCGAGGATCCCACGATCTGGACCACGTCGTGGAGCGGCGAGTACCTTTGGCCCGGCACTCCGGAGAAGGTCTACGAGTACGCGTGCCACGAGGGGAACTACGCGATGGGCAACATCCTCCGCGGAGCGCGGCTGCTCGAGGACGAGACGCGCAGCGCGGCCAGTGGCGGCCAGTAGCGTCGATCCGGTCGAGCCGCCGTCGCCGCAGCAGAGCCTGCTGGAGGCGCTCCACCTTCCCCCAACCGACGGATCGGCGAATGCGGGCGCGAAAGCGCAGCCCGGGCCGGCCCGCCGACGCTTCCGGCATCCGCTCTGGCTGGTTCCGGATGTCCCCGATCGCCTTCAGCAGTGGCCCCATCTTTCCAGGCGCCTAGGCATCGTCCTCCAGCATCTCGCCGCGCACGGCAGGACCTCGGTCGTCAAAGGATGCCGGGGAAACGAGAATCGCGGATGGCGACGCACTCCGCTCGGCGGCGCTGGCGGCATGCAGTTCTACCTCTGGTGGGTGCCGCGCGGGAGTCCGCAGGCCGACGGGCTGAACCTGCCGGAGAACGCCATCGCCGTTCGCGCAATCCGGCATCACGACGATCATCGGCCGCTCGGCGCCGGCGTATCGGACGATTACCTGAAGTTCAAGGACGCGCCCGACCTGAACGGAGTCGCACGCACGCCCTGGACCGAAGATCAGGCCCGATTCGCCCGGGCAAGAAGCCGTATCCGTCTCCTCAGCGGCAAGCCGGGTACCGGGAAGACGACGGCCCTGTGGCGCGCCATCGAAGCCCAGGAGGGCGAGCGCATCCTCTACCTCACCTGGTCGCGCGACCTCAGGAGGCAGGCCGAAGAGCGGTTCGCCTCGTTCGCGGCGCCCTCCGTCCACGTCGACGCTTTCGACTTCGAGACGTTCCTGGGCGAAATCTGCGGCGCCGACGTGCCGAGGCTTGCGCTGACGGAGAGTCGATCCCGGCTCGCCAAGCTGATCGGCAAACTCAGCCCCAGGCAACTCGGCCCCTGGGCGAAACGACGAGACGCCCTCTACGGCGAACTTCGTTCCTTTCTCTTCGGTCGAGCCGATCCGGGAACCGGCACGAATGGAAGCCCGACGCCGATCCAGCGGTTGAGCGACAAGGAGTACAGACAACTCAGGGGCGGCATGGACGGCATCGGAGCGGTGCCCGCGAAGGCTCTGCTACGGGTGGCAGGCCTCCTCCACGAAGGAATCCCGGATGTGTTCCCGGAACTCGACGCGGCGACGAAGGCCGCAAAGCGGCTTCGCTCGGGCCTTCTCCCGGATGGATTCGAGGGCTACGACCGCTTCGTGGTGGACGAGGTTCAGGACCTCACTCTCCTCGAGACATCGGTGGTCGTCGAACTCTACCTGGCGACCGCGAAGACGAATCCGCGAAGCCGGTCGCCCTGGCTCATGATGGCGGGCGACGAAGGCCAGACCGTGCGTCCGACCGGCTTCCAATGGAGCGCCCTGAGCAACCTCCTGTCGAAGCGGGCCGGTAGACCGCGGAGCTACCAGCTCGACGAGAACCTCCGCAGCCCCCGTCGGATCGCCCGGGTCGTCGAGCGGACGTCGGAACTCTACAGGGACATCCCCCGGTTCTCCCGCCCGGCCCGACAACACCAGCAGACTGCCGGGCGACACGTCGAGGCAGGGCTCTTCCACGTAGCCGTACCGAAGCGGGCCGAGGCGATCGAGCTCCTTGAAGCCCTTGACGACGCGGACGACACTGTCGTCGTGTCGCCGACGGAGCAACCGCCCGACTGGGTACCCGACTCCCTGCGACCGGTGGTGTTGACTCCCGCCCAGACCAAGGGCCTCGAGTATCAGTCGGTCTGCGTGCTCGATCCGAGCCGTGTCCTGTTCGACCTGGACGCGGCCAGCCTTCAACCGAGGCAGAACCCGGAGATTGCTCGCAACACCCGCCGCGCCACGATCGACAGCCTCCGTGTAGCCATCAGCCGCACGACGGAGACGCTCGCGTTCCTCGACATCGAAGCGTCGGCGGCCCACCTCGACCTGAGCCGGGCGATTCTCGAGGACGCCGCACCGTACGACTGGCAAGATCTTCGCGACCACCTCCTCGACCCGGACACGACGCCAGAGGAACGGGTCCTGGTGCGAACGAACGACGCGCGCGTGCTCATCGACTCGGCGCCCGAACGCGCGTGGCAACGGGCCTGCCAGGCAGTCCGGCTCCTCGGCGATCCAGAGCTTCCGAACGCCGTCTCGGACATGGCGGTCAGACTCGAAGCCCGAACGACCCTGCTCTCGACCGCGGCTCGCCTGCTGGTGGAGGGCCTGCCCCGCAGCCTGCCGTGGGGCGAAGTCCTCGAAACAGCGGAGCAGACGATCTCTGGCGAACTCGAATCGAGCGCGCTCGCCGACTCGGATCTCGCGGTCTCGCCGAAGCTGGAAGCGGACGCGCTCCTCGGACTAAGCGACTGGTGCGAGGACAAGACGGCGCCGCCGTTCACCCTCCTTCGGTCCTCCCAGAAGCTGCGGACGACGCTGCCCGAGTCGAGGTTCTGGTTGAACGAGGCTCTGCTGCCCGCGGCGCAGGCCATCCGCAAGGGCCTCGCCGAGGGCGCCACGGAGCCCGCCTGGGCGGACGAGTTCGTCGACGCCGACGTCGAAGCCTGGCTGGGCCTGACGCACTTCTCGGGAGACACAGCAGCCAGGGCTCGCACCCTGCGGACGACGGCTTTCGACACGCTCCTCCGGCCGCCGGACGACTACAGCGAATCGAACCGGGAATGCCGGGACCGCCTGGGCCAGGCTGAACGCCTGCTGCGGGCAATCGGGCCCGATCTGCCGCGCCTGGGCCGTCTGCGTGAGGCGCAGGGACGGCTTGAGGACGCCGCGGACGCCTACCAGCGCGCCGGACTCGAAGGCGACGTGCTCCGCCTGTGGCGGAACACCGCCAACTGGGAGCGCGCCCTGCCCCTGGCCGACGAGAAGACGAGGACTGATCTCTCCTGGCTGCTCGAACTCGAAACTGTCGTCGAGCGCCGGCCGGACGGCCAGAACCGTCGCCTGCGGGAAGCCGAGAAAGCCCGCCTCACGAAGCTGCTCGACAAGGTCCAGAAACGTCCAGCCCGCCACGCCAGCACGGGAAGACGCCGTTGATCGGCTGATCGGCCCGCGGCGCCGCCGGCGCCATCGAGACATGGGCAAGAACCGGCCCGCCGGACGGGCGAAAGCGGGGCGCGCACGACACCCGACAGGCGACCCCGGCCCGGCCGAGGCTACTGCTCGGTCGGGTCGCGGCCGTCGCGCGGCGCGCCGGTACCGGACGAGCCCATGAACAGCTTCCGGCCGTCCGGGAACGTCAGGTCGCGGCCGTTCGCCTTGTTCGAGCCATCCTTCGCCTGGTAGCCGTCGACGACGATCTCGGTCCCCGGGAGCAGCGAGTTCTTGGTAAAGCCGCGGCGGGCCAGCGTGTTCGGCGTACCGCCCTCGACCATCCAGACCGCCTTTGAGCCATCGTCGTTCGCGACCTCGAGATGAATCCAGGCATGGGGGTTGATCCACTCCATCTTCGTCACGGTGCCACGAAGCTGGAGCGGCCGGTCGGCGTCGAACTCGGCCGAGAAGGCGTGGTGAGCGGCGACGGGTATGGCGATCACCACGGCCGCGCCCGCGGCAAGCAAAGCGATTCGCTGAAACTTCATCGTTGTTCTCCTTCTACGACAGTCAGCTTACGACAGTCAGCTTGGGTGTCAGGCAGCTTGGGTGTCAGGGACTCGAGTCGGCGCCCTTGCGCAGGTGCCCGTACATCAGCTCTTCGGCGAACTCGACGCACTTGAACTCCAGGAGCTGCATGTTCGGGTCGATCCGGCGGTACAGCGGCAGGCTGATTTTCCAAGACCCGCTGTAGACATTCTCGTCCGTGATCGTCGCCTCGTACTGCAGATGGTAGGGGCTCGTCGCGGTCCACCGCTCCTCGACGTGAATCGCGTCCGTGTGATGGTTGCCGCTCGAGTCCAGCCACGTGTCGGGGACCTGGCTGGTCACGTCGACCACCAGGGTTTCCCCTTCCCAGCGCCCACGGGAGTGCCCCATCCACGCGTCGAAGGGGGCCTCGAAGTCCGGCCGGTTCATGTAGATCACCCGGCTCGCGCTGGCGAACTCGTAGGCGACGAGGATGTGATCCGGCGTCTGGACGATCTGGAACGGGAAGGGCAGATAGTTGGCCCGCGGGATGCCGGGCATGTAGCACTTGATCGCCGGGTCGAGCTCCATCCAGTTCTCGCGGTTCTGGTTCCGCAGTTCCAGCGCATCCGGCAGATAGGGGATCGTCCCGCGTTCAACGACGCCGAGACCGCCCGGGATGGCGCCCAACGCGCCCATCTCAACCACCGGTCCATGGCGTGCGGCGTGGGCCTCAATGTCCCAGTGGGTCGCACCCAGGGCCTGCCAAATGCCGTTCAGGTCCGGCTTGTCGTCGTGGGTGCGCGGCGCCGTGTAGCCGGTGTCCTGTGCCGCGACGGACGCCGCCGCCAGGACGACCGCTACCAGGACCGTGACCACCCTTCGTTCGATGAGACTCCGCTTCATCAGACCATCTCCTGTTTGCCGGGAACGGAGAGGATAGCAGCCGGTACCATCGGCCGTCGGCGCTAACATGGTCCCTCTTGGCCGGCTCACGAGTTCTCCGCACTTCGCCGGCGCTGCTGGTCGCGACCCTCGCTGTGATCATCGCCGCGGCGCCCTGGTGCGGCCAACCGCAGGCAGCCGCGCAGGCCCGGCCGGGAAACGACACCGGCGAACGAAGTCCAGGCGAGTCGGATCGGGGCCCAGTCCGCGAGGACATCGTTCTTCGCGAGTCGATCGACGTGCGTTTGATCAGCCTCGACGCCGTGGTCACCGACTCCTCCGACCGGCCGGTCACTGGTTTGACCAGGGAGGACTTCCAGTTGAAGGTCGAGGGCGATCCGGTCGAGATTCTCAGCGTTGCGGCGGGAGAGGACCTCCGCACCACGGTCAGCGGACGCCTGACGATTCTCCTGTTCATCGACGAACGGCACCTGCAGCGGAAGCACCGTGACGCGGTCCTGGCCGAGATCGCCGCCGCCCTGGATGCGGAGATCGAAGCCAAACCGACCTGGGTCGCTGCCGCCGCGTTCGGCGACCGCCTCGAGCCGCTGCTCTCGCCGACCCGCGACCGCGAGGCGGTCCAGAGGACGATCGAAGCCGCGATGGACCGGGACATCCCGTTGACGACTCTCCGCTCCCAGCAACGTTCCGCTTCCCTGGCGATGAGGGAGACGCTGCGGCTGATGGCGGCGAAGGGCAGTCGTTACCGGCTCGGCGAGGCCTCCCTCGCCAGTGTGGAGTCGAGCCTCCGGAGCTTCGGCCAGGCCCTGCAGCAGGACACGCTGCAGACCGTCAGCGCCGTGCGCTCCCTGGTCGAGGCGCTGGCCTTCGTGCCGGGCCGCAAGGCGATCCTGTTCGTGAGCGACGGTCTGCCCCGCCACCCCCTCGACAGCGCCGCCAAGACGATGTACGACCGGCTCGCGGGCGGTTCCAGGCAGCTCGACGGCGACGAGATGATCAGCGCACGCGGCTCGCTCGACCTGAACGACCGCAATCATCGGCCCTTCGGCGTCGACCGCGCCGACCGCATGGGCGTGGCGACGAACATCGTCCAGGTCGACGACGGCGGGGCGTTCGCATTCCAGACGATGGCCGCCGAGCTGAGTTGCGCCGACGAGTTCGATCGACTGGCGGCTCTCGCGAACACGCACCGGGTGACGTTCTATCCCCTCAAGCCGCCGGTCATCGACCCGGCGATCAGTGAACTCGGCGAGAGTTCCAAGGACCGCGGCTCGATCGTCGAGCTGTCCAACGTGCGCTCCGGCCTGAACAGCCTGGCCGGTCTGACCGGCGGACTCTCCTTCGTCTCCGAGACCGGCGTCGACGAGTTCCTGCAGTCGACCCGCACCGACATATCGACCTACTACTCGCTCTCCTTCACGCCGCCCGACTCGATGGGCGACACCGGCATCCGCGAGATCACGCTCCGGTTGCGGCAGCGGCCCCTCGCCCGCAGCAGCTCTCTGCGCTACCGGGCGAGCTACGTTCCGGTGACGATCCAGCAGAACCTCGCCAGCCGCGCCTGGGGCACGCTCCTGTTCGGCTGGGAAGAGAACAACCACGGCATGGAGGTCCGGGTCAGGAGATCGGCGGCGCGCGAACGGCCGGACCAGCCCGGACACACGCCGCTCGAAGTCAGAGCCAGCCTGCCGATCAGCGACCTGGAACTCGCGCCCACCCGGGCCACCCGTACGCCGGCCGCCAACGGCTTCTTTCGCGTCGTGGTCCAGGTGCAGCGCGACGACGGCAGCCGGATGCCGCCCCAGCACTTCGACTTCGAACTGAACGTGCCGGTGGCCGAACTCGAGCAGGCGGCGGGCCAGTACATCGCCGTCCGCAGCGAAGTGCTTCTGCCGCCGGGCGCCTACCGGCTGGCGGTCGGTATCTGGGAGGAAAACAGCGGACGCTCGTCCTTCGTCGTCCGCGAGCTGGCGGTCCAGCCGGACCCGAGCGTCGCCTGACGCAGCGGCGACTCGCATGGAACTGGCCGCCAAAGCGGAGCCGGCCTGACGGCCGGCGCGTGTTTCTGGCCGCCTCCGGCGGCAGCCGGCGGGGACGCCGGCGCACCCAGTGGGCGGCCAGTTCCATGCGAGTCACCGCTGCAGCAGGTAGTTGAACTTGACGATCACCTGGCGGCCCAGCGGCTCGCGGCGGCTGATCACCGGCGCGGTCCAGTTCTCGTTGTAGACAACGAACAGATCCGACCCGGGCCGGTAGATCCAGTGGAACCGGGCATTCACGCCGAGCGCCCCGCCGGCGGCGTTGTACTGAGCCAGGAGGTTCAGTCGGAGGTTCGGCGTCCAGGCAACGTTGATCCGTTGCTGGAACTGGTCGAAGCTGAGTCCACCGGAGGGGAGATCCACCTCCGTGTAGATCCAGCCCGACTGCGTCTGAAGGCGCCGCGACAGCCGGAAGGTCACGCTGTTCTGGGTCGTGAACCAGTCGCCGTCGAAGAAACCGCCCCCGAAGGTCAGGTTGTCGTACCAGAAGGCCCGCTTGCCGCTGGTCGAGAATCCGCCGGCGTAGCCCTGGTTCTCGTACAGCCCCACAGGCACCACGACGCCGGGTGAGATCTCGAACGGCTCGAACAACTGCTCCTTGGTCCACCGCGGGCCAAACCACAGGAACTCGCCGCTCTCGGTCGCGAATCCGAGCGGGGAGAGGGAGACGCTCTCGCTCTCCAATCGGCCGTCGCTGCTCCGTTCGAAGCGCTGGACGCCGAGGTCGGACCACCAGCTCCGCAGCCCCCACTTCTCGATCCGCGGACGCCATTCCAGGCGCGGGAAGAACATCCGGAAATCGGGGCGCAGCAGGAAGCCGACGGCCGGGTCGAAGTCCGGCTGGACCTCGACGTAGTCGGCGGAAGCCGTGAACTCGGGCCCCTGGTAAGCGAATCCCGCGCCCCGCGTTTCGTTGCCCTCCTCCTCTCCGATACCGAGTCCGAGGTCGCTCTCGGCCCAGAACCCCGAGAACTCGGTGCGCTGCGTCGGCTTCAGGTCGAAATCGAGACCATAGAGCCGTTCGCCTGCAAGGCCCTCGCGGTCCCGCATCGTGAAGATGCCGCCGACCGTCGACCGCTCACCGAGGTTCCTGGTCACCCGGGCCACGCCGTAGGTGGCGCCCGGCACAGCCGCTTCGCCGTCCGCCCCCGGCCTGAGACCGGCGGTGCTGATTCCGAGCATGCCGACGTTCCATCCCCCTGCCCGCCCCGTGAGCCGGGCGCCGTAGTCGATCGGCACCGTGCGCCCGCCCTCGAGCCCGATCCGGCGTGAGAAGAAGGGCTTCATCAGCACCTGGCCCCAGCCCACGCGGGGCCTGGGCCCGAAATCGAAGACGCCGGCGTTCTCGAGGAAGAAGTCACGCTTCTCGGGGAAAAACAGGGAGAACCGGGTCAGGTTGACCTGCTGCTCGTCGACCTCCACTTCGGCGAAGTCCGTGTTCCAGGTCAGATCGAGAACCAGCGAGCGGGTCAGCCCCCACTTCAGGTCGAGCCCACCGTCGAAATCGTCGCTGCTGTCTCCGTGGAGCCGGTCTTCGTTGCGGCCGCCGACGGTGTACGGCTTCAGATCGAGTTGACGCGAAGGCCGCAGACCCCGCAGACCCGTCAACGTCCCGGCCAGCGACACGCGGTAGACCGCAATCTGTCCAAACTGCGCCAGGTCGCTGTTGATGCTGGCCTCGAGCGGCAAGGACGCCCAGTGCGTCTCCTCGTTCCGCCGCCGGATCATTCGCTGAACGTTCAGCCCCCACTCCTCACCCACGGGATCGAAGCGGAGCGTCGAGACGGGAATCGCGATCTCCGCTACCCAGCCATCCGCGGTCCGGCGAGCCGCGACCTCCCACACGCCGTCCCAGGCCCAGTTCACATCCCGCCCCTCGTCCGTGAGAAGGGCGTCGGTACGGGCCCCGTTCGGGTTCGTCACGAAGAGGTAGGCGTTCCGTCCGTCGTTGAACGTGTCGAACAGCAGCAGGATCGAGTCGTCCTGGAACAGGTCGCTGTCTCGCTCCATCTCCTTCGCCACGATCCTCGCCGGCTCGCGATCGTTCGCCCGCACGCCGACGAACAGCGTGTCGGGCGTGTAGACGATGGCGAACTCCGTCGACTCGCTGGACGGCTCTCCGGGACGGGGCTGGCGCTGGGTGAAGCCGCCGGCCCACTCGGCCTGCACCCAGGCGGAGTCGGTCAGTTCGCCGTCGAGACGCACCGGCTGCTCGATCCCGAGTGCCGATGCCGCCGGTCGGCCCTGGGCCGCGGCGGCAGACGGCGCAAGGAGCACCGGGCCCGCCAGAGCCGCGCCACAAAGCAGGGACGGCAGAAACCGCACACGCCCCGATCGCCGGTTCATCCGGCGAGCCCCGGCGCGCGGTCCTCTTCCCGGCGATCCGCCAGAGAGTCGAGGACCCTGTGCGGGTCGGCTCGCGCCACGCGGTCAGCCGCACGGGCGAACAGGACGCCGAGCGCCAGGGCGCAGAGAATCAACGCAAGCCCTCCGACAACGGCCACTGGCGGCCCCCAGGAAACGCTCGGAGCCAGAGACTCGAGCAGGAACGGCATTCCGACAGCGAATCCGAAGAAGCAGAGCGCCGCTCCAAAACCGCCCGGGTCGGACGGGAGCTTCATGGCATAGGGCCCGAGGTCCACCGGATACGGCCAGCGGACGGACGAGTACGCCCCGAAGCCGTAGCCGCCGATCAGGATGCCCACGGGAAGCGCCAGCCACAAGACGAACGTTGCCAAGCCCGGCCAACCCACCCGCTGCCATGCCCAGGCCACGGCGACGCAGAAGATGAGGGCCGGAAAGAGGGTCAGGCTCTTTCCGGCGGCCGTCGCCAGGTCGACCAGGCGCACAGGCAGGAGGAACCGCTCCCCGATCGAGCGGTGCGCCACTCCGTATGCGTTGCCGCGGAGGCCGAGCAGGAAAGCGGTGATGACGAGCGCCTGCACGATGCCCAGGAGACGGCCCGTTTGCACCAGTGGCGCCAGAAAGACACCGAGCAGCAAGATGCCGCGGAGCCACTTCAACCTCATCGTCGAGTCGAACTCGATCAGGCTCAGACACGTCGAGGGTCCAAGACGCCTCGCCCGGCGCAGAATCCGCGCGAGCGGCAGATGGACTCCCGCGACATCGCCCCGTCGCGTCGACGGGACGTAGCTCTCCTTCCTGAGAATCCGGTACTCGACCAGCATGCAGCCGGCCGCGGCAAGCCACAACGCGACCAACCGCGCGAGGTTCGTACCGACGTCCCGGGGCGCTTCAAAGATCGCGGCCACCAGGCCGCCCGGCAGGTAGCCGGCGGCCGCCAGCACCCGCGACTCACGCACCTCGTCGGCGATCAGTTCGATGACCGGCTGGTCCGTCAGATCGAGCGCCCGGTCCTTCATCACGGGCTCGACGGCGAACGCGCCGGCCAGCGCCAGAACCAGCAGTGCGGCCGTCGTCCTCCAGCTTGCGTTGAGGTCGTCGAGCTTCAGCAGGACGAGGGCGACCAGGCGGCCGAGCAGGACGGCCACGGCGACCGTCGCGAGCAGCGCAAGGACCGCGGTCAGGAGACCCGAAGTCCGGGCGACGAGGACGTAGAGGATCGACGGGCCGAACAACGCAAGCCAGGGCCCGGTCAGCCCGGCGCCGACCCGCAGCGCGTAGAGCGTCCTGAACTGGACCGGCAATACCAACAGCCCCCGGAAATCGAAGTGGCGGGACATCTCGAGCCGGCCGACGATGGTCATGACCAGCCACGCCAGAACTCCCAGCGCCGCCAGCAGATTCAGCATGTTCCGACGCAGCCGCTCGTCCTGCAACTCGAAGGTCGCCGCCACGCCGAACGCCACGAGCAGGCCGACGAACAGGAAGGAGCCAGCCAGGAACAGCCGGCCGAAGCGCTCCTTTGAACCGCGCCGCCAGTTGTCGCGCAACAGGACCGGTAACAGCGCCCGGCACTCGCCCAGCAAGATCATCGGGCGATCTTAGCCGCGCCCGACCACTCCCCCGGCCGGCTGTCAAGGACCTTTTCCACGCCGGCCACCTGACCGTCGGCAAACCACCTCCGACCGCCGGGCGCGATACGCTGGAGCGTCCAAACCGGCAACGAGGGCGGTGCCCGGCGAAGACGCCGCCGGCGCCGACAAAACCGCAGGAGACATACCATGTCCGCACGCATGTTGTTGATCGCCCTGGGCTGCGCCGGCGCGGCCGGAATCCTCGGCGCCGCCGGCGACGACAAGACCTCCGACACGATGGCCTCGGCCGCGAACAACCTGCTCGCGTCGCTCGACCCCGACCAGCGCGCGACCGTCATGCTCGACTTCGGTGGCGCCGAGCGCGTCGACTGGCACTTCATCCCCAAGGAGCGCAAGGGACTGTCGATGCTGGACATGAGCCCGGACCAGCACCACCTGCTCCACGCCCTGCTCAGCGCCTCGCTAAGCCGCACGGGCTACGGCAAGACGACCACCGTGATGAGCCTGGAGACCGTACTCCGCAGGCTCGAGGAGGCCGCGGGCGCGAACCGCTTCACGTCGATGCGCGATCCGCTCCGCTACCACGTGACCTTCTTCGGGGAGCCCAGCAAAGACGGCGACTGGGGATGGAGCTTCGAGGGGCACCACGTCTCGCTCAACTTCACCGTCGTCGCGGGAGACGCGACCGCCTCCACGCCTCTCTTCCTGGGCGCCAACCCGCATCGGGTGCCGAGCGGCCCGCGCAAGGGCTTGCGCGCCCTGGGACGCGAAGAGGACCTCGCTCGAACCCTGCTTGAATCCCTGAACGAGGAGCAGCGGGACATGGCCGTGATCGGCGACGAGGCTCCGCGCGACATCTTCAGCTCGAACCAGCCGCGGCTCGAGCGCCAGGTGCCCAGGGGCGTGCCGGCAAGCGCGCTCAACCCCGAGCAACGGGAGCTGCTCGACGCCCTGATCGAGGAGTACGCCAGCAACGTGCCTCCCGACCTCGCCGACAAGCGTCGCGCCCAGGTCAAGGCGGCCGGCAACGCGATCCACTTCGCCTGGATGGGCCCCGCCGAGGTCGGCGCTCCGCACTACTACCGCGTCCAGGCTCCGGACTTCGTCATCGAGTACGACAACGTTCAGAACGCCGCCAACCACAGCCACACGGTCTGGCGGGACTTCGACGGCGACTTCGGCCGCGACCTCCTGGCCGAGCACCACCGCGACTACGAGCACTGAGAACGGTCGCAAACAAGATCCTCATAACTTCGGCCGCTTATGAGCGAGTTATGAGGATCTTCTTCGAGATCTCAGGAACAAGGGAAATCCCCATAAGACTCGCCAGCACTCCTCATTATGAGGATCTTGTTCTACGGCTCCTTCTGCACACACAACTACGCCATAACTCGGCCATAAGGCCGTCCCTGTTATGAGGATCTTGTTCTTCTTCGCGCCAACGGACCGGCTTACTCGGTACGCGCCCGAACGTACCGCGTGCCGCGCCGCTCGCCGCGGCGTTCAAGGCGGCCGCTCGCAACGAGCCGCGCAAGCACGGCCAGCGCTTGCGGACGGCTGAGTCCCGTGCGCTCACGCAGGAGCGCGTTAGTCACTGGCGTCTCATCCGCCATCGCCAACACCAGATCGTCGATCTCAGCAACGCTGAGCTGCCCGTGGCGCCGGTCGAGGTCGCCGCTGATCCGGTAGGCCGCGCCGCCACGCTCACCCTCCTGCACCAGCAGTCCCGCGTCCCGAAGCCGCTGGAGCACGCCGCGGGCAGCGAGGGCGTCGACGCCCAGGATCTCCCTCGCCCTGGCGTTCGTCACCCGCTCTCCACGTGCCGCAACCACCAGGAGTAGACGGTCCTTGGGCTTCAACTCGCCCTGCTGCTCGAGTTCGAGGATCCAACTCCGTTCCTCGTCGGTAACCGTCGCCCCCAGCCACAATGTCACGGCAAATGATCCGCGATCTTCCGGTTCAAAGAACTCGGGCGGCCGCAAGAGGTTCGCGGCCATCTCGTCTTCCATCACGTCGACACCACGTCCGGCGTCCTCGGCCAGACCAAATCGCCGGAGAGCAGCGATCACGGCCTGATTCCTGGCAGCGTTCTGTTCGCGCATGTTCTCAATCGTCACCGGTTCCGGTAGTCCGCCGGGAGAACCAACGACCACTCGATCCGGCCGAATCTCGACTCGTACCGGAGCCCCCTTGATTTCGTACGAGCGATGCGCGACGGCATTGGCGACCGCCTCACGGACCACCTTCTCGGGCAATCGAGGCAGCTCGTGCCGAAAGAGCCCGGCTACCAGAAGGTCGAAGCCGATCTCCTTCATGACGATCTCGGTCGTCCTCTGAACCTGGGTCGGCAGCGGGCCGACAATCTCCTCCCTATGGTCATAGTCTGAGCCGTCATCGCGGTAACGAAAGACCTCGACAAACGCCTTGCCCAGCGCCTGCTGTGGCTCTGGAAGCAGGTAGAGCACGCCCGCGACCGTCAACCGGTCACTCGACGTAGCGAACCCCCGCTCCCGAAGGCGTTCGTCCACACGCTCGCGTCCCCAACCCCACGCCGCCGCGAGTCCGGTCAGAAGCTCGCTATCGACCTCAGGAGCCGTAATCTCGGTCGGCGTACGTTCGAAGCGTCTCAGGGACCGCTGAGCCATGAGGTCCCGCAGCTCACGGCCCACTAGGACTTGGTTTGACGCCCCCCGGCGCGCCAGCAGTCGACCGTCCGAAGTCTGGGCAACGCTCTCTTCCCGCGGCGAGACCGAGACCACTACCACCGACGTGTCTCCGACTCGGATCTCGCGAATCTCGTAGCGGCCCGGGTCGTGCAGATTCCCAACGACTTCATGAAGCCGTCTCTCCTTCTCGCCGGTAAGGGGAGCGCCGGGCACAGAGCCGTCGTCCCAAACGCCTATGAGGATCACGTCACCTTCCGCGTTTGAGAAGCCCACCACCGCCGCTGCGACCCGGCTCTTCGAAAACCCCTCCTTGGCCTCTACGAACCTGTTCTCCACCCGGTTTCGGCTGGTGGATTCCGAGACGAACTCGCGCCGGAACTCCTCCATGGTCATCGACACGGGTGTCGACCTGGTGTTGCGGGGGTGAAAGAGAGGGTATGCCACAGTTATCTAGTCGCCCTGCGGAGAATCGAAGTCTCTCATAACCTGGTTGGGCTCGAGGTATGCAGTCCTTCTTTCTTCGGGCCACTGTCAACGGCAGAACCGAAGTCGCTCCCTGCGCCCGCAAAGCCGTAGGGAACTGCTTCGCGAGTGGGCGGCAAGAACCGAAGACGCCACTTCGTGCGCCACCAACCCGGATGAGCGTTGCTAGGGTTGCGCCCCCAAACGACGCAGGAGGCGCCCAATGTCCGCACCCAAGCCCGGCTCGGCCGAGTGGCTGGCCCAGGTCCAGGAAGAAACCGTCGACCCATCCCGCCGGATCGTCGATCCCCACCACCACCTCTGGCGACGGCCCACTGGCAACTACCTGCTCGAGGACCTGTGGGGCGACACGGAAGCGGTCGGCTCCGACGGAGTGAGCCACAACGTCGAGAAGACCGTGTTCGTCGAGTGCCGGGCCTGCTACCGCGAGGACGGCCCGGAGCATCTGCGCTGCGTCGGCGAGACGGAGTTCGTGGCCGAGGCCGCGGCCGCGTCCGCCGAGGGCGACGGAGCGACGATCGCCGGCATCGTCAGCCACGCGAACCTGACCCTGGGCGACGACGTCGCGGAGGTTCTCGACGCCCACAAAGAAGCCGGCAACGGACTGTTCCGCGGCATCCGCCACAGCGGCGCCCGTGACCCGCACCCGGAAGCGTTGCGCATCGCCGGCCGGGCGCCTGAGGGCCTCTACGCCCGCGACGACTTCCGCCGCGGCATGGCGGTGCTGGGCGAGCGCGGCCTGACCTTCGACACCTGGCACTACCACCACCAGAACCCCGACTTCGCCGCCCTGGCCCGCGCCGTACCCGAAACGACGATGATCCTCGACCACTTCGGCACGCCCCTCGGCGTCGGGCCCTACGCCGACAAGCGCGAGGAGATCTTCGAGGCCTGGAAGCAGGACATCGCCGAGATCGCGGAGTGCCCCAACGTCATCGCCAAGATCGGCGGCCTGGCGATGCCCGACAACGGCTTCGGCTGGAGCGAGCGCGCCACCCCCGCGACTTCGGACGAACTCGTCGCCGCCCAACGCCGCTACTACCTGCACACGATCAAGTGCTTCGGCCCGGAGCGTTGCATGTTCGAGAGCAACTTCCCGGTCGACAAGCTCTCGATCCCGTACCACGCGATGGTCAACGGTCTGAAGAAGATCGCGGCCGACTTCCCGGACGACGAGCAGGACGCGATGTTCTACCGCACCGCGGAGCGGGTCTACTCCTTGTGAGGTTGCGGCTTCAGGCTGCCGTCTGCGGCCTGCTGGCCGCGGCGTCAGTCTGGAGTCAGGTCCAGGAGCCGGCGTCCGGCCAACCACCGGTTCGGCGCTGGACGACTCTCGAACGGCTCGCCCCCGAGCGCCTCGCGGCGGCCCACGCCGATGTCGAACGGCTCCGCGCCGCCGTCCAACCACCGCCGCCCCTCCCCGGCCTGAACGACTATCGCGGCGTGTTCCACGCCCATGCCGGCGACTCGGATCACACCGGCGGGACGCCGGAGGAGTTGCTCCGCGACGCCAGGCGAATCGGCGTCGATGTCGTCTTCCTCTCCGACCACTACCGGCCGCCCCGCGACTTCATGGACAGTTGGCGCGGAGTTCACGACGGTGTCCTGTTCGTCCCCGGCTCGGAGGCGCACGGCTTCCTGATCCACCCCGAGGCATCGGTCGCCGAGTACATGACTGCTGACCCCGCCACCCTGCTCCGCCAGGTGAACCGCGGTGCCGGCATGGCCTTCCTCTCCCACGTCGAGGAGCGGACCGACCATCCGATGGACGGCCTGACCGGCATGGAGATCTACAACCGCCACGCGGACGCCCTCGACGACGGCGACTCGATGCAGGCCCTGGTCGCCTGGACGATTGATCCCGGCCAATCGCGCGTCCTGGCCCGGTCCGTCGAGCTCTATCCCGAAGCGGTGTTCGGCGCCCAGTTCGACTACCCCGCCCTCTACCTGGACAAGTGGGACCGCGAGACCGCCAACCGGCGTGTCGTCGGCGTCAACGCGAACGACTGCCACCACAACCAGGTCTTCCTCGTGATCAAGGTCGACGACGAGTCCGTCCGCGTCGGCACGATCGTCGACGATCCCGACGAGATGAGAGTCCTGACCACCGCGGACGCGCCAGGAATCTCCGAACTCGTCCGCGGCCACGAACCCGGGGAGGTCATCGGTCGCTACGACCTCGACCCCTACTGGGTGTCGATGCGCAACTCGACGACCCACATCCTCGCGCCCGCGCACGACGAAGAGGCCATCCGCACCGCCGTCGCCGCCGGCCACGTCTACGTCGCTCACGACTGGCTGGCCGACCCGACGGGGTTCTCCTTCTACGTCGCCGAAGGAGAACGACCGGCCGCCATCATGGGCGACGAGTGGACCCTGGAAGCCGGCGCAACAGCCGAACTCAAGGCCCACTTCCCCTTGCCTGCAACCATCCGCCTCATCCGCAACGGCGAAGAGATCGCCGTCACAAAGGCCCGATCCCTCACCCACCGGGTCGGTCAGCCCGGCGTCTACCGGGTCGAAGGCTGGCTCCAGGTCGACGGTGAACGGCGGACCTGGATCTACTCGAATCCGGTGTACGTGAGGTAGGCGAGAGCCTTATCTGGACTGCCGTCCTCCGCAGCCAAGAGCCCGGAACACCGCCGGCGGCCAGCCAGAACGCCACGCAGACGCCCCTCGAGCCTGGGCGAGCGCCGCTACGCCGCTACGCCGACGCGCCTCCGACTAGTTCGCCGTGCTCTCTTCCGTGTAACGCCGCAGCTCGGCGCGGCCGACGACGAGGTGATGGACCTCGTCCGGGCCGTCCGCGATGCGGAGCGTCCGCTGGCCGGTGTACATGTCAGCGAGCGGCGTCCACTGGGAGACGCCGGTGGCGCCGTGCATCTGGATCGCCTGGTCGATGATCTGGCAAGTGCGCTCCGGGACCATCGCCTTGACGGCATGGACCCAGACTCTCGCCTCGCGGTTGCCGAGCACGTCCATCGCCTTGGCGGCGCGCAGGACCATGAGACGCATCGCCTCGATGTCGATGCGGGCGCGTGACACGACCTCGATGTTCTTGCCGAGCTGGATGATCGGCCGGCCGAAGGCCTCGCGCGACATGCCGCGCTTGACCATAAGGTCGAGCGCCTTCTCGGCCTGGCCCACCGACCGCATGCAGTGGTGGATGCGGCCCGGGCCCAGGCGGAGCTGGGAGATCTCGAAGCCCCGGCCCTCGCCCAGCAGGATGTTCTCCTTCGGCACGCGGACGTTGTCCAGCTTGATGTGCATGTGGCCGTGCGGCGCGTGGTCGTGCCCGAAGACCTTCATCGGTCCCAGAACGTTCACGCCCGGGGTATCCATCGGCACCAGGATCTGGGACTGCTGGCGGTGAGCCGGCCCGCCCGGGCTCGTCTTGACCATGCAGATCATGATCTTGCAGCGCGGGTCGCCGGCGCCTGAGATGTAGTACTTCTCGCCTTCGATCAGCCACTCGTCGCCGTCGAGGGTCGCGCGGGTGCCGATGTTCTTCGCGTCCGAAGAAGCCAGGTTCGGCTCCGTCATGCCGAAGCAGGACCGGATCTCGCCGGCCAGGAGAGGCTCGAGCCACCTCTGTTTCTGCTCCTCCGTTCCGACGCGCTCGAGCACCTCCATGTTGCCGGTGTCCGGCGCGCTGCAGTTCATGCACTGCGAGGCGAGCGGGTTCTTGCCCAGCTCCTGGGCCAGGTAGGCGTAGTCGAGGTTCTTCAGGCCCTCGCCCGTCTCCGCGTCCGGCAGGAAGAAGTTCCACAGGCCCATCTCCCTGGCCTTCGCCTTCGCGCCGTCGAGCAGCTCCAACTGCCCCTCGCCGTAGCTCCAGCGGTCCTCCCGCCCTTCGCCGCGGCGGTAGTACTCCTCGGTGATCGGCTCGACGTAGTCGGCCATGAAGTTCTTGACCTTCGTCAGGAGCGGTTTCGCTCCTTCGGACATCGAAAGGTCGTACAGCTCGGCGTCGATACCGAATGGGTCGAGATCGGGCATGGCTCGCTTGCTCCTTCTCCCAGAAAACCAGGGCTCTGTGATTTGAGGCCGCGAAGCTATCGCAGCCGGCCGGCGGACGCCACACTTGGAGGTCCGCGGGCGCCATTCTGGCCGCTGCCGGTTCAAGAACCGGAATCGGAGAACCGAATCCCGGATCCGCCGGATCCAGCGATTCGCAGAAACCTCTCCAAGACAGTGAATTGACGATCCAGACGCCTGCGTCACATTCAGCGCCCGAATTGCCGGAGATCCGCGCAATAACAACACCAAACCGCCTGACCGAGTGCTCGTCCGACTCCCGTCAGCAGGGCTGGCACCCGCTTTGCTCTGTCGTCTAGTGCCCCGCTAGCAGGAGGGACGTACCGCAGTGTCATATCGTCAAGACAACCCCAGAGGAACCCGCTCCGGACTGAGCCGAAGCGCGATTCTCGGTCTCTGCGCCGCGCTGGCGCTTGCATTCCTTGCCGCCCCGACGGCCGCTCAACTCACCGGCCGGCTGGCCGGACAAGTCATGGATGCCGAGGGCGCGCCGCTTCCCGGCGTCACGGTGACCGTCAACTCGCCCAACCTGATGGGCTCACGAACTGACTTCGCGGACGCTGAGGGCGGCTTCAGTTTTCCCACTCTGCCGCCGGGTGTCTACACCATCGAAGCCGAGCTGGATGGCTTCATCCCGCAGCAGCGAACCGAGGTCGAGGTCCGATTGAACCGCGTCACGGAAATCCACTTCTCGATGCCTGCGGGTGAGTTCGGTGAGGAGGTGATGGTCGTCGCCGAGACTCCTGTAGTCGATCCCGAGCAGGTGTCGACCTCGCAGACCTTCGGCGCCGAGTACCTGAAGAAGGCCTCCATCGGCTCGGCGAACCGGAGCTACCAGAGTGTGCTGACCGACGTCGGCGGCGTCGCGGGCGGCTCGAACCCGAACGTGTTCGGCTCGACGCTGGGCGAGAACTCCTTCGTCGTCGACGGCGTGAACACGACCGACCCGGTCACCGCGACCTGGAACATCAACATGAACTTCGACACGATCCAGGAGATCAACTTCGAAACCAGCGGATTCGAGGCTCGCTACGGGAACGCGACCGGCGGCGTGGTCAGCGTCGTCACGAAGTCGGGGGGCAACGCCTTCTCGGGCAGTCTGGACGTGCGTTACCGCGACACCGACTTCAACACCAGCGGCGAACACTTTGACACGGACGACAACATCGTCGAGTTCCAGGAAACGGCCGCCACCCTGGGCGGTCCGATCCGCCGGGACGAACTCTGGTTCTTCGCCGCGGCGAACCCGGTGAGGTCGAAGAACACGCCCACCGAGTCGCCGGCCACCCGCGACTTCGAGGGCATGAACCTCAACGGCAAGCTCACATGGCAGGTCAACCCGGAGTGGCAGCTCACCGGCCGCTACATCGGCGAAGACGCAACGATCGCCAACGCCAACGCTTCTCGCTCCGTGGCCCCGGAGGCAACGCGCTTCCAGGAGCAGCCGAAGACGATTCTCGGCCTGGACGCGCTCGGACTGGTGACCTCGAACCTGCAGTGGCACATCAAGGCCGCGACGGTCCGCGGCGAGTTGAACTCGTTCCCACAGAGCCGCGACTTCGACACGATCGGTCACGTCGACTCCTTCGGCGACGGCTCGCGGTCGGTGAACTACACGAACCAGCAGTTCTCGACCCGAGACCGGGACGACCTGGCGACGAACCTGACCTGGTTCACCGACGGCGCCGCGGGCGACCACCAAGTCGAGGTGGGCCTGGAGTACGCGAGCAACTTCTT
This sequence comes from Thermoanaerobaculia bacterium, assembly GCA_965116445.1. GTDB lineage: Bacteria > Acidobacteriota > Thermoanaerobaculia > Multivoradales > Multivoraceae > Multivorans. The sequence goes on along the minus strand of OZ220688.1, from coordinate 291,100 downwards.
CGCCACCCAGAACAACGCCACTGGCGGCGGCTACTCGTTCGGCGATCGTTTCGGCGCGCCCTACACGATCCTCTTTTCGCCCATCGAGTCGCCGGCCGAGAACGACGGCAGGCAGTTCACCGCGTACCTCCAGGACACCTGGCGCGTGCTGCCGAACCTGACGCTCAAGCTCGGTCTGCGCCACGATGAGGTCGCGTTCGAGAACGACATCGGCGACGACGTCGCGGACCTGTCCAAGCTGCAGCCGCGATTCGGGATCGCCTGGGATATCGGCGGCGACGCCAGGACTGTCGCTCGCGCCAACTGGGGCCGCTTCATGCACCCGAACGCGCTCACGTTGCCGAGCTTCGCCAGGGTCAACCAGTTCCCGACGGTCCGCTGGATCTCCTGCTCGTCGTTCCGGCCCCAACTCGGCGCGAACTGCCGCGACGCTTACCCCGGCGAACAAACGGTCGGCGGCCTGACCTTCTCCAACTGGATCGCCGACCCGGCAGGTTTCGACCCGAACGGCTGGTTCTACAACAGGGTGTTCTCGAGCACCGCGAGCGTGATCTCGGCCGATCTCGATCCCACCTACGCCGACCAGTGGAGCGTCGGCGTCGAGCGGGAACTGACTCGACGCACATCAATCGGCCTGACCTACATCACCAAGGAGACCCTGGACATCTTCGAAGACACCTGCAACGGCAACCTGGCGGCGCCAGCCGCCGGGGCGGACTGCGACTTCTACGTGATGGCGAACCTGCCGGGACTGGTGCGCGACTACAGCGGCTTCGTCCTCGACTTCGAGTCCCGCTTCGCGGACTGGATCCACGTTCTCGCGTCCTACACGAACTCGGAATCCGAGGGGAACATCGCATACACGCAGAACGCCGGCGTTGACTACGACATCTATCCGGACCACTTCCAGAACACCTACGGCTATCTCTCGGACCACCGCAGGCACAGGTTCAAGGTGAATGGCTACGTCGATCTGCCGCTCGACTTTTCGCTGGCCTTCGAGGGCTTCTGGTCGTCCGCGGGCGTCTACACGCCGACGGAAGCGTCCGAGGAGTACGGCCGAATCTTCACGGAACGGCGCGGCAGCCGGGAGGCGAACGACCGCTACGGCATGGACGTCCAGGTGTCCAAGGCCTTCACGTTCGGACGCGACCTGCGCTTCGAACTGATCGGCGCGGTTTTCAACGTGTTCGACGAAGAGCAGGTCACGACGGTCTGCACGCGAGTCGAGGGTTGCGCAGGCGGCCTGGACCTCGATGCGGCCACGGCCTACGCGCAGCCACGCCGATTCGAGGCCGGCGTCCGCTTCGAGTTCTAGCCCCACCCCACCCCGGAATCGGGCTTGGCCCGACGTCTCGCTCGTGGAGGCGTCGGGCCTTTCTTCATCGGCGCAGTAAACGAACGGACGACTTCTACCGTATGAGCTATTGGCCCCAACGCTCACAGGGAGGTCCGCTCTACTCATGCCGAAGTTCGTCACATCGCTCCTGCTCCTGGCATCGGCCGCCGGCCTGCAGTCACAGCCGCCCGATCCGACGCGTACCCAGTTCGCCGACCAACTGGATATCCGGCTCGTCCACGTCGACGTTCGGGTCGAACGAAGGGGCAAGCCGGTCACCGATCTGCGGATCGAGGACTTCGTTCTGCTCGAGGACGGCGAACCGGTCGAGATCGCAGTGTTCTCGCCACCTGACGGCGGCGGCTTCGGCGCCGAGATTCTCAGCAGCACGGACATCCCAGTGTCGGCGCCGACGCAGACGTCGGCCACCGAAACGGACGGCACGGGGTTCGGCACGGTCGCCGTCTTCGTCGACGACATCAGCCTGCCGCCCGGGCAGCGAAAGCGAGCTTTGCGCACGATCGAAGCCCTGTCCGACACTGCCTCTTTGGGCAGCCACGATCTGTTGATCTTTCGGCACTTCCAGCGCGGCCGTCTAACCCTGCAGCGATCAGAGGAGGCAGCCGTCGCCCCGGACGACTTCGAGGGGATGAGTCGCGCGGCGGCAGCAAGGGAGCAGCGCGCCATCGTCCTGACGATGCAGGAAGCCCAGAGCGCGCTGGAGTTCCTGAGTTGCGTCGACGCCCGCGGGCAACTCCTGAGCATCGCCGACAGCTACGCCGCGAATGCGTTCGCATCGAGCCAGATGCGATCGCAGTTGCTCAACGACGCGATCGAGTATCTCAGCGCCCTTCCAGGCCGCAAGCTCCTCGTCGTGATCAGCGGTCGGATCGAGCTCCAGCCGGGCGTCGCCATCCTGCATCTGCTACAGGAACTCTGTCCCGATCTGGAGAGCGAGCTCAGTAGCCGTATCCTGAGCGCCCAGAGCATGGCGACCAGGCTCCACCGCGTGGCGGGCCTTGCCAACTCGCACCGCGTCACGCTGGTAACGGTCGACGCGCGAGGTATCGGCGCTCCAGTAGGGACCGACGCTTCCCTCAACGCAGCGAGGTTCGGCGGCAGCCCACTGAACCAGATGATCTCGGACGCGAATCTCCAGTCCGGCCTGACCCAGCTCGCCTCCGAGACCGGAGGCAGCGTGATCCTCAACGCGAACAACATCGCCAAACCGGTGCTCGCATCCCTGGAGCAAGCCGACGCGACCTACACCCTGGCGTTCTACCCGACGCACGAGCGGACCGGCGAGCGGCACTCCCTCGAGGTCCGGTTGGCCGGCGAGGCGAAGCGAAAGACCAAGCTCCGCTATCGCCGCAGCTACGTGGATCGGACGACGCCGCAGGTGTGGGCCGACAACCTCCGTACCGCGGCCCGCGCACCAGAGTTGCGGCCGGACTCGACTCTGCCCAATCCGCTGGGAGCCCGGCTCTCCGTATCCACGATCGACAGCGGACTCGTGGCCTCCCTGAGCCTCGACGCGCAAGCCGTGGCAACACTGATGGGGCTCTCCAGCCAGAGCGAGCGAAGACTGCGTCTATGGCTCTACGTCGTGGACCCGGAAGGTCGGGAGACCGCGGCGCGCGAGGGATTTCTCGCGGCGCCCACCGATCCCGGCCCCTGGCAGGCGAACGTTCGTTTGAACCTGCCTGCCGGTGAATGGACCGTCGCGGCCGGCCTACGCGACGAAGTCACCGGCGAGATCAGCCTGCTCCGCTACACGCCTCCGGCGCCCCCTCGGCGCCTGTAGGCCGCCCTCGAACATCAACCGAGCGCGACCGCCCGAGGCTCGCAGTGATTGCGCAACTCGTCGGCCTGCGCCTCGCTCAGGCCATGGACCCGCAGCAGCAACCGACCGTCGGCGACGTGATGGTCCAAGTCCGACGGCCGGCCACGGCCGCCTCGGATCGCCCGGCCCGGTAGCAGCCCGCCTTCCCAGAGCACCCGTAGGACGGTCATCAGGATCAGTCCGAGCGCCGTGCCTTCGTAAGTCACGACGCCGACCGGCGGACCGGCGACGATCGACATGCCGCCGGTCGGCAGCGGGTACGCGAGGGCGGTCCCGGCTGCCAGACCGAAGGCGGTCAGGCCGCCGAGCACGGCGCCGGCGAGCGCGAACAGCAGAACGCGGGACTTCGGCTTGGGCAGCGGCAGTTCGTCATCTTCCAGCGGCGCCGGGCTGCGCACTTCGACCTGGGAAGCCGCGACGCCCGACTCGAGCGCGGCTTCGACGACCGCCCGGACGTCCTCGACCTCGTCGAACGCCGCCTCGACCAGATGACGGTCTGTGGCCGCCGTCATGCCGCACCTCCACCGGGTACCGGTGCTGCCGCCGTCGCGGAGGTCGGCGCGGCGTCTGAAGTCGCCCCGCTCCCCTCGCCGCGTGCCCCGTGCCGCCAGCCCTCACGCATCTCCCAGACGGAGACGATCGGAAGCAACTGGGTGAACGTGAAGTAGAGACAGGCGAAGACGCCGACCGCCCCGATCATGATCCCGAGCTCCACCCAACTCGGCATGTAATCGCCGATGCTGTAGGCCAGCCGCGGCGTCGACAGGGACGGGACGACGATCAGGAACCGCTCAAGCCACATGCCGACCAGAACGCCGCAGCCGACCAAAGCGGTCGGCAGCGGTCGCCGACCACGCGGGAAGGAGAGCACGGCGACCGGGATGACCAGGTTGACCACGACCATCGTCCAGAACGGCAAGGCGAAGTCGCCGTGCAGCAGGACGTGATGCACGTTCTTCTCGAACAGGTCGCCGCTGTACCAGACGGTCAGGTGCTCTGCGAACGTGAAGTAGCCCCAGATGAGGGACATCGTGACGAACAGGAGCCCCAGGTTGTTGAACACGCGGTCGGTCAGGAAGCGCCCGAGACCGAGACCGCGGCGAAGCAGCGCCATCGCGATCATCAGCACGGCGATCCCCGAGAAGATCGCGCCGACGACAAAGTACGGCCCGAAGATCGTGCTCTTCCAACCCGGCGTCTGGGTCATCGCGAAGTCCCAGGAAACGATTGTGTGCACCGAGACGGCGACCGGGATGATCGCCACCGCCAGGATGCGAATCCCCCACTCCAGGCTGTGCCACTGCTGCGCGGTGCCGCGCCAGCCGAGAGCGAGCACGGCGTAGAAGCGCTTCTTCAAGCCCGCCGCCGCGCGATCGCGCATGACCGCCGCGTCCGGAATCAGGGGCAGGAAGAGGTAGAGCGCACTGCCGATGATGTAGGTCGTGATCGCCGCGATGTCCCACACCAGAGGCGAGCGGAAGTTCGGCCACAGCATCCGGCTGTTCGGGTACGGGATCATGTAGTAGAAGATCGCGACCCGGCCAAGGTGGATCAACGGGAACAGACCACCGATCGCAAGCGCGAACAGCGTGATCGCCTCCGCCGATCGGGTCACCGGCCGCCGCCACTCCGCCTTGGTCACCCGCAGGATCGCCGAGATCAGCGTGCCGGCGTGGCTGATGCCGATCCAGAAGACGAAGTTGATGATGTAGAAGCCCCAGAACACCGGACGGTTGATCCCGGTGACGCCGATGCCGTTCGCGATCTGGTAGCCCCAGCAGTAGAGGAAGACCAGGGCCAGCGCGCCGCTCGCCAGCGAGCCGACCAGCAGACCCGGACGGCGCCGGTCGAGGCGGTCGAGCAGTTGGCCGTCGAGCGCGGCGGCCGGGCGCTGGGAAACCGTCGTCACTCGGCCGGCTCCCTCCACTCCGAGCCGCTCAGGTAGACGACGCCCGGCCGCGTATCGAGGTCGCCCAGGAGGCTGAACGCGCGCGGCGACTCTGCCCACTTCGAGACTTCGCTGTCCGGATCCTCAAGATCGCCGAATGCGATCGCCTTCGTCGGGCACGACTGCTGGCAGGCCGTCTTGATGTCGCCATCCGCAACCTCGCGCGCCTCCTGGGCCGCCTCGTCCTTGCCGGCCACGATGCGCTGCACGCAGAAGGTGCACTTCTCCATCACGCCGCCCGGCCGGACACTGACGTCCGGGTTCAACTGGGAGTCGAGCGGCGCCGGGAACTCCGCGTCGAACCAGTTGAAGACGCGCACCGTGTACGGGCAGTTGTTCGCGCAGAACCGCGTGCCGATGCAGCGGCTGTACACCATCGCGTTCAGCCCTTCCGGGTTGTGGTACGTCGCGTAGACCGGACAGACGGGTTCGCACGGCGCCGCGCCGCACTGCTGGCAGAGCACCGGCATGAAGCGGGTGCGGACGTTCGGGAACTCGCCCTCGTAGTAGCGCTCGATCCGGAGCCAGTGCATCGCCCGGCCCTCGCGCGCCTGCTCCTCGCCGACCGTCTGGATGTTGTTCTCGGCGGCACACGCAACGACGCAGGCCTCGCAGCCGGTGCAGCGGTCGAGATCGATGGCCATACCCCAGCGCGTCATGCCTTCTCCTCGCCGCCGGCCGGGCCGGCCTGCACCGGACCGCGCGGGCGGCCGAGCCGGCGCACGAAGCGGCCATCGCCGGCGTCTTCCCGTTTCGAGGCGTGGGCCGCACCGTTCTCATGCGGCGCCCAGCCGACCGGAATCTCCTCGGCCTGCCGCAGGCCGCGTCCGTAGATCACCGGCCGTTCGCTGCGACCCGGACGGCGCAACCGCTCTACGCGCACCCGCAGGCCGCCCCGCGCGAACGCTCCGGCGCCGGTCACCACGCTGTCCGGGCTCATCAGGGCGTTCACGTTGGCGCCTCGGCCCCGGGCGTAGCGGCCGTAATCCTCGTGGCCGCCGCCCAACGGCACGCCCACGCACCCCGGACGCACGGTCGGCAGGACGATCGCGGGCAGATCGATCTCGGCAACGGTTCCGGTCAGACGGACGATGTCGCCGGTGTCGATGCCCAGGCGATCCGCGTCGGCCGTCGCCATCTCGGCCCAGGTTCCCCACATGACGGTCGACAGCGGGTCGGGCAACTCCTGCAGCCAGGGACGGTTCGCGCCGCGGCCGTCGCCGAGCTTGGGCGACTCGAACGGAATCAGCGTGAAGGACTCCACCCCCGCGGGAGCTGCCGGCGCCGGCAGGGCGGCCGGATCGACGACCTCGACCGAGCCGTCGTCCGCGGCAACTTCTGGTCGTTGTCCCGGCCCTCTGGCCGACATCCGGGAGGGCGCGCGCCGCATCTCCTCCGTACCGACCAGGCCGCCGGCATCCGTCGTCCGGCGCACGAACTGGCGCGCGTTCAGAGCGCCCGCGATCAGGGATTCCGGCAACGCATCGTTCCCCTCGGCGTCCGCCTTCGTCGCGGTGTAGGCATCGCCGAGCGCGGCCTCGACGGCCTCCTGGAAGCCCGGCCAGGGCAGCTCCTTGCCGGAGGCCGCCGCGAGAGCCAGAGCCACATCGCCCGGATGGCGCGCCTCGCCCCTCGGCGCCACGGTGGGCGACGCGATCAGGAGAGCCGGAATCCCGCGGACCGGATCGGGCTCGATGGCCTGAAAGCGCTCCAGGTCGGTCTGGATGGGCAGCACCAGGTCGGCGCGAAGCGTCGTGTCGTCGAAGAAGGCGGAGAGCGCGATCACGGTGCCCACGCCATCAAAGGCGGCCTCGAGCCCCGGCATCGCGTGCAGCGGATCGGCCTCCGAGACGACGAGGACGCCCGACTCACCGGCCTCGGCCAGTCGTTCCGCCAGCGCCGCCGGTGGCGCGGCCGCGTCAGCGTCGCCGGCCAGCCGGTCCTCGAAGCCGAAGTCCACGCCGGCGAAGAGGCCGCCTTCGCGGCCCACCGCGCCCAGCAACACGTTGAGCGCCAGCGCTGCCGCGCCCGACGCGAGGCCGTTCTCGCCTTTGAGCGCCGATCCTCCGACGATCACAAGCGGACGGCGGGCGCGGGAGAGTTCGACGGCGAGCCGTTCGATCCGGTCGGCGTCGATGCCGCAACGTTCGGCGGTCGCGGCCAGATCGGGCGGCGCTTCTGGATAGAGCTCCTCGTAGGCCGCTCGCGCGTCGTCCGCGACGGTCCCCGAACCGATCAGCAGCCCGGCCAGCCCGCGCGCGAACACACCTTCACTGCCGGGCACCGCCGGCAGCCAGTCGTCCGCGTTCGCCGCTGTCAACGAATGCCGCGCCTCGACCTGGACCAGCTTGCCGCGCCGGTCGGCGGTCAGTTCGGCCCAGGCGCCGCCGAAATGGACGGCGCTGCGCCATCCGTCGAGGAAGGGCGCGCCCATATTGACCACGTAGTCGGCTCGCGCCAAGTCATAAGCCGGGCGGGTCGCCTCACCGAAAGCAAGCCGAGCGGCCTCCCGCTCGACAACCACGTCGGCGGACTGCCAGTGGACCGGCGGCGGCGCCCCAATCGCGGCAGCGAACCGCCGCCAAAGGCCCAGAAGCGGCCCCGACGGCGCACCCGAGACAACAGTCGTCGTTCCCGGAGCCGCCGCCATCGCGGTCGCCGCGGCTTCAAGCACCTCCTCCCAGGACACGGGCTCCAACTCACCCGAAGCGCCCCGCCGCATCGGCTCCGTCACCCGGTCCGGGTGGTACAGCTCCTGAAGCGCCGAGTGCCCGAGCGCGCAGACGCCGCCCTGGTTGACGAAGCCGTCCGGCAGCCCCTCGATCTTCTTCGCCAACCGGTCGACGGTCCGTACTTCGATCTCGCAACCGGCTCCGCACTGGCCGCAGATCGACCGCCGCCACACCGAGGCTCCCGGCAGAGCCGTGCTCCGCCGCACCGGCGATTCGATCAGTTCCTGGTCCCGCCGCCGGCAGCCCTGAAGCACCGCGACGCCGGCCGCGGCGTAGACCTTGAAGAAGTCCCGCCGCCCGATCGTGACTCGGGGTTCACCGTGCTTGCCGTTGCCGGGTGGCTGTCTCACGCCGCTCCACCGTGGCGCGTGGTCGGCCGCAGCGCCCGCCGTTGCCCGTGCGACGCAGAGCTTCGCCACGGATCACCAGCCGGCCGACGAAGGAAGCTCAACGGAGGGACCGGTTCGGCAAGCGAGGAAAGATCAGTTGTCGGACCGCGCCAGCAGGCGCTCCAACTCGGCGACCCGGGCTTCCGCCGCGGCCGCGCGGGCCTCCGCAGCCTCGGCGTGGGTCAGAACGAAAGCCTGAGACGCGACATCGAAGAAACGCACCTCGTCGCGGTCGGCGGAGAAGACGACATCCAGGCCAAGGCTCTCGCTGGGATAGCCCAGGGCCACGTCGGGTGCCGGGTAGGAGACGCCGCGCCGCGCCGGAATCGGCTCGTAGCGGGGCCGGCCGCCGCCACGCCTCCGCAGACGAAACCCCTGAAGGGGCGGATCGATCCGCGGACCCCGACGCCGTGTGCCGTCCGTATCCACGGGGTCTTCCCCTTCGTGAATGAAGTACTCCGGAATCCCGATCTCTTCGTAGATCGCCTTCTTCTCACCGAGGTCGCGCCGCCGCGTCGATGGCGAGAGGAACTCCAGCACGACCTGTGGCGTCGGCCCTTCCGCCCAGATCCGGTAGTTCCGACGCCAGCGATTCGCTGCACCGATGGCGACAAACACGTCCGGCGACAGGACCCGCCGCACGTTGGAGCGATCCCAGTACAGGCTCTCGTCGCTGCCCACGTAGCCCTCGAGACCCTGCAGTTCAAGCCAGCGTTCCAGCGCCTCACGCGCATGCTGACAACGTAAGAGATGGGCTCTCGTCACGGGTACGCTCTCTTCGTCCAGGGGCAAACCCCAGAACTCCCCTCCCTTGAGGAGAGCGTCCGCGGGCAGCGATGACCCAACGGCCAGCGCCGGATCGGCCGCCAGGGCCCTGAGCGTCCTGCGACTGTCGGTCGTCATGTCACCACCGGCCGGAAGCGTAGCACCGCCGAACCCCCGGCTCACCGGTCAGGCGCTCGTTGTCCGGCAATCTCTTCGAGGCGAGCCTCCCGAATGTAGGGGGAGGGAGCGATCTTCTTGCCCTCCGTGTTGACCCGGCTCCAGGACACGATGAGTTTCTCCTGGGCACGCGTCAGCGCGACATAGAACAGCCGACGTTCCGCCTCCAGTTGAACGTCGGTCTCGGCGAGCACGGAAGGCCAGACGCCAGCGTTCGCGTCGAGAATCGCCACCGTGTGGAACTCCTTGCCCTTGGCGCGCAGGGCCGTGGCAAGTTCGATCTTCCGGTAGACGCGCTCCTCGCCCGCGTCTGCCGCCCTGCGCTCCCCTTCCTGCTTCTGTGCGGATGCACTGGCGCGATCCAACGTCTTGAGAAACCCCCGAAGTCATCCCTGAATCGCTCGGCAACGGCCCTGAGGTAGAAGAATGGCGGATCGCGGTAGAAAATGTCCGTCGCGCCACGCCCGAAGTCCTGGCTCAGGCCCTCGAATCGGCCGGCGATCACGGCGACGGTGTCCGCGACCGTCTTCGACGCGAACAACGCCCAGACGCTTCCAGCGTAGTTGGCGCCGGAAAAGCCCCCGATATCGCCCACGCGGAACGCCCGCTGAAGCTCCTTCAAGGTCTCGCAAGCCTCCGGGTAGCTCGCCGGCAGACGCTTCTGGAGTCCCTGCCGGATCCGGTCGATCAGGGGCCGATCTCGCGATCCGGCCGTTACCTGCCGGCAAAGAGAGACCATGTCGGCCACGATCTGCTGGGCCGGTGGCGGCTGATCCCGACGGGCCCGAATCTCGACCATCTCGATCAGGAACCGAAACGCGCGGCTCAGAAAGATGCGCAGGTCATCCGCCGCCTCGAACTCGATGCCCTCATCCGCGAAGAGAATCTGATACGGGACGAGCTGGGCCTGCTTCCGCGAAACCAGGGCCATCCGGTCACGAGGACCAGGATCCTCAAGGAACCCTCGAACCTGCTTCATCACCTCCTCCACCGCCTCTGACGTCGTGAGCGAATCGAGGAGAACGATGTCCGCGCGCTCCCTCTCGACCCTGGGATCACTGCCGGCCTTCCCTTGATCTGTGGGCCCGACTTCCAGTCGCCGGTCAATCGCGCCACGAACCGGGTCCGGCAAGATGTCCAGCTTCTGCAGGTCCGAGATCAGACGGTCGAGCAGCGGATCGAGCGCCAGGTCTCCCAAGGCCACGCAGTGCTCCAGGAACTCCTCTTTCCCCCAACCCCGATCAAGACGGAAGCCCAGATTCTTCAGCGAATCCACGTGATCCAGCAGTCCCGCCGCCAGAGACCGTCTCCGCTTCAGCACCGAGGCAACACCCCCGTGACGGTCGGAGGAACGAACGAACCGGGCCACGCAACCCGCCTTGTCCGCTTTCCTGGTCACGAGGGTCAAGGGTCCGTCCGTCCGCTTGCGGCCTTCCCGGACGATCTTCCAGCCGAAGCTGTTCAGCGTGCTGACCGTCGTTACGCGGTCCCGTTGCAGGGCGTTGAACGCGGGATCCTGCAACCTCTTCTGCAGTTCCGCTCGCGCCGCAACAGTGAACGTGACGATCAGAAAGCGGGGATACCCCTCGCCCCGCTGAACGACGTTCAGGCACCGCCAGAGCAGGGTCTGTGTCTTGCCGCTGCCGGCGGGAGCAAGAACCCGGATGTTGTCCGCCCGGCTCTCGCAGAAAGCCCGCTGATACCGGTCGAGTTGCTCGGCGCCTACATTCGCGGAAAGCCGACGTTCGTCAAGGTCCGCTTCCCAGTAGCCGATGTCGTTCATGGGGCATTTCCCCGACTCAAACTTGCGTACAGGTGAAAACCGAAGCCACCTCACCGGTGGCAGGCCAGGCAGTCGTCGCTCGCTTCGTTCTCGCGGTGGCACTCGACGCACCAGCCCATGTCGGCGACGTTGCGGACAGGTTCGGCGACGGTCATCTGCGCCACGTCGCCGTGGCAAGTGAGGCACTCGACGCCCGCCCGGGCGTGGGCACGGTGGTTGAAATGGACCATCGCCTGGTCGCGGATCACGTTCACCTTGGCCCACTGGATCGGTTCGCGGTTCTCGTTCGCGAGCATGACCTTCCGGACTTCGGGATGATCGGGGATCTCTCGCCGGTGACAGCCGGCGCAGGCCTGAACGGACGGCATCCCGGCGTGGACGCCCTCCTCCGCGCCGCGGTGGCAGCGGGTGCACTCGAGACCGGCTTCGATGTGGACCTGGTGGTCGTAGGCGATCGGCTGCTCCGGGGTCGGCAGGTTTTGGGCGGGGCCACAGGCACCGGCTGCGAGGGCGATTCCCGCCACGAACAGCCGCCAGATCGTGCCGCGGACCAAGTCTCAGACCTCGCGGACCCGCTGGTACGAAGGGACTTCCTGCAAGCCCGTCCAGTAGCGCCGCACGTTCTCCCCGAAGTCGTCGATGCCAAGCGACGTCGCCAGGTGCAACCCGTAGCCGACGCAGATGTCGGCGATCGTGAAGCGGTCGCAGCACAGGAAGTCGCGGCCGTCCGAGGTCGCCTTCTCCACCAGCCGCAGCCGGCCGAGGAACCACTTGCGGTAGTCCTCGGCAACCTGGGGAACCCGCCGCTCCTCGGGCTCGAGGCGGGTGTAGCGGAGAAACAGCGTCTGCGGGAAGGTCAACGTCGCGTCGCTGTAGAAGAGCCAGTTGAGGTACGCGCCGTACTCCGGGTCGTCCACGTCGACGGCGATCGGGGTCGGGCCGTAGCGGTCGACCAGGTACTTCGCCATCCCCGAGGACTCCGTCATGTGGACGTCGCCGTCGATCATGCACGGGACCGTGCCCAGGACGTTGGTTCCCAGGTAGTCCTTCTTGAAGACCCGGGGCGGAAACGGCAGCACGTGCAGGTCGTAGTCGATTCCCATCTCTTCCAGCGTCCACACCGGACGGAGCGAGCGGGCGCCCTTGCAGTGGTAGAGCTGGATCGTCACGACGTATCGCCGGCGCCGCCCACAGCCGCCGCCCAACTTGGTTTCCTCTTCTCGCGGAACGCGGCCATGCCCTCGGCCGCTTCCTCGCCCTGGAACATCCGGCGGCTCCAGCCCTGGGTCAGCTCGAACCCCTCGGCGAGCGAGATGTCCGGCACCGCACGGACCAGCTTCTTGCACTCGACGACCGCCGTCGGGCCGCCCAGGTTGATCGCGTCGATCTCCTCCTGGACCACGGACCACAGATCGTCGCGCGGCACCGCCTTGTGCGCCAGGCCGTACTCGACCGCCTGGCGGCCGTTGAATCGGTCGCCGGTCAGGAACAGCCTCATGCCGTGGTGCGGTCCCAGCTTGCGCAGACAAACGACGGCGATGATCGCCGGGATCACGCCGATGCGCACCTCGCTGAAGCTGAACATCGCCTCCTCGGCGGTGATCACGAGATCGGAGGCCGCGACCATGCCCAGCCCGCCGGCGAATGCGTGTCCGTTCACCGCGGCGATCACCGGCTTCTCGCCTTCCCAGATCGCGGTCAGCAGATCCGGATAGGGCACGATCCGGTCCGACTCACCCTCGCCCGGCTGCCGCTTGAGGTCCGCGCCCGAACAGAAGCCCTTGCCGGCTCCGGTGATCACGATCGACCGGACGGCGTCGTCGGCCTGGGCCGCCGTCAGGTGGTCGTAGACCTCGGTGATCAGCCCCGGCGACAGGGCGTTGCGCCGTTCCGGGCGATTGAGCGTGATGACCGCCGCCCCGGATCGGACTTCGTAGAGCGAGTAGTCGGTCCCCGGCTGGTTCGTCATTCCCATCCTCCTCCCGGCAACCCTCGGGCCGCTACGCCGCGTCCTCCTCGACGACCACGAGCAGTTCGCCATTCCCCACCTGTTCGCCCTCGGCGACGCGGAACTCGGAAACGGTGCCCGGCTCCGGCGCGGTGACGCGGTGCTCCATCTTCATCGCTTCCAGAACCAGGAGCAGTTGACCTGACTCGACTCGATCGCCGACCGCGGCGTGGGTCGAGATCACCTTGCCCGGCATCGGCGCGGTCAAACCGCCGGCGACGGTCTCCAGGCCGGCAACCGGGAAGCGGGGCCGTTCCCGCAGTTCGACGTCGCCCTGCGGCCCATGCACGAGCCAGCGGTCGCCGTCGGACGTCACGGTCGCCCGGAATCTGCGGCCGTCGATCACGACTTCAACGCCGTCCGCGGTCCGTCGACGAAGCTCGACCATGTGTCGGCTCGGCTCGCCGTCGCCGGCCGCGGCGCGCGTATCGAACCGGCCGTCGCGCTGGATCCGGTACTCGATACGGAGAGCGTCGCCGGCTGCGGTCTCGAACTCGGCCCGCTCGTAGGGCATCACCGTGTTGCGCCAGCCGCTGACGATCGTCGGATGGATCCGCGCCGCCTGCCTGCGATCGTGCTGGGCGGCCATCACCGCGCAGATTCCAGCAGAGACCAGCTCGTCGGCCGACGGCAGGCGGACGGGTTGCGGCGCCACCCGCTCGATGAAGTCGGTCGTCGTATCGCCGGCCAGATACTCCGGTGAGCGGAGCGTCGTGACCAGGAAGTCCCGGTTGGTCCGAATGCCCTGCACCCGCGTCGTCTCCAGGACTCGGGCGAGCCGGAGCGCGGCTTCGCGTCGCGTCGCCGCGACGACGATCACCTTGGCGAGCATCGGATCGAACTCGATGCCGACCTCGCTCCCGCTCTCGATCCCGGAGTCGAAGCGCGCGTTCATTCCCGGCGCCGGCTGCCAGCACTGGACCTGCCCCGTCTGCGGCAGGAAGTCGTTCGCCGGATCCTCCGCGTAGAGCCGGGCCTCGATCGCGTGGCCGCTGATCGCCAGATCGTCCTGGGCGAACCCGAGCGACTCGCCCTGGGCCACCCGAAGCTGCTCGCGGACCAGGTCGAGGCCCGTGATCTCCTCGGTCACCGGATGCTCCACCTGGAGCCGGGTGTTCACCTCGAGGAACCAGAAGTCCGTCGGCGTCGATTGGTCCGCCGGCTGCTCGACCAGGAACTCGACCGTCCCCGCGGAGCTGTAGCCGATCGCCTGTCCGGCAGCCACCGCCGCGGCGCCCATGCGGGCCCGGAGTTCGTCGCTCACGACCGGCGACGGCGCCTCTTCGATGATCTTCTGGTGGCGGCGCTGGATCGAGCACTCCCGCTCGAAGCAGTGGACGAGGTTGCCGTGCAGGTCGCCCAGGATCTGGATCTCAACGTGGCGCGAGGACGCCAACCAGCGCTCCAGGAACACCGTGCCGTCGCCGAACGAGGCCGCCGCTTCACGGTGCGCGCCCTCGACCGCGGCCTCGAGTTCCTCCTCCGACTCGACCACGCGCATGCCCCGGCCGCCGCCGCCGGCCGCGGCCTTGACCAGGGCCGGGAAGCCGACTTCCGCCGCCGCGGCGGCCAGGTCGGCCCCCTCGTCGAGTTCGACGGCCTGAAGCGTCGGCACCTTCGCCTCGCGCATCAACCGTTTGGCCGAGAGCTTGTCGCCCATCGCCGCGATCGCTTCGGGCGACGGGCCGACCCAGACCAGACCCGCGTCGACGACGGCGCGCGCGAAGTCCGCGTTCTCGGACAGGAAGCCGTAGCCGGGGTGGACCGCGTCCGCGCCGGTGCGCGCGGCAGCCGCCAGCACCTTCTCCGCATCCAGGTAGGTCTCCGCCGACGAACGACCGTCCAGAGCAACGCCGACGTCCGCCTCGGCCACGAAGGGAGCGTCCGCGTCGCCGTCGGCGTAGACCGCGACGGTCGCGATCCCCATGTCGCGCGCCGAGCGGAAGATCCGCCGCGCGATCTCACCGCGATTGCCGACCAGGAGTCGAGTGATCATGCCGCCCTCGTCACGCCGCGCTCACATCCTGCAGGCGGCCAGAAGCACCGTGCTCCTTCGCCGCCGCGGCGGGTTATCGGACTCCAATGCTGCATGCCGCGCTCACATCCTGAAGACGGCATAGCCCTTCGCTCCCTCGACCGCTCGGCTGTGGCAGGCGGACAGCGACAGACCGAGCACGGTGCGGGTGTCCCGCGGGTCGATCATCCCGTCGTCGGAAACCCGCGACGTCGCGTAGAGCCCCAAGGAGCGCTTCTCGGCCCAGTGGATCACGCCGGCCGCGCGCTTCCGGTCCGCCTCCTCGTCGAACTCGATGCCACGCCGCTCCGCGGCCCTGCGGGTCACGATCGTCATCACGCCGGCCATCTGCTCCGGTCCCATCACCGCGATCTTCGCGGTCGGCCAGATGTAGGTGAAGCGGGTGCCGTAGGCGCGGCCGCTCATGCCGTAGTTGCCAGCGCCGTACGACGCGCCGACGACTACGGAAAGGTGCGGCACGGTCGAGTTCGCGACCGCGTTGATCATCTTCGAGCCGTTCTTCGTGATCCCGCCCTGCTCGTAGTCCGTGCCGACGATGTACCCGGTGATGTTGTGCAGGAACAGCAGCGGCACGTCGATCTGGTTGCAGAGCTGGATGAACTGGGTCGCCTTCTCGGCCGCCTCGGAGAACAGCGCGCCGTTGTTGCCCAGGATGCCCACCGGGTAGCCGTGAATCGACGACCAGCCGCAGACGATCGTCGGCCCGTAGAGCGGCTTGAACTCTTCGAAGCGGGAACCGTCGACGACGCGTCCGATCACCTCGCGGATATCGAGCGGCGAGCGCAGATCGCGAGAGACGAGGCCGAGCAGTTCCTCGGGATCGAGCACCGGATCGTCTGATGGCAGGCTCGGCCCGGGGCCCTCCTTGCGCCAGTTCAGGTGGCGAACCACATCCCGGAGCAACCGGATGCCGTCCATCTCGTCCTGGGCCAGGTAGTCGCCCAGCCCGGAGACGCGGCAGTGCATGTCCGCGCCGCCCAGGCTCTCGGGCTCCGCGTCCTCGCCGGTCGCCATCTTGACCAGCGGCGGCCCGCCGAGCGAAACCATCGCCTGGTTCCTGACGAAGATGTTGTAGTCGCTCATGCCCGGCTGGTACGCCCCGCCCGCGGTCGACGCGCCGAAGACGATCGACACGGTCGGGATGCGCATCTTGGAGAGCTCGGAGATCTCGTAGAACAGGCGGCCCGACTCGGCGAAGTGGCCAACGGCGCGCTTCGTCTGGGCGTCCGGATCGTCGCCCGTGTTGCCGCGCAGGTCGGCGCCCGCGGACTCGACGAACTGGACGTAGGGCAGCCGGTTGACCCGCGCGATCTCGAGGCCGCGCATCAGCTTCTTCGAGTTGAACTCGTTGAAGGCGCCGGCTCGAACCGACGGGTCGTGGCCGAGGATCACGCACTCCGTGCCCGAGATCACGCCGACGCCGAGCACGAAGCCCGAGCCGACCGTGTAGTACGAGTTCCAGGCCGCGAGCGGCGAGATCTCCAGGAACGGGCTGTCCCGATCGAGCGCGTTCGCCACGCG
The DNA here is from genome assembly GCA_965116445.1 of Thermoanaerobaculia bacterium. GTDB lineage: Bacteria > Acidobacteriota > Thermoanaerobaculia > Multivoradales > Multivoraceae > Multivorans. Next base: position 274,560 of record OZ220688.1, on the reverse strand, counting down.
CTCGCGCACCGGCAGCCGGCCCCGGCTCCGCAAACGGTTCATCGCCTCCGGCCCGCCGCCGCCGGACACCTGCTCGAGCAGGCCGTTCACCTGCTCGATCTGCTCCAGGATGTCGTCGCGGTTCTTCCTGAACTGCTCCGAACGGATGTCGACGTTGGATCTGAGAGCCTGCATGCTTATGCCGCTCGCAAGCAACAGAGCGGCGAAGAGAAGTCTGCGTGAAGAGCGGCGATCATGTCAGATCTCACGCCGCGCTGTAGGCGCCCTTTCTCCACTCGTCCACGAGCACGAACTTCTGGATCTTCCCGGACGGCGTCAGCGGGAAGTCGTCGACCCGGTACCAGGCCTTGGGCGTCTTCTGCGGCGCCAGATTCTCGCGGCAGTAGGTGTGGAGTTCCGCGTCCGAGGCCGGGCTGGCCGGGTCCGCGTCTCGAATGAAAGCGCCGACGATCTCGCCCCAACGCTCGTCCGGCAGGCCGACGATCGCCACGTCCGCGACCTGTGGGTGCTCGAACAGCATCTCCTCGATCTCCCGCGGGTAGATGTTCTCGCCGCCGCGGATGATCATGTCCCTCAGCCGGCCGGTGATCGTCGTGTAGCCGCGGTCGTCCATCGTCACCAGGTCGCCGCTATGCAGCCAGCCGTCCTCGTCGATCGTCTCGGCGGTCTTGTCCGGCATCTCGAAGTACCCGAGCATCACGAGATACCCGCGGCAACAGAGTTCCCCCGACTCGCCAATCGGAACCGTGGCGCCGGTCTCGGGATCGATCACCTTCATCTCGGTCTGCGGCAGGACCGGGCCGAGCGTGTTCGCCTTGTCCTCCTCGCTGTCGTCCGGCTTCATCAGCGTCACGCCCGGGGACGCCTCCGTCTGGCCGTAGATGATCGAGAACTGTACGCCGAGCGTCTTCTCGATCCGCCGAACAAGGTCGGCCGGCACCGTGGCGCCCCCCGAGCAGACGGTGTGAACCGAGGAGAGGTCGCGGCTGTCGAAGTCGGGATGCTCCATCACCGCGATCAGCATCGTCGGCACGCCGAGCAGGTGGGTGGCGCGCATCTCCTCCGCCAGGGCCAGCATCAGCCCCGGGTCGAACATGACGAGGTTGACCAGCGTCGCCTGGAACTGGCACGGCCCCAGAACTCCGAGCACGCAGCCGCCGGTGTGGAAGAGCGGCATGGGGTTGATGTAAACGCCCCCCGGCTCCATGCCAAGGCGCTGGCCGACGAAGCGCGCATTGTTCGTGATCCCGCGGTGGTGGAGATACGCGCCCTTGGGGAAACCGGTGGTGCCCGACGTGTACTGGATCTGGACCGGATCGTCCGGACTCACCTCGGGAAGCTCCACGTCGTCCGGCGCGGAGGCGACGAACTCCTCGAAGTCGTCGAACGGGATGAGCTCCTTGAGATCCGGCAGACCGTCCGCCACCTGCTTGAGCGATTCCTCCATCGGGTTGCCGCGGAACGAACGCAGATAGAAGATGCCGGACGACCTCGACTGGCGCAGCACATACTCCAGTTCCTTCGGCTGGTAGGCAGGGTTCACCGTGACCAGGACCACGCCGGCGAGTCCGGCGCCGTACTCGAGCAGGACCCATTCCGGAATGTTCGGCGCCCACACGGCCACCCGATCGCCCTTCTCAAAGCGGGCAGCCAGCGCCCGCGCGACGCGTTCCGCGTCGGCCAGGAGTGCGGCGTAGGTCCAGGATCGGCGCGCGCCCGGCACGCCCTCGACCAACGCGACCTGGTCCGGGGCCCTGGCCGCGGAGTCGCGCAGGATGCCGCCGACCGTCGTCTCCAGGACGGGTGAACTCGTGTCGGCGGGAACGTAGCTCTCGGTCAGCGGCATCGCTTGTCTCCTGTGAAATCCGGACCCGGAATCGTAACCGTTCGCCGACCCGCTCCCCGCGCGCCGTGTGGAACCGCCCAGGAGCTTGCGCCGTCCTCTGGCCTGATTCTTGATCTGGTCTGACTAGTCAGATAGGGTCAATCCATGACGATCACCTACTCGACCTACGAAGCGAAAGCCCGCTTCTCGGAGGTTCTCCGGCAAGTGCGCCAGGGCAAGACCGTGACGATCTCCTACCGGGGTAAGCCAGCGGCCGAGATTCGCCCGATCCCGCCGAAGAAGCAGACTCTCGAGGAACGCATGGAGGACTTGGAGCGCCGCGGGATTCTCGTACCGGCCAAGTCGCCAGGCCAACCCTTCCCGATGCTCGAGAGACGCCCCGGAGCTCTTGAGCGGTTCCTCGCCGAGCGGAACGAGTGACGCTCGCCTACGTCGACACTTCGGTACTACTCGCCATGGCCTTCCGCGAACCGGGATGCCGCGAACTGCAGGAGCGGCTCACCACCTATCCGCTCGCGGTTTCGTCAAACCTCCTGGAAGCGGAACTGCGTTCGGGACTCGCCCGTGAAGGGATGGACTTCAAGGCGGACTTCCTGGCCGGCATCGGTTGGATCCTGCCTTACCGCTCCTTGAGGACGGAGATCGACCTCGCGCTCTCCGCAGGCTACTTGAAGGGCGCCGACCTCTGGCACGTGGCGACAGCCCTCTACGTATCGCCAGCGCCCGAGGAAACGGTGTTCTTCACCCGGGACCGCCGGCAACGCTCCGTCGCCCAAGCGCTCGGCTTCCTCGTCCAGAAGGCGTTGCCGTAGAACGAAGCACAGCCAGTTCGCGACACCGGCTTCCATGACACCGGCACCAAACGGGGTGGGCCGAAACAACAAGCCGGCGAAAGATCCGGGGCGCTCGTGGTGAGTCGTCGCTGGACAGCGCCGTCCCTTGCTACCCTCCGCGCCCATGACCGAACAGATCGCCGAGAAGATCCTCGACTCGCTCTACCGGGTCGTCGTCCCGCTGCCGCGCAACCCGCTCAAGGAAGTGAACTGCTACGTCCTCGCCGAGGACGACCGCTTCCTCGTCATCGACACGGGCATGAACCGGCCCGAGTGCCGGGAAGTCCTCGTCGCCGGTCTCGAGGAAATCGGCGTGGACCTCGAGAAGACGGACTTCCTGGCGACCCACCTCCACGCCGACCACCATGGGCTGATCCCGGAGCTCTTGCAACCGGGACGCACCGCATCGATGGGCGCGGTCGACGCGGAGTCCATGGGCCGAGCCCACGGCGGCTGGTCCGAGAACAGCCCGATGGGCGTCTACCTCAGACGCAGCGGCTTCCCGGCTGACGAACTGGCGGAATCGTTCCGGCGTCACCCGGGCGCCCGCTTCAGCGGTCAGATGATCGAGTACGCGCCGCTCTACGAAGGCGACGTAATCGAGATCGCCGGCTACCGCCTGGAAGTCATCGACACGCCGGGCCACACCTTCGGTCACATTTCGCTCTACGACCGGGCGAAGCGCCTCTTTGTCGCCGGCGACCACATCCTGGGCGACATCACGCCGAACATTCAGGCCTGGGCCGACGACCACGATCCGCTAGGCCTCTACCTCGCGAGCATCGCCAAGGTCGAGGCCCTCGACGTAGACCTCTGCCTCCCCGGCCACCGCAGCCTGATCCACGACTTCCAGGGACGCTGCCGCGAACTCCGGGAACACCACGAAGCCCGCGGCCGGGAGGTCGTCGACATCCTGCGCGACAACGGCGGCCGGAACGCCTACCAGACGGCGGCGCTGATGACTTGGGACATCCGCGCAAAGTCCTGGGACGACTTCCCGATCATGCAGCGCTGGTTCGCGACCGGCGAAGCGATCGCGCACCTGCGCTGGCTGGAGGACTTGGGCGAGCTGCGGCGGGAAGACGACGGCGAGCGGATTCTGTACAGCGCGTAGCGGTCCCGAAAGGCTCCAATGTCAGACTCGCTCAAGCTCTGGATCATCGGCGACTCGGCCGGCCAAGTCGAACTGCCTGAACCACAGAAGCAGACCGATACCGAGCAGCTCCTGGAAGATGCTCTCGCGAACCATCCAGACATGCTGCTGGCTGGCTTGACACTCGTAGGCCGGCAGGCGTCCACCGAGGTGGGCTTCCCGGACCTCCTGGGCATCGACGATAGCGGACGTCTTGTCGTCTTCGAACTGAAACGCGGCTCGCTTACCCGTGAGGCAGTCGCGCAGGTTCTCGACTACGGTTCATACCTTGACTCGCTCGCCACCGAGGAACTGACTGATCTGATCGTCAGTCAATCGGGCGGTAGCGGAACCAGGAAGTTCAACGATCGCGAGGACTTCGAGGAATGGCACAACGAGCGCACCAACAAGTCGCTCGACGGTCTGCGGCCCGTGCGCATGGTGCTGGTGGGGCTGAGCGTCGACCAACGGGCAGCCCGGATCGTCGAGTTCCTTCAGTCCGCTATCGACATCTCACTCATCACGTTTCATGGCTTCCGTCACAACGGCGCGACAATCCTGGCCAGGCACGCCAACTCCGACCAGGTGCAGGAGGCGAGACAGGGTGTCCAGCCTGGGCAGCAAGAACTCTACGATGCCCTGATCTCCAAGGCCAACGACCTCAAGGTCGCGGGCCTTTGGGAGGAGTCAACCCGGAAACTCGCGACCCAGGACGACCAGTACGCGAAGCAATCCGGCATCACTTTCCGAAGTCTACGGCCTCTGGCCCTTCCCGGGCTTGTCGGGAACAAGACCGTCCGCGCCTCCCACTCCGTGAACCTGGAGCCAAATCGCAAAATCCGCGTGACGTTCTTCCCGGCAGCCGTTCAACTCTGCCTCGACGATTTCGAAAACGTCGAAAGCACCCTCCAGTTCAAGAGCGAGCCGCCACCAAATGCCCCAATCACCGAACGCGTTCCTGAGCAGAAGTACTGCCTGTTGGGCCCCACCGAGTGGGCGGAACACAAGTCCGCCCTCATCGACCTCGCGCAGAAAGTGGCGCACGCGTGGGTGAACGAGACAAACCGGGAAACCGCTGGCGTCTGACAGGACCAAGTACGGAACGCAAGCGTAAGCCGATTGGGCTCAGTCGCTTAACCGAGGCGCGAACCTCGCCGCCACGGGCTCCTCAACGCCGGAGAGTCGGCCCGCCAAACCATCCGCTCCGTCCGTTTCGCCAGCTTGGGCGCAGCGTAGACGTATCGCTGGTCGTACGCGCGATAGATCGCGTCCATGAACTTCTTCATCCGGAGCGGGCTTCCGTCTACCGGCCAGGCGGAAACCACGGCTCGACCCCCGGGGTCCACCATGGCCAAGGCCAACGCCTCGTAGCGGGAGATGTCGTTCCTCACGCCGTAGCGGCCCGTCAAGCCAAGAAGTACATCGTGATATCGAACGATCGACTCGACCACTTCGCCCTCTTCTCGGACGGCGGCATCATTGGCGGCCACGTGCCCCTCATCGTTGGCCTTCAGGAAGTGCGCCGCCTCAGGTGCAAGTGGGCCTTCCCGGTTCGCGCGAATGACGTGCAGAAAGCCGTAGACGAGATTGGGATAGGAGATGTGCAGGTTCGTGCAGTCGCCGACGGCTTCTTTCATGCGATTCGCCAGGTTCCTGAAGGCGTTGAGCGTGCCCTTGATCGACACGGCCACACACGGGCCGATAGCTGGCTTGGTGACTACGACATCCACATGCTTCGTCTTCAAGCCTCCCAACACCGTCAGCTCGCCTCCTTGGCGTACTGCGGATGAACGCGCTGGTTGCGGCGATCCTTCACCGGGTGGTTCGCGCCGAGAATGCGGTACATGGTGCGTTCCGAGCACAGGTACCTGCCCTCGTCGAGCAGGGTGGCCACCGCTTCAGCGGGCGCCCGGTCGACGAACGGTGGAGAGGCGAGCGTGTCTCCGACTCGTTGCCGTTCGGCCTCGCTCAATGCCCGGGCGGGTGTGGGACGGGGCTGCTGTCGCCCGGGAGCAGGCCTCGTTCGACGATAGAACGTCGATCGCGACACGCGCAAGGCCCGACATGCCGGCGCGATGCCGACCTGCCGGGCCAGGGACGCAGCCGCCATCAGCAGTCCTTCCCGTCTCTGAGGCTGAATCCCAGCAGCCCTCCTCAGCCCCCGGAGCCGGAACCTCCGAGCCACCATCCAGTCTCTGCTCTCGTCTTGACATCGATCTCCTTGCCAACGTGTGCCCTCCACTATTCAACGGAATGACCGCTGTGTCACGTACGTTGGCAGAGAGGGGTGCGAAGTCTCTGAGGTTCTCGTAGGCGTCCCGAATCCGGCTCGGCAAGAGCATCGAGCGGAGCCGAGAGCCCCAACGACGCCATTCTCGGACCGACACGCGAGTCTGGGCTATCGGCGGTTCGGGTCGGGACACGAAGCGCTCGTGAAGCGCAAAGTCGAAGTGGCCTGTCCTCCCGCCAAAGCCGCCGGCGTAGAGCAGCCAGACATCTTCCGACAGGTCTGCGAACAGCTCTTGCCGGACCGCAACCACCTGCACATCGTCGAAGTGCCTGGCGAACCAGTCGAGGACCGGGGCCGCGTAAGGAGCATGGCCGATCTCTGCGGGCACGACGAACGCCATCCGACCGCCGGGCCGAAGCAGGGAAGCCGTCACGATCAAGTAGGGCGCCCAGGACGACGAGAGCCCCGACAACTTGGCGCCCTGGGAGGCGCAGAGTCTCAGAGCCTGGCGGCGGGTCTCGCCGGTGAACCACCGTAGCGGATGAAGGGCGGATTACCAGCCGCACAGTCGAAGCGCCGTGCGGTCGACGCGGCCCATACGTGATGCTCGACCGCCACCATCGCGGAGACACGCGGGCAATCGCCCTACGCGCGAGCCGCGAATACACGGGCTCGCGCCGCTCCGGGGGGCGGACCTCTGACAGGCTCGCAGTCAGCCGGTCGACATCACTCCGCCCTGCCGAGCGTCCCCTCGATGGTCGTCTCCATCGACATGAACATGGACATCGAGGGGGCGCCCGCCGGTTGACCTTCCGCCTGAGGCATCTCCATGACCATGTCGGTCTCCATCGTCATGTTCATGCTGTAGGCAGAGGCCAACCCGGTCGCCTCGTCGAGTTGGTACGAGCCTTCCAGCGCACTGGACAGGTTATCAAATCGCATCTCCAGGCCTGGGACGCTTGGTGCGCCCGGGAACTCGAACCCAGCATCCTCCGCTCCGGATACCGTCGCCGTGGCGTCGATGGACGCCAGGCCGTCGCTTCGGTCGGTCAGCGTGTACGTCGTTTCGACTTCGATGCCGAGTGCGCTCACCGAGTCCGTCCAGGTGTCCCCGACGGCTACGGGGCGATCGGGCATTAAGAGACCGGACTGCCCGGCCATCTGCTTCATCTGGTCCTCCCCGAAGTTCCCTTCGAGGAACTGGCTCACCATGGCGCGAAGCTCGTCCGGCGCATCCAGCCGGTCCATCACCGCCTCCATCATCGCCTCGAGCCCCCCGAACTCGACCATCTCGCCGCCACGGGTCATCACCATCGTGAACGTCACGCCGACCATCCCCTGGTACAGGTCGTTGATGTCGAACGGGACCTCATCCAGGCCAGGCATCCCGCCCATTTCCGCCGACACGGACGTAGTCGTGTAGCGACCGACCACCGTGTCGTCGGATCCCTCCTCGAACACCACATCGTGGTCCATCCGCATGGTCATCGACACGTTCAGATCCATGCCCTGGATCCGGGTTTGCGTCCGCGTTTCCGTTGTCGTCGAGCCCTCGTAGGGGACGCCGAACTCCGGGTCGAGCCGGTAGACCAACTCCTGGCCCGCGCAGGCGGTTGACAGAACCAGCACTGCCCCAACCGTCAACACGGTCGTCCGTGTGGAACGGAACATCACACTGTTCTCCTTTCGTACATTCCCGTCAGCCCGCTACGACCCCAATCAGGCCCGCCAACAGCCGATTCTGCCTTCGCAGCTCCAGCGTCAGACAAGGCTGCGCGGACCATACCGAAATCCGCGACCACGAGCCGCGAACGCCGCCTCGCGCTCACTCGAGCGGCGCGATCGTCCCCAGGTCTTCCGACCGCTGCCCGCGCTTCCAAGCCCACCGCAACTCGCTGCGGCGCAGCGAAGCCCACTCCATGACCAGGCCGAGCGCTCTCGGCGCGAGCCGGCCCTTGAACACGGTCGAATTCTCGATTCCGATCAGCGCGACGGCCCCGCCGTAGCTGGCATGGAAGTGGGCCGGGGGCGTGTCCCCCTCCTCCATCTCGATAACAATGCCGTAGAACCTGCTGACTTCACGCATCCGCGGGGCGGTTCCTCCGTCGGACCTATGGACATGGAACCATCCACCCTACCAGCCGGCGCCCGACGGCCTGCACCCGAAACGGGTGGATGGCCCCACGCGGACGGACACTCAGTCGGTTTGGTCCTTCGGAGGAGGTGGTTCGCCGGCCTCCAACCGCAGCCCCGCGGTCGACGTGACCTTGGTCTGGGCCGGGATGTCCCGCGCGACGACGCAGTTCACGCCGATGAAGACGCCGTCCCCGACTTCGATCCTGCCGATCAACCGGCTGCCGGCGCCGATGAAGACGTTGTCGCCCAGCTTCGGCATCTGATCGAGCCGCCTGCCGGTCGGCGCGCCGATCGTCACCTGGTGGAGCAGCGTGCCGTTCCTTCCGATGCGGACACCGTCGCCGATCACCAGACCGATGCCGTGACTGATGAACAGCCCGGGTCCGATCCTTGCTGCGGGCGCAATGTCGACGCTGGTCAGAAACAGCGACAGACGGGCGAAGAAAGGCCCCAGGACAGGGATGCGATGGCTCTTGAACCAGTGAGCGATGCGGTACAGGACAACCGCCTGGTAGCCGTTCTCGAACAGGAGCGACTCTACGACGTAGAAGGGGAACGGCCTGGTCTTGATCGCGCGCAGCCGGCGCGTGTCCTCTCGCAGGTTCTTCAGCATGTGCGAGCACCCTCGTCGATCCTCGGCGGCGGCGCCATCGGCGCACGGAGGCCCGCGATCACGCCGCGGAGCTTCGCGATCACGGCGCCCTGGTTGCCGCGGACGAGTTCGCGAAAGAAGGCGAAGAAGAGTCCGGCCGCAAGAAACAGGAGAAACGAGGTCCACTGCGCCGGACCGCCATAGCGACGAACGAACAGCGCCGCGCTCCGGCCGTTCCAGAACGTACGCGACGCCCGGTAGCCGCCGACCGTACGGGCCACCATGTGGTAGAGGATCGCCCGGTGCGCGTAGTGGCAGCGGTAGCCCCGGGCCTTCATCCGCATGCACCAGTCCGCGTCGTCGAGGGCGAGGTGGAACAGCGGATCCCAGAGACCGATCTCCTCGACGACGCTCCGCCGCACCAGCATCGCGCAGCCGTTCACGTAGGGCACTTCCTCGTCCCGGTCGTACTGCCCGCGGTCGACCTCGCCAACGCCCCGCTCCCTGGTCATCGACTCGCGGAAGCGAATGCGGCCTCCGGCCGACCATAGCCGGTCCCGCTCCCCGTGGTAGAAAATCTTCGGCCCCACGCAGCCGATTCCCGGGTCCGTCTCGGCCACCGCGACGAGCTCGTCGAGGAAGTCCGGCTCGACCTCGATGTCGTTGTTCAGCAGGAGCAGGTAATCGACCTTGCGGCGGACCGCGAGTTCGATCCCCCGGTTCATGCCGAAGACGACGCCCCGGTTCTCCTCGACCCGGATCCGGGCGACCTTCGGATGCGCGGCTGCGACCGCCTCGGTCGAGCCGTCGCTCGAGCCGTTGTCGATGTGGATCAGCTCGCAGGCGGGGTACGTCATCGCTTCGAGACTCGCCAGCGCCTGCAGCGTGATGTCGCGGCCGTTGTAGTTCAGAACGAGGGCGGCGACACGCGGTGCTTCCTCTCCAGCCACGCGAGCAGCGTAACGCAGCGGTCGCGGCCGGTAACATCCCACGCCATGCAACGCCTCCTCGTCGCCACGCTCATCCTGGTTTGCGTCGCTGTGCCCACAAAGGCGCAGTCGGCAGCCGAGCCGGCGCCGGCCCCCACATGGCCGGGCTTCCGTGGACCGGACGGCATCCCGGTTTCGGACAACGACCGCCTGCCGCTCCACTGGTCGACCACCGAGAACGTCGAATGGAGCGTCTCCGTGCCCGGTTCCGGCTGGTCGTCGCCGATCGTCGTCGGCAACACGGTTTTCCTGATCACCGCGACGGCCCAGGCTGAGGCGACAAAACAGCCGGAGTTCGGCACCGAGTACAGCAACGAGTTCATGCGCGAACTCCGGGAGCAGGGCCTGCCCTGGGAGGAAGTCCTCAAGCGGCACGATGAGCGGTTCATCGAGTTCCCCGACGAAGTCGACCTCGACTACCTGTTGATCGCCTGGTCGCTCGAGGACGGCGCGGAACTCTGGCGGCGGACCTTCTTCGCCGGCCCGCCTCCAGGCGGCCGCCACTCGAAGAACACCTTCGCCTCGGAGACACCGGCGACCGACGGCGAGACGATCTTCGTCTACATCACGGGCCTCGGCCTCTGGGCCTACTCGCTGGACGGCGAACTGCGCTGGGAGCGGCGGCTCGACCCGTTCCAGATCTACATGGACTTCGGGACCGGCGGCTCCCCCGCGCTCACGGACGACCTCGTCGTCATCCTGAACGACAACCAGGAGCACCCGTTCCTCGCCGCGTTCTCCAAACAGGACGGGCGCGAGATCTGGCGCGCGGCCCGGGGACGGCTCGCCGCTCCGCACGCCCCCAACCACAGGACCTCCTGGAGCACACCCTTCGTCTGGCGCCACGCCGAACGAACCGAGATCGTGGCGCTCGGCCCCTACACCGTGATCAGCCACGACACGATGGGACGCGAGCTGTGGCGGCTGACCAGGCACTCACTGCTGCCGGTGCCGACGCCCTTCGCCTACGAAGGGCTCCTCTACGTGACGTCGGGGGTACACGGAGACCAGAACCGCCCGATCACGGCGGTCCGCCCGGGCGGCGCCGGCGACCTCACGCTGGCCGAGGACGAAACGAGCAACGAGTTCGTCGTCTGGAACGACAGCCGGGCCGGCACCTACATCCCGACTCCAGTCCCCTACAAGGGCTCGCTGTGGGTCGTCTACGACCGCGGCATCTTCGCACGCTACGACGCGGCCACCGGCGAGCGCTTCTTCCAGGCGCGGATCAAGGACTCGAACGGCCACTTCACGACCTCGCCCTGGGCCTACCGGGACCGCATCTTCGCCACGGACGAAGCCGGCACGACCTTCGTCTTCGGTACCGACGGCGAGTTCGAACAGCTCCACGCGAACGACCTCGACGAGATGACCCTCGCCTCCCCGGCCCTGGCCGGCGACCGGCTGGTCATGCGAACGCGGTCGAAGCTGTACAGCTTCCGGGAGCAGTAGCGCGGCGCCCCGCTACCTGGCGGGACGCATGTCGAGGGCCAGGCGATCGAAGAACTCGATGCGGTTCGGCATCGTCGCCTGGATCGTCTCGGCCATGTCGCGGGAGATCCGCTCCCGGCGGTGCCGGAGGGCGAAGAACGGCCCAAAGCTCTCAGCGACGTCTTCCCGGCGCGGATGGTCGCGCGCGTAGTCGGACACAAAGCTGCCGTCCGCGGCCTGGGCGACGAGCCAGCCGCCGGTGGCAGCATGAACCGGATCGAGCGAGGTGTGCGCCGCCTCGTGCATCAGGATCTCTTCCAGCACGCCGTCGCGCAAGTACTCCGCGGCCTTGCCGGTATGGATGAGGATGTTGTCGTTGCCGCCGCCGAAGGGCATGACGCCCCGGTGAATCCATACGGTTTCCACCCGCGTTCGCAGGCCCGCCGGCAGTTGCCCGATGGCCCGGGCGTAGAAGGCCGCGTGGCGCTCGGCCAGGTCGGTATCGCCGAACTCCACGTTGACCTGCACCTCGACGATCGCATCGCCCTCGAAGGTGGCGTTGAACAGGTAGGCATCGGTCGGCACGAAAGCGTCGGCGCGACGATCGAACATCCTGCGCATGTCGCGGCCCGCGGACTCGAGACCCCGCAGCGCTGAAGGGTCGGACGCGACGATGAGATCGGGGTCGATGAAGGCCGTGCCGCGGAAGGGCGGCTGTTGCGGCGCCCGGGCCGGCCCCGCGCAAGCGAGGCAGAGCAGCAAAACGGCGGCAAGATCGGCTCCCGGTCGCAAGCGAAACACGGCGGGCGGCATGGCGACAGGGTCAGACGATGCGAACTTCCGGCACCGGCAGGATGAACTTCCCACCGCGGCGGCGGAACTCGGCCTGCTGGGCGAGGATCTCGTCCTCGAAGTTCCAGGCCAGTAGGAGTACGTGGTCCGGCGAAGGGTCCTCCAGCAGTCGACCCGGCGCGACGATCGGAACGTGCGAGCCGGGGGTGTAGCGGCCCTGCTTCAGCGGGCTGCGGTCGGCGATGAAGTCGAGCAGGTCCGGGCCGACGCCGAAGAACTCCAGCAGCGTGCTGCCCTTGGCGGGAGCGCCGTATCCGGCGAGACGACGACCGTCCGCCTTGAGGCCGCGGAGACAGTCCACGACTTCCGTCTTCAGGCGGTCGACTCGCCCGGCAAACGCGCTCCAGGTCTCGAACCGGTCGACGCCCAGCTCCCGTTCGGCGGCGAGGACTTCGGCCACGCTACCGTCCACCTCTCCCTCACCTTGGCGCATTACGGTGGCCCGAAGCTGGCCGTGGTGGATCGGCAGCCGCTCGGCGCGTACGACTTCCATGCCGTGGTCGGAGAACAGTCGCATCATCGGACCCAGCGCCCAGTAGGAAACGTGCTCGTGGTACACGGTGTCGAACGCGAGCTGGTCGAGCAGGTCCACCAGGTAGTGAGCCTCCAGCACGAACGCGCCGCCGGGCGCGAGGGCGGTGTCCAGGCCGGCGACGAAGCCTTGCAGACCGGGGATGTGCGGGAAGGTGTTCGTCGCGGTGATCAGGGCGGCGCGGCCCCAGCGGTCGACGATCTCCGGCGCGGTGTACGCGCCGAAGAAGCCCTGGTACCGCTCGATCCCGGTGCCGCGACTGAACTCGGCCAGGTTCTCGGCCGGGTCGACGCCCAGAGTCCGGGCGCCGCGATCGCGGAAGGCGCACAGCAACGAAGCGTCGTTGCAGCCGATGTCGATGACGAAACCGCCGCCCGCGAGGCCGTGGCGCGCGGTCAGCGTGGTCGCCAGGTCGTCGAAGTGGGCGCGGAGCGTGTCGGAGGCGGACGACACGTACAGGTAGTCCGTGAACATCGCCTCCGGCGGCACGCGTTCGACGAGCTGGACGTGGCCGCAACCGTGGCAGAAGCCGACGCGCAGGGGGAAACGGGGTTCGGGACGGCCGAGATCTTCGGCGCTGGGGAACTTGTTGGCAAGCGCTGTCGAGCCGAGGTTGAGGAAGGGCTCCACGGTGGGTTCGGCGCAGACGAGGCAGCCGGTTGAGGGACTAGCCATTCAGCGGATCCGGAATGCCGGCCAGATGGCCGGCGCACCCAGTGGGTTCGGCGCAGACGAGGCAGTCAGCCATGGTGGAACGGGGCCACGAGTTGGGAACCGTGGGACTCGTGGCCGACGGGCAACTCGAAGAGGTCGCCGAGCGCCGAGCGCACCGCGGCCTGGCGTCCTGGCGGTACGACGAACATCAGGAATCCGCCGCCGCCGGCGCCGCAGAGTTTGCCGCCCAGGGCGCCGGCCGCCATCGCCGCGTCGTACCAACCGTCGATCAGCGGGGTCGTGATCGATCCCGCAAGCTCACGCTTCATTCGCCAGCCCCGGTCAAGCAGCCGGCCAATCCCCTCGACGTCGACCTCGCCGGCGCCGAGGGCCCGGTGCAGGTCGCGCGCCTGATCCCGCATCCGGCCGAGCGATTCCAGGTTCAGGTCCGTACGGTCGTCCTGCTCCGAGAGGACCGCGCTCGCGTCCCGCTGGTGTCCGGTCCAGAACATGAGCACGGACTCGAACAGCTCGCGCAACCGCTCGCCCGGGATCCGCAGGTGCTCGACGGTGACGCCACCGTCCGGCTTGAATGACAGCAGGTTGAGTCCGCCGTAGGCCGCCGCGTACTGGTCCTGCTTGCCGATCCGCTCGCCCAGGACATCGATCTCGATGTGGCACGCCTCCTCCGCCAACTGGCCCGCCGAGGCGCGCTCGCCCTTATAGGAGTGGAGCGCGTTGAGCAAGCCGACCGCGAAGGCGCTCGAACCGCCGAGCCCGGTGGACGCCGGCACGTCGCCGACCGTCGAGATGTAGACCGGTGGATCGACACCCAGGAAGCGCAGGCACTCCCGGGCGATGTTGTTGTCCAGCTCGTCGATCCGTTCGACCTGTTCGCTGCGCGAGTAGTTCACGCGGACCGGCTCGAAGAACAACTCGCTGTGGCGCTTCACCGTGACGTAGACGTAGCGATCGATCGTCGTCGAAAGAACGGCGCCGCCCTCCCGCCGGTAGAAGGCCGGCAGGTCCGTGCCGCCGCCCACCAGGGACACCCGCAATGGCGTACGGGTAACGATCAGCCGCGATGCGTCCACGTCTACGTCGGTTCCCGCCGTCTCAGCCGTGCTGGAGGGTCCAGTCGTAGGGAATCCGGTCGGTGAACGGATCGAGCCGGTCCATCTCGTCCGGGTCGTGCGGCTCGGTGGCGGCGTTCGCCATGATGACCTGGCTTTCGCCGTAGGCCTTGTAGCCGTTCGCGATCCCCGGCGGGATCTGCACCAGGACGTAGTTGTCCTCGCCGAAGAAGACCTCCTGGAGTTCGCCGCGGGTCGGCGAATCCTCGCGCAGGTCGAACATGACGAGCTTGGCCCGACCGCTGATCACCGCGTTGTTCACGGTCATCGACCGGTGGATGTGCCAGGCCTTGACCGTTCCCGGCCAGGCGGTCGAGAAGTAGATCTCGCCGAAGCCCTTGAAGTGCTCGTCGGTGGCCTTCAACATGTGCATGATCTTGCCCCGCTCGTCGACGATCTGACGAAGCGGAACCACCTTCACGCCGTGGATCATCCCTTGTCCTCCGGTTCTCCTTCTCCGCTCGCGGCGCCGGCCGACCAACGCAGCGAGCCGTCCAGCCGCCCCGACTCGAGCAGGTGGTTGAGCCAGCGCAGACGAACGAAGCGCCGGTCGCCGTAGAGCAACGCATCGAGGCCGACGCGGCGGTAGTCCTCGATCAACTGTGCGGCTCCGCTCGCCGCCTCCCACCGGAACTCGAAGTCCGGAAAGGCGCGGGCGAACTTCTGGAACGAGGCGCGGTAGGTGCGCCGGTCGGCGCCGGGCTCGCCGCGGACCTCCAGGTCGCAACCGGGCACCAGGTCGGCCGCGATCTCGGCGAGCTCGATCACGCGGTGGTTCAGGTGGTCCGCGCCCGTGTTGAAGGCCTCGTTGTGAACGACCGGGAGTGGCGCCTCGAGCACCCGGCAGAAGGCCGCCGCCACGTCCTGTACGTGGACCACCGGCCGCCAGGGCTTGCCGTCGCCGTAGACGACGACGCGCCTGTTCGCGAAGGCGGCGCCGGTCAGGTCGTTCAGGACCGTGTCGAAGCGCATCCGCGGCGACAGACCGTAGACCGTGCCGTTGCGCAGGAAGGTGGGCGAGAAACCGTCGCTCGCCAGCTCGCGAATCGCCTCCTCGCTCTGGACCTTGGACCTCGCGTACAGGGTTTGCGGATCGAGAGGCGACGTCTCGTCGACGATCTCCGCGCTCGACTGGCCGTACATGATGCACGAAGACGAGAACAGGAAGCGGCGTACGTCCGCCGCGCGCGCCAGTTCCGCGAGGCGCACCGAGGAGCGGTGGTTGATCTCCTCGGTCCAGGTCTCGTCCAGGTTGCCGATCGGGTCGTTCGACAGCGCGGCGAGATGGATCACGGCGTAGAACGCGCGCAGGTCCGCCAGCACGAGCTCCCGGATGTCCTTGTCGATCGAAGGAATCGGCAGCGGGTCGGCCGCAATCGTGCAGTCGTCGAAGTACCCGACATCGAGCCCCACCACGTCGTAGCCGCGCTCGACGAGAAGCGGCGCGATGACAGAACCGAGGTAGCCGCGATGACCGGTGACCAGAACCGGCCGGCGGACGAAAGCCGAACTCATCCAGCCACCGCCGTCCTGCCTGCCGGGTGAAGGCCCAGCAGCCGCTCGGCGTGCACGAGCAGCGGTTCGTTCTCCGTGACCAGGCCGAACGGGCAGCCCGCGGCGTCGGCCGCCTGACCGTCGCGCTCGTCGTCGCCCAGGAAGGTCGTCCTCGTCAGGTCGAGGTGATGGTCACGCTGGGCCTGGAACAGCATCCCCGGGGCCGGCTTGCGGCAGGCGCAGCCTTCGTCCCAGCCGTGAGGACAGAAGTAGATGCGGTCGATCCGTCCGCCCGCGGCCTCGGCCTCGCCGCACAGGCGTCGATGGACCGCCGCCAGGTCGTCCAGCGTCATCCGGCCACGGGCGACGCCGGGCTGGTTCGACACGACGAGCACCCTCCATCCGGCCCGGTTGAAGGCGGCGAGCGCCTCCCGGGCGCCCGGTAGCCAGCGCAGTTCCTCCGGCGTGCAGACGTACTCCGCCCGCGGCGGACGCACGTTCAGCACGCCGTCGCGGTCCAGGATGATCGTCGGCGAACGCGCGAAGAACGCCTCGGTCAGCGGCAGGCGCTCGTGACCGCCGACGCTGTAGTAGCGGTGTTCGCTCCGCCAGGCGTGGAGTTCGCCGCGGGCGGTCAGGGCCGGGTAGACCGCCTCCTCGAACAGTTCCTGGTGGTCGGGCAGGAGCGGCAGCACGGCCGCCTTCTCCAGGATCGCGTAGCTGATCTCGACGCCGCGGAGCCCCGGGATCGTCCGGCCCCGGTCGAAGACGGTCACGAATCCATCCTCGCCGACGATCACGCTGTCCCGCGTGTAGCCGTCCGCGTTCGCGTACACCGTGATCTGCGCCGGGGCGCCAGAGTCCACGTAGGCCCGCCACATGCGGTCGAACTGCATCGGCCAGTAGTTGTCGCAGTACAGGAGCAGAAAACGGTCGTCGAGTTGATCGGCCGCTTCCCTCACGCGGTACGCGGTCAGGTCGTCCGCGTTCGTCACCCGATAGCCGATCTCGACCCCGTACGCCGAGCCGTCGCCGAAGTGGTCGATCATCGCGTCCGCCATGTAGCCGAGCAGCAGCAGAACGCGCTCGAACCCCTGCTCGCGCAACATGTCGACGACGTGGCCGAGGAACGGCTTCCCGTGGAACGGGATCAGGGCCTTCGGCAGCGTGTCCGTCAGCGGCGCGAGTCGGCTGCCCCGCCCGCCGGCCAGGATCACGGCCTGGGTGGGTCGAGGGTGCATCGTTCGGTTCTCCAGGGCCTTGCGCACAGCGCAGACCGCGCCGGGCGAGCCTACCAACGGGAGGCAGGAGCGCTCCGGCGCAAGTTGCCGGTTCCGCACGGGAGGATTCCCAGCGGCCGAACGTGACTCCGCGGCAACGACCACGTCTGCCCGAGGGAGCCGGCAGCCGAGGACGTCAGGGGGCGGCCTCGGCCGGCGAGCGCTGGTAGCCTGCGAACCTGTCATGCGGTGCTTGGCTCTGCTCGCTCTCGGGCTCCTCGTTGTGGGCTGCGGCGCGGAACCGAATCCGGCGGCCAGCCCGGACCCGCCGCGGCGGGTCTTCCTGATCACGGTCGACACGCTGCGGGCCGACCATCTCGGCTGGCATGGCTACCCGCGGGACACGAGTCCTCGCCTCGATGAGTGGGTCGAGCGGGGCACGGTGTTCGATCGGGCGATCGTCCAGTGGCCGAAGACGGGGCCGTCCTTCGCCTCGATGTTCACGAGCCTGTATCCCCACACGACGGGACTGATCAACCGGGCCGCGCAGACGATTCCCGAGGACTACCTCGCGCTGCCGAGGTGGTTTCAGGAACAGGGCTTCACGACGGCGGCGGTCATCTCGAATCCGGTGCTGAGCCGGGAGCTCGGCTGGGGCCGCGGGTTCGACCGCTACGAGCAGACCTGGATCGCCCAGACGACCCTGGACGCGGTCGACGAACTCCCGGTCGAAGAGCGGCCGATGGCGTTCCGCCGGCATGTCTGGGCCGGACGCGTGAACGAGCTCGCCCGGCCTCTGCTCGCATCGCTCGCCGCGGAGGAACGCGTGTTCGTCTGGTTGCACTACACGGACCCGCACGTCCCCTACCTGCTTCAGCCCGGCAACGAGAATCCCTTTCGGGGCGACGAGCACGACACGGGCGACGAGGTCGTCGACCTGACCGGCGTCGAAGGCCGCGCGCTGGGCGACCGGCGGGAACTTCGCTACTACGTGGCCCAGTACGACGCGAACGTCCTCGTGACGGACCGGGCAATCGGCGCGATCCTGGACGAGATCTCCGGCCTCGGCATGGACGAGGAGAGCCTGTTCGTGCTGACGGCCGACCACGGCGAGGAGCTGAACGAGCACGGCGTTCCCTTCGAACACGGTCCAGTGCCGTACAACAGCAGCGTCCATGTGCCGCTGGCCATCGTCGGCGAGCCCTGGATCCCGGCGGGCGCGCGCGTCGCGCAACCGGTGGAACTGATCGGCCTGTTTCCCACCCTGGTCGACCTGCTGGGCGAACCGATGCCCGAGGGCTTCGAGGGCGGGAGCTGGCTGCCGCTCCTGCGGGACCCGGTTCCGGGCGCCGGCGACACGGGCGACGGCCGGGCCGAACCGGATCCGGTCGCCTTCGCCGACGCCGGCGCCTACCAGCGTCACCTGCGGAGCATCCAGGACGGCGAATGGCAGCTCGTCCTGCGACCGCGGAACCGGGATCGCGAGAGACCGACGCTCGAGCTCTACCACCTGCCGTCCGATCCGTTGCAGCTTCGGGACGTGGCCTCCGAGTTCCCCGAGGTCAGGGACCGCCTGGGGCGCCGGCTCAGCAGGTGGATCCGCGACTCGCCCCAGAACGTGACGCCGCACACCGAGGCCGCGCGCAAGGCGCTCGAGGCGATGGGCTATCTCGATTGACCGGCGGCACGACCTTCGCGATCGAGCGGGTCAGCGTCGTGATCCCCTGCCTGAACGCCGCGGCGACCCTGGGCGCGCAACTCGACGCGCTGAGTCGGCAGACCTGGCGGGGCGAGATCGAGGTGCTGGTCGCCGACAACGGATCGACCGACCGCTCCGTCGAGCTCGCCGCGTCCTGGGGCGACCGGCTGCCCGGCCTGCGCATTCTGCCCGCCGCCGGCCGCAGGGGGGCGGCCCACGCGAGGAACGTCGCCGCGGCTGTGGCCACCGGCGACGCGCTCCTGTTCTGCGACGCGGACGACGAAGTCAGGGGCGACTGGATCGACGGTCTGGTGAGCGAGCTTACGCGTCACGAGGCGGCGGCCAGTCGGCACGAGATCGAACGCCTGAACGGCCCACAGGCGCGGCAACTCCACGGCGACCCGGCCCAGCAGCACGGCGTGCCCAGCTACACGAACCCGCCGTTTCTCGACCACGCCGGCGGTTGCGGCTTAGGCATAAGGCGCCGCGTCTTCGAAGAGCTCGGCGGCTTCGACGAGTCGTACCTCGCCCTGGAAGACACGGACCTGTGCTGGCGGCTGCAGCTTGCCGGCCACCGCCTCGTTTTCGCTCCGGAAGCGGTCGTTTCCGTGCGCTTCCCTTCGACCCTTGCCGGCGCCTTCCGCCAGGCGGCCCTGTACGGGCAGTACAACGTCTACATCTATACGCGGTACCGCGCGCGCGGCATGCCGCGGCTGGCGGCCCTGCCCGGCCTGTTGCGGCTCGGATCGCTGCTGCTGCGCAGTCCGCAACTCCTGTCGGGATCGGCGCGCGGCCGGTGGATCTGGCTCGCCGGCTGGCGGCTGGGGCGGCTCCGGGGCTGCCTGCGCTACCGTACGATCGCGCTCTAGCCCGGCAGTATCGTCGCCGCTCCGCGGCGCGTTCTCTCTCAGAAGCCGGCGGGGACGCCGGCGCACCCAGTTCTCTGCCACGCAAGCTCCTGGCCACCGGCACGTGGAACCCAACCCGCATCAAGACCCGGCCCTAGCCGAACCGGGAACGAAGCAGCGGCTGCTGCACTCCTCGATCAGCGCCTACGGCTCGATGCTGGTCCGGCTGCTGCTGGCCTTCGCCGCGCGGGCCATTCTGGCCCGGCTGATCCTGCCGGATGTCCACGGACTCTTCGCGCTCGCGCTGCAGTTCGTGATCATGGCCTCGGCGATCCGCGACGTGGGCCTGACGCATCACCTGATGCGCGATCCACGCGAGTCCTACGGCACCGTCCTGGCCTGGAGCGTCGGCGTCGGCGCGGGAATGTCCCTCCTGCTGGTCGCTCTCGCGAACGTCTTCTCCACCCTGAATCCGCACCTGCCCGGGGTGTTGCGGGCCATGGCGGTATGGATCGTCATCGACGCCGTCATCATGGTCTACCGCACCTTCTTCGAGCGGCGGCTTCGGATCCGGGAGATCGCCGGCTTCGAGATTCTGCGCAGCCTGGTGTATGGCCTGATCGCGGTCGGCCTGGCCAATCTCGGCGCCGGGGTCTGGGCTTTCGTCGGAGGCGAGCTTCTCGCGTCGACCCTGTTCGCGGGCCTGTTGCTGTGGCGGGCGCGCGGCCAGGTTCCGCTGACCGTCGATTGGCAACGACTCCCGGGCCTGCTCCGCGCGAGCCGCTACCTGTTCGTCGTCTGGGCCGCGTCTCAGGTCTTCCACCGCGTCGACATCTACTTCATCGAGATCTTCTCGACCACCACCTACGTCGGCTACTACGAGCAGGCCTACTACTTCGCCTTCCTGGTCGCGTTGACCGTGACCCCGAGGCCGCTGCTGCCGGCGCTGGTCGAGTTCCGTGACGACGCGGCGGAGTTCGCGGAGACGCTGCGGCTCGGGACGGTGGTCTTCCTGTCCGGGATCGTGCTGTCCGCCTACTTCCTGTACTTCAATGCCGAGAAGGCAGTCCAACTGGTGCTCGGTCCCGAGTGGGTCGGCACGGTTCCGCTGCTGCGCGTTCTCTGCCTGGTGCCCCTGGTCGACGTCTTCACCACGACCGGCGGCGAAGCGCTGAAGGTACAGAACCGGGACCGCCTGTGGCTGACCACGGTGGTTCTGAACATGCTGGCGATCGTCGGTTTCGGCTTCCTGTTCACCTACAACTGGGGTCCGATCGGCATGGCCTGGGCGAACTTCCTGCGCCTCGGCAGCCTGTTGATGTTCCTCAAGGTGCTCAGCATCTTCGCGGGAAGGAGACGCCGGCTCGTCTCCAGCCTGGCCCAGGTCTATCTCCTGCCGCTGCCCTTCTTCCTCGCCGTTGCCGGACTGCTGCCGTCAGGAAGCTGGGGTCGGTTGCTCGCCAGTGTCGCGGCAGCGGCGCTCGGCGGCGGCCTGCTGGCGCTTCGCTTCCTGCCGGACTACCGGCGGTTCTTCCGGCGAGGTCAGACAGCACCGGCGGGTGCGACCGGCCACCCGGACGGCGGAACGCCCCCGTGACCGACCGCCGAGCGCTCCACATTCTCGGCGCATCCGTGGCGGCCCTGCCCCTGCTGACCCTCCTGTTCGTGCCGATCCGCAGGATCGACGACGCCTTCATCACCTTCCGATACGCCCGCAACCTGGCCTCCGGTGATGGCCTGGTGTTCAACCTCGGCGAACGGGTCGAGGCGGCAACGAGCCTCTCGTGGACGCTCCTGCTCGCGGCCGCGGAGACGATGCGCCTGCCGATCGAGGGGTCGGCGCTTGTGCTCGGCGTGTCCTTCGCCTTGCTCGCGCTGCGGGAGGCGTACCTGCTCGGTCGTCGCCTCGGCGCCTCACCCGCCGCGTGTCTGGCGGCGGTCGCCCTGGTGGCGGTTCACGGTCGCTTCTGGCTCGTCGCCGCCAACGGGCTCGAAGGCGGTCTGTTCGCGTTCCTGGTCGTCCTCGTCGCTCGCAAGACCGTCGAGGAGGCCGACGCCAGGCTGATCGGCGCTCTGCTGGGGCTGCTGTTCCTTACTCGACCGGAGAGCCTGCTCATCCTTCCGCTTGTTCTCGCCTACCAGGCCCTTGGTGCTCCCGGGCAAGACAGCGAATCGGTCAGGCCCTCCACCGAGAGTCTCCCTTCTGGGCTCGCGGGCGTCTCGCTCGCATCCGGCGCCCTGCGACGCGCCATCCCGACCGCGGCGGCCGCCCTCGCCATCGTCGGCGCCGCGTCGATCTGGCGACTCGGCTACTACGGCGCCCTGCTGCCGAACTCCGTCGCCGCCAAGTCCGCGTTCTCCGCGGGACCTGAGACGTTGCTGGAGAATCTCCTCGCCGGCCTCTCGTACGCCGTCCGCTTCGAGATCGCGCACGCGCCGTTCATCCTCGGCGCCGCAATCGCGCTCATCCTCAGGCCGAAGAACCGGGCCTTGTGGTTGTCCCTGTTTGTCGTGGCGGCCGAGATTCCGGCCGTGCTCGTCAACGGCGGCGACTGGATGCCCCATTACCGGCTGCTCATCGTCTTCCTGCCAGTACTCGCAGCCCCACTTGCCCTCGGCCTGTCTGCCACCTTCGAAGACTGGGATCAACGTGGCCGCCGGCGGCGCCGGGCGACCTGGGTTCTCGCCCTGCTGGCCCTGAGCGCCGTGTTCATGCTCAGCCGCAGCCCATGGCAACCCTCACCCGCCCCACGCGTCGAGCACCACCCGATCGCGAACTGCTACCGGTCCATGGCCACGCGGCTTCAACCCCACCTCGAGCCGAGCGACATCGCCGCTTCCGAGGCGATCGGACTCTTCGGCTGGGTTCTCCAGGACACGACGATCCACGATCCGCTCGGCCTCGCCTCTGCCCACCACGCGCGCCACGGCGAGTACCACGGCCAGTGGGGCAAGACGGACTACCAGCACCTCCACGAAACGCAGCCCGCCGTGCTCGTCCTCCACGAGGGTTCCGTGGTGACCCCCGAGAAGATCGACCGGGGAACGAACGGCGCCTTCACCCGCGACTACTCCGCGTGGTTCGTCAGCGACCCGCCGGCCTGCGCGCCGTACCGGCTGATCGTCTACATGGACAACCGCCACCTGGAGCGGCTGCGGCCGGCGCTGGACGATCTGGTTGTCGAACCGCTGGCGAGGAACGGCTAGCTACTCCGACCTCTACTCAGACAACAACCGCCGGCGCAGCCAGATCGACCCGAAGTGAGTGTCGTAGTCCTCGACCTCGACCGGCCGGTAGCCGGGGATCGTCCGTGCGAGGAAGGGCTCGTCGGCGTGCCGGATCATCGGTGCTGACAACACGATGTCGAACTCGCGGTTGAAGCTCAGGAAAGCCTGCAGCACCATCGCCTCCGTGCGGTAAAGCGGCCACTTGGCGCGGAAGACGTACTGCTCCGCCGGGTAGGGCGTGTTGTACGGGAAATGGATGTCGTGAACGTGGACCACGACGCCGGGCCGCAGCCGCGGCAGGACTTCGAGAAACAGGAACGCGACATCTCCGCCGAGCTTGAGCACGTGGGTCGAGTCGATGAAGAGCACGTCGCCGACGTCAAGGGTCTCGAATAGCTTGAGATCCACGGCCTCCACCTTGGAAACCACCGCGTTCACCGGCGGCTCCTCCAGCTCGCTCAGCCGGCCCGTAGGGAACGGATCCACGCAGGTCATCTCGCAGCGACTACCCTCCCGCCCGTTCGCTGCCGCCGCCAGCCACGCGTAGTACGTCGAAAGACCCGAGCCGATCTCCACGTATCGAGCGGGCCGCAGGTCCCGCACCATGAGATAGGTCGTCAGGGCGTCGATCACCGGGAACCCGGGCCCGTAGCCCAGCGCCCTGATCTCACTGTGCGGCGGCAACGCCTCGAACTCACCGCCATGCACCTCGATCAGCGCCGCAAGCAGCCGCTTCATCGCCTCCAGGTCGTACCGGACACCCACCAAGTCGCTCGGCCGGTCCCACAGCTGCCGGGACTCCGCAACCTCCGAAAGCACCGGCAGCGGCGAATAGAAATCGGCAGTTCGCGCGACGTTCCAGCCCAGCCGGCGCAGCGCCGAGTACAGGGCCGCGTGTGACCGCCGGTAGATCGCTCTCGGGACGCTTACCATCGAAACCGACGATACCCGCCCGCGCCGCTAGCGACGCCGCAGCCTCACGCCGACGACGACAGTACGGCCCGGCGTGACGAAGCCGGGGACTTCGAAGTAGTCCTCGTCGAGGGCGTTCTCGACGCGGACGAAGGGTTGCCAGAGGGAACGGGTGTAGCTGAGGTGCAGATCGACCTTCGTGTAGTCATCCATGACCGCACCGTCCGAGTCGATGCGGTCGGAGACGAACGCCGCCATCAGGGCCGCGGCGAGGCGGTCCGTCGGCTGAAACTGCGCCACGGCCGCGGTGCGGTACTTCGGGCGCCGGGCCAGCAGGTTGCCCGTCGCCTTGTTCTCGGCGCGGTTGTACGTGTGCGAGAACTCGAGGCTCGCCCTGATGTCCGGGCGGTACCGGAGCGTGAACTCCGCACCCGTCGAACTTGCCTGGGCCACGTTGCCGAAGGTGAAGCTCGTCAGATCGAACTCGATCAGTTGGTCGAAGTCGATGTCGAACCAGGTCAGATCGACCGTCACGCCCGAACCGCCGATGCGCTGCTGCACCCCGACGTCGAAGCCCTCGGTGGTCTCCGGCAGCAGGTTCGGATCGCCGGAGAACGGGAAGTAGAGCTCGTTGAAGTTCGGAGCCCGGAACGCGGTGCCGTAGCTGCCGTGCACGCGACCGCGGCCGTCGCTCCAGCCGCCCGACATCGTGACCCGATGGCTCGTCTCGGACCCGAATGTCGAGTGCTCGTCGCCGCGAATCGCGCCAGTGACGTGAACACTGTCCGTGATCGACCACTGGTCCTGCACGAACCACGAGTCGAGGTCGGCCTCCTCGTCGAAGGTGCCGACGCTCAGACCCCGCCGGTTCTCCGTCCCGAATCCGAGGTTCAGCACGTTGTCCGCGCCCAGAGTGAAGTCCGACTGCAGGTCGATCTGACGGATCTCGGAACGGATCTCGTAGTTGTTCCAGATCGTGTCCGGGTCGGTGCCGAGAAGTGTCCCCTCGGTCTGGCCGACGCGCACCGTCTGCCGCCAGAACGAGCTCAGATCCTTCTCCACCGTCAGGGCCACCGTGTCCTCGTCCTGCCCGGCCATCGCGTTCAGGTCCTCGAGACCGAAGCCGTCCACCGCGGTATCGCCGCGGTAGGAGCGAACCCGCACGTCGATCCGGCCGTCATCGAGGAAAGCGGCGCCCAGGCGGGTGCTGTAGGTCCGGTTCTCATACGGATCGTCCTCGACCGCACCACCCTCGATCGCGCGGTGGGACACGCCGTCCGTGCTCAGGTCGGTCGCCGAGACGCTGTAGTCCCACGGACCCGCCGCGCCCAGAAGGCCAAGTTCGAATCGACGGTGGTTGTGCGTGCCCGCTTCACCCGTCGCGTTGAGTCGCCAACCCGGCAAGCCGCGGCCCGTCGTGATGCTGATCACTCCCGTCATCGCCTCCGAACCGTAGGTCGCCTGCGGACCTCTCAGGACTTCGATGCGCTCGATGTTGGCCGCGAGCAGGTTGGCGAAGTCGACGGTGCCGCCGGTGACCGAGTTGACCCGCACGCCATCGACCAGGATCAGGGCCTGCGCGCCCGAGCCGCCGCGCACCCGGAGAGTGGCGATCTTGCCCGGGCCCCCGGCATGAGTCACTTCGGTGCCCGGCACGGTGCGGAGCAGGTCGAGCACCGCCACCGGGTTACGCCGTTCGATCTCTTCGCCGTCGATCACCGTGACCGAGCTGCCGACCTCGGACGCCGGCACTTCGTAACGGTTCGCGCTGACGACGATCTCTTCCTCCACGAACGGCGGCTTCGCTTCGGATTCGTCGTTCTGATGGCCGGCTACCGCGGCCGGCACCGCCAGCATCGTTGCTGCGGCTGCGTGGACCCACCGCCGGCTGCGACGGCGCGCGCCGATGCCGGAGCGAGCGGACTCGCTGCGTCTCTTGTCGTTCATTCGGGCCTTCCTCCCCCTTAGGGATTCCTGCTCCGACCGACCCTTCCGGGGCCGGCGGAGCGTTGTTGCCTCGGCAGACAGCCAGGTCTCCTGACTCACCTTCGTCCTACTGGCCGGCCCTTCCCATCCCTCTTCGGGACAGTGGTTATCGCCGGTTTTCGTCCGGATCACAGTCGCGGGGCGGTGGGAGATTCGCACTCCCTTCCCTTGAACTGCCTGCGTTCTGATGTGTGCTCAGACTCTTGCCGCGATGTTCCTCTTCGCGATTGAAGAATCAGACTGCGATCCGGCACCCTAGCAGCCGCGCGATGCGGCCTACAATCACGCGATGCGGAACCCGACGGCCGAGCAGCTCTCCCTGCTCCCGGACCAGCCCGGCACCGCGATCCGTCTCCACGCCTCGAACCGCCTGGAGACGCTGGCGGCGTGGCTCGCCGAGGAGATGGACCGCAATCCCGCGCAACCGCTCGAGCCGGAGCGCATTGTCGTGCCGGACCCGCTGCTCGGGCAGTGGCTTCGGCTCGAACTGGCCACGGACCTGGGCGTCGCCGCCCACCTGAAAGTCGAGCTGCAGGCCGAGTTCGCCTGGGCGGCCATGCGCGAGGAAGTAAAGGCGCTGACCGGGGAATCCGTGTACGGGCCGCCCTACCTGCGGTGGAGGATCTTCGACCTTCTCGCGGAGTGGACGGGAGACGACGAGATCGCGCGCTACCTCGAGGACGGCGACGCACGCAAGCGGTTCGAACTCGCCGACCAGCTCGCCGTCGCCTACGACCGCTGCCGCGTGTACCGGCCGGAGAGCATCCGCGCCTGGCAGAGGGGATCGGAAGACGGCTGGCACGCTCGGCTCTGGGCGGATCTGGCGGCCGCGGACGCCGAGCCGCAGCACTGGGTGGACGCGATCGACCGCTATAGGGAAGCACTCGCCGGACGCACTGCGGGAACCCGGAGGAAGCGCGTGAGCTTCTTCCATGTCGCTGCGCTGTCGCCCACCTACGTCGAGGTACTGCGCCTCGCCGCTCAGGTATTCGACGTCGACCTGTACTTGCTCAGTCCGAGCCGGCGTTTCTGGACCGGTTCGCCCGGTCCGGAGGACGGCGACAAGGCAAACGAACTGCTCGATGCCTGGGGCGGGTCGGCACGCGACCTGCGGGAACAGCTCCAGATCGAAGGGGGCGACATCGTCGTCGTGGACCGTCCCGCGGCAAAGGACACACCAGGCGACGCTTCCTGCCTGTCCGCCGTGCAGCAAGACATTCTCGGCAGCGGCTCGCGAGTCGAAGCAGCCAACGACGAGCCGGTTGAACCGGACGACTCGATCCAGATCCACGTCTGCCATTCCCCGACCCGCGAAGTCGAGGTCCTGCACGACCGGTTGCTGGGCCTCTTTGACGACCATCCGGACATCCAGCCCGCCGACGTGCTCGTGCTCACGCCCGACCTGGACACCTACGCGCCACTGGTCGAGGCGGTGTTCCGCTCGGCAGGCCGGATCGGCGTCAGCGTCGGCAGACGGAGGCTCAAGGAAGGCGCCGGCCTGACCGCCTTTCTCGATCTCCTGGAACTGCCCGACTCCCGCTACACGGCGAACGACGTCCTGGCGCCGCTGCTCGCGGCGCCCGTGCGTGCTCGCTTCGGGATCGACGACACGGGACTTGCCACGATCCGGGGCGCCGTCGCCGAGTCCCGGATCCGGTGGGGCATCGACGGAGACCACCGCGCCGAACTCGAGGTGCCGGCCTCCGCGAACCACAATTGGCGTCGCGGCCTCGACCGGCTGCTGCTCGGCTACGCGGTCGAAGAAGGCCACGTGCTGGTCGACAAGGTGACCCCCAGCGCCCTGGATCGCTGGGGCTTTCATGCCGGCGCCGGCGATTACGAACTGCTCGGCCGCTTCCACCGCTACTGCGAATTCGTCCAGGAGCTGAGCGGCTGGTCGGGGATCGAAGACGACGCCGACGGCTGGACGGACCGCCTCCAAGAGGACATCCTCGGCCGCTTCTTCAGCACCGAGTTCCGCGCCGGCGCCGAAGCGGTCAGGGAAGTGAACACCGTTTCCCGGCTCATCGACGAGTTCCACGAGGAGTGCCGGCGGGCCGGCAACACGGGGTCGATCCCGTTCTCCGTTCTGCGAGACGCGCTGAATGACCTTGCCGCAAAGTCCGCCCGTTCGGCGCCGAGGCTGGCCGACGGCATCGCGGTCGCCGGCCTGGTTTCCGGGCAGATCTTCCCAGCCAGGGTGATCTGCGCCATCGGGATGAACGAACGCGCCTTCCCGCGCCGGCCGGCACCCGAGCCCTTCGACTTCCAGGCCGACCTGTTCGACCGCGAAACGCCAAGGCCGGGCGACCGGGATCCCCGCCACGAGGACCGTTTCGCCTTCCTCGAGGCCCTGCTCGCGGCCCGGAACTGCTTCCTCTTGACCTACACCGGCAGAGATCTGCAGGAGGACAATCCGATTCCACCGTCGGTCGTCGTGAGCGAACTGACCGACTACCTGAACAGCCGCTTCCGTGCGATGCGGGCACCGGACCAACCCGATCGCTGGGAGACGAAGCACCCCCTGCAACCGTTCAGCCGCAGGTACTTCGAGTCGGACGCGCCCGCCCTGTTCAGCTACTCCCAGCCCATGCTGGAGGCCGCCACAGCCCTTCAGACCCGGGGCGAGGAACCCAGCCGCTTCGCCGGCGAAGTCGCCGCCGACGAACAGGCCGACGCTCCGGTGGAACTCGAACTGGAGGACCTCGTTCGCTTCGCCGCCAGTCCCTCGCAGCACTTCTTCCGCTACCGGCTGGGCGGGATGCTGGATACCCGCGACGAGGAAGTCGCGAGCGACGAGCCTCTCGACCTGAACCCCCTCGAGGTCTGGCAACTCAAGAGCGATCTCGCCGGAGGCGCCGGCGAACTGGACGGCGAACGATCGATCGAACTGGCGGCGGCCCGCGGCCTGCTGCCCGCGGAGAACCTCGGACGCGTCCAGCACCGGCAGTCCGCGGCCCAGGTCGCGGAACTCGAGCAGGCGCTCGAGCGGTTCGGGAAACATCGCGCGGCCTCCCGGCACAGCGTGGAGGTCGGGTTCGGGAACGTTCGCCTGACCGGCGCCGTCGAGCAGTTTCATCAAGAAAGCGACGAACTGCTTTTCTGGCGAGTCGGCAGCCTGCGCCCGAAAGACCGCATCGCGTCCTGGCTGCGGCTGCTGGCGCTGATCTCCGAACGGGAGCGGACGGCTGCGGCTCATCTGTTCGGCTGCGGACGGAACGTCGAGACGGTCCGCCTCGAAGGTCCGGCGCCCGACGAAGCCCGGGCTCTACTCAGCGACTGGATCGAGGTCTGGCGGGACAGCCGGCGGCGGCCGCTGCCGTTCTTTGCTCGCACCTCCTGGGAGTGGACGGCGAAAGAAGCCTGGGGCCCAAACGTTCAGAACGCCTGGTCGCGCATGAGCTTCAGCGAAGGCAACGACGCCTGCCACCGGATGATCTTCGGCGAAGACCCCCAGTGTGACGAGTTCGAGAACCTGGCCCGGCGCCTGCTCGGACCGCTCAGGAAGGCAACTGCGTGACCGCCGGACGAGATCGCCGCGACGCCTTCAGCGCGCCCCTCGACGCCGACCTCCTGATCGAGGCGAGCGCCGGAACCGGAAAGACGTACGCTCTGACCACGCTGGCGGCACGCCTGATCGTCGAAGAGCACCGAGCCATCGACGACCTCCTCGTCGTGACCTTCACGATCTCCGCCGCCGGCGAACTCCGCTCCCGCGTGCGACGAACCCTGCAGGCGGCGCGCCGGGCGGTCGCCGAGCCCGACGCTCCGGCCGACCAGCAGGCGCACGAACTGTTGCGATGCTGGCGGCGCCTTGGGATTCGAGAAGCCGACGTTCTGACCCGGCTCCGGGACGCCGTTCGCGACTTCGACCGGGCGAACATCACGACGATCCACGGATTCTGCCAGCGGGCCCTGCTGGAGTTCGCTCTCCACACCGGCACGCCCTTCTCGTTCGGCGTGAGCGGCGACGACGCACTGGCCGTGGCCGCGGGAACGCGCGACTTCTGGCGACGCCGGATGACCGGAGAGCCCATCGCGCTCCTCGAGTACGCGAAGTCGGAGAGCTTCGTCCCCGACGAGGACACGACGGCCTGGGTCGCGGGCCACCACGCGAAGCGGCAGGAAATCCGCGGCGCAAGCTCTCCCCACAGCGCGGACGCGGATCTGCGGTCGAAGCGGGACGAGTGGCTCGAAGCGCTGAGCCGCGCCCAGCACGCCTGGTCCGACCCCGGCCAGCGACAGGCGTTCCTGGAAGTGGCCGACCCGGACCGCTGGACGAAGACGAACCGGAACGGCGTGGCGGTTCGCGGCCGGACGGTCATCGAAGCGTTCGACGCCGGGGCCCCGCAGGAACTGGCGCCGAACCTGGTCCGCGCCTTCGGAACCTCGGCCCTCAGGAAGGGCCTCTACAAGAACAACCCGGCGCCGTCCGTCCCCTTGTTTGACCACTTCGAACGCGCCGGCGAACTGGGCGACGAGTACGCCCGGCTCTGGCTCGCGGGCCAGCGCCACAGGCTCCTCCAGGACGCCCGGAACACCCTGCATCACAACTCCTGGATCGACCGGGCCCTCGGCTTCGACGCGCTGCTCGTGGAGCTCCACCGCGCTCTGACCGGGAACCGGGGCATCGAACTCGCCCGGCGCATCCGTTCCCGCTACCCGGTCGCTCTGATCGACGAGTTTCAGGACACGGATCGCCTCCAGGCCGAGATCTTCAGGAAGGTCTTCCCCGGCGACGGCGACACCGCGAACGGGCGCCTCTTCGTCGTCGGCGACCCGAAGCAGTCGATCTACCGTTTCCGCGGCGCCGACGTGTTCGCCTACCTGGAGGCGCAGGACCGCCTGTCCGCGGCCAGCCGACCGCTCAGCCTCGAAGACAACTACCGCTCCACGCCCGGGCTGATTCGCGCCGTGAACGAGGTCTTCGCCCGGCCGAGGCCGTTCGTGCTTTCCGAGTTCGCATTCGCGGCCTCGGCGCCGGCCGACCGCCGTGGCGTCTCCCTCGTCGTGAACGACGAGGGAGACGACCCGACCCCGTTTCAGTTCGTCCTGATGCCCAAGGCGGAGGGCGACAAGCGGACCAAGCCGGAGACCACCCGGCTGGCGGCGGAGCAATGCGCCCGCGAGATCGCCCGGCTGATCGCGCAGGGGAAGGACGGCCGGGCCATGCTGCAGGGCCGCGACGGGAGCAAGCGTCTTGGGGCCGGCGATCTTGCCGTGCTCGTCCGTAAGGGCGATCAGGGTAAGGCCGTGGCCGAGGCCCTGAGGGCACTCGGCGCCGACAGCGTAGAACTCGGCACGGACAGCATCTTCGACTCGGCGGAAGCCGACGCCCTCTATCGCCTTCTCCGCGCGCTGTGCCTCGACGAGTCGGAGTACCGTGCCACTCCGCTGCTTCGCGGGGCACTGGCCGCCGATCTGTTCGGGCTCCACATGGAGGAACTGGCCGGACTGCAGGACGACGACGACTTCTGGGACCAATGGCGGAGTCTCGCCCGCGAGTGGTCCGACGTCTGGCGAGAGCGAGGTATCGCAACACTCATGCGCCGCATTCTCTTCGCCGGCGACCCCGACTGTTCCGCGAACCTGCTCGCCTACCCGAACGGGCCACGCCGACTGACGAACTACCTTCACCTGGCCGACCTGCTTCATGAAGCGGAGACCAGAAACCGTCCATCGCGCCAGGGCCTCCTCGACTGGTTCCAGCAATCGAGGGCCGAGTCCCGGCCTGGCGACGAAACGGCCCAGCTTCGCCTCGAGAGCGACGAGGACCTGGTGAAGATCGTCACCGTTCATCGCGCCAAGGGGCTCGAGTTCCCCGTCGTCTTCTATCCCTTCGCTTGGGACGGACGCCGGCCCCCGGCCGGCAGGCAGAGAGCGCCCACGGCCGAGTACTACGACCCGGACCGCGAGACACCGGTGCTCGATCTCCTTCCGTCGGACGAGGCTTACGCCCGCGAACGCGTCGAAGAGCACGCCGACGAGCTGCGTCTGCTCTACGTGGCGCTGACCCGGGCCCAGTACCGCTGCGTGGTGACCTGGGCCCTGGAGGGCCAGGCCGAGTACGCGCCGATGGCATGGCTTCTCCACGGCGACACGGACGTGAGCCAGGAGAAGGCCGCCCAGGCACTGGACGACAACGCGAGCTACGTGAGGGGTCTGAGCGCCGCCGAGTGGCGGACCGAGGTCCAGCAGTTCGCCCAGCGGGCGCCCGAAGCGATGTCGGTCCGGGAAATCGAGTCTGAGCCCCTCACGACGCAGGCAAGCGCCGATGCCGGCAAAGCCGAACCCCTCGCAGCCCGAACATTCGAAGGCAAGCTGGAACTCATCCGCCAGCGGACCAGCTACTCCGCGCTGTCGACAGGCGCCGGCGCGCCCGAACGCGACCGCGAGGAGGTCGAGCTGCCCGATCACGACGAAGCGACGGTGATGGAGGACCCGGAGACTCCGACCGAGCCGCCGGACGAGGAAGCGGAGACGATCTTCAACCTCCCCAGCGGCGGGCGAACCGGCAACTGCCTGCACGAGATCTTCGAGCGCTATCTAGGCGACCCGGACACGGCCGACCTGGAGCAGATCTGCCGGGCCATCCTCCCCCGCTACGGCTTCCACGACAAATGGCTGCAGGCTGCGGCGGCACTGGTCGAGAACGCTCTCGACACGCCGCTCGCGCGGCCCGGCGAGGCCGGCGGTGTGTTCCGGCTCTCCGACCTCGAGCAACCGATCACCGAGATGGAGTTCCACCTGCCGGTAGCGACCCTCAACTGCACGGAACTCGGGCGCTGCCTCGAGGAGCATGGCTACGACCATCGGCTTCCCGACGACGACGCGGAGATCAACGGTTTCCTGCACGGCTTCATCGATCTCACAGCACGGCACGACGGTCGCTGGTACGTCATGGACTACAAGTCGAACCGGCTCGGCCCCGACCTCGCGGCCTACTCCGAGGAGAGGATCGCCCGATCGATGCGCCACCACGGCTACCACCTCCAGTACCTCCTGTACCTGACCGCGCTGCATCGTTTCCTGCGCCTGCGACTGCCGGAGTACGACTACGACCGCGACATCGGCGGCGCCTTCTACCTCTTCCTGCGCGGCATGAGGCCGAACGTCCCGGGAAGCGGAGTGTTCCGGCACCGGCCGTCCCGAGCCTGCATCGAGGCGATCAACGGATGCTTCGGCGAAGCGCCATGAGCGGGCACGCCCAGATCGACGCCCTGACCCAGGCCGGCGTCTTCGCCGACATCGACCGCTGTTTCGCCCGGCTGATGACGGATTTCGGCGCCGGGGACGACGTGGCGCTCGCGGCCGCGACGACAAGCGCGGTCCATCGGAACGGTCACACCTGCCTGGACCTGCGCGCGGCCGGCAAGCCGATCGCCGCCCTCGTCGAGCAGCCCGACTCGAGCCGAACGGCGGAGGTGCTGGCCCCGGAACTGCGGGCGATCGCACTGCCCCGGCACGCAACCCTCCTCGAGGCGCTAACCAGCAGCCCGGTCGTCGCTGCCGGCGAGACCCTGGCTGCTGATCGCCCCCTGGTCATGGACCAGGATCGCCTCTACCTGCACCGGCTGTTCGACGCCGAAGCCCGGCTGGCCGCGCGGTTGATCGAACTCGCCGGAGGCACCGGGGCGGTTCCCGCGACTTCGTCCGCGATCGAGCGGGTGTTCGACGACCGCGAAGATCGAACCGCCGAAGCGGTCGCCGCGCTGCGAACGGCGCTGGAACGACGCCTGTGCATCGTCACCGGCGGCCCCGGCACCGGGAAGACGACGCTCGCGGCAAAGCTGATCGCCGTTCTCGTCGCGACCGGCTCCGCCCACCCGCGGCGGATCGGCCTCGCGGCGCCGACGGGCAAGGCGGCCTCGCGCATCCAGGAGTCCGTGCGCGGAAAGCTCGGCGAAAGTCCGCTTCGCGGGGTGGCGGGGCTGCACGAGTTCCCAGCCGAGGCGTGGACGATTCACCGGTTGCTGGCAAGCCGAACCAGCCGGTTGAACCGCTTCGACGCCCTGGTCGTCGACGAGTGCTCGATGGCCGACCTGTCGCTGATGGTCCGCCTCGCGACCGCGCTACCGGAGCACTGCCGGTTGATCCTCCTGGGCGACGCGAATCAGTTGTCTTCGGTCGAGCCGGGCTCGGTCTTCAGCGATCTCTGCCGGGCCGGAGAACGAGGACCCCTGAGCGCCTGCGTGACGACGCTCAGGAAGAACTACCGCTTCAGGGCCGACTCGGTAATCGGACGCCTCGCGCAGGCCGTGGTCGCCGGGAACGTCGACGGCGCAATCGAACTGCTCAAGGACGGACGCGACGGCGAGACCGGACTGCTGCCGCTCGAGGACGAGGCCGCCTTCGACGAGTTCGCGCGGGAATGCGCGACGGAGTGGAACAAGCACATGGCCGCTCTTGAGGCTGACCCCGAGTGCGCCTCTCCGTTCCCCGCCAGGCGTGTTCTGTGCAGCCACCGGCGAGGCCCGTTCGGCACCGACCGCTTCAATCGCCTCGTCGAGCGTCGCCTCGCCGAGTTGGGACGCCGGACCGAGTACGACGATTTCTACGTCGGGCGTCCGATCATCGTCAGCCGCAACGACCGGCAGACGAATCTCTCCAACGGCGACACAGGCGTCGTCCTGCCCACCGACTCGGGCCGCACCCGGGTCTGGTTCCCGGACCTCGACCGCGACGGCGAGCGCTTCCTCGTCTCGCCCTCCCGTCTGCCGCAGCACGAGAGCTTCTTCGCCCTCACCGTTCACCGCGCCCAGGGCTCGGAGTACGAAGAGGTCGTCTTCGTGCCTGGCGACGCGGAGTCGCGCGTCAACGCGAGGGAGCTGTTCTACACCGCCGTGACCCGGGCGCGGGAGCGCGTGACCGTGTTGGCGAACGAGAACGCCGTCAGGGCAGCCGTCATGCGGACGACGTCACGGGCTACCGGACTCCTGGACCGGCTCCGCTAGCGCGGCGCCGGTCCGCAGAAACCGCCTGCGGCGGATGCCGGCGTGAACCCAGGTGGCGCGACCCGCGCCACCTGTGAACCAGTCCGTGCGCCCGTCATCGGGCGCACGGATGGCACGCCGGCGCACCCAGTGGGAACCGGCTCCGCTAGTCCCCATAAAGGACAAACCCCGCCGCGGCCGAAGCCGGTGCGGGGTTGTCGATTGCACGAAGCGACTGGATCGCCGGCGTTACTCGCCGCCGCTGACCGTTCCTTCGCTTCCTTCACTTTCCGCGTTCCGACGCTGCTGCTGGCGAAGGCGCCGGAAGATCTTGCCCTGCTCTTCCTCGCTCAGCGAGTCCCAGTCGACGTCGAAGCGCTCCTTGACGAGCTTCTTGAAGGCGCCGCGATTGAACCGCTGGCCGCCGAGGAATCCCGTCTCGGACGGCTTGTAGTTCGGCTCGGCGTCCGCGTAGGACACGAAGCCGAACATCATCTCGGACGTCGTCGGACCGCCGTAGACCACGGTCTTCGTCGGATCGGGGTTCGCCGGGTTGTCGGCCGAGTTGTCCCAGGCCATCGTCAGTTCGATCTCGGTACCGGCCGGAATCCGCTTGCCGCCGGCAGCGTACTTGTAGTGCGTCTGCCAGTTGAAGTCGTAGCGCGGAACGTCGAGCAGCACCTCCTCCGTGCCGTCCGGGTACTTCGCCACGTAACGGGCCGACTTGCCTCGCAGGTGCATGTGCGGCGTGTAGCCGAGCAGGAGAGCGTCGCGCTCGAAGGTCGCAGTCTTCGTGGCGACGTAGTTCGAATCGCCCGGCGGAATCTCGAAGTCGAACTTGCCCATCCCGTTGTTCTGCATCACGTACGTGGGCTCGTAGTCCTCCGGGTAGAAGCGGAGCGCCACCGAGGAACGATCCCAGGTGCCGGTGCCAGGCCCCGGCTCCTTGTGGTAGTGCATCTGCCAGCGGATCGTCGTGCCCGGCTCGACGAGCGTGCCGAAGCCGTCGTTGTGAACCGTCGGGTCGTTGCCCGGGGCGATGCCGCCGAAGGGGCGCGCGATGATGTGATGCACGACAGGGCCGCCCGGACGGAACTCGACCGCCTTGATCCAGCGCGGTTCCGGCAGCATCTCTTCCGTAATCACGGTCTCGAAGTTGATGTACTGATCCTGGACGTCATCTTCGACGAAGTAGTCCTGGCCCATGTCCATGACCAGGTCCGGCTCGCCGATCGTCCAACCGTCGGTGGCCTCCCAGACCTTGGCCGGCGGCGCGTCGGCCGCGTTGCCTATTGGCGCTCCACCCTTGGCCCAGGCGATCAGGGTGGCCTTCTGCTCGTCGGTCAGGGAGCGTTCGTTCACGAACACGCCTGCATGCTGTGAGTCCGCATGCCACGGCGGCATCAGGCCGGACTCGACCTGGCGGGCGATCGAACGCGCCCAGGGCCGCGTCTCCTGGTAGCTGGTGAACGCCATCGGCGCCACCATTCCACCCAGGTTCGCGCCGTTCGGGCGGTGGCAGACCTGGCACTCCTGCTCCAGGATCGACTGCACTTCGCCGTAGTAGGTCGGCGTGGCCGTCGGCGCGTCGTTGTTGTTGTTCGCCGCCGCGACCGGGGCGGCGAGGGCGAGGATCAGCAGCAATCCGATTGCCTGCTTCATGGGTCGGGTCTCCTCGAGTGGGGTTCTTTGAGCGCTAGCTGCAACACCGTACCACATACCCGTCAGGTCGAGACGCGACCGGTTTGGCGCCGTCAGGAACAGCGCGGGCCTGCGTCGCCCGTATAATCGCCTGAGCAACCTGGACCCGCCCCTTCCGAAGGGGTTCGAAAGTTGCCTGATGACCCAAGCCAGCCACGTGATTCGCCTCGCGGCCGCGACGGCAACCATCCTCCTTTGGGCGTCGGCCGTCGCAGCCGGCCCAAACCTCGATCAGCCCACCTTCGTCGACGACGTGGCGCCGATCCTCCACGCGAACTGCGTCTCCTGCCACCAGCCCGACGAGATCGGACCGATGTCGCTGCGCACCTACCGCGAGGTACGGCCGTGGGCCCGGTCCATTGCCCGCGCGGTCGAGAACCGGGACATGCCGCCGTGGGACGCCGACCCGGGTTACGGGCCGTGGTCGAACGACATCAGCCTGAACGACGACGAGATCGCGGCGATCATCCGCTGGGCGGCCAACGGCGCGCCCCGCGGCGAAGGCGACGAACCGGTCGTTGAGCAGCCGGAGACCGCGGACGAGTGGACGTTCGGAGAGCCGGACTGGGTGTTCGAGTTCGATCCCCACGAGGTGGCGGCGGAGGGACCGGACGAGTTTCGCGACGTGATCATCACGACCGGATTCGACGAGGATCGTTGGATCAGCGCGGTCGAGGTTCAGCCGGGAGACCGCAAGGTGCTCCATCACTTCATTCTCTGGCGAGCCGTGGAGGGCACGACCTTCCAGGGAGGCTGGATGGCGGCCTGGACCGCCGGCGCCAAGCCCTACCACTTCCCGGCCGGGTCCGCCCGCCTGCTGCCGAAGGGCCGCAAGATGATCGGCGACTTCCACTACCACCCGAGCGGCGAGGCGGCGACCGACAGCACCCGCATCGGACTCTGGTTCGCCGAACCCGAGGAAATCGAGAGGGAACTGGTCACGCTGCCGATCTGGAACGCCGGGATCAACATCCCGGCGGGCGACCCGAACTACGAAGCGGAGGCGAGCCGCGTCTTCGAGGAAGACGTCCTGATTCGCGCGTTCACGCCGCACATGCACCATCGCGGCAAGTCCATGTTCTTCAGCGCGGAGCTTCCTGACGGCAGCACCAGGGACCTGCTCAGGGTCAGCCGCTACGACTTCAACTGGCAGACGACCTACCAGTTGTCCGAGCCGATCCGGCTG
The DNA here is from genome assembly GCA_965116445.1 of Thermoanaerobaculia bacterium. GTDB lineage: Bacteria > Acidobacteriota > Thermoanaerobaculia > Multivoradales > Multivoraceae > Multivorans. The sequence goes on along the minus strand of OZ220688.1, from coordinate 236,993 downwards.
CCGGCCGGAACGCGAATCCAGGTGAAGGCCTCCTTCGACAACTCGGCCGACAACCCCAGTAACCCCGACCCCACCGTCGACGTCAAGTGGGGCCTGGAAACCACCGACGAGATGCTGAACGGCCTCGTCGACTACGTCGCCGCGGACAGCGCCGGCACAGGCGATCCGGCAGACCCGGCTGACGCTTCGGAGCGGTGAGCGGCGAGCGCTCCCAGGGGGATCAGGGAACTCGTTTTCGCGCCCGGAAACGGTCTTCACGGTGCTCGCCGTTCACCAGGATCAGGCGAAGCGCTTCGACCGCATTCCATACGTCCACGTATCTGACGTACGGCGGCGCCAGACCGAATCGCATCAGATCGGGCCCACGGAAATCGCCGACCACGCCGCGAGCGATCAACGCCTGGACCAGTGCGTAGCCCTCCGGGTGCCGCAGCGACACTTGACTCCCCCGTTCCCGGGCGTCCGCGGGACTCGCCGGGACGACCCCGAACTCCGCGAGCCGCTCTCCGACGAGCCGGATGAACAGGTCGCCGAGCGCTTCACTCTTGCCTCGTAACTCGGCCATCCGAACGCCTTCAAAGGTCCGCAGGCCCTCCTCCAGGGCAATCATCGAGAGAATCGGAGGCGTTCCGGCAAGAAAGCGGTGCATCCCGGGAGCGGGCCGGTAGCGCGTCGCGAAGTCGAAAGGGCTGGCATGGCCCATCCAGCCCCAGAGCGGCGATTCAAGAGCGTCCTGACACTCGCGCGCAACATAGAGAAAGCCGGGAGCGCCCGGACCGCCGTTCAGGTACTTGTAGCCACAGCCGACCGCGAATTCGACGCCGTCCTCGTTGAGCCGCAGGTCAACGGCGCCGGCGCTATGGCTAAGGTCCCAGACCACCGGCACGCCTCGAGCGCGGGCCGCGGCGGTCAGCGCCCGCAAGTCGCGCCTCCGTCCGGTGCGAAAGTCCACGTGAGACACGGTCGCCACGGCAACGTCAGGTCGCAGGGCCGCCTCGAAGTCCCCGGGCGCAGTCAGCCGGAGAGTCGCGCCCGATTCTTCGAAGAGTCGTACAAGCCCCTGCGCCATGTAGAGGTCGGTCGGGAAGTTCCCCTCGTCGGCAAGCACCACGCTTCGACCCTCCGCCCTGCGCAGGAGCGCCCCGAGCAGCTTGAAGAGATTGAGCGAAACGGAGTCGGCCGCGATCGCCTCGTCCTCCCTCGCGCCGAGCAGGGGCGCCAGTCGTGCCCCGATCCGTTGGGGCAGTTCGAGCCAGTCATGCCGGTTCCAGGAGGCGACCAGGTCCTTTCCCCACTCCCGGCCGATCAGCCCCTCGGCGCGGGCCCGCATTGTCCGTGGAGGGGGTCCCAGGGAGTGTCCGCCGAGGTAGATCAAACCCTCCGGGGGATCGAACAGATCGCGAAAGCGTGCCAGGGGATCGCGGCGGTCCATCTCCACCGGATCGCTCCGGCCGATCGACCGGGAGGAATCCCGTCCACCCGCAGTCGCAGGCGGCACTAGACCGTACCGGCCGCTGACCGGCCCGCATCCAGATCGGCGTGCATGGCGCTGACCAGGACCGCCACTTCGGGCCGGGTCAGCTTCGAGCCGGGGCCCTGCTCTTCCACCCGGTCCAGCGTCGCCCAGGCAAGGCGCACCGGCAAGCCGGTGAAGCCGAGGTAGCCGCGAGGCGCGCCCGCACCCTGCAGAAGGTCCACATACTCCGCGGCAACCAGGAGATCCGCGCGAGCGAGTTCAAAGGCCAACGTCCTTTCGCGGCCGTTCGGGATGAAGGTCCTGCCCTCGTCCGCGTCCGCAGCCGAGTCTTTCAGGATGTTCACGAGCTGAAGCGCCTCGCCGAAAATCGCGGCGCGGCGGCGGAGCGCCTCAGCGACCGGCTCCAGCGCCGCGCCGAGCAGGAACAGCTCGGTCAACATCTCGCCGACGATGCCGGCGACGACGTAGCAGTAGTCGCGGAGTTCGGGGATCCCGGTAAGCCGGAGCTGGCCGTCCCGGTCCGAACGCCTCACGATGTACGCCATGCCGATCGTGGTGCGGCGCACGTGACGGCCGATCACCGACCGCGGTGCCGGATCGAGAGCTTCGTAGGCCGAGAGGACCTCGCCTGTCGCCTCGAGCAGCTCCAGGTAACCCTCGTGATGGGAAGGAGGCTCCTCGAGCCAGGACTCGACCGCGGCATCCGCCGCGCCGTCCGCCGCCTCGTCCGACTCGTTCAGCAGATTTGCGAAGCGGAACAGAGCCTCAACCCGCTGCTGCCCGCTCCAGACCGCCGCGTCCTCCAACGTATCGGCGATCCGAAGGAGGAGATAGCCGAGCGTCACCTGTTGACGAGTCCCGCCCTCGAGTTGGGGGATCGAAAGGGCGAACGTTCTGCTCGTCTTGACCAGTAAGTCTTCGAGGTCAGCCATGCGGGGACACGCGAGTCTACCGGCGGGACCGACGAGGTGTCCCATCACCCCCGCGTGTTATCGTCATCCTCTGTTCCTGACAGCGGAGCTACTCCCCAGCGCCCATGAACTCCAAGAGGATTGCCCCGCTCTCGCCCGTTGCAGCGGCACTTCTGGTCCTCGGCTGTTCCCTCGCGCCGCCTCCGGAACTACCCGACCCGGCATCGGAGATGCCGGCGGACTTCGAGCAGAGTCCAGCCCCCAGAACTTACGAGCCGCTCCAGTGGTGGAAGGCGTTTGCCGACCCCGCTCTCGACCGGATCGTCGACTCCGTGCTGTCGTCCAACCTGGACATGGCCGCCGCGGTCGCTCGCGTTGAGCAAGCGAGGGAGCGGGCCCGGATCGCCAGGGCTGCGATCCTGCCGGTCGTTCAGGCGGGCGCCGGGATTCACGATCTGACCAACCCCACCAACGCGGGCTTTGGCGCCCAGATTCAGGAACTCGGCCTGGAACAACTCGCCCCTGGATTCACCTTGCCCGAACGCCTGGGAATCACGACCTACTCCCTGGGCGCTGACTTCTCCTACGAGATGGACTTCTGGGGGCGGGCCGAGAGTTCCGCGCTCGCCGCCGGCGCCGAGTACCTCGCGTCGGAATCCGACTACCAGACCGCGAGGATCGGGATCCTCGCGGAGACGATCGGCACCTACTTCGAGATCGTCGACCTTCGCCAGCAGATCGCGATCACCCGCAGGATGGTCGACGTCCTGACAGAGCGCGAGGATGTCGCCTCCACCCGCTACGACCGCGGGCTCACCGACTCCCTGGACCTCTACCGCATCCGCCAGGATCTGAGGAACACCCAGGCCATCCTTCCCCAACTCCAAACCGGGCTGGCGAGCGCCGAGGGACGCCTCGCCGTCCTCCTGGGCGGCTACCGGGACGATCTGGCCGAGATCCTGCCCGAAGCCCTGTCGCCCGGCGCCCCGGGCGACCCGGTTCCAGCGGGGATTCCAACCGACCTCCTCATGCAGCGGCCCGACGTGCGGGCGGCCAGACATCGGCTCGAGGCGGCCCGCTTCCAGATCGACGCCCGTCGCGCCGAGCTCCTGCCCACTCTCTCGTTCTCCGGCTCCATCGGGCTGCAGAGTTCCAGGATCGACGGACTGTTCAAGGTGGACCAGTGGTTCACCAACCTTGCGTCCAACCTGCTCGCACCGGTCTTTGATGGCGGACGGCTACGAAGCAACGTGGCGCTTGCCGAGGCCCGCTTCGGCGAGTTCGCGGCGACCTACGGGCGCACCGTGGTGACGGCCGTCAACGAAGTGGAGACCGCTTTGGCCGTGCATCAGAACGAGGGCCGCCGCCACGCCCTGCTCTCCTCCCGCCTCGAAGAGGCCCGCGCAACGGAGGAACTCCGCTCTCAGAAGTACGAGGCGGGCATCGGGGGCTACCCCGACTTTCTGGACGCGCTTCTCACACGCCTGAACGTCGAGTCGGCCGTGGCGGGTGCGGAGCGGGATCTGGCTCTCGCCCGGCTGACCGTCCACCGCGCCCTGGGAGGGGCATGGACGCCCGAGGAATCGACGAGCGAACTGCTGACTGCCCAGGCCCAATTGGAACCACAAACGGAGTAGAGATGAGTCGACGAACCGGCTGGCTCTTTGCCGCCATCATCCTGATCGGGGCCGTGGGCCTTGCCGCACTCCTGGTTTCGCTGCGGCCCGAGCCGGAGCGCATACCTCCCCCCTCGCAGGTTCCCTTCGCGATCACCGCCCAGGTCGAGGCCGGAGAGGGCGCCATCCCCGTCTTCGGAGCGGGAACTGTCCGCCCCCGGGCCGAAATCGACATCGCGGCCGAGGTCAGCGGCAAGGTGGTTTGGGTCGATCCGGCGTTGCAGAGTGGCGGGCGCGTCCGGCAGGCGCAGGTTCTCTTCCGCGTAGACGATGTCGACTACCGAAGCGAGGTGGAGAAGTCGCGCGCCAACGTCGCGCTCCAGAGAGTCGAGCTCCTGAAGGTCAAGGAAGAAGCCGACGTCGCCCGCACCCAGTACGAGCAGTTCAAGAAGCGCCAAGCGGATGGCGGACCAGCTTCTGAAGCGAGTCCACTCGCTCTCTGGCAGCCTCAACTCGAAGCGGCCGAGGCCTCGCTGGCAAGGGCGAAGGCCACGCTCGCGGAAGCTGAACTCGACGTCGAGCGAACGGCGGTCAAGGCACCGTTTGCCGGCGTCGTGCGAACCGAATCCATCGATGTCGGGCAGTACGTGGCGGCGGGTCAGGGAACGGCCCGCATCTATGCCTCCGACGCGGTCGAAGTCGTCGTGCCTCTCTCAGATGGCGACGCCGCGCTCATCCCGGGTCTCTGGGACCTCAGGGCGGGCGACGGGAACCGGCAGGTGCCGGCTCGCGTCATCGCCGACTACGGCGACCGCAGCTACGGCTGGGACGGCTACGTGGACAGGGTCGAGGCCGCGCTGGACGAGCAGACGCGAACCCTCGATGTCATCGTCCGGGTTCCACAGCCCTTCCGTAGCGGCACTCTGGATGCAGGCGGAGGCGAAGACGAAGCCTCGGAAGGAAAGGGCGACGGCCCACCGCTGCTCGTCGGCAAGTTCGTCGATGTCGAACTCGAGGGGATCACGCCGGAGGCGTACTTCAAGGTCAGGCGTCCGGCTCTGCGGCCCGGCAACGAGGTTTGGGCCCTGCGTGACGGGAAGGTGACGATCGTACCCGTCGCCGTTCTGCAGCGGGCCGACGACGACGTCTACATCACCGGCGCGCTGGAACCCGGTCAGGCCGTCGTCGTCGGCGGGATCCAGGTCGCGACCGAGGGCATGGAAGTCCGCGCGGGCACGGGAAGCAGTCGTTGAGTTCCGCCCAGCTCTGCCCGCCCGCGTACTCGAGCGACGCACAGCACCCGCCGTCACTCGGACGCCAAACACTCCTCCTGGCTCTCCGCGTATTCCTTGATGCCCCTCATGTCGGCAGCAACGCCCTTGGCGGTGAGGAGCCTCATCAGGGGCGTCGCCAACCTGGACAGCAGCCTGTACGGTCGCCCCTCGATCGCCATGGTGAGCCGAGTCTGGTCGCCGGCCGGCGCGACCGTGAACGTGCTGTTCCAGAGAGTGCCGAAGGTGTCCGAGACGTACCGGACCTTCTCCTTGTCCACGAGTTCGGCCACCTCGAGTTCGGATGCGGTTTCCCTTCCTCCGACGAGCCGCGTCTCACGGAAACGCGTTCCGACGCCGGCCATCCGCTCGGACAGGATCTCGATGCGATCGATTTGAGGCACAGCCCTGGAAAAGTGATCCAGGTCGGAAACGGCGCGGAACACCGTTCCCAGCGATGCATCGATCGTCAAACTCAGTTCCGTGGGCTTCACAACGCCTCCGATTCTAGCTCGAATCGACAGACGCTCGGTGCAGGCTGGTGAGCAACGGCGACGCGTACCGGCGCGACGCCATCGCCTACATGGCGCAAAACGGAGTGGCCGCCAACCTCCTGATGGTCTTCATCCTGGCCGCCGGGCTCGCCTCCCTGCCGAGCCTCGTGCAGGAGATGTACCCCGTACCCTCCTCCAACCACATCGAGATCACCGTGCCCTATCCCGGCGCGACGCCGTACGAGGTAGAGGAATCGATCGTCCTGAAGATAGAGGAACGGATCGGGACTATCGACGGCGTGAAGGACGTGACCTCCGTTGCGGCCGAGGGCATGGCGTCCGTCATGGCCGTCCTCGACACCGGCGCCGACATCAACCGCGCGTTGAACGACATCGAGTCGGCGGTGGGCAGCATTCAGTCCTTTCCCGGCGGCGCGGAGCGCCCCGAGATTCGAGAGCGCGCCAACCGTCAGAGCGTGATCCGTCTGGTCCTCTACGGTGACGTCCCCGAGCGCGCTCTAAAGGAACTGGCGTACCGCACCGAAGAGCAGATCGCCTCGCTTCCCGACGTCTCCTACGTGGAAACCCGGGGCGTGCGCGACTACGAAATCTCGATCGAGGCGCCTCTGGCCAGGCTGCAAGCCCTCGGTCTGACCCTCGACGACGTCGCTGCCGCGATTCGCGACGGCTCGCTCGACCTCGCAGCCGGCAGCATCGAGACGGCCGACGCCGAAATGCGGGTCCGTACAACAGGTCAGAGCTACAGCGAGTACGACTTCGAGGAGATCATCGTTCTGAGCAAGAGCGACGGGACCGTGGTTCGTCTGGGTGACATCGCTGAGGTGCGGGACGGCTTTCAGGACGTCCATCTGATCACGCGCTACAACGGTCGACCGGCGGTCTTCGTCGAGGTGTACCGGGCTGCGGGCGAGAAGGTTCTGGATGTCGCGGGCGCGGTCGTGGAGCACCTGGAGCGGGAGATCGTCTCTTCACTCCCCGCCGGGGTCGGGATCGCCATCTGGAACAACGACGCCGAGATCTACGGGGAGCAGGTCTACGTTCTGGTCAAGAACGGCTTCCTGGGGTTGCTGCTCGTGTTTGTCGCGCTGACGCTCTTCCTGAACATCCGGTTGGCCTTGTGGGTCGCTTCCGGAATCGCGATCGCTGCGATCGGCGCCCTGGCCGTGATGCAGGTCCTCAACGTCTCCATCAACGCCATCTCGATGTTCGCCTTCGTCCTGGCTATCGGCATCATGGTGGATGACGCCATCGTTGTCGCCGAGCATGTACATCTGGAACGCCAAAAGGGAGCCAGTGGCGTAGTCGCCGCCATCAGAGGCGCTCAGAAGATCAAGAGGCCCCTGATCTTCGCCGTCCTCACATCGGTGGCCGCGTTCTCTCCCCTGCTCTTCCTTCCCGGCGGTTTCGGCGAAGTGATGAGTGCGTTCCCGATCATCGTGATCTCCGTACTTCTCCTCTCGCTGATCGAATCGCTACTCGTGCTGCCGAACCACCTGTCCCATCTGCCAGGACCCGATTGGACGCCTTCGAATCCTCTGGATCGTCTCCTTGCCTGGACCCAAACTCGCGTGAACGACGGGTTCAAGTGGTTCCTCGACGGCCCCCTGGACCGTGGGCTGCGCCTGGCAACCGGTCAGCCCGTGCTGGTTCTCGCCTCCGCCGTCGGTCTGTTCATCCTGTGCGTGTCGCTGGTGCCGGCGGGAATCATCGGCGTGATCCTCTCCGAGCCCGTCGAGGCCGACATCGTGACGGCCAACCTCGAAATGCCGGTGGGAACGCCCGCGTGGCGCACGACCGAGATCGCGACGGAGCTTGAAGAAGCGGGCCGGCGGGCCATCGACCGGCTCTCAATCGGTCGCTCCGAGGAGGCGGAACCGCTCCTGAGTGCGGTCACGCTGGCGGTCGGCATGAAGACCGAACTGGAACGGGGAGGCGGACTGGTTCAGGAACCGAGTCTGAAACCCGGCGGCAACATTGCGAGCGTGGAGTTCAAGCTGCTCGGCGCCCAGCACCGGGACATCAGCGCCGGCGCCTTCCTGCAGCAGTGGCGGGAAGAAGTCGGCACCGTGCCCGAGGCCCGTGGCCTCAGGTTCACAGCCGAGCTGCTCAACCTGGGCCTCCCCGTCCACGTCGAACTGGCGCACCCGGACTCCGAGCGCCTCGGTCCAATCGGCGACTCCGTGGTCGAACGCCTCCGGGAGCTGCAGGGCGTCTTCGATGTTCAGTCGGATCACTCGGCCGGCTTCCAGGAGATCCGGATCGAACTGCGACCCGAGGCGCGCACGCTCGACCTCACGCTGGCCGGGCTCGCCCGACAAGTGCGAGCGGCTTTCTTCGGCGACGAGGCGCTGCGACTCCAGCGGGGTCCGGAGGATGTCCGCGTCTACGTGCGCCTCCCAGCGGATGAACGGGACACGGCAGCCGATGTCGAACGCTACATGGTCCGCACGCCGACGGGCGTCACCGTACCTCTGAGCCGGGTTGCCACGGTGAGCATGGGCGTTGCGCCATCGTCTATCCGGCGGAAGAACGGTCAGCGCACGGTCACGGTCACAGCCGACGTGAACACGAACACGACCACGGGCGCCGAGGTCACCGCGGCCCTGACGAACACCATCCTTCCGGAACTCGCCGAGGCCAACCCCGGACTGACGCATGCCTTCGGAGGCGAGCAACAGCAGCAGGTCGAGTCCACGGACACGCTGGGACGCGGCTTCCTCCTGGCCCTGGTGGTGATCTATGCGTTGCTCGCTATTCCTCTCGGGTCGTACACGAAGCCTCTGATCATCATGGCCGTCATTCCCTTCGGAATCATCGGAGCCATCCTCGGCCACCTGATCATCGGTATCGGTCTGAGCATCGTCTCGATGATGGGAATCCTCGGACTCAATGGGGTCGTCGTGAACGACTCCCTTGTCATGGTCGACTTCATCAACAAGAAACTGCGGGATGGAGTTCCCGCCAGGAACGCGATCATCGACGGCGCAAAAGCCCGTTTCCGTCCCATCTTTCTCACCTCGGCAACGACCTTCCTGGCCTTCACGCCGCTCCTGCTCGAACGGGCCATCCAGGCGCAGTTCCTGATCCCGTTCGCCGCGTCCATCGGCTTCGGCATAGTGTTCGCAACCGGCATTCTCATGCTCGTCGTGCCCGCATTGACCACCCTGCATCTTCGCGCCACGACGCGGCGCGCACGGTCCGCCTCGGTCAGTCTCTAGCCAGGCCGACCTGTCGCTCACGGAAGATGCGCAGCCTGCACCGACTGTTGTAGAAACGCCAGCGGGGAGGGACGCCCATGACATCACCCAACCAAGCACCCAACCAGGCACCGCTGAACCTGCCTCCGGGCCCCCGGGGCCGCCAACTAGCAGCCCGTGGCAGAAGTAGTCGTGCGGTCCGAGCGATGTGGTTGGTTCAGGCTTGAGGTTGGGTAGCGGCGAGGAAGACGAAGTTGAAGTTGGGGCGGCTGGCAGCGCGGTTTTCCCGCCATCGGGCGAGGAACCGGCGGAAAGCCCGGCCAAGACGCTCCCAAGGCGCCCCGTGTGGGCCGGCCAGGGCGTCGAGGAACGCCGCAGACCGTCCCTGCAAGGCCCGCGGCGTTCCGACTCCCACGAGCGTACGCATCAGCAGCCCGAGGTTGAAGCCGCAGGCCTGAAGGTAGACCCGCTTGAGCACGTTGCCGCACTCGCGCAGATGCAGCCGTCGCATGCCGCCGGTCTCGAACTGATGGGCGAAAGGCCGTTCGAGGCGCTCGCCGCGCTGGCGCTGCATCCGCTTGCCTCGATTCCCCCGGATTCGCCGACGGTTCGCGTACACGATGGCCTGCAGGTCCTTCTTGCCCTTCCAACGACGACGACCACGGTCCGGCTCCGCAATGTAGCTGCGAAGCTCCAACTCGTCGATGGAGGCGAGAACGGCGTTGCTGTGGTACCCCTTGTCCGCAACGACTTCCTCGATCACCGACGAGTCGCCGACCGCCGACTCGACCTGATCGAAGGTCTCCTCCAGCGTCGCGAAGAGAGACTCCGTGTCCCCCTTGGCGCCGCCGTGGATGGTCACGCCCAGGATGGTCCCGCACTCCAGGTCCACCGCCTGCTCCGCCTTGTACGCAAGGTGCGTGCGGCCATCCTTCATCTTCGTTACCTCTGCATCCGGATCGTGCGGATTCTCCCACTCCTTGTTGGACAACTTCTTCTTCCGCTTGCGGTCGAAGCGCGCCAACTCCGCCTTCGTCGGCGTCGCCACACCCGAGGCCGCCGCCAAGCCCCGAACGAACTCCTCGTACTCCGCGCCCGTGTCACGACGCACGATGCTTCGCAGCGCCGCGTTCGCCTCCAGAGTCGTCGCGTCCACCCCCACCGTCTTCCCCGACACCAGACCCGAATCCGCCAGGACGCCAAGAACCCACGAGAACACCTTCGCGTGAGTCTCCACCGCGATCAGCCGACGAGTACGCGAAATCGTCGAATGATCCGGGGCCGATTCAGTTACACCCAAGTCCAGAAACCGCCGGATGCTCAGCGAGTCCTGAGCCCGCCACGCGATGCCACGCTCAGAGTCCAAACCCTCGAAGTAGCCCAACAGCAACATCCTGAAGTACCGGCCCGGACGCAGACTCGGTCGGCCCATGCGCTCCGCGTAGAACTCCGAACACTCCGACTCCACGAACTCGTCGAAACCCCTCGACTCCAGCAAGCCGTTCAAACGCTCATAGAACGGGTGACCAGAGCTTCGCGGCAGATCGCCGCCCGACACCCAGAGAGGCTCCTGGCTCCCACCACGACGCTTTTTGCCCATAGCCATGACGACATTCTACTGCCCTGGCGAAATGGCCGCCAAGGGCGACTTTCACCACGGGCTGACAGGCAATCTGCGTCGGCGACTGTCCGACTATCCCGGGTTCATGGACGAACTTCACCGCGAGTACGGTGACATCGTCTTCTACGAGCTCCCGTTCCTCAAGTGCTGCGCCGTGTTCGATGCCGATCTCGTGCCCGACGTCCAGGAGCCTCACTTCCTGAAGTGGTTCCCGACAGGTCCAATGCTCGAGAGCTGCCTGGCCACGCTCCTCGACCGGGAGCACAAGCAGCGGCGTTCACTGATGCTGGCCGGGCTCGACGAGATCAGCATGCGCGGCTACGCAGACATCATCCAGACCGGCGCGCTGGCCATGCGCGGGAAGTGCCGACCGGGGACTACGGTCGACATCAAGAAGGAGTTCGACCTCTTCACGTCGAGGACGCTTCTCGATGCCGTCGTCGGGAGAGAGCTGGCCGTTCCTACGTCCGTCCAGATGAATGTTCTGAAGGCCGTGAAGGTGGATCTCTTCCTCGCTCTCTTTCCGGGAGCGTCCGTGCTCACGAAGCAGTACTCACCGTTCTACATTCCGATTCGCCGTTGGCTCCGGGCGATGGACGACGTGATCCATGAAGCCATCCAGCGGGCGCAGGATCCGACCCAGCCCATCGACAACATGATCGCCCACTATGTTCGGGCAAGGGACGAGGGCGTCGAAGGCGCCTCTCACCTAACCGACAAGGAGATCCGCGACGAGGCGCTTGCCTTCCTCTGCGGTTACCCGGACGCTCCGGCGGCCGCGATGACCTACGGAGTCCACTTCCTCGCCCAGGAGCCGGCGGTGCGCCGCCGCCTGGAGCAGGAGGTAGACGAGGTCCTGGGAGATCGCCCCGTCCAGGTCGCCGACTTCGAGAGGCTCTCCTACGCCCGCGCCGTCTTCCAGGAAACGGTCCGACTGGCCCCGCCGGCCTACGTCCTCCTGCCGGTGCGCCCGGGAGAGGACCGCGTTGTGCGCGGTCACCTCGTGCCGAAGGGGACCGTCACGAACGTCGGCGCGCGCGTGCTGCACCGCCGAGCGGACTACTGGGACCGCGCGCAGGAATTCAGGCCGGAACGTTGGCTGGACGACCCAGGACCGAATGACCGCGGATGCCCGGAACACGGTTACATCCCGTTCGGCGTCGGAGATCGGAGCTGCCCGTTCGGCGGGTTCGCCGAGAGGATGTTCGTGTTCGCCCACGCCAGTTTCGCTCAGCGCCTGCGCCTCGAACCGGCTTCGAGCGACCCTCCGAAGCAAGTCAGCAACGGGATCGGCGTCAAGGGGCCGGTCATGGTAACCGTCCAGCGGCGCGGCTCATGACCACGACGCCAGCCGAGGACGCAATCCCCTCAAGCTACCGCGACGGCTACAGGGAGGCCCGTGCCCGCAACGCCGAAATGGCGGACGCCTACATCGCGCACACGATGATCGGAGATCCTCCGGCAGATCGAGTCGTCGAAGACCTCGCCAGGGATTTCGAACCGGCGAAGGCGGCCGCGGTGCTGGCTGCGGCGATCCAGAACCCGGGGGACATGAGGGAGAACACGCCCGACTCCCTTCGCGAGTTGATGGAAGAGGCCATGGTGCTGCCGGACTGGTACGACCCGAACACAGCCCTCGTGGCAACCAAGGCGTTTATTCGCAACTCGGAGATGGTCCTGGCCGGCCTCGTGGGAGCCGCCATCGTGGAGGGGTTCTCCACGCTGATCAGCAAGTCCTTCCGAATCAGAAGCAGAATCATGTTGAACGGAGTGCGGCGACTCAAGCAGAACCTGATCCAGCTCGTCGAGCAGTTCCTTCCCGGCGGAATGGAGCCTCTGGGCGATGGCTGGAGACTGACAGTGCGGATTCGCCTCGTGCACGCGCAGTCGAGAATGTTGCTCAAGGACTCGGAGGAATGGCACACTCCGACACACGGGGTGCCCATCAGCGCTGCCCATCTTCTGCTGGCATCCGCCGCCTTCTCCGGGCGGCTGATGAAGCACGTTCAAGCCCTGGGCGGCGACTTCAGCGACCAGGAACGTGACGCCTACATTCACGTGCAGCGCTACACCGGAATCCTGATGGGAGTGCCGGAGCAGATCATGTTTCACGACATGCAAGGCAGCCTCCGCACTTTCGAGACGGCAGCGCAATGCGAACCGCCGCCGGACCTGGACGCGATCATCATGGCGAACAGCATCGTCAACAGCGCTCCGCTTCTGCTGGGATTCACCGAGACCGAGGAACGGCGCGCCAGGGCCAAGTACATCTACTCGGTGTCCCGGAGCCTGATCGGCAACGACCTTGCTGACAGTCTGAACTATCCTGCACCGAAGAAGATCAAGGATCTGCCGTTGCTGCGGCTGAAGAATCGGCTGGACCGCGTGATGCAGAGACTCAGACCCGGATGGGGGTCACAACTCTCCAGAACCAAGTTCGCCGCCATGCTCGATGTGTCGGCACTCGACAAGTTCGAACCGTCCTTCGCACTGCCGACCTCGGTTCACGACGAGGACTCCGCGGACTGGTAGCGGGTAGACCGGCTGAACCGCTGCGGCTACCTTGTGCAACCCTCGCCTTGCCGGCTACCTCGCTTCCGCCGCCTGCGCCTTCTGGAACGCGGGTCTCGCCAAGCAGCGGTCGCCGTAGGCCTCGAGTACCGGCGACTCGGGAAGCATCCCGAACATGCGCAGGAAGACGGCGCTGCTGCCGAGCATCACGTCGGCGGCGCTGAACTCGTCGCCCAGGATCCAGGGGCCATCACCCAGGCCGTCCTCCCAGACGCGAATCGTCTTCGCGAAACTGCCCCAGCCCAGCCGCCCGGGATTGAACGCATCCGCCTGGTGCTCCTCGGGCACGACCGTTCGAAGCCCGGACTCGAACATGGCCGGCTCGATCATCGCCGGCGAGTAGATCAGCCAGTGCACGAAGCGGGCGCGCAGCGGATCGTCGAGCGCCGGCGCCAGCCGGCCGGGGGCGTAGCGGTCCGCGACGTAGAGGCAGATCGCCGCGGAGTCCCACATCTTCACCTCCCCGTCCTCGAGCGCGGGAACCTTGCCCATCGGGCTCGCGGCCAGGTGTTCCGCGGTCCGCTCCGGCTTCGTGATGTCGACGTGCACGAGCTCGTAGTCGACGCCCGCCTCCTCGAGCATCCAGACGGCGCGGCTGGACCGCGTCTGCGGGCACCAGTAGAGCTTCATTCGTAGGCCTCCGAGTCCAGGTGTTCGGTACCGGCCGGCGCCCGGCCGATCTCCCTCATGTTCGTGAAGAAACCGCGCACGTCGAGTTCGATGGTGACCGGCGAGTCGCTGTCGTTGAGCCAGAACCAGCCGTGGTTGCCGGAGTAGCCGGCCGTCAGACCGCCCTGACCGCCCGACACGTCGAACTCCTCGGCGTAACGGACCGGCTCGTCGTCGAGGTCGTTGAAGGGGTCGGCGTGAAAGTCCGAGTAGAGCACGCCGCCGTCCGTCTGCCAGGAGTAGACGATCGTCATCCCCTCGATCATCTGCAGCTTGTACTCCATCTGTTCGTTGGCGCCGATCTCGATCGTGACCATCTCGGCCCGAAGTTCGCGGTTGCCGGCCATCTGCGCCGAAAGCCCTTCCTCGGCCTCCGCCATCGGCTCGGTCCCTGCCGCCTCGTAGAGCCGGTCGAGCCCGAGCAGGCCACCGATCCGGGTCGGGTCGATGCCGTACTCGGCCGGCATGATGACGACGACGAACACGACCGCGGCGGCGACGAGCGTGATCGCCAGCGTCTTCAGCAGCCTGCGAAGCGGCGGCGTTCCGAGATCGCCGCCTGGAGCGGGAGAGGAATCCGTCATGACAAGAAGTACCCCGTCAACTGGTAGGCGACGAGCAGAAAGCCGACCGTCATCAGTGCCGCGTTGGCCGCGAAACCGTGAGACTGGAAACGGCCGCTGGCTCGCCACAGGTTGAAGCTCAGCAGAATGATGGCGAGAGCGGCGAACTGCCCGAGTTCGACGCCCACGTTGAAGGAGACGATGTTGCCCACCAGGCCGCTGCCCGAGATCTCCACCGGCTGCAGCTTGGTCGCCAGACCGAAGCCGTGGAACAGGCCGAACACGAGCACGGCCGCCCGCGTGTCGATCCTGACCCCCAGAGCACGGAACCCGCCCAGGTTCTCGAACGCCTTGTACGCCACCGACAGGCCGACGATCGCGTCGATCAGAAACGGGTTCGCGTGGATGCCGCCGAGCACCCCGACCAGCAGGGTGACGCTGTGCCCCACGGCGAACAGCGTGACGTAGAGCGCCACGTCGCGGAACCGGTAGAGGAAGAAGATGACCCCCGCCAGAAACGCGAGATGGTCGTACCCGGTGACCATGTGCTTGGCGCCCAGGTACATGTAGGGCCCGACCGCCAGGCCCTCGTTGTTCGTCAGGAAGAGCTCGTCCTGGTCGGCGACGCCGTGCGCCCACAGACCGGAAGCGAGAAACAGCGCCGCCGCGGCCAATAGCACCGCGCGCAGTGGAAGTCCGGGACGCTCCATCGAACCGCGGATGGTACCAGCCGGAGGCCGGTGGATCGCCCATGCTCCGCGCGATGTCGGAGCCTCAGAACCGCAGCCGCAGCGACGCCCGGAACGCCCGCGGCTCGCCGGGGCTCAGGAAGCGCGGATTCTCGAAGGCGTCGCCGAGTACCTCGTCCGGTTCGCCGAGCGCCCCGAAGGTCTCGACCTCGCGGTCCGTCACGTTGGACACTTCGAGATCGAGGTCGAGCGAAGGGGCGAGTCCGACGCGGCTCCACAGGTCGCCCCGCCACGCCGAGCCGACCGGCTCCAACAGGTTCGCCTCGTCGCCGCGCAGATAGCGGGTGGAGTCGCCGAGCAGGCGCGCGCCGAGCACGACGCGGTCGCCAACCGTCCAGTCCGCGCCGGCCCGGAACTGCCGCCGCGGCACGCCGGGAATGAAGTCGCCGGGTTCGACTTCGATCTCGCCCTCCTCGGCAAACGGGTGAGGCGGACTCGACAGCGTCAGCCGATCCTGGAAAGTCGCATCGAGCAGCGTCCAGGACGCGTCCCAGTTCACCGGACCGCTCCGCCCGCGCACCCACAGCTCCAGCCCCTGCCGGCGAGTCGCGTCGACGTTCGTGAAGTACCCGGCGCTCGTCCCGGCACCGCTGGAGACGAAGATGATGTCGTCGGCGCTGTCGCTGTGGAAGAGGGCCGCGCTCCAGCGCACCGAACCACGGCTGCCGCGCAGGCCGACCTCCGCGCTCGTCGTCACCACCTGGTCGAGCGGCGGGTCGGCGACGAAGGCGTTCGGCAGCCGGCAGGGGTCGTCCGGGTCCGCGCAGGTCAGCTCGACCGGCGTCGGCACCCGGGCCGATCGGGACACGTTGCCGAACAGCAGCACGGACGACCGTTCCCGCGCGCTCGCCTCCCAGACGAAGCCGGCCGAGGGCAGGAGCCGCGAGAAACCGTGATCGCCGTCGAGCGCCGTGCCGAGTTGATCGTCCAGCTCGATTCGGTTGTCGTTGTACCGGGCCTGGAGCGTCCAGGTCAGCCGGTCTCCGGCTGTCGTCCAGTGCCGCAGCGCCCACAGGCCGTAGTGACCCGTCTCGGCGCGCAGCCCCACTTCGGAGCCGGGCAGCAGCACGCCGCTCCCGACGGTCGTCCTCGTGGCAGTCAGTCGGGCAAGTTCGGTCTCGAAGTCGAAGTCGGCCCGGCCGCCGTCCCACGAAGCGCCGGCGAGCCAGCGGCCCGACTCCGACAGCCCGGAGAGCTGGATCGAGCCGCCCCAGCCTTCCTGCTCGGTGCGGCTCCGGTTGTTCACCGCGTCGAAGTCGTCGAGATCGCCGTTGCCTCGCTCGTCATCATCGTCGTCGTGATCCAGATCGTCGTCGTCGTCGATCTCGTCATGGCCGTCGTCATCGTCGTCGCCCTCGAACGCGTCGGCGTTGTAGGTGTCGACGTCGTTGCCGCGGAGATAGACCTGCGCCTCGAGTTCGAGCCTCTGGCCGAACAGCCGGCCCACCCGCAGACGCGGGAAGAACAGGTCGTTGGCCGTCCGGTCAGGATGCGTGAACACCGCGGAGCGATCTGTTTCGAGCAGTTCCACGGGCACGACGCCGTTGCCGATCAGCTCGTTGTCCGCGACGCCCAGGGTGAGCTCCATGTGCCCGCCCTCGCCGCGCTGCGAGAGCTTGAGAAGCGCCTGCCGCAGCGAGCTGGGCGAGAAGTCGCGCCAGCCGTCCTCCTCGAACGACCGCGCGCCGGCGAACCAGCCGAAGCTCTTCCCGGACCCGAACGCGCCGCCGGCGCTCAGTTCACCGGCGCGGCGACGGAACGAACCGGCCTCGATCGTCAGGTCGACCCGCTCCGAATCGAACCCGCTCCGCGTGGTCAGAGCGATCGCTCCGCCGAGCGTATTCAGGCCGAACATCGGGTTCGCCCCCGGTACGAGCTCGACTCGGTCCGCCGCGAACGTCGGCACGAGGTCCCAGGCCACCACGTCGCCGAAGACCTCGTTGACGCGGACGCCGTCCTCGTAGACCGAGAGGCCCTGGTTTGCACCCAGGAGCGGCGAGGCGCCGAAGCCCCGGTAGAGCACGTCGGCCTGGAGCGCGCTTCCCTGGGCCGGCGCGAGGTGAACTCCGGGCAACTCCGCTTCGAGCAGAGCGCCTACGCCGGAAACCGCCGACCGGTCCAGCACCTCGGTCGAAACGCGATGGACCGTCCAGGGCACACGATCGGCTGACTCGCCCTCACGATCCAGGGGGGCGAGACCGAACACGTCGATCTCCTCGGTGAATGGTCCTTCGGCTTGCGGCTGCTCCTCTTCGCCGTTCCCGGTCGTCTGACCGGCAGACTTCGGGGAACCGATCCCGAAAGCGCAGGCCGGCTGCGCCAGCAACAGGGGGAGCAGCCAGACCAGGCAGGAGAGCATGCGAGGATTGGGCTCCCGCCTCATTCAGCCACTCTAACCCCGCTGGAGGGTCTATGCCCATGGTCCACCGACCCATCCGTCGTCCGGTCTGCCTCCCGCTCTTTTTCGTTCTCGCTCTGGGCGCCGCCTCGTCCGTACCGGCCCAGCCGCCACGCATCAACACCGACGATCTGCCGCGGCTGGAAGCCTTCTCCCACGCCACGCGGGTCGGCGATCTGATCTTCGTCGCCGGGACGCTCGGCACGGTCGGTCAGAGCTTCGACCTGGCGCCCGGCGGCATCGGGCCGCAGACCACGCAGGCGCTCCGGAACATCGAGACGATCCTCGAAGATGCCGGCTCGGATCTGGCCCACGTCGCGAAGTGCACGGTCTACATCACGGACATGGGCAGCTTCAACGACATGAACGTGGCCTACGTCGCAGTCTTCGGCGACAGTCCGCCGGCCCGTGCAACGATCGAATCGCCGACGCTGGCTCTCGGCGCCTCGGTCGAGATCGAGTGCATCGCGCAAAGGCGTCGCTCGAATCAGCAGCAAGCACGCAGGGAGCAGATGGAACGCTCAAGAAGCAGCCGAAGCCGTGACCGAAACACAGCGCCAAGTCCCGTCGGCGGCAGGATCCAGGTGCCCGCGGGCGGCGGCGAGGCCACGACCGAGGAGACGATCTACTACGAGGTCACAGGCGAAGGCGAACCCCTGGTCCTGAGCCACGGCGCGGGCGGCAACCACGCCATCTGGTTCGAACAGGTGGCCTTCTTCTCCCGGCGCTACAAGGTCATCACCTGGGATCAACGTTCGTTCGGCAACTCGACGGATCACGCCGGACGACACAACGCCGAGGCCTTCGCGGCGGACCTGCTGGCTCTCCTCGACCATTTGGAGATCGACAGCGCCCACCTCGCCGGTCAGTCGATGGGCGGCTGGACAACCGTACGCTTCGCGCTGGACCACCCGGACCGGGTGCGGTCGGTCATCCTTGCCGACACGACCGGCGGGTTCGTCACCGACGAGGTCCGCCTCGACTACGAGCGTCTGCGGTCAGGCGAAGCGCGGGCCGAAGGCGAGCAGGCACGGGCGGATGGTCGTCTCGACGAGGATCCCATGCGGTCCCTCCTCTACGGCCAGATCAGCAGCCTCAACGGAGAGCGCCCGACGGACATCGGCGCGATGCTCTTCGGCGTCGACTACGCGCCGCGCGCCGCGGAACTGACCATGCCCGTACTCATGGTCGTCGGCTCGGAAGATCCCCTGTTCAGGCCGCGGTCGATCCGCACGATCGCCAACCTTCTGCCGAACGTCCGTGTCGTCGAGATCCCGGGCGCCGGCCACTCGCCGTACTTCTACCAGCCGCGCCAGTGGAACCGGGCAGTCCTGGAGTTCCTGCGCAGCGTGGACTAGCTGCTACCGCCAGCGGCGATGCCCCCAAAGGTACTGGTCCGGATCGCGCCGGATCGCCTCTTCCAAGAGTCCGTTGAGCGTCAGCAGGATCGCCTCCACGTCGGCGCTGCGGTCGCCGCTCCGCTGCCGCTCGATCAGCGGTGACAGGGTCAGGTCGAACGTCATCGGCGCTGCCCGCCGGCACGTCGCGAAACATAGCGGCGCCCGGGTCACCAGGTGCAGCATCGCGGCGGTCGTGTGGGTCTTCGCCGGGTGTCCGAAGAAGGGCACGTCGAGCCCCTGGCGGGCGTGCTGGTCGACCAGCAACGCGAGGATCTCGCCGTCACCGAGAAGCTTGATGAACCGCCCGGGATCCGGGTCGTACTTCGGGATCATCCGGAAGCCGTGCCGCGGCCGGCGGCTGAGGGTCAACTCCTGCACCCGCGGGTTGTTCATCGGCCGCGAAATCCCCGCGACCGGTTTGTAGCGAGACAGCCACTGGCCGGCGAGTTCCCAGTTGCCGAAGTGCCCAGAGACCACGATCAACCCCTGATCCGGATCCTCGAGCACCGCCTGAACGTCGTCCGGTATCCGGACCCGAACGCGGTCCGGGTCGTCCAGCACCAGCGCGGACTTCAACGACTCCACCAGGACCGTCCCCATGTGGCGTGTAGCGGCCCGCCCGATCAACCGCGCTTCCGCCGGATCTCCGGCTATCCCCGCCCGCAGGATGTTCGAGATCGCCACGCGTCGCCGCGGCCGGTCGGCCGTCCACCACAGCGAACCCAGCCAACCGGCCCAGCGGGAGGCGGCGGCCGGCGGCAACAGGTCGACGCCGAAGAGCGCCAGCCGCGCCGCCCAGTATTCGAGGAGGTGGAGCACCCGGACTGCCAGGACAGGACGCTGCGGTCAGGCTCCGTGCTGCTGCAGCAGGCCGACGATCTCGCCGACCGTCCGGGTCTTCACAACCTGCTTTGGCTCCAGGGCGATCCCGAACTCCTCCTCCACGTCGTAGAGCACGTCGAGGATGGTCAGGGAGTCGAAGCCCAGCGACTCGATCGTCGTCTCGGGAGCCACGGCATCCCAGTCCCGCTCCTCGACCGCGCTATCGCGCAGCACGTCTCGCAGCCGGCCGAGGATTTCGGAAGGGGCGTCAGCGTCCATCGGCGGGAAGGTTATCGCCGATCGGCCGGCCGCGGGATTACTCTCCCGGACCCAGCACCAACACGCCGTTGCTGCCACCGAAGCCGAAGCTGTTCTTCATGACCAGAGGACGCTCGAGGCGCTCCGGCTCGCTACCCACAAGCCGCACGTTGCATTCGGGATCGGGGTTCTCGAGGTTCAGATTCGGCGGCAGCAACGCCTGTTCGATGCCGAGCAGCGCCGCGATCGCCTCGATCGCGCCGGAGGTCCCCAGCGTGTGCCCGAAGTAGGACTTGTTCGCCGAAACGGCGACCCGGTCCGCCGCGGCGCCCAGCACCGCCCGGATCGACTCGCTCTCGCAGAGATCGTTGGCGCGTGTGGCGGTGCCGTGTGCGTTCACCGCTCCGAGGTCGGCCGGTTCGATCCCGGCCGACTCGAGGGCAGCGCGCATCGCCACCGCCTGGCCCTCGGCGCTCGGACTCGTCAGGTGGCTGGCGTCGGACGACTCGCCGTAGCCGACGACCTCGCCCCGGATGCGCGCGCCCCTGCGGCGAGCCCGGTCCCACGACTCGACAACCAGCATGCCGGCGCCTTCGCCGAACACCGTGCCGTCGCGGTCGGCGTCGAAGGGCCGGCAGGCGCGGGCCGGATCGGGATTTCGCGACATGACGCCCAGGTTGTTCCAGATTCCGAAGTAAAAGGGGTCGAAGAAGCCGTCCGCGCCGCCGCTGAGCACCGTGTCGGCGTACCCGTCGCGCACCATCCGGTAGGCCATGCCGATCGCGTTCGTCGCCGACGTGCACGCCGAGACGACGACGTAGTTGATGCCGGTCAGCTTGAAGTGGATCGAGATTCCCGCCGAGATCGAGTTGTACATGCAGCGCGGCACCGTCGACGGCCGCAGTCCCCGCACGCCGCGCTCATGGAACCGCTGGTGGCCCGTGGTGTGGCTCTCCGCCGAGCCCGCGCCGGTGCCCAGGATGACCGCCACTGGTTGTGGCTCGTAGGGCGGCGCGCCGTCGATCAGACCTGCCGCCTCGAGCGCGTCCGCCGCGGCGACGAGCCCCAAATCGACGGCCCGGTCGGTGGGGCGGCGGCGCAGCCGCTTCAGCCCGGCGCGCACCGTGTCGGCGTCGACCTCCGCGCCGATGCCGACCTTGAGCGCCGACGTGTCGAGCGACTGGAGCTTGCCCACTCCGCCGCGACCGGCGACCAGGTTGTCCCAGAAGGTCTCGACGTCCGTGCCGACGGCGCAGGCAACGCCGAGGCCGGTGACAGCGACGCGCCTAGCCATACATCGACAACCCGCCGTTGACGTGGATCACCTGACCCGTCACGTAGGACGATTCCGGCGACAGCAGGAACATGACGACGGCCGCGACTTCCGCCGGCGTCCCCAGCCGTCCCAGCGGCACGCGCAGCCTCTGCCGCTGGTCGTCGGTGAGTTCACCCGTCATGTCCGTTTCGATGAAACCCGGCGACACCGCGTTGCAGCGGACCCCGAAACGGGCGGCCTCGAGGGCGAGACTGCGGGTGAGACTGACCAGGCCGGCCTTGGACGCGGCGTAGTCGGCGCCCATCCATCCGCCCGGGCCGTGCGCCGCCAGAGACGCCATGTTGACGATGCTGCCGCCCTTCGCCTTGCGCATCACCCGGTAGGCCGCGCTGGAGGCGGCGAACGAAGCTTCGAGGTTCACCCGCTGGGTCGCCCGCCACGAGTCGAGATCGAGACCGCGGAACGCGACCGGACGCCCGCCCCCGGCGTTGTTCACGAGACCGTCAATCCGGCCGCAGCGCTCGACCACCTGATCGACCAGCGCGGCCGCGTCTTCCGGTTCGTCGAGGTCGGCGGCGAGCGGCAGCGCGCCGTCACTGCCGAGGTCCCGGCACACCGCCTCCACCTGAGCCTGATCCCGCCCATGAACCGCGACCGTGGCACCGAGCGCGGCCGCAGCCTCGACCGTCGCCCGGCCGATACCGCGGGTCGAGCCGGTAACGAGAATCACCTGACCGGAAAGGGAAGCAGTCATGAGCCGGCCGCAATCGTAGCGCCGCCGCGGCGCAGGCCGCGGCGCACCGCAGAGGAGTTCGCGAGCCGGCAGTGCGCGAGCTGTCGCGCGCCACGGCGCAAAGCCGCTACGGCCACCGCCGCCAGGATCGAACGGCGACGCCGCTCCTGCGGTGGCTGTCGCAGCCGCCGTAGACGAGGATGCCCCGACCCGCGTCACCTCCAACCTTCTCCCAATAGCGGAGCCCCTTGAAGAAGTCCGCCGCGACCGTTGCCCCGGACTTGATCTCGACGGGAACAGCGCCGCGCGGCGTTTCCGCCACCAGGTCCACTTCGTTGCCCCGATGGTCGCGCCAGAAGCTCAGTCGCGGCTCATGGCCCGCGTGGTAGCACGACTTGTGCAGTTCGGACACGATGAGGTTCTCGAAGACCGCGCCCCGCATCGCGTGGACCGCAAGCTCGTCAGCGCTCCGGACGTTCAGCAAGTAGCAAAGGAGGCCCGTGTCGACGAAGTAGAGCTTCGGGCTCTTCGTGAGGCGCTTTCTGAAGTTCTGGTGATGGGGCTGCAGGCGGAAGGCGACGAAGCTCGCCTCGAGAACGGAGAGCCATCGACGTGCCGTCTCGTGGCTCACCCCGCAGTCAGCGCCGAGGGCCGAGAGATTCAGGAGCTGTCCGGCGCGGCCTGCACAGAGGAGGACGAAACGGCGGAAGGCCTCGAGGTCACCAACCTGCGTGAGGGCCCGAACGTCCCGCTGCAGATAGGTCTGAAAGTAGAGGGCGAGCCATTCAGCCGGGACCAACCGCCGGTCGTGGATCGGTGGGTAGCCTCCCACAACGGCGAGTTCCGTCCACTCGCCCGACAGCGCGGCGGACCCGCCGTCGCCGATGGCCTCGGGCGTACGCAGGGGAAGGCCTTGCAGCTCGGCAGGCGAGAACGGCAACAGGTGCGAGATGTGAACCCGCCCGGCGAGGCTCTGGGCAATCTGTCTCATGAGGAGGAAATTGTGCGACCCGGAGAGGATGAACCCGCCCGGCTCGGGTCGTTCGTCCACCAGGACCTGGATGTAGGAGAACAGTTCCGGTGCATGCTGTGCCTCATCGAGGATCACCGGACCGCGGAACTGAGACAGAAAGCCCCGCGGATCCGACAGTGCGAACGCGCGCACGTCCGGCGCTTCGAGCGATGCGTAGCGGTGGCCCTCGAAGACGTGCCGCAACAGGGTCGTCTTGCCCGACTGGCGTGGCCCGGTCACGGAGACGACCGGATACTGCGTGCTCGCTCGCAGCAAGGTTGGTGCGAGATGCCGGGGAATCACGCGCCGATCGTACAGATTGCATTTTGAAAATGCAATCTGTCGTGCTGTCCAGCGTGAAGTGAGCGTGAACGGGGAGGGTGAATCCAGCGAGAAGTGAGCGTGAGCGGTTGGGATCGGGGATCATCGGAGGATGATTTTGACTCTCCAGACCCACGGACATCAGACACTTGAGGAGGTTCGCCGTTTCCTGTCGGGCAGCGAGGCGGTTGACTTCGTTCTTTCCGACCGCGTGTCGGCCTACTCGTTCATCCTCGAGACGCTGGTCAAGTTCCGCTACCGCGCGCTGCCGCGACGCGACAAAGGCTCGATCCGGGCATACCTGATGAAGATGACCGGCAAGTCGGAGTCGCAGGTGACGCGGCTGATCCGGCAGTACCTGGACACAGGCCGCATCCGGGACCGCCGGGGCGCGCAGGCTCATGCCTTCCGCCGGCGGTACACGAAAGCCGACATCGGCCTTCTGGCCGAGGTCGACGAGGCGCTGGGCCAACTGTGCGGGCACGCCACCCGCGCGGTGATGCGGCGGATGCACGAGGAGTACGGCGACGAGCGTTTCGAGCGTCTGGCCGGGGTGTCGAACGGGCAGTTCTACAACCTGCGCAAGTCGACGACCTACCGGCGCCGCCGCACCACCTTCCGGGAGACCCGAGCCACCGCGGTTTCGATCGGCGAGCGCCGAAAGCCCAGGCCGAAGGGTCGGCCGGGCTTCCTGCGCGTCGACACGGTGCACCAGGGGGACCGGGACGGCGAGAAAGGCGTGTACCACGTCAACCTCGTGGACGAGGTGACGCAGTGGGAGCATGTGGCGACGGTGCGCGCCATCTCGAAGCGTTGCCTCGTGCCCGTGCTGGAGGAGCTCATCAAGGCTTGTCCCTTCAACGTGCTGGGCTTCCACGCCGACAACGGCTCGGAGTACATCAACCACAAGGTGGTCGAGATGCTGAAGAAGCTCCACGTCCCGGACTTCACGAAGTCGCGCCCCCGCCGCAGCAACGACAACGCCCTGGTCGAGAGCAAGAACGGCAACGTGATCCGCCGCTGCTTTGGCTACGGGCACATCCCCAAGCTCTTCGCCCGGGAAGTCAACGCCTTCGCCCGCGACACGCTCTCGCCCTTCCTCAACTTCCACCGTCCCTGCCTGTTCCCGACCGAAGTCACGGACCGCAAGGGCAAGGCCAGGAAGCGCTACCGCTACGAGGATGTCGCGACCCCGTTCGAGAAGCTCCGGTCCCTGCCGAACGTCGAGCGGCACCTCAAGCCCGGCGTCACCATCACCGCTCTCGAAGGCCAGGCCGCGGCCATCAGCGATCTCGACGCCGCTGTCGCTCTGAAGCGGGCTCGCGCCAGACTCTTTGAACTCATCGCCCGGGAGTCCGATCCGCGGCGACGCCGGCGCGCCTGAACCGACCGCGGCGACGATGCCACCGATCACCACAGCCGCCAACTCCATGACCGCGGCGCCGAGCCACGAGAACCAACCCCCCGTGCCGAGCGCGCTACCCTTGGGCGGCAGACGGTACGGAACCGTCTGCCGCGTCCAGAAACCAACCCTGAACCGACCGGAATCGAAGCCTCTCTACCCCACCCGCCCCACGCTCATTTCAGGATTGGAAAACACTTCTGTACAGGCACGTTCCGGCCACCAGCCTTGAGGACCTCAGTACCATTTCGAGCCGTGGTCCACGTTGAGGTAGAGGGAAGACCGGTCGAGGCCCAAGCGGGCGACAGCGTGCTGGTCGCAATGGTTCGCGCCCGTCTGCACCCGACCGGGGGCGGCTGCCTGTGTCTGGCCGGCGACTGTCCGAACTGCCTTGTGACCGTCGATGGCGTCGCCTACACGCGGAGTTGTCAGGTGCCGGCGCGAGACGGCCTGGTCGTACGGCGGGATCACCTGGAAGGCGAGGAACCGCCACTGCTGCGCGACGAGCCGGCGCCGGCCGGAAACGCGGCCCCCGCGCACCACGTCCACTGCGACACGGTCGTCATCGGACAAGGCGACTCCGGGCGCGATGCCGCCCGGGAGGCAAGGAAGGCGGGCCTCGACGTCGTCACCCTGGACGCCCGGGACGGCCAGCAGGTCACCGGCGTCTATCCCGGGCCACTGGTCGTCGCGTCGGACGACGCCGGGGGTGTGCTCCACGTTCATCCCAAGCGCGAAATCGTGGTTGCCACAGGGTCCGCGGAGGTCCAGCCAGTCGTTCCCGGCAGCGACCTCGAAGGCCTGATGACAGTCCGCGCGGCCGCCGACCTTTCAACGGCCGGCATCGATTTCGGCAGTGTCGTGTCGCTGGGCCAGGCGGTGCCCGGCCTGTCGGCGGGTATCCATGGCCGCCACCTCCCGCTCGGCGAGCGGGGGTGGGACCTCGTCCGCTTCGAAGGCCACGGCCGGGTCGAGGCGGTGGTCGTTCGCCGGTACGGCGACGGCGATGCGCCGGAGGAGCGGTTCGCATGCGACACGGCGGTTCTGGGCCTCGGCCGCAATCCACGGAACGCGCTGGCCCGGATGGCCTCGGATCTCCCCGTCCGCATCGTCGGCGGCGCCGCGGCGGAATCCGAACTGCCTCCCTGCCCGCGAGAAGGAACGGTGTGCCCGTGCAGCGGCGTCACCGTCGCCGATCTCGACGGCGTGTGGAACCGCGGCTTCCGCGAGATGGATCTGCTCAAGCGGGCGACCCTTGCGGGTACCGGCGCCTGCCAGGGCGGTGTCTGCCTGCCGTACCTTCGGAGCTTCCTGCTGGAACGGGGAGGCCGGTTCCAACCCGCCTTCACCGCCCGGCCACTCAACCGGCAACTCACGGTACGCGAACTGGCCGCCGGCGCGCACACCGCGGTGACCGCCCGGTCGCCGCTTCACGACGAGCACCTGCGCCTCGGCGCACGGATGGACCGCGCCGGCGGCTGGTGGCGGCCCTGGACCTGTCGTCGGCCGGACGAAGAGTACGCCGCCGTGCGCGAACGCGTCTCGCTCGGCGACGTGAGCCCGCTCGGCAAGTTTGTCGTCGCCGGGCCGGACGCCGAGGCCTTCCTGGAGCGAATCGTCCCCACCCGGGTCGGGGCGATCAGGCCCGGCCGCTGTCGCTACGTCCTCATGCTGGACGAGCGCGGTTACGTGCTCGACGACGGCATGCTCTGCCGGGAAGAAGCTCCACGAGCATGCGCGGCGGACACCGGCTGCGACGGGCCGGATTCCGGACCTTCTGCCGCGCCAGGCGGCGGCAACCGGTTCTTCCTCACTTCGACCTCCGGCGGGGCGCACTTCTTCGAACTGTGGCTGCGCGACTGGGCCGAGGCCTCAGGCTTCGATGTCCGGATCCTGAACCGGACCGCCTCGCTCGCCGCGATCAACGTGACCGGCCCCCAGGCGGCAAGGCTGCTGGCGCGCGCCGGCGCCCGAGAGCTGCCGGCGTTCGGCCGCCACCGTCGATTGCGCGTCGCCGGCATCGACTGCCGGGTGATGCGGTTGAGCTTCACGGGCGAGCTGTCGTACGAGCTCCACCATGCCGCCGGCGACGCCATCACGCTCTGGCGACGGCTGCTCGAGGCGGGCGCCGGGTTCGACGTGATGCCTCACGGCCTGAAGACCCTGCTCCGCCTGCGCACCGAGAAGGGCCACATCGTGGTCGGTCAGGACACGGACTACGACTCGACGCCCCGCCGGCTCGGCCATGAGTGGGCGGTCGACATGGACAAGGGCGACTTCATCGGCCGTCAGGCGATCCTGAGAACGAACAGGCAGCCGCTCGACAAGCGGCTCGTGCTGCTGCGGAGCGGCGGAAGGAGCGAGGCTGGCGACCTCGACCTCTCCTCCGCCGAGGGCTCGGCCATCTTCGACGGCGACCGCCATGCCGGCTACGTGACGTCGGACGCGGGCCCGCGCCCCGCACCGGCTGTCGCAGAAAGCTCCGACTCGCTCCCCGGCCCCGCGGCGGCAACCGACGGCGGCGCCGCGATGCTCGGCTGGCTCTACCTGGACGAGGAGGGGAACCTGCCCCGCGAGGTGACGGTCGACGACCGGTCCGCTCGCCGCGTCGACCGTCCCCTCTACGACCCGGACGGCAAGCGGGCCCGCGTAACCGTCGACCTCGCGACCGAGTCGCCGGAGGAGGTCTGCAACTTCCCCGACGAGCGCCCCGAAGCAACGGACATGGCCGGCGAGACACCCTCCGGCCCGCCGCGGCTCCGGCGGCTCGAGGCGACCCGGGTCGTCGCCGCTCCGGCGGCACTCGACGCCCTGACGGCAGACGCGCCGTGGCGGGGCGATGCGCTCGCCCTCCGCATCGCCGACGACGAGCTCCTGGTCACGGCCCCGACCGACTTCGATGTCCCCGGCGATCCCCACGCAATCGTCCGGCGCGAGACCGGCTTCTCCTGCGCCTGGCTCGATGCCGCCGATGCGGAGCGGTTCCTCGACCGCGAATGCGATTGGGAACGACCCGCCGCGCGGCCGGCGCTGGCCCAGGGCGAAGTCGCCGGCATCCCGGTCACGCTGTGGTTCGAGACCGGGCGGACGTTGCTCCTGGCGCCGACGCCGTTCGCCGCCGCCTTGAAGCGCCGTCTGATCCGGGCGCTCGGCCACGACTCCGTTGGAGCGGCATGAACGAGTTCACGGAACGCCAGATGAGGCTGACCTGGCGGCCGCCGAAGAAGGCCTACGACGTCGTGATCGTCGGCGCCGGCGGGCACGGCCTCGCCACCGCCTACTACCTGGCAACTCGCCACGGGATGTCGAACGTCGCCGTGTTCGAACGCGGTTACATCGGCAGCGGCAACTCGGGCCGGAACACGACGATCATCCGCGCCAACTACGGCATCCCGGCCGCCGTCCGCTTCTACCAACGCAGCGTCGACCTCTACCGCGGCCTGGAAGAGGAGACCGGGCGCTGGCTCATGCACCAGGAGAAGGGCATCCTGTGGATGGCGCACTCCGAAGCGGCTGTTCGGACCGAGCGAATGCGTGCGAAGCTGAACACCGAGTTCGGCGCGGAAACCGAGTTCGTCGGGCCACTACGGATCCAGGAACTCTGCCCCCAGGTCGACATGGACGGCGGCGGCCGCTGGCCCGTGCTCGGCGCCTCCTACCACCCGGCCGGCGCCACCGCCCGCCACGACCGCGTCGTCTGGGCGCTCGCCGAGGGCGCGATGGAGCACGGCGCGCATGTCCATCAGAACCTGCCGGTAAAAGGCCTGATCCTCGACGGCGACCGGGTCGCCGGTGTCCGGACCGCGGCGGGCGACGTTGCCGCCGGCGCCGTCGTCTCGGCCGTCGGCGGCCATGTCAGCCGGCTCGCCGCGATGGCCGGTGTGCGACTGCCCATCCGCACGCACCGCCTGCAGGCGTTCGTCACCAACCACTACCGGCGCCAGTTCGGGCCCATCGTCGCCTCCTCGGAGCTCTTCTTCTACGCCTCGCAGACGGCCCGCGGCGAGATGCTCCTGGGCGCCGAGATCGACCCGCAGCCCAGCTTTTCCTACCGCTCCAGCCACGACTTCGTGCAGCACGTCTGCCGGCGGGCCCTGTACCTGCTTCCCTTCATGTCGGACCTGCGCGTGCTCCGGCAATGGACAGGCGTCTGCGACATGAGCCCTGACTACTCGCCGATCCTCGGCCCGACCGGCGTTCCCGGCTTCTACATCACGACCGGCTGGGGCACGTGGGGGTTCAAGGCCATCCCGGCCGGCGGCGAGCAGATGGCGAAGCTCATCGCGACCGGCAAGACGCCGGAACTCATCGCCCCCTTCGGCCTCGATCGCTTCGCGCGCGACCGCACGATGGCCGACCGCGGCTCGGCCGGGACGCACTAACGATGAGCCTCCGCATCCCCTGCCCCAACTGCGGCGTCCGTTCGGTCCACGAGTTCGTCCATGGCGAGATCCGGCGCGCGCCGGAGCACTTGACGGACCCGGACGAACGGGATGTCGACCTCGCGTTCATGCACAACAACGAAGAAGGCGTCGTCACCGAGCGCTGGTTCCATGCCCAGGGCTGCCGGCGCTGGTTCGAGGTCCGCCGCGACACGACGACGGACCGGATCGTCGGACCGGGCGAATCCTGAACCGCTGGCAGCTTCCGGCTAAGATGGCCGTACTGTTCGAAAACCCAGGATCGGCCGAAGAACGCTGGCCACGACCCGGAGGACGCCGCACATGGCAAGACGCACCCTCATCCTCACGACCCTGCTCGCCTTCGCGGCGGCAGGCGCCATCGTCGCGTCCGACGACATTCCGCGCCGGCACGACGGCAAGCCCGATCTCTCCGGGACCTACGACGTCGCGACGCTGACTCCTCTCCAGCGACCCGCGCAGTACGGCGAGAACCTGACCCTGACCCCGGAAGAGGCCAAGGCGATCGCGGATCACTGGCAGTCGAACTTCGAGAAGGATTACGCGCCTAGCGACCCGAATCGCGAGGCGCCGCCGGAGGGGGGCACCGGCATCTACGCGCCCGAGTTCACCGGCGCCGCCGGCAAGGTCGGCGGCTACAACGCCTTCTACGTCGACATCGGAGACGGCAACTTCCAGCTCGACGGCAAGTACCGCACGTCGATCATCACCGAGCCCGCGAACGGCAGGATGCCGGCGCTCACCGACGCCGCGAAGAAGCGGTTCGCGGAAGGGGCAGCCTTCCGCCACGAGAACACCGGCACCGCCTGGTGGATTGACCGCGAGTTCGGCCCGTACGACGACCCGGAGCTCCGCCCGCACGCAGAGCGCTGCCTGCTCGGCTTCGGCTCCACCGCCGGACCGCCGGCCATGCCCGTCATGTACAACAACATGAAGCGGATCGTGCAGACCGACACCCACGTGATGATCCTGGTCGAGATGAACCACGACGCACGGGTGATCCGCATCGACTCCGAACACGACGACAACGTGGAGAGCTGGCTCGGCGAATCGGTCGGCCGCTGGGACGGCGACACCCTGGTCGTCACGACGAAGAACTTCGGCGACGACTACAGCTTCACCCAGGGCTCGAAGGAGATGGTGATCACCGAGCGCTTCAGCCGCATCGACGAGGACACCCTGCTCTACGGCTTCACCGTCGACGACCCGAACACCTGGACCGAGCCCTGGGGCGGCGAGTACCCCTGGCCCGCCAGCACGAACAAGGTCTACGAGTACGCCTGCCACGAAGGCAACTACGCCTTGGGCGGCATTCTGCGCGGCGCCCGGCTGCTCGAGGAAGAAGCCCTCGAAGGCGACGCCGCGTCGACCGGCGGCGGCGGTTCCGAGTAGCTGTTCCCGGGTTGCACCCGCCCGGCTGGTCGGGTTCCGGGGGGCGCCCTCCAGGTACCACGGCCGAACACATCGGCGGCTGCTATGGTCGGCGGCTCAACTCCCTGGAGGACAATCGATGCGCCGCACTCTGTTCGTTCTGTTGATCGCTATGTTCCTGGCCGTGACTGGCGTGGCCGCTGACAACCACGGCCCCAGGGTCGAAGACCTGGCCTGGATGACCGGGACCTGGAGCGGCCCGTCCCTGGAGGAGAACTGGGCGGTGCCCAAGAACGGCTCGATGGTGGCCCGGGTCCGCGGCTTCTCGCCCGACGGCACGACGAACATGATCGAGTTGATCTCGATCGAGGAGGAGAACGACTCCCTAGTGCTGCGCCTCAAGCAGTGGGACCCCGGCATGAAGCCTCGCTACGAGGGTTTCCAGGTGATGAAGCTCGTCGAGTCGAAGGACCGGATGATCAGGTTCGAGAACACGGGCGAAGGCAACGGCTCTCTGGCCAAGCTCGCCTACAGCCGGCCCGCCGACGACAAGTTCGTCATCTCGGTCGAGGTGGCCAGCGGCCAGGAGTTCGAAATCCCGCTCGAGGCGGTCAAGTAGCACTGGCTCG
This sequence comes from Thermoanaerobaculia bacterium, assembly GCA_965116445.1. Lineage (GTDB taxonomy): Bacteria > Acidobacteriota > Thermoanaerobaculia > Multivoradales > Multivoraceae > Multivorans. The sequence goes on along the minus strand of OZ220688.1, from coordinate 205,790 downwards.
GTGGCGGTGAGCCGCTTGCTCGGTGGAAACTGGGTGCGCCGACGTCCACGTCGGCATCCGGCGCGAAGCGCCGGCCTCCGGGGGTCCTGCCGAAGTAGCCGGTTCGGCATCGCAGCGTCCGTAGTCATTCTGGTCGCGGGCGTCGAACTGCTTGCCGGCGGCGACGCCGCCATGGCCCAGCGGAAGCCGGCCAGCCCGGCGGGCGAGGCCGCGGCCCAGATCGGCGGCTATCTCGATCCCCGCTCCGGCTACGTCAACGGGGCGTGGGTCGAGGTCAAGTTCGGCCGGCCGCTGCGACGCGGCCGGGACATCTTCGGGCCGCCGGACTTCATCGCGTTTCTGAACGACGGCGCCCCGGTTTGGCGCGCGGGCGCAAACTACACGACCCGGCTGATCACGGAACTGCCGCTCGTCATCGACGACACGCGCCTCGAGCCGGGCGAGTACACGATGTTCATCCAGCTCGGCCCGGAGCGGTGGATTCTGATCATCTCGACCTGGCCGGCTCAGGAGACATACGACTACCAGGAACGCGAAGCGCTGTTCGGCGCCTACGGCTACACGCCGGACCGGGACCTGCTACGCACCGACATGGTTCTCCAGCCGTTGCCGATCTCGTTCGAACAGTTGTCCTGGCAGTTCCTCGACGTGACCCCGGAGGGGGGCCGGTTGGCGCTCCTCTGGGACCGGCAGATGGCTTCGGTGCCGTTCCTCGTGGCCGGACCGGCCGACGAAGGCGAAGAACCGGCTGAGGAGGGCAATCCATGAGTGAGTCCGCTACTACGGGTCAGAGAATGCACGGCCAGTGCCTCTGCGGCGCCGTGGAGTTCGCGGTCGACGTCCCGGAGCGCACCTACAGCGTCTGCCACTGCGGTCTTTGCCGTCGCTGGTCCGGCGGACCGCTGATGTCCGTCCACTGCCCGGAACCCAACACCGAGTGGCTGAACGACGAGGGCCTCACCTGGTACCAGAGCACTCCCTGGGCGCAGCGCGGCTTCTGCTCCTGCTGCGGATCGAGCCTGTTCTGGCGGCTCGCGCAGGAACCGGAGGGGATGCTGATCGTCAGCGTCGACACCCTCGAAAACGCAACCGGCTTCGCGCTTGACCGCCACATCTACAGCGACGCCAAACCCGATCGGTATGACTTCGCCGACGACCGGCCACGGGTTACGGAGGCGGAGCTGATGAAGGAGCTTGGGCTCGGGTAGTGAGACGCTGGCTACTCGCCGCCGCTCGTCTCGGCGGCTACCGCCAGCGCCTCTTCCTCGAGCAGCCGCGCGCCGCGCATGATGGCGCCCATCGCATAGTTGCCCTCGTGGCAGGCGTACTCGTAGACCTTGTTCGTGGTCTCGGGCCACAGGTAGTCACCCTTCCAGGGCTGGGTCCAGGTTGCGGGGTCGTCGACGGTGAACTCGTAGTGGAGGGTGTCCTCGTCGAGCCGGGAGAAGCGCTCGGTCACGTGAAGGTCCCGTGAGGCGCCGCCGAGGCCGGGTCGATCCCGGAAGTTCTTCGTGCTCACGACGAGCGTGTCGCCTTCCCACCAGCCGATCGAGTCGCCAAGCCACTTGCGAACGCCCGAGTCGTCGTGCTTCGAGTCGAGCCGAATCACCCGGGCGTCGTGATTCATCTCGACCAGGATCATCACGTGGGTGTCCGTCTGCACGATCCGCTTGTGGTTGTTGTAGAGCACCGGCAGCATCGGCGGTCCCTGCGTGGAGCCGAAGCCCATGAGGCAGCGCTCGGCGTGCGGACGCTGTTCGATGTCGTCGTACGGTCCCGGCGCGTCCGCGCCGTTGTCAGTGATCCACCAGGCGGTTCCCGTGTTGGGGCGAAACGGCGTCAGCTTCCTGCGCTCCGCCTGACGCGCCCGCGCCTCTTCGGTCACGGGCGGGCGGCGGCCGTTCTTCGGCTCGGTGATGATCGAGGTGCGGTACGCACCGTCGATCGACAGGGCCGAATCGCCGCGATCGATCCAGAAGCTGTTGTAGCCGCCAACGTTCCCCGCGCCTAAATCCTCTCGCTGGGAGTCGTCGAAGCCGACCGGCGCGGCTCCGCCCTCGGCCGGAGCGTCGCGGTTCGGGTCGCTGCGCTCGAGCCCGCGGGCCAGGAGCGCCTGCTCCTGCTCTTCGATCTCCCGTGCCTGCTCCTGGGTCAGGAAGAGGTTGTCGCCGAACCTCGCCGGCCGTGACAGCGGCGTCAGGGTGGCGACATCGTAGGAGCCCGAGAGATCGGGCTTGCCGCTCGCGGTGCGGGGAATGTCGTCGGCCTGTGCGCCTACGGCCGGCGCCAAGGCCAGAACGGCCGCGCCGAGAGTGGCGAGAATCGTGGTCACGTTCGACTGCTTCGTGCGCATCGGCTGCCTCCAGATTTCTGCTGACGAACGATCAGCGTACCAGCGGCCGCCTCGTCCGACGCGGCCAGGACGGAACTTCCGCGCCACGCCGCCGTAGTGGCTTCATACCGCCCGTCTACGGCTGAGCGGCCTCGACTACGCCGCGCTCTGCCCGCACAACAAGCCGAAGACGCCTTCAGAGGAGAACCATCCGATGGAGATCCATGCGAGCACGGTTGGCCTCGCCCTCGCCACTCTTGGATGTCTCGCGAACGCCGGTGCTGCTCAGGCCGAAGACCTCCTGATCAAGAACGTCACCGTTGTCTCGCCGGAGCGAGAGGCGCCGTCCGCGGCGACGAACGTCCTTGTGCGCGATGGACAGATCGTCGCGATCGGACCCGAGCTTTCGCAAGGCACCCAGGGCTCCGAACAGGTGATCGACGGCGCCGGCCGCTACCTCACGCCGGGACTGATCGACGCCCATACCCATCTGAGCGACATCCCGGGGATGACCTTCGAGCACGAACAGGCCCATCCGAACGTTGCCCGCGAGGCCCGCCGACAGATCCCGCGCAGCTACCTCTACCACGGCTTTTACTTCGGTAATCGACCTGATGGCAGGGCGGCCCGACGTGATTGCCGAGTGGAACAACCTGGACGTTCGTCCCCATGCCTACTTTTGCGGGGCAGCGCCGGTGTTCGACGGCTATCCGATGAACTTCATCCCGAAACCCGTTCGCTATCGGATCGTGCCCTACTTCCTGTTCGACGAGGCGCGCGGCGACGAGTTCCCCGCTGGCTTCGACCCGACCGAGCACACGCCAGAGGCCGTCGTCGAGAAGATGCGTGCAGACGGTGCCGTCTGCGCGAAAACGACATTCGAAGGCGGGTTCGGCGGTCGCAACGACCTGCCGCTACCGGGCGAACGGGTCATTCGGGATCTGGTGGCCGCAGCGCACGCGCGCAGCATGCCGGTGCTGCTGCACGCCAACTCCCGGTCCGCCCAGGCGTTCGGGCTGGCGGTGGGTGTCGACGCCTTCGCGCACGGCATGTGGAGCTGGGATGACCCAGGCTCAATCGAGCTGACCGCGGAGGTCACGGAGATTCTGGATGCCATCGTTCACCGCAACATCGCATGGCAACCAACCGTCCAGGTGCTCTACGGCGAGCGTGATCTGCACGACCCGGACTATCTCTCGAGCCCCGAACTCCGGCATGTGCTGCCAAAAGCCGCAATCGACTGGTATGGAACCGAGGACGGGCAGTGGTTCCGTAATCGCATGCGCAACAATCCGGGCGTGGCGAGAGCCCTGGAGAGTGGCCGCTGGGAAGACGTGGACGCCGTACCGATTGCGCGTGTCACCGGGGCGCTCTCCTACCTTGCTTCGCGCGGCGCGCGGCTCAGTTTCGGCAGCGACAGTCCCAGCGGCCCGACATACGCCAACCCTCCCGGCCTCAACGGCCGGCTGGAAATGCGCCGCTGGTTGGAAGCCGGGGTCACGCCTATCCACCTGTTTCGGGCCGCGACCATCGTGAACGCGGAACTCTTCGGCCTGCAGGACGTCATCGGGACGGTCGAGGAAGGCAAACGCGCGGACTTGCTCCTTATGAAGAGAAACCCGATGGAGGACGCCTCCGCCTTCAATGCGATCGACCTCGTCATTCTCGAAGGACGCGTCTTGCGTCGCTCGGAGCTATCCGCGGAGAGCACTCAATAGAACGGCGCTCGCCGAGGTCTTGCCGAGCCGACCAGCGGACAGCTCCCTGGTAGGCCGCCGTGCCGCTATGCTGCGCCTCATCAACGGATCAGGCAGGTACCCGATCTGCCATGGAGCGGGGAGCGTGGCATGAGTTCGAACCATGTACCGGGCGACGTGCGACTGCGGAGCGCATTGACTGTTGCCGCGATCCTGGGGTTCCTGGCCTCGGGCGCGGTTCTCGGCCAGGCAGGCCCGCTGATCGAACCCGTCACCGACGCCGAACTCGCCGCCACCCCGAACGGCGACTGGCTGAGCTTCCGCGGCAACCTGTCGGCCTGGGCCTACAGCGCGCTCGACGCGGTGAACACGAAGACGGTCGGGCAACTCGACTTCGCCTGGGCGGCCCCGATGGAAGCCGGCCCCAACGAAGCGACGCCCCTCGTGCGCGGGGGCATCGTCTACCTGCCGCATACGGGCGACGTGATTCACGCCCTCGACGCGCGGACCGGCGACCTGATCTGGGAGTACCGCCGCGAGCACGACTACCTGGATCCCGAGGGCAGCAACCCGGAGCGGCGCTTCGGCCAGGGGCTGGGCCGGATCACGCGCAACATCGCGATCTGGCAGGACGGCCTGTTCGTCGCGACGATGGACGCCTTCATCATCCGCCTGGACGCGAACACGGGCGAACTGGTCTGGGAAACGCGAGTCGGCGACAGCAGCATCGCCCATTCGTCCGGCCCGATCATCGCGAACGGCAAGGTGATCAGCGGCCGCTCCTGCAACATGTCGGTCGCGGGCGGCTGCTACCTGACGGCGCACGACGCGGAGGACGGCCGGGAACTGTGGCGCTTCTACACGATCCCGCGGCCCGGCGAACCGGGCGACGAGACCTGGGGCGGCCTGCCGCTCGAACGCCGGTTCCACGTGGGCGTCTGGCACGTCGGCTCCTACGATCCCGAGCTCGACCTCATCTACTGGGGCACGTCGGTACCTGCGCCCTCGCCCGAGGTCCTGCGGGGCAGCGGCAGAGGCTCCCTGCTCTACTCGAACAGCACGCTCGCGCTCCGGGCCGACACCGGCGACCTCGCCTGGTACTTCCAGCATCTGCCGCGGGACAACTGGGACCTCGATCACCCCTTCGAGCGCATCCTGGTCGACCTTGAGATGGAGCCGGACGAGGAGGCCGCCTGGGCCATCAACCCGGAGCTTGAGCACGGGAAGCGCCATCGGGTGATGACCGGCTTCCCGGGCAAGACGGCGATCCTCTGGACCCTCGACCGGGAAACCGGGGAGTTCCTGTGGGCACGCGAAACCGTGTTCCAGAACGTGATCACCCACATCGACCCGCATACCGGCACGGTCACCGTGAACGAGGAGGTCATCCCGAAGGCCCGCGACGAGGAGTACGGCGTCGTTTGCCCGGCGGCGAGCGGCGGCAAGGACTGGCCCACCGCCGCCTACAGCCCGCTGACGGAGGCCGTCTACGCGCCGCTGCAGGACGTCTGCATGTCGCCGATCATCACCGGAACCGGCGAGGGACCGCCCCAAGGCTACGGGATCAACTTCCGGATGCAACTGGCGCCGAACAAGACGACGGTCGGGCGCCTGGACGCAGTTTCCGCCCGCACGGGAAAGTCCCTGTGGCGGTTCGAGGAGCCGGCCGGGACGATGTCCGTGATGACGACGGGCGGCGGGCTCGTCTTCGCCGGCAACACGAACCGGCGCTTCCGGGCCTTCGACGCCGAGTCCGGCGACGTCCTCTGGGAGACGGTGCTCGGCGGACCGGTCACCGGCTTCCCCGTCAGCTTCGCCGTGGACGGCGAGCAGTACGTCGCGGTGACCGCGGGCGGCGGCGATCTGTTGAGCGGCCTTTTCAACCGCTTCGGGAACCTGCCCGCGCGCTCCGGCTCGAACATGCTCTACGCCTTCAAGCTCTCCGACACCGCGGGACGCGGCCCGATCGAGCAGCCGATCGTCGCTGACGCGGCCGCCCGGGCCGCAGAGGAACCGCCGCCGCCCATGATCATGATCGACGCGCCCCTGCTCGAGACGTCGGCCCCCTGTGCGACCTTCTCCGCTGCGCAAGCCGACCGAGGCGCCGCCCTCTACCAGGAACAGTGCGCCGAGTGCCACGGACCGACGCTCCGCGGCGGCGCCCAGGGCGCGGGTCTCGCCGGCCGCAGCTTCACGAGCTACTGGTCGAACCGCTCGTTGAGCGGGCTCTACCGGACGATCCGCGAAACGATGCCCCAGGGCCGGGAGGGGACGATCGGTCCCGCGGCCTCAGCCGACCTGGTCGCCTTCATCCTGCGCGAGAACGGCGCGGAGGCCACCGGCGAACTCGGTAACGACGTCGAAACACTGGAAGCCCAGCGCACCTGCTTCCGGCAGTAGCCCGCTCCATATGAACGCCACGCACTGGGTGCGCCGGCGTGCCATCCGTGCGCCCGCTGACGGGCGCACGGACTGGTTCGCGCGTGGCGCGGAACGCGCCACGCGGGTTCCCGCCGGCTGCCGCCGTAGGCGGCTTCAGAACGCGCCGGCCGTCAGGCCCGCATCCGCGCTGGCTTCACCAACGGTTCCCGCCAACCGCCCACGCCCGACGCATGGTCTTCGTGATCATGGTCGCCATGATCGTCGTGGCCGGCCTCGTCGGCGTCGTCCTGGCCGGCGTCGCCGTGGTCTTCGTGGCCCGCTTCGTCCACATCGTGTCCCGCCTCGCCATGGTCGTGTGCCCCATGCTGCGTGCCGTGATCGTGGCCGTCGTCGTGCGCGTGGCCAACGTGCGAGTGCTGGTGCCAAAGCCCCATGACCGCCATCGCCCCGATACCCAGGACGACGAGCGCGAACTTGAGGCCCCGATCCCGGTCCTGCTCGGGCATCGGCACGTCGTCTTCGCCGATCAGGGCGCTCCGGACATACTGGGCGATCCGGTCCCGCTCCCTGGACATCTCCGAGTCGAGCACGTCCATAACCGCCACGTAGATGAACGTGCCGGCGGCAATCGCGTTGAAGCTGCCCTCGAAGATCAGGGCCGCCCTTCCCTCGAACACCTGCCCCGCCACGGCGCCGAGCACGATCCCGAGCGGTGTCATGACCGAGAACAGAGCCAGGGTCTGCCAAAGGGCCCGGCTACCTGCCGAATGCGCGGTCACGATCAGGGCAAACGCGGCCGACCCCTTGTGGAACAGGATACCCAGCGTGACGACGAGGACCGCGGCCGCTTCCGGTTGAATCCCCAGCGCCATGCCGGCGATGATCGAGTGGACGGACAGGACGATCAGCAGAACGAACGCGTAGAAGGGCGGCCTCGTCGGCTCTTCCTCCCGGTCGAGGAGAGAGTTGCGACCTTCCAGCACAACCCGGTCGATCAGGAGCAGCAGGCCGACTCCCAGGGCAGCCAGCAGAGGCGCCAGGGGGTAGTCGACGACCCCCCGCAGCGCTTCGTCCGCCTCGGGCAACAGGTGGACGAACCCGACCCCGAGGAAGATGCCGCCCGCGAGCGCGTTGCCGAGAGAGAGGTAGCGGCGGCTCGCCTGCTGCTTCGCGACGAGAATGGGAATCATGCCGCCGATCACGGCGACTCCGAGGATCGCCAGAGCGGCAATGACCTTCATGGCAATTGGAGACATCAAGGGGGCTCCTCTCCTATCGCGTATTGCGCCGACGATCGCGTCGGCCGCTCATGGCGAACCGCCAGCCGCGTCGGACACGCCGTCCGCCATCGACGGCGGCAGCAGTTCCGGCCTCGCATGGAAGTTCGCCTGAACGGCCCGGGTGTAGGCCGGCCGGGCATGCAGCCGCTCCCGGTAGGCGGCAAGCCGCGAGCCAATCGGCTCGTTGTAGGCAACCGCCCAGTCCAGGCAGGTCCCAAGGAAGATGTCGACGCCGGTGAACCGATCGCCTAGCAGGAACTCCCGGCCGTCCGCGAACTCAAGTTCCGCCACCGCCGACTGCTTGGCGAACCCCTCCGACGCGGCCTGGATCGCGGTCGGAGATTCGCCGTAGAGGTGCGCAAGATCACGGTGCTTGCGGATGATGTAGAGCGTGTGCGCGTCGAGCTCCATCATGACGAAGAACGCCCACTGGTCGTAGCGTGCCCGCGCTTCGCTGCCCGCCACCGGCATCAGACCGTCCGGCTCACCGTACTTCTCCGCCAGGTAGTTCACGATCGCCGCGCTCTCCGCGAGCGTCAGAACGCCGTCCTGGAGCACCGGGATCTTCTGCCGCGGATTGAGCCGCGTGAACTCCTCCGTCTGCGTTTCCCCCGTGCGCGGACCGATCGGCCGGTGCTCGTAGTCGAGCCCCAACTCGGCCAGCGCCCAGAGCGGGCGCAGCGTCCGCGAGGTGCTGCAACCCCAGAGCACCCGCGGTGAGGCCATCGTCTGCTCGTCTGTCATGGGGGGCCGGTACAGGATGACAGAAACGCAGGTGGATGGGAACGGCGGCCCGCGCAGCTCGAATACTATCTACTGAGACCACACAGTGATACCATCTCTCGCACCATGGCGACATCAACCACCACATCCACGAAGTCCGGCCGCTTCCTGCTCCGGATGCCCCCATCTCTCCACACGGCACTCGACGGCGCGGCACGCGCAGCAGGCTTGTCGCTCAACGAGTACTGCATCCGCCGCCTGGCCTCGGCGGGGGCCTGTCACGACGATGCGGCCGCGCTTCTCGCCCGTGCCGCGGCCGTCACGGGCAACGCGCTGCACGCGATCGTCCTCCACGGTTCCTGGGTTCGCGGCGAGGCAACGGCCACGTCGGATGTCGACGCGCTGATCGTGGTCGACCACAGCGCGGAGCTCGGTCGCGATCTGTACCGCCTCTGGGACGCCGAACCCGTGACATGGCAGAGCCTGCCCGTCGATCCACACTTCGTCCACCCAGCCGAAGACGAGACGTCCAGCGGACTGTGGGCCGAAGTGGCGGTCGACGGCCAAGTGCTCTTCGATCGCTACGGCTCGGTGAACAAGCACCTGATCCGCGTTCGCCGCGCGATCGCCGAGGGCCGGCTCGTGCGACGCGTCGCCCAGGGTCAGCCCTACTGGACCGAGGCCGCTTGATGCGGAACACCGCGCTGGCAGCCGACCACATACGCCGCGCCCAGGCCCGCCTTCGGGCCCTCGACGTGCTCTACGACGCGGAGAGCTGGGCCGACGTCGTCCGGGAGTCGCAGGAAGTCGTGGAACTCGCCCTCAAGGGCCTGCTCCACTCCGTCGGTGTCGACCCGCCGCGAGTGCATGACGTGGCGGATGTCCTGGAAACCGAACGGGACCGGTTGCCGCCCGAGTTGGCGGGCGATCTGGAGCGGCTCGCCGCCGCCTCCAGGAGCCTTCGCCGAGACCGCGAACTCGCGTTCTACGGCGCGTCGGACATCGTTCCGGTCGACTTCTACAAGAAGGCAGACGCTTCCGAGGCGAGGGAGGCGGCGCGGTTTGTGGTTGCCAGCGTCACACCGAGAGTAGAGTGACAGGGCCCTCCGCCCGGTTGCCGCGAAGCCGCTACTCCGACCGCGGCAGCGACACCGCCAGGACCACGCCGAGGCAGGCCAGCACCACGACGTAGAAGATCGTCGTCACGACATCGGCCAACACGGGGAAGTCGACTGGCCCGGCCAGGGATCTCCGGCAGGTGGCGAGCGGCAGCCCCCCGCCAATCACCGCGAAGACGATCCACTGAGTCCAACTGAGTCGAGATTTCTTGTCCGTCATCTTCCCGGTCCGCTTGTCGTGTGTTCAGGTGCGCGGCTTGCTGCCGGCCCGATGGTGGAGGATGTCACAGATGGGCGCCCTTGGCAGCCTCACGCGGTGGTTTCGGCCAGCCAGTTCTCCACCCGCAGATCGGGCACGCGGCCGAACTCTCTCTCGTTGTTCGTAACCAGCGTGGCGCCGACGCCGGTGGCGTGCGCCGCGATCAGGAGGTCGTTCGCGCCGATGGTTCGGCCGTGGCGCACCAACGCCTGCCGGATCTTCCCGTAGCAAACGCCAGCCTTGGCATCGAACGGCAGGACGTCGAGATCGAGGCAGAAGGCTCGGAGTTCCCGCTGATTCTCGTCAACCCGCGCCGAGTGCTCGACGCCGAAGCAGAGTTCCGCGTACGTGATGGAGGAGATGCACACGCTGGAAGCGTTGTCCTCGAACCTCTGTCGCAGAGCCTGGTCGCGTTCGTTGATCAGGTAGATGCACATGTCCGTGTCCAGCATGAACATCAGCGAAGAACGTCCCGCTCCTCAAGTGGCGGCTGGCTGCGGGCCGCAAGACTCCCGCGAGACTTCGCTTCGAAGTACGCGCCCCAGTCCTTCCCGCGCGGAAGCAGTGTGAGCCGATCCCCTTCCTTGATGACTTCCACCTCAGAGGTCTCGAACCGGCACGCAGCCGGCAGGCGTACCGCTTGGCTCCGCCCGCTCCAGAAGACCTTGGCGACTCCTCTGTAGTCCGGCTCCTTGTTCATGGCGCTCCTCTCGTCTGGTCGGTGTCCGAGAATACCCTCCGAGATATACCATGAGATATGCCGTCTGGTTGGCCCGCGGCGTTCAAAGTGGCAAGGCCGAACCGGGCGATAGGCTCTACGGGGCAGCCATGACAAGACAGGGAGGCCGAATGCGGATCACGCAGCAGACGAAGTCCTCGACCGCATCAACGGGATCGGGAGACCGAAAGCATGCCTGACATCAACTTCATCCCCCACCCGCTCGTCGGCACGCCGATGGGCACGGCGCTCGACCTCTGCGTCATTCTGGCCCTCTTGTGCTGGCTGGCCGCCGTGATCACCCGCGAGTACTCCTGGGTGGACCGCCTCTGGTCCATCTGCCCGCCCGCGTACTGCCTGATTGTCGCCTTCTCCACCGGCTTCGAGTCGGCGCGAGTCAACGTGATGACCGTCCTCGTCCTGCTCTGGGGGCTGCGGCTCACCTTCAACTTCGCCCGCAAGGGGGGCTACCAGAAGGGCGGCGAGGACTACCGCTGGGCCACCGTCCGCGAGCGGTTCGGGCCCGTCGGCATCCAGGTCATGAACGCGACGTTCATCGCGCCCGGCCAGATGCTGCTGATCTGGTGGTTCACTTCGCCGGTCCACGCGGCCTGGGAGGCGGGGGAGACGCCGCTGGGCGGACTCGACTTCGTGGCCGCCGGTCTGTTTCTTCTGCTCCTGATCGGCGAAACCGTCGCCGACGAGCAGATGTGGGCCTTCCAGCAGGACAAGAAGCGGCGGGTCGCGGCCGGCGAAGACGTCGCGCAACCGTTCATGAACCGTGGGCTCTTCCGTGTCTGCCGGCATCCGAACTACCTGTGCGAGATCGCCATGTGGTGCGTGTTCTACCTGTTCGCCGTCGCGGCGTCGGGTGAGTGGCTCCACTGGACCGGTCTCGGCTGCCTGGGGTTGATCGCCATCTTCGTCGGATCGATACCGCTCGGAGAGTCCATCGCAGCCGCCCGATACCCGTCCTACCGCGACTACAAGGCCACCACGCCGTGCGTCATCCCGGGCCTGCGGCTCGGCCGGTCCCGGCCGGCCGACTGAGACCCGGCAAACCGTAGTACGCTCGCCGACGCCCAGCTCAACCCGTAAGGAGGAACCCCGCGTGATCCGATTGCGTCCTCGGGGGCAGTTCGCCCCGCTTGCCTTCGCCGCCGCCTGCCTGCTGCTTGCGGCCTTCGTTCTGTCGCCCGCCTTCGCCGGCGAGCCTGACCTCGCCACCGCGAAGCCGGCCGATGTCGGCATGGACCCGGCCGGCCTCGAGAAACTGAATGCGGCCATGCACGGCATGGTGGACGGCGACCAGCTCGCGGGCGTCGTCACGATGGTCGCTCGCAAGGGAAAGGTCGTCCACTTCGACGCCTACGGCAAGCGGGACCTCGAGAACGGCGTCCCGGTCGAGAAGGACACGATCTTCCGCATCTACTCGATGACGAAGCCGATCATCGGCGTCGCCCTGATGACGTACTACGACGAGGGCCGCTTCACGCTGGACGATCCGGTCTCGAAGTTCATTCCCGAGTTCAAGGGCCTGAAGGTCGCGAAGGAGGACGGACCGGACGGCATGCCCGTCGTCGAGGACGCCGACCACCCGATGACGATGCGCGAGCTGATGAGCCACACGGCGGGGTTGAGCTACGGGCTGTTCTCGCAGTCCCAGGTCGACACGCTCTACACGAAGGCGGGCGTCATCACGGATCCGAACCAGAACCTGAAGGACATGATCGACAAGCTGGCGAAGATCCCGCTCCGCCAGCAGCCCGGGTCCATGTGGCACTACAGCGTCGCGGTGGACGTGCAGGGCTACATCCTCGAGGTGCTCGCCGGCAAGCCGCTCGACGAGGTCCTGAACGAACGCCTGTTCGGCCCACTGGGGATGAAGGACACCGCCTTCTGGGTCGAACCGGACAAGGTGGACCGGTTCTCCCACATGTACCAGTCGAACAACGGCAAGCTGGCGCAGGTCGAGTTCGGGCAGTACCTCGAGGAGCCGAAGTTCCTCTCCGGCGGCGGCGGACTCGTCTCGACGGCTACGGACTACATGCGCTTCGCCCTGATGCTCGCGGGCGGCGGCGAACTCGACGGCGTGCGCATCCTGAAGCCGGAAACGGTCAAGCTGATGCACACCGATCACCTGCCCGAGAACGTGACGGACATGGGACCGCTCTACCGGGGCAACCGCTTCGGTCTGGACTTCTCGATCGTCACCGATCCGAACCCGGCGACCGACCATGAACGCGCGAAGGGCGAGTACTGGTGGTACGGGATCGGCGGCACCTGGTTCGGCATCAACCCGGTGCAGGACCTGGTCGTCGTCGGCATGATCCAGAGTCGCGATTTCCGCGCCTCGGCGGGCGCCCGCTTCACGAGCAAGCGCCTCGCTTACGAAGCGATCGTCGACTGAGAAGCGTCGAAGCGCGTGAGAGGAGAACGGGTCTTCGGCCGGATGCCGGCCAGGACCCGGGTACCCAGTGGCGGCGGTCTGAAGAGTTGAAGAGGAGAGATCGATGAGTCTGTTTGCCTGGTCGTGGATGTTCCTCGTCTTCTACATCGTGGGCATGCTGGCCTTCGGCTGGATTGCCAGCCGGCGGATCAGCAACGCGGATGACTTCGCAACCGCACGCAGCAGCTACGGCCCCTACTTCCTGGCGCTGGCCTTCGCCGCGACGACGGCCAGCGGCGCCACCTTCCTCGGCAGCCCGGGGCTCGGCTACCAGTTCGGGATGGCCAGCGTCTGGAGCAAGTTTCTCTACCCGATGGGCGTCTACTTCGGCGTCCTGATCACGATCAGGCTCGTCGCGAACTCAGGCCACAAGTTCGGCAACCGCTCGATCCCGGAGTACCTCGGCGACCGCTACCAGAGCGATGGCGTCCGCCTGCTCGTCTCCGTCTTCTCGCTGGTCCTGTTCTTCTACATCGCCGGACAGCTCGTGTCGGGACTCGTCATGTTCGAGGTCATGCTGGGTCTCAAGCCGATGACGGCCCTGATCATCACGTCCGGCGTGCTGCTCGTCTACGTCGTGCTGGGCGGCGCCCACGCGGACATCCTGACCGACGGCATCCAGGGCCTGATGATGCTCGTCGTCGCGATCGTCGTGATCGTCATGTTCCTGTTCGCGTCCGGAATGGACGGAGGCCTGGGCACTCTGGTGGACAACCTGCGCGCCCAGGACGAGAACCTGGTCGGGCCGCTCAACACCTCGAACTCGCTCTACGACTCCTGGTGGGCGATCGTCTGCGTCCTGTTCGCCCACATCCCGCTCGGCATGCTGCCCCACATCGGCAACAAGGTGTGGGCTCTCAAGAACGACGGCGACCGGATGCGCTTCGTCAAGCTCGCCTTCGCCGTCGGCTTGACGATGGGCATGCTGGGCCTCGGCGGCATTCTGGCCCGCGGCGTCCTCGGCCCGGAACTGCTCGACGCGAGCCGCAATGCGAACGAGGCGCTCCCCGCCCTGTTCATCGAGCTCTTCCCGACCTGGCTGGCCGCCCTGATCGGGGTCGGCATTCTGGCCGCGATCATGTCGACGGCGGACGGGCTCGTCGTCTCTTCGTCCCAGATCGTCGCGAACGACATCTACCGCCGGTCGATCGTCCCCAGGTACACGCCCAACCTGAGCGACGAGGAGGTCGACCGGAAGGTCCTCGTGATCAGCCGCTGGAGCACCGTGGTCGTCCTGATCCTCTGTACCTGGATGGCCTGGGCGATGCAGGACATGAACATCGCCCTCCTGGTCTGGGTCGGCACGGGCGGCATGATGGCCGCCTTCGCGGGTCCGCTGGTTGTCGGCGGGCTGTGGCGGGGCGTCACCCTCGCCGGCGCCTACACGGGGCTCGTCACCGGCATGCTGACCTTCGTCCTGCTGCGCAGCGGTCTGCCGTGGCAGATCGTCGACCCCGGCTCGTTCGGCCCCCTTTCCGGCGTCACAGAGTGGCTCGCGCACTACCAGATCAACCCTTACTCCTGCGCGGTCGTCGGCGAAGTCGTTTCGATCGCCTCAACCTACGTGGTGTCCAAGCTGACGCAACCGCTGCCTGAAACCCATGTCGAACGGCTGTTCAATCCAGCGGCCGAGACGACGGAGGCTGCGGGGGGCTAGTCCGAAGGCGGCGCGTTAGACTTCGCGCCAGAGCCTTACAGGAAAAGAGGGGAGGCACGGCATGCGTCGTCACCTGGAAATTCGTCTCCGCATCCAGTCGATCGCGGTCTTCGCCGGGCTGGCTTTGCTTGCCGCCACTCCGGCCCTCGTGGCCCAGGAAGCGGCCGACTGGACCGCGCCGCGCACCGCCGACGGAAGGCCCGATATCTCGGGAGTCTGGGACTTCCGCACCCTGACGCCGCTGGAGCGGCCCGAGGACCAGGAAGCCTCGATCGACGAGGCGAGAGCCGCCGAGATCGAGGCGGCCGCCGTCGAGCGGGCGCGGGCCGCCGACGCGCCCAGCGACCCCGAGGAGCGGAGGCTCAAGGCCGGAGAACCCGTCGGCGGCTACAACAACTTCTGGTTCGACCGTGGAGCCACGGTGGTCGAGGACCTCCGGACCTCGCTGATCGTCGACCCGCCGAACGGCCGGCTGCCGGAGGCCCACCCCGACATCGAGCGAAAGACGCCCGGCGACGACAAGCCGATCGACCGCCCGGTGCGGCTTCGGGTCGGCGGCATCGGCCTCGACAGCTACGAGGACCGCGGACTATCCGAGCGCTGCATCCTCGGCTTCAACGTGGGCCCGCCGATCACGCCGGGCGGCTACAACCAGAACATTCAGATCTTCCAGTCCGCCAATCACGTGGCGATCCTGAACGAGATGGTCCACGACACCCGCATCGTGCCCCTCGACGGACGGCCGCACCTTCCCGGTTCCGTGCGTCAGTGGCTCGGCGACTCCCGCGGCTACTGGGAAGGCGACACCCTGATCGTCGAGACGAGGAACTTCTCCGATCTCGTCTCCAGCTTCAGCGGCAATGTGTTCAGCTCGCTGGGCAACGCCTACGAGATGCAGGTCACCGAGAGGTTCCGGCGCATCGACGAGGACACCCTGGTTTACGAGTACACGGTGAACGATCCCGCGACGTACACGCGGCCCTTCAGCGCGCGGCTGCTGATGAAGAAGGGCACCGTACCGCTGTACGAGTACGCCTGCCACGAAGGCAACTACGGCCTGTTCAACATCCTCTCGGGCGCGCGGGCTCAGGAGGCCGAGGCGGCCGCCGCGACCGGCGGCGAGTAGGAGCTGGCGCGTCGGTCGCAGCCAGCGCGGGCGACCGGAGACTCAATCCCAGTCGGGAAGCGGCTGCGGGCCGGGCACGATCCCGGCGATGTCGGGATCCTCGCCCGAAAGGTCGACAGGCGCCTCCTCGGCGGCCTGTTCCTTCTCCATCTTGCGCTGGGAGCGACGCTCCAGCTTCTCCTGGCGCCTCTGGCGCTTGCGGATTTCCCTCTGACGCTTGGCAAATGTAGTTGGTCCGGGCCTAGCCATGTCGATCTCCCCTCCTCGGCGCAGGCTCTGTCTCAAGCCTAGTGGACGAGTCTAGCAGGGACTTTTGACAGGCCCCTCAGGTTCACGGCGAGTAGTAGGTCGGCGACCCGGGACCGACCGGCAGGCCCAGCGCGAACACCCAGAGGTAGAAGAGCGACACCCAGCCGATCAGGTAGGTGATCGAGTACGGGATCATCGTCGCAATCAGGGTGCCGATTCCCAGCTTCCGGTCGTAGCGCATCGCCACCGCCAGGATCAGGCCGAAGTAGCTCATCATCGGCGTGATGATGTTCGTCGTCGAGTCGCCGATCCGGTAAGCCGCCTGGATGACTTCCGGGCTGTAGCCGACAGTCATCAGCATCGGCACGAAGATCGGCGCCGTGACCGCCCATTGCGCGGACGCGCTGCCGAGCATCAGGTTGACGAAGCAGCACATCAGGATGAACGGTATGAAGACGATCGGCCCGGTGAGGTCGAACCGGGTCAGCACATCGGCGCCAACGACCGCGGTGATCGTCCCCAGGTTGGTCCAGTTGAAGAAGGAGACGAACTGAGCGGCAAAGAAGACGAGCACCAGGTAGGGGCCCAGGGAACTCATCGAGCGCCCCATGCCGTCGATCACGTCGCGGTCGTTGCGCAGCGACCCGGTAACCCGGCCATAGACGATCGACGGCACGATGAAGAAGACGAAGATCAGCGACACGACGCTGCGCAGCATGGGCCGCAGATCGTCGATCAGGAGGGCGTTCACCGCCGGGTCGCGGAACCAGCCGTTCTCCGGCAGAGCGAGCAGCGCCAGACCGCCGAGCATCGCGAGCACGGTCACCCCGGCCAGCTTCAGCCCGCGCTTCTCTTCCTTCGACAGGGTCTTGAGCCCCTCTTCCGGGTCCTCCAGGTCCTCCGCCGCCCGGTTCGGGTCGAAGACGCCGAGCTTGGGCTCGACGATCTTCGTCGTGACCAGGGTGCCGATGATCGTGATCATGAAGGTGCTGACGAGCATGAACAGGTAGTTCGCGGTCGCCGGCACCTCGTTCACGCCGCCGGGCGCGTAGGACGGGTCGATCAGGCGCGCAGCCTCCGTCGTGATCCCGGCCAGCAACGGATCCACGGTGCCGATCAGGATGTTCGCGGAGTAACCCCCGGAAACCCCGGCAAAGGCGGCGGCAAGACCGACCAGCGGATGCCGGCCGACGGCCCGGAACACGACCGCCGCAAGCGGAATCAGGACGACGTACCCCATCTCCGAGGCGGTGTTCGAGACGACCGACGCGAACACGACGACCGCGGTCAGCAGGTTGCGCGGCGCCCCCAAGACGAGTGCACGCAGCAGCGCGCCCAGCAAACCCGACCGTTCCGCGACACCGACACCCAGGAGAGCGACGAGCACCGTCCCCAGGGGCGCGAAGCCGGTGAAGTTCGTCACCAGGTTCATCGCGATGCGCCGCATCCCCTCCGGATTCACCAGACTGATCGCCCGGATCAGACCGTCCTCGGCACGGCCCGCCACCCCCTCGGGGCGTGGATCCTCCACCTGCAGATCGAAGAAGGCCGCGACTCCCGAAACGAGAAGTATGACCAGGGACAGGACCGCGAACAGCGTGACCGGGTGCGGCAGCAGGTTGCCCAGGAACTCGACCGCGTTCAGGAAGCGGTCGAAGAGGCCCTTTCTCTTCTTCCTGTGCCGCTTCTGTCCCGAGTCCTCACGCATCCGCGAACAGTAACCCACGGCTCACGCCTGGAGGCGCCGGGTGCGCCGGCGTGGCGCGGCAGAAGGTCCAGAAACCGGCGCTTCGCGCCGGATGCCGGCGGGGACGCCGGCGCACCCAGTGGGCGGCTCCTAGCCCCGCCGGATGACCGACGTGTGGTACGGCTCGAGTTCGTCGATCGCCGACTCCGGCTCCCCCGTCTTCCAGGCGAACAGCCGCACCGTGATCTCGGACGGCGTCACGTCGAAGAGCGCGAAACCGTTCTTCTCGAACGTCTCTCCCCGCACGTCGTGAACAAGGCCGGTGGCGGCCAGAGGCGGCGTGCCGCGGGCCGCCGACGGCCAGCCGGTCAGGGTGCCAAGCGGTCCGGTCAGCACGGCATGGACCGGATTGGCCGAGAGATCCAGGCTGCCGCTTCGTTCGAGGACGGAGTGGCCGATCGCGTGCAGGTCGCCCGACAGCACCACACCGGTCCGCTGCGACTGGGACGTCAGCGACTCCAGAAGGCGCTGATGCTGCCGCAGCCAGCCCACCTGCCAGAAGTACTTCTCGCGCTCCGTCGTCAGCCCGAAGTTGCTGCCGGCAAAGTCGCCGATCCGCGACACGGTGGCGCCGCCATCGTCGAGGTCGGCGACGTCCGGATACCACTCGCGCCACTTCCCCGCCGACCAGCCGAACGGGTGCGAAGGAACGTGGAACAACTGCGCGACCGTCTGGTCCCGTGTGCGCTGGTGCAGCCAACGCTCGGCCTCCGGCGGCACGAGACCGGCGTGGACGCCCTTGAGCGAAAGGTAACGGGCGCAGTCGTAGATCAGGACCTCGGCCAGCCGGCCGTAGCGAAACGTGCCGAAGGCCTCGGAGATACCGGGCTCCCGGTCGCCGGCGCCGGCGCCGGACATCGCAAGCGGACGTTCCACATCCGGCAGAAACTCCGGCAGGAACGCGTTGCGGGTGAACCGGGCGAACTCGACCTGGTAGCGGTCGGGAGGCAGGGTGACCATCTGCGGGTCCGCGTCGTCGTTCTCGTAGTAATCGTGATCATCGCTCACGAAGTAGGAAGGCGTCGACCGCAGCATGACCCCGTAGAGTTCCGCGATCTGCGGCCCGACCGCGGCCTTGATCGAGGTTTCGTTGCTGGTTCCCAACACGGGCAGGCTGAGGTCCAGCCAGCCGACCCGCTCGTAGAACTCACGGGAACGGCGGCCTCGCTCCTCGCTGCGGTTGTAGAGCACCGTGCGCTGGTCCCAGTAGATGTGGTCGCCGATCGCGATCAGCGCCCGCGGGCGGAAGGAGAGCGCCCGTCTCAGCAGCCGGCGGCGAACCGCCAGCGGCAGGAAGAAGCCCGACTCGGGATGGCCCCCGGCGCAGGTGTAGGCGAGGAACCGGACCGACTCGGGTTGGGCCGAGGGCGACGGAAACGTGCGAAGAGGCCACCGATCGCACAGCGCCTCACCGCCGCCGAGCAGTTGCAGCGCGTACTCGGTGTCCGGTTCCAGACCGGGGGCGTCGAAAGAGAAGAAGCGCCTTTCCGTGTCCGTGCTCCGGCCCGCCACCAGCCGGCCGCCGATCCGCAGCACCGGCACGAAGTCGAGCGAGTCGGCGAAAGAGCACTTCAGCGCCACGCGATCGTGGCTCGCCGCCGGAATCAGGTGCTGGAGCGGGCCGCCCCGCCAGCCGTCCTGCCCGATGGCGGGCGACCGGCCCAGTCCGGTTCCGGCCGCCGCGGCGGCCGCACTCGCGATGAATCGCCTGCGGGTCCAGTTGGTCGTCATGGTTGGGCTCCCTCAAGGAAGTTGCGAAGCCGCGCGCGGTCGACTTCGGTGAGCGGAAGGAATCGCGGCTGGCCCTGACTGAGCGCAGTCGACGTGTCGCATGGCTGGCACATCAGAACGCCCGGTTGGCGAAGGTGCTTCAGCCCGAGAACGTGCCCGAGTTCGTGCGTGATCACGTTGCGGACGACGTTCTCCCGGTCATCGCCGGCGGGAACGGCAACGAAGTAGCGCCCATCCTCGCCATAGGGCCAGGCGAAGGGCATCAGGTTCTGCGCCGACAGCAACACGACGACCTTGGCGTTGACCGCGAACAGCGCCTCCGGCGGCGCGGGTCCCGGGCCGGACGAGTCCAGGCGTCCGGCGAGCTGGGAGAGCTGGTGGGCGTAGTTCTCGAACGGTCGCAGACCCTCCGGGGGCGTCACGAACTCCCCGTCGGTGAACACGGCGCCCAGGCCGAGATTCGAGACGGCCTCGTTCCAGAACGAGACCGCCTCGCGCACGATCCCGATCCGGCCGTCCTCGGCATCGGCGGCCAGCACGGCAATCCGCCTGGGTTCGCCGACAGTCGAGTCCGAGGCGGCTGCAAGTGGCACAATGCCCATCGCAAGCACCAGAGGAGCCGCGAGGCCATGAGCCTGCGCGAAGGAAACCGGGTGCGCCAGCCTCGCCCTCCAGGAGAAAGTCATCATGCACCAAGTTCGAACGGTCATCAGGCTGCTGCTCGTCGCTGTCTCCCTTGCCCTGATCGTTCAGCCGGTCCTGGGTCAGATCCACCGTACGGCAGACCCGGTGCGCCGCGCCGACCTGGACCGAAAGGCCGAGATCGACCGCATGGTCATGGTACCGATGCGCGACGGTGTGCGTCTCGCCACCGAGATCTACCGGCCCCGCGACGCCGAGGGCCCGGTGCCTGCTGTCTTCTGGCGGACGCCCTACAACTTCAGCCCGCTGCCCGAGCCGAACCTCGAACGGCCCAGCGCGCTGCTCAAGTTCGGCCTCGACGCGATCGAACGCGGCTACGCCTTCGTGGTCCAGAACGAGCGCGGCAAGTTCTTCTCGGAAGGCGATTGGGAGATCCTCGGCCGGCCTCGCACCGACGGCTACGACGCGCTGACCTGGATCACCGACCAGCCGTGGTCCAACGGCAAGGTCGCGACGCTTGGCTGCTCGTCGACCGCCGAATGGCAGATGGGGCTGGCCGCGATGCGACACCCGGGCCACGCGGCCGCGGTGCCCATGGGCCAGGGCGCGGGCATCGGCCGCATGGGACCGTTCTACGAGCAGGGCAACTTCTACCGCGGCGGCGCGCTCCAGCTCCCGATGGCGGCGTGGCTGTACGGCGAGCAGAACACGCAGCGTCCGACCTTTCCGCCAGGAACGAGCCGGGAGGACCTGGAGCGGCTCGCGACCTACTTCGACCTTGCGGCGAAGATGCCGGCCGTCGACTGGGAGCAGGCGCTTCGTCACCTGCCAATCCAGACGTTGATCGAGTCGGTCGGCGGTCCGAAGGGGATCTTCGGCGAGTTCGCCGCCCGCATGCCGGACGATCCGGCCTGGTACGAGGGCGGCCTCTACCACGACGACGAGCCGTTCGGCGTGCCGGCGCTGTGGGCGAACTCCTGGTACGACCTGTCCGTTTCGCCGAACCTGGCGCTCTACGGCCACGTCCGCGAGAACGCCGACGCGGAGGTCCGCGACCACCAGTACATGGTCATAGCACCCAGCCTGCACTGCAACATGTACCGGCTGACGGACCCGCTGATCGTCGGCGAGCGCAATTTCGGCGACACGGACTTCGGCTTCGACGAAATGCTGTGGAGCTTCCTCGACCGCTTCTCGAAGCCCGAAGCGAACGGCTTCGAGGATCGCTACGCCAAGGTCCGCTACTTCCTGATGGGCGAGGACGAATGGCGGAACGCGGACGACTGGCCGCCTCCGGGAGTCGAGCCGAGGACCTTCTACCTCGACAGCGACGGAGGCGCGAACAGTGCCGCCGGCGACGGGCGGCTGACCGCCGACGCCAGCGCGGAGGGCGACGAACACAGCGACGGCGCCGACGCGGACGGCTTCGTCTACGACCCGGGGGCGCCGGTGCCCACCTACGGCGGCGCCTTCTGCTGCATGGGCGACTACGAACCCGGCGCCTTCGATCAGCGCGGCGTCGAAGCCCGCGCCGACGTGCTCGTCTACACGACGGAACCCTTCGAGGAACCGCTGGCGGTCGTCGGCCCCGTCGAGGTCGTCCTGTACGTCTCATCCGACGCGCCGGACACCGACTTCACGGTCAAGCTCGTCGATATCTTCCCCGACGGTCGGGCCCTCAACCTGGACGACACGATCCTCCGCATGCGCTACCGCGAAGGCTTCGACCGGCACGTCCCGATGGATCCGGGCAAGGTCTACGAAGTGACCCTGGGCCCGCTCGCGACCGCCAACGTGTTCGGCGCCGGCCACCGGCTGCGGATCGAGGTCTCGAGCAGCAACTTCCCTCGCTACGACCGCAACCTGAACACCGGCGGCAACAACTACGACGAAACCGAGTGGCGCGTGGCGAACAACGCCGTCCACCATTCGGCGGAGCATCGCTCGCGGATCGTGCTGCCGGTGCTGGATCGCTGAACTCGAGATCCATCGGCGGCGCTGGGCGCGACGACGTACACAGCGGAGCGAGGCCTTCGGCCTCGCACGCCTTCTTCAGAGAGCCGACGGGGACGTCGGCGCATGTATGGTCCGCCCCGCTTGTGCAAGGGCTCTTTCCGGGTTTCTGGCGAGGTAGGTGCAGTTGCTTGCATGTATTCGGCCTGTTGATGGGAGTCTCTGAGAGAGAGTTCCCTGGCCCCGATGGAATACGCGCGCGTCGGCCTCTTCACACCCAGACGGCCTCTTGATGGGCCCTGCGCCGACTCAGGCTTCTCAACGCGCCGGTCCGACCTGTTTCGCCATCGCTCGAATGAGTCCCCGCAAACTGCTTGGTGGGGCGATTCTCCTATCGTTGGTTCGCTGTTCCCCGAGCCGTCTACGCCGCGGCCCGTGAGTCCCTTGCTCGACCGCCGACATGGCGTTCGTCGCTGTAGCGTTCGTCGTGTCGCAGCACCGCCCAGGCGATTCGAGCCAGCTTGTTGGCCACGGCCACCGTGGCGACGTTCGCCCCCCGGCGCCGCTTGACGTCCAGAGCCCATTCCTTGAGCCGCGTCCGCTCGCCCTTGTGGGCTGTGCGCAGCACCGCCCGCGCACCGTGGATCAGAAGCGCCCGCATGTAGCGATCCCCGCGTTTGCTGATCCCCAACAGCCTCGTGTGCCCGCCGGTCGATGCCTGACGAGGCACCAGACCCAGAAACGCCGACATCTGACGGCCGCTGCTGAAGGCCCAGCCCGAGCCGACCGACGCCACCAGCGCCGTCGACACCATCGGACCGATCCCCGGGATCGACATCAAACGCTCGGACAGGGGGTTCTCCTTCGACTCCCGCTCCAGCATCGCCGTCAGATCCGCCACCTGATCGTCGATGTTGGGGGCAACTGTAAATCTCTCACTCGTGGCAACCGAGAACTGCACAGTCCGCGGTTTGCGGTAGCGGCTTCGTCGGTCGATGCTGTCGGCTTCGCCAACAGCAATGGAGCGACAGACGGATGTACGAATGGGAGATCAGGATGCAGTTGAGGCACTACCTGGAGCGGGGCATCTCGAAGGCCGAGTTGTCCAGGCGGTTCGGCGTCAGCCGGCGGACGATCCATGCGTGGATCGAGTCGGGCCAGTTGGACCGCGATCTGTCATCGGGCGCGGCTCGGTACTCGCGGCGGCCGCGGGTGGCGCACAAGCTGGATCCGTACAAGGAGTTGATCGAGGTGCGGCTCGGCGAGTTCCCCAAGCTGTCGGCGAAGCGCCTGTTCGACGAGGTGCGTGCGGCCGGCTACGACGGCGGGTACAGCCGCGTGAGGGACTATGTGCGGGAGGTGCGGCCGCGGGCTCCTCAGGAGGCGCCGGTGCGGTTCGAGACGCCGGCGGGTCTTCAGGGTCAGGTGGACTTCGGGACGTTCAGGCTGCCCTGGGGACGTCGGCATGCGCTGCTGGTGGTGCTCGGCTACTCCCGGCTCTTGTGGCTGCGTTTCTACGAGCGGCAGACGATGCCGGTCCTCATCGAGGGGCTTGAAAGCGCCTTCTGTCGGTTCGGCGGCGTGCCTCAGGAGCTCCTCTTCGATCAGATGCGTGCCGTGGTCGTGTCGGACGATCGCGCCTCGGGCGGCGAGTTGGCGCTCAACGCCGAGTTTCTACGGTTCGCGGCTCACTGGGGTTTCGTGCCGCGGTCGTGCCGCCCCTACCGGGCGCAGACCAAGGGCAAGGTGGAGCGGCCAATCCGGTACCTGCGGGAGAGCTTCTTCTACGGCCGGTCGTTCACAAATGACGCCGACCTGAATGAGCAGGCCTCGCGCTGGCTGGAGGGCACCGCCAATGTGCGCCGGCATGGCACGACGGGTGAGCGCCCGGTGGACCGTTTCGAGCGGGACGAGCGCCAGGCGCTTCGTCCCCTGTCCAGCCATCCCTACCGAGCTCTGGGCGCACGGCAGCCCGAAGCGGCGTCTCGGCACCGCTTCGTGGCACCGACGGTACAGGTGCAGCGCCGTCCCTTGCGGGAGTACTCGGAGGCAGTCCGATGAAGGCGCCGGCAGGCGATCGGCGGGCTCGGCTACGAGAGATGCTGGCGGACTTGAAAATGCCCGGTGCGCTGGAAGCCGTGGACGGCATCCTGGCCCAGGCCGACAGCGGAGCGGTGACCGCGGGCGAAGCGATCGAGGAGCTGCTTTCCGCCCAGATCGTGCTGCGCAACAACCGCCGACTGCAGGCGGCGATGCGTTCGTCGCGCCTGCCGGCGGTCAAGACGCTCGACCAGTTCGACTTCAGCTTCCAGCCCAGCATCAAGCGGGAGCAGATCGAAAGCCTCCACGAGTTGGGCTTCCTGGCGCGGGCCGAGAATGTGATTCTCCTGGGGCCGCCGGGAGTGGGCAAGACCCACCTGGCGATCAGTCTCGCGATCTCAGCCGCCGAGTCGGGCCGCAAGGTCTACTACGGCACCCTGGCGGCCCTGATCGAGTCGTTGACCGAGGCGAAGGCCGCGGGCAACCTGTCGCGCCGGCTACGCGTGCTCACCCATCCAGCCCTGTTGGTCGTGGACGAGATCGGCTACCTGCCGATCAGCCAGGACGGCGCCGTGCTCTTCTTTCAGTTGATCAACGCCCGACACGAGCGCGCCTCCACCGTGCTCACCTCCAACAAGGGCTTCGAGGAGTGGGGCGGCGTGCTCGGCGACGAGATCATGGCCGCCGCCCTCATCGACCGCCTGCTGCACCACTGCCACATCGTCAACATCCGGGGCAACAGCTACCGGATGAGGGCGCACCAGGACCTCCTACGCCCCGCCCGCGAAAAGCGGCACCAGGAAGCCGGCTCGTGATCAGCCGCCAACCCCCTCGGCTCGGCGTGCGTCCGGTGTCGGCCTCCGGTCGCTCCGCTCCCTACGGCCGACACCGGAGTCCTGCCGCGCCATTCCCGATGCCTGATCCGGACCCTACCGCCCCCGAGGAAGTGTGCAGTTTTCGGTTGCCACAAGTGCGCAATTTTCGGTTGCCATTGACAGTCGACCTGCATCAGCGCCTGGTGCTGCATGCACAAGAGAGCCCGAAAGTCGCCCGGCAGGTCCCGCTCCGGGTCCGACGCGATCGCAGGCACCTCCCGCTTGATCACCGCCAGACCCTGAGGCAGCACGATCCCGTACTCCCGCAGAAAACCACGTAACTGGTTCGCCAACTGCGTGCGCACACCAACCATCGTCTCCCGACTTCGGTGTATCTGCTGCAGCGCCCGGCGCTCCTTCGTCTTGTAAGGCACGAAACGCATCGTCGGACGCGATACCGCCTCGCAGATCGCCTCCGCGTCGTGGTAGTCGCTCTTGTTCGACTTCACGTACGGACGGACAAACTGCGGACTCATCATCCGCACGTCGTGGCCCAGATCGCTCAGCTTCTCCACCCAGTGGTGCGCGCCGCAGCTCGCCTCCATCCCCACCAGGCACGGCTTGAGCCGCGACATCAACTCCATCAGCCGCGGTGCCTTCAACTGACGCTGAAACACCACCGCGCCCGACGCGTCCATCCCGCACACCTGGTACACATGCTTGCCCAGATCGATACCGACTCGAGTAACCTCCTTCACGGTCCGCCTCCTCCTTGTTGTTCGGAAGAAAACACCATTCTGGCCCCAACGAGAGGCCGTAAGGGTGCGGGGCGGACCATCCCATTACCCAGTGTCGCGCCATGCGCTACCGCCCGATCATCGGCGCATCCGGCACTGGGTGCGCCGGCGTCCCCGCCGGCATCCGCCGCAGGCGGAATCCGGGCGCCAACCCTCAGGAGCGGCAGCCACCTAGGGCTCCAGCGGCGGCACTCTCTGCGAGAACTTCACTCCCGTCACGCGGTCCGTATTGTCAGCCCGCCGTCGCCGACTCGGCGGGAAGTCCTCCGTCCGTAAGGTCCAGTCGTCCAGCACCCGGCTCAGTTGGCGGGCGATCGCCTCTGCCTCCGGCCGGCCGGCCAGGTTCACCAGTTCGTGCGGATCCGCCTCCAGGTCGTAAACCTCGATCACCGGCCGCGGCGCCTCGAACAAGCGCGCCTGGCCCGGCGTCAATGTCCCCGCCTCACGAGCAGCGGTCAGGCTGTACCAGGACGGGCTGCGCGAGGCGTCGGCGGGCGTGCAGAGCGGCAGTTCCGTGTACGCGTTGCGGATCAACTTGTAGCGGTGGCCACGCACGGCGCGGATGTGCTCGTCGCAGTTGTGCCAGTTGCGCTCCGCAAACACGTACTCGCGGCCGGGCGCTGCCTGGTCCCGGAGCGCCGCGATGAAGCTCGTGCCGTGGAAGCTCTCCGAGGCCGGCGCTCCGGCCGCCTCGAGCAGGGTCGGCGCCAGGTCGATCACGCTGGTGAGCCCCGGATAGCGCCTGCCCGCCGGCGTGATCCCGGGCTAGGAGACGATCAGCGGTGTGCGGATCCCGGCGTCGTACGCGGTCGCCTTGGCGCGCGGGAAGGGCATCCCGTTGTCGCTCAGGAAGACGACCAGGGTGTTCTCGCGGAGTCCGCGACGGTCCACCTCGGCAAGCATCCGACCGATCTCGCCATCCATGCGGGCAATCTCGTCGTAGTAGAGCGCCAGGTCGGTACGCGTCGCCGCGTCGTCCACGAGATACGGCGGCACGGCGACCTCTGCCGGATCGTGCGGCGGATCCACAGAGCCCGGTTCGTACGGTCGGTGCGGATCCCGAAAGCCCACCCAGAGGAAGAAAGGCCGCTCGGCTGCCAGGTCCAGAAAGTCCGGCAGCGCCTCCCACGTGTCCTCGGCGTACCAGTCGAACTGACGCTCGCCCTCGGACCCGTAGTGGGTCTTGCGCATGTGGCCGGTGGTGTACCCGTCCTGTGCAAGCAGGCCCGGCAGAAGCTCGACCCCGGCTGGCAACGGGCTATGCAGATCCTCGGCGCCGGTGGCGTGGGGATAGCGGCCGGAGAGGATGCTGATGCGCGACGGACTACAGGACGCGGTGGTCAGAAACGCCTTGTCGAACACGACGCCGGACGCCGCCAATCGGTCCAGGTTCGGAGTGCGCACGACCCGGTTGCCG
Source organism: Thermoanaerobaculia bacterium (assembly GCA_965116445.1). GTDB lineage: Bacteria > Acidobacteriota > Thermoanaerobaculia > Multivoradales > Multivoraceae > Multivorans. The sequence continues at coordinate 178,658 of OZ220688.1, read as the reverse complement.
TACGCGCCGAAGTCCGACCACGAAGCGTCGTCTGCAATGAAGACGAGGATGTTCGGCGGCTGCCCGGTCTCGGCCGCCGGCAACCAGCCCGTCGCCACGAACGGCAAGACGCACAGCCAAAGCGGCCGTCGCGCCGGTGCTCTGGCACTGGGTGCGCCGACGTCCCCGTCGGCTTTCCGGCGGCCCCGCTTCATGGCCCTCACCGACGTCGGCGATTCGGAGGCGGCCAAGCCGGCCGCCACGGCCGTCCGGTCGGCAGCCGGCTCGAAGGCGCCGCGCCTCCCTGACTCTGCGCCAACCCCGAACCGACCGGGCCGATCACTCTCCGCCGGTAGACGACGCGGCCATCGCGTCCGCCTCGAGCAGCCGGGCGCCACGCATCACGTTGCCCAGCGCGTAGTTGCCCTCGTGGCAGGCGTACTCGAAGACCTTGTTGGGCGTCGACCGCCACACGTACTCGCCGCTCCAGGGTGTTTCCCAGACGTTCGGGTCTTCGACCGTGAAGCCGTAGAGCAGGTTGCCGTCCGGCAGACGCTGGAAGCGTTCGGTGACGTGCAGATCCTTCGTCGCGGAACCGAGGCCCGGCTCCTCGCCGAAGTTCGTCGTGTCGACGACCAGGGTGTCGCCTTCCCACCAGCCGATCGAGTCGCCCATCCAGCGGCGCTCCGAGGCCGGCGCGTGCTCGCCGCCGATGCGCACGACGCGGGCGTCGTGGACCATCTCGATCAGGATCATCAGGTGGTTCCCGGTCTGCACGATCCGCTTGTGGTTGTTGTAGAGCGCCGGCAGCATCGGCGGGCCGCCGGTGGAGCTGAAGCCCATCAGGCAACGTTCCGGCAGCGGCCGCTGCTCCATGTTGTCGTAGGGGCCGGAACCGTCGTCGTTCTCCTCCAGCCACCAGGCAGTTCCCGTGTTCTTGTGGCCGAAGGCGGCGAACTGGGCCGCCGCACGCGCCATGCCGGCAGGCGTCATCTCCGGGTACTGTCCGTTCGGCGGATCGGTCATGATCGAGGTCCGCCACTTGCCGTCAATCCGGACCACATTGTCGCCGGGGTCCATGTAGAACGCGTTGTAGCCGCCGCTGCCGCCAGACGCGACCTCGAGCCCCGGATCGAAGATCGGCGCCCCGCCGACCGGCGGCGCCTCGCGATTCGAGTCGCTCGGCTTGAAGTCGGCCTCGTAGATCTCGGCCTTGCGACGCGCAATCGCTTCCGCCTCTTCATCGGTCAGGGTCAGGCGATCGCCAAACTCACGCGGCCTCGTGAGGGGAGTCAGCGTGGCGACGTCGTAGGCCCCGGCAAGGTCCGGCTTGCCGTCGGCGCAGCGCGGGACATCGTCCTGCGCGGCGACGGCGATCGGGGCGGCCAGCAGCACCGCCAAGCTCAGGAGAAGGAAACGCTCAAACTTCATCCGGCACCTCCTCGTGCATGGATCGGAGGTCAACGCTACCACCGAGGCGGTCACGATCCTCCGGCGGCGCCTCGGGCAACCTGGATTCCTTGAACAGAGGCGAAGCCTCGCTAGCCTTCACCCGACTCCCGGTCGTCGTATGGCGCGCCCGTGCCTGAGGAACCGGCGAACAGTCGGCGACCGTCGGGCAGCGTCACGTCGCGTCCGTTCGCCCGCGGCGCGCCGTCGATCGCCTGATAGCCCTCCACGAGGACCTCGGTCCCCGGGGCCACGGAGTTCTTCTTCCAGCCGCGGCGCACCAGAGCGCCCGGCGGACCGCACTCGACCATCCAGGCCGTCACGGCGCCATCGTCACCTGTCACGTCGATGTGAATCCAGGCGTGCGGGTTCACCCACTCGACCTTCGTCACCTTGCCGCGCAGACGGACCGGCTTCGTCGCGTCGAACTCGGCGGCGAAGGCGTGGTGGGCTGCGACCGGCGAAGCCGGCGCGAGGAGAGCGACAGCCAGGGCAGCGGCCAGACCCAGGACGGGAACGGCAAGGCGAGAGCAGAATCGCGTCATCTTCATCGGCGTCTTCCTGTGGACGATTAGCGGAAACCCAAGGCTACCACCGGCCGGCGAACGTTCTCATCCCGCCGGACCACGCCCCGAGTCGCCGGCTCCTACGCTGTCGCCTCCCGCGGCGCAGTCCCTACTCGACGTACTCCCCGGCCCACAGCCTCTCAAGGAACACCCTCCAGGGCAGGACCCAGATCCCGTCGCTGGTGCGCCGCGGAGATTCCTCGTTGCACACGGCGATGGCGTGTCGGGGACGATGCTCCTCCGCGTAGGCCCGCAGCGGCTTGAGATCCTCGGCTCGTACCCTGCCACCCTTGACTTCGATGGCCGTTTCGCCTTGCGGGCCCAGGACGAAGTCGCACTCCAGTCCCGACTTGGTGCGCCAGAAACGGACCGGAAACCGCAGATCGCGATAGGCGCGATAGGCGAGGATCTCCATCAGCACGAAATGCTCCAGCGCCCGGCCGAAGTCCGGACCCGCGGCACGGCCGATGCGACGCCCCATGAGATGCCCGGCAACGCCGACATCGAAGAGGTAGAACTTCGGCGCCCGGACAATGATGGAACGCGAGCGACGGCGGGCGAACGGCTCCACGAAGCTGCCCAGGAGGGTGTCCACCAGGATCTGGAAGTACTCGCGCACGGTCTTCGAGTCCACGCCGCAGTCGCGCGCAATGTTGCTGTAGTTCAGCAGTTCGCCGTGACAGAAGGCCAGCGCGTCGAAGAATCGGGAGAAGGCGGGCACGTTGCGCGTCAACCCCTCGTCGAACACTTCCTCCTTGAGGTAGTCGTCCACATAGCCGCCAAGAGCGCGCCGCGGATTCGCGGCGTCGTAGTGGGCGGGCACCAGGCCATGGTTCAGCGCCCTGAGCAGGTCGAACTCCGGTATCTCGGACCAGGTCAGCGGATGCAGTTCGAGGCGCCAGGCCCGACCGCCCAGCAGATTGGCGCGACCGCGCTTGAGCTTCCTGGCGCTCGAACCGCAAAGTACAAAGCGCAGGGCCTCCTCCTCGACCAGCCGATGCACCTCGTCCAGAATCGCCGGCGCCTTCTGGACTTCGTCGACGAGCACGGGGCGAGCGAGCGTTCCCTCATCCAGCGCGCGCACTCGTTCGGAGAAGGACCACGGCGCTCTGACGAACTCCAGGAACAGCCGCGTGTCGAGCAGGTCGAAACGGGCTGAGTGCGGAAAGCGCTCCTTGAGCAGGGTCGACTTGCCCGTCTTCCTGGGCCCCCACAGAAAGGCGCTCTGCGCCTCGGGCAGCTCGATCTCAAGGGTCCGTTCGTAGTGCGTCATGACAAGTCCAGTTCGGAGTGTACTCCGAAACAGTCCGACCATTTCGGAATGAACTCCGAGATGGACCGGAGACCCGAGGCCCGGAAATGCCCTCCGAAACCCGTGGCTGGAGAGCGGGGCCGCCGGCGGTGGTTCGCTGATCTAGCAGTCCGCGCGGGCCGGCCGCGCCTCGACCCGGCGCAGGAAGTCCTCGGCGTCGAGGCACCCGACCGCTGCCCGGATGGCGGCCGCTCCGTCCGTGGTCGCCGGGAGCTGCTCCAACCAGGCTTCCAGCGGCGGGGTGATCGCGAATCCACGGGCCAGGAGCGCCTCGCGCACGAGGGAGCGGGTCATCTCCAAGCCGCCTTCCACACGGCCTTCCCTCAGGCCGGCCCGCCGACTCTCCAGACGCTCGGCGCCGAGGAACGGGTCGTCGTCGGGTCCGGTAGCGGCGGCCCTGCCCAGCCTGCGGCCGACCCGGCGCACCGCCGTCGCGGTTTCCGCCGACTTCCTCTCCTCGTTCAACCCCCGGTGGATCTCCACCGCCCGCCAACCTTCAAACGCCCGGCTGACGGCCGACTCGACGTAGCCGTCGCCCTCCAGCAGGTAGATCACGAGGCGCGGCCGGCCCGAAGTCCGCGGCGCCATCCAGACCGGCTCAGGCACTTCCACCCATACTTCCGGAAAGCCCCAGGCGGCAAAGACATCCAGCTTCCGTCGACGCACGTCGGTCGTGTGGTCCACTTCCAGCACCACATCCGGCAGCGGGCCCACGTCTATGTCGATCGTCCTCTCCCGTGGCCACGGACCATCGAGGAAGAACATCGCGTCCGGCTGCATCAGAACCTCGCGTCGCCCTTGTGGCCCGAACTGGACCAGGCTCGCGGAGCCGAGGGCCAGAATCTTCGAGCCGCGGGCCTGGGCGATCATCTCCACCAGACCCGTCACCCCGGCCGACGGAACTTCGTGATACGTCGTCACCTCGCCGAGGATCATCGCCGTCTCGGTGCGAGCCTCCCAGTACTCGATGCGACCCTCGTAGTCGTCGAGCTCCTCGTCCGAAAGAGAAACGGCGCGGCATCCCGGGAAATCCGCCAGATCGAGCGGCCGCCGCGGCTCGCGCGGCCGCTGGAGACTTCTGAGGATGGGGTCGGCCATGGCTGGGGAGTGTATAGTTGGCTGACCCTCGGAGCCGTCATGAAGACACTGCAGATCGGCGTCGCCGACTACGACGAGATGAAGGCGCGCACGATGGCGATCGCCCGTGGCAAGTACCACGCCGCCGAAGGAGAGCCCACAGTCTGGTTCACCTCCGTCGAGAGCTTCGCCAAGGCACTTTCCCGGCGCAACCCTGCAGTACGGGCGACATTCGAAGCGGCAACGACACGCTCCCGGTCCAGAAGGTGATGGGTCGCTCGCGGACGGATAAGACGGCCCGCTACGACAGGCGGGGCGATGCTGACGCCGCCGCAGCAGCAGAGGCGGCCGTTCCGTTCGTTGGCGTCGGCAGGTGACGGCACAACACGATATGGCGGTGTACGTCATGGCCTACCTGTTGCTCGCGGTCGCCATCGCGAGCCTGGCTGCGGTCGTCGTGTTCGCGCTGCGTGCTCGCCCGCGGGATCGCGTGGCGCCAACCGCAAGCGGCAAACCTGCCGAATTGGGCTTCTTCGGAGTTGTCGCCGTCGTGGCGGCAGCAGTGGTCGGCGCCGTGCTTGGCTGGAAGATCAGCGCGCCGAACGGCGACTAGCTAGAAGGCCGCCGACATTGGACAAGATTCAACGTCTCGGTCCCGAGCCACGAACGAGCCGATCGCTCAGAGCTGCCCCGACCCTCGAACTCTGGGACGAGTTCCTTGAGGCTTGGCCGCCGGACAAGGTCCGCGGCATGTCTCTGGAGGAGTACACGAATCTCGACCGGGACGGCGCCTTCGTCTACTGGCTTGAGGCAAAAGCCCATGCTCTCGGGAGCATATGGGGAGGCTCGGCCTTCAAGTTCGGCATGTTTCGCCGAGACAACAAGGATCCGAAGCAACCCAAGGGAGGACGAGTCTGGGGTGATGAGTACGCTTGGATGCGCAAGTACGGAGAGACGGCGGAAGCAGCCTTCGCCACCGTGCGGTCTCGGCTGACCGACGTGATCGACGCGGTTGAGGCGGGGAATCTCGAAGCTGTTGACCAGGTCGACTTCTCTCCCGCCGTCAAGTGGAAGGTCGCGTTTGTCTATCAGGACCGGAAAGCCCCCAGGCTCCTGGCCATCTACAAGGAACCTCGGCTGGCCGCTCGCTACAACGAGGTGTTCCCGAATGCGGCCGGAGTGCCTCCGAGCCAACAGCACGCGGCCCTGATCGAACACTACTCCTGGCTGGGCAACGCCCTCGACATCAGCCCCGAGATCTGGCTCGATCCGAAGGAGCAACCGCCTCCCCCGCCACCAGGAGACCTGCCGACGACCCCACCCGCCGATCGGAGGTACTGGCTGATGTCGCTCGGGCGTCAATCCAGACGTTGGCCCGCCTGCCGCGAAAGCGGCATTGCTTCGATGGGCTACGACGACTATCGCGTCGATCTTGGCCAGTACAGCTCTCAAGAAGAGGTTGGTCGAGCCATCGGGTCCGAGTCGGGGCCAGAACTCATGAACACTCGTCGGGCTCTTTGGGAATTCTCCCACGTCATGAAGCCTGGCGATGTGATCTTCGTGAAGCGCGGCAACAACGCCATCGGGCACGGCACTGTACGGTCCGACTACCGCTACGATGCAGCTCGCGACAGCCATCGGCACGTTCGCGATGTCAAATGGGAATCGAACTTTCCCGACGGAGTCAGGGTCCGTGAGAAGCCCCTCGTCGTCAAGACCCTCACAGACATCACGAAGTACCCTGACCAAGTCCGCGCTTTCAAGGAAGCGATACAGTCTGGCGGGTTGAAGGCATCCCATCCCCGCAACCAGATCCTCTACGGCCCCCCCGGAACCGGCAAGACGTACGACACCGTGAGCCACGCCCTGGCGGTCGTCGACGGCGTGGACGTCGACACGGTTCGCGAGGGCCGAGAAGAGGACCCTGAAGCGGCCCTGGAGCGCTATTCGGAGCTGCGGTTCAAGTCTCCGGCGGGCGGAGGAGGACGCCCAGAAGGCCGGCTTGCCATGGTCACGTTCCACCAGAACTACGCCTACGAGGACTTCGTGGAGGGAATTCGGCCGCAGCTCACCAAGGCCGAAAGTGGTGGTCGGGACGTGGATTCGGCCAAGTCAGGGTCAACCGAACTTGGCTACGAACTTCGCCACGGGAGCTTCCGCTCAATCTGCGAGGTCGCAGACGACGCGAGAAAGAACGCAGAGAAGAACGGCGACGAGACGCCACCCTACGTCCTCATCATCGACGAGATCAATCGGGGCAACATCCCGAAGATCTTCGGCGAACTGATCACCCTGATCGAGGATTCCCGGCGGCTCGGCGAGGACAACGAGACCAGGGTCACGCTTCCCTACTCGGGCGACGAGTTCGGGGTGCCGAACAACCTCTACATCATCGGCACGATGAACACGGCCGACCGGTCGATTCAGCAGCTTGACACAGCGCTCCGACGCCGCTTCACGTTCGTCGAAATGATGCCCAATCCGGATCACGAACTGGTTCCCGAAGCCGTGGATGGAGTGAACTGCCGGAAGATGCTGCGGGCGATGAACGAGCGCATCGCCGTGCTCCTCGATCGGGAGCATCAGATCGGGCACACCTACCTGTTCAACGTGCGCGATCTCGCCGACCTTGCCGATCGGTTCCAGAACCGGATCTTTCCGCTGCTGCAGGAGTACTTCTACGACGACTGGCGAAAGATCAAGGCCGTGCTCGGCGGCAACGCCTTTGTGCGGGAACGGAAGATCGGCGAGGGACAGGCGAAGAACCTGGTCCGGGACTTCGACCTCGTGGACGACGACGCGGTCATCTACGAGCGTCTGCCGCTGGACGCTCCGGCCTGGAGCGAGGCCGGCCAGTATCGGAAGATCTACGAGTCGCCCGGCTCCGATTGATGGAAGGCGCTGGACGCGGTAGACGATCCGGAAGCCGGCGCTTTCGCGCCGGATGCCGGCGGGGACGCCGGCGCACCCAGTATCGGAAGCCCGCGCTTTCACGCTGGCGCACCCAGTGACCGCGCGGGGTTCGTCGCCGATGACTGAAGTGCAGACTCCTGCCGCCAGGTCGCCCGCGTACCCGCTCCCGGCCGAGCGGGCGTTCGAGAGCTCAAAGCCACCGACGATTCGGACGCTTCGCGAGTACGACCCCATAGACCGCGAGCAACTTGGACTCGGCGACACGGAATGGGAGAGCTTGACCAGCTTCGCCCGGAAGAACCAGTTCGACAGGAATGGCGACTACCGCCCGGTGCTCCGCTTCAACCGCTCGGGACGCCAGTTGCGAGCGACCAGCTTCGTCGGTGTCCTGTCGACCTCGCGCGGCAGGCCCATCGAGATCCTGCCGAAGATCGACCTCGCCGTGGACACGGACGAGCAGAACCAGGAAGACGAGACGCGGCGCGTGTTCCTGGAGATGCTCCGCGCATGGCGCGGGCTGCGGCACGCCGAGTTGCCGCCGAGCGCCATCCGGTCGCTTCGGCGCTTTCCGATGCTGGAGGCGTTCGCACACCTGTTCCTCCAGAACCTCTCCCACCTCGCGCGCCACGGCCTCGCCCGGCGGTACGTCCGGGTCGAGGACAACCTGCCCTTCCTTCGCGGCCGCCTCCTGTTCCAGCAGCATGTGCGGGAGAACCTGACGAACCGGGCGCGGTTCTACGTCGCGCACGACGAGTTCAACCCGAACCGGCCGGCGAACCGGCTGATCCGCAGCACGCTGGACCGGCTGCGGCGGACAGTGCGGAACGAAGAGAACAGGCGACTGCTTCGCGAGTTGGCCGACGCGTTTGCCGACGTGCCGCCAACGACGGACCCCGCCAGCGACTGGCGGCGGCACTCTGTCGACCGGACGATGCAGCACTACCGCCCGGTCATGGCCTGGGTGCGGCTGTTCCTCTTCGGCCACGGTCTCGCCACGTTTCACGGCGAGCATGAGAACCGGTCGCTGCTGTTTCCGATGGAGGAGGTCTTCGAGGACTTCGTGACGCGGTGTTTCCGGCGCTACCAGAGCGAGTACGGCGTGGAGGGGCAGGGGCCGCAGAAGAAGCTGACGCGCGACCCGGCGGCGTTCCCGATGAAGCCGGACATCACGCTCGCGGATGCACGCGGCGGGACCGAGTTCATTCTCGACACGAAGTGGAAGCGGCTCAAGCCAGCCTCGGACGAGCCGACGAAGCGCGGCGTCTCGCAGGCGGACATGTACCAGTTGTTCGCCTACGGGAAGCGCTATGACTGTCGAACCGTGGCGCTGGTGTATCCGCGCACGGACGGGTTCAGCGAGAGGTTCCCGTTCGTCTTTGACGACGAACTCACGCTGCTTTGCCTGCCGTTCGATGTGTCGGCGCCGGAACAGAGCGTCACCGATTGCGTCGCCGCCTTGCAGTTCTCAACGCCTGCCCCGAGCTGACGCCGGGCTTGCGCTCGCCGCTTCGCGGCATCGCACTTGATACGGACCAGAAGGTCCGCGCACCCGGACGTCGTTGTCGGCGCACTCCTCTGCCGGTAGTGGCCGTCTCTCGCTGCGGACGGATGCCGGCGGACCCGGCGGAAGCTGAGCCCTCGCCGGGGTCTACTGCGCTCCGGACCCCGTCTCCGCCGCGGCCGCGGCCTCCTCCCGGTCGCGCGCCCTCGCGCCGGAGAGGATGTTCGTCATCCCGTAGTTGCCTTCGTGGCAGGCGTACTCGACGAGTTCGTACTGCTCGTTGTCGAGCTCGAACTCGAAGCGGCCAGTCCAGGAGCTGGTCCACACGGTCGGGTCTTCCACTGTGAACCGGTACTCGAGCCGGTTCGGGCCGAGGCGCGTGTAGCGCTCGGTGAGCTTCATGTTCTCGCTCGAGCCGCGGTAGTTCGTGCGGCCGTTGAACCCCGTGGTCTCCACCACCAGGGTGTCGCCTTCCCAGCGGCCCTGGGGATCGCCGAGCCACTGCTTGATCCCGGGACCGAGCGGCTCCCGCTCCGCCGTGGGCACAACCCGCGTTTCGTGGATCATCTCCTTCTGAATGGCGACGAAGCCCGGGCTCTGGCTGATCTGCAGACCGTTGTTGTAGATCGAGGGCATCATCATGCCCGGCAGGCCCCGGCTGATGCAGCGTACGTACGCCGTCAGGTCCTCGGGCCCCGCGGGCCGGCGCCTGACGTAGTCGCCGAACGACTGCCGGGCATTGCGCTGCCGTTCCTGCGCCTCCTCGGTCAGAGGTGGAATGCGGCCGTCCGGCGGGTCGATGATCATCGCCACTTGGCGCGAGGGCGCGGACTTGACGTAGCCGAGGGTCGTGTCCCGCCACTCGCGCTCGTAGCCCCAGATGCTCCCCAGGGTGCCCCGCTCGCGGCGGGCAGCCGCCTCTTCGGGACTCAGTTCCGCGACGTCGGCGAGGTCTTCAGGACGCTCCAGGGGAATGCCGTGGGCCTTGTTGCCAGACCACATTCCCTGCAGATCGGGCGTGCCCCAGGGCGTGCGCGGAACGACGTAGGGCTCGGCCGAGGCGACCTGGTCGGCATCGGATCCAAAGTCGGCGTCGACGCCTTGCCAGCCGGGTTCGACCACCGCCACGCGCACGTTGTCGGGCGCCGCAACGAAGCCGCGCTTCGCCTCGGAACGGCCTCCCTGGGGCCGCTCGGGATCCCGGGTGAAGTGAACGCCCCGGTCGCGCAGGCCGACCGCCGCCACATCAAGATCCGCGACCTCGAACGCCAGGTGGTCGATCGCCCGGCCGGCGCTCGGCGCGGGCTGACCCTCGGGGTGCTCCGAAGCGAACAGCCAGACCTCACCGAAGCGGAGGCCGTCCTGCGTCCCGCGCAGGCTTTCCGGTACGCCGCCGAAGGTCTCGCGGTACCAGCCGAGAGTCCGTTCCGGATCGCTCGCACTCAGGTGAACGTGATGGAAGCCCAGCGTGTCCAGGTCTTCGACGACCTCGATCCGCGTACCCCAGGGATCGAAGATGCGCCCGACCTGGAACAGACCGGGTTCTTCCCGGAGCGTCGAACCGTCGTCGTAGCGCTGCAGGCGAACGCCGGAGCCCCGGACGCCAACGGCCTCCAACTCGGCCATCTTCTCTTCCAGGTCGGCGAAGGAGAAGCCGATGTGGTCGATGCCGGTGCCCTGGCTCGCGCCCATGATCGGACCCTGGGTGAACTCGATCACCGCGTTGCCGCAGTCGACCGCCTCGGCACGGCCTTCGATCGGCTCGCAGTCCAGGTGGCGTTCGTACCACTTGACCGCCTCGCTGCGGGCGGAGGTGGTCAGTTGCACCGTCACGTCGCCCGCCGCAGCCGGCACCGCGGTCAGTCCCGGCAGGAGGGCCACGGCAAGGGTGCAAGCGCCGAAGCTGCGGATGCTACGTAGCGGATGCCGACGGGGACGTCGGCGCATGTATGGTCCGCCCCGCTTGTGCAAGGGCTCTTTCCGGGTTTCTGGCGAGGTAGGTGCAGTTGCTTGCATGTATTCGGCCTGTTGGTGGGAGTCTCTGAGAGAGAGCTCCCTGGCCCCGATGGAATACGCGCGCGTCGGCCTCTTCACACCCAGACGGCCTCTTGATGGGCCCTGCGCCGACTCAGGCTTCTCAACGCGCCGGTCCGACCTGTTTCGCCATCGCTCGAATGAGTCCCCGCAAACTGCTTGGTGGGGCGATTCTCCTATCGTTGGTTCGCTGTTCCCCGAGCCGTCTACGCCGCGGCCCGTGAGTCCCTTGCTCGACCGCCGACATGGCGTTCGTCGCTGTAGCGTTCGTCGTGTCGCAGCACCGCCCAGGCGATTCGAGCCAGCTTGTTGGCCACGGCCACCGTGGCGACGTTCGCCCCCCGGCGCCGCTTGACGTCCAGAGCCCATTCCTTGAGCCGCGTCCGCTCGCCCTTGTGGGCTGTGCGCAGCACCGCCCGCGCACCGTGGATCAGAAGCGCCCGCATGTAGCGGTCCCCGCGTTTGCTGATCCCCAACAGCCTCGTGTGCCCGCCGGTCGATGCCTGACGAGGCACCAGCCCGAGAAACGCCGACATCTGACGGCCGCTGCTGAAGGCCCAGCCCGAGCCGACCGACGCCACCAGCGCCGTCGACACCATCGGACCGATCCCCGGGATCGACATCAAACGCTCGGACAGGGGGTTCTCCTTCGACTCCCGCTCCAGCATCGCCGTCAGATCCGCCACCTGATCGTCGACCTGCATCAGCGCCTGGTGCTGCATGCACAAGAGAGCCCGAAAGTCGCCCGGCAGGGCCCGCTCCGGGTCCGACGCGATCGCAGGCACCTCCCGCTTGATCACCGCCAGACCCTGAGGCAGCACGATCCCGTACTCCCGCAGAAAACCACGTAACTGGTTCGCCAACTGCGTGCGCACACCAACCATCGTCTCCCGACTTCGGTGGATCTGCTGCAGCGCCCGGCGCTCCTTCGTCTTGTAAGGCACGAAACGCATCGTCGGACGCGACACCGCCTCGCAGATCGCCTCCGCGTCGTGGTAGTCGCTCTTGTTCGACTTCACGTACGGACGGACAAACTGCGGACTCATCATCCGCACGTCGTGGCCCAGATCCCTCAGCTTCTCCACCCAGTGGTGCGCGCCGCAGCTCGCCTCCATCCCCACCAGGCACGGCTTGAGCCGCGACATCAACTCCATCAGCCGCGGTGCCTTCAACTGACGCTGAAACACCACCGCGCCCGACGCGTCCATCCCGCACACCTGGTACACATGCTTGCCCAGATCGATACCGACTCGAGTAACCTCCTTCACGGTCCGCCTCCTCCTTGTTGTTCGGAAGAAAACACCATTCTGGCCCCAACGAGAGGCCGTAAGGGTGCGGGGCGGACCATCCCATTACCCAGTGGACGACAAGGGCGCAAGGACCGAAGCTGCGGATGCTACGGCTGGTCACTGGTCGGTTCTTCTTCGCGTCGGCGCAGGTGGCCATAGAGCAGCTCCTCGGAAAACTCGACACACTTGTACTCCAGTACCCGGACGTTCTCCTCCAGGCGCCGGTAGAGCGGCATGCGGATCGTCCAGGGCTCGGTGAAGACGTTGGGGTCCTCGAGCGTCGCCTCGTAGGTCATCGTGTTCGGGCCGGTCGGCGTGTACCGCTCGGTCACTCGCAGGGTGTCGCTGGCGAAGTTGCCGGCACGGTCGAACCACGCCTGACCGGTGAAGCCCGTTGCCTCGACGACCAGGGTGTCGCCCTCCCAACGCCCATGCGACCGCCCCATCCAACTGTCGATCGGCGGCGGCTCCGGATTGTCCTTGTCCATGTGGATCGTCCGGTTCGCCTCGGCGAAGCCGTAGACGATCATGATGTGGCTCGTCCCCTGGAGAATCTGGAACGGAAACGGCATGTACGTCGCGCGCGGCACCCCGGGCAGGTAGCACTTCGCCTCGGGATCTTCGCCCCAGCGGTTCTCGAAGTTCTCCCGCTGTTGCTCGCGAGCCCAGTCCTGGTAGGGGATCTCGCCACCGACGACGACGCCCTGGCCAGGCGGCATCGTGGTCAGCGTGCCGTACTCGGCCGGCCCGGCGGCCGCCGAGTGGTCCTCCAGGTTCCAGTGAGCCGAGTTGATCACCTGCCAGACGCCGTTGATGTCCGGGTTGCCGTCGTAGTGACGCGAGACCGCGTCACCGGCGTCCTGCGCCAGCGAGGGCGTTGCCAGCACCAGGACCGTCAGCAGGGTCTTCAACAGACCAAGGCACCGCATCCAAGCTCGTCCGTCTTGCACTCGATTCCTCATTACGGCAGAGGCGAAGCCTCATTCTCGGGTGAGCCGCGAGCATAGCCCACCAGTGAGGTCGAGTCGGACCGCAGCCTTGTCACGTAACGCGACCCCCGGAATACCGTCGATCTCGCCAGAAGGGTAGACTGGTCTGATCGACCGGACTGGACTGGAGAACCCATGCACACAATCGGCGCCTACGAAGCGAAGACGCATCTTCCCCGCTTGCTGGACCGCGTCGCGAGCGGCGAAACGCTGACGATCACTCGCCATGGCCAGCCCGTCGCCCGACTCGTTCCGGTAGAGACCGACGATCGCGAGCGTGCGACTCAGGCAGCCCGTCGCATCGAGAGCCGCCGCAACCGACTCGGCCGCTCGAGCCTGGCCGAGTTGATCGACTCGATCCATGAGGGGCACCGCTATTGACCGCCATTGTCCTCGACAACTCCGTCGTGCTCTCCTGGTGTCTGGCAGACGAGGTGGACCCGCTGGCGCAGCGAGCCCTCCAACTGACCATCGAACAGGGTGCGGTCGCACCTCGAGTCTGGCCGTACGAGCTTTGGAACGCACTGCTCGTGAACGAGCGGCGAGGTCGCCTCGAAGAGGCCGACACGCGGACGACACTCCTCGACCTCGGGCAGATGCGCATCGAACTGGACGCCGGTCACGACGACCGCAACGTCCTCGACCTGGCGCGACGACACCATCTGACGGCATACGACGCGGCCTATCTGGAAGTCGCGGTCCGTCTCCGGCTTCCACTCGCCACGTTGGACCGGCGGCTTCAGGCCGCGGCAGCCGCCGAGGGCGCCCGACTGCTTGAGCAAGACACGTTCTGACAAGCCCTCGCTACACTCGCCGGCCGCTTACCCCTTTCGACGATTCGGCCTTTTGGAGGAGATGATCCAGCGATGATCGACCTGAACCTGACCGGCCGCCGCGCCGTCGTCACCGGCGCCAGCCTCGGCATCGGCGCCGCCACCGTCCGCCTGCTCGCCGACCACGGCGCCGAGGTTTCCTTCTGCGCCCGCAACAAGGACGCCGTCGCCGCGCTCGACGGCTACGAGCCGCCCTCCGGCGAGGGCAGCGTTTCAGGACACGCCGCGGACATGGCGGATCGCGACTCGATCGACGGCTTCTTCGAGGCGGTCCTCGCCGGCGGCACGGTCGACATCCTCGTGAACAATGTCGGCGCCGGGCCGTCGCGCAACTTCCTCTACATGAGCGACGACGACTGGGAGGATCTGTTCCGGCTCAACCTGCTGTCCGCGGTGCGCAGCACGCGGCACTGCCTGCCGGGGATGCGCAAGCAGAAGTGGGGCCGGGTCGTGATGATCGCGAGCGCCGCGGCGAAGTACCCCGGCGCCGCCCTGATCGACTACGGCGCCTCGAAGGCGGCGATGGTCGCCACCGGCAAGGCGCTGTCCGGCAAGTACGGTCGGGACAACGTGCTGTTCAACTCCGTTCTCCCCGGCCTGATCCACACGGCCATGTGGGAGAAAGCCGCGAAAGAGATCGCGAACGCCCGCGGCGGCAACTGGGAAGACGTGATCCGGAACAACGGCAGGAACGTCCCCGTCGGTCGCTACGGCGCCTCGGAAGAGGTCGCCAACATGATCGTCTTCCTGTGCTCCGAGGCTGCGTCCTACGTCAACGGCGCTGTGATCGACGTCGACGGCGGGCAGGGCCGACACATCTGACGCCAGGAACCGCGTAGCGGAAGCGGGCGCGCCGGCGCGCGATAGCGAGTCAGTTTCGCAGCACGGAGATGTCGGTTGCCGCCGCGAGCTGGGCGTCCGCAGTCACCAACGTCAGGTCGTTCACCTTTGCCGTGGCAGCGAGGAAGCGGTCTGCCGGATCCCGGTGCGGAAGATCGACTGTACGACTCGCTAGCACGATCTGGTGCGTCAACGGAGCCTCGCGGGTCGGCATCTCTTCCATCGCCTTGTCGATCCAGGCATCGAGGGGATGGTCGACCGCGAGACGCTCTTTCTCGACCAGCAAGACCAACTCCCAGACACTGATCGGCGAGAGCCAGAGTTCGTTCTCGGCAGACCCGAGAGCTGACGCGACCTTCCCCGACAAACGCTCCGGCTCCAGTTGACTCCAAACCCAGATATGCGTGTCCAGCAGTAGCCTCAAGACCGCAGAACTTCCCAGTCGTCTTCGTCCACGACCGGAGAGACGATGTCGCCAAGAATGCGACCCGTACCCCGCATCTGACCAAGCACGCGCCGCGGCTGAACGGCGGGCGATGGCGGAACGATCTCGGCCACCGGCTTGCCGAAACGCGTGACCAGCACG
Source organism: Thermoanaerobaculia bacterium (assembly GCA_965116445.1). Lineage (GTDB taxonomy): Bacteria > Acidobacteriota > Thermoanaerobaculia > Multivoradales > Multivoraceae > Multivorans. The sequence goes on along the minus strand of OZ220688.1, from coordinate 163,290 downwards.
GGTTCTCCAGTTCGATTGACGCGTTGCAACACCGCCAGACAGGTCGCCTTGAACTTCGAGATAGCCACTTGCTCCATTCCGTAGTCCCCTCCTGCGTTACGGGGTTGCCCTCCTACGTTGCGGGTTGAACTTGTACCATGGTCAATGACCATGGTCAAACCCCGCTTGGCCACTCCCGTCTACCAGGAGATGCGGATGCGCGGCGTCCAGCTTCCTGGTTTACGCCGCCGAGCCGGCAGTCCGCTACTGCTCCTCCGAACCCTCGATCTCGGCGATTCCTGACGCCGTCTCCTCCAGCAGCGCCTGAGCCCCGCGGCGGATCAGGCTGCCGACGCCGGGGGCCTGGAAGAAGCTGAAGCCCTCGCGGTCGCGCCAGGCCAGCGGACCGCCCAGCTTGAGGCCGGCGCCGAGCACGGCGTCGCGGATGCGGTCGACCATCGCCTCGTACTCCGGCTCGCCCTGCCGCTTGCCCGAGAAGCTGTAGAGGTCGGTCGAGGCGGCGAACACGACGTCGACGCCGGGCACGGCCGCGATCTCTTCCACCGCTTCGACGCCGGCCGGCGACTCGATCATCGCGACGATCAGGATGTTCTCGTTCGCGGTCGCACGGTAGTCGCGACCCCACAGGGCGCCGTACTGGCCGCCGCCGAGACTCCGCCGACCCTCCGGCGGGAACTTGGCGAAGCGCACCGCCCGCTCCATCTTCTCGGCCGTGCGCACCATCGGCACGACGATGCCGAGCGCGCCGAGGTCGACCGCCTTCTGGATGTCCCCCTCCGTCGCGTCAGGTACGCGGATGAAGGGGATGGCGGACGCGTCGCGGCAGGCCCAGAGCATCCGCGCCACGTCCTGGTAGGTCAGCGGGCTGTGCTGCATCTCGATCCAGGTGAAGTCGAAACCGGCGTTGGCCGCAGCGCAGTAGCTCTCCGGATCGGCCGAAGAGATGCTGACGCCGACGATGCCTTCACCGCTCATCAGCTTCTGCTTGGCGGTGTTGTACGTCCGTGGACCGTCGCCCTCCTGCGCCGCCGCGGCGGCGGCCATACTTAGAGACAGCGCCAACGCGCAGGCAACTCGAACCGTTCTCATGCGTCCTCCCCTGCTTCCGAAGCACCCGCGGCGTCCGCCGGCAACTGCCCGGCCCGTCCGCCGCGCTGACCGCGCAGCGCCAGGTCGACGCCGACCAGGCGCCGGTTGCCCTCGACCCGGCTGGAGCTGCCGCGAATCTCGTGCGTGACCAAGTAGTCCGCGAACGCAGCCTCGACGTTCGCGCTATAGCCCATCGCGTCCTGGGCCTTGTTCACGGCCAGTTTGCCCATGCGCAGCACGACGGGATCGTTCTCCGCGACCCGCTCGGCGTAGGCCATCGTCTCGCGCTCCAGTTCATCCTCCGCGTAGACCCGGTTGACCAGGCCCATCTCGCGCGCCTCCTCCGCGTCGACGAAGCGGCTCTCGAACAGGAGTTCCTTCGCCTTGCGGGGATGGATGTCCCAAGGCACGGTGAACGTCTCGAAGAGGCTGGCGAGGAACCGCGCGCTCGGGGCGGCGAAGATCAGGTCCATCGACGCCGCGATCATCCAGCCGCCGAAGATGCAGTAGCCGTGCACCATCGCGATCGTGGGCTTCGGCAGGTTGCGCCACTTGACCGTGTTGTCCAGGTTGTACCAGCGAAACGCCTCGTACCAGTCCATGCCAACCCACTGGGTTAGCCCGCGGGCCTCGATGTCCGCCTCCTGCTCCGGGGTCCCCAGGTCGTGGCCGGACGAGAAGTGCCGGCCGTCGCCCTTGAGCACGACGACCCGGACGTCTTCGTCGGCCATCGCGCGGTCAAGCTGCCGGTCCAGGTCGTCGAGCAGCTTCCAGCTCTGGGCGTTGTGGTACCTCGCCCGGTCCAAGGTCAGCACCGCCACCGGGCCGCGCCGTTCGTAGCGAACCTCTTCTGCTGCCATATCCTGTCCTCGGCTTGTGATCTGGAGGGAAGACCGATGAAGCGTAGCGCACCGATCAGCGTGATTCTGCTCGGCATCCTGGGGCTCGCCTGCAGCGGCGGTCAGGAGGCCCCGGCGCCCGGCGGCGGCGCAAAGCAGCCCAACATCGTCCTCGTGATGACCGACGACCAGGGCTACGGCGACTTCGGGTTCGCCGGCAACCCGGTCCTCCAAACCCCGCACCTCGACGCCCTGGCGGCCCGGAGCGCCACGGTCGAGCGCTTCTACGTCAGCCCGGTCTGCACCCCGACCCGTGCATCGCTCATGACGGGCCGCTACAACTACCGCACCCGCGCCATCGACACCTACATTGGCCGCGCGATGATGGAGCCGGACGAAGTCACGATCGCCGAAATGCTCCGCGATGCCGGCTACGCGACGGGCATCTTCGGCAAGTGGCACCTGGGCGACAACTACCCGATGCGGGCAATGGACCAGGGCTTCGAGGAAAGCCTCGTCCACCGCGGCGGCGGCATCGGCCAGCCGTCCGACCCGCCCGGCGGCGAGGGCAAGTACACCGACGCCGTGCTGTTCCGCAACGGACAGCGTGAGGAGACCACCGGCTACTGCACCGACGTCTACTTCGACGCCGCGTTCGCCTTCATGGAACGGGCGGCCTCCGAAGGACGGCCATTCTTCGCCTACGTGCCGACGAACGCGCCCCACGGTCCGTTCCACGACGTGCCCGAAGACTGGCTGGACTTCTACCGGCAGGTGGACCTGAGCGCCGTGCTCCCCGACAGCGAACAGGCCAGCGACGAAGTCCTCGACCGGCTGGCCCGCAGCTACGCGATGATCAGCAACATCGACTACAACATCGGACGGCTGATCGCGCGGCTCGACGAGATGGGCCTGGCCGAGAACACGCTCCTCGTCTTCCTGGACGACAACGGACCGGACCGGGACCGCTACAACGCGGGACTTCGCGGCCGCAAGGGTTCGACCCTGGAGGGCGGCATCAGGTCGCCGCTGCTGGTGCGCTGGCCGGGACGGTTGCCCGCCGGCGGAGAGCCGGTCGACCGCATCGCGGCCCACATCGACATTGCACCGACCCTGCTCGACGCCGCCGGCGTCGAGCCGCCCGCCGGCCTGCACCTGGACGGTCGCAGCCTGCTCGGCCTGCTGACCGGCAACGGCGACGCCGCGAAGTGGCCCGATCGCACCTTGTACTTCCAGTTCCACCGCGGCGACGAACCGAAGCCGCTTCAGGCCTTCGGCGCGGTCGGCCAGCGCTACAAGCTGGTCCACCCATCCCCCCGCGGCGAGGGGGACTGGCAGGGCGACCTCAACCTGGAGCTGTACGACCTGCAAGCGGACCCCGGCGAAAGCCGCAACCTGATCGACGGACTGCCGGGTGTGGCGGCCGAGATGACCGACGCCTACCTGGCCTGGTTCGAAGACGTGAGCAGCACCCGCCCGGACAACTACGCCCCGCCTCGGATCGTCGTCGGCACGGACCACGAACCGGTCACCGTCCTCACCCGGCAGAACTGGCGGCGGGATACCGCGGACCAGGGCTGGCGACCGACATCCCAGGGCCACTGGCTGCTCAGTGCCCAGAGCGACACCGCGTTCGACGTTGAGGTTCGCCTTGTTGCGGGCTCCACCGGCACGCTGCGCCTCGCCATCGGCGACCGGGAAATCGGCCAGGACCTGTCCTCGGAACAGAGAACCGCGACGTTCGAGGATGTCGCGGTCGTTGCCGGCGACTTCGCGCTCAGCGCCGCGGCCGGCGAGGGCGAGGAACGGCGGGGGGCGCATCAGGTCGTGCTGCGCCGTCGCTAGCGCGGACGAAACCGGGTGCGCCGGCGTCCCCGCCGGCATCCGGCGCGAAGCGACGGGCTCAGACCTCTGCCGGCGCCAGCACCCCACGGGTTCTGCTAACGTCCGCGCCCGATGACGCACCGGACCGGTTCGCCGCTTGCCATCGTCAACGCTCTCGCGCTGACGCTCGCCACCCTGCTCGCCGGAGCCTGGGACGCGAACGGCCACGGCCACGAGGCCGCAGCGGCGAACGCCGCCTACTGCGCGGTCGATCACGAAGCGGAAGCCACCGGGCCTACGAGCCGTGGCGCCGTCAGCAAGGCCGCGCCGCTGCACGACCATTCCTGCGTCGCCTGCAAGCTCGGCCGCTCCAAGATCGCCGAGGCCGCGAAGGCCTCCGGCGCGAGCCCTTTGGACCTCTCGTCGACCCCGGCGAGGACCGCGAGCGAAGGTGAGCCCCAGAGCGGCGAGCACTGGCAGCAGACCGCCCGCGGACCACCGCTGGGCTGAGTCGACTCCGCCTCCGACCCCTCCACCGACGCAAGTCGCGTCGGGGTCCGCGGAGGCTTGGCAACCACACTGAGCGCCCCTCGCCGGGGGCAACTGCGACAGGACCGCCACGGTCAGCCAAGGCTGACTTCGCGGCGTCGCAAGCCTTATCCACAGGCGATTCGGTGCGCTCCAGAAGCTTCCAGAAGCTGCGGACGCCGCAGCCAGCGCCCCACACCCATCGACCCGGACTGAACGACCCAGGAACTCCAAACCATGCTCTCTCACCAGACCAAGCCTTCGCATTACCCTCTGCCGCGGCGCCGCCCCCACCCGCGCCAGTCGGTGACGGGCGCCCTTCTCTGCGCCCTCGCCCTCCTTCTCACCCCACTGACGGCCGGCGCCCAGGAGAACGGCTCCGTCGCCGGCAGCGTCGAAACCCACGGCGAGAGAATCGTGCTCGCCGTGGCGCGCATCCCTGAACTCGGCATCAGCACCGCGGTGTCAGCGGACGGCTCGTTCCGCTTCGACGAGGTGCCAGCCGGGACCTACCTGGTCGTCGTCGCGATCCCCGCCTTCGGCACGACCAGCGAGTCGGTCACCGTGACGGGCGGCGACGAGGTGGAAGTCCAACTCGAAATGCGTCACGGGACGCACTTCGACGAGGTCGTGGTCACCGCGAACGGCGATCTGCGCCGCGCCTCCGAACTCGCGAACCCCGTCTCCGTGCTCTCGGGCACGGACCTCCAACTGCGCCTTGGCGCCACGCTGGGCGAGACGCTCGAGGGCGAACCCGGCGTCTCGTCGACCGCGTTCGCACCCGGCGCCGGCCGGCCGATCATTCGCGGCCTGAGCGGCGCCCGGGTGCGTGTCATGGAAGGCGGAATCGACACCGGTGACGCCTCCGTGACCAGCGCGGACCATGCCGTCACCTTCGAACCGGCCCACGCAGAGCAGATCGAAATCCTGCGTGGCCCCGCCACGCTCCGCTTCGGTTCGGAGGCCATCGGCGGCGCGATCAACGTGGTCGACGGTCGGATACCGACCGAGAAGCCGGTCTCGGCGCTGACAGGCACGATCGACCTTCGCGGCGGTTCCAACGCCGACGAGCGGATGGGCGCGATTCATCTGAACGGCGGCGGCGGTGAGTGGGCCTGGCACCTGGGCGCCGTCAGCCGGGAGACCGATCCCTACGAGATTCCCGGCCATGCCCGCGTGGAGGAGGACCACGAGGACGAACACGACGAGGACCACGACGAGGATCACGACGAAGACGAGGACCACGACGACGAGGATCACGACGACGAAGACCACGACGACGATCACGACGAGCACGGGGAGGAAGAAGAGAACCCCTTCGGGATCGTTCCGAACACGGACCTGATGACCGAGAGCGGCCGCTTCGGCTTCACCCGCTTCTTCGGCGACCGCGGTTCCATCGGCGTCTCCGTCAGCGGCTTCAATACGGACTACGGGATCCCGCTCGGCGCTCACGCCCACGGCCATGAGGATGAGCACGGCCATGAGGACGAGGACCACGACGACGAGGACCATGACGACGAGGATGAAGAGCACGAGGACGAGGATCACGACGACGAAGACCACGACGAGCACGGGGAAGAAGAGGAACTTCCGGTCCGCGTCGATATGAAGCAGCGCCGCGTGGACCTGCGTGCCGAGGCCCTGCCGGCAACCGGTGCCTTCCAGCGGATCGAGGTCCGGATGACGGGAACCGACTACGAGCACGTCGAGCTCGAAGGTCCCGATCCCGGCACGACGTTCTTCAACGAGTACATGGAGACCCGGCTCGAGATGTTCCAGCGCGAGCGCGGCCGCAGCCGCGGTTCCGTCGGCCTCCAGTACTCGGACCGCGATCTCGCCGCCTTCGGCGAGGAGGCGTTCGTGCCTCCCACGCAGTCCCAGGGATGGGCGCTCTTCACCTCACAGGAAGTCGAGGCCGGCGCGGTTCGGTGGCAGTTCGGGGCCCGCTTCGAACAACTGGACCAGAACCCGGTGAGTGGCATGGACACATCGCACGACGGCGTGTCCGCCTCCGCCGGTCTGGTCTGGGACGCCGACTCCGACTGGACGCTCGGCGCGTCGATCGCCCGGTCGGTCCGCCTTCCGTCCGCCGAAGAGCTCTACTCCGACGGCGTCCACGTCGCCACGCAGAGCTTCGAGATCGGCGACCCGAACCTCGGCAACGAGGTCGGTACCGGTATCGACGTGTCGCTGCGCCGGACGGAAGGACCTGTCACCGGCGAACTGACGATCTTCCGCCAGAGCTTCAGCGACTTCATCTACCAGCAGTTCACCGGCGAAGAGGAAGATGAGATCGCCGTCCTCCGCTACAGCCAGGCCGACGCCACCACCGAGGGCGCCGAACTCCGGCTCCGGTTCGAACTGCTCGACCGGAACGACCACCATCTGCACATCCAGGCGATGGCAGACACCGTCGACGCCGAGCTCGACACGGGCGGCAATCTGCCGCGGACTCCGCCGATGAGCTTCGGCGCCGGCCTCCACTACCACGGCCACCACTGGCGCGCCGCGGTCGAGGGTCGCTGGTTCGACGACCAGAACGACGTCGCGGAACTGGAAACTCCCACCGAGGGCTACACGATGCTGAACGCCCATGTCGGGCGGCGCTTCATCCTCGGCAACCAGATCCTCGACGTGCTCCTGCGAGGCCGCAACCTGATGGACGAGGAAGCGCGGGTGCATACGTCGTTCCTGAAGAACTTCGCTCCGCTGCCGGGCAGGGACGTGACGCTCTCGGCCCGATTCTGGTTCTGAGTCAGGTTCGGCGCGGGGTCGAGAGCGCGCCGGCGCCCGCTATGCGGGTCAGCCGGTCGCTCTCGGCCGTCCGCCGCTTCTGAGAGCCACACCGCAGATCAATGAACCTCTCCGTGCCAAGCCGGTCCCACTCGCCGCTCGCGATCGTCAACGCCCTGGCGCTGACGATCGCCGCGCTGCTCACCGCCTGGGACGCGGGCTGCCACGGCCACGAAGCGTCAGCGGCGACGAACGCCTGGTGCACGGTTGATCACGAAGCCGAGGCCACCGGGGCGACGAACTACGCCACGCTCGGCAAGGCCTCGACACTTCACGAACATTTCTGCGTCGCCTGCAGAACCGGAGGCTCCAAGCCCAACGAGGCAGGCAGGGCCTCCGTCGCCTAAGCCCCTCGACGTTGTTTCGGCCGCAACAAGGCCCGCGAACGACGGCAGCGCCAGGCGCGGCGACCCCAGGCAGCAGGCCGCCCGCGGCCCGCCCCCAGGCTAAGTCGACAGCGGCGCCGACCCGCGCACAGCGCGCATCGTCGGAGCCGCCAGCAAACAAACCAGGCGTCACTCGCCCCACTTCGGGGCGATCGTGACGACGCCACCGCGGTCAGCTGCAGCTGATCGCACGGAATCGCAGCATCGCGCGGCCGACCAGTTCGGCGCGCTGCCGCCGCTGCGGATTCCGCAGCCAACGCCAGAACTCCCTTCGACTCGGACTGACCTACGCAGGAACTCCAAACCATGCTCGCTACCTTCACCATGTTCTCGAACTACCATCCACGGCGCCGGCCCCGTTGGCGCCAGGCAGTGACCGCCGCCACTCTCTGCGCCCTCGCCCTCCTTCTGAATCCGACGACAGCCAACGGTCAGGCGACGGGATCCGTCGCCGGAACGGTCAGGAGCCCTGGCGAGGCCGGCATCTCGCTCGCCGTCGCCCGACTCAGCGACTTGTCCCTCAGCGCCTCGGTGGCAGCGGACGGGACGTTTCGTTTCGACGCCGTGCCTCCTGGCACGTATCTCCTGGTCGTCGACATCCCGTCGGTCGGCCTGACCAGCCAGCCCGTCACCGTCTCAGCCGGCCGCGAGACGACCGTCGAACTGGAGCACGATCACTTCACCCACTTCGACGAGATCGTCGTCACCGCATCCGGCGACCTCCGGAACGAGTCCGAGCTGCCGAACGCGATCTCCGTGTTGGGCGGCGCCGACCTGCAACTGCGCTTGGGGGCGACGCTAGGCGAGACCCTGGCCGCGGAACCGGGCCTGTCCTCGACCGCGTTCGTGCCGGGAGCGGCGCGGCCGGTCATTCGCGGCCTGTCGAGCGCCCGTGTTTGGGTGCTCAACGGCGGCATGGGAACGGGTGACGTTTCCGTGGAGAGCGCCGATCACGCGGTCACGTCCGATCCGCTCCTGGCCGAGCAGATCGAAGTGCTGAGAGGTCCCGCCACGCTCCGCTACGGCTCGGGCGCCATCGGCGGCGCCGTGAATGTCGTCGACGGTCGCATTCCAGCTTCGGCGACCGCGGTCTCCTGGGCGTCTCGTTCAGCGGCTTCAGCACCGATTACGGCATTCCTCCCGGCGCCCACAGCCATGCAGGGCACGATCACGGCGGAGACCACGAGGACGAGGACGAGGATCACCACGACGAGGACGAGCACGAAGATGAGCACGACCACGAGGACGAGCACGACCACGGCGAGGAGGATGACCACCATGGCGAGGAGGACGAGCACGAGGACGACGAGAACATTCGCCTCGACATGAAGCAGCAGCGCATCGACCTCAGAAGCAGCGTCTACCTGCCCGCGCCCGCCTTCGAGAAGCTCGAAGTCCAAGTCTCCGGAACGGACTACGAGCACGTCGAGTTCGAAAGCGGCCACACCGGCGTCCTCTACACGAACGACCTCTTCGAGACCAGGGTCGAGATGTTCCAGCGCGAGCGGCGCGCCAGCCGGGGCAGCGTCGGCGTGCAGTACGTGAACCGCGATCTCGCCGCCATCGGCGCCGAGGCCTTCATCCCCCCGACCCACTCGAACACTTGGGCAGCGTTCACCTCCCAGGAGGTCGAAAGGGGCTCGCTTCGCTGGCAGTTCGGCGCCCGGTTCGAACAGGCCGAGCACGACCCGGCAAACGGGCCGGCCTGGTCCGGCGACGGCGTTTCCGCGTCAGCCGGCATGGTCTGGGCGGCCGCAGAGGCGTGGAACCTCGGCCTGTCCGCCTCCCGCTCAGTTCGTCTCCCCAGCCCCGGAGAGCTGTTCTCGGACGGCGCTCACATACCCACCCGGACCTTCGACATCGGCGATCCCCACCTGGACCCGGAAGTCGGCGCCGGTCTGGACCTCACCCTGCGCAAGGAGGAGGGAATCCTCCAGGGCAAGCTGGCGCTGTTCCGGCAGGACTTCCGGGACTTCATTTACCACGCGTTCACCGGTGCGGAACTCGCGGGCTTCCCGGTCGTCCAATACAGCCAGGCCGACGCGACGATGACCGGCGCCGAGCTCCACGCCCGGGTCGAGCTTGCGAAGTGGAATGGGCATGATCTGCACTTGGAGATTCTGGGCGACACGGTCGACGCCGAACTGGACCAGGGCGGCAACCTGCCGAGAATTCCGCCGATGAGTCTGGGCGCCGGCCTCCACTACCACGGCCATGATTGGCGGGCAGCGGTCGAGTGGCGCCGGGGCGACGACCAGAACGATGTCGCACAGCAGGAGACGCCGACCGACGGCTACACGATGCTGAACGCCCACGTCGGCCGGCGCTTCACGCTGAAGGACGAGATCGTCGACGTGCTCCTGCGGGGCCGCAACCTGACGGACGAGGAGGCGCGCATGCATACGTCGCTCCTGAAGACGTTCGCGCCCCTGCCCGGCCGCGACATCACGCTGTCGGTCCGCTACTGGTTCTGACGCGACCGGAAGTCTGAGGGCCCCACGATGAGGTAGCTCGCTCCGGCCATGTAGCATTCCCGAACAGACCTCACTGTCTTGGGCTACACGCCTGTACATCGGCCGGAGAAGTGCCCCCCATGCACCCAACCCTTGCTCCCCCCAACCGAGGGGCCCTGCAACCAGAATCGCTTGAATCCAGACTCCAGGCCGTCACGCACGGGCCATTGAGGAGGGCGCTTCTCGCTGTGGTGCTGGGCGGACTGCTGCTGGCCCCGACGGCGACGGCTCAGGACACCGGCTCCATCGCCGGTGAGTTGCATACCCACGGTGACGAGCGCATCACGCTCGCCACCGCCAGGCTCCCCGAACTCGCGCTGAGCGCCGCGCTGGCCGAAGACGGGACGTTCAGCTTCGATGCCGTACCGGCCGGCACCTATCTGCTGGTCGTCGAGATCCCCTCCGTCGGTCTGACCAGCGAGTCGGTCACCGTCACGGCCGGCGAGGAGACCGACGTGGAACTGGAGATGGACCACGTGGCTCACTCCGACGAGATCGTGGTCACCGCGACCGGCGATCTCCGCAGCGAGTCCGAATTGTCGAACGCGGTCTCGGTCCTCAGCGGCGCCGATTTGCAGCTGCGAATGGGCGCGACCTTGGGAGAGACCCTCGCCTCCGAACCGGGCGTTTCGTCGACGGCGTTCGTGCCCGGCGCCGGGCGACCGATCATCCGCGGCCTGTCCGGCGCCCGTGTCCGGGTGCTGGCCGGCGGCCTCGGCACCGGCGACGCATCCGCCGTCAGCGCCGACCATGCAGTGACCTCCGAACCGGCCCATGCGGACCAGATCGAGGTACTGCGAGGCCCGGCCACGCTTCGCTACGGCTCGGGCGCCATCGGCGGCGCCGTGAACGTGATCGACGGACGCATTCCCACGAGCCGCGCCGCCAAGGCCGTCACCGGCACCGTCGACGTGGTCGGCGGCTCGGTGGCCGACGAACGGATGGGCGCTCTCGAACTGAACGGCGGCGGCGGCGAATGGGCCTGGTCCATCGGCGCGGTGAACCGGGAAACGGATCCCTATGAGATCCCGGGCCACTCCCGCCCTGAGGACGACCACGACGAGGATGGCCACGACGAAGACGACGACGATCACGATGACGAGGATGATCACGACGACGACGACCACGACGACGAGGATGACCACGAAGAGAGCGAGGAGCACCTGGAGAACCCCTTCGGCGTCGTCCCGAACACGGACCTGCGGACCGAGAGCGCCCGCTTCGGCGTAACCCGGTTCTTCGGCGACCGGGGCTTCCTCGGCGTGTCAGTCAGCGGCTTCAACACGGAGTACGGCATCCCGCCCGGCGCCCACCAGCACGAAGGGCACGGCCACGAGGACGAGGACGATCATCACGACGACGAGGACGACGACCATGACGACGAGGACGACCACGACGACGAGGATGACCACCACGAAGACGAAGACCACGAAGACGACGGCGACCACGAAGGCGAGGAGGCGCCCGTTCGCGTCGACATGAAGCAGCAGCGGGTCGACCTGCGCAGCGACGTCTTCCTGCGCTCAACCGCCTTCGAGAAGATCGAGGTCAGGATGGCCGGAACGGACTACGAGCACATCGAGTTCGAGGGCGACGAACCGGGCACCCTGTTCACGAACGACTACTTCGAGACCCGGGTCGAGATGTTCCAGCGGGTCCGCGGCGCCAGCCGGGGCAGCGTCGGTCTCCAGTACTCGGACCGCGATCTCGCCGCGGTGGGGGCCGAGGCTTACGTTCCGCCGACCGCATCGAACAACTGGGCGGTGTTCACGTCCCAGGAGATCGAAAAGGGCGCCGTTCGCTGGCAGTTCGGCACCCGCTTCGAGCAGGCCGAGCACGATCCGCACGGCGGCTCGACCTGGTCGGGCGATGGCGTATCCGCCTCAGCCGGCCTCGTCTGGAAGGCCAACGACACCTGGAATCTGGGCCTGTCAGCATCCCGCTCCGTCCGACTCCCGGCCGGCGAGGAACTCTTCGCCGACGGCATCCACGTCGCCACCCTGACCTACGAGATCGGCGACCCGAACCTGGACGCCGAAGTGGGCAACGGGCTGGACCTCTCCCTGCGCAAGAACGAGGGTCGCCTCCAGGGCGAGCTGACCCTGTTCCGGCAGGACTTCTCGGACTTCATCTACCAGGCGTTCACCGGCAGCCAGATCGAAGACATCGCCGTCATCCGCTACAGCCAGGCCGACGCGATGTTGACCGGCGCCGAACTCCGCGCACGGATAGAGATCGCGGAGTGGGACGAGAATCATGTGCACCTGGAGCTTCTCGGCGACACGGTCGACGCCGAACTGGACGCCGGCGGCAACCTGCCGCGCATTCCGCCCATGAGCCTGGGCGCCGGCCTGCACTACCACGGCCACGCCTGGCGCGGCGCCATCGAAGGGCGCTGGGTCGACGACCAGCACAATGTCGCGGAGCAGGAGACACCGACCGACGGTTACACGATGCTGAACGCCCACGTCGGACGGCGTTTCGTCCTGAAGAACCAGGTCCTCGACGTGCTGCTGCGGGGCCGCAACCTGACCGACGAGGAGGCAAGGGTCCATACGTCCTTCCTGAAGACGTTCGCGCCGCTTCCCGGACGCGACATCACGCTGTCGGCCCGGTTCTGGTTCTGAGTCGAACCCGGCGCCTGCCCGGCTCAACTCCCCGAGCGAGTAGCCAGGGCGGCAGCCGCCCTGGAAGGTAAGGTTGCCCTCAGCCGGTGCACCGGATACCGCTGCCCCGCACCTTGCGGAATGAAGCCGCCATGGCAAAGCCAGTCGAAGAGTCCCCAAGAGCAGCGGAACGGTCGCCCTACAAGGCCCGGGGCGACCACCGTGAGTACAACGTCTACATCGAGACCGCGCGGGTGGAAGCGGTCTGGCCGAGAATGGCGGACTGGCCGCTCGCGAACCAGATCGGACCGCTGCTGGTCAGCCTTGAGGTCCTCCTCAAGATCCTCGAGGACACTCTCGACGAAGCCGGAACCCGTGAGTACATCAACGACGCCGCGAAAGTCGATGTCGTCGCGGCGTCGGTCGCCGCCGTCCTCACGCTGATCGCGGACATTGCCTTCGAACACGGGCATCGAGCGGGCCCTCCCCCCGAGGACTGCTTCGGACCGCCCTCGACCGACTCGGCCTGGAACCGCGTCACCAGGAAGCTGGACCCCGTCCCCAACGGTACACGGGGAGACGCTTGGTTCGCGCCATGATCTGGCGGTTCGTGCGCTCGGCTTCCAGCTTGGTCTGGACCACGCAGGCAGCGCGCCCGGCCTCGACTACGACCGGTGGATCCGACCCGACCGCGTTCACGGCCTGTACACGCCGGACCGTCGGGAACGTTACGTGGAGGACCCCATCTTCGTCCGCGTACACCAGGCATGCGAGGGCATCCTGGAAGCGATGCTGGTCGAGTTGAACCAGGTCGAGGCGCTGCTGTTCAGGGCGGACTACGGGGCGGCCGAACGGCACGTCCTGCTCGCCTCACGCTTCATGAAACCGTTCGAGCGCACGGTCAGCGTGCTCGGAGAGATGAGCCAGTTCGACTACGCGCCGCTGCGCGTCGCGCTGCGAGACGCCAGCGGCATCCAGTCGGCTCGTGCAAAGGCGCGCAAGTCGGTCGTCGACAACCATTTCTGGTTGTTTCGCCAACAGTTGAAGCACCGTGGTCTCGACTGCTTTGTCGTGCTCGCCAACAACGCCGAATTCACACCCGAGCACCGCCTGTTGCAGGCGTTCAAGACCTTGGCCAGGTCGGTCAACGAGTCCATGTCGCACCATGCCCACCTGGTCCAGAACGTCCTCGGAGCCACCGTGATCGGCACCGCAGGCTTCCGGATCCTGTCGCTGGGCGAGATCGCCGCCCGACCCCTCCTGCCGGATCTCGCGACCGCTCTCGACTCGCTGACCTTGTGGACGAACCTTGCTTTCGCCGACCACTCCGGCATCGTCATCCACGAACAGGAACGTCAGCACGGCTCGGCGGACAAGTACGACCACGAGTTGCCGACGGCCCGCTGCGACCCGGCCCGGATGACGACGACGGTGGACAGGTACTTCGAGGCGATTCGCGACCAGGAGAAGGAGGAGTGGAAGGCGCTCTTCGCCGAGTCGCTCCACTTCGAGGACCCCCGGGGCACGAAGCCCTACGTCTCGGAGTGGAACCTCGACGTGTTCTTCCGTAACTTCCAGAAGCTGTTCCCGAAGGTTCTCGGCGCGGAGCACGAGGTCGTCGAACAAGGCGACAACCACCTCATAGTGACCTGGACCCTGGAAGCCGAGAGCTTCCTGAACCAGATGCCGGTGCGCTTCAGCGGTACGGAGACGTTCCATTTCAATCCCGAAGGCCGGATCCAGGTTGCCTTTGCCGATTGGGATCCTCCCGCGCTGGCTGCGGACATCATGCGGCAGTACCGGGCGGCCCTCGCGGAAGCCGCCGCGAAGGCCCGGCCCGCCTGATGCGGCAAGGCCCGTCGCCGCCAGGCCCAACTGGGCGCGCGGGTCACGGGCCGAAGGGGAGTAACATGAGGGCTGGCAAAGAGGGACTGATGTAGCTCGTGTCGGAACTGACCTCGGTTGCAAGCCCACTTCTTCTCACCGCGGCGTCACTGTTGGTTGCCACGCTCGGGTGCTCTGCACCGCTTCAGGACGGGACGGTGAAGCGATCGGACCCGACCTCGGAGTCGAGATCCGAGCGTCTTGCGCGAGTGATCCGCGAGTACGACGCCCAGGGGATCCACCGAACCGGCACCGAGGTCGACACTACCTCGGCACACTGGCTCGCCGATCTGGTGCGCGAAGCTGGCGTCGAGCCGCGACTCGAGGCGCTGGACTTCGAACGCACCGACACCGTGAGCGCGTTCGTCGAGGTCGCCGAGGAGGACGGCTCGACCAGCCGCTACGAGGGCATCCCGCTCATCGACTCCGCCGAGACGACCGACGAGAACGGCATCACGGGAACGCTGGGTGCTCCAGGAAGCGACGCAGACATCGTGGTTGCGCGCTGGCCGCCGACTGTTCAGTACCTGCCCCTCTTCCACGAGGTGCGCACGGCGCCGGGGGTCCGCGGTCTGGTGGTCGTCACCGGCGGTTCCGAGTTCGATCTGCCGCCTGACGTTCCGCGTCCGCCCCGGTTTCCGGCCGGTTACGCACTGATCAATGCCGACCGCTATCTCGAGCCCTACGGTCATCCGGTCCTGCAACTGCCGAGCGAGACCGGAGCGGGCCTCGTCGGCGCCCGTGAGCGGGCGGCGAAGGCACGGTTGGTGGTCGCAGTGGAACGCGCGCCGACTCGGGTCTACAACGTCACCGCCACGGTGCCGGGTCGCGAGGCCGAAGCCGCGCCAATCGTGGTGATGACCCCGCGCAGCGGCTGGTGGCAGGTGGCGTCAGAGAGGGGCGGAGGACTCGCCCTCTGGGTCGAGCTGCTGCACGCGCTGCGCGCCGAGCCCCCTCGCCGCACGGTGCACTTCGTCGCCTCGACCGGCCACGAGCTCGGTCATGTCGGGCTCGACCATTACCTGGAGTCCCGCCGGGATCTGATCGCTGGCGCCCACCTCTGGCTCCACCTTGGCGCCAACTTCGCTGCCTCCGTTGGCGGCAACATCCGCCTGCAAGCGTCGAGTGACTCGCTGATGGAGAGGGCGCTTGAGGCGATGAGCAGAGAGGGTGTCGAGCCCGGCGTCCTGACTCCGGTGTCTGATCGCCCCTTCGGCGAGGCGCGTGCGATCTTCGACGGCGGTGGGAGCTACCTGTCGCTGCTCGGCAGCAACGGTCTGTTTCACCATCCCGATGACCGTTGGCCCGAGTCGGTCGACATGGACACCCTGGAGAAACTGGTCGACGCCTTCGTCGCGCTCACCGTCGAAGCCGCGTCCGAGGAGGATGGTTCTTCCTGACACCGCCTGCGCTGGGAGCCTAGTACGCTCACCTATCGTGGGTGCCGGCCGGTCGCTTGGCAGGACCGCCGAGGCAGCGGCCAAGGGCAATCTCAAGGCGCTCCGCCGCATCCTCGCCCGCCGTCCTCACGGACCGCGTCGAGGAGGGCGCACCCTTCTCGACCTGGCCTGCCGGCCGACCTGCTGCGACGGAGAGCCTAGGGTCGGACCGGATCAACCGAGTTCGCCGGTCGCGTACTTGTGGAGAATACTGGAGATGAGAGTCTGGTACGGCACTCCCTCACGAGCCGCCAACCGCTTGATTTGGACCAGGTCGTGACTGGGCAAACGGATGTTGATGCGCTTGTCCTTGCGGAGCGTCTCGCGGGCCGCGGCCTCCAGCCGCTGAGCTTCGCCAGAAGAGTCCGAGGTTCTTCGAAGACGCCCTTCCTCGTAGGCTCTCAGGATCTCGCTCTCCTCCGGGTCGAGGGCTCCTGAATCGAGTTTGGTCATGCGTTCGGTCATTTCTCGCCACTCTCCCTCAAGTACTTCCTGGTCGCTTTCCGGCTCGGGATGACCGTCTTGAGGAAGAAGTCTCCCGCTTCGGTTTCGACGTACGGAACCAGGTACGCGTAGTCCCCAATCTCGATCACGGCGATCCGCTGGTGGCTCCCGGATATACCACGCCGTCTTCTGCGTGACGCCGAGTCCCGGTGCAGGTACATCGACGAGACGCCCTTGAGGCAAGTAGCGGCCATGTAAATGGCGATGGCCCAGTCCTGGAGGCCTACATGATCCCCAGCTTCTGCCGCTGGCGCTATACTCCGCGGCTCGACAGCGGTCGGCACCGCAGCCACGGCCCGAATCCGCGTCCCCATCGTCTAGCCAGGTCAGGACTCCAGCCTTTCAAGCTGGCAACACGGGTTCGAATCCCGTTGGGGACGCCATCGCGCCTGCCGGCGCGATGGCGGCCCCAGCGGGCTTCGGTCGTCGCTCCTCGCCTGCGGCTCGGCGCTCTGGATCGAATCCCGTTGGGGACGGGGCCCCGCCGCCGGCGCGATGGCGGCCCCAGCGGGCTTCGGTCGTCGCTCCTCGCCTGCGGCTCGGCGCTCTGGATCAAATCCCGTTGGGGACGAACACTTGCCGCCGGCGCGGAGGGAAGAACTGGCCGCCCACTGGGTGCGCCGGCGTCCCCGCCGGCTGCTGCCGAAGGCAGCCGGAGAGACGCGCCGGCCGCCAGGCCGGCTCCGAACGAAGGAGCGAGGCCTACTTTCGTCGCTCGATCATCTTCTTGAAGTGGGCGGCGCCGTTCATTTCCGGTACTCGTCCCACCCCTGGGCCCATGTCCGGGAGGACCGGGAAACCGGCTTCGACCCGGAACTCGAAGCGCTGCGACTGCGGTAGACCGCACTCCACATCGTCGCACGCTTGCCAACGGACCCTGCCGCTGATGTCGACGTAGCGCTTGCCATCGATCTTCTGCATGGCCCTGCCGGTTTGTGCGATCGGTAGCCGCAGCACCGCGTCGCCCTCGTAGACCTCGAGGGTGTCGCCGGACCCGGCGAGGGTCAACCTGGACGTAGGCGGCGCAACCAGATTGCGGCTGATGATGCCGGGAGCGTCGTCGACTTCGATCGTGGCGGCCACCAGGCCGTCCGGCGCCGGCTCGCCGTAGAGATGTTGCCCTTCCGGCACCCGGAAAGTCGCGACGATCTCGTGAACGACGCCCGAGAGCAGCCGGTCGGCGTCGAGGATCACGTCGACGCTCACCTCCTCCGTCGGGCTTGCCGCAGGCGCCACCTCGAACCTCCGGCCGAGAGCAGCGTCGAGAAGCTGCTCGGGGCCGAATCGCGCACCAAAGTTGCGGTCGAAGAACTTGGCGAGGACGATGCCGTCGGCATCGATCGCGTAGGCCCCGGGAAAGGGGATCCCGTACCAGGGGTGCTCGTCCGGAGGGATGAGCGTGTTCAGGATCCCGAACGATCGAATCACCTCGCTGTTCGGGTCCGAGAGCATGGTGAAGGTGGCCCCCATCGCCCTGGAGTAGTCGGCGAGCGCATCGACCTCGTCATAGGTCAGGGTGTAGAGCTTGACCCCGGCGGCATCGAAAGCGGCCATCCCCCGCTCCAGCTCGACCAGCTGGGTTCGACAGGGAGGTCACCACACCGCTGATCGCGAAAAGACCAGGACAGCCGGTTGGCCACCGCGGTCCACATGCAGGTCGACCGAGCGACCGTCCTGGTCGACCGCGACCACCTCGGGTAGTCGCGTGCCGACCTCGGGACCGGTCGGAAAGTCGCCCACGGGAATGCGACGGGATCTCGTGTTCGGAGCCACCGGCATGAGGAAGCCGTCGGCGTCGTCGAAGTAGCCGGGGGGACCGGCCGCGCCGCCTCGCGTATCTACCTTGATGTCCATTCGCACATTGTCCGTGACGATGACCACGAAGTCTCGCAGCTCCGTCAAGCAGCTCGGCCAGGTCGCTGCCCGAAGTCGCCGCCCAGGATGCCCCGCATCGAGAGATCCTCGTCGAGCTCTGGCCAGTGGAGGCCGAAGGGAGAGAGTTCGATCCGTTCGAGTTCCGCCTCCGTCCCGGCTTCGAGACGCGGATTTCCGACCACGGGAAACGTCAACTCGAGGCCGCTGGCCAATATCACGCGAATCTTCCCGTCTCCATGCGAGGCGGAAACCGGGCTATCGATCGAAGTGCTCATGCCAAGTCTGAAGTATACGGTCGCGATTCTCGCGAGCCAACTCTTCTGCGTGCGCGAGCTCCTGGACCTTCAAGCCGGCCGACTCGCGGAGCTCGACTCCGCGCTCCACGTTGAAGACTGCCTCGCCGTCCGCCTTACGGACGTGCACGTGGATCGGACGATGGTCGTTGCTGTAGAAGAAGAAGCGAAAGCCGTCCTTCGTGAAGACAGTCGGCATGAACGAATTCCAGACGGCAACGGCCAGTACCCGGATCAGCAGCCCGAACTGAGACGCAGGCTCGGTCGGGTGAGTCGGGACACGTGCGAAGCGGCGGCCATGCTGCGGCGCCAACTCAGTTCCACCAGGCCTTGTCGGAGTACGCACGCACGTCCATCTCGAAGGTCCAGGTGGACCGGTGCTGCCTGACGAGATGGAGGTAGGTCTCCGCCACCTGCTCGGGCAGGATGAGGCCGTCGGCCGCTCCCTTCGTGCTCCGGAGAGCCTCGAACCGCTCCGGACCGAGCATCTTGCCCAGCGTGTCCGGTGCATCGACGCTGCCATCCACAAGCACATGCGCCACGTGGATTCCCTTTGCAGCGAACTCGGCGTTCAGCGTCTGGCAGAGCATACGGCGGCCCCCCATCGCAGCCGCGTGGGAGTGCTGCCCGGCGTTGCCGCGCGCCGCGGCCGTGGCTGAGGTGACGATCAGCGTTCCATGGCCGCGTTCAGCCATGCGGGGGCAGACCGCGGAGGCCGTCCGGAAGAGACCGAACGTCGCCATGCGCCAGCCGAGTTCGAAGGCCTTGTAGGTCGTATCCGCAAGCGCTCGATCGCCGATCTGGGCGCCGAGGTTGAAGATCATCACCTCGATCGGCCCGATCTCCTCCTCCACGTGGGCGATCTGATCCTCGATCGCGTGGTCCTTGACCGCGTTCAAGAGAAAGCCGGAGGCATCCCCTCCCTCGTCGCGAATGCCGGCGACCAGCGCGTTCAGCCCGTCCTCGTCGCTCCGGCGACAGAGAACCGCGTGGTACCCCTCGCGAGCGAACTTCCTGCCGGCCGTGCCGCCGATCCCAGCGCCGGCGCCCAACACAAAGCAAACTGGTTTCGTCATCCTTCCTCCCTGCGTGGTCAGCGACTTCCAGACCAAGCCAACAGAGCGCCTTCCTCAGCAGGCCTCTCCGCGTTGATCGATCCGGACACTACTTCCTGCCGAGCCGGTTGATCAGCGGGCGCGCCTGGATCGCGTACGTGTCCTCGAGGGCCGCGGTCCGGTTACGTTGAGCTTCCGCCCGCACTTCGCTCTCCAGGTGTTTCGCCAGGGTCGCGTGGCTCGGGAAGTGGTTGATCCGCACCTCGTCCCACGGCCGACCGTCGCCGATCAGGACTCCTTCGATCTTGAACCACGCCGTGGGGTAGACGCCCATCGGCCCGGCGACCGAGCCGGCGGCAGCACCGTACTTCTCCATCGCCTCGCGGCCGGAGATCGCCGGCTCGGTGGAGCCTTCCTCGTACCGAGCCGCGTCGCGATAGCGAAGCACGTGGATCATCTCGAAGGGGCGGTCGTCGGCAGTCGCTGGATACGCCGCTTCCGGCGGGGTGGAGCCTTCGGGCGTCGGGAGATCAACGAGATGGGACACCATCACGATCGTCTTGCCGACACCGGCGTCCTTGTGGACCGATCGGGCCTGAAAGTCCGGCCGTTGCGTCATCCGCACGAACGCCCGTCGACTCGGGTAGCGAACGATGGCCACCTGGTCCCACTGCGTGCCGTCGCCCAGCCGCATCTTCTCGACCTGGGCCATGAAGACGGGCTCGGCGCCGATCTCCTCCAGGATGTCGATCGGCCTGTAGAGATTGTTGGCTTCCTCGCCGGTGAGATCGGTCTCGCGCCCGTCGGGATAGACCGCCTTCTCCCGGAACTGGATCAGGTTGATCATGTAGAAGGGCCCGTCCTCGGCAGGATTCGCCATCCGCGCCATCTGCTCCGGATTGATCTGGCCGAAGCTCGGGCCCGCGTCGACGCCGGACTGAGCGTATGCGCCAGCCAGGGGAATCACGATCGCCAGGAATGCTGCTGCGGTCCAACGGCTCGAATGCACGCCAGTCATCGTCATGCTCCTTCGTATTCGGGAACTCAGGTTGAAGTTCAGAGCCTACCTCCGCGAACGCGAAGGCTCCGCGGCCTACTTGCTGGAACCGGTCTTCTTCAGCCGCAGGTCCTTGAACTCGACGCGCATTCCCGCATCGTGGATCTGCAGGCCGATCGCGCCCTTGTCGAAGCGCTCTTCCTCCGCGTTGTCCGTGAACTCGGAGGCGAGCTTCCCGTTGATGAAGAACTGGTAGTGGCGTCCCCTGGCGACGACCCGGACCTGGTTCCAGCCGCGACGGTTGATGTCGCCTTCCGTCACGGCATCTTCGATGTCGGTCGTGTGCGTCGTGCCGTCCGGATCGATCACGAGGCTCGTTCCGCGAAAACAGGCGTACTCTTCGCGCGAGGCGAAGTGGAAATCCCAAGCGCCCAGAACCTGCGGCCCGATGCCCAGGTGGCCCAGGTCCGCGTGGTAGCCCACGAACGGACGCTTGCCGCTTGAGTCCTTCACCGCGTGGATCTGGATGCCGCTGTTGCCGTGGCCGGGAAAGCGGTAGCTCGCTTCCAGCTCGAAGTCGGCCAGCTCGACGTCGTCATAGACGAGGTAGACGAGACGGTCCACGCTGCCCTCTCCGACGATCATCCCGTCCTCGACGGACCAGTCCGAAGCGGAGTCGGCAGGGACCGCATGCCAGCCGTCCAGCGTCTCGCCATCGAACATGGAGACGAACCCGGCGTCCTGCTGTTGCGCCGTTGCAGGCCACGCGGTGGCGGGTACGAGGGCAAGGACGGCCATGACGGACTTCCACATCTTCTTCACCTCTTGCTCTTCTTTTTGCTTCTCGTGCCCAGGGTCGTGACGTGCTTGAAGAGGTCGAGTAGCTGGGCTCGCGACAGCAACGACGTGAGGCCCGTGGGCATCGGGCTTCCCGTCTGACGGACATCCTCGATGTCCTCCGCCTTGATCGTGACCAGCTCCCCCGTGGCGAGGTCCTGAATCACGAGATCGCCAGCCGCTTCGCTCTCCCTCGTCGAGCGCTTGTACCCCTGGTAGATCATGAAATCGGAGGTCGTGATCTCCAGCGCGGTGAATCCTTCCTTGATCTGACGATTCGGCCACAGAGTTTCCTCGATGATCCGTTCGGCGGAGAGCGTCGTGCCGACCGCCGTCAGGCTCGGCCCGATGACGCCTCCCTGCTCGCCGACCTGGTGACAGGCGTCGCAACCGAGGTCGACGAAGAGCACGGCGCCCCGCGCGACATCTCCCTGCTCTGCCGCGGTTTCGGCGAGGCGCTTCACCAAGCCGGGATCGTAGTCCAGCTCGAGCGAGTCCGCTCCACTCGCCGTGTTGAGCGCGGCCAGGAGGACGTTGTCCGAACGGCCACTCGCGTAGAAGGAACGGAGCAGTGACTTCGCCGCATCGTGCCCGAGTTCACCGGACTCGATCGCCGCGGTCAGAGCCGGCACGCCTCCCTCCCGGTTGAGGAATGCGACAAGTGCCCGGGTGGCCGTCGCGTCGTCCAGCTCCGGTTCCCCGAAGAGTCTGACCGCCAACTTCGCGGCTGCTTTCGAGTCGAGGACGACGAGTGCTTCAATCGCCGCGACGCGCAGTGCGGGTGCGTGCGGCACATCGGCATAGGCAGCGAGGAACTCTCTTGCGCCCTCGGCCTCGAGGCTTGCCATGGCGCCGAAAGCAGCGCTCCGCACGAACGTAGGCAGCGACTCATCCCCTGCCACCCTGAGAAGACTCTCCTCCGCGTCGCTTGCCTTCCAGACCCCGGCCAGGACGGCGGCATTCGCGCGGAGCTGGAGATTCGGGTGAGCCATCATCTTCGCCAGCCCCCAGGGATTCTCATACGGCTCGAGGCTTCCGGAACGCGTCGCCCTGGCCGCGGCCGCCAGGATCCGCGCATGGGAATCGGCGTCGTACTTGCCGCCACTCACATAGCGATCCGCCATCAGGACGAACTCTTCGATCTCCTCCTTACCCCCTAAGCCCAGGAGATTCTCGATCGCACTCAGGCGCGTGTCTTCGTCGAGGTTGTAGGACAGCGCGATCGTGCGAAGGTCCGCGATTCGCTCCGTGCCCCCCGCCCGGTTGAGCACCTCCGCGAGATGGGCCGGTTCGGCGAACTGGAGGTCGCCCTGTTCGTGCGCCGGCTCCCAGTGCGGCTTGAGGTGCTGGATCGCCTGCGAAAAGACGTACTCCATCGAGTCGTCCATCGGGCGGTCCACCGCGCGTGCGACCACGGTGATCGATTCCGGCCGGGGAATCGCAGCCGCCGAGGCGACGGCCTCCATCCGCACCTGTGCGTCGTCGTCCTCCACGCGTCCGGCGAGGAGCGCCAGGGGATCGTCGAGGCGGTCGTGCCAGCGGCCCACGATGCGCGAAGCGAAGGCGCGTCCGCCCGGCTCCTTCGCTTCAAGCAACTTCTCCAGGAGCGCCGGCGCGGGAACCTCGATCGTCGCGTAAGCGCCGACCGCTTCGTAGAGGTGGCGCTCGTAGGCCGCGCCTTCCGGATCCAGGCTCGCGACCCACTCTCCGAGGGCGGCCGCGACCTTCTCCGTGCCGCGGCGGGTGAGCTCGCGCTTCGCCTGATAACGCGTCCAGCGCTCGGGCGCTTCGAGGGCGGCAACGACCTCCTGAAGCCGCGCATCGAGGAGCCTCGGAGGCTTCACGAGAGGCGCCGAGGAGGAGGTGATCCGCCAGATCCGGCCGTACGCCTTGTCGCGCGCGGGATCGCGATACTCGTCGTCCTGGTGGCAGGTGATCGGGTTGTACCAGTCGACGACATAGACGGCGCCGTCGGGCCCGACCTTCACATCCACCGGGCGGAAGTTCCGGTGAGTCGAGTGGATGAGCGGCTCTTCCCACCTCAGAGCCGCCCCTGAACCATCGGCCGCAACGGAGAACCGCTTCACCCGGTTCGCCTGGAAGTCGCCAATCGCGAAGTGCCCCCGGTACTCCGCCGGCAGGTGACGACCGTCGAGCCAGGCGATGCCGGCATATCCGCCGGGTTCTCCGATCGTGCCGAGGCGGCGCCGGTGGCTGGTCGGGATCTGGCCGAGCGAAAGATGCGTTACGCCCCCCGCGCCATCCACGCTGTAGATCTGGCCCCACTCACCGAACGCAACGCCCCAGGGATTGCCGGGGCCCATGAAGTCGTCCAGGAGAGGGTGCATCTGCAGCAGGCGTGGACGCAATCGAAAGAAGCCGGATTGATACAGATCGGCGGACCCCCAGGGGGTTTCGACGCGCGACTCGATCCCGTCGCCCTGCCCCATGTACAGCTCGCCGCCGGGACTCCAGGTGAAGGAGTTGACCGTCTGGTGGGTATCGCCCGTTCCGAATCCGCTGAGCAGGACGCGTCGGGTATCCGCTCTGCCATCGCCATCCGTGTCCTTCAGGAACAGAAGCTCACTACTCTGTCCAACGTAGACCCCGCCGTCGCCCAGTTCCATCGCGGTCGGGATGTTCAGCCCATCCGCGAAGACGGTCGAGCGCTCCGCGACACCGTCGCGATCGGCATCTTCCAGCACGATGATCTTGTCGTTGGGAACATCCCCGGGAAAGACATGCGGATACGTCGTCGTGACGGTCACGTACGCGCGGCCGGCCGTGTCCCAGCGAATCGCAATCGGATTGGACAGGCCGTCGGCCTCCGACGCGAAGAGATTGACTTCCAGGCCGTCCGGCACGCTGAACGAAGCAAGCTCCGCCTCGATGTCCGCGTCCGGATGGCCGAAGAGAACTTCCGGCTCCGGGCGCTGATGCCCCGGGTCCCGGCCGCCGTTGGCCACGGTCCAGACGCGCTCCTCCGCCTCTTCGATCAGGCCGACAAGCTGCTGCCACTCCTCTCGAAAGGAGAGATAACCGTGGCTCGACTTGGTGAAACGCCGCGTCGAGTCGTCACCGAAGAGCAGCTTCCAGTTCGCGGGCCGCCAGTAGTCGAACCACAGGCGCTGCTTCTCGACGACTGCCGGGTGAAGCGTGGCCAACCGGTCCCACGACGAGCCCTCGAAGCCAAGCTTCGCCGCGATCGTCTCGGAGACGTGCCGTAGCGAGTCCTCCTTGAGATGCATGCCGTTCTCCGTCAGGCCCGACTGTGCATCGGAGAAGAGATCGACGAAGTGGAGACCTTGCTCCGCAGCGATCCCCTTCGTTGCCCGGACATACCGTGCAAGAGACGGATTGTGGTGCGAGACGTCCGGCAGGAACTCGCTCCCCGGTTTCTCGAAGGGCGTGGGAGTCACGAGTACCACCTGGTCGGCGTGCTTCAGGAATCCGTCGATCAGCGCGTTGTATGCCGACTCGAACGACCCCAGCCCTTCGCTTCCCGCCATCGATTCCAGCTTGCCGTACTGCGCGATGACGACCGTGGCGCCGACCCGCTCGAGCTGGGCGTCCCAATCGCCGAAGCCATCTTCGCGCCAACGCTCCAGCGCGGAGCCTTGCCGGAAGACCGTGTCCGCTTCCCAGGAGAGGTCACGGAAAGTGGGACGAGCCTCGGCGAACGCGTCCGTCAGGATCGTCTCGAGAAAGCCCGCCCGCTGCAGATACGTCATGTCCGTGCCGCCGGCGAGCACCACCACGTCCCCTTCCTCCAGGTTCAACGGAGGCGGCGCCTGGGTGCAGCTCGCCAGGACCAGTCCCGACAGGATCAGAATCAACGAGAACAGCGGGCGGAGAGGTCTTCTCATCGTTGGTGTGGCCCGCGACGCTATCAACCGGGCGCCACACCGTGGACCCGCCGCGGCTAGGCTTCTCTTCCCTGCCACGGCCGACGGCTCCGCACGCCAGGAGGAACTCATGTCCGTCTTGTCTCTCTCGCATGCACGACGCTTTGCCGCGTTGCCCGCTCTCCTCGCCGCGTCTCTTCTTCCGCCTCAAGCCGCCGCAACGTGGGCCGACGACGACGAGACGTACCGAGGAGACGTCGAGGACGTCGTCACCATCGACGCGCTCGACCCGGGGGGGCCGTACGACAAGATCTGGGAGCCCTTCATCGCGCGATGGACCGATGAGCACTACATCGCCGCCTATGGCCTGCAGGTGCGCGGCAAGATGGACATGGGCGACATCGTCTGCTCGCTGAGCCTGGACGGCGGCAGGACCTGGAACGAACGGATCACGGTGTTCGACCACCGCGTGCGGAACGGCAGCGTGCAGTACGCCTACAACAACTCCGTCCTGTTCAGGCCTCCCGGTCAGGACGTCGTCTGGCTCTTCGTCATGCGCGCGCCGATGCACTACCGCGACAGCGAGAACGCCGACCTGGTCGCGGCGTACACCGCGGACGGCGGCTACTCCTGGCAGCACGTCGAGCTGGCGATGGGTTACCAGGGCTCGCTGATCATCGTCGCGGGCATCGAGACGGTGGAGCGCGACGGAGTCCGTCACTACCTGCTGCCCGCCCACCGCAACTCGCGGCGCCACGATCCCCACGGCGACCGGCGCCAGTTCGTGCTCGAAAGCAAGAGCCTCCTGCACTGGAAGCTCGCCGGCTACGTTCCGTACCCGGACAACGATCCGGTGTTCCTGCACGAGGGAAAGATCGCTCCCGTCGGCGACGGAGCGCTCGAGATGGTGATGCGGACGGCCACGATGGACCGCGAGCGCCCGCTCGATCCTCCGCTGGCCTACTCGACTCGCAGCGAGGACGGCGGACGAACGTGGTCGACGGCGCAGCCCGAGCCCGAACTGCCCAACTACCGGGCCAAGAGCTTCTACGGCCGGGACGCCTCCGGCCGCCACATCTACGTGTACGGCGACAGCGCGCAGCGACAGGGCCTCTACTACAAGATGCGGGCGCCCGGCGGCGCGTGGTCGCCGCAGCGGACGTTCTACGACGGCGGCAACCTGAACAGCTATCCCACGCTGCTCGAGGAGCCGTCCGCAGGCGGGTCGGACAGGTGGCTTGCGGTCTGGGACAGCTCCGACAGCCCCGAGCGGCGCCGCACCGTGATCCGTTTCGGGCGGCTCCCGGTGAAGTGAGGAACCTTGAATGAGTGCAGGGCAATGAGTGCAGGGCGATGAGGCGAGTTCGCCGGCGCGCACTGTGCTGGTGCGTGCTCTCGGCGCTGGCATCCGTCGCCGCAGCCGCGCAGTTCGACTGGTCGGAGCTTCCCGAGCTGCCGCTGGCGCACGGCTTGGGCGGACCGGCCGTCGGCTACCACGACGGCGCCATCCTGCTCGCCGGCGGCGCGAACTTCCCTGGCCGCCCGCCCTGGGAGGGAGGCGAGAAGGTCTGGTACGACCACATCTGGGCGTTGGACCTGGAGTCGACAGGCGAGAGGGCAGGCCCGCGGCCTGAAGGAGGCCCCGGTCCTCGCTGGCGACGGGTCGGCACACTCGAACGGCCGCTGGCCTACGCCGCGGCCGTGTCGACCCCCGAAGGCGTCCTTCTCGTGGGCGGCGACGACGGCGACGACGTCTCGCGCGAGGTCCTGCGGCTCCGCTACGAGCGGGGCGACGGGCCAGGCCGGGTGTCGGTCGAGCGGCTGCCGCCCCTGCCTCGAGCGACGACGTACGCGGCAGCGGCGGTCTCGGGACGGCGCGTCTACGTGGCCGCCGGGCGCGACTCGATGGACGCCGCCGACCTGTACAAGGCCTTCTGGTCGCTCGATCTGGACGACCTGGAAGCCGGGTGGACCGTCCACGAGCCCTACCCCGGGCCGGCGCGCATCAAGATGGTCGCGGCCGCGCAGAGCGACGGCACCGTCACCCCAGCCGAGGCGGTCTATCTCTTCTCGGGGGAAGCACAGACCGCGGGCAGCCCCACCTACACGACCGAGGCCTGGGCCTTCGATCCGGCGAGCAGCGCCGCCGGCGCCTGGCGTCCCGTGGCGGCGCTGCCACAGCCGGTCGCGGCCGGCTCCGCGGTGCCGCTGGGCGAAGCGCACGTCGCCGTGTTCAGCGGCTCGACCGGCCGCTTCGTCCATCTGCCGCCAGAGCAGAACCCGCTCTTCCCGACCACGGTGCTCGGCTACCACACGCTCACCGACACCTGGACCGAAATCGGCGATCTGCCCCAGGGCGTGGTAACCACGCCCGCCTTCCTGGTCGGCGGGGACGCCGTGCTGGTCAGCGGCGAGATCAGGCCCGGCGTGCGCACGACGCGCGGTTTCCGCGGCAACCTGGCGCCCCAGCGCCGGACCCTGGGGTTTCTCAATCTCGTGTTCGTGGTCGGCTACCTGCTGCTGCTGGTGGCGATGGGCGTCTTCTTCTCGCGGCGCAACCGCGACACCGCCGACTTCTTCCTGGCGGGCCGGCGAGTGCCCTGGTGGGCCGCCGGTCTGAGCATCTACGCCACCCAACTGAGCGCGATCACCTTCCTGGGCGCGCCGGCCATCACCTTCGCCGGCGACTGGGTGGTGGCCCCGTCGTGGCTCATGATCCTGGCGGTCGCGCCGGTGATCGTCGTCTTCTTCCTGCCGTTCTTCAGGCGACAGGGTGTGATCACGGCGTACGAGTACCTCGACCGCCGCTTCGGCCTCGGCGCCAGACTCTTCGGCAGCGCTTCCTTCATCGTCTTCCAACTGGCGCGCATGGCAGTCGTGATCTACCTGCCGGCGCTGGCGCTGCAGGCGATGACCGGTATCGACGTGAGCGTCTGCATCGTCACCGCCGGTGTCCTGGCGACGCTCTACACCGTGGCCGGAGGGATGGAGGCCGTGGTCTGGACCGACGTGCTGCAGAGCTTCGTCCTGCTCGGGGGATTGCTGCTCTGCCTGGTCCTCGTCGTCTCGGACCTGGGCGGCGCCGGCACGGTCTACGCGGCCGCCGCGACGGCCGGCAAGACCACGCTCTTCAATTGGAGCCTGTCGGCAACCGAGCTCGCCACCTGGTCGGTCCTGATCGGCTCCTTCCTGCTCAACCTCGCTCCCTACGCCACCGATCAGGCCGTCGTGCAGCGCTATCTGACGACCCGCGACGAGCGCAGCGCCGCCCGCGGCATATGGCTCAACGCTGTGCTCTCGGTGCCCTTCGCCATGCTCTTCCTGTGCCTGGGCACGGCCCTCTGGCTCTACTTCAAGCAGCGACCGGAGCTGCTCGAGCTCGGTATGCAGAACGACCAGACTTTCCCGCTGTTCATCGTCGGGCGCCTGCCGGAGGGCGCGGCCGGTCTCCTGATTGCGGGCATCCTCGCGGCCTCGATGTCGAGCCTCGACAGCAGCATCCACAGCATCTCGACCGCGCTGAGCCACGACTTCTTCAAGCGCTTCGGCCGTCTGCGCACCGAATCGGCCGAACTGGGCTTCGCGCGCACCGTGGTCGTCGCGGCCGGCACCGTGGCCACCGTCACCGCACTGGTTCTGGCCAGCTTCGACGTGCGCTCGCTGTTCTTCTTCTTCCAGAGCCTGCTCGGCCTGCTCAGCAGCGGCGTGGTGGCGATCTTCCTGCTCGGCGTGTTCACCCGCCGCGCCCACCAGACCGGCGCGCTGCTCGGCGCGGCGGCGAGCACCGCCGCCCTCGCCTGGGCGACCTTCTGGACCGACATCAACCTCTACGTGTACCCGATGATCGGCATCGGCACCGGCGTCTTCGTCGGCTATCTCATGAGCCGGTTGATTCCCGGGCCGGCGACCGCTGCCACGGGAATGGGAACCGGGGCTAGCCCCGCCCCATGAACGTCAGGCACTCGACCATGCGGTACCTGACGATCAAATTCGTGCTGCTGGCCACGCTGCCAGTTCTTGGCTGCGGTGCCGCCCAATCCGGCGAGGACGGCAACCGGCCGACCGGCACGCCCCCGTCCGAAGGCTGGGAACCCGTCTGGTCCGACGAATTCGACGGCGCGGCCCTGGACCCTTCCACGTGGAACATCCAGACGGGCGACGGCACGGCCGAGGGCATACCCGGCTGGGGCAACAACGAACTCCAGAGCTACCAGGCCGCCAACATCTCCGTGTCAGGCGGCGTCCTCGTCATCACGGCCCGGGAGGAGGACGCGGGAGACGGGCATGCGTACACCTCCGGGCGCATCAACACCGCCGGCAAGCTGGACACGACCTATGGCCGCATCGAAGCGAGCATCCAGACCCCCGGCGGCCAAGGCCTCTGGTCCGCCTTCTGGATGCTGCCCACCGACTCCGCGTATGGCGGCTGGGCCGCCGGCGGCGAGATCGACATCCTGGAGGTGTACTCCCGCGACCCGGCTCCCTTCGCCCAGGCCGCGTTGCACTACGGGATGGCCTGGCCGCTCAATACGTTCGAACGCGCGAAGTACTTCGATGTCGATCCCGCGGACGGCTTCCACGTCTACGCCGTCGAGTGGGATGAAAAGGAAATCCGTTGGTTCGTGGATGGAGTCCATTTCCACACGGTTCGGCGAAACACATACTGGAACTACTACCAGGACGCCAAGACGGACGCCCACGTCTCCGGCGGCGTTTCGGCGCCCTTCGACCGCCCGTTCCACCTGTTGCTGAACCTTGCCGTCGGCGGCAACCTGCCCGGAGCGCCGACAGCCGGCGCGCTGCCCGGCGAACTCAAGGTCGACTACGTGCGCGTGTACGAATGCGGCGTCAACCCCTCGACCGGCATCGGATGCGCCGGCCTGGCGGACCGAACGTCCGCCGCGGTCACGCCACCAGCGCCGGCCGACGTCTACCGGTCCGTCTACGACCTCTACGTGGACGAAGCGGGTCCGCTCCGCCTCCCGGGCGAGGAGGACGCCGTGACGCTCGACATCGCCGTCCATGACGCGGATGGAGCGCTCGCCATCGCGGAAGTCGCACACGCCGACCGCGGGACGGTGATCGATCTCGCCACATCCGGCGGCGGCAGCTTCTCGATCCGCCCGGCCGACGAGGAGCGGCAGACGCTGTTCGGTATGGGCGGCGCCTCCGAATCCGGGAACTTCGCCGGGGAACTGCAGTTCGACCTGTACGTGTTCGGCGACGGCACGGATGCGGCGAGCAGCCTGAGGATCGCGCTCGACAGCGGCCTCCTCGATGCCGGCGTCGTCGACCTGCCGTTCGCAACGCTAGCCTCGGAGGAGTGGACGACCGTCACCATCCAGATCGCCGACATCGTCCGAAACCCCGCCCAGCCCGGTGGACGCCCAGTCGACCTCGGCCGGGTGCGGAGCCTGTTCGCACTTGAACCAACGAGCTTCGCGCGCCTTCAGGTAGACAACATCCGTCTCATCTGCGGCCACGTAGTGCAAGGCGGCTGCGGCATTCAGCCGCCCTGGCGCTAGCGCTAGCCCCGCCCCATGAACGGCATCTCGTTCGCCATCACCGTGAGGAACGGCACGTTCGCGTCGAGCGGGAGCGCGGCCATGTAGCGCACCGCGTCGACGACGGCGCGCACGTCCATCGTGGGTTCCGGCTTCGTCGTGCCGTCGGGTTGCTGCACGCCCTCGGACATTCGCGCGGTCATTCGCGTGTAGGCATTGCCGATGTCGATCTGTCCGCAGGCGATGCGGAACCTGCGCCCGTCCAGCGACGTCGACCGCGTGAGCCCGGTGATCGCGTGCTTCGTCGCGGTGTACGGGGCGGAGTTGGGACGCGGCACGTGCGCGGAGATGGAACCGTTGTTGATGATCCGTCCGCCCTGCGGATCCTGCGCCTTCATCAGCTTGACCGCCCGCTGCGTGCAGAGAAAGGCGCCAGTCAGGTTGACCCCGACGACCCGGTTCCACTGTTCGAGGGTCAGGTCTTCGATCGGCACGGGCGGCGCGCCGGCGCCGGCGTTGTTGAACAGCAGATCCAGCCGGCCGAACGCGCTCGTCAGGCCGTCGAACATCGCGTCGACGCCCTCCACGGTGCTGATGTCCGCGGCCACGATCGAGACCTTCCCGGACTCGCGGGCGCCGCTCTTCGTTTCAACCAGGCGATCCTCGCGGCGGCCGGCTATCAGCACGTGGTACCCGTCTTCGACCAGTCCGTGCGTGACCGCGCGGCCGATTCCGCTGCCGCCGCCGGTGACGATTGCGACCTTGTCTGCCAAGTCGATGCTCCTCGTTTGCGCGGAGCGACGATACTAGCGAGGCCCCACCTCTTCGCCGACCGCATGGTAGACCGCGAGGTCCTCGGGCTCGAGATTCCGGCCTCCACGCTGCACGACGGTCGGCGGAGAGGTGCCAATTTCGAGGCGGCGCTCTGTGCGGCGGTCCTCGGCGGGCTGACGCCTCTGCTGGTGCGATTGATGCACAGTGCCAACTCGCGACCGACGTAAGCTTGCACGGAACTGGCCGCATAACTGGGTGCGCCGACGTCCCCGTCGGCTTTCTGAGAGACACGCGCGAGGCCGTAGGCCTCGCTCCTTCGTGCGGAGCCGGCTTGGCGGCCGGCGCACCCAGTGGGCAACCTGGGGAGAAGAGGATGAACAAGAGAAGACCTTTCAGTTTCTGTCTCGCTGCATGGCTCCTCCTGTCCGCGCCCGTCGTGTTCGCCGGCCCCGGCGACGAGGCGACGGTCGACCTCAGCCCGGCCAACTGGAGCGACCGCGAAGCACTCGAGGAGCTGAACGCCTTCTTCGAGACGGACAAGGCAATGGCCGAAGGCGAGAACGGCGTGATCAGCGGCACCACCGGGCCGGCGGCGGTCAGGGCCGGTCTCGAAGCTCTCCGCCAGGGCGGCACCGCCGCCGACGCCGTGATCACCACCGCGCTGACCCAGATCTCGCTGGCCGGCGGCGCCTGGGTGAGCTACGCCGGGATCTTCAACCTCGTCTACTACGAAGCGGAAAGCGGCGAGGTATTCAACATCAACGGCGCCTACGACACCGTCCGCGGCGAGACCGAGCCGATGACGATTCCGAGATCGACCTCGACGGGCGGCAAGCACCAGCCGAGCGGCCGCACCGCCCTCGTGCCGGGGTTCTTCGGCGGACTCGGCGCTACGCACGATCGCTTCGGCAAGCTGCCGTGGTCCAGCCTCTTCGAACCGGCGATCCACTACGCGGAGAACGGCTCCCTGCTGGGCGCCATCCACACGAGCATGATCGAGCGGCGCAAGGAAGCGCTCTCCCGCCTTCCCTCGACGCGCCGCATCTTCACCGACGATGACGGCGCCTTTCTCGGCGAGGGCGACCTTCTCCGGCAGCCCGAACTCGCGGCGACGCTGCGCGCCGTCGCCGAGCAGGGGATCGACTACATCTACCGGGGGCCCTGGGCCGAACGGTTGGTCGAGGCGGTCCAGCGCGACGGCGGCAAGCTCTCGATGGAAGACATGCGGAGCTACACGGCGCTCACGGCCGAGCCGGTGCACTCCACCTACAACGGCTTCGACGTCTACGGCCACGGCCTTCCGGCGCAGGGCGGCGTCCACGTGGCCGAGGTGATCAATCTCGCCGAAGCGGCGGATCTACCTTCCATGGGCCGCTACTCCGAGTCGCCCGAGGCCTTCTTCTGGCTCAACCAGATGACCAACCTGATGAGCATCGTCTTTCTGCCCGAGCCGATGCGCCGCACCCTGTACGGCGACCTCGACGCGACCCTGGCGGGCCGAACCGGCAAGGAGAACGCCGCGGGGCTGTGGGCAAGGATGCAGTCGGGCATCGCCCCCTTGACCAGGGTCCGCACCCCGGTCGATCCGAAACACTCGGACGCCATCGTCGCCATCGACGCCTACGGCAACGTCGCCGCGGTCGTCCACACGATCAACACGTCGGCCTGGGGCGACACGGCGATCTTCGTCGACGGCATCTCCATCCCCGACTCGGCGTCCTTTCAGCAGGCGCTGATCGCCGAGACCGGCCCCGGAAAGCGGCTGCCCGACCCGACCGAGCCGCTGATCGTCCTGCGGGACGGCAAGCCGGTGGCAGCCCTCGCCTCCATCGGCGCCGGGTTGCACCAGAAGACGATCAGCGTCCTCTTGAACGTCCTCGACTGGGAGATGGACATCAAGCAAGCGATCGACGCTCCCTCGCCGCACCTCCCCGCCTTCGGCCCACTGGGTTCTCCTTCCATGCAGGTCATCGAAGGCGACTTTTCTCCCGAACTCCTGGAGGCCGTACGCGGACTCGGGCTCAAGATCAACGTGGTTCCGGCCGGCGTCGAATCGCGCGCGCCGCGCGGCTACGTTGTCGGCGCGACGATCGCGGCGGACGGCAAGCGGCGCGCGGCAGCGACCACCCTGCTCAGCGGTCCGGCGCTGTCGCACTGAGCGGTCGCCGCAAGCGGCCGGAACCCGGAGGGGACACCGATGGAGATTTCAGAGCGGGCATCCGCCCTGCACCGTGAATCGATCGTGATCGACGGTCACTGCGACATCCTGATTCCCGTCAGCGACGGCAAGATGAAGCTCGACCAACGGGTCGAACTCCCCGACTCGGCGACCTGGCAGGCGCCCCTCGGACTCGACATCGGCCCCTTCGCCCAGTTCGGCATGTCGGCGCACACGATCTGGTTCGGCTGCATGGGCCAGTACGACCTGCCGCGATGGAAGGAAGGCGGCATCACCTCGCAGCTCTGCGCGGTCTACCTCGACGACGAGCAGCTCAACAACCCGCTTCACCGCGGGCTCGAGATGACCTGGAACCTGCACCACGAGGTCGAACGCCTCGACGACCTGGTGCTCGCCACCTCGGTAGCCGAGATCCGCCAGGCCAAGCAGGACGGTCGCGTGGCGCTCGTCTTCTCCTTCGAAGGCTGCGAGGCGCTGGGCGCCGACCCGCGCTTCCTCGACCTCTACTACAAGCTCGGCCTGCGGGTGGCGAGCCTGACCCACACCCGCCGCAACATCTACGCCGACGGCTGCTGGGCCGCTGACGACCGGGGCGGGCTGACCGCCGCCGGCAAGGCGCTGGTCGACCGAATGGCGGAACTCAGCATCGTCGTCGACCTGGTGCACATCGGCGAGCGCGGCTTCTGGGAGATCCTCGACCGGGTGGGCCACTCTCCCACACGACGCCCACCATGTTCCCCAACAGCGATCCCGACTCGCGGCTCGGCGAAGGCGTCCTGCCCCGGACGCGCCTCGAACTGCCTCGTGATCGGAAGATGCTGGAGGCGACCGCCGAGAACGGCGGCGTGCTGGGGCTGATCCACATCACCCACCGCAACCTGACCGAGGTCGTCGACGACATCGAGACCGCCCTCGACGTGATGGGCCCGGACCACATCGGACTGGGCAGCGACCACTACGGCGCCGACCTCGCGCCGGAAGGCCTCGAGCACATCGGCAAGGTCCCCGCGATCACCGAGGAGCTGGTCCGCCGCGGCCACAGCGACGAGACGATCCGCAAGTTCCTCGGCGAGAACTACCTCCGCGTCTTCGAAGAAGTTTGGGGCAGGTAGCGGGAAGCTGCGGTCAATCTGCACATTGCGTCGAGAGTCGCAAGCGATCGTCTTACCGGTAAGATTCCTGCCATGGCCGAGATCCAGACCACGAAGATGTCCTCGAAGGGGCAGGTTGTCATACCCGATGCCATCCGGACGAGGTTGGGGCTCGAGCCCGGCGTCCAGTTTGTGGTCATCGGGGAAGGGGACACGATCGTGCTCAAGCCGATCGCCGTGCCCTCGATACGTGAGTTCGACGAGGTCATGGGGCAAGCACGCGAAGCGGCCCGCCGCGCGGGCATGAAGCGATCGGACGTGGCCTCGGCGATCGCGTCTGTCCGCTCCCGGTGAAGGTCGTAATCGACACGAACGTCTTCGTGTCCGGAGTCTTCTTCGGAGGCACGCCAGGTCGGGTCCTGGAGGCGTGGCGGCACGGCGGAGTGGAGGTCGTTCTCTCTCGCGAGATCGTCGAGGAGTACGTGGGTGTGGGTGACAGACTGTCGAATCGGTGATTCGACCATGCACTTGGACAAGCAGATCTGCCTCGTCACCGGCGGCGCCTCCGGCATCGGCCGGGCGACCTGCGAGGCGCTCGCCGCCCGGGGCGCCCACGTCGTCGTCACGGACATCGACGAAGCCGCGGGGCGGGACGTCGCGGACGCGGTCGGCGGCGAGTTTGCGCATCTCGACGTAAGCGACCGGGACGCCTGGACGCGCGTCGTTTCCGGGATCGTCGAAGCTCACGGCGGGCTCGATCTGGTCCATCTCAACGCCGGCGTGACGACCTACCCGGCCGCCGGGGGCGACTTTCCTGCCTTCGACATCGCCGCCATGCCGGCGGACGTCTACCGCCGCGCGATGGGAGCCAACGTCGACGGCGTCGTGTTCGGATTGAGTGCGACGGTGCAGGCGCTGGAAGGCCGCGGCGGCGGAGCGATCGTCGTCACGGCCTCGGTTGCAGGGCTCATCACGTGGGAAGTGGACCCCGTCTACACGATGACCAAGCACGCCGTGGTCGGCTTAGTGCGCGCTCTCGCGCCGTCCCTCGCCCGGCGCGGAATCACGCTCAACGCGGTTTGTCCGGCCGCCGTCGCCACCAGGATCTTCGGTCCCGAGGCCGAGGACTTCGTCAGGGAGGCCGATCTTCGACTCATGCCGCCCTCCCAGATCGCGGATGCCGTGATCGAAGCGGCGGCTGGCGACGAAACCGGCCAGTGCCGGGTCTGCTACGAAGGCCGCAAGCCGATCCGCTACGTTCCGGCCCCGCTTCCGCGGCTGTCCAGCCGATCGTGAGCCGCTTGAGCTCCTTACCTGCCGCGCGGCTCCGCGCCCTGATCGACGCTCCCGGGCTCCGCGTGATGCCCTGCTGCTTCGACGCACTCTCCGCCCGGCTCATCGAACAGGCGGGATTCGAGTTGACTTTCATGAGCGGATTCGCCGTCTCCGCCAGCCGCCTCGGAATGCCCGACACCGGCCTGATCTCCTTCGGCGAGATGCTCGACCAGGGCCGCAACATCTGCGCCGCCACCCGGCTGCCCGTGATCGGCGACGGCGACACCGGCTACGGCAACGCCCTGAACGTCAAGCGCACCGTCACGAGCTACGCGGCCGCCGGCTTCGCGGGCGTGATGATCGAAGACCAGGAGGCGCCGAAGCGCTGCGGGCACACGCGGGGCAAGCGGGTCGTCTCCCGCGCCGAAGCCCTGTCACGGGTGCGCGCCGCGGTCGACGCCCGCGAGGAGGGCGCCGACATCCTGATCATGGCGCGCACCGACGCTCGCGCCACGGACGGACTCGACGAGGCGATCGCCCCGCAGCCAGGCCTTCGCCGACCTCGGCGCGGACATCCTCTTCCTCGAAGGCCCGCGGTCCGAGAGCGAGATGATCGCCTTCTGCGAAGCGGTTTCCGGTCCCAAGATGGCGAACCTGGTCGAAGGAGGCGACACGCCGCTCCTGCCGCCGGCGCGCATCGAGGAGATCGGCTACAGGATCGCCGCCTACCCGCTGACGCTTCTCTCCGCCGCCACCGCGGCGATGCTCGATGCTCTTCGATCGCTGGGGAACGGCGAGCAGCCTGACCGCGTCCTGGACTTCGAGCATCTGCGCGGCATCGTCGGCTTCGAGGACTACGACGCCGAGGCCGAGCGCTACCGCGTGGAGGAAGGCTGACCGACGTCTAACCCACGTCGCGTTCGCCCCGACACTCAGTTCACCGCCCATTCGATGCCGAGCGCCCTTGCCAAGGCGTCGTCCAGCTCGGTCATCCTGGCCCGCGGGAGGTCGGCGACGAAGCCGGTGAGCTTCGACTTGAACATCAGTGCCAGGAAGTCACAACGGATCGAGCAGTCCGTTGGAAGGCCGTCCGCAGCGCCCACGGCTACTTCGGTCGACAAGCCAAGATGCCCTCGGTAGATCGGAGCACAGACGACCGTCGAGATGTCCTCGTTCTCGGCGATGAAGGGCCGTGACACGACAACGTAGAAGCCGGGCTTGCCACCCCTCTCAGGCATCCGTTCCCGGGTCCGGTAGATGGCCCCCCGCTTCAAGTCGGCGCCTGTTCAGCGACGAGGGCTGTCAGCTCGTCGGCCAGGGACTCCTTGTGCTCCTGAATGATCCGCCGCTCTCGGTCCTCCTCGCGCAGCCGTCGCTCGCGCGCCACATATCCGGCCAACGCGGCCCGCACCAGGGCAGAACGACTGGAGTACTGGTCGGATGACGCCAGTTCGTCCACGCGGTCCAACGTCTCTTCGTCGATGGTCACGGCTATGGTCTTCATATTGGGTACAGTATTGAGAAAGGAGCGGCGGAGTCAATACCCGAGGGCCGCATGTTGCCAGTGAAGACAGCTACCATCAGCACCTCCGTGATCGCATTCGCCGGATCGGTCCAGTGTTTCCGAACGCTCCACCCGGCCGAAGGGCTCCTTGACGCGCGCGCTTCGCGACGACTAGGTCGAGCAGGACGGCGACGCCTCGACTACCCAGAACACACGACCGACTACCCAAAAGCACTACCCAGAAAACTGTCCCGACTACCCAGAAGACCGTTCGCGACCAGATCCTGGACCACCTGCGGGACGAGCCCGAGCTCACCCGAAACGCAATCACCGAGCGGGTCGGCCTGACGCCGGACGGAGTGAGTCGGACCCCAGAACAACAGGAAGCAGGTCGCGAACCATGAGCACAACGCGCGCCGGGATCAATCCCGGCGATCCCGCCACCCTTCCCGAAGGGAGGATCGACGCTACGAAGGTGGACAGGACCACCGAGGCCGACGTCGACTTGCAGCAGCGCGAGGATGACGCCGAGGCGATGGGACGTAGCGCGCGACGCGTGCCGGAACGCCAAGGCGGATCGGGCCGACCTGAGTCCTGCGGACCGGAGAGCGCTCTCCCGCCTCGTGGGCAGAATCAAGAAAGAGGGAGATTCATGACGACTCAGCGAACGGAAACGGGCCGCGAGGTGGAAGCTGCCCTCGGAGAGGTGTGCTCGCGTGCGCGGCGAAACGCGCCTGCCTTGCCGAATCGTCGACGATCCAGCGGCTGAGCGCATCGTTGCGCTCCGCAAGCGTATGCAGCTCAGTCGCCAGAGCTTCGCGGACCGGTTCGGACTAGATGCCCGTGCCGTGCAGGACTGGGAACAGGGTCGACGAGTCCCGGACCGTGCGGCTCGCGTCCTGCTGACTGTGATCGACCGGGTACTGAGCTGACGCGGCGCTCCACTCGGTCCACCTCCCACTTGTCACGCTGAGGGCCGTCTCGAGGTCGCGGCCAGAGGGTTCCTCCACCGCAGGCCATCGAAACGTCCGAAGTCGCCGTCGTTCGAGTACACGGTACCGGCGTGCTCGATGGCGTAGGCGGCAATGTGCGCATCCGTCGTCAGGTTGGCGCCGACGTTCACCGTCCGCAGCAGGTCGGACAGGATCGACCAGTGACGGCCGCTGGGCGCCAGCAGGTTCGCGTTGGGTTGATCCAGCCAGCTCTGCGCTCGATCCAGCGCGTCCGCTACCGCTAAGGGCGAGGCGAACACGCGACGATTCGTCGTCATCCTCACGAACCCGAGGATGCTGGGGTAGCAGAGCCCCACGTCCGACTCCGACGAGAGCACGCCGTCCCACCAGCCGCGCGCCCGGGCATGGAACGGACTCCCCGAGTCCACCGCGTACACGAGGAGATTGACGTCTGGAACGATCAGCGAACCGGACCTGGCCGTAGACGCGCCTCGCTCTCCAGACGCCCATCGACCTCGAGCTCGTCGGCGAGTTGATTCAATCGCACGGCATCGAAGCCCGGGCGCAAACCGAGTTTGCTGGGGCGGGTGCGGTACGGCTTCGCCCGGGACCGGCCTTGCCGATGGAGCCCGTCGCGCAACAGCAGGTTGACGACCTGCTTGAGCGACTGCCCATCTCGCTTCCGGAGTTCCTCGATCCTGGCGGCGATGTCTTCCTCTATGGTCAGCGTCGTGCGCATCAAGACACCGTATGTATAGCCCATTCTGATGTCAAGATGTGAAGCGAAGTCGAATGGCAACGCTCGGAAAGTGAGCCACCTCCACTCGCCCCTCAGTCCACCTCCCACTTCCCCGCCTCCTCCATCGCCTTCCGGTACGCCGACAGGCAGTACCAGAACAGGATCGCTCCCGCCGGCTTGAAGATCGCCTGCATCGTGGCGAGCGAGTAGTGAACCTTGCCGTCGTCCTGGAACAGGAAGTCGGTAAACGCGGCGAGGGCGCTGGTGCCGAAGGTCATGCCGATGAAGCTGGTCAGGAAGATGTAGAAGGCCGTCGCCTGGCCGCGCATCTGATTGGGCGTGATCGGCTGGAACGCCGCTGCCATCACGCCGAGGTAGGCGCCCGAGAAGATCATCCCGGGGATGAGAATGAGCAGGGTGAGCACCGCGCTGCCGGCGAGCGGCGCCAGCACGGAGGGCGGCGTGGCAATGATCGTCGTCGCCAGCAGGGTGCGCACGTAGGCGTCCGTGTAGCCCCGCGCGGCGAGACGGTTGGCGATCCACGGAGCGACCATGATGCCGACGATTCCGGTGACGATCACAGTCGTGCCGTAGCTCGTCCCGGCCACGGACGGACTCAAGCCATAGTTGCGAATGAGGAACTCGGGATACCAGGCTGAGGAACCGTAGCCCGCCATCGAGAGCATCGACGAACCGATGAACAGCGGCAGGTAGACGCGCCTTCGCTCCCAGATGAAACGAACGAACACGCCGACCGGCAGCCGCTCCCTGCCGCTGCGCGACACCGCCAGCTCCTTGCGCCGCGGCTCGACCATCGTCAGCAGCAGGAGTGCCAGCAGCACCCCCGGCAGGCCGACCGTGACCAGGGTCGCCTGCCAGGGCTGCAAGGTGCCGATGACCGGCAGATCGATCGGGCCGAGCCGCGTGTAGTAGTCGATCAGCAGACCGCCGACGACGAGCGCGAAGCCGCCGCCGACCCGAACGCCCGTCTTGTAGAAAGACATCGCGTAGCCGAAGTGCGCGGGGCGGAAGCTGTCCGTGATGATCGAGTAGGCGGGGGGCGCGAGGCCCGCCTCGCCGGCGCCGACCGCCATGCGCGAAGCGAACAGCGAGGTCACGCTGTTCGCCAGCCCGCCCGCCGCGGTCGCCAGGCTCCAGAAGGCGACGCTGCCGGCGACGAGCGCCTTGCGCGAGTAGTGATCGGCGATTCGGCCCAGCGGGAAGCTGGCGAAGCTGTACACCAGCGCGAACGCGGCGCCCGCAAGCAGGCTGTACTGGAAGTCCGTGATCCCGAACTGCGCCTTGATCGGACCGACGAGCAGCGAGAGGATGTTCCGGTCGAGAAACGACAGCACGTAGGCGAGGAACAGCAGAACGACGCCGTAGTTCGCGGCGCCCACCGAGGGATAGTCGGACCTGGAGTCCGTGACCGCCGCGGGGTCGGCGGGCTCCGCCGCATCGACCTGTCCGGCCCCGGTTGACTCGACCTTCACTCGCTCAAGTGTACGCCGCCCTCACTCCACAATCGCGTCGCGGATCGCGGCCTCGAAGCTGGCCGACGCGCCCTTGCTGCCCTGTTGGACCAACAGCACCGCCGTGATCTCATTCGCCGGATCGGTCCAGGACACGGTGCCGAACGCACCGCCCCAGCCGAAGGAACCCTTGCCGCGGCTGCTCTTCGCGGCAACCGGGTCGAGCAGGACAGACACGCCGTAGCCGAACCCCGAGCCGGGCTGCTTGCCCTTGCCGCCGTAGAGCTCGCCCACCTGGTTGCTCGCCATCCGGGCAACCGACTCCGCGCTCAGGATGCGGTTCCCGAACAACTCGCCGCCGTTCGCGAGCATCTGCTCGAAGCGGAGGTAGTCGTCGGCCGTGCTGGAAAGTCCACCGGAGGCCGAGGGGTAGCGGCTCGGCTTGCCCCAGCCCTTCGACTTCGCGTCGAGACCGTGAATCACGACCCGCCGCTGCACCTTCCCGGTCGGCAGGAAGAAGTGCGTGTCCTTCATGCCGAGCGGCTCGAAGATCCGCTTGCGCAGGAACTCGTCGTAGGACTCGCCCGAAACGACCTCGATGATCCGGGCGACCACATCGTGTCCGATGCGCGGGCTGTAGCCCCACCGCGAGCCCGGCTGAAAGTCGAGCGGCATGCCCGCGTAGAGCGGGACGCGCGTCAACAGGGTGTCCTCCGGGCCGACGTTCGGGAGGCCGGCGACCGCCGTGCCCAGGCCGTAACTGCCGAGTCCGGAGGTGTGCGTCAGCAGGTCATGGATGGTGATCGGCCGCTTTGCAGGCACGAGGCGATGCTCCGGCGCCTGCCCCGGCGCCGCGAACGCCGGACTCACGTCCTCGTTCGCCGGTTCCTTAAGCACGGCAACCTGCATGTCAGCGAACTCGGGCAGGTACTCCGCGACCTCGTCCGCCGGTCGAAAACGCCCCTCCTCGATCATGATCATCGCTGCCACCCCGAGCACCGGCTTCGACGAGGAGGCCATGCGGAAGATCGAGTCCTTTTCCATCGGCCGGGCTCGCTCGACGTCCATCAGCCCGTACGCCTTGAAGTGGACGACCTTGCCGCGCCGGGCCACGGCCGTGACCGCGCCCTGAATCTCGCCGGCGTCGATGTGCCGCTTGATGACGGCGTCGATCTCGCGCAGGCGCTCGCTCAACATGCCCACCTCTTCCGGCGAGGCTGTTAGAATCTCGTCTGCGGGAAGCGCCGTCCAGGCGATCGTCGACGCGGCCACCGCGACGAGAAGGGCTCTGAAGCAGGCTCTAGCGCGGCAGAAGCCGCGCCGACTCAACATCTCGATCATTCGTCGATTCCCCCTGCGGGCGAAACCGCCCAGTAGAAGTAAGTGATCGCCTGGCGCGGCCGCTGGCTGCGATTCGCCTCCGACCAGTGCACCGTGAGCGAACTGTGAATCGTGGCGTCGCCCGGCTCGACCTCGACCGCGACCGCCTCTTCGGACTCGGCGCTGAAGCCGGGAAGGCCGACGCGAGGCGGCAGGTTCAGCCGGTGCGTGCCTTGCGCGTAGTAGAGGCAGCCGTTGCCTCTGTCAGCGCGGTCGAGGGCGATCCACATCGTCGCGCCCTTTCGCCGGTGCCCCACGGCATCGAGATGAGGCCTGATCCCGGACGTCTCCCCGGGCAGCCGTGCGAACCAGCCAGCCGACGCCGGCTCCAGGTCGTCTTCCAGCAGGGCGGAGATCAGCTTCCTCTGCTTCCCGCGCTGGAGTTGCTCTTCAAACCAGGGATCCAGTTTGTTCAGGTTCTTGGCAACGCCCGGATACTCCTCCCCCGTCTCGACCTCCTTCAGGGAACGCTCGGTATGAGCGCGCAGCTCGTCGAGCTCTTCGCCCGAAAGAAAGCCGCGCAGAACGACGTAGCCGTCCCGATCAAAATCCCGCTTGAGTTGCTCCAGGCTCATCCGCCGCCAGGAGCCTGCGCCGAGGAACTGGGTGCGCCGGCGTCCTCGCCGGCTTCTGGAGAAGACGCGCCGCGAAGCGGCGACCGTCCTGCGGCGCCAATCCCCGTCACACCCGCCGCTCGCCTCGCCTCCAGCACGGTCAGAATCTCCTCATGCCTGCCGGCGTTCAGGCGATACATCGTCATGAACAGAATGCCTACACCGTAAATCACGAGGCAGAGCGGCCCGCTCATCACCAGCAGGCCGGTGAGAGTCCCCTCCGACACTCCCTCCAGCTCCGCGTTCTCCGGGAACCGGATCAGCTCCAGTCCGAAGCCTCCGATCAAACCGCCGAACCCTTCCGTCGCCTTCATCGCGAACTCCCGAACGGAGAAGATCGTGCCCTCGGCCCGGCTGCCGGTCCGGAGTTCGTGGTCGTCCGCGATGTCGACCAACTGGGAATCGACCACAATGACCATGACCGTCACCAGGGCATAGCCGATGAACAACGGCCCGAACAGCAGGGGCAGCAGCAGCGGCGATTCGTTCCCGGGGAACAGACCCGCCAAGCGCAGTACATGCGGAAAGGCCACCAGGATGGCCGAAACCGCGGTGGTGATGATCACCGTCGGCTTCTTGTCGAAGCGGCGTGTCATCCAGGCGGCGAGCGGCAGGGCGACGATGATCCCGGGGATCTTTGCGAAGGCCAGGACCGAGAACTGTTCGGTCGACAGGTCGTAGACCCAGATCCATGTGTAGAAGCTGACCATGTCCAGTACGCCCTGGGCCGCGGCGATGGTCAGCCAGGAGACGGTCACCGACACGAACGAACGATTCGCAAAAAGCTGCCGCAGCTCGCCGTGGTGGTCGCGGATGCTGAAGCGCCGGTGCGCGGTCGGGTGCAGATGTGGAATCTGGTCGACCGTGCCGAAGGTCGACGCCAGAACGGCCGCGAGAACCACGACGGCGCCGAACGCGGCCAGAATGACGTACCGGCTCGGGTCGAGAAAACCGTTGCTGAACTCCGGCGTGGACGGAAAGATCGCGTTCAGGA
Organism: Thermoanaerobaculia bacterium; assembly: GCA_965116445.1. GTDB lineage: Bacteria > Acidobacteriota > Thermoanaerobaculia > Multivoradales > Multivoraceae > Multivorans. The sequence continues at coordinate 119,501 of OZ220688.1, read as the reverse complement.
CCAGCAGACTCAGCCCGACCGCGGCACCCGTGGCGAAGACGTTGTACCAACCAAAGATCGAGGTCCGCTCGTGGTAGTCGTCCGTGAGTTCCGCGCCCAGCGCGTCGCGCGGGATGTTGAAAAGGGACGAAGCGATGCGGAGCAGGACGAGGAAGCAGAGCAGCCACACGAAGAGGCCGCTCTCCCCCAGTCCCGAGACGGGCTGATACAGAAAGTAGAAGGAGACCGTGATCGGGAGGGCCGACATCAGCATCAACGGGTGGCGGCGCCCCCATCGGCTCTGGAAGCGGTCGGAGATCGCCCCGACCAGCGGATCGGAAACCGCGTCGACGATGCTCGCGACCAGGTAGGCGACGCCGCACAGCGCCGCCGAGACGCCAAGCACCTGGTTGTAGAAGATCAGGGTGGTGATGCGGGCGGCGACCACCATCCCCTGCTGAAAGCCGCCGGAGGAGAAGGCGAGCTTCGTGCGCAGCGGCACCTTCCGTCGACGATCGGGCCGCCGGGGAACGGGCGGGTCGACGGCCGTCTGAGCCTGGATGGCGTCTGTCATCGCTGCGCGTCACAAACTTGGAACAGCGTACCACTTGAGGTAGCTTCGGCCCCATGGAGTTTGGCGCCCAGCTCAGCAGCTACCGCGTGCCATGGTCACAGACCGAAGCCACGGTCCAGGCGATCGAGAACGGCAGTTGGAGCAGCCTGTGGTTCTCGGACCACTTCCTGCCGCCGGCCGCTCCCAACGACGAACACCTGTCGGCCCTCGAGGTCTGGACCCTGATCACCGCGGCGGCGGTCCTGACCGAGCGGGTCCGCCTCGGCACGCTCGCCTGCGGCGTGACCTACCGGAATCCGGCCCTGCTCGCGAAGATCTGCGCGAGCGTCGACCACATCAGCGGCGGGCGCATGGAGCTCGGCATCGGCGCCGCCTGGTTCGAGCGCGAACACAGCGCCTACGGCTGGGACTTCCCCTCCCTGGGCGAGCGCTCCGACCGGCTGGAGGAGGCGGCCCGGCTCATCCGCCTCCTGTTCACGGCAAAGGAGGGCGAGAAAGTCACCTTCGAGGGCAATCACTACCGCCTGGACGAGGCGCCGCTCGCGCCGGGTTCGACCCGTCCGCGTCGAACCCGGACGGACCACATCCCCATCCTGATCGGCGGCAACGGCGAGAAGCGAACGCTGCGCACCTGCGCCCGCTACGGCGATATCAGCAACCTGGACTTCTGGCACCCGGCCGGGGTCGACGTCTTCCGGCACAAGCAGCAGGTTCTCGACCGCCACTGCGAGGACGCCGGCCGCGACCCGGCGGAGATCAAGAGAACCGTCGGCCTGCTTTTCCGGCTCTTCGCGAACGACGAGGAAGCCGCGAAATCCCCCGGACAACCCTGGTACTGCTGGGGTACCGCTTCCCGCGTTCAGGACCTGCTGCACCAGTACGTCGAAGCCGGCGCCGAGGAGATCGTCCTTTGCGGCGTCGGCAACCGACCGGAGGCCTGGCAGCAGATCGACGACGAGGTCCTCAGCGCGTTCGATTGATCGAACCTCGCACTCCCGGACACCGGCCGGCGCCGTGTGGGCTACGCCGGTGTCCCGGGCGGAGCGAGGCCTTGGCCTCGCGCCTTCCCTTCAGAAAGCCGACGAGGACGTCGGCGCACCCGGTGCCGGAGGGGCGACACCCACTGGGTAATGGGATGGTCCGCCCCGCACCCTTACGGCCTCTCGTTGGGGCCAGAATGGTGTTTTCTTCCGAACAACAAGGAGGAGGCGGACCGTGAAGGAGGTTACTCGAGTCGGTATCGATCTGGGCAAGCATGTGTACCAGGTGTGCGGGATGGACGCGTCGGGCGCGGTGGTGTTTCAGCGTCAGTTGAAGGCACCGCGGCTGATGGAGTTGATGTCGCGGCTCAAGCCGTGCCTGGTGGGGATGGAGGCGAGCTGCGGCGCGCACCACTGGGTGGAGAAGCTGAGGGATCTGGGCCACGACGTGCGGATGATGAGTCCGCAGTTTGTCCGTCCGTACGTGAAGTCGAACAAGAGCGACTACCACGACGCGGAGGCGATCTGCGAGGCGGTGTCGCGTCCGACGATGCGTTTCGTGCCTTACAAGACGAAGGAGCGCCGGGCGCTGCAGCAGATCCACCGAAGTCGGGAGACGATGGTTGGTGTGCGCACGCAGTTGGCGAACCAGTTACGTGGTTTTCTGCGGGAGTACGGGATCGTGCTGCCTCAGGGTCTGGCGGTGATCAAGCGGGAGGTGCCTGCGATCGCGTCGGACCCGGAGCGGGCCCTGCCGGGCGACTTTCGGGCTCTCTTGTGCATGCAGCACCAGGCGCTGATGCAGGTCGACGATCAGGTGGCGGATCTGACGGCGATGCTGGAGCGGGAGTCGAAGGAGAACCCCCTGTCCGAGCGTTTGATGTCGATCCCGGGGATCGGTCCGATGGTGTCGACGGCGCTGGTGGCGTCGGTCGGCTCGGGCTGGGCCTTCAGCAGCGGCCGTCAGATGTCGGCGTTTCTCGGGCTGGTGCCTCGTCAGGCATCGACCGGCGGGCACACGAGGCTGTTGGGGATCAGCAAACGCGGGGACCGCTACATGCGGGCGCTTCTGATCCACGGTGCGCGGGCGGTGCTGCGCACAGCCCACAAGGGCGAGCGGACGCGGCTCAAGGAATGGGCTCTGGACGTCAAGCGGCGCCGGGGGGCGAACGTCGCCACGGTGGCCGTGGCCAACAAGCTGGCTCGAATCGCCTGGGCGGTGCTGCGACACGACGAACGCTACAGCGACGAACGCCATGTCGGCGGTCGAGCAAGGGACTCACGGGCCGCGGCGTAGACGGCTCGGGGAACAGCGAACCAACGATAGGAGAATCGCCCCACCAAGCAGTTTGCGGGGACTCATTCGAGCGATGGCGAAACAGGTCGGACCGGCGCGTTGAGAAGCCTGAGTCGGCGCAGGGCCCATCAAGAGGCCGTCTGGGTGTGAAGAGGCCGACGCGCGCGTATTCCATCGGGGCCAGGGAGCTCTCTCTCAGAGACTCCCACCAACAGGCCGAATACATGCAAGCAACTGCACCTACCTCGCCAGAAACCCGGAAAGAGCCCTTGCACAAGCGGGGCGGACCATACATGCGCCGGCGTGTCATCCGTGCGTCCGATGACGGACGCACGGACTGTTTCGCGGGTGGCGCAGAGTCGCGCCACCCGGGTTCCCGCCGGCATCCGGCGCGAAGCGCCGGTCTCTGATCGGTCCAACGGCTACACTCACCTCCGCACGGACTGCACCGCCCAAGGAGAACCCCATGAAGTCCCGTCTCCCCTTCCTCGCCATCAGTCTCGCGCTCATCGCGAGCGCCGCCGTCGCCGCACCGCCGGCCAACAACGCGGCGGACCCCGCCGAGGTCACCTGGGCAGACCACGTAGCGCCCATCCTCCACGCGAACTGCGTGAGCTGTCACCGGCCCGGCCAGACGGCGCCCATGTCGCTCCTGACCTACGACGAGACGCGCCCGTGGGCGAAGTCGATCCGCAAGGTCACGAGCGACCGGACGATGCCGCCGTGGTTCGCGAACCCGGAGCACGGCGACTTCGTCGAGGACCCGAGCCTCACGGACGCCGAGATCGAGACGCTGAACCGCTGGGTGGCCGCGGGCGCGCCGGCCGGCGACCTCGCACAGGCGCCGGAGCCGCCCAGCTTCTCCTCGGAGTGGCAGCTCGGACCGCCGGACCTCGTGTACACGGCCCCGGAGTTCCGGGTCTCCGATGAGATCGAGGATCACTACGAGTGGCTCCAGGTGGACAACCCGGTCGACGAGGAGCGCTGGATTCGGGCGATCGAGATTCACCCCGGGTTCGTCGAAGGGGTACATCACCAGTTGACCTACCTCGCGCCGCCCGACGCCACGCTCGCGGGCGTGCAGAGCCGGACCGGAACCCTGGACCTCACCTTCGTCGGCGGATGGGGACCCGGCGTCGCGCCGCTCCAGTTCGCCGAAGGCCACGGGATGCGCATGCCACCGAACAGCACGCTGTTCTTCCAGATGCACTACCACAAGACCCCGGGCCCGGGCACCGGCGGCACCGACCAGACGACGATGGGCCTCTACTTCCACGACGAGAAGCCCGAGAACGTGGTCGAGACGTTGTGGCTGGTCGACCCGACCCTGAACATCCCGGCGGGCGACAGCGACTACCACTCCTGGTCGTCCTTCACGACCGAGCATGAGGCCGTGCTCTTCGACTTCACGCCGCACATGCATCTGCGGGGCAAGTCGATGACGTTTTCGGCCGAGTACCCCGACGGCCGCAAGGAAGTCCTGCTCGACGTGCCGAACTACGACTTCAACTGGCAGCTCACCTACACGCCGACGGCGCCGAGGGTGATCCCGGCGGGCACGACGATCCGCGTCGACGCGAAGTTCGACAACTCAGCCGACAACCTGACGAACCCCGATCCGACGTCGAACGCGACCTGGGGCGAGGCGACGACCGACGAGATGATGGTCGGCTTCATCCACTACACGTTCAGCGACCGGACGCAGCAGACGAACATGCCCACCTTCATCGTGCCCGACGCGCTGAAGCAGCAGATCGAGCAAGTACGCGAGTTCCGTCGCAAGCAGAGGGAAGCGGCAGCAGCGGCCGAAACCAGCGGGGGCTGACCTTAGCGGCCGAGCACCGCGTACGTCCGGTCGAGAATCAGGCGAGCGGACACGTACAGTCCGAACATCGGGATGAGGACCCACACCGTGTTGGGGGTCCACACCCAGACCAATCGGTCCAGCCTGCTGAGAGTCCGGTGCCCGCCTGAGATGTAGTAGCTCACGATGTAGAGCGAGCTCACGTAGACCCACTGCCAGAACAGCGCGAGGCCGATGATCCCGGCGACCACGGCCGGCAGGAAACCGGTGGTCATCGAGGCCAGCAGGATCATCGACGGAATCGGCGTGACGAAGCCGTTGCCGACATCGCAGTTGAAGCCGAACGTCCGTCGATCCGTGTAGGCGTCGTCGTACACCGAGTACGCCGCCCAGACGTCCGCCCAGGTCGTCGGCGACAGGATGGCCCCGAGCGGAATCCCCGAGAACAGGAACAAGGTGGCCGGCGGCCGGCCGGTCGACGCACCACGCCCGCGCCAGTACTCCGCTCGCTGCCCGATGATGTCCCGCCTCAGGTAGAGGCACGCTTCCCAGAAGCAGATCAGCAGGTTGATCGACAGGAAGAGGCTGAGCAGCAGGTAGAGCGGATCGTTACTCCCGTGCAGCCGGTAGCTCGCCACGTTCCAGGCCAGCGCCTGGACACCGACGACGAGGACGACGAAGACCGCAACCGGGATCTTCGGACCCTTCGTGCTCCCGGGTTCGGCGACATTGTGTGCATCCATTGAGTGAATCCCTTTCCTGGCGGTAGCAATCCGAGCACCGGTGCTTCATGCCGGATGCCGGCGGGGACGCATGCTCGTCGGTCTGAGGCAGAGCCTCGTTAGCCCGTGCTTTCGCCGGTGTCCTCGGCTTCCTCAGCTTCCTCGTCCTCGTCGGACCCCGGCGCCGTCTCCCACTCGTACTCGATGCCCCGGACGTGGCGCTCGAACCAGTCGATCTCCACGTTCACCTTGAACAGCTCGTGGCGGAGTTCGCCCCAGCCGTGGGGCTCGCGCGGCGCGATGTAGAGATGGGTCTCCACTCCGTTCGCCTTGAGCGCGCGGTATAGCTCGACCGACTGGGGCGGCGGCACCCGGACGTCGTTCTCGCCGACCAGGACGAGAGTCGGCGTCGTCACCTTGTAGATTTCCCTGAGCGGCGAGTTCTCCCAGTAGACGCCGATCGGAGCGTCCTCCTGCCAGGGCGTGCCGCCGAACCAGGGCGTGCGGTAGGTCCGCACGTCGCTCTGGCCGTACATCGAGATCCAGTTCACCGCGCCGGCGCCCGACGACGCGGCCTTGAAGCGGTCCGTGTGGGTGATGATCTTGTTCGTCATGTGACCGCCGCCGCTCCAACCCATCTTCGCCATCCGGTCGCCGTCGACGAGTCCGCGTTCGATCAGGTGGTCGACCCCGGTCATCACGTCGAGATGCGCCTGGTGGAAGTAGTGACCGACCATGTCGCGCAGGAAGGGATCCCCGTAGCCGGTGCTCCCCCGGTAGTTCGGCTTGAAGACGAAGTAGCCGCGGGCGGTCAGCACCTGGACGTAGTTCGACCAGCGGCCGAACCCGAACTTGTCCGACGCCGCGGGTCCGCCGTGCGTCTGGACGACCAGCGGGTAACGGTTGCCCTCCTCGTAGTCGAGCGGGTAGTACAGGAGACCCTCGACTTCCGTGCCGTCCTCGCCCGGCCAGCGGATCGCCTCCTGACGGGGCAGCAGGAAGGTCTCGGCGAGGTAGTCGAAGACGGAGGTCACCTTGACGGGAGTCCCGCCCTCGGCCGGCAACACATGGATGTCCCCCGGGCTTTCCCTGCGGTTCATCGTGAACGCGTGCTGGCCCGTGGCCCTTGACCAGGCCCACGAGCCCAGCGCGTGGTCCCCTTCCGTGAGAGCCACAGGCTGAGCGTCGTCCACGGCCGCGTGGAAGAGCTGACTACGAATCCCGGTGTTCGCGGTGAAGTAGATCGACCCGTCGTCGGCCCAGCGGGCGCCGTTCACCTCGTGCGGCATCTCCTCGTACAGCAACCGGTGCGCTCCGCCGGCGACCGGCACGACGAAGATGTTCGTGTTGAAGTACGTCTCCAGGTCCGCGCTGGAGTTGGTAACGAACAGGACGCGCTGTCCGTCCGGAGACAGCTCGGCCCCGGACTCGCTCACCGTGTTGTCGGTGAGCTGCAGCGCATTCCCGCCGTCCGCGTCCATGATCCAGACCTCGCCCTCGTCCCGGTTGTCGAAGAGCGGCGAGGGCGCCCGGTGGTGCGCGATCCGCCCGCCGTCCGTCGAGATCCGGAAGCCGACGACCGAGAAGTCCCCCTCGGTGATCCGCTCTTCCTCGCCCCGGTCGTCGCCGGTCCAGGCGACCCGGAACAGGTGGCGCTGCTTGTAGTCCTCGTCGAAGGCGAAGACGTCGTCCTTCAGTTCGTCCTTCTTCTTCTCCTCGGCAGTCTTCGGATCCGCGGCGAGGAAGAAGATGTGCTCGCCGTCCGGGGAGAACTCGAAGCTCTGGACGGAACTCTCGTGGCTGGTCAACGGAGCCGCTTCCCCACCCCGGTTGGGCAGCAGGTAGATCTGCGTGGAGTCCTCCTCGCCCCGGTTCGCGAGGAAGGCCACGTAGCTCCCGTCCGGCGACCAGCGCGGGCTCCGTTCCCCCTTCTCGCCGTAGGTCAGCCGAACGTCTCCGGCGCCGTCCATCTCGATGCGACGAATGTGGGTCGTGCGACCGTTCTTCTCCCAGTCCGTGTCGGAGCGGGTGTAGAGGAGCTGGGCGCCGTCCGGGGAGATTCGTGGACTGCCCACCCCCGGTACGTCGATCAGCTCGACGATCGTCATCGGCCGCTTGTCAGAGGCGTTGCCGGCGACGGCGGCAAGTGCGGCTGCCAGGAAGAGCAGGGGGCGTGGCCAAGGGCCGCCGCCGCCCAGGCACCGCATCAGATTGTGCTTCATCGGGCGTAGCATCGTATCGCGCCGGGCGTGCACCACCTTGAACCGCCAGAGGAGAACGAAGCAATGAACCACGAGTCTCTCCGCCACGCCAACGGTCGCACCCGCGGCGCCATCTTCGGGAGTCTGCTCCTTGGCCTGGCGGTGTGCGCCGGCGCTTCGGCTCAGGACACAGAGGAGTTGCCGCCGGATGTCGCGGCAAAAGTAGACGCGGTGTTCAAGCTCTGGAACCGGGACAACACGGCCGGCTGCGCCGTCTCGGTCGCCAGAGCCGGCGAGACCGTCTACGCACGCGGCTTCGGCATGGCCCACCTCGAGCAGCCGGCGCCCATCACGCCCGAGACCATCTTCGAGGCCGGCTCCGTCTCCAAGCAGTTCACCGCCTCGGCGCTCGTCCTCCTCGCGCTCGACGGCAAGCTCTCGCTCGACGATCCGGTGCAGGAGTACCTTCCCGAACTACCGGACTTCGGCGCGCCGATCACGATTCGCCATCTCCTGACCCACACCAGCGGGCTCAGGACGTTCCGTCCACTGGTCGCTCTCCGGGGACGGCCCGACGGCTTCGCCGTGCACACCAACGCCGAAGTCCTCGCCCTGATGGCCCGGCAGCGGGATCTCAACTTCCCTCCCGGCGAGGAGTACCTCTACAGCAACGCTCCGTACATCCTGAGCGTGGTGCTGGCGGAGCGCGTCTCGGGGCAGTCGTTCAACGACTTCACGACCGAGCGGATCTTCAAGCCCCTGGGCATGACGAGCACGCTCTGGCGCGACGACTTCACGCAAATCGTCAAGGGTCGCGCTACCGCCTACGGAAGCGGCAGGAGCGGCGGGCTCCATACGAACATGGCCAACACCGAGGTCTTCGGCAACGGCGGAATGCTGACGACGGTCGGCGATCTGCAGCGCTGGAACCAGGAGCTCTACGAGCCGAAGGTCCTCGGACAGCGATTCGTCGACATGCTCGAAACTCCCGGACGATTAGGCGACGGCTCCCTGAACGACTACGCACTCGGCCTCGGGATCGGCGAGTACCGCGGCGAGCGGGAGATCGCTCACAGCGGCGGCACGGCCGGCTACCGGGCCTGGCTGGCCCGCTATCCCGACCGCGACCGCCTGTCGCTTGCTCTCTTGTGCAACCACGGCGACATCAATCCGGTCGCGGTCGGCCACCGGGTGATCGACGTCTTCCTCGGACCGGCCGACGAGGCTGCGGACGCGGCGAGTCCGACGCCGCGCGTCGAGGTCCCGCTGGAAGACCTGGAACGCTGGGCGGACCCCTATCTCCACACGCACACCGACTCGATCGTCCGGATCACGGTCCGGAACGGCGCGCTCCACTTCGGCGCAGTCAGGGCAACGCCCCTGGGCGAAGACCGGTTCACGGTCGGCCTGTCCGGCCTCGTCGTCGCGTTCGCAAAGGAGGAAGACGGCACGAGGACGGCGACCCTGGCGGACGATCCGAAGCGCCGCTACCGAGCAATGCCCGCGGTTACGCCGACGCCCCAGGAGCTGGCCGAGTACGTCGGCTCCTACACCAGCGACGAGCTCGACGTGACCTACTCCGTCGAGTTCCAGGACGGCAAACTGCTGTTCCGCCGCCCGCTCGACGAGCCGCGCAAACTCGAGCCCCTGTTCCGGGACGCTTTCGAACTGAGCGATCCGTTGCTGGAGAGGTTTCCGGTGCGCGCACTGTTCGCCACCACCGTCGCCTGGCCCGCGCGCTTCGAACGGGACGCCGCCGGCAGGGTGACGACCCTCTACATCAGCGACTCTTCACGAGTCCGGCGACTGCGGTTCGACCGCCGCTAGGCGCGGCGCACACTGGGTGCTGGTTGACAGGGGTAGGCCAATGGCCTATACCATCAGCGTGGAGTTCGAGTGGGACGACACGAAGAACGACGCCTGCTTCGAGCGCCGGGGATTCGACTTCGCCTATGCCGTCCGCGCCTTTCTCGATCCGCACCGAATCGTTGCCCAGGACCGGCGACGGGACTATGGCGAGGATCGCTACAGGCTGCTCGGCATGATCGATGGACGAACCTACGTCGTCGTCTACACGATGCGCGGTTCGGCAACCCGCATCATTTCGGCCCGCAAGGCCAACAGGAAGGAGGTCGCGAACTATGAGGACAACGCGGATCAGGGTTGATCGCGACAATCCGGCGACCTTTCCCGAAGGGAAGATCGACGCCGCGAAGGTGGACAACACCACCGAAGCGGACATCGGCTTGCAGCAGCGCGAAGATGACGGGGAGGCAATGCAGGACGCGGCGCGGTACGCGCGCCGGGTTCGCCGGCGGCTGGGGCTCAGTCAGACGGAGTTCGCGCGACGTATCGACGTGTCGCACGAGACGATCCGCAACTGGGAACAGGGGAAGCGTTGCCCGACCGGCGCGGCGCGCGCCCTGTTGCGATTGCTCGACAGAGCCCCCGAGACCGCGCTACGGGTGCTGACCTGAAGAGGCCGGAGTCCTCGAAATCAGGCCGTCGCCACAGCGTGTGCAGCATGACGACCGGCGCCCGGACATTGACGTCGCCCGCCCGTTCGAGCGCATCAGCGTCGGCGTCGACGAAAGCGTTCCCTCCGAGGCCCCGGCGACGAGCGCCCACCCGCCGTACCGGTCGCGGAATGCTCCTCCGGCGCCGGCTTCGGGGCTGCGCGCGATCTCCGCTACGCTGCCTGCCACCGCTCGCTCTTGGAAACGCTCACCATGGAGACTCGATCGTGAGGCCAGCAACGACTCTTCTCAGCGTTCTGCTTTGCGCGGTCGCCGCGACCGCCTTCGCGCAACCCCCCAACGTCGTCATCGTGATGACGGACGACCAGGGCTACGGCGAACTCTCCGCTCACGGAAACCCCGTGCTCGAAACGCCGCACCTCGACCGGCTGCGCGGCGAGAGCGTTCGGCTGGACGACTTCCACGTCGCGCCGATGTGTACGCCCACCCGCGGCCAACTGCTGACCGGCATGGACGCGGCCCGCAACGGCGCGATCAACGTGAGCAGCGGTCGGGCGCTCCTGCGGCCCGAGATTTCGACGATGGCCGACATCTTCGCCGAGGCGGGCTACAGCACCGGCGTGTTCGGCAAGTGGCACCTCGGCGACAACTACCCCTTCCGGCCGGAGGACCGCGGATTCCACGAAACCGTGTGGTTCCCCTCCTCCCACATCGGCTCGGTGCCCGACTTCTGGGGCAACGACTACTTCGACGACACCTACATCCGGAACGGCAGGCGCGAGGCGTTCAAGGGCTACTGCACGGACGTCTTCTTCGACGAAGGAATAGACCACATGAGGCGCGCCGCGGAGTCCGGAACGCCCTTCCTGACCTACATCGCTCCGAACACGCCCCACGGCCCGCTGATCGCCAAGGAGGAGGACGAAGCCGCGCTCGCGGCCGCGCTGGCCCGTCCCGAGTTCGACGAGATGAACTCGGCACTGAAGAGCCGACTGAGCAGTTACCTGGGGATGGTCCGGAACATCGACACGAACATGGGCAAGCTCGTCCAGTTCCTCGAGGAGGAGGGCCTGAGGGAAAACACCGTCCTGATCTTCATGACGGACAACGGCAGCACCCATGGCCCGCTCTACTTCAACGCAGGCATGCGCGGAATGAAGACCGAACTCTGGGAAGGCGGCCATCGGGTGCCCTTCTTCATCAGTTGGCCGAACGGCGACCTGGCGGACCCGCAGGACGTGACGGGCCTGACCCAGGTGCAGGACGTCCTGCCGACGCTCCTGGACCTCACCGGAATCGAAACGACGGCCGCCGCGAACATGAGCGGCATGAGCCTGGCCCCGGTCCTGCGCGGAGACGCCAGCGTTCCCGAAGACCGCATGCTGATCATCAACTACAGCCGCATGCCGTCCGGGTTCAACTATCCCTCGCCGTACACCCAGTCGATCCTCACGCGGAGCCACGCGGGGGTCCTCTGGAAGCAGTGGCGGCTGCTCGAAGACCGGGAGCTCTACGACCTGGAATCCGATCCGCTGCAAACGACGAACGTGATCGACCGGCACCCCGAGGTCGTCGCCAGGATGCGGGACCATCTCCACGAGTGGTGGGACGACGTGGCCGCCACCGCGAACGAGCCCCAGCGGATCGTCATCGGCGACGACACGGAGAACCCCATGATGCTGACCGGCTGCGAGTGGCTCGACGTGTTCGTCGATCAGCAGAGGCAAGTACGCGTCGGAACACGCAAGACCGGGTACTGGCTGCTCGATGTGGCCGAGGCGGGCGAGTACGAGTTCGCGCTCCGGCGCTGGCCGCGCGAAATCGACGTGCCGCTTGCCTCGGCGCCCGAGGGCAGCACGGCGCTGCCCATCACCTCGGCCCGCCTGTTCCTCAGCAACCACCACCACCTGGACATCGGCGAGAAGCCGCCCTACGGCTACGAGGGTCTCACCGCACCAGTGGGCGAAGACGACACGGAGGCGGTGTTCACCGTGTCACTACCGCAAGGCCCCATCGCCCTGCACACCTGGTTCGATGAAGGCCGCGAGGTCATCGCGAGCGCCTACTACGTCTATGTACGCAGGAAGTGAGAGAATGACCGGGACGAGCACCGAGCGCTACCTGCTCGAGGACTCGGCCTCACGGTCGCTCTACGAGCGCGCCCTCCAGGTCATGCCCGGCGGCAACAGCCGCCACACGTTGGTCATGGATCCGTACCCGATCTACGCGGCGTCCGGGCTGGGCTGCATCGTCACCGACGTCGAGGGCCAGGAGCGGATCGATTTCGTGAACAACTACACGTCGCTCATCCTCGGGCACTCGCATCCCGATGTGACCGACGCGGTCGCCGAGGTGATCGCCAAGGGGACGGCCTTCTCCCTGCCGACCGAGACGGACATTCGCCTCGCCGAACTGTTGATCGAGCGCATTCCCTGCATCGACCAGATCCGTTTCGCGAACTCCGGCAGCGAGGGCGTGCTCCTCGCCGTGCGGGCGGCGCGCGCCGCGACCGGCCGCAGCAAGATCGCGAAGTTCGAAGGCTGCTACCACGGCATCTACGACTACGCGCAGGCCAGCGACAGTTCCCGGCCCCGGAACTGGGGCGATGCGGAGCGGCCCGCGACGACGCTCGAGCCGAGCATGGCGAAGAGCCTCGAAGCGGAGGTCGTCACGTTGCCGCTGAACGACCTCGAGGTCTGCAGCGACCTGATCGACGAGCACCGCGACGACCTGGCAGCCGTGCTGATCGATCCCCTGCCCGCCGCGCTCGGACTGATCCCGCCCGACCCCGAGTTCGTGACGGCGTTGCGGGGCAAGACGAGGGAGTGCGGCGCATTGCTGATCGCGGACGAGGTGCTCTCGTTTCGGATCGATTATCGCGGCGCGTGCCATCGCCTGGGCGTCGAGCCGGACCTCGTCGCGCTCGGCAAGATCATCGGCGGCGGCTTCCCCGTCGGCGCGGTGGCCGGAACGGCCGAAGTGATGTCCGTCTTCGATCACCGCGACGGCGAGCTCGTCCACCACGGCGGCACCTACAACGGCAATCCGGTGACGATGGTCGCGGGCTACGAAACGATGAATCGCCTGACCCCGAGCGTCTTCGACGAGTTCGACCGGCTCGGCGACCGGGTGCGCGGCGGCCTTCAGCAGGTCCTCGGCAGGCACGGCATCGAAGCCGTGGCGACCGGTCGCGGTTCACTCTTCGCGGTGGTTCCGGGTACCGAGCCGCCGAAGAACTTCCGGGCCGTCTTCACCGCCCGCTCCGCGGCGCCGCAGCTCCAGGGCATCGCCCGGGAGATGTTCAACCGGGGCATCCTGATGGGCTCCCGCGGCCTGTTCGGCTCGCTCTCGACACCGATGGGAGACGCGGAGATCGACCGTTTCCTCGAGGCCGCGGACGGCGCCGCGGCGCACGTGCTCGCGGCCTGAGCCAAGTCGCGTCACGGCGCGGTTCGGCCCGCCAGCACGCCGACGTACTCCTGCAACTCCTGTCGGCTCGACCCATCGCCGAGCACAACCATCAGGAGGATCCGGGCCTTGAGGCCGTCGAGGTCTTCTCCGCCGACGACTCCCATTTCGTCGAACGGCGGGTAGATCTCGACCCTGCCTCCACCCGTGCGCGTCGTGAACAGGACCGCGACGTCCTTCTCGATCGCGTCTTGCATCGCCGGCACCACGCGCTCCGGCACGTTGCCGCGACCGAACACCTCCACGACCAGACCCTTCGCGCCGTTCTCGACCGCGGCGCGCACGAGATGGCCATCGCTGCCCGCGACGAGTCTCACAAGGTCGACCTTCGGCTCAATCCTGCGTGCCGGAATGAACAGCCGCCGCGCCGGCAAGCGCTTCAGGTAGAAGACGCCGTCGTCAAAGCTGCCGAGGGGGCCAACGCCCGGCGACGCGAACGCACCCACCGCCGCCGAGTGCGTCTTCCGTACGTCGCGGGCCGCGTGGACTTCGTCGTTCAGCGTCACCAGGACGCCGAGATCTCTGGCCGCCGGCAGGCCAGCGAGAGTGACGGCGTTGCGCAGATTGCGCGGACCGTCGGTGTCCACTCGCCGTGGGGAGCGCTGGGCCGCGGCGAACACGACGGGACGCGGATCCGCCACCAGGAGATCGACGAGGAACGCAGTTTCCTCGAGCGAATCCGTGCCGTGTGTGATCACCAATCCGCTCAGCGAAGCGTCGTGTGCGAAGAGCTCGTCTATCCGGTGCGCCAGCGCGAACTGGAGTTCGGGCGTCATCTGCGAGCTGCCGATGGCGCTCCAGTCCTCACCAGACACGAGCGCGACCGCAGCCAGTTCGGGAATCGCCTCGACGAGACTCGACGCAGTCAGCGGCCCGTCGGCCGCGCTCGCGATCGTGCCGCCCGTCGCCAGGACGTGCACCCTGGGCAACTCACTGGTCTGCCGTGCGGGACTCTCGCGCCGCAGCGCGCGTCCCGGCCGGGCGCCCGTGACCTCACCCTGGAGCACGACGAAGACACCGTCCACGAGCACGTGCCGGGCGCCCTTCGCGTAGTGGTGCGGATCACCGAACGCGGCGGGGGCGTCGACCTCGTCCAGATCGAGGACGGCTATGTCGGCCACCCCGCCCTCGCGCAGACGACCTCGACCCGCAAGGCCGAGCCGGTCGGCCGGAAGCGACGACATCTTGCGGATCGCCTCAGCCTGGGACAGCACGCCTTCATCCCTCGCGTAGTGGCCGAGGACGCGGGCGAAGGTGCCGTAGTTCCTTGGATGCGGCACTCCCTCGCCGGGCGCCACGATGCCGCCGTCGGACGCGATCATCGTCTGCGCGTGCCGCATGATCCTGACGACATCCTGCTCGTTCATCGCGTGAAAGATGCCGCTGAAACCGCCCTTCTCCTGCAGCTCGAGCGCGAGTTCCGCCGCCGCCTCCAGGTCGTCCGGCGCCTGTCCGCGCGCTGCCAGAATGTCGGCCAGGCTCAACCCGTTGAGCGACGGATCCCACTCGCACTGAGAGATCACGACGTTCTTCGGGTGTCCCCCGCCGCGGTCGACCCGCAGTTTTTCGACGACGCCGGCCTTGATGCGCGCTCTCGTGTCCGGATCGCGCAGGCGCGCAAGCAGATCCTCCGGCTCGCCCTCGAGGCTCCAGGCCGGAAACAGGATCGACAGCGAGGTGCTCGACGCCGTGTAGGGGTACTGATCGATCGTCACGTCGACGCCTCTCGCCCGGGCCGCGTCGACGAGCGCCAGGGAGCGTTCGCTCGCGCCCCACATCGGAGCGCCGACGACCTTGTGGTGCGTCAACTGGGTCGGCAGGCCGCCTTCTTCGCCAATGCGGATCGTCTCCTCCACCGCGGCCAGGAGCTCCAGGCCTTCCTCGCGCATGTGACTGACGTGGAAGCCACCGAAGCGGGCGGCGACCCTCGCGAGGGCGATGACCTCTTCGGTCGTCGCATAGGCGCCGGGCACGTACTTGAGCCCGGTCGACAGGCCGAACGCGCCTTCCCTCATCGCCTGTTCGACGAGTTGCTCCATCGCTTCGAGCTCGTCTTCCGTCGGCGCCCGGTCCTCGTTGCCCATCACGCGATGGCGAAGCGTGCCGTGACCAACAGTGAGCCCGAAGTTGACCGCCGGCGGGTGGAGCTCGATGCGCGCCAGGAAGTCCCCAACGGGAAACGGCGAACTCCCGTCCGGCCCCCCGATGACCGTCGTCACGCCCTGGCGGGTGTAGTTCTCCGCCAGCGGATGCCGGAACACGCCGCGCACGGCGTGGCTGTGGATGTCGATGAAGCCTGGAGTCACCGCGAGGCCGCTCACGTCGAGGCGTTCGGCGGCTCGTGCTCCTTCGAGATCGCCGATCGTCGTGATCGTGCCTCCCTCGATGCCGATGTCCGCGGTGTACGGGGCGCCGCCGTTGCCGTCGTAGATCGTCCCGCCTTCGAGGACCAGGTGGTAGCGGGGCGCGACGGAGGCCTGGCCGAGGCAGACGGCGGCGCTTGAGAGTGCGAGAACGGCGGCGGCCGACACGCGACGCAACCGATCCTCGCCAGTCAATGCAGCTCCAGAAGGAGCGCGAGCAGATCGTCGCGCACACGATTGCGGAAGTCGGCCTCGTTCTGGTTGAACTGGATGGCGACGGCAATCCCCGAGTCCCGGTGGTAGTACATCGTGGAGCGCCAACCGGGGAACCAGCCGCCGTGGCCCACGAGTTCGCCGTGCGGGGAGTCGGCGCGGTAGACGCCGAGGCCGTAGGTCGCGTCGGCGTCTTCGCCGCGGTAACCGGAGTTCAGCATCTCTTCGAGGTACGGACCGTCCAGCGCTTTCCCCTCGTAGAGGATCTTCGCCCAGCGCGCCAGGTCCCGTGAGTTCGAGACGTAGCCGCCGCCGGTCCACTCGGTCCGTGGGTTGAAGGCCATCAGGTCGCCTTCGGCCGCCTTGGCCGGCAGGGCGAAGGCGTTGTCCTCACCGAGGTGGCCGGGAGCGAGGCCCGCGAACGAGCGGCCCAGTTGCTCCGCCGTGAGGGGCAGGTCGTGACGGTCGAGAACGCGGCGCCGCGCTTCGTCGTAGTAGCTGTCGCCCGACGCCGCTTCCAACATCAGACCGGCAACGATGAAGCCGGTGTCGGTGTAGGCGTATCCCTCGCCGGCCGGGAACAGGGGCTCCTTGTCGAGAATGAACTGGACGAGTTCGCGCGGCCTGAAGTACGAGTCCGGGTCGGCGTTCGGGCCGTCCCGCCGTGCCCTGGCCTCCCGGCGCCAGGCGTCGTCGTAGACGTGGTCGGTCAGTCCGCTCGAGTGACTCAGCAGGTGACGAAGGGTCATCGTCTCGTGGTTCGGAAGCCGCGTCCACCAGGGTTCGCCACCGAGCCAGCGAGAGGCCGGGTCGTCGAGGCCGAGAAGACCTTCGTTCACCATGCTGAGCGCGGTGGCCGCGGCAATCGTCTTGCCGATGCTGCCGGCCGGCATCCGGTGCTTAGGCGTCATCGCGACGTCGTGTTCCGGGTCCGCGTAACCCGTCGCGACAGATCCTTCGCTGCCGTCCGGCAGGACGAACGCGGCGGTCGCGCCGATGAACCCGAGCTCTTCGCGTAACTCGTCGAGGCGCTCCTGGAACAACTGTTCGGTCTCCGCCAACGGCACGACCTCGCTCTCCCATCCATAGGCACTCCGGATTCTCGCCGGCAGCTCCTGGAAGATGACGGAATTCGCCTCGCTGCTGTTGGCCAGGATGACATAGCCATTGCCGCCGTCGAGCGAGCCGACGAAGTTGCCCCGAAAGCCCCAGTTGCCGCCCGTATGGCCGAAGAAGCGGTTCCGTTCTCCCGGCGGCGCGGGACGGTGCGGGGTGGTCGAGCCGGCGGTGAAGCCGAGGGCGTACTGACCCACGCCACCGGGCGTCACCATCTTTCGAGTGAGCTCCGCGTTCAGGATCCGGTTGGAGCGGCCCTCCAGGGAGAGTTGCACCTCGATCAGGAAGCTTGCAAGGTCCGTCGGTGTCGTCCAGAGGCCGGCCGCGTAGAGTTCCGGATACACGTGCCACTCGGCGCGCGGCTCTGCCCCGGCCCCGGCCCCGTCCCCTCCAGTAGCTGACCCGCCCGCTCGCGCCGCGTTGCCGCGAAGCACGGCCGGCAGCGGCTGGCAGAAGCAACTTCGGGTCATGCCGAGCGGGTCGAGAACCGTCTCCTGGAGGATCTCCTGGAAGGGCCTGTCCCGAACGTCGCTCAGGGCGAGCTGCAGGATCGTCGACCCGCCTCCCGAGTACTCGTAGCGGGTGCCGGGCCGCCAGGCGACGACGACCGGCTCCGTATTGGCCGGCGTCGCCTGACCTTGACGACCGAGGACTTCGGGAACGGTCGGCAGTTCGGCGCCGGGCTTGTAGCCGGGGAATCCCGAAACCGTCGTGCCCGCCGTCATGCTCAAGAGCATCCGCGGGGTCACCGGCGTCTCGGCGAGCAGTTCGGCGTCCTCCTCGAGTTGCCAGGAGCGGAGGACCTCGTTGATGTCGTCGTCAAGCTCGAAGAGCCCATCCTGCACCGCCCGGAGAACGGCCATCGCCGATACCGGCTTGCTGATCGACGCAGCCTGGAAGAGGGTGTCCGGATCGGCCGGGGCGCCGCTCGCTTCGTCCGCGACGCCGTACGCCCTGGCCCAGTCCAGCCGGTAGTCCTCGACGACCGCGATGCTGAGCGAGGGGATGCCGTGCGCCTCCATCAGCTCGGCGAGGGTCTTGCCGGCGTCGCCGTCGGACCCGGGCTCGCGCGGCGCCTCGATCTGCGCGATTCGTTCCGCCCGCGCGTCCGCACGAGCGTCAGCCGACGGCGCCTGCCCGGCATCCTGCCCGCCGGGCCCACACGCGATCGCCAAGGAGAGTGCGACGGCCCACACGGCCTGCCGGAGCGCAGAACCTGTCGTTGACGTGAAAGGCGCGGTTCCTCTTCGGGTCAAAGTCCGAGCGTACCTTCCCGGGAAGTACTCGCAGAGTGATCGCTGCGCTTTCGCGCATGCATACCGGCTGCGCCGACGTCCCCGTCGGCCTTCTGAGGGAAACGCGCGAGGCCGTAGGCCTCGCTCCTTCGTGCGGAGCCGGCCTGGCGGCCGGCGCGTGTCGCTGGCCGCCTGCGGCGGCAGCCGACGGGGACGTCGGCGCACCCCGTCAACGGCCAGCTCCATGCAAGCCGACGGACGCCTGAGCGGGTCGTCGATAGACTTCGCCGTTCAACTCGGCATTCTTCAATGATCCGCACTACGCACTTCGCTTTGGCCTGGCTAGCGGCGGTCGGCACGGTCGCCGGCGCCGCTGAGATCGACCCCGCCGACCTTGAGTTCTTCGAGTCGAAGATCCGGCCGGTCCTGGTCGAGCGCTGCTACGCCTGCCACGGCGACGACCCCAGGAAGATACGCGGCGGACTGGTTCTGCTTGATGCCGAGGGGCTGCGCACCGGAGGCGACAGCGGCGCGGTGATCGTGCCGGGCTCGCCCGAGGACAGCCTGCTGATCGAGGCGCTCCACTACGAGGGTCTCACGCAGATGCCGCCAGACGGCAAGCTGCCTGCCCACGTCATCGCCGACTTCGAGCAGTGGATCCGCCGAGGCGCACCCGACCCGCGGACCGGCGCCGGGCAGACGATCGTCGCCGCGAGAGCGGCCGAGACCTTCGACTACGGTCCCGGCCGCGAGCACTGGGCCTTTCGCCGGATCGAGGATCCCGAACCGCCCACGGTCAAGAACGAGGCGTGGATCAGGCAACCCATCGACCGCTTCGTCCTGGCGGGCCTCGAGGATCAGGGTCTCACACCCGTCGCGCCCGCCGACAAGCGCACCCTGCTCCGCCGCGCGACGTTCGATGTGATCGGCCTGGCCCCGTCGGAAGCCGAGATCGAGGACTTCCTGGCCGACCAGAGCCCCGACGCGTTCGCCCGAGTCGTCGACCGGCTGCTCGCCTCGCCGCACTACGGTGAGCGTTGGGGCCGCCACTGGCTCGACGTCGCCCGCTATGCCGACTCGAACGGCCTCGACGAGAACATCGGGTTCCCCAACGCCTTCCGCTATCGCGACTACGTCGTCGACTCGCTCAACCGCGACAAGCCCTTCAACCGCTTCGTCCACGAACAGATCGCCGGCGACCTGATGCCGGCGGAGACCGACGCGCAGCGCTTCGAGCAGATCACCGCGACCGGCTTCCTGATGCTCGGCCCCAAGGTGCTCGCCGAGCAGGATGTCGACAAGATGCTGATCGACATCGTCGACGAGCAGGTGAACACGGTGGGCCGCGCCTTTCTTGCCCTGCCGGTCGGCTGCGCCCGCTGCCACGACCACAAGTTCGACCCGATCCCAACGGCCGACTACTACGCGATGGCCGGCGTCCTGCGCTCGACCGCGACGATGAGCGACGCCGCCGGCATGCGCTGGCTGGAGCGGCCGCTGGCGCCGAAAGACGAGCTCGCCGAGTACGAGGCGGCGCAGAAGCTCGTCGCCGAGGCGCAGGCGAAGGTGGACGAACTCGTGGAGGAGCAGAACGACGTCCTGCGCCGACCGCGCCGCGCGGCCCTCGCCGAGTACCTGCTCGCCGCCGAGGAGGCCTACCCGAGCTGGAGAGACACCGTCGGGCCCTTCGGCCACGCGGACGACGACGAGGCGACGCAGGAGAAGGCCAGGGAGACGATCGTCCCTGTCGCCGGAGAGCGCGGCCTGGAGGCGGCCGTCCTGGAAGAGTGGGTCCGCGCCTTCTACCGCTACCGGGAGGGCCCGCCGGTCGAAGGGGACGCCCCGAGCCCGGGCGCCGTCTTCGTGATCTGGAACGCCTACGCTGCCGCCTCGCCCGACCGCTACGCGCAGGTGACGGAGGACCTGCGAGCGCTCATCGCGTCGGAGAAGGTGCTGACGGCGCCCCTGACCCGCGGCCTCGTCCGCGGCCCGGCGCCGAAGACACTGGAGGAGGTCGCCTGGCGCTACGGGAATCTCTTCGCGACGATCGAGATCGCTTGGGAAGAGCACCTGATGCGCCTCGGGCTCAAGGACGAGGACGACCTCGCGCCCGCGGACTTCCGGTTGCCGCGCGAGCAGGAGGAGTTGCGGTGGCTCGTCTACGGCAGCTACGGCGGCTACTTCTGCATCCCCTGCCTCGACCAGGAGGAGGAAGAGAAGCTCTACCCGCCGGAGGCGCTGGAGCGGCTCGCCGAACTCCGCGCCGAAGTCGAACGCCTGAAGAAGGCCTCGCCGCCCGCGCCGCGGTACGCCATGGCCGTCGACGAATCGGAGATCGTCGATCTGCCGGTCCACATCCGCGGCAGCCACCTGAACCTCGCCGAGAAACCGGAGCCCCGCGGATTCCTCAAGGTCACGGATCACCTCGTGCCGCCGCCACCGGTAGCAGCCGGCGCCAGCGGCCGGCTCGAGCTGGCGCGCTGGATCACCCACCCCGAGCACCCGCTAACCGCGCGAGTCATCGTCAACCGCGTCTGGCACTGGCACTTCGGCCGCGGCATCGTCGACACGCCGAGCAACTTCGGCGCGATCGGCAGTGAACCCACCCATCCCGAGCTTCTCGACTGGCTGGCACGCCGCTTCGTCGAGGGCGGCTGGTCGCTCAAGAACCTCCACCGCGACATCATGCTGTCGAGCACGTACCTGCTGTCGAGCGACTACGACGCGGCAAACGCCGCCGTCGACGAGGAGAACCGGCTCCTCTGGCGGATGAACCGGCGACGCCTCGAGATCGAGCCGATTCGCGACACCCTGCTCCAGCTCGCCGGGCGCCTCGACCTGACGATGGGAGGGCGGGTGGAGGAGTTCAACGCGAGGGGTTACGTCTTCGGTGAAGAAGGCCCGCTCGGCAAGGCCGACGTCTACGTCGCGCCCCGACGCTCGATCTACATGCCGGTCGTGCGCACCGCGATCTACAGGATCTTCGCCGGCTTCGACTTCGGCGACGCCAGCGACTCGGTCGGCGATCGGTCCGAGACGGTCGTACCGCGGCAGGCGCTGCTGATGATGAACAGCCCCTTCGTCGAAGAGGCCGCGCTCGGCTTCGCCCGGCAACTCCTGGCGCTCGAGGACACGAGCGCCGAGGATCGCATCTCAACCGCCTTCGTCCGCGCCTACGGCCGCCCCGCCGACGACGTCGAGATCGCCGGCAGCCTCGCCTTCCTCGAAGAGATGCGCGCCGCGTGCGCGGCGAACACCGGGTGCGCCGGCGGCGCGCAGGCAGGTGGCCGCACACTGGGTGCGCCGGCGCGCAACACACTGGGTGCGCCGGCGTCCCCGCCGGCTTCTGAAGAGGACGCGTCGCGCAGCGGCGACCGCATTGCCGCGCTAGCACCACCAGACGACGCCGAGATCCACGCCTGGACCCGACTCGCCCACGTCATCCTCGCGGCGAGCGAGTTCATCTACATCAACTAGGTTCGAAGTACACCAACCAGGTCACAGACGATGCGCTACCCCCACCACCAGCCGCCACCCCTCACCCGCCGCCAGATGCTGAAGACCTGCGGCTGCGGCTTCGGCGGCCTGGCGCTCTCCTCCCTGCTCCAGCGCGACCTGCTGGCCGCCGAGCCCGGCAACCCGCTGGCGCCCCGCCCACCGCACTTCGCCCCGAAGGCCAAGCGGATCATCTTCCTGCACATGCACGGCGGGCCGTCGCAACACGATCTCTTCGAGTACAAGCCGCTTCTCATCCGCGACGACAACAAGCCGCTGCCCTTCGCCAAGCCCCGCGTGCAGTTCAACGAGACCGGCAACCTGTTCAAGAGCCCCTGGGAGTTCAAGCAGCACGGCCAGTCCGGCGCCTGGGTGAGCGAGCTGATGCCCAACATCGCCTCGGTCGTCGACGACCTCTGCTTCATCCGCTCGATGTGGGGCACGAACGCCGCCCACGGCGGCGCCATCCTGGCGATGAACACGGGCAGCGACCGCTTCGTCCGCCCGTCGATGGGCTCGTGGGTCGCCTACGGACTGGGCACCGAGAACGAGAACCTGCCCGGCTTCATCACGATCTGCCCCTCGTACCAGCACGGCGGCGTCCAGAACTACTCGTCGGCCTTCCTGCCCGCCGCCTACAACGGCACGGCGATCGGCACGACCAGGATGAAGACGGAAGACGCGACGATCGACTTCCTCGACAACGAGTCCGTGCCGCCGGAGGTCCAGCGCAGCGAACTCGATCTGCTGCAGCGCTGGCAACGGCGTCAGCTCGAGCAGACCGGGCCCGACCAGGCGCTCGAGGGGCGCATCGAATCCTTCGAGCTCGCCTTCCGCATGCAGACCGAGGCGCCCGAACTCATGAGCATCGAGGGCGAGTCCGAGGCGACCCGGCGCCTCTACGGACTCGACGACCCGGTGGCCCGGAACTTCGGTCTCCGCTGCCTGCTCGCACGCCGCTTCTCGGAATCGGGCGTGCGCTTCGTTCAGGCGACCCACGGCCCGGACTCGAAGTGGGACCACCACTCCGGCCTGATCACCGGCCTGCCTCAGAGCTGCGCCGAGGTCGACCGGCCGGTTGCGGGCCTGATCAAGGACCTCAAGTCACGCGGACTGCTGGACGAGACCCTGGTGCTCTGGGGCGGCGAGTTCGGGCGCACTCCCGGCGCCGAAGCCGGCGCCCGCAACGGCCGCGACCACAACCCCCACGGCTACACGATGTTCATGGCCGGCGGCGGCGTGAAGCCCGGCCACAGCCACGGCCGCACCGACGACTACGGCTACTACGCGATCGAGGACAAGGTCCACATCCACGACCTCCACGCCACGATCCTGCATCTGCTGGGCCTCGACCACGAGCGGCTCACGTACCGCTCGCAGGGGCGCGACTTCCGCCTGACCGACGTCGAAGGCCTCGTCGTCGACGACATCATCGTTTGAGAACGCTGGGTACGCCGGCGTCCCCATGACCATCGCGCCCGTCGATCTCGTCGTCATCGTCGTCTACCTGCTGGGCATCCTCTTCGTCGGCCTGTGGTCGGTGCGGGGGATCAAGCGGCACACGAGCGAGTCGTACTTCCTCGCCAACCGCAACCTGAAGTGGCCGGTCGTCGGCGCCGCGCTCTTCGCCTCGAACATCTCGACGATTCACTTGGTCGGCCTCGCCGAGAGCGGCTTCGGCGTCGGCATGGTCGTCGGCAACTTCGAGTGGATGGCCTGCTTCACGATCATCGTGCTCAGCCTGGTCTTCGTGCCGATCTACTTCAAGAGCCGGATCACGACGCTGCCCGAGTTCATGGAGCGGCGCTACAGCCCGGCCGCCCGGACCACGCTCTCCTTCATGTTCATCATGTCGGCGATGCTGATCCACATCGGGATCAGCCTGTACGCGGGCGCGGCCGTGTTCGAGCGGTTTTTCGGCGTCCCGCCCCTGGCGTCCATCGCGATGATCTCGATCATCACGGTGATCTACACGGCCGTCGGCGGCCTGCGGGCGGTCGTCGTCACGGAGACGCTGCAGACCGTCATCCTGCTCGGCGGCGCCGTCCTGATCACGGTGATCGCCCTCACCAGGCTTCCCGAAGCCGGCATCGACTCGTACGCAGATCTCCTCGAGGCGACGAAGCCGAATCAACTCAGCATGATCCACGTTCCCGGTGAGGAGGGTTTCGACCCCGGATCGATCTGGTACGGCTTCCTGCTGGGCTTCCCCATCCTCGGCCTCTGGTACTGGTGCACCGACCAGACGATCGTCCAACGCGTGCTGGGGGCAGGGACCCTGCGGGACGCCCAGCACGGGGCGCTCTTCGCCGCCCTGCTCAAGATCCTGCCGCCGTTCTTCATGGTCCTGCCGGGCGTCCTGGCCTACGTCCTCTTCCGGGACATCATCGCCGAGCCGACGGATGCCCTGCCGACGTTGATCACCGAGCTCTTGCCCACGGGGCTGATCGGTGTCATGGCCGCCGCGCTGCTCGCCGCGCTGATGAGCACGATCGCCGCCGCGGTGAACAGCACGGGGACACTCGTCGCCGTCGACATCGCGAAGCACTTCCGGCCCGGCCTGTCGGAAGGGTCCCAGGTGCGCATCGGGCGCATCAGCTCGGTCGTCGTGATGACCGTCGCGATCGCCTGGTCCACGCAAGGCGACAAGTTCGGCTCCATCTTCGAAGCGATCAACAAGATGCCCGCGCAGTTCATTGCGCCGCCAATCGCCACCGTGCTGCTCTGGGGCGTCTTCTGGCGCCGCGGAACACCTCAGGCCGGCACGTTCACCCTGCTCTTCGGCTTCGTGGCCGGCTTCATCATCTTCCTGTTCGACATGGGCTTCGAGTGGCTCGGCGGCGTGCAGTACGTCTCCGATCCCGTGAACGGTCTCGGGATCCCGTTCCTGCTGCAGGCGTGGTGGTACTTCTGCATCCTGAGCGTCGTCTACGTGGCCGTCAGCCTGGCGACGCCACCCCCGAAGGCCGAGCAGGTCGACGGCCTGACTTGGGATTCGCCGTTCGCGTTCCTGGCCCGGTCCGAGATCCGGGGCGCCCTGGATCCGCGGTTGTTGGGAGCCGTGCTGGTTGGTGTTCTGGTGCTGCTGTACTTGCTGGTGCGGTAGAGAACCAGGTGCGCCGGCGTGCCATCCGAGCGCCCGATGACGAGCGCTCGGACCTTGGCCGTGTACCAGATGACCTCCTTCTGTCTCAGTCGCACCTGAGCGCAGTCCGGGCGGGCTGCTGCTTGCTGCGCGTCGTAGAGGCCGATCTCCTTCCGGGTTCCTCGCCTTTCTTAGCGTAAGGACCTCGGTCCCCCCAAGGCAGTACGCTCTTGTCAACGAACAACCGCCCCTTCTCGTTGGCCATGTACAGTGGGCAGCTTGTGCCGACCGCACGCGTGCTCCCATGACGTGACGGCAGACCCGAGACCAGCACTTCAACCGGGGATTGCGTGCCCAAGATGTCAAGGCCAGCCCCAAACGTGTACGGGCGGGCAGCCGAAGCCGACCCGCCCGAACGAGCACCAAGAAACCCGCCGCTCCCGAGTAACCGGAAACGGCGGGTAGAAAGTTGGGCTGCACCCGCTTCAAGCCAAGGAAGTAGGCAACCCGCCCCCCTATCTCAGAGCAGAACGGTGCCCAGAGCCGCCAAGAGCAACACCAAGCCGAACCAGACCCAGGTGGCCTTCTGCTTCAGCAGCGTTCTCGGTTCCTGCATTCTCAAGCCCCTTTCAGCAAAACGCGATTGTACCTATCCCGCCCAGAGCCGCCCCGAGCCCTGTCGGGCGCCGAGGCGGTGGACTTCGTGCTTTCCGACCGGGTTTCGGCCTACTCGTTCGTCGTCGAGACGCTGGTCAAGTTCCGCTACCGCGCGCTGCCGCGGCGCGACAAGGGCTCGATCCGGTCGTATCTGATGAAGATGACCGGCAAATCGGAGTCGCAGGTGACGCGCCTGATCCGGCAGTACCTGGACACAGGCCGCATCCGGGACCGCCGGGGCGCGCAGGCTCACGTTCTCCGCCGCCGGTACACGAAGGCCCCCGCCGCAGACTGCTCGGCCAGTTGTTTGGCTGACCATTGGAGCTACGCGCAGCTTTCTGGCCGCTTGCCACGCTAGCGCGAAGCTGCGGCTCGCCAAGCACGCGCTGGGCTTGAAGCCGACCAAGTCTCCCCGCTCCATGGCGTAGACCGGCCCTTGGGGCCCACATCACCGGATCCACTGGTCCCAAGCGTAGCGTGTACCGTAGCCCTTCCCCATGACCATCGCGCCCGTCGATCTCGTCGTCATCGTCGTCTACCTGCTGGGCATCCTGTTCGTCGGCCTGTGGTCGGTGCGGGGGATCAAGCGGCACACGAGCGAGTCGTACTTCCTCGCCAACCGCAACCTGAAGTGGCCGGTCGTCGGCGCCGCGCTCTTCGCCTCGAACATCTCGACGATTCACTTGGTCGGCCTCGCCGAGAGCGGCTTCGGCGTCGGCATGGTCGTCGGCAACTTCGAGTGGATGGCCTGCTTCACGATCATCGTGCTCAGCCTGGTCTTCGTGCCGATCTACTTCAAGAGCCGGATCACGACGCTGCCCGAGTTCATGGAGCGGCGCTACAGCCCGGCCGCCCGGACCACGCTCTCCTTCATGTTCATCATGTCGGCGATGCTGATCCACATCGGGATCAGCCTGTACGCGGGCGCGGCCGTGTTCGAGCGGTTCTTCGGCATCCCGCCGCTGGCGTCCATCGCGATGATCTCGATCATCACGGTGGTCTACACGGCCGTCGGCGGCCTGCGGGCGGTCGTCGTCACGGAGACGCTGCAGACCGTCATCCTGCTCGGCGGCGCCGTCCTGATCACGGTGATCGCCCTCACCAGGCTTCCCGAAGCCGGCATCGACTCGTACGCAGATCTCCTCGAGGCGACGAAGCCGAATCAACTCAGCATGATCCACGTTCCCGGTGAGGAGGGTTTCGACCCCGGATCGATCTGGTACGGCTTCCTGCTGGGCTTCCCCATCCTCGGCCTCTGGTACTGGTGCACCGACCAGACGATCGTCCAACGCGTGCTGGGGGCAGGGACCCTGCGGGACGCCCAGCACGGGGCGCTCTTCGCCGCCCTGCTCAAGATCCTGCCGCCGTTCTTCATGGTCCTGCCGGGCGTCCTGGCCTACGTCCTCTTCCGGGACATCATCGCCGAGCCGACGGATGCCCTGCCGACGTTGATCACCGAGCTCTTGCCCACGGGGCTGATCGGTGTCATGGCCGCCGCGCTGCTCGCCGCGCTGATGAGCACGATCGCCGCCGCGGTGAACAGCACGGGGACACTCGTCGCCGTCGACATCGCGAAGCACTTCCGGCCCGGCCTGTCGGAGGGGTCCCAGGTGCGCATCGGGCGCATCAGCTCGGTCGTCGTGATGACCGTGGCCATCGCCTGGTCCACCCAAGGCGACAAGTTCGGCTCCATCTTCGAAGCGATCAACAAGATGCCCGCGCAGTTCATTGCGCCGCCAATCGCCACCGTGCTGCTCTGGGGCGTCTTCTGGCGCCGCGGAACGCCTCAGGCCGGCACGTTCACCCTGCTCTTCGGCTTCGTGGCCGGCTTCATCATCTTCCTGTTCGACATGGGCTTCGAGTGGCTCGGCGGAGTGCAGTACGTCTCCGATCCCGTGAACGGCCTCGGCATCCCGTTCCTGCTGCAGGCGTGGTGGTACTTCTGCATCCTGAGCGTTGTCTACGTGGCCGTCAGCCTGGCGACGCCACCCCCGAAGGCCGAGCAGGTCGACGGCCTGACGTGGGATTCACCGTTCGCGTTCCTGGCCCGGTCCGAGATCCGGGGCACCCTGGATCCGCGATTGCTGGGAGCGGTGCTGGTTGGTGTTCTCGTGCTGCTGTACGTGCTGGTGCGGTAGGGGCGATCCCGCAGGTCTACGCCCAGAACCAGACCGGGAAAGCCAACGTCGCGACCCGCCGGGCGTCTGGGAAGCTGTCGGGCGGGTTCACCGTCCGCCCTGCCATTGAGCGAAGCTCGGGTCAAGCGGATCGGCCCAGGTCGGGTCGGCGATGCGCCACCAGGAGTGATCGTCGGGAAGTCTCTCGACGACCAGGTCCGGCGTCACCCGTGCGCCCGCTCGAAGTCGAACATCTCGCGGCATGCGGAGAGCAGCCGGTTCGTGTCGCCCTGGCCCAGCAGCTCCAGGAGGGAAACACCATTGAGCTTCGGTATCGGCCGACGCACCACGGCCGGTATGCGATCGCGCTTGAGATAGCGCTGCAGTAGCTCGGTCGCTGCCCTCAGATCCGCCACGGCGACTACGTGATCCGCCGGCACGCCACGGTGCAGCCACTTGGCGAACGCCTGGCGGCTTACACCGAACAGGGAGGCGGCTCTCGCATGACTGAGCTTCCAGACCTCAATCACCCGTGCCAAGTCGGCGGCGGGCTGGCTAGCAGCGGGTTTGCCCATCTACACCCTCCCACGACGCAGGCCTGCTCTGTGCACACTCACGGAGCCGAAGATCGACCACATTCGCTGTCGAGTTCTCCAAGTTCGTTTGGAGCTTCGCTCGCCTGCAATCAGTAATCGACATTCTAGCGACCAACGCACCTGCGCCAGGCACTCGTGGCAGTCCAAGAGACGGTAGCCGAATCCGTCTTGGCCTTTGAGGGACACGTCCGTCCCGACGACAGCGGCCACCGGAAGACGCACCTACGCGCAGCACGGATCGTGCCCGTAAATATGGCAATATGGGAAGCATGAAGACCACCATCGAGCTGCCCGACACGACCTTCCGGCGCGCGAAGGCCTTCGCCGCAGGCCGCGGCATGACCCTGAAGCGCTTCTTCACCGACGCGGTCGAACTGCACCTCGGTCGGCACACCTCAGGCACGCGAGCCAACGCCAGCGCCCGCCAGATCGCGCCCAGCCCGCCGAATCCACCCTGGATGCAGGGATTCGGAGAACTTGCCGATCTCGGCGATGAGCACCGGGCCGTCCTCGAGGCGATCGAGGAGGAGTTCGAGAAGCTCGACCCCGGCGATACGCCGTGATTCTCGACACGAACGCGCTGTCGGCCTGGGCCGAAGGCCTCGTGCCGGTTGAAGCGCCTCTGCGATCGGCACAGCGCCTGGTCGTGCCGAGCATCGTCCTCGGCGAGTACTACTTCGGCATCCGTCAGTCGCGCCACAGAACGCGCTACGAAGCCTGGCTGCGCCGTCACCTGCCACTCGCCGAAGTGGCCACGGTGACTTCGGGGACTGCCAGCATCTACGCCGAGATCAGGCTGAGACTCAAGCGGGCAGGTACGCCCATCCCTTCGAACGACACATGGATCGCCGCGCTCTGCCGCCAACACGCCCTGCCCGTGCTGAGCAACGACGCGCATTTCGACGTCGTGGAAGGCGTACGGCGGATCGTCTTCTGAGCCGAGAGGAAGCCCCATGCCCTTCCCCATTGCTCGACGCGACTTCCTCAAGTCGGCTCTCGTTGGGCTCGGGGCCTCCTTCACGCTGCCGGCCTGGGCCGCTCAACCGACCGTCGACCGAGACCGCTTCGGCGGCTGGACAGGCCTCAAGTTCGAAGCCACCGGCTTCTTTCGCACCGAGCACGACGGCCGGCGCTGGTGGCTGGTCACTCCGGAGGGCCACGCGTTCATCAGTTGGGGCGTCAACCATTACCACTCAGGCTGGTGGGCGCAGGACCACAACCGCGACTACTGGCTGGGGCGATTCGGGGCGGAACAGGTGGATGACCCGGCCTGGAACAGGGGGTTTCGAGAGGCCGCCCTGGCCGATCTCCGCAGGCTGGGCCTGAACACCCTGGGCATTCACACGAACGCCACGATGCTCACTCACCCGCCGGGACAGGCCCGGTTTCCTTTCGTCGCACCGTACGAGCCGCTGGTGCTGTCGCACTACCTCAAGCCCCAGCCCGAGGCCTACGCGGACGTCTTCGCCCCCGAGTTCGAGGCGCAATGCGAGCGCACGGCCGAGCGAGTCGCAGCCCCCTACCGTGACGACCCCATGGTGCTGGGCTACTGCATGGCGGATTGCCCGCCCCTGACCGACAACGAGGCGGAATGGAACGGCAGCACGACCTGGCCCTGCCGGCTACGGAACTTCGCCGCCGAGGCGCCCGGAAAGCAGGCCTACGTCGACTCCATGCGCGAACGCTATGGCGGCATTTCCGGCTTCAACGCGACCTACGACACCCGCTTCGGCGCGTGGCGGGATCTGCTCAGGGCAACAGACTGGCGACCCGACCAAGCCCCGCTGAACCAGGCGGAGCGCGATGACAATGCGGCGTTCCTGCTCGTCTGCGTCGACCGCTACTACTCCGTTGCCAGGGCCGCCCTCCGCCGCGCCGACCCGAACCACCTCTTTCTCGGCGACAAGATCAACGGCGACACGGACGGCCTCAACTCGATCGCCGCCGTGACCAGTCAGTACACCGACCTCGTGAACACCCAGCACTACGCCCGCTGGGAGGGTCAGCGCGAGACGATGGACCGGCTGACGGACACGGTGGGGCAACCCTTCCTCAACGGCGACGCCGCCTACACGACGCCGACCGAGACGATGCCCGATCCCCACGGCCAGCACGCCCGCGACATGGCGGAGCGCGCACACTGGACGCGGGAGTTCATGGAGAACGCCACCGCTCGTCCCGACTTCGTCGGCTGGCACATGTGCGGGATGATCGACACGGCGAACACGATGCCCGGCAAGGAGCAGAACCAGCACCAGGGTCTGATGACCGCCCGCGGCGAGTTCTACCCGGAAATGGAGGCAACCGTCCGCGACATCTCGGACCGCCTCTACGTCATCGCCACCTCAAGGGGCTGAGGTAGACCTGACGAGGCTTCGCCTCAGACCGACGAGCGTGCAGACCGGAGCGGACGTCGGCGAGGACGCCGGCGCACCCAGTGGAAGTTGCTCAGCCGAGCGCCTGAAACGCCTTCTCCGTTCCGGCGAGCGCCTGCTCGATGTCGGACTCCGTGTGCGCGACGGACAGAAACATGTTGTGCCAGGGGTGCAGGTAAACGCCGTGGTCCAGGGCGGCGCTGCAGAAGGCGAATCCCTTCTCTCGCTTGTCGTCGTCCTCGAACAGGACGGCCGGCATCTGCGGCGGCCCGGTCTGGCGGATCGGGTGACCGTGGCGACGCGCCTGTTCCTCCAGGCCGTCCCGGAACTGCTGCCCCAGGCGCTCGACGACGGCGGGCGCGTCGACTTCGGCCAGAAGGTCGAGCGTCTCGAGGGCCGCCGCGAAGGGCGCGGCCTGATACCAGAACGAGCCGGTGACGAAGACGCGCGTCGCGGCCTCGCGGTACGCCTCGTTGCCGAGAATGGCCGCCACGGGTTCGCCGTTGCCGATCGCCTTGCCCCAGGCCGACAGGTCCGGCTGGACGCCGAGCTCGGACCAACTCGCGTCGAGCGAGAGGCGCAACCCGGCCCGCACG
The DNA here is from genome assembly GCA_965116445.1 of Thermoanaerobaculia bacterium. Lineage (GTDB taxonomy): Bacteria > Acidobacteriota > Thermoanaerobaculia > Multivoradales > Multivoraceae > Multivorans. The sequence continues at coordinate 88,151 of OZ220688.1, read as the reverse complement.
TCGTCCAGGATGAGGGCCGCGTCCTCGGCGTCGCAGATCGCGCGGACGCGGCGCGCGAAGGCGGGGTCGGGCAGCTCCTGGTCGTGGCCGGCGTCGTGCTTGAAGGTGGAGACGACGATGCCCGCCAGGTCGCCGGTCGCCGCTTCGGCGGCCGCGTTCAGACTGCCTGTGTCGTTGTAGCGGTACGTCGGAAAGTGGACGTGATCCTCTGCCGGCGTACCGCGCGACATCCGGTTGGCCCAGGGCGCCGCGCCGTGGTACGCACCCTCGGCCACGAGGATCTTGCGCTTCCTGCTCCGTGCGCGGGCCACCATGTTGCAGACGGTCGTCGCGTCGTTGCCGTTCTTCGCAAAGATGGCCCACTCGGCGTGACGGACCTGCCGCACGAAGCGCTCGGCCAGGTCGACGATCAGGGGCGAGGGCCCGTTCGCGATGTCCAGCCGGTCGCGCTGCGCGTCCGCGGCGGCCCGAATGCGCGGATTGCCGTAGCCGGCGATCATCGGACCGAACGAGCACATGAAGTCGATGTACTCGTTGCCGTCCGCGTCCCAAAGCCGGCAGCCCTCGGCGCGCTCGAAGTACTGCGGGTAGCGGGGCGGCAGGAGGCGGTACGTGGACATGTGCCCATACATGCCGCCGGGGATGACCCGCTCGCCCCGGGACTTGAGCGCCCGGTTCCGATCGAGCAAGGAGGTCAGCCCAACTTCTTCACCTCGAACGGCACGGCGAGCCTTTCCCATTGCAGCGCGACCCAGCCATCCACGATCACGAACTCCATCTCCTCCACGTGCTCCCCGACGGTCTTCGGGGTGGCGGTCACCCGCAGCGCGTCCTGGCCGGCGTCATGCCGGAAGGCGCCCCACTGCTTCGCGACCTTGTTGAAGATGAAGGTCCACTCGTTCTCACCCGGTTCGGTGAACAGAGCGTACGTGCCGGCGGCCAGCATCTCGCCGCCAATTTCGACGTCCGCGCTGAAGGTGATCGTCGTCGCCTCGTCAGCGCCGGTACGCCAGACCTTGCCGTACGGAACCAGGTCGCCCCAGATCGTCCGGCCCTTCACCTTGGGCCGTCCGTACTCGAGAGTGACCGTGACGCCGTCGATCATCCCCTCGACCTTGCCGTTCTTGCTCGCCCGGTCCGCGTCGTCCTCGCGCTGCGCCAGGGCGGGAAGCGCCGTGACCAGGAGAGCCGTGAAGATCAGGGGAATCGTTGCTCGGTACTTGTGCATGTCGTCCTCCAGCTAGAGAGTGTTGGGGGCACTCTAGCGCGCCTGTACTCCAAGGTGGGGTCTCCCTGGCGGGCCGGCGGCACTCTCGGGCCTTCTGGGTTTCATCGCGTCCGCCGGGCACCTTCGATCTCCGGCGCCATCAACTGGTGCGCGTTGGGCAGAAACCGCGACATGAGTCCCGCGAAGTGCCTGTAGTAATCGTCCCACGACATGTCCTCGAAGTCACCGGGGTTCGCCTTGACGTTCCCCTCCAACCGACGCGCGCACAGCGCCTCGGCCACCACTTCCGCGAGGAGCACTCGGAAGTGAAGATCGTCCTGACCGGGGTAGCTCTCCGACTTGCGCCCGAGGTAGCGCTGTAGCGAAGGGTGCCGAGCCCCGATCTCCAGCACGTTCCTGTTCCAGCGATAGCGGAGCGCGCCGTGGTCCACATCCTCGAGCTTGATAACGATTCCCGCGCCAGCCTCAGGCACGGCGCGCAGCTCGGTTTCGGCCTCGTGGTCTCCCAGACGCGCAACGAGCGTCGCCGGAGATGCGTCGTCGTCCAGAACCCGGACCGCGAGCCTGGCCAACGCAACCCCGAGGCTCGGCTTCAAGAGCAACTGTCTCGCCCCCGAGACCTGGAAGTCGTCCGAGGACAATGTCAGTTCAAAGTCGGTGCCGGCGGACCGGACGAGCTCCTTCGGCGCCAACAGGCGAGTCTGCCGCCGCGCGCCTCCGCGTATCCGGTAGCGGGGACGCTCGAACTTCAGACCGGCGAGGTCACGGTATCGCTCGGCCTCCGATTCCAACACGGCGATCGTCGATTCGGCTTTGATAGGACCCACCCGAACGGCCAGCCCGGTAGCGGGAGTGGCTTCGAGGGCCTTGACCGACCAGGAGGCCCTGAGCACCCCTTCCTGTCCGTCGAGCGGTTCGAGTGGAACCTCGCTGCGCTCCGCACACAGTTCGCCCGTCAAACACTCCACCTCCACCTCGTCGCCCTCCCCGATCTCCGGAAAGGCCTCGCCTAGCACCGTCAGCCAGCACTTGAACGAGTGGCCGCGTACATACTGCGCGTACTGCGGGCTCAGCACGTAGCCGCGAATCTGGAACCGGCTCCCCGTCTGCCTGCCCCCGGGGTCGCGCGACGTGTCCGCGTCCGAGAAGTCCTCCATGAACCGGTTCGCAGCCCTCTCGAGCGCGTCCAGCCGCTTCCTCGTCTTCCGGCTCTCGACGCTGCGAGCGCGTTCCCGCTCCGCCCGCGTGCGCTCCTCCTCGACCAGGGGCCGCAGCAGCCCGAGCGCCCGACCATAGAGCGCGTCCACGAACGGGTGGCCCGGCGTCAGTCCGGCCTTGCGCGACGGATCCAGGATCGGGACGGGATTCTCCGGCGGATGCGGTTCGCCGCGCGCCTGCCGATCGTCGTACTCGTTCCACATGTCGTCTATGGCTTCGCAGGTGAGACGTCCGTGGAACCACAGTGCGTTCGAATCCCATTCGAGCCCGCGGTCGAAGAGCGTGGCTTCGTGGATCGCGTGCCGCGACTTGACCAGGATTCCGCCGAGGCGGAAGCGGTCCCGCCCGGACTTGAACTGCTTCCTCGCGCGGAAAACGACGAGCTTGGCCTTCGCCCCCGGATACCCCGGCACGTCGAACGCGGTCGATACGCGTTTGCGCCCGGCGCGACGATGGAGACTCACTTCGCGTCGGGCGCCGTTCTTCAATCCCTTGACCACCAGCCTGGTCTTCTGCTGCCAGACGATGTCCCGCAGCCGCACGAGCGTCGCGACCTTCGGAACGAGCGTGTCGATCTTCGGAATCCGGTGGATCGGATCGACCTCGATTGTGGCCACGGTTCCCGTCCCCTCGGCGATTCCCAGGCGCTTGCGGAGCGCGGTCGTGACCTTGCGCGAATCGTCGGCTTCGTACTCCAGGTTGGGGAAGATGCGGCAGGTGTGCATGCATCCGTCGCCCGCTATCGATTCGAAGGTGACCTTGCCAAGCGCCGCGATGTCCTTGGCCCCGCGCGAGTTGGTGCCCCGCACGGCCTTGCCTTCCTCCAGGCCGCTGACCCGTCCACCGATGCGTCCGAGCTTGCGGTTCATCTGCTCCGTGGTCATTCCGTCGGCGAAGTCGCGCACGCGCAGGATCGACGGCTTGCCCTTGCCCTGACGGCCCAGCTCGATCTCCACCCGCCCCTCGGTTCCGAGGATCTGGTAGCGGTCGTCGGCGTTGGTGACCAGTTCGACGATGGCGTCGTAGACATCCCGGATCGCGAGCTTGGCGTCCTGAACGACCCGGCGCGAAGCGACTTCCAGCGGTCTGCGTTCGACGGCGGCCATGGTGCGGGGCTTCCGGGACCAGCGCCGCCAACCCGCTGTCTTCGGTTTGGCGACGCTACTTCAAGCTTCGGATCGCGCGGTGCGATGGGAGGATAGCGCCTCGGCACATTGACTCGGATCCCGTGCACACCTAACCTCCGTTCATGAACGTCACGCCTTCCATCAGCGGTGGGGTAGCCTGCGAGGAACTGCATGAGCGGCCGTGAGCTCCTGCTCGTGCTGCTCATCGGGGCCCTCGGCTGCCAGCCCGAAGCCGTCGACGACCCGCGGCCCAACGTCGTCCTGCTCATGGCCGACGACATGGGTTGGGCGCAGACCGGCTACTACGGCCATCCCCTGCTTGAGACCCCGCACCTCGACGCGATGGCCGCCGCCGGCCTGCGCATGGACCGGTTCTACGCCGGCGCCCCGAGCTGCACCCCGACCCGGGCAACGGTCATCACGGGCCGCACGAACGACCGCACCGGGGCCTTCCGCGTCGGCGACTCGATCAACAAGCAGGAAAAGACGATCGCGCAGGCGTTCGGCCAGGCCGGCTACGCGACGGCGCACTTCGGCAAGTGGCACCTGAACCAGGTCCACCCGAGCGGGGACAATCCGCTCCCCGGGGACGACCCCCACAACCCCGGCGAACTCGGCTTCGACTACTGGCTGAGCCACACGAACCAGTTCAACCTGGATCCTGTGTTCAGCGAGAAAGGAGAGCCGAAGCAGTTCCAGGGCGACTCGTCGGAAGTCCTCGTCGCCGAAGCGCTCCGTTACATCGCGGAGCAGGCGGGGAGCGGCGCTCCCGCGTTCGTGGTGATCTGGTACGCCTCCCCGCACCGGCCCTTCGGCGCCTTCCCGGAAGACGAGAAACCCTTCGCCGAGCTGGACGACGGTTCGAAGGCGCACCACGCCGAGATCGTCGCGATGGACCGCTCCATCGGTGCACTCCGCCAGGGCCTGCGCGACCTGGGCATCGCCGACAACACCCTGTTGTGGTTCACCAGCGACAACGGGGGCCTGCCCAACGTCGACTACGGCCCCGAGCACCTGGGCGTCCACCCCGATACCACCGGCCACCTGCGCGGCTTCAAGAAGGACTTCTACGAAGGCGGCCTGCGCGTGCCGACGATCATCGAGTGGCCAAGCGGCATCGCCCCGAGGATCTCCAGCTTCCCCGCCAGCACGATGGACATCTTCCCGACCCTGATCGACGTCGCGGGGCTCGACCCGGCGTCCATCAACGCGGTCCACGACGGAATCTCGATCGCCCATGTCTTCGACGCCGAACCCGAGAGTAGGGATCAGCCCATCGGCTTCCGCGCCAGCGGCGGCCTCGCCTGGCTCGACAACGACGTGAAGCTGGTGCGGAACTTCACCACCGAATCACCCGAAGGCTTCGAGCTCTACAACGTCGCCTCCGACCCCGAGGAGCAGCACGACCTGATCGAACAGCAGCCCGAGATCGCCGCCCGTATGCGCGCGGAGCTGAACGCCTGGAACCGGTCCGTCGACGAGAGCATCACCGGCGCCGACTACCCGGAGGGGATCGTCCTGCCTTCCGGAAGGGAGCCGAAGGAGACGATGACCCCATAGGGGCTGAGCGTCCGGAACTGCTACTTCGCCAGGAGCTTCCCCAGATCCTCGTTCTCCCGCATCGAGTCGTCCAGGTGCCGAAGCGCGTCGGGCCGCACACGGCGCCGCGCCAGATACTCCTCGATCACCTCGGAGAGTACTCCCGAAACGCTCCGATTTGTCTCCCTCGCCAGGTCGCGAAGCTCGTTCCATGCGGCCTCGTCTACCTTCGCGCTGATCTTGATCGCCGTCATCGGTACGCCTCCGGTGTGGTCTATCCGCGAAGGCCTGCCGTGTCACGATACGTCAGGTTCCGCTCCCGCGAGAAGCGTGAGCAGAGCCAGCCGGGTAGCGTGCTCCCCGCGCGCATGCACGATGGACGCGGATTCCGTGTACGCCTATTCTGGGTTCATGAACATCACACTCTCCATCGACGAGCGGGTCGTTGCCGAGGCCCGACGGGTCGCCGCCTCGCGGGGAACCAGCCTGAACCAGCTCGTGCGGGAGTATCTCCACGACCTCACCCGAACCGACGACGCCGAAGCAGTAGTCGCAAGACTGGACGCGCTCTGGGCCGAGAAGAGCCACCGTTCCGAGCGTTCCTGGACGCGCGAAGAACTGCAACGATCCCGGCTTCCCACTCCGAGGGGTACTCGACCATGAACTTCCTCCCCATTGCCGGTCGTAGCCTGGCCTGCCTCGCCCTTCTCGTGCTCGCCGTACCGTCCTCGGCGCCAGGCCAAGAGATGACGATCGGCAACGGGGAAAAGAACGCCATCGTCGTTGACGGCATGACCCGCCAGGGCCGCACCTTCACGTTCCGTGAAGTGACGCTCGCGGAGCCCGGCTGGCTGGTACTCCACCCCTTCGAGGGCAGCGAGCCCCAGGGCAAGATCTACGTCGGCGCGAAGTACCTGCCCGCGGGCACCCACGCAAGCGTGACGCTCGACGTCCAGACGGCCCCGGAGCCGGTGCCGGGAACCCAGTTCATCGTGATGCTGCACGGTGACGTCGACCGGGACGAGACCTTCGACTTCTTCTTTGTCGACGACACGAACGTCGCCGACAAGGCGGTGTTCGAGGGCTCGACGATGATCGGCCACGTGATCGCGGCTCCCTGAAGGGGCCACGGCGTTGAACGACGCGTCCAGCGTCAGCGTGGTCCGGCCAACCGCGCGCCAACCAGCCTGTTCATGCTCACCCCTTCCTCGGCAGCTCGAATAGCCAGATCCCGGTGAGTCTCCGGCGGTACCCGGACGATGAACTTGCCGCTGTAGTTCCGATCCGCGAACGGCTGCGGCGGCTCCTCACCTTCTGCTCGCAGGTCCTCGACGCAGTCGGAAACCAGTTTGCGGATGCCCGTGAGGGCTTCATCGGGTGTCGGCGCCAGCCAACTGAGCGACGGGAATTCGGTGCACAGGCCCACATGCTCCTCGTCCTCCGCCGACCAGGTGACCCTGTAGGTGTAGTGGTCGCTCATTCCGTCCCCTCCAGCTTGTCGTGCAGCGAAGCCTCGCCACGATCGCAGCCATCTTCGCCACAGGGGAACAGTATCTCTATTGATACCATTTCGCCACTCAGGCGATCCTCAATGAATCACCCCCCGCAGCCGCGGGTCCAGCAGATCCCGCAGCGCGTCCCCCACACAGTTGAACGACAGGACCAGCAGGAAGATCGCCACGCCGGGGACGATCGAGAGCAGCGGTTGCTGTTCGAGCATCGGGAAGGCTTGCTGGAGCATGTTGCCCCAGGTCGGCGTGGGCGGCTGGATGCCGACGCCGACGAAGCCGAGGGCCGCTTCCGTGAGGACGGCGTAGCCCATGCTGAGGGTGCTCTGGACGATCACCGGGGCGATGCAGTTGGGCAGGATGTGGCGCAGGATGATGCGCACATGGCTGAGGCCGATGCTCTCGGCGGCCTTCACGAAGTCGCGTTCGCGGATGGACAGCCCCTGGCTGCGGATGATCCTCGCCATCCAGGGCACGTTGGCGATGCCGACCGCGATGATCACGGTGCGCAGCGAGCCGCCGAGCGCGGCCGCGAGGCCGACGGCGATCAGCAGGCTGGGAAACACGACGACGGCGTCCATGAGCCGCATCAGCACGTCGTCGACGCGGCCGCGGAAGTAGACGGAGAGCAGGCCGAGAGGCACCCCCAGCAGCACGCCCAGGCCGACGGCGCCGAGGCTGACCATGAGCGCGATCCGGGCGCCGACGATCAGCCTTGCGAGGGTGTCGCGGCCCATCTGGTCGGACCCGAGCCAGTGCGCGGCGCTGGGACCCGAGAGCAGGTTGTCGAAGTCCATCTCCTCGGCGTCGACGGGGACGATCCAGGGCGACAGCACCGCCGCGGCGGCGATCAGGGCGAGCACGACGAGCCCGGCGAGCGCCTGGGGTACAGAGGCGAGCTTGCGCAGGAGCTCAACGGTCGGGTGGCTGGCGGTAGCGCTAGCCACCGAACTTGATCCTCGGGTCCAGCCAGGCGCAGGCGACGTCGGTGATCAGGTTGGCCGCCAGCACGGCAACCGCCATCAGCAGCACGGCCGCCTGCACGACGAGGAAGTCGCGGGCGAAGATCGCCTGCACGATGTACTGGCCGGTGCCGGGAATGCCGAAGAGCGTCTCGATCACGATCGCGCCGGCGAAGATGCGGCCGGTCTGCAGGCCGAGGATCGTGACCACCGGCAGCAGGGCGTTGCGCAGGGCATGCGACCAGATCACGGTGCGTTCCCTGGCGCCCCGCGCCCGCGAGGTGCGCAGATAGTCCTGGGCGAGGACCTCGAGCATCGCCGAGCGGCTCTGCCGCATGATCAGCGCGCAGCTCGTCACGCCGAGGGCGAAGGCCGGCAGGACCATGTGGCGCAGGCTCTGGAACGGATCGTCGAACAGGCTCACGTAGCCCTGGCTCGGCAGCCAGCCGAGCCCCACGCCGAAGAGCAGGATCGCCATGATGCCGAGCCAGAAGTTCGGGATCGCGACGCCGCCGATCGAGACGACCGTCGCCGCGTAGTCGATCGGCTTGCCGCGGTAGACCGCGGAGGCGATGCCCGCGGGCACGCCGATCAGAACCGCCAGGATCCAGGCCGCGAGGCCGAACTGCAGCGTCACGAGAGCCCGGCCGCCGAGCTCCTCCGCCACGGGGCGCATGTTCTGGGTCGAGCGGCCGAAGTCCCCCTGCACCACGTTGCCCAGCCAGATCAGATACTGGACGATCACCGGCTCGTCGAGGTGGTGACGCTCCCGGATGAGCTGCAACTGCTCTTCGTCGAGCGCCTCGCCGGGGCCGATGAACGCCCGCGCCGGATCGCCCGGGATCGCGAGCATCAACGCGAACACCAGGAACGTGACAAGGAGGAGAACGGGCACCGCCTGCAGCAGGCGGCGCGCGAGGTAGCTGCGCATGTAGCTGGTCCTACTCCTCCAGCCAGATCGTGGCGAAGTTCATCTTGCCGTCCCAGCCCATCAACTGGTCCAGGTTGCGCACCTTCCTGGGGGCCGCGGCGTAGGTCACGCCGTAGAGCAGCGGCGCGAACCAGGCCTCGCCGAGGACCGTCCGGTTGAGCTCGAGGTAGACCCGCTTGCGGGCCTCGTTGTCGTAGAACGAAGCGCCCAGCTCCACCAGTTCGTCGACGTCGGGCCGCAGCACGTTGCCCGGGTTGTAGTAGCCGTCGCTCTTGTAGGCCAGCGACGCCATCCAGTCCGGCTCGGGATACCGGCTCCAGGAGGTGACGAACATCGGGTACTCCTGGCCGTGGTTGAACCGCTCGGTCGCCGGTCCGCTGGACAGGACGTCGATGTCCATGTGGATGCCGATCTTCTTCAGCATCGCCCGCACGACTTCCGCGCTGGAGACGAGCAGGGGATTGTGGTGGGTGACCGCCGTGAACTCCAGGCCGCTCTCCCGGCCGGCCTTCGCGAGATACTCGCGCGCCTTCTCGATGTCGTAGTAGGGGCGTTCGTCATCCGGCTCATGGACCCAGGCGCCCACCGGCCACATACCCGCATCGGCCTCGATCGCCCGGTCGAAGAAGATCGCCCGGTTGATCACGCTCGGATCGACGGCGTGGGCGATCGCAAGCCGGACGTTCACGTCGTCGAGCGGCGGCTTGTTCACGTTGAAGACCAGCGTCAGCGCGATGCCCCCGCCCGGCATCGTCTCCATCTGGACGCGCTCGTCCCGCTCGAAGGTCGACACGTCCTTGTAAGGCAGGTAGGTCACGTCGATCTCCCCGGTGCGCAGGGCGGCGGCACGGACCGTCTCGTCCCGGATCACCCGGACCGTCACTTCGTCGAGGTACGGAAGCTGATTGCCGTGCTCGTCCCGGCCCCAGTAGTCCTCGTTCCGCACGAAGTGCACAAGGGTGCCGGTGATCACCTCCTTCAGCTTGAACGGCCCGGTCCCGGACGGGTTCCAGCCGTAGTCGGGGCCGAGCGCCTCGATTGCCGCCGGCGAACTCATCACGCCGCCCCGGTCGGCCAGCATGCCGAAGCCGGCGCCCCACGGCCGCGCCAGATCGAACCGCACGGTGTAGTCGTCGATCACTTCGACCGTCTCGATCACGGCCAGCGACGCGCGCGGCGTGGCGACGGTTTCGGGATCGAGAATCCGGTCGATGTTGGCCTTCACCGCCTCCGCGTTGAACGGCGTGCCGTCGTGGAAGACGACGCCCTGACGAAGCTGGAAGGTGATCGAGTCGGGGTCCGTCGCGATCTCCCAGGACGTCGCGAGAGAAGTTGCCGGCCGCGGATTGAGCTGCGGGTCCGCGTCGACGAGCTGGTCGAAGATCTGCCGCCAGAAGTAGGCGTCGGCGCCCGACCGTCCAAGCACCGCGTCGAGCGACGTGGGCTCGAGCGAGTGGGCCACGCGCAGGTGGCCGCCGTAGCGCGGTCCGCCCACCGCCGGGGGTCGGGGCGCCAGGGCGCCGGCCTCCAGCCGGTCGGCTCGGCTCTCGGGGGCGCAGCCGACCACCGCGGAGAGCAGCACGGACAGCAGCATCACCGACCCGGATACGATCGCCCGGAACGGCGATGACAGCGGAACAAGAGACATTTCGGTTCTCCAACTCTATGGGGACGGCACTCCTGCACGCGGGCTGGCGAGCGGCGCTGCCGGAGTCGATCTGACGCAGCCGGCAGCCGCCCCGCGACTCCCGCGCCGCCCGCCGACGTGGCGGACAAGGCTCCGAGAGGGAGAAAAAGAGCTCGACCGCTCGGCGAGCGCGCTCGACAGGGATACCGACATCCCGTTCCGGGAAGTCCTGCGCGTCTTCGGGCGGGCGCTCTCCTACATGCGCCTCTTCAAGGCGCGCATTGCCGCCAAGTTCGCCTTCGTGACGGCCGAAATGGTGTTCCGGCTGCTCGTCGCGCCCTGGCCGGGCAAGGTCGTCGTCGACCACGTGATTCTCGGCATGCCCATAGCGGAAGGCGCCCCGGGCTTCCCCGCCTACTTCGCCCCGTTCGTCATCTTTCTGGCCGGCAAGGGCCCGCTGGCGATCATGGCGTGGGTTCTCGTCCTCGGCGCGTTCATGGTGACCGTGTTCGGATTCACGACGAACCGGGGCACCGCCCGGTCCGCGAGTGGAGTGCCCACGGGGGCATCCGCGGCGTCCTCGGGCGGCGTCACCCCCCTCCTGCAGCAGGGTCACGGCACGCTGGCCCAGGGGCACGACACCGCCACCCGGACCGAGAACGAGGCCAACCGGGGCTCCGGCCTGATGGGGGGCATTCTCGGATTCCTGGACTTCCGGGTGCACCTGCGCCTGACGCAGTCCCTGAACCACCTCCTCAGAACGAAACTCGCCGGGCGGATCAAGCGCCTGCCGATGACGACCCTGGACGACCAGCGGATCGGCGACAGCGTCTACCGCGTTCTCTATGACACGACGAGCGTCAGCTTCGTTCTCTACGAGGTGGGTCTCGAGTTCTACTCCCACGCTCTCGGCATCACGCTCAGCGCGCTGATGATGTTCACGTACTTCGGCGCCGCTCCCGAAGTCATCCTGCTGGCCGCCCTCTCGTTGCCGATCATGCTCGTCTTCGTCGTCCCCTTCGCGCGGATGGCCCGCCGCAGAAGCCAGGCAAGCCGCGCTTCGGGCGCCAACACAACGTCGAACATCGAAGAGGGCATGAGCAATGTGCTCGCCATCCAGAGCCTGGGGGGCAACAAGAGGGAGCGTCAGCGCTTCCGGAAGGCAAGCGAGGAGTCCTTCAGGCGCTTTCGGATCGAGTCGCTCCTCAAGCTGACGTATGGACAAGCCGGCAGCCTGGCATTCATGCTCGGACAGGTCCTGTTCTTCGTCGTCGTGGCGGGCCGCGTGATCGACGGCACGTTCACGGCAGGGGACTACGTCGTCCTCAACTACTACTTCTTCGTCCTCAGCGCGACGTTCGCCGGGATGGGCTTCGTTTACACGCCGCTGCAGGACAACGTGGCCGGCCTGCGCCGCGTGTTCTTCCTGATGGACCTGCCGGCCGAGAAGACGAGCGAGGGCGTCGAACTTCCCCGGATCACCCGCGGCGTCAAGATGAAGAACGTTGGTCTGACCTACCCGGACGGACGCCAGGCGCTCCGGAACATCGACCTCGAAGCCAGGATCGGCGAGATTACGGCCTTCGTCGGTCCGACCGGCGCCGGCAAGACGAGCCTCGCCTACATGGTGCCGGCCTTCGTTCAGCCGACCGTCGGCACGGTGAAGGTCGACGACGTCGACCTGAAGGACGTGTCGGTCGACAGCCTCCGCGACCAGGTCTCCTACGTCTTCCAGGAGACGCAACTGTTCTCCGACTCGATCCTCGAGAACATCCGCTACGGCAACCGGAACGCGACGGAGGCGGAGGTCGAGCGTGCTGCGCGCGTCGCCGGCGCGCACGACTTCATCGCCGCCCTGCCCGAGGGCTACCGGACGAACCTCGGCACGGTGACCAGCAAGCTCTCGGTGGGACAGAAGCAGCGCATCGCGATCGCTCGCGGGCTCCTGCGCGACGCACGGATCCTGATCCTGGACGAGCCGACCTCCGCGCTCGACCCGGAGACCGAGGCCTATCTCATAGACGCCCTGCACGAAGCGGCGAAGGACAAGCTGGTCATCATCATCGCTCACCGCCTGTCGACGATCGCCAACGCGGACCGGATCTACTTCCTGGAGAACGGTGAAGTCAGGGAGTCCGGATCGCACGAGGAGCTGATGGCGATGCCCGGCGGGCGCTACCGCTCGTATGCGTCGCTGCAGGCCGGGGCGAGCTAGCCTTCCGTGCTCCACGAGAGAGGAGGTCGCACTCCATGAAGGCTAAGGCGAAGGCGAAGGAACTCGACCGGAAGTTCGACGCCGGCGAGAGCATCATGACGGACCTCGAACTGACGAAGGCACGGCGGCCCGGTCACGACCAGCGGCGAGTCGACGACGAGGTCGTCGCCGCATTGCGGGCCTACGACACCGCGACAAGGGCGGGGGACATCGACGGGCAGGTCGCCTTCTTTGCGGAGGCCTGGCGAAGCAGTTCCGGCACGACGAAGGCCGAGCTGCGGGAACAACTGGAGCGGCAAGGCGAGCGGCGCGGAGACGCGGAGAAGCGGTTCGTCCTCGATGACGCGACGGTGGTCGTCGACGGAGACACGGCGACCGTCGATCCGGTGAAGCTCCGTTCACCGACCGGGAACGGCGCGTTCGAGTTCAGGATGACCAGGGAGCCGGACGGTGTCTGGCGATGCGTTTCGATTGCGTTGTCGCAAGTTGCCGATGCGCCGGCCGAGAACGCCCGCGACCTCCGCGAGCGCATCCTGAGCGATCCGGAACGTCCCGGCTACCACTTCGTGATGCCCGAAGGCGTCGCGATGCCCTTCGACCCGAACGGCGCGATCTACTGGAAGGGCCGCTACCACCTGTTCTACATTTTCCAGGACACGCGGCTTGGCCAGCGGTCGGACCACTGGGGCCACATGTCGAGCACGGACCTGTTCCACTGGCGCCACCATCCGACAGGCTTGCTCGACGGGATGTACAGCGGCAACTGCTTCCTCAACAAGGACGGCGTGCCCACGATCTGCTACCACCAGCACGGCGAGGGCAACGCGATGGCGGTGGCGCTCGACGACGACCTGAACGAGTGGGAGAAGCTCGATTCGAACTCCAGGAGCAGGCGCCTCTCCGAGACGCCGGGGATCACACCGAGGACCCGGGAAGGAGACGAGCACCACGGCAAGTACCGGTCGTGGGACCCCTTCGGGTGGCTTGGAGGCGACACGTACTACGCCATCTTTGGCGGCCAGCGGCCGGCCGTCGCGAAGTCGCCGACGCTCGAGGGCGAATGGAAGTACGCAGGCGACCTGTTCGCCCACGGCATCGACGGCGTGTCGCTCGACGAGGACGTGTCCTGTCCCGATCTCTTCGAGCTCGGCGGCAAGCACGTGCTCCTGTGCATCAGCCACCGGATCGGCTGCCGCTACTACGTCGGTGAATGGCGGGGCGAGCAGTTCCATCCCGAGTCCCATGCGCAGATGAGCTGGGTCGACAACTCCTTTTTCGCGCCGGAAAGCCTGGTGGACGACAAGGGCCGCCGGATCATGTGGGCCTGGATCCTCGACGAGCCTCTCTTCGGCACGCGAACGAAGCACGGCTGGTCCGGCACGTTGAGCCTCCCGCGAGTCCTGTCTCTCGGGGACGACGGGCTGCTCCGGATGGATGTGCCCGAGGAGATTGAAGCGCTTCGTTACGGCGGTGTTCGGATGGGACCGCTCACCGTGCCCGCCGGCGAGGACCTGACCGCGGACGACGTCGCCGGCAACAGCCTCGAACTGCTGGTCGAGATGGACAGCGCCGAAGCGGCGCAGTTCGGCATCAAGGTGTGCGCGTCGCCAGACCGCCAGGAGGTGACGTCCATCTTCTACGACGCCCGAGAGAAGCTGCTCAAGCTCGATACGCGAAGATCAGGTCCCGAAGACACGCCCAAGGCCATAGAGGCGGCACCCTTCGAGCTGAAGCCCGGTGAGCGACTGAAGCTTCGCGTTTTCGTCGACAAATCCGTCGTCGAAGTCTTCGCGAACAACCGACAGGCCATCGCACGGCGGATCTACCCTTCTCGTCGGGACAGCGCCGGCGTTCAACTCTTCTCCGCCGGCGGCGACGCCCACGTGCACTCGGTCGAGGCCTGGAAGATCAGGCCTTCGAATCCTTACTAAGAGCGATGTGATGAGACTCCATGACCCCGAACTACAGATGATCACCGAACAGCTCGCACGGCTCGAGGACAGGCTCGGCGCAGGAACCGGGCCCGTCGTCACATCTCCAGCGGGAGCGAGCCTGGAACTGCTCAGAATCGTCCGCTCGCTGGTCGAGCGTCTCGATGACCTGAGCCGGCGTTTCCACGAGAACGGGAACCCCGTCGCCCGGAAAGAGCCGGATTCGTAAACGCGCCAGCTCGTTCCTCACCGGATTGCGACGCACGGGTCGCAGCGCGGCTTCAGCCCGCGTGTGCCTCCTCCGAGCCCTATCCCCAGGGCGTAGACCATGCCGCCTGCGTCGCCGGCGATGATGGTCTGGCCGTCCGGTGAGACGGCGCATGAGCGGACCCGATCGCGGCACTCGAAGGCGGTGAGTTGCCGCCCGGCATCCAGGTCCCATAGGCGCAGCGTCCGGTCTGGGGACGTGGAGACGGCGCGCATGCCGTCGGGCGTCAACGTCACTCCGTACACGGGTTCGGTATGGCCTGGCAGTGTGTGCAGCACCCGCCCGGTTCGGAGATCCCATACCCGCAGTGTCGCGTCCGCCGACGCGGAGACGGTCGTGACGCCGTCGCGGGGCACCGCGACGGAGTAGACCGGTTCCGTGTGTCCGCGAAGCGTGTGCAGGGTGCGGCCTGAGCCGAGGTCCCATACGCGCAGTGTTCGGTCACCGGAGGCGGAGACGGCTTGGGCGCCTTCCGGGGTCACGGCGATGGAGTGGACGGCGTCGGTGTGACCTTCGAGCGTGCGCAGCGCGCGGCCGGTCTTGAGGTCCCAGAGTTGGACCTTCTTGTCCCAGGAGGCGGAGAGGGCACGGGTACCGTCGGGAGTGAGGACGAAGGACTTCACGTCGTCCTCATGGCCGCGGAGTGTGTGCAGCGTGCGCCCGGTCTGGAGGTCCCAGACTCGCAGTGTGGCGTCCGCTGAGGAGGAGACGGCCCGCGTGCCGTCTGGTGTCAGGGCGACCGAGTAGACCTCCGTTGCGTGTCCGCGAAGTACGTGAAGTGCGCGGCCGGAGTTGAGGTCCCATATGCGCAGAGTTGCGTCGAAGGATGCGGAAACGGCCCGGGTGCCGTCCGGGGTCACGACGACGGACCAGACACCGGCGGTGTGCCCTTCCAGGGTGCGCAGGGCACGGCCCGATTGGAGGTCCCACAGGCGCAGGGTGGCATCGGCGGAGGCGGAGACGAGACGGATGCCGTCGGGCGTCAGCGCGAGGGCTTCGACCCTCCGGGCGTGACCCTCAAGCCTGTGAACCGGCCTGAAGCGATACATACTCTCGGTACCTTCCATCGGGGATCGCCATCAGTTCCTCGTGCGAGCCCTGTTCCCGGACCTCGCCGGCCTCGAGGAAACAGATCCGGTCGGCGTGGGCGATGGTCGACAGGCGGTGGGCGATGATGATGACCAGCCTGTCCTTCGCCGCTTCGTGCAGGGCGTCGACGAGGTAGGCCTCGGTTTCCGGGTCGAGGGCAGAGGTCGGTTCGTCCAGGATCAGGATGCGGGCATCCCGGAGGAGCCCCCGGGCGATCGCGATGCGCTGCTTCTGCCCCACCGACAGCTTCGTGGTCACGGTGCCGAGGTTCGTCCGGTAGCCGTCCGGCAGTGCGGCGATGAAGTCATGCGCGCCCGCGATGCGCGCCGCGCGCTCGACCTGCTCCTCCGTCGCATCCCGGTTCCCGTAGCGGACGTTCTCGAGGATCGAGTCGGAGAACAGTTGCGTCTCCTGGAAGACGTAGGAGACCTGCTCTCGGAGGCTCTCCACCGCCACGTCCTTCAGATCGACGCCATCGACCTTGACCGTCCCTTCCGTCGCCTGAACGAAGGCCGGCACCATGTAGGCGAGGCTCGTCTTGCCGGCGCCGGTCGGGCCGACGAAAGCCACGATCTCGCCGATCCTGGCTTCCAGATCGACGTCGCGGAGCGCCCGGCGACCGTCCGGGTAGACGAGCCCGACGCCCTTCATCTCGACGCCGCGCTCGATTCGCCCCAGTTCTACGCCGTCTCGCGACCTCTCCCCCGGCAGATCCATCAGAAAGAACACCCGGCGCATGCCGGCGATGTGGCGCTGCCACTCCGTGTACATGAAGCCCCAGGCGCCGAACGTCGCGCTGAGGACGAAGAAGTAGTACGTCAGGACGAAGTAGTCGCCGGCGGTGAACGTGCCGTCGATCACGCGACCGGCCATCACGAGGAAGAACAGGACCTGGCTCAGCATCAGCGCCAGACTGAAGGCCTGCCGGTACGTGAGCACGACGAACCACTCCGTACGAAAGCGCTTGAACGACTCCGCGCTCGCCCGCCGGAAACGACGGCTCTCTCGCTCGTTTCCCCCGAGGCTCTGCACGGCGAGCACGTTGCTCATTCCCTCCTCGATGTTGCTCGTCGTGCTCGAGCCGGAGGCGCGGCTGGCCTGACCCCGGCGCCGCGCCATCCGGGCAAAGGGGAGCTCGATGAGGAACACGATCGGAAGGGCGAGCATGCCCAGCACGATGACCTCCGGCGCGGCGCCGAAGTACGTGAGCATGATGTAGAGGGTGATGACGACGCCGAGCAGGCCCGAGTAGAGCCCCAGCGCGATGCCGTGCAGCAGCATGTTCGCGCTGGTCGAGTCGTACAGAACCCGGTAGACGCTGTCGCCGATTCGCAAATCGTCTAGCGTCGTCATCGGCAGCGACCGGAGCTTCCCGGCTACCTGGGTTCGGAGGAAGTGGTTCAACGACTGAGAGAGCCGCAGATGTACCCGGAAGTCGATGATCCCGAGGATGCCCGCCATCAGGCCGGAGCCCATGTTCGCCTGGTTCTCCGTCTGCGTGGCGATGTCGTGGCCCTGGGCCAGGGTGCCGTGACCCTGCGGCGAGAGGACGGTGGCGCCGCCGGAGGAGCCGGCCGAAGCCCCCGTGGGCGCGCCGCTTGGCGACCTGCCCGCGCCCCGGCTCGTCGTGAACCCGAAGACCGTCACCATGAACACGCCGAGCAGGAACACCCAGAGCATCATCTCCACCGGTCCCATGCCGTCCAGCAGCAGCACGAACGGCGCAAGGTAGGCCGGGAAGCCGGACGCGTCCCCGATCGGCGCGCCCAGGATCACGTGGTCCACCACGACCTTGCCCGGCCAGGGCGCGACCATCAGTCGAAAGACCAGCTCCACCGTGATGAAGCCGAGCTTCGTTGCGATCCGGGCCTTGAACAGCCGGAAGGTCGAGACGACCCGCGCAAAGATGCGCAGGACCTCCCGGAACGTGATGTCGGTGCCCAGGTCGAGGACGCTGGCCGCGCGGTCGAGCTGCTTCTCGCCCTCCCGCAGCGACATGCGGGCATGCCCGGCGCCGCCCGGAGCGGCCGTGTTGCCTCCGGGCCCGGAATGCCGACGGGGACGTCGGCGCATGTATGGTCCGCCCCGCTTGTGCAAGGGCTCTTTCCGGGTTTCTGGCGAGGTAGGTGCAGTTGCTTGCATGTATTCGGCCTGTTGGTGGGAGTCTCTGAGAGAGAGCTCCCTGGCCCCGATGGAATACGCGCGCGTCGGCCTCTTCACACCCAGACGGCCTCTTGATGGGCCCTGCGCCGACTCAGGCTTCTCAACGCGCCGGTCCGACCTGTTTCGCCATCGCTCGAATGAGTCCCCGCAAACTGCTTGGTGGGGCGATTCTCCTATCGTTGGTTCGCTGTTCCCCGAGCCGTCTACGCCGCGGCCCGTGAGTCCCTTGCTCGACCGCCGACATGGCGTTCGTCGCTGTAGCGTTCGTCGTGTCGCAGCACCGCCCAGGCGATTCGAGCCAGCTTGTTGGCCACGGCCACCGTGGCGACGTTCGCCCCCCGGCGCCGCTTGACGTCCAGAGCCCATTCCTTGAGCCGCGTCCGCTCGCCCTTGTGGGCTGTGCGCAGCACCGCCCGCGCACCGTGGATCAGAAGCGCCCGCATGTAGCGGTCCCCGCGTTTGCTGATCCCCAACAGCCTCGTGTGCCCGCCGGTCGATGCCTGACGAGGCACCAGCCCGAGAAACGCCGACATCTGACGGCCGCTGCTGAAGGCCCAGCCCGAGCCGACCGACGCCACCAGCGCCGTCGACACCATCGGACCGATCCCCGGGATCGACATCAAACGCTCGGACAGGGGGTTCTCCTTCGACTCCCGCTCCAGCATCGCCGTCAGATCCGCCACCTGATCGTCGACCTGCATCAGCGCCTGGTGCTGCATGCACAAGAGAGCCCGAAAGTCGCCCGGCAGGGCCCGCTCCGGGTCCGACGCGATCGCAGGCACCTCCCGCTTGATCACCGCCAGACCCTGAGGCAGCACGATCCCGTACTCCCGCAGAAAACCACGTAACTGGTTCGCCAACTGCGTGCGCACACCAACCATCGTCTCCCGACTTCGGTGGATCTGCTGCAGCGCCCGGCGCTCCTTCGTCTTGTAAGGCACGAAACGCATCGTCGGACGCGACACCGCCTCGCAGATCGCCTCCGCGTCGTGGTAGTCGCTCTTGTTCGACTTCACGTACGGACGGACAAACTGCGGACTCATCATCCGCACGTCGTGGCCCAGATCCCTCAGCTTCTCCACCCAGTGGTGCGCGCCGCAGCTCGCCTCCATCCCCACCAGGCACGGCTTGAGCCGCGACATCAACTCCATCAGCCGCGGTGCCTTCAACTGACGCTGAAACACCACCGCGCCCGACGCGTCCATCCCGCACACCTGGTACACATGCTTGCCCAGATCGATACCGACTCGAGTAACCTCCTTCACGGTCCGCCTCCTCCTTGTTGTTCGGAAGAAAACACCATTCTGGCCCCAACGAGAGGCCGTAAGGGTGCGGGGCGGACCATCCCATTACCCAGTGACGGACCGGATGCGGGGGTGTTGTCGGGCATCAACCGGCGCCGCCGGAGCGCCTGGACAACCTGGCTTCCGTCTCCACGAATGACCGGTAGCGCCCGCCGTCCACCGCCATGAGTTCGCCATGCGACCCGTTCTCGACGATGCGGCCGCCGTCGAGATAGAGGATCCGGTCCGCCTGCTGAATCGTCGAGATCCTGTGCGTGATCAGGAAGATGGCGCGGTCCTCGCCCCACGCGGACAGGCGCTCGAGCACCCGGTGTTCCGTGTAGGCGTCCAGCGCGGCCGTTGGCTCGTCCAGGATCAGGATCGGAGCGTCCTTGACGACTGCCCGGGCGATCGAGAGGCGCTGGCGCTGCCCCGTCGACAGCTTGCCGCCGCGGTCGCTCAGGACCGTGTCCAGACCTTCCGGGAGCCCGGCGACGTACTCGTCCACGCAGGCGACGCGGGCCGCTTCGAGTACGCGCTCGTCGCTCGCGTCGGGGACGACGTAGCGGATGTTGTCGCGCACGGACATGCCGAACAGGACGTTCTCCTGGAGGGCGACCGAGACGTTGCCGCGCAGACTGTCCACATCCAGCGCGCGGAGGTCGACGCCGTCGATCGAGACGGTTCCCGAGTCGGGATCGAACAGCCGCAGCAACAGGCTGACCAGGGTGCTCTTGCCCGAGCCCGTCGGACCGACGATCGCCGTGATCGAACCCGGGTCGACGGCGAGGCTCACGTCACGCAGAACGGGACGGTCCGGCTCGTAGGCGAAGTCGACGCGGTCGAACCGGATGCGGCGGCGGAAGGGCCGCATCGGCGCCGCGTCGGGAGCGTTCTTCACGTCGGGTTCGATGTCCAGGATGTCGAAGGAGCGGTCGAGCCCCATCGCCATGTCCTGCGCCTGCGACCACAGGGTGACCAGGTTCCGCACGGAGACGCTCGACGCGCCGATCTGCTCCTGGGCCCAGTTGTACGCGGACAGGTTCCACACCACGAAGCTGAGACCCACGAGGGCGACGAGCGCCGTCGCGAAGGTCTCCCGTTCCCCGTTGGCCCAGACCGCCATCAGAAACTGCGCGGTCAGAAGCGCGGCGGCGGCGATCGAGAACGTGACGATGCCGACCACGGCCATCAGCGACCGGACCCGGAAGGACGCGTTGAACGCCCTGACCGAATCCTGCTCGAGCCGCTCCTGCTCCCTGTCCGCGGCGCCGTAGGCCTTGATCACCCGGATCGCGGCGAAGGTCTCCTGGACGCGCGACGTGAAGTCCGAGTTCGCCTCCCGGGAGACCAGGGACCGGTCGCGCATCCGCGGCGAGAACCAGCGCCCCCACAGCAGGGCGAGCAGGACGACGCTGAGCGCCATCGACCCCAGGATCGGGTCGAGCGCGGCCAGGAAGACGACGCCGATCGCGTAGGTGCTCAGCATCTGCATCGACTGCGTCACCGTGCCGATCACGGCCGTCACCTGGGCGCTGTCCTGGTAGACGCGGTAGACCGAATCGCCCACCCGGTGGTCGCTGTGGTAGCGCAGGGACAGCCCCAGCCAGCGCTCCACCAGCGCCATCCGCAGGTCCTGGTTCACGCGCTGCATGATGAAGATGTAGTAGTACGGCAGCAGCATCATCGCCGGGAGCTGCGCGAACCACCCGAAGACCATGAAGACCGCGTAGATCCACTTCAGGCTGTGCCGCTGCTCCGCGGTCAGCGGCGCCAGGTCGATGTTCGGTTCGGCGCCGCCCGCCTCCGGCGTCGCGACCTCCGCGGCGGCCGCGGCCTCGCCGGCGAGCTCCGACCGGCCGATGAAGTCGGCCATGAACGGCGTCAACGGCTCGGCCTGCAGGATGGACTGGCTGATCAGGTCCACCGAGAAGAGGGCGATCACCATCGTCAGCAGGGTCGAGGCCCAGACCAGGATGAAGTAGTAGACGAGGTGGCTGCCGAGCCGGATGCGGAATCGCAGCCTGCCCCCTTCGACCCGGCACTGGAGCACCCAGATGGAGACGCATCCCAACGAGACGATCCCGAGATGGATGTTGTCCGCGACCCCGTCCACGGCGAACAACGCGAACAGGAGCGACGCCGTGCCAATGACGACCAGCGCCAGGGACGCCACGAGATGCGCGCGGCCCTTCACGAACAGGAGCACCCACAACAGGATCGTCATCACGACCGTGGCGGCCCGCAGGATGTCGAGAAGCGGGTCGGTCCCAAAGGGCGCCAGCCACACGAACGACCCCGTCAGGTTCAGGACGGAGACCAGCGGCGGCACATGGCGGAAGCTCCACGCGCCGGGTTCCGTGGAGCCCTCGGCCGCGGCCTCTGCCCGGCGCGGAAACTCCCGCCAGCGGCCGGCGATCTGGGGCAGCAGGTAGGGCCACGTCCGGGCGAAGATCCGGACGATCGAGGCGAAGCCCTGCTCTTCGGGCGCCTTGTCCGACCGGGACGCCGGCGGCTCCTCTCCCTGACCCCAGAAGGGAAGGGCCCGCGCCTGCTTCAGATCGTCCACACCTGCCGGGAGCTTACGCCGCCCGCACTCTCCAGGGAATCTCGTGACACGAAGGTTGAACGGTGTATCATGTTCGGAGGATCAAGAGTTAGCCTGCCGGCGCGCCATCGCCGACACTCCAACCAGGAGGGAGAACCACCATGAGCAGAACCCGAGCCGTATCGAGGACCGTCCTGACACTTCTTCTCGCCCTCGCATTCCTTACCGTGCCCGCCTGGGCGCAGGACGGCAGCGTCTCCGGAACGGTAAACGACACGAACGGAGACCCCGTCCCCGGTGCCATGGTCAGTCTGGAGAACGCGAACGGAAGCGAGGTGGGCAACGCGATGAGCGACGCGGACGGCGCCTTCTCGATCACGGGCGTCGGTGCAGGCGCCTACACGGCCATGGTCAGCCTGGATGGCTTCCAGTCCGCGAGCCAGTCGGTCAACGTGACCGCGAGCGGCGCCACGGCGTCCTTCGCGATTCGTCCCGCCTACCACGACTCGGTCATGGTTACGGCGGAGCGGGTCGAGGAAAACGTGATGGAAGTGCCGATGACGATCTCGGCCTTCGACTCGGAGCTCCTCGAGGAACTCGTGATCCAGGAGAAGACGGATCTGCAGAACCTGGTTCCGGGCCTCCAGTTCAGTGACGAAATGGAGCAGCAAGGCCAGGGAACGGTCATCCGCGGCATCGGCACCAGGAACGCCCAGTACGACCAGGCCGACTATGCGGTCGCCACCTACGTTGACGGTGCCTACACGCTGGGCGTCTACGGTACGACGCCCGGCGGCGGCTTTGATCTCGAACGCGTCGAGGTGGCCCGTGGACCCCAGGGAACCCTGAATGGCCGCAACTCGATCGCGGGAGCGATCAACGTGGTCACCAAGGGCCCAACGGATCACTGGGACGCGGAGCTGATGGGGGAGGTCACCGACGTCTCGCAGCAGCGCCTGAACGGGGCCATCGGAGGCCCGCTCGGCGACGGTCCCTTCAGCTTCCGCCTGACGGCGGGCACCCACACGGGCGACGGCAGGCAGGAGAACGTCGGGCCCGGCGGCGACCATGACGCACCCGATCAGACCTTCTACGCGCCGCAGCTTCGTGCCGAGACCGATCGGTTTTCCGTGAGGGCTCGCTGGCTCCACCTGGAGGAAGACGGGGTGCCGCGAGGCTTCGTGCAGGTCGCGAATTCAGACCGGACCACCGGCGGCTACTCCCGGAACCGCTACTACCTCTGGGAGACGCCCAATCCGGCCCTCGACCCTGACTGTCCTTCGAGTCTCCCCGGGTGGCACTGCGACAACCGCCTCGAGAACCGGGTGGCGTTCAACTACCCGGGCGCCAACGTGAGCGAGACCGACTTCCTGACGGTGCGTGCCGACTGGCAGGTCTCCAGCACCCTCGGAATCAGCTATAACGCCAGCGACGGCGACACGGCGCAGCATGTGATCAGGGACGCCGACTACACGGACCGGGTGCCGGTTGGAACGCCCCCGGGCGATCCGGGTCTGGGCGGCGACCCCAACTCGATGGATCACACGGTGACGCCCTGCACACCGTCACTCTGGCCGGGCTTGTGCCCTGACGGAACGGTGGACTTCTCGAACTCGTTCTACGACCTTCCGTTCGAGTACCCGGAGTCCTCACACGAGCTCCTGTTCCGATCGAGCTACGGAGGCGACTTCAACTTCATCGGCGGGTTGTTCACGTACGACAACAAGAGAAGTGGGACGATCTGGCGCCATGATCTGGACACGACCATCCGCTTCGGGACCGCCGACGAACAGGCCCGGAGGCTCGGGTCGGTCTTTGGCGTTCCAGTCGCCAGTTGCCAGGATGTCCTGGTCAATGTCATTGAGGCATTCGGTTGGGGCACGACCGACCCGGCGGGCGACGAGGAGGGCCTCTACTGGTACTGCCCGGAGGGTGACGAGCACAGCGATCTGCTCGGTTTCTTCAACAGAGGCAAGAACAAGACCCAGGCCGCGTTCTTCAGTGGCGACTACCGGTTCAATGACCGTTGGGCGCTGTCGGGAGGACTGCGGTACACCGAAGACGAGAAGGAGCAGAAGCCGGAGGACCAGGGCGGGTACGCCTTTACCACCTTCACTGGCATCGCAGCCGCGGTCGCTCTTGCGGGCGAGGGCAACCCCTTTCCGCAGACCTGGTCGCGGCCGATCGGCCACCTCGCCCTGGAGCACACGACGGATGCCGGCCATCTGATCTACGGCCGGGTCTCCACGGGCTTCCGCTCCGGTGGGTTCAACATCGGTTTGCCGGGCCAGGTGCCCCCGTACATCGAGGAAGAAACGCTCGTGAACTACGAACTGGGAGCGAAGGGCTTCTTCCTCGACTCGCGCCTGCAGCTCTCGGCCGGCCTCTGGTACAACGATTTCGACAACTACCAGCTCGCCGCCACTCAGGCGCCGCCACCGGGCGGGCAGTACCCGATATCGATCTTCTCTTCCTCGCCGCTTGTCGAGTACACGGCCAACATTCCCGACACGACGATCCAGGGCGTGGATCTTGAGTTCAGCTACCGGATCGGCTCCTTCGGGCTCAGGGGCTTCTATGCCTGGCAGGACTCGGACATCGGTCAGCACGCCTCGGTGATCGACGGCCACCCTGACGCGGAGTCCGGAACGTGGGAGTACATCGACTTCGAGACCCGCGAGCCGGCCACCAGCACGTACACGCTGCCGACCGACCAGACCGGGAATCGGTTGCCGAAGCAGCCGGAGAACAAGCTGGCGCTGACCGCATCCTGGTTCAAGTCGCTCGCTTCCGCCGGCCACCTCTCGTTCCAGTCGACCTACTCCTTCACCGACGACGTGTACCCGAGCATCGGCAACGTCGGGATCTGGGAGTTGCCGTCGTTCGACCGGCTGGACGTGGGCGGCACCTGGAGTTCGCCGAGCGACAGGTGGTCGGTCTCGTTGTTCGTGAAGAACATTCTCGACGAGATCGCGGTGCTCGAGTACCTGCCAATGTCCGGGAATGGAGGCGTCCCCGCTCTGGGATTCATCACGTACCAGCGCGAAGTGGGCATGCAGCTCCGGTTCCGGCCGTTCAACTAGCGCCCGCGACGGCCTGAGAGTTCAGGGAAGGGGGATCGGAACGTTGTCCCGATCCCCCTTTTCCGTCCTGGCCCTCTCCCTGATGCTGCCGGCAGCGGCCAGCGGATCGGACTACGCGCTGGGCCCCGACTCGCTACCCCAGGAAGGCGTCCCCACCGGCACGGTGGAGAAGCGCGCGTGGAACGACAGCAGCATCTATCCGGGAACGAAACACGAATACTGGGTCTACGTTCCGGCCCAGTACACGGACGCCGAGCCCGCGGCCGTCATGGTCTTCCAGGACGGCGACTTCTATGTCAGCGCCGAGGGCCCCGTCAGGGCGCCGACCGTCTTCGACAACCTGATCCACAGAGGCGAGATGCCAGTCACGATCGGCATCTTCATCAACCCCGGGATGAAGGAGATCCCCTGGGATCAGCGGAGCAACCAGTACACGCCGCTGAACGACACCTACGCCCGCTTCCTGCTGGAGGAGATCCTCCCCGAAGTCGGCAAGGACTACAACCTGACGGACGCCGCGGAGGGCCGCGCGATCGCCGGCATGAGCGACGGCGGCCTGGCCTCCTTCACCGTCGTCTGGGAGCGCTCCGACGCTTTCAGCAAGGCCGTCAGCCACGTCGGCAGCTACACGAGGCTCCAGGGCGGTTCCCGGTACCCGTACCTGATTCGCAAGACCCGCGGGAACCCCAAACCCATCCGCGTCTTCCTCCAGGATGGGGAGAACGACATCAACCTGGCGGAGGGAAACTGGACGCTGGCCAACCTCCAGATGGACTCCGCCCTGATGTTCGCCCGCTACGACTACCGGTTCGAGATGGGCTCAGGCGGCCACGACCTGCGACACGGCGGCGCCATCTTCCCCGACACGCTGCGCTGGCTCTGGCGCGACTATCCCGGTGTCGTGGGCACCGGGGAGCCGCCGGATCTCGCCGCGGTCGTCGGCGAATGGGACGTCGTGACGCAGGTCCTCGGCGAGGTCCGCAATAGCGTGCTGACCCTTGCCGAGCAGGACGGCGCGCTCGCGGCGACGCTCCACGACGAGGTGGACGGCGAGATGGAGGTCACCGCCGTCCGCTTCGAAGACGGCATCCTGAGCTACGAGTATGCAGCGTCCGGATCCCAGTCGAACTGGGGCAAGGGATCGGTCGGCACCTTGAGCGCGTGGTTGCAAGTCCGGGGGGACACGTTCCGCGGCGCCCTGAGCCTCGATGTCCCCCCTGCGGGCGACTACGCGGTCGAGGGCCGCCGCCGGCAGTCCACAAGGCTTCCTTGAAGCGAGACTTCTCCCGACCTGGCCAAAGACCGGGCAGATCGAGACCAACTGCGCCATCGGCCTAAAGCCCGGATCAGCACAGATCCCCGTTCCAAAGCCGGTCGACGAACGCCTTCGGCGGCAGCACCTCCACACCGTCGTCCGTCTTGCGCGACCGGGGTTCGAGGCAGACGACGACCCGGCGGACGACTTCCGGATGATCCTGCCAGAGGCTCCGAAGACCCTTCAGCTGGTGACGGCCGATGCGTGCGCTGGCCTTCGCTTCCACCGCCAACTCCATGTCGCCGAGCACGAAGTCGACCTCCGTGCCGCCGGCGAGACGCCAATGGAAGAGCTCGCCGTCGTACGCTCGGTAGCTCATGAAGGCGCTGAGCTCATGGTGGACCCAGTTCTCGAACGCATGGCCGTAGGCCTCCGAACCGCGTTCAAGGCGGCCTCGGCGCGCCAGCCGATTCACGATGCCGACGTCCGCGAAGTAGAACTTCGGGGCCTGGATCACCCGACGCTTCGGCCGTTTCCGCCAGGCCGGCAACCAGTTTCCGAGCAGCGTGTCCACCAGGATGCCGAAGTAGGACCGGACCGTGTGGCCGGAGATGCCGCAGTCGCGTGCGATGTTCGAGAAGTTGACGATTCCCCCGTCGCTGAGCGCGGCGGCGTCCAGGAAATCGCTGAAGGCGGGAAGAGCGCGCACCGCCCCTTCCGCCGCAATCTCCTCCCGCAAGTAGTCGCCGACGTAGGCGTCGAGTCGGCGCCGAGGTTGTTCGCTGAGGTAGATGGACGGCAGATAGCCGTGATTGACCAACCGGTCGATGTCGAAGTCCGCGCCCAGTTCGTGCGCCGTCAGCCCTCGAAGCTGGTAGCGCAGGGCCCGGCCGCCCAACAGGTTCGCCGCGCCCCGGCGCACCTTGCGGGCGCTCGACCCGCAGAGGGCGAAGCGAAGGCCACGGTTCTCGATCAACCAGTGCACCTCGTCAAGCAGGGCCGGCGCCTTCTGGACCTCGTCGATCACGACCTGCGTTCCTGGCTCCGCGCCCTCCATCTCAATCTCCTGGCGCAGGAGTTCCGGTCGGCTGGCGTAGCGACGGTACTCGTCGGCCTTGAGGAGGTCGATCCAGCGACCCGCCGGGTAGGCGCCGCGCAGCAGCGTGCTCTTGCCCGCTTGACGGGGGCCCCAGAGGAAGAACGTCTCGCTTCCGGACCGCGGGAGGTGAAGCGCACGCCTGAACATGTGGCGCAAGTTATCATGATGAACGGGAGTAGCACTTCAAGAATGATCGAATCACTCCAACAGGAGCAGGGAGTATGAAGCTACCCCCCGACTACGCGGAACGCGTCTACGCCGGCGTCCTCGGCAAGGTGATCGGCGTCTACCTCGGCCGACCCTTCGAGGGCTGGCCCTACGAGTGGATCCAGAAGCGGCTCGGCGACATCGAGTACTACGTTCACGACCGGCTCGACGTTCCCCTGATCGTCACCGACGACGACATCTCGGGGACCTTCACCTTCCTGCGGGCGCTCGAGGATCACGGCTCGGGCGCCGACCTCAGCTCGCGGGAGGTCGGCCAGACCTGGCTCAACTACCTGATCCGGGAGCGCACGGTGCTGTGGTGGGGCGGGCTCGGCAATTCCACGGAGCACACGGCGTATCTCCGACTCAAGAGCGGGGTCGAAGCGCCCGAAAGCGGCTCGATGGAACAAAACGGCAAGGTCGTGGCCGAGCAGATCGGCGCGCAGATCTTCATCGACGGCTGGGCGATGGTCGCGCCAGGCGACCCGGACCTCGCGGTTCGTCTGGCCACCGCCGCCGCGCGCGTAAGCCACGACGGCGAAGCGGTGTACGGCGCTCGCGTGCTGACGGCCATGGAGTCGATGGCGTTCGTCGAACAGGACACCGACAAGCTCCTCGACGCCGCTCTCGGCTACATCCCGCCGGACTCGGTCATCGCCCGGATGATCGGCGACCTCCGCCGCTGGCACGCCCGGGACAGCGACTGGCGCCGGGCGCGGGCCCGGCTTGCCGAGCGCTACGGCTACGACAAGTACGGCGGCAACTGCCACATGGTCCCCAACCACGGGCTCATCGTCCTGGCGCTGCTGCACGGCGAGGACGACTTCGCCGAGACGCTCAAGATCGTGAACACCTGCGGTTGGGACACCGACTGCAACTCGGGCAACGTCGGCTGTCTCCTGGGCATCAAGGAGGGGCTGGCCGGCATCGACGCCGGTCTCCAGAAGGGTCTCGACTGGCGCGGCCCGGTGGCCGACCGCCTCTACATGCCGACCGCCGACGGCGGCCGGGCGATCAGCGACTGCGCCAATGAGGCGCTCCACGTGATCAACATGGGACGCGGCCTCGCCGGCAAGGAAGCCTGGGCGCCCAGGGACGGCGCCCAGTTCCACTTCTCCTTCCCCGGCTCCGTGCAGGGGTTCCAGGTTGCGGACGGCGAGGCCGAGCTCTCGAACGTCGCCCTGCCCTCGGGCGAGCGCGCCCTGCGCATCGACGCCGCGGGCGACGCCCGAGTCGGGTCTCCTGTCTTCATCCCGTCGCTGGAGACCGCGAAGTGGTACGAGAACCGGGTCTACCAACTGCTCGCGTCGCCACGGATCTTCCCGGGCCAGACCGTCGGGGCGACCCTCAGCGCCCAGACCGACGGCGCGCGGGCCAACGTCTATCTGTCCTGCTACGGCGAGAACGACGAGACCGTGACGTTCGACAACGACACGGTCGAGCTGGTGGCCGGCGAGAGCCGGCGCGTGTCGTTCACCGTCCCGGCGCTGCCTGGGCCGATCTTCTCCGTCGGGGTCCGCGTCGAGGGGCCGGCCGAAGGCGTCTGCCTCGAGGCACTGAAGTGGTCGGGCGCGCCGGAGTTCCGTCTCGAACGCCCCCACCACCGGGGCACCATGTGGCATCGCGCCTGGGTCAACGGCGTCGACCTGCTGACCAAGGGATTCGAGATGTTCCGGCTGGTCCAGAACACCGGTATGGGGCTGCTGATGCAGGGAACCTGCGAGTGGCGCGACTACTCCGTGACCGCGGAGGTGACGCCCCACCTCGTCGAGCGGGCCGGCGTCGCCGCCCGGGTCCAGGGGTTGACGCGCTTCTACGGCCTGCTCCTGGCCCGCGGGAATCGCGTGCAGCTCGTGCGCATGCTGCACAACGAGGACGTGCTGGCGGAAGCGCCGCTCGATTGGCGCCTCGGCGAGACGTACGAGTTGACCCTTGAGGTCCGTGGCGACCGTCTCGTCGGCAAGGTCGACGGCGAGCGGCTCGTCGAAGCGACCGACGACGCACTCGATTGCGGCGCCGTCGGCCTGGTCGTCGAGGAGGGACGACTCGGCGTCGACCGCGTTCAGGTCGGGGCCGTCCTCGACCGGCAACGCCTGCGCGACCGGTTGCTCGCGGGCGCGGCTTCGCCCGAGGCCGACGCCCTCGACGACGCCGTCCTCGACCGGCTCCGCGGCCGGGTCCGAGCAGCCGGAAAGAGCTGCCCGAAGACTGATCCACCCGCCGCCGAAGCGGGCCCGGGACGCTAGGATCGGGTCAACAGGCAGTACCGGCAGCAATCAGGCAAGAGGTCAGACCATGCACCAGGCAACCATCCGTACCCCGACGCCACTCCGTCTGCTCGCGGCGGCCGCCGCGATAGCACTCGTCGCGACGCTCCCGGCCTCCCCCGCCGCGGCCGCCGACGGGCCGACCTACACGCGCGACATCGCGCCGATCTTCTTCTCGAACTGCGTGCAGTGCCACCGGACCGGCGAAGTCGCCCCGATGTCGCTGATGACGTACCGCGAGTCCCGGCCGTGGGCCCGGTCGATCGCCCGTGCCGTGGAGAACCGCGACATGCCGCCGTGGAGCGGCGACTCCGACAACCACGAGTGGTCCAACGACATCTCGCTGACCGACGGCGAAATCGAGACGATCGTCGATTGGGCGAAATCCGGCGCCCCGCAGGGCGACGCCGCGGACCTTCCCGAAGCGCCGACGTTCCCCGAGGGCTGGCAGCTCGGCGAGCCCGACCACATCGTCACGCTGGACAGCATCGAGGTGCCGGCCGAGGGCGAGGATCTCTTCCCGCAGCAGATCATCGAAGTCGACCTCGGCGAGCCGCGCTGGGTCAGCGCAATCGAGTTCCTGCCGGAGGATTCCCGCGTCACGCATCACTTCCTGACGAGATTCGTCAGCGAACGAAACGAAGGCGACTCCGCCGGCTCCGGCGTTCTCGGCATCTGGACGGCCGGCATGCCGCCGTACGTCTTCCCGGACGGCGTCGGCCGCCGTTTCGGCTCGAAAATCCGTCTCGTCGTCGACCAGCACTACCACCCGATCGGCGAAGCGACCCGCGACGCCTCGAGGATCGGCCTCCACTTCGGCGAGGGCGAGCTCCAGAAGGAGGTCATTACGATTGCGGTGACGAACACGGGCCTGCGGATTCCGCCGGGCGCCGGCCACCACGCCGAGAACGCCCACTTCCTGTTCGACCAGGACGCGCAGATCCTCGCCTTCAGCCCGCACATGCACGTCCGCGGCAAGGCGATGACCTACGTCGTGACCTATCCGGACGGCTCCACGGAGACCCTCCTGGACGTGCCGAAGTACGACTACAACTGGCAGTGGCTCTACTACCCGACGAAGCCCGTCGACATTCCGGCCGGCAGCCGCCTCGACGTGACCGCCGTGTGGGACAACTCCGAGGACAACCCCGCCAACCCGGACCCGACGCAGGAGATCATCTACCGCGGCGACACGTACAGCGAGATGTTCAACGGCTTCATCGAGGTGGTCCGAAAGGACGGCGTCCTGTTCGAGCAGCAGAACCAGAGGGAGCAGATCCTCGACCTCCTGGCACTCCACCCGGCGAAGGACTCCTACGTGTCCGGCGCCTTCATGGGCTTTCACGTTCCGCGCGAAGGCGAAGGCTGGCTCTACATGGGCGGCATCTACTCGATCGTCCTCGACGACTTCGAGTGGCAGGACGACGCACTGACGATCACGACCCAGTTCCCGACGCTCAACGCAAGCGCCACGACCACCGTGATCGAGGGGCGGCTCAACGAGCAGGGTCAGCTCCAGGGAACGGTCACCATCGGCACCGATACCGATCAACCGCAACGGGTGCCGCTGTTTGCCGCCCCGGTCGGCGACCCGGCCGCCTCATCCGCCGGCCCGTAGCGGCCAACAGAGGTTGCGCCGGCATCCGGCACTGAGTGCGCCGACGTCCCCGCTGGCATGCGGCACCGGGTGCGCCACCGCGGAGGCTCAAGGAGCGAGGGCTCCCACTGGGTGCGCCGACGTCCCCGTCGGCTCCCGGGCAACGCCGCGGAGCGGTGGCGACCGGGGTTGAATCGTGAGGCCGAAGGCCTCTCCTTACCTTGAGACGGCAGAGATAGGGAGCGAGGCTGACGCCTCGCGCGTTCTCTCCGGAAAGCCGACGGGGACGTCGGCGCACCCAGTGGGGAGCCTCGTAGGGAAAGCCGACGGGAACCCGGGTGGCGCACCCAGTGGCGGAGGCCGGTCTCCGGGCCGAGCCGGTAACGTGGCGAGGCCACCGGGTCCGAACGTCCACCACGACTTCTCATGAAACCCCTGCACATCGAAACGCCCCTCTTCGAGTCGCGCTCGCTGTCCAGCCACGCGGGCCGGAGCATCTGGCTGAAGCTCGACGCGTTGCAGCCACCCGGTTCCTTCAAGATCCGCGGCATCGGCGCGGCCTGCCAGGAGTATGTGCGCCGGGGTGCAAGGCGACTCATCTCGTCCTCCGGCGGCAACGCGGGGATCGCGGTGGCCTACGCCGGGCGCCATCTTTCGGTCCCGGTCCTCATCGTCGTGCCCGAGACGACGTCCGACTTGGCCCGGGCGCTGATCCGGCGGGAAGGCGCCGAAGTCATCGTCCACGGCGACTCCTGGCAGGAAGCGAACGAACTCGCCATGTCGACGGTCGGGAAGTCCGACGTCCTGGTTCATCCCTTCGACGATCCCCTCGTCTGGCAGGGACATGCCACCCTGGTGGACGAGGTCGCGCGGTCGGGCACGAGACCCGACGCCGTGGTCGTCTCCGTCGGAGGGGGCGGGCTGCTATGCGGCCTCGTGGAAGGGCTACGGCGCAGCGGCTGGTCCGATGTCCCGGTGATCGCGGTCGAGACGGAGGGCGCCGACTCACTGGCCCAGTCGGCCCGAGCAGGCCATCGGGTCGAGTTGCCCGCCATCACCAGCCTCGCGATTACCCTGGGAGCGAAGAAGATCTGCAAGCGAGCGTTCGACTGCACCAGGGATCACCCGCTTCGGAGCGTCGTGGTCTCGGACCGCGCCGCCGTGTCGGCATGCCACCGGTTCCTTGAGGACCATCGGGTGGTCGTGGAGCCGGCGTGCGGCGCCTCGCTGGCCGCCGTCTACGACTGCGCGCCAGAGCTCAAGGACTTCGGGTCCGTCCTGGTCATCGTCTGCGGCGGCGCGACGACGACGCTTGAACAGTTGCGAGAATGGGCGGATGGAGACGGGTGATCGGGCAGTAAGGTCGCCGCTTCGCGGCGCGGTTCTTCCCGGAAGCCGACGGGGACGTCGGCGCACCCAGTGGGTAGCGCTGTGCCGAAAGCGGCGACACTTACTGGGTGCGCCGGCGTCCCCGCCGGCTGCCGCCGAAGGCGGCCAGAGAGTCGCGCCGGCCGCCAGGCCGGCTCCGCTTTGGCCGGCCAGCCCCATGCTGGTTCTATTCGCTGTCGTCCTTCTCGTCGCCGGGTGTGCCGCCTCCGACACCCCGCAAGCCGGCCTCGAAACCGGCGCCGACAATCCCGCCATCGACGATCTGTTCGCCGCCTGGGACGAGCCCGGCTCGCCCGGATGCGCGCTCGCCGTCGCGCGGGACGGCGAGTTCGTCTACTCCCGCGGTTACGGCTACGCCAACCTCGACTACGACATCCCGGTCACGCCGCAGACCGTCTTCGACGTCGCCTCGGTGACCAAGCAGTTCGTCGCCGCAGTCGCCAACATGCTGGCGCTCGACGGGACGGTCTCGCTCGACGACGACGTCCGCAGGTGGCTTCCGGAACTCCCCGAGTATGAGTCGCCGGTCACCCTGCGGCACCTGATCTTCCATACGGGCGGCCTGCGCGACTATCTGAACCTGTTCCCCCTCGCCGGCGCCGGCGACTACTACTCGGTGTCCCGAGAGCAACTCCTGGCGATGATGTCGCGGCAGCGAGCGCCGGTGTTCGCTCCGGGCGAGCGCTACGAGTACAGCAACACCGGCTACATGCTGCTGGCCCACGCTCTGGAGCGCGCCGCCGGAAAGTCGATCGGCGAGCTGGCCCGGGAGCGGATCTTCGCGCCGCTCGGGATGGACAGCAGCCTGATGTACGAGGACCGCGAGGAGATCATCCCGCGGCGCGCCACCGGCTACCACCGCGACGATGACGGCAACCTGCGGATCGTGCACAACTACAACTTCGAGATCGCCGGCGACGGGCAGCTCTACACGACGGTGGAGGACCTGCTGCGCTGGGACGACTACCTCCATGGCGCCGCAAGACCCGCGATCCACGAGTCGATGTTGACGGAGGGGACGCTCAACGACGGCGACGGGATCGAGTACGCCCACGGCATCACCCTGGGCGAGTATCGCGGCCTGCCTACGGTCGGGCACGGCGGTCATTCCTGGGGGTTCCTGACGGAACTCAGGCGCTACGTGCAGCCGGGCTTGTCGATCGCGGTCGCCTGCAACGCCGAGTACGGAGACCCCGGAGAGTTGGCGCGACGGGTCGCCGACCACTACCTGGCGAACCAGCTTAGGCCGGAGAGCGGCGACGAAGAGGAGGATTCGGACGACGAGGACGAGGCCGCCGAGCAACCCGACGCACCATCCCTGTCGTCCGCCGAGCTGGCCGAGTTCGCCGGCAGCTTCTTCTCCGCCGAGCTGGACGCGACCTATCGATTCGCCGTGGTCGACGGCGGACTCGTCGTCCGCATCGAGCAGCAGCCGGCGCTCGAGGTCGCCCCGGTCGCCGAGGACGAGTTCAGAGTCGAGTTCGAGAGCCGCGGTTGGGTGGCGTCTCCCGCGCGGCTCGAGTTCGAGCGCGACCGGTCTGGCGCGGTCACCGGGTTCAGCCTGAGTTCGGGCTCGGAGCGGGGTCTCGTGTTCGAGAAGCAACCGGGTCTGGAGATTCGATGACGAAGACGGAATGGAGCGAGGCCTTCGGCCCCGCGCGCTTCCTCAGAGGCCGACGGGGACGTCGGCGCACCCAGTGTGTACCGCTGCGCCGAGTTCGAGGAGCGGTGGCGACCGTGAGGAGAACGCGCGAGGCGACAGCCTCGCTCCCCAGTCGCGCAGCACTGCTGCTCGTCGCCGGCCTGGCTCTAACGGCCTGCGCTCCCGGCGAACCTGCGCCGACGCCCGTCGTCATCGTCAACGCCCGCGTCATCGACGGCAGCGGCGGTCCGTCACGAAACGTGAACGTACGCATCGCCGGCGACCGCATCGCCACCATAGGCAACTTCGAGCCGTCCACCGACGACACCGTCGTCGACGCGGACGGCCTCGTCCTGGCGCCCGGGTTCATCGACGTCCACAGTCACCACGACTTCAGGCTGCCCGAGCTGCCGGAAGCCCTGGCGGCGGTCAACCAGGGCATCACGACGATCGTGGCCGGACAGGACGGGGGCCAGCAGCATCCGCTGGCGGAGTTCTTCGCCGACCTAGGAACGTCGCCCGTCGCCGTCAACGTCGCGTCCTTCGCGGGTTTCGGGATGCTCCGAGGCGAGGTCATGGGCGAGGACTACATGCGCCACGCCACGCCGGAAGAGGTGGCCGCGATGGCGGACCTGCTCCGCCAGGAACTCGAAGCCGGCGCCCTGGGCCTCTCCTCCGGGCTGGAGTACGACCCCGGTTCCTTCTCGACGACCGAGGAGGTCGTGGAACTCGCGCGAGTGGCCGCCGCCCACGGAGGCCGCTACATCAGCCACATCCGCAGCGAAGACCGGTACTTCTGGGAAGCGATCGAGGAGATCATCCATATCGGCCGCGAGGCTCAGCTCCCCGTGCAGGTCACCCACATCAAGCTCGCGATGAACCGTTGGTGGGGCCAGGCTGAGCGCCTGATCGCCATCCTGGACGAGGCCCGCGCTTCAGGGGTAGAGATCACGGCGGACATCTACCCCTACCGGGCCTGGGCGACGTCCTTCACCTGGCTGACGACCGTGTTCCCCGACCGCGATCTCGACCGGCGGGACGGCGCGGAGTACATCCTCGCCGACCTGCTGTCGCCTGACGACGCCCTGCTCCCGGACTTCCTGCCGGAACCGGCCTACAACGGCCTGACTCTCGCCGAGATCGCCAAGATCCGTGGCGCCGACCCGGAAACGACCCTGATGGAGCTGCTCAAGGCCGACACCGAGGCGGGCGGCGAATCCCCCATGCTGGGTTTCGCGATGGACGAACCCGACATCGAAGCCATCATGGCCTGGCCGCACACCGTGATCTGCACCGACGGCGGGCTCGACGGTTCGCACCCGCGCGGCTTCGGGGCCTTCACGCGGTTTCTCGGCCACTACGTTCGCGACCGCAACGTCGTCAGTCTCGAGGAGGGCGTGCGGAAGATCACGTCGCTCTCCGCCCAGCACCTGGGGATCACGGAACGCGGCGCGATCCGGGAGGGCCACTACGCGGACCTGGTTCTGTTCGACCCCGAGACGGTCATCGACCGCTCGACGTACGAGGAACCGCATGTACCCTCCGTGGGGATCGAGAAGGTCTGGGTCAACGGCGAACTCGTGTTCGACGGCGGCGAGACCACCGGCAACCGGCCTGGCCGGCCGATTCGCCGCTAGAGCGAGAAGGAGACGAGTTGAGCAGCTTCACGCAGATCGCTGATTTCCGAGCCGAGTGCGACTGTCTGGCCGAGATCCTGGAGCCGCTGTCGGACGACGACTTCGATCGGGCCACCCTGTTCAAGGAGTGGACCATCCACGATGTCGTCGCCCATCTCCACATCTTCAACTACGCCGCCGACGCATCGATCCACGATCAGTCCGCGTTCGACGATTTCAAGGAGTTCATGGCCGCCCGGCGCGGCCGGCTCACCCTGCTCGAGCTGACCGACGAATGGCTCGAAGGCAAGCGCAACCGCGCCGTCTACGACGTCTGGCGTGAGTACTACCCGGAGATGTGCGAACGCCTCGAGGGCGTC
Organism: Thermoanaerobaculia bacterium; assembly: GCA_965116445.1. Lineage (GTDB taxonomy): Bacteria > Acidobacteriota > Thermoanaerobaculia > Multivoradales > Multivoraceae > Multivorans. Next base: position 51,979 of record OZ220688.1, on the reverse strand, counting down.
GACCCGAGGATGCGCGTCGAGTGGTTCGGACCGCCGATGAGCGCGCGCAGTTCGATCACCGCCCGCCAGATGGAGACCTGGGCCCACGCCCAGGAGGTCTTCGACCTGCTCGGACTCGACCGCGAAGAAACGGACCGGATTCGGAACATCGTCTTCCTGGGACTCAACACCTTCGGCTGGACCTACGCGGTGCGCGGCATGGAGGTCCCCGACACGGTTCCGGCCCTCCACCTGACTGCCCCATCCGGCGACGTCTGGACCTGGAACGCGGACGAAACGGCGAACCGGATCACCGGCAAGGCCGTCGACTTCGCCCAGGTCGTCAGCCAGGTACGCAACGTCGCCGACACCTCGCTCGACGTCGAGGGACCGATCGCCACCGAGTGGATGGGCATGGCCCAGTGCTTCGCCGGGGCGCCCGAGACACCGCCGGCGCCGGGGTCGCGGCACAAGGCCTGAGACTCGAAGCGCTGCACGCCCAGAACAGGCTCTTCAGTCCTCCGGCCGACCGGAGTCCAGGCTGGCCTTGACCAACGGCGCCTCGACGTCGAACTCCCTGGCGACGTCCAGGCACAGCGACAGGTCCTTGACCGGCATCGCGGGCCAGGTCACGCGCCGCGGGGGCATCGGGAAGTTCTTCGATACGAAGCTCCGGCCCGTCGACACGTTCAGGATCTCCATGAACCGATCCAGGTCCATTCCGTGGGCGCCGACGACTTCGCGCACCTCCTGAACGAGTGCCCAGGTGCCAAGCGCGATCGCGTTGTTGGCGATCTTCATCGCCTGACCGGCCCCGACACCGCCACAGTGCGAGCCGCCATCGGTTCGCCCATGGCGCCAAGTCCGATGAAACCGATCGTGGGTCGCGGCATGGTCCCGGCCTCCCATTTACGTTTTGGGCGTTTCCAGTCTAAAGTGTACACAGTGCCTCGACCCGATGCCAGCGACTACGAGACCGCCGCGCAGGTGCTCGCCGAGTTCGCGAGCACGGGCTACGCGAAGACGTCGATGACCTCCCTGGCCGAAGCGGCCGGCGTCACGCGGCAGACGCTCTACAACCGGATCGGGCGCAAGCACGCAGTGCTCGAATGGGCGATAGGCGCCGTCGTGCGTTCGCTGCGCGTAGACGCGCTTGCGTGTCTGGCCGACCCGGAGAGACCGACCGAGCAGGCCCTGCTCGATGCCTTCTGCTGCTGGCTGGGACCGGTCGTGAGGTTCGTGCGCGACGGCCGTTACGGCGAGGAGATTCTCGGGCTCGGCAACGCCGCACGGCGGCAAACGGGCTCCTACCCTCTCGACGCCTTCACCGCCGAGGTCACCGACGCTCTGTTGGCGGCAGGAGCCCGCGAGCAACTCCGGGAAGCCGCCGATCTGGCGTTCGTGCTCGTCATGGCCGCGAAGGGACTCCTGGCCGACAGCGAGACCGAAAGCGACTTTCGAGCCGGCATGGCGCGCGCCCTTCGCGGGGCCGGAATCAACCGTTCGTCCAAATGACGAGGTGCCGGTGCACAACCCCGTCGGCGCTGACGCGGAACGGCTCAGCGGTCTGATCGACAGCCTGCCGTGGCGCCAGGCCTTCGTCGACGCGATGGAGCAGATGCTGCTGCCGCCGGCCGGCTAGCCTTGACCTACAACTCACCAAACGGCAGGGCCGTCGCTCCCTGGCCCAGCGGCAGTCGCACGTCGCCGGAATGAACGACGTACCCGGGGGCGGCGGCTTCGCCGTGGTCTTTCCGGAACGTCCTGATCGCGTTGGCCATCGCCGATCGCGGCGTGCCTGAGACCTTCACCTCGACCGGTACGAGTTTTCCGCCAGCCTCGATCACGAAGTCGACCTCGGTACCGGCCCTGGTGCGCCAGAAGTAGACCCGTGGCGCCTCTCCCCGATGAGTCAAGGTCTTGACGATCTCGGAGAGGACCGCAGTCTCCATGATCGGGCCGCTCATTGGCCCGGAGGCCGCGTGTTCCTGATTCTTCAACCCGACCAGGTGGCACAGCGTACCGACATCGGTGAAGTACACCTTTGGCGTCTTGACGAGCCGCTTGCCGACATTCGCGAAGTACGGACGGAGCACGATCACCTGATACGTCGCCTCGAGCATCGACAGCCACGCCTTGGCCGTGTTGACGGCAAGTCCGAGGTCCCTGGCAACATCGGCCAGGTTCAGCAACTGTGCGCTCCGGGCCGCCAGCACCCGCAGGAAGCTCTGGTACTGGTTCAGGTCTCCCACGTTGCGGACGGTCCGGATGTCCCGTTCGAGATAGGTCTGAAGGTAGCTCGCATGCCACAGGAACGGATCCCGATCGGGTTCCGCCGCGAGTTCCGGGTAGCCTCCCCGAAGAAACGCGCGCCAAAGGTCACCGTAGGCGTCCCGCGGCGCCGGCCTACTCGCCGAGCCACCCTCCCAAGGCAGGCCAAGCTCCGCCCGGCCTACGGACTCACGCCTGGAGAGAGGAAACAGCCGGAGAACCGCCGCGCGGCCCGCCAGGGATTCCGTCACCTTCTCCGCCAGCATGAGATTCTGGGATCCCGTCAACAGGTACTGGCCGCGCGCGTCCCGATTCGCGTCGATCCGCTCCCGGATGTAGGGCAACAGGTTCGGAGCCTGCTGCACCTCGTCGAAGATGACGGGAGGCCCGTTCATCTCCAACAAGCCCCGCGGGTCTTCGAGAGCTGCCGCCCGCACATCGGGAAGGTCCAGAGAGACGTAGCCGTGGCTGGCGCCGAACACCCGCTGGAGCAACGTCGTCTTGCCGGCCTGCCGGGGACCGGTCAGCACCACCGCCGGAAAGTCGGCGGCCGCCCGCCGCAAGACCGGCTCCAGTGTTCGCTCGATGTAGTGCCGCATCGGTCCCGCCTCCTCTTCGGGTGGCAATTATGCACTTGTACTGCACAATATCCACCCCGAGGAAAGCGGTAGCGGGCCGAGGTGAAGACTGGAGAAACCGGATCAAGCGAGGTCGAACCGATCCAGGTCCATCACCTTGGCCCACGCCGCGACGAAGTCGCGTACGAGAGCCTCCTGCGAGTCGTCGCAGGCGTAGGCCTCCGCGATCGCGCGGAGCTGGGAGTTCGAGCCGAAGACGAGGTCGACCGCGCCGCCGGTCCACCTGACCTCGCCCGTCGACCGATCGCGTCCCTCGAAGACGCCGTCGCGGTCGGCGCTGGCCTGCCATTCGGTTCCCATGTCGAGCAGGTTGACGAAGAAGTCGTTCGTCAACACTTCTTGCCGGTCGGTGAAGACGCCAAGTTCGGAGCCGCCCGCATTCACTCCCAGGACCCGCAGGCCGCCAACGAGCACCGTCATCTCGGGAGCGGTCAGGGTCAGCATCTGCGCCCGGTCGACGAGCAGCACCTCCGCGGGCCGGTCATGTCCGTTCCCGAGGTAGTTGCGGAAACCGTCCGCCGTCGGTTCGAGGACGGCGAACGACTCGACGTCCGTCTGCTCCTGAACCGCGTCCGTGCGACCCGGCACGAAAGGCACCTCGACTTCGTAGCCAGCCTTCTTCGCCGCCGCCTCCACAGCCGCGCAACCGCCAAGGACGATCAGGTCGGCAAGCGAGACCCGCTGGATCGCCTCGAGCGTCTGCAGAACGTCACCCAACTGCGCCGGCTCGTTGACGGCCCAGTCCTTCTGCGGCGCGAGGCGAACGCGCCCCGTTCGCGCCGCCGCGCTTGTCCGTGCCGCGGAACGTCGCCGCCGACGCCCATGCGGTCGAAACGAGTTGGGAGTGAGGTGGTCCCGGTCCTTTGGACAGTTCCAGGGCCGGGCTAAGGTCTACTCCATGGGTTGTTCACGCCGCAGCCGCCGTCCCCAGAGCTGCGGAAACTCTCGATTCTGCGGAATTCCCGTCAGCCCGCGGTGGGCTTCGGCAGGCGCCCTGCCGCCGACCGCCGTGTGTGGCCGGCCGCGATTGACCGAGCTGACCACCCCAAAACCGGCATGGACCAGGCGTGCCGCCATCGGTTCGCCCATGGCGCCAAGTCCGATGCATCCAAAGATGGTCGTGGCATAGTCCCGGTCTCCTCCTTTTCGTCTGTCTCTCTTCCCTAATGACTCCGAACCTGAAGACGCTCTGCGTTACCAAGCAAACCGCACCGGCACAACCCTGTTTCCCCCAGAAAGGTCAGGCAGACCGACGCACGCAAGCTCGTGGCACCAGCTTGGCGAACGGGCGTAACGCTCCCCGAGCGGCCGGCCAGTCCGCCCGCTCGCCTCTCAGAAACTCCAGCCCTCGACCTCCATGAAAAGCTCTAGGTCGATTGACTCGATGTCGAAGTGCTTGCAAATGTTCGGAATGCCCACCCCGTTGGGCTTGGCCCGCTCGAGTGTCACAACGACACCGCCTGCGACGGCGGCCCTCGCAATCACAAACGGATCCGCGTTTCGCCCACCCTTCAGAATCTTCTTCAACTCGATGTTGGATCGAAAATGCGAGACCTCAAATATCCGACGCACGAACAGCGCTTCTTCCGCTGAAGGCGCCGAAAACAGATCTGGATTGAGGCCCAGCCACCGCTTGTGCTCATCAAGACCATGGTGGTCCTCGAGCTCCCGGCGCACTTCACGTGTCGAAACCACCTTCCCTTGCGAGACAAGCCGGTCAAACTTCTCCCACAAGCTCGGAAAGCGGCCCCGATAGAAGTTTCTTATCAACGCCGAGAAGGGTGACGTGTCGAATACGTACGTCACGTCACCTTCCTGGCGAAGTAGTCTTCCAGCTTCGACAGGTTGGCCACCTTGACATCAACGTAGCCAGCAAGTTGCTCTTCGCTGATCCGATTCTGGTAGTACCTGGAAAACGCAGTCTGAATATACGTCTTGCCCAGATAAGAAATTTTCGTCCAGTAATAGTCTCCGCCCGTTCCTCCGCGTCGCATTTGCCTAGCCCAGCGACGAGCGGCATCGAGATAGAGTTCTTGACTGACGAGTCCTCGGTCCAAGAATCCTCGAAACACGAATTCCCGAGAGACATTATATTTCCGAGCAATCCGAGTTGCGGACGATTCGTCCGCACCGAAACGCCGCAGTTCTTCGTCAAATCGGCTTGTCGGAAGGAGGAACTCGGCAGCAAACTGATTGCAGGCAATCTCGATTTCCCGAGAGGCGGACGGCAGAACCTCGACATCCCGCTCTGACAACCTGTCCACTCCGCTTGTATGGAAGAGAAGATGAGCCAGCTCATGAAACAGAGTGAAGATCTGCCTCGTCAAGGCCGAAGAATTGTTGACGTAGATCAACGGAAAGGTCTCATCAAAAAGGCAGAATCCCGAGAGTGAGTCGGTCCCAAATGCGTCCTTGAAGACGGCCACGCCGACGGCCTCCAGGGCATCGCGCCAGGAGTCCAGCGCGGCTACTGGATCGGGCCACGCGATTTGCTCTTCGAGAGAGACCCCCAAGTACTCACGTGCGAGCTCGGCCATCGCCGAAACGCGTAGCGGCAGGGAGAGCGACAGATCGTGGACGGCAAGTCGCTTCGCTGCGCTACGACCATCATTGAGCTCCGCGATGTCAAGCTGGAAGGCCTTGGCCTTCCGTAGTAGGGCCCGAATCTCCCTAGGGACCTCCTCGAAGTAGGCAGCGGGTAGCGTCCGGAAGGACTGGAGGACCGGTGGGATGTCGGGGGGAGCCGGGAAGAAGAAGACCGCCGTCGGAAGCCGTAGCAGCTTGCTCAGTTCTTCCAGTTGAGGATAGGTCGGACTTGCCTTTCCCGCTTCCCAAGCAGCGATCCGAGGGAACTTCACGCGCGCTTCCTCCAAGGGCAGGGCGGCGCGCTTGCGGGCCCAAGTGAGGACGGTTGGTGTGATCGGGAGGGGGTCGTTGGCCATCTGGCACCTCGGACACAATCTAGTACACGATACGGCAGGACGAGAGCCGACAGGCGAGAGCCCCCGACCCACCCTCAAAGGGCTCCGCGGCCTCCGATCACCACGACAGTAGCCATCACGCACGCTGAGAGCGGACCCGACCGGGAGCTACCGCACCCCTTCAAGCGAGGTCGAACCGATCCAGGTGCATCACCTTGGCCCACGCCGCGACGAAGTCGCGTACGAGAGCCTCCTGCGAGTCATCGCAGGCGTAGACCTCCGCGATGGCGCGGAGCTGGGAGTTCGAGCCGAAAACGAGGTCGACCGCGCTGCCGGTCCACCGGACATCGCCCGTCGACCGATCGCGTCCCTCGAAGACGCCCTCGCGGCCGGCGCTGGCCTGCCACTCGGTTGCCATGTCGAGCAGGTTGACGAAGAAGTCGTTCGTCAACACTTCTTGCCGGTCGGTGAAGACGCCAAGGTCGGAGCCGCCTGCGTTCCCTCCCAGGACACGCAGGCCGCCGACGAGCACCGTCATCTCGGGAGCGGTCAGGGTCAGCATCTGCGCCCGGTCGACGAGCAGCACCTCCGCGGGCCGGTGATGTCCGTTCCCGAGATAGTTGCGGAAACCGTCCGCCGTCGGTTCGAGGACGGCGAACGACTCGACGTCCGTCTGCTCCTGCACCGCGTCCGTGCGACCCGGCACGAAAGGCACCTCGACCTCGTAGCCAGCCTTCTTCGCCGCCGCCTCCACAGCCGCGCAACCGCCGAGGACGATCAGGTCGGCGAGTGAGACCCGCTTGCCGCCGGACTGGGAGCCGTTGAAGTCCGCCTGAATCGCCTCGACCGTCTGCAGAACGTCACCCAACTGCGCCGGGTCGTTGACGGCCCAGTCCTTCTGCGGCGCGAGGCGAATGCGCGCGCCGTTCGCGCCGCCGCGCTTGTCCGTGCCGCGGAACGTCGCCGCCGACGCCCACGCGGTCGAAACGAGTTGGGAGACGGACAACCCTGAGCCGAGGAGCCGGCTCTTGAGAGCCACGACATCGTCCTCGTCGATCAACTCGTGGTCGACGGCGGGGACAGGGTCCTGCCAGAGCTGCGCCTCCGCGGGAACCCACGAACCGAGACAGCGGCTGCGGGGACCCATGTCGCGATGGGTCAGCTTGTACCAGGCCCTGGCGAAGGCGTCCGCGAACTCGTCCGGGTTCTCATGGAAGCGCCTTGAGATCGGCTCGTAGATCGGATCGACCTTCAGGGAGAGATCCGTCGTCAGCATCATCGGGGCGTGCCGCTTCGACGGATCGTGAGCATCCGGCACCGTGCCGGCCGCCGCTTCGTCCTTCGGCGTCCACTGGTAGGCCCCGCCGGCGCCCTTCGTCAGCTCCCACTCATAGCCGAACAGGTTCTCGAAGAAGTTGTTGTCCCACGTTGCCGGCGCGGTCGTCCAGGCGCCTTCGAGACCACTGGTGATCGCGTCGCCACCGACGCCCGTACCGAACGTGTTGCTCCAGCCCAGGCCCTGTTCCTCGAGGCCGGCGCCTTCGGGCTCGGCGCCCACGTGCTCGCCCGCGTCGGCCGCGCCGTGGGCCTTGCCGAAGGTGTGACCGCCCGCGATGAGCGCCACCGTCTCCTCGTCGTTCATCGCCATGCGACGGAACGTCTCGCGGATGTCCCCGGCCGCGGCGACCGGGTCCGGCGTGCCGTTCGGCCCCTCCGGATTCACGTAGATGAGGCCCATCTGCACAGCGCCGAGCGGATTCTCGAGTTCACGGTCACCCGTGTAGCGCTCGTCCCCGAGCCACGTCGTCTCCGAGCCCCAGTAGATGTCCTCCTCGGGCTCCCACACGTCCTCGCGCCCGCCCGCGAAACCGAGCGTCCTGAAGCCCATCGACTCCAGGGCGCAGTTGCCGGTGAAGATCATGAGATCCGCCCAGGAGAGCCTGCGGCCGTACTTCTGCTTGACCGGCCAGAGCAGGCGCCGCGCCTTGTCCAGGCTTACATTGTCGGGCCAACTGTTGAGCGGCGCGAAGCGGAGCGTGCCCGAGGCGCCGCCGCCTCGGCCGTCGTCGATCCGGTACGTGCCGGCCGAGTGCCACGCCATGCGGATGAAAAGCGGCCCGTAGTGACCGTAGTCTGCGGGCCACCAGTCCTGCGAGGTCGTCATCACCTCCTCGATGTCCTGTTTCAGCTCATCCAGGTCGACCTTCGCGAACTCGTCCGCGTAGTTGAAGTCCTCGCCCATCGGGTCGGAAAGGGGCGAGTTCTGGTGAAGCACCTTCAGGTTCAACTGGTTCGGCCACCAGCGCTGATTCGCGATGCTCCCCTTCGCGGTATGTCTGTCAGCACCGGCCAAAACCGGGCACTTGCCTGCGTTCGTCATGTCGTCCATCGTCGTGATCTCTCCCGTGTTCGGTTCTCTCGCTGCCCCGTTGTATACAAGGATCTGGACTCGTTGAAAAGTCCCCGGGGGCAGAAGCGCGCGGCTCTCCGCGCCCTCAGCGGGGCGCCGACCGTACGCGTCATCCAGACAAGAGTCTCACCGCTCCTCATCGGGTTCTCGACGACGCTCCCCCACCGGATGAGGGCACGCCGCCCCCGAGAGGGGGCCTCAGCCTGCGATCGTTGACACGCCTGTAGCCAGTTGGCTACACTCTCCCGCTTGATACGGGTCCTCCACTACGTCTCCGAGGATGGCAGAGACCACTTCGACGCTTGGTTTCGACGGCAGTCAAGCGAGGCTCGCGCCCGTGTCCAAACACGGATCGACCGTGTGGAACTCGGCAACTTCGGAGATCACAAGAGCGTGGGGGGCGGTGTATCGGAGCTTCGAATCGACTTCGGCCCTGGATACCGGCTCTACTACGGTCGCGAGGGCGAGACGCTCGTGATTCTGCTGGGGGGCGGCGTGAAGAAGGGCCAAACGGCCGACATCAAGACAGCGCGCTTGCGTTGGCAGGCGTACAAGGAGGAGAAACCGTATGCCCGTGAAAGCCCATAGGGCCAGTGACTACCTCAAGTCGCCCGAGGACGCGGCGGCCTACCTGAACGCAGCCCTCGAGGAGATGGGCGACGATCCGCGACTGCTCATGAAGGCGTTTCGGAACGTGGCTGAGGCGCATGGAGGCGTATCCGCTGTTGCCCGCCAAGCCGAACTAGACCGGGTGGCGCTCTCACGCGCCCTCTCGGGTCGTAGGAATCCGAGACTCGACACGCTCACGAAGGTGACGGCAGCCTGCGGCTTGAAGCTCCGATTCTCAGTGTAACTGTGGAGTACCAAATCCTCCTCGGTGGGCGCCAACTCTTCGCCGGAAGACCGGGCTACGCGGCGAGAGTTCCTCGGCCAAGTTCCTCAAGCGAGAGCTCAGCGCGCCTTACTGGGTGGCTCACTTTCCGAGCGTTGCCGCCATCCACTAGCCAACGGGACGCCCGCTGTGTCACGCATGTTGGCCGAGAGGGTGCGGCCGGAAGCCGCCAGGGCGCCTACATATGGACCAGAGACCTCGCCAGATCGCGCAGGGTCTCGGTCTCGGCTTCGGTCGGCCATGCTCCGTTCTGCTGGCGCCACTCCCGGCGAAGCTCCTCTAGTTGGTCCTTGACCTCAAGCTCATACGTTGCCCGCTGTTGCAACTGCACCAGGATTGCCGCTTCTTCCTCAGCGTTCGGCCAGCGTCCGTTCGTCTGACGGAAATCCCAGCGCGCGTTCTCGAATGCATCCTGGTCGATCTGATCGATCTGGTCGATGGTGGAGTAGGTTCCTGAGACAGTGACTACCGGTTCGACAACTGGGAGCGCCGGTGCGATGGGTGGTACGTCTTCGACCATCTCAGTAGCGACTGGTTCGACCGAAGAAGCGTTCCGTTGGGTGTCAGCGTCGGCTTGATGCCTCTGCGTAGCGAGTGCAACCCCGGTCATGGTGTAGCCGTTCGCGTCCTGGTGGCCGAAGAGCTCTGCACCGACTTCGCCTCCTGCCAATGCGGTGCTGCGGGTCATGGTTCGGGTGTCGGCCGCCCCGTTGCGGGCGAGCAGAGAACGCAGCTCCCGGAGTTCTGTAACCGTGGGGTAGCGCCCGTGCTGGTCGCGGAACTCCTGGCGGATGTCCGGGGCTGTCGGGACGAGATCTGCGACATCGCTGATCGTCCTGATTCGGGCGTTCCTCGGTGTGGGTGTCGCTGCGAGAGTCTGAGGGTGGGCGGCAATCCTCGCCGCTGACCGAGCTCTGTGCTCGGCGTACATTGCCTCCCGTTCGCCCTCCTTCAGTCTCGGTTCCTCGCAGGCAGGAACCTGAATGTGTTGGTGATGCGTACCGCCTGCAAGCTGCATGGCCACATCGTCGACCGCCAGGCGGGTTCTGAACGCTCGCTCAACCGGCGACGGGTGAGAGCCTCCGCGCTTCTGATGATCCCGCTCCGTGCCCGCAATCCGCTCCCACAACGCGGGGGCGGCAGACACGTCGTACCCTGCCCGGGCGGCGTAGTAGACGCCTCTGCAGTCCGCTTGACGTTCCATCTTCTTGGAGTATGAAATGGCACCAATCGTTGCCCCGAGCTCCGCGAAGTCACCCGCGACGAAGGCCCCGGTTTCGGCTTGGACAGCGCCACCGACCACGGCGCCGATCAGTGCTCCGACGAGTGCGCGATTCTGCTTCTTCTTGACATGCCGAAGCGCGACGTGAGCGTACTCGTGTCCGATGACTGCTGCCAGTTCGTCATCCGTCAACGCGGCGGCTGCACCAGCAGAGATCAAGACGATGCTGCCGTTGGTGGCTGCAGTCCAATCGGCGCTGTCTACGAAGTGGACGGGCGGTCCGCATGCCGGCTGCCTTGGCATCATGGTCGCCAGTGTCCGGTTTCCTCTGGCTACCGAAAGAGTCGAGCCGTCGTTTGCCAGCCTCATGAAGCTGTCGTGGCCCATCTTGCCGTAGCCCAAGTGGACGCCATTGACATGGGTGATCCGGTCGCCGGCCTGAAGCCCGTGCCGTTCTGCCGCCGAATGTGGCCACACCCGGTACACCGTGGGCTCGACCGGCTTGGCCGGTGATGGCCGCTCGAAGGTGAAGCCTGACAGCCACCGGCGCTCGACGCAGAGGTCGCGCTGGTTCGCGTTGGCGGTTGCCAAGTGGAATTCAATCCCGTACACACGAGCACGGCCAGCCATCAGCTCGTCCGGCGAGAAGGCCTGTGCTGTCACCGGGACGGCCGTGGTGAGCAACGCCAGCAGCACCAGCTTCACGGTCTTCTTCATCGTCTCCGAGCCTCCCTGCCGTGTGCCGCTTCCGCGTCCTCCGGCGTTAGCCCGGAGGCATTACAGGTCCGAGTTCACACTACGCCGTTGGCTCGATCAAGAGCTTACTCCACCGATGCTTCGCTGCGTTCTAGCCTTGTCCCAAGTGAGAGGAGCCTGAGCGCGTGTCGGGGATCATTCGAGGATGATCTTTCGACTCGACATCGAATTGCTTCAGACCCTGGACGAGGTCCGGGACTTCACGGCTGGCAGCGCGGCGGGCGACTTCGGCTTCGTGGAGCGTGCGGGTGCGTACGGCTTCGTGCGGCGGGTTCTGGTGTGAACGAGTTACGTCCGGTTGTCGAAGCCCGACAAGGGCCTGGTTCGCTCGGGAGACGGGACCGAAGGGGTCTTCAGGTTCATGAGAACGCAAAAGGCCGAGTTCCGGATCACGACAATGGCCCGTGTGCTCGGCGTCTCCACGAGCGGGTACTACGCCTGGCTGAAGCGATCACGGTCGGCCGGGGACAAGTCGGACGCTACTCTCGTCGACCGGCAGTTTGCGGCCGAGGCGCCGGGCCGACTTTGGCTGCGGCCATTCCATCGAGGAGAGGCTCAGACGAGCCGGAGGCGCATGCCGCAGATCGTCACGAGATCGTCTCCGGTGAGGCAACCCGCGCCTTCCGCGTTGGCGAGCGCCCGAGCGCGGTCCGTCACGTGAATGTCCAGGCCGCCGAGGCCTTCGGGACGGCCGTCGCGCAGGGGCACGAAGCGGATTTCGGCGTCCCGCAGAGTGATCGTCGGGATGTCGCCGCCGCCGACCGGCTCGTCGAGCACCTCGCTCCAGCGCGCGGCCAGCGCCGCCGGATCCGCGGTCTGGATCTCGGCGGCGCGCAACCCGTCGACGATCTCCGTGTGCTTCGCCCGTTGCCAGTTCTCCCCGGCGGGCCACCAGTCGCCGTCGGAGCGTTCCTCGTCCAGGTTCCAGCGCAGCTCCGGGATGGCGCCGGCTACGTCCTTCGGGTGAAGCTGCATACCCATGCCCCGCTCGCTCCGGCCCGGCTCGGAGACCAGACGGATGCCCAGGTCAGCTACCCGCTGCTGGTAGCCGGCGTAGCTGTCGCGCGGGACCTGCATGATGACCATGTAGCCGCCATCGCCGCCGCGACGCTTCAGGTAGCGGCCGCCGGGCGTGTCGTGCTCACCCGGCTGCGGCGAGACCGTCTCGAGGAACTGGTCGCCGAACGGGATGAGGAAGTTGTGCAGCCCGTACTTGCCGACCCCGGGGTCGCGGTAGCAGACCTCGACCCCGAACACTGCCTCGACCTGCTGCTGAATGCGATCGAGGTCATGGGCCACCAGGCAGATCTGGCGCATGCGGATTTCGGACATCGGCGACTCCCGTAGGTGCTGGTTGGACGGGAACTCTACGGCAACGCGAACACGAACAGGTTGCTGCCACGGCCGGGGCGGAGTTCGGGCGTCATGCGCGCCGACGATCGCCGGGATCGATCTTCCCGAGAGCCCTAGCCGCGCTCGCCTTGATCTTGATCGAGTCTTGCGGGCGTTGGGGCGCCGGGAGCGGGCCTGAGGTCAAACCCGCTTCCCGGCGTGACCGACTGACCGCCGCCGGGTCAGAAGGTCAGGCGCAGCGTCGCCCCCGCGGTTCGCGGCGCTTCGAGGAACGCGCTGCGGCTGCCGACGCGAAGCGGCGTGTTGAACGCCACGTTCTTCGTCTGCTCGTCCGTCACGTTGTTGCTCCAGAGCTCGACCGCCCAGCGGCCCGAGTAGCTCCCGAGACCGACGCGGACGTTCGCCTTCGCGTTCGCCTCCTGGATGTCGAGCGGCAGGTTCGGCTGGGTGCTTGTCCGCCGGTCGTCTTCCCAACGCCCGCTGATCGACGCGAAGACGAGGAACCGGTCGCCGATCGTGTCGTCCCAGTTCGCGCCCAACGACACGACGTTCTCCGGCGCGTTCGTCAGCTTGGCGCCGCACAGCGACACGACGGAGGCGATCTCCAGGTCCCCGGCGCAGTCGTCGGGATACTCGGAGTCCGCGTAGGTGTAACCGAGGTTCATCGTGACGTGCTGCCCCGCGACCGCCGAGAGCTCGAGTTCGGCGCCCCGGCTCTGCGCCTTCGGCACGTTGAACGTCCTGAACTGAACGCCCGTGAACTCGAGCACCTGGAAGTCCTCGATGTCGTAGTCGAACAGCGTCGCGTTCAGGCGCACCCGCCGGTTCGCGAACTCCGACTTCAGGCCAAGCTCCAGCGCGTCGATCTTCTCCGAGTCGAACCGGGGGTCCGCGCCGCCGACCGCGGCCGTGGAGTCCAGGTTGAAGCCGCCGGACTTGAAGCCGTGGGTGTAGCTCGCGTAGCCCTTCACCGTGTCGCTGAACTCGACGACCGCCTGCGACGTGTAGACCAGCTCGTCATCCTGGAACGTGTCCTGGAACGTAGCGGGCAGAATCGGCACGCCGGTATCCGCCGGCGTCGCGAACGGAAAGCAGTTGAAGGCCGCGTTCAGGTTGCCGATCGTCGTCGCGACGACCTCGAGTCCGGTACCGGCGGCGCCCTGGCCCAGGGCAGCCGCGTTGGACAGCGTCGCGAAGCAAGCCGGGTTGCTGGCGGCCGGTTGGGCGAAGCTCCCGTCCTTCGTCTCGTCGACGTAGCGCAGCCCGGCAAGCATCGAGAAGCGGTCCGTCAGCCGGAACGTGTTGTGAGTGAAGACGGACCACGAGTCCCCCTTCTGGTTGTAGATGTTGTTCGCAAAGGCGCCGCCGGCCGGTATGCCGCCGGCGAAGGCGAGCGCCTGGTTGTCCGCCGCGAGGACATCGCCGAAGGTCCCGCCCGTAGCCAGTGGCACACTGGCCAGAAGCGGCGCGGCGGGAAGCACCGGAGCGAGCGCGTAGTTCCAGAGGATCGCGTCGGTGAAGGGCGTGAAGTCCTCGAGCAGGCCGAGGCCGGCATGCTCCAGGATGTCCTCGCCCGAGGCGAAGCCGCCGAACAGCCAACTGATCCGCTCCGTGTCCCCGGCGAGCCGGAACTCCTGGGACCAGGACTCGATTTCGTCGAACGACTCGAAGCCGTTCGCTGCGGCCGGCGACACGCGGTACACGTCCATCCCCACGAAGTCGTCCTGGATCGACGAGGCGCTGAAGTCGCGCCATGAGCCGAGCCAGGTCAGGGCCGCGCCACTGCTCAGGTTGTACTCCAGTTCGGCCGAGAGTCCGCGCTGGTCGAACGGATTCACGAAGGGATCCGCGTTCGACCGGCGGGCGTCGAAGGCCGACGGTCCGGAAACCGAAACGCCGCCGTCGGCGGGAAGTCCGGCGGCCGCGAACGAGCCGAGCGCCGCGGCCGGCGTCTCGAGCACGACGACCGCGTCGCAGCAGTTCTCATCCGCGTCCGAGTAGTCGCCGATGATCCGCAGCAGTCCCCGGTCCCCCAGGTTCCAGAGCAACTGGCCCCTGACGAGTGCGCGGTCCCGGTTGTAGCTCTCGCCCCCCGAGAGGCTCTCGACGAAGCCGTCCTGGTTGCGGACGGCGGCCGACAGCCGATAGCCGACCCGGTCCGAGAGCGGGCCGCCCACGCCCGCCTGGAGGTTGTAGGCGTTGAAGTTGCCCGCGGTCAGATTGAGGAACCCCGAATTGTCCGTCAGGCTCGGCTGCCGGGTGCGCAGATTCAGCGCGCCCGCGGAGACGTTGCGGCCGAACAGGGTGCCTTGCGGTCCGCGCAGCACCTCGATCGACTCGACGTCGAGCTGGTCGCCGAGGGCGATGCCGGGGCGGCTCAGGTAGATCCCGTCGAGGAACACGCCGACCGAACTCTCCAGTCCGATGTTGTTCCCCGTCGTGCCGACGCCGCGGATGCGCAACGTCGTCCCCTGGGACTCCGTCTGCGAGGAGTTCATGTTGAAGCTGGACGCCAGGGTCGGCAGGTCGCGAATGTCCAGCATGCCGGACCGCTCGATCTGGAGCGGGGTGATCGCCGTCACGGCGATGGGTACGTCCTGCAGCGACTCCTCGCGCTTCGTCGCGGTGACCGTGATCTCCTCGACGAACAGCTCGGCCTCGTCGGCCGCGGGTTGATCCTGGGCGGATCCGTCTTCCTGCGCCCAGGCGCCGCCTGCAACGAGCATCGGCAGGAGGAGGGATAAAGGCAGGAACCGTCTTGTCGTTTTCATGTTTGCCCCTTCTTGGGAACACCGTCGCGAAGAACACCGCGATGGGAACAGGTTGTTGCGCCAACCGCGAAGCGGCGCACCCTATTCCTCCGCGCCCCATCTGCGACACATTTCGATCGACCAGCGGCGGCGTCCGACATGCCGCCGTCACGACCGGACCGGACCCGCGGCCGCGGGATCGACTAAGGTCCGCAAGGCGGCTCGTCGCAGGACATCAGCACACAGGAGAGACCGAACCGATGGCAAGGGGATTCACCGACCGCGACGTACCCGATCAGTCGGGACGGACCTTCCTCGTCACGGGCGCAAACACCGGCATCGGCTTCGAGGCGGCCAGGGTGCTCGCGATGCGCGGCGGCCGCGTCCTGATGGGCTGCCGCTCGGAGGACCGCGCGGCTGACGCGATCCGGAAGATCCGCGCGGAGTCCCCCGATACCGACGTCGACTTCCTGCCGCTCGACCAGGCGGACCTCGGAAGCGTCCGCGCCGCCGCCGAGCAGGCGGCCGCCGAACCGCGCCTCGACGTGCTCGTGAACAACGCCGGCATCCTGGGGCCGCCCCGCACCCTGACCGTCGACGGTTTCGAGGCGCAGTTCGGCGTGAACCACCTGGGCACGTTCGCCCTGACCGGACTCCTCCTGCCGAAGCTCGAGGAGGCGGAAGGCAGCCGGATCGTTCTCACGGCCAGCCTCGCCCACCGCGGCGGCCGGATCCACTGGGACGACATCGACGGCGCGAAGGTCTACTCGCGTCAGGCCCGCTACCAGCAGAGCAAGCTGGCGAACCTGATCCACATGGCCGAACTGGACCGACGGCTCAAGGCACGAGGGTCCAGGACGATCGCCGTCGCCTGCCACCCTGGCTTCGCCCAGACCGACATCGCCCGGAACTTCCCCCTGCTCCGGATGACCGGGCCACTGGTCCGCGCCCTGTTCAACACGCAGGCCCAGGGGGCCTGGCCCACCCTGCTCGCGGCAACCGGAGCCGACGTCAAAGGCGGCGACTACGTCGGACCGACGCGGTTCGCCGAGCTGAGCGGTCCCGCCGGCAAGGCCTGGTCCTCGCCAGCCAGCCGCGACCCGGAACAGGGCAAGCAGCTGTGGGAGCTCTCGGTCGAGATGACGGGGGTGGACCCGGGGATCTGAGGACTGGAGGAGAATAGGGAGCGAGGCTGACGCCTCACCCGTTGTCCCGAAGGCCGACGGGGACGCCGGCGCACCCGGTGGAGAAGTGAGCACGAAGGCCATCAAGACGCAGGTGCTGATCGTCGGCGGCGGGCCGATCGGCCTGATGGGCTCGCTGCTGCTGTCCCGGTTGGGCGTCAGGTCGCTCGTCGTCGACCTGCGGGGCCGCACCAGCACCCACCCGCGGTCCCGCCTGCTGGACGCACCGACCGTCGAGCTGATGCGGGAAGTCGGCGTGGAGCAGCAGGTGATCGACAGCGGCCTGGGCCCCGACTGGACCGAGTACAACCGCTGGTTCGACTGCCTGGCGGGCAAGGAGATCTGCCGGGTCCCCACGCCGTCGTTCCACTCCGTCCGGACCGACCGCAGTTCCTCGATGCCCGTGATGACGGCGCAGGACTACGTCGAGGCGATCCTCTACGACCGGGCCGACGCTGACCCGAACGTGGACCTCCGCTTCGACACGACGGCGAGCGAACTGGCCCAGGACGACGCCGGTGTGTCCTGCACAATCCGCGACAACCGGACCGGGCGAGCGGCCCCTGTCGCGGCCGCGTACGCGATCGGCGCCGACGGCCTCCGCAGTTCGACGCGGGCCGCTATCGACACGACCCTGGAGGCGGACTTCCAGGATGTCTTCTTCCAGGACGTGATCTTCGAGGCGGACTTCTCCTGGCACACCGGCGACCGGCAGGGCGGCCTGCTCTTCATCGCCCACCCGATGGGCGCCTCCGTCTTTCAGCCCCTCAACGGCGTACGGCGCTGGCGTTGCCAGATCGGCGGCTTCGACCGCAGCCGGAAGATGACCGCCGAGTTCGCCGAGAAGTGGATCCGCTCGGCGCTCGGCGCGGACCCCTCAGGCCCGATCGAAGTGCGGACGATGACGGAGTGGCAATTCCAGCCGGGCCGCGCAGGCCACCTCGGCAAGGGCCGAATCTTCCTGGCCGGCGACGCGGCGCACGTGTTCATCCCGACCGGAGGCCTGGGCAACAACACCGGCTTCGTCGGCATCCGCAACCTTGCCTGGAAGATCGCGTTCGTGCTCCACGGCGCCTCGCCCGCATCCCTGCTCGAAACGTACGACAGCGAACACCAGTCGGTCGCCGAGCAGCGGGTCGCCGCCGGCGCGCGCAACGCGCGACTGTCCGGGGGCATCTTCAGGGCGTTCTACGGTGGCGGCGACACGGATGCGGCGGCCCGGAACTGCCGCCAGTACGGGGAGTACGAGGGGCTGATCTACGGCTACGAGTTGACGTCCGAGCTTTGCGCTCAGGACGACGCGCCCGCCCCCGCGGTGGACAATCCCGTCCGCGACTACGTGCCCGTCGTGCGCTCCGGCCGCCGGGCGCCGAACCTGTGGCTGGACAGGGGCTGGACCCGTTCCGTTCTCGACTGGAACGGCCTGGGCTACACCGCCGTGCTGGGCGCGCACGTGGACCCGGCGCCGTGGCGGGTGTGCGCCGACGCGACGGCGGCGACCGGCTTCCCCATCCGGGTCGAACGGCTGCCAGAAGTCGATACCGCGTCGCCCTACGACAACGCGGAGATCGTCCTGATGCGCCCGGACGGCATCGTCGCCGACCATTGGAATGCCGCCGACGTGGAATCCGGCGACGAGGCGGAGCGCCTGGCGCGCATGCTGCCACTGGGCACGCTGGCGTCCTCGCCGGTCCAGGAGTAGCACGAGGCCCCACACTGGGTCCGCCGACGTGCCATCCGTGCACCCGATGACGGGTGCACGGACTGGTTCGCGCGTGGCGCGAGTTCGCGCCACCCGGGTTCCCGTCGGCCTTCCGGGAAGAACGCGCGAGGCGTCAGCCTCGCTCCTTCTCGGTGGCCGCTGATACCGTCTTTGCTTCCCATCCAGACAGGAGGTCGACCATGTCGAAGCCGTTCTCCAACGCCGCCTTCGTCGCCGAGCAGAGCCGACGCCGCTTCCTCTACTCCGGCGGAGTGCTGGCCGCCGGCGCCACCTTCGGCGGCTCGGTGGCGCCGTTTCTTTCGACTCAGGCCCATGCGGCGTTCCAGCCGGACGACCGGGCGATCGTCGAGACGACCGCCGGCAAGGTCCGGGGCGGCATCGCGGACGGCGTGCGCGTCTTCCGCGGCGTTCCCTACGGCGCCTCGACCGCGGGCAGGAACCGCTTCATGCCGCCCAAACCGGTGGCGCCCTGGAGCGGCGTCCTCGACACGCTGGAGTACGGCGACTCCTGCCCGCAGACTCCCTACAACCTCGAGCGGCCCTCGGGGATCTCCTGGTTCACGCCGTTCTGGAGCACCGGGCAGTCGGAGGACTGCCTCCGGCTCAACGTGTGGACGCCCGCGCTCGACGACGGCAAGCGACCGGTCCTCGTCTGGTTCCATGGCGGCGGCTACTCGCGCGGCTCCGGCAGCAGCTCCATGTACGACGGGATCAACATGGCGAGCCGCGGCGATGTCGTGTCGGTGACGGTCAACCACCGGCTCAACGTGTTCGGCTACGCCGGGCTGGGCGGAGTGCTGGGCCCTGACTTCGAGCGCGCCGGCAACGCCGGCATGCTCGACCTCGTCCAGTCGCTCGAGTGGGTACGCGACAACATCGAGCGGTTCGGGGGCGATCCCGGCAACGTGCTGATCTTCGGCGAGTCGGGTGGCGGCGCGAAGGTCTCGACCCTGCTCGCGATGCCCGGGGCCGCCGGGTTGTTCCACCGCGCGGTGATCCAGTCGGGGCCGGCACTCAGGGTGTCGACCACCGAGAGCGCGACGATCACCGCCCGGCGCCTGCTCGACGAACTGGGCCTCGGCAAGGGCGACGCGGACAAGCTGCGCAAGGTGCCGGCCGAGCGCCTGCTCGCGGCCAGCGGCGCCGCGGCCGCCACGGCGGCGGGAGAAGGCGGCAGCGGGTTCCGGCCGGTGATCGGCCCCGACATCCCGAACCACCCCTTCGACCCGATCGGCCCGGAGGTGTCCGCTTCCGTCCCCGTGATGATCGGCTCCAATCTCCACGAAGTCACGCTGTTCGTGGCCAACGACCGGGAACTCTTCGAGCTCGACGACTCCGGACTCGTCGATCGCACGCGGCGTATCTACGGGGAAGACGCCGACGAGGTCCTCGACACGTATCGCGCCGCCTACGCCGATCTCGGCGCGTCCGACCTCTACTTCGTCCTCGCATCGGACGGAACCCGGTTCCGCTCCATCGAACTCGCCGAAGCGAAGATCAAACGCGGCGGTGCGCCGACCTACATGTACCGCTTCGACTGGCTCAGCCCCGCCTGGGACGGACGCTTCCGCGCGGCCCACGCTTTCGAGATCCCGTTCGTGTTCGGCAACGCGCAGCTCAGCGACGAGGTGACCGGCGGCGGTCCCGATGCGGTGGCCCTCGCGGCGAAGATGCGGGACGCCTGGATCGCCTTCGCCCGCAACGGCGATCCGGGCCATGCCGAGTTGCCAGCGTGGCCCGCCTACGACACAAAGACGAGGGCGACGTTGCTCTTCAACGACGTCTGCACCGTAGCGAACGATCCGGGCCGGACCGAGCGGATGCTGTGGGAGAAGATCCAGGCGAGGACATAGCCCCGTACGCCAGCGAGTAGGCCGACCACGCCGCGACGGTGGTAATCGCCGGCCGGTCGGCATCGTCAGTCTTGCAGGGGCGCCTCCGCCCCTGTTCGGAGACAACGTTCCCGCAATGACCAGAGCCAGGATCGCCGGCGGCACCGCCGCGCTCTTGCTGTTCGCCCTTCTCGTGGCTATCGGCCTCGTCGCGGCCCGTCTGCTGCGAGACCTGGACATCAGCCCTGACGCCACGGCCTCGCCCGCAGTGGCTCGCTCACCCGCGACGTCGGCCAAGGCCCACCAAGGCTTCCTCTACGGACGCGTCACGACGAGGAGCGGCGCCGCCTACGAAGGGCGCCTGCGTTTCGGCGGCGACGAGGAGGCGTTCTGGGGCGACTACTTCAACGGCTTCAAGGAGGAGAACCCCTGGGCCGCCGACGTACCGCCGGAGCGGTTGACGGAAAGCCGGCCGGTCACCGTCCTCGGCGTCGAGATCACCCGGCGGGAGCGAGAGCTCAACCTGGGCCGGCCCTTCATGGCGCGCTTCGGCGACGTCCGACGGATCGAGCCGAGCGGGCGCGAGCTCCTCGTCACGCTCAAGAGCGGGACCGAGTTCGTCCTCAACCGCATGGGCGCCGACGACTTCGCCGACGGCGTACGGGTTTGGGACGACGAGCAAGGCGTCGTCGACCTCGGCGAACGCCGGATCCGCGCCATCGAGCTTCTCCCCACCGCCGACCTGGAGGCCACTCCGGACCGGCTGCACGGCACGGTAGGCACGGCAACCGGGAGCTTCACCGGCTTCGTCCAGTGGGACCGGCAGTTCGGCGTCGGCTCCGACGAGCTTCAGGGCCGGGCGGCGGAGGGCGAACTCAGTTTGCGGTTCGACGCGATTCGCACGATCGCGCGCGACTCCGAGAACCGTGCGCAGGTGACACTGCGCGACGGCGGCGAGTTCGTCCTCTCCGGCACCCGCGCCGCTGGCCGCGGTAATCGCGGCGTCTACGTCGACGACGCGCGCTACGGCCGGGTGCTCGTCTCCTGGGAGGCCTTCGAACGACTCGACTTCCACGCCGCCGCCGACAGCGGAGACAGCGGCCCCGCCTACGACGACTTCCCGGCGGGAGAGGCGCTCTCGGGCACCGTGACGACTCGCGCCGGCGCCCACTTCACCGGCCGCCTCGTCTTCGACCTCGACGAGAGCGAAACGACCGAGACGCTCGACGCGCCGGCTGGCGGCGTCGACTACACGATTCCCTTCGGCCTCGTTGCTTCCATCGAGCCTCCGGATCAGGAGGAATGCGACGCGGGCCGCCGTGTGAGCGTGGCGCTCCGCAGCGGCGAGCTTCTGCAACTTGACTGCGCCGGCGACCTCACGCCGTCCAATCCCGGCATGCTGATCTTCGGGGGCGGCGCCGAAACCACCGACTTCGTACCGTGGGCCAACGTAGCGAGGGTCGCCCTCGATCGCGGCCCGGCCGAAATTGGTAGCAAATAGAACACGCTTGCAGCTATTGTGTTCGCCATGAGCAAGACGATCACTCTGAGGCTGGACGAAGCGACCTACGAGGAGTTCAAGGAGGCGGCACGCGCTGAGAATCGGCCCCTGTCGAATCTCATCGAGACGGCGGCCCTCGCCCAGGTGCGCGAACAGCAGTTCGTCGACGACGCTGAGATGGCCGAGATCCTGGAGAACGAGTCGCTGCTGAACCGGCTGAAGGCGGGCTCGCGCGACGCGTCGCGGCGCAAGGGCGCGTTTGTTGACTGACTATCGGCTTTTTGAGACCGAGCAGTTCAGTCGCGACGTACGACGGATCTCCCGGGCCGGCCATCGAGAGGTCGTCGACAAGCTGAGAAGGGTCGTGTACCCCCAATTGCGTCAGCATCCTCACATGGGCCCGCACATTCGACGGCTCAAAGGCTATGAACCGCCGACCTGGCGCTACCGCATCGGCGCCTGGCGCTTCTTCCATGAGATCGACGAAGAGAACCGGCTCGTCTTCCTCCTCACCGCCGCACACCGCGGTTCCGCGTATCGTTAGCGTCTCGAACCGGGCCGAGAGTGCCCAACCAGCCCGACTTCGGAGACCGTCGACTTCCGAAGCGCACCGCCTGGAGGGGACGCACGGATAGAAAGCCGGAGCAGCCGGTCAGAAGATGAGCTGGAGCCCCTCGCCGTCGACGACGGCTGCGGTGCCCCGGTTGCTCCACCACTTCGGCTCGGCGAGTTCGCTTTCCCAGGCGTCGAGAGCGTTCTGGAGCTCTTCGAGGACTTCGCTCTCCTCGCCGGCGACGGTGTGCAGCTCGCCGAGATCGGTTGCCAGATCGTGAAGCCGCAATACCTGGCCGAGCGGTGAATCACGGGGCGCCTCGAAATCCCGGAGCAGGTCGCCGGTCCGCGTGATCTGGGCAAGCCGCTCTTCGGTGGCCCGATTGACCTCCCACAGCTTCCAGTCGCCGCGGCGGACGGCGCGGTTGGGGCCGGCGCGCCAGAACAGCGCCTCGTGCGGCGGGCCGGCCTGCTCGCCGCGGACGTAGGGGAGGAGATCGACGCCGTCGAGCGGCTTCTCGGGCAGCGGCGCACCGGCGGCGGCGGCAAACGTCGGCAGCAGGTCGAGCGACGAGACCGCCGGCTCGTACACCTGGCCAGACTCCACACCTGCCGGCCAGCTCAGCAGGAAGGGCACGCGGATACCGCCCTCGAAGAACCAGCGCTTGCCGCCGCGCAGCGGACCGTTGGTGCAGGCGCCGTCGACGTACAGGGCACAGCCGTTGTCGGAGAGGAAGACGATCAACGTGTCCTCCTCCAGTCCATGCTCGCGCAGCTTCGCCACTACTTCGCCGACGCTGTCGTCGAGCGACGAGACCATCGCCGCGAAGATCCGGGTCTTCTGGTCCTCGATGTGCCGGTACCGGTCGAGGTACTTCGCGGTCGCCTGCAGCGGCACGTGGGGCGTGTAGTGCGCCAGGTAGAGGAAGAAGGGTTCCTCATGGCGCCGGTCGATGAAGTCGAGGGCCTCGCGAGTCAACACCTCGGTCAGGTACTCGGTCTCTTCGACCACCTCCCGGCCGCGAAAGATGGGCCGCCGCCGCGTCTCGGAGATCCGCTGCGGATTCCAGTTCTCCACTCCTTCGGCGGATGGCTCGATGAAGATCGAACCGGCCTGCATGCCGAAGAACTCGTCGAAGCCGCGGTCGAGCGGGTGTTTCCCGCCCTCCCAGCCGAGCTGCCACTTGCCGACCGCCCCGGTGGCATAGCCGGCGGACCGCATCACCTCGGCCAGCGTCGTCTCGTCGAGGTTGAGGCCATAGTCCTGGACCGACGCGTTGAACTCGTAGCCGTGTCGCTGCGGGTAGCGGCCGGTCATCAGCCCGGCGCGGGACGGGCTGCAGACCGCGGCGGTCACGTAGCCGGCCTCGAAGCGCACGCCCGAGGCGCCCAGGGCGTCGATGTTCGGGGTTTCGATGATCTCGCTGCCGTACAGGCCGAGATCGCCGTAGCCGAGATCGTCGGCGAGGATGAAGACGACGTTGGGTTGGCGCTGCTCGTTGCCGCCAGCGGTGTCGCCGGCCGGGTCCTGGGTACAGCCGAACGCGGAGCAAACAACCAT
This sequence comes from Thermoanaerobaculia bacterium, assembly GCA_965116445.1. GTDB lineage: Bacteria > Acidobacteriota > Thermoanaerobaculia > Multivoradales > Multivoraceae > Multivorans. Next base: position 28,434 of record OZ220688.1, on the reverse strand, counting down.
CAAGGCGATCATCGGGCGCTGAAACGACATGTGGCTCCAATCCTAGGAAACGCGGGAATCCTGCCCGCATCTGGCGCGAAGCGCGGGCTACACTCACGATCCTACCTCCCAACCACGTTCGAGAAAGCACAGCATGAGATGGATACGTCTTTCCGCCCTCGCAGTGATCCTGCCGGCCTGCCAGACGGCCGAGCCCCCCGCCTCAAACCTCGTCGCCGACACACCGACCCGCGCCCAGTCCGTGGACGGCCAGTGGATCTCCTGGCGCGAGCACATCATCGACGACGTGGCGGTCGGCGGCGTACCGATCCGCGGCGGCGACGGACTCGAGATGGCCGATCTCGACGGGGACGGCCATCTCGACATCGTCTCGGTCCACGAGTCGGACACCGAGTACGGCAACGAAGGAGCTGGTCACGTCCGGCTCGCCTTCGGCGGTCCCGATCCCGGCACGTGGCACCTGGCGACGCTCGCCGAAGGTGACGAAGCCTCGGCCGCCGAGGACGTCGCCATCGCCGACTTCGACGGCGACGGCGATCTCGACGTTGTGGCCGCCTGCGAGCTGGCCCACCTCATCTACTTCGAGAACCCGGGCACCGACACCGAAGACGCGGCCGCCGCCCTGCGCAGCGGCGACTGGCCGCGAGTCATTCCGCCGGTCACAAGAGACCGGGGCTCCTACATCCGCGTGTTCGCCGGCGACCTCGACGGCGACGGGCGGCCCGAGGTCGTCGCCCCGAACAAGGGGGCGCAGAACCCGGATCGCGGGACCACCGCGAAGCACCCGATCTCGTGGTTCGACACGACGGCCGATCCCCTCTCCGGCGAGTGGATCGAGCACGAGATCGTCCAGGTGATCTGGCCGATCAACTCACAGACCGTCGACCTCGACGGCGACGGCGACATGGACATCGTCGCCGGCTCGACCGGCGAGGGCCGGATCTTCTGGTTCGAGAACCGCAGCGCGGGCGACGGCGGGCCGGTTCCCCCGACGCGGGACGCCGATTCGCCGAACACGGCCGGCAGCCCCGGCGCGGGGGGCGGCGGGCCGGCGCCCCCGGCGCGGGACATGGACTCGCCGAACGCGGCCCGCAGCCCCGGCGCGGGGCCAGTGGAACTCGTCGAGCATCCGATCCGGGTCGAGGGCACGACGACCACCGCGGACACGCCCCGGCTGCCGAACGCGCCTCGGGCCGGCGCCCTGCTGAACGGCTTCAACATGGAGTTCGTCGACCTCTCCGGCGACGGACGGCTCGACCTCGCGACGGTCGAGTTCGGCGGCGTCCTCGTGTGGCTGGAACAGCCGGCCGATCCGGCGGGCACCTGGCAGTTGCGGCCGATCGGCCGGCTGACCCCGGACAACCTGGTCGGCTTCGCCTTCGCGGACATCGACGGCGACGGCGACCTCGACGCGATGTCGGGCGCCTACAGCCGCAGCGGGCGGGCCGAGGACGGCGAGGTCGAAGCCGACACGCCGCTGGGACGGCTGGCGTGGTTCGAGAACCCGGGCAACATCGACGGCGAATGGACCCGGCACGACATCTCCCGGCGCAAGCGCGGCATGTTCGACAGCTTCGTCGCCCGCGACCTGGACGGCGACGGCGATGTCGACTTCGCCGGCACGCGCGGCAACAGCGCCGAATTCGACGGCGTGTACTGGCTCGAGCAGGTCCGCACGGCAGAGCCGGTCGCCGCGTTCGACCAGGCGCGAGAGACCGAGAGCGAGCAGATGCCGCTGCCGTGAGACTGGTGCTGGGTCAGCCACCCACTGGGTGCGCCGGCGTCCCCGCCGGCTCTCGGGCGACGCCGCGAAGCGGTGGCGGCCGAGATTGAATCGCGAGGCCGAAGGCCTCTCCTTTTTCTTAAGGGCTTCGCAGAGGAGCGAGGCTGACGCCTCGCGCGTTCTTCCCGGAAAGCCGACGAGGACGTCGGCGCACCCAGTGGGGGACCTCGTCTTGCTCCCAAAGCCGACGGGGACGTCGGCGCACCCAGTGTGGAGCGGCGCACCCAGTGGGTCCCCTTCTCAGGGCCGGCGCACCCAGTCTGAGGCCTCGGTGAGAGCACGTACTTCTTCCTGGTTCCGCAGGCGCGCGGACGACCACGGCCATTCGGCCGGTTCGCGGCACAGCCCGGCACTGACGGGGTTCAGCCAGATGTACCGGCGCGCCGCGTGAAGGTGACGAGGATCACGGATGTAGCGGTCGTAGTAGTCCCTCATCCAGAACGGCCCCGGCCGCCGCAACACCCGGTTCGCATGCCTCGCGGTCACCGACTTCCAGCCCTGGACGATCGTCGGGAGCGACCTGCCAAGCGGCTCGACCAGCACATGTACGTGATTCGGCATGACGCACCACTCGATCAGCCGGTAGCGGTCGCCGTCGCCGTACAGCAGCGCGGACTGAACGAGCGCGGCGATATCCGGCCGCCTCAGGTGGCAGGCGCCGTGCCCAGCGTCCTCGAAACGGCTGACGAGGCGGGCAAGTCTGGCCGCGTGCAGCTTGTTCGGCACGGCGGACGGATCTTTGCCGTCAATCGGATCGTCCCGTTCGGCTCGCCACCGCCTCAGCAGGGCCGCCGGCACGCTGTCGGCGAGACGGAAGCCGACGCTTTGAACGGCCTCGGGGCTGTCGAGGTGGGAATGGTAGCCGCGGGAATGCCAGCCCAAGTGTGGCTTCTGGTGGGCGATCTTCGCGGGATTGTCTGGCATGTCCGGGAAAGAGGTACGGAAGCAGCCGGTCCGGCGTCCAAGTCGGGTTGCTGCCCACTGGGTAATGGGATGGTCCGCCCCGCACCCTTACGGCCTCTCGTTGGGGCCAGAATGGTGTTTTCTTCCGAACAACAAGGAGGAGGCGGACCGTGAAGGAGGTTACTCGAGTCGGTATCGATCTGGGCAAGCATGTGTACCAGGTGTGCGGGATGGACGCGTCGGGCGCGGTGGTGTTTCAGCGTCAGTTGAAGGCACCGCGGCTGATGGAGTTGATGTCGCGGCTCAAGCCGTGCCTGGTGGGGATGGAGGCGAGCTGCGGCGCGCACCACTGGGTGGAGAAGCTGAGGGATCTGGGCCACGACGTGCGGATGATGAGTCCGCAGTTTGTCCGTCCGTACGTGAAGTCGAACAAGAGCGACTACCACGACGCGGAGGCGATCTGCGAGGCGGTGTCGCGTCCGACGATGCGTTTCGTGCCTTACAAGACGAAGGAGCGCCGGGCGCTGCAGCAGATCCACCGAAGTCGGGAGACGATGGTTGGTGTGCGCACGCAGTTGGCGAACCAGTTACGTGGTTTTCTGCGGGAGTACGGGATCGTGCTGCCTCAGGGTCTGGCGGTGATCAAGCGGGAGGTGCCTGCGATCGCGTCGGACCCGGAGCGGGCCCTGCCGGGCGACTTTCGGGCTCTCTTGTGCATGCAGCACCAGGCGCTGATGCAGGTCGACGATCAGGTGGCGGATCTGACGGCGATGCTGGAGCGGGAGTCGAAGGAGAACCCCCTGTCCGAGCGTTTGATGTCGATCCCGGGGATCGGTCCGATGGTGTCGACGGCGCTGGTGGCGTCGGTCGGCTCGGGCTGGGCCTTCAGCAGCGGCCGTCAGATGTCGGCGTTTCTCGGGCTGGTGCCTCGTCAGGCATCGACCGGCGGGCACACGAGGCTGTTGGGGATCAGCAAACGCGGGGACCGCTACATGCGGGCGCTTCTGATCCACGGTGCGCGGGCGGTGCTGCGCACAGCCCACAAGGGCGAGCGGACGCGGCTCAAGGAATGGGCTCTGGACGTCAAGCGGCGCCGGGGGGCGAACGTCGCCACGGTGGCCGTGGCCAACAAGCTGGCTCGAATCGCCTGGGCGGTGCTGCGACACGACGAACGCTACAGCGACGAACGCCATGTCGGCGGTCGAGCAAGGGACTCACGGGCCGCGGCGTAGACGGCTCGGGGAACAGCGAACCAACGATAGGAGAATCGCCCCACCAAGCAGTTTGCGGGGACTCATTCGAGCGATGGCGAAACAGGTCGGACCGGCGCGTTGAGAAGCCTGAGTCGGCGCAGGGCCCATCAAGAGGCCGTCTGGGTGTGAAGAGGCCGACGCGCGCGTATTCCATCGGGGCCAGGGAGCTCTCTCTCAGAGACTCCCACCAACAGGCCGAATACATGCAAGCAACTGCACCTACCTCGCCAGAAACCCGGAAAGAGCCCTTGCACAAGCGGGGCGGACCATACATGCGCCGGCGTCCCCGCCGGCATCCGGGCGACGCCGCGAAGCGGTGGCGGCCGAGATTGAATCGCGAGGCCGAAGGCCTCTCCTTTTTCTTAAGGGCTTCGCAGAGGAGCGAGGCTGACGCCTCGCGCGTTCTTCCCGGAAAGCCGACGAGGACGTCGGCGCACCCAGTGGGGGACCTCGTCTTGCTCCCAAAGCCGACGGGGACGTCGGCGCACCCAGTGTGGAGCGGCGCACCCAGTGGGTCCCCTTCTCAGGGCCGGCGCACCCAGTCTGAGGCCTCGGTGAGAGCACGTACTTCTTCCTGGTTCCGCAGGCGCGCGGACGACCACGGCCATTCGGCCGGTTCGCGGCACAGCCCGGCACTGACGGGGTTCAGCCAGATGTACCGGCGCGCCGCGTGAAGGTGACGAGGATCACGGATGTAGCGGTCGTAGTAGTCCCTCATCCAGAACGGCCCCGGCCGCCGCAACACCCGGTTCGCATGCCTCGCGGTCACCGACTTCCAGCCCTGGACGATCGTCGGGAGCGACCTGCCAAGCGGCTCGACCAGCACATGTACGTGATTCGGCATGACGCACCACTCGATCAGCCGGTAGCGGTCGCCGTCGCCGTACAGCAGCGCGGACTGAACGAGCGCGGCGATATCCGGCCGCCTCAGGTGGCAGGCGCCGTGCCCAGCGTCCTCGAAACGGCTGACGAGGCGGGCAAGTCTGGCCGCGTGCAGCTTGTTCGGCACGGCGGACGGATCTTTGCCGTCAATCGGATCGTCCCGTTCGGCTCGCCACCGCCTCAGCAGGGCCGCCGGCACGCTGTCGGCGAGACGGAAGCCGACGCTTTGAACGGCCTCGGGGCTGTCGAGGTGGGAATGGTAGCCGCGGGAATGCCAGCCCAAGTGTGGCTTCTGGTGGGCGATCTTCGCGGGATTGTCTGGCATGTCCGGGAAAGAGGTACGGAAGCAGCCGGTCCGGCGTCCAAGTCGGGTTGCTGCCCACTGGGTAATGGGATGGTCCGCCCCGCACCCTTACGGCCTCTCGTTGGGGCCAGAATGGTGTTTTCTTCCGAACAACAAGGAGGAGGCGGACCGTGAAGGAGGTTACTCGAGTCGGTATCGATCTGGGCAAGCATGTGTACCAGGTGTGCGGGATGGACGCGTCGGGCGCGGTGGTGTTTCAGCGTCAGTTGAAGGCACCGCGGCTGATGGAGTTGATGTCGCGGCTCAAGCCGTGCCTGGTGGGGATGGAGGCGAGCTGCGGCGCGCACCACTGGGTGGAGAAGCTGAGGGATCTGGGCCACGACGTGCGGATGATGAGTCCGCAGTTTGTCCGTCCGTACGTGAAGTCGAACAAGAGCGACTACCACGACGCGGAGGCGATCTGCGAGGCGGTGTCGCGTCCGACGATGCGTTTCGTGCCTTACAAGACGAAGGAGCGCCGGGCGCTGCAGCAGATCCACCGAAGTCGGGAGACGATGGTTGGTGTGCGCACGCAGTTGGCGAACCAGTTACGTGGTTTTCTGCGGGAGTACGGGATCGTGCTGCCTCAGGGTCTGGCGGTGATCAAGCGGGAGGTGCCTGCGATCGCGTCGGACCCGGAGCGGGCCCTGCCGGGCGACTTTCGGGCTCTCTTGTGCATGCAGCACCAGGCGCTGATGCAGGTCGACGATCAGGTGGCGGATCTGACGGCGATGCTGGAGCGGGAGTCGAAGGAGAACCCCCTGTCCGAGCGTTTGATGTCGATCCCGGGGATCGGTCCGATGGTGTCGACGGCGCTGGTGGCGTCGGTCGGCTCGGGCTGGGCCTTCAGCAGCGGCCGTCAGATGTCGGCGTTTCTCGGGCTGGTGCCTCGTCAGGCATCGACCGGCGGGCACACGAGGCTGTTGGGGATCAGCAAACGCGGGGACCGCTACATGCGGGCGCTTCTGATCCACGGTGCGCGGGCGGTGCTGCGCACAGCCCACAAGGGCGAGCGGACGCGGCTCAAGGAATGGGCTCTGGACGTCAAGCGGCGCCGGGGGGCGAACGTCGCCACGGTGGCCGTGGCCAACAAGCTGGCTCGAATCGCCTGGGCGGTGCTGCGACACGACGAACGCTACAGCGACGAACGCCATGTCGGCGGTCGAGCAAGGGACTCACGGGCCGCGGCGTAGACGGCTCGGGGAACAGCGAACCAACGATAGGAGAATCGCCCCACCAAGCAGTTTGCGGGGACTCATTCGAGCGATGGCGAAACAGGTCGGACCGGCGCGTTGAGAAGCCTGAGTCGGCGCAGGGCCCATCAAGAGGCCGTCTGGGTGTGAAGAGGCCGACGCGCGCGTATTCCATCGGGGCCAGGGAGCTCTCTCTCAGAGACTCCCACCAACAGGCCGAATACATGCAAGCAACTGCACCTACCTCGCCAGAAACCCGGAAAGAGCCCTTGCACAAGCGGGGCGGACCATACATGCGCCGACGTCCCCGTCGGCTCTCGCGAGCAGCACGACGCCCCCCTACTGGGTGCGCCGACGTCCCCGTCGGCTCTCGGGCGACGCCGCGAAGCGGTGGCGACCGAGATTGAATCGCGAGGCCGAAGGCCTCTCCTTGCTTGAGGCGGCATAGAGTAAGGAGCGAGGCTGACGCCTCGCGCGTTCTTCCCGGAAAGCCGACGAGGACGTCGGCCCACCCAGTGGGGAACGGCGCCCACTGGGAGGGTCAGAGGCGGTTGACGGCCTCTTCGGCGAGGTCGAGGGTCCTCACTATGCGCTGGCGCATCTCCGGCAGGTTGACGCCCTCGGTGCTCTTCTTGCCTTCCATGTAGCGGGCGTACACGCCGTGCACGATCGCCGCGGACTTCCAGCGGTTGAAGCCGACGTAGTAGTCGAGATGCGACAGGTCACGGCCCGTGCGCTCCGCGTAGCGCTCGAGCAGAGACTCACGCGACGGGAAGCCGGGCGCCGCGGTGGCGCCGCCCGAACCGCTCGGCATCGTGTCCGTCGCCGGCATCCACTGGTTCATCGCGTAGGCGAGGTCGGCCAGCGGATCGCCGAGGGTCGAGATCTCCCAGTCGACGACCGCGGCGATCACGGAATCCGGCCCCACCAGGCAGTTGTGAAGCCCGTAGTCGCCGTGAACGACGCGCGCCGGCCCCTGGTCCGGCAGGTGCTCGAGGAAGTAGCGCTGCAGATCGTGGGCGCGTGCGTCGTCCAACTGAGCCGGCTCGACCGACGCGGTCCAGGACCGGTACCAGGTCCGGAGTTGACGGCCGACGTAGCTGTCCCGCTTGCCGAGCTCCCCCAACCCCACCTCGTCCGGGTCGACGGCATGGAGGTCGGCCAGTACGTCGACGAAGGAATGCGCGAGTCGCACGCGGCGCTCCTCGGGCACCCACTCCTCGGTGTGCGCGGCGCTGTAGAGCGGTCTGCCGTTCACCAGCCCCATCACGTAGAACCAGGCGCCGGTGACGTCCGGGCTCTCGCAGAACGCAAGCGCCGGAGGCACCGGCACCGCCGTGGCGCCGAGCGCCGAAATCAGCGACCACTCACGGCTCATGTCGTGGGCCTTGGGCAGCAGCACACCCTGGGGAGGCCGCCGGATGACCGCCGAGCGGCCATCCGCGTCGTCGAGGCGATAGGTCAGGTTCGAGTGGCCGCCCTCGAGCCGGGTCCACTGGAGCGGCGGGGTCAGGCCATCGACGTGTTCGGCGATCCATGCCTCGACGGCGGGTTGGTTGTAGCCCTCCGGGCCCTTGCTCTCGTCGTGTGAAGACATCGCTGTCGCGGTCGTGAGCGGCAACTGTAGCAATGTCCCACACCGGGTGCGCCGACGTCCTCGTCGGCTTTCGGGCGACGGCGCGAAGCGGTGGCGACCGAGATTGAAGAGCGAGGCCGAATGCCTCTCCTTGTTTGAGGCGGCAGAGATAAGGAGCGAGGCTGGCGCCTCGCGCGTTCTTCCCGGAAAGCCGACGGGGACGTCGGCGCATGTATGGTCCGCCCCGCTTGTGCAAGGGCTCTTTCCGGGTTTCTGGCGAGGTAGGTGCAGTTGCTTGCATGTATTCGGCCTGTTGGTGGGAGTCTCTGAGAGAGAGCTCCCTGGCCCCGATGGAATACGCGCGCGTCGGCCTCTTCACACCCAGACGGCCTCTTGATGGGCCCTGCGCCGACTCAGGCTTCTCAACGCGCCGGTCCGACCTGTTTCGCCATCGCTCGAATGAGTCCCCGCAAACTGCTTGGTGGGGCGATTCTCCTATCGTTGGTTCGCTGTTCCCCGAGCCGTCTACGCCGCGGCCCGTGAGTCCCTTGCTCGACCGCCGACATGGCGTTCGTCGCTGTAGCGTTCGTCGTGTCGCAGCACCGCCCAGGCGATTCGAGCCAGCTTGTTGGCCACGGCCACCGTGGCGACGTTCGCCCCCCGGCGCCGCTTGACGTCCAGAGCCCATTCCTTGAGCCGCGTCCGCTCGCCCTTGTGGGCTGTGCGCAGCACCGCCCGCGCACCGTGGATCAGAAGCGCCCGCATGTAGCGGTCCCCGCGTTTGCTGATCCCCAACAGCCTCGTGTGCCCGCCGGTCGATGCCTGACGAGGCACCAGCCCGAGAAACGCCGACATCTGACGGCCGCTGCTGAAGGCCCAGCCCGAGCCGACCGACGCCACCAGCGCCGTCGACACCATCGGACCGATCCCCGGGATCGACATCAAACGCTCGGACAGGGGGTTCTCCTTCGACTCCCGCTCCAGCATCGCCGTCAGATCCGCCACCTGATCGTCGACCTGCATCAGCGCCTGGTGCTGCATGCACAAGAGAGCCCGAAAGTCGCCCGGCAGGGCCCGCTCCGGGTCCGACGCGATCGCAGGCACCTCCCGCTTGATCACCGCCAGACCCTGAGGCATGTATGGTCCGCCCCGCTTGTGCAAGGGCTCTTTCCGGGTTTCTGGCGAGGTAGGTGCAGTTGCTTGCATGTATTCGGCCTGTTGGTGGGAGTCTCTGAGAGAGAGCTCCCTGGCCCCGATGGAATACGCGCGCGTCGGCCTCTTCACACCCAGACGGCCTCTTGATGGGCCCTGCGCCGACTCAGGCTTCTCAACGCGCCGGTCCGACCTGTTTCGCCATCGCTCGAATGAGTCCCCGCAAACTGCTTGGTGGGGCGATTCTCCTATCGTTGGTTCGCTGTTCCCCGAGCCGTCTACGCCGCGGCCCGTGAGTCCCTTGCTCGACCGCCGACATGGCGTTCGTCGCTGTAGCGTTCGTCGTGTCGCAGCACCGCCCAGGCGATTCGAGCCAGCTTGTTGGCCACGGCCACCGTGGCGACGTTCGCCCCCCGGCGCCGCTTGACGTCCAGAGCCCATTCCTTGAGCCGCGTCCGCTCGCCCTTGTGGGCTGTGCGCAGCACCGCCCGCGCACCGTGGATCAGAAGCGCCCGCATGTAGCGGTCCCCGCGTTTGCTGATCCCCAACAGCCTCGTGTGCCCGCCGGTCGATGCCTGACGAGGCACCAGCCCGAGAAACGCCGACATCTGACGGCCGCTGCTGAAGGCCCAGCCCGAGCCGACCGACGCCACCAGCGCCGTCGACACCATCGGACCGATCCCCGGGATCGACATCAAACGCTCGGACAGGGGGTTCTCCTTCGACTCCCGCTCCAGCATCGCCGTCAGATCCGCCACCTGATCGTCGACCTGCATCAGCGCCTGGTGCTGCATGCACAAGAGAGCCCGAAAGTCGCCCGGCAGGGCCCGCTCCGGGTCCGACGCGATCGCAGGCACCTCCCGCTTGATCACCGCCAGACCCTGAGGCAGCACGATCCCGTACTCCCGCAGAAAACCACGTAACTGGTTCGCCAACTGCGTGCGCACACCAACCATCGTCTCCCGACTTCGGTGGATCTGCTGCAGCGCCCGGCGCTCCTTCGTCTTGTAAGGCACGAAACGCATCGTCGGACGCGACACCGCCTCGCAGATCGCCTCCGCGTCGTGGTAGTCGCTCTTGTTCGACTTCACGTACGGACGGACAAACTGCGGACTCATCATCCGCACGTCGTGGCCCAGATCCCTCAGCTTCTCCACCCAGTGGTGCGCGCCGCAGCTCGCCTCCATCCCCACCAGGCACGGCTTGAGCCGCGACATCAACTCCATCAGCCGCGGTGCCTTCAACTGACGCTGAAACACCACCGCGCCCGACGCGTCCATCCCGCACACCTGGTACACATGCTTGCCCAGATCGATACCGACTCGAGTAACCTCCTTCACGGTCCGCCTCCTCCTTGTTGTTCGGAAGAAAACACCATTCTGGCCCCAACGAGAGGCCGTAAGGGTGCGGGGCGGACCATCCCATTACCCAGTGGCGGACCTCGTCTTGCTCCCATGGCCGATGGGGACGCCGGCGCACCCGGTGGGAGGCCTCTCCTTCTCGCTACGGCAACCGAAACGCGACGACCTCTTCCGTCGCCGCCACCGCCACGTACTGCCGGCCGTCCGGGCCCAGGTAGGTCATCGGGTTCGCGTTGCCATGGAGCGGCAGCTCGGCCGACCACAGTTCGTCGCCGCTAGCGGCGTCCAGTGCCCGGAATCGGCGATCGTCCGTCGACGCAATGAAGGCGAGACCGCCCGCGGTGACAATCGCCGAGGCGCGGCCCGGGCGGCCCGTCTCCTGCTTCTCCGCCGGCAGGCCTTCCGTAACGCCAAGCGCTCGCTGCCACGCGATCTCGCCGGTGCCGGCGTCGACCGCGGTCAAGCGACCCCAGGGCGGCTTCTGGCACGGCCAGGATTGATCGCCGACGCGCACCGCGAAGGAGAACGGACGCGCCACCCGCAGCACGTAGTTGGCCGGGCCGGCCTCGGCATCCGCCTCCGGATCCTCCTCCACCCAGGCCATCGTGCCGACGTCCTGGCTGAAGGCGAGCAGCCGCCGGTTGACCGGGTCGAAGGCGACGCCGCCCCAGTTCGGGCCGCCGGCCAGTCCCGGGAACAGCAGGGTCGCGCCGCTCTCGCCCGCCTCCTTGTGAAGCCACGGCGTGTAAGGCCCCTCGTTGTGGAACGGACCGGCGCTCTCGACCAGTTCGGCGCAGGCCTCCGCGTGCTCGGCGGTCGTGTCGTTCGCCGTCACCAGGTCTTCCGGCTCGTAGCCGACCCGGCCCAGGGCCGGTGTGCCCGGAATCGGCTGCGTCGGGTGAGTCTGCTCGCCTGGCACCTGGCTCGCCGGCATCGCCCGCTCCTCGACCCTGACCACCGGTTCGCCCGTATCCCGGTCCAGGATGAAGAGATAGCCGGATTTCGTCGTCACGGCGAGAGCGTCGACCGACTCGCCGTCGCGTTCGACTTCGAAGAGCACCGGCGGCGCCGGCGGATCGTGGTCCCAGAGATCGTGGTGGATGGTCTGGAAGTGCCAGCGGTACGCGCCGGTGCGGATGTCGACCGCGACGACCGAGTTGGCGAACAGGTTGGCGCCCGCCCGGTCGCCGCCGTAGGCGAACGGAATCGGCGAAGCAAGCGGCAGGAACACGAGTTCGCGCTTCTCGTCGATGGTGAAGTAGAAGGGCCAGGCGTTCGCGCCCAGCCGTCCGCGCCAACTGTCGCCCTCCCAGGTGTCGTGGCCGACCTCGCCAGGCTGCGGCACGGAGCTGAACTCCCACAGCTTCTCGCCCGTGACCGCGCTGAAGGCGCGCGCGTTGCCGATGCCGCCCGGCGCCCCGCGCGGCGTGTTCGCGCCCACGACGACGATGTCCTCCCACACCAGGGGCACCGAGTTGTAGGGCACGCCGATGTCGACCTCGCCGCCGACGCCGAAGTCCGCGACGGGAGCGCCGGACGCGGCGTCCAGCGCGAGAAGCCGCTCGCCGGCGCAGAAGATGATGCGCGGCGCCAGCCCCTCCCCCGGGTCGCCGGGCCAGTACGAGACCCCGCGCCGGGACGGCGAGCCGCCGGTCACCGTGTGTCGCCAGACTTCCTCACCGGTCAGCGGATCGAGCGCGACGACCGCGTCCGCGGTCGGCAGGTACATCACGCCGTCGACCACGATCGGCGTGGCCTGGGAACGGGCAGACCGCGGCTGCGGCGCCTCAGCGTCCCCGTCGGCTGCCGGTGGCGCCGCCGCCAGGGCGTAGCTCCAGGCCTGCTCGAGACCGCCGACGTTGCCGACGTTCAGTTCCTCCAGCGCCGAGTAGCCCGTGCCGGCCCCGTCGCCCCGGTACATCGGCCAGTCGCCGGTCCCCTCGCTTTCCGGCGCCGGCGCGCAGCCGAGCGCCAGGGCCGCCGCCCACGGGGCCACCAGGAGAAGCCCGCTCGTCATCGCCCGTCCCGCCTCACGCTCTCGCATCCGTCCCTCTCCTCGTGGCTACCCTTCCCGGACCACCGTCCGTAGAGCCGCCGCCGCCAGCCACCGCCAAGTCGCCATGTCCGCTGTCGGGAAAGGGGCTACACTGTAGCCGAGACCCGCTGCGCGCAGCCCGATCCGCCGAGGCGCCGCGGGTCTCAACGCTTGGAGGGGAGAGAAAGGGATGAAAGCGCGCCGTCTGTTCACCGTTCCGCTGGCTCTGCTCGTCGCGGCCTGGATCGGAGCTCCGGGCGCCTCGACGGGACAGAGCGACGAGAAGGTCGACTACCTGACTCAGGTCAAGCCGATCCTCGAGGGCTTCTGCTACGAGTGCCACGGCGAGGACCGCACGCGCCGCGAAGCCGACCTGCGGCTCGACATCAAGGAAGACGCCTTCGCCGACCTTGGCGGCTATCCGAACATCGCACCCGGCGACCCCGACGACAGCGAGCTCTACATCCGCGTGAGCTCCGAGTTCGCGGAGATGCGGATGCCGCCCTACGAGGCCGGCACGCAGTTGAACGACGAGCAGATCGAGACGATCCGGTTGTGGATCCTCCAGGGGGCGGATTGGCCGGAGGACGCGGCGGTGGATGAGGGAGCGGAGGCGGATGGTTGAGGGGTGGAGCGAGGCTGACGCCTCGCGCGCTTTCCTCGGAAAGCCGACGGGGACGTCGGCGCACCCAGTGGCGGACCCCGGGAGAGCCGACGGGGACGTCGGCGCACCCAGTGGCGGACCCCGGGAGAGCCGGCGGGGATGCCGGCGCAGCCGGTGGCGGACCTCCAGAAAGCCGACGGGGACGTCGGCGCACCCAGTGGCGGACCTCCAGAAAGCCGGCGGAGATCGACGCACCAGCAGGAGAATCACGATGAACCGAAAGACCCAAACTCGAGTAACCCGGATCGCCGTGTTCCTCCTCGCTGCCGCCGTCGGCGGCCAGGCCGTCGCGCAGACGGGATACGGCCGCGGCCGCAGCGGCCTTCCCCGCGTGGAACTGGCGGACGAGCCGTGGATCATGAACACCCACCTGATCCCCGAGGTCAAGGTCTCCGTCGTCGTCCGCGGCATCAACCGTCCGTGGTCTCTCGCGTTCCTGCCCAAGGGCGACATGCTGGTCACCGAGCGCGGCGGCAACCTGCGCCTGGTTCGCGACGGCGTGTTGATGGACGAGCCCATCTCCGGCGTGCCCGACGACGTCCTCGCCCGCAGCCTTGCCGGGATGATGGAGGTCGCGGTTCACCCGCACTTCGCCGACAACGGCTACGTCTACCTCACCTACACGCGGCAGATCTCCGGCCGCGAGGGCACCGTCGCCCTGGTCCGCGGCAAGCTCGACGGCACCTCGCTCGTCGACGTCGAGGACGTGTTCGTCGCCGAGCCCTGGGGCGGGTCGATCGCGGCTGCCCGGCTCGCCTTCGTGCCCGGCGAGGACATCATGTACATGACGATGGGCGGGGCCTTCGGCGCCGATCTCGTCGACGGCACGCAGAGCTTCTTCGGCCACGCCAAACTGGCCCAGGACCCGAACAGCCACGCCGGCAAGACGCTGCGCCTGCGGCTCGACGGCAGCGTGCCGGACGACAACCCGTTCGTCGGCAAGGAGGGGCACAAGCCCGAGATCTACTCGATGGGCCACCGCAACCAGATGGGCCTGGCGCTCCACCCCGAGACCCACCAGCCCTGGACCACGGAGCACGCCCCGCAGGGCGGCGACGAGCTGAACGCGATCGAGGCCGGCAAGAACTACGGCTGGCCCGTCGTCTCCTACGGCCGCCACTACAACGGCGTGCGCATCTCCGAGCGCTTCTGGGCCGAAGGGATGGAGGAACCGGCGATCTTCTGGCTGCCGTCCATCGCTCCGTCCGGGCTCATGTTCTATACCGGTGACGCCTTCCCCGAGTGGAAGGGCAACCTGTTCGCCGGCGCGCTGATGACCGGGCGCATGCCGAACACCGGCCATCTCGAACGGCTCATCTTCAGCGAGGCCGGCGAGGAACTCGGCCGTGAATGGCTGCTCAAGGACATCGGCAAGCGCGTCCGCGACGTCCGGCAGGGGCCGGACGATTTGATCTACGTCATTACGGATGAGACGGACGGCGCGATGCTGAAGCTGGAGCCGGTCGAGAGGGCGGAAGAGACGGAAGAGACGGCCGCGGGAGCGGGGTAAGGAGCGAGGTCAAGGAGCGAGGCTGGCGCCTCGCGCGCTCCCTTCAGAGAGCCGACGGGGACGTCGGCGCACCCAGTGGGGGGATGTCGGCGTCCACTGCAGCGTGCCGCACACTGACTGGGTGCGCCGGCGTCCCCGCCGGCTTTCGGGCGACGCCGCGGAGCGGTGGCGACCGAAGTCAACTCGCGAGGCCGAAGGCCTCTCCTTCGAGAAGCGACGCCTACGGCGTGTACCAGATGGGCGAGCTCCAGGCACGCTCCTGGTGGGTCGCCTGCAGATCGGGATTCGGTTCGATGCCGAGCCTGAGCGCGTCCCAGGTCGACCAGCGGCAGGTCGGGTTCTCCAGCACACGGACGTAGTAGAACGAGGGGTCGCCCGGGTCGAAGTCCGGGTCCGTCCAGGTGCTCCGGAGTTCAACGGCGCCCTTGTCCCGGCTGATGGAACAGTCGTCCAGATTGACCCGGGCGCCGTTGTCATCGCAGCGGTGGGTTTCGGGGTCCGGCGCCAGACCGTCGGAGCAGACGACGTCGTAGACCTGCTCCTTCGTTTCGCCGTCCTCCAGCCAGCCCTTGATGACCTGGGCCCGCTGCAGCCAGGCGTTCTCCGGGTCGCGCAGGGCCCAGACGAGGAAGCTCGGGGCAGCGGCGTTTCCAGAAGCCGACGGGGACGTCGGCGCACCCGGTGGGCGACTCCCCGGCGGACCGAGGTCGCCGCCCATCGGCACGCCGTGCTCGTAGGCCGCGGCGATCGGGTCCGCTGCGTCCGACACGGCATCATCGAGCCCGAAGCCGCCGAAGAAGCGCACGCGGATGCGCGTGCCCGAGGTCGCGAAGGACTCCCGGCGCTTCAGCGCGTCAAAGATCGCGGCGCGGGTATTCTCGCCGGCCCAAACCGCGGCCAGACCGCCGGTGCCGTGGGTCGCCTGACGCGGGGTCCAGAAGTTCTCCCAGCCGCCGTCCTCCTCGCCGTAGGCGGAACCGCGCGACTCGGGCGTGTTCGTTCTCCCCGAGAAGCGTCTGTCCTCCTCGTAGGAGCCGGCGGAAACGTGACTGTCGCTCGATCCGATCGCGCCGAGGGCATACGGGTTCACGCCCAGGCGCTCCTCCATCTCGAGCCCGGTCAGGAGGGCGTCCCGCCAGTAGCCGCCCTTGAAAACCGAGATCGGGTCCGTGTTGTTCACCCGATCCAGGTAGTACTGGACGATCTGGAAGTCGGCCCACTCGTCGTTCGGCGACAGCGACGGATGGACCTCCGACGTGCCCTTCTGCTGGCTGATTTCGGCCACCGGTTCGTTTCGTATCCGCTTGGCCGCGAACTCCGCGTCGATCTCCGCGCCCTTCCAGGTCTCCCGGTCGGGAAAGGCCAGGCCGTCGCTCTGGTTCATGTTGTGGGGCATCGCCAGCGCCTCGATCCCCTCCTCGCGCAACCCGTCGAGCCAGTTCCAGAGGTCCTCGGGATCGCCGTCGAGGGAACTGAAGGGCAGCTCCGGCGCCTCGCTGCCGCGGAAGATGACGTTCCGGTGCACGTGACGGCTACTCACCCCCATCGTGTACTCGTAGCCGATCAGGGCGGTGAACCGGCCCGGGTCGTTGTGCCGTTCGGCTGCTTCGACGATCCGCTGCCAGGCGCTTGCCCTCACCTCCGGGCCGTTGATCGGGTCGCCGGCGCGAGCCAGTTCCCGCACCCGGCTCAGCGCGCCCAGCCGCGCCCGGGCCCCGCCGCCCTGGCCGGTGATCAGAGCGTCGGTCAACGCATGCCCATAGGTCGGGCTCGAGGGATCGATCAGCGCCGCCAGGGCGCCCAGATACTCGGCATGATCCGTTACCGCGAGGAAATCGAGCGGCGCGCCGGAGAGCCGGATCGATTCACCCGAGGGGTGCGGAATCGCCTCCCCCCTGGCGAAGCGGTAGGCGTCGTCCGGGGTCGTGCGCACGGTACCCATGAAGGCGTCGTGCGAGTACATCGTGTGGATGTGCAGGTCGCCGAACAGGGCGACCCGGTCGGCGGCGTTTCCGGGCGAGACGCCCGCGCGGCCAGGGCCTCGGACGCCGGACGCATCCTCAGCCGGCGGCGCGGCGCAGGCGAGAGCGGTCAGGGCGAGAGCGGGCAGACCGGTTCTGGTCATCGACATGGGCCCTCCAGGTTGTCGGTTCGGGCCTACTACGTTAGCCCAAACTGCGTGCGGGCTTTTACTCGGTCTTCTTGATCACGACGAAGCTGATGTCGTCCTCGGGAGGTGCGAAGTCCAGCAGGTCGCGACGCAGGTGCTCGCAGATCTCGGCGGCGGTCCTGCCGCGGACGGCCTCCAGGGCACCCTCGGCGCGCTCCGACAGGTAGCGATCGCCACCGTGCTCGGCAAAGCCGTCCGTGTAGAGCAGTAGCAGGTCACCGGCCTCCAGCAGGTCGACCTCGCTGACCTCGTAGGGGCGCTTGTAGCCCAGGGGGCCGGGATCGACGAGCTCGTCCATGTACGCGTTCGATGCGAACATCCCGACCGGCGGGAAGCGGACGAGCTGATCCTCCGACAGGTGCTTGATCCGCCCCGGCCGGCCCGCGAAGACGAGAGGCGCCGGATGGCCGGCCGAAAAGAAGCGGAAGCTGCCCTGCTCCGAGACCTCCCCGTAGAGCATCGTCAGGTACTTGTTCAGGGTGGTCGACTTGTAGAAGCGCTGGTTGATGTGCTCGAAGAGCTTCGTCGTGACTTCGCCGAACAGGTCGAGCTCGTAGTACGCCCCGAGCAGGAACGCCTGGTGGAGCATCGCCGCGATCAGGGCGTCCGTCACCTTGTGCCCGGACACGTCCGCCACCAGCACGCCGGCCCGCTGCTGGCACTTCCTGAGCCCCGCGACCACATCGGAACGACCGGCCCGCCCCGCCTCGCGCAGGCGGCGGTCCAGGTCGTAGCGCTGCTTGAAGTCGAGGTAGATCACATGGTCGCCACCGATCGCCCGACGGAGCGCGATGGACACCCCGTCGACGTCGACGCCGCGCAGGGCCGGCAAGTCGCCCGACGCCGGCTTCGTCGCAAGCGCGATCTGCTCCAGGTTCGCCAGTTCCGACCGGATCTCTGCCCGCGTTGTTTCTGACGATCTTCGGTTCATGACAACCCCGCCTGGCAAGCGTAGCGCGGGAAGGCCGACCCGAGGTCTCGGACCGAACCACGACACAGGAAAGGAAGACACCGGGTGCGCCGACGTCCCCGTCGGCTTTCCGGAAGAAGACGTGCGAGGCGCCAGCCTCGCTCCCTATTGCCTGCCGGCACGTTGGGCCGCGTCCCATCCTTCTCCCAGCGGAGGGCCATCGGGCCTCGCGTGTTTCCATCGGTTTCGGCGGCGCCTTCCGGCAAGGAGCGAGGCTGACGCCTCGCGCGTTTCTTTCCTGAGGGCCGGCGGGGACGCCGGCGTACCCAGTGGAGTTGCGAACCCGGTCGACCAGCCCCCCGTCGTCCTCCATGCAGGCAAGGTCGCCGGTGAACAGCATGGAGACGACGCCGTCGTCGTTGGGCATGAGTTCACCGGTCCTGGTGACGTTGTCGCAGGTGGCGCGGTAGTTCACCATATCGGCACCATCGGCCGTGGCGATCAGTCCGCCCGTACCGTGGTAGACCGACACCTGGTGGTCGCAGTCGTCGCAAGCGGCGGTCTGAGCGAACGCCATTGCAGGGATCGCACTGATCAGCAGCGCAATCATGAGATACTTCTTCACTTGTTCTCCTTTGTCCGACGCCTTCCGCGCCGGTCCAAATCTGGGGCGAAGCCCCTTGTTCAAGAAGGCGGGAGGGAATCCCCGCCATCGACTGTCTCTCTACGCCCCGGCGGATAGTCCGCCGGACGGCCTTCTCAGGCGCGCATCACCTCCAGGGAAAAAAGTGCCGTGCTTCTCATTGACTCATTGAGTTGCCCGGGTATCGCCGAGCCCGACCCGCGGCACCGCTAACCGACCCGGCGAATCCAGGACCGGACAGAACCTCGCGCCAAACCCGTCGTGCGAAGGACCGTACTTCGTCACTAAGGGTGTTATGACCGAGTAACTCAGGGAGATCGCCCCGCCCCTCGAACCGCTGCCTCGCCCCTTGGGAAATGAGGAGTTCAGGCGTGAGCGACAACGGGCAATCCGCTGCGGGGAGCGCGATTTCGGTAGGGGACGCGCTTCGGACCTCACTGTCCGAAAACACCCGGAACGCCTACCGCAACGGCTGGAACCGGTTCGCGGCCTGGTGCCGAAAGCGCGGCCGGGATCCGATGGCCGCGACCCCCGACGACGTGGCCGACCTCCTGGCCGCGATGGCCTCCGAGTCCCTGGCGCTCGGCACGCTCCGGGTGCTGGTGGCGGCGATCAACTGCAGGTACCGCGAGGCGAACCTGAACTCGCCGGCGCAGGACGCCCGGGTCGCGAGCGTCCTGCGGGGGCTCGCACGGATCGCCGACAGGCGGCCGCGGCGAGTCAAAGCGCTGCGGGAGCACCAGATCGCCAGCATCCTCGCCGGCTGCGACGAACAGGCGGAGTCCAGGCAGCGCCGGACGATCGCGCTGCGGGACGCGGCCGTGGTCGCGGTCGGTTTCGCCGCCGCGCTCCGCCGTTCAGAGATCTGCGCCCTGCAGATCGCCGACATCGAGTTCCTGGGGCCGCCGGAGCGTCCCCGGGGCATGTTCGTACACGTGCGGCGATCGAAGACGGACCAGCTCGGCCGCGGGCAGAAGATAGCGGTGCCGGAGGGCGAGTGGATCAGGCCCACAGGACGACTGCGGGACTGGCTCGAAGCGTCCGGCGTCGTTCGGGGTCCGCTGTTCCGGACGATGCGCCGAGGCGGGCACGTGCAGGGCAGACCGCTGCATCCGACCGACGTCGCACGGCTGGTCAAACGCTGGGTGCGGGCGATCGGCCTCGATCCGTCCGAGTACTCGGGCCACTCGCTACGGGCCGGGTTCGTGACCAGCGCAGCCGTCCACCACGCCCGGCTCGACAAGATCATGGAAGTGACCCGGCACAGCAGCGCCGGCATGGTGCTGCGCTACGTTCGCCAGGCGGACGCGTTCGAGGACCACGCTGGCGACGCCTTCCTTTGACGCGCTATCATGCGCGGTGCCGTTGCCCCTTATCGCGCTTGGCCAGAGCCAGTCCCGGAGCTCGCAGGCCGCCCGCACGATGAGCGCGCCAACAGCCTGCCGAGACACAAAAGGGCTTGACAACGACGCTTATCGAGCACTGTCCGACGCAGAGAATTCTGTTCGCGGCATGCGCCGGACCGCAAGGCCGAACGCACCGCGACAAGAAACTCGTCAGAACAGCGTCAGAGGAATCAGCGCCCGGTCATGAACAGGGCGGCGTTCGCCTGGCCAATGCGTTGGCGGAGGGGGTGGGATTCGAACCCACGGTGGACTGTTAATCCACGCCGGTTTTCAAGACCGGTGCTTTCGACCACTCAGCCACCCCTCCGGATGGCCTGCGAGACCTCAGTCTCCTAGCCTGACACGATCTCCTCTGCTCCGCCCACGTAGGGCTGGAGCGCCGCCGGGATGCGTATCGAACCTGACGCCGTCTGGTAGTTCTCCAGCAGCGCGATCAGCGTCCGTCCGACCGCCAGGCCGGAGCCGTTCAGGGTGTGGACATGACGCAACGAGCCACCTTCCCCGGGGCGGAAGCGGGTCTGGACGCGCCGGGCCTGAAAGGCCTCCGCGTTGCTGCACGAGGAGATCTCCCGGTAGGCCTGCTGGCCGGGAAGCCACACTTCGAGGTCGTAGGTCTTCGCCATGGCGAACCCCATGTCGCCGGTGCAGAGAGTGACCACACGGTAGGGCAGTTCCAGCCGCTGCAGCACGCGTTCGGCGTGACGCGTGAGCTGCTCCAGCGCGTCGAAACTCGCTTCGGGCACGGTCACCTGGACGAGTTCGACCTTGTGGAACTGGTGCTGGCGGATGAGTCCGCGCACGTCGCGACCGTACGATCCGGCCTCGGCGCGAAAGCAGGGCGTCAGCGCCGCGTAGCGCAGGGGCAACTGGTCCTCGTCGAGAACTTCGCCCGCATGCAGGTTGACCAGGGGCACCTCGCCGGTCGGGATCAGGTACCGCGAATCGGGCTGGACGTGGAACAGGTCCTCCTCGAACTTCGGCAACTGGCCGCTGCCGAACAGGCATTCGCGCTTGACCAGGTAGGGAGGCAGCACCTCGGTGTAGCCATGCTCCTCGGTGTGCAGGTCGAGCATGAAGGCGCCGAGCGCCCGCTCCAGGCGAGCCCCCCAGCCGAAGTAGGTCGTGAACCGGGCGCCGGCCAGCCTGGCGCCGCGCTCGAAGTCGAGGATTCCCAGCTCCGGCCCGAGGTCCCAGTGCGCCTTCGCGTCGAAGTCGAACTCCGGCGGTTCGCCGACCACCCGCTCGACGCGATTCGCCGATTCGTCGTTGCCGGGCGGCACGCTCTCGTGCGCGATGTTCGGCACACGAAGCTCTGTGTCCACCAGCTCCCGCTCGGCCTGCTCGACGACCTCTTCAAGCTGCTCCACGCGAGCCTTGAGCGCGGTCATCTCGCGAATCCGCTCAGCCGCTTCCTCTTCCTTCGCCTCGCCCTGGGCCTTGAGCATGCCGATCTCGCGGCCCGCCACCCGACGGCGGTGGCGGAGTTCCTCGAGTTCGGTGAGCGACTCCCGACGCCGGAGATCCCAACTACCCCACTGCTCAACGAGAACGGGGTCCACGCCGCGCGCCTCGACGGCGGCGGCGACCCGCTCCGGTTCGCTTCTCAGGAGTTCTCGCGGCAACATGGCGTGGCAATCCTCCAGCCTTCGGCGGCAGTTCGTGCCGAGGACGCGGCGACGGATCATAGCGTTGGGGCCGGAAACCGGCGCTATCGCGCCGGATGCCGACGGGAACCCGGGTGGCGCGACTCCGCGCAACCCGCGAAACAGTCCGAGCGTCCGTCATCGGACGCT
Organism: Thermoanaerobaculia bacterium; assembly: GCA_965116445.1. Classification (GTDB taxonomy): domain Bacteria; phylum Acidobacteriota; class Thermoanaerobaculia; order Multivoradales; family Multivoraceae; genus Multivorans. Next base: position 6,857 of record OZ220688.1, on the reverse strand, counting down.
CGGATGACACGTCGGCACCCAGTGCCGGGACGTGCGGAAGGAGCATAGCGGTAGGCTGAGAGGCGATGACCGCCGCTGGTTCGCCGCCGCCCTTAGTGGCTGCCCTGCCGCCGTTGCTTGCGGGCCTGGCGATGTTCGGGTTGGCCGGGGTTGAGCGCAATCCGGAGGCGGCGGCCGAGGGGCGTTTCCTGGCGATGGCGGCGACCACCGTCCTGATCGCCGCGGCCGGCGCCGCGCGTCGGCCGCTGAGTCCGGCAGCGCTGGCTCTGCCGGTGCTGACCGTGATCGCGTTCGCGGCCGTGCCCCCCCACGGTCCGGCCCGCGCGACGGCGGTGGGGGCCCTGCTCTGTCTGGGTCCCGCCGCGCTTCTCGTCGACAGCCTGGTCGCCCGCCGGGCCGAGCTGCTGGCGCCGCCCGGTTCGCTGGCCCCGGGCCGCCTCCTGCACCTCGGCGCCGTCCTGGCGTCCGCCCTGATCGGACTCAACCTGCTCCTGCGGCAGGGCGACCTGCTCGACGGTTCAGCACTCCGGTTGCTGGTCGTCCTCGTCGCCATCCCCGCCGTGGCGGCGGTCGTCCTGACCGCCCTGTTCGCGCGGTTGGGCGCTCCGGCCCTCGCGGGAACCGCCGCCCTGATCCTGGTCGCGGGCGGAGTGCGCTCGAACGTCGTTCTGGTCCTGGCCGCCGCGGCGCTCGCCGACGCGGCCGCTCAGGCGCTCGAGGAGCGCTGGTCGCGCGCGTCGGCGACACTGGGGCTCGGCCTGACGTTGATCCTGGGCCTCGTTCTCGTGCGCGAGCCCGCGTTCGGGGTGCTGCTCACCGCGATGGCGGCCGCCGTGGTCTGGCGACGGTTCGCCTTCGCCATCGTCCTGGTTGTGGCCGGCGCCCTGACCCTCGGGCTGCCGCCGGCCGCGCCGGCGCCCTGGCCAGTAGCGCTCGCCGGATTGCCCCTGGTCCTCCTTGCGGCACCGAACCTGGTCGGTCGGGGCAAGCTGCACACCGTGGCGGCGGCCGTCCTCCTCTCGGTCGCCGGGCTGCGCTTCCTGCCGCCCACGCAGGCCCTGCTGGCGGCCATCGCCCTGTGGACCGTGCTGAGCGCCCGGCGGCCCGGCGCCGCCTCGGCCGACGATCCGCCTCCAACCGGGCCCTGGCAGGCGTTCAGCCTGCGCGGCGACGCTGCCGTGTTCGGTTTCTGCTGGCAGGGCAGCCTGCTCGTGTTCGCGTCGCTCTCGGCAACGTATCCGTGGCTACGGGCCCCGTATCTCGACGATCGGCTGAGCGCCCTGGGACTCGATACGGCCTTTGACCGCTGGCTCGGACTGATCGTCCTGATTCTGATCGGACGCGGCGTCGGCGTGCTGGTGCGAAGGGCGCCCACGCCCCGGGCGATCGTCTTGGCCGTCGGCGTCGTCGTCCTGACCGCGGCCGCCCTCGGCTCCTGGGAAGCGTTCCAGCCGCGGCAGACGCTGCTCGGCTCGGCAAGGCACGTGTTGACGGCGGATCAGCCACGATGGGAAGCCGGAGCGGCCGGCTGCGCGACCCTGGTGCTCGATTCGGCGGTCGCCCACGGTGCCGGCATCGCCGCGGGTCAGCCGGTCGCCCGCATCGGTGCAAGTCTCCCTGGCGTCGAGGTGCTGCACGGCGACCACACTGGCGAATGGTCGGCGCGTGCAAGCGGCGCCGCAACGGGGCGCGAGCCCTGGCTGCACTGGGTCGCTACCGGCGCCGGCGGTCCCTTCTTCGGCACCCGCTACCGCGCCGAGTTCGATCTCTCTTCCCTCTGTGGAACCGGCGACCTGGTCATCACCCGCGACCCCGGCCTCCCCGCCGAGGTCGAGGTGATCCTCTTCCACGCCCTCCACGTCGGCCGGTCTGCCGGGCCTTGACCGACGGGTCCGCCGACGGGTCGGCCCAGGCGCCGGCACTCTCCTACGTCGTTCCAACAGTCGGCGTACCGGAGCATGTCGCGGGCTGTCTGGAGTCCATTTACCGGGACGCGGCGGAAACCGGCGCGCCGGCCGAACTGATCGTCGTCTGGCAACACCCGGCCACGAACTCCCGCGTCCTGGCCCAGGAGACCGGGAAGCCCGTCGGCAGCGGAACCGCCGACCAGGTCGACCGTGCCGCTCTCACCGGCGGTCCGACAGCGCTCAGGGAACTCGCACGGCAGTTCGCGTCGGATCACCCCAACGCCTTCGAGCGGTCGCCGCGGATCGCGCAGTTTCCCCGACCGGCAGGATTCGCCCGTGCGGCCAACGCCGGCATCGCGGTCAGCCGCGGCCGCCTGATCGCCCTGGTGAACGATGACGCCGTGCTGGCGACCGGCTGGACCCGAACGTTGCTGGCGGCCCTCGGCGCTTGCGACGGCGCCGACCCGCGGATCTCCGCCGACTCCCCGCTCGCGGCGGCGCAGGGACTCAACTTGCTTCCGGCCGGTGACGGCACGGACGAAGCACGTATCGACGGTGCCGGCCTGGCGTGGAACCGCCGCTGGCAGGCGATCCAGATCGACCGCGGCAAATCCGCGCCGCCGGCAGGCGGGGCGCCGAGGCCCATCTACGGTGTGTCCGCCACGGCGGCCATCTACCGCCGCGAGGCGCTCGTCGCCGTGAGCCCGGCGGGCGCACCGCTCCGGCCCTTCAACGAGCGGCTCGACAGCTACTACGAGGACGTCGAACTTGCCGACCGGCTGCGCCGCGCATCGTACGAGTCCGTGCTGGCGCCGGCGGCCCGCATTGAACATGCCGGCGCGTTGTCCAGCCGCGGCCGCCGCGCCGCCCGGCGGCGGGTTCGCCGCATTTACTGCAATCGCCTGCTGGTTCTGGCGAAGCGGCTGGGCCGCAGCTTCTGGCTTCTGCTGCCCGGACTCCTGATTCGCGACGCGGTCGATCTGTTTCGGGGCGGAAAGAGCGAAGCGCTGCCCGGCGATTCAAGACGCCCGGGAGCTACGGACCTGCTGTTCGCCTGGGGCCGGGCGGTCCGGCTCCTGCCGCGATTCGCCGGTTTCGGTCGCGGGCAGCCGACTTGGAGCCCCGGGGCCGGCCCGTCTCTTTGGCCGCCTGCGGCGGATGCCGACGGGGACGTCGGCGCACCCAGTGCGGATGCCGACGGGGACGTCGGCGCACCCAGTGCGGATACCGGCGGGGACGTCGGCGCACCCAGTGCGGATGCCGGCGAGAGCGGGGCATGAGCGGAGCTCCGCTCCTGAGCGCGGTGGCGCCGCACTGGCACGACGAGGAAAACCTGGCGCTCCTCGTCCGGAGCTGGCCCCGGGACGGGCGGTTCGAGCTGATCGTGGTCGACAACGGTTCGAGCGAGAGCCTCGGCGAGCCGGACGCCGGCAGGTCCAACGTCCACATCGTCGACCCGGGCCGCAACCTCGGCTTCGCGGCCGCGATCAATCGTGGTGCGGCAAATGCGGGAGGCCGCCTGTTGCTGATCCTCAACACGGACGCCAGACCCGAATCCGGGGCCCTCGAGTCCCTGGTCCGGGGCATGGAACAGCACCCGGAAACGGCCGGCCTGGCGCCCCGGCTGCTGGACGACGACGGCGCTCCTCAGGCCGGTTGGCAACTGCGCCAACTGCCCGGCCTGCGCACGCTGCTCGGCTACTGCAGCTTCATGGAGCCCGCCACGCTGCCGGAGCCGGCGGCCGGGGCGCCCGTCGAGCAGCCGGCGGCCTGCGCCCTGCTGCTTCGACGCGACGCCTTCGAAGCCGCCGGTCGCATGGACGAACAGTTCTGGCCGGCCTGGTTCGAGGACGTCGATCTCGCCCGCCGGCTCCACGATCGGAGCGAGACGATCCGCTACTGGCCGGACGCCACGTTCCGGCACGGCCTCGGCGCCTCCGTGCCGCGTCTCGGTTACGGCCCCTTCCTGCTCGCCTACTACCGCAACCTGGGCCGATACGCTCGCAAGCATCACAGCCGCGGCGCCGCCCTCGTGCTGCGCTTCGTGCTGACGGCAACCGCGCTGCTCCGCATCGCCCTGCTGCCGCTTCGCCGGCCACGGCGGGCTCGCGGCCGCGGGGAGGCGGTTGCGGGGCTGTGGCGGCTGGTGGTGGCGGCTGCTACGGGGTGGAGAGGGCGGTGAGTTCTCGAAGGAGCGAGGCTGACGCCTCGCGCTGTTTTTCTCGGAGGGCCGACGGGGACGTCGGCGCACCCAGTGGGGGGCCTCGGGGTGTGGAGGTCGCGATCTGCACGGTCACCTGGAACGACGCGGCGAACCTGCCGCGGTTCTTCGAGGCGCTCGCGGGGCTTGAAGGTCCCGCGTTCCGGCTGATCGTGGTCGACAACGCGAGCACCGACGGCACCGTCGACCGCCTCCGTGAGGGCGCGGATTCGGCGTCCTTCCCGGTCGACTTGATTGCGCTGGACGAGAACACCGGCTTCGCGGGCGGCCTGAACCGGGCTCTCGAGGCGGCGTTCGTCAGCGCGGAGGAAGCCGGCGGGGACGCCGGCGCACCCAGTCCCGCGGACGGCGGGGAACCGACCTACGTTCTGAGCCTGAACGCGGATGCATGGGTGGCCCCCGACTATGCGTTGCGCCTGATCGAGAGCCTCCGCCGGTTCACGAGCGAGAAGCGCCCGGTGGGCGCGGTGACGGGGAGGTTGCTGAGGGCGGATGCGGAGGTGGGCCCGCCTTCGGCGGACTGCCGGCCAGACGGCCGGCGCACCCGGTGGCGCACCGACAGGCCCGTGATCGACGCCTGCGGCATGGCGCTCACGCGAAGCTGGCGCCATGTCGACCGCGGCGCCAACCGGGTCGACCGCGGCCAGTATCCGGCCACCGAGCGGGTGTTCGGCGGCACCGGCGCCGCGACGCTGTTCCTGAGCGCCGCCCTGAGAGACGTAGCACTCGACGGTCGCGTCTTCGACGACGACTTTCACTCCTACCGTGAGGACGCCGAACTCTGCTTCCGGCTGGGCCAACGAGGCTGGGAGGTGATTTACGAACCCCGGGCCTGCGCGCTGCACGGCCGCGTCAACCTGTCCCGGCGGCGGCGCCAGATGTCGCGGGAAATCAACTTCCACTCGCTCAAGAACCGATACCTCTTGCAGCTCTACCACCGGACCCTGGCCGATGCCCCGCGCACGCTGTTCGCGACCTCGCTTCGGGAACTCGGCATTCTCGGCTACGTGCTGCTGCGAGAGCCCTCGTCGCTGGCCGCCTACGCCTGGCTGTGGCGCAACCGCCGCCGGATCCTCGAACGGCGGCGGCTGGTCCGCGCCCGCCGCAGCGTGCCGGCCCGCACAACCGCCAGGTGGTTCGGGCGGGAGTCCCTGCCGCTCGACCCTGAACGACCGAGGGTCTTGATCCTCGGCAGCCGCGGCATTCCGGCCAACTACAGCGGCTACGAGACGATGATCGAGGCGCTGGCGCCGCGGCTGGCGGAACGTGGTTGGCCGGTCACCGTCTACTGCCGATCCCACTACGTCGACCGGCGGCTCCGCTCTCACCGCGGCGTCGATCTTGTCGTCCTGCCGACGCTGCGCACGAAGTACGCAGATACACCCGTTCACACCCTGCTCTCCTGTCTTCACGCGACACTCTTCGCCCGCGGAGCCCGAGCCGCACTGGTCGTCAACGGCGCCAACGCGATCTTCCTGCCCCTGCTCTGGCCACGACGCGTCGGAACCGCCCTGCACGTGGACGGAATCGAGAAACAAAGAGCGAAATGGGGCTGGCCGGGCCGCCTCGTGTACGCGCTTTCCGAACGCCTGGCCTGCCTGCTGCCCGGCGCGACGGTCAGCGACGCCGAGATCATCGCCGACCACTACCGCGACCGGTACGGCCGCGAAACGACGATGATCCGCTACGGCGTCGAGCCCCGGCCCATCGTCTCCCACCCGATCCTGGACGAACTCGGGCTCGATTCCCGGCGCTACTTTCTCTACGTCAGCCGCTTCGAACCGGAGAACAACCCGCACCGCGTGGTCGCGGCCTACGCCCGGGTGGGCGGCGACCTGCCCCTGGTCATGGTCGGCGACGCGCCCTACGCCTCCGACTTCATCGCCGAGATGAAGCGGACGGCCGATCCGCGCGTCGTGTTCCCGGGCGCCGTGTACGGCGACCGCTACCGGGGCCTGCTCTCGTCCGCGCTCGCGACCGTGCATGCCACGGAAGTCGGCGGCACCCATCCGGCGCTGGTCGAGGCGATGGGCTACGGCAACTGCGTGCTGGTCAACGACGAACCGGCCAACCGCGAAACGGCAGCCGACGCCGCGATCTACTTCGACGTGCAGGATCGGACCTCCCTGACCGCGGCATTCGAGCAGGCCGCCGGCAACCCGGTGCGGACGCGCCTCCTTGGCGAGCGCGCCGCAACGCGGGCGGCGTCCGAGTACAACTGGGACCGGGTCACGGACCAGTACGAGGAGCTGTTTCGCCGCCTGTGCGACAGGCGTTTCGGGCAGCGGTCGGGCGGCTAGACTCAGCCGGGCGTCCATAACCCATGTTGAGACAGCGCAACCAAGGTTGAAACAGCGCAAGCCACGTTGAAACAGCGCAAGCCATGTTGAAACAGCGCATCCGACTCCAGGCCGGCCTGCTTCTGGCCCTCGACCTTGCCCTGGTCGCGGCCGCGTTCTTCCTCGCCTATGCGATCCGCAGCGAGGTGTTGCCGCAGGTGTTGCCGGATCTGTTCCCCCGTCCTCTCTACCCGCTCAGCGACCACCTGCCCCTGCTGCCGCTGGCGCTTCTGGCCTGGGCCGTGCCCCTGGTCGCCACCCGGCGCTACCGCTCGCACCGCATCGCAGATCTGCGGACGGAGGCGACCGCGATCCTCAAGGTGGCCGCGGCCGCGACACTGCTGATTCTGTTCGCCATCTTCGTTCTCCAACTGGACCAGCTCCTCCTGC